>NZ_CP014158.1:797500-5597500 GCF_001586155.1 Pseudomonas citronellolis
AGTATAAAGGCAAAAGCGCGCTTGACTGCGAGACAGACACGTCGAGCAGGTACGAAAGTAGGTCTTAGTGATCCGGTGGTTCTGTATGGAAGGGCCATCGCTCAACGGATAAAAGGTACTCCGGGGATAACAGGCTGATACCGCCCAAGAGTTCATATCGACGGCGGTGTTTGGCACCTCGATGTCGGCTCATCACATCCTGGGGCTGAAGCCGGTCCCAAGGGTATGGCTGTTCGCCATTTAAAGTGGTACGCGAGCTGGGTTTAGAACGTCGTGAGACAGTTCGGTCCCTATCTGCCGTGGACGTTTGAGATTTGAGAGGGGCTGCTCCTAGTACGAGAGGACCGGAGTGGACGAACCTCTGGTGTTCCGGTTGTCACGCCAGTGGCACTGCCGGGTAGCTATGTTCGGAATAGATAACCGCTGAAAGCATCTAAGCGGGAAACTAGCCTCAAGATGAGATCTCACTGGGAACTTGATTCCCCTGAAGGGCCGTCGAAGACTACGACGTTGATAGGTCGGGTGTGTAAGCGCTGTGAGGCGTTGAGCTAACCGATACTAATTGCCCGTGAGGCTTGACCATATAACACCCAAACAATTTGTGTGTTAGACGGTGAAGTCGACGAACCGAAAGTTCGTGTGAACCGCAAAGAATACCTGTCACATACCCGAATCAGGGTGAACGTGAGCGCAAGCCACGAGCATCCGAAAGAATTGCTTGACGACCATAGAGCGTTGGAACCACCTGATCCCATCCCGAACTCAGCAGTGAAACGACGCATCGCCGATGGTAGTGTGGGGTTTCCCCATGTGAGAGTAGGTCATCGTCAAGCACCTATCCCAAAACCCCTGATCAGCCTGGCTGGTCGGGGGTTTTGCTTTGGCGCGCGGAAAAGCCGGTGCATCTCCCTGTAGCGGGCCCTGCCCGCGATTCGCGCGCAGGGCGCGCTCCTACATGGATCCTCGCCATGGCGATGGGTATCGCTTCGCTCAACGCCATCCTACGAGGGTACGTCCTGCACCCGTAGGAGCGGACCTTGTCCGCGATTGCCGGCGGTCCCGGCGCGATTCGCGGATGAGATCCGCTCCTACGCCGCACCACCTGCGCCATTCGCCCTGTAGGAGCGCGCCCTGCGCGCGAATCGCGGGCTACAAAGGCATCTCCTGTCATTCCGCCCGCCGCTAGTGCATAGGCAAGCGGAAAGCGCCTCTATATCATGCGTGCCTTATTGTGGCGGGACGCGATATGCAGACATTGCTGAAACTACTGGGCGATGGACGATTCCATTCCGGCGAGGAGCTGGGGGCGGCGCTGGGTGTCAGCCGTAGTGCCGTCTGGAAACGCCTGCAGGGCCTGGAGAGCGAGTTCGGGCTGGAGGTGCAATCCGTGCGCGGCCGTGGCTATCGCCTGGCCGAGCCGTTGATGGCCATCGATCCGCAACAGGTCCGGGCGCCCTGGCCGCTGGACGTGCTGTTCTCGGTCGACTCGACCAATGCCGAAGTCATGCGCCGCCTGGATGCCGGCGCCGCCACGCCCTTCGCCGTGGTGGCCGAGCGGCAGACGGCGGGAAGGGGGCGGCGCGGGCGCGCCTGGGTGAGTCCGTTCGGCGCCAACCTTTATTGCACCCTGGGCATCTCCGTGAGGGGAGGGCCCAAGGAGCTGGAAGGGCTGAGTCTGGTCGTCGGCCTTGCCGTGGTGCGCGCCATCCAGTCGCTCGGCATCGCCGGTGTCGGCCTGAAGTGGCCGAACGACATTCTGCTCGGTGGCAAGAAGCTGGCCGGCATTCTCCTGGAGTTGACCGGCGACCCTGCAGACCTATGCAGCGTGGCCATCGGCATAGGCATCAATGTGAACATGCGTGCCGCGGAAGGCATCGACCAGCCCTGGACGTCCTTGCGCGAAGCCGCGGGGCGCCCGGTGGATCGCAACGAACTGCTCGCCGCGCTGAGCCGGGAATTGGAGTGGCACCTGGCCCGTCATCGCGAGCAGGGCTTTGCGGCCAGCCAGCGGGAGTGGGAGTCCTTCCACCTGTGGCAGGGGCGCGAAGTCGTGCTTTCGACCGCGGCCAAGCACATCGTCGGTCGCGCCTTGGGGATCGACGAGCAGGGGGCGTTGCGCCTCGAGGTCGATGGCGTGGAAAGCCGCTTCAGCGGGGGCGAGTTGAGTCTGAGGTTGTCTGATGATTCTTGAACTGGACTGTGGCAATAGCCTGATCAAATGGCGGGTGATCCGCTCCGCCGGGTTGGCGGCCGTCGCCTCCGGCGTCGCGGATTCCGATGCTGCGCTGCTCGAGCGGCTGCGCGGCTGCGAGGGGCTCGCGCTTCGTCATTGCCGTCTGGTCAGCGTGCGCAGCGAACAGGAAACGGCGTCGCTCGTGCAGGCGTTGAGCGAGGCTTTCGGCATAGACGCGAGCATCGCGCAGCCGGCCGAGGTCCTGGCCGGTGTCCGCAATGGCTATCGCGACTACCAGCGCCTCGGTCTGGATCGCTGGGTGGCTCTGGTGGCTGGCTACAAATTGGCGGGTGGTGCGTGCCTGGTGCTCGATCTGGGCACCGCGGTGACCTCCGACCTGGTGGATACCGCCGGGCAGCACCTGGGGGGCTATATCTGCCCGGGCATGCCGTTGATGCGCAGCCAACTGCGCACCCATACCCGGCGTATCCGTTACGACGACGCGGCGGCTCGCGAAGCCTTGCAGGGGCTCTCGCCGGGGCGCGAGACCGCGGAAGCGGTGGAGCGGGGCTGCCTGTTGATGCTGCGCGGTTTCGTGCGCGAGCAATATCAGTTGGCCTGCGAGCTGCTCGGCGGCGACTGCGCCGTGTTCCTCACCGGCGGAGATGCCGAACTGGTCAGGGATGAGCTGCCCCAGGCGCGAATCCTTCCCGACCTGGTCTTTACCGGCCTGGCCATCGCCTGCCCGCTGGAGTAATACCCCTCATGCGTTGGTTCTTTCTGTTCCTCCTGGTGCTGAACGCCTTCTACTTCATCTGGCATCAGCAGCAGACGCCCTTGCGGGCGAAAGAAATCGCGCCTCTGAGCCTGTACCGCGGCGAGCAGAAGAACATTCGCCTGCTCAGCGAGTCGCCGGAGTCCGCGCAGCGGCGTCAGGCGGAGATGGCCGGGGCGCCGCCTGCGCAGGAGAGCGCATGCCTCTATTTCGGTCCCTTCTCCGACGAGAACCGGGCCAAGGCGCTCGAGCAGCGCCTCACCAGTCTCGACGTGCATGTGAGCCGGCAGAAGATCGACGCCGCCGCCGGAACCGACTACTGGGTCTACCTGCCGCCGTTGGCCTCGCGCCAGGCTTCGCTCTGGCAACTGCGTGAGCTGCAGGCGCGCAAGATCGACAGCTACATCATCACCGAGGGCGACCTCGCCGATGGCATTTCCCTGGGGATCTTCCAGAACGAGGATTCGGCCAACGCGGTCGTCGAGCGCCTGAAGACCGCCGGGTACGATGCCCTGGTGCGGGAGCTGGGGCGCAATCGTCATGATTTCTGGGTGCAGATCGCTCCCGAGAGCCGGCGCCTGGCGGACGATAGCCTGCTGCGCCAACTGCTCGTGGACTTCCCGGAATTGCAAAGGCAAACAATGCCATGCAAAAGCGTTGCAACCGCCGAATAGTTTGCATAGAATGGCGCCCGCTTCGTAGGGGGGACCTGAAAGGGGAATTTCACGAAGTCGTTGTCGAAGAGCTAAGCTCAAGTTTTTAAAGAAAAAACTGTTGACAGCGCGGTGGCAAACTGTAGAATGCCGCCTCACTTGGAGGGGTTCCCGAGCGGCCAAAGGGATCAGACTGTAAATCTGACGTCTCAGACTTCGAAGGTTCGAATCCTTCCCCCTCCACCAGTTTCAAGCGTGAGCGTCAGGCTCCGCGGGTATAGTTCAGTGGTAGAACCTCAGCCTTCCAAGCTGATGATGCGGGTTCGATTCCCGCTACCCGCTCCAGACTTGCTGCTTATGTTTGCTCATGTAGCTCAGCTGGTAGAGCACACCCTTGGTAAGGGTGAGGTCAGCGGTTCAAATCCGCTCATGAGCTCCACTTAACAAAGGCAGATATGAAAGTATCTGCCTTTGTTTTATCGGTGATACGGCTTTCTCAATTCCTAGTGGGAGACGGTCAAAATGGCTAAAGAGAAGTTTGAACGTAACAAACCGCACGTCAACGTTGGCACCATCGGCCACGTCGACCACGGTAAGACCACTCTGACCGCTGCTCTGACCAAGGTCTGCTCCGAGACCTGGGGTGGCTCCGCTCGCGCCTTCGACCAGATCGACAACGCGCCGGAAGAGAAAGCCCGTGGTATCACCATCAACACTTCGCACGTCGAATACGACTCGCCGGTACGCCACTACGCTCACGTAGACTGCCCGGGCCACGCCGACTACGTGAAGAACATGATCACCGGTGCTGCCCAGATGGACGGCGCGATCCTGGTTTGCTCGGCTGCCGACGGCCCCATGCCGCAGACTCGCGAGCACATCCTGCTGTCCCGTCAGGTAGGCGTTCCCTACATCGTCGTGTTCCTGAACAAGGCCGACATGGTTGACGACGCCGAGCTGCTGGAACTGGTCGAGATGGAAGTTCGCGACCTGCTGAACACCTACGACTTCCCGGGCGACGACACTCCGATCGTGATCGGTTCCGCGCTGATGGCCCTGAACGGCCAGGATGACAACGAGATGGGCGTTTCCGCCGTGCGCAAGCTGGTGGAAACCCTGGACTCCTACATCCCCGAGCCGGTTCGTGCCATCGACCAGCCGTTCCTGATGCCGATCGAAGACGTGTTCTCGATCTCCGGCCGCGGCACCGTGGTAACCGGTCGTGTCGAGCGCGGTATCGTCAAGGTCCAGGAAGAAGTGGAAATCGTCGGCATCCGTCCGACCACCAAGACCACCTGCACCGGCGTTGAAATGTTCCGCAAGCTGCTCGACGAAGGTCGTGCTGGCGAGAACGTCGGCGTCCTGCTGCGCGGCACCAAGCGTGAAGACGTAGAGCGTGGCCAGGTTCTGGCCAAGCCGGGCACCATCAAGCCGCACACCAAGTTCGAGTGCGAAGTGTACGTGCTGTCCAAGGAAGAAGGTGGTCGTCACACCCCGTTCTTCAAGGGCTACCGTCCGCAGTTCTACTTCCGTACCACCGACGTGACCGGCAACTGCGAGCTGCCGGAAGGCGTCGAGATGGTAATGCCGGGTGACAACGTCAAGATGACCGTCACCCTGATCGCCCCGATCGCCATGGAAGACGGCCTGCGCTTCGCTATCCGCGAAGGCGGCCGTACCGTTGGCGCCGGCGTGGTTGCCAAGATCATCGAATAATCGATTGATCTTTCCCTCTCAGGCCGGCATAATGGTCGGCCTGACTTTGTTCTAGGCCAGTAGCTCAATTGGCAGAGCGGCGGTCTCCAAAACCGCAGGTTGGGGGTTCGATTCCCTCCTGGCCTGCCAAATTTCTCGACGAAATTTGGCATTTCTTCAACGGGATTCCCAGCAGATGAATGCGAAGGCAGAAGCCAACGAGTCGCGTTTTGACATCTTGAAGTGGCTCTTGGTCGCAGTGGTTGTCGTGGTCGGCGTCGTCGCCAACCAGTATTACTCCGCTCAACCGCTCCTCTATCGCGTGCTCGGTATCCTGGTTCTTGCGGCTGTAGCTGGCTTCGTGGCCCTGCAGACCGTCAAGGGTCGTGCCTTCTTCACCCTGGCGAAAGAGGCGCGTGCCGAGATTCGCAAGGTCGTATGGCCGACTCGCCAAGAAACGACTCAGACCACCATGATCGTGGTCGCTGTAGTGCTGGTTATGGCGCTGCTGCTGTGGGGGCTCGACTCCCTGCTGGGTTGGTTGGTTTCCATGATCGTAGGTTAAGGGTGTTCCGTGGCTAAGCGTTGGTACGTAGTGCATGCCTACTCGGGTTACGAGAAGCATGTCATGCGCTCGCTGATCGAGCGGGTCAAGCTGGCCGGCATGGAAGACGAGTTCGGCGAGATTCTGGTTCCCACGGAAGAAGTCGTGGAAATGCGTAACGGCCAGAAGCGCAAGAGCGAGCGCAAGTTCTTCCCCGGCTATGTGCTGGTCCAGATGGAAATGAACGAGGGTACCTGGCACCTGGTCAAGGACACTCCTCGCGTCATGGGCTTCATCGGCGGTACCGCCGACAAGCCGGCTCCGATCACCGACAAGGAGGCTGAGGCCATCCTGCGTCGTGTCGCCGACAGCGGCGACAAGCCCAAGCCGAAGACGCTCTTCGAGCCGGGTGAAACCGTTCGCGTCATCGACGGTCCCTTCGCGGACTTCAATGGCGTGGTTGAAGAGGTCAACTACGAAAAGAGCCGGATCCAGGTCGCAGTGCTCATTTTCGGTCGCTCTACCCCGGTAGAGCTGGAGTTCAGCCAAGTCGAGAAAGTCTGACTTGCACAATGCATCCCACACCCCGCAGCCATAGGCTGCGGGGTTTTGTCGTCCTTGGGATAAACGCGAAAGCAACCGGGGAGCCCTTGTGGCGCTAGAACCCGTAACTGGAGTAGCACATGGCTAAGAAAATTCAGGCTTACATCAAGCTGCAGGTAAAGGCTGGTCAAGCCAACCCGTCGCCGCCGGTCGGTCCCGCTCTGGGCCAGCACGGCGTGAACATCATGGAGTTCTGCAAGGCGTTCAACGCCAAGACCCAGGGCATGGAGCCCGGTCTGCCGACTCCGGTGATCATCACCGTTTACAGCGACCGCAGCTTCACCTTCGAAACCAAGAGCACCCCGGCTTCGGTACTGCTGAAGAAAGCTGCTGGCATCAGCAGCGGCTCCAGCCGTCCGAACAGCCAGAAAGTGGGCACCGTTACCCGTGCTCAGCTGGAAGAGATCGCCAAGACCAAGCAGGCCGATCTGACCGCAGCTGACATGGATGCGGCCGTGCGTACCATCGCCGGCTCCGCGCGTAGCATGGGCCTCAACGTGGAGGGTGTGTAATGGCTAAGCTGACCAAGCGCCAAAAGGCTATCGCCGAGAAAATCGAAGCCGGCAAGCAATACGGCTTCGAAGACGCCGCCAAACTGCTGGCCGAGCTGTCGACCATCAAGTTCAAGGAGTCCGTGGACATCGCCATCAACCTGGGCGTCGATCCGCGTAAATCCGACCAGGTCGTTCGTGGTGCCACCGTTCTGCCGAACGGCACCGGCAAGAGCGTCCGCGTTGCCGTCTTCACCCAGGGCCCGGCTGCCGAAGCCGCTCTGGCTGCAGGCGCCGACAAGGTCGGTATGGACGAGCTGGCTGCCGAGATGAAGGCCGGCGACCTGAACTACGACGTGGTCATCGCCTCCCCGGACGCGATGCGCGTTGTCGGTCAGCTGGGTCAGGTTCTCGGCCCGCGCGGCCTGATGCCGAACCCGAAAGTCGGTACCGTGACCCCGGACGTAGCCACTGCCGTGAAGAACGCCAAGGCTGGTCAGGTTCGCTTCCGTACCGACAAGAACGGCATCATCCACGCCTCCGTTGGCAAGATCGATTTCGAGCCGGTCAAGCTGAAGCAGAACGTCGAAGCTCTGCTGGCTGACCTGAAGCGCCTGAAGCCCGCCTCCTCGAAGGGCGTGTACGTTCAGCGCGTGACCCTGAGCACCACCATGGGCCCGGGTCTGCAGATCGATCAGGCTTCCCTGGAAGGCTGATAGGACAAAGTCGGGTGGTGGGCCTGGCCCATCACCCGCAGGTATTGGGGTCCCTGCCTGGCGGGGGCTGTCCAAGACCGTAGGCGGCGCAAGCCTTAAACCACAAGCCTACGCAGATGGTGCTCCCGATTCGTTAACCGGATCAGACACCAAAACGCCGTCCGGCTCCGGCTGGACGAAACGGTAACATCCAGGAGTAAACCCGTGGCAATTAAACTCGAAGACAAGAAGGCCATCGTCGCTGAAGTCAACGAGGCTGCCAAAGCCGGTCTGTCCGCTGTCGTGGCTGATGCCCGTGGCGTGACCGTCGGCGCAATGACCGGACTCCGTAAAGAGGCCCGCGCAGCTGGTGTGTACGTGAAAGTCGTACGTAACACCCTGCTCAAGCGCGCCGTTGAAGGCACTCAGTTCGAAGTGCTCAACGACACGTTCAAGGGCCCGACCCTGATTGCTTTCTCCAACGAACATCCGGGCGCTGCCGCCCGTATCTTCAAGGAGTTCGCCAAGGGTCAGGACAAGTTCGAGATCAAGGCGGCCGCGTTCGAGGGTCAATTCCTCGCAGCCAATCAGATCGACGTTCTGGCGACCCTGCCGACCTACAACGAAGCCGTTGCACAGCTGATGAGCGTGATCCAAGGCGCCACCAGCAAGCTGGCTCGTACTCTGGCGGCTATTCGCGACCAGAAAGAAGCCGCCGCTGCCTAAGGCAACCGGTACGCTTTCAAACCTTTTTTGTTTAATCGATGGCGCGAGCGCCGTCACCCAATACAGGAATTAGAGTCATGGCTCTGACCAACGAAGACATCATCAACGCCGTATCCGAAATGTCCGTCATGCAGATCGTTGAACTGATCAAGGCGATGGAAGAGAAGTTCGGCGTTACCGCTGCTGCCGCTGTTGCCGCTGGCCCGGCTGTTGCCGCTGCCGCTGCCGAAGAGCAGACCGAGTTCACCATCGTCCTGGCCGAAGCCGGCGACAAGAAAGTGAACGTGATCAAGGTCGTTCGTGAACTGACCGGCCTGGGCCTGAAAGAAGCCAAGGCTGTCGTTGACGGCGCCCCGGGCGTGGTCAAGGAAGGCGCTTCGAAAGAAGAGGCCGAAGCTGCCAAGAAAGCCCTGGAAGAAGCTGGCGCCAAGGTCGAGCTCAAGTAAGCTCGCCCCTTGCGTCTACAGCCCGAGCGTCAAGCGACAGGCTGATGGCTGGTGGCTTTTTGCCACCGGCCTTTTTCCGTTCTGGGTGAGGTGCCGACAGGCCCCTTCCCATAACGGAAAACTCCCACCCTCAGGGGTGGCGCAAACGCCAGGTTTGCACGATTTTTCGGCTGCTCCCGTGGGAGAGGCCAAACAAGCAGGTGACCAAGCTGGGGAACGCTGATGGCTTACTCATACACTGAGAAAAAACGTATCCGCAAGGACTTTAGCAAGTTGCCGGACGTCATGGATGTGCCGTATTTGCTGGCCATCCAGCTGGATTCCTATCGCGAATTCCTGCAGGCAGGTGCAAGCAAGGATCAGATCCGCGACATCGGTCTGCATGCGGCCTTCAAGTCCGTTTTCCCGATTATCAGCTATTCCGGCAACGCTGCCCTGGAATACGTCGGTTATCGCCTGGGTGAGCCGGCCTTCGACGTCAAGGAGTGCGTGCTGCGCGGCGTGACCTTCGCCGTCCCGCTGCGGGTGAAAGTGCGCCTGATCATCTTCGACAAAGAGTCGTCGAGCAAAGCGATCAAGGACATCAAGGAACAGGAAGTCTACATGGGGGAAATCCCCCTGATGACCGAGAACGGTACCTTCATCATCAACGGTACCGAGCGCGTCATCGTTTCCCAGCTGCACCGTTCCCCGGGTGTGTTCTTCGATCACGACCGTGGCAAGACCCACAGCTCCGGCAAGCTGCTGTACTCCGCGCGCATCATTCCTTACCGCGGTTCCTGGCTGGACTTCGAATTCGATCCGAAGGACTGCGTGTTCGTCCGTATCGACCGTCGCCGCAAGCTGCCGGCGTCCGTCCTGCTGCGCGCGCTGGGCTATAGCACCGAGGAGATCCTCGATGCCTTCTACGCGACCAACGTCTACCACATCAAGGGCGAAGGTCTGCGTCTGGAGCTGGTGCCGCACCGTCTGCGCGGCGAGATCGCCAGCTTCGACATCAAGGATGCCGCCGGCAAGGTCATCGTCGAAGCGGGCCGCCGTATCACCGCGCGCCACATCAACCAGCTGGAAAAGGCTGGCATCACCGAGCTGGAAGTGCCCTTCGACTACCTCATTGGCCGTACCGTGGCCAAGGCTGTCGTGCACCCGGCTACCGGCGAGATCATCGCCGAGTGCAACACCGAGCTGACCGTCGACGTACTGGCGAAGATCGCCAAGGCCCAGGTCGTGCGCCTGGAAACCCTGTACACCAACGACATCGACTGCGGTCCGTTCATCTCCGACACGCTGAAGATCGACTCCACCGGCAACCAGTTGGAAGCCCTGGTCGAGATCTACCGCATGATGCGTCCCGGCGAGCCGCCGACCAAGGAAGCCGCAGAGACCCTGTTCGGCAACCTGTTCTTCAGCGCCGAACGCTACGACCTGTCCGCCGTCGGCCGCATGAAGTTCAACCGCCGCATCGGCCGCAGCGAGATCGAAGGTCCGGGCGTGCTGAGCAAGGAAGACATCGTCGACGTACTGCGCACCCTGGTCGACATCCGTAACGGCAAGGGCATCGTCGACGACATCGACCACCTGGGCAACCGTCGCGTCCGCTGCGTCGGCGAGATGGCCGAGAACCAGTTCCGCGTTGGCCTGGTGCGCGTCGAGCGCGCGGTCAAGGAACGTCTGTCCATGGCCGAAAGCGAAGGCCTGATGCCGCAGGACCTGATCAACGCCAAGCCGGTGGCCGCCGCGATCAAGGAGTTCTTCGGTTCCAGCCAGCTGTCGCAGTTCATGGACCAGAACAACCCGCTCTCCGAGATCACCCACAAGCGCCGTGTCTCCGCACTCGGCCCGGGCGGTCTGACCCGTGAGCGCGCGGGCTTCGAGGTCCGTGACGTACACCCGACCCACTACGGCCGCGTGTGCCCGATCGAAACCCCCGAAGGTCCGAACATCGGTCTGATCAACTCCCTGGCGACCTACGCCCGCACCAACAAGTACGGCTTCCTGGAAAGCCCGTACCGCGTGGTGAAGGAAGGTCTGGTCAGCGACGAGATCGTGTTCCTCTCCGCCATCGAAGAGGCCGACCACGTGATCGCCCAGGCCTCCGCGACCCTGGACGCCAAGGGCCGCCTGATCGACGAGCTGGTCGCCGTACGTCACCTGAACGAATTCACCGTGAAGGCGCCGGAAGACGTCACCCTCATGGACGTATCGCCGAAGCAGGTCGTTTCCGTCGCTGCCTCGCTGATTCCGTTCCTCGAGCACGACGACGCCAACCGTGCGCTCATGGGTTCGAACATGCAGCGTCAGGCCGTTCCGACCCTGCGCGCCGACAAGCCGCTGGTGGGCACCGGCATGGAGCGCAACGTCGCCCGTGACTCCGGCGTCTGCGTGGTGGCTCGCCGCGGCGGTGTGATCGACTCGGTCGACGCCAGCCGTATCGTGGTGCGCGTGGCGGATGACGAGGTCGAGACCGGTGAAGCCGGCGTCGACATCTACAACCTGACCAAGTACACCCGTTCCAACCAGAACACCTGCATCAACCAGCGTCCGCTGGTCAGCAAGGGTGACGTGATCGCCCGCGGCGACATCCTCGCCGACGGTCCGTCCACCGACATGGGTGAACTGGCCCTGGGCCAGAACATGCGCGTCGCGTTCATGCCCTGGAACGGCTTCAACTTCGAAGACTCCATCTGCCTGTCCGAGCGCGTGGTCCAGGAGGATCGTTTCACCACGATCCACATCCAGGAGCTGACCTGCGTCGCCCGTGACACCAAGCTCGGCCCAGAAGAAATCACCGCGGACATCCCGAACGTGGGTGAGGCCGCGCTGAACAAGCTGGACGAAGCTGGCATCGTCTACGTCGGCGCCGAAGTGCAGGCCGGCGACATCCTGGTCGGCAAGGTCACCCCGAAAGGCGAGACCCAGCTGACTCCGGAAGAGAAGCTGCTGCGCGCGATCTTCGGTGAGAAGGCGTCCGACGTTAAGGACACCTCCCTGCGCGTGCCGACCGGCACCAAGGGCACCGTGATCGACGTCCAGGTCTTCACCCGCGACGGCGTGGAGCGCGACAGCCGCGCCCTGTCCATCGAGAAGATGCAGCTCGACGAGATCCGCAAGGACCTCAACGAGGAGTTCCGCATCGTCGAAGGCGCCACCTTCGAGCGTCTGCGTTCGGCCCTGGTCGGCGCCGTCGCCGATGGCGGCCCGGCGCTGAAGAAAGGCACCGAGATCACCGACGAGTACCTCGACGGTCTCGAGCGCGGCCAGTGGTTCAAGCTGCGCATGGCCGAAGACGCCCTGAACGAGCAGTTGGAGAAGGCCCAGGCCTACCTCAGCGACCGCCGTCAGATGCTCGACGACAAGTTCGAGGACAAGAAGCGCAAGCTGCAGCAGGGCGACGACCTGGCTCCGGGCGTGCTGAAGATCGTCAAGGTCTACCTCGCCATCAAGCGCCGCATCCAGCCGGGCGACAAGATGGCCGGCCGCCACGGTAACAAGGGCGTGGTCTCGGTGATCATGCCGGTCGAAGACATGCCGCACGACGCCAACGGCACGCCGGTGGACATCGTTCTGAACCCGCTGGGCGTACCCTCGCGTATGAACGTCGGTCAGATCCTCGAAACCCACCTGGGCCTCGCGGCCAAGGGCCTGGGCGAGAAGATCAACCGCATGCTCGAAGAGCAGCGCAAGATCGCCGAGCTGCGCCAGTTCCTGAACGAGATCTACAACGAGATCGGTGGCCGCCAGGAGAACCTGGAAGAGCTGTCCGATAACGAGATCGTCGCTCTGGCCAACAACCTCAAGGGCGGCGTGCCCATGGCTACCCCGGTGTTCGACGGTGCCAAGGAGCGCGAGATCAAGGCCATGCTGAAGCTGGCCGACCTGCCGGAGAGCGGCCAGATGCGCCTGTTCGACGGCCGCACCGGCAACCAGTTCGAGCGTCCGACCACCGTCGGCTACATGTACATGCTCAAACTGAACCACCTGGTCGATGACAAGATGCACGCACGTTCCACCGGCTCCTACAGCCTGGTCACCCAGCAGCCGCTGGGTGGCAAGGCGCAGTTCGGTGGCCAGCGTTTCGGGGAGATGGAGGTCTGGGCGCTGGAAGCCTACGGCGCCGCCTACACCCTGCAGGAAATGCTGACCGTGAAGTCGGACGACGTGAACGGCCGTACCAAGATGTACAAGAACATCGTGGACGGGGATCACCGCATGGAGGCCGGCATGCCCGAGTCCTTCAACGTGCTGATCAAAGAGATCCGCTCGCTCGGCATCGATATCGAACTGGAAACCGAATAACACGTGACGATAAACGGTGCGGCGGCTAGCCGCCGCACCGGGTCCGTGAGGAGGAAAGGCCTTGAAAGACTTGCTCAATCTGTTGAAAAACCAGGGTCAAATCGAGGAGTTCGATGCCATCCGTATTGGTCTGGCCTCGCCCGAGATGATTCGTTCCTGGTCGTTCGGCGAAGTTAAGAAGCCGGAGACCATCAACTACCGTACCTTCAAGCCGGAGCGCGATGGCCTGTTCTGCGCCAAGATCTTCGGCCCGGTGAAGGACTACGAGTGCCTGTGCGGTAAGTACAAGCGCCTGAAGCACCGCGGTGTGATCTGCGAGAAGTGCGGCGTCGAAGTCGCCCTGGCCAAGGTGCGCCGCGAGCGCATGGGCCACATCGAGCTGGCCTCGCCGGTCGCCCACATCTGGTTCCTGAAGTCCCTGCCGTCCCGTATCGGCCTGCTGCTGGACATGACCCTGCGTGACATCGAGCGCGTGCTCTATTTCGAGAGCTACGTGGTGATCGACCCGGGCATGACCACCCTGGAGAAGGGCCAGCTGCTGAACGACGAGCAGTACTTCGAAGCCCTCGAAGAGTTCGGTGACGACTTCGACGCGCGCATGGGCGCCGAGGCCGTTCGCGAGCTGCTCAACCAGATCGACCTGGAGCACGAGATCGGCCGCCTGCGCGAAGAGATTCCGCAGACCAACTCGGAAACCAAGATCAAGAAGCTGTCCAAGCGCCTGAAGCTGATGGAAGCCTTCCAGGGCTCCGGCAACCATCCGGAGTGGATGGTGCTGACCGTCCTGCCGGTGCTGCCGCCGGACCTGCGTCCGCTGGTTCCGCTGGATGGCGGCCGCTTCGCGACTTCGGATCTGAACGATCTGTACCGCCGGGTGATCAACCGTAACAACCGTCTGAAGCGCCTGCTCGACCTGGCCGCTCCGGACATCATCGTGCGCAACGAAAAGCGCATGCTGCAGGAAGCCGTCGACGCCCTGCTGGACAACGGCCGCCGCGGTCGCGCCATCACCGGCTCGAACAAGCGCCCGCTGAAGTCCCTGGCCGACATGATCAAGGGCAAGCAAGGTCGCTTCCGTCAGAACCTGCTCGGCAAGCGCGTGGACTATTCCGGTCGTTCGGTGATCACCGTCGGCCCGACCCTGCGCCTGCACCAGTGCGGCCTGCCGAAGAAGATGGCCCTCGAGCTGTTCAAGCCGTTCATCTTCGGCAAGCTCGAAGCCCGTGGCATGGCCACCACCATCAAGGCCGCGAAGAAGATGGTCGAGCGCGAACTGCCCGAGGTCTGGGACGTTCTCGCCGAAGTCATCCGCGAACACCCCGTGCTGCTGAACCGTGCGCCGACCCTGCACCGTCTGGGTATCCAGGCGTTCGAGCCGGTGCTCATCGAAGGCAAGGCGATCCAGCTGCACCCGCTGGTGTGCGCGGCGTACAACGCCGACTTCGACGGTGACCAGATGGCCGTCCACGTTCCGCTGACCCTCGAGGCCCAGCTGGAAGCGCGCGCGCTGATGATGTCGACCAACAACATCCTCTCGCCCGCCAACGGCGAGCCGATCATCGTGCCGTCGCAGGACGTGGTGATGGGTCTGTACTACATGACCCGTGAAGCCATCAACGCCAAGGGCGAGGGCATGGCCTTCGCTGACCTGCAGGAAGTCGACCGCGCGTACCGCAGCGGCCAGGTGTCCCTGCACGCCCGCGTGAAAGTACGGATCAACGAGAAGATCAAGAACGAAGACGGCAGCCTGACCGCCAACACCCGCATCGTCGACTCTACCGTCGGCCGTGCCCTGCTGTTCCAGGTCGTACCGGCAGGCCTGCCGTACGACGTGGTCAACCAGCCGATGAAGAAGAAGGCGATCTCCAAGCTGATCAACCACTGCTACCGCGTGGTGGGTCTGAAGGACACCGTCATCTTCGCCGACCAGCTGATGTACACCGGCTTCGCCTACTCGACCATCTCCGGCGTCTCGATCGGCGTGAACGACTTCGTCATCCCGGACGAGAAGGCGCGCATCATCAATGCCGCCACCGAGGAAGTGAAGGAGATCGAGACCCAGTACGCCTCCGGCCTGGTAACCCAGGGCGAGAAGTACAACAAGGTGATCGACCTCTGGTCCAAGGCCAACGACGAAGTGTCCAAGGCGATGATGGCCAACCTCTCGAAAGAGAAGGTCATCGACCGCGAGGGCAAGGAAGTCGACCAGGAGTCCTTCAACTCCATGTACATGATGGCGGACTCCGGTGCGCGGGGTTCCGCGGCCCAGATCCGTCAGTTGGCCGGTATGCGTGGCCTGATGGCCAAGCCGGACGGCTCGATCATCGAGACCCCCATCACCGCGAACTTCCGTGAAGGCCTGAACGTACTCCAGTACTTCATCTCCACCCACGGTGCTCGTAAAGGCCTGGCGGATACCGCACTGAAGACCGCGAACTCCGGTTACCTGACCCGTCGCCTGGTCGACGTGGCCCAGGACCTGGTGGTGACCGAGATCGACTGCGGCACCGAGCACGGCCTGCTGATGTCGCCGCACATCGAAGGCGGCGACGTGGTGGAACCGCTGGGCGAGCGCGTGCTCGGCCGTGTGGTCGCGCGCGACGTGTTCAAGCCCGGTGGCGACGACGTCATCGTGCCGGCCGGCACCCTGATCGACGAGAAGTGGGTCGATTTCCTCGAGCAGATGAGCGTCGACGAAGTCCTGGTCCGTTCGCCGATCACCTGCGAAACCCGTCACGGCATCTGCTCCAAGTGCTACGGCCGCGATCTGGCCCGTGGTCACCAGGTGAACATCGGTGAAGCGGTCGGCGTCATCGCCGCGCAGTCGATCGGTGAGCCGGGTACCCAGCTGACCATGCGTACCTTCCACATCGGTGGTGCGGCCAGCCGGACCTCCGCCGTGGACAACGTCCAGGTGAAGAACGGCGGTACCATCCGCCTGCACAACCTGAAGCACGTCGAGCGTGCCGACGGCGCGCTGGTGGCGGTTTCCCGTTCCGGCGAGCTGGCCGTGGCCGACGACTTCGGTCGCGAGCGCGAGCGCTACAAGCTGCCGTACGGCGCCGTGATCTCCGTGAAGGAAGGTGACAAGGTCGACCCGGGCGCCATCGTCGCCAAGTGGGACCCGCACACCCACCCGATCGTCACCGAAGTGGACGGTACCGTTGCCTTCGCCGGCATGGAAGAGAACATCACCGTCAAGCGCCAGACCGACGAACTCACCGGTCTGACCAACATCGAAGTGATGGATCCGAAAGACCGTCCGGCTTCCGGCAAGGACATCCGTCCGGCGGTGAAGCTGATCGACGCCGCAGGCAAGGACCTGCTGCTGCCGGGCACCGACGTGCCGGCGCAGTACTTCCTGCCCGCCAACGCCCTGGTCAACCTGACCGACGGCGCCAAGGTGCGCGTGGGTGACGTGGTTGCACGTATCCCGCAGGAAACCTCGAAGACCCGCGACATCACCGGTGGTCTGCCGCGCGTTGCCGACCTGTTCGAGGCTCGTCGTCCGAAAGAACCTTCGATCCTGGCGGAAATCAGCGGCACCATTTCCTTCGGCAAGGAAACCAAGGGCAAGCGCCGCCTGGTCATCACGCCGAACGATGGTAGCGATCCGTACGAGGAGCTGATTCCGAAGTGGCGTCACCTGAACGTGTTCGAAGGCGAACAGGTGAACCGCGGCGAAGTCATCTCCGACGGCCCGAGCAACCCGCACGACATCCTGCGTCTGCTGGGCGTCAGCTCGCTGGCCAAGTACATCGTCAACGAGATCCAGGACGTGTACCGCCTGCAGGGCGTGAAGATCAACGACAAGCACATCGAGACCATCCTGCGGCAGATGCTGCGCAAGGTCGAAGTGGCCGAGTCGGGCGACTCCTCCTTCATCAAGGGCGACCAGGTCGAACTGGTCCAGGTGCTGGAAGAGAACGAAGTACTGGCCACCGTGGACAAGTTCCCGGCCAAGTACGAGCGCGTCCTGCTGGGTATCACCAAGGCCTCGCTGTCGACCGAGTCGTTCATCTCCGCGGCATCCTTCCAGGAGACCACCCGCGTCCTCACCGAGGCGGCGGTCACCGGCAAGCGCGACTTCCTGCGCGGCCTGAAGGAAAACGTGGTGGTCGGTCGTCTGATCCCGGCGGGTACCGGCCTTGCCTATCACAGCGAGCGCAAGCGTCAGCGCGAGCTCGGCAAACCGCAGCGCGTGAGCGCCAGCGAAGCCGAAGCAGCACTGGCCGAAGCGCTCAACCTGAGTGGCAATTAAGCCTTGAGCGAAGCCCCGGCTGTCCTGACAGCCGGGGCTTTGTCTTGACGGGGTGCTGGAAGCTCTTTAGTATTTTGTACCCCGAAAATTGGCAGGGCGCATGCTCTGCCATTTCGTTTAAGTGTCGTAAGACAATCAGTGGAGCTATAGATGGCAACTATCAACCAGCTGGTGCGTAAGCCGCGCAAGCGCATGGTCGACAAGAGCGACGTGCCGGCGCTGCAGAACTGCCCGCAACGTCGTGGCGTATGCACCCGCGTATACACCACCACGCCGAAAAAGCCGAACTCGGCACTGCGTAAGGTATGCCGTGTTCGCCTGACCAACGGCTACGAAGTCACTTCGTACATCGGTGGTGAAGGTCACAACCTGCAAGAGCACAGCGTAGTGCTGATCCGTGGCGGTCGTGTAAAGGACCTTCCGGGTGTGCGTTACCACACCGTGCGCGGTTCGCTGGACACCTCGGGTGTCAAAGACCGTAAGCAGGGTCGTTCCAAGTACGGCGCCAAGCGTCCGAAGTAATCGTTTTTTCCTATTTGCTGAGTCGATAAGAGTAAGGTCGGGCGCGTAACCAAAGTGTTGCAGTCCCGGGCTAACCTGAAGACCGTTTGAGGGCTTATCAATGCCAAGACGTCGTGTAGCGGCCAAACGTGAGATCCTGGCCGATCCGAAATACGGAAGCCAGATTCTGGCCAAGTTCATGAACCACGTGATGGAAAGCGGCAAGAAAGCCGTTGCCGAGCGTATCGTTTACGGTGCTCTGGACAAGGTCAAAGAGCGCAGTAAAGGTGACCCCCTGGAACTCTTCGAGAAAGCTCTCGACGCCATCGCTCCGCTGGTCGAAGTGAAGTCCCGCCGTGTCGGCGGTGCTACCTACCAGGTTCCGGTCGAAGTACGTCCGTCCCGTCGTAATGCCCTGGCCATGCGCTGGCTGGTGGACTACGCCCGCAAGCGCGGCGAGAAGTCCATGGCCCTGCGCCTCGCCGGCGAACTGCTGGATGCCGCCGAAGGCAAAGGCGCCGCCGTCAAGAAGCGTGAAGACGTGCACCGTATGGCTGAAGCCAACAAGGCCTTCTCCCACTACCGCTTCTAATCGCGGCTTCCATTCTTTTGCGAGGGCTTTATGGCTCGTACTACAGCAATTAACCGCTACCGGAACATTGGTATCTGCGCCCACGTCGACGCGGGCAAGACCACCACTACCGAGCGGATCCTGTTCTACACAGGTCTCAGCCACAAGATGGGTGAGGTACACGACGGCGCTGCTACCACCGACTGGATGGTGCAGGAGCAGGAGCGTGGTATCACCATCACCTCCGCTGCGATCACGACCTTCTGGGAAGGTTCGCGCGGCCAGTACGACAAATACCGCGTAAACGTCATCGACACCCCCGGCCACGTAGACTTCACCATTGAAGTTGAGCGCTCTCTGCGCGTACTGGACGGTGCTGTCGTGGTGTTCTGCGGCACCTCCGGCGTTGAGCCGCAGTCCGAAACCGTATGGCGTCAGGCCAACAAGTACGGCGTTCCGCGTATCGTCTACGTGAACAAGATGGACCGCGCCGGCGCCAACTTCCTGCGCGTCGTCGGTCAGATCAAGAACCGCCTGGGCCACACCCCGGTCCCGGTTCAGCTGGCCATCGGTGCAGAAGATGACTTCCAGGGTCAGATCGACCTGATGAAGATGAAGGCCATCTACTGGAACGAAGACGACAAGGGCACCAGCTACCGCGAGGAAGAGATTCCCGCCGAGCTGCTGGACCTGGCCAACGAATGGCGCAACAACATGGTCGAGGCTGCTGCCGAGGCCAACGAAGAGCTGATGAACAAGTACCTGGAAGGCGGCGAGCTGTCGATCGAAGAGATCAAGGCCGGCCTGCGCCAGCGTACCATCGCCTGCGAAATCGTTCCGGCGGTCTGCGGTTCGTCCTTCAAGAACAAGGGCGTGCCCCTGGTTCTGGACGCCGTCATCGACTTCCTGCCTGCTCCGACCGAGATCCCGGCCATCCAGGGCGTCCACCCGGACAGCACCGATGACAACGAGATCCACGACGAGCGTCCGGCCGACGACAACGCTCCGTTCTCCGCTCTGGCGTTCAAGATCGCTACCGACCCGTTCGTCGGTACCCTGACTTTCGTCCGCGTCTACTCGGGCGTTCTGGAGTCCGGCCAGTCGGTCATCAACTCCGTGAAGGGCAAGAAAGAGCGCGTTGGTCGTATGGTGCAGATGCACGCCAACCAGCGTGACGAGATCAAGGAAGTGCGCGCTGGCGACATCGCGGCTCTGATCGGCATGAAGGACGTCACCACTGGTGACACCCTGTGCGACATCGAGAAGCCGATCATCCTCGAGCGCATGGACTTCCCGGAGCCGGTCATCTCGGTCGCTGTCGAGCCGAAGACCAAGGCTGACCAGGAGAAGATGGGCATCGCCCTCGGCAAGCTGGCCCAGGAAGACCCGTCGTTCCGCGTCAAGACCGACGAAGAAACCGGCCAGACCATCATCTCCGGTATGGGTGAGCTGCACCTGGACATCCTCGTCGACCGCATGAAGCGCGAGTTCGGCGTCGAGGCCAACATCGGCAAGCCGCAGGTTTCCTACCGCGAAACCATCTCCAAGGACAACGTCGAGATCGAAGGCAAGTTCGTTCGTCAGTCCGGTGGTCGCGGTCAGTTCGGTCACTGCTGGATCCGCTTCTCGACTCCGGATGTGGACGAGAAGGGCAACATCACCGAAGGCCTGGTGTTCACCAGCGAAGTCGTAGGTGGTGTGGTTCCGAAGGAATACATCCCGGCGATCCAGAAGGGCATCGAAGAGCAGATGAAGAACGGCGTCGTCGCCGGCTATCCGCTCATCGGCCTGAAGGCCACCGTGTTCGATGGTTCCTACCACGACGTCGACTCCAACGAGATGGCGTTCAAGATCGCTGCTTCCATGGCGACCAAGCAGCTGGCCCAGAAGGGCGGCGGCAAGGTGCTCGAGCCGATCATGAAAGTGGAAGTGGTGACTCCTGAGGACTACATGGGCGACGTGATGGGCGACCTGAACCGTCGTCGCGGTCTGATTCAGGGGATGGAAGACTCGGTTTCCGGTAAGGTTATCCGTGCCGAGGTTCCGCTGGGCGAGATGTTCGGTTATGCGACCGACGTACGTTCCATGTCCCAGGGTCGCGCGAGCTACTCCATGGAATTCTCCAAATACGCCGAAGCTCCGTCGAACATCGTCGAAGCGCTGGTTAAAAAACAAGCTTGATTCAGCCCTTTAAGTTAAGAGGTTACTGTCGTGGCTAAGGAAAAATTTGAACGTAACAAACCGCACGTCAACGTTGGCACCATCGGCCACGTTGACCACGGTAAGACCACTCTGACCGCTGCTCTGACCAAGGTCTGCTCCGAGACCTGGGGTGGCTCCGCTCGCGCCTTCGACCAGATCGACAACGCGCCGGAAGAGAAAGCCCGTGGTATCACCATCAACACTTCGCACGTCGAATACGACTCGCCGGTACGCCACTACGCTCATGTAGACTGCCCGGGCCACGCCGACTACGTGAAGAACATGATCACCGGTGCTGCCCAGATGGACGGCGCGATCCTGGTTTGCTCGGCTGCCGACGGCCCCATGCCGCAGACCCGCGAGCACATCCTGCTGTCCCGTCAGGTAGGCGTTCCCTACATCGTCGTGTTCCTGAACAAGGCCGACATGGTTGACGACGCCGAGCTGCTGGAACTGGTCGAGATGGAAGTTCGCGACCTGCTGAACACCTACGACTTCCCGGGCGACGACACTCCGATCGTGATCGGTTCCGCGCTGATGGCCCTGAACGGCCAGGATGACAACGAGATGGGCGTTTCCGCCGTGCGCAAGCTGGTAGAAACCCTGGACTCCTACATCCCCGAGCCGGTTCGTGCCATCGACCAGCCGTTCCTGATGCCGATCGAAGACGTGTTCTCGATCTCCGGCCGCGGCACCGTGGTAACCGGTCGTGTCGAGCGCGGTATCGTCAAGGTCCAGGAAGAAGTGGAAATCGTCGGTATCCGTCCGACCACCAAGACCACCTGCACCGGCGTTGAAATGTTCCGCAAGCTGCTCGACGAAGGTCGTGCTGGCGAGAACGTCGGCGTCCTGCTGCGCGGCACCAAGCGTGAAGACGTAGAGCGTGGCCAGGTTCTGGCCAAGCCGGGCACCATCAAGCCGCACACCAAGTTCGAGTGCGAAGTGTACGTGCTGTCCAAGGAAGAAGGCGGTCGTCACACCCCGTTCTTCAAGGGCTACCGTCCGCAGTTCTACTTCCGTACCACCGACGTGACCGGCAACTGCGAGCTGCCGGAAGGCGTCGAGATGGTAATGCCGGGTGACAACGTCAAGATGACCGTCACCCTGATCGCCCCGATCGCCATGGAAGACGGCCTGCGCTTCGCTATCCGCGAAGGCGGCCGTACCGTTGGCGCCGGCGTGGTTGCCAAGATCATCGAGTAATCGACTGATCTAGCGCATGAGGAAAAGGGGCCCTTCGGGGCCCCTTTTTCGTTGGATTGGTTAAATATTGACACCCTCCAGGGGCATCCGTACAATTGCGCCTCCTTTTAACGGGCGGAGTCCGCCCGTTGGGAATGGCAACTTGGAGTCTGAGGTCAAATGCAAAATCAACAAATCCGTATTCGGTTGAAGGCTTTTGACCATCGCCTGATCGACCAGTCTACCCAGGAAATCGTGGAAACCGCGAAACGTACTGGGGCTCAGGTGCGTGGTCCGATTCCTCTGCCGACCCGCAAGGAACGTTACACCGTGCTGATTTCCCCGCACGTCAACAAGGACGCTCGTGACCAGTACGAAATTCGTACCCACAAGCGTGTGCTCGACATCGTTCAGCCGACCGACAAGACCGTCGACGCGCTGATGAAGCTCGACCTTGCTGCTGGCGTCGAAGTACAGATCAGCCTCGGCTAATGCCTTCGGCATTGGTCGTGTAACGCTCTGAAATGGGCGGCCATAGCGGGTGAAAGCCCCGTACACTAAAGAGGTTCTTAAGATGACAATTGGTGTTGTCGGTCGTAAGTGCGGCATGACCCGCATTTTCACCGAAGATGGTGTCTCCATTCCGGTCACGGTCATTGAGGTCGAGCCGAATCGCGTCACCCAGTTCAAGAACGAAGAGACCGATGGCTATCGCGCTGTGCAGGTAACTGCCGGCGAGCGTCGTGCTTCTCGCGTGACCAAGGCTCAGGCCGGTCACTTTGCCAAGGCGAATGTCGCCGCCGGTCGCGGCGTGTGGGAATTCCGTCTGGGCGAAGAGGAGTTCAAGGCAGGCGATTCCATCTCCGTCGATCTGTTCCAGGCAGGCCAGCTGGTAGACGTTACCGGCGAGTCCAAGGGTAAAGGCTACGCCGGTACCATCAAGCGCTGGAACTTCCGTGGTCAGGACAATACCCACGGTAACTCCGTTTCCCACCGCGTCCCGGGTTCGATCGGCCAGTGCCAGACTCCTGGTCGAGTGTTCAAGGGCAAGAAAATGTCCGGTCACATGGGTGCTGAGCGTGTAACCGTTCAATCCCTTGAGGTCGTGCGTGTCGATGCCGAGCGTAATCTGCTGCTGGTCAAGGGTGCCGTTCCTGGCGCTACCGGCGGTGACGTGCTCGTGCGTCCGGCAGCCAAGGCTCGCGGTTAAGAGGGGAAGCTGAGATGCAACTTAATGTGAACGGCGCTCAGGCTATCGAAGTCTCCGAGCGTACCTTTGGCAGCGAATTCAACGAGACTCTGGTTCACCAGGCTGTCGTCGCCTACATGGCTGGCGGTCGTCAGGGCACCCGTGCTCAGAAAACTCGTTCCGAAGTCTCCGGTGGCGGCAAGAAGCCGTGGCGTCAGAAGGGCACCGGTCGTGCTCGCGCTGGTACCATCCGCAGCCCCATCTGGCGTGGGGGCGGCACCACTTTCGCCGCCAAACCGCAGGATCACTCCCAGAAGCTCAACAAGAAGATGTACCGCGCAGCCCTGCGCTCCATCCTCTCCGAGCTGGTCCGTCTGGACCGCCTGGTTGTCGTTGCCGACTTCGCCGTCGATGCACCGAAAACCAAAGGTCTGGTCAGCAAGCTGGACGGCCTGGGCCTGAAAGACGTGCTGATCGTCACCGATGGCGTTGATGAAAACCTGTACCTGGCTGCGCGCAACCTGGCGCACGTCGATGTACGCGACGTCCAGGGTTCCGACCCGGTCAGCCTGATCGCCTACGACAAGGTGCTCGTCACCGTGTCCGCCGTGAAGAAGTTCGAGGAGCTGCTGGCATGAACCAGGAACGCGTATTCAAAGTGCTGCTGGGCCCGCATATCTCCGAGAAAGCCACGGGGCTGGCGGACGGCAAGAGCCAATTCGTTTTCAAGGTTGCCACTGATGCAACCAAGCTGGAAATCAAGAAGGCCGTCGAAAGCCTGTTCGGCGTGAAAGTACGTCGCGTCACCACCCTGAACGTTCAGGGCAAGACCAAGCGTACCGTTCGCGGCCTGGGCAAGCGTAACGACTGGAAGAAGGCGTACATCGCCCTTCAGCCCGGCCAAGATCTCGATTTCGCAGCTGGCGCTGAGTAAAGGGGTGCATCATGGCAATCGTTAAATGCAAACCGACTTCCGCTGGTCGTCGCTTCGTCGTCAAGGTCGTGAACCAGAACCTGCACAAGGGTGCTCCGTTCGCTGGCCTGGTCGAGAAGAAGTCCAAGTCGGGCGGCCGTAACAACAACGGTCGTATCACCACCCGCCACATCGGCGGTGGTCACAAGCAGCACTACCGTCTGGTCGACTTCCGCCGCAACAAGGATGGCATCCCTGCCATCGTCGAGCGCGTGGAATATGACCCGAACCGCACTGCGCACATCGCTCTGCTGAAGTACGCGGACGGTGAGCGTCGTTACATCATCGCCCCCAAAGGCGTGGTGGCTGGCGATCAACTGATCTCCGGTATCGGCGCTCCGATCAAGCCCGGCAACAACATGCCGCTGCGCAACATCCCGGTTGGTAGCACCATCCACGGTATCGAGCTGAAGCCGGGCAAAGGCGCCCAGCTGGTTCGCTCCGCTGGCGCCTCGGCCCAGCTGGTAGCCCGTGAAGGCGCTTACGTAACCGTGCGTCTGCGTTCCGGTGAAATGCGTAAAGTCCTGGCTGACTGCCGTGCGACCCTGGGTGAAGTCTCGAACTCCGAGCACAGCCTGCGTTCGCTGGGTAAAGCTGGTGCCAAACGCTGGCGCGGCATTCGCCCGACCGTTCGTGGCGTCGCCATGAACCCGGTCGACCACCCGCATGGTGGTGGTGAAGGTCGTACCTCTGCTGGTCGTCATCCGGTATCGCCGTGGGGTCTTCAGACCAAGGGTAAGAAGACTCGCGCGAACAAGCGTACCGATAACATGATCGTCCGTCGCCGCAAGTAAATAGAGGGATACGACAGTGCCGCGTTCTCTGAAAAAAGGTCCTTTTATCGATCTTCACCTGCTGAAGAAGGTCGAAGTGGCGGTGGAAAAGAACGACCGTAAGCCGATCAAGACCTGGTCGCGTCGTTCGATGATTCTGCCGCATATGGTTGGTCTGACCATCGCTGTCCACAACGGCCGTCAACACGTGCCGGTCCTGGTCAACGAAGACATGGTCGGTCACAAACTCGGCGAGTTCGCTGCTACCCGCACTTATCGTGGGCATGCTGCGGACAAGAAAGCCAAGCGTTAAGGGGTAAGGAAGATGGAAGTAGCCGCTAAGCTGTCGGGCGCTCGTATCTCCGCCCAGAAAGCCCGCTTGGTCGCCGACCAGATCCGCGGGAAGAAGGTGGGCGAAGCGCTCAACCTCCTGGCTTTCAGCAGTAAGAAAGCCGCCGAGATCATGAAGAAAGTGCTGGAGTCGGCTGTTGCCAACGCTGAGCACAACGAAGGCGCCGATGTGGACGACCTGAAGGTCTCCACCGTCTTCGTCAACGAAGGTCGTTCGCTCAAGCGCATCATGCCGCGCGCCAAAGGCCGTGCTGATCGCATCGTCAAGCGGTCTTGCCATATCACTGTCAAGGTTGCGGACAAGTAACGGAGTCGATCAGATGGGTCAGAAAGTACATCCCAATGGCATCCGCCTGGGTATCGTCAAGGAGCACACCTCCGTTTGGTACGCAGATAAGCGCACTTACGCCGATTATCTGTTCGCCGACCTGAAGGTCCGTGAGTACCTCCAAGACAAACTAAAAAGCGCGTCCGTAAGCCGTATCGATATCCATCGCCCGGCTCAAACCGCACGTATCACCATCCACACCGCCCGTCCCGGTATCGTGATCGGCAAGAAAGGTGAAGATGTTGAGAAGCTGCGTCAGGACCTGACCAAGCAAATGGGTGTGCCCGTGCACATCAACATCGAGGAAATCCGCAAGCCGGAACTCGATAGCATGCTGGTTGCGCAGAGCGTAGCTCAGCAGCTGGAACGCCGCGTCATGTTCCGTCGCGCCATGAAGCGCGCCGTGCAGAACGCCATGCGTATTGGTGCCAAGGGCATCAAGATCCAGGTGAGCGGTCGTTTGGGCGGCGCTGAAATTGCTCGTACCGAATGGTATCGCGAAGGTCGTGTGCCCCTGCACACCCTGCGTGCCGATATCGACTATGCCACCTACGAAGCGCACACCACCTACGGTGTGATCGGTGTCAAGGTTTGGATCTTCAAAGGCGAGGTCATCGGTGGCCGCCAGGAAGAGCTCAAGCCGGTAGCGCCCGCTCCTCGTAAAAAAGCTGCTAAGTAAGGAGTACGCAAATGCTGCAACCTAAGCGTACGAAGTTCCGCAAGCAAATGACCGGTCACAACCGTGGCCTGGCTCATCGCGGTAGCAAAGTCAGCTTCGGCGAGTTCGCCCTCAAGGCGACCAGCCGTGGCCGTCTCACCGCGCGTCAGATCGAGTCCGCACGTCGTGCGCTGACCCGTCACGTAAAACGTGGCGGCAAGATCTGGATCCGCGTATTCCCCGACAAGCCGGTTACCAAGAAGCCCCTCGAAGTTCGTATGGGTAAAGGTAAGGGCGGCGTCGAGTACTGGGTAGCCCAGATTCAACCGGGCAAGGTCCTGTACGAGATCGAGGGTGTATCCGAAGAGCTGGCGCGTGAGGCATTCGCCCTGGCTGCTGCAAAGCTGCCGCTCGCCACCTCCTTTGTTAAGCGGACGGTGATGTGATGAAAGCGAATGAACTTCGTGAGAAATCCGTGGAGCAGCTGAACGAGCAACTGCTCGGCCTGCTGCGCGACCAGTTCAATCTGCGTATGCAGAAAGCAACTGGCCAGTTGGCGCAGTCCCACCTGCTCTCGCAGGTGAAGCGCGACATCGCTCGCGTCAAAACTGTGCTCAATCAGCAAGCAGGTAAGTGAACATGGCTGAAGCTCAGAAAACCGTCCGTACGCTGACCGGCCGCGTCGTCAGCGACAAGATGGACAAGACCGTCACCGTTCTGATCGAGCGTCGCGTCAAGCACCCGATCTACGGCAAATACGTGAAGCGTTCGACCAAGCTGCACGCCCACGACGAAACCAATCAGTGCCGCATTGGTGACCTGGTCACCATTCGCGAAACCCGTCCGCTGGCCAAGACCAAGGCCTGGACCCTGGTTGATATCGTCGAGCGCGCAGTGGAAGTCTAAGGGTCGGAGATAGATAATGATTCAGACTCAATCCATGCTCGATGTCGCTGATAACAGCGGCGCGCGTCGCGTAATGTGCATCAAGGTGCTCGGCGGTTCCCACCGTCGCTACGCCGGCATTGGCGACATCATCAAAGTCACCGTCAAGGAAGCGATTCCGCGCGGCAAGGTGAAGAAAGGCCAGGTCATGACTGCCGTGGTCGTTCGTACCAAGCACGGCGTTCGTCGCACCGACGGCTCCATCATCCGCTTCGACGGTAACGCCGCCGTCCTGCTGAACAACAAGCAGGAGCCGATCGGCACCCGTATCTTCGGGCCCGTGACTCGTGAACTTCGTACCGAGAAGTTCATGAAGATCGTCTCGCTCGCCCCTGAAGTGCTGTAAGGAGTAGCCGTCATGCAAAAAATTCGTCGTGACGACGAAGTCATCGTCATTGCCGGCAAGGACAAGGGCAAGCGTGGCAAGGTGCTGAAAGTTCTCGCTGACGACCGTCTGGTCGTCGGCGGTGTGAACCTGATCAAGCGCCACACCAAGCCCAACCCCATGCTCAACCAGCAAGGCGGGATCGTCGAGAAGGAGGCGCCTCTGCACGTCTCCAACGTCGCCATCTTCAACCCGGAAACCAGCAAGGCTGACCGCGTTGGCTTCAAGGTAGAAGACGGTAAGAAGGTTCGTGTCTTCAAGTCGACCCAGAAACCGGTCCAGGCTTGAGGGAGTAGGTAGATACCATGGCACGATTGAAAGAACTGTACCGGAAGGAAATCGCGCCCAAGCTGAAGCAAGAGCTTCAGCTGGCGAACGTGATGGAAGTTCCGCGCGTTACCAAAATCACCCTGAACATGGGTCTTGGCGAAGCTGTCGGTGACAAGAAAGTCATCGAGAGCGCCGTGGCCGATCTGGAAAAGATCGCAGGCCAGAAGCCGGTCGTGACTTACGCTCGTAAGTCCATCGCCGGCTTCAAGATCCGTGAAGGCTGGCCGATCGGCGTGAAGGTCACCCTGCGTGGCGACCGCATGTACGAATTCCTGGACCGCCTGCTCTCCATCTCCCTGCCGCGCGTGCGTGACTTCCGCGGCCTGAATGCCAAGTCCTTCGATGGCCGCGGCAACTACAGCATGGGCGTGAAAGAGCAGATCATCTTCCCGGAAATCGATTACGACAAGATCGATGCTCTGCGCGGCATGGACATCACTCTGACCACCACCGCCCGTACGGACGATGAAGGTCGCGCTCTGCTGCGCGCCTTCAACTTCCCGTTCCGCAACTGATTGGAGTAGGAACATGGCCAAAGAGAGCATGAAAAACCGTGAGCTGAAGCGTCAGCGCACGGTAGCCAAGTACGCCCAGAAGCGTGCCGAGCTGAAAGCGATCATCGCTAATCCGAACTCCTCCCAGGAAGAGCGTTGGAATGCGCAGGTCGCCCTGCAGAAGCAACCGCGTGACGCGAGCGCCAGCCGCCTGCGTAACCGTTGCCGCCTGACCGGTCGTCCGCACGGCTTCTACCGCAAGTTCGGCCTGAGCCGTAACAAGCTGCGTGAAGCCGCCATGCGCGGCGACGTACCGGGCCTGGTGAAAGCCAGCTGGTAAGTCGGTCGAGACGGGGCCGGCAACGGCTCCGTTGATCGCTTTGCGAAGCAAGCCCCCTCGTGGGGCTTGATTCGTTTTTGAGCGGTCTCTAGAATACCCGGCTCCCCTGAGCCTGGGTTTTTCTCACCCTGCGTTTTGAGGGTGAGTATCGTTGAAGGCTTATCTTTTGTATCAGGAGCATTAAGCCCATGAGTATGCAGGACCCGTTAGCAGACATGCTAACTCGCATCCGTAATGCCCAGATGGCTGAGAAGACCGTCGTGAGCATGCCGTCTTCCAAGCTGAAGGCGGCAGTAGCCAAAGTCCTCAAGGACGAAGGTTACATTGCGGACTATCAGGTCAGCGCCGAGGCCAAGCCTCAGCTGTCCATCGAGCTGAAGTACTTCGAAGGCAAGCCCGTCATCGAAGAAGTGAAGCGAATCAGCCGTCCTGGCCTGCGCCAGTACAAGTCCGTAGATCAGCTGCCGAAAGTTCGCGGTGGTCTGGGTGTGTCGATCGTCTCCACCAACAAAGGTGTGATGACCGACCGCGCAGCCCGTGCCGCTGGCGTTGGTGGCGAAGTGCTCTGCACTGTGTTCTAAGGGGAATCAGCATGTCTCGCGTTGCTAAGAACCCCGTCAAGCTGCCCGCCGGCGTCGAAATCAAGCTGGCTGGTCAGGAACTCTCGGTCAAGGGCTCCAAAGGCTCCCTCGAGCTGAAAGTCCACCCGTCCGTAGAAGTCATCCAGGACAACGGTGAGCTGCGTTTCGCCGCCCGTAACGGCGACCAGCAGACCCGTGCCATGGCCGGTACCACCCGCGCCCTGGTCAACAACATGGTGATCGGCGTCAGCCAGGGCTTCGAGCGCAAGCTCCAGCTGGTCGGCGTTGGTTACAAGGCGCAGGCCAAAGGCCAAGTGCTGTCCCTGGCCCTCGGCTTCTCCCACCCGGTCGATTACGAACTGCCCGCCGGCATCGTCGCCGAAACCCCCAGCCAGACCGATATCCTGATCAAGGGCATCGACAAGCAGCTGGTCGGCCAGGTTGCCGCGGAGATCCGCGATTTCCGTCCGCCGGAGCCGTACAAAGGCAAGGGCGTGCGGTATTCGGACGAAGTCGTACTTCGTAAAGAAGCCAAGAAGAAGTAGGGCATAGCAAATGAGCGTCAAGAAAGAAACCCGTCTGCGTCGCGCTCGCAAGGCACGCCTGAAGATGCGCGAGCTGGAAGCCGTACGCCTTTGCGTGTACCGCTCCTCCCAGCACATTTACGCCCAGGTCATCGCGGCCGACGGCGGCAAGGTCCTGGCCAGCGCCTCGACCCTGGACAAGGAACTGCGCGAAGGTGCCACCGGCAACGTCGACGCAGCCAAGAAAGTTGGTCAACTGGTCGCCGAACGCGCCAAGGCTGCCGGCGTCACTCAGGTGGCGTTCGACCGTTCTGGCTTCAAGTACCACGGCCGCATCAAGGCCCTGGCTGATGCCGCTCGCGAAGGCGGTCTGGAGTTCTAAGTTATGGCAAACAACGATCAAAAGCGCGACGAAGGCTACATCGAGAAGCTGGTTCAAGTTAACCGCGTCGCCAAAACCGTAAAAGGTGGCCGTATCTTCGCCTTCACCGCGCTGACCGTGGTTGGCGATGGCAAGGGCCGTGTTGGCTTCGGTCGTGGCAAGGCGCGTGAAGTGCCGGCCGCCATCCAGAAGGCCATGGAAGCTGCTCGCCGCAACATGATCCAGGTGGATCTGAACGGCACCACCCTGCAGTACCCGACCAAGTCCGCCCATGGCGCCTCCAAGGTGTACATGCAGCCGGCTTCCGAAGGTACCGGCATCATCGCCGGCGGCGCCATGCGTGCCGTCCTGGAAGTGGCCGGTGTGCAGAACGTTCTGGCCAAGTGCTACGGTTCGACCAACCCGGTCAACGTGGTATACGCCACCTTCAAGGGCCTGAAGAACATGCAGTCCCCTGAGTCGGTAGCGGCCAAGCGTGGCAAGAGCGTCGAGGAGATTCTCTAACCATGGCAACTGTCAAAGTTACCCTGATCAAAAGCCTGAACGGCCGTCTGGCCAATCACAAGGCCTGCGTCAAAGGCCTGGGCCTGCGTCGCATCAATCATACCGTCGAAGTTCAGGACACTCCTGAGAACCGCGGCATGATCAACAAGGCCTACTACCTGCTGCGTGTGGAGGGTTAATCCATGCAACTGAACGATCTGCGTTCCGCGCCGGGTGCCCGTCGCGAGAAGCTGCGTCCGGGCCGTGGCATCGGTAGCGGTCTGGGCAAGACCGGTGGCCGTGGTCACAAAGGTCAGACCTCGCGCTCCGGCGGCACCATCGCCCCGGGCTTCGAGGGTGGCCAGCAGCCGCTGCACCGTCGTCTGCCGAAGTTCGGCTTCAAGTCCCTGAAAGCCCTGGATCGCGCCGAGGTTCGTACCTCCGAGCTGGCCAAGGTCGAAGGCGAAGTCGTCACCGTGCAGGCCCTGAAGGATGCCAACGTGATCAACCGCAACGTACAGCGCGTCAAAGTCGTGCTGTCCGGTGAAGTTGCCCGCGCGGTCACCCTGAAAGGCATCGGCGCCACCAAGGGCGCTCGTGCGGCTATCGAAGCAGCTGGCGGCAAAATCGAGGACTAAATGGCTAAGCAAGGTGCTCTCTCTGCGCTGAGCAACGGTGGCGGTCTGTCCGAGCTCTGGGCACGTCTGCGTTTCCTGTTCCTGGCGATCATCGTCTATCGGATAGGTGCGCACATCCCGGTTCCGGGCATCAACCCCGATCGCTTGGCGGCACTGTTCCGGCAGAACGAGGGGACCATTCTTAGCCTCTTCAACATGTTTTCCGGCGGCGCGCTGGAGCGCATGAGTATCTTTGCACTGGGGATCATGCCGTACATCTCGGCGTCGATCATCATGCAGCTCATGACCGCTATCAGCCCGCAGCTGGAGCAGTTGAAGAAAGAGGGTGAGTCTGGGCGTCGCAAGATCAGCCAGTACACCCGCTACGCAACGCTCGTCCTGGCGCTCGTCCAGGCCATCGGCATGGCCGTTGGCCTGGGCAGCCAGGGCGTGGCCTTCTCCAATGACTTCGGCTTCTACTTCGTGGCAGTCACCACCTTCGTGGCGGGTGCGCTGTTCATGATGTGGCTGGGCGAGCAGATCACCGAGCGGGGCGTCGGCAATGGTATCTCCATGCTGATCTTCTCCGGGATCGTCGCCGGCCTGCCGCGCGCCATCGGGCAGTCCTTCGAGTCCGCCCGTCAAGGTGACATCAACATCTTCGCCCTGATCGCCGTAGGCCTGCTGGCCGTCGCGATCATCGCGTTCGTGGTGTTCATCGAGCGCGGTCAGCGCCGCATCGCCGTGCATTACGCCAAGCGCCAGCAAGGTCGCAAGGTGTTTGCCGCGCAGACCAGCCATCTGCCGCTGAAAGTGAACATGGCGGGCGTGATCCCGGCCATCTTCGCCAGCAGCATCCTGCTGTTCCCGGCGTCCCTGGGCGCCTGGTTCGGTCAGTCGGAGGGCCTGGGTTGGCTGCAGGACGTCGCGCAAGCGATCGCTCCGGGGCAGCCGCTGAACATTCTGCTGTTTAGTGCAGGGATCATCTTCTTCTGCTTCTTCTACACAGCGCTGATGTTCAATCCCAAGGACGTGGCGGAAAACCTCAAGAAGTCCGGTGCATTTATTCCGGGTATTCGTCCGGGCGAACAGTCCGCTCGCTACATCGATGGCGTGCTGACCCGTTTGACCATGTTCGGTGCCCTGTACATGACGGCGGTGTGCCTGTTGCCCCAGTTCCTGGTGGTGGCTGCCCACGTTCCGTTCTACCTCGGCGGGACCTCGTTGCTGATCGTGGTCGTGGTTGTGATGGACTTTATGGCCCAAGTACAATCGCACCTCGTTTCTCACCAGTACGAATCCCTCATGAAGAAAGCCAACCTGAAGGGTTATGGCGGCAGCAGCATGCTGCGCTGACCGGCCCGTAAGGTTAGTAGGAGTCACTGATGAAAGTTCGTGCATCGGTTAAGAAGCTGTGCCGCAACTGCAAGATCATCCGTCGCGAAGGCGTCGTTCGCGTGATCTGCAGCGCGGAGCCGCGTCACAAGCAGCGCCAAGGCTGAGTGTGATCCACGCGTTATAGCCCGGCAGCTAGTGCGCTGCCGGGTTGATTATTTGTTATTACAGCGCTAATATCCGCGCCCTTTCTTGGCTTCCTGGGCGCCGGGTAGCTGTCAATTGGAGTTTTTCTGAATGGCCCGTATTGCAGGCGTAAACATTCCGGATAACAAGCACACTGTTATCTCGCTGACCTACATCTATGGTGTAGGTCGCACCACCGCACAGAGCATCTGCGCTGCCACGGGCATCAGCCCGGTAGTGAAGATCAAGGACCTGAGCGAAGAGCAGATCGATTCGCTGCGCAACGAGGTGGCCAAGCTGACCACCGAAGGTGACCTGCGCCGCGAAATCAACATGAACATCAAGCGTCTGATGGACCTCGGTTGCTACCGCGGTCTGCGTCATCGTCGCGGTCTGCCGGTTCGCGGTCAGCGTACCAAGACCAACGCGCGCACCCGCAAGGGCCCGCGTAAGCCGATCCGCAAGTAATCGCTTAGGAATATAGTCATGGCAAAACCTGCTGCTCGTCCTCGCAAGAAAGTCAAAAAGACGGTGGTTGACGGGATCGCGCATATCCACGCGTCCTTCAACAACACCATCGTTACCATCACCGACCGTCAGGGCAACGCCCTGTCCTGGGCCACTTCCGGTGGTTCGGGCTTCCGCGGCTCGCGTAAGAGCACCCCGTTCGCTGCCCAGGTAGCGGCCGAGCGTGCCGGCCAGGCTGCTCTGGAATACGGTCTGAAGAACCTTGACGTCAACGTCAAAGGCCCGGGCCCGGGTCGCGAATCGGCTGTTCGTGCGCTGAATGCCTGCGGTTACAAGATCGCCAGCATCACCGACGTAACCCCGATCCCGCACAACGGCTGCCGCCCGCCGAAAAAGCGTCGCGTGTAATAGGAGACAGTGAGAAATGGCTCGTTACATTGGTCCCAAATGCAAACTGTCTCGCCGTGAAGGCACCGACCTGTTCCTGAAGAGCGGCGCTCGCGCGCTCGACTCCAAGTGCAAGGCCGAACAGGTTCCTGGCCAGCACGGCGCTCGCCGTGGCCGTCTGTCCGACTACGGTCTGCAGCTGCGTGAGAAGCAGAAAGTCCGCCGCATCTACGGCGTGCTGGAGCGTCAGTTCCGTGGCTACTACCAAGAGGCTTCCCGCCGCAAGGGCTCCACTGGTGAGAACCTGCTGCAACTGCTGGAATGCCGTCTGGACAACGTCGTCTATCGTATGGGCTTCGGTTCCACCCGTTCGGAATCCCGTCAGCTGGTGTCCCACAAGACCATCAGCGTGAACGGTCAGACCGTCAACATCCCGTCCTATCAGGTGAAGGCCGGCGACGTCGTTGCTGTTCGCGAGAAATCGAAGAACCAGCTGCGTATCGCTCAAGCCCTCGAACTGTGCGCCCAGCGCGGTCGCGTTGAGTGGGTCGAAGTGGACACCGACAAGAAGGCCGGTACCTTCAAGAGCGTTCCGGCTCGTGCCGACCTGTCCGCCGACATCAACGAAAACCTGATTGTCGAGCTCTACTCCAAGTAAGGGCTAGAAAATAGGTGCATCCATGCAGAGTTCGGTAAATGAGTTCCTGACCCCCCGCCACATCGATGTGCAGGTGGTCAGCCAAACCCGCGCCAAGATCACGCTCGAGCCTCTCGAGCGTGGCTTCGGCCATACCCTGGGCAACGCGCTGCGTCGCATCCTGTTGTCCTCCATGCCTGGCTGTGCAGTGGTCGAGGCCGAGATCGACGGCGTACTCCACGAGTACTCGGCGATCGAAGGTGTTCAGGAAGACGTCATCGAAATCCTGCTCAACCTGAAAGGTCTGGCCATCAAGCTGCACGGCCGTGACGAAGTGACGCTGACCCTGGCGAAAAAGGGCTCGGGTGTGGTGACCGCTGCCGATATTCAGCTGGATCATGATGTCGAGATCGTCAACGGTGACCATGTTATCGCCCACCTGGCCGATAACGGCGCGCTGAACATGAAGCTGAAAGTCGCTCGTGGCCGTGGCTACGAGCCGGCTGATGCCCGCTCGAGCGATGAAGACGAAAGCCGCAGCATCGGCCGTCTGCAGCTCGACGCCTCGTTCAGCCCCGTGCGTCGTGTTGCCTACGTGGTCGAGAACGCCCGTGTCGAACAGCGTACCAACCTGGACAAGCTGGTCCTCGATCTGGAAACCAACGGCACCCTGGACCCCGAAGAGGCTATCCGTCGCGCCGCTACCATCCTGCAACAGCAGCTGGCAGCGTTCGTGGACCTCAAGGGCGACAGCGAACCCGTCGTTGAAGAGCAGGAAGACGAGATCGATCCGATCCTGCTGCGTCCGGTCGATGACCTGGAGCTGACCGTTCGTTCGGCCAACTGCCTGAAGGCGGAGAACATCTACTACATCGGTGACCTGATCCAGCGCACCGAAGTAGAGCTGCTGAAAACTCCGAACCTGGGCAAGAAGTCCCTGACCGAAATCAAGGACGTTCTGGCCTCTCGCGGTCTGTCCCTCGGTATGCGCCTCGACAACTGGCCGCCGGCAAGTCTTAAGAAAGACGACAAGGCTACTGCCTGATCGTCGTAGCTACCGAACGTAAAGTTTGGAAAGGAATTGAACCATGCGCCATCGTAAAAGTGGTCGTCACCTGAGCCGCACCAGCGCGCACCGCAAGGCTATGTTCCAGAACATGGCTGTGTCGCTGTTCGAACACGAACTGATCAAAACCACCCTGCCCAAGGCCAAGGAACTGCGTCGCGTTGCCGAGCCGCTGATCACCCTGGCCAAGGAAGACAGCGTCGCCAACCGTCGTCTGGCTTTCGACCGTACCCGTTCGAAGGCTGCCGTAGGCAAGCTGTTTAACGAGCTGGGCAAGCGCTACGCCAACCGTCCGGGCGGCTACCTGCGCATCCTCAAGTGCGGTTTCCGCGCTGGCGACAACGCCCCCATGGCGTACGTCGAGCTGGTTGATCGTGCTGTCGGCGGCGAAGCGGTCGAAGCTGCTGAGTAAGGCGAACGCCACTCATGAAAAACCGGGCTCAGGCCCGGTTTTTTATTGCCCGCTGGAAATGTATCTCGTTCCCTTCGGCCCAGGATCCGCGCGTCTTGCAAGGCACTCTCGCGCCGGCGGGACTATCCTCGAATTGATGCGGGTCATGGTCGTCGAGGACCAAATTCTCTTCAATTATTCACCGGACTCATGGAGCTGACTGATGCAAGGCCATGCTGAAGTAATCGACTACCTCAATACCCTGCTGACCGGCGAGCTGGCCGCGCGCGACCAGTACTTCATCCACTCGCGCATGTACGAGGACTGGGGCTTCGCCAAGCTCTACGAGCGCCTCAACCACGAGATGGAAGAGGAAACCCAGCACGCCGACGCCCTGATCCGCCGCATCCTGTTGCTGGAGGGCACGCCGCGCATGCGTCCCGACGATATCCACCCGGGCCGTACCGTGCCGGAAATGCTCGAAGCCGACCTCAAGCTGGAGCGCCAGGTGCGTGCTGCCCTGGCCAAGGGCATCGCGCTGTGCGAACAGCACAAGGACTTCGTCAGCCGCGACATGCTCAAGGTCCAGTTGGCCGACACCGAGGAAGACCACGCCTACTGGCTGGAGCAGCAACTCGGGCTGATCGCCAAGATGGGCCTGGAGAACTACCTGCAGTCGCAGATATGAGGTTTCGTCTGCAATGAAAGAAGCCCCTCGCGCCTATCGGTCGCAGGGGCTTTTTTGTTTCCACCAGGCGCGCCAGGGGGAGGATTCCGGTGCTGTATTTCCGTTGTTCGGGAGGCTATCGCGCACGGTTCTGCTAAGAGACAAAAACTATCGTGCCGTTGCTTTTCATAAATTGGTCCCCCCAGCGGAGCGGTACTAGTCTTAATCCACCGTCGGCAGCTGTCGACCAGACCGACCCGATGAGGACAAAGGAGAAAGCAATGTCGAATGAATCGAAATGCCCGTTCCATTATGTTGCTGGTGGCGGTACTACCAACGAGGACTGGTGGCCGAATCAACTGAAGTTGGACCTACTGAACCAGCATTCGGAAAGATCCAACCCGTTGGGTGAGAAGTTCAACTACCGCGACGAGTTCAAGAAACTCGACTACTCGGCCCTGAAGGCCGACCTGAAGCACATGATGACCGACTCCCAGGAATGGTGGCCGGCCGACTGGGGCCACTACGGTGGCCTGATGATCCGCATGGCCTGGCACGCCGCCGGGACCTACCGTATCGCCGATGGCCGCGGCGGCGTGGGCCGCGCCCAACAGCGCTTCGCCCCGCTGAACTCCTGGCCGGACAACGTCAGCCTGGACAAGGCGCGGCGCCTGCTGTGGCCGATCAAGCAGAAATACGGCCAGAAGATCTCCTGGGGCGACCTGATGGTGCTCGCCGGCAACGTGGCTCTGGAAAGCATGGGGTTCCGTACCTTCGGCTTCGGCGCCGGCCGCGAAGACGTATGGGAGCCGGACAACGACGTCAACTGGGGCGACGAGAAGACCTGGCTCGTCCACCGCGACCCCGAGGCCCTGGCCAAGAACCCCCTGGCGGCCACCGAGATGGGTCTGATCTATGTGAACCCCGAAGGCCCCAATGCCAGCGGTGACCCGTTGTCGGCCGCGCCCGCCATCCGTGCGACCTTCGGCAATATGGCGATGAACGACGAAGAGATCGTTGCCCTGATCGCCGGTGGCCATACCCTCGGCAAGACCCACGGTGCCGGCTCGGCGGACCACGTCGGCGCTCCCCCGGAAGACGCCCCCCTCGAGCAGCAGGGCCTGGGCTGGGCCAGCAGCTATGGCTCCGGCGTCGGCGCCGACGCCATCACCTCCGGCATCGAGGTGGTATGGACGCAAACGCCCACCCAGTGGAGCAACTTCTTCTTCGAGAACCTGTTCAAGTACGAATGGGAACAGACCCGCTCGCCCGCCGGGGCCATCCAGTGGGTCGCCAAGGATGCGCCGGAGATCATTCCTGATCCCTTCGATCCGTCGAAGAAGCGCAAGCCCACCATGCTCACCACCGACCTGACGCTGCGCTTCGACCCGGAATTCGGGAAAATCTCCAAGCGCTTCCTCGATGACCCGCAGGCCTTCGCCGATGCGTTCGCCCGCGCCTGGTTCAAGCTGACCCACCGCGACATGGGGCCGAAGGCCCGCTACCTCGGCCCGGAAGTACCGAAGGAAGACCTGATCTGGCAGGACCCGCTGCCGCCGGCCACGCACAACCCGAGCGCCGCGGACATCGCCGACCTGAAGGCGAAGATCGCCGAGTCCGGCCTGTCGATCGCCGAGCTGGTGTCCACCGCCTGGGCCTCGGCCTCCACCTTCCGCGGTGGCGACAAGCGCGGCGGTGCCAATGGCGCGCGCATTCGCCTGGCGCCGCAGAAGGATTGGGAGGTCAACAATCCGCAGCAGCTCGCCAAGGTATTGGCCAAGCTCGACGAGATCCAGCGGTTCTCCGGCAAGGCCTCGCTGGCCGACGTGATCGTGCTGGCCGGTAACGTGGGTGTCGAGCAGGCCGCCAAGGCTGCCGGCGTGAACATCGAGGTGCCCTTCGCTCCGGGCCGCGCGGATGCCCGCCAGGACCAGACCGACGTCGAGTCCTTCGAGGTGCTCGAACCCATCGCCGATGGCTTCCGCAACTACAAGAGCGCCAATCCCGGCGCGTCCACCGAGGCACTGCTGGTCGACAAGGCCCAGTTGCTGACCCTGACCGCTCCGGAAATGACCGTGCTCGTCGGCGGCCTGCGCATGCTGGGGGCCAACTACGACGGTAGCGCCCATGGCGTGTTCACCGACCGGCCCGGCGTGCTCAGCAACGACTTCTTCGTCAACCTGCTGGACATGGGGACCGTCTGGGCGCCGGTGGACGGCTCCGCGGAGGTCTTCGAGGGCCGGGCCCGCAAGGGCGGCGAGCTGAAGTGGACCGCTACCCGTGCCGACCTGATCTTTGGTTCGCACTCGGTGCTGCGTGCGCTGGCCGAGGTCTACGCCAGCAGCGATGCCAAGGAGAAGTTCGTGAAGGACTTCGTCGCCGCCTGGACCAAGGTGATGAACCTGGACCGCTTCGATCTGGCCTGATGTTCTTGGGCTGGGAAGAAAAGGCGCCGCTTTGGCGGTAGCAGTGGCCACTTGAAAGAAAATGCCGTTTCCCTTTTACGGGGAAGCGGCATTTTCATGTGGGTTGCCGGCTGCTTCGAGGTGCTTTTCGTAGGATGGGTTGAGCTTGCGAAACCCATGCGGCCATCGGTGATGGGTATCGCTTCGCTCAACGCCATCCTACGAAAAGCTACGCTCGCTCCTACGCCGCCCAGGCTATGACATTGCCATGTGGACTCACTGGCCCCCCGGACGCCCGGGGGCACGGACAGCCCCTTTCAGCAGTCAGGCCCGATCGCGCTCCAGCAGTGGCTTGAGGAAGCGCCCGGTGTGCGACGCTTCCATCTCCGCCACCTGCTCCGGCGTGCCGCTGGCGATGATCTGGCCGCCCTTGGAGCCGCCCTCGGGGCCGAGGTCGACCAGCCAGTCGGCGGTCTTGATCACGTCCAGGTTGTGCTCGATCACCACCACCGTGTTGCCGTGGTCGCGCAGGCGGTGCAGCACGTCGAGCAGTTGCTGGATGTCCGCGAAGTGCAGGCCGGTGGTCGGTTCGTCGAGGATGTACAGGGTCTTGCCGGTGTCGCGCTTGGATAGCTCGCGGGACAGCTTCACCCGCTGCGCCTCGCCGCCGGACAGGGTGGTCGCGCTCTGCCCCAGCTTGATGTACGACAGGCCCACGTCGATCAGCGTCTGCAGCTTGCGGGCGATGGCCGGCACGGCGTCGAAGAACGCGCGGGCGTCCTCGATGGTCATGTCCAGCACCTCGGTGATGCTCTTGCCCTTGTAGCGGATCTCCAGCGTCTCGCGGTTGTAGCGCTTGCCCTTGCAGACGTCGCAGGGCACGTAGATATCCGGCAGGAAGTGCATCTCCACCTTGATCACGCCGTCGCCCTGGCAGGCCTCGCAGCGGCCGCCCTTGACGTTGAACGAGAAGCGCCCCGGGCCGTAGCCACGGGAGCGGGCTTCCGGCACCCCGGCGAACAGCTCGCGGATCGGGGTGAACAGGCCGGTGTAGGTCGCCGGGTTGGAGCGTGGCGTGCGACCGATCGGGCTCTGGTCGATGTCCACGACCTTGTCCAGGTGCTGCAGGCCGTCGAAGGAGTCGTAGGGCGCGACTTCCAGGCTGGTGGCGCCGTTCAGCGCGGTGGCGGTGATCGGGAACAGGGTGTTGTTGATCAGCGTCGACTTGCCCGAGCCGGACACGCCGGTGACGCAGGTGAACAGGCCGACCGGGAGCTCCAGGTTGACGTTGCGCAGGTTGTTGCCGCGCGCGCCCTTGAGCTTGAGCAACTGCTTCTTGTTGCGCGGCGTGCGCTGCGCCGGCACCACGATCTTCTGGCGGCCGGAGAGGTACTTGCCGGTCACCGAGTCCGGGTGGCTCATGACCTGCTCGGGCGTGCCTTCGGCGACGATCTGCCCGCCATGCACGCCGGCGCCGGGGCCGATGTCGACCACGTAGTCGGCGAGGCGGATGGCGTCCTCGTCGTGCTCCACCACTATCACCGTGTTGCCCAGGTTGCGCAGGTGGGTGAGGGTGGCCAGCAGGCGTTCGTTGTCGCGCTGGTGCAGGCCGATGGAGGGCTCGTCGAGGATGTACATCACCCCCACCAGGCCCGCGCCGATCTGGCTGGCCAGGCGGATGCGCTGGGCCTCGCCGCCGGACAGGGTGTCGGCGCTGCGGTCGAGGGTCAGGTAGTCGAGGCCGACGTTGACCAGGAACTGCAGGCGCTCGCGGATTTCCTTGAGAATCTTCGCCGCGATCTCGCCGCGGCGGCCGGTCAGGGTCAGGCCGGCGGCGTATTCGCTGGCCTCGCCCACCGGCATCGCGGTGACCGCCGGCAGCGTCTTGTCGCCCACCCAGACGTGGCGCGCCTCGCGGCGCAGGCGGGTGCCGTGGCAGTCCGGGCAGGGCTGGGTGCTGAGGAACTTGGCCAGCTCCTCGCGCACGGTCATGGACTCGGTCTCGCGGTAGCGGCGCTCCAGATTCGGCAGGATGCCCTCGAAGGGGTGCGCGCGCTTGACGATGTCGCCGCGGTCGTTGAGGTAGCGGAACTCGACGTTCTCGCGTCCCGAGCCGCCGAGGATGAACTTCTGGTGCTCGGGCGAGAGTTCCTGGAAGGGCACCTCCAGGCTGAAGCCGAAATGCGCGGCCAGCGAGCCGAGCATCTGGAAGTAATAGACGTTGCGCCTGTCCCAGCCACGGATGGCGCCCTCGGCCAGGGTCAGCTCGCCGTTGACCACCCGGCGCGCGTCGAAGAACTGCTTCACGCCCAGGCCGTCGCAGGTGGGGCAGGCGCCGGCGGGGTTGTTGAAGGAGAACAGCTTGGGTTCCAGCTCGCTGATGGAGTGGCCGCACACCGGGCAGGCGAAGCGCGCGGAGAAGATCATCTCCTCGCCTTCTTCGCCCTGCTTTTTGTCATCTTCGTCGGGAAGGGGTGCTACCAGGGCGATGCCGTCGGCCAGGTTGATGGCCGTCTCGAAGGATTCCGCCAGGCGCTGCTGCAGGTCGCCGCGGACCTTGAAGCGGTCCACCACCACGTCGATGGAGTGCTTCTGCTTCTTGTCCAGCTTGGGCAGCTCGTCCAGCTCGTAGAGCTTGCCGTCGACCCGCGCGCGGACGAAGCCCTGGGCACGCATTTCGTCGAACACCGCCAGGTGCTCGCCCTTGCGCTCGCGGATCACCGGGGCCAGCAGCATCAGCCGGCGGCCTTCGGGCAGCGCCAGCACCTGGTCGACCATCTGGCTGACGGTCTGCGCCTCCAGCGGGATGTCGTGGTCCGGACAGCGCGGGATGCCGACGCGGGCGTAGAGCAGGCGCAGGTAGTCGTAGATCTCGGTGATGGTGCCCACGGTGGAGCGCGGGTTGTGCGAGGTGGACTTCTGCTCGATGGAAATCGCCGGCGACAGGCCCTCGATGGTGTCGACGTCGGGTTTTTCCATCATCGAGAGGAACTGCCGGGCATAGGCCGACAGGGATTCCACGTAGCGGCGCTGGCCTTCGGCGTAGAGCGTGTCGAAGGCCAGGGACGACTTGCCGGAGCCGGACAGGCCGGTGATCACGATCAGCTTGTCGCGCGGCAGGGTCAGGTCGATGTTCTTCAGGTTGTGGGTACGTGCCCCACGGATGAGGATCTTGTCCACAGCGGCCTCGCATGGCGGGCGAAAACCGTTGAGTATACGTTTCCCCGGCAGTACGCGGCAAAGTGGCGCGTCTGTGCCTCCGGGCGGCTGGGCTGCTAGAATGCCCGGCTATTTTTCGGCGTCGGCGGCAGCCGGCCATCCGGGAACGGATGGGCACGCCATTGCGGGGGCAAGAAGCACAGCCCGCTCCAGTCATTCCCCTGAGGGACTTATGCACGACACCCACACTGAGCGCATGAGTGGCACCGAAACCCGCGCGGCCGTCGGCCTTTCCCTGGTCTTCGCGTTCCGCATGCTCGGCATGTTCATGGTCCTGCCGGTCCTGGCCACCTACGGCCAGGACCTGGCCGGCGCGACCCCGGCACTGATCGGCCTGGCCATCGGCGCCTACGGCCTGACCCAGGCCATCCTGCAGATTCCCCTGGGCACCCTGTCCGACCGCATCGGCCGCCGGCCGATCATCGTCGTCGGCCTGCTGGTGTTCGCCCTCGGCGCGGCCGTGGCGGCCAACGCCGACAGCATCTGGGGCGTGATCGCCGGGCGGGTGATCCAGGGCGCCGGGGCGATCTCCGCTGCGGTGATGGCGATGCTCTCGGACCTGACCCGCGAGCAGCACCGCACCAAGGCCATGGCCACCATCGGCATGAGCATCGGCGTGTCCTTCGCCGTGGCCATGGTCGCCGGCCCCGTGCTGACGCACCTGTTCGGCCTGCACGGGCTGTTCTGGTTCACCGCCGGCATGGCCCTGGTCGGCCTGCTGATGATCCTGTTCTTCGTGCCGACCCCGGACCACCGCCTGCAGCACCGTGAGTCCAGCGTCGCCGGCCAGGCGCTGCTGCCGACCCTGAAGAACGCCGAGCTGCTGCGACTGGACGCCGGCATCCTGGTGCTGCACGCGATCCTCATGGCCAGCTTCGTGGCTCTGCCGCTGGCCCTGGTGGAACGCGCCGGGCTGCCCAAGGAAGAACACTGGTGGGTCTACCTGACCGCGCTGCTGGTGGGCTTCTTCGGCATGGTGCCGTTCATCATCTACGCCGAGAAGAAGCGCCAGATGAAGCGCGTGCTGGCCGGTGCGGTGGCCACCCTGATGCTCTGCGAGCTGTTCTTCTGGGAATTCGGATACAGCCTGAAGGAACTGCTGTTCGGCATCGTCGTCTACTTCACCGCGTTCAACCTGCTGGAAGCCTCGCTGCCGTCTCTGGTGAGCAAGGTCTCGCCGGCCGGCGGCAAGGGCACGGCGATGGGCGTGTACTCCACCAGCCAGTTCCTCGGCGCCGCCGTGGGCGGCATCCTGGGCGGCTGGATGTTCCAGCACGGCGGGTTGGACGGGGTGTTCATCGGCTGCGCCGTGCTGGCTGCCATATGGCTGGCGATTGCTGTTACCATGCGCGAACCGCCGTATGTAACGAGCATCCGCCTGCCCCTGTCCGACGAGGCGCTGGGCGATGCCTCGTTGGCCGAGCGTTTCAAGGCATTGCCCGGTGTGAGCGATGTGATGGTGGTCGCCGAAGAGGCCGCCGCTTATGTCAAAGTAGATTCCCAACAAGTGGATCGCACGTCCCTCGAACGCCTGGCAGGCATCGAGCCGGCGACGTGCTGAAGCCTTTAGGAGAGCGTCATGGCCCGTGGGGTTAACAAAGTCATTCTGGTTGGTAACGTCGGTGGCGATCCGGAAACCCGCTACCTGCCCAACGGCAACGCGGTGACCAACGTCACCCTGGCCACCAGCGAGAGCTGGAAGGACAAGCAGACCGGCCAGCAGCAGGAACGTACCGAATGGCACCGCGTGGTGTTCTTCGGCCGCCTGGCGGAGATCGTCGCCGAGTACGTGCGCAAGGGCTCGCAGATCTACGTCGAAGGCAGCCTGCGCACCCGCAAGTGGCAGGGCCAGGACGGTCAGGACCGCTACACCACCGAGATCGTGGTAGACATCAACGGTAACATGCAACTGCTCGGCGGCCGTCCGGGCGCCGGTGGCGACGACGCCCCGCGCGCGCCGCGCGAACCCCAGCAGCGCCCGCAACAGGCCCCGCGCCCGGCGCCGCAACAACAGGCCGCCCCGGCTCCGCAGCCGGCCGCCGACTACGACAGCTTCGACGACGACATTCCGTTCTAAGCGTCGGACAGGTCCGAAAAAGCCCGGCATTCCCTTTGGGGATGCCGGGCTTTTTCATGCCTGCAGAGCGTCGGCTGTCTTGCCGTGCTCTTCGTAGGAGCGAGCTTGCTCGCGAACAGATTCGGTGCCGAAGCGGTTCGCGAGCAAGCTCGCTCCTACGAGGAAACTCCATGCCTCACAGCAAATTGTAGGAGCGGGCCCTGCCCGCGATTTCGCGCGCAGGGCGCGCTCCTACATGGGAATGGTACGGGTGGGGCAGCGTAGGAGCGGATCTCATCCGCGAATCGCGCCGGAACCTCCGGCTATCGCGGACAAGGTCCGCTCCTACGAGGAAACTCCATGCCTCACAGCAAATTGTAGGAGCGGGCCCTGCCCGCGATTTCGCGCGCAGGGCGCGCTATTACATGGGAATGGCACGGGTGGGGCGGCGTAGGAGCGGATCTCATCCGCGATCCGCGCCGGATCGTCCGGCTATCGACACCTCGTAGGATGGTGTTGAGCGAAGCGATACCCATCGCCACCGCCGCATGGGTTTCGCAGGCTCAACCCATCCTACGAAAAGCGCCCCGGCGCGGTGGGCACGGCAATTGCCTCGCGTTCCCCACGTTTTTCGCAAAAAACCTTTGCTGACTCGGCTATTTCGTTAGCTGGCTAATTAAGTGATTCTGACTCTCCGCCTTGATGCAAGTCAAACAACGGAGAAGAACCCATGAGCGTAGTTGTCACCGAGCGCGACGAAGACCATAAATCCCGCGAATTCCGTGCCCTCGGCCGGCGCTGCTGGGACGTGCACCAGCAGGGCCTGCTGGTCGGCGTGTTCTACAGCGAGCAGGAGGCCCACGCCTACCGCGAGAGTCTGGAGCAGGACGAGACGCGGCGCCACGCCCAGGCGGCGGAGCGCTTCTGAAGACCGGCGGGGCCAGGCGCCGGCCTGGCCCCGCTGCCGATCAGAAGTAGTAGCCGATGTTCAGGTTGGTGCGGAAGTACCAGTCGTTGCTGCCCGAGGAGGTGGTCGAGGTCCAGCCCGTGCCGTTCTCCGCGCCGCCCCAGGGGTTGGCGTTGCGCGCCCAGGTGAAGTCCAGCCAGGCCATCACCGGCAGGGCGAAGAACTGGATGCCGGCGGTGTACATCTGCGAGTCGTCCCAGCCGCTCTTGTCCTTCCACAGCCGGCTGTAGTCGTTGTACAGCTTCACCTTCTTCACCGGCCCCAGCCAGGGCGTGGCGAGGTCGTAGCCGACGTTGAGCCCGCCGATGCTGCCCTTGGCCGCGACCAGGAAGGCCGGGGTCAGGCCGTTGCCGCCCATGAGCACGGAATCGTCGCTGACGCCGCCGGGGTTATTCGGATCGTATTCGTAGCGGATCGCCTGGCTCGAGATCGTCCAGGGGCCGTTCTTGAACACCGCGTGGGCGCCGGCCGCCCAGAAGCTGCCGTTGTCGTCGGTGGTGGCGTTGTACAGCCGCGAGGCGGCCAGGGACGCGCCCAGCTCGTTGTTCCAGTCGCCGGCCTGGAAGCTGCGCGCCAGGCGCAGGTTGACCTGGTCGCGCTTCTCGTTGTCCTGGCGGCCGTGCAGCGCCGGGATGGCGTTGTCCTTGAGGTCCGCATAGCGCCCGACTTCCGGGGCGTAGCGGATGCTCGACGGCAGCATGCGCGGGTAGTAGGCGGCCTGGAAGTCCCAGTCGCTGTCCTTGTAGCCGTACTTCAGGCCGGTGCCGGTATTCACGCCGAAGCCGAGGAAGAACGGGATGTGGTAGCTCCAGCCGAACTGCGGGTAGGGCAGCAGGCCGAAGGGCCTGGCCGGCGCGCCCACCTGCAGGTCGGAACGCTCGTCGAAGCGGTAGCCGAGGTAGGCGCGGTCCACCGCGCGCTTGTTGCGGTCCTGGAACCAGTAGCCGGCGTCGAGGCTGAACTGCTGGTAGCGGCCCTGCACGTCCAGGCGGAAGGTGTCGAACAGCCAGCGCGCCGGGCGGTTGATGCTGCTGTCCCAGTCCTCGTAGCGGTAGTTGGCGCGCAGCGCGCCGCCGACGTCCAGGCTGGCGTCGCCGTCCTCGCTGCGCCAGGAGATGTGCGGGAAGGGCTTGTTCTGCATGCCCTGGCTGATGGTCGGCGCCGGGCCGGGCTCGGCGGCGAAGAGCAGCGGAGCGTGTGCCAGCGCGAATGCGGCCAGCAGGGTGGGTCTCAACATGGAAGCGTCACCTCGGAAAAGGCAGCCTCGGAAGTGGGCCAGCAGGGCCGCACGCAGCTTCACGAAGGCTGGTCGTTTTTGTTTCTTGTATGAATCAACGTTTCAATTTCCTGCCCGAGGAGAAGAGCAGTTTCCATGCCATGGAGAGGAGGCTGTTTTTCTATATATTTCCTATTTATATCAATGTGTTATTGGTGAAACGCGGGCATTTTAACCACCCGTGAAACGCCCCCGGAGCGGTGTTACGCGGATGCCCAGGCGTGGGGCGCGAGGGGCGAATCCGGTGCGTTGGGAAACGCCGGCAGAAACGCAAACGGCAGCCCTGGGGCTGCCGTTCTGCGCGAGGCGAGGAGAGGCTACAGGTCGAGCACCAGGCGCCGGCTGCGGCAGCCGGAGACGCAGACCATCATCGACTGGTTGGCGGCGCGCTCGGCTTTGGTCAGCACGCCATCGCGGTGGTCCACCTCGCCTTCCAGCACTTTGACCTCGCAGGAGCCGCAGACGCCCTCGCGGCAGCTGTAGTCGAGGTCGCAGCCCTGTTCCAGCAGCACGTCCAGCAGCACCATGCCGGCTTCCATGCGCAGGTGCTTGCCGCTTTTGCGCAGCTCCACCTCGTAGCTGTCTAGCGCATCTTCCGCGGCGGCCTGTTCGACGGCGGCGAAGCGCTCGATGTGCGCATGCGGGTAGCCCAGGGCTTCGCAGGTGCGTTCGAAGGCGTCGAGCATCGGCGTCGGGCCGCAGCAGTAGAAGTGCGCGTCGGCGGAATGGTTGGCCAGGTAGGCGGCGAGGTCCGGCGGCACGCCTTTCTCGTCGTCGAAGTGCAGTTGCACCCGGGCGTCGAGGCCGCGCAGTTCTTCCAGCAGCGCGGCCTCGCGGCGCGAGCGCGCGCAGTAGATCAGCTCGGCGGAGCGGCCGAGGGCGAGCAACTGGCGGAACATGCAGTAGATCGGCGTGATGCCGATGCCGCCGGCCACCAGCACGCTGTGGCTGGCGCTGGCGTCCAGGGCGAAGTTGTTGCGCGGCGCGGAGATCTGCAGCTGGGTGCCGACGCGCAGGTTGTCGTGCACCCAGCGCGAGCCGCCGCGGCTGTTGCGGTCGCGGAGGATGCCGACCACGTAGCGCCCCTGGTCGCTCGGCGAGTTGAGCAGCGAATAGCTGCGCATCAGGCCGTTGGGCAGGTGCAGGTCGATGTGCGAACCGGCCTCGAACGGCGGGAACTGGGTGTCGCCCCAGGGGCGCAGTTCCACGCTCATGATGCCCTCGGCCTCGTGGCGCAGGGTGTGTACCAGCGCCGGGATGGTTGCGTTGCTCATGGCTGTACCTCGGCGGTGCGCAGGTCGACGTCCAGGCGCGCGCTGGCCTCGATCTCGACGCGCAGTTCGGGGAACACCAGGCCGCTCACTGCCACCAGGGTGGAGGTGGGGTAGCAGGCCTGGCCGGCGAAGAAGTCGCGGCGGGCGCGGCCGACTTCGTCCTTGCCGGCAATGTCGGTGACGTAGACGGTCAGCCGGTAGAGATTGCCGACGTGGCCGCCGGCGGCCTCGACCAGTGCCCGGCATTTGCCCAGCACCAGCAGCGTCTGCTCGTAGACGCCCAGCGGCGCGCCGCGCTCGGCGCCCTCGCGGGTGGCGGGATGCCCGGTCATGCCGGACATCACCACCTCGTTGCCGATGCGTAGGGCGTTGGACCAGCTGGCGCCGGGCGCTTCCGCCAGCGCCTCGGCCCGTACGCGGACGACTGCGTTCATAGCTGCGTGGCCTCGATCAGTTCCAGTTGCTCCTTGGCCTTGCTCTTCAGGTAGCGGCGGATGCGCACCACGCCCAGGTCGTGCTGGTAGAGGTTCTCGCGCTGGTTGGCGTCCGGCTCCATGTGTTCCAGCAGCACCCGGTCCTGCTCCAGCACCGCCCAGTGGCGGGCTTCCAGGCGGTTCTTGTAGAGGAAGCGCCAGGTGTCGCGCTGCCAGCCGGTGAGCGGCCGGCAGCGCCAGTGGAACACCGCGCACAGCTGCGGGCTGCTGGGCGTGTAGCTGCCGACGATGGTGAAGTTGCCGCCCGGGCCGCCGGTCTTCGGGTAGGGGATTTCCAGGCGCAGCCAGTGGCAGCCGTTGTCGACGAACTCGGTCCAGTCGAAGTTCACCCCGCGCTGGCCTTCCTTCTCGAAGAAGAAGCCCTGCTCGGTGTCGCGGGTGACGAACTTGGCGCTGGCCGCGCCTTCGCTCATGGAGTGGGACATCTTGTGCAGGTAGGTGCCGTGCATCGGGTCCATGACGTTGTCGATGACGTAGCGGTAGTCGCCGCGCCACTCGGTGTAGCAGATGAAGCTGCTCCACTCGGGCGAGGTCAGCTGCTCGGGCAGCACCAGCTCCGGCGGGCTTTCCAGGTGCGGGTCGGCGGCGTTGTAGAGGAAGATCGCGCCGGCCGCCTCGCGGACGTGGAACATGCGCGTCGGGCGGCTGCCTTCGAGCTTGCAGCCGGGGCTGCCGGGGACCTTGGTGACGGTGCCGTCGCAGCGCACTTCCACGCCGTGGTAGGGGCACTGCAGGCGGTCGCCCAGAACCGGGCCGAGGGACAGCGGCGCGCCGCGGTGCGGGCAGTGGTCCTCCAGGGCGTGGACGCTGCCATCGTTGTCGCGCCAGAGGGCGATCTTGTAGCCCAGGCGGCGGATGGACAGCGGCTTGTCGCTCAGCAGGTGCGAGGGGAGGACGGGGAACCAGAGGTTCTTCAGGCCATTGGCCAGGATCTTCTCGACAGGATCGACGGTCAGTTGCGCGGTCATTTTCTCGTTCCTCGCCCGTTATTCGCCCAGGCGGGCCATCAGGGTCTTGTAGGCGTCTTCGGTCCACTCGCCGCTGGTCAGCGGGCAGGGCGGGCCGGCCAGGTTCAGGTGCTCCAGCAGGCTCGGCAGGTCGTGTTTGCCGGCGGCGTAGGCGCGCTCGATGGAGTCGCCCAGCAGGTCTTCGAAGGGCGTGCTCGGGCGGCTGCGCGACTGGTGCGTTTCGTTGTAGGGCTCGGTCATTTCATTGGCCTCCATTGCGGACCCGTTCGCGGATGCTTTCGCGCACCGGGACGAAGTCGTAGGTCGGGTAGCATTCGCTGCGGAACACGCCCCAGGCGGAGCGCTCCAGTTCGACGTTGACGCGCGGCAGCAGCGCCGGCGGCAGGCGCAGGGTGACGATCTGGCCCAGGCCCATGGCCACGGTCCAGGAGACGATCTCTACGCCTTCGCCGGGGAAGCGTTCCCACCAGTCCATCTTTTTCATGTGGGCCTGGATGTCCTCCAGGTTCTTCGACTGGTCGTGGCGCAGCAGCACGGTCAGCAGCAGGGTTTCGCTCATGTTCGTTCCTCAGGCCGCGTGGTCGACGGGGATGGCCCAGGCGTCGTAGCCGTACACCCAGTCGGCGTTGCCGCCGGCCTTGAGCCACTGGTTGCCGCGCGAGCCGATCTGGATCTGGCTGGTGCGCTCCAGGCGCGCGTCCTGGTAGGCCTTGAGCGCCGCCGGGACCTGGGCCAGGTCGCGCACGCCGGCGAGCATGCGGCCGAGCACTACGGCATCCTCAATGGCCTGGCCGGCGCCCTGGGCCATGAACGGCATCATCGGGTGGCAGGCGTCGCCGAGCAGCGCCAGGTTGTCGCGGGTCCAGTAGGGCAGCGGGTCGCGCTCGTAGAGGGCGGTCTTGAGCACCTCGTCGCAGGCCTCCAGCAGGGCGCGGGCGTGCGGGTGGTAGTGGGCGTAGCTTTCGCGTAGTTCCTCGACGCTGCCCGGGGTGGTCCAGCTTTCCAGGTGCCAGCTGTCCTGGGCGGTGGTGGCGAAGATGAAGATGTCGCGGCCGCGGTTGAGCGGGAAGGTGACGATCTGGCTCTGCGGGTTGGGGCCCCACCACTTGGTGAAGGCCTGGATGTGCGGCACCTGGGCGACCTTCACCGCCGGCACCACGGCGCGGTAGGCGACCACCCCGGTGAAGCGCGGGTGCTCCTCGCCGAACAGCGCGGCGCGCACCACCGAGTGGATGCCGTCGGCGCCGATCAGCACGTCGACGCGGTCCTGGCCGCCGTCGGCGAACTCGATGTGCACGCCGTCGGCCTCCTGGCGCACAGCCTGGGCGCGCCGGGCGAAGCGCACGCGCTCCAGGGGGAAGGCTGCGGCCAGGGCGGCCAGCAGGTCGGCGCGGTGGATGGTCAGTTGCGGCGCGCCGTACTTGCGCTCGGCGGCGTCGGCCATCTCCAGGCGCGAGGTTTCCTCGCCGCTGTCCCAGGTGCGGCTGATGCGGTGGGTGGGCCGCGCCGCGCTGGCGCGCACCGCCTCGCCGACGCCCAGGCCGTCGATGGCCTTGACCGCGTTGGGCGTCAGGTTGATGTCGGCGCCGACGCGCAGGAAGGCCTTGGCCTGTTCGTACACTACGACCTCGTGGCCGGCGCGCAGCAGGGCGATGGCGGCGCACAGGCCGCCGATGCCGGCGCCGAGCACGCCGATCTTCAGCTTGGACATGGGCTTTCTCCTCAGCTCTTGTTCTTTTCGGTCAGGAATTTGCCTTGCGGGCCCTCGGCGCCTTTCTGCCGCCGGGTGACGCCGTCCAGGCCGCCGGCGATGGCCCATTCGGCGAACACCGTGGGGCCCGGCTCGAAGCTGCGCGGCTGCCAGTCGCCGGTCAGCTGGTCCTCGTCGGCGTAGTACTCCACCAGGGCGCCGGCGGGGTTCTTGAAGTACCAGAAGAACGCCGAGGACACCGGGTGGCGCCCGGGGCCGATCTCGGTGTCCCAGCCGCAGCGGGCGATGTGCATGCCGCCGCCGAACACCTCGTTGATGTCGCGCACGGTGAAGGCGACGTGGTTCAGCCCGGCGCGCGGCGCCGGCAGTTGGAGCATGAACAGGTCGTGGTGGCCGCCTTCCTCGGCGGTGCGCAGGAAGGCGCCGCGGCCGGGGTAGCGGTCCGAGGTCTGGAAGCCGAAGGCTTCGCGGTAGAAGGCTTCGCAGGCGTCGACGTCCTTGACGAAGAACACCACGTGGCCGACCTCCACCGGGGTGGCGCGCTCGTACACCGGGCTGGGCTTGTTGATCCGCGCCTTGCTGTTCCAGGTGTTGTGCGCGCCGCACTCTTCCAGCACCAGCTCGCGCTTGCGGGTGACCTGCAGGCGGATCGCCAGGCCATTGGGATCGGTGCAGCCGATGCGCTCGCCGCCCTCGACGAAGCCCGGCGCCGTGGCGATGCGGCTGGCATAAAGCGCCAGGTCGTCGGCGCTGGCCACGCCCCAGACCACCTCGCGCACCGTCGAGCCGGGCTCGATGGCCGGCGGCAGGCCGGGCTTGTCCAGGGCGGCGACCACCACGCGGCAGCCGTTGAGGGTTTCGAAGACCGCCTGGTCGGCTCGCTCGTCGACCAGGTCCAGGCCCCAGTCCTCGAAGAAGCGCCGGCAGCGCGGCAGGTCTTCCACGCCGTAGGTGATCTCGTCGATGCCAAGTACGCTCATGCTGTCGCTCCGGCCCAGGCGATGGGCTGCTGGTTGAGGCCCCAGTACAGGGCTTTCTGCTCCATGTACTGGAGGATGCCCAGGCGCCCCTTCTCGCGCCCCAGGCCACTGTCGTTCCAGCCACCGAAGGGGGTGGCGATGGAGAATTGCTTGTAGGTGTTGATCCACACGGTGCCGGCCTGCACGGCGCGGCCCAGGCGCCAGGCGCGCTGGAAGTCGCGGGTCCAGATGCCGGCGGCGAGGGCGTAGACGCTGTGGTTGGCCTGCTCGATCAGCTGGCGCTCGTCGTCGAAGGGCAGGGCCGCCAGCACCGGGCCGAACACCTCCTCCTGGCACAGGCGCGCCGTGTTGCCCAGGCCGTCGATGATGGTCGGGGTGTAGTACCAGCCGCGCTCGTACTGCGGCCCTTGCGGGCGGCGCCCACCGGCGAGCAGGCGCCCGCCCTCGGACAGGCCCAGGTCGACGTAGCGCTCGACGCTCTCGCGGTGGCGCTCGCTGATCAGCGGGCCCATCTGCGTGGCCTCGTCGGCCGGGTCGCCGATGCGCAGGCGCTCGGCGCCTTCGACCAGGCGTTGCAGGAAGCGTTCGTACAGCGGCCGGGCGACGAACAGCCGCGAGCCGGCGATGCAGGATTCCCCAGAGCTGCTGAAGATGCCGTAGAGCACCCCGGCCACGGCGTGGTCGAGGTCGGCGTCTTCCAGGACGATGGTCGGCGACTTGCCGCCCAGCTCCATGGACACCGGCATCATCTTGTCCGCGGCGATGCGCGCGATGTGCTTGCCGGTGCTGGTGCCGCCGGTGAAGGACACGCGCTTGACCAGCGGGTGGCGGGTGATGGCGTCGCCGATCAGCGAGCCCTTGCCCGGCAGCACGCTGATCAACCCGGCCGGCACCCCGGCCTGGATGCACAGGCGCGCCAGGGCCAGGGCCGCCAGCGGGGTGATCTCCGCCGGCTTGATCACCACCGCGTTGCCGGCGGCCAGGGCCGGCGCCAGCTTCTGCGCCTCGGAGGCGATCGGCGAGTTCCACGGGGTGATGGCGGCGACCACGCCCATGGGCTCGTACACGCTCATGCTGAGGAAGTCGCCGCGCGAGGGGCTGATGCTTTCCTCCAGGGTCTCGCAGGCCGCGGCGAAGAACTGGAAGGTGCCGGCGGCGCTGGCCACCAGGGCGCGGGTCTCGCGGATCGGCTTGCCGTTGTCCAGGCGCTGCAGTTGCGCCAGTTCCTCGGCGTGCTCGCGGATCAGCTGCGCCACGCGGTACAGCACCGCGGCGCGCTCGTGGGGCTTGCGCTGCGCCCAGCCGCTGGTGAGGAAGGCGCGCTGGGCGCCCTGGATGGCTTCCTCCACGTCGGCCAGGCCGGCGGCGTGCAGGCGGGCGATGGGCGAGCCGTCGGCCGGGTAGTGGCTGGCGTACAGGTCGCCGCCGCCCAGGCGCCACTGGCCGGCGATGCAGATGGGTTGGATTGCGTCGAGATCGAGCATGGCGCTGTCCTCAGATGGAGACGGCGTGGGCGTGGTTGCCCAGCGCGCGGACGATGCTGAGCACGGTCAGCATCGAGGTCTTGGGGTTGGCCGCCAGCGGCTTGCCGCGCAGGGTCATCTCGAATTCGCCGAAGGCGCCGCGGGCCTGGTAGTGGTGCACGTTCTCCTCGCTGGTGGGGTCGGCGATCAGGCGCACGCGGGTGGCGTCCAGGCCCAGGCCGGCCAGCGACAGGGTGGCGGCGACGTTGGCGTTCTTCGGGTAGCGCGAGGACGCCTCGCGGGCGCTGCCCTCGAAGATCACCGTGGGTTCGGTGAGGCCGTCGAGGTCGAAGCGCTCGTCGGCCGGCGTGCCCTTCCAGGCGCGGCTCGGCTTGCGCCCGCTGTAGACCACCGAGTCCAGCCCGGCGACCTTGGCCGCGGCCAGCGCGTCGATGCCGCCGATGGCCCCGGAGAGCAGTTCGACCTGGGTGCCGCCGCGCCGCGCGGCTTCTTCCAGGCGCGCGGCCAGGCCGTCTTCGGAGAGCGCGCCGATGGACACCAGCAGGCACGGGATGCCGCGCTCCAGGGCCGGGATCACGTGCTCGGCCAGGGCCGCGTGGCCGGCGCATTCCACCAGCAGGTCGGGGCGCCGGGCGTAGTCCAGGGTCTCGACGACGCGGGCCTGCGCGGCGATGCCGGCCAGGCGCTGGCGCGCCTGGTCGAGGTGGCCGGCCGGGACCACCACCTGGTCGAGCGCCAGGTCGCGGTCGTCCTTGAGCATTTCCAGCACGCTGAGGCCGATGGCGCCGCAGCCGATCATGGCGATGTGCAGCATGGTGGGGTCCTCAGGCCGTGGCCTTCTGGTGGCGGGTTTCCATGTTCGGCGGGCCGGCGAACTGCTTGGCGAAGTTGCCCACCGCGCACATGTCCACTTCCAGCAGGAAGGGGCCGTCGGCGGCGTAGGCGCTTTCCAGCACGCCGGCGAAATCCGCCAGGTCCTTGACCAGCGCGTGGCGCAGCCCCACCGACTCGGCCAGGCGCGCGTAGTCCGGGGTGTGCAGGTCGACGTAGCAGTGGCGGCCGCCGTACACGGCGTCCTGGATGTTGCGGATCACGCCGTAGCGCTGGTCGTTCATCAGCAGGATCACCACCTTGGCCTTCTCCTGCACCAGGGTGGCGATCTCGCCCAGGTTGAGGATGAAGCCGCCGTCGCCGCACAGCGCGAAGACCTTGCGTTGCGGGGCGTTCTCCGCCGCCGCGATGGCCGCGCCTATGCCCATGCACAGGCCCTGGCCGATGCCGCCGCCGAGGGCGTGGATGCCGGCCCGGGGGTGGAACAGGTGGATCAGGCGGTTGCCCCAGATGCTGTTGGACAGGGTCACGTCGCGCACCCAGGTGAAGTCGCGGCCGGTCATGCCCTGCAGTTGCTCGACCATCGAGGCGTAGGGGCCGAGTTCTTCCAGCAGCTGCGCGCGCGACTGCTCGCGCACCTGGCGCAGTTCCTCGGCGAAGCCCGGCTCGACCTTCAGCCGGCCTTCCAGGCGCTCGGCCAGGCCGGCCAGGGCCAGCGCCGAGTCGCCGCAGATGAACAGCTCGCTGTTGTAGCAGCGGCCCTCGATGGCCGGGTTGGCGTCGATGCGGTAGGTCACCGGCGGCAGCTTCAGGGCGTACTTGAAGGTCTCGTTGCTGCGCAGCCGCGAGCCGGCCACCAGCAGGGCGTCGCAGCCTTGCAGGAAGGCTTCCACCCGCTTGTTCTGGGAGAAGGCGCCGAGGCAGCGCGGGTCGTCCTCGTTGACCACGCCACGGCCCTGGGTGGAGGTGATGACGCCCACGCCCAGGTCCATCAGGCGCTTCACTTCGCGGCCGGCGTGGCGCGCGCCGCCGCCGAGCCAGAGCATCGGCCGGCGCGCGCTGGCCAGGCGTTCGGCGACGCGGTCCAGGGCCTCGGCGGTGGGCGCGGCGACCGGCACCGGCAGCGGCGCCAGGTCTTCCGGCATGGGGATGTAGGCGGACTGGATGTCGATCGGGATTTCCACGCTGACTGGCCCGGCCGGCGCGCTCAGGGCGGTCTGCACGGCGAGCTTGAGGGTGCTCAGCGCGGTCTCGGCGCTGCGCACGCGGAAGGCCGCCTTGGACACCGCCTTGAGCATGGCCAGCTGGTCGCGGGCCTCGTGGATGTAGGCCAGGTCCTGGTCCAGGTAGGGCGTCTCGATCTGCCCGGTCAGGTGCAGCAGCGGGGTGCCGGCGGTGAGCGCCTCGACCAGGGCCCCGGCGGCGTTGCCGGCGGCGGTGCCGGTGGAGGTCAGGCACACGCCCAGGCTGCCGTTGGCGCGGGCGTAGGCGTCGGCCATGTTGGTGGCGCCGGCTTCGCCGCGGGCCATGACGAAACGGATGTTGCCGCGCACGGCGAAGGCGTCGAGGATCGGCATGTTGTGGATGGAAATCACCCCGAAGGCGGCCTTGACCCCGCACTGTTCGAGGAAGGCGGCGATGGCGGCGCCCACGGTGACCGAGTTTTCGTTACGCATGGCGGGACAAGCCTCCGGATACATCGATGTGGCTGCCGGTGGTGTAGGCCGACAGCGGTGAAACGAGGAACAGCAGGGCGTTGGCGGCTTCGCGCGGCAGGCCCAGGCGCCCCAGGGGTATCTGTTTGCTGCGTGCCAGTTGCGCGGTCCATTGCGCCCAGTCCAGCTCGCGTTCTTCGCGGGCCTCGAAGCGCCGGCGCCACTGGCCGGACTCCACCAGGCCGATGAGGATGCCGTTGACGCGGATGCCCTTCGGGGCGAACTCGACGGCCAGCGAGCGCACCAGGTTCTTCAGCCCGGCGCGGGCCGCCGAGGTGCAGACCATGTGCGGCTCCGGCTGGCTGGCGAGCAGCGAGTTGGTGCAGACGATGGCGGCGTCCGCCTGGCCTTCCAGCTGCGCCAGGAAGGCGCGCACCGGGTGGATCACCGAGAAGAACTTCAGCTCCAGCTCGTCGCGCCAGGCTTCGTCGCTGGTCTGCGCGAAGGTGGAGACGCGGCCCTGGCCGGCGTTGCACACCAGCATGCTGGCGGCGCCCAGTTGCTGTTGGCAGCGCGCGGCGAAGTCGCGCACCTGGCCGGCGTCGAGCACGTCGCAGGGGGCGGCCAGCAGGCGCGCGTCGGGGAAGCGCTGGCGCAGGTCGGCTTCGGCTTGCGCCAGGCGCTCGCCGTCGCGGCCGCAGAAGGCCACGGCGGCGCCGGCTTCCAGCAGCAGTTCGACGGTGGCCAGGCCGATGCCGGAGCTGCCGCCGGTGACCACGGCGACGCGGCCGCGCAGGTCGCACAGGCTCATGAATGCACCCTCTGCAGCGACAGGACGTTGGGGTTGGGCATGTGCCCGAGCAGGCCGGAGAGTTCCTCGGCGCTGTTGCGCACCTGACGCACCAGCGGTTCCAGCAGGTGCTCGGCGATGCGCGTGGCGGGGATGGTCACGCCCATGGCGGCGCAGACACGCCCGGTGTGGTCGCGCACCGGCGCGGCGACGGTGGAGATGCTCGCCTCGAAGAAGCCTTCGCTCAGCGCATAGCCGCGCAGGCGGTCGTTCTGCACCAGGTCGAAGAGTTCCTCGGTGTTGCGTGGGGTGCCCTCGGAGAAGCGCTCCAGCTGCTTCTCCGGGTACAGCTCGCGCAGCGCGGCGAGGTCCAGGTCTTCCAGGAGGATGCGCCCGAGCACGGTGGCGTGGGCCGGCAGGCGGGTGCCGACGTTGACCGCGCTGGTGAGGATCGACGGCGGCGAGATCTTCGCCACGTAGACGATGTTGCGCCCGTCGCGCACCACCAGGTTGCAGGAGTAGCCGATGGCGTCGCACAGGCGGCGCAGGATCGGCTGGCCCAGCTCGGTGAGTTCCAGCGAGGCCAGGTATTCGAAGCCCAGGCGCAGCACCGCCATGCCCAGGCGGTATTCGTTGCCGCTGCGGGTGACGAAGCCCAGGGCCTCGAGGGTGGCCAGCAGGCGGAAGATGGTGGTGCGCGGCAGTTGCAGGCGGCGCGCCAGTTCCGGGGCGGTGAGGGTGCGGTCGTGGCGGGTGAACTCGCCCAGCAGCGTCAGGCCGCGTTCCAGCCCCGGAACCATGTAGCGTTCCTGGTTTTCGGTGAGGGTGTCGGTACTCATGGTTTCAGTCCTTGTCGAGGAAGCGGACGAGATGTCCGGCCAGGGCTTCGGGGCATTCGATGGGGCTGGCGTGGCCGGCGCCGGGGACGAGCTGGAAGGGCGCCGCCAGCGCCGCGGCGACTTCGCGGCAGGCGGCCGGCGGGGTGATGCCGTCCTCGCTGCCGCACAGCACCTCGACGGGCACCGGCGGGCGGCCCAGGCGCAGCAGGTCGTCGCCGCACAGCAGCTCCACCGCCTGGCGGTAGCCGTGGGGCTTGAGCCGCGCCATGTTCCAGCGCACCCAGGCCACCGCCTCGGCGCCGGGGCTGGCGCCGAGCATGGCCGGGGCGCGGCGTTCGGCGAGGCCGGCGATGCCCTCGCTGGCCAGAGCGGCCAGGCGCCGGCTGCGTACCGCTTCGCCTTCGGCCGGGCGCGCGCCGTAGCCGCGCGCCGGGCTCAGCAGCAGCAGGCGGGCAACGCGCCGCGGCTCGGCGTTGGCCAGGGCGAGGGCGGTCAGCGCGCCCAGGGAATGGCCGAGCAGCACGCAGCGCTGCACGTCCAGCGCGTCCAGCAGCTCGCGCAGGCGCTGCATGTAGGCTTCCGCCCGCGGCGCGGCCTCGGCCAGCGGCGTGGATTCGCCGTAGCCGGGGGCGTCCCAGGCGATGAGCCGCGCGCGCGCCTTCAGGCACTGCGCCAGCGGCAGCCAGGAGGCCGCGCCTGAGCCGATGCCGTGCAGCAGCACCAGCGCCGGGGCATCGGCCGCGCCGGCTTCGCGCCAGGCGCTGACGACCTCGCCGTGGCGCGCCAGGCGCTGCGGGAAGTCGCATTCCAGGTCGGCCTGCCAGGCGGCCGCCGTGCTCATCGCCGTCATCGTCCGGCCCTCAGCGCTTGATGCTGGCCAGCGGGTGCTCTGGCGGGTAGGTCGGGGTGATCGGCTTCTTCGCCCCGAGCATCACGCACATCAGCGCGTCCTCGTCGCCGATGTTGATTTCCTCGCGGTACACGCCCGGCGGCACCGAGATCACGTCGCGGTCGCCGAGGATGGTCTCGAAGCGCTCGCCGTCCTTCTCCAGGATCACCTTGAGCTTGCCGCGCAGGACGAAGAACACTTCCTCGACGTCGACGTGCAGGTGCGGCGGGCCTTCATGCCCGGCCGGGATGACCATGGTGGAGAAGGTGAAGTGCTCGGAGGGGATGGTGTTGTTGTCGGCGTTCACGCCGGTGCCGCCGGTGCCGATGTAGCGCATCTGCGCGCGGCGGTACTTGGGGTCGTAGTCGGCCTGGAACTTCAGCGCGTTCCAGTCGTACTGGCGGGTGGAATAGCGCGCGATGCGCGAGTTGCACCACTGCTCGAAGCTGGCGCCGGCCGGGCGTTCCCAGCTCTTGGGTTGCTGTTGCAGGTTGAGATCGGTCATCGGTTTTCTCCTCAGAGCATGACGAACCCGCCGTTGACCGGCAGGGTCTGGCCAGTGACGAAGCGGGACAGGTCGGACAGGGCGAACAGCACGGCGCCGCTCACGTCTTCGGGCAGTTGCGCGCGCTGGATGGCGCGCTGGCGGCGGTACAGTTCGTGGCGCTCGGCGGGGACGTAGGTGGTGGCCTCGACCTCCACCAGGCCGGGGGCGATGGCGTTGACGGTGATGCCGTCGGCGCCCAGCTCGCGCGCCAGGGTGCGCGTCATGGCGATCAGCGCGCCCTTGCTGGCGGTGTAGGCGAGCAGGTTGGGCGCGCCCCACAGCGGGGTGTCGGAGGCCAGGTTGACGATGGCGCCGCGGCCGCTTGCGCGCAGCGCCGGCAGGCAGGCGTTGGTCATCAGCCAGGCGCCGCGCACGTTGACCTGCATGACCAGGTCCCAGGTGGCGATGTCCAGCGCCTCGCCGGGCTTGCCGCCGGAGTTGGTCACCGCGGCGTTGTTGACCAGGCCGTCGAGGCCGCCGAGGCGTTCCACGGCGGCTTCCACGCAGGTTGTGATGGAGTGCGGCTCGCGCAGGTCGAGAGCCAGGCCGTCGACCGGCAGCCCCTGCTCGCGCAGGTTGGCGGCGGCCGCCTGGACCTCGTCGGCGCGCAGGTCGGCGATCGCCACGCGGGCCCCGGCGCGGGCCGCCGCTTCGGCGAAGGCCAGGCCCAGGCCGCCGGCGCCGCCGGTGATGAGCACGCGGCGCCCTTGCAACAGGTTGCTTGCAGTCATGGGGGCGTCCTCAGGCGGTGGCCAGGTTGGCCTTGGGCAGGTAGTGCAGGACGCGCTTCTCGGCCCAGACCACCGCGGCGTAGGCGAGCACGCCGATCAGCGTCAGCGCGACTATGGTGACGAACACCCCGGCGGTGTTGCCCTGGCCCTCGGCGTCCACCAGCAGGAAGCCCAGGCCCTTGTTGCCGCCGACCAGCTCGCCGACGGTGACGCCGATCACCGCCAGGGTGGAGGCGATGCGCAGGCCGGAGAACAGCGCGCTCATCGCCGAGGGGAACTCCACCAGGCGGAACAGCTGCCAGCGGTTGGCGCTCAGGGCGCGGACCAGGTTGATCATGTCCGGGTCGACGGTGCGGATCGCCGAGAGCACGTTGATCATCACCGGGAAGAACACGATGAGGATGGCGATGAGGATCTTCGGGTACACGGTGTAGCCCAGCCACATCACGAACAGCGGGGCGAAGGCCACCTTGGGGGCGATCTGCAGCGCCAGGATGTACGGCGAGAGCATGGCCTCGGCCGACGGCGACAGGCCCAGGGCGACGCCGATGACCACGCCCAGCAGGGCGCCCAGGGCGAAGCCGACGATGATCTCCAGGGTGGTGATCAGGCTGTGCTCCAGCAGGTTGCCGGCCTGCCACATGGCCACGGCCTCCCGGGTCACGCGGGTGAGGTTGGGCAGGACGAACTCGGGCATGCCGAGCAGGCCCGGGCCCCATTGCCAGAGGGCGAGGAAAACCACCAGCAGCGCCAGGCTGCCGGCGCTCGAACGGGAAAGCGTCATGTGCGACTCCGGGTGCTTACTGTTGCGCCAGGCGGGCGGCGTTGGCCTCGACGAAGCGGTTGGTGTAGAGCTCGGCCAGCGGGGTGGCGCGCGGCACTATCTTTTCCTCGACGTAGAAGCGCGCGACCTTGGCCAGGCGCTGCTCGTCGATGTGCCCGGGGACTGCCTGGCCCGGGTACACGTGCTCGTCGTAGAGCCGGAAGATGCGCTCCAGCGAGGCCTCCTTGCCCTTGTAGGCCGGCACGGCGGCGGCGAAGGTGGCGGCGGCGCCCTTGGGATCGGCCATGATGTCGGCCATGCCCTTGAGGGTGGCGCTGACCACGCCCTGGACCACGTCCGGGTGGTTGGCGATGGCGTCGTCGGAGGCGAGGATGGCCTGGGCCATGCTCTCGAACACCTGGTCCTGGGGCAGAAGCTTCGCCTTCAGCCCGGCGTCCTCGGCGTTGACGAACCAGTCCGGCACCCCGGCCATGGCCTGGGCCTTGCCGGCGGAGAACAACTGCCAGACGCCGGCTGGACCTGCGGCCTGGATGTCCACGTCGTCGCGGCCCAGGCCGGCCTTGCGCAGCGAGGCGAGCAGGGCGTAGTAGGTGGTGTCGGAGTAGGACATCACCGTCAGAGTCTTGCCCTTGAGCGCCTTCACCGAATCGATGCCGCTGTCGGCGCTGGCCGCCAGCAGGGTCACGCCGCCGCCGCCGAGCACCGCCACGGCCTTCACCGGCACGCCGTTGGCGCGCACCACGATGGGCGTGTCGCCGATGGCGCCGCCGACCAGGGCGTTGCCCGAGCCGATCTGTTTGGCCACGTCGACGCCGCCCTTGCCGGCGAGGAAGGTCACCTTGAGGTTCTCGGCCGCGTAGTAGCCCTTCTGCTGGGCGATGACCCAGGGTGCGAAGGCCGGCGAGCTGGGCGGCGCCGGCAGCAGGTAGGTGACCTCGGTGGGCGCGGCGCTGGCGGCGCAGGCGCACAGGGCGAGCAGCGGCCCGGCGAAGCGGGAGAGCAGGGTGTTGCGCATGAGCGGGTCCTCGTGCGGGGTCAGTGGAGAAGGTCGTCGCCGACTTTCAGCAGGTCCATCAGGTGCCCGACCAGGGGGCCGGCGCCGGGCAGCTTGCGGCGTTCCAGGGGGTTGTCGCGGTGCGGCAGGTCGACCTCGATCTCCTCGATGATGTTGCCGGGGCGGGCGCTCATGACCAGGATGCGGTCGGAGAGGGCGATGGCTTCCATGAGGTCGTGGGTGATGAACAGCGCGGTCTTCTGTTGCTCGTAGAGCATCTGCGCCAGGTCCTGCTGGAGGATCATCTTGGTCTGCGCGTCGAGGGCCGAGAACGGCTCGTCGAGGAACAGCACCTGCGGGTCGATGGCCAGGGTGCGGGCCAGGGCCGCGCGCTGGCGCATGCCGCCGGAGAGCTGGAACGGGTAGTGGTCGCCGAAGCCGGCCAGGTGGCACTTGTCGATCAGCCGCTCGGCCACCGTGCGCCGCTGCGCCGCGGCCACGCCCTGGATCTCCAGGCCCAGCTCGACGTTGCGGCGGATGCTGCGCCAGGGCATGAGCAGGTCCTTCTGCAGCATGAAGGCGACCTTGGCCACTGGCTTGACCACCCGCTCGCCGCCGACGAACACCGCGCCCTCGCTGGGGGTATAGAGGCCGCTGCCCATGTTCAGCAGGGTGCTCTTGCCGCAGCCGGAGGGGCCGATGATGGAAACCACCTCGCCCTTGCGGATGCTGAAGTTCAGCCCGCGCACGGCGAAGGGCGCATCGCGCTCGCCCTTCTTCGGGAAGCATTTGCCGACGTTCTCGAAGACGATCTCCACGTCGGCCGGCCGCGCACCTTCCTGGCGACGCATGGAGTCGGTTCCCCGTTCTACGACGGCGTACATCTCTTGGGTGGCAGCCATGTTCCTCATCTCGCTTTGTTTCATATACGGTGCGTTGATTTATGCATGAACAATGCCACGTGATTTTTCTGACGAGTGCTTTTGTTTATTCCTTATTAATCAAATAGTTGTGCGTTTCCGCTGTGAAACGCCCGATTGTTTCACCCATGAAATGGTTTTTCGAAGGCACTGGGAAATTTCTGCACAGCGCGGTAGCAGATCGGTTGCGGGTGCTACCTATCAGTGCGCCATCAGGGGGCGCGGCGGGAAGGCGAGGGATTTGCGGAGGAGGCGAGGGGACTTTGTAGGAGCGAGCTTGCTCGCGAACAGGACCAGCCGGCTGACTGCGTGGCCCTTCGTTCTGCCCAAGGGCCCCCTCTCTCTGAAGGGCGGGGGCCGTCCGTGCATGGGGGAAGAATCGAGTACGCCGGCCAGCCCGGCAGGCGTCTGGCCGGGTCTAGGTTTACAAATGCGCCTTGGCGCACTCCACCAGCACCGAGCACGGCCTCCCTTGCAGGGTCATATGCACGCGGTGGGGGAAGTCCTCGAAGCGCTCGCTCAGGTAGGCCAGGCCGGAGCTGGTGGCCGACAGGTAGAGCCTCCTGCTTCTACCCCCCCACGTCCAAACCCGGGTCGATACCCTGCCCAATCCACCCCGGATTTTTCACGCACCAATACGGGCTCAAGCCGACTTCACCTCCCCTATTCGAACTGCTGCCATGCCGGGTTATCCCGCCTCGGCGGTTCGTATAGGAGCGCTTCATGATCAGCAACCCCAACCGCCTGCACGGCATGAGCCATGACGACGCCCGCAACCCGATAGCCAGTTGCCCGGCGCGCCAGAACGAGCTGTACGTCGTCCCGGCGCGCTACGCCCTGGCCGAGCACCCCGCCCGCCACGCCAGCCTGCAACCGGCCGTGCGCGCCAGCAGCCACCCCATGGCCCTGCGCCGCCTGCGCGGTGGCTTCCTCTACCTCTGGCATGGGCAGGGGCCGCTGCAACGCTATGCCGTGGCCGCCGACGGGCTGCTGCAGGCGCAGCCGCTGACGGCCGACGAGAGCGTCCTGCTGCGCGGCAGCCAGGCCGGCTTCGCCCTGGACAAGCGCCACGATGCCTGGCTCCTGTACAGCGAAATCCCCCTCGGCGCAGACGCCTGTGCCCAACTGGCGGAGGCCGGCATCCGCCAGCGGCGCATGCGCCACGTCGCCCTGGGCGAGGTCGCCCTGCGCCTACAGGCACTGCACTGCCCTCCGCTCGACGCAAGTGAAACGCTGCTGGCCGAACTGATGCCGGAGGTCCGCGAACGTGTTCTGGCCAAGGAGCATACGCAGAACCGCGAGGCGGACAAACGACGGACCCGGGAACTGGCCGAGCGGATGAACGCCGCCCCCACCCAAGAGAACGTGCGCGCCTATATCCACGCCATGGAGTGGTACAACGCCGGCTCGCAAGCCGCCATGCGCCACCCCCAGGCCGAGCAGGAGGACACGCCGGGCGCCTGGAGCGCCCAGGTGTGGGAAGTGCCCGCCACCTCGGCGTGGCTGGACAGCGCACGCAGCGAGGCCGGGGAACTGCATGCGGTGCTCGCCGTGCTCGACGACGACCTGGGCGTGCTGCGCGATCTCAACTACGAGCAGGAACAGCTGGAAGCCCGCCACGAAGCCTGGATGGCCGACAACAACCTGCGCCAGAACGTCGGCAGCTTCATCCGCAGCCTGGTCCGCGAGGACGGTGGCGAGCTGGCCAGCCTGCTCAATTACCGTTACCGCGAACACGATATCCAGCTCACCCCCGAGCAGGGCGAGCAGTTGCTCGCCGCCCAGGCGCCCCTCAAGGCCCTGCTGGACGAAGAGACCCAGGTCAACGTCCACGAGCGCCAGCGCATCGGTCACGCCGCCGCCGACGAGCGCATCGCGGATATCGCCCGCCGTCGCGAACAACGCCTGGCGCCGCTGCGCGCCTTCATCCCCGCCGAGTTGCAGCAGCAGGTACAGGACATCGTGCGCGACTACCGCCAGGACAAGGCCAGCCAGCTCGCCGGCGGCCGGGCCAGCGCCAAGGTCGCCGAATACATCGACCTGGAACGCATGGATCGCTGGCTGGACGAGCAGGCCCCGGCGCATTTCCGCCAGGTCGAGGCCCGCCACGCCAGCCTCTATGCCGACCGCCAGGCCTTCCTGCCGCGCCACGACCTGGGCAGTTGGTTCGTCGAGCACGACAACCCGCAGCACCAGTGCTGGCTGGACGAACTGGCCGACGCCTGCCTCAGCGCCCAGTGCCATCGCCGCCAGGGCGTCGAGCAGTTCAGCGACTTCCTGCGCGCCAAGGACGGCGGCGTCTTCCGCTTGCTGTTCCTGGGCTGGAGCCCATCGCTGGAAGCGGCGGTGAACAACACTGCGCGCCTGGGCGAGCTGCAGGCGGTGCTCGCCCAGGACAACCTGAGCGCCACCCACGAGGCCCTGACCCACCTGCTCGGCGCCGCGACCGTGCAGGCGCTGCAGCGCCTGGCCAGCGACGTCGACGGCTACTGGAGCCTTACCGTGGCCCGCCTGGGCGCCGTGCTGCTGGCGCTGCAGCAGAAGGGCACCCTGCCGGGGCAATGGCTGGGCACCCTGCTGGTCACCCGCCTGAGCGCCGGCGCCCCGCTGGTCCGCACCCTGAACAACGGCGTGGCCACCTGGCGCCTGCTCGGCCAGCAGGCGCAACAGCTCGGCCAGTGGGTCAACAACACCGCCCAGGCCATCGGCCAGGGCCGCGCCGCCGGCATCCTGCAAAGCCCCGCGGTGCAGAACAGCGGCGGCTTGCTGCCGCTGGCGGCGCTGCTGGTCAACGCGCTCAATGCCGAGAGCTACCTGACGCAAGCCCATGCCCTGGAGCGGATGGATACCCAGCGCCGGGCCGAGACCATTTCGGCCACGCTCTATGCGGGGGCGGCATTGGTGGCGGTGGTGCAGAATTGGGTGATTGTTGGCTGGGGAGTACAGGAGTTCAACTTGCGGGGCGCTATTGCGCCAGCTCTGACTCTGTTTGGTGGATTTGTTGGCTTGTTGTCGCTTGGTGCTTCGGGGACAGAGTTTTTCAGCCTTGGCCGCCAGATAGAGGCGGCTCAAGGCAGTATCGATCCTTGGATAGAAATCCGTCGGTTGGCTGTGGCGGGGCAGATCACCGCTTATGGCGCCCAGGCCACCCTGGGGCTCGGTTTGACTTTTCTACGCTTGGCCAAGCGCATTGATACGCCCACAGCCATCCGCCGCTTCCGCCTGGGCATGGGGCCAATCAATCTGTTGCTGCTCGCATTGGGCGGAGTCTACCTTTTTGCATGGTGGCGGCAATCCACACCGCTGCAGCAGTACCTGGCCAACTGTTGCTGGTCCAAGGCTCGCGCCGGCAATACCGATCCCATTCCCGCCGAACAACAGCAACGGGAGTTTGATCAATTGCTGGTACTGCTCTACCAGCCACGTGTCAGCTTCGATAGCAAGTCCCAGCGGGTGCCCGGCTCCCTGGGCGACACCGTCAGCCTGGAAGCCATCCAGAGCCTGACCATCGACTTGCCGGGTGCCGAGCCGTCCAGTCTCGAACTGGAGTTGGGCCTGATCGGCAGTCCCGTACCCGACCACTTCCGCATGTTCCGCAGCAACGACCAGCCCAACCTGGATATCGGCGATCTCTGGCTGGAGCGCAGCCAATGCACCTGGATACCGGCGGAGCAAGGCCAGGGCCTGCGCTTGAGCGGCGCTTTCCGCCAGGCCCAGGTGCGCCTCTCGCTACGCCTGCGCTACCACAACCCGCTGGCGGATCTGGCCGGTATCACGACCATTGGAGGAGAACAGGGCCTGGCCTATGTCCTGACGGCGGAAAGTGCACCGATTGTCCTACGCCCTGGCGAACCCACCCCGGAACTGGACCGTGCGCAAACCTACCGCCTGACAGGAGAGAACCACCTGCATCCCAAGGAAACTCGATGACACTTCCCCCCGCCGGCAGCCAGAAGCAGGGCCTGTTCTCCCGCGAGGACTACCTGGCACCTCCGGCCATTCCCACTGGCCAGCCCCCAAGGGATGTGCTTAATACCATCTGGCGCAAGAATGAGGTGTTTCTTGATATTGGCGAGTACAGCATTGGCTCAGCGGTAATGATGGTTTGGCCGATAATGCTGCTGTTTGTTCTATTAACACCGATATCCATTCCCACGCCGGAGGAGTCCGATGGTGTTCATCTGGCGTACTGGTTTCTGTTCTTTTGCTTTTTTGCATTTCCCCTCCTGATGTTGCTTTATAGCTTGACCAAGCCGGTCCCCCCTCCCACCCGTTTTAACCGCCAACGCCGCGAAGTCTGTGTACCACAGAAAGACGGTAGTTACTGGATAGTGCCCTGGGAGACCGTGGTGGCGCAGGCCATTGCCATGGACTCGGTGGGGCGCCATGGCAAGACGACCCAAGGCATGCTGGTGGTGGGCTTCAAGAACCCGGACCCGAATGCGAAGGAAGGCGAACGGGATTGCAGTATGGGATTCAGTTGTGGTGGCGGCACAACGGCGATGCGCTTGTGGGAATGCATGCGCAGCTATATGGAAATAGGGCCGGAAGCGGTGCCGCTGGAAAATGACCTGGAAGGCACACGAAAACTATTGGGAGGGCGGGGAGCCATCTGGGGAAGTATCTGGATGTTCTATGCCGGCATAAAAAAGCACTTGCTCGCCAAGGAGTTCGGTAAAGCACTATGGCTGATATTTACGATTGTCGCCTTCGGGACCCCCTTGGCAGCTATGCTGCAAACTTGGAAGCTGGCGCCGCCTCCCGATTTGACCGACCCTGCCATAGTCGAATGGTCCGCCCCCCTGCCACCCGAACAATGGGCCAAGCGCTCTCCCGAGTGGGACGAAGCCATTCGCCAACGTGAGGCTGAGTTGGCGGGAGAGGCTGCGACATGACGCTTCCCCCCGCCGGCAGCCAGAAGAAGGGCCTGTTCTCCCGCGAGGACTACCTGGCGCCACCGGCCATTCCCACCGGCCAGCCCCCAAGGGATGTGCTTAATACCATCTGGCGCAAGAACGAGGTGTTTCTTGATATTGGCGAGTACAGCATTGGCTCGTTTGTGATGATTGCGTGGCCTATGACTCTCCTGTTGCTGGCTATGGGGGTGCCATTTAGGGAGTCGTTGCCCGAGTTTTCTCTGTTCATCCTGGTAGCTGGTCTGATCATTGTCGGAATTCCTTCTTCGTTCGTGCTCTATAGTTTGACCAAGCCGGTCCCCCCTCCTACCCGTTTTAACCGCCAACGCCGCGAAGTCTGTGTACCACAGAAAGACGGTAGTTACTGGATAGTGCCCTGGGAAACCGTGGTGGCGCAGGCCATTGCCATGGACTCGGTGGGGCGCCATGGCAAGACGACTCAAGGCATGCTGGTGGTGGGCTTCAAGAACCCGGACCCGAATGCGAAGGAAGGCGAACGGGACTGCAGCATGGGGTTCAGTTGTGGTGGCGGTACTACGGCGATGCGCCTGTGGGAATGCATGCGCAGTTATATGGAAGTCGGGCCGGAAGCTGTCCCCGACAACCTTTGGCGCCTGAACAGGAAGAAAGGAATCCTGGCCAGCTATATCGATGACGTTATCGAAGCGGGGAAAACCAAGGGCTGGCTGCGGGCGTTGCTATGGGAAGGCTTCTGCGGGTTGATTGTGTTCAACACCTTGCTGATCGACCTGATCGAGCGAAAGAAACTCTCACCCCCTCCCGACCTGACCGATCCCAATATCGTCGAATGGTCCAAACCCCTGCCACCCGAACAATGGGCCAAGCGCTCCCCTGAGTGGGACGAAGCCATTCGACAACGTGAGGCTGAGTTGGCGGGAGAGGCTGTGACGTGATACGTCCCATTCCTCCGAGCAGCAGCGGGAGTTCGACCTGTTGCTGATACTGCTTCACCAAGTTCCCTGGGCGATACCGTCAGCCTGGAGTCCGCTCGCTCCTGCGAGGGAATGGCCGCCCTCACCCCAGCCCTCTCCCGCGCGTCCGGTCCTGGGGAGGGAATGCGGCGGGCGGAAGAGGGCTGGGGTGAGGGGCCGCCCGCGGTGCGGGCGGCTTGGGTTCAGAACTGGTAGTTGAGCGTGGCGGTGACGTTGCGTTTCTCGCCGAAGTAGCAGTAGTCGAGGTTGTAGCAGGAGGCGACGTAGTCCTTGTCCAGCAGGTTGTTGGCGTTGAGGCTGACGTCCAGGCCCTTCATGCCGAGCTTGCCGAGGTCGTAGCCGATGCGGGCGTCGACCAGGGTGTAGTCGGGCACGCGCAGGGTGTTTTCCTTGTCCGCCCAGGTTTCGCCGACGTAGCGGGCGCCGCCGCCGATGCTCAGGCCGTCCAGGGGGCCTGCGTCGAAGGCGTAGTCGGCCCACACCGAGGCCATGTGCTTGGGCGCCTGGTTCGGGGTGTGGCCCTGGTTGCCGTCCAGCGCCTTGCTGTAGGTGATGTCGGTGTAGGTGTAGCTGCCCAGCAGCTTCAGGTTCTTGGTCGCCTGGATGTGCGCTTCCAGTTCCAGGCCCTGGGAGCGGATCTCGCCGACCGAGGTGTAGAAGTTGTCCTGCGGCTCCTTGGTGGCCACGTTTTCCTGGGTGATGTGGAACAGCGAGGCGGTGTACAGGCTGGCGCTGCCCGGCGGCTGGTACTTCAGGCCAAGCTCCCACTGCTTGCCTTCGGTGGGCTCCAGCGGGGTGCCGTTCTGGTCGGAGTAGGCGTTGGGGTTGAACGACTCGGAGTAGCTGACGTAGGGCGCTATGCCGTTGTCGAACAGGTAGAGCACGCCGGCGCGGCCGGTGAATTTCTTCCAGTCGTCGTCGGCCTTGCTGCCGCTGCTGCGGTTCTTGTCTTCCACCGTCACCCAGTCCTGGCGCATGCCCAGGGAGAAGCGCCAGTTGTCCACATCGATCAGGTCCTGGGCGTAGACGCCGGTCTGCTCCAGGCGTCGGGTGTGGTTGTCGTCGGGGTAGTAGCTGATGGCGGCGTTGCCGTAGACCGGGTCGAAGGCGTCGATGGGCGCCACCGAGCCGGAGGACCAGTCCACCGAGGTGTGCCGGCGCTGGTAGTCCAGGCCCATCAGCAGGGTGTGCTGCGCCGCGCCGGTGGCGAATTCGGCCTGGGCCATGTTGTCGATGATGTAGGCCTCCAGGCGCTCGCGGGCGCCGGAGAAGTAGCGCGTCAGCTCGTTGCTGTCCGCGGCGGTCCAGCCGTAGCCGTAGACCTGCGCCAGGCTCACGTCGGACTCCAGGTAGCGGAAGTTCTGCCGCGCCGACCAGACGTCGTCGATGCGGTGCTCCAGCTGGTAGCCGAACATGCGCTGGGTGCGGTCGAAGTCGTCGATGCTCGGTTCGCCGTCGAAGAAGTCGCGGTCGATCTTGCGGCCGTTGTGGTGGTACAGCGCGCCGTCGGCCGGCACGCCGCTGTGGTAGCCGCCGTTGGGGTCGTGCTGCAGGTAGCCCTGGAGGGTCAGGGTGGTGTCGTCGCTGAAGTCGATGGCCAGGCTCGGGGCGATGGCGTAGCGCTCTTCCTTGGTGTGGTCGAACTGGGTGTCGGCGCCCTTGCCCAGGCCGACCACGCGGTAGGCGATGCGTTTCTCCTCGTCCAGCGGGCCGCTGAAGTCGAAGCCCAGCTCGCGCTGCTGCATGTTGCCGACGCTGGCGGTGACCTGGTGGTAGTCCTCGTACAGCGGCTTCTTGCTGGTCAGCGCCACCAGGCCGCCGGGCAGGCTGCGGCCGTAGAGCACCGAGGACGGGCCCTTGAGCACGTCGATGCGTTCGAGGAAGTACGGGTCGACCTGCATCGAGCTGAAGGTGCCGCTGTCGCCCATGGCCTTGAGGCCGTCCAGGTAGATGTTGTCCACGCTGTTGTCGGCGAAGCCGCGCATGACGATGTAGTCGTAGCGGTTGGAGGCGCCGACCTGGCCGGTGAAGATGCCGGGGGTGTAGCGGATCGCCTGCTGCACGGTCTTCGAGCCCTGGTCCTGGATCTGCTCGCGGGTCACCACCGAGACGCTCTGGCTGGTTTCCAGCAGGGCCTTGGAGGTCTTGGTGGCGATCTGGCTGTGGGTGGCCAGGTAGCCGTCCTCGCTGCCCAGCGCGTTGCCCAGGGCGAACACGCTGGTGGCCGGCATGGCCAGGGCGTCCTGGGGCGCGACGCTGCGCAGCACGTAGCTGCCGTCGCCCTGGTCCTCGGCCTGCAGCGGGGTGTCGGCGAGCAGGCGGGCCAGGCCCTGGTCCACCGAGTAGATGCCGTTGAGCCCTTCGGACTGCAGCCCGGCGGTCTGCTGCGGGGTGGCCGAGAGGGTGATGCCGGCCTCGCGGGCGAAGCTGTTGAGCACCTCGCCCAGGGGCCCGGCGGGGATGGCGTAGGCGCGGCTGCGGGTGACGCTGGCGGCGTCGGCGGCCCAGGCCGTCAGGGGCAGGGCGCTGCCCAGGGCGGCGCACAGCAGGGCGCCGCGCACGGCGATGGCGAGGCGGCTGGCGGGGGAGTTCAGGGCGGATGATCGAGCCGGGACTGCACGCATGGAGAGGTATCCGTCAGGGCGGGAAATGGGAGGGTTTATCTCCATGCCGGGCCAGTGGGGAAAACCCGACAAAAATAATTCTCATCCGCGAAAAGGTTTCCGATGGCGCCCATGCGGTTCTTCGTAGGAGCGAGCTTGTTCGAGAATGGAGTTCCCCGGTCGTGGCGGTGCCAGGCATGAGAGCGCCCTCTCCCTAACCCTCGGCTGCGCGCCCCGCCCTGAAGGGAGAGGGGACCGTTCGGTGTGAAGCGTGATTTCGGCGCTCGCCGGACACTCCGGTGTTGCCGGATGGCACGAAAATCACCGGTGGCACGGATAGCCCCCTCTCCCTTCAGGGAGAGGGCTGGGGAGAGGGGACGGAGTCAAACCAAAACACCTAAACCACCTGGAAACTCCATTCGCGAGCAAGCTCGCTCCCAGGTACAGGGGAGTCCGGTTCAGGTGCGGGCTTCGACGGTCACCCACCAATCGCTGCGGCGCATGACGCGTACCGGCAGGGTGCGCGGCAGCAGGTCGAGGAGTTTGTCGGTGTCGTCCAGGCGGAACACGCCGGACAGGCGCAGGTCGGCCACCAGCGGGTCGCAGCCGAGGTGGCCGTGGCGGTAGCGGGCGACTTCGGCGAGGAAGTCGGCCAGGCGCATGTCGCGGCTGACGATCAGGCCGTCGGCCCAGGCGCTGCTGTCCATGCTGCTGGCGGCCAGCGGGGTGGCGCCGTTGGCGTCGACCAGGTAGCGCTGGCCGGCCTCGGCCAGCGTGCTGGTCTGGCCGAGGCGGCGCGGGGCGATGGCCACGGCGCCCTGCTGCACGCTGAGCAGGGTGTCGCTCGCGTTCTGGCGCAGCACGAAGCGGGTGCCCAGGGCTTCGAACAGGCCGTCGCGGTTGCGCACACGCAGCGGCCGGGCGGGGTCCTTGGCGGTGCTGACGAGGATTTCGCCGCGCTGCAGGACCAGCAGGCGCTGCTGCGGGGCGAAGAAGACGTCGACGGCGGTGTCGGTGTTCAGTTGCAGTCTGCTGCCGTCGGCCAGGACGAAGCGCTTGCGTTCGCCGATGCCGCTGGCGTAGTCGGCGCTCCAGCGCTGCCAGGGGCCGAGGTCGCGGCTCAGCCACAGCGCGGAGCCGCCCAGGGCGACCACCGAGAGCAGTTTCAGGGCCTGGCGCCGTTGCAGGCGCTGGCTGCCTTTCTCCAGGGTTTCCAGGGCCACGCGGCTGCCCGGCACGCTCTGCAGGCCGCTGCGCAGTTCCTGGTTCAGCGACTGCACGCGTTGCCAGGCCAGTTCGTGCTCGGCGCGCTGGGCGCGCCAGCGGGCGCAGGCTTCCTGCGCGGCCGGGTCGGCGCCGCCGGACAGGCGCAGCATCCACTGGATGGCCTGCTTGACCACCCGGGCGTCGGGTTGCAGTTCGGCGCTGGCGTTCATTCGGCGTAGCGCGCCTGGTAGCAGTGGAACAGCGCCTCGGCCACGTAGCGCTCCACCGAGCGCACGGAAACCCCGAGCCGTTCGGCGACCTGCGCGTGGGGTAGGCCCTCGCACTGGGCCAGGAGGAAGGCGCTGCGTACCTTGGGCTTCAGACTGTCGAGCAGGCGGGCGATGCTTTCCAGCAGTTCCAGGAGCATTTCGCGGGTTTCCGCCGAGGGCGTTTCCGCCTCTGGCAGGTGGGCGATGGACTCCAGATAGGCGCGCTCCAGTTCCTCGCGGCGCCAGTGGTCGATCACCAGGCCGCGGGCGATGGTGCGCAGGAAAGCGCGCGGGGTGCGCAGCTCCAGCAGCTCCTGCTTGAGCAGCACGCGCAGGAAGGTGTCCTGGGCCAGGTCGGCGGCATCCGCGGCGTTACCCAGGCGGCTGCGCAGCCAACCGTGCAGCCAGCCGTGGTGGTCGCTGTACAGCTGGTCGATGTCGAGGGTGGAGGAGGCCATGGGCGCCGGGAAAGATGAAGAATGATAATTCGTCGCATTTTCATCAACGCATTGGCCATTTGCAAGCGGGCGCCGAACTTCCAGGGACGTAGGGCGAATCACCGTTCGCGGTTATCCGCCGATACACCGAAGCCACAGCCAACGCCCAGGTCAACCCCGGAGCCGCCGGGGACCAAGGCCAAACGGCGGATAACGCCGTAGGCGTTATGCGCCCTACGCCAGACCCGACCATGATGTAGGGCGCATAACCGTTCGCGGTTATCCGCCGCCTGGCCTGCCTCAGCGATACCACCGCGGGGTGTACACCCAATCGCCGCCACTGGCCCGCGGGAAGCGGCGGGTCAGCGACGAGCCGATGATCACCAGGGTGCGCATGTCCACCATCTCCGGCTGCAACTCGCCGAGGGTGAGCGTGCGCAGCGCCTCGGCCGGGCGGCCGATGTCGCGGCCGAGCACCACCAGGGTTTCCGGCGTGCGGTGCTGGCGGACGATCTCCAGGGCGCGGCCCAGTTGCCAGGGGCGGGCCTTGGAGATGGGGTTGTAGAAGGCCATGGCCAGGTCGGCGGCGCCGGCGTGGTCCAGGCGCTTTTCGATGACTTCCCAGGGCTTGAGGTTGTCCGACAGCGAGATCAGGCAGAAGTCGTGGCCCAGCGGCGCGCCGGCCTTGGCCGCGGCGGCCAGGGCGGCGGAGACGCCGGGCAGCACTTCCAGTTCGACGTTGTGCCAGTCGGCGTCGCTGCTTTCATGCAGCGCCTCGACCACCGCCGCGGCCATGGCGAACACGCCCGGGTCGCCGGACGACACCACCACCACCCGCCGGCCGCTGGCGGCCAGTTCGAAGGCGTGGCGGGCGCGCTGCATCTCCTCGCGGTTGTCGCTGCAGTGGCGCACCTGGTCCGCGCGCAGCGGTTCGGCCATCTTCACGTAGGTCTCGTAGCCGAGCAGGTCCTGGGCTTCGTCCAGGGCGCGGCGCACCGCCGGTGTCATGTGCTCGGCGGCGCCGGGGCCGAGGCCGATCACGCTCAGGCGCCCGCGTGGGCGGCCGATGCCGGCGGCCTGCTCGGGGGATTCGGCGAGGCGCAGGTGGATGCCATCCTGCGCCGCCGGCGAGGATTGCTCATCGATGAAGCGCAGCGGCACGTCGAGCGCCTTTGCGGCCTCGGCCAGGCTCGCATCGGCCATGTACCGGCGCGGAGCGAGCAGGGCGGCCAGGGCAGCCTCCGCCAGTCCGGACGCGTGCAAGGCCTGGCGGACTCGCTCGGCGAGGTTGTCCACAGGCGCGGCGACTTCCGCCAGCACCCGCCGTGGGTGGATCAGCAGTTCGTCGCGCTGCGCCGGGCGTGCCTCGCAGGTCACCCGCACGCTGCGCCTGGCGTCCTCGGCCAGCGGCAGGCGCGCTGCGGCCAGCCAGGGGGCGTCGCCGTCAATGCGCAGGCTTTCTCCACCCAGCAGGTCGGCGACGAAGCGCTTGCCCTGCTCGATGTCGGCCAGGGCGTAGCCTGGCGGCGGCTCCAGCAGGCAGGTGCCGAAGCGCAGCTCGCCGCTGGTGGTGATGGCCGGCGCCACGTCCAGCGCGGCGGCGATTTCCCGGGCCAGGCGGTTGACCCCGGCCAGGCCGCCCAGCAGCGGCACCACCGCGCTGCCGTCCTCGGCTACGGCCAGCACCGGTGGCTCCGCACCTTTTTCCTGCAGCGCCGGGGCCAGGCTGCGGATGACGATGCCGGCGGCGCACAGGGCGATGATCGGGGTGTCATTACGATAGAGCGCGCGCAGGGTGTCGCCGAAGTCCTGGTAGCTTTCCTCGGCGCCGTCGACGCGGCCCTGCAGGCCGTGGATGCGCGCCTGTGGATAAAGCGCCTGCAGGCGCCGGGCGGTGGCCAGGGCGCTGGCGCCGAGAATGACGATGGCGGGGGAGGCGTTCATCAACCGCGCCACCTCTGCCCGGGGATCACCACCATGGAGAAGTAGGGCGAGGCCATCGGGTCCACCTCGTCCAGCGGCACGATGCGCTGCTCGCGCATGGTTGCCCGTTCCACGTAGTGCGCGCCGCCGTCGCGGCCCAGTTCACGGAGCACGCGGCGGACCTTGTCGAAGTTGCGCCCGAGCTTCATCACCACCGCCGCGTCGGCGGCCGCCAGGCGCTGCTTCAGTTCGTCTTCCGGCAGCACGCCGGAGAGCACCGACAGGCTCTGGTTGCGGTACACCAGCGGCACGCCGAGCACCGCCGCGCTGCCCAGCATGGAGCACACGCCGGGCACCACTTCGGCCGGGTAGCGCTCGGCCAGGCGGTCGTGCAGGTACATGTAGGAGCCATAGAAGAACGGATCGCCCTCGCAGATCACCGCGACGTCGCGGCCGGCTTCCAGGTGGCCGGCGACCTGCTCGGCGGCGGTGTCGTAGAAGTCGCTGATGACGCCCTCGTAGGTCAGCGGCGGCTCCAGCTTCTCGGTGGTCACCGGGTACACCAGGGGCAGGCGCTGCTGGCTGTCGCCCAGGTGCTGCTCGATGATGCCGAAGGCGTTGCCGCCGTGGCCGGCGCGGTGCTTGGCCTTGGCCACGAAGTAGGCGACCACGGGCGCGGCTTGCAGCAGGCGCAGGGCCTTGAGGGTGATCAGCTCGGGGTCGCCGGGGCCGACGCCCAGGCCGAGCAGGCGGCCGGTCATCATTCCACCTCCGTGGCCAGGGCGTTCACCGCGGCGGCGGCCATGGCGCTGCCGCCGCGGCGGCCGCGGACGATGACGTAGGGCACGCCGCGGCTGTCGGCGGCGAGCAGGTCCTTGGATTCGGCGGCGCCGACGAAGCCCACCGGGAAGCCGAGGATCAGCGCCGGCTTCGGCGCGCCGGCGTCGAGCATTTCCAGCAGGTAGAACAGCGCGGTGGGGGCATTGCCGATCACCACCACGCTGCCTTCCAGGTGTTCGCGCCAGTGCTCCAGGGCTACCGCCGAGCGGGTGTTGCCCAGCTCGCGGGCCAGGGCCGGGACGTCCGCTTCGTTGAGCGTGCAGATCACCTCGTTGGCCGCCGGCAGGCGCGCGCGGGTGACGCCCTCGGCGACCATGCGCGCGTCGCAGAGGATCGGTGCGCCCGCCGCCAGGGCCGCGCGGCCGATGGCGCCGGCGCCGGGGGAGAAGCGCAGGTCCTGCACCACGTCGACCATGCCGCAGGCGTGGATCACCCGCACGGCGAGCTTTTCCAGGTCGGCGGGAATGGCCGAGAGGTCGGCCTCGGCGCGGATGGTGGCGAAGGACTGGCGGTAGATCGCCTGGCCGTCGCGGATGTAGTCAAGCATCGGGTAGGGCTCCGGGATCGCGCAGCCGGTCGGCCGCGGCGTCGAGGGTCAGGTCGCGCGCCAGCGGCTGGCCGAAGCCGGCGTGGCCGGGGGCGCGGCGGTAGAGGTCGTAGCGGCCGTCGGCGACGGCCAGCAGGGTCAGCGGCGCCACGTGGGCGGCGGCGCAGGAGCGCGGGCAGCCGCACAGGTGCACGCCGGCGGGCAGCGGCGCGCGCAGGCGTTCGGCCAGGCGCAGGGCGTCGGCCTTGGTGTCGGCCAGGCCGCGGGCGCAGCCGGCCGAGCCGCTGCAGGCCACCAGCCGGGACAGCGGCTGTGCGGCCGAGATGATCAGGCCCTGGCTGTCGAGTGCGGCGAGCACGGCGCTGGCGCGCGCAGCCGGCACGTTGGGCAGCAGCAGGCCCTGCCAGGGCGTCAGGCGCAGGCTGCCGTCGCCTTCGCGTTCGGCGAGATCGGCCAGTTCGCGCAGCAGCCCGCTGTGCAGGCGGCCGAGGACGAAGCCTGCGCCGACGCTGCACAGGCCGCCCTGGCGCTGCGGGCGGATGCCCAGGTGGGCGAAGGGCTCGACGGCGGCGCGGCGCCAGTCGGCCACGTCCTGTTGCAGCGGCAGATCGAGGCGCGCCAGCAGGTCTTGCGCGGGCACCTTCGCCAGCAACTGGCGCATGCGCGAGACGCCTTCTCCGGCCAGGTCGAGGAACAGGTTCAGCAGCGCCTCGACCAGGGCCGGCAGCTGTTCGCTGGCGACGGCGGCGAGCGCGGGTCTGTCCTGCGCGCGCAGCGGCGGGCAGCCGGCCAGGCCGAAGGCGAAGCGCCCGGCGTCCATGGCCGACAGCCAGATGTCGTGGGGGTGTTCGAGCATCGCCAGGGATTCGCCGCCATCCAGTTGCAGGGCGAACTTGGGCGACAGGCCGTGGAAGCGTGGCTCGTCCTGCAGCAGGTCGAGCAGCGTGGCGGCCAGCGGCGCGACATCCAGGGCCTGGGCCGGGTCGAGGCCGGCGGCGGGGCTGAGCAGCAGGTTGCGCACGTCGTCGGCGGCGGCCACCCGCGGGCCCAGCCCGGCCCGCAGCAGCTCGGCGGACAGCGCCGCGCCGGCGCCTTCGTGCACGCCGCGGATCTGCAGGTTGGCGCGGTTGGTCGCCTCCAGCACGCCGTCGGCATGGCGTTCGGCGGCGCGGGCGATGGCCCTGGCGCCGCTGGCGTCGAGGCGCCCGCCGGGCAGCTTGATGCGGCAGATGCCGCCATCGCCGGAAGCGACCACGCGCAGCAGCCCCGGGCAGGGCGACGGGCGGATTTCGACAGGGGGAACAGGCGGCAGATTCGGCACAGGGTCACCATGGCTGGGTCGCGGTGACCTTGCGGATCGCCCCTGATTGGGAGGATCTACAACATCGATACACCCCGCTCGATGCTTGCACACGCGACTGGTCCCGTCGGCAGGTCTCCTGGCTGGCAGGTCTTTGCCCGACGCGGCCTTCCCGGTTTCCCAGTGGCCAATGACGCGTGGACTCGCTGCTTACAGTTGCGGGGGCAGCCGCGCTTGGATGGCTCCTGCGCGTTCCCTCTTCGGCCCTGATGGGCACCGACGAAGGCTGTATTATGCCCGCTTTGCCCGACCCCTTGAAAACCCTGCCCGTCGAAACGCCGGCGGCGCAGTGTCGCAACGCAGAGGAACCCCCATGACGCCCTGGCTGACCATCGTCGGCATCGGCGAGGACGGCTATGCCGGCCTCGGCAAGACCGCCCGCCGCGCCCTGCTGGCGGCCAGCGATGTGTTCGGCGGCGAGCGCCAGCTGGCCCTGCTGCCGCCGTGCATCGGCGCGCAGCGCAGGCGCTGGCCGAGCCCCTTCGACATGGCGCCGTTGCTGGCGCGGCGCGGCACCCCCACCTGCGTGCTGGCCAGCGGCGACCCGCTGTTCTTCGGCGTGGGCGCGAGCCTCGCGCGGCAACTGCCGGCGGCGGAAATGCGCGTGCTGCCGGCGCCGTCCTCGGTGAGCCTGGCGGCGGCGCGGCTGGGCTGGGCGCTGCAGGACGTGGAGCTGCTGTCGCTGGTGGGCCGCCCGCTGGCGGCGCTGAACGCGCGCCTGCATCCGGGGCGCCGCCTGCTGGTGCTGTGCGCCGATGGCCGCAGCCCCGCAGCGGTGGCCGCGCTGTTGCGTGAACGCGGCTTCGCGCCGAGCCGGCTGAGCGTGCTGGAACACCTGGGCGGCGAGCGCGAGCGGCGCATCGACGGCCTGGCTGCCGACTGGTCGCTGGACGAGGCCGCTGCGCTCAACGTTCTGGCCATCGACTGCGTGGCCGGCGCCGATGCCCGGCGCCTGGCGCTGACCCCCGGCCTGCCCGACGACGCCTACCGCCACGACGGCCAGCTGACCAAGCGCGACGTGCGCGCGGTGACCCTCGCGCGCCTGGCCCCGGAGCCGGGCGAACTGCTCTGGGACGTCGGCGCCGGCTGCGGCTCCATCGGCATCGAGTGGATGCGCGCGCACCCCAGTTGCCGGGCCTTCGCCATCGAGGCCGAGGAAAGCCGTCTCGGGCACATCGCCCACAACCGCGACGCCCTCGGCGTGCCCAGCCTGCAACTGGTGGCCGGGCGCGCACCGGAAGCCCTGGAGGGCCTGGAGGCGCCGGACGCCATCTTCATCGGCGGCGGCGTCACCGTGCCGGGCGTGCTGGAGTATTGCTGGGATTGCCTCAAGCCCGGCGGCCGGCTGCTGGCCAACGCGGTGACCCTGCAGAGCGAGGCGGCCCTGGTCGGCTGGCGCGAACGCCACGGCGGCGAGCTGGTGCGCCTGCAGGTGGCCCAGGCGCAGCCCCTGGGCGGTTTCGACACTTGGCGCGCGGCCCTGCCGATCACCCTGCTGGCGGTGCGCAAGCCGTGAACGGCAAACGCATCCTGCTGCTGGGCGGCATCGGCGAGGCCCTGGCCATCGCCCGCCGCCTCGGTCCCGGTCACCTGTACAGCCTGGCCGGCCTGGGCAAGGTGCCGGACGACCTGGCCTGCCAGGTGCGTGTCGGCGGCTATGGTGGGGCAGAGGGCCTGGCGGATTTCATCGCCGGGCAGGGCTACGATCTGCTGCTCGACGCCACCCATCCCTATGCCGCGCAGATCAGCCGCAACGCCGCCCGCGCCGCGCAGCTGGCCGGCGTGTCCTGCTGGGCCCTACGCCGCCCCGGCTGGCAGCCCGGGCCCGGTGACGACTGGCGCGAGGTAGCAGGCTGGGCGCAGCTGATCGCCGCCCTGGCGCCGTTCCGCCGGCCGCTGTTCACCCTGGGGCGCGAGCCGCTGGAGCACCTCGGCGAAATTCCCGAACATCAGTTCTGGACCGTGCGCTGTTTGCAGAGCCTGCCCGGAACCGAACGCGCCGAGGTGCTGGGCGCGCGCGGGCCCTTCAGCCTGGAGGGCGAGCGCGAGCTGTTCGCGCGCCTGGGCACCGACGTGCTGGTGAGCAAGAACAGCGGCAGCCAGGCCACCGAGCCGAAGCTGCAGGTGGCGCGCGAGCGGGGCGTGCCGGTGCTGATCCTGGCGCGGCCGGAATTGCCCGAGGTGGATCGGCGGTTCGACAGCGTCGAGGCGTTGTGGATGGCGTTGGAGCCGCTTCTGTAGGGCCGGGTTCGCGAGCAAGAACTAGGCGTCCCCTCGCTCCTACGAAGAGCGTGTGTGCGCCGCCTATGGGAGCAACTGTCTTGCCCATCGCGCCGGGGCGCTTTCGTAGGATGGGTTGAGCATGCGAAACCCATGCTGCCATGGTGATGGGTATCGCTTCGCTCAACCCATCCTACGGGGGTGGAGGGTGCAGGGCTTGCTCGCGAACCGCCCGCCGACGCTCTAAGCTGCCCTTTTCGGCAAGGAGCCGGCAGATGCTGCGGATTCTCGGCAAGGCCTCATCGATCAACGTGCGCAAGGTGCTGTGGACCTGCGCCGAGCTGCAGCTTCCCTACGCCAGGGAAGACTGGGGCAGCGGTTTCCGCGCCACCGACCCGGAGGAATTCCTCGCGCTCAATCCCAATGCGCTGGTGCCGGTGCTGGTGGACGGCGATTTCGTGCTCTGGGAGAGCAATGCCATTTGCAGTTACCTCGCCAGCCAGTACCCGCGCGACGAGCTGCTGCCGTCCGCGCCTCGCGAACGGGCGCTGGTGGAGCAGTGGATGGGCTGGCAGGCCACCGAGCTGAACAACGCCTGGCGCTACGTGTTCATGGCGCGGGTGCGCAACAGCCCGGCTCATGCCGATGCCGCGGCCATCGCGGCGAGCGAGCGGGAATGGGGCCGGCTGATGGCGCTGCTCGACCGCCAGCTGGAGCGCACCGGCGCCCATGTCGCCGGCGAGCGTTTCAGCCTGGCCGACGTCGCCATCGGCCTGTCGGTGCAGCGCTGGTTCATGACGCCGATGCAGCGCCCCGAACTGCCTGCCGTGGCCGCCTATTACCAGCGGCTGGGCCAGCGTCCGGGGTTCTGCGAGCACGGTTGCAACGGCCTGCCCTGAGCCTGCTTCAGCGCAGGGGCAGGTCGCCGATGGCGCGGTATTCGGCGCCGAGGTTCGCGGCCAACTGGCGGGCGCGGCCCAGGCGCACGGGGCCGCTCTCGATGTCCACCAGCAGGCTGGCGCAGGGCAGCGGCGCCAGGGGCGGGCAGTCGCTCAGGCGGCCGTCGGTGACGATCAGCAGGCGCTGGCGTTCGCCGGGCTTGTGGCGCTGGCGCTGCTGCAGCCAGTCGGCGGCCTGGGCCAGCGCCTCGGGCAGCGGCGTGCCGCCGCCGGCGCCCAGTTCATGCAGCCAGTCGCGCAGCTGCGCCGAAGCCTTCTGCCCCTGCCACAGCCAGCGCGGCTGCCGCCCCGCGGCGTGCAGCACGGCCAGGCGCGCGCGTTGCCGGTAGGCCTGCTCGAAGACTTCCGCCAGCAGGCCCTTGGCCAGGCCCAGGGCGCCGTGCCGGCGGGTGCTGGCCGAGGCGTCGACGATCACCAGCCAGAGTTCGCGGGGCTTGGCGCTGCGGGCGCGCAGCACCAGGTCGTCACGTCTCTTCGGGCGCCCGCGCAGGAGGGTGGCCGGCCAGTCGATGCGCGACTGCGCGCCGTGCCGGCGGGCGCCGCTGCGGCCGCCGGCGAGTTGGCCGGGTGTGGGGCTGGCATCCGCGCCTGGGGCCGGGCGCGGGCGGATGCTCAGGGCTTTTTTGGCCAGCCCGGCAGTTCGCGGGCGGCGCCGGCGGGCACGGCGCGGGGCGGCAGTTCGCCCCACTGGCCTTCGTTTTGCGCGCCTTGTTCGGGCTGGTTGGCGACCGGGGCCTGGGGTGCCTGCGACTGTGCTGGCGGTGGCGGCGCATGGCGGCGGCGGTGGGCGAGGGCGAAGGGCTCCAGGGCGTCGATATCCTCCGTCGCGATGCGCTCGGCGCCGCGCCAGGCGGCATGGGCGCGGGCGCCGCGCAGCCAGACCAGGTCGGCGCGCAGGCCGTCCACCCCGGCGGCGTAGCAGCGCTCGGCGATGGCCTGCAGCGCGGCGTCGTCCAGGGGAATGCCGGGAAGACGCTGGCGGGCCTGGGCGCAGCGCTGGCGCAGGGCGTCCTGCTCGGCCTGCCAGTGGCCGAGGAAGGCCTGTGGGTCGGCGTCGAAGGCCAGGCGGCGGCGGACGATCTCGGCGCGCTCGGCCGGCGGCGGCGTGCCGCCCAGCTCGACCTTGAGGCCGAAGCGGTCCAGCAGTTGCGGGCGCAGTTCGCCTTCCTCGGGGTTCATGGTGCCGATCAGCACGAAGCGCGCCGGGTGGCTGTGGGACAGGCCGTCGCGCTCGACATGGTTGACGCCGCTGGCGGCCACGTCCAGCAGCAGGTCCACCAGGTGGTCGGGCAGCAGGTTCACCTCGTCGACGTAGAGCACGCCGCCGTCGGCGTTGGCCAGGATGCCCGGGGAGAAGCGCGCGCGGCCCTCGCCCAGGGCGGCGTCCAGGTCCAGGGTGCCGACGATGCGTTCCTCGCTGGCGCCCAGGGGCAGGGTGACGAAGCGCCCGCCGTCGAGCAGGTCGGCCACGCCCCGGGCCAGGGTCGACTTGGCCATGCCGCGCGGGCCCTCGATCAGCACCCCGCCGATGGCCGGGTCGATGGCGGCCAGGCACAGCGCCAGTTTCAGGTCGTCGGCGGCGACCACGGCGGCGAGGGGGAAGTGCGGTTGCATGGGCGTTACCTGCGGCGAGCTTGGGCGTGCATGGAAGGCGAATGGTAGCGAAGCCGGCGCGGCCGGGCGAGGCGCCGTCGATGAAGGCGATAGGAAAGGATGATTGAAAGCCCCGCGCCGATGCGGTAGCTTGGCCGGCATCTTGTGGAGATAACCATGCCGTCCAGCCTGTCCATCCAGTCCCTCGCCCGCCCCGGTGCCATCGGCTCCGCGGTCGTTCGCGCGCAGGTGCTGGCCGCTGCCGCCGGTTATTTCTTCTATGGGTATTGGTTTAGCCACAGGCGCGCCTGATACCCCACAGGCGCCCCAGCAAGCAGGGTCGCCAACCAGACAGTTTCACGAAACCCCGGTCGGCAACCCGACCGGGGTTTTTGTTTTTCCGGCCCACAAGGCCAACGCAATTCCAACAGAGGATCGAAACATGACCGCCTACACCACCTACCGCTATTACCGCACCTCCGACTGGCGATTTAGCAGCCGTACCGCTGCCACACCCGAACTACTCAGTCGAACACTCAGATAGCGCCGCGCGCGGCCATGACCGCGCCGGCCAAGGATGCCAGTCCATGAATTCCTCCGTTTCCGCCCTGATCCGCAACGACCTGCCGCAGTCCGCCGAAGTCCTCGAACTGCCGCGCCCCTCTGCCCGCCGCCGCGAACAGCCGCTGCCGGGCCCCGCCGAACTGCGCCAGCGCCTGCCGCTTTCCGCCGCCCTGGCCGAACGCGTACAGCATGACCGCCAGGCCATCCGCGCCATCCTCGACGGCCGCGACCCGCGCCTGCTGGTGGTGGTCGGCCCCTGTTCCCTGCACGACGCCGATTCCGCCCTCGACTACGCCGAACGCCTCGCCGCCCTGGCCCCCGAAGTGAGCGACCAGTTGCTGCTGGTGATGCGCGCCTACGTCGAGAAGCCGCGCACCACCGTCGGCTGGAAGGGCCTGGTGTACGACCCGCGCCTGGACGGCAGCGGCGACATGGCCGAGGGCCTGGCGCTGTCGCGCCGGCTGATGCTGGACATGCTCGAACGCGGCCTGCCGGTGGCCACCGAGCTGCTGCAACCGCTGGTGGCCGGCTACCTCGACGACCTGCTGGGCTGGGCGGCCATCGGCGCGCGCACCAGCGAATCCCAGGTACACCGCGAGATGGTCAGCGGCCTGGACCTGCCGGTGGGCTTCAAGAACGGCACCGACGGCAGCCTCGGCATCGCCTGCGACGCCATGCGCTCGGCGGCGCACCCGCACCAGCACTTCGGCATCGACGGCCTGGGCCGCCCGGCGCTGGTGCAGACCCTCGGCAACCCGGACACCCACCTGGTGCTGCGCGGCGGCCACGGTGGGCCGAACTACGACGTGGCCAGCGTGCGCGCGGCCCGCGAGGGGCTGGAGAAGCAGGGCATCCCGGCGCGGATCATGGTCGATTGCAGCCACGCCAACAGCGCCAAGGACCCGCTGCGCCAGCCGGCGGTGCTGGCCAGCGTGCTCGACCAGCGCCTGGGCGGCGACGCCTCGCTGCGCGGGGTGATGCTGGAGAGCCACCTGTTCGACGGCTGCCAGCCGCTGAAGGGCGAGCTGCGTTACGGGGTTTCCATTACCGATGGGTGCCTGGGGTGGGGTGGGACCGAGGCGTTGTTGCTGGATGCGGCGGGGCGGTTGCGGCGGGGGTAATGGGCTCGGCGTAGGGCGTATAACCGCGAACGGTTATACGCCCTACGTTACTGGATGCCTGTAGGAGCGAGCTTGCTCGCGAAGGGAGTTTCCCGGTCGTGTCGGTGCCAGGTATGAGAGCGCCCTCTCCCTAACCCTCGGCTGCGCGCCCCGCCCTGAAGGGAGAGGGGACCGTTCGGTGTGCTCGGGTATTTCGGAGTTAGCCGGCAGCGCCGAAGGTTTCCGGCAGAAACCACTCCTCCTCTCGGCGCGGACTAGCCCCCTCTCCCTTCAGGGAGAGGGCTGGGGAGAGGGGGCGGACTCAGCCGAAAACACTGGAGTCGCCGGCGAGCCCCTGTTCGCGAGCAAGCTCGCTCCTACGAAGAGCCAGCACGCGCCTCACTGCTCCTCGCTATCCACCAGAATGTTCTCCAACGCCTCGCGATACTCCCCAGGCTCCTGCCAAAGCCCACGCTGCTGCGCCTCCAGCAGGCGTTCGGCCATGTCGCGCAGGGCTTCGGGGTTGTGGCGCTGGATGAACTCGCGGGTGTCTTCGTCCAGCAGGTAGGCGTCGGCCAGTAGCTGGTACTGGTGGTCTTCCACCAGTTCGCTGGTGGCGTCGAAGGCGAACAGGTAGTCCACCGTGGCGGCCATTTCGAAGGCGCCCTTGTAGCCGTGGCGCTTCATCCCGGCGATCCATTTCGGGTTCACCGCGCGGGCGCGCAGCACGCGGCCGAGTTCTTCCTTCAGCGTGCGGATGCGCGGGTTGTCCGGCTGGCTGTGGTCGCCGTGGTAGCTGGCCACGCGGCGGTCCTGGATGACTTCGGCGGCGGCGAGCATGCCGCCCTGGAACTGGTAGTAGTCGTTGGAATCGAGGATGTCGTGCTCGCGGTTGTCCTGGTTGTGCAGCACCGCCTGCAGGCCGTCCAGGCGCTGGGCGAAGCGCTCGCGGGCCGGGGTGCCGTCGTCGCCGGCGCCGTAGGCGTAGCCGCCCCAGTTGAGGTAGGCCGCGGCGAGGTCGGCGCGGTTTTCCCAGTTGCGTTCCTCGATCACCCCTTGCACGCCCGCGCCGTAGGCGCCGGGCTGGGCGCCGAAGATGCGCCAGCCGGCCTGGCGCCGGGCTTCTTCCTCGGTCACGCCGCTGGCTTGCAGTTGCGTGCTTTCGGCGCGCACGCGGGCGGCCAGGGGGTTCAGGTCTTCCGGCTCGTCCAGCGCGGCCACGGCTTGCACCGCGGCGTCGAACAGGCGGATGAGGTTGGCGAAGGCGTCGCGGAAGAACCCGGAGACGCGCAGGGTCACGTCCACCCGCGGGCGGTCGAGCAGGCTCAGCGGCAGGATCTCGAAGTCTTCCACGCGCTGGCTGCCGGCCTGCCACACCGGGCGCACGCCGAGCAGCGCCAGGGCCTGGGCGATGTCGTCGCCGCCGCTGCGCATGGTCGCCGTGCCCCACACCGAAAGGCCGAGCTGGCGCAGGTGGTCGCCGTGGTCCTGCAGGTGGCGCTCCAGCAGGCGGCTGGCGGACTGGAAGCCGAGGCGGTAGGCGGTGGGCGTGGGCAGGTTGCGCACGTCCACGGTGAAGAAGTTGCGCCCGGTGGGCAGCACGTCCAGGCGCCCGCGGCTGGGCGCGCCGCTGGGGCCGGCGGGGACGAAGCGGCCGTCCAGCCCGGCGAGCAACTGGCCGATCTCGTTGGCGCCGCAGGCATCCAGTAGCGGCGCCACGTTTTCCCGCAGTTGCCGGAGGACCAGCGCGCTGGCTTCGCCGGGGCCGTCGAGGTTGTGCTCGATCAATTGCAGGGCCAGCAGTTCCAGGCGCTCGCGGGTGTCGCCGTTGCTGCGCCAGGGTTCGTCGCTGACGGCTTGCAGCACCTCGGGACGCGGGCCTTCCCAGGGCTCGGCGAAGTTGCTGTCCAGCGGATCGCGGCCCAGTTGCAGGTCCGCCGCCAGGGCGCGCAGCAGGCTGGCGTTGCCGCCCTTGCCGTCGCCCCGGGGGATGCGCACCAGCGACAGCAGGGTATCGCGGCGCAGCTGGCCTGCCGGCGATTCGCCGAACACGTGCAGGCCGTCGCGAATCTGCGATTCCTTGAGGTCGCAGAGGTAGGCGTCCAGTTGCGGCAACCAGCTGTCTTCGTCGTCGTTGAGTTGCAGGCCCAGCTCGCGGTCCAGGGCGGCGGCGCGCACCGCGTCGAGGATTTCCCCGCGCAGTTGCACGGCGCGGCGCGGGTCCAGCAGCGAGGCGTCGTAGTACTCGTCGGCCAGGCGCTCCAGGTCGCGCAGCGGGCCGTAGTTCTCGGCGCGGGTCAGCGGCGGCATCAGGTGGTCGATGATCAGCGCCTGGCTGCGGCGCTTGGCCTGGGCGCCCTCGCCGGGGTCGTTGACGATGAACGGGTAGAGGTTCGGCAGCGGGCCGAGGATCGCGTCCGGCCAGCATTCCTCGGACAGGCCCACGCCCTTGCCCGGCAGCCATTCGAGGTTGCCGTGCTTGCCGACGTGGATCACCGCGTCGGCGCCGAAGGCCTCGCGCAGCCAGAAGTAGAAGGCCAGGTAGCCGTGCGGCGGGACCAGCGCCGGGTCGTGGTAGATGGCCGCCGGGTCGAGCTGGTAGCCGCGCGCCGGCTGGATGCCGACGAAGGCCAGGCCCAGGCGCAGGCCGGCGACCATCATGCGGCCGTTGCGGTGCATCGGGTCCTGCTCGGGCTCGCCCCAGCGCTCGCGCACGGCGCGCTGGTTGGCCTCGGGCAGGCGCGCGAAGCAGGCCAGGTAGTCGGCCAGCGCCAGGCTCTGGGCGCAGGGGCGCAGGTCGAGGTTGTCGAGGTCGTTGCTCACGCCGCCGAGCAGGCTGTGGATAAGCGCATCGCCAGTCTCCGGCAGGCCGACCACCGGGTAGCCCGAGGCTTCCATGGCGCGCAGGATGTTCAGCGCCGCGGCGGGCGTGTCCAGGCCGACGCCGTTGCCGATGCGCCCGTCGCGGGTCGGGTAGTTGGCCAGGATCAGCGCCACGCGCTTGTCGGCGTTGGCCTTGCGCGCCAGCAGCACCCAGCGCCGCGCCAGCTCGGCGACGAAGTCCATGCCCGGGCGGTGCGCCAGGTAGCAGACCACGTCGCTCTGGCTGCGCTCGCTGCGCCAGGCCAGGCCCTTGAAGCTGACGGGGCGGGTGATCAGGCGGCCGTCCAGCTCCGGCAGCGCCACGTGCATGGCCAGGTCGCGCGGGCCCAGGCCCTGGGCGTTGGCGCGCCACAGTTCGAGGTTGTCCAGCGAGCAGATGGCTTGCAGCACCGGCACGTCGCGGCGGAACGGGCGGGCCTGGGGCGCGTCCGGGTTGGACTGGGCGAAGCCGGTGGTGTTGATGATCAGCTCGGCGCAGGCCTCGTCCAGCAGCGCCTCGACCTGCTCCAGGCAGGCCGCTTCCTTGAGGCTGGCCACGGCGATCGGCAGCGGGTTGAGCTGCTGCGCGCGCAGGCTGGCGCAGAAGGTGTCGATGAAGCCGGTGTTCGCCGCTTGCAGGTGGGTGCGGTAGAACAGCAGCGCCGCCACCGGCCAGCCGGGGTTCCACTCGGCCTGCCAGTGGGTGAGGGTGGCTTCAGCGTGGCCGGGATGGTGCAGGGCGACGCGGGGCAGGGCGCGCGGTTCGTTCCAGGGATAGGCGCGGTCCAGGTACTGGCTGGCCAGGTTGGCGAAGAACTGCCGGGCGTTGTCCAGGCCGCCCTGGCGCAGGTACTGCCAGAGGCGTTCGGCCTCCTCGGGGGGCACGCTGCACAGCGCGCTGAGTTCGGGGTCGGGCTTGTCGTCGCCGGGCACCAGGATCAGCGTGGCGCCGCGCCCGGCCAGGGCCACCAGTTGCTCGATGCCGTAGCGCCAGTAGCCGACGCCGCCGTGCACCGAGATCAGGATGACCTTGGCGTGCCGCAGCACCTCGTCGACGTAGAGGTCCACCGAGGCGTGGTTCTGCAACTGCATGGGGTTGGCCAGGCGCAGGCTCGGGTAGTCGTCGGGCAGTGCGCGGGCGGCCTCGGCGAGCAGCGCCAGGTGCGAGTCGCCGCTGCAGAGGATGACCAGCTCGGCGGGCGTCTGGGCCAGGTGGGCGATGCCGTCGTCGGGGACGAAGCCGCCGGGTTGGGTGCGCAGCAGGTGCATGCGGGGGACCTCTTTCGCTCGGTCAGGAGCGCCCTCTCCCCAGCCCTCTCCCTGAAGGGAGAGGGGGCCGGTTCGGTGTGCGCGCGGACATTGTGCTTACCGATGGGCATGGCCCGTGCTCGTGCGCTGGCATATCGGCGAAGCGCCGGATCAGCCCCCCTCTCCCTCCGGGAGAGGGGTTGGGGGTGAGGGTATTCACGCCAGCGCGGTGCGCAACTCGTTGGCGATGGCGGCCTGGTCCAGCTCCTGGCCGATCACCACCAGGCGGGTGGCGCGGGTTTCGTCGCTCAGCCACTGGCGGTCGAAGTGCTTGTCGAAGCGCTTGCCCACGCCTTGCACCAGCAGGCGCATGGGCTTGCCGGGGATGGCCGCGAAGCCCTTGACGCGCAGCACCGCGTGGCGCTCCACCAGTTGGCCGAGGGCGGCGAGCAGGGCCTGTTCCTGCACTTCCGGGAGGTCGACGTGGAAGGAGTCGAACTCGTCGTGGTCGTGGTCCCCATGGCCTTCGTGGTCGTGGTGGGTGGGGCGGCTGTCGATGTGCAGCTCGGCCTCGGCGTTGAGCCCCAGCAGCACCGACAGCGGCAGCTGGCCGGCGCTGGCTTCGACGATCTTCACCGCCGGCGGCAGTTCTTCGGATACGTGCGCGCGCACTTGCGCGAGGGCGTCGGCATCGAGCAGGTCGGCCTTGTTCAGCACCACCAGGTCGGCGCTGGCCAACTGGTCTTCGAACAGCTCGTGCAGCGGCGATTCGTGGTCCAGGTTCGGGTCCTGCCTGCGCTGCTCGTCCACCTGCTCGGGATGCGCGGCGAAGGTGCCGGCGGCCACTGCCGGGCTGTCGACCACGGTGATCACCGCGTCGACCGTGCAGGCATTGCGGATTTCCGGCCACTGGAAGGCCTGCACCAGGGGCTTGGGCAGGGCCAGGCCGGAGGTCTCGATGAGGATCTGGTCCAGCTCGCCGCGACGCGCCACCAGTTCGCGCATTACCGGGAAGAATTCTTCCTGCACGGTGCAGCACAGGCAGCCGTTGGCCAGTTCGAAGACGCGGCCCACGGCTTCTTCTTCGCTGCAGCCGATGGAGCATTGCTTGAGGATTTCGCCGTCGATGCCCAGTTCGCCGAACTCGTTGACGATCACCGCGATGCGGCGACCTTCGGCGTTGTCGAGCATGTGCCGGAGCAGGGTGGTCTTCCCGGCGCCTAGGAAGCCGGTGACGATGGTGACGGGGAGCTTGGCCAGGGTTTGCATGGTCGCCTCTGCGCTGCGATGGCGGGAGGCAGAGGCGCGCGCACGGAGGTTCCGCGCGTCGGAAGCCGCCACCGGATCACCCCGCCCGGTTGTGGTAATGCTGGTTCGAGGCAGGTCTCCTGGCTCACGATCCGGCTTGCGCCTGGCCTTCGCCTTCCCGCCCGTGGGCAGTGGCATTCGAAGGGGTTTGGATCGTTCACAGTTGCGGGGGCAGCCGTGGCCTTGACCACGTTCCCTCTTAGCTCCGGCGCCGGGCCGGAGAACCTCGAAGCGGCAAAGGCTACGCAGTGCCCGGCGGGCGGTCAATCGCCGCCGGGCCGGTTGACGCTCTGCCTGGGCCGTGCTGTGCTGCCCGGCGATTGCCCGTGGAAGGATCGCCCGCGTGATACTGGTTGCCGGACTGGGGTGCCGCCGTGGCTGCGGCGCCGACGAACTGCTCGCCCTGCTGCGCGCCTGCCTGCGCGAGGCCGGCCTCGACGAGGCGGCGCTGAGCGCCTTGGCCAGCAGCGAGGCCAAGGCCCTGGAAGGCGGCCTGCGCGACCTGTCGCGGCAACTGCGCCTACCCCTGGAACTGCTGGATGCGCAGCGCCTGGCGCCATATGAGCAGCGGCTGACTTCCACTTCCGAGCGGGCTCGCCAGGTCACCGGCAGCGCTGGCGTGGCTGAGGCTGCTGCCCTGGCATTGGCCGAAGCGCTGGCCGAGGGCCCGGCGCGGCTGGTGGTGCCCAAGCGGCGCAGCGCCAACGCCACCTGCGCGCTGGCCATGGCGCCGGCTCTGATGGGATAGCGGGCTGGGGTAGACTGCGCCTTTCCCGATCCGAAGCGAAACGCCCATGACGGTCTATTTCATCGGCGCCGGCCCCGGCGATCCCGAGCTCATCACGGTCAAGGGCCAGCGTCTGCTGCGCAGCTGCCCGGTGATCCTCTACGCCGGCTCGCTGGTGCCCGAGGCGGTGCTCGAAGGGCACGGCGCCGAGGTGGTGGTGAACACCGCCGAGTTGCATCTGGAGCAGATAGTCGCGCTGCTGGCCGAGGCCCACACGAAAGGCCAGGACGTGGCCCGCGTGCATTCCGGCGACCCTTCGCTGTACGGCGCCATCGGCGAGCAGATCCAGCACCTGCGCCGGCTCGGCATTCCCTACGAGATCGTCCCCGGCGTCACTGCAACTGCCGCCTGCGCCGCGCTGCTGGGCTGCGAGCTGACGCTGCCGGAGGTGTCGCAGACGCTGATTCTCACCCGCTACGCCAGCCGCACGAAGATGCCCGAGGGGGAATCCCTGGGCGACCTGGCGCGGCACCGGGCGAGCATGGCCATCCACCTGGGCGTGGGCCAGCTGGAGAAGATCGTCGCGGAGCTGTTGCCGCACTACGGCGCGGACTGCCCGATCGCGGTGATCCACCGCGCCAGTTGGCCGGATCAGGACCAGGTCAGCGGCACCCTCGGAGACATCCTGCCCAAGGCCCGGGCCAAGGGCTTCAAGCGGACTGCGCTGATTCTGGTCGGGCGGGTGCTGGCGGCGGAGGGGGGCGGCGAGTCGTCGTTGTATAGCGCGGGGCATGCACATCTGTATCGGCCGGATTGATGGCAGATGGCTGGGGCTTGTTTGTAGGAGCGAGCTTGCTCGCGAATGGTGCCAACCGGATGCTCTGGTGCTGGGTGTGGCGCCTTTCCCTCTCCCCAGCCCTCTCCCTGAAGGGAGAGGGGGCTTGTCCGTGCCGAGAGGAGGAGTGGTTTCAGCCGGAAACCGCCGAGACAGCCGGCTAACTGCAGCACATCCAACTCTGCCCAACGGTCCCCTCTCCCTTCAGGGAGAGGGTTAGGGAGAGGGCGCTCTTAAACCCGGCCCCACAGCCCCCCGCCGTGGCGATGGCGTTTCTCCGCACCTTGCAGGAGCAACTGTCTGCTCCGAGGCGCTCTTCGTAGGATGGGTTGAGCTTGCGAAACCCATGCGGTTGCGCTGATGGGTATCGCTTCGCTCAACACCATCCTACGAAGAGCCATGCTCGCTCATCCCGTAGGAGCGGATTCATCCGCGATGATGCCTACGCCATCCAATCATCCGGCCCACGTCCGGGCAGGCCGTGGCGGATGTACCAGCGCACGCCCAGGTGCAGGCCCAGGGCGGTGCCCACTGTCAGCAGGATCGTCAGGGTTTCCGCGTCCATGGTCGCTGTCCTTCGTCCGGGGTCTGGTCTGACAGCCTATGCCTGCGGCAATCTGTCGCACAGATACAGATCCTGTCCGAATGTACGGAGCAGCGCTACAGCGACTGGATGATCCGCCCCAGGGTCTCCATGGCCTTTTCGCTGCGCGGCGTCCAGGGGTGGCCGTAGTTCAGCCGCAGGCAGTGGCGGAAGGCGCGGGTGGCGGAGAAGATCGGCCCGGGGGCGATGCTGATGCCCTGGGCGTGGGCGAGCTGGAACAGCTTCAGCGCGTCGATGCGTTCGGGCAGTTCCAGCCAGAGGAAGTAGCCGCCGCTGGGGCGGGTCACCCGCGTCGCTTCGGGGAAGTGCCGGGACACCGCGGCGAGCATGGCGTGCTGCTGGCTTTCCAGGGCGTGGCGCAGCTTGCGCAGGTGGCGGTCGTAGCCGCCGTGCTGCAGGTAGTCGGCGATGGCCGCCTGGGCCGGCACCGAGGCCGACAGGCTGGTCATCAGCTTCAGGCGCTCGATCTGCTCGTGGAAGCGCCCGCCAGCCACCCAGCCGACGCGGTAGCCCGGCGCCAGGCTCTTGGAGAAGCTGCCGCAGTGCATCACCAGGCCCTCAGCGTCGTAGGCCTTCACCGGCTTGGGCGCCTGCTGGGCGAAGTACAGCTCGGCGTAGACGTCGTCCTCGATCAGCGGCACCTGGTGCTTGCCCAGCAGGCCGGCGAGGGCGCGCTTGCTGTCCTCGCCCATGCTCGCGCCCAGCGGGTTCTGGAAGTTGCTCATGAACCAGCAGGCCTTGATCGGCAGGCGCTCCAGGCTGTCGGCCAGCACCTGCAGGTCGATGCCCTCGCGCGGGTGTACGGGGATTTCCACGGCCTTGAGCTTGAGCCGCTCCAGCACCTGCAGGGTGGCGTAGAAGGCCGGCGCCTCGATGGCCACCAGGTCGCCGGGCTGGGTGACCACCTGCAGGCACAGGTTCAGCGCCTCCAGCGCGCCGTTGGTCACGACCAGTTCCTCCACCGGCAGCGGCGTGCCGTTGACCATGTAGCGCAGGGCGATCTGCCGGCGCAGGGCGTGGCTGCCCGGGGTCATGTCGGCCACCGCGGCGCGCGGCTCCATGTCGCGCACGGCATGGGCCATGGAGCGCGCCAGGCGCGGCAGGGGGAACAGTTCCGGAGCGGGGAAGGCCGAGCCGAAGGGCACGGTGTCCGGGTCCTTGATCGAGCTGAGCACCGAGAACACCAGCTCGCTGACGTCCACCTCGGTGGTCTGCGCCTCGTGGCGGGCGATCTCCGGTTCGGCCAGGGCGCGGCGTACGTGCTCGCGGACGAAGTAGCCGGAGCGCGCGCGGGCCACGATCAGGCCGCGGTCTTCCAGCAGGTAGTAGGCCTGGAACACGGTGGAGGCGCTGACCCCGTAGGTGCGGCTGGCGTGCCGTACCGAGGGCACCTTCTGCCCGGGGGCGAGCACCCCGTTGCGGATCAGTTCGGCGATCTCGTCGGCGAATTTCTCGTAGCGCTTCATCTTGTCCCGGGGGCCGTTGGGGAGCTCCCACTCTAGGCGTTGCGCGGCGCCGCCGCCATGCCGCGGGGCCATCGCTCAGCGCCTCGGCGCGACGAAGGTGCTGGCCGCCTCGACCTGCTCGCCGTCCTGCGCGCTCACGCGGAAGTGCAGGGGCACCGGGCCGCCGCTGCCGCTCAGTTCGAGGCGCGCCACCGAGACGGCGAAGTCGCGGATCTCGCCCGGCTCCAGGCGCTGGTCGAGGGCGCCCTGCAGGCGGTAGCCGCTGGCCTCGGCCAGGCCCAGGCGGTAGCGCTGCGCCTGCTGGGTCTTGTTGATCAGCTTGAGGTTGTAGACGTTCTCGATCTCGCCGGCCGCGTTCTCGCGGAACAGGCCGCGGTCGCGGGCCACGTCCAGGGCGATCAGCGGGCGCGCCTGCAGGGCCCAGGCGAAGGCGCCGAACATGGCCAGCAGCACCGCCGCGTAGCCGACCAGGCGCGGCCGCAGCAGGTGGGTGCGGCCGCCTTCCAGGGCGCGTTCGGAGGTGTAGCGCACCAGGCCGCGGGCGTAGCCCATGCGGTCCATCACCGAGTCGCAGGCGTCGACGCAGGCGGCGCAGCCGATGCAGGCGATCTGTAGGCCGTCGCGGATGTCGATGCCGGTGGGGCAGACCTGCACGCACTGCTGGCAGTCGATGCAGTCGCCCAGGCCGAGGGCCTTGGGCTTGGCGTCCTTGCGGCGCGCCCCGCGGGATTCGCCGCGGGCGGCATCGTAGGAAATGATCAGGGTGTCCTTGTCGAACATCACGCTCTGGAAGCGCGAGTAGGGGCACATGTGGATGCACACCTGCTCGCGCAGCCAGCCGGCGTTGGCGTAGGTGGCGGCGGCGAAGAAGGCCACCCAGAAGGCGCTTTCCAGGTCCAGCTTCAGGGTGAAGAGGTCCGCCACCAGCGGGCGCACCGGGGTGAAGTAGCCGACGAAGGTCAGCGCCGTGGCCAGGCTGACCAGCAGCCAGAGCCCGTGCTTGGCGCCCTTGCGCAGGTACTTGGCGGCGCTGGGCGGGGCCTTGTCCAGCTTCATGCGCTGGTTGCGGTCGCCCTCGGTGACCTGCTCGGCCCACATGAAGATCCAGGTCCACACGCTCTGCGGGCAGGTGTAGCCGCACCACACGCGGCCGGCCAGCACGGTGATGAAGAACAGGCCGAAGGCGGCGATGATCAGCAGCGCCGAGAGCAGGATCAGGTCCTGCGGCCAGAAGGTCGCACCGAAGATGTAGAACTTGCGCTCGGGCAGGTCCCAGAGCACCGCCTGGCGGCCGTCCCACTGCAGCCACAGGGTGCCGAAGAACAGCAGGAACAGCAGCGCCCCGCCGAGCCGCCGCAGGTCGCGGAAGCGGCCGCTGAAGCGCTTGGTGTAGACCGCCGGGGTCACCGCCGAGAGCGGCTTGGGCGGCGGGGTGAAGTGTTGCGGGGCGGCGATCTCGACGATCTTCGCGGGGATTCTCTGGCTCATTGTCGTGGCCCATCAGGCTTGGGATGCGCCGCGACTATAGGAAGCGCCCTGGGCACGAAACAGATTCAGGTCTCCCGCAAAAAACCGGATCAGATGCGCCGCGCCTGGCATGGCCTGCGCTGTGGAGGCGGCGCGCGGCACGCGGTCGCAGGGCGGTCCAGGCGTGTCGGGCAAGGCGTCTGATCCGCTTTTTTGCGGTGGATCTGCCGCTGTTTCGCGGCGCGGCCGCCAGCCATAGTGGCGCCATCACCAGCGGCGGCCCGACGCAGGCCGCCGCAGCAGCCTTGTGAGGTGCCCTCGGCGATGTACCGATACGACGATTACGACCACGCCCTGGTGCGCGAGCGCGTGGCGCAGTTCCGCGACCAGGTGGCGCGGCGGCTTGGCGGCCAGCTGAGCGAGGAGGAGTTCCTGCCGCTGCGCCTGCAGAACGGCCTGTACCTGCAGAAGCACGCCTACATGCTGCGCGTGGCCATTCCCTACGGCACCCTGGCCAGCGCCCAGCTGCGCACCCTGGCGCGCATCGCCCGCGACTACGACCGCGGCTACGGCCACTTCACCACGCGGCAGAACATCCAGTTCAACTGGATCGAACTGGAGCAGGTGCCGGACATCCTCGAACAGTTGGCCGAAGTCGAGATGCACGCCATCCAGACCTCCGGCAACTGCGTGCGCAACATCACCACCGAGGCCTTCGCCGGCGTCGCCGCCGACGAGCTGCTGGACCCGCGGCCGCTGGCCGAGATCCTCCGCCAGTGGTCGACGGTGAACCCGGAATTCCTGTTCCTGCCGCGCAAGTTCAAGATCGCCCTGTGCGCCGCCGAGGAAGACCGCGCGGCGGTGATGATGCACGACATCGGCCTCTACCTTTACCGCGACGCCGCCGGCGAGCTGCGCCTGCGGGTGATGGTGGGCGGCGGGCTGGGGCGCACGCCGATCCTCTCGCAGCCGATCCGCGAGGAGCTGCCCTGGCAGCACCTGCTGTCCTACGTCGAGGCCATCCTGCGGGTGTACAACCGCTACGGCCGCCGCGACAACAAGTACAAGGCGCGCATCAAGATCCTGGTCAAGGCGCTGGGCATCGAGGCCTTCGCCCGCGAGGTGGAGGAGGAGTGGCTGCACATCCGCGACGGCGAGGCGCAGCTGAGCGCGGAGGAATACCAGCGCGTCGCCGCCGCCTTCGAGCCGCCGCGCTACGCGCAGGCCGCCGCCGACGAGCTGGCCTACGGCAGCGCCCTGGCCGCCGATGCCGCCTTCGCCCGCTGGGCCTCGCGCAACGTGCGCCCGCACAAGGTGCCGGGCTACGCCAGCGTGGTGCTCTCGACCAAGCCGGGCGCCGCCGCGCCGCCCGGGGACGTCAGCGCCGAGCAGATGGAGCGCGTCGCCGACTGGGCCGAACGCTACGGGTTCGGCGAAATCCGCGTGGCCCACGAGCAGAACCTGGTGCTGCCGGACGTGCGCAAGGCCGAACTGCACGCGCTCTGGCGCGAGGCCTGCGCAGCCGGGCTGGGCACGCCCAACCAGGGCCTGCTGAGCGACGTCATCGCCTGCCCCGGCGGCGACTACTGCGCGCTGGCCAACGCCAAGTCGATCCCCATCGCCCAGGGCATCCAGCAGCGCTTCGAGGACCTGGACTACCTGCACGACCTGGGCGAGCTGAGCCTGAACATCTCCGGCTGCATGAACGCCTGCGGCCACCACCACATCGGCAACATCGGCATCCTCGGCGTCGACAAGAACGGCAGCGAGTGGTACCAGGTCACCCTCGGCGGCGCCCAGGGCAAGCGCGCCGCGCTGGGCCGGGTGATAGGCCCGTCGTTCAGCGCCGCCGAGGTGCCGGCGGTGATCGAGCGCATCGTCCACACCTACGTGGAGCGGCGCGGGGCTGGCGAGAGCTTCGTCGAGACCGTCGGGCGCATCGGCCTGGAGCCGTTCAAGGCGCGGGTCTACGCGCAACCGGAGGTGCCGGCATGAACAACCTGATCCGCCTGGGCGGCGAGGGCGCCTGGCACGACCGCGACGACGCCTGGACGCTGCTGCGCGAGGTGCCCGGGACGCTGCCCGAAGGCGACCTCATCCTGCCGCTGGAGCTCTGGCTCGGCTGCCGGAACGAGTTCGCCCGCGAAGCGGACTCGCCGGGCGCGCCTCAGCTGAGCGGCCTGCGCGCCAGCTCGCTGCTCAAACGGCATGGCGTGTGGCTGGGGCCGGATGACGATCCGCAGAGGCTGGTTGGCCGGCTGGACGCACTGCCGCTCATCGCCATCGACTTCCCCAGCTTCCGCGACGGCCGCGGCTACAGCCTGGCCTACCTGCTGCGCCGGCGCCTGGGCTGGCGCGGCGAGCTGCGCGCGGTGGGCGAGGTGCTGCGCGATCAGCTGGCGCACCTGCGCCAGTGCGGTTTCGACGCCTTCGCGGTGCGCCCGGACAAGTCCGTGGAGGACGCGCTCAAGGGCCTGGCCGGGCTCAGCGTGCTCTACGGGCGCTCGGCGATCGAGCCGCGGCCGCTGTTCCGCCGGCGCTGAAAACCGCCCGCTTTCAGGGACCCGCGCCGCGCCGCGCGTGGCGCCGCGCTTGACGCTGTTCCGGTGCGCAGGAAAAATGCCGGCAAAGCGTCGGCGAAACGCCGCCGGCCGTGGCCCACGATTCGAGTGACCCCCTGAAGATGCGTATGCGCCTGATGCTGTTGGGTGGCGGTAATGCCCTGGGACAGGCGCTGATCCGCCTGGGAGCCGAGGAAGACATCGGCTTCCTCGCCCCGCGCCCGCCCGAGCAGGGCTGGGATGCCTCCAGCCTGACCCTGCTGCTGGACGAGACCCGCCCCGACGCGGTGATCAACCTCGCCTACTACCACGACTGGTTCCAGGCCGAGCAGGTCGACGACGCCCGCCTGGCCGGCCAGGAACGCGCCGTGGAGCGCCTGGCCGAACTCTGCCAGCACTACGAGATTCTCCTGCTGCAGCCTTCCAGCTACCGCGTGTTCGACGGCGCCCGCGCCACCGCCTACAGCGAGAAGGACGAGCCGCTGCCCCTGGGCCGACGCGGCCAGGCGCTGTGGCGCATGGAACAGTGGGTGCGCGCCACCTGCCCGCGCCACGTGCTGCTGCGCTTCGGCTGGCTGCTGGACGACAGCCCGGGCGGCAGCCTGGACCGCTTCCTCAGCCGCGCCCTGGGCGAGGACGAGCTGTACCTGGCGGACGACCGTCGCGGCAACCCCACCCCGGTGGACGACGCCGCGCGGGTGATCCTCTCGGTGCTCAAGCAGTTGGACTGCCAGGCGCCGCTGTGGGGCACCTACCACTATGGCGGCCTGGAGGCCACCACCACCCTGGCCCTGGGCCAGGTGATCATCGCCGAGGCCCGCACCCTCACCGGCCAGGCCCTGCGCGACCCCGTCGCCCAGGCCCACGCGGCGCGCCCGGACGCCAGCGAGGAACCGCAGCACGCGGTGCTCGCCTGCAAGAAAATCCTCCACACCTTCGGCATCAAGCCGCGCGCCTGGCGTGCAGCGCTGCCGACCCTGCTGGACCGTTACTACCGTCATGGCTGACATCTCCCCGGCATCCGCCGCCCCCATTCTCATCACCGGCGGCGCCGGTTTCATCGGCTCGCACCTGGCCGACGCGCTGCTGGCGCGCGGCTTCAAGGTCCGCGTGCTGGACAACCTGTCCACCGGCAAGCGCGAGAACCTCGCCGCAGAGGTGGAGCTGCTGGTCGGCGACGTCGCCGACGCGGCCGTGGTCCGCCGCGCCCTGCAGGGCTGCCAGGCGGTGGCGCACCTGGCCGCGGTGGCCTCGGTGCAGGCCTCGGTGGACGACCCGGTGGCCACCCACCAGAGCAACTTCATCGGCACCCTGAACCTCTGCGAAGCCCTGCGCGAAGCCGGGGTGAAGCGTGTGCTGTATGCCTCCAGCGCTGCCGTCTACGGCCAAAACGGCCAGGGCACGGCGATAGTCGAGGACCTGCCCAAGGCGCCGCTGACGCCCTACGCCGCGGACAAGCTGGCCGGCGAGTACTACTTCGACTTCTACCGCCGCCAGCATGGCCTGGAGCCGGCGGTGTTCCGCTTCTTCAACGTCTACGGCCCGCGCCAGGACCCGTCCTCGCCCTATTCCGGGGTGATCAGCATCTTCACCCAGCGCGCCCTGAGCGGGCAGCCGATCACGGTGTTCGGCGACGGCGAGCAGACCCGCGACTTCATCTACGTCGCCGACCTGGTGCAGTTGCTGGTGCAGGCGCTGGAGGCACCACAGGTGCCGGAAGGGGCGGTCAACGTCGGGCTGAACCAGGTGACCAGCCTGAACCAACTGCTGGGCGAGATCGGCGCGCTGGTCGGCGGCCTGCCGCAGGTAGCCCACGCCAAGGCGCGCCCCGGCGACATCCGCCATTCCCGCGCCGACAACGGCCGCCTGCTGGCGCACTACCGCCTGGAGCGGCCGACGCCGATCGGCGAGGGCCTGGCGCGCCTGCTCGGGCGCTGATCACCACCAGGGCTTGTTCAGCGCCAGGTAGAAGATGCCGCCCAGGCAGGCCAGGGCCAGGGCGCTGAGCAGCGCCTTGGGCCCGCGCGCGGCGCTGCGCATGGCGAAGGCGGCGAGCACGATGTAGCCCACCAGCAGCCCCAGCTTGGCCTGCAGCCACAGCGGCAGCGGCCAGGGCATGGCCAGGTGCACCAGGCCCAGGGCGCTGAGCAGCAGCAGGCTGTCCACCAGGTGCGGCGCCCAGCGCTGCCAGCCGGCCAGGCGCCGGCCCCGCCAGCTCAGCCCCAGGCGCCAGAGGAAGAGCAGGCTGCTGAGGACTGCCAGGGTGATGTGTAGGTGCTTCAACCAGAGGTACATGGGGCGCTCACTTGTATTCGGTGGTGTAGAGCACGACGAACTCGAAGGGCCCCGGCCGGACCTCGGCGCCCGCCAGCAGCTCGGCCTCGAAGGCGGTGTCGAAGCTCAGCGAGCGCGGCGTGCGGACCACGTGCTCGACGGGCTGGTTGAAGACTACGTACCGCTCGTTCTGCAGGTCCTTGATCTTCAGCAGCAAACCGGCGGATTCGTGGAGCAGCGCGGTGTTGCCGTCGAGGAGCTGGCCGTTGGCCGGTGACAGCGTGGTGTGGATGACCGCGCCGCCGTCGCACTGCCAATGAAAGTCGAAACGCCGCTGCAGGGGCAACTGGTTCTTGCTGAAACTGCCGAAATCGACCCGCGTCGGCGCGTCGGTCATCTCGCAGGTGGTGGGCAGGAAGGTCAGGGCGACGCCCGGGAAGGGGTCGATGGGGTAGGCCGGCGGCGTGTTGTTCCAGCGCGAGCCGACGAACAGCGCCGGCTCGCGGAAGTTGATCGAGTACACCCCGGGGGTGTCGATCGGGCCGTTCTTCAGCACCTCGATGAAGCTGTTGGACAGCGAGCCGCTGACGCATTCGCTGGGGCCCAGGCTGCGGTCGCCGACGATGCCCAGCTGGATGCGCTCGGCCACCCCGCCCACCTGCTTGACGCCGACGCCGTCCTTGCCCGAGGGAATCACCCGGTAGACCAGGCCGTTGAGGTTGGTGGCGAAGTCGTTGCCCTGCATGTGGCTGGCCTCGCTGGCCACGCCCAGCACGATGTAGCGCCCGGCGTCCCCGGCCAGGTATTCCTGCAGGCGGCAGGCGTAGTCCAGGGACAGGTTCAGGGTGCCCAGCACGCTGCCCACCGGCAGGCCGGCGCTGATGTAGGTCTCGCCGTCGTAGGTGAACTGCTGGTTGGTGAAGTAGCACTGGTTCGGCTCGACCGGGCACTCGTCGGCGGCGGCCGGCAGCGCCTGCAGCAGGCAGGCGGCCAGGGCCAGGCAGTGGAACAGGGGGCGGCGGCGCGGGTGGATCATGGTTTTTCCTCGCTTGGCGGGCTGCCGGCGGCGGCCTGGCAGTCGACCGGGATGGCCCGGTAGCTGTCCTGCTTGTCCTTCTTCGCCGGCATGGCGTAAGTGAAGCTGCATTGCTGCTCGTCCGCCTCGCCCCAGGATACCCGGTAGCTGTCGCGGCCCTTTTCCAGGTACAGGTAGACCAGGTTGTCCTGGCCGACGTAGGCGAGGACTTCGCCGGCGCCGCCGACCTCGGCGCCGAAGGGCACCTCCTGGCCACCGGGGCGGCGCAGTTCGAGCAGCACCGAGATGCCGCTGCGGGTGCGGTAGGGCACCCGCACGATGGCGCCGTAGCGCGGCGCGGTTTTCTGGATGTTCTCCTTGATCTCGACGTCGGCGCTGGCGCTCTTGGCGTCCAGCACTATCTCGTTGTGGCGGTAGGGCGTGAGCCCCGTGAGCAGGGCCTTGCCGTCGTCGTCGAGGCGCACGCGGCCGCGGGGCAGCAGGGCGCCCGCCGCGCCTTCGGCCTCGACTATCGCCATGGTCTCGCCCTGGCTCGGCGACAGCGCGATGCCGCCGGAATAGGCCACTAGGCTGCCGCGCGCCGACAGCGACTCGCGGCTGAAGCCGTCGCCGCGCGCCAGGCTGGCGCCCAGGGCGCTGGCGGAGGTGCGCAGGTTGAGGTTGCCGCCGTAGGACTGGGTGCTGGCGCTGTCGGCCTGGCTGTGGTTGCCGTACAGGTTGTAGTTCCACTGGCCGCGCTCGCCGGCGATGCCGCTGAGGCTGGTCTGCAGCGAGCGGTTGTGCGCGTCCTGCAGCGACAGGGTGCTGCTCAGGCGCGGCGCGCCGGCATCGCGGCCCAGCGGGATGCTGATGCTCAGCAGGTACTGGTTGTCGTAGCCGTCGACGCTCTGGAAGCGCGTCGCCGACAGGCCCAGGCTGCCCCAGTTGAAGGTGCGGCTGAAGCCGCTGCTGAAGGTCAGGCTGCGCCGCTCGCCGGTCCAGTAGCTCTGCCCCACGCCGGAAATGTACAGGCTGCCGCCGGCCAGCGCCTGGCTGAGGCTGAGCTGGACGCGGTCGCGCTCGCGGAACAGGCTGGCGTTGTCGGTGTCCAGGGCGTCGGCCGAGGCGGCCAGCCCCAGGTAGCCCTTGTCCGAGCGGCGGTAGGACAGCTGCAGGTTGGTGCCGCCGAACGACTTGTTATAGGCCAGGCGGTAGCTTTCGCCGTTGTCGGGCATGTCCTGGCCCGCGGCGTCGGCGGGCAGGGCGTCGAAGCGCGACAGGGTGGCGTCCAGGGAGAAGGCGCCATAGGGCGTGTTCAGCGCGGCGCCGATCAGCGAGGCCATGTAGCTGTCGGCGATCACCGCGCCGGAATAGGCGCTGAGGTTGTTGCTCAGGCCCCGGCGGTAGCCGCCCTGGACGAACTTCAGCGGGTTGTCGACGTCCTCGCCGCGGTAGCTGCCGGAGGCCACCTGGTAGCGCGAGGCGCCGGGCCTGAGCAGTTCGGCGGCATAGGAATAGGGCACGCTGAAGCTCTTCTCGCGGCCGTCGGCCTCGATCACCGTGACCAGCAGGTCCTCGGTGTAGCCGGTGTTGTACAGGTCGTCGATGACGAAGGGGCCGGGCGGCACGCTGACCTGGTGGATCAGTTGCTGGCCCTGGTGGATCTTCACGGTCGCGTTGCTGTCGGCGATGCCGCGCACCACCGGGGCGAAGCCGCGCTCGCTCTCGGGCAGCATGCGCTCGTCGCTCTCCAGCTGCACGCCGCTGAAGGGGATGCTGTCGAACAGGTCGCCGGCGGTGAAGTGCTGGCCGAGGGTCAATTGCGAGGACAGCGCGGTGATGTCGCGCTGGGCGTAGTTGTTCAGGGTGCGGTAGTGGCTGCCCTTGCGGGTGGTGTCGCCGTGGCTGAAGGTGGCGTTGTGGCGCAGGCGCCAGTCCATCAGGTTGAGGCCGCCGTTGAGGCCGAGGAACAGGTCGTTGCGGGTGTCCTGGCTGTTGCTGGAGCGGTCGAAGTTGCTGGTGTAGCTGACGAAGCCGGCGTTGATCCCCGAATCCCAGCTCTGCGGCGGCGCATAGTTGCGCGGGCGCTGTTTGACGTAGGCCTGGGGCAGGGTGAGGAGGATGGCCCCGCTGGCGCCGTCCAGTTCCACGCGGCTCTGCGGCACGCGTTCGGGCAGGTCGACGCAGTCGCCGCTGGCGGGCTTGGCGTCGGCGGCGGGCTCGGGCAGCAGCACGCCCCACTGTTCCAGTTGTTCCTGGGTGAAGCAGTAGACCTGGCGTTGCTCGGCGGTATGCACCACGCGTACTTCCTGCTGGCCGAAATACACCTTGTTCAGGGTCAGGTCGAGGGAGTAGGTGCCCGGCGGCAGCGCCGAGGGATTCTTCTCGAACCCGGAAACGTCCGTGCTCATGCCCAGCGTCTCCAGCAGGCCGCGGTCGAAGTGCACCTCGCCGGTGCCTTCGGCGGCCACTGCCGGGGCCGGGAGCAGGGCGCAGAAGAGCCCTCCCAGGCACCCCAGACGCAGGAGGCGGGACAGTATCGAAGGGGACACGATGGACCTCGCGAGGGAGGGTTACTCGACGGTGGCTTCGGTTTCGATCAGGCCGCCGAAATCGTTGATCCAGGTGTAGCGGACCCGTGCGCCGGGCCTGGCCCAGGCCGCCGCGTCGCGGGGCAGGGCGATGCCGTAGCTGCCCTTGGCCGGGACCATGTCCAGGTCGTCGTTGTCGTATTGCCTGGCGCCCGAGCGCAGTTGCAGGCGGGCCAGGGACACCGAGTAGGGCAGGTCGTTGACCGCGCGCAGCGTGCTCTTGCCGCCCTCGGAAACGATGCGCCACTTCAGTTGCTGCGCCGCGTCGGCGGCCACGCCCTTGAGCTTGGCCGGGCGGTAGAACAGCTTGAGCTGCGAACGGAAGGCCACCTGCAGCTTGCCCGCGCTGTTGTTGCTGGCGGCCGCGTCGGCCTTGTCCGGGCTGCTCGAGGGCACCTCCAGGACGTTCAGCCAGAACACCGATTCGCGGTCCTGGGGCAGCGAGCGGTCGATGTTGGCGATGCGCAGCAGCAGGCCCTTGTCCGGGTCGACCCGCGAGACCGGCGGCGTGACGATGAAGGGCGAGCGCCCCTGCTTGTCTGCGCCGGGCGTGCCCTTGCCGTTGTCCACCCAGGCCTTGATCAGCGACGGCGTCTTGCCGGTGTTGCGGATGTTGACGGTGATGTCCCGCTCGGCGGCCGGGTAGACCACGCGGGTGCCGGTGATGACGATGCTGGCGTTGGCCTGGAACGCCAGCAGGCAAAGACCGAGCAGGAAGAACAAGTGGGTAGCGGGACGCATCGGGCAACCTCCTTCTCTATAAAGAAGGACTTTGGGTGGAGTCTAGGCGGGGCCGGGGTACTGGCAAGTTCCCGGGCGGTGAAGTTTTCCGGAGAACTTGTAAGTGCGTTTACTCATTCAGCCTGTGTATGAACTTTCGTCGATGTGTTCATGCGCGTGATGAATATTCCGAGTGCATCCCCCGATGGGGGAGGGGGATGCATCCGGGGCCGCTGTCAGTCGTAACGGATGGAATACAGCAGGGCGGTATCGGCGGTACCGGGCGATACCAGTTCCGAGGTCTGCACGTAACGGGCGTAGTAGGCGAATTCCAGCGGGCCGGCTTCGTCCATGGGCTTACTGACGTTGTTGGCGTTGGTGCGCAGGTCGATGGCTTCCAGTTCTTCGTTGGCGATCTGCAGCTCGATGCCGGACATGCTCATGGCTTCGCCGTTGAAGGCGAGGTTGCCGGTGGTCGGGTTGACGTTGGCCGAGGCGAAGTCGACCTTGTAGGTCTGGCCGACGGTGCAGCCGTTCAGGGCGATGGTGAAGCGCTGCTCGCCGGCGGTGGAGCCCACGGTGTCGAAGTCGCTGGTGGAGATCGACGGCAGGTTGATGGAGGCATCGGCGCCGCCACCGTTCACGCTGACTTCGCAGGTGTCTTCCATAACGTGGCCGGTGAAGCTGATCTGGCCACCGGTCGCTGCCTGGGCGCCACCGGCCGCCAGGGCGAGGAGTACGGCTGCGGGGAGAGTGAGACTTTTCATGGAGTTTTTCCTTGCAGGTTTTTCGGTAGGTGAATTCTCCCTGCTTCCTGAAATTTCGAATATTAGGAAACTTCTGATGAGTCGTAGGTGTATTCCTATGAATGAGGTAGGCAACGGATATAAGTGGGTTGCTTATTGAAAAGCAGGAAGTAAAACAAGTTGCCTGGAATGTAGGACGTATAACCGTTGGCGGGGACACCGGAGGTATACGCGCCTGTGCTTAAGAGCGCCCTCTCCCCAGCCCTCTCCCGCAAGCGGGAGAGGGGGCTGTCCTGAGCGGGGGGCGAATCCTGAGTCATCCTGAAATGCCTATCTCCCCCCACGTCATTCCCGCGAACGCGGGACGCGGCTCCATCGCGAACAGCGCTTGCGCTGGCCCGAAGGGGAATAACCCAGTGACTGGCGGGTTCGCGAGCAAGCTTGCTCCTACGAAAAGCAAAAGCGCGTCCGCTCTTGCTCTGGCTTTTGGATTTCCAGAGAAACATCCGCGCGCACCGGAACGCCCCTTCAGCAGGCCGAGCGAAACCGGCGCTCAGGAGGTCATGCGACATGGATGTCGCGAGAGCCCCGATGGGCTACAGGGACGTACCCTCGGGGCGGGCCTCCGTGGCGGGGGAATTCGCGAGGGTAGCCCGGCTCCATCGGGCCCGTATGCGGGGCAAGCCTTTTTGGTTCCTTTTGTGGCGTTTGACAAAAGGGACTCGCCCGAGGGGGCGAAACAAGACGGTCGGGCAGACTCGGTGCGGCGCAGAAACACCCAAGCCAAGGCGGCTGGGTTATTCCCCTTCGGGCCAGCGCAAGCGCTGTTCGCGATGGAGCCGCGTCCCGTGTTCGCGTGAATGACGAGGTGGGGATCGGAGCGAGGAATCAGGATTCGTAAGCGAAACCACAGCCCCCCAAATGAAAAAATGCCGTTTCCCCAGACAGAGAAACGGCATCCCTTCTTAAGCACTACCGGCATTTGTCGACGGCTATCGCCGTTATGCCGACTCGCAACAGATCGTGGTCAGGCGCTTAGAACTTGTAGCCGAAACCGATCATGTACACCCACGGATCGACGTCCACGTCGACCTTGGTCTTCTGGATGCCCAGGGCGCCCGGGCCGTTGACGCTGGCCTTGGTGTCGATGTCCATGTACCACACGGCAACGTTGAACAGGGCGTGCTCGTTGAGCATGTAGTCGAAGCCCAGTTCGCCGGCCAGGCCCCAGGAGTCCTGCAGCTTCAGGTTGCTGAAGCCCTGGTCCTTGCGGAAGCCGGCCAGGTCTTCGTCGAAGAAGGTGGTGTAGTTCACGCCCAGGCCGCCGTAGGGCTGGAAGGCGGAGTTGGTGCCGCCCATGGGGTAGTACTGCAGCAGCACGGTCGGCGGCAGCTGCTTGATGTCGGCCAGCTTGCCGTCCAGGCCTGGGCCGAGGCCCTTGACGTCGACCTGGTGGTTGAACGGGGTGGCGGCGACCAGCTCGACACCGATCTTGTCGGTGATCAGGTAGCTGAAGGTCAGGCCCAGCTGGGTATCGCTGTCCACGGTGGCCTTGGTGCCGCCGACCTTGGCACCGTCGAGCTTGAGGTTGCCGCTGTCGTCGTTGGGGTCGACGGTGGCGAAGCCGCCGCGGACGATGAAGTCACCGGCCTTGTGGCCCTGGATGTCCGCAGCCTGGGCGGCGAACGGCGTGGATACGGCGGCGGCGAGCAGGGAGGCGGTGAGCCAGGACTTGCGCATGATGGTGATGCTCCATGATTTTGGAATAAGCGTTGGTAAGCATCATGGTAGACAGCGCTAAGCGATTCTTCTTGATTCAGCTCAATAAAGCCCCCCTACCTCGTAGGGGTAATGCCTGTGGCAGATGGTCGCAGGTCATTCGCCCTCGTATTCGTAGGGCGTGACCTCGTCGGCCTTGAGCTGGTAGCCGGCCTGGGCCAGGTCGCTGTCGATGTGCTTCACCTGCATGCGCCCGACCACCCAGTAGGGCTGGTACAGCTCGTCCATCTTCACCCCGTGGGCCTGGTGCACGTAGACGATCTGGTTGGACGGCGGCGGCGGCACGTGGATGCAGGCGCCGTAGTAGGGCACCAGGAGGAACTCGTTGACCTCGCCGTCCTGGCCGACGTCCAGCGGCACTATGTAGCCGGGCAGCTTCACCTGCTGGCCGTCCAGCGCCTGCACCACCGGGGCGGCCGGCGACTGCTGCTTGGCCGCCGGGCCGCTCTCGGCGTTGAGCGCGTCGCTGAGCTGGGAAATGTCGTGCAGCGGCACCGGCGGCGGGGGCGGCGGCGCGCCCTCGGGGATCAGCTGCGGCCAGGTCAGCGTCTGCGGCGTGGCGGCCCAGGCCGCGCTGGTAGCGAGCAGGCACAGGGCGAGGAAGGCGGAGGCGGTTGTTTTCATGGGGCTACTCAGATGCGGATCGACAGGCCGTCGGCCAGCGACTGGCGATAGGCGCGCCAGGCCGGCACGCAGCCGATCAGTAGGGCGGCCAGCAGTATGCCGCCGAGCAGCGACCACTCATAGGCGCTCGGCGCCGCCAGCGGCAGGAAGATGCCGTAGTTGGCCTGCACGTAGCCCTGGGCGGCGGCGATGCCGGCGTACAGCAGGCCCAGGCCGAGGGTGACGCCGGCCAGCGCCAGGGCGAAGGCCTCGGCCAGCAGCAGGCTGAACACGTGCCAGGGCCGCGCGCCCACCGAGCGCAGGATGGCCATCTCGCGGCGGCGTTCGTTGAGGCTGGTGAGGATGGCGGTGAGCATGCCGATCAGGCCGGTCAGCACTACGAACAGCGAGACCACGAACAGCGCCTTCTCCGCCGTGCCCATCAGCCCCCACAGCTCCTGCAGGGCCACGCCGGGGAGGATGGCCAGCAGCGGCTCGCCGTCGTATTCGTTGATCTGCCGCTGCAGGGCGAAGGTCGCCACCTTGCTCTTCAGGCCGAGCAGGAAGGCGGTGATGGCGGTCGGCTGCAGGTCCATGTGGCGTGCCTGGTCGGCGCTGATGCGCCCGGCGCCGCGGGCCGGCACGCCGTTCTTCCAGTCGACGTGCAGCGCCTCCATGCCGGCCAGGGAAATGTGCAGGGTGCGGTCCACCGGGGTGCCGGTGCGCTTGAGGATGCCGACCACGGTGAATGGCTTGTCGTCGTGCTGCACCAGGCTGATGGTGCTCACCCCGTGGCTCAGCACTATGTGGTCGCCCAGCTTGTAGTGCAGCGCCTCGGCCACCTCGGCGCCGAGCACCACGTCGAACAGGTCCTGGCCGAAGGGCCGGCCCTCGGCCAGTTGCAGCTGCTGGTCGCGGCCGTAGCGGTAGTGCTCGAAGTAGCCGGTGTCGGTGCCCATCACCCGGTAGCCGCGGTGCGAGTCGCCCAGGGAGATGGGGATGGCCCATTTCACCAGCGGGCTGGCCTTGACCGTCTCGAAGCTCTCCCAGCGGATGTTGTTGGTGGCGTTGCCGATGCGGAACACCGAGTACAGCAGCAGGTTGATCGAGCCCGAGCGCGCGCCGACGATCAGGTCGGTGCCGGAAATGGTGCTGGCGAAGCTGGCGCGGGCCTCGCTGCGCACCCGCTCCACGGCCAGCAGCAGGCAGGCGGAGAGGGCGATGGCGAAGACCGTGAGCCACGCGGTGAAACGGCGGTTGGAAAGGCTGGCCAGGGCCAGGCGCAACAGGTACATGCTCAGATCCCGGGGGCGGTGGCGGCGCGGTTGAGGTCGGCCAGCGACAGGCTGCGGTCGAACAGCGGCGCCAGGCTCTGGTCGTGGCTGACGAACAGCAGGCTGGCGCCGGCCGCGCGGCATTCGGCGAACAGCAGTTGGAGGAAGGCTTCGCGGGCGTCGGCGTCCAGCGCCGAGGTCGGCTCGTCGGCGATCACCAGTTCCGGCTGGCCGATCAGCGCGCGCGCCGCGGCGACGCGCTGCTGCTGGCCGATCGAGAGGTTGTCGGCGCGCCGCTGCAGCAGCGCCGCGTCGCCCAGGCCCAGGTGCGCGAGCAGGGCGCTGGCGGCTTCGCCGACGCTGCCGTGGCGCTCGCGGGCGCGGGCCGCGCGGCTGCGCGAGAAGTGGCAGGGCAGCTCGACGTTCTCCCGCACCGAGAGGAACGGCAGCAGATTGAACTGCTGGAAGATGTAGCCGGTGTGGTCGACGCGGAAGTGGTCGCGGCGCGCGGCGGAAAGCTGCGCCAGATCCTCGCCGAGCAGGCGGATGCTGCCGCGCCGGGGCTTCTGCACGCCGCCCAGCAGGCCGAGCAGGGTGGTCTTGCCGCTGCCGGAGGGGCCTTTGAGGAACAGCGTCTCGCCACGGCCGAGGGAAAACTGCGGGATGTCCAGCAGCTCCGCCTGGCCGGGCCAGGCGAAGCCGAGGTCGCGGAGTTCGAGCAGGGTGTCCATGGGGCGCGTCAGAACTTCAGCAGGCTGCTGGCCGGGGTCAGCTCGGCGCCCTGCTGGCCGTTCGGGCCGATCAGCTGCACCACCAGCTTCTGGGTGCCGGGGAAGCGCTTGAACAGCGGGGCGAAATCGAGGCTGGTAAGGGCCTCGGGCGCGGCGCAGGTCAGCTTGTAGTGGGCGTTGATGTCGCTGTGCTGGTGGCCTTTGTGCTCGTCGCCATCGTCGTCGTGGTCGTGCTCATGGGCCTTGGCATTGCCGAACAGCGGGCTTTCCAGTTCCACCTCGGCGACGCCGCACTTGGCCGCGGCCGGCGCCTGCACCAGCTCCAGCGGCTTGCCCAGCTGGGCGCGGGCGGCGGCCACGGTGGCCTGGTCGGCGGCGCTGCTGGCCGGGTGCTCGAAGCCGACGAAGTTCATCGCCGGGCTGTCCACTTCCAGCTCCAGGGTGTTGCCGTCCAGCGCGACGTTGAGCTGGGCCACGCCGTGCTCGTGCTTGCCGAGGCTGCCGTGCTCGTGTTCGTCATGGGCCTGGGCGGCGGCGAAGGGGATCAGGGCGAGGGCGAGCAGCAAGGGGCGCATGGACGGTCTCCGGGAGGGGAAAATCGAGGGTGCGTTACGTTATAACGAAATATTGCGGCTGGCTAGAGGCGCCCCGGGAGATTGGCGCGGCCGGGCTGGCGTGGGAGCATGCCGGCATGCAGGAGGAAACCGACATGCGAATCCGTGGAAGCATCGGCGACTGGCCGGTGGACCTGAGCCTGGAACTGGACGAGGAAGAGTGGCAGCGCCTGGGCGCGGCACTGCGCCATGCGCCCGCCGCCCCGGTCGCCGCGCCGGCAGCGCCTGTGGATAACCCGCCGGTGGCGCCCAGCGGCGTTGATCGACTGTGGCAGGCGGCCCGCGACCTGCTGCGCCAGGCCGGCAGCTATGAAGGCCCGCAGCTGCTCGATGAACTGGCGGCTCTGGCTGGTAGCGCTGGCGCGGCGAAGGGGTTGTTGGTGCGCTTGCGGCATAGCGCGGATGTGAGGATCGAGGTGCGGGAGGGGACTCAGGTGTTTACCTGGGTTGGGGAGTAGGGGCTTTTTGATTTTTGCTTTTCGTAGGAGCGAGCTTGCTCGCGAACCTGGCGCGGGGTTCAACTCCGCTCCCTCTCCCTAACCCTCGGCTGCGCGCCCCGCCCTGAAGGGAGAGGGGACTGTTCGGAGCGCTTGGGTATTCCTGAGTTAGCCGGCTAGTCCGTTGGCTTCGAGCTGAAACCATCACCTCTCTCGGCACGGACAAGCCCCCTCTCCCTTCAGGGAGAGGGCTGGGGAGAGGGGACGGCGCCACACCCAGCACCAGAGCAGCCGGTTGGCACCGTTCGCGAGCAAGCTCCTACACGAAACGAACCCCGCCACTCAATACAGCAGATTGGCCAACTTCCGCCGATAGGCGATCACCAGCGGATGCTCATTGCCCAGCAGGTCGAACACCTGCACCAGCGTCTTGCGCGGCAGGTCTTCGCCGTAGCCGCGGTTGCGCTGGAACAGGCGCAGCAGGCCATCCATCGCCGCCTCGTACTGCTGCCGCGCGAGTTGCTGCACGGCCAGTTGGTAGGCGGCCTCGTCGTCGCCGGCGTCGGCCGCCAGGCGGGTTTTCAGGGTGGCGGCGTCGGGCAGGTCGGCGGCCTGGCGCAGGAAGGTCAACTGGGCGCGGGCGGCGGCCAGGGCGGCCTTGTGCTCGTCGCTCTTCACCGCGTCCAGCACCGTCTCGGCTTCGCCCAGCTCGCCGCGCTCGGCCAGGCAGCGGGCGTAGAGAATCAGCGCCGCTGCGTTGGTGTTGTCTTCGCCCAGCAGGGCCTTGAGCTGGGCCTCGGCCTCGGCGAAGCGGCCTTCGGCGAAGGCCGCTTCGGCGGCGTCCAGCGGGTTGGCGGCGGGGGCCGCCGGCGGTTGTACGTGCTGCTCCAGCATCTGCCGCACCGCCGATTCCGGTTGTGCGCCGGCGAAGCCGTCGACCGGCTGGCCGTCCTTGAACAGCACCACGGTGGGCAGGCTGCGGATGCCGAAGCGCATGACGATGTCCTGCTCGACGTCGCAGTTGACCTTGGCCAGCAGCAGCTCGCCCTGGTAGGACTCGGCGACCTGCGCCAGCATCGGCATCAGCGCCTTGCAGGGCGCGCACCAGTCGGCCCAGAAGTCGACCAGCACCGGCTTGTGGAAGGAGTTCTGGATCACCAGCTGGTCGAAGTCGGCGCTGGTGACGTCGAAGATGTAGGGCGTGTCGCTCATGGGGGCTCTCGTCGGGCGAAAGGGGCGAAGGATGCTGGTCACTATAAGTGGGGGCGCGGCGGACGGAAACAAGGCAATGCCGCGCCGCGCCCTACGTCCCTGTAGGAGCGCGCCCTGCGCGCGAATCGCGGGCAGGGCCCGCTTCCTACAGTTCCAGGAAAGCCCGTAGGATGGGTTGAGCGAAGCGATACCCATCACCATGGCCCGATGGGTTTCGCAAGCTCAACCCATCCTACGAAAAGCACCTCGACGCAGACGGTTGCTCCTACAGGGGACGGCTGGCGTGATACAGGCTGACCTTGCGGAATTCGTGGGGCTCGGCCAGGTCCGGCCAGGTGCAGGCGTCGAGGATGTCCAGGCGCCGGTACAGCGGGTGCTGGAAGTCGCGCACCCGCGAGTCGGCCACCAGGGCCTCGCGGCCCTTGCCGAGGAAGGCGTCGAGCAGCGGCAGGTTGGCGCGGTCGTAGAGCACGTCGGCGACCAGGATCAGGTCGTAGCGGTCCTCCTCGCCGAAGAAGTCTTCGGAATAGCTCAACTGCACCCCGTTCAGCTCGGCATTGGCGCGGCTGGCGGCCAGGGCCAGCGGGTCGAGGTCGCAGGCCACCACTTCGGCGGCGCCGGCCTTGGCCGCGGCGATGGCGGCGATGCCGGAGCCGGCGCCGAAGTCCAGCACGCGCTTGCCGGCCACCCACTGCGGGCGCTCGGCCAGCCAGCGCGCCAGGGCCAGGCCGCTGGCCCAGCAGAAGCACCAGTAGGGCGGTTCTTCGAGGATGCGGCGGGTCTCGTCGGGGCTGAACTGGCGGTCCATGTTCTGCGCATCGATCAGCCACAGCGCCAGGTCGGTGCCGGGCAGGCGCTCGGCGCCCAGGCGGGCGTCGCCGAGCAGCTCGCCCAGGGCCTGTTGCAGGTCCTGCGGGGCCTTCATGGCGCCGGCTCCAGGCGCAGCTCGCCGAGGGCCTGGGACTGCCCGGGAGCGATGGTCAGCGGGCGCAGGCGCCAGGCCAGCTGGCCGTTCTGCGCCACCCGCGCATGCAGTTCGATGCGCCCGCCGCTGGGGAAGTCGCTGGGGTCGTAGCGCAGGCTGAAGGGCAGGGCGCCGCCGTTGCCCACCAGCTCCAGGCTGGCCAGGGCGCGCTGCGGGCGGTCGCGTTCGTCCATCAACAACAGGGCCAGTTCCACCTCGGCGCCATCGGGCAAGGCGCCGCGGCTGCTGGTGAGCACCCCGGACAATTCGCGCTGGTTGGTCGGCAGCGGCGTCGCGACGGCCTTGGCCGGGGCGCTGGCGGCGGGAGGCTGCGGAGCGGGTTGCTTGCTCGAACAGGCGGCCAGCAGGGCCAGGGCGAGCAGGCAGAGAAGGCGGTGCGGCATGGGCGATTTCCCTCGCGGCGGTTTCCAGGGCGGCGCCTGTATAGCGTAAAGCCTGCGGCTTGTCTCGGGGAGCGCGGCGCCGGATGTTTCGTCGAACGGCCGGTCGAAGGGCCCGGGCGGATGGGGTACCATGGGCCACCATTTCGTAGGGCCATTCTCTGCCATGCATTGTCCCTTCTGCGGTGCCCACGACACCAAAGTCATCGATTCCCGCCTGGTCGCCGAGGGCGACCAGGTCCGCCGCCGCCGCGAGTGCCTGGCCTGCGGCGAGCGCTTCACCACCTTCGAGACCGCCGAGCTGGTCATGCCGCGGCTGATCAAGCAGGACGGCAGCCGCCAGCCGTTCGACGAGGACAAGCTGCGCGCCGGCATGCAGCGCGCGCTGGAGAAGCGTCCGGTCAGCGTCGAGCGCCTGGAAGAGGCCATCGCCCACATCAAGCACAAGCTGCGCGCCACCGGCGAGCGCGAGGTGAAGTCGCGGGTGCTCGGCGAGCTGGTGATGGCCGAGCTGCAGAAGCTCGACGAGGTGGCCTACATCCGCTTCGCCTCGGTGTACCGGCGCTTCCAGGACCTCAACGAGTTCCGCGAGGAAATCGAGCGCCTGGCCCGGGAGCCGTCCAAGGAATGAGCGCCGTCGACCAGGCCTACATGGCCCGCGCGCTGGAGCTGGCGCGCAAGGGGCTGTATTCCACCCACCCCAACCCCCGCGTCGGCTGCGTGGTGGTCAAGGACGGCGTGGTGATCGGCGAAGGCTGGCACGTCCGCGCCGGCGAGCCCCATGCCGAGGTCCACGCCCTGCGCCAGGCCGGCGACAACGCCCGCGGCGCCACCGCCTACGTCACCCTGGAGCCCTGCAGCCACTTCGGCCGCACCCCGCCCTGCGCCGATGCCCTGGTGAAGGCCGGCGTCGCCCGCGTGGTGGCGGCCATGCAGGACCCCAACCCGCAGGTTGCCGGGCAGGGGCTGCGGCGCCTGGCCGAGGCCGGCATCGAGGTGGCCTGCGGCGTGCTGGAGGCCGAGGCCCGGGAAATCAACGTCGGCTTCATCAAGCGCATGGAGACCGGCCTGCCCTTCGTCCGCGTCAAGCTGGCGATGAGCCTGGACGGGCGCACCGCCATGGCCAGCGGCGAGAGCCAGTGGATCACCGGCCCCGCCGCGCGCCGCGCCGTGCAGCGCCTGCGGGCGCGCTCCAGCGTGGTGCTCTCCGGCGCCGACACCGTGCTGCTGGACGCTGCCCGCCTGACCGTGCGCCCCGACGAGCTGGGCCTGGACGCCGAGCAGACCGCCCTGGCCGCTGCGCGCCAGCCGCTGCGCGTGCTGGTGGACGGCCGCCTGCGGGTGCCGACCGACGCTGCTTTCTACCAGGCCGGCCCGGCGCTGGTGGCCAGCTGCGCCGAACGCGACGGTTTCGCCGCCGAGGGCCGCGAACTGCTGGTGCTGCCCGGCGCCGATGGCCACGTCGACCTGGCGAAGCTGCTCGCCGAGCTGGGCGCGCGCGGCGCCAACGAAGTGCTGGTGGAAGCCGGCCCGCGCCTGGCCGGGGCCTTCGCTCGCCTGGGGCTGGTGGACGAGTACCGGATTTTCGTCGCGCCCAGGCTGCTGGGTTCCAGCGCCCGCCCGCTGCTGGAGCTGCCGTTGGAGAAGATGGCCGAGGCGCGCGAACTGAAGATCGCCGACATCCGCGCCGTGGGCGACGACTGGCTGGTCACGGCGCGGCCGGTCTGACGGAATCGTCTGTGCTACCCCCTGCGAATGCGCGGGGAGAGCAAACTGAACCTTCCGACTTGCGCCGGCCTGTGGTAAAACGCCACACGCGGCCAACGCTGTAACGGCCGCGATTGACGTTCTCAGGGCGGGGTGCAAGTCCCCACCGGCGGTGATGGCGCGCAACGCGTCGAGCCCGCGAGCGCTTGCCACGACCGGCTTACCGCCGCAGCGGCAAGGTCAGCAGACCCGGTGCGATCCCGGGGCCGACGGTAACAGTCCGGATGAAGAGAGAACGGGATGAACCTGCGCAAGGTGCGTCTGCACGCCTGCGCGTCGTGTCCCTTCGATCGGTATGCCCTGTTTTTCCCAAAACAGGAGTTCCAACACCATGCACCATCCCTTCGTTTCCACTGCGCTGGCTCGCGCCGGCCGGCACGCCTGCGCGCAACCGCATTGCGCCGTCCGGGAGGCCCCATGTTCACCGGCATAATCGAAGCCATCGGCAGCATCCGCTCGATCACCCCCAAGGGCGGTGACGTGCGTCTCTACGTGCAGACCGGCAAGCTCGACCTCGCCGACGTCAAGCTCGGCGACAGCATCGCCGTCAACGGCATCTGCCTGACCGCCGTGGAGCTGCCCGGCGACGGCTTCTGGGCCGACGTCAGCCGCGAGACCCTGGCGCGCACCGCCTTCGCCCAGCTCAAGGTCGGCAGCCGCGTCAACCTGGAGAAGGCCCTGACCCCCACCACCCGCCTGGGCGGCCACCTGGTCAGCGGCCACGTCGACGGCGTCGGCGAGATCGTCAAGCGCGAGGATAACGCCCGTGCCATCCAGTTCACCGTGCGCGCCCCGCGCGAGCTGGCCAAGTACATCGCGCTGAAGGGCTCGATCACCGTCGACGGCACCAGCCTCACGGTCAACGCGGTGAACGGCGCCGAGTTCGAGCTGACCATAGTCCCGCACACCCTGGGCGAGACCATCATGGGCGACTACCGCCCCGGTCTTCAGGTGAACCTGGAAGTGGACCTGCTGGCGCGCTACCTGGAGCGCCTGCTGCTCGGCGACAAGGCCGCCGAGCCCGCCGCCAGCGGCATCACCGAAGCATTCCTGGCCGAAAACGGCTTCATGAAGCATTGATAGGAGCTGCCCAGATGGCACTCAACAGCATCGAAGAACTGGTCGAAGACATCCGCCAAGGCAAGATGGTCATCCTCATGGATGACGAGGACCGCGAGAACGAAGGCGACCTGATCATGGCCGCCGAGTGCGTGCGCACCGAAGACATCAACTTCATGGCCAAGTACGCCCGCGGCCTGATCTGCATGCCGATGACCCGCGAGCGCTGCGAGCGCCTGGGCCTGTCGCTGATGGTGCAGCGCAACGGCTCGGGCTTCGGCACCAAGTTCACCGTTTCCATCGAGGCCGCCGAAGGCGTCACCACCGGCATCTCCGCCGCCGACCGCGCTCGCACCGTGCAGGCCGCCGCCGCGAAGGAAGCGGTGGCCGCCGACATCGTCAGCCCCGGCCACATCTTCCCGCTGATGGCCCAGCCCGGCGGCGTGCTGGCCCGCGCCGGCCACACCGAGGCGGCCTGCGACCTGGCGCGCATGGGCGGCTTCGAGGCCTCCGGGGTGATCTGCGAGATCATGAACGACGACGGCAGCATGGCCCGCCGCCCGGAACTGGAAGCCTTCGCCGAGCAGCACGGCATCAAGATCGGCACCATCGCCGACCTGATCCACTACCGCCTGATCCACGAGCGCACCGTCGAGCGCCTCGCCGAGCAGCCGCTGGATACCGAGCTGGGCCAGTTCAACCTGATCACCTACCGCGACTCGGTGGAGGGCGAGGTGCACCTGGCGCTGACCCTGGGCGAGATCTGCGCGGAAGAGCCGACCCTGGTGCGCGTGCACAACATGGACCCGCTGCGCGACCTGCTGATGGTCAACCAGGCCGGGCGCTGGAGCCTGCGCGCGGCCATGGCCAAGGTGGCCGAGGCCGGCAGCGGCGTGGTGCTGCTGCTGGGCCACCAGATCGGCGGCGAGGACCTGCTGGCCCACGTGCGCGAGATCGCCGCCAGCGCGCCGGCGCCCAAGCCCACCACCACCTACAGCACCGTCGGCGCCGGTTCGCAGATCCTCCGCGACCTGGGCGTGCGCAAGATGCGCCTGATGTCGGCGCCGATGCGCTTCAACGCGATATCCGGTTTCGACCTGGAAGTTGTAGAATACCTGCCCGCCGAATGAACCCGCGCCGCCGTGCCCTGGCACGGCGGCGTTGTTCTTCTAGCCTAATTTCGCGGAGCGTCGCCGACGCTCCGGCTCTTTAACAGACGAGACCTGCCCATGACCCTGAAGACCATCGAAGGTACCTTCATCGCCCCCAAAGGCCGCTTCGCCCTGGTGGTTGGCCGCTTCAACAGCTTCGTGGTGGAAAGCCTGGTGCAAGGCGCCATCGACGCGCTGGTGCGCCACGGCGTCGCCGAAGGCGACATCACCATCATCCGCGCCCCGGGCGCCTTCGAGATCCCCCTGGTAGCCCAGAAAGTCGCCCAGCGCGGCGAGTTCGACGCCATCATCGCCCTCGGCGCGGTGATCCGCGGCGGCACCCCGCACTTCGAATACGTTGCCGGCGAGTGCACCAAGGGCCTGGCGCAGGTTTCCCTGCAGTTCGGCGTGCCGGTGGCCTTCGGCGTGCTGACCGTCGATTCCATCGAGCAGGCCATCGAGCGCTCCGGCACCAAGGCCGGCAACAAGGGCGCCGAGGCCGCGCTGTCCGCCCTGGAAATGGTGAGCCTGCTGTCGCAGCTGGAGGCCAAGTGAGCAGCAACGACAACGGCGCTCCGTCCAAGCCGGCCAAGCCCAACAAGATCGCCATGCGCCGCAAGGCCCGCAGCCTAGCGGTGCAGGCCCTGTACTCCTGGCAGATGGCCGGCCAGCCGCTGAACGAGATCGAGGCGACCTTCCGCACCGACAACGACTTCAGCGACGTCGACGGCGCCTACTTCCACGAGATCCTCCACGGCGTGCCGCGCCTGAAGACCGAGCTGGACCAGGAATTCACCCCCTGCCTGGACCGCCCGCTGGAAGAGATCGACCCGGTCGAGCTGGCCATCCTGCGCCTGGCCACCTACGAGCTGCGCAACCGCCTGGACGTGCCCTACAAGGTGGTGATCAACGAAGGCATCGAGCTGGCCAAGACCTTCGGCGCCACCGACGGCCACAAGTTCGTCAACGGTGTGCTGGACAAGCTGGCGCCGCGTCTGCGCGCCGCCGAGCTGCGCGGCGCCAAGCGCTGAGTCCGCCGCAAGGCATGGGTGAGTTCGAACTGATCCGCCGCTATTTCGCCGCGGCCGCCTGTGCGGCCGCGGCCGATGGCGTGGCCCTGGGCATCGGCGATGACTGCGCCCTGCTGGCGCCGGCCGCCGGGCAGCAACTGGCGGTGTCCACCGACACCCTGGTGGCCGGCGTGCACTTCCCTGCGCTGTGCGATCCCTTCCTGCTCGGCCAGCGCGCCCTGGCGGTTTCCGCCAGCGATCTGGCGGCCATGGGCGCCGCGCCCCTGGCCTTCACCCTCGCCCTGACCCTGCCCGAAGCCGATCCGGCCTGGCTGGAAGCCTTCGCCCAGGGCCTGAACCGCATGGCCGCGGCCTGCGGCCTGGCGCTGGTCGGCGGCGACACCACCCGCGGCCCGCTGAGCATGACCCTCACGGTGTTCGGCCAGGTGCCCGTCGGCCAGGCGCTGACCCGCAGCGGCGCCCGTCCCGGCGACCTGCTCTGCGTCGGCGGCCCGGTCGGCGAGGCCGGCGGCGCCCTGGAGCTGGTGCTCGGCCGCCTTGCCGCCGAACCCGAAGTGGCCGAGCCGCTATTGGCGCGCTACTGGGCGCCGCAGCCACAGCTGGCCCTCGGCCAGGCCCTGCGCGGCCGCGCCACGGCGGCGCTGGACGTGTCCGACGGCCTGCTCGCCGACTGCGGCCACATCGCCCGCGCCTCCGGCGTGGCCCTGGTCATCGAGGCCGAACGCCTGCCGGCCAGTGCGCCGCTGGAAAGCCTGCTGGGCGCCGAGCGCGCGCTGCAGGCCAAGCTCGGCGCCGGCGACGACTACGTCATCGCCTTCACCCTGCCGCCTGCGCAGTTGCCGGCCCTGCAGGCGCAATGGCCGCAGCTGGCGGCCATCGGCCGCGTCGAGGCCGGCAGCGGGGTGCGCGTGCTGGACGGCGCCGGCCACGACATCACGCCGCGCCAGGGCGGCTACCTGCATTTCACGGAGTGACCGCAGTGCCCGAACATCCCGACCAAGCCCCCGCCCAGCCCGTGCCGCCGTCGGTCTGGCGCAACCCCTGGCATTTCCTGGCCTTCGGCTTCGGCTCCGGAACGCTGCCCAAGGCGCCGGGCACCTGGGGCTCGCTGGTGGCCATCCCCTTCGTCCCGCTGTGGCAGTTGCTGCCGGACTGGGGCTACTGGCTGATGCTGGGGCTGACCATGCTGTTCGGCTTCTGGCTGTGCGGCAAGGTCGCCGACGACCTGCGCGTGCACGACCACGAAGGCATCGTCTGGGACGAGATGGTCGGCATGTGGATCACCCTCTGGCTGGTGCCCGAGGGCTGGTGGTGGCTGCTGGCGGGCTTCCTGGTGTTCCGCTTCTTCGACATCCTCAAGCCCTGGCCGATCCGCTGGGTCGACCGCCACGTGCACGGTGGCGTGGGCATCATGCTCGACGACGTCCTCGCCGGGGTCTTCGCCTGGCTGGCCATGCAGGGCCTGGTCTGGGCCTGGGCCACCTGGCTGCTCTGACAACAGCCGACTTCATCACTGACGGCGCAGCGGCGCCGGTGTAACGTGGCGCCACCCTCGCGCCAGCCGACAAGGAGCCCCACCATGCTGCGCCTGCTGCCCGCCCTGAGCCTCGCCCTTGCCGCCAGCGCGGCCCTCGCCGCCCCGCAGGTATGGGTGGTGGGGCTGTTCCCCAACGCCGCGGTGGTCAACATCGACGGCCAGCGCAAGTTCCTCCGCGTCGGCGAGACCGGGCCGCAGGGCGTGCAGGTGGTCAGCGCCGACGCGCACAAGGCGGTGCTGCGCGTCGAGGGCGTGGAACGCACCTACGAACTGAGCCGCGAATACAACGCCAGCGGCTACTCGGCCCCGGCGCCGGTGCAGGAAATGAGCATCGCCCGCGGCACCGGCGGGCACTACTGGGTGTCCGGCTCGATCAACGGCCAGAACGCCCAGTTCCTGGTCGACACCGGTGCCACCACGGTGGCGATGAACGAAGCCCAGGCGCGGCGCCTGGGCATCGACTACCGGGTGGTCGGCAAGCCCATGGTCGCCTCCACCGCCAGCGGCACCGTCAAGGGCTGGCGCATCAGCCTGAACAGCGTGAAGCTCGGCGGCATCGAGGTGCTGGGCGTCGACGCCAGCGTGCTGGAAGGCGAGTTCCCCACCGAGATCCTGCTGGGCATGAGCTTCCTCAACCGCGTCGGTTGGCGGGAGGAGCAGGGGATGATGTACATCCAATCCAAACATTGAGAGCCCCTCCACAGCCTGCTGCGCGTCGGCATAACTGCGTTGGGAACAGGTTCGAAATGCTCATTTAGCGGCCTGAACTGCGCTTCCGAACCTGTTCCCGCCTTGTTCTGCTCCAGCTTGCGAGGCGGTGAAGGGACTCTGCCAGATCGCCGATCCATCGATGGCTTCGATAGCCAAGTTGCGGATTTCGCAATGACGGCGGCCCCGGCACTGCTGTTACAATGCCGGCTCCTTACTACTGTCTGACTTTCAGGAGTTTCCGGTGTCCGTCGTGTTCGTCGCCGCCTCCAAGCTGCCCACTCCCTTCGGCGAATTCACCATGCATGGCTTCCTCGACGAGGAAACCGGCAAGGAACATGTCGCCCTGACTATGGGCACCCTCGACGACGGCCAGCCGGTGCTCGGTCGCCTGCATTCCGAATGCCTGACCGGCGATGCCCTGTTCAGCCTGCGCTGCGACTGCGGCTTCCAGCTCGAAGGCGCGCTCTCGGCCATCGCCCGCGAAGGCCGCGGCGTGCTGCTGTACCTGCGCCAGGAAGGCCGCGGCATTGGCCTGCTGAACAAGATCCGCGCCTACGCCCTGCAGGACGAAGGCGCGGACACGGTCGAAGCCAACCTCAGGCTGGGCTTCGGCGCCGACCAGCGCGACTACGCCATGTGCCTGCCGATGCTGCAGCACCTGGGCGTCTGCTCGCTGAAGCTGATGACCAACAACCCGCGCAAGGTCAAGGCGCTGGAAGGCTACGGCCTCACAGTGGCCGAGCGCGTGCCCCTGCAGAAGGGCCTGAACCCGCACAACAAGCGCTACCTGGCGACCAAGGCCGGCAAGCTCGGGCACATGCTCGGCGAGCTGCACCAGGGCGAGGCGGAGATCGAGGCGCAGTGAACCGCGCCGCCGAGTTCGGCCGCCTGGGGCGTCTGTGGTGGCTGCACCTGGCCCTGGCTCTCGGGCCGCTGCTGGCGCTGCTGCTGTGGGGCTTCGAGATCGACGCCCTGGCCGTGCTGGCCACCCCGCTGTACGTCGTTGCGCTGGTCTCGATGTACTTCACCCTGCCGCTGTTCCGCCGCTACAAGCTCGCCCTGATCGACGCCGGCAAGGTCCGTGACACGGCCGAAGAGCCCGTCGCCTGGGCGGAATTGGCGCGCACCTGGCGCAACGGCGTCCTCGGCGCCAGCCTGCCGGCCTGGATCGGCGTGCTGGCGTGCTTCACCGACCTGTCCGGCGTGGCGCTGATCCTCCTCGGGCTGACCAGCCTGCTGATCCTCTGGCTGTACCGCCTGCCGCGCCAGTTGCTCTGATGCGCCTGCTCGTTGCCGTCCTGCTGCTATCGCTAGGCCTGCCGGCACTGGCGGCGCAGCGGGTGGTGAGCCTGTCGCCCTCGATGACCGACAGCGTCCTGGAACTGGGCGCCGGCGCGCGCCTGGTGGGTGTGCTCGACGGCGACGAACGCCCGGCGCAACTGGCGGCCCTGCCTTCGCTGGGGCGCTACGGGCAACTGAACCTGGAACGCCTGCTGAGCCTGCGGCCGGACCTGGTGCTGGTCTGGCCCGGCAGCATTCCCGATGCGCAGATGGCGCGGCTGAAGGGCCTGGGCCTGAAGCTCTACGTCGCCGAACCGCACCGGCTGGAGGATATCCCCAGCCAACTGGAAGAGCTGGGCGCGCTGCTCGGCGCCCAGGACAAGGCCGCGGCCCTGGCCGCCAGCTTCCGCCAGCGCATCGCCGAACTGCGCCAGCAGTACGCCCGCGAGCACCCGCTGCGGTTGTTCTATCAGGTATGGAACCGCCCGCTGTACACCCTGGGCGGACGCCAGGTGGTCAGCGATGCCCTGCAGGTCTGCGGCGCGCGCAACCTGTTCGACGACCTGCAGCAGCCGGCGCCGCAGGTGGGCATGGAAGCGGTGCTGGCCCGCGATCCGCAAGTGATACTGGCGCCCAACGCCGAACAAGCGGCGCAATGGCGGGCCATGAAACAGCTGAGCGCAACGCGCCTGAACCAGCTGTGGGTACTGCCCGACCGCAACCTGGAGCGGCCGAGCTACGCCATGCTGGCCGCCACCGAAAAACTCTGCCGCCTGCTCGCCCAGGCCGAGCCGTAGGGCGGATAACCGTTCGCGGTTATCCGCCGGCCGGGATGCCGTACCCCCCCATAACCTGTAGGAGCGGGCCCTGCCCGCGAAATCGCGCGCAGGGCGCGCTCCTACGAAAAGCTGTGCTCGCCTGCAGCGTAGGACCTCATCCGCGAATCGCGTCGGTATGTCCGGCTATCGCGGACAAGGTCCGCTCCTACGGGAGAGGAATGCCGTGCCTCCCGGCGGACTGTAGGGGCGGGCCCTGCCCGCTATTTCGCGCGCAGGGCGCGCTCCTACAGGGGAGCGGTGCGGGTGGGGCAGCGTAGGAGCGGATCTTATCCGCGAATCGCGCCGAAACCTCCGGCTATCGCGGACAAGGTCCGCTCCTACGGGAGAGGAATGCCGTGCCTCACGGCGAACTGTAGGAGCGGGCCCTGCCCGCGATTCGCGCGCAGGGCGCGCTCCTACATGGGGATGGTGTGGGGGGCGGCGTACCGTGCCTCCCGCCGTTCAGAACCCTTCCAGCACGATCTTGCCCTTGGCCTTGCCGCTTTCCAGCAGCGCGTGGGCGCGGCGCAGGTTGGCGGCGTCGATGCGGCCGAAGTGCTCGCCCAGGGTGGTGCGCAGCACGCCCTGGTCGACCAGGCTGGACACGCGCTGCAGCAGGCGGTGCTGCTCGATCATGTCGTCGGTCTGGAACATCGAGCGGGTGTACATGAACTCCCAGTGCAGCGACAGGCTCTTCTGCTTGAGCAGGCTCACGTTCAGGTTCGCCGGGTCGTCGATCAGGCCCAGGCGGCCCTGCGGGCGCAGGCTGGCGACTATCTGCTGCAGGTGCCCGTCGGTGTGCGTCAGGCTGGCCACGTGGCTCACCTGGCCGATGCCGATGCGCTGCAGTTCCTCGCTCAGCGGCTTGCCGTGGTCGATGACGTGGTGGGCGCCGAGGTCGCGGACCCATTCCTGGGTTTCCGCCCGCGAGGCCGTGCCGATCACGGTCACGCCGGTCAGGTGCCGGGCCAGTTGGACGAGGATGGAGCCCACGCCGCCGGCGGCGCCGACGATCAGCAGGCTCTGCCCGGCGCTGCCCGGGCCCTCGGCGATCTGCAGGCGTTCGAACAGCAGTTCCCAGGCGGTGATGCTGGTCAGCGGCAGGGCCGCGGCCTGGGCGAAGTCGAGGCTGGCTGGCTTGGCGCCGACGATGCGCTCGTCCACCAGTTGCAGTTCGGCGTTGCTGCCCGGGCGCGTCAGGTCGCCGGCGTAGAACACCTCGTCGCCGGGACGGAACAGGCTGACCTCGCTGCCCACCGCGCGGACCACGCCGGCGGCGTCCCAACCCAGCACCTTGTATTCGCCGGCCGCAGGCTCCGTGCGCTGGCGCACCTTGGTGTCCACCGGGTTGACGGAAATGGCGCGGACCTCCACCAGCAGGTCGCGCGGGCCGGGCGTCGGCTCCGGCAGCTGGATGTCGAGCAGGGCGTCGTCGGCGTCGATCGGGCGGCTGTGGGTGTAACCGATGGCTTTCATGGCGGCTCCTCAGTCGATGCGGTTCATCAGGCGGATGTCGAGTTCGTCCAGATCGTCCCGGCTGGCGGCGACGAAGGCCTGGAAGTGCTCGCTGGCCTCGTGCTCGGCGAGGGCCGCCTCGTCGCGCCATTGCTCGATCATGTAGATCAGGTCGGCGTCCTTGCGGTCGCGGTGCAGGTCGTACTGGATGCAGCCGGGCTCGGCCCGCGAGGGCACGCGCAGCTCGGCCAGGCGGGCCTGCAGGGTGTCGGCGCGGCCGGGCTTGGCGCGGATGATGGCGATCAGGGTAATGGGGCTGCTCATCGGGACTCTTCCTTGCGGCAGTGGGGGATGGGCGCATCCTCCGCTCTTTCGTTGTGAAGAAAAACCGCGTAGGAAGAAAGTCTCTTTCAAAGGAAAATTGAAAATGCTGCGTTTCGACGACCTCCAGCTGTTCGTCCGCACCGCCGAGCGCGGCAGCCTCTCCGCCGCGGCCCGCGAACTGGAGGTGTCGCCGGCGGTGGCCAGCGCCGCGCTCAAGCGCCTGGAGGGCGCCCTGCAGGCGCGCCTGTTCGCCCGCTCCACCCGCAGCCTGCGGCTGACCGCCGAGGGCGAGCAGTTCCTGGCCCATGCGCGGGCCTCGCTGCAGAGCCTGGAGGAGGGCCGCCAACTGCTGGCCGGCGGGCGTAGCGAGATCGCCGGGCCGTTGCAGGTCTCGGCGCCCTCGGACCTGGGGCGCAACGTGCTGTTGCCCTGGCTCGACGAGTTCCAGGCGCAGCACCCGCGGCTGGTTTTGCGCCTGCTGCTCAGCGACCGCCAGGCCGACCTCTACCGCCAGCCGGTGGACGTGGCCATCCGCCTCGGCCAGCCGCCGGACTCCAGCCTGGTGGCGCTGCCCCTGGCGGCGGACAACCGCCGCGTGCTGTGCGGCGCGCCGGCCTATTTCGCCCTGCATGGCCGGCCGCAGCGGCCGCAGGACCTGGCCCGGCACAACTGCCTGCTGTACATGCTCGGCGGCCGTGTGCACGAACGCTGGCGCTTCGGCGACGAGACGGTCGAGGTGGGCGGCGACCGCGTCAGCGACGACGCCGACGTGGTGCGGCGCTGGGCGGTGGCCGGGCGCGGGCTGGTCTACAAGTCCTGGCTGGACGTGGCCGCCGACGTGCGCGCCGGGCGCCTGGAGGTGGCCCTGGCCGACCAGCGGGGCGAGGCGGCGCCGCTGAACCTGTTCTGCACCCACCGCGCGCAGCTGAGCCCGCCGGTGACCTTGCTGCGCGAGTTCGTCCAGCAGCGCTGCGCCGAGCATCTGCGCGGCGCGCCCTGGCGCTGAGCCTCAGAGCGGGGTGTAGCGCGCCACGGCGTGGCTGAGGTTCCAGCCGACCGAGACCGAGAACACCAGCAGCAGGGCCGGCACCAGGCACCACCAGATGCGCTTGGGCAGGGCCGGCAGTGACTGGCGCAACTGGCTGGCCCAGAGCGCGGCGGCGCAGACGGCGGCGGCGAGCAGGGCGCCGGCGATCACGTCGCTGGGCCAGTGCGCGCCCAGGTACAGGCGCGAGCCGGCGATCCAGGCCGCCGGCAGCATGGCCAGCAGCAGCCAGGTCAGGCGCACCCGCGGCGAGCCCTCGCGGCTGGCCAGCACGCCGAGCACCAGGAAGCAGGCGAAGGACGCCGAGCTGTGCCCGCTGGGCATGCTGAAGGCGCTCAGCGGGTCGGCGATCACCTCGGGGCGGGCGCGGCCGAAGAAGTGCTTGAGGGTGGTGTTGAGCAGTGCCGTGGCCAGCAGGGTGCCGCCGGCGAACAGCGCATGGCGCCATTTGCCCAGGCCCAGCAGCAGGCCGCTGACGACGATGCCGACGATCACCTGGGTGCGGAAGTCGCCCAGGCGCGTCACCGCCACCATGATCTGGTTCAGCAGCGGGCTGCGTTCCTGCTGGATCAGCGTCATCAGGCCGTGGTCGAGGGCGTCCAGGTGCGGCCAGCCGATCAGGATGCCCAGCAGCAGGGCGGCGCTCAGCCCGGCGGCGATCAGTGCGGTGCCGTGGCGCCGCTTCAGGCAGGCATGGATCAAGGCGCCGCCGAGCACGGCCAGGCCGCCGGCGACCACCGCCATTTCCGGCCAGAAGCCTTCCGGCAGTGGCAGGCGCAGGGCCGCGCCGGTGGTCCAGCCGGGTAGCAGGTAGGCCACCGACCAGCCGGCGGCGGCCAGGATGGAGACCGCCAGGAAGCGCCCGAAGGGCATGTCGAGCATGCCCGCCACCAGCGGCAGGAACGGCCGCAGGGCGCCGATGAAGCGGCCCACCAGCAGGCTGGTGACGCCGTAGCGGGCGACGAAGCCTTCTGCGCCGGCCAGCCATTCCGGATGGTGGCGCAGCAGCGGCAGGCGGCGGATGTCCTGGTGGAAGCGGCGGCCGAGGAAGTACGAGCAGAGGTCGCCCAGCAGGCCGCCGGCGAAGGCCAGCAGCAGCGTCTGCCCCAGGCCCAGGGCGCCGCCGCCGGCCAGCACGGCCACGGCGAAGAGCATCACCACGCCGGGCAGCACCAGGCCGACCACCGCCGCGCATTCGAGGAAGGCGATGAGGAAGACCACCAGCCCCAGCCACTGCGGGTGGCCGGCGATCCATTGGTTGAACAGGTCCAGGCTCATGTGCGGTGCGCTTCCGAGCTGTCCAGCAGGTAATAGTCGCGGCCTTCGACCTGGCCGCGGCGCAATGGGTTTCGCGTGCAGAAGGGCGCGAAGGCGGCGTCGACGAAGCGGTACATCAGGTGCTCGTCGCGGCCGTGGGGGATGCCCAGGCGGGTGGTCTGGATGACCTGGGCCGGGGTGTCGCCGATGTCGTCGACGAACAGCCGCTGCACGTCGAACTGCCTGGCGTCCCAGTCCGGCACCTTGAGGCCCATGGCCTTGCACAGCAGGGTCTGGCCGGCGCAGAGCTTGCCCAGCGGGCGCTCGCTGCCATCGGCGGCGGGGTTGAGCTGGCGCATGCGGGCCAGGGCCTCGTCGCCGCTGACGCGGTCCATCCAGGGGTGGCCGGACTTGATCAGCACGGCATTGCCGGCGCCGCCTGCGCTGAAGTTCAGCGAGTCGCCGCCGCGCGCGTAGTACATGTAGATGTGCCCGCCGTCGAGGAACAGCGCCTTGCGCTTCTCGGTGTAGCCGAGCGAGGCGTGGCTGCCTTTCTCGGCCAGGTAATAGGCTTCGGTCTCGATGATCCGCGTGGACAGCCAGAGCTCGCCGACGCGGTGACGGATCACCTTGCCCAGCAGTTGGCGCGCCACCAGCAGGGCGTCGCGGTCGAAGAAGGAATGGGGCAGCGGCCGCGCTTCGGGCCAGGGCAAACCAAGGATGGGATCGGCAGGCATGGGATTGTCGTGGGTACCAGGGCGCTCTTAGGCTGGCGGATGATAACAACAAGAGACTGAATCATGGCTGAACGCATCCGCGCCGACAGCGCGCACATCACCCCCAGTGCGCACTACACCGGCTATGTCTGGTTCCGCCACAAGCTCGCCGAGCCGGCCTTCGCCACCGCCTTCGGGCGCTGGGTGCACGGCTGCGTGGCGCCGATCGCCTGGGGCGCGCGCCTGGGCTTCGGGCTGAACATCGAGGACTTCCTGCTGCAGCGCCACCTGCTGATAGACGCGCGCCTGCGCCAGGCCATCGAGCAGCGCGGCGTCACCCAGGTGGTGGAGATCGCCTGCGGCCTGTCGCCGCGCGGCAGGCGCTTCCGCCAGCGTTACCCACAACTGGACTACCTGGAGGCGGACCTGCCGCCCATGGCCGCGCGCAAGTCGGCCCTGCTGCAAGGGCAGGGCTGGCTGGACGAAAGGCACCGGGTGCACCCCGTGGACATCCTCGCCGAACAAGGCCCGCATACCCTGGCCGCGCTCTTCGCCCAGCTCGACCGCCAGCGCCCGGTGGTGGTGATCACCGAGGGCCTGGTGAACTACTTCCAGCGCCCGCTGATCGAGGGCTTCTGGACGCGCCTGGCGGCGGTCCTGGGCGACTTCCCGGCGGCCACCTACCTCACCGAACTCTACCCCGACCTGCGCGAACACCCGCGCTACCGGCAGATCCGCTGGGGCGTCGGCCTGATCGGCCGGCTCACCCGCGGCGGCTACCCGCTGCACTACCGCAGCGAGGCGGAAATAGCCGCGGCCTTCCGCGGCTGCGGCTTCGCCGGCGTGGAAGTGCTCGATCCACAGGTGCATGGCGCCGAACTGTGCCTGCCGCGCGGGCGGATGCCGAGCCTGGTGCGCGTCATCGAAGCCCGCATTTGAATTTGGACGAAACAGGAGAGGAACTGTCGCTATCCTGGGCATGGATATGATTTGAAGGGATTTCCTACAAATTAAGTTCGCTGTTCCCTTTGATATTTGCGACTCATGTATAGGGTTGTGTTCTGTTCTTTATTTATCTTTTGTGCATGCGGAAATTTTTTGCTGTTGGTGTATGTAATTAATTATTTCTCTCACCTTGCTTGCCTTTCTTGGTGAAAGATCAATTCAATCATTTTCTTCTGTTTTTCTTCTAATGGGCATTGTCTGTTCCGCGTGGCCTGATTTTTCGTCTTGAAATACTTCTTTACATGCGTCTGACATCGCTCCTTGGGCCGATGGATTTACCACTGTGTGGTCGGTCAATTCAGCACATGGAGGTAGGCGTATGCACAGGTTCACTCTGCTTGCAGTCGCGGTCATGGCGCCGTTCACGGCCCAGGCCTGTTCGTTGAGTTTCACCTCTCCAGGGGATGGCGCAACGGTTCGCAGTCCGGGTATTACCGTCTATGGCCAGGGCGGTGCGAATGCCCAGGAAGGCGATCAAGGAACGGTGACTGCCACGCTCAATGGCGTCCCCTTTTTCAACTATTCCGGCTCATTTACCGCTGCGGTTTCCTTTCTCGAGAGTCGCGGTGTGCCGGTCAGGCTGAGGCCTGGGCAGAATTTTCTATTCGTCAGCGGTAGCGCGGGTAGTTGTTCCGCATCGGATACCATGACCGTGACCTACGATCCCGAGGTGACCCAGGCGAAGAACAAGGGGGAGCCACCTCCGGAAACCTGCATCGGTAATCCGATCAACCTGGCCGTCGGGAACAAGTACCAGCGGGAGGTCGACTATCTCGACAAGTCTTCGCCGCTCATGGAGTTCGCCAGAGCGTACAACAGCTTCGACGGATACTGGCGGCATAACTTCTCGACGCGCCTGGTCGTGGGAAAGACCAGCATTCGCCTTGTCCATGCGGACGGAAGAGAAGTCGAATTTGCACTGGCCGGTAACGTGGCCACACCTCCGGCCGATGAGTTGGGCAGCTTGAAGCATGAGGCGGGAAAATGGCTGTTCGCCTCGGCTGACCAGGAGCAGGGCGCGTTCGACGGGCAGGGGCGCCTGTTGTCCTGGCGGGACGCATCGGGGAGAGGCGTGGCGCTGGATTATTCGGCCGCCGAGATAACGGTCACGGATGATCATGGCAAAAGCTTCAGGTTCACCCAGGACGAGAAGTATCAGCCATTGTCCTTCGTGGCAGCGGATTCGACAGTGGATTATGCCTATGACTCGACCAGGCGCCTGGTCAGCGTCAAGCGATCCGGCCAGGGCAGTACCGGGGAACGCCGCTACCTCCATGAGAACAAGCTGTATCCCCGCTTCCTGACCGGCATCGTCGACGAAAACGGAGTCCGCTACGCAACCTGGACATACGACGGCCAGGGGCGTGCCATTTCCAGCGAGCACGCCAATGGCGCCGAGAAAATCGTTCTGGCGTACAACCAGGACGGTTCGACCACGGTCACCAACGAATACGGCAAGAAGGCCACCTACCGTTTTCAGGTGATCCACGGGATTCGCAAGCTGGTGGCCGTCGAGGGCGAGCCTTCGCCGAACTGCCCTGCCAGCAACTCCACCTTCGCCTACGACGAGCGCGGGTTGTTGACGCGTCGTACGGACAACAACGGCAACGTCACCACCTACGAATACAACGAGCGCGGGCTGGAGACCTCCCGCCGCGAAGCGCTGGGCACGCCCCAGGAACGCACCATCCTCACGCAGTGGCATCCCCGCTTCTACCTGCCTAGCCAGGTGGAGGAGCCCGGACGAACCATCCGCTACCAGTACGACGAACAAGGGCGGCAGATCAGCCAGACCTTTTCCACTCACTGAACAAGGATGTCGATCATGCGTAAGCCATACAGCTTCCGGCTTGGGGCTCTCGCCCTGGCCTGCACCTTGAGCCTGGGCATCCAAGCTGCCGAGCGCAGCTGGACCTACAGCTACAACGACCTGGGCCTGATCGAAAGCGCCGACGGCCCGCGCACCGACGTGCAGGACGTCACCCGCTACAGCTACGACGCCAAGGGCAACCTCACCGCCGTGACCAACGCCCTGGGCCACGTCACTCGCCTGGCCGACCACGACGAGCGCGGCAACCCCGGCACCCTCACCGACGCCAACGGCGTGGTCAGCACCCTGACCTACAGCGGCATCGACGCGCGTCTGGCCTCCATCGGCAGCGCCGGCAGCACCACCCGCTTCGAATACGACGCGGTCGGGCAGATCACCCGCCTGACCCGCGGCGACGGCAGCTGGCTGGCCTACACCTATGACGACGCGCGGCGCCTGGTGGCCATCGCCAACAATCTCGGCGAGCGCCTGGAATACGACGTCGACGCCCAGGGCAACCGCACGGCGCAGCGGCTGAAGGACGCCAGCGGCAGCCTGGTGCGCCAGCAGCAGTGGGTGTACGACGAACTCGGCCGGCTGCTGCGCTCGGTCGGCGCCGCCGGCCAGACCCACCACTACCGGTACGATCTCAACGACAACCCCACCGGCCGGACCAACCCGCGCCAGTACGCCAGCACCCAGGCGTTCGACGCCCTCGATCGCCTGGTCAGCCATACCGACGCCCTCGATGGCGTCACCCAGCTGACCTACGACGCCCAGGACAACCTCACCCAGGTCAGCGATCCCCGCGGCGTCACGACGCGTTATGTGTATGACGGCCTGGGCAACCTCATCCAGCGCATCAGCCCCGACAGCGGCGCCACCCACTTCGAGTACGACGCCGCCGGCAACGTCATCCGCCAGACCGATGCCCGTGGCGTGGTGGTGGAGTTCAGCTACGACGCCCTGAACCGCCTGAGCGAACGCCGCTACCCGGCCACCCCGGCCTTCGACGTGCGCTACCAGTACGACGGCAGTGCCGACGGCAACCACGGCATCGGCCGCCTGACGGCCATCGAGGATGGCAGCGGCCGTCTCGCCTATCGCTATGACGCGCGCGGCAACCTGGTGCAGCAGACGCGCAGCCTGAGCGTCAACGGCCAGGTATTGGAAGAGTCCCTGAGCTTCCAGTACGACGCCGCCGACCGCCTGGTTGGCATCGGCTATCCGTCCGGCTACACCCTTGGCTACCCGCGCAATGCCGGCGGCCAGGTGAGCAGCGTCACCCTGGGCGTAGGCAGCCAGGCGCCTCTCGTCCTGGCCAGCGATATCGCCTATCTGCCCTTCGGCCCCCTGCAACGCCTGAGCTGGGCCAACGGCATCAGCCTGGCCCGCGAGTACGACCAGGACTACCAACTGATCCGCCAGCGCATCGGCCCCTGGCAGAGCGACTACCGGCACGACGCCAACGGCAACATCACCCAACTGGCCCACAGCCTCTGGGGCACGCTGGACTACCAGTACGACCCCCTGGACCGCCTGACCACGGAACGCAGCAGCCAGGCCGAGCGCCGCTACGGCTATGACGCCGTGGGCAACCGCACCGAGAAGAGCGCCACGCGCCTGGCCGACGGCGAATCCCTGCAGGACAGCTACCGCTACGCCAGCGACAGCAACCGCCTCACCGCCCTCAGTGGCCACACGGTGACCAGCGATGCCGCCGGCAACCTGCTCCAGGACCGCGCCAGCCGCCTGCTCGGCTATGACGCCCAGGGCCGCCTGGCGAACGTGCGGATCGACGGCCAGGAAGTCGCCCAGTACCGCTACAACGCCCACGGCCAGCGCATCGCCAAGCTGACCGCGCAAGGCTTCACCACCTACCTCTACGGCCCCGACGGCCAACTGCTCGGCGAAGCCGCCTACGATCGGAATGGCCAGTCCCGCCGCGAACAGTACTACCTGTGGCTCAACCGCCTGCCCCTGGCCACCCTGAGCACGGCCTACGACGACCAGGGCCATCCGGGCAACCCCCGCGTGCTCTACCTGCACAGCGACCACCTCGACACCCCGCGGCTGGCCAGCGACGACGACCAGCGCCTGGCCTGGCAATGGCAGTCCGACGCCTTCGGCAACGGCCAGCCCAGCAGCCCGGACAACACCGTGGTGAACCTGCGCTTCCCTGGGCAGTACTACGACGCCGAGAGCGGCCTGCACTACAACTACTTCAGGGATTACGACCCGCAGATCGGACGGTATGTGGAGAGTGATCCGATTGGGCTTGAGGGTGGTTTGAACACCTATGGCTATGTGTTTGCCAATCCGCTCATCTACGCTGATTATTTCGGGCTTGCTGTAAAATGCAAAACCATTCTTAAACTGCCATATAACGACATCCAAGCTTGCACAAAAGATAATAGTCTCCCAAGCGAACAGGACGCTAAAGATGCTACGCGGATGTCTAAAAAAGAACTTGATCAGGCATGTAAGAATAATGGCTATAAGGATGCTCATGACATGAAAAGAGATTTGCAGCTAGACTCTAAGTACGACATTTTTGTGGACAAGCATGGGAATATGTACGCCGGCCCCCGGCAGGGTACAGGAATTCCCCAATATCTGAATATGAACACACAGGGTTGGTGAGTTTGTAATGGATAGCTCTCTGCAAATTGATTTTCAGCTTCTAGGGACTACAGTATCTCCGAAGGATATTTCTAGGATCATTGAAATAGTCCCGGATACGGCTCTGCTGCAAGGTGAACGAAATCCCACCCGCGGATTGCCGCGACAGAACGTTTGGTCTGTCAGGTCAAGATCTAAATCTAGTGATCTTGTTGATCACTGGAAAAGCCTGGAAGCGGCCTTGCTCAAGGCCAAGGAAAAGATCAGGAATATAGCAAGGACAGGTAAGGCAAAAATAACCATCATAGTTTCTGATGGGGACAGAATTCCGCCGCTCACCATACCTCCTGCTATGTCCGAGTTTGCTGGGTTTATAAAGGCCGAAATAGATATCGATCATCTTCAATGATAACGCCTATTGCGCGGTGCAGAAGGCTGTGGTCTATAGACTTCGATTGCTAATAGTCCATTTCATGATTTCTGGAGGTGGTTCAAATTTTGATGTGGGAATAGAGGGTGGAAGCCTAACTAAGGATTAGCTGATGTCTTTTATGTATTTGAAATTTAGTTTATTTCGACGGAAGTGGTGCTCATTTTGACGTTTCTGTGCGGTTTTTTTGTGTAAAAATTTTCTGGTGCTGTAAAGCGCTGAACAAGGCGCTCTGCTTGTTAATTTAAGAGATTTATAAAGTAAATATGGCTACGATCTATGACTTGGAGTTAAAGTTTTTGCTGAGGGAGGAGGTTGACCTGGAGTTATTGGTCTCTATGGTGGGTGAGAGTTTAAAGCTCTCAGGCTGTGAGGTTTCTATATTTTTGGGTGATTTTCTATTGTCGGATTTTGAGGTTTTTAATAGGAATGTCTGTGATCGACTTGTGCCGTTTTTAGGTGTTAATTGGGCTGGAGGGTGTTTGAGAGTTGGGGTTTTCTATGATTTGAGTGAGTCGATCGTGTTTCCTATGAAATATGGTTTGGAATTAATGCGTCTTTTGGTGAGCATGAACTTGAGCATCGAGTGTGTGGGCTATCCATGTGATGGATAATGGACGATCGATTTAGCGCTGAGGTCTGTGCAGAAACGGTGCGGGTAGAAAGCCACCGTGGCCCAAATGGCAAGACAATACGAGCATCTCGGATGCTACATGGGAGTTTTTTCCAGGCCACGCTATGAGGGGCGCGCCCTGTCTTGTATTTAAGCGAATACGTAGGGACGCACGACCGTTTGTGATCTTGCGCCATCCGGTATCAGGCCGCGCAGGCCCCTTGCTGCAGCGGCACCACCAGCTCCGCCAGGCTGGCGCTGGCGCGAGGATCGCCGTGGGGGAAGATGAAGGCGACGCCGTCCGTGGTGCGGCGCAGCGGCAGGATGTCCAGTTCTTCCACGCCGGGGACGGCCAGGCGCCAGCCGCGTTGCGGCAGTTCCGGCGGCAGGTCGGCGTGGGCCAGGCCGCCGAAGTAGCCGATTTCCACCAGTTCGGCGCGCCATTGCCCGCCGTCGGCGTGGCGCAGCAGGGCGCGGGGTTGCGGTGGCGCCAGGCGCGGTTCGAAGCGGCGCTCCAGGTGTGGCAGTTGCTGGCGCTGGAAGCGCGTGCTGCCGGCGGCGTTGCGCGGCAGTGGCTGGCCGTCGAGGAAGGGCGTGTACAGCCGGGCGCAGGCGCCGCGGCGTTCGAACTGGGCCAGGTGGTCGGCGTCGTGGATCAGGGCGAACTGGGCGTCGGCGCAGGCGAGGGCGAATTCGGCGTGTTCCCAGGGCTGGGTGAAGTGGTCGTATTCGCCGGCCAGCACCAGGGTCGGGCATTGCGGGTGGCGCTCGAAGCCGCCGAAGGCCAGCAGGCGCCGGCTGTTCTGCCGGTAGCGTTCGACTTCCGCCGGTGTCAGGCGCTGCAACTGGCGCAGCAGGGCCTTGCGGAACACCGGGGAGACGCCGGTATCGGCCAGGCGCAGCGGGTTGACCAGGCCGGTCAGCACGCCGTTGGCGAAGGCTTCGTGCTGGCCCAGGTCCAGGCGCGCCAGGGCTTCTTCCAGCAGGGCGCGGGCGCCGGGGCGGCCGAAGGCGGTGATGCCGGCCAGCAGCAGGCGCGCGCAGCGCCCGGGGTGGCGGGCGGCGAAGAGGGCGGCCAGGGCCGAGCCGTAGGACAGGCCGATGGGCATCAGCGGTGGCAGGCGCAGCGCCTCGGCGAAGGCGGCGATCAGGTCGGCCAGGTCCTCCAGGCTCAGCTGCGGCGCCAGTTGCAGGTTGCCGCCCTGGCTGGGCAGGTCGAGGAGGATCACCGGGTGCTCGGCGAGCAGTTCGCTGACTTCGCCGGCGAAGGAGCGGAAGCTCTGGAAGGCGCCGCCGAGCAGCAGCACCGGCGGGCGCGGGTCGTCCGCGCGGTGGGCGAAGGCCTGGTAGTGGAGTTGCCAGCCGTCCAGTTCGAGCACCGCCGGGGCGGCGGTGAGGGTCTGGGCGCTGTAGTCGGTGCGGTAGCGCATGGCGAATCTCCGGCGGTGTTCCGCCTCTTGTTGTTCTTCCCTGGCGTGCCGGATGGCGAACGGCTGGCATTGCGCGGCGGGGTGGCTCCAAGGTAGACAGAGGCCGGCCTTTTGTTTACCCAACCTTCGGGCGGGGGAAATCGCAACGCGCTGTTGCGGGTGTCACCGTTCCGCGGCCGGTGCGCGGCCCGCGGCGCCCGGGCGGCGTTACCGGCGCGCCGGCGGGACGCCCTGTCTACCGGCTGGCTGCTGTGGCTGGGCGGGCGCAGGCGGGGTCGCTATAATCGCGCATTTCCCTCACGCAGACGCGTACGAACCATGACCGAGTCCGTCCTCGACTATATGAGCCGCCTGGGCCGCGCCGCCCGTGAAGCCTCGCGCGTGCTCGCGCGGGCCTGCACCGCGCAGAAGAACGCCGCCCTGCTGGCCGCCGCCGATGCCCTGGACGCTGCCCGCGAGCAGCTCGCCCACGCCAACGAGCAGGACCTGGCCGCCGGCCGGGCCAATGGCCTGGAGCCAGCCATGCTCGACCGCCTGGCGCTGACCCCGGCGCGCATCGACGACATGATCGAGGGCCTGCGCCAGGTGGCCAAGCTGCCGGACCCCATCGGCGAGATCCGCGACATGCGCTTCGTGCCCTCGGGCATCCAGATCGGCAAGATGCGCGTGCCCCTGGGCGTGGTCGGGATCATCTACGAGTCGCGGCCGAACGTGACCATCGACGCCGCCAGCCTGTGCCTGAAATCGGGCAACGCCACCATCCTGCGCGGCGGCTCCGAGGCCATCCATTCCAACCAGGCCATCGCCCGCTGCATCCAGCAGGGCCTGGCCGCGGCCGGCCTGCCGGCGAGCGCCGTGCAGGTGGTCGAGACCACCGACCGCGCCGCCGTGGGCGCGCTGATCAGCATGCCCGAGTACGTCGACGTGATAGTCCCGCGCGGCGGCAAGGGCCTGATCGAGCGCATCAGCCGCGAGGCCAAGGTGCCGGTGATCAAGCACCTGGACGGCATCTGCCACGTGTTCATCGACGAGTCGGCCGACCTCGACAAGGCCATCCGCATCGCCGACAACGCCAAGACCCAGCGCTACGCGCCGTGCAACACCATGGAAACCCTGCTGGTGCACAAGGCCATCGCCGCGCGCGTGCTGCCGCCGCTGGCCGCCATCTACCGCGACAAGGGCGTGGAGCTGCGCGGCGACGCCGCCACCCGCGCGCTGCTGGGCAGCGAGGTGCTGGAGGCGACCGAGGAAGACTGGCGCACCGAGTACAACGCGCCGATCCTGTCGATCCGCATCGTCGACGACCTGGACAGCGCCATCGAGCACATCAACACCTACGGCTCGCAGCACACCGACGCCATCGTCAGCGAGAACTTCAGCAACGCCCGGCGCTTCCTCGCCGAGGTGGACTCGGCTTCGGTCATGGTCAACGCCTCGACGCGCTTCGCCGACGGCTTCGAGTATGGCCTGGGCGCGGAGATCGGCATTTCCACCGACAAGCTGCACGCCCGCGGCCCGGTCGGCCTGGAAGGCCTGACCAGCGAGAAGTACGTGGTCTTCGGCGACGGGCACGTGCGCACCTGATGAGTAAACGGCAAGCGCGGCGGATCGGCCTCTTCGGCGGCACCTTCGATCCGGTGCACATCGGGCACCTGCGCAGTGCGCTGGAAACCGCCGAGCTGCTGGGCCTGGACGAGCTGCGCCTGCTGCCGGCGGCGCGCCCGCCGCACCGCGAGACGCCGCAGGTCTCGGCGCAGCAGCGCCTGGCCATGGTCGAGCTGGCGGTGGCCGGCGTCGCGCCCCTGACGGTGGATGCCCGCGAGCTGGCCCGCGACAAGCCGTCCTACACCATCGACACCCTGGAATCGCTGCGCGCGGAGCTGGGGAGCGAGGCGCAGCTGTTCCTGATGGTCGGCTGGGACGCTTTCTGCGGCCTGCCCACCTGGCACCGCTGGGACGAGCTGCTGCAGCACTGCCACATGCTGGTGCTGCAACGCCCGGATGCCGACGTGGAAGCGCCGGAAGCCCTGCGCGATCTGCTGGCGGCGCGTAGCATGGCCGACCCCAACGCCCTCGCCGGGCCGGCCGGGCAGGTCACTTTCATCTGGCAGACGCCCCTGGCGGTGTCGGCCACCCAGATCCGCGCCCTGCTGGCGCAGGGGCGCTCGCCGCGCTTCCTGGTGCCGGACGCGGTATTGAACTACATCGAGGCGCACGGGCTGTACCGCGCGTCCCTGGCAAACTAGAGAGTCATTCAATGCAAACCGAACAACTGGTCGAGCTGGCCGTCGCCGCTCTGGAAGACATGAAAGCGCAGGACATCACCGTCCTCGACGTGCGCGACAAGACCAGCATCACCGACGTCATGGTCATCGCCTCCGGCTCCTCCAGCCGCCAGGTCAAGTCGCTGGCCGACAACGTCCTGGAGAAGGTCAAGGAACAGGGCGTCAAGCCCATCGGCAGCGAAGGCCAGGAAGGCGGCGAGTGGGTGCTGATCGACCTGGGCAACGTCGTGGTCCACGTCATGCAGCCGGCCACCCGCCAGTTCTACGACCTGGAGCGCCTCTGGCTCGGCGCCGAACAGAGCCGCGCCCACCACAGCGGCGAGTAAGCGTCCTTGCGCCTGCGTCTGATCGCGGTCGGCTCGCGCATGCCGCGCTGGGTCGAGGAGGGCTGGCAGGAGTACGTCAAGCGCCTGCCCTCGGAGTTGTCCCTGGAACTGGTGGAGATTCCGCTGAACACGCGCGGCAAGAACGCCGACGTGGCGCGGCTGATCCGCCAGGAAGGCGAAGCCATGCTGGCCAAGGTGCAGCCCGGTGAACGGGTGGTGACCCTGGAAGTCGAAGGCAAGCCCTGGAGTACCCCGCAACTGGCCGCCGAGCTGGACCGCTGGCGCCTGGACGCGCGCACCGTCAACCTCATGGTCGGCGGCCCGGAAGGGCTGGCGCCGGAGGTCTGCGCGCGCAGCGAACAGCGCTGGTCGCTGTCGCCGCTGACGTTGCCGCACCCGCTGGTGCGCATCCTGGTGGGCGAGCAGATCTACCGCGCCTGGACGGTGCTGTCCGGGCACCCCTACCACAAGTAGTCGTAGCCGTACCCGATGCCGCAGCCGATACAACTCAAGGACCACGAGAAGGACGCCCGCCTGGTGCGTCGCCGGGTCGTCGTCGGCGCGGTGGCGATCTTCCTCCTGGCCCTGGTGCTGGTGGCGCGCATGTACCACCTGCAGGTCACCCAGTACGAGTACCACTCGACGCTGTCGGAGAACAACCGCGTCCACGTCCAGCCGATCCCGCCGAACCGCGGCCTGATCTACGACCGCAACGGCGTGCTGATCGCCGACAACCGCCCCAGCTTCAGCCTCACGGTCACCCGCGAGCGCACCGAGAACCTGCAGCAGGAGCTGCAGGCGCTGGTGGAGATCCTCGGCCTGACCGAGGAGGACAAGGCGATCTTCGAGAAGCGCATGAAGCAGGGCCGGCGGCCGTTCGAGCCGGTGCCGATCATGTTCGAGCTGTCCGAGGAGCAGATCGCCCGCATCGCCGTGAACCAGTACCGTCTGCCGGGCATCGACGTCACCGCGCAGTTCGTCCGCCACTATCCGCTGGGCGAGCACTTCGCCCATTCGGTGGGCTACGTCGGGCGGATCAACGAGGCCGAACTGAAGGTGCTCGACCCGGTCAACTATTCCGGCACCCACCACATCGGCAAGACCGGCGTGGAGAAGTTCTACGAGGCCGAGCTGCACGGCACCGTGGGCTACGAGGAGGTCGAGACCAACGCCCGCGGCCGCGTGCTGCGCGTGCTCAAACGCACCGACCCGGTGCCGGGCAAGGACATCGTCCTGAGCATCGACAGCAAGCTGCAGGCCAAGGCCGAGGAGGCCCTGGGCGGGCGCCGCGGCGCCATCGTGGCGATCCAGCCGGCCACCGGCGAGGTGCTGGCGATGGTCAGCCAGCCCAGCTACGACCCCAACCTGTTCGTCACCGGCATCAGCTTCAAGGACTACTCGGCGCTGCGCGATTCCATCGACCGCCCGCTGTACAACCGCGTGCTGCGCGGCCTGTACCCGCCGGGCTCGACGGTGAAGCCGGCGGTGGCCCTGGCCGGCCTCGACGCCGGGGTGGTCACGCCCAGCTCGCGGGTCTTCGACCCCGGCTACTACCAACTGCCCAACTACGATCACAAGTACCGCAACTGGAACCGTTCCGGCGAGGGCTGGGTGAACCTGGAGACGGCGATCATGCGTTCCAACGACACCTACTTCTACGACCTCGCCCACAAGCTCGGCATCGACAGGCTGCACGACTACATGAGCCGCTTCGGCTTCGGCCAGCGCGTGTCCCTGGACATGTACGGCGAGTCGCCGGGGCTGATGCCCTCGCGCGAGTGGAAGCGCGCCACCCGCCGCCAGGTCTGGTTCCCCGGCGAGACGCTGATCCTCGGCATCGGCCAGGGCTACATGCAGTCCACGCCGCTGCAGCTGGCGCAGATGACCGCGCTGATCGCCAACCACGGCAAGTGGATCCGCCCGCACCTGGCCAGGACCGTCGACGGCCAGCCGCCGGTCGACCCCGAGCCGATGCCCGACATCGAGCTGCGCGAGCCGGGCAACTGGGAACTGATCGACTCCGACATGCAGCAAGTGGTGCACAATGCCCGCGGCACCGCGCACAAGGTCGGCGCCGCCTCGGTCTACCGCATCGCCGGCAAGTCCGGTACCGCGCAGGTGGTGGCGATCAAGCAGAACGAGCGCTACGACCGTTCCAAGCTCAACGAGCGCAACCGCGACCACGCGCTGTTCATCGGCTTCGCCCCGGCGGACAACCCGCAGATCGCGGTGTCGGTGATGGTGGAGAACGGCGAGTCCGGCTCCGGCGTCGCCGCCCCCGTGCTCAAGCAGGTGATGGATGCCTGGCTGCTGGACGAGAGCGGCAAGCTCAAGCCCGAATTCGCGCCACAGGTGGCGGAGGCGCCGAAGCCATGAGCATGAACATGAACCCCAACTTCGACCGCACGCTGTCCAACGAGGACGTGATGAAGCGGCGCGCCAGCCTGCTGCAGCGGCTGCACATCGACGGCCTGCTGCTGCTGCTGTTGCTGGTGCTGGGCGCGGCCGGCCTGTTCGTCCTCTATTCGGCCAGCGGCAAGAGCTGGGACCTGCTGCTCAAGCAGGCCTCGTCCTTCGGCCTGGGCCTGGTGATGATGTTCGTCATCGCCCAGATCGAGCCGCGCTTCCTGGCCCGCTGGGTGCCGCTGGGCTACCTGATCGGGGTGCTGCTGCTGGTGGTGGTGGACGTCATGGGCCACAACGCCATGGGCGCCACGCGCTGGATCAACATCCCCGGGGTGATCCGCTTCCAGCCCGCCGAGTTCATGAAGCTGTTCATGCCCATGACGCTGGCCTGGTACATGTCCAAGCGCAACCTGCCGCCGAACCTCAAGCACCTGGCGATCAGCCTGGCGCTGATCGGCGTGCCCTTCGTGCTGATCCTCAAGCAGCCGGACCTGGGTACCGCCATGCTGGTGCTGGCCTCCGGCGCCTTCGTGCTGTTCGTCGGCGGCCTGCAGTGGCGCTGGATCCTCGGCGCGGTGACCGCGGCGGTGCCGGTGGCGGTGGCCATGTGGTTCTTCGTCATGCACGATTACCAGAAGCAGCGCGTGCTGACCTTCCTCGACCCGGAAAGCGACCCGCTGGGCACCGGCTGGAACATCATCCAGTCAAAAGCGGCCATCGGTTCCGGCGGCGTGTTCGGCAAGGGCTGGCTGCTGGGCACCCAGTCGCACCTGGATTTTTTGCCGGAAAGCCATACGGACTTTATCATTGCCGTGCTCGGCGAAGAGTTCGGCCTGGTGGGGGTATGCCTGCTGCTGGCCCTGTACCTGATGGTGATCTACCGCGGGCTGGTGATCACGGCGCAGGCCCAGACGCTGTATGGCAAGCTGCTGGCCGGCAGCATCACCATGACCTTCTTCGTGTACGTGTTCGTCAACATTGGTATGGTCAGCGGGTTGCTGCCGGTCGTGGGGGTTCCGCTTCCCTTCATCAGCTACGGCGGAACTTCGCTGGTGACGCTGATGTCAGGGTTCGGGGTTTTGATGTCGATTCATACGCACCGGAAATGGATCGCCCAGGTTTGAAGAAGAAACGTTGAGACCAGAGTGAAGAAAGGAATGCAGATACTGCGCGAGTGGGCCGTCAGGGGTGTCCATTGGGTGGGGCTGGCCGGGGCCATCGGCTTCGGCGGCGCCGCCCAGGCGGGCGACTACGACGGCTCGCCCCAGGTCGCCCAGTTCGTCGGCGAGATGACCCGCGACTACGGCTTCGCCGACGAGCAGCTGCTTTCGCTGTTCCAGGACGTCGAACGCAAGCAGTCGATCCTCGACGCCATTTCCCGGCCCGCCGAGCGCGTCAAGCCGTGGAAGGACTACCGGCCGATCTTCCTCACCGACGCGCGCATCAAGCGCGGCGTGGAGTTCTGGAACCAGAACGCCGAGGCCCTGGCCCGCGCGGAAAAGGACTACGGCGTGCCGGCCCAGTACATAGTGGCGATCATCGGCGTCGAGACCTTCTTCGGCCGCAACACAGGCAACTACCGGGTGATGGACGCGCTGTCCACTCTGGCCTTCGACTACCCGCCGCGCGCCGACTTCTTCCGCAAGGAACTCAAGCAGTTCCTCCTGCTGGCCCGCGAGCAGCAGGTCGACCCGCTCGGCCTGAATGGCTCCTACGCCGGCGCCATGGGCCTGCCGCAGTTCATGCCCAGCAGCTTCCGCGCCTACGCCGTGGACTTCGACGGCGACGGCCACATCAACATCTGGACCGACCCGACCGATGCCATCGGCAGTGTCGCCAGCTACTTCAAGCAGCATGGCTGGCAGGCCGGCGAGCCGGTGGTGTCGCAGGCCGAGCTGAGCATGGACAGCGCCCAGGACGCCGTCACCCAGGGCCTGGAGCCGCAGATGAGCCTCGGCCAGCTGCGCGCCGCGGGCTGGCGCACCCATGACGTGCTGCGCGACGACCTCAAGGTCACCGCCATCCGCTTCGAAGGCGCCGACGGCCCCGAATACTGGGTCGGGCTGCCCAACTTCTACGTGATCACCCGCTACAACCGCAGCGCCATGTACGCCATGGCGGTCCATCAGCTGGCCGGCGAGATCGTCCGGGCGCGAGGTGTCCAGTGAACCAGCGACTGAAGCGACCGGGCTTCTGGTCGGCGGCGGCGTGCTTCGGCCTGAGCGCCGTGCTGCTCGCCAGCTGCACCAGCTCCCGGGCTCCGCAACCGGCGAAAAGCGGCGGCCTTTCCGGGCCGATGGACTACAACCGGCCGCACCGCGACGGCGCCCCCTGGTGGGACGTCGACGTGTCGCGCATCCCCGATGCCGTGCCGATGCCGCACAACGGCCCGTTCAAGAACAACCCCTACACCGTGCTGGGCAAGACCTACTACCCGCTGAACGACGCGCGCGCCTACAGCGTGACCGGCACGGCGTCCTGGTACGGCACCAAGTTCCACGGCCAGGCCACCGCCAACGGCGAGATGTACGACCTCTACGGCATGACCGCGGCGCACAAGACGCTGCCGCTGCCCAGCTACGTGCGGGTGACCAACCTGGACAACGGCAAGAGCGTCATCGTCCGCGTCAACGACCGCGGCCCGTTCTATTCCGACCGCGTCATCGACCTGTCCTTCGCCGCGGCCAAGAAGCTCGGCTACGCCGAGACCGGCACCGCGCGGGTCAAGGTCGAGGGCATCGACCCGCAGCGCTGGTGGGCCGCCCAGGGCCGCCCGGTGCCGATGGTCCTGGCGCAGCCGAAGATGGCGCCGGTGCAGAGTGCCCCGGCGGCCGGCGCGCAGCCCCAGGCGGTGGCCATGGCCCAGCCGATCGAGGTCTACACCCCGCCGCCGGCGCAGCACGCCGCGCCCGTGGCGCCGGTGCAGGTCGACTCAAAAAAAAACGCTTCATTACCAGCCGCTGGCCTGTATCTCCAGGTGGGTGCCTTCGCCAACCCGGACGCTGCGGAACTGCTCAGGGACAAGATCAGCGGCATGACCTCGGCCCAGGTCTTTATCAGCTCGGTCGTGGTCAACAAGCAGACCTTGCACCGGGTGCGCCTGGGGCCGATCGGAACGCAGGATGAAGCGGCGCGGATGCAGGACAGCATCCGCCTGGCCAACCTCGGCCAACCCAAGCTGGTGCGCCCGGACTGAACGCGGCGCACCGATCAAGCGGCACGCCAGAGGCCGCCCGGGAATTCCCCCAAGGGATTGTTTGACCATTAGTGAACCCAGAGAGACGGATGAACATCATCACCATCGCCAAACGCCTGTCCATGCTCGTGTTGCTCAGCGCCCCCGTGGCCGGCTGGGCGGCTGAATCCGTTGTCCCCGCCGCGCCGCAGCTGGCGGCCAAGGCCTGGGTGCTGATGGACGGCGCCAGCGGCCAGGTCCTGGTGGAGAACAACGCCGACGAGCGCCTGCCCCCGGCCAGCCTGACCAAGCTGATGACCGCCTACATCGCCACCAAGGAAATCGAGGGCGGGCGCATCGCCGAGAGCGACATGGTGACCGTCAGCGAGCACGCCTGGCGCACCGGCGGCTCGCGCATGTTCATCAAGCTGGGCTCGCAGGTGTCGGTCAGCGACCTGCTGCACGGCATCATCATCCAGTCGGGCAACGACGCCTCCGTCGCCCTCGCCGAGCACATCGCCGGCAGCGAGGACGCCTTCGCCGACATGATGAACAACACCGCGCAGAAGCTGGGCATGACCAATTCCCACTTCATGGACGCCACCGGCCTGCCGAACCCGGAGCACTACTCCTCGGCCCGCGACATGGCGACCCTGGCCCGCGCCATCATCTACGGCGAGCCGACCCACTACGCCATCTACGCGCAGAAGGAATTCCTCTGGAACAACATCAAGCAGCCCAACCGCAACCTGCTGCTGTGGCGCGACAAGACCGTCGACGGCCTGAAGACCGGCCACACCGAGGAAGCCGGCTACTGCCTGGTGGCCTCCGCCGTGCGTGACGGCCAGCGCATGATCGCCGTGGTGTTCGGCACCAACAGCGAGCAGGCCCGCGCCGCCGAGACGCAGAAGCTGCTGACCTACGGCTTCCGCTTCTTCGAATCGCAGACCTTCTACAAGAAAGGCGCCGAGCTGACCAAGGCCATGGTCTGGAAGGGCTCCGAGCATGAAGTGAAGGCCGGCCTGTCCGAAGACCTGACCATGACCGTGCCGCGCGGCCAGCTCAAGCAGCTGCAGGCCAACATGGTGCTGCAGCCGCAGCTGATGGCCCCGATCCAGCAGGGCCAGGTGATCGGCAAGGTGGAAGTGAAGCTGGGCGACAAGGTCGTGCGCACCTCCGACCTGGTGGCCCTGAACGCCGTGGAGGAGGGTGGTATCTTCCGCCGCCTGTGGGATAGCATCCGCCTGTTCTTCTACGGCCTGTTCAACTGACCGACGGTCCCCCGGGCTCGTACTTTTGTATACAAGCCCGGGAATTTCTACGCATGCGCGCGCCCGACTCAGGTAAAATGCGCGCCTGCGCCTGATCGACCTCCCCCGTGGCGTCGGCAGCCGTCAGGTCCGATCCATCCGGAACCTCCCGACCCGGGAGCTTCGTGCGGAGGCGGGCTACCCGCCCGCGACAGCCATGACTGAAACCACTGATACCAGCACTCCTCCCGCGCCCAAGATCGAGTTCCCCTGCGAACGCTACCCGATCAAGGTGATCGGTGACGCCGGCGACGGCTTCGCCGACCTGGTCGTGGAGATCATCCAGCGCCACGCGCCGGACCTGGACGTCACCACCCTGGTGAGCCGCGACAGCCGCAACGGTCGCTTCCTCTCGGTGCAGGTGCTGATCACCGCCACCGGCGTCGACCAGTTGCAGAACATCCACAGCGACCTGCGCGCCAGCGGCCGCGTGCACATGGTGCTGTGATGCCCGAGGCCGGTTCTTCCCTGGGCTTCCGCGAACTCGGCGTGCTGCCCTACGAGCCGACCTGGCACGCCATGCAGCGCTTCACCGCCGAGCGCGACGAGGGCACGCCCGACGAAGTCTGGCTGCTGGAGCACGAGCGGGTGTTCACCCAGGGCCAGGCCGGCAAGGCCGAACACGTGCTGATGCCCGGCGACATCCCGGTGGTCAAGGTGGACCGCGGCGGCCAGGTGACCTACCACGGCCCCGGCCAACTGGTGGCCTACCTGCTGCTCGACGTGCGCCGCTCGCACCTGGGCGTGCGCGAGCTGGTCACGCGCATCGAACAGAGCCTGATCGGCCTGCTCGAGGGCTTCGGCGTCAGCGCCGTGTCCAAACCCGACGCCCCAGGCGTCTACGTGGACGGCGCGAAGATCGCCTCCCTCGGCCTGCGCATCCGCAACGGCCGGTCCTTCCATGGCCTGGCGCTGAACGTCGACATGGACCTGGAGCCTTTCCGTCGTATCAATCCCTGCGGCTACGCAGGCATGGCCATGACCCAGCTGCGCGAGCTGGCCGGCCCCATCACCCTGGCCGAGGTGCGCGAACGCCTGCGCGGCGAACTCACCGAGCGTCTTGGCTACGCTGAACAGAAGACCCTAACGGGCGGGATCGAACTGAGATGAGCACTGTTGTGGAGACCCCGGGCCAAGGCAAGCCGGGCAAGGTGGAAGTCGGCGTGAAACTGCGCGGCGCCGAGAAGGTGGCGCGCATTCCGGTGAAGATCATCCCCACCGAGGAACTGCCGAAGAAACCCGACTGGATCCGCGTGCGCATCCCGGTCTCGCCCGAGGTGGACCGCATCAAGCAACTGCTGCGCAAGCACAAGCTGCACAGCGTGTGCGAAGAGGCCTCCTGCCCGAACCTGGGCGAGTGCTTCTCCGGCGGCACCGCGACCTTCATGATCATGGGCGACATCTGCACCCGCCGCTGCCCGTTCTGCGACGTCGGCCACGGCCGGCCGAAGCCGCTGGACGTGGACGAGCCGACCAACCTGGCCATCGCCATCGCCGACCTGCGCCTGAAGTACGTGGTGATCACCTCGGTGGACCGCGACGACCTGCGCGACGGCGGCGCCCAGCACTTCGCCGACTGCCTGCGCGAGATCCGCAAGCTGTCCCCCGGCATCCAGCTGGAAACCCTGGTCCCGGACTACCGCGGACGCATGGACATCGCCCTGGAAATCACCGCCGCCGAGCCGCCGGACGTGTTCAACCACAACCTGGAAACCGTGCCGCGGCTGTACAAGTCCTCGCGCCCGGGTTCGGACTTCGAGTGGTCGCTGGACCTGCTGCAGAAGTTCAAGCAACTGGTGCCCCACGTGCCGACCAAGTCCGGCCTGATGCTCGGCCTGGGCGAGACCGACGACGAGGTCATCGAGGTCATGCAGCGCATGCGCGAGCACGACATCGACATGCTGACCCTCGGCCAGTACCTGCAGCCCTCGCGCAACCACCTGCCGGTGCAGCGCTTCGTCCACCCGGACACCTTCGCCTGGTTCGCCGAGGAAGGCGCGAAGATGGGCTTCAAGAACGTCGCTTCCGGCCCGCTGGTGCGCTCCTCGTACCACGCCGACCAGCAGGCCCACGGCGGCAAGATCGGCTGACCGGCGCCCGATACCCCGGCCGGCCCGCAAGGGGCCGGCCGTTCATCCTGCGAATTTTCCCCTCCCTGCGACACCTCTCTTTCCCCTCCGCGCCATACCCACGAACCGCGCTTGCCCCGGGCCTCTGTGCGGCCGGTCACAGATATGGCTTACGGGAATAGTGGCACATTGCCAGGAAATAAGTGGGGCTGAAGGCGCCTTTCCCTGACTGTATAGGGGAAAAGTTCGATTGGGCGTATAGGGCGTTTCCTACGTTTTTTGGGGGTTCCCTTACCTTAATTCATTTCCGAGTTTGTTCGACCATTTGTCCGGGCCTTTGAAGACGCCCTGACAACCAACGAGTCAGTGCCAGCCAAGCGCTGCCTGACGCCGTATCGACTGGAGTTCGAACAAATGAGCAAGAAGCTAATCGCCGCCCTGGCGTGTCTTTCCGTGGCCGGCTTGTCCGGTGCGGCAACGGCTGCCGACGGTACCCTGACCTTCGAGGGCCTGGTCAACGCCAAGACCTGCACCCTCGAGCCTTCCAGCGCCAGCCAGCTCGTCACCCTGCAGCCGGTGAACGCCGACCTCCTGCAGGGCGCCGGGACGGTTGCCGGCTCGCAGACCTTCACCCTCAACACCACCGGCTGCGACGCCAATGCCATGGTCGCCGCGGTGTTCGCCACCGGCGGCAACGTCGACCCCGCCACCGGCAACCTGAACAACACCATCCCTCCCGCGAACGGCGGCACCAATGCGCAAGTCGCCCTGTTCCGCGCCGACGGCACCACCAAGATCGACCTGAGCGACATCTCCAGCTCCGGCGGCTACCAGGTGGAGTCCGGTGCTGACGGCAAGGCTTCCCTGGGGTTCGTCGCCAAGTATGCCGCGAGCAGTGCCACCACCACCCCTGGCGTACTGAAGACCAACCTGCAGTACACCATGAGCTACCAGTAAGTCCCGCTTCCCCCGGGAGGCGACTCCCGGGGCATCCACCGAGGTTTCCATGAGCATGCTGATTCGTGCTGTCGCAATGACGGCAGGGCTCGCCTTTGCCGCGTGCCTGAGCACTTCCGCCTGGGCCGCCGTCACCGTCCAGGGCACCCGCCTGGTCTACCCCGCCGGCGAGCGGGAAATCACCGTCCGCCTGAGCAACGACGGCAAGGTCCCGGCGCTGATGCAGATCTGGGTCGACGAAGGCGACATCCAGACGCAACCCCAGGATGCCGACGCGCCCTTCGTCATCACCCCGCCGATCTTCCGCCTCGACCCCGCCAAGGGCCAGTCGGTGCGCGTGGCCTTCAGCGGCGAGACGCTGCCGGACGACCGCGAGTCGCTGTTCTGGTTCAACGCCCTGGAGATCCCGCCGCTGCCGGACGCCAGCGAGCGCAGCTACATGCAGATCGCCGTGCGTTCGCGGCTGAAGCTGTTCTACCGCCCCTCGGGCCTGCCCGGCAGCGCCGCGGAGGCGGTGCGCAAGGTGCGCTGGCAGGTGCTGGAACAGGCGGGCAAGCGCGTACTGCGCGGGGAAAATCCCACGCCTTACCACGTCTCCTACGCCAGCCTGGGGCTGAAGCAGGGCGGGCGCGGCCACGATCTCGGCCCGGGCATGCTCAAGCCGTTCTCCCACGAGGACTTCGCCCTGCCCGCCACCCTGCAGGCCGCCGGCAGCACCCTGGAGTACAGCTGGATGAGCGACTACGGCGTCGCCACCGACGACAAGGTCAAGCTGCCGTGACCGGCATGGGCTCCTGCACAGGCTTCATCCGGCGCTGGAGCGGGCGGCGCGGGACCACCGTCGCCCTGGGCTCGCTCGCCGCCGCCCTGGCCGGCCTGCCGAGCCTCGTCGGCTGGGCGGACGACCAGCCGGTGCGCTTCGACACCGACTTCCTGCGCAACGCGCCGGGCCAGACGGTCGACCTGACGCGCTTCGAGCAGGGCAGCCCGGTGCAGCCCGGCAGCTACACGCTGGACCTGTACCTCAACGACAACTGGCAGGGGCGGCAGCGCGTCGAGGTGCGCGAGGACGCCAGCGTGTGCTGGGCGCGCGAGCAACTGCCGCTGCTGGGGCTGGCCATCGACCGCCTGCCGGCCGAGGCCCGCGAGGCGCTGCAGGCCGCCGACCCGGCGTGCATCGACCTCCAGCGCCTGATCCCGGACAGCCGGGTTGCGCCCGACCTGGCCGACATGCGCCTGGAACTGAGCATTCCCCAGGCCTACCTGCGCCGCACCCGCGCCGACCACGTCGACCCGCGCGACTGGGACCGCGGCATCACCGCGGCCTTCGTCGACTACAACGCCAACGCCTACCGCAGCGACGTCGGCGGCAGCAGTTCCAGCCAGTACTACGCCGGGCTCAACAGCGGGGTGAACCTCGGCGACTGGCGCCTGCGCCACAACGGCAGCTACAGCCGCTCCGACGGCGCTTCCGAGTACGACGCCATCAGCAGCTATGCCCAGCGCGACATCACCGCGCTGAAGTCGCAGCTGACCCTGGGCGAGTACTACACCCCCGCCGACCTGTTCGACAGCGTGCCCTTCACCGGCGTCCAGCTGGCCTCGGACGAGCGCATGCTGCCCGACTCGCAGCGCGGCTTCGCCCCGGCCATCCGCGGCACCGCCGAGACCAACGCCAAGGTCACGGTGCGCCAGGGCGGCAACATCCTCTACGAAACCACGGTGGCGCCCGGCCCCTTCATCATCGACGAGCTCTACGGCACCGGCTATGCCGGCGACCTTGAGGTCACCGTGACCGAGGCCGACGGCCGCGAACGGCGCTTCACCGTGCCCTTCGCCAGCGTGGCGCAGCTGCTGCGTCCGGGCGTGTCGCGCTACAGCCTCAGCGCCGGCGAGTACCGCGACGAGCGCCTGGACGACGCGCCTAAGTTCCTCCAGGGCACCTACCAGCGCGGCCTGTCCAACCTGTGGACCGGCTACACCGGCGGCATAGTCGCGCAGAACTACCTGGCGCTGCAGGGCGGGGTGGCGCTGAGCACGCCGGTGGGCGCCTTCGCCTTCGACGTCACCCGCTCCAGCGCCTCCGGCCTGGACCCGGTCCACGGCCTGGGCGGCGATGCCAGCGGGGAGAGCTACCGGCTGAGCTACAGCAAGCTGGTGGAGTCGACGCGCACCAACTTCGCGGTCGCCGCCTACCGCTTTTCCAGCGAAGGCTACCTGGGGCTGGGCGAGTTCGCCGAACTGAGCGACGGCTCCGGCGGCACCGGGCGCTTCCGCCAGCGCAACCGCCTGCAGGCCAACATCAGCCAACCCCTGGCGGACGGCTGGGGCAGCTTCTACCTCAGCGGCTCGGCGCAGAACTACTGGAACGTCGACGCCGGCAGCGACCTCAGCTACCAGGCCGGCTACAGCAACGGCTGGCGCTGGGGCAGCCTTAACCTGTCGGCCAGCCGCACCCGCTCGCAGTCCGGGCAGAGCCAGAACCAGTACATGCTCAGCCTGTCGCTGCCCCTGGGCCGCGCGCCCAGCTCGCCCTACCTGAGCAGTTCCTACAGCCGCACCGACAACGGCGCCAGCGATGCCCAGCTCGGCCTGTCCGGCTCCCTCGGCGAGCGCAGCGCCTTCAGCTACGGCGTCTACGCATCGCGCAGCCGCAACGACGGCGGCAGCAGCACCAGCAGCGGCGCCAACGCCCAGTATCGCGCCTCGGCCGCCTCGCTGTCGGCCAGCGTCAGCGATGGCGACGGCTACCGGCAACTGGGCGTGGGCCTGTCCGGCAGCCTGCTGGCCCATGCCGGCGGCATCAACTTCAGCCCCGACCAGGGCGAGACCAAGGTCCTGGTCGAGGCCCGCGGCGCCAGCGGCGCCGGCCTGGTCAACAGCACCGGCGCGCAGGTCGCCGGCAACGGCTTCGCCTTCACCAGCGGCCTCACCCCCTACCGGCGCAATCGCGTGGGGCTGGACCCCAAGGGCCTGGGCGAGGACGTCGAACTGCAACTGACCGAGCAGACGGTGGCCCCGCGCTTCGGCTCGGTGGCCCTGCTCAAGTACCCGACGCGCAACGGCCAGCCGCTGCTGCTGACGCTGCGGGACGAGGACGGCGGCAAGCTGCCGGTGGGCGCCGAGGTGCTGGATGCCGAGGGTACCAGCCTGACCCTGGTGGGGCAGGGCAGCCGCGTGTTCCTGCGCGCCGAACAGGCGCAGGGCGAACTGCTGGTGCGCTGGGGAACCAGCCCCGACCGCCAGTGCGCGGCCGCCTACCAACTGCCGGAAGCGAAGGCCGAAGGCCAGCCGTTCTTCCGCCTCGAGGCGCTCTGCCGCCGATCCGCCAACTGACAGGTGGGCGCCCGGCGTCCACGGAGACTCCCCATGCTGAGAACAACCCTGTCGCTCTGCCTGCTGCTGTTCGCCGCGCCCTCGGCCTGGGCTTCCTGCGCCTTCGTGCCGGGCTACATGACCTCGGTCTTCAGCGTGCCCATCGATAACGTCCTGGCCGTTCCGCGGGACGTGCCGGTCGGCACCGCGCTGTTCGACAGCGGCTGGCAGCGCGCGACCGGCGTGACCATCCGCTGCGACAGCAGCGGCCAAGCACAGGGCCAACTGGGCGGGGGCTTCGGTGCGCCACTGTCGGGCATTCCCGGGTTCGGCAATGGCGAGGTGCTGGATACCGACATTCCGGGTGTGGGCATCCAGGTGTTCTGGTGCAACTACGACTCCAAGTGCGGAAGCCCTCCCGTGCCGAACGAGAGCGTGTCGCTGGTACAGAAGCTGGACTGGCGGGTGTTTGCCGAGACCTATTCGCCCAGGAACAACTGGTGGGTGCGGCTGGTGAAGACCGGGCCGCTCCAGGCTGGCCTCCACAGCTTCGCTGGCACGGCGACGGTACGCTACATCGACCTGGACATCGGTACGCTCAGCGTCCAGGGCTCGTTGACCACCAGCGCACCGACCTGTCGGCTGGACACGCCCAACCTGGTGGTGCAGATGCCCACCGCGCCCCTGGATGCCTTCCAGGGCCCGGGGGTATTGCCGGAGCCCTGGCAGAAGCGCTTCGACATCAACCTGCAGTGCGACGCCGGCATCCGCCTCAGCTACCGGGTCGACCCGCTGTCGCTGTCGGCCGCGGCGGTGGGTGTCATGGCCAACCGCGAGGGGCCGCACATGGCCAGGAACGTCGGCATCCAGCTGTTCCACGGCGATGGCGACGACGCGCAGCCGCTGCCCATCATGACCAAGCTGCTGCACACCCCCTCGACCGCGGCCGGCCTGGTGCGCATCCCGCTGCTGGCCAGGTACTACCAGATTTCCCCGAAGGTCACCTCGGGGCTGGTGACCACCTCGGCCACGCTGACCCTGACCTACGAGTGAGGCCTTCCATGTTCAACAGAACCCTGGGTTGTGCCCTGTGCCTGCTGCTGTGCCTAGCCGCACCGGCGGCCTGGGCGAAATGCAGTTTCAAGCAGGGCTACATGAAGTCCGTCTACAAGGTCGAGCTGCCGGCGGACCTGGACTTCCCCCAGGACCTGGCGCCAGGCCGGATGCTGTATTCCAGCGCCTGGCAAAACGCCACCGGCGTGCGCATCGCCTGCAACGCCTCGGGCTGGGTGTCCGGGCGGGTGGCGGGGCACATCGGCCCGCTGCTCGAGGTGCCGGGCTGGTACAACGGCGGCGTGCATTCCACCAACGTGCCGGGCGTGGGCGTCGCCGTGTACTGGTGCAACCGGGGCAACAGCTGCGAGCCCTCGCTGCCGGTCACCAGCCTGGACTGGGAGGTCGGGCCCTGGGACTACGATCCGGAGAACAACTGGCTGGTGCTGCTGGTCAAGACCGGGCCGATCGCCTCGGGCGTGCACGACTTCCTCGGCACCGCGACGGTGAGCTACGACAACCTGGACGTCGGCGAGCTGAGCATCCACGGGCGCTTGAAGGTGACCGCCCGGGGCTGCCGGCTCGACCCCGCCAGCAGCACCCAGACCATACGCCTGCCGACGGTCCCGGTGGATGCCTTCCAGGAGGGCGGCGTGTTGCCCGACCCCTGGCTGGGGCGGCCCTTCGACCTGCGCATGGAGTGCGATCCGGACATCCGCCTGAGCTACCGCATCGATCCGCTGTACCCCAGCAACTTCCCCGACGTCCTGGCCAACCGGCAGGGCGACGGCCTGGCGCGCAACGTCGGCATCCAGCTGTTCCGCGAGCTTGGCGGCAAGAGCGTGGTGCTGCCGCTGCGGATGACGGTGTTCGAGGGCTGGACCCAGGGCGGCGCGCAGCGTATCTCGCTGTTCGCCCGCTACTACCAGACCGGCGCGCGGGTCACGCCCGGCGCCCTCAACACCGCTGCGACCTTCAGCATGATCTACGAGTGACGCATTCGACATCCTGAGCCCTGGCGGCGGAACCCGTTTGCATTTGCGCGGACGGGCCGTTGAGCCAGGGCGGCGACACCCCGATCATGGTCCGACCCGGCAGGCGCCTGCCGCCGAGCCGGGGCACATTGCCACGGAGCGGGGGAGTCGTGTGCGGAGGTTCCGGGCACCGTTCGTCTGCCACTGGATGGAGAACGAGAAGTGTCACGGAAATGCTTGCGTGTCGGACCCTTGTCATTGCCCATGAAATCCCTGGGGTTGTCGATCGCCTCGGGCCTGGCGCTACTGTCGCCGGTGCTGGCCCAGGCCGACTGCTCCTGGAGCAACGGCGGCTCGGGGTATGCTGGCCCCGGCAAAGTCGATTGGCCTCTACCTGCCACGCTGTCGGTTCCGCGGGATAAACCGGTAGGCGCGGTGCTCTGGCGTTCGGGTTGGAAATGGGGGGCCACCGGCATGCTCAACCGCTGTTCGGCGGGGCGTATCAGCGGCCGCCTGAGCAGCGACATCGGCCAGCCCACCGGCAATCCTGCGGTCCATGCCACGAACGTTCCCGGTATCGGCATCGCGGTGTTCTGGTGCAACGTGGGCCAGTCTTCCTGTGTGCCCGATCCGTTTCCGCTCGGGCTGACCGACAACCGCACCTGGTCGGAAGTCTCGGCGCTGAACTGGAGCTACCGGGCCGGCACCTACGATCCTTTCACGCACTTCATCGTGTATCTGGTGAAGACCGGCGACGTCAGCCCCGGCGTGATACGGATCGGTGGCCTGTCACAAGTGTTCTACAACGCCATCGAGGTCTCCCAGCTGACCCTGTCGGGGCAAACCATCGTCAGCGCGCCCGCCTGCCAGATCACCTCGGGCACCGACGTGCGCGTGCGGATGCCCCAGGTGACGGTCACCGACTTCCCGCCGGGCATCGGGGTGATGACCGACGACAGCAAGGCCGCCCCGTTCAAGATCGGCCTGCTGTGCAGCGGCAGCATGAAGGTCAGCTACAGGATCGATCCGCTGAACGCCGCGACCGTCGCCAACGTCATCGACAATGCGAAGGGCGCGGACTACGCGGCGGGCGTCGGCATCCAGCTGTTCCAGGGCGACGCGTCCAGTTCCACGGTGCTGCCGCTGTCCACCCGCCTGACCCAGGCGAACGTCTCGGGCTCCAACCTGCCGCTGTCGATCCCGCTGGTGGCCAGGTACTACAAGACTTCCAACCGCATCAGCGGCGGTGCGGTGCGGGCTTCGGCGATGTTCACGCTGTTCTACGAATGAGGCGGTCGGTGCGGGCCGGCGTTGCCGGCCCGCACTGGACCTTTCAGTCGCCTTGCTGCAGGCGCGCCAGCAGCGCCGGAGTGGGGTAGCCGTCGGCCGGCAGGCCCTGGCTCTGCTGGTAGGCGCGGATGGCCGTGCGGGTGTTGGCGCCGATGATGCCGTCCGGGTTGCCCGGCTGGTAGCCGCGGGCGGCCAGGCCCTGCTGCAGGGCGATGCGCTCGCTGCGGCTGAGCGGGCGGTCTTCCACCGGCCAGCCGGCCTCGATGCGGCCCAGGCCCTTGAAGCTGTCCGACAGCAGCCCGACGGCCAGCGCATAGGCGGTGGAGTTGTTGTACCTGAGGATGGCGCGGAAGTTGTCCAGCACCAGGAAGGCCGGGCCGCGGTAGCCGGCCGGCAGCAACAGCGAGGCCGTGGCCTGGGGGTTGCCCGGCAGGCGCCCGCCCACCGGTTGCACGCCCAGGCGCAGCCATTCGCCGATCGGCTTGCGGATGCTCATGTCGGCCTGGGCGTAGTCGAAGCCCTGGGCCAGGCGCACCTCGAAACCCCAGCTCTGGCCGGGCTTCCAGCCGGAGGCCTGGAGGTAGTTGGCGGTGGAGGCGAGGGCGTCGTCGGCGGAGCGCCAGATGTCGCGGCGGCCGTCGCCGTCGAAGTCCACCGCGTACTGGTCGTAGGTGGTGGGGATGAACTGCGTCTGGCCCATGGCGCCAGCCCAGGAGCCGACCATGGCGCTGGCCGGCACGTCGCCGTGCTGGATGATCCGCAGGGCGCTCAGCAACTGGCCGTGGGCGTACTCCGGGCGGCGCCCTTCGTAGGCCAGGGTGGCCAGGGAGCGGATCACGTTGCGCTCGCCCATGTTGTTGCCGAAGTTGCTTTCCATGCCCCAGATCGCCACCACGGCCTCGGCATCCACCGCGTAGCGGCTGTCGATGCGCTGCAGCACGGCGGCGTTCTGCGTCAGCTTGCCCTGGCCATTGCGGATGCGCGCCGGCGACACGGCGCCGGCCAGGTATTCCCACACCGGCCGGGTGAACTCCGGCTGGCTGCGGTCGGCGGTGACCACCGCCGGGTCGGGCTCCAGGCCGGCGAAGGCCTGGTCGAAGGTCTGCGCGCTGATGCCGGCGGCCAGGGCCTGCTGGCGGAAGCCCTCGCGCCAGGTCTCGAAGCTGATGGACGGCAACGGCTGGCCATCGGCGTCGAGCAGCACGCTGGCCGTGGACGGCTGCGAATTCGCCGCCGGCGCGTCGGCGCAGGCGGAGAGCACGCAGGCACTGAGAAGGGTCAGGCAGAGGGGAAACAGACGGAAGGGTGAAGCGGGTGTGCGCATTGCGCTCCTCGGCGGGTTCTTCAGGCAGCGGCCACCTTAGCACGCGGACGCCGGAGCGTCTGCCGCCGGGCCGGGCGCCGCGATGACAGGTTGTTGCAGGTTCAGGGGGCGGGCTTGGCCTTGGCGGCGCTCTGGTCCAGCTCCTTGAGCATCTGGTCGTAGGCCGCGCAGTCGTCCGGGCGCTCCTTGCTGGAACGGCTCTTCTTCATGGCGGCGAGCTGGGCGTTGAGGCGCTTGGCGGTTTCCGGGTCGCGCTGGGTGATGGCGGCGACCTTGTCCGCGACCTGGCGGCCCTTGGCCAGGGCCTGCTGGTCGGAACAGAAGGCCCAGGCCGAGCCGGCCATGGGCAGCAGGGCCAGCACCAGGCCGGCGGCGAGTGTCCTGGTGTTCATCGTGCTTCTCCGGGTGTCGTGCCTATTCCATGGAGGCTCGAACGGGCTGCCAAGTTCAATCGAACTGGCCGGGAAGCGCAGGGGGCGGGGAGGGACGAGGGCGGGGCGATGCGGAGGGACGTGCGGTTTTCAGGCTGCCAGAAAGAACGAAGCCTCCCAGTTGTGGGAGGCTTCGCGGCGGTAGCTGCCTTTGCCTTTCTGCGGTTTTTCCTGGCGGCTGCGGAACAGCGGTTGGGCTACCAGGGACTTGGCCTTGTTCGGCCGCTTGGCTTTCTTCGCCATGCTCTTCTCCTCGGGATGAACGCCCGCCCATTGCGGGCGCGGGCATCATCGGCGCTTTCGCCGGGAATGTCCATGCTCGGCTCAGGCCTTTGGTCGGTTGCGCCGGACCTCGCCGGGGGTGACGCCGAAGCGCTGCTTGAACAGACGGCTGAAGTGGGCCTGGTCGGCGAAGCCCCAGCGGTAGGCCAGCTCGCCCAGCGGCAGGTTCGGCGGGCCGCTGCTCAGGGCCTCGTGGCAGGCCTGCAGACGCAATGCGCGAATCCACTCCTGCACGCTGCGGCCGCTGCCCTGGAACAGGCGGTGCAGGTAGCGCACCGAAATGCCGCAAGCCGCGGCGATGCTGGCTGGACTCAGGTCGTTGTCGCCGAGGTGGCGGTGGATGTGCCGCTCGATGCGCAGCAGGTGGGCGGCGCTCACCGCGCTTTCGCCGCTCTCGCCCGGGGCCTGGCGCTCCAGGGCCAGGCCCAGCAGTTCCATGAGCTGGCGGCCAAGGTGCGCTTCGTCGCCGGGGTGCAGTTCGCCGAGGCGCCGCACGCACAGCTCCAGGTAGTCGACGAAAAGGGCGCCGGCGCCCTGGCTGGCGTCGAAGGCCAGGGCGCAGAGGCGATCGGGTGCGGCCACGTGGCGGCGCAGGGTGGTCTCGGGCAGCTTGAGCACGCGCAGCAGGTTGTCCTGGGCGTAGTGGAACTCGTAGGGCTCGGCGCTGCGCTCGAGGACGAAGGACCCGGGCGCGCAGCGGATGCTGCGGCCGCGCTGGGTAAATTCGAAACAGCTGTGCAGCGGCAGCGTCAGCAGGAACGACGCCTCGTCGCAGGCGCTCAGGTGGCGCGTCTGGCGGCGGTAGCACAGCGGCGTGGAGCGCAACTGGGAGAGCGACAGTTCGCCCAGGTCGAAGAGCTCCAGGCTGGCGCACAGGGGCTGGGGCCCGGTGTAGTCCAGTTCCAGCGGGAAATAGGCGCCGCTGACGCACTGGTTCCAGTAGGCCTGGCGCTGCTGTTCGGGCTGGCTGGCGGTGTCGAAGCGGGCGATGGCGGTCATGGCGGGCGCTGTGTGGCTGGCGTGCAGGGGCGTTTTCCAAGCAGGTCCCGTGCCGCATCCCGGGCAACGGCCGGGGCGGGGCCCCGGCCGTGCGGCTCAGCGCTGGCGCGTCAGGCGGTAGCAGCCGGACTCGTGCAGCTCGACGACCCAGCTGGGGCGGATGAGGATGTTGGTGGTGGCTTCCTCGATCACCGCCGGGCCGTGCAGGCGGTCGCCGGCCAGCAGCAGGGCGCCCTGGTAGACCGGCGTGTCGGTGCGGATGCCGTCCTCGCCGAAAAGCATCGGCCGGCTGCCGGCCAGGGCCCGCTGGGCATGGCCGTCGCTGGCCGCCAGGCTGGGGAAGGGCGGGCGCGAGACGCGGCCGATCACCTGGCTTTCCAGGTTGACGATCTCCACCGGGTTGTCCGCCTCGGCGTAGGTGTAGAGCGCCTCGTGGCGGCGGTGGAAGGCTTCGACTATGGCCGGCAGGGTGTCGGCGTTGACCTGCAGGTCGCCGATTTCCACCGTGCATTCGTGGATCTGCCCGACGTAGCGCATCTCCAGGCTGCGCACCACGGCGATGTCCTCGTCGCGGAAGCCGTCGCCGCGCAGGGTGGCGCGGCCCTGCTGCTCCAGTTCGGCGAAGGCCGCTTCCAGGCCGGCCAGGTCGGTGTCCTCGCGGGCGAGGATGGGGTAGGTGGCCAGGTAGTTGTGCTTCACGTCGGAGAGGATCTGCCCGAGCGCGCACAGGCCGGAGGCGACCTTGGGGATCAGCACGGTGTCGATGCCCATGTCCTCGGCCAGCGCGGTCATGTGCACGCCCGCCGCGCCGCCGGCGCCGATCAGGGCGAAGTCGCGCGGGTCGTAGCCGCGCTCGATGGACACGCGGCGGATGCCGTTGACCATGTTGGCGTTGACGATGGCGTGGATGCCCCAGGCCGCCTTGTCCACGTCCATGCCCAGGGGCTCGGCGATCTTCGTGCGGATGGCCGCCAGCGCCGCCTCGCGGTCCAGGCTGATGCGCCCGCCCAGGCGCGCCTCGGGGTTGAGGTAGCCCAGGGCGAGGTTGGCGTCGGTCACCGTCGGCTGCTCGCCGCCCTGGCCGTAGGCCACCGGGCCGGGGCTGGAGCCGGCGCTCTGCGGGCCCACCTCGAGCATGCCGTAGGGGTTGATGTGGGCGATGGAGCCGCCGCCGGCGCCGAGGGTCTCGACCTGGATCATCGGCACGCCGATGCGCTGGCGCAGGAAGTCGGCGTCGCGGCTGAGGTTGGTCTTGCCTTCGCGGGTCAGGGTGATGTCGAAGGAGGTGCCGCCCATGTCCACGGTGATGACGTTGCGGATGCCGAATGGCTGGGCCACGAACAGCCCGGCCTGGGGCGCCGAGGCCGGGCCGGAGTTGATCGCGTTCACCGCGCGGCCGCGCATGTGCTCGCCGGTGGCCAGGCCGCCGTTGGACTGGAAGTAGCGCACCGGGCGCTGGGCGCCGAGCTGGCGGAAGTAGTCGTCGATCTTCGCCACGTAGCGCGCCATCACCGGGCTCAGGTAGGCGTTGACCAGGGTGGTGGAGGTGCGGGTGTATTCGCGGATCTGCGGGAACACCTCGGTGCCGGTGCAGACGAACACCCCCGGCAGCATTTCGCGGAGGATGGCCGCGGCGCGCTGCTCGTGGGCCGGGTTGCGCACCGACCAGAGGAAGGACACGGCGACCGCCTCCACGCCCTGCTCGGCGAACAGTCGCGCGGCCTCGCGCACGTCGTCCTCGTTCAGCGGCGTGTGCTCGCGGCCATCGGCGAGGATGCGCCCGCGCACCGGGCGGCGCAGGAAGCGCCGGGCCAGCTGCGGCGCCGGCGGGTAGTCGGGGTCGTAGCGGTAGCCTTCTTCCTTGTGGCCCAGGCGGATCTCGATGCTGTCCTCGTGGCCGGCGCTGGCCAGCAGGCCGACCTTCACGCCCTTGAGTTCGATCAGCGCGTTGAGCGCCACGGTGGTGCCGTTGATGCAGAGGTCGCAGTTGGCGACGACCTCCTGCACCGGGCGGCCCAGCGCCTGGCTGATCTGGCGCAGGCCGTCAGCGATGGCCAGGGTGCCGTCCTGCGGGGTGGAAAGGGCCTTGAACAGGTGAACGCGGCCTTCGCGCTCGGCCAGGATGAAGTCGGTGAAGGTGCCGCCGGCGTCGACACCGAGGCGGTATTGGCTGTGCATGTCGGTTTCCTCAGGCGGTTTGGCGGCGTTGGGCGGTGGCGTCGTGGTCGACTTCGCCGGCGGGGCTCAGCACCACGCCGTAGTCGAGTTCGGCGCCCTGCGGCGAGACCAGGCCGTCGCGCACGTCGCGGGCGACCGCCTCGGGCAGGCGGCGGAAGGCCGGGCCGTAGCCGCCGCCACCCGGGGTGCGGTTGACCAGGCGCTCGCCGGGTTTGAGCACGGTCATGACGTTGCGGGTGTGCTTCTCGTGCTCGCCGGCGCGGACGATCTCCACGCCGCCCAGCTTGGGCGCGTCCAGGCCGTTGGCCGCGCCGGCGGCGCCCATGGTGGTGCGCTGGCGGCCTTCGCCGAAGGAGATCACGGTCATCTCGTGGTCCAGCGGCTCCACTTCCAGGCAGGTGCCCGAGCCGCCGCGCAGCTGGCCGGCGCCGGCGCTGTCGGCCATCAGGCCGTAGCGGTGGATGAGGATCGGGTAGCTGTACTCCAGCAGCTCGATGTCCCCGGAGTAGAGGGCGCCGAAGCAGCACAGCGGGCCGCAGGCGTGCCAGCCGTCCAGCTCCGAGGTGGCGCCGGCGCCGGAGATGATCGAGGCCAGCACCATGGTCACGTATTCCTCGCCGGTGCGTGGGTCGACGCCGGCGATGTTCACCCCGCTGGTGTGCCCCCAGGAGGCGGTGACGCGTTCCGGCGCGGCCTGTTCGAAGGCCTGGCGCACGGCGTCGGTGAGGGTTTCCATGGGCGTGGTGGTGCAGTTGACGTGGGGCGCCGGTTCCTCGGCGTTGCACAGGGTGCCTTTCGGCCCCAGGTCCACGGTCACGCAGCGGTACAGCCCGGCGTTATAGGGCGGCGGCACCTGGGCGAACATCATCAGCCCGAGGTAGATGCCCGACATCGAGTTGCCGGCGTAGGAGTTGATGAAGTAGGGCACCTGCGGCGGGCTCTGCACGGCGATGTGGCAACTGTCGTCCTCGATGGTGACGGTGGCGCTGATGGCCAGTTCGCCCAGGCCGTGGCCGGAGTCCTCCAGCACCGCGTGGCCGGTGTAGCTGCCGTCGGGCACCGAGCGGATCAGCTCGCGCATCTGCCGGTCGGCCATGTCCTTCAGCTCGGCGATGCACTCGCGCACCGTGGCCACGCCGTACTTGTCCAGCAGGGCGACCAGGTTGCGCTCGCCGACGCGGCAGGCGCCGTACTGGGCGTTGAGGTCGCCCTCCTGGTTGCGCCGGGCGCGCATGTTGGTGAGCAGCAGGTTGATCACGTCCTCGCGGCGGCGGCCCTTTTCCCACAGCTTCACCGGCGGGATGCGCAGGCCTTCGGCGTAGATTTCCTTGGCGTCGGGGTTGTAGCCGGCCGGCACCGGGCCGCCGATGTCGGTGAGGTGGCCCTTGCACACGGTCCAGAACACCAGTTCGCCCTGGTAGAACACCGGCTTGTACATGCAGCAGTCGATGATGTGGCTGCCGGCGTAGGTGGGGTCGTTGTGGTAGATCACGTCGCCTTCGGCGATGTCGTCGCCGAAGTAGCCGGACACGGCTTTCATCGCCGGGATCAGCGAGCCCAGGTGGATGGGGATGTCCTGGCCCTGCAGGATCATTTCCGAGTGGTGGTCGAAGAGCGCGTTGGAATAGTCGTGGGCGAGGTTGAAGACGCTGGAACGGCTGGTTTTCTCCAGCGTCAGGGTCATCTCGCGCTGGGTCATCTCCAGCGCGCCGCGCACCACGGCCAGGGTAATAGGATCGGCCGGCATCGCTTTGTTCTCCTTATCGGCGGGTCGATGGGGCGACGATAGGGAGGCGCCGGCCGGGCGTATTGCGCGGCAGCGCAGTGGTTTTTGTCGTACAGCGCACAGGTGCCGAACGGGGGCTTTCCGGCATCAACCTGTAGGAGCGGGCCCTGCGCGCGATTCGCGCGCAGGGCGCGCTCCTACCAGGGAACGGCGCGGGTGAGCAGCGTAGGAGCGGATCTCATCCGCGAATCGCGCCGGGACGTCCGGCCATCGCGGACAAGGTCCGCTCCTACGGCTCCGGCAAACCCGACACCCCGTAGGATGGGTTGAGCGAAGCGATACCCATCACCTGGGTCTGTAGGAGCGGATTTATCCGCGATTCGCGCGCAGGGAGACGGCAGGGGGATCAGCCCGGCGGCAGCGGCAAACGCTGGCCGGCCAGCAGCAGCGCCAGGCGCGCCAGGCCGTTCCAGGCGTCGCCCTGGGCCTGGCCCTTGATCTGCGCGTCGATCAGCTGGGCGTCCTGCAGCAGCTGGTTCCAGCGGTTGCCGCTGTGGCGCTGCAGGGCGCGGGTGAGCAGGGGGCGGCGTTTGTCCCACACCGGCGGGCGGCATTGGGCGAAGGCCTTGTCCAGGGGCACGCCCTGGCCGAACTGCTGGGCGATGCCGGCCAGCTGGCGGATTTCCCGGGCCAGGGCCCAGAGGATCACCGGCGGCTCCACGCCCTCGCCGCGCAGGCCTTCGAGCATGCGCAGGCTGTGCGCGGCTTCGCCGGCCAGGGCCGCGTCGATCAGGCCGAACACGTCGAAGCGCGCGCTGTCGGCCACCGCCGCCTGTACGGTGGCGGCGTCGAGCTGGTTGCCGTCGGCCAGCAGCTTGAGCTTCTCGATTTCCTGCGCGGCGGCCAGCAGGTTGCCTTCCACCCGCGCGGCAATCAGGTCCACCGCGTCCTGGCTGGCGGCGAGGCCGGCCTGGGACAGGCGCTGGCGGATCCACTGCGGCAGCTGGTGCACGTCCACCGGCCAGATCTGGATGAACTGCGCGGCCTCGCCGTCGATCAGCGCCTTGGCCCACTTGGTCTTCTGGGTGGCGCCGTCGAGCTTGGGCAGGGTGACCAGCAGCACCGTGTCTTCCGGCGGGCGCTGCAGGTATTCCTGGAGGGCGGCGGCGCCCTTGTCGCCGGGTTTGCCGGAGGGCAGGCGCAGCTCCAGCAGGCGCTTCTCGGCGAACAGCGAGAGGCTGGCGCCGGCTTCCAGCAGCAGGCCCCAGTCGAAGTTGGCTTCGGCGTTGAACACCTGGCGTTCGCTGAAATCACGCTGGCGGCAGGCGGCGCGGATGGCGTCGCAGGCTTCCTGGCAGAGCAGCGGTTCGTCGCCGCTGACCACGTAGACGGGGGCCAGGCTGCCCTGCAGGTGCTTGGCGAGTTGGGCGGGATTGAGCTTCATGAAAGTACTGGGGCCGGCATGGCCGGCCCCCTGGTCCTCTTACTGCGCCTTGGGCAGTTCGATCGGCGACTGCTGCGGCTGCTGCCTGGCCGCTTCGTCCGCGGCCTTGAGCGCGTCGGCTTCGGCCTTGGCCTTGGCTTCGGCCTGCTGCTGCAGGTATTCCAGGCGGGCCGGGGTGAGCATCTGCAGGCGCAGGGCGAGTTGCTGCACCAGGTCGCGGCGCATTTCCTTGCGCAGCTGGGCGGCTTCCTGGTCGGAGCCGATCAGGTTGTTCTCGTCGTGCAGGTAGACCTTCTGCACCTCGACCTTGTCGGTCATCAGCAGCAGGTTGTCGGCGCCGCGCACTTCGTAGTCGACCGTGGTGGTCAGCTCGTACTCGGCACTGCGCGCCGAGCTGCTGTAGCTGGCGGTGCGCTGGGTCTCGGCCTCGCTGGCGAGGAACAGGTGGTAGGGCGCGCTCTTGGTCACTTTCACGCCGCTGTTCTCCAGCAGGCGCTGCAGGTCCTTGACGGTGTCGCCATAGGCGTTGCGCGCGCTCAGGTCGACTTCCTTGAGCGCGAAGTTCGTATCGCCCAGGCCGCGCAGGTGGAAACCGCAGGCGGCCAGCACGGTGGTCAGGCCGATCAGCGCGATGCCGGTCAGGATACGTTTCATCAAGCTTCCCTCACTCCTGTTGATCCGGGTTGCCCGCGGCAAGCGCCGCGGGCGAATGCCATCAGTTGGCGACGATGTTGACCAGCTTGCCGGGGACCACGATCACCTTGCGGATGGTCAGGCCGTCGGTGAAGCGCAGCACGTTCTCGTTGGCGCGGGCGGTGGCCTCGACGTCCTCGCGGCTGGCCTCGGCCGGCACTTCGATGTGCCCGCGCAGCTTGCCGTTGACCTGCACCACCAGTTGCAGGGTGTCTTGCACCAGCGCGCTCTCGTCGACCTGCGGCCAGGGCGCGTCGATCACCGCGCCGGTGTGGCCCAGCTCGTGCCAGAGCACGTGGCAGATGTGCGGGGTGATCGGCGCCAGCAGCAGGGCGACGGTCTCCAGGCCTTCCTGCAGCAGGGCGCGGTTGCCGGCGCCTTCCTGCGGGACCTTCTCCAGCACGTTCATCAGCGTCATCACCGCGGCGATGGCGGTGTTGAACTTGTGGTTCTGGCCGATATCCTGGCTGGCCTGCTTGATGGCCAGGTGGATGGCGCGACGGATTTCCTTCTGCGCGTCGTCCAGCGTGTCCTGCGCCACGGCGGCGGCGAAGCCGGCGTTGACGTGGGCCTGGGCCAGGCGCCAGACGCGGCGCAGGAAGCGGCTCGCGCCCTCGACGCCGGAGTCGGACCATTCCAGGCTCATGTCCGGCGGCGAGGCGAACATCATGAACAGGCGGCAGGTATCGGCGCCGTAGGCGTCGATCATGGCCTGCGGGTCCACGCCGTTGTTCTTCGACTTGGACATCTTCTCGGTGCCGCCGATCTCCACCGGCAGGCCGTCGGTCTTCAGGCGCGCGCCTATGACCTTGGCCTTGGCGTCGCGCTCGACTTCCACGTCGGCCGGGTTGAACCAGTCCTTGCCGCCGTTGGCGGTGGTGCGGTAGTAGGTCTCGGCGACCACCATGCCCTGGGTCAGCAGGTCCTTGAACGGCTCGTCGGAGTCGATCAGGCCCTCGTCGCGCATCAGCTTGTGGAAGAAGCGCGCGTACAGCAGGTGCAGGATGGCGTGCTCGATGCCGCCGATGTACTGGTCCACCGGCAGCCAGTAGTTGGCGGCCTTCTTGTCCAGCATGCCGTCCTCGAACTGCGGGCAGGCGTAGCGGGCGAAGTACCAGGACGACTCGACGAAGGTGTCCATGGTGTCGGTTTCGCGCTTGGCCGGCTGGCCGCATTTCGGGCAGTTGCACGCGTAGAATTCCGGCATTTTCGCCAGGGGCGAACCGGCGCCGTCCGGCACCACGTTCTCCGGCAGCACCACCGGCAGCTGGTCGGCCGGCACCGGCACGTCGCCGCAGGCTTCGCAGTGGATGATCGGGATCGGGCAGCCCCAGTAGCGCTGGCGGCTGATGCCCCAGTCGCGCAGGCGGAACTGGGTGCGCGCCTGGCCCAGGCCCTTGGCGGCCAGGTCGGCGCCGATGGCGTCGAAGGCGGCCTGGTAGCCGAGGCCGTCGTACTTGCCGGAGTTGACGGTGCGAATGCTGTCGTCCTTGGCGCCGTACCACTCCTGCCAGGCGCTGGCGTCGTAGCCGTCGTCGCCGGCGGCCAGGGTGATCACCTGCTTGATCGGCAGCTGGTACTTGTTGGCGAACTCGAAGTCGCGCTCGTCATGGGCCGGCACGGCCATCACCGCGCCTTCGCCGTAGGTCATCAGCACGTAGTTGGCGATCCACACCGGCAGCTTCTCGCCGGTCAGCGGGTGCTCGACGAACAGGGAGGTGGCGACGCCCTTCTTCTCCTGGGTGGCGATGTCCGCCTCGGCGACGCCGCCGCGCTTGCACTCGTCGATGAACGCCTGCAGGGCCGGCTCGCGCTGGGCGGCCAGGGTCGCCAGCGGGTGCTCGGCGGCCACGGCCACGTAGGTGGCGCCCATCAGGGTGTCCGGACGGGTGGTGAAGACCTTCAGCTGGCCGGCCTCGCCGATGGAGGCCTGGTCGTAGGGGAAGGCGATCTCCATGCCGCGGGACTTGCCGATCCAGTTGCGCTGCATGGTCTTGACCTGTTCCGGCCAGCCCGGCAGGTGGTCGAGGCTTTCCAGCAGCTCTTCGGCGTAGGCGGTGATCTTGAAGTAGTACATCGGGATTTCGCGCTTCTCGATCAGCGCGCCCGAGCGCCAGCCGCGGCCGTCGATGACCTGCTCGTTGGCCAGCACGGTCTGGTCCACCGGGTCCCAGTTGACGGTGCCGTTCTTGCGGTAGATCACGCCCTTCTCGAACAGGCGGGTGAACAGCCACTGTTCCCAGCGGTAGTAGTCCGGCTTGCAGGTGGTGACTTCGCGCGACCAGTCGATGGCCAGGCCCAGGCTGTTGAGCTGGGCCTTCATGTAGGCGATGTTGTCGTAGGTCCAGGCGGCGGGGGCGACGTTGTTCTTCATCGCGGCGTTTTCCGCCGGCATGCCGAAGGCGTCCCAGCCCATCGGTTGCAGGACGTTCTTGCCCTGCATGCGCTGGTAGCGGCTGATCACGTCGCCGATGGTGTAGTTGCGCACGTGGCCCATGTGCAGCTTGCCGCTCGGATACGGGAACATCGACAGGCAGTAGAACTTCTCCTTGCCGGGGACTTCCTCGACGCGGAAGGAGTTGTGTTCGTTCCAGTACTTCTGGGCCTGGGATTCGATCTCGAGAGGCTGGTATTGCTCGTGCATGGCGCGACTTGGACCTGTACGGAATAGACGGCGCGGCCGTGGGAGCGGAGCGGGCGCTCCCGTCTTGCCGGGGCACCGCGGCGGCCGGTCGGCAAGGGGCTGCATAAAGCCTCGTAGCATACATGAGCCCTCCCCGAGCCGGTAGCCCGCGCCGTTTGTCGCGCGCTCGGTGGCCCGGGGGCCGGGGCGCTAAGCTTGGCCTGAGGGCGGGAGGTTTCCGCCTGCTTGAGGTGACTGATGGCTGAGCTGCATCGTGCAAGTTTGTCGGGTCCCGGTCTTTATGAGCGGTTGTTGCATCGACTTGAACTGGCCCTGGACGAGGCCGAGACCGCGGAACGCCTGCGCGATGAGCATCCCGAGGAATTGGAGTTGCGCGGCCTGAGCAGCGCGGAGATGCAGCTGATCCGCGCCTACCTCGACCAGGACGTCAACTGGCTGCGCGGCTGGCACGCCGCCGCCGAGGAACTGGCGCTGATCGAGCACGCTCCCGCCCGTTCCACGCGGGCGCGCCTGGGCGGCAGCGCCGGCAAGACGCGTCCGTCCCACCGCCACCTGCAATTGCTCTGCGCGCTGTGCGGCACGCCGGTTGTGTACAACCGCCAGCACGGGGTGATGCCCTGCGCTTCCTGTGGTTCGCAGTTGTTCCGCGGCTCCCGCGGGCGTTGATTCCGCGCGTTCATCCGCTAGGCTGTGGCGCTCCATGAAAGGAGCCGCCGATGCCGTTGCGCTATCTCATCAAGCAGATCCTGATGCCGCCGGGCATCCTGCTCATTCTCCTGTTGCTGGGCTTCGTCCTGCGCCGCCGTCGGCCGAGGCTGGCGTTGGCCTGCTTCGTCGCCGGGTTCGCCGGCTTCTGGCTGCTCAGCCTGCCGCTGACGGTGGAGTGGGGCGCGCGCCTGCTGGAGCGCCAGCCAACCCTGGTGCGTTCGGAGTGGGCGGGGCTGGCGCAGCGCGCCGAGGCCATCGTCATCCTCGGCGCGGGCCGCGAGCGCGGCGACCCGGCCTGGGGCGACGACCAGCCCGGGCTCATGGCCCGCGAGCGGCTGCGCTACGCCGCGCGCCTGGCCAAGGCCAGCGGCTTGCCGATCCTGACTTCCGGCGGCCTGCACTACGGCACGCCGCCCAGCGAGGCGCAGATCATGGCCACCAGCCTGGCGGATGACTACGGCGTGAGCGTGCGCTGGCAGGAAGGGCGCAGCCGCACCACCTGGGAGAACGCCGCCATGAGCGCGGAAATCCTCCGCCAGGCCGGCGTGCGCCGCGTGGTGCTGGTCACCCAGGCGCAGCACATGCCGCGTGCGGTCTGGAGTTTCGAGGCCAATGGCCTGGAGGTGGTGCCGGCGCCGATGGGCTTCATCGGCGTGGACAACGCCCGCCCGTTCGGCGGCTGGTTGCCGGAGGCCAAGGCGTTCTGGCAGAGCAACCAGTTGCTCAACGAGGCGCTGGGGTTGCTGGGCTACCGGTTGTTCTATCGCTGAAGGGATGCATCGCGGACCTTGTCCGCGATTCGCGCGCAGGGCGCGCTCCTACAGGGGAACGATGTGGATGGGGCAACGTAGGGCGGATAACCGTTCGCGGTTATCCGCCGCCTGACCTTGGCTGCATTCCGCTCGGTGTCGAGCACGGAGCCGCTGTTGAACTCAACCTCAGCGTACAACCGCGAACGGTTGTACGCCCTACGGATCAGCCGAACATCCGGCGCTGCTCGGGCGCGGCCTGGCGGCGCACCACGGCCCAGAGCGCCAGGACCACCGCCAGGGCGCCCAGCGGCCACAGGCGCCATTTCAGGTAGGGCGTCAGGCCCTGCATCGGGGTGACCTCGCCGCGCAGCACGCCCTGCTGGAACTGCGGGATCTCGTGGGCGATGCGGCCCTGCGGGTCGATCAACGCGGTGACGCCGTTGTTGGTACCGCGGACCATCCAGCGTCCGGCTTCCAGGGCGCGCATCTGCGCCATCTGCAGGTGCTGCAGCGGGCCGATGGAGGTGCCGAACCAGGCATCGTTGCTGATGGTCAGCAACAGTTGGCTCTGCGCCGCCAGGCCGGCGGCGAACTCCGGGTAGACCACTTCGTAGCAGATGTACGGCGCGACGGAGTAGCCCTTGGCCTTGAGCAGCGCCTGGTCGGCCGGGCCGCGGGCGAAGTCGGACATGGGCAGGTCGAAGAAGGTGATCAGGCCGCGCAGCAGGTCCTGCAGCGGCACGTATTCGCCGAAGGGCACCAGCTTCTGCTTGAGGTAGTCGCCGCTGCCGTCGCCGACCACGGTGATGCCGTTGTAGTAGTGCACGCCGTCGGCGTCGCGCTGGCGCATGGGCACGCCGGTGATGAGCGCGGCGCGCTTCTGCTTCGCCATCTCGTCGAGCATGCCCAGGTAGCCGCCGGCCTGGTCCTTGAGCAGCGGCACGGCGGTTTCCGGCAGGACGATCAGGTCGACGTCGTGCTGCTCGGCGCTGAGGTCGCGGTACAGCTCCAGTTGCGCGGTGACGTGCTTGGGGTCCCACTTCATGTCCTGGGCGACGTTGCCCTGGATGGCGGCGACGGTCAGCGGCTCGCCGGCGGGGGAGGTCCAGGCGTGGCCCTTGAGGACGAGGCCGGCGATCCATGGCGCCAGCAGCAGGACCAGGCCGACGACCAGTTGCGCCGGGCGGAAGGTCAGCTGCGGCAGGTTGATCAGCAGCGCGGCGCACAGGGCGATGCTGAAGGAGATCAGCCACACGCCGCCTATCGGGGCCAGGCCGGCCAGGGGGCCCTGCAACTGGCTGTAGCCGGTGAAGAGCCAGGGGAAGCCGGTGAGGAACCAGCTGCGGAACACCTCCAGGCCCAGCCACAGCGCGGCGAAGGCCAGGGAATCGCTGACCGGCGCGTTGTTGCGCCGCAGCAGGCGCACCCAGGCCCAGGCCGGCAGGCCGAAGAAGAACGCCACCCCGGCGCTGAAGCCGACCACCAGGAAACCGGCCAGGGCCGGCGAGGCGCCGCCGAAGTCGTGGATGCTGTAGTAGATCCAGCCGGTGCCGGCGAGGAAGGCGCCGAAGCCGTACCACCAGCCACGCCACAACGCCGAGCCCGGGGTGACGCCACGCAGCCCGAGGTAGAACAGGGCGACGGAAAGCAGCGCCAGCGGCCAGATGCCGTAGGGGGCCAGGGCCAGCGGGGTGATGGCGCCGGCGGCGAGGGCCAGCAGGTGGCCCGGCCAGCCGGGACGGGTGATCCAGCGCATCGGTATTCCTTGGAAGCGATTTGGCGATGCGCAAGAGTAATGGAGAGACGAACGGTCGGCTATGGGGGCAAGGGCGAAAAGCCATGAGGCGTCTGCGACGCTGTGTTGCAGGATGTCTGAACGGCCCGTAGGCGCGGAGCTTGTCCGCGGCGGGAGGCGTTCTTCGTAGGATGGGTTGAGCCTTGCGAAACCCATGCGGTTGCGGTGATGGGTATCGCTTCGCTCAACCCATCCTACGATGGTGCTTCCCTGGAACTGTAGGAGCGGGCCCTGCCCGCGATTCGCGCGCAGGGCGCGCTCCTACAGAGGGGTGTGGGAGCAGCAGGCCCGCCTCAATCGCGCAGCGGCGTCAGGCGCAGCAGGTGCAGGCGGCGGCTGTCGGCGTTGAGCACGCGGAAGCGGAAGCCGCCCAGTTCGGTGGTCTCGTTGCGCTTGGGCAGGTGGCCGAAGGCGCTCATCACCAGGCCGCCGACGGTGTCGAATTCCTCGTCGGAGAATTCCGCGCCGAAGAAATCGTTGAAGGCTTCCACCGGGGTCAGCGCCTTGACGATGAAGTCGCCGCTGGGCAGCGGCTTGATGTAGCTGTCTTCCTCGACGTCGTGCTCGTCCTCGATGTCGCCGACGATCTGCTCCAGCACGTCCTCGATGGTCACCAGGCCCGCCACGCCGCCGTACTCGTCGATGACGATGGCCATGTGGTTGTGGTTGGCGCGGAACTCGCGCAGCAGCACGTTCAGGCGCTTGGACTCGGGCACGAAGGTGGCCGGGCGCAGCAGGTCCTTGATGTTGAAGGCGTGGCTGTCGTCGTGGAGGATCAGCGGCAGCAGGTCCTTGGCCAGCAGCACGCCCATCACGTCGTCGAGGCTCTCACCCACCACCGGGTAGCGCGAGTGCGCCGCCTCGATGATCGCCGGGAGGAACTCGCGCGGGCTCTGGCTGGCCTTGATGCTGATCATCTGCGAGCGCGGCACCATTATGTCGCGCACCTGCAGGTCGGCGACCTGGATGGCGCCCTCGACGATGGACAGCGCCTCGCTGTCCAGCAGCTTGTTGTCGTGGGCGTCGCGCAGCAGCTCGAGGAGCTCCTGGCGGTTTCTCGGCTCATGGGCAAAAGCCTGGGTGATCTTGTCCAGCCAGGACTTATGCCCGTTGCTCGATCGGTCTTCGCTCATCTTTCCTTTGCTCGTTGGCTTTTATTCTTCATCCGCCGCGTACGGGTCGGGGTAGCCCAGTTCGGCCAGCAATTGCCGTTCCAGGGCCTCCATTTCCTCGGCCTCGGCGTCTTCGATATGGTCGTAGCCCAAAAGGTGCAGGCAACCGTGGATCACCAGGTGGGCCCAGTGCGCCGCTGGTTCCTTGCCCTGTTCGGCGGCTTCGCGCTCGACCACCGGCACGCAGATCACCAGGTCGCCCAGCAGCGGGATGTCCAGCAGCTCGTCGGGTACGTCGGCGGGGAAGGACAGCACGTTGGTGGCGTAGTCCTTGTGCCGCCAGGTGCGGTTCAGTTCGCGGCCCTCGGCCTCGTCCACCAGGCGGATGGTCAGCTCGGAGTCGGCCTGGCGCTGGCGCAGGGCCAGTTCGCACCACTGGCGCAGCTGCGCCTCGGTGGGCAGGTCGGCGGCTTGGCTGGCGACCTGCAGGTCGAGTTCAAGCATCGCGGGTTTCCCCGGGGGCGCGCTCGCCGTCCTGGCGCAGCGGCTGGCGTGCCTCGAAACGCTCGTAGGCTTCGACTATGCGTTGCACCAGCGGGTGGCGCACCACGTCCTTGGGCTTGAAGTGGGTGAAGCTGATGCCCGGCACGTCGCGCAGCACTTCCATCACGTGCTTGAGGCCCGAGCGGGTGCCGCGCGGCAGGTCGACCTGGGTGGCGTCGCCGGTGATCACCGCGGTGGAACCGAAGCCGATGCGGGTGAGGAACATCTTCATCTGCTCGATGGTGGTGTTCTGGCTTTCGTCGAGGATTATGAAGCTGTTGTTCAGCGTGCGCCCGCGCATGTAGGCCAGCGGCGCGACCTCGATCACCTGGCGCTCGATCAGCTTGGCCACGGTCTCGAAGCCGAGCATCTCGTACAGGGCGTCGTACAGCGGGCGCAGGTAGGGGTCGATCTTCTGCGACAGGTCGCCGGGCAGGAAGCCGAGCTTCTCGCCGGCCTCCACCGCCGGGCGCACCAGCAGGATGCGGCGAATCTGCTCGCGCTCCAGGGCGTCCACCGCGCAGGCCACCGCCAGGTAGGTCTTGCCGGTGCCGGCCGGGCCGATGCCGAAGTTGATGTCGTGGTCGAGGATGGCCTTGACGTAGCGCTGCTGGTTGGCGCCGCGCGGGCGAATGTGCGCCTTGCGCGTCTTCAGCGTGATGCTGGGCGCTTCGCCGGAGCTGGCCAGGTCTTCCAGGCCGGATTCCTGGAGGAACAGGTGGACCATGTCCGGGGTCAGCTCGGTGCCGCTCTGCGCCTCGCGGTACAGGCGCTGCAGCAGGTGCTCGGCGGCCTGGGTGCGCGCGGCCTCGCCAACCAGTTCGAACTGGTTGCCGCGGTTGCGGATCTCGATGTCCAGGCGTTTCTCGATCTGGTGCAGGTGCTCGTCGAACTGCCCGCAGAGATTGGCGAAGCTGCGCGCGTCGAAGGGTTCCAGGGTGAAGCGATGAAGATCCAGGGGGGCGTTCAAGGTGCTGTCGGTATGACCGTTGGGAAATTAGGGATGACCGAAGAATAACCCCGGCGGCCCCTGTGGGAAAGTCGGGCGCCGGGATGCACTTCAGTGGCGGGTGGGCTCGATGAGGCGGCCGCGCAGCGAGTTGGGCAGCGCTTCGTAGATCTCCACCTCGGCGAACTGGCCGATCAGGCGCGGATTGTCGCAGGCGAAGTTGACCACGCGGTTGTTCGCCGTGCGGCCCTGCAGCTGGCCCGGGTCGCGCTTGGAATAGTCGGTGACGAGGATGCGCTGGATGCTGCCGACCATGCGTCGGCTGATCTCGAAGCCCTGCTGCTGCAGGCGCGTGTTGAGAATCATCAGGCGCTGCTTCTTCACTTCTTCCGGGGTGTCGTCCGCCAGGTCCGACGCCGGGGTGCCCGGGCGCTGGCTGTAGATGAAGACGAAGGAGTAGTCGAAACCGACTTCTTCCACCAGCTTCATGGTCTGTTCGAAGTCCTTGTCGGTCTCGCCGGGGAAGCCGACGATGAAGTCCGAACTGATGCAGATGTCCGGCACCGCGGCCTTGAGCTTGCGGATGCGCGACTTGTATTCCAGCGCGGTGTGGTTGCGCTTCATGGCGGCCAGCACGCGGTCCGAGCCGGACTGCACCGGCAGGTGGACGAAGGGCACCAGCTGCGGCAGTTCGGCGTGGGCGGCGATCAGCGCGTCGCTGAACTCCAGCGGGTGCGAGGTGGTGTAGCGGATGCGCTCGATGCCGTCGACCTCGGCGACCACCCGCAGCAGTTCGGCGAAGTCGGCGATGCGCCCGTCATGGGTGGCGCCGCGGAAGCCGTTGACGTTCTGCCCCAGCAGGGTGACTTCCCTGACGCCGTTCTCGGCCAGGTGGATGACTTCGGCGAGCACGTCGTCGAACGGCCGGCTGACTTCCTCGCCGCGGGTGTAGGGCACCACGCAGAAACTGCAGTACTTGCTGCAGCCTTCCATCACCGAGACGAAGGCGGTGGGGCCGTCGACCCGCGGTTCGGGCAGGCGGTCGAACTTCTCGATCTCCGGGAAGGACACGTCCACCTGCGGCTTGCGGGTGGTGCGCGCGGCGTCGATCATTTCCGGCAGGCGGTGCAGGGTCTGCGGGCCGAACACCACGTCGACGAACGGCGCGCGCTCGCGGATGGCGGCGCCTTCCTGGCTGGCCACGCAGCCGCCGACGCCGATCACCAGCTCCGGCTTGCGCTGCTTCAGGGCCCGCCAGGCGCCCAGTTCGGAGAACACCTTCTCCTGGGCCTTTTCGCGGATCGAGCAGGTATTGAGGAGGATCACGTCGGCTTCTTCGGCCTTCGCGGTCAGCTCCAGGGCATGTTCCTCGCCCAGCAGATCGGCCATGCGCGAGCTGTCGTACTCGTTCATCTGGCAGCCGTGGGTCTGGATGAAAAGCTTCTTGGCCATGCGCGTTTCGTCGGGGAAATCCAAAATGACCGGGCATTATAGTGGCGCGCCGGGCCCGTTCCTAGGGTTGCGCGCCAGGCGGCTGTGCTATGATTCGCGCCCTCCTTTTCGCAGAACTGTCACCCGTCGTTCATGAACAAGCGCGAGAACCCGATCTACAAAGTCGTCTTCCTCAACCAGGGCCAGGTGTTCGAGATGTACGCCAAGCAGATCTACCAGAGCGATCTGTGGGGCTTCCTGGAAATCGAGGAGTTCGTCTTCGGCGAGCGCACCCAGGTGGTCGTGGACCCCAGCGAAGAGAAGCTCAAGGCCCAGTTCGAGGGCGTTATCCGCAGCTTCGTGCCGCTGCACGCGATCATCCGCATCGACGAAGTCGAGCGCCTGGGCACACCGAAGATCAGCGAAGCCAAGGGCGGCGGCAACGTGATGCCGTTCCCGATGCCGATGCCGGACAAGAGCTAGAAGCTTGAAGCCATGAGCTGGAAGTGGCTGCATGCTTCCAGCTTCCAGCTTCCAGCTTCTAGCTTCTAGCTTCTAGCTTCTAGCTTCTAGCTTCTAGCTTCTAGCTTCTAGCTTCTAGCTTCCAGCTTCCAGCTTCTAGCTTCTTTTTTTAGGGCAACGGCGAAAACGGCGTATTGCCCGCGGTCTGCAGTTCGATCAGGTAGTTGCGGAAGATCTGCCCCAGCACCTTGCTGGCGATGTCCAGTTCGTCCTTGCTCATCTGCTCGGCGACCAGGTCGGCGCTGTCCATGGCGTCTTCGGCGCCGTTCACCGCGGCCATCTTCAGCACTATGTAGGCCTGGATGTTGTTGGCCTTGACCCCTTCGCCGCGGAAGAACATGGTCCCCAGGCGCCACTGGGCCTGGGCGTGGCCCTGCAGCGAGGCTTTTTCGTACCAGCGCAGGGCGGCGGGGAAGTCGCGCGGGGCGCGTTCGCCGGTGTAGTAGTACTCGCCCAGTTCGAACTGCGCCTGGGCGTCGCCGCCATTGGCGATCTGCTGGCAGCTGGCCAGGGCCTGCTGCAGTTGCTCGGGCACCGTGTTCAGGCTGCAACGGCCGGTCGCCGGAACCAGCAGCGAGTTGCCTCCCGCCTGCGCGAACAGGGGCGAGATGAGCAACAGGCTGCCCAGCAGCAGGGCGCGACCAGAACGGTACATGGGGAGAAACGGCCTCCGGCAACGGGGCGGGCACAATGCCCGGCCGGCGAAAACGTGCCGGCCTGCACATTATGAAATAAGCCGATGCTTCCTTACAAAGTCTTTACGGTGTTTTTCGCGGTTTCCGTCCGAATGGCCAAGAAACCGGCGTAGGGCTCGCCGGGAAAGCGTAACGACGGAAAATTGGCCGCGGCGGACGCCGCGGCCGGAGGGAGTTACTTGAGGGCGGCGAAGGCACGCTCGGCGGCGTCCAGGGTCAACTTCAGCTCGGTGTCGCCGTGGGCGATGGAGGTGAAGCCGGCCTCGTAGGCGCTGGGCGCCAGGTACACGCCGCCGTCCAGCATCAGGTGGAAGAAGCGCTTGAAGCGCTCGGCGTCGCTGGCCATCACGTCGGCGAAGGTGACGATGTCGTCCGCGCCGCTGAAGTACAGGCCGAACATGGCCCCGGCCTGGGTGGTGACGAACGGGATGCCGGCGGCATCGGCGCGCTCCTGCAGGCCCTGCAGCATGCGGCTGGTGTAGTCGGTCAGCTCGTCGTGGAAGCCCGGGCGGCTGATCAGCTTCAGGGTGGTCAGGCCGGCGGCCATGGCCAGCGGGTTGCCCGACAGGGTGCCGGCCTGGTAGACCGGGCCCAGCGGGGAAATCTGCTGCATGATCTCGCGCTTGCCGCCGAAGGCGCCCACCGGCATGCCGCCGCCGATGATCTTGCCGAAGGTCGACAGGTCCGGGGTCACGCCGTACAGCGCCTGGGCGCTGCCGAGGTGGACGCGGAAGCCGGTCATCACCTCGTCGAAGATCAGCACCACGCCGTGCTTGTCGCAGGCCTTGCGCAGGCCCTGGAGGAAGCCCGGGGCGGGCGGCACGCAGTTCATGTTGCCGGCCACCGGCTCGACGATGATGCAGGCGACGTTCCGGCCGCACTCGTCCAGGGCCTTCTCCACCGCTTCCAGGTCGTTGAACGGCAGCGTCAGGGTGTGCTTGGCGAAGTCCGCCGGCACGCCCGGGGAGTTCGGCACGCCGAAGGTCAGGGCGCCGGAGCCGGCCTTCACCAGCAGGCTGTCGGAGTGGCCGTGGTAGCAGCCCTCGAACTTGATGATGTCGTCGCGGCCGGTGTAGCCGCGGGCCAGGCGGATGGCGCTCATGGTCGCCTCGGTGCCGGAGCTGACCATGCGCACCATGTCCATGGACGGCACCAGCGAGCAGACCAGGTCGGCCATTTCCACTTCCAGCGCAGTCGGCGCGCCGTAGGACAGGCCGTGCTCCAACTGGCGGCGCACCGCGTCGAGCACTTCCGGGTGGGCGTGGCCGAGGATCATCGGGCCCCAGGAGCCGACGTAGTCGACGTAGCGCTTGTCGTCTTCGTCCACCACGTAGGCGCCTTCCGCGTGCTTGAAGAACAGCGGGGTGCCGCCGACGCTCTTGAAGGCGCGCACCGGCGAGTTGACGCCGCCGGGGATGTGCTTCTGGGCGTTGGCGAAGAGGAGTTCGGAACGGGACATGGCGACCTCTCGTTGGGATCCGTGAAAGCGGCGCGCAGCGGCGCCGCGGGAAAGGGTTAGAACAGCGCGGCGAAGGCGCGGGCGCGGCGCTCGACCTCGGCCGGGGTGTCGGCGGCGAAGAGCGCGTTGATCACCGCCAGCAGGTCGGCGCCGCGGCCGATCAGCTCGGGGGCGTTGTCCAGGCTCACGCCGCCGATGGCCACCAGCGGCACGTTGGCGAAGCGCGCGCGGGCCTGTTCCAGCAGCTCGGGGCTGGCTTCGGAGGCGCCGGGCTTGGTCAGCGACTGGAAGAAGCGGCCGAAGGCCACGTAGTCGGCGCCCTCGGCGACGGCCTGGTCGGCCAGCTGCAGGCTGCCGTGGCAGGTGGCGCCGATGATCGCCTGGCGGCCCAGCAGGGCGCGGGCGGCGGCCAGGGAGCCGTCGGTCTGGCCCAGGTGCACGCTCACGCCCAGGCGCGCGGCCAGCTCGGCGTCGTCGTTGATGATCAGGGTGGCGCCGTGGCGCTCGCAGAGTTCGCGCAGGGCCTCGGCCTCGCGCAGGCGGCGCGACTCGTCGGCGGACTTGTCGCGGTACTGCAGCAGGCGCGCGCCACCGCGCAGCGCGGCCTCGACGTAGGGCAGCAGGCGGCCGTCGGCGAGCAGCTTGCTATCGGTGATGGCGTAGAGTCCGCGGAGTTTCATGAAGGCCTCGGCAGGTGAATCAGGAGCAGAAGTCCAGCGGCAGCCGGCGCGGGACGTACTGGCCGTGGCCGGGGGCCTCGGCGTCGCGCAGGGTGCGCCAGGTGTAGTCGAGGGCGCTGCGCACGGCGCTGGCCAACTCCTCGCCCAGGGCCAGGCGGCCGGACAGGGCGCTGGCCAGGGTGCAGCCGGAGCCGTGGTAGCTGCCCGGCAGGCGCTGGCAGGTGAAGGTGTGCCGGCTGCCGTCGCGGCCGTACAGGCGGTTGTGCACCTCGGACTCGTCGCCGTGGCCGCCGGTGATCAGCAGGTTGCGGATGTACGGCAGCAGCTTCTCGGCGCATTCCTCGGCGCTGCCTTCGGGCAGCTCGGCGAGGATGCGCGCCTCCGGCAGGTTCGGCGTGGCGATGGCGGCCACCGGGAACAGCCGCTCGCGGATCGCGTAGCCGACTTCGTCCTTGCCCAGGGCGCCGCCGCCGCCGGCGCGCAGCACCGGGTCGCAGACCAGCGGCACGCCGGGCAGCGACTGCATGATCTCGACCACGGTGTCGACCATCTCCACCGAGCCGAGCATGCCCAGCTTGACCGCGGCCACCGGCAGGTCGGCGATCACGGCGTTGGCCTGGGCCAGTACCCACTCGCGGTCGAGCACGCGGAAGTCGGAAACGTTGACGGTGTCCTGAACGGTCAGCGCGGTGACGGCGGGCGCCGCATGGCAGCCTTGGGCGATCAGGGCTTCGATGTCGGCCTGCAGGCCGGCGCCGCCACTGGGGTCGTGGCCGGACAGGCAGAGCACTACGGGACGGGAGGTTGGCGTTTTCATGGCGCGGGAGCTTACCACTAAACCCGGCAGGCGTCGTTTGCCCCGACCCCCGGCCCGGCGCTGCTTGATCGTCATGCCGGCGTGCTAAAGTTGGCCGATTCGAAAATCACGCCCACAGGGCGCGCCGATCGCGGGGGATGGGGCCCCTGGGCGCCGTCCGGAGGGGCACTGCGGGGTAGCATGCAGCGCTGGCTGATCCTCTTCCTTCTCCTTCTTTCGCCGCTGGCCGGCGCGGTCAGCTTCGACGAGCACACCAGCCGCCTGCCGCTGGGCCACTCGATCGACGTCTTCGAGGACGTGCGCGGCACCGCCGACATCGCCGACATCACCTCCGCGGCCCTGGCCGACAGCTTCCGCCGCCACGACCGCGACGTGCTCAACGCCGGCTACTCGCGCTCGGTGTTCTGGATCCGCCTGGACCTGGACTACCGCCCGCAGGAATCCCAGGACCCGGCGCCCTGGCTGCTGGAACTGGCCTACCCGCCGCTGGACCGCCTGGACCTCTACCTGCCCGGCGCCGACGGCAAGTACCAGCTGGCCCAGCGCACCGGCGACACCCTGCCGTTCGCCAGCCGGCCGATCAGCCTGACCAACTACCTGTTCGACCTCAAGCTCGCGCCCGGCAAGCCGCTGCGGGTGTACCTGCGCCTGGAGAGCCAGGGCTCGATCCAGGCGCCGCTGACGCTCTGGTCGCCCAAGGCCTACATGGAAAACCTGCCGGGCAACGTCTACGTGCTCGGCATCATCTACGGCGTGCTGCTGGTGATGCTGGTGTACAACCTGTTCATCTTCGTCAGCGTGCGCGACACCAGCTACCTCTATTACATCCTCTACATCGCCTCCTTCGGCCTCTACCAGGTCTCGGTCAACGGCGCCGGCATCGAATACTTCTGGCCCGACAGCCCCTGGTGGGCCAACGCCGCCACGCCCTTCCTGATCGGTTCCGCCAGCCTGTTCGGCTGCCAGTTCGCGCGCAGCTTCCTGCACACCCGCGAGCACAGCCCGTGGGTCGACCGCACCCTGCTGGCGCTGATGGCGGTGGGCGCGCTGGTGATGCTGCTGGCGTTCTCGGCCAGCTATGCGCTGTCGCTGCGCCTGGCCACCTACCTGGCGCTGGCGTTCGTGGTGGTCATCTTCAGCGCCGGCATCCTCGCCTGGCTGCGCGGCATGCGCGTGGCGCGCTACTTCATCTTCGCCTGGACCGCCTTCCTCCTCGGCGGGACCATCAACACCCTGATGGTGCTGGGCTTGCTGCCCAACGTGTTCTTCACCATGTACTCCGGGCAGATCGGCTCGGCGCTGGAGGTGGGCCTGCTGTCCCTGGCCCTGGCCGACCGCATCAACGCCATGAAGGAAGAGCGCACGCGCATCCTCCAGGAATCCAGCCGCAAGCTGGAGCAGCTCAACCTCGAACTGGCCAACAGCAACCGCCTGAAGGACGAGTTCCTGGCCACCGTCACCCACGAGCTGCGCACGCCCATGAGCGGGGTGATCGGCTCGCTGGAGCTGATGCAGACGGTGCCCATGGACGTGGAGCTGGCGCAGTACCAGAAGACCGCCACCGGCTCGGCGCGCGACATGATGCGCATGGTCAACGACATCCTCGCGCTGATCGAGCTGCAGGCCGGCAAGCTCTACCCGCGGCGCGAGCCCTTCAGCCTGCGCGGCCTGTTCGACAGCCTGCGCGCCCAGTACGCGCCGCGCGCCGAGGCCAAGGGCCTGCGCTTCGACCTGCAACTGGACGAGAACCTGCCCGACACCCTGGAAGGCGACGCCGGCAAGCTGGCCCAGACCCTCGGCTACCTGCTGGACAACGCCATCAAGTTCACCCACCAGGGCGGCGTGAGCCTGCGGGTGGACGGCCAGCGGCAGAGCGACGGCGTCGCCCTGCGGGTGACGGTGCAGGACTCCGGCATCGGCTTCGAGACGCCGGCCGACGATGCGCTGTACCAGCGCTTCCACCAGCTCGACGGCTCGCTGACCCGCGAGTACGGCGGCCTGGGCATCGGCCTGGCGCTGTGCCGCCAGCTCACCGAGCTGCTCGGCGGGCAGCTGCAGCACCATTCCAGCCCCGGGCGCGGCAGCCGTTTCGTCCTCGAACTGAACCTCGGCCAGCCGGCGCAGAGCTTCAGCGTGCCGCCACGCCGCGCCGGCGGCCAGGCCCTGCGCCGTCCGGAACAGTGCACGGTGCTGGTGGTGGAGGACAACGCCATCAACCAACTGGTGATCCGCGGCATGCTGCTCAAGCTGGGCTACCGGGTGCGCACCGCCGACAACGGCTCGGAAGCCATCGACCTGCTGCGCCGCGAAGGCGTCGACGCCGTGCTGCTGGACTGCCAGATGCCGATCATGGACGGCTTCGCCACCTGCCGGGCGATCCGCGCGCTGCCCCAGGGCGGCGAGCTGCCGGTGCTGGCCATCACCGCCCACAGCCACAGCGGCGACCGCGAACGCTGCCTGGCGGCGGGCATGAGCGACTACCTGGCCAAGCCGGTGAAGTTCGAGGAACTGCAGACCCTGCTGCACGACTGGCTGCTGTGCCAGCCGGCGCTGCCCAGCCACGCCTGATCCGCCACGCCCGTTGCGTCACGCGGCGCGCTCCGCTGGCCGGAACGCCCGCACCGCTGGCGCAATTCCCCCTATGGCCAAGCCCTGAACCGTGATTCACTGCTTGAAACAGTGAATCCGGATTCAGAGCATGGTCTATCGTCTCACCGAAGCCCGCCTGCAGAAAGATGTGGAACTGCGCGAGCGCATTCTCCAACTGGCCCTGGCGCGGGTCGCCGAGGGCGGCTTCGCGGCGCTGACCATGCAGGGCCTGGCCGAAGAGGCGGGCATCGCCACCGGCAGCCTGTACCGGCATTTCCGCGGCAAGGGCGAACTGGCCGCCGAAGTCTTCGCCCGCGCCAGCCAGCGCGAGGTGGACGCCCTGGCCGTCGTCCTGCGCGGGCCAGGCGGGCCCGCCGGGCGCCTGGCCCGCGGCCTGCGCCAGTTCGCCCGGCGCGCCTGGGACAGCCGGCGCCTGGCCTTCGCCCTGATCGCCGAACCGGTCGACCCCGAGGTGGACGAGCAGCGCCTGCTCTACCGCGAGGCCTACGCCGAACTCTTCATCGAACTGCTGGAAGAGGGTGCGCGCAGCGGCCACTTCCATTGCGGCCCCGCGCCGCTGATCGCCGCCTGCCTGGTGGGGGCGATCGCCGAATCCCTGGTCGGCCCGCTGTCGCCGCCGGCCCGTGCCGCCCGCGATGCCGGGCAACCCAGCCCTGGCCTGGAGCAAGTCAGCCAGGCCCTCGTCGATTTCTGCCTGCGCGCCGTCGGCGCGCCCCAGCCGGAGGAACAGCGATGAACCTGCACCAGTACGCCGAGACCCACGAAGTGACCAACCAGGTGCCGCCGCTGGACGGCGCCAACCTCTACCGCATCGACCTGCCGCTGCAAGAGTGGGTGCGCCGCTACGACGGCGGCTGGGCCGAGCAGCGCCTGGGGGCCTACGGCGCCCTGGCCGGCGGGCCGCTGATGGCCGCCGGCTTCCTGGCCAACGAGAACAAGCCGGTGTTCAAGAGCCACGACCGCTACGGCCACCGCATCGACCTGGTGGAGTTTCACCCGGCCTACCACGAGCTGATGCGCACGGCCATCGAGCACGGCATCCCGTCCATGCCCTGGACCGACCCGCGCGCCGGCGCCCACGTCGCCCGCGCCGGCCTGAGCTACCTGCACAGCCAGGCTGAGGCCGGCACCGGCTGCCCGCTGACCATGACCTTCGCCAGCGTCCCGGCGATCCGCCTGCAGCCGGACATCGCCGAGAAATGGCTGCCGAAGATCCTCGCCAGCGAATACGACCCGCGCAACCTGCCGATCGAGCAGAAGGCCGGCGCCACCATCGGCATGGCCATGACCGAGAAGCAGGGCGGCACCGACGTGCGCGCCAACACCACCCGCGCCTACCCGGTGGGCATCCCCGGCCCGGGCCAGGCCTACGAGCTGGTCGGGCACAAGTGGTTCTGCTCGGCGCCGATGTGCGACGCCTTCCTCACCCTGGCCTACACCGACAAGGGCCTGACCTGCTTCCTGCTGCCGCGCCACCGCCCGGACGGCACGCGCAACGAGTTCTACGTGCAGCGCCTGAAGAACAAGCTGGGCAACTGGTCCAACGCCTCCAGCGAGGTGGAGTACCGCGGCGCCCTGGCCTGGATGGTGGGCGAGGAGGGCCGCGGCGTGCCGACCATCATCGAGATGGTGGCCATGACCCGCTTCGACTGCATGGTCGGCTCCAGCGCCCTGATGCGCCAGGCGCTGACCCAGGCCGCGCACCACTGCGCCTACCGCCAGGTCGGCGGCCGGGTGCTGGCCGAACAGCCGCTGATGCAGAACGTGCTGGCCGACCTGGCCCTGGAAAGCGAGGCCGCGCTGGCCCTGACCATGCGCATGGGCCGCGCCCTGGACCACCTGCACGACGAGCAGGAAGACAAGTTCGCCCGCCTGGTCACCGCCGTGGGCAAGTACTGGATCTGCAAACGCGCCCCGGCGATGATCAACGAAGCCGCCGAATGCCTGGGTGGCGCCGGCTACGTCGAAGACACCATCCTCCCGCGCCTGTACCGCGAGGCCCCGGTGAACTCCACCTGGGAAGGCTCGGGCAACGTCCAGTGCCTGGACGTGCTGCGCGCCCTGTCCAAGGAGCCGGGCGTACTCGACGCGCTGTTCCACGAACTCGGCGACGGCCACGGCGACGCCCGCCTGGCAGCCTTCATCGGCAACCTCAAGGCCTCCTTCGCCGACACCGCCGACATCCAGTTCCGCGCCCGCCAGCTCACCGAGGACGTGGCCGTGGCCCTGCAGGCCAAGCTGCTGCTGGAAGCCGGCAACGCCACCGTCTCCGACGCCTTCATCGGCAGCCGCCTGGGCGGCGGCGGCCGCGTCTACGGCACCCTGCCGCGCGGCACGGACGTCGAGGCGCTGGTGGCGCGGGCGACGCCGCATCTGGCCTGATGCCGCTGGCCGGGAGCCGCGAGGCTCCCGGCCTAGCCCAGCAGGCGCCGACTCAGCAGGTGTTGCAGGTCGCGGCGGCCGTCCACTACCAGATAGACGTGAATGTCCCGTTCACGCTGGCGATAGATGATGCGGTAGGGCTTGAAGAACAGCTGGCGGTATTCGCGGATGCCCAGGCTCAGCAGTTCCTTGGGGAAATTTCCGCGCTCCGGTGAGTGACTCAGCTCGCCGATGCATTCCAGCAGCATGCTCAGGACATGAACCGCATGTTGCGGCCCGTCGAATTCGGCAACGTAGTCGTGGATGGACTTCAAATCGCGTTCGGCGCCCTGCGTGATGAACACGCGATAGGGCGATTCTGCCCCCATCAGGCGTCCCCGCGCAGGCGTTTCGCCACTTCGTCCAGAGCAGCGAATCGGCCTTCCTCGATTTCCTGGTTGCCCAGTGCCAGTAGTTTCAGCAGGGCCAGGGTCTCCTGGGTTTCCTCATAGCTGCGGACGTCCTGAATCACCGCCTTGGCTTCGCCGTTCTGGGTGATGATGAGCGGCTCCTGCTGCTCGCCGAGCTGCTTGAGCACCTCTGCCGCATTGGCCTTGAGGTAACTGATGGGTTTGACCTGGGAGGAGTAGCGCATGGTGGCGGCACCTGGAAGAGTTAAGGACTGAATATAGTCTTTTAATGGTTGCCCGCACAGTGGGAGTCCTCCCGGCTGGATGGGGAACCAAGGACATGATTCAGTCATCCCCTTCCTGCAAATAAGCAGGCAAGATGGAGCTGATCGCTCAGACAGGAAGCCCACCATGAATGCCGAGCTCGGCGACGCTTTCGTCGTCGCCCATACCGCAGAAGAAGCGGTCGACCGCCTTGCCGCCTTGCACCAGCGCGCCACCGGGGCGCTCAGCCAGGCTCTGCGGCGCTACCTGAAGACCCGCGAGCAGCCGGGCGCCGAGGAGCGCGCGCTGTTCCGCTATCCGCAGCTTCGCCTGACCTACCTGTGCCAGGGCGAGGTGCCCTCGACCACCCGCGCCTACGCCAAGGTGCAGACGCCCGGCACCTATGCCGTCACCATCACCCACCCCGCGGCCTTCCGCAAATACCTGCTGGAGCAGTTGCGCCCGCTGATGGAAGACTTCACCGTGCGCATCGAGGTCGGCCCCAGCGAGCAGAACATTCCCTATCCCTACGTGGTGGAGCAGGGCGATGAGCTGGCCGGCTCGGGCGTGACCGCCGCCGAACTGGCGCGGGTGTTCCCCAGCACCGATCTGTCGGCCACTTCCGACGGCATCGCCGACGGCCTGTACCAGTGGGAAGGCGCCGACCCCATGCCGCTGGCGCTGTTCGACGCCGCGCGCACCGACTTCTCGCTGCGCCGCCTGGTGCACTACACCGGCAGCGACTGGCGCTGCGTGCAGCCGTGGATCCTGCTGACCAACTACCACCGCTACGTCGATCAGTTCATCCACATGGGCCTGGAGCGCCTGCACGAGGACCCGCGCTTCGTGCGCATGGTGCTGCCGGGCAACGTGGTGATCGAGCGCGACATGGATCGGGGCGAGGCCAACGCCATCATCGCCGGCGTCGAGTGGCACCGTTTCCAGATGCCGGCCTATCACCTGATCGCCAGCGACGGCGACGGCGTCACCCTGATCAACATCGGCGTCGGCCCGTCCAACGCCAAGAACATCACCGACCACCTGGCCGTGCTGCGCCCGCACTGCTGGCTGATGATCGGCCACTGCGGCGGCCTGCGGCAGTCGCAGACCATCGGCGACTACGTGCTGGCCCACGCCTACATGCGCCGCGACGGCATCCTCGACCGGGTGCTGCCGCCGCACATCCCGATCCCGGCGCTGGCCGAGGTGCAGGTGGCGCTGCAGGAGGCCGCGGCGCTGGTTACCGGCGAACGCGGCGAACAACTCAAGCGGCGCCTGCGCACCGGCACCGTGCTGACCTACGACGACCGCAACTGGGAGCTGCACTGGGCCCAGGAGCGTCCGCTGATCAACCTGGCGCGGGCCGTGGCGGTGGACATGGAGAGCGGCACCATCGCCGCCCAGGGCTACCGCCTGCGGGTGCCCTACGGCACGCTGCTGTGCGTGTCGGACAAGCCGCTGCACAGCGAGATCAAGTTGCCCGGCGCCGCCAGCGCCTTCTACCAGCGCGCGGTGAGCCAGCACCTGGCGATCGGCATCGCCGCCGTCGACCTGCTGCGCACCCAGCTCAACTCGCTGCACTCGCGCAAGCTGCGCAGTTTCGACGAGCCGCCGTTCCGTTGATCCGGCGCATGGCCACGGCCCTTTCCCGCCCGCGCGGGGAGGGCCCGTGGCAGGATGGCGCAAAGGCCGCAACCGGAGGACGCCATGGCTGAACCCCTGCAACCGACCCGCGCCGAACGCGCCACGCGGGTACTGTCGCTGCTCGACCTGACCTCGCTGAACGCCGACGACGACATGCCGCGCATCGTCCAGCTCTGCCGCCGGGCGTTGACGCCCTATGGCGAGGTGGCCGCGGTGTGTGTTTACCCGCGCTTTGTGCATGTGGCGCGGCGTACGCTCAATGGCTTTGGTGCGCGGGCGGTGAGGGTCGCCAGTGTGTGCAACTTTCCCGCCGGTGATGCGCCTTTGGCCGAGGTGGTGGAGGAGGTGCGGCGTACCCTTGCCGAGGGTGCTGATGAGATCGATCTGGTCTATCCCTGGCAGGCGCTCAAGGCTGGACGGGCAGATGGGGCGGTGGGCTTGATCCGGGCCTGCAAGGCGCTGTGCGGGCCCTACCATCGGCTCAAGGTGATTATCGAAAGCGGCGAGTTGGGTGAGCCCGAGTTGATTCGTACGGCTTGTCGCGAGGCTATTGCCGGTGGTGCCGATTTTCTCAAGACCAGTACTGGCAAGGTGGCCGTGAACGCCACGCCTGAGGCTGCGCGGGTGATGCTGGAATGCATCGTGGAGGCGGGCGGCAAGGTGGGACTCAAGGTGGCCGGTGGTATTCGTAGCCTGGACGATGCCGAGGTCTACCTGGCTATCGCGCAGGAGATGCTTGGGGATGACTGGATTACATCCGAGCACCTGCGCTTTGGGGCTTCGGCGTTGCTCGATGAGCTGTTGCGCGAAATGGAGGGGTGACTTGTGTAGGAGCGAGCTTGCTCGCGAATGGTGCCTCTCGGCGATGCCGGGTGTTTATCCCGGAGAGCACCCTCTCCCCAGCCCTCTCCCTGAAGGGAGAGGGGGCTAGTCCGTGCCGACGTGGAAGACATGTCTCATGGAAATATCAGGCGCTATGCGGGGCATCAGGGAGTGCGGAAGTGCCAGCGCACGCCGAACGACTCCCTCTCCCTTCAGGGAGAGGGTTGGGGAGAGGGGCGGCGTTCGTATTGGCACCAATGGTTCCGGGAGACTCCGGTCGAGAGTCCCCCCACACACGAAGCTAAGGCCTACCCACCCATCCGCCCCACCAACCACTGCTCCCCCGGCTTTGGCGCACGAAACGCCTGGCTTTCCACGCCCTGCTCGGCCAACGCCCGGGCCAGGTCGTGGACGGGGGCGAACTGGCCTTCGTCGCTGAGGCGGAAGGTGCCGAAGTGGATGGCCATGCTGCACTGCGATTCCAGCGTGCGGTGGGCCTGCACGGCGTCGTCCGGGTTCATGTGGTGGTGGCGCATGAACCAGCGCGGTTCGTAGGCGCCGATGGGCAGCGCGGCGAAGCGCATCGGCCCGAAGCGTTCGCGGATCAGCGCGAATTCCGGGCCCAGGCCGGTGTCGCCGGGGAACAGCACGGGGCCGTCTGCCGATTCCAGCACGAAGCCCAGCCACAGGGTGCGGTTGGTGTCGTAGCGCGAGCGCGCCGACCAGTGCTGCGCCGGCACGCCGGTGAGCAGCATGCCCTCGTGCAGCGGCAGGCTCTGCCACCAGTCCAGCTCGTGCACGTCGACGAAGCCGCAGGCGCGGATCAGCTCGGCGTTGCCCAGGCCGGTCACCACCTTGGCTTGCGGGAAGCGCCGGGCCAGTTCGCCCAGGCTGCCGACGTCCAGGTGGTCGTAGTGGTTGTGGCTGACCAGGATCAGGTTGATCGGCGGCAGTTCGTCCAGGGCCAGGCCCGGCGGGTGGTGGCGCTTGGGGCCGACGAAGCTGAAGGGGCTGGTGCGCTCGCACCACAGCGGGTCGGTGAGGATGTTCAGGCCGCGGTGCTGGATCAGCAGGGTGGCGTGGTTGATGTAGGTGACGCGCAGTTCCTCGCCGCTGACCTGCGCCGGGGTTTCCGGACGGCGTTCGGCGCCGGGCTGTTCGATCCAGGCCAGTTGCCTGTCGCGCTCCAACTGCCACTTGAGGAATTCACGGAAGCCGTGGTGCGGCTTGGCGTCCAGATTGCGGAAGCGCAGGCCGTCGAAGTTCGTGCTTTGCGGCCCGCTGTAGCCGCCGCCGAGGCGGCCGGCGAGGTTGAGCAGGGTGATCAGCCAGGGGGAGCGACGGGCCTTGGGCATGGCGGGATGCTCTGCGTGCTCTTGCGGGGGAACGGTGGCACAACCTAGCATGCCGGCCCATCCTTGTGCTCCGCCGACTCGTTGCCTTTTCGCCCATGCCCCGTCCGCCTCGTCCCACTGCTCGCCGTCCCGCTCCCCGCCGCGTCACCAAGGCGCCGCCGGCGCAGCCGCGGCTGATCCTGCTGAACAAGCCGTTCGACGTGCTGACGCAGTTCAGCGATGGTGAGGGCAGGGCGACGCTCAAGGACTACGTGCCGGTACCCGGCGTCTATCCCGCCGGGCGCCTGGACCGCGACAGCGAGGGTCTGCTGCTGCTGACCAACGATGGCCGCCTGCAGGCGCGCATCGCCGACCCCAAGCACAAGCTGCCGAAAACCTACTGGGTACAGGTGGAGGGCGAGCCGGACGAGGCGCAGTTGCAGCGCCTGCGCGAGGGCGTGCAGCTCAACGATGGCCCGACATTGCCGGCCGAGGCGCGGCGCATCGACGAGCCGCAATTGTGGGAGCGGGTGCCGCCGGTGCGTTTCCGCAAGTCGGTGCCCACTGCCTGGCTGGAACTGGTGATCCGCGAGGGGCGCAACCGCCAGGTGCGGCGCATGACGGCGGCCGTCGGCCTGCCGACCCTGCGCCTGGTGCGGGTGCGCATCGGCCCTTGGGGCCTGGACGGGCTGCAGCCGGGGGAGTGGCGCGAGGTGCAGCCCTAGGGCCGGATCAGAAACCGCCTTCCAGGCCGGCGACCACGAAGGATTTGACCAGGAAGCCGAAGACGCCGAGGCCGAGGGCGAAGAACAGCACCATGGTGCCCATGCGTCCGGCCTTGGACTTCTTGGCCAGGTCCCAGACGATGAAGGCCATGAACAGGACCAGGGCGCTGACCAGCCCGTACATCATCCAGTCTTCGAAACTCTCGTTCATTGCTGCTCCTGCCCGGCGCGGGCGCTTGAGTGGGGGCCGGAAGGTCCGGCGGTCGCGAGGACGGGCGGCATTATAAGGGCTTGGTCGCCGGTTGATCAGCGCTGTGCAGAAAGTGAGCAGAATTTCCCGCGCGGGGCCGGCGACGGCCGAAGAAGTCCCGCCGCAGCGGCCCTGGCGGGAAATAGTCGAGCGCCGGGCGGCGCTGGCAGGACGCGGGGTGCGCGCATTTGTCGCAGCGGATCTCCTTCGTAGGAGCGAGCCGTGCCTGCCTGGACGGTAGGAGCAACTGTCTTGCCGGCTGCGCCAAGGCGCGCCTCAACGGATGGGGTGAGCCTTGGCGAAACCCATGCGGTCGTGGTGATGGGTATCGCTTCGCTCAACGCCATCCTACGGGTCTTGTGTTTGCCGGAGGGCGTAGGAGCGGACCTTGTCCGCGATAGCCGGATATATCGGCGCGGATCGCGGATGAGATCCGCTACGCGGCCCCAGCCGCACCGGTCCCCTGTAAGCGGGCCCTGCCCGCGATTCGCGCGCAGGGCGCGCTCCTACATTTGCCGGGTCAGCTGCGCAGGTGCTCCAGCGGCAGCTCGGTGCTGGCCATGATGTTGCGCAGCACGAAGCTCGACCGCACGCTGGTCACGCCCTCGATGCGCGTCAGGGTGCCGAGCAGGAAGTGCTGGTAGTGCTCCATGTCCGGCACCATCACCTTCAGCTGGTAGTCCGCGTCCATCCCGGTGACCAGGCTGCATTCCAGCACCTCCGGGCACTGGGCGATGATCGACTGGAAGTGCTCGAAGCGCTCCGGGGTGTGCCTGTCCATGCCGATCAGGACGAAGGCGGTGAGGCTCAGGCCGAGCTTCTTGCTGTCCAGCAGGGCGACCTGGCGCAGGATGTAGCCGTCGTCTTCCAGTTGCTTGACGCGCCGCGAGCAGGGCGAGGGCGACAGGCCGATGCGTTCGGCCAGCTCCTGGTTGGAGATGCGCGCGTCGCGCTGCAATTCGGCGAGGATTCGCAGGTCGTAGCGGTCCAGTTTGTTCATTGTGGCCTCGAAAATTTATCGGCTTGCATGTTTTTATACATTCTTGGTGATTTATTGCGCAATCGATAGTTTGGTGCGCAATCTTCGCAATCCGCTGTCGCTTCGCTCCCCGTAACATGGCTCCAGAAATCACGGCCCGGACCCATACGTCCACGGCGATCCGCCCAATCAGGCGCATCGCGGCCTGCCGACCCGATCGGGTCGCCCAGGCCACCGGGCTACGCACCGCCCAGAAGGTGGAGCGAGGTGAGCCGGCGCCAGAAGCGACGAGCCAGGACGAATTCCCCGAGGGGAGGTCACTGACCTCCCTTTTTTCTTGCCTGCGATTTGCCCGCCGACCTTTACCTTGACTTTACCCTGGCCCCGGGGATGCGCTGCCTGCGCGGTTGTCTATCTGTCATGCAAACGAACGAGGTCGGCCGGCAGGCCGCTGTGAGGCATTCATGAAGTCGGGCATCTGGCGTCTGGCATCCGTTGGGTTGCTGTCACTGGCCATTGCCGGCCAGGCCTTCGCCGAAGGGCAGGGACCCGGGCAGGGCGGCCATGGCGGACAGGGTGGGCATGGCGGCGGCAATGGGGGCGGCCAGTGGCAAGGTCGCCCGCAGGGCAACCAGGGCGGTCAGTGGCAAGGTCGTCCGCAAGGCAACGACGGTGGCCAGTGGCAGGGCCGTCCGCAGGGTAATCAGGGCGGCCAGTGGCAGGGCCGTCCGCAAGGCAATCAGGGCGGACAATGGCAGGGCCGACCGCAAGGCAACCAGGGCGGCCAGTGGCAAGGCCGTCCGCAGGGCAACCAGGGTGGTCAGTGGCAGGGCCACCCGCAAGGCAACCAGGGTGGACAGTGGCAGGGCCGTCCGCAAGGCAATCAGGGCGGCCAGTGGCAAGGCCGACCCCAGGCCAATCAGGGCCAAGGCCGACCCCAGAACAACTGGAACGGCCAATGGCAGGGCCGCCCTTCCGCCGGTCATGACGACCACGGTCCCGGCCGGCCTTCCGCCGGAGGCGGCTCCTGGCAGGGCCGGCCGCCGCCCGCGCCCGGCAATGCCTGGCATGGCCGCCCGGGCGGTAACTGGGGGCCGCATCCGTCGAACTGGCGGCCGGGCTATGTGGTGGATCGGGTGCCCTCGGGCTATTACCGGGTGCCCTGGCGCGGCAGCGACTACTTCTTCAACGACGGCTACTGGTACCGCCCCCATGGCGCGCGCTACGTGGTGGTGGCGCCGCCCTACGGCGTGCGGGTGCGCTACCTGCCGCCCTACGCCGAGCAACTGTGGTTCGGCAGCATGCTGTACTTCCTCGCTGCCGGCACCTACTACCTGTTCGACAATTCCTCGCAGACCTACGAGGTGGTGCCGCCCCCGCCGCAAGTGGCGCAGGCCCCGCTGCCGACGGGCAATCCCTACGACGTGATCGCCTACCCGATGTACGGGCAGAGCCCGCAGCAGCAGGCCCAGGACCGTTACGAGTGCCACACCTGGGCGGTCGGGCAGAGCGGCTTCGACCCGGCCATGGCCGGCTACGCGCCGTCGCAGCAGGCCGTGGATACCTACCGCGGCGCGCTGGGCAGTTGCCTGCAGGGGCGCGGCTACAGCATCAACTGATGGTTTCCCGGCCCACCACTTCCAGTGGGTCGGCATGCACCAGCACCTCGGCCCGGGGGAACTCGGCGCGGATCGCCAGCACGGCCTGGTCGCACAGGGTGTGGGCCTGGGACAGGCGCATGTCGCCGGGCAGCTCCAGGTGCAGCTGGACGAACCAGCGATCGCCGGAAATCCGCGTGCGCAGGTCGTGGGCGCCGACCACTCCGGGCACCTGGCGCACCAGTTCGAGCATGCGCTCGCTGACGTCCGCCGGCAGTTCCTCGTCCATCAGCACCGCAACCGACTCGCGGGCGATGCGCACGGCGCTCCAGAGGATGTAGGCGGCGATGCCCAGGCCGAAGACCGCGTCCATCCGCGGGAAGCCGTAATGCGCCAGCAACAGGGCAACCAGGATGCTGCCGTTGAGCAGCAGGTCGGAGCGGTAGTGCAGCGAGTCGGCCTGCACCGCCAGCGAACCGGTGTGCTTGATGACGTAGCGCTGCACGCCCAGCAGCGCGGCGGTCAGCGCCAGCGACAGCAGCATCACCAGGATGCCCCAGCCGGTGGCGCCCAGCGGTTCGGGGTGCTGCAGGCGGTCCAGCGCCTGGGATCCGATGAGCACCGCGCTGACCGAGATGAACAGCGCCTGGCCCATGCCCGACAGCGACTCCGCCTTGCCGTGGCCGTAGCGGTGGTCGTCGTCCGCCGGGCGCAGCGAATAGCGCACCGCCAGCAGGTTGAGCAGCGAGGCGGCGCCGTCGAGCAGGGAGTCGGTCAGGCCGGCCAGCAGGCTCACCGAGCCGCTGTGCCACCAGGCCAGGGCCTTGGCCACCACCAGGGTGACGGCCACCGCCAGCGAGGCGCTGGTGGCCAGGTGCAGCAGGCGGGCGCGTCGGTTGTCCAAGTTCAGCGGGTGTCCTGGCGTTGCGGCAGGAAATAGATGTAGTCGAGCAGCGGCGCCGGCTGGCCGAGGGCGGTGAGCGCGGCGCTCATCTGCCCGCGGTGGTGGGTGCCGTGGTTGACCAGGTGCTGGACGATGTCGGCCAGGCTCTGGCGGTGGTCCTGGCCGGCCATGTTGCGGTATTCCAGCAGCTTGCCGAGGTCGCGCTCGTCCTGGCGGGCCAGCCACTGCTTCCAGCCCTGCACGCCCTCGCGGAGGAAGTCGGCCAGGGCGGCGCGGTCCGGCGCGGCCTCGCTGTCCAGGCGGGTGAACTGCCAGGGCCGGCCCTCGACGCGATCGAGCCAGATGCGGTCGCCCACCGCGAGGTGGTTGAGGGTGCCGTGCAGGCTGCCGAAGAACAGCCCGCGCGGTTCGCGGTAGGCGGCCTCGTCCAGGGGCGCGACGGCCTCGAGGATGCGCTCGTGGGCCCACAGGTGGTAGTCGAGGAGTTTTTCCAGGTGGCGCCCCAGTGCCGCGTGCATGTCAGCCCTCCAGCTTGAGCCCCAGGCTGGCCAGCTGCTGCGGGTTGCCGACGCGCTGGATCAGGCGTGGGTCGTCCAGCGGCAGGGCGCGGCCGGTCTCGCGTTCGATGATTGCCTTGAGTTTAGTCCGGTCCACCTGGCCGTCGGCGCCGACCGCCTCGTGCAGTTTCTCGGGGGCGACGGAGTATTTCTCGTCCGGCAGGTAGATGGCTCCGGTGGCGAAGTCTACGCCGAAGGCGATCAGCCCCGGGATGATGTAGAACAACAGTCCGATGGCATCGAACACTGCGATGGCCGGGTCGATGCGGCCATCGATCTGGCCGCGGCGGTCGGGGTAGAACAGGGTGCCGCAGGCGGCCAACTGGCTCAGCAGGGCTGCGCTGAGAACCGCGCAGGAAACTCGGGTGGCAAGACGCATCTAGAACCTCCGGAATAGGCTTCGGGCAACTATATCAATGCGGCGCAGGGGCCTCTATCGTCGGCCGCCGCCCTTGTTGCATAGGACTGCGGCGGGTCGGTCGTGGTTCGCCGTTATAATCGCCGGTTCGTTGTTTCCGCGTGCTTGAGGGTGGATGAAATATAGCCATGAATGCCCTTCCCATCGATGCCATTCTGCCATCTCTGCGCCAGGCCCTGGGCGAGCGCGACGAGGCCGTGCTGGAGGCGCCGCCCGGCGCCGGCAAGACCACCCGGGTGCCGCTGGCGCTGCTCGACGAGCCCTGGCTGGCCGGGCAGGGCATCCTCATGCTCGAACCGCGCCGCCTGGCCGCCCGCGCCGCGGCCGAGCGCCTGGCCGCGGAGCTGGGGGAGAAGGTCGGCGACACGGTCGGCTACCGCATCCGCCTGGACAGCAGGGTAGGGCCGAAGACGCGCATCGAGGTGGTCACCGAGGGCATCCTCACCCGCCGCCTGCAGGACGACCCAGCGCTGGAAGGCGTGGGCCTGGTGATCTTCGACGAATTCCACGAGCGCAGCCTGGACGCCGACCTGGCCCTGGCGCTGACCTTGAACGGCCGCGAACTGCTGCGCGATACGCCGCTGAAGGTGCTGGTGATGTCCGCCACCCTGGAGGGCGAGCGGCTGTCCGCCTTGCTCGACGAGGCGCCGGTGGTGCGCAGCGAGGGGCGCATGTTCCCGGTGGAGCTGCGCTGGGGACGGCCCTGGCAGGCTGGCGAATTCGTCGAGCCGCGGGTGGTGCAGACGGTGCTCCAGGCCCTGGCCGACGAGCCCGGCAGCCTGCTGGTGTTCCTCCCGGGGCAGGCGGAGATTCGCCGCGTCGCCGAGCAACTGGGCGAGGCCCTGGCCGGGCGCGACGAGGTGCTGCTGTGCCCATTGCACGGCGAGCTGGAACTGTCCGCCCAGCGCGCCGCCATCGAGCCGGCGCCGCCCGGCAAGCGCAAGGTAGTGCTGGCCACCAACATCGCCGAGACCAGCCTGACCATCGACGGCGTGCGCGTGGTGGTCGACGCCGGGCTGGCGCGGGTGCCGCGCTTCGACCCGGGCAGCGGCATGACCCGCCTGGAGACCCAGCGCATCTCCCGCGCCTCGGCCACCCAGCGCGCCGGCCGCGCCGGGCGCCTGGAGCCGGGCGTGTGCTACCGCCTGTGGTCCGAGGCGCAGCACGAGCAACTGCCGGCCTACGGAACGGCGGAAATCCTCCAGGCCGACCTCGCCGGCCTGGCCCTGCAACTGGGCCGCTGGGGCGTGGCGCCGGAGGAACTGGCCTGGCTCGACGTGCCGCCGGCCGCGGCCTACGCCCAGGCCCGCGAGCTGCTCGCGCGTCTCGGCGCACTGAACGACAGCGGCGCGCTGAACGCCCACGGTCAGGCCATGGCCGAACTGCCGGCGCACCCGCGCATCGCCCACCTGCTGCTGCGCGGCCAGGCGCTGGGCCTGGGCAGCCTGGCCTGTGATGTCGCCGCCTTGCTGGGCGAGCGCGACATCCTGCGCGGCGCCGGCGCCGACCTGCACGAACGCACGGCGCTGCTCGCCGGTGAGTCGGCCGGCAACCGCGCCAGTCGCGGCGCAGTGCAACGGGCCAAGCAACTGGCCCGGCAGTTCCGCGGCTACCTGCGCGGCAAGCCGAGCGAAGCGGTGGCCGACACCGACCACCCGCGCTGGCTGGGCGCGCTGCTGGCCTTCGCCTATCCCGACCGCGTGGCCCGCCAGCGTCGCGAGGGCGGCGGCGAATACCGCCTGGCCAACGGCCGCGCCGCGCAGTTCGGCGAGCCGGACGCCTTGATGAAGGAACCCTGGCTGGTGGTCGCCGACCTCGGCAGCCGCCAGGGCCAGCGCGAAGAACGCATCTACCTGGCCGCCGCCCTGGACGCGGCGCTGTTCGATACTGTGCTGGCCGAGCAGGTGAAGGTGCATGACGAACTGGACTGGGACGAGCGCGAAGGCGTGCTGCGCGCCGAACGCCAGCGCAAGGTCGGCGAACTGGTGCTCAGCCGCGAGGCGCTGCCCGGCCTCGACGCCGAAGCCCGCAGCCGCGCGCTGCTCGGCCTGGTGCGGCGCAAGGGCCTGGAACTGCTGCCCTGGACCCCGGAACTGCGCCAGTGGCAGGCGCGGGTGAACCTGCTGCGCCGTCTCGACCTGGAAGACAAGGGCGAAAGCGAGTGGCCGGACGTCGGCGACGCGGCCCTGCTGGCCTCGCTGGAGGACTGGCTGCTGCCGTACCTGGGCAAGGTCTCGCGCCTGGCCCACTTCGCCAACCTGGAGCTGCCCGGCATCCTCCACGGCCTGCTGCCCTGGCCGCTGCCGCAGCGCCTGGACGAGCTGGCGCCGCGCACCCTGCAGGTGCCGTCCGGCTCGAACATCCGCCTGGACTACAGCGAATTCCCGCCGGTATTGGCGGTACGCCTGCAGGAACTGTTCGGCCTGGCCGACACCCCGCGCATCGCCGGCGGCCGCCTGGCGGTGAAACTGCACCTGCTGTCACCGGCGCAGCGCCCGGTGCAGGTGACCCAGGACCTGGCCAACTTCTGGCGCAGCACCTACGCCGAAGTGAAGAAGGACCTCAAGGGCCGCTACCCCAAGCACTATTGGCCGGACGATCCGCTGATCGCCGAACCCACCGCCCGGGCCAAGCCGCGCAAATGAATGTGAGTCGGAATTAAAATGCCGATTTATAGGGGGCGGAAGGGATGAACCGGAATTTTATTGCCGAAAAAGGCTGATGGGGCCTGCTATGAGGAACATCACCACCGAGGAGCGCCAGCGGCTGATCGACGACATTCTGCGGGCGAATGTGCAGGGGCGGGAGTCGCTCGGTGTTTCCATTCGCCGGTTGCGCGTCGAGGTCACCGGGCTCGACCAGGACACCTTCGCCGCCATGTGCAGGATATCGACGAAGGCGCTCTACCAGCTCGAGAGCGACAAGGGAAACCCCACCATCGGGACGCTCAATGGCATCCTCAACAAATTCGGCATGCGGATGACGCTGGGTGCGATCGTGGCTGATGCGGTACTCCCGGCGCGGCCCGCCAAGGCCGAGGGCCGGTTCCTTCCACGCGGCACCAGCCCCGCCATGGCAAAGCGCCGGGCGGCGGCAGGAGCCACTGGGAAACCCAGGGCCTGAAACACCGCCGATGGCAAGCCCCGCGAGCGGCTTTTCGGCCGATTCCGAGGCGCTGCGGGCGCAGCGCCGCGGGGGCCGCCTCGTCTACAATAGGCACAAATCATCCAGAGTCCCCCCATGTCCGAAACCGACAGCCGTGCGCTGCAAGACCTGCCGCTGGAGCAGCTGATCGCCTGCCATGAATGCGACCTGCTGATGCGCCGCGAGCCGGTCCCCACGGGCAGCCGCTCGGTCTGCCCGCGCTGCGGCTACGAGCTGGAAATCCACCGGCCGCACATGGTGCGCCGCGCCATGGCGCTGGTGCTCACCGCGCTTTTCCTCTACATCCCGGCCAACTTCCTGCCGATCATGAAGATCGACATCCTCGGCCAGGTCGGTATCGACACCGTCTGGGGCGGGGTGCTTGGCCTGTACGCCTCGGGTATGCACGGAGTGGCCGTGCTGGTGTTCCTGTGCAGCATGGTGATCCCCCTGGCCAAGCTGCTGTGCCAGCTGTTCGTCCTCTGCAGCCTGCGCTTCGACGTGGCGCGCGCGCAGGCCATGCAACTGCTGCGCTGGTACCAGCATCTGCGCGAGTGGGGCATGCTGGAGGTCTACCTGATGGGCATCCTGGTGGCCATCGTCAAGCTGATCGACATGGCCGAACTGCACATCGGCGTGGGCCTGGCCTGCTTCATCGGCCTGCTGCTCAGCCAGATATGGCTGGAGGTGACCATGTCGCGCCACCAGGTGTGGGAATCGCTGGCCGGGGAGTTCGACGATGAGGGCCATTGACGCCGGCATCCTGACCTGCGGCGAATGCCACCAGCTCAACCGCGCCACCGACGAGGAGCCGCAGCACTGTTCGCGCTGTGGCTCGGTGCTGCACGCGCGGCGGCCGAACAGCCTCACCCGCACCTGGGCGCTGCTGATTACCGCGGCCATCCTCTACATCCCGGCGAACCTGCTGCCGATCATGACCGTCAACTTCCTCGGCAGCGGCACCCCGGCGACCATCATGGAAGGGGTGGTGGAGCTGATCCACGCGGACATGATCCCGGTGGCCGCGGTGGTGTTCGTCGCCAGCATCCTGGTGCCGACCTTCAAGCTGGTCGGCATCGCCCTGCTGCTTTATTCGGTGCAGCGCCACCAGCCGATGTCGGCGCGGCAACGCATCCTGATGTACCGCTTCATCGAGTGGATAGGTCGCTGGTCGATGCTCGATATCTTCGTCATCGCCATCCTCGTGACCCTGGTGAACTTCGGCAACCTGGCCAGCATCGAGGCGAACCTCGGTGCAGCCGCCTTCGCCACTGTGGTGGTGCTGACCATGCTGGCGGCAGTGACTTTCGATCCCAGGCTGATCTGGGATAACACGGACGCGGAAAACGACGATGAGTGAACTCCCCACCCCGAAACTGCGCAAGACCACCAACTGGTCGGCGATCTGGATCCTGCCGCTGATCGCCCTGGCCATCGGCGCCTGGCTGGCCTGGCGCGCCTACGACCAGGCCGGGGTGACCATCAACATCCAGTTCGAGAGCGGCGACGGCATCCAGCCGAACAAGACCGAGGTGATCTTCAAGGGCATCGCCGTGGGCAAGGTCGTCGACCTGCACGTGAACAAGCCTACCCTGGGCGTCACCGCGGTGGTCGAGATGCGCAAGGAAAGCATCGAGTACCTGAGCAAGCGCACGCGCTTCTGGCTGGTCAAGCCGCGCGTGTCCCTGGCCGGGGTGACCGGGCTGGAGACCCTGGTGTCGGGCAACTACATCGCCGTCGACCCGGTGAAGGGCGAGCTCAACCACGACTTCGTCGCGCTCAAGGAGCCGCCGCCGCTGTCCGACAGCCTGCCCGGCCTGCACCTGATGCTCAAGGCCGAGCGCCTGGGTTCGCTGGAGCAGGGCAGCCCCATCTACTACCGGCAGATCCAGGTCGGCCAGGTGAAGAGCTACCAGCTGGCCGACGACCAGAAGACCATCGAGGTGAAGATCCACATCGAGCCGGCCTACGCCAACCTGGTGCGCAAGCACACGCGCTTCTGGAACGCCAGCGGCATCACCCTGTCCGGCAGCCTCAGCGGCCTGAAGCTGCGCACCGAGTCGCTGGCCAGCATCGCCGCCGGCGGCATCGCCTTCGCCACCCCGGACAGCTACCCGGACAGCCCGCCCACCGACCCGACCAAGCCGTTCCGCCTCTACGAGGACTACGACGCCGCCCAGGCGGGCCTGGCGGTGCGCCTGAAGGTGGACGACGTCAGCGGCCTTTCCGCCGGCAGCACCCCGGTGATGTACAACGGCGTGCAGGTGGGCACGGTGAAGGCCATCGACATGAACAAGGACTTCAACGGCGCCACCGCCACCCTGTCCATGGACCCGCGCACCGAGGAGTTCCTCAACGCCAAGAGCGAGTTCTGGCTGGTCAAGCCGAGCATCTCGCTGGCCGGCATCACCGGGCTGGAGGCGCTGGTGAAGGGCAACTACATCGCCGTGCGCTTCTCCAAGGAGGGCGAACCCACCCGCGAGTTCACCGTGCGCCCGAAGGCGCCGCCGCTGAACCTGGACGCGCCCGGCCTGCACCTGGTGCTGACCAGCGACCGCCTGGGCTCGCTGGAGGTGGGCACGCCCATCCTCTACCGGCAGATGAAGGTCGGCACCGTGCAGAGCTACCAGCTGTCCCGCGATCGCCAGCGGGTGGTGGTGGGCGTGCACATCGAGCCCGAATACGCGGCCCTGGTGAACACCTCGACGCGCTTCTGGAACGTCAGCGGCGTGACATTGAGCGGCGACCTCAACGGCATCAAGTTCAAGAGCGAATCGCTGCAGACGCTGATCAGCGGCGGCATCGCCTTCGACACCCCCGACCCCAAGGCCGCGCCCGTCACCAAGGTGCGCCGCTTCGCCCTCTACGACAGCGAGGACAGCGCCCACGCCAAGGGCCAGTTGATCGAGTTGCGCGCCGACTCGGCCGACGGCCTGCGCGAGGGCACGGTGATCCGCTACCGCGGCCTGGACGTGGGCCGCGTGGAACAGGTGGACCTCAGCCGCGACCTCGGCGGCGTGGTGCTCAAGGCGCGCCTGATCAAGGCCCAGGACAGCATCGCCCGCCAGGGCAGCCGCTTCTGGGTGGTCTCGGCGCAGCTCGGCCTGGGCGGTGCGGAGAACCTCGGCACCCTGGTCAGCGGCCCGTATATCGAAGTGCTGCCGGCGGCCAAGCCGGGCCCGGCGCAGAACAGTTTCAACCTGCTGGCGCAGCAGCCCAACCGCCTGCTCGACGCCGACGGCCTGCGCCTGACCTTGAGCGCCGCCCGCCGCGGCTCGCTGAAGCCGGGCGTGCCGGTGACCTACCGCGAGGTGCAGGTGGGCAAGGTGACCTCCTTCGAACTGGGCGAGCAGGGCGACCGGGTGCTGATCCACATCCTCATCGAACCGCGCTACGCGCCCCTGGTACGCACCGGCAGCCGCTTCTGGAACACCAGCGGGGTGGGCGTGGATGCCGGCCTGTTCAAGGGGGTGAAGGTGCGTACCGAGTCCTTCGAGACCATCCTCGCCGGGGGCGTGGCCTTCGCTACGCCGGACAATGCGCAGATGGGCGCCGCGGCACGGCCGGGGCAGACCTTTGCGTTGTTCGACGAGTACCAGGATGAGTGGCTGCAGTGGGCGCCGAAGATTCCGTTGGGGAAAGCGGTGGGCGAGTAGGGCGTATAACCGTTCGCGGTTATACGCCGCTTATCCGAGGCCAAGCGCCCCGCCGGGAGACCGGCGGGGCGTTTTTGCTTGGGGCGTGCGGGGGCTTTTGATTTTCGTAGGAGCGAGCTTGCTCGCGAACCAAGCTCCTTGTGACATAGACGCGGTGGGACACTCCGCCCCCTCTCCCTAACCCTCGGCTGCGCGCCCCGCCCTGAAGGGAGAGGGGACCATTGGGCAGACGCTGGTGCTCCTGAGTCAGCCGGCAACACCGAAAGCTACCGGCTGAAACCATCACTTCTCTCGGCACGGACAAGCCCCCTCTCCCTTCAGGGAGAGGGCTGGGGAGAGGGTGCTCTTTGAGCCAAACACCAAGCCGCCTGTTGTTCGCGAGCAAGCTCGCTCCTACGAAAAGCACTCCCGCTTCAGCGCCCACCCCGCGCCGCCCGCGTCGTCAGCAGGTACACCGGCACCCCGGAGATCAGAATCAGCAACGCCGCATAGGGTGCCGCCGCCGCGTACTCCAGCGTCGACGTATGCACCCACACCGCCGTAGCCAAGGTCGTCAGCCCCGTGGGCCCGAGCACCAGGGTGGCGGTCAGCTCCTTCATGCTGTCGAGGAACACCAGCACGAACCCCGCGCCCATGGCCGGCGAGATGATCGGCAGGGTGATGCGCAGGAAGGCGCGCAGCGGCGTCTGGCCCAGCGTGCGGGCGGCTTCTTCCAGTTGCGGCGAGGCCTTTTCCAGGGCCACGCGGATCGGCGCCTGGGCCAGGGGCAGGAACAGCAGGGCGTAGGCGACCAGCAGCAGCGCGCTGGTCTGGTACAGGTCCGGCACGTAGTGCAGGGCGAAGTACACCAGCGACAGGGCGATCACCAGCCCCGGCAGGGCCTGCAGCAGGTAGGGCAGGCGTTGCGCCCAGCGCGCCAGCGGGCCGGGGTAGCGCACCACCAGGATGCTCACCGGCAGCGCCAGCAGGCAGCCGAGCAGGGCGCCGCCGAAGGACAGCGACAGCGACGACAGCAGCGCCTGGCCGATCTCCAGCAGCGGGAAGGCCGCCGAGGCGCCGGTGAGCAGCCAGTAGCCGAGCATGGCCATGGGGATGCCGGTGCCGATCACCACCAGCGCCACCAGCAGCAGTTGCAGCGGCCATTTCCAGGCGTGCAGGCGCACCCGCTCGGCCTGCCGCGCGCTGCCCTGGCCGGTGCGCACCAGGCGGCCGCGTCCGCGCATGCGCAGTTCCAGCCACAGCAGCAGGAAGCACAGCGCCAGCAGCACCGAGGAGAGCATGGCCGCGGTGGCGTTGCTGAATTCCAGTTCGAACTCCTGGTAGATCGCCGTGGTGAAGGTCTGGAAGCGCAGGATCGACAGCGCGCCGAACTCCACCAGCATGTGCAGCGCCACCAGCAGGCTGGTGGCGGCCAGGGTCGGGCGCAGCAGCGGCAGGGTCACCCGCCAGAACACCTGGCGGCGCGACACGCCGAGCATGCGCGCGCTTTCCTCCAGCGACGGGTCGAGGTTGCGCAGGGTGGCGGCCAGCGGCAGGTACACCAGTGGGTACTTGGACATGGCCATCACCAGCACCGCGCCGCCCAGGCCTTCGTAGGCCGGGCTCAGGGATACCCAGGTGAAGCTGCTGACGAAGGAGGGGATGGCGAACGGCAGGCACAGCAGCACGTTCCAGTAGCGCCGTCCGGGCAGGTCGCTGCGCTCCACCAGCCAGGCGCAGGCCAGGCCGAGCAGGGCGCTGAGCACGGTGACCAGCACCAGCAGCTTGAGGGTGTTGCCGAACAGGCGGAACACGTAGGGCCGCCAGAGCAGTTCCCAGGCCAGGTGCCAGCCCGAGTCCCAGGCCTTGGCCGCGACGTAGAACAGCGGCAGCGCCGCCAGCAGGGCGAGCAGGAGCACCGGCGGCAGCAGCCACAGCGGCGCCTTGCGCCCGTGGCCGCCGCGGGCCTGGACCACGGGCGCGGCGATGGACATCAGTTCAGGCCGACGTCGCGTTCGAGGTCCAGCGCGTCCTTGGCCTCACCCATGTCGGCGGGGCTGAGTTGCGGCGGGTTCAGCTCGGCGAACGGCTTGAGCTGCGGGTCGGCCTGCATGCCCTTGCGCAGCGGGTATTCGGCGGACTGGCTGAGGATGGCCTTCTGGCCCTCTTCGCTGAGCATGAAGGCGACGAACTGCTGGGCCTCCTTCGGATGCTGGCTGGACTTGAGCACGGCGGCGCCGGAGACGGTGACCAGCGCGCCCGGGTCCTGGTTGCCGAAGAAGTGCAGGCGCGAGTTCAGCTCGCCCTTCTCCTTCTTCAGGGTGTACCAGTAGTAGTTGTTGATCAGCGCCATGTCGACCTCGCCGTTCTCCACGGCTTTCATGGCGGTGACGTTGTTGGTGTAGATGGAGCCGAAGGCCTTCAGCCCGGTGAGCCAGTCCTCGGCGGCGTCGCGGCCCTTGAGCTTGATCACCGCGGAAACCTGTTCGAGGAAGGCGCCACTGGTAGGAACGAAGCCGAAGCGCCCGGACCACTGCGGGTCGGACAGGTCCATCAGGCTCTTGGGCAGGTCCTTCTCGTCGATCTTCTTCGGGTTGTAGGCCAGCACCCGGGCGCGGGCGGTGATGCCCACCCAGTCGCCCTTGCCGCCGGCGTTCTGCGCCTCGACCAGGGCCAGGGTGCCGGCGTCCAGCGGGGCCAGCAGGCCGGCGCCGGACAGGCGCATCAGCGGCGGTGATTCCTCGGTGTAGATGACGTCGGCCGGCGAGCGCGCGCCTTCCTCGGTGATCTGGCTGGCCAACTGGCCGTCGCCGCCCTTGCGGATCTTGACCTGGATGCCGGTCTTGTCAGTGAAGGCCTTGGCGATGGCGATGCCGGTGGCGGCATGCTGGCCGTTGTACAGGGTGAGGGTGACCGGATCGGCAGCGGCGTGCAGAGACAGGCCGCCGAGCAGGCAGGCCAGGACAGCGCCCTTGACGCCGGCGAGCAGACGAACAGACATGGAAACTCCCGTGGTGTCGCCAATGAGAATGCAAGCCATTATATGTAACCTGGCCTTTCCGGCCAAACTCCATAGCCTGCTCATGAATGCCGCCGCCGGCTGCGCGCCGGCGGCGGGGGCGCTCAGGCCGGCTCCGCGGCCTCTTCGGCCGTGGCGGCGGGGTGGTCGACGGCCAGTTCGCGGCGGCGGATGAACTTCCAGTCGGCCTCGTCGATGTAGATGCCGTTGGGCCCGCTGCCGCCTTCCAGGTCGATGGCCACCTGCGCCGAGACCTGCGGCTTGACGCTCGCCAGGATCGGCACGAAGCCCAGCTGCAGGCTGGTTTCCAGCAGCGCGGCCTGGTTGCGTTCGTCGATGTCGGCGGCCTCGTCGAGGTAGTAGGGCAGGCGGATGCGCCCGGCCTGCTCGCGGTCCATCAGGTGCAGCAACAGGTACATGTTGGTCAGCGCCTTGATGGTCATGGTGGTGCCGTTGGAGGCGGCGCCGTCGATGTCGGTGTGGACGATCGGCTGGCCGCCGACCTTGGTGATCTCGAACGCCAGCTCGAACAGGTCCTTCAGGCCCAACTGGTTGTTGTTCGCCGCCACCAGGCGCGACAGGTAGTCCTTGGCTTCCTCGTTCTTGGCATCCTGCTCGGCGCTCTGCGTCAGGTCGAACACCGAGAGGTTCTCGCCTTCCTCGTACTGGCCAGCGCTGTGGATGATCTGGTCGATGTGCTTGAGCGCTTCCTTGTTCGGCGCCAGCACGATGCGGAAGCTCTGCAGGTTCGACACCTGGCGCTTGTTGATCTCGCGGTTGAACAGCGCCAGCTGGTGCTCGAGGTTGTCGTAGTCGCTGCGGATGTTGCGCAGCGTCCGCGCGATGTCGGTCACTGCCGCACGGCGCGCCTTGGCCAGGGTCAGGGCTTCGTCGGTGCGGTGCGCGTAGGCGTTGATCAGCAGTTGCAGGCGGCGCTCGGGGTCGTCCTCGCTGTCGAACTTGGCCACGCCCTTCAGGCGCACCTGGGCGTACAGCGCCTCGATCTGGCCGTCGATGCGCTGCAGTTGCTGCCAGGTGTCCTGGTAGTCGTTGAGCAGCGGCAGCAGGTTGTCCAGGGAGTCGTCCACCGGTTCCATGAACGGCGTGCCGAACGGCAGGTCGGCGGGCAGCAACTGGCGGCGGCGCAGGGCGTCGTCGAGGGTGCGCTGCTTGGCTTCCAGGTCGGCCAGCTGGCGGCCCACCAGTTGCAGCTTGGCGGAGAGCTGCTGGACGCGCTCGGTGAAGGCGTCGGCCGAGCGCTTGAGCTCGTCCTGGGTGGCTTCCAGTTGCGCGAGTTTTTCCAGCTTGGCCGGTTCCTCGGCGCTCAGCGTCTCGCTGCGGCGGAAGTCTTCCAGGGCCTTCTGCGCGTCGAGCACGTCCTGGTACAGCTTGTCGGCCTGGGCCTTGCTGGCGTTGCGGTCGGCGGCCACGGCCTGCTGCGTCTTGAGCTGCTTGAGCTCCTTCTCCAGGCGTTCCTTCTGGTCGCGCAGGGCGGCGCGGTCGGCCAGGGCCTGCAGCGCCGGCGGCTCGATGTGCGAGAGGTCGATGGCAAGGCCCGGCACTTCGAAGCGCTCGCCCTTGAAGGCGTCGAGGATCTTCTCGACGCTGCCCACCCACTGGCCTTCCTCGTCCAGGCTCACGCCCTTGTCGCCCAGCGGCAGGCTGAACAGCGCGCCGTTGAACAGGCGCATCAGGCGCTCCACGTCCTGCTGCGAGAATTCCTCGCGCAGGCGCGCATAGCTGTTGTTGTCGGCGTGTTCGAGCTGCTGGCGCACGCTCTTCACGCGCTTCTCCAGGTCGCGCACGCGCTCGTCCAGGTCTTCGCTGGAGAACTGCCGCGAGTGGGCCAGGGCGCCGGCCAGCTCGTCGTGGGCGTCCTTGGCGGCGAGCAGCTGCTGTTCCAGGACCTTGGCGTCCTCGACCAGGGCGAAGCGGTTCTTCAGCACCGCCAGCTCACCCATCCAGCGCTGGATCTCGCTGATCTCGCGCTCCAGGCGCATCAGCTCGGCGGTGCCGCCGCGCTGTTCGTTCTGCAGGCCGTCCTGCTCGCTGCGGTAGTGCTCGGCCTGGATCACCAGCTCTTCCTTGCGCGCCCCGGCGTAGTCTTCCCAGGTGCCCAGCAGGTTGTCGAGCAGCGGCGAGAGGCGGTGCATCTTGCCGCGCAGGAATTCGCGCTGCTGCACGCCGTTGGCCAGCGCCTCGACCAGCGGGCCGGCGGCGACCAGGGCCTGGTAGTCGCCCTCCATGCGGCGCACGTCGCGGAAGGCTTCCTCGCAGGCGGCGATGTAGTCGACGCTGCCCGAGCGCAGGCTGTGCTCGAAGGCGTCGAGGAACAGCTGCTTGAGCTTGGCCGCGGTGATTTCGCGCATGTGCAGCAGGTTGATAAACAGCGAGCGGAAGGTCTTCAGGCTCTGCTCGCTGGTGGAGCGCAGCGGGATCAGCGTCAGGTCCAGCGGCACCGAGGTGTGGCCGCCGACCAGCAGCCGGCGCAGCTCGTCGGGCTTGAGCTCGTAGGCCTTCAGGCCGGCGCGCTCCAGGCTGGCGTACAGCTCGCGCAGGCGCAGGCAGGTGCCGTTCTTCTGGTAGTGCTCCAGGTCCAGCTCGCCCTGGTAGGCGAAGAACTGGTGGCCGAAGCCGCCGCCCGGACCGCGCCCGCCGCAGCCGATGACGTGGCGGCCGTGGGGCAGTTCCAGCTCGATGAGGATGTAGCTGGTGTCGGTGGCGAAGTAGAACTTGCGCGAGGCTTCCAGGCTGTACTTGCCGAAGCTCATGTCCGACATGCGCGCCAGGATCGGGAACTGCAGCGCGTTGATCGAGGCGGACTTGCCGAGGTTGTTGGCGCCGTAGACCGACAGCGGCTGCTCCAGGGGGAACACGCCGAGGCTGTAGCCGGCGGTGTTGAGCAGGGCGAAGCGGCGAATGCCGTAGCGTTCCTGGGTCATGCCTGGGCCTCCATGTCGGCTTGTTCTTCGGCGATGGCGCGGGCGAGGGCGTCTTCCTCGCTTTCCGCTTCTTCAATGAGCGGCGTGGCCGGATCGGCGGGTTCTTCCAGGCTGACGATGGGCTCTTCGTCCTCCTCGGCCAGGGCCGGGGCGACGTAGGCCAGGTCCTTGGCGTGCAGGCTGGCGGCCAGGTCGCGGTCCTGCTGCACCGACAGGCAGACGTCGAGGAAGCGGTGCACAGGCGGCAGGAAGCGGTACACGCCGTTGTCCTCGGCGGCGAAGCCGAGCTGGGTCATCCGCCGCATGACCTTCTCTTCCAGTTCCTCCTGGGTGGTCACCTCGGCCTGCAGGAACAGGTCGCGGTACTTCTCCAGCAGCGGCGGCAGCTCGTCGCGGCCGATGCTGCCGCCGTCGAGCACGGCCAGCGGGTCGCGCCCCTGGTCGGCCAGGTGCTCCACCAGGATGAAGGTGAACAGCGCCAGGCGCTGGGCGGTCTTGTTGACCTGGGCGCCGATCTGCTCGGGGACGAAGTAGTAGAAGCCGCGGGTGTCGCAGACCAGCTCGAAGCCCAGCGAACGGAACAGCGCGCGGTACTGGTCCTGCTGGTTGGACAGCTGGCTGTACAGCTCGGGGTCGCGGCGGCTGATGTGGAAGCCCTTGAACAGCTCGCGGAAGATGGGCCCGAGCTGGGTCAGTTCGGAAAGATCAATTTGCATGGGGTTCGCTCGCTTTGTCGGCCTTGCCGCTCGGGGCGGCGAGCAGGGCGAAGGAGCACAGGCTGACGCTGTGCTGGGCGGTATCGTAGTCGCGGCGCTCCAGGCGCTCGCGCTGGAAGCGGCCGTCGCGCGACAGGCGCGAGAACCAGTAGAGCAGCTCGTCGGTAGCGCCCTCGGGCTCCTGCTGCAGCAGCCAGACCATCAGGTCCGGCAGCGGCAGGGCGGCCTGGCAGCGCTCGAGCATCTCCCGCGCGGTGCGTGGCGCGTTGCGCGGGCCGTCGCCGCCGCGCTTGCCGGTCGCCTTGGGGAAGTGCGCCGGCTTGGGCTCGAAGCGGGCCAGGGCGAAGACGTAGCTTTCCACCTGCGAGGCGCTGCCGAGGAAGGTGCTCTGCGGCCGGGTGAACAGCGGCAGGGAGGCCTGGGGCACGGCGTCGATGCCCTTGCGGCGGATCACCGACAGGGCCAGCGCGGCGCCGCGGGTGATCGCGTTGTGTCGGCGGGCTTCCTCGCGCAGTGGCAGCAGCAGCTCGCGGGCGCGACGCAGGGTGAGCTGGGCGGTGGTCTGCATTTCCAGGATGCGCGCGTGGGTGCGCAGCAGCTGGTCGTCGTCCACCAGATGGCCCAGGCGCTGCTGTTCGCCCAGCAGGCGCAGCAGCACCTGCTCGACGCGGCGCACGCCCTGCTCGAAGGCGCCGTCGGCGGAAACCAGCTGGATCATCGGTTCGACGTACTCGTCCCAGGTCGCCAGGACCTCGGCGTAGCGCTGGCGCAGGGGAATCTGCCGGTCGCTGGTCTTGGCCCGCTCGGCCACGGCGATCAGCGCCTGTTCGTCGTTGGCCAGCTTCTTCAGCACGTCGCGCACGCGCATGTCGAGCAGGCGCAGCTGGCGCGCCAGGTCGTTGCCGTCGCGCACCTCGAAGGCGTCGCGGATGTAGCCGGCCAGGCGCTCCAGGTGGCGCAGGTAGGCCTCGATCTCCAGGCACAGGCCCAGGCGGTGCTCGTGGCGCAGGTAGGCGAGGAAGTCGTGGATCTGGGCGTTCAGCTCGAAGCGGTTGGGGCTCTTGGCCACCGGCACCAGGATGTCCAGGCGGATCCACTGGTCGAGCAGGGCGGTGACGTCCGCCGGGCTGCCTTCGGGCAGCTGCGCCGTGAGTTGCAGGCGCAGCTCCGCCAGGGCCAGGGTGCCGCTGTCGAAGCGCTCGCAGAGCGGTTCGAGCAGGGCCCAGTGTTCGGCGAGGGCGCGCAGTACGCGTCGGGGGTCGATCATCGGGTAGCCGCTGTTGACGGGTAAAGGGGGCGATTGTACTGCAAAGGTCCGCCCGCGGCGGAAGGGGTGACGAAACGCGGCAGTTTACGCCGTGAGGGATGTCGCCACGGCCCTGAAAAACGGCGTTAACCCCCTGAAATTCCTGGCATGTTTTCTGCCAGTTGGCCAGGGCCTGTTCTCGTTTCGTTCGCTCGTGAACGAAACGGGAACAGGCCCTGACAGTCAGTAGCCAATTGCCGCCATGACATACGACGCCGCACTCGCCAAGGCCCGCTGGGCCGAACTGGAGCGCCAGGACGACCTGGACTGGGACCTGGACGCCATCACCGACCGCAGCGAGGCCATCGACTTCCTCAGGCGCTTCGAGAACCGCCTGTGCATCTATTCCTCCTACGTGGAGAAGCTCTACAGCAACTACAGCTTCGTGATCCCGGAGAGCCAGGAGGGCGGCATCACCATCCTGCCCAACGAGCAGGCCTGGTTCGACACCTTCCACGACATCCCCGCCGATGCCGTGGAGCCCACCGGCATCCACATCCTGCCCGGCGAGACCATGGGCCACAGCGGCCTGTACCTGAAGATCCCCGGCGAGCACCGCCTGGTGGGCTCCGCCGAGCTGCCGTTCCAGGACGGCCTGAAGCTGCTGATCCGCCGCTACCGCATGCGCGACGAGCCCTTCCTGCCGGTGCTGGTCAAGGGCGACCTGCGCGAGTACGAGGCGCGCATGCCCTCGCTGCACCTGCACCGGCTGAACAGCGCGAAGCTGCAGGCGCAGTCGCGGCTGAACCTGGAGGCCATAAAAGGCGCCATCGCCGAGCACCTGATCGGGCTGTTCCGCCACGGCTGACGCGGCTGTTACGCCGGTGTGACCTTGGGTAACACGGCGGCCACCTGCCAGCAGGCGATTCTCGACTATGGGTCGGGCCGCAAGGGCCGACGACTCCCTATAGTGGCAGACAGGGCTTTTGCCCCTTGGTCGGCGAACGAGAAAAGAACAAGAGGTGGCCATGGCCAGCAGCCGTATCAGCCTTCCGCGCCCCGCCCGCATTGCGCTGGCGACCGGCGCCTGCCTTGCCTGGATGGCCCTGGCGGCGCGCGCCGACATGGTCGCCCTGGACGACGAGCAGCTGTCCGACGTGCAGGGCGCCGGCATCGGCTTCGTGGTGGACAACGCCATGATCGACGGCAGCAAGGCCACCACCAACATCACCGGGCTGAAAGACCCCAACGGCAAGGACGTCTCCATCGCGGTGCGCAACCTCTACCTGGGCGCCACCGGCAGCAACCACGGCAGCAACCTGCAGCCGGTGACCATCGGCCGCCTGACCTACCCCTTCAAGCTCAACCTGGCCAAGGGCTCGGTGCTCACCACCCAGCTCGCCGACGGCCGCGTGGTCAACACCCTGCCCAGCGACGCCGACGTGCTCGAACTGGCCTTCCCGCCGCTGATCGCCAACAACGCCGGGCAGCCCTGCATCAGCGGCTACGCCGGCGCCGGCAGCGGCTGTTCGAGCCGCGCCAGCGAGAAGGTCGACCTGGGCGCGCGCTTCGACTTCACCGTGCCGGTCAGCGGCGGCACCCGCACCGACGTGCTGGCCCTGGACTTCCAGGACCTGGCGATGGACGGCAGCTACCTGCGCCTGTGGGGCTCCAGCGCGCGCAGCCAACTGGTCGGCGAACTGCGCCTGAACCTCTACGCCAAGACCCTCGACATCCTTTCCTGCGCCGCGGGCAACGCCAACTGCGCCAGCGCGGCGGAGAAGGCCGCGCGCAGCGTCTACCTGACCAACGCCTACGCCAGCGTCGCCCTGGGCTACGGCAAGTCCCAGCCGCTGCTGCTGTCGGTGACCGCCGACGGCAACTTCACCTTCGAGCTGCCCATGCTGACCGCGGCCAACGCCGCGGACTTCTACGCCAACGCGCCGCGCACCAGCCTGGTGATCGACAACCTGAACATCGGCGGCACCCGGGCCTCCTACGGCGCGGTGCCGACCGGCGGCGTCAACCTGGGGCGCAGCGAGCTGTCCGGGTTGAGCTTCAACTACCTCAAAGTCACTTCCCACAACCTCTGACGGAGCACGGCACGATGAGCTTTCCACCGCTGCTTCCGCCCCGCCGCCGGCTCCGGGCCGCCGCCGTCGCCCTGCTGGCGATGCTGGCCGGCCCGCTCGCCCAGGCGGAACTGCGCACCCTGCCGGACGACGACCTCGGCCTGGTAGTGGGCCAGGACGGCCTGAGCCTGGGCGTCACGGTCAACATCCAGAAGACCCCCGGCATCACCCGTTGCCCGGGCGGCTGCGGCGCGCGGGTGGCGATCCAGCCGGCGGGCAGCGGCAACAACTTCCTGGTGCTGGACAACATCAGCGGGACCTTCAGCTTCGACGAGGTCACCGTGGACATCCTCTCCATCAACAGCGGCTTCGGCGGCGACGGCGCCGCCTTCAACCGCCAGGTCCTGCGGGTCGGCCTGAAGGACGTCAACTTCGACAACATCAGCCTGACCCTGGCCGGCGCCAACAAGGCCCGCAGCACCGACGCCGGCCTGGTGCAGACCGACCTGCTCAGCGCCCGCGTCGACGGCGTGCTGCACGTGCAGGGCAACCTCAACCTGTTCCAGGTCCCGGCCCGATGAGGGGAGCGCCCATGGCCGGGACCAAGCTCCAGGGGGAAAACCCATGACCTTCCTTTCCATACGGCGCCTGCTGCTGGCCGGCGTGCTGCTGTGCCTGGCCGGCGGCGCGAACGCCGAGCTGCGGGCGCTGAGCGACAGCCAGCTGTCCGACGTCACCGGCCAGGCCTTCATCAACCTGGCCACCGACGCCGCCGCGGGCATCAACTACACCCGCCTGAACATCGGCGCCACGGTGGAAACGCAGCTGAACATGAACAAGCTGCAGCTCGGCCTCTACGACCGCGCCGGCGAAGCCGCCAACAGCGCGGACATCTCCATCAACAACTTCGCCCTGGGCACGGTCAACAACCAGACCGGGCAGATCAACCCCTTCACCATCGTCGATCCCTACGTCGAGTTCGCCTACGACGGCAACAAGATGGTCGGCGTGCGCATCGGCTTCAACCAGGCCAAGGGCGTGCTTTCCGGCGACATCCAGTCGCTGACCGGGAACATTCCGGTGCACATCAAGGGCACTGCCGACGCCATCTACAACAAGGCCACGGTAGGGCAGCAACTGCTGCTCGGCCTGGCGGGCATCTACCGCAGCAGCACGGTGGAGGCGGATGCCGGCCTGGTCACCTCCGGCGGCGCCAGCGACCCGGTGCGCGGCACCTACGCCGGCATGACCAACGGCTCGCGGCTGGACTGCACCAACGGCTGCGTGCCGCTGTGGACGGACATCGTCACCGGGCTGTTCACCTCCAACAGCTGCGCCATCCTCGGCATCACCACCTGCTTCAAGCTCAGCCAGTTCCAGTCGCTACCGGTGGGCGACCTGAGCCAGGCCGGCCTGGCCGGCGCCGCCAAGGGCTTCTTCATCTCCCTGCAGAGCCAGGACGTGCAGTGGCGCGACATGGACTCCGGGCAGATGATCACCGCGCTCAAGGGCGCCTTCATGAACATGCCCAAGTACCGCGACGCCAACGGCAACCTGGTTTCGCCGATCAACATCGACTTCAACCAGGCCTTCAACGGCATCCCCCGCCAGGACACCTGCGTCGGCATGAACAAGGGCTGCTGAGCGGCCCATCCGCCGGCCGGCCTTTCCGTCGGGCGCGTTTCACGCGACAATTCCGCTCCGTTGCGTTTAGCCCTGCGCCCGCAGGATGCCCACAGGTACAGGACTCTTGATCGAAGAAGCCCGCCGCCGCGCCTACCTTGGCGCCATGCAGGTCGCCTCCTGGCTGCCGCGCGTGGTGCTGCCTTTCGCCGCGCCTTCGCGCCCGCAGCTGCTGGAAGCGCCGGAGCCCGTCCAGGCCCCGGCGCCGAGCGCCGTGCCCGAAACCGCCCGCACGCCGGCCGCCGCGCCGGAGAAACCGGCGCCGACGGCCGAGGCCCGGCCCTCGATCCCGGTGGTGGTGCCGCGCCCCGCCGCCCAGGCCCGCACGCCGGTGGCCGCAGAAGTGCCCGCCGAAGCCGAGGCGCCTGCGCCCCGTGCGCCGGTCGAGCCGCCGCCGCGTTTCAGCCTGCAACTATTGCGCGCCGGCGATTGCGCGCTGCTGGTCGAGCTGCCTACCGGCGAGCCCCTGGCCAGCCGCGACCCGGCCTACCTGCTGCTCAAGGACCTGCTGCGCGCCGCCGGCCTGCCGGACAGCCCGCAACTGCTCGGCGAGCCGGTGCGCTGGCCGCTGCTTTCCGGCGGCAACATGGACCAGGGCCCGCAGGCGGCCCGCGAGTTCGTCCAGGGCTTCGTCGCCGCGCGCCTGGAAGACAGCGGCCCGTGCCGCTGCCTGTGGCTGGTCGGCCGGCCGGCCGTGCGCTTCGCCGGCGAGGCGGACGACGAGGCGATGCTGCGCGAGCTGCAGATCGAGGAACTGGGCGTGGCCTGGGCCATCCCCGGCCTGGAGCGGCTGAGCGACGAACCCGCCCTCAAGGGCGAACTGTGGCGTGCCATGCGCCGGGTGCGCCAGCGCTGGCTGGACCAGGACGCAGAATGACCGACGCCATTTCCTTCCGCCCGATGACCGAGGCGGATCTCGACGCCGTGCTCAAGATCGAATACGCCGCCTTCAGCCACCCCTGGACCCGCGGCATCTTCACCGACGGCTTGAAGAGCTACGATTGCTGGCTGATGTTCGAAGGCACCCAGCAGGTCGGCCATGGCGTCATCCAGATCATCCTCGACGAGGCGCACCTGCTGAACATCACGGTGAAGCCGGAAAGCCAGGGCCGCGGCCTCGGCTTGCGCCTGCTCGAACACCTGATGGCGCGGGCCGGCGAGCTGGGCGCGCGGGAGTGCTTCCTGGAGGTGCGCGAGACCAACCAGAGCGCCTACCGCCTATACGAGCGCTTCGGCTTCAACGAGATCGGCCGCCGGCGCGGCTACTACCCGGCGGTGGGCGGGCGCGAGGACGCCCTGGTGATGGCCTGCACGCTGCTCGACTGACCGTCATCCAGGCCATATCCGGCCGCCGCGCACAGGCGTAGGCTGGCGATCGATAACAAGAACAAGGTCGCGACATGAAGCCAACCGCTGCAGCGGCGGCGCCTGCCCGTCGTCATCCGCTTCCCGCCTCACATGCCGCCGGCGCGCGGCAGGAGGGCGTGCATGTGTGACACCCTCGTCCTGCGCGCCGACGGCTGCACCTGGTTCGCCAAGAACAGCGACCGCGAACCCTCCGAACCCCAGCGCCTGCTGCGCCTGCCCGCGGTGCGCGGCGATACGGCCAGGCAGATGCGCGCCACCTACCTGGAGATTCCCCAGGTCGCCGACCGCCATGCCGTCATCCTCAGCCAGCCCGCTTGGCTGTGGGGCGCGGAAATGGGCGTGAACGAGCACGGCGTGGCCATCGGCAACGAAGCGGTCTTCACCCGCCTGCTGGACCAGACCGGCGAGGCGCTGCTGGGCATGGACCTGGTGCGCCTGGGCCTGGAGCGCGGCGCCAGCGCGCGAGAAGCCCTGGAAGTGATCATCGGCCTGCTGGAACGCCACGGCCAGGGCGGGCCGGCGGGCTTTCGCAACAAGCGCCTGCGCTACGACAACAGCTTCGTCATCGCCGATGCCGGCGAGGCCTGGGTGCTGGAGACCGCCGGCCGCCTGTGGGCGGCGCGGCGGGTGGAGCGCTGCGCCATCTCCAACGCCCTGAGCATCGGCCACGAATACGACCTGTGCAGCCACGACCTGCCGGCTCACGCCCGGCGCCTGGGCTGCTGGAACGGCCGCGGCGACTTCCACTTCGCCCGCGCCTTCGACGGCCGCCTGCTGCCCTGGGTGGCCGGGGCGCACCAGCGCCGGCGGATGAACCAGGAGTTCCTCGCCAGCTGCCCGCGCCAGCCCGGCTGGGAGGCCCTGGTGGTCGCCCTGCGCAACCATGGCCGGCGCGACCACAACTTCACCCGCCACGACAACCGCCAGGTGTGCATGCACGCCGGCAGCTTCTGGCGCCCCTCGCAGACCACCGCCAGCCTCATCGCCCGCCTGGGCCCGGACGGCCCGCGCCTGGCCGCCACCGGCACCTCGGCGCCGTGCCTGTCGCTGTTCCAGCCGCTGGGCTTCGAGGCGGCCGCCGGCGCCAGCCTGCTCAGCAAGGCCGACGAGCCGCTGGAGCAATCCCTCTGGTGCCGTTTCGAAGCGGTGCACCGCCGCGCCCTGGTGGATGCCGAATTCGCCGCCGCCCTGCGCGCCGGGCACGCCTGGCTTGAGGCCGAGCAACTCGCCGCGCTGGACCGCCGCAACCCCGACTGGGCGCACCTGGCCGCCGAAGCCGAGGCCTGGCACGCCGCCTGGCAGCAACTCGCCGGGCAACTGGAGCCGCGCCTGCCGCGCTGGTGGCGGCAGCACGCCACGCCTTGAGCCATAGTGCTTGTCAAAGGCTGTCGGCGTTACGTAAGGTGCGCCAGCCGCAGAGGAGGAGCCACCATGAGCGACCTGGAACAACTGTTCGAGAACAACGCCCGCTGGGCCGAAGCAATCAATCGCGAGGACCCTGACTTCTTCGCCAAGCTGGCCCGCCAGCAGGCACCGGAATACCTGTGGATCGGCTGCTCCGATGCGCGGGTGCCGGCCAACGAGATCGTCGGCATGCTGCCCGGCGACCTGTTCGTCCACCGCAACGTCGCCAACGTGGTGCTGCACACCGACCTCAACTGCCTGTCGGTGATCCAGTACGCGGTGGACGTGCTCAAGGTGAAACACATCCTGGTCACCGGCCACTACGGCTGCGGTGGCGTGCGCGCCTCGCTGCAGGACCAGCAGTTCGGCCTGATCGACGGCTGGCTGCGGACCATCCGCGACCTCGCCTACGAGTACCGCGACCACCTGTCCCAGTTCGCCAGCGAGGAAGAGCGCGTCGACCGCCTGTGCGAGCTGAACGTCATCCAGCAGGTGGCCAACGTCAGCCACACCACCATCGTGCAGAACGCCTGGCATCGCGGCCAGTCGCTGTCGGTGCACGGCTGCATCTACGGCATCAAGGACGGCCGCTGGAAGAACCTCAACGTCACCGTCAGCGGCCTCGACCAGCTGCCGCCGCAGTACCGCCTGCGCCCCATGGGCGAGGCCTGAGCCGCCCCGTGCCGGTCGTCCGGCCCGCCTCGCCGGGCGCGCCGGGCAGACCGAAGATAGGGATAGGTGACTGACGAAGAGGCGAGCATGCGCGAACTCTGCGTGATCCCCGGCGACGGCATCGGCCGTGAGGTCGTGCCGCCGGCCGTGGCCGTACTGCAGAAACTGCTGCCTGACCTGCGCCTGCGCGAAGCAGAGGCGGGTTGGGAGTGCTTCCAGCGCCACGGCACCTCGGTGCCCGAAGCCACCCTGGAAGCGCTGCGGGCATGCGGAGCCGGGCTGTTCGGCGCGGTGTCCTCGCCCAGCCACAAGGTGGAAGGCTACCGCAGCGCCATCCTGCGCCTGCGCCAGGAACTGGGCCTGTACCTCAACCTGCGCCCGGTGCGCACCTGGCCGGTGGTATCGCCCCACGCCGGCGTCGACCTGCTGATCCTGCGCGAGAACAGCGAAGGCCTGTACAGCGGCCGCGAGCACTGGGAGGCCGACGGCGTGGCCATCGCCGAGCGGGTGATCAGCCGCGCCGCCTGCACGCGCCTGGCCCAGGCCGCATCGCGCATCGCCCGGCAACGCCAGGCGCGGCGCATCACCCTAGTGCACAAGGCCAACGTCCTGCCGCTGACCTGCGGCCTGTTCCGCGACACCTGCCGCGACCTGCTGGCCACCGAAGGCTGGGGCGACGTGCTCGACGAGCGCCTGGTGGACGTGGCGGCCCTGCAACTGGTGGAGCGCCCGGAAGCCTTCGACCTGATCGTCACCAGCAACCTGTTCGGCGACATCCTCTCCGACCTCGCCAGCCACTGGGGCGGCGGCCTGGCCCTGGCGCCCTCGCTCAATCTGGGCGAGCAACTGGCCCTGGCCGAACCGGTCCACGGCAGCGCCCCCGATATCGCCGGCAGCGGTCGCGCCAATCCCCTGGCTGCCATCCTCAGCGCCGCCATGCTGCTGCGCTTCCACTGGCACGACGAAACCGGCGCTACACGCATCGAGCGCGCGGTGGAAAGCTTCCTGCGCGAAGAAGGCCACCTCGACCACGGCCTGGAAACCACTCGCGTGGTGGGTGAAGGCGTCCTGCAGCGTCTCTAGGGCTAGCCCAGCTCGGGATGGTCGGCCAGCCAGGCCGCGCAGCCGCTGCCCACGGCCAACAAGGGCAGCACCGTTAGCATCGCGCGCAAGCCTCCGCCCATGGGCAACCCCTGGACGAACAACGTCCATTCCTGGGCCGCCAGCCCGAGCAGCAGGGAAAGACAGACCACGATCAGCGTGCGGACGAGATAACGCATACAAACGCCCTGAAAAGCGGGAAAAAAGAAGCCATCGCCCGCTCGGAGCGGGGGCGGGCAATGGCTATGGGAGGGCAGGGAAATGGAAGAACCTGCGAAGGCAAAGGTAGCGTCCGGGGATAACATTAGCTAGCTAACGAATGCGCGAAGGAGTTTTTCCCGGGGTGAAACAATTCGGGTATCTGGAGTGGGAGCCGATGGGCGGGGCTGCGTCCTACGGCATGCCTTCGCCTGTCATTACAGGAGTGGGGGAGGGGGCATACCGCCGTTGCGGCGAATTCCGGGGCACTCTTCGATCATCATGGGATGCGCTATTGCCCGGAAGTCTTGGAGTCCGCCATGCATCCTTTTCTCCTATGCCCACAACAACCTGAAGAAGCTCATCGAAGATGTTGTCGGTGGCGAGGATTTCATCGTGATTTCTCGTCGAGATGCGCCGGATGCTGTGCTGCTTTCGCTCGATAGCTTCAACGGCCTGATGGAAACCGTCCATCTGCTGAAGTCCCCAGCCAATGCCGCCCGCCTGGCGCGTTCCTTGGCTCAAATGGAGCAGAGATAGTGGATTGCCACTGAGGGAGCTGGACCATGACAACCAACGGCATGCGCCCCATTCATCCTGGGGAAATCCTGCGTGAAGAGTTTCAGCTGGCGCTGGGAATAACTCCGGCCGCTCTGGCTCGCGCCTTGAACGTGTCGGTCCCGACTGTCAAAGACATTGTCCGCGAGCGCCGTGGCGTCACTGCGGATATGGCTATTCGGCTGGGCCGCTACTTCGACACCTCAGCCGGGTTCTGGATGAACCTGCAGAGCCAGTACGAGCTAGCGACTCACGGTTAGAACTACTGGCTCTATGAAAGTATCAGGATGACTCCGAACTCCCAGCGCCTAAAGCTCTCGGGAAATCCGTAGGGCGGATAACGCCGAATCGCGGACAGAGTCCGCTCCTACGGTTCAGGGAAGCATGGGCGTAGGAGCGGACTTCGTCCGCGATTGGACTTGCCGGCCACGCCTGCCGTCCAGATGGCACTGCGTGTTCAGGATGACTCTGGAGTTTCCGGCAGCTCCAACGGCCCCCTCTCCCTCCGGGAGAGGGCTGGGGTGAGGGGAGCGGAGCCAGGATCAGGTACCTTCGCTGAGCCAACGCATCGCTTACTTAAATGAACAGCGGGATGCGGTGGGACTTGAGGGCGCGAGAGGGAGGGCCAGGTTGCTGACGCTTTGTAATCGCCGCCCAAAAGAAAAGGGATTAGCTTGCGCTAACCCCTTGAAAATAATGGTGGCTACACCGGGACTTGAACCTGGGACATCAGCATTATGAATCGCATGAGACACCCCACGTCTCACCCTAAAGCCCCATGAATCGGGGCCTTCCGAGGGGCTGATAGCTGGTTCAACCTCGCTGTTTCACGCTGGCGCTATGATGTAGTCACCACTGACTCAGACATCAAAGCGCTATTTTCCGGCTTTTTCTGTGAAAAGACCGTATGAGTGGCCCAGTCTTGCAATGCCTCTGAGTCGGTAGTTTACTGCTTTCCCCTCCTGCTCTCGTACAAGGAGGTTCATACCATAAAGTTTAGTCAGATAATTGCTGGAAAAATCTTGCAAAGTTCTGAAGTTAAAGTCTTTGAACTCGCTTGGTCTGGCTTTTCCTTTTTCACCAATTTGGTGAAGGACAATTTTTTCTTTTGGCTTAAGAGACAAGCCTTTAATCTCTGACTCTACAATCTGTCTTAAGTAGCTGACGCAGAGACTGTGATCGATTTGGTCGTTAATCATCTGCTTGCCAATTGCTTGATCGAGGTATTCATTCAAGGCTCGTCTATTGGCTGTTTTGTTTTTTTCAAGGACGACTTGGCGAATTTTCTCTACGAATTTTGTACAGATTGAATTGCTGTATTTGAAGACGAATCGCATTTCTCCGTAGGATGCTTCAAATAGCATTTTGTGAGTATCGATAGTTAGAGGGGCAGTTCCATTTTGGGATTTGTGGAACTTCTTTACTCGTGCTGATATTGCAGAGTTTAACTCGTCAAGCTCAATAGGGGTGATCTCAATTCCCGACCCTGTTGTGCGCTCAAATACTCTAGGGTCAAGGGATTGGATTAGGCTTCCAAGTCCGCTTTGTCCGATGAGTACCCACCATAAGTTTGGGATGCTGAATAGTGTGTCCCTGAAGGAAATAAGCATCGCTTTTAGCTGATCTTCTTTCAGATTCTCAAGGTTGTCTAAAGTTATAATTGAGCATTCAAATCCGAGGGTCGCTGCGGCTTCTGAAGCTAATGCTTCGATTGCGTTAACGATTGATTCGAAAGAAGCGTCTGCGAGGCTCGGTAGGTCGACACTTCGTCCAATGTTTCCTCCGTTGCCAAAAATCTGAATCCCAAAGTCGAATCCTGTATTAGCACCAGTTAGCCACTTTCCGATTTTCTTGGTTTCGGTTGGAATCAGTTGGCCTTTGATTCTGCACCATTCTTCAATTGACTTGTGCAGGGAGTCGAGCGCTCGTACTGCAATGGTCCTAACGTCGTCGCCAGGTTGTATAGGGCATAGTTTTCGTGATGCTAGTGCATGAGGACCTATAATTGCTTCTTGACTTTCTAAAAGATATTGTTGAACGTTAAAGAAACTCGTTTTTCCGACGCCTGGCGCACCGGAGAGTATCAGAACACCTTTCCTGTCGGTTTCGAGTTGTGTACAGAATTCTATAGACTCTTTTTCGCGTCCGACTAAAAGCTCAACATCTTCTTTTCGAGATTTCAGGGGGTCCGTGTTGTAGGGGCTTTCTCTGAAGCCTAATGATTCCCACATAATTAAGTCTCGTTTAATTCGTTGATTTTGAAATTCTGTTTTTTTGTTGAGGGTTTAGTATCGGGATTTCTGCCAAGAATTTCTATTTCCAATCCTTGGTTACTATCTGCCGAAATAAGAATTTTGGGTGCCATGATATTGACTTTCCTTGTCTACTCGGGAATACCAGCGCCTAGCTACTTCCTGTGTAATCGCTATCCCGCATTTTGTCCGGTCAAGTTTCGATTGGCCTCGTCATATTCTGGACTCGTTTGTCCTATCTCCGGCGCGACCTCGCCGCTCACCATCCACCAACGGTATTGCGGATACAAGCCGCCCAGCACATCGATCTCTTCAGTGCTGATCCGGACGTCCTTGTTATAGAGCACGGTCCTCCATCTATTCGACCCGATGGGGGTTTCGCGCACTAGCCTATCCATACCTGCCATAGACGCGATTCGTCTAACGCGCTCGTTTGTAGTGCTCATTTTGTATAAGTATTTTGCTCAAATAACTTGAATGGGATAAGCGACTTCTCTATAGCCTATTCAAATAGCTTGACTCAACTATGTGATTTCACTGTTTGAATCGATTATAGGGTAAACCCATGGAAGAGTCTGGAATAGTGGGGTTCACCGTCACCGGAGCCGCCGAGAAAATCTCTGATTTTCGCACCGCTCCATTCTGCTCCCAGGCGGTCTTCGCCCAGATGCTAGGCCTGGAAGAGATCACCGAGGGCGTGGTGCGCGGCTGGGTCGAGACCAAGACCATCCCCACCGCCAAGATCGTCCGCCGCCGCGTCATCAACCTCCAGCGCATACGCCGCGATCTGGAGCGGGGCAAGTCAATCTTCTGCCAAGGGGATTACGACGATGAGTAAGCCGCTCGCGACTCAGAAAGCGGGGCGTACCCGGTACTGGTCGCCTGTTCATGTCCTGCCGTGCTGCCTTTCGCAGTGCATACCGGCGTTGCGGTTTCCACACGCCCGGCCAGATGACACACATCCTACGGCATACCTTCGCTAGTCATTACATGATGGGCGGAGGCGACATACTGACGTTGCAGCGCATTCTCGGGCATTCCTCCATCACCATGACCATGCGTTATGCACACCTGTCGCCGGAGCATCTGGAGTCCGCCATGCGTCTATCACCCCTTGTGCAGTCGGAGCATCAACTGGATGCAGCAGATATCGACGAAGCTGAAGACGATATGGAGCTATGCCGAATCGTTGAGAAGCGAGTGAACGAGCCGTCTCGGGAGGTTTCTCTGGATGAGCTGTGAACATTGTCAGGAACCGTTGGTGTAATGGGATGAGCCCTAGTATGCTATCAGTGATTTCATTGATTGCGTCGGAGGCGATTATGGCCAGCATCACTATTAGAAACCTGGATGAAGATCTCAAAGCCAAGCTTCGCGTGGTTGCCGCCAGCCACGGTCGCTCGATGGAGGAGGAAGTGCGGATCATCCTCGCTCAGGCGCTCTCCAAGGGGGAGAAGCGGGGAGGGCTGGGTAGCCGAATCCATGCTCGCTTTGCTTCCGTGGGTGGCGCTGAAATCGAGCTACCGGCGCGCAAGACCAAGGCTCGGGCTGCGGACTTTGACGAATGATTCTGCTCGACACCAATGTGCTTTCGGAATTGATGAGGCCCAAGCCGGATCCGGCAGTGGTGGCCTGGCTCGATGCCCAGTCTGTGGATGACTTGCACATCTGTGCGATCACTGTGGCAGAAATTCTCTACGGCATAGCCAGGATGCCCGATGGGAAGCGTAAGCAGGCCCTCCATGACCTGGCCCTCGCAATGTTCGAGGAAGACTTCTCCGGCAACATCCTGCCGTTCGATACCGATGCAGCGGTGCACTATGCCGAACTGGTTGCTGCGAGCGAAGCGCGAGGCAAGATTGCTGATATGGCGGATGGGCAGATTGCCGCGATTGCCAGGTTGAATGGCGCGCAGATCGCCACGCGGAATGTCCGGCACTTCGAAAGCTTCGGTGTTCCGCTGATTGATCCCTGGAAAGGCTAGGCGGTAGGCACGCTGTAGTCACTTCGTAGTCACCACAGGCAAAAGAAAAGGGGTTAGCTTTCGCTAACCCCTTGAAAATAATGGTGGCTACACCGGGACTTGAACCTGGGACATCAGCATTATGAATGCTGCGCTCTAACCGACTGAGCTATGTAGCCGAGTGGCGCGCATTTTCCGGATCTTTCGGGGGGCTGTCAACCCCCTTTGGTTAGATATTTTTCTGTTCTTTCAAGCGTTTAGCGGGACGAGCGGTAGGGCGGGAACGAAAAAGGCCCCGCGGGGTGCGCGGGGCCTTTTCGGCTTGCTGGCGGGCGCCCTGGGGCGCTGCCGGGGGCTTAGACGTTGAAGCGGAAGTGCATCACGTCGCCGTCCTTGACGATGTAGTCCTTGCCTTCCAGGCGCCATTTGCCGGCTTCCTTGGCGCCGGCTTCGCCCTTGTACTGGATGAAGTCGTCGTAGGCCACGACTTCGGCGCGGATGAAGCCTTTTTCGAAGTCGGTGTGGATCACCGCGGCGGCCTGCGGGGCGGTGGCGCCGATGCGCACGGTCCAGGCGCGGACTTCCTTCACTCCGGCGGTGAAGTAGGTCTGCAGGTTGAGCAGTTCGTAGCCGGCGCGGATCACGCGGTTCAGGCCCGGCTCTTCCATGCCCATGGACTCGAGGAACATCTGCTTCTCCTCGTCGTCGTCCAGTTCGGCGATTTCTGCTTCGATCTTGTTGCACACCGGCACCACGACCGCGCCTTCTTCTTCGGCGATGGCGCGCACGGCGTCCAGGTGCGGGTTGTTCTCGAAGCCTTCCTCGGCGACGTTGGCGATGTACATCACCGGCTTGCTGGTCAGCAGGTGGAAGCCGCGCACCAGGCGCTTCTCTTCGTCAGCCATGTCCTTGACCAGGCTGCGCGCGGGCTTGCCGGCGGTGAAGTGGGCGATGAGCTTTTCCAGCAGGGCTTTCTGCGCCACCGCTTCCTTGTCGCCGCCCTTGGCGTTGCGGGCGACCTTCTGCAGTTGCTTCTCGCAGCTGTCGAGGTCGGCGAAGATCAGTTCGAGGTCGATGATCTCGATGTCGCGCTTGGGGTCGACGCTGTTGCTGACGTGGATGACGTTGTCGTCCTCGAAGCAGCGCACCACGTGGGCGATGGCGTCGGTCTCGCGGATGTTGGCGAGGAACTTGTTGCCCAGGCCCTCGCCCTTGGAGGCGCCCGCCACCAGGCCGGCGATGTCGACGAATTCCATGGTGGTGGGGATCACCCGCTCGGGCTTGACGATCGCCGCCAGGGCGTCGAGGCGCGCGTCGGGCATGGGCACGATGCCGCTGTTCGGCTCGATAGTGCAGAAGGGGAAGTTCTCCGCCGCGATACCCGATTTGGTCAGGGCGTTGAACAGGGTGGATTTGCCGACGTTGGGCAAGCCGACGATGCCGCAGTTGAAGCCCATGCTGTGTACCTCTGGCGAGACGGGTCAGGCCTTCGGGCTGTGCAGCTTCTGCATCGCGCGGGTCCAGTCGCCTGCGAGCATTTCCGGCAGCACGCCGAGGGCGGAATCGATGCTGGCGTCCAGCAGCTCCTGCTCGCTGCGCGGGGCGCGGCCGAGGACGAAGCCGGAGACCAGGCTGCTGTGCCCCGGATGGCCGATGCCAAGCCGCAGGCGATGGAAGCCGTTCTGGTTGCCGAGCTGGGCGATGATGTCGCGCAGCCCGTTGTGCCCGCCATGGCCGCCGCCCTTCTTGAGCTTGGCGGTGCCGGGGGGCATGTCGAGTTCGTCGTGGGCCACCAGGATGGCTTCGACCGGGATGCGGAAGAACCCGGCGAGCGCCGCCACGGCCTGGCCGCTGCGGTTCATGTAGGTGGTGGGGATGAGCAGACGAACATCGCGGCCCTGGTGGCTGAACTTGCCGACCAGGCCGAAATACTTCTTGTCGGGGCTCAGGCTGACGCGTTCGCGGTCGGCCAGGCGCTCGACGAAAAGGGCCCCCGCGTTATGCCGGGTCTGTTCGTATTCCGGGCCTGGGTTGCCCAGGCCAACGATCAGTTGCACGGCGGTCACGACGGGGGCCCTTTCCTTGAGGCGGGAGGCTAGCGAGCGATTACTCGGCCGCGCCTTCCTCGCCTTCTTCCTTGACTACGCGGGAAGCGTGGATGTTGGCCACAGCCAGGTCGTTGCCATGGGCCAGTTGAACCAGTTCCACGCCTTTCGGCAGCTTGAGGTCGGACAGGTGAACGATCTGACCGACTTCGACTTTCGCCAGGTCGACTTCGATGAATTCCGGCAGGTCTTTCGGCAGGCAGGAAACTTCGACTTCGGAAATGACGTGGGAAACTTCACCGCCGCCTTGCTTGACGCCAACTGCGGTTTCCTCGTTGAGGAAGTGCAGCGGAACGTGAGCGGTCAGCTTGTGGTCGGCGACGACGCGCAGGAAGTCGGCGTGCATGACGAAGCCTTTGGCCGGATGGCGCTGCAGGGCCTTGATCAGCACGGTTTCCTTGGCGCCATCGACGTTCAGGGCGATGACGTGGCTGAAGGCAGCCTCGTTTTCCAGCAGTTTGGCGATTTCACGCAGTTCCAGGGTCACGGAAACCGGGGCTTTCTCGCCACCGTAGATGACCGCGGGAACCAGGCCGGCGTTACGACGCAGGCGGCGGCTCGCACCTTTCCCCAGGTCGGAACGCGCTTGGGCATTCAGAACAAAGTCAACCATTACTCTATCTCCACAATGAAAAGATCGCCCGAGCGCTTGCGACCAGCGTTCGGGCGAATCTTCAATTGCCCCGCCGTGGCGGGGCGCTTTCGTCAGGCCCTGTTCCTCAGCGGAACATGGCGCTGATCGATTCTTCGTTGCTGATCCGGCGCATGGCTTCGGCCACGACCGGCGCGATGTCCAGCTGGCGGATGCGGCCACAGGCCTGGGCAGCGGCGGACAGCGGGATGGTGTTGGTCACCACCAGCTCGTCCAGTACGGAACCTTCGATGTTCTCGATGGCACGGCCCGACAGCACCGGGTGGGTGCAGTAGGCGATGACCTTGGCGGCGCCGTGCTCTTTCAGAGCCTTGGCGGCGTGGCCGAGGGTGCCGGCGGTATCGACCATGTCGTCGACCAGTACGCAGGTACGGCCTTCGACATCACCGATGATGTGCATGACTTCGGACTGGTTGGCCTTCGGACGACGCTTGTCGATGATGGCAAGGTCCACGCCCAGGGACTTGGCGACGGCGCGAGCGCGCACCACGCCACCGATGTCCGGGGAGACGATCATCAGGTTCTCGAAGCGCTGGTCCTCGATGTCGTCGACCAGTACGGGCGAGCCGTAGATGTTGTCGACGGGGATATCGAAGAAGCCCTGGATCTGGTCGGCGTGCAGGTCGACGGTGAGGACGCGGTTGACGCCCACCACGGTCAGCATGTCGGCGACGACCTTCGCGCTGATGGCCACGCGGGCGGAACGCGGGCGGCGATCCTGGCGGGCATAGCCGAAGTAGGGGATGACCGCGGTGATACGAGTGGCCGAGGAGCGGCGGAAGGCATCGGCCATCACCACCAGTTCCATCAGGTTGTCGTTGGTCGGAGCGCAGGTCGGCTGGATCAGGAAGACGTCCTTGCCGCGGACGTTTTCGTTGATTTCGACACTGATTTCGCCATCGGAGAACTTGCCGACGGAAACATCACCGAGGGGAATGTGCAGTTGACGCACGACTCGGCGTGCCAGGTCGGGGTTGGCGTTCCCCGTGAAGACCATCATCTTGGACACGCGCAGTACCTGCCGGCTGAGGGTGGGCCTGATGAACCAAAAAGCTGTTCAAAGGCCGTGGCTTTTGAACAGCTTTTTTGTATATGGCAGGGGCGGCTGGATTCGAACCAACGCATGGCAGGATCAAAACCTGCTGCCTTACCGCTTGGCGACGCCCCTATGAATTTTGCTGTGCAGCGCTTCGGTTACCGTCGTACGCAAACCCCCGTGGGGTTAATGGCAGGGGCGGCTGGATTCGAACCAACGCATGGCAGGATCAAAACCTGCTGCCTTACCGCTTGGCGACGCCCCTGTATCGTACAACCGAATGCTCTGCATCCCTTCTCAGGTCAGCTCTTGAAGCTTGCGATGCAACAGGGAGATGTTGCGACCCCGTGCGACGAAGCTTGGCAGAGTGGCCGGAAGTTGGCGGCGAACTTTATCAGCATCGCCCTGGTTTGGGAAGCTCCCAAACACACAAGCTCCGGTTCCGGTCAGTCTGGCCGATGTGAATTTGTTCAACGACATCAGCGCGTTACGTACAGCTGGGTAACGTTTCTCGACGACCGTCTGACAGTCGTTTCGACCGTCCACCCCGAGAAGGCTGCGAACTTTAATGGGCGCGGTATCCCGTGTCAACTCGGGATCGGAGAAAACTTCTGCTGTGCTGACAAAGACTTGCGGCACGGCGACGAGGAACCAGGGCTCTTCCAGCTCGACCGGCGTGAGCTTCTCGCCCACCCCTTCGGCGAAGGCCGCGCGGCCGCGCACGAACACCGGCACGTCGGCGCCCAGGCCCAGGCCCAGGGCCGCCAGGCGGTCTTCGTCCCAGCCCAGTTGCCAGAGGTGGTTGAGGCCGACCAGGGTGGTGGCCGCGTCCGAGCTGCCGCCGCCGATGCCGCCGCCCATGGGCAGGTGCTTGTCCAGCCAGATGTCGGCGCCCAGCCGGCAGCCGGATTGTTCCTGCAGCTGGCGCGCGGCGCGGACGATCAGGTTGCTGTCGTGGGGCACGCCGGGGACGTCGGTGTGCAGGCGGATCTGCCCGTCCTCGCGGGGGGCGAAGTGCAGTTCGTCGGCGTGGTCGAGGAACTGGAACAGCGTCTGCAGCTCGTGGTAGCCGTCGGCGCGGCGCCCGAGGATGTGCAGGAACAGGTTGAGCTTGGCCGGGGCCGGCAGGGTCAGGCGTTCGCGCATGTCAGCGGGCCTGGCCGAGCAGGCGCGGCTGCCAGCTCTTGATCACCAGGGTGACGTCGAGGTTCTCGCCGTGCAGCTTCAGGCGCTCGGGCAGCCAGTAGCCGTCCTGCTGGGCGTAGCTGCTGTACTCCACGTCCCAGCCGTCCTGCTCCAGGCGCGCCAGGCGGCTGTCGCTGTCGAGGGTCAGGCGGCTCTTGCTGTCCGGCGCCGGCAGGCCGCGGATCCACCAGAGCAGGTGGGATACCGGCAGGCGCCAGCCCATCTGCTGCTCCAGCAGGGCCTCGGGGGACTCGGCCTGGTAGCGGCCCTGCCCGGCGACTTCCAGCGTCACCGCGCCTTCGCGCCCGGTCAGGCGCGCCGCGCCGCGGCCCAGCGGGCCGGACAGGCGGATGTCGTAGTAGCCCTGGCGTTGCAGCCAGAACAGGGTGCCGCTGCCGGAATCCCGGGGCGCGCGAATGCCGACCTTGCCGTCGATCTGCCAGCCGTCGAGGGCGGCGACGCGTTCCTTGTGGGTCTTCCAGCTGTTGGCGTTGCCCTGGCCTTGCAGGGCTTCCTGGGTGGTGAAGCCGGCGCAGCCGCTGAGCAGGAGCAGGGCGGCGGCGCCAAGGACGTGAATCAGACGCATGGGAAATCTCAGGGGGTCTTGGACCCGGTCAGGCGCAGCAGGGTGTCGCGCAGCACCGGGCTGTCGGGCTGGTTCTGCAGGGCGGTGCTCCAGACTTCGCGGGCCTCGCGCTGCTTGCCGCGGGCCCAGAGCACTTCGCCCAGGTGGGCGGCCACTTCGTGGTCGGGGAACTTCTCCAGGGCCTGGCGCAGGTAGGTTTCGGCCTGGTCGAGGTTGCCCAGGCGGTAGTTGACCCAGCCCAGGCTGTCGAGGATGGCCGGGTCGTCCGGGTTCAGCTGGTGGGCCTTCTGGATCAGCTCGCGGGCCTCGTCGTAGCGCGTGGTGCGGTCGGCCAGGGTGTAGCCCAGGGCGTTGAGCGCCATGGCGTTGTCCGGCTCGCGCTGGATGATCAGGCGCAGGTCCTTCTCCATCTGCACCAGGTCGTCGCGCTTCTCCGCCAGCATGGAGCGGGTGTAGAGCAGGTTGAGGTCGTCGGGGAACTGCTTGGTGCCCTGCTCGATGACCTGCCAGGCGCGGTCGGTCTGGTTGCGGTTGGACAGGCCCTCGGCCTCGATCAGGTACAGCTGGATGGCGTAGTCGGGCTGGCGCTCGCGGGCCTCGGCGAGGCGCCGCGAGGCTTCGGCGCTGCGCCCGGAGTCCATGAGGATTTCGCTCTGGCGCAGCTGCGCCGGGAGGAAGTCGTTGCCCGGGCCGACCTGGGCGTATTCCTTCAGTGCGGTTTCCGGGTCCTTCTGCTCCTCGGCGAGGCGGCCGAGGTTGAAGTGCGCGGCGTCGGTGTGGCTGTCGCGCTCGACCAGTTCCTGCAGGTAGACCTTGGCTTCGTTCCAGGCCTGGGCCTCCAGGCACACCAGGGCCAGGGAGAAGCGCAGGTCGTCGTCGTCGGGGAACTGCTGCACCAGGGCGGAGAACTCGGCCTTGGCGTCGTCCAGGCGGTTCTGCTCCACCAGCAGGCGGGCGTAGGCCAGGCGCACGCGCTTGTCGTCCGGGTGTTCCTTGATGCCGGCCTTGAGCAGCGGCAGGGCCTCGTCGCTGCGCTTCATGCTCTGCAGCAGACGCGCGCGCAGCAGCATCGGCGCCACTTCGTGGCGGCTGGCCGGCTTGCTCTCCAGCAGGCTCAGGGCCTCCTGCGGGCGGCCGTCCTGCTGCAGCAGCAGGGCCTTGCCGAACAGCAGCTGGCCGTTGTCGGGGTACTTCTTCAGCAGGCGGTCGAAGCTTTGCAGCAGGCCGGCGCGGGTGTCCGCGTCGGTTTCCGCGGCGGACAGGGCGAGGAAGTCGAAATGGGTGTCGCCCTGGCCGTTGAGGACCTTCTCCATGTACACCATGGATTCGTCGTACTGGCCGGTGCGCGCCAGCTGCAGGGCGGCGGCGCGCTGTGCGTCGAGGTCGTCGGGGGCGGCCTTGGCCCAGATCAGCGAGGTGTCCAGGGCTTCCTGGTCAGCGCCCAGGTACTCGGCGATGCGGAAGGCGCGCTCGGCCACGCCCGGGTCCTGGGTCTGCTTCGCCTGGTCGACGTAGTTGGCCAGGGCGATGTCGAAGCGGTTGCGCTGGCCGGCGATCTCCGCCACCAGCAGGGAGTACAGGGTGTCCTCGCTGAAGGAGCCGTACTTGCGGCCCTTCTCCGCGCTGGCCGCACTGTCCTTGGCCGGTTTCGGCGCCGGTTCCTTGTGCAGCATGGATTGGCAGCCACCGAGCAGCAGCAGGGCGGTCAGCAGCGCTAGGGATTTGTTCATAGACGAAAGAGAGGGACCTGAACGGCGGGTTGTGCCCCATCATGACATAAGCCATTCGGCAAGCCCATGGGGTGGGGGCCGCCAAACCCAGCATAGACGCACAGATCGGCTGCTTGTATTGCGGTGGTTGTCCTCCACCGGTCGACGTAGGACAATTGCGGGCTTCCCGAATTACCTCAGCGATCCCGCATGGCCTTCATCGCCCTTGGCATCAACCACAAGACAGCTTCCGTGGCCGTCCGCGAGCGCGTGGCGTTCACTCCCGGGCAGATGGTCGAGGCCCTGCAGCTGCTCTGCCGGCTGACCGCCAGCCGCGAGGCGGCGATCCTCTCCACCTGCAATCGCAGCGAGCTGTACCTGGAGATCGAGCATCCGGGAGCCGAGGACGTGCTGGCCTGGCTCGCCGACTACCACCGCCTGAGCCTGGACGAGCTGCGCAACTGCGCCTACGTGCACCAGGACGAGGACGCGGTGCGCCACATGATGCGCGTGGCCGCCGGCCTGGACTCCATGGTGCTCGGCGAGCCGCAGATCCTCGGCCAGATGAAGTCCGCCTACGCCGTGGCCCGCGAGGCCGGCACCATAGGCCCGATGCTCGGCCGCCTGTTCCAGGCCACCTTCAGCACCGCCAAGACCGTGCGCACCGACACCGCCATCGGCGAGAACCCGGTGTCGGTGGCCTTCGCCGCGGTCAGCCTGGCGCGGCAGATCTTCAGCGACCTGCACCGCAGCCAGGCGCTGCTGATCGGCGCCGGCGAGACCATCACCCTGGTCGCCCGCCACCTGCACGAGCAGGGCGTGAAGCGCATCGTGGTGGCCAACCGCACCCTCGAGCGCGCCAGCCTGCTGGCCCAGGAGCTGGGCGCCGAGGCGATCCTGCTGGCGGACATGCCCGAGCACCTGGCGCACAGCGACATCGTCATCAGTTCCACCGCCAGCCAGTTGCCGATCCTCGGCAAGGGCGCGGTGGAGCGGGCGCTCAAGCAGCGCCGGCACAAGCCGATGTTCATGGTCGACATCGCCGTGCCGCGCGACATCGAGCCGGAAGTCGGCGAGCTGGACGACGTCTACCTCTATAGCGTCGACGACCTCCACGAAGTGGTGGCGGAGAACCTCAAGAGCCGCCAGGGCGCCGCCCAGGCCGCCGAGGAGCTGGTCGGCGACGGCGTCCACGAATTCATGCAGCGCCTGCGCGAGCTGGCCGCGGTGGACGTGCTGCGCGCCTACCGCCAGCAGGCCGAACGCCTGCGCGACGAGGAACTGCAGAAGGCCCAGCGCCTGCTGGCCAACGGCGGCGACCCGGCGGACATCCTCGCCCAGCTGGCCCGCGGCCTGACCAACAAGCTGCTGCACGCGCCCAGCGTACAGATGAAGAAACTCTCCGCCGAGGGCCGCATCGATGCGCTGGCCCTGGCCCAGGAACTGTTCGCCCTCGACGAGGGCCCTGAGAAGCGATGAAAGCCTCCCTGTTGACCAAGCTGGACACCCTCAGCGACCGCTACGAGGAGCTCACCGCTCTGCTCGGCGACGCCGAGGTGATCAGCGACCAGACCAAGTTCCGCGCCTATTCCCGCGAGTTCGCCGAAGTCGAGCCGGTGATCCTGGCGTTCCGCGACTTCCGCAAGACCCAGACCGACCTGGAGGGCGCCCAGGCGCTGCTCAAGGACAGCGACCCGGACCTGCGTGAAATGGCCGAGGAAGAAGTCGCCAGCGCCAAGGCGCGCCTGGCCGAGCTGGAAGACGCCCTGCAGCGCATGCTGCTGCCCAAGGACCCGAACGACGGGCGCAACGTGTTCCTGGAAATCCGCGCCGGCACCGGCGGCGACGAGGCGGCGATCTTCTCCGGCGACCTGTTCCGCATGTATTCGCGCTATGCCGAGCGCCAGGGCTGGCGCGTCGAAGTCCTCTCGGAGAACGAGGGCGAACACGGCGGCTATAAAGAGGTGATCGCCCGCGTCGAGGGCGACAACGTCTACGCCAAGCTCAAGTTCGAGTCCGGCGCGCACCGCGTGCAGCGCGTGCCGGCCACCGAATCCCAGGGCCGCATCCACACCTCCGCCTGCACCGTGGCGGTGCTGCCGGAGCCCGACGAGCAGGCGGCCATCGAGATCAACCCGGCCGACCTGCGGGTGGACACCTACCGCTCCTCCGGCGCCGGCGGCCAGCACGTGAACAAGACCGACTCGGCCGTGCGCATCACCCACATCCCCTCGGGCATCGTGGTCGAGTGCCAGGAGGAGCGTTCGCAGCACAAGAACCGCGCCAAGGCCATGGCCTGGCTCGCGGCCAAGCTCAACGACCAGCAGCAGGCCGCGGCGCAGCAGGCCATCGCCAGCACCCGCAAGCTGCTGGTGGGCTCGGGCGACCGCTCCGAGCGCATCCGCACCTACAATTTCCCCCAGGGGCGGGTCACCGACCACCGCATCAACCTTACCCTGTACTCCCTGGGCGAGGTGATGGAGGGCGAAGTGGAGCAGGTGATCGAACCGCTGCTGCAGGAATACCAGGCCGACCAGCTGGCCGCCCTGGGGGATTGAGGCGCCATGGCCACCATCATGACTCTGCTCGCCGAAGCGCAACTGCCGGATTCGCCCAGCGCGCGCCTGGACGCCGAGCTGCTGCTGGCCGCCGCCCTGGGCAAGCCGCGCAGTTTCCTGCGCACCTGGCCGGAGCGGGTGGTCGACCGTGAGGTGCGTGAGCGCTTCGAAGGCTGGCTGGTACGCCGCCGCGCCGGCGAGCCGGTGGCCTACATCCTCGGCCGCCAGGGCTTCTGGAGCCTGGACCTGGAAGTGGCGCCGCACACCCTGATCCCGCGGCCGGACACCGAACTGCTGGTGGAAACCGCCCTGCAACTGCTGCCGGCCAGCCCGGCGCGGGTGCTCGACCTGGGCACCGGCACCGGCGCCATCGCCCTGGCCCTGGCCTGCGAGCGCCTGAGCTGGCAGGTCAGCGGCGTCGACCGCATTCCCGAGGCCGTGGCCCTGGCCGAACGCAACCGCGAGCGCCTGCGCCTGGCCAACGTCGGCTTCCGCCAGAGCCACTGGTTTTCCGCCCTGGAAGGCGAGCGCTTCGCCCTGATCGTCGGCAACCCGCCGTACATCCCCGGCAGCGACCCGCACCTGCAGCAGGGCGACGTGCGCTTCGAGCCGAAGAGTGCGCTGGTGGCCGGCCACGACGGCCTCGACGACATCCGCCTGATCGTCGCCCAGGCCCCGCGCTTCCTCGAACCGGGCGGCTGGCTGCTGCTGGAGCACGGCTACGACCAGGCCGCGGCGGTGCGCGACCTGCTGCTGGGCAACGGTTTCAGCGAAGTGGAAAGCCGCCGCGACCTGGGCGGCCACGAACGCATCAGCCTGGGGCGCCTGCCATGTTGAACGACCAAGAGTTGAACGACGACGAACTGCTGCGGTACAGCCGGCAGATCCTCCTGCCGCAGATCGACATCGACGGCCAGCTGCGCCTGAAACAGGCCCGCGTGCTGATCGTCGGCCTCGGCGGGCTGGGCTCGCCGGTGGCGCTGTACCTGGCCGCGGCCGGCGTCGGCGAGCTGCACCTGGCCGACTTCGACAGCGTCGACCTGACCAACCTGCAGCGCCAGGTGCTGCACGACAGCACCCAGGTCGGGCGCAGCAAGGTGGACTCGGCCATGGCCCGCCTGGCCGCCATCAACCCGCAGGTGAAGCTGGTGCCGCACCGCCAGGCGCTGGACGAGGATTCCCTGGCCGCGGTGCTGGCCCAGGTCGACCTGGTGCTGGACTGCTGCGACAACTTCTCCACCCGCGAGGCGGTCAACGCCGCCTGCGTCGCCGCCGGCAAGCCGCTGGTCAGCGGCGCGGCCATCCGCCTGGAAGGCCAGCTCTCGGTATTCGACCCGCGCCGCGACGACAGCCCCTGCTACCACTGCCTCTACGGCCACGGCAGCGAAGCCGAGCTGACCTGCAGCGAAGCCGGCGTGGCCGGGCCGCTGGTGGGCCTGGTCGGCAGCCTGCAGGCGCTGGAGGCGCTGAAGCTGCTGGCCGGCTTCGGCGAGCCGCTGGTGGGCCGCCTGCTGCTGGTGGACGCCCTGGGCACGCGCTTCCGCGAGCTGCGCGTCAAGCGCGACCCGCAGTGCTCGGTTTGCGGCGCAGCGCATGGCTGACGAGCGGCCGATAGGGGTCTTCGACTCCGGCGTCGGCGGCCTTTCGGTGCTGCGCGAGATCCGCGCGCGGCTGCCGGACGAATCGCTGGTGTACCTGGCCGACTGCGGCCACGTGCCCTACGGCGAGAAAACCCCGGAATACATCCGCGAGCGCTGCCGGCGCATCGCCGAATTCCTCATCGCCCGCGACTGCAAGGCCCTGGTGCTGGCCTGCAACACCGCCACCGCGGCGGCGGCCTCCGACCTGCGCGAGCGTTATCCACAGCTGCCGATCCTGGCCATGGAGCCGGCGGTGAAACCGGCCGCCGCTGCAACGCGCAGCGGCGTGGTCGGCGTGCTGGCCACCACCGGCACGCTCAAGAGCGCACGCTTCGCCGCGCTGCTCGACCGCTTCGCCAGCGACGTGCGGGTGATCACCCAGCCCTGCCCGGGGCTGGTCGAGCGCATCGAGGCCGGCGACCTGGACGGGCCGCAGACCCGCGAGCTGCTCCAGGGCTTCGTCGCGCCGCTGCTGGCCGAAGGCTGCGACACCCTGATCCTCGGCTGCACCCATTACCCCTTCCTGCGCCCGCTGCTGGGGCGGATGCTGCCGCCCGGCGTATCGCTGATCGACACCGGCGCCGCAGTGGCCCGCCACCTGCAGGCGTCGCTGGCCAGCCGTGGCCTGGAGGCGCGGGGGCCGGCAAAAAAAACGCACTTCTTCACCAGCGGGGCGGTCGAGATGTTCGAGAGGGTGTTGCCGGTGCTGTGGGGTCTTGATGAATCGGTCAGTTTTTTTGCCGATTGAGCAAGGAAGTTTCCGCGCATACGTAACAATGCGCTGACATTTCGCAGGCCATATCTGGCAAATCGCCTTATAATCATTAGCTATTCGCGGGGATTTTTCATTCAGCTTATCCATAAGGATCTTTCGATGAAGAAGCTACTCTCGCAGGCCGCCTTGGCCGCAATCATGATGGTGGGTGCAGCCGGCGCAGCGCAGGCCGCGAATCTGACCGCCGCGGCAGGCGCCACCGGCCAGGGCGACATGACCCTGCGCCTGGGCGCGAGTTTCGACTGGGACAAGACCTGGTGGGAAAGCAGTACCGGCCACCTGACCGGCTACTGGGACACCGGCGTCACCTACTGGGGGGCCGGCGACAGCGCGGGCGCCCGTTATTCGCTGTCCGTCGCGCCGGTGTTCGTCTACCAGTTCAACGGCGACAGCGTGAAGCCCTTCATCGAGGCCGGCATCGGCATCGCCGGCTTCACCGGCTCCGAGGTCGGCGACCATGACCTGGGCAGCGCCTTCGCCTTCGAAGACCGCCTGGGCTTCGGCCTGAAGTTCGCCGGCGGCCAGTCGGTGGGCATCCGCGCCATCCACTACTCGAATGCCGGGCTCGCGATGCCCAACGACGGCATCGAGTCCTACAGCCTGTTCTACAGCCATCCGCTGTAAGTTCGAGCTGTACGAAAAAACCGGCCCTGGTGGCCGGTTTTTTCATGCCCGCTTGCCGACTACGCCGAAGGGCTTTTCGTAGGATGGGTTGAGCTTGCGAAACCCATACGGTCATGGCGATGGGTATCGCTTCGCTCAACCCATCCTACGGGGGGCTTCTTCCGGACCATGTCACACCCCGGCGCGATTCGCGGATGAGATCCGCTACGCCGCCCCACCCACACCATTCCATGTAGGAGCGCGCCCTGCGCGCGAAATCGCGGGCAGGGCCCGCTTACAGGTCCCGAGAAGCCATGTTCGCCTGCAACGTAGGCGGACTAGGCAGCCCCCGGCAGATTGCGGAAGGCCTCCAGCACCCGCTCGCGGCTCGCCGCCAGGTCGAGCATCGGTGCCGGGTAGCCGGGCGCGCCGAACAGGCCCAGGCGCGATGGCTCGTGCAGGCTTTCGTTGTCCAGGCCGGCCAGCTCCGGCAGCCACTGGCGCAGGAAACGCCCGTGGGGATCGAAGCGGCGCGATTGCGCCAGCGGGTTGAACAGGCGGAAGTAGGGCGCGGCGTCGGTGCCGGTGGAGGCGCTCCATTGCCAGCCGCCGTTGTTCGCCGCCAGGTCGCCGTCCACCAGGTGGCGCATGAACCAGCGTTCGCCTTCGCGCCAGTCGATCAGCAGGTTCTTGCTGAGGAACATGGCCGTGAGCATGCGCAGGCGGTTGTGCATCCAGCCGGTGGCCAGCAACTGGCGCATCGCCGCGTCGATGATCGGGAAGCCGGTGCGGCCCTGCTGCCAGGCTTCCAGCTCCGCCGGCGCGTGGCGCCAGGGCAGCGCCTCGGTTGGCGCGCGGAAGGCGCGGCCGCGGCTGACCTGCGGGAAACCGACCAGGATGTGCTTGTAGAACTCGCGCCAGAGCAGTTCGTTGATCCAGGCCACGGGGCCCGGGCCGCCGCTCTCGAATTCGCCCCGGTTGTTCGCCAGTGCCGCGTGCAGGCACTGGCGCGGCGAGAGCACGCCGGCGGCCAGGTAGGCGGAGAGTTGGCTGGTGCCGTCGAGGTCCGGGCGGTCGCGTCTTTCGTGGTAGTGCGCCAGGCCATCCTCGGCGAAGCCGGCCAGGCGTTCGCCGGCGGCCTTTTCCCCGGCGGGCCAGAACTCCCGCGCCAGGGCTGCGCTGGGCGTGAAGCCGGGCAGTTCCCGGGGCACGGGGTCGCTGTCCACCTCCAGCGGCGCCTGCGCTGGCGGTACCGGCTGGCAGGCGGGCAGGGCAGTGGCCAGGCGCTGGTAGCAGAGCTTGCGGAACTGGCTGAAGACCTGGAAGTAGCCGCCGCCGCGGGTAAGCAGGCTGCCGGGGGCGAACAGCAACTGGTCCAGGTGGCTGTGGAAGCCCACGCCGGCCTCGGCCAGGCGCCGTTTCACCGCCTCGTCGCGGCGGCTTTCGTGGATGCCGTACTCCTCGTTCACCTGCACCGCGGTGATGCCCAGGCTGCGGCACAGCTGCAGCAACACTTCCGGCGCCTGGCTCCAGGTGTCCGCTTCACGCAGCAGCAGGGGAATGTTCAGCCGCGCCAGGTCGCGTTGCAGCGCCTGCAGGTTGCGCAGCCAGAAGTCGACCTTGTTCGGCGAATCGTCGTGGGCGCGCCACTGGCCGGGGCTGAGCAGGTAGCAGGCGACGACCGGGCCGGCCTGCGCGGCGGCGGCCAAGGCGCTGTTGTCGCGCACGCGCAGGTCGCTGCGTAGCCAGAGCAGTTGGCGCCTCATTCGCCACCCCCGCTGTTGAGCAGGCCCAGGGCGTGCAGGGTGGCGCGCGCTTGCAGCGGGTCTTGCGCCAGGTGCAGGCCCGGGTGGCTTTCACGTTGCAGCTCGGCCAGCTCCTGGGCATGGATGTCCACGCTGGCGCCCACCAGCAGGGTGGGGCAGATGCAGCCGGCGAGCAGGCGCGACAGCTGCGCCGGGCTCAGGCTCTGGTCGGAATAGAGGAGCAGGGCGCGCGGGTTCAGGCGCTGCTCGACCAGGGCGATCTCGGCGCAGGACAGCGGGCCGTCGAACACCTGCACCGGGCACCCGGCGGAACTGGCCAGCCAGGCGCACAGCCAGTGGCCGGTTTCCCGCGGGTGTTCCGACTGGTTCACCAGCAGCAGCGGCCGCCCCTGGTGCTGGCGGTTGTAGTGATACAGGCGGCCGCCCAGCTTGCTGCGCAGCCAGGAGTGGTAGAGCAGGCGCTCCAGGCCGCTGCCGAACTGGCCCTGCCAGCGTAGCTGGAGGTCGCGCTGCAATGGCAGCATCAGGTGCTCGCACAGTGTCTGCGCCGGGTAGATCGACAGCGCGCCGTTGAACAGCTCGTCCAGGCGTGGCTCGTCGAGCCGGGCGATGGCGCCCAGCGCCTGCTGGCGCAGGTCGTCCCAGGGCGAGTGGGTCTCGGCTGCCGCCCGCGGCGGTTCGTCGAGCAGGTCGCGCACCTTGCCGACCGCCACGCCGCGCTCCAGCCAGGTGAGCACGCGGCGGATCCGCTCCAACTGCTCGGCGGAGTACAGGCGGTGGCCCTTGGCGGTGCGCTGGGGGACGACCAGCCCGTAGCGGCGCTCCCAGGCGCGCAGCGTCACCGGGTTCACCCCGGTGCGCCGGGCCACTTCGCTGATCGGCAGCCAGCCGGCGGCCAGCGCCTGGCGATAATCGTCGGGAAGGGTGTTGCTCGGTTCAGATGGCATTGCGTAGACCCAGGGCCTCGGGGTGGGGTTGCAGGTACGCCTGGCGGGCGATGTACGGGTGCGGGTGGCGGCGGAAGTGGTGCTTGAGCAGCGCCAGGGGCACCACCAGCGGTACCTCGCCGTGGCGGTACTGTTCGATCAGCCGTTGCAGCTCGGCGCGGTCGTCCGCCCCCAGCGCGCGCTTGAGGTAGCCGGCCAGGTGCTGCAGCACGTTGCTGTGGCTGCCGCGGCTGGCGCAGTGGCCCAGCGCCTGGCTGAAGGCCCGGTAGTAAAGCGGGCCGAACTGCCTCGCCGGGTAGCGGCCGATGTCCGCCAGCAGCCGGCCCAGTTCGGCGTACTGGCGCGGGTCGTGGGCGAGCAACTGGTACTTGTGGCGCGAGTGGAAGTCGAGGATCGCCTTGTGCGTCAGCCCCGCGCGGCACAGGGCGAGCCAGTCGAGGTGGGCGTAGACGCGGGTGACGAAGTTCTCGCGCAGGCGGGGATCGTGCAGGCGGCCTTCCTCTTCCACCGGCAGCTCGGGGCGGGCGGCGCAGAAGGCCTCGGCGAACAGGCCGCGGGCGCCGGCCATGGGTGGCTGGCCATCTTCCGCGTAGAGCTTGACGCGGTGCAGTCCGCAGGAGGGGGACTTCTGCATGAAGATGAAGCCACCCAGCTCGCTCAACTGGTCGGCCTGCTCCGCGCCATAGCGACGCAATGCCGCACTGTGGTCCAGGGTCGCATCGCGGCTATCTACCGCACTGGCCACCGCGCGTGGCTGCGTGGCCTCGCCGACCAGGCGCAGGGTCGGGCGCGGCACGCCGAGGCCGATGGCGACTTCCGGGCACAGTGGGACGAAGTCGAAGTGCCGGGCGAGGTCCTCCAGGCACAGGCGCGAAGCCTTGTGCCCGCCGTTGTAGCGGACGTTCGCGCCGAGCAGGCAGGCGCTGATGCCGAGCTTGGGCCGGGAAGGGGAGGTGGGCATGGTCTGACCCTGTACAAGTAGACTTTGCGTGTACAACTATTTTTCAGCATAGGCCGAACGTTGTACAGCCGCAAATCATTTGTACAGGGTACGGCGCCCAGGCGGGCGCCGTCGGGCTCAGAGGTGTTGCAGCAGGCGGCGGGCGGCTTCCAGGCCACTCAGCCAGGCGCCTTCGACGCGGCCGGAGAGGCACCAGTCGCCGCAGGCGTAGATGCCCAGGTCGGCATCGGCCAGCGCGCCCAGCTGGTGCGCTTCCAGCGGCCGGGCATAGAGCCAGCGGTGGGCCAGGGCGAACACCGGTTCGGGCACCGCGCAGCCGATCATCTCGGCGAAGGTGCCCAGCAGGTGCTCGATGACGGTTTCCTTGGGCTTGTCGATGTTCTGCCGGCTCCAGCTGCTGCTGGCGTGCAGCACCCAGGTGTCCATGTGTTCGTCGCGGCCGGGCTTGCAGCGGTTGCTGGCCATCCAGGTCAGCGGGCCTTCCTGGACGAAGCAGCCCTGCACCGGCGTCTGCAGGGGCTCGGCGAAGCCCAGGGCCACGGCCCAGGTCGGCTCCATGGCGATGCTCGCCGCCGCTGCTGCCAGCTTGGGCGCGCCGGCCAGCAGCGCCGCGGCCTGCGGCGCCGGGGTGGCGACCAGGACGTGGCTGAACGGGCCGTGATTGCAGCCTTCGGAGTCCTGCAGGTGCCAGTGCTGTTGGCCGCGGAAGACTTCGGTGATGCGGCAGGAGAAGGTGACCTGCAGCCCCTGCAGCAGCGCGCGGGTGATGGCGCTCATGCGCGGGGTGCCGACCCAGCGCGGCTGCTCGTCCGGCGACGGGCTGAGCATGCCGTCGCGGTACTGGTACAGGGCCGGGTCCCACTCGGCGACCCAGCCGGCGTCGCGCCAGTGTTGCACGGCGTCGAGGAAGCGGCGGTCGCGGGCGGTGAAGTACTGGGCGCCGAGGTCGAGCGCGCCAGCATCGCTGCGCTTGCTCGCCATGCGGCCGCCGCTGCCGTGGCCCTTGTCGAAGAGCTGGACTTCCTGTCCCGCGTCGAGCAGGGCGTGGGCGGCTGAAAGTCCGGCGATTCCGGTGCCAATGATGGCAATGGGGGCGCTCATGACATGCCTCGTAGGTTGTTGTGTTCAGGTTAACGAGTCGAACAACCTTGTACAATCTGTTTTATTTGTATAGTTGTTCGGTCGCCGTTCGAACGGTCGAGCGGAATTTCGTCCACGCTTCGCGGCCATTCCTTCGGGGGCGTCGCGTATCGGTTCCGGCATTTACAGCGTAGACGTTCGCCACACTCGGACGGGTGCAGTAATGCAAGCGTCGTTCCCTCGTCCAGACTGATGGTAGGTGTGGGAGTTCAGCGCAAGGAGGTTCAGATGCACATCTTCATTACCGGCGGTACCGGCCTGATCGGCCGCCGCCTGTGCCGCCACTGGAGCGCCGCCGGCCATCGGCTGACGGTGCTGAGCCGCCGTCCGGAGCGCGTCGCCGAGCTTTGCGGGCGCGAGGTGCGGGGCGTTTCCAGCTTCGAGGCGGTGGGCGAGGAACAGGTCGACGCGGTGGTCAACCTGGCCGGCGAGCCCATCGCCGAGCGGCCATGGACGTCGCGGCGCAAGGCGCTGCTGTGGGACAGCCGGGTACGCCTCACCGAGCGCCTGGTGGAGTGGCTGGAAGGCCGCAGCCAGCGGCCCTCGGTGCTGATCAGCGGCTCGGCGGTCGGCTGGTACGGCGACGCCGGCGAGCGTCCGCTGGACGAAGGCAGCGCGGCGGCCGGCGAGGATTTCGCCAGCGAGCTGTGCCTGGCCTGGGAGCAGATCGCCATGCAGGCAGAGGGTTTGGGCATCCGCGTGGTGCGCCTGCGCACCGGGCTGGTGCTGGCGCCGGAGGGCGGCTTCCTCGCGCGCCTGCTGCCGGCCTTCCGCTTCGGCCTGGGCGGCCAGTTGGGCAACGGCCGGCAATGGATGTCCTGGGTGCACATCGAGGACATGATCGGCCTGATCGATTTTCTCTTGCAGCTAAGCGACGCCAGCGGTCCGTATAATGCGTGCGCGCCGCAGCCGGTGCGCAACCGCGACTTCACCCGGGCCCTGGGCCAGGCGCTGCACCGCCCGACCCTGCTGGGCGTGCCGGCCTTCGCCCTGCGCACCCTGCTCGGCGAGCTGTCGCTGCTGTTGCTCGGCGGCCAGCGCGTGGAGCCCCGGCGCCTGCTGGAAGCCGGCTTCGTGTTCCGCTACAACGATCTGCCGGCCGCCCTCGCCGATGTCCTCGCGCATCGCCCGGCGGCCGCCCACCGTCACTAAGGATGCTGCATGACCCTCAACGCCCTGCTGCTGGTCAACCTGGGCTCGCCGGCCTCGACGGAGGTGGCCGATGTGCGCCGTTACCTGGACCAGTTCCTCATGGACCCGTACGTCGTCGACCTGCCCTGGCCGGCGCGGCGCCTGCTGGTGTCGCTGATCCTGCGCAAGCGCCCGGAGGAGTCGGCGCACGCCTATGCCTCCATCTGGTGGGACCAGGGCTCGCCGCTGGTGGTGATCAGCCGCCGCCTGCAGCAGGTCATGCGCAAGTACTGGCCGCACGGCCCGGTGGCGCTGGCCATGCGCTACGGCCAGCCGTCCATCGAGAACGCCCTGCTGGACCTCTACGAGCAGGGTGTGCGCCAGGTGACCCTGGCGCCGCTGTACCCGCAGTTCGCCGACAGCACCACCACCACCGTCATCGAGGAGGCCCGCCGGCTGATCCGCCAGCTCGGCCTGCACGGCATGCACCTGCTGGTGCTGCCGCCGTTCTACGCCGAGCCGGAATACCAGCAGGCCCTGCTGACCAGCGTGCAGCCCTACCTGGAGCAACCCTACGACCACCTGCTGCTGAGCTTCCACGGCCTGCCCGAGCGGCACATCCGCAAGCTGGTGGGCGACCGCAAGCATGACCTCGACGCCGCCGACAGCCGCCACGTGCGCCCGGAGGTCCTGGCGCTGTGCTACCGCAGCCAGTGCCTGCGCACCGCGGAGCTGTTCGCCGAGAACGCCGCCCTGGAGAAGGGCCGCTGGTCGGTGTCGTTCCAGTCGCGCCTGGGCCGTGCCAAGTGGATCGGCCCCTACACCGACGCGCAACTGGAAGTCCTGGCGAAGCAGGGCGTGAAGCGCCTGCTGGTGATGTGCCCGGCCTTCGTCGCCGACTGCATCGAGACCCTGGAGGAAATCGGCCAGCGCGGCCGCGAGCAGTTCATCGCCGCCGGCGGCGAGGAGCTGGTGCTGATTCCCTGCCTGAACGACCAGCAGGCCTGGGCGCTGGCGCTGGCGCGGCTGTGCGAGCGGTTGCCGGAGCCGCTCTGACGGCCGGCTTTGCGCCCGCAGGAGAGACGTCATCGTAGGATGGGTTGAGCGAAGCGATACCCATCTCCATGGCTCGGCTTTGGCCCGGCGGCTCCGGGGCTGGTCTTGGCATTGGCTGTGGCCCCGGTGTATCGGCGGATAACCGCGAACGGTTATTCGCCCTACGTCCCGGTCGGGCCTGGCGTAGGGCGCATAACGCCTACGGCGTTATCCGCCGCTTGACCTTGGTTCCCGGCGGCTCCGGGGTTGGCCTTGGCGTTGGCTGTGGCCCCGGTGTATCGGCGGATAACCGCGAACGGTTATTCGCCCTACGTCAAGGTCGGGCCTGGCGTAGGGCGCATAACGCCTACGGCGTTATCCGCCGCTTGGCCTTGGTTCCCGGCGGCTCCGGGGCTGGCCTGGGCGTTGGCTGTGGCCCCGGTGTATCGGCGGATAACCGCGAACGGTTATTCGCCCTACGTCCCGGTCGGGCCTGGCGTAGGGCGCATAACGCCTACGGCGTTATCCGCCGTTTGGCCTTGGTTCCCGGCGCCTCCGGGGTTGACCTGGGCTATACCGATTCAGGGCGGCAGCCAGGCCCTACACCTTGAACTGATTCACCAACCGCCGCTGCTGCTCCGCCAGCCGGGTCAGCTCGGCGCTGGCCTGGGAGGCCTCGTCGGCGCCGCCGGCCACCTGGTTGGCGACCAGGCCGATGTTGGCGACGTTGCGGTTGATGTCCTCGGCCACCGCGCTCTGTTCCTCGGCGGCGCTGGCGATCTGGGTGTTCATGTCGTTGATCACCGACACCGCCTGGGTGATCGACTCCAGCGCCTGGGCCGCCTCGTGGGCGTGGCGCACGCTGTCGTCGGTCTTCTCCTGGCTCTGCTGCATCACCTGCACCACTTCGCGGGTGCCGTTCTGCAGCTGCTGGATCATGCTCTGGATTTCCTCGGTGGCCTGCTGCGTCTTCTGCGCCAGGTTGCGCACTTCGTCGGCCACCACGGCGAAGCCGCGGCCCTGCTCGCCGGCCCGCGCCGCCTCGATGGCGGCGTTGAGCGCCAGCAGGTTGGTCTGCTCGGCGATGCCGCGGATGGCCACCAGGATGGCGTTGATGTTCTCGCTGTCGCGGGCCAGCGACTGCACCACGCCGACCGCGCGGCCGATCTCGGTGGCCAGGGCCTGGATCGCCGCCGAGCTGCTCTCGACTATCTGCTTGCCCTGGTGCGCGGCCTGGTCGGCGTGGCTGGCCGCTTCCGCCGCGTGGGTGGCGTTGCGCGCCACGTCCTGGGCGGTGGCGGTCATCTCGTGGACGGCGGTGGCCACCAGTTCGATTTCCGCCAACTGCTTCTGCACGCCCTGGTTGGTGCGGATGGCGATGTCCGCGGTGTGCTCGGAGGAATCGCTGACGTGCTGCACCGAGGTCACCACCTGGCCGATCATGCCCTGCAGCTTGCCGAGGAAGGTGTTGAAGCCGCGGGCGATGGAGCCCAGCTCGTCGGCGCGCTCGCTGGACAGGCGGCGGGTCAGGTCGCCTTCGCCCTGGGCGATGTCGTCGAGCATGCCGACCAGTTGGCGCAGCGGCCGGGCGATGCCGTGGCCCACCAGCCAGATCACCAGCAGGCCGCCGGCGGCGATGAGCAGACCGACCAGGGTCATGCCCAGGGTGTCGGAATCGCTCTGCGCCTTGAGCGCGCCCTGCAGTTGCTTGAGTTCGCCGAACACGGCCTGCCGCGGGATCTCCAGCATCAGCGTCCAGCGCGTGCCGGTGTCACCGATGGCGAAGGGTAGGAACACGGCGATGGTGTCGCGGGCCTCGTCCTGCTGGTACAGCGGCTGCTCGCCCTGCAGCTTGCCGAGGCTGGCGGCCTGGCTCGCGTCCAGCACCTTGTCGGCCGGCTCGCCGAGCTTGCCGGCGTCCTTGGTGTAGGCCACCAGGCGGCCGTTGGCGGAGATCAGCGCCAGCTCGCCGGCGCCGTCGTAGAGGGTGGCGTCGGCGGCCTTGAGCAGGTCCTGGATGAAGTCCAGTGACAGGTCGGCGCCCACCGCGCCGCGGAACTGGCCGTCGACCAGGATGGGCGCGTTGAAGGACGACATCATTACCATTCTGCCGCCCATCTCATAGGGCGCGGGGTCGATCACGCAGGGCTTGTGGCGCTCCTTCGGGCACAGGTAGTACTCGCCCTCGCGCACGCCGGTGGGCAGCACCTTCTGGCTTTCCAGGGTGTCGCCCATGGCTTCCACGGTGAGGCTGCCGTCGGCCTTGCGGTACCACCAGGGCATGAAGCGCCCGCTGGCGTCGTAGCCGGAGCCGGTCTGCCCGGCGTAGAGGCTGTCGGGGCCGGCGAAGGCGCCGGGTTCCCAGCCGGCGAAGGCGTCCAGCAGCTTGGGGTTCTGCTGCACGGTCTGGCGCAGCAGGTTGGACATCTCGCCGCGGCTGATGCCCAGCAGCGGCTTGCCTTCGGCATCCTTGCCGTCCATCAGCATGTTGGCCTGGGCCAGGCCCTTGACCACCGTCAGCGGGTATTCCAGCTCGCGCTGGATCTGGCTGGCCTGGGCGCGCGCCAGGGCCACCAGGCGTTCGTTGATGACCTTCTCCAGCAGCGCCTGGGTGCGCTCCTGCACCAGCGTCTGGGTGCGCCCGCCGGCGAACAGGGCATAGAGTACCAACGCCGCCACCACAGCCAGGACACTGGCCCCGGCCAACGCCACCACGGAAAACTGGATCGACTTGAACTTCATGGCGAAATACTCGCGTACCAGGGACAGCCTGTTCCGCTGTATCGGCAGGACTTCAGAGTTTCCTTAGGAAATGCCTGTAATGGGTTGTAACGCCCTTGTGTCGTCTCCTTTGCGGAGCGGTTGCCGGCCATCGGGGGGCGGCCTACCATTGCGCGCTGTCCAAGGGAGATTGCATTGCTTCAGGAGAGCATCATGCCCAGCCTATTCCGCTTCACCGGCCTGGCCGCCGCCCTGCTCCTGGCCGGGTGCCAGCAGGTCAACACCACCAGCGGCGGCGCCGTCGGCGTCGAGCGCAAGCAGTACATGTTCAGCATGCTGTCGAGCCAGCAGGTCGACCAGATGTACTCGCAGTCGTACCAGAAGACCCTCACTGACGCGACTTCGGCGGGCAAGCTGGACAACGACAGCAGCGACGCCAAGCGCGTCAAGGCCGTGGCCGCGCGGCTGATTCCGCAGACCGGTGCGTTCCGCCAGGACGCCCCGGGCTGGGACTGGCAGGTCAACGTGATCAAGAGCGACGAGCTCAACGCCAACTGCGGCCCCGGCGGCAAGATCATCTTCTACAGCGGCCTGATCGATCAGCTGAAGCTCAGCGACGACGAGATCGCCGCGGTGATGGGCCACGAGATCGCCCACGCTCTGCGTGAGCACGGCCGCGAGCAGATGTCCCGCGCCTACGCCGTGCAGATGGGCGAGAACCTCGGCGGCGCGCTGCTGGGCCTGGGCGAGACCAGCAAGCAACTGGCCGACCAGGTGGTGCAGTACAGCCTGACCCTGCCCAACAGCCGGCAGAACGAGACCGAGGCCGACCTCATCGGCCTGGAGCTGGCCGCCCGCGCCGGCTACAACCCCCAGGCCGCGCTGACGCTGTGGCAGAAGATGGGCCAGGCCGGTGGCGATGCGCCGCCGGAAATCCTCAGCACCCACCCGGCGGACAGCACGCGCATGGCCAACCTGCAGGCCGCCATTCCCAAGGTGATGCCGCTGTACGAGCAGGCCAAGGGCCGCAATTGACGAGCGGGGGGATCGACGCCGTCGATCCGTTGCAGCCGGCCGCCGACGCGGCCGGTTCGACCACCACCAGGGAGCGCCAGTGAAAATCGCAGTACTCGGAGCCACCGGGCTCCTCGGCCACCACGCCGCGCGCGCCATCAAGGCCGCCGGCCACCAACTGGTGCTGATCCATCGCCCGTCCTCGCAGATCCAGCGCCTGGCCTACCTGGAGCCGGAGTGCCGGGTCGCCGAACTGTTCGACTACAAGGGGCTGGAGCGCGCCCTGAGCGGGCTCGACGCGGTGATCTTCAGCGCCGGCTATTACCCGCAGCGGCCGCGCCGCTGGCAGGAGGAGGTGGCCAGCGCCCTGGACCAGACCAATCATTTCTACGCGGCCTGCCTGCACAACAAGGTGCCGCGCATCCTCTACGTCGGTTCGGCCTTCGCCATGCCTCCGCACCCCCAGGGCCTGCCCGGCCACGAGGGGCTGTTCTACGAGAGCCTGCCCACCGGCAAGAGCGCCTACGTGATGTGCAAGTGGGCGCTGGACGAACAGGCCCGCGAGCAGGCCCGTGGCGGCCTGCCGGTGGTGATCGGGATTCCCGGCATGGTGCTGGGCGAGCTGGACATGGGCCCGACCACCGGGCGCCTGATCACCGCCATCGGCCGCGGCGAGATGTCCCACTACGTGCCGGGGCGGCGCAATGTGATCGATGCCGGCGAGGCGGGGCGCGGCCTGCTGATGACCCTGGAGCGCGGGCGCATCGGCGAGCGCTACCTGCTCACCGGGCACAACGTGGAGATGGCCGAGCTCACCGCCACCATCGCCCACCTGCTGGGCCGCCCGGCGCCGCAGCCGATGCCGCTGCACCGCGCCCGCGCCCTGGCCACCCTGGGCCGCTGGCGCTACCGCCTGACCGGCAAGCTGCCGCTGCTGGACGAAACCGCCATCGAAGTGATGGCCGGCGGGCAGTTCCTCGACGGACGTAAGGCCCGCGAGGAACTGGGCTTCGAAAGCCACGTGCCGCTGGAAGACACCCTGCAGCGGGCCATCGACTGGTTCCGCGCCAACGGGTACCTGTAGGCGCAACAGTCTTGCCGACTGCGCCGGGGAATACCGTGCCTCACCGCAAACTGTAGGAGCGGGCCCTGCCCGCGATTCGCGCGCAGGGCGCGCTCCTACATTGGAATGGCGTGGGTGGGGCGGCGTAGGAGCGGATCCTATCCGCGAATCGCGCCGATACGCCCGGCTATCGCGGACAAGGTCCGCTCCTACAGGGAGACTCCGTGCCTTACCGCAAACTGTAGGAGCGGGCCCTGCCCGCGATTTCGCGCGCAGGGCGCGCTCCTACAGGGGAATGGTGTGGGTGGGGCGGCGTAGGAGCGGATCCTATCCGCGAATCGCGCCGATATGTCCGGCTATCGCGGACAAGGTCCGCTCCTACGGGGAAACTCCGTGCCTTACCGCATACTGTAGGAGCGGGCCCTGCCCGCGATTCGCGCGCAAGGCGCGCTCCTACAGGAGAAGGCCGCTGCCTCAGGGTAGCGCCTGCTCCGCCAGCGGGCGGTTCTGCAGGCCCATCTGGCTGCGGAAGCTTTCCATGTCGATCAGCGTGCACAGCTCCTGCAGCTTGCCCTGGCTGTTGAACAGCCACAGGGCCATGCCGGGGATGCTGACCACCTTGTCGCTGGCCGGGTAGCCGAAGGCGGGGCGGCTGATGGTGCCCACCAGGGTGCTCCAGGTGAACACCTTGTGGCCCTCGCTTATGCATTCCTCGACCACCACTTCCAGGTCGTCCATGGACGCGCGGATGCCCTCGATCAGTTGCCGGTAGCCGGCGCTGTCCAGGGGCTGGGCGGAGAAGCTACTCTTGTAGAGGAAGTCCGGGCTGTGCAGCTGGGTGGCCAGGGCCAGACGGCCCTTGTTCCAGCTCAGGTCGATGTGCTGGCGGGCGAGGCGCTTCAGATCCTTGTCGGTCATGGCTGTTTCCTTCAGCGAAGGGACGACGGCTAACACTGTAGGACGAAGGCGTGGCAGCAACATTGGCCGCCACGCCGGAGCGGCTGTCAGAACAGCCCGGACAGCGTGGCCGCGTGCCAGGCCGCGGCCAGGCCCAGGACGGCGAAGGCGCAGGCGGCCAGGCGGCGGATCAGTGCCAGCGGCAGGCGCTCGGCGGCGAAGTTGCCGGCCAGCACCACCGGCACGTTGGCCAGCAGCATGCCGATGGTGGTGCCCAGCACCACCAGCCAGAAGTGCGGGTACTGCGCGGCCAGCATCACGGTGGCGACCTGGGTCTTGTCGCCCATCTCGGCGAGGAAGAAGGCGATCAGCGTGGTGAGGAAGGGGCCGAACTTCTTCAGGCCGCCCTCTTCGTCGTCATCCAGCTTGTCCGGCACCAGGGTCCAGGCCGCCACGGCGAGGAAGGAGGCGGCCAGCAGCCAGCTCAGGGCGGCTTCGGAGAAGAAGGTGGAGACCCATTTGCCCACGGCGCCGGCGGCGAAGTGGTTGACCAGGGTCGCGGCGACGATGCCGGCGATGATCGGCCAGGGCTTGCGGAAGCGCGCGGCGAGGACGAGGGCGAGCAGTTGCGTCTTGTCGCCGATTTCGGCGAGGGCAACCACCAGGATGGGGACGAACAGGGATTCCATCAGGCTTTTCCTAAGGGGGCGGGTCGACTAATCACCAATGACACGCGCCATCCGCCCACCCCGGGTCGGATCGCTCGTGTCATAGGTCTTGTCAAACCCGGGCCCGACTGCTGCGGGCCTTGGGGCCGCGCGCGCCATGGTCTGCGGACCAAGTGTGTTGACGCGTGCCGGGCGAGGGCGGGAACCGCTCGCGGGAGACTACTCCCCTAGGACGGGGCGCATTCTGCCCAAGTCGTCCGGCTTGGGCAAGCCCGGCGTTCAGTCGACGTCGCGGCCGGAGGTGACGTCCATCTCCTCGTAGCGGACGAAGCGGCTGCCGTTCTTCAGCCGGTAGCCCCACCAGATGACGAGGAACAGCGGCAGGCTGACGTAGGTGGCGACCAGCCCGGTCCAGTCGATCGTCTCGCCGACGAACGCCTGGTAGTTCTGCCCGAGGGTGATCGCCAGGCACAGGGCGAAGGCGAACAGCGGGCCGAAGGGGAACCACTTGGCGCGGTAGGGCAGCTCCTCCAGCTTGCCGCCCTGCAGCAGGTAGCCCTTGCGGAAGCGGTAGTGGGAGATGGCGATGCCCAGCCAGACGATGAAGCCGCACATGCCCGAGGTGTTGAGCAGCCAGGTGTAGACGGTCTTGTCGCCGATGAAGCTGGTGAGGAAGCACAGCCCGCCGACCAGCGTGGTGGCGTAGAGCGCGTAGCGCGGCACGCCGCTCTGCGAGATCTGCTGGAACAGGCGCGGCGCCTGGCCATGCAGGGCCATGGTGTAGAGCATGCGGGTGGAGGCGTACATCCCCGAGTTGCCGGCGGAGAGGATCGCCGAGAGGATCACCGCGTTCATCACCCCGGCCGCCGCGGCCAGGCCGGCGCGCTCGAAGAGCAGGGTGAAGGGCGAGGTACTGATGTCGCTGCTGTCGGTCTTGAGCAGGTTCGGATCGGTGTAGGGGATGAGCATGCCGATGACGAAGATCGACAGGATGTAGAACATCAGGATCCGCCAGAACACCTGGCGGATGGCGATGGGGATCGACTTGTGCGGGTGCTCCGACTCGCCGGCGGCGACGCCGATCAGCTCGGTGCCCTGGAACGAGAAGCCGGCGATCATCGCCACCCCGACCATGGCCTGCAGGCCGCCGACGAAGGGCGCGTCGCCGGTGGTGAAGTTGCTGAAGCCGGGGGAGTCGATGCCATGCATGATGCCGAAGATGCTGGCCAGGCCGATGCCGATGAAGATCACCACGGCCACCACCTTGATCAGCGCGAACCAGAACTCGCTCTCGCCGAAGCCCTTCACCGAGAAGAAGTTGAGGCCGAACATGATGGCCAGGAAGCCGGCGCTCCAGTAGATGCCCGACACCTCGGGGAACCAGAAGTGCATCACCAGTTGCGCGGCCACCAGTTCCGCGGCGATGGTCACCGCCCAGTTGTACCAGTAGTTCCAGCCCATGGCGAAGCCGAAGCCATCGTCGATGAAGCGGCTGCCGTAGGTGGAGAAGGAGCCGGAATCGGGGATGTAGGCGGCCATCTCGCCCAGGCTGGTCATCAGGAAGAACACCATCAGGCCGATCAGCGCGTAGGCCAGCAGCGCGCCGCCGGGGCCGGCGGTGGCGACGGTGCTGCCGGAGGCGACGAACAGCCCGGTGCCGATCGAGCCGCCGATGGCGATCATGTTCAGGTGCCTGGGCTTGAGCGAACGCTTCAGGTGCGCTGGGGTCTTTTCCGGCGACTTCACGAAGGTCAGCTCGGCTTCTTTCACGGTGCTTTTCACGGCGATCCTCGGCTCGTGAGGCGCGCCGGCCCGGCGCGCCCTTTCGGTCTGGGTGGAGTGTAGTGGGGCTGCGGCGAGGCGCCCGGGCTCAGGGGCGACGGGCGCTGTAGATGCGGAAACCGTCGCCCTCGGCGAGGCTGCGGCAGGGCCCCAGGTGCTGTTCGATCAGCGGCGGGTACTTGAGGAAGCTGTTGGCCACCAGGCGCAGTTCGCCGCCCGGGCGCAGGTGTTGCGCGGCTTCGCGCAGCAGGCGTTCGCTGGCCTGGTAGTCGGTGTGCACGCCCTGGTGGAAGGGCGGGTTGCTGACGATGGCGGCCAGGCCGGCCGGCGCCGCGTCGATGCCGTCGCCGCCGATCACCTCGCCTTCCAGGCCATTGGCGGCGAGGGTCAGGCGGCTGCTTTCCAGGGCGAAGGCGTCGACGTCGAGCAGGCTCAGGCGGCTGCCCGGGTAACGGCGCTTGAGCACCGCGCCGAGCACGCCGGCGCCGCAGCCGAAGTCCAGCACCTGGCCTTCGGGCAGGCCGTCCAGGTGTTCCAGCAGCAGGGCGCTGCCGCGGTCCAGGCGGCCATGGCTGAACACGCCGGGCAGGCTGACCACCTGCAGTTCGCCGTCGGCCAGGGCCAGCGTGTAGCGCAGGGACTGGGCGTGCAGGTCGGGGCAGGGCAGGGCGCCGTCGATGGCGGCGTGCCACAGCTGGCAGTGCCGCGCGCTGTCGAGCTTGGCGGCCTTGGCCAGGGCGCCGAGCTGTCTGGCGGCGCGCTCGACGCCGGCGCGTTTCTCGCCCACCAGGTACAGCTGGCCGCCGGGCACCCGGCTGGCCAGGGCGGCCAGCAGGTAGTCGGTCAGCTCGCGGGACTTGGGCAGGAACAGCACGGCGGCGTCGAACCCGCCCTCCGGCGGCGTCACGCCGAAATGGCAGCGCCCCGGGTAGCGGCCGTCCAGTTGCCGCTGCTCGCCGGCGTGCCAGCTCCAGCCCAGAGCCTGGGGCAGCTCGCCGAGCAGGCCGTCGGCGGGCAGGCCGGCCAGCAGCACGCGGCCGGCGAAACGTTCGATCTGGCGCAGCAGCACCTCGCTGGTGGGGGCGTAGGACATGCGGCCTCCTGAAAAAGGGCGCGAGTTTAGCACTTCGCGCTTCAGTCGACCCGCCGCAGCTTGTCGCCGCGGAAGACGGCCGCGGCGTTGTCCGTCACCTGGCCGACGATGCGCTGCCGCGCTTCGCGGCTGCCCCAGGCGTTGTGCGGGGTGACGATCAGCCGCGGGATGTCGCCGGCCAGCAGCGGGTTGCCGTCCTTCGGCGGCTCGACGCTGAGCACGTCGGTGGCGGCGCCGCCCAGGTGGCCGCGGCGCAGGGTGTCGGCCAGGGCCTGCTCGTCGATCAGGCCGCCGCGGGCGGTGTTGACGATGAAGGCGCCGGGCTTCATCAGGTCCAGTTCGCGCTGGCCGATCATCCCGCGGGTCTGCTCGGTCAGCGGGCAGTGCAGGCTGATGGCGTCGACCTGCGGCAGCAGCTCGTCCAGCGTCAGGCGGTCGGCGCGCGGCGGGCGGCCGGGCAATTGGCCGAGCAGCACGCGCATGCCGAAGGCCTCGGCCAGGCGGGCCACCGCGCCACCCAGTTCGCCATGGCCGAGCAGACCGAGGGTCTTGCCTTCCAGCTCGACGATGGGGAAGTCCAGCAGGCAGAACTGGGTGGACTGCTGCCAGCGCCCGGCGCGGACCGCCGCCTGGTAGTCGGGCAGCCGGGTGGCCAGGGCGAGCAGCAGCAGGATGGCGTGCTGGGCCACCGAGGCGGTGCCGTAGCCCTGGCAGTTGGCCACGGCGATGCCACGCTCGCGGGCGGCGGCCAAGTCGACGTTGTTGGTGCCGGTGGCGGTGACCAGGATCAGCTTGAGGTCCGGGCACTGGGCCAGGGTTTCGGCGCTGATGGGCGCCTTGTTGCTGATGGCCACGTTGGCCTCGCGCAGGCGCCCGGCAATCTCGTCCGGGGCGCTGGCGGGGTGCAGGACCAGCTCGCCGAAGGCCTGGCGCAGGGGCTGCAGGTCGAGGTCGCCGAGGTCGAGGGAGGCGGTGTCGAGAAAGACGGCGCGAGTGCTGTTCATCGCTGGCTGTACCTTTTGCGGGAAGCGGGGCTGGCGTAAGGTTGCCAGCCTGACGGCGTTAATCCCACCCCTGCGGAGGTTGCATGTACTGGACGGAATTTCTCACCGTGGCGCTGATCCACCTGCTGGCGGTGGCCAGTCCGGGCCCGGACTTCGCCGTGGTGGTGCGCGAGAGCGTCACCCACGGCCGCCGCGCCGGCACCTGGACGGCGCTGGGCGTGGGCTGCGCCATTTCCATCCATGTGACCTACTCGCTGCTGGGCATCGGCCTGATCGTTTCGCAGTCGATCATGCTGTTCAACACCCTCAAGTGGCTGGCCGCGGCCTACCTGTTCTACATCGGCATCAAGGCCCTGCGCGCCAAGCCCAGCGGCGGCGACGGCAGCGTGACGGCCGCCGCGCCGAACGAACGCACCCCGCGCGGCGCCTTCGTCGCCGGCTTCGTCACCAACGGCCTGAACCCCAAGGCCACGCTGTTCTTCCTCTCGCTGTTCACCGTGGTCATCAACCCGCACACCCCGGTGCTGGTGCAGGCCGGCTACGGCGTCTACCTGGCCTGCGCCACCGCGGCCTGGTTCAGCTTCGTGGCGCTGCTGTTCAGCCAGCAGCGCGTGCGCGCCGGCTTCGCCCGCATGGGGCACTGGTTCGACCGGATGATGGGGGTGGTGCTGGTGGGACTGGGAATCAAGCTGGCGTTTACCGAGCTGCGCTGAGGGTGGGGCCGCCTTTCGTAGGAGCGAAGCGGGTTTTTGATCTTGGATTGCGCGGGGATTTTTGCGGAATCGACAGAGCGTTATTGTAATAATTAGCCTGCTAATTATGTGGTCTCTGTGGCTAGTATCGAAGCGTTTCCTCTTCGAGAAGGTCAACAAACCATGCCAAGGAATGACTCTGCCGCAGGCCCGTCCCGTCGCCGTTTCCTCAAGGGCTCGCTGAGCCTTATTCCCGCCGTGGCGGTGATGGGGACCGGCGTTGTTCGCGCCGAGAGCGCCCCGGGGCCGGGCCAGGCCTATCAGCCACGCTTTTTCAACCCCGAGGAGTGGCTGTTCCTGCTGGCCGCCTGCGACTGCCTGATCCCTGATGACGACAACGGCCCCGGCGCGGTGGCCGAAGGGGTGCCCGAGTTCATCGACCGGCAGATGGAGACTGCCTATGGCCATGGCGGCATCTGGTACCTGCAGGGGCCGTTCTTCGAGGCGCCTGCCGAACTGGGCTACCAGAGCCGCCTGAGCCCCAGGGAAATCTACCGCCTGGGTATCGCCGCGCTGCAGCGTCACTGCCGGCAGCAGTTCGCCGGCAAGCGCTTCCAGGAACTGCCGCGTGGCCGCCAGGAGGAGTTGCTGACGCAGATGGAGGGCGGCCGGATAGCCTTCGAGGCCTGCCCGGCGTCGATGTTCTTCGAACAGCTCTGGCAGAACACCCGGGAGGGCTACCTGGCCGATCCCATCCATGGCGGCAACCGCAGCATGGCGTCCTGGCGGATGATCGGCTTCCCCGGTGCGCGCGCCGATTTCACCGACTGGGTGGACCAGCCGAACAAGGCCTACCCGCAAGGGCCGGTCAGCATCTCCGGCCAGCGGGGTGAGCTATGAGCGCCACGCGCAGGGAGGCGGTGGACGTGGTGGTGGTCGGCCTCGGCTGGACCGGCTCGATCATGTCCAAGGAACTGGTAGATGCCGGGCTGCGGGTGGTCGCCCTGGAGCGCGGGGAGCAGCGCGACACCTACCCGGACTTCGCCTACCCGAGGATCGCCGACGAGCTGACCTATGGTATCCGCTACAAGCTGTTCCAGAACCTCGCCCGGGAAACCGTGACCCTGCGCCATGGCCTGGCCGACCGGGCGGTGCCCTACCGGCGCCTGGGCGCCTTCCTGCCCGGCAACGGCGTGGGCGGCGCCGGCGTGCACTGGAATGGCATGCACTGGCGCATGCAGCCCTACGACCTGAAGCTGCGCAGCAATACCCTGGAGCGGCATGGCAAGGCGGCCATCCCCGAGGGCATGACCATCCAGGACTGGGGCGTGAGCTATGAGGAACTGGAGCCCTGCTTCGATCGCTTCGAAAAGGTCTGCGGCACCGCCGGCCAGGCCGGCAACCTGCAGGGGCGGATACTGCCGGGCGGCAACCCGTTCGAGGCGCCCCGGCGTTCGCCCTATCCGACCGCGGCGCTTAAGACCTTCTACTCCGGCGAACTGCTGAAGGCCGGCGCGCTGGAACTGGGGCTGCACCCGTTCGCCTCCCCCGCGGCCAACTGCAGCGAGGCCTACACCAACCCCTATGACCTGCAGTTGGGGCCATGCAACTACTGCGGCTTCTGTGAGCGCTTCGGTTGCTACCTGTATTCCAAGGCATCGCCCCAGTCGACCATCCTGCCGGCGTTATACCGCCAGGCGAACTTCGAGCTGCGCACCCAGGCCCAGGTCATCCGCATCAACACCGACTCCAGCGGCCGCAAGGCGACCGGGGTCACCTACATCGACAGCCAGGGCCGGGAGGTGGAGCAACCTGCGGAACTGGTGATCCTCAGCGCCTACCAGTTGCACAACGTGCGTCTGCTGCTGCTCTCGAAGATCGGCAAGCCCTACGATCCACGCACGGGCGAAGGCGTCGTAGGGAAGAACTATGCGTACCAGATGAATGCCGGGGTTTCGTTGTTCTTCGACAAGAACACCCACTTCAATCCCTTCATCGGGGCGGGGGGCGGTACCGTGGCGCTGGACGACTTCAACAGCGAGGCGTTCAAGGCCGGGCAACGGGACTTCATCGGCGGCGCCTACCTGTCGGTGGGCAGCTCGGGCGGGCGACCGATCCAGCAGGCGCTCCTGCCGGACGATGCGCCGACCTGGGGTAGCGGCTGGAAGCAGGCGCTGCGCGACAGCTATGGGCATAGCATGTCTCTGGGCGCCGAAGGCTCGAACATGGCCTACCGCGACTGCTACCTGGACCTGGACCCGAACTACCGCGACGTGCATGGCCTGCCGCTGCTGCGCATGACCTTCGACTGGAAGGACAACGACATCCGCCAGGGCCGCTTCATGGCCGAGCGGCTGAGCGAGATCGCCCGGGTGCTCGGCCCGCGGAAGATAGTGGTGCACGCGCCGGCCTTCGGCGAGCACTTCAACGCCATCAGCTACCAGAGCACCCACAACACCGGCGGCGCGATCATGGGCGAGGACCCCCGGCAGAGCGTGCTGAACAAGTACCTGCAGTGCTGGGACGTGCCCAACCTGTTCGTCCTCGGCGCCAGCGCCTTCCCGCAGAACATGGCCTACAACCCCACCGGCATGGTCGGGGCGCTGGCCTACTGGGCCGCCCAGGCGATCCGCGAACGCTACCTGCGCGATCCCGGCCCGCTGGTGGACGCATGAGGAGGCCGGCCATGAAGATTCCAGCAAGGCTGCTCGCGCCACTGTTCCTGGCGTTGTCGGTGGTGGGCGCGGCCCGCGCTGACGAGGCATCGTCCATCGCCCGCGGCGAATATCTCGCCCGCCTCGGGGACTGCGCCGCCTGCCACACCACCGACCCCGCCCGCCCATTCGCCGGGGGCCTGAAGATGGGGACGCCGGTCGGTGCCATCTATTCCACCAACATCACGCCCGATGCGCGCACCGGCATCGGCGCCTACACCCTGGAGGACTTCTCCCGGGTCGTGCGCGAAGGCGTGGCGGCGGACGGCCACCGCCTGTACCCGGCCATGCCCTATCCCTCCTTCGCCAGGATCAGCGATCAGGACATCGCTGACCTGTACTTGTACTTCCGCCAGGGCGTGCGCCCGGTGGAACAGGCCAACCGGGCCGCGGAGATTCCCTGGCCGTTGAACATGCGCTGGCCGTTGCAGGCGTGGGATAGCCTGTTCGCCGGCAGCGGGCCCTATCAGGATGACCCGCGGCATTCGCCCGAGTGGAACCGGGGGGCCTACCTGGTGCAGGGGCTGGGGCACTGCGGCAGTTGCCACAGCCCGCGCGGGATGGCCTTCCAGGAGCAGGCCCTGGACCAGCGCGACCCCCGCTACCTCAGCGGTGGCACCCTGGAGGGCTGGCATGCGCCGGACCTGACCGGCGCAACGCCGTCCAGCTTGCAGAATTGGAGCGAGTCCGAGCTGATGACCTTTCTCCGGACCGGGCATACGGAGCGCACGGCGGCCTTCGGCGCCATGGCCGCGGCGGTGCAAAACAGTACCCAGTATTTCGACGAGAAAGACCTGCAGGCCGTGGCCGTCTACCTGAAATCCCTGGGCGAAGGCCACCCCGCGGCGATGTTGCTGCACGACGATGGCTCCACCTACCAGGCGCTGGCTTCGGGCCAGGCCGCCAGCGAGGGCGCAGCCCTGTACCTCGACAACTGTGCGGCTTGCCATCGCTCGGATGGTGCCGGGTATCGCAATACCTTCCCGCAATTGAAGGGCAACTCGGCGGTGCTCGGTGACGATCCTTCCTCGCTGATCAGCATCATCCTCAAGGGGTCGCGCATGGCGGTCACCGAGGCGGCGCCGAGCGGGCTGCGCATGCCGGACTTCGGCTGGCGGCTGGACGACCGGCAGGTGGCCGCGCTGGCGACCTTCCTGCGCCAGGCCTGGGGGCACGAGGCGCAGGCGGTGAGTGCGCGGCAGGTAGCGGCCCTGCGCCGACGCTGAGGCGGAGCGCGCCGCCCGGCCGGGCGGCGCGAAGGGCGTCAGAGCAGCTCGACGGCCACCGCAGTAGCTTCGCCGCCGCCGATGCACAGCGAGGCCACGCCGCGCTTGCCGCCCTTGTTCTGTAGGGCGTTGATCAGGGTGACGATGATCCGCGAGCCGGTGGAGCCCACCGGGTGGCCCTGGGCGCAGGCGCCGCCGTAGACGTTGACCTTGGCGTGGTCCAGGCCGTGCTCGCGCATGGCCAGCATGGTGACCATGGCGAAGGCTTCGTTGATCTCGAACAGGTCGACGTCGTCCTTGCTCCAGCCGGTCTTCCTGAACAGGTTGGTCATGGCGCCGATGGGGGCCAGGGTGAATTCGCTCGGGTCCTGGCTCTGGGTGGCGTGGCCGACGATCTTCGCCAGCGGCTTGAGGCCGCGGCGGGCGGCTTCCTCGGCGGTCATCAGGACCAGCGCGCTGGCGCCGTCGGAGATGGAGCTGGCATTGGCCGCGGTGATGGTGCCGTCCTTCTTGAACGCCGGCTTCAGGCTGGGAATCTTGTCCAGGTTGGCGGTCAGCGGCTGTTCGTCGTCCTTCACCACCACCTCGCCCTTGCGGGTGGTGACGGTGACCGGGACGATCTCGCTGGCCAGCGAGCCATCCTGGATCGCTGCCTGGGCGCGCTTGAGCGATTCGATGGCGTAGGCGTCCATCTCTTCGCGGGTGATGCCGTTGCTGTCTGCGGTGTCCTGGGCGAAGGAGCCCATCAGGCGGCCAGTGCGGGCGTCTTCCAGGCCGTCGAGGAACATGTGGTCCTTGATCTCGGCGTGGCCCATGCGCAGGCCGGTGCGGGCCTTCTCCAGCACATAGGGGGCGTTGGACATGCTTTCCATGCCGCCGGCGACCATCACCTTGTTGGTTCCGGCCTTGAGCAGGTCGTGGGCCAGCATCACCGCCTTCATGCCCGAACCGCACAGCTTGTTGATGGTGGTGCAGCCGGTGGCGGCGGGCAGGCCGGCGTTGAGCGCCGCCTGTCGGGCCGGGCCCTGCTTCAGACCGGCGGGCAGCACGCAGCCCATGATCACTTCCTCGACATCGCCGGCCTCGATGCCGGCGCGGGCGACTGCTTCGCGGATGGCGATGGCGCCCAGGTCGACGGCGGAAACGCCGGCCAGGCTGCCCTGGAAGCCGCCCATGGGAGTGCGGGCGCCGCTGACGATGACGATTTCGGACATGGAAACTACCTCTTGGCTTTTGTTCTCGGGGTGTTCTGGAGGCTCGGCCGTGAACGACCGGGTGGCGGCGATTCTAGCGCGTGACCCGATCAGGCCAAAGAGTCACCCGCAAATCACTCTTTGGATGGATGATTGGTCATGGTTGCGCCTCTACAGTCACCGGCATCGACTCCCATGAAGGTCCCACAGGTAAGCCGAACATGCTCAAGACCCGTCTCCTCCCCGCTGCGAGCAATGCCTACCAGTACCCGTTGCTGATCAAGAGCCTGCTGCTGTCCGGCGCGCGCTACGAAAAAAGCCACGAGATCGTCTACCGCGACCTGGTGCGCTACAACTACGCCACCTTCAACGAGCGCGTCGCGCGCCTGGCCAACGTGCTCACCGAGGCCGGCGTGCAGGCCGGCGACACCGTGGCGGTGATGGACTGGGACAGCCATCGCTACCTGGAGGCGATGTTCGCCATCCCGATGATCGGCGCGGTGCTGCACACCATCAACATCCGCCTCTCGCCGGAGCAGATCCTCTACACCATGAACCATGCCGAGGACCGCTTCGTGCTGGTCAACGCCGAGTTCGTGCCGCTCTACCAGGGCATCGCCGGGCAACTGACCACGGTGCAGAAGACCCTGCTGCTGACCGATGGCGCCGACAAGAGCTGCGCACTGGCCGACTGCATCGGCGAGTACGAGACGCTGATGGCCGCGGCCAGCCCGCGCTACGCCTTCCCCGACTTCGACGAGAATTCGGTGGCCACCACCTTCTACACCACCGGCACCACCGGTAACCCCAAGGGCGTGTACTTCACCCACCGCCAGCTGGTGCTGCACACCCTGGCCATGGCCTCGACCATCGCCAGCCTGGACAGCATCCGCCTGATGGGCAACAGCGACGTGTACATGCCGATCACGCCGATGTTCCACGTGCACGCCTGGGGTACTCCCTACGTGGCGACCATGCTCGGTATCAAGCAGGTGTACCCGGGGCGTTACGACCCGGAACTGCTGGTCGAGCTGTGGAAACGCGAGAACGTCACCTTCTCCCACTGCGTGCCGACCATCCTGCAGATGGTGATGAACGCCAAGGCCGCCCAGGGCGTGGACTTCAAGGGCTGGAAGATCATCATCGGCGGCAGCGCGCTGACCCGCTCGCTGTACGAGGCGGCCCAGGCCCGCGGCATCCAGCTGACCGCGGCATACGGCATGTCCGAGACCTGCCCGCTGATCTCCTGCGCCTACCTCAACGACGAGCTCCTGGCCGGCAGCGAGGACGAACGCACCACCTACCGGATCAAGGCCGGCGTGCCGGTACCGCTGGTGGACGCGGCGATCATGGACGAGCACGGCCAACTGCTGCCGGCCGACGGCGAGTCCCAGGGCGAGCTGGTGCTGCGTTCGCCCTGGCTGACCCAGGGCTACTTCCGCGAGCCGCAGAAGGGCGAGGAACTCTGGGCCGGCGGCTGGATGCACACCGGCGACGTGGCCACCCTCGACGGCATGGGCTTCATCGACATCCGCGACCGCATCAAGGACGTGATCAAGACCGGCGGCGAATGGCTGTCCTCGCTGGAGCTGGAAGACCTCATCAGCCGTCACCCGGCGGTGCGCGAAGTGGCGGTGGTGGGGGTGCCGGACCCGCAATGGGGCGAGCGCCCGTTCGCCCTGCTGGTGCTCTTCGAGGGCCAGCAACTGGACGCCAAGGGGCTGAAGGAACACCTCAAGCCTTTCGTCGAGCAGGGCCACATCAACAAGTGGGCGATTCCTTCGCAGATCGCCGTTGTTACTGAAGTTCCCAAGACCAGCGTGGGCAAGCTGGACAAGAAGCGCATCCGTGTGGATATCGCTCGTTGGCAGGAGTCCGGCAGCGAATTCCTCTCCGCCCTGTAAGCCCTTCCCTACAGGCTGCGTCCCCCGAGCAAGCGCTTGGCACGGGGCGCAGCCTCTGCTAATCCTTCCTGCGAGCCGTCTAGCTTGCGGCTCGTTGCCGCAGCGACGCGCTAAATCACACTTTCGAGGGATCAAGCCCGCCGGGGGGCTGGCTATAGTCGCTGCCACTCATAACAAAAAACACACATGGAGTAGCGTCGATGACACAAATGAAGAAGATCTGGCGCCTGGCTCGTTTGCCACTGGCCGTCAGCCTGGCTTCCACGCTTGCCACCCCCGCTTCGGCGGTCACCTTCAACATCGGCGAGATCGAGGGTTCCTTCGACTCCAGCCTGTCGGTCGGCGCCAGCTGGTCGACGCAGAATCCGGACAAGAACCTGATCGGTTCCAACAACGGCGGTCACGGCCTGTCGCAGACCTCCGACGACGGCCACCTGAACTACAAGGCCGGCAAGACCTTCTCGAAGATCTTCAAGGGCATCCACGACCTGGAGCTGAAGTACGGCGACACCGGCGTGTTCCTGCGCGGCAAGTACTGGTACGACTTCGAGCAGAAGGACGAGAGCACCGAGTTCAAGCCGCTCAGCGACAGTGGCCGCAAGACCGCCGCCAAGGCTTCCGGCGCCGAGCTGCTGGACGCCTTCATCTACCACAAGTACAGCATCGCCGACCTGCCGGGCAACGTGCGCCTGGGCAAGCAGGTGGTGAACTGGGGCGAGAGCACCTTCATCCAGGGCGGCATCAACTCGATCAACCCGTTCGACGTCACCGCGCTGCGCCGCCCGGGCTCCGAGATCAAGGAAGCCCTGGTGCCGGTGAACATGTTCTACCTGTCGCAGAACCTCACCGACAACCTCTCCGCCGAAGGCTTCTACCAACTGGAGTGGGACCAGACGGTGGTGGACAACTGCGGCACCTTCTTCTCCCAGCCGGACGTGATCGCCGACGGCTGCACCGACAACCTGCGTGTGCTGACCAACGCCCAGGCGCTGGGGGCGGGGAACGTGGCGCTGGCCAAGCAGTTCGGCGTGGACGTCAACAACGAGGGCGCCCTGGTGCGCCGCGGGCCGGACCGCGATGCCCGCGACAGCGGCCAGTACGGCCTGTCGCTGAAGTACTACGCCGACGCCCTGAACACCGAGTTCGGCGGCTACTACATGAACTACCACAGCCGCCTGCCGATCTTCAGCGGCCGCGGCGCTTCCCAGTCCATCTACAACCTGGCCAACTCCCTCAGCGGCACCCCGCTGCAAGCCTTCGCCCCGCTGCTGGTGGCGGGCAACTCCTCGTACTTCGTCGAGTACCCGGAGGACATCCACCTGTATGGCCTGAGCTTCTCCACCACCCTGCCCACCGGCACGGCCTGGCAGGGCGAGATCAGCTACCGGCCCAACGCCCCGGTGCAGCTGAACACCACCGACATCCTGTTCTCCGGCGTGGTGCCGCTGGGCGGCGTGTACGGCAACGCTTCGGTGCTCGAGGGGGTTCCGGACACCGACCTGCACGGCTACCGCCGCAAGGAAATCACCCAGCTGCAGACCACCTTCACCCACTTCTTCGACCAGGTCATGGGCGCCGAGCGTCTGACCCTGGTGGGCGAGGTGGGCTGGACCCACGTCGGCGGCCTGGAAAGCACCTCCAAGGCGCGCTACGGCCGCGACCCGGTATTCGGCCCCGGCCCGCTCCCGGCGACCGGCAACCTGAACACCTGCCAGGTGCTGAACAACTCGACCCTGGGCAGCGCGCCGAAGAACAACCTGTCGCGCAACTGCGAGAACGACGGCTTCACCACCGCCGACTCCTGGGGCTACCGCATGCGCGCCATCTGGGACTACAACGACGTGTTCGCCGGGGTGAACCTCAAGCCCAACGTGGCCTGGTCCCACGACGTAGACGGCTACTCGCCCGGCCCGGGCGGCAACTTCGAGGAAGGTCGCAAGGCGATCAGCCTGGGCGTCGACGCCGACTACATGAACACCTACACCGCGAGCCTTTCCTACACCAACTACTTCGACGGCAAGTACTCCACCCTGGTCGACCGCGACTTCGTCGCGCTCAGCTTCGGCGTGAACTTCTAAGCGGCACCCGCGCCCCGCCCGGGCCCGGGCGGGGCGCCAGCAGACAGAGATCGCGAGCGTGGCGGCGCGGCCGCTGCGCGAGCAGTAACGACTCATCGAGGACGACGCGATAATGAGAACAACAAAGAGACTGCTGCAAACCGGCGCACTGGCCCTGGGCCTGAGCCTGCTGGCCACCCAGGTGATGGCTGCGGTGTCCGCCGCCGACGCCGCCAAGCTGGGCACCACCCTGACCCCGGTCGGCGCCGAGAAGGCCGGCAACGCCGACGGCAGCATTCCCGCCTGGACCGGCGGCCTGCCGAAGAACGCCGGTACCGTGGACAGCAAGGGCTTCCTCGCCGACCCCTTCGCCAGCGAGAAGCCGCTGTTCACCATCACCGCGCAGAACGTCGAGCAGTACAAGGACAAGCTGACCCCCGGCCAACTGGCCATGTTCAAGCGCTACCCCGACACCTACAAGATGCCGGTGTACCCGTCGCACCGCACCGCCACCCTGCCTGACTCGGTGCTCGAAGCGACCAGGAAGAACGCCACCGCCACCAACCTGGTGCAGGGCGGCAACGGCCTGCAGAACTTCCAGACCGCCAACCCCTTCCCGATCCCGCAGAACGGCCTGGAAGTCATCTGGAACCACATCACCCGCTACCGCGGCGGCCACGTGCGCCGTCTGGTGACCCAGGCCACCCCGCAGGTCAACGGCAGCTACTCGCTGGTGTACTTCCAGGACGAGTTCGTGTTCCGCACCGACCTGAAGGACTACGACCCGAGCAAGCCGAGCAACGTGCTGTTCTACTTCAAGCAGCAGGTCACCGCCCCGGCGCGCCTGGCCGGTAACGTGCTGCTGGTCCACGAGACCCTCGACCAGGTCAAGGAACCGCGCCTGGCATGGCTCTACAACGCCGGCCAGCGCCGTGTGCGCCGCGCCCCGCAGGTGTCCTACGACGGCCCTGGCACCGCCGCCGACGGCCTGCGCACCTCGGACAACCTGGACATGTACAACGGCGCGCCGGACCGCTACGACTGGAAGCTGGTGGGCAAGCAGGAGCTGTACATCCCGTACAACAACTACAAGCTCGACGATCCCAAGCTGAAGTATGCGGACATCATCAAGCCCGGCCACCTCAACCAGGACCTGACCCGCTACGAGCTGCACCGCGTCTGGCATGTGGTCGCGACCCTGAAGGCCGGCGAGCGCCACATCTATGCCAAGCGTGACTTCTACATCGACGAGGACACCTGGCAAGCCGCCGAGATCGACCACTACGACGGCCGCGGCACCCTGTGGCGCGTAGCCGAGGCCTTCTCGCAGTACTACTACAACAACCAGGTACCGTGGTACACCGCGGAAACCCTGTACGACCTGCTCTCCAGCCGCTACCTGGTGCTGGGCCTGAAGAACGAGGAGAAATCCGCCTACGACTTCAACTACAGCGCCTCTGAAAGCGACTTCACCCCCGCAGCGCTGCGTCAGGAAGGCGTGCGCTAAGTCGAGTTGCCTTGCTGAGAGCCGGCCTTCGGGCCGGCTTTTTCATGGGCGGACGGATGCTGTGATGTGGCGATATGCCGCTATACTCGCAGCAAAACGCCGCCATGGGTGAGCCCTTGCCTCACGCGTACCGCAACCTGCTCGACGACGAAGAGATCGAGGCGCTGCTGGAAATCACCGTCCGTCCCGAGCGCCCCCCGACGGTGCTGCTGGTGGACGACGACCCGCAGGTGCTCGCCGAGATGCGCGAGCTGATCGAAAGCGCCGACCTGCAATGCCTGACCGCGAGCAACAGCGCCCAGGCCCTGCGCCGTATCGGCCGCGACGAATCGGCCATCGACCTGCTGGTCACCGACCTGTGCATGGAGGGCGAGGGCGCCGGCCTGGAGCTGATCCGCCAGCTCCACGCCCGGGGCACCTTCCTGCCGATCATCGTGCTCTCCGGCACCACCCGCGCCCGCGACGTGGTCGAGGCGATGCGCCTGAACGTACTGGACTTCCTGCTCAAGCCGGTGGAGCCGGAGGAGTTCCTGCGGACGCTCAAGCGTTGCCTGTGAGGCGTTCCGATAGCCCTGGCCATCTCCGCTACGGGGGGAGGAACACCGCGCTTTCCCGGCTACCTGTAGGAGCGGGTCCTGCCCGCGATTCGCGCGCAGGGCGCGCTCCTACATGGGAATGGCGTGGGTGGGGCGGCGTAGGAGCGGATCTCATCCGCGAACCGCGCCGATACGTCCGGTCATCGCGGACAAGGTCCGCTACGGGGGGAGGAACACCGCGCTTTCCCGGCTACCTGTAGGAGCGGGCCCTGCCCGCGATTCGCGCGCAGGGCGCGCTCCCACATGGGAATGGCGCGGGCATGGCTTTTCGTGGGAGCGAGCTTGCTCGCGAACATGTCCCCGCGGTGGAATCCCTTCGTACTGGTTACAGCGCCTGCGCCTTGAAGGTATCGCACTTGCCCGGCGAGCCCGAGTCGAAGCCGAGCTTGAACCAGCGCATGCGCTGCGCCGAGGTGCCGTGGGTGAAGGAGTCCGGCACCACGGTGCCGCGCGACTGCTTCTGCAGGCGGTCGTCGCCGATGGCGTTGGCGGCGTTCAGCGCGCTTTCGATGTCGCCCGGCTCCAGCCATTGCAGGCGCTGCTGGGCTTTGTTGGCCCATACGCCGGCGAAGCAGTCGGCTTGCAGCTCCAGGCGCACCGACAGGCCGTTGGCGCCCTCCATGGGCGCGCCGCGGCGGCGCGCGGCCTCGACCTTGGCCGAGATGCCCAGCAGGTTCTGCACGTGGTGGCCGACTTCGTGGGCGATCACGTAGGCGCGGGCGAAGTCGCCGGCGGCGGAGAAGCGCTGCTCCATCTCGCGGAAGAAGCCCAGGTCCAGGTACACCCGGTGGTCGCCGGGGCAGTAGAACGGGCCCACCGCCGAAGAGGCGAAGCCGCAGGCGGAGTTCACCCCGCCGTTGAACAGGATCAGCTTGGGCTGCTCGTACTGGGCGTTGCTGTGGGCGAAGATCTGCCCCCAGGTGTCCTCGGTGTCGCCGAGCACGGCGCGCACGAAGTCCACCTGCGGGTCGGCGCCGGTCGCCGGGCGGCCCTGCACCTGCGGGCGCGCCGGGGCCTGGCCGGTATCCATCTGACCGAGCAGGCTGCCGAGGATCTGCATCGGGTCCTGGCCCATCAACAGGCCGACCACCACCACGATGGCCACCCCGCCCAGGCTCAGGCCGCGGCCGCCGATGCGCATGCCGCCACCGCCCATGCCGCCGCCGCTGTCGTCGCGGGCATCCACCACGTTGTCGCTGCGTCGTCCTTTGCGCCAGAGCATGGCGTCTTCTCCTGAATGTTCGTGGATTGAGTGTCGTCGGCGCCCGGCCGACCCGCCAGGCCGGCCGTCAGGCCAGCGCGCAGAGCAACTGGGCGCGGGCCAGCAGTTGCACCTTGCCGCCCACCTGCACCTGGTCGTCGTCGCCGACGCGCACCTCCAGCAGGCTCGGGCGGCCGAGGAAGCGGCCCTGGTGCAGCTCGAAGGTCTCGCCGCGGCGCGCCTTGCCCTGCTCCACCAGGTAGGCGGCGACGGGGCCGGCGGCGCTGCCGGTGGCGATGTCCTCCACCAGCCCGGCGCTGTCCCAGGTGCGGCCCTCGCGGCCATCCACGTCGAGCAGGAAGACGAAGGCCGCGCCCAGGGCGGCCAGGCGCTCGGCCAGCTCGGCGCGCTGACGGATGCGCCCGAGAGCCTCGCTGCGCACCGGCAGCAGCACGTAGGGCAGGCCGGTGCTGATCACCTGCGCCGGGTAGTCGGCGAGGTCGCCCGCGTTCAGCGAGAAGGCTTCGGCGAACCAGCGACGTTCCTCCGCGTCGAGCACGGCGCCGAACTGCGCCTGGCCCTGGTTCATCTGCGCGATGAAACCGTTGCCGTGGCGGCGGGTGGTGAGGTTCACGTCCCTGGTCGCCAGCTGCAGCGTCCAGTGCTCCTGTTCGCCGCGCTGGTGGATGTGGTGCAGCAGCGCGGCGGCGCCCAGCAGCGGGTGGCCGGCGAAGGGCAGTTCTTCCTCGGGAGTGAAGATGCGCGCGGCGTAGGTGTCCAGCTCGGCGCTGGGGAACAGGAAGATGCTCTCGAACTGGCGCAGCTCCTGGGTCAGCGCCTGCAGCGTGGCGTCGGCCAGGCCGCGCGCGTCGGCGAACACCGCCAGGCCGTTGCCGGCCAGCGGGCGGTCGGCGAACACGTCGAGTTGCCAGTAATGCAGAAAGGACATGGTGTTCCCGTGGAAAGTAGGGCTCGACAGCGAGCCTAGCGGCGGATATGTTCGCCGACAAGAAAAGCCCAGCTTTTCAGGCCACCGCAGTGGCCGGCGTCGCTCGGACGGTTCCGGGCGCTTACGTTCACCGAGGAAATCATGACTGAACCCCGTTCAGCACGCCGTTTCGCGCGTATCGACCGTCTCCCGCCCTACGTCTTCAACATCACCGCCGAACTGAAGATGGCCGCCCGCCGCCGCGGCGAGGACATCATCGACCTGTCCATGGGCAACCCCGACGGCGCCACCCCGCCGCACATCGTCGAGAAGCTGGTGCAGGTCGCCCAGCGCGAAGACACCCACGGCTACTCCACCTCCCGCGGTATTCCGCGCCTGCGCCGGGCGATCTCGCACTGGTACAGGGAGCGCTACGCGGTGGACATCGACCCGGAAACCGAGGCCATCGTCACCATCGGCTCCAAGGAAGGCCTGGCGCACCTGATGCTGGCCACCCTGGACCACGGCGACAACATCCTGGTGCCCAACCCCAGCTACCCCATCCACATCTATGGCGCGGTGATCGCCGGCGCCCAGGTGCGCTCGGTGCCGCTGGTGCCGGGCATCGACTTCTTCAACGAGCTGGAGCGGGCGATCCGCGAGTCGATCCCCAAGCCGAAGATGATGATCCTCGGCTTCCCCTCCAACCCCACCGCGCAGTGCGTGGAGCTGGACTTCTTCGAGCGCGTGGTGGCCCTGGCCAAGCAGTACGACGTGCTGGTGGTGCACGACCTGGCCTACGCCGACATCGTCTTCGACGGCTGGAAGGCGCCGTCGATCATGCAGGTGCCGGGGGCCAAGGACATCGCGGTGGAGTTCTTCACCCTGTCCAAGAGCTACAATATGGCCGGCTGGCGCATCGGCTTCATGGTCGGCAACCCTGAGCTGGTCTCGGCGCTGGCGCGGATCAAGAGCTACCACGACTACGGCACCTTCACCCCGCTGCAGGTGGCCGCCATCGCCGCCCTGGAAGGCGACCAGCAGTGCGTGCGCGACATCGCCAGCCAGTACCAGGCGCGCCGCGACGTGCTGGTCAAGGGCCTGCACGAGGCCGGCTGGATGGTCGAGAACCCCAAGGCGTCGATGTACGTCTGGGCGAAGATCCCCGAGCCCTATGCGCACCTGGGCTCGCTGGAGTTCGCCAAGAAGCTGCTGAAGGACGCCAAGGTGTCGGTGTCGCCGGGTATCGGCTTTGGTGACTATGGCGACGACCATGTGCGTTTTGCGTTGATCGAGAACCGTGATCGCTTGCGCCAGGCGGTGCGGGGGATCAAGGCGATGTTCCGGGCGGATGGGGTGTTGCCGAAGGCCAAGGTGGCTGAATAAGGCGGGAATGAAGAAGGGGCGGCCGGTTGGTCGCCCCTTTTTGTTTGTGGGGGAGGGTCGGAAGGGCTTGGTGGGGGCCTAAGAGCGCCCTCTCCCCAGCCCTCTCCCTGAAGGGAGAGGGGGCTAGTCCGTGCCGAGAGGGAATTGGCTCCAGCCGGAAGCCACGGGGCTGCCGGCTAACGCCACAACATCAAGCTCTGCCCAACGGTCCCCTCTCCCTTCAGGGAGAGGGTTAGGGAGAGGGAGCGGAGCTGATCCCTGACTCCATAACAGCAGGAATGCTCCACGCCCTGACAAAAAACCAACTCTCAACGCCCCGGATAATCCGCCAGCACCACCGCCTTCCCATCCTTGCCCAACCCCAGCACCTGGTAGGCATCCTGGCGCCCGCCCATCTCCATCCCCGGTGAGCCCATGGGCATCCCCGGCACCGCCGCGCCCACCAGGTCGGCGCGCTCGCGCAGCTTGAGCACTTCGCTGGCCGGCACGTGGCCTTCGACGAACTTGCCGTCGATCACCCCGGTGTGGCACGAGCCCATGGCGTAGGGCACGCCCAGGCGCGTCTTCACCGCGCTCATGTCCGCCTCGACGTGGTCGTTGACCGTGAAGCCGTTGGCCTGCAGGTGCTTGATCCAGTCCTTGCAGCAGCCGCAGTTGACGTCGCGGTGCACGTCGATGGTCAGCGGCTCGGCGGCCTGGGCGGTGCCGGCGAGGAGGGCGGCGAGAAGGAGGATGCGGCGCATGGGAAGCTCCTGTCAGAACGAAATCCGTGGAGCATACTCTCAGGGACGGCGGCGCCCGTCCCTGCTCTGTATCAGCTTATGACGCCGCCGCCGAACTCGGCGTGCCGAGCAAGGTCTGTGTCCTTTATCCATCTTCATTTTGCCGAGGGCTGACGGGCCCCAGGAGGAACAGGATGCTCTTCGCCCGCTTCGTCTTGCTGCTACAGGCCCTGGTGTGGGCCGGCCTGGGCCTGCTGTACTGGGTGCGCCCCTACGAGATGGCCAACCTCAGCGGCATGCTGCTGATGGAGCCGGAGTCGGTCAGCGACGCCCAGGTGTTCTACGGCGGCCACCAGTTCGCCCTGGCGCTGTTCCTGCTGTTCGCCCTGCGCCGCCGCGAGCTGCTGCGCGCCGGGCTGATCCTGGTGGTGCTGGTGCAGCTCACCCTGACCTTGTCGCGGCTGCTCATCGCCTGGTCCTCGGGCCTGGGCATCGACACCGACGCCACCCTCTACGGCCTGGTCTACCGCGGCAGCGTGTCGCTGCTGGCGATCTTCGCCCTGTACTGGCTGGAGCGCGGCCGGCGCGAGCCGGAGCCGGCCGAACCGCTGCCGGAGGCGCCGGTGGAGAAGGTGCGCGACGCCGACTTCGAAGGGCTCTGAAACAAGGTCCGAATGACTCTGCGGCGAGTCAGGATGACTCCGTCGTATGATGTCATTTAGACTCCGTCATCGCGCCAGCCCTTGATCCATGGGCCCTCGGGGGCTGGCACGCTTGCTGTAATGGCTTGGCTACCTTCAAACGCCAATGGAGCGATCATGAAAGTAGCGAGCCTGTGTGCAATGGGTGTGGTGCTGTTGTCCTGCGCGGTGGCGCAGGCGGACCAGGTGGTGGCTGAACGGCCGGACAACACGGTCGGCGGCGGTTTCGGCGCGGGCAGCGGGGTGCTGATCGGCGGCGCCCTGGGCGGGCCCTTCGGCGCGCTGGCGGGGGCCGGCATCGGCTGGCTGGCCGGCAGCGGCGTGCAGCAGGCCAGCGGCGCCAGCCAGAAGGCCTACGTGGTGCAGGCGGAGGACGGCAGCCAGCGCAGCGTGCGTTCGCCCAACGCCGAGTTCCAGGTGGGCCAGCGCGTGGAGGCCGACGGTATCCGCCTGCGCGCCGCGAACTGACGCGCATCCGCCCGGCGCCGCTGGGGCGGCGCCGGCTTCCGTGCTATCGTTGCGCCCCGTTCGACCGTCACCCGCAGGCCCGCAACATGAAATTCATCCACAAGCGCGAACACCTCAACGAGGGCGACCTCGTGGTCATCGAATGCTCGCGCACCTGCAATATCCGCCTGATGACCGACGCCAACTTCCGCAGCTTCAAGAACGGCGCGCGCCACGCCTACCACGGCGGTGCCTTCGAGCGCTTCCCGGCGCGCATCCGCGTGCCCAGCACCGGGTTCTGGAACGTCACCCTGGACACCGTCACCCGCCGCGCCATCAGCGTCACCCGCAAGCCGGACTTCAGCTACAGCATCAAATTCGTGCGCAAGACTCCTTCCAGCTATAGCTGAGAGCTGAGCCGCCTCAGGGGCGGTGCGCCGGGAAATCCTCCAGCAGCTTCGCCAATGCCTTGTCGAAAGCCTCCTGGCTCAGGTTCGGGTCCTGTAGCTGGCTGCTCAGCTGCGCCTCGTAGAGCACCTCGCGACTCCTCTCGTCGACTATGCGCATGACCAGCCGCGCCAGGTCGGAATCGGCGATCTGCGTCTGGTTCACCACGCCTTCCTGGGTCGCCACCGGGCGCTGGATCACCCCGGTCTGGCGCTCCAGGCCCAATGCATAGAGCACCCGCAATTCGCCATTCTGCGCCTGGAAGCGGTAGCCCTTGGCTTCCAGGGCGCGGCGCAGGGCGGCGTCGAAGCGCTCCTCCAGGTCCAGGCGATGGCCGGGGGCGCTTACCGCCTGGATGGAGAAGCTGCCCTGGTGGCCATCGGCGGCCGGGGAGACCGTGACTTTGGCCGGGTCGCTGCCGGCGCAGGCGGCCAGCAACAGGGCGAGCAGGGGAAGCAGGAAGCGGTGCATGGCGAGGCTCTCTTGTGGTTATCCACAGCAGCCTAGCCGGCGGCGCGGTGCGCGCCGCCCAACCCAGGTTGGGTTAGCCTCAGAGTCTGTTCACGATCTCGCGAGCTAGAGCAGAACAAGGCGCAACGACCAACGGGAGTAACAGCCGAAGGCTGGCCCGAAGGGCGAGCGCAGCGAGTCAAATAGGCGAGGGAGCGGAGTTTAGGCCGCTAAATGAGCATCACTCGCCTGTTTTTAACGCAGTTATGCCGACGCGCAGCAGATCGTGGACTGACTCTCAGCGGCGTTCCAGTAGCACGCCCGCTTCCATGTGATGGGTATAGGGGAACTGGTCGAACAGCGCGCAGCGCGTCACCTGATGGGTGTCGTGCAGTTGGGCGATGTTCTGCGCCAGGGTCTCCGGGTTGCAGGAGATATAGAGGATGCGCTCGAAGCGGCGGGTCAGCTCGCAGGTGTCCGGGTCCATGCCGGCGCGGGGCGGGTCGACGAACACGCTGCCGAAGTCGTAGCCCTTCAGGTCGACGTCGGCCAGGCGGCGGAAGGGGCGCACCTCGTTCAGCGCCTGGGTCAGCTCCTCGGCGGACAGGCGCACCAGGGTGACGTTATCCACGGCGTTGTCGGCCAGGTTGGCCAGGGCGGCGTTCACCGAAGTCTTGCTGATCTCGGTGGCCAGCACCTTGCGCACCCGGGTGGCCAGCGGCAGGGTGAAGTTGCCGTTGCCGCAGTACAGCTCCAGCAGGTCGTCGTCGCGCTGGCCGAGGGCCTCGTAGGCCCAGTTCAGCATCTTCTGGCAGACCGCGCCGTTGGGCTGGGTGAAGGCGCCTTCCGGCTGGCGGTAGCGGAAGGTCCGCCCGGCCACCTGCAGTGCTTCCTCGACGTAGTCGCGGCCGACCACCAGGCGCTTGCCGCGCGAGCGCCCGACGATGCTCACGCCCAGCTCGGCGGCCAGCTTCTGCGCGGTGGCCTGCCAGGCGTCGTCGATGGGGCGGTGGTAGCAGAGGGTGATGAGCGCGTCGCCCGCCAGGGTGGTGAGGAATTCCACCTGGAACAGCTTGTGGCCCAGGGCGCGCTCGGCCCAGGCGGCCTTCAGGCGCGGCATCAGTTCGTTGATACGCTGGCTGGCGATGGGGAACTGCTCGATGTAGATGGGCGTGTGCTTGTCGCCCTGCTCGAACATCGCGTAGTGCCGGCTTTCGGTCCCGGCGTCGCGCCACAGGCGGAACTCGGCGCGCAGGCGGTAGTGCTCGCGGGGCGAGTCGAACACCTGCGGCTCGGGCGCGGCGAAGGGCGCCAGCAGCTCGCGCAGGCGCGCGGCCTTGTCGGCCAGTTGGGTGTCGTAGGTGGCGGGGTCGAAACGGGGACTGCTCATGGGGAACTCTTGCTGCGCGGTGGCGGGCGATGGGTTTCGTTGCGCCCGACCCATCCTGCAGGCGACTCGCGGGATGGGTGGAGCGAAGCGATACCCATGCTGCACGGGTATCGCTATCGGTCAGGCGTTGTACCAGCCCAGCTTGATGACGAACAGCACCGAGAGGATCACCAGCGCCCAGTTCAGTTCGCGGAAGCGGCCGGACAGCAGCTTGCAGGCGGTCCAGGTGATGAAGCCGAAGGCGATGCCGTTGGCGATGGAGAAGGTCAGCGGCATGGCCAGGGCGGTGACCACCACCGGCGCGGCGACGGTCAGGTCGTCCCAGTCGATCTCGGCCAGGCCCGAGGCCATCAGCACGGCGACGAAGAACAGCGCCGGCGCGGTGGCGAAGGCCGGCACGTTGCCCGCCAGCGGGGCGAAGAACAGCGCCAGCAGGAACAGGACGGCGACCACGATGGCGGTCAGGCCGGTGCGCCCGCCGGCGGACACGCCCGCGGCCGACTCGATGTAGCTGGTGGTGGTGGAGGTGCCCAGCAGCGAGCCGAACATGGCCGCGGTGCTGTCGGCGATCAGCGCGCGGCCCATCTTCGGCATGTGCCCGTCCTTGCCCATCAGCCCGGCGCGCTTGGCCACGCCGATCAGGGTGCCGGAGTTGTCGAACAGGTCGACGAAGAGGAAGGCGAAGATCACGCTGGTCAGGCCGATGTCCAGGGCGCCTTTGATGTCCAGCTGGAGGAAGGTCGGCGCCAGCGACGGCGGCATCGACACCACGCCGCCGAACTGGGTCACGCCCAGGGCGATGGCGACGAAGGTCACCACCAGGATGCCGATCATCACCGCGCCGGTCACGCGGCGGGCTTCCAGGGCGACGATGAGGATGAAGCCGAGGATGGCCAGCAGCGGCTCGGGCCTGGCCAGGTCGCCCATGCCCACCAGGGTGGCCGGGTTGGCGATGACGATGCCCGACTCCTTGAGCGCGATCAGCGCCAGGAACAGGCCGATGCCGGCGGCAATGGCCGAGCGCAGGGCCAGCGGGATGCTGTTGATGATCCATTCGCGGATACGGAAGATCGAAATGACGAAGAACATGCACGCCGAGAGGAACACCGCGCCGAGCGCCACCTGCCAGGTGTGGCCCATGTGCAGCACCACGGTATAGGTGAAGAAGGCGTTCAGGCCCATGCCCGGGGCGAGGGCGATGGGGTAGTTGGCGATCAGGCCCATGATCGACGAGCCGATGGCTGCGGCCAGGCAGGTGGCGACGAACACCGCGCCCTTGTCCATGCCGGTCTCGCCGAGGATGCTCGGGTTGACGAAGAGGATGTAGGCCATGGTCAGGAAGGTGGTGATCCCCGCCAGGATCTCGGTGCGTACGTTGGTATTGTGCGCCTTGAGTTGGAACAGCTTTTCCAGCATGTCGTGCTCCCGTGTTTGGGCGTCTTGTCGGCTCGACCGGTCGGTCAGGATTGGCCGTCTTGCGCGGCCTGGGCAAAAAAGGCGGGCATGATAGCAGCTCGCCGGAAACGCGGGTATCGAGCCCGTCGACCGGCCCCACGACGAGCCTAGTTGGCCGGGGGCGTCACTGCCAGCGAAGGGCCTGCGCCAGCCCCTTCGTTGACTTCGGCCACGCTTGCCGGGAGGCCATTGGCGTTATCATGCGCCGGCCGGTACGCAATGACCGGCGCGCGCCGTTGTCCAACCGGCATTCGGCCCGATTCCCTTGTTGCCTGACCCCATCGTCGACCCATGAAACGCCTGATTCCGCTCTGCCTCCTCGCCCTGCTGGGCGCCTGCGCCGGCGCGCCGCCGGCCCCGCCGCAGCACAGCTTCGACATCCACGCCACCGCCGACAAGCCAACCGCCAGCACCCGCACCCTGGCCGACCCGCAGGGCCAGGCGGTGCTGGTCATCGCTCGCGCCGAACTCACCCAGCGCGACGTGCAGCGCGCCGAGGTGGTGCTGGGCAACGGCGGCCGCCCCGGCGTGCTGGTGACCTTCGCCCCCGACGCCAGCAAGCGCCTGGCGCAACTGACCGAAAAGCAGCGGGGCAAGGCCCTGGCGGTGGTGATCGACGGCCAGTTGCGCATGCTGCCGCAGGTATCCGAGCCGGTGCGCGACGGGCGGGTGATGCTGGAGGGGTTCGACAGCCAGGTGGAAGCGGAGACGCTGGCGCGGCAGCTCAATGGGCTGCGGGATGTGCCGGCGCAGCCTTGAGCAGCGGCAAGCAGGAGGGAAAGTCTGAATCCCCCGAATTCTTCCGAGGCCAACCGGCTCACTCTGATACTGCTTCGGGGGGCTTTACCGGATACTGGCATCTCGCTGTAATAGTGCTCTTTCCCTTCCATGGATGGGCCTGGCTTGCAGAGCCCACCAAGCCCGCAAGGAGAGCGCCAGTATGATAGTCGGCATTGATCTGGGCACCACCAACAGCCTCGTCGCCGTATGGCGCGACGATGCTCCGCAACTGGTGCCCAATGCGCTGGGTAGCGTGATCACCCCAAGCGTAGTTGGCCTCGACGACCAGGGCCTGGTTCTGGTCGGCCAGGCTGCCCGCGAGCGCCTGCAGACCCACCCCCAGCTCACTGCAGCCTTGTTCAAGCGCCATATGGGCAGTGCCCAGGAAATTATCCTGGGCAAGCGCAGGTTCCGCCCCGAGGAGCTCTCGGCGCTGGTCCTGCGTAGCCTCAAGGAAGATGTCGAGCGCGTCTTCGGTGAGCCGGTAGAGGAGGCGGTGATCAGCGTGCCGGCCTATTTCAGCGATGCCCAGCGCAAGGCCACGCGTATCGCCGGCGAGCTGGCCGGGCTGAAGGTGGACAAGCTGGTCAACGAGCCCACTGCCGCGGCGTTGGCCTATGGCGTGCACCAGAAGGGCCAGGAGACCTCCTTCTTGGTTTTCGACCTGGGCGGCGGCACCTTCGACGTTTCCATCCTCGAACTCTTCGAAGGCGTCATGGAGGTGCGCGCCAGTGCGGGCGACAACTTCCTTGGCGGTGAAGATTTCGATACCGCGCTGGTCCAGCATTTCGTCGCCAGCCAGCGCCAGGACAAGCAGTTTCCCGATGTCGAGGCCCCCGGCATGTACAACCGTCTGCGCCGGGAAGCAGAACGGGTGCGCCATGCACTTGGCCTGCAACCCAGCGCCAGCTTCTCCCTGGCTCAGGGTGGCCGGCAATGGGCGCTGGAAGTCACCCTGGACGACTTGCAGCGCGTCTGCGCCCCGCTACTGGAGCGCCTGCGCGGGCCTATCGAGCGGGCTTTGCGCGATGCGCGCATCCGCGTCGCCGACCTCGACGAGATCCTGCTGGTGGGCGGCACTACCCGCATGCCGTTGATCCGCAAGCTGGCCGCGACCCTGTTCGGCCGTTTCCCGGCCATGCACGTCAACCCCGACGAAGCGGTTGCCTTGGGCGCCGCGGTACAGGCGGCGTTGAAGCAGCGTGAGGCGGCGCTGGAGGAAGTGGTGCTGACCGACGTCTGCCCCTACACCCTGGGCATCGAGACCACCGCGCAGTTCGGCCGGGTATACGAAGGTGGCCACTACCTGCCGATCATCGAGCGCAACAGCGTGGTGCCGGTGAGCCGGGTGAAGACGGTGCAGACTCTGCAGGATAGCCAGACCCGGGTGCTGCTGCAGATCTACCAGGGCGAGAGTCGCCTGGTGAAGGACAATATCCCCCTCGGCGAGCTGGATATCCCGGTACCGCCGCGCAAGGCGGGCGAGGTCAAGCTGGACGTGCGTTTCACCTACGACAACAACGGTATTCTCGAAGCGGAGGTGACGCTGCCGGAGAGCGGCGCGCGGCACAGCCTGGTCATCGAGAAGAACCCCGGCGTACTGACTCCCGAGGAAATCCGCGAACGCCTGGCGGCCCTGGCGCAGCTGAAGGTGCATCCGCGCGACCAGTTGCTCAACACGACCTTGCTGGCGCGCCTGGAACGCCTTTACCAGGAACACCTGGGCGACACGCGGGAGGCGCTGGCGCAGATGGCCGGGCGTTTCCAGCAGGTGCTGGGCGAGCAGGACCCGCAGCGCATCGACAATCTGCGCGCGTCGATCGAAGCGCAGCTCGACGAGCTCGAACGTTCGTCCTGGCGCTGAGGAGGCTGCGATGAGCTGTTGGGAGATTCTCGGCCTGGAGGCCGAGGCCGATGAGCGGAGCATCAAGCGTCAGTACGCGCGGTTGCTCAAGGTCACCCGGCCGGACGAGGATGCGCAGGCTTTCCAGGCCCTGCGTGAAGCCTATGAACAGGCTATGAGCTTCGCCCAGTGGCGCGAGCGAGGTGGCACCGAGGATGGGGATGACGACATCGCCGTTGCGGCCCCCCCTCTGGCGGCTAGCCCGTTGCATTCTGTTGCCGTCGAGGTTCCATTTCGTTCCTTGGCGTCGCTGCTGGAGGATCTGCGCCCGGACGAGTTGTCCGAACGTCTGCGCACGGCCGAGGCGGAAGGGCTGGCGCTGTCCTTTGAGGATGGCGTACTGCAGTTGTGCCTGGCGGATGCGCGAGGCACCGGGTTGCGTGATGCCGCCTGCGAGACGTTCGGCTGGTTGCGCACCAACGAACGTTCGGGCCTGAGCGCACAGACGCTACGGCCGTTGTGGGTGCAATTGCTTGGCGAGCGTCTGGACGCTCTGCGCGAATTGCATGAGCAGGATGGCGGAGAGGCGTTCGTCAGGGGGCTGGCGGCTCTGGCCGGGGAGCCCTGGTTGCAGAGTTTCGATGCCCGTGAACTGTTGGAGACGGCGGTGGTGCGGCTGCTGTTGGACTTGCCGTACTGTTCCGGGAGGACCCTCGATGAAATTGCGGCGCTCTTCCGCTGGAATGAGGGGCAACGTGACGCCAGTTGCCCCGCGCACCTCTGGCATGCCCTTCTAGATCGCTGGGATGCTGAGCGCTTCTATGACCGCTTGCAAAATGACGCACGGCGCTGGGAGTTGACCAGTGAATGCCGTGCGGCAAGGCTGGTGCTCGGTCCGTTCGATCGCTTCCAGCGGCGACGCTTCAGCGCAGACTTCACGGAGGCCGACTGGGACTGTTCGCGGCGCGTCGCGGAAACGCTCAGGCATCGCTATCCGCAGCTGACTCGACGCCTGCCATTGGCCAATAGCCTGGATGCCGGCTTCTGGCACGACCTGGCCCGCAGCGAGACCCGCTGGCCACGGGTGTTGATGCTCTGGCTGGGGTTCATGCTGATGTATGCCATTGCCCTCATGCCGGCCGAGTTGGCGAAGCCTTCGCCCAACCTGACGCAGCTGTTCATCAGCGTCCCGGTCACCTCGGTGCTGCTGGCTGCGTCGCTCGATAAGCTGCTCCGGATTTCCCAGCGATTCCTCGGGGCACCGCTCAAACGCCTTGACTACTACTTGAGCAGCCTTCTACCGGCGGCCTTGCACGAGCATGGCGCGGGGCTACGACCGTTGCGCGACGGTGCCATTGGCTACCTGCTCGGGCTGGGCGCCGCGATGCTGGCAGGGTGGCGGGGACACGAAGTGTGGTGGGGAGGGCTGATCCTCGCCGTGCCGGTTCTAGGGGCCATGCAGTTGCTTCGCCGTACCAGCTTGCTCGGACGTGCGCAATTACTGCTGGAGCGTGGTTGGGCCTATCGGCGCAACGCCTTCTTCATCGGCGTCTTGTTGCTTGCCGGCTTGGCGGCCATCGCTGGCAGTGTGTCGAAGAACGCAAATCAGGTTCGGCGCCAAGTCCCGAACATGGCGCCGGCGGAACTGGAGCGTTTCTGTAGCGATCTGCGCTATCGGCGCGATCTGGTCTGCCTGCGCTGGCAAATTGAGCGCACGCCGCCGCTCTCAGGTGATTAGACAGCAATGAAAAAGCCCGGCATTCGCCGGGCTTGTTCGTGTTCGCGGTTCGGCTTACTTGCCGTACACCGGGAACTTAGCGCACAGCGCCTTGACCTGCTCGCGCACGCGGCCTTCCACGGCTTCGTCGCCCAGGTTGGCGAGGATCTCGCAGATCCAGCCGGCCAGTTGGCGGCACTCGCCTTCCTTGAAGCCGCGGGTGGTCACGGCCGGGGTGCCGATGCGCAGGCCCGAGGTGACGAAGGGCGAGCGCGGGTCGTTCGGCACGCTGTTCTTGTTCACGGTGATGAAGGCGCGGCCCAGGGCGGCGTCGGCGTCCTTGCCGGTGATGTCCTGCTTGATCAGGCTGAGCAGGAACAGGTGGTTCTGGGTGCCGCCGGAAACCACGTCGTAGCCGTTCTCGATGAACACCTGGGCCATGGTCTGGGCGTTCTTCACCACTTGTTCCTGGTAGGCCTTGAACTCGGGCTGCAGGGCTTCCTTGAAGCACACGGCCTTGGCGGCGATGACGTGCTCCAGCGGGCCGCCCTGGCCGCCCGGGAAGACCGCGGAGTTCAGCTTCTTCTCCAGCTCTTCGCTCTTGCGCGCCAGGATCAGGCCGCCGCGCGGGCCGCGCAGGGTCTTGTGGGTGGTGGTGGTGACGACGTCGGCGAAGGGCACCGGGTTCGGGTAGATGCCGGCGGCGACCAGGCCCGCCACATGGGCCATGTCGACGAACAGGTAGGCGCCCACCTTGTCGGCGATGGCGCGGAAGCGCGGGAAGTCGAGGATCTGCGAGTAGGCGGAGAAGCCGGCGATGATCATCTTCGGCTTGTGCTCCACGGCCAGGCGCTCGACCTCGTCGTAGTCGATCAGGCCGTTGCCGTCGATGCCGTACTGCACGGCGTTGTAGATCTTGCCGGAGAAGCTGACGCTGGCGCCGTGGGTCAGGTGGCCGCCGTGGGCCAGGCTCATGCCCAGCACGGTGTCGCCGGCATTCAGCAGGGCCATGTAGACCGCGGCGTTGGCCTGGGAGCCGGAGTGCGGCTGGACGTTGGCGTAGTCGGCGCCGAACAGTTGCTTGGCACGGTCGATGGCCAACTGCTCGACCACGTCGACGTACTCGCAACCGCCGTAGTAGCGCTTGCCCGGGTAGCCTTCGGCGTATTTGTTGGTCAGCACGCTACCCTGGGCTTCCATCACCGCCGGGCTGGTGTAGTTCTCGGAGGCGATGAGCTCGATGTGCTCTTCCTGGCGCTGGGCTTCCTGCTCCATCGCGGCGAAGAGTTCGGCATCGTAGCGGGCGAGGGTCAAATCACGGCTGAACATGGCGGTCCTCATAAGGATCGGTGCTGGGAAAGGGGCGCATTCTAACCCAGGGCGCGCGCGCTGGCATATGAAAGGCGGTCATGTGGCGGATAAGCGGGGTTCACGCGGGGGGAGCGCTGTAGCGGGCCCTGCCCGCGATTCGCGCGCAGGGCGCGCTCCTACAGGGGAATCCTGGCGCTAGCCGAGCAGGAACAGCGCATTGCTGGAGAACAGCGCGGCGAACTGCTCGGCGGTCATCGGCCGGCCGAACAGGAAGCCCTGCACCTCGTCGCAGCCGTGTTCGCGCAGGAAGTCCAGCTGCGCCTGGCTCTCCACGCCCTCTGCGATCACCATCAGGTTCAGGCTGTGGGCCATGGCGATGATGGCGCGGGCGATCTGTGCGTCCTGCTCGCCGTGGGGCAGGCCGTCGACGAAGCTGCGGTCGATCTTCAGCACGTCGATGGGGAACTGCTTGAGGTAGTTCAGCGACGAGTAGCCGGTGCCGAAGTCGTCCACCGCGATGGCCAGGCCCAGGCGCTTGAGGCCGGAGAGGATGTGCATGGCCTCGGACACGTCGCTCATCAGGATGCTTTCGGTCAGCTCCAGCTCCAGGCAGGCCGGCGGGATGCCGGTTTCCATGAGGATGCCGGCGATGCGCGTGCCCAGCTGGCCATCGGCGAACTGCCGCGCCGAGAGGTTCACCGAGACCTTGGGCACCCGCACCTTGTCGCGGTGCCAGATGCGGATCTGCCGGCAGGCCTCGGCCAGCAGCCAGTCGCCGACCTGGGCGATCAGCCCCAGTTCCTCCAGCACCGGGATGAACTCGGCCGGCGCGATCAGCCCGCGCGTGGGGTGCTGCCAGCGCAGCAGGGCCTCGGCACCGGTGAGGCGGCGGCCGTCGCCGGTGAACTGCGGCTGGTAGTGCAGGATGAATTCGTCCTGCTCGATGGCGCGGCGCAGGTCGCTTTCCAGCTCCAGGCGCTCCAGGGCGCGGGCGTTCATCTCGGCCTGGTAGAACTGGAAGTTGTTCTTGCCCACTTCCTTGGCGTGGTACATGGCGGTGTCGGCGTTCTTCATCAACTGGCTCAGCTCGGCGCCGTCCTGCGGCGACAGGGCCACGCCGATGCTGGCGGTGACGAAGAACTCGCGGCCTTCCAGGGTGAAGGGCCGGGCGAGGCTGGCGAGGATGCGCTCGGCCACCTGGATGGCGCGCTTGAGCGCCTTGTCGCGGTCCTCCAGGCCCGGCAGCAGCAGGGTGAACTCGTCGCCGCCCATGCGCGCCACGGTGTCGTTGTCGCTGACGCACTGGTTTAGGCGCTCGGCCACTTCCTTGAGCATGCGGTCGCCCGCGGCGTGGCCCAGGGAGTCGTTGATCGGCTTGAAGCGGTCGAGGTCGAGGAACATCAGCACCACCCACTGGCGGTGCCGCTCGGCCTGCATCAGCGCGGTGTGCAGGCGGTCCTGGAACAGCGTGCGGTTGGGCAGGTGGGTGAGGGCGTCGTAGTAGGCCAGGCGGTGGATGCGCCGCTCGCTGGCCTTGCGCTCGCTGATGTCGCTGAAGAAGCAGACGAAGCTGACCAGGTCGCCTTCCTCGTCCTGCACCGCGGTGATGCCCACCCAGGACGGGTACAGCTCGCCGCTCTTGCGCTTCTGCAGGATCTCGCCCTCCCAGCTGCCGCTGCGCTGCAGGCTGTCGAGCACGTGCTTGAGCTGGTTGGCTTCCTGCTGGTCGGCGGTGAGCAGGCGCGGCTGCTGGTCGAGCACCTCGGCGGCGCTGTAGCCGGTCAGGCGCGAGAAGGAGTCGTTGACCTGGACGATGTAGCCGGCCGGGTCGGTGACCATGATGGCCGCGGTGGAATGCTCGAACACGGTGGCGGCCATACGCATCTCGCGCTCGGCGCGGCGCTGCTGGCTGATGTCGCGGGCCACGCCGAGCAGGCCGACGAAGCGCCCGTTGTCGTCCCACATCAGGGCGATGCGCAGCTCCACCGGGACCTTGCGGCCGTCGGCGCGCAGGCAGTCGAAGGTGAACAGGTGCACCGCGCTGGATTCGCGCAGGGCGGCCAGCCGGCGCGGCGCGCCTATGGCATCGCGCACGCGCTCCAGCAGGTCGTGCAGGCGCCCCAGCTGGGCCGGGTTGGCGGCGATCTGCTGCAGGTCGTTGTGCAGCAGCCAGGCCGGGCTGTAGCCGAAGGTCTGCTCGATCGACGGGCTGATGTAGTCGATGTTCAGCTGGGCGTCGGTGGTGAGGATCACGTCGCTGATGCTTTCCGCCAGCATCTGGTAGCGGCGGCTGCTCTCGCGCAGCGAGTTGTTCGCCTCCACCGTGTCGGTGATGTCCTTGGCCACGCCGATCAGGCGCGCCACGCGGCCGTCGGCGTCGCGGCTGAAGGCCTGCTCGCGGATGTCGAACCAATGCCAGCTGCCGTCGCGGTGGCGCCAGCGCAGCAGGCTGTCGAGCAGCAGGTTGTCGCCGATCACCTGTTGCAGGTTGCGCACGCGCCAGTAGTACTCGACGTCGTCCGGGTGCAGCAGGCATTCCCAGAAGCGCTCGCCCATCTGCTGCAGCTCGTCCTTGCCGTAGCCCAGTTGGCTGCCCAGGTGGTGGTTGCTGAAGATCACCCGGCGCGCGGTGATGTCGTGGATGTAGAGGGTGTCGGGCACCGCGCGCACGGCGTCGGACCAGAACTTCTCGCGCTCGATCAGCGACAGCTCGACCTGCTTGCGGCTGCTGATGTCGGACAGGCTCAGGGTGACCGCGCGGTAGTCCGGCAGGTGCTCGGGGATGCGCAGCTGCAGCCAGAAGTGGCGCAGCTCGCCCTGGCCGGTGCGGATGGCGACTTCCTGCTCGATGGGGCCGGTGCCGCAGAGGATCGCCTCGATGATGCGCGCGCGGGCGCTGCCGGGGCGCCGCGGGCTGTCGCTGATCAGGCGCCGCCAGGCCTGCTCGCCGCTCTCCACGCCGAGCAGCCGGCGCGCCACCTCGTTGACCTCGCTGATGCGGATCAGCCGCAGCAGCTGCGGCCAGTGTTCCTCGCGGCGATCCAGCCAGGCCTCCAGGCGGCCCGGCTCGCGCAGGCCGTTGTCGGTGAAGAAGCGCTGCAGGTCCGAGAGGTCGAGCACGCAGAGCGCCACGCCGACGCCGTCGAAGATGTCCTGGTAGCGCCGCCGGGTTTCTTCCAGCACCTGCAGCGAGCGCTGTTCCTCGGTGACGTCGCGCAGCACCCAGACATGCCCGCCCGGCGCCTGCTGGCCGCGCAGCACCCAGCCGGGCGCCTCGCCCGGCGGGGATTCCTCCAGCGGATGGCGGCTGACGGTATAGCGCCGGCGGCGGCCGTTGCGTTCCAGGGTGACGTGCTGGGTGCCCGATGGCTGGCCTTCGCCGCTCTGCCGTTCCAGCTCCGGCAGCAGGCGGGCGAGATGGTGCTGCGGGGCGTCTTCGGCGCTCACGCCCAGCAGCCGCTCCGCCGGCGGGTTGAGATAGACCAGGCGGCCGTCGGCGCTGGTCACCAGCACCCGCTCGTCCACCGCCGCCAGGGCCTGGGCGGCCTGGCGCAGGCGCGACTGCGAGTCGGCGGTCTGCGCGCGCAGGCTCTGTTGTTCGCGTTGCAGGCGCAGCAGGGCGGCGCAGCTGATGCCGGCCAGCAACAGCAGCAGGCCCAGCTCGCCGAGCAGGCGCGGCGGCAGCCTGGGCTGCAGGACGGGCGTATCGACCAGCGGGCGGACCTGCCAGTCGCTGTTGGCGACCTTCAGCGCCGGCGCTTCGACGCTTTCCGGCGCGGCGTCGGTCGGCTCGTCGGGCGCGGCCAGGATCGGGTGGCCGACCTCATCTTCCAGCACCCAGGCGTGGCCGCCGTCCAGGATGCGTCCGGTCCATTGCCGGCGCGCCTCGGCGGCGTCCAGGCGGAGCACGGCGAAGGGGCCACCGGCATCCTGGAGGCGCAGCAGCAGGTAGAAGTGGCCGCCATCGGCGTCGCTGTAGGCGTAGTGGAAGGAGCTGGCGCCGGCGCGCTGACGCAGGCCGGCGATGAAGGCGTCGTCGCCGCTGTCCGGCGCGGTGTCCAGTTGCCTGGCGCCGCTGGCCGCGTACCAGGCCAGGCTGCGCAGGGCGGGGTAGACCTGGCGCAGGTCGTCGAGCAGCAGCGCCGGCTCCTCGCCGCGGCCCAGGCGTTGCAGCGCCAGGCTGCGCGCGGCCAGGGCCTTGAGCTCCAGGGCCAGGGACAGCTGGTGGGCCAGTTCCTGGCTCTGGTGCACCACGCGCTCGCGCTCCAGCCGCGCCTGGCCGAAGTATTCCTGGCCCAGCTGCCAGAGCAGCAGGCCGAGCATCAGCGGCACCAGCAGCAGGGCGCTCCTGATGGCCAGCCGTTCAGGCCGGGCCAGGCTGGCCGGAGGGCGGGGAGGTCTGGACAAGGAGCGGCTACCTGGAACGGGGCGACGGGGTTCGGCGCGCAGTAGCATGCCCGGAAGCAGGGCCAAGTGCCAGTATCGCCGACGAGCGTCGTTTGCCCTTCACGGTCCATTCCGGTAGCTTTGCCGCACGCGCGCGTTGAACGCTGCGCCCTGTTTCCGCGAGTCCGGCCCTGCCGTCGCCGTTCTCGCCGGTCGCCCGCGGCCAATGGTCGCGCCCGGAGCCCCGGGCAACACCGGCCCGCAGGCCGCGACAGCCATAACGGCCATTCACACTTTCATCCCAGAAGCTAGGTATCCATGGCTCAATACGTCTATACCATGCACCGGGTCGGCAAGGTCGTGCCGCCCAAGCGTGAAATCCTCAAGGACATCTCCCTGTCGTTCTTCCCCGGCGCCAAGATCGGCGTGCTGGGCCTGAACGGCGCGGGTAAATCCACCCTGCTGCGCATCATGGCCGGCGTCGACACCGAGATCGAGGGCGAAGCCCGCCCGATGCCGGGCATCAAGGTCGGCTACCTGCCGCAGGAGCCGCAGCTCGACCCGCAGAAGACCGTGCGCGACGTGGTCGAGGAAGCGGTGGACGAGGTCAAGCAGGCCCAGGCCCGCCTGGACGAGGTCTACGCCGCCTACGCCGAGCCGGACGCCGACTTCGACGCCCTGGCCGCCGAGCAGGCCAAGCTGGAAGCCATCATCCATTCCTCCGACGGCCATAACCTGGAGCGCCAGCTGGAAGTCGCCGCCGACGCCCTGCGTCTGCCGCCGTGGGACGCGAAGATCGAACACCTCTCCGGTGGCGAGAAGCGCCGCGTGGCGCTGTGCCGCCTGCTGCTGTCGGCCCCCGACATGCTGCTGCTGGACGAACCGACCAACCACCTGGACGCCGACTCCGTCGCCTGGCTGGAACACTTCCTCCACGACTTCCCCGGCACCGTGGTGGCGATCACCCACGACCGCTACTTCCTCGACAACGTCGCCGGCTGGATCCTCGAACTGGACCGTGGCCACGGCATCCCCTTCGAGGGCAACTACTCCGGCTGGCTGGAATCCAAGGCCAACCGCCTGGCCCAGGAAGCCAAGCAGGAGGCCTCCCACGCCAAGGCCATGAAGGCCGAACTGGAGTGGGTGCGCCAGGGCGCCAAGGGCCGCCAGGCCAAGTCCAAGGCCCGCCTGCAGCGCTTCGAGGAAATGCAGTCGCAGGAATTCCAGAAGCGCAGCGAGACCAACGAAATCTACATCCCGGCCGGCCCGCGCCTGGGCGACAAGGTCATCGAGCTGCGCAACGTGTGCAAGGGCTACGGCGACCGTGTGCTGATCGACGACCTGTCGCTGAGCATTCCCAAGGGCGCCATCGTCGGCGTGATCGGCGGCAACGGCGCGGGCAAGTCCACCCTGTTCCGCATGCTGACCGGCAAGGAACAACCGGACTCGGGCACCATCGAGATCGGCGAAACCGTGCAGATCGCCAGCGTCGACCAGAGCCGCGACAGCCTGGACGGCACCAAGACCGTGTGGGAGCAGGTTTCCGACGGTTTCGAGCAGATCAGGATCGGCAACTACGAAGTCCCCTCGCGCAGCTACGTCGGCCGCTTCAACTTCAAGGGCGCCGACCAGCAGAAGTTCGTCAAGGACCTCTCCGGTGGTGAGCGTGGCCGCCTGCACCTGGCCCTGACCCTGAAGCAGGGCGGCAACGTGCTGCTGCTCGACGAACCGTCCAACGACCTCGACGTGGAAACCCTGCGCGCCCTGGAAGAGGCGCTGCTGGACTTCCCCGGCGCCGCCATCGTGATTTCCCACGATCGCTGGTTCCTGGACCGTATCGCCACCCACATCCTGTCCTACGAGGACGACGGCAAGGTGACCTTCTTCGAAGGCAACTACACCGAGTTCGAAGCCGACCGCAAGAAGCGCCTGGGCGAGGCTGCCGCGCAGCCGCACCGCGTGCGCTACAAGAAGCTGGCGTAAGCCGCTTCTCACGACAGACGGGGCCTTCGGGCCCCGTTTTCGTAGGTGTACGAAGCAATCTGAAACATTTAGAAATACTTGCTGTAGCCCAGTAGCTGAAAGGGCTTTCTTACAGATTTGCACCAAAAAGATTCATAAAGGCGTCATGTCGCACTGTCTCGGTGCGATATCGGTTGTTAGAGTCTCGCCGCAAAAGGGCCCCGCCCATAATCAGAAAGACCGGTGTAGACATGACGCAATCCGTTGACTCGTTCCTCGAGCGCCTCAAGCGGCGCGACCCCGATCAGCCCGAATTCCACCAGGCGGTGGAAGAGGTGCTGCGTTCCCTCTGGCCGTTCCTCGAAGCCAACCCGCGCTACCAGCAGGCCGGCATCCTCGAGCGCATCGTCGAGCCCGAACGCGCCATCCTGTTCCGCGTGCCCTGGGTCGACGACCAGGGCCGGGTGCGGGTCAACCGCGGCTTCCGCGTACAGATGAGCAGCGCCATCGGCCCGTACAAGGGCGGCCTGCGCTTCCACCCCTCGGTGAACCTGGGCGTGCTCAAGTTCCTGGCCTTCGAGCAGGTGTTCAAGAACTCCCTGACCTCGCTGCCCATGGGCGGCGGCAAGGGCGGCTCGGACTTCGACCCCAAGGGCAAGAGCGATGCCGAGGTGATGCGCTTCTGCCAGTCGTTCATGAGCGAGCTGTACCGCCACGTCGGCGCCGACCTGGACGTGCCGGCCGGTGACATCGGCGTGGGCGCCCGCGAGATCGGCTACCTGTTCGGCCAGTACAAGCGCCTGGCCAACGAGTTCAGCTCGGTGCTCACCGGCAAGGGCCTGGCCTACGGCGGCAGCCTGATCCGCCCGGAAGCCACCGGCTACGGCTGCGTGTACTTCGCCCAGGAGATGCTCAAGGCCCGCGAAAGCGGTTTCGACGGCCAGCGCGTGGCCATCTCCGGCTCCGGCAACGTGGCCCAGTACGCGGCGCAGAAGGTGATGGAACTGGGCGGCAAGGTGATCTCGCTGTCCGACTCCGAAGGCACCCTGTTCGCCGAGGGCGGCCTGAGCCTGGAACAGTGGGAAGAAGTGATGGAGCTGAAGAACGTCCGCCGCGGCCGTCTCAGCGAAATGACCGGCCCCGGCCTGCGCTTCCTGGCCGGCCAGCGCCCCTGGGCGCTGCCCTGCGACATCGCGCTGCCCTGCGCGACGCAGAACGAGCTGGACGCCGAGGACGCCCGCACCCTGCTGGGCAACGGCTGCATCTGCGTGGCCGAAGGCGCCAACATGCCGTCGACCCTCGAGGCTGTGGATATCTTCCTCGAAGCCGGCATCCTCTACGCGCCGGGCAAGGCCTCCAACGCCGGCGGCGTCGCCACCAGCGGCCTGGAGATGAGCCAGAACGCCATGCGCCTGCACTGGAGCGCCGGCGAAGTGGACCAGCGCCTGCACGGCATCATGCAGAACATCCACCACGCCTGCGTCGCCCACGGCGAGGAGAATGGCCGGATCAACTACGTGAAGGGCGCCAACATCGCCGGCTTCGTCAAGGTCGCCGACGCCATGCTGGCGCAAGGGGTGGTCTGACCTGCTGATGCGTAGGGCGTATAACGCTCCGCGTTATGCGCCGCCTGGCCGTGGCTCCAGGCGCGCTCGGATTTGGTCTCGGAGGCGCTTCGATCCCGGCCAATAAGCCGGGCATGAGGTGGGTGTAGCGGCGTATAACCGCGAACGGTTATACGCCCTACGTCCCGGCCGGCCATGGCGATGGGTATCGCTTCGCTCCACCCATCCTACGCGAGCGCACCGAGGTTCTTTTCGTAGGGACCTTGTCCGCGATAGCCGGAGGTTCCGGCGCGATTCGCGGATGAGATCCGCTCCTACACTGCGCCACCTACGCCGTTCCCCTGTAGGAGCGCGCCCTGCGCGCGAATCGCAGGCAGGGCCTGCTCCTACAGGTGAATGCCCGTTCTCAATCCACCGGCCGCGGCGTGCTGGCGGTGCTCGGCGGCAGCAGCGGGTATTCCACCTGCGGCTGTTTGCCGGTGACGGTCTTGAGGAAGGCGACTATGTCGCCCACTTCACCGGCATCCAATTGCTTGCCCAGTTGCGCAGTGCCCATGATCGTCACCGCTTCCTCCAGGTCCCACACCTGCCCGCTGTGGAAGTAGGGCGCGGTGAGGGCCACGTTGCGCAGCGGCGCGGCGCGGAACACGTATTCGTCGTTCTGCGTCTTGGTCACCGCGAAGCGGCCCTTGTCGCCGCTGGGCAGGATGCTGGCGTCGGGCTTCTTCACCAGGCCGAACGGGAAGTAGGCCTGGCCGCCCAGGTTCACGCCGTTGTGGCAGCTGATGCAGCCGGCGCTCATGAAGGCCTGCAGCCCTTTCTTCTCCTTGGCGTCCAGGGCCTTGTCGTCGCCCTTGAGGTACTGGTCGAAACGCGAGTCGGGGGTGATCAGCGTCGATTCGAAGGCCTGCAGCGCGCGGGCCATGTTGTCGAAGCTCACCGCCTGCTTGTCGCCGGGGAAGGCCTTTTCGAAGGCCGCCACGTACTCGGGCATGCTCTTGAGCGTGGCCTCGACGTTCTTCGGCGTGTTGTGCATCTCCACCGGGTTCTGCACCGGGCCCTTGGCCTGTTCCTCCAGGTCCTTGGCGCGGCCGTCCCAGAACTGCGCCACGTTGAACACCGCGTTGAACACCGTCGGCGAGTTGCGCGCCCCTTTCTGCCAGGCGTGGCCGCTGGAGGCCGGCACGTTGTCGGCGCCGCCGGTGCCGATGTTGTGGCAGGTGTTGCAACTGATCACGTGGCTGGCCGACAGGCGTGGCTCGAAGAACAACTGGCGGCCCAGCTCCACCTGGGCCGCATCCAGCCCGGTGGTCTGCTCGGGGATGGGCTTGAAGATGGCGTTGGCCTGGTCGCGCAAGGCGTCGGCGTGGGCGGCGGTGCTGCTGGCGGCCAACAACAGGCCGCCCAGGGCCAGTTTCAGGGGCTGCATGGAGTGTTCTCCTCGTTATCAGGCTATTGGTTTTTTCCTGTTTCAAGGAGAGGCCAGGCGGCGAGGGCGAGAATTGACCGGGATCAAGCCGCCCCTCCCGGGGCAATGGGTGCGGGGATATGCCGCAGCTTCAACCCTTCACGCAGACCACCTGGCGCAGGGTGTGCACCACTTCCACCAGGTCGCGCTGGGCGGCCATCACTGCGTCTATGTCTTTGTAGGCCATGGGGATCTCGTCGATCACGTCCTTGTCCTTGCGGCATTCGACGTGGGCGGTGGCGCGCACCTGGTCCTCGACGCTGAAGCGCTTCTTCGCCTGGGTGCGGCTCATGCTGCGCCCGGCGCCGTGGCTGCAGGAGCAGAACGCTTCTTCGTTGCCCAGGCCGCGGACGATGAAGCTCTTCGCCCCCATGGAGCCGGGAATGATGCCCAGCTGGCCCTTCTGCGCCGACACCGCGCCCTTGCGCGTGACCAGCACCTCGCGGCCGAAATGCCGCTCGCGCTGCACGTAGTTGTGGTGGCAGTTCACCGCTTCCAGGCTGGCCTCGAAGGGTTTGCGGATCACCTTGCGCGCCGCGGCGATCACCGCCTGCATCATCAGCTCGCGGTTCTGCCGGGCGAAGTCCTGGGCCCAGCCCACCGCCTCGACATAGTCGTCGAAGTGCCGGCTGCCTTCCTCGAAGTAGGCCAGGTCCTTGTCCGGCAGATTGGCCAGGTGCTGGCGCATGTCGGCCTGGGCCAGTTCGATGAACAGGCAGCCGATGGCGTTGCCCACCCCGCGCGAGCCGCTGTGCAGCATGAACCAGACGCGCCCGGCCTCGTCCAGGCAGACCTCGATGAAGTGGTTGCCGGTGCCCAGGGTGCCCAGGTGGTTGCGGTTGTTGGTCTTCTCCAGGCGCGGGTACTTGTCGGTGATGGCGCGGAAGCGCCGGGCCAGGCCCTTCCAGGCTTGGTCGGCGTGGGCCGGCACCTCGTTCCAGGCGCCCTGGTCGTGGCGGCCGAAGGTCTTGCCGTGGGGCACCGCCTTCTCGATGGCGCTGCGCAGGCCGTGCAGGTTGTCCGGCAGGTCGGCGGCGAGCAGCGAGGTGCGTGCGGCGATCATGCCGCAGCCGATGTCTACGCCGACCGCGGCCGGGATGATGGCGCCGACGGTGGGGATCACGCTGCCGATGGTCGAGCCCTTGCCCAGGTGCACGTCGGGCATCACCGCCAGGTGCCTGAAGATGAACGGCAGGCGCGCGGTGTTCATCAGCTGCTGGCGCGCCTCGTCTTCCACGGGCACGCCCTGGGTCCAGAGCTTGATCGGCTTGCCGCCGGCGACTTCGAGCAGGGTGGGGGCTGGGGTTTTCATGGCGCGCTACCCGCCCGCCATCGCGGCGGGCGCTGAATCCGTCGATTCAGTAATGGTACCAGCGCAGCTCCAGCATGACCTCGCTGACCGGCCCGGCCTGGTGGCTGAACTGGCGTTCGGCGGACAGCCGCAGGCCCAGGTTGCGGCCCAGTTCCACCTGCTGGCCGAGGCTCAGGCTGCGGCGCACCTCGCCGTTGTGGAAGTAGTCGCCCTTGCCCTCCAGGGCCAGGTTGCCCAGCGGGTTGCGCCAGAGCACGCCGGTGTCGAAGCCCACTGCCGGCGCCACGGTCGCGGCGAAGTCGGGGTTGTTCTCGATGCGCGCGGTGCCCAGGGCGTAAGCCTGCAGGTCGTCGGCGAGCTTCCAGCTGCCGCCGGCGCCGCCGTTGACGTGGCCGGCCAGGGTGTCGTGGTCGTCGTCGCTGTGCTTGCCCGGCACCCGCTCCCAGCCGCCGGTGACCTGCCAGGACAGCGGCTGCAGCAGGGCGTTGCGCGGCGTCATGGAGCGGATGCTGACCAGGTCGAGGCGCTGCAGCTGCCAGCGGTTGCCTTCGTACTGGCGCAGGCGCAGGTCGCCCAGTTCCAGCTGCGCGCCCTGGGGGAAGCCGTAGCTGTTGTCCAGCAGGTCGTGGTAGGCCATGCGCAGGCCGTAGTCGGCGAAGGCCTGACCGTCGCGGCTGCCGGCGCCGAGCTGCCAGGTCAGCGACTGGTGGCCTTCCTCCGGCTGCCCCGGGCGTTCCACCTGGGCCGGCGGCGGCGGGTTCTGGTTGATCGCGCGCAGCAACTGGTAGCTGCGCGCGGCGTCGGCCTCGTCGCGTTCCTTGCCGGTGGCGCGGTAGCGCAGCAGGCGGAAGGCGGTGTCCTGCACCAGGGCCTGGCGCGGCGCGGGCAGGGCCTTGAATTCGGGGGAATCGAGCAGGCGGTCGTCGTCGGCCAGGCGCCGGGCCAGCTGCTTCTCGCCGGCGTCCAGCGGCTCGGCGCGGGCCAGCAGTTCCTTCTCCCGCGAGGGGCGGTAGTCGACCTTGTCGATCATCCCGGCCTGCTTCACCGCGCGCACCGTGTCGGTGGGGATGGCGTAGAGCGGGAATTCGCCGGTCAGCTTCACCCCGGGGCGGGCGATCTCCAGCAGTTCGAGCAGGCGGAAGGAGCAGTTCTCGTCGAAGAAGAAGTACTTGAAGCGGACCTGCTTGAGCTCCCACACGTGCTCGACCATGCGCCCGGTCTCCTCGGGCGTGAGGTTCAGGCGGTATTCCCAGAGGTCGCGGTTCTCCAGGCGGCTGTATTCGGAGAGCTTCTCGCGGTAGGGCACCAGGGCGAACAGGCCGGGGTAGCCGCCCATCAGGCCCTTCCAGGCGTAGAGGATGCTGTTGTCCATGCCCTCGATGTAGGCGCCGAAGTTCAGCGCGTAGCTGAGCAGGGCGGTGTTGTTGCTGTCGACGTCGGCCTGGTCGATGCGCAGCAGGGTGTGGCCGAACATCGACGAGGGGCTGTTCAGGTAGGCGGCGGGGAACACCAGCACGGCGCTGTGCGGGTTGATGTCGCCGTACCAGGTGTCGTACTCCTTGCACGCCGGCCGCGGCAGGCCGGTCAGCTGCAATTGCTGCTTCAGCCAGCGGGTGCGCGCCGGGTAGACGCACTGGGCATGCTTGTCGCCGAGGTCGGGGGCGGCGTAGAGCGCGTCGACGGTGGCCTTGAGCTCATGCTCCGGCGAACGCTCGCCGTCCTCGGCGAGGAAGAACCTGTCGTCGTCGACGAAGCTGCGCCAGCCGCCCAGCTTGCTCGGCGTGTAGTGCCCCAGGGCCAGCCAGTAGGGCTGCGCGGCCAGGGCCTGGAGGCGGGATTCGGGAAACTGGGGGCTCGCGTGCAGGGATGCGCAGGCGCACAGCGCCAGCCATGGCAACAGGCGTTTGGGCATGGGGACCTTAGCGGGTCGAGGTAGGGGAGCCCGCCCCGGTGGGGCGGGCCGTCAGGCTCAGGCCTGTTCCGCGTACTTGGCCAGGCGGGTGTCCTGTTTCAGCACGGCCTGGGTGTTGGCGTAGACGTCCTCGGCGGTGACGTCGGACTTGTTGAAGATCTGCGCGAAGTGCTCGTGGGTCACTTCGGCGAAGTGCGCGCGGTCTTCGGGTTTCACGCCCAGGACCACGGCGTAGGTGGTCAGCGCTTCGCCGTCACCCTTGGCCATGTCTTCGGACAGCTCGTCCATCATGCTGCTGAGCACGATCATCGGCTTGCCGCCGTAGGTCAGCGCGCCATTGGTGTGGCAACCGTTGGTGCCGGTGGTCATGCCGAAGGTGTTGTTGCCCGAGGAGCCGTTGGTGGTGGCCGCCAGCACGTGGGTGGCGGTGCCGCGCTGGCCCTTGAAGAGCATCTGGCCCCAGCCGCAGCCGTCGCTGCCGGGGGCGTCGGCGAAGGCGCCGATGGAAACGGTGGCGAGGAGGGTACCGAGTAGAATCCTTTTCATCTGCGTATCTCTCTTTGTTCGAATGCATGGCTGTACGTAGCCGCTGACAGCAAACAGCGCCTGCCAGAGCTTTGTAGGAATATCCTGAGGGTGTCAAGGCGCGATGTCCCTGAATCCTCGGCGGGGAGAACCGCGTCATGCTCCCTGCAACAGGCTATTGATCGGTATCAGCGGCGATTCCCTTGGAACCGGCCACACTTGAAACAGTTCCTTGTCCGTCGGAGAGGCGTCATGGCCGTAGATGATTTCGACCCCCGTTCTGCCCTGGATGCGCTGGCCAGCGAATATTCCCAGCGTGCCGCCGCGATCCGCAGCGACCTGGCGCGGACCCACTCGCCGGACTTCGCCGAACAGGCCCAGCAGCGGGAGAACGACGATGTGCTGCGGGCCCTGCTGGCCGAAGCCGAGGCGGGCATGCGCCTGGTGGGCCTGGCGCGCCTGCGTCTGGCGGACGGAACCTACGGACAGTGCGTACGCTGCGGCGAAGCCATCGAGCCCCGCCGCCTGCGCGCCCTGCCGGCCACGGAATACTGCCTGCGCTGCGCCGATCTGCAGCACTGATCGGCCAGGGCTTGCGCGCGCCTTGCCAGTGGCGCGCGGGCAGCGCGAGAATGCGGGCAACTCTCCGCGGCCCCGTGCCGCCCGATGCAAGGATTTCCGATGCCCCAATCCGTTGCCGCCGGCCTGCGCCTGGCGCCCGATGAACTGACCCGTCCCTTTTCGCCCGAGCAGTTTGCCTTCGCCACCACCGACGATCTGGAGCCCTTCCTCGGCGTCCTAGGACAGGAGCGTGCGGTGGAGGCCCTGCAGTTCGGTGTGGCGATGCCGCGGCCGGGCTACAACGTGTTCGTCATGGGCGAGCCGGGGACCGGGCGCTTCTCCTTCGTGCAGCGCTATCTGAAGGCCGAGGCCAAGCGCCTGCCGACGCCGGCCGACTGGGTCTACGTCAACCACTTCGAGGAGGGCCGCGAGCCGCGCGCCATCGAACTGCCGCCGGGCAGCGCCGCCGACTTCGGCGCGGACATCGACCAACTGATCGACAACCTGCTGTCGACCTTCCCCTCGGTGTTCGAGAACCCGGCCTACCAGCAGAAGAAGAGCGCCATCGACCGCGCCTTCAACCAGCGCTACGACAAGGCCCTGGACACCGTCGAGCGCCTGGCCCTGGACAAGGACGTGGCGCTGTACCGCGACAGCTCGAACATCGCCTTCACCCCGATGAAGGACGGCAAGGCCCTCGACGAGGCCGAGTTCGCCCAACTGCCGGAGGCCGAGCGCGAGCGTTTCCACGCCGATATCGCCGACCTCGAGGAACAGCTCAACGAGGAGCTGGCCAGCCTGCCGCAGTGGAAGCGCGAGTCCAGCAACCAGCTGCGCCAGCTCAACGAGGAGACCATCACCCTCGCGCTGCAGCCGCTGCTGGCGCCGCTGGTGGAGAAGTACAACAACAACACCGGCGTGTGCACCTACCTGCAGGCCATGCAACTGAACCTGCTGAAGACCGTGGTCGACCAGCTGGTGGACACCGAGCGCAGCGATGCCCAGCGCAAGCTGATGCTGCAGGAGCTGTACGCGCCCAACCAGGTGATCGGCCACCACACCACCAGCGGCGCGCCGGTGGTGTTCGAGTCGCACCCGACCTACGACAACCTGTTCGGCCGCATCGAATACGCCTCCGACCAGGGCGCCCTCTACACCAGCTACCGGCAGCTGCGCCCGGGCGCGCTGCACCGCGCCAACGGCGGCTTCCTGGTGCTGGAGGCGGAGAAGCTGCTGGGCGAGCCCTTCGTCTGGGACGCGCTCAAGCGCGCCCTGCAGTCGCGCCAGCTGAAGATGGAATCGCCGCTGGCCGAACTCGGCCGCCTGGCCGCCATGAGCCTGACGCCGCAGGTGATCCCGCTGCACCTGAAGGTCATCATCATCGGCTCGCGGCAGATCTACTACACCCTGCAGGACCTGGACCCGGACTTCCAGGAGATGTTCCGCGTGCTGGTCGACTTCGACGAGGACATCCCGCTGGCCGAGGACAGCCTCGAACAGTTCGCCCAACTGCTCAAGACGCGCACCTCGGAAGAGGGCATGGCGCCGCTGAGCGCCACCGCGGTGGCGCGCCTGGCCACCTACAGCGCGCGCCTGGCCGAGCACCAGGGGCGGCTGTCGGCGCGCATCGGCGACCTGTTCCAACTGGTCAGCGAGGCGGACTTCATCCGCCAACTGGCCAACGAGCCGGTCACCGACCTGGGCCACATCGAGCGCGCCCTCAAGGCCAAGGAAACCCGCACCGGCCGCGTCTCGGCGCGGATTCTCGACGACATGCTGGCCGGCATCGTGCTGATCGACACCGAAGGCGCCGCCGTGGGCAAGTGCAACGGCCTCACCGTGCTGGAGGTGGGCGACTCGGTGTTCGGCGTGCCGGCGCGCATCTCCGCCACCGTCTACCCGGGCGGCAGCGGCATCGTCGACATCGAGCGCGAGGTCAGCCTGGGCCAGCCGATCCACTCCAAGGGCGTGATGATCCTCACCGGCTACCTGGGCAGCCGCTACGCCCAGGAGTTTCCGCTGGAAATCTCCGCGAGCATTGCCCTGGAGCAGTCCTACGGCTACGTCGACGGCGACAGCGCCTCGCTCGGCGAGGTCTGCACGCTGATCTCGGCGCTGTCGCGCACGCCGCTGCGGCAGTGCTTCGCCATCACCGGCTCGATCAACCAGTTCGGCGAAGTGCAGGCGGTGGGCGGCGTCAACGAGAAGATCGAAGGCTTCTTCCGCCTCTGCGAGGCCCGCGGCCTGACCGGCGAGCAGGGGGTGATCATCCCGCGTTCCAACGTCACCACCCTGATGCTCGACGAGCGCGTGCTGCAGGCGGTGCGCAACGGCCTGTTCAACGTCTACGCGGTGCGCCACGTCGACGAGGCGCTGGGCCTGCTGGTCGGCGAGCCAGCCGGCGCGCCGGACGCCAAGGGCCAGTTCCCGGCCGGCAGCGTCAACGCGCGGGTGGTCGAGCGCCTCAAGGAGATCGACGCCATGGGCATGGACGAGGAGGACAAGGAAAAGCTCGCCAAGGAGGCCGCGCCGGCCGCCGCCAAGGCCGTAAAGGCGCCCCAGGTGGAGAAGGAGCGGGCGCGCAAGAAGAAGGACAGCGACTGAGCCCGCTGCCGCTGGCCAGTCCTTGACCAGCGGCGGAGTCCCCAGCAATGGCGCTCGTCGGGCGCCGTTGCCCCCGTGGTGTCCACAACGATATCCACAGCTATGGTGGATAAAACGGGCTTTCCCGAGGTCAACCCCGGGTGTAGGCTCGAAAACAGGACAACCGCGAGGGTGCCGCCATGCCGCGTAACCTCTGCCTTATCCGCCCCTGTCTGGGGTTGACCACGCGCATCGAGTGCGTGATCAGGCCGCTGGCCGGAGAGAATGGACTCTGGACACTGCTCTGCGCCGCGGGCATGGCGGGGGCCCAGCCCACCGCCATCAAGGCCCAGGGCCCGTTCTACGGGCCTTTCGTGGCCGAGGGCGTGCTCGACGCCATCGCCGACTGCCTGGCCCAGCAGGGCTACGTGCCCGCCGACGACCTGCCCATCTGGCAACTGCACCTGCAGGCCGAGCTGCGCCGCATCAATGGTGAGCGCGTGCGAAATTTCGGGGACTACCAGTCTCACCCCGAGTCCTGAAGGCGCATTGCGCAGTCTCTGAGCGCCCGCCGGCAACTCCCGGTGGGCGGGGGCTGGCGCGTTTCTTCCGGCGCTCCTGCACATATTTATCCACAGAATAACTGGATAACTCGCCGCGGGCCTTCAGCTATAATCCTGCGCCATTTCTGAACTCCCTTTGCGAAGGCCATGGAACGTTTCATCGAAAACAGCATGTACGCCGCCCGCTGGCTGCTGGCGCCGGTCTATATCGGCCTGTCGCTGGCATTGCTGGCGCTGACCATCAAGTTCTTCCAGGAAATCTTCCACATCCTGCCGGACATCTTCTCCATCGCCGAGGCCGACCTGATCCTGGTGCTGCTGTCGCTGATCGACATGGCCCTGGTCGGCGGGCTGCTGGTGATGGTGATGTTCTCCGGCTACGAGAACTTCGTCTCGCAGCTGGACATTTCCGAAGGCAAGGAAAAGCTCAGCTGGCTCGGCAAGATGGACGCCAGTTCGCTGAAGAACAAGGTGGCCGCTTCCATCGTGGCGATCTCCTCGATCCACCTGCTGCGCATCTTCATGGACGCCAAGAACGTCCCGGACAACAAGCTGATGTGGTACGTGATCATCCACCTCACCTTCGTCCTCTCCGCGTTCGCCATGGGCTACCTGGACAAGGCCACGCGCCACGACCACTGATCGCTTTTCCCGCCTCCGGCGCACCGCCCGTCAGCCACAACTGACGGGCGGTGTCGTTTGCGCTGGGCGCGGCCGCCGCGCTGTACCAGACTGGCTGCGTTGGAGCCTACCCTGGAGGTGCGCGATGAACCTGCAAGAGCTGACCAACCGTTCCCTCGCCGGGGATATCGACGAACTCAACCTGGTATCCCTGGAGGGCGGCATCTACGTGCTGGAGGCGCGCGTGGGCCAGCGTTTCTTCCCGATCCAGGACGCCAAGGGGCACGTGCTCGGGGTGCGTTCGCTGGAGCACGCCCGCCAACTGCTGACGGCGTTGCCACCGATCCCTTTCCAACTGGTGCATGCCGCGGTGCAGGACGAGATGTGCGGCTCGCAGAGCGGCAGCGCGCAGAACGACGAGGGCGTGCCCATGCCGCTGCATTGAGGTCGCGGTGGGGCGGGGCGGTCGACTGTGCTAGGCTGGCCGCCCTTTTTTACCCAGCGGAGCCCCCGCCATGAGCGAACTCAACCTTTCCACCGACGAAGCCCGCGTCAGCTACGGCGTCGGCCGCCAGTTGGGCGACCAGCTGCGTGCCAACCCGGTCCCGGGCATGAGCCTGGACGCGGTGCTGGCCGGCCTCTCCGACGCCTTCGCCGGTGCCGATAGCCGGGTGCCCGCCGAGCAGCTGTCCGCCAGCTTCCAGGTGATCCGCCAGCGCATGCAGGCCGAAGCCCAGGCCAAGGCCGATGCGGCCGCCGCCGAAGGCGAGGCCTATCTGGTGGAGAACGCCAAGCGCGAGGGCGTCACCGTGCTGCCGTCCGGCCTGCAATACGAAGTGCTGGTCGCCGGCGAGGGCGCCAAGCCGTCCCGCGACGACACCGTGCGCACCCACTACCACGGCACCCTGATCGACGGCAGCGTGTTCGACAGCTCCTACCAGCGCGGCCAGCCGGCCGAGTTCCCGGTGGGCGGCGTGATCGCCGGCTGGGTCGAGGCCCTGCAACTGATGAACACCGGCAGCAAGTGGCGCCTGCACGTGCCGGCCGAGCTGGCCTACGGCGGCCAGGCGGTGGGCAGCATCCCGCCGCACAGCACCCTGGTGTTCGACGTCGAGCTGCTCGACATCCTCTGATGAATGCAGCCCGCGGCGGCCGTCCCTGGCCACCGCGGCGTGCAGGGGGCTCCACGTTGCCCCCGCTGTGCAGCCGCCTCCCGGGCGGCGACCGCACGGATGGCGCGTCCTGCGCCATCGCAAAAAGCCCTGTACATCCCGTTCTTGCTCTTCGTAGGAGCGAGCTTGCTCGCGAACGGCCCGCATCCGACCCATCCTAGGGGTCGTTATGTTTGCCAGATGAGATGCAGGAGCGGATTTATCCGCGATTCTGCCGGCAGTGCCGGCGCTCATCCCGCCAGCGCGGACAAGGTCCGCTCCTACGCCCGTGCTTCCCCGGAACTGTAGGAGCGGGCCCTGCCCGCGATTCGCGCGCAGGGCGCGCTCCTACAGGGGAATGAGCGTAGGAGCGAGCGTGGCTTTTTCGTAGGATGGTGTTGAGCGAAGCGATACCCATCAGCGCAACCGCATGGGTATCGCAAGCTCAACCCATCCTACGAAAAGCGCCTCGGCGCAGACAGTCGCTCCTACGAAAACCCCGTCGCTCCCGCGAATAGCCGCGGCGTTCAACGCAGCGCGCGGGCGTAGCAGAACAGGAACAGGTTGCGCACCAGCTCCTTGAGCACCTGCGGCTCGCTGGTGCCCAGTTCGTGCAGGTCCAGACCGCCCTGTTCGCGCAACTCGTCCAGGGCGTCTTCCTGCAGCAGGGCGCAGACTTCTCCGGTATCGCGATTGAGGATGCGCAGATAGGGATGGGGGCGGTCCAGCCAGGCATCGATCATGTAGGTCATCTCTGCATCTCCTTGGTAGCTGAGTTAATGAGAATAATTCTTATTATCTCGATAGCAAGCCCCCATGGAGAATTTTTTTCCACCAACCGACCAATGCCATGGCCTGGATCAACCGCGCATAACGCAGAACGCCCGCGCGGCAGGGCCGGGCGGGTGTTCGTCGGATCGCGTGTGGATCAGTGGGTGCGGGCGACGGCGAACTCGCTCAGCTCGATCAGCGCGTCACGGTACTTGTTGTCCGGCAGCGCCTTGAGGCAGTCGATGGCGCGGGCGGCGTATTCGCGCGCCAGATTCGCGGTGTAGTCCAGGGCGCCGGCGGCTTCCACGGCAGCGCGGATGCCTTCCAGGTCCTGGCTGCCGCCCTGTTGGATGGCTTTGCGCACCACTTGCGCTTGCTCCGGGGTGCCGTCGCGCATGGTGGCGATCAGCGGCAGGGTGGGCTTGCCCTCGGCGAGGTCGTCGCCGACGTTCTTGCCCAGGGTGCTGGCGTCGCCGCGGTAGTCCAGCAGGTCGTCCACCAGCTGGAAGGCGATGCCCAGGGCGTCGCCGAACTGGCGCAGGGCCTCGGCCTGTTCCGCGGTGGCGCCGGCGATGGCGGCGGCGCTGTGGGTGGAGGCCTCGAAGAGCATCGCGGTCTTGCCGCGGATGACTTCCATGTAGGTTTCTTCGGTGGTGCTGGCGTCGCGCACCTTGGTCAGCTGCAGCACCTCGCCCTCGGCGATCACCCGGGTGGCCTGGGAGATGATGCGCATCACCGGCATGGAGCCGAGTTCGACCATCATTTCGAAGGAGCGGGCATAGAGGAAGTCGCCGACCAGCACGCTGGGCGCGTTGCCCCATTGCGCATTGGCGGTGGCGCGGCCGCGGCGCAGGCCGGAGGCGTCGACCACGTCGTCGTGCAGCAGGGTGGAGGTGTGCAGGAACTCGATGGTGGCGGCCAGCAGGCGCAGGTCGTCCCCGGAGTAGCCCAGGGCCTTGCCGCTGAGCAGCACCAGCAGCGGGCGAAGACGCTTGCCGCCGGCGGAGATGATATAGTCGCCGATCTTCTCGACCAGGGGAACGCGGGAGCTGAGCTGGCGACGGATGATGCCGTCGACGGCGGTGAAGTCGTCCGCCACCACCCGATAGAAAGCCTGGGGTTGCATATTACGAAGGCGCTCCTCGAAGAATGCGCGGCATGCTAGGTGCCGGGGTGGGGGCTGTCAAGGAAAGCGCCGCAAGGCTTGTGTCCGCGTAGGGCTTTGCGTACAATCGCGGCCCCGAACTTCCCTGGCATACCCTGCCTTACGCAATTGCACGGGCGCTCTTCCGGCCCCATGCAGCCATGCCGACCGATACCTCTTCCTATAAAGCGTCGGGTGAGCAGGTCTAACGGAGACATCCAGATGTACGCAGTTATTGTTACCGGCGGCAAGCAATACAAAGTCGCCGAAGGCGAATTCCTCAAGGTCGAGAAACTCGACGTCGCCACCGGCGAAGCGATCAACCTGGATCGCGTTCTGCTGGTCGCCAATGGCGATGACGTCAAGATCGGCCTGCCGGTGGTAGAAGGCGCGAAAGTGACCGCTGAAGTGGTTTCCCACGGTCGTCACGACAAAGTGCGCATCATCAAGTTCCGCCGCCGCAAGCACCACATGAAGCGTCAGGGCCACCGCCAGTGGTTCACTGAAATCAAGATCACCGGCATCCAGGCCTAATTCCTTTTTTGGAGGATATGACTCATGGCACACAAGAAAGCTGGCGGTAGTACCCGCAACGGCCGCGACTCCGAAAGTAAACGCCTTGGCGTGAAGCTGTTCGGTAGCCAGGCTGTCAAAGCAGGCAACATCATCGTGCGTCAGCGCGGCACCCAGTTCCATGCCGGCTACGGCGTTGGCATGGGCAAGGATCACACCCTGTTCGCGAAAATCGACGGCGTGATCAAGTTCGAAGTGAAAGGCGCCTTCGGCCGTCGCTACGTAAGCGTCGTCGCTGCCTAAGCGAGCCTTCACTGAAAAAGCCCTGTCTCGCGACGGGGCTTTTTTGTTTCTGGCGTTTCCCGGCAACGGATCCCGGGCTCCTGCGTTTGCGCGGGCTTGGCTGTATCCTATGCTCCTTTTCTTATTCAACCCGCCACGCTGGCGGGAGGCGTTCCCATGAAATTCGTCGACGAAGTATCCATCCACGTGAAAGCCGGTGACGGCGGCAATGGCCTCATGAGCTTTCGCCGCGAGAAGTTCATCGAGAAGGGCGGCCCCAACGGCGGTGACGGCGGTGACGGCGGCTCGGTGTTCCTCGAGGCCGACGAAAGCCTGAACACCCTGGTGGACTACCGCTACACCCGCCGTTTCGATGCCCAGCGCGGGCAGAACGGCGGCAGCAAGGACTGCACCGGCGCCAAGGGCGACGACCTGGTCCTGCCGGTGCCGGTGGGCACCACCGTGATCGATGCGAGCACCCATGAAGTCATCGGCGACCTGACCGAGCCCGGCCAGCGCCTGATGGTCGCCCAGGGCGGCTGGCACGGCCTGGGCAACACCCGCTTCAAGTCCAGCACCAACCGCGCGCCGCGGCAGACCACCCCGGGCAAGCCCGGCGAGGCCCGCGACCTCAAGCTGGAGCTGAAGGTCCTGGCCGACGTCGGCCTGCTGGGCCTGCCGAACGCCGGCAAGAGCACCTTCATCCGCGCCGTGTCCGCGGCCAAGCCGAAAGTCGCCGACTACCCCTTCACCACCCTGGTGCCGAACCTGGGCGTGGTCAGCGTCGGGCGCTTCAAGAGCTTCGTGGTCGCCGACATCCCCGGCCTGATCGAGGGCGCCGCCGAAGGCGCCGGCCTGGGCATCCGCTTCCTCAAGCACCTGGCGCGTACCCGCCTGCTGCTGCACATCGTCGACATGGCGCCGCTGGACGAGAGCGACCCGGCCGATGCCGCCGAGACCATCGTCAACGAGCTGGCCAAGTTCAGCCCGGCGCTCACCGAGCGTGACCGTTGGCTGGTGCTGAACAAGATGGACCAGATCCTCGAGCCGGAAGAGCAGGAGCGGCGCAAGCAGCAGGTGGTCGAGCGCCTGGGCTGGGAAGGTCCGGTCTACGTGATCTCCGCCCTGGAGCGCGAAGGCACCGAGGCGCTCAGCCAGGACATCATGAAGTACCTCGACGAGCGCAGCCTGCGCATCGAGGAAGACCCGGCCTACGGCGAGGCCCTGGCCGAACTCGACCAGCGCATCGAAGACGAGGCGCGTTCCCGTCTGCAGGCCATGGACGACGCGCGCGCGCTGCGCCGTGCCGGCCTGAAGAATGCCGACGACCTCGACGACGACGATGATTTCGACGACGAGGACGACGGCGACGGGCCGGAAATCTTCTACGTGCCCTGACCGGCGCCGCGTGCGCCGGTCCCGAAGCAACCTGGTGAAACCTGACTTCGTAAGGTTGATGTATGCGTGAGAAAGTGACCGGCGCGCGGCGCTGGGTGGTGAAGATCGGCAGCGCCCTGCTCACGGCCGATGGCCGCGGGCTGGACCGCGACGCCATGGCGGTGTGGGTCGAGCAGATGGTCGCGCTGCACTGCGCGGGCGTCGAGCTGGTGCTGGTGTCCTCCGGCGCCGTGGCGGCGGGCATGAGCCGCCTGGGCTGGGTCTCCCGCCCGAGCGACATGCACGAGCTGCAGGCCGCGGCGGCGGTCGGCCAGATGGGCCTGGTGCAGGCCTGGGAGTCCAGCTTCGGCCAGCATGGCCTGCAGACCGCCCAGGTGCTGCTGACCCATGACGACCTGTCCGACCGCAAGCGCTACCTGAACGCCCGCAACACCCTGCGCACCCTGGTCGACCTCGGTGTGATCCCGGTGATCAACGAGAACGACACTGTGGTCACCGACGAAATCCGCTTCGGCGACAACGACACCCTGGCGGCCCTGGTGGCCAACCTGGTGGAGGCCGACCTGTTGGTGATCCTCACCGACCGCGACGGCATGTTCGACGCCGACCCGCGCAACAATCCCGAAGCCCAGCTGATCTACGAAGCCCGCGCCGACGACGCCCAGCTCGACCTGGTAGCTGGCGGCAGTGCCGGCGCCCTCGGCCGCGGCGGCATGCAGACCAAGCTGCGCGCGGCGCGCCTGGCGGCGCGTTCCGGTGCGCACACGGTGATCGTCGGCGGGCGCATCGAGCGCGTGCTCGACCGCCTGCGCTCCGGCGAGCGCCTGGGCACCCTGTTGACCCCCGAGCAGAGCCGCAAGGCCGCGCGCAAGCAGTGGCTGGCCGGCCACCTGCAGATGCGCGGCACCCTGGTGCTGGACGCCGGTGCGGTCAAGGCTATCGCCGAGGACCACAAGAGCCTGCTGCCGGTGGGGGTGAAGCAGGTCCAGGGCAGCTTCCGCCGTGGCGAGATGGTGGTCTGCGTGGACCCGCAGGGCCGCGAGATCGCCCGCGGCCTGGCCAACTACAGCGCCCTGGAGGCGCAGAAGATCATCGGTCAGCCGACCGATGCCATCGAAGGCCTGCTGGGCTACGTCGACGGCCCGGAGCTGGTGCACCGCGACAACCTCGTGCTGGTCTGAAGGAGTCACCGATGAAGCTGTCGTCCATGAGGTTGTCATCCGTGGGGCTATGGAAGAGCGTGTGCGCCGGTCTGCTGATGCTGCCGGCGCTAGCGGGCGCGGAGGAGATCGGCGAGGTCTCCACGGTGTTCAAGTGGGTGGGGCCGAACGACAAGATCGTGGTCGAGGCCTTCGACGATCCCAAGGTGGAAGGGGTGACCTGCTACCTGTCGCGGGCCAAGACCGGCGGCGTCAAGGGCGGCCTGGGCCTGGCCGAGGACCGCGCCGAGGCGTCCATCGCCTGCCGCCAGGTCGGGCCGATCCGCTTCGCCGGCGAGCTCAAGGATGGCGAGGAAGTGTTCAAGCAGCGCACCTCGCTGGTATTCAAGTCCATGCAGGTGGTGCGCTTCTTCGACAAGAAGCGCAACGCGCTGGTCTACCTCGTCTACAGCGACCGCATCATCGAAGGCAGTCCGCAGAACGCGGTGACCGCCATCCCGATCATGCCCTGGCCGACGAAATAAAAGCCTTCCGCTTTTCGTAGGAGCAACTGTCTTGCGCCGATGTGCTCTTCGTAGGATGGGTTGAGCTTGCGATACCCATGCTGTCGTGGTGATGGGTATCGCTTCGCTCAACGCCATCCTACGAAAAGCCGTGCTTCCCTGGAGGCGTAGCGGGCTCTGCCCGCGATTCGCGCGCAGGGCGCGCTCCTACAGGGGAGTGCGTGGGTGGGGCGGCGTAGGAGCGGATCTCATCCGCGAATCGCGCCGGGGATTACGGCTATCGCGGAGAAGCTCCGCTCCTACGGTCCAGGCAGGCGAGGATTCTCGTAGGATGGTGTTGAGCGAAGCGATACCCATCCTACGAAAAGCGCTGCGGTGGGGCGTTCGCGAGCAAGCTCTGAGTTTGGGCTTTCCGCAGGCAATAAAAAACCGGCCACTGGGGCCGGTTTTTCAAGAACGGAACGCTTACGCGGTGGCCAGGGCCTTCACGTGGGCGTTCAGGCGGCTCTTGTGGCGAGCGGCCTTGTTCTTGTGGATGATGCCTTTGTCAGCCATGCGGTCGATGACCGGTACGGCGGCAACCAGAGCGGCCTGGGCCTTGGGCAGGTCCTTGGCATCGACTGCCTTGACTACGTTCTTGATGTAGGTACGAACCATGGAACGCAGGCTGGCGTTGTGGCTGCGACGCTTCTCAGCCTGTTTGGCGCGTTTTTTGGCGGAAGGTGTGTTGGCCACCGTCGAGCTCCTCGAGAAAAACTTGGGATATAGCGAATAAATTAAGGCCGCGAATGATGCCGTCGAGTCCGTGCCTTGTCAAGGGTATGAGCGGCCTCCGACGAGCGGCATGGCCGGGTATTCGCGGACTGGGTGGGTGATTTATTCGACCGGCGGCCATACACTCGACGCCCTTTACTGGCCGCCGGGCGATCCGGCCGCCCGCGGGCAGGGCCACCCTGCGCTGACAAGTCCCGGATGCAATGAACCTACTCAAATCGCTGGCCGCGGTCAGCTCCATGACCATGATCTCGCGGGTGCTCGGCTTCGTCCGGGACACCATAGTAGCGCGCATGTTCGGCGCCGGCATGGCCACCGACGCCTTCTTCGTCGCCTTCAAGCTGCCCAACCTGCTGCGCCGCATCTTCGCCGAGGGCGCCTTCTCCCAGGCCTTCGTGCCGATCCTCGCCGAATACAAGACGCAGCAGGGCGAGGAGGCCACCCGCACCTTCATCGCCTACGTCTCCGGCCTGCTGACCCTGGTGCTGGCGCTGGTCACCGCGCTGGGCATCCTCGCCGCGCCCTGGGTGATCTGGATCACCGCGCCGGGTTTCGCCGACACTCCGGAGAAGTTCGACCTGACCACAGCGCTGCTGCGGGTGACCTTCCCCTACATCCTGCTGATTTCCCTGGCCTCGCTGGCCGGGGCCATCCTCAATACCTGGAACCGCTTCTCGGTGCCGGCTTTCGTGCCGACCCTGCTGAACGTCAGCATGATCGCCTTCTCGCTGTTCCTCACGCCGTACTTCGACCCGCCGGTGATGGCCCTGGGCTGGGCGGTGCTGGCCGGCGGCCTGGCGCAGCTGCTCTACCAACTGCCGCACCTGAAGAAGATCGGCATGCTGGTGCTGCCGCGCCTGAACCTGCGCGACAGCGGCGTGTGGCGCGTGCTCAAGCAGATGGGGCCGGCGATCCTCGGCGTGTCGGTGAGCCAGATCTCGCTGATCATCAACACCATCTTCGCCTCCTTCCTGGCCGCAGGCTCGGTGTCCTGGATGTACTACGCCGACCGCCTGATGGAGCTGCCCTCCGGCGTGCTGGGCGTGGCCCTGGGCACCATCCTGCTGCCGTCCCTGGCCAAGACCTACGCCAGCGACGACCGCCATGAATACTCGCGCCTGATGGACTGGGGCCTGCGCCTGTGCTTCCTGCTGGTGCTGCCCTGCGCCCTGGCCCTGGCGCTGATCGCCGAGCCGCTGACCGTGTCGCTGTTCCAGTACGGCAAGTTCAGCGCCAACGACGCGCTCATGACCCAGCGCGCGCTCATCGCCTACGCCGTGGGCCTGCTCGGGATCATCCTGGTCAAGGTGCTGGCGCCGGGCTTCTATGCCCGGCAGAACATCCGCACGCCGGTGAAGATCGCGCTCTTCACCCTGGTTTCCACCCAGGCGATGAACCTGGTCTTCATCGGCCCGCTCAAGCACGCGGGCCTGGCCCTGGCGATCAGCTTGGCGGCCTGCCTCAACGCCGGTCTGTTGTACTGGCAGTTGCGCAAGCACGACCTGTTCGAGCCGCAGCCGGGCTGGGCGAAGTTCCTCGGCAAGCTGGTGCTGGCGGTGCTGGTGATGTCCGCCGTGCTGCTGGGCCTGATGCATTTCATGCCGGCCTGGGACCTGGGCGGCATGCCGCTGCGCCTGGCGCGCCTGGGCGTGCTGGTGGTGGCCGGCGTAGTGGCCTATTTCGGTATGCTGGCGCTGCTGGGCTTCCGCCTGCGCGACTTCTCGCGGCGGGCGGTGAGCTAGCCCGGCGCCGGCACTTGGGTGCATCCGTGACGCGCGGCGGCTTTGTGCCTGTCGCGCGGCGGCGGGTGCAGGTATAATCGACCACTTTCTGAGCAATACGCGCGCTATGCAGCTGCTTCGAGGCCTCCACAACCTGCGGCCCCTGTCCGGGGGCTGCGTTGCCACCATCGGCAATTTCGACGGCGTCCACCTTGGCCACCAGGCGATCCTGGCGCGTCTGCGCGAGCGCTCGCAGGAGCTGGGCGTGCCCAGCTGCGTGGTGATCTTCGAGCCGCAGCCGCGCGAGTACTTCGCCCCGGATGCCGCGCCGGTGCGCCTGACGCGCCTGCGCGAGAAGCTTGAACTGCTGCGCGAGCAGGGCGTCGACTTCGTCCTGTGCCTGACCTTCAACCGCCGCCTGCGCGAGCTGTCGGCCGCCGAGTTCGTCCGCCAGGTGCTGGTGGATGGCCTGGCGGTGCGCCACCTGGAAGTGGGCGACGACTTCCGCTTCGGCTGCGACCGTTCCGGCGACTTCGCCTTCCTGGTCCGGGCCAGCGCCGAGCAGGGTTTCACCGTCGAGGCCGCCACCACGGTGGAAGTCGACGGCATGCGGGTGAGCAGCTCGCGCATCCGCAAGGTGCTCGCCGACGGCGACCTGCACCAGGCCGAGCGCCTGCTGGGCCGGCCGTTCCGCCTGAGCGGGCGGGTGCTGCACGGGCAGAAGCTCGGCCGCACCCTGGGTTCGCCCACCGCGAACATCCAGCTCAAGCGCCGCAAGGCGCCGCTCAACGGCGTCTACCTGGTCAGCACGGAAGTGGCCGGCCAGCGCGTCAACGGGGTGGCCAACATCGGCACGCGGCCGTCGGTCAACGGCGACGGCCGGCCCCACCTGGAAGTGCATCTGCTGGACTTCGCCGGCGACCTCTACGGCCTGCACCTGGATGTGACCTTCCACCAGAAGCTGCGAGATGAGCAGCGCTTCGCCTCCCTCGAGGCACTGAAGGCGGCGATCCTCGCCGACATAGCCGCCGCCCGGGCCTACTGGCTGGGCCAACCGCTTGATTGAAGAAATTCCGAACAGGCCCTGAGATGACCGACTACAAAGCCACGCTGAACCTTCCCGATACCCAGTTCCCGATGAAAGCCGGCCTGCCCCAGCGCGAGCCGGAAACCCTGAAGTTCTGGAACGACATCGGCCTGTACCAGAAGCTGCGGAAGGCCGGCGAAGGTCGCCCGAAATTCATCCTGCACGATGGCCCGCCCTACGCCAACGGCAGCATCCACATCGGTCACGCGGTCAACAAGATCCTCAAGGACCTGATCGTTCGCTCGCGCACCCTGGCCGGCTACGACGCGCCCTACGTGCCGGGCTGGGACTGCCATGGCCTGCCCATCGAGCACAAGGTCGAGACCACCCACGGCAAGAACCTGCCGGCGGACAAGACCCGCGAACTGTGCCGCGCCTACGCCACCGAGCAGATCGAGGGGCAGAAGGCCGACTTCATCCGCCTGGGCGTGCTCGGCGAGTGGGACAACCCCTACAAGACCATGAACTTCGCCAACGAGGCCGGCGAAATCCGCGCCCTGGCCGAGATGGTCAGGCAGGGCTTCGTGTTCAAGGGCCTGAAGCCGGTGAACTGGTGCTTCGACTGCGGCTCGGCCCTGGCCGAGGCGGAAGTCGAGTACGCCGACAAGAAGTCCGACGCCATCGACGTCGCCTTCCCGGTGGAAGACGAAGGCAAACTGGCCGCCGCCTTCGGCCTGCAGAGCCTGGCCAAGCCCGCCGCCATCGTCATCTGGACCACCACCCCCTGGACCATCCCGGCCAACCAGGCGCTGAACGTCCACCCCGAATTCACCTACGCCCTGGTCGATACCGGCGAGCGCCTGCTGGTGCTGGCCGAGGAGCTGGTCGAGTCCTGCCTGCAGCGCTACGGCCTGGAAGGCCAGGTCATCGCCACCGCCAAGGGCGAGGCGCTGGACCTGATCCGCTTCCGCCACCCGTTCTACGAGCGCTTCTCGCCGGTCTACCTGGCCGAGTACGTGGCCCTGGACGCCGGCACCGGCATCGTCCACTCCGCGCCAGCCTACGGCGAGGACGACTTCCGTACCTGCAAGCAGTACGGCATGAGCAACGACGACATCCTCAGCCCGGTGCAGAGCAACGGCGTGTATGTAGCCGACCTGCCGTTCTTTGGCGGCCAGTTCATCTGGAAGGCCAACCCGAACATCGTCGCCAAGCTCGACGAAGTCGGCGCGCTGCTCAAGCACACCAGCATCAACCACAGCTACATGCACTGCTGGCGCCACAAGACCCCGCTGATCTACCGCGCCACCGCGCAGTGGTTCGTCGGCATGGACAAGCAGCCGGAGAGCGGCGCGACCCTGCGTGAGCGTGCGCTGGAAGCCATCACCCAGACCGAATTCGTGCCCAGCTGGGGCCAGGCGCGCCTGCACGGCATGATCGCCGGCCGTCCGGACTGGTGCATCTCGCGCCAGCGCAACTGGGGCGTGCCCATCCCGTTCTTCCTGCACAAGGCCACCGGCGAGCTGCACCCGCGCACCGTCGAGCTGATGGAAGCAGTTGCCCAGCGCGTGGAGAAGGAGGGCATCGAGGCCTGGTTCAAGCTCGACGCCGCCGAACTGCTCGGTGACGAAGCCGCGCAGTACGACAAGATCAACGACACCCTGGACGTCTGGTTCGACTCCGGCACCACCCACTGGCACGTGCTGCGCGGCTCCCACGCCGAACTCGGCCACGCCAGCGGCCCGGCCGCCGACCTCTACCTGGAAGGTTCCGACCAGCACCGCGGCTGGTTCCACTCCTCGCTGCTGACCGGCTGCGCCATCGACGGCCACGCGCCATACCGCCAGCTGCTGACCCACGGCTTCACCGTGGACGAGTCCGGCCGCAAGATGTCCAAGTCCCTGGGCAACACCGTGGTGCCGCAGACCGTGATCGACACCCTGGGCGCCGACATCCTGCGCCTGTGGGTGGCCTCCACCGACTACTCCGGCGAGATCGCGGTCTCCCAGACCATCCTGCAGCGCAGCGCCGACGCCTACCGGCGCATCCGCAACACCACGCGCTTCCTGCTCTCCAACCTGACCGGCTTCGACCCGGCCAAGGACCTGCTGCCCAACGACCAGTTGCTGGCCCTGGACCGCTGGGCCGTGGACCGCGCCCTGCTGCTGCAGCGCGAGCTGGAAGAGGCCTACCGCGAGTACCGCTTCTGGAACGTCTACTCCAAGGTGCACAACTTCTGCGTGCAGGAGCTGGGCGGCTTCTACCTGGACATCATCAAGGACCGCCAGTACACCACCCAGGCCGACAGCGTCGCCCGCCGCTCCTGCCAGACCGCGCTGTTCCACATCGCCGAGGCGCTGGTGCGCTGGGTCGCGCCGATCCTCGCCTTCACCGCCGAGGAAGTGTGGAAGTTCCTGCCCGGCGAGCGCGCCGAGTCGGTCATGCTGACCACCTGGTACGACGGCCTGTCCGAACTGCCGGCCGACGCCGAGCTGGGCCGCGCCTACTGGGAGCAGGTCATGGCCGCCAAGGCCGCGGTCAACAAGGAGCTGGAGAACCAGCGCACCGCCAAGGCCATCGGCGGCAACCTGCAGGCCGAGGTCACCCTCTACGCCGAGGACGACCTGGCCCGCAGCCTGGGCAAGCTGGGCAACGAGCTGCGCTTCGTGCTGATCACCTCCACCGCCACCCTCGCGCCCCTGGCCGAGGCCCCGGCCGATGCCGTGCAGAGCGAACTGCCCGGCCTCAAGCTGAAGGTAGTGAAGTCGGCCCACGCCAAGTGCGCCCGTTGCTGGCACCACCGCGAGGACGTCGGCAGTCACGCCGCGCACCCTGAAATCTGCGGCCGCTGCGTGGAGAACATCGAAGGCGCCGGCGAGGTTCGCCACTATGCCTAACCGCTTCGGCCGCCTCGGCTGGTTGTGGATAACCGTGCTGGTCCTGGTCCTCGACCAGGTCAGCAAGGCCTACTTCGAAGGCACGCTGAGCCTGTACCAGCAGATCGTGGTCATCCCCGACCTGTTCAGCTGGACCCTGGCCTACAACACCGGCGCGGCCTTCAGCTTCCTGGCCGACAGCTCCGGCTGGCAGCGCTGGCTGTTCGCCCTGATCGCCATCGTGGTCAGCGCGGTGCTGGTCATCTGGCTCAAGCGCCTGAAGCCCAGCGACACCTGGCTGGCCATCGCCCTGGCCCTGGTGCTGGGCGGCGCGCTGGGCAACCTGTACGACCGCATCGTGCTCGGCCACGTGATCGACTTCATCCTGGTGCACTGGCAGAACCGCTGGTACTTCCCGGCGTTCAACCTGGCCGACAGCGCCATCACCGTAGGCGCCATCATGCTGGCGCTGGACATGTTCAAGACGAAGAAATCCGGAGAGACCGCCCATGGCTGACAGCAACAGCGATATCCAGCGCATCGGAGCGGATACCGAAGTCACCCTGCACTTCGCCCTCAAGCTGGAAGACGGCAACGTCGTCGACAGCACCTTCGACAAGCAGCCGGCCACCTTCAAGGTCGGCGACGGCAACCTGCTGCCGGGCTTCGAGCAGGCGCTGTTCGGCCTCAAGGCCGGCGACAAGCGCACCCTGAACATCGAGCCGGAGCAGGGCTTCGGCCAGCCGAACCCGGCCAACGTGCAGGTGATGCCGCGCGACCAGTTCCAGGACATGGAGCTGGCCGAAGGCCTGCTGGTGATCTTCAACGACGCCGCCAAGACCGAGCTGCCCGGCGTGGTCAAGGCCTTCGACGAACAGCAGGTGACCATCGATTTCAACCACCCGCTGGCCGGCAAGAGCCTGACCTTCGAAGTGGAAATCATCGACGTAAGGGCGCTCTGAGGGCCCTTCGCTGGCGTAGGATGGGTATCGCGAAGCGACACCCATCGCGCCATCCCCTCTGCGCGCCGAGACAGACCGACCATGCAAATCAAACTCGCCAACCCCCGCGGCTTCTGCGCCGGCGTCGACCGGGCGATCGAAATCGTCAACCGCGCCCTGGACGTGTTCGGCCCGCCGATCTACGTGCGCCATGAAGTGGTGCACAACAAGTTCGTGGTGGAGAACCTGCGCAACCGCGGCGCGGTGTTCGTCGAGGAACTCGACCAGGTGCCGGACGACACCATCGTCATCTTCAGCGCCCACGGCGTGTCCCAGGCCGTGCGCAAGGAGGCCGAGAACCGCGGCCTGAAGGTCTTCGACGCGACCTGCCCGCTGGTCACCAAGGTGCACATGGAAGTGGTGCGCTACAGCCGCGATGGCCAGGAGTGCATCCTCATCGGCCACGAAGGCCACCCCGAGGTGGAAGGCACCATGGGCCAGTACAACCGCGACAATGGCGGCGACATCTACCTGGTCGAGGACGAGGAAGACGTGGCCGCGCTGCAAGTGCGCAACCCCGAGGCCCTGCACTTCGTCACCCAGACCACCCTGTCGATGGACGACACCTCCAAGGTGATCGACGCCCTGCGCGCGAAATTCCCGCACATCAAGGGCCCGCGCAAGAACGACATCTGCTACGCCACCCAGAACCGCCAGGACGCCGTCAAGGACCTGGCCGACCAGTGCGACCTGGTGCTGGTGGTGGGCAGCCCGAACAGCTCCAACTCCAACCGCCTGCGCGAACTCGCCGAACGCATGGGCACCCCCGGCTACCTGATCGACGGCGCCGAAGACCTCAAGCGCGAATGGTTCGAAGGCAAGCAGCGCATCGGCATCACCGCCGGCGCCTCCGCCCCGGAAGTGCTGGTGCGCGGGGTGATCGAACAACTGCGCAAATGGGGCGCGGAGCCCGAGGTGGAGCTGGATGGGCGGGAGGAGAACATTACCTTCTCGATGCCCAAGGAACTGCGGGTGAAGGCGGTTTAAACCCGTTCCTGCCAGGCGGCATCTTCCGTCCCCTCCAGGAGCCATATTCGACCGAACGCCGGCCTTGCCGGCGGAATCGCGGATAAATCCGCTCCCACGCTGTATCCCGCCTGGGGCTTGCCGACTGCGCCTAAGCGCTCTGCGTAGGATGGGTTGAGCTTGCGAAACCCATGCTGCCGTGGTGATGGGTATCGCTTCGCTCAACCCATCCTACGACGGCATTTCTCCTGTTCCTGCTCCGTAGGGGCAGCGTTTCACTTCCAGCAGTCGTTCACACTGGTGCTGCCGCTGACGCCGCGGGTGCCCATGGCATTGAGCGTCAGGTTCCCGCATTTGGTATCTCTCGTCTGCACGCCCTGCGGGGTTGCCGTTAGCAGGTAGCCACCGCTTCCGTTGGGGTTGCTGATGGTCAGCGTGTACTTGCCGGTATCCGAGGTCACGGTCGTGCCGTTTGTATTGCGCATATTCAAATTGCCGATGTCGTCTTGGTCAGTGACATAGGCATTGTTCTGGGCGAAGTAGCGCTCCTGACGCGCGGCCGCGTCGTTGAGCAGAGCCTGCCCTTCGCTGCGGTTGCCGCGCAGGACGTATTCCTGGTAGCTGGGATAGGCGATGGCCGCCAGGATGCCGATGATGGCCACCACGATCATCATCTCGATCAGGGTGAAACCCGCTGTCTTCTTCATGTACTGCTTCCTCATTGCGGGGCTGCGCGCCAGGTCTGGCGTCCGGTGGACTCGGGGCCGAAGCTGATGTTCATCGGCGCTCCGTCGGCGGTGAAGCGGGTATTGCCGGAAAGTGCCGCGCCACCGGCCGGGGTCTTGTAGCCGGAGACCACCTGGCTGGTGTCGCCGGAAACGTAGGCGTCGCCCTGGTCGACCACGAAGTTCTGGCTGAAGTCGAAGATGTTGAAGTCGGCGCGACCGCCGGTATAAGGGTCGAGGCCGTATGACCAGCCTTCCACACCAGCCTGGCACACATCCAGGCTGGGTGTGCGGGTGTTGATCAGCAGGGCCTGACCACGGGCCGCCATTTCGTCGACGATCCGCTCGCCTACCAGGCTGCCCCCGGTGACCTGGAGGTTCAGGTACCAGCCGCTTTTCGTCGTCCAGTCCACGCTGTTCTGGCTGAGCAGACGGATATCGAAGGTGTTGGCCGTGTTGTCGGCGAAGGTCGCACCGTTCACCTGGGACGAAATGGTCTGCCCTTGCAGGTTGGCCCGCGACAGGGTTGGCGTGCTGGTGACCGCTTCGCCCTTGGTCTTCTTGTCCCAGATGCCGTAGAGCGTCTGCAACTGGAACGGGCTGGTCTTGTCGACGGTGCCCAGGTAGCGGCCGGTACCGAAGATCACCAGATAGCCAGTGGTCGAGGGATGGCGTACCAGCGATGGCGGCGCGGTGATCGGTTGGCGCACACTGCCACTGCCGTCGGCATCCTTGGCCACGTACAGCGGGGTGCCGTTGAAGGATGTCTTGAAGGTCGAGGCCTGGACGTTAGTGTTGGCGAAGGGGTTGGTGGCGGAGCTGTCGATCAGGTCGAAGCGCCACAGATTGCCCTGCAGGTCGCCGGCGTAGGCGTAGTCGATGATGCCATCGCTGTTGTTGTCGGCGCCGCGGATGCTGGACAAGCCGTTGGTACCGGCGACGCCCTGTGCTTCCAGTGTCTTGAGGACGGTGCCGGTCTTGATGTCCAGCACGTACATCACCGCCTTGCCGCTGCTGTTGTTGGCGCTGTTGTAACCATTGGGCAGCAGCACGCCCCATTGACCGCTGTGCAGGCGGGCGACCACCGGAGTGGGGATGGTGAAGCCGAGGTTGCTCAGCGTCGTGTTGGTACTGTCCTTGCTGCTGGCGTTGTCGTCGTCGAACTCCCAGAGCAGGGCGATGTTGTCCGGGTCGGTCACGTCCAGGGCGAAGGCGGACTTGCCGCCGGCGCCCAGGGTGCCCACCAGCACGGTATGCCAGGCGTCGTCGTAGTAGACGTCGCGCACGGTCAGGCTGCCGTCGACGAACCAGCGGTGCTGGGCGGCGGTGTAGTCCTTGCTGCTCAGGTACTGCAGGTTCGGGATGACGGCGCGGGGCACGAAGGCGAATTTCTCCACGCCGGTGGTGCCGTCGAAGGCGTGCAGCATGCCGTCGTTGGCGCCGACGTAGACCTGGGTGCGGCGAGTCTTCTTGGCTTCGATGAAGTCGGCGTACTTCTGGTAGCCGCCATCGATGGCGCCTGCCAGGTAGGCCAGGTACTGGGCGCCGGAGACCACCACCGGGTTGGAGTTGATGATGTCGCCCAGCAGGGTGCTGCGCCGGCGGAAGCTGCTGCCTTCGCCGCTGCGGTCGCCCAGCACGTAGCCGAGCTGCGCGGAGGTCAGGGTGGTCTGCAGGTCGACGCCGTTGTAGGTCACACCCGACAGGTTGCTGTGGGTGAGGGTGGTCAGGCTGCCGTTGCTGCCCTTGAACTTGATGTTACGGGTGCTCGGGAACTGGTCCTTGGCGTGCCAGACCACGGTACGGGCGAAGGTGGCCGGGTTGATGGTCTCCTTGATCAGGTCGCCCGACCAGTCGTCCACCAGGAAGTTGGAGCGGTATACCGAGCGCGCGTCGCTGATCGAGGCGCCGGGTTGCAGGCGCTCCACCGACGGGGTGGAGACGGAGCTGTTGCGCTGGTAGATGTCGTTGAACGCTTTGTTCAACTGGTCCTTCAGCGTCAGGGCGTTGGTGACCAGGAAGTAGTTGTCCGGCACGCCGTTGCCATCGGTGTCGTTGTTGGTCGCGTTGGTGCCGTACTTGGCGGCGTACCACAACGGGTTCTCCAGGAAGGTGGCCGCCGGGGTGCCCGACAGGGTGAAGGTGCGCGAGGAGCTGAGCCGGCTCAGGGTGCAGTCGTTGGGTTTGGTGGTCGCGTTGCAGTAGTTGGGATCGCGACCATCGGGAGTATCCAGCTTGTAGGCGACGTTGTTGCCGCCCTGGTCCTTGACCTCAAGGTAGATACCGTCCTTGGTGGTGCCGGAGATCACGTAGCCCATGTGCTGGTCGATGCCGCCGGCGGCGTATTCGGAGGTCATGTTGATGACCAGCTTGCCCTGATCGTTGACCAGCAATTCATACAGGGCGATGGCGTCCATGTCATGGTCGGCGCCCTGTTCCACGTCCTCGTAGTTGATGCGGAACTTGGCGTAGGGACGGCCGCCGTTGAGGGTGGCGTCGCAGTCGCTGACCAGGCTGGGCGTGCCGCCATTACAGGCTGGCGAAGTATTGGCGAACTTCTCCACGTAGTAGTCGACGATCTGGTCGGTGGGCTGGAAGCTGCCGTTCGCGTCGATGCTGCTGCCACCGACGGACTTGGCGAAGGGCACCACGGTCACCACGCTGGTGACGCCATTGCTGGTGACGGGGAACTTGATGGTCGGCAGGGGCGAGGCCAGTGCTACCGAGTAGGTCAACAGGGCCTTGTCGCCGCCGATCTTGTTGTTCGCGCCATAGCGCGCCACGGCAGCGGAGTAGTAAGTGCCCTGTTTGCTGGGTTCCTCCGGCGCCAAACCGCGGACGGTGGACAGGTTGCTGACGGTCTTGGCTGTGGGGGCACTGTCGGCGACACCGTTGGATTCGCCGATGAAGATGGACTTGCTGCCACCCCCTTCGGCTGCCCAGATCTTGTCCGCCTCGGTGGAGACGTTCAGGCCCGCCAGCGATCCTGAGGAGGGCGCCGAAACGTCGGTGGACCATTTGCTGCCCGGCAGCTTGAAGTCATAGGACGGGTTGATGTCGCTGATGACCGTCATGGCCGGGACCGAGCACACGGGGTAGCCATTGGGGTTGGCGGTCGACTTGTAGGGCGGGGTCCAGGTGCCGATGCGCGGAAGGCCCAGCACGTCCTTGTCCTTGCTGTTGCCGGAGCCATAGTCATAGGTGCTGGTGGGCGTTGTTTCACCGGAGAAGTAGCGCATCGTCTCGTACATCATTTCGCCGATCGGATTGCCCCACATGTAGCAGGTGTCGTTCTGAGTGATCGGGCGCGTGGTGATCCAGCCGCAGCCGTAGGTATGGTCGCCGTAGTTGAAGTCGATGATGCGCAGCTTGTTGATGGTCGCCACGATGCCGTTGGTCACGCCGTCGGAACCGCACACGTTGGTGCCGGCGAAGCAGTATTGCCCGGTGGTCGAGCTGTACTCCTTGGAGAAACTCTGCAACTGGCTGCGCAGCACGCCGCCGCTGATGTTCTTCTGGAACGAGCCGGTGAGCAGGCCGAAGTACATCTTGTTGGTGGCGCCGTAGTCGTGAAGGATACCGGTCGGCTTGAAGCCGTTGCCGTAGGCGGTGCAGTTGCTTTCGCGCAGGCCGGCGTTGTCGGTGCCGCTGGGGCAGACCGAGACCTTGACGTTCCTGTCGGTCATCTCGCTGGTGCCGGTGGCCGGGGTCTTCCAGTACAGGTAGAAGTTGGCGTCGCCGCTATTTTCCTCGTGACGGAACTTGAAGGTATAGGCGGTACCCGCGGTGAGCGTTACCGAGGCGGTGGTGCCGTTGCCGCCGCCGCCGGCCTTGCCGTGGTCGCCATAGTAGGACGCGGTAACGCCATTGACCTGGAATTCGACCGCGTCGTCACCGTCCACCGAGAACTGGTAGACGCCCGTCAGCGCCGGGGTCAGGGTGCCGGTGATCAGCGTGTGATAGCCATCCTGGCCACAGCCGTTAGCGGAGTAGGGGTTGGTGAAGTTCTGGCCGGTGCTTATGTTGGTGAATGATGGCGTTCCGCTACCGCATTTTGCAGAGTTGCTGCTGTAGTTGTTGAACAGGTCGTCCATCTGCGACTTGTTGGTGGAAGTCGAGCGCGAGTCCTTCCAGGTGGTGAGCGTCAGGCCCGACATCTGGTCGGCGGGCACGATGGTCCAGTTGCCGCCACTGGGGCCGCCACTGGTGCAGTTGACCTCCGAGCCGGAACTGTTCACGCAGGTGCTGCCGGCTACCGGCCGCTCCTTCGACACCCAGTTCCAGATGCGGAAGCTGGTGTTGGTCAGGGTGCGCAACTGCGGCACGCCGGTGTCCTGGGTCAGCGACACCACGGCGAACAGGTGGCGGTAGCCGCCGGCCGCCGGCTGGCTCAGCGGGGTGTAGTCGGAAATGCGGTAGCCGTCGTAGGCCTCGCTCAGGTATTCCTTGCCCCAGGCGTGGTCGTCCTGGGGAACGTAGGAGCCTTGCAGCACGGTGGAGGTGGTGGTGTCCTCCACCCGGTAGCCGCCGTAGAGCACCTTGCGCAGGGCGTCCATGCGCGAGGTGGCCAGGTAGTTGAGGAAGTCGCCGCTCCAGTGCCCCGGGCACTTCTTGTTGGTGGTGGCGCTGACCGGGCTGAAGCGGCCGTCGCTGTAGTCGTAGCAGGCGAACGAGTTGAAGTAGCCGTAGTAGTCGATGCCGCCGTGGTCCTTGTCCAGGTGCCCCTTGTAGCCCACGTCGAGAATGCCGTCGCCATTGAGGTCGGAGGCATCGTTGTAGGCCTCGTAGTACAGCTTGTGGTCACGGCCCATGACCAGCATGTTCAGCGGTGGCACCGAGTCGTTGACGAAGACCGGGGTGCGCGAGATGTCGATGTCTGCCCAGGCGCTGGCGCACGGAAGCAGGAGGGCGCAGAGCAGGCTGGCGCTGGCGTTGATCGCGGTTTGGCGGAGAGTCTTCATGTCAGTGCCTGGGAGTCAGTTGTTGTATACCCGGGCCACCACGGAGCGCAGTGGGGCCGTGCGGTTGTTGCTGGAGGCGCGGCTGTTCACTTCATAGAAGAAGGTGCCGTTGCCCAGCATCATCGAGCCGTACTCGGGGTTGATCGACTGGCCGCCGACGTTGCCGCTTGGGGCGGCGATCATGTAGCGACTGACAGTGGTGGTCTGCGTGGAGGGCGTAACGCCCGTGCCGGTGTAGCCCATGGCGTCGGAGAAGTCCTGGGCATAATCGTTGGCGGTCTTGTTCCAGATACAGGGCAGGTCATCGGTGGTGGCGTCCGCCGGGCAGCGGTCGGGCGGCAGCAGCGACTCGCTGAGGCTCTCCTCGGTGTTGCGTAGCGCCGATTCGGCGCCGTTGAACAGGCGCTTCTCCTCGGCCACGCTGCCGGTGATACGGGCTTCCAGCGCCGACTGGCGGACGCTGGAGATGGCCAGCACGGAGATGACCAGCAGGATGATCAGCGAGACGAACAGGATCGCGCCCTGCTGCGAATGGCGGGATGCATTCATGGCATGAGGTTCCTGAGGGTGATCGAGCCTTGGGCGATCTGGTAGAGCTGCCCGCTGTCGGTGCCGATGCCGGAGTCGGGATAGCGGGCCTTCCATTGCGTCAGGGTGGTGCTATCCATGCCCTGGCGGGCATTGACCGAACTCACCATAAGAGCGGCATAGCGCACTGCCCGGATCGGCTGGGTACCCGGGGAGGTGGTATAGGTATCTACCTGGCGTTCATCGGTCTGGGGGCCGACTCCGTACTCGAACTGAATGTCGGCGACGCCTCTTAGGATGGTCCCTGGCTCATCTTCACCCGCTGCACACTTGAGTTCGTTGTCTTCGATGAAGAACTTTTCCATCACGGTCAGCGTGCTGGTGGTGTAGGGCTCGTCGGGAACGGTTCCGTCGGCGGGCTTCGCCCCCAGGCAGTTGCGCTCGTCGGGGTCGCGGGGTTCATAGCGGATGCAGATGCCGCTGTCGCTGGCCAGCGTGACAGTCTGGCCCTTGGCGAATGCGCATCCCTCCGGGGCTCCGCTGCTTGAGTCTGCCGCCGGGAAACTGGTATCGAACCCGCGGTCGGGCTGGCGCCGATAACCGGTCTTGCTCAGTTCCTGGTCGAGCAGCAGGAAGGTGTAACGGCTGTTTTCCTGGTTCTCCGTCTGGGCCTGCTGGAAGACGAAGGTGTTCTTGTTGTCGATGAAGATCTGCACTATCCCGATGATCAGGAAACTGCTGACGGTCAGGGCGACCATCAGCTCGATCAGGGACAGGCCTTGCTGGCGCTTCTGCATGCTGGTCCGCCTCAGATTTCCGCTCTTACCCGATAGCGGCAAATGGTCTTGTCGTCGCCGCTGTCCGCCGCATCCATGCACTCGCCGTTCTTCACCCGCCAGGCCACCTGGATTTCGATGGCGCGGCCCGCGCTGCCACAAGTGCCGGCGCTGCTCCCTGCACGGCAGACGTGCACCTCGGCTGCCAGACCGCTGGCGCCGGGCAATGTCTCCTGTACGCGAGTCAGCCAGCAGTTGAGCTGCTCGGCGGGGTTGGCGTTGGCGGGGAGCGGCTGGCAGCTTCCCTCCTCGGGCGCCTCCGGGTAGCCGTCGCTACCGGTGAAATACGCCGAGTTCGGGTTGAGGTTGCCGCTGGCGGTATAGACCTGGTCGCGATTGCTGCGCATGGTCTCCAGCATCTCGTTGGCGAGCATGGCGGCGGTGCTGCGTTGCACGGAGTCCTGGGTGTACTGCACCGTGCGCCCTTGCATGGCGACCATGCCCAGCACCCCGATGCAGATCAGCAGCAGGGCGACCAGCACCTCGATCAGGCTGAAGCCGGAGGATTGCCTGCGAACGTCATTCATGATCCGCAACTCCCGAGTGCTTCACCTGCGTCCGACGTGCCGCGAGGCCACAGTCTCACCTGTCCGGCCACGCTGACGGTCAATTGATAGCCGGTGGCGGCATCACCGTCGTTGCAGATGTAGATGTTGGTATTGGCGGAGGCGGTGCCGTTCGGATAGAAGGTCACCGAGGCAGTGGCCGGCAGGATGCTGAGGGTGCTTTGCTGGCTATCCAGTTGGCGAAGGACGGTATTGCCCTGGCTGACTGTCCAGGCTCCGCTGCTGGCTGCTGCAGTGATATCGACATTGCGCGTCACCGCCTCGGCGCGGGCGTATTGCAGCAGGGAGGCGAGTTCGCTGGCGGCGCTCTGAGTCCGGTTGGTCTTGATCAGGTAGCTGAAGCTGGGCAGCGCGATGCTGACGAAGATCACCAGCAGCGCTACCACGATCATCAGCTCGACCAACGTGAACCCCGCCATTTCCTTGGGGCGCGACATGGCGCATTCCTCCTATTTACCTTGAAGGAAATGCTGCCAATTTGTGTGGGAAATGTCCCTTTTTGTTGGATGGCCGATACAAATCGCGCGATGTCCGGTCATGTCCGCTGGTCTTCTGTGACCTCGGTCGCAGAGCGGCTGTGCGCTGCTCAGCGTGGGCAGAGGCTGGCGCTGGGGGCGCTTTCGTGGCGGATGCGGCCGCTGCGGTTGATCACGATCCGGTGGGCTGTGGCGTGCTGGGCACAGATCCGGAAATGGCCGGCGTGGAAGGCGCCGTTGGGGCGGATGGCCTGGCCCTGGGGGCGGTAGTGGATGTAGCTGCGGGAGGTTTCGTCCGGGTATATCTGCACGCCTTCCAGGGGCGGGTGTAGGCGTAGCCGGGGTTCGCCGGATTGCTGCTGGCCGTCGTTGTTGTCGTCGTGGAACAGCGCCCAGCCTTTGGCCCAATCGCCTTCGTGGGCCACGACGCTGACCGGGCGGCCGGTCAGTACCGCGGTTTGCCGGGCATGGCTCAGGGCGCCATGCAGGCTGTGCAGGGCGACAAGGGCGCGATTTGACTGGAGCAGGTTGTCGAAGGCCGGTACGGCCAGGCTGGCGAGCAGCGAGAGCAGGAGAATCGAGAGCAATGCTTCCAGCAGGCTGAATCCGCGATTCTTGGGCATGAGGAGCCGTCCCTGGCTTTGCCTTGCTGCCGCAGTATCTTTCTTTTGGTCCGTTATCTGGGCCTTGGATGTCGTGCGTCGATTCCGTCGAAGGTGTAGGGCGCTTCGCTCTGGTGGGGTTGGTATAGTGGCGCGCCGGATGACCGTCCGGTTTCCTGTCGGTTCGAGGTGCAGCGGTATGTCGGATGTTCTGCTTGTCGGTGGTGGCGTTGTCGGGCTGTTGAGTGCCTGGACCCTGGGGCGCGAGGGGCTGCGGGTGACTCTGGTCGAGCGTGGCGAGACCGGGCGCGAGGCCTCCTGGGCCGGCGGCGGCATCGTTTCCCCGCTCTACCCCTGGCGCTACAGCCGGGCGGTGGCGAACCTGGCGCACTGGTCGCAGGACTTCTATCCGGCACTGGGCCAGCAACTGCTGGAGGACACCGGCGTCGACCCCGAGGTGCACGTCACCGGCCTCTATTGGCTGGACCTGGACGACCAGGCCGAGGCGCTGGCCTGGGCCCGCGCCAACGACCGCCCGCTGCAGGAGGTGGATATTTCGGCGGTCCATGATGCCGTCCCCGCGCTGGGAGCCGGTTTCCAGAAAGCGGTCCACATGCCGGGCGTGGCCAATGTGCGCAACCCGCGCCTGGCGCGTTCGCTGCGCGAGGCGCTGCGGCGTATGCCGAACGTCGAGGTGCTTGAGGGTTGCGAGGTCAGCGGTTTCATCCAGGAGCAGGGCGCCATTCGCGGCGTGCGCTGCGCCGCCGGCGAGCTGCGGGCCGATGCGACCGTGCTGGCGGCCGGCGCCTGGAGCGGCGAGCTACTGGCCGGTCTGGGCCTGGAACTGCCGGTCGCGCCGGTGAAGGGGCAGATGATTCTCTACAAGTGCGCGGCGGATTTCCTGTCGAGCATGGTGCTGGCCAAGGGGCGCTATGCCATTCCGCGGCGCGACGGCCATATCCTGGTGGGCAGCACCCTGGAGCATGCCGGCTTCGACAAGACGCCCACGGACGAGGCCCTGGCCAACCTGCGCGCTTCCGCCGAGGAACTGCTGCCGGCGCTCGCCGGGCTGGCGCCGGTGGGGCATTGGGCAGGGTTGCGGCCGGGCTCGCCCGAGGGTATTCCCTTCATCGGCCAGGTGTTGGGGTACGAAGGGCTTTGGCTGAACACCGGGCACTACCGCAACGGCCTGGTGTTGGCGCCGGCCTCCTGCCGGCTGCTGGCGGACCTGATGTTGAAGCGCGAGCCGATCATCAAGGCGCAACCCTATGCGCCGGAAGGGCGGTTGGTGGCGACGCCGTTGGCGTGATCCCGTTCGCGAAGACAGGCAGGGCATAAGGGCATGCCCCTTGCTCAATCGATCCCCAGCTTCTTCAAGCGATAGCGCATCGAACGGAACGTCAGCCCCAGCCGCTGGGCCGCGGCGGTACGGTTCCAGCGGGTTTCTTCCAGCGCCTGCATGATCAGCTTGCGCTCGATCTCTTCGAGGTAGTCCTCGAGGTTGTCGATCTGCGCCAGGCTGGCCTCGCCGCTTTCGCCGCCGCCGGTGGCCTCGGCGAAACGCAGGTCCTGGGGCTGGATGACATCGTCTTCGCACAGGGTGTAGGCGCGTTCGAGCATGTTCTCCAGTTCGCGCACGTTGCCCGGGAAACGGTAGCTCTTGAGCTTTTCCAGGGCTTCGGGGCTGACCTGCGCCGCGGCCAGGCCGCTGTCGTTGGCCAGGCGCTTGAGCACGCGCTCGGTGAGCAGAGGGATGTCCTCGCGGCGCTCGCGCAGCGGCGGCACGCGCAGTTCGATGACGTTCAGGCGGTAGTAGAGGTCCTGGCGGAAGCGGCCGGCGGCGACTTCCGCAGCCAGGTCCTTGTGGGTGGCACAGAGCACGCGCACGTCCACCGCCACTTCCTGCTGGCCGCCCACCGCGCGCACGGCTTTTTCCTGGATGGCGCGCAGCAGTTTCACCTGCATCGGCAAGGGCAGGTCGGCCACTTCGTCGAGGAACAGGGTGCCGCCATTGGCGGCCTGGAACAGGCCCTGCTTGTCTTCCACGGCGCCGGTGAAGCTGCCTTTCTTGTGCCCGAAGAATTCGCTTTCCATCAGCTCGGACGGAATGGCGCCACAGTTCACCGGGACGAAGGCCACTTCGCTGCGCGGGCCCTGCTCGTGGATCAGCCGGGCCACCAGCTCCTTGCCGCTGCCGGATTCGCCGCTGATGTAGACCGGCGCCTGGCTGCGCGCCAGCTTGGCGATCTGGTTGCGCATCTGCCGCATGGGCGGCGAGTCGCCCAGCAGGCGGTTGTCCACCGGCGCGTCTTCCGCGCCCGGCGAGCGCAGGCGCAGGGCCGTGGCCACCAGTTCGCGCAGGCGGCCGAGGTCCACCGGCTTGGTGAGGAAGTCGAAGGCGCCGGCCTTGAGCGCGTTGACCGCGGTGTCCAGGCTGCCGAAGGCGGTGATCATGGCCACCGGCACCTGCGGGTGGCGCTGCTGGATGTGCTGCACCAGGTCCATGCCGGTGCCGTCGGGCAGGCGCATGTCGGTCAGGCACAGGTCGAAGGGCTCGCGGGCCAGGTATTCCTTGGCCTCCTTGACGTTGCGGGCGCTGCGGGTGTCCAGCTTCATGCGGCCGAGGGTGATCTCCAGCAGCTCGCGGATATCCGGTTCGTCGTCGACGATCAGGGCTTTTTGCCGGCTCATGCTCTTTTCTTTCAGCTCTGCTTGCGCGGGTGGGCGAAGGTGATGCGGAAGCTGCCACCGCCTTCGTCGCGGTTCTTGAAGTCGATGCGGGCCTGGTTGCTTTCGCACAGCTCGCGGGAAATGTACAGGCCCAGCCCGGTGCCCTTGCTCTCGGTGGTGAAGAAGGGTTCGAACAGCTTGCCCAGCTGCTCCGGGGCGATGCCGGGGCCGTCGTCGAGCACCTCCAGCACCGGCAGGTCGCTGTCCCGGTCGCGGAACAGGTTCAACCACACCTGGCCGCTGCCGTTCTGCCGGGCACTGTACCGTAACCCATTCTGCACCAGGTTACCCAGCACCTGGGTGAGTTGGCTGGGGTCCATGCGCGTCTGGATCTCGCCGCCGCCCATTTGCAGGTGGATCTGCTGGTCGCCGCGCAGGCCTTCGCGCTGCTCGTCGGTGAAGCGTTGCAGCCACTGCCTGAGGTCCAGCTGTTGCGGCTCGGCCTGGCGTCGCCGCGACAGTTGCAGGACGTTCTCGATCACCAGGTTCATGCGTCGCGACTGGTCCTGGATGATCTGCGTCAGGCGCCGGTCGGGGGCGTCGAGCGTTTCGGACTCCTGCAGCAGCTGCGCGGCGTGGCTGATGGCGCCCAGGGGGTTGCGGATCTCGTGGGCGATGCCGGCGGTCAGCCGGCCCAGGGCCGCCAGCTTGAGCTGCTGGGCCTGCTGGGCGATCTGCGAGATGTCTTCGAGGAACACCAGGGTGTGCTGTTCCTCGCCGCGGCGCAGCGGGATGAAGCTCGGCTGCAGCATGGGGCCGCCTTCGGGCGCCTGCAGGCTGGGCGGGCGCAGCGAGGGGTTGCGTTCCCACTGCTGCAGGCTGTCGAGCAGCTCCGGGCAATGCTCGGTGGCGAGCTTGCCCGCCAGTTCCGGCTGGGCCAGCAGGCCCAGGGCGCTCTGGTTGGCCAGCAGCACGCGGTGCCGGCTGTCCAGCACCAGAATGCCGGTGCGCATGCGCTGCAGGATGAGGGCGTTGAGTTCTTCGAGGTTGGCCACGGTGGTGGCGCGTTCCTCGGCCAGGTGCTCGGTGAGTTGCTGGCGCCGCGCCAGGCCCTGCAGCAGCAGCGCTGCGGCGAAGCTCAGGGCGCCGAGGCTGCCGGCCTGGACGTAGTGGTTGATCGCCGTGGGCTGGCTGAGGCTGAGGTAGAAGGTCAGGTAGATCATGCCGATCGCGGCGACGGCGGCGATCAGCAGGCCGATGCGCCCGCGCAGCAGGATGTTGGCGATGCCCACCGCCACCACCAGCAGGTTGCCGATGCCGCTGGGCACGCCGCCGGCGGCGTAGAACAGGCCGCACAGCGCGAGGATGTCGAACAGCGCCAGGAGGAAGATCGGCAGCAGCTGGCGCGGCGTCGGCATCAGCACGGCGATCAGGATGTTGACGATCAGGTAGCTCCAGCAACTGGCATGGAACAGCGCCGACTGGCCGACGTTGAGCACGCGGTCGTCGAGGTCGCTGGAAATCAGCAGCACCAGCAGCAGGCCGATGCTCAGGCGGTACAGGTGATACAGGCGGAGGATGCGCTGCCCCTGCTGGCCGCTGATGGGGATGGCCTTAGCCATGCCGCGGGCTGTCCTGCTGCAGGTGGGCCTGGCTGCAGTACCAGCGCTGCTCGTGCTGCAGCGCGTTGGCGCGCGGCACGTGCACACCGCACTGGGCGCAGCGGACCATGGGCTCGGCCGGGTCGTCCGGCGGCGCCTGGGGCGGGCGTTGCGGGCGGGTAGCCTTGCGCCACAGCCACCAGATCAGGGCGATGAGGAGGATCCAGAACAGCAGGCGGACCATGGCGTTCCCTTTTTTCGTGAAGAGCCGCAGTTTATCCGAGCTACCACGGCGTACAAGTCGCGCGGGCCGGTACTGTGCGGAAGATTCGCGCGGGCATGAAAAAGGGAGGCCGGAGCCTCCCTCTGCATGGCGGGTCGATCAGTCGACCAGGCCGAAGGTCAGGTAGTGCCACCAGGAGTGGCTCTTCTTGCCGCTGGTGTCGGGCTTCTCGACTTCCTCGTCCTGGTGCTCGGGCTGCAGCTCGCGCGGGATCTGCTGGCGCGCGTCCTCGTACTGGCGCATCACGTCCTTGCTCGCCTGGGTTTCCATCTGCGGCGGCGCGGTATTGGAGTCGATCAGGCCGAGGGTGGCCTTGGCCAGCCAGGAGCGGCTGCTGTCGTCGTCCTCGCGGGGCTCGAACTGGCCGTCCTTCAGGCTGGGGTTGTCCGGGTAGTTGAGCTTGAGGGTCTGCAGGCTGCTGTCGGCCAGGTCGTTCAGGCCCAGGCGCTGGTAGGCCTCGGTCATGATCGCCAGGCCATCGCCGACGGCCGGGGTCTCCTGGAAGTTCTCCACCACGTAGCGGCCGCGGTTGGCGGCGGCCACGTAGGCCTTGCGCTTGAGGTAGTAGTGGCCGACGTGCACTTCGTAGGCCGCCAGCAGGTTGCGCAGGTAGACCATGCGCGCCTTGGCGTCCGGGGCGTAGCGGCTGTTGGGGAAGCGGCTGGTGAGCTGGGCGAACTCGTTGAAGGAGTCGCGCGCCGCGCCCGGGTCGCGCTTGGTCAGGTCCAACGGCAGGAAGCGCGCCATCAGGCCGCGGTCCTGGTCGAAGGAGGCCAGGCCCTTCATGTAGTAGGCGTAGTCGACGTTCGGGTGCTGCGGGTGCAGGCGGATGAAGCGCTCTGCCGCCGAACGCGCGGCTTCCGGCTCGGCGTTCTTGTAGTTGGCGTAGATCAGCTCCAGCTGCGCCTGTTCGGCGTAGCGGCCGAACGGGTAGCGCGACTCCAGCGCCTTCAGCTTGTTGATGGCGTTGGTGTAGCTGTTGTTGCCGAGGTCTTCCTGCGCCTGCTGGTACAGCTGGCTCTCGCTCAGGTTCTCGTCGACCTTGTCGCCCTTGGACGAGCAGGCGGAGACCAAGACGAGGGTGGCGATCAGCAGCAGGTGTTTCACTTGCATGGCGGCTTGCGTCCCTGGACGGTCGGCTGTCGCGGCCGCATCCGTCTGTTATGATTGGCGCCCCAGGCGAACCCCTGGGACAAAGGCCCCGTATTTAACCACAGCGTGCCGCCCACCAAAAGGTGGCGCGCCTACTGTGTCCCATCATGTCCGATCTCATCCAACTGGCGGCAGAAGTGCCGTTCGACCTGGGCGGCCAACGCCTCGACCAGGTCGCCGCGCAACTCTTCCCCGAACACTCCCGCTCGCGCCTGGCCGGCTGGATCAAGGACGGCCACCTGACCGTCGACGGCGCCGTGCTGCGCCCGAAGGACGTCGTCCACGCCGGCTCGCGCCTGGCGCTGGAGGTGCAGCTGGAGGCCCAGGGCGAGTGGAAGGCCCAGGACATCGAGCTGGACATCGTCTACGAGGACGAGCACATCCTGGTGATCGACAAGCCCGCGGGGCTGGTGGTCCACCCGGCCGCCGGGCACCAGGACGGCACCCTGCTCAACGCCCTGCTGCACCACGTGCCGCACCTGGCCAACGTGCCGCGCGCCGGCATCGTGCACCGCCTGGACAAGGACACCACCGGCCTGATGGTGGTGGCCAAGACCCTCGAAGCCCACACCAACCTGGTCGCCCAGCTGCAGGCGCGCTCGGTGAGCCGTATCTACGAGGCCATCGTGGTCGGGGTGATAGTCGCCGGCGGCAAGATCGATGCGCCCATCAGCCGCCACGGCGTGATGCGCCAGAAGATGGCGGTGGTGCCCACCGGCAAGCAGGCGATCAGCCATTACCGGGTGCTGGAGCGCTTCCGCTCGCACACCCACACCCGGGTGAAGCTGGAGACCGGCCGCACCCACCAGATCCGCGTACATATGTCGCACATCGGCTTTCCGCTGGTGGGCGACCCGGTCTACGGCGGGCGCTTCCGCATTCCGCCAGGGGCCAGCCCGACGCTGGTCGAGTCGCTGCGCGACTTCCCGCGCCAGGCGCTGCACGCGCGCTTCCTCGAACTGGACCACCCGGCCAGCGGCGTGCGCATGAAGTGGGAGTCGCCGCTGCCTGACGACTTCACCTGGCTGCTCAGCCTGCTGCGTCAGGACAACGAGTCCTTCGTATGACCTCGCCCTGGCTCATCCCCGACTGGCCGGCGCCGGCCAACGTGCGCGCCTGCGTCAGCACCCGCGCCGGCGGGGTGAGCCAGGCGCCGTTCGACAGCTTCAACCTCGGCGACCACGTCGGCGACGAGCCGGCCGCGGTGGCCGAGAACCGCCGTCGCTTGGAACAGGCCCAGGGTTGCCGGCCGGCCTGGTTGAGCCAGGTGCACGGCATCGAGGTGGTGGAAGCCGACCCGTCCCGCGTCGCCACTGCCGACGCCAGCTGGAGCGCCACGCCGGGCATCGCCTGCGCGGTGCTCACCGCCGATTGCCTGCCGGCGCTGTTCTGCGACCGCGCCGGCACCCGCGTTGCGGCGGCCCACGCCGGCTGGCGCGGGTTGGCCGGCGGCGTGCTGGAGGCCACTCTGGACAAGCTGGCGGTGCCGGCCGCTGAGATGCTGGCCTGGCTCGGCCCGGCCATCGGCCCGCAGGCCTTCGAGGTCGGTCCGGAAGTCCGTGAAGCCTTCCTCGCCGACCACGCCGAGACCAAGGTGGCCTTCGTGCCCAGCGTCAATGCCGGCCGCTACATGGCCGACATCTACCAGCTCGCGCGCATCCGCCTGGCCGCGCGTGGCGTGACCGCCGTCTACGGCGGGGGGCTGTGCACCTTCAGCGACACCGAGCGCTTCTATTCCTACCGCCGCAACCCGCGCACCGGGCGCCAGGCCAGCCTGGTCTGGTTGGCCTGACTCTGTAGGTCCCGATCTTCGTAGGAGCGAGCTTGCTCGCGAACAGGTTCCGCAGCCCCGTAGGATGGGTTGAGCCTGCGAAACCCATGCGGTCGTGGTGATGGGTATCGCTTCGCTCAACCCATCCTACGAAGAGCACCTCGGCGCAGTCGGCAACACTCTTCCCCTGCATGCGAATGCCGGTGCCGTGATGGCCTTGCGCCGGCACGAACTGACCGGCGTCATGGCGATTTGGCTTGAAGCGGCCAAAATCGTCCTTATCTAACTGGCATCCCGGCGGGTTGTTTCTTCATCAGGGGCAGGTATCGCTCCGACCCGCTATCTAGAAGGAAGGACGAACTCCATGCGAATCGACCGTTTGACCAGCAAGCTGCAACTGGCGCTGTCCGATGCCCAGTCCCTGGCCGTTGGCCACGATCACCCGGCCATCGAGCCGGTGCACCTGCTTAGCGCCCTGCTCGAACAGCAGGGCGGTTCCATCAAGCCCCTGCTGATGCAGGTCGGCTTCGATATCCCGGCCCTGCGCGCAGCCTTGAATAAAGAGCTGGATGCGCTGCCGAAAATCCAGAATCCCACCGGCGACGTGAACCTCTCGCAGGACCTGGCGCGCCTGCTCAACCAGGCCGACCGCCTGGCCCAGCAGAAGGGCGACCAGTTCATTTCCAGCGAACTGGTGCTGCTCGCCGCCCTGGACGACAACGCCAAGCTCGGCAAGCTGCTGCTCGGCCAGGGCGTGAGCAAGAAGGCCCTGGAGAACGCGGTGAACAACCTGCGCGGCGGCGAGGCGGTCAACGACCCCAATGCCGAGGAGTCGCGCCAGGCCCTGGACAAGTACACCGTGGACATGACCAAGCGCGCCGAGGACGGCAAGCTCGACCCGGTGATCGGCCGTGACGACGAGATCCGCCGCACCATCCAGGTCCTGCAGCGGCGCACCAAGAACAACCCGGTGCTGATCGGCGAGCCTGGCGTGGGCAAGACCGCCATCGTCGAAGGCCTGGCTCAGCGCATCGTCAACGGCGAAGTGCCCGACGGCCTCAAGGACAAGCGCCTGCTGGCCCTGGACATGGGCGCGCTGATCGCCGGCGCCAAGTTCCGCGGCGAGTTCGAGGAGCGCCTGAAGGCGGTGCTCAACGAGCTGTCCAAGCAGGAAGGGCGGATCATCCTGTTCATCGACGAACTGCACACCATGGTCGGCGCCGGCAAGGCCGAGGGCGCCATGGACGCCGGCAACATGCTCAAGCCGGCCCTGGCCCGCGGCGAGCTGCACTGCGTCGGCGCCACCACCCTGGATGAATACCGCCAGTACATCGAGAAGGACGCGGCCCTGGAGCGGCGCTTCCAGAAGGTGCTGGTGGACGAGCCCAGCGAGGAAGACACCATCGCCATCCTGCGTGGCCTCAAGGAGCGCTACGAGGTGCACCACGGCGTGACCATCACCGACGGCGCCATCATCGCCGCGGCCAAGTTGTCGCACCGCTACATCACCGACCGCCAGCTGCCGGACAAGGCCATCGACCTGATCGACGAGGCCGCCAGCCGCATCCGCATGGAGATCGACTCCAAGCCGGAGGAGCTGGACCGCCTGGACCGCCGGCTGATCCAGCTGAAGATCGAGCGCGAGGCGCTGAAGAAGGAAGACGACGAGGCCACCAAGAAGCGCCTGGCCAAGCTGGAAGAAGACATCGCCAAGCTCGAACGCGAATACGCCGACCTGGAAGAGATCTGGAAGTCGGAGAAGGCCGAGGTGCAAGGCTCGGCGCAGATCCAGCAGAAGATCGAGCAGGCCAAGACCGAGCTGGAACTGGCCCGCCGCAAGGGCGACCTGAACCGCATGGCCGAGCTGCAGTACGGGGTTATCCCGGACCTTGAGCGCAGCCTGCAGATGGTCGACCAGCACGGCAAGGCGGAGAACCAGCTGCTGCGCAACAAGGTGACCGACGAGGAAATCGCCGAGGTCGTGTCCAAGTGGACCGGCATCCCGGTGTCGAAGATGCTCGAAGGCGAGCGCGAGAAGCTGCTGCGCATGGAAGACGAGCTGCACAAGCGCGTCATCGGCCAGCACGAGGCGGTGGTGGCGGTGGCCAACGCCGTGCGCCGCTCCCGCGCCGGCCTGGCCGACCCCAACCGGCCCAGCGGTTCCTTCCTGTTCCTCGGCCCGACCGGGGTGGGCAAGACCGAGCTGTGCAAGGCCCTGGCCGAATTCCTCTTCGACACCGAAGAGGCGCTGGTGCGCATCGACATGTCGGAGTTCATGGAGAAACACTCGGTGGCCCGCCTGATCGGCGCCCCGCCGGGCTACGTCGGCTATGAGGAAGGTGGCTACCTGACCGAAGCCGTGCGCCGCAAGCCGTACTCGGTGGTGCTGATGGACGAGGTGGAAAAAGCCCACCCGGACGTCTTCAACATCCTCCTGCAAGTGCTCGAAGACGGCCGCCTGACCGACAGCCATGGCCGCACCGTGGACTTCCGCAACACCGTGGTGGTGATGACCTCCAACCTCGGTTCGGCGCAGATCCAGGAACTGGTCGGCGACCAGGAGGCCCAGCGCGCGGCGGTGATGGACGCGGTGAACGCGCACTTCCGTCCGGAGTTCATCAACCGGATCGACGAAGTGGTGGTGTTCGAACCGCTGGCCCGCGAGCAGATCGCCGGCATCGCCGAAATCCAGATGGGCCGCCTGCGCAAGCGCCTGGCCGAGCGCGAGCTGAGCCTGGAGCTGAGCACGGAGGCGATGGACAAGCTGATCGCCGTCGGCTTCGACCCGGTATACGGCGCGCGGCCGCTGAAGCGGGCGATCCAGCGCTGGATCGAGAACCCGCTGGCGCAATTGATCCTGGCCGGCAAGTTCCTTCCCGGGGCGAAGATCCATGCCAAGGTGGAGGGCGACGAGATCGTGTTTGCCTGATCTTGGTGCCTCTGGAAAAGCCCCGCGTTGCGGGGCTTTTTCTTTTTTGCTTTTTGCTTTTGTAGGAGCGAGCTTGCTCGCGAATGGTGCTTACCGGCAGCACAGGTGCCTTGGAGTGGCTCCGCTCCCTCTCCCCAGCCCTCTCCCTGAAGGGAGAGGGGGCTTGTCCGTGCCGAGAAATGGCGTGGTTTCAGCCGGCAATCTCTGTGCTAGCCGGCTGATTCCAGAACATCAGCGTCTGCCCAACGGTCCCCTCTCCCTTCAGGGAGAGGGTTAGGGAGAGGGCGTTCTTTGGAATCCTGCCAACTCCTTCCGGCAGAACACCATTCGCGAGCAAGCTCGCTCCTACGAGGAGCGCGGCAAATGATGGGATATCGGAGGATGGTTCGCGTAGCGCGAAGCCCCCTCAAAGATGCGCAATCAACTCCTCCAGCGCCTTCGCCTGGTCGTCCGCCAGGTCGATGATGTGGAAGCCTGCCCAGCCCAGCTGCCCGTCGGTGCCCTTGCGGCTCCACAGGCAGTCGGCGCCCAGGGTGATCTCGCCCACCTCGTGCAGCGGCGGCAGGGGCACCAGGCGGCATTCCAGCACCGAATCCGCCGCCGGCACGTCGACGCCGCAGAGCATGAAGCCTTCGACGGAGAGGTCGGCCAGGCGGCCGAGGCTGCGTCCGGTGTGGCGGTCGAAGACCTCGACCTTCAGGTCCGTGCTGTGCCGGTTGTGCTGGCGGCGTTCGTCCATCGCTTACTCCTCGGATGGGCTGTTGGGGCGCCCGGCAAAGCGCTGCAGCATGCGGTAGATGGCGCCGAGCGCGCGGTCGACCAGGGGCTGGGCCCCGGCTCCGGCCAGGCGCACCTTGCCCTGTTCCATCTCCAGCGCCAACTGGCCGATGGGTTTGACGGCGACGCGCTGCCCCAGGTGATCGACGAACATATAGTTGCGCGTGGTGGGGCTGAACCAGGACAGCTTCAGGCGCCGTGGCGGCGTGCTGTCGGTGAACTCGAACCAGGTGCCGAATTCGATGCGGCGCAGTTCCTCCATGATCGCCCGGGCGCGGATGGACAGGCTTTCCTCGGTCTGCCGCTCGGCCACGCTTTCGCCGTCGAGCATCGCCCCCAGCGGGCTTTCCGGCAGTTCGGGGTGCAGCCTGGCGGCGATTTCCGGCTGCTGCGCCTGGATCGCGTGCTGGCAGGCGACCAGGTCCTGCAGCAGGCGGCGGATGCCTTCCTCGTGGTAGCCGCCGAGCACTTCCAGGCCCTTGCGCAGGTCTTCCAGCAGCGCCGGGCGCATGGCTTGCAGGCGCGCGCGGCCGGCGCTGTCCTGCGGCGTGACGCTCCAGGCCAGTTGCTCGGCGATCTCGCAGGCGCGGCGCCATTCGTCGCTGTCCTCGCCGTTGCGCAGGAGGATGAAGGTCAGGGCGTCGGCCCAGCTGAGGTCGAGGAAGTTGCGCACCAGCTGCGGCAGTTCGCGTTCGGCGCAGGCCTTGCGGATGACCTCGATCGCCTGTTCGCGCGCGCCCAGCAGGCGGTCGCGGCCGCGGGCCGCCTCGGTGGCGCGGCGTTCGCGCAGTTCGGCCTTCTGGCGGATGTTGCCGATGTATTCGTTGAAGTCGCCGAGCAGCTCGTCGAACAGGCGCAGGTCGCCGGCGAAGTCCTGGATCACCCGCTCGACCACCCAGTGCATCTTCGCCAGCAGCCCGCGCTCCTCGCCGTCGCCGCCGTACAGCGAACCGGCCTGGGCCATGGCGTTGAGCAGGCGGCGGGCCGGGTGGTGGTGCTGGGTGAACAGCGCCTTGTCCTGCAGGGCCACCTTGAGGAAGGGCGTGTGCAGGTGGGAGAGGGTGGTCTTGCAGCTGTCCGGCAGGCTTTCGTCGTCGAGGATGAAGTCGAAGACCATGCCGACCAGGTCGATGACGTCGGCTTCCTGGTCGGTCAGCTTGTTCTGCCCGGGGCGGTCGCTGCCGGCTTCCAGTTGCTGGTGCAGGTCCTCCTTGAACTGCTGGACCGCCTGGGGCTGGCGGATGCGCCGGGCGAGGTCCTGGGCGGAGATGCGCTGCAGGCGGTTGAGCGCGTCGAGCAGCTCCCCGGCGCTGTAGGTGCGGGTAGCGCTGCGTGGCGTCAGGCGGGCGATGCTGTCGCTATGGCCGAAGTTCTCCAGGCCGCGCCGCCGGTGTTCGGCGAGCAGGGCGTTGAGGCCGCCGTAGAGCGCCTGCTGGTCGCTGGGCGGGTAGGGCGGCAGCTCGCTGAAGTCCAGCGGCGGCGCTTCGGTGCTGGCGGATGCGCCCGGGGCGCCGGGAGGCACCGCGGCGTTGCTGCCTCCGCTGCCAGTATCGGCCGGCGCCGCTGGCGTGGCTTGTCCGGGGGCCGCTGCGCTCGGGCGTGGTGCCGGGCGAGAGCCCTGCTGGGCGCGGTAGCGCAGGTTGGGCAGGATGCCGGCCTCGGTCAGGCGTCGGTTCAGTTGTTCATATAGAGGTGGCAGGTTGCGCATCACCTGCTGGTCGAACAAGACATAGAGCACGGTCTTGATGCGCAGGGCGAAGCGGCTTTCCGCGAGCATCTCGCGGAAGCACTGGGCGATCGCCTGGGGGCCGAAGGGGTTGCTGTCCTCGGCCAGCTTGCTGCCGTTGTTGAGCAGGGCCAGGCGCTGGTCCAGGGCGAACAGGGACTGCGCGCACTGCGCCTTGACCTGGTTCACCATGTTGGTGATGAGCAGGGTTTCCTCGTATTCCTCGTTGCCGACCAGGGACAACTGCTCGACGTCCAGCTCCTCCAGGTGCGCCCGGGAGGGCAGGGTGCCCTGCATGAAGTCGCCAAGGCCCTTGGCGAAGCGCTGGTGATAGAGGCGCTCGAGGGTGGGGCGCTGGCGGCGGATCTCGCGCATGCTGTCGAAGAACAGCGCCTGCACCTGGTTGTTCTCGGCCTTCTCGGCGCATTCGAAGAGGGTGTCGTCGACCTGGGCGAAAACCGCCGCCAGGAGTTCCGCCAGGTGGTTCATCGCCAACTGCCGGCAGCCCTGTACCAGCTCGCCGAAGCGTGGCTGGATGGCCCGGCTGGCGACGTTGGAAGACGGCGGGGTGTCCTTCGAACTCATGGGCGATCCTGTCCGTGATCTCAGCGCCTGCAGGCGAGGGCAACTTGTTTTATGCAGATATAGCAATCTGCCTGCCGGCCTGCAAAGAAAAAGAAGAAAAACTTTTTGGATCAGAGGGTTGACAGTCCGTTCGAGACCCGTAAAATGGCGCGCCTCTGATACGGGAAACGGCAACGCCGAAACGTAGAAGGGATTGGAAGGCTCGTCGTTCCGCGATAGCTCAGTCGGTAGAGCAAGTGACTGTTAATCACTGGGTCCCTGGTTCGAGTCCAGGTCGCGGAGCCAACTTCCAAGCGGGGTATAGCGCAGTCCGGTAGCGCGCCTGCTTTGGGAGCAGGATGTCGGGAGTTCGAATCTCTCTACCCCGACCATATCGAGGGTCGTTAGCTCAGTCGGTAGAGCAGTTGGCTTTTAACCAATTGGTCGTAGGTTCGAATCCTACACGACCCACCATCTTCCAGCCGGTCGCCCAGGTGAACGGCAATCGAAAAGCCCGCAGTCTCGTTGAGATTGCGGGTTTTTTCGTTTTTTGTCTGGGGTGTTTGGGCTGGGGCTTGTAGGAGCGAGCTTGCTCGCGAACCGGCCGGTGATATCTGCGCTTTGGTTCCACTCCGCTCCCTCTCCCTAACCCTCGGCTACGCGCCCCGCCCTGAAGGGAGAGGGGACCGTTCGGAGTGCGTGGGTATTCCTGAGTTAGCCGGCAGCGCCGAAGGTTTCCAGCTGAAACCATTCCTCCTCGCGGCACGGACAAGCCCCCTCTCCCTTCAGGGAGAGGGCTGGGGAGAGGGGCTCTTGAGAACCCGTCCGGTATCCCTCCATTCGCGAGCAAGCTCGCTCCTACGAAGAGCCGAATCATCCCTTTAGCGTCAGTTGGTACGACTGAAACCTTACTGAAATACAAAACTAATCACGCTGTCATTTCGCCGAGCTAATGTTTTTCGCCGTTTGTACTCATCGCGAAATCAGTCATATCCGGCCGGATTTTGCCCAGTCAAAAACGGCCACGCCGTTAGAATCTGAAACGCTTTTCCCGCCCGAATCGCTTGCTGCGGCGATGTGTCGCACTCTGCGCAGGGCGTTTGCGACAGCTTTTCCAGCTCTCTTGATCGAGATCATTTCCAGCCTTGCGAGGTTGTTCTAGGGCACCTCGACAAGGCACCTTCCGATGCGGCTGGATGCCGCGCCAGCCGGGGCATTCAGCCCTCCTGGCGAGGGCTTTCGGAGGGCTCCGGAAAGCGCCTTTCCAACCTTGCATTTCCTGTGGGAATTGCTCGTTTTTCGAGCACTCGCGGCGGCCACTCTTAACTCTGGCGAGATAATGTCTTGTTAAAAATGAGACCATCAGGCCTTGCCAGTGGTTTCTGAAATGTCTTGTAATATCGCCCGCCCATTCCTGACCCCATAGCGCCTCGGTTCCAGCGTCGCAGAACCTTGGCAGGCACCCGCCGCAGGCGGTGCTGGAATAACAACGAGGGGCTGACTGTGGTGGGTTTCCGCTCAACAACGAGTAGGGCAATCCGCTCGTGAACAGGTGTCGGCCAGGCAGGCTTCCGAGGAAGCGGCAGGGCAGGCGCCAACACGCTGAATAACACGGAACGAATCAGCACACGGATCGGTTTCGCTACGCGAAAGCCGGGCTGGGTTCCTTTTGCCTTGTTTTCTTGCAGCGCCGATTCGCTACCCCATGGATCCACTAAGACGTCTCGCCTTGGAAGGCGCGGCGGGCAGTTCGTCGAGCATGAACCCTGCGTGGGTAAATCTCATGGGCGGTGTAGCTATGTTCATCCATTAAGGCCGCAAGATGAAAATAGACCAGTACTCTGGATACCTGAAGAGATTGTCCGTGCTGCTCCCCCTGCTCTCGCTGGGTGGCTGCAACATGGTCCTGTTCGACCCCAAGGGGCAGATCGGCGTCGACGAGAAGTCGCTGATCATCACCTGCACCCTGCTGATGCTGCTCGTGGTGGTGCCGGTCATCGTCATGACCCTGGCATTCGCCTGGAAATACCGCGCTTCCAACACCAAGGCCACCTACATGCCCGACTGGGCGCACTCCACCCGCATCGAGGTGGTGGTGTGGCTGGTGCCCTGCATCATCATCGCCATCCTCGGCTGGCTGACCTGGGAATCCACCCACAAGCTGGACCCCTATCGCCCGCTGGATTCCGACGTCAAGCCGATCACCATCCAGGCCGTCTCGCTGGACTGGAAGTGGCTGTTCATCTATCCGGAACAGGGCATCGCGACCGTCAACGAGATCGCCTTCCCGAAAGACACCCCGGTGAACTTCCAGATCACCTCGGACACCGTGATGAACTCCTTCTTCATCCCGCAACTGGGTAGCCAGATCTACTCGATGACCGGGATGCTGACCAAGCTGCACCTGATCGCCAACGAAGAAGGCGTGTTCGACGGTATCTCCGCGAACTACAGCGGCAGCGGCTTCTCCGGCATGAAGTTCAAGGCCATCGCCACTTCCGAGCAGGGCTTCCAGGACTGGGTCGCCAAGGTCAAGTCCGCCCAGGCCGGCCTCACCGAGGAAGGCTTCCCCGAGCTGGCCAAGCCGAGCGAGAACGTTCCGGCTACCTACTTCTCCTCGGTCACCCCGGACCTGTTCCAGCACATCCTGACCAAGCACGAGCGTGCCGGTCTGGCCATGGGCAAGGGCAAGGCCGAGCACGCCGAAGGCGAAGCAGAATCGCAATCCAATCCGAGTATCCAGGAGTAACCGCGCAGATGTTCGGGAAACTGACTCTGTCGGCCGTGCCTTATCACGAGCCGATCATCATGGTCACGCTGGCGGTCGTTGCCCTGTTGGGCATCGGCGTCTTCGGCGCGATCACCTACTACCGCAAGTGGACCTACCTGTGGACCGAATGGCTGACCTCCATCGACCACAAGAAGATCGGCGTGATGTACATCATCGTCGCCCTGATCATGCTGCTGCGCGGCTTCGCCGACGCCATCATGATGCGCGGCCAGCTGGCCCTGGCCGAAGGCGCCAACCACGGCTTCCTGCCGCCTGAGCACTACGACCAGATCTTCACCGCGCACGGCATGATCATGATCATCTTCATGGCCATGCCCTTCATGACCGGCCTGATGAACCTGGCCGTGCCGCTGCAGATCGGCGCCCGCGACGTGGCCTTCCCGTTCCTGAACTCCCTCAGCTTCTGGCTGCTGGTGGTCAGTGCGATGCTGGTCAACGTGTCCCTGGGCCTGGGCGAATTCGCCCGTACCGGCTGGGTGGCCTACCCGCCGCTGTCCGAGCTGGCCTACAGCCCGGGCGTGGGTGTGGACTACTACATCTGGGCCTTGCAGATATCCGGCATGGGTACGCTGCTGACCGGTATCAACTTCCTGGTCACCGTGTTCAAGATGCGCACCCCGGGCATGAAGCTGATGCAGATGCCGATCTTCACCTGGACCTGCACCTTCGCCAACATCCTGATCGTCGCGTCCTTCCCGATCCTGACCGCGGCCCTGGGCCTGCTGTCGCTGGACCGCTACCTGGACATGCACTTCTTCACCAACGAGCTCGGCGGCAACGCCATGATGTACATCAACCTCTTCTGGGCCTGGGGCCATCCTGAGGTGTACATCCTGATCCTGCCGGCCTTCGGTATCTTCTCCGAAGTCACCGCCACCTTCGCCGGCAAGCGCATGTTCGGCTACACCTCGATGGTGTGGGCGAGCGCCGCGATCACCTTCCTCGGCTTCACCGTGTGGCTGCACCACTTCTTCACCATGGGTTCGGGCGGCGACGTCAACGGCTTCTTCGGCGTTGCGACCATGCTGATCTCCATCCCCACCGGGGTGAAGCTGTTCAACTGGCTGTTCACCATCTACCGCGGCCGCCTGCGCTTCGACACCCCGATCCTGTGGACCCTGGGCTTCATGATCACCTTCACCATCGGTGGCATGACCGGCGTTCTGCTGGCGATTCCGGGCGCTGACTTCCTGCTGCACAACAGCCTGTTCCTGATCGCCCACTTCCACAACACCATCATCGGTGGCGCGGTGTTCGGCTACCTGGCCGGCTTCGTCTTCTGGTTCCCGAAAGCCTTCGGCTTCAAGCTGGACGAGAAGTGGGGCAAGCGTTCCTTCTGGTGCTGGCTGGTCGGCTTCTACATGGCCTTCATGCCGCTATACATCCTCGGCTTCATGGGCATGACCCGTCGCCTGAACCACTACGACAACCCGCTGTGGAAGCCGTACCTGGTGGTGGCGTTCTTCGGCGCCGTGCTGATCCTGTTCGGCATCCTCAGCCAGCTGATCCAGCTGTTCGTCTCCATCAAGAACCGCAAGCAGCTGGCCGACGTGACCGGCGACCCGTGGGGCGGCCGTACCCTGGAATGGTCCACTTCCTCGCCGCCGCCGTACTACAACTTCGCCGAGCTGCCGGTGGTGCGTGACGTCGACGCCTTCCACGAAATGAAGCAGAACGGCCGCGCCTACCAGGCCCCGGCCTCGTACAAGCCGATCCACATGCCGAAGAACACCGCCGCTGGTTTCTCCATCGCGCTGTTCGCCTTCATCTTCGGCTTCGCTGCGATCTGGCACATCTGGTGGCTCGCGGGCATCGGCTTCGTCGGCATGATCGCCTCCGTCATCGTGCGCAGCTACGTCACCGACCTGGACTACTACGTCCAGCCGGACGAGATCGAGCGCATCGAGAACCGCCACTTCCAGCAACTCGCCAAACAGGTCTGATCCATGTCTACGGCAGTATTGAGCAAACACTCGGTCGCCCACGAAGCGGGGCATGACCACGATCACGAACACCACGACGCGGGTGGCATGACGGTCTTCGGCTTCTGGCTGTACCTGATGACCGACTGCATCCTGTTCGCCAGTGTCTTCGCCACCTACGCTGTGCTCGTCGGCCATACGGCCGGCGGCCCCAGCGGCAAGGACATCTTCGAACTGCCCTACGTGGCCGTCGAAACCGCGATCCTGCTGATCTCCAGCTGCACCTACGGCCTGGCCATGCTGGCCGCGCACAAGGGCGCCAAGGCCAAGGCCATCGCCTGGCTGGGCGTGACCTTCCTCTGCGGCGCCGCGTTCATCGCGATGGAAGTCAACGAGTTCCATCACCTGATCGTCGAAGGCTTCGGCCCGAGCCGCAGCGCGTTCCTGTCGTCCTTCTTCACCCTGGTCGGCATGCACGGCCTGCACGTGACCGCCGGCCTGCTGTGGATGCTGGTGCTGATGGCGCAGATCGGCAGCCGTGGCCTGACCGCGCAGACCAACACCCGCATGATGTGCCTGAGCCTGTTCTGGCACTTCCTGGACATCGTCTGGATCTGCGTATTCACAGTCGTCTACCTGATGGGGGCCGTGTAATGAGCGCCGCTGCACACGACAACCACGGCGCCGGCCACGGCAGCCTGGGTTCCTACGCAATCGGTTTCGTGCTGTCGATCATCCTCACCGCGATTCCGTTCTACATGGTCATGGACGGCGGCTTCACCCGCCACGCGACCATCCTCACCATGGTCATCCTCGGCCTGGTGCAGGTGGTGGTGCACCTGGTGTGCTTCCTGCACATGAACATGTCCTCGGAAGGCCGCTGGAACGTGATGGCGTTCATCTTCACGGTGATCGTCATCCTGCTGGTGGTGGGCCTGTCGCTGTGGATCATCTTCAGCGCCGATGGCCTGATGATGCCGATGGTGAACTGAGGCTGACGACGTGAAGCTGAAGCGTTATCTCCTGGTGACCAAGCCGGGCATCATCTTCGGCAACCTGATCGCCGTGGCGGGGGGCTTCTTCCTCGCCGCGCGCGGCAGTGTCGACCCGATGCTGCTGCTGGCGACGGTGATCGGGCTGTCGCTGGTGGTGGCCAGTGGTTGCGTGCTGAACAACTGCATCGACCGCGACATCGACCGCCACATGGAGCGGACCCGCGGCCGCGTGACCGTGACCGGGCAGATCTCGCTGAAGGCCGCTCTGGCCCACGGCGTGGTGCTCGGCCTAGCCGGCTTCGGCCTGCTGCTGTGGAAGACCAACCTGCAGGCGACCCTGATGGCGGCGTTCGGCTTCGTGGTCTACGTCGGCTTCTACAGCCTGTGGCTCAAGCGCACCTCGATCTACGGCACGCTGGTGGGCAGCCTCTCCGGGGCCATGCCGCCGGTGGTGGGCTACTGCGCCGCGGCCGGTCATTTCGACATGGGCGCCGCGGTGCTGCTGCTGATCTTCTGCCTGTGGCAGATGCCGCACTCCTACGCCATCGCCATCTTCCGCCTGAACGACTACAAGGCGGCGGGTATCCCGGTGTGGCCGGTGGCGCGTGGCATCGAAGCGACCAAGCGGCAGATCCTCTACTACGTGCTGGCCTTCGGCGCCGCCACCCTGCTGCTGACCCTGACCGGCTTCGCCGGCTACGGTTACCTGGTGGTGGCCCTGGCGGTCAGCGCCTGGTGGCTGTTCATCGCCGTGTCGGGCTTCCGCGCCGAAGACGATCGCCTGTGGGCACGCAAGCTGTTCGCGTTCTCCATCATCGCCATCAGCGTGCTGAGCCTGATGATGTCGATCGACTTCCAGGGCCTCCCGGCCCCGGCGCTGGTCGCAGCGCTCTAAGGCAAGCCAGTGGTACGAAAAAGCCGCCTCTCGGGGCGGCTTTTTCATGCCTGGAAAAACATCGCGGAGGACGGGTACGGCTTTTCGTAGGAGCGAGCTTGCTCGCGAACAATAAACCCACCGCCGAACCCTCCTGTAGGAGCGCGCCCTGCGCGCGAATCGCGGGCAGGGCCCGCTCCTACAGGGAGCACGGGGCGGATCGCGGATGAATCCGCTCCTACAGGCGTACGGGCCCCCTGGCGTAGGATGGCGTTGAGCGAAGCGATACCCATCACCGCGACCGCATGGGTTTCGTAAACTCAACCCATCCTACGAAAGGCGCCTCGGCGTAGGGCGCATAACCGTTCGCGGTTATCCGCCGTTTCCCGGCGCGTCAATGCAACTTCAGGCGCGGCTCGGTGCTGCGCCCGATGCGGTCGCCGATCATCATCAGCGCCGTGCGCGTCACGCCGTACAGCGCCATCTGGTGCATGCGGTACAGCGAGATGTAGAACATCCGCGCCAGCCAGCCTTCCAGCTTCACGCTGCCCATCAGGTTGCCCATGAGGTTGCCCACGGCGCTGAAGCGCGACAGCGAGATCAGCGAGCCATAGTCGGTGTAGCGGTATTCCCCCAGCGGCTTGCCGTCCAGGCGCGCCACCAGCGACTTGGCCAACAGCGAGGCCTGCTGGTGCGCGGCCTGGGCGCGGGGCGGCACGTTGCGTTCGCTGCCGTCGCCGAGCGGGCAGGCGGCGCAGTCGCCGAAGGCGAAGATGTTCTCGTCGCGGGTGGTCTGCAAGGTCGGGCGCACCACCAACTGGTTGATGCGGTTGCTCTCAAGGCCATCCAGGTCCTTGAGCAGGCTGGAGGCGCGGATGCCGGCGGCCCAGACCTTGAGGCTGGCGGGGATGAACTCGCCGCTGGCGGTCTTCAGGCCCTCGGCGGTCACCTCGCTGACCGGCGAGCCGACCATCACCCGCACGCCGAGCTTCTCCAGGGTGCGGTGCACCGGCTGGCTGATGCGCTCGGGCAGCGCCGGCAGCACCCGCGGGCCGGCCTCGATCAGGGTGATGCGCATGTTCTCCGGCTGGATGCCGGTCAGCCCGTAGGCTGCCAGCTCCTGCGCGGCGTGGTGCAGCTCGGCCGACAGCTCGACGCCGGTGGCGCCGGCGCCGACGATGGCCACGCTGATCTGGTCGTCCTCGCCCTGGCGGGCATGGGCGCGCAGGTAGTGGGTGAGCAACTGCTTGTGGAAGCGTTCGGCCTGCTCGCGGGTGTCCAGGAAGATGCAGTGCTGCGCGGCCCCGGCGGTGCCGAAGTCGTTGGTGGTGCTGCCGATGGCCAGGACCAGGGTGTCGTAGTCCAGGGTGCGCGCCGGCAACAGCTCGCGGCCGTCCTCGTCGAGGGTGGCGGCCAGCTGGATGCGCTTGGTCGCGCGGTCCAGCCCGCTCATCCGGCCGAGCTGGAACTGGAAGTGGTTCCATTTCGCCTGGGCGACGTAGTTCAGCTCATCCTCCGAGGAGTTGAGCGAGCCGGCGGCCACTTCGTGCAGCAGGGGTTTCCAGATGTGGGTGAGGTTGGCGTCGACCAGGGTGACCTGGGCGCGGCCCTTCCTACCCAGGGTGCGGCCGAGACGGGTCGCGAGCTCCAGCCCGCCGGCGCCGCCGCCGACGATCACGATACGATGGGACATGGGACGTACTCATAGCTAGGGAATCCTGTGCGGGCCGGCGGCGCTGCTAGTGCGCGAGGTAGGCCAGGAGGCGGCTGAGCAGTCCCAGGACGATGACCACGAGGGTGAGCCCGGCCATCATCAGCCAGGGCTTGAAAGGTGCACGCTCGACTTGGTGAACGGGCGAGCTGAGGTACTGCTCGACCTTCTGCTGGTCTTCGGGGCTCAAGCGACTGGGCATGGGCGGCCTCCGTTTCTAATGCCGAGCATTCTAGTCGGCTGTTGGCTCGCGCTCAATCCGACCCGGCGGTCAGAGCCCGACACCGTTGTCCAGCAGCACCACGCGGCCGAGCTGGTCGCGCAGGAAGTCCGGGGCGTCGTCGTGGGCGAAGATCACCCGGGCGAAGTTCGGCCCCACCAGCGACAGCGAACGCCAGCCCTGGCGCAGGAACTCGGTGGGCGGCGGAAAAGGGGTGTTGAAGTCCGGCGTTTCGCGCTTGAGGCTGACGAAGGCGAGCAGGTCCAGTTCTCCCGGGTCGATGCCGCGCTCGCTGTAGTTGTGCGCCTTCTTGCGCAGGGTCGGCGCCAGGCGCCGCTGCAGCTCGGCGCAGTTGATCCGCCTGGGCTTCTGCTCGCGGCGGATCAGCTGGCGCAGGCTCTGGGCCAGGCGCCGGCGCTGCAGTTCGTCGCGCCATTCCTCGTTGAGCCGGCGGCCCTCGTCGAGGACGAAGAACACCTCGAAGCAGGCATCGCGAAACAGCACGTCCGGCGGCTGCTGTTCCGGCGCGATGAACTCGTCCTGGCGAAAGGGCACCTTGAGCGTCTGCAGCAGGCGCTCGCAGGCCCAGCATTCCCGGTCCCACTTGCGCGCGTTGGAGAGGAACTCATTGGCCAGTTCCGCCTGGCGCCGGAGCAGGTGCAGGTAATCGGCTTCATTCATATCAACAGCTTAGCCGCTGCTGGCGCTTCGGTCCCGCTGCGACATGGCGCCTCACCCCGCGGCGGGGCAAAAGCGGCGGAATCGGCGGCGCCCTGTGTACACTGTGGCGATCCTTCCCCGGAGCCCTTCAGCATGTTCCTGCGCAGCGCCTCGACCGCCGACCACCCGCGGCTCATCGCCCTCTGGGAACGCACGCCGGGCATCCAGCTGCGCCGCGACGACGAATTCGAACCCTTCGCCGCCTACCTCGCGCGCAACCCCGACCTCAGCCTGGTGCTGGAGGCCGAGGGTGCGCTGATCGGCAGCCTGCTGGTCGGCCATGACGGCCGCCGCGGCTACCTGCAGCACCTGGTGGTGGACGCGCCCTACCGCGGCCGCGGGCTGGCCCGGAGGATGCTCGACGAGGCCCTGGCACGCCTGGCGCGGCTGGGCATCGGCAAGTCCCATGTCTTCGTCCTGCGCGACGCGCCCGAAGCGCTGGCCTTCTGGGAGGGCCAGGCCGGCTGGGGGCGGCGCGACGACATCCTGGTCTATTCCGCCGGAGCCTGAGCATGAACATCAGAAGAACCTGCGCCGCACTCTTGCTATTCCTGGTCCCGCTGCTGGCCCTGGCCGCCGGCGAGGAGGGCGCCCCGACGGGCTGGACGCTGCTCGACCAGTACGACAAGCCCTACACCCAGAACGATGACCTGAAGGTCCTGCTGGTGGCCCGCGACATGGCCGGCGGCAAGTTGATGAAGGCAGCATTGGAAGGGCGCCCGCAAGGTTACCTGGAGCAACGCCACGCGGTCTTCGTCGCTGACATCAGCCGCATGCCCTCGCTGATCTCGAAGATGTTCGCCGTGCCGGTCATGCGTGACTACAACTACCGCGTGCTGCTCGACCGCGAACCGCGGGTGGCCAGCCACTTCCAGGTGCCGGAAGACAGCGTGCTGTGGATAAGCCTGCAGCAGGGCAGGGTGCTCGTCAGCCAGGCCTATACCTCGGCGCCCGCGTTGCGTGAGGCGCTGGAGCAGGTCGCCAAGTGATAGCCGCGCAACTGCTCTCGGAAGAGAGCCTGGCCCTGGGTTGGGCGATCTACCTGCCCGCGCTGGCCCTCGCCGCATGGCGAGCGCCCTGGGTGGAAATGGTCAGCGACTTCCGCCGCCAGCACCTGGTGTTCGGCACCATGCTGGCGCTGTTCCTGCTGTGGCTGGTGCGCCGGGACTTCGCTTCGGGGCTGTCGTTCCATTTCATCGGCATGACCGCGGTGACCCTGCTGCTGGACTGGCCGCTGGCGCTGCTCGTCGGCCTGGTGGCGCAACTCGGCCTGTGCCTGCTGGGGCGCCAGGACTGGGCGGCGATCGGCGTCAACGGCGTGCTGCTGGTGCTGGTGCCGGTGTTCATCACCGAAATGGCGGCGCTGTTCGTCGAGCGCCGCCAGCCGCGCAACCTGTTCGTCTACATCTTCTGCTCGGGCTTCTTCCCCGCGGCGCTGGCGGCCCTGTGCTGCATGCTGCTGGGCCTGGGCCTGCTGTGGGTCGACGGCATCTTCCCGATGCCGCCCTGGCTGGACGACTTCATCGGCTACCTGTGGCTGATCATGTTCCCCGAGGCCTTCATCAACGGCACCGTGGTCACCGGCCTGGTGGTCTTCTACCCGGACTGGCTGGAAACTTTCAACCGCACCCGCTACCTGCAGGCGCCCTGGAAGGAAGAGAAGAAGGAAGAGGGCAAGGACGACGAGGATGAGCCGCGTTGATGACAGCCAATTCGCCGCTGTCATCCTTTTCCTCGGATTGATCCAGGTCAGTTCGCCGTGATCGCCACGCCGGAACACTCTGCTGCCCCACAGCAATGGAGAACGGCATGAGCATTCACAGTTGGGCCGAACAACACCTTCACGAACTGCTGCTGGAAGCCGAAGCAGCGGGCATGGACACGCAACTGGTGCTGCGCGCCCTGCTCAGCTCGGTGGTGCGGGCCAACGCCCAGGTCCGCACGGAAGAAGACCTGGCGCACGAACTGCACTTCCTCGCCGAGAACCTCGACGAGGAGCGTGACTACGCGTTCATGCGGCCGTGAAGACGATCAGGGATATTCCTGGCGCGAATGCAGGACGCTGACTACTTCGATGCATTCAGCGTCGATCCGGTAAACCAGGATGTAGTTGGGGTGGATCACGACTTCTCGTGTGCCGGGTACTCGTCCATGACGGTAAAGGTAGGGATGCTGGGCCAACGGCAGCACGGCAGACTCCACGCGTTCCTTGAGGCGCCTTGCTGCTTGGGGATCCTCGTTGGCTATATAGGCGAGAATGGTCGCGAGGTCATCACTGGCACTCCTGCGCCAGATGATCGATAGCACTAGTCGTTGCCCTGGCGCCGGGCTTCGGCCTGGGCAATGATGGCGTCCATGTCGACCATTACCTCGTCATGGGGACGCCCTGGTTGGTTGTCTGTAAGGGACTTCTGCACCTTTTGGCGGAACCAGCGATCATGGCTGGCTGCCTGCTCCGGGGTTTCGAACTCGGAGACTATGGGGGAAAGTCGGGCGCTCATGATTCGGGCCTCTGCTGCAATTCTCGTCAGTCTACACCCCGGCGTGGGCCAGGGCGCAACCGTGAAGTCTCTGGTTGGTTCGTAGGAGCAACAGTCTTGCCGACTGCGCCGAGATGCTCTTTGTAGGATGGGTTGAGCTTGCGAAACCCATGCGGTCGCGGTGATGGGTATCGCTTCGCTCAACACCATCCTACGGGGGAAGGTGTAGGAGCGGATTCATCCGCGATGCCGGCCAACAGGCCGGCCCATCCAACTCGGCGAACCCTCAATGCCCCCGCAGCGGCGGGGCATCCAACTCCCCGGAGAACACATCGTCCTCCAGATCGTTGCCGGGAATCGCATGCTCCTCGGCGGCCCAGGCGCCCAGGTCGATGAGCTTGCAGCGTTCGGAACAGAAGGGGCGGTAGAGGCTCTTGGCACTCCACTCCACCGGGGCGCCGCAGGTCGGGCATTCAACGGTCAGGGGCTGGCTCATGGGCGTCCTCCGCGCAGGCTGAGATAAAAGTCGTGCAGGCGCTCCACTTCGCGCTGCAGGTGGCCGAGATCGCGGTCGTTCAGCAGTATGTCATCGGCATGCTTGAGGCGGTCGTCGCGTTGCGCTTGCGCCTGGAGAATGGCGCGCACCTGTTCCTCGGAAACGTTGTCCCTGCGCACGGTGCGCTCCAGCTGCAGGTGCTCGGGCGTGTCCACCACCAGCACCCGCTGGGCCATGCGATGCTGCCCGGACTCCACCAGCAACGGCGAAACCAGGATGGCATAGGGCGACTCGGCCTGCGCCAGGTTGCTGGCGATCTCCTGGCCGATCAGCGGGTGCAGCAACTGCTCCAGCCAGCGGCGCTCCTCCGCGGACTGGAAGATGCGCTCGCGCAGGGCGGCGCGGTTCAGGGTGCCGTCGGGCTGCAGCATGGCTTCGCCGAAGCGCTCCACGATACTCGCCAGCGCCGGCCGGCCGGGCTCGACCACCCAGCGCGCGGCATGGTCGGCATCCACCATGTGCACGCCGAGGTTGGCGAAGTGGGCGGCGGCGGCGCTCTTGCCGCTGCCGATGCCGCCGGTGAGGCCAAGAATCCAGGGTTTCATCGTACTCCTCGCGCCAGGCTCCCCGTCGCCCCGCGAACGCGGGGGCCCGGGCGAGCCAGCGTTCGAGCAGGAGCTACCGGAAACCGGCGAACTGCAGATAGGTAGTGGTTATTTGATCACCCCAGAGCAGCGCAATCCAGCCGGCGATGGCCAGATAGGGCCCGAAGGGGATCGGCGTGCTGGTCTCGGCATTGCGCAGACGCAGCAGAATGACGCCCAGCACGGCCCCGACCAGGGACGAGAAGAGAATGGTCAGCGGCAACACCTGCCAGCCGCCCCAGGCGCCGAGCATGGCCAGCAGCTTGAAGTCGCCATAACCCATGCCTTCCTTGCCGGTCAGCAGCTTGAACAACCAGTACACCGACCACAGGCTCAGGTAGCCGAACACCGCGCCCCAGAGCGCATCGCCCAGGCTGGTGAAAAGCCCGAAGTAATTGACGATCAACCCCAGCCAGAGCAACGGCAGCACCAAGGCGTCCGGCAGTAGCTGGTGATCGACGTCGATCAGGCTCATGGCCAGCAGCCCCCAGGTCAGCAACAGCATGGCCCCGGCCTGCCAGGTAAAGCCGAAATGCCAGGCAACGAAACCGGAAAGCAAAGCGGTGGCCAGCTCGACCAGCGGATAACGCGCACTGATCGGCGCCTTGCAGGCCGAGCACTTGCCGCGTAGGGCCAGGTAGCTGACTACGGGGATGTTCTCCCAGGCACGGATTTCATGACCGCAATGCGGGCACTGGGAGTTGGGCAGAACCAGGTTGTAGGTGGCCTTTTTCTCGGGTTGGGGCAGGGAAAGCGCATCACGCGCTTGTTGCTGCCACTCCAGTTCCATCATCTTTGGCAGGCGGTGGATAACTACGTTGAGGAAGCTGCCAATCAGCAGGCCGAGTAGGGCGGCGCATAAAACAAAGGCCAGCGCGTGGCTGGCCAGGAAGTCGAGTACAGGCATTTAGACGACGTTGCCGAGTTGGAAGATAGGGAGGTACATGGCGATGACCAAGCCGCCTACCAATACACCAAGAACGGCCATGATCATCGGCTCCATCAGAGTGGTGAGGTTGTCGACGGCATTATCGACTTCTTCTTCGTAGTAGGTGGCCACTTTGTCCAGCATTGCGTCCAGCGAGCCGGATTCCTCACCTATGGCGGCCATTTGTATTGCCAGCGTGGGGAACGCTCCAGTGGTACGCATGGAAAAGTTGAGTTGAGTACCCGAAGAGACGTCTTGCTTGATTTTGTTCACAGCATTACGAAAAACGACGTTGCCAGTAGCGCCGGCAACCGAGTCCAGCGCCTCCACCAAGGGAACGCCTGCTGCGAAGGTGGTTGCTAGCGTGCGTGCATACCGGGCAACAGCGGACTTGTAGATAATGCCGCCTACGATCGGTAGTTTCAGAATGCCGCGGTCAACAGAGTCGCGGAATTTCTCCGATCGTTTATGCGCCTCCTTCAGGGCGAAGGCAATTATAAATAGTGCTATCAGGACAATAATCCACCATTTCTGGAGCACTTCTGACAAGTTGATGACCATCTTGGTAAAGGCGGGCAGTTCGGCTCCGAAACCTGCGAACACCGATTGGAACTGGGGGACGACTTTGATCAGCAGGATTGCCGAAACTACAAGTGCCACGATGATGACTGCGATGGGGTAGGTCATCGCTTTCTTGATCTTGGCTTTCAGCGACTCGGTTTTTTCCTTGTAGGTGGCGACGCGGTCCAGCAGCGTTTCCAGTGCGCCGGACTGTTCACCAGCATCGACAAGGTTGCAGTAGAGGTCGTCGAAGTATTGCGGCTTCCTGCGCAGCGAGTTGGCGAGGCTGTTACCGGCAGCGACCTCCTGCTTGATGTCCTCGACCAGCTTGCGCATGTTGGGGTTGTCGAAGCCCTCGGCAATGATGTCGAAGGATTGCAGGAGCGGAACCCCCGAGCCCATCATGGTTGCCATCTGCCGGGTAAAGAGAGCGATATCCAGGGGCTTGATTCGCTTGCCCTTGCCCAGTAGCGAAATACCCTTTTTGCGTACCTTGGTCGGGTTGATGCCCTGCTTGCGCAGTTGTGCCTTGACCAGTGCGGTATTGGTGCCGGAAAGCTCCCCTTTTACCTTCCCGCCCTTGCGATCCGTACCCTCCCAGGTAAAGACGCTCATCTTCAGTGCTTTTTCCGCCATGGATTAATCCTTGGTCACGCGGTTGACTTCCTCGAGGCTGGTAATGCCTTGCATGGCCTTGAGCAGGCCCGAGGTGCGCAGGTCATTGAAGCCTTCTTTGCGGGCTTGCTCCGCGATCTGAATGGAGTTGCCTTCCTCCATGATAATCCGCTGCAGCGCCGGCGTGATTTTAACCACTTCATAAATACCCACGCGGCCCTTGTAGCCGTTCTTGCAATTTTCACACCCCACGGGGGAGTACAGCTTGAAGCTGCCGACCTGGTCCTCGGGGAAGCCTTCGTGGAGGAGGGTTTCGTTGGGGATGTCGTGTTCCTTCTTGCAGTGCGGGCAGAGCTTGCGCGCCAGGCGCTGGGCGATGATCAGGTTGGTGGAGGTAGCCAGGTTGAAGGAGGCCACGCCCATGTTCAGCAGGCGCGTCAGGGTTTCCGCAGCGCTATTGGTGTGCAGCGTGGACATCACCATATGGCCGGTCTGCGCCGCCTTGATAGCGATCTCGGCGGTTTCCAGGTCGCGAATCTCGCCGACCATGATTACGTCTGGATCCTGGCGCAGGAAAGCACGTAACGCCTGGGCGAAGTCCATGCCCTGGCGAGGGTTGACGTTGACTTGGTTGATGCCTTCCAGGTTGATCTCCACAGGGTCTTCGGCGGTGGAAATATTGATGTCCGGAGTATTGAGGATATTCAGGCCGGTATATAAGGATACGGTCTTGCCGGAGCCGGTCGGGCCGGTCACGAGGATCATGCCCTGAGGTTGCTTGAGCGCCTCCAGGTAGAGTTCCTTCTGAGCCTCGTCGTAGCCGAGCGAGTCGATCCCCATTTGCGCGCTGGCCGAGTCGAGGATCCGCATCACGATTTTCTCCCCCCACAGAGTAGGTAGGGTGTTGACGCGGAAATCGATGGATTTGTTCTTGGACACCCGCATCTTGATGCGGCCGTCCTGAGGCTTGCGCCTTTCGGAAATATCCAGGCCAGCCATCACCTTTAGGCGCGCCGAGATACGGCTAGCCAGTTGGATAGGAGGCTTGGCCGCCTCATGCAGCATGCCGTCGGTACGGAAGCGTACGCGGTAGATCTTCTCGTAGGGCTCGAAGTGCAGGTCCGATGAACCTCCCTTGATAGCGTCCAGTAGCATCTTGTTGACGAAGCGGACTACCGGAGCGTCGTCAGCATCGCCTCCAATGCTTTCTTCCTTGCGGTCTGCGTCACCACTTTCAATATCCAGCCCATCCAGATCGACATCGGCCAGATCGTCCAGGCCGCCGGTGGCACTTTCGAAGAGTTTTTCGATGGTGTCGCCGAGCTTGTCGTCCTCGACCAGAATCGCCTCGGTGGTCAGGCCGGTACTGAACTGAACATCGGTGATGGCTTGATGATTCGTGGGATCAGATATACCTACGAATAGCTTGTTGCCGCGCCGCCAGAGTGGAATGACGCGATGCTGACGCACCAGCTTCTCGCTGATCAATTCCTTTGGAATGCCGTCCTTGTCGATGGCCGTCAGGTCGCAGAAGGCGACACCGAACTGATCGGCGGCTAGCTCGGTCAGAGGCCGGCTCTTCACCAGCTTGTTCTGCACCAGGTAGGTCACCAGCGAAAGTTTGTTGCGTTGAGCCTGCTGCTGGGCCTGCTGGGCGCTTCTTTCGTCCAGTAGCTCGGCGATGACCAACTGACGGGCGAGGCCGGATAGCACGACTTGATCGTTCATGGGGAGGCATTGTTCGAGCTGAGATGGAAGGTCTTATAACGCACCGACTCGACTGTGCCAAATGCGCCAGTAGCGATGTGCCATTTTTTGTCAGATATTGCCTTCGAATGATTTCTTTGGCTGTAGGTTTTTGCTTAGGCCTTTGGATTTTGGGTGTGGGAATTTTGGCACGACACGTGCTTGGTTTCTGACAGGTCGCTAGACCTCTACCCATCTCAAGGAGAGTTTCATGAAGGCTCAAAAAGGCTTCACCCTTATCGAGTTGATGATCGTGGTCGCGATCATCGGTATTCTGGCTGCAATCGCCCTGCCGGCCTATCAGGATTACACCGTACGTTCCCAGGCTGCCGCGGCCCTTTCCGAAATCACCCCCGGGAAAACCGCATTTGAAGTCGCTGTGAATGAAGGTAAGACTCCCTCGACCACTGCTACTGATAATGGTTATATTGGTGTGCCTGCAACTACCACCTACTGCTCGGTAGCGGTTACCGCAACTACTATCGCTTGTACTACTAGGGGTGGTAATGCAGCTAATTTCAATGGTGAAACTATTACTTGGACCCGTGATGCTGATGATGGTACTTGGACTTGCAGCACTACGCTTGCCGCCAAATATCGTCCGGGTAGTTGCGGTGCAGCTGGTAGCTGATTTTAAAGGCTAGATGTTTGCTGTAAGAAAAGCCCTGCCTTAGCAGGGCTTTTTTGTTTTATAATTCTGTATCTCGCGTTTTGAATCAGCGAATTCTTGTCGGGGGAGCATATTTCGCTGGGGCAGAAGATTCGTTTTTTTGAAAAAATTTAAGGACTATTCAAGTGAAAGGGACTACTAGGTTCTGTGTTGGTAATGGCGCCTGGCTTTATTTGAAGGGGGCTGGTGTCTTGTTTTTTTTAAATTCTCTAATGCTTGCCGTAAATGGTTATTTCCGAGTTGTTGGGGGGAGGGATAAAAAGGTTATATCTTCGATCGACTTGGAGCAGTTGCTGTCCTCTAGCTTTTTGAATGATGTTCTTTGGTTCTTTTTTTCTATTTTTTCTCTTTGTGTCTTTTGGGCTTTGGTGGTAGCGCTAGGTGCATTTTTTTTCAGGGTTGGTTTGGGGTGGGAAAGGGGGAGAGCTAGGGAATGTTATTGGCTTTTGTTGTTGTTGAGCTTTTTAGCTTTGTTGCTACTCAACTCTGTTGAGTTTCCAGATGGTGCATGGAGTAGTGCATTTTCTAGTTATTCACTTTTCTATGTCTTGGTTGGTTGTAGTGGATTGGTAATTGTTTGGGGGGTAGGACGTATAGTTGTGAGGCGTCCGGCTTTGAGCCTATTTGGTTTCCTATTGTTGGTTCTTGGTTTTTCGGCCCATATGAATGAGGTAAATGGAGGGGCAGAGCAGGTAGTGAGAAAGGAACGGCCAAATATGCCAAATATACTGATAATAGGTTTTGACTCGCTGCGACCAAGTGCTCTCTCTTCTGGGTTAATGCCGTCGCTCAGTTATGAGTTAAGTCGTAGTGTAAGGTTCTCTAATGCAGTGACTCCTATGGCTAGAACATTTCCGTCATGGATGAGTGTTTTGAGCGGGCGCGACCCACAAGCTACCGGTGCAAGATTCAATCTGACTTCGTATTCAATGATTAAAAGGGATGTGCCGTTACTTACAGATTTTTTAAAGGAAGAACGTGGGTATGAAACTTTCTATGCTATGGATGAGCGGCGCTTTGCAAATTTTGATGAGCAATATGGATTTGATAATATTGTGGGGCCTAGGGTTGGAGTAGGTGATTTCGTTTTGGGGGGTATATCAGATGTGCCTCTTATTAATTTTTTTCGCTCTTTTCGTATAGGTGGTTGGTTTTTTCCATTTGTGAGATCTAATAGAGCTGTAGATATATCGTACTCTACCGGGGAGTTTTTAAGTGATATATATTACGGGCTGAGCTCTTCTTTGCAGGTCGGGAACACCGGAAAGATGATGGTGTTTCACTTCTGTGGTGCTCACTGGCCATACTCAAGAGATGTTGTAGAAGATGCGCGTGGTGATGAGATGTATGGGCGGTATCTAGGGGCTCTGTCGGATGTTGATGGTCAGTTCTATTCGTTGATGAAAGACTTACAGTCCGGTGGGTATCTGGAAAATGCTCTCGTTTTCTTTATCTCTGATCATGGCGAGTCATTTGACAGAGACTTTCGTCGTTTTTCATCTCTTCGAGACGGAGGTGAGGATGTTCTCCTTGGGGGCTGGGGACACGGAACAGTAGTCACAGTCCCTGAGCAATTTAAGGTGTTGCTCGCATATCAAGAATATCGAGGCGGTAAATTGGTAAACAAAGCTGCTGTTCACGATAAAATGGTAAGCCTTCTGGATATTTTCCCCACTGTAAAAGAATTCTTGGGGGTTGATGGTGAGGTGAAATTGGATGGTCAATCTTTGTTTGGCTTGCATGGTGAGAGATATTTCTTTTTGGAGACTGGTTTTTCTGTTCCTGCTATTTTGCAGAAAGATCCCGATGAGGGTGCAGCGTTCGCTCAGGGGGCTGACTATTATCAGGTGGAGAAGAATGGGTATGTTAGCCTAAGGTATGATAGGTATAATGAGCTCTTGCTGAAAAAAGATCTTGCCTCTATTAAAGGGGATGAGATGGTGTACTTTAGTGTTGATAAGGATGGTCGAGGGTTTTTCAGGTATTTAAATTTTAAGACACTGCAATGGTCGGTGCTGGATTATGAAAATAGCCCGGGGCAGCATCTTTTATCTGAGTTGTGTGAGCATTTTTCCTCTGATCCGCGTCTACGAAACAATGCACTTTGCGGTTTTCGCTAGGCTAGACGCATTGTTTAATGCAGACACTCCTCTCTGAGCGTTGATGTGTAGGGGAACTGCTGTTAAAGTGCCTCCCGCCCGCCGGTGTAGCTCAGTCGGTAGAGCAGCTCATTCGTAATGAGAAGGTCGGGGGTTCGATTCCTCTTACCGGCACCATCTCTGGCAAAGGCCCCGCTTCGGCGGGGCCTTTTGCTTTCTGGCTCCAAAGCCGCCGTACTTGCCGCTCGGGCGCTATCGAACTGCCATCATTCGCCGGACTATACTCCCGCTGCCCAGGGAAGCTTTCGGTGAGGAAGGGAGCGGTCTGTGAAGCAGTCGAGTGAGTCCGCCAGGTTCAGCCGTTCCTATGCCCAGCGCGTGCTTTTGCCGCGCGCGGTGGGCTTGGCCGTGGGGTTTTTCTGTGTCGCCGGTGTGCTCTGGGGGAAGGGGCATTCGCCGTGGCTGTGGGGGCTGCTGTTGTGGTTCTGCTATCTGTGGCCGCTGATGGCCTACCAGATCACTTCGCGTTCGCCGCGGCCCAAGGAGCTGGAGCGGCGTTTCGTGCTCTTCGATTCGCTGATGGGTGGGTTCTGGATCGCCACCATCCAGTTCAACGTGCTGCCTTCGGTGATGATGCTTTCTATGCTGGCGATGAACAACACCGCCGCGGGCGGGGCGTGGTTCGTGGCTCAGGGGTTCGTGCTGCAGGCGCTCGGCATGGTGCTGTCCGGCCTGGTGCTGGGCTTCGGTTTCTCGCCTGACACCTCCCAGGCCGAGCTGTATGCCTGCATTCCCATGCTGGTCATCCACCCCATGACCATCGGCCTGGTGCTCTATCGGCTGGCCATCCAACTGTCGCGGCACAAGAAGGCGCTGCGCGACCTGAGCCGTACCGACAGCCTGACCCAACTGTTCAACCGCGGCTACTGGAAGGAGCGTCTGCAGCAGGCCTTCGAGCATTGCCGGCAGGCGCAGAAGCCCGCTTCGCTGGCATTGATCGACGTCGACCACTTCAAGACCACCAACGACCGCCACGGGCACGTGATCGGCGACCTGGTGTTGCGTCGGCTCAGCGAGTTCATGCGCAGCCACCTGCGCGCCGAGGACCTGGCCGGGCGCTATGGTGGCGATGAGTTCTGCGTGCTGTTGCCGGGGCTGCAGCCGGAGGCGGCGCGGGAGGTCCTGGCGCGGCTGTCCCGCGAGTTGGCCGGGGAGGAGTGGGAGCGGGTGCCGGAATTGCGTGTCAGCCTCAGCATCGGCATCGCCGGCTTCGATCCGGCCATGCCCGACGCCACCGAGTGGCTGCGTCGGGCCGACCAGGCGCTGTACGAGGCCAAGGGGCAGGGACGCGACCGCATCGTCCTGGCTTCCGAGCTGGACGCCGCCGCGCGCCGGGCCTAGCCGAAGGTCCTGGCGAAGGGTTCGGCGCTGCGCCGGATGGCGGCCACCACCTGGGGCGCCTGCTCGCAGAGCCCGGGGTGGCTCGCCAGCACCTTTTCCACCGCTTGCAGCTGAGCGCGTATGACTTCGGCCGGCCGGGCCACATCACATGCCCTGGCAAGGTCCAGAAGCCCTTGCCGCGACGCGAACAGCGACTTGTTGCCGGCAAGGTTCAGGGCAAGCACGTCCTCTGGGATATAGGCGGTGGTATTGACGATGTCATAGGCCGGCGCCAGCCGCGCGTCGCCTTGCGTCGGATCCGAATAGAGCAGGCCGAAATTCTTCAGGTGCGCGTCGCCATTGCCGACGATGCAGCTCAGGGACACGATGCCGAAAAGCTGTTCCAGGGAGGCCGGCACATGCTCGGGAGGACAGAACAGCCGGATGGCCTTGGCAATGGCTGCATAGCTCTTGCTGTACTTCTGTTGCGCAGAGAGCCCCATCAGGGCCGCCATGTCCTCGAAGCCGATGGGGTCGAGTTGTTCGTCCCTGTCGAAACGTCTCATGACGAACAGCCTGGCGTTGTCTGACAGGTAGAACTCCGGAACGGGAATGCCGTATGCCTTTGCCATGGACATGCAGAGGAATTCATTGATCGCCAGCCCCGGGAGTTCAGCCCGGCCGCTCTTGATGATCAGGTCGGAGGTTTTCGAGGTGAACCGCTGCGGTACCGAATCCCGGTGTTCCGGAACCAGCACCTTGGGCTGTACGCCCGATATGCCGGCCCGCAGGATGTAGCGGTCCATCAGTTCGGCAAAGATATCGTCCGTGCCGTCCCAGGCCAGGATTTCCTCCAGCTTCTCACCTGGAAACTGCCTGCGTTGCAGTAGCGCATCGACCTCTTGCGAATTCACCAGGACCCGTCCGATAGGCGCACTGCTGCCAGACAGGGCCAGCAACAGCATCGGGTCCACGTTCGCCACCTTGGCCAGGCGGTTGCGCAGTTGTTCCAGGACATAGCCCTCGGGCAGGTTCATCTGGAAAATCGGGTGCAACTCGCGATGGCGATACTCTTCCAGGCGCACGGGCATGAGCAGGCTGACCGCGGTGCGCGCATCCGTCCCTTCCTGATAGCGAAACAGGTAGTCATCCGCGCTACTGAAGAGTCTTCCGCTCGGACCTTCTGGCGTCGAAACCTTCAGCGTCGCCGGCATCAGTCGAACACTCCCTGGATTTCTTCCAGCGTAGGCCTCGCCGCTGGTACGAGCGCGAACTCGCAATCCAGGGCGCCGAGGATGCGGGCATAGGCCATCATGGCGACCGACAGGCTGCCTTTCTCGGCGGCGATGATCTTTTGTCGGGTGAGCCCGGCCATGGAGGCAAGCGCGGCCTGGGTCAGCCCGCGATTCAGGCGCCTCTGTCGAATCTGCTCACCCAGGCGGGTCGAGATGAGGGAATAGTCCATGTTCTGAATACGTGACAAGTCATGTGTTATGTAACGTATACGGAACCTGCTGGAAAGGCAAAGTCCTGGGTCGCCTACGCCGCCCCACCCGCACCATTCCCTTGTAGGAGCGCGCCCTGCGCGCGATTTCGCGGGCAGGGCCCGCTCCTACAGGTAGCCGGGAAGCACGGTATTCCTCCCCCGTAGGACCTTGTCCGCGATGGCCGGGAATATCGGCGCGGTTCGCGGATGAGATCTCCTACGCTGCCCCACCCACGCCATTCCCTTCTGGTGGAGCTGATCTGACCCGCCGCGCCGTTACAGACTCAACCGCATCGACAGGTCCAGCGCCTTGACGTCCTTGGTCAGGGTGCCGATGGAGATGTAGTCCACGCCGGTTTCGGCGATGCCGCGCAGGGTGCTTTCGTTGATTCCGCCGGAGGCCTCCAGCTTGGCGCGGCCGGCGGTCACTCGCACGGCGGTGCGCATGTCTTCCAGGCTCAGTTCGTCGAGCATGATGATGTCGGCGCCGGCGGCCAGGGCCTGATTCAGTTCGTCCAGGTCTTCCACCTCGATTTCCACCGGCTTGCCCGGGGCGATGCGCCGGGCCTCGGCGATGGCCTGGGCGATGCCGCCGCAGGCGGCGATGTGGTTTTCCTTGATCAGGAAGGCGTCGTACAGGCCGATGCGGTGGTTGTGGCAGCCGCCGCAGGTGATCGCGTACTTCTGCGCCAGGCGCAGGCCGGGCAGGGTCTTGCGGGTGTCCAGCAGCTTGACGCCGGTGCCTTCCACCAGGTCGGCGTAGTGGCGCGCGCGGGTGGCGGTGCCGGACAGCAGCTGGAGGAAGTTCAGCGCGCTGCGCTCGCCGCTGAGCAGCGCGCGGGCCGGGCCCTGCAGGCTGAACAGCGTCTGGTCGGCGCTGACCCGCTCGCCGTCGCGCACCTGCCATTGCACCTGCACGCGCGGGTCGATCTGCCGGAATACCTCGTCGACCCAGGCTGTGCCTGCGACGGTGGCGTCCTCGCGGGTGATGACGCGGGCCTGGGCCTCGCGCTCGGCGGGGATCAGCTGCGCGGTGATGTCGCCGCTGCCGATGTCTTCGGCCAGGGCGGCGCGGACGTTGGCCTGGATTTCCCCGGAAAGGTCGGCAAGGGTGAGGTTCGGCATGGCGGACTCCTGATTCGCGGTGGCGGGATTATACGGGGCGCGGCGGCCGCCGTGTGCATCCGCGGCGGCCGGCGGGAGTCGGACGAACGGTGGCTGTTCTTGTGTGAATTTCATCAAGAATGCCTTCTAAGGGTCTTGGTTGTCATAGGCGCTTCTCTATAATGACTAAGAATATTCTTATTTTGACGTCAGTCGATTGACATTCCGAACGACGCTTACCCGATTGGTGTCATCGGGCCTTTGGTAGGCCCGGCGGCAGGAGACTAGCGATGCAGAACGACGCGAACGTAGTGCCGCTGAGCAAGGCGGCCCAGGGCCAGTCGCCGACTGCTATCCCCGGGCGTTTGCCCGCGGCGCTGGTCAACGTCCGCGACAAGGCTTCGGTGCAGCTGCGCCAGGCCTTGCAGGTGCTGTTCGACAATGCCGACGACACCCTCTTCGAGATGGCCGACCGCGCCACCAGCAACGCCGAGCAGAGCGCCTTCTTCGAGGCCATGCGCGACCTGCGCCTGAAGCGCAAGGGCATCGAGCGCGGCTTCGTGCAGAAGTTCTTCGAGGGCTTCGCCAACCTCAACCAGTACCAGATCGGCAAGGCGCCGCAGCTGGACGCCGTCTCCTTCGACAACCTGTCGCTGGTGCAGAACGACGAGCTGGAAGAGACCGTGGCGATGGACGCCATGGTCGGCAAGGTGCTCAGCCGCGACGGCCTGGCCCTGGGCCACCTGACCACGCGCCTGAACACCCTGGTCAGCAACAAGGTCGAGGACAAGACCAACCCGCTCGGCCCGCGCCCGCTGTGCGAGGCCTTCCTCGAGGCCTGCCAGGGCCTGGGCGTGGAGATCAAGGTCAAGCTGATCGTCCTCAAGCTGTTCGAGAAGTACGTGCTTGCCGAGCTCGAGCAACTGTATGCCGAGGCCAACGAGATTCTCGTCGCCCATGGCGTGCTGCCGGAGCTGAAGTCCGCCCCTGTGCGCCGCCCGCCGCGTCCCGCCGCCGAGGCCCCGGCCAGCGCCGGCTACGCCGGTGCCGCCGCCCAGGCCGCCGCTTCCGGCGCCTACCTGGATGCCGACAGCCAGGAGGCCTTCGGCGCGCTGCAGGAGCTGATGTCCCAGGTCCGCGGCAGCCTGGCCGCGCGCCGCCAGGTGCCCGCCGACGCGGTGCCGATTTCCAGCAACGACCTGATGCGCCTGCTCTCGCACCTGCAGGACCACCTGCCGGCCCAGGGCATGGACGAGGTGGACGTGCGCCACCACCTGGACCACCTGCTCACCCGCGTCAGCCACAAGAGCGGGCGCTCGCGGGTGGTGGGGCAGGTCGACGAGGACGTGATCAACCTGGTTTCCATGCTCTTCGAGTTCATCCTCGACGACCGCAACCTGCCGGATTCGCTCAAGGCCCTGATCGGCCGCATGCAGATCCCCATGCTCAAGGTCGCGGTGCTGGACAAGACCTTCTTCAGCCGCGGCAACCACCCCGCCCGGCGCCTGCTCAACGAGATCGCCTCGGCGGCGCTCGGCTGGGCGGAACAGACCGACCTGCAGCGCGACAGCCTGTACCAGAAGATCGAGCAGGTGGTGATGCGCCTGCTGAACGACTTCGTCGACGACACGGCGATCTTCGGCGTGCTGCTGGAAGATTTCATCGCCTTCACCGGTGATGAACGCCGCCGCAGCGAACTGCTCGAACAACGCACCCGCGACGCCGAGGAAGGCCGAGCCCGCGCCGACGCGGCCCGGCGCGAGGTGGCGCAGGTGCTCAACCAGCGGCTGTTCGGCCGCACCCTGCCCGAAGTGGTGGTGCGCCTGCTGCGCGAGGCCTGGAGCAAGGTGCTGCTGCTGACCTGCCTGAAGCACGGTAGCGACTCGCAACCCTGGCGCGACGCCGTGGCGACCATGGACGACCTGATCTGGAGCGTCGAGCCTCACGAGGACCCGGAGTCCCGCACGCGCCTGCTGGAAATGGTGCCGCAACTGCTCAAGTCGCTGCGCGAGGGCCTGACCAGCGCGGCCTTCGATCCGTTCTCCACCGGCGAGTTCTTCAGCCGTCTGGAGAGCCTGCACGTGCAGGCCTTCCAGCGCTTCAAGCAGGCGCAGGAAGCGGCGGCCGACGACGACCTGCTCGATGGCATTCCGCTGCTCGACGACGCTGTCGAGGCGCCTGCGGCCCAGGCTAGCGGCCAGCCGGAAATGGTCGCCGTGGTGGAGGAAATCGTCCTGGCGACGCCCGGCGAGGAGCGCGTGCCTGAGCCGGAAGAACTGCTGGCGGACGACGACGAGTCGCTGCGCAAGGTTGACGAGTTGCGCGTCGGCAGTTGGGTGGAAATCCTCGAGGATTCCGAGCACAAGCTGCGTTGCAAGCTGGCCGCGGTGATCAAGCCGACCGGCCGCTACATCTTCGTCAACCGCACCGGCATGAAGGTGCTGGAAAAGACCCGCATGGGCCTGGCCGTGGAATTCCGCCGCAACGCCGTGCGGCTGCTGGATGACGCGCTGCTGTTCGACCGGGCGTTGGAGTCGGTGATCGGCAACCTGCGGCGGTTGAAGAACGGCTGAGCCAGCCGCCTCCTGGGGACTGTGTAGGAGCGCGCCCTGCGCGCGAATCGCGGGCAGGGCCCGCTCCTACAGGGGATGCCGGGCTGCGGCGTATAACCGCGAACGGTTGTACGCCCTACGACTTGGGATCGAGCGAGCAGGCCTGCGGCCCCCTCACCCTAACCCTCTCCCGGAGGGAGAGGGGACCGTTCGGCAGACGCTGGTGTTCCTGAGTCAGCCGGCTGGCACGGCGGCTACCGGCTGAGGCCAGGCCTTCTCTCTGCACGGACAAGCTCCCTCTCCCTCTGGGAGAGGGGGCTGTTCGGCAGACGCTGGTGTTCCTGAGTCAGCCGGCTGGCACGGCGACTACCGGCTGAGGCCAGGCCTTCTCTCGGTACGGACAAGCCCCCTCTCCCTCTGGGAGAGGGGGCTGTTCGGCAGACGCTGGTGTTCCTGAGTCAGCCGGCTGGCACGGCGGCTACCGGCTGAGGCCAGGCCTTCTCTCGGCACGGACAAGCCCCCTCTCCCTCTGGGAGAGGGCTGGGGTGAGGGAACGGAGTCAACCCAACGCACCAGCGCCCCCGGGAAGCACGGTTCGCGAGCAAGCTCGCTCCTACGAAAAGCGCTTTGGCGCAGTCGGCAAGACTCTCGCTCCCGCATCGCAGCGGCCGTTCTCTTCCGCCGCCAGCTGCTTTAGAGTGGGCCCAATCAAGGAGCCCCTATGCAGTTCGATCCCCGCAGCGGCTGGTGCCAGGGCGTCAGCCACTGTCCTTCGCCCAATTTCAACGCCCGCCCGGAGGGGGAGGTGGTCTCCCTGCTGGTGATCCACAACATCAGCCTGCCGCCCGGGCAGTTCGGCACCGGCAAGGTGCAGTGCTTCTTCCAGAACCGCCTGGATGCCGACGAGCACCCCTATTTCGCCGACATCGCGCAGATGACGGTGTCCGCGCACTTCCTCATCGAGCGCGATGGCAGCGTGTTCCAGTTCGTCTCCTGCAACGACCGCGCCTGGCATGCCGGCGTGTCGCGCTTCGACGGCCGGGAGAACTGCAACGACTTCTCCATCGGCATCGAGCTGGAAGGCACCGACGACGAGCCCTACAGCGATGCGCAATATGCCGCCCTGGCGGAGTTGGGCCGGCAGTTGCTGCGGGCCTACCCGGCCATCACCCCTGAGCGCATCCAGGGCCACAGCGACATCGCCCCGGGGCGCAAGACCGATCCCGGCCCGGCTTTCGACTGGCAGCGTTTCCTCGCCGCCCTCTGCAAGGAGTCGACATGAGTTTCCTGGTACTGCTGCTGGCCCTGCTGGTAGAGAAATTCTCCGGCTGGCGCGCGCGCCTGCAGAGGGATGGCGCCTGGCTCGCCTGGCTGGGCCTGGTGCAGGGGCTGCCGGGCGTGGCGGCGCGGCCCTGGCTGGCGCTGCTGGTGGCCCTGCTCGGGCCCTTGCTGGTGCTGGCGCTGGTCCTGACCTTGCTGCAGCCGCTGGCCTACGGCCTGCTGGCGCTGCCGGTGCACCTGCTGGTGCTGATCTGGAGCCTGGGCCGCGGCGACGTGCACCAGGCCATGGGGCCGTTCCGCGACGCCTGGCGCCGCGAGGACCTGCAGGGCGCCTACCACGTCGCCGAGCGCGATCTGGGCGTGCAGGCCGATTCCGATGCCGAGCTGTTCGCCCAGGTCCAGGGCATGCTGGTGTGGCAGGCCTTCCAGGGCTTCTTCGCGGTGATCTTCTGGTACGCCCTGCTGGGCCCGGCGGCGGCCCTGGCCTATCGCCTGCTGTCGCTGACCGAGGTGCACCTGGGCCGGGGCTCGGGCCTGGGCGAGCGGGCCGCGCTGCTGCGCCACGCCTTCGACTGGCTGCCGGCGCGGGCCCTGGCGCTGAGCTTCGCCTTCGTCGGCAACTTCGTCGCCGTGGCCCGGGTGCTGCTGCACCACCTGCTGGCCTGGGACTACCCGGCGGCGCGCCTGCTGGCCCAGGCCGCCTGCGTCGGCGAGGACCTGTGCGACGCCACTCCCGGCCCGGCCGGGGTAGCCAGCCTGGATGCGCTCTGGCAGCTGCTGGTGCGCACGGCGGTGCTCTGGTACGCGGCCTTCGCCCTGTGCGCGATTTTCCTCTGAGTACCGCACGTCGCCACTGATGGCGTTTTAACCTTAAGTTACAGAACGTCCCGCCGATATCGGGTACACAGGAGCCTGCGCCAAGCGCGGGCTCACCGCCCGCTTCGGCCATCCCACACAAGAACAACAACGGGAACAGGAGACGTCTTACGTGAAGACCGTGCTCTATCCAGCTATCGCACTGATGAACCGCCTGAGCTTCGGCATGAAGTTCAGCCTCATCAGCGTGCTCTTCTTCCTGCCGATGCTGGTGACCAACTTCTACCTGGTGCGCGATTCCTACCGCCAGTTCGTCAGCACCCGCGCCGAGCTGCAGAGCCTGCAGCTGATCGCCTCGGGCATGCAGATCCGCCGCGACGTCGAGGCCTACAACGACCTCCTGCAGATCAACATCGGCATCGGCCAGACGCGCACCACCGGCGACCTGGACAGCCGCATCGGCCAGTTGCAGCAGCGCCTGAACACGGCGCTTTCGGCGCTGCAGCCGGTGGCGCGGGACAGCGAGCAGGTGGCCGCCTTCACCGCCAAGCGCGACGAGCTGCTCGCCGCCCTCAAGGCCGTGGAGACCGAAGGTTCGATGCAGAGCAAGGCCGGCATGGCCATGCGCCTGCTGAGCAACGTGCAGATCTTCAACAAGCTGCTGGCCACGCAGTCCGGGCTGAGCCAGGACGACAGCGCCGAAGTGCGGCAGATGGCCGACCTGATCAGCAGCGTCACCCCGGCGGTCACCGAGACCATCAGCCGCGGCCGCGTGCTGGGCACCGCGGCGCTGGGCCAGGGGTTCCTCAATTCCTCCACCAGCGGCAAGCTCGACGACCTGCTGCAGGACCTGGAGAAGCTCCACGCCGAATACGCCCTGAAGCTGCAGGAGGCGCTGGGTGCCAGCAGCGCGGCGCAGCAGGCGCTGGCCGGCGAGGCCGAGGCCAGCCGCGAGACGCTCAAGAGCCTGGGCAAGCTGATCGAGGACAAGGTGGTGATGGCCGACTCCCTCGACCTGCCCTGGGCGCAGTTCTACGACCAGGTCAGCCAGGGCATGGACAAGACCTACCAGCTCGACGACAAGGTGCTCGGCTACCTCGGCGGCCAGCTGGAGCAGCGCCTGACCGGCAAGCAGGCGCAGATGGTCCTGCTGGTGGTGGCGCTGCTGGTGGTGTTCCTCGCCATCGTCTACCTCTACGGCGGTTTCTACGTGTCCACCCGCTCCACGCTCAAGAGCCTGGGCGCGACCATGGAACGCGTCGCCGCCGGCGACATGACGGTCAACTACCAGGCGCAGAGCCGCGACGAACTGGGCGAGCTGGGCCAGGCCTTCAACGAGACGGTGCGCCGCGTGCACGACCTGATCGAGCAGGTGGGCCGCACCGTGGCCGAGGTGGAGCGGCAGACCGGTCGCGTGGAAGTGGTGTCGGCGCAGAGCAACCAGGCGGTGGCCGGCCAGCGCGACCAGATCGAGCAGGTGGCCACGGCGATGAACCAGATGGCCGCCACGGCCCAGGAAGTGGCGCGCAGCGCCGCCGCCGCGGTGGGCAGCGCGCAGAGCGTGAACCAGGAGACGGTCAGCGGCCGCGACCTGGTGGAATCCCAGGTGGGCAGCATCCAGCGCCTGGCCGCGGAGATCGACCAGTCGGTGGAAGTGATCAACCAACTGGCTGCCGACAGCGCCTCCATCAGCCGCGTGCTGGACGTGATCAAGGGCATCGCCGAGCAGACCAACCTGCTGGCGCTCAACGCCGCCATCGAAGCGGCGCGGGCCGGCGAGCAGGGCAGGGGCTTCGCGGTGGTGGCCGACGAGGTGCGCACCCTGGCCAAGCGCACCCAGCAGTCCACCGAGGAGATCGAGCAGATGATCTCGCGCCTGCAGAGTGGCGTGGGCGCCGCGGTGAAGGCCATGGGCAGCAGCCACCAGACCGCCGACGGCACCGTCAGCCAGTCGGCGCAGGTGCAGCAGGCGCTGGACAACATCCTCGGCGCGGTGGGCATGATCGTCGACCAGAACCAGCAGATCGCCGCCGCCGCCGAGCAGCAGACCACGGTGGCCCACGACATCGACCAGAACATCGTGCAGATCAACCAGGCCGGCGAGCGCACCGCCCTGGGCGCGAACGAGACCGAACGCGCCAGCCGCGAGCTGTCCGAACAGGTGGTGGAGCTGAAGCGGCTGATCGGCGCCTTCAGGGTCTAAGGGGGTTCACCAGCAGCCCGGCATCCGCGCGAGCGCAAGGATGCTTCCCCGTCTCGCGGGTGGCGGGTTGTCGGTGGAAGAGAGTGTTTGTCGTAGGAGCGAGCTTGCTCGCGAATGGCGTTCTGTCGGTGAGGTTCGGTGCGGCTCCCAAGAGCGCCCTCTCCCTAACTCTCTCCCTGAAGGGAGAGGGGACCGTTGGGCAGAAACGGGTAGTACGGAGTCAGCTGGGAACACTGGAGTCTCCGGCTGATGCCATGCTTGCAGCTGGCACGGACAAGCTCCCTCTCCCTTCAGGGAGAGGGCTGGGGAGAGGGTTGCGGACATCAACACCACTCCAAAGCCGAACCTGCCACCGCTCCAGCTACCCAACCCCCCACCCAAACACCTCCCTCGCATTCCGCGTACTAGCCTCCGCCAACTCCTCCGCACTCACCCCTCGCAGCTCCGCCAGCGCCTCGCAGATCGCCGGCAGGTGCTCCGGGCTGTTGCGCTGGCCGGGGAACATCGCCGGGGCCATGTCCGGGGCGTCGGTTTCCAGCACGATCGACTCCAGCGGCAGTTCCGCCACCGTCTTGCGCAGGCGGTTGGCCTGGGGCCAGGTGGGCGCGCCGCCCAGGCCCAGGCGGAAGCCCAGCTTGATGTACTCGCGGGCTTCCTCGCGGCTGCCGGCGAAGGCGTGGACGATGCCGCGGCGCGGCGGGCGGAAGCGCTTGAGGGTGGCGATCATCGCGGCGTGGGCGCGGCGCACGTGGAGCAGCACCGGCAGTTCGCAGTCGATGGCGATGCGCAGCTGTTCTTCGAACAGCGCCTGCTGCGCCTCGCGGTCCAGGTCCTCGAGGTAGTAGTCCAGGCCGATCTCGCCCACCGCGCACAGCTTCGGGTGGCCGGCCAGGCGTTGCAGGTGCTCGCGCAGGTCGCGCAGGTGTTCGGGGCGGTGCTGCGCCAGGTAGATCGGGTGCAGGCCCAGGGCGGCATAGAGCGAATCGTTTTCCTCTGCCAGTTGCAGCACCCTTTCCCAGTTCTCGCGGAACACCCCCAGCAGCACCTGGCGCTCCACGCCGAGCCCGGCGCAGCGTTGCAGCAGGGCGGCGCGGTCGGCGTCGAAGTCCGGGAAGTCGATGTGGTTGTGGGTGTCGACCAGGCGCATGGCGGTCACCCGGCGCGCAGCTTGAGGGTGCGCGGGATGGGGTGCACGCCGGGCTGGTAGTGCTCGTGTTCCACGGCCTCCAGGGCCAGGTCCAGCGCGCGGGCGGCGATCAGCGCGTGCTGCTGGGAAATGGCGTTGACCTTCAGTGGCACGAAGTCGAGCAGCTGGGTGTCGCCGAAGGTACCCAGGCGCAGGTCGCGCGGCCAGCCGCCGGACAGCGCCTGGAACACGTCGAACACGCCTTCGAGCAGCACGTAGGAGGTGGTGATCAGCGCGTCCGGCAGGTAGCCCAGGCGCTGCAGCAGGCCTTCCATCAACTGGCGGCCGCACTCGCGGCTGAAGCTGGCGCCCTGTTCGATGAAGCGCTCGCCGCCAAAGCCCTGCAGGGCCTGTTCGAAACCGGCGCTGCGTTCCTGGCTGATGATCAGCTCCGGGCGCGCGCCGAGCAGGGCGATGTGCCGCGGCGCGGGTTGCAGCAGGGTGGCGGTGAGGCGCTGGGCGGCATCGCGGTCGTCGCTGACCACCGAGCAGAAGCGCTGTGGGTCCAACTGGCGGTCGATGGCGATCACCGGCACGCCCTTGTCCAGCAATAGCTGGTGGCTGTCGTCGTCGGCCGGCAGGCAGCTGGCCACCACCAGGGCGTCGCAGCGCCGCGCGCGGAACAGGTTCAGGGCCTGGCGCTCGCTTTCCGGCTCGTCGTCGGAACAGGCGATCAGCAACTGGTAGCCGCGGGCGCGGGCGCCCTGTTCCAGCAGCTTGGCGATGCGCGCGTAGCTGGGGTTCTCCAGGTCCGGGAGGATGAAGCCGAGGGTGCGCGTCTGCCCGCGGCGCAGGCTGGCGGCCTGCTGGTCGGGGTGGTAGCCGTGGGCTTCGATCACCGCGCGCACGCGCTCCACGGTGGCCGCGCTGATGCGCCGCTGCACGGCCTTGCCGTTGATGACGTAGCTGGCCGTGGTCACCGAGACCCCGGCCAGACGGGCGATATCACTGAGTTTCAACACATACCCCGGCACTGCTGACTGACAACTGGAGGCTTCCAAGGATCACGCATTATCGGGTAACGTGCCAGTCTCAATAGGTGAAACGATTCAGCAAAGGCTGTCCCCCTGCCTGCGGCCACTATGCTGGTCACCAGGGACAGCCTCGCTGTTCACCCCAACAAGCGGATAACCGCCCCGTTTCGGCAGCCCGGCCTTCCTCCCGGGCCAGCCGCTGAGGAGAACGATGTGCTCGAACTGACCGCGCAGCAGGTCCGCATGCAACAGCGGGCCGCGGACAAGCCGGCCGCCCTCGAACTGCTCTGCCAGGCCCTGGAGGCCGACGGCCTGGTCGAGCCGGGCTACCTCGCCGGGCTCAAGGCCCGCGAGGCCCAGGGCTCCACCTACCTCGGCCAGGGCATCGCCATCCCCCACGGCACCCCGCAGACCCGTGACCTCGTGCGCCGTACCGGCGTGCGCCTGCTGCACTTCCCCGAAGGGGTGGACTGGGGCGACGGGCAGCTCGTCTACCTGGCCATCGGCATCGCCGCGCGTTCGGACGAGCACCTGAACCTGCTGCAACTGCTGACCCGCGCCCTGGGCGAGGGCGACACCGGCGCGGCGCTGCGCGAGGCGCGGGATGCCGAGCAACTGCTGAAGGCCCTGAGCGGCGCCCCGCAGGCCCTGGCCCTGGACGCGCAACTGGTGGCGTTGGGGCAGGGCGCCGAAGACTTCGACGAACTGCTGCTGCTCGCCGCGCGCCGGCTCAAGGCCGCCGGCTGCGTGGAGAGCGGCTTCCTCGCCGCGCTGCAGCAGGGCGAGGCGCTGCCGCTGGGTGAGGGCCTGTGGTGGCTGGGCGGCGGCGAGAAGGTCAGCCGGCCCGGCCTGGCCTTCGTCACCCCGCAACGCGAGCTGCAGCACGCCGGCCAGCCCCTGCGCGGGCTGTTCTGCCTGGCCGAGCGCGGCGATGCGGCGCGCGTTGTGCTGGAGCGCCTGTGCGACCTGCTGGTGGACGGCCGTGGCGCCGAACTGGCCCGTGCGACTTCGGTGCGCGCCGTGCTGGAGGCCCTGGGCGGCGAGCTGCCGGTGGACTGGCCGAGCCTGCGCGTGCCCCTGGCCAACCCCCATGGCCTGCATGCGCGGCCGTCGCAGGTGCTGATGCAGATGGCCCGCGACTTCGACGGCGAAATCCGCGTGCGCATCGCCGACAGCGAGGCGGCGCCGGTATCCATCCGCAGCCTGAGCAAGCTGCTCAGCCTGGGCGCGCGGCGTGGCCAGGTGCTGGAGTTCTTCGCCGAGCCGGCAATCGCCGAGGTGGCGCTGCCGGCCCTGCGCGAGGCAGTGGAGCAGGGCCTGGGCGAGGAAGTCCTGCCGCTGGCGGACGCGCCCGTGGAGGCCGAGGCGCGGGCCGAGCCGGAAGCGCCCTTGCCCGAACTGGTCCGGGGCGAGTGGCTGGGCGCCATCGCTGCGGCCCCGGGCATCGCCAGCGGTCCGGCGCACCTGCAGGTGGAGCCGACCTTCCAATTCCCGGCCCGCGGCGAATCCCCCGAGATCGAGGCGCAGCGCCTGGCCGAGGCCAAGGCCGCCATCGCCACGGAGATCGAGGCCCTGGTGGAGCACAGCCGGAGCAAGGCGGTGCGCGACATCTTCGTCACCCACCAGGCCCTGCTCGACGACCCCGAACTGGGCGCCGAAGTGGCCGTGCAACTGGCCGACGGCGCCAGCGCCGAAGCGGCCTGGCACGCGGTGATCGAACGGGCCGCCAGCCAGCAGGAGGCCCTCGGCGACGCCCTGCTCGCCGAGCGCGCGGCGGACCTGCGCGACCTCGGCCGCCGGGTGCTGGCGCGCCTGTGCGGGGTGAGCCTGCCTGCCGAGCCGGCGCAGCCGTACATCCTGGTGATGGACGAGGTCGGCCCCTCCGACGTGGCTCGCCTGGACCCCGAGCGCGTGGCCGGCATCCTCACCGTGCGCGGCGGCGCCACCTCGCATAGCGCCATCATCGCCCGCGCCCTGGGCATTCCCGCCCTGGTCGGCGCCGGCGAAGGGCTGCTGACGCTGCCGCCGGGCACGCCGCTGCTGCTCGACGGCGAGCGCGGCCGCTTCGTGGTGGCGCCTGCGGACGAGGTGCTGGAACAGGCCCTGCGCCAGCGTGAGGAACACCAGCGCCGCCAGGCCCTGGCCGAGGCGCGCCGGCATGAACCGGCGCGCACCCGCGACGGCCATGCGGTGGAAGTCTGTGCCAACCTCGGCGACAGCGCCGGCGCAGCTCAGGCCGTGGAGCTGGGCGCCGAAGGCGTGGGCCTGCTGCGCAGCGAGTTCGTCTTCCTCGACAGCCCGCGCGCGCCGGACCTGGCGGCCCAGGAAGCCGAGTACCGCCGCGTGCTCGACGCCCTCGACGGCCGCCCGCTGGTGGTGCGCACCCTGGACGTGGGCGGCGACAAGCCGCTGCCGTACTGGCCGATCCCGGCCGAGGCCAACCCCTACCTGGGCGTGCGCGGCATCCGCCTGACGCTGCAGCGCCCGCAGATTTTCGAGACGCAACTGCGCGCCCTGCTGCAGGCCGCCGCCGGGCGGGCGCTGCGGATCATGTTCCCGATGGTCGGCCAGGTCGAGGAATGGCGCCGGGCGCGCGACCTGGCGCTGGCCCTGCGCGAGGAATACGACTGCGCCGACCTGCAGCTGGGCATCATGGTCGAGGTGCCCTCGGCGGCGCTGCTGGCGCCGGTGCTGGCGCGCGAGGTGGACTTCTTCAGCGTTGGCACCAACGACCTGACGCAGTACGCCCTGGCCATCGACCGCGGCCACCCGACGCTGTCCGCCCAGGCCGACGGCCTGCACCCGGCGGTGCTGCAACTGATCGACATGACCGTGCGCGCCGCCCATGCCCACGGCAAGTGGGTGGGCGTGTGCGGCGAGCTGGCCGCCGACGCCCAGGCGCTGCCGGTCCTGCTGGGGCTGGCGGTGGACGAGCTGAGCGTATCCGCGCGCAGCATCCCGCTGGTGAAGCAGGGCGTGCGCGAACTGGACCTGGGCCAGGCCCGCGAACTGGCCGGCGCTGCCCTCGGCCTGGCCTCGGCGGCGGAGGTCCGCGCCCTGGTGGCGCGGGCCCTGGGGGAGGCGCGCTGATGGCCCGCATCCTCACCCTCACCCTGAACCCGGCGCTGGACCTCACTGTGCGCCTGCCGAGCCTGGAACTGGGCGCGGTGAACCGCAGCGAGGCGGTGCTGGCCCAGGCCGCCGGCAAGGGCCTGAACGTCGCCCAGGTGCTCGCCGACCTTGGCCATGAGCTGAGCGTGGGCGGCTTCCTCGGCGCCGACAATGCCGAGGCCTTCGACGCGCTGTTCCGCCGCCGCGGCTTCCGCGACGCCTTCGTCCGGGTACCGGGCGAGACGCGCAGCAACATCAAGCTGGCCGAGCGCAGCGGGCGCATCACCGACCTCAACGGCCCCGGCCTGGAAGTGCATGCCGAGGCCCAGCGGCGTCTGTTGGAGGGCCTGGACGAACTGGCCGCCGATCAGGACCTGGTGGTGGTGGCCGGCAGCCTGCCGCGCGGCGTGCAGCCGCAGTGGCTGCATGAGCTGCTGCTGCGCCTGAAGCGCCTGGGCCTGCGCGTGGCCCTGGATAGCAGCGGCGAGGCCCTGCGCCAGGGGCTGGCGGCCAGGCCCTGGCTGGTCAAGCCGAACGCCGAGGAGCTGGCCGAGGCCTGTGGCCCGGTGGGCGAGGGCGGCATCGATGCCCAGGCCCGCGCCCTGCGCGCCGGCGGTGTCGAGCACCTGGTGCTTTCCGAGGGCGCCGAGGGCGTGCGCTGGTACGGCCCGGACGGGCTGTGGCAGGCGACGCCGCCGAAGGTCGAGGTGGCCAGCACCGTGGGCGCCGGCGACTCGCTGCTGGCGGCCATGGTCGACGGCCTGCTCGCCGGCCGGCCCGCCGCGCAGGTGCTGCGCGAGGCCACCGCGGTGGCCGCCCTGGCCGTGACCCAGTTCGACTTCGGCATCGCCGACCGCGAGCGCCTGGCCCGCCTGCAGGCGCAGGTGGCGGTGCGCGCGCTGGATCGATCCGCCCGCCCGCCGCGCCGGGCGGAGCCATGACAAGAGGTACGACGATGAACCTTGCCCTGATCACTGCCTGCCCCAACGGCCAGGTCACCAGCCTGCTCAGCGCGCGCCTGCTGCGCGCCGCCGCCGAACGCCTGGGCTGGTCGGTGTGCGTCGAGAGCAACGAGCCGCAGCGCCCCGAGCAGCGCCTGAGCGCCGAACAGATCGGCGCGGCCGACCTGGTGCTGGTGGTCAGCAGCCAGCCGCTGGACTTGTCCCGCTTCGCCGGCAAGCCGCTGTTCCAGGCGCGCCCGGCCGAGGCCCTGGCCGAGCCGGCGGCCTTTCTGCAACGCGCCGCCGCCGAGGCGCAGCCCTGGCAAGGCACCGCCGAGCTGAAAGTTGAGACCAAGGCGGTGCGGGTAGTGGCGGTGACCGCGTGCCCGACCGGTGTAGCGCACACCTTCATGGCCGCCGAAGCGCTGCAGCAGGCCGCCGAGCGCCTGGGCTGGCAACTGCGGGTGGAAACCCAGGGCTCGGTGGGCGCGCGCAACCCGCTGTCGGCCGAGGACATAGCCGCCGCCGACGTGGTGCTGCTGGCGGCCGACATCGAGGTGAACGCCGAACGCTTCGCCGGCAAGCGCATCTTCCGCTGCGGCACCGGCGTGTCCTTGAAGCAGCCCGAGGCGACCTTGCGCAAGGCACTGGAGGAAGGCGCCACGGAAAGCACCGTCGCCGCCGCTGCGCAGAAGCCGGGCAAGGGCGAGGCGCGTGGGCTGTACAAGCATCTGCTGACCGGGGTGTCGTTCATGCTGCCGATGGTAGTGGCCGGCGGCTTGCTGATCGCGCTGTCCTTCGTGTTCGGCATCCAGGCCTTCAAGGAGCCGGGCACCCTGGCTGCGGCGCTGATGCAGATCGGCGGCGAAAGCGCCTTCAAGCTGATGGTGCCGATGCTCGCCGGCTACATCGCCTGGTCCATCGCCGACCGCCCGGGCCTGGCGCCGGGGATGATCGGCGGCCTGCTGGCCAGCAGCCTGGGCGCCGGCTTCCTCGGCGGCATAGTGGCGGGCCTGCTGGCCGGCTACTCGGCGCGCGCGGTGAGCCAGTGGCTGAAGTTGCCGCAGAGCCTGGAGGCGCTCAAGCCGATCCTGCTGATCCCGTTGCTGTGCAGCCTGTTCACCGGGCTGGTGATGATCTATGTGGTGGGCCAGCCGGTGGCCGGGCTGATGAGCGCGCTCACCGATTTCCTGGCCGGCATGGGCACGGCCAACGCCATTCTCCTCGGCCTGCTGCTCGGCGGCATGATGTGCGTCGACCTCGGCGGGCCGATCAACAAGGCCGCCTACGCCTTCTCCGTGGGCCTGCTGGCCTCGCAGAGCTACGCGCCGATGGCGGCGACCATGGCCGCCGGCATGGTGCCGCCGATCGGCATGGGCCTCGCCACCCTGCTGGCCCGACGCAAGTTCGCCCAGAGCGAGCGCGAGGCCGGCAAGGCGGCGCTGGTGCTGGGCCTGTGCTTCATCTCCGAGGGCGCCATCCCCTTCGCCGCCAAGGACCCGCTGCGGGTGCTGCCGGCCAGCGTGGTGGGCGGCGCGCTGACCGGGGCGCTGTCGATGTACTTCGGCTGCAAGCTGCTGGCGCCCCATGGCGGGTTGTTCGTGCTGCTGATTCCCAATGCGATGAATCATGCGCTGGCGTATCTGCTGGCGATCGTCGTGGGGAGTGTGGTGACGGGGGTGATTTATGCGCTGCTCAAGCGGGATGAGGTGCAGGGGATGGTGGGGGTGCCTGTGCGGGCTGCTGAGTGATTCCGTTGGGCAATGCACCGGTGCCAGTTCCAAGAGCGCCCTCTCCCTAACCCTCTCCCTGAAGGGAGAGGGGACCGTTCGGAGTGCTTGGATGTTCTGGAGTCAGCCGGCTAGCACGAAGTTTCCGACTGACGCCAGGCCTTCTCTCGGCACGGACAAGCCCCCTCTCCCTTCAGGGCGGGGCGCGCAGCCGAGGGCTGGGGAGAGGGAGCGGAGTCAATCCAACGCACCAGCGCCGCCGGGAAACACGGTTCGCGAGCAAGCTCGCTCGCCCCTCAGGCACTCCGCCGCAACGGCTGCTCCTGCGCCGGCACCGGCAGCCGGTGCGAATCCCCCCGGCCCATGGCGAAGTATTCGAAGCCATAGCGCGCCATCCGCTCCGGATCGTAGAGGTTGCGCCCATCGAAGATCACCGGCGCCTTCAGGCGGCTGGCCAGCAGCTCGAAGTCCGGGGCCTTGAACTGCTGCCACTCGGTGCAGATCACCAGGGCATCGGCGCCGCCCAGCGCTGCCTCGGGGGTGCCCATCAGCGTCAGGCGTTCGTCATGGCCATACAGGCGCTGGGCCTCGGGCATGGCTTCGGGGTCGAAGGCGCGGACCTTGGCCCCGGCCGCCCACAGCGCCTCCATCAGGGCGCGGCTGGGGGCGTCGCGCATGTCGTCGGTGTTGGGCTTGAACGACAGGCCCCAGAGGGCGAAGGTGCGGCCCTTGAGGTTGCCGCCGAAGTAGGCGGCGATGCGCTCGAACAGCTTGTGCTTCTGGCGCTGGTTGATGGCCTCCACCGCGCGCAGCAGGTCGCTGGAGCAACTGGCGTCGTCCGCGCTGTGGATCAGGGCCTGGACGTCCTTGGGGAAGCAGGAGCCGCCGTAGCCGCAGCCGGGGTAGATGAAGTGGTAGCCGATGCGCGGGTCGGCGCCCATGCCCTGGCGCACCGCCTCGATGTCGGCGCCCAGGTGCTCGGCCAGCTCGGCGATCTGGTTGATGAAGCTGATCTTGGTGGCGAGCATGCAGTTGGCGGCGTACTTGGTCAGCTCCGCGCTGCGCAGGTTCATGCACAGGATGCGGTCGTGGTTGCGGTTGAACGGCTCGTAGATCTCGCGCATCACGTCCAGCACCTCGGGCCGCTCGCAGCCGATGACGATGCGGTCGGGGCGGCGGCAGTCGGCCAGGGCCGAGCCTTCCTTGAGGAATTCCGGGTTGGACACGATATCGAAGTCCAGGCTGCGGCCATGCTGGCTCAGCACCTTGTGGATGTGCGCCTTGACCAGGTCGCCGGTGCCCACCGGCACCGTGGACTTCTCGACGATCACCACCGGCGCCTTGCGGTGCAGGGCGATGCCCTCGGCCACCGCGAACACCGCGCCCAGGTCGGCCGAGCCGTCGGCGCGCGGCGGCGTGCCCACGGCGATGAACTGCACCAGGCCGTGGGCCGCGGCCACTTCCACCTCGCTGGTGAAGCGCAGGCGGCCGGCTTCCAGGTTCTCCTTCACCAGCTCGGCCAGGCCGGGTTCGTAGATGCTCACCTGGCCGCGCTGCAGCTTGGCGACCTTGGCCTGGTCGATGTCCATGCAGACCACGTCGTGGCCCACTTCGGCCATGACCGCGGCCTGCACCAGGCCGACGTAGCCGATCCCGAATACGCTGATTTTCATGGTTGTGTCCCTGGTGGTTACGGGTGATTCGAGCGCACCGCCGTGCTGCCGCCCTGGCTGGATCCAGCATGCCGGTGCTTCGTTACGGTTCTTTTGCCGCGCGGCGCGTTGATGGTCAGCACGCCGGCGATCACCAGGGCCACGCCGAGGGCGCCGCGGGCGCTGAGCGGTTCGCCGAAGCCGGGCAGCGCGGCGGCGCCCAGGTAGACCAGGGCGTAGCTGATGCTCAGCAGCGAATAGGCGCGGCCCAGCGGCAGCTGGCGCAGGGCGCCCAGCCAGCACAGCAGCGACAGCGCGTAGGCCAGCACGGCGGCGGCGAGCACGCCCAGCAGCGGCAGGTGGTAGGTGCTCAGCGCTTGCAGCCAGTGCGCCGGCTCGGGCAGGCGCACCATGGCCCAGCGCATCCCCAGCTGGGCGCTACTGACCAGGGCCACGCTGCCCAGGGCCAGGGCGAAACCGGTGATGCGGCTCATGCCTGCGCCCCCAGCAGCGCCACGCCGGCGCCGATCAGCAGGATGCCCAGCCAGTGGCGCGCATCGACGCTTTCGCCGAAGAGCAGGCGCGCGGCCAGGGTGACCAGCACAAAGTTCAGGCTCAGCATCGGGTAGGCCAGGCCCACCGGCAGGCGCTGCAACAGCAGCAGCCAGAGCAGCAGGGCAGCGCCCAGGCAGGCCATGGCCAGCAGCAGCCAGGGCGACAGCAGCTTGCCCGCAAGGCCGAGGCTGCGTTCGCCCCAGCCGTCCACGGCGAGCTTCTGCGCCACCTGGCCGAGGCAGGTGAGCTGGCACACGGCGGCGAGCAGCAGGGCGGTCATGGCGCGGCCTGCGGGATCAGTAGGAAGACCAGGTGGTTTTCCCGGTAGCTGGTGACATCCCGCGGCATCAGCGCCAGCTCGGCTTCGTCGCCGGGGCTGTTGATGCGCAGGATCACGCCCACCGGCCCCTTGCGGCGCGCATCGGCGAGCCAGGCGGGGAAGCCCTCCAGGCTCAGCGAGCGGCCCTGGGCGTCGGGGTAGCCGAGGCCGTACTTGAGCTCGCCCTCGGTGTTGAGCAGGAACACCTCGCTGCGCCCGGTGCGCCAGGCCAGCGCCGAGGCGCTGCCCAGGTCGTTGCTCAGCAGGGTGCGGGCGCCGGCCAGTTCCTCCAGGTGCTGGGCGATGAACTGGTCGGGCATCTTGCTGTTGACCATGCGTTCGGGCAGCGCCGCCGGCGCCGCGGCCACCAGCAACCAGGCGGCCAGCGCCGGCGCGGCCCACAGTTGCTGCGGGCGCAGCCACTGCAGGGCGCCGCACAGGGCCCAGAGGGCGCAGACCAGGCCGATCAGCAGCAGGCTCGGCAGTTGCTGGTGGTACAACGCCTTCTTCGCCTGCAGGAATGCCAGCGCGGCCAGGCCGAGCAGGCCCAGCAGCAGGTTCAGCGCGCCGTTCAGGCGCAGCGCCCGCAGGCGCCCGCTCTCCAGGGCGCCGGCCAGGGCATCGGCCATCAGCAGGGCCAGGGGCGCGAAGCAGGGCATGATGTAGGTCGGCAGCTTGCCCCTGGCCAGGCTGAAGAACAGGAAGGGCATGGCGAACCACAGCAGCAGGAACACCGCGTGGGGCGCGCGGCGCGCCTGCCAGCCGCGCTGGAAGGCGGCGGGGACCAGCAGCGTCCAGGGCGCTGCGCAAGCGAACAGCAGCGGCACGAAGAACCAGAACGGCCGCGCGTGCTGGGCGTCGCTGCCGGCGAAGCGCTGGATGTGCTCGTGCCAGAAGAAGAAATGCCAGAAGTCCGGCTCGCGCAGGTGCACCGCCAGCACCCAGGGCAGGCTGGCCAGCAGCGCCACCAGCAGCGCCAGCGGGCCGAGCAGGAAGAGTTCGCGCAGGCGCCGGCGCCACAGCGCGTAGGGCAGCGCCACCAGCACCGGCAGCAGGCCGGCGAGGAAGCCCTTGGTCATGAAGCCCATGGCGCAGGCCGCGCCCAGCGCCACCCAGGCGCCGAGGCGGGCGCGGGGCGAGGTGGCCTCGAAGGCGAACCACAGGGCGAACAGGCTCAGATTCACCCACAGGGTGAATTGCGGGTCGAGGTTGGCGTAGCCGGCCTGCCCGGCGATCAATGTGAAGCTGCCGTAGAGCAGCGCGGCCATCCACGCCCGGCCCGGCTGCGGCCACAGCCGCCGGCCCAGCAGCCACACCAGCAGGGTGCTGCAGGCGCTGACCAGCACAGAGGCGAAGCGCACGCCGAACAGGTTCTCGCCGAACGCCGCCTGGCCGAGGGCGACCAGCCAGTAGCCGGCGATGGGCTTCTCGAAGTAGCGCAGGCCGAGGAAGTGCGGCGCTACCCAGTCGCCGCCATGCAGCATGTCCTGGGCGACCTGCGCGTAGCGCGCTTCGTCGGGTATCCACAGGCCGTGCAGGCCCAGCGGCACGAGGAAGAACAGGAGCAGCACGGCCCCGGCCAGCAAGCTATAGCGCCGGTTCATCGCTGTACGCCCAGCCAGCCTTCGCGGCCCGCCAGGCTGCCGCGGCGCAGCTCGCCCAGCGGCAGCGTCGCCGGGTCGGCCGGCAGCAACTGGCCGAGGGGGCGGAAGCGGATGCCGCCCTCGCGGGCATGGCCCAGCAGCGCGCGGAAGGCGTCGGCCATGACGATGCCTTCCACCTCGGCGTGCACGGTGTAGACGTTCAGCGCCCGCGGGCGGAAACGGGCCATGATGAAGTCGTTGAAGGCGCCGGCGGAAAGGTCCGGGCCCACCACCTCGTCGAAGGTCGGCAAGTCCACCGGCACCTGCGGGGTGCCCGGGCGGCCGTCGGCCAGGCGCGGGCGGAACGGCGAGGCGCCGCGGCAGTCGCTGTTGTAGCGGAAGCCGAAGGCCTCTTTCGCCTGCACGGTGCGCTCGTCGGCGCGCCAGCCGGCCACCGCCGAGCAGTCCACGCGCTGGCCGAGGATGTCGCTGAGGCTGTCCACGCCCAGGGCGATCTGCCGGTGCAGCTGCTCGGCGCTCCAGTGGCCGGCGTTGGCCTGCCAGCCGTGGTGGTCCCAGGCGTGTAGGCCGACCTCGTGGCCGGCGGCCAGGGTGCGCCGCATCAGCGGGCCGAGGTCGCGGCCGATGGGCCGGCCGGGCCAGGCGGTGCCGGCCAGGAGGATGTCCCAGCCATACAGGCTGGCGGCTTTGGAGCGCAGCATCTTCCACAGGAAGCGCGGCCGCGCCAGGCGCCACAGGTGGCGGCCCATGTTGTCCGGGCCGACGCTGAAGAAGAAGGTCGCCTTCACCCCGGCCTCGTCGAGCAGCTCCAGCAGCCGCGGCACGCCGTCGCGGGTGCCGCGGTAGGTGTCGACGTCGATGCGCAGCCCGGCCTGCATCAGCTGGCGACCCTCAGCTTGCCGGCCTGCTGCTGCTCGGCGATGGCTTCGCGCAGGAAGAAGTCGAGGGTCTTGGCGATGGTCTCGCGCATGTGCACCTTCGGCTCCCAGTCCAGCAGGCGGCGGGCGTTGTCGATGCTCGGCTTGCGGTGCGCCACGTCCTGGTAGCCGTCGCCGTAGAAGCTGCGGCTCTCCACCTCGCGGAAGCCGGCGAAGGGCGGGAAGTGCGCGCGCAGCGGGTGGGTCTCGAACTGGCGCAGCAGTTCCTCGCCCAGCTCGCGGATGCTCGCCTCGTTGTCCGGGTTGCCGATGTTGACGATCTGCCCGTCGCAGCGCCCGCCGTCGTTGTCGACGATGCGCGCCAGGGCCTCGATGCCGTCGTCCACGTCGGTGAAGCAGCGCTTCTGCGCGCCGCCGTCGACCAGGCGGATCGGCGTGCCTTCCACAAGGTGCAGGATCAACTGGGTGATCGCCCGCGAACTACCGATGCGCGCCGAGTCCAGGCGGTCCAGGCGCGGGCCCATCCAGTTGAACGGGCGGAACAGGGTGAAGCGCAGGCCCTTCTGGCCGTAGGCCCAGATCACCCGGTCGAGCAGCTGCTTGGACACCGAGTAGATCCAGCGCTGCTTGTTGATCGGGCCCACCACCAGGTTGGAGCTGTCCTCGTCGAAGCTGGCGTCGCTGCACATGCCGTACACCTCGGAGGTGGACGGGAAGATCACCCGCTTGCCGTACTTCACGCAGTAGCGCACCAGCTTGAGGTTTTCCTCGAAGTCCAGCTCGAACACGCGCAGCGGGTTGCGGGTGTATTCGATGGGGGTGGCGATGGCCACCAGCGGCAGCACTACGTCGCACTTCTTGATGTGGTACTCGATCCACTCGGTGTGGATGCTGATGTCGCCCTCGACGAAGTGGAAGTCCTGGTTGCTCTTCAGCCGTTCGATGGCGTCGGAACCGATGTCCAGGCCGTACACCTCGTAATTGCCGTCGCGCAGCAGGCGCTCGGAGAGATGGTTGCCGATGAAGCCGTTGACGCCGAGGATCAGCACCCGCGTCTTGCGCCGGGGCTTGCCCACCGCGTGCAGCCGCGAGCCGGTCACCAGGCCCATCTCGCGGGCCAGTTGCGCGCCGGCGAGGAACAGCCCGGCGTCGCCCTGCTGGCCGGCGACTATCTCCAGGCTGTCTTCGCCGCAGGCGATGCGCAGCGGCTCCACACTGAGCACGGCGCCGGCCGGGCGGCCCTGGTTGCCGGGCACCACCTTCGACTGCCAGACGATCAGCTTGCGCTCGCCCACCGGGGCGAAGGCGCCGGGGTAGGGCTGCGTCACCGCGCGCACCAGGTTGTGCAGTTCGCTGGCCGGGCGGCGCCAGTCGAGCTGGCCGTCGGCGGGGGTGCGGCGGCCGAAGTAGCTGGCCTGGCTTTCGTCCTGCTCGCGCTCGACGAAGTCGCCTTCGAGCATCGCCGGCAGCAGCCGCTCGAGCAGTTCGCCGGCGGCTTCGCGCAGCTTGCCGTGCAGGCTCAGGGCGGTGTCTTCGGCGTCGATGGCCACGCGCTGCTGGGCGATGATGGCGCCGGCGTCGGGGCGCTTGACCATGCGGTGGAGGGTCACGCCGGTCTCGCTTTCGCCGTTGACCAGCACCCAGTTGGCCGGGGCGCGGCCGCGGTAGCGCGGCAGCAGCGAGCCGTGCAGGTTGAAGGCGCCGCGGCGGGCGCAGGCCAGCAGTTCCTCGCCGAGCAGGTGGCGGTAGTAGAACGAGAAGATGAACTGCGGCTGCAGCTCGCGGATGCGCGCGATCCACAGCGGGTGGTTGACGTCCTCCGGGGCGTGCACCGGGATGCCGCGCTGCGCGCACAGCTGCGCCACCGAGCCGAAGAAGCGGTTTTCCCGCGCGTCGTCGGCGTGGGTGAACACCGCGTCGATCTGGTAGCCGGCGGCCAGCAGGGCTTCGATGCCGGCGCAGCCGATGTCGTGGTAGGCGAATACGAGGGTCTTGGCGCTCATTGGGCTAGGGACTCGACGGCAGGGGTAGGGGAGATCGACGCGGTGCTGGCGGTGGGCAGGGCCGCGCCGCGCGCCACGCGCTCGATGAAGAAGCGCGGGCGGGCGCGCACGTCGTTGTACATGCGGCCCAGGTACTCGCCGAGCAGGCCCATGCCGACCAACTGCACGCCGCTGAACAGGAAGAGGATGGCGAACAGCACGAACAGGCCGTCGCCGGCCCAGGCCGCGCCGAACAGCAGGCGCAGCGCCAGCAGCAGGACGCCGAAGGCCGTCCCGGCCAGGGCCATGCCGGCGCCGACCAGGCTGAGCAGGCGCAGCGGGCTGGTGGTCATGCAGGTGACCAGGTCGAACATCAGGTTGACCAGGCGCAGGAAGCCGTACTTCGACTCGCCGTGCTCGCGCTCGGCATGGCCGACCACGATCTCGCTGGTGTGGCGGGCGAAGCTGTTGGCCAGGATGGGGATGAAGGTGCTGCGCTCGCGGCAGGCCAGCATCGCCTTGACGATGCCGCGGCGGTAGGCGCGCAGCATGCAGCCGTAGTCGCTCATGGCCACGCCGGTGGAGCGCTGCACGGCCAGGTTGATCAGCTTCGACGGCCAGCGGCGCAGGGCCGAGTCCTGGCGGTCGCCGCGCACCGTGCCGACCACGTCGTAGCCCCTGGCGGCCTGCTCGACCAGCCGCGGGATTTCCTCCGGCGGGTTCTGCAGGTCGGCGTCGAGGGTGATCACCAGGTCGCCGCGGCACTGCTCGAAGCCGGCCATGATCGCCGCGTGCTGGCCATAGTTGCGGTTGAGGATGACCGCCAGCACGTGGCTGTCGGGCGCCTCGGCGGCTTCCTGGAGCAGCTCGGCGGAGCCGTCGCGGCTGCCGTCGTCGACCAGCACGATTTCGTAGGCGCGGCCGAGCTGGTGGCAGGCGGCGTCGGTGCGGCGCAGCAGTTCGGGCAGGCTGTCCTGCTCGTTGTACACCGGGATGACCACGGAGACGCAGTCGATGGCATAGGGTTTCACGGGTTCACCGAAGAAGGGTTTCGCAGGCCCCGACCACGCGCTCCAGGTCGGCGTCGGTCATGTCGGGGAACAGCGGGATGGAACACAGGCGCGCCGAGTTCCATTCGGTGGCGGGCAGGCTGACGCCGGGGAAGCGCTGGCGGTACCAGGTGTGCAGGTGGGTGCCGATGAAGTGGATGCCGCTGCCGATGCCGCGCTGCTGCAGGGCCTGCATGAAGGCGTCGCGATGCATGCCGCAGGCCTGCTCGTCGATGCGCAGGATGAACAGGTGCCAGGCGTGCTGCTGCGGGTAGCCGGGCACGCTCAACGGCTGCACCGGCAGGTGCGCCAGGCGCTCCAGGTACTGCGCGGCGAGTTCGGCGCGGCGGGCGTTGAGGGCGTCCAGGCGCTCCAGCTGTACCAGCGCGATGGCTGCATTGATGTCGGTGAGGTTGTACTTGAAGCCCGGCTCGATCACCTGCGCCTGGGGCTTGCGGCCGTGGCTCAGGCGGTCGTAGGCGTCCACCCCCAGGCCGTGGAACTTCAGGGTGCGCACGCGGTTGGCCAGGGCCTCGTCGTCGCTGACGAACATCCCGCCCTCGGCGCAGGTCATGTTCTTGATGGCGTGGAAGGAGAAGATCGCCGTGCCGCGTGAACCGACGTGGCGGCCGCGGTAGCGGGTGCCGGCGGCGTGGGCGGCGTCCTCGATCACCGCGATGCCGTGTTTTTCGGCCAGCGCGTAGAGCGGGTCGAGGTCGAAGGCGGCGCCGGCGTAGTGCACCGGGATGATCGCCTTCGTGCGCGGGGTTATGGCCGCCTCGATGCGCGCGGCGTCGGTCATCAGGGTGTCGCGGTCGACGTCGACGAACACCGGCGTGGCGCCCAGCAGGCAGATCATGTTGGCGGTGGACACCCAGGTCTGCGACGGGGTGATCACCTCGTCGCCCGGGCCGATGCCCAGCGCGAGCAGGGCGATGTGCATGGCGCCGGTGGCCGAGGCCACGGCCACCGCGTGCTTGCAGCCGACGTAGTCGGCGAAGCGCTGCTCCAGCAACTGGTTCTGCGGGCCGGTGGTGATCCAGCCGGAGCCGAGCACCTGGCTGACGGCCTGGATTTCCTCGGCGCCGATGCTGGGCCGGGAGAAGGGGAGGAACGCGTTGTCCATGCGGGTCACGGGACTGTGGCCATTGAATGCATCCATGCTCGCCGAGCAATCGTTAAGAACCCGTTATGAGCATGTTCGGAAAATGTCGCGGCCCTGCCTGCACCCTGGCGGGGCAGGGCAGACGGGTGGGAAGGGATCGTTGCGGGCCCTTCGCCAGGAGTGCCGGTGGCTGCCGCGCAGGGCGCCGAAAATGGGCCCGCAGGCCGCGGTCGCTCTATTCCGGGGCAAATTGAACGAGCGCTCGATTTGGCCGGAAAACACTGTTGAACACTCGTTCATTCGTGGTTGTGGTGATGCCACGCCCCGCCGCCTGGGATATCCACTACGCCGCCGTGGCGGCGCAACGCGCCGGGGAGGACGCGATCGTCCTCAGCGTCGGCGATCCGGACTTCGCCACGCCGGCCTTCATCACCGATGCGGCGGCCGAACCCGAAGCGCGCCTGGGATCAAGGTCAAACGGCGGATAACGCCGTAGGCGTTATGCGCCCTACGGCTGGAAACGAAAACGCCCGCACGACGGCGGGCGTTTTCACGAAGGCACCTGACTCAGTGATGCTCGCGCGTCGCGCGGAAGGTGATGTCCGGCCAGCGCTCTTCCATCAGGCTCAGGTTCACCCGGGTGGGGGCCAGGTAGGTGAGGTGGCCGCCGCCGTCCACGGAGAGGTTCTCGAAGGCCTTGTCCTTGAACTCCTTGAGCTTCTTCTCGTCCTTGCACTCGATCCAGCGGGCCGACCAGACGTTGATCTGCTCGTAGGCGCACTCGACCTTGTATTCCTCCTTCAGGCGGCTGGCGACCACGTCGAACTGCAGCACGCCCACGGCGCCGAGGATGATGTCGTTGTTGCGCTCGGGGAAGAACACCTGGGTGGCGCCTTCCTCGGCCAGTTCCTGCAGGCCCTGGCGCAGCTGCTTGGACTTCAGCGGGTCCTTCAGGCGCACGCGGCGGAACAGTTCCGGGGCGAAGTGCGGGATGCCGGTGAAGCCCAGGTTCTCGCCTTCGCTGAAGGTGTCGCCGATCTGGATGGTGCCGTGGTTGTGCAGGCCGATGATGTCGCCGGCGTAGGCCTCTTCCAGCTGCTCGCGCTCGCTGGAGAAGAAGGTCAGGGCGTCGGCGATCTTCACGTCCTTGCCCAGGCGCACGTGGCGCATCTTCATGCCCTTCTCGTACTTGCCCGAGCAGATGCGCATGAAGGCGATGCGGTCGCGGTGTTTCGGGTCCATGTTCGCCTGGATCTTGAACACGAAGCCTGTGAACTTCTCCTCGGTGGGCTCGACGATGCGCTCGTGGGCAGCGCGCGCCAGCGGCTGCGGGGCCCAGTCGACGATGCAGTCCAGCACCTGGTCGACGCCGAAGTTGCCCAGCGCGGTACCGAAGAACACCGGGGTCATCTCGCCCTTGAGGAAGGCTTCCTTGTCGAACTCGTGGCAGGCGCCCTGCACCAGTTCCAGCTCTTCGAGGAAGTTGTCGTAGAGGTCGCCCAGGTGCGCGCGGGCCTCGTCGGAGTCGAGCTTGTCGATCACCTGGGTTTCGATGCGCTCGTGGCCGTGGCCGGGCACGTAGACGATGATCTTGTCCTCGGCCAGGTGGTACACGCCCTTGAAGTCCCGGTAGCAGCCGATCGGCCAGGTGATGGGCGCGGCCTTGATCTTCAGCACCGCCTCGATCTCGTCGAGCAGCTCGATGGGGTCGCGGATGTCGCGGTCCAGCTTGTTGATGAAGCTGACGATGGGCGTGTCGCGCAGGCGGCAGACTTCCATCAGGGCGATGGTCCGCGGCTCCACCCCTTTACCGCCGTCGAGCACCATCAGCGCCGAGTCCACCGCGGTCAGGGTGCGGTAGGTGTCTTCGGAGAAGTCTTCGTGGCCGGGGGTGTCGAGCAGGTTGACCATGTGCTCGCGGTAGGGGAACTGCATCACCGAGGTGGTGATGGAGATGCCGCGCTGCTTCTCCATCTCCATCCAGTCGGAGGTCGCGTGGCGGTCGGACTTGCGCGACTTCACGGTGCCGGCGACGGCGATGGCCTTGCCCATCAGCAGCAGCTTCTCGGTGATGGTGGTCTTACCGGCGTCGGGGTGGGAGATGATCGCGAAGGTACGGCGCTTGGCGACTTCGGCGGCCTGGTTGGTCATGGGTGCGTGCCTGCTGGAGTTCGGTGACGGCGGGCGCGGTCGGCCCGGAAAAGCGCGGGATTATAGCCCAAAGCCTTGCGTCGCCGGCAGGTGCGGCGACGCAAGGCCCCGCCTCAGTGGCCGTCGTCGGCCGCGGGCGCCGCGCCGCGGTAGAGGGTGCGCACCAGCGGGCCGATGGACAGGCCCTGGAGCAGGATGGACACCAGCACCACCACGTAGGTCAGGCTGAGGATCAGGTCGCGCTGCTCGCCCAGCGGCAGCGACAGCGCCAGGGCCACCGAGACGCCGCCGCGCAGGCCGCCCCAGACCAGGATGCGGATGGTCCCGCCCGGCACCTGGCGGCGCCCGGCCTCGGTCTGGCGCAGCACCAGGATGGCCGGGGCCACGGTGAGCAGGCGCGAGGCCAGCACCGCGCCGCCGAGGACCAGGGCGGCCACCACGTGCAGCCAGTTGAACGGCAACAGCAGCAGCTCCAGGCCGATCAGGGCGAACAGCAGGGCGTTGAGGATTTCGTCGATCAGCTCCCAGAACTTGTCGATGTAGCGCCGCGTCTCGTCGGACATGGCGTACTGGCGCGCCTGGTTGCCGATGATCAGCCCGGCCACCACCATGGCGATCGGCGCCGACACGTGCAGGCGCGCGGCCAGGGCGGCGCCGCCGATGACCAGGGCGAGGGTCAGCATCACTTCCACCTGGTACTGGTCGATGCCGCGCATCATCAGGAACACCCCGTAGCCCAGCGCCGCGCCGAACAGCACGCCGCCCACCGCTTCCCGCAGGAACAGCCAGGCGGTGGTCGAGACGGTCGGCGTCTCGCCGGCCATGAGGATGCCCAGGAGAATGGTGAACACCACCACCGCGGTGCCGTCGTTGAACAGCGACTCGCCGACGATGGTGGTGGCCAGCGGCTTGGGCGCGCCGGCCGAGCGCAGGATGCCGAGCACGGCGATGGGGTCGGTGGGCGAGATGAGCGCGCCGAACAGCAGGCAATAGATGAAGTCCACGTGCCAGCCGAACAGGGCGAAGGTGTAGTAGGCCAGGTAGCCGATCACCGTGGTGGCGATCAGCACGCCGAAGGTGGCCAGCAGGCCGATGGGCCACTTGTAGTTGCGCAGGTCGCCGAGGTTCACGTGCAGGGCGCCGGCGAACAGCAGCGCGGGCAGGAACCAGGTCATCAGCACTTCGGAGAAGTCGATGCGGCGGATGATCTGCTGCATCTCCACCTCCAGCACCGGGTAGCCGGCCATCGACAGGCCCTGGGCGAGGAGCGAGAACACCAGCGCCGTGGCCATCACGCCGATGGTCGGCGGCAGCCGCACGAAGCGGTAGTTCACGTAGGTGAGCAGGGTGGTCAGCGTGATGAACGCCGCGGCGAGGTCGAGCATGTCGCAGGTACTCCTTGGCAAGGCAAGTGGGCCGGCCCCAGTGACCTATCCCTGGGTCGGGGGCACGCGGAAAGAGAGCGGATGATAACCGGATATGGCGGGCATATTGGCGAGCGCCGAGGTTTCGTCCGACAGGGGCGGGGAGTATGGGGTCCAGCCGTGGTTCGGGTTTCCGAGCCTGGTGCGCGAACTTTCCCCAAAGTCAGGGGGCGGTGGTCGGTCGGCACTGCTTGCGGATGAACCCTCGTCGCTGTCCCCGGTCTGTCAAAAAGAAGGGGGATGATCGGGTCGTTCCGAAACCCCTAGAACGCCCGTGCTGTGCGGTATTCCGTGCATTTTGTGGAGTATCTAGAACAGTCAACCGGCAAGGCGACAAAGGGATTCGGCAAAGCGGCAATTTCTGGTTGAACTCACGGACTTCAGGTCCTAAAGTTCGCGCCCGAACGTCCATGCTGGAAACGATCCATCCGGCTCAAGTACTGACGACGAGAGGTCGCCTCTGGTGCCCTGCGACTCCCGCAACCCTCTCCTGGCGTTGTTGCTCCGCCTTGCCGTAGGTCCACTACTGCCTGCGGCGAAGCGCCTAGCCATGAGAGGGTTGCAGTAGCCGCTGGAACATCGAAGGTCTGATCCTCGGCGACATGCCTTGGGAAGTAGGCGAACCAAAGTGGGGAAACGGATTAGACGTTCAGCTTCACCCCTACGTATCCATGTGTTTTGCCATTGGGAGTCCCAACCATGTCCATCAAGGTCGAGGATTACTTCGCCCCTGAAACCTTCCAGCGTATGAAGGCATTTGCCGACAAGCAGGAAACCCCCTTCGTCGTCATCGACAAACAGACCATCGCCGACGCCTACGACCAGCTGACCCACTGCTTCCCGTTCGCCAAGGTGTACTACGCGGTCAAGGCCAACCCGGCCACCGAGATCACCGAGCTGCTGCGCGACAAGGGCTCGAACTTCGACATCGCCTCGATCTACGAGCTGGACAAGGTGATGAAGACCGGCGTGGGCCCGGAGCGCATCAGCTACGGCAACACCATCAAGAAAGCCAAGGACATCCGCTACTTCTATGAGAAGGGCGTGCGCCTGTTCGCCACCGACTCCGAGGCCGATCTGCGCAACATCGCCAAGGCCGCGCCGGGCTCGAAGGTCTACGTGCGCATCCTCACCGAGGGTTCGACCACCGCCGACTGGCCGCTGTCGCGCAAGTTCGGCTGCCAGACCGACATGGCCATGGACCTGCTGATTCTCGCCCGCCAGTTGGGCCTGGTGCCCTACGGCATCTCCTTCCACGTCGGCTCGCAGCAGCGTGACATCTCCGTGTGGGACGCCGCCATCGCCAAGGTCAAGGTGATCTTCGAGCGCCTGAAGGAAGAAGACGGCATCGAGCTGAAGATGATCAACATGGGCGGCGGCTTCCCGGCCAACTACATCGCCAAGACCAACGACCTGGAAACCTACGCCGAGGAAATCATCCGCTTCCTCAAGGAAGACTTCGGCGACGACCTGCCGGAAATCATCCTCGAGCCGGGCCGCTCGCTGATCGCCAACGCCGGCATCCTGGTCAGCGAAGTGGTGCTGGTGGCGCGCAAGTCGCGCACCGCGGTGGAGCGCTGGGTGTACGCGGACGTAGGCAAGTTCTCCGGCCTGATCGAAACCATGGACGAATCCATCAAGTTCCCGATCTGGACCGAGAAGAAGGGCGAGATGGAAGAAGTGGTGATCGCCGGCCCGACCTGCGACAGCGCCGACATCATGTACGAGCACTACAAGTACGGCCTGCCGCTGAACCTGGCCGCCGGCGACCGCCTGTACTGGCTGTCCACCGGCGCCTACACCACCAGTTACAGCGCGGTGGAGTTCAACGGCTTCCCGCCGCTGAAGGCCTTCTACATCTGAGCCGTAGGTGAACCGAAGAAACCCCGCCGATCAGACTGTGTGAAAACCTAGCCGTCTGAGTGGAGGCCGAAGACAATGCCCGTATCGATCGATACGGGCATTGTCGTTTATGGGCTACATCCAGGGAGAGGCGCGCGGTCAGGACAGTCTGTTTCCTCCGTCATTGGACGAACTGGTTCCCGAGGACCATCTGGTGCGGGTGATCGAGGCCTATGTGGCGCAGCTGGACCTGCAGGTCCTGGGTTTCAGCAAAGCGCAGCCGCAGAAGACGGGGCGGCCGGCCTACGATCCCGCGGACCTGCTCAAGCTTTACCTGTACGGCTACTTCCAGCGCATCCGTTCCTCGCGCCGGCTGGAAGCCGAGTGCCGGCGCAATGTCGAGGTGATGTGGTTGCTGGGCCGGTTGGCACCGGACTTCAAGACCATTGCCGACTTCCGCAAGGACAATGGGGCGGCCTTTCAGGCGACCTGCCGGGCCTTCGTGCAGTTCTGCCGTCAGGTGGGGCTGATCAGTGGCCAACTGGTGGCCATCGATGGCAGCAAGTTCCAGGCGGTGGCGTCGCAGCGCAAGCACCTGAGCCTGGCCAAGCTCAAACGCCAACAGGCCAAGCTGGAGGCGCAGATTGCCCGCTATCTGGCGGAGCTGGACGAGGCCGACCGTAGCGAAGCGACTGAAGTGGTCGATCGCAGCGCGGTCAAGGCCGCGCTGCAACACCTGGATAACCGGCATGCCGACAACCTGACAGCCCAGGCACTGATGGAGGCGCAGGGGCTGGAGCAATTCGTGGTTGGCGAGAGCGAAGCCCGCCTGATGCGCACTCACCAAGGAGTCAAGGTGGCCTTCAACGTGCAGAGTGCGGTGGATGGTGAGCATGGCCTGATCCTGCATCATGCGGTGACCCAGGACGGCAGCGACAACCAGCAACTGGAACCCATGGCCAAGGCCGCCCAGGCCGTGCTGGAACAGGCGCACTTGACGGTCACGGCGGATGCCGGCTACTCCAATGGCGAGCAGTTCCAGGCCTGTGACGAGGCCGGCATCACCGCCTATGTGCCGGCGAATCGGGGGATCAACAATCAGGGCGACGGTCCCGCGCTATTCGACCGCAGCGCCTTTACCTACGACGCGGAAACCGACCAGTACCAATGCCCGGCGGGCGAATGGCTGCCGCTCAAGCAGGTGAACGGCAAGCAGCGCATCTATGCGGCCCGCACCGATTGCAGCGCTTGCCCCTTGCAGCCGCAGTGCACGAAAGCCAAACGCCGACACGTCACCCGGCATGCCCATGAAGCGGCTTTCGAGCGCATGCAGCAGCGGATGCAGGCCCATCCGGAGATGATGGTCAGGCGCCGGTCCATCGTCGAACATCCCTTCGGCAACCTGAAACAGTGGATCCTGGGCAACGGCCGCTTCCTGCTCCGCCAGTTGCAGGGGGCGCGCACGGAAATGGCCTTGGCGGTCAACGCTTACAACCTGAAACGGGCCCCAATGTGCTCGGTGCTCGCCGGTTGATCGAGCTGATGGGCTAAAAGCCCACCCTTTTTCCATGGCCCAGAAACACCAACGCCCCGAACCAGTCGGGGCGTTGGCTTGGCCTGCAGTCAGGGTGTTTTCACACGGCCTGCGATGCGGGGTTTTTTCTTTTGTCCCAGCCAATGCCTTTCCGACTGCGCCGAGGGGCTTTTCGTAGGATGGGTTGAGCTTGCGAAACCGATGCGGTGGTGATGATGGGTATCGCTTCGCTCAACCCATCCTACGGGCGCGGAGGTGTAGGCAGGATAGCTCGGACGTAGGAACGAACTCTGTCCGCGATAGCCGGAGGTGTCGGCGCGATTCGCGGATGAGATCCGCTCCTACGCCGCCCCGCCCACACCATCCCCGGGACGCACGTCATGCGCACGAAATCGCGGGCAGGGCCCGCTCCTACAGTTCCAGGAAAGCACGGGCGTAGGAGCGGACCTTGTCCGCGATAGCCGGGGGTGTCGGCGCGATTCGCGGATGAGATCCGCTACGCTGCCCCGCCCACATCATCCCCGGGACGCACGTCATGCGCACGAAATCGCGGGCAGGGCCCGCTCCTACAGTTCCAGGAAAGCACGGGCGTAGGAGCGGACCTTGTCCGCGATAGCCGGAGGTATCGGCGCGATTCGCGGATGAGATCCGCTCCTACGCTGCCCCGCCCACACCATCCCCGGGACGCACGTCATGCGCACGAAATCGCGGGCAGGGCCCGCTCCTACAGTTCCAGGGACGCACGGGCGTAGGAGCGGACCTTGTCCGCGATAGCCGGAGGTGTCGGCGCGATTCGCGGATGAGATCCGCTCCTACGGGTTGCCCCAACACCGTGCCCATGTAGGAGCGCGCCCTGCGCGCGAAATCGCGGGCAGGGCCCGCGCGGCCTCAACCCTCGTTGGCCTGGCGCACCTGGACGGTGGCGGGCGCCTTGCCTGCCTTGGCCAACTGCTGGTCGCCCATTGCGTTATCCAGCGGCAACTTGTCGAACTCGTGCAGGCCGTTCTTCGCGTAGGGATCGCCGATCCAGCGCGGCGCCGCGACGAACTCGGGGCTGACCAGGCTCTTGCCCGGCTCGTAGCGGTCGTAGCTCAGGCCGGCCAGGTCGGACAGGGTGTGGATCAGGTGCGAGCTGCTGTAGGGCCTTCCGCTCAGCGCCTGCAGGTCGCGCGGGTGGGCCTGTTGCCAGCTCGGCGAGGTCCAGAGCAGGAAGGGGATGGTGTACATCGGCCGCGTCGGGTCGCCTTCGTTGCGCCCCAGGCGGTCGTGCTTGCCGGAGCTGAAGACTTCCTCGCCATGGTCGGAGAGGTACACCAGGAAGCCGTTCGGCTCGCTAGCGGCGTAGCGCTTGATCAGGCTGGCGACCACGAAGTCGTTGTGCAGCACCGCGTTGTCGTAGGCGTTGTAGGTGTCCGCCTGGTCGTCCGAGAGCCCGGCCGGCACGCCCTGGCGGTCCTTGAAGCGGGCGAACGCCTCGGGGTAGCGATAGCGGTAGTCCATGTGGGTGCCCAGCAGGTGCACCACGATGAGTTTCTTCGGCGCCGGGTCCTTGAGCACCTGTTCGAAGGGCGCGAAGACCACGTCGTCGTACTGGCGGGCGTTCTGGTTGCGCTGGTTGTTCAGGTAGAACTGCTCGTCCGTCTGCTGCGAGAAGGTGGTGAGCATGGTGTTGCGCTTGGTCATCGTCTGCTGGTTGGTGATCCAGAAGGTCTTGTAGCCGGCCTGTTTCATCAGGTTGATCAGCGACGGGTCGGTGAGGAAGCGGTCCGGGTGCTGCTCGTCGCCGAAGGTGAGGATCTGCTGCATCACCTCGATGGTGTAGGGGCGCGGCGAGACCACGTCCTTGAACACCGTCAGGTTGCGGTCGCCGGCGGCCAGGGCGTCGAGGTTCGGCGTGGTCGGCCGGTCGTAGCCGTACAGGTGCATGTGCTCGCGGGTGGTGGATTCGCCCAGCACCAGCACCAGGGTGCGCGGCGCCTCGCCGCTGCCATCCTTGAGGTTCTTCAGCGGCGGCAGGGCGGCGTTGCGCTGCAGCAGCTTCTGCATGTTGTCCAACTGCTGGCGGTACTGCGCGTAGCCCACCACCAGTTGCCAGGGCACCGCCGGCTCCATGCGCTGCTGCACCTTCTCCAGGGCCTGGGCGAAGCTGCGCTCCTGGCTGACCATCTGCTTGTAGAAGGGGTAGGCCAGGTTCGCCGCCACCAGCAGCACGGCCAGGGCCACCCGGGCCGGCGCCGGCATGCGCAGCGGGCGCACGCGCCGCCACAGCAGCACCGCCACCGCCGTGTAGAGCAGCAGGGCCAGGCACAGCCAGGTGCTGAAGTACTGGCTGAAGTATTCGCCGGCCTCGGCCGTGTTCGACTCGAACATGACGAAGATGACGCTCTGCGAGAACTCCTGGTGGTAGATGCCGAAGTAGCTCAGGCCCACCAGCGAGGCCGCCCACAGCACCAGGCCGATCAGCGCCGCCAGGCCGCGGGTGAAGCGCGGCAGCAGCAACGGCGGGGCCAGCCACAGGCTGCTGAGGAAGAAGGCGTCGCGGAAGCCGGCGAAGCCGGTGGTGCCGCTGAACAGGATCAGCGCCTGGGTGACGCCGGAGAAGTACCAGAAGAACAGCAGCAGCCAGCCCAGGCCGGCCCAGTCCACCTTGCGGCGGGAGGGGTTGGTTGCAGTCGACACGCTTGCCTCGTCTTGCAGGGGCCGCCCGTGTGGGGCGGTCAGTTGGCTTGCGAGCCTAGCGAGGCATGTGTGAAGGGCGGGGCAAGGGTATGTGAAAAAAACGTCAAGAAATCGCTTACAGGCGTTTGAGCGCCGCGGCGAACAGGTCGGCGTCGGCCGTCTCGCCGAGTTCCGCGGCGCGCCGGTAGTAGGCCAGGGCCAGGCTGCGCAGCTCCGGCTGCGGCGCCCGTTCCAACTGCTCGCGGGCCACCCGCAGGAAGTTCAGGTTGCCGCCCTCCAGGGCGCGCAGCAGCCAGTAGCGCGCGTCCTCCACCTCGCCCCGTTCGGCCAGCGCCGCGGCGTGGCTGAACTGACCGCGGAAGTCGCCGGCCACCGCCGAGCGGCGGTACCACTCGCGGGCCTGCTCGGGGTCGCGCGGCACGCACAGGCCTTCCTCGTAATGGCGGCCGACCAGGTTCATCGACTTGGCGTGGCCGAGGTCGGCGGCGCGCCGGTACAGCGCCAGGGCATGGGCCGCGTCGCGCGGCACGCCGCGGCCGGTGGCCAGCAGGTTGGCCAGGTTGTACAGGCCCCAGTCGAGGTCCACCGCCGCTGCGCGGGCGTAGTGTTCGGCCGCCTCGGCGGGGTTGGCGGGCACGCCCCAGCCGTGCTCCAGGCAGCGCCCGAGCATGTTGCGCGCCATGGCGTGGCCGCGCTCGGCGGCGATGCGGAACCAGGTCGCCGCCAGCGCGGCGTCGCGCTCGATGCCCTGGCCGTCGAGGAGGATCTGCCCGAGCAGCGCCTGGGCCTCGACGTCGCCCTGGCGCGCGGCTTCGAGGATGGCCGCCGCGGCCTGGCGCGGGTCGCTGGCCAGGCGGGCGCGCAATTGCTCCACCGAGAGCTCTTCGCGCCGGCGCAGGACGAACGCCATGTCAGACCTCGACCCAGCGCCGCAGCAGGTTGTGGTAGGTGCCGGTCAGCTCGATCAGGGCCGGGTGCTCCGGCACGTCGGCGGTGAGCTTCTGGATCGCCTGGTCCATCTGGAACAGCAGGGCGCGCTGGCTGTCCTCGCGCACCAGGCTCTGCGTCCAGAAGAACGAGGCGAAGCGCGCGCCGCGGGTCACCGGCTCGACCTTGTGCAGGCTGGTGCCGGGGTAGAGCACCAGGTCGCCGGCCGGCAGCTTCACGCGCTGCTCGCCGTAGGTGTCCTGGATCACCAGCTCGCCGCCGTCGTAGTCCTCGGGGTCGCTGAAGAACAGGGTGGAGGAGAGGTCGGTGCGCACCCGTTCGCGGCCGCCCTGGACGTCGCGCACGGCGTTGTCGATGTGGAAGTCGAAGCTGCCGCCGCCGGTGTAGCAGTTGAACAGCGGCGGGAACACCTTGTGCGGCAGGGCCGCGGACATGAACAGCGGGTTCTGCCACAGGCGCAGCAGCATGGCCTCGGAAATCTCACGGGCCAGCGGGTGGTCCTGGGCCAGCTGCAGGTTGTGCTTGGCCTTGGCCGACTGGTAGCCGGCGGTGACCTTGCCGTCGCCCCACTCGGCCTGCTCCAGGGCGGTGCGGATGCGGGTCACCTCGTCGCGGGTGAACAGGCCGGGAATGTGCAGCAGCATGGCGGGGCTCGGTCAAATGAAAATCCGACGCCGATGATAGACATTTGCATTTGCAGCGTATAGCGGAGGTGGCGAACGGTCGCACGGGGTAAATGTAAATGTTGTAAATAAAGTGCGTCTGATAATATTTACTAATTGATACAGATTCTCGTTTTGCACTAGATTGCGCCGCCTTCAGCAAGTCCCTGGGGAGGGAACTTTCGATGTCGCGTCAATCTGTCGAAGCCACCAGCGCTCCGCGCCTGCTGGTCTCCGCCGTCGGTGTGGCCATCACCGCCATGTCCGGCAGCCACTTCGCCCAGGCGGCGGAGTCCACCGAGAAGAAGCCCGCACAGGATGTGCTGTCGCTGGATGCCGACACCGTCGTCGGCCAGCAGGGCGAAGAAACCTACAACGTCCAGCAGTCGGCCTCGCAGAAGTACACCGCGCCGCTGCTCGACACGCCCAAGACCGTCACCGTGATCCCGCAGCAGGTGATCAAGGACACCGGCGCCCTGACCCTGGTCGATGCTCTGCGCACCACGCCCGGCATCACCTTCGGCGCCGGCGAGGGCGGCAACCCGGCGGGCGACCGTCCGTTCATCCGCGGTTTCAACGCCGAGAGCGACACCTTCCTCGACGGCATGCGCGACGTCGCCTCGCAGACCCGCGAAGTGTTCAACATCGAGCAGATCGAAGTCAGCAAGGGCCCGGGCTCGGCCTACACCGGCGCCGGCTCCACCGGCGGCAGCCTGAACCTGGTGAGCAAGACCGCCAAGCTGCAGGACTTCAACGACGCCAGCTTCACCTACGGTTCCGACCAGACCCACCGCACCACCCTGGACGTCAACCACACCCTGGGCGACAACGCGGCCTTCCGCCTGAACCTGATGAAGCACGAAGCCAACGTCGCCGGCCGCGACGACGTCAGCGTCAGCCGCTGGGGCGTGGCGCCGACCATCACCTTCGGCTTCAACACCCCGACCCGCGCGACCTTCTCCTACTACCACCTGGCCACCGACGACATCCCGGACTACGGCCTGCCGCTGACCAACGTCGACCGCAGCAAGCACAACCCGAGCAAGCCGGCCTCGGTCGACCGCGACAACTTCTACGGCCTGACCCACCGCGACTACCGCAAGAGCACCACCGACAGCGGCACCTTCCGCATCGAGCACGACCTCAACGACGACCTGACGCTGTCCAACAGCTTCCGCATGGTCCGCACCACGCTCGACTACGTGGTCAGCAACCCCGACGACAGCCGCGGCAACGTCGCCAACGGCTACGTCTATCGCTCGTCGAAGAACCGCAATTCCACCTCCAAGGGCTGGGTCAACCAGACCGACCTGAAGGCCACCTTCGACACCGGCAGCATCAGGCACAGCCTGGTGACCGGCCTGGAGTTCAGCTACGAGGACGTGCACAACCGCCCCTACGTGGTGACCCCGGGGGCCGCGGGCAACACCTGCAACGCCGCCCTGCTGGCCAGCGGCGACTGCACCAGCCTGGCCAACCCGACGCCCAAGGACCCCTGGACCGGCAGCATCGTCGACAGCCAGGCCTACACCGACACCGATACCAAGACCTCGGCCGTCTACGTGTTCGACACCCTCAAGCTCAACGAGCAGTGGGACCTGAACCTGGGCCTGCGCTACGACGACTTCGACACCGAGTCCAGCGGCTACAGCACCGGTGGCCGCGGCTCGGCGCCGGGCAACTTCAAGCGCGAGAGCAACACCCACTTCTGGAACTACCAGACCGGCCTGGTCTACAAGCCGCTGCCCAACGGCAGCATCTACCTGGCCTGGTCCACCTCCAGCAACCCCAGCGGCGAGACCGCAGGCGAAGGCGGCCAGGAAGTCAGCGCGGCCAACACCAGTCTGGACCCGGAACGCAACCGCAACCTGGAGCTGGGCACCAAGTGGGACTTCTTCGACGAGGCGCTGTCGCTGAACGCCGCGGTGTTCCGCACCGACAAGACCAACGCCCGCGTCGCCGACCCGGACAACAGCTCCTTCCAGGTGCTCGACGGCGAACAGCGCGTACAAGGCGTAGAACTGGGCTTCAGCGGCCAGCTGACGCCCAAGTGGAAGGTCTTCGGCGGCTACACCTACCTGGATAGCGAGATCCGCAAGTCGACCACCAAGTCCGACGAAGGCAACCGCATGCCGCAGGTGGCGCCGAACAACTTCACCCTGTGGACCACCTACGAGGTGCTGCAGGACCTGACCATCGGCGGCGGCACCACCTACGTGGACAAGCAGTTCGGCAACACTGCCAACTCGACCTACATCCCGTCCTACTGGCGCTACGACGCCATGGCCAGCTACAAGCTGAGCAAGAACGTCGACTTGCAGCTGAACGTGCAGAACCTGACCGACAAGCGTTACTTCGACCAGGTCTACAGCACCCACATGGCCCACGTGGCCCCGGGCCGCACGGCGCTGCTGGGGGTGAACCTGCACTTCTGATCGCACGGCCTTCCGTGCACCCCGCCCGTTGCTCCTTCGGGCGGGGTTTTCTATTGTTTGGCGCCCCGCGCCCGAGGTGAGAGCAAGGTGTTGAAGAAAGTCTGGTTCCAGCTGCATTGGTTCTTCGGCATAAGCGCCGGCCTGGTGCTGGCCCTGATGGGCGTGACCGGGGCGGCGCTGTCGTTCCAGGACGAACTGCTGCGCGCCTTCAACCCTGCCAGCCTGACGGTGCAGGAGCAGCCCGGCGGCACCCTGGCGCTGGACGAACTGGTACAGCGGGTGGAGTCCGCCGAGCCGGGCAGGAAGGTGTCCTTCGTCTGGGCCAAGGTCGACGGCGACGAGGCCGCGCGCATCTTCTTCACCCCGCCGCCGGGCCAGCGCCGCGGCGAATCGCGCTACGTCGACCCCTACACCGGTGCCTCGCTGCCGGCGCCGTCCGGGGAAGGCTTGTTCATGTTCATCATGCAGCTGCACCGCTTCCTGGCCCTGGGCGAGTTCGGCAAGCAGGTGACCGCGGCCTGCACCCTGATCCTCATCTATTTCTGCCTCTCCGGCCTGTACCTGCGCTGGCCGCGCAAGACCCTGAGCTGGCGCGCCTGGCTGGCCCTGGACTGGCGCAAGAAGGGCCGCGCCTTCAACTGGGACCTGCACGCGGTAGCCGGCACCTGGTGCCTGGCCTTCTACCTGCTGGCTTCGCTGACCGGCCTGTACTGGTCCTACGACTGGTACCGCGGCGCGCTGTTCAAGCTGCTCGACGACGCCCCGGCCGGCCAGCAGCGCCAGGGCGGCCGCGGTGGCCGTGGCGGCGAAGCGCCCAAGGGGCCGCCGCTGGAAGTGGACTACAGCGCCCTGTGGAACACCCTGCGCAGCACCGCCGGCCCTGGTCTTGAGGCCTACAACCTGCGCCTGCCGCCGGTGGGCGGGCAGCCGGCCACGGTGTTCTACCGCCTGGACGACGCCGCCCACGAACGCGCCTTCAACGAAATGCGCATCGACCCGAAGAGCGGCCGCCTGCTGGGCGACAAGCGCTACGCCGACAGCAGCTTCGGCAAACAGCTGCTGACCAGCGTCTACGCCCTGCACGTGGGCAGCTACTTCGGTATGCCCGGGCGCATCCTGATGATGCTGGCGAGCCTGGCCATGCCGCTGTTCTTCGTCACCGGCTGGCTGCTCTACCTCGATCGCCGGCGCAAGAAGAAAGCCGCCCAGGCTGCCCGCGTCGAACTGGCTGGCGCCGGCGGCGCCGATGCCTGGCTGGTGGGCTACGCCAGCCAGAGCGGTTTCGCCGAGCAACTGGCCTGGCAGAGCGCCGGGCAGCTGCAGGCCGCGGGCCTGGCGGTGCGCGTCGAGCCCCTGGCGCGCCTGGACCGCCAGCAACTGGAGCAGACGCGCAACGCGCTCTTCGTGGTCAGCACCTTCGGCGACGGCGAGGCCCCGGACAGCGCCCGCGGCTTCGAGCGCAAGCTGCTCGGCGAAGCCGCCGGCCTCGGCCAGCTGCGCTTCGCCATGCTCGCCCTGGGCGACCGCCAGTACCAGGCCTTCTGCGGCTTCGCCCGGCGGATGCAGGGCTGGCTGCAAGGGCAGGGCGCGCAGCCGCTGTTCGACGGCGTGGAAGTGGACAACGGCGACGCCGCCGCCCTGCGCGAGTGGCAGCAACACCTGGCGCAACTGACCGGCGTGACCGCGCCGGCGCCCTTCGCCGCGCCGCAGTACGAGCTGTGGAGCCTGGCCGCCCGCGAACACCTGAACCCCGGCAGCCAGGGCCAGTCCACCTGGCTGCTGCGCCTGCAAGCGCCGGCCGGCAGCAGCGTCGACTGGCGCGCCGGCGACCTGGTGGAAATCCTTCCGCAGCACCCGCGTGAACGCGTTCTGGCCTGGCTGGCGCGGCTGGGGGTGGACAGCATGGCCTGCGTCGAGGTCGACGGCGGCCGCGTGGGCCTGGCCGAAGCCCTGACCGGGCGCGAGCTGCCGGCCTCCCTCGGCCACCTGGTCGGCCTGCACCCGCAGGCGTTGCTGGACGCCCTGGTGCCGCTGGCGGCGCGGGAATACTCCATCGCCTCGCTGCCCAGCGACGGCGCCCTGGAGCTGATCGTGCGCCAGGAGCGCCACCCCGACGGCAGCCTGGGTGTGGGCTCCGGCTGGCTCACCGAATACCTGCAACCCGGCGCCGGCCTGGCCCTGCGCCTGCGCCGCAACGCCGGCTTCCACCTGCCGGAGGAAGACCGCCCGCTGATCCTGATCGGCAACGGCACCGGCCTGGCCGGCCTGCGCTCGCTGCTGCGCGCCAGCATAGGCGCGGGCCGCCGGCGCAACTGGCTGCTGTTCGGCGAACGCAACCGCGAGCACGACTTCTACTGCCGCGAAGAGCTGGAAGGCTACCTGCTGACCGGCGAACTCCAGCGCCTGGACGTGGCCTTCTCCCGCGACCAGGCGAGCAAGGTCTACGTGCAGGACGTCCTGCGCGAACGCGCTGAGGAGTTGCGGCAGTGGCTGGAAGAGGGCGCGGCGATCTACGTCTGCGGCAGCCTGGAAGGCATGGCCGGCGGCGTGGACGCGGTGCTGCGCGAAGCGCTGGGGGACTTGGCGGTGGAAGCGTTGCTGGAAGAAGGGCGCTATCGGCGGGATGTTTACTGATGAACCGGCCCACTGCAACGTCTCTGGACCGAACGCCAGCCTTGCCGGCGTAATCGCGGACAAGGTCCGCTCCTACAGGGGGAATGCCGTGTTTCCCTGCTACCTGTAGGAGCGGGCCCTGCCCGCGAAATCGCGCGCAGGGCGCGCTCCTACAAGGGAATGGCATGGGTGGGGTAGCGTAGGAGCGGATCTCATCCGCGAACCGCGCCGGAATCTCCGACTATCGCGGACAAGGTCCGCTCCTACGGGGGAGGAACGCCGTGTTTCCCGGCTACCTGTAGGAGCGGGCCCTGCCCGCGAAATCGCGCGCAGGGCGCGCTCCTACATGGGAATGGCATGGGTGGGGTAGCGTAGGAGCGGATCTTATCCGCGAATCGCGCCGATATGCCCGGTTATCACCTGTAGGAGCGAGCAAGCTCGCTCCTACGAAGAGCACCGCACCTTCAGATCCAGAGAATGAACGCCAGGATCGCCCCGAAGAACGCCCATTTCTGCAGGTAGTACAGCTTGCGGTTGCGCTTCTTCAGGGCCTTGCCCTGCAGGCGGATCTTGTACAGCGTGCCGAAGGCGCGGTTGATGCCGCCGGTCTTGTCGCCGTCGTCGTTGGGCGAGGCGGCGGCGGCCATCACGTTGCGGCTGAACCAGCGGTTGAAGGCCTGCGCCCAGCGGTACTTCAGCGGCCGCTCGACGTCGCAGAAGAGGATCACCCGGTCGTGCTCGGTGGTGTTCTCGGCGTAGTGGATGTAGGTCTCGTCGAACACCACGGCCTCGCCGTCCTTCCACGAGTAGCGCTGGCCGTCCACCTCGATGAAGCAGCCCTCGTCGTTCGGCGTGAACAGCCCCAGGTGGTAGCGCAGCGAGCCGGCGTAGGGGTCGCGGTGGCGCACCAGGCGCGAGCCCGGCGGCAGCTCGGCGAACATCGCCGCCTTCACCGAGGGGATTTCCCGCAGCAGCGCGGTGGTCTGCGGGCAGACCACGTCGGCCGAGGGGTGGGCGTCGTCGTACCACTTCAGGTAGAAGCGCTTCCAGCCGGTCTTGAAGAAGGAGTTGAAGCCGACGTCGTTGTACTGCTCGGAGCGCTTGATGCTGCCGGCCTCACGCAGGCGCAGGGCCTCGGCGCGGATGACTTCCCAGTTGTCGGTGAGCTTCTGCATCTCCGGGAAGGCGTTGGGCGTCAGGTACGGCGTGTTGGGCACCCTGGAGAACAGGTACATGAAGCAGTTCAGCGGGGCGAGGAAGCTGGAGTGGTCGCTCAGCTGCCGGGACAGCTTGTGGCGGACCTTGCCGCGTACGTGCACATAGGCGATGCAGGCCGCGTAGGCAGCCAGGATCAGGGCTTTCATCTTCGAGTCGATGGCTTTCGGCGGGAGGAAGCGGAGGATATTACTCCCCTGAATCGTTACTGAATATTCCTAAGACTAAATGATGGCCCTCTGGTTTAACCTAGGGATGTTTCCGAAACTCGCCGGCGAAGTCGAGGCAGTATCATGACCGATCAGTCAACTCGCATCCTGCTCAACTGCGACATGGGGGAAAGCTACGGCGCCTGGCGCATGGGCGACGACGTCCACGCCATGCCGCTGATCGACCAGGCCAACCTGGCCTGCGGCTTCCACGCCGGCGACCCGCTGACCCTCCAGCGCACCGTGCGCCTGGCGGTGGAGCAGGGCGTGAGCATAGGCGCGCATCCGTCCTACCCCGACCTGGCCGGTTTTGGCCGCCGCCATCTGAGCTGTTCGCCGGAAGAGGTGCAGGCCCTGGTGCTGTACCAGGTGGGCGCGCTGGACGCCTTCTGCCGCGCCGCCGGCACCCGCGTCGACTACGTGAAGCCCCACGGCGCGCTGTACAACGACCTGGTGCGCGACGACGCCCTGCTGGCGGCGGTGCTCGATGCCTGCGCGGCCTACCGCAAGGGCCTGCCGCTGATGGTCCTGGCCCTGGCCGACAACCGCCGCGAACTGGCCCTGGCCGATGCTGCCGACGTGCCGCTGATGTTCGAGGCCTTCGCCGACCGCGCCTACCTGCCCGACGGCCAGCTGGCCCCGCGGCGCCTGGTCGGCGCGGTGCACCACGAGCCGCAGCGTATCCTCGACCAGGCCCTGGCCATCGCCCGTGGCGAGCCCTTCCCGGACATCGACGGCAACCCGCTGCGGCTGCGCGCCGACAGCCTCTGCGTGCACGGCGACAACCCCGAATCCCTGGCGGTGCTGCGGCGCCTGCGTGGCCTGCTGGACGCCGCATGATCCGCGTCGAGCCCTTCGGCGCCGAAGCCCTGCTGCTGACCCTGGCCGAACGCCCGGACGCGTACCTGCCGCTACGCATCGCCGCCCTGGCCGAACGCCTGCGCTCGGCCTTGGGCGAGGTGCTGACCGACCTGGTGCCGGGCTGGACCACGCTGCTGCTGCACTACGACCTGCGCCGCACCGACCCCCTCGACCTGCAGCGCCGCCTGGCGCCGTTGCTGGCGGACTGGCCCGGCCCCGAGCCGAGCGACGCCGCCGGGCGCCTGCATGAAATCCGCGTGTGGTACGCCGGCGAGGACCTCGACGAGGTGGCCCGGCGCTGCGGCCTGCGGCGGGACCAGGTGATCGAACTGCACAGCGCCCGCGAGTACCGCGTCGGCGCCATCGGTTTCGCGCCTGGCTTCGCCTATCTCGGCGAGCTGGACGAGCGCCTGGCCCTGCCGCGCCGGGCCAACCCGCGCACCCGCGTGGCGGCCGGCAGCCTGGCCATCGCCGAGCGGCAGACCGCGGTCTATCCACAGGCCTCGCCGGGCGGCTGGCACCTGCTGGGGCTCACCGCGCAGCGCCTGTTCGATCCGCATCAGGAGCCGCCGTGCCCGCTGGCGGTGGGCGACCGGGTGCGTTTCCTGCCCATCGACGAGGCTGCCTTCCGCCGCGCCGGAGGTCGCTCATGAGTGGCCTGCGGGTACTCAAGGCCGGCCCGCTGAGCCTGTTGCAGGATGCCGGCCGCCACGGCTGGCAGCATCTCGGTGTATCCACCGGCGGGCCTGTGGATATCCATGCCGCGGCCTGGGCCAACCATCTGCTGGGCAACGCCTGGGGCACGCCGCTGCTGGAGGTGGCACTCGGCGGCCTGCGCCTGCGGGCCGAAGCGGATTGCTGGTTGGCGCTGTGCGGTGCGCAAGTGCCGATCCGCGTGGACGGCGAAGCGCGCCCTGGCTGGTCGCGCTTCGCTCTGCGCGCCGGGCAGGAACTGGAACTGGGCTTCGCCGCCAGCGGCCAGCGCGCCTACCTGGCCGCGGCGGGCGGCTTCCGCGTCGAACCCGTGCTGGGCAGTGTCGCCTCCCAGCGCCGCGAGGGCCTGGGCGGTCTGCACGGCGACGGCCGGGCGCTGGAGGAGGGCGACCTGCTGCCTTGCGCGGCTAGCGGTGCAGCCTTCGAACGCGGCGCCAGCGTGCCCTGGCCCTACGTGCCGGACTACCGCGACACGCCGGTGCTGCGCGTGCTGCCCGGCGGCGACGCCTTCGAGCCGGAGCAGCGTGCCGCCTTCTTCGAGCGCACCTGGCAACTCAGCCCGCAATCCGACCGCATGGGCGCGCGCCTGCACGGCGAGCCGATCCGCGCACCCCGCCGGCAATGGTCGCTGGGCATGGTCCGTGGCGCCATCCAGGTGCCGCCGGATGGCCAGCCCATCGTCCTGCAGGCCGACCACCAGAGCATGGGCGGCTACCCGCTGCTCGGCTTCGTCCACCCCCTGGACCTGGGCCTCCTGGCGCAGTGCCCGGCCCACGCTGAGGTGCGCTTCGCCGAGGCGGAGTTGGAGGCGGCGCAGGATGAACTGCGGCGCTTCTACCGTTTTTTCCGCGGCTAGCGGGGCAGGTGCTGCAAGGGCAGCGGCGCCGATTCCTTGAGGGTGCTGATGGCGAAGTTGCTGCGGATGTCGCTCACCCCCGGCAGCTTCAGCAGGGTGCCGGTGAGGAAGTGCTCGTAGGCGCGCAGGTCCGGCACCACCACCTGCAGCAGGAAGTCCGCTTCGCCGGAGACCAGGTGCACCGAGATGACCTCGGGCAGGTCGACCACCGCGCGACGGAAGGCTTCGGCCTGCTCCTCGTGGTGGCGCTCCACCTTGATCCCGACGAACACCGTCAGACCCAGGCCGATCTGGTCGCGGTCTAGGTCGGCGCCGTAGCGGCGGATCACCCCGGCCTCTTCCAGCAGGCGCACGCGGCGCAGGCAGGGGGAGGGCGACAGGCCGATGGCCTCGGCCAGTTGCACGTTGCTCAGGCGGCCGTCGCGTTGCAGGGCGGCGAGGATGCGGTGGTCGTAGGCGTCCAGTTTGTGGTTTGGCATATCTGGCCAGATTTCAGGATTTTGATTGGCAGATCATGCCAAAACCAGACGGGCTGGCAAGCCGAATACGCAAGCACCTGCCCTGGCCTTCGGGCATAGAATCCTTGACCGGAGTCCCTTGCTGCGGAGTGCGAACCATGGATTTCGGCGTCTTCCTGCTGGCCCTGGCGATGGTCTACCTGCTGCCCGGGCCGGACATGCTCCTGCTGCTGCACACCGGCGCCAGCCGCGGCGGCCGCACGGCCCTGGTCACCGCCCTGGGCCTGGCCACGGCGCGGGGCTGCCATGTGGTATTGGCTGGTGCCGGGCTGGCGCTGTTGTTCCGCAGCGTGCCCTGGACCTTCAATGTGGTGCGTCTGGCTGGCGCGGCCTACCTGGCCTGGCTGGGGCTGCGCATGTTGCTGGCGCGGCCGTCGTTGGCGGGCATCGAGCCTGTGGCCGAGGTGCAGGCGCGGAGTTGGCGGCGGGCCTTTGGCAATGGGTTGCTGACCAATCTGCTCAATCCCAAGGCGTTGTTGTTCTGTTCGGTGCTGCTGCCGCAGTTCGTGCGGCCGGATGCGGGGCCGTTGGCGTTGCAGTTCGGCGTGCTGGGGGCGGTGTTGGTGGGGGTGGGGTTGGCGTTCGATAGTTTCTATGCGTTGAGCGGGGCGCGGTTGGGGCGTTGGCTGGAGCGGCATGCCTTGGCGCAGCGGGTGCAGCAGTGGGTTTTTGCTTCGTTGCTGATCGGGTTCGGGGCGCGGTTGGCGTTGTTGAGGGCGGTGTAGGGGTGTGGGGGAATTGTGGAGTACAGGGATGCTCCGTTGCCCTCACCCCAGCCCTCTCCCGGAGGGAGAGGGGGCTTGTCCGTGCCGGCTGGGGGTGAAGTTTCAGCCGGATATCACAGCGTCCAGCTGACTCCGAAATATCAGCACACCCCGAACGGCCCCTCTCCCGGAGGGAGAGGGGGCTTGTCCGTGCCGGCTGGGGGTGAAGTTTCAGCCGGATATCACAGCGTCCGGCTGACTCCGAAATATCAGCGCACTCCGAACGGCCCCTCTCCCGGAGGGAGAGGGGGCTTGTCCGTGCCGGCTGGGGGTGAGGTTTCAGCCGGATATCACAGCGTCCAACTGACTCCGAATATCAGCACACTCCGAACGGCCCCTCTCCCGGAGGGAGAGGGGGCTTGTCCGTGCCGGTTGGAAGTGTGGTTTCAGCCGGACAGCACGGAGAGATATCCGGCTAACTGCAGAATACCCAGCTCTGCCCAACGGTCCCCTCTCCCTTTGGGAGAGGGTTAGGGTGAGGGAGCGGAGCCCAGCATTAGCACCATTACCCCAGAAACTGCTCCGCATGATGGCAAGCCACCTGCCGCTCATCCAGCAGCCGCAGTTCCGGCACTTCCACCTTGCAACGCTCCGTCGCATAGGGGCAGCGCTTGTGGAAGGCGCAGCCGCTGGGCGGGTTGAGCGGGTTGGGCAGTTCGCCCTGGATCTTGATCTTCGGCTTGCCCGGGTCCGGGTGGATCGCCGGGGTGGCCGAGAGCAGGGCGCGGGTGTAGGGGTGCAGCGGGCGTTCGTAGAGCTTGTCCGCCGGGCCCATTTCCGCCGGGCGGCCGAGGTACATCACCAGCACGTCGTCGGCTACGTGGCGCACCACCGCCAGGTTGTGGGAGATGAACACGTAGGCGGTGCCGAACTCCTGCTGCAGGTCCATGAACAGGTTGAGCACCTGGGCCTGGATGGACACGTCCAGCGCCGAGGTCGGTTCGTCGGCCACCAGCACCTTGGGCTGCAGCATCATGGCGCGGGCCAGGGCGATGCGCTGGCGCTGGCCGCCGGAGAACATGTGCGGGTAGCGCTGGTAGTGCTCCGGGCGCAGGCCCACCTGCTGCATCATCGCCTGCACCCGCTCGCGGCGTTCGCTGCGCGACAGGCTGGTGTTGATCAGCAGCGGCTCGCCGAGCTGGTCGCCGATCTTCTGCCGTGGGTTGAGCGAGGCGTAGGGGTTCTGGAACACCATCTGCACGTCGCGGCGCAGTTGCTTGCGCTGCTCGTGGCTGGCGCCCTTCACTTCCTGGCCGGCGATGCGCAGGGAGCCGGAGGTGGGCTCCTCGATCAGCGTCAGGGCGCGGGCCAGGGTGGACTTGCCGCAGCCGGACTCGCCGACCACCGCCAGGGTCTTGCCGGCCTGCAGTTCGAAGGACACGCCGTTGAGGGCGCGGACCAGGGCGTGGGGCTTGAACAGGCCCTGGGCGATGTCGTAGTGGCGGGTCAGGTCGCGGGCGGTCAGTACGGCTTCCATCAGACCACCTCCTTCAGGTTCAGCGGGTAGTAGCAGCGCACCGCGCCGCGGACGTGGGGTTCCAGGGCCGGGCGGATGGCGCGGCAGTCATCCTGCACATAGGGGCAGCGCGGCGACAGCAGGCAGCCCTGTGGCCGGTCGTAGCGCCCGGGGACGATGCCGGGCAGGGTGGCCAGGCGTTCTTCGCCTGCGCTGTGCTCGGGAATCGCCTTGAGCAGCGCCTCGGTGTAGGGGTGGGTGGGCAGGTCGAACAGCGCCGGCACCTGGCCGATCTCCACCGCCTGGCCGGCGTACATCACGCAGACGCGCTGGGCGGTCTCGGCGACCACGGCGAGGTCGTGGGTGATCAGGATCAGCGCCATGCCCTGGTCGCGCTGCAGGTTCAGCAGCAGTTCCATGATCTGCGCCTGGATGGTCACGTCCAGGGCCGTGGTGGGCTCGTCGGCGATCAGCAGCTTGGGCTCGCCGGCGATGGCCATGGCGATGGCCACGCGCTGGCTCATGCCGCCGGAGAGCTGGTGCGGGTAGGCGTCCAGGCGCTGGGCGGCGCCGGGGATCTCGACCTTCTCCAGCAGTTCCAGGGCGCGCTGGCGCGCGGCCTTGCCGCGCAGGCCCAGGTGCAGGCGCAGCACTTCCTCGATCTGGAAGCCCACGGTGTAGCTGGGGTTGAGGGCGGTCATCGGGTCCTGGAAGACCATGGCGATGTCCTTGCCGACGATGCGCCGGCGCTCGCGGCCCTTGAGCTTGAGCATGTCGCTGCCGTCGAAGCGCAGGGTGTCGGCGGTGATGCGCCCGGGGGCGTCGATCAGGCCCATCAGCGCCATCATGGTCACCGACTTGCCGGAGCCGGACTCGCCGACGATGGCCAGCACCTCGCCCTTGTCGACGTTCAGGTCGAGGCCGTCGACCACGGGCACGGCGTCGGCGCCGCCGAAGCGCACCGAGAGGTTGCGGATTTCCAGGAGGCTCATACGGCGGTCTCCATCAGGCGCTGCACGGGAACATTCATCGTTGCGGGGGCGGGCATGCGGGGCGCGTAGGATGGGTTGAGTGCAACGAAACCCATCGGCTTGGCGCTGGCGTGATGGGTATCGCTTCGCTCCACCCATCCTACGAGGAGCATGAAGTTCTTCATCTGCATGTTCCTTACGCCGCGCTCTTGAGTTTCGGGTCCAGCGCGTCGCGCAGGCCGTCGCCCACCAGGTTGATGGCCAGCACGCTGAGCAGGATGGCCAGGCCCGGCAGGCTCACCACCCACCAGGCGCGCTCGATGTAGTCGCGCGCCGAGGCCAGCATGGTGCCCCACTCCGGGGTCGGCGGTTGCACGCCGAGGCCGAGGAAGCCCAGGGCGGCGGCGTCGAGGATGGCCGAGGAGAAGCTCAGGGTGGCCTGGACGATCAGCGGCGCCATGCAGTTGGGCAGCACGGTGACGAACATCAGCCGCCAGAGGCCGGCGCCGGCCAGGCGCGAGGCGGTGACGTAGTCGCGGTTGACCTCGCCGAGCACCGCCGCGCGGGTCAGGCGCACGTAGGAGGGCAGCGAGACCACGGCGATGGCGATCACGGTGTTGAACAGCCCCGGGCCGAGCACCGCGACGATGGCCACCGCCAGCAGCAGCGAGGGCAGCGCCAGCATGATGTCCATCAGGCGCATGATCACCGGGCCCAGGCGGTTCGGCGAGAAGCCGGCGACCAGGCCCAGCACCAGCCCCGGCAGCAGCGAGATGACCACCGAGCTGAGGGCGATCATCAGCGACAGGCGGGCGCCGAAGATCAGCCGCGAGAGCATGTCGCGGCCCACTTCGTCGGTGCCCAGCAGGAACTGCCCGGTGCCGCCTTCCAGCCACACCGGCGGGGTGAGCAGGAAGTCGCGGAACTGCTCGCTGGGGTCGTAGGGCGCCACCCAGGGTGCGAACAGCGCGCAGAAGACGATCAGCACCATGAAGGCCAGGCCGCCCACCGCACCCTTGTTGTGCGCGAAGGCTTGCCAGAACTCTTTCAGGGGCGAGGGGTAGACCAGGCTCGGGTCGCCGGCGGGAGCGTTTTGCATGGAATTCATCGCGGGCTCCTCAGCGTTGGTGGCGGATGCGCGGGTTGACCAGGCCGTAGAGGATGTCCACGGTGAAGTTGACCAGGATCACCAGGGTGGCGACCAGCAGGATGCCGTTCTGTACCACCGGGTAGTCGCGGCGGCTGATGGCGTCGATCAGCCACTTGCCGATGCCCGGCCAGGAGAAGATGGTCTCGGTCAGCACGGCGCCGGCCAGCAGCGCGCCGACCTGCAGGCCGAACACGGTGAGCACCGGGATCATGGCGTTGCGCAGGGCGTGCACGAACACCACGCGGGCCGGCGACAGGCCCTTGGCGCGGGCGGTGCGCACGTAGTCCTCGCGCAGCACCTCGAGCATGGCCGAGCGGGTCATGCGGGCGATCACCGCCAGCGGGATGGTGCCCAGCACGATGGCCGGCAGGATGAGGTGGTGCAGGGCGTCGAGGAAGGCGCCTTGCTCGTCGGAGAGCAGCGTGTCGATGAGCATGAAGCCGGTCTTCGGCTCGATGTCGTAGAGCAGGTCCAGGCGCCCGGACACCGGCGTCCAGCCGAGGGTCACGGAGAACAGCATGATGAGGATCAGGCCCCACCAGAAGATCGGCATCGAGTAGCCGGCCAGGGAGATGGTCATCACCCCGTGGTCGAAGACCGAGCCGCGCTTGAGCGCCGCGATCACCCCCGCCAGCAGGCCGAAGGTGCCGGCGAAGAGCATGGCGGCGATGGCCAGTTCCAGGGTCGCCGGGAACAGCGTGAGGAACTCGTGCCAGACGCTGTCGCGGGTCACCAGGGATTCGCCGAGGTTGCCCTGGGCGAGGTTGCCGATGTAGTCCAGGTACTGCTGGTACAGCGGCTTGTCCAGGCCCAGGCGGTGCATGGCCTCGGCGTGCATCTGCGGGTCGACGCGGCGCTCGCCCATCATCACCTCGACCGGGTCGCCGGGGATCATGCGGATCAGCGCGAAGGTCAGCAGCGTGACGCCGAAGAAGGTCGGAATGAGCAGGCCGAAACGGCGTGCGATGAAACTCAGCATGGTGGGGGCGGACTCCTCATCACGCGGCTGCCCGCGGGGATAACGCGGGCGCCCGTTTTTATTGTCACTTCACCCGGGTTTCGGCGAAGTTGTTATTGCTCAGCGGGCTGATGGTGTAGCCCTCGATATTGCTGCGGCGCACATTGAACAGCTTAGGATGCGCCAGGGGAATCCAGGGGGCCTGTTCGTGGAATATCTTTGTCGCCTTTTCATAAAGTTCCTGCCGCTTCGACCGCTCGTCGGTGCGCCGGGCCTGCTGGATCAGTGATTCGAAGGCCGCGTCGCACCAGCGCGCCTGGTTTTCCCCGGATTTGGCCGCCGCGCAGCTGAGGTTGGGGCTGAGGAAGTTGTCCGGGTCGCCGTTGTCGCCGGCCCAGCCGAGCAGCGAGAGGTCGTGCTCGCCGGCCTTGGAGCGCTTGAGCAACTCGCCCCATTCCAGCGAGCGGATCTGCAGCGCGATGCCGACCTTGGCCAGGTCCGCCTGCATCATCTGTGCCGCCAGCGCCGGGTTGGGGATGGTCGGCGAGCTGCCGTTGCGGATGAACAGCGTCAGCTTCAGGCCGTCGTCCACCCCGGCTTCCTTGAGCAGGGCCCGGGCGCGCTCGGGGTCGTGCGGCCAGTCCTGGAGCTGCCGGTTGTAGCCGAGCAGCGTCGCCGGGTAGGGGTTGATCGCCGGGGTCGCCGCGCCGGGGCCGAACACCGCCTCCAGCAGCGCCGGCTTGTCGATGGCCAGGTTGATGGCCTGGCGCACCCGCGCATCGTCCAGTGGCTTGTGCTGGGTGTTGAGGGCCACGTAGGTGGTCAGCAGGGCGTCGGTGCTGTCCACCGCCAGGTTCGCTTCCTTCTGCAGCTGCGGCACGTCGGCCGGTTTCGGGTAGAGCGCCACCTGGCACTCGCCGCGGCGCAGCTTCTGCATGCGCACGTTGGGGTCGAGGGTGATGGCGAACACCAGGTTGTCGATGGCCGGCTTGCCGCCGAAGTAGTCCGGGTTGGCCTTGTAGCGCACCTGGGCGTCGCGGGCGTAGCGGCTGAAGACGAAGGGGCCGGTGCCGATGGGCTGGGCGTTGAGCTGTTCCTGCCTGCCGGCCTTGAGCAACTGGTCGCCGTATTCGGCCGAGTAGATGGAGGCGAAGCCCATGGCCATGTCGGCGAGGAAGGGCGCTTCCGGGTGGTTGAGGGTGAAGCGCACGGTCAGGTCGTCGAGCTTGTCCACCGACTTGATCAGCTCGCCCATGCCCATGGCCTCGAAGTAGGCGTAGCCGCGCGGCGCCGAGGCGTGCCAGGGGTGTTGCGGGTCCAGCGCACGCTGGAAGCTCCAGAGCACGTCGTCGGCATTCAGCGTGCGGCTGGGCTTGAAGTAGTCGGTGCTGTGGAACTTCACCCCCGGGCGCAGGTGGAAGGTGTAGGCCAGCCCGTCGGGGCTGACCTCCCAGCGCTGCGCCAGGGCCGGCACTACCTCGGTGGTGCCCGGGCGGAACGCCACCAGGCGGCTGAACACCGTCTCGGCGGCGGCGTCGGCGGTGACCGCGCCGGTGTACTGGACGATGTCGAAACCCTCCGGGCTGGCCTCGGTGCACACCACCAGGTTCTGCGCCAGCGCGGGGCCGGCGCCGAGCGCCAGGAGCAGGGGCAGGTAGCGCGGGATCATGGGGGTTCTCCTACAGCAGGTCGAAGGGGAAGGTGCTGACCAGGCGGACCTCGTCGACGCTGCCGTCGACCTGGTTCTGGCTGGCCAGGTGCTTCATGTACATCAGGCGGAACTTGCTGCGCTTGAGCGGGCCGTCCTGGACCACGTAGGTGCCCATCAGGCCCAGTTCGTGGTGCTTCTCGCCGTCCTGGCCGCGGACCTCGGCATAGTTGCCATAGGCGCCGTTGCGATCGCCGTCGTAGTGGGTGCCGTCGATGTCCCAGCCCTTGGCGTACCACACCGCGGTGCTCAGGCCGGGCATGCCGTAGGGCGCGAAGTCGGTGCCGTAGCGCAGCTGCACGGACTTTTCGTTGGGACCGTTGTAGTCCGACAGCAGCGAGTTGGCCAGGTAGATGGCCGAGGTCTCGTGCACGTAGTCGAAGTACTCGTTGCCGTCCACCTGCTGCCAGCCGAGCATCAGGCTGTGGGCGCCGTGGCTGAGGGTGAAGGCCAGGCTCCAGGTGTCGTTGTCGATGTAGCCGGCCTCGCGGTTGCCGGTGTCGCGGGTGCTGTAGAGGTTGAAGCTGGTGTTCAGGGCCAGGCTCTGCGCATCGCCCAGGTCGTGGGAGAAGCCCAGGTAGTACTGGTTCCAGACGTCCTCGAAATGCCCGCCGTAGGCGCTCACCGAGAGGTTGTCGGCGACCTTGTAGGTGCCGCCGAGGTAGCTGTAGCGGTCGCCCTTGACCTGGCGCGTGCCGTACTCGGTGGTGAAGTCCTCGTCGCCCGCCCCGGTGCGCGGGCTGGCGCGGGTGAAGCTGCCGGCCTGCAGCGAGAGGCCGGCCAGCTCTTCGCTGAGCAGGCCGACGCCGTTGAAGCTCGACGGCAGGGCGCGGTTGTCGATGCTGTTGAACACCGGCGTCTCCACCTGGAAGCGCCCGGCCTTGAGCTCGGTGTTGGAGACGCGCAGGCGCAGGTTGGCGATGCCCAGCTTCGACCACTCGTCCAGCGCCTCGCCGTCGCTGTGGGCCAGGGTGCGGTTGCCGCCGCCGCCGATCACGCCCTTGCCGCGCTCCAGGTTGATGGCGTTGAAGCCGGCCACGTCGAGGCCGAAGCCGACGGTGCCCTGGGTGTAGCCGGAGCTGTACTGGAGGATGGTGCCCTGCACCCAGGCGCGGCGGCTGTGGGTGAATTCCGAGCCGCCTTCCTTGGGAATGCGGAAGCCGAAGCTGTCGTGCATCTGCTCGCGGGAAAAGAAGTTGCGCGTGCTGAGGGTCAGTTTCTGGCCCTCGATGAAGCCGCTGGCGCCGGCCTGGCCCTTGTTCGCATCGTCCTCGGCGGCCTGGGCCTGGCCGAGCAGCCCGGCGCCGATCGCCAGGCCCAGTACAGCGGGTTTGAAGTAGGGACACTGCATGGATTGCTCCTTTTTCTTCTTCGTTGTTGTTCGAGACGGCAAACGCATCCCGCCGCGCCTGCCTGGGCGGGCGCGCGGGGTGTGGGGCAGTGGCGAAACGAAGGGCTGCCCGGTCTGCGCCGGGTCGGCGGGCCGAAAGCCTCGGCTAGGGCTGGTTGCTCACGCCGTAGAAGGTGTTGCGCCCGAAGGGGCTGATGAGGAAGCCCTGCACCGACTTGCGCATGGGCTGGTACACCGTGGAGTGGGCGATGGGGCTGATGGGCAGCTGCTGGGCGAGCAGTTGCTGGGCCTGCTGGTAGAGGGCGACGCGCTGGGCGTGGTCGGTGGTGGCCTTGGCCTGCTTGACCAGCTTGTCGTAGGCCGCGTCGCACCACTTGGAGATGTTGTTGCCGTTGACCGCGTCGCAGCCGTAGAGGGTGCCGAGCCAGTTGTCCGGGTCGCCGTTGTCGCCGGTCCAGCCGAACAGGGCGGCGTCGTGCTCGCCGGCGTGGGCGCGCTTGATGTACTCGCCCCACTCGTAGCTGACGATCCTCGCCTTGATGCCGACCTTGGCCCAGTCGGCCTGGATCATCTCGGCCATCAGCCTGGCATTGGGGTTGTACGGGCGCTGCACCGGCATGGCCCAGAGGGTGATCTCGGTGCCTTCGGCGATGCCGGCCTGCTTCAGCAGCTCCCGGGCCTTCGCCGGATCGTAGGCCTGGCCCTTGATGGATTCGTCATAGGACCACTGCGTCGGCGGCATGGCGTTCACCGCCAGCTGGCCGGCGCCCTGGTAGATGGCGTCGATGATCGCCTGCTTGTTCACCGCCATGTCCAGCGCCTGGCGCACCTCGACGCGGTCCAGCGGCTTGTGGGTGACGTTGTAGGCGATGTAGCCGAGGTTGAAGCCCGGCTGCGAGGGCATGTTCAGGTTGGCGTCCTGCTTCAGCGAGGCCAGGTCCGCCGGGCGCGGGTTGAGGCTGATCTGGCATTCGCCGGCCTTGAGCTTCTGCATGCGCACCGAGGCGTCGGTGTTGATGGCGAAGATCAGGTTGTCCAGGCGCACGTCCTCGGGCTTCCAGTAGTCCTTGTTGCCCTTGAAGCGGATCAGCGCGTCCTTCTGGTAGCGGCTGAGCACGAAGGGCCCGGTGCCGATGGGCTTCTGGTTGATCTCGCTGGCCTTGCCCCGGGCGAGCAACTGGCCGGCGTACTCGGCGGACTGGATGGCCGCGAAGCTCATGGCCAGGTTCTGGATGAACGCGGCGTCGACTTCGTTGAGGACGAACTTCACGGTGTAGTCGTCGAGCTTCTCCACCCTGGCGATGTTGCGGTCCAGGCCCATGTCGGTGAAGTAGGGGAACTCGGTGGGGTAGGCCTTGCGGAACGGCTGGTCCTTGTCGAGCATGCGCTCGAAGGTGAAGACCACGTCGTCGGCGTTGAACTCGCGGCTGGGCTTGAAGTAGTCGGTGGTGTGGAACTTCACGCCGTGGCGCAGGTGGAAGGTCCAGGCCTTGCCGTCGGCGCTGGTCTCCCAGCTTTCGGCCAGGGCCGGCACGGCCTCGGTGCCGCCGCGCTCGAACTGCACCAGACGGTTGAACAGGGTTTCCGACGTGGCGTCGTAGTCGGTGCCGGTGGTGTACTGGCCCGGGTCGAAGCCGGCCGGGCTGCCTTCGGAGCAGTACACCAGGGTGCTGCCGGCGAAGCTCGCCGAGCTGGCCAGCAACAGGCCGCCGGCGACCAGTGAATGCATGGAGTTACGACGCTTCATACGCATGCCTAACCTCGTTGTTCTTTTTCTGAGGGAGCCGGGCGCGGGCCTGATGGACCTGTGTCGGCTCGGGCGCCACCGCTCCCCCGTGGGCGATGGTCGGATGCCGCCGGGGTAGCCGGCGAACGTCGAACGCGAAGTTAAGTCAGGCTGAAATTAAGGTCAACTTAAATTCAGTGCTACTGCAAAAATCAGAAGCGTCCTAATGCCTAGGGAATGTCTCAGGTACCCGGATGCTCGCCGAACAGCGGCATGGTGGTGACGGTCAGCACCTCGGCGGTTTCCTCGCCGGCATTGCGCAGGCAGTGGGGCTTGCCGGCGTCGAAGTGCACCGAGTCGCCGGGGCCCAAGGGGTAGCTGCGGCCGTCGATGGTGTAGACGATGCTGCCGCTGAGCACGTAGGCGAATTCCGCGCCCTCGTGGGCAATCAGCTCGGACTGGTAGCCGACCGGCATGTTCATCTTCACCGCGTTGAGCTGGTTGCCGGGGAAGGAACTGGACAGGCGTTCGTAGCCCAGCGGCTGGCCCTCGATGGCATAGCGCACGCGCTCGCCCTGGTGGGTGTCCGGCTGCGCTTGCTGCGGCTGGTCGAACAGTTCGTTGAGCGGCACCCCCAGGGACTTGGCGATGCTGGCCAGGGACGAGATGGAAACCCCGGTGAGGTTGCGTTCGGCCTGGGACAGGAAGCTGGCGGTGAGGCCGGATTCGCTGGCCACCTGGTTGAGGGTCTTCTTCGCGGCGCGCCGATAGCGACGCAGGCGCTCTCCGATTCGATCGACGGTCATTGGCTGGGCTCTTGGAGGATGCCGGCAGTATACCGGCGAAGGAAGGCGGAGGAAGAGGGCCGGAAAGGTTGGCTTGCGAAGAGGGCTTTTGCCGTGATTTTAAGTGGTGCTTAAAATTCGTTTGGCACGGATTTTAAGTAATGCTTAAATTCCGCCGGAGTTTTCAGGATGGGAGTTGGGCGATGACGTTGGGCGTTGGGGGCAGCAGCCCCGAGCAGGCTCTGGCGGGGCTGCGCGACATGAGCGGCGGCGTCGAGCCGATCGGGCTGGACGAATACCGGGCCCGCGTGGCCGGCCTGCAGGCGCGCCTGCGCGAGCAGGGCATGGCCGCGGCGTTCGTCGATGCCGGCAGCTACCTGCGCTATTTCAGCGGGGTGAAATGGAACCCCAGCGAACGCCTGGTCGGCCTGCTGGTGCCCGCCGAGGGCGCGCCGCAGTACCTCGCCCCGGCCTTCGAGGAGGGCACGGTGCGCGACTTCCAGGTGCTGCCCGGGGCGATCCGCACCTGGCAGGAACACCAGAGCCCCTACCGCCTGCTGCTGGACATGCTGGTGGAGCTGGGCGTGCCGGCCAACGCCCGCCTCGGCCTGTGCCCGAGCCTGCCGTTCGGCATGGTCGAGCGCCTGCGCGAGGTTGCCGGCGCCCTGCGCCTGGTGGATGCGAGCGCCGCCGTCGACCATGGCCGGCAGCGCAAGTCGGCCGCCGAGCTGGCGCTGATGCAGCGCGCCAAGGACATGACCCTGGAAGTGCACAAGGCCACCGCCAGCATCCTCCGCGAAGGCATCAGCACCACCGAGGTGGTGCGCTTCATCGAGGCGGCGCACCGCCGCGTCGGCGCGCCCGGCTCGACCTTCTGCATCGTGCTGTTCGGCGAGGACAGCGCCTTCCCCCACGGCGTGCGCGAGCCGCGCCCGCTGCGTGAAGGCGACATGGTGCTGATCGACACTGGCTGCCAGTTGCACGGCTACAACTCGGACATCACCCGCAGCTACGTATTCGGCACGCCCAGCGAGCGCCAGCGCAGCCTGTGGAACCTGGAGAAGGCCGCGCAACTGGCCGCCTTCGCCGCCGCCGTGCCGGGTGCGCCCTGCCAGGCGGTGGACGCCGCCGCGCGGCGCTGCCTGGAGGCCGGCGGCCTGGGCCCGGACTACGCCTTGCCCGGCCTGCCGCACCGCACCGGCCACGGCATCGGCCTGGACATACACGAAGGCCCCTACCTGGTGCGCGGCGACGAAACCCCGCTGGAGGCCGGCATGTGCTTCAGCAACGAACCGATGATCTGCGTGCCCGGCGAGTTCGGCATCCGCCTGGAAGACCACTTCTACATGAGCGCCGAAGGCCCGCGCTGGTTCACCCGGCCGAGCCATTCCATCGACGATCCATTCGGTCTGGCGGGGTAAGGCCTACCGCACCGGAGGGCATTGTAGCGGGCCCTGCCCGCGATTCGCGCGCAGGGCGCGCTCCTACAGGGGGATGGCGGCGCAGGATTTCATCCGTGATCGCACCGGGGCGTTCGGCTATCGCGGACAAGGTCCGCTCCTACGGGAGAAATACCGCGCTGCCCGGCAACCTGTAGGAGCAGGCCCTGCCTGCGATTCGCGCGCAGGGCGCGCTCCTACAGGGGGATGGCGCGGGTGGGGCAGCGTAGGAGCGGATCTCATCCGCGAACCGCGCCGGGACGTCCGGCTATCGCGGACAAGGTCCGCTCCTACGTTGCAGGCGAGCACGGCTTTTCGTAGGAGCGAGCACCTCGGTACAGCCTGCAATGTTGCACGGTGGCTAGAGCAACTCGAAGGGAAAGGTACTGACCAGCCGCAGCTCGTCGACGCTGCCGTTGCTCTGTTTCTGGCTGGCGCGGTGGCTGACGTACATGAGGCGGAAGTGGCTGCGTTTGAGCGCCCCGTTCTGCACCACGTAGGCGGCCGACAGGCCCAGTTCGCGGTGCTTCTCGCCGTCCTGCTCGCGGCCCTTCGCGTAGTTGCCGTAGGCGCCGTTGCGGTCGCCGGTGTAGCCCGTGCCGTCGATGTCCCAGCCCTTGACGTACCACACCGAGGTGCTCAGCCCCGGCACGCCGTAGGCTGCCCAGTCGGTGTTGTAGCGCAGCTGCGCGGATTTCTCGTTGGGCCCGTTGTAGTCGGCGAAGGCCACGTTGCTCAGGTGGATGGCCTTGGTCTCGTGCACGTAGTCGAAGTATTCGTCGCCTTCGACCTGCTGCCAGCCGAACATCAGCGAGTGGGCGCCGCGGCTGAGGGTGAAGTCCAGGCTCCAGGTGTCGTTGTCGATGTAGCCGGCGGCGCGGCGCCCGGTGTCGCGGGTGCTGTAGAGGTTGGCGCGGGTCCGCAGGGCGAGCTTCTGCGGGTCGCCCAGGCTGTGGCTCAGGCCCAGGTAATACTGGTTCCAGATGTCCTCGAAATGCCCGCCGTAGAGTGTCGCCGACAGGCCGCCGGGGGCCTTGTAGCTGCCGCCGAGGTAACTGTAGCGGTCGCCCTTGGCCAGGCGGGTGCCGTATTCGGTGGTCAGGTCTTCCTCGCCGGCGCCGGCGCGCGGGCTGGCGCGGGTGAAGCTGCCGGCCTGCAGCGCCAGGCCCGGCAGTTCCTCGCTGAGCAGGGCGAAGCCGTCGAAGCTGGCGGGCAGGACGCGGTTGTCGTGGCTGTTGAACACCGGCGTGTCGACCTGGAAGCGGCCGCCCCTGAGTTCGGTGCTGGAGACGCGCAGGCGCAGGTTGGCGATGCCCAGCTTGGACCATTCGTCCACCGCGTTGCCGTCGCTGTCGGTCAGGGTGCGGTTGCCGCCGCCGCCGGCGATCACACCCTTGCCGCGCTCCAGGCTGAGGGCGTGGTAGCCGGCCACGTCCAGGCCGAAGCCGACGGTGCCCCGGGTGTAGCCGGAGCTGTACTTGAGCAGGGTGCCCTGCACCCAGGTACGGCGGTTGTGGGTGAACTCCGAGCCGTCTTCCTTGGGGATGCGGAAGCCGTTGCTGTCCTGGGCCTGCTCCAGGGCGGCGAAGTTGCGGGTGCGCAGGCTGAGGCTCTGGCCTTCGACGAAACCCTTGGCGCCGGCCTGGCCGCGGGCCTCGCGGCGGTCGTCCTCGGCGGCCCAGGCCTGGCCGAACAGGCAGGCGCCGAGGGACAGGCCCAGGGCGGTGGGGCGGATGTGCTGCTGGATCATTGGCTGTTGCTCCCTTCTTGTTCTTGTTGGAGGGGCTAGGCCGATGACGCCGTGGGTGCGCTGGCCCCTGTGAGGGGCCGAAGCTAAGTGGGGGCGGGAAGGGCGATCAAGGCGGATTCGGCCGCGCTGCGAAAAACGGAAAATTCCGAATATTCAGGGGATTGCATTCGGGCGGCGGGGTACTCGTCGAAGGTAGGCGCGGGGGCGATGGAGGGCGCCTACCTGCCCGGCGCCGCCTCTGGCGGGGCGGCGCCGGGGTGGGGGCTACAGCAGGTTGAAGGGCAGGGTGGTGATCAGGCGCACGTCGTCGATGCTGCCGTCGGCCTGGTTCTGGCTGGCCCGGTGGCGCCGGTAGGTCAGCTTGATGCTGCTGCTCTTGAGCGGGCCGTTTTGGATCTTGTAGGCGAGCGTCATGCCCAGTTCGCGATGCCTTTCGCCGTCCTGCTTGCGCACCTCGGCGTAGCTGCCGTGGGCGCCGTTGCGGTCGCCGTCGTAGCGGGTGCCGTCGATGCCCCAGCCCTTGGCGTACCACAGCGTGCTGCTCAGCCCCGGTATGCCGTAGCGGGCCCAGTCGGTGCCGTAGGCCAGCTGGGCGGACTTCTCGTTGGGGCCGTTGTAGTCGGATTGCAGGTAGTTGACCAGGTAGATGGCCGCGGTCTCGTTGACGTAGTCGAAGTACTCGTCGCCATCAACCTGCTGCCAGCCCGCCATCAGGCTATGGGCGCCGCGGGCGAGGGTGAAGGCCAGGCTCCAGGTGTCGTTGTCGATGTAGCCGGCCTTGCGGCTGCCGGCATCGCGGGTGCTGTAGCCGTCGAAGCGGGTGTGCAGGGCCAGCACGTCGGGGTCGCCGAGGTCGTGGGAGAAGCCCAGGTAGTACTGCCGCCAGATGTCCTCGAACTCGCCGCCGTAGGCGCTGAGGCTGAGGTTGGGCGTCGCGCGGTAGGTCCCGCCGAGGTAGCTGTAGCGGTCGCCCTTGGCCTTGCGGTCGCCGTAGGTGGTGGTGAGTTTCTCGTCGCCGGCCCCGGTGCGCGGGCTGACGCGATCGAAGCTGCCGGCCTGCAGCCTGAGCCCGGTGAGTTCGCTGCTGGTCAGGCCGACGCCGCGGAAGGTGGAGGGCAGGGCGCGGTTGTCGATGGTGGCCAGCACCGGCGTCTGGACCTGGAAGCGGCCGGCGCGCAGTTCGCTATTGGACAGCCGCAGGCGCAGGTTGGCCACGCCCAGCTTGGACCACTCGTCCAGCGGCCGCCCGTCGCTGTCGGTCAGGGTGCGGTTGCTGCCGCCGGCGACCACGCCCTTGCCGCGCTCCAGGTTGAGGGCATGGAAGGCGCCGACGTCGAGGCCGAAGCCGACGGTGCCCCGGGTGTAGCCGGAGCTGTACTGCAGGATGCTGCCCTGCACCCAGGTGCGCCGGCTGTGGGTGGGCTCGTAGCCGTCGTCCTTGGGGATCTTGAAGACGAAGCGCCCATGTTTTTGCTCGCGGGAGGCGAAGTTGCGGGTGCTCAGGGTCAGGCTCTGGCCTTCGATGAAGCCCTTGGCGGCGGCCTGCCCCCGCTGCCTGTCGTCCTCTTCGGCCGCCCAGGCCTGGCCGGTGACGCCGGCGAGCAGCGCCAGGCCGATGGCGGTGGGGCGGATGTGTGGATTGGTCATCTGATTGCTCCTCGTTTCTAGTGCTGTGCGCAACGGCGGGCACCTGGGCGCGCGCCGGGAACGGCCGGTGGCCGGCTGCAAGGCGGAAAGCGAGTGCGGTGGGATGATTGTTGGAAGAGCCTGGCCGGTCGGGCCTGGCTCATGGCTGCCCGCAGCGGATGGGGCGGGCGCAGGGACGGCAGCGGCGGGTACGCCGTGCCGTGGAAGGCGTGGGGGCCGGGGCTGCCGGACCTTCAGGGGGGAAGCTAAGCCATGCCTGGCGGCCGCGACAATGAAAAAATGCCTGGTGCTTCACTACGCCGCTTCTCGCCGATGCCCGGAATAGAGGCTTCGCAGCGTGTTTGGATACAGTGTCGTAGGAATATTAGCGCCAACCTGTAGGAGCGGGCCCTGCCCGCGATATCGCGCGCAGGGCGCGCTCCTACATTGGAATGGTGCGGGTGGGGCGGCGTAGGAACAACTGTCTTGCCGGCTGCGCCGAGGTGCTCTTCGTAGGATGGGTTGAGCTTGCGAAACCCATGCGGCCACGGTGATGGGTATCGCTTCGCTCAACCCATCCTACGGGGGTGTTGCCGGAGGGTGTAGTAGCGGATCTCATCCGCGAACCGCGCCGGTGGTTCCGGCCATCGCTATACCGGTGGGCATGGCTTTTCGTAGGAGCGAGCACCTTGGCGCCGTCTTGCAGGACTCAGGGCCCCAGTTCGACGTGGGTGAAATTGTTCGAGCCCAGCGGGCTCAGGGTGAAGCCCTTCACCCGGGGGCTCAGCACCACGAACTGTTTCGGGTAGGCCAGGGCTATCCAGGGCGCTTCGCGCTGGAAGATCGCCAGGGCCTGGCGGTACAGCGCGGCGCGGGCGTCCTGGTCTGTGCTGGCGCGGGCCTGGCGCAGCAGGTCGTCGAACTGGGCGTTGCACCAGCCGGCCATGTTCTCGCCGCTCTGCGCGGCGGCGCAGGACAGGTTGGGGGTGAGGAAGTTGTCCGGGTCGCCGTTGTCGCCCACCCAGCCCATGAACACCAGGTCGTGCTCGCCATGCTTGGCACGGCGGATCAGCTCACCCCATTCGTAGACGCGGATGTCGGCGCGGATGCCCAGCTTGCCCAGGTCGTTCTGCAGCATCTGCGCGCCTATGCCGGGGTTGGGGTTGGCCGGGCCGCCGCCGGGGCGGGTCCAGATGCTGAGCTTCTGCCCGGGCTGCACGCCGGCCTCGGCCAGCAACTGGCGGGCCCGTTCGAGGTCGCGCGGCCAGCCCTTCAGGTCCGCGTCCGAACCCCACAGCGTCGGCGGGTAGGGCGCCACCGCGGGGCTAGCGCCGCCCTCGCCGAACTGCGCCTTGCGGTAGGCGTCGCGGTCGAAGGCGAGGTTGATGGCCTGGCGCACACGCACGTCGTCCAGCGGCTTGTGCCGGGTGTTGATGGCGACGTAGGCGACCAGCAGGGAGTCCAGTTCCTCCACCTTCAGGCGCGGGTCCCTGCGCAGTTCGGGGATGTCCGTGGGCCGCGGGTACACCGCCACCTGGCAGTCGCCGGCGCGCAGCTTCTGGATGCGCACGCTGGGGTCGGGGGTGATCGCCAGCAGCAGGCGCTCGATCTTCGGCGTGCCGCCCCAGTAGTCGGGGTTGGCGGCGAAGCGCACCTGGGCGTCCTTCTGGTAGCGCTGGAAGACGAAGGGGCCGGTGCCCAGGGGCAGGTTGTTCAGTTGCTCGGGCTTGCCGGCCGCCAGCAGCAGGTCGGCGTACTCGGCTGAATAGATGGAGGCGAAGCCCATGGCCAGGTCGGCGAGGAAGGGCGCCTCGGGATGGCGCAGGGTGAAGCGTACGGTCAGGTCGTCGAGCTTCTCGACGCGCTCGATCAGCCCCGGCAGGCCCATCGACTGGGCGTAGGGGAAGCCGCGCGGGGCCAGCCTGTTCCACGGATGCGCCGGGTCGAGCTGGCGCTGGAAGCTCCAGAGCACGTCGTCGGCATCGAGGGCGCGGGTGGGGGTGAAGTAGTCGGTGTGCTGGAACTTCACGCCGGGGCGCAGGTGGAAGGTGTAGGCCAGGCCGTCGGCGCTGATGTCCCAGCTCTGCGCCAGCGCGGGGATCACCTTCGTGCTGCCGGGGGCGAACTGCACCAGGCGTTCGTACACCGTCTCCGCCGTGGCGTCGGCGGTGGTGGCGGCGGTGTACTGGGTGATGTCGAAGCCTTCCGGGCTGCCCTCGGTGCATACCACCAGGGGCCGGGCCAGGGTCGGCGCGGCGACGAGCAGCAACGCCAGGGCCGCCCACGTGGGGCGGCCCGGTCGTCTATCGGTAAGCGGCTGTAACCAGCGCAGCATGGCGTGACGGCCGCCTCGCGGCGGCCGCGGGCCTTACTTGCCGACGCCCACGCCGTAGAAGGAGTTGAGCGCGAAGGGGCTGATCTTGAAATCCTCGACCGTCTTGCGCATGGGCTGGTACACGGTGGAGTGGGCGATCGGGGTGATCGGCACCTGCTCCTTGAGGATGTGCTGGGCCTGCTTGTACAGCTCGGTGCGCCTGGCCTGGTCGGGGGTGCGCTTGGCTTCCTTGATCAGCTTGTCGTAGGGCTGGTCGCACCATTTGGAGAAGTTGTTGCCGTCCACCGCGTCGCAGCTGTACAGGGTGCCCAGCCAGTTGTCCGGGTCGCCGTTGTCGCCGCTCCAGCCGATCAGCATGGCGTCGTGCTCGCCGGCCTTGGCACGCTTGATGTACTCGCCCCACTCGTAGCTGACGATCCTGGCCTTGATGCCGACCTTGGCCCAGTCGGCCTGGAGCATCTCGGCCATCAGCTTGGCGTTGGGGTTGTACGGGCGCTGCACGGGCATGGCCCACAGGGTGATCTCGGTGCCTTCGGGCACGCCGGCCTTCTTCAGCAGCTCCTTGGCCTTTTCCGGGTCGTAGCCGGCGTCCTTGATGCTGTCGTCGTAGGACCACTGGGTCGGCGGCATGCCGTTCACGGCGAGCTGGCCGGCGCCCTGGTAGACGGCGTCGATGATGGCCTTCTTGTTCACCGCCATGTCCAGCGCCTCGCGCACTTCCAGCTTGTCCAGCGGCTTGTGCAGCACGTTGTAGGCGATGTAGCCGAGGTTGAAGCCCGGCTGCGAAGGCATGTTCAGGTTGGCGTCCTTCTTCAGCGACTCCAGGTCCGCCGGGCGCGGGAACAGGGTGATCTGGCACTCGTTGGCCTTGAGCTTCTGCATGCGCACCGAGGCGTCGGTGTTGATGGCGAAGATCAGGTTGTCGATCTTCACCTCGCCGGGCACCCAGTAGTCCTTGTTGGCCTTGAAGCGGATCATCGCGTCCTTCTGGTAGCGGCTGAACACGAAGGGCCCGGTGCCGATCGGCTTCTGGTTGATGTCGCTGGCGCGGTTCCGCTTGAGCAACTGGTCGGCGTATTCGGCGGACTGGATGGAGGCGAAGCTCATGGCCAGGTTCTGGATGAACGCGGCGTCGACCTCGTTGAGGACGAACCTGACGGTGTAGTCGTCGACCTTCTCCACCTTGGCGATGTTGGCGTCCATGCCCATGTCGGTGAAGTAGGGGAATTCGGTGGGGTAGGCTTTACGGAACGGGTGGTTCTTGTCGAGCATGCGCTCGAAGGTGAACAGCACGTCGTCGGCGTTGAATTCGCGGGTCGGCTTGAAGTAGTCGGTGGTGTGGAACTTCACGCCGTGGCGCAGGTGGAAGGTGTAGGTCTTGCCGTCGTCGGATACGTCCCACTTCTCGGCCAGCCCGGGGATCACCTGGGTGCCGCCGCGTTCGAACTGGGTCAGGCGGTTGAACACCGTCTCGGCGGCGGCGTCGAAATCGGTGCCGGTGGTGTACTGGCCGGGGTCGAAGCCCGCCGGGCTGCCCTCGGAGCAGAACACCAGGTTGCCGGCGGCGTGGGCGAAGGGAGCGCTGGCGATCAACCCAGCGGCGATCATGGAGCGGATGACGGCATTCTTGCGCATGCTGACCTCAGTTTGTTGTGGTTGTCATCGAGGCACGTCCTTGTGGGGCGTGTCGCCTGAAACTATGCAGGGCACATGCCGGGCGCAAGGGCCACACCCGCCACAGTGTAGAAGCTGTGGGGAAGTCGTAAGGGAATGTCGCAATAACGCAAGAAGCCCGTCGCGGCGCCCGGGCGGGTGGCGCCGCGGCGGGCCCGCATCAGGGCATCTGCACTTCGATGGTGCCGTCGGCGGTCACCGTGACCTGGCTGGTGCCGGCCTCGATCTCCGGGGCCGCGGCGAAGCCGGCGTCGGCCTTCATCGCCGCCATGCGCATCACCGGCATCGGCCGTGGCGCGCCGGCGCTGTTCAGGTTCAGGTTGACCAGGCGGTAGCCCTTGCCGCCGAGGGAGTCGGTCAGCAGCTGGGCGCGGGCCTTGAACGCCGCCACGGCGTTCTTCATCAGGCTGTCCTCGTTCTGCTGGCGGGTGGAGTCGGCGATGCTGAAGCTCATGTTGCCCATCTTCAGCTTGCCCAGCAGGCTGGCGGTGAGCTGCGACAGCGCGGCGAAGTCGGAGCTTTCCAGGCGCAGCTCGGCGCGTTCGCGCCAGGCGGTGATCTTCTGGCCCTTGTCGTCGTACACCGGGTAGCTGTTGCGGCTGCCCAGGCTGACGGTCACGCCCTTGGCCTTGCGCGCCTCGGTCACCGCGGCGTTGAGGGCGGCGGTGGTCTCGGCGGCGAGCTTGGCCGGGTCGCTGGCCTGGGCTTCGTTGAAGAGGGTCACGTGCATCTGGTCGTGGGCCACTTCCTGGCTGGCTTCGGCGTGCAGCGACACCAGGTTGTAGCGCGGCTCGTCGGCCTGGGCGGCGAAGCTGGTGGCGGCCAGGGCGACGGCTGCGGCCAGGGCGGCGAGGCTTTTCTTCAATGCGGACATGTTCGACTCCTTGGTCCTGTAATGAGTCCCGGGTGCAGGGTAGACGACCCCGCACATGGACAGTCAGACCTATTGACGCAGGTCGGCGTTCAAAGGGGTTGAATCGCGATAGCCTTTATCTCGTATGCTGTGTCGCTATGACGCACCGAGAGGGGAAGGGGCTTGGCTATACTCGCGCAAATTCCGGAATTCACCATGCGCACACCGGTTTTCCAGTTATCCGCCAGCCGGCAGAACCTGCTGCACCTGACGCTCATCCGTATTCTCGTGCTGGCCGCCCAGGCCGGTTCGGTGGGCATCGCCTACAAGGCCCAGTTGATCCCGCTGCCCTGGGCGGCGCTGGGGGTGACCCTCGGCGTGTCCCTGGTGCTGTGCCTGGCCACCGCCCTGCGCCTGCGCGGGCCCTGGCCGGTGACCGAGGTGGAATACGCGGTGCAGCTGGGCTGCGACCTGATCATCCACAGCGCCCTGCTGTATTTCTCCGGCGGCTCGTCCAACCCCTTCGTCTCCTATTACCTGGTACCGCTGACCATCGCCGCGGCGACCCTGCCGTGGCTCTACACCATCGTCCTCGCCGGCCTGGCCCTGGCCGCCTACACGGTGCTGCTGGTGTGGTTCCACCCGCTGAACATCGCCCCGGCGCAGCGCGACTACCTGCTGATCTACGGCATGTGGCTGAGCTTCGCCCTGGCCGCCGGGCTGATCACCTTCTTCGTCGCGCGCATGTCCCAGGCGCTGCGCCGCCAGGAACAGATAGTCGCGCAGCGCCGCGAGGAGGGCATGCGCGACCAGCAACTGCTCGCCGTGGCCACTCAGGCCGCCGGCGCCGCCCATGAGCTGGGCACGCCGCTGGCGACCATGAGCGTGCTGCTCAAGGAACTGCGCCAGGCGCACCCGAAGGACCCGCTGCTGCAGGAAGACCTGGCGCTGCTGCAGGAGCAGGTCAAGCTGTGCAAGGACACCCTGCAGCAACTGGTGCGCGCCGCCGAGGCCGACCGTCGCCAGGCCATCCAGGAACAGGGCGTCAACGAATGGCTGGAGGCGGTGCTGCGCCGCTGGCACCTGATGCGCCCGGAGGCCACCTACCGCTACCTGAACCTGGGCCCGGGCAGCGCCCCGCGGCTGACGCCGCCCACCGACCTCACCCAGGCCCTGCTGAACTTGCTGAACAACGCCGCCGATGCCTGCCCGGACGACCTGGAGATCTGCGTCGACTGGACTGCCACCGACATCTGCCTGAGCATCCGCGACCACGGCCCCGGCGTGCCGCTGGCGATCGCCGAGCAACTCGGCAAACCCTTCTTCACCACCAAGGGCAAGGGCTTCGGCCTCGGCCTGTTCCTCAGCCAGGCCAGCGTCACCCGCGCCGGCGGCACGGTGAAGTTGTACAACCACGAAGACGGCGGCACGCTCACCGAGCTGCGCCTGCCGCGCAGCTATGGTGTGGTGTGAACCCACGCGCGAGGAAGTACCCATGAGCGAAGAGAATCTGTTCGAAGGCGAAGAGCAACCCCACCTGCTGCTGGTGGACGACGACGCCACCTTCACCCGTGTGATGGCGCGCGCCATGAGCCGCCGCGGCCTGCGCGTATCGGTCGCCGGCTCCGCCGAGGAAGGCCTGGCGCTGGCCAAGGAAGACCTGCCCGACTACGCCGTGCTCGACCTGAAGATGGACGGCGACTCCGGCCTGGTGCTGCTGCCCAAGCTGCTGGAGCTGGATGCGGAGATGCGCGTGGTGATCCTCACCGGCTACTCCAGCATCGCCACCGCGGTGGAGGCCATCAAGCGCGGCGCCACCAACTACCTGTGCAAGCCGGCCGACGCCGACGACGTGCTGACCGCGCTGCTCTCGCAGCACGCCGACCTGGACAGCCTGGTGCCGGAAAACCCCATGTCGGTGGACCGCCTGCAGTGGGAGCACATCCAGCGCGTGCTGGCCGAGCACGACGGCAACATTTCCGCTACCGCCCGCGCCCTGGGGATGCATCGGCGGACGTTGCAGCGTAAGCTGCAGAAGCGCCCCGTGAGGCGTTAAGGAATTCATAAGACAGGGAGCGCCAACTGGGCGCTCCTTTTTTTTGTGCCGCCCGTGCCGAGCCCTGACTGATGACCGAAAGCGCCGAATACCGTGCCGCGAACGATGCCGTTCGCGGGCATTTCTTCTCCCAGGTGTGGAAACTGACGGCGCCCTACTGGCGCAGCGAAGAGAAGGGCATGGCCTGGCTGCTGCTGATCGTGGTGATCGCCCTGTCGCTGGTCGGCGTGGGCGTCTCGGTGTGGGTCAACACCTGGTACCGCGACTTCTACAACGCCCTGCAGAACAAGGACCTCGACGCCTTCATCCGGCTGATCCTGTACTTCTGCGGGATCGCCGCGGTGGCCATCCTGGTCGCCGTATACCGCCTGTACCTGACGCAGATGCTGACCATCCGCTGGCGCCGCTGGCTCACCGAGAAGCACTTCGCCGCCTGGCTGTCCGACAAGAACTACTACCGCCTGGAACAGCGCGGCTACACCGACAACCCCGACCAGCGCCTGTCCGAGGACCTCAACAGCTTCACCGACACCACCCTGAGCCTGGGCCTGGGGCTGATCCGCAACCTGGTCAGCCTGGTGTCCTTCTCGGTGATCCTCTGGGGCGTGTCCGGCAGCATCGAGCTGTTCGGCATCAGCATCCCCGGCTACATGTTCTGGGCCGCGCTGCTCTACGCCCTGGTCGGCAGCTGGCTGACGCACCTGATCGCCCGCCGCCTGATCGGCCTGAACAACCAGCAGCAGCGCTACGAGGCCGACCTGCGTTTCGGCCTGGTGCGCATCCGCGAGAACGCCGAGAGCATCGCCCTGTACAACGGCGAGGGCAGCGAGAACGAACGCCTGATGACGCGCTTCCGCAACGTCTGGGGCAACTTCTGGGAGCTGATGAAGGTGCAGAAGCGCCTGACCTTCTTCAGCTCCGGCTACGCCCAGATCGCCATCATCTTCCCCATCGTGGTAGCCGCGCCGCGCTACTTCGCCGGCAAGATCCAGCTCGGCGAGCTCATGCAGATCAACTCCGCCTTCGGCAACGTCCAGGACGGCCTGAGCTGGTTCATCGACGCCTACTCCAGCCTGGCCACCTGGCGCGCCACCTGCGACCGTCTGCTGAGCTTCCGCAACGCCATGGACGAGGTCGCCGGCGAGCACGAGAGCATCGCCGTGCACGCCGCCGGCAACGGCCTGCAGCTCAAGCACCTGAGCCTGCGCCTGGGCGACGGCAGCGTGCTGCTGGAGCCTACCGACCTGACCCTGCGGGCCGGCGAGCACGTGCTGATCAGCGGCCCCTCCGGCGCCGGCAAGAGCACCCTGCTGCGCGCCATGAGCGGGCTCTGGCGCTACGGCGCCGGGCAGGTGCAGATGCCCGCGGCGCGCACGCTGTTCCTGCCGCAGAAGCCCTACCTGCCGATCGGCAGCCTGGCCACGGCCCTGAGCTATCCGGAAGAACCCGGCCGGCACGGCCCCGAGCGCCTGCGCGAAGTGCTGCGCCTGTGCCGCCTGGAGCACCTGGGCGAACGCCTGGACGAAGCCCAGCACTGGCAGCGCCTGCTCTCGCCGGGCGAACAGCAGCGCCTGGCCATCGCCCGCGCGCTGCTCTATGCGCCGGCCTGGCTGTTCCTCGACGAGGCCACCTCGGCGCTGGACGACAACGACGAAGCCGCGCTCTACCAGACCCTGCTGGAGCAACTGCCCGGCGTGACCCTGGTCAGCATCGGCCACCGCGCCGACCTCAGGCGCTTCCACGAGCGCCAGCTGCGCCTGGAGGATCGTCACCTGCGGGAGGTCGAGGCGGTGCTCCCGGCCTGACACGCCTACCTGTCGCAAGGGAATCCCCCGGCGATAGGATTTTGGGAAAGATCGTGCTGTGAATTCCTTCAGATTTTGCAGGAAAGCTCGCAATTGATTGGCAGTTTTGGGGACTGCTGCATCGTTCCCGGACCCATACCCGGTACCCTCGACGGCTTTGCGGTAAACAGCCCGTCGCATTCGGATTCCGGATATCGCCATGCATGGTCTTTCCCCCTCTGGTCAGGCGTTGACGCGCGAGGCATTGCGCCTGGTGAACCCGCGTCGCTTCCTTGGCCTCGCGCTCGCCGGCGCCGCGGCGCTGGCGCTGCTGGCCTTCGCCGCCGGCCTGTGGCTCGGCCGCGTCATGGCGCCGCCCGCGCCGCTGGCCGAGGCCGCCCCGCAGCAGACGCCGGAGCAGCGCTTCGCCGTGGCGCGCCTGGGCGAGCTGGCCGGGCGCCTGCAAGTGCTGGAAAAGGACGCCGCCTACCTGCTGAAAGTGGTCGACGGCCACGAGGACATCGCCCGCAAGCTGGCGCGCATCGACCCCGGCCTGGTGCCGGAGCAGGCACCGGCACGCGGCGCTGACGGGGAGGGCGGCCTGCTGCTGCCGCCGCGGCCATGCCAGGCCGCGCCGCTGGTCGACGTGCAGCAGGGTACCGAGGCCGCGCGTTGCCTGAGGCGCCAGCTCGACCTGCTGCTGGACGCGGTGTCGCGGCGCAATGCCGACTTCCTCGCCATCCCCACCCATCGCCCGGTGGACAAGGCGCGCCTGGGCTCGGCCTTCGGCAACCGGCTGGACCCGTTCAACCGCCGCCTGGCCTTCCACTCCGGGCTCGACTTCGCCGCGCCCGGCGGCACCGAGATCCAGGCCGCCGCCGGTGGCCGGGTGGTCGCCGCCGGCCCCTTCAGCTCCTATGGCATCCGCGTGGAAATCGACCACGGCAACGGCCTGCTCACCCGCTATGCGCACCTGTCCAGGGCCGAGGTGCGCGTCGGCGACGTGGTGATGCCCGGCCAGCGCATCGCCGCCATGGGCTCCACGGGCCGCTCCACCGGCTCGCACCTGCATTTCGAAGTGCTCTACCGCGGCGAGTTCGTCGACCCGCAGCACTTCCTTTCCCTCGGCGACATGGAGAAGGCCCTCGATGCGCTGGCGCAGGACTAGGCCGGCGACCACCCGCGAACTGCTGCGCGCCGAGCACCAGCCACGGGCCCAGGTGGCGCGCAGCTACCGGCCGCTGCTCTGGGCCGCGCTGGCGCTGGCCATGGCCTTCGCCGCGGTGCATTTCTGGCGCGGCTCGCAGCAGGCCGAAACACAGCAGCGCATCGAAGCGCTGCAGGCCGGCAATGCCGCGCTGGCCGCCGACCTGCAGCGCCAGCGGCTGCTGACCGCCGAGGCCCAGGCCACGCGCGAGCAGCTGCAGCGGCGCATCGACCAGATGTCCGGGGAACTCAAGAAGCTCAAGACCGACCTGGCGTTCTACCGCCAGCAGAAACCCGCCAAGTGATCCGCAGGAGGACGAACATGTTCAGCAGCAACAAGAAGAAAGGGCCGCAGGTGGCGGTGGACAGGTTTTCCAGCCTGCTGTCGGGCAACCTGGCGCTGGTGGGCGACCTGGAGTTCGAGGAGGGCCTGAAGGTCCAGGGCCGCATCCAGGGCAACGTGCGCCACAAGCCGGGTACCCAGAGCCTGCTGGCCCTGGGCGCGGAAGGGCGGATCGAGGGCTGCGTCAGCAGCTACGACGCGCTGATCGACGGCACCATCGTCGGCGACCTCTACGTCGAGCACCTGCTGGAACTGCATTCCAACGCCCGCGTCATCGGCAACATCCACTACCGCCAGCTGAGCATGGAGAACGGCGCCAGCGTCGACGGCAAGCTCACCCGCCTGGACGAGCAGCGCCCGCTGGAACTGCCGGCGCCCGAGAGCCACCGGGCACGTGCCGGGGCCGAGGAAGCGGAGCCCGCCTGAGGCAAATCGTTAGCACGCGAAGCACCGCCCCTTGTTATGATCGCCGCAGTTCTTCCGCCGGCGTTTCCCCTCCATGCTCGCACTGCTGTTCCAGACCCTCGGCATCACCGCGCCGGTGTTCTCCATGCTGTTCATCGGCGTGCTGCTGCGCCGCGTCGGCTGGATCGACCAGGGCTTCATCCAGACCGCCTCGGCCCTGGTGTTCAACGCCACCATGCCGGTGATGCTGTTCCTCGGCATCTACCATTCCGACCTGCACCGCGCGGCCAGCCCGGCGGTGCTGACGTTCTTCTGCCTGGCCACCCTCGGCGGCTTCCTGCTCGCCTGGGCCTGGGCGCACTGGCGGGTGCCGCGGCAAGAACGCGGCGTCTACGTGCAGGGCGCCTTCCGCGGCAACAACGGCATCGTCGGCCTGGCCCTGGCCACCAGCCTCTACGGCGAGCACGGCCTGGCCCTGGGCTCGGTGCTCGCGGCCCTGGTGATCCTCTGCTACAACACGTTGGCCACCGTGGTCCTGGCGATCTACAGCCCGGTGCTCAAGTCCGACCCGCTGAGCATCGCCCGCCAGGTGCTGGTCAACCCGCTGATCATCGGCGTGCTGGCGGCCTTCCCGTTCGCCTGGTGGGGCATCCAACTGCCGGCCTGGGTGCTCACCTCCGGCGACTACTTCGCGCAGATGACCCTGCCCCTGGCGCTAGTCTGCATCGGCGGCACCCTGTCGCTGCCGGCCCTGCGCAGCAGCGGTAGCCTGGCCCTGAGCGCCAGCCTGATGAAAATGCTCTGGCTGCCGGCGCTGTGCACCGCCGCCGCCTGGCTCTGCGGCTTCCGCGGCGCCGAACTGGGCGTGCTGTTCCTCTACTTCGCCAGCCCCACGGCCGCCGCCAGCTACGTGATGGCGCGCGCCGCCCAGGGCAACGCCGAACTGGCGGCCTCGATCATCGTCATCACCACCCTGTCGGCGGCGCTGACCACCAACCTCGGGCTGTTCATCCTGCAGTGGGGTGGGTGGATCTGAGGTGCTCAACCCCGAATCGCAACGTCAGCCGGCAAGTTCGTAGGGCGTATAACCGTTCGCGGTTATACGCCGCTTCACCTAACTCATGCCCGGCGTTGCGGTCGAGCCCGGAGTGTCCCGAAACAGGCGCTCCGTGGCCGAACCCGAAGCGCGCCTGGGATCGAGGTCAAACGGCGTATAACGCCGTAGGCGTTATACGCCCTACGCCCAGCCCTCCCTCGGCGTAGGGCGTATAACCGTTCGCGGTTATACGCCGCTTCACCTAACTCATGCCCGGCGTTGCGGTCGAGCTTGGAGTGCCCGAAACAGGCGCTCCGTGGCCGAACCCGAAGCGCGCCTGGGATCGAGGTCAAACGGCGGATAACGCCGTAGGCGTTATACGCCCTACGCCCTGGACAACCTCCCACTGGGGCGCGGTCTAGGCAGAATCTGAATTCGCAGACAGCATCACTTACTCTGCCCGAAGGCCATTTCAAGCCGTTTTACAGGCGGTTACACTGTCCCCCTTCCAACGCGCGACAAAGGATTGCTCATGCGTTTCCAGGATTCCGCCCGCAGCCTCGCGCTGCTGCTCGGCCTGCTCTGGCTGGCGTCGTCGTATGCCGGGCCCGGCGCCGAATTGTCCAGCCCGGCCGCCGGCTGGCGCTACTCGGGGTTGCTCGACGACCTCGACAGCCCGCGCGTGGCCTATCCGACCCCGCCCATCGACCGTGGCGGCCAGCGCGGCCGCAGCCTGATCGAGGGCGACCTGAAGAACCTCGCCGGCACCGACCGCGCCCAGCGTCTGGTGGTCAACGGCAACCCGCTGCCGCTCTATACCGACGCCCAGGGCCATTTCGTCCGCCCCTACGCCTTCGGCGCGGGTTCCAACAGCGTCGAGGTGGCCAGCGCCGACGGCCAGTCGCTCAAGCGCGTGCAGTTCTACGAGGCCAACGCCGGGCGCGTGCCGCCGCGGGTGCGCGTGGCCCTGGGCTGGGACGACCCCAAGGCCGAGTTGGACCTGCACATAGTCACCCCCGACGGCCAGCACGCCTTCTGGGCGCGCCCGCGGCTGGGCAACGGCGGCGGCCTCGACCCGGACGGCGTCGACGGCCCCGGCCCGGAAATGTTCAGCATGGCCGCGCCGCTGCACGGCACCTACCTGGTCTACGTCAACTACTGGGGCAATTTCGGCGCGCAGGGCTATAACTTCCAGGCCGGCGCCAACCAGCAGGACGTGATCACCGCCCAGGTCAACCTGGTGTTCAACGAAAACAGCGTCGACGAGAAGCGCGAGACCTTCGTGGTGCCGCTGCGCACCATCGGCGATCTGGTCCTGGTCAAGACCTTCACCTACTGAAAGCTGTCCCCTGCCAGGGATGAAACGGGATCGAGCAAGCATGAGCGACAACACCACTCCCAGCCCCACTCCTTCCGCCGAAGCCGCACCGGTGAAGCGCTGGCCGCTGATCTTCGGCGGCCTGGTGCTGGCCCTGCTGGTCCTCGGCGGCCTGCTGGCGCGCTACGTCTGGCTGGCGCCGCCGAGCGGCCCGCTGGCCGGGCTGGAGGCGCCGCCGGCCAATACCCCGGGCCGCGACATCAGGCACCCCGACGCGCTCATCGAAAGCGCCTCGCTCGCCCGCCTGCCCAAGGAACTGCTGGAGGTGCCGTTGCTGCGCGACACCCTCACCGAGGACTTCGTCTTCTACTACGAGAACGACGGCGACCGCCTCGGCCTGGCCGGCAGCCTGCGGCGCATCGTCTACGAGCACGACCTGACGCTGAAGGACAGCCTGGTCGAGGAACTGCTCGACCAGCCGGCCCAGGTCGCCCTGTGGCGCGGCGCCGACGGCCGCCTGCGCGACTTCCTGGTGGTGATGAAGCGCGGCGGCCTGGCCAGGCTGCTGGAGCCGCTGGCGCACATCGCCGCCGACGACAGCCAACTGCGCAAGGTCGGCGAGCTGAAGGGCGGCACCGGTGTCTATCGCCTGCGCTACAACGCCCAGAAGACCCTGCTGTTCGCCTCCAGCGGCGACTACCTGGTGCTGCTGTCCAACCCGAAGATGCTGTTCCCCGACGCCAGCGACGATGAGCCCGGCGCGGCCGACGCCCAGGTCAGCGCCGACCTGGCCGCCCTGCTCGGCGGCGACGACGCCTTCCCGCGCGCCTTCGGCCTCGGCCCGCGCGGCGAGCTGAGCCAGCGCATCAGCCTCGGCGCCGGCGCCCTGGCCATGGGCTACCAGCGCTTCATCCCGGCCTTCGCCGGGGTGCGCTTCGACAAGGATGCCAAGGGCTGGAGCAGCTACCTGGCGCTGAACGCGGTGGAGCGCCAGCCGGACCTGGACTTCAGCCCCGTGTGGCAGGCCATGCCCATGGGCGCCAGCGCCTGCGTGGCCTTGCCGCTCACCCCGGGCCTGTACGACAGCCTGCTGGTGCGCCTGGGTGCCGAGCAGAAGATGGCCGCGGCCTTCTCCGAACACCTCTCCGGCGCCGCCGGCCTGTGCTGGTACGCCGACTCGCGCCTGTACACGCCGCTGCTGGTGGCCACGCTCAGCGCGCCGCCCGGCCCGGAACTGGACGCCGACCTGGGCAGGCTGTTCGACAGCCTGGTGGGCGCCTACGAGGCCAACGCCGAAGGCGGCAACTTCCCAGTGGACGAGCAGAACCAGGGCGAGACCCACAAGTGGCTGCGCCAGGTCAGCTCCAATTTCGGCCAGTACGCCGCCGCCGATGCGGCCGACCCGGATGCGGTCAGCGGCCGTGGCTTCTTCCGCGTCGGCCTGGCGCGGCAGGGCAGCACCCTGTTGTTCTCCCTCGACGACCAGTTGCTGGACAAGGCCCTGGGCACCCTCGACAAGCGCTTCCCGCCGCTGGCCGACGTGCTGCCCAAGGACGCCCTGGTGCCGGCCTACCTGGCGCCGCAGTCGCTGTCCACGCTGCTCCAGCGCGAAACCCTGGACAGCCTGCCGCAGGACATGGAGCCGGTGTTCCGCAACGCCGCCGACAGCCTGCTGCTGCCGCGCCTGAAGGCCCTGGCCGGGCACGGCGGCTACGCCCTCGGCCTGCCCGCCGGCAGCCGCGCCGAACAACCCTGGCAATGGCTGCCGCTGCAGTGGCGCGCGCTGTGACGGCACGCGCCCTGCTGCTGGCGTTCGGCCTCTGGGCCGCCCAGGCGGCACAGGCCGGTAGCGCGTCGCTGGACCCGCAGCAGTCCCAGGTGTTCCGCGCCTGGTTCGTGCGCATCGCCGAGGAACAGCTGCGCCAGGGCCCCAGCCCGCGCTGGCACCAGCAGGACTGCGCGGGCCTGGTGCGCTTCGCCGCCAACGAGGCGCTCAAGCCCCACGACGCCAAGTGGCTGCGCGCCAACGGCCTGTCCAACCGCTACCTGCCGCCGGAGCTGGCGCTGAGCGACGAGCAGCGCGCCCTGGCGCAGAACTGGCGGCAGGGCGGCGGCCAGGTCGGCCCCTACGTCAACGCCATCAAGCTGATCCAGTACAACAGCACCCTCGTCGGCCGCGACCTCAACCAGGCGCGGCCCGGCGACCTGATCTTCTTCGACCAGGGCGACGACCAGCACCTGATGATCTGGATGGGCCGCAACATCGCCTACCACACAGGTACCAGCACGCCGACCGACAACGGCATGCGCTCGGTCAGCCTGCAACAACTCATGACATGGAAGGACACCCGATGGATACCCGACCCTGCCAACCCCAACTTCGTCGGCGTGTACCGCTTGTCGTTCCTCGCCCGATGAAGCTGCTCGCGCTGTGCGCCGGCCTGGCCCTGGGCGGCCTGCTGGCGGGCGCGCCGGCGCAGGCGTGGGCCGACGACGAGGTGCCGGCGAGCAACTACGCGCCGATCAGCGGCGAGTCGTTCTTCCTGCTCGCCGACAGCAGCTTCGCCCCCGACGAAGAGGCCCGCGTGCGCCTGGAGGCGCCGGGCCGCGACTACCGCCGCTACCGCATGGAGGCCTACGGCGGGGTGGACATGCGCGTCTACCGCATCGACAAGCCGCTGGACTTCCTCAAGCGCCAGAAGAACCTGCACCGGGTGCTGGCCGAGGGGCAGTTCAAGGGCGAGGGGCTGTCCAACACCCTGGCCTACCTGTGGGACAACTGGTACCGCAAGTCGCGGCGGGTGATGCAGCGCGCCTTCTCCTACGAGTCGCGCAAGCAGGTCACCGAGGTGGTGCCGGAGCTGAAGATGGGCCAGGCCATGGCCGCGCCCACGCCCTACGATGCCCAGCCGCAGTACGCGCCGATCCCCGGTCTGCCGCTGGTCGAGCAGTTCCGCTATCCCCTGTGGGACGCCAAGCCCATAGAGCCGCCGGCCGACGTCAAGCTGGCCGGTTCCTCCAGCGAGTTCATCAACGTCTCGCCGGGCAACGTCTACGTGCCGCTGGGCAAGCTCAAGCCGGGGCTGTACCTGGTCGAGGCTCTGGTGGGCAAGTACCGCGCCACCACCGTGGTGTTCGTCTCCAGCACCGTGGCGGTGAGCAAGATCGCCGGCAACGAATTGCTGGTGTGGTCGGCGCGCAAGCATGAAGGCACCCCGGTACCGGATACCCAGGTGCTCTGGACCGACGGCATGGGCGTGATGAGCAGCGGCCGCACCGACGCCGAGGGCCTGCTGCGCCTGCAGCACGCCAGCCCCGAGCGCTCCTTCGTGATCGGCGAGGACAAGGAAGGCGGCGTCTTCGTCTCGGAAAACTTCTATTACGACAGCGAAATCTACGACACCAAGCTCTACGCCTTCACCGACCGCCCGCTGTACCGCCCCGGCGACTGGGTGGCGCTGAAGATCTACGGCCGCGAATTCAAGAACGCCCGCGACTCCGCCGCGCCCCAGGCCGCGCCGGTGAAGCTGAGCGTGATCGACGCCGCCGGCACCACCCTGCAGACCCTCGACCTGCAGCTGGAGCCCAAGGCCGGCGCCAACGGCCGCTTCCAGCTGCCGGACAACGCCGTGGCCGGCGGCTACGAGCTGCGCTTCGACTACCGCGGGCAGACCTACAGCAGCGCCTTCCGCGTGGCCGAGTACATCAAGCCGCACTTCGAGATATCCCTCGACCTGGCCAAGCCGGACTTCAAGACCGGCGAAGCGGTGAAGGGCAACCTGATCCTGCTCTACCCGGACGGCAAGCCGGTGGCCAACGCCAAGCTGCAACTGAGCCTGCGCGCCCAGCAGCTGTCCATGGTGGACAACGAGCTGCAGTACCTCGGCCAGTTCCCGGTGGAGCTGAGCAGCACCGAGCTTGCCACCGACGCCCAGGGCCGCGCGGCCCTCGAACTGCCGGCGGCGGACAAGCCCAGCCGCTACCTGCTGACGGTGTTCGCCAGCGACGGCGCCGCCTACCGGGTGAAGACCAGCAAGGAAATCCTCATCGAGCGCGGCGCCGCGCGCTACCGCCTGGCCGCGCCGCAGCGCTTCAGCGCGGTGGGCGACAAGGTCGAGTTCAGCTACGCGCCCGAGCAGCCCACCGAACTCAAGCCCAAGAGCTATCGCTGGGTGCGTCTTGAGGACCGCTCCACGGGGGACGGCGAGGCTGGCGACGACAAGTTCGTCATCGCCTTCGACAAGCCCGGCACCTACAGCATCGAGCTGCGCGACGCCCAGGGCCAACTGCTCGGCGGCACCGGCCACTCGGTGAGCGGGGAGGGCGTGAAGGCGGTGCCCGGCACCGTGGAAATCGTCCTCGACAAGGCCGAGTACCAGGCCGGCGACGAAGCCCTGGCGCTGATCACCTTCCCTGAGCCAGTGGACGATGCCCTGCTGTCGCTGGAGCGCGACAAGGTCGAGGCCACCGCGCTGCTGTCCAAGGGCGGCGACTGGCTGAAGCTGGAGAAGCTCAACCCCACCCAGTACCGCGCGCGCATTCCGGTGAAGCCCGACTTCTCGCCGAACCTGACCTTCTCCGTGCTCTACACCCGCGGCGGCGACTACAGCTTCCAGAACGCCGGCATCAAGGTGACGGTGCCGCAGGTGGAAATCGCCATCGCCACCGACAAGGAACGCTACGAGCCGGGCGACACAGTGACCGTCGACCTCTCCACCACCTACGCCGGCAAGCCGGTATCCAGCCAGGTGGCGGTGGGCGTGGTGGACGAGATGATCTACGCCCTGCAGCCGGAGATCGCCCCGGGCATCGACCAGTTCTTCTACCACCCGCGGCGCAACAACGTGCGCACCAGCGCCAGCCTGTCGTTCATCAGCTACGACGTGGCCCTGCCGGGCAGCGCCAGCGCGCCGGGGCGCAGCAACCGCAGCGAGCGCGGAGTGAAGGTGCTGGAGCGGCCGCGCCGCGAGGACGTCGACACCGCCGCCTGGGAACCCAAGCTGGTCACCGATGCCGAGGGCAAGGCGCGCTTCAGCTTCCGCATGCCCGATTCGCTGACGCGCTGGCGCATCACCGCGCGGGCCATGGACGGCGACGGCCAGGTCGGCCAGAAGAAACAGTTCATCCGCTCGGAAAAACCGCTGTACCTGAAATGGAGTGGCCCGAAGCGCTTCCGCGCCGGCGACAAGCCGGACCTCGGCCTGTTCGTCTTCAACCAGGGCGAGCAGGCCAAGGCCGAGCTGCTGGTGCGCTATGCCGGCCAGGAGCAGACCCAGGCGCTGGAACTGGCCAAGGGCGTGAACTACGTGCGCCTGCCGGCCCAGGCCCTGAGCGACGGCGAGTGGAGCGCCGAGCTGCGCCAGGACGGCCAGGTGCGCGACAGCCTGGCCGTGCGCTTCGCCCTGGCCGCCGACGGCTGGCAGGTGCTGCAAGCACGCAGCCTGCAACTGGCCGGGCAGAACAGCCCGCTGCAACTGCCGGCGGACGCCCGCGACATCCGCCTGCGCCTGGACGACAGCGCCAGCGCGCTGTTCCGCGGCAGCCTCGACGACCTGCTGGCCTACCCCTACGGCTGCGTCGAGCAGACCGCCAGCCGCCTGCTGCCGCTGAGCGTGGCCTACCCGCTGCTGGCCGAGGGCGAGCCGCGGGTGCGCGACCGTCTGCGTCTGATCATGCAGAACAGCCGCCTGCGCCTGGTGCAGATGGCCGGGCCGAACGCCTACTTCACCTGGTGGGGCGACAACACCGACAGCGACGCCTTCCTCACCGCCTACGCCTACTACGCCGACTGGCACGCCAGCCGCGCCCTGCAGATCAGCCTGCCGCCGGAGCACTGGCAGCGCGTGCTCGACCTCTACGCCAAGCTGGCCGAGCAGACGCCGCTGCTGCAACGCGCGCTGATCCTCGGCTTCGCCCGCGACATGCAGCTGCCGGTGCAGACCCTGGTCGGCGGCCTGCTCGACGACCTGGCCAAGGCCGGGGAGGGCGAGGACGCGAAGCTGCCGGCCGACGCCGAAGTCAGCCTGGTGATGGCCGAGCCGGACTCCAGCCTCGGCCTGGCCGTGGCGCGGGTGCTGGCCGCGAACCTTGCGCAGCAGGCCAAGGTGCCGCTGCCGGCGGCCTTCGCCAAGCAGTTGGACGGTGCGCGGCTGAAGGTCAACGGCAGCGACCAGCCGTTCGCCCAGGCGGTGCAGCTGTCGCTGGCGGCGCCCGACGTCAACCGCGCCCGCGCCCTGCTGGCGCGCCTGGGGCCGCAGCAGTCGACCCTGGAACGCGCCCTGGCGCTGACCTGGCTGCAGCGCGCCCTGGCCCAGGCTCCAGCGGCCGAACCGCTCAAGCCGGGCAAGGACTGGGCCGAGCAGCAGGGCCCCAGCGGCGAGCGCTACTGGCAGTGGCAAGGCCAGGGCGTGCCCGCCGAGCTGACCCTGCAGACTCCGCCGTCGCGCCCGCTCAATGCTTCGCTCAGCTACCGCAGCGCCGAGGCGCCGGCCAGTCAGTTGCTGGTGAGCATCAGCCGCCGCCTGCTGCGCCTGGTGCCGGGGGACAAGGCCTTCGAGTTCAAGGTCAAGGAACTGGGCGACAAGCCGCTGTCCAGCGACGAGCTGTACCTGGACGAAGTGACGGTCAAGACCGAGCAGCCCACCGCGCTGCGCTACGGCATGCTGGAAGTGCCGTTGCCGCCGGGCGCCGACGTCGAGCGCACCACCTGGGGCATCCAGGTCAGCGGCCTGGGCGGCACCGAGGCGACCAGCCTGGAACGCGCGCGCAACGAACCGGGCGACCTGCACTACGGCATCCCGGTGGACAGCCTGGCCGGCGAACTGCGCTTCCGCCACCTGGTGCGCTTCTCGCAGAAGGGCGAGTTCGCCCTGCCGCCGGCGCGCTATGTGCGCATGTACGCGCCGGCGGAGCAGGCCCTGGAGCAGAACCCGGCGCTGGCCAGGGTGAAGGTGCAGTAAATGGGACGGCGCCTGGCCTGGCTGCTGCTTCTGCTGCCGCTGTGCGCGGCGGCGCAGGCGCCCGTCGAGCTGGCCTGGCGCAGCCCCCAGGGCGACCTGCTGCTGCATCTGGACCAGCAGCAGGTGCTCGCCCGCGAGCCCCTGCCGGCGGACCTGCGCACGCCGCTGGGCAGCCTGTGGAAACTCTTCGTCTTCGCCTGGCTGGTGGACAACGACCGGCACGAGCCGGAGTACGCCTGCAAGGGCCAGTCCCGCGAGGAGGTGTACTGCTGCTCGGCCGGGCAGAGCATCGGCCGCGACCAGGCGCTGGTGAAGTCCTGCGGCCTCTACTACCAGCCGGCGCGCCTCGGCCTGGACGCCGCGACCTGGCGCCGCTACTGGCAGGAACGCCAGGCGCCGGCCTGGCTGCTCGACCTCGAACACCTGCAACCACAGACCGAAGTGCCGGTGGCCGAACTGCTCGACATGCTGACGCGCCTGCCGGCCCAGCCCGAGGCGCGCCAGGTGCTGCTCGACGTGGTGGTCAACGCCGACGACGGCCGCGCTCTGGCCAGCCTGGGCGGGCGCCTGCGGGTGAAGACCTGGAGCTGGCTCGATCCAAACGATTCGCAGGCCCGCCGCGGCGGTTTCGCCGGCTGGCTGGCGGACGGCTCGGCGGTCTGGGTCTCCGGGCCCGGCACCAGCAAGACGGTGCTGGCGCACTACGCCGAAGCCCTCGGCGCCGCGCTGCCGACGCCCTGGCCGCGCGAGCCGGGGCGCTGCGTGGCGGTGGCGCTGTTCGAGCGCTACCCGCTGCGCGAGGTCTTCGACGTCCAGGGCCGCCCGGCGGCGGCCGGTGGCCTCAGCGGCAGCTACCGGGTGAGCTTCGCGAACGGCAACGACCTGGATATCCACAGCGACGGCGAACTCTTCCTGCAGCGCGACGGCAAGCCGCAACTGGTGGCGCGCCTGGACCGCGAGGAATACGTCGCCCGGGTGCTGCAGCGCGAAGCCGCGGCGACCCCGGTTGAGGCCGCCCGCGCCCTGGCCGTGGCCATCCGCAGCTACCTGCTGCAGAACGCCGGGCAGCGCGGCGAGTGCCTGAGCATCGCTGACAGCAGCCAGCGCCAGCGCGTCGCCCCGCGCCCGGCCACGGCGCAAATGCGCGCCGTAGCGGCCTTCACCGACGGCCTGGTGCTGGCCGGTAGCCCGGTCACCTACCACGCTGACCAGGCCGGCCCGGCGAAACTCTCCTGGCAGGACGCCAAGGCCCAGGCGGCCAACGGCCTGCGCTTCGACGCCATCCTCGCCCGCGCTTTTCCACAAGCCAGCTTGAGCGCCTGGAACAACCCGGTGGCCGCCTGCCAGCCGCTGCCGGCGGCCGAGGACTGGCTGCGCAAGCAGCGCCGCACGTGGCGCGCGAAGCTGGACGGTGAGCCGGGCTACGAGGAACTGCAAAGCTTCGCCGTGTGCCAGCTATCTTCCGGGCGCCCCTACGTCGACCGCGAGCGCCAGCGCATCTACGTGCGCGGCCTGTACTCGCTGCAGGACCGCCTCGATCTCACCCACGAATACCTGCACCTGGCCTTCCAGGCGCACCCCAACGGCCAGGACGAGGGCTTCGTCGAAAGCCTCGCCCGCCGCCTGATACTGGAATGACCGCCATGAAGCTGCGTCCCTGCCTGTTCCTTCTCCTCATCACCGGGCTTGCCCATGCCGCCGAGCCGGGCATCCGCCTGGACGCCCCGCTGGGCGGCTGGCGCCCCGGCAACGGCGAGGGCGCCAACTTCCGGCAGAGGGTGAACTACCCGGCGGCCTCGGTGAACACCCCGGCCGACCAGGCCATGACCGCGCGGATCAAGGGCGAGATCGCCAACGTGGCGAAGGACAAGCCGGCCACCCTGGTGGTCAACGGCGTGTCGATGCCGCTGAAGATAGGCGAGGACGGCGGCTTCGACCGTCCTTACGCGTTCCCAGCCGGCAGCAACAGCCTGGAAGTGATCAGCCCCGATGGCCAGCAGCGCAAGCGCGTGCAGTTCTACCACGGCGGTGGCGGCGGCGAGGTGCCGGCCAAGCTGCGGGTGATGCTGTCCTGGGACAGCGACAACACCGACCTCGACCTGCACCTGGTGACCCCCGACGGCGGCCACGTCTGGTACGGCAACCGCAGCTTGCCCAACGGCGCCACCCAGGACGTCGACGTGACCACCGGCTACGGCCCGGAAATCATCGCCACCCCTACGCCGCTGAAGGGCGCGTACCTGGTCTACGTGAACTACTTCGGTGGTGGCTACAGCCAGGATAGCGAGAGTGGCGACGTCGAGGCCGCCCAGCCGCTGACCACGGCCAGGGTGACGATAGTGACGGAGGAGGGCACGCCGAACGAGAAACAGGAGAGCTTCCTGGTGCCGATGCGCCAGCCGGGGGAGCTGACGTTGGTGAAGCGGTTCAGTTATCCGTAAGGGCGGCTGGAGGCTGGAAGCCGTAAGCAAAAGCGTTCCCTACGAAAGCGCCGGGGTTGCCGGCTGACTCCTGACCTTGAGCTTGCTCAGGACAGGCTCCCTCTCCCTTCAGGGAGAGGGCTGGGGAGAGGGTTACGGACTTCGCCCACACACCTCTGCCAACCCTGACTCCGCTCCCTCTCCCTAACCCTCTCCCTGAAGGGAGAGGGGACCGTTTGGAGCGAGCTGGAATCGCGGAGCTCCCGGTTATCCGCCATTGGCCCCGGTCTCCGGCGTTCCGGCTGTCGTAGGAGCGGACCTTGTCCGCGATAGCTGGACGTATCGGCGCGATTCGCGGATGAGATCCGCTCCTACGGGCTGCCCCAACACCATGCCCATGTAGGAGCGCGCCCTGCGCGCGATTCGCGGGCAAGGCCCGCGCCCGTCAGGCCTGTCGATCCTCCTGCCACGCCTCGATCACTTCCTGCGCCGCGCGGAAGGCATCGATCGCCGCCGGCACCCCGGCGTAGACCGCGCAGTGCAGCAGCGCCTCGCGGATTTCTTCCACCGTGCAGCCGTTGTTCAGCGCGCCGCGCACGTGGCCTTTCAGCTCCTGCGGGCATTTCAGCGCTGTCAGGGCGGCCAGGGTGATCAGGCTGCGGGTCTTGCGCGGCAGGCCGTCGCGGGACCAGACGCTGCCCCAGGCGTTTTCGTTGACGAAGTCCTGCAGCGGCTGGGTGAAGTCGGTGGCGTTGTTCAGGGCGCGGTCGACGAAGGCGTCGCCCATCACTTCGCGGCGAACCTGTTCGCCGGCCTTGCGCTTGTCGGTCATTCGGACTGCTCCTAATCGATGGCTTCCAGGCGCACCGGCGCGGTGCCGTTGCGCAACATGTCGAGGCGTTCCGCGGCCGCCCGCGACAGGTCGATGATCCGCCCGCGGCCGAAGGGCCCGCGGTCGTTCACCCGCACCACCACGCTGCGGCCGTTGTCGAGGTTGGTGACCTTCAGCCGCGTGCCGAACGGCAGGCTGCGGTGCGCGGCGGTCAGGGCGTGCTGGTCGAAGCGCTCGCCGCTGGCGGTTTTCTTCCCATGGTGCGCGCGGCCGTAGTAGGACGCGGTGCCCTCGGCGCGGTAGCCGCGCGCCGAGCCGCTTTCATAGGACGAGCTGGCGCAACCGGCCAGCAGGGCCAGGCCGCAGAGCAGGGCAGGCAGGGCGAGGGAGCGCAGCATCGAACCTCCGGACGAAAAAACGCCGGGCAAGCCCGGCGTCAGGAAGAGTGGGCTCAGCCTTCGAGCTTTTTCTTCAGCAGTTCGTTCACCTGGCCGGGGTTGGCTTTCCCCTTCGAGGCCTTCATCGCCTGGCCGACGAAGAAGCCGAACATCTTGCCGCGCTTGGCCTCGTCGCTGGCGCGGTACTGTTCGACCTGCTCGGCGTTGGCCGCCAGCACTTCGTCGAGCATCTTGTCGATGGCGCCGGTGTCGGTGACCTGCTTCAGGCCCTTCTTCTCGATGATCTCATCGGCCGAGCCTTCGCCGGCGGCCATGGCCTCGAAGACCATCTTGGCGATCTTGCCGCTGATGGTGTTGTCCTTGATGCGCAGGATCATGCCGCCCAGCTGTTCGGCGGAAACCGGCGACTGCTCGATCTCCAGGCCGTCCTTGTTGAGCAGGCTGGACAGCTCGCCCATCACCCAGTTGGCCGCCAGCTTGGCATCGGCGCAGATGCCCTGCACCTGCTCGAAGTAGTCGGCCATCTCGCGGCTGGCCGAGAGCACGCTGGCGTCGTAGGCGGACAGGCCGTACTGGCTCTCGAAGCGCTCGCGCTTCTGGTCCGGCAGCTCCGGCAGGCCGGCGCGCAGCTCTTCCAGGAAGCTGCGCTCGATCACCACCGGCAGCAGGTCCGGGCAGGGGAAGTAGCGGTAGTCGTTGGCTTCTTCCTTGCTGCGCATGGAGCGCGTCTCGTCCTTGTTCGGGTCGTACAGGCGGGTTTCCTGCACCACCTTGCCGCCGTCCTCGATCAGCTCGATCTGCCGCTGCACTTCGTGGTTGATGGCCTTTTCGATGAAGCGGAAGGAGTTGACGTTCTTGATCTCGGCGCGGGTGCCGAACTCGGCCTGGCCCTTCGGCCGCACCGAGACGTTGCAGTCGCAGCGCAGCGAGCCTTCGGCCATGTTGCCGTCGCAGATGCCCAGGTAGCGCACCAGCGCGTGGATGGCCTTGACGTAGGCCACCGCTTCCTTGGCGCTGCGGATGTCCGGCTCCGAGACGATCTCCAGCAGCGGCGTGCCGGCGCGGTTCAGGTCGATGCCGCTCATGCCGTGGAAGTCTTCGTGCAGGCTCTTGCCGGCGTCCTCTTCCAGGTGCGCGCGGGTGATGCCGACGCGCTTGACGGTGCCGTCTTCCAGGGTGATGTCGAGGAAGCCCTTGCCGACGATGGGGTGGTCCATCTGGCTGGTCTGGTAGCCCTTGGGCAGGTCCGGGTAGAAGTAGTTCTTGCGCGCGAAGACGTTGCGCTCGGCGATTTCGGCGTTGATCGCCAGGCCGAACTGGCAGGCCATGCGCACCGCCTCGGCGTTGAGCACCGGCAGGGTGCCGGGCATCGCCAGGTCGATCAGGCTGGCCTGGGTGTTGGGCTCGGCGCCGAAGGTGGTGGCGCTGCCGGAGAAGATCTTCGATTGGGTGGCGAGCTGCGCGTGGATTTCCAGCCCGATCACGGTTTCCCATTGCATGTGCGTCGTCCTCAGAATCCAGCCGGTGCTTGTTTGTGCCAGTCGGTCACCTGTTGGTACTGGTGCGCGACGTTGAGCAGGCGGCCTTCCTGGAAGTACGGGGCGAGCAGCTGCACGCCCACCGGCAGGCCATCGACGAACCCGGCGGGCATGGACAGCCCGGGGATGCCGGCGAGGTTGGCGGTGATGGTGTAGATGTCTTCCAGGTACTGGGCGACCGGGTCGTCGTTCTTGGTGCCGAGCTTCCAGGCCGGATTCGGCGTGGTCGGGCCGAGGATGACGTCGACGTCGGCGAAGGCGCTGACGAAATCGTTCTTGATCAGCCGGCGAATCTTCTGCGCCTTCAGGTAATAGGCGTCGTAGTAGCCGGCGGAAAGCGCGTAGGTGCCGACCATGATGCGGCGCTTCACCTCGGCGCCGAAGCCTTCGGCGCGGGAGCGCTTGTACAGGTCCTGCAGGTCCCTGGGGTTCTCGCAGCGGTAGCCGTAGCGCACGCCGTCGAAGCGCGACAGGTTGGAGCTGGCCTCTGCAGGCGCGATCACGTAGTAGGCCGGGATGGCGTGCTGCATGTTCGGCAGGGAGATGTCCTTGACCTGCGCGCCCAGTTGCTTGAGCTGCTCGACCACGGCCAGCACCGCGTCGGCGATGCGGCTGTCCAGGCCGGCGCCGAAGTATTCCTTCGGCAGGCCGATGCGCAGGCCGGCCAGGGGCTTGCCCAGGGCGGCCAGGTAGTCGTCCAGCGGCTGGTCGACGCAGGTGGAGTCCTTGGGATCGAAGCCGGCCATGGCGCCGAGCATCAGCGCGCAGTCCTCGGCGGTGCGCGCCAGCGGGCCGGCCTGGTCGAGGCTGGAGGCGTAGGCGATCATGCCCCAGCGCGAGACGCGGCCGTAGGTCGGCTTGATCCCGGTGAGGTTGGTCAGCGCCGCCGGCTGGCGGATTGAGCCGCCGGTGTCGGTGCCGGTGGCCGCCGGGATCAGGCGCGCGGCCACGGCCGCGGCCGAGCCGCCGGAGGAGCCGCCGGGCACGCGGCTGGTGTCCCAGGGGTTCTTCACCGCGCCGTAGTGGCTGGATTCGTTGGCCGAGCCCATGGCGAACTCGTCCATGTTCAGCTTGCCCAGGCTCACGGCGCCGGCGGCGGCCAGGCGCTCGACGACGGTGGCGTCGTAGGGCGAGACGAAGTTGTCGAGGATCTTCGAGCCGCAGCTGGTGCGCACGCCCTTGGTGCAGAACAGGTCCTTGTGGGCGATGGGCGCGCCGAGCAGGGCGCCAGTCTCGCCATTGGCGCGCCGTTGGTCGGCTGCCTTGGCCTGGGCGATAGCCTGGTCGGCGGTGACGCTGATGAAGCTGTTCAGCTGCGGGTCGAGCTGCTCGATGCGGCTCAGCAGGGCACGGGTCAGCTCTTCGGCGGAGAACTGTTTGTCGGCGAGGCCGCGGGCGACTTCGGCGAGGGTCAGTTGGTGCAGCATGGGTCCGTGTCCTTCCTTATTACTCGATCACTTTCGGAACCAGGTACAGGCCGTCTTCCACGGCCGGTGCGATGGCCTGGTAGGCTTCGCGCTGGTTGCTTTCGGTCACCAGGTCCTGGCGCAGGCGCTGGGTGGCTTCCAGGGGGTGGGCGAGGGGTTCGACGCCGTCGGTGTTCACCGCCTGCATCTGGTCGACCAGGCCGAGGATGTTGTTCAGGGTCGCGGTGGTCGGTTGGACGTCGGTTTCCGCCAGGCCCAGGCGGGCCAGGTGGGCGATTTTTTCCACGTCGGAGCGGTCAAGCGCCATCGGGGGTCTCCAGGCTAGAGCTGCCAGCGTCGATCGGACGCATGGCCGGACGAAACGTAGGCGGGGGAACGGAACCCGCGGCGGGCGGTCCCAGGGACCGCGGGGACAGGCCTCAAAGGCACTGAAAGTCAAGCAATTTAACACAATGCCGCCTTGCCCAAAATCCCCGTCGTTGTTAGAGTTTGCCGCACTTTTTTACCCGCGCATTTTTCACCCACGCATCGTCCAGGGTTCCCTTTCCATGTTCAAAAAATTGCGTGGCATGTTCTCCAGTGATCTGTCGATCGACCTGGGCACTGCCAATACCCTTATTTATGTGCGCGAACGCGGCATCGTCCTCAATGAGCCTTCGGTAGTGGCCATCCGCAACCATGGCAACCAGAAGAGCGTGGTCGCCGTCGGCACCGAGGCCAAGCGCATGCTCGGCCGCACCCCGGGCAACATCTCGGCCATCCGCCCGATGAAGGACGGCGTCATCGCCGACTTCAGCGTCTGCGAGAAGATGCTGCAGTACTTCATCAACAAGGTGCACGAGAACAGCTTCCTGCAGCCCAGCCCGCGCGTGCTGATCTGCGTGCCGTGCAAGTCCACCCAGGTGGAACGCCGCGCCATCCGCGAGTCGGCCCTCGGCGCCGGCGCCCGCGAGGTGTACCTGATCGAGGAGCCCATGGCCGCGGCCATCGGCGCCGGCCTGCCGGTCGAGGAAGCCCGTGGCTCGATGGTCGTCGACATCGGCGGCGGCACCACCGAGATCGCCCTGATCTCGCTGAACGGCGTGGTCTACGCCGAGTCCGTGCGCGTCGGCGGCGACCGCTTCGACGAAGCCATCGTCACCTACGTGCGCCGCAACTACGGCAGCCTGATCGGCGAATCCACCGCCGAGCGCATCAAGCAGGAGATCGGCGCGGCCTTCTCCGGCGGCGAAGTGCGCGAGGTGGACGTCCGCGGCCGCAACCTGGCCGAAGGCGTGCCGCGCAGCTTCACCCTGAACTCCAACGAGGTCCTGGAAGCCCTGCAGGAATCCCTGGCGACCATCGTCCAGGCGGTCAAGAGCGCCCTGGAGCAGTCCCCGCCGGAGCTGGCCTCGGACATCGCCGAGCGCGGCCTGGTGCTGACCGGCGGTGGCGCCCTGCTGCGCGACCTGGACAAGCTGCTGGCCCAGGAAACCGGCCTGCCGGTGATCGTCGCCGAAGACCCGCTGACCTGCGTGGCCCGTGGCGGCGGCAAGGCGCTGGACATGATGGACCGTCACTCCATGGACCTGCTCTCCACCGAGTGAGGTGGGAGCCTTGAGGGTGGTTGACGTTTTGTCGCGCGCGGCGAAACATCAACCGCCTTCAATCAGCTAGGAGCTGGTCATCAAACCGCTATTCTCCAAAGGGCCCTCGCTGGGCGTGCGCCTGCTGGTGCTCGCCGTGCTCTCGGTGGGCCTGATGGTGGTCGACGCGCGTTTCGACTACCTCAAGCCCGTGCGCAGCCAGATGGGCCTGGTGCTGACCCCCTTCTATGGCGTGGCCGACCTGCCGGTGCGCGCCTGGGAAGGCGTGCGCGACCAGTTCACCAGCCGCAGCGAGCTGCTCGCCGAGAACGAACGGCTGAAGGCCGAGTCGCTGTTGATGCAGCGCCGCCTGCAGAAGCTGGCCACCCTGACCGAACAGAACGTGCGCCTGCGCGAGCTGCTCAACTCCGCCGCCCTGGTGGACGACAAGGTGCTGGTCAGCGAGCTGATCGGCGTCGACCCCAACCCCTTCACCCAGCGCATCCTCATCGACAAGGGCTCGAAGGACGGCGTGTTCCAGGGCCAGCCGGTGCTCGACGCAAGCGGCCTGATGGGCCAGGTGGTCGAGGTCATGCCCTACACCGCCCGCGTGCTGCTGCTCACCGACACCACCCACAGCATCCCGGTGCAGGTCAACCGCAACGGCCTGCGCGCCATCGCCGTCGGCACCGGCAACCCGGAACGTCTGGAACTGCGCTTCGTCGCCGACACCGCGGACATCAAGGAAGGCGACCTGCTGGTCAGCTCCGGCCTCGGCCAGCGCTTCCCGGCCGGCTACCCGGTGGCGGTGGTCAAGGAAGTCATCCATGATTCCGGCCAGCCGTTCGCGGTGATCCGCGCCGTGCCCACCGCGAAGATGAACCGCAGCCGCTACGTGCTGCTGGTGTTCAGCGACAGCCGCACCCCCGAACAGCGCGCCACCGAGGCCGCCGAAGCCCAGGCCGAGGCCGACCGCAAGGCCGCCGAGGCCGCCGGCCAGGCACCGGCGCCGAGCGCGCCTGCGCCTGCCGCTCCGGCCACGCCTGCCGCTCCGGCTGCCCCGGCCCAGGGCGCCGCTCCGGCGCCCGCACCCGCCGCTCCGGCCGCGACTCCCGCGCATCCGCCGGCGCCGGCCCAGGCCGCGCCACAAAGGAATCGTCACTGATGCCCGCCCAAGGACCGCGCAACGGCTGGCTGATCTGGGTCAGCCTGCTGCTGGCGCTGCTGCTGTCGGTGGCGCCGATGCCCAGCTTCACGGAAATCGGCCGGCCGCTGTGGCTGGCGCTGTTCCTCACCTTCTGGGTGCTGATGGTGCCGCAGCGGGTGGGCATGGTCACCGCCTGGGTCTGCGGCCTGGCCGAGGACGTGCTGTACGGCAGCCTGCTCGGGCAGAACGCGCTGATCCTCAGCTTCATCGTGTTCCTGGTCATGGCCCTGCAGCAGCGCCTGCGCCTGTACCCCGTCTGGCAGCAGTGCCTGGTGCTGATGGTGGTCTACGGCCTGGCGCAGCTGGTGCAGCTGTGGCTCAACGCCCTGACCGGCAACCGTCCGCCGACCCTGGCCTTCCTGTTGCCGGCGCTGGTCAGCGGCCTGCTCTGGCCCTGGGTGCTGGTGCTGCTCAAGGGCCTGGGCCAGCGCCTGAAGGTCTACTAATACCCGTCCCGCCGCTTCCCACCTGGCACGGGCCGGGGGAGGGGCGGCCGGGACTCTTCCGGGAGTCGCAGATGCCCCAGCTTTACCTGGCCTCCAGCTCGCCGCGCCGGCGTGAGCTGCTGACACAGATCGGCCTGTCCTTCCACCTGGTTTCCGGCAACATCGACGAAACCCCGCAGGACGGCGAGACGCCGGCCGCCTACGTCGAGCGCCTGGCGCGCGGCAAGGCCCTGGCCGGACTGACTATGCTTGCCCAGAGGCCCGACGTCTGCGTGCTCGGCGCCGATACCGCGGTGGTGCTCGACGGCCGCATCCTCGGCAAGCCGGCGGACCGCGAGGACAGCCTGGCCATGCTGCGCGCGCTGTCCGGCCGCCAGCACCAGGTGCTGACCGCGGTGGCGGTGGCCGACCGCGACCGCTGCGAGGTGCGGGTGGTGACCAGCCTGGTATCGTTCCGCAATGTTTCCGAGGCCGAAGCCGAGGCCTACTGGGCCACCGGCGAGCCCCAGGACAAGGCGGGCGGCTACGCTATCCAGGGGCTGGCGGCGATCTTCGTCAACCGCGTCGAGGGCAGCTACAGCGGGGTGGTCGGCCTGCCCCTGTGCGAGACCGCGGAACTGTTGGCTGACTTCGCGATCCCTTGCTGGCAGTCTTGAAGAAGTAGCGCTGCACACGGGCGCGATAAGGAAGGGCGCATGAGCGAAGAGATCCTGATCAATATCACGCCGATGGAATCGCGCGTGGCGGTGGTGGAAAACGGTGTCCTTCAGGAAGTCCACGTCGAGCGCACGCTGCGCCGCGGGATAGTCGGCAACATCTACAAGGGCAAGGTGGTCCGCGTGCTGCCGGGGATGCAGGCGGCCTTCGTCGACATCGGCCTGGAGCGCGCGGCCTTCATCCACGCGGCGGAAATCTCCACCCGCGAGGGCAGCGCGGTGGAAAGCATCGGCGCCCTGGTCCACGAGGGCCAGAGCCTGGTGGTGCAGGTCACCAAGGACCCGATCGGCACCAAGGGCGCGCGCCTGACCACGCACCTGTCGATCCCCTCGCGCTACCTGGTGTACATGCCGCGCACCAGCCACGTCGGGATTTCCCTGAAGATCGAGGACGAGCAGGAGCGCGAGCGCCTCAAGCAGGTGGTGGCCAAGTGCGTCGAGGCCGAGGGCATCGTCGAGAAGGGCGGCTTCATCCTGCGCACCGCCGCCGAGGGCGCCGGGGAGGACGAAATCCTCGCCGACATCCGCTACCTGCGCCGGCTGTGGGACCAGATCGACGCGCAGATGCAGACGGTCGGCGCGCCGACGGTGATCTACGAGGACCTGTCCCTGGCCCAGCGCACCCTGCGCGACCTGGTCAACCCGCGCATCGAGAAGATCCGCGTGGATTCCCGGGAGAACTTCCAGAAGATCACGCAGTTCGTCGACGAACTCATGCCGGAAATCGCCGACCGCCTGGAGCACTACCCCGGCGAGCGGCCGATCTTCGACCTCTACGGCGTCGAGGACGAGATCCAGAAGGCCCTGGAGCGCAAGGTGCTGCTCAAGTCCGGCGGCTACCTGATCATCGACCCGACCGAGGCGATGACCACCATCGACGTCAACACCGGCGCCTTCGTCGGCCACCGCAACCTCGAAGAGACCATCTTCAAGACCAACCTCGAGGCGGCCACCGCCATCGCCCGCCAGTTGCGCCTGCGCAACCTCGGCGGGATCATCATCATCGACTTCATCGACATGGAGGACGAGGAGCACCGCCGCCAGGTCCTGCGCACGCTGGAGAAGCAGCTCGAGCGCGACCATGCCAAGACCAACATCATCGGCATCACCGAGCTGGGCCTGGTGCAGATGACCCGCAAGCGCACCCGCGAGAGCCTGGTGCAGGTGCTCTGCGAGCCCTGCCCGTGCTGCCAGGGGCGCGGCATGCTGAAGACCCCGGAAACCATCTGCTACGAAATCTTCCGCGAGATCCTCCGTGAGGCCCGCGCCTACCAGGCCGATTCCTACGTGGTGCTGGCCAACCAGAAGGTGGTCGACCGCCTGCTCGACGAAGAGTCGGGCAACGTCGCCGATCTGGAGATGTTCATCGGGCGCACCATCAAGTTCCAGGTCGAGCCGATGTATTCCCAGGAGCAGTACGACGTGGTCCTGCTCTGAGGCGCGCGGCTGAGATGGACCGCTTCGGCCGCCTGCTCGCCCGCCTGCTGCGCCTGCTCCTGGGGCTCTGCGCCCTGGGCCTGGTGCTGCTGGCGCTGTACGTCAGCCTGGGGCGCCAGTTGGCGCCGCTGGTGGCGGAATATCGCGACGACCTGGCCGAGCAGGCCAGCGCGCGGCTGCACATGCCGGTGCGCATTGGCGCCCTGGAAGGCAGCTGGCGCGGCTTCGGCCCGATCATCACGGTGCGCGACATCCAGCTCGGCGAGGGCAGCGACGCCCTGCGCCTGGAGCAGGTGCGCCTGACCCCCGACCTCCCCGCCAGCCTGCTGGCGCGCCAGCCGCGCATCGACAGCCTGGAGCTGCAGGGGCTGCACCTGAGCCTGCGCGAGGGCGAGGACGGCCACTGGCAGGTCGAGGGCCTGCCGGCCAGCCCGCAGGGTAGCGACCCGCGCCAGCTCGTCGACCTGCTGCTGACGCCGCGCCGCCTGTCGCTGCTGGACAGCCAACTGAGCCTGCTGCCGCGCGAGGGGCAGACGCTCAACCTGACCTATCTCGGCCTGACCCTGCACAGCGGCGTGTTCGGCCAGCGCCTGGACGGCCGCTTCAACCTGCCCGACGGCCAGCCGGTGGCGCTGCGGGTGGACACGCGCATCGACCGCGAGGACTGGAAGCGCAGCTCGGCCGACGCCTACCTCAGCCTGCCGCAGAGCGACTGGGCGAAGTGGCTGCCGGCGAGCCTGACGCGGCAATGGCGCATCCAGCGCCTGGAGGCCGGCGGCGAGTTCTGGGCGCGCATCGACAAGGGCCAGCCTAGCGCGGCGGTGGCCAGGCTCAATGCGCCGCAGGTGCAGGCCTCCTTCGATGGCCGCGAGGCAGTGAAGGTCGGCGACCTCGGCGTGGGGCTGTACTTCCAGCGCCAGGGCGACGAGATGAGCCTGCGTATCAATGATCTGGCGGCCAGCCTCGGCGAAAAGCGCTGGGGCGAGGCGGAGCTGGAACTGAACCGGCAGACCCGCGGCGAAGAACACTGGCGCCTGCGCGCCGACCGCCTGGACCTGGGCCCGCTGCTGCCGGTGGTGGAAAGCCTGGCGCCCTTGCCGGACAAGGCGGTGGAGTGGCTGCAGGGCCTGGCGCCGCAGGGCGTGCTGCACCACCTCAACCTCGACTGGTGGCCGCAGCGCCAGGGCGCCGAGCGCCTGGCCTACGGCGTGAACCTGGAGAAGGTCGGCGTCAGCGCCTTCCACGAGGTGCCAGCGGTGGCCAACGTCGACGGCACCTTCAGCGGCAACCTCGGCGGCGGCCAGCTGGACGCCTCGGCCAAGGACTTCATGCTCCACCTGGCCGCCCTGTTCCCCGAGCCGTGGCGCTTCCGCAGCGCCAACGCGCGGCTGTTCTGGAAGTGGGACGACGAGGCCTTCACCCTTGGCAGCCACCTGATGAAGGTCGAGGGCGACGTCGGCCGCCTGGGCGGCGACATGCTGATCCGCCTGATGCACGACCACGACAAGGAAAGCTACATGGACCTGCGCGTGGGCCTGGAGGACGGCGACGGCAGCTACACCCCGCAGTTCCTGCCCACGGTGCTGCCGGAGATGAACAAGGACCTGGCCCGCTGGCTGGCCAGCGCCATCAAGGGCGGGCGCGTCGAGCAGGGCTACTTCCAGTGGCAGGGTTCGCTGAAAAAGGGCTCGGCGCCGGAAGACCACGCCATGAGCCTGTACTTCAAGGTCCACGACGGCGAGCTGGACTACCAGCCGGGCTGGCCGGCGCTGAGCCAGGCCGAGGGCGAGGTGCTGGTGGAGGACAGCGGCGTGCGCATCCGCGCGCAGTCCGGGCGCATCCTGCAGAGCCAGGTCCGCGACGTGCAGGTGGACATTCCCCACGTGCCCAAGGGCGAAGTCGCCCACCTGCATGTCGATGGCGACGTCGACAGCAGCCTGGGCGACGGCCTGAAGATCCTCCAGGACTCGCCCCTGGGCGTGCAGCAGGTCTTCGCCGGCTGGGAAGGCGAGGGCCCGCTCAAGGGCCACCTGAACCTGGACATCCCGCTGGCCAAGGAACAGGCGAAGCAGGCGCGGGTGGTGGTGGACTTCGCCACCGAGGGCGCGCGCCTGAAGATCGCCAAGCCGACCCTGGAACTGGCCCAGCTCAAGGGCGACTTCCGCTACGACACCAACAGCGGCCTGAGCGCCAAGGGCCTCAGCGCCCAGGCCCTGGGCAGCCGCGTCAGCGGCAGCATCCGCGCCGAGGGCAGCCCGGGCAAGCCGCGTACCCGCGTGCTGGTGGGCGGCCAGGTGGCGCTCAAGAGCCTGCTCGACTGGGGCGGCGTGAAGCAGGCCGTGCCGGCCGCCGGGCGCCTGCCGTTCCAGCTCGACCTGCTGCTCGACGGCCATGACAGCCAGTTGCAGGTCAACTCCGACCTCAAGGGCCTGGCCATCGATCTGCCGGCCCCCTTTGGCAAGGCCGCCGACGAGACCCGCGCCAGCGACTGGCGCATGACCCTCGAAGGCCCCGAGCGGCGCTACTGGGCCAACTACGACAAGGTGGCCAGCCTGGCCTACGCCGCCCCCGCCGACAAACCCCTGGGCGGCCGCGGCACCCTGCGCCTGGGCGGCGACCCGGCGCTGCTGCCCAACTGGAGCGGGGTGCAGGTGCGCGGCAGCCTGGACACCCTGGACGTCGAGCAGTGGCAGGCGGTGCTGAAGAAGTACGGCATCGGCAGCGTGCCCAGCGATAACCAGGGCCTGTTGCGTGGCGCCGACCTGCAGATCGGTCACTTCCGCGGCTTCGGCGCCAGCCTGGACAACTTCAAGCTCGACCTGGCGCGGGTTTCCGGCGGCTGGCAACTGGGCGTCGACAGCGCCCCGCTGGCCGGCCAGGCGGTATTCCCGGACAGCGGCCAGCGGCCGATCCAGATCAACCTGGCGCGCCTGGACCTGCCGAAGAACCCCACCAACGACCTGGCCGCCGCGCCGACCATCGCCCCCGACCCGCTGGAAAAGGTCGACCCGCGCAGCATTCCGGCGATGGACGTGGCCATCCGCCAGATCTCCCAGGGCGGCAAGCCCATCGGCGCCTGGAGCTTCAACGTGCGCCCGACCACCAGCGGCATCGCCTTCAACAGCCTCAAGCTCGACCTGCGCGGCCTCAAGGTCGGCGGGACGCTGCGCTGGGAAGGCCCGGTGGGCTCCACGCGCAGCACCTTCCAGGGGCGCCTGGAAGGCAGGAACCTGGCCGACGTGCTCAAGGCCTGGGACTTCGCCCCCACCGCCACCAGCGACCGCTTCAGCCTGGACATCGACGGCAACTGGCCCGGCTCGCCGGCCTACATCAGCCTGCGCCGCTTCGGCGGGCGACTGGAGGCCGACATGCGCAAGGGCCAGTTCGTCGACGTCGAGGGCAGCGCCCAGGCCCTGCGGGTGTTCGGCCTGCTCAACTTCAACGCCATCAACCGCCGCCTGCGCCTGGACTTCTCCGACCTGTTCGGCAAGGGCCTGAGCTACGACCGCGTGCAGGGCGTGCTGGGCGCCACCAATGGCGTCTACCTCACCCGCGAGCCGATCAGGCTCACCGGGCCGTCCAGCAACATCGAGATGAACGGCACCCTGGACCTGGCCCACGACCAGATCGACGCCAAGCTGCTGGTGACCCTGCCGCTGACCAACAACCTGCCGCTGGCCGCGCTCATCGTCGGCGCGCCGGCGGTGGGCGGCGCGCTCTTCGTGGTGGACAAGCTGCTGGGCGACAGGGTGGCGCGCTTCGCCAGCGTGCAGTACCGCGTCAAGGGGCCCTGGCAGAACCCCGAGATCGCCTTCGACAAGCCGTTCGAGAAACCGCGGTGAGCAGAGCCGGCGGGCATCGGTTAGGATGAATCGCATCTGTCGTCGGAGAAACGCATGTCCCTCGCCGTGATCCAGATGGTCAGCCAGGACGACGTCCCGGCCAACCTCGCCGCCGCCCGTCGCCTGCTCGAACAGGCCGCCGAGGGCGGCGCGCGCCTCGCCGTGCTGCCGGAGAATTTCGCCGCCATGGGCCGCCGCGACCTGGCCGAGCTGGGCCGCGCCGAGGCCCTGGGCGAAGGCCCGATCCTGCCCTGGTTGAAAAGCGTCGCCCGCGACCTCAGGTTGTGGATAGTCGCCGGCACTCTGCCGCTGCCGCCGGACGGCCAGCCCGAAGCCAAGGCCAACGCCTGCTCGCTGCTGGTCGACGAGCGCGGCGAGCGGGTGGCGCGCTACGACAAGCTGCACCTGTTCGACGTGGACGTCGCCGATGCCCGCGGCCGCTACCGCGAGTCCGACGACTACGCCTTCGGCGGCCAGGTGGTGGTGGCCGACACGCCGGTCGGCCGGCTGGGCCTGACGGTGTGCTACGACCTGCGCTTCCCCGAGCTCTACACCCGGCTGCGCGAGGCCGGCGCCGAGCTGATCACGGCGCCCTCGGCCTTCACCGCGGTGACCGGCCAGGCGCATTGGGAAGTGCTGATCCGCGCCCGCGCCATCGAGACGCAGTGCTACGTGCTGGCGGCGGGGCAGGGCGGCACCCACCCGCGCGGCCGCGAGACCTGGGGCCAGTCGGCCATCGTCGACCCCTGGGGGCGCATCCTCGCCGAGCGCGACAAGGGCGAGGCGGTGCTGCTGGCCGAACGCGACAGTGAAGAACAAACGGCGCTCCGGCAACGCATGCCGGTGGTCCGCCATCGAAGATTCTACCCGCCGGCCGTACCCGGACCGGCGCCTACGGAGTAGCCATGAGCGAGTTGTTGTCATCCGTCAGCCAGCACCTGCTGGCCCCCGGCGGCCTGGACGTCGACGGCCTGCAGCCGATCCTGCACGAGCTGAGCGGCCCGGGCATTGACGCCGCCGACCTGTACTTCCAGAGCCAGGTCTCCGAGTCCTGGATGCTCGAGGACGGCATCGTCAAGGAAGGCAGCTTCCACATGGACCAGGGCGTGGGCGTGCGCGCCCAGTCCGGCGAGAAGACCGGCTTCGCCTACAGCAACGCCATCACCCCCGATGCGCTGTCCCAGGCGGCGCTCGCTGCGCGCTCGATCTCCCGCGCTGGGCAGAACGGTAGGGTGCAGGCGTTCAAGGCGGTCGCGCCGACGCGCCTGTACGCCGGCGAGAATCCGCTGGACGTGCTCAGCCGCGCCGAGAAGGTCGAGCTGCTGAAGAAGATCGACGCCGCCACCCGCGCCCTCGACCCGCGCATCCAGCAGGTCACCGTGAGCCTGGCCGGCGTCTGGGAGCAGGTCCTCATCGCCGCCGCCGACGGTTCCCTGGCCGCGGACATCCGCCCGCTGGTGCGCTTCAACGTCAGCGTCATCGTCGAGCAGAACGGCCGCCGCGAGCGCGGCGGCCATGGCGGCGGCGGGCGCACCGACTATCGCTATTTCCTCTCTGAAGACCGCGCCATGTCCTACGCCCGCGAGGCGCTGCGCCAGGCTTTGGTCAACCTCGAAGCGGTCCCCGCGCCGGCCGGCACCCTGCCGGTGGTGATGGGCGCCGGCTGGTCCGGCGTGCTGCTGCACGAGGCGGTGGGCCACGGCCTGGAAGGCGACTTCAACCGCAAGGGCAGCTCGGCCTACAGCGGGCGCATCGGCGAGAAGGTGGCCTCCAGCCTGTGCACCATCGTCGACGACGGCACCCTGGCCGGGCGCCGCGGCTCGCTGTCGGTGGACGACGAGGGCACTCCCACGCAATACAACGTGCTGATCGAGAACGGTATCCTCAAGGGCTACATGCAGGACAAGCTCAACGCCCGCCTGATGGGCGTGGCGCGCACCGGCAACGGCCGCCGCGAGTCCTACGCGCACCTGCCGATGCCGCGCATGACCAACACCTACATGCTGGCCGGGCAGAGCGACCCGGCGGAAATCATCGCCTCGGTGGAGAAGGGCATCTACTGCGCCAACCTCGGCGGCGGCCAGGTGGACATCACCAGCGGCAAGTTCGTCTTCGCCACCAGCGAGGCCTACCTGATCGAGAACGGCAAGATCACCCGCCCGGTGAAGGGCGCGACCCTGATCGGCAACGGGCCGGAAGTGATGAGCCGGGTGTCCATGGTCGGCAACGACATGGCCCTGGACAGCGGCGTGGGCACCTGTGGCAAGGATGGCCAGTCGGTACCGGTGGGCGTCGGCCAGCCGACGCTGAAGATCGACGGCATCACCGTGGGCGGGACCGGCGCCTGAGGCGCCGGGGAGCATTTGGAAAGTCTGCTCACGGCCTCGCGAGCTAGAGCAGAACAAGGCAAAAACAGGTGAGGAAGCGCAGTTTACTGATGCTAAATGAGCATTTCTCACCTGTTTTTAACGCAGTTATGCCGACGCGCAGCAGGTCGTGGGTAGGCTTTCAGCGGAGGCCGCGCTTGAGCTCGTCCAGTTCGCGGATGTATTTGAAGATCTTCCGCGCCGCGGCCGGGGGCTTGTCGTGAGCGGCCTCGTGCTGGGCGTGGCGGATCAGCTGCAGCAGGTGCTGGCGGTCGCTGTCCGGGTATTCGGCGAAGAAGGCGGAAAGGGCCTCGTCGCCGCCGGTGACGAGGCGGTCGCGCCAGCGCTCCAGGGCGTGGAAGCGCTCGTTGTACTGGCGCGTGGAGCTGTCGAGCTGGTCGAGCAGGGCGACGATGGCGTCGAGGTCCTGGTCGCGCATCAGCTTGCCGATGAACTGCCGGTGGCGTTTGCGGGCGGCATTGGCCTTGTGCTTGGGCGCCTCGTCGATGGCGCGGCGCAGCGGCTCGGTGAGCGGCAGGCGGTCGAGCATGTCCGGCTTGAGCGCGGTCAGGCGCTCGCCGAGGTCCTGCAGGGCGTGCAGCTCGCGTTTTACTTGCGACTTGCTCTTCTCTTCGAACAGCGAGTCGTCGTCTTGATATTCAGCCATGGCGGTGGTCCAGTGGAAAACGCCGCCATGATAACGAGTCGAGGGTCGCTTGTCCGGCCCGCCCGCGATGCCACGGGGCCCGTCGCCCCGTCCGCGGAACAGAACAGGAGAGTTTGGCAATGAGCGAACAGGCCAAGGCAGTCGGCCCCGAGGCACTTCCGGCGCTGCGCGAGCAGGTCGAGCGGATCGTCGCCGAGGCGAAGCGCCAGGGCGCCACGGGCTGCGAAGTGGCGGTGTCCCTGGAGCAGGGGCTGTCCACCAGCGTGCGCCAGCGCGAGGTCGAGACGGTCGAATTCAACCGCGACCAGGGCTTCGGCATCACCCTCTACGTCGGCCAGCGCAAAGGCTCGGCGAGCACCTCGGCGACCGGCGACGAGGCCATCCGCGAGACCGTGGCGGCGGCGCTGGCCATCGCCAGGCACACCTCGGAGGACGACTGCGCCGGCCTGGCCGATCCCGCGCTCATGGCCCGCGACCTCCCCGACCTGGACCTCTACCACGCCTGGTCGCTGACCCCGGACCAGGCGGTGGAGCGCGCCCTGGCTTGCGAGGCCGCGGCCTTCGATGCCGACCCGCGGGTGACCAAGGCCGATGGCACCACCCTGAACATCCACCATGGCTGCCGCGTCTACGGCAACAGCCATGGCTTCATCGGCGGCTACGCCAGCACCCGCCACAGCCTCAGCTGCGTGATGATCGCCGAGGGCGAGGGGCAGATGCAGCGCGACTACTGGTACGACGTGAAGCGCCGCGGCGAGTTGCTGGACAGCCCGGAAAGCATCGGCCGCCGCGCCGCCCTGCGCGCCGCCAGCCGCCTGGGCGCGCGCCCGGTGCCGACCGCCGAGGTGCCGGTGCTGTTCGCCCCGGAAGTCGCCGTCGGCCTGTTCGGCCACTTCCTCGGCGCCATTTCCGGCGGCAGCCTGTACCGCAAGTCGTCGTTCCTCGAAGGCTGCCTGGGCCAGCGTCTGTTCCCCGAGTGGCTGACCCTCGACGAACGCCCGCTGCTGCCCGGCGCCCTGGGCAGCGCCTCGTTCGACAACGACGGCCTGGCCACCTACGCCAAGCCCTTCGTGGAGAACGGCACCCTGGTTTCCTACGTGCTCGGCACCTACTCCGGGCGCAAGCTGGGCATGCCCAGCACGGCCAACGCCGGCGGCGTGCACAACCTCTTCGTCAGCCACGGCGACGAGGACCAGAAGGCCCTGCTGCGGCGCATGGGCCGCGGCCTGCTGGTCACCGAGCTGATGGGGCAGGGCGTCAACCTGGTCACCGGCGACTACTCCCGCGGCGCCGGCGGCTACTGGGTGGAGAACGGCGAGATCCAGTTCCCGGTGCAGGAAGTCACCATCGCCGCCAACCTCAAGGACCTGTTCGCCAGCATCCTGGCCATCGGCAACGACGTGGAGAATCGCGGGAACCTGCATACCGGGTCGGTGCTGGTGGAAAGGATGATGGTGGCCGGGAACTGATAGCAGGCTGTGGTTCTGGAGAACGCCGTTTCCTGCAGAGGGAAGCGGCGTTTTTCTTTCCGCAATGGCTCTTCGTAGGAGCGAGCTTGCTCGCGAATGGCGTTCTGCCGGCGAGGCTCGGCGTTTGCTCCAAGAGCGCCCTCTCCCCAGCCCTCTCCCTGAAGGGAGAGGGGGCAGTCCGTGCCGAGAGGAGGAATGGTTTCAGCCGGTCATCTCTGTGCTAGCCGGCTAACGCCGAAACATCAGCATCTGCCCAACGGTTCCCTCTCCCTTCAGGGAGAGGGTTAGGGAGAGGGGCGGCCTTGATCCAATGCACCTCAGCCACCAGCAACTTCCCTTCGCAAGCAAGCCCACTCCTTACCATACGATCAGGCACGGCTTCTCGTAGGAGCGAGCTTGCTCGCGAACACACTTCGCTGCGGGGCCCATTCGCGAGCAAGCTCGCTCCTACGAAGAGCACCCGGCGCATACCACCCCCGATTTGCCCTACTCCCTTGCTCTGACTTGTATTTTCTTTCTCTCGTAACGATAATCAATCTCATTATCGTTCGAGAGCCAGCCATGTTCGTCGAAACCCACACCTCCCTGCTCGACCGCTGGTACCGCCTGGGCACCCGCATCCGCTGCGCGCTGGAGCCCGACGAGCCGCGCCTGCTGGAGCTCTACCTGTTCGAGACGCGCTACCTGGTGGCCTGGGAGCCGCTGCCGGCCTGGCAGCTGTTCGAGAAGAGCTTCCAGCTGCTGCTCGACACCGCCGCCGACGTCGCCCTGCCGTGGCATTGGCGCGGACTCTGCCTCGACCACGCCTATCGCCCGCTCTGCGACCTGCGCCGCCTCGCCGGCGATGCCGAACGCAGGCAGCGCCTGCAACAGCTTTCGCGCCGGCTGGCCACGCAGCCGATGGCGCCTTCCCTGACGTACCACGACCTGTAAGCGAGAAAGCAGAATGACTGACAGCCGTATCGAACGCGACAGCATGGGTGAACTGGCGGTGCCGGCCGCGGCGCTGTACGGGGCCCAGACCCAGCGTGCGGTGAACAACTTCCCGGTCAGCGGCCAGCGCATGCCCGCCGCCTTCATCCGCGCGTTGCTGCTGGCCAAGGCCGCCGCGGCGCGGGCCAACGTCGCCCTGGAGCAACTGGACGCCGAGACCGGCGCGGCCATCGTCGCCGCCTGCGAGGAACTGCTGGCCGGCGACTTCCTCCAGCACTTCCCGGTGGACGTGTTCCAGACCGGCTCCGGCACCAGCTCCAACATGAACGCCAACGAGGTGGTGGCGACCCTCGCCGGCCGTCGCCTGGGCCGCGCGGTCAACCCCAACGACCAGGTCAACTGCGGGCAGAGCAGCAACGACATCATCCCCTCGACCATCCACATCAGCGCCGCCCTGGAAATCCACGAGCGCCTGCTGCCGGCGTTGCGCCACCTGCAGGCCACCCTCGAGCGCAAGGCCGGCGAGGTGCAGCAATACGTCAAGACCGGGCGCACCCACCTGATGGATGCCATGCCGGTGCGCCTGAGCCAGGTGCTCGGCGGCTGGGCCCAGCAGGTACGCCAGGCCAGCGCCAACCTCGAGGCCCTGCAGCCGGCGCTGCAGCAATTGGCCCAGGGCGGCACCGCCGTCGGCACCGGGGTGAATGCCCACCCGCAGTTCTCCGCGCGCTTCTGCCAGGAACTCAACGGCCTGACCGGCCTGGCCTTCCGCCCGGGCGACGACTTCTTCGCCCTGATCGGCGCCCAGGACACCGCCGTGGCCGTCTCCGGCCAGCTCAAGACCCTTGCCGTGGCGCTGATGAAGGTCGCCAACGACCTGCGCTGGATGAACTCCGGCCCGCTCGCCGGCCTCGCCGAGATCGAGCTGGAAGCCCTGCAGCCGGGCTCCTCGATCATGCCCGGCAAGGTCAACCCGGTGATCCCCGAGGCCACCGCGATGGTCGCCGCCCAGGTAATCGGCAACGACGCCACCATCGCCGTGGCCGGGCAGTCCGGCAACTTCGAGCTGAACGTGATGCTGCCGGTGATCGCCGACAACCTGCTGCAGAGCATCCAGCTGCTGGGCAACGTCAGCCGCCTGCTGGCCGACAAGGCCATCGCCAGCTTCAGGGTCAACGAGGCGCGCCTGCGCGAAGCGCTGTCGCGCAACCCGATCCTGGTCACTGCGCTGAATCCGATCATCGGCTACCAGAAGGCCGCCGAGATCGCCAAGCAGGCCTACCGCGAGGGCCGCCCGATCATCGAGGTCGCCCTGGAGAACACCGATCTCGGCCGCGAGCGCCTGGAGGCCCTGCTGGACCCCGAGAAACTCACCGCCGGCGGCCTCTGAGGCCGCTTCACCATGGAGGTATGTGACATGCGCCATTGGCAACAGACCATCGAACTGGGCAACCGCTGCTTCATCCGCAACGAGTTGATCGATGCCCGCGAGCACTACCTCCACGCCCTGGCCCACGCCCAGTTGCTGCTGGGCCGCTGGCACGACCCGGACGAGGCGGTGATGGCCTTCGTCATCTCCCACCACAACCTGGGCGACCTGCACGTGCAGCTGGGCCAGCCGGAAGAGGCCGCCGAATACCTGTGCAACTGCCACGAGCGGCTGCTGGAGCTGAGCATCGACCCGCGGCAGAGCCGCGACATGCGCGAGGCCGCGCTGCGCCACAGCCGGCGCAGCTACCTCGAACTGCTCAATTTCATCGGCGAGCACGGCAACTACCCGCGCACCCGCGAGCTGCTGCACCAGCAGGGCGAAGTGGAGCTGCGCCCCGGCCTCTTCGCCACCCCGCAATCCATGCGCTACCACTAGGAGCGACCATGCCCCACAGTCTTCCCGCCTTGCCCTACGCCTACGATGCCCTGGAGCCGCACATCGATGCGCGGACCATGGAGATCCACCACAGCAAGCACCACCAGACCTACGTCAACAACCTGAACGCCGCGCTGGAGGGCACGCCTTTCGCCGAACTGCCGGTGGAAGAACTGCTGCAGCAGCTCAACCGCCTGCCGGAGAAGTTGCTCGGCGCGGTGATCAACAACGGCGGCGGCCATGCCAACCACTCGCTGTTCTGGCAGGTGATGTCGCCGACCGGCGGCGGCGAGCCCGACGGCGCCCTGGCCCGCGCCATCGAGACCGAACTGGGCGGCTACGCGGCCTTCCGCGAGGCCTTCACCAAGGCCGCGCTGACCCGCTTCGGCAGCGGCTGGGCCTGGCTCTGCGTCGACAGCCAGGGCCGCCTGAAGGTGGAAAGCAGCGCCAACCAGGACAGCCCGCTGATGCAGGACCTGATCCCCATCCTCGGCCTGGATGTCTGGGAGCACGCCTACTACCTGCAGTACCAGAACCGCCGGCCGGAATACATCGCGGCCTTCTACGAGGTCGTCGACTGGCCGGAAGTGGCGCGCCGCTACCGCCTGGCCCTGGAGCAGCGGGGGCTCGCCTGATGCCCGCCGCGGAAGTGACGCCATGCGCCCGCTAGAGGCAAGCGCGCGGCAGGGCGGCGCGCGCAGCCTGCGCTGGCTGCTCGGCCTGGGGATAGTGCTGCTGGGCAGCGGCCTGCTGTTCAACCACCTGTTGCTGCTGGCGCGCCTGCAATTGCCGGCGCCGCTGTACCAGGCGCTGAGCGGCGGCCTGATCTGCGCCCTGGGCACGGCCCTGGGCGCGGTTCCTGTGCTGCTGATCCGCAGCATGCCGGCGCGGGTCGCCGATACCCTGCTGGGCTTCGGCGCCGGGGTGATGCTGGCGGCGACGGCCTTTTCCCTGCTGCTGCCGGCCCTGGAGGCGGTCGAGGCGGGCGGACGCTCGCCGCTGTACGCCGCGTTGCTGGTCAGCTTCGGCATGGCCCTGGGGGTACTGGGGCTGATGCTGGCCGGGCGGATGCTGGACGATGCCCAGCACGACCTGGACGACGCGCCGATCCCCGCCATTCCCGCCCGCATCCTGCTGTTCGTCGCGGCCATCGTCCTGCACAACATTCCCGAGGGCATGGCCGTGGGCGTTGCCGCCGGCGGCGAGGTCCAGGGCGCTGGCGGCCTGGCGCTGGGCATCGCCCTGCAGGACGTGCCCGAAGGCTTGGCCATCGCCCTGGTGCTGGCCGGCGCGGGGATGTCGCGGGTGCGGGCGATGCTGGCCGGCGCGGCTTCCGGGCTGGTCGAGCCGCTGTTCGCGGTGCTCTGCGCCTGGCTGGTGGGGGTGTCGCGGATGCTGCTGCCCTGGGGCCTGGCCCTGGCGGCGGGGGCGATGCTCTACGTGGTGGTGCGGGAGATCATTCCCGAATCGCAGCGGCGCGGCTATGCCGGGGAGGCGACCCTGGGCCTGATCGTCGGCTTCTGCCTGATGATGGTGCTGGATACGTCGCTGGGCTAGCGCCCGGCGCGGTGCGGACGGGCGGTCACTCGCCTTCGTCGAAGTAGTTGTTGATCAGGTCGACGAGAGCCTGCAGGGCCTCGTCGGCCTGCTCGCCCTCGGCGTTCAGGTGCAGGTTGGTGCCCTTGCCCGCGGCCAGCATCATCACCGCCATGATGCTCTTGCCGTCCACCGTGCTCTCCGGGCTGCGACCGACGCGGACCTGGCACGGGAAGCGGCCGGCCACGCCGACGAATTTGGCCGCCGCGCGGGCGTGCAGGCCGAGCTTGTTGATGATGGTGATCTCGAGGGCGGGCATCGCGAGGGGGCTGTCCTTTCGTTATCTGCTGCTAGCTCAGGTCGCGGTGGCGAATCTGCACGTTCTTCAGGGTGGCTTTCAGGGCATTGCCGATGCGCTCGGCGAGGTAGACCGAGCGATGATGGCCGCCCGTGCAGCCGATGGCAATGGTGACGTAGGCGCGGTTGCTGGCGGCGAAGCGCGGCAGCCATTTGTTCAGGTAGCCCAGGGTGTCCTGGTACATCTCTTCCACGTCGGGCTGCTCGGCGAGATATTCCTGCACGCCCTTGTCCAGGCCCGACTGCTCGCGCAGCTCGGGTTTCCAGTAGGGGTTGGGCAGGCAGCGCACGTCGAACACCAGGTCGGCGTCCACTGGCATGCCGCGCTTGAAGCCGAACGACTCGACGAGGAAGGCGGTGCCCGGCTCGGGTTTGTTCAGCAGGCGCAGCTTGATGACGTCGCGCAACTGGTAGAGGTTGAGGTTGGTGGTGTTCAGCTTGAGGTCGGCGAGGTCGGCGATCGGGCTGAGCAGTTGCTCCTCGTCGGCGATGGCCTCGGCGAGGGAGCGGGTGTCGGTGGTCAGCGGGTGGCGCCGGCGCGTCTCGGAGAAGCGCTTGAGCAGCGTCTCGTCGTCGGCGTCCAGGTACAGCACGTCGCACTGGATGTGCTTGTCGCGGGCTTCCTGGAGCAGCTCGGGGAAGCGCTTGAGCTGGCTGGGCAGGTTGCGCGCGTCGATCGACACGGCCACCTGCGGGTGCATCAGCTCGGTGTGCAGCAACGCGCGCTGGGCCAGGTCCGGCAGCAGGCTGGCCGGCAGGTTGTCGATGCAGTAGAAGCCGTTGTCCTCGAGGACGTTGAGGGCAGTGCTCTTGCCGGAGCCGGAACGGCCGCTGACGATGATCAGGCGCATGCTAGTGGCCGTTCTGCACTTCCACGACTATCTGGTACAGCGCCTCGCCATCGCTCGCGCGGCGCAGGCGTTCGCGCACCTCGGCGCGGTCGAGCATCGAGGCGATCTGGCGCAGCAGCTCCAGGTGCTCCTCGGTGGCGGCTTCGGGTACCAGCAGGACGAACACCAGGTCGACCGGGGCGCCGTCGAGGGCGTCGAAGTCCACCGGCGCATCGAGGTGAAGAATGGCGCTGATCGGCGCCTTGCAGCCGGTCAGGCGGCAGTGGGGAATGGCGATGCCATTGCCGAAGCCGGTGGAGCCTAGGCGTTCGCGGGCCACCAGGCTTTCGAAGATGTCTTGCGCGTCGAGGCCGGGAAGGTCTTTCACGACCAGGTTGGCGATCTGTTCGAGTACGCGCTTCTTGCTGCCGCCCGGCACGTTCACCAGGGAACGGCCGGGGGACAGGATCTGCTCAAGTCGGATCATAGGGGAGGGGGGTTAGCGGACTCCAACGCCCTGTTGGCGTTCGAGGTACTTTTCCTTGTGTTTGATCAGTTGTCGATCGAGTTTGTCGGTCAGCAGGTCGATGGCGGCGTACATGTCTTCGTGTTCTGCGCAGGCCACGACTTCGCCACCGGAAATGTGCAGCGTGGCTTCGATACGCTGTTTCAGCTTTTCGACCTCCATGATGACCTGAACATTGGTGATCTTGTCGAAGTGGCGCTCCAGTCGGCCGAGTTTCTCGACCACGTAGTCGCGCAGGGCGTCGGTCACATCCAGTTGATGGCCACTGATGTTGACTTGCATACCGCTTTCTCCTTATTGCCCGTGTATAAGTGGCAGGTTATGGGGCCTGCCGCCGGAACACCTTGGCTTGGGTCAATCAGACCAGTCGCTTGCGCTCGCTCGATGGAGCTATTCCGAGAGATTCCCGGTACTTGGCGACTGTCCGACGTGCCACTTGAATGCCCTGTGCCTCCAGTAAACCAGCGATCTTGCTGTCGCTCAACGGCTTTTTCGGACTTTCTGCCGCGACCAGTTTCTTGATGATCGCGCGGATCGCCGTGGACGAGCATTCGCCGCCCTCGGAAGTGCTCACATGGCTGGAGAAGAAGTACTTCAGCTCGAAGATGCCACGCGGCGTGTGCATGAATTTCTGCGTGGTGACCCGCGAGATGGTCGACTCGTGCATGCCCACCGCCTCGGCGATGTCGTGCAGGACCAGCGGCTTCATGGCTTCCTCGCCGTACTCGAGGAAACCGCGCTGGTGCTCGACGATCTGCGTCGCCACCTTCATCAGCGTCTCGTTGCGGCTCTGCAGGCTCTTGATGAACCAGCGGGCTTCCTGCAACTGGTTGCGCATGAAGGTGTTGTCGGCGCTGGAGTCGGCGCGGCGCACCAGGCCGGCATACTGCGAGTTGACACGCAGGCGCGGCACCGCTTCCTGGTTCAGCTCCACCAGCCAGCGCTCGTTGTGCTTGCGCACTATCACGTCCGGCACCACGTACTCGGCCTCGCCGGACTCGATCTGAGAACCCGGGCGCGGGTGCAGCGACTGGATCAGCTCGATGGTTTCGCGCAGCTCGTCTTCCTTGAGCTTCATGCGCCGCATCAGCTGGGTGTAGTCGCGGCTGCCGAGCAGGTCGAGGTGGTCGGCGACCAGGCGCAGGGCCTCGCTCAGCAGGTGGGTGTTGGCGGGCATCTGGCGCAGCTGCAGCAGCAGGCATTCGCGCAGGTTGCGCGCGCCGACGCCGGCCGGCTCCATCTGCTGGATGCGCCGCAGCACCACTTCCACCTCGTCCATCTCGATGCCCAGCTCGGGGTCGAGGGAGGTGAGGATGTCCTCCAGGGATTCTTCCAGGTAGCCGTCGTTGTTGATGCCGTCGATGATGCTCAGGGCCACCAGGCGGTCGCTGTCGGACATGGGGCAGAGGTTCAGCTGCCACAGCAGGTGGCTCTGCAGGCTCTCGCCGGCGGAGGTGCGGGCGGTGAAGTCCCACTCGTCGTCGTCGTTGCTGGGCAGGCTGCTGGCGCTGGTCTGGTAGACGTCTTCCCAGGCGGTATCCACCGGGAGTTCGTTGGGGATGCGCTCGGCCCACTGGTCTTCGTCCAGGCTGTCGGCGCTGGGCGTGGTGGTTTCCTGGAAGCTTTCGCTCTGCGAGTTGACGTTGGTATTGGTGGGGGTTTCCGCGCCCTCGGCGTAGGGGTCGCTACCGTCGAAGTCTTCGCCTTCTTCCTGGCGCTCGAGCATCGGGTTGGATTCCAGCGCCTCCTGAATCTCCTGTTGCAGATCCAGGGTGGAGAGTTGGAGCAGTCGGATGGCCTGTTGCAGCTGCGGAGTCATCGTCAGCTGCTGGCCCATCTTGAGGACGAGCGATGGTTTCATGGCTGGAACTTGGCACCTTGTCCGCGGGCGTGTAGCGCACCCAATCCACGACTACGGGCGCCTGGACCCAAATTCCCGGACGCCGCTAGGAAGCAAATTATATGCCTGAATTCTCAGACTTTGCCTAGGGCGTTTACGCATAAATCTGTTGTCGGTCGGTCGGGCCGACGTGAGGAGGGCGTCCGCCCCGGCGCGCGGCCGGGGCGAGGGGGCTCAGAGGCGGAACTCGTGGCCCAGGTAGACTTCCTTGACCAGTTCGTTGGCCAGGATAGCCGCGGAATCGCCTTCGGCGATCAACTGGCCGTCGTTGACGATGTAGGCCGTCTCGCAGATGTCCAGGGTCTCGCGCACGTTGTGGTCGGTGATGAGCACGCCGATGCCCTTGGCCTTGAGGTGGTGGATGATCTGCTTGATGTCGCCCACCGAGATCGGGTCGACGCCGGCGAAGGGTTCGTCGAGGAGGATGAACTTCGGCGAGCTGGCCAGGGCGCGGGCGATCTCCACGCGGCGGCGCTCGCCGCCGGACAGGCTCATGCCGAGGTTGTCGCGGATGTGGTGGATGTGGAACTCCTCCAGCAGGCCTTCCAGGGCCTCCTTGCGGCCGTTGCGATCGAGGTCGGCGCGGGTCTCGAGGATGGCGCCGATGTTGTCCGCCACCGACAGCTTGCGGAAGATCGAGGCTTCCTGCGGCAGGTAGCCGATGCCGGCGCGGGCGCGGCCGTGCATGGGCAGGTTGGTGACGTCCTGCTCGTCGATGCGGACCACGCCCTGGTCGGCGCGGACCAGGCCGACGATCATGTAGAAGCAGGTGGTCTTGCCGGCGCCGTTGGGGCCGAGCAGGCCGACGATCTGCCCGCTGTCGATGCTCATGCTGACATCGCGGACGACCTGGCGGCCCTTGTAGCTCTTGGCGAGGTGCTGTGCGGTGAGCGTGGCCATTACTGGGCTTGATCCTGCTTCTTCTTGGGCTGGATGACCATGTCGATGCGCGGGCGCGGGGTGGTCACCTGGGTGCCGGTGGCGCGGCCGGCGTTGACGATCTGCCGTTCGGTGTCGTAGACGACCTTCTCGCCTTCGAAGGTGTTGCCTTCCTGGATCACCTTGGCCTGGTCGATCAGGATCACCCGGTTCTGGGTGACGAAGTACTGGATGGTCAGGCCGTAGGCCTTGGTGATTTCCTTGTCCGGCGCCGGCTTCTGCTCGAAATAGGCGGGCTTGCCGACCGAGGTGACCACCTCGATCTCGCCGTCCTTGTTCTGCTTGAGGGTGACGGTGTTGCCGGTCAGCTTCATGCTGCCCTGGGTCACCACCACGTCGCCGCGGTACACGGCGACGCCCTGCTTGTCGTCCAGTTCGGCGCTGTCGGCCTGCACGCGGATCGGCTGCTCGCGATCCGTCGGCAGCGCCCAGCCAGCGCTGCTGCCCAGGGCGGCGACGAGGCCGAGGAAAAGGGGGAAGGTTTTAACGAACCTCATGCTGACCTCTTACGTTGGACAGCAGGGTCATCCGGCTGTCTTTCAGATACGCTTTCATGCCTACCGCCGTGGTCACCCCTTGGGGCTCGGTGATCTTAACGGGTTGACTGGTCTCGGCATAATCCTTGTCCGGGAACACCGTCATGCGCGTGGTGGTGAGCAGCAGGGTGCGGTTCTGCGCGTCGGTGCGCTGGACCCGGACGTTGTCGATCAGTTCGACCTGCTTGCCTTCCGGGCCCACCTCGGCGCGCACGCTCTGCACGTGCCACGGCTGCGGCTCGCCCTCGCGGAAGAAGAACAGGTCCGGCGTGGTGACGTTGGTGACGTCGGTGGCTTTCATGTGCTCCAGGCGATCGGCGGTCATCTCGTAGGCCAGGCTGCCGTCCTCGCGGTACTGCAGGCTGTGGGCATTTGCCGCGTAGAAGTCGATGGCGTCGTTGCTCGGCGCGACCTGGCGCTCGTTGAAGTCCAGGCGCACGTTCCAGTAGTAGCCCAGTGCGACCAGCAGGACCGCGATCAGGGCGAGGAGGAGCTTCTGGCGAAGGGTCTTCGGCATGTCTGGCTCTACAGGTAGGCGCTTTGCGCCGCCTCGAGGTTGCCCTGGGCGCGCAGGATGAGTTCGCAGAATTCACGGGCCGCGCCTTCGCCGCCGCGCGCCTGGGTCACGCCGTGGGCGTGCTGGCGAACGAAGGCGTCGGCGCTGGCCACCGCCATGCCCAGGCCGACCCGGCGGATGACCGGAAGGTCCGGCAGGTCGTCGCCCAGGTAGGCGACCTGTTCATAGCCTAGCCCGAGTTCGGCGAGCAGTTGGTCGAGGACCGCCAGCTTGTCCTCGCGGCCCTGGAACAGGTGCTCGATGCCCAGGTTCTGCGCGCGGCGCTCGACCACGGCGCTCTTGCGGCCGCTGATGATGGCGGTGCGCACGCCCGAGGCGATGAGCATCTTGATGCCGTGGCCGTCGAGGGTGTTGAAGGTCTTGAACTCGCCGCCGTCGGGCAGGAAGTAGAGCTTGCCGTCGGTCAGCACGCCATCCACGTCGAACACCGCCAGGCGCACGCCACTGGCGCGTTGCAGCAGGTCTGCGGTCATTCAGATGACTCCGGCGCGGGTCAGGTCGTGGACGTGCAGGACGCCGACCGGGTGGTCGTCGCCGTCGACCACCACCAGGACGTTGATCTTGTGGTCGTCCATGATCTTCAGGGCTTCGGCGGCGAGCATGTCCGGGCGCACGGTCTTGCCGTGCACGGTCATCACCTGGTCGATGGTGGCCGTGCGCACGTCCACGCCCTTGTCCAGGGTGCGGCGCAGGTCGCCGTCGGTGAACACGCCGGCCAGGCGGCCGTCTTCGCCGAGGACGATGGTCATGCCAAGGCCCTTGCGCGTCATTTCCAGCAGGGCGCCGCTGAGCGAAGTGCCGGGGGAGACCTGCGGCAGTTCTTCACCCACGTGCATGATGTTTTCCACTTTCAGCAACAATCTCCGGCCCAGGGCGCCGCCTGGATGGGAGAAGGCGAAGTCCTCGGCGGTGAAGCCGCGGGCTTCCAGCAGGGCCACGGCGAGGGCGTCGCCGAGCACCAGGGAGACGGTGGTAGAGGAGGTCGGCGCCAGGTTCAGCGAGCAGGCCTCGTGTTCGACGCTGGCGTCCAGGTTCACCGCGGCGGCCTTGGCCAGCGGCGACTCGGGGTTGCCGGTCATGCTCACCAGGGTGATGCCCAGGCGGGCGATCAGCGGCAGCAGGGTGATGATCTCGGCGGTGGAGCCGGAGTTGGACAGCGCCAGGACCACGTCGTCCCTGGTGATCATGCCCATGTCGCCGTGGCTGGCCTCGGCCGGGTGCACGAAGAACGCCGGGGTGCCGGTGCTGGCCAGGGTGGCGGCGATCTTGCGGGCGATGTGCCCGGACTTGCCCATGCCGACCACCACCACGCGGCCGGTGCAGCCGAGCAGCAGTTCGCAGGCCCTGGAGAAATCGGCCCCGATGCGTGGCAGCAGGGCATCCACCGCATCGCGCTCGAGGCCGATGGTGCGTTGTGCCGACTGGATGAAATCGTGATTCTGGCTCATGTTCCGATCGCGTGGGGCGAAGTGAAGGGCGAGATTATAACGGTAAAGCGGTCCGGGCTTCACCCTGCCGATACCGGATCTTGCACAGGGAAAGCTGAATCCGAGCTGAATCGCCGGCGGCGGGCCTTGGGCCGCCGTGCGCGCCAATGCTATAGTTCGCCGCCGTTCGGCCTGTCTTGCGTTACCGTGTTCCGACGGTTCGACGGGGCATTGCAGGGACAGGGCCGTCATGCAAGGAGTTCTATGAGCACCGATGAAAAATACGCTGTCGAGCTGAAGGGGGTCACCTTCAAGCGCGGTACCCGCGCCATCTTCGACAACGTGGATATCCGTATTCCGCGCGGCAAGGTCACCGGCATCATGGGGCCGTCGGGTTGCGGCAAGACCACCTTGCTGCGCCTGATCGCCGCACAGCTGCGCCCGGTCAAGGGCGACGTCCTGGTCAACGGGCAGAACCTGCCGAAGCTGGCCCGCGCCGACCTGTTCGACCTGCGCAAGCAGTTCGGCGTGCTGTTCCAGAGCGGCGCGCTGTTCACCGACCTGGACGTGTTCGAGAACGTCGCCTTCCCGCTGCGGGTGCACACCGACCTGCCCGAGGAGATGATCCGCGACATCGTCCTGATGAAGCTGCAGGCCGTGGGCCTGCGCGGGGCGCTGGAGCTGATGCCGGACGAGCTGTCCGGCGGCATGAAGCGCCGCGTGGCGCTGGCCCGGGCGATCGCCCTGGACCCGCAGATCCTCATGTACGACGAACCCTTCGTCGGCCAGGACCCGATCGCCATGGGCGTGCTGGTGCGGCTGATCCGCCTGCTCAACGATGCTCTGGGCATCACCAGCATCGTGGTCTCCCACGACCTGGCGGAAACCGCCAGCATCGCCGACTACATCTATATCGTCGGCGACGGCAAGGTGCTGGGGCAGGGCACGCCGGCGGAGCTCAAGGAGCTCGACGATCCGCGCGTGCGCCAGTTCATGAAGGGGATTCCGGATGGTCCGGTGCCCTTCCACTATCCCGCGCGCGACTATCGCGCCGACCTGCTGGGGGAACGCTGATGCGCAAGACTTCACTGCTCGAGCGGATTCGCCTGCTCGGGCGGTCGGGCCTCGACGTGCTCGAGGCGCTCGGCCGTTCCACGCTGTTCCTCGGCCACGCCATGCTCGGCCGCCGGGTGCCCGGCGGCATGGGCCAATTGCTGGTCAAGCAGCTGTACTCGGTGGGCGTGCTGTCGCTGGCGATCATCGTGGTTTCAGGCGTCTTCATCGGCATGGTGCTGGCCCTGCAGGGCTACAACATCCTCAAGGACTATGGTTCGGAGCAGGCGGTGGGGCAGATGGTGGCCCTGACCCTGCTGCGCGAACTGGGCCCGGTGGTGACCGGCCTGCTGTTCGCCGGCCGCGCGGGCTCCGCGCTGACCGCCGAGATCGGCAACATGAAATCCACCGAGCAGCTCTCCAGCCTGGAGATGATCGGCGTCGACCCGCTGCGCTACGTGATCGCGCCGCGCCTGTGGGCCGGCTTCATTTCGATGCCGCTGCTGGCGGCGATCTTCAGCGTGGTCGGCATCTGGGGCGGCGCCGCCGTCGCCGTCGACTGGCTGGGCGTATACGAGGGTTCCTTCTGGTCGAACATGCAGAACAGCGTGCAATTCGGCGAGGATGTGCTCAATGGCGTGATCAAGAGCGTGGTGTTCGCCTTCGTGGTGACCTGGATCGCCGTGTTCCAGGGCTATGACTGCGAGCCGACCTCCGAAGGGATCAGCCGCGCAACGACTCGAACCGTGGTCTATGCCTCCCTGGCGGTACTGGGGCTGGACTTCATACTGACCGCTTTGATGTTTGGAGACTTCTGATGCAAACCCGCACCCTGGAAATCGGTGTAGGCCTGTTTCTTCTCGGCGGCCTGCTGGCCCTGCTGCTGCTGGCGCTGCGTGTCAGCGGCCTGACCATCGGGCATTCCAATGACACCTACCAGCTGTATGCCTACTTCGACAACGTCGCCGGCGTGACCGTGCGCGGCAAGGTGACCATGGCCGGCGTGACCATCGGCAAGGTAGTCGCCGTGGACCTGGACCACGACAGCTACCGTGGCCGGGTGACCATGGAAATCAACAAGAGCGTCAACAACCTGCCGGACGACTCCACCGCGTCTATCCTCACCGCAGGCCTGCTGGGCGAGAAATACATCGGCATCAGCGTCGGCGGCGACGACAAGATGCTCACGGACGGCGGCGTCATCCACGACACCCAGTCCGCGCTGGTGCTGGAGGACCTGATCGGCAAGTTCCTGTTGAACTCGGTCAACAAAGAAGAGCCCAAGAAGCAATGACGATGATGAGGATGAACGCCATGCTGACTCTCCTGCGCCGCGGCCTGCTGGTCCTGCTCGCAGCACTGCCGCTGATCGCCAACGCCGCGCCCAATGCGCAGCAGGTGGTGCAGCAGACCGTCGACAACCTGCTGTCCGACCTCAAGGCCAACAAGCCGGCCTACCGCGCCGATCCCAAGCAGCTCTACGCCGCCCTGGACCGCATCCTCGGCCCGGTGGTGGACTCCGAGGGCATCGCCAGGGGCGTGATGACCGTCAAGTATTCGCGCCAGGCCTCCCCGGAGCAGATCAAGCGCTTCGAGACGGTGTTCAAGAATAGCCTGATGCAGTTCTACGGCAACGCCCTGCTCGAGTACGACAACCAGGACATCCGCGTGCTGCCGTCCACCGGCAAGCAGGACCCGGAGCGCTCCAGCGTGAACATGGAGATCCGTGACAGCAAGGGCACCGTCTATCCGGTGCAGTACACCATGGTCAACCAGTCGGGGACCTGGCGCCTGCGCAACGTGATCATCAACGGCATCAACATCGGCAAGCTGTTCCGCGACCAGTTCGCCGACTCCATGCAGAAGAACGGCAACGACCTGGAGAAGACCATCGCCGGTTGGGACCAGGTGGTCGCCCATGCCAAGGATGCCGCCAAGGGCAACCCGGACGAGGGTGGCGCGCAATGACCAGCGCCGCCAGCATCAGCGAGGGCGCGGCCGGCGAGCTGCGCCTGGCCGGGGTGCTCGACTACCGCAGCGGCACGCAGCTGCGCGAGCAGGGCAAGGCCCTGATCGCCGCGAGCGGCGCCCAGCAGCTGGTGGTGGATTGTTCGGCGGTGGAGAAGTCCAGCAGCGTCGGCCTGTCGCTGCTGCTGGCCTTCCTGCGCGATGCGCAGCAGGCGGGCAAGAGCCTGCAGGTCCGCGGCTTGCCGAAAGACATGCAAGACATCGCCAAGGTCAGCGACCTCGACGGCATCCTGCCGCTGCAGGGCTGATCGGGGCGCTCGAAAGGCCCTCCGTCCGCGACTTCCCCTGGCGGGGTTCGCAGGCGGGGGGCTTTTTTGTATCATTGCCGGCCCGCGCGCGTTGAGCGCCGATCGAGGTCGAGCATGCAGGCGATTGAAGTCAAGAACATCCTGGAAGCCAAGCTCCCGGGTACCCAGGTCGAAGTGGAAGGCGAAGGCTGCAACTTCCAGCTGAACCTGATCAGTGACGAACTGGCCGGTCTGAGCCCGGTGAAACGTCAGCAGCAGATCTACGCGCACCTTAACGAATGGATCGCCAGTGGCGCCATCCATGCCGTGACCATGAAATTCTTCAGCCGCGCCGCCTGGGCCGAGCGTTCCTGAGCCGCCGGGGATATACCTGCTATGGACAAACTGATCATTACCGGCGGTTCCCGTCTCGACGGCGAAATCCGCATCTCCGGCGCCAAGAACTCCGCGCTGCCGATCCTTGCCGCCACCCTGCTGGCGGATACTCCGGTCACCGTGTGCAACCTGCCGCACCTGCACGACATCACCACCATGATCGAGCTGTTCGGTCGCATGGGCGTGCAGCCGGTGATCAACGAGAAGCTCAACGTCGAAGTCGACGCCAACAGCATCAGGACTCTGGTCGCGCCCTATGAATTGGTGAAGACCATGCGCGCCTCGATCCTGGTGCTCGGCCCCATGGTCGCGCGCTTCGGCGAGGCCGAGGTGGCCCTGCCCGGCGGCTGCGCCATCGGCTCGCGTCCGGTCGACCTGCACATCCGCGGCCTCGAGGCCATGGGCGCGCAGATCACCGTCGAGGGCGGCTACATCAAGGCCAAGGCCCCGGCCGGCGGCCTGCGTGGCGCGCACTTCTTCTTCGATACCGTGTCCGTGACCGGCACCGAGAACATCATGATGGCCGCGGCCCTGGCCAACGGCCGCACCGTGCTGGAAAACGCCGCCCGCGAGCCGGAAGTGGTCGACCTGGCCAACTGCCTGATCGCCATGGGCGCGCAGATCCAGGGCGCCGGCACCGACACCATCGTCATCGACGGCGTGAAGCGCCTGGGCGGCGCCAAGTACAACGTGCTGCCCGACCGCATCGAGACCGGCACCTACCTGGTCGCCGCCGCCGCCACCGGTGGCCGCGTCAAGCTCAAGGACACCGACCCGACCATCCTCGAGGCGGTGCTGCTGAAGCTGGAAGAGGCCGGTGCGCACATCAACACCGGCAACGACTGGATCGAGCTGGACATGAAGGGCAACCGGCCGAAGGCGGTGAACATCCGCACCGCGCCGTACCCGGCTTTCCCCACCGACATGCAGGCCCAGTTCATCTCGCTGAACGCCGTGGCCGAAGGCACCGGCGCGGTGATCGAGACCGTGTTCGAGAACCGCTTCATGCACGTCTACGAGATGAACCGCATGGGCGCGCAGATCCTGGTCGAGGGCAATACCGCCATCGTCACCGGCGTGCCGCAGCTCAAGGGCGCCCCGGTCATGGCCACTGACCTGCGCGCTTCCGCCAGCCTGGTGATCGCTGGCCTGGTGGCCGAGGGCGACACCCTGATCGACCGCATCTACCACATCGACCGTGGCTACGAGTGCATCGAAGAGAAGCTGCAACTGCTCGGCGCCAAGATTCGCCGCGTACCGGGCTAGGGCTGACCAGACATGCTGACCATCGCCCTGTCCAAGGGCCGGATCCTCGATGACACCCTGCCGCTGCTCGCAGCGGCAGGCATTGTGCCGACCGAGAACCCGGACAAGAGCCGCAAGCTGATCATCCCCACCAGCCTCGACGACGTGCGCCTGCTGATCGTCCGCGCCACCGACGTGCCGACCTACGTCGAGCACGGCGCCGCCGACCTCGGCGTGGCCGGCAAGGACGTGCTGCTCGAATACGGCGGCCAGGGGCTGTACGAGCCGCTGGACCTGAAGATCGCCAACTGCAAGCTGATGACCGCCGGCGCGGTCGGCGCGGCCGAGCCCAAGGGGCGCCTGCGGGTGGCCACCAAGTTCGTCAACGTGGCCAAGCGCTACTACGCCGAGCAGGGCCGCCAGGTCGAGGTGATCAAGCTGTACGGCTCCATGGAGCTGGCGCCGCTGGTCGGCCTGGCCGACAAGATCATCGACGTGGTCGACACCGGCAACACCCTGCGCGCCAACGGCCTGGAACCCCAGGAGCTGATCGCCCACATCAGCTCGCGGCTGATCGTCAACAAGGCCTCGATGAAGATGCAGCACGCGCGCATCCAGGCCCTGATCGACACTCTGCGTGAAGCGGTGGAGTCTCGACACCGGGCGTAATTCCCTGCGCGGCCTTCCCGCCGCGCCCGCCTATCCGTGTCATAGCCAAATTTTCTCGGGTGCCCGCACGGTGGGCTTGCTAGTCTAGCGGCGCCCGAGATCACGCCAATTAAAGAGGCCAGCTATGACCGCACCCTTCGCCATCCGTCGACTCAACGCCGCCGATCCGGACTTCGCGCGTCATCTGGACCATCTGCTGTCCTGGGAAAGCGTGTCCGACGACGCCGTGAACCAGCGCGTGCTGGACATCATCGCCGACGTGCGCAGCCGTGGCGACGCCGCCCTGGTCGAGCTCACCCAGCGCTTCGACGGCCTCGCGGTCGCCAGCATGGCCGACCTGATCCTGCCGCGCGAGCGCCTGGAACTGGCCCTGACGCGCATCACCCCGGCCCAGCGCGAGGCGCTGGAAACCGCCGCCGAGCGCGTGCGCAGCTACCACGAGAAGCAGAAGCAGGACTCCTGGCGCTACACCGAGGCCGACGGCACCGTGCTCGGCCAGCAGGTCACCCCGCTGGACCGCGCCGGCCTGTACGTGCCCGGCGGCAAGGCTTCCTATCCGTCTTCGGTGCTGATGAACGCGATTCCCGCCAAGGTCGCCGGCGTCGCCGAAGTGGTCATGGTGGTGCCGACGCCGCGTGGCGAGATCAACGAGATCGTCCTCGCCGCCGCCTGCATCGCCGGCGTCGACCGCGTCTTCACCATCGGCGGCGCCCAGGCCGTGGCCGCGCTGGCCTACGGCACCGAGAGCGTGCCGCAGGTGGACAAGATCGTCGGCCCGGGCAACATCTACGTGGCCACCGCCAAGCGCCACGTGTTCGGCCAGGTGGGCATCGACATGATCGCCGGTCCCTCGGAAATCCTCGTGGTCTGCGACGGCGGCACCGACCCGGACTGGATCGCCATGGACCTGTTCTCCCAGGCCGAGCACGACGAGGACGCCCAGTCGATCCTGGTCAGCCCGGACGCCGCGTTCCTCGACAAGGTCGCCGCCAGCATCGAGAAGCTGCTGCCGACCATGGAGCGCGCCGAGATCATCCGCACCTCGCTGGGCAACCGCGGCGCGTTGATCCAGGTCGCCGACCAGGAACAGGCCTGCCAGGTGGCCAACCGCATCGCCCCGGAGCACCTGGAGTTGTCGGTGGCCGATCCGGAAAGCTGGCTGCCGAAGATTCGCCATGCCGGCGCCATCTTCATGGGCCGCTACACCGCCGAGGCCCTGGGCGACTACTGCGCAGGCCCGAACCACGTGCTGCCGACCTCCGGCACCGCGCGCTTCTCCTCGCCGCTGGGCGTGTACGACTTCCAGAAGCGCTCGTCGATCATCTTCTGCTCGGCCGACGGCGCCTCGGTGCTCGGCAAGACCGCCTCGGTCCTGGCCCGCGGCGAGTCGCTGACCGCCCACGCGCGCAGCGCCGAATACCGGATCAAGGGCTGAAAAGCCGATAAAAACCGATAAAAGCCGCTGGAGGCTTGAGGCTGGACGAAGTGGGTTTCGCCTTTTCGTTCAGCCTCCAGCCTCCAGCCTTCAGCGAATCTTTAAAGGAGCGAGGGCGATGAGCAAGTTCTGGAGCCCCTTCGTCAAGGACCTGGTGCCCTACGTGCCGGGTGAGCAACCCAAGCTGGCCAGGCTGGTCAAGCTGAACACCAACGAGAACCCCTACGGCCCGTCGCCCAAGGCGCTGGCCGCCATGCAGGCCGAACTGGGCGACGCCCTGCGCCTGTACCCGGACCCCAACGCCGAGCGCCTGAAGCAGACCATCGCCGACTACTACAGCGTGCGCCCGGGCCAGGTGTTCGTCGGCAACGGCTCCGACGAGGTGCTGGCCCACGCCTTCCACGCGCTGTTCCAGCACGACGGCCGGCCGCTGCTGTTCCCCGACGTGACCTACAGCTTCTACCCGGTGTACTGCGGCCTCTACGGCATTCCCTTCGAGGCGCTGGCGCTGGACGAGCAGTTCCAGATCCGCGTCGAGGACTACGCCCGCCCCAACGCCGGGATCATCTTCCCCAACCCCAATGCGCCGACCGGCTGCCTGCTGCCGCTGGACGCCATCGAGCGCCTGCTGCTGGCCAACCCGGACAGCGTGGTGCTGGTGGACGAGGCCTACGTCGACTTCGGCGGCGAGACGGCCATCGGCCTGGTGGAGCGCTACCCGAACCTGCTGGTGGCGCAGACGCTGTCCAAGTCGCGTTCCCTGGCCGGGCTGCGCGTCGGCCTGGCGGTCGGCCACGAGGACCTGATCGAGGCCCTGGAGCGGGTCAAGAACAGCTTCAACTCCTACCCGCTGGACCGCGTGGCCCAGGCCGGCGCCATCGCCGCCTTCGAGGACCGCGAGTACTTCCAGCGCACCTGCCAGGCGGTGATCGACAGCCGCGAGAAGCTGGTCGGCGAACTGAGTGGCATGGGCTTCGAGGTGCTGCCGTCGGCGGCCAACTTCATCTTCGCCCGCCACCCGCAGCACGATGCCGCCGAGCTGGCCGCCGGCCTGCGCGAGCAGGGTGTGATCGTCCGCCACTTCAAGCAGGCGCGCATCGCCCAGTTCCTGCGCATCAGCATCGGCACCGAGGAGCAGAACCAGGCGCTGCTGGACGCCCTGCGCACGCGGCTCTGAAACGCGACCGGCGGAAAAAGCAACGGCGCCCTCGGGCGCCGTTCTTCGTTACTGCTGCTGCGGCTGCTGCACCGGCGGGGCCGGCGGCGGGCGCAGGCCGACTTCCGCCTGCAGGGTGACGTGCTTGCCGTTGCGCAGCACCTGGATGCTGATCTTCTCGCCCGGCTTGGTGCGCGCCACCTGGTTCATCGCGGTGCGGCCGTCGACGGCCTTCTTGTCGTCGATGTCGAGGATGATGTCGCCCGGCTGCATGCCGGCCAGGGCGGCCGGGCCGTCGCGGTAGACGCCGGCGACCACCACGCCGCCCTGGTCCTGCAGGCCGAAGGACTCGGCCAGCTCCGGCGTCAGCGGCTGCACCTCGACGCCCAGCCAGCCGCGGATCACCGAGCCGTGCTCGACGATCGACTTCATCACCTCCAGCGCCAGCTTGATCGGGATGGCGAAGCCGATGCCCTGGGAGCCGCCGGACTTGGAGAAGATGGCGGTGTTGATGCCCACCAGGTTGCCGCTGGCGTCGACCAGGGCGCCGCCGGAGTTGCCCGGGTTGATCGCCGCGTCGGTCTGGATGAAGTCTTCGTAGGTGTTCAGCCCCAGCTGGTTGCGGCCGGTGGCGCTGATGATGCCCATGGTCACCGTCTGGCCCACGCCGAAGGGGTTGCCGATGGCCAGGCAGACGTCGCCGGTGCGGATGCCGTCGGAGCGGCCGAGGGTCATCACCGGCAGGTCCTTGAGGTCGATCTTGAGTACCGCGAGGTCGGTTTCCGGGTCGCTGCCGACCAGGCGCGCCGTGGTTTCGCGGCCGTCGCGCAGGGCCACGACTATCTGGTCGGCGCCGGCGGTGACGTGGTTGTTGGTCAGCAGGTAGCCCTCGGGGCTCATGATCACCGCCGAGCCCAGGCTCGACTCCATGCGCTTCTGCTGCGGCAGGTTGTCGCCGAAGAAGCGGCGGAACAGCGGGTCGTCGAGCATCGAGTTGCCCGGCCGGCTGACCATCTTGGTGGTGTACAGGTTGGCCACCGCCGGCGCGGCGCGGGTCACGGCGTCGGCATAGGTTCCGGGGCCCTGCTGCAGGCGGCTGAGCAGGGGCGCCTGCTGCAGGTGGACTTCCTGTTCGGGCAGGCCGACCCATTCGGGGTTACGCTGGATGATCAGCAGCGCCAGCAAGACGCCGACAAGCGCGGGCCAGCCGAGAAAACGCAGGGCCTTCAGCATCGGAGGACGATCCTTGGGGGTTGCTCGGCCTGGGGAAGGCCGCTAGGGTGGCCGCCATTATACGGGCGGCGTGGCAAGAAAATAGCCGTCTCCCCTAATGCCTGGAGGAAATTCGATGGCGATCGATCTGACCGAGCTGGTCGAAGAGGCCGACCGCTACCTGGACGCCGCGCGCATCCAGGACTACTGCCCCAATGGCCTGCAGGTGCAGGGCCGGCCGCAGGTGCGGCGCATCGTCAGCGGCGTGACCGCCAGCCAGGCGCTGCTGGACGCGGCGGTGGCCGAGCAGGCCGATGCGGTGCTGGTCCACCATGGCTACTTCTGGAAGGGCGAGAACCCTTGCGTGGTGGGCATGAAGCAGCGCCGCCTGAAGACCCTGCTGGCCCACGACATCAGCCTGATCGCCTACCACCTGCCGCTGGACCTGCACCCGCAGGTGGGCAACAACGTGCAGCTGGGCCAGCAGCTCGGCCTGGACATCGAGGGCCCGCTGGAGCCGGGCAACCCGCGTTCCATCGTGCTGCTGGGCGCGCCCGCGGCACCCGTGGCGCCGGCCGATTTCGCCGCCCACGTGGCCCGGGTGCTGGGCCGCGAGCCGCTGCTGGTGGAAGGCGAGCGGCCGATCCGGCGCATCGCCTGGTGCACCGGCGGCGCCCAGGGCTACATCGACCAGGCCATCGCGGCGGGCGTGGACGCCTACCTCACCGGCGAGGTCTCCGAGCAGACGGTGCACAGCGCCCGCGAGAACGGCATCACCTTCATCGCCGCCGGCCACCACGCCACCGAGCGCTACGGCGTGCAGGCGCTGGGCCGCTACCTGGCCGAGCGCTTCGGCATCGAGCACCGCTTCATCGACTGCCCGAACCCCGCCTGAGCGCCGCGGGCGCTCACGGCGTCGAGGCGTAGCGGCGCCGGGCCTGGTCCACGGCCGCGCCGAGCTGCCAGACCGCCATCGCGTAGTGGGTGCTGTGGTTGTAGCGGGTGATCACGTAGAAGTTCGGCAGGCCGTACCAGTACTGGTAGTTGCGGCCCATGTCCAGGCGCAGCAGGCTGGCGCTCTGGTGCTTGCCCAGCGGGGCCTGCGGGCGCAGCCCGGCGGCGCTCAGCGTCTGGAGCGGATACTGCGTCTTGAAGCCATCCTCGAGCCCGCGCGCCTGGCCGCTGGCTGGCACGGCGATGCTGTCGTGGGTGACCCAGCCGTGCTGCTGGAAATAGTTGGCGACGCTGCCGATGGCGTCCTGCGGGTCCCACAGGTCGACGTGGCCGTCGCCATCGAAGTCCACCGCGTAGCGGGCGAACGAGGTCGGCATGAACTGGCCGTAGCCCATGGCGCCGGCGTAGGAGCCGCGCAGGGCCAGCGGGTCGTCGCGCTCCTTGCGCGCCAGCAGGAGGAACTGCTCCAGCTCGCCGGTGAAGAAGTCGGCGCGCCGCGGGTAGTCGAAGGCCAGGGTGGCCAGGGCATCCATGATCCGCGTCTTGCCCATCACCCGGCCCCAGCGGGTTTCCACGCCGATGATGCCGACGATGATCTCCGGCGGCACGCCGTAGATCTTCGAGGCGCGTTCGAGGGCGTCTTCGTACTGGTTCCAGAAGGCCACGCCGTTCTGGATGTTGTCCGGGGTGATGAACTTCTTGCGGTAGCGCAGCCAGGCGCCGTTCGGCCCGCTAGGCGCCTGGTAGGTCGGCGCCTGGCGGTCCATCAGGCGGATCACCCAGTCCAGGCGCTGGGTGCGGCCCAGCACGTCCTGCAACTGCTGGCGATCGAAGCCGTGCAGGCTGACCATCCGGTCGACGAAGCGCTGGGCGTTGGGGTTGTTGGCGAAGTCGCCGGTCAGCGGGCGGATCGGCTGCACCGGGTTCGCCGGGGTGTACAGGCGCGTCGTGCCGGTGGCGGCGCTTTTCTGCGGGGCGGCTGCCGGCGTCGGCGAGGTGGGCTTGCTGCTGCAGGCGGCGATGAGGAGGAACAGGGGCAGGAGCGGAGCGATGCGGCGCATGGGAAATCTGCTGGGGCGTGGGGAATGAGGAATAGGGTAGCGCAGATGGGGGCGCTTACCGGGGCCTACTCTAGCGGAGGGCGGGATGCGCTTCCTCCTGAATCTGTTTCCAGGCCCGGGGCGGGTGGCGGCTTTGCGGGTGAAGGGCTGTTCGTCGGAGAGGCGGGCGTCTGTGGATATCTCGTTTCCAGCGGCGCGCCCCATCCGCCCGGCCAAGCCCGGGGCCTTAGTCTCCTGGGCGCTGGCGCGGTCTGACAAGTGGCTATATGGGTATATTCTTTCGGTATAAGTGGCCGCCCGGTTAGAGTCTGACGTTGTGGTAGAGTGCGCCCTCGTCTACGGCCCGAAGGCCGTCCATAAGCAATTCCGTGAGTAGCCATGGTCGACAAACTGACGCATCTGAAACAGCTGGAGGCGGAAAGCATCCACATCATCCGCGAGGTGGCCGCCGAGTTCGACAACCCGGTGATGCTGTACTCGATCGGCAAGGACAGCGCGGTGATGCTGCATCTCGCGCGCAAGGCCTTCTTCCCCGGCAAGCTGCCGTTCCCGGTGATGCACGTCGACACCCGCTGGAAATTCCAGGAGATGTACCGCTTCCGCGACAAGATGGTCGAGGAGATGGGCCTGGACCTGATCACCCACATCAACCCCGATGGCGTGGCCCAGGACATCAACCCCTTCACCCACGGCAGCGCCAAGCACACCGACATCATGAAGACCGAGGGCCTCAAGCAGGCGCTCGACAAGTACGGCTTCGACGCCGCCTTCGGTGGCGCCCGCCGCGACGAGGAGAAGTCCCGCGCCAAGGAGCGCGTCTACTCCTTCCGCGACAGCAAGCACCGCTGGGACCCGAAGAACCAGCGCCCGGAGCTGTGGAACGTCTACAACGGCAAGGTGAAGAAGGGCGAGTCGATCCGCGTCTTCCCGCTGTCCAACTGGACCGAGCTGGACATCTGGCAATACATCTACCTGGAACAGATTCCGATCGTCCCGCTGTACTTCGCCGCCGAACGCGAAGTCATCGAGATGAACGGCGCGCTGATCATGATCGACGACGAGCGCATCCTCGAGCACCTCAGCGACGAGCAGAAGGCCAGCATCCAGAAGAAGATGGTGCGCTTCCGCACCCTGGGCTGCTACCCGCTGACCGGCGCGGTGGAATCCACCGCCACCACGCTGCCGGAAATCATCCAGGAAATGCTGCTGACGCGCACTTCCGAACGCCAGGGCCGGGTCATCGACCACGACCAGGCAGGTTCGATGGAAGAGAAGAAGCGGCAGGGGTATTTCTAAGCTTGAAGCTGAAAGCGGGAAGCTTGAAGCAAGAGCGGCAGGGATGGCTGCATGGATTTCGAAAAACTGGATGTGTGGAAGCGGGCGGCCCGGCTCTCGGCAAATCTTTATCGAGAACTGGGTAGCCTGAGAGACCTGGGGTTCAGGGACCAGATCACTCGAGCTGGGCTTTCGATTCCGAGCAATATTGCCGAGGGCATGAGCCGGGACGGGGCTCGGGAGAAGGTCAGGTTCCTGCTGATCGCGAAAGGCTCCTGTGCGGAGCTACGAACCCAACTGTACATCGGACTGGATGTTGGTTTTGTGCCGAGGGATTTTGCACAGACCAGTATTCAGGAAACCCGGGAAATCGCCGCCATGCTGTCCAGTCTGATTCGCGTGATACGCCAAGACTGATACTGCGATGCGCTGTTGGCTTCAAGCTTCCAGCTTCAAGCTTCCAGCTCGGAGAATGCAATGAGTCACCAATCCGATCTGATCAGCGAGGACATCCTCGCCTACCTGGCCCAGCACGAGCGCAAGGAATTGCTGCGCTTCCTCACCTGCGGCAACGTCGACGACGGCAAGAGCACCCTGATCGGGCGCCTGCTGCACGACTCCAAGATGATCTACGAAGACCATCTGGAAGCTATCACCAAGGATTCCAAGAAGGTCGGCACCACCGGTGACGAAGTCGACCTGGCGCTGCTGGTCGACGGCCTGCAGGCCGAGCGCGAGCAGGGCATCACCATCGACGTGGCGTACCGCTACTTCAGCACCGCCAGGCGCAAGTTCATCATCGCCGACACCCCCGGCCACGAGCAGTACACCCGCAACATGGCCACCGGCGCGTCCACCTGCGACCTGGCCATCATCCTGATCGACGCCCGCTACGGCGTGCAGACGCAGACCCGCCGGCACAGCTTCATCGCATCCTTGCTGGGCATCAAGCACATAGTCGTGGCCATCAACAAGATGGACCTGAAGGACTTCGACCAGGGCGTCTTCGAGCAGATCAAGGCCGACTACCTGCAGTTCGCCGAGAAGATCAACCTGAAGACCAGCTCGCTGCACTTCGTGCCCATGTCGGCGCTCAAGGGCGACAACGTGGTCAACAAGTCCGAGCGTTCGCCCTGGTACACCGGCCAGTCGCTGATGGAAATCCTCGAGACCGTCGAGATCGCCGGCGACCGCAACCTGGACGACATGCGCTTCCCGGTGCAGTACGTCAACCGCCCGAACCTGAACTTCCGCGGCTTCGCCGGTACCCTGGCCAGCGGCATCGTGCGCAAGGGCGACGAGGTCGTGGCGCTGCCGTCGGGCAAGGGCAGCAAGGTCAAGTCCATCGTCACCTTCGAGGGCGAGCTGGAACACGCCGGCCCCGGCCAGGCCATCACCCTGACCCTGGAAGACGAGATCGACGTCTCCCGCGGCGACATGCTGGTGCATGCCGACAACCGCCCGCTGGTCACCGACGGTTTCGACGCCATGCTCGTGTGGATGGCCGAGGAGCCCATGCTCCCGGGCAAGAAATACGACATCAAGCGCGCCACCAGCTACGTGCCGGGCTCGATCCCGAGCATCGCCCACAAGGTGGACGTGAACACCCTGGAAGAGACCGCCGCCAGCGAACTCAAGCTCAACGAGATCGCCCGCGTGAAGGTCAGCCTGGATGCGCCCATCGCCCTCGACGGCTACGCGCAGAACCGCACCACCGGCGCCTTCATCGTCATCGACCGGCTGACCAACGGCACCGTCGGCGCCGGCATGATCATCGCCGCGCCGCAGGCCGGCCAGAGCCATGCCAGCCACCACGGCCAGGGCGCCCACGTGAGCCGCGAGGAGCGCTCTGCGCGCTTCGGCCAGCAGCCGGCCACGGTGCTGTTCAGCGGCCTCTCCGGCGCCGGCAAGAGCACCCTGGCCTACGCCCTGGAGCGCAAGCTGTTCGACATGGGCCGCGCAGTCTACGTGCTGGACGGCCAGAACCTGCGCCACGACCTGAACAAGGGCCTGCCGCAGGACCGCGCCGGGCGCACCGAGAACTGGCTGCGCACCGCCCACGTCGCCAGGCAGTTCAACGAGGCCGGGCTGATCAGCCTGTGCGCCTTCGTCGCGCCCAGCGCGGAAGGCCGCGAGCGGGCCAAGGCGCTGATCGGCGACGAGCGCCTGATCACCGTCTACGTCCAGGCCTCGCCGCAGGTCTGCCGCGAGCGCGACCCGCAGGGCCTGTACGCGGCCGGCCAGGACAACATCCCCGGCGAGTCCTTCCCCTACGACGTGCCGCTGGATGCCGACCTGGTGATCGACACCCACCACCAGTCGGTGGAAGAGGGCGTGAAAGCGGTCCTCGACCTGCTGCGCCAGCGCGGCGCGATCTGATCGCGACGGCGTTGTGAAAAGCCCCGCCTAGGCGGGGCTTTTTCTTTGGTGCTCGACGGGGGCCGGAACGCCATGCCTCACGGTGAGCTGTAGGAGCGGACTCCGTCCGCGATTCGCGCGCAGGGCGCGCTCCTGCATGGGGTGCGAAAGGTAGGATGTTGCGCTCCCTGGTTTGCCTGGCCTCTCTGTAGGACGCCCTGCTAAGACGATATTTGGTATCCGAAGGTCGTGTACTGGTTTGGCTACGAGTGCGTGAGTAGTAAGCTGATGGCCATTTGCCGAGGGTAGGCGGGGTGGGGGACTGGAAAAGCATCCAGGTTAATGGTGTAATTTCACCCGCTTGATGGATGAATTTACACAATGTACCCACGCAAAATCCGCCAGTACACGCTTGAAGCTTTGGATGACTCTCCGGTCGTTCTGGTCAATGGCGCCCGCCAGACAGGCAAGAGCACCCTGGTTCGAACTCTGGAGCAGGATGTCCGCTATTTCACCTTTGACGATCCGGCTGTGCTGGCGGCTGCTCAAGCCGACCCGTTCGGCTTCATTGGGGCGCTCGAAGGGGCGGTCTGCCTGGATGAAGTGCAGCGAGCTCCCGGGATTTTTCTGGCCATAAAGGCCGAGGTGGACAAGGATCGTACGCCCGGCCGTTTCCTACTGACCGGATCGGCCAACGTCCTGCTACTGCCCCAGATTGCCGATTCTCTGGCCGGGCGTATGGAGGTGCTGACGCTCTGGCCGCTGGCGCAGAGTGAAATTGCCGGCCGGCCAATCAGCATGATCGATAGGCTGTTCGACGGGGAGTTCCCGGATCGCTGTGCCTATCAACGCGATGACTTCATCGGGCGGCTGATGGCTGGGGGCTATCCGGAGGCATTATCGCGTACGAGCGAGCGCCGGCGCGAAGCCTGGTTCGACAACTACCTGAGCACCATCCTGTTGCGTGACGTTCGTGATCTGGCCCAGATCGAGGGGCTGACGGAGCTGCCCCGGTTGATGCAGTTGCTGGCCGCGCGTAGTGGTGGCCTGCTCAACGCTGCTGAGCTGTCCCGCGCCACAGGTATTCCGCAGACGACTTTGAAGCGCTACCTGACGCTGCTGGAAACACTTTTCCTGATTCGCCAGGTTCCGGCCTGGTCCTCCAATCTGGGCAAACGCCTGCAGAAGTCCCCCAAGCTATTCGTGACGGACTATGGGCTGATGGCTCACCTGCTGGGGGTGAGCAAATCCGGCGTATCAGCTTCGCTCGGTTTGCCGGGTGGCCTAGTGGAGGCCTTTGTATATGCGGAGCTGGCCAAGCATCAGACGTGGGCGGAGATACGCACGACATTGATGCACTATCGAACTTCCACGGGGATGGAGGTCGACTTTGTCCTGGAGAACCGGCGGGGTGATCTGGTCGGGGTAGAGGTCAAGGCGGCTACCACGATCAGTGCGAAGGACTTCAACGGCCTGCGTCACCTGCGTGATACGACCCCTCGGCAGTTCAAGCGAGGAATCGTTTTCTACACGGGGGAGCAGGTGGTGCGTTTCGACCAGCAACTGACGGCCGTTCCGCTTTCTCTGTTCTGGGGATGATTGGCTGAAACGGTTCTTCAGATGCGCAATTGCACTTCTCTTGACTGTCCATTGACCACACATTGCGCCTCCCCTGGCTCGTGGCTCGCTCAGGGACTTTTGCGGGGAACCGTCGGAAATCGTCTGACATTGTTGGGCATCGATTGCAGCGAGCGCCATTTTTAGTTTTTAAAAATCAAAGCCTTACAGTCTAAATGCGTAGATGGGGTGCATGGTGGGGGCGGCGTAGGACTTCATCCGTGAACCGCGCCGACATCTTCGATCATCGCGGACAAAGTCCGCTCCTACAGGGGATGCTCGTCGCCAGTGCCTGTAGGTCGCTTCTGAAATGAAAAAGCCCCGCCATGGCGGGGCTTTTCTGCGGGCGCTGCGGGCTCAGAGCTTGCGCTTGAGGCCGTAGGTCTCGTCCAGGGTGCCAGGGCCTTCGCCGGTCTTCGGCGCGTAGTCCTTCGGCGCTTCCTGGCTGGCCGGCGGGGTCAGGCGCTCGCGGCGTTCGGGGTAGCCGTCCTCTGCGTGCAGGGCGGCCAGCAGGCGCTGCTTGGTCTGCTCGTCCAGGGCCAGGCGCTCGGCGCTCTCGGACAGATGTTCCTGGACGTCCTGGTAGCTCTGGGTGAGCTTCTTCACCAGGCTGGCGGTGGTGTTGAAGTGCGTCACCACCTCGCGCTGGTAACTGTCGAAGCGTTCCTGCAGGTCATCGACCTGGCGTTGCATGCGGTTGGGTGCGGCGCTGGGCAGCAGGCGGGCGATCAGGAAGCCGACAGCGGCCCCGACGAGCAGAGCGATGACCGGGACCAACCAGGTGGTGAGGGACTGTTCCACGCGAATCCTTCCTCTATAGACGGCTTTGCTTTACGTTAGCGGCTTGCACCTGCGCTGTATACCACGGGGCGAGGCCTCGGTGTCGGCGCGGTATCGAGCTAGACGAGACGACCCGCTTCGGGGTCACGGAGTTGTTGTTTGTCCACCCGCGAAATCCCCCTGTTCATCGATGGCCCGGACGGCCCCCTGGAAGCCCTGCACCTGGACACCCCCGACGCCATCGGCGTGGCGCTGATCTGCCATCCGCACCCGCTGTTCGCCGGCACCATGCAGAACAAGGTGGTCGCCACCCTGCAGCGCATCGCCCGCGATGCCGGCTACGCCACCCTGCGTTTCAACTTCCGTGGCGTCGGCCAGAGCGCCGGCAGCTACGCCGAAGGCCGTGGCGAGATCGACGACGCCCTGGCCGCGGCCCGCTGGCTCGGCGAGCGACATCCCGGCCTGCCGCTGACCCTGATGGGCTTCTCCTTCGGCTCCTGCGTGGCCGGCAATGCCGCCGCGCGCCTGGAAGGGCAGGGCGTGGCCCTGCGCCACCTGTTCATGCTGGCGCCGCCGGTGGAGCGCTTCGCGGTCGAGCTGCCGCGGCAGTGCCCCATCACCGTGGTACAGCCCGAAGATGACGAAGTGGTGACCCCGGCCCGCGTCTACGCCTGGAGCGAGTCGCTGGCGCTGCCCCACGAACTGCTGCGCGTACCCGGGTGCAGCCACTTCTTCCACGGCAAGCTGATCGAGCTCAAGGAGCTGCTGCAGCCCCGGCTCGCGCCGGCCGGCGCCGCGGGTTAACATCCAGGCCGCTCATTTTTCCCGCGCTGATTTCTGGTATCCCATGACGACCCGCATCCTTACCGGCATCACCACCACCGGCACCCCGCACCTGGGCAACTACGCTGGCGCCATCCGCCCGGCGATCGTCGCCAGCCGCGACCCGCAGGCCGACTCGTTCTACTTCCTGGCCGACTACCACGCGCTGATCAAGTGCGACGACCCGCTGCGCATCCAGCGCTCGCGCCTGGAGATCGCTGCCACCTGGCTGGCCCTGGGCCTGGATACCGACAAGGCGACCTTCTACCGCCAGTCCGACATTCCCGAGATCCCCGAGCTGACCTGGCTGCTGACCTGCGTCTCGGCCAAGGGCCTGCTCAACCGCGCCCACGCCTACAAGGCCTCGGTGGACAAGAACGTCGAGGCCGGGGAAGACCCGGACGCCGGCGTCAGCATGGGCCTGTACAGCTACCCGATCCTGATGGCCGCGGACATCCTGATGTTCAACGCGCACAAGGTGCCGGTCGGCCGCGACCAGATCCAGCACGTGGAAATGGCCCGCGACATCGGCCAGCGCTTCAACCACCTGTTCGGCAACGGCAAGGAGCTGTTCACCCTGCCGGAAGTGGTGATCGAGGAAGAGGTGGCGACCCTGCCGGGCCTGGACGGGCGCAAGATGTCCAAGAGCTACGACAACACCATTCCGCTGTTCGGCAGCAGCAAGCAGCTCAAGGATGCCATCGCCCGCATCGTCACCGACTCCCGCGCCCCCGGCGAGCCGAAGGACCCGGACAATTCGCACCTGTTCACCCTCTACCAGGCCTTCGCCACGCCGGCGCAACTGGCCGAATTCCGCGCCGCGCTGCTCGAAGGCCTGGCCTGGGGCGAAGCCAAGCAGCGCCTCTACGAACTGCTGGAAGCCGAGCTGGGCGAGGCCCGCGAGCGCTACCACACGCTGATCACCCGCCCGGGCGACCTGGAGGACATCCTCCTGGCCGGCGCTGCCAAGGCCCGCCGCATCGCCACCCCGTTCCTCGGCGAGCTGCGCGAAGCAGTTGGTCTGCGCTCGTTCCGCGAGCAGGTGCAGGTGGCCGGCGAGGGCAAGAAGAAGGCCGCCAAGAGCGCGCGCATCGTCAGCTTCCGCGAGGACGACGGCAGCTTCCGCTTCCGCCTGCTGGACGCCGCCGGCGAGCAGCTGTTGCTGTCCAACGCCTTCGCCGACGGCAAGTCCGCCGGTGCTGTGAGCAAGCGCCTGCAGGGCGGCGAGGCGCTGGACCTGCGCGCCGAAGGCAATGCCTTCGCCCTGTGGCTGGATGGCGCGGCCGTGGCGCAAAGCCCCGAGTTCGCCGACGCCGCCAGCCGCGACGCCGCCATCGAGCGCGTGCGCGAGGCCCTGGCGCCCCAGGAGTAAGCCCGCACACGGCCATCCTCGACGGATGGCCGATTGCCAAGAAGCGGGGCCGTCGCTAAAGTGTCGGCCCCGTTTTCGTTGCCTTGCTACCGATCATGACGCCCCTTCAGCGCTACCAGGAAGACCTCAAACGTCCCGATTTCTTCCACGATGCGGCCCAGGCCAATGCCGTGAAGCACCTGCAGCGTCTATATGACGACCTGCTGGCGGCCGACCAGGCCAAGCCCGGGCTGTTCGGCAAGCTGCTCGGCAAGAAGTCCAACGGGCCGGTCAAGGGCCTGTACTTCTGGGGCGGCGTGGGACGCGGCAAGACCTACCTGGTGGACACCTTCTTCGACGCGCTGCCGTTCAAGCAGAAGATGCGCACGCACTTCCACCGCTTCATGAAGCGCGTGCACGAAGAAATGAAGACCCTCAGGGGCGAGAAGAACCCGCTGACCATCATCGGCAAGCGCTTCGCCGACGAGGCCCGGGTGATCTGCTTCGACGAATTCTTCGTTTCCGACATCACCGACGCCATGATCCTCGCGACCCTGCTGGAGGAGCTGTTCAAGAACGGCGTCAGCCTGGTGGCGACCTCCAACATCGTGCCCGACGGCCTGTACCGCGACGGCCTGCAGCGCGCCCGCTTCCTGCCGGCCATCGCCCTGCTCAAGGAGCACACCGAGGTGGTCAACGTCGACAGCGGCGTGGACTACCGCCTGCGCGCCCTGGAGCAGGCCGAGCTGTATCACTGGCCGCTCACCGAGCAGGCCGAGCAGGCCATGGCCCGCGACTTTCGCAAGCTCACCCCGGAATGCGCCGCGGCCACCCGCGACGACGTGCTGATGATCGAGAACCGCGAGATCCGCGCGCGCCTGACCTGCGACGACGTGGCCTGGTTCGAGTACCGCGAGCTGTGCGACGGCCCGCGCAGCCAGAACGACTACATCGAGCTGGCGAAGATCTTCCACGCGGTGCTGATCTCCAACGTCGAGCAGATGAACGTGGCCAAGGACGACATGGCCCGCCGCTTCATCAACCTGGTGGACGAGTTCTACGACCGCAACGTCAAGCTGATCATCTCCGCCGAGGTGGAGCTGAAGGACCTGTATACCGGCGGGCGCCTGGAGTTCGAATTCCAGCGCACCCTGAGCCGCCTGCTGGAGATGCAGTCCCACGAGTTCCTCAGCCGGCCGCATCGGCCGTGATGGGGGCGTGGTGATGCGAAAAGGGCTGCCGGATGGCAGCCCTTTTTCGTTTCTGGCTCTTCGGAGGAGCGAGCTTGCTCGCGAAGGATGCTGGCAGGGTGGTTTAGTGCCAAGGTTGAGGCCGCCCCCTCTCCCCAGCCCTCTCCCTGAAGGGAGAGGGGGCAGTCCGTGCCGAGAGATGGAATGGTTTCAGTTGGAAGCCGTCGGAGTTGCCGGCTAACTCCAGTATACCCAGCCCTGCCCAACGGTCCCCTCTCCCTTCAGGGAGAGGGTTAGGGAGAGGGGCTCTTCGGGACGAACACCAAGCACCGCCGGCAAACCCCCTTCGAGAGCAAGCTCGCTCCTACGAAAAGCGTTCAGCGCTGCGCCGTCTGCAACAACTGCTTCGCATGCGCCACTTCCAATGCCTCCATGGCATTGATCGGCTTGATCGCCACCGCTTTCCTCAACTGTTCCAGCGCCTTGTCCTGCTCGTCATCTCCATACACATAGCCCAGCGCATTGGCGTATTCGTAGTGCCCGATGGGCAGGTCGTCGCTGGCGCGGAAGGCGCGGGCGAAGTAGGTCTCCATCTTGTCCGCGCTGACGCCGTAGGTCATGCGCCCGACCAGCTTGCCGACCTTGCGGATCACCCCGGCCTCGTAGCCGCCGTACAGCGCCAGGGCGAAGGGCTGGCTGGGCTGCTTGGCGAGGATGGCGTCCAGTTCCTTGGGAATGTCGCTGGTGTAGCCGCGCTTGAGCACCACCGGCACCGGCAGTTCCTCGGCCAGCCGCGCCTTGGCGTAGGCGCGGCCGAACTGGGCGATGGGGTCGGCGTTGAGCAGCGGGCCGGCCTGGTCGGTGTAGCTGATCACCTCTTCCAGCAACTGCTGCTTGTCCGTCGCCGGGGCCAGGAACATGGCGTAGAGCACCTGGGCGAACATCGCCGGCACCTGGCCGCCGACGCCCAGGGCCAGGCCGTCCTGTTTGGCCTGGGCGAAGTCGCCGCGGAACAGCTTGCGCCATACGTCCTGCAGCTTCTCGGCATAGGCCTGGGCCTCCTCTGGCCTGCCGCTGAAGCCGCTGCCGGCGGCGACGGTCTTCGCCACCGCGTCCGGATGGGCGGCGGCCATCTTCGTCACCCAGGCGGCGTCGGGGAAGGGGTAGCCGCCGAAGCCGCGGGTCAGCCGTGGCCAGGCGCTGCGCAGCTTGTCGCCGGAATAGTCGAAGGCGCTCTGGTCGTAGGGGAAGGGCTTCCAGTCGCCCGCGGCGAAGGCGGGCAGGCAGAAGCAGGCGAGCAGGACGAGCAGTAGGCGGCGCATGAGGGAATCCCGTGTTCTTGTTCTGGAAGGGCAGCCCCGATCATAGGGAGCTGCCCGCAGGCACGGGACCTATCCTATGGATAGCTTGTTTCAGGCCTCTTTCCGCCGGTACTGGTTGCGGTAGTGGTTGGGTGACAGCTTGGTGTGCTGGCGGAACAGCCGGGCAAAGAAGCTGGCGTCGTCGTAGCCCACCTCGTAGCTGATGGTCTTGATGCTCTTGCGCGAGGTCGACAGCAGGCTGCGCGCCGTCTCGATGCGCAGGCGCTGCAGGTAGTGCAGCGGCTTGTCGCCGGTGGCGGCCTGGAAGCGGCGCATGAAGTTGCGGATGCTCATGCCGTGCTCGCGGGCCACGTCCTCGAAGCGGAACTTGTCCGCGTAGTGCTCCTCCAGCCACTGCTGGACCTGCAGGATGGCCGGGTCGTGGTGCAGCTTCTGGCCGCCGAAGCCCAGGCGCCCGGGGGTGTAGCTGCGCTGCACCTCGAAGAGGATGTCTCGGGACACGCCCTGGGCCACGCTGGCGCCGCAGAAGCGCTCGATCAGGTACAGGTAGAGGTCGCGGGCCGAGGTCACGCCGCTGGCGGCGTAGAGATTGTCGGCGTCGGTGATGTGCTTCTCGCGGTTGAGCAGCACCTTGGGGTAGCGCGCGGCGAAGTCGTCGAAGAAGCGCCAGTAGGTGGTCGCCTCCTTGCCGTCCAGCAGGCCGGCCTCGGCCAGCCAGAACACCCCGGTGGCCTCGCTGCCGATGGCGCTGCCGGCGGCATGGCGTTCGCGCAGCCAGGGCACCACCTGCGGGTAGCGCGCCAGGAGCTGGTCGAAGTCGCCCCAGAAGGCCGGCAGTATCACCAGGTCGGATTCCTCGAGGGCGCCGTCCACCGCCAGCAGGTCGCCGCTGAAGGCGCGCACCGGCTGGCCGTCGGGACTGACGATGCGGCTTTGCAGCAGCGGCGTGAGGCCCAGGCCTTCCTGCCTGCCGAAGCGCAGGCTGGCCATGTGCAGGAAGTCCCGCGCCTGCATGAGGGTGGAGGCGAAGACACCGTCGGTCGCCAGGATGCAGACCCTTTTCAGGGAAGATTCGGATTGTTCGGACATCGTTCTTATCATTGTTGTGGAGGGCCGCATTCGACGCTTAACCGGTCAAATGGCGGCTGGATCGTCTTATTTTTTGGCGCAAGTGTCCAGTAGGCGCCGCTCGGCGGGCTGACCTACATTCGGCCCTTCAGCGAGGCGCCAGGAGGCGAGCATGATCCCCAGAACCCTGTTCAGTTCCGACCACGAGCTTTTCCGCGACAGCGTGCGCAAGTTCCTCGAGCAGGAAGCCGTGCCCTTCCATCACCAGTGGGAAAAGGACGGCCACATCGACCGCGCCCTGTGGAACAAGGCGGGAGAGGCGGGCATGCTCTGCTCGCACATCCCCGAGGCCTACGGCGGCATGGCCGCGGACTTCCTCTACAGCGCCGTGGTGATCGAGGAGATCGGCCGCTTCGGCCTGACCGGCATCGGCTTCTCCCTGCACTCGGACATAGTCGCGCCCTACATCCTGCATTACGGCAGCGAGGCGCAGAAGCAGCACTACCTGCCCAAGCTGGTTTCCGGCGAGATGGTCGGCGCCATCGCCATGACCGAGCCGGGCGCCGGTTCCGACCTGCAGGGGGTGAAGACCACCGCGGTGCTGGATGGCGACGAATACGTGATCAACGGCTCCAAGACCTTCATCACCAACGGCTTCCTCGCCGACCTGGTGATAGTGGTCGCCAAGACCGATCCCAAGGCCGGCGCCAAGGGCACCAGCCTGTTCCTGGTCGAGGCCGGAACCCCGGGATTCGAGAAGGGCAAGCGCCTGGAGAAGGTCGGCATGAAGGCCCAGGACACCTCGGAGCTGTTCTTCCAGGATGTCCGCGTGCCCAAGGAGGCGCTGCTCGGCCAGCCGGGGCAGGGCTTCATCTACCTGATGCAGGAACTGCCCCAGGAGCGCCTGACCGTGGCCCTGGGCGCCCTGGCCTCGGCCGAGGCGGCGCTGAAGTGGACGCTCGACTACACCCGCGACCGCAAGGCCTTCGGCAAGGCCGTGGCGGACTTCCAGAACACCCGCTTCAAGCTGGCCGAGATGGCCACCGAAATCCAGGTCGGGCGCACCTTCGTCGACCGCTGCCTGGAGTTGCACCTGGAAGGCAAGCTCGACGTGCCCACCGCGGCCATGGCCAAGTACTGGACCACCGACCTGCAGTGCAAGGTGCTGGATGAATGCGTGCAACTGCACGGCGGCTACGGCTTCATGTGGGAATACCCGGTGGCCCGCGCCTGGGCCGATGCGCGGGTGCAGCGCATCTATGCGGGGACCAACGAGATCATGAAGGAAATCATCGCCCGGGCGCTGTAAGCGGCAAGGCCCTCCTGCGAGGTGCAGGAGAAACGCCACCGTAGGATGGGTTGAGCGAAGCGATACCCATCGCCACCACCGCATGGGTTTCGCAGGCTCAACCCATCCTGCGAAGAGCGCAGTCGGCAAGACAGTAGCTCCTACAGGCGGCAGGCTCTTGCCTGCAGCCTATGGCTTGTAGCCTGCCGCCGCTTTTTCAGGGCGCCGGGTTCGGCTGGTCCTTGTGGATCGCCTCGATGCCGGCCAGGACTTCCTCGGAGAGTTGCAGCTGGAAGCTGGCGAGGTTGCTTTCCAGCTGCTCCAGCGAGGTCGCGCCGATGATGTTGCTGGTCACGAACGGCTGGCGGGTGACGAAGGCCAGGGCCATCTGCGCCGGGTCCAGGCCGTGCTCGCGGGCCAGGGCCACGTAGCGGGCGCAGGCGCGCTCGCTCTGCGGGTTGGTGTAGCGGGTGAAGCGGCTGAACAGGGTGATGCGGGCGTTGGCCGGGCGCGCGCCGTTGTCGTACTTGCCCGAGAGCATGCCGAAGGCCAGCGGCGAGTAGGCCAGCAGGCCGCAGCGCTCGCGGATGGCGATTTCCGCCAGGCCCACCTCGAAGCTGCGGTTGAGCAGGTTGTAGGGGTTCTGGATGGAGACCGCGCGCGGCCAGCCGCGCTCCTCGGCCAGCTGCAGGAAGCGCATGGTGCCCCAGGGCGTCTCGTTGGACAGGCCGACGTGGCGGATCTTGCCGGCGCGCACCTGCTCGTCGAGCACTTCCAGGGTTTCCTCCAGCGGGGTGAAGTCCTGTTCCTTGTGCTGGTAGCCGAGCTGGCCGAAGAAGTTGGTGCTGCGCTCGGGCCAGTGCAACTGGTAGAGGTCGATCCAGTCGGTCTGCAGGCGCTTCAGGCTGGCGTCCAGGGCCGCGACCAGGTTCTTGCGGTCGTGCTTGAGCTGGCCGTCGCGGATATGGCTGATGCCGTTGCCGGGGCCGGCCACCTTGCTGGCCAGGATCCACTCGGCGCGGTCGCCGCGCTGGCGGAACCAGTTGCCGATGATCTGCTCGGTGCGCGAGTAGGTCTCCGCGCGCGGCGGCACCGGGTACATCTCGGCGGTGTCGATGAAGTTGACGCCGGCGGCCTTGGCCAGGTCGATCTGGGCGAAGGCCTGGGCCTCGGTGTTCTGCTCGCCCCAGGTCATGGTTCCCAGGCACAGGGCGCTGACTTTCAGTTCGGTGCGGCCGAGCGGGCGGTACTCCATGGCGTCTCCTCGTGAAATCAAGTGGTTAACAAGGTTGTAAATTCTGCCGGAATCTGCATAATTCGGCAGCCTTTCATCGGTAGGGGATGCCTAGCCTGCCGATTGATACATCTAGTCGTTACGGACGCACACTGACCCGAGCCCCAAATCGTGTCTGTTTCTGGCTGTCCTTGACTTGTCAAGGCAACCACTGTCCAGTAAGATTCGCCGTCTTATTTTCAGGCGGCCCCTGAGGCTATAACGAATGAAAACTTTCACCGCGAAACCAGAAACTGTTAAGCGCGACTGGTTCGTCGTCGACGCTGCTGGCCTGACCCTGGGTCGTCTGGCTACCGAAATCGCTACCCGCCTGCGCGGCAAGCACAAGCCGGAATACACCCCGCACGTTGACACCGGCGACTACATCGTCGTGATCAACGCCGAGCAGGTCCGTGTCACCGGCGCCAAAGCCACCGACAAGATGTACTACCATCACTCGGGCTTCCCGGGCGGTATCAAGTCGATCAACTTCGAGAAGCTGATTGCCAAGGCTCCCGAGCGCGTCATCGAGATCGCGGTCAAAGGCATGCTGCCGAAGAACCCGCTGGGTCGCGACATGTACCGCAAGCTGAAAGTGTACAAGGGTGCCAACCACCCGCACACCGCTCAGCAGCCTCAAGAACTGAAGATTTAACGGGATAGCTCATCATGTCGGCGACTCAAAATTACGGCACTGGCCGTCGTAAGACCGCTACCGCACGCGTATTCCTGCGTCCGGGTACCGGCAATATCTCCATCAACAACCGCAGCCTGGACGTGTTCTTCGGCCGCGAAACCGCTCGCATGGTCGTGCGTCAGCCCCTCGAGCTGACCGAGAACACCGAGAAGTTCGACATCTACGTCACCGTCGTCGGTGGTGGTGTCAGCGGCCAGGCCGGTGCGATCCGTCACGGTATCACCCGCGCCCTGATCGAATACGACGAGACCCTGCGCAGCGCCCTGCGCAAAGCCGGCTACGTCACCCGCGATGCCCGTGAGGTCGAGCGTAAGAAAGTCGGTCTGCGTAAAGCGCGTAAGCGTCCGCAGTACTCCAAGCGTTAATACGACGCTTCGAAAAAACGCCCAGCGCCGAGAGGACTGGGCGTTTTTTTATGCCTAGGATTAAGGGGGCCGGTAATTTATGCGGCAAGGTGTCGCACGGTCTGGGAGCCGCATGGCGCAAGGGTTCCAGCTTCCTGCTCGGGGGTAATTACCTTGTCAGCTACAGGGCTTTTCTTTACCATTTGGCGAATTTTTCTGCGGCACAACTTTTACTCTAAGGCCCGAGAAGATAACGGGCTAAAGCTGATGGGAGACGACTGAATGAGTAATGACGGCGTGAATGCAGGCCGGCGTCGCTTCCTCGTCGCGGCCACTTCGGTGGTCGGCGCCGCGGGAGCTGTCGGAGCTGCGGTCCCGTTCGTGGGGTCATGGTTCCCCAGTGCCAAGGCCAAGGCGGCCGGCGCGCCGGTGAAGGTGAACGTCGGCAAGATCGAGCCAGGGCAGCAGGTCATCGCTGAATGGCGCGGCAAGCCGGTGTTCCTGGTTCACCGAACCAAGGAAATGCTCGATGCCCTGCCGACCCTCGAAAGTCAGCTGGCCGACCCGGAGTCCAAGGCTTCCGAGCAGCCGACCTACGTCGATCCCAAGCTGCGCTCCATCAAGCCGGAACTCGCCGTCATCGTTGGTATCTGCACCCACCTGGGCTGCTCGCCGACCTTCCGCCCGGAAGTCGCTCCCGCCGACCTCGGCCCGGACTGGAAGGGTGGCTACTTCTGCCCCTGCCACGGCTCCCACTACGATCTGGCCGGTCGCGTCTACAAGGGCCAGCCCGCGCCCCTGAACCTGCCGATTCCGCCCTATAGCCTCGATGGTGACGTGCTGACCATCGGTGTGGACCAGGAGAAAGCCTGATGAACAAGTTCATGGCTTGGGTCGATGCCCGCTTCCCCGCGACCAAGATGTGGGAAGATCATCTGAGCAAGTACTACGCCCCGAAGAACTTCAACTTCTGGTACTTCTTCGGCTCCCTGGCACTGCTGGTGCTGGTCAACCAGATCCTCACCGGTATCTGGCTGACCATGAGCTTCACGCCGTCCTCGGAAGAAGCCTTCGCCTCCGTGGAATACATCATGCGCGATGTGGACTACGGCTGGATCATCCGCTACATGCACTCCACCGGTGCATCGGCGTTCTTCATCGTGGTCTACCTGCACATGTTCCGCGGCCTGCTCTACGGCTCCTACCAGAAGCCGCGCGAACTGGTCTGGCTGTTCGGCATGCTGATCTACCTCGCCCTGATGGCCGAGGCCTTCATGGGCTATCTGCTGCCCTGGGGCCAGATGTCCTACTGGGGCGCCCAGGTGATCATCTCGCTGTTCGGCGCCATCCCGGTGGTGGGCGAGGCGCTGGCGCAGTGGATCCGCGGTGACTTCCTGATCTCCGGCATCACCCTGAACCGCTTCTTCGCCCTGCACGTGATCGCCCTGCCGATCGTCCTGCTCGGCCTGGTCGTGCTGCACATCCTGGCGCTGCACGAAGTCGGCTCGAACAACCCCGACGGCGTGGACATCAAGAAGAAGAAGGACGAGAACGGCATCCCGCTGGACGGCATCCCGTTCCACCCGTACTACACCGTCAAGGACATCCTCGGCGTGGTGGTCTTCCTGTTCGTGTTCTGCACCGTGATCTTCTTCTTCCCGGAAATGGGCGGGTTCTTCCTCGAGAAGCCCAACTTCGAGATGGCGAACCAGTTCAAGACCCCCGAGCACATCGCCCCGGTGTGGTACTTCACCCCGTTCTACGCGATCCTGCGCGCGGTTCCGGACAAGCTGATGGGCGTCATCGCCATGGGCGCCGCCATCGCCGTGCTGTTCGTCCTGCCGTGGCTCGACCGTAGCCCGGTGCGCTCGATCCGCTACAAGGGCTGGCTGAGCAAGATCTGGCTGGTGATCTTCGCGGTGTCCTTCGTGATCCTCGGCTACTACGGCTCGCAAGCGCCGTCGCCGCTGGGCACCACGCTGTCGCGTCTGTGCACCATCCTGTATTTCGCGTTCTTCATCCTGATGCCGTTCTACACCCGGATGGAGAAAACCAAACCGGTTCCGGAAAGGGTGACTGGCTGATGAAAAAGCAATTCGCAGCATTGATTCTGGCCCTGGTGCCCCTCTTCGGCTTCGCCGCCGAAGGCCACGGACCGGCCCTCGATCACGTCGACATCGACCTGACCGACAAAGCAGCCATGCAGGATGGCGCGCGTACCTTCGCCAACTACTGCATGGGTTGCCACAGCGCCAAGTTCCAGCGCTACGAGCGCGTTGGCCGTGACCTCGGGATTCCCGAGGAGCTGATGCTCAGCCACCTGGTGTTCACCGGGGCGAAGATCGGCGACCACATGGACATCGGCATGAAGCCGGCCGACGCCAAGGTCTGGTTCGGCGCCGCGCCGCCGGACCTGACCCTGGTGGCCCGCGTGCGTGGCACCGACTGGCTGTACACCTACCTGCGCTCCTTCTACGAGGATCCCAAGCGTCCGTGGGGGGTGAACAACAAGGTGTTCCCCAACGTCGGCATGCCCAACGTGCTGGGTAGTGTGCAAGGCCGCCAGGTTATCGGTTGCAAGCAGATCCAGGTCGTGGAAAATGGCAAGAAGCAGTTCGATCCGCTGACCGGTACGCCGCTGACCCACGAGGCCTGCGACCAGCTCACCGTGGTGCCGAAGACCGGCCAACTGACCGAAGCGCAGTTCGACGAGAAGGTGAAGAACCTGGTGACCTTCCTGGCTTACTCGGCTGACCCGAACAAGCTGGATTCCCACCGCATCGGCACCTACGTCCTGCTGTACCTGGCCTTCTTCTTCGTGTTCGCCTACCTGCTCAAGCGCGAATACTGGAAGGACGTGCACTAGCACAAGCCAGCTCCAAGCGTTGAAGCGCGCGCGCCCTACGGGGCGCGCGCGTCTTTTTACCTCCCTGAAATGCTGTTGCGAGGAGGCCCGGCATGGCCGCAGTCAATAAGCTCACCTGTTACTCCGACCCTGCCGATCACTACTGCCATCGTGTGCGTCTGGTCCTGGCGGAAAAGAACGTCCAGGCCGACATCGTCGAGGTCCAGGCCGGGCGTTGCCCGCCGAAGCTGGCCGAGGTGAACCCTTACGCCAGCGTGCCGACCCTGGTCGACCGCGACCTCGTGCTCTACGAGTCGACGGTGATCATGGAGTACCTCGAGGAACGCTATCCGCACCCGCCGCTGATGCCGGTGTACCCGGTGGCGCGGGCCAACACCCGCCTGCTGGTGCATCGCATCCAGCGCGACTGGTGCGCCCTGGTCGACCGCATCCTCGACGGTCGTCAGAAGGATGGCGATCGCGCCTTGGCGCGCAAGGAGTTGCGTGAGAGTCTAACGGGTGTGTCGCCGCTGTTCGCCGAGAAGCCTTTCTTCCTCAGCGAGGAGCTGAGCCTGGTCGACTGCTGCCTGTTGCCGATCCTCTGGCGCCTGCCGCTGCTCGGCATCGAGCTGCCGCGCCAGGCCAAACCGTTGCTCGACTACATGGAGCGGCAGTTCGCCCGCGACGGCTTCCAGGCTAGTCTGTCCTCCATCGAACGTGATATGCGCTAAGGAAACCGATGATGAATTCCAGTCGACCCTACCTCGTACGAGCCCTCTATGAGTGGATCGTCGACAACGGCTGTACGCCGCATATCCTGGTGAACGCCGAATATCCAGGGGTCAGGGTGCCGCCGGGATATGCCAGCGATGGCCAGATCGTCCTCAATGTGTCGCCCACGGCGGTGCGCCACCTGCAGATGGATAACGAGGCGGTGAGTTTCGAAGGGCGCTTCGGCGGCGTGGCGCAGAGCCTGTACATCCCGTCCCAGGCTGTGATGGCGGTGTATGCGCGGGAAAACGGCCAGGGCATGGTCTTCGACCTGGAGCCGCCGGTGCCGGCGGACGACGAGGAACTGCAGGACGACGACGGCCCCAGCGACGAGCCGCCACGGCCCAGCGGGCGGCCCAGCCTGAAAGTGGTCAAGTAGGAAAAGAGGCGATCCGAGGATCGCCTTTTTCATGCCTGCGCGGTTTCGATGGTTCGCCGCCAGGCGGCATTTCTCCGGTGTGCCAACGTCTACGGGTTATCCGCCGAATCGCGGACAGAGTCCGGGCAAACACAACGCCCCGTAGGATGGTGTTGAGCGAAGCGATACCCATCGCCACGACCGCATGGGTTTCGCCAAGGCTCAACCCACCCGTTGAGGCGCACCTCGGCGCGGCCTGCAGGACAGTTGCTCCTACGGTTCCAGGGAAGCACGGGTGTAGGAGCGGACTCCGCCCGCGATTGGTTTCGCCGGCCACGCCGGACACCTCGGCGGCACGGCCAACGGCGGATAACCGCGAACGGTTATTCGCCCTACGTTCCTGCCAAGGAAAAAGCCCCGCATGGCGGTAATGCTGTTCACTTAAGAAGGGATGCCGTTTCTCTGCCTGGGGGAAACGGTATTTTTCATTTGGGGTTATGGCTTGGCTCGCGAAGCTTGCCCCACTCCGGCCTTAACCTCGTCATTGCCGCGAACAATACTGAAGGGGAATAACCCAGTTGCCTTGGCTTGGGTGTTTCTGCGCCGCACCGAGTCTGCCCGACCGTCTTGTTTCGCCCCCTCGGGCGAGTCCCTTTTGTCAATCGCCACAAAAGGAACCAAAAAGGCTTGCCCCGCATACGGGCCCGATGGAGCCGGGCTACCCTCACGAATTCCCCCGCCACGGAGGCCCGAACTAGGCGTCCCCCCCCCGAGCGTACGTCCCTGTAGCCCATCGGGGCTCTCGCGACATCCATGTCGCATGACCTCCTGAGCGCCGGTTTCGTTCGGCCTTCTGAAGGGGCGTTCCGGTGCGCTCGGGTATTTCTCTGGAAGTCCAAAAGCCAGAGCGAATGCGCTTTTTGCTTTTCGTAGGAGCGAGCTTGCTCGCGAACCCAGGGTTCGCGTTCGCGGGAATGACGGGGTGGGGTTAGGCGTTTCAGGAAGACTCCGAACTCTCCAGCCACTCAGGACAGCCCCCTCTCCCTTCAGGGAGAGGGCTGGGGAGAGGGTGCTCTTGAGTCCAGCACCTACGCCACCGACAAACCCCGTTCGCGAGCAAGCTCGCTCCTACAGGGGAGACGCCATGCCTTCCGCTGGACTGTAGACGCCCCGGTGGCACGGCCGACGGCGGATAACCGCGAACGGTTATGCGCCCTACAGCGGTCGCGGTAGCAAGAAAAAAGCCCCGCGTGGCGGGGCTTTTCAACTGGCTGAAGTCGCTCAGTCGATGTACTCGAACAGCCGCACGATCTTCTGCACGCCATTGACGTTCTGCACCACCTGGGTGGCCAGGTCGCCTTCGCGGCGGGTCACCAGGCCCAGCATGTAGACGATGCCGTTCTCGGTGACGACCTTGATGCGCGAGGACGGCACGTTGGCGTCGGTGAGCATCTGCGTCTTGATCTTGGTGGTCAGCCAGGTGTCGTTGTTGCGCGCCAGCAGCGAGGAGGGCTGCAGGACCTGCAGCTCGTTGTGCACGGTCTTGACCTTCTGCACGTTGCGCGCGGCCTGCTCGGCCTTGTTCTTCAGGTCGGCGCGCGGCGTCTGGCCGGCCAGCAGGACCACGCCGTTGTAGCTGATGACCACGATGTGCGAGTTGCGGTCCAGGTCCGGATCGGCCTTGGCGACGTTGACCGCGACCTTGGTCTCGATCAGCGAGTCGTCGATGGTGCTGCCGATGGTACGGGTGCCGCGGTTGTCGTCGATGGGTTCCTCGCGGGTGGCGCTGAGGAAGCTGCTGCAGCCGCCCATGACCAGGGTCAGGGCAAGGAGGCCGGCGAGGGTCAGCGGACTACGACTCATTCTTCACTCCCGAACAGTTGACGATCGATGAGGTCGCACAGGCAGTGGATCACCAGCAGGTGCACTTCCTGGATGCGTGCGGTCACCTTGGCCGGCACGCGGATTTCGACGTCCTCCGGCAGCAGCAGCGAGGCCATGCCGCCGCCGTCGCGGCCGGTCAGGGCCACCACCACCATCTCGCGGTCGTGGGCGGCCTGGATGGCCTGGATGACGTTGGCCGAGTTGCCGCTGGTGGAAATCGCCAGCAGCACGTCGCCGGGCTGACCGAGGGCGCGGATCTGCTTGGAGAACACCTCGTTGTAGCTGTAGTCGTTGGCGATCGAGGTGATGGTCGAGCTGTCGGTGGTCAGGGCCACTGCGGGCAGGCTCGGGCGCTCGCGCTCGAAGCGGTTGAGCAGTTCCGAGGAGAAATGCTGGGCGTCGCCCGCCGAGCCGCCGTTGCCGCAACTGAGGATCTTGCCTTCGTTGAGCAGGGCATTGACCATCACCATGCTGGCCTGTTCGATATGCGGAATCAGCACTTCCGTGGCCTGCTGCTTGGTCTCGATGCTGGCATGGAAGAGCTGGCGGATACGGGATTGCATGTCCATCAGGTGTGACCTTTCGTCGAGCGTCTGATCAGGTGTCAAAGGCGTTGGTGATCCAGTTCAGTTGAGCGGGTGGGATTCCCGCGGAGGGCTGCACCGCTATTACGTCGAACCGGCAAGGGTGCCGGGACCAGCGGGCTTCCTGTTGCAGAAAATGTTCGGCGGCGGCGATCAGCCGCTGGCGCTTGTGCGCGTCCACGCTTTCCAGGGCGCCGCCCCAGGCCTGGTGCCGGCGGCAGCGAACTTCGACGAATACTACTGTATCGCCGTCCAGCATGACCAGATCGAGCTCGCCGCGGCGGCACCGCCAGTTCTGCGCCAGCAGGCGCAGGCCATGGCGCTGCAGGTGCTCGCGGGCGAGCTGCTCGGCGCGGCGCCCGAGTTCCTGCGAGTCGCCGCGCCGTCCGCTCAAAGGCCGCCGTTCTCCAGCGGCTGCGCCTGGCCATTGCGGAATTCCGCCCAGGGCAGCTGGCGCTGGATGCGCTGGTTGGGCGCCAGGCTCAGGTTGCCGGTGAAGCCGTCGAGCTGCATGCTCGGCAGCGCCTTGAGTTCCGGCAGGCGCGGCGCCAGGCGATAGGCGTCGGCGCCCATGGCGTAGAGCCGGCCGAGGCTGCTGGCGGCCTGCGGCCACTGGGCCACGACCTGCTGGCGCAGCGGGTTGCCGGTCTGCAGCAGCCAGGGCGTCTCGCAGAAGCGAATGCCGTTGAGGTCCTGGTCCTGCGCCGGGTTGTTCTGCCCGGTGTAGAGGTTGGAGGTGGCGTAGACCGGCAGGTCGCCGGCGTACTGGAAGGCCAGGGTCGGCTTGATCTGGCGCGCCTGCTGCGGGGTCGAGGCGAGGAAGATGAAGTCGATGTCCTGGCGCCGCGAGGGCTGGGTGTCGACGTTGCTGTCGAGCACGCCCTGCAGGCGCTTGGCGCGGCCTTCGCTCTGGCGCAGCTGGAGCAGGTCGGCGATCTGCTGGGCCAGCTCCACCGGCTGGTCGACGTGCTCGGCGGCGATCAGGGTGCCGCCGCGGGCCTGCCAGTCACGGCTGAAGGCGGCCAGCACGCGGTCGCCCCAGTCGCCGCGCGGCACCAGCGCCACGGCGCGGCGCATGCCGTCGTCCCAGGCCTTGCGGGCCACTTCGCGGGCCTCGTCCTCGGCCGACAGGCCGAACTGGAACAGCTGGGCCGGGCCGGCCTGGGCACTGTCGGTGTAGTTCAGCGCCAGGGTGGTGATGGGCAACTGCGGGCGGTCGCCGAGCTGCTTGACCAGCGGCTTCTCCAGCGGGCCGACCACCAGTTGCACGCCGTCGGCCTGGGCCTGGCGGTAGAAGTCGTCCAGCGAGCGCACCTGGCTGCTGTCGTAGAGCTGGATGGACGGTTGCTGGCTGCCGCTCTGCTGGGCCTGGTAATAGGCGGCCATGAAGCCGTCCTGCAGGGCTCGGGCGACGCCGGCCAACTGGCCCTGCTGGGGCAGCAGCAGGCCGATCTTGTTCAGCGGCTGGGCGGCCAGCGACTTGAGCTTCTCCAGGGCGTCCGGCAGTTGCTTGGCCGCCGGGTGCTGCGGGTTCTGCTGGCGCCAGGTGTCGATGTTGGCCTGCTGCTCCTGCAGGGTCGAGGCGCTCTTCACCACGCGGGCCAGCTCCATCCAGCCGTTCAGGTCGCCTTCGTTGGCCACGGGTTGCAGCTGCTCCACCGGCAGGCTGGAGACCAGGCCCCAGATGGCCTCGTGGTTGGCCTTGCTGGCCTCGGCGTTGAGCAGTGGGTCGACGAACACGCGTTCGCGGGCGGCGGCCAGGGTCTGGCCGTCGGCGGCCAGGGCCTGGGCCTTGACCAGGCTGCTGCGCGCCTGCTGTTCCACCGGCAGTTCGCCCAGGTGGGTGAAGCTGGGGTGGTCGAAGGCCTTGAGGGCGGCCTTGGGCTTGTTGCGGGCCAGGGCGATCTGCGCGTCCAGGGTGCTGGCGAAGATCTGCTGCGCCGGCTTCAGGCTGTCCATCGGGATCTGCTCGAGAATCTGCGCGGCGCGGCCGACGTCCTTCTGCTGGTAGGCCAGGTCGGCGGCCGACAGCTTGAGCAGCACGGCTTCCTCGGGCTTGGCGGTGGCGGCCTGCTGCAGCAGTTGCTCGATGCTGGCGTTCGGGGTGCGCGGCAACTCGCCGAGGTTGGAAGAGGGCGAACTGGCGCAGGCGGCCAGCAGGGTGGCCAGGCACAGGGCGGAAAGCGGACGCAGTCGAGCGATCATCATCGGGCTTCTCGTGGCGCATTCAAAAAGAGTCGGCAATTGTACCCAAGGCGGCTGGCCGAGGCGATGGCGGGTGCCGGAAACGGGATACAATGGGGAATTTTCCGGTTCGGGTTTAAGGAGTGCTGCGTGTCCCTCGGTACCTTGTATGTGGTGGCTACGCCCATCGGCAACCTCGACGACATCAGCGCCCGCGCCCAGCGCACCCTGCGCGAGGTGGCCCTCATCGCCGCCGAGGACACCCGCCATTCGATCCGCCTGCTGCAACACTTCGGCATCGAGACGCCGCTGGCCGCCTGCCACGAGCACAACGAGCGCGAACAGGGCGGGCGCTTCATCACCCGCCTGCTGGCGGGGGACGACGTGGCGCTGGTCTCCGACGCCGGCACGCCGCTGATTTCCGATCCCGGCTACCACCTGGTGCGCCAGGCGCGCGCGGCGGGCATCCGGGTGGTCCCGGTGCCGGGGGCCTGCGCGCTGATCGCCGGGCTGTCGGCGGCGGGCCTGCCGTCGGACCGCTTCGTCTTCGAAGGGTTCCTGCCGGCCAAGACGGCCGGCCGCAAGGCGCGCCTGGAGGCGCTGCGCGAGGAGCCGCGCACGCTGATCTTCTACGAGGCGCCGCACCGCATCCTGGAGTGCATCCAGGACATGGCCGAGGTGTTCGGCGAGGCGCGCCAGGCGGTGCTGGCCCGCGAGCTGACCAAGACCTTCGAGACCCTCAAGGGCCTGCCCCTGGGCGAGCTGCGCGAGTGGGTGGCGGCGGACGCCAACCAGCAGCGCGGCGAGTGCGTGCTGCTGCTGGCCGGCTGGGAAGCGCCGGAGGAAGAGGGCATCGACGCCGAATCGCTGCGGGTGCTCGACCTGCTGCTGGCGGAGTTGCCGGTCAAGCGTGCGGCGGCGCTGGCGGCGGAGATCACCGGGGTGCGCAAGAACCTGCTGTACCAGGCGGCGCTGGAGCGCAAGGCGGACTGAAGCATCGGTTGGCGATTTTAAGACCTTCGTACCAGGCTGGCGGATTGCCCTTGCGGCTGGCCGCCGCTGTCGCTAACCTTGGCGGCGGAGAGTCGATTGGACAGTCGCTGCTTCGTGGTTCGCCACGGGGGGGAGGAAAGTCCGGGCTCCATAGGGCAGAGTGCCAGGTAACGCCTGGGAGGCGCGAGCCTACGGAAAGTGCCACAGAAAATAACCGCCTAAGCGCTACAGCGCCGGTAAGGGTGAAAAGGTGCGGTAAGAGCGCACCGCACGGCTGGCAACAGTGCGTGGCTAGGTAAACCCCACTCGGAGCAAGACCAAATAGGAATCCGTTGCGTGGCCCGCGCTGGATTCGGGTAGGTCGCTTGAGGCGTTCAGTGATGGATGTCCCAGAGGAATGGCTGTCCTCGACAGAACCCGGCTTACAGATCGACTCTCTCCTCTTTTCCCACTTCTTCCCACAACGACCATTTGTCGCGCGATGGAAGAAACATAAATCTTAAGAAGTTGCTTTAAGTAGAAAAGCCCAGTGTTTTGAAAACACTGGGCTTTTTGCCTTTCAAGGTGGCGTCAAAAACGCTGCGAAACCTCTTAAAAGCACGCTAAATCTCCGTCCTATAAGGATTTTTCCCTCCAGCCTCGCCTTGACGGTGGGGAGCGCGCATTTCTATAGTGTGCGCAAGTGGTATGAAGTGGGTAAAAGTGGGATCAACTGGCAAGGAAAGCCAACCACCGGGGGAAACGCTGACGTGTTTCGCGGAGCTAACGCCATCAGTCTCGACGCCAAAGGGCGCCTCGCGATGCCGAGTCGGTATCGTGACGAGCTCGTTTCGCGTTGCAATGGCCAGCTCATCGTCACCATCGATGCCGTCGACCCCTGCCTGACCGTCTACCCCTTGCCCGAATGGGAAATCATCGAAGCCAAGCTCCGCGAGCTGCCCTCGCTGCGTGAAGAGACGCGGCGCCTGCAGCGTTTGCTGATCGGCAACGCGGTGGACCTGGAACTGGATGGCAACGGGCGTTTCCTGGTGCCGCCGCGGCTGCGCGAGTACGCCAGGCTGGACAAGCGGGCGATGCTCGTCGGCCAGTTGAACAAGTTCCAGTTGTGGGACGAAGACAAGTGGAATGCGGTGGCCGAGGCCGACCTCGCCGCCATCAAGGAACCCGGCGGACTGCCGGACGAACTACGCGACCTTATTCTGTGAGCCTGCCTGTGAACGCCACCTACCAACACATCACCGTACTGCTCGAGGAGGCCGTCGAAGCGCTGGCCCCAAGGGCGGGCGGCTGCTATGTGGACGGTACCTTCGGCAGGGGAGGGCACAGCCGGGCCTTGCTTGGCAGGCTGGACCCGGGCGGGCGGTTGCTCGGGTTCGACAAGGACCCCCAGGCGATAGCCACGGGTCAAGCACTGGCGGCCGAAGATGGCCGCTTCGTCGTTGTACAAAGGTCGTTCGCCGAGATGGGCGAAGAGCTGGCCGCGCGCGGCCTGACCGGCCATGTCGACGGCGTTCTGCTGGACCTGGGCGTGTCCTCGCCGCAGCTGGACGACCCCGAGCGCGGCTTCAGCTTCCTCAACGACGGCCCGCTGGACATGCGCATGGACCCCAGCCGCGGCGTCAGCGCCGCCCAGTGGATCGCCAGCGCCGCCGAGGACGAGATCGCCCGGGTGTTCAAGGAGTACGGCGAGGAGCGTTTCGCCAAGCGCATGGCCCGCGCCATCGTGCAGCGCCGGGCGGAGAAACCCTTCGAGCGCACCGCCGACCTGGCCGCCGTGATCACCGAGGCCAACCCGGCCTGGGAAAAGGGCAAGAACCCGGCCACCCGGGCCTTCCAGGGCCTGCGTATCCACGTCAACAACGAACTGGGCGACCTCGAGCGCGGCCTGGACGCCGCCCTGGAGGCCCTGGCCGTGGGCGGCCGCCTGGTGGTGATCAGCTTCCACTCCCTGGAAGACCGCATCGTCAAGCAGTTCATGCGCAAGCACGCCAAGGGCGAGGCGGACAACCTGCCGCGCGACCTGCCGATCCGCGCCAAGGTCTTCGAACCGCGCCTGAAGCTGCTGGGCAAGCCGCAGTACGCTTCCGAGGCCGAGCTCAAGGCCAACCCGCGCTCGCGCAGCGCGGTGATGCGCGTGGCGGAGAAGCTGCGATGAGCCGCCTGTTCGCCAAGCGCCTGCCCACCGGCAGCTTCATCATGCTGCTGCTGTTCATCGGCGTGCTGCTGTCGGCGATTTCCGTGGCCTACAGCGCCTACTGGAACCGCCAGCTGCTGAACACCCTGTACACCGAGCTGAGCGTGCGCGACAAGGCGCAGGCCGAATACGGCCGGCTGGTCCTGGAGCAGAGCACCTGGACCGCCTACAACCGCATCGAGACCCTGGCCACCGGCCAGTTGAAGATGCGCGTGCCGGACCCGGCGGAAATCATCATGGTGGCGCCATGAAGAACCTCAACGGCGCGCTCTACCCCTGGCGTTTCCGCGTCGCCGTCGGCCTGTTGCTGGCGATGGTGTCGGCCATCGTCTGGCGCATCGTCGACCTGCACGTGATCGACCATGACTTCCTCCAGGAGCAGGGTGACGCGCGCAGCGTGCGGCACATCTCCATTCCGGCCCACCGCGGGCAGATCACCGACCGCAACGGCGAGCCGCTGGCGGTGAGCACCCCGGTCGCCACCCTCTGGGCCAACCCCAAGGAGCTGGTCCTCGAACGCGACAAGTGGCCGATCCTGGCCCATGCCCTGGGGATCAACCGCGACGCGTTGAGCGCGCGGCTGGAGCAGATGGCCGACAAGGAATTCATCTACCTGGTCCGCGGGCTGACGCCCGAGCAGGGTGAGGCGGTGATGGCCGAGGTCAAGGCCAACAGGATTCCCGGCGTCTACTCCATCGAGGAGTTTCGTCGTTTCTACCCGGCCGGCGACGTCACCGCCCAGGTGGTCGGCTTCACCGACGTGGACGACCGCGGCCGCGAGGGCGTCGAGCTGTCCTACGACAGCTGGCTGGCCGGCGTGCCGGGCAAGCGCCAGGTGCTCAAGGACCGCCGCGGCCACCTGATCCGCGACCTGCAGGTCACGCGCAACGCCAAGGCCGGCAAGACCCTGGCGCTGTCCATCGACCTGCGCCTGCAGTACCTGGCCAACCGCGAGCTGCGCAACGCCATCGTCGAGAACGGCGCCAAGGCCGGCAGCCTGGTGATCCTCGACGTGAAGACCGGCGAGGTCCTGGCCATGGCCAACCAGCCGACCTACAACCCGAACAACCGCCGCGACATGCAGCCGGAGATGATGCGCAACCGCGCCATGATCGACGTCTTCGAGCCGGGCTCGACCATGAAGCCGTTCTCCATGAGCGCGGCGCTGGAAACCGGGCGCTGGAAGCCCAGCGACACCGTCGAGGTCTACCCCGGCACCCTGCAGATCGGCCGCTACACCATCCGCGACGTGTCGCGCACCGAAGGCCCGGTGCTGGACCTCACCGGCATCCTCATCCGCTCCAGTAACGTGGGCATGAGCAAGGTCGCCTTCGACATCGGCGGCGAAGCCATCTACCAACTGATGCAGAAGGTCGGCCTCGGCCAGGACACCGGCCTTGGCTTCCCCGGCGAGCGCGTCGGCAACCTGCCCAACTACCGCGAGTGGCGCAAGGCCGAGACCGCGACCCTGTCCTACGGCTACGGCCTGTCGGTCACCGCCATCCAACTGGCCCATGCCTACGCGGCCCTGGCCAACAACGGCCAGACGGTGCCGCTGACCATGGTCCGCGCCGACCGCCTGCCGACCGCCACCCAGGTGATCCCGGAGCCGGTCGCCAAGACCATGCAGGGCATGCTGCAGCAGGTGGTCGAGGCGCCGAACGGCGTCTACCGCGCCCAGGTCCCCGGCTATCACGTGGCCGGCAAGTCCGGTACCGCGCGCAAGACCCAGACCGGCGCCAAGGGCTACGCCGAGAATTCCTACCGCTCGCTGTTCGCCGGCTTCGGGCCGATGAGCAATCCGCGTTTCGTGGTCGTCGTGGTGATCGATGAACCCAGCAAGGCCGGCTACTTCGGTGGTCTGGTCTCGGCCCCGGTGTTCAGCAAGGTGATGTCCGGCACGCTGCGCTTGATGAACATTCCGCCAGACAACCTGCAGACGACCCCGCAGCAGCAAGCCGATGCTGCGCCCACGAAAGGAGGGCGTGGCTGATGCCGATGAGCCTCAACCAACTGCTGCCGCAGGCCGAAGCCGGCGTGCTGATCCGCGAGCTGACCCTGGACAGCCGCGCGGTCAAGCCGGGCGACCTGTTCCTGGCCATTCCCGGCGCCCAGCATGACGGTCGCGCGCACATCGCCGATGCCGTCGCCCGTGGCGCCGCCGCCATCGCCTACGAAGCCGAGGGCGCGTCCGTCGCGCCCATCGGCGATACGCCGCTGGTCGCCATCAAGGGCCTGGCCGCCCAGCTCTCGGCCATCGCCGGGCGCTTCTACGGCGAGCCCAGCCGCGGCATCGAGCTGATCGGCGTGACCGGCACCAACGGCAAGACCAGCGTCAGCCAGCTGCTGGCCCAGGCCCTGGACCTGCTCGGCCAGCGCTGCGGCATCGTCGGCACCCTCGGCAACGGTTTCCACGACGCCCTGGAAAGCGGCAAGCACACCACGCCCGACGCCCTGGCGCTGCAGGCCACCCTGGCGCGGCTGAAACAGGCCGGCGCGCGCGCCGTGGCCATGGAGGTTTCCTCCCATGGCCTGGAGCAGGGCCGCGTGGCCGCCCTCGAATTCGACGTCGCGGTGTTCACCAACCTGTCCCGCGACCACCTCGACTACCACGGCACCATGGAAGCCTATGGCGCCGCCAAGGCCCGGCTGTTCGCCTGGCCGGGCCTGAAGTGCCGGGTGATCAACCTGGACGACGCCTTCGGCCGCCAACTGGCCGGCGAAACCCATCCCTCGCGCCTGATGGGCTACAGCCTGGAAGACGCCAGCGCCTTCCTCTATTGCCGCGAGGCGCGCTTCAGCGACGCCGGCGTCGAAGCCCTGCTGGTCACGCCCAAGGGCGAAGGCGTGCTGCGCAGTTCGCTGCTCGGCCGCTTCAACCTGAGCAACCTGCTGGCGGTGGTCGGCGCGCTGCTCGGCCTGGACTACCCGCTGGGCGACATCCTCAAGCTGCTGCCGCAACTGCAGGGCCCGGTGGGCCGCGTGCAGCGCCTGGGCGGTGGCGACAAGCCGCTGGTGGTGGTGGACTACGCCCACACCCCCGACGCCCTGGAGAAAGTCCTGCTGGCGCTGCGTCCGCACGCCCACGGCAAGCTGCTGTGCCTGTTCGGCTGCGGCGGCGACCGCGACCGCGGCAAGCGCCCGATCATGGCCCAGGTGGCCGAACAGCATGCCGACGGCGTGCTGGTGACCGACGACAACCCGCGTAGCGAAGACAGCGCGCGGATCATCGACGACATCCGCGCCGGTTTCGCCAGGCCCGAGGCCGTGCGCTTCGTGCCGGGCCGCGGCCAGGCCATCGCCGAGCTGATCGCTAGCGCCAGCGCCGACGACGTGGTGCTGCTGGCCGGCAAGGGCCATGAGGATTACCAGGAGATCGCCGGCGTCCGCCATTCGTTCTCCGATCTGCAAGAAGCCGCCAAGGCGCTGGCTGCCTGGGAGGTGAAGAAAGATGCTTAAGCCGCTGCTGCTTAGTGAAGTCGCCGCCGCCCTCGAGGGCCGCGTGCTCGGCGCCGACGTCGCCTTCGACGCGGTGAGCACCGACAGCCGCGCCATCGAGGCCGGCCAGCTGTTCGTCGCCCTCGCCGGGCCGCGCTTCGATGGGCACGACTACCTCGCCGAGGTCGCCGCCAAGGGCGCCGTCGCCGCCCTGGTGCAGCGCGAAGTGGCGGATGCGCCGCTGCCGCAACTGCTGGTGGCCGATACCCGCGAGGCCCTTGGCCGCCTGGGCGCGCTGAACCGCGCCGGTTTCACCGGCAAGGTGGCGGCGGTCACCGGCTCCAGCGGCAAGACCACGGTCAAGGAGATGCTCGCCAGCATCCTGCGCACCCAGGGCGAAGTCCTGGCCACCCGCGGCAACCTGAACAACGACCTGGGCGCGCCCCTGACCCTGCTGCAGATCGGCCCGCAACACGCCAGCGCGGTGATCGAGCTGGGCGCCTCGCGCGTCGGCGAGATCGCCTACACCGTCGGCCTGACGCGCCCGCAGGTGGCCATCATCACCAACGCCGGCACCGCCCACGTCGGCGAGTTCGGCGGCCAGGACAAGATCGTCCAGGCCAAGGGCGAGATCCTCGAAGGGCTCGACGATACCGGCACCGCCGTGCTCAACCTCGACGACCGCGCCTTCGACACCTGGAAGAAGCGCAATGGCGAACGCCGCGTGCTGAGTTTCGCGCTGAACAAGACCAGCGCCGACTTCCACGCCCGCGACCTGCAGCGCGACGCCCGCGGCTGCGTCGGCTTCACCCTGCTGGGGCTGGCCGGCGAGGCGCGCATCCAGCTCAACCTGCTGGGCGAGCACAACGTCGCCAACGCCCTGGCCGCCGCCGCCGCCGCCCACGCCCTTGGCGTGCCGCTGGTCGGGATCGTCCAGGGCCTTGCGCAACTGCAGCCGGTCAAGGGCCGCGCGGTAGCCCAGCTGGCGACCAACGGCATGCGGGTGATCGACGACAGCTACAACGCCAACCCGGCGTCAATCTGCGCGGCCATTGATATACTCGCCGGCTTTTCCGGCCGGACCGTCCTGGTCCTCGGGGACATGGGCGAACTGGGCGCCTGGGCCGAGGCCGCGCACCGCGAGGTGGGCGCCTACGCCGCGGGCAAGGTCGGTGCGCTCTATGCCGTGGGGCCGCTGATGCGCAACGCCGTCGAGGCGTTCGGCGCGGCGGGCCGGCACTTCGCCGACCAGGCCAGCCTGATCCAGGCCCTGGCCGGCGAACCCTCCACCACCACCATTCTGATCAAGGGCTCGCGCAGCGCGGCGATGGACAAGGTCGTCGCGGCGCTGTGCGCGTCCCCCGAGGAGAAACATTAATGCTGCTGCTGCTCGCCGAGTACCTGCAACAGTTCTACAAGGGCTTCGGCGTCTTCCAGTACCTGACCCTGCGCGGCATCCTCAGCGTGCTGACCGCGCTCGCCCTGTCGCTGTGGCTGGGCCCGTGGATGATCCGCACCCTGCAGATCCGCCAGATCGGCCAGGCCGTGCGCAACGACGGGCCGCAGTCGCACCTGTCGAAGAAGGGCACCCCGACCATGGGCGGTGCCCTGATCCTCACCGCCATCGCCATCAGCACCCTGCTCTGGGCCGACTGGTCGAACCGCTACGTCTGGGTGGTGCTGGCCGTGACCCTGCTGTTCGGCGCCATCGGCTGGGTCGACGACTACCGCAAGGTGATCGAGAAGAACTCCCGCGGCCTGCCGAGCCGCTGGAAGTATTTCTGGCAGTCGGTGTTCGGCCTGGGCGCCGCGGTCTTCCTCTACCTGACCGCCGAGACGCCGGTGGAGACCACGCTGATCCTGCCGCTGCTGAAGAACATCGAGATTCCCCTGGGCATCTTCTTCGTGGTGCTGACCTACTTCGTCATCGTCGGCTCCAGCAACGCGGTGAACCTGACCGACGGCCTGGACGGCCTGGCGATCATGCCGACGGTGATGGTCGGCGGCGCCCTGGGCATCTTCTGCTACCTGTCGGGCAACGTGAAATTCGCCGAATACCTGCTGATCCCCAACGTGCCGGGGGCCGGCGAGCTGATCATCTTCTGCGCCGCCATCGTCGGCGCCGGGCTGGGCTTCCTGTGGTTCAACACCTACCCGGCGCAGGTCTTCATGGGCGACGTCGGCGCGCTGGCCCTGGGCGCCGCGCTGGGCACCATCGCGGTGATCGTCCGCCAGGAAATCGTGCTGTTCATCATGGGCGGGGTGTTCGTCATGGAAACCCTGTCGGTGGTCATCCAGGTCGCCAGCTTCAAGCTGACCGGGAAACGGGTGTTCCGCATGGCGCCCATCCACCACCACTTCGAACTCAAGGGCTGGCCGGAGCCGCGCGTGATCGTGCGCTTCTGGATCATCACGGTGATTCTCGTGCTGATCGGCCTGGCCACGTTGAAACTGCGTTGAGGGCAGAGCGAGCATGAGCCTGATCGCTTCGGACAATTTCCGCATCGTTGTCGGCCTCGGCAAGAGCGGCATGTCGCTGGTGCGCTTCCTGACGCGCCAGGGCGTGCCTTTCGCCGTGGCCGACACCCGCGAGAATCCGCCGGAGCTGGCCACCCTGCGCGCCCAGTACCCGCAGGTGGAAGTACGCTGCGGCGAGCTGGACGCCGGCTTCCTCTGCCGCGCCAGCGAGCTGTACGTCAGCCCCGGCCTGTCGCTGCGCACGCCGGCGCTGGTCGAGGCCGCCGCCCGTGGCGTGCGCATGTCCGGCGACATCGACCTGTTCGCCCGCCATGCCAAGGCGCCGATCGTCGCCATCACCGGCTCCAACGCCAAGAGCACCGTGACCACCCTGGTCGGCGAGATGGCCGCGGCGGCCGGCAAGCGCGTGGCCGTGGGCGGCAACCTGGGCACCCCGGCCCTGGACCTGCTGGCCGACGACGTCGAGCTGTACGTGCTGGAGCTGTCCAGCTTCCAGCTGGAGACCTGCGAGCGCCTGGGCGCCGAGGTCGCCACCTGCCTGAACGTCAGCGAAGACCACATGGACCGCTACGACGGCATGGCCGACTACCACCTGGCCAAGCACCGCATCTTCCGCGGCGCCCGCCAGGTCGTGGTGAACCGCGCCGACGCCCTGAGCCGGCCGCTGATTGCCGATAGCGTGCCGTGCTGGACCTTCGGCACCAACAAGCCCGACTTCAAGGCCTTCGGCCTGGTGGAAGAGGGTGGCGAGAAGTACCTGGCCTTCCAGTTCGAGGCGCTGATGCCGGTGCGCGAGCTGAAGATCCGCGGCGCTCACAACCAATCCAACGCCCTGGCCGCCCTGGCCCTGGGCCACGCCGTGGGCCTGCCGTTCGAGCCCATGCTGCGGACCCTGCGTGAATTCGCCGGCCTGGCCCACCGTTGCCAGTGGGTCGGCGAGCGCGCCGGGGTGAGCTTCTATGACGACTCCAAGGCCACCAACGTCGGCGCCGCGCTGGCCGCCATCGAAGGCCTGGGCGCCGACATCGACGGCAAGCTGGTGCTGCTCGCCGGCGGCGACGGCAAGGGTGCGGACTTCAGCGCCCTGCGCGAGCCGGTGGCGAAGTTCTGCCGCGCCGTGGTGCTGCTCGGCCGTGATGCCGAGCTGGTCGGCGCCGCGTTGAGCGACGAGACGCCGAAGGTGCGCGTGCAGACCCTGGACGAAGCCGTGCGCAAGGCCGCCGAGCTGGCCAGGCCGGGCGATGCCGTGCTGCTGTCGCCGGCCTGCGCCAGCCTGGACATGTTCAAGAACTTCGAAGAGCGCGGCCGCCTGTTCGCCAGGGCCGTGGAGGAGATCGCCTGATGTTCTCCTTCCTGCGCCCATACCCGTCCCCGCTGATCAGCCGCAACGGCATCGATCTGGACTTCCCGCTGCTCGCCGGTTGCCTGGCGCTGCTCGGCCTGGGTCTGGTGATGGTGACCTCGGCGTCCTCGGAAGTGGCGGCGGCGCAGTCGGGCAACCCGCTGTACTTCTCGGTGCGCCACCTGATCTACCTGGCCATCGGCTTCGTCGCCTGCGGCGTGACCATGCTGACGCCGATGGAGACCTGGCAGCGCCACAGCTGGAAGCTGCTGGGCGTGGCCTTCCTGCTGCTGGTGGCGGTGATCACCCCCGGCGTCGGCCGCGAGGTCAACGGCTCCATGCGCTGGATCGGCTTCGGCCTGTTCAACATCCAGCCCTCGGAGATCGCCAAGGTCTTCGTGGTGGTGTTCATGGCCGGCTACCTGGTGCGCCGCCAGCACGAGGTGCGCGAGAGCTGGATCGGCTTCTTCAAGCCCTTCGCCGTGCTGCTGCCGTTCGCCGGCCTGCTGCTGCGCGAGCCGGACTTCGGCGCCACCGTGGTGATGATGGGCGCCGCGGCGGCCATGCTGTTCCTCGGCGGCGTCGGCCTGTTCCGCTTCGGCCTGATGGTGGCCCTGGCGGTGGGCGCGGTGGCCCTGCTGATCTGGACCCAGCCCTACCGGATGGCGCGCCTGACCAACTTCAGCGACCCCTGGGCCGACCAGTTCGGCGCCGGCTACCAGCTCAGCCAGGCGCTGATCGCCTTCGGCCGCGGCGGCTGGACCGGCATGGGCCTGGGCAACAGCATCCAGAAGCAGTTCTACCTGCCCGAGGCGCACACCGACTTCGTGTTCGCCGTGCTGGCCGAGGAGCTGGGCATCGTCGGCGCCCTGGCCACCGTCGGCCTGTTCGTCTTCGTCGGCCTGCGCGCGCTCTACATCGGCATCTGGGCCGAGCAGGCCAAGCAGTACTTCTCCGCCTACGTGGCCTACGGCCTGGCGTTCCTGTGGATCGGCCAGTTCCTGATCAACGTCGGGGTGAACGTCGGCCTGCTGCCGACCAAGGGCCTGACCCTGCCGTTCCTCAGCTACGGCGGTTCCTCGCTGGTCATCTGCTGCGGCTGCCTGGGCATGCTGCTGCGCATCGAATGGGAGCGGCGCACCGCGGTGGGCAGCGAAGAGTACGAATTCACCGAGGAGGACTTCGCCGATGAAAGGTAACGTCCTCATCATGGCCGGCGGCACCGGCGGCCACGTGTTCCCGGCCCTGGCCTGCGCCCGCGAGTTCCAGGCCCGCGGCTACGCCGTGCACTGGCTCGGCACCCCGCGTGGCATCGAGAACGACCTGGTGCCCAAGGCCGGCCTGCCGCTGCACCTGATCAACGTCAGCGGCCTGCGCGGCAAGGGCCGCCTGGCCCTGCTGCGCGCGCCCTTCGACCTGCTCAAGTCGCTGTTCCAGGCCCTGGGCGTGGTGCGCAAGCTCAAGCCGGTCTGCGTGCTCGGCCTGGGCGGCTATGTCACCGGCCCCGGCGGCGTGGCGGCGAAGCTGAGCGGCGCGCCGCTGGTCATCCACGAACAGAATGCCGTCGCCGGCACCGCCAACCGTGGCCTGGCGCCGCTGGCCAAGCGCGTCTGCGAGGCCTTCCCGGACACCTTCCCGGCCAGCGCCAAGCGCCTGACCACCGGCAACCCGGTGCGCGCCGAGCTGTTCCTCGAGGCCGATGCCCGCGCCGATCTGGCCGGCCGCAAGGTCAACCTGCTGGTGCTGGGCGGCAGCCTGGGCGCCGAGCCGCTGAACAAGTTGCTGCCCGAGGCGCTGCGGCTGATCCCCGCCGAGCAGCGCCCGGCCATTCGCCACCAGGCCGGTCGTCAGCATGCCGAGGTCACCGCGGAGCGTTACGCCCAGGCCGGTGTCCAAGCCGACGTCGCTGCGTTCATCGGCGACATGGCCGCGGCCTACGCCTGGGCCGACCTGGTGATCTGCCGCGCCGGCGCCCTGACCGTCAGCGAGCTGACCGCCGCCGGCCTGCCGTCCTTCCTGGTGCCGCTGCCCCACGCGATCGACGACCACCAGACGCGCAATGCCGAATTCCTGGTACGGGAGGGCGCCGCCCGCCTGCTGCCGCAAAAGTCTACCGGCGCCGCCGACCTGGCCGCGCAGCTGTCCGAGGTATTGATGCATCCCGAATCCCTGAAGCAGATGGCCGCCAGCGCCCGGCGCCTGGCCATGCCCGAGGCTACCCGCACGGTAGTCGATGCCTGCCTGGAGGTGGCCCGTGGTTAAGGAACCCAACGGCATCACCCGCACCATGCGGCGCATCCGCCGCATCCACTTCGTCGGCATCGGCGGCGCGGGCATGTGCGGTATCGCCGAAGTGCTGCTGAACCTCGGCTACGAAGTGTCCGGTTCCGACCTCAAGGCCTCGGCTGTGACCGAGCGCCTGGAGAAGTTCGGCGCCCAGGTATTCATCGGCCACCGCGCGGAAAACGCCGACGGCGCCGACGTGCTGGTGGTTTCCAGCGCGGTGAACAAGGCCAACCCGGAAGTCGCCGCCGCCCTGGAGCGCCGCGTGCCGGTGGTGCCGCGTGCGGAAATGCTCGCCGAGCTGATGCGCTACCGCCACGGCATCGCCGTTGCCGGCACCCACGGCAAGACCACCACCACCAGCCTGATCGCCTCGGTGTTCGCCGCCGGTGGGCTGGACCCGACCTTCGTCATCGGCGGCCGGCTGAACGCCGCCGGCACCAACGCGCAGCTGGGCACCAGCCGCTACCTGGTGGCCGAGGCCGACGAGAGCGACGCCAGCTTCCTGCACCTGCAACCGATGGTCGCTGTGGTCACCAACATCGACGCCGACCACATGGCCACCTACGGCGGCGACTTCAACAAGCTGAAGAAGACCTTCGTCGACTTCCTGCACAACCTGCCGTTCTACGGCCTGGCGGTGATGTGCGTGGATGACCCGGTGGTCCGCGAAATCCTCCCGCAGGTGGCGCGCCCGACCGTCACCTACGGCCTGAGCGAGGATGCCGACGTCCGCGCCATCAACATCCGCCAGGAAGGCATGCGCACCTGGTTCACCGTGCTGCGCCCGGAGCGCGAGCCGCTGGACGTCTCGGTGAACATGCCCGGCCTGCACAACGTGCTGAACTCCCTGGCGACCATCGTCATCGCCACCGACGAGGGCATCTCCGACGAAGCCATCGTCCAGGGCCTGTCCGGCTTCCAGGGCGTGGGCCGGCGCTTCCAGGTCTATGGCGAGCTGCAGGTCGACGGCGGCAGCGTGATGCTGGTCGACGACTACGGCCACCACCCGCGCGAAGTCGCGGCGGTGATCAAGGCCGTGCGCGGCGGCTGGCCGGAGCGCCGCCTGGTGATGGTCTACCAGCCGCACCGCTATACCCGCACCCGAGACCTCTACGAAGACTTCGTGCAGGTGCTCGGCGAGGCCAACGTGCTGCTGCTGATGGAGGTCTACCCGGCCGGCGAGGAGCCGATCCCCGGCGCCGACAGCCGCCAGCTGTGCCACAGCATCCGCCAGCGCGGCCAGCTCGACCCGATCTACCTGGAGCGCGACGGCGACCTCGCCGCGCTGCTCAAGCCGCTGCTGCGCGCCGGCGACATCCTGCTCTGCCAGGGCGCTGGCGACATCGGCGGCCTGGCCCCGGCGCTGATCAAGAACCCGATGTTCGGCGGCGACGCCCCGAGGAAGGCGTGATGAACGACGCACTCAAATCCACCCTCGAGCCCCGCGCCTTCGGCCGCGTCGCCGTGCTCTACGGCGGCAGGAGCGCCGAGCGCGAGGTCTCGCTGAAGTCCGGCGGCATGGTCCTCAAGGCCCTGCAGGATGCCGGGGTGGACGCCTTCGGCATCGACGTGGGCGACGACCTGCTGCAGCGCCTGCTGAGCGAGAAGATCGACCGCGCCTTCATCATCCTCCACGGCCGTGGCGGCGAGGACGGCAGCATGCAGGGCCTGCTGGAAGTCGCCGGCATTCCCTACACCGGCAGCGGCGTGCTGGCTTCGGCCCTGGCCATGGACAAGCTGCGCACCAAGCGGGTGTGGCTGAGCCTGGGCCTGCCGACGCCGGCCTATGCCGTGCTGGCCAGCGGGGACGACTGCCGCCGCGCCGCGACGGAACTGGGCTTCCCGTTGATCGTCAAGCCGGCCCATGAAGGCTCCAGCATCGGCATGGCCAAGGTCGACGGCGTGGACGCGCTGATCGCCGCCTGGCGCAGCGCCGCCGAATACGACTCGCAAGTGCTGGTCGAGCAGTGGATCAGCGGCCCCGAGTTCACCGTGGCCACCCTGCGCGGCCAGGTGCTGCCGGCCATCGGCCTGGGCACTCCGCACAGCTTCTACGACTACGACGCCAAGTACCTGGCCAGCGACACCCAGTACCGCATCCCCTGCGGCCTGAGCCCCGAGAAGGAGCGCGAGCTGCAGGACCTGTGCGCCCGCGCCTGCGAGGCCCTGGGCATCCAGGGCTGGGGGCGGACCGACGTGATGCAGGACGCCGAGGGGCGTTTCTGGCTGCTCGAAGTCAACACCGCACCGGGCATGACCGACCACAGCCTGGTGCCCATGGCCGCGCGCGCGGCCGGCCTGGATTTCCAGCAACTGGTGCTGGCGATCCTCGCCGACAGCGTCGAGGCAAGGGGGTAAGACCATGAACGGCGCGATGCTCCGCCACTCGCAACCCGGTATCGGCCGCGTGCCCGCACGCAAGCCGGTGCCGCGCGGCGCCAGCCGCCTGGTGGCGAAGGAGCCGATCAGCGCTCGCCTGCCCAGGCCCAGCTTCGGCTTCCTGCGCATGCTGATGTGGCCGGTGCTGCTGGCCGTGCTGGGCTTCGGCGCCTACCAGGGCGCGCAGTACGTGCTGCCCTACGCCGACCGCCCGATCGCCAAGATCAGCGTCGAAGGCGACCTCAGCTACATCAGCCAGCAGGCGGTGCAGCAGCGCATCGCACCGTTCGTCTCGGCCAGCTTCTTCAGCATCGACCTGGCCGGCATGCGCCAGGAGCTGGAGCAGATGCCCTGGATCGCCCACGCCGAAGTCCGCCGCGTCTGGCCGGACCAGGTGGTGATCCACCTGGAGGAACAACTGCCGGTGGCCCGCTGGGGCGACGAAGCGCTGCTGAACAACCAGGGCCAGGCCTTCGCGCCCCACGAGGTGTCGCACTACGAACACCTGCCGCGCCTGTCCGGCCCGCAGTTCGCCCAGCAGAAGGTGATGCAGCAGTACCAGATCCTCAGCCAACTGCTGCGGCCCCTGGGCTTCACCATCGCCAGCCTGGAGATGAGCTCGCGCGGCGCCTGGACGCTGGACACCGCCCAGGGCGTGCAGATCGTCCTGGGCCGCGACCACACGGTCGAACAGATCCGCCGTTTCGTGACCATCTACGAAAAGGCCCTGAAAGAACAGATATCGAAGATTGCGCGCATCGACATGCGCTACCCCAACGGCCTGGCCGTGGCGTGGCGCGACCCGCTGCCGCAGACGGACGTGGCCCAGGCCGCGCCCGCGCAGTGATTTGAGGAGACAGCAATAAACATGGCAAGCGTGCAGAGCGGCAAGATGGTCGTCGGCCTGGACATCGGCACCTCCAAGGTGGTGGCGCTGGTGGGCGAGGTAGCGGCCGACGGCAAGCTGGAGATCGTCGGGATCGGCACCCATCCGTCGCGCGGCCTGAAGAAGGGCGTGGTGGTGAACATCGAGTCCACCGTGCAGTCCATCCAGCGCGCCATCGACGAGGCGCAGCAGATGGCCGGCTGCCGGATCCACTCGGCCTTCGTCGGCATCGCCGGCAACCACATCCGCAGCCTGAATTCCCACGGCATCGTGGCGATCCGCGACCGCGAGGTGAGCCCGGCCGACATCGACCGCGTGCTCGACGCCGCCCAGGCCGTGGCGATCCCGGCCGACCAGCGGGTGCTGCACACCCTGGCGCAGGACTACGTGATCGACAACCAGGAAGGCGTGCGCGAGCCGCTGGGCATGTCCGGCGTGCGCCTGGAAGCCAAGGTGCACGTGGTGACCTGCGCGGTGAACGCTGCGCAGAACATCGAGAAATGCGTGCGCCGCTGCGGCCTGGAAGTCGACGACATCATCCTCGAGCAACTGGCTTCGGCCTACTCGGTGATCACCGAGGACGAGAAGGAACTGGGCGTGTGCCTGGTGGACATCGGCGGCGGCACCACCGACATCGCCATCTTCACCGAGGGCGCCATCCGCCATACGGCGGTGATCCCGATCGCCGGCGACCAGGTCACCAACGACATCGCCATGGCCCTGCGCACGCCCACGCAGTACGCCGAGGAAATCAAGATCCGCTACGCCTGCGCACTGGCCAAGCTGGCCGGCGCGGGCGAAACCATCAAGGTGCCCAGCGTCGGCGACCGGCCGCCGCGGGAGCTGTCGCGCCAGGCCCTGGCCGAGGTGGTGGAGCCGCGTTACGACGAGCTCTTCACCCTGGTCCAGGCCGAGCTGCGCCGCAGCGGCTACGAAGACCTGATCCCGGCCGGGATCGTCCTGACCGGCGGCACCTCCAAGATGGAAGGCGCCGTGGAGCTGGCCGAAGAGATCTTCCACATGCCGGTGCGCCTGGGCGTGCCGCATGGCGTCAAGGGGCTGACCGACGTCGTGCGCAATCCTATCTATTCCACTGGCGTGGGCCTGCTCATGTATGGCCTGCAGAAGCAATCCGACGGCATCTCCATGTCCGGCGGCAGCTTCAGCGATGAACCCAAGACACCTGTTCTGGAACGGCTCAAACGCTGGGTCCAGGGCAATTTCTGATTTACCGGCGCGGTAAAACGTAGGCGACACAACTAGAAAGGAAGGAGAGGGGAAAATGTTTGAACTCGTCGATAACGTCCCACAAACGGCAGTAATCAAAGTCATCGGTGTCGGTGGCGGCGGCGGCAACGCCGTGAACCACATGGCCAAGAACAACGTCGACGGCGTGGAGTTCATCTGCGCCAACACCGACGCCCAGGCGCTGAAGAACATCGCGGCGCGCACCGTGCTGCAGCTCGGCCCGGGCGTGACCAAGGGCCTGGGCGCCGGCGCCAACCCTGAAGTCGGCCGCCAGGCCGCGATCGAGGATCGCGAGCGCATCGCCGAGGTGCTGGAAGGCGCCGACATGGTCTTCATCACCACCGGCATGGGTGGCGGCACCGGTACCGGTGCGGCGCCGATCATCGCCGAAGTGGCCAAGGAAATGGGCATCCTGACCGTTGCAGTGGTCACCCGTCCGTTCCCGTTCGAAGGCCGCAAGCGCATGCAGATCGCCGACGAGGGCATCCGCTCCCTGGCGGAAAGCGTCGACTCGCTGATCACCATCCCCAACGAGAAGCTGCTGACCATCCTCGGCAAGGACGCAAGCCTCTTGGCAGCCTTCGCCAAGGCGGACGACGTGCTGGCCGGCGCCGTGCGCGGCATCTCCGACATCATCAAGCGTCCGGGCATGATCAACGTCGACTTCGCCGACGTGAAGACCGTGATGAGCGAGATGGGCATGGCCATGATGGGCACCGGCGCCGCCAGCGGCCCGAACCGCGCCCGCGAGGCCACCGAGGCGGCGATCCGCAACCCGCTGCTGGAGGACGTCAACCTGCAGGGCGCGCGCGGCATCCTGGTGAACATCACTGCCGGTCCCGACCTGTCCCTGGGCGAGTACTCCGACGTGGGCAACATCATCGAGCAGTTCGCCTCCGAGCACGCCACCGTCAAGGTGGGCACCGTGATCGATCCGGACATGCGCGACGAACTGCACGTCACCGTGGTCGCCACCGGCCTGGGCGCACGCCTGGAAAAACCGGTCAAGGTGGTCGACAACACCGTGCAGACCCAGGCGGTCAGCAGCCAGGCTCCGGTACAGCGCGAGCAGCAATCGGTGAACTACCGCGACCTGGACCGCCCGACCGTGATGCGCAATCAGGCGCACGGCAGCGCGGCCACCGCGGCCAAGCTCAACCCGCAGGACGACCTGGACTACCTGGACATCCCGGCATTCCTGCGTCGCCAGGCCGATTGAGGCAATTTATCAGGAGTATGAATGTGATTGGTGTTCAGCAAAGGGCGGTTCTGCTATCATCGCCGCCCATTGTTGACAACAGTTCGCAACTTGCGCGAAAGCGGCCAAAGCCATGATCAGACAACGCACCTTGAAGAACATCATCCGGGCCACCGGCGTCGGTCTGCACTCGGGGGAGAAGGTCTACCTCACCCTGAAGCCGGCTCCGGTGGACAGCGGTATCGTGTTCGTCCGTACCGACCTCGACCCGGTGGTGGAAATCCCGGCTCGGGCCTCGAACGTCGGCGAGACCACCATGTCGACCACCCTGGTCAAGGGTGACGTCAAAGTGGATACGGTGGAGCATCTGCTCTCGGCCATGGCTGGCCTGGGCATCGACAACGCCTATGTCGAGCTGTCCGCCTCGGAAGTGCCGATCATGGACGGCAGCGCGGGGCCCTTCGTATTCCTGATCCAATCCGCCGGCCTGCAGGAGCAGGAGGCGGCCAAGAAGTTCATCCGCATCAAGCGTGAAGTGACCGTGGAAGAGGGCGACAAGCGCGCCACTTTCGTTCCCTTCGACGGCTTCAAGGTGAGCTTCGAGATCGATTTCGATCACCCGGTCTTCCGTGGTCGCACCCAGAAGGCGACGGTGGACTTCTCCAGCACTTCCTTCGTCAAGGAAGTCAGCCGCGCGCGGACCTTCGGGTTCATGCGCGACATCGAGTACCTGCGTTCGCAGAACCTGGCGCTCGGTGGCAGCGTGGAGAACGCCATCGTGGTCGACGAGTATCGCGTGCTCAACGAAGACGGCCTTCGTTACGAGGACGAGTTCGTCAAGCACAAGATCCTGGACGCCATCGGTGACCTGTACCTGCTTGGTAACAGCCTTATCGGCGAGTTCCGCGGCTTCAAGTCCGGCCATGCCCTGAACAACCGCCTGCTCCGCGCACTCATCGCGGACAAGGAGGCCTGGGAAGTGGTCACCTTCGAAGACGCGAGCACCGCGCCGATTTCCTACATGCGGCCCGCTGCGGCCGTTTGAGGAAACCTCCTCCTTTCAAGCTGTACATATTGAAGGCCACCCTCGGGTGGCCTTTTTTTATGCGCGCGAAATGGCGCGGGCAGGAGGCTTGGAGTTTGGAGGGGGAAAGTTCTCACGAGTTCATCGGCAAGCGCCGACGAGGGGCGTTATGAGACCGGCGGTAGGCGAGGGGGTCAGTCTTCGCGCGGGCGGCTGCGGCTGGCCAGGCGTTCCAGGGCCGCGCGCAGGCGCGGGTTGGCGATGCCCTCGGCGGCCTCCTGCAGGGCCTCGGCGGCGGCGGGGGAGAGCTGGTGGGTGCGCACCGGCGCCTGGCGCTCGACCTGGGGCTGGACCTTGAACAGGATGTGCTGCAGCCCGGCGAACTCGTCGAACATCTGCAACTGGCGCAGCAGGCGCTTCTGCTGGTAGCGCAGGCGCGTGGCCCAGTGCGCGTCGGTGAGCACCAGCAGCAGGTTGCCGCCGCGCCAGGAGGCGACCCGGCAGTGCGGGCGCGCGGCCGGCTGCAGCTGGCTGTCGAGCAGCTGTTGCAGCTGGGCGAGGCGCTGGGCCTCGTTGAACAGCGACTGCAGCGGCTTGGCTTCGCGCAGCAGCTTGGTGGTGGCCTGTGCGGGCAGCGGGCGGAACGCCATGGTGAAAATTCCGGGGTTGTTGAGCGCCGATGGTATCAGAATGCGGTCATCGCCGGCCGTCGCGCCGACGCCCGCCGGCGCCGAGCCTTGAACTTTGCCTGCGCGACACAATATAAAGCAGGCGGACTGCCAGTCCTCCCCCGAGTTCCTGCCGGGCAATGTGCGCGCATGGAAAGTCCCCGGCATGACCTGGGCACTTCTTTCGTTCACGTTTCCGAGTAGAATGCCCCCTTTGCCGTCGATGCAAGCCGCGGCCAGCCAGTCGGGCAGCCCTCCATTCCCCAAGTTCGGATGACCCAGTCGATATGTTTGCGCCTTTGTTGAAAAAACTCTTTGGAAGCAAGAACGAGCGTGAAGTGAAGCGCATGGCCAAGCAGGTCCAGGCCATCAATGCGCTCGAACCACAGATGGTGGCGCTTTCCGATGAGCAACTGAAGGCCAAGACCGAGGAATTCAAGCAGCGCCTGGCCAAGGGCGAGACCCTCGACCAGATCCTCCCGGAAGCCTTCGCCGTGTGCCGCGAGGCGGGCAAGCGGGTGATGGGCATGCGCCACTTCGACGTCCAGTTGATCGGCGGCATGACCTTGCACGAGGGCAAGATCGCCGAGATGCGCACCGGCGAGGGCAAGACCCTGGTGGGCACCCTGGCGGTGTACCTGAACGCGCTGTCCGGCAAGGGCGTGCACGTGGTCACCGTGAACGACTACCTGGCCCGCCGCGACGCCAACTGGATGCGTCCGCTGTACGAGTTCCTCGGCCTCTCGGTGGGCATCGTCACGCCCTTCCAGCCGCCGGAAGAGAAGCGCGCGGCCTACGCCTCGGACATCACCTACGGCACCAACAACGAATTCGGCTTCGACTACCTGCGCGACAACATGGCCTTCAGCCTGCAGGACAAGTTCCAGCGCGAGCTGAACTTCGCCGTGGTCGACGAAGTGGACTCCATCCTCATCGACGAGGCGCGGACCCCGCTGATCATCTCCGGCCAGGCCGAAGACAGCTCCGAGCTGTACATCAAGATCAACAAGCTGATCCCGCGCCTGAAGCGCCACATCGAGGAAGTCGAGGGCCAGGTGACCCAGCAGGGCCACTACAGCATCGACGAGAAGACCCGCCAGGTCGAACTCAACGAGCAGGGCCACGCCTACGTCGAGGAACTGCTGAGCCAGGCCGGCCTGCTCGGCGAGGGCGAGAGCCTCTACTCGGCGCACAACCTCAGCCTGCTGACCCACGTCTACGCCGCGCTGCGCGCCCACACCCTGTTCCACCGCAACGTCGAGTACATCGTCCAGGGCGACCAGGTCCTGCTGATCGACGAGCACACCGGCCGCACCATGCCCGGCCGCCGCCTCTCCGAGGGCCTGCACCAGGCCATCGAGGCCAAGGAAAACCTGCCGATCCAGGCCGAGAGCCAGACCCTGGCCTCCACCACCTTCCAGAACTACTTCCGCCTCTACACCAAGCTGTCCGGCATGACCGGCACCGCCGACACCGAGGCCTTCGAGTTCCGCCAGATCTACGGCCTGGACGTGGTGGTGATCCCGACCCACCGGCCGGTCGCCCGTAAGGACTTCAACGACCTGGTCTACCTGACCCAGGAAGAGAAGTACGCGGCGATCATCACCGACATCCAGCAGAGCCAGGCCCTGGGCCGGCCGATCCTGGTCGGTACCGCCTCCATCGAAACCTCCGAGTACGTGTCCAAGCTGCTGGAGCAGGCCGGCATCGAGCACAAGGTGCTCAACGCCAAGTACCACGAGAAGGAAGCCGAGATCATCGCGCAGGCCGGCGCGCCGGGCTCGGTGACCATCGCCACCAACATGGCCGGCCGTGGTACCGACATCCTCCTGGGCGGCAACTGGGAAGCCGAGATCGCCAGCCTGGAGAACCCCAGCGACGAGCAGATCGCCCAGATCAAGGCCGAGTGGCAGAAGCGCCACCAGCAGGTGATCGAGGCCGGCGGCCTGCATGTGATCGCCTCCGAGCGCCACGAATCCCGCCGTATCGACAACCAGCTGCGGGGCCGTTCCGGCCGCCAGGGCGACCCGGGCTCCAGCCGCTTCTACCTGTCGCTGGAAGACAACCTGATGCGCATCTTCGCCTCCGACCGGGTGAAGAACTTCATGAAGGCCCTGGGCATGCAGCCGGGCGAGGCCATCGAGCACCGCATGGTCAGCAACGCCATCGAGAAGGCGCAGCGCAAGGTCGAAGGCCGCAACTTCGACATCCGCAAGCAACTGCTCGAATTCGACGACGTGGCCAACGAGCAGCGCAAGGTGATCTACCACATGCGCAACAGCCTGCTGGCCGCGGAGAACATCGGCGACACCATCGCCGAGTTCCGCGAGGAAGTGCTGAACAACACCATCAGCCAGCACATCCCGCCGCAGTCGCTGCCCGAGCAGTGGGACATCGCCGGCCTGGAAGCCGCGCTGTACAGCGACTTCGGCCTGAAGCTGCCGGTCCAGCAGTGGCTGGACGACGACGAGAAGCTCTACGAGGAGACCCTGCGCGAGAAGATCCTCGCCGAGCTGGTCGCCGCCTACAACGAGAAGGAAGACCTGGCCGGCGCCGAGGCCCTGCGCACCTTCGAGAAGCAGATGCTGCTGCGCGTGCTGGACGACCTGTGGAAGGACCACCTGTCCACCATGGACCACCTGCGCCACGGCATCCACCTGCGCGGCTACGCGCAGAAGAACCCGAAGCAGGAGTACAAGCGCGAGTCCTTCAACCTGTTCCAGGAACTGCTGGACTCGATCAAGCGCGACACCATCCGCGTGCTGTCCTTCGTCCAGGTCCGCCGCGAGGACCCGGCCGAGGAAGAGGCGCGCCTGCGCCGCGAAGCCGAGGAAATGGCCAAGCGCATGCAGTTCCAGCATGCCGAGGCGCCGTCCATCGACCAGGCCCCCGATGCCGAGGAAGGCGAAGAAGGCGAGCAGGGCCCGGGCCAGGTCGTGCCGCTGGAGCCGGTGCGCGCCGAGCCGAAGATCGGCCGCAACGAGCTGTGCCCCTGCGGTTCCGGCAAGAAGTACAAGCATTGCCACGGCCAGGTGAACTGATCCGCCTGCCGTCGTAACCCCCGACGCCGCGACCGGCCCTGCCGCTCGCGGCGTTTTTCACATTCGATCCACCCTTTTTCGTAAGGAGCACATCCATGGCTGTCGGTCTCGGCCCCATCTCCACCCTGCACCCGGTCCCCGGCTTCGAACTCGGCATCGCTTCCGCCGGCATCAAGCGCCCCGGTCGCAAGGACGTCGTGGTGATGCGATGCGCCGAAGGCTCCAGCGTGGCGGGTGTGTTCACCACCAACGCCTTCTGCGCCGCCCCCGTGCTGCTGTGCAAGCAGCGCTTCCTCGGGCCGGTGCGCTACCTGGTGACCAACACCGGCAACGCCAACGCCGGCACCGGCGAGCCGGGCCTGGCCAACGCCTCGGCGGTGTGCGCCAAGCTGGCCGAGCTGGCCGGCGTGGACGAAAGCCAGGTGCTGCCGTTCTCCACCGGGGTGATCGGCGAGCCGCTGCCGGTGGCCAAGATCGAAGCCGCGCTGCCGGCCGCCCTGGCCGCCCTGGGCCCGGACAACTGGGCCGAGGCCGCCGCCGGCATCATGACCACCGACACCCTGCCCAAGGGCGCCAGCCGCCAGTTCGTGCACGACGGCGTCACCGTCACCGTCACCGGCATCAGCAAGGGCGCCGGCATGATCAAGCCGAACATGGCCACCATGCTCGGCTACATCGCCACCGACGCCAAGGTCGCCCAGGGCGTGCTGCAGGACCTGCTCCGCGACGCGGCGAACAAGTCGTTCAACCGCATCACCATCGACGGCGATACCTCCACCAACGACAGCTGCATCCTGGTCGCCACCGGCCAGGCCACGCTGCCGGAGATCACCCAGGCCAGCGGCGCGCTGTTCAGCGCCCTGAAGCAGGCGGTGATCGAGGTGTCCATGGAGCTGGCCCAGGCCATCGTCCGCGACGGCGAGGGCGCCACCAAGTTCGTCACCGTGCAGGTCAACGGCGGCGGCACCCACCAGGAGTGCCTGGACGTCGGCTACGCCGTGGCCCACTCGCCGCTGATCAAGACCGCGCTGTTCGCCTCCGACCCGAACTGGGGCCGCATCCTGGCCGCGGTCGGCTACGCCGGCGTGCCGAACCTGGACGTCAGCAGGATCGACGTCTTCCTCGACGAAGTCTGCATCGCCAGCCGCGGCTGCCGCGCCGCCAGCTACACCGAGGACCAGGGCGCGCGGGTGATGGCCCAGGAAGAGATCACCATCCGCATCGAACTGGGCCGCGGCGACTGCAGCGAGACCATCTGGACCACCGACCTGTCCCATGAGTACGTGAAGATCAACGCGGAATACAGGACTTGATGGGAGCTGGAAGCGGGAAGCTGGAAGCTTGAAGCCGGAAGTGAAAGGCGCCACGCTCTCTAGCTTCTAGCTTCTAGCTTCTAGCTTCTAGCTTCTAGCTTCTAGCTTCTAGCTTCTAGCTTCTAGCTTCTAGCTTCTAGCTTCTAGCTTCTAGCTTCTAGCTTCTAGCTTCTAGCTTCTAGCTTCTAGCTTCTAGCTTCTAGCTTCTAGCTTCTAGCTTCTAGCTTCTAGCTTCTAGCTTCTAGCTTCTAGCTTCTAGCTTCGTAGCGGAGAAACGAGCGATGAAACTGGTCATTGGCAGCAAGAACCTGTCGTCCTGGTCGTTGCGTGGCTGGCTGGCCATGCAACTGACCGGTGCGGAATTCGAAGAAGTGCTGATCCCGCTGGGCGGCGTCGACACCGCGCGGCGCATCCGCGAGCACTCGCCCACCGGCAAGGTGCCGGTGCTCAAGTGCGAGGACGGGGTGATCTGGGATTCCCTGGCGATCGCCGAATACCTGGCCGAACGCTTCCCCGAGGCGCACCTGTGGCCGCGCGGCGAGGCGGCCCGGGCGCTGGCGCGGTCGATCTGCGCGGAGATGCACAGCGGCTTCCTCGCCCTGCGCTCGCACATGCCCATGGACCTGCAGCGGCACAAGCCGCTGGCCAAGGTGCCGCCCGAAGTGGAAACCGACATCGCCCGCGTCATCGAGCTATGGACCCTGTGCCGCCAGGGCTTCGGCCAGGACGGGCCGTTCCTGTTCGGCCACGCCAGCATCGCCGACGCCTTCTACGCGCCGGTGGCCACGCGCCTGCGCAGCTACGCCGTGGAGCTGCCGCCGCTGGCCAAGGCCTACGTGGACACCATCTACCAGTGGGCGGCCTTCCAGCCCTGGCTGCAGGCCGCGCTGGCCGAGCGCCCCTGAGCGCCGGCAACCGACGAGGAGTAATGCTGTGAAACGAGTACATGTCGCCGCCGCCGTGATCCGTGGCGTCGATGGCCGCGTGCTGATCGCCCGGCGCCCGGACGACAAGCACCAGGGCGGCCTGTGGGAGTTCCCCGGCGGCAAGGTGGAGGAGGGCGAACCGGTGCAGGCCGCGCTGGCCCGCGAGCTGGAAGAGGAACTGGGCATCCGCGTCGAGCGCGCCCGGCCGCTGATCCGCGTGGCCCACGACTACCCGGACAAGCAGGTGCTGCTGGACGTCTGGGAGGTCTCGGCGTTCTCCGGCGAACCCCATGGCGCCGAAGGCCAGCCGCTGGCCTGGGTGGCCCCGCGGGAGTTGCCCGACTACGAATTCCCCGCCGCCAACCGGCCCATCGTGCAGGCCGCGCGGCTGCCCGAGCGCTACCTGATCACCCCCGACGGCCTGGAGCCGCAGGAAGTCCTGCAGGGCATCCGCGCCGCCGTGGCGGGCGGTATCCGCCTGATCCAACTGCGCGCGCCGAACATGTACAGCCCGGAGTACCGCGACATGGCGGTGGATGCCGTCGGGCTGTGCGCCGGCAAGGCGCAACTGATGCTCAAGGGCCCGCTGGAATGGCTGGGCGACTTCCCCGCCGCCGGCTGGCACCTGACCGCCGAGCAACTGCGCAAGTACGCCCCCAACGGTCGCCCGTTCCCCCAGGAGCGCCTGCTGGCGGCGTCCTGCCACGGCGCCGAAGAACTGGCGCTGGCCAGCGCGATGGGCGTGGACTTCGTCACCCTGTCGCCGGTGCAGCCGACCGAGAGCCATCCGGGCGAACCGGCAATGGGTTGGGATGTGGCGCAGCAACTGGTGGAAGGCTTCAACCAGCCGGTATTCCTGCTCGGCGGCCTGGGCCCGCAGGACCTGGAACGCGCCTGGCAGATAGGCGCCCAGGGCGTGGCGGGCATCCGCGCGCTCTGGCCGAAGGCCGGGGCATAGGCCTTCGTAGGTGCCGCTTTCTTTCCGGCTGCACCGGGGCTCTTCGTAGGATGGGTATCGCTTCGCTCAACCCATCCTACGGGGCTTCAGGGAGACACGTTCGTAGGAGCGGACCTTGTCCGCGATAGCCGGACGTATCGGCGCGATTCGCGGATGAGATCCGCTCCTACGCTGCTCCACCCACGCCATTCCCATTGTAGGAGCGCGCCCTGCGCGCGATTCGCGGGCAGGGCCCGCTCCTACAGTTTCGCCGTGAGGCATGGCGTTTCCCCGTAGGAGCGGACCTTGTCCGCGATAGCCGGACGTATCGGCGCGGATCGCGGATGAGATCCTACGCTACCCCACTCATGCCATTCCCATTGTAGGCGCGCGCCCTGCGCGCGAATCGCGGACCTTGTCCGCTCCTACAGTTTCGCCGTGAGGCATGGCGTTTCCCCGTAGGAGCGGACCTTGTCCGCGATAGCCGGGCGTATCGGCGCGGATCGCGGATGAGATCCGCTCCTACGCTGCCCCACTCATGCCATTCCCATTGTAGGAGCGCGCCCTGCGCGCGATTTCGCGGGCAGGGCCCGCTCCTACAGTTTCGACGTGAGGCATGGCGTTTCCCCGTAGGAGCGGACCTTGTCCGCGATAGCCGGGCGTATCGGCGCGATTCGCGGATGAGATTCGCTACGCTGCTCCACCCATGCCATTCCCATTGTAGGAGCGCGCCCTGCGCGCGAATCGCGGGCAGGGCCCGCTCCTACAGTTTCGACGTGAGGCATGGCGTTTCCCCGTAGGAGCGGACCTTGTCCGCGATAGCCGGACGTATCGGCGCGGATCGCGGATAAGATCCGCTCCTACGCTGCTCCACCCACGCCATTCCCATTGTAGGAGCGCGCCCTGCGCGCGAATCGCGGGCAGGGCCCGCTCCTACCCATCTACGCGGGCTTTTCCGCCGCCTTCCACAGCACCTCGGCGACGCCCTGGCGCTTGGCGGCTATGCGGGCTGCCACGAACAGCAGGTCCGACAGCCGGTTCAGGTAGCGCAACCCGGCGCCTTCCAGGGGCTCCTCGGCGTTGAGCTGCTGGCAGCGGCGCTCGGCCTTGCGCGCCAGGGCGCGGCATACGTGGATCTGCGCCACCAGCCGGGAGCCGCCGGGGAGGATGAAGTCCTTCAGCGGTTCCAGCTCCTCGTTCCAGGCGTCGATGGCCTGTTCCAGGCGCGCCACCTCGTAGTCGCCCAGGGCGCGGTATTCCGGCATTGCCAGTTCGCCGCCGAGGTCGAACAGGCGGTGCTGCACCGGCGCCAGCACCGTCAGCAACTGGTCCAGCGCGGCGCTGCGGGCTTCCTGCAGGTCGGCCAGCAGCAGCCCCAACTGGCTGTTCAGCTCGTCCACGCAGCCGATGGCTTCGATCCGCGGGTGGTGTTTCGGCACCCGGCTGCCGTCGGCCAGGCCGGTCTCGCCGGCGTCGCCCGTGCGGGTGTAGATCTTCGACAGGCGATAGCCCATGCCTCAGAGCTCCTTGTTCTGCGGGGGCGGCAGCGCCACCGGCGCCACGGGCTCGTCGCCCAGCGGCAGGCGCAGGGTGAAGCAGGTGCCCTGGCCGAGTTCCGATTGCACTTCCATCTGCCCCTTGTGGTTGTTGGTGATGATGAAATACGACACCGACAGGCCCAGGCCGGTGCCCTGGCCCACTTCCTTGGTGGTGAAGAAGGGCTCGAAGATGCGCTTGCGCACCGTTTCCGGCATGCCGCAGCCGTTGTCTTCCACCTGCACTTCCGCCCACGGCGGGTTGAGCCGCGTGCGCAGGACGATGCGGCCATGTTCGCCTTCCTCCTCGTCGTCGCGCAGGTGGATGGCCTGGGCGGCGTTCTTCAGCAGGTTGAGCAGCACCTGCTCGAACTCGTTGGCGATCACCGGCACCGGGCCCAGGCGCGGGTCGAACTCGTGGACGATCTCCAGCGACTTGAAGTCGAAGCCGCCGGCCAGGTCGAAGTCGTTGCCGGCGATCTCCACCGCCTGCTCGATCAGCGAGGGCAGTTCGCAGGGCGCCATCTGCCGGTGGCTGCGGCGGCTGAAGGCGAGCATGTGGGTGACGATCTTGGCGGCGCGCGAGCCGGCGTACTGGATGCCGTCCATCAGCTTGGGAATCTCCCGCGCCTCCAGGTAGTGGTTGAGGTCGTCCAGGGCGACGCCCACCTCGGCCGCCACTTCCAGGTTCTTCGGCAGTTCCGGCGACAGCCGCCGGCGAATGTTCTGCACGTTGTGCAGGATGGCCCCCAGCGGGTTGTTGATCTCATGGGCCATGCCGGCGGCCAGGCCGCCCACCGAGAGCATCTTCTCCGACTGCACCATCAGTTCTTCCATGCCCAGGCGCTCGGTGATGTCGTCGATGCGGATCACCGCGCCGCGGCCGGTGCCGCCCATCAGCGGGTAGAAGGTCAGGGCGTAGTGCCGTGGCGAGTCGATCAATGCCCAGGTGACGCGCTCCACGCGTTCCACCTTGTGCTGCTCGGCGGCGCGGGTCAGTTGCAGCAGGAAGGGCTTGAGCGAGGGGAAGGCGAGGAACACTGGCTGGTTCACCGCGTCGTCCAGGCTGGTGCCGGAAAGCCGGCTGGCCTCCTGGTTCCACTGGGTGACGTAGAGCTGCTCGTCCACCGCGATCAGCGCCGAGGGCATGGAGTCGATGATGCTGTTGAGGTAGTGCTGGAAGCCGGTGAGCTTCTTCTCGATCTTGCTGCGCACCTGCACTTCCAGCTCCAGCTTGCGGTTGGAGCGGCGGGTTTCCTCGGCCAGGTCCTGGGCCTGGGCCATGGCGTCCTGGGCGTCGTCGCGGGCGCGCTTGAGCTGCTGCTCGCGGGCCTCGATACGGGTGAGCATGGTGTTGAAGGCGTCGGACAGGCGGCCGATCTCGTCGGCATTGCCGCGTTCGGCGCGCAGCGAGTAGTTCTCCTCGCGGGTGACCTGGCGCGACAGCTCTTCCAGGCTGCGGATCGGCCGGGTGATCAGGCGGCGGATCTGCCGGGCGATGAGCATCCACAGCAGCACGCTCACGGCCAGGATCGCCAGGCTGGCGGTCAGCGTGCCGGTGTAGAAGGCGCCGGGCAGCTCGCTGCTGGCCACCAGCAGCAGGTAGCCGTTGCGCCCGCCGGGCTGCGGCAGTTCGAACAGGGCGTTGAGGCGGTATTCGTGGGCGCGCCAGCGTTCCAGGTCCTCCAGGTGCCTGGGCAGCGAGCCTTCCCGCGGCGACTGGGCGATGCGCGTGCCGTTGGCGTCGTAGAGCGCGGCGGCGCGCAGCGGCTGGTAGTCGTCGAGCTGGTGCAGCAGGGTGTCGGCCTGCTCCGGGGAACTCAGCGCCGGGTAGCTGAGCGCCGGGTTGGCGATCAGCCGGCCGATGGTCTGCAGGGCCTGGGGCGCCACGCTGTCCTGGGAGATCCAGTAGGCCGCGCTGATGAACGCCAGGTTGGCCGCCAGCAAAACAGTGGCCAGCAGCACCAGCAGGGCGGCGAGAATCTTCTGGCCGACCGGCAGGTTTTCCAGGCGCTGGCGCAGGTTGATGAAGGACAGCATAGGGGCTCGGCGATCGAAAGCGTGGCGGGCAGGTTAGCCCGCCGCTCAGGCCTCGGGCAATCCGCGTTGGCGCAGCGCGTCGCGCAGGCGCCGGTGCAGGGCGTTCAGCCCGGGCAGCGCCAGGTGGCGGCGCTGGCCCTCGGCGCAGGCATGGCCGAGCAGGTAGGCGATTTCGGTGCGCCGCCCGTTGGCCACGTCCTGGTACATGGAGGAATAGTTGGCCGCGGTGGCGGCGATCACCCGTTCCACTTCGCCCTGCAGCTCCCGCGCCGCCGTGTCGTAGCCGCAGGCGTGGAGCAGTTGGCCGAGTTCGTCGCACAGGCCGGCGACTTCCTCGGCATGGCCGGCCAGTTCGCCGTTGCGGCAGTGGTGCAGCACGCTCAGCGGGTTGATCGCGCAGTTCAGCGCCAGCTTGCGCCACAGCCGTTCGAGGATGTCGCCGCTCCACTGCACGGGGATTTCGGCGCGGGCCAGCTCGTCCAGCCAAGCCGGCGCAGGGCCGCCGCGCTCGTCGCCGAGCCAGGTCTGCCCGCGGCCGGCGAAGACCACGCGGAAATCGCCGTCGCGGAACGCCCCTTCGGTGCTGGAGGCGTACAGGCAGCGCGCCCGCGGCAGGTGCGCGGCCACCGCCTGCTGGCTGCCCAGGCCGTTCTGCAGGAGGATGATCTCGGCGCCGGGCGCCAGGTGCGCGGCCACGCTGGCGGCGGCTTCCTCGGCGTCGTAGGCCTTGCTGGCCAGGAGCAGGCGCTGGATGGGCGCGTTCAGGTGCCCGGCGGTCTCAGCGGGGATCGGGTAGAGGCTCTCGCGGCCGTCCTCGCAGAGGGTGAGGCCGCCGCGGGCGCGGTACGCCGCCAGGCGCTGGCGGTCACGCAGCAGCAGCTGCACGGGCAGGCCGGCGCGGGCCAGGCGGGCGGCCCAGAGGCTGCCGAGGCTGCCGGCGCCGAGAATGGTCCAGTTCATGGTGGGCTTCGCGTGTCGATGGGCGTACAGCGAAGTCTAGCGCACCCCGGGCAGCCGGCTGGCGTTGATTCGCCCGCTGGCATAGGCGTCGGGCAGCAGCTGGCGGGCCTGTTCCATCACCTCTTCGGCCTGCAGCGGCAGGGACTTGGCGTCCAGCCCCACCAGGCCGATGCCGGCCTTCAGGCTGACGAAGCCGCGGCTGGTCTTGAAGGCCTTGAGGTTGAGCCCTTCGTGCAGGCGGCGGAAGCTGCTCGGCGAGCATTCCTGGAGGTCGTCGATCAGGGTGATGAGGCCGAAGTGCTGCTCGTCGATGCGCGTCAGCACGTCCAGCGGCCGCACCAGTTGCTGCAGGCGCCGGCCGATGCCGTGCAGCAGCTCCTGATGGAAGCCGGGGAAGTGCTGGCCGTCCTGCTCCAGCAGGACGGGAATGCCGATCAGCAGGTAGCACACCGCGCCGCCGCGGGATTCCACCTGGCGGATGCTGTCGGCGAGCTTCTGCCGCAGGTAGCGCAGGTTGCCCAGGCCGGTGGCAGCGTCCACCAGGTTGCGCTCTTCCAGGCGGTTGATGTTCTCGGTGAGCAGGCGGTTCTCCACCAGCAGGCGCTGCAGGGTGTTGCACAGGCGGTCGGCGGCCAGCACCCGCGGCACCAGTTGCTCGCTCATCGCCGTCTTGCTGACGAAGTCGTCCACGCCGCGGTCGAAGGCCTCGGCCAGGGCGTTGTCGCCCTCCTTGCCGGTGAGCAGCATGATGTAGGTGTAGTGGTCGCCGCTTTCGTCCAGCTGGCGTACCCGCGCGGTGAGCTCCAGGCCGTCCATCTCCGGCATCAGCCAGTCGGCCAGGAGCACGCTCACCGGTTCCCGTTCCAGCAGTTGCAGGGCCTCGCTGGCGCTGCTGGCGAAGCGCACGTTCTGGTAGCCGGCCTGGCTCAGCGCCCGGCCGATCATGGCGCTGGAGAATTTCGCGTCGTCGACCACCAGGATGCTCAGATGGTTGGTTGGCATGGGGCAGGGGACTCGGAGGAGGCGGGGATTCGCCGGTTCTGGGCCGGGCGCGTGCTTGTGGCTCAGTTATAATGAGCGCGCATTTTTACCGTCAAGCCAGGCGCGTGCCCGAGTGTGAACCGGATCGCGCCGTCCATCTGGAGAGATGACATGCCTTCGTTCGACGTGGTGTCCGAACTGGACAAGCACGAACTGACCAACGCCCTGGACAACGCCGGCAAGGAGCTCGAGCGCCGCTTCGACCTCAAGGGCAAGTGCAGCTTCGAGCCCAAGGACAAGTCGGTTACCTTGACCGCCGAGGCCGATTTCATGCTGGAGCAGATGCTCGACATCCTGCGCAGCAACCTGATCAAGCGCAAGATCGACATCCAGTGCATGGAGCTCAAGGACGCCTACCCCTCGGGCAAGGTGGTCAAGCAGGAAGTGAACTTCCGCGAGGGCATCGACAAGGACCTGGCGAAGAAGATCGTCGGCCTGATCAAGGACCGCAAGATGAAGGTCCAGGCCGCCATCCAGGGCGAGCAGGTGCGCGTCACCGGCAAGAAGCGCGACGACCTGCAGGAAGTGATCGCCATGCTGCGCGGCGAGTCCCTGGGCATGCCGGTGCAGTTCAACAACTTCCGCGATTGAGCGGAACCTCGTTGTCCGGGCGGCGTCGCAAATAGAGCGCCGCTCGGCGAATACCGATCGCCATGGTTCGCCATGGCGTTCGTATTTCTAATAATCGAAAACCAAGGGGGCCCCATTCCATGGACATGAATTACGACCAGCTAGTACGGAGCGCAGAGGCCTGGATGCCGGTGGTGCTGACTTACCTGGGCAACGCCGTGCTGGCGCTGATCACCCTGCTGATCGGCTGGTGGCTGATCAACCTGCTGACCCGCCGGGTGGGCGGGCTGATGGCCAGCCAGCGGGTGGACAAGACTCTCCAGGGCTTCATCGGCAGCCTGGTGAACGTGGCGCTGAAGATCCTCCTGGTGGTCAGCGTGGCCTCGATGATCGGCATCCAGACCACCAGCTTCGTCGCCGCCATCGGCGCCGCCGGCCTGGCCATCGGCCTGGCCCTGCAGGGCAGCCTGTCGAACTTCGCCGGCGGCGTGCTGATCCTGCTGTTCCGTCCGTTCAAGGTCGGCGATGCCATCGAGGCGCAGGGCGTCTCCGGCACCGTGGACAGCATCCAGATCTTCCACACCGTGCTGCGCACCGGCGACAACCGCACGGTCATCATGCCCAACGGCGCGCTGTCCAACGGCATCATCACCAACGTCTCGAGCCAGGCCACGCGCCAGGTGATCTTCGACATCAAGCTGGCCTTCGACGCCGACCTGGACGCGGCCCGCGGCATCCTCCTGGAACTGGCCCAGGACCCGCGCGTGCTCAAGAACCCGGCGCCGGTGGTGGTGGTCTCGGCCCTGGGCGAGAACTCGGTGACCCTGTCGCTGCGCCTGTGGACCGCCAACGCCGATTTCGGCGCGGTGACCTTCATGCTCAACGAACAGGTGCGCCTGTGCCTGCGCGACCGCGGCATCGACCTGGCCCTGCCGAGCCGGGTGGTGCGGGTGGTCAGGGGCTCGGAGGAAGAAGCATTCGCCGAATAAAGGCGAATCCATCCATGGAAAAGGCCGGCGATATCAGGCTGTGTGAAAACCTCCGGATCGGTCCAGCTGGTTAAAAAACAACCTGGATTTCGCGTTTCTACGCGGATTCTGGGTTGGCTGAATAGCCAAGCCTTTTCAGATTTCACGTAGGAACGCACTCTTCGAAGAGCCGCTCGGGTTTTCACACAGCCTGGATATGTCGGCCTTTTTCGTTTCTGGGCCGGCCTTGCCGGCGCAATCGCGGGCAGGGCCCGCTCCTACAGGTCGAGGGGGAATTCTGGCGTAGGATGGGTTGAGCGAAGCGATACCCATCGCCACGACCGCATGGGTTTCGCAGGCTCAACCCATCCTACGAAGGCGCCTCGGTGCAGATTCCCCTGTAGGAGCGCGCCCTGCGCGCGAATCGCGGGCAGGGCCCGCCCAAGGCCGCTCAGTGGCGCTGATGGGTATCGCTTCGCTCAACACCATCCTACGAAAAGCCATGCTCGCTCATGCGCCCTACGAACCTGCGCTGCGCGGGGGGGCTACCGGCTCTTCCGGCTCGCTCGGCACGCCGTCGGGCATGCCCTTGTCGCGGCGCAGCCACAGCCAGCCGATCAGCAGCAGGGTGGGGATACCGAGCACGGCGGTGACGAAGAAGAAGTGCTCGTAGCCCATGTGCTCGACCATCTTGCCCGAGTAGCCGCCGATGAAGCGCGGCAGCAGCAGCATGGTGGAGCTGAGCATGGCGTACTGGGTGGCGGAGAACTTCAGGTTGGTCAGGCTCGACAGGTAGGCGACGAAGGCCGAGGCCGCCAGGCCGCCGCTGAAGTTGTCGAGCATGATGGTCAGCACGAACATGCTGACGTGGGGCTCGAATTCGCGCAGCAGGGTGAAGACGTCTTCGCTGATCACGCTCGGGTCGGTGATCGGCCCCATGTGCGCCAGCATGGCGAACAGCAGGTTGGTGCCGGCCGAGGCGGCGCCGGCGAGGAGCAGGATCGGCAGGATGCTGAAGCGGGCGATGAGCAGGCCGCCGGCCGCCGCGCCGACCAGGGTCATGATCACCCCGAACAGCTTGCTGACGGTGGCGATCACTTCCTTGGAGAAGCCCATGTCGATGTAGAACACCCCGGCCATCACCCCCATCACGGTGTCGGAGAGCCGGTAGGTGGAGATCAGCCCGAGCAGCAGCAGCGCCTGCCAGCGATAGCGGCGGATGAACTCGGTGATGGGCGTGAGCACCGGCGCCATCAGCAGGCGGCCGGGGGCCGACAGGCAGCTCAGGGCGATCAGCAGGTAGAGGCTGGCCAGCCACCATTTGCCGGCGCCCGCGGAGTTGGTCATGGCGGTGCCGGTCACCAGCAGGATGATCAGCACTATCACCGACACCGCCTGGTGGACGAAGTCGAACTGCGGCACGCCCTTGCCGTGGGCGGCGATCAGCAGCGGCCGGCGCACCCGCGAGAGCAGTTCGCGCACCGGGCGGATCTGCTTGCGCCCGCGCGGGCTCAGGCAGAGGACGATGAACAGGGCGTAGAGCGCCGCCCGCGGCCAGGCCTGGTTGGTCAGCGCGGTGAGCATGGCCGGCACCGAGATCAGCAGCACCAGCAGCTGCAGCACCGAGAGCAGCTGGTGGTTGAAGGCGTAGGCGGAGTTGCCCACCGCCTGCGGCTGGACGTTCACCTCGGGCTCGCGGATCAGCAGGCTGGTGACCAGCCCGGGGAGGATCAGCAGGGCGAACAGCGCATAGGTCAGGCCCCAGGCCGCCTGGCTGTAGTGCAGGCTGCTGGAACCCAGCCATTCGGCGAGGAACAGCGCGCCGGCGCTGGCCAGCAGCACGGCGCCGCGGTAGCCGGTCATGTAGCAGGCGGCCAGGGCGGCCTGGCGGGTGTTCTCGGCGATCTCCAGGCGGTAGGCGTCGATGGCGATGTCCTGGGTGGCCGAGGCGAAGGCCACCACCAGGGCCAGGCCGATCAGCCACGGCAGGTGGCTCTGCGGGTTGCACAGGGCCATGCCGAGCAGGCCGATGGCGATCAGCGCCTGGGAGAACACCAGCCACGAGCGGCGCCGGCCGAGCCGGCCGACGACGGGCAGGCGCCACTGGTCGAGCATCGGCGACCACACCCACTTGAACGCGTAGACCAGCCCCAGCCAACTGGCGAAGCCGATGGTTTCCCGCGCCACGCCGGCTTCCCGCAGCCACACCGAGAGGGTGGTGAAGACCAGCATCGTCGGCAGCCCGGCGGCGAAGCCGAGCAGCAACAGCGCGAGACTGGCGGGAGACTTGTAGGCAACCAGTGCCTCTCGCCAGGAGTGCTTCTTCATGAAAGGTTTCCAGCACGCAAAAAATTATCGCGAACTCTACTAGCAGAGCCCGGCGTGAAGCCAGCCATGCCGACGTATGTCCACCCGATCGTTGTGGATTCGGACTCCCTCGGCGCGCAATCGTGCCCGTTGTTCGTCGCCGCCCGGGCTGCCCAGCGGCAGGCTGATGCGCCCGCCGGCGGCGATCACCCGGTGCCAGGGCAGGCGCGAGCCCTCCGGCAACTGGCTGAGCACGCGGCCCACCAGGCGCGCGGCGCGGCCCAGGCCGGCCATGCGGGCCAGCTCGCCGTAGCTCACCACGTAGCCTTCGGGCACCTGGGACAGCGCCAGGTAGATGGCTTCGCGGCGCACCTGCAGGCTTTCCAGGCCGAGGTCGGCGACATTTTCAGGGGCGGGGGCGGGCGGTTTTCTCGAAGGCATGGGGCGGCTTTCCGATGGCTGCGGGCCAGGTCGACAGCATATCGCCGGGCACCGTCGGGGCAATGATGCAGGAGGTACCCTTCATCCATCCAGTTGAACTCCCTGCATGGGGCCCGGTCAGTCGTTGCTCTGGTGTCGGGTATGCGGATAATGCCCGGCTTTTTTTCCAGCCATCCGAATTGAATGCCGCTCATGCTGTCGAGAACCCTGCTGTGCCTTGCCGTCGCCGCCGCTCCCCTGACTTCCCTGGCCGATACCGTCTGGTTGAAGAACGGTGACCGGCTGACCGGCAAGATCAAGCTCTACGATGGGGGTCGCCTGGTGCTGGCCACCGACTATGCCGGCGAGGTCACCCTGACCGGCGACAAGATCGCCACCCTGCAGACCGAGCAGAACCTGCTGGTCAAGCACGACGAGGACGCCACCGGCGAGCACTCCAAGGGCCTGAAGGCCGCCGAGCCGGGCAAGGTCACCCTGGTCAACGGCGCCGAGGAGACGATACCGCTGGCCAGCATCGAGCAGATAGTGCCGCCGCGCCCGCTGCTGCAGGACTGGGTATGGAAGGGCCAGGTGGACTTCTCCGTCGACCACACCATGGCCGAGAACGACGTCGAGGACTACGACGTCGACTTCAAGACCAACGCCCGCCACGGCATGTGGCGGCACAACCTGCAGGGCGAGTACAACCGCGAGAAGAAGGACGACTCGGTCAGCGTCAACAACTATTCCGCCGAATACGCCCTGGACCGCTTCCTGGACGAGCACTGGTTCTGGCAGGGCAAGGTGGAATACAAGCGCGACTGGGTCGAGGACCTGGAGAAGAAGCGCACCGTCGGTACCGGCCCCGGCTACCAGTTCTGGGACAACGAGCTGGGCGCCTTCTCCTTGGCCACCCTGGTCAACCGCAACGACTACGACTTTGTCGATGGCGAGAAGGACCATTTCTACTCGGCGAGCGTGAAGTGGGACTACAACCGCTACCTGTTCGCCAAGCAGTTCGAGATCTTCACCAACGGCGAAGTGGGCAAGCCGCTGTCGTCGAAGGTGGACTACGAGGTGGAGAGCGAGGCGGGCGTCCGCTACAAGTTGACCTCCTGGGCGGCGCTGAGCCTGAAGGGCGAATGGGACCGCCTGAGCGCCGAGGACGGCGGGGTGAACCAGCGGCGCTACACGCTGGGGATCGGGGTGGGGTGGTAAGTAAATTAGCTGGAGGCTAGAAGCTAGAAGCTGGAGGCGGGAGGGCGCTTCCAGCTTCCAGCTTCGGGCTTCGGGCTTCGGGCTTTACAATCTCAACCCGCCATCCAGCTCCAGCACGCGGCCGGTGTAGTAGTCGTTCTCGAGGATGTAGGCCACCGAGTGGGCGATTTCGTCCGGGCGGCCCAGGCGCTTGAGCGGGATGCCGCTGGTCATCTTCTCCAGGGCCTCGGGCTTCATGCTGGCGACCATGTCGGTCTCGATGAAGCCCGGCGCCACGCCGGCCACGCGGATGCCGTAGCGCGCCAGTTCCTTGGCCCAGACCACGGTGTCGGCGGCGACGCCGGCCTTGGCCGCGGAGTAGTTGGCCTGGCCCATGTTGCCGGCGCGGGAGATGCTGGAGATGTTGACGATCGCGCCCTGGTTGTCCAGCTCGATCATCTTCGCCGCCACTTCGCGGGTGCAGAGGAACACGCCGGTCAGGTTGACGTCGATCACCGCCTGCCACTGGGCCAGGCTCATCTTGCTCAGCTGGCCGTCCTTGACCTTGATGGTCAGGCCGTCGCGCAGGATGCCGGCGTTGTTCACCAGGCCGTTGATGGCGCCGAAGTCGCTGGCCACCTGGGCCACCATGTGGCTAACCTGTTCCTCGTTGGCCACGTTGCACAGGTAGGCGCGGGCGTCGCCGCCGGCGGCCTTGCAGGCGGCGACGGCCTCGTCCAGTTTCTCCTGGTTCAGGTCGACCAGCGCCAGTTTCGCTCCCTTGGCGGCGAGGAACTCGCCCATGGCGCGGCCCAGGCCCTGGCCGCCGCCGGTGATGATGATGACCTTGTCTTGCAATTGCATGGTTGGAATCCCCACGGCAATGTCGAGTGATTGGCCTCGCCGGCAACGGTGAACGAATTTTCTGTGCCCGTCCGTTTGCGACGGATTCTTAGCGAGGAGTCATAAGGTGAGCGTGAAAGCTGCCAAGAATGCCCGAGAATTGCTGCTCAAGGAATACCGGGCAGTGCTTTCCACCCAGTCGAAGAAGTGGCCGGGCTACCCCTTCGGCTCGGTGGTTCCATACTGCCTGGACGGCGCCGGCCGGCCGCTGATCCTGATCAGCCGGATCGCCCAGCACACCCACAACCTGCAGGCCGATGCCAAGTGCTCGCTGCTGGTCGGCGAGCGTGGCGCCGACGACATCCAGGCCGCCGGCCGCCTGACCCTGCTGGCCGAGGCCCGGCAACTGGAGGACGTCGAGGAGATCGAGGCCGCGGCGGAGCGCTACTACCGTTTCTTCCCCGGCTCGCGCGACTACCACACGGCCCACGACTTCGACTTCTGGGTGCTGCAGCCGGTGCAGTGGCGCTTCATCGGCGGCTTCGGCGACATCCACTGGCTGGGCGCCGACAGCGTGCCGCTGGCCAACCCCTTCGTCGGCGAGGTGGAGCGGGGCATGGTTGGGCACATGAACCAGGACCACGCCAACGCCATCGTGCATTACCTGGAGCTGGCCGGCCTGCCGGTGGGCGAGGCCCCGGAGCTGGCGGGAATCGATACGGAAGGTTTCCATCTGCGCGTCGGCTCCATCCTCCACTGGCTGCCGTTCCCGGCGCCCTGCGCCAACCCCGGCGAGGTTCGCCAGGCGCTGGTGCAACTGGCGCGGGCGCAGGCCTGGCCGGGTACCGAGGTGATCCAGGCTTGAAATAGGCGGGTGTCGGCGCCAACTACTGAATATCCGGGCCGACGCCCCGCCAAGGACCCCTGAAATGCGAGTTACCCTGTTCTTCCTGCTGCTCTTCCCGCTGATCGAACTGGCCGTGCTGATCAAGGTCGGCAGCGTCATCGGCGTGGGCTGGACCCTCCTGCTGCTCATCGCCGGCGCCTTCCTCGGCGCGGCGCTGCTGCGCGTGGCCGGCCTGGCCACCCTGTGGCGCGCCCGCGAGCGCCTGTCCCGCGGCGAGATGCCCGAGCAGGAAATGCTCGAGGGCCTGCTGATCGCCGTCGGTGGCGCCCTGCTGATGCTGCCGGGCTTCATCAGCGACGTCATCGGCCTGCTCTGCCTGCTGCCGTTCACCCGCAGCCTGCTGCTGGGCGGCCTGCGCCGACGCATGCGCGAGCAGGAAGAGCGGCGCCGCGCCTTCGCCGGCGACCCGTCGGCGCAATCCCGCGGCCCGCATGGGCCGAACGTGATCGAGGGCGAGTTCGAACGCCGCGACAACGATCGTCTGCGCTGAAAATTTTTTCTTCACGGCCTTGAAATGCCCCACGACGACCTCATGTAGCAGGCACCGCAAGGTCCCTGTCATTCGGACAGGCTGTCTTACGCGGCTCGCCCGTCGGGCCGCAAACCGGCGAAGCCGGCTTCAACAAAACCTGCCGGACATCGATCCGGCCGTTGTAAACCACTGTTTGGGAGAGTTACGACTATGAAGCTTCGTCCTCTGCATGATCGCGTCGTCATCCGTCGCAGCGAGGAAGAAACCAAGACCGCAGGCGGCATCGTGCTGCCGGGTTCCGCCGCCGAGAAGCCGAACCGTGGCGAAGTCGTCGCCGTCGGTGCCGGCCGCGTGCTGGACAACGGCGAAGTTCGCGCTCTGGCAGTGAAAGTGGGTGACAAGGTGGTGTTCGGCCCCTACTCGGGCAGCAACGCCATCAAGGTCGACGGCGAAGAACTGCTGGTGATGGGCGAGTCCGAGATCCTCGCCGTCCTGGAAGACTGATCAGTCCGCCCCAACCCCACTGAATTCGATTTAGAGGAAACAGAACATGGCTGCTAAAGAAGTCAAATTCGGCGATTCCGCTCGCAAGAAAATGCTGGTCGGCGTGAACGTCCTGGCCGATGCCGTCAAGGCCACCCTCGGCCCGAAAGGCCGTAACGTGGTGCTGGACAAGTCCTTCGGCGCACCGACCATCACCAAGGATGGCGTGTCCGTCGCCAAGGAAATCGAACTGAAGGACAAGTTCGAGAACATGGGCGCCCAACTGGTGAAAGACGTTGCCTCCAAGGCCAACGACGCCGCCGGTGACGGCACCACCACCGCCACCGTCCTGGCCCAGGCCATCGTCAACGAAGGCCTGAAGGCCGTTGCCGCCGGCATGAACCCGATGGACCTGAAGCGCGGCATCGACAAGGCCACCATCGCCATCGTCGCCCAGCTGAAGGACCTGGCCAAGCCGTGCGCCGACTCCAAGGCCATCGCCCAGGTCGGCACCATCTCCGCCAACTCCGACGAATCCATCGGCCAGATCATCGCCGAAGCCATGGACAAGGTCGGTAAAGAAGGCGTCATCACCGTAGAAGAAGGCTCGGGCCTGGAAAACGAACTGTCCGTCGTCGAAGGCATGCAGTTCGACCGCGGCTACCTGTCGCCCTACTTCATCAACAAGCCGGACACCATGGTGGCCGAGCTGGAAAACCCGCTGCTGCTGCTGGTCGACAAGAAAATCTCCAACATCCGCGAAATGCTGCCGGTGCTGGAAGCCGTCGCCAAGGCCGGCCGTCCGCTGCTGATCGTCGCCGAGGATGTCGAGGGCGAAGCCCTGGCCACCCTGGTGGTCAACAACATGCGCGGCATCGTCAAGGTCGCCGCCGTCAAGGCCCCGGGCTTCGGCGATCGCCGCAAGGCCATGCTGCAGGACATCGCCGTCCTGACCGGCGGTACCGTCATCTCCGAAGAAGTCGGTCTGAGCCTGGAAGGCGCCACCCTGGAGCACCTGGGTAACGCCAAGCGCGTGACCATCAACAAGGAAAACACCACCATCATCGACGGCGCCGGCGCCCAGGCCGACATCGAGGCCCGCGTCGCCCAGATCCGCAAGCAGGTCGAAGAGACCTCCTCGGACTACGACCGCGAGAAACTGCAAGAGCGCCTGGCCAAGCTGGCCGGCGGTGTTGCCGTGATCAAGGTCGGCGCTGCCACCGAAGTCGAGATGAAAGAGAAGAAAGCCCGCGTCGAAGATGCCCTGCACGCTACCCGCGCTGCGGTGGAAGAGGGCGTGGTCCCCGGCGGTGGCGTGGCCCTGGTGCGCGCACTGCAGGCCATCGAAGGCCTGAAGGGCGACAACGAAGACCAGAACGTCGGCATCGCCCTGCTGCGCCGCGCTGTCGAATCCCCGCTGCGCCAGATCGTCGCCAACGCCGGCGACGAGCCGAGCGTGGTGGTCGACAAGGTCAAGCAAGGCTCCGGCAACTTCGGCTTCAACGCCGCTACCGGTGTCTACGGCGACATGATCGAGATGGGCATCCTGGACCCGGCCAAGGTCACCCGTTCGGCCCTGCAGGCCGCTGCCTCCATCGGCGGCCTGATGATCACCACCGAGGCCATGGTTGCCGAAGTGGTGGACGACAAGGCCGCTCCGGCCATGCCGGACATGGGCGGCATGGGTGGCATGGGCGGCATGATGTAAGCCTCCCGGCCCCAGGCTGAGAAATAGCCCCGCTTCGGCGGGGCTTTTTCGTTTCCGGCCCTTTGTGCCAAGATGTGCCGCGCAGGAGATGGCATTCCTCCTTCAACCGCCCCCGTGGCTGATGATGCCTACGCATTTACCTGGACCAGGCGCGTAGGCGTTCGCCTGCGGCCTGTCCGAAAGCCCCTCAAGGACAGGATCATGTGGAAACCCGTTCTCGCCATCGCCCTCGGCGCCGCCATCGGCGCGTTGCTGCGCTGGTACCTCGGCCTCAAGCTGAACAGCCTGATGCCCAACGTCCCTCCCGGCACCCTGGCCGCCAACCTGATCGGCGGCTACATCATCGGCGTCGCCGTCGCCTACTTCGCCAGCGCCCAGGGCATCGCCCCGGAGTGGCGGCTGCTGATCATCACCGGCTTCTGCGGCGGCCTGACCACCTTCTCGACCTTCTCCGCCGAGGTCGTCACCCTGCTGCAGGAAGGCCGCCTGGCCTGGGCCATGGGCGCGGTCGCCGTGCATGTCTGCGGCTCCCTGGCGATGACCCTGCTCGGCCTGTTCACCGGCAACTGGCTGATGGGCAGATGAACCGCCGCGGGGGCGCTGCGAGTTCGCCCCCGCGACTCTTCGCGACACCTCTCCCGCGATCCCCTTCACGCCCCGGCTGGCGCGGCCTGGCGCTTTGTGAAAAAAACGTCAAAGACGCTTAAGTTCCAATTAAGCGAGCTAGTCTAGGGTGCCCTGCAAAGCGGAGAGGAACATGCGGATTCTGTTGGTGGAAGACAACCGGGATATCCTGGCCAACATGGCGGATTACCTGGGGCTCAAGGGTTACACGGTGGATTGCGCGCAGGACGGCCTGTCCGGCCTGCACCTGGCGGCCACCGCGCACTACGACCTGATCGTCCTGGACGTGATGCTGCCCGGCCTGGACGGTTTCACCCTGTGCCGGCGCCTGCGCGAAGACGCGCGGCGCGACACCCCGGTGATCATGCTGACCGCCCGCGACCAACTGGATGACCGCCTGCAAGGCTTCCGCTCCGGCGCCGACGACTACCTGCTCAAGCCCTTCGCCCTGTCGGAGCTGGCCGCGCGCATCGAGGCGGTGCTGCGCCGGACCCAGGGCGGCGGCCGCCGCGAACTGCAGGTGGCGGACCTGAGCTACAACCTCGACACCCTGGAAGTGAACCGCGCCGGCAAGGCGCTCAAGCTCAACCCCATCGGCCTCAAGCTGCTGGCCGTGCTGATGCAGAAGAGCCCCCACGTGGTGCGCCGCGACGTACTCGAGGAAGCCGTCTGGGGCGACGACTGCCCGGACAGCGACAGCCTGCGCAGCCACGTGCACCAACTGCGCCAGGTGATCGACAAGCCTTTCGCCCTGCCGTTGCTGCACACCGTCCACGGTGTCGGCTACCGCCTGGCGGAGGAAACGAATGGAGTATAGGCAGAGCCTTTCCCGCCGGATCGTCTTTGCCTTCGTGTTCATGACCGCGCTGGTCGGCGGCCTGTTTTCCCTGAGCATCGTCGGCGTGGTGCACGTGGTCGAGGAACGCCTGATCTCCCGTGACCTGGGCGGCGAACTGGACCGCATCATCAACGAGGACCTGCACAGCGGCAGGGGCCCGCGGCTGGACCCCGGCATGCGCTTCTTCGTCAGCGACGGCGTCGGCATCTACGCCATGCCGCCGGCGCTGCGGCGCCTGGAGTCGGGCTTCCACGAAGTGTTCGACGGCGAGCTGTCGTTCCACGCGCTGGTGCGCGACACCGACGGCCGCCGCTACGTGCTGCTGCAGGACCAGAGCGATTTCGAGGCGCGCGAGCAGGTGCTGTACGCCGCCGTGGTGACCGGCTACGTGCTCAGCCTGGCGCTGGCCGGCCTGCTCGGCTGGCTGCTCTCGCGCAAGGTGATGGAGCCGGTGGTGCGCCTGGCGCGCCAGGTGCGCCACCGCGACCAGTTGCTGGACCTGGCGCCGCCGCTGGCGCCGGACTACGCCCACGACGAGGTCGGCGAACTGGCCGAGGCCTTCGACTATGCGATCGGCCAACTGCACCAGGTGCTGACCCGCGAGAAGCTGTTCACCAGCGACGTCAGCCACGAACTGCGCACGCCGCTGATGGTGATCGCCACCAGCAGCGAACTGCTTGCCGAGGAACCGGGCCTGAGCCCGAAGGCACGCACCCAGCTGGCGCGGATCGCCAGCGCCAGCGAGGAAATGCGCGACCTGGTACAGACCTTCCTGATGCTGGCGCGCTCGCGCACCAAGGAACTGGACATCGCCCCGCGGGCCGGCCTGCAGCGCATCGCCGACGACCTGGCCGGGCAATGGCGCGGGCCCATCGAGGCCAAGGGGCTGCAGCTGATCTACGAGGTGCAGGGCGTGCCGCCGGAGGAATACAACGCGGCTTTCCTGCGCTCGGTGATGAGCAATCTGTTGCGCAACGCCATGCACTACACGGACGCCGGACATATCCGCTTGCAATTGACCGACAGCGGTTTCGTCGTCGAGGACAGCGGCCAGGGCATCCCCGAGGAGCAGCGCGAACGCATGTTCCAGCCCTTCGTCCGTGGCCCGCAACAGCGCGGCGAGGGCCTTGGCCTGGGCCTTTCGCTGGTGAAGCGAATCTGCGCGGCGGAAGGCTGGGAAGTCGGCCTGACGCCGGCGCAGCCCCACGGATGCCGTTTCGAGGTTCGCCTGGTGGGCGAGCCTTGACGAATTTTTCACATGCGCATGACCGCATGGATACAGAATCACCCTTAGTTTCGTATAAAAAATGAGCAGGAACCCCATCATGAGCGACAAGCCCGTCGAGCTTGAGTTTTCCCAGAAGTACGACCGTCAGCATGCCGAGCGCTACCTGCGCAAGCATCGCAGTGGGCTGTCCCGGAAACTTTCCCATTGGCGCGATGTCCAGATCGCCCGCCAGGCACTCAAGCTGGCCGGCCAGCCGAACCTGGTGCTGGACCTGCCGTGCGGCGCCGGGCGCTTCTGGCCGATGCTGGCCGAGAAGGACAACCGGGTGATCATCGGCGCGGACAATTCCGCCGACATGATCGCCGTGGCCTGCGCCGGCCAGCCGGAGGAGGTTGTCAAACGCGTGCGACCTTTGCAGACTTCGGCGTTCGCCATCGATCTGCCGGACAACGCCGTCGACAGCATCTTCAGCATGCGCCTGATGCACCACATCGGTGAGCCGAGCGACCGCATGACCATGCTGCGCGAGTTCCACCGCGTGACCCGCGACAGCGTGATCCTCTCGCTGTGGGTCGACGGCAACTTCAAGGCCTGGAAACGCCGTCGCGCCGAGGAAGGGCGCAAGAAGCACGCGTACCAGAACCGCTTCGTGATTCCTGCCCGCAGCATCGAGGAGGAGTTCCGCCAGGCCGGTTTCTCGGTGCAGGACCATATCGATTTCGTCCCGCTGGTGCACATGTGGCGGGTCTACATTCTGCGTAAGGAGTAATGATGGGCGCTGATTTGGCAGCTCTGCAGCGAATTTCCGGTGAAGATGCCATCGATCGCTGGTTGCAGATTCCCGGCAAATGGGTAGAGGAGCCGAATCGGCGGCGGGGCGGCGAAAGCGGGGTCCAGCGCGTGCTGACCGACGATGGCCGCCTGCTCTACCGCAAGCAGCAGGTCGGGCATATCTACCGCGACCTGCTGCACCCCTTCGGCTACCCGACCGCCATCCGCGAGCGCGATGCGCTGCAGGCCGCCGCGAGCCTGGGCGTCAAGGTGCCGACCCTGGTCTACGCCGGCTGCCGCAAAGTGGACGGCGAATGGCAGGCGCTGCTGGTCACCGAGTCGCTGGACGGCTACTCGAGCCTGGAAGACTGCTACGCCCGCGGTGACCACGAGCGCTGGGGCGAGGCCGTGCACCAGCGCATCCTGCAGCAGTACGGCAAGACCCTCGCCAGGCTTAACCTGGGCCGCTGGCAGCATGGTTGCCTGTACCTCAAGCATGTCTTCGTCAAGGTCGAGGGCGAGCAGATCGACGTCGCCCTGATCGACCTGGAAAAAGCCCGCCAGCGCTTCAGCGCCCGCCGCGCGGCCCGCCACGACCTGCGCCAGGTGAAGCGCCGTTCGTCGTGGACGGAAGCGCAATGGCAAGCCTTTGTCTATGGTTACGAGGCGGCGTTTGGCAGCGCCATCAAAGGGTTGCAGGCATGAAACTAGAAATCACACGAAGTTTGCTCCTCGTTGGCGCCCTGGGCGTGGCAACGCTGGCGGCGGCTGCCTGGCATGAGCCGGGTCCCGAGGTGATCGGCTCCCATGGCGAGCAGGCCAGCTGCCGTGTGCCGGCGAACGTGCAGGCCAAACAGGCGGCGCGGCCGGACCACGATCTGCTGCTGTTCCTCTTCGGCATGTCGCAGGGTGGTGTCAGCGCGCCACGTTGAGCAGGGTCCGCCTCGGCGGTGAAGAAAAGAATGCCGTTTCTCCCTATGGGGGAAACGGCATTTTTCATGATGCGCCGGGGCCCGGCGTGGCCGGTGAATCCAATCGCGGACAAAGTCCGCCCGTGCCTCCCTGAACTCGTAGGAGCAACTGTCTTGCCGGCTGCGCCAAGGCGCGCCTCAACGGATGGGTATCGCTCCGCTCAACGCCATCCTACGGGTCTTGTGTTTGCCGGAGGGCTACGGATTTTCTGCGTCTGCCGAACACATCCCGTTAGACTGCAAGCTGACGACAAGCGAGAGGCGAGCATGGCTGAGTCCGCATTCACCCCCTTCGGCGTGCAGAACCTGCTGGATACCGACTTCTACAAGCTGAGCATGATGCAGGCGGTGCTGCACAACTACCCCAACGTCGAGGTGGAGTGGGAGTTCCGTTGCCGCAACCGCGAGGACCTGCGCCCCTACCTGGCGCGCATCCGCGAGCGCATCGAGGCGCTGGCCGGGTTGAGCTTCAGCAGCGAGCAACTGGCCTTCCTCGAACGCATTCCCTTCTTCAAGCCGGACTTCATCCGCTTCCTTGGCCTGTTCCGCTTCAACATGCGCTACGTGCAGACCGGCATCGAGAACGACGAGTTCTTCCTGCGCCTGAAAGGCCCCTGGCTGCACGTGATCCTCTTCGAGGTGCCGGTGCTGGCCAGCATCAGCGAGGCGCGCAACCTGCAGCGTTATCCACAGGTGACCCTGGAGCTGGTGCGCGAGCGCCTGAGCGACAAGCTCGACTGGCTGCGCCGCGAGGCCAGCGCCGAGGAACTGGCCGGCTTCAAGATGGCCGACTTCGGCACCCGCCGGCGCTTCTCCTATGCCGTGCAGGAATGCGTGGTGCGCGAGCTGAAGGCGAGCTTCCCCGGGCGCTTCGTCGGCACCAGCAACGTGCACCTGGCGCGCAAGCTCGACCTCAAGCCGCTGGGCACCATGGCCCACGAATGGCTGATGGCCCACCAGCAGCTCGGCCCGCGGCTGATCGACAGCCAGGCCGCCGCGCTGGACGCCTGGGTCCGCGAATACCGCGGCCAGCTGGGCATCGCCCTGACCGACGTGATCACCATGGACGCCTTCCTACGCGACTTCGACCTGTACTTCGCCAAGCTCTTCGACGGCCTGCGCCACGACTCCGGCGACCCGCTGGTCTGGGCGGAGAAGGCCATCGCCCACTACGAGAGCCTCGGCATCGACCCGCGCAGCAAGACCCTGGTGTTCTCCGACGGCCTCGACCTGCCGCGGGCGCTGCACATCTACCGCTCGCTGCGCGGGCGCATCGACGTCAGCTTCGGCATCGGCACCCACTTCACCTGCGACATCCCCGGCGTCGAGCCGATGAACATCGTGCTGAAGATGACCGCCTGCAACGGCCAGCCGGTGGCGAAAATCTCCGATACCCCGGGCAAGATGCAATGCAACGACGAGAATTTCGGCCGCTACCTCAAGCACGTCTTCCGCGTCGACGAGGCCCGCGGCTGAAAAGCGCTGCGGCGCCGTTGCGCTCGGGCGCGCGAAGCGCCAGTCTTGCCGGGTGACCTTCCGTTCACCAGGGGAGCAAGGATGTCAGCAAGCAACCAACTCATCATCGGCGCCGGTCCCGATGGCCAGCCCGTCAGCCAGCCGTGGAAGCTGGCCAACCGCCACGGCCTGATCGCCGGCGCCACCGGCACCGGCAAGACGGTGACCCTGCAGCACCTGGCCGAGAGCTTCAGCGATGCCGGCATCGCGGTGTTCGCCGCCGATATCAAGGGCGACCTCTGCGGCCTGGGCGCGGCGGGCAACCCCCAGGGCAAGGTGGCCGAGCGCATCGCCTCGATGCCCTGGCTGGGCTACCAGGCCAAGGCCTACCCGGTGAGCCTGTGGGACGTCGCCGGCCACAGCGGCCACCCGCTGCGCACCACCCTCAGCGAGATGGGCCCGCTGCTGCTGGGCAACCTGCTGGAGCTGACCGACAGCCAGCAGGCCGCGCTCTTCGCCGCCTTCAAGGTGGCCGACCAGCAGGGCCTGCTGCTGCTCGACCTGAAGGACCTCAAGGCGCTGCTCAATTACCTCAAGGACCACCCGGAAGTGCTCGGCGACGACCGCGCGCTGTTCACCGGCGCCTCGTCCCAGGCGCTGCTGCGGCGCCTGGCGACCCTCGAGCAGCAGGGCGCCGAGGCCTTCTTCGGCGAGCCGGCGCTGCAGCTGGAAGACATCCTGCGCCCGGATTCCGACGGCCGCGGGCGCGTCCACCTGCTCGACGCCAGCAAGCTGGTGCACGAGGCGCCCAAGGTCTACGCCACCTTCCTGCTCTGGCTGCTGTCGGAACTGTTCGAGCAACTGCCCGAGCGCGGCGATGCCGACAAGCCGGTGCTGGCGCTGTTCTTCGACGAGGCGCACCTGCTGTTCAACGGCACGCCCAAGGCCCTGCACGACCGCCTGGAGCAGGTGGTGCGGCTGATCCGCTCCAAGGGCGTGGGCGTGTACTTCGTCACTCAGTCGCCCGGCGACCTGCCGGACGACGTCCTGGCCCAGCTCGGCCTGCGCATCCAGCACGGCCTGCGCGCCTTCACCGCGAAGGAGCAGAAATCCCTGCGCGCGGTGGCCGACGGCTTCCGCCCGAACCCGGCGTTCGACACCCTGAAGGTGCTCACCGAACTGGGCATCGGCGAAGCGCTGGTGGGCACCCTGGAAGAGAAGGGCACCCCGGCCATGGTCCAGCGCGTGGCCATCGCCCCGCCGCAGTCGCGCATCGGCCCGCTGACCGACGCCGAGCGCGCGCAGATCATCCGCACTTCGCCCCTGGCCGGTCGCTACGACAAGCCGATCGACCGCGAATCGGCCTACGAGCGCCTGACCGGCCGCACCGACGACAAGATGGCGCCCAGCGAAACCAAGGCCGACGCCGGCAGCAGCCTGGGCAGCATGGCCGGGGAAATCCTCGGCAACCTGGCCAGCCAGACCATGAAGACGGTAGTGCGCCAGGCCGCCAACCAGATCGGCCGCGAACTGGTGCGCGGGCTGATGGGCTCGCTGCTGGGGGGCAAGCGGCGGTAGGTGGGCATATCGCTTACAGCCGGCGCCGTGCTCGTCTGCAACGTAGGAGCAACTGTCTTGCGCCGAGGTGCTCTTCGTAGGATGGGTTGAGCTTGCGAAACCCATGCGGTTGCGCTGATGGGTATCGCTTCGCTCAACGCCATCCTACGAAAAGCCGTGCTTCCTGGAACCGTAGGAGCGGACTCCGTCCGCGATGGGCTGGGCATGGGATCGATGTATCGGCGTATAACCGCGAACGGTTATTCGCCCTACGGGTGCCCATGCCCCGCACCCCTGTAGGAGCGCGCTCTGCGCGCGATTCGCGGGCAAGGCCCGCTCCTGCAGGTGGCCTCTTGCGAACATGAAAAAGGCGCCCGCAGGCGCCTTGTTCATGGATGGCGGTTCAGATACGGAAGCTGTCCACCAACTGCCGCAGCCGCCCGGCCTGGGTCTCCAGGTCGGCGCAGGCGCGCAGGGTGGCCTTGAGGTTCTCCACGCCCTCCTGGTTGAGGGTGTTGATCTCGGTGATGTCCATGTTCAGCGAGTCGACCACCGCGGTCTGTTCCTCGGTGGCGGTGGCTACCGACTGGTTCATCGCATCGATCTCGCTGATGCGCCCGGTCACGCTGGCCAGGCGCTGGCCGGCGCGGTTGGCGATCTCCACGCTCTCCAGGCTGTAGCGCTGGCTTTCGCCCATGGTGGTGACCGCCTCGCGGGCGCCCACCTGCAGTTCCTCGATCATGCCCTGGATCTGCTGCGCGGCCTCCTGGGCGCGGTGCGCCAGGTTGCGCACCTCGTCGGCCACCACGGCGAAGCCGCGGCCCGCCTCGCCGGCGCGGGCGGCTTCGATGGCGGCGTTGAGCGCCAGCAGGTTGGTCTGCTCGGAGATGCCCTTGATCACTTCGAGAATCTGCCCGATGTTCACCGTGCGGCTATTCAGCGACTCGATGTGGGTGCTGGCGTAGCTGATCTTCTCCGACAGCTGGTTCATCGCGGCGATGGTCTGCTCCACCACCTGGCGGCCGTCGCCGGCCTGGTGGCTGGCGTCGCTGGCGTGGTGCGAGGCATCGGCGGCGTTGCGGGCGATTTCCTGGGCGGCGGCGCCCAGCTCGTTGATCGCCGCGGCCACGCTGTTGGTGCGGTTGGCCTGCTCGTCGGAGTTGGCCATGGACGAGTTGGAGGCGTTGACCACCAGTTGCGAGACGTCATGCAGCTGGCGCGCGGTGCCGGCCACTTCGCGGATGGACTCGTGGATACGCTCGACGAAGCGGTTGAAGGCTTCGGCCAGGGCGCCGAACTCGTCGCGGCTGTGCACCGCCAGGCGCTTGGTCAGGTCGCCTTCGCCCTGGGCGATGTCCTGCATGGCGCGGCCCATGGCGGTGAGCGGCTGCATCAGCACGCGGATCAGCATGCCCAGCAGCAGAAGGATCGCGACTATGGCGACCAGCGCGGCTATCACCGCCGAGGTGCGGAAGGTGCTGAGCATGGCGTAGGCCTTGTCCTTGTCGATGGACAGGCCGATGTACCAGTTCACCGAAGGCAGGCCCTTGACCGGGGCGAAGGCGAGGATGCGGGTAGAGCCGTTGAGCTCGCTCTCGCTGAAGCCGCTGCCGATCCGCGGGGTGTTCTGCGGGTAGATTTCGCTGAGGTTCTTCATCACCTGCTGCTTGTCCGGGGCGACCAGCACCTTGCCGTCGCCGCTGACCAGGAAGGCGTAGCCCATGCCGCTGAAGTCCAGCGAGTTGATGATCTGCACGATGGCCTGCAGGTTGAGGTCGCCGCCGACCACGCCCACGGTCTTGCCGGCGGCCTGGGCCGGCGTGGCGATGGTGATGATCAGCTGGCCGGTGGCGGCATCGACGTAGGGTTCGGTCAGGGTGGTGCCGCCGGCGGCCAGGGCGTCCTTGTACCAGGGACGGGTGCGCGGGTCGTAGCCGTCGGGCATCTTGTCGTCCGGGCGCATGGTGAAGCTACCGTCGGCCTGGCCGAGGTAGGTGAAGCTGAAGGTCGAGGTCAGCGCCTTCTGCTCCAGCAGGCCGCCGAGGCTGGCCGGCGCGCTGTCGCGGCCGATGCTCTGGGCGGTGTGTTCCACCAGCAGGATGCGCCCGCTGAGCCAGTTCTGGATGTTGCTGGCGGTGACTTCACCCATTTCCTGCAGGTAGGACTCCAGGTCCGCGCGGATGGCGTTGCGCTGCAGGGAGTCGTTGTACAGGGTGAAGAGCGCGAATGCGGCGAAAACCACCAGAGAAGCGGCCAGCAGTATTTTGTGGCTGAACTTCAGGTTCTTCATCATCTTGTTTTTGCATCCAGGGATGGGGCCAGTGATTTGGGGGCCTCGGCGATGGTTCCGAGCCCCCGGACTACAGACCGCGCGCCGGGTGGGGCGGCGGTGGGGCCGCCCGCGGGTGACGTGCGGCCGGTGGCACTCCTGTGCCGGGAAGCCCTTGCCCGGGGCTGAAGCGCCGGCTGATGCGGCTTTCAGACAAGAAGTCGGCATTTTCTGTAGGAAGCTTTAGCGAGGCGGACGAACGGTAGCGGTCGGAGGGTGAAAGGCAGAGAAGTGTGTAGGGCGTATAACGCTCCGCGTTATACGCCGCTTGGCCTTGGTTCCAGGCCCTTGCATGGTGGAGCCCGAACCTCTGTTTCCGCGCATTCCGGGCTCGGCCAGGAGATGGCCTGTGGATGAGGTGTATCGGCGTATAACCGCGAACGGTTATACGCCCTACGGGTGCCCATGCCTCGCACCCTTGTAGGAGCGCGCCCTGCGCGCGATTCGCGGGCAGGGCCCGCTCCTGCAGATGGCATCTTGCGAACATGAAAAAGGCGCCCGCAGGCGCCTTGTTCATGGATGGCGGATCAGATGCGGAAACTGTCCACCAGGTGCCGCAGGCGCCCGGCCTGGGCCTCCAGGTCGGCGCAGGCGCGCAGGGTGGCCTGGAGGTTTTCCACGCCTTCCTGGTTGAGGGTGTTGATCTCGGTGATGTCCATGTTCAGCGAATCGACCACCGCGGTCTGCTCTTCGGTGGCGGTGGCCACCGACTGGTTCATCGCGTCGATCTCGCTGATCCGTCCGGTCACGCTGGCCAGGCGCTGGCCGGCGCGGTTGGCGATCTCCACGCTTTCCAGGCTGTAGCGCTGGCTTTCGCCCATGGTGTTGACCGCCTCGCGGGCGCCCACCTGCAGTTCCTCGATCATGCCCTGAATCTGCTGCGCAGATTCCTGGGCGCGGTGCGCCAGGTTGCGCACCTCGTCGGCCACCACGGCGAAGCCGCGGCCCGCCTCGCCGGCGCGGGCGGCTTCGATGGCGGCGTTGAGCGCCAGCAGGTTGGTCTGCTCGGAGATGCCCTTGATCACTTCGAGGATCTGCCCGATGTTCACCGTGCGGCTGTTCAGTGCCTCGATGTGGGTGCTGGCGTAGCTGATCTTCTCCGACAGCTGGTTCATCGCGCTGATGGTCTGCTCCACCACCTGGCGACCATCGCCGGCCTGATGGCTGGCGTCGCTGGCGTGGTGCGAGGCGTCGGCGGCGTTGCGGGCGATTTCCTGGGCGGCGGCGCCCAGCTCGTTGATCGCCGCGGCCACGCTGTTGGTGCGGGTGGCCTGCTCGTCGGAGTTGGCCATGGACGAGTTGGAGGCGTTGACCACCAGCTGCGACACGTCATGCAGCTGGCGCGCGGTGCCGGCCACTTCGCGGATGGATTCGTGGATGCGCGCGACGAAGCGGTTGAAGGCCTCGGCCAGCAGGCCGAACTCGTCGCGGCTGTCGACCTTCAGGCGCTTGGTCAGGTCGCCCTCGCCCTGGGCGATGTCCTGCATGGCGCGGCCCATGTCGGTGAGCGGCTGCATCAGCACGCGGATCAGCATGCCCAGCAGGAAGATGATCGCGACGATGGCGACCAGGGTGGCGATCACCGCCGAGGTGCGGAAGTCGCTGAGCATGGCGTAGGCGGCGCTCTTGTCCAGCACCAGGGCGACGTACCAGGACACCCCCGGCAGGCCCTCGACGCGGGTCATGGAGACCAGTTGCGTATGGCCGTCAACTTCCACTTCCTGCACGCCGGGGCGGACCTGCGGCGCGCCGTGCGGGTAGACCTCGGCGAGGTTCTTGAACACCTTCGCGTCGTCCGGGTGCAGGAGGATCTTGCCGGCGTCGCTGACCAGGAAGGCATAGCCGTCGCCGTCGAACTTCAGCGAGTTGAGGATGGCGGTGATGGTCTGCAGCTTCATGTCGCCGGCGGCCACGCCGACCAGTTGGCCGTTGCGCATGACCGGCATGGACATGGCGAGGATCTGCTCCTTGGTGCCGGCGTCGAGGAAGGGCTCGGTGACGATCAGCCGGCCGGCGGCCGCGGCGTCCTTGTACCAGCCGCGCTGGCGCGGGTCGTAGCCGTCGGGCATGGGCGAGTAGGGGCGCATGGTGAAGACGCCGCTGGCGGCCTCGCCCAGGTACACCGATTCGAAGTTCCGTTGCAGCACCTGCTGCTCCAGCACGTGCTGGATGCGCTCGGCGGTGGGCTCGCCATCGGCCAGTTGCGCGGCTTCCATCTCCACCAGGTGGATGCGGCCTTCCAGCCAGCTCTGGATGTTGCTGGCGGTGAGGCTGCCGATCTCGCGCAGGTAGGAGTCGGTGTCCTCCTGGATGGCGCGGCTCTGGCGGAAGTCGTTGAAGAAGATGAAGCAGGCGAAGGCGAAGATCACCACGAGGGAGGCCGCCAGAAGGATTTTCTTGGCGAAGGACAGCGAGCGAAGCATGGGTAGAGCATCCTGCAGGAACGACGGTGTGGGCAGGTTGTATCGGCCGTCTTCTGTGGGACTTTAGCTTTGTGATGGGAAAATGACGTCAGAAAAGAATGACGGATCTCGCGGGCATCGTTCAGGTGAATGCCAGTTGCAGCAGATAGCCGGCAAAGATCGAGAAAACGAAGGGAAATGACTTGGAACGGCTGGCATCGAAGGATTTCAGCCGCGCCACGACGGGCTGCGGAAGTCTGTTCGAGTCGATCGAAAGCCTGCAGCCCAGCATCAGCAGCAGCGTCGCCAGGCAGGCCAGGCCCAGGCTGTAGAGCAGGGTGTCGGGGTCGCTGGCCAGACCCAGCGCGGCCAGCAGCTTGACGTCCGCCGCGCCCAGCTTGCCGAGCCAGTAGCCGGGCAGGCTCAGCGCGAGGCCCAGGGCCGCCGCGGCGAGGGCGGCCGCCACGGAATGCTGGGTCAGGCTGTGGCCATGCAGGTACAGGTAGGCGGCGGCCGCGGCCAGGCCGCCGAGGGTCAGCAGGTTATCCACCTTGCGGCGGCGCAGGTCCTGGTAGGCACAGGCGGCCAGCCAACCGAGCAGCATCCATGTCGCCAGCATTCGCTCGTGTCCTGCTCAGGTCAGGCCCGGATGGCCAGGCGACGCCTGCGCGGGGCAGGCGTCGCTGGCGTGGTGCGAGGCATCGGAGGCGTTGACCACCAGTTGCGATACGTCATGCAGTTGGCGCGCGGTACCGGCGATTTCGCGAGTCGACTGGTGTATGCGCCCGCTCAGCCAGTTCTGGGTGTTGCTCGCGGTGACCTCGCCCATTTCCTGCAGGTAGGACTTCAGGTCCGCGCGGATGGCATTGCGCTGCAGGGAGTCGTTGTACAGCGTGAAGAGGGCAAGGGCGGCAAAAACCACCAGGGAAGCGGCCAGCAGTATTTTGTGGCTGAACGTCAGGTTCTTCATCATCGAGTCGTCCAGGAGGGGCCAGTGGTTGACGGGCTCGACGGTGAGCCCGAGTTCCGTGTTGGGTCCGCGCGGGGTGGGCGGCGGAGGTGGCCGGTCATGCGGGTGGCGGCCGGCCGGGTTGGCACTCTTGGCCGCGAAGCCCTTGTCCAGGGCTGGGGGGCCGGCTATTCGCGGCCTCCAGATTAGAAGTCGGCATTTTCTGTCAGAAGCTTTGGGTAGGTGGACGAACGGTAGCGGGCAGAGCTGAAGTGCAGAGAAAAGCGTTCGCGAGAACGAAGAGCAGATTCACCCGTTCCGAAGAAGGACGCGACAGTGTGAGAACACCCCACACACCGCTATTTCTCGTTACCGAACACCCCAGTGCCGAAAAGGCGCCCCTCTGATTTTCTTCGAGCATTTAAAAATACTATATTTTTCAATAACTTAATATTTATTGATGGTATGAATTCCGGCTGGCCCTTTATTTGCACATACTTGTATGTACATGTATAAATTTGAGATGCAGGGGGAACGGCCCCTTTGGGAGCCAGGTTCATGCCGCTTACCGCATGGAGTCCTCCTGCCGATGTGCATCACAAGGACCCCGCCCCTTGGCGGCCTATAAAGGAGACCCCTGATTTGGAACTTCACCTGACTGCCGGCAACCTTCAGCTAAGTGACCTGCGCAAAGCCTATCGCCAGCCTCTACGGGTTGTACTGAACGCCTCCTGCAATAACGCCATCAATGCCAGCGTTGCATGTGTGGAAGACATCATCGCCCAAGGCCGGACGGCCTATGGAATCAACACCGGGTTTGGCCTTCTAGCCTCGACGCGTATCGCCTCCGACGAGCTTGAAAAGCTGCAACGCTCATTGGTGCTCTCGCACGCCGCCGGCGTGGGCGAGGCACTGGATGATGCCATGGTTCGGCTGATCATGTTGCTGAAGGTGAATAGCCTTGCCCGGGGCCTCTCCGGCATCCGTCGCAAGGTGATCGATGCCCTGGTCGCGCTCATCAATGCCGAGGTGTACCCGCATATTCCCTTGAAAGGGTCTGTTGGAGCATCGGGCGACCTCGCGCCTTTGGCACACATGTCCCTGGTGCTGCTTGGAGAAGGCAAGGCGCGTTATCGGGGACAATGGTTGCCAGCGTGCGAGGCACTCGCCATTGCGGGCCTGGAACCCATGACACTCGCTGCCAAGGAGGGGCTCGCGCTGCTTAACGGAACGCAGGTTTCGACGGCATACGCCCTTCGAGGCTTGTTCGAGGCCGAAGATCTGTATGCGGCCGCTACTGTCTGTGGGGCGCTGAGCGTGGAGTCCATGCTCGGCTCGCGAGCGCCATTCGATGCCCGTATACACGATGCTCGAGGCCAGCCAGGCCAGATTGATGCCGCCGCGGCATATAGAAGCCTGCTGACCGAGAGCAGCGAGATCGGCAGCTCTCACGCGCAGTGCGAAAAGGTTCAAGACCCGTACTCTCTACGTTGCCAACCGCAAGTCATGGGGGCATGCCTGACCCAGCTGCGCAATGCCGCCACGGTCCTGCAGATCGAGGCCAACGCGGTTTCAGACAACCCTTTGGTGTTTGCCGAGCAAGCCGAGGTAGTTTCCGGCGGTAATTTCCACGCCGAGCCGGTGGCGATGGCCGCCGACAATATAGCCTTGGCGCTTGCCGAGATCGGCGCACTGTCCGAGCGGCGTATCTCCTTGATGATGGACCGCCACATGTCCCAGTTGCCGCCGTTCCTCGTCGAGAACGGTGGGGTCAATTCCGGGTTCATGATTGCCCAGGTCACCGCGGCAGCGCTTGCCAGCGACAACAAAGCACTCGCTCACCCCGCCAGTGTCGACAGCCTGCCCACTTCCGCCAACCAGGAGGACCACGTGTCGATGGCTCCGAACGCCGGCAAGCGGCTCTGGAGCATGGCGGAGAACGTCCGCGGAATTATTGCCGTCGAATGGCTTGGCGCGTGCCAGGGGCTGGACTTCAGGGAGGGCCTGAAGTCATCCCTGCCGCTCGAGGAAGCCCGTAGGCTCCTGCGGCACGAGGTTCCGTATTACCAGGAGGACCGCTTCTTTGCTCCTGACATCGAGGCTGCAAGCAGCTTGCTTGCCAGCGGCTGCCTCAATGCGCTGATGCCGGCAAAGCTTCTGCCAAGCCTCTAGGACTGACTGGCGCCCGCGAGGGCGCCTTGCAACCCTGTCCCATAAGAACAATCAGGAGAGCAAGGGAATGACAGCAAAAACTGAACTTCAACGTGGTCTGAGCGCCCGCCACATTCGCTTCATCGCCTTGGGGGCGGCGATCGGTACTGGCCTTTTCTATGGTTCCGCCTCGGCCATTCAGATGGCCGGCCCCGCCGTATTGGCTGCCTATGTCATAGCGGGCATCGCGGTATACATGGTGATGCGCGCACTGGGGGAGATGGCGGTTCGCAATCCCGCACCGGGCTCATTTGGCGAGTACGCCAGCACCTACTTGGGGCCACTGGCGGGTTTCATCACGGGGTGGACCTACGCTTTCGAGATGGTCATCGTTTGCCTGGCCGACGTGACGGCATTTGGGATCTACATGGGCTTCTGGTTTCCAGAAGTGCCTCGATGGATCTGGGTGCTGTCGATCATCTTCTTCATCGGGGCGTTGAACCTTTGCACCGTGAAGGTATTTGGTGAACTCGAGTTCTGGCTATCGCTCGTGAAGGTGGGGGCCATCGTAATGATGATCCTCGCCGGCCTCGGCATCATGCTCTTTGGTTACGGCCTGGCGGAGTCGGCAGCGGCCACCGGCGTCCAGAATCTTTGGGTTCATGGCGGCTTCATGCCCCATGGGATCGAGGGATTGATAGCTTCCTTCGCCGTTGTGGTGTTCGCCTTTGGCGGAATCGAGATCATTGGCGTAACGGCGGGAGAGGCCCGCGACCCGCAGCGCGTTTTGCCACGAGCCATCAACGCCGTGCCGGTGCGAATCCTGCTTTTCTACGTCCTGACGCTCTTCGTGCTGATGTCGATTTTCCCCTGGCCGCAGATTGGCACGCAGGGGAGCCCCTTCGTACAGATTTTCAGCGGGCTGGGCATCAACTCTGCAGCGGCGATACTCAACGTTGTGGTGATATCCGCGGCGGTGTCGGCGATCAATAGCGATGTTTTCGGGGCGGGGCGCATGCTTTATGGGATGGCCAAGCAAGGGCAAGCGCCCGCGGTATTTGCGCGGGTGTCCCGAAAAGGTGTGCCCTGGATGACCGTTGTCGTGATGGCGATTGCGCTGCTGCTTGGCGCAGTGCTGAATTACCTGATCCCGGAGAATGTTTTCCTGCTGATCGCCTCCACCGCCACATTCGCCACTGTCTGGGTGTGGCTGATGATCCTGCTGTCGCAGGTGGCGATGCGCAGGAGCATGAGCGCTCAAGAAGCCAAGGCACTGAAATACCGCGTGCCTTTATGGCCGTATGCCCCAGCTGCCGCAATCGCTTTCATGTTGTTCATCTTCGTCGTGCTGGGAGCCTTTTCCAAAACGCAAATGGCCTTATGGGCAGGGCTCGTATGGCTTGCGATCTTGACGGCCATTTTCTGGTTCCGCCTGCGCCCAGGCAACGCAGGGGAAGGCATTACCGATTGAGCCTGCTTTATCGCCGCCTGCCTTAGGCGCGTGAGGTCTGAAAAGCACGACGCCTGCACAGGGCAGGCGTCGTGAATGGGGCAGGCGTCGGCGGGGCCGTCAGTAGAAGCGCGAGGCCAGCCAGAACAGGCCGGCGGCCAGGGCCATGGAGGTGGGCAGGGTGAGGATCCAGGCCATCAGGATGTTGCGCACGGTGCCGCCCTGCAGGCCGCTGCGGTTGGCGACCATGGTGCCGGCCACGCCCGAGGACAGCACGTGGGTGGTGGACACCGGCAGGCTGTAGAGGTTGGCCATGCCGATCGCCGCGGTGGCGGTGAGCTGGGCGCTGATGCCCTGGGCGTAGGTCATGCCCTGCTTGCCGATCTTCTCGCCGACGGTGAGCACCACGCGCTTCCAGCCGACCATGGTGCCCACGCCCAGGGCCAGGGCCACCGCGATGATCACCCAGAAGGGCGCGTATTCGGTGGTGCTGGTCAGGTCCTTGCGCAGCTTCTCCAGGTCGGCCTTCTCGCGCGCCGGCAGGCTGTCGAGCTTGCCGACCTTCTTCGCGGTGTCGTCCAGGCACAGCAGGTAGCGGCGCACCTGCACGCGGCTGTCGGCGGACAGCTCGTTGTAGCTGGAGATGCCCTTGATGTCGCTCAGCAGGCCCTTGAGGGTGGATTCGGTCTGCTTCGCTTCGCAGCGGTACAGCTCGGGCATCTCACCGTCGGCGCCCTTGCCCAGGGCGAGCATGTCGCCGAGCACGTCGGTGTGGCGCTGGTAGAACTGGCTGAGGTGGATGGCGGCGTCGCGGGTGCGTTCGATCTGGTAGGTGGTGCTGTTGAGGTCGAGGACGAACTTGGCGGGGACGATGCCGATCAGCACCAGCATGATCAGGCCGATGCCCTTCTGGCCGTCGTTGGAGCCGTGGACGAAGCTCACGGTCATGGCCGAGAGCACCAGCACCAGGCGGTTCCAGAACGGCGGGTGCTTCTTCTCGTCGACTTCGCGGCGGGTTTCCGGGGTCTTGTGCATCTTCGACAGCGGGTACATCCACTTCAGGCCGATCAGCACCAGGGCCGCGACGATGAAGCCGGCCAGCGGCGAGAAGATCAGCGACATGGCGATGTCGATCGCCTTCTGCCAGTTCACCCCGTCGGCCAGCGGCACGCCGGTGATGACGGCGTTGGCCAGGCCCACGCCGAGGATCGAGCCGATCAGGGTGTGCGAACTGGAGGCTGGGATGCCGAAGTACCAGGTGCCCAGGTTCCAGGCGATGGCCGCGGCCAGCAGCGAGAACACCATGGCCAGGCCGTGGCCGCTGTTGACGTTGATCAGCAGCTCCACCGGCAGTAGGTGCACGATGGCATAGGCCACGCCGACGCCACCGAGCAGCACGCCGAGGAAGTTGAAGATGCCGGAGAGGATGACCGCGCGGTAGGGCGACATGGCCTTGGTGTAGATCACCGTGGCCACCGCGTTGGCGGTGTCATGGAAGCCGTTGATGAACTCGAAGGCCAGGACGAAGCCCAGCGCCAGCACCAGGCTGATGCCTACCCAGAGGTCGAGTCCGCTGAAGAGATCGAACATGAAGTTTCTGTGACCGGTCGGTGACGGGGCGGCGATTATGCCAGAAGCGATAGGATGTCGTCTGAAACCTGAAGCGATTCTCGGAATCCAGCGACACCCGGTCGCACGGGGCTTGCAGCGCTGCGGGCAATGCGCTGCAACGTTTTCGGGGGGCCGTCGCGGCTCAGTTCGCGTCCTGTTCGGCCTGGCGTTGCTGGGCCTTCTGCAGGTCGGTCTGCATCTTCTCCAGTTCCCGGTCGAAGGCCTTGTCCTGCACGGTCGGGCGCTTGCGCCAGGGCTTCTTGTCGGGGTCGGGCTGGGCGGCGTAGAGGGTGACCTCGCCGCCATAGACATCCTTGTAACGCTGTTCCTGGCGCTCCAGTTCGGCGCGCAGTTCGTCTTTCGTCACCTGTGTTCCTGATGGCGTGTGGCTGATGGGGGGATATGCGGGGAAAGCATAGCAGGCGCGATTATAACCGCTGGCGGGGCGCTGTCAGCCGTGACCGGGGCACGTGGGTGGGCTCGCACAAATGTAACAGCAGGCTACGCTCAGGAAGCGATCAACATTCGAGGAGACCGCTCCATGATCAAGCTCCGCCTTCCCCTGCTGCTGTGCGCGCTGTTGTTCTCGGTGCAGGGTTTCGCCGCCAACACCGCCCAGCAGGAAAAGATGAAGACCTGCAACGCCGACGCCACCGCCAAGTCGCTCAAGGGCGACGAGCGCAAGTCCTTCATGAGCACCTGCCTGAAAGCCGGCGGCGGCGACACCGGCAAGAAGCTGACGCCGCAGCAGGAGAAGATGGCCCAGTGCAACAAGGACGCCGCGGCCAAGGCGCTGAAGGGCGATGAGCGCAAGACGTTCATGAGTGGGTGCCTGAAGAAATAGCGGGGGCGGGGCGCAGGTGTGGCCGGGGCGTCCGGCGTGGCCGGTGAACCCGATCGCGGACAAGGTCCGCTTCTACGCCGGTAACCGTAGGAGCGGACTCCGTCCGCGATTCGGCGGATAACGCCGTACGCCAAGCCCACCGTAGGGCGTATAACCGTTCGCGGTTATCCGCCGCCACACCCAAGCCCCCAGCCAACGCCCAGGCCAGCCCCGGAGCCGCCGGGCGCCAAGGCCAAACGGCGGATAACGCGGAGCGTTATTCGCCCTACGGATTTCCAGAGAAACATCCAAGCGCACCGGAATGCCCCTTCAGAAGGCCGAGCGAAACCGGCGCTCAGGAGGTCATGCGACATGGATGTCGCGAGAGCCCCGATGGGCTACATGGACGTACCCTCGGGGCGGGCCTCCGTGGCGGGGGAGTTCGCGAGGGTAGCCCGACTCTGTCGGGCCCGTATGCGGGGCAAGCCTTTTTGGTTCCTTTTGTGGCGATTGACAAAAGGGACTCGCCCGAGGGGGCGAAACAAAAAATCTCCGCAGTCTCGGAGCGGCGCGCTACACCAAGCCCCCAAGCCACTGGCTTTCCACGTTCGCGGGAATAGCGAGGTGGGCGGTGCGAGAGGCCAAGGGCCACTCGTTCAAACCCCCGAACACAACAACCAGGCCACCGCCAGCAGATAGAACAACACCGACCCATCTTCGCTCAACGGCGACTGGACGTAATGACGTGCGTTCATGCCTTCACCTCCGCCGACCAGTAGCCCTGGGCATTGCGGAAGGGCTGCCGGGCCATCTGCTCCGGGCGGGTGATGCCGTTGGCGCGCAGGGCGTTGACCAGCGCCGAGAAGGACTTCGCGGTATAGCTCATGGCGGGCTCCTTGCGTTCCGTCAGTGGGGGACGGAGCTATGAAAACGCAACGGCCACCATCAACGGAAATGGAACTTCCTGCTTTCGACTATTGATGAAATCGATGAAAGACCCGGCTCACCAGTCCAACTGCAACTGGCTGTCGAACTGCCGCGGCCGGCCCGTCAGCGGATCGTCGAAGGCCAGGTGCCGGGCCAGCAGCTGCAGCGGGCGGGAATAGTCGTCGCTGCGCCGCTGCTCTTCCGGCAGCAGCTGTGGATAAAGCGGATCGTTGCGCAGCGCCGCACCCAGGGCGGCCATGTGCACGCGCAGCTGGTGGCGCTTGCCGCTCACCGGGTAGAGCGCGTAGCGCCACCAGTGCTCGCGGCGCCCCAGCACCTCGATGCGGGTTTCGCTGTTGATCGCGCCCTCGGCCTCGCGCATGAGGATGAAGGGCTCGCCGTCCACCAGGCGACTGCGCCGCACGTGAGGGAAGTCCAGCTGCGGCAGCGGCGGGGCGATGGCCTCGTAGCGCTTGTGCATGCGCCGCTCGCGGAACAGCGCCTGGTAGGCCGCGCGGCTGGCCGGGTTGGCGGAGAACAGCACCAGCCCGGCGGTAGGCCGGTCGATGCGGTGCAGCGGCACCAGCAGCGGGTTGTCCAGGCGCCGGGCCAGGCGCGCCAGCAGAGTCTGTTCGACGTACTGGCCGGAGGGCGTCACCGGCAGGAAGTGCGGCTTGTCGGCCACCACCAGGTGCTCGTCGACGTGCAGGATGCGTTCTTCGAAGGGGATCGGCGTTTCCGCCTCCACCTCGCGGAAGTAGTGCACGCGCAGGCCCTCGCGGTGCGGTGTGCTGGCGTCCAGCGGCTTGCCCTCGGCGTCCAGCACGCGGCCGCGGGCCAGGCGCTGCAGCCAGGTCTGGCGGGGGATCGCCGGGAAGCGCGCGCACAGGCAGTCGAGCACCGTCGACCAGGGCCCGGCCGGCAGGTGCAGGGTGCTGGCGCGGTGCTGGGCGGCGGAAAACGGCTTCTCGGACATGGTCGGCGGTGGCGGTCGGGGGCGTGCATTAGGCCGCAGATGGGAGTCGCCGTCAAAGGCCGCCCGGCGCTCAGTGGGACAGCCGCGCGGCCAGTTCGTCGACTTCCTCGGCCCAGTCCGAGTCCTCTTCCAGGGCCTCGCGGATGAAGGCCGCCTGGGCCTCGTTCCAGAAGGGCGCGTCGGCCAGGGCCTGGTCCGCGGGCAGGCGGTGCGCGGCGAGGAAGGCGTCGATCTCCTGGCGGCCGCTGGGCAGGCCCAGTTGCTTGAACAGTTCGGCGAAGGTGTGGGGTGTGGTGTCCATGGCGGGCCTCCTGTGGTCGGTCGTGCATCAACTATAGGCGTTCGGCGCGGGCCGGTCGGCCGCGGAATCGATAGGTGGCTTTCAATTTTCCCGGCATCGGGCAATGATGGCGCAGTCCCTGACATCCCCTCGCGCCAGGCCCGTTCATGAGCTCTCCCGAGCAGCGTCCGCACGCTGTCACCCTGCAGATCGTCTCGATCGTCGGTTTCACCTTCCTGCTGTTCCTGTGCATCGGCTTTCTGCTGCCGGTGCTGCCCGGCTTCGTCCACCACGACCTGGGCTTCGACGCCACCACCGCCGGCCTGGTGATCGGCGCACAGTACCTGGCGACCCTCGCCTCGCGGCCGCTGGCCGGGCGCCTGACCGACACCCTGGGGGCCAAGCGCGCGGTGATCTACGGCCTGTTCAGCCTGGCCGGCGGCGGGGCGCTGGTGCTGCTGGCCACCAGTCTGCAGGCGCTGGCCTGGACGAGCCTGGCGCTGCTGCTGGGCAGCCGCCTGCTGATCGGCTTCGCCCAGGGCCTGATGGGCATCGGCACGGCGAGCTGGGGCATCGCCCGGGTCGGCGCGCAGAACACCGCGCGGGTGATCTCCTGGAACGGCATCGTCTGCTACGGCGGCATCGCCCTGGGCGCGCCGCTGGGCGTGGGCATGGCCGCGCAGCTGGGGCTGTGGAGCCTGGGCGCCGGCATCCTGGCGCTGGCCGGGCTCGGCCTGCTGCTGGCCCGCGGCAAGGCGCCGGCGCCGATCATCGCCGGCACGCGCATGGCCTTCTTCGCCGTGCTCGGCCGGGTGCTGCCCTACGGTATGTGCGTGGCCCTGGGGTCCATCGGCTTCGGCAGCCTGGCCACCTTCATCACCCTCTACTACGGCAGCCGCGGCTGGGCCGACCCGGCCTGGTGCCTGAGCCTGTTCGGCATCAGCTTCGTCGGCGCGCGGCTGCTGCTGTCCTGGACCATCAACCGCTTCGGCGGCTTCAACGTGGCGGTGCTCTGCCTACTGGTGGAAAGCGCCGGCCTGCTGCTGTTGTGGCAGGCGCCGAGCCCGGCCTTCGCCCTGCTCGGCACGGCGCTGACCGGCGCCGGGCTGTCGCTGGTGTACCCGGCGCTGGGCGTCGAGGCGGTGCTGCGCATCCCCGCCGCCAGCCGCAGTTCGGCGCTGGGCGCCTACGCGCTGTTCTTCGACCTGGCCCTGGGCCTGGCCGGCCCGCTGATGGGCGCGGTGGCCGCGCACTCGGACTACGCCAGCATCTTCCTGGTGGCCGCGCTGCTGGCCGCCTGCGGCTTCCTCATCTGCCTCTGGCTGCTGCGCTTCACCCGCCAACGCCACGAGGAACTGGACTTCGACTAGACTGCGGCATCCCCCGCCGTGACCGCTTCCCATGGACATCGAACTGGCGCGCACCTTCCTGGAAATCGCCCGTGGCGGCAGCTTCGTCGCCGCCGCGCAGCGCCTGCACGTGACCCAGACCACGGTCACCGCGCGGGTGCACAACCTCGAGACGCAGTTGGGCTGCCGGCTGTTCCAGCGCAGCCGCGCCGGCGCCCGGCTGACCGATGACGGCGAGCGCTTCCTCGGCTACGCCAACCAGCTGGTGCAGACCTGGGACGCGGCGCGGCGCGACCTGCCGCTGCCGGCGGGCTACCGCGAGGTGCTCAACATCGGCGGCGAGCTGAGCCTGAGCAACCCGCTGATGCTCGCCTGGACGGTGCGCCTGCGCCAGCGCATGCCGGCCCTGGCCCTGCACGCCGAGATCGGCAGCGGCGAGCGCCTGCAGAAGCAGCTGGAGCTGGGCGTGCTCGACGCCGCGCTGGTCTACCGCCCGGACTACTGGCCGGGCATGCAGGTGGAGCAGTTGCTGGAGGAGAAGCTGATCCTGGTGCGCTCGACGCAGCAGCCGGAGCCCTACATCTACATCGACTGGGGCGAGGAATTCCGCCGCCAGCACGACGCCGCGCTGCCCGACCGGGCCCACGCCGCCACCAGCTTCAGCCTCGGCCCGCTGGCCCTGCAGCACCTGCTGCAATGCGGCGGCAGCGGCTATTTCCGCACGCGGGTGGTGCACAGCTACCTGCAGGCCGGGGTGCTGGAGCGGGTGCCGCTGGCGCCGGAATTCATCTACCCGACCTACCTGGTGTATTCCCGCGAGAAGGACTCGCCGGCGCTGCAGAACGCCCTGGCCATCCTCCGCGAGGTGGTGGCCGGGGACATCGACTGGTCGCAGCGCTGGGACTACGAGGCCTAGACCGCCACCTGCAGGGCGCGCTCGGCCTGCACCTGCGGCTGCAGCCAGAGGTGGCGGAAGGCGGCGATCAGGTCGGTCTGGCTGAGCATGCCGACCAGCCGGCCGGCGCCGTCGACCACCGGCAGGCAGTGGCGGCCCTGGTCGGAGAGCAGCTGGATCAGCTCCGGCAGCTGGGCGTCCTCGCGCAGCGATTGCACGCGGTGCGTCATCAGGTTGCCGACGCGCTGGCCGAAGGGCGAGCGCAGGCGGCGCTGGCCGCGGAACAGGTCGCTCAAGGTGAGGATGCCCACCAGGTGGCCGCGGTCGAGCACCGGCAGGGCCTTGAGGTGGTGCTTGTCGAGCAGGCCCCAGGCTTCCTCGATGCGCGCGTCCGGGCTGACCGAGCGGATATCGCGGGACATGATGTCGCGCGCGCGGATGCCGCCCAGCAGGCGTTCGCTGGCGTGCTTCTCGGCGGCCAGCAGCAGGCGTTCGAGGTCCTCGGGCGTCACGTCGACGAAGCCGCCGGCGCTGGCCAGGGCGCTTTCCAGGTCGTCGGCGTGCAGGCCCAGGCGCTCGCCGGGCAGCGGGTCGGCGGTCAGGTGCGGGTTGCTGGCCGGGACGGCGAGCTTGCGCGGGTAGGGCGCGCGGGTGAGGTTGTTGTAGACCAGGGCCACGCCGATCAGCGCCAGCGAGGCCACGCCTACCGGCAGCAGCAGGTGCAGCAGATGCTGGTCCACCAGCGGCCCGCCCACGGCCAGGCTGAAGGCCATGGCCGTGCTCGGCGGATGCAGGCAGCGCAGGCCGAGCATCAGCAGCACCGCCACCACCATGGACAGCGACGCCTGCGGCCAGCTGTGGCCGAGCCAGTGGCCGAGCAGCAGGCCCACCAGCGCGGCCACCAGGTTGCCGCCCAGCAGCGACCAGGGCTGCGCCAGCGGGCTGGACGGCACGGCGATGGCCAGCAGAGCCGAGGCGGCCAGCGGCGGGCCGATGCGCAGCATGGTGTCGACGCCGAACAGCCAGGCGCACAAGGGCATGCACAGGCCCAGGGCGAACCCGCAGCCGAGCACGGCGCGCAGCCAGTCGCGGTTGGACGAGGGGCCGGCGCAGGGCGCCAGGCGGTGCAGCCAGGCGCCGAAGGCAGCGGCTTTCATCGCGGCACCTCGCGGGAGGCGCCGGGAAGGGGGGCAGTCAATGGATGCATGTCACGCAGGCACCGCGCATCACGATTCCGGGCTGGGCCGGTCGGGCGGGCGCTTCCTTATGGTTGGTCGAGCGGCGTTCTGTCGCAGGGGCGAGGCCGACGGCCATCCTAGACAGCGTGACGATCCATATCCAATGAATGTTATTGCTGTTTGAGTGCAATATCGGTGAAGTGTGGGCTCGCCCGCGCGGGCCTCACACCGGCGGGAAGGCCTTGAACGCCTCCAGTGTCTCGGCATGGGCGGTCCAGTCGCGCAGGGCCGGGTAGTCGCCGGCGGCCACGCGCTCGGCGTGCACCAGCTGGATGAAGGTCCAGGCCACGGCGGCGCTCAGGCCGGCCTGGTCGAGGCGGCCGTCGCGCGGCAGCGGCTGCGTCAGCAGCTCCAGCTCCAGGCCCGCGCAGGCGGCGCGCAGCTGCTGGTCCACCCGGGCGTACCAGGCGGCGTCGCGGCGGACCTCGTCGCGCTGCAGCTCGTAGTACAGCTGCACGGCCTTCTCGCAGGCCGCCAGGGCCAGGCCCAGCAGGCGCGTGGCGCGCACCCGCTCGGCCGGCTCGGCGGGCATCAGGCTGCGCCCGGCCTGGTGTTCGGCCAGGTCGATGATCAGGCTCGAATCCATCAGCACCTGGCCGTCGTCCAGCACCAGGCTGGGCGCCTTGACCACCGGGTTGATGGCGCGGAACTCCTCGACGTGGCGAAACACCGAGAGCGAGCGGTGGCTGAAGTCGACGTCCAGCAGGCGCAGGCTGATGGCCACGCGGCGGACGTAGGGCGAGTCGAGCATTCCGATCAGTTGCATGGAGGCATCCTGTTATTGGAGATTACATGGGGTGGCCGGCCGAGAAGGCCGCATGGCTGCGCTGTTGTCGCTAAATCTAGCGGCTGGAAAGGCCGGAAAAAATCGACGATTTATAACTGCAAGGGTTAGCAGAACTTATATGAGCGCCTATCCACCCCTGTCCGCGCTGCGCAGCTTCGAGGCCGTAGCCCGGCTCGGCAGCGTGACCCAGGCCGCCGCCGAGCTGCACGTCACCCACTCGGCGGTCAGCCAGCAGGTACGCCAGCTGGAGGAACTGCTCGGCGTCACCCTGCTGCAGCGCGAGGGCCGCGGCCTGCGCCTGAGCGAGGAGGGCCGCCTCTACGCCCTGCAGGTGCGCCGCGCCCTGCGCGACATAGCCGAAGCCACGCGCCTGGCGCGGGCGCGGCCCAGCGAAGGCGAACTGGTGGTGGCGGTGCTGCCGTCCTTCGCCCAGCAATGGCTGCTGCCGCGCCTGCCGGGCTTCCGTCAGCGTCATCCCGAATACCGCCTGCGCCTGCTGGCCAGCCTGGAAGTGATCGACCTGCGCCAGGGCCTGGCCGACGTGGCCATCCGCATCGGCCAGGGGCACTGGGAGGGCCTGGCCCAGCAACGCCTGTTCGACGACGAACTGCTGGCGGTCTGCGCCCCGCACTTCAACGGCGGGCGCCTGCCGCGCACGCCGCAGCAGATCCTCGCCGGCCCGCTGATCCACGGCTTCGAGTCCTGGCTACCCTGGTGCCAGGCGGCGGGCGTGGCGCTGCCCGAAGGCGACGGCCTGTTCACCGTCAACGACTCCAACCTGGTGGTGGAAGCCCTGCGCCTGGGCCTGGGCATAAGCGTCGAACGCCGCAGCCTGGTGGCCGGCGCCCTGGCCCGCGGCGAACTGGTGCAACTGGGCGAGGTCAGTGCGCCCTACGCCTACCCCTACTGGCTGGTGTGGCCGCAGCGGGAGGAGACGCGGACCAAGGTGGCGGTGTTTGCCCAGTGGTTGGCGGAGGAGGTGGAAGAGTACCTGGGGCGGGGTGATTCGCGTCCATCGTAGGGCGGATAACCGTTCGCGGTTATCCGCCGTTTCACCCAGCTCATGCCCGGCTTCGCGGTCGAGCCCGGAGTGCCCGGAAGCAGGTGCTTCGTGGCCCAACCCGAAGCGCACCTGGGGTCGAGGTCAAACGGCGGATAACGCCGTAGGCGTTATGCGCCCTACGCCTGGCCCAGCCTTGGCGTAGGGCGAATAACCGTTCGCGGTTATCCGCCGTTTCACCCAGCTTATGCCTGGCTTCGCGGTCGAGCTCGGAGTGCCTGGAAGCAGGTGCTTCGTGGCCCGACCCGAAGCGCGCCTGGGATCGAGGTCGAACGGCGGATAACGCCGTAGGCGTTATGCGCCCTACGCCTGCCCCAGCCAAAGCACGCGCTTCGCGACACAGAACGTCGCCCCACCCCGATAAAATCCCCCCTCGCAGGAAAAACCCTCCCACCCCACCCCGGCTTCTGCTCAAATTGCCGGGCCCCCCGGCAAACCTGGAGAAACGATGAGCGAAGCCCTGAGCCCCGGCCTGATGGTCATCCACGGCAACCACCCCGAGGCGCTGCGCGACCTGCTGGTGGCCTGGATGGCGCGCTACCCGCTGGCGCCGCTGGAAAGCGAAACCATCCTGGTGCAGAGCAACGGCATCGCCCAGTGGCTGAAACTGGCCCTGGGCCGCGACGTCGCCGACGGCGGCTGCGGCATCACCGCGGCGCTGGACGTGCAGTTGCCCGCGCAGTTCCTCTGGCGCGCCTACCGCGGCGCGCTGGGCAAGGACCAGGTGCCGGAAGTCTCGGTGCTGGACAAGGCGCCGCTCACCTGGCGCTTGATGCGCCTGCTGCCGGCCCTCCTGGCGCGCGAGGAGTTCCAGGCCCTGCGCCGCTTCCTCGCCGACGACGCCGACCTGCGCAAGCGCTACCAGCTGGCCGAGCGCCTGGCCGACCTGTTCGACCAGTACCAGGTGTACCGCGCCGACTGGCTGGAGGACTGGAGCGAGCACCGCGACCAGCTGCGCACCGCCGGCGGCAACCTTCGCCCGCTGAACGACGACGAACGCTGGCAGGCCGAGCTGTGGCGCGCCCTGCTGGCGGAAGTGGGCGAGGACGGCCTGGCCGGCAGCCGCGCCGGCGTGCACCGGCGCTTCCTCGAACGCCTGCGCGAAGGCGCGCCGCCCAAGGGCCTGCCGCGCCGGGTGGTGGTGTTCGGCATCTCCGCCATGCCGGCGCAGACGGTGGAAGCCCTGGCCGCGCTGGCGCAGGTGGCCCAGGTGCTGCTGTGCGTGCACAACCCCTGCCGCCACCACTGGGCCGACATCGTCGCCGACAAGGACCTGCTGCGCCACGAGTACCGCCGCCAGCAGCGCCGCCCCGGCGTGCCGCTGCAACTGGACGACGACCTCCAGCACCAGTATGCCCAGCCGCTGCTGGCCGCCTGGGGCAAGCAGGGCCGCGACTACATCAACCTGCTCGACCAGTACGACAACCCCGAGAGCTACCGCAGCCGCTTCGGCGAGGTCAGCGGCGGGCGCATCGACCTGTTCAGCGAAGAGTCGCCGGCGCACCTGCTCGGCCAGTTGCAGGACGACATCCTCGAACTGCGCCCGCTGGCCGAGACCCGCGCGCAATGGCCGGCGCTGGAGCCGGCGCGGGACCGCTCCATCCGCTTCCACCTGGCCCACAGCGCCCAGCGCGAGGTGGAGGTGCTGCACGACCAACTGCTGGCGCGCTTCGACGCCGACCCCACGCTGCGCCCGCGCGACGTCATCGTCATGGTCCCCGACATCGACGCCTACGCGCCGCACATCCAGGCGGTGTTCGGCCAGCTCGGGCGCGACGACCGGCGCTTCATCCCCTTCACCCTGGCCGACCAGGGCCAGCGCGGCCGCGAGCCGCTGCTGGTGGCCCTGGAGCATCTGCTGCAGCTGCCCGACAGCCGCTTCGCGGTGAGCGAAATCCTCGACCTGCTGGACGTCGGCGCCCTGCGCGCGCGCTTCGGCATCGGCGAGGCCGACCTGCCGCTGCTGCAACGCTGGATCGACGGCGCCGGGGTGCGCTGGGGCCTGGACGGCGGGCAGCGCGAAGACCTCGGTCTGCCCGCCGCCGAAGAGGCCAACACCTGGCGCTTCGGCCTGCGGCGTATGCTGCTGGGCTTCGCGGTGGGCGAGGGCGAGGCCTTCCAGGGCATCCAGCCCTACGCCGAGATCGGCGGCCTGGACGCCGCCGTGCTCGGCCCCCTGGCCGGCCTGCTGCAACGCCTGGCCGAGGCCTGCGAGCGCCTGGCCGAGCCGGCGCCGCCCGAGGTCTGGCGCGAGCGCCTGCGCCAGCTGCTCGACGACTTCTTCCTGACCCGCGACGAGCACGACGAACTGCTGCGCCAGCAACTGCTGCAACTGCTCGAACGCTGGCTGGAAACCTGCGGGCGCGCCGCCTTCGGCGAACCGCTGCCGCTGTCGGTGGTGCGCGAGGCCTGGCTCGGCGGCCTCGACGCCGGCGGCCTGAACCAGCGCTTCCTGGCCGGCGCGGTGAGCTTCTGCACGCTGATGCCGATGCGCGCCATTCCCTTCCGCGTGGTCTGCCTGCTGGGCATGAACGACGGCGACTACCCGCGCCAGCAGCCGCCGCTGGACTTCGACCTGATGCGCAACGACTACCGCCCGGGCGACCGCTCGCGGCGCGAGGACGACCGCTACCTGCTGCTCGAAGCCGTGCTCTCGGCGCGCGACCAGCTCTACGTCAGCTGGGTGGGCCGCAGCATCCGCGACAACAGCGAGCGCCCGCCCTCGGTGCTGATCGGCCAGCTGCGCGACCACCTGGCGGCCGGCTGGTCGCTGGCCGGCCAGCCTGGCGACGGCAAGGCGCTGCTCCACGCGCTGACCACCGAACACCCGCTGCAACCCTTCAGCCGCCGCTACTTCGAAGGCCGGGGCGAGGGCGTCGACGGCTTCTACACCTACGCCCGCGAATGGCGCGAGGTGCACCGCGACGACGAGCCGGCGGCACAGGCCGAGGCGCCGCTGCCCGAACTGCTGCCGGACGCGCCCATCGGCCTGCGCGTGCTCGCCGACTTCCTCGCCAGCCCGGTCAACGCCTTCTTCCAGCAGCGCCTGAAGGTGCGCTTCGCCGAGGAAGACCTGACCGGCCACGACGAGGAAACCTTCGCCCTCGACGGCCTGCAGGTCTGGCAGCTGCAGTTCGAACTGTGCGAGCGCCTGCGCCCGTGGATCGAGCAGCACTGGGCCGACGGCGAACTGCCCGGCCGCATCGAGGGACAACTGGCGCGCCTGCGCGGCGAGGGGCGCCTGCCGCTGGCGGCCTTTGGCGCCTTCAGCGCCCGCGAGTTGAGCGCGCCGCTGGGCGAACTGCTGACGCGCTACCGCGAGGAACTGGAGCACTGGAGCGAGGCCGAGGAAGGCCAGCGCGAGCTTATCCACAGCCATGCGGCCAGCGGCGTGGAGCTGGGCGACTGGCTCGGCGGCCTGCGGCGCAACGCCGAGGGCCAGTGGGCCAGCGTGCAGCTGGTCAGTGGCAAGCTGCACGAAGGCCGCGGCTACAAGTGGCACAGCCTGGTACGCCACTGGGTGCGCCACCTGGGCCTGCAACTGTGCGGCGCGCCGGTGCGCAGCCTGCTGGTCAGCCAGACCGGCACCCTGGAACTGCCGCCGCTGTCCGTGGACATCGCCCGCGGCCACCTGGACGCGCTGATCACCGCCTGGCTCGAAGGCCTGCGCCGGCCGCTGCCGGTGGCCTGCAAGGCGGCCTTCGCCTGGCTGGGCGCCGCCGGTGACGAAGCCCGCGCCGCCAGCGAGGCGGCCAAGCGCTACGACGGCGGCTTCGGCAGCAGCGGCGAGGCGGCTTCCTCGCCGGCCCTGGCGCGGGTCTACCCGGACTTCGCCAGCCTCAACGCCAGCGGCGAATTCGCCACCTGGGCCGAGAACCTCTACGGCCCGCTGTACCAGCTGTTGCAACGCCGCGACGACGAGGAGCAAGGCCAATGAGCCGCGAACTGCGCGCCCTGGAATTCCCCCTGCACGGCAGCCGCCTGATCGAGGCCAGCGCCGGCACCGGCAAGACCTTCACCATCGCCCTGCTGTACCTGCGCCTGGTGCTCGACCACGGCGGCGAACTGGCTTTCGGCCGGCCGCTGAGCCCGCCGGAAATCCTCGTGGTGACCTTCACCGACGCCGCCACCCAGGAACTGCGCGAACGCATCCGCGCGCGCCTGGGCGAGGCCGCCAGCTGCTTCGCCGAGCCGGCGCTGCAGCACGACGCGCTGCTGGTGGAGCTGCGCGCCAGCTACCCGGAGCAGCGCTGGCCCGGCTGCGCGCGCCTGCTGCGCCTGGCCGCCGAATGGATGGACGAGGCCGCCGTGTCGACCATCCACAGCTGGTGCTACCGCATGCTCCGCGAGCACGCCTTCGACAGCGGCAGCCTGTTCACCCAGGACCTGATCACCGACCAGAGCGAACTGCTCGCCGAAGTGGTGCGCGACTACTGGCGGCGCAACTTCTACCCGCTGCCGGCGCCGGCGGCGAAGGTGGTCGGCGACATCTACAAGGGCGGCCCCGAGGCCCTGGCGCGCCTGCTGCAGCCCTTGCTGGCGCAGCAGGAGGCCGGCTTCCGCTATGCCGACCAGCCGCTGAGCGCGCCCGGCTCGCTGCGCGAGCTGCTGGAGGAAACCGGCGCCTTCTACGCGCGCCTGGACGAACTGGAGCAGCAGGCCCGCGCCGCCTGGGCCGCCGACGCCCAGGGCCTGCGCCAACTGCTGATCGACCTGCGCCCGCAGCTCAACGGCAACAGCTACCGCAACAAGGACGACGACGCCGTCTTCGAAGGCTGGCTGCAGGCGCTGGAAGCCTGGAGCCTGGGCGGCGTGGCGCCGGAAAACCTCCACCGCTTCGGCCAGACGCGGATCAAGGTGAAGGGCAAGACGCCGGTGCCCGAGCACGCCGCGCTCCAGGCCATCGATGCCTGGCTGGAGGCCGCCGAGCAGCAGCCGGACATCGCCCCGCAACTGCTGCTGCACGCCCTGGGCGAAGTCAGCCGCGCCCTGGAGGCGGAGAAGCAGCGCCGCGCCGAACTGGGCTTCGACGACCTGCTGGCGCGCCTGGACCGCGCCCTGGCCGGCCCCGGCGGCGAGCACCTGGCCGAGCGCATCCGCCTGCAGTTCCCGGTGGCGCTGATCGACGAATTCCAGGACACCGATCCGCTGCAGTACCGCATCTTCGAGCGCATCTACCGCATCGCCGACAACCCTAGGGATTGCGGCCTGTTCATGATCGGCGACCCCAAGCAGGCGATCTACGCCTTCCGCGGCGCCGACATCCACACCTACCTGCGCGCCCGCGCCGCCACCGCCGGGCGCCACTACACCCTGGGCACCAACTACCGCTCGACCCTCGCCGTGGTGGAGGCGGTGAACCACTGCTTCGCTTTCGCCGAGGGCCACGAACGCGGCGCCTTCCGCTTCGCCGCGCAGGGCGACAACCCGGTGCCGTTCCAGGCAGTGGCCGCCAAGGGCCGCGACGAGCGCCTGCTGATCGACGGCGAGGAAGCCGCGGCGCTGACCCTCTGGCAGCTGGAGAACGACGGCCAGGTGGTCGGCAGCCGGCTCTACCGCGAGCAGATGGCCGCCGGCGCCGCCAGCGCCATCCGCCACTGGCTGAGCCTGGCCCAGCAGGGCCGCGCCGGGCTGTACCAGGCCGATGGCACGGGCCGCGCGCTGCGTCCGGCGGACATCGCCATCCTGGTGCGCGGGCGCAGCGAGGCCGAGGCGGTGCGCGCGGAACTTGCGGCGCGGCGCCTGGCCAGCGTCTACCTGTCCGACCGCGACTCGGTGTTCGACAGCCCCGAGGCCGGCGACCTGCTGCACTGGCTGCGCGCCTGCGCCGAGCCGGGCAACGACGCCCTGCTGCGCAGCGCCCTGGCCACCCGCACCCTGGGCCTGGGCTGGCAGACCCTGGAGCGGCTGAACCAGGACGAACAGTTCTGGGAAGGCATGCTCATGCGCTTCCGCGACTACCGCAGCCAGTGGCAGCAACAGGGCGTGCTGCCCATGCTGCGGCGGCTGCTGGCCGACTTCGAACTGCCGGCGCGGCTGCTGCGGCGGGCCGACGGCGAGCGCAGCCTGACCAACCTGCTGCACCTGGCCGAATGGCTGCAGCGCGAGGCCGCCGAGCTGGACGGCGAGCACGCCCTGCTGCGGGTGCTGGCCGAGCAGCTGGCCAGCCCGTCGAGCGAGGAAATCCTCCGTCTGGAAAGCGACGCCGACCTGATCAAGGTGGTGACCATCCACAAGTCCAAGGGCCTGGAATACCCGTTGGTGCTGCTGCCGTTCATCTGCAGCTGGAAGGAGCTGGACGGCAAGAGCCAGACGCCGCCCAGCTTCCAGGGCGAGGACGGCAAGGTGATCGAACTGGCGCGCGGCAAGGACCTGGCCGAGGCGGCCTACCGCCTGGCCAACGACGAACGCCTAGGCGAGGACATGCGCCTGCTCTACGTGGCCCTGACCCGCGCCCGCCACGCCCTGTGGCTGGGCGTGGCGCCGCTGGTGGCGGGCAACGCGAAGAACCCCGAGCTGCACAAGGGCGCCTTCGGCTACCTGCTCGGCGGTGGCGCGGCCATCGCCCTGGACGGCTTCGCCGGCTGCCTGCAGGCCCTGGGCGGCGGCTGCCCCGGCATCCGCATCGAGCCCGTGCCGGCGGTGGACGCCACGGCCTACGACGAGGCCCGCGCCGGCCTGCTCGGCCAGGCCCGCGAGCCGCAGCGGCGGGTGGCGGAGAAATGGTGGATCGCCAGCTATTCCGCGCTGGCCACCCTGGACGCCGAAGGCGACGCCCCGGCACCGGCCAGCGAACCCATCAGCGCCGAGGAAGCCACCCTGCGCGAAGGCGACGCCGACAGCGCCGCGGCCGAACTGGCCCAGGCCGCGCCGGCCGCCGGCAGCCTGCACGCCTTCCCGCGCGGGCCCAACCCCGGCAGCTTCCTCCACGGCCTGCTGGAATGGGCCGCCGACGAGGGCTTCGCCGCCGTGGCGGAGCAACCCGAGGCGCTGCGCGACCTGATCGCCCGGCGCTGCCAGCTGCGCGGCTGGGAAGCCTGGATCGAGCCCCTGGCGCAGTGGCTGCCGGCCTTCCTCCAGGCCGAACTGGCGGTGCCCGGCGCGGCGCCGGTGCAACTGGCGGCGCTGGCCAGCTACCAGAAGGAAATGGAGTTCTGGTTCGCCGTGAAACCCACCGACAGCACCCGCCTCGACGCCGCAGTGCGCGCCCACGTGCTGCCCGGCGAGGCGCGCCCGGCGCTGCAGCCGACGCAGCTGGGCGGCATGCTCAAGGGCTTCATCGACCTGGTCTTCGAACACGAGGGGCGCTACTACGTGGCCGACTACAAATCCAACTGGCTCGGCCCCGACGCCGCCGCCTACACCGCGCCGGCCCTGCGCGCGGCGGTGCTGGAGCACCGCTACGACCTGCAGTACGCGCTCTACCTGTTCGCCCTGCACCGCCTGCTCAAGGCGCGCCTGGCGGACTACGACTATGACCGCCACGTGGGCGGCGCGCTCTACCTGTTCCTGCGCGGCGGCGAGCACGGCGTGTTCCACGAATGCCCGCCGAAGGCGCTGATGGAGGCGCTGGAAGCGCTGTTCAGCCAGCACGCCGAGGAGGTGCCGGCATGACCCGCGAGCAACTGCTGGAACTGCTCGGCCAATGGGCCGGACGCGGCTGGCTGCGCGAGCTGGACCGAGCCTTCGCGGCCTTCCTGGTGGAACAGGCGCCCGACGCCGAGCCGCTGCTGATCCTCGCCGCCGCCCTGGCCAGCCACCAGCTGGGCCGCGGCCACGTGTGCCTGGACCTGGCCGCGACCCTCGCCGACAGCCGCTTCGCCCTGTCGCTGCCGCCGGACGGCGAACTGGAAGGCACGCCGCTGACGCTGCCCGGCGAACTGCTCGACGGCCTCGACCTGGCCGCCTGGCAAGCCGCCCTGGCCGACCCGCGCCTGGTGGGCGAGGGCCCCGGCGCCACGCCGCTGGTGCTGGCCGGACCGCGCCTGTACCTGCGCCGCTACTGGCAGTACGAACGCGAGGTGCGCGCCGGCATCGACCAGCGCCTGGCCCGTGGCGAGGCCCTGCGCGCGGCGCTGCCGGCGGATGCCCTGCGCCAGGCCCTGGACGCGCTCTTCCCGAAACAGGCGAATGCCCCGGCGGACTGGCAGAAACTGGCCTGCGCCCTGGCCGCCGGCAACGCCTTCGGCATCGTCACCGGCGGCCCCGGCACCGGCAAGACCACCACCGTGGTGCGCCTGCTGGCGTTGCTGCAGAGCCTGGCCCTGGGCGGCGAGGGCGGACGGCCGCTGCGTATCCGCCTGGCGGCGCCCACCGGCAAGGCGGCGGCGCGGCTCAACGAATCCATCGCCAACGCCGTGGACCGCCTGGACCTCGGCGCCTTCGCCAACGGCGAGCAGATACGCCAGCAGGTGCCCAAGGAAGTCACCACCCTGCACCGCCTGCTCGGCAGCCGCCCGGACAGCCGCCAGTTCCGCCACCACCCCGGCAACCCGCTGGCGCTGGACCTGCTGGTGGTGGACGAGGCCTCCATGGTCGACCTGGAAATGATGGCCGCGCTGCTCGGCGCGCTGCCGGACAAGGCGCGGCTGATCCTGCTCGGCGACAAGGACCAGCTGGCCTCGGTGGAGGCCGGCGCGGTGCTCGGCGAACTGTGCAGCCGCGCCCGCGAGGGCCACTACCGTGCGGCGACCCGCGACTGGCTGGAGGCGGTCAGCGGCGAGCAGGTCGACGACGACCTGCTCGACGCCCACGGCCAGCCCCTCGACCAGGCCGTGGCCATGCTTCGCCACAGCCACCGCTTCAGTTCCGCCAGCGGCATCGGCCAGCTCGCCGAGGCGGTCAACGCCGGCGACGTGGCGGCCATGCGCGCGGTCTGGGAACAGGGCTACGCCGACCTGGCGCGCCTGGCCCTGGACGCCCGCGACGACCGCGGCCTGCGCGAACTGGTGGTGGAAGGCGGCGGCCGCTACTTCCTCGACGCCGCCGCCCGCCCGGATGTGGCCCCGCCCCAGGGCTACCGCCACTACCTGCAGGTGCTGCGCGACACCCGCCCGGCGCCGGACGCCGCCCAGGCCGAGTTCGACGCCTGGGCCGGGCGCGTGCTCGCCGCTCACGGCCAGTTCCAGGTGCTCTGCGCCCTGCGCCGCGGCCCCTGGGGCGTGGACGGGCTGAACCTGCGCATCGCCGACCTGCTGCAGGACGAGGGGCTGATCCAGCCCCACGGCGGCGCCTGGTACCTCGGCCGCCCGCTGCTGGTCACGCGCAACGACTACGGCCTGGGCCTGATGAACGGCGACATCGGCATCACCCTGGCGCTGCCGCGGGAGGAGGGCGGCGAGCGCAGGTGGCCGCTGCGGGTGGCCTTCGCCGACGGCCGCGGCGGCATCAAGTGGGTGCTGCCCAGCCGCCTGCAGGCGGTGGAAACGGTGTTCGCCATGACCGTGCACAAGTCCCAGGGCTCGGAGTTCACCCACGCCGCCCTGGTGCTGCCCGACGCGCTCAACCCCATCCTCACCCGCGAGCTGGTCTACACCGGCATCACCCGCGCGCGCAGCTGGTTCAGCCTGGCCTGCGCCGGACGTGGCCAGTGGGTGCTGGAGGCGGCCATCGAGCGGCGGGTGCAGCGGGCCAGCGGGTTGCTGGAAGCTTGAGGGGCAAAATTGCGATAGGCATCACAATTAGAATTGTCTGATGTCAGATTGAGGTCATTGCCTACAAGCTGGCGGAATGAAGTTAGGACAATTCCTTCGTCCGCTGGACGCCTCCTTTTCCACTCCCAGCGCCGCCCGCAAACTGCTGCGCCTGCTCAGCGGCGCGCTGCTGCTGTGCCTGCTGTGCAGCCTGGCGTTCGCCCTGAGCATGGCGTTCAACCATGAGGTGTCGATCCGCCGCCGCGACATGAACGCGGCCATGTACGAGGCGCAGCTGTACTTCAGCCAGCGCGAGTCGCTGCTCGACTACCTCGGCCGCGGCCATGTGCCGCTGGCCACGCCCGTCACCGCGGCCACGCGGCTACCCGCCTGGCCCGGCGAAGGGCCGGCGCCGTTGCTGCTGCCGCTGCCCGGCGCCGTGCGGGCGCTGCTGCTGTTCCCCGGCGACCTGGCTGAGCTGCGCGACAAGCGCCTGGGGCTGATCCACGTGGCGTCCGGCGCTACGCCGCAGGTCAGCCGGCTCAACGAGGCGGGCCACCCCGACGCCGCGCTGCCGGCCGGCGTGCTCGCCGCCCTGGCGGGCAGCTCCGGGGCGGGGCCGGGCACGCGCTGGCTGGCCGACCCCGGCGACCCGCTGGGGCGGCTGTTTCTGTTCAAGCGCCTGGATGACGGCTGGCTGGGTCTGGAAATCCGCGGCGACGACCTCGACGCGGCGCTGCAGCGGCCCGAGGCCGGCGACTACCTGCTGCTGGACCGCCGGCACCGGGTGGTGTTCTCCAGTCCCGCCGAAAGCCCCGACGGCGAAGTGTTCCGCAACCTGTGGAATGGCGACTGCTTCGACTTCGTCGGCCTGGGGCCGATTCCCCAGCAGGTGGCCCTGCTCAAGCACCTGGGCGCCTCGAACTGGGCGCTGGTCTACCACCAGGGCGTCGGCCAGCTGCTGGTTGCCCTCTGGTTGCCGATCCTGCTGGCCAGCGGCCTGGCGCTGGCCGCCGGCCTGCTGCTGCAGCGCCTGGGGCAGCGCATCGACCAGCGCCTGATCCGCCCGGCGCAGCAGCGCCTGGAGGCGCTCAAGGAAAGCGAAGCCTTCTCCCGCGCGGTCATCCGCGCCGCCCCCGTGGCGCTGTGCGTGCTGCGCCGCGCCGATGCCGCGGTGGTGCTGGAGAACCCCCAGGCCGAGCAATGGCTGGACGACGGCCAGGTGATCCCCCGCGATGGCGCGCGCTGGATCGCCCAGGCCTTCGCCAGTGACGGCGGCGCGGCCTGCGAGGAACTGGCGGTGGGCGGCGGGCGCCACCTGTACCTGAGCTACACGCCGACGCGCTACAACGGCGAGGACGTGTTGTTCTGCGCCTTCAGCGACATCAGCGCGCGCAAGCAGGCCGAGGCCGAGCTGTCCCGCGCCAAGCAGCTGGCCGACGCCGCCAACCAGGCCAAGACGCTGTTCCTGGCCACCATGAGCCACGAGATCCGCACGCCGCTGTACGGCGTGCTGGGCACCCTGGAACTGCTCGGCCGCACCCGCCTGGACCTGCAGCAGACCGGCTACCTGCAGGCCATCCAGCGTTCCTCCTCGACCCTGCTGCAACTGATCAGCGACGTGCTCGACGTGTCCAAGATCGAGGCCGGGCAACTGGTGCTGGAGCCGGAGGAATTCTCGCCCCTGGAGCTGACCGAGGAAGTGGTCCAGTCCTTCGCCGGCGCGGCGCGGGCCAAGGGCCTGCAACTGTTCAGCTGCATCGACGCGCAGCTGCCCCTGCGCCTGTCCGGCGACGCCACGCGCATCCGCCAGATCCTGGGCAACCTGCTGAGCAACGCGCTGAAGTTCACCGACAGCGGCCGCGTGCTGGTGCGCGTGCGCCAGCGCGGCGAGGAGGGCGGCAAGGCGATCCTGGACTGGCAGGTGATCGACAGCGGCTGCGGCATCGCCGCCGAGGAGCAGGTGCGGCTGTTCGAGCCCTTCTACCAGGTTGGCGGCAGCGCCCGCCAGGTGGGCGGCACCGGCCTGGGCCTGTCGATCTGCAAGCGCCTCACCCGCCTGATGCACGGCCGCCTGCGGGTGGTCAGCGACCTCGGCCTGGGCAGCAGCTTCACCCTGAGCCTGCCGCTGGAGCCGGTCGAGGCCGCGGCGCCGCAACCGATTCTGGAGGACGGCCCGGTGCTGGTGCTCTCGCCCATGCGCGAGCTGGGCGAGGCGCTGTGCGGCTGGATCGCCCGCTGGGGCGCGCGGGCGCGGATGGCCACGCCGCAACTGCTGGCCGAGGCCGACGACCAGTCGGTGCTGGTGGAGGTCCGCCTGCACGGCCCGGCGGCGCCGCCGCTGGAGGGCTGGCCGGGCTGCCGCGTGGTGCTCAGCGCCGAGGGGCACCTGCAGCCGGCGCGCCTGGGCTGCGACTGGCTGGTCGGCCTGCACAGCCTGGGCGCCCTGGGCCGGGCCATCGGGCTGGCCCAGGGCTGCCTCAGCGGCGGCGCCCAGCGCGAACGCCCGGCGGGTGCCGCGCGCGACCTGCAGGGGCTGCGCGTGCTGGTGGTGGAGGACAACCAGATCAACCAGCTGATCCTGCGTGACCAGCTGAACGCCCTGGGCTGCCGCGTGGAACTGGCCGGCAACGGCCAGGAAGCCCTGCAGCGCGGGCGCGCCGAAGACATCGACGTGGTCCTCACCGACCTCAACATGCCACGCATGGACGGCTACCAACTGGCCAGCGAACTGCGCCAGCGCGGCTGGCAGCAGCCGATCATCGGGGCCACCGCCAATGCCATGCGCGAGGAGCGCGAGCGCTGCCTCGCCGCCGGCATGGATGACTGCCTGCTCAAGCCGGTGGACCTGGAGACGTTGTACCGCTGCCTGGCGGCAGCGAAGGAGATTTCATGAACCCCCTGCCTTACCGGGTGCTGGTCGTCGAAGACCAGGCCTTCCAGCGCGAGTACCTGCTGGAGCAACTGCGCACCCAGGGCGTGTGCTACCTCGAGGCGGCCGCCGACGGCGCCGAGGCCATCGAGCGCCTGGAGCGCCAGCGCTTCGACCTGGTGCTCAGCGACCTGCTGATGCCGGGGATGGACGGCGTGCAACTGATCCAGCACCTGTCCACCCTGGAGTGGCGCCCGCAGCTGGCGCTGATGAGCTCGGCGCCGCAGCGGGTGCTCGGCGGCGCCTGCCAGGCGGCCCGGGCGCTGGGCCTGACGGTGCTCGACCTGATCGCCAAGCCGGCGCCGCCGGCGGCCATCGCGCGGCTGCTGGAGCGCCTCGGCCAGCGCCAGGGCGCCGCGCGCGAACCGGGCCGGCAGGCGACCTGCTTCAGCCGCTCGCAACTGCTGCTGGCCCTGGCGCGGGGCGAGCTGCAGGCCTGGTTCCAGCCGAAGAAGTCGCTGCGCGACGGGCGCATCGTCGCCGCCGAGGCCCTGGTGCGCTGGCTGCACCCGGAGCACGGCCTGCTGCTGCCCGGCGCCTTCATCGACGACCTGGCCCGCCACGGCCTGGAGCAGGTGCTGCTGTGGACCATGATCGAGCAGTCGCTGCGCGCCCAGGCCGGCTGGCGCCAGCAGGGCTACCGCATACCGGTGTCGGTGAACCTGCCTACGCACCTGCTGGACGACCCCGGCCTGCCCGACCGCCTGGCCGACTTCGTCGTGTTGCAGGGCGGCGAGCCGGCCTCGCTGTGCTTCGAGTTGACCGAAAGCAGCACCACGCGCCGGCCCGGCAACTACCATGCCGGGGCCTGCCGCCTGCGCATGAAGGGCTTCGGCCTGGCCCAGGACGACTTCGGCCAGGGCTACAGCTCGCTGTACAACCTGGTGTCGACGCCCTTCACCGAACTGAAGATCGACCGCGCCCTGGTGCACGGCAGCGTCGAGGACGAATCCCTTGCCGCGGCCCTGGAGAGCACCGTGGCCCTGGGCCACCGGCTGGGCCTGGAAGTGGTCGCCGAAGGCGTGGAGAGCACCGCCGAGCTGAGCCTGCTGCGGCGCCTGGCCTGCGACCGGGTACAGGGCTTCCTGATCTCCGAGGCGGTGTGCGCCGAGGCCTTCGACCGCCTGCTGCACGAAGACGGGCCGGCGGGGGCTCCCTGAGCCTCGTCCGGCGCCGCGCCGGCGGCGCAGCCTCGCGGGCTCGCCCGGGGCCATCTACAGTCAGCGAATCATGTTCTGCATGTTTCATGCGCGGAGCCCATTGCACCTTGGAACACAACGAAGGCTCGATCGGCAAGCTGGCCCGCAGCTCGCAGCGCCTGAACTTCTGGCTGTTCGGGCTGCTGGCGCTCAGCCTCGGGCTGGTGGGCGTGAGCTTCTGGGCGATCAAGCGCGTGCTGCAGGAGGAGTACGACAAGATCGACTTCCACTTCTCCCGGCTGATGGGCGACATCCGCGAGCACGAGGCGTTCCTGCTGCGCATAGCCCAGCAGAGCGACGAGGCCACGCGCAAGCGCGACCAGGACGTGGTGCCGCTGCAGCTCTCGCTGCAATGGCGCGAGGGGCCGATGGAGGTCTACGAGGGCCGCGAGTTCTCCTTCGCCATGCCCTTCACCCTGGCCGCCCGCGACCACGCGCCGGCGGACGGCGTCTCCACCGGGCCGTTCTCCCTCGGGGTGATGCTGGCGAACTTCTACTCCAGCGTCTGGAGCACTTCCAGCTACCCGGCGCCGCAGGCGCTGCTGTTCGACCTGGACGGCACCACCAGCATCGCGGTGCCGGCCCTGGCCAGCTCCCCGGGGCGCGGCGGGCTGGCCCGCGACACCTTCCTCGAAGTGGCCGCGCGGGTCGCCGCCGGCGTGCGCGAGCGCCCGCCCCCCGCGCACGACTACCAGGTGCACTGGGGCCGCGCCGACACCTACCACGGCGACAGCCGCGCGCTGCTCGGCTACGTCACCGTCGACCTGCCGGACAGCCTGTGGTGGGAAGGCGAGCGCGAGCGCCAGGTGATCGCCGCCAGCCTGCTCGACCTGGACCGCATCAACGACTACGAGCAGACCCTCCTGCGCCCGCTGTTCGGCCAGCTGACCCTGCTGGCGCCGGACGGCCGCCAGCTGATGGGCCCGCCGCGCCCGGCGGAGCTGGACGACGGCCTGAGCCTGGGCAGCCGCGGCATGCTGTTCAAGCTGCGCAGCCAGCCCCACGGCGGCTGGGTGGCCGTCTACGGGGTGGACTACACGCTGTTCTTCCGCAACCTGGAGTGGCTGTTGCTGAGCCTGCCGGCGCTGGTGCTGACGGGCGTGGGCATCGGCCTGTACAGCGTGCGCTGGTACGCGCGGCGGGTGGTGGGGCCGGCCAGCGCGGCGCACCTGCGGGTGGTGGAGAGCGACGCCTTCAGCCGCACGGTGATCGACACCGCGCCGGTGGCCCTGTGCGTGCTGGGCCGCCACGGCCAGCAGCTGATCATCCACAACCAATTGGCCGCGCAGTGGCTGGGCAGCGAGGCCGACATCCTCGCCCTGGCCCGCGACTGGCGGCTGTTCGACGGCGGCTGGCAGCACGGCGAGCTGTGCATCCGCAACGACGGCCTGTACCTGCAGGCGGCCTTCGCCGCCACCCGCTACCACGGCGAGGAAGCGCTGCTCTGCGTGTTCCGCGACATCACCGCCTACCACCAGGCCCAGGGCGCGCTGGCCGAGGCCAAGCGCGCGGCGGACTCGGCCAACGCCGCCAAGACGCTGTTCCTGGCCAACATGAGCCATGAGATCCGCACGCCGCTGTACGGCGTGCTGGGCACCCTGGAACTGCTCGCCCTCACCAGCCTGGACGTGCAGCAGCGCGGTTACCTGCAGGCCATCCAGGGCTCCTCGACGACCTTGCTGCAACTGATCAGCGACATCCTCGACGTGTCCAAGATCGAGGCCGGGCAGATGCTCCTCACCGAGGAGGACTTCAGCCCCCTGGACCTGGCCGAGGAAGTGATGCGCGGCTTCGCCGTCGGCGCCGCGGCCAAGCACCTGCAGTGGTACGCCTGCATCGACGCCGAGGTGCCGGCGCGCCTGCACGGCGACGCGGCGCGCCTGCGCCAGGTGCTGAACAACCTGCTGAGCAACGCGCTGAAGTTCACCGACGTCGGCCGCGTGGTGCTGCGCCTGAAGGTGCTCGGCCACGATGGGCCGCGGGTGCGCCTGCAATGGCAGGTCACCGACACCGGCATCGGCATTCCCGAGCACCTGCAGCCGCGCCTGTTCGAACCCTTCTTCCAGGTCACCGAGGGCCACGGTAGCCTGGGCGGCACCGGCCTGGGCCTGGCCATCTGCTCGCGGCTCACGCAACTGATGGGCGGCGAGCTGCGCCTGGTCAGCGAGCCGGGCCTGGGCAGCAGCTTCTCGCTGTTCCTCGACCTGCCCGAAAGCGGCGAGGGCGGCAGCGCCCTGGCCGAGGTGCAGCTGCAATCCGGGCCGGTGTACCTGCGCGGCGCCGTGCGCGAGCTGGCCGGCTGCCTGGAGGCCTGGCTGCAGCGCTGGGGCTGCCTGGTGCTGCCCGGCGAGCCGCCGCCCGGCAGCGAGGCGACGACGGTGCTGCTGGAGCTGTTTCCCGATGCCCTGGAGCGCTGCGACTGGTCGGGGCCGCGGGTGCGCGTCCTGGCCGAGGCCGCCGGCCAGCCGCAGTTCGAGCGCGGCGCCTGGTGCGTCAGCCCGCTCAGCCTGCGCGGCATCGCCCGGGCCCTGGCGCTGGCGCAGAACGGCGAGGAGCAGCTGCCGGCGGTTGCCGAGCCGCCGCGCTTCGGCAAGCTCGGCCTGCGGGTGCTGGTGGCCGAGGACAACCCGGTCAACCAGGTGCTGCTGCGCGAGCAGTTGGAGGAGCTGGGCTGCCAGGTGCGCCTGGCCGGCGACGGCCGCGAGGCGTTGCGGCAGTTCGAGGGCGAGACCTTCGACGTGCTGCTCACCGACGTCAACATGCCGCACTGCAACGGCTACCAACTGACCCGCGAATTGCGCGAGCGCGGCCTGGCGCTGCCGATCATCGGCGTGACCGCCAACGCCATGCGCGAGGAGGGCGAGCGCTGCCGGGCGGTGGGGATGAACGCCTGGCTGGTCAAGCCGCTGAGCCTACAGGTGCTGCACGACACCCTGCGCGCGCTGGCGGCGCCCGGCGTGGCGCCCGGCGCGGTGGCTGGCACTGCGCAGGCGCCGCAGGCCGCGGCGGGGCTGCAGGTGCCGGCGCACATGCTGCGGCTGTTCGTCGACACCATGCGCCAGGACCTGGAAAGCGCCGCCCAGGCCCGCCAGGCGGGCGACGCGGCAGCGCTGTGCCAGGCCCTGCACCGCATGGCCGGGGCCCTGGCGGTGGTGCGCGGGCAGGCCCTGGTGCGCAGCTGCCGGCTGCTGGAGGAGGGCCTCGGGGAAGGCCGCGTGGACTGCGACGATCCGCGGGTGGAGCGCCTGCTGGCGCGGATCGACGAGGCTCTGCGCAGCCTCTGAGGGCTAAGCTGAGAAGGACGGCCCGTCGCTGCGGCGGGCAACAGGCATGACCAAGAGACCGTTATGGAAAAACTCAGAATCGTGGTGGCCGATGATCATTCGATCGTACGGATGGGCGTGCGCGAAGTGGTGCAGGGGGACCCGCGCTTCTCCATCGTCGGCATGGCCGCCAACTCCAGCGAACTGGTGCGCCTGTACGGCGAGCTGGCGCCGGACATCGTCATCGCCGACTACAACATGCCCGGCGACGAGCAGTACGGCGACGGCCTCAAGCTGGTCGGCTACCTGCTGCGGCAGTTCCCGGGCACCCGCGTGCTGATCTACACCATGCTCAGCAACAACCTGATCTTCTCCAGCCTCTACGACCTGGGCGTGGCCGGGGTGGTGCCCAAGAGCAGCGACCCGGAGGAAATCCTCGCGGCGCTCGACGCCATCGCCGGCGGGCGCATCTACCGTGGCGCCTGCATGCAGGACCCGAACAGCGTGCTGCCCGGCGGCGACGACATCGAGGGGCGCATCGCCAGCCTCTCGACCAAGGAGTACGAAGTGCTGCGCCACTTCGTCTCGGGCCTGAGCGTGCGCGACATCGCCCGGGTGCTCAACCGCAGCGTGAAGACCGTCAGCGCGCAGAAGATCGCCGCCATGCGCAAGCTGGAGGTGGACAGCGACCAGGCGCTGCTGACCTTCTGCATCAAGGCCGAACTCTTCCAGTAAGAGCATGTAGGAATCTTCTCATTACATACATAGGAATAGTTGGAAATTTCTTTGAGATTCGTCTGATTAAAGCATTCTCGAGCACTCCCTAAAGTATGCGGCGTCGAGGCTGCCGGCCCTCCATCGCCACTGCGCTGGAAGGCGGTGGCGAGGAACCTTCGAGTGGCTCGGGTTCCTCGGGCGGGCCATTGCCGCTCGGCAGGCAGCCAGCGCAACCGCATTCAATTGGAGTTCGATCATGCACAAGAACCTGCTCGCCGCCCTGATCGTGGCCGGCGCCGGCCTGTCGCTAAACGCCCAGGCGGCCCAGACCGGGCAGATCCAGATCACCGGCAAGGTGGTGGACACCACCTGCTCGGTGGACGCCGGTTCGGGCAATGTCCAGGTGACCCTGCCCAACGTCGACAAGTCGCTGCTGCAGAACCCGGGCAGCAACACCGGCATCACCCCGTTCTCGGTCAAGGTCTCCGGCTGCACCGGCAGCTCCGGCGCTGGCGCCGACGTCGTGTCCGTCGCCTTCGTCCCGGATGCCAACGTCGACATGAACGGCAACCTGGTCAACACCGGCGGCGCCAGCGCCGTGGCGGTGCAGCTGCTGGACAAGAACCAGCAGCCGATCAACATCCACAACGACAGCTACAGCGCCCAGGTGGCCCGCGGCGAGTCCACCGACGTGTCCGGCGGCGACATCAACCTGAACTACTACGCCCGCTACTTCTCCGCGGCCGGCGGGGCTGGCGCGGGTGACGTCGCGACCCAGGCGAACTTCCAGCTGATCTACCAGTGATCCACCCGTGATCGACCTGCCCGAGGCTCCGCCCCGGGCATCGAGGTACCCATGAAACAAGTCTTCCCCTCGCTGCGGCCGGCCTGGCTGCTGGCCGGCCTCCTGCTGCTCGCCTTCGGCGCGCCCCTGGCCCGCGCCGGGGTGGTCATCGACGGCACGCGGGTGATCTACCCGGCGAAGGAACGCGAGGTCACCCTGCGCCTGACCAACCAGGGCAAACAGCCGGTGCTGATGCAGGTCTGGGCCGACCGCGGCGACGAACGCTCCACGCCGCAGACTGCCAACGCGCCCTTCCTCATCACGCCGCCGATCTTCCGCCTGGACCCGCAGAAGGGCCAGAGCGTGCGCCTGATGTTCACCGGCGAGAAGCTGCCGCAGGACCGCGAGTCGCTGTTCTGGTTCAACGCCCTGGAAGTGCCGCCCATGCCCCAGGGCGCCGAGGCCAACTACATGCAGATCGCCGTGCGCTCGCGGCTGAAGCTGTTCTACCGGCCGGCCGGGCTGCCCGGCGACGTGGGCAGCGCGGTGGGCCAGGTGCGCTGGCAGCTGGTGCGCCAGGGCGCGGGCTATGCCCTGCGCGGCGACAATTCCAGCCCCTACCACCTGTCCTACAGCGGCCTGACCCTAGTCCAGGGCGGCCGCGACTACAAGGCGGCGGGCGGGATGATCGCGCCCTTCGCCAGCCAGACCTTCGCCCTCGACGGCTTCGCCGGCGGTACGGGCGCCGGGCAGGTGCGCTACCGCTGGATGAGCGACTACGGCGCCGCCCCGGAACGAACCGCCAGCCTGCATTGACCCCGGCCGCGCCTGGCGCGCGAGGGCCGATCCGACAAGGTACATCGATGTCTCGTCATTCCCGCCGTATTCCGGCCGCGCGCCGGCGCGCCTGGCCGTGCCCGGGGCCGCTGGCCCTGGCCATCGCCGCGGCCTGGGCCGCCTTCCCGGCGGACGCGCCGCGGGCCGCCGAGGACGCGCTCTATGCCGCCTTCAACCCGGCCTTCCTGCGCGGCCCCGACGGCCGCCCGCTGGACGTCACGCGCTACGAGCACGGCAATCCGGTCACCCCGGGCAGCTACCGGGTGGACGTCTACGTCAACCAGACCTGGACCGGCCGCCAGGAACTGCGGGTGCGCGGCGGCGAGGGCGACGCCCCGCCCAGCTACTGCTTCAAGCGCAGCCAGTTGCCGGCCCTGGGCCTGGACAGCGCCCGGCTGCCGGACGCCAAGGCCACCGCGCGTGCCCTGGAGGACGCCGACTGCGTGGACGTGGTGCGCCTGGTGCCCGGCGCCCGCGCGGACTTCGTCCAGGGCGACCTGCGCCTGGACCTGAGCATTCCCCAGGCCTACCTGGGCCGGGTGTCGCGCGGCTACGTCGACCCGCGCGACTGGGACCGCGGCGTCACCGCGGCCTTCGTCGACTACAACGCCAACGCCTACCGCACCGAGGCCGGCGGCACCCAGGACCAGTACTACGCCGGCCTCAACGCCGGGCTCAACCTGGGCGACTGGCGCCTGCGCCACAACGGCAGCTACAGCCAGAGCCAGGGCGACCGGCAGAAGAGCACGCGGCACTACGACGCGATCAGCAGCTACGCCCAGCGCGACGTCACCGCGTTGAAATCGCAGCTGACCCTGGGCGAATACTTCACCCCCGCCGACCTGTTCGACAGCGTGCCCTACAGCGGCGTCCAGCTGGCCTCGGACGACCGCATGCTGCCCGACTCGCAGCGCGGCTTCGCCCCGGCCATCCGCGGCACCGCCGAGACCAACGCCAAGGTCACGGTGCGCCAGGGCGGCAACGTCCTCTACGAAACCAGCGTGGCGCCCGGGCCCTTCGTCATCGACGACCTGTACAACTCCGGCTACGCCGGCGACCTGGAAGTGACGGTGACCGAGGCCGACGGCCGCGTGCGCCAGTTCACCGTGCCCTTCGCCAGCGTCGCGCAGCTGCTGCGCCCGGGCGTGTCGCGCTACAGCGTCACCGCCGGCAAGTACCGCGACGACCGCCTGGACGACACCCCGAACTTCGTCCAGGGCACCTACCAGCGCGGCATCTCCAACCTGTGGACCGGCTACACCGGCAGCATAGTCGCGGAGAACTACCTGGCGCTGCAGGGCGGCCTGGCCCTGAGCACGCCGGTGGGCGCCTTCGCCTTCGACGTCACCCAGTCCCACGCCAGCGGCCTGAAGGCCGGCGACCAGGGCGGCAGCGCCAGCGGCCAGAGCTTCCGCCTGAGCTACAGCAAGCTGCTGGAGTCCACCCGCACCAACTTCGCGGTGGCGGCCTACCGCTTCTCCAGCGACGGCTACCTGAACTTCGCCGACTTCGCCTACGCGCGCTCGCCGGAAGACGCCAACTACGTCGCCTGGCGCCAGCGCAACCGCTTTCAGGTCAACCTCAGCCAGCCCCTGGGCGAACGCCTGGGCAGCCTGTACCTGAGCGGTTCGGCGCAGAACTACTGGAACACCGGCAAGGGCAGCGACATGAGTTACCAGGCCGGCTACTCCAACAGCTTCAGCTGGGGCAGCCTGAGCCTGTCGGCCAACCGCACCCGCGCGCTGTCCGGCGAGACCGACACCCAGTACATGCTCAACCTGTCGCTGCCGCTGGGGCGCTCCAGCCACGCGCCGTACCTGAACAGCACCACCACGCGCAACAGCAACGGCGATATCAACAGCCAACTGAGCGTGGCCGGCTCGCTGGGCGACTACAACCAGTTCAGCTACGGCGTGTACGGCTCGCGCAGCCGCATCGACGGGCAGAGCAGCAACACCGGCGGCGCCAACGTGCAGTACCGCGCGCCGCAGACCAACCTGTCGGCCAGCTACAGCGAAGGCGAGGGCTACCACCAGTACGGCCTGGGCCTGTCCGGCAGCGTGGTGGCGCACCCGGGCGGGATCAACTTCAGCCAGGCCCAGGGCGAGACCCGCGCGGTGATCGAGGCCAGGGGCGCGGCCGGCGCGGCGCTGGTCAACAGCAGCGGCGGCGCGGTCGGCGGCAACGGCTACGGGGTGGTCTCCAGCCTGATGCCCTACCGCGAGAACCAGGTGGCGCTCGACCCCAAGGGCCTGCCCGACGACGTCGAGCTGCAGACCACCGCGCAGAACGTGGCGCCGCGCTACGGCGCGGTGGTGATGCTCAAGTACCCCACCGTCAGCGGCCAGCCGCTGCTGCTGCGCCTGCTGGACGAGCAGGGCAACAGCCTGCCGGTAGGCGCCGAGGTGCTCGACGCCCAGGGCAATAGCCTGACCCTGGTGGGCCAGGGCAGCCGGGTGTTCCTGCGCCTGCGCGACACCAGCGGCGAGCTGCAGGTGCGCTGGGGCGATGGCCCGCAGCGGCAATGCCGGGCGCGCTACCAGGTGCCGGCCGCGGCCGGCGACGGCAAACCCTTCCTGCAGGCCGAGGCGGTGTGCGTGCGCCCGTCCGCCGGCGGTGAACTGGCGGCCCGCTAGGCGGCCGCGTTCGACGAGGTATCCATGAAGAAGATTTTCCTGTTCTGCCTGCTGCTGTTGCTCGGCGGCCTGTCGACCATGGCCTGGGCGAGCTGCAGCTTCGACTCCGGCTACATGACCTCGCAGCTGAACATCAGCCTGCCGGCGACCATCAGCGTGCCCGTAGACGCCACGCCGAACACCGAGCTGTGGAGCAGCGGCTGGGTCTCCGCCAGCGGCAACAACATCAGCTGCAACAGCACCGGCGTCGTCTCCGGCGTGCTGGCCGGCGGCATCGGCGCGGCGGTGCCGGGCTTCACCAACAGCAGCGGCTACCCCTCGGTGTTCAAGACCAACATCGACGGCATCGGCATCTCGGTCTACTGGTGCAACAACGCCAACTGCAACCCGAACTACAACAACGTGACGCCCATCGCCAGCCTGGCCTGGCCGGTGAGCGCCACCCAGTACCCGCTGAAGAACTCCTGGTGGGTGCGCCTGGTGAAGACCGGGCCGATCCTCAACGGCGGCCAACTGCAGGTCAGCGGCACCTCCACGGTGTCGTACCAGAACCTGCAGGTGGCGCAGCTGACCTTCACCGGCGCCACCGCGGTCACCTCGCGGGCCTGCGAGATCAACCCCGACAGCCAGGGCATCACCGTGCCGCTGCCGACCGTGCTCAAGAGCGACTTCCCCGCCGGCCCCGGCGTGCTGGCCGACAACGGCAAGGCCCGCGCCTTCCACATCAACCTGCGCTGCGACAGCGGGGTGCAGGTCTGGTACCGCATCGACGGCGCCAGCAGCGGCAACCAGGTCCTCGACAACGCCAGCGGCGCCGGCATGGCCGGCGGCGTCGGCGTCCAACTGTTCTATGGCGACGTCAGCAGCACCCTGGTGCAGCCCCTGGCCACCCGCGCGCTGCAGACCACCACCACGGGCGCCGGCCAGGCGGTGAGCATCCCGCTGGCGGCCAAGTACTACAAGACCGCCAGCACGGTGACGGGCGGGCAGGTGGCGGTCACCGCGACCTTCACCATGACCTACGAATGAGCGACCGTTCGTCCGTTGGCGGGGGATAAAACCGACCTGCTGTCGATCCCCTCCGGCCTGGCGCGACTATAGGTATCTGCGTCCCACCGCCGGAGGAGCCGAGGATGAAATACCTGTGCCTGATCTACCTGGACGAGAAAGCCGCCGCGCAGCTGCCCGCCCATGACTACCGCGCCGTGGTGGAAGAGTGCCTGGGCTACGAGCAGCAGCTGCGCGAGCGCGGCCAGCTGCTGGCGGTGGAGGCCCTGCAGTCGGTGGAGAACGCCACCACCCTGCGCCACCGCGACGGCCAGCTGTCGGTCACCGACGGGCCCTTCGCCGAGACCCGCGAGCAGCTCGGCGGCTTCTACCTGATCGAGGCGCGCGACCTCAACGAGGCCATCCAGATCGCCGCGAAGATCCCGCCGGGGCGCCTGGGCTGCATCGAGGTGCGGCCGATCCGCGACTGGGAGCAGCACTTCGCCGCCCAGGGCTGAGCCCCGCCATCCGCCGCGGCGGCGAGCCGCGCGAAGAGGAGAGCCAAGCATGAGCATCGACAACTTCACCCTGCCGCCCGTGGTGCCCCGCGAAGACTGGCTGGCCGCGCGCAAGCGCCTGTGGCAGCTGGAGCGCGAGGCCACCCACGCCCGCGACGCCCTCAACGCCGAGCGGCGCAAGCTGCCGCTGGTGCGCATCGACAAGGACTACCGCTTCGAAGGCCCCAGCGGCCCGCTGCGCCTGCTCGACCTGTTCGAGGGCCGGCCGCAGCTGATCGTCTACCACTTCATGTTCCACCGCGACCGCGGCGAGGGTTGCGAGGGCTGCTCCTTCCTGGTCGACAACCTCGGCCGCCTGGAGCACCTGCACGCCCGCGGCACCACCCTGGCCCTGGTGTCCCGCGCGCCGCTGGCGGAGATCGCGCCGTTCCGCGCGCGCATGGGCTGGCGGCTGCCCTGGTATTCGTCCTTCGGCAGCGACTTCAACTACGACTTCCACGTCACCCTCGACGAGAAGGTGGCGCCGATCGAATACAACTACCGCGACCTGGACGAGCTGCGGCGCCTGGGCCAGGACTACCACATCCAGGGCGAGCAGCCGGGGATGAGCGTGTTCCTGCGCGACGGCGATAGCGTCTACCACAGCTACTCCGCCTACGGCCGCGGGCTGGAGGCGCCGCTGTTCACCTACCACCTGCTCGACCTCACGCCCCTGGGCCGCGGCGAGGGCTGGGGCGGCATGGCCGACCTCGACGGCAAGGGCATGAACTGGCTGCGCTACCATGACCGCTACGACGACGAGCAACCGCCGCATGGCTGCTGCGCATCCTGAAGAGGAGGAATCGCCATGGGAAGTCCCATCGACCCGGCCATCCAGCGCCTGCTGGACGGCTGGCTGGAAGCGGTACAGGCCGGCGACGTGGCGGCCATCGTCCGCCACTACAGCGACGACGTGCTGGCCTTCGACGCCGTGGCTCAACTGCAGTTCGTCGGCCGCGAGGCCTACGCGCAGCACTGGCGCGCCTGCCTGCAGGCCTGCCAGCAGACGCGTTTCGAGCGCCACCACCTGGCGGTGGAGCAGGGCGGCGACGTCGCCTTCGGCCACTACCTGTCGTACTGCGGCGGCAAGGACGAGAAGGGCGAGGAGAAGGCCTCCTGGGTGCGGGCGAGCTTCGGCCTGCGGCGGGTGGACGGGGAGTGGAAGATCGTCCACGAGCATTTCTCCATTCCCTTCGACATGCACACCGGGCAACTGCTGTTCGACGCCCAGCCATGAGCCGGCCGCATGCATGACTACGCGCCGCCTTCGCTGCGCGATACGGTGGATGAAATCTACCGCCGCGAATCGCGGCGCGTGCTGGCCACGCTGATCCGCCTGCTGGGCGACTTCGACCGCGCCGAGGAGGCGTTGCACGACGCCTTCGCCGCCGCCGTGGAGCAGTGGGGGCGCGATGGCCTGCCGCACAACCCGCGGGCCTGGCTGGTCTCCGCCGGGCGCTTCAAGGCCATCGACCATCTGCGCCGGCGGGTGCGCTTCGACGCCTCGCTGGAGCAGATCGCCCGCCAGCTGGAGATCGACGCCCAGGGCGAGGAGGAGGCCGAGTACGAGGGGCTGGAGGACGACCGCCTGCGCCTGGTGTTCACCTGCTGCCACCCGGCGCTGGCCGCCGACGCCCAGGTGGCGCTGACCCTGCGCGAAGTCTGCGACCTGCGCACCGAGGAAATCGCCCGGGCCTTTCTGGTGCAGCCCGCGACCATCGCCCAGCGCATCGTCCGCGCCAAGCAGAAGATTCGCGATGCGCGCATTCCCTACCAGGTGCCGGAGCCGGCCGAGTTGCCGCAGCGCCTGGCCAGCGTGTTGCGCGTGGTGTACCTGGTGTTCAACGAGGGCTATGCGGCCTCCAGCGGCGAATCCCTGACCCGCGCCGAGCTTTCCGCCGAGGCCATCCGCCTGGGCCGGCAACTGCTGGAGCTGCTGCCGGAGCCGGAAGTGCTGGGCCTGCTGGCGCTGATGCTGTTGCAGGAGTCGCGGCGCGCCGCGCGCAGCGACGAGCACGGCGAGCTGGTGCTGCTGGAGCATCAGGACCGCTCGCGCTGGGACGCCGGGCTGATCGCCGAGGGCCAGCGCCTGGTCGGCCTGGCCCTGGCCAGCCGCCGCTTCGGTTCCTACACCTTGCAGGCGGCCCTGGCCGCGGTGCACGCCGAGGCGGCGGACCTGGCCAGCACCGACTGGCCGCGGATGGTGGCGCTGTACGACGCGCTGCTGCAACTGCAGCCCTCGCCGGTGGTGGAACTCAACCGCGCCGTGGCCCTGGCCATGCACGACGGCCCCGAGGCCGGGCTGGCAGCGGTGGACGCCATCCTCGCCCGCGGCGAACTGGCCGACTACCACCTGGCCCACGCCGCCCGCGCCGACTTCTGCCGACGCCTGGACCGCCCCGCCGAAGCCCGCGAGGCCTACCAGCGCGCACTGGCGCTGACGCGCCTGGAACCGGAACGACGCTTCCTCGAACAGCGCCTGCGAGAGTTGGAAACGTAACCGCGCCAAGCCCGACCACGACGTAGGGCGCATAACGCCTACGGCGTTATCCGCCGTTTGACCGTGGTCCAGGCGGCTCCAAGGCTGACCTTGGCGTGGCTGTGACCTGGGCCAAACGGCGGATAACCGCGAACGGTTATACGCCCTATGCCCAGCCCATCATTTACGTTTGCGCCGCCATCTCCCGCAGCCGCTCCAGCGAGACGATGCGCAGTTGCCGGTAGCCCAGCTCCAGCGCGCCGCCGGCCACCAGCTCGCGCAGTTCCAGGGACAGCGTCTGGCGGCTGATGCCGAGCATCATCGCCAGCTCGTCCTGGCTGATGCGCACCAGCTGGCGCTGCTCGCCGTCGATGCTGCCGTCGCCGCGCGCCAGCTGTTCCAGGCGGCTGGCGATGCGGGCGCGGGTGGAGCGCAGCATGGCGTCTTCCAGCAGGCGGTAGACCAGGCGCGTGTGCTGCGCCTGGAGCACGCAGACGGCGCGGGCGAAGCCGTTGTCGAGCATCAGCCGGTCGAAGGTCGCCTGGTCCACGCCCAGCACCTCGCTGTCGCGGCTGGCGAGCACGTCGTGGGTGCGCGGCAGGCCGTCGAGCATCGAGGCCTCGCCGAACCAGTGGCCGGGCTCCAGCACCGCGAGGATCGCCTCCTTGCCGTCCTCGCGCAGGGTCGAGGCCTTCAGCTTGCCCTGCAGCAGGGTGAGGAAGTGCTCGCCGCGGTCGCCCTGGCGGAACACGAACTCGCCGGCGCGCAGGCGCAGGCGCCGGCCCTCGGCGGCCAGGGCATGGCGCACCGCGGGGGCGAGGCGGGCGAACCAGGGGTTGGCGTCCAGCTGTTGCAGCAGCGCTTCGGTGTCGGTCATGGGGCGGGTTCGGGCAGTGGGTCGAGGCACTTTGACCGCCTTGCCCGGCCGCTGCAAGCCATGGCAATTGTCGGGTTTCCGGCAGTCCTGCGCCACGCGCTGGCCTAGCCTGCCTGGCAACGCGGGCGGCGTGCGCCCGCAGGCCAAGGAGAACAACAAGATGAGTTTCGCAGCCAAGGTAGTGTGGATAACCGGCGCCTCTTCCGGCATCGGCGAGGCGCTGGCGCTGGCATTGCTGGAGCAGGGCGCCGAGGTGATCCTCTCCGGCCGCCGCGTCGAGGCCCTGCAGGCGCTGGCCGGACGCGCCCCGCAGCGGGCCCTGGTGCTGCCCTTCGAAAGCACCGACTACGAGCGCCTGCCGGCCCTGGTGGAGCAGGCCTGGGCCTGGCGCGGGCGCATCGACCTGCTGGTGAACAACGCCGGCGTCAGCCAGCGCAGCCTGGCCCTGGACACCGGCCTTGCGGTCTACCGCCAACTGATGGAAGTGGACTACCTGGCCCCCGTGGCCCTGACCCAGGCCCTGCTGCCGCGCCTGGTGGAACAGCGCGGCGGGCAACTGGCGGTGGTCAGCTCGGTGGCCGGCAAGGTCGGCGCGCCGCTGCGCACCGGCTACTGCGGCGCCAAGCACGCGGTGGTCGGCTACTTCGAGGCGCTGCGCGCGGAAGTGGAGGCGGCCTACGGCATCGGCGTCAGCGTGATCCTGCCGGGCTCGGTGCGCACCGCCATCGCGCTGAACTCCCTGGAAGGCAACGGCACCCAGCGCGGCCGTTCGGACACCAACATCGACAACGGCATCGACCCGGCGGTGGCGGCCCAGACCATCCTCGCCGGCCTGGCTGCGCGGCAGCATGACATCGTGGTGGCCGAGGGGATGGAGAAGCTGGCCTTGCAACTGCGGCAGGCTGATCCGGAGAAGCTTTTTGCGCTGGTTGCGCAGGAGGGGGCGCGTCTGGCGCAGCAGCGGGAGGCGTTGGGGGCTGGGGCGTCTATCGATCCGGGGGATGTGAGTCGGTTGCAGGGGTGATGTTGTCTTGCTCGCGAATGGTGCTTCCAGGGGAGTGGGTGGTTGGGTTCTAGAGCGCCCTCTCCCCAGCCCTCTCCCTGAAGGGAGAGGGGGCTTGTCCGTGCCGGCGGAGAGAATGGCGTTCGCCGGCTGACTCAGGAGTACCCAAGCATGCCGAACGGTCCCCTCTCCCTTCAGGGAGAGGGTTAGGGAGAGGGGTGGAGCAAAACCACAGCACCGAACTCACCAGCAAGCACCAACCCCCTACACCCCCAACCTCTTTGCTAAGCTGCCGGGCGCCGCAATCCATTCGAGGTCCCGCCATGCGCCGTTCCCCCCTGTTCGCCACCCTTGGCCTGCTTGTCCTTCTCAACGCCCCCGCCGTCTTCGCCCACGCCCACCTGAAGAGCGAAACCCCCGCCGCCGACAGCACCGCCGCGCCCCCCAAGGAGCTGCGCCTGACCTTCTCCGAAGGCGTCGAGGCGAAGTTCACCAAGGTCACCGTCACCGCCGCCGACGGCAAGGCCGTGAAGGTGGCCGGCATCGCCACCACCGAGGGCGACGCCAAGGTGCTGGTGGTGACCTTCGACCAGCCGCTGCCCGCCGGCGAGTACAAGGTGGAATGGCACGCCGTTTCGGTGGACACCCACAAGAGCAACGGCAGCTACGCCTTCAAGGTCGCGCCCTGAACCATGAGCCGCATCCGCCATGGATGACGCCCTGGTCTTCTGCCGCTTTCTGCACCTTTCCCTGACCCTGACGCTGTTCGGCGTGGCGCTGTTCCGTGCGGTGCTGCGCCGCCAGGAGCCCGCCGTGCTGGCGGCGCTGGACGGCCGCGTGCTCGCTGGGCAACGCATCGCCGCCGCGCTGGCGCTGTTCAGCGGCCTGGCCTGGCTCGGCCTGGTGGCGGCGAGCATGGCCGGCGACTGGTCCGCCGCGCTGGACGGCCCGACGCTGCGGCTGGTGCTGGGGCAGACCTTCTTCGGCCAGATCTGGGCCTGGCACCTGCTGGCGAACGTCGCGCTGCTGGTTGCGCTGTGCCTGCCGCTGTCGGTGGACAACCCGCTACGCGTGCTGCTGTCTGGCGCCGTGCTGGCCAGCCTGGCGCCGGTGGGCCATGGCGCCATGCTCGACGGCTGGGCTGGTGTCGGACTGATGCTCAACCAGGCGCTGCACCTGCTCTGCGCCGGCGCCTGGCTCGGCGGCCTGCTGTTGCTGGCGGCGCTGCTGTACCGCGCGCCGGATTCCACCCATGGCGAGGCGCTGCGGCGCTTCAGCGGCGTCGGCTACCTGTTGGTGACCGGGGTTGCGGCCAGCGGGTTGGTGAACGTCTGGGCGCTGGTCGGGCAATGGCCGGACCCGCGCACTTCCACCTTCGGGCTGGTGCTGACGATCAAGCTGCTGCTGGTGGCGGGGATGCTCGCCCTGGCCCTGCTCAACCGCGTGGCGCTGGCCTTCCGTGAGAAGCGCCTGCTGGCGCTGCGGCGCAGCGTGGTGCTGGAGTGGGTGTGCGGGCTCGCGGCGGTGGCCGTCGTATCGTTGTTGGGGACGTTGTCACCGGCGGGGTAGAGGGACGCCAAGGTTGGCTCCGCGCGATGCGGGGCCAAGGTCAGGCGGCGGATAACCGCGAACGGTTATTCGCCCTACGTCAAGGTCGGGCCTGGCGTAGGGCGCATAACGCCTACGGCGTTATCCGCCGTTTGGCCTTGGTTCCCGGCGGCTCCGGGGTTGATCTGAGCGTTGGCTGAGGCCCCGGTGTATCGGCGGATAACCGCGAACAGGTGTTTCAACGCGCCGGCAGGATGACTCCGCGGCACTCGCCGAAGCCGATGCGCGGGTAGCCTTCGCGTTCGCACCAGGCGCGGAAGATCACTTCGTCGCCGTCCTGTAGGAAAGTGCGCTGCTCGCCGCCGGGCAGCTGCAGCGGCTGCTTGCCGCCGAAGGTGCTCTCCAGCAGGCTGCCGAAGGCTTCCGGCGCGGGCCCGGAGAGGGTGCCGGAGCCGAACAGGTCGCCGGCCTGCAGCTTGCAGCCGCCGACGCTGTGGTGGGCGACCATCTGCGCCACCGTCCAGTACATGTTCTGCGTGTTGCTCAGCGCCAGGCGCAGCGGCTCGATGCCCTGCTCGCGCATGGCGGCGGTCTGCAGCAGCACTTCCAACTGGATGTCGAACGCGCCATGGGCCTGGTCGTGCTCGTCCAGCAGGTAGGGCAGCGGCTGCGGGTCGCCTTCCGGGCGCGCCGGCTGGGCCTTGCGGAACGGCGCCAGGGCCTCGGCGGTGACCACCCAGGGCGAAACGCTGGTGGCGAAGTTCTTCGCCAGGAACGGGCCCAGCGGCTGGTATTCCCAGGCCTGCACGTCGCGCGCCGACCAGTCGTTGAGCAGGCAGTAGCCGGCCACGTGCTGCTCGGCCTGGCCGATGCCGATGGCCTCGCCCATCTCGTTGCCCGGGCCGATCCAGATGCCCAGCTCCAGTTCGTAGTCCAGCCGCTTGCTCGGGCCGAAGCCCGGGGCCTCGGCGCCCGGCGCCAGAGTCTGGCCGTTGGGCCGGCGCACCGCGGCGCCGGAGGCGACCACGGTGGAGGCGCGGCCGTGGTAGCCGATGGGCACGTGCTTGTAGTTGGGCAGCAGCGGGTTGTCCGGGCGGAACAGGCGGCCGACGTTGTTGGCGTGGTGGATGCCGACGTAGAAGTCGGTGTAGTCGCCGACCTGGGCCGGCAGGTGCAGCTGGCAGTTGGCCTGGGCCGGCAGCAGGCTGGCGCCCAGCTCCTGCATCCGCGCCTGCTGCGGGCTGCCTTCGGCCAGCAACGCCTGCAACTGCTCGCGCAGCACGCGGCGCGGGCCGGCGCCCAGGGCGAAGAAGGCGTTGAGGCTGGCGCCGCTGGCGGCTTCGGCGGCGTGGCGGGCCTCGGCTTCGAACAGGTCGGCGGCCAGCGCCGCCTTCAGGTCGAGGATGTGCTCGCCGATGGCCACGCCGCCACGCGGTTCGCGGCCGGGGCTGCTGAACACGCCCAGCGGCAGGTTCTGCAGGGGGAAGTCGGGGTGGCCGTTGGCGGAGTCGAGCCAGCTGCGGCGGGTGTCTGCCTGGTTCATGGGTTCAGTTCCTCTGGAAGGTCTTGGCCATGCCGCTCCAGCAGGCGTCGTAGTCGCGCTGCAGTTGCGGGCATTCGAGAGCGTAGCGGCTCGGGCGCAGCACGCGGCCGGTCTCGAACATGAAGGCCATGGTGTTTTCGATCTTGTGCGGTTTCAGCTCGGCGGCGATGGCCTGCACGGTGCTGGCGTTGTCCGGGCCGTGGGCGCTCATGCAGTTGTGCAGCGAGGCGCCGCCGGGGGCGAAGCCGTCGGCCTTGGCGTCGTAGGCGCCCTGGAGCAGGCCCATGAATTCGTTCATCAGGTTGCGGTGGAACCACGGCGGGCGGAAGGTGTTCTCGGCCACCATCCAGCGCGGCGGGAAGATCACGAAGTCGACGTTGGCCATGCCGTGGGTGTCGCTGGGCGAGGTGAGCACGGTGAAGATCGACGGGTCCGGGTGGTCGTAGCTGACCGTGCCGAGGGTGTTGAACAGGCGCAGGTCGTACTTGTAGGGCACGTTGTTGCCGTGCCAGGCGACCACGTCCAGCGGCGAGTGGTCCAGCTCGCAGGCCCACAGCTCGCCGAGGAACTTCTGCACCAGCTGCACCGGCGCGTCGATGTCTTCGTAGTGGGCCACCGGGGCGAGGAAGTCGCGCGGGTTGGCCAGGCCGTTGCTGCCGATCGGGCCCAGGTCGGGGATGCGCAGGGCGGCGCCGTGGTTCTCGCAGATGTAGCCGCTGGCGGTCGCATCCAGCAGTTCGACGCGGAACTTCATGCCGCGCGGGATCACCGCGATCTCCAGCGGCTCGACGTCCAGCCGGCCCAGCTCGGTGGCCAGGCGCAGGCGGCCCTGCTGCGGGACGATCAGCAGCTCGCCGTCGGCGTCGTAGAACACCCGGTCCATGGAGCGGTTGGCGCGGTACAGGTGCACGCTGACGCCGCTGGCCTGCTCGGCGTCGGCGGTGGCGGCGAGGGTCAGCAGGCCGTCGAGGAAGTCGGTGGGCTCGCCGGGGATGTCCTGGGGGTTCCAGCGCAGGCGGTTGGGGTTCACCTGGCCCGGCTCACGGCCGGGAATCTGCCGCGCCAGGCGCTCGAAGCGTGGGTGGCTGGCCGAGGGCTTGATGCGGTACAGCCAGGTGCGCCGGGCCTCGCTGCGCGGCACGGTGAAGGCGGTGCCGGAAAGCTGCTCGGCGTAGAGCCCGAAGGGCACCTGCTGCGGCGAGTTCTGCCCCTGGGGCAGGGCGCCGGGCAGGGCTTCGCTGCTGAACTGGTTGTTGAAACCCGACAGGTAGGTGAGCGATTCGGCGGACGACATGGCGACCTCGTTGTTTTTGTAATCGAATTACGAATAACGTAATTTGAACGCCGGAAGGGGTCAAGCTATAACAGCGCCTCCATCGACGAACGAGTCATTGCATGGCCATTCCCAGGGACACCGGCGACGCGCCGAAACGCCAGAAAGTGCAGGCCGCCGAAGTCGGCACCGACATCCTCAAGGGCCTGGCCGACCTGGCCCCGGCCACTTCGCTGTCGCGCCTGGCCGAGCACGTGGGCATGCCCGCGGCCAAGGTCCACCGCTACCTGCAGGCGCTGATCGCCAGCGGCTTCGCCGAGCAGGACGCGGCCACCAACCACTACGCCCTGGGCCCGGAGGCGCTGTTCGTCGGCCTGGCCGCCATCGGCCGGCTGGACGTGGTGCGCGCCGCCACGGCGCACCTGAGCGCGCTGCGCGACGAGCTGAACGAAACCTGCTTCCTCGCCGTGTGGGGCAACAAGGGGCCGACCGTGGTGCAGGTGGAGCAGCCGCTGCGCGCGGTGACCCTGGTCACCCGGGTGGGCTCGGTGCTGCCTCTATTGGGCTCGTCCACCGGCCTGGTGTTCAACGCCTACCTGCCCGACGGCGAGACCGCGCCGCTGCGCGAGGAGGAGAAGGGCATGCCTGGTGCGCTGGACGATGCGGAACTGCACAAGCAGACGGCGGAAATCCGGGCTTCCGGCTTGCACCATGTGCATGGGCTGTTGATGCCGGGGGTGAATGCGCTGTCGGCGCCGGTGTTCGCGGTGGGTGAGCAACTGGCTGGGGTGGTGACGGTGGTGGGGGCGGCGAGTGCCTTCCGCGCCGAGACCCAGGGGCGGGCGGCGGAGTTGCTGAAGGACGCGGCGGCCGCCATCACCGCGCGGATGGCGGGGCGTAGGCCGGAGTAGGGCGGATAACCGTTCGCGGTTATCCGCCGTTGGCCGGAACACCGTTGCCGGGGACGATGGCGGATAACGCCGTAGGCGTTATGCGCCCTACGGGGCCAAACAAAGCTCCGTAGGATGGGTTGAGCGAAGCGATACCCATCACCGTGGCCCGATGGGTATCGCAAGCTCAACCCATCCTACGAGAGCGCTTCGGAGCGGTGGGTCTGGCTCACTTCGTCTCCAACACCCCACGGCGGATCTGGTCGCGCTCGATCGACTCGAACAGCGCCTTGAAGTTGCCTTCGCCGAAGCCGTCGTCGCCCTTGCGCTGGATGAACTCGAAGAACACCGGGCCCATCAGGGTTTCCGAGAAGATCTGCAGCAGCAGCCGGCGGCTGCCGCCCTCGGAGGTGCCGTCGAGGAGGATGCCGCGGTTGCGCAGTTCCTCCACCGGCTCGCCGTGGTTGGGCAGGCGCTCTTCGAGCATCTCGTAGTAGGTCGCCGGCGGCGCGGTCATGAAGCGCATGTCCAGGCCCTTGAGGGCGTCCCAGGTCTTCACCAGGTCGTCGGTGAGGAAGGCCACGTGCTGGATGCCCTCGCCGTTGAACTGCATGAGGAATTCCTCGATCTGCCCGGCGCCCTTGGAGGACTCCTCGTTGAGCGGGATGCGGATCATGCCGTCCGGCGCGGTCATGGCCTTGGAGGTCAGGCCGGTGTACTCGCCCTTGATGTCGAAGTAGCGGATCTCGCGGAAGTTGAACAGCTTCTCGTAGAAGTCCGCCCAGTAGGCCATGCGCCCGCGGTACACGTTGTGGGTGAGGTGGTCGATGATCTTCAGGCCGGCGCCTTTGGGGTGGCGGTCCACGCCTTCGATGAACTCGAAGTCGATGTCGTAGATCGACGAGCCCTCGCCGAAGCGGTCGATCAGGTACAGCGGCGCGCCGCCGATGCCCTTGATCGCCGGCAGGCGCAGCTCCATCGGCCCGGTGGGGATTTCCACCGGCTGCGCGCCCAGCTCCAGGGCGCGGGCGTAGGCCTGGTGGGCGTTCTTCACGCGGAAGGCCATGCCGCACACCGAGGGGCCGTGCTCGGCGGCGAAGTAGGCCGCCAGGCTCTTGGGCTCGTTGTTGAGGATCAGGTTGATCTCGCCCTGGCGGTACAGGTGCACGTCCTTGGAGCGGTGGCTGGCCACCTTGGTGAAGCCCAGGCTGGCGAAGATGGGTTCCATCACGCCGGGGGTGGGGGAGGCGAATTCGATGAATTCGAAGCCCATGAGGCCCATGGGGTTGTCGAAGAGGTCTGCCATGTTCGTGTTCCTCGCGGTGGACGCGCTTCTGGTATGCGTCCGGGATTCGGAAAGTCGTGGGGAGTCAGCTACGCGGCTGGCGCGGCGGCGAGCAGGGCACGCCGCGTACGCTGCGGGCGAGGAAGTCGCCGATGGTGACTTTGAATCCGAGGCTTTGCATGGCGCGCTCCTCAGGCCGGCTTGTCGGCCTGGACGTCCGGGTGGGCCTGGCGGAAGGCCGGGTGCTCCAGGGCCAGGCGCTCTACCCTGAGTATGCGCGGGAATGGGCTCAGGTCCACCTCGAAGCGGCGGGCGGCGTACAGCTGCGGTAGCAGGTAGACGTCGGCCAGGCCCGGCTGCGGGCCGCAGCAGAAGCCTTGGTCGCCGATCAGCGCTTCCACGGCCTTCAGCCCTTCGCCGATCCAGTGGGCGATCCACTGGTTCACGCCGTCCTCGTCTATGCCCAGGGCGCGCAGGCGGTTGAGCACGGCGACGTTGTGCAGCGGGTGGATGTCGCAACCGATGAGCGCCGCCACGCCGCGCTGGTGGGCGCGCTGCAGGGCGTCGGCCGGCAGCAGGGCGGGCTCGGGGTAGCGTTCTTCCAGGTATTCGATGATCGCCGGCGACTGGATCAGCAGTTCGCCTTCGTCGGTGCGCAGGGCCGGCACGCGGCCTTGCGGGTTCAGCGCCAGGTAGGCGCCTTGGCGGTGCTCGCCCTGCAGCAGGTTGACCGGGACGTGCCGGGGCTGCAGGCCCTTGAGGGCCAGGGCGATGCGCACGCGGTAGCTGGAGGTGGAGCGGTAGTAGGTGTAGAGGTCCATGGACTCTCACTCGCAGGCAGCGTGCGCGTCGTGGCGGGCACTGTTGTTTTCGTAATTGCCTTACACTCTGCGTAATTTTTCCGCCGAGGGCAAGCCCCCGCGCTCCTTCGGGGGCTCGCCGCGCTGTCTTCAGTCGATGCGTTCGAAGGGCAGGCCGACGTAGTTCTCGGCGATGCAGGTGCGCCCGGCCTGGGAGTCGAGGAAGTAGGCCAGTTCAGTATCGAGCATCTTCTGGGTGAAGGCGTCGTTGTCGGGGAATTTGTGCAGCATGCTGGTCATCCACCAGCTGAAGCGCTCGGCCTTCCAGATGCGCCGCAGTGCAACTTCCGAGTAGCGCTGCAGCAGCTCGACGCGGCCTTCGCCGTAGACCTTGACGAGGATGCGGTACAGGGCGTCGACGTCGCTGGCCGCCAGGTTCAGGCCCTTGGCGCCGGTGGGCGGGACAATGTGCCCGGCGTCGCCGACCAGGAACAGCTTGCCGTATTGCAGCGGCTCCACCACGAAGCTGCGCAGCGGGGCGATACTCTTCTCCAGCGACGGGCCGGTGACCAGGCGCGCGGCGGCGTCGGCCGGCAGGCGGCGCTTGAGTTCGTCCCAGAAGCGCTCGTCGGACCAGTCCTCGACCTTCTCCTCCAGGCCCACCTGCAGGTAGTAGCGGCTGCGGGTGGCCGAGCGCATGCTGCTGAGGCTGAAGCCGCGCTCGCTGCTGGCGTAGATGAGTTCGTGGTTGACCGGCGGGGTATCGCTGAGCAGGCCGAGCCAGCCGAAGGGGTAGACGCGCTCGTAGATCTTCAGCTTGTCGGCCGGGATGGTCTGCCGCGACACGCCGTGGAAGCCGTCGCAGCCGGCGATGTAGTCGCAGTCCAGGCGCGCTGTCTCGCCGTCCTTGCTGAAGGTGACGTAGGGCTTCTCGCCCTGCACCTCGTGCAGCTGCACGTCGCCGGCTTCGTAGATGCTCAGGGCGCCGCTGGCCTGGCGGGCTTCCATGAGGTCGCGGGTGACTTCGGTCTGGCCATAGACCATCACGTTCTTGCCGCCGGTCAGGCCCTTGAGGTCGATGCGCTCGCGGCGGCCGTCCAGCACCAGTTCGAAGCCGTCGTGGGGCAGGCCTTCGGCGTCCATGCGGGCATTGGCGCCGGCCTCGCGCAGCAGGTCCACGGTGCCCTGTTCCAGCACCCCGGCGCGGATGCGCCCGAGCACGTAGTCCGGGCTCTGGCGTTCGAGGATGACGTTGTCGATGCCGGCGCGTTGCAGCAGTTGGCCGAGCAGCAGGCCGGAAGGGCCGGCGCCGATGATGGCAACCTGGGTTTTCATTGTTGTTTTCCTCGTCGTCGCGGGCCGGGGCCTGGTCGTAGGCACGCCCCCTGGCCGCGTAGTTGTTATTGGCACCTGCATTTTTGGTGGATGAATCGCCGCGCAGAAGGCAATATCCAACAGATAACCTGGATTTTTCGTGGATAGCCCCGGCGGCCTATAAATGCACAAGACGCCCGCTTCGAATCCGGTCCCGGTGTTCCAGCTGTACGGCGAGACCCACGCCTGGCCGACACCCGACCCCCTGCACTGCGAGACCATTCCGTCGCGCAGCAGCCTGTACGACTGGGAAATCCGCCCGCACCGCCACGCCGACCTGGTGCAGCTGCTCTACGTGCGCGCCGGCGAAGCCGAGCTGGAAGTGGAGGGCAGCGTCACCCGCGTGCGCGAGGCCACAGTGCAGGTCTCGCCGCCCCTGTGCGTGCACGGCTTCCGCTTCACCGCGCAGATCGACGGCTACGTCCTCAGCCTGGCCCAGCCCTTCGCCGAGGAACTGCTGCGCCAGTTCGACCGCGCCGTGCTGGAACAGCCGCAGTGCTACGCGGTGGGTGAGGACGAGCGCTACCTGAGCACCCTGTTCGACTCCATCGAGCGCGAATACGCGCGCCAGGAGCCGGGCCGCGAGCTGATGCTGCGCTCGCTGGTCAGCGCCCTGCTGGTGTGGCTGGGGCGCCGCCACCTGCAGGCCAGCCACGCCGCCAGCGCCGCGCCGGACCGTGGCCGCGAGCACCTGCAGGCGTTCCGCCGGCTGGTGGAGAAACACTTGCGCGAGCACCTGCCGATCGAGCGCTACGCCGAGCGCCTGGGCATCAGCGCGGCGCACCTCAACGCCCTGTGCCGGCGCCTGGCCGGCGTCTCGGCGCTGCAGCTGATCAGCCAGCGCCTGCTGCTGGAGGCCAAGCGCAACCTGGTGTACACGGACATGACCGTGCAGGAGGTCTCCGACCAGCTGGGCTTCTCGGAGCCGGCGTACTTCTCGCGATTCTTCAAGCGCGGCACCGGGCAGTCGCCCAGGGCCTTCCGGGGTAACCGATGAACATCGACTCACGCATCAAGTTCCGCCACCTGCTGTGCTTCCTCGAAGTGGCCCGCCTGGGCAGCCTGGCGCGCGCCGCCGACCGCCTGGCGGTGAGCCAGCCGGCGGTGTCGAAGACGCTCAAGGAGCTGGAGGAAGTGCTCGACGCCAGCCTGTTCGAGCGCGGCAAGGGCGGCGCCGTGCTGACCGAGGCCGGCATCGCCTTCCTGCGCTATGCCGGGCCCTGCGTGCAGGCTCTGCGCGACGGCGTGGAGAGCCTGCGCGGCGGCGAATACGCGGCCAGCAGCGCACGCCTGGGCGTGCTTTCCACCGTGGAGGGCGCCTTCCTCCCGGAAGTGGTGCGGCGCCTGCACGCGCGCCACGGGGCGCTGGTGGTCAGCGTGGTCACCGGGCCCAGCGCGCACCTGCTCTCGCAACTGCGCGTCGGCGAGCTGGACCTGGTGGTCGGGCGCATGACCGACAGCCCGCAGATCCAGGGCCTGACCTTCGAGCACCTGTACAACGAGCCGCTGACCCTGGTGGTGCGCGCCGGCCACCCGCTGCTGGGCCGGCCGCTGGACGCGGCGGAACTGGAGGAATACCCGCTGGTGCTACCCACCGCTGGCACCACCATCCGCAAGCGCGTCGACAGCCTGTTCGTCGAGCACGGCCTGCGCCAGTCGTCGCGGCGCCTGGAAACCCTCTCGCTGAGCCTGAGCCGGCGCTACGTCGACGACAGCGACGCGGTCTGGATGGCGCCGCTGGACGCGGTGCGCGCGGCCCTGGGCAAGGGCGAGCTGGCCGAGCTGGCGCCGCAGCTGCAGGAGGCCGGCGGCTCGGTGGGCATCTGCAGCAACGCCTCGCTGCCGCTGTCCCTCGGCGCGCACTGGTGCCAGGAGGTGCTGCGCGAGGTGGGGCAGGAGTACCGCGAAGGGGTTTATCCATAACCAGTTGGTTAAGGATGGCGGGCAGCTTTTCAATTTTCCTGCGCGTCGAGCTGGCGGAAACTGCGGAGCACATGCCTGGTGCTCTACAGGCTCCTATAACTCCAACAACAGGAGACCGCCATGTCCGAAGTGGACAGCAGCCGGTTCGTCATCCGTGACCGCAACTGGCACCCCAAAGCCCTCACCCCCGACTACAAGACCTCCGTCGCCCGCTCCCCGCGCCAGGCGCTGGTAAGCATCCCACAGTCGATCTCCGAGACCACCGGCCCGGACTTCTCGCACCTGAAGTTCGGCGAGCACGACAACGACCTGCTGCTCAACTTCAACACCGGCGCCCTGCCCATCGGCGAGCGCATCGTCGTCCACGGCCGCGTCGTCGACCAGTACGGCAAGCCGGTGCCCAACACCCTGGTGGAAATGTGGCAGGCCAACGCCGGCGGCCGCTACCGGCACAAGAACGACCGCTACCTGGCGCCGCTGGACCCGAACTTCGGCGGTGTCGGCCGCGCCATCACCGACAGCGACGGCCGCTACATCTTCCGCACCATCAAGCCCGGCCCCTATCCGTGGCGCAACGGCCCCAACGACTGGCGCCCGGCGCACATCCACTTCTCCATCAGCGGCCCGTCCATCGCCACCCGGCTGATCACCCAGCTGTACTTCGAGGGCGACCCGCTGATCCCGATGTGCCCCATCGTCAAGTCGATCGCCAACCCCGAGGCGGTGCAGAGCCTGATCGCGCGCCTGGACATGGGCATGGCCAACCCCATGGATTGCCTGGCCTACCGCTTCGACATCGTCCTGCGCGGCCAGCGCCAGACCCACTTCGAGAATCGCTGAGGAGGTTCGCCATGCCCGTTCAACTGCTCCCCGAAACCCCCTCGCAGACCGCCGGCCCGTATGTGCACATCGGCCTGGCCCTGGAAGCGGCCGGCAACCCGACCCGCGACCTGGAAATCTGGAACCAGATGGCCAAGCCCGGCGCCGCCGGCGAGCACATCCTGCTGCTGGGCAACGTCTACGACGGCAACGGCCACCTGGTGCGCGACTCCTTCCTGGAGTTCTGGCAGGCCGACCACGAAGGCAACTACGACAGCCGCTACGATGCCGAGAAGGCGTTCAACGGCTTCGGCCGCACCGCCACCACCTTCGATGCCGGCGAGTGGACGCTGAAGACCATCAAGCCGGGCGTGACCAAGGCCGCCGACGGCCGCCCGCAGGCGCCGCACATCAACGTGTCGCTGTTCGCCCGCGGCATCAACATCCACCTGCAGACGCGCCTGTACTTCGAGGACGAGGCCGAGGCCAACGCCAAGGACCCGGTGCTCAACCTGATCGAACAGGCGCCGCGCCGCGAGACCCTGGTGGCCCGCCGCTGCGAAGTGAACGGCCAGCTGGCCTATCGTTTCGACATCCGCATCCAGGGCGAAGGCGAGACGGTGTTCTTCGACTTCTGATGCGTTCCGACGCCTGAACGGGCGGGCCGCGCGAGCGGTCCGCCCGTCGGCGTTCACGGCATGGCGTAGGCTGTGCCTGATGACGAAGAAAACTGGAGCCCTTGCGTGAGCAACCGACTTTTCGACGCCTACTTCACCCAGCCGGCGATGCGCGAGCTGTTCTGCGACCGCGCGCGCCTGCAGGGCATGCTCGACTTCGAGGCCGCCCTGGCCCGCGCCGAGGCGCGCTGCGGGGTGATCCCGGCCGCCGCGGTGGCGCCCATCGAGGCCGCCTGCCGCGCCGAGCTGTACGACTTCGACGCCCTGGCCACGGCCATCTGCAGCGCCGGCAACTCGGCCATCCCCATGGCCAAGGCGCTGGGCCGGCAGGTCGCCGCGACGGACGTGGAGGCCGAGCGCTACGTGCACTTCGGCGCCACCAGCCAGGACGCCATGGACAGCGGCCTGGTGCTGCAACTGCGCGCCGCCGTCGGCCTGCTGGAAGACGACCTGGCGCGCCTGGGCGCGGCCCTGGCCGAGCAGGCGCGCCAGCACGCCGACGTGCCCATGGCCGGGCGCACCTGGCTGCAACACGCCACCCCGGTGACCCTGGGCATGAAGATCGCCGGCTGGCTCGGCGCGGTCACCCGCCACCGCGAGCGCCTGGCCGAACTCAAGCCGCGCCTGCTCAGCCTGCAGTTCGGCGGCGCCTCCGGCAGCCTGGCGGCGCTGGGCGACGACGGTTTCGCCGTGGCCGAGGCGCTGGCCGAGGAGCTGCGCCTGCAACTGCCGGAACAGCCCTGGCACACCCAGCGCGACCGCCTCGTCGAGTTCGCCGCCTGGCTCGGCCTGGTGGCCGGCAGCCTGGGCAAGCTCGGCCGCGACCTCAGCCTGCTGATGCAGACCGAGGCCGGCGAAGTCTTCGAGCCCTCCGCGCCGGGCAAGGGCGGCTCCTCGACCATGCCGCACAAGCGCAACCCGGTGGGCGCCGCCGTGCTGATCGGCGCCGCCACCCGCGCGCCGGGCCTGGTGGCGACGATGCTGAGCGCCATGCCCCAGGAACACGAGCGCAGCCTCGGCCTGTGGCACGCCGAATGGGAAAGCCTGCCGGAGCTTTGCTGCCTGGTCTCCGGCGCACTGCAGCAGGCGCTGCTGGTGGTGCCGGGCCTGGAAGTGGACGCCCAGCGCATGGCCCGCAACCTCGACCTGACCCGCGGCCTGGTGCTGGCCGAGGCGGTGAGCATCGCCCTGGCCCGGCGCATCGGCCGCGACGCCGCGCACCACCTGGTGGAGCAATGCTGCCGCCAGGCCGTAGCCGAAGGCGCGCACCTGCGCCAGGTGCTGGGCGGCAACGCCGAGGTCTGCGCGCAATTGAGCGAAGCCGAGCTGGACCGGCTGCTGGATCCGGCCCACTACCTGGGCCAGTGCCGCCGCTGGGTGGAACGCGCCCTGGAAGAACACGCGCGCCTCGGCTGAGGCGCGACAGACAAGCGAGAGAGAACCCGATGGACGAGAAACAACGCTACGAAGCCGGCATGCAGGTCCGCCGCGCGGTGCTGGGCGACGCCCACGTCGACCGCAGCCTGCAGAACCGCACCGCCTTCAACGAAGAATTCCAGGAAATGATCACCCGCCACGCCTGGGGCGACATCTGGACCCGCCCCGGCCTGCCGCGCCACACCCGCAGCCTGGTGACCATCGCCATGCTCATCGGCATGAACCGCGAAGGCGAACTGAAACTGCACCTGCGCGCCGCCCGCAACAACGGCGTTAGCCGCGAGGAGATCAAGGAAGTGCTGCTGCAGAGCGCGATCTACTGCGGCATCCCGGCGGCCAACGCGACCTTCCACCTGGCGGAGGAAGTGTGGAACGAGCTGGGGACGGAGTCGCTGGAGGGGGGAGCCCGATCTAACGGCGTATAACCGCGAACGTTTATACGCCCTACGTTATGGCGCTTTTCGTAGGAGCGAGCTTGCTCGCGAATGGAGTTTGTCGGTGGCTGCGGTGTTGGGTTCAAGAGCCCCCTCTCCCCAGCCCTCTCCCTGAAGGGAGAGGGGGCTTGTCCGTGCCGGCGGAGGCTATGGCGTTCGCCGGCTATTTCCGCAACTGCCGGCTAACTCCAGCGTTCCCGTTTCTGCCCAACGGTCCCCTCTCCCTTCAGGGAGAGGGTTAGGGAGAGGGCGCTCTTGAGGGTGCACGCCGAACCGCCCGGTAGAACTCCATTCACCAGGCGTAGGGCGGATAACGTTCCACGTTATCCGCCGCTTGGCCATGGTTCCCGGCGGCTCCGAGGCTGACCTTGGCGTTGGCTATGGCTTCGGCGTATCGGCCTATAACCGCGAACGGTTATACGCCCTACGGCATCCGATCTGCCACGAAATCCGCCTCCGAACGCGCCTCCAGCTGCCCCTTGCGACAAGCTCGCTGGAACCGCTCGAAGTCCCGCTCGTTCTGCAGCGCGTAAGCCTTGGCGTAATGCACCAGCGCATCGTTCAGCGCATCGCTCTTGCCGATGTAGCCGGCGATCCTCGCCGCCTGCCCGCCGGACTTGGCGTGGGCGCAGGCCAGGGCGCGGCCGCACACGCGGGCGTAGGCGAGGAAGGCGTTTTCGTCGAAGGTCTCCAGTTCCGCCGAGACCTTCATGTCGCGCAGCTGGCGCACGTAGAAGTGGCGGCCGCCGGGGCCGGTGGTCCAGCCGAGGAAGAGGTCGCTGGCCGACTGCATCAGGCGCTGGCCGTCCACCACCCGCTGGCCCTGGTGGCGGGTGCGCAGCTTGCTGCGCACGTAGCCGGCCAGCACCGAGGGACGGGCTTCCTTGTACTGCAGGAACAGCGGCTGTTCCTGGGCGTCGATCAGCAGCGCCACCAGGCAGCGGGTGCCGACGCTGCCCACGCCTACTACCTTGAACACCAGGTCCTGCACCTCGAAGCGGTCGAGCAGGTCGCGGCGGTCGGCCTGCAGGGTGGAGCGGTAGTCGCGCATGAAGGTGTCGTGCAGGTCCTGCCAGTGCTCCAGGTCCATCCAGTCGTCGTCCTTGTCCAGCAGCGAGGTCGAGGCGTGCAGGTGGAAGATTTCCGGCAGGTCGTCGCGGATCTGCAGGCGGCCCTTGGCGTCGCGCTCGGCGATCTTCGGCAGCAGCTCGGCGTGGGTGCGCCGGTTGGCCTTCTCGATGGCGCGCTGCACGTGCTCGCGCAGGTCCTTTTCCTTCTCCTGCTCCAGCGCCACCTCGTAGTCGATGCGCCCATACCACAGCTCCAGGGCGCCCATCTCGGCGCACTCGGCCATGTTCTGCTGGTAGGAGGCGACCAGCTCGTGGCAGGCGTTCTCTTCCACGCTCTCGCCGTGGCGCAGGTCGCGGGCGGCGATGAGGAAGCTCGCCACCAGGCGCTTGAGGTCCCATTCCCAGGGGCCGGGGTGGACCTCGTCGAAGTCGTTGACGTTGAACAGCAGGTTGCGCTCGGGGGAGGCGAAGCCGCCGAAATTCATCAGGTGGCAGTCGCCGCAGATCGGCAATTCCATGCCCATGTCCGGGGTGCCCGAGAGGTCGTGGGCCTGGAGCAGGGCGCTGCCGCGGAAGAAGGTGAAGGGCGACACCAGCATGCGCCCGTAGCGCAGCGCCACCAGCGACTGCACGCGGCCGGCGCTGGAGGCCTCGATCAGCGGCAGCGGGTCGCGGTCGATTTTCCCGGGTTCGGAGTGGCTGCTGCGCGGGCACTTATCGCGGGCGTCCTTGCCCTGCTTGCGGAGTTCCTTGATGTCCATCGTTCACCTCCAATCCCGGGGCCATGAGTTCGAGCTTAGAGGCTGGCCAGGGGCCTGCAAGTCGGCGCCTTGGGCTGGCCTGGAAAGGGCATTTCTGCGATGGTCGCGGCGTCTCGTCGTCAGGAAGCGTCCATGTCCGCCATCGCCATTGTGCTCGCCCGTCCCGCCAAAATGCCCTGGCGCGCCCTGGGCATCGCCCTCGGCCTGCTGGCCCTGGCCGGCTGCAGCTCGCAGTCCGCCCGCCAGGCGCCGGAGCCGACGCCGGCGCAGGTGCGCGCCACCCTGGCGCAGTTGCTGCCGGCCAAGGCGAGCGACCGCAGCGGCTGGGCCACGGACATCCAGGCGGCCTTCGCCGCCCAGCGCATCCGCCCGAGCACCGAGAACCTCTGCTCGGTGCTGGCGATCACCGAGCAGGAATCCAACTTCCAGGCCGACCCGCAGGTGCCGGGCCTGGGCCGCATCGCCCGCGGCGAGATGCAGAAGCGCGCCGCGCGCCTGCACATCCCCAACTTCCTGCTCGACGCCGCCCTGGCGCTGAAGTCGCCCACCGGCAAGAGCTACAGCCAGCGCCTGGACGCGGTGCGCAGCGAGCGCGAGCTGAGCGCCATCTTCGACGACTTCATCGGCATGGTGCCGCTCGGCCAGCAGCTGTTCGGCCGCTTCAACCCGGTGCGCACCGGCGGGCCCATGCAGGTCAGCGTGGCCTTCGCCGAGCAGCACGCCGAGGGCTACCCGTACCCGCTGAAAGGCAGCGTGCGCCAGGAAGTGTTCAGCCGCCGCGGCGGCATGTACTTCGGCATCGCCCACCTGCTGGGCTACCCGGCGGACTACCAGCGGCCGCTGTACCGCTTCGCCGACTTCAACGCCGGCTGGTACGCCAGCCGCAACGCCGCCTTCCAGCGCGCGGTGAGCCTGGCCACCGGCATCCCGCTGGCGCTGGACGGCGACCTGATCCGCTACGACTCCAGCGCCGCCGGCGCCACCGAACTGGCGGTGCGCACCCTGGGCCCGCGCCTGGGCCTGAGCGACAGCCAGATCCGCCGCGACCTGGAGCAGGGCGAGCGCGCCGAGTTCGGCGAGACGAAGCTCTACGCCAAGGTCTTCGCCCTGGCCGAGAAGAACGAAGGCAAGCCCCTGGCCCGGGCGGTGCTGCCGGGCATCACCCTGCACAGCCCGAAGATCACCCGCAACCTCACCACCGCCTGGTTCGCCCAGCGTGTGGACGAGCGCTACCAGCGCTGCCTGGCGCGCGCTGGCAAGCGCTGACCGCCGCAGGCCGCCTTGCGCTGGCCACCCGGCGCCGCGAATAATCCCGGGCCCACTCCCGACGAGGCGCCCAGTATGCCCGCATCCTTCCCTCCCGTCCTGCTCGATGCCCTGCGCCAGGCGCGGCACCTTGTGGTGTTCACCGGCGCCGGGGTTTCCGCAGAGAGCGGTATCCCCACCTTCCGCGATGCCCTGAGTGGCCTGTGGCAGCGCTTCGATCCCGCCCAGTTGGCCACCCCTGAAGCCTTCGCCGAAGACCCGGCTCTGGTCTGGGGCTGGTACGAATGGCGGCGCATGAAGGTGCTGGCCGCGCAGCCCAACCCGGCGCACCGGGCCATCGCCGAACTGGCCACGCGGGTACCGCGCCTGAGCCTGGTGACGCAGAACGTCGACGACCTACACGAACGCGCCGGCAGCCCGGCGGTGATCCACCTGCACGGCAGCCTGCACCAGCCGCGCTGCGTGGCCTGCGGCCGGGCCCACGACGGCCTTTCGACGAGCCTGCGGGAACCGGAAGAGGGCCGCCGTCTGGAACCACCACGCTGCGTCCATTGCGGCGAGCGGGTGCGCCCCGGCGTGGTGTGGTTCGGTGAAATGCTCCCGGAAGCCGCATTGGAGGAAGCCTTCGCCGCCGCCAGGGCTTGTGACTGCCTGCTCTCCATCGGCACCTCCGGCGTGGTCCAGCCCGCCGCGATGATTCCGCAACTGGCCGCGGAAAGCGGCGCCGTGGTCGCCCACGTCAACCCGCAGCCGGTGAGCGTGCGCGGGCCGCGGCAGTTCAGCCTGGAAGGGCCTGCCGGGGTGGTGTTGCCGGCGTTGAGCGAGGCGGCTTTCGGTTATCGGAGGCAGGTCTGAAGGAGGGGGGGCTTCGGGTAGCTACCAGGAGTCATAGGGAATGCCGTGCTGGTCGATATAGTCCTTGGTGGCTGGCTCCAGGGATGGCCATGCATACTGCCCGTTGGTCTTGCCTTGCGATGGGCCGAGTTTTTCAATCACCGCCTTGTAGCGGCCGATTTCCTTCTCTTCTAGGCAGGGGCCGCCGACCCAGGCCTTGGCGATGCCGCCAGGGGCCATGCCAATGGAGATCATCTTTCGGTAGTCGGTTTCCCAACTTTTGGTGCCCAGGCAGTAGGCCTGCTGGGGTTTGAGCATCTCATCGCGGACCCACTGCGGGATGTTGATGCGCACGTTGTAGGTCTGGGGTTCCACGAGGGACTGCCAGCGGACGAAGATGATTTCCGGCAGATCGACGCCCATAACGGGCTTCATCTTGCCGCTGCCGTTCCACCAGCCCGCGGTCTTGTTGTTGTAGGCCACGACGCCGGCATGAACGCGTTCATAGGCCAGCCCGCGCCTGTCCACCACATCGACGCTTTCGACCCAGACTTCCATGTATTTCGGCGCACCTATGCCGACGTACCAGGCGTTGTAGGGCAGCTTGGGGCGACCTTGGCTTGTGCTGCAGCCCGTAAGCGTGGCTGCTGTAATGCAGAGCAGGAGCGCGTTCGTGATGAGGGGTCTCCTTTGACGCCGATTACCAGGAGTCATAAGGAATGCCTTGTTCTCGAATATAGGCTTGGGCGGCTTCGGTCGGCGGGCGGTAATAGATCCCCTTTGAATGCCCTTCATAGGGGCCCCGCTTATCGATGACTCCCTTGAAACGCCCGATTTCCTTCTCCTCGAGGCAGGGGCCGCCGACCCAGGCCTTGGCGATGCCGCCAGGGGCCATGCCGATGGAGATCATCTTGCGGTAGTCAGTTACCCAACTCCTGTCGCCCAGGCAGTAGGCCTGCTGGGGTTTGAGCATCTCATCGCGGACCCACTGCGGGATGTTGATGCGCACGTTGTAGGTCTGGGGTTCCACGAGGGACTGCCAGCGGATGAAGATGATTTCCGGCAGATCGACGCCTGTTACCGGCTTCAATTTGCCCATGCCGTTCTTGGGCCAGCCGACAGGGCTTCCGCTGTAGCCGACGACCCCCCCATGTACGTGTTCGTAGGCCAGCCCGCGTCTGTCCACCACATCGACACTTTCGACCCAGACCTCCATGTATTTCGGCGCACCTATACCGACGGACCAGGCGTTGTAGGGCAGCTTGGGTCGACCTTGGCTTGTAGCGCAGCCAGTAAGCGAGACTGCAATTAGGACGAATAGGAGCTTTCTCATTCCGGGTAACCCTGCTGCGGTTTGTTGCTATAGGACAGCCGCCGATTCGGTGCGGGTTTGTTGACCATCACTCCGCTGCTGGGAGTCCAGTGGGCCGACAGGTGTATGTAGCGTATCCGTAGCAGGCGATTGTCTTCCTTGCTCAAGCGAAGAGGGGCGCCTTGGGCATAGGCCTGGATTTTGGTGGCGATAGAGTGAAGCTCGCCGGGTATTTCAAAGCGGCGATCTTCGGCGTTGAGAGTGTCGAAAGGTGCACCATGTTGTAAGGCCAATTCACGCATCACCCGAAGCGCCACCCGTGACAGTTCGCCTCGTACCCGACGCTGAATGGCTATGGCAACCAACGCCCTTTGCGACACGTCATGTTCATTGGCGTTGGGGAAATGCCAGCCGACCGGCTCCATCTGGCCATCGCCGGGCAGTCCGTCCAGTTCCAGCCGGGCGACTTCAAGCTGGGCCTCCCGCCATACCGAGCTGCGTTCCAGGGGCATGTTGGGGCTGACCCGGGTGGCGCGTGGCCGGCTCAGCAACAGTTTCTCCTGCATCAGGGCCGGGTAGCCGCCGCCGATGTCCGAATGTGCGCCGGGCAGGGAAATCTCCTGGTGGTGCGGGGCTACGCTTGTCAGGGGAAAGTTCCAGCGGCGTTCGTCGGCCGCGGTCAGTTGTACGACCTTGCGCGCGCAACCGGGGGGCAGGTAGAGGTTGATGCCGGGGTTGAGGTCGTTGGCTGGGCTCCAGTCGCCGCGCAGTGGGTCGACGATGGCGGCCACGGTATCGAACAGGCCGATGAAGTTGATGCGGACGTCGGTAGTCCAGTCGAAATCCGCCAGCAGGCCGAACTGCCCGGGCTTTAATACTTCGCCCAGGATGCCGCCATCGGGCTTGAGCACTTCGTTGGCGAAGTGGCGGGCTGCCGCCGCGCCGCGGCTGAAACCGAAGAGGTCGAATTCGAGACGGGCTATACGGGGGGCTGGGTTGGTTCTTATGAACAGCCGTAGTTGCTCTTTGATCGTTGCGGGGCTTTGTATTACGCGTTGCAGTACGCCGGTTTCTCCCAGCCCCGTTGCTTGGCTGACGCGTGAGTCCGGCGCGCCGCTGGTGGTGCCTATGCCTTCGATGTAGAAAGGCACGAAAGCCATGGTGGCATCGGGTTCTAGTGGGTCCCGTGCATGGTCTGGGTAGAGTTCGGATAGCAGGGCCACATTGCTCGGTGCATTCCCGTAGCTGTCATTCGGATGGCTCTGGAAGACGCCATGCTCGTCCGGGGCGCTGAAGCCGAAGCGTTCGCAGATGGCGATGGTGTCCAGCAGGGTTTCCTCGCCGAGCTGCTGACGGTCGTCTTGGCGGCAGCGCTCGGTCAGTGCCGCGTTGGCCAGGTTGTTGCCGGTGCCGTCGAAGAAGGCTGCCAGGCGCAGGGTCAGGCCTGGCGTCTCGTCCAGCTCTTCTTCTTCGTCTTCCTCTTCCGGTTCTTCCTGGTCAGTGGCTACTCGCACGGCCTGGCCGTCGAGCTCGAGTTGCTGGAATGCCTGCAAGGCCTCCAGGCTGGGGAAGCGCAGGTGTACGCCGCTGGCCATTTCGCCTGGCGGCTGCCAGTCCAGGCCGACGCTTTCCTCGGCCATCAGGGTGTGGGTCTGGCTGGCGATCAGTCGATGGCTGCCGGGCGGGCAGCCGCAGCTGACTACATGGTCATGGCCGGCCACCGGTTCACCGTTGGCCAGCCAGGTAGGGTTGCCTTCTGCGATCAGCCCGACGCTGCCACATCTCGGACAGCGCACCGGGTCGTTGCGCCGCGCAGCGAGGCGATGGCCGATGATCAGGTCAGGGGAGCCGGCGAGCACCTGGCCGCCGGTGGTAGTGCTGTCGTCCTTGCGAACGACGAAACGCTGGCCCATGTTGCAACTCCTGCAAGCATTCGGATGAGTCCGGCTGGCAGGAAATGCCTTTGTCGAGGGTTTGGCTGTCGGTGGTTTCTTGGCTGGGTGAGAGGCTTTTCCGGTTGCTTGCAGATTCGATCACAGTGCTCAGGCAATGCCGTCCGGCCGGGCGATTTCCAGCTCCGGCAGCGGTTTGCCCAGCAGCCCCGACCAGTACGGCGAACGCCAACGCGGCCACGCCGGCGACGGCCTTGCGCAGCAACCGGGCGCTGTGCGCGGCGAGCATGCCGATGGCCAGAGTCGGTGCTGCGGCGCATCAGCCAGCCACGGGAGAACTACCGGCGCTTCGAGAAGGCGCCGGCAGTGGCGCGCTACATCGAGCGGGTGCGCCTAGCCGCGGCCCAGGCGCGTCAGTAACGCGGCCTTCACCGCCGGCCATTCGTCGTCGATGATGCTGAAGCGCACCGAGTCGCGCTTGCGCCCGTCGGGCATGATCCGTTCGTGGCGGACGATGCCTTCCTGCACCGCGCCCAGGCGCAGGAGGGCGGCGCGGGACTTCTCGTTGAGCACGTCGGTGGTGAACTGCACGCGCACGCAGTGCATGACTTCGAAGGCGTATTCCAGCAGCAGGAACTTGGCCTCGGTGTTGATCGCCGTGCGCTGCGCCGAGGCGGCCAGCCAGGTGTGGCCGATCTCCAGCTTGCGGTTGGCGCGGTCGATCTTCCAGAAACGCGTGCTGCCGACGATGCGCCCGCTGCGCCGGTCGCGGATGGCGAAGGGCAGCACCGTGCCGGCGTCGCGCCCGGCCAGGGCCTTGTCCAGGTAGGCGTCGATGCTGTCCGGCCCCGGCACCACCGTGACCTTGAGGCTCCACAGCTCGCCGTCGGCCGCCGCGGCGAGGAGTTCGCCGGCCTGGTCGCGGGCCAGGGGCAGGAGTTCGGCGTGCTCGCCGGTGAGGCGTGGCTGGGGCTCGGGGGCGGTCATGGCGGTTTCCTTGGCTGGGCCCCCGAGCTTGCCGCGTTCGGGCGCGGAAGCAAAGCCGCACGCTAGACGTGGCTCAGCTGCAGGTCATGGATGATGCACACCGAACCGTCCGTGGCCAGGGTGGCGCTGGTGTAGTCGACCTGGTTGTACACCCCACCGTGGAAGTCGAAGGCGTGGCCGGCCCAGTCCGGGTCGAGGGTCATGGGCGCGAGGTTGGAGGTGCGCCCGTTGCAGCTGGCCTGCACCGTGATCACGGCCGAGGCGGTGGCGTGGATGAGGATGCTGAAGCGCGCGCCCAGCGGCACCTTGTCCAGCACCGTGCTGTTCACCGGGTCGGGCTGGTCGAAGTGCTGGCGAAAGCCCAGGGTGATCTTGCCCTTGTTCCAGAACACCTTGACCACTGGGCTGTCGTCGTTGAGCACGTGCATCTGCGAGATCACCACCTTCTGCGCCGAGTTCACCCGCGTCAGCGTCATCTCCTGGCGGTTGCTGTGCTCGCGCGCGCTTTCCAGCAGCCAGTACTTCGCCTCCTTCCATTCGCAGCGGGTGCGCTGGGTGCCCTTGCTGGATGCGCCGAGGGTCGGCGCGGTGAACTGCACGCTGCCGTCGGGCTGGCGCGTGACCAGCTCTGGGTACTGCTGCAGCGCCTGGCTGCCGGGGATCTCCAGGGCCACCGGGTTGGTGGCCGAGCGGGGGACGGGCAGGCCGATGGTCAGGTTGTCGATGTTCACGCTCATGTCGTCAGTCCTCTGCTGTGGGAAGGGCGCAAGCGAAAAGGCAGGCGCGGGGCCTGCCTGATGGATGCGACTGACGACGGCGGCGAATGCTCAGGATTTCCGCATGAGCGGTAGCCCGGGGCAGGGCGTCGCCCTGCCCGTGTGGCGGCTCAGCGCCCGCCCAGCTGGCCGCGGCGGTATTCGCCCTGGCGCTCGAGCATCCAGCCGGGGTACTCGGCCGGCAGCGCGCTGACCTGGGCGAGGGTGGCCAGTTCTTCGGCGTTCAGCTCGACCTGGGTGGCGGCGATGTTGTCCTCGAGCTGCTCCAGGCGCTTGGCGCCGATGATCACGCTGGTCACCGCTTCCTGATGCAGCAGCCAGGCCAGGGCCACCTGCGCCACCGACACGCCCTTGGCCTCGGCGATGCCGCGCATGGCGTCGATGCAGTCGTAGGCGCGTTCGCGGTTCACCGGCGGGAAGTCGAACTGGGTGCGCCGGCTGCCGGCCTCGGCCTGCTGGTCACGGCCGTACTTGCCGCTGAGCAGGCCACCGGCCAGGGGGCTCCAGACCATCAGGCCGACTTTCTCGCTGCGCAGCAGCGGCACCAGTTCGCGCTCCAGGTCGCGGCCGGCGATGCTGTAGTACGCCTGCAGCGACTCGAAGCGGGCCAGGCCGAGGCGCTCGGCGGTGCCCAGGGCCTTCATGATCTGCCAGGCCGCCCAGTTGGAGACGCCGACGTAGCGCACCAGGCCCTGGCGCACCAGGTCGTCGAGGGCGCGCAGGGTTTCCTCGATTGGCGTGGCCGGGTCGAAGCCGTGCACCTGGTAGAGGTCGATGTGCTCCAGCTGCAGGCGCTCCAGGCTGGCCTGCACGCCGCCGGCGATGTGGTAGCGCGACAGGCCGCGGGAGTTGGCGCCGCGGGTGCCGGTCTCGCCGAACACCTTGGTGGCGATCACCACGTCCTCGCGGGGCACGCCGAGGTTCTTCAGGGCCAGGCCGGTGATGACCTCGGAGCGGCCCTCGGAATACACGTCGGCGGTGTCGATGAAGTTGATGCCGGCCGCCAGGGCCGCACCGACCAACTGCTCGGCCTCGGCCTGCTGCAGCTTGCCGATCTGGCTCCACAGCTGGCCTTCGCCGCCGAAGGTCATGGTGCCCAGGCAGAGTTCCGAGACGAACAGACCGGTGTTGCCGAACTTTCTGTAGCGCATGGCGAGCAATCCTCGGGAAGGGGCAGGGAAGGCGCCGCTGCCTCGCGCAGCGGCGGACGCCACCAGTATGGGCGCCGCGCCCTGGAAGGACGGCGCTCGATGCTGCCGCATTCTTGCCTATTGCTGCCGGCGCCCGCCTCAGGCCATGGGCGGCAGGCGGCGCTTGACCGGGGTCTTCTTGACGATGGCGGTGCTGGTCTCGGCGTAGGCGTTGAGGCGGTCGAGCAGGGTGTCCAGCTGCTCCATGTCGCGCACGCACAGGCGGGCGACGAAGCAGTCGTCGCCGGTGATCTTGTCGCACTCGGTGAACTCGGGGATGGCCTGGATCTGCCGTTCCACCTCGTGCAGCCGGCCGGGCAGCGGGCGCACGCGGACGATGGCCTGCAGCAGGTAGCCGAAGGCCTTCGGGTCCACCTCCAGGGTGTAGCCGCGGATCACCCCGCGTTCCTCCAGCTTGCGCAGGCGTTCGCCGACGCTGGGCGCGGAGAGGCCGCTGACCTGGGCCAGGGCCTTGAGCGACAGGCGCGAGTCTTCCATCAGGGCGGCGATCAGCAACTGGTCGATTTCGTCGGTCATTTTTGGCCCGTTAGGCGATTGCGGGTGGATGCCTTGATAGTAAAGGCGATATTTGGCGGATGCCTTCCGTTTGCGATGGAAGGACGGGGTGACGCCTTGCCATGCTGTAGGCACTCCTTGCAGGAGGAAGCCCCATGGACAAGTCCCTTCAACGCGGCACCCTGGAGATGACCGCGGCCATGCTGATCTGCGGCACCATCGGTTGGCTGGTGCTGGTGTCCGGCCAGCCGGTGCTGGACGTGGTGTTCTGGCGCTGCGTGTTCGGCGCCGCCACCTTGCTGCTGGCCTGCGCCCTGCTCGGCCTGCTGCGCCCGGGCGTGCTGAGCCTTGCCGCCTTCGGCCTGGCGCTGCTCAGCGGGGTGGCCATCGTCGGCAACTGGGTGCTGCTGTTCGCCTCCTATTCGCGGGCGTCCATCGCCATTGGCACCGCGGTGTACAACACCCAGCCCTTCATGCTGGTGCTGCTGGCCGCGGTGTTCCTCGGCGAGAAGCTCAGCGCGCGCAAGCTCGGCTGGCTGGCGCTGTCCTTCGCCGGCATGCTGGCCATCGTCAGCGCCCACGGCAGCGGCGGGCCGGGCAGCGACTACCTGGGCGGCATCGCCCTGGCCCTGGGCGCGGCGCTGCTGTATGCCTTCGCCGCGCTGATCGTCAAACGCCTGCAGGCGGTGCCGCCGCACCTGATCGCGCTGGTGCAGGTATGCAGCGGCGTGTTGCTGCTGGCGCCCCTGGCCAACCTCTCGGCGCTGCCGCAGCAGCCGTCGGCCTGGGCCTGCCTGGCCACCCTCGGCATCGTCCACACCGGGCTGATGTACGTGCTGCTCTACGGCGCCATTCAGAAACTGCCGACGGCGCTGACCGGCGCGCTGTCGTTCATCTACCCGGTGGCGGCGATCCTGGTGGACTGGGTGGTGTTCGGCCACCGCCTGGGCCTGGCGCAGTGGCTGGGCGTGGCGGCCATCCTCCTGGCCGCGGCGGGCATGCAGCGCGACTGGGGGCTGCCGCGGCGGCTGGCTGCGCGCTTCGCGCTGCGTGGGACGGATTACGGAAAGCGCTGAGGTATGGGAATTTTTCCCTTAGCGCTGACTCAAACTCCCACCAAGTCACGCCATGGGTGAATGATGAACTACAAGCTGTTGCCAATGATCGGTGTCGCGGTGCTGCTCGGCGCCTGCGGCGGCAAGGAAGCGGAAGTGTGCGCCAGCAAGGACATGCGCGACCAGTTGGTGAAGGTGTTCACCGACGGCCCGCTGTCCGGCCGCGGCGACCTGCTCAAGGACGTGGAGCTACGCGACGCGGCCATCCTCGAGAAGGACCCGGACAGCGGCGTGCTCGAATGCGTGGCCACCTTCCGCGTGCCGGTGGGCCAGCAGGTGGTGCAGGGGCCGCTGGAGTACCGCATCGCCCCGGCGGCGAAGTCCGATCATGATTACCTGTTGCTGTTCACCAAGAGCGAGCGGGCGTTGGCGCTGGCCGATCGGATTCAGCGGGTGTTCCCGGCGGCGGGGACGTCGCAGTGATGATGGGAGTGTAGGAGCGAGCTTGCTCGCGAAGGGTGCTTCCTTGCGACTGCGGTGTATTCGGTTGACTCCGTTCCCTCACCCCAGCCCTCTCCCGGAGGGAGAGGGGGCCGTTTGGCGTGAGTGGTGAATCCAGAGTCAGCCTGAAATGCCTGTCTGTCCCTGCGTTCGCGGGAATGGTGAAGGTAGGAGCGAGCTTGCTCGCGAAGGGTGCTTCCTTGCGACTGCGGTGTATTCGGTTGACTCCGTTCCCTCACCCCAGCCCTCTCCCGGAGGGAGAGGGGGCCGTTTGGCGTGAGTGGTGAATCCAGAGTCAGCCTGAAATGCCTGTCTGTCCCTGCGTTCGCGGGAATGGTGAAGGTAGGAGCGAGCTTGCTCGCGAAGGGTGCTTCCTTGCGACTGCGGTGTATTCGGTTGACTCCGTTCCCTCACCCCAGCCCTCTCCCGGAGGGAGAGGGGGCCGTTTGGCGTGAGTGGTGAATCCAGAGTCAGCCTGAAATGCCTGTCTGTCCCTGCGTTCGCGGGAATGGTGAAGGTAGGAGCGAGCTTGCTCGCGAAGGGTGCTTCCTTGCGACTGCGGTGTATTCGGTTGACTCCGTTCCCTCACCCCAGCCCTCTCCCGGAGGGAGAGGGGGCCGTTCGGCGTGAGTGGTGAATCCAGAGTCAGCCTGAAATGCCTGTCTGTCCCTGCGTTCGCGGGAATGGTGAAGGTAGGAGCGAGCTTGCTCGCGAACCTCCTGGCGGTTGCGGTGTATTCGGTTGACTCCGTTCCCTCACCCCAGCCCTCTCCCGGAGGGAGAGGGGGCCGTTTGGCGTGAGTGGTGAATCCAGAGTCAGCCTGAAACGCCTGTCTGTCCCTGCGTTCGCGAGAGTGGCGAAGGGGAAGGATGGTGCCTGACCTCCAGGCCGCTCAGGACAGCCCCCTCTCCTGCTTGCGGGAGAGGGTTGGGGAGAGGGTGCTCTTGAGCCTGGCACCTGCGCCACCGGCAGCTTCCATTCGCGAGCAAGGACCAGGCGTCCCCCTTGCTCCTACGAAAAGCCGCGCTCGCCTGCAACGTAGGCGCAACTGTCTTGGCGGCTGCGCCGAAGCGCGCCTCAACGGATGGGTTGAGCCTTGGCGAAACCCATGCGGTGGTGGTGATGGGTATCGCTTCGCTCAACACCATCCTACGAAAAGCCATGCTCGCTTATCCGCGAATCACGCCGATATCACCGGCTATCGCGGACGCGCAGGCAACTGCCAGCCTCTGCAGTGGCCCGAACGCCGCACAAACGAAAAAGCCGCTCCCCCATGAGGAGGAGCGGCTTTTTCATCAGCGCCTTTCGGCGCCCGCTCAGGCAGCGTTGCCGTAGCGGGCCTGTTTCTTCTTGACCTGCTGGCGGCACGCGTCGCCGAAGGCCTGGAAGATCTTCACCGAATCGGGGTTCTTCAGCGCCTGCCATTCCGGGTGCCACTGCACCGCGAAGAGGAAGGGCGACAGGCTCGGCGCGTGGACCGCCTCGACCAGGCCGTCTTCGGCGTGGGCGATGGGCTCCAGGCCCTTGCCGAGGGTCTTCAGGCCCTGGCCATGCAGCGAGTTGACCTGGATCGAGTCGGTCTGCAGCAGCTTGTGCAGCCAGGTGTTCTGCGCCACGCGCACGCTGTGCGCCGGGGCGTACTGCACCTCGACCGGGTCTTCGGGGTTTTCCCGGTGGTCATTGAATCCGGGCTCGGCGTAGACCTTCTGGTAAATGTCGCCGCCCAGCGCCACGTTGATTTCCTGCATGCCGCGGCAGATGCCGAAGATCGGCAGGCCACGGGCGATGGCGGCCTTGATCAGGGGCAGGTCGAAGAGGTCGCGCTGCTTGTCCTGGGCCTTGCCGGGGGTTTCGTTTTCCTGGCCGTAGAGGGCCGGGTCGATGTTGCTGCCGGCGCCGGTGAGGTAGACGCCGTCGGCCATGTCGAGGTACTGCTCGAGATCGTCGGTACCGCAGCAGGTCGGCACCAGGACCGGCACGCAACCGGCGATGTCGGTGATCGGGGTGATGTACTTGTGGGTCATCACCTGATAGTCGTGGCCCTTGCGTTCCTGGGCGCCCATGGACATCAGGACGACGGGCTTGCGGAGTTTCTGATTGTTATTGCCAATGTTGCTGTTGGACATATGTCACCTTGGGACAGGCTCGGCCTGTCGTTTATGTGCAGGCGCGGCCGGGAGGGCGCTACCTGGGGCTCCGAGCACTGCCGTAGCGGGGCTGGAAGCGCCCGCAAACGGTCGAAGCCTGCCCACCAGCCTGCCAGAGCCGTAAAATATGTCAAACAATTTCGCTTTCGATCGTTAAAAATAATGGCCGAAATTCATGGCGATTTCATTTTCAACTCACTGTATTTAAAGGATTTTCTCTTTAATTCGATAAATATCGGTCCATTATTTTTTACGGACCAGGCCTTTTCGTGAAAATTATACTGAACATTTTCACGGAAGATCGCCGGGCACGCGCCGGCCGTGCCCTTGAGCGGGTGCCGCGTCTGAAGCTTTCCTGCGGGGGGCGCTGGCGCCCGGCCCGTCAGCCGGGCAGTTCGACCTTGCCGGGCGGCAGCGGCGCCTTGGCCGGGTCGCCGCTGAAGGCTTCCACCCGGTTGCGCCCGCCGTGCTTGGCGGCGTACAGGGCCACGTCGGCGTTGCCCACCAGGGCTTCCTGGCTGGCCACCGGGCCCTGGGCGGTGGAGGCCACGCCGATGCTCACCGTCAGGTGGCCGCGGGCGGCCCAGGCGTGGGGCAGTTGCAGGGCCTCGACGGCGGCGCGGATGCGCTCGCCGATGGCGCAGGCGCTGGCCAGGTCGGCGCCGGGCATGACCACGGTGAACTCCTCGCCGCCGAAACGCGCGACGAAGTCGCAGTGCTCGCGCACGTTGTCGCGGATGGCCTCGGCCACGCGGCGGATGCCGACGTCGCCGGCGAGGTGGCCGTAGCCGTCGTTGTAGAGCTTGAAGTGGTCGATATCCAGCATCAGCACGCTCAGCGGCTCGGCGTGCCGCGCGCAGCGGTGCCATTCGCGCTTGAGCGTCTCGTCCAGGTGGCGCTTGTTGGCGATGCGGGTGAGGTCGTCGGTGCGGCTGAGCACCGCCAGCTCCTGGTTGGCCAGCGCGTACTTGTGCGCCAGCACCTGGTGTTCCCAGGCCAGCTTGAGCGCCTCGTTGAAGCGGATCTGCAGGCGCCGGCCCATTTCCGCGATGAACGGGCAGACCACCCAGGCGGAGACCGCCAGGAAGGTCGCCTGGGGTTCGGGGTCGCGGAAATAGGCGATGCCCAGGAAGAAGAACATGGGCACGTGGAAGGCCAGGTGCGCCGGCCAGTAGGACACGTTGCTCATGGCCACCATCACCGAGGCCAGGGCGATGCAGCCGTAGATCACGTCCTCGTAGGGCGTGCCGTAGCTCATCAGCCAGATGGCGCCGATGCCCCAGGCCAGCCCCACGGCGCCGCACTGCAGCATGGTCAGGCGCGCCCAGGTCTGCGGCGCCAGGCGCTGCGGGTTGCGCCGCCAGGCGTACACCAGGCCCAGGCGCACGCTCATCAGCAGCACCAGCACGGCGAGCCACAGGCAGCGCCCGAGCAGGGGCGCGCTGGCATGGTAGACGCCGAACACCATGGTGCCGGAGAACACGTTGCCCACCGCGGTGGACGGGCTGGTGGAGAACAGCGTGGCGACGCGCTCGGCCAGGTAGTCCTCGGCGGGGCGCTCGGGCAGCGGTGGCGGGTTGGTGTCGGGGTAGGCGGTCATGCCTGGGCTCCTGGGTGCGCCCCGGGACGGTGCGGCGGGGGCGGGCGCAGGCACGCGCCGGCCCGGCGCGCTGGCGCCTCGGTCCATGGCGGTGCGCTTGCCCGGCCCGACCGATGGCTTCCGTTGCGCGGGAAAATGCAGTGATGTCTCGACGCCATCATGCCTGGAGTACGATGGGAATTCGAGCCCGCGGACGACGGAAGGCAGCGCCGCCGGGCGGGAAGCGGAAAGCGAGACGCCCCCTCTCGCTGGGCGAAAAGGGGGCGTTTTTCTTGCCATTGCACCATCCTGGTGCGTTATCTCCCGGGTGCGGCTTACTTGCCGGTCTTGATGGTGGTCCAGCTGCGGGTCATCAGGCGCTGGGTGTTGGCCGGCAGGTCCGGGAAGGCGTACAGCTTCTTCATCACCTCTTCCTTCGGATAGATGCCCGGGTCGTTGCGGATTTCCTCGTTCACCAGCGCGGTGGCGGCAGCGTTGCCGTTGGGGAAGGAGGTGACGTTGCTGATCTCGGCGATCACCTGCGGCTCGAGCAGGAAGTTGACCCACTGCAGCGCGCCTTCGGGGTTCTCGGCGTCCTTCGGAATGGCCACGGTGTCGAAGAAGGCGCCGGCGCCTTCCTTCGGAATGTTGTAGAGCACGTGGACGTTGTTCTTCGCTTCCGCGGCGCGGGCCTTGGCCTGGTAGACGTCGCCCGAGTAGCCGACGGCGACGCAGATGTTGCCGTTGGCCAGGTCCGAGATGTACTTGGAGGAATGGAAGTAGGTGATGTACGGGCGGATCTTCTGGTACAGCGCGGTGGCCGCCTTGATCTCCTTCGGATCATTGCTGTCGGGCTTGTAGCCCAGGTAGTGCAGGGCCGCCGGCAGCATCTCGGTGGGCGAGTCGAGGAAGCTCACGCCGCACTGCTTGAGCTTCTGGATGTTCTCGGGCTTGAACACCAGGTCCCAGGAATCCACCGGGGCGTTGTCGCCGAGCACGGCCTTGACCTTGTCCGGGTTGTAGCCCAGGCCGATGGTGCCCCACATGTAGGGGATGGCGAACTTGTTGCCCGGGTCGCTGATCTCGAGGGTCTTCATCAGGTCCGGGTTGAGGTTCTTCCAGTTCGGCAGCTTGGACCTGTCCAGCGGCATGTAGACGCCGGCCTTGATCTGCTTGGCGAGGAAGTTGTTCGACGGCACCACCACGTCGTAGCCGGACTTGCCGGCCAGCAGCTTGGCTTCCAGCACTTCGTTGCTGTCGTAGACGTCGTAGACGACCTTGATGCCGGTGGCCTTGGTGAACTTGTCGACCGTGTCAGGGGCGATGTAGTCGGACCAGTTGTAAACGTGCAGCACTTTGTTGTCCGCCTGCGCCATACCAGCCACAGCGCCCGCCAGAGTCACGGCGAGCAGGGTCTTGCCGAAGGTCTTGAACATGCAGGTTGCTCCGATTTTCTTCTATCCGTGCGTAAGTTGGGTCTTCCGCACGGATCGACAGCAAGAACCATTCCCGATAATGGCCCCCGGCCATTTACCGGCGGCCGGCCCCCGGTGGCTCTAGCCTGGCGCCAAGGGGCGGGAGGAGGGCAGGCGGGCGCGGCGACGGAATCCCGGCGCGGGCTGTTACAAGGCGTACCGTCGTGCCAGGTGGCTCAATCGAGCCGGTAACGCGCGAGGTCCTGCGCGGAAAGCACGCGCATGCGCCCCGGCTCGATGGCCGCCATGTCGTCCAGCAGGGCGACGGGCACATCCATCTCGCGCAGGTAGGCGGCCGGGCTGTAGCGGCTGGCGCCGTCGGCCAGCCAGGAATCGCCGCCGGGGAAGTAGGGACGGTGCAGGCCGACATAGCCGCGCACCCGGCGCGCATGCCCGGCGGCCAGCAGGTAGACGCAGGTGCCCTGGCACACGCTGTTGCGCGGCACCCAGGTATCGAACCCGGCCTCGCGCAGCAGCCGGCCCATCTTGATGGCCTCGCCCAGGCTGCCGCCGATGGAATCGAGCAGGGCGATCTTGCGGGCGAACTTGCCGGGGTTGCGCTTCAGCCCCTGCAGCAGGCGCTCGTAGTCCCCCGGCGCGATGTCCTCGGTGACGCGCACCGCCAGGGTGAGCCCCAGCGACTTGTTCTGCACCGGCGCAACCTCGACCCGCGCGAGAGCCGCCGTCGAACACAGCACCGAAAGACCGAGCACGGCCGCGCGCACCAGGGTATTGCCCATGAACCTGCCTCGCCTTGAACCCAGCGGGAAATCGATGGGAGCGGAAGATACCGCCGATGCTGGCATTTGGCATCCCCCGGCACAGCCGAATCGGCGAATGCCCCGAAGTGCAGCACCAAGGCTTCACTCCGCCCGCGCCTTCTGGTAAAAAGGCACCCCCAAGCGGGCGTCGTATAATGGCATTACCTGAGCTTCCCAAGCTCATGACGAGGGTTCGATTCCCTTCGCCCGCTCCAGATTCCACGGGCTTCTCAGCGGCCCAGCGAGACCTTCGCGAACAGCTGGGGGCCGTTTCGGGGGCCGTTTCTGTGAGTCTGTGCCAGCGTGCGCCGGTGTGTGAGCGCGGCAGAGTGGACCAGGCTTACAACCCAGCGGCCGAAGGCATGACCTTCGTTTTATGTTGACCCATCGAAATTGGGTAATTTTGGTAATTTCATTTTTGAAATGCCGTTTTTCCATTTGTTTTCAATGGGTTGAAACGATTTCTTAAAGGTAATAATAGGGTAATTTTAGGGTAATCGAATTACCTTTCCCCAAGGTAAGTTTTCGGTTTTATCAAGCCCTTGTAAATCAATCACTTACAGAAAAATTACCTTTCCAATTACCTCAAATTACCTTTCAAGGTAATCGTCCAAAGCCAGTAACGACGCGGCTTCCAGGGATGTTCGAACCCCGAATTACCAAAATTACCTTTTTCCGAGGCCTCAACCGAAAACACGGCCTGGGACAGCCCTCTGCCGCGCCCAGGAAAAGGGGCTCCGGTGCAGGGATTCGCAGGTATTCCCCACCGCCGAAACGTGCAGCCAGCGCCCTGCCTGGGCCGCCTGGAGGGCTGCGCAGGGGTGAAGAAAAAGTGCCCCCTTTAGCCCGCAGGCGTGGCGGGGGGACGACTGCGCGCGCCGGGTGCTGCCAGGCCCTGTCCGGCCGGAAATACTGGCTGTCCATACAGTGCTTTTCCGCCCCCTCATGGCCCCCACCCTGCCCCGACCTGGCCCGCTGGCACCGGCTGCTCAACGATGCCGGCGAGCGCATGCGCAATCCCCCTGGTGTGACACACACCACTGGTCGCCAGCCCAGTAAAGACGGGGCTTTCAGCCCGTTTCTGCTGGCCTGGGAATGGTGAAAGTGGTATGTTTTAGTGGGGTTTTTCGTATTGCTGAACGGCGAAAATCCTCGCCTGCAGGACAGAAAAAAGCCGCCTCGAGGGCGGCTTTGTCGTTTCAGTCTGGCGCTACGCTGGCAAGGCGGACTCGCGGAACCGCATCACCTCTTCCCCCACCCAGTCATTCACCTGGCGCAGCCGCGCCTGCAGCGGCGCCAGTTCGTTCGCCTCCCACACCGCCGTCGCGGCCGTGATCGAGCCGAAGCCGCCGGCATTCTGCGGCACCACACCCAGCAGCTGCGGGTAGACGCGCAGCGCGGCGAGCTGGTCGTCGCGACTGATGTTCTTGATCGCCCCGAAGTCGTCCTTCGCCGCCACCTCGCTGACCGGGATCAGTTGGATCCCCTCCTTCTTCCCGTTGGGCGCGTAGATGAACAGGTTGCGGAAGTTGCCCGGGCCCTTTGCGTTCTTCAGTGCTGTGCGCAGGTTGTCGATGTCTGCCTGGTCCTGTGCGGCGTCGGTCATGTAGAGGATGAAGCCGGCGTGACTGCCGTTGTCAGACTTGATGAGCGAAGCGGCGCCCGCGCCGGCAGCGGTGATCAACGCCTGCGATCCCAGGTACTGCTGGGCGTTGCTGCGGCGCTCGCCCGAGACGCACGGGATGCCGTAGGGATCGCTGATCCAGCTCAGGCCGTCCAGCAGACTGGTGCTGTCCTGGCTTCGACTGCGCTTGCCGTCTTCCTCCGGCACCGTGCGGATGGTGCCGTCGCTGAACACGAAGGTGATGGAGCGGACCTGCCCACGCACGCACGAGAGCGTCCAGTCGCCCGAGGCCGTGCCGCTGACCACCGCACCGGCCACGTCGGGAATCTCGATGCCGTTGGCCGCCAGGTTGTCGGCCCCGATCAGCACCTTGAAGGGAAACGGGTCGTTGACGGTGCCGTCGATGGGAATGCGCCCGATCAGCGCGGTCATGGCGACCGAGCCCATGAGTGTGGCATTGGCGGGCACCGTATAGACCGCCCGGGTGGTGTCGGCAACGGCCTGCGCCGTCCTGTCTCAGCAGCCACTTCAACAGGGGATTACTCCTCATCGGACGTCCTCCCCGCAGCGGCGGCCGGCGGCAAGTTCGTGCCGGCATCGATGGGGCTGAGCACCGGCATCAGGGACTCGGCCAGGCCGCGGCCGCGCGTGACCAGATAGACCATCGTGGTGTCGGTCGAAGCGCCCGCTGGCCCCAGGTCGGGATGCTGGAAGGTCGCGGCCACGAAGTCGCCTTGCAGCGCCCTTGGATCGAGATCGATACGGTGAGGCGAGGTGTTGGTCAGGCGCACCGCGGTGACCCACTGGTCTTCGAGTCGCCAGGCTGCCAGCGCCCGCGCCTTGAGCGGCAGCGTTGGCAGCAGTGTGTCCAGCGCGAGCGGGCGCCGCAGCGGCACGCGCCCGATGCCGGCCACGGGCTCGACGGTGCGCAGCGGTGCGTAAAGGTTCTGCGCAGCGTAGCGCGTCAGGACAACGGCTACCGGCGTCTGCCGACGCTTGGCGGGTTGCGCTGCTTGGCTCGGACCGGCGGCGGTGTCTTTGCTGGCCTCCGCGGCGGCGTCCTGCAGGACGATGCGTACAGGCTCCAGCGGCTGCTCGCCTTCCCGGGCGTCCGTGGCGGCGATGTCGACCAGCACGATGGCACCGGATTCCACGTCCTGCAGTTGCAGCCGCGTCGGCGCGATGGTCTCGCTGGCGCGCAGGTAGATGGCTCCACCCGCGCTCTGCACGCGCAGCCGCTCGCCCAGGCTCGGGGGCAGGCCGACACGCACGTTGCGGTCGATGAAGACCACGCGCTCCTGGCCGACGACCAGCGGGACGGCCAGCGGCAGCCGCTGCCAGCGCAGGATCTCGATGGCATGGCTGTCCGGTACCAGGCCGAAGCCAAGGGCCAGGCTCGCCACGATGGTGAAGACGTGGTGTTTCAAGGGTTGCCTCCCTGCGAAAGGCCGCCGCCGGGCGTGCCGGACGGAGGCACTGCCTGCGACGGTGCCTCGATCCGCTGCGGCGCGCCGTCATAGCAGTCCAGCGCAAGGCCGAAGGGGTTGCGCGGGGGATCGACGTCCAGCCGCACTACTTTCAGTGGATAGCGCACCAGGGCCCGCTTGACCTGCTCGGCGCCGTAGTACTCGTCCGCGCTGACATCGAGCGTGACGATCCAGTCGCGACTGGAAACCGTCTTTACCCGCATCGTGGGGTTGTCGCCGAAGCCGCGCCCCGGAATCTCGTAGATGCCGCGCACCCGCTGGCGCAGTTCGCCGCTGCTGCGCCGGTGCTCGTAGTCCTGGCGCAGGAAGGCCTGGCAGGCCGGTGTGAAATAGGCCGACAGCGCGTGGAGGTTGCGCGGGTAATCCTGTTCGCCATCCGTCGGCCAGCGCTGGACCTGCTGCCAGACGTAGAAGGCGAAGGCATAGACACTCTCGGGCGGCACATCCCACCAGGCGCGGGTGCTGCCCGAGCGCAGATCGGGGGGCACATGGATCGTCAGTTGCCTCCCTGGCGCCCGAGCAGGGTGAACAGCCGGCTCAGGTTCATGCCGATCAGCCAGTCGGCGCGCGATCGGGCGAGTGCGGAGAATACAGTGGCAGCGTCTCGGCGGACGGTTTGAGCGCGCCCAGCGCCTTGCGGATCGACACATCGTTGAGCGCCGACAGCCACAGGCGCTGAATCGGCCCGTGGTAGCCGCACAGGTCGATGATCTCGCGGACGATCATCTCGCCCTCGCGGTTGGCGTCAGTCGCGATCACCAGTTCGCTTGCCTTGGCGACGAGTTGCCGCACGACCTTGAATTGCGCCGCGGTCGCCGCCTTGGGCTCGACACGCCAGCGCTCGGGAAGAATGGGCAGTTGCTCGATGGCCCAGCGCTTGTATTGTTCGCCGTACCCTTCGGGCGGAACCGCCTCGACCAGATGACCGATGCACCAGGTCACGACGACCGCGGCACCGCTGTAGCAGCCGTTGCCGCGTTGGCCAGCGCCCAGCACACGGGCAATGTCCTTGCCCTGGGACGGCTTCTCGCACAGGAATACGCGCATGAAGCCTCCTCGGAAATATGCGGTTCATCGGATGGGCGTCAGCTTGGCAGGGCCAGGAGATGCCGGCAGCAAGGAAGCCGATTGAAGCAGGCGCCGCTTTGTGATCGGCAGGCAGTCCGTTGCCGCAGCGGTGCGCATAGACCGCAGGATCTGGCGCAGCAAGGACGTCGTTTCGGGAGGGGCGGCTGGAACTCCGTGGACGACCTTGGAGCCCCCCTGGGGATGGCTCGCTGGTGCATCGCGGGCGCATGACGGTTGCTACAGCCGCCCTCGGGGGAACGGCTATGGGCGAATTACTGTCCGGCGGCGGGCCTGGCGCTGAGCGCCACCGACTCGATGCGGTACGGCAGGATGCCCACGCGCCGCGCCTCGACCTTGAACGTGACGCGCTCGTTCTCGTCGGCGTCCTCCCATTCGTCGCGCACGGTGCGGCCCTCGACCAGCACCCGCATGCCTTTCTGGTACAGCGTCTTCCAGTGCTCGGCGTCGCGATGCCACAGCTCGACCGGTGCCCAGTAGCCGCCGCGATCTTCGTACTCGCCGTCCTTCTTCGGGATCGGGTTGTCGAAGTAGACGTTCAGGCGAAGCAGCCGGCGCGGCTCGTCGTTGCCGTTCGGAAATTCGCGATAGTCCGGCGCAGAACCGATGTTGCCCTCGCCGACGAAGTGCGTGCTCATGGTGACTCCTTGGTGGTGGGTGGAACGGCCGCGGTATGCCCGTGGACACGCCGCAGGTAAGCCGCTTCCGCCTGGGCGGCCTTGCTGGCGCATTCCAGGGCTTGGCGAGCGATGCTGTGGGTCAGGCTGATCTGCATGTTCAGCACGATGCGCTGCAGTTCCATCGCGTACAGTTCGTCGATCAGCGACGCCGGCGTCGCGGGGTTGGCCAGCAGGGCCTCCCACAACGACACGCCCATGGAGGAACGGTCCAGATTGCGCCAGCGCAGGAAGGTCGTCCCTGCGCCAGTGGCCTGCTGGGCCAGTTGCACGTCGAGCAGGCTGAAGGGAAGGCCTTTTAGGTAGCCTGCGTGTTCCAGCCGCTGGAAGTCCGCCTGTTCCAGCGCCACGAAGCGCGTGGAGTGGCTGATGGGGGGCGATGCGGTCATGCGCCAGCCCCCTTGTCGCCCGCCGCACCATCGGCTGCGCCGTCCGTGGGAACCGGCGCATCGGGCTCGATGGCAGGCGTAACAGGCGGCATTCCGGGCTTGGTTGTCCGCCGCGCGATCGGTGGCGCGAAGCGCGAGCGGCGCGTGCCTTCCAGCACGTCCTGCGGCAGTTCGCCGAACTTCTCCAATGCCGCTCTCGCCGCGGCGTTCTTCGCCGCGAAGTCGTCGCGCGTCGTGCCCGAGTAGCGGTACTGCTGGGCCAGCGAGAAAAGGCTGCGCAACGCGTGCGCGCCATCATTGAGCCAGCGCTCCAAGGTGCTGCGGTCGATCAGCGCCGTGTGGTGCGCCAGGATGAGTTTGCGTGCCAGGTCGTAGTAGTCGGCCAGCAGGTACACCGCCATGAAGCCGAGTTGGGCGTTCACGAACAGCGGCAGCTTCACTGGCTGCACGTTCATGTTCTCGCCCAGCGACAGCGCCGGGGGTACATCGGCCAGCGCCTGGTCCACCTGCTCGCGCAGCGCCTGCAGCGTACTCTTGGTCTGCTCCAGCTTGTCTTCGATACGCAGCATCCAGAAATCGGAGTACGGATCATCCTGCTCGGAACCGCGCTTCATCTTGTTCATCGCGCTGATGAAGCCGTTGAGGCCGATGATGCCGGCGCGTCCCTCCGCCGGTGCGCGGCCGTGCCAGATGCGCGAAGCGTGATGAGTGTGCAGCGTCAGCGACATCGCGCTGCGCAGCGATCCGAGATTCAGTTGCAGGGGTTCTGTGCGTTCGTTGGCCATGGGAGCGACTCGCGGTGAAGGGGCGAGTCGCCAGCATCGGCATCGGCAGGAAGGCCGTCAGTCAACAAACCGCAGCCCATGCGCGCCCGGTTTGTTCCGCATGGAAGGCTGTGTGTGCCGGCTATCCCCTGGGGATAGGTGTGCCGCAGGAGGTGCCGGTTATTCCCAGGACGCCTCGGGGTCGAGGTGTCGTGCCAGCTCCATCGCGTCGTGAAGCACACGACCGACGACGGTCACGTCGGTCTCCGTGCGGTAGATCAGGAAATGCCGCGGCCGACGTACGATGCCGCTATCGGTGCGGCCACGCTCCCGGCTCAAGTGCAGATGCCAGGAGCGCACGCCGTCGCCAAGCTCCGGTCGTTCGATACTACCGGGCCGGTCAGGTTGGGCGGAAACATCGCGCAACGCGGCCACGATCAACGCCTCGTAGCGCTTGCGTGCTACGTCGCCGAAGTGTTCGTGCGTCCAGGCCAGGATGTCGATGAGGTCTGTCTGTGCCGCAGCGGATAGTCGATATCGCGCCATCAGCGAGCTGTCTGCACCCGACCGGCGGCTTGTTGCCCCAACTGCCCGATGAAGTCTTCGAGCTTGTCATCGTCCACATCCGTATAGCGGCCGGCGGCCACATCGGCCCAGCCCGTCTTGGCGGCTTTCTGCAGCGCCTTGAGCTTGGTTTCTTCGAGTTGCTCGCGCCGCTCGATCAGGCGCAGGCCTTCGCGCAGCACTTCGCTCGCGTTCTGGTAACGCCCGGACTGAACCAGGGCCTCGACAAAAGCGTGTTGATGCTCACTGAGCACCACATTGCGGGTGGGCATGGTCTTGGCCTCCACGATGAAACAGCGTCAGAATAGCAGTGTTGGCATTTTATGCCAATGAGCCTCCCGGAAGGCTCCCTGTCCCAGCCATCCCCTGGGGATAGCCCGCTCGGTCAGGGGTCGCGCAGCGCCGCCCGCAGCCGTGCCAGGTGGGCACGCACCACCTCGGGGGATGCCGGTGCCGGTGCCGGTGCGGATGGCGGTGGACGAACTGCTGGCGCTACTGTGGCACCGTCGCCCGCCCACGCCTTGAACTCCCCGCGGATCGCCTTCTGGATGATGCCGAAGAGATAGCCGGCCGGGTTGCGCACCGCGCCGTTTCGGCAGCGTGCCGCCCACTCGTCGAGTACGGCCTGCCGCTGGGCCTCGTCCACCTGCTGCAGTGCCACCAGCGCACCGGCCTGCTGCTCGTCCTTCAGGCGCAGGAAACGCTCGGGTAGCCGCAGGTTCTGCAAGGCCCTTGCGCGCGGTACTGTACGTACTTCATTTATACGATCACTACGTACTGTACGGTCCTCCTTCGGAATCCGAAGAGAGCCGTCCGGCGCGGGTTTCGGCCCTGCTTCGGATTCCGAAGACGGGCGCGCAGCATTCCGAAGATGGGCTTCCTGGCCTTCTTCGGATTCGTGGTCCGCACCCTCCTGTGGATAACCTGGCGTCGTCCGGCCATGCAGCGCCATGCGCTGCGCCAGCACCTGCAGGCGGGTCGGCAGCGTGCGGCCGCTGAGCAGCGGGTCTTCGGCAATCTCCTTGAGCGTGTTCATGCCCACGATCTGCACCGCCTTGGCGGCGTGGGTCAGCGCCTGGCTGACCAGGCCGAGGTAGTCGGCATCGAGCTGCATCGCCTCGAAGGGCGACAGCGGTTCGTCGTGCAGCACATAGAGGTTGCCTTGGATGCGGCCGGTCTTCGGGTCGCGCCGTCGTCGCACCAGGCTCAGCCAGCGCGTCAGCCGCAGCAGCGTCAGGGCGCGCGCCACGGTCTCGTGCGATGCCTGCGCCGCGCAGGGCATCGAGGCCAGGTAGGGGCGCAATTGGTCGTAGGTGGGAAAGGCGGTCACGCCGTCGTCGTTGAGCTGCAGGCGGAACACCTGCCAGGCGTTGCGCTCCAGCGGGGTCAGGCGCCGGTCGAGGAACAGTCGGCGCGGCACGCTCTCATGGCGGTTGCCGCTGTAGAGAAACCCGTCCTGGCTTGGCGCCGTGCCCTGCGCCGGTTCCTTCGGCTCAAGGTGCCGCAGCGCCTCGTCGAACACCGCCTTCGCCTGGCCCACAATTGGCGTCGCGCAGACGAATCCGATGCCGCCGACACTGGCCTCGATGTGGTCGGCGACCGCCGCTTCCTCGCCGATCTCGCGCGCGAACTGCGCGATGTGCACGCGCAGGCGATCCGGCGCGTCCAGCCCCGGCTCGATGTACCAGACATCCGAGATGGGAAAGAGACCCCCTGCCTGCACGGGGACAGCGCGCAGCGCGTCGGTCTCGAAGTCGGGCAGCTTGTCGCCGAGATGGTCGGCGACCAGCCCCGTCCACTGGATGGCCGCCTCGATCGGACGGTAAAAGACCTTGGCTTGGGGGCCGGATGAAGGTGGCTTTCGCATGGCTGCTCCCTGGTAACCGGATTCAGGACATCTGTTTCCCTCGTTGATTGGAATCGCTGCCGGCACGCACCTTCACGGCGCGAGACGGTGGCGGCTTGGCTTGTGGGAAAGGCCGGGATGACGGATGTTCACCAGAGCAGCCGCCTGTCGATATGGCACTTGTCCACCAGCACCGAGCCTCTGCGTGGCGGTATGCTTCAAGGGGTTGACTGCTCATGGCAGGATGGCTCGATAACGAGGTTTTGCTACAGACGCCATCAAGGCGAAAGACGGATTCGGTCTTCTCGCGTTAGAGCCTGGTCGTCACCGGCATGCAAGACAGCGACGGTCTGTCAGCAGACGCGGTTCGGGCGGAATCAGGTGTAGTGATGCCGCTTAGACGGGGTGCGACGAGGTTTCGGGCAAGACTCCAGCGGTCTGCCTCCAGATCGACAAAGCATGCCCCCCGTTTCTCGCACGCGTGCGAAAGAGCCGTTTGGTGGCTCCTGCAACGCAATCGAGCGGTGAAGAGGCGAGATCACCCGTCGGATTTCAAATGGTGCTGGCAGCCCGTTGTTACCTCCCCCGAACAGGACCGCTCGCAATGGAACAGCGCGGTCACCGGAACTGCAAGGGGCAGGCATGGGCTGGATTGACCGCCCTCCATTTTTGCGTTCAAATATGAACGATTATTTGGTAAATAAGCTCATATTTGAGGCCGTAAAAGATGTCTTCTTCCGAGCAAAAGCGTTCTGGCGCGCAGGTGGCGATGCCGCAGCCTGTCGCGCGCGCATTGCGCCGCCTAGGGCAGGACATCTCGGCGGCGCGGCGCATGCGCCGCCTGAGCCAGGAAGACCTTGCTCAACGCATCGGCACGTCCCTGAGCACCGTCAGGCGCATGGAAGATGGCTATCCCGGCACCGCGCTGCACACCTTCCTGCGCGCGCTGCACGTGCTGGGCCGGCTCGATGAACTGACCCAGGCGATGACCCTGGAGAACGACGCGCTCGGCATGGAACTGGTGCGGGAGCAACTGCCGCAGCGGGTACGCACCTCTGCCGGCAGGAAGCGGCAGGCAGCCCCCGTCGTCGACAAAGGCGATGTGCCCGCGCCGGCCGATGACCTGAAGGGATTCTGATGGCAGCGCCTCGGCCCACACGACGTCCGGACCTCGAAGTCCACCTGGGGGCGAGCGGCCTGGTCGTGGGGCGCCTACATCTGGGCAGCGGCCGGCGCAGCGCGTTCAGCTACGACGAAGGCTGGCTGCGGGATGCCCGTTTCTTCACGCTGTCGCCCGATCTCCAGCCGGTGGCCGGCGTGCAGCACCCCCGGCAGGTGTTCTTCCTCGCGCTGGAGGACACCGCGCCCGACGCCTGGGGCGAGCGCGTGATCCGGCGCGCCCATGCGAAGCTGCGGCAGGAAGACCGCGACACGCCCGCCCTGGACCCGGTGGACTTCGTGATGTGGGTGGATGACGAGGCGCGCATCGGCGCGCTGCGCCTGTTCGATCCGCAATCTGGCGCCTACCTGCGCGCCGGAGGAGCGAATCGGCGTGTACCGCCCCTGGTGGAACTGGACAAGGTGCTCCACGCGGCCCGCGCCCTGGAAGACGGAACGGAAAGCGTGCAGGACCTGCGCTACCTGCTGGGGCAAGGCACCTCGCTGGGTGGTGCCAGGCCCAAGTCCACGGTGCGCGATACCGATGGATGCCTGGCGGTCGGCAAATTTCCCAGCCAGGCGGATCGGCGCGACGTGATCCGGGGCGAAGTGCTGGCCATGCAACTGGCGGACGAGGCCGGCATCCGCGTGGCGCCGGCGCGCGTGGAAGTGATCGGCGGCACGGCGGTCGCCGTCATCCGGCGTTTCGACCGCACCGACGACGGCGCTCGCATCCCCTACGTGTCGGCTGCGACGATGCTCCAGTCCGATGGCCGAGACGCGACGCATGCCTACACCGAACTGGTGGATGTGCTGCTCCAGACCGGCGCCGATCCGATTGCCGACATCCATGAGCTGTGGCGCCGGCTGGTCTTCAATTTCCTGATCTGCAACACCGACGACCACCTGCGCAACACCGGCTTCCTGTACGACGCGCGCCAGCGCGGCTGGCGCCTGTCGCCGGCCTTCGACCTGAACCCGATGCCGGGCGACCGTCGGGAGAGCAAGACCTGGCTGACCGAGGATGCGGGCGTCATCGATAGTCGGGACATGCTGATGGCCGCGGCGCCGTATTTCAGGCTGGATCCAGCGCAATCGGGAGCGATCTGGAACGAGGTGGCCCAGGCCGTGGCGGGCTGGCGCGCGGTGGCCCGGGGCTTGGGCATGCGCGGCACCGACCTGCTGGACTTCGAGCCGGCGTTCGTCGAATCGACCACGCCCTGACAACGCCGGCAGGAAATGCCGCTACGGCCGGAAATCGTCCCGGACTGTTGCGACCAACGCCGCGCACAGCCAGCGATAGCCGATGCGTTCCTGTTCCAGCCGCAGTTGTGGCCGGATTCGATCACCGCGCAAGTCGTCGTAGAGAGCGGGTTCATCATCGACCAGTCGGGACAAGGGCAACGTATGGCGTTTGTCGAGGGGCTCCTCACCCCATTGAAGTGCGTGGGCCATCAGGGTGGAGCGGTCCATGAGAAACGAAGCGGCCAGCGGGAAATACTTGCGCAGGCTGTCCAGAATGGCAAAGCCATGGGTATCGATGTCTCCCCAATAGTGCAGAGAGGCGCGATGCAGCCAGTCGGCCCGGGCGAGCGCTCCCCAGCCATAGCCAGCACCGAACACGACGATGGCACCGGACACCGGCGGAAAGGCCAGGAAGTTCACCTCGTTTTCGGTGATGAAGACACGCTGCGCAGGCAGTGCGAGCGCGGCGAAGCTGTCCTCATCCAGGGTGATGTCGGTCAGGCCGGTGCAGCCGGGAAGTTGGGGCAGTTGCGGATCGAGCAAGCGCAGGCGGATGCGAACGGGCTTTTCCAGAAAGCCGTAGCGACGGGCAAACCCGGTCATCCCGGTTGCAGCAGGCTCAATGGCTTCAGTCGGCAAGGCCAGGTCCAGCCACTGAGCCAGCGTACCGCGATGCGCTTCAATGAACTTGCTGTCCACGCCCGGAGCATCGACCTGCCGAAGATAGACGCCGGGGCGCGGATGGGTTTGCACCCAGGCCACCACGGCCAGCAGGCGCGGCCAGTGTTCGGCCAGTGCCAAGGTCTGCAACGGTGCTCTGTGCAGCCACGGCAGCAGTGCGGGTTGCGCTTCGGCAGTTTGCTGCCAGAGCGCCTGGAATCGGTGGGCATCGCCGGTCTTACCGATCATCGCCAGCGCGTCTTCCAGCGTATCGATCCAGAGCGTATCCGGCAGGCGCTGCCGTCCCTGCACCCGGTGCGTCCACTCGCGCCATTCGATGCGCACGAGTGGCATGGCGCTGATGTCGCGCACCCAGCCGCGCGCGGCATCGAAACGGTTGCTGAGATCGGCGGCGGACGGCGATTTCAGCGACAGACGCAACGGCCAGCCCAGCGTGCCGTCGCCGACCACGGCACGCAGCAACTCGCCGCGCTGCCACAGCCGTTCGATCTGCGCGCGAAGGTCGGCGGGCTGGCTCCATGTCATACAGCGCCGCCCCTGGCGGCAGCCTTCTGTGCCCGGTATTCCTCGATGCTCAGGCTGCGCAGCCGCGACTCACGGCCGCCTTCGTTGTGCACGAAGCCGACGCTGGACACGTATGGCTCGATGATGTGGATCTTCTGCAGCGGCGTGATGATCAGCAGTTGCAGGTTGAGCTGGCGGAACAGTTCCAGCCCATACTGGGCCGATTCATCCGAGCCGCGCCCGAAGGCTTCGTCGATCACGACAAAACGGAACGAGCGAGAGCGCACCGCCCCCCATTCCAGGCCGAACTGGTAGGCCAGGCTGGCGGCCAGCACGGTATAGGCCAGCTTCTCCTTCTGCCCGCCGGATTTGCCGCCGGAGTCGGAATAGTGTTCGTGCTCGGCATCGTCCTCGCGCCAGCGCTCGCTGGCGGAAAACAGGAAGCCGTTGCGCACGTCGGTCACCTTCTGCATCCAGCGCCGGTCGATCTCGGCCAGTCCCTCACGCCCCCGGAAGCGGTCGATGATGGCTTTGACCTGCAGGAACTTGGTCTCGGAATACTGTTCGTCTTCCGAGCCGCTCAGCGCGCCTTCGGTGCAGGCACGCAGATCCTGCAGGAAGTCGCGGATCTCCGCATCGGGGCTGGGTTGCGCCAGCAGCCGGATGTAGCGTCCGGGGTTGTAGTCGATCACCTGCAAGGATTGGTTGATGACATCGACCCGCTCCTTGATCGTTTCCCGCTCGCGCGCGAGCTGGGCATTGAAGTTGGCGATCTCGTTGATGGTATTGACGTTGAGCAGTTCCTTGAAACGCGCTTCGAAGCGCGGCAGGTCGTCGTGCTGCAAATCCTTCATCAGTCGCTCGAACTCGGGCAGCGCGGCCAGGCTGATGTCGATCTCGGCGGTCTCTGCCTTGAAGGCCTCCTTGAAACCGCGCATGGCGTTGATGATGCGTTCGGTCAAGCGTGAGAGACGCTTGTCTTCGGCATCGATGCGCGCCTGCAAGCCATTGCGCACGTCCTGTTCGCGGTTGTCGCAGGATTCCACCGTGAGCTGGTGGTCGCCCAGGACTTCGGCGCGCCAGCCCTCAAGAGATTGCAGCAACATGTCGTCGAGTGCGGCTTGCGTCTGGATTTCGAGAGCCTGCGCATGCTGTGCCTGGGCAGTTTCGTGTTTGCTGCGGATTTCTCCGCGTTTGCCTTGTGCCTCGCCAAGATCGTCTTCGATCTCCTTCAGGCGCTCAACGACCTGCGCCAGTTGGCTTTCCAGTTCCCGCAGGGTATCGGAGGCCGCCTTGAGGCGGTCGCGTTCCTCGGTCAGCCGGGCAATCTCGCGTGCCGGTGCCTGCCAGTCGATTTCGCTGTAGCGGGTGAAGACTTCGAGCTTGGCCAAGGCCTCCAGTTGCGCCTGGCATTGCCCGCGCAATCGCTGTGTGTTGGCAATGCGCAGACCGATGTCGCCCAGTTGCTGTTCCAAGCCCTCGCGTTCGTCGCGCAAGATGCGCAGCTTGTCGGCGTTGCTCCAGCCCAGCACGTAGCGGCTGCGGTCGTCGATGCGGCGGCGGTCGTCCTTTTCGTGGCGTCCGCTCGGGTCCTTGATCTGTCCGGCGCGGGTGATGGCGCGGGTCTCGCGGCGGAACTGCTCGGTGTTGTCGCAGCAGGCCAGGTCGAAGCGGTGGTGCAGTTCGCGTTCCAGCCAATCGTAGTGCTGCGTGTCGGGCTTGATGAGCAGCTTGCGCACCAGCGACTGGGGGGGCAGGCTGACGGCCTGCGTGGACTTGCGCGCACGCACGTGGAAGTACACCAGACGCGTGCCAAGGTGCTGGCGTTCCACCCAATCGGCCACGTCCTTGTAGTGCACATCCGGCACCAGCAGGGACAGGCCGAAGCCATGCAGCAGGCGTTCGGCCGCGCCCTCCCAGTCGCGTTCGTCCTCGCGCACCTGGATCAGTTCACCGGCAAAGGGCAGGTCTTCCTCTGCGATGGACAGGGCGGTGCACAATGCCTCGCGGATACGCACTTGGGCCGCGTCGATATTGCTCTTGCGACGCGCAAGGCTGTCGATCTCGTCGCTGAGCGCTTTGTGTTCTTCCTGACCCCGCCGCAGCGCATAGCCGTCTTCATTGATCTGCGTATCGTGGTCCGCAATGCTTGTACGCAGCGCTTCGGCGTGTTCTCCGATGGTGGATCTTTGTGTCATGAAAGCAGCTTCGTCTCCCGGCGCTGCTTCGCCAATGCGCGTCAATAGCGTGGTGTACGCGTCGGCTTTCTCCTGCCGTTGCTGTTTCTCGGCCTCCTGCTGCTGAATGGCGGCAGCGAGTTGTTGCAGCCGGTCGCCGCCGTTCTCGCGCAGTGCGCCTTCGAGTTTCCCCTGCTCGATTCGGGCGTTGTCTCGTTGCTCTCCCAATTGCTTGATGCGGGCATCCCAGCGCGTCGCATCCTGAGTCAACAATTCCAGGCGCCTCTCCAGCAATGCTGCCTTCAAACCGGCAAAGTACGGGCGTAATGCATCGCGTCCTTGGCGCAGCGCCTGGATCTCGCCGGTGATTTGCCCGTGGCGAAGGCCATCCTCCACCAGCGGAGCCAACAACTCGATCTGGCGCTTGGCCTTGAGTACCGACTGGTGGGCGCGGTCGAGGTCATCGAAATGGCCGAGCAGTGCCTCGATGCGGCGCCCTACGTCGAACGGTTCGAGCATGTGGCTGCGCACGAAATCGGTCAGATTGCCAACCGATTTCATGGAAACCGTCTGATGGAACAGTTCCAGTGCCTGCTCGTGCTCGATGCCGAAGCGGCGGCGGAACCAGGCGCCGTAGGGCGGGAAGCTGTCGTTCAGTTCGCAGCCCATCGCGCGTAACTTCTTGCGCAGGCCGTTGATGTCGCTGCCGAATCCGGAAAAGTGCTCGGTGATGGACAGTTCCCGCTCTACAGCCACGAACAAGCGCGCAGGCTGGCCCTGTGGTTCGCGAAACCAGAAGACTTGCGCCAGTGTGACCGCCTGGCCGTAGCCTTCGTTGCGGAATACACCCAGGATCACGCTGTAGCTGGTGGTGTCGCGTAGCGCCACCGGGCGGGTGCTGCCGGTGGTTTCGTTGCGCTCGCTCTTGTAGTGGCCCAGCACGTAGGACCGCAGTGATCGTTCACGCGTCTCGGCGCCTGCAGCCTTGTTGTAGGCGATGCGTTGCGCCGGCACCAGCAGCGTGGTGACGGCATCGACCAGGGTGGATTTGCCCGAACCGATGTCGCCAGTCAGCAGGCCGTTGCGCCCATCGAGTTCATAGCGCCAGACACGCCGGTCGAATGTGCCCCAGTTCAGGACTTCCAGCCGCTGCAGGCGAAAGCCGACGCGGCTGTCGTCGGCCACGAAATCGAGCTCCTGTGGCGAAAAATCGTTCATCGGCCGGCTTCCTTGTCGCGATCGGCACCTGACAATGCGGTGCGATAGCCCTCCAGGCGTGCATCGAAGTCGGCCAGCCACTGTGCATCGACGAACGCCTTGAGGATGCGCCGTACCTCGTAGCGAGTTGCCTGCTGAGCTGCGCCAGCAGCGGGCTTGAGCTTGCGCAGATAACCCAGTTCCACCACCTTGGTGATGGTCGAATCCACTTGGTCGATGAGGCGCGCCTCGTTGGTGCCGTCCGGCAGGAACACGCGCATCAATTCGGCGATCTCCTCGCGCGACAGCACCAGCCGGGTATCGCCGCCGCTGGCGTCGGATTCGGCCATGCGCTTGCGCAGCAAGGCCAGCATCAGGCTGACCGGGTAGGACAGCGGCCGTCGCGCGATCAGGCGTGGCGGACGGGGTGTGGCGTCCGCATGCTCCGGCTCCGGCTGACTTTTGAGGAAGGCGTAACCCTCGGCTTCGTCCAGTACCAGATCCAGCAACAGCACCGCCGCCTGCTCCCGCACCCGCGCTTGCAGGCTCAGCAGGCTGGCCCACAGGCGCTCGTCGTCCTGACGGTACAACACGCCTTTGAGCAAATGCACCATCAGTTGCGAGAGTTCCGCGACAACGGGCGGGCGGGACTCGGTACTGCCTTCTGGATCATCCTGGTGCATGTCGTTCATGGCTCTTCGCTCTATCCGTCGCAGCTTGCATTCAACGCGCAAAAATAACGCGGGGCATTCGCGCCCGCCGTCGTACCGTTGAGCCATCGCTGTCCTGCATGGCCCATTCGACGATCTCCTGCACATCGTCATCCACCGTGGCCCTGAGGCCATCCAGCCCGCGGCTGCCCGCGTGCGCCAGTTCCAGCCAGGTCACCAGCTCGGCCAATCCCTGTTGCAGCGGCTGCGTCTCCAGCAACGCGCGCAAGCTGATCTGCGACTGCTGCCGCAATGCCTGCCGCAGGGCCTGACGCAGGCGGGTCTTGTCCACGACGTGCTGGTCGAACAGGCGTGCGGTGTCGATGTCGTCGTCACCGTCCTCAAGGACCAGTTCCGCCAGGCGTGGCTTGGCATGAAGCGCGAACAGGGGGCGTTCCTGCGGCAAGGCGATGTCCGCGCCCATCTCGTCGAGGCGTATCACGTCGCCGGCCGGAGGCATGTCGCGCAAGGCCAGCGCCTTGGTTTCGATGCCGTGCAAGAGTTCGAGGATGCGGCGGTTTTCCTGGAAGGCCCGGTCATCCAGGAAGCGGCGCAGTTGTTGCGACAACTGCGCTACCGTGCGTTGGGTATGTTCGCCCGCTTCCAGCCAATCGTGGTGCACCCGGCGGGTGCGCGGCTCCGGCTTGAGCGCAACCACGGCGGGCAGGCCGAGGATCTGGTCGAGCCGTGCGGACAGTTCTTCCTGGCGACGGCTGGACATCAGGAAGTCCCAGAATGCACGGAAGCTGCGCCCCTGGTCGGAATCCCCGATGGCGTCGCGCTCGCCCATGACCTCGTCGAGCAGCGCCCCCTTGCTCCCGTCCCACAACGCGATCTTCTCGCGGACGCTGCGGTCGAGTTGGCGGAAGTTGTGTTCCACCTGGCGAAAATCGCTCAGCAGTTCGCGCGCCAACTGCTGGAATTGCAGGAAGCGATCCTTGATGGCCGTGTCATCCATGAGCGGCACATCGCCGGACAGGACGCGGCCAATCTCGGCGTCGATCTCATCGCGCTTGCGGCGCAGTTCCTCCAGGCGCTTGGCTGGATCGGCCTCGCTTCCGGTGCTGATCTGCTCCAGCAGCGCGAACAAGGTCAGCAGGCGCGATTCGGTACCGACGAAAGGCCGTTCGGTCAGCGACACCAGCCAGGCGATGGCCTTTTCCGTGGCAGGGGTGAGATCGAACTGGGCCTCGTCGGTGCCGGGCTTGTAGAATTTGCGCAGCCAGCCCTTGTCCGGCGCGCACCAGTCATTCAGGTATTCGGTTGCGGCTTTCGGATACGCCTCGGCACCGAGCTGTTCGCGCAGGGCAAACAACTCGTCTTCCAGCATTTCGGCCAGATCCGCTTCGCTCGTCAGCCGCACGTTCGGTGCAACGAACACCCGGTACAGGAAGCTTGCTACCAATGGCGCATGTGGCGAGGCGAGCAATCGCCATGCAGGATGCCGATCGCGGTATGTCGTGAGCGTGAGGTGGTCCAGTGCCATGATGGGCTGCCTATTCGAGCCGTTCGTTGACAACGACGTCTCGATCCGAATTTACGGATCGGCTCGCCCGGCAAGCGTGAATCAAGGCAGCGTGGTCACTCATGCGAAACCGCCTCCAGGTAAGGACGCATGACATTTGCGACCCGACAGACCTTGGCATGGCGCCATAGGTCATCGGCTGAAGCCTTGCGTGTCCTCCAGGCAGCTGCCTCAATGGCCACGTCCAGGCCGATCTGGTTGCGGTGCTTGAAGCAGTCCGCCACGGTTTTTGCGGCACTGTAGATCCGCAGTCTAGCGCCGTCGCGTTCGTGCTCATCAATGCCCGAGGCATAGGCATCACCCGCCATCTGCACCATCTTGATCGGCGGCTGCTCGATACGTGGGGTGTGGCTGCCGCGAGGCATGGCAATCCAAACCTGGCGAGGCAGTTGCGTGGTCAGTTCGTGGAACTGGAGTGCCGTCAGCAAGCAGAACACGGCTTTGGGAACCTTGACTGCAATCGTGGCAAGGTCCTCGTGCTCGGACATGGGGGTGCCTGGCAAACGGTAGAGGCCGCGCCCGACACGCTCCAACTGCCCGGAAGTAGACAGACGTGTCAGCACCACCCGCGGCGCGGCGATGGTGTCCAAGTCGCTGGTGCGCAGGAAGCCCTGCTTGTGGAGCAGGGCAAGAGCGCGCTGGGCATGTGAGGATCTTTCCATCGTCCCAAAGGTGTTCCTTGATTTCGTTGATCTTATACATCAAACGATAGAATGAAACTCGCCTGCCTGGAGCGCGCGTTGATGACTGATCGCGAATGTCCGCAGACAAATGCGGACAGTATCTGGTTGCCGATGCGGTTCGACCGGTACATGATCTGGCCTGATTCCGTAGCGCCAACGGAATAAACCCGTTATCAATCAACGATATGAGTGCGGCGTGATGTTCCCTTCGCCCGCTCCAGAACACCCTGCCAAGCCCCTGAAATGCCTAGCGTTTCGGGGGTTTTGCTTTTTGGGGGGCGGGAAGGTGTCGAAAAAGTGTCGAGGCATACTTGCTCATACGCACTCGGGCGCAGAGAGCCATCACCCGATAGGCCCCACCAAGCAGTAGCGAATCAATTGCTGTTCCACACTCTGCTTCTGGCGTAAGACCAGGATAACCGCGACCTCGCCTTGCTCTTCGTGTAGTTCGTAAAAGACGCGATAAGGGCCGGTATTGAGTTCGCGATAGTTCAACACCCCCAAAAGGCTTGCCTGCTGGCTGATTGGGTAACCTTGGGGTGTAAGAGAAATCTTCTCTTCAATCTCATCCAAAAGGCTCAGCACCGATTGGAGTGCAGCCTGCGAACCTTGGAATTGAGCCAAGTGGTGTACTTGGTCTTCGATGCTTTGTTCTGCGGTATCGGTGAGACGGATGACGACCTTGGACATCGAACCTCCTTATTCTGGTTGATCGAACCTCCTGGAAAGACGAGCTTTCAGATCATCTACAGAGCGATGTTTGCCTTCTGCGTATTGACGAGAGCCAATCGCAAGCAGCTTCACCAACGCAATTGCTTCGTCACGTTGCTTTCGTTCTGCATATGACTCAATCACGTAGGCAGGAACACCGTTCTGTGTGACGACCATTGGCTCGGATAAATCCAGGTCGGCCGCATGGCGTTTCAAATAACTAATTGTCTCGACTCGCATGAGTCGGTACCTCCATTGCTGTGGGAACACTCAAGGCCTGGAACTCAGGTTCTACGGTGTTCGAACTCCACCAGGCTCCATATCCAGGCAACCGATGGGATTCACACGTCGACAGCTAAATCTGTCGATCGGTTTCGTATCGTAGCCTGAATTCGGACCGAATTTGAACCGTCTGCGGACGCTTTTTTCTTTGCCTCTGCCAACACTGTGACGTTCAGCCTATGAGCGGGTTGAATCGCGCATCACTACCCACATGGCGATCTTCAATGAGCAGCGCGGCTCCGACTGCACCGAGTCCTTCGGCTATCCCTCATCTCTTGCTGTGAACCCAGTTCACAGCCCCTATGCCACCAACGGGGATTATCACCCCGCCCCCGGCTCCCTACCCTGCGCAGACCAAGGCCCATGAGGCCCTGGACAATCACAAGAACAATCCTGCGTGCCGAGGTGCTGTCGATGAACGCGACGCCTGAGAACCCACCCAAGAACCGCCTGGGCCACGGCCTGAAGAGCCGCCAGGTGACCATGATTTCCATCGGCGGCGTGATCGGCGCCGGGCTTTTCGTTGGTTCCTCCAATGCCATCGCCACTGCCGGGCCGGCGGTGTTGCTGGCCTATCTGCTGGCTGCGGTCATCGTCGTGCTGGTGATGCAGATGCTCGGCGAGATGGCCACCGCGCGGCCGGACACCGGCTCCTTCTCGTCCTATGCCGACCAGGCCATGGGGCGCTGGGCCGGGTTTTCCATCGGCTGGCTGTACTGGTGGTTCTACGTGCTGGTGATCAGCATCGAGGCCATAGTCGCCGGCAACATCCTCGCGCCCTGGCTGGGCGTGGCGCCCTGGGTGGCGGCGCTGGGCATCACCCTGGCGCTGACGCTGTGCAACTGCCTGAGCGTCGGCAACTTCGGCGAGCTGGAGTACTGGCTGGCGTTGTTCAAGGTGGTTTCCATCGTCGGCTTCATCGTCCTCGGCGTGCTGGCGATCTTCGGCTTGCTGCCGGGTTCTTCCACTTCCGGCGTGCAGCATCTGTATGCCGACGGCGGCTTCATGCCCAAGGGGCCGGTGTCGGTGGTGGCGGCCATGCTCACCGCGATGTTCAGCTTCCAGGGCAGCGAGATCGTGACCATCGCCGCCGCCGAGACCAAGGAGCCGCGCGCCAATATCCGCAAGGCTATCCGCGCCGTGGTCTGGCGCCTGGGGCTGTTCTATCTCGGCTCGATGCTGGTGGTGGTGTGCCTGGTGCCGTGGAACGCGCCGGGGCTGGCGCAGGGTTCCTACCAGTCGGTGCTGGCGGCGATGAACATTCCCTACGCGCCGCAGATCATGAGCGTGGTGGTGCTGGTGGCGGTGAGCAGTTGCCTGAACTCGGCGATCTACACCGCCTCGCGCATGGCCTACTCGCTGGCCTACCGCGGCGATGCGCCGCGCGCCTGGGGCCGCACCAACCGCCGCGGCGTGCCGCTGGGCGCGGTGCTGAGCACCGCCGGCGCGGCCCTGCTGGCGCTGGGCGCGAACTACCTGCTGCCCAAGGAGGTGTTCGACTTCCTGCTCGCCTCCAGCGGCGCCATCGCCCTGCTGATGTACCTGGTGATCGCCATCACCCAGCTGTGCATGCGCCGCAAGCTGCGCGCCAGCGGCGAGCCCCTGGCGGTGGAGATGTGGGCCTTCCCCTGGCTGACCCTGGCGACCATCGCGCTGATCGTCGGCATCCTGGCGATCATGTCGGTGTTCCCCGGCCACCGCGGCGAGCTGCTCACCACCCTGGGCCTGAGCGCCGTGCTGGCGGGCATCGGCCTGTACCTGCAGAAGCGCCAGCCGCAGCTCTCCGCGCAGCGCGCGCAGGGCGGCTTCGGCGAACTGGCGGCGCTGTGACGCCGCTTCACAACGCCTGTGCCGGCGGCCCGGTTTTTCCGCCGCCGGCGCACACCTAACCTGCCCGTGGCGCGGCTCGCCGAGCCCGCCGTGGCCTTCCCCAACCGCCTGATAGAGAGTGATCGATGAGCATCGCGATGAAGCCGGACGAACTGGCGATTCCCTACCAACTGCCGCAGGTGCCGTTCATGGCGCCGGACATGGTCCTGCCCGGCGTGCTGGACCAGTGGCTGGAAGACGACCGGCTGTGGGTCCCGGTGACCGCCAGCGTCTCCTTCAAGCCGCTGCTGCTGAGCGTGAGCGGCGGCTACTACATCAACCTGCTGCGCGTGCGCCAGAGCGGCGTGCTGTCGCGCCATCGCCACACCGGCGGCGTGCACGCGCTGGTGCTCAAGGGCCGCTGGTGGTACCTGGAGCACGACTGGGTCGCCGAGCAGGGCTCCTTCGCCTTCGAGCCGCCGGGCGAGACCCACACCCTGTTCGTGCCCGAGGACGTCGAGGAAATGATCACCTGGTTCCACGTCCAGGGCGGCTACACCTACGTCGACCCGCAAGGCGTGGCGGTGGGCTACGAGGACGTCTTCACCAAGCTGGAGGCGGCGCGCCGGCACTACGCGTCCATCGGCCTGGGCGAGGACTACGTCGAGCGCTTCATCCGCTGAGGCGGGCCGGCGCGGCGGGCGCTATGCTCGCCGCCACGGCGCATCGAGGACCGGACATGGACAACTATTCGCAACTGCTGGCCTTCATCTGGGCGGTCGAGCACGGCAACTTTTCCGCCGCGGCGCGCGCCCACGAGATGACCCCTTCGGCGGTCAGCAAGCTGATCAGCCGCCTGGAGGACCGCCTGCGGGTGCGCCTGTTCCAGCGCGGCACGCGGAGCCTGACGCTGACCGAGGAGGGCGCCGCCTACCTGCGCAGCGCCCGCGCCGTGGTGGAGGCGATGGCCGAGGCGGATTCGCTGGCCGAGGCGCTGCCGACGCGGGTCAGCGGCACCCTGCGCATCCACACCATGACCACCTTCGCCAAGCACCAGATCGCGCCCTGGCTGCCGGAATTCCTCGACCGCTACCCGGCGCTGCAGGTGGAGATCCAGGTCGGCGCCCAGTACGTCGACCAGTTCGAGCAGGGCCTGGACCTGGCCATCCACAGCGGCGTGCTGCCGGACTCCAGCCGGGTGACCCGGCGCCTGGGCGAGACGCAGTGGATCACCTGTGCCGCCCCGGCCTACCTGGCGCGCTGCGGCACGCCCCGCCACCCGCAGGAGTTGCTGCGCCACCGCTGCTTCCAGTTCAGCTTCGACAGCCCGTGGAACCGCTGGAGCTTCCGCGCAGGCCCGGAGCGCCTGAGCGTGCCGGTGACGCCCGCGGCGACCTTCGCCCAGGGCGACCTGCTGCGCGACATGGCCCTGGCCGGCGCCGGCATCGTGCGCCTGGCCGACTTCCATATCGGCGCCGACATCCGCGCCGGCCGCCTGGTGCAGGTGCTGGAGGAATACCCTTCGGACCTGCGCGAGCCGGTGTACCTGATCTATGCCAACCGCAAGCACCTGAGCCCGAGGATCAAGGTCTTCCGCGACTTCCTCGAGCAGCGCCTGCGGGAGGCACCCTGGAGCCTGTCCTAGGGCAGGCCGTTACGACCCTTTCACGAGGCGCCCGCATGGCGGGCGCGATGCAGGAGTAGACCATGGCCCATCTGGTGGGTGACGTATCCAGCGCCGCGCGCATTCTTCCCGACCTGGACGGCGAGAAGCTGTTCATCCAGCGGGGCAGGGGAGCCTACCTCTGGGATGCCCAGGGGCGGCGCTACATCGATACCGCGCTGGGCTTCGGCGCGGTGCTGCTCGGCCATTCCGAGCCGGCGGTGATCGAGGCGGTGGGCGCTGCCCTGCAGGATGCCGCCGCGCCGTCCTGGGCCCACGTGCGCGAGCATGCCGCCGCCGACTGCCTGGCGCGCCACGGCGGCGCGCTCGACAAGGTGATCTTCACCAACTCCGGCAGCGAGGCGGTGCACCTGGCCTGCCGCGCGGCGCGCGCCTATACCGGCCGGCCGCGCATCGCCAAGATGGCCGCCGGCTTCGACGGCTGGTTCGACGAGGTGACCCTGGGCAACGTCGGTTCCGCCGAAGCCACCTTCGCCCCTGGCGAGCGCCCGGCGAGCGAGCGCCTGACGCTGCTGCGCTACAACGACTTCGACGACGTCGAGCGGCTGTTCGCCGAGCACCACGACATCGCCGCCGTACTGCTCGAACCCATGCTGGCCAACGCCGGCTGCATCATGGCCGCGCCCGGCTACCTGGCGCACGTGCAGCGCGTGGCCCACGCCCATGGCGCGCTGGTGATCAGCGACGAGGTGCTGATGGGCTTTCGCCGTCACGCCGGGCTGAGCAGCCTGTACGAGGGGCTGGACCCGGACCTGGCCAGCGTCGGCAAGGCCATCGGCAATGGCGTGCCGGTCTCGGCGGTGCTGGGCAAGGCGCACATCCTGGCCGGCTTCGAGGAAGGCCGGGTACTGCGCGGCGGCACCTTCAGCGGCAACCCCATGGCCTGCGCGGCGGTGCAGGCGACGCTGGCGCAGCTCGAAGACGCCGACTACGCCGCGCTGATGGCGCGTGGCGAGGCGCTTCGCAGCTGGATCGAGCGGCTGTTCCGCGAACATGGCATGCCCCTTTCCACCAGCGGCTACGGCAACGTCTTCGGCCTCTGGCCGGCAGAGCGGGCGCCGCGGGATTTCGACGAGGCCGCGAGCATCGCCAATCCCGCCTTCAGCAAGGCGCTGCACCTGGAACTGCGTCGCGCAGGCCTGCTGCTGATGCCCTCGCCCTATGGCCGGCTGTACCTGTCCTTCGCCCATACCGATGCGGTGGTCGAGGAGATGAAGGCGGCGTTCGAGCAGGCGGTGGGGCGCTTGGCCGAGGTGCTCTTGTAGGAGCGAGCTTGCTCGCGAACAAACGTGGTGCCATGCGGTTCGCGAGCAAGCTCGCTCCTACGAAAAGCCGTGCTCGCCTGCAACGTAGGAGCGGAGCTTCTCCGCGATAGCCGGACGTATCGGCGCGCTTCGCGGATGAGATCCGCTCCTACGCTGCCCCACCTACGCCATTCCCTTGTAGGAGCGCGCCCTGCGCGCGATTTCGCGGGCAGGGGCCGTGGTGTTTTTCCCGTAGGAGCGGAGCTTCTCCGCGATAGCCGGACGTATCGGCGCGCTTCGCGGATGAGATCCGCTCCTACGCTGCCCCACCTGCGCCATTCCCTTGTAGGAGCGCGCCCTGCGCGCGAAATCGCGGGCAGGGCCCGTGCGGGAATGCGTGGTGTTTTTCCCGTAGGAACGGAGCTTCTCCGCGATAGCCGGAGGCTCCGGCGCGATTCGCGGATGAGATCCGCTCCTACGCTGCCCCACCTGCGCCATTCCCCTGTAGGAGCGCGCCCTGCGCGCGAAATCGCGGGCAGGGCCCGCTCCTACAGGTTGTGGGCTTTCAGGCTTGCTGGCGGGCGCTTTCCTGCAGCCGCCGGGGCTCGGCGATGGCTTCTTCCCCGGCCAGCTTCTGCGCCGCCGGCTCGTCGTCGGCGTTGACCGAGCGGCGGAAGCCCTTGATGGCTTCGCCGAGGTCGCTGCCCAGGTGTTTCACCCGCTTGCTGCCGAATACCAGCAGCGCCACCAGCAGCAGGACCAGCCAGTGTTTCCAGTCGAATATGCCCATCACCATGTCTCCAGATCGCGGTTCGGTTGTTGTTATTGGCGCCTGCATTTTTGGTGGGTGGGTTCTGGGGAAGAAGGCACTATCCAACAGATAACCTGGACTTTTCGTGGATCGTGCGGGTGGCCGATCTACGGCGGGAGGGCAGGGCTGGAGACTTTTCCGCGAGGAGTGGAATTTTCTTAAGAGTATTCGCTTGGCTTGTCCGCTGAATATTTATAACTAATTGATTTTTAAGTGTTTAACTCGTGGCATGGTAATTGATTGGGGATCGCCGGCGCGGCACGCAAGTGGCCGCGCGCCAATCCGATAACAACAAAAGGCCGGCACTCCCATGTTCGATCAATCCGTTCGCCTTCGCGTATCCCGCCTCGCCTGCGCCATGCTCCTGGCCGGCGCCGCCACCTCGGCCCTCGCCACGGAGGGCGGCACCTCCTCCTGGCCCATGGGCATCGAGATCTACGGGATGGGCATCCTTCCACCGCCTGGCACCTACGCCCAACTGTTCGCGGGCAACTACCTGGCCGATACGTTGCGCGACAACGGCGGCCACAAGGCCGCCGACATCGACCTGCGGGTCTCCACCCTGGTGCCGCGTTTCGTCTGGGTGACGGAGCAGAAGGTGCTGGGCGGCGACCTCGGCTTCCATGCCCTGCTGCCGCTCACCGACATGCGCCTGAACATCAAGAATGGCCCCCACGACCACAAGCGCGGCATCGGCGACGCCCACCTGGGGCCGGTGATCGGCTTCCACCCGAGCGAGAAGTTCCACGTGGCCACCGGCGTCGACTTCGTGCTGCCCACCGGCAGCTACGACAAGGACGACATCATCAACCTGGGCACCCACTACTACACCGTGCAGGCGGTGCTGGCGATGACCTACGTGGACCCGGCGGGGCCCAACGCCGACATCCGCCTGATGCACGACTACAACTTCGAGAACCGCGCCACCGACTACCAGTCCGGCCGCGAACTGCACGCCGACTACACCCTCGGCTGGGGCATGGGCAACGGCTGGGTGCTCGGCGTCGGCGGCCACGCGTACCAGCAGATCAGCGACGACAAGCTCGATGGCCATAGCGTCGAGGACTCCCGCGGGCGGACTTTCTCCATCGGCCCGGCGGTGCAGTACGCGAGTAAGGATGGCTGGTTCTTCAGTGCCAAGTGGCAGGACGATACGGGCGTGCGCAACCGGCCGGATGGGCAGACGTTCTGGTTCAAGTTCACTACGCCGCTCTAAAAGCCCGAGGGCTTTTCGTAGGAGCGGAGCTTCTCCGCGATAGCCGGAACCATCGGCGCGATTCGCGGATGAGATCCTACGCTGCCCCGCCTACGCCATTCCCCTGTAGGAGCGCGCCCTGCGCGCGATTCGCGGGCAGGGCCCGCTACGGTAAACATGACGCCCCGTAGGATGGGTTGAGCCTGCGATACCCATGCGGTCGTGGTGATGGGTATCGCTTCGCTCAACACCATCCTACGAAAAGCCATGCTCGCCCATGCGGTAGGAGCGGAGCTTCTCCGCGATAGCCGGGGCCACCGGCGCGATTCGCGGATGAGATCCGCTTACGCTGCCCCGCCTACGCCATTCCCCTGTAGGAGCGCGCCCTGCGCGCGAATCGCGGACAAGGTCCGCTTACGGTAAACATGACGCCCCGTAGGATGGGTTGAGCTTGCGATACCCATGCGGTCGTGGTGATGGGTATCGCTTCGCTCAACACCATCCTACGACGGTATGCGCAGCTGCAGGCCCCCGCCTCAGCGCCCCTTCAACCGGTAGCTGACCTGGGCGCGGCTCATGCCGAGCATCTGCGCGGCGGCGGTGATGTTGCCGCCGGTGCGTTCCATCGCCACCTGCACCAGGCGTCTTTCCACGTCTTCCAGGGAGATGCCGAGGGTCGGGTTGCGGCCGGAGACGAAGGCGAGCAGGCTGGCCAGTTCGGGTTCTTCCACGGCCTTGCCGGGCGCGGCTTCGGGCGTCGCTGGCGCCTGCGCGGGCGGTTCGCTGCCGGTTTCGGCCAGGGGGCGGGACAGCCGGCCTTCCGCCGTCAGCCCTATGGGCGCGGCGATCGGCTCGGCGCCGCCTTCGGCCAGGTGGATGACGTCCATCACCTCGCCATCGGCGGCGGCGATGACGCCGCGTTCGATGAGGTTCTGCAGCTCGCGGATGTTGCCCGGGAAGCGGTAGGTCAGCAGCGCGTTGACCAGGCGCGTGCTGAAGCCCGCCAACTGCCGGCCGTGGCGCAGGCTGAACTTGCGCAGGAAGTAGCTCATCAGCAGCGGGATGTCTTCCCGGCGCTCGCGCAGCGGCGGCAGGTGGATGGGGAAGACGTTCAGGCGGTAGAACAGGTCCTCGCGGAAGCGCCCGGCCTCCACCTCGCGGCGCAGGTCGAGGTTGGTGGCCGCGACCACCCGCACATCTACGCGGATCGCCGTGGTGCCGCCGACCCGCTCCAGCTCGCCTTCCTGCAGCACGCGCAGGATCTTGCTCTGCGCGGCCAGGCTGAGGGTGGCGATCTCGTCGAGGAACAGGGTGCCGCCGTTGGCCCTTTCGAAGCGCCCGGGCCGCGAGCGCTCGGCGCCGGTGAAGGCCCCGCGCTCGACGCCGAACAGCTCGGCCTCCACCAGGTTCTCCGGCAGGGTCGCGCAGTTCAGCGCCACCAGCGGCCCCTGGCTGCGCTTGCTGGCCTGGTGCAGGGTGCGGGCGAAGAGTTCCTTGCCCACGCCGGATTCCCCGGTCAGCAGCACCGTCGCCTGGGTCGGCGCCACGCGCTGCAGCAGCTGGCTGGCGGCCATGAAGGCGGCGGAGATGCCGACCATCGGCTGGTCTTCGTCGGGGCTGGGCAGCGTGGCGACCGTGGTCGCCTGGCTGCTGCCGTAGGTGCTGCGGCCGAGGAAGTCGCTGGCGTCCAGGTGGGCCAGGTCGGCGTCGATGTCCTCCCATTCCTCCGCCGGCTTGCCGATGATGCGGCAGGCGTGGTGGCCCATGGCGCGGCACTCCACCTCGCGGAACACCACCAGGCGCCCGAGCAGCGACGAGGCATAGCCGCTGGCGTACCCGATGCCCATCCAGCACGAGGGCTCGCTGCCCAGGCCGTAGGTGGCGATGTGCTCGTCGGCCTCCAGCGAGTTGTGCCAGAAGAACTCGGAGTAGAAGTGGCCGATGCTGGTGTCGATCTCGAAGTTGATCGGCTCGACGTTGACCATCCCTTCGAGCATGTGCAGGCGCGGCCCGGCGCTGTACAGGCTGGCGTGGTCGCCCTCGGGCCACTGCTCGCTGACCTGCGCCGCGTCGCGCGCGCCGGCCTGCCAGCCGATGCGGGTGAGCAGGCCGCGGGCCTTGTCCAACCCCTGGGCCTCGATCAGTTCGCGGCGGATGGCGCCGAAGGCGGAGCCCTGCAGCAGCATCATGCGCTGGCCGCACAGCCAGATGCTGCCATCCTGCGGAGAGAAGGCCACGGTCTCGGCCAGTTGTTCGGCAGAAGGCAGGCCCCGTGGATCGAATTGGCAGGCGCGGTCGACGATCAGGCGTTTCTGCCGGCTGAGCATGTGCCGGAAGAACTCTTCGTCCACCGCGCGCCCGTGCTTGCCCGGATTTGTAATAGTCATAAGGCAGTTCAAGAAGACGCAGGCTGGTCTGGGGAGTATGCCGGCCCGGCCACGGCGGTCAATCGGATTCCAGTCTTACGGGGAGGGGCGGCGAGCGCAAAATGTACGATAACCGCACGAAATCCCGTTTTTGGCCGCGTCCGTCGAGCTTTCTCCAGCGCCGCGATTTTCTCTGCACAAAATTCCGCGGCCGCCGCGCCGCCAGCGCGAAAGGCGCCGTAGAAATCCCTCGATAAAATATCAACTATCTGTTTTTAAAGGATATTTTTAAAGAAGACGCAGCTGGCACGATAGTTGTTAATGCCGAAACACTTGCAACTGAAAAATCCATAACAAGAAACCGGTGATTTCGACATGAACATCCTCCGCGCTTTCCGCCATGCCCGTGCACTAGCCCATCCCGCCCTTGCCCGGCGCCGCCCGGCCCGCCCCGGCGACTGACCTTCGCCCAGCCCGTTTCCCTGTTTCCGTGGCCTTCGCCCAGGCCGGCGGCGGCCGTCCCTCGTCCAGACAAGAGGCACCAGCAACGATGAGCACCAGACCCCAGCCCTACCAGAACCTCGACCTGCAGCCGATCGCCGGCGCCTGGCGCGCCGGGAGCAGCGGCCGGCACATGGAGGTCCTCGACCCCTACACCGGGCAGAGCCTGCTGCGCCTGGCCCTGGCCGACCGCGCCGACCTCGACGCCGCCTATGCCAAGGCCGCCGAGGCCCAGGTGGCCTGGGCCGCCACTGCGCCTGCCGAGCGCGCCCGGGTGATGCTCGAAGCGGTGCGCATCCTCGATGCGCGCCGCGAGGAGATCATCGACTGGCTGGTCCGCGAATCCGGCAGCACCCTGCTCAAGGCGCAGATCGAATGGGGCGCGGCGCGCGCCATCACCCTGGAGGCGGCCAGCCTGCCGAACCGCGTGCACGGACGCATCGTCGCCTCCAACGTGCCAGGCAAGGAAAGCCGCGTGTACCGCGTGCCGCTCGGGGTGGTCGGGGTGATCAGCCCGTGGAACTTCCCTCTGCACCTCACCCAGCGTTCGCTGGCCCCGGCCCTGGCCCTGGGCAACGCCGTGGTGGTCAAGCCGGCCAGCGACACCCCGGTGTCCGGCGGCCTGCTGCTGGCGCGCGTGTTCGAGGAGGCCGGGCTGCCGGCCGGCGTGCTCAGCGTGGTGGTCGGCGCCGGCAGCGAGATCGGCGACGCCTTCGTCGAGCACCCGGTGCCGGCCTTCATCTCCTTCACCGGCTCGACCCAGGTCGGGCGCAACATCGGCCGCATCGCCAGCGGCGGCGCGCACCTCAAGCACGTGGCCCTGGAACTGGGCGGCAACAGCCCCTTCGTGGTCCTGGCCGACGCCGACATCGAGCAGGCGGTGAACGCCGCGGTGGTGGGCAAGTTCCTCCACCAGGGGCAGATCTGCATGGCGATCAACCGCATCATCGTCGAACAGCCGGCGCTGGAAGCCTTCACCCGGCGCTTCGTCGAGCGCGTCCAGGCGCTGCCCTACGGCGACCCGCGCAAGCCGGAAACCGTGGTCGGCCCGGTGATCAACGACCGCCAACTGCAGGGCCTGCGCGAGAAGGTCGCCAAGGCCCTGGACGAGGGCGCGCGCCTGCTGGTCGGCGGCGAGCCCCAGGGTAACGTCATGCCGCCCCACGTGTTCGGCGACGTGCACGCCGGCATGGAGATCGCCCGCGAGGAGATCTTCGGCCCGCTGGTGGGCATCCAGGCCGCGCGCGACGCCGAGCATGCGCTGGAGCTGGCCAACGGCAGCGAATACGGCCTGTCCAGCGCGGTGTTCACGTCGAGCCTGGAGCGCGGCGTGCAGTTCGCCCAGCGCATCCACGCGGGCATGACCCACGTCAACGACATGCCGGTCAACGACGAACCCAACGCGCCCTTCGGCGGCGAAAAGAACTCCGGCCTGGGCCGCTTCAACGGCGACTGGGCGATCGAGGAATTCACCACCGACCACTGGATCACCCTGCAGCACTCGCCGCGGCCCTATCCCTTCTGAGCGGTCGCCGGTCCCACCAATCCAATAACAAGATGGAGTACGAAATGTCCTTATCCTTCGACAGCCCGGCTGTGAAACGGACCTTCGCTGCTTGCCTTTGCGTGCCCTTGCTCGTGCTGGCCGGTAGCGCCTTCGCCGACGGCGACGGCGTGTGGAAAGGCGGCGCCAACGTCTACGAGAAAGTCTGCGGCCGCTGCCACGAGACCGGCATCGGGCCGGAGCTGAAGGGGCGCCAGCTGCCGTCGCCCTACATAGTCGCGGTGGCGCGCAACGGCCTGCGGGCGATGCCGGCCTGGCCGGCTTCCTTCATCGACGACAAGGCGCTGCAACAGGTCGCCGACTACATCTCGCAGGCGCCCGCGCCGGCGGCCAAGCCCTGAGGAGCGCGCCATGAATCTCGAACGTCGTTCCCTGCTCAAGGGCATGGCCCTGGGCGGGCTGGCGGGCATCGCCATAGGCGGCTCCGGCCTGGCCCTGGCGCGTGGCGTCGCCGGCAGCGCCGTGGCACAGCCGACGCTGGTGCTCATCAGCCCGGCGGTGGCCGGCTCGGCCTTCCTCCAGGGCCTCGCTGCCAACCCGGCCGCGGCCCGGGCCGAGGTGCTGCGCAGCGATGCCAGCCTGGCTTTCGTCCGTGAACTGCAACAGCGCCTGGAGGCCGGACGGCCGCAGCGCATCGTCGGCCTGCTGGACGACGCCAGCGCCGCGCTGGTGGTCGACCTGGCGCGCAGCGCCGGCGCCCGCGTGCAGTGGCTCGGTGAGCACAGCGCCGATGCGCGCGCCTCGCGGCACCGGCTGATCACCGCGGACGCCGCCCACGGCCACGCCCTGCAACTGGGCCTGCAGCTGGACGCCTGCGGCGCCGGCTTCGACCTGCGCGAGCAATGCCCGCTGGGCAGCCGCCAGCCCCTGCGCCTGGGCGCAGCCGGCCGCAGCGCCGGCAATGCCGAGCAATGGGCCGCCACCCTCGGCTACGGCCTGGCCTCGCTCGGCGCGCAGCCGCCGGCGTCCGCGCCGCTGGTGGCCGGCCGCCCGAGCCCGCTGGCCGGGCATTTCGTTTCGTTCTCGATCCAGGCTTGAAGGAGCACCTCCCATGACTGACGCAACCAACAAGGCCGTGCTCCCGCGCGGCGTCGACGCCAGCCACTTCCAGCAGGCGCTGGCCAAGTTCCGCAAGCTGCTGGGCGAGGAGAACGTCCTGGCCAAGGACGACCAGCTGATCCCCTACGGCAAGATCATGATGCCGGTGGACAACGCCGAGCACGCGCCTTCCGCCGCCGTCACCGCCACCAGCCTGGAGCAGGTGCAGGGCGTGGTGAAGATCTGCAACGAGTTCAAGATCCCGCTGTGGACCATCTCCACCGGCCGCAACTTCGGCTACGGCTCTGCGGCCCCGGCGCAACGCGGCCAGGTCATCCTCGACCTGAAGAAGATGAACAAGATCATCCACGTCGACCCGGAGCTGTGCACCGCCCTGGTCGAGCCCGGCGTCACCTACGGCCAGCTCTACGACTACCTGCAGGAAAATAATCTGCCGCTGATGCTGTCGTTCTCCGCGCCCTCGGCCATCGCCGGCCCGGTGGGCAACACCATGGACCGCGGCGTGGGCTACACCCCCTACGGCGAGCACTTCCTCATGCAGTGCGGCATGGAAGTGGTGCTGGCCAACGGCGACGTCTACCGCACCGGCATGGGCGGGGTGCCCGGCGACAAGGCCTGGCAGGTGTTCAAGTGGGGCTACGGCCCGACCCTGGACGGCATGTTCACCCAGGCCAACTACGGCATCTGCACCAAGATGGGCTTCTGGCTGATGCCCAAGCCGCCGGTGTTCAAGCCCTTCAGCATCGTCTACGACGACGAGGCGGACATCGCCGACATCGTCGAGATGATCCGCCCGCTGCGCATCGCCCAGATCATCCCCAACGCGGTGGTGATCGCCAACGCGCTGTGGGAGGCCGGCGGCATCAGCGTGCGCCGCTCGGACTACATCAAGGAGAAGGGCGCAACGCCGGATTCCGTGGTCCAGCAGATCGTCAAGGACAAGGGCCTGGGCCAGTGGAACGTCTACGCGGCGCTGTACGGCACCGCCGAGCAGGTGGAGGTGAACTGGAAGATCGTCACCGAGACCGTGAAGAAGTCCGGCAAGGGCCGCATCGTCACCCAGGAACAGGCCGGCGACACCCAGCCGTTCAAGTACCGCGCCGAGCTGATGAGCGGCGTGCCCAACCTGCAGGAATTCGGCCTGTACAACTGGCGCGGCGGCGGTGGCTCGATGTGGTTCGCCCCGGTCAGCCAGGCGCGCGGCAGCGAGTGCGACAAGCAGAAGGTGCTGGCCAAGCGCATCCTCAACAAGCACGGCCTGGACTACACCGGCGAGTTCATCGTCGGCTGGCGCGACATGCACCATGTGATCGACGTGCTCTACGACCGCACCGACCCCGAGGAGACCCAGCGCGCCCACGACTGCTTCGCCGAGCTGCTGGACGAGTTCGCCAAGGAGGGCTACGCCGTGTACCGCGTGAACACCGCCTTCCAGGACCGCGTGGCGCAGATCTACGGCCCGGTCAAGCGCAAGGTGGAACACGCCATCAAGCGCGCCCTGGACCCGAACAACATCCTCTCGCCGGGCAAGTCCGGCATCGACCTCGCCAACAACTTCTAGCAACCGCAACGGCCCCTCCGGCAATCGCCGGCGGGGCCGTTTCGTACAGCTGGATCAACAGGCCCGTTCCGCGCACGCCGGGTGCCGGGGGCCCCGGAACGGGAGCGACTCGCGCCATGCGCAACTGGTTTGACAACCTCGGCGTCACCTACAAGCTGGGGCTGGGCTTCGGCCTGGTCCTGTGCCTCACCGCGCTGCTCGCGGTGGGCGACTGGATCAGCCGCGAGAGCCTGTTGCAGCGCAGCCGGGCCCAGGAGGTCTACGGCGCGCTCAACGAAGCGCTGGCGGAACTGCGCCTGTCGCTGCAGGACTATTTGCTGGACGGCGCCAAGGCGGCCAGCGAGCAGCGCCTGGGCGCGGCGCTGGACGACTTCGAGCGCCAGCAGGCGGCGATGCGCGCGCGCAAGCTGTTCGCCCGCGCGGACCTGCTCGCCCTGGAGCAGCAACAGGGCGAACTGGTCGGCGACTACCACCAGGCCCTTGGCAAACTGCAGGCCGCCAACCATGCGGCCAGCGCCGTTCGCGACGAGATGGCCGAGCGCGCCGAGCGCGCCTTCAAGGCGCTCAGCGCCCTGCAAGCGCTGGCGGCGGGCCTGGACGAACACGACGAACGCCGCTTCGCCTACTACCAGGCCGGCACGCAGCTGATGCAGGACCTGCTGCTGGTCCGCTACCGCGCGGCGGGCTACGTGGCCCACCCCGGGCCGGAGTCCGAGCGGCTGCTGAACGAACAGATGCGCCTGGCCATGGAAAACTTCCCGCGCCAGGCCAAGGTCTTCGGCGCACAGCCCCCCGCCGAACTGCTGGCGGTGGCGGCGGACCAGCAGAGCTACGCCAAGTGCATCGAGGCCTACCGGGCCGCCACCGCCACGGTGGAACAGGCCCGCCAGGTGCTGGTCAAGGTCGCCGAGCAGACCCGCGAGATCACCCAAGAGCTGACCCGCCAGCAGATCGAACTACGCGACGAAGTGGCGGCCTTCAGCCGCATGGCCCAGGCCTGCGTGGCCCTGCTGGCGATACTGGCCAGCGCCCTGGCCGCCTGGTTCATCACCCGCCGCATCACCCGGCCGCTGCACGACACCCTGCAGGTGGTCGAGCGCATCGCCTCGGGCGACCTGTCGCAGAACATCCAGGTCCGCCGCCGCGACGAGCTGGGCAGCCTGCAGCAGAGCATGCAGCGCATGAGCTGGAACCTGCGCGACCTGATCGGCGGCATCCGCGATGGCGTGACGCAGATCGCCAGCGCCGCCGAGCAGCTTTCGGCGGTTACCGAGCAGACCAGCGCCGGCGCCAACAGCCAGAAGGTCGAGACCGACCAGGTGGCCACCGCCATGCACGAAATGTCCGCCACCGTGCAGGAAGTGGCGCGCAATGCCGAGCAGGCCTCCCAGGCCGCGTCCGCCGCCGACCGCGAAGCCCACGACGGCGACCGCGTGGTGAACCAGGCCGTGGAACAGATCGAGCGCCTGGCCGAGGAAGTGGAACGCTCCGCCGACGCCATGCAGCGCCTGGAGCAGGAGAGCGAGAAGATCGGCAAGGTCATGGACGTGATCAAGTCGGTGGCCGAGCAGACCAACCTGCTGGCCCTCAACGCCGCCATCGAAGCCGCCCGCGCCGGGGAAGCCGGCCGCGGCTTCGCCGTGGTGGCCGACGAAGTCCGCGCCCTGGCCCAGCGCACCCAGCAGTCCACCGAAGAGATCGAAGCCCTGGTCGCCGGCCTGCAGAGCGGCACCCGCCAGGTCTCCAGCGTCATGCTCGGCAGCCGCGAGCTGACCGCCAGCAGCGTGGCCCTGAGCCGCCAGGCCGGCGAATCCCTGGGCAGCATCACCCGCACCGTGTCGAACATCCAGGCGATGAACCAGCAGATCGCCACCGCGGCCGAGGAACAAAGCGCCGTGGCCGAGGAAATCAGCCGCAGCGTGGTGAGCGTGCGCGACGTGTCCGAACAGACCGCCGCGGCCAGCGAAGAAGTCGCCGCCTCCAGCGTGGAGCTGGCGCGCCTGGGCGGCGAGCTGCAGGCGCTGGTCGGCCGCTTCCACGTCTGAGCCCCGAACGCCGCCGGGGCCCGGGCACGTCTTCAGCCGTGCCCGTCGTCGTGGCCCCGGCTGGGGACCATCCCGGGCGGCACCAGGCCGTCGGGCAGCCAGAGCCGCTCCAGGTTCCTGAAGCCCCAGCGCAGCGGGTCCTCGCGCTGGACGATGCGGTCGTAGATGCGCACGTCGGCCAGGTCGCGCAGTTCCTTAGCGATGGCCTGGCGCCGGTGGCTGCAGAAGAACACCTGCACCTGCGGGCGCGTCAGGTTCTCCGGGTTCTGCTGGACCACCACCCCAAGGTGGCCGGACTCCAGGCGCACCAGGCTGCCGATGGGGTAGATGCCGATGGTCTTGACGAAGGCCTGGAACAGCTGCGGGTCGAAATGCCCCTCCCAGCTGGCCATGCGCGCCAGGGAGCCGGCGGCTTCCCAGGCGCACTTGTACGGGCGGTCCGAGGTGATGGCGTCGTAGACGTCGCAGATCGCCGCCATGCGCGCCAGCAGGCTGATCTGGTTGCCGGCCAGGCGGTGCGGGTAGCCGGTGCCGTCGTAGCGCTCGTGGTGGTGCAGGCAGACGTCCAGCACCTGGGGCGACAGCCGGGTGTGCTGGCGCAGCATCTCGTGGCCGCGTTCGGGGTGGGTGCGCATGATGGCGAGCTCGGCCTCGTCGAGCTTGCCGGGCTTGTTGAGGATCGCCGGCGGCATGGCCATCTTGCCGATGTCGTGGAGCATCCCGGCCAGGCCGGCCTCGCGCTGGGCCTCGACATCCAGGCCGAGCTGGCGGGCCAGAGCGACCATCAGCGCGCACACCGTCACCGAGTGCATGTAGGTGTATTCGTCCTTGTTCTTCAGCCGCGCCAGGCTGATCAGCGCCGAGGCGTCGCGGGCCAGCGAGGCGCAGATGTCCTCCACCAGCGGCAGGCACAGGTCCAGGTCGATCGCCCGGCCCATGCGCGCCTCGCGGAACAGCTCCATCAGCGTCAGCTTGGAGCGTTCGAGGATGCGCGCGGCTTCGAAGAACTCGTTCGGATAGATGGCCGGCGGCGCCTCGCAGGCCAGCGCCACGACCGGCTCGGCGATGCCTGCGGCGGGCGCCGCGCCGGGGTCCTGCGCCGCCGGCGCGACGGCGTCGGTGACGCCCAGGCCGCGGGCGTCGTCGATCCACAGCCATTGCACGCCGCTGTTCTGCAGGGCGCGCAGGTCGCCGGGGTTCTCCAGCATGAAGCGGGTCTTCCAGAAGGGGTGGGACAGCCAGCTGCCCTCCAGCGACTGGATGAACATGCCCAGGCGAACCTGGTCGGTGCGAATCCGCTTAAGCATGGGGCAGGCTCCGTGGCGGCGGCGCCGGGCTGCGGCAGCCCTCCGGGGAACGCCGGCCGGGGCGGGCGGGCGAGACAGTCACGCACTCTGCTGGCATGGGGTACCTACGGGCCAAGGGGCCTCTCCTTCGTTCGGTGCCATTATCTCGGCGCCAGGAAGTAGCGCTTCTGCTGGAGTGCCGTGGCCCTTTGCCAGCAGGCAAAATATTTTCGTCGTATACGGAAAATTCCCTCTGTAATGGCAAAGTAACGGTCGGGCGGGGACTGACGTGTAGGAACTCATCGGAATGCCGAGCTTTATTCCCGATGCGCTGGAGGGGCAGCGCATCCTGGTCGTCGATGATCTGGAGAGCGAACGTCGCCTGCTCGCCGAATACCTGCAGCAGCAGGGCTGCCGCATCTACCTGGCGAGCAACGGCCAGGACGCCTTCAAGAAAGTCCAGATGATCAACCCGGACCTGGTGCTGATGGACGTGCTGATGCCCGTGTGGGATGGCCTGACCTGCTGCCGGATGATGCAGGCGAACACCCATACGCGGGATATCCCGGTGGTGTTCCTGAGCGGGGCGAACACCCCCGAGGAACGCGTCCAGGGGCTGCTGGTGGGCGCCGTCGACTACATCGCCAAGCCCTTCAACCTCGAAGAAATCCGCCTGCGCCTGGCCATCCACCTGCGCCGCTGGGGCACCGACCGGCAAGCCTCGCCCATGCCGCCCAGCCACGCCGGCAACCTCGACAGCATCCTCTTCCAGTCGGCCCGCCAGGTGCTGCTGCGCGCGCTGTCGCACACCCCGGAACTGCAGGAGCTGGCCGAGGCCGTGGGCACCAACAGCAAGCGCCTGAACGAGGCCTTCCGCCAGTGCGTGGGCGTGACGGTCTTCGAGTACCTGCGCGAGGAGCGCATGAAGGAGGCCTGCGTGCTGCTCAGCGGCACCGGCCTGCCGATCCAGGCCATCGCATTGGAGGTGGGTTTCACCAGCGGGGCCAACTTCTCCACTGCCTTCCGCGAGCGCTATGGCCTCTCGCCCAGCCAGTTCCGCCAGTCGCGCCTGGACCTGGAGCCCGGCGATGCGCCCTGACCCGCGCGCCGCCTTCACGGCCCTGCTGGGGAGCCTGGCGCTGCTGCTGGTCATGGGCGTGTCGCTGTTCCTCAACCGCGGCGACCTGCAGGCGCCCTACATCGACCTGACCCGCAGCGCCCAGGTGTTCGAGGAGGCCCCCGGCCAGGCGCTGACGCCCGAGCAAGCCTGGCGCCAGGCCGACTGGCGGCCGGCCGATGCCAGCAGCCTGGCGGCGCCCCGGCGGGAGTCGACGCTCTGGCTGCGCCTGCGGCTGGAAAACCCCGACGCCAGCGCCTGGGAGCGCTGGCTGGAAGTGGCGCCCTGGCGCGTCGGCGAGGTCGATCTGTACCGCCTGGACGCGGCCGGCGGGCGCGTCGACGGGCACTGGCGCATCGGCCTGTCGGTGCCCCTGGCCGAGCGTTCGCTGCACAGCCGGCGCAACCTGCTGCCGGTGGCGCTGGCCCCCGGGGAGAGCCGCGAGCTGCTGCTGCGGGTGCGCAGCGAGAGCCGCCCGAGCCTGGCCCTGAACCTGTGGGACATGGGCGCCGTGCTGGCCCAGGACAATGTCGAGCAACTGACCCATGCGATGCTGTTCGGCTGCGTGCTCACCCTGACCGTGCTGCTGTTGCTGCGCCTGGACTGGAGCTTCGCCATGCTCGCCGTGTGGCTGGGCGCGGCCTACGCCCTGGAGGCGGAAAAGGAGGGCTACCTGGCCTTCCACCTGTTCAGCGGGCAGTTCATCCACGGCCCGGGCATGCGCATCGCCTTCTGGCTGGTTTCCCTGGTCGGCTTCCTGGTCGCAGCCCGGCGCCTGCTCGGCCTGGCCGGGCAGGGCGCATGGCGGCGCCTGTACCTGGCCGGCGTGTTCGCCTGCCTGGCGCTGGTCGTCGCCCTGCCGCTGCTGCCGAACAACCTGGCGCGCACGCTGAACCTGTCGCTGAGCTTCTGCCTCCTGGCCTGCTGGCCGCTGTCGCTGTTCTCGCTGCGGCTGCGCGGCGACTTCTGCCGGCAGGTGCTGGCGGGGCTGTTCCTGCTGAGCTGGGCGGAAAGTTCCTGGTTCATCCTTCGCCACCTGCTCAACCTGGGCTACAGCGGGCAGTTCAGCGTGGACGTGGTGATGCTCAGGCTGAGCATCATCATCGGCATCATCGGCCTGTTCACCCTGCAGCAGCAGATGCGCAAGCAACGCCTGGAAACCGAGAGCCTGCAGAGCGAGCGCCGGCAGAAGGCGCAACTGGAAGAGGCGGTATCCCGGCGCACCGCGGAGCTGCAGGCCGCGCTGGTGAAGGCCAAGGACGCCAACCAGGCGAAGATCGACTTCCTCGGGCGCGTCAGCCACGACCTGCGCTCGCCGCTGACCTCCATCATCGGCTATGCCCAGCTGCTGCAGGAGGAGGGCGGGCGCGGCACCCGCAAGGCCGGTGTCATCCTGCGCAGCGCCGGCCACATGCTGACCCTGATCAACGACCTGATCGACCACGCCCGCGGCGTTTCCAGCGACCGCCTGGACATCCAGCCGGTGTACATCCACGGCCTGCTCGACGCGGTGGCGATGGACGCGCACATCCTCGCCCAGCGCAACCGCAACGCCTTCCGCCTGACGCTGTGCGGCGACATTCCCACGGTGCTGCAGCTGGATGCCAAGCGCCTGCGCCAGGTGCTGACCAACCTGCTGGACAACGCCGCCAAGTTCACCCGCGACGGGCGCATCGCCCTGCAGGTGCAGGCCGCCGGGCAGCCGCCGCAGACGGGCCTGGCGCAGCTGCGCTTCTGCGTCAGCGACACCGGCTGCGGCATCCCCGAGCAGGACCTGCCCAAGCTCTTCACCCCGTTCTTCCGCTGCGACGCCACCGGCGTGGAAGGCGCCGGGCTCGGCCTGGCCATCGTCGAGCACTGGGTCCAGCTCATGGGCGGGCGGGTGACGGTGCAGAGCGCGCCCGGCGAAGGCACCCGGGTTTCCTTCGAGCTGACCCTGGCCGTCGGCACCGAGCAGGACATGGCCCAGCCGCAGCTGTTCGACCTGCCGATGAAGAGCCTGCCGGTGCGCGGCGAGGGGCAGCTGGTGTGGGTCGTCGAGGACAACGCCGATATCCGCGACATGCTGGTGGACCTGCTCGAGGCCAGCCGCTTCCGCGTCGAGGCGGCCGTCGACGGGCAGGACTGCCTGGAGCGCCTGATGGGCCCGGGCGGGCAGCGGCCGGACCTGGTCCTGACCGACTACCTGATGCCGCGCTGCAACGGCGGCGAGCTCCTGCTGGCGCTGCGCGAGCGCTGGCCCGGGCTGCCGGTGGTGCTGATGTCCGCCACCCAGCAGACCATGCAGTCCCTCGGCCAGGCGGGCGGCCTGCCGTTCGACGCCAGCCTGGTGAAGCCCATCAGCCTGGCCGACCTGGGCGTGACCCTGGCCCAACTGCTGCGCCTGCGCGGCGGCCTGGCCGGCGTGACCGAAAAGCCTGACCGCCGTCAGCAAGCGCTGGCCGGACAGTTGGAATCCTTGAGCCGAGGGCAGCGGCAACAGCTTCAGGCGCTCGTGGAAGCGGGCGCCATCACCGACCTCATCGAATGGAGTCGAACACTCGCCGATGCCTCTGGGGAGTTGGCGGTGTACTTGCGAGAACTGGCAGAAACAGGGGACTTGGACTCCATGGAAGAAATGATGGGGTTACTGGGAAGCAACCCGTGAAGTCCCGCGTTTTATTTTTGGAAAGGAAAGGCCCTGGCGGCTTGCGGGCTTAGGGGGCGAGTGTGGGGAGTCAAATGAAAAACAAACAACGCCGGGCGTTCGAGGTGCTCGTCATCGACGATGAGCCGCTGGTCGCATCGGAGCTTTCCGAAGTGCTGGAGAGCGTCGGTTTCTCCTCGGTCGGTTGCAGTTCCATCGCCGAGGCGGTCGCGCTGTTCAAGAAGAACGCCAAGTTGCGCATCCTGGTGTGCGACCTGAACCTGGGCAGCGAATGGGGCCTGGACGCCATCAAGGAAATCCACGGCGCCGTGGGCGACGACTACCTCTTCGAAGTCATCGTCCTCACCGGGTACGGCGAAAGCGACAAGGTGGTCGAGGCGATGCGCGCCGGGGCCTCGGACTTCCTGATGAAGCCGGTGTCGCCGCAGGAGCTGATCGAGTCGGTGGAGCGGGTGGAGAACAAGCTGCTGCAGAGCATCCGCCGGCAACGCAGGATCCTTCACCTCAATGGCCGGCTGGAGCATATCGCGGAGTCGCTGAACTCGCTGTTCCAGGACGTCAGCGCGATAAAGATGGACGTCCACGGCGGCCCGAACGTCTTCGACCTGGACGATGACGAGCACACCGCCCCGGACAAGGTCGACATCAGCAGCCCGCTGTTCTTCAACCTGACGCAGCGCCAGCAGGAAGTCGCGCAGTTGATCTGCAAGGGCTATTCGAACTACCGGGTGGCCCATGAGCTGGGCATTTCCGAGAACACGGTGAAGCTCTACATCACCCAGATATTCAAGCTGCTGCGGGTCAGCAACCGCACCCAGCTGGCCATGCTGCTGGCCGCCTCCTCCGGCGCGCCTGGAGGCTTGGATGCCAGGGGGGCGCTGAGGTAATCCGCAATAAGCGGGCGCCTACAGGTCGTGGTTCGCCTTGCGCCTGGGCGATGACTTGAGCGCCAGCTGCGTGCGGTTGCTCAGCCCGGTGAGGCGCAGCGACTGGGAGACGTAAAGCTTCACCGTATGCTCGCTGATGCCCAGCTTGCAGGCGATCTGGTAGTTGCTCAGGCCCTTGCCGATCAGCCTGACCACGTCGAGCTGGCGCAGGGAGAGCTTGGCGAAGAAGGGGTTGGCCAACTGGTCTTCCGGCGTGTTCAACAGGGCCTCGTCGTCCTTTGAGGGCTCGCCCCTGGCGGGCCTGGACGAGGTGCTGGCGTAATTGATGGCCTTCTTCGCATCGCTGGCCAGGGACTTCAGGCTCTCGGTCAGCACGTCCAGGCGCGACTCCGCGCGGATGACCCGCTGCCGGTCGCGGGCCCGTTCCTCCAGCTTTTCGGCCAGCTTCTCCAGCGCGGCCAGCAGGTGCTCGGGGTTCAGCGGCTTGGCGAGGAAGTCGCAGAAGCCGCTGCGCAGCACGTCGATCAGTTCGTCCTTGCCGGCCCGCCCGCTGATGGTGATGGCCTCGAACAGCCGCTCGCTGCCGGCCAGCGCCTGCATGCGCTCCAGCACCCGCGGGCCCTGGCTGTCCTGCAAGTCGAAGTCGAGGATCAGCATGTCGATGCCGGGGTTGGCCTGGAACAGCGCCAGGGCCTGTTCCGCCGTGTGCGCGCCCAGGCAGGGGTAGCCGGCGCAGTTCAACAGGTCGACGACCTCTTCGACGATGTCGGGCTCGTCGTCGAGGATGAGTGCCTGGTGCCCGTGCAGGTTCGCTTTTCTTGTCGTAGCCACTGTGTTCAGACCTTGTTGCGCAGGCGCCGGGCCCCGGCGGTTCAGCTGGATTGCGTGAGGTTCCGCGAGCGCAGTTCCAGGTATTCGCTCAGGTCCTGGAGCCTGTCGCGCTCCAGCTTCCTGCGCATGTGCGACCTGATCCGGCTGACGAAGGTGCGGGGCTCCACCGGCTTGGGGATGAAGTCGGCCGCGCCCAGCTCGAAGCCCTCCAGCTCGGCTTCGGTGGTGTCCTCGCCGGTGAGGAAGATGATGGTGATGTCGCGGGTGCGCGCGTCGGACTTGATTGCTTCGCACAACTGATGCCCGTTCATGCCCGGCATGCCCAGGTCGGCGATGACGATGTCCGGCAGGGGCGTTTCCTCCAGCGTGCCGAGGGCTTCGTGGCCGGAACCCGCGGTTTTTATATTGAAGAGACTTTCGAACAACTCCGCCGTCGAGGCCAGTGCGTCCGTGTCGTCGTCAACGAGCAATATCAGGGGAAGTTCCGATCGGGTCAGCATCGCTTTTACCGAAGTTCTGCGGAGAGTGGTATTCGCCTGTTTCCTTTTGCATTTCCGCTGGGCAGGTCTTATTGATTGAACCTGCCCAGTGCGCGCGCGGATATTCATGAATTTGCCCCACCTCGATTGCGGATATGAAGTGGGGCGGTGCTATTGCCGCGGCGGGAAATCAGAGCGAGTTGGTGATCTTCTCGAAGACCGAGACCAGCTTGGGACCTAGCAGCTTCAAGGTGGCGATGATGGCCACGGAGATCAGCCCGGCGATGACCGCGTACTCGATCGCGGTGGCCCCTTCCTTGTCCTTGGCGAATGCCTTCATGGAAGAGACGAGTTTGTGGATTTTCAACTTGAAGTTCATGGTGCCTCCGTTGCGGGTATATCTTCCGATTCTTTTATGGGGAGTAACTTTTTACAACTAGTAGGAAGGGCCTAGTAGCTTTTGGTCGTTTTATTTATCGGGGCGCCAAGGTAGCTTGCCGGCCTTCTCGCGAGATCGACGAGTCTGCTTTCGATACTTGCTTCCCGAATGTGCTTTCCGCTGGCTGCAACGAAATAATCATCATGAAAAGTAAATTGTTGATGGCGTTTGCCGGGCTTCTGTTACTGGGGGCGGTGGTGGTCGGTTACCTGGGGTTGTCCATCGGCAGGCCCGAGGCGCCGGTGGTCGCCAGCGAACCCGTTCCTGCCGTGCTCCCCACCGACCCGGACAAGCTGCAGCGCACCCCCGTGGTGGTGGTCACCCGCGACCTGCCGGCACTGGCGCTGCTGGGCAAGGACGACCTGCGCCTGGAATACCTGCAGACCGCGCCGGCGGGCAGCTATCCCAAGGTCGAGGCCTTGCTCGGCCAGCGCGTGTGGGTGTCGGTGGCGGCCGGCAGCATCCTCTCCGGCGCCGTGCTCGAACCCGGCGGCCCGCTGGCGCGGACCATCCGCGCGGACGAGCGGGCCATGGCCATCGCCGTGGACGACGTGGTCGGCGGCGGCGGCTTCGTGCTGCCGGGCGACTACGTCGACGTGGTGCTCTACGTCGCCGACCAGCAGGGCATCCAGCGCGACGTCCGCGCCCAACTGGTGCTGCCGGGCGTGCGCGTCCTCACTTATGGCGAGCAGATCGCCGTGGCCGGCGACGGCCAGGCGCGCAACCCCGGCGACGGTCAGGACAAGGAACGCAAGGTGGCGCGCACCGCGGTGCTGGCGGTGCCGGCGAACGCCACCGCGCGGCTGATGCTGGCCAGCCAGGCCGGCTCGTTGCGCCTGGCGGTGCGCAGCAAGGACGAGAAGCTCTACGAGAAAGAGCAGCAGGGCAGCTACCAGCACACCGCCCTGAGCGCCGCGAACACCGAGTCCATCACCTTGGAGCAACTGCTCGGCCGCCGCCAGCCGGTGGCCGCGGCGGCTCCGCGCAGCCCGGCCCGGCCGCGGGCCGCTGCGGGCGTGACGGTCTACCGCGGCGGCACGGTCGCCCACGAGGCGCCTTGAATCAGCCCCTGAAGCAGGGAGAGGGAGTAGTTAGGATGGCTTGCAATATGGGATACCGGCGTCCGGCTGGTGGGGTGGGCGTTTGCCTCGCGGGCGTCATGGCATGGGCGCTGCTGGGTTCGGCGCAGGCCGCGCCCAAGGCCTGCGAAGGGCTGGCGCAACTGCCGCAGAAGCTGGTGCTGGCGCTGCAGCAGGGCGCCCAGCAGGACCAGCAGCTGCCGCTGCCGATCAAGCGCCTGGCCATTGGCGACCCGCAGATCGCCGACGTGCAGCTGCTGGACAAGCGCAACTTCCTGGTCACCGGCAAGGCCCAGGGCGAGACCAGCCTGCTGGTCTGGACCGGCTGCCCGGGCGACCCGCTGCGGGCCCAGGTGCAGGTGGCCGGGCGTTCGATCCGCGACGTGGGCGCGACCAGCGACGCCGTCGCCGCCGCCAACCTGGCCAGCCAGGTGCAGACCGACATCCGCTTCGTCGAGGTCAGCCGCAGCAAGCTCAAGCAGGCCAGCACCTCGCTGGTGCGGCGCGGCTCCAACCTGTTCATGCTCGGCGCGCCGGGCAGCCTGAGCGGCATCAGCGTAGGCTCCGACGGCGGCGTGACGGGCAACTTCGGCACCAGCGACAGCGGCTTCAATGTCATCTGGGGCGGCGGCAGCAGCAAGGTGCTGGGCTTCCTCAACATGCTCGAAGGCAGCGGCTTCGCCTACACCCTGGCGCGCCCCAGCCTGGTGGCCACCAGCGGGCAGAGCGCGTCCTTCCTGGCCGGCGGCGAGTTCCCCATCCCGGTGCCCAACGGCGATAACAACAACATCACCATCGAGTACAAGGAATACGGCGTGCGCCTGACCCTGACGCCGACGGTGATGTCCACCGGGCGCATCGCCCTGAAGGTGGCGCCGGAGGTCAGCGAGCTGGACTTCTCCGCCGGCATCCAGACCAACGGCATCGCGGTGCCGGCGCTCAACGTGCGGCGCACCGACACCAGCGTGATCCTCGCCGACGGCGAGAGCTTCGTGATCAGCGGCCTGATCAGCAGCAACACGGTGAGCAACGTCGACAAGTTCCCCGGCCTGGGCAACCTGCCGGTGCTGGGCGCGTTCTTCCGCTCCTCGCAGCTGGACAAGGACGACCGCGAACTGCTGATGGTGGTCACCCCGCACCTGGTCCAGCCGCTGGCGGCCAATGCCGCGCTGCCCAAGCTGCCCGGCGAGGGCCTGCGCAACTACGACCCCGGCTTCGGCGAGTTCTACTTCCTGGAGAACGGCCAGTACGACGGCCGCGCTTCGGCCAGCGGGATGTCCCAGTGATGGCCGGCGATCCGCTGGGCCGCAGCGGCAGCCGCGTGCCCGCCGCGCAAAGCCGCAACGCCGCCCAGACCTTCGTCGCGCTGACCCAGCACGCCGGCGAGCTGGAGTGGCTGCAGAGCAGCCTGGCCAGCGCCGGCCAGGTGGTCGCCGCCACCAGCGGCACCCTGGAGGAGCTGCTGGCGCTGCTGGAAGTGACCGGCGCCGGCGTACTCTTCATCAGCCTGAACAAGGCCAACCTGATGGTCCACGGCGCCCTGATCGAGGGCCTGGTGTCGGCGCGGCCGATGCTGGCGGTGGTGGCCGTGGGCGATGGCCTGGACAACCAACTGGTGCTGGCGGCCATGCGCGCCGGCGCCCGCGACTTCGTCACCTACGGCGCCCGCGCCAGCGAACTGGGCGGGTTGGTCCGGCGCCTGGGCGGACGCCTGCCCAGCGTGCCGGTGAGCGCCGTGCAGCAGGGCGAACTGTTCGCCCTGGCCAGCGCCCGGCCGGACGCCGACGGCGCCTTCGTCGCCCTGCACCTGGCGTTGGCGTTGCAAGCCCAGGAGGGCAACCGGGTGCTGCTGGTGGACATCGGCCAGCCGGCCGGCGAAGCCCTGGCCATCCTCGGTATGGACGCGCCCTTCACCTTCGCCGACGCCATGCGCAACCTGCGCCGCCTCGACCAGACGCTGATCGACAGCGCCTTCAGCCGCCACGACTCCGGCCTGCGCCTGCTCAGCCTGACCGACGAGCCCGGGGTGCTGGAGCGCATGACCACCGCCGAGCTGTACCTGCTGCTGGGCAACCTGCGCACGGCCTTCAGCCACGTGCTGATCAACTTCACCGCCATGCCCGAAGGCGAGCTCGCCCGCCAGTTGCTGCAACAGGCCAGCCGCGTGCTGTGGCTGGTGGACCAGAGCGTGCCCTCGTGCAAGAAGGGCCTGGAAAGCCTGCGCCGCCTGCGCGAGAACAGCCAGGCGCTGCCGCGCATCGAACTGCTGGTGGAGCGCTACCTGCCCGCGGTGCCGCCGGACGAGCAGGCCCTGTGCCGCATGTTCGGCCTGGAACTCTTCGGCGTGCTGCCGGCCTCGGCCGAGGCGCGCCTGCGGGCGAAGAACCTCGGGCGCAGCCTGTTCGAGGTGGCCCCGCGCGACCCCCTGGCGCTCAAGCTGCGCGCCCTGGCCGAGCCGCTCGGCGCGGTGGGCGGCCAGGCGCGGCGGCGCTTCCCCTGGTTCGGCCGCTTCCGGGGCGCGCGTCCATGAGCTACGCCAGCAGCCTCGGCGCGCACGAGCAGGAAATGCAGCTGCTGAAGATGCGCCTGCACCGCTACATCATCGACGAGATCGACGAAGACGGCGTGAACCTGCTGGAGGGCGCGCGCCCGGCGGTGGCCCAGTACGTCGCCGAGAAGGTCGGCGAGTACGCCGCGCGGCGCCAACTGGCGATCTCCCGCTACGAGCTGGACCGCCTGGCCGAGGAAGTGGTGGACGAGCTGACCGGCTTCGGCCCGCTGGAAGTGCTGCTGCGCGACCCGGACATCAGCGAAATCCTGGTCAACGGCCCCGACCGCGTCTTCATCGAGCAGCGCGGCCGCCTGTACCAGAGCGACCTGCGCTTCATCGACGACCACCACGTGTACCGCGTCATCCAGCGCATCCTGGCGCCCCTGGGGCGGCGCCTGGACGAATCCAGCCCGATGGTCGACGCGCGCCTGCCCGACGGCAGCCGGGTCAACGCCATCATCCCGCCGGTGGCCCTGGACGGCCCGTGCATCTCCATCCGCAAGTTCAGCAAGGAGCTGCTGCAGAGCGCCGACCTGCTGGCCTACCAGAGCGTCGACGAGGCGCTGCTGGGGTTCCTCCGCCAGGCCGTGGAGAACCGCTGCAACATCCTCATCAGCGGCGGCACCGGCACCGGCAAGACCACGCTGCTCAACGTGCTGAGCGGCTTCATCGACGCGCGCGAGCGCATCGTCACCATCGAGGACACCGCCGAGCTGCAGCTGGGCCACGACCACGTGGTGCGCCTGGAGACGCGCCCGCCGAACGCCGAGGGCTACGGCGAGGTGACCGCCCGCGACCTGATCCGCAACGCCCTGCGCATGCGCCCGGACCGCATCATCCTCGGCGAAATCCGCGGGGTGGAAGTGCTGGACGTGCTGCAGGCGATGAACACCGGCCACGACGGCTCGATGAGCACGGTGCACGCCAACTCGGCGATGGATTCGCTGCTGCGCATGGAAATGCTGGTGGGCCTGGCCGGGCACAAGCTGCCCGAGCAGACGCTGCGGCAGATGATCTGCGCGGCGCTGGACATCGTGGTGCAGATCACCCGCCAGGCCAACGGCCGGCGCTGCATCAGCGAAGTGCTGGAAGTGCTGGAGGTGCGCGACGGCATCTACGTCACCAACTCGCTGTTCAGCCTGGACCGGCGCGCCAGCGGCAGGTTCGTGCGCACCGGCGTGCCGTCGGGGCTGAAGCTGCGCCAGGTGGCGGCATGAGCGCCGGGGCGCTGTTGCTGGCGGTGGCCAGCCTGGCGCTGGTGGGCCTGGCCGTGCTGCTGCTCGGCCTGGGCCTGCGCGCACGCAACAACGAACAGGTGGTGCGCCGCCTGGTGCCCGGCCAGGCCCTGGGCGACCTCGCCGCGGCGCGGCCGCGCACCCAGCATTGGCTGGTGCGGCGCATGCGCCGCGCCGGCATCGTGCAGATGCGCCCCTGGCTGGTCGGGGCGGGGCTGGCGATGCTGGCGCTGGCCGTGCCGGGCTGGCGCCTGCTGAACGTGTTCGGCGTGCTGCTGGCCGTGCCGCTGGTGCTGCTGCTGTTCAACGGCCTGCTCGGCCTGCTGTACCAGCGCCGCCTGCAGAAGATGATCCGGCAGATGCCGGCCTTCCTCGACCAGGTGGTGCGCAGCCTGCAGGCCGGGCGCACCCTGGGCGACGCCATCGAGCAGGCGGTGGCGGCGGCCGACGACCCGCTGCGCTCGATCTTCGCCCGCGCCAGCAGCCACGTGCAGCTGGGCATCAGCCTGCCCGAGGCGCTGCAGGACATCGCCGAACTCTACGACGTGGAAGAGCTGCACATCCTCGCCCTGGGCGTGACGGTGAACTACCGCTACGGCGGCAACACCACGGACCTGCTGGACAACATCATCAAGGTCATCCACGAGCGCGAGAAGATCGGCCGCCAGCTGCGCGCCATGACCGGCGAGACGCGCTTCAGCGCCCTGGTGCTGGCGGTGCTGCCGCTGGGCCTGGGCATGTACATCCTGGCCAGCAACCCCGGCTACCTGATGGCCATGTGGAGCGACGGCTTCGGCCGCACGCTGCTGCTGACCTCGCTGGGGCTGCAGGCGGTCGGCTGCGTCACGCTGTGGCGCATGCTCAAGAGCGTGTAGGAGACGGACATGGACGCAACCTGGTACGTACTCCTGGCCCTGCTGCTGTTCGGCGCGGCGCTGGCCCTGCTGGTGTCGCAGAGCCGCGCGGCCAACCGCGAGCAGCACCTGATCGAACAACGCCTGGGCGCCGCCGCGCAGGGCGGCGAGGACACCGCGCGCTGGGGCGCCCGGGCCATCGAACGGCTCGGCGACGGCCCGCTGGGGCGGCGCCTGCAACCGGGCGACCAGGAGGTGCGCGACCTGCTGGCCCGCGCCGGCTGGAACGGCAACCTGCCGCGCAGCCTCTACCAGGCCGCGCAGCTGGCCGCGCCGCTGCTGGCCTGCGCCCTGGTGGCGCTGGCCGGCCTGCTGCGCGGCGACGCCCTGGACGACCTGCTGCTGCCGCTGGCCTTCGCCGCCGGTCTCGGCTTCCTGCTGCCCAAGCGCGTGCTGGCGCACCTGGCGGACAAGCGCTGCCGGCGCCTGGCCGAGGAAGTCATCGTCTTCATCCAGCTGATCCGCATCCTCTTCGACACCGGCCTGACCGTGGAACAGGCGTTGCGGGTGGTGCAACTGGAGGGACGCAACATCGTGCCGCTGCTGACCCAGGAGCTGGACCTGGTGCTGGCCCACGCCGACAGCGGCCTGGACCTGGCCGACGAGCTGGATCAGCTGGCCAGGCGCCTGCAGGTGGCCGAGCTCGCCGACTGCTGTGGCGTGCTACGCCAGATGCTGCGCCAGGGCGGCAGCGCGCGGGCCTCGCTGGCGACGCTCAAGGCCCTGTTCGAGGACCGCCGGCTGACCTCGCTGCAGGAAAAGATCAGCAAGCTGGCGGCGAAGATGAGCCTGGTGATGATCACCCTGCTGTTCCCGGCGCTGCTGATCATCCTGGCCGGGCCGGGGTTCATGGCCATCACCAAGGCACTGGGGGGAATGTGATGAGGACGTTGTGCTTGCTGGGCTTTATCGGCCTGGCCCTGGGCGGCTGCGCCAACCTGCCGGACGACCTGCGCGGCAACCTGGCGGAGAACTTCCCGGCCCTCGGCCAGAGCTGCGGCAGCCGCCTGAGCCAGGACCAGGAACTGCAGCTGGACATGGCCCGCGGCATGTTGCGCGAGGGCCGCCTGCACGCCGCCCTGGCGCACCTGCAGACACTGCCGGCGCAGTCGCTGGACGTGCGCGAAAGCAAGGCCGTGGCGCTGCGCCGCATCGGCAGCCCGCAGGCCAGGGCCGAGTACCAGGCCCTGCTCGGCACCTGCAAGGCCGGCGAGGCGCACCACGGCCTGGGCCAGATCGCCCTGCGCGAGGGGCGCATCGCCGAGGCCGAGCGCGAACTGCGCGTGGCGGCGCGGTTGCAGCCCACCGACCGGCTGGTGCGCAACGACCTGGGCGTGGTGCTGCTGCGCAAGGGCGACCGCGAAGGCGCGCGCTTCGAATTCCTCACCGCCCTGGAGCTGGACGGCGACGACAAGCTGCCGGCCAGCAACCTGCTCAGCCTGTTGCTGCTGGAGGGCAAGACCGCCCAGGCCACGGCGCTGGCCGAGAAGGCGCGGCTGTCCGACGAGCAGGTGCGCCAGGCCCGCCAGCGCGCCGATGCGCTCAGGAGCGGCGCACCGGCGCCGCGGGTGGCTCAAGTGGCAGCGCCGCTGCCAGCCGTGCCGGCGGCGGACGGCGCCAGCGTGGCCCAGGTCCGCGTGCAGGCGCAGCCCCTGCCGCAGCCGCTGGTGGAACAGCAGATCAGGTAATCGACGGCGGGCGCCCGGCCGCAAGGCGGCCAGGGCCCGCGATGGAAACGGAGACTAGCTATGAAACGGATCATCCTCAGCGGCCTTCTGCTGGCCGCCCCCCTGGGCCTTGGCGCCACCGAGTCGGCGCGGCCGCAAGCGGGCAGCAGCGCCCGCGACCAGTGGGAAGTCGACCACTGGCTGCAACTGCAGCGCAGCGGCCAGCAGGCCTCGGCCAACCGCCAGGCCGCCACCGCGGCCGAGCGCGACCGCGCCTACCGGCGCTACCTGGACAGCTACAGCCACCCGATCCCCGAGTACCTGCTGGACGAGAACCAGGGCTTCAACACCGGCAGGAAGTGATCCCCGACGTCAAGGAGATGTCCATGTTCGGCAAGCGGCAGCGCGGCGCTATCGGTGTGCTGGCGGCAGTCACCCTGCTGTTGGTGCTGATCTGCATGGCCCTGGTGGTGGACACCGGGCGCCTGTACCTGGAGCAGCGCAAGCTGCAGCGGGTGGCAGACATGGCGGCGCTGGAGAGCGCCACCCAGAGCGGCATGTGCGCTACCCAGGCGAACGCCGACGTGCAGGCGCTGGCGATCACCAGCGCGCGGCGCAACGGCTTCGCCGACGACGGCCGGCTGGTCGCAAGCCTGGGCGACGTGGTCTTCGACGGCAGCGGCCAGCGGCGTGTATTCCGCGCCGCCAATAGCAGCTGGAACGACTCGGTGCAGGTCGTCGCCAGCCGCACGGTGCCTTCGAGCCTGGTGCTGAACGTCGCCTCGGTGTTCGGCGCCGGCACGCCCACCAGCGTCACCCTCCAGGCCCAGGCGGTGGCCCGGCGCCAGGCCATGGCCGCGCTGTCGGCGGGCAGCGGCCTGCTGCGCCTGGACAGCAGCAATTCACCTCTGCTCAACGCCTTGCTCGGCGGCCTGCTGGGCACCCGGCTGAACCTCGACCTGGTGACCTACCAGGGCATCGCTGGCGCCAACGTCAGCCTGTTGGCGCTGGGGCAGGGGCTGCAGGCGGCCAAGGTGAACCTCAACCTCGGCTCGGTGGACAGCCTACTTCAGACCGATATCAGCGTGTTGCAACTGGTCACGGCGATGGCCAATGCCGCCGATGCCTCGCAGGTGGTTGGCATCAACACCGGCCTGCTGCGCACAGCGTTGGCGAAGGTGGAGGTGCCCAGCGCACGACTGACGCTAGGCCAGATCATTTCGGTCATCGCACCAGACGCGGCGCGCAATTCGGCCCTCGGGGCGGACGTCAACCTCGGCGACCTGCTGATGGCCACCGCCATGCTGGCCAACAAGGGACATGCGCTGGAACTGCCCAACCTGAGCATCGGCATCGCCGGCGCCAAGGCCACGGTAACGCTGGAAGTGATCGAGCCGCCGCAGATCGCCATCGGCTATCCCGGCAAGGATGACAGTGGCCAGTGGCGTACCGTCGCCAAGACGGCCCAGGTGCGGCTGGGGGCGACAGTGGATGCCGACCTGCTCAACCTGGGGCTGGTGCAGGCGCATATCGGGCTGGGTGTGCGGGTGGCGCAGGGCAGCGCCGCCTTGGACAGCATCCAGTGCGGCAGCGTCGGTCACTACGGCTCGGTCACGGTGCAGGCCACGCCGGGCATTGCTTCCATCGACAAATTGGAGCTCAAGGCCCATGCCCTCAGCAACCTGCTGAACGTCGAGACCGACGTTGCCACCATTGCGGGCGTGCAGATCGCCGCTTCGCCGATACAGCTCACCTACGATATCGCCGACGCCGACGACCTGCCCAGCACCGTGCAGCGCGCCTCCACCCCCCTGGGCCAGTCGCTGGCCAGCGCGCTTGGCGAACTGGGCAAGTCACTCAAACTGAAAATCACCCTAGGCAAGGACTCGAGCTGCAGGGGTTTGCTGTCCTGCCTGCTAGGAAGCGTGTGGGACAGCCTGAACAAGGTGCTCGCTGGCATCACCGATACGCTGGAGGGGCTGGTTCAGCTACTGACCGGGGCGCTGTCCTCACTGCTGGGGGCGTTGGGCCAGGCATTGCTGGACCCCCTGCTGCAACTGCTGGGCATCCAGACCGGCACCCTCGACGTGCGCATCATCGACCTGCGCACCCCGGGCGCCCAACTCCTGATCTAGGCCACGGCCGTCGCCAGGCAACCACGACTCTACCCGGGGGAACCCATGCAGCAGAAACACCCGAGCCGCCAGCGCGGCGCCGTGACCATCGAGTTCGCCGCCGCCTTCATCCTGTTCTTCACCGTGATGTACGGCGTGCTGGCGTATGGCATCCCCATGCTGGTGCTGCAGTCGTTCAACGACGCCGCGGCCGCTGGCGCGCGGGTGGCGCTGTCGGTGAACGACTCGCTGGGCTCGCAGCAGTACCAGGCGGCCCTGCAGGACACCGTGGCCCAGGCCGTGTCGAGCCGCCTGGGCTGGATGCCGAGCCGCTGGTACACCGGCTGCAGCGGCGGCAAGTACGTGGCCGCGCCGGTGGCCGAGGGCCGCTACACGCGCATCACCGTCTGCGTGCGCTACCCCGCTGATGCCACCCCGCTGGTGCCGGTGCTGACACTGCCGGGCATTGGCCCGGTGCCGCGGCTGCCCGCGGTGCTGCAGGCCCAGGCCAGCCTGCTGCTGTGAGGTCGACGATGCGAGGACTGTTCCGTGGCCACTCCAACGACAAGGCCGCCCCGGTACCCGGTGGCGATGCGCTGATGCAAGAGACACAGAGCGGCCTGGACGAGCCGTTCTGGCAATGGAGCCAGGCGCACTGGGACCTGTGCATCGAACTGGATGCCGAGGACCGCGTGTGCCGCCTGGGCGGGCGCCGCGCCCGCTGCCTGGCGCAGCCGACACATGCCGGCACGGCGCGCCTGGGCGACTACCTGGAGCGCAGGTCCCGGCCCGCCGGGGCGCCGCTGGAATTGCGCCAGGGCCGCCAGGTGGACCTGGCCCTGCGCAGCCTCGACCAGCAGCCGCTGGTCTTCCGCGTGCAGGTCAGCCCGCTGGCCGGCCGCGGCTGCCTGCTGCTGGGCACCGACATCTCCGACCTGAACTGGCAGAGCGACCGGGAAAAGTCGCAGATGCAGTGCTTCAACGTGATCAAGCAGTTGCTCTCCCGGCTCAGCCACGTCGCCCTGGCCGAGCTGCCGGGGGCGCTGGGCGAAGTGCTGGAGGTCATGGCCAACAGCTTCGCGCTGCAATCCATGGCGCTGGTCCTGGCGGAGCCGGGCGGCGGCGGGCGGGTGTTCGCCTGCTACGTCCGCCCCGGCGCCAACAGCCTGCTGCGCGAAGGCCTGGCCCTGCCGGATTGCGGGCTCGCCGCCCTGGCCGACAGCACCCTGCTCGGCGCCGGCGGGCCCGGCTCGGCGTTGCTGAAGCAACTGTGCTGCGAACACCTGCGGGTGGTGCCGGCGACGCCGCAGGGCGGGCAGGGCGCCTGGCTGATCGGCGAACCGGACGGCCTCGACGAAGGCCGCGCGGGACTGTCGCCCGGCGACTGGCAGTGCCTGGCCGAACAACTGGCGCTGCAGGTCTTCGGCCGCCTCGAACGCAAGCGCCTGCGCGATGCCCTGCACCGGCTGAACCTGCTGGAGAGCAGGGTGCAGGGCGGCTACTGGCGCTACGACGCGGCGCGCGAAGGCTTCCAGTTCTCCGCCGCGGTGGCGGCCATCCTGGAATTGCCCGAGGGGCAGACGCGGCTGTCGCGGGAGGAACTGCTGCAGCGGCTGCACCCCGCCGATGCCGACGAACTGCTGATACGCCTGCGCCAACTGGGCCCCGGCGGGGAGCTGGCGCAGGACCTGCGCCTTTGCCCGGATTCCTGGACCCGCATCCGCCGCTGGCTGCACCTGCAGGGGCGCTGGCAGGGCGGCAGCGAGCACGGCTTCCTTGACGGCGTGCTGCTCGACGTCAGCGAGGCCCGCCAGCAGGCGCAGCAGGCCGAGGCCACCCATGCGCGCCTGCGCAACCTGATCGACAAGGCGCCGGTGGTGATCTACGTGCAGCGCGTGGAAGACGGCCAGCTGATTCCGGAGTTCTACAGCGAAAGCGCCGGCAACCTGCTGGGCCTGGACCTGCAGGCGAACAGCTGGCAGGCCCTGGCCGAGCGCGTGCACCCGGACGACCTGGGCAGCTTCTTCGAGCGCGGCCGCACGCTGCTGCGCGAAGGGCGTGTCAACGCCGAATACCGCCTGCGCGACGGCGCCGGGCAATGGCACTGGCTGTACGACGAGGCCAAGCTGCTGCGCGACGCCCAGGGCCTGCCGCGGGAAGTGGTGGGCCTGTGGCTGGACGTGACCGAGCGGCACCAGGCCGCGCAGCGCATCGCCGAGAGCGAGGAGCGCTACCGGATGCTGGTGGAGGATTCGCCGGCGCTGATCTGCCGCTATTCGGCCAGCCTGGTGCTGACCTTCGTCAACCACACCTTCGCCGGCTTCCTCGGCGAGCCGGTGGAGGCCCTGCTGGGGCGGCGCCTGGACTACTGGCTGTCCGAGCGCGATTGCAGCGCCCTGCGCGCCCGCCTGGTCGAAGGGGCCGGCGGCGGCGTCGAGGAATCCTGGGAACTGCGCTTCAACCTGCCCGGACGCGAGTGCCGCTGGCTGATCTGGAGCGACCGCCTGCTGTTCGACGAGCAGGGCCGGCTGCGCGAAGTCCAGGCGGTCGCCCGCGACAACACCTCGGTGCGCCATTCCCAACAGCAACTCGCCCAGGGCGCCAAGATGGCCGCCCTGGGGCAGATGGTCAGCGGCATGGCCCACGAGATGAAGCAGCCCCTGCACGTCATGCGCCTGGCGCTGTTCAATGCCTGGCAGCGCCTGGACGACCCGCAGTACCTGGGCGAGAAGCTCAAGCGGGTGGATGCCCAGGTCGACCGGCTGACCCGCGTGGTCAACCACATGGGGGTGTTCAGCCGCAAATCCGACCTGGACATGGCCCCGTTCGATCCCCAGGCCTGCTGCGAGGCGGTGGTGCTGCTGCTGGGCGAGAGCATGACCCAGCAAGGCATCACCCTAGAGCTGGAGGCGCCCCAGGCGCGGCCGAAGGTCATGGGCTTCGCCGACCAGCTGGAGCAGGTGCTGGTGAACCTGCTGGCCAACGCCCGCGACGCCTTGCTGGAAAAGCGCGAGGGCGACAGGTGGATCCGCCTGGGCCAGCGCCCTTGCGCCGAGCCCGGGTGGCTGGAACTGCACGTGTGCGACAGCGCCGGAGGCATCGAGCCGGCACTGCTGGAACGCATCTTCGAACCCTTCTTCACCACCAAGCCGGTGGGGCAGGGCACCGGGCTGGGCCTGTCGGTGAGCCACGACCTGATCCGCAACATGGGCGGCAGCCTGTGCGTGAGCAACGCCGAAACGGGGGCGCTGTTCGTCATTCGCCTGCCCCTGGCGGAAGGCTGAAAGTTCCGGGGTGATGATCGCCGGCGAAGAAGTTCGCCGGTTTTTTCTTGCGATGTAGAAATAGATTCCGATGTTGGGCAAAGTTGCCCCCGGGGCATACTTTGTTTTCCATCATTCGAAGAACGATTGATTGCGACGATGATATAGCGAGGGCATTGATATGCTGTTGGCGATTCTTGCTGGCGTGCTTGTTGTTATTGTCCTTGAGTTTCTCCGCGTATTGAGAAACTCCGCCCGTAGGCGGCGCAATCCTGAAGACGAATGAGGTAGAAAAGGCGGGAGGCTGTCCCTGCAACGGGGGCGGCCAGGTGTTGCTCAGGGGCGCGCGGCTAGGAACGTAGAGGCTGCGCGAAGGGGGCGAGGTTGCGCGCCGGGCTAGCCGGCCCGGGCCCTGGAGAAGCGGATCTTCTGCCAGCTGACCGAGCTTCTGAAGTCACCGGTATCGCCCAGCAGCTTGAAGCGCATGCTGCGGTACAGGGCGGTGGGGAAGCTGCAACCTATTCTTCTGAGATGACCATACATCCAGACCAGGCCGGAGTCCTCGTATTGAACTTTTGCTTGCATGGCATTCCTTGAATGAAGGATGAGTCGTTCTTCTGGTTTTGCATAGGGCTCGACTTTTGAATTATGGAAGTGGGTGGATGAATTGGATATATCCACATGGAACTAGTTGCTTCGTCTAGTTATTGAGTAGGCGCGACTTTCCCGGGGTTATCCCGGTGGGATATCGGCGTGGGTTCTCGGGCGGCGGGTGTACTACGCAAAGGGAAGGCCTGCGCCTCCCCGGTCACCGGGCGTTCATTCCCCTGGCGGGAGCAGCGTGTCGATCTCGCGGAAGATCGCCTGCCATTCCGCCTCGCTCATCTCCATCAGGCCGAAGGAGCGCAGCAGGAAGGCGCCCTTGGCGGCGAGGAAGGCCAGGCGGGCGTTGCGGCTGCGCTCGTCGTCGCCGCCGTCCTGGATCAGCAGGGGGCGGTACCAGTCGCTGGAGCGCTGGCGCAGCTCCTCCCGGCTGAGCATCGCCGCCAGCACCGCCGCGGCGCGCTTGCCCAGGGCCTCGTCGCTGGCGGCCAGCAGTTGCACGTGGGCGCGCAGGTTGTCGAGCGGTTCCGCTTCGTCTGGGGCGTTGTCGCGCACAGCCACCTCGAACTCCGCTTTCCATCGGTTGAACATGGCCTCGATCAGCCCATCCTTGGTGCCGAAGCAGGATTGCACGCCACCCTTGCTGATGCCGGCGGCCTTGGCCACCTCGCCGATGGACAGCGCCGCAACGCCTTCGCGCATGACCACGCCTTCGGCGGCATCCAGGACCTTGCCTCTATCAATGACGGGGCGCTTACTCATCGGGTCTCTTCTGCATTAGAATACGGTCGTATTTTAAGGTTGGCCAGCCGTGCGCCCGCCCGTGCCGGTTGTGCCCCGCTGCGCCTGGCAGCCTGGGGACGGCACGGTCCTTCTCGATTCGCAGCAGCCGCTAGAGCTGCGCGCGTGCGGTAATGGCCAGGGACCCTGTCCGGCAGGGAGGCGGTGGCTTCCATTCCTGACCGATTCGTCAACGCTTGCCACCCGCTCGGCGAGGGGCAAGTCATCAATGTTCATGGCAATGGCGTTTTTTTGACATTGCCGGTCTTGCGGGTGAACGTCGCCGCTATGTGGACGGAAGGCTGACGCTTTCACCCAATGGGGAAGCATAACGCGCCCAGCGGGAAAGGCACGTCAGACATGCTGGCAATTTACAGGCGCCATTGCCGATGCCGCCTGTCGACCCTTCGCCGAAGGCCGTCTCTGGATTGATGTATGGAAATGGAAAGCAGTACTTGCGCCGGTATCGCCTTCGCCAGGCGCATCTACGCGCCACGCAGCCTGGGCTGTGGTCTCAGCTTCGTTTTCATCGCGGTGCTCACCTATCCTGGGCACCCCGCGCTCTGGGCCTGGATGCTGGTCAACGGCTTCCTCTGGCCGGGCCTGGCCCGCTTCATCGCCGTGCGTGCCGCCGAGCCCTACCGGGCCGAACTGCGCAACCTGCTGCTGGATTCGCTGTTCGCCGGCGGCTGGGTGGCGCTCATGCACTTCAGCCTGCTGCCCTCGGCGCTGCTGCTGTCGATGGTCACCATGCACAACGTGGCGGCCAACGGCCCCGGCTTCATGCTCAAGGGCCTGCTGGCCAACGCGGCGGGCATCCTGGCGATGGGCTTGCTGACTGGCTACCAGGTGGACCTGGAGACGCCCGGGCGGGTGATCTGGGCCTGCCTGCCGATGCTGTTCTTCTACCCGCTGGCGGTGGGCTGGACCAGCTACAGCCTGGCGCGCCGCCTGCACGCCCAGCGCCGCGCCTTCTCCCTGGTGGACTGCTTCGACCAGCAGTTGCTGCTGTCCTACGACGTCTGGCTGCACCGCCTGGCCCAGGAATTCGGCCGCTGCCGGCGCGGCGGGCCGCGGGCGACCCTGGCGCTGATCCGCATCGACGACCACGCCCGCCTGCGCCTGCGCTACGGCAACCTCACCGCCGAAGCCCTCAGCGTGCGCCTGGGCCACCTGATCAAGGCCGAGGTGCGCAACACCGACCACGTCAGCCGCAAGCACCCGGACGAATACCTGGTGCTGTTCCGCCAGACCCACGGCGCCGGCGCCCGGGCCTGCGTCGAGCGCATCGCCCAACTGTTCGGCAACTTCGACGAAGCCTCGCTGCCGCCGCTCTCGCTGAGCATGGGCCTGGCCGACTACTCGACCGACTTCGCCAGCGAACACGACTGGATCGAACACGCCCGCCAGGCCCTGGCGCCGTGCGCCGCCGCCGAGGACGCAGCCCCGTAGGAGCGGGCCCTGCCCGCGAATCGCGCGCAGGGCGCGCTCCTACAGGGGGAATGGCGCGGGTGGGGCCGCGCGGATCCCATCTGCGAACCGCGCCGGTGGTTCCGGTTATCGCGGATAAGATCCGCTCCTACGGGGGAGGAATACCGTGCTCCCCAGCAACCTGTAGGAGCGGGCCCTGCCCGCGAAATCGCGCGCAGGGCGCTCTCCTACAGGGGAATGGCGCGGGTGGGGCAGCGTAGGAGCGGATCCCTTCCGCGAACCACGCCGGTGGTTCCGGTTATCGCGGATAAGATCCGCTACGGGGGAGGAATACCGTGCTCCCCAGCAACCTGTAGGAGCGGGCCCTGCCCGCGATTTCGCGCGCAGGGCGCGCTCCTACAGGGGAATGGCGCGGGTGGGGCAGCGTAGGAGATCTCATCCGCGAACCGCGCCGGTGGTTCCGGTTATCGCGGATAAGATCCGCTCCTACGGGGGAGGAATACCGTGCTCCCCAGCAACCTGTAGGAGCGGGCCCTGCCCGCGATTTCGCGCGCAGGGCGCGCTCCTACAGGGGAATGGCGCGGGTGGGGCAGCGTAGGAGATCCCTTCCGCGAACCGCGCCGGTGGTTCCGGCTATCGCGGACAAGGTCCGCTCCTACGGGGGAGGAATACCGTGCTCCCCAGCAACCTGTAGGAGCGGGCCCTGCCCGCGAAATCGCGCGCAGGGCGCGCTCCTACAGGGGAATGGCGCAGGTGGGGCAGCGTAGGAGCGGATCCCTTCCGCGAACCGCGCCGGTGGTTCCGGCCATCGCGGACAAGGTCCGCTCCTACGGGTAACTCTGGATTTGCCATTCGCTCCGAACGGCCCCCTCTCCCTTCAGGGAGAGGGTTGGGGAGAGGGCGCTCTTACCCCCAACACCACAGTCACCGGGAAACTCCCTTCGCGAGCAAGCTCGCTCCTACGAAGAGCGCCTCGGCGCGATGCTCAGCCGGCTGGTATCCACCAACTCCAGCGCCCGCGCCCGCAACTGCCCGCAACCGCCATCCACATCCTGCCCGGCGCTGTTGCGCACCTTGGTCAGCACGCCGCGGCTGTGCAGGTAACGCACGATCTCGACGATGCGCCCGCCGTCCGGGCGCTGGTAGGCGTCGCCTTCCAGGGCGTTGAAGGGAATCAGGTTGAGCACCGCGAACTTGCCCCTGAGCAGGCGCAGGATGCCATCCAGCTCATCCTTGCCATCGTTCACGCCCTTGAGCAGCGTCCACTGGTACTGGATGGGGTAGCCGACCTGGCGGGCATAGGCCTCGCCCAGTTCCACCAGTTCGTCCGGCGTGAGCTTCGGTGCCTTGGGCAGCAGGTGTTCGCGCAGGCCCGCGCGGGTGGTGTGCAGCGACAGGGCCAGGGCCGGTTTCACCCGCTGTTGCGGCAGGCGCTCGAACACCCGCGGGTCGCCCACCGTGGAGAACACCAGGTGCTTGTGGCCGATGCCGCCGTCGCTGCCGAGGATGTCGATGGCCTCCAGCACGTTGTCGAGGTTGTGCGCCGGCTCGCCCATGCCCATGAACACCACCTTCTTCACCCGCCGCAGGCGCCGCGCCAGCACCACCTGGGCGACCATCTCGGCGGCGCTGACCTGGCGCAGCAGGCCGCTGCGGCCGGTCATGCAGAAGCGGCAACCCACCGCGCAGCCGACCTGGCTGGACACGCACAACCCATCGCGCGGCAGCAGCACGCTCTCCACCATCTGCCCGTCGGCCAGGCTCACCAGCAGGCGCTCGGAACCGTCCCCGGCGGGGTGGCGGGAATGCAGGCGCGCCAGGCCTTCCAGCTGCGCGGCCAGTTCCGGCACGGCGTTGCGCACCGCCAGCGGCAGGAAGTCCTCGCTGGCCTGGCGCTTGGTCCCGGCATCCAGCGCCTGGCCCTGCAGCCAGGCACGCAGCATCCGCCCGCGGTGGCGGGGCAGGGCGCCGAGGTCGGCGAGGCGTTGGTCGAAATCGGTCAGGCGCATGGGGCGCGCATGCTAACACCGGCGCGGGGTGTGGCGAAGGTGGGGTGATGGGCGAGCAGGTCCGTCCGGACCATGCCCCGAACAGCGTTTCGGAGGCTTCCCACATGGCTATCCGTTACGGGCTTACATTGCGTCTCTCTATCCTCCGCCGGTCACGGTCGATCCCGTGGCCGGGTTTGACGACCCGTGGAACAGGCGCGATCGCGCCGATGGCGTATGCGAAAACGGCGTAGCGTTTTTTGCAGGCCCCCGTGCGCAGTTCGATCCATCTGCCACGCTTCATGGCGGATCGCGCGGGGAGGCCTTCGGGCCTGCCGGTACCTGTTCCCGGTTCGTCAACCCCGCGCGGTCCGCCTCCCTTCGTTTGACGACGTAGCGGCGGACTCCCCCTCTCTGAACAGGAGTTCCCAGCATGCATGATGCCTATACCGCCACCACCTTCCTCCGCCACAACCGTCCCCTGCGCGGCCTGCTGATCGATGACCAACCCTGGTTCGTCGCCCACGACCTGGCGCGGCTGCTCGGGCTGCATCATCCACAGGCGCTGGCGCGGCGGCTGGATGCGCACGAGGCGCGCTCGGTGCTGTTGTGCGCGGCCTCCGGCGCCGAGGAGTGGCTGGAGGTGGTCAACGAGGCCGCGCTGTACAAGGCGCTGATCCGCTTCGGTCACCCGGAGAACCGAGCCCTGGGGCGTTGGCTGGGCGAGCAGGTGATTCCGCTGCTGCGCGACCAGGGCCGCGTCGATCCGCAACGGCCCCGGCGGGTGCTGATGAGCTGGCGCTCGCAACGGGTGACGCTGCTGGACTGGCAGGGTGAGCTATGGGTGCCGCTGCAGCAATTGCCCACCTTCAGCCCTTGCAGCGGCGAAGGAAGTGGCTGGCTGGGGCGCCTGCGAGCTTCGCTCTAGCCTGCGTATGCGAACGGGGCCGCCTGGTTTTGTCGTCATCCGGCAGGCTGCGGCCACAGCCTGCCGGTCAGGAAAGGCTTGCCCTGGCGGCTGGACGTGGCAAGCTAGCGGCCCTCCCGTCCACCCCTTCCGCATCATGTCGCTCAATCGCAAAGTCGTTCTCGCGGGCGTGCTCATCGTGGCCTGGCTCGGCATCCTGTTCGCCGCCTTCTGGTCGTTCCACGGCCGCTACCTGCGCAGCTATCCCGATACCACCCAGCTGTTCGATGGCCAGGTGCTGCAGCTGCCGGCGCAACTGGCCGGCCCGGGGCACATCCGCGTGGTGCATTTCTGGGACCCGGAATGCCCGTGCAACGTCGCCAACCAGCAGCACCTGGCCTCGCTGATCAAGCGTTTCGAACCCCAGGGCGTGGATTTCTACGCCTACCGCAAGCCCGGCACCCAGGGCCGCCTGGCCAGCGAGCTGTGGGGTCTGAAGCCGCTGCCGGAATTCCCCTCGCCGCCGCCCATCGCTGCCAGCCCCTCGGTGGCGGTGTGGGACCGCGACGGCAAGCTGGCCTACTTCGGCCCCTACAGCGAAGGCGCCACCTGCACCTCGGCCAACAGCTTCATCGAGCCGGTGATCCAGGCGCTGGTCGAAGGCCGCCAGGTGAAGTCCCCCAGCACCCTCGCCACCGGCTGCTACTGCGACTGGTAACGGCGCTGGGCGTGACGTAGGGCGAATAACCGTTCGCGGTTATCCGCCGATACACCGGGGGCTCAATCAACGCCAAGATCAACCCCGGAGCCGCCGGGGACCAAGGCCAAACGGCGGATAACGCCGTAGGCGTTATGCGCCCTACACCAGCCCTGACCGTGGCGTAGGGCGGATAACCGTTCGCGGTTATCCGCCGATACACCGGGGTCTCAATCAACGCCAAGATCAACCCCGGAGCCGCCGGGGACCAAGGCCAAACGGCGGATAACGCCGTAGGCGTTATGCGCCCTACGCCGGGCCCGACCTTGACGTAGGGCGAATAACCGTTCGCGGTTATCCGCCGTTTGACCTTGGCCCCAGGGCGCGCCGGATTCGAACCCGAAGCTCCCGTTTCCGAGCGCTCCAGGCTTGACCAGGAGGCCTGCGTCGAGATGGGTGTAACGGCGTACAGCCGCGAACGGTTGTACGCCCTACAGCGTCAGCGTGAAACGCTCCACCAGCGCCCCCGGCAGCAACTGGGTGGCCGCGCTGCGGCGTCCGTAGGTGTTGGTGTCGATGCGCAGCGAGCGTTCGCGGGTCAGCGCCTGCAGGTGTTCGCCGAGCAGGCTGTAGAGGCTGTTGTCGAAGCGCATGCTGGCCAGGGGCGTGACTATCCGGCCGTCTTCCACCCAGAAGCTGGCGAAGCGCGTCATGCCGGTGATGCGCGCGGCGGCCAGGTCCGAGTAGTTCAGGTACCAGAGGTTGCCGATGTACAGGCCGGTGCCCAGGCGCGCCAGCACTTCGTCCTCGGGCAGTTCGCCGGCGGCCATGACCAGGGACTGCGGTGTCTCGTGGCTGTTGGCGCCGTAGGCGGGCAGGTTGAACTCCTTCGCCGAGCGCGGGCTGACCAGTTGGCCGACCATGCGCCCGCCTTCGATCAGCGCCTGGTCGCGGCGCAGGAAGCCGTCGCTGTCGAACAGCGGTTCCAGGCCGGCGCTGGCCGCTTCCTCCAGGCTGACCTGCGGCGACAGGCTGGCATGGCCCAGGTGCAGCGACAGCAGCGGGCTCTGGCGGGTGGCCAGTTCGCGGGCGGAGAAGCCGCCCCAGCACAGCAGCGAGATGATTTCTTCCAGCGCCGCTGGCGCCAGGTAGGCGCGGTAGGCGCCGGGTTGCAGCGTGCGCCGTGGGCGCTGCAGGTAGGCCAACTGCTCGCGGGCGCGGGCGAAGGCCTGGCCCAGGGCGGCGGCATTCCAGTCGCGCGCGGCGTAGGTGGTCTTCACCGCCTCGCCGTTGCTGGCGAACAGGCTCCAGTCCAGGCTGGCGCTGCCGGCGGCGTGCCAGCCGAAGCTGCCGCGGGTGTTGGCGAAGCCGCGGTACAACGGGCCGCCGGCGTAGATGCCGACCAGGTCCAGGCCTTGCGCCTGGGCGTCTACCTGGTCGATCACCTCGCGGACTTCCGGCAAGCGGCCGGGGGCTTCCTGGATGTGGGTCCAGGGCTCATCTTCCAGCAGCAGGTACGGGTCTTCCGGGACCACTTCCAGGGTGCCGCGCAGTTGTTCCAGGCCTTGCTGCAGGCGCTGGCGGTCTTCCTCCGCGCTGCCGGTCAGGCTCAGCTCCAGGCTGGCGTGGCGTGCGCCGCGGATCAGCCGCAGCTGCGCCTCGATCTGCAGCACGCGGGTGGCCTGGCGCACCCGGGCGTGGTTGAAGCGTACGAAGTCGGAATCCTCGGCGGCGAGCCACAGGCTGAATTCCTCGTCGCCGCGCAGCCGGCCCTTGAGCCAGTCGGCGAGTTCGCGCAGGTGGTCGGGGGACAGTCGCAGTTGCATCAGGCCTGCCCTCCGAACACGGTGATGTCCTTGAACACGCAGGCCGGCGAGGCGTGGCCGACGGTGATCGCCTGGTTGGGCTCGCCCTTGCCGCAGTTGGCGGTGCCCAGCACGCTGAGGGTGGAGGCGTCGCCCACCGCGCCCAGGCTGCGCCAGAACTGCGCGGAGATGCCGCGGTAGTTGGGGTTGCGCACCACGCCGGCGAGTTCGCCGTTCTCTATCAACTGGCCCCATTCGCAGCCGAACTGGAATTTGTTGCGCGCGTCGTCGATGGACCAGGAGCGGTTGGTGGCCATGAGGATGCCTTTCTCGATGCCGCCGATCAGTTGCGCCAGGCTCTGGTCGCCGGGCTCGACGTTGAGGTTGGCCATGCGGTCGATGGGCGCGCGGTTCCAGCTGCTGGCGCGGCTGTTGGCCACCCCGGCGAGCTGGCTGCGGGCCTGGGACAGGGCGCCGCCCAGGGGGCGCTGGAGGATGCCGCCGGCGATCAGCAGCTGGCGCTCGGCGGGCGTGCCTTCGTCGTCGTAGGCGTAGCTGGCCAGTTCGTCGGGCACGTCCGGGGCGAAGCTGACGTTGAGCAGCGGCGAGCCGTACTGGTAGTGGCCGAACATGTCCGGCGTGACGAAGCTGGTGCCGGCGTAGTTGCGCTCGTCGCCGAGGATGCGGTCCAGCTCCAGCGGGTGGCCGATGGATTCGTGGATCTGCAGGATCATCTGGTCGGGCATCAGCAGCAGGTCGCGGGTGCCTTCCGGGGTGTTGGGCGCCAGCAGCAGTTGCAGGGCCTCGTCGGCGACGCGCGCGGCGGCGCCGGCGAAGCCGCTGTGCAGCACCACCTCGGCACCGCCCTGGCGCGCCACGTCGAAGGTGCGCGTCTGGCTCTGGCGGCCGTCGAAGGCGGTCACCGAGAGCCAGGGGTAGAGGCGCTGGGTCTCGTGCAGCAGGTCGCTGCCGTGGCGGTCGAGGTACAGCTGTTGCTCGCGCACCACGCGCAGGCTGGCGCTCCAGTCGACGATGCGTTCCTCGCGCGGCACCGCGGCGCATTCCGCGCGCAGCAGGTCCAGCCATTGCGCCAGATCCGGCAGCGGGGTGTCGAGGTTCGGGCTGCTGCGCCGCTGGCGGCCGAGGTCGGCGCCGGCCTGGGCCGGGCGCGGCAGGGCACGGGCGGCGATGCCGGCGGCAAGCTGGCGGGCGCGTTCGAAGGCCTGGCGCAGGCCCTGTTCGCCGAGGTCGCTGGTGGCGGCGAAGGCTTCCACGCCATCGACCTCGGCGCAGAGCATGGCGCCCTGGTCGAGGCCGTGGCGCACCGGGTCGGGTTGGTCGCGGGTCACGCCGCAGTCGAGGCTGTGCCGCTGCACCAGGCGCAGGGAGCGGAAGGCCGGGTCGTGGCGCAGAGTGGAAACGAAGTGGCGCAGGGCCGCATGCAGGCTGTCGGGCATCCGGGGGCTTCCTGGGGAGGGGCGAACCTTGGATTGTGCTCCTGCCGCAAACTTCATTGCCAGTGTGAAAAAGGGGGAGGGGCGGAGGGGATGGCTTTGGCTTTTGGGCTTTTTGGCTTTTCGTAGGAGCGAGCTTGCTCGCGAACAGGGGTTACCGGTGGCGTAGGTGTTGGGTTTCAGAGCGCCCTCTCCCCAACCCTCTCCCTGAAGGGAGAGGGGGCTGTCCTGAGTGGGCTGGAGGTTAGGCACCGTCCTTACACATCGTCATTTCTGCGAACGGTTGTATGACCTATGGAGATGGGCCTGGCGTAGGGCGGATAACCGTTCGCGGTTATCCGCCGTTTGACCTTGCTCCCCGGCGCGCCTCGGTTACGGGTAATGCTCCAGCAGATAACGCAGCGACGCCGGCAACATGGGCCCATGCCCCAGACCATCGAACCGCTGGTACTGCACCTGCAGGCCCGGCACCTTGGCCAGGTCGGCGCTCAGTTCGCGGGCCGGGCGTTCGGCGTCGCCTTTCAGCGGGCCGCGTGGGTTGCCCGGTTCGTCGCCGCCGCGCATCAGCAGCAGGCGCGGGCGGCTTTCGCCCAGGCGCTGTTGCAGGCCGGCGGCTTCGCGGACGATGGCGCCGTCGTGCCACCACAGCGAGGGGCTGGCGGCGGCGTAGGCGCTGAACTCGCCGGGGCGGGTGAACAGGGCGTGGAGCACGGCCAGGCCACCGTAGGAGTGGCCCCAGAGGGTCTGCCGGCTGGCGTCGATGGGGGCGACGGCGGCGACCATGGGGCGCATGCGTTGGCGCAGCAGGTCGAGGAAGGCGTCGACGCCGCCGCTGGGCTGGCCGGTCAGCGGGTCGAGTTGCCTGGCCTCGCCGGGCAGCGGCGGGGTGTAGTCGTAGGTGCGGGCGTTGCGTTCGATGCGCTGCTCGGTCTGGTAGCCGACCGCGACCAGCAGCGGCGCCTGGCCGCTGGCGAGCCTGTCCAGGCTGGCGGCATCGAGCGCGCCGAGGGCGGCGTTGCCGTCGAGCATCCACAGCACCGGGTAGCCGGCGCCGGGCGCCGGGCGCTCGGGCTTGCCGACCCACAGGCGGTAATGGCGCTGGCCGTCGGCGGAGTCGAGGTCCAGTTGGGTGAAGCGGTAGGCCAGGTCCTGGCGTTGCAGCAAGGTGGTGTCCATCTTCTGGTCCGGCGCCGGTTGCGCCAGGGCCACCGGGGCCGGCGCGGCCAGTGCCAGCGCCAGGACCAGGGGCAGGGTGGTGGTTTTCATCAGGCTATCTCGTCTGCCGGCCCCCGCCGGGAGCGGGGCCGGGTGGTCCTCAGAAGGACGCGGTCAGGCTGGTGTAGAGGGTGCGGCCGGGCTCGTTGTAGGTGGCGGCGCCGGCGCCGGCGATGTTGGCCACGCCCTGGGCGTTGCCGGCGCGGTACAGGCGCTTGTCGAAGATGTTGTCGACGCCGGCGGTGACGCTGAGGTTCTTGCTGAGCTTGTAGGTGCCGCTGGCGCCGGTCAGCGCGTAGGGCGAGAGCTGGTCGTTGGCGCTGCCGGTCACGCGGTTGCCCTGGTAGTCGTACTTCTTCGGCTTCTGCTTGCCGTACCAGGCCACGCTCAGCTGCAGCGAGAGGTCGTCGCTGGCCTGCCAGTCGAGCATGGAGTTGAGGGTGTACTTCGGCGTCACCGAGAGCACGTCGCCGGTTTCCTTGTTCTTCGACTGCAGCATGTAGGTGAAGTTGTTGTTCCAGGTCAGCTGCGCGGCCAGCGGGATGCTCAGGGTGCCTTCCAGGCCCTCGACCAGCGCCTTGGGCACGTTTTCCCACTTGTAGATCGAGGCGTTGGCGTAGCTGCCGGTGCCACCGCTGGCGTTGCCCACCGGGGTCAGGCCGGAGTCGATCTTGTTCTTGTAGTCGTTGCGGAAGTAGGTCAGCCCGGCGACCCAGCCGTCGTCCTTGAACTCGATGCCCAGTTCCTTGTTGACGCTGGTCTCGGCCTTGAGGTTCTCGTTGCCCTGCAGGTAGCAGCTGGTGCTCTGCCCGTAGCAGCCCTGGCCGCGGCTGTAGAGCAGGTAGTCGGGGTTGAGCTGGTACAGGTTCGGCGCCTTGTAGGCGCGGGCGATGCCGGCCTTCAGGGTGAGGGTGTCGGTCAGCGCGTGGGACAGGTTGAGCGACGGGCTCCAGTTGTCGCCGACGATGCTGTGGTGGTCGAAGCGCAGCGCCGGGGTGAGCATGGTGCCGGGCAGTATCTCGATGTTGTCTTCGGCGAACAGCGAGAAGATCTGCGCCTGCGAGGTGGTGTCGCGGCCGCTGCTGGTCAGGCCTGCGACCGAGCCGCCCTCGGTGGTGGTCTGGGTGTTGGCGCTGGGGTCGTCGAGCTTCTGCTGGTTCCACTCGCTGCCCAGGGTCAGGGTCTGGTCGCGCCAGGCGTGCAGCGGCAGGTTGACCTCGCCGTGGGCGGTCAGGTCGCGCAGGGTCGAGGTGTAGAAGTCGGTGTTGCTGAAGATGCCCTCGGTGCCGCCGGCCAGGCCTTCGTTGATGCGGCTGTTGCGCGTCTTCTCGTACTGCAGGTAGGCCATCGAGCTGCCGAAGTCCCAGTCGCCGCGGTGGGTGAGCGAGTAGTTCTCGCGGTACATGATGTTGGTCTCGTGACCCAGCATGCTCTTCACGTTGGCGTTGCTGTTGGTGTTCTGGGTGTCGCCGGTGTAGATGTTGCCCTGGCGGCTGAAGCCGCTTTCGAACTCGAGGCTCTGGTTGGGCGCCAGTTTCCAGTTCAGTTGGCCGTTGATGTCCTTGTTGCGCACGCCTTCGCGGCCGGCGGGGAGGGTGCCGGCCTGGTTGCCGGTGCGCGCCGATTCGTGGCCGGCGTTGATGTCCCAGTCGTCGGCGTCGGTCTTGGCCAGGTTGCCGTAGACGCGGTAGCTGAGGGTATCGGTCAGCGGGCCGTTGAGGCCGAAGCTCACGCGCTTGCTGGCGCCTTCGTCGCCGTGCTGCGGGAAGTTCTGGTAGACGGTGAGGTTGCCGTGGGTTTGCTTGGCCGCCTGCTTGGTGATGATGTTCACCACCCCGCCCATGGCGCCGGAGCCGTAGCGCGCCGCCGCCGGGCCGCGGATGACTTCGATGCGCTCGACCTGGTCGGCCGGCACCCAGTTGGTGTCGCCGCGGGTGTCGCGCTCGCCGCGCCAGCCGTAGCGCACCGAGCTGCGGCTGCTGACCGGCTTGCCGTCGACCAGGATCAGGGTGTTCTCCGGGCCCATGCCGCGGATGTCGATCTGCCGGTTGTTGCCGCGCTGGCCGCTGGTGGAGTTGCCGGTGAGGTTGACCCCCGGCATGGTCCGGATGATCTGCGACAGGTCGTTGGCCGGCGGGCGCTTGGCGATGTCCTCGGCGGTGATGACGGACACGCCCGGGGCCTGCTTGGTTTCTTCCTGGGCGGTGGCGACCACGGTCTGGCTGTCCAGTTCGACGGGCTGCTCGTCCTGGCTGGCGGCGTGGACGGCGCTGGCCAGCAGGCAGCTGGACAGCAGCAGGAAGGGGACTAGGGGTTGGGCACGGGACGACATCTTCGATCTCCGGAAGTTCAGCCTGAAGGCGAGAGATCGAAGATGATAATTACTCACAATTGCGAGTAAAGCGCATTAACTTTCTAAACACTTCCAGGCCGCCGGCAACAGCAGGTGCAGGCACAGGCCGGGGTGGGCGTTGGTGGCCCACAGGCGGCCGCCCTGCAGCTCGATGGCGCGGCGGGCGATGGCCAGGCCCAGGCCGAAGCCGGCGCCGCTGCCTTCCAGGCGCTGGTAGGGCTCGAAGATGCGCTCAAGGTCGGCCTCGGCCACGCCGGGGCCCTGGTCGCGCAGGCACAGGTGCCAGTGCCGGCCTTCGCGCCAGCCGTCGAGGCTGACTCGGCCGCCCGCCGGCGAGTGGCGGATGGCGTTGCGCAGCAGGTTCTCCAGGGCCTGGGCCAGGCTGTCCAGGTGCACCTGCACGCTGCATTCGGTGCCCAGCGAGCAGGGCAGGCGCGCGGGCTCCCAGCCGCTTTCGAAGCAGGCGTCCTCGCGCAGCGCTTCCCACACCGAGAGCACCAGCACCGGTTCGGTGGGCAGTTGCGGGCGCTCGGTGTCCATCCAGGCCAGGTCGAGGGTGTCTTCCAGCAACCGCTGCATGTCGGCCACTTCGCGGCCCAGGCGCTGGCGCAGCTGTTCGGGCGGCAGCTCGCCGTCGTGGGCGATGCGCAGCCGCGCCAGGGGCGTGCGCAGTTCGTGGGACAGGGTGCGCAGCAGCAGGCGCTGCTGGGCCAGGCTCTGGCGCAGGCGCGCGGCCATGTGTTCGAAGGCCTGGGCCAGTTCGCCCAGTTCGTCGCGGCGCTCCTGCAGCGGCAGGCCGGGGCTGTCGAGGTCGTCGGCGCGCAGGGCGTCGGCGCGGTCGCGCAGGCGGTTCAGCGGCACCACCAGGTGGCGGTACAGGGCCAGGCCCAGCAGCAGGGCCAGCAGGGTCGGCGCCACGCCGTGGGTGATGACGTGGGTCCAGGGCGTCAGGCCGCTGGGCAGCAGGCGCTCGGGCAGCTGGATGACCAGGCGGCCGTCCTCGGGGCGTTCGGGGAACTCGATGCTGACGTAGGGCAGCTCGTCCTGCAGGCGCCGGCTCATGGGCCAGTCGAGCTTGCGCATGAAGGTCAGGTGGCTGGCCTCCTCGGCGCTCAGCGGCGTGGTGCCGAGGCTTTCCAGGCGCGGGCCGACCAGGGCGACCCAGGTGTCTTCCTCGCGCTCCAGCTGGCGGCGGAAGGCTTCGGCGCCGGCCGTGCCGCCCTGGCGCCAGGCCTGCTCAGCCTGCTGGGCGTAGCGCGCGAGGTAGAGGCGGTCGGCTTCGTCGAGGAAGTAGGTGCTGCGTTCCACCGACAGGCCCCAGTTCCAGATCAGCCAGGTCAGCGTCAGGCAGAAACCCACCTGCAGCAGGGCCAGCTTCCACAGCAGCGGGTGGCGGCGCATCAGGCGCCGTCCGTTTCGACCAGCACGTAGCCCTGGCCGCGCACCGCCTGGATCTGCAGGTGCTGCGCGCCGATGGCGGCGAGCTTGCGGCGCAGGTTGCAGACGTGCACGTCCAGGCCGCGGTCCAGGCGGGTGTAGGCGCGGTGCAGCACGCTCTGGTAGAGGAAGGCCTTGCTCAGCGCTTCGCCGGGGTGTGCGCGCAGGGTCGCCAGCAGGCGGTACTCGGAGCCGGTGAGGCCGGCGGCGCGGCCCTGGTGGGTGACGTCGCGGGCCTCCTCGTCGAGGGTCAGCTCGCCGTCCCGGGGGGCCTCGGCCGGGCGCCGGTCGAGGGCCACGCGGCGCAGCAGGGCGTCGACCCGGGCGTCCAGCTCGGCCAAGCTGAAGGGCTTGGGCAGGTAGTCGTCGGCGCCGCGGGTGAAGCCGCTGATGCGGTCCTGCTCGGCGCCCAGGGCGGACATCAGCATCACCGGCACGGTCTGCCGGCGGCGCAGTTCGTCGAGCAGGCTGAGGCCGTCGACGCCGGGCAGCATGATGTCCAGCAGCACCAGGTCGAAGCGGCCCTCGCGCAGCGCGGCCAGGCCCTGGGTGCCGGTCTCGCAGGCGCGCACGGCGAAGCCGCGGGCCTGGAAGTGGCGTTCCAGGGCCGGGCGCAGGTGGGCGTCGTCTTCCACGAGGAGTAGTTGCGGTGACACGTGATCAGCCATGAATGAGAACAAAAAGCAATTGCAAATGATCCCACTGGCGGTGGGGGCGGGGCAATGGTTGGGTGCTGGCATTTCGTCGCATCTGAGGTGCTGGGGGGATGGTGCTTTTCGTAGGAGCGAGCTCACGAACAATGGCGTCAGGTCTTGCTCCGGAGCGATGTCGAAGCCCGTCCCCTCTCCCCAGCCCTCTCCCTGAAGGGAGAGGGGGCTTGTCCGTGCCGAGAGGAGGGCGGTTTCAGCCTGTAGCCACCGTGCCTGCCGGCTGACTCCAGAACATCCGTGTCTGCCCAACGGTCCCCTCTCCCTTCAGGGAGAGGGTTAGGGAGAGGGTGCTCTCAGTCTTGGCGCCGAAGTCCCCGGAAGACCCATTCGCGAGCAAGAACTAGGCGTCCCCCTCGCTCCTACGAAGAGCAGGCTCGCACCCGACTGGCCCCAACGATCAGTGGCGTGCCGCTGTACGGATCGCTCAACAACGTACAGCGCACGCCATACAGCGCCTCCACCAGCTCCGCCGTCACCACCCGGGCCGGCGCGCCTTCGGCCAGCACCTGGCCGCCTTTCATCGCCACCAGGTGGTCGGCGTAGCGGCAGGCGCTGGACAGGTCGTGGACCACCATCACCACCGTCTTGCCGGCTTCGGCCAGGTGGCGGATCAGTTCGAAGACCTCGATCTGGTGGCCCAGGTCCAGCGCCGAGGTGGGTTCGTCGAGCAGCAGCAGCGGGGTGTCCTGGGCGATGGCCATGGCGATCCAGGCGCGCTGGCGCTGGCCGCCGGACATGGATTCCAGCGGCCGCTCGGCCAGCTCGCCGAGGTCGGCGGCGGCCAGGGCGGCGTCCACCACCTGCTGGTCCTCGGCGCTCCATTGCTGGAACAGGCCCTGGTGCGGCTGGCGGCCGAAGCGGATCAGCTCGGCCACGGTGAGGCCGTCCGGGGCGCTGGCGTCCTGGGGCAGCAGCGCCAGGCGCCGCGCCACTTCTTTCGACGGCAGGCTGGCGATGGCCTTGCCGTCGAGCAGCACGGCGCCGCCGCTGGGCTTCTGCAGGCGCGCCAGGCCCGCCAGCAGGGTGGATTTGCCGCAGCCGTTGGGGCCGACGATGGCGGTAACCTGGCCGGCCGGCAGGCGCAGGTCCAGGCCTTCGATGATCGGCCGCTTGCCGTAGGCCATGCACAGGCCGCGGGTTTCCAGCGGGGCGACGGGGTTCGGGTTCATGGCTGTCTCCCGGAGGGTTGGCGCAGGATGATCCACAGCAGGTAGGGCGCGCCTATCACCGCCATGACGATGCCCACGGGGATTTCGATGGGCGCCAGCAGGGTGCGTCCCAGCCAGTCGGCCAGCAGCGTCAGCAGGGCGCCGGCCAGGGCCGCGTTGAGCACCGGCACGCCGTGTTGGCCGCCCAGGTAGCGCGCTGCCTCGGGGGCGATCAGCGCCACCAGGCCGACCGGCCCGGCCACCGCCACGGCCAGCCCGGTGAGGGCCACGCTCAGCGCCAGGGTGGCGATGCGCATGGCGCCCAGGCGCACGCCCAGGCCGATGGCGACGCTGTCGGAGAAGCGCATCGTCGTCAGTGGCCGCGTCAGCAGGCGCGCCGCCGGCAGGCCCAGGGCCAGGCCGCCGGCCAGCAGCCACACGGCCAGCGGCGGGCGGGCGTTGAGGCTGCCGACGGTCCAGGGGTAGGCGGCGTTGGCCGCGTCTATGTCGGCGCGGGCCAGCATCAGGTTGGTCAGGGCGCCGAACAGCGCGCCTATGCCCAGGCCGACGACGATGAAGCGATAGCCGCGGGCGCCGGCCCCGGCCGCGAGCAGGAAGGTCAGCGCGGCAGCGCTGGCGGCGCCGGTCAGGGCCAGCGCGGAGGGCGCCAGGCTGGTCGGCACCGCGACTATGGAGGCCACGGCGAAGGCGGTGGCGCCGTTGTCCAGGCCGACCATGCCCGGGGTGGCCAGGCGGTTGCGCGCCAGGGTCTGCATCAGGCAGCCGGCGGCGCCCAGGGCGGCGCCGCTGAGCAGGCCGGCGAGCAGGCGCGGCAGGCGCAGTTCGCGCACCAGCAGTTGCTGGAAGGGGTCGCCCTGGCCGAGCAGGGCGGCGATGGCCTGGCCGGCGCCGAGGCCGTCGCCGCTCAGGCAGAACACGAAGGCGGCGGCCAGTGTTGCCAGCAACGCCAGGCCGACCATGAGGCTGCGGCGGTGCCAGAGCAGCGACAGCCGGCCCAGGCGCAGCAGGCCGTAACCGTGGGGAGAGGGCGCGTTCATTGGCGTTGCAGCGTCGGCAGGCGGTGCGAGCGCACCACGGCGATGAGGATGGGCGCGCCGACGAAGGCGGTGACCACCCCTACCGGCATCTCGTAGGGGCGCACCAGCAGGCGCGCGATTATGTCGGCCAGCAGCAGTACGCAGGGCCCCAGCAGCAGGCACAGGCCGAAGCAGCTGCGGATGTCGCTGCCCACCAGGCGGCGGGCGATGAAGGGCACGATCAGACCGAGGAAGGCGATGGGGCCGGCGGCGGCATTGGCCGTGCCCACCAGCAGCGCCACCGCCAGCAGGGTGGCCAGGCGCACCCGCTGCGGGTGGTGGCCGAGGCCGCTGGCCACGCGTTCGCCCAGGGCCAGGGCGGCCAGCGGGCGGACCAGCGGCAGCGCCACCAGCAGGCCGAGCAGCAGCCCCGGCAGGCTCCAGTGCAGGGTGTCCAGCGGCCGGCCGGCGAGGCTGCCGACCACCCAGAAGCGCACTTCGTCGGCGGTGCGCTGGTCCCACAGCAGCACCAGGCTGCTCAGGGCGGTGAGCAGGCCGGAGAAGGCCACCCCGGCCAGCACCAGGCGCACCGGGTCGTCGCCCACCCCGCGCAGGCGCGACACCGTCAGCACCAGCAGGCAGCCGCCCAGGGCGCCGAGCACGGCCACCGCCAGGTTGAGGCCGGCGGCGGTGGCGCCGAGGTTGATCGCCAGGGTCACGGCGAAGGCCGAGCCGGCGCTGACGCCCAGCAGGCCGGGCTCGGCCAGCGGGTTGCGCGTCACCGATTGCAGCAGCAGGCCGGCGGCGCCCAGGGCCACGCCCACCAGCAGGGCCAGCTCGGTGCGCGCCAGGCGCAGCACGCCGACGACGAAGCGGGTGTCTTCGTCGGCGCCGCCGAACAGGGCTTGCAGGCTGGCCCAGGGCCCGGCGTCGCCGGCGCCCAGCAGCAGGCTGGCCAGGCACAGCAGCAACAGAAGCGAAGCCGCCAGCCCGAGGGCCAGCGGCAAGGGCAGGCGCGCGGGCAGCATCAGTTGGCCAGCGCCTTCTCCACGTCATCCAGCACCTGCTGGGCGGCCAGGTAGCCGGAGCTGCTGCTCCAGATCTGCCCGTCGACGCTGGCCAGGTGCCCGGCCTGCACCGCTTTCAGGCGGGTGAAGGCGGGTTGCTGGCGGGCTTCGGCCAGGGCCTTCTCGCCGTCGGGGTTGAGGGTGGCGAGGAAGATCCAGTCGGCATCGGCCTTGGACAGGTTCTCCAGGCTGAGGATGTCGGTGTGCGGGCGCTGGGTCTGCTGCGCCGCCAGCGGATTGGGCCGCAGGCCCAACTGGTCGAGCAGCTGGCCGGCGAACAGGTGGCTGGACATCATGATCGGCCCCTGCGGGTTCCAGCGCACCACGCTGAGGCTGGTGTTGGCCGGCAGGCGCGGGCGCAGCCCGGCGATGCGCTGGTCGAGTTCGTTCAGGCGCTGCTCGGCCTCGGCGTTCCTGTCCAGGGCCGCGGCATAGGTGCGGAAGGCTACGCGCCAGTCGTCCAGGGCGCCGCCCTTGGGCACCACGGTGGGCGCCATCAGGCTGAGCTTGGCGTACTGCTCGCGGGTCAGGCCGGGGCTGGCCAGGATCAGGTCCGGGCGCAGCTTGAGCACGGCTTCCAGGTTGACCTCGCGCACGGTGCCCACCAGCGGCAGCTTGCCGGCCTTGGCCTTGAGGTATTCGGGAATGTCGCTGCCGCCGCGGCTGGCCAGCGCGCCCAGGGGTTGCACGCCCAGGGCGAGGGCGGCGTCCAGGGTGTTCTCGCCCAGGGCCACTACGCGCTGCGGGTGGTCCTTGACCTGCACCGGGCCGAAGGCGGTGTCCAGGGTGGCGGCGCTGGCGCCGGTGGGGTGGAGGAGCAGGAAGGCGCTGGTGACGGCGGCGGCCGCACTGGCCAGCAGGCGGCGGGAGAGGGGAAGGGCTCGGGCGTGCATGAAGGTTTTCCTGATGCGCCGAAAGTGGCGGGCGGGTGGAAAATGCCCATAGATACGACAGAAGCGAGTTGGAATCACTCGCATTTACCGTTTTTTTACAACTGCGATGATTTGTGTCAAAGCCGCGCGGCAGAGCGCCGTGCGGTTCGCCCAGGTCAGTGGCCGGCCCACACTGCCCGGGGAATGCACACCTGGCCGTCGAACAGCAGGCGTGCGCTGCGCACCAGGCCGCAGCCGGCGATGCGCCCGTCGTGCAGGCGGATTTCCACGCTGAATTCGCCGCTGGGATGTTCCACCGCCAGGCGCCGCACCTCGCCTTCGCCAGCGTGAGCGACGTCTTGCGCTACCGAGCCTTGCACCAGGCAGGCACTGGCCACGCTCACCGCGCCGAACACGCCGATGGAGGCGTGGCAGCGGTGCGGGATGAACGAGCGGGTGTTGATCGCCCCGCCCTGGCGCGGCGCCGAGACCAGGCACATCTTCGGCACGTTGCGCTGGCCGACGTCGCCCAGGTTCATGCGCGGGCCGGCCTGCAGGCGGATGGATTCCAGGCGTGCCTTCAGCTCGGTATCGGCGTCCAGTTCCTCTCGGCTCTCGCAGCCGCTGCGGCCCAGGTCCTCGGCGCGCAGCAGCACCACCGGCATGCCGTTGTCGATGCAGGTGACTTCGATACCGTCGAAAGTGTCGCGGACGTTGCCGGTGGGCAGCAGGGCGCCGCAGCTGGAGCCGGCCACGTCGGCGAACTCCACCACCAGCGGCGCGGCGCTGCCGGGCACGCCGTCGATGCGCGTGTCGCCGGCGTATTCCACCTCGCCATCGGGCGTGAGGACGTGCGCCACGGCGATCTGCCCGGTGTTCTCCATGAAGATGCGCACCGCCGTGCTGGCGCCGCGCACCGGCACCAGGCCGCGCTCGATGGCGAAGGGGCCGACGCCGGCGAGGATGTTGCCGCAGTTCTGCCCGTAGTCCACCCGCGCCTCGTCCACCAGCACTTGGGCGAACAGGTAGTCGACGTCGGCGTCGTCGCGGCGCGAGGCGCGGACGATGGCGACCTTGCTGGTCAGCGGGTCGGCGCCGCCGAGGCCGTCGATCTGGCGCTTGTCCGGCGAGCCCATCACCGCCAGCAGCACGCGCTCGCGCAGGACCGCATCGGCGGGCAGGTCGGTGCTGAGGAAGTAGGCGCCCTTGGAGGTGCCGCCACGCATGAGCAGGCAGGGGATGCGGGTCTGGCCCATGTTCAGCCTCCCAGTTCGTCGAGGCTGTCCACGTAGCGCAGGCCCTTGGCGGCCAGGCGCGGGCGCATCTCGTAGATGTCCAGGCCGAGTTCGCCGGCGGCCAGGCGCAGGCGCTTCTGTTCTTCCAGGTCGGCGCGCTTGCGCGCGGCTTCCAGCACCTGGGCCGCTTCGCCGTGGCGCACCACGACCACGCCGTCGTCGTCGGCGACGACGATGTCGCCGGCGTTCACCAGTTGCCCGGCGCACAGCAGCGGCAGGTTCACCGAGCCGAGCACCTCCTTCACCGTGCCCTGGGCGTTGATGGCCTTCGACCAGACCGCAAAGCCCATCTCGCGCAGGGTGTGGCTGTCGCGGATGCCGGCGTCTATCACCAGGCCGCGCACGCCGCGGGCCTTGAGCGAGGTGGCGAGCAGGTCGCCGAAGTAGCCGTCGCTGCACGGCGAGCTGGGCGCCACCACCAGCAGGTCGCCGGGGCGGCACTGCTCGACGGCGACGTGGAACATCCAGTTGTCGCCCGGCGCCACCAGCACGGTCACCGCGCTGCCGGCCACCGCCACGCCCTGCTGGATCGGGCGGATGCCGGTGTTCAGCAGGCCCTTGCGGCCCTGGGCCTCGTGCACGGTGGCCACGCCCAGGCGGCCGAGTTCGTCGATGGTTTCCTGCGCGACACGCGGGATGTTGCGCACCACGATGCCGGTCTTGCCGATCAGCGCGCTCATGCCAGGTTCTCCGTCACGCGCGGGAAGATGCTCTGGAAGCCTTCGGCGTAGACGATGTTGCGCGTGCTGGTGATGCCGACGTTGCGCTTGGCCTGCACGCCGCGCTGCAGGGCGACGCGGGTGTAGTACTCCCACAGGTGTTCCTGGCCGGCCATGCACTGGATGGCGGCGTACTTCCTGTCCCACACGCCGGTGATGTCGAGGAAGGTGTCCGGGCGCCATTCGCACTGCTCCGGCTGGTGCGGCTCGAAGGCGTACACCGGCGGCGCGCCGACGATCTTCTCGCCCGGCTTGTAGCCCTCGGCCTGGGCGATGATGCGCGCCTCCTGGGCGAGGTTCATGGCCAGCGGGTGGTCGTAGTTGTACGGGTCCTTCAGCGAGTGGCTGAGGACGAATTCCGGCTGCACGCGGCGGAACACGTCGGCCAGGCGGAACAGGGTGTCCTTGTCGGCGCGCATCGGGTAGTCGCCGATGTCGAAGAACTCGACGCTGGCGCCGAGGATTTCGGCGGCGGCCAGGGCTTCCTCGCGGCGCGCGGCCTTGACCTTCGCTTCGCTCATCTCGCCCTTGCGCCACAGCTTGGCGGATTCGCCGCGCTCGCCGAAGGACAGGCAGACGATGTGCACGGCGTAGCCCTGCTCGGCGTGCAGGGCGATGGCGCCACCGGCGCGCCAGACGAAATCGGCGGAATGGGCGCTGACCACCAGGGCGGATTTTTGTGCTGCGTTCATGTGGGTGGGCTCCGGTTGGGAATGTGTCGAGGATGTCACCGAGGGCCGTGGCGGACTAATGCGTTCAGTTGTTGGAGGTATGCGTTCTGCTTATTGCGCTTGTCCGGAGGGCTGGGCATAGTCCCGTCGGAGTAGGGCTGCGCGCCGGGAGGGGATATGAGCGACTTCGAGCTGCCGAACCTGATGCAGGTCCGCGCCTTCGTCCGCGTGGCGGACCTGGGCAGTGTGTCGCGGGCCTCGGAAGCGCTGTTCCGCGCGCAGTCGGTGGTCACCCGCGCCATTTCCGAGCTGGAGGCGCGGCTCGACGCGCCGCTGTTCGAGCGCCACGCCAACGGCATGCGCCTGACCGACTACGGCGACTGCGTGCTGCCCCGCGCGCGCCGCGTGCTGGCCGAGCTGGAGAGCGTGCCCAGGGTGCTGGGCGCGGCGCCGGTGGAGCCGCTGTACCTGTTCCAGGGGCGGCGCCTGGAGGTCTTCGTCAAGCTCTGCGAGACGCGCCACATGCAGACCGTGGCCAGCCACTTCGGCCTCAGCCAGCCGGCGGTCAGCTCGGCGCTCAAGGTGCTGGAGGGCGGCTGCGGCCGGCCATTGTTCGAGCGCACCCCGCGCGGGCTGCAGCCGACGCGGGCGAGCCACGAGATCCTCTTTCCGATCCGCCGCGCGCTCAACGAACTGCGCCACATCGAGACCGACCTCAGCGCCATGCGCGGCAGCCTGCGGGGCGTGGTGCACGTCGGCGCGCTGCCGCTGGGGCGCACGCGCATCCTGCCCGAGGCCATCGTCCGCCTCACCGCCGAGCATCCCGGGGTGCGGGTGATCACCAACGAAAGCCCGTTCGACCTGCTGGCTACCGAGTTGCGCGCCGGCGACCTGGACTTCGTCTTCGGCGCCCTGCGCTCGGCGGACTACGCCAGCGACCTGGCCGGCGAGGCGTTGCTCACCGAGGAAATGGTGCTGCTGGCGCGCCGCGGCCACCCGCTGCTGGAAGGCCCCCGCGAGCTGGCGGAACTGCAGCAGGCGCGCTGGGTATTGCCGCGCGCGGGCTCCCCGGCCCGGGGCCTGCTCGACGCCTGCTTCGCCGCCTCGGGCATGGCCGCGCCCTGGCCGGTGGTGGAGAGCGGCGACCTGGCGACCATCCGCGGCCTGCTGCTGCGCTCGGACATGCTCGCGGCGGTGTCGGCGCACCAGCTGGAACACGAGATAGCCTCCGGCGAGCTGTGCCGCCTGCCGGTGCAGCTGCAACAGACCACCCGCGCCATCGGCCTGACCTGCCGCAGCGGCTGCCTGCATTCGCCGGTGTCGGCGGCGTTGATGCAGAGTATCCGCGAGGTGATCCAGGAGACAGGGGCCCATACCCTGTAGGCGCAACTGTCTTGCGCCGAGGTGCTCTTCGTAGGATGGGTTTCGCAAGCTCAACCCATCCTACGAAGGCGCCTCGGCGTGGGGCCTACAGCAGGCTCAGCGGATAGCTGACGATCAACCGGTTCTCGTCGAAGCTGTTGGTCCGCCCCCAGTCGCGGCGCATGTTGGAATTGCGCCATTTGACGTTCAGCGTCTTCAGCGGTCCGGACTGCACGGTGTAGGCCAGCTCGCTCTCGCGGGCCCATTCGGTGCCGTCGTCGGTGCTGGCGTTGTGCACGTTGTCGCCGTGGATGTAGCGGTTCATCAGGGTCAGGCCGGGTACGCCCAGGGCGGCGAAGTCGTAGTCGTGGCGCAGTTGCCAGGAGTGCTCCTTGGCGCTCTCGAAGCTGGAGCCGAAGGCGTCGTTGGCCAGGGTGCCGCCGCTGGCGCCGTTGACGCGGAACCACTCGTCATCGCCCATGACCTTCTGCAGGCCCAGGTAGAAGGTGCCGGCGCCGTACTTGGCGGAGAACAGCCCGGAGGCGGTGCGGTTGTCCAGGTCGCCGGCGCGGGCGCTGCCGTCTTCCTTGCCCCGGAAGTAGCCGAGGTTGGCGCCCAGCACCCAGTCGCCCACGGGCTGGAAGTGCTGCACCTGCAGGTACTGCTGCTGGTAGATGTCCTTCAGCTCGGCGTTCCACAGGCCGACCAGGGTGCGCTCGTGGTTGAAGCGGTATTCGCCGCCGACGAAGTCGAAGCGGTCGGAGGTGTAGGCCGTGCGGTTGAACAGGCTCATGTCCTCCATGCTGGCGTCGTTGCGCGGGCTGTTCTGGCGGAACTGGCCGCCGTAGAGGGTCAGGCCGGCGATTTCCTTCGAAGTGAGCTGCGCGCCCTGGAAGGTCTGCGTCAGCGAGCGGCCGTCGTCGGAACGCAGGATCGGCAGCGCCGGGGCCCATTCGCCGACTTTCAGCTCGGTCTTCGATATCCGTGCCTTGCCGGCCACCGCCAGGCGGCCGAAGTCGTCGGCCGGGCGGCCATCGTCGTGCACCGGCAGCAGCTGGGTGCCGGCGGTGCCGCGGCCGCCATCGAGCTTGATGCTGTACAGGCCGAGCACATCCAGGCCGAAGCCGACGGTGCCTTGGGTGAAGCCGGACTTGAAGTCGAGGATGAAGCTCTGCGTCCATTCCTCGGCCTTGCCCTGGGCGGCATCGCCGGTGTAGTCGCGGTTCATGTAGAAGTTGCGCAGGGTCAGGCTGGACTTGGCGTCGTCGAGGAAGCCTTCGGCCAGCGCCTCCAGCGGCAGGGCCGAGGCCAGGGCCAGGGTGCAGACGAGACGGTGCTTGTGGGACGGGCGGATCATTGTTGTTGTTCTCCGTTTCTTGGGCAAAGCGTCGCCGGCCAGCGGCGCGGTGGCGTCGCTGGTGGGCGGTGAAGCTGGGGGGAGCGGGGTTAGCGCGGGGCCTTGCCGGCCACCGAGTAGCGCACCTGCTGGTTGCGCGTCTTCATGAAGTCTTCCAGGCTCTGGCCGCGCATGGCGGCGTAGATGTCCAGGTTGGAGACGCCGAGCACGGCGCCGAGTTTCTCCAGCACGAAGAAGATCACCCCGTAGTGGATCAGCCCGCGCCAGTCGCGGCGGCGCAGCAGGTCGCGCTCTTCCTCGCTGAGTTCGGCCTCGGCGTACAGCGCCTCGGGCTCGGTGAGGAAGCGCTGGCGCCACTGCGGCTCGATCATGCGGTGCAGGAACTTGTTCAGCCGGTAGCCCTTGGCGCTGCGCTCCAGGGTGTAGGGGTAGGTGCCTTCCAGCTTTTCGGCGCCAGCCAGTTGGTGCTGCATGTGCTGGCGATGGCGCTCGATGGCCGGGGCCGGCAGGCGCTGGTCGCGGTTCTGCAGCAGCAGGGTGGCGATGCCGGTCATGGACGGCAGGTAGTAGTCCTGGTGCAGCTTGTCGACGCTGGCGGACAGCGCGCCGCGCATGATCAGCCAGGTGATCACCTCGGCGCCCTCCATGCCGCCGAGGGTGGCGTATTCGGCGACGGTCATCTCGGTCAGGCGCTCGGGGTCGTTGACCAGCAGCTCGATGAACTGCGCGTCCCACTCAGGGTTGTTGAAGCCGCAGCGCTCGCCGTGGACCTGGTGCGACACGCCGCCGGTGGCGACGATGGCGACCTTGAGGTCCTCCGGGTAGCTCTCGATGGCGCGGCGCAGGGCCTGGCCGAGCTTGTAGCAGCGCCGCGCGCTGGGGATCGGCAGCTGCAGCACGCCGACCTGCAGCGGCACTATCTGCAGCGGCCAGCCGTCGGCGCAGGGCAGCAGCGCCGACATCGGCGAGAAGAAGCCGTGGTCCAGCGGCTTGTCGCGGAAGAAGCTCATGTCGAACTCGTCGGCCATCAGGCTTTGCCCGATGTGCCGCGACAGCGCCGCGTGGCCGCCCACCGGCGGCAGCTCGCGCGGGTTGCCGCCCTCGTCGGCGACGCCATAGCGGTCGTCGACGCCGAGGGTGAAGGCGCTGTAGTGGTCGAAGAAGAACGAGGTGACGTGGTCGTTGAAGATGTAGAAGAGCACGTCTGGGCGCTGTTCCTGGAGCCAGGCGCGGATCGGCTCGAAGCTCTTGAAGATCGGCGCCCAGGCCGCCTCTTCCTGTTTGTCGTGGTCGACGGCGAAGCCGATGGTCGGGGTGTGGGAGACGGCTAGGCCACCAATGATGCGTGCCATGACGGGGTCCTCTGGTTCAGGTTACTGCGTGGCCAGTACCTGGCTCGCGCGGCGCCGGGCGTGGCCGTTGGCCAGGATCGCCAGGGCCGCGACGAACGCCGGCAGGCCGAGGAAGGTGAACAGCAGCGGCAGGCCCAGGCCGAGGCTGAGCACCGCGCCGCCGATGAGCGAGCCGAAGATGGCGCCGAAGCGGCCGATGCCGAGCATCCAGCTTACCCCGGTGGCGCGGAACTCGGTGGGGTAGTAGCCCGGGGCGAAGGCGTTGAGGCCGGTCTGCGCGCCGCTCATGCAGAAGCCGGCGGCGGTGACGCCGACCACCAGCAGGCTGGATTCCAGGCTCAGCGCGCCGAGGCTGACGATGCACAGCCCGCCCAGGGCGTAGGCGATGGCGATGACGCGGTTGGGGTTGCGCCGGTCCATGATCCAGCCGACCACGATGGCGCCGACGGTGCCGCCGATCTGGAACAGCCCGGTGATGGTGGCGGCGCGTTCGATGGACAGGCCGCCGTCGCGCAGCAGGGTGGGCAGCCAGCCCATGGTCAGGTAGATCACCAGCAGGCCCATGAAGTAGGTGGCCCACAGCGCCAGGGTGCCCAGGCGGAAGCGCCCGTCGAACAGCTGGCGCACCGGCGCCTTGTGCTGCACCGGCGGCTCGCTGACGCTGAAGCGGGTGCCTTCGGCGAAGTGCCCGCCGAGCTTGGCCAGGGCGGCGGCGATCTGCTCGGCCGGGGCCTTGCGCGCGGCCATGAAGCGCGCGGACTCGGGCAGCAGCCACAGCAGCAAGGGCAGCAGGGCCAGCGGCAGCAGGCCGCCGGCGAGCAGCACCGCCTGCCAGCCGTGGTGCGGGATCAGCCAGGCGGCGAGGAAGCCGCCCAGGCCCGAGCCCATGTTGAAGCCGGTGAACATGATGGTGATCAGCAGCGAGCGGCTGCGCTCGGGCAGGTACTCGGCCAGCAGCGTGGTGCTGTTGGGCATGGCCGCGCCCAGGGCGACGCCGGTGAGCAGGCGCAGGAAGGCCAGTTCGTAGGGGCTGCGGGCGAAGGCGCAGGCCAGGCTGAGCAGGCTGAAGCCGGTCACCGCGATCAGCAGCACCTTCTTGCGCCCGAGGCGGTCGGCGTAGGGGCCGGCGGTCAGCGCGCCTATGGCCAGGCCGATCATCCCGGCGCTCATCACCGGGCCGAAGGCGGCGCGGGACAGGCCCCACTCCTGCATCAGCGACGGGGCGATGAAGCCCATCACGGCGACGTCGAAACCGTCGAACAGGACGATGAGGAAGCACAGCGAGAGGATGAGCCACTGGTAGGCCGAGATCGGCCGGTTGTCGATCCAGTCTTTGACGTCGACGGTTTGCTTGAGCATTCGCGTTCACCTTTTGTTCTTGTAGTGGTGAAAATTCCAACAGGCTTCGAAAACGATGATGACCGGCAGGAATCACCTCGCCGTTTTTCGGCGTGGGGCGACTGTAAGGCTCAAGGGGCGGGGCCTGCCTCTGGGAAATCCTTAAGCGGGTATCGGTTTTGTTTATGGGGCGCTTGCGCAGGCGTTGCCGGGGCCGGCGACGCCTGGCGGGCGGGTTTCACTGGCTGAGTTCCTCGTGGTAGTCGGCCTGGCCCTGGCGCCAGTAGGCGGCGACGCGCATGGCTTCCTTCGGCTGGCCCTTCTCCAGCAGCAGGTTGCGCACGCGGACCATGGCCGCGGCCTCGCCGGCGCCCCAGGCGAAGCCTTCGCCGGCGGGCAGGTGCAGGGCCTCGACGGCGGCCAGCAGGGTTTCGCCGTCATCGAACCAGCGCAGTTCGAGGTCGGCGGCAGTGGTGAACTGGCGACGGTCGGCCGCTTCCACCTGCAGCAGGACGATGGCGCGGGTGCCAGCCGGCATTTCCTCCAGGCGCCGGTGCACGGCGGGCAGGCCGGTGGCGTCGGCGACGAACAGGTGCCAGTCGAAGTCCAGCGGGACGATCATCGAGCCGCGCGGGCCGCCGATCACCGCGTTGTCGCCGACCTGGGCGTGCTCGGCCCACTGGCAGGCCTTGCCGTGGCCGTGCAGGGCGAACTCCACGGTCAGCTCGCGGGCCGAGGCGTCGAAGCGGCGCGGGGTGTAGTCGCGGCGCACGATGCTGCCGTCGTCGTCCTCGAACATGAACTTGACGTGGTCGTCGAAGCCGGCGGAAACGAAATCGGCCAGGGCCTCGCCGGCGAAGGTGAGGCTGACGAAGTGCGGGCTGAGCTGTTCGCGGCGGGCGACCTGCACTTCGCGCATGCGCAGTTCGTGGCGGACGCGTTGCACGCGGCGTTGTTGGGTGGCTTGAGTCATGGGTGGCCCTCTTGGGCTATGGTTGATAATATCAACGATCATAAGAATCATTAGTTGATAAAGTCAACCGTATAGCCATGAAAGCCGACGACGTTCTCGAAACCATCCACTCCGTCATGCACCTGTACCGTTCGCGGCAATACCGTGAACTGCGCGACGGCCCCCATGACCTGACGCACATGGAATTCAAGGTGCTGGCCTTCTTCGCCCGCCGCCCGGGCGCCACCCAGCGTCAACTGGTGGAACACAGCGGCCGCGACAAGGCGCAGATCGCCCGGCTGATCCAGGGCCTGCGCAACCGCGGTTTGCTGGAGGGCAGCGCCGATGCATTGGACAAGCGCAGCGTGTGCCTGAGCCTGAGCGCCGCTGGCCAGGCGGTTTACGCCGAGGTGGAAGGGCAGGGCCGGCATTTGTCGGAGGTGGCGGTGCGGGGGTTCAGCGCGCAGGAGCGGGAGCAGTTGCAGGGGTTGTTGGCGCGGGTGGAGGCGAACTTGCAGGGGGAGTGAGGGGTGTTTTTTGTGGGGGCTCGCCGGTGGTTTCGGTGGGGTGGGTGGGGCCGTTCCCTCTCCCCAGCCCTCGGCTGCGCGCCCCGCCCTGAAGGGAGAGGGGGCTAGTCCGTGCCGAGAGAAGGCCAGGTTTCAGCCGGTAGCTTTCGGTGTTGCCGGCTAACTCCAGAACATCCGTATCTGCCCAACGGTCCCCTCTCCCTTCAGGGAGAGGGTTAGGGAGAGGGCGCGGAGGTTGGCATGGCAGCGGAGCCGCCGGTTACCTCGTTCGCGAGCAAGCTCGCTCCTACGAAAAGCTGGCCAATACCCGAGCGCAATAGCGGCTCCCGTAGGAGCGGGCCCTGCCCGCGATTCGCGCGCAGGGCGCGCGGCGCAACTCAGCCCTCCACCACCCGATAGCACGGCTCATACGCCGCCCCACCCGGCAGCTTCATCCGGTGCTGCTTGACGAACGCATGCAGCAGTTCGTCCAGGCGTCGCATCAGCGCGGGTTCGCCGTGGATTTCGTAGGGGCCGAATTCCTCGATGGCGCGCACGCCCTTTTCCTTGACGTTGCCCGCGACTATCCCGGAGAACGCCCGGCGCAGGTTGGCGGCCAGTTCGTGGGCCGGCAGGTCGGTGCTCAGTTGCAGGGCGGCCATGTGTTCGTGGGTGGGGTCGAAGGGGCGCTGGAAGCCGACGTCGATCTTCAGCAGCCAGTTGAAGTGGAAGGCGTCGTTGCGCTCGCGGCGGAACTGCTTGACCTCCTTCAGGCCCTGGGCCATGTGCCGCGCCACTTCGGCCGGGTTGTCGACGATGATCTGGTAGCGCCGCTGCGCCGCCTCGCCCAGGGTGGCGCCGACGAAGGCGTGCAGTTGCTCGAAGTAGGCCGAGGCGCTGCGCGGCCCGGTGAGCACCAGGGGGAAGGGCAGGTCCTGGTTGTCCGGGTGCATGAGGATGCCTAGCAGGTAGAGGAATTCCTCCGCCGTGCCGACGCCGCCGGGGAAGATGATGATGCCGTGGCCGACGCGGACGAAGGCCTCCAGGCGCTTCTCGATGTCCGGCAGGATCACCAGTTCGTTGACGATCGGGTTGGGCGCCTCAGCGGCGATGATCCCCGGCTCGGTCAGGCCCAGGTAGCGGCCGCCGTGGTGGCGCTGCTTGGCATGGCCGATGGTGGCGCCCTTCATCGGCCCCTTCATCACGCCCGGGCCGCAGCCGGTGCAGACGTCCAGGTTGCGCAGGCCCAGCTCGTGGCCGACCTTCTTGGTGTACTTGTACTCCTCGGTGCTGATGGAGTGGCCGCCCCAGCACACGACTATCTTCGGCTCCACGCCCGGGCGCAGGGTGCGCGCGTTGCGCAGCAGGTGGAAGACGTAGTCGGTGATGCCTTGCGAGGTGTGCAGGTCGACGCGCTGGTTGTCCAGCTCGTTGGCGGTGTAGACGATGTCGCGCAGGGCGCTGAAGAGCATCTCGCGGGTGCCGGCGATCATCTCGCCGTCGACGAAGGCGTCGGCCGGCGCGTTGACCAGTTCCAGGCGCACGCCGCGGTCCTGCTGGTGGATGCGCACCTCGAAGTCGCGGTAGGCGTCGAGGATGGTCTTGGCGTTGTCGATGCGCGCGCCGGTGTTGAGGATGGCCAGGGCGCACTGGCGGAACAGTTGGTAGACGCTGCCCGAGCCGGCTTCGCTGAGTTGCTGGACTTCGCGCTGGGACAGGGTTTCGAGGGTGCCCTTGGGGCTGACCGAGGCATTGATGGTGGGTCTGGGGGACATTACAGCTTCCATTGGTGCGGATGCCCGGGAGGGCACCTGGGTACTCGACCGCGCGGGTGGCGGTGTCCTGCCCCGAGATGGCCGCAAGGGCGGCCCGGTGAGGGTGGGGCTTAAGCGGATAGTAGTGCGTGGGGAGCGAGGCCGCGAGCCCTGCGGATTGCCATCACGGCTGCGGGAAGGCCTCGGCCACCCGCCGGGAAGGCGGGAGCCGGACGACGGGACGGGGCGTTCAGCCGGCCAGGGCGGCCAGCGGAATGCCTTCGTGGTTGGGCAGGTAGCCGTTGCCCAGGGACAGGCTGACCGGCTGGCGCTGCGGCTTGAGGAAGCCGAGCAGGGCATCGCGGGTGTCCTGCCAGCCCTGCTTGTGCTCGACATCGATGAAGTGCCCGGCATTGCGGATGGTGCGGAACTCGCAATCGCGGATCAGCTGCTGGAACAGCTTGGCCTCGGCCGGCGTGGTGTAGAGGTCCAGCTCGCCGTTGAGGAACAGCAGCGGGATGTCGATGGCCGCGAACTTCTCCATGTAGCTCTCGGCGCTGAGCTTGAGCACCTGGCAGACGTGGAAGTGCATCTGCCGGTACTCGTGCTCGTCCAGGCCGGCGACGTGGCGGAAGTTGTAGCGCTTGAACAGCTGCGGCAGATAGCGGCCGATGGTGTCGTTGACCAGGTTGGCGATGTTCGGCCGGTCGCAGGCGCCCAGGTAGTCCAGGCCGCGGTGCAGGTAGTCGAGCATCGCGGCGTTGAGCAGCGGCGAGAAGGAACTGATCACCGCCTTGCGGATGCGGCTCGGGCGCTGCGCCAGGGCCAGCAGGGTGGCCACCCCGCCCCAGGAGAAGGACATCACCACGTCGGCGCGGTAGTGCTCGATCAGCCCGAGCAGCAGCTGCGCCTCGTACTCCTTGCTGATGAATTCGCGGCAGTCGTTGTGCGCCCTGGACCGGCCGGCATAGGGCTGGTCGTAGCAGACCACGTTGAAGTGCGGTTGCAGGTATTTCACCGTTTGCGCAAAGGAGGCGGTAGTAGCCAGCGAGCCGTTGACCAGGATGATGGTCTGGCGTGCTTCCCTGTTCGCGTGGAACTCCGTGTAGACCCGGTGTTGCAGAATTTCGACGACGGCGGTTTCCGGCCTCATGTCGCTTCCTCCATACGCAGCTCGAATGGATGCACCCACGATTGGGTACGAGAGAACTACCAGGCAGAAGGAAAGCGCCTTGAGGTGACAGCTTCATGTCACCTGGCGAAAGTTAATATTTCTTTTATTTTCAACAGCTTATAAGTGCAAAAGCGAAGCGCCGAACCTCTTCGGGAGGGCCGTGCGCGGGGCTTTCGAGGCAGGTAGGAAAGGCTGGGCGAGAAGTGCCGAGCGGAAAAAATCTTCTTGGACGTGATGCGTGACCGATGAGTCACGCATGGGCCAGAGTTAAGCAGGACGGTTCGGCCGCCGCAAGCCTGTGTCGGGCGTTTTCCCGCCGCCGCCGGGGTGGAATCCGACGAACTGCGTTTTTCCGGCAAAAGGCCAGCCTCCTATTACACTTTCCTACAGCTCTTTCTTACTAATTCTCCTGCCGCGGAAGAGGTCGTTGCGCTCCTCCCTGGCCGACACAACGGATGGGTCGGATTCATGGTCGTGCACCCTGTTTTGCGAACCGGGCTGGTTTTCGCCGTGCTGGCCTGCGCGGGTCCGCCCGCGGTCGCGGATGACCTCTACGGCTGCGCGCAACCGGTGCGCCTGGCGTTCTACCGCAACCAGGTGTTCTACCACGATGGCAAGGGCCTGGACGCCGACCTGGTGGCGGAGTTGGCGCGTCGCACCGGCTGCGCCTTCGAGGTCTCGGTGCGGCCGCGGGCGCAGATCTGGACGGCCCTGCAGCGCGGCGAACTGGACATGGCCACCAGCGCCGTGGCCACCGTCGAGCAGCGCCGCTACGCCTACTTCGTGCCCTACCTGCGCCTGCGCGAACGGCTGATCGTGCCGCTGGACCTATCCGCCGACCTGCACAGCCTGGACGACTTCCACGCGCTGCCGGGCGTGCGCCTGGGCGCGGTCGCCGGCTACAACCACGGCCCCTACCTGGACGCCATGCTGCGCATCCTGCGCAGCGAGGGGCGGGTGCGCGAATACGTCGACGAGACGGCCTGCTTCAACGCCCTGCTGGGCGGCGAGGTGGACGGGCTGATCGGCCACGAACTGAGCCTGGCCGGGCTGCTCCACGAGCCGGCGCTGCGCCACCGCTTCCGCGGCATCGACGTGGCCCGCGGGCCCGGCGTGCCGCGTAGCCTGGTGCTGGCCCGCGGGCGCTTCAGCGCGGCGCAGAGCGCGCAGTGGCAGCGCCTGTTCGAGGACCTGCGGCTGGACGGCTCGCTGGTCCGCATCTTCCTGCGCAACGCGCCGCTGGACGTCGCCGCGGCGCTTCTCGACAACGGCTACCGGCCGACCCCCGACGGGCAAGGCGGACAGGACGAGGCACCATGAGGGCAGACAAACGCGGCATCCCCCTGCAGGTCCTTGTGACCGGCGCCATCATCCTGAGCATGCTGGTGCTGGCCGTGTCCCTGCTGGTGCAGGGCTACCGGGGCGTGGAAGGGGCGTTGGTGACGGCGGCGGGGGAATCCGCAGCGCAGCTCGGGGTGACGGTCAACGAGCGCATCCGCCGGCTGCTCGACCCGGCGCAGAACACCCTGCGCCTGCTCAGCTACGACGGCATCTCGCAGACCGACAACCTGCCGGCGCGCCTGGAACGCCTGCCGATGCTGGCCGAGAACCTGCGCGCCAACCGTACCCTCAGCGCGCTCTACGTCGGCTACCCGAACGGCGAGTTCCTGCTGATCCGCGCCCTGCGCACGGCCAAGGCGCGGCAGGCGCTCAAGGCCCCGGAGAAGACCTTCTACCTGGTGCAGAGCCAGACCCTCGGCGAGCAGGGCGCGCTGGTCGGCGAGTGGCGCTTCTACGACGCGCGCCTGCAACTGCTGCAGCGCCAGGAACGCCCCGACTACCGCTACGACCCGCGCCAGCGCCCCTGGTACAAGGACGCCTATGCCGGCAAGGGCACGGTGCTGACGCAGCCCTACGTGTTCTTCACCACCCAGGAGATCGGCCTGACCCTGGCCCTGCGCAGCGTCGACGGCGCGGCGGTGATCGGCATGGACGCCTCGGTGGACGACCTGGCCACCGAGATGGGCGGCCTGCGCCAGACCGCCAACACCGAGCTGGCGGTGCTCGGCGCGCAGAACACGGTGATCGCCTACCCGGACCTGGAGCGTTTGCTGCTGCACCGGGGCGACGAAGTGCGCCTGGCCCATCTCGACGAACTCGGCGTGCCCGCCCTGGAGCGCCTGGTCGAACTCGGTGGCCCGCCCGGCACGCCGCAGCGCTACCAGGTGGCGGGCCAGGACTGGTACGGCATCTGGGTGCCGCTGGTGAGTTTCGCCAGCGGCCAGGCGCGGGTGCTGATCGGCATCCCGGCCGACGAACTGCTGGCCGGCGCGCGGCAGATGCTGCTGCACCAGGCCGCCTGGAGCGGCGCGCTGCTGCTGGCCCTGCTGCTGCTCGGCTGGCTGATCGGCCGGCGCATCGCCCGCCCGCTGCGGGCCCTGGCCGACCAGGTGGGGGCGCTGGCGGCCTTCGACTTCGCCCGGCCGGTGGGCGTCGACTCGAAGATCCGCGAGGTGCGCGAGCTGAGCCGGGTGCTCGGCGGCATGTCGCGGACCATCCACAACTTCCAGGGCATCACCCTCAGCCTGAGCCGTGAGACGCGCCTGGACAGCATGCTCGCCGAAGTGCTGTCGCGCCTGGTGGTGGCCACCGGCGTGCAGGGCGGCGCGGTGTACCTGCTGCAGGAGCAGGACAATCGCCTGGCGCAGGCCTGCGCGGTGAACGGCGAGCACTACCCACAGTCGCTGCTCATCGAGGGCTTCGACGAGGCACAGTTGGCCAGCCTGCTGGACCAGGCCCTGAGCGGCCGCGGCCGGCACATGGAGGTGCCGCTGCGCAACCGCAGCGAGGAACTGCTGGGCATCCTGGTGCTGCAACTGCAGGAGGAGGGCGAGCGCCGGCGCACGCCGCGGCGGCCGTTCAAACGCTTCGTCGAGGAGCTGTCCGGCGCCGCCGCCGTGGCCATCGAGACGCGCCAGCTGATCGAGGCCCAGCAGCGCCTGCTGGACGCCATCATCAAGCTGCTGGCCGACGCCATCGACGCCAAGAGCCCCTACACCGGCGGCCACTGCGAGCGCGTCCCGCAACTGGCCGACATGCTGCTGCAGAAGGCCATCGACGACCGCGATGGACCCTACGCGGCCTTCGCCATGAGCGACGCCGAGCGCTACGAATTCCAGATCGCCGCCTGGCTGCACGACTGCGGCAAGATCACCAGCCCCGAGTACGTGGTGGACAAGGCCACCAAGCTGGAAACCCTGTACAACCGCCTGCACGAAGTCCGCATGCGCTTCGAGGTGCTTTGGCGCGACGCCGACATCCGCTACTGGCGCGGCCGCGCCGAGGGCGGCGAGGAAAGCCAGCTGCGCGAGCGGCGCGATGCCGAGCAGCAGGCGCTGCGCGAGGACTTCGCTTTCGTCGCCCAGGCCAACGTCGGCGGCGAGTTCATGAAGGACGAGGACATCGAGCGCCTGGCGCGCATCGGCGAGCGCCGCTGGTGGCGGCATTTCGACGACCGCATCGGCATTTCCCACGACGAGGCCGAGCGCCTGGCCGCGACGCCGGTCGAGCCGCTGCCGGCGGAGGAACGCCTGCTGGCCGACAAGCCCGCGCACCAGGTGCCCTGGGGCGAACGCAAGCCGCCGGTGGCCAAGGACGACCCGCGCAACACCTGGGGCTTCGACATGCGCCTGCCGGCCTTCGCCAGCCACTACGGCGAGCTGTACAACCTGGGCATCCGCCGCGGCACCCTGACCGACGAGGAGCGCTTCAAGATCAACGAGCACATCGTCCAGACGCTGATGATGCTCAGCGCGCTGCCGTTGCCCCGGCACCTGCGCCGGGTGCCGACCATCGCCGCCAACCACCACGAGAAGATGGACGGCACCGGCTATCCGCGGCGGCTGTCGGGCGAGGCGATGAGCATTCCCGAGCGGATCATGGCCATTGCCGACATCTTCGAGGCGCTGACCGCCGCCGACCGCCCCTACAAGGCGCCGAAGACGCTGTCCGAGTCGCTGAAGATCCTCGCCTGCATGGCCCGCGACCGTCATGTGGACGCGGGGCTGTTCCGGCTGTTCGTGGCCAGCGGCGTGTACCGCGAGTACGGCGAGCGCTTCCTGCGGCCGGAGCAGATGGACGTGGTGGACGAAGCGGCGGTGCTGGCCATCGTCGAGGCGGGGCAGGCGGAGAAGGCCTGAGCCGCGGCGTAATGCTGATCACTACGGCGTTATCCGCCGAATCGCGGACAGAGTCCGCTCCTACGGGGGAGGCATGCCGTGCTTCCCGGCAACCTGTAGGAGGCCCTGCCCGCGAAATCGCGCGCAGGGCGCGCTCCTACATGGAAATGGCGTGGGTGGGGCTGCGTAGGAGCGGATCTCATCCGCGAATCGCGCCGGATCGTCCGGCTATCGCGGACAAGGTCCGCTACGGGGGAGGCATACCGTGCTTCCCAGCAACCTGTAGGAGCGGGCCCTGCCCGCGATTCGCGCGCAGGGCGCGCTCCTACATGGAAATGGCGTGGGTGGGGCAGCGTAGGAGCGGATCTCATCCGCGAATCGCGCCGGATCGTCCGGCTATCGCGGACAAGGTCCGCTCCGGGGGAGGAATACTGTGCTTCCCGGCAACCTGTAGGAGCGGGCCCTGCCCGCGATTCGCGCGCAGGGCGCGCTCCTACATGGGAATGGCGTGGGTGGGGCAGCGTAGGAGCGGATCTCATCCGCGAATCGCGCCGGATTGTCCGGCTATCGCGGACAAGGTCCGCCTACGTGCTTCCCGGCAACCTGTAGCGGGCCCTGCCCGCGATGGGATTCACCGGCACGAACAACGGGGCGGCGTCAGCGCGGCGAGTCCAGCGCCACGCTACCCTCGGCCTGGAACAGCACCAGGTGGTCGGCGGCCACGCCGATGCCGACTTCATCGCCCGGCTGGTGGTCGGCATGGCTGGGGAAGATCGACTCCAGCAGGGTGCCGGTGGCCAGTTGCAGGCGGTACAGGGTGGCCGCGCCGAGGAACGACTTGCCGACGATGCGCGCCTTCAGGGTGCCCTGGGGGGCGTAGACGAGGTCGTCCGGGCGCAGCAGCACGTCCACCGCGCTGCCCTGGGGCAGGCTGTAGGCGCGGTTGCCGCGCAGCACGCCCAGTTCGGTCTGTACGCTGTCCGGGTCGAGCATCTGCCCGCGGATGAAGTAGCCCTGGCCGATGAAGCTGGCGACGAAGGGCGTCTGCGGCTCGTGGTAGAGGTTGAAGGGAGTGTCCCACTGCTCCAGGTGACCGTGCTTGAACACGCCGACCTGGTCGCTGACGGCGAAGGCCTCTTCCTGGTCGTGGGTCACCAGCACGGCGCTGGTGCCGCGCGCCTTGAGGATTTCGCGGACCTCGTGGCTGAGCTTGCGGCGCAGCTCCACGTCGAGGTTGGAGAAGGGCTCGTCGAGCAGCAGCAGCAGCGGCTCGGGGGCCAGCGCGCGGGCCAGGGCCACGCGCTGCTGCTGGCCGCCGGACAGCTCGTGGGGGTAGCGCCGGCCGAGCTTGTCGAGCTTCACCAGTTCCAGCAGCTCGGTGACGATGCGACGGCGTTCGGGGTGCTTGCGGATGCCGAAGGCGACGTTGTCCTCCACCGTCAGGTGCGGGAACAGCGCGTAGTCCTGGAACACCATGCCGATGCGGCGCTTCTCCGGCGCCAGGGTGAAGCCGGGGCGCGAGATGGTCTCGCCGGCCAGGTGGATCTCGCCTGCCTGCACCGGCTCGAACCCGGCGATGGCGCGCAGGGTGGTGGTCTTGCCGCAGCCGGAAGGGCCCAGCAGGCAGCCGATGTCGCCGGCGTTCAGGTGCAGGCTGACATCCTGCACCACGCTCTGCTGCCCATAGCCACAGGAGAGGTTTCTGAGTTCGAGCAACAGCGGTCGGGTCATGGATCGGGCCGTGGAGAAAGAAGCGGAGGCAGAGAGTTTACACGTGGCGAATGAGAATTACTCGCCGGCGCGAACGCGGCGACCCCGTGCCGCACGGCGGGCCGGGGCCGTGCGGCTGGGTGAAGGTCAGGCGTAGTGGGCGTGCTCGACCAGCAGTTCGAGCAGCGCCTTCTGCGCGTGCAGGCGGTTCTCCGCCTGGTCCCAGGCCACCGAACGCGGGTCGTCCAGCAGGTCTTCGCTGATCTCCTCGCCACGGTGCGCCGGCAGGCAGTGCATGAACAGCACGTCCGCGGCGGCGCCGTCGAGCAGTTCGCGGCTCACCTGGTAGGGGCGGAAGGTGCGCAGGCGCGCCTGGGCTTCGTCTTCCTGGCCCATGGAGGCCCAGACGTCGGTGCTTACCAGGTGCGCGCCGGCCACCGCCTCGCGCGGGTCACGGACCACGCGCACGCGCTCGCCGGCCAGTTCCTGCAGCGCGGCGCTGGGCTCGTAGCCTTCGGGGCAGGCCACGCGCAGCTGGAAGTCGAAGCGGATGGCCGCCTCGATGTAGCTGTTGCACATGTTGTTGCCGTCGCCGATCCAGGCCACCGTCTTGCCGGCGATGCTGCCGCGGTGCTCGTGGAAGGTCTGCATGTCGGCCAGCAACTGGCAGGGGTGCAGGTCGTCGGACAGGCCGTTGATCACCGGCACGCGGGAGTTGGCGGCGAACTCGGTGAGGGTGCTGTGGGCGAAGGTGCGGATCATCACCGCGTCGACCATGCGCGACATCACCTTCGCCGCGTCGGCGATGGGTTCGCCGCGGCCCAGCTGGGTGTCGCGCGGGGAGAGGAAGATCGCCTGGCCGCCGAGCTGGATCATGCCGGCTTCGAAGGAGATCCGCGTGCGGGTGGAGGCCTTCTCGAAGATCATGCCCAGCACGCGGTTCTTCAGTGGCTCGTAGAGCACGCCTCGGTCGCGCAGGTCCTTCAGCTCGCTGCCACGGCGGATCAGACCGAGGAGTTCGTCGGTCGTGTAATCCAGCATCGAGAGGAAGTGCCTTGCGCTCATGATTCAGTACCTACTGCTTGTTCTCAGAGTTGCGACCGAGGGTCTGGCCGGCTTTTCGAGAAAAAACGGACTGAACCTGCGGCCTGACCGCATGCAGCGGAAATTTAGGGGGAAGACGCGATCCTATAAGGAAATTACGCATCCACGCAAGTTTGCCGCGGAGAGCCCCGCCGGGCCCGGTGACGGCGGGTTTCGGAACATTTCGCAAACGAACGGAAAGGTCCTATTGGGTCTGGCGAGCGGGACTACATAAATGCCCGCGTCTCCCTTGATAGTTTTTCGCCGCCGCCGAGTCCGGCGGCACAAGCCATTAGGAGAAGCTTTCAATGAAGAAACTATGGATGAGCACCGCCCTGGCAGCGGTGATCGTGACCGCCAGCGGTTGCACCAGCTACAACGTCAACCAGCCGTCGGCGCCCATGGATGGCGTGGTGAGCACCGACCTCAAGGCCGACGTCCGCGTCGGCGAGCCGATCACCGGCCAATCCTCGGTGAACATCCTGTTCGGCTTCCTCAAGTTCGGCGGCGACAACCAGTTCGCCGACGGCGTGGCCTACGGCGGCACCGACGGCGGCTCGCTGCTGTCCTTCGACCCGGTGTCCAGCGTCAAGTCCGCCGCGGCCTTCAAGGCCGTCAAGAGCTCCGGCGCCGACCTGATCGTTGCGCCGCGCTACGAGGTGTCGGTACAGGACTACTTCGTGTTCAAGAAGGTCGACGTCAAGGTCACCGGCAACAAAGGCAACATCGCCGGCATCCGCTGATGCCGGCACGGTCGGCATCCCCCCTCTGCCGACCGTCGTCCCCTGGTGGAGGGCCGGCCTCGTGCCGGCCCGATTCACGTCTATATCCCTCGATTCACTGCACTTAGGCTTGTGGCGTTCGCCGCGGCGCGGTTCCATAGTGCTCGCTCTGGTAACGACCGGCCCATGAAGGCCGGCGCAACAACAAGAGGCGAGCCATGAGCAAGACCCTCCACCACCGTGCGTGCCACCTGTGCGAGGCCATCTGCGGCCTGACCATCGAAACCGAGGAGCAGCGCATCCTGTCGATCAAGGGCGATGCGCAGGACAGCTTCAGCCGCGGCCACATCTGCCCCAAGGCAGTGGCCCTGCAAGACATCCAGAACGACCCCGACCGCCTGCGCCAGCCGATGCGGCGGGTCGGCGGCGAGTGGCAGCCGATCGCCTGGGACGAGGCCTTCGAGCTGGTCGCCGCGCGCCTGGCGGAGATCCGCGAGCGCCACGGCAACGACGCGGTGGCCGTGTACCAGGGCAACCCCAGCGTGCACAACTACGGGCTGATGACCCACAGCAACTACTTCCTCGGCCAGTTGAAGACGCGCAACCGCTACTCGGCCACCTCGGTGGACCAGCTGCCGCACCACCTGGTCAGCCAGCAGATGTTCGGCCACGGCCTGCTGATCCCCATCCCGGACATCGACCACACCGACTTCATGCTGATCCTCGGCGGCAACCCGCTGGCCTCCAACGGCAGCATCATGACCGTGCCGGACGTGGAGAAACGCCTCAAGGCCCTGAGGGCCCGCGGCGGCCGCCTGGTGGTGGTGGACCCGCGGCGCACCGAGACCGCGGCGCTGGCCGACCAGCACCTGTTCATCCGTCCGGGGCAGGACGCGGCGCTGCTGCTGGGCATCCTCGACGTGTTGTTCGGTGAGCACCTGGGGCGCGCCAGCCACCTGCCGGTGGTTGGGCTGGAGGAGGTGCGCGCGGCGCTGGCGCCCTTCGGCGTCGAGGCCATGGCGCAGCGCTGCGGCGTGCCGGTGGCGAGCATCCGCGAGCTGGCCCGGGACTTCGCCGCCGCCGACAAGGCGGTGTGCTACGGGCGCATGGGCGTTTCCACCCAGCGCTTCGGCACCCTCTGCCAATGGCTGGTGCAACTGATCAACCTGGTCACCGGCAACCTCGACCGCGTCGGCGGCAGCCTCTGCACCACGCCGGCCGTGGACCTGGTGGCGAGCACTTCCGGCGGCGCCTTCGGCCGCTGGCGCAGCCGGGTGTCCGGCCTGCCGGAGTACGGCGGCGAGCTGCCGGTGGCGGCCCTGGCCGAGGAAATGCTCAGCGAGGGCGAGGGCCAGATCCGCGCGCTGATCACCGTGGCCGGCAACCCGGTGCTCTCCACCCCCAACGGGCGGCGCCTGGAGCAGGCCCTGGACGGCCTGGAGTTCATGCTCGCCATCGACCTCTACATCAACGAGACCACGCGCTACGCCGACCTCATCCTGCCGCCCACCGCGCCGCTGGAGCACGAGCACTACGACAGCACCTTCAACGTCTTCGCGGTGCGCAACGTCACCCGCTTCAACGAGGCGGTGCTGCCCAGGCCCGCCGGCGCGCTGCACGACTGGGAGATCTTCGTCGGCCTGGCCAAGGCCTATGCTGCGCGCCAGGGCACCGAGCTGAAGCCGACCGTGGCGCCGGAACAGATGATCGACATGGGCCTGCGCTTCGGTCCCTATGGCGATGCCAGCGAGCACAAGCTCAGCCTGGCGCGCCTGCGCGAGCATCCCCATGGCCTGGATCTTGGCCCGCTGCGGCCGAACCTGGCGGCGCGCCTGAAGACCCCCAGCCGGCAGGTGGAAGCCGCGCCGGCGTTGTTCCTCGCCGACCTCGGGCGCTTCGCCGACACCCCGGCGCCGGCCGAGGGCCAGTTGCTGCTGATCGGCCGCCGTCACGTGCGCAGCAACAACTCCTGGATGCACAACTACCACCGCCTGGTGAAGGGCAAGCCGCGCCACCAGTTGCTGATGCACCCCCAGGACCTGGCCAGCCGCGGCCTGGTGGATGGCCAGCGGGTGCGGGTGCGTTCGCGGGTGGGCAGCGTCGAGATCGAGGTGGCGGCCAGCGACGAGGTGATGGCTGGCGTGGTCAGCCTGCCCCACGGCTGGGGCCATGCGCGCCCCGGCGTGCAACTGGCCATCGCCAGCGAGCAGGGCGGCGCCAGCGCCAACGACCTGACCGACGAGCGCCACCTCGACGCGCTGTCCGGCAACGCCGCGCTCAACGGCGTGCCGGTGGAGGTGGAGGCGGCCTGAGGCGCGCGGCAAAGCCGAGCGCTGTGCTCGGCTTTCCGGTACACTGTCGGCAAAGTACCGGCTGCATTGCCGGGCAGTAGCGAAGTTCAGCCGAGGTTAGCCAATGGACATCATCGATACCATCAAAGAGCAGATCGCCAACAACCCCATCCTGCTGTACATGAAAGGTTCGCCGAACGCTCCGCAGTGCGGTTTCTCCGCCCGCGCTGCGCAGGTGCTGATGGCCTGCGGCGAGAAATTCGCCTACGTCGACATCCTGCAGAACCCGGAAATCCGCGCCAACCTGCCGAAGTACGCCAACTGGCCGACCTTCCCGCAGCTGTGGGTGGGTGGCGAACTGGTCGGGGGCAGCGACATCCTCGTCGAGATGTTCGAAAAGGGCGAACTGCAGCCGCTGATCAAGCAGGCCGTCGGCAACGCCGAAGCCTGATCGCAGGCGTAGTCGCCGTAGCGAAGAACCCCGCGCCAGCGCGGGGTTTTTCATTTGTGCGGAGAAAGGATTCGAACCGATGGACGACCGCAAGAGAGCCCGCGCGGCCCGCTGGGCCTGCGCCTTCTGCTTCGGCGCCGGCGGGCTGGTGCATGGCAGCGCCATGGGGCGCATCCCGGCGCTGAAGAACCTCGCCGGCGTCGACGAGCAGGGCCTGGGCCAGGCGCTGCTGGGCGCCGGGCTCGGCGCATTGCTGGCGTTCTCCTTCGCCGGCTCCCTGGTGCGGCGCCTCGGCAGCCGGCGGGTGACCCTGGCCAGCGCCGCGGCGCTGCTGCTGGTGTTCCCGCTGCTGGGGCTGTGCCAGAGCTGGTGGGCGCTGGCTCTCGCGCTGCTGCTGGTAGGGCTGACCTTCGCCACCCTGGATGTGGCGATGAACACCCAGGCGGTGGAGGTGGAGCGCCTGCTGGGCCGGCCCTGCCTGTCCAGCCTGCATGGCATGTACAGCCTCGGCGGCCTGCTCGGCGCGCTGGGCGCGGCCTTGCTGGCGGGGCTCACGCCGTTCTGGCATTTCAGCCTGCTCGCCGTGCTGGCGCTGCTGGCGCTGCCGCTATTCGGCCGGCGCCTGCTGGAAGGGCGCAGCGAACCACAGGCCGACGCGCAACCGCGCCGGCGGGGGCTCCGGCTGCCGCCGGCGGCGCTGGTCGGCCTGGGGCTGCTGACGCTCTGCGCCTTCGTCTCCGAAGGCGCGGTGGCGGATTGGAGCGCGCTGCTGCTGCATAGCGTGCTGGGCGCTTCGGAGCGGATGGCCGCGCTAGGCTTCGCCGCCTTCTCGGCGACCATGGTGATCGGCCGGCTGTTCGGCGACCGGTTGCGCGTGCACGTCGCCGACGTCGCCCTGGTGCGCGGGCTCAGCCTGCTGGCCATCGCCGGCATGCTGCTGGCGCTGTTCGGCGGCCGCGTCGAGCTGTCGGTGGCGGGCTTCGCCCTGGTCGGCCTGGGGCTGTCGGTGGTGGTGCCGATCCTCATCGGCGCGGCCGGCAACCGGCCGGGCGTGGAGGCATCGAGCGGGGTCGCGGCGGTGGCGTCGTTCGGCTATGGCGGGCTGCTTCTGGGGCCGCCGCTGATCGGCATCCTGGCCGAGCACATCGGCCTGCGCCAGGCGTTGCTGGTGGTGGTGGGGCTGTGCGCGGGGCTGCTGTTCTGGGCGCACCTGGTGCGCCGCCCGCAGCAGGCGGGGTAGGGAAGAACGGGGGCGCCGCGCGAGGCGGCGCCCGCAACCGTCAGTCGTCTTCGTGCATGTGCGACTGCAGGTAGTTCTCCAGGCCGACCTTCTGGATCAGGCCGAGCTGGGTCTCCAGGTAGTCGATGTGCTCTTCCTCGGACTCGAGGATGTTCTTGAGCAGGTCGCGGCTGACGTAGTCATGCACGCTTTCGCAATGCACGATGGCGTCGCGCAGGTCCTTCGCGGCCTTGAGTTCCAGGTTCAGGTCGCACTGCAGCATTTCCTGGGTGTTCTCGCCGACCAGCAGCTTGCCCAGGTCCTGCAGGTTGGGCAGGCCCTCGAGGAAGAGGATGCGTTCGATGAGCTTGTCCGCATGCTTCATCTCGTCGATCGACTCGTGGTACTCGTGGGCGCCGAGGCGCTTCAGGCCCCAGTCGTTCCACATGCGCGAGTGCAGGAAGTATTGGTTGATGGCGATCAGCTCGTTACCGAGGACCTTGTTCAGATGCTGGATGACTTTCTTGTCGCCTTTCATGCCGAGTCCTGCCGTGTGGAGTGGGTAGGACTGGAATTTTCGCCCTCTTATAACCGGATGTCAAACGTAAGCTATTGATTTAGTTATAAAAAGGAATATGAATACGAATGTTTTCATTCCGCAGTTAGGCGCTAAATCCTTGAATTGCGGGCATAAAAAAACCGGGCCTGGGCCCGGTTCTTCTGGCGTATGCCGAATCGGCATCGCTCAACTGGCGGCATAGGCCAGCGAGTAGTTCATCGTTTGCGCGCCCTGCAGGTCGCCGAGTGTCTCGCGGACCACCTGCTTGGCGAGGCAGGCGCACTTGCCGCACTGAGTGCCGACGCCGGTGCTTTCACGCACTTCGCGGTAACTGCAGCATCCCTCATAGATCGCGTCGCGGATCTGGGTATCGGTAACACCTTGGCAGAGGCAGACGTACATGGATGGCACTACTGGTGTGGGGTTGTTGGCGTCGATACTAATGTTAATGAGAATGATTGTCAAAGCTTGAGAAGAGACTTTTTGGCGTGTCGACGAACGGTCTTTTGAAGGGGCGGAAGGGCCCAATCGCGGACGGAGTCCGCTCCTACGGTTCCAGGAAGCATGGCTTTTCGTAGGATGGCGTTGAGCGAAGCGATACCCATCAGCGCAACTGCATGGGTTTCGCAAGCTCAACCCATCCTACGAAGAGCACCTCGGCGTAAGCCTGAGGTTCAGGGAGGTACGGGCGTAGGAGCGGACTCCGTCCGCGATGGGGTTCACCGGCCACGCCGGACGTCCCGGTGGCACGAACAGCCCCAGGCATCGATCCAATAAAAAAGCCCCGCATCGGCGGGGCTTTCTCATAGCAAAGGGCCAAGAACAAGGATCAGTCCTCATCCTCCATCCACCCACCGCATTCCTTCCAGCGGTTGACGATCCCGCAGAACAGCTCCGCGGTCTTCTCGGTGTCGTAGCGCGCCGAGTGCGCCTCGCGGTTGTCGAACTCCATGCCGGCGGCCTGGCAGGCCTTGGCCAGGACCGTCTGGCCGTAGGCCAGGCCGGCGAGGGTGGCGGTGTCGAAGCTGGAGAAGGGGTGGAACGGGTTGCGCTTGATCCCGGTGCGGTTCACCGCGGCGTTGAGGAAGCCCAGGTCGAAGCTGCTGTTGTGGCCGACCAGGATCGCCCGCTTGCAGCCGTTGGCCTTCAGCGACTTGCGCACGCCACGGAAGATCTCGGTGAGCGCCTGCTCCTCGGCCACCGCCATGCGCAGCGGGTGGTCGAGCTTGATGCCGGTGAACTCCAGGGCCGCCGGCTCGATGTTGGCGCCTTCGAAGGGCTCGACGCGGAAGAAGTGGGTATGTTCCGGGAACAGGTAGCCGTTCTCGTCCATGCCGATGGTCACCGCGGCGATTTCCAGCAGGGCGTCGGTGGCGCAGTTGAAGCCGCCGGTCTCGACGTCCACCACCACCGGCAGGTAGCCGCGGAAGCGGCGCGCCATGGGGTGACGCGGGCCGGGGGGGAAGTTGCCGTCGAACTCCTCTTCGTAATGCTCCTCGCTCATGCGCCGGCCTCCAGCAGGCGCCAGCGCAGTTTTTCGCCGGCGCGCAGGGGCACCACCTCATGGTCGCCGAAGGGCAGGCTGGCCGGCGCCTGCCATTCCTCGCGGACCAGGGTGATGCTGTCGGCGTTGCGCGGCAGGCCGTAGAAGTCCGGGCCGTGGAAGCTGGCGAAGGCTTCCAGCTTGTCCAGGGCGTTGCGCTGCTCGAAGGCCTCGGCGTACAGCTCGATGGCGGCGTAGGCGGTGTAGCAGCCGGCGCAGCCGCAGGCCGCTTCCTTGGCGTGGCGGGCGTGGGGCGCCGAGTCGGTGCCGAGGAAGAACTTCGGGCTGCCGCTGGTGGCGGCGTCGAGCAGGGCTTCCTGGTGCACGTTGCGCTTGAGGATCGGCAGGCAATAGAAGTGCGGGCGGATGCCGCCGACCAGCATGTGGTTGCGGTTGTACAGCAGGTGGTGGGCGGTGATGGTGGCGCCGACGTTGGCCGGGGCGGCCAGGACGAACTGCGCCGCATCGCCGGTGGTGATGTGCTCGAACACCACCTTGAGCGTCGGGAAGCGCTCGACCACGCGGGCCAGGTGCTCGTCGATGAAGCGCTTCTCGCGGTCGAATACGTCCACCTCGGCGCGGGTCACCTCGCCGTGCACCAGCAGCGGCAGGCCGACCTCGGCCATGGCTTCGAGCACGTGGAAGATGTTGTCGATGCTGGTCACGCCGGAATCGGAGTTGGTGGTGGCGCCGGCCGGGTACAGCTTGGCCGCGTGGACGAAGCCGCTGGCCTTGGCGTTGCGCACGTCCTCGGCGCTGGTGCGGTCGGTGAGGTAGAGCACCATCAGCGGTTCGAAGCGGCTGCCGGCCGGGCGCGCGGCGAGGATGCGCTGGCGGTAGGCGTCGGCTTCGCCGGCGTTGCGCACCGGCGGCACCAGGTTGGGCATGACGATGGCGCGGCCGAAGGTGCGCGCGGCATCGCCGACGGTCTGGGCGAGGGCGGCGCCGTCGCGCAGGTGGATGTGCCAGTCGTCGGGGCGCAGCAGGGTCAGGCGGTCGGACATGGGGATACCAGAGGACGATTTGCAGCGGAATTGAAGTGGGGAAATGCTACCGGAAAAGCCCGCCGCCGGCACTCGCTATCAAGTTTCGCCGGGACCGTCCGATATCTCCTGGGTACTTTCCAGCATTACCCGGAGCCGTCCGTGCGCCATTCCTACTTTCTCCTGCTCGGCCTGTGCGCCAGCCTGCCGGCCTGGGGGCTGACCTTCCAGACGCGCCTGGAGAACGCGCGCTGGACGGCGGCGGGCGACCAGTTCGAATGCCGCCTGTCGCAACAGGTGGACGGCTTCGGCGTCGGCGAGTTCGTCTGGCGCGCCGGCGAGCAGCCGACCTTCCGCCTCAAGCCGCAGCGCAACTGGGCCGGCGGCGGCTCGGCGACGCTCCTGGCGGCGGCGCCGCCGTGGCGGCCGACCCAGGGCGACATCAACCTGGGCTCGGTGGCCCTGGTCGCCGGCGAGGTGCCCTTTACCAGCAGCCAGCAGCAGGCCGGGCGCCTGCTCGATGGCGTGCTGGAAGGGCGCAGCCCCGAGGTGCGCCTGCGCGCCATGGGTGGCCAGGACCTGCGGGTGCGCCTGCTGCCGGCGCGCTTCGCCGATGGCTACGCGCAGTTGCAGGATTGCTCGACGAAGATGCTGCCGGTGAACTTCGAGCAGGTGCGCCAGGCGCAGGTCGGCTTCCCCGGCGGCGGCGACGCCCTGGACGCCGTGGCCCGCGCCAAGCTGGACATCGTCCTGCAGTACCTCAAGGCCGACCCGACGGTGAACCGCATCGAGCTGGACGGCCATTCCGACAACAGCGGCAACCGCCTGAGCAACCGCGACATCTCGCGGCGCCGCGCGGTGGCGGTGATGGAGTACCTCAAGGCCCACGGCGTGCCCGAGGAGCAGATCACCGTGCGCTTCTACGGCGAGCGCTACCCGCTGGTGAAGAACAACTCCGAGGCCAACCGCGCGCGCAACCGCCGGGTGACCCTGCACCTGTCCCGCGAGGCCGTGCCGGAAACACCGCCGGCGCCCACCGCCGCGCCCAGCGCGCCGCCGCCCGCGCCGCCAGCCCCTGCGCCCGCGGCCCCGCAGGCCAAGACACCGGCCGGCAATGCCCCGGCTTCGGCGCCGCCGGGCCAGTCGCCAGCACGCGGCGCCTAGTCGCACTCACGATAGAATCTGTCGCTTTGTCGTCAAAAGCTGTCGCGCCTCTGTAATTTCCTGAAGCGCGGCAGTAGAATCGGGGGTTTTCGTGACAACCCCCCGTGGAGTGATGGCATGGCGGACGTGAAGAAGGTAGTCCTGGCGTATTCCGGTGGCCTGGATACCTCGGTGATTCTCAAGTGGCTGCAGGATACTTATAACTGCGAAGTGGTGACCTTCACTGCCGATCTCGGCCAGGGCGAAGAGGTCGAGCCTGCCCGCGCCAAGGCCAAGGCCCTGGGTGTGAAGGAAATCTACATCGAGGACCTGCGAGAAGAGTTCGTCCGCGACTTCGTCTTCCCGATGTTCCGCGCCAACACCATTTATGAAGGCGAGTACCTGCTGGGTACTTCCATCGCCCGTCCGCTGATCGCCAAGCGCCTGATCGAGATCGCCAACGAGACCGGCGCCGACGCCATCTCCCACGGCGCCACCGGCAAGGGCAACGACCAGGTGCGTTTCGAACTGGGCGCCTATGCGCTCAAGCCGGGCGTCAAGGTCATCGCCCCCTGGCGCGAGTGGGACCTGCTGTCCCGCGAGAAGCTGATGGACTACGCCGAGACCCACGGCATCCCGATCGAGCGCCACGGCAAGAAGAAGTCGCCGTACTCCATGGACGCCAACCTGCTGCACATCTCCTATGAGGGCGGCGTGCTGGAAGACACCTGGACCGAGCACGAAGAGGACATGTGGAAGTGGACCGTCTCCCCGGAGAAGGCCCCCGACGCTGCGACTTACATCGAGCTGACCTACCGCAAGGGCGACATCGTCGCCATCGACGGCAAGGAAATGACCCCGGCGCAGGTGCTGACCGAGCTGAACCGCATCGGCGGCGCCAACGGCATCGGCCGCCTCGACATCGTCGAGAACCGCTATGTCGGCATGAAGTCCCGCGGCTGCTACGAGACCCCCGGCGGCACCATCATGCTCAAGGCCCACCGCGCCATCGAGTCGATCACCCTGGACCGCGAAGTCGCTCACCTGAAGGACGAGCTGATGCCGCGCTACGCCAAGCTGATCTACACCGGCTACTGGTGGAGCCCGGAGCGCGAGATGCTGCAGCAGATGATCGACGCCTCCCAGGAGTACGTGAACGGCGTGGTGCGCCTGAAGCTGTACAAGGGCAACGTCATCGTGGTCGGCCGCAAGTCCGACGACTCGCTGTTCGACGCCAACATCGCGACCTTCGAGGAAGACGGCGGCGCCTACAACCAGGCCGACGCCGCGGGCTTCATCAAGCTCAACGCGCTGCGCATGCGCATCGCCGCGAACAAGGGCCGCAAGCTGTTCTGATAAGCTGAGCCAGACAAGCCCCGGCCACGAGCCGGGGTTTGCTTTTATGCGCCCGAAACGGGCCGGATGAGGAGAACGACCCCCATGAGACTGCTGCATACCATGCTGCGCGTCGGCGATATGGACAAGTCCATCGCCTTCTACACCGAAGTCCTGGGCATGACCCTGCTGCGCCGCAAGGACTACCCGGACGGCCAGTTCACCCTGGCCTTCGTCGGCTACGGCGCCGAGGACGAGAACAGCGTCATCGAGCTGACCTACAACTGGGGTGTGGACAAGTACGAGCTGGGCACCGGCTACGGCCACATCGCCCTGGAAGTGGACGACGTCTACAAGGCCTGCGAGGACATCCGCTCGCGCGGCGGCAAGATCACCCGCGAGCCGGGCCCGATGAAGCACGGCACCAGCATCCTGGCCTTCGTCGAGGACCCGGACGGCTACAAGATCGAGCTGCTGTCGCCGCAGCGCAAGGACTGAGCCGGAAAGACGAAGCCCCGCCACGGCTACGGCGTTATCCGCCGAATCGCGGACGGAGTCCGCTCCTACGACTCCAGGAAACGCGGCTTTTCGTAGGATGGCGTTGAGCGGAGCGATACCCATCACCACGGCAGCATGGGTATCGCAAGCTCAACCCATCCTACGAGGAGCCCCTCGGCGTAAGCTTAAGGTTCAGGGAGGCGCGGACGTAGGAGCGGACTCCAGGAAGCGCGGATTTTCGTAGGATGGCGTTGAGCGGAGCGATACCCATCACCATGGCAGCATGGGTATCGCAAGCTCAACCCATCCTACGAAAAGCACCTCGGCGTAAGCCTAAGGTTCAGGGAGGCACGGGCGTAGGAGCGGACTTTGTCCGCGATTGGGCTCACCGGCCACGCCGCACGCCCCGGAGGCACGAACAGCCAGAGGGCTGGGGCGAGGGGGCGGAGCCAGGATCAGGCGCCATGGCCGCGCCAGAAAAACGAAGCCCCGCCAAGTGCGGGGCTTTTTTCAGCTTGGGCGCAAGGTTCAGAGGTCGAAATCGTAGTCCGACAGCTGGCGCTGCAGGCGGCGCTCTTCGAGGTAGTTGTCGATGATGCGGCGCTTAGTGAGGTTGGTCTTGGCGACTTCGACGACGGCTTCGACGCTGTCGTCGGCATCGTCGGTGCTCACTTCGTCTTCGAGCTCGAGATCTTCTTTATCGGCCATAACGATCACTCCAACGTGCGGGGTGTGCTTGGCGCCCCTTATAGCGACAAAGCTCGGGGCGGTAAAAAAGATTTTTTCAATGAGCGGCGATGCTTTTGACGATAGCGCTCAATCGTCGGAAGTCTTGTGCTTGTACTCGCACAGGTCCTCGATGCGGCAGCTGCCGCACTGCGGCTTGCGCGCCTTGCAGACGTAGCGGCCATGCAGGATCAGCCAGTGGTGGGCGTCCAGCAGGTATTCCCTGGGCACGAACTTGAGCAGCTTGCGTTCCACCTCCAGGACGTTCTTCCCCGGCGCGATGTTGGTGCGGTTGGCGACGCGGAAAATATGCGTGTCCACCGCCATGGCCAACTGGCGGAAGGCGGTGTTGAGCACCACGTTGGCGGTCTTGCGCCCGACGCCGGGCAGGGCCTCCAGGTCCTCGCGGTTCTCCGGCACCTTGCTGCCGTGTTTCTCGATGAGGATGCGGCAGGTCTCGATGACGTTCTTCGCCTTGCTGTTGTACAGGCCGATGGTCTTGATGTACTCCGACAGCCCGTCCACGCCCAGGGCGTAGATGGCTTCGGGGGTGTTGGCCACCGGGTAGAGCTTGGCCGTGGCCTTGTTCACCCCGACGTCGGTGGCCTGGGCGGAGAGGATCACCGCGATGAGCAACTCGAAGGGCGAGTCGTAGGCCAGCTCGGTCTTGGGGTCGGGGTTGTCTTCTCGCAGTCGGCGGAAAATCTCCGCGCGCTTGGCGGCATTCATTCGATCACTCCGGTCACGCGGACGCGCTGGCGCTCTGCGGCGGGTACGTTGCCCGCCTGCGCCTTGGCGCGTTCCGCCAGGCTTTCATCGATACGGTTCTTCAGGGCTATCAGCAGGCCCAGCAGGAGGAAGGCGCCGGGCGGCAGCACGGCGAGCAGGAAGCCCTGGTAATCGGCTATCTGCAGCTTCCAGCCGGCGGCGGCCGGACCGAACAGCAGGTTCATGTCGGCCAGCAGGGTGCCGTGGCCGATGAGTTCGCGCAAGGTGCCCAGCACCAGCAGCACCAGGGCGAAGCCGGTGCCGGTCATCAGGCCGTCGAAGGCCGCGCGGGCCACGCCGTTGCGCGCAGCGAAGGCCTCGGCGCGGCCGAGGATCACGCAGTTGGTGGTGATCAGCGGGATGAAGATGCCGAGGATCTGGTACAGCTCGTAGGTCCAGGCCTGCATCAGCAGTTCGATGCAGGTGGTCAGCGCGGCGATGATCAGCACGAACACCGGCAGCCGCACCGCCTCGCCGACCCAGCGCCGTGTCGCGGAGATGGCGGCGTTGGAGCAGGCCAGCACGAAGATGGTCGCCAGGCCCAGGCCCAGGGCGTTGACCATGGAGTTGCTGGTGCCCAGCAGCGGGCACAGGCCCAGCAGCTGGACCAGCCCGGGGTTGTTCCGCCACAGGCCCTGGCGGGCGATTTCGCGGTAGCTATTCATGTTGTTCGCCTCCGGCCGCCGGCGCCAGCAGCGCGGCCTTGTGCGCATCGAAATACTGCAGCGCCTTGTGCGTGGCCTTGACCACGGCGCGCGGGGTGACGGTGGCGCCGGCGAACTGGTCGAACCGGCCGCCGTCCTTCTTCACCTTCCAGCCGGCCTCGTCCGGGTCGGCCAGGGAGCGGCCGTCGAAGCCGTGCAGCCAGTCGCTCTTGCCCGGCTCGATCTTGTCGCCCAGGCCCGGGGTTTCCTTGTGCGCCACCACGCGCACGCCGAGCAGGCGGCCTTCGGCGCTGACCCCCACCAGCAGCTCGATGGCGCCGCTGTAGCCGTCCGGCGCGGTGGCCGGGAGTATGACGCCGGTGGCGCGGCCCCGCAGGCGGGCGACGAAGGCCTGGGCCGGCTGCGGCTTGCCCAGCAGCTTGGGCTCGAAGACTTCGACGGGGGCGTCCAGCGGGTGGTTGTCGTAGCTGCCCGGCGGCAGCAGCTCCAGCAGCAGGCGCCCGCGCGCCTCGCGCTGGGCCTGCTCGATGCGCGCCTGGGTGAACTGGTGAACCACCGCCACCAGGCCGACGCAGAGCACCGCGAAGGCCCCCAGCAGCAGGGCGTTCTTCAACATGGAACGGCGGCTGTCGGCCATCTCATTCCCCCAGCTTGAAGCCGCGCTTGGGCTTCTTGTGCCCGTAGGTGCGCGGGCGGGTGTAGTAGTCGATGGTCGGCGCGGCCAGGTTCATCAGCAGCACGGCGAAGGCCACGCCATCGGGGTAGCCGCCCCAGGCGCGGATCACGTAGGTGACGATGCCCACGCCGAGGCCGAACACCAGGCGCCCGCGGTTGCTGGTGGCGCCGGAAACCGGGTCGGTGACGATGAAGAACGCGCCGAGCATGGCCGCGCCGCTGAACAGGTGGAACAGCGGCGAGCCGTGGGAATCCGAGCCCGAGCCGTTCCAGAACAGCAGGCTCATGACGAACAGGCCGCCGAGCATGCCCACCGGCGCATGCCAGGTGAACAGCTTGCGCCAGAGCAGGAACAGGCCGCCGGCGAGGAAGGCCAGGTTGACCAGTTCCACGCCGCGCCCGCCGACATGGCCGAAGGCCGTGCTCTGCGTCAGCAGCTCGTCGATGGTCAGGCTGTGGTTGTTCTTCAGCACGTCCAGGGCGGTGGCGCCGGCCCAGGCGTCCGGCGGCGGCGCGCCCAGGCCGAGGATGCGCGACAGGCCGTCGACCAGGCCGAGGCCGGCGTCCGGGCTGGGCCAGCGCGTCATTTCCAGGGGGAAGGACACCAGCACCACCACGTAGCCGAGCATCGCCGGGTTGAACGGGTTCTGCCCGAGGCCGCCGTACAGGTGCTTGCCGAACACCAGGGCGAAGGCAGTAGCCAGCAGGCTCAGCCACCAGGGCGCGTAGGGCGGCAGGGCCAGGGCCAGGAGCACGGCGGTGACCAGCGCGCTGCCGTCCTTGAGGAACACCGCCAGCGGGCGCTTGCGCAGGTGCAGCATCAGCGCTTCGGTGCCCAGGGCCACGGCGCTGCACCAGAGCAGGTTGAACAGCGGGCCGACGCCGTACAAGGCGATCAGCGCCAGGGCGCCCGGGGCCAGCGCGGCTAGCACCTGCAGCATGACCTTCTGCGTGCGATTGGCGCCGGTGGCGTGGGGCGAGGAAAAACGCGGCAGGGCCATGGTCACTCCGTATCGCGCGCGGCCAGCGCGTTTTCCGCCGCCGCCAGGCGCTCGCGCGCGGCAGTTAGGCGGGCTTCGTCGGCGCCTTCGCGTTCGAGCTTCTTGAGATCGGCGCGGGCGTAGGCCAGTTCGGTCTTGAGGGCGCGAGTGGCGGCGTCCACCGGGCGCTTGTCGATGCGTTGCAGGTTCGGCGCCGGCTTGCCGCTGGCGTCCTCGGCGGCGTGCAGCTGGCGCTCGGCCTCGACCAGGGCTTCGCGCAGCAGGGCCAGTTCGGCATCGCCGGCACCGTCCTGCTCGGCTTTCCTCAGCTCGGCGCGGCGGGTGACCAGGGCGATCTTGGCCTTCTTCAGGTTCGCCATGCCGTCGCCGGCGGGTTCCGCCTTGGCTTCGGGCGCTGTCTGCAATTGCGCCAGGTGACGCTCGGCCCGTTCGGCGGCTTCGCGCAGCTGGGCGAGGGTGGCCTGCTGCTGTTCGTCTGGCGCTTCGCCAAAGGCTTTCTCGGACTTCTTCAATTGGGCGCGGGCCATGGCGGCGTCGATCTTCGCCTTCTTCAGGACCGCTTCGTCGCCGATCGCTGGTTTGGGAGCGGCGGGGGCTGGTTCGGCTTCGGCGGCTTCCAGGGCCTGGCGGGCCTGCTCGGCGGCCTGGCGCAGCGTCTCGACCTGGGCGCGCAGTTGCTCGGTGTCGTGGGCGGCCAGTTGCTTCTCGGCCTTCTGCAGGGCGACGCGGGCCATGCTGGCTTCGATCTTCAGCCGCTTGAGGTCGGCGCCGGCGTTGCCCACGGCCTTCTCCGCCTTCACCCGTTCGATGACCGACTGCGGTGCTTCCGCCACTGGCGCGGCAGCCTGGGCTTCGCGGGCGCGGGCGGCGCGTTCCAGGCGGGCCTGGCGTTCCTCGGCCTTGCGTTGCTCCTCGCGGCGCAGGCGTTCCTGGCGGTGCTCGAAGCGCAGGCGCGAGTGTTCGGCCTTCTGCTGTTTCAGCTGCAGTTCGCGGATGTCCGCCTTGGCCGCGCGGTAGTACTGCACCAGCGGGATGCTGGAGGGGCAGACGTAGGCGCAGGCGCCGCACTCGATGCAGTCGAACAGGTTGTAGGCCTGCAACTGCTCGTGGTCGTCGCCCTGGGCGAAGAAGTACAGCTGCTGCGGCAGCAGGCTGGCCGGGCAGGCCTGGGCGCAGTCGCCGCAGCGGATGCACGGCAGCGCCGGCGGCGGCGCCGGCAGTTCCTCGGCGGTCGCGGCCAGCAGACAGTTGGCGGTTTTGATCAGCGGGGCCTGCAGGTCGCCGAGGGTGATGCCCATCAGCGGGCCGCCCATGACCAGGCGGCCGAGCCGGCCGCGGTCCAGCCCGGCGAATTCCAGCAGTTCGCCCACCGGCGTGCCGAGCAGTGCCTCGACGTTCATCGGCCGCGCGAGGGCGGCGCCGGTCAGGGTGGTGATGCGCGAGATCAGCGGGCGCCCGAGGATCAGCGCGTCGCGCAGCGCCACGGCGGTGCCGACGTTGACGCAGACCATGCCGATGTCCGCCGGCAGACCGCCGCTGGGCACCTCGCGGCCGCTGAGCAGCTGGATCAGTTGGCGTTCGCCGCCGGAGGGGTACTTGGTGGGGACCACCCGCAGTTCGATGGCGCGCTCGCCGATGGCCTGGCGCAGGGCCTCGATGGCCTGGGGCTTGTCGTCCTCGATGCCGAGCAGCACCTGCTGCGGTTGCAGCAGGTGGATGAGAATCTCGATGCCTTCCACCAGTTCGGCCGCGCGTTCGCGCATCAGCATGTCGTCGGCGCTGATGTAGGGCTCGCACTCGGCGCCGTTGATCACCAGGGTGTGCAGGTCTTCGGCGGCGCGGGCGGCCAGCTTGGCGGCGGTGGGGAAGCCGGCGCCGCCGAGCCCGGCGATGCCGGCCTGGCGGATGCGCTCCAGCAGGGCGGCGGGGCTTTCCTGGCGGTAGTCGGGGCAGAGCTGCAAGGGCGCCCATTCGTCCAGTCCGTCGGCGTCGATGACGATGGCTTCGGCCAGCAGGCCGGAGGGATGTGGATAAGGCTGCTCGCCGATCGCCACCACCGTGCCGGAGGTCGGCGCATGCACGGCGGCGCTGATGGCGCTGCCGGGGCTGGCGATCATCTGGCCCTTGAGCACGCGCTCGCCGACGTCCACGCAGAGCAGGGCCGGCGCGCCGGTGTGTTGCTGCAGCGGCAGGATCAGCCGGCTGGGCAGCGGCGCCCGGACGATGGGGCCGGCGGTGGATTGCGCCTTGTTGGGCGGCAGATACAGGCCGCCGGGGAAGTCCCAGGCCTTGGCGTTCATGCGGCCTGCTCCCGGTCGCTGGCGATCAGCCGGGCATCGGGCAGCGGCCATTTCCAGTCGCGCACGCCGACTTCCAGGTCGAGCATGTCGATGCAGTCCACCGGGCAGGGCTCGACGCACAGGTCGCAGCCGGTGCATTCGGCGGCGATCACCGTGTGCATCTGCCGCGCGGCGCCGACGATGGCGTCCACCGGGCAGGCCTGGATGCACTTGGTGCAGCCGATGCACTCGGCCTCGCGGATGAAGGCCACGCGCGGCGGGGTTTCCTCCGGCGCGTCCAGGGGCGGCGCCTCGACGTCGAGCAGGTCGGCGAGGGCGGCGATGGTGGTGCTGCCGCCGGGCGGGCACTTGTTGATCGCATCGCCCTGGGCGATGGCTTCGGCGTAGGGCTTGCAGCCGGCATAGCCGCATTGCCCGCACTGGGTCTGCGGCAGCAGGTCGTTAACCTGTTCGGCCACCGGCTCGCCCGCGACGCGGTAGCGCACCGCCGCGTAGCCGAGCAGGGCGCCGCTGGCCAGGCACAGGGCCAGCAGCACACCGACCGCGAGCAGCACGGCAGTCATAGCTTGATCAGCCCGGTGAAGCCCATGAACGCCAGGGACATCAGCCCGGCGGTGATCATGCCGATGGCCGCGCCCTGGAACGGCTTGGGCACGTCGGCGATGGCGATGCGCTCGCGCAGGGCGGCGAACAGCACCAGCACCAGGGAGAAGCCCAGCCCGGCGCCGAAGCCCTGCACGCTGGACTGCAGGAAACCGTACTCGGGCTTGTTGGCGTTGAGCAGGGCCACGCCGAGGACGATGCAGTTGGTGGTGATCAGCGGCAGGAAGATGCCCAGCACGCGGTACAGCAGCGGGCTGCTCTTCTTCACCAGCAGCTCGGTGAACTGCACCACCACGGCGATCACCAGGATGAAGCCGATGGTGCGCAGGTACTCCAGGTCCAGCGGCCGCAGCACGTAGCGCTGCAGGATGTAGCTGCAGATCGAGGCCAGGGTCAGCACGAAGGTGGTGGCCAGGGCCAGGCCGATGGCCGTCTCGATCTTGCGCGACACGCCCATGAACGGGCACAGGCCGAGGAACTGCACCAGCACGAAGTTGTTGACCAGGATGGCGCTGACCAGGATCAGGGCGAGTTCGGTCATGGCCGGGCGCCTCGGGCCGGGCGGTGGCGGAGCTTGGGCATGCTCAGATTCCCGTGATCAGCAGGTCGATGGCGGCGATGATGTCCAACCGCAGGTGCGCCAGGCTGCCCACCGGCTCGCCCAGCTCGCGGCGGGCGATGCCGGCCATCTGCGGGGTGAGCAGCAGCAGCGTTTCGCCCCCCACCGTCACCTCGGGCATCAGCCGCTCGATGCCGGCCAGGCCCTTGCCGCGGCTGAGCGGGATCACCACGCGGGTGTTCAGCGAGGCGAGCAGGTCGCTCTGCACATCCAGCAGCAGCGGGATGTCCTCGCGGCTGCGCGGGCTGGGGTTGCGGTACAGGTCGAACTGCGGCATCAGAAGCTCCGCAGGTCGTCGGCGAACACGCCGGCGCCGTCCACATGCTGATTGTAGGCGTCGATGGCCTGGCGGTTCTGTTCCAGCCAGCGTTGCCGCAGGCGTTCGCGCACTACGTCGGCCAGCGCTTCCTCCAGCACCGCCGAGAGGTTCACGTCCAGCTCGCGGGCCTGCTTGAGCAGGTCGCTGTTCAGGCTGAGGTTGGTGGCTTTCTTCGGGGCTTGGGGATCGTAGGTCGTGTGCATGGGAACCTCCGAGGCGGATGCGCATAGGTTATGCGCATGGTCTTGCCCGGGCAAGGCAGAAACGACGACGCCGGCCCCGGGGCCGGCGTCGCGTTCGGCGCGTGCCGCTTACTTCACGCGCTGGCCCGGCTTGGCGCCGCTGTCCGGGCTGAGCAGGTAGATTTCCTCGCCGCCGGGGCCGGCGGCCAGGACCATGCCTTCGGAGACGCCGAACTTCATCTTGCGCGGGGCCAGGTTGGCCACGTACAGGGTCAGGCGGCCTTCGAGCTTGCTCGGGTCCGGGTAGGCGCTCTTGATGCCGGAGAACACGTTGCGCTTCTCGTCGCCGATGTCCAGGGACAGGCGCAGCAGCTTGTCGGCGCCCTCGACGAACTCGCACTTCTCGATCAGCGCGATGCGCAGGTCGACGGCGGCGAAGGCGTCGAAGTTGATTTCCGCGGCCAGCGGGTCCTTCACCAGTTCGCCGTTGCCAGCGGGTTTGTTGGCGGCGGCGAGGTCTTCCTTGGAGGCTTCGATCATGGCTTCGATTTTCGCGGGCTCGATACGGGTCATCAGCGGGTTGAACGGGTTCAACTGGTGGTTGGCCAGCAGTTGCTCGTGGTCGCTCCACTTCAGCGGGGCGACGTTGAGGAAGGCTTCGGCGGCCTCGGCCAGCTTCGGCAGCACCGGCTTGAGGAAGATCACCAACTGGCGGAACAGGTTCACGCCCAGGGCGCAGATGGCCTGGATCTCGGCCTGCTTGCCTTCCTGCTTGTTCAGCGCCCAGGGCGCCTTGTCGGCGATCCAGGCGTTGGCCTGGTCGGCCAGGGCCATGATTTCGCGCATGGCGCGGCCGAAGTCGCGGGCTTCGTAGGCGGCGGCGATGCTCGGCGCGGCGGCCTTGAAGGCTGCGACCAGTTCCGGCGCCGGGTCGGCGTCCACCAGCACGCCGGCGTTGCCCTTGTGGATGAAGCCGGCGCAACGGCTGGCGATGTTGACCACCTTGCCGACCAGGTCGGAGTTGACCTTCTGCACGAAGTCCTCGAGGTTCAGGTCGAGGTCGTCGACGCCGCGGCCGAGCTTGGAGGCGTAGTAGTAGCGCAGGTATTCCGGGTCCAGGTGGTCCAGGTAGGTGCGCGCCTTGACGAAGGTGCCGCGGGACTTGGACATCTTCTGGCCGTTGACGGTCAGGTAGCCGTGCACGTTCAGCGCGGTGGGCTTGCGGTAGCCGGCGCCTTCGAGCATGGCCGGCCAGAACAGCGCGTGGAAGTTGACGATGTCCTTGCCGATGAAGTGGTACAGCTCGGCCTTGGAATCCTTGTTCCAGAAGGTGTCGAAGTCCAGCTCCGGGCGGCGCGCGCAGAGGTTCTTGAAGCTGGCCATGTAGCCGATGGGCGCGTCCAGCCAGACGTAGAAGTACTTGCCCGGGGCCTCGGGGATCTCGAAGCCGAAGTAGGGCGCGTCACGGGAGATGTCCCATTCCTGCAGGCCGGCGTCCAGCCATTCGGCGATCTTGTTGGCCACCGACTCCTGCAGCGCGCCGCTGCGCGTCCACTGCTTGAGCATGGCGTCGAAGTCCGGGAGCTTGAAGAAGTAGTGCAGCGACTCCTTGAGCACCGGGGTGGCGCCGGAGATGGCCGACTTCGGGTCCTTCAGCTCGGTGGGCGAGTAGGTGGCGCCGCAGGCTTCGCAGTTGTCGCCGTACTGGTCGGCGGTGCCGCACTTCGGGCAGGTGCCCTTGATGAAGCGGTCGGCCAGGAACATCTGCTTTTCCGGGTCGAAGTACTGGGTCACCGGGCGCGTGGCGATGTGCCCGGCGTCGCGCAGCTTCAGGTAGATGGCCGAGGACAGCTCGCGGTTCTCTTGCGAATGGGTCGAGTAGTAGTTGTCGAAGTCCACCAGGAAGTCGGCGAAGTCGGTCATGTGCTCGGCGCGCACGGCGTCGATCAGCTGTTCCGAGGTGATGCCTTCGCGCTCGGCGCGCAGCATGATGGCCGAGCCGTGGGCATCGTCCGCGCAGACGTACACCGCCTGGTTGCCACGCATCTTCTGGAAACGCACCCAGATGTCGGTCTGGATGTATTCCAGCATGTGGCCCAGGTGAATGGAGCCGTTGGCGTAGGGCAGGGCGCTGGTGACGAGGATCTGGCGGTTTTCGGACATGATGCTCAGGCCATTGGGGCAAAACGAGGGAAGTCGGTAACTATAACAGGCTGCAGGCAGCAGGCTATAGGCTACAGGTAGGAGCGAAGAGCGATCGGTGCCTGAAGTCTGAAGCCTGAAGCCTGAAGCTTGAAGCCTGAAGCCTGAAGCCTGAAGCCTGAAGCCCGAAGCCCGAAGCCCGAAGCCTGCAACCTATAGCCTGCCGCTGCTGTTAATATTCCCGCCTACCGTGCTCAGCCTTTTTTCGGGAGAACCCATGAGCGTCGTCACCCGCGCCACGGTGGAGGCCGTCCTCCGCCAGATCACCGACCCGCATACCGGCCAGAACCTGCTCGACGCCGGCTACCTGCGCGACCTCGACATCCAGGGCGGGCGCATCGCCCTGGGCCTGGAGCTGGGCTACGCCTGCGGCCTGTTCAGGAATGGCCTGGCGCAGACCGTGCAGATGGCCCTGGAAGCCCTCGACGGCGTGGACTCGGCCCAGGTGAAGGTGGACGTGAAGATCGCCGCGCACAAGGCCCAGGCCCAGGTGCCGGGCATGAGCAACGTGAAGAACATCATCGCCGTGGCCTCCGGCAAGGGCGGCGTGGGCAAGTCCACCACCGCCGCCAACCTGGCCCTGGCGCTGGCCCGCGAAGGGGCCAAGGTGGGCATCCTCGACGCCGACATCTACGGCCCCAGCCAGGGCATCATGTTCGGCATTCCCGAGGGCACCCGGCCGAAGGTGCGCGAGCAGAAGTGGTTCGTGCCGCTGGAGGCTCATGGTGTGGAAGTCATGTCCATGGCCTTCCTCACCGACGACAACACCCCGGTGGTGTGGCGCGGGCCGATGGTTTCCGGCGCGCTGCTGCAACTGATCACCCAGACCGCCTGGAACGACCTGGACTACCTGGTGATAGACATGCCGCCGGGTACCGGCGACATCCAGCTGACCCTGGCGCAGAAGGTCCCGGTGGCCGGCGCGGTGATCGTCACCACCCCGCAGGACCTGGCCCTGCTCGATGCGAAGAAGGGCGTGGAGATGTTCCGCAAGGTCAACATCCCGGTGCTGGGCGTGGTGGAGAACATGGCGGTGCACATCTGCTCCAACTGCGGCCACGCCGAGCACCTGTTCGGCGAGGGCGGCGGCGAGAAGCTGGCGGCGCAGTACGGCGTGGAACTGCTGGCTTCGCTGCCGCTGTCCATGGCCATCCGCATGCAGGCCGACGGCGGCAAGCCGACGGTGATCGCCGACCCGGAAAGCCAACTGGCGATGATCTACCAGGAAATGGCCCGCTGCGTGGGCGCGCGCATCGCCCTGAGCGAGAAGGACGCGCCGGCGATGCCGAGCATCTCCATCAGCGAGGACTGATCAAGGGCGCGGCCTGGCGGCCGCGCTCGTCATTTGCCGGACGCCATGGCCGCGGTGGCCTCAGTTGACCTTCAGCTTGCCGCCACGGCCGAGTCCGCCCTCGACGCTCTGGGCCTTGTAGTCCTGCAGGGACACGACCATCTTGTTCCAGGCATCGATGAAGGCGACCACCGTGGCCTTGCCTTCGGGCGTGCGGGAAAAGCCGCCCAGCCCCCCGCCGACGCCACCGCCGAAGCCGGCCAGCGCGGCTCCGTAGTTGGTCGCGGTCGAGTTGCCTTCGGCTGCGGCGATCTGCACCGAGGAGCGAATGTCGAACAGCGAGAGCGTGACCACCGAGGCCTTGGTTTGCAGCGCGCCGGCGAGTTGGCCGATGGCGGCGTTGCCGATCAGCCCGCCGAGGGTTCCGGCCAGGCCGCCAATGGCGGAGTCGTTGATGATGATCTGCGGTTCCAGGTAATAGTCGGCGGCGACCCGCTGGCCCTTGTGCTGTTTCGAACCGGCGCGGTATTCGCCGGATAGCCGCTGTATCTCGGTGATGCGCGAGAGGCGGGCGTCGGATCGCTGGTTGCCGATCGAGGTGATGACGAAGCAGTTCGATTGCTGTACCGCCAGGCGCAGCAGGGGTTCGATGGAGGTCATCTGCGTGGCGCTGCCGAAGGGGCCGTACCAGTCGGCCTCGCGCCCGTCGTCCACGGCGATGGTGCCCAGTGGCCTGTCGCAGCGCTGCAGCGATTGCTGCGCGCCGTTGCTGTTGCCGCCGGCCGCCGCGCCGGAAACCCCGGCATGCTGTCCCCCCGGCGAGAGCAACCCCCCGCCCAGTGCCGCGCATCCATTCAATGTGCCGGCAATGGCCGCGCCCAGCATGTATTTAACAATGCTCTTCGATTTTGATTTCATGTTGTTTTGCCGTTTGGTGTTGGGGGGTGTTTGTTCTTCTGCCAGTTGCCGTTGCGGAAACTTTCGACTTGTGACTTCCAGCTAGCGCCAGTGCCAGTCGTCATCCCGCCAATAACTGCGATAGGGATAGGCCGAGTACCAATAGCGCAGGGTCATTTCCCGCCAATCGGTCTTCCACTTGAAATAGGCGGCTTCGGAACTTTTGGCGGCGCGGGCCTGGGCCAGGAGTTGCATCGACTCCTGGTCGCCTCGGCCCGCGGCCATCGCCAGCCATTTCTCGGCTTCCTGCGGGTCGGCGCCCATTTCCTCGAGGCCGCCCAGGTAGAGGCCGCCGAGGGCCTTCTGCGCCTCCAGGTCCCCGCGCTCCGCGGCGCTGCGCATCCACTGCAGCGCCTGGTAGCTGTCCTGGGCCACGCCATCGCCGCGGAAATAGCGCAGCCCCAGGTCGTAGGCCGCGCGCGGGTCGGTGGCGGCGAGGGACAGGAGCGCGCTCGAGGCTCGGTCCGCGTCGATATCCGTGGAGTCATTGCCGGCAACTGAGGATGACGCTGGGGGCTGTTGTGCTCCACAGCCTTGTTCATCGCAAACCGGTTTCGGGTCGTTTGTCGTGCACGCAATCAGCAACAAGGGAAACAGCAGGAGGGGAATCTTTGGATTCATGGGAGTTCCCTGCGGGGCGTTTATTGTGATTTCCGCTGTAGGCAACTTATGGCGGGGCAGGGGACAAAGTATCTTTCACGTCCGGTTCAAGGTGCAGGTGAGGTTTCTTTTGAGTCTTGTGAGATTTTTCTTAAAAATTCGGAAGTATCTCGGCAATATCTGAAATACGCGTTGGCCCGCTACTCTCGTGGCCTGCATTCGTGCATTGCTGGAAGGTCTTCGGCGGCCCTGTGCGCAACGTGTTCTCGACGTTGGTCATGCAGCCTTTGCTGCCGACGGGCGCTGCCGGTAAGATTCGCGTTTCTTTTTCAGCAGCTACGGGACGCCCGCCATGAGCATCAAATCGGACAAGTGGATTCGCCGCATGGCCCTGGAGCACGGGATGATCGAGCCCTTCGTCGAGCGCCAGGTGCGCGGCGCCGACGACAGCCGGGTGATCTCCTACGGCGTCTCCAGCTACGGCTACGATGTGCGCTGCGCGGCCGAGTTCAAGGTGTTCACCAACATCCACTCGGCGGTGGTGGACCCGAAGAACTTCGACGAGAAGAGCTTCGTCGACATCAACAGCGACGTCTGCATCATCCCGCCGAACTCCTTCGCCCTGGCGCGCACCGTGGAGTACTTCCGCATCCCCCGCGACGTGCTGACCATCTGCCTGGGCAAGAGCACCTACGCGCGCTGCGGCATCATCGTCAACGTCACCCCGCTGGAGCCGGAGTGGGAAGGCCACGTGACCCTGGAGTTCTCCAACACCACCAACCTGCCGGCGAAGATCTACGCCCACGAGGGCGTGGCGCAGATGCTGTTCCTGCAGTCGGACGAGGCTTGCGAAGTGTCGTACAAGGATCGTGGGGGCAAGTACCAGGGGCAGACTGGGGTGACATTGCCCAAGGCTTGAGGCTTGAGGCGATGCGAGAAACCGGGCTCTGGCCCTAATGCCAGTCAGTTAAGCTGACTGGCATTTTCATTTTCGTGTCGAATATTTTGCTGGTCGCTGCTTCACCGTTCTCGGGAACCAGCGATCAGGTCGCCGATGAGGTAGGACATACTGCGCCGCTGAGGCCTGCAAATCTGCCAGAAATCCTGGCAAGTTACCGGGATGGTTCAGCGACGTGCCATGCAGCAAGCCCAGGATTGCCCAACTGCAGGCGGTAAAACTCATTTCGCATGGGTATACCCCCGGGCACTGCCTCGACATCTGTACCATCTGATAACGTAACAGGTTGTAGCCCAGCAGCACGCCCCACAGTTCTTGCGCAATCATCTCCGGAGTCTTGCTTCTCAGGGTGTATTCGCCGCCCAAAAGTCCTTGCTTGATCTCCCGATAGCCCAGTTCGATTTCCCAGCGCTGACTGTAAAGATCGACGATCTCATCGCCAGGGAAACGCAGCGGATCGGTCATTGAGGTCAAGACGCTCACCACCTTTCCTTTGATCGTTTTGCTCAGCAACCTCGCTCGAATTTCCAACGGCAAGTCTGGCCATTGTTTGCGAGCCTGAGGCGATGTACGCAGAACGACCTGGGCATCATTGCGCCCAAGCTTGTGCTCTACCTCATACTGAGTGCCCTTTTTCAAAGGGATCAGCCAGTGTCGATGCTCGCCGTGCGATTGCCAGTGATGCAGCAAGCCCAACGAGTAGAAACCTTTGTCGAACAGGGTCAACGAATGATTCGGCGTGGTGGCGATCAGCTGTTCTGCCAGCTTCATTTCGCTACTGTGATAGCCCTCGAAAGTGCTGCTTATCAGTAGATGGCTGGTCAGCTCCATCTGACAGACCATCCGAACTTGAGGAAAGCTGCCGTCACCATGCTGGTTGGTCGCGCTGCCGTAGCACGCACGATTTTCTGCGGTATCAGGCGTATTCCAGACAACGCCGTCCACGCCAAGCAGCGTCAATCCCAACCACTGCGGATGTTTGGTTTCTTCGTGCCATCGCTGCTGGGTCAGCGTAAAGACTTCGCGTACAGCTTCGCTACCCAGCCGCTGCCGCCCTTGCACAACAGCGCTGGGCGCCACCAGCGGCCGCTTGCCCGGTAGCATGATGTCCATGTGGTTCACGACATCCCAAGCCGACATCCGGCGGAACAACGCCATGCCGATGATGCACCACACCAGGCTTTCAAGCGGAAGACGACGCTTGCGAATGGTCGAGACACCTGCAGTCTCGAAAGCCTGTTTCACGATGTCTGGATCGAGCAAAGCTCCCAGCCCCTCCAGCGCATGAGGCCGCGATGCCATTTCGTGAGTGAGGGACAGGGCTTGTGACAGGCGCATAAAAAATCCGATGCTCGTTTCCAAGCATCGGATTTTGCGGCCTGCAGACTAAAGGTCAATGTGTCAGCCTTAACTGACTGGCATTAGGCTCTGGCCCGGTTTTTTGTTGCCGGCTGACTCTTGACCTTCAGCCTGCTCAGGACAAGCTCCCTCTCCCTTCAGGGAGAGGGCTGGGGAGAGGGGACGGACTTCGACGATACGCCGGCGCTGGGCTTGGCCCCGTTCCCCCTCCCTAACCCTCCCCCGCAAGCGGGAGAGGGGACCGTTCGGTGTGAAGCGGGGCTACATCGCTGCGAGACTATGGCGTTGCCGGCTGACTCCTGACCTTCAACCTGCTCAGGACAAGCCCCCTCTCCCCTCAGGGAGAGGGCTGGGGAGAGGGGACGGACTTCGACGACACGACGGAGCCGGGCTCGACGCCGCTCCCCCTCCCTAACCCTCCCCCGCAAGCGGGAGAGGGGACCGTTCGGTGTGAAGCGGGGCTACATCGCTCCCTGCAAGCCTACAAGTTGCCGGCTGACTCCTGACCTTCAACCTGCTCGGGACAAGCCCCCTCTCCCTCCGGGAGAGGGCTGGGGTGAGGGGAACGGATTCCGATGGCACGCCAGCGCCGAGCCTGGCACCACCCCTACTTCAGATTCCCACTGAGAAACTGCCGCAACCGCTCGCTCTTCGGCTGGCCCAGCACCTCCTGCGGCGGCCCCTGTTCCTCGACGCGGCCTTGGTGGAGGAACAGCACCTGGCTGGAGACCTCGCGGGCGAAGGCCATTTCGTGGGTCACCAGGATCATGGTGCGGCCTTCCTCGGCCAGGGCCTTGATCACCTTGAGCACCTCGCCCACCAGTTCCGGGTCCAGCGCCGAGGTGGGTTCGTCGAACAGCATGATCTCCGGCTCCATGGCCAGGGCGCGGGCGATGGCCACGCGCTGCTGCTGGCCGCCGGAGAGGAAGGCCGGGTACTTGTCCTCCACCTGGGTCGGCAGGCCGACCTTGGCCAGGTAGCTGCGCGCGCGTTCCTCGGCTTCCTTGCGCTCCACGCCCAGGACGCGGCGCGGGGCCAGGGTGACGTTCTCCAGCACCGTCATGTGGCTCCACAGGTTGAAGTGCTGGAACACCATGGCCAGGCGCGTGCGGATGCGCTGCAACTGCGCCGCGTCGGCCACGCGCATGCCGCCGGGGCTGGCGACCATGCGGATTTCCTCGCCATCCAGGCTCATGCGGCCTTCGTCGGGCTGTTCGAGGAAGTTGATGCAGCGCAGGAAGGTGCTCTTTCCCGAGCCGCTGGCGCCGATCATGCTCACCACGTCGCCGGTGCGGGTCTCCAGGGACACGCCCTTGAGCACCTCGTTGTCGCCGTAGCGCTTGTACAGGCCTTCGATCTTCAGTGTGGTCATGGAGTCCTCAGGTTACGACCGCCGCGCGGCCGGGATGGGTTCAGCCATGGCTGGGGCCGAGGAAGGCCAGCCAGCGGCGTTCGGCGAGGCGGAACAGGCCGACCAGGGTGAAGGAGGTCACCAGGTACAGCGCCGCGGCTATGCCGAAGGACTGGAAGGAGAGGAAGGTGGCGGCGTTGGCGTCGCGGGCGATCTTCATGATGTCCGGCACCGTGGCGGTGAAGGCCACGGTAGTGGAGTGCAGCATGAGGATCACCTCGTTGCTGTAGTAGGGCAGCGCGCGGCGCAGCGCCGAGGGCATGATCACGTAGCGGTACAGGCGCCAGCCGCTCAGGCCGTAGGCGCGGGCCGCTTCCACCTCGCCGTGGGCGATGTTGCGGATGGCCCCGGCGAATATCTCGGTGGTGTAGGCGCAGGTGTTCAGGGCGAAGGCCAGCAGCGTGCAGTTCAGGCCGTTGCGGAAGAAGGCGTCGAGGATCGGCTGCTCGCGCACCGCCGCCACGCTGTAGATGCCGGTGTAGCAGACCAGCAACTGGATGTAGAGCGGCGTGCCGCGGAACACGTAGGTGTAGAACTGCACCGGCCAGCGCAGCAGCGGGTTGCGCGAGACGCGGGCGATGGACAGGGGAATGGCGAAGGTGAAGCCGAAGGCGATGGACACCGTCAGCAGCCAGAGCGTCATGGCCAGGCCGGTGATGTGGTAGCCGTCGTTCCAGAGGAAGGCCTTGCCGTACTGCTGCAGCAACTCGATCATCGCAGGGCCTCGCGCACGCCGATGGCGTAGCGGCGCTCAAGGGCGTTGAGCACGATGTTGGAGACGGTGGTGAAGAGCAGGTAGATGGCCGCCGCCACCAGCAGGAAGAACAGCAGGCGGTAGCTGCTCTTGCCGGCATCCTGGGCGGCGCGCACCACGTCGGAGAGGCCGATGATGGAGACCAGCGCGGTGGATTTGATCAGCACCATCCAGTTGTTGCCCACCCCCGGCAGGGCGAAGCGCATCATCTGCGGGAAGAGCACGAAGCGGAAGCGCTGCAGGCGCGTCAGGCCGTAGGCGCTGGCCGCCTCCAACTGGCCGCGCGGCACGGCGAGGATGGCGCCGCGGAAGGTCTCGGTGAAGTAGGCGCCGTAGATGAAGCCGAGGGTGATGATGCCGGCGCTGAAGGGGTCGATCTCGATGTAGTCCCAGTCCATGTAGTCGGTCAGGTCCGCCAGCCAGGTCTGCAGGCTGTAGAAGATCAGCAGCATCAGCACCAGGTCGGGCACCCCGCGGATCAGCGTGGTGTAGCAGGTGGCGGGGAAGCGCAGCAGCCTGGAGCCGGACAGCTTGGCGCTGGCGCCCAGCAGGCCGAGGGTCACCGACAGCAGCAGCGAGCAGATCGACAGCTTGACGGTCATCCAGGTGCCGTCGAGGAGGATGGAGCCGTAACCCTTGAGGCTCATGGTCTCGGCCAGGGTACGGAAGAAGTCCTGGAGCATGCGCAGGAAACTCCTTGTGCCTTGTCAGCAGAATAGACCGCACCCGGCCGTCTTGACGGCAGCCGGGTACGGTGGGCGCGGGTCAGTCGTTGTAGATGTCGATGTCGCCGAAGTATTTCTTCTGCAGCTTGTCGTAGGTGCCGTCGGCGTGGATCGCCTTGATGCCCTTGTTGATCATCTCGCGCAGTTCGTTGTTGCCCTTCTTGATGCCGATGGCGATGTCGGCCGGCATCAGCGGATCATGCACCGGCTTGCTGATCTCGAAGCCCTTGCCCTGGTCGGTGGTGAGGAAGCCCTGCTCGGCCTGCAACATGTCCTGCAGCGATACGTCCAGGCGCCCGGACACCAGGTCGGCGTAGACCTGGTCCTGGTTCTGGTAGCTCTTCACGTTGACCCCGGCCGGCTCCAGCTTGGCCTTGGCGAAGGTTTCCTGGATGGTGCCCTGCTCGACGCCGACGGTCTTGCCCTTGAGCGATGCGGCGGTGGCCTCCAGGCCCGAACCCTTCTTGCTGATCATCGCGGTGGGGCTGGTGAACAGCTTGTCGCTGAAGTCGATTTCCTTCTGGCGCGCCTCGGTGACGGTCATCGAGGAGATCACGCCATCGAACTTGCGAGCCTTCAGGCCCGGGATCATGCCGTCGAAGTCGTTGGCCATCCACACGCACTTGACCTTCAGGTGCTCGCAGATGGCGTTGCCCAGATCGATGTCGAAGCCGACCAGGCTGCCGTCAGGCGCCTTGGATTCGAAGGGCGCGTAGGACGGGTCGGTGGCGAAGCGGATTTCTTTCCATTCCTTGGCCTGCAAAGCTCCGGCGCCAGCCAGCAGCACCAGGGCGGAGAGGGTCAGCCATGCTTTTTTCATCGGTTGGAATCCTTGGTGGTTGATTCAAGCAGTGGAACCAAAGGCATAACATCAATGTGACAGCAAGTTTCGAACCAGAGGCGCAACCACGGGCCTCGGCGGTAGGAGACGGACGACAGGCGCGTTCCTACGACAGGTATAGCAGCCGGTCGGGGAAGGGATGCCCCATGACGGGGCGAGGAGGCGGGGTTTTCGGTAACAGCCTGGTGCGCCGGTTGTGGCGTGGGCAGCAAAAAAAGGCACCCGAGGGTGCCTTGAAGATGATCATGGAGTAAGTCGACAGATCCGACCCGCCGGCGCGGCGGAAGTTCCGCGCCGCGCGCTCATTTCTGCGGGACGAGGGTCAGGCGCTTGCTGCCGTAGACGCGGTCGAGGTTCTGGCTCTGGAACGGGAAGCTCATGTAGTCGCCCTTCAGCCAGGCGTCGATGCCGTCGGCGTAGTGCGGGCTGGCCGGGTTGCCGGACTGGCCGCTGCTGTTGAGCCCGAGCATGGGCTCGCTCTGGCCGAAGTCGACGACGATGCGCATGGCCGGGATCAGCCAGGTGTCGAAGTTCTGGCCCCAGTTGTAGGCGGAAACGTTCAGCGTGCTGTGGTCGCCGCCGGCCGGGTAGGGGCCGCGGTCCAGGTAGCCCTTGATGGCGCCCAGGCCGGCGCGCTGTCCGGCGTCCAGGTAGGGCGCCATCTTGGTGCTGTCGCTGACCCAGTTGTAGGTGTGCAGCTTGCCCCACTGCCAGGCATGACGGTCGCTGCCCAGCTTCTGCTCGCAGAAGGCGGTGGCGGCGGCCAGGCTGCGCGCGAGGATGGCTGGCTTGTCTTCCTTCTGCGGCGTTTTCACGTCGTCCCAGAAGGGGCTGTCGTCGCGGCCCAGCAGGTGGTCGGCCTGGGCCGAGTAGGAGAGGTCGGCGTTCTGCACGAAGGCCTTCCAGGCCGGGCTGTCTTCCGGGCCGAGTTCGTCGAGGAAGATCTGCTTCGCGCTTTCCTGCAGGAAGGCCTCGTAGAGGGCGGCGTCGGCGGAGCTGGCGGAGAGCTTGCCGTCGAAGGCCATCAGCCGGTCCAGGGCCTCGCGGGCGCGCTCGCGCTGGCCCTCGGGCAGCGCCTGGATCGCCTGCTTCAGCGGCGCGGCCATGCCGGGCGCGTCGAGCATGCCCTGCAGCTTGGCGGCGAAGGGCGTGGTCTGGTCGTACTGCATGGCGATCATGCTGCGCGCGTCGTGGCGGTTGCTGGCGTTGGCCAACTGGGCGATGCGCTCGGCGCGTTCGGGGTAGTACCAGGAGCTGGACAACTGCGCGCCATAGCCGGGCTGCACCGTGCGGTTGTTGGCGGTGCCCAGCCAGCCCTGCTGCGGGTCCTGGTCGGAGGGGTGGAGGATCGGGTCGGCATAGCCGTCCCAGTCGTAGCGCCCGTCCCAGCCGGGGGAGGGCAGCAGGCCGCGGCCGTCCTTGCGGTTGGGGAAGCGCCCGGTGACCTGCCAGCCGATGTGCTTCTCGTCGGCGAATACGATGTTCAGCGGCATGGCGCGGACTTCGCGGGTGGCGTCGAAGGCCTGCTCGACGCTCTTGGCCCGGGACAGGTCGAAGAAGGCGTCCAGGCTCTTGTCCGACACCGCCTGGATGCTCTGGTAGGCCAGGCCGTAGCCGCTGGACAGCGGTAGTGGCTGCAGGTCGTTCTTCTTCGCACCCAGCAGGGCGCTGTTGAGCAGTGGGCCGTGGCGCGTCTCGTAGATGGTCTCGCGCACCGGGCGCTGGCCCTTGATGAAGAAGGTCTCGACGCGCTCGCTGGCCGGCTTCCACTGGCCGTCGGCCAGGTAGTAGAGCTTGCCGCCCTGGCGCCGTACCTGTTCGAGGAAGACGTCCTGGTTGTCGCCCATGACCATGGTCATGCCCCAGGCCAGCTTGCCGTTGAAGCCGGCCACCACGCCGGGCACGCCGGCGATGGTGACGCCCGCGGCGCTGTACTTCGGCGAGCGGATCTGCATGAAGTTCCAGATCGACGGCATCGACAGCGGCAGGTGGGTGTCGTTGGCCAGCAGGCTCTTGCCGCTGCGGCTGCGTTGTGGGGCGATGGCCCAGTTGTTGGAGGCGGCCACACCGAGCATCTGCAGCCCGGCCACGGCCTCGGCGGCGCCACCGACCTCGGCCAGGCCGGGAATCTGCCCGGCGAGGTTCAGGCCCTTGAGCTTGTCGGCCTCGGCGAAAGGCAGTTCCTCGTCGGGGTAGATGGGCGTGAGCCAGGCGAGCTTCCCGGCGCCGACCTTCTGCGCGAGCACCAGCGAGTCCAGTTCCTCCTGCAGGTTCACCGCCAGGCCGAAGTTGAGCAGGGCGAAGACCAGCGCCGAATCCTCGGGTTTCCAGTATTCCGGGCGGTAGCCGGACTCGGCGATGTCCATCGGCAACTTGTCGCGGTAGCGGAACAGGTAGGCGTTGACGCCGCGCGCGTAGGTTTCGAAGAAGCGCTTCAGGCGCGGCGAGGAGCCGGTGTAGAGGGCATTGGCGGCCTGCCTGAGGTTGACCGTGCGCATGAAGCGGTCGATCTCCAGGGCTCCCGGCCCGACCATCTCCGACAGCCGCCCCTGGGCCATCAGGCGCAGGCCGACCATCTGGCCGATGCGGTCGCTGGCATGCACGTAGCCCATGGCGAAGAGCGCGTCGTGGAAGGTGCTGGTCTCGATCAGCGGCATGCCCAGGGCATTGCGGCGCACCGACACGCTTTCGGCCAGGCCCTTGATCGGTTGCACGCCGGAGGTGGGCGGCAGGCTGTCGGCGTAGCGGTCGTTCAGCCAGGTCTGACAGCCAGTCAGGCTGACGGCGGCGCTGAGGGTGGCGGCGAGGCCGAGTCGGGGAAGCGGGCGGAAGGCTCGCGAGGCCATGGAAGTGTGCTCCTGCACAGGGGCTTGCGGAAAGCCGCTACGTTAGAGAGCCGCGCACCTTCGCGCAAGCCGCGGGGGCAGGGAATTCGCGGGGTGTGGGTGGTTCGGGAGGGTGGGCGCGGGGATGCTCGCGATGGGTGTTCGTGCCGCCGGGGCGTCCGGCGTGGCCGGCGAGTCCAATCGCGGACGGAGTCCGCTCCTACGCTGCCCCACCCGCGCCATTCCCATGTAGGAGCGCGCCCTGCGCGCGATTCGCGGGCAGGGCCCGCTCCTACAGTTCCCAGGAAAGCTCCGTAGGATGGGTTGAGCGAAGCGATACCCATCACCACGGCAGCATGGGTATCGCAAGCTCAACCCATCCTACGAAGAGCACCTCGGCGCAAGACAGTTGCTCCTACCCCACCGGCACACAAGGCCTCGTAGGATGGCGTTGAGCGAAGCGATACCCATCACCACGACCGCATGGGTTTCGCCGAGGCTCAACCCATCCTACGAAAAGCGCCTTGGCGCAGTCGGCACTACGATCACCGGGGAGGCATGGCATTTCCCTCGTGGGAGCGGATTGCTCCTATAGGGGGCTTTTGTGCCCGCCGGAAACGAAAACGCCGTTTCCCCTCACGGAAGAAACGGCGTTCTCACCTAGCCCACCCGCCTCAAGCGCCGTGGCACTTCTTGAACTTGGCGCCGCTGCCGCAAGGGCACGGATCGTTGCGGCCAACGTCCTTCAGCGGATTACGCACCGGCTCGTGGCTGTGGTTGCAGTGCGGGCCGTGCACGTGGTGATGATGGTCATGATCATGGTCGTGGTTGCAGTCGGGACCATGTACATGGGGTTCCTGGCTCATGGGTGCCTCACTCCGGGATGAAATCGCCGGGGATTATCTCGCCATTGCGCGCGATATGCACGGTGCGGCCGAACAGCAGGCCGGTCTTCACGTCGCCTTCGAGGCTGTAGCGGATCGGCTTGTCCGGGTCTTCCAGCAGCTTGACGATGTACTTCATGTGCCGCCAGAGGTTGGTCTGCACCGGCACCTCGAAGAACTGCCGGCCATTGGCGGGCACGGTGAACCAGACGCTGGATTCGCCTTCGGCCAGGTCGACGTCGTTCAGCTTGACCTTGTAGGCCAGGCCGCGCACCGGCAGGCTGAAATCGTTCGGGTTGTCGATACGGAAGTGCAGTGTGAACTGTTGCTCTAGCAGGCGGGCTTTCACCACGTCCACTTTCATCAGCTTCACGTCGGGGCTTTCGAAGCTACCGGTCATCCAGCTGCAACCGGAGAGGAGCGCGAAAATCCAGACTAGGCTGATAATTCTTATCGTTTGCGCCTGATAATTCATTTCAATCCCCCAAGACGTCCCAGTGTACCAAGCGGCTGCTTGGCCGCAAGTTGTTGTTGCGTTAAAAGAAGTTGTCCCATACTGGGCCGCCCGTCGGCAGACGGGAGAACACAGGAGTGTGATGGATGAGCCGTTACGAAATCGTCTTTTCCGGTCAGACGCTTCCAGGCGCCGATCCGGAAGCGGTGAAGGCCAACCTGGCCAAGCTGTTCCAGGCCGATGCGCAACGCATCGCCCTGCTGTTTTCCGGCCGCCGCCTGGTGCTGAAGAATAACCTCGACGCCGCCGCCGCCGACAAGTATCGCGCCGCTCTGGAACGGGCCGGCGCGCGCGTCGAGGTGGTGGACATGGCCCCCGCGGTGGAGGAGATCGAACTGGCCCCGCCGCCCGCCGTCGAGCCCGCTCCGCCTCCGGCGCCGGCCGCGGCTAAGCCGGGACGGCTGAAGGTGGCCCCGCGCGACGAGTACATGGCGGCCTTCGCCGAGGTGGACGCGCCGGACTTCGGCCTGGCCCCGGTGGGCGCCGACCTGCAGGACGACAAGGCCGAGCCGCGCGCGCCGCAGGTCGATCTCAGCCAGTTCAGCCTGGCGCCGGTGGGCAGCGACATGGGCCAGGCCAAGGCGGACCCCGCCGCGCCGGCGCCCGACACCAGCCATCTGAAGCTGGCCGACTGAGCGCTCAGCCGTTCTGCTGGGGATCGTCCTTGTAGACGAACTTGGGCATTTCCCAGTGGAAACGGATCGCCAGCAGGCGGAACAGGAAGCCGGCGAACAGGGTGATCAGCATGGCCTGCTCGTTGGGCAGCTCCAGCTGGATGCAGATCAGGTAGCACCAGGCGCTGGCGAAGGACACGCTGGCGTACAGCTCGCGGCGGAAGATCAGCGGCACGTCGTTGCAGAAGATGTCGCGCAGGATGCCGCCGAACACCCCGGTGATCACCCCGCTGACCGCGGCGATCAGCAGGCTGTGGCCCATCTCCAGGCCGACCTGGCAGCCGATCAGGGTGAAGGCCACCAGGCCGATGGCGTCGAGCACCAGGAACAGCGAGCGCAGGTGGCGCATCAGCGGCGCGATGAACACCGTGACCAGCGCGGCGCCGGCGGTGAGCGCCAGGTATTCCGGGTGGCGCACCCAGGTCAGCGGGTAGTGCCCCAGCAGCATGTCGCGCATCGAGCCGCCGCCCAGGGCGGTGACGCAGGCCACCAGCACCACGCCGAACAGGTCCATGCTGCGGCGCCCGGCCGAAAGCGCGCCGGTCATGGCCTCGGCGATGATGGCGATGATGTAGAGGGTGGTCAGCAGCATGGCGGGGCCCGCGGAAAAGCGCGCATTCTAGCCGATGGGCCCGATGCACCCAATGGGTGCATGCGGTGTCCCTTTTTGGTGGCAATGAATCCTTTGCTATCCACGCACGCCGGAAGGCCGCTGGCTACCGGTGCAAGAGAAACGCTGACGTAGGATGGGTTGAGCTTGCGATACCCATCACCATGGCCGCATGGGTATCGCTTCGCTCAACCCATCCTACGAGGCACGCCCCGGTGCGTCCGCCGTGTCAACCGATCCACGGCCCGCAGCATTTCTTCAGCTTGCCGCCGGCGCCGCACGGGCAGGGATCGTTGCGGCCCAGCTTGAGCGGCACCGTCGGGTCGAGGAAATACCAGCGGCCGTCGCGCTGGACGAAGCCGGAGCATTCGCGGTGGCTGTGCTCGCCGTTGGCGTCGTGCCAGCGCGCGGTGAAGGTGACGCGGGCATGCTCGGGCGTGCCGCCGAGCACCTCGTGGCTTTCCACCTCCAGGCCCAGCCAGGTGCTGCCCAGGCTCCAGGCGCGGATGGCCTCCAGGTCCAGGCCGGGCTGCTGGGCCGGCAGCGTGGTGTCGCGCAGGTAGTCCACCAGGCCCAGGGCGTAGGCGCTGTAGCGCGAACGCATCAGCGCCTCGGCGGTGGGCGCCGGCTGGCCGGCGTGCAGGCGGCCGCAGCAGTCCGCCAGGGACAGGCCGCTTCCACAGGGGCAGCAGGGCTCGGTCATGGTCACCACCAGTACTTGCCGAAGTTTTCCGGGTTGGCCCAGAACTTGGCGTTCAGCCAATCCGGGACCTGCTTGTATTCACGCAGATCGTAGGTGAACAGTGTGAGTGTCTGATCGTCGCGCTGGAAGCGTTCGCTGGCCTGCATGCCCAGGGCGTAGAAGTCGATTTCGGCGACGCCGGCTTCGGCCAGGTCGACCAGCACGGCGACGCGGCTGCTGTTGAGGTTGCGGATGCCGCCGACCAGTTGCAGCGCCGCGCGGCGCTCCAGGTGTTCCAGGCAGTCGGCCAGCAGCGCCAGGTCGTAACGCTGCGCCGCCAGTTCCGCCGGCAGCTCGCCCGCGGCGGCGCCGTGCACCTGGCAATCGGGGTGGGCCTGGCGGAAGGCTTCCACGGCGGGAATGCCGCTGGCGCCTACCAGCAGCAGGCGTTGCGGGGCGTAGCGGTCGAGCAGGGCGGCCAGCGCCTGCTGGGGCGTGCGATCGGAAATCATCGGTGTGCGGAAACTCTCGTTCGGAATGCGCAGAGACTAGCCTGTGAACCCCTTCATGGCCTAGTGCTGGCGTATTCGTGCATCGCCGTCTTTACTCGGTAATTGTCGGTTCAGACCCATCTCACAGGAGAGACTGATATATGAGCATCAAAAGGACCGCTTTACCCCTGCTGCTGGTAAGCACGCTGCTCACCGGGTGCGCAGGGTTGCAGAAGTCCGACTGGCCGACCTGCGCATTGGTCGGTGGTGTAGGGGGCGCTGGCCTGGGCTCCATCGAAAGCAGTGCCTGGGCGGGCTGGGGCGCGCTGATCGGCGGCGTGCTCGGCGCGTCCTACTGCTGGGTGCATGGCGAAGGCGAGAAGGTGGTCGAGGCGCCGCCGCCCGCACCGGCTCCCGAACCGGCTCCGGCACCGCTGCCGAAGGAAGAGACCATCGTTGTCAGGGACCTGCACTTCGCCTTCGACTCGTCGAAGATCGACAACCGTGACAAGGACAAGCTCGACACCATCGCCACCCGCCTGAAAGAGGAAGCCTCCACCACCACGCTGGATATCTCCGGCCACACCGACAGCGTCGGCACCGACGCCTACAACCAGAAACTGTCCGATCGCCGCGCCCATGCGGTGGCCAACTACCTGGTGGATGCCGGCGTGCCTGCCAGCAGCATCAAGTCGGTGGAAGGCTACGGCGAAAGCAAACCGGTCGCCGACAACAAGACCAAGGAAGGCCGCGCGGAAAACCGTCGCGTGGAAATCCTGATCAAGCGCCAGTGACACCCGGCGTGTGCTGAAGCGAAAGGGGCCTATGCGCCCCTTTCGTGTTTCCGCCGCCTATGGAAATCGTCACCGCCTCCGGAGTATGGTGCCGGCACAAGAAACCGGGGGAGCATCTACATGAAGGCTTTTGTGGGGCTGGGCAAGCTGGTTGCCCTGTTGTTCTGGCTGGCGGTGCTGGCCAATCTGCTGCATCCCTTCGCCCATCCGTTCGCGACCCTGCTGAAGGTCGCCGGGGGCCTCATCCTGCTGATCCACATCCTTGAACTGCTGGCGCTCGGCGCACGCCTGAAGGGGCGTTCGTCCCCCTGGCTGGACCGCATCCAGGTCCTGCTGTTCGGCATCTTCCATTTCCTCTCGCTGCCGGCACCGGTCAAGGAGGGCGGCCATGCGTAAGCTGCTGTTGGGCCTGATGCTGCTGGCGCCGATCGAGGCCGCCAGCGCCGCCTCGGTGCAGGTGGAGGCCAATACCGTGCTGCGCCTGCCGGTGAAGGGCGAATCCCTGAGCCTGGAACACGTCCGCGTGGCGGAGGGCGGCGCGCTGCTGATCCCGTCGCGGGTGAAGGTGCTGCACATCGACGAACTCGACCTGCAGAAGAACGCCCGCCTGGGCGTGTTCCCCGGCGAGCAGCCGCTGCGCATCGAGGTGGCCCGCGGGCACCTCGCCGATGGCAGCGTGATCGCCGCCCAGGGCGCTTCCGGCAGCTTCCATCGCCCGGCCAGCGCCGGACGCACCCTGACCCTGCGCCTGCAGGACGTGCAGGTGGAGAACCTGCTGGTCGACGTGCGCGGCGGTGTCGGCGCGCCGGGCTACGACGGCCTCGACGGCGCCCACGCGCGCAGCGGCGGCTGCCTGTGGGGCGGCGCGGAACAGGGCGGCGACGGCCAGGACGCCGGCGATGGCCAGACCGGTGGCGCCGGCGGCGTGGTGCGCCTGGAAGTACCCCAGCAATTCCCCGTGGAACTGGTCAAGGTGCGCCTGGAAGGCGGCGCCGGCGGTGCCCCGGGCAAGCCGGGCAAGGCCGGCGCGCGCAGCGGCGAGAAGGGCTGCCTGCTGTACTCGGTGGACGGCGGCAAGGCCGGCCACGACGGCAACGCCGGCAAGCCCGGCCCCAGCGGTGCCCAGGGCCGTCTGGACGTCGTGCGTTTCTGATTGAAACCGGCGCGGGCCCCGCGGCCCGCGCCAATGTTCACCAGTGCGGGCGCGCGGCGACTATCGCCACCAGCGCCATGCCCAGCAGCAGGTTGCCGCCCACGGTGCGGCGGATGCGTCCCAGCGCCGCGCCGCCGGCGGGCCAGTCGGACGCCTCGATGGCGCGGCGCAGCTCCGGCAGCTGCAGCGCCTGCACCCGCAGGAACAGCGCCAGCATCGCCACGTACAGTCCCATCATCACCTGCACGTAGCGCGGCGCGCCGGCCACGCCATTGAAGCTCAGCTGCAACATGCCGATACCAGTCACCGGCAGCGCCAGCACCGCCACCCAGACCCAGACGAAGAAGCGCCGGAACACCTCGGCCCACAGCTTCAGCCGCGCCGGCGCATCCAGCGCGGCGACGGCCGCAGGCCGCAGGATCATCCAGGCGAAGAACATCCCTCCGACCCAGACCAGGGCGGCCAGGACGTGCAGGGCATAGACGGGGGCAAAGGCGGTCATTCGGCGATCTCCGCTGGCGGTTGAAAATAAGCGCGCTATCATAGCCGCCCCACAGGGTCTGTTGACGTTTTGTCGCGAGCCGCGTTGCAGCGACAAATGGCGCCAGGCTAGGCGCGGGACGCAGGCAATGGCGTTCCCTTGGCAAGTCCCGCAACGACGCATGGCGCCATTTGCCGCGCAACCCGAAGGGACGGGCCCTTTTTTGCGTGGTGCCGCGTTACTCGTCGTTCATTTGGAATGACCAAACCGCTCTCCTCGCGCCTTGCCCCACGCAAAAAATGGCTCCGTCGCGGTCGTGACAAAACGCCAACAGACCCTGCTACCACTGAAAATTTATCCAGCATCCGGACATGTCCCGATGGACAGTCCCGCATGCCCGGGAATTCCATGCTCAGCAACGAACTCAAGGCCACCATCCAGGGCGCCTACACGCGCTTCCTGGAAGCCAAGGAACTCAAGCCGCGCTACGGCCAGCGCCTGATGATCGCCGAAGTGGCCAAGGTCCTGGGCGCCATCGAGACCGACGAGGAAGGCCAGCGCAGCGGCGAGCCCGCGGTGGTCGCCGTGGAGGCCGGCACCGGCACCGGCAAGACCGTGGCCTACAGCCTGGCCGCCATCGCCTGCGCCAAGGCCGCCGGCAAGCGCCTGGTGATCGCCACCGCCACGGTGGCGCTGCAGGAGCAGATCGTCCACAAGGACCTGCCCGACCTGCTGCGCAACAGCGGCCTGGCCTTCAGCTTCGCCCTGGCCAAGGGCCGCGGCCGCTACCTGTGCCTGTCCAAGCTCGACCACCTGCTGCAGGAGGGCCAGGCGCAGAACGCCACGGCCCAGCTGTTCGAGGAAGAAGGCTTCCGCATCGACGTCGACGAGAGCGGCAGCAAGCTGTTCAACCAGATGATCGAGCGCCTGGCCGGCAACCGCTGGGACGGCGACCGCGACTCCTGGCCGGAGGCCATCGAGGACGCCCACTGGGCGCAGCTGACCACCGACCACAGCCAGTGCACCAACCGGCATTGCCCGAACTTCCAGCAGTGCGCCTTCTACAAGGCGCGCGAGGGCATGACCAAGGTCGACGTCATCGTCACCAACCACGACCTGGTGCTGGCCGACCTGGCCCTGGGCGGCGGCGCCATCCTGCCGGACCCGCGCGAGACCCTCTACGTCTTCGACGAAGGCCATCACCTGCCGGACAAGGCCATCGGCCACTTCGCCCACTTCACCCGTCTGCGCGCCACCGCCGACTGGCTGGGGCAGGTGGAGAAGAACCTGAGCAAGCTGCTGGCGCAGAACCCGCTGCCCGGCGACCTCGGCCGGCTGATCGAGCAGGTGCCGGAGCTGGCCCGCGAGCTGCGCACCCAGCAGCAGTTCATGTTCACCGCCTGCGAGGAGATCGGCGACTTCCGTGCCGGCGAGGATATGGAAGGCCGCGAGCGCCCGCGCCACCGCTTCGTGGGCGGGGTGGTCCCCGAGCACATCCGCGAGATGGGCATCGAGCTGAAGAAGGGTTTTTCCAAACTCACCGACCTCTTCACCCGCCTCACCGAACTGCTCAAGCAGGCCATGGACGGCGAGGGCACCGCCGGTGTCGCCAGCTACCAGGCCGAGGAGTGGTACCCGCTGTTCGGCAGCCTGCTGTCGCGCGCCCAGGGCAACTGGGAACTGTGGACCGCCTTCACCTGCGAGGACCCGCAGGACAGCCCGCCCATGGCGCGCTGGCTGACCCTCGCCGAAAGCGGCAGCTTCTACGACATCGAAGCCAACGCCAGCCCGATCCTCGCCGCCGAGACCCTGCGCCGCAACCTGTGGAACGTGGCCTACGGCGTGCTGGTGACCTCCGCCACCCTGACCGCCCTGGGCACCTTCGACCGCTACCGCATGCGCGCCGGCCTGCCGCGCGCGGCGGTCACCGCCGTGGTGCCCAGCCCCTTCCACCACGCCGATGCCGGCCTGCTGCGGGTGCCGGACCTGAAGGCCGACCCGCGCGACGCCGCCGCCCACACCGCGGCCATCGTCCGCGAACTGCCGGCCATGGTCGAGGGCACCCGCGGCACCCTGGTGCTGTTCGCCTCGCGGCGGCAGATGCAGGACGTGTTCGACGGCCTGGAGCGCGACTGGCGCAAGCGCGTGCTGATCCAGGGCAACCTGTCCAAGCTGGAGACCCTCAACAAGCACAAGGCCCGCGTCGACGACGGCGAGCCCAGCGTGCTCTTCGGCCTGGCCAGCTTCGCCGAGGGCGTCGACCTGCCGGGGGCCTACTGCGAGCACGTGGTGATCGCCAAGATTCCCTTCGCGGTGCCGGACGACCCGGTGGAAGCGGCGCTCTCGGAGTGGATCGAGGCGCGCGGCGGCAACCCCTTCATGGAGATCGCCGTGCCCGACGCCTCGCTGCGCCTGGTGCAGGCCTGCGGGCGCCTGCTGCGCACCGAGCAGGACCGCGGCACCATCAGCCTGCTGGACCGCCGTGTGGTGACGCAGCGCTACGGCAAGGCCATCCTCAACGCGCTGCCGCCGTTCCGCCGCGAGATCGCCTAAGGCGCGGCATCCGTAACAGGGGCGGCGCGCCGTCCCAGGTCGCAAATCCCGGTGGCGCCCGGCGCCGCCCCAAGGACAAGGTTGCATGCGTTCACTCCGTTGGCATCTGCCCCTGCTGTTCAGCCTGAGCCTCGCCTGCGCCCCGCTGTGGGCCGCGCCCAGCGAGGACGTCCTGTTCAACTTCGTCAAGCCGATGGCGGTGGTCAGCGTCGGCCTGCAGGACGCCGACCTGCCCAGCGCCACCGCCGAGGCCACGCCCGAGGGCGAGATCCTGCGGCGGGTGAAGTTCCATCCGGCGGCGCGCCCCACGCTGACCCTCAAGCCCGCCGGTGGCAGCTGGGACTGGTCGCGGGCCGACGCCATGAGCCTGCGCATCCAGAGCGCCATGGACTGGGCGCTGACCCTGGAGATCGACATCGACAACCTCGACGGCACGCCTGGCCTGCACGCCAGCGTCGCACTGCCCGCCGGGCCGGCGCAGACACTGCTGGTGCCGCTGCAGGCCACCGCGCCGCAGCTGTTCGGAATGCGCGCCGGGGTGCCGATGCCGATGAGCCTCGACGGCCAGCGCGTGCTCATCGCCCCGGTGGTCACCGGCGAGCTGCAGCGCAACAAGGTCGGCGCGGTGCGCCTCTACCTGAACGCCCCGAAGGCGGCCCAGAACATCCTCGTCGGCCGCTTCGGCACCCGTTCCGGCGGCGACGAGCTGCGCAAGGCCTACACCGGCATCATCGACGCCTACGGCCAGTCGACCCGCAGCGACTGGCCGGAGAAGGTCAGGAGCGTCGAGCAACTGGCCAATGCCTGGAAGGCCGAGGGCGAGCAACTGAAGAAATGGCAGGCCCAGGCGCAGCCCACCGACACCTTCGGCGGCCTGCCGGAAGGCCCGGACTTCCAGGCCACCGGCTTCTTCCGCACGGAGAAGCGCAACGGCCGCTGGTGGCTGGTGACGCCGGACGGGCACCCGTACTGGTCCCTGGGCGTGAACACGGTGAACAGCGAAAGCAGCCAGACCTACGTCGAAGGCCGCGAATACATGTTCACCGAACTGCCCGCCGAGGGCGAGCCGCTGGCCGACTTCTACGGCCAGAGCGACGACCGCGACGGCGTCGGCGCCCAGCAGGGCAGGGCCTTCGGCCACGGCCGCTGGTACGACTTCTACGCCGCCAACCGCTACCGCGCCACGGGCGGGCTGAGCGGCCAGCCGGCCGCCGACGCCTGGCTGGAGCGCACCCTGGCGCGCCTCGACGCCTGGGGCTTCAACGGCCTGGGCAACTGGAGCCAGCCGGCCTTCGCCGGCGCCTCGCGGATACCCTACAGCCTGCCGCTGGCCATCGGCGGCGACTACGCCACGGTCAGCACCGGCTACGACTGGTGGGGCGCCATGCCCGACCCCTTCGACCCGAAATTCGCCATGGCCGCCGAGCGCGCCATCGCCATCGCCACCCGCGACCACCGCGAAGACCCCTGGCTGCTCGGCTACTACGCCGACAACGAACTGGCCTGGGCCGGGCAGGGCAGCGAGCCGCGCAACCGCTACGCCCTGGCCTTCGGCACCCTGGCGCTGTCCACCGACAGCCCGGCCAAGCGCGCCTTCATCAAGCAACTGAAGGACAAGTACCACGAGCACGAGGCCCTGGCCGCAGCCTGGGGCGTCGAACTGGGCGCCTGGGAAGACCTGGACGCGCCGGGCTACCAGGCCCCCGAAGTGCAGGCCGAGCACCCGGCCATCGAGCAGGACTACAGCGCCTTCCTGCGCCTGTACGCCGACCAGTACTTCAAGACCCTGCGCGACTCCCTCAGCTGGCACGACCCCAACCACCTGCTGCTGGGCGGGCGCTTTGCGGTGAACACCCCCGAGGCGCTGGCCTCCTGTGCGCAGTATTGCGACCTGCTGAGCTTCAACCTCTACGCGCCGACGCCGCAGCAGGGCTACGACGCCGCCTACGTGCGCAGCCTCGACAAGCCGGTGCTGATCAGCGAGTTCCACTTCGGCTCCCGCGACCGCGGCCCGTTCTGGGGCGGGGTTTCCGAGGTGTACAACGAGCAGCAGCGCGGCGAGCGCTACCAGCAGTTCCTCGCCGCCGCGGTGAAGGACCCGCAGATCGTCGGCGCGCACTGGTTCCAGTACCTCGACCAGCCCGCCAGCGGCCGTCTGCTCGACGGCGAGAACGGCCACATCGGCCTGGTCGGCATCACCGACCTGCCGTTCGCCGGCTTCATCGACGCGGTGCGCAAGGGCAACCAGCAGGTGATGAAGACCATGCTGGAGGAGGCCCGCGCCGCCGCCAAGGCGGCGCCCGAGGCGCCCACCCCGCGGGTCGATCCGGACGCCACCGCCAGCGCCGCGCCGGAAGCGCCGGCGGTGCAATAGAGCGGCATTCGCCGCGGCCATGATGGCCGCGGCCCTACCCTGGTCGGGTTCACAAGCCGGCAGGGGGCTGGAAGAATGCGTCTTTCGCCCACAGCCCGGAGTGCCCCATGACCCTGCAAGGCCATTGCGACAGCCGCTTCACCCCCGTAGCCGACGCCTTCGCCGCGCTCTTCGAGGACCCGCAGGAGCGAGGCGCCGCGCTGTGCATCCAGGTCGGCGGCGAGACCCTGGTGGACCTCTGGGCCGGCAACGCTGGCAAGGACGAAGGCCAGGCCTGGCAGGCCGACACCATCCTCAACCTGTTCTCCTGCACCAAGACCTTCGCCGCGGTGGCCGCCCTGCAACTGGTGGGCGAGGGCCGCCTGGAGCTGGACGCCCCGGTGGCGCGCTACTGGCCGGAGTTCGACGCCGCCGGCAAGCAGGCCATCACCGTGCGCCAGTTGCTCTGCCACCGTGCCGGGCTGCCGGCGCTGCACGAGATGCTGCCCGCTGAGGCGCTGTACGACTGGCAGGCGATGACCACCGCTCTGGCCGCCGAAACGCCCTGGTGGACGCCGGGCAGCGAGCACGGCTACGCGCCCATCACCTACGGCTGGCTGATCGGCGAGGTGATCCGCCGGGTGGATGGCCGCGAGCCCGGCGCCGCCATCGTCGAGCGCACCGCCAGGCCCCTGGGCTTGGACTTCCACATCGGCCTGGACGACGCCGAGTTCCCGCGCGTGGCGCACATCGCCCGGGCCAAGGGCAACCTCGGCGACGCCGCGGCGCAGCGCCTGCTGCGCACAATGATGAGCGAGCCGAACGCGCTGACTACCCGCGCCTTCACCAACCCGCCGTCGATCCTCACCAGCACCAACAAGCCCGAGTGGCGGCGCATGCAGCAGCCGGCCGCCAACGGCCACGGCAATGCCCGCGCCCTGGCCGGTTTCTACGACGGCCTGCTGCAGGGCAAGCTGCTGGATGCCGCGCTGCTCGCCGAGCTGACCTGCGAACACGCCCGCGGCGAGGACCGCACCCTGCTCACCGGCACCCGCTTCGGCCTGGGCTGCATGCTCGACCAGCCGGAACTGGCCAACGCCACCTACGGCCTCGGCCCGCAGGCCTTCGGCCACCCCGGCGCCGGTGGCTCGGTGGGCTTCGCCGACCCCGAGCGCAGCCTGGCCTTCGGCTTCGTCACCAACACCCTCGGCCCCTACGTGCTGATGGACCCGCGCGCGCAGAAGCTGGCGCGCATTGCCGGCGACTGCCTGTAGGAGCCCGGGCCAGACGCCGCGCAGCGCCTGGCCGACGAAGCGGCGGAACCTTCCGCCGCGGCTCCGCTCGAATGGCGACTTCATGGGGAAACCGCGCCGGGTTTCGTCGCGGTTTTTCCCCCGCTGATACGGCCGGGGTTCCACCGCTCGTCAGTTGAAGAGCAAAATACCCATTTCCCTTAGTAAGTTATGTACGAATCTTGATTCGTGACATTAACTTGTGTCCGTCCCTGTTGCCCAAGACCGTCCAATGGAAGTCCGCCCATGAGACTGCTCAAGCTTTCCACCCTGACCCTCTGCGTCACCCTCGGCGCCTGCAGCCACTTCCAGTCCCAGGACGCCGCCGCGCCGGCGCCCAGCCAGGCCAAGGCCGACGGCGGCAGCCACTGGTGGTGGCCGTTCGGTAACAGCGCAGCCAGCGCCCAGGCCGAGACCAAGGCTCCCGCCGCGGTGCCCAAGCCGGTGGTGGCCCAGGTGGACGCGGCCACCGACAAGTCCGCCGGCGGCCACTGGTGGTGGCCCTTCGGCGATTCCGCCTCGGCCCAGGCCAAGGCGGAAAACCCGGTGGCCGCGCCCAGCGCCCAGGACACCAAGGCCTGGCTGGACCAGCACGAAGCCGCCGTGCGCGCCGCCGTGGCCGGCAGCAAGTTCAGCGTCGAGCGCCGTGACAACGCCCTGGTGCTGACCGCGCCGGTGGACGGCTCCTTCAATCCCAAGCGCCAGGAACTGTTGCTGCCGATCACTCTGGCGCCGCTGGCCAACGTCGCCAAGATCGTCGAGAAGGACCCGCAGGCCGGCGTCTTCATCCTCGGCCACAGCGACAGCAGTGGCGACAAGGCGGCCAACGACAAGGTCAGCCAGCAGCGCGCCGTGGCCATCGCCGCGATCTTCCGCCTGAGCGGCCTGGGCAACGACCGCCTGCGCTACAAGGGCGTGGGCGACGCGCAGCCGATCGCCGACGACAAGACCAAGGCCGGCCGCGCCAAGAACCGCCGCGTCGAAGTCATGCTGACCCCGCGTGGCGGTCTGCTGGCCCTCGCCCAGAGCAACTGAAGCAGCGCGGCGCTTGTCGCCGGTCAAGCAATCTCGCCGGCCACTGGTTAAGCTAATGCACTGGCTTTTTCGAGGAGACGACGATGGCCCAGACCCTGGCCGACATGCGCCGCGAATACACCCGGGACGGACTCAACGAGGCCCAGGCGCCCGCGGAGCCCTTCGTACTGTTCCAGCAATGGTTCGAAGACGCGGTGAAGACCGAGCAGTTGCCGGTCGAACCCAACGCCATGACCCTGGCCACGGTGGACGCCGACGGCCAACCGCATTGCCGCGTGCTCCTGCTCAAGGGGCTGGACGACCGCGGCTTCACCTTCTTCAGCAACTACGACAGCGCCAAGGGCGACCAACTGGCGGCCAACCCGCGCGCGGCCATGACCTTCTTCTGGCCGGCGCTGGAGCGCCAGGTGCGCATCGAAGGCCGGGTGGAGAAGGTTTCGCCGGAAGAGTCCGACGCCTACTACCGCGTGCGCCCGCTGGGCAGCCGCCTGGGCGCCTGGGCCTCGCCGCAGAGCCGGGTGATCGGCAGCCGCGAGGAACTGGAGCGGATGCTGGCGGAAACCGAAAAGCGCTTCATGGACGTCGCCCCGCACTGCCCTGACCACTGGGGCGGTTACCGCCTGCTGCCGCAGCGCATCGAATTCTGGCAGGGCCGCCCGAGCCGCCTGCACGACCGCCTGAACTACCGCCTGGTGGACGGCGCGTGGCAGCGCGAGCGCCTGGCGCCCTGATCCCGCACGGTGCTTTTCGTAGGATGGGTTGAGCTTGCGAAACCCATGCGGTCACGGTGATGGGTATCGCTTCGCTCAACGCCATCCTACGGCGGCTCGTACAAAGCTCCGCGCCCTTCCATGTAGGAGCGCGCCCTGCGCGCGATTCGCGGGCAGGGCCCGGCGGGCACGGCTTCTCGTAGGAGCGAGCTTGCTCGCGAACAGACTCCGCTGGGGGGCTCATTCGCGAGCAAGAACTAGGCGTCCCCCTCGATCCTACGAAGAGCGCTCCGGCATGAGTCCGAGTGGGATACGGCCAAGGTCAAGCGGCGGATAACGCCGTAGGCGTTATGCGCCCTACGGGGAAACCCTGGGTAATGCGGTGTAGGATTCCTCCTCTCGCCTTGCCCACGGACCCACCCATGAAACTCGTCATCGCCCCCGACTCCTTCAAGGAAAGCCTGTCCGCCCCCGAGGTCGCCGCCGCCATCGCGCGGGGCTGGTTGCGGGCGCGGTCGCTCGACGAGATCCTGCTGCGGCCCATGGCCGATGGCGGCGAGGGCACCGTGGATGCGGTGCTGGCGGCCACCGGCGGCGAGCGCCGCGAATGTACGGTGCGCGGGCCGTTGGGCGCGCCGGTACAGGCTCACTGGGGCTGGCTGGAGGAGGGCGCCGCGGTGATCGAGATGGCCGCCGCCAGCGGTCTGCACTGGGTCGCCCCGCAGCAGCGCGACGCCACCCGCACCACCAGCTACGGCACCGGCGAGCTGATCCGCGCGGCGCTGGAGGCCGGCGCGCGCAAGATCATCCTCGGGCTCGGCGGCAGCGCCACCAACGACGGCGGCATGGGCCTGCTGCAGGCGCTGGGCGTGCGCTTCCTCGACGAACGCGGCGAGCCCCTGGGCGACGGCGGCGCGGCGCTGGCAGGACTGCACGCGATCGACCTGGCGAGCCTGGACCCGCGCCTGGCCGGGGTCGAAGTGGAAGTCGCCGCCGACGTGAACAATCCGCTGTGCGGCGAGCAGGGCGCCTCGGCGGTGTTCGGCCCGCAGAAGGGCGCCAGCCCCGAGCAGGTCCGCCAGCTCGATGCCGCGTTGGCGCGCTACGCCGAAGTCGCCGCGCGCACCCTGGGCCAGGACCACAGCCTGTTCCCCGGCGTCGGTGCGGCGGGTGGCCTGGGCTTCGCCGCACGGGCCTTCCTCAAGGCGCGCTTTCGTCCCGGCGTGGAACTGGTGGCCGAGGTTTCCGGCCTCGCCGAGGCGCTGCAGGGCGCGGACCTGGCGATCACCGGCGAAGGCCGCCTGGACGAGCAGAGCCTGCACGGCAAGACGCCCATCGGCGTGGCTCGGCTGGCACGGGAGGCAGGGGTTCCGTTGATCGCCCTGGCCGGCAGCCTGGGCAAGGGCTATGGCCGCCTGCACGAGGCGGGCATCGCCGCGGCCTTCAGCCTGGTCCCGGGGCCGATCAGCCTGGCCGAGGCCATGGCCGGCGCCGCGGGCGAGCTCGAGGCGCGCGCCGAAGAACTGGCGCGCCTGTGGAGCCTGGCTCAGCCGGCGCGGTAGTCGTCGGCGGCGCGCTGTAGCCAGGCCGGCAGCTCGCTGCGCGACACGCCTTCGTCGCGGGCCAGTTGCAGGCACTGCAGCAGGTACTCGCGCTTGTGCGGGTCGTCGCCGGCCAGCGACAGAGCCAGGTCGCGGTCCATCCAGCGGCGGATGCGCACGAACAGCCACCAGTGGAAGTACAGGCCGGCGGCGGTGGTGACGACGATGATGAAGTAGTCCATGGGCCTTCCTCGTGGGGATGCTGACCTTACCCCAGGCGGGATGGGGGAATGAACGCGCGCTTTTGCCGCAGCTGTAGGACGAAGCTGTACGGCGGCTGAATCGAACGAAAACTTTGACCTGGCCGGCGTGACAGCAAGTGGCGCGGCAGAGTCTAATATTCACATATCTATCCGGAGGTTCCCGTATGCGTAAATCCGCCTTCCTGCTCGCCGGTTTCACTGCAGTGGCCCTGGCCCTCGGCGGCTGCCAGTCCAGCCTGACCGGCGACACCTACAGCCGTGACGAGGCCCGCACCGTGCAGAACGTGCGCTGGGGCACCATCGAAGCCCTGCGTCCGGTGAAGATCGAGGGCACCAAGACGCCGATCGGCGCCGCGGCGGGCGCCGCCGTGGGCGGCATCGGCGGCAGCGCCATCGGCGGCGGCAAGGGCAGCTACGTGACCGCCATCATCGGCGCCGTGGCCGGCGGCCTGCTGGGCGCGGCCACCGAAGAGGGCCTGACGCGCACCCAGGGCGTGGAGATCACCGTCCGCGAAGACGACGGCAGCTCCCGCGCCTACGTGCAGGAAGTCGACCAGGGCGCCATCTTCCGCGTCGGCGAGCGCGTGCGCATCCTGACCGTCAACGGCACCAGCCGCGTTTCCCACTGATCGGCCTGCTCCGCCCACCCGGGCGGCAGCCTTTCCTGGCGCGCGACACCGGTTTCCGGTGTCGCGCGCTATCGTTTCCGGGTAGCGCTTTTTCCCGCGCCCAGCCTTTCGTAATAGTTCTATCCAAGACGCGCATTCGATAGATATGGATAATCGCCCGGTTCCATGGCTTTCCTGGTAAGTCAGCCATGTCTGAAGGATTAAGGAGAAGGTGATGATGCTGGCGCTGTTGATCGCGCTGCCTTTCCTGGGCTGTTGCCTGCCGGCGCTGTTCGAGCGCCTGGGCCGCAACGCCTGCGCCGCGGCGGCGGCCGTCGCGCCCTTGCTGGGCCTGGGGATTCTGTTCGGCCAGCGCGGCGTGCTCGGCGGCGAGCGCCTGCTGGCGCGCTACGACTGGCTGCCGGAGCTGGGCCTGAACCTCAGCCTGCGCCTGGACGGCCTGGGCTTCCTGTTCGCCCTGCTGATCCTCGGCATCGGCCTGCTGGTGATCCTCTACGCCCGCTACTACCTCTCCGAGCGTGAGCCCACCGGGCGCTTCTACGGCTTCCTGCTGCTGTTCATGGGCTCCATGCTCGGCGTGGTGCTCAGCGAGAACCTGCTGCTGATGCTGGTGTTCTGGGAGCTCACCAGCCTGTCGTCGTTCCTGCTCATCGGCTTCTGGAGCCACCGCTCCGACGCCCGCCGCGGCGCGCGCATGGCCCTGGCGGTCACCGGCGGCGGGGGCCTGGCGCTGCTCGCCGGCATCCTGCTGATCGGCCAGGTGGTGGGCAGCTTCGAGCTGAGCGACGTGCTCGCCGCGCGCCAGGTGCTGCAGGCCAGCGCGCTGTTCCCGCTGATCCTGGTGCTGGTGCTGCTGGGCGTGTTCACCAAGTCGGCGCAGTTCCCCTTCCACTTCTGGCTGCCCCACGCCATGGCGGCGCCCACGCCGGTGTCGGCCTACCTGCACTCGGCGACCATGGTCAAGGCCGGGGTGTTCCTGCTGGCGCGCCTGTACCCGGCGCTGGCCGGCAACGACCTGTGGTTCTACCTGGTCGGCCTGACGGGCCTGGCGACCCTGCTGCTGGGCGCCTTCCTGGCGCTGTTCCAGAACGACCTCAAGGGCCTGCTGGCCTACTCGACCATCAGCCACCTGGGCCTGATCACCCTGCTGTTCGGCCTGGATTCGCCCATGGCCAACGTCGCGGCGATCTTCCACATCATCAACCACGCCACCTTCAAGGCCTCGCTGTTCATGGCCGCCGGCATCATCGACCACGAGACCGGCAGCCGCGACATGCGCCGCATCAACGGCCTGTGGAAGTACATGCCGCACACCGCGGTGCTGGCCATGGTGGCCTCGGCGTCCATGGCCGGGGTGCCGCTGCTCAACGGCTTCCTCAGCAAGGAGATGTTCTTCGGCGAGACCCTCTCGCAGAACATGGCCGGCGCCTTCAACTGGCTGATCCCGACCCTCGCCACCGTGGCCACGCTGTTCTCGGTGGCCTATTCGGTGCGCTTCATCCACGACGTGTTCTTCAACGGCGAGCCGGTCGACCTGCCGAAGACGCCCCACGAGCCGCCGCGCTACATGAAGGTGCCGGTGGAGGTGCTGGTGGGCCTGTGCCTGCTGGTGGGCATGGCCCCGGCCTGGACGGTGGCGCCGCTGCTGTCGGCGGCCGCCTCGGCGAGCCTGAACGGCGCGCTGCCGGCCTACAGCCTGGCGATCTGGCACGGCTTCAACGCGCCGCTGGCGATGAGCCTGATCGCGCTGGTCGGCGGCATCGCCCTGTACCTGCAACGGCAGCCGCTGTTCGCCTGGTTCGCCGGCCTGCCGGCGGTGGACGCCAAGGCGGTGTTCGAGGCGCAGGTGCAACGCCTGGTGCGCTTCTCCAGTGGGCTCACCGGGCTGCTGGAGAACGGCTCGCTGCAGCGCTACGTGCTCTGGCTGCTGCTGGCCGCGGTGGTGGTGGTCTGCGCCGGCCTGGCGGGCCTGCCCGCGCTGGCCGGCAGCCGCGCCTTCGTCGAGGTCGACGCCGTCACCGCCCTGTGCCTGGCGCTGCTGGCCCTGGCCGGGCCGCTGACCATGGTGTTCCACCGCCAGCGCCTGGTGGCGCTGGTGCTGCTGAGCATCGCCGGGCTGCTGGTGGCCCTGGCCTTCGCCCGCTTCGCCGCGCCGGACCTGGCGCTGACGCAGTTGGCGGTGGAAGTGGTGACCATGGTGCTGCTGATGCTCGCGCTCTACTACCTGCCGCAGCGCACGCCGAAGGAAAGCAGCAGCCTGCGTGGCCTGCGTGACTTCCTGGTGGCGCTGGCCTGCGGCGTGATGGTGGCGCTGCTGGCCTACGCGGTGTTCAGCCGGCCCTACGACAGCATCGCCGGCTACTACCTGCAGCACAGCGTTTCCGGCGGCGGCGGGCACAACGTGGTGAACGTCATCCTGGTCGACTTCCGCGGCTTCGACACCCTGGGCGAGATCAGCGTGCTGGCCATCGCCGCGGTGGGCATCTTTGCCCTGCTCGACGGCCTGCGCCTGCCGCGCCGCGCCCGCGACGCCGAGGGCCTGGCCTGGTCGGCCGACGTCCATCCGCCGATCCTCGCCACCCTGGCCCGGCTGCTGCTGCCGCTGGCCCTGCTGGTGGCGGTGTTCATCTTCCTGCGCGGGCACAATCTGCCGGGCGGCGGCTTCATCGCCGGGCTGGTCACCGCGGTGGCGCTGATCCTCCAGTACATCGCCTGCGGCAGCCGCTGGGTGCATACCCGCCTGCCGCTGAACTACTCGCGCACGGCCGGCCTGGGCGTATTCGTCGCCGGCCTCACCGGGCTGGGCAGCTGGGCCTTCGGCTATCCCTTCCTGACCTCGTCCTTCGGCCACTTCCAGCTGCCGCTGGTGGGCGAGTTCGAGCTGGCCACGGCCATGCTCTTCGACCTGGGCGTCTACCTCACGGTGGTGGGCGCGACCCTGCTGATCCTCGCCGGCCTCGGCGAGCTGAACGCGCCGCCGCAGCCGGCGCCGGCCAAGGAGGCCCGCTGATGGAAGCGCTGTTCGCCATCACCCTCGGCCTGCTCACCGCCAGTGGCGTGTACCTGCTGCTGCGGGCACGCACCTTCCCGGTGGTGCTGGGCCTGACCCTGATCTCCTATGCGGTGAACCTGTTCCTCTTCGCCATGGGCCGCCTGGCCGGCGAGCCGGCGGTGCTGGGCCAGGTGGCCAACCCCGGCGACCCCATTCCCCAGGCGCTGGTGCTGACCGCCATCGTCATCGGCTTCGCCATGACCGCCTTCGTCATCGTCCTGGCCCTGCGCGGCCTGGCCGAGACCGGTGACGACCACGTCGACGGCAAGGCGCGGGAGGAGGGCGAATGAATCACCTGCTGATTGCGCCAGTCCTGCTGCCGCTGTTCGCCGGCTGCCTGCTGCTGCTCGCCGGGCACGCCTCGCGCGCCGCGCGGGGCATCTCGCTGCTGGCTACCCTGGCGCTGCTGCCGCTGGCCGCGCTGCTACTGCAACAGGCTGCCGGCGGCCAGGTGCAGTTCTACGCCCTGGGCAACTGGCAGCCGCCGTTCGGCATCATCCTGGTGCTCGACCGCCTGAGCGCGCTGATGCTGTTGGCCAACGCGGTGCTGGCCAGCTTTGCCTTGCTGTACGCGCTGCGCGGCGACGACCGCCGCGGCAAGCACTTCCACGCGCTGTTCCAGTTCCAGCTGCTCGGCCTCAACGGCGCCTTCCTCACCGGCGACCTGTTCAACCTCTTCGTGTTCTTCGAGATCCTGCTGATCGCCTCCTACGCGTTGCTGCTTCACGGCGGCGGGGCAGGGCGGGTGCGCGCCGGCGTGCACTACGTGGTGCTCAACCTGGTGGGTTCGGCGTTCTTCCTGATCGCCGTGGGCACGCTCTATGGCGTCACCGGCACCCTGAACATGGCCGACATGGCCGTCCGCGTAGCCCAGCTGGGGGCGGCCGACGCGCCGCTGGTGCGCGCCGCGGCGCTGCTGTTGCTGGTGGTGTTCGGCCTCAAGGCGGCGCTGCTGCCGCTGTACTTCTGGCTGCCGCGGGCCTATGCCGAAGCCAGCGCGCCGGTGGCGGCGCTGTTCTCGATCATGACCAAGGTGGGCATCTACTCGATCCTGCGGGTGTACACGCTGATCTTCGGCGACCACGCCGGCGAGCTGGCCAACCTGGCCCAGGCCTGGCTGTGGCCGCTGGCCCTGGCCGGCATCCTGGTCGGCACCTTCGGGGCGTTGGCGGCCACCCGTCTGCAGGGCCTGCTGGCGTACCTGGTGGTGATTTCCGCCGGCACCCAGCTGGCGGTGCTGGCGCTGGGTTCCGCGCAATCCCTGGCGGCGCTGTTGTTCTACCTGCTGCACAGCACCTGGGTGGTGGGCGGGCTGTTCCTGCTCGCCGACCTGATCGCCCGCCAGCGCGGCGACAAGGCCGGGCAACTGGTGCAGGGCCCGGCGTTGCTGCAGCCGCAGCTGCTGGGCGCGCTGTTCTTCGTCGGCGCCATCGCGGTGGCCGGCCTGCCGCCGTTCTCCGGCTTCTTCGCCAAGCTGCTGATCCTGCGTTCGGCCAGCGGCGGCGAGGCGCTGGCGCTGTGGGCTGTGGTGCTGGGCAGCGGCCTGCTGGTCACCGTGACCCTCAGCCGCGCCGGCAGCGCGTTGTTCTGGAACACCGGGCGCAGCGTCCTCGGCAACGCCGAGCGTGACCCGCTGCGCCTGCTGGCTGCGGTGGCGCTACTGGCCTCGGCGGTGCTGCTGGTGTTGTTCGCCAAGCCGCTGCAGGCCTACCTGCAGGCCACCGCCGAGCAGTTGCTGGATGTCGACCTCTATCGCCGGGCGATCCTGGCCGGAGGTGGCGCATGATCCGCCGCCTGCTGCCGCATCCGCTGCTCAGCCTGTGCCTGCTGCTGGGCTGGGTGCTGCTGGTCGACGACTTCTCCTTCGGCCACTGGCTGCTCGGCGCCATGCTCGGCCTGGCCTTGCCGCTGCTGTGCCGCGACATGCTGCTGGCGCCGCTGCGCATCCGCCGCCCGGGCCTGCTGCTGCGCTTCATCGGCCTGGTGCTGTACGACATCGTCATGGCCAACCTGCAGGTCGCGCGCCTGGTGCTCGGGCCCACCGGCAAGCTGCAGCCGGGCTTCGTCGAGGTGCCGCTGGAGCTGCGCGAGGACTTGCCCATCGCCATCCTCGCCAGCGTCATCACCCTGACCCCCGGCACCGTCTCCGCCGACCTCAGCGCCGACCGCCGCAGCCTGCTGGTGCACGGCCTGGACGTGCCCGACCCGCAGGCCCTGGTGGCGGACATCAAGGCGCGCTACGAGGCGCCGCTGAAGGAGGTGTTCGAATGCTCGCCTACGTGATCCCGCTGTGCCTGGCGCTGATCGCCCTGGCCCTGCTGCTGACGGTGGCGCGCCTGGTGCGCGGGCCGAGCGCGGCCGACCGTATCCTGGCGCTGGACACCCTCTCGGTGGAGGCCATCGCGCTGATCCTGCTGTACGGCCTGTGGAGCGGCAGCCGCCTGTACTTCGAGGCGGCGCTGCTGATCGCGGTGATGGGCTTCGTCAGCACCGTGGCGCTGTGCAAGTTCCTGCTGCGTGGAGACATCATCGAATGAACCTGTTCGTGGAAATCCTCGTCAGCGTGCTGTTGCTGGGCGGCAGCCTGTTCGCCCTGCTCGGCGCCGTGGGCCTGTACCGCCTGCCGGACTTCTACACGCGCCTGCACGCGCCGACCAAGGCCTCGACCCTCGGCGTGGGCGGCGTGGCGCTGGGTTCGCTGCTGTACTTCAGCACCAGCGGCAACGGTGTGAGCCTGCACGAGGTGCTGATCACCCTGTTCCTGTTCATCACCGCGCCGGTCAGCGCCCACCTGCTGGCCAAGGCCGCCATGCAGGCGCGCCTGCCGCGCACCCCGCGTACCCGCGGGGAGCCCTGGGAGTAGGGCTTCGGCTGCGCCGGGGTGCTCTTCGTAGGATGGGTTGAGCCTTGGCGAAACCCATGCGGTTGCGCTGATGGGTATCGCTTCGCTCAACACCATCCTACGGGTCTCGTGCTTGCCGGAGAGGGTAGGAGCGGACCTTGTCCGCGATAGCCGGAGGTTCCGGCGATGAGATCCGCCTACGCTGCCCCACCCACGCCATTCCCTGTAGGAGCGCGCCCTGCGCGCGAAATCGCGGACGGAGTCCGCGCCTACGGGCGGGAGAGACGCTGGCGCAGGCCATTACAGTTTTCCCCCGGCGCTGTGCCTGTCGGCTACCCGCGGCGCGCTTCTATACTGCGGGGATTCATTTCCTGGAGCGTCCCGTGCAGCAGTCCCGGCCCTTCGCCCTGGCATGCCTGGTCCTGGCCATGGCGCTGTGGGGCAGTTCCTTCATCGCGCTGAAACTGGCCTTCGCCGAATGGCCGGCGATGTGGGTGATCTTCGCGCGCATGGCCATCGGCAGCCTGATCTTCCTGGCCGCCTGGCGCTGGCGCGGGCGGATGGACTACCAGGCGGGCGACTGGAAGTACCTGGTGGGCCTGGCGGTGTGCGAGCCGTGCCTGTACTTCGTCTGTGAATCCTTCGCGCTGCAGTACACCAGCGCCGCCCAGGCCGGGATGATCACCGCGCTGCTGCCGTTGCTGGTGGCGGTCGGCGCCTTCCTCCTGCTGCACGAGCGCATCGCCCGCAACACCTGGGCCGGCTTCGCCCTGGCGGTGCTCGGCGCGCTCTGGCTGACCCTCGCCGGCGAGCCCGACCGGCATGCGCCGCAGCCGCTGCTGGGCAACTTCTTCGAGCTGCTGGCGATGGTCTGCGCCACCGGCTACACCCTGCTGCTCAAGCACCTGTCGGCGCGCTACTCGCCGTTCATCCTGACCGCCATGCAGGCCTTCATCGGCTCGGTGTTCTTCCTGCCCCTGGCTGCCCTCAGCTCCGGCGTGCCGCCGGCGCCCAGCGGCCAGGGGCTGTTCGCCCTGGTCTACCTGGGCAGCGTGGTCACCGTCGGCGCCTACGGCCTGTACAACTTCGGCGTCAGCCGGCTGCCGGCGAGCCAGGCCACCGGCTTCATCAACCTGATCCCGGTGTTCACCCTGGTGTTCGCCTGGCTGCTGCTGGGCGAGCGCCTGAACGGCCAGCAGTTGCTGGCCGCCGGCCTGGTATTCGCCGGCGTCGCCCTCAGCCAGTGGCGCAGCGCCACGCCCGCGCCCGCCGGGGTGCTCGACTGACCGAACGAGGAACCGCCCCATGTCCATCGACATCCGTGACTGGACCCGCGAAGCCATCCGCATCATCGAGGCGGACTTCCAGCGCAGCGCCGACACCCACCTGATCCCCCTGGAGGCGCCGGGCCTGCCCGGCATCGACCTGTACTTCAAGGACGAGTCCAGCCACCCCACCGGCAGCCTCAAGCACCGCCTGGCGCGCTCGCTGTTCCTCTACGCGCTGTGCAACGGCTGGCTGAAGCCGGGGGCGCCGGTGATCGAGGCTTCCAGCGGCTCCACGGCGATCTCCGAGGCCTACTTCGCGCGCCTGCTGGGGCTGCCCTTCATCGCCGTGGTGCCGGCCAGCACCTCGAAGGAGAAGATCGCCCAGATCGCCTTCTACGGCGGCCGCAGCCACCTGGTGGACGACCCCACGCAGATCTACGCCGAATCCGAGCGCCTGGCCCGCGAGAGCGGCGGGCACTTCATGGACCAGTTCACCTACGCCGAGCGCGCCACCGACTGGCGGGCGAACAACAACATCGCCGAATCGATCTTCCAGCAGCTGCGCCACGAGCGCTTTCCCGAGCCGGCCTGGCTGGTCTCCAGCCCCGGCACCGGCGGCACCCTGGCCACCCTCGGGCGCTTCGCCCGCTACCGTCGGCACCAGACCCGCGTGCTTTGCGCCGACGCCGAGCGCTCGGTGTTCTTCGATGCCTACCGCACCGGCGACCGCAGCCTGACCCTGGACTGCGGCTCGCGCATCGAGGGCATCGGCCGGCCACGGGTGGAGGCGTCCTTCCTGCCGGCGGTGCTCGACGCCATGGTCAAGGTGCCCGACGCCTGGTCGCTGGCGGCCATGCACTACCTGGCGCAGCGCCTGGGCCGGCGCGTCGGCGGCTCCAGCGGGACCAACCTGGTGGGCGCGCTGCTGGCGGCGCGGAGCATGCTCGCGCGCGGCGAGTCCGGCTCGATCGTGGCGATCCTCTGCGATGGCGGCGAACGCTACGCGACCAGCTACTACGAGCCGCTGTGGCTGATCCAGCAGGGCTTCCAGCTGGAGCCGCTGATCGACGCGGTGCGCGCCTGCGTGGAGCAGGGCAGCGCACTGCCGGAGGCGTTGCCGGCGCTGGGCTTGTGACGGGCCGGTTTATTCCTGGTAGGCGGCGCCGGGGTAGGCGCAGCCCCGCATGACCTTGTCGTCCAGGCGCAGCTCGGCGGTGAGGTTGTTCACCGCGCCGCTCATGCTGTTGACGCAGCGCGCCGGGGCCACCCACAGCTCCAGCCTCTCGCCGTTGGCCTCGGTGGAATAGCTGCTGCTGCCGCCGGGCACGCTTTCCACCACGTAGGGCAGCACCTGGTCCGGCTGCCCCGGGCGCTGCAGCAGCAGGCCCTGGGCGTTGACCATCACGCTCCAGCCCGGCTCGTTGCCGCCGGCCTGGACGATGGTCTGCCTGAAGTTGGGGTCGTCGCAGCCGTGGCCCTCGTTCTGCAGGCGGTACAGCGAGCGCACCTCGAACTTGCCGTCGGTGTTGCTGGCCTGGCCGCCGGAATAGGCGCCGCGGGCGTCGATGAACAGCTTGCCGGCGCCGTCGGCGAACAGGTCGCGGGACTCGCGGGCCACGGCGCTGTCGGCGCCGTCCACCAGGTTGAAGCGGCGCTGCTCGTTGCACGGCCGCAGCACCAGGCCGCCGTCCTCGCGGGTGACTTCGCCCTGTACCCGCGTCGGCGCATCCAGGCGGGTGGGCTCGGGCTTCCACACCTGGCAGGCGGCGAACAGGGGCAGCAGGGCATAGAGGAAGAGGCGGGCTTGACGCATGAGATAGGGCTCCCGGAAAAATGCGCCCACGTTACCGAGCCAATGGCACCGGCTCAAGGGCTACAGTGGTAGGGACAGTCGCAAAAGGAGGCATCCGATGATTCGCTACAAGCGCGCCTACGAGGCCCCGGCCGCGGAGGACGGCTACCGGGTCCTGGTGGACCGGCTCTGGCCCAGGGGCATCAGCAAGGAAGAACTGCACATGGACGAATGGCTCAAGGATGTGGCGCCGTCCACCGAGCTGCGCCAGCGCTTCCACCACGATCCCGGCCTGTTCGAGGAATTCCGCCGCGCCTACCACGCCGAACTGGCGGCGCACCCGGAGCACTGGTGGAAGCTGCTGGGGATCGCCGGCAAGGGCGACCTGACGTTGCTCTATGGCGCGAAGGATACCGAGCACAACAATGCGCGGGTGTTGGCGGAGTTTCTGGAGGACGAGATGGAAAGGGTGGGGGAGGGGAGTTCGCCGGTTTGCTATGCGGGGAAGAAGGAGTGAGGGGGTTGGCTTTTCGTAGGAACGAGCTTGCTCGCGAACGGAGTTATCCGGTGGCTTCGGTGTTTGGGGTTGACGCCGTCCCCTCTCCCCAACCCTCTCCCTGAAGGGAGAGGGGGCTTGTCCGTGCCGAGAGAGGGTCAGGTTTCAGCCGGTAGCTTTCGGTGTTACCGGCTAACTCCAGAACATCCGTGTCTGCCCAACGGTCCCCTCTCCCTTTAGGGAGAGGGCTAGGGAGAGGGCGCTCTTGAGGATTCGCGAGCAAGAACTAGGCGTCCCCCTCGCTCCTACAAGTAGCAAGTAGCCAGCCGCCCCACACTCACCAAACCTTGTAGACCCGCCCCGTCTCCGCCCCTTCCACACTCCGCGCGAACCCCAGCGCCGCATCCGCCGCCGGCACCGGCTTGAAGCCGCGGAAGAACGGCCCGTAGCCAGCCATCGACTCCACCAGCACATTCGGGCTCACCGCATTGATCCGCTGCCCGCGCGGCAGTTCGATGGCGGCGCTGCGCACGAAGCCTTCCACCGCCGCGTTGACCAGGGTCGCCGAGCTGCCCTGGCGGATCGGCTCCTCGCTGAGGATGCCGGTGGTCAGGGTGAAGGATGCGCCGTCGTTGGCGTAGCGGCTGCCGATCAGCACCAGGTTGACCTGGCCCATCAGCTTGTCCTTCAGGCCGACGGCGTACTCGGCTTCGCCCATCTCGGCGAGCGGGGCGAAGTGCACCTTGCCGGTGGCGCTGACCAGGGCGTCGAAGGGACCCACCTGCTCGAACAGGGTGCGGATCGAGGCGCTGTCGGTGATGTCCACCCGCAGGTCGCCGCTGCTGCGGCCGACGCGGACGATTTCATGGCGCTGGCCCAGTTCGCTGGCCACGGCCTGGCCGAGGGTGCCGCTGGCGCCGACGAGGATGATCTTCATGCTGACTCCGGGAGTGGGTGGGTGACGGAGCCAGTCTAGGGACGTATTTTGTTGGGATAACCGGGGTAATCGGCAACCCGGCGTTTTCGTGGGGAAACAATCATGGGCGAACTGGAAGATCTCTCGGCTTTCGCCGTGTTGCTGGAATGCGGCAGCTTCACCCGCGCCGCCGAGCGCCTGGGTTGCAGCAAGGGGCAGTTGTCCAAGCGCATCAGCGCCCTGGAGCAGGCCCTGGGCGTGACCCTGCTGCACCGCACGACGCGGAGCCTGGCGCTGACCGCCGCCGGCCAGGCCCTGCTGCCCGAGGCCCAGGCGCTCAACGCCCAGGCGGCGCGGGCGCGGCAGGCGGTGGCGCGGTTGCAGGAGGAGGCGCGCGGCACGGTGCGCATGAGCGTGCCGGTGTCCCTCGGCGAGACCTTCTTCGACGCCTGGCTGGTGGAGTTCTCCCGCAGCCATCCGGGCATCCGCCTGGAACTGGACCTGGCCAACGAGCGCCGCGACCTGGTGGCCGACGGCTTCGACCTGGCGATCCGCTCCGGCGTCGGCGGCGACGAGCGCCTGGTGGCGCATCCGTTGTTCGCCCTGCAGGAGCTGACCTGCGCCACCCCGGCATACCTCGCCGCCCACGGCGAGCCGCAGCGGCCGGCGGACCTGGCCGGGCACAACTGCCTGCTCAACACCCACTACCCGGGCCCTGGCCCGTGGCTGTACCAGCGCCAGCACGAGCTGTTCCGCGTGGAGGTCGGCGGGGTGCTGGCGAGCAACCACTACACCCTGCTGAAGAAGGCGGCGCTGGCCGGCGTCGGCATCGCCCGGCTGCCGTCCTACATGCTACAGGACGAACTGGCCGACGGCCGCCTGCGCTGGCTGCTGCGCGACTACCAGACGCGCAGCACGCCGGTGTTCCTGGTGCACCCGTACCAGGGCGGGCTGCCGCGGCGCACGCAGTTGCTGGTGGACTATCTGCTGGCCTGGTTCGAGCGCGCCCGCCAGCGCCTGCTGCAATTGCAGGGCTGAAAACGGCTTCGTTCAGCTTCGTTCAGTGCGGGTTCAGCTGGGGTTCAGGGGGGGTTCAGTGACGAGGGAATAGGCTTTGTCCATTCCCTTAGTGACCGTCCGCGAGGACCTGAGCATGAAAACCCCGACCCCGAAAGCCTCCCGCTCCCTGCTGCTCGCCGCCTTCGTCGGCAGCGCCCTGGTGCTGTCCGGCTGTGCCTCGAACCTGTCCGGCAGCAGCTATTCCCGCGCCGATGCCCGCGCGGTGCAGAGCGTGCGCATGGGCACCATCGAATCCCTGCGCGCGGTGCAGATCGAAGGTACCAGGACACCGATCGGCACCCTGGCCGGCGCCGCCGTCGGCGGTATCGCCGGCAGCGGCATCGGGGGTGGCCGTGGCGCCGCCATCGCCACCGTCCTCGGCGGCGTCGCCGGTGGGGCCGCCGGCTCGGCGCTGGAAGAGGGCCTGACGCGTACCCAGGGCGTGGAAATCGTGGTCCGCGAGGACGACGGCATGTCCCGCGCCTACGTCCAGGCAGTGGATGCCGGCCAGCGCTTCCGCGTTGGCGACCGCGTTCGCATCATGAGCGTCAACGGCGCCAGCCGCGTGACGCTCTGAGCCGCCGTGCAGGAGGCACAGTCATGAACAAGGCGCTCATCCTGCTGGCGGCGTTGCTGCTGGCGCCCGTCGCCTGGGCCGGCGAGGGCGATTCCTGGTACCTGCAGACCAGCGTGCTCACCCGGCACTGGAACCACGACCCGCAACACAACAACCACCAGGACCTGATCGGTGTCGAGCGCAACCGCGCCGATGGCTGGGTGTGGGGCGGCGCGACCTTCCGCAATTCGTTCCGCCAGCGCTCCAACTACGTCTACGCCGGCAAGCGTTTCGACCTGGACGACTCGCCGTTCTACTTCAAGGTCACCGGCGGCGCCATCCAGGGCTACCGCGGCGAGTACCGCGACAAGATCCCGCTCAACCGCTACGGCGTGGCGCCGGCCGTCATCCCCTCGGTCGGCGCCCAGGTCGGCCGCTTCGCCAGCGAGTTCGTGGTGCTGGGCAACTCGGCCGGGATGCTCAACCTCGGGGTGCACCTGTAGCGGCGCGCCCCGTTCAGCCGGCGGTTTCGGCCAGGGCGGCGTCCAGGGTGTCGATCAGCAGGTCGGCGTGTTCCTGCTCGAAGGCCAGCAGCGGGCGGATCTTGAGGATGTTCTCCTGCGGGCCGGCGGCGCTGATCAGCACGCCGCGCTCGCGCATGGCGTTGACCACCCGGCGCGTCTGCGCGGCGGCCGGGGCCTTGCTGGCGCGGTCGGCGACCAGCTCCACGCCGAGGAACAGCCCGGCGCCGCGCACGTCGCCGATCAGTTCGTGGCGCTGGGCCAGGCGCTGGAAGCCTTCGCGCAGGTAGTTGCCGAGCCGTTCCGAGCGTTGCTGCAGGCCTTCGTCGCGGATCACGTCGAGCACCGCCTGGCCGGCGGCGCAGCTCACCGGGTTGCCGCCGAAGGTGTTGAAGTAGCGCACGCTGCGGCCGAAGCTTTCCAGCACCTCGGGGCGCGCCACCACGCCGGCGATGGGCTGGCCGTTGCCCATGGGCTTGCCCAGGGTGACCAGGTCCGGCTGCACGCCGTGGCGCTGGAAGCCCCACATGCGTTCGCCGGTGCGGGCGAAGCCGCTCTGCACTTCGTCGGCGATGTAGAGCAGGCCTTCGCTGCGGGCCACGGCCACCGCCTCGGCGAGGACGCCGATGGGACCCGCGAACACGCCGTCGCTGGCGAAGATGCCATCCACCAGCAGCGCGGCGGGCTCGATGCCGTTGGCGCGCAGGTCGGCGATAGCGGCGCGCACGTCCTCGGCGAGCAGGCGGGCGACGTTCTCCGCGCCCAGGCGGTAGGCGTCCGGCGCGCGCACGGTGCGCGCGTGGGCGGGCAGGGTGATGCCGCTGCCCAATGCCGGCGAGAGTTCGGAAATGTCGCCGGTGACGCCGTGGTAGGCGAAGCGGGTGACGATCACCCCGCTGCCGCCGGTGTGGTGGCGGGCGATGCGCAGGGCCAGGTCGTTGGCCTCGCTGCCGGTGCAGGTGAACATCACCTGGCCGAGTTCGGCAGGGAAGGTGGACAGCAGGTCCTCGGCGTAGTCGAGGATGCCTTCCTGCAGGTAGCGCGTGTGAGTGTTCAGCACCGCCGCCTGGCGGGCGATGGCCTCGACCACCCGCGGGTGACAGTGGCCGACCGAGGCGACGTTGTTGTAGGCGTCGAGGTAGCGCCGGCCCTGCTCGTCGTAGAGCCACACGCCCTCGCCGCGCACGGTGTGCAGCGGGCGCTCGTAGAACAGCCGGTAGGCCGGGCCGAGCAGGCGCTCGCGGCGCTCGATCAGGCTGCGTTCCTTGTCGCTCAGGCGCTCGGCGTCGGCCGGGCTGTAGCCATTGGTCATGGTCATGCGGGGGACTCCTCGTGGCAGGCGCGGGCGATGCGTTCGCGCGCCTCGGATCGGGACAGCCCGGCCAGGCCCTGCAGGCTGGCGCGGGCCTGGCGGGCGTTGCGCAGGATGTAGTCGCGGTTCTCCGGGTGCAGGCTGGCGCGCCAGGCGGTGATGCCCAGGGTGAGCACCAGGCGGGTGGCCATGAGGTCGCAGAGAATGTCCTGCTCGGCCTCCAGCAGCGGGTTGCGCGCGTGATAGGCGGCGATGAATTCCAGGGCCGGGGCGAGCACGTCACCCTCGCTGCCCAGCTGGTAGGCGGCGGCCACGCCGAGGTCGTTGACCAGCGGGGCGTGGACCATGTCGCCGAAGTCGAGGATGTTGCGCAGCCGCTCGGGGTGCGCGGCGTCGACTATCACGTTGTGCGGGTTGAGGTCGTTGTGGATCACCTGGGCGCGCAGCGTCGGCAGGCGCGGCAGCGCGTGTTCCTCGAAGTTGTCCAGGGCGCGTTCGACCAGGCCGCGCAGCTCGCCGTCGTCGATGTGCCGCAGCAGCGGGCGCAGGCGCTGGGCGTGCTGCAGGTCCCAGAGCAGTTCGTGGCCGGAGGCCGGGTGCTGGTAGCCGTGCAGGGCCAGGTCCAGGCGCGCCAGGGCTTCGCCCAGGTTGCGCCGCAGCGCCGTCGAGCGCTGGGGCACGCGGTGCAGCGGCAGGCCTTCGACGAAGGACATCAGCCGCGCCAGCATGCGCTGGCCGTCCACTTCCACCCAGGTCTGGTACTGGCCGTCGAGGGCCGGATAGACGCGCTGCACCGGCAGGTTCGGGTCGGCCTGCTGGACGCGCAGCAGGGCGCGGTTGTGGAAGTCCACCACCTGCGGGTCCTCCAGCGGGTGGGACAGCTTGAGCAGGCGGCTGGCGCTGTCGTGGGCGCCGATCTGGAAGTTCAGGTCGCGCTCCCCGGCCAGGCGTTGCAGCGGGCCTTCCAGGCCGAAGCAGTCGCGGGCGATGGCCGCGGCCTGGTCCGGCGTGACCTGGGCGGGCGCGGCTTCCAGCAGGGGATCGTGGGCGAGGGCGGTCAGCGGCATGCGCGGGGGCTCCGGTTCTTGTCGTGCTTGTCGTTCTTGTGGGGCTGGCGGCCATTAAAGCATAAAGAAAATATGATGCATCATATTTTATTCGGTGGCCGATTGCGTCATCATCGAACGCACTCCGCAAGCCCGAATGGATGGACACGCACATGAGCGAACCCAGGACCCTGCTGCTCACCGGCGCCAGCCGCGGCATCGGCCACGCCACCGTGAAGCACTTCAACGCCGCCGGCTGGCGCGTGTTCACCGCCTCGCGCCAGGACTGGGTGGCCGAATGCCCCTGGGCCGAGGGGCTGCTCAACCACATCCATCTGGACCTCGAGGACATCGCCAGCGTCGAGGCCGCCCTGCCAGCCATCCGCGAGAAGCTCGGCGGTCGCCTGGACGCCCTGGTGAACAACGCCGGCATTTCGCCCAAGGGCCCGGAAGGCCAGCGCATGGGCGTGCTGGAGAGCGACTACGGCACCTGGCTGAAGGTGTTCAACGTCAACCTGTTCTCCACCGCGCTGCTGGCCCGCGGGCTGTTCGAGGAGCTGAAGGCGGCCCAGGGCAGCATCATCAACGTCACCTCCATCGCCGGCTCGCGGGTGCACCCCTTCGCCGGCGTCGCCTATGCCTCGTCCAAGGCCGCGCTGGCGGCGCTGACCCGCGAGATGGCCTACGACTTCGGCCGCCACGGCGTGCGGGTGAACGCCATTGCGCCGGGGGAAATCGATACTTCGATCCTGTCGTCGGGCACCGAACTGATCGTCGAGCGCGACATCCCCATGCACCGCCTGGGCAAGCCGGAGGAGGTCGCCTCGCTGATCCACTTCCTCTGCACCCAGGGGGCTTCGTACGTGAACGGCGCGGAAATCCACGTCAACGGCGGCCAGCACGTCTGAGCCGGTGGCTGGCAATTCGCCGGCCAGCACCGCATCATCGCGCCCGGAACCTGCGAGGAGCCCATGAACTACCCCATCGACGGCCTCAACCACGCCTACCTGGGCAGCGGCGTCTACGCGCTGCTGCGCGAGGCGCTGATCACCGGACGCTTCCAGCCCGACGACCGCCTGCGCATCCGCGACCTGGCGCAGCAACTGGGCACCAGCGTGACGCCGGTGCGCGACGCCATCCTGCAACTGGCCAAGGAGCAGGCCCTGGTGCTGCGCACGCCGCGGGACATCCGCGTGCCGGTGCTGAGCCGCGAGCAATACCTGGAAATCCGCAGCATCCGCGTGGCCCTGGAGGGCCTGGCCGCCGAGACCGCGGCCAGCCGCGTCACGCCCGCGCAACTGGCGATGCTGGAGAAGAACATCCGCGACAACCTCGCGGCCATCCACGCCGACGACCTGGTGGCGGCGCTCAAGCTCAACCAGGCCTTCCACTTCGCCCTCGCCGAGATCGCCGGCATGCCGCTGCTCAAGGGCTTCCTCGACAGCCTGTGGATGCGCACCGGGCCGCTGATCGCGCGGACCTACGGCAGCTTCAACGAACGCATGGCGGTGGAGCACCACTGGGAAGTGCTGCACGCGCTGCAGCAAGGCGATGGCGTGGCAGCCCGCGCAGCCATCTGCGCCGACCTCACCGACGGCAGCCAGAAGATGCTGGAGTTCCTCGCCCAGCGCGAAGAGGACGAGGCGCGGGCGGCGGGGTGAATCCCCCCATGGGAATGGCGCGGGTGGGGCCGCGTAGGAGCGGATCTCATCCGCGAACCGCGCCGGTGGGGCCGGCTATCGCGGACAAGGTCCGCTCCTACTCGCGAACGGTGTTTACCGGCGGCAACTGTGTTTCGGATTGACTCCGCTCCCTTTCCCCAACCCTCTCCCGCAAGCGGGAGAGGGGGCTGTCCGTGCGACCGGGGAGGGAGGTTTCATCCTGCCGTTTTCGCAGCTCCGCAGAGGGCGCAGTCGTAGGATGGGTTGAGCGAAGCGATACCCATCGCCAGGACTCGACCCATCCTGCGAAGAGCCAAAGAAAAACGGCCCCGAAGGGCCGTTTTCTCTTGCCGCAAGAGGCTCAACCCCCCAGGTAGGCGTCGCGCACCTTGGGGTTGACCAGCAGGTTGGCGCCGGTGTCCTGCATCACGATGTGGCCGTTCTCCAGCACGTAGCCGCGGTCGGCGAGCTTCAGCGCCTGGTTGGCGTTCTGCTCGACGAGGAAGACGGTCACGCCTTCGCTGCGCAGCTGTTCGATGATGTCGAAGATCTGCTGGATGATGATCGGCGCCAGGCCCAGGGATGGCTCGTCGAGCAGCAGCAGCTTGGGCTTGCTCATCAGCGCGCGGCCGATGGCGAGCATCTGCTGCTCGCCGCCGGACATGGTGCCGCCGCGCTGGCTGAAGCGTTCCTTCAGGCGCGGGAACAGGCCCAGGACGCGGTCCATCTGCTCCTGGTAGTCGCCCTTGCTGGTGAAGAAACCGCCCATGGCCAGGTTTTCCTCGACGGTCAGGCGGGCGAACACCCGGCGGCCTTCGGGGACCACCGCGATGCTCTTGCGCATGATGTGCGAAGACTCCTGGCCGACCAGTTCCTCGCCGAGGTACTTGATGCTGCCGGAGGCCGCCCGCGGCGAGCCGCAGAGGGTCATCAGCAGGGTCGACTTGCCGGCGCCGTTGGCGCCGATCAGGGTGACGATCTCGCCCTGCTGCACTTCCAGGCTGACCTCGTGCAGGGCCTGGATCTTGCCGTAGAAGGTGGAGACCTTGTCGAACTTCAGCATGGCTCAGGCCTCCCCCAGATAGGCTTTGATCACGTCCGGATTGTCGCGGATCTGCTCCGGGGTACCGTCGGCCAGGGGCGTGCCCTGGTTGATCACGTAGATGTGGTCGGAAATGCTCATCACCAGCTTCATGTCGTGCTCGATCAGCAGCACGGTCACGCCGTGCTCGGCGCGCAGCATGGCGATCAGCGCCTTGAGGTCCTCGGTCTCGCGCGGGTTGAGGCCGGCGGCCGGCTCGTCGAGCATGAGGATCTGCGGGCGCGTCATCATGCAGCGGGCGATCTCCAGGCGGCGCTGCTGGCCGTAGGCCAGGGTGCCGGCCGGGCGGTTGGCGACGTCCTTGAGGTTGACCACTTCCAGCCAATGCGCCGCGTAGTCCAGCGCCTCGGCCTCGGCGCGGCGGAACCCGGGGGTCTTCAGCAGGCCGGCGAAGAAGTTGGTGTTGATGTGGCGGTGCTGGGCCACCAGCAGGTTCTCCACCGCGGTCATTTCCTTGAACAGGCGGACGTTCTGGAAGGTGCGCACCACGCCGCGGTGGGCGATCTTGTGGCCCGGCAGGCCCTGGATGGGCTCGCCGCGCAGCAGGATCTGCCCGCCGGTGGGCTGGTAGAAGCCGGTCAGGCAGTTGAACACGGTGGTCTTGCCGGCACCGTTGGGGCCGATCATCGAGACCACCTGCTTTTCCTCGACCTTGAGCGCGACGCCGTTGACGGCCAGCAGGCCGCCGAAGCGCATGGTCAGGCCGGATACTTCAAGAATCGGTCGACTCATTTACGCAACTCCAGGTGCGGGCGCTGCATCGGCAGCAGGCCCTGCGGACGCCAGATCATCATCAGCACCATGATGGCGCCGAACATCAACATGCGGTACTCGCTGAACTCGCGCATCAGCTCGGGCAGCAGGATCATCACCACGGCGGCGAGGATCACGCCCAGCTGCGAGCCCATTCCGCCGAGGACGACGATGGCGAGGATAGTGGCCGACTCGATGAAGGTGAACGACTCCGGGGTCACCAGGCCCTGGCGCGCGGCGAAGAAGCTGCCGGCGAACCCGGCGAAGCAGGCGCCGAGGGTGAAGGCGGAGAGCTTGATGATGGTCGGGTTCAGGCCCAGCGCGCGGCAGGCGATCTCGTCTTCGCGCAGCGCTTCCCAGGCGCGGCCCAGGGGCATGCGCAGCAGGCGGTTGATGACGAACAGCACCAGCAGCACCAGCAGCAGCGCCACCAGGTAGAGGAACACGACCTTGTAGTTGGAGTTGTAGGCGATGCCGAAGAACTCGTGGAAGGTCTGCATGCCCTCGGGGGCGCGGCGCTCGAAGGTCAGGCCGAGCAGGGTGGGCTTCTCGATGCTGCTGATGCCGTTGGGGCCGCCGGTCAGGCCGGTGAGGTTGCGCAGCAGCACGCGGATGATCTCGCCGAAGCCCAGGGTCACGATCGCCAGGTAGTCGCCGCGCAGGCGCAGCACCGGGAAACCGAGCAGGAAGCCGAACAGCGCGGCCATCGCCCCGGCGATCGGCAGGCAGGTCCAGAAGCCCAGGCCGTAGTAGTGCGAGAGCAGCGCGTAGCTGTAGGCGCCCACGGCGTAGAAGCCGACGTAGCCCAGGTCGAGCAGGCCGGCGAGGCCCACCACGATGTTCAGGCCCAGGCCCAGCAGCACGTAGATCAGCACCAGGGTGGCGATGTCCACCGCCCCGCGCGAGCCCCAGAAGGGCCAGGCCAGGGCGACCAGGATCATCACGATGATCACCTTGCGCTGCACCGAAGGCTGCGTCAGCGAGCGGTACAGGAAGTTGTTCTCGCCCATGTGCAGGGTACGGCCACGGCTGAAGCTGAAGCGATCGCGCACCAGTTGCCAGACGAACATGGCCACGGCGCACGCGGCGATGGTCCACAGGGTGCTGGGGCTGACGCCTTCCAGCTGCAGGCCGATGCCGATGACGCTGAGTTTCAGGCCGAGGATCGGGTAGGCCACCGCCAGCACCAGCAGGGCGCTGAAGAAAGCCGTCTTGAGTCGCTTGTTCATACCTTCTCCACCTCCGGACGACCGAGCAGACCGGTGGGGCGGAACAGCAGCACCAGGACCAGCAGGCTGAAGGCCACCACGTCCTTGTACTGGTCGCCGAACACGTCGGCGCCGAAGGCTTCGGCGACGCCCAGCACCAGGCCGCCGAGCATGGCGCCCGGGATGCTGCCGATGCCACCGAGCACCGCGGCGGTGAAGGCCTTGATGCCGGCGAGGAAGCCGATGTTCGGGTTGATCACGCCGTACTGCAGGCCCAGCAGCACCGCGGCCACGGCGGCCAGGGTGGCGCCGATGACGAAGGTCAGGGCGATGATGTTGTTGGTGTTGATCCCCAGCAGGTTGGCCATCTTGATGTCCTCGGCGCAGGCGCGGCAGGCGCGGCCCAGGCGGGAACGGGAGATGAACAGGCTGAGGCCGTACATGGCCAGCAGGGTGACGATGAAGATCAGCACCTGCATGTACGAGACGGTCACCCCGTAGGTGGGATCGCCGAAGACGAAGTTCCCCGGCAGCAGGTTGGGGATGGCCTTGTCCTTGGAATCCTGGGCGAGCAGGACCTCGTTCTGCAGGAAGATCGACATGCCGATGGCCGAGATCAGCGGGATCAGCCGGTTGCTGCCGCGCAGCGGGCGGTAGGCGATCCGTTCGATGCTGTAGCCATAGGCGCTGGTGACGATGATGGCGGCGGCGAAGGTGCAGAAGATGACGATCGGCAGGCTGACGATCCCCATCATGGCCAGGCCGGTGATCACGATGAAGGCTACGTACGAGCCGATCATGTAGACCTCGCCATGGGCGAAGTTGATCATGCCGATGATGCCGTAGACCATGGTGTAGCCGATGGCGATCAGGGCATAGGTGCTGCCAACGGTAAGGCCGTTGACCAGCTGTTGCAGGTAGTGATAGAGCTCAGGCATCACCTAACTCCTCGGGCGTCGCGTGAAGCGGCGCTTGTGGCGCGACGGACCCCCGGAATACGCGGAATAAACAAAGCCCACTGCGGGCGCAGTGGGCTCTGGACCTCAGGCGGCAGACCTTATTTGACTTCGGTCTTGGTGCCGTCCTTGTGCCACTGGTAGACCACGAAGTTGAAGTTCTTCAGGTCGCCCTTCTCGTCGAAGGCCAGGGCGCCGGTGGGCGTGTCGAAGGTGTTGCTGCGCAGGGCGGCGGCGACCTTTTCGGTATCTTCGCTGCCGGCTTTCTTGATGCCGTCGGCGATGACCTGCACGGCGGCGTAGGCCGGGAACACGAACGGGCCGCTCGGGTCCTGGTTCTTGGCCTTGAAGGCGGCGACCAGGGCCTGGTTCTTCGGATCCTGGTCGAAGGACTTCGGCAGGGTCACGTACAGGCCTTCGGAAGCGGGGCCTGCGATGGCGGAGATTTCCTTGTTGCCGACGCCTTCCGGGCCCATGAAGCCGACTTTCAGGCCTTTCTCGGAAGTCTGGCGCAGCAGCAGGCCCAGTTCCGGGTGGTAGCCGCCGTAGTAGACGAAGTCGACCTTGGCCTGCTTGAGCTTGGCGATCAGCGAGGAGAAGTCCTTGTCGCCGGCGTTGATGCCTTCGAACAGGGCGACTTTCACGCCGGCGTCTTCCAGGGTCTTCTTGACCGCGGTGGCGATGCCTTCGCCGTACTGCTGCTTGTCGTGGATGACCGCGACGATCTTCGGCTTGACGTGCTCGGCGATGAACTTGCCGGCGGTCGGGCCCTGCATGTTGTCCAGGCCGATGGTGCGGAAGATCAGCTTGTAGCCGCGGCTGGTGATGTCCGGGCTGGTGGAGGCCGGGGAGATCATCAGGACGCCTTCGTCCTCGTAGATGTCCGAGGCCGGCTGAGTGGAGCTGGAGCACAGGTGGCCGACGACGAACTTGACGCCGTCGTTGACGATCTTGTTGGCGACCGCCACGGCCTGCTTCGGATCGCAGGCGTCATCGTAGACCACGCCTTCGAGCTGCTTGCCGTCGACGCCGCCGGCCTTGTTGATCTGTTCGATGGCCATCTTGGCGCCGACGAACTCCATCTCCCCGTACTGGGCGACCGCACCGGTCACCGGACCGGCCAGGGCGATCTTGATGGTATCGGCGGCCATCGAATAGCTGGCGACGCCGGCCAGGGCCATGGCGGTCAACAGTTTGGAAAGACGTTGGGTACCCTTTTTCATAATGCTCCACTCTTTCTTGTGTTTTCGTTCTTGTGGTTCGTGGCCGCGGTTCGACGGGCTTTGCGCCCGGGGGAAGCCGCCGGCAACTGTACCGGTACAGTGTAGAGTGCCGCTTCGCCGCTTGAAAAGCCGCTGGCGGCGGGGCGTTTCGCCCCATGTCGCAAAGACGAAACAAACGTATAGAAAAACGGCGTTGTGCCAGTAGCCCTCCTTTGGTCACATCCACCCCCGCGCAACTCCCGGGAAACTTGCCTGGCGACGACCGGGCGGTATCATGGCGCCGCCTGATTTCCCGGTGAGTACCATGACTGAACAAACTAGCACCCTCTATGCCAAGCTGCTCGGCGAGACCGCGATGATTTCCTGGCAGGAGCTGCAGCCGTTCTTCGCCCGCGGCGCCCTGCTGCAGGTGGGCGAGGCCGTCGACCTGGTGGAGGCCGCGCAGGCCGTGGCCGAGGACGACCGCCAGAAGGTCGCCGCCTGGCTGGCCAGCGGCGACCTGGCGCGGGTCGACGAGGCCCGCGCCCGCGACTTCCTGGAGCGCGACCCGCAGCTGTGGGCGGTGGTGGTGGCGCCCTGGGTGCTGGTTCAGGAGCGTGCGGAAAAAAACACGCTGCATTGACCCGGGGCGGCTTGCGTTGCCCGCAGGCGAGCTAGACTTGCGTGACCACTGCAAGGAGTCACGTCATGTTCGAGCCTGGTCACCTGCATCTTCACGCCCTGCCGGGCCTTGACCAGCAGGCGCTGGATATCAACCTGTACTACGAGATTCGCCACGACGCCGAGAAGGGCGCCTACGTCCACTTCACCATGGACGGCAGCATCGACGGCAATGCCTTCAAGGAAGAGTTCGACATGCCCAAGGACCAGGCCTTCAACTTCGCCAGCGATGCCACCCGCATTGCGCAGAAGCATGGCCTGCACCCGCGCTTCGGGCCGATCGTGCGTATCCACAAGGAATACGATGCGATGTTCGAGGACATCCGCGTCAAGCTGGGCACCCAACCGGGCGACCCGGTGGACCTGGACAAGGTGCTCCATGGCGGCGAGTGAGCCGCGATACGAAGAAGCCCGGCGTGTCAGGCTGTGTGAAAACCCGAGCGGCTCTTCGAAGAGTGCGTTCCTACGTGAAATCTGAAAAGGCTTGGCTATTCAGCCAACCCAGAATCCGCGTAGAAACGCGAAATCCAGGTTGTTTTTTAACCAGCTGGACCGATCCGGAGGTTTTCACACAGCCTGGTGTGCCGGGCTTTTTCATGGGCGCGAAACCGCTGGGTTGCCACCGGTAACCGCGGACGGCGTCTCCCGCAAGGCGCAGGAGAAACACCGTCGTAGGATGGTGTTGAGCGAAGCGATACCCATCACCGCAACCGCATGGGTTTCGCAAGCTCAACACCATCCTACGAAAAGCCATGCTCGCTCATGCGGTAGGAGCGGACTCCGTCCGCGATTCGGCGGATAACGCCGTAGGTTGTCAGGCGCTGACCCACCGCTGCCGCGCCCAGGCGCTGAGGCTGTCGACGCCCAGCACCAGCACCAGCATGGCGAGGATCACCGTGGCCGCCTGGGCCTGCTGGAACAGGCTGAGGCTGAAGTAGAGCATCTGCCCCAGGCCGCCGGCGCCGACGAAGCCGAGCACGCTGGCCATGCGGATGTTGTTCTCCCAGCGGTAGAGGATGTAGGCCACCAGCTGCGGCCAGACCGCCGGCAGGGTGCCGTAGGCGAAGGCGGCGACCCGCCCGCTGCCGCCCAGGCGCAGGGCCTCGGCGGGTTCGGCCGGGGTGTTTTCCAGGGCTTCGGCGAACAGCCGGCCGAGCACGCCGCCGGTGTGCAGGGCCAGGGCCAGGGTGCCGGCGTTGGGGCCCAGGCCCGCGGCCAGCACCATGAGCGCGCCCCATACCAGTTCCGGCACCGCGCGCAGGGCGTTGAGGACGAAGCGCGCCAGGCTCTGCGCGGCGGCGCCGAAGCGGCCGGCGGCCGGCAGGGCGAAGAGCATCCCCAGCAGCGCCGCGAGCAATGTGCCCAGGGCCGACATGGCCAGGGTTTCCAGGGCGCCGCGGCCCACCGCGCTCAGGTGCGTGGCGGACAGGTCCGGCGGGAAGAAGTCGCGGGCGTAGCCGAGCATCTGCCGCAGCCCTTCGCCGCTGAGCAGGCCGTCGCTGTCGACTTGCAGGTAGACGAAGGAGGCCGCCACCGCGAGCAGGATCGCCAGGCTCCAGCCGATGGCGCGCAAGAGGCCGGCGCGGGCGCGGTTCATTCCAGCCTCCGGCGCAGGAAGCGGCTGAGCTGGTCGGCGCCCAGCACCAGCAGCAGGAAGGTCAGCAGGATGCTCGCCACCTCGCCGCCGGCGAACATGCGCAGCGACAGGTCGACCTGCTGGCCGAGCCCGCCGGCGCCGACGAAGCCCATGACCACCGAGGCGCGGATGGCGCACTCCCAGCGGTACACGGTGTAGGAGATCATCTCGCTCGCCGCCTGGGGCAGCAGGCCGTAGGCGAAGGCGCCCAGGCGCGAGCCGCCGCCCAGCAGCAGCGCGCGGGTGGGGCGCGGGTCCACCGATTCGAAGATTTCCGCGTAGACCTTGCCGAGCATGCCGCCGTAGGTGATGGCGATGGCCATGACGCCGGCAGTGGGGCCCAGGCCGACGGCGCGGACGAACAGCAGCGCCCAGACGATTTCCGGGATGCTGCGCAGCACGATCAGCAGCAGCCGCACCGGCCAGCGCAGGGCGCGCGCCCACCAGGCCGGCAGGCCGCCGCGGGGCAGGGCGGACAGCGATAGCGCGCGGGTGGCCAGCAGCGCGGCGGGGAAGGCGATCAGCCAGGCCAGGGCCATGCCGGCGGTGGCGATGGCCAGGGTTTCCAGGGTGGCGCGGCCGAGGATGGCGAGGAATTCGGCGTCGTGGGCCGGCGGCCAGAAGCCGGCGAGGAAGCCGGCCATGGTGCGCGCGTTGTCGCCAGTGAACAGGCCGGGGATGTCCAGTTCGCTCAGGCGCAGGCCGGGCCACAGCAACAGCAGCGCCAGAGCGGTCAGCAGCAGCCGCGGCAGGGCGGCGGGGTCGCGGGGTTTCAGCATCGCGGGATCTGCACCACGTGCAGGGGCTCGACCGGCGCCGGAGCATCCAGGCTCAGTTGCTCGTTGGCGTAGAGCTGCTGCAGGTCGTCCGGGCTGACGCTGGCGGCCGGCTTGTCGAAGACGATGCGGCCGTCGCGGATGCCGACGATGCGCGGGAAGTGCGCCAGGGCCAGGTCCACCGCGTGCAGGCTGGCCAGCAGCGTCAGGCCACGGTTGGCGGCCTCGCGGGTGAGCAGGTCGAGGGTGTGCCCGGCGAGCACCGGGTCCATCGCCGAGACCGGCTCGTCGGCCAGCAGCAGCTGCGGCTGCTGGTACAGCGCGCGGGCGATGCCGACGCGCTGCAGCTGGCCGCCGGAAAGCTGGTCGCAGCGCTGGAACAGCTTGTCGGCCAGGTCCAGGCTGCGCAGGGCCTCGCGGGCGCCGTCGATGTCCAGCGGGTAGAGCAGGCTGGCCAGGCTCTTCCACAGCGGCCACTGGCCGAGGCGCCCGGCCAGCACGGCGTTGACCACCCGCTGGCGCGGCGGCAGCGGCGGCGCCTGGTGGATCAGGCCGATGCGCGCGCGCAGACGCTGGCGGGCCCGGGCGCCCAGGCGCCAGGGCTGGCTGCCGAGCAGTTCGATCTCGCCATGGCTGGGCTTCAGCGCGGTGGCCAGCACGCGCAGCAGGGTGGTCTTGCCGGCGCCCGAGGGGCCGATGATCGCCACCCGCTCGCCGGCCTCGACGCTCAGGTCGATGCCGGCGAGGGCGCGCTGGCCGTTGGCGTGCTGGTGCTCCACGCCGGTCAGGCGCAGGCTCACTTCAACAGGCCGGCGGCTCGGGCCGACTCCTCGATGCCCTTGTAGTTCTCGGGCTTGGTCTCGATGAAGCGGCTGGCCGCCTGCAGGTCGAGGATGGCCTTGTCGCGCGGCTTGCTCGGGTCGAGGTCGAGGAAGGCCTGCTTGATCTTCTCGGCCAGGGCCGGGTCGAGGTTGCCGCGCACGGTCCAGTTGTAGTCGTAGTAGGTCGGGGTGGTGGCGAAGACCTTCACTTTATTGGTGTCGACCTTGCCGGCGTCCACCAGCTTCTGCCACACCGAGGCGTTGAGCACGCCGGCGTCCACCTTGCCGGCCTGGACCCAGGCCACGGTGGCGTCGTGGGCGCCGGAGTAGGCCACGCGGGAGAAGAACTGCTCGGGGACGATGCCGTCCTTCTGCATGAAGTAGCGCGGCATCAGGCTGCCGGAGGTGGAGGATACCGAGCCGAAGGCGAAGGTCTTGCCCTTGAGGTCCTGCAGCGACTTCACGTGCGGGTCGGCGCTGATGAATTTGCTGGTGAACTGCTGGTCCTGCTCGCGCTGCACCAGCGGAATGGCGTTGCCGGTCTTCAGCCGCGCCTGGACGAAGGTGAAGCCGCCCAGCCAGGCCATGTCCAGGCGGTCGGCGGCCAGGGCCTCGACCACGCCGGCATAGTCGGACACCGGGATGAACTTCACCGGCATGCCCAGGCGTTCCTGCAGGTATTCGCCCAGCGGCTTGAACTTGCGCAACAGCTCGGTGGGGGCTTCGTCGGGGATCGCCGAGACCTTGAGTTCCTTCAGGGTTTCGGCCTGGGTGAAGCTGGCGGAAAGGGACAGCGCAAAGCAGGCGGCGAGCGCCAGGGTGCGTTTCAGCATGGGAGCAGTCTCCGGTTCAATAGCGGAAAAAGCCTGGGAAGTATAGTGGCGGTCTGCCGGTGCGCGTGGAAATGACCACGGCGGGCTCGCAGGCTCGGCGAAGGCGGCGGTGGACGGTTAAGATGGCCGTCCCCGTGCCCGCCATTTTGCCCGACAGGAGCCATCCATGTCTGCCTTGCCCTCCATTGCCTTCGCCGGCCTCGGCCTGATGGGCGTGCCCATGAGCCGCCGCCTGCTGGCCGCCGGCTACCCGTTGACCGTGTGGAACCGCTCCGCCGCCAAGCGCGAGCTGCTGGCCGGGGAGGGCGCCCGCGCCGCGCAGAGCCCCGCGCAGCTGTGCGCGGATGCCGGGATCGTCATGCTCTGCCTGGCCGACACCGCCGCCGTGCGCGAGGTGGTGTTCGGCCCCGGCGGCATCGTCGAAGGGGCGAAACCGGGGCAGTTGCTGGTGGACTTCTCCAGCCTGGAACCGGCCGCCACCCGCGAGATGGCCGCCGAGCTGGAAGCCCGCAGCGGCATGCGCTGGATCGATGCGCCGGTTTCCGGCGGCACCCCGGGCGCCGAGGCCGGCAGCCTGGCGATAATGGCCGGCGGCCGGGTGGAGGACATCGAGCGCGTCCGCCCCGTCCTCGCCCACCTCGGCCAGCGCCTGACGCGCATGGGCGAGGTCGGCGCCGGCCAGGTGACCAAGGTGTGCAACCAGATGATCGTCGCCTGCAACGCCCTGGTGATCGCCGAAGTGGTGGCCCTGGCGGAGAGCGCCGGGGTCGACGCCAGCCTGATCGCCCCGGCCCTGGCCGGCGGTTTCGCCGATTCCAAGCCCTTGCAGATCCTCGCCCCGCAGATGGCCGAGAGCCGCTTCGAACCCATCAAGTGGCACGTGCGCACCCTGCTCAAGGACCTGGACACCGCGGTGAAGCTGGCCCGCGAGCAGGGCTCGGCCACGCCCATGAGCGGCCTGGCCGCGCAGCTGATGCGCCTGCACGGCAGCCAGGGCCACCTGGAGCACGACCCGGCCACCCTGGTCGAGCAGTACCGCCAACCCCGCGATTGAGGAAAGCCGCCATGCCGATCTGCGCCAACCTGTCCCTGTTGTTCACCGAACTGCCGCTGATCGAGCGCGTGCGCGCCGCCGCCGAGGCCGGTTTCGCCGGGGTGGAGATCCAGTTTCCCTACGAGGTGCCGGCCGCGGCATTGCAGGCCGAGCTGCAGCGCAGTGGCCTGCCGCTGGTGCTGTTCAATCTGCCGGCCGGCGACCTGATGCAGGGCGGCGCCGGGCTGGCCGCGGTGCCGGGGCGCGAGGTGCAGTTCGCCGCCGGGCTGCGCCAGGCCCTGGAGTACGCCGAGGTGCTGCGGCCGCAGAAGGTCAACGTGCTGGCCGGGCGCCTGGCCGAGGGCGTCGAACGCGAGCAGGCGCTGGCGCTGCTGGCCGAACACCTGCGGCAGACCGCCGAGGCCTTCGCCGGGCGCGGCATCGCGGTGCTGATGGAGGCGATCAACCTGCACGACATGCCCGGCTTCCTGCTCAACACCCCGCAGCATCTGCTGGACATGCTGGCGCGCGTCGGCCACTCGAACCTGGCGGCGCAGCTGGACTTCTACCACATGGCGCGCATGGGCCTGGACCTGGCCGACTGCGTGCGCCAGCTGCAAGGGCATATCGGCCACGTGCAGTTCGCCGACGCCCCCGAGCGCGGCGAGCCGGGCAGCGGCGAACTGGATTTCGAGCCGGCGCTGGCGGCCCTGCGGGCCCAGGGCTACGCCGGTTGGCTGGGCGCCGAATACCGCCCGGTCGGCGCCACCAGCGCTGGCCTGGGCTGGTTGCCGGCTTGGCGGGAACGTCTGAAATCGGCCTGAGCCGACAAACGTTGTATCGATTCAGTGGCAAATTTGACACTTTTTTGACTAACTGATCAGTAGATTCGGCGCGCCCGCCGCGACGGCGGGCGATGCCGTTCTTTCCGCTGCGCCCAGTCAAGGAGTGCCTCGATGTCCGAGGGCAACCGCCGCCTGTTACCCACCATCAGTTCCAACCGCCTGGTCCTGCTGTTTTCCCTGGCCCTGGTGCTGTTCTACAACCTCGCCACCTGGAAGGCCCTGGATGGCCTGGTGCCGCTGCAGGGGGCGTACCGCATCGCCTTCTTCGCTTCCTTCGGCGTCTTCCTCTGGGCCGCCTTCACCCTGTTGCTGACCCTGGTGTCGTTCCGCCCGCTGCTCAAGCCGGCGCTGACCCTGGTAGCGTTGTGCTCGGCCGCCGCGGCCTACTTCATGAACAGCTACGGCATCGCCATCGACACGGTGATGGTGCAGAACGTCTTCGAGACCAACCCGGGCGAGGCCGAGGCGCTGTTCAGCGGCCGGCTGGTGGCCTACCTGCTGCTGCTCGGGGCGCTGCCCTCGGCGCTGGTCTGGGCGCTGCCGGTGGCCTACAAGCCGTTCCTGCGCGGGCTGCTGAACAAGGTGCTGGTGGTGTTCGCCTGCGTGGCCGCGGTGGCGGTGATGGTGGGTAGCTTCTATTCCACCTACGCGCCGATCTTCCGCGAGGAAGACAAGCTGACCCACTTCATCAACCCGACCAACTACATCTACGCCGTGAGCAAGTACGGCAAGCAGCGCCTGGGCATCAAGAAGGCCGACCTGGTGGTGCAGAAGATCGGCGAGGACGCGGTGCAGAGCGCCAAGGCCGCGCAGCGGGCGAAGAAGTCGCTGTTCGTCTTCGTGGTCGGCGAGACCGCGCGGGCCGACCACTTCTCGCTCAATGGCTACGCCCGGCAGACCAACCCGGAGCTGGCGAAGCTGGACATCCTCAACTTCACCCAGGTGCATTCCTGCGGGACTTCCACCGCGGTCTCGGTACCCTGCATGTTCTCCAAGTTCCCCCGCGAGGACTACAGCGACAAGAAGGGCAAGACCTACGAGAGCCTGCTGGACGTGCTGCAGCGCGCCGGCCTGCAGGTGCTCTGGCTGGACAACAACAGCGACTGCAAGGGCACCTGCCTGCGCGTGCCGCACCGCGACATCCCGAAGAACCAGCCCGGGCCGTTCTGCGATGGCAACCGCTGCCTGGACGAGGCCCTGCTGCAGGACCTGCAGGCGTACATCGATGGCCTGAAGGACAACGCCATCATCGTCCTGCACGCCGACGGCAGCCACGGCCCGGAGTACTACGACCGCTACCCGGCGGACATGGAGCGCTTCAAGCCGGTGTGCCGCACCAACCAGTTGGGCAGCTGTTCGAAGGACGAGCTGGTGAACGTCTACGACAACACCATCCTCTACACCGACTTCTTCCTGTCGAAGGTCATCGAGCTGCTGAAGAAGAACAGCGACAGGTACGACACCTCGATGCTCTACGTCTCCGACCATGGCGAGTCGCTGGGCGAGAACGGCGTGTACCTGCACGCCGCGCCCTATGCCATTGCCCCGGCGGCGCAGACCCACGTGCCCATGGTGATGTGGTTCGGCCCCTCGACCCTGCGCGACCTGGGCATCGACCGCGGCTGCCTGGCCGGCAAGCGCGACGAGCAGGACCTGAGCCACGACAACCTGTTCCACTCGGTGCTCGGCCTGCTGGACGTGCGCACCAGCCTGTACCAGCCGGGCCTGGACATCTTCCACTCCTGCCGCGGCAACGCGGTGGCGGCGGGCGAATGACGCCGCTCCTACAGGGCGTTCCAGGTGAAAAAAAAAGGCCGTGCGGGTCACCCCGCACGGCCTTTTTCGTTTCGTGGGTTGCCGTTACTTGTCGCGGACCAGCAGCACCGGGCGGTTGCTGACGCGCAGCAGGCCCTCGGCCACGCTGCCCAGCATCAGCCGGCGCACGCCGCGGCGGCCATGGGTGCCCATGACGATCACGTCGGCCTTGGCGTCCTCGGCCTCCAGCTCGATACGCTCGGCGACTTCCTCGCTGGCGCGCTCCTGGCACACACGGTCGAACTTCGCCTTGACCTTGTCGCCGACCTGCTCGCGGGCCTTGGCCAGCACGTCGTCGGCGGCCTTCAGCGCGGCTTCGCGCAGCGGCTCGGGGTTGTAGTAGACGGCATAGTCGGGCAGGTGGCGCAGCGGGCTGTCGACGATGGTGATGACGCGCAGCTCGCCGCCAGTCAGTTGCGCCAGCTTGACCGCCTCGCCCAGCGCGCGGTCGGAAACCGGGCTGCCGTCCACTGCTACCAGAATGCGCTCGTACATGATGTATCCCTCAATGAGTGGCTTGGTGGGAAAACTCTAGCTCTCCCCGGGGTGGATTCCCTTGCGCAGCGTCAATAGTAGACCGTGAGGGCGGATGTGCCGGCGGTGGGAGGGGAATGCCTGAGTTGTAGGAGCGCGGGCCCTGCCCGCGATTCGCGCGCAGGGCGCGCTCCTACAGGGGAATGGCGGGGGTGGGGCAGCGTAGATCTCATCCGCGAATCGCGCCGGATCGTCCGGCTATCCCGGACAAGGTCCGCTCCTACGGGGAGGCATGCCGTGCTTCCCGGCGACCTGTAAGCGGGCCCTGCCCGCGAAATCGCGCGCAGGGCGCGCTCCTACAGGGGAATGGCGGGGGTGGGGCAGCGTAGGATCTCATCCGCGAATCGCGCCGGATCGTCCGGCTATCGCGGACAAGGTCCGCTACGGGGAGGCATGCCGTGCTTCCCGGCGACCTGTAGGAGCGGGCCCTGCCCGCGATTTCGCGCGCAGGGCGCGCTCCTACATGGGAATGGCGGGGGTGGGGAAGCCCCGTAGGATGGGTTGAGCGAAGCGATACCCATCGCCATGGCAGCATGGGTTTCGCAAGCTCAACCCATCCTACGAAGAGCACCTCGGCGCAGCCGGCAAGACAGTTGCTCCTACGGGGTGACGCCAATTGGGCAGGCATGAAAAAGGCCGCCGCGGTTTCCCGGGGCGGCCTCTTTGGCGTGGCGAGGATCAGCCGGCGACCAGCACGCGGATCGCCTCCAGGCGCAGCGAGGCCTTGTCCAGCAGGGCGACGCTCTCGTCGCGCTGGGTGCGCAGGGCTTCCAGCTCGCTGTCGCGCACGCTGGGGTTGACCTGCTTGAGCGCGGTCAGGCGCGCCAGTTCCTCGTCCAGGCTCGCCACCAGTTGCTGGCGGGCCTTCTCCACGCGCTCGGCGTGGCGCGGGGCGATCTTGGCCTCGCCGATGGCGAACTGCTTGGCCAGTACGTCGCGCTGGGCCTGGACGAACTTGTTGGCGCTGGCGCGCGGTACGCTTTCCAACTGCTCGTGCAGCGTCTCGAAGGCCACCCGGGCGGCCAGGTCGTTGCCGTTGGCGTCGAGCAGGCAGCGCAGCGCCACCGGCGGCAGGAAGCGGCCCAGCTGCAGCTTGCGCGGGGCCACCGCCTCGCTGACGAAGAGCATCTCCAGCAGCACGGTGCCGGGCTTGAGCGCCTTGTTCTTGATGATCGCCACCGAGGTGTTGCCCAGCGAGCCGGACAGCACCAGGTCCATGCCGCCCTGCACCATGGGGTGCTCCCAGGTGAGGAACTGCATGTCCTCGCGGGCCAGGGCCTGGGCGCGGTCGTAGGTGACGGTCACGCCCTCGTCGTCGCCCAGGGGGAAGCTGGCGTCGAGCATCTTCTCGCTGGGCTTGAGGATCAGCGCATTCTCGGAGTGGTCCTCGCTGTCGATGCCGTAGGTGTCGAACAGCTTCTCCATGTAGATCGGCAGGGCGAACTGGTCGTCCTGTTCCTCGATCGCTTCCACCAGCGCCTCGCCCTCGCCGGCGCCGCCGGAGTTCAGCTCCAGCAGGCGGTCGCGGCCGCTGTGCATTTCCGCTTCCAGGGCCAGGCGCGCGGCCTGGCCTTCTTCGAGCAGGGCGGCGAAGGCGTCGTCGTCGCCGTCTTCGAGCAGTTCCACCAGGCGCGGGCCGTAGCGGTGCTGCAGGGCGTTGCCGGTGGGGCAGGTGGCGAGGAAGGCGTTGAGCGCCTGGTGGTACCACTGGAACAGGCGCTCCTGCGGGCTGTTCTCCAGGTGCGGCACGTGGATCTGGATGGTGTGCCGCTGGCCGATGCGGTCCAGGCGGCCGATGCGCTGTTCCAACTGGTCCGGGTGGGCCGGCAGGTCGAACAGCACCAGGTGGTGGGCGAACTGGAAGTTGCGGCCTTCGCTGCCGATTTCCGAGCAGATCAGCACCTGGGCGCCGAATTCCTCGTCGGCGAAGTAGGCCGCGGCGCGGTCGCGCTCGAGGATGCTCATGCCCTCGTGGAACACCGTGGCCGGGATGCCCGAGCGCAGGCGCAGGGCGTCTTCCAGGTCCAGGGCGGTCTCGGCGTGGGCGCAGATCACCAGCACCTTGAACTGCTTGAGCATCTTCAGGGTGTCGATCAGCCATTCCACGCGCGGGTCGAAGCGCCACCAGCGGGCGTTCTCGTCGGTGTTGTCGTCGACTTGCGCCTGGAAGCTCACTTCCGGGTACAGGTCCGGGTGTTCGCCGACCGGCAGTTCCATGTACTCCACCGGGTTGGGCAGCGGGTAGCTGTGCAACTGGCGTTCGGGGAAGCCCTGCACCGCGGCGCGGGTATTGCGGAACAGCACGCGGCCGGTGCCGTGGCGGTCCAGCAGTTCGCGGATCAGGCGCGCGCGGGCATCGTCGTCGCCACTCTCGACGGCGGCCAGCAGCTCGTCGCCGGCTGCGCCGAGGAAGCCATGGATGGCCTCGCGCGCGATGGGGGACAGGCGGCCGTGGTCGATCAGTTCCTGCACCGCCTCGGCGACCGGGCGGTACTGGCTGCTCTCGCGGCGGAAGGCTTCCAGGTCATGGAAGCGGTCCGGGTCGAGCAGGCGCAGGCGCGCGAAGTGGCTGTCCAGGCCCAGCTGTTCCGGGGTGGCGGTGAGCAGCAGCACGCCGGGGATGATCTGCGCCAGGGTTTCCACCAGCTGGTACTCGCGGCTGGCCTGCTCCGGATGCCAGACCAGGTGGTGGGCCTCGTCGACCACCAGCAGGTCCCAGCCGGCGGCGCACAGGGCGTCCTGGGCGCGCTCGTCGGCGCGGATCCACTCCAGCGCCACCAGGGCCAGCTGGCTGTCCTCGAAGGGGTTGCTGGCGTCGCTCTCGGCGAAGCGCTCGCGGTCGAACAGCGCCACTTCCAGGTTGAAGCGCCGGCGCATCTCCACCAGCCACTGGTGCTGCAGGTTCTCCGGCACCAGGATGAGCACGCGGCTGGCGCGCCCGGAGAGCAGCTGGCGGTGGATCACCAAGCCCGCCTCGATGGTCTTGCCCAGGCCCACTTCGTCGGCCAGCAGCACGCGCGGGGCGATGCGGTCGGCGACCTCGCGGGCGATGTGCAGTTGGTGCGCGATGGGCTGGGCGCGGGCGCCGCCCAGACCCCAGAGCGAGGATTGCAGCAGGCGGGTGCGGTGTTCCAGGGTGTGGTAGCGCAGGGCGAACCAGGGCATGGGGTCGATCTGCCCGGCGAACAGGCGGTCGCTGGCCAGGCGGAACTGGATGAAGTTGGACAGCTGGGTTTCCGGGAGTATCTTGGCATCGTTGTGCGAGTTGATGCCGTGGTAGACCAGCAGGCCGTCGACTTCCTCGACCTCGCGGACGGTCATCTTCCAGCCTTCGAAGTGCGTCACCTCGTCGCCCGGGGCGAAGCGCACGCGGGTCAGCGGGGCGTTGCGTTCGGCGTACTGGCGGGTATCCCCGGTGGCCGGATAGAGCACGGTGAGCAGCCGTCCGTCGAGCGCCAGGATGGTGCCCAGCCCCAATTCTGCTTCACTGTCGCTGATCCAGCGTTGACCCGGTTGATACTGCGCCATGGACACCTCCCGCAAAAAGCCGGCTATGGTAACGGAACACGCGGCTTTCAGCGACGCCCGTTCGCACGCAGCGGCCGGGTGGCATCGCCGCTTCGGGGGGCGATGGGCCTGCGCCGGCTCCGCGCCGCCGGCCAGGACCGGGATGGATGCGGATTGTTCCGTGAAGTGTAGCGACGGCCCCGGCGCCTGCCGCTGCCAGCCGACAACCTGAAGCCCGCGAGGAGCCAGCGACAGCCATGATCCCGCCGATCCCCAGCGACGTACTGCCGGTCACCGCGCAGCAGGACCCGGCGCGCTCGCGCCCGGACGTCGCCCCGGTGGCGCCGGTGGTTCCTGCCACGGGCGATGCCGCCGTGGGCCTGGAACGTCGCCCGGCGGAAATGACGCCGGAGGAAGAGTACCCGCAGCACCAGCGGCGCCGGCAGCAGGCGCAGGGCGAGGAGGCTGAGCCCGAGGCGCCGGAGGAGCCCGCCGACGACGGCCTGGGCGAGGCGCCGCGCAAGGGCGTGTGGATCGACATCGAGGTCTGAGCGCGCCGCGTAGTAAGCTGTTCTTTCCGACCTGCCTCCTGTCACCGCCATGCTCTTCGCCGACGCGCCCATCCACCTCGAACACGCCGAGCTGCGCCTGATCCCGCATTGGTGCGATGAAGCCTGCGCCACGGCCTGGTTCGCCGAGCTGGTCGAGAACACTCCCTGGGAACAGCCCAGCGTGCACCTGCACGGCCGCGACTACCCGGTGCCGCGCCTGCTGGCCTGGTACGGCGATGCCGAGGCCAGCTACCGCTATTCCGGCCTGGTCCACCGGCCGCTGCCGTGGACGCCGCTGCTGGCGGAAATCCGCGAGCGCGTGCAGGCCGAGGTCGGCCAGCGCCTGAACGGCGTGCTGCTCAACTATTACCGCGACGGCCAGGATTCCATGGGCTGGCACAGCGACGACGAGCCGGAGCTGGGCCGCAACCCGCTGGTGGCCTCGCTGAACCTCGGCGGCACGCGGCGCTTCGACCTGCGCCGCAAGGGCGGCGCGGCCATCGAGCATTCCCTGCAACTGGATTCCGGCAGCCTGCTGGTCATGTCCGGCGCAACGCAGCATTATTGGCAACATCAGGTGGCCAAGACGCGGCGCCCGGTCGCCCCCCGCCTGAACCTGACCTTCCGCCTGGTGCATGCCTGATCATGAGCAACGACGACAAGCTGATCGACTTCAACGCCGAACGCGACAAGCGCATCCACGACGTCCACGAAAAGCGCCTGCAGGAAGTGCGCAAGGCCTTCGAGCAGGCCCTGCCGCTGGGCAAGGCACGCAAGAAGGGCAAGCCGAAGAAGCGCTGAATCCGCTCCGCCCGTTCCGAACATCCCGCCAGAAGCCGCCCCGCGCGGCCATGCACCGCAGCCCAACCCGCCCCGAACTTGATCTGGATCAGTTATCCGAAGCCCCGTGAACCGGGGCTTTGCGGCCATTGATCCAGGTCAATATCGCGCCCCCGGCCGACGCTAACCTGAGCCCATCTTCAAAACGCACAGGGAATCAGGAGGCCAGCATCATGTTCATCGACGAAGTGGTTCTCGCCGGCATTGTCACCGTTGGTCTGATGGTCCTGTTCTGCGGTGGAGTCGGATATTTCATCTGGAAGGACAGCCACAAGAAGGGCTGATCTCCTTCCCGATCACAGAGCACGCAAGGCACTTGGGGCGACTTCGGTCGCCCGTTTTTTTGCCTGCGATTTTTCATGGGGCCGGGTAGGGCAGGAGAAACGCCATCGTAGGATGGGTTGAGCGAAGCGATACCCATCGCCACGACCGCATGGGTTTCGCAAGCTCAACCCATCCTACGAAAAGCATCTCGGCGCAGTCGGCTACGACCGTGTGTCCCTGGAGAGTAGGGCGCATAACCGTTCGCGGTTATCCGCCGATACGCCGGGGCCACAGTCGATGCCAAGGTTGGCCCCGAAGGTGCCGGAGACCAGGGCCAGGCGGCGGATAACGCCCTAGGCGTTATGCGCCCTACGGTTGGCCAATGAAAAACGCCGCTTCCCCCTCGGGGGAAAGCGGCGTTTTTTTGTGGGCGCGGATCAGCCGATGGTGATCGGCGGCAGCGCCGGCAGTTCGATGTCCAGCTTCTGCTTCGGCGCCAGCACTTCGGCTTCGCCTTCCACCACCGCCTCGCCGTTCTGGTTGAGCACGCGGGTGCCGATGCGCACGCGGTTCTTCGGCAGTTTTTCCAGCACTTCCAGCTCCACGTCGAGCACGTCGCCGATCTTCACCGGGCGGGTGAAGCGCAGGCTCTGGCCCAGGTAGATGGTGCCCGGGCCGGGCAGGGTGGTGGCGATCGCCGCGCTGATCAGCGCGCCGCTGAGCATGCCGTGGGCGATGCGCTCCTTGAACAGGGTGGTGGCGGCGTAGTCGGCGTCCAGGTGGACCGGGTTGCGGTCGCCGGAGACTTCGGCGAAGAGCTGGATGTCGCGCTCGCCGACCGGGCGCTGGAAGCTGGCCTTCTGCCCGACTTCGAGCTCGGCGTAGGGAACGTTCTGCACCTGGGTCATGGCTTTTCCTCGTGGTTCGCGCCTTGGCCTGCGGAAAGGACTCCGTCCAGCCAGGCGATCAGGTTGCGGGTGACCTCGTCGCGGTTGGTCTCGTTGAACAACTCGTGGCGGGCCTCGGGGTAGATCTGCGTCTGCACGTCGCGCAGCCCGGCGCGGCCCAGCGCCCCGGCCAGGTCGCGCAGGCGCCTGCCCTGGCTGACCGGGTCGCGTTCGCCGCCGATGATCAGCAGCGGCAGGGCCTTGTCGATGCGCGCCAGGTGCTGCACCGGGGTGATGTCCTCCAGGCCGCCGAGCAGGTCCAGCCACAGCTGGTTGCTGCAGCGGAAGCCGCACAGCGGGTCGCTGATGTACTTGTCCACCTCGCGGGTGTCGCGGCTGAGCCAGTCGAATTCCGTGCGGTTGGGCTTGAAGGCCTTGTTGAACGAGCCGAAGGAGAGGAACTCGATCAGCGCGCTGCGCCCCAGCGGGCCCTGGCGCCAGCGCTCGAAGCGCGCCACCAGGCGCGCGGCGCGGTACAGCGCTATCGGCTGGTAGTTGGAGCCGGAGAGCACCGCGCCTTGCAGCGTGGCGCTGTGCTGCAGCAGGTAGGCGGTGGCGATGTAGCTGCCCATGCTGTGGCCGAGCAGGACCACCGGCAGGCCGGGGTGCTGTTCGCGCGCGTGGCGGTTGAGGCTGAGCAGGTCGCCCACCACCTTGCCCCAGCCGCCCTGGTCGGCGTAGTGGCCCAGGTCGCCGTGCTCGGCGGTGCGGCCGTGGCCGCGCTGGTCGATGGCCAGCAGCGACCAGCCGGCGGCGTTCAGCGCCTCGCCCAGGCGGGCGTAGCGCCCTGCGTGCTCGGCCATGCCATGGGAGAGCATCACCACGCCCTTGGCTGCGTCTGCGGTCCAATGGTGGGTGTACAGCGGGGTCTGGTCGCTGGCGGTCAGCCAGTAGGCGGCGTACGGCATGGGCAATCCTTGTGCCGGCTCGGGGTGGCGGCATTCTAGCAGCGCCTGGCGCCGCGCAGCATCCCGCCGGCGGTGGCGCAAGATTCACGAAGTAAATGGGAACGGCCGAAGTATTTGCGCTGCACCGGGCAACTGCTACTTTGCGACGGATGCCCCTGCGCCGGATGCCCGAGGGAGCCGGCCGGGAACAGCCTTGCAGGTAATAAAGAGGACAACAGCCAATGCAAGCGGAATTCTGGAACGACAAACGTCCCGCCGGCGTGCCCAGCCAGCTCGACCTGGGCGCCTACAAATCGGTGGTGGAAGTGTTCGAGCGCTCCTGCAAGCGCTTCGCCGACCGCCCGGTGTTCAGCAACATGGGCGTGACCCTCACCTACGCCGAGCTGGACCGCCTGTCCGCCGCCTTCGCCGCCTACCTGCAGCGCAACACCGACCTCAAGCCCGGCGAGCGCATCGCCGTGCAGATGCCCAACATCCTGCAATACCCCATCGCCGTGTTCGGCGCCCTGCGCGCCGGCCTGGTGGTGGTCAACACCAACCCGCTGTACACCGCCCGCGAGATGCGCCACCAGTTCAAGGACTCGGGCGCGCGGGCGCTGGTCTACGTCAACCTGTTCGGCAAGCTGGTGCAGGAAGTGCTGCCGGACACCGGCATCGAATACCTGATCGAGGCGCAGATGGGCGACCTGCAGCCGGCGCTCAAGGGCCTGCTGGTCAACGCCGCGGTCAAGTACGTGAAGAAGATGGTCCCGGACTACCGGCTGCCCCAGGCGGTGCCCTTCAAGGAGGTGCTGCGCCAGGGCCGCGGCCATGCGCTGCAGCCGGTCAAGGTCGGCCTGGAGGACCTCGCCGTGCTGCAGTACACCGGCGGCACCACCGGCGTGGCCAAGGGCGCCATGCTCACCCACGGCAACCTGGTGGCGAACATGCTGCAGGTGGACGCCTGCCTGTCGCAGCACGGCCCCGACGGCCGCCCGCTGATGAACGAGGGCGGCGAGGTGATGATCGCGCCGCTGCCGCTGTACCACATCTATGCCTTCACCGCGAATTGCATGTGCATGATGCACAACGGCAACCACAACGTGCTGATCAGCAACCCGCGGGACATCCCCGGCTTCATCAAGGAGCTGAAGAAGTGGCGCTTCTCCTCGCTGCTGGGGCTGAACACCCTGTTCGTGGCGCTGATGGAGCACCCGGAGTTCAAGGACCTGGACTTCTCCAACCTCAAGGTCACCAACTCCGGCGGCACCGCGCTGGTCTCGGCCACCGCCGAGCGCTGGAAGGCCGCCACCGGCTGCACCGTGGTCGAGGGCTACGGCCTCACCGAGACCTCGCCGGTGGTCAGCACCAACCCCTACGGCGAGCTGGCGCGCCTGGGCACCGTGGGCATCCCGGTGCCGGGCACCGCGCTGAAGGTGATCGACGACGAGGGCAACGAGCAGCCCCTGGGCGAACGCGGCGAGCTGTGCGTGAAGGGCCCGCAGGTGATGAAGGGCTACTGGCAGCGCCCGGAGGCCACCGAGGAGGTGCTGGACGCCGAGGGCTGGCTGCGCACCGGCGACATCGCGGTGATCGACGAAGATGGTTTCGTGCGCATCGTCGACCGCAAGAAGGACCTGATCATCGTCTCCGGCTTCAACGTCTACCCCAACGAGATCGAGGACGTGGTCATGGCCCACCCGAAGGTGGCCAACTGCGCCGCGGTCGGGGTGCCGGACGAACGTTCCGGCGAGGCCGTCAAACTCTTCGTCGTGGCCCGTGAGCCGGGTCTGACGGTGGAGGAGCTGAAGGCCTACTGCAAGGAGAACTTCACCGGCTACAAGGTGCCCAAGCAGATCGTCCTCAAGGAGGCCCTGCCGATGACCCCGGTGGGCAAGATCCTGCGCCGCGAGCTGCGCGAAAGCGCCTGACCGCATCAGCCCTCGCAACCCTCCGAACGGAGGCTGGTCCGCCGACCCGCCTCCGTTTTTTTCGTCTCGCTTTCCCCGGTAGTGTCTTTGTCAGACAATCCAACAAGGCCGCAGCCCTTCTGGCACGGGCTTTTCCGACCGATGGGCGGGTTGTGACCGATTTACCTGCTCTTGGTCATTTTTATGACTGGGTAGGCTGTGTTTGGTGCTGGTCGGGTTTTGGCAAAGCTGTTAATCTCGGCCCGCTTTTCGCTCCCCGACCCGGGGAAAGCGGCACAAACACAACAAAGAACCGCGTACGCGGTAAAGATAAGCTGTTGCTTAGGAGTGGGCTTCCATGATCGACAATTTCTGGAAGGACAAATACCCAGCAGGTATCGCTGCCGAGATCAATGCCGACCAGTACCCGAACATCCTCGCGGTGCTCAAGGAGTCCTGCCAACGCTTTGCCAACAAGCCTGCCTTCAGCAACCTTGGCAAGACCCTGACCTACGGCGAGCTGTACCGCCTCTCCGGTGATTTCGCCGCCTACCTGCAGAACGACACCGACCTGCAGCCGGGCGACCGCATCGCGGTGCAGCTGCCCAACGTCCTGCAATACCCCATCGTGGTGTTCGGCGCCATGCGCGCCGGCCTTATCGTGGTCAACACCAACCCGCTGTACACCGCGCGGGAGATGGAGCATCAGTTCAACGACTCCGGCGCCAAGGCGCTGGTGTGCCTGGCCAACATGGCCCACCTGGCCGAGGAAGTGCTGCCGCGCACCGGCATCCGCCACGTGCTCATCACCGAGGTAGCCGACCTGCTGCCGCCGCTCAAGCGCCTGCTGATCAACGCGGTGGTCAAGTACGTCAAGAAGATGGTCCCGGCCTACCACATCGGCAACGCCGTCAAGCTCAACGACGCCCTGGCCAAGGGCCGCGGCAAGAGCGTGCGCGAGTCCTCACCGAAGAGCGACGACGTGGCCGTGCTGCAGTACACCGGCGGCACCACCGGGGTGGCCAAGGGCGCCATGCTGACGCACCGCAACCTGGTGGCCAACATGCTGCAGTGCAAGGCACTGATGGGCGCCAACCTCAACGAAGGCTGCGAGATCCTCATCGCGCCGCTGCCGCTGTACCACATCTACGCCTTCACCTTCCATTGCATGGCGATGATGCTCACCGGCAACCACAACATCCTGGTGACCAACCCGCGCGACCTGAACGCCTTCTCCAAGGAACTGGCGCAGTGGAAGTTCACCGGCTTCGTCGGCCTGAACACCCTGTTCGTCGGCCTGTGCAACAACGAGGCGTTCCGCAAGCTGGACTTCTCCAGCCTGAAGCTGACGCTCTCCGGCGGCATGGCCCTGCAACAGGCCGCGGCCGAGCGCTGGAAGGAAGTCACCGGCTGCTCCATCTGCGAAGGCTACGGCATGACCGAGACCAGCCCGGTGGTGTCGGTGAACCCGTTCCAGAACATCCAGATCGGCACCATCGGCATTCCGGTTCCGTCGACCCTGTGCAAGGTCGTCGACGACGCCGGCAACGAGTTGCCCCTGGGCGAGCGCGGCGAGCTGTGCGTCAAGGGCCCGCAGGTGATGAAGGGCTACTGGCAGCGCCAGGAGGCCACCGACGAGATCCTCGACAAGGACGGCTGGCTGCGCACCGGCGACGTGGCGATCATCCAGGAAGACGGCTACATGCGCATCGTCGACCGCAAGAAGGACATGATCCTGGTCAGCGGCTTCAACGTGTACCCCAACGAGCTGGAAGACGTCCTCGCCACCCTGCCGGGCGTGCTGCAGTGCGCCGCCATCGGCGTGCCGGACGAGCGTTCCGGCGAGGTGATCAAGGTGTTCGTGGTGCCGCGCCCGGGCGTGACCCTGACCAAGGAGCAGGTGGTCAAGCACATGCACGACAACCTGACCGGCTACAAGCGTCCGAAGTACGTGGAGTTCCGCGAGAGCCTGCCGACCACCAACGTCGGCAAGATCCTCCGTCGCGAATTGCGCGACCAGGAGCTAAAGAAGGCCCAGGCCTGAGCCGATAACAAGAAACCCGCCCCACGGCGGGTTTTTTGATGCCGTCGCCCCTGCCTATGGAGGCTGCCACCGTGATTCCCTCCCTGCGCCTGCGCGCCAAGGTCCTGAGCCTGGCGCTGATTCCCATCCTGCTCCTTACCCTGGTGCTCTGCGCCGTGACCCTGGTGGCGCTGCAGCGGCTGTCCGGCCAGCAGGAAGAACAGATCCGCCAGAGCCTGATCGAAGACCGCCAGGTCCAGCTCAAGCAGTTCGTCGACGTCGCCCTGGCGGCGGTCGGCCCGCAGTACCAGGCCGCGGCCGAAGGCGATGCGGCGGCGCGCGAGGCCGGGGTGGCGCTGCTCAAGCGCCTGGCCTACGGCAACGGCGGCTACTTCTGGGGCTACGACACCCGCTCGGTGCGCGTCTTCCAGGGCACCAGCGAAGAGCGCATCGGCGAAGACTTCAGCAGCTTCCGCGACCCCAACGGCGTCTACGCCATCCGCGAGCTGGTGCGCGCCGGCCAGGACGACAGCCACTACGTGCACTACAGCTTCACCCGCCCGGGCAACAGCGCCGTCGTGCCGAAGATCGGCTACGCGCAGTACCTGCCGAAGTGGAACCTGGTGTTCGGCACCTCGCTGAACCTGGACGACATCGAGGAAGACGTGGCCAAGGCCCGCGAACAACTGCACGGGCAGATCAACAGCCTGCTGACGCTGATGATTGGCTCGGCTCTGGCGCTGCTGGTGATCATCGCCCTGGTGGCGGTGCCCACCGGCAACGCCATCGTCCGCCCGTTGCTGCGCGTCAAGGCCAACCTCGACGACATGGCCGCCGGCGACGGCAACCTGACCCACCGCCTGCCGGTGGAAAGCCGCGACGAACTGGGCGAGCTGGCGCAGTCGTTCAACCGCTTCGTCGAGAAGATCCACACCCTGGTGCAGCAGGTGGCCGGCACCACCGGGCAACTGTCCGGGCTGGTCGGCAACGTCGCCCAGCAGGCGCAGCGCTCGGAGCAGGCGATGGCCGGCCAGCGCAGCGAGACCGACCAGGTGGCCACGGCGATCAACGAGATGACCGCCGCTGCCCAGGAAGTGGCGCGCAGCGCCCAGCGCGCCGCCGACGCCGCCCGCGACACCGACCGTGAGGGCCAGGCGGCCAAGCGCGAGGTGGACCTGTGCGTGGCGCAGATCAACGACCTGGCCGGCGAGGTGAGCAGCAGCAGCGAGGCCCTGGACACCCTCAGCCAGGACGTGCGCGGCATCGTCGGCGTGCTGGAAGTGATCCGCTCCATCGCCGAGCAGACCAACCTGCTGGCGCTCAATGCCGCCATCGAGGCGGCGCGGGCCGGCGAGGCCGGGCGCGGCTTCGCGGTGGTCGCCGACGAAGTGCGCGCGCTGGCCAGCCGCACCCAGCAGAGCACCGGCGAGATCCAGCAGATGATCGACCGCCTGCAGGCCACCACCGCCGGTTCCGTGCAGGCCATGCAGCGCGCCAGCGAGATGGCCGGGCGCACCCGCAGCCAGGCCGACCAGGCCGGGCAGTCGCTGGACGCCATGGCCAACCTGATCGGCACCATCAACTCGATGAACGCGCAGATCGCCAGCGCCGCCGAGGAGCAGACCGCGGTGGCCGAGGAGATCAACCGCAGCGTGCACCAGATCGCCGACGGCGTGGACCGGGTGGCCGAGGACGCCGTGCAGGGCGCGCGCACCGCCAGCGAGCTGAGCGGCCTGGGCGAGCGCCTGCGCCAGCTGGTCGGCCAGTTCCGCATCTGATTCGCGCCTGAAACCCCGCCGCCACGCACTGGGCGTGGCGACGCGGGGCGTTACTCTGCGACAATCCCGTCTTTGCCCCTTTCCGGAAGCAGCCGCCGCCAGGCGCGCGGCCGCCTTTCGCACAGACGCCAGCGCAGCCGATGACCGACGTAACGCCCAGCCCCGAACAGCTCCTGCAACGCCTCGACCACGCGTTGATCCGCGACCGCCACCGCCTGCGCCGGCAGTTCCACGAACTGCGCAAGCACCCCGACGACGGCAAGCTGGCGCAGTGGGTGGAGCGCTTCCAGGCCTCCTGCGCCAAGGTCGAGGCGCGCCGCGCCAGCGTCCCGGCGATCCGCTACGACGACAGCCTGCCGATCGCCGCCAAGCGCGACGAGATCAAGGCCGCGCTGCTGAAGAGCCAGGTGGTGGTGATCGCCGGCGAGACCGGCTCGGGCAAGACCACCCAGCTGCCGAAGATCTGCCTGGAGCTGGGCCGCGGCAGCCACGGCCTGATCGGCCACACCCAGCCGCGCCGCCTGGCCGCGCGCAGCGTCGCCACGCGGGTGGCCGAGGAGATCGGCACACCGCTGGGTTCGCTGGTGGGCTACCAGGTGCGCTTCGAGGACCAGAGCGACGACAGCACCCTGGTCAAGCTGATGACCGACGGCATCCTGCTGGCCGAGACCCAGCACGACCGCTACCTGGAGCGCTACGACACCATCATCGTCGACGAGGCCCACGAGCGCAGCCTGAACATCGACTTCCTGCTCGGCTTCCTCAAGACCCTGCTGCCGCGCCGGCCGGACCTGAAGCTGATCATCACCTCGGCGACCATCGACCTGGAGCGCTTCTCGAAGCACTTCGGTGACGCGCCTATCGTCGAGGTTTCCGGGCGCACCTACCCGGTGGAAACCTGGTACCGCCCGCTGGCCGCCGAAGTGGACGAGGACGGCGAGGCGCTGTTCGACGACCTCTCGGTGGACGAGGGCATCCTCCGCGCCCTGGACGAAATCGCCGCCCACGAGCGCGAAGTCGGCAAGCGCCCTGGCGACGTGCTGGTGTTCCTCCCCGGCGAGCGGGAAATCCGCGACGCCGCGGACATGCTGCGCAAGGCCAACCTGCGCCACACCGAGGTGCTGCCGTTGTACGCGCGGCTGACCCCGGCGGAGCAGCAGAAAATCTTCGCGCCCATGCCGGGACGCAAGATCGTCCTGGCCACCAACGTTGCCGAGACCTCGCTGACGGTGCCGGGCATCCGCTACGTGATCGACAGCGGCACCGCGCGCATCAGCCGCTACAGCTACCGCGCCAAGGTCCAGCGGCTGCCCATCGAGGCCATCTCCCAGGCCAGCGCCAACCAGCGCAAGGGCCGCTGCGGGCGGGTCGAGCCGGGCATCTGCGTGCGCCTGTACAGCGAGGAGGATTTCAACGGCCGGCCGGCCTTCACCGACCCGGAAATCCTGCGTACCAACCTGGCGGCGGTGATCCTGCAGATGCTCCACCTGCGCCTGGGCGACATCGAGGCCTTCCCCTTCATCGAGCCGCCGGACGGCAAGGCGATCAAGGACGGCTTCACCCTGCTGCAGGAACTCTCGGCGGTGAACCGCGAGGGCCAGCTGACCCCGCTGGGCCGCCAGCTGGCGCGCCTGCCGGTGGACCCGCGGCTGGGCCGCATGCTGCTGGAAGCGGCCCACCAGGGCAGCCTGAACGAAGTGCTGACGGTGGCCAGCGCGCTCTCCGTGCAGGACCCGCGCGAACGCCCGATCGAACGCCAGCAGGCCGCCGACCAGGCCCATGCCCAATGGAAGGATCCGGATTCGGACTTCGCCGCGCTGATCAACCTCTGGCGCGGCTTCGAGGAACAGCGCCAGGCCCTGGGCTCCAACGCCCTGCGCGCCTGGTGCCGGAAGAACTTCCTGAATTACCTGCGCCTGCGCGAATGGCGCGACGCGCACCGCCAGCTCACCCTGATCTGCCGCGAACTCAAACTCCCCTTCGGCAAGCCGGAAGGCTCTCGTAGGAGCGAGGGGGGCGCCTCAGCCATTGCTCGCGAACAACCCAACGCTGCGAAACCCCAGGCGACCAAAGACGCGAAGAGCGTTCGCGAGCAAGCTCGCTCCTACAAGGAAGTTGAACCGCCCAAGCGCGACATCGACTACGCCGCCGTGCACAAGGCCATCCTCTCCGGCCTGCTCAGCCAGATCGGCCAGAAGTCCGAGGACGGCGACTACCTGGGCGCGCGCCAGAGGCGCTTCTGGGTCCACCCCTCCAGCGTCATCGGGCGCAAGAAGCCGCAGTGGATCATGGCCGCCGAACTGGTGGAGACCACCAAGCTGTTCGCCCGCATGGTCGCCAGGATCGAGCCGGATTGGCTGGAACCCCTGGCCGGCCACCTGGTGAAGAAGAACCACCTGGAACCGCACTGGGAGAAGAAGCGCGGCCAGGTGGTGGCCTACGAGCAGGTGACCCTCTATGGGCTGATCGTCGTCGGCCGCCGCGCCGTGCACTATGGCCCCATCGACCCGCCGGTGGCCCGCGAGCTGTTCATCCGCGAGGCCCTGGTGCGCGGCGAGATCAACAGCCGCTCCAGGTGCCTTGCCGCCAACCGCCAGTTGCTGGAAAAGCTCGACGAGCTGGAAGCCAAGGCGCGCCGCCGCGACATCCTCGCCGACGAGGAAACCCTGTTCGCCTACTACGACGCGCGCCTGCCGGCGGACATCTACCAGACCGCCAGCTTCGAGAAGTGGTACGAGCGCGAGCACAAGCAGCAGCCCGACCTGCTGATCATGCGCGAGGAAGACGTGCTGGCCCGCGACGCCAGCGAAGTCACCGCCGGCCTCTATCCGGACCGCCTGCGCCTGGGCGAGCTGCAGCTGCCGCTGAGCTACCACTTCGAGCCGGGCCACCCGCGCGACGGCGTGACCCTGCGGGTACCGGCGCCGCTGCTGCCGCAACTGCCGGCCGAGCGCCTGGAATGGCTGGTGCCGGGCCTGCTGGAAGCCAAGTGCGTGGCCCTTGTGCGCAACCTGCCCAAGGCCATCCGCAAGAACTTCGTGCCGGTGCCGGACTTCGTCCGTGCCGCGCTGGGCAAGATGACCTTTGCCGAAGGCGCGCTGCCCGAGGCCCTGGGCCGCGAGCTGCAACGCATGACCGGCAGCCGCGTGCCCGAGGAAGCCTGGGCCGAGGCCGAAACCCAGGTGGAAAGCCACCTGCGCATGAACATCGAAGTGGTGGACGCCCGCGGCAAGTTCCTCGGCGAAGGCCGCGACCTCGCCGAACTCACCGCGCGCTTCGCCGAAGCCAGCCAGGCCGCGCTGGCCATCCCCCAGGCCGACAAGCCGCAGAAGCCGGTGGAAGCCAAGGGCTTCGCCGAAGTGGCGGAAAAGGCCCAGCAGAAGATCGCCGGGCTGTCGATGACGGTCTACCCGGCGCTGGTGGAAGAGGGTGGGGTGGTGAAGGAAAACCGCTTCCCGACCCAGGCCGAAGCCGAGTACCAGCACCGCCGCGCCCTGCAGCGCCTGCTCCTGCAACAGCTGGCCGAGCCGGCGAAATTCCTCCGCGGCAAGCTGCCGGGGCAGACCGAGATGGGCCTGCTGTACCGCGAACTGGGCCGCGTCGAGGCGCTGGTGGAAGACATCCTCCTGGCCAGCCTGGACGCCTGCATCCTCGAAGGCGAGGCCAGCCTGCCCCGCGATGGCGCGGCCCTGGCTTCGCTGGCGGAGAAAAAGCGCGGCGCCTGGACCGAACACGCCGAACGCATCGCCCGCCTGGTGCTGGACATCCTCAAGCTCTGGCACGGCCTGCAGAAGCGCTTCAAGGGCAAGGTCGACCTGGCCATGACGGTGCCGCTCAACGACGTGAAGGGGCAACTGGCCAACCTGGTCTACCCCGGCTTCGTCCGCGACACTCCGCTGGAATGGCTGAAGGAATACCCGCGCTACCTCAAGGCCGTGGAACAGCGCCTGGACAAGGTCGCCGGCCAAGTCCAGCGCGACCGCGTGTGGAGCGGCGAGATGGCCGGCTACTGGGACCAGTACAAGGCCCGCCAGGCCAAGCACGCCCAGGAAGGCAAGCGCGACCCGGAACTGGTGCTGTACCGCTGGATGCTGGAGGAATACCGCGTATCGCTGTTCGCCCAGCAACTGGGGACCAAGGTGCCGGTGTCGGACAAGCGGCTGAGCAAGCAGTGGAGCCAGGTCGAGGCCTGACGAGGTTTTTCGTAGGAGCGAGGGGGACGCCTAGTTCTTGCTCGCGAACAGTGTTTCCCGGCTGCTCCGGTGTTCGAGAGGGACTCCGCTCCCTCTCCCTAACCCTCGGCTGCGCGCCCCGCCCTGAAGGGAGAGGGGACCGTTCGGCGTGCTCGGGTGTTTCGGCGTTAGCCGGAAGAGGGGGCGTTGGGCCGAACGGGATGTTTTGGAGTTAGCCGGCAGCACCGAAGGTTTCCGGCTGAAACCATTCCCTCTCTCGGCACGGACAAGCCCCCTCTCCCTTCAGGGAGAGGGCGGGGGGAGAGGGCTGCGGACTTCGACACCGCTCCGTAGCCAAGCTGGACACCATCGTTCGCGAGCAGCCCAACCCCAACCTCAACCCCGCTGCGGAATCCCCAACCCCCGCTGCACCGCCGGCCGCGCCAGGAACGCCTCCAGCACCCGCTTCACATTGCCGAAGCGCTCGAACTGCACCAGGTCACCCGCCTCGTAGAAGCCCACCAGGTTGCGCACCCAGGGGAAGATGGCGATGTCGGCGATGCCGTACTCCTGCCCCATCACCCAGTCGCGCCCTTCCAGGCGCTGGTCGAGCACGCCGAGCAACCGCCGGGACTCCTCCACATAGCGATTCAGCGGCCGCTTGTCCTCGATCTCGCGGCCGGCGAACTTATTGAAGAAGCCCAACTGGCCGAACATCGGCCCGATGCCGCCCATCTGGAACATCAACCACTGGATCGCCTCGTAGCGCCGCGCCGGGTCCTGGGGCAGCAACTGGCCGGTCTTGTCGGCCAGGTAGATGAGGATGGCGCCGGACTCGAACAGCGCCAGCGGCTGGCCGCCGGGGCCGTTGGGGTCGAGGATGGCGGGAATCTTGTTGTTCGGGTTCAGCGAGAGGAATTCCGGGCTGAACTGGTCGTTGCGCTCGAAGCTGACCAGGTGCGGCTCGTAGGCCAGGCCGGTTTCCTCCAGCATGATCGAGACCTTCACCCCGTTGGGCGTGGGCAGCGAGTACAGCTGCAGGACGTCGGGGCGGGTGGCGGGCCATTTGCGGGTGATCGGGAAGTCGGCGAGCGAAGGCATGGGAACTCCGGTCTGAAAGTCGAACGCCCAGCATACGCCGCCGATTGCGCAGGGGGGAGGTGCCAGCGGCGCCGCGAGCCGGTATGGTGCCGTCTCCGATCCACCGCTCAAGGACAGCGCCATGAGCCTGCAAGGCACCTATGACCCGCAGAACATCTTCGCCCAGATCATTCGCGGCGACGCCCCCTGCTACAAGCTGTACGAGGACGATGACGTGCTCGCCTTCCTCGACCTCTTCCCGCAGTCCCACGGCCATGCGCTGGTGGTGCCCAAGCGCAGCGCCGCGCGCAACATCCTCGAAGTCGACTCCGATGCGCTGTGCAAGGTGATGGGCGTGGTGCAGCGCCTGACCCGCGTGATAGTCGAGGAGCTGAACCCCGACGGCGTGCAGGTGGCCCAGTTCAACGGCGCGCCCGCCGGGCAGACGGTGTTCCATATCCACGTGCACATAGTGCCGCGCTACGCCGGCCAGGGCCTGGGCATCCACGCCGCGCAGAAGGCCGACCCCGCCGAGCTGGAGCAGCTGCAGGCGCGCCTGGTGCGACGCATCAACGGGTAAGCCGGGGAGGGGCGGGGCCGTGGCCCCGCCCGGGCGTCAACGCTGGGCCGGGAGGATGTCGAAGCCTTTGTTGGCGTCGCTGAGGATGCGGAACTGCGCGGTCTCGCCGGCGGCGAGGTCCACCAGCAGTTCGCGGCGCAGCAGGCCCTTGCTGCACAGGCCCTCGCCCTGTTCGTCGGCGCCGATGCCGACGATGTGCTGGCCGGGCGGCAGCTGGAAGCTGGCGGCCTCGCCCACGGCGATGCGCGCGGCCAACTGGCGGTCGATCTTGAAGGCGACCATGCAGCCGCCGCCGAGGAAGCCCAGGTCGCGCTCGACCTCGACCTTGGCGTCGCCCTGGGCCTCCTGCTGGAAGCCCAGCAGACGGTCGGCGGGCACCGGGCCGGTTTCCCTGGCCTGGTAGGACGAGCAGCCGGCCAGGGCCAGCAGGGACAGCGAAGCGATCAATGCGCGCATGGGCGCCCTCCGTGGTTGGGGTTCCTCGAAGGCTAGCGCAGCGGCGATGAAGCTGCCGTGAATTCACGGCGTTGGTCGCCATGCTTGCACCGTCCGGCGGGCGACGACCGGCTGTGCTGCCGGGCGGGCGGACTGGCTAGACTCCATCCACGCGGATGGGCGGTCGTTTCGTCCAGCGCTCCGCCATGCCTGGCGGGGCCAGGGAAAGGTAGCCATGCACGACAAGGCCAAAGCCAATGCGCCGGGGGAGCCGGCAGCCAGCACCAGCGGACTGGACCTGGCCGACCAGCGCCTGCTGATGCGCCTGATCTTCTTCTGCACCGGCCTGACCCTGGGGATCTTCTCGGTGCTCCAGTGCCTCAACGGCAACTACCTGCTGGCGGGTCTGGAGGCGCTGGTCTGCGCGCTGCTGCTGTGGGCCACCTGGCGCCTGGCGCGGGTGCGCGACCTGACGCCGTGGATCTACGCCTACCTGCTGCCCACCTTCTGCTTCCTGGTCTACATCATCATCATGCCGCAGGCCTCGGCCACGGCCTTCGTCTGGCTCTACCTGATGCCGGTGATGGCCTACCTGCTGCTGGGCGCGTGGCGCGGCTTCCTGCTCTCGGTGCCCTTCGTCGGCGTGGCCGCGCTGCTCTACCTGCGCCAGCACCCGCTGCGCCTGGACGCCCCGGGCATGATCGACCTGGGCAACGCCATCCTCTGCGGCCTGCTGATCATGGCCTTCGTGCACATCTACGAAACCCGCCGCGCCCAGGCCCAGCAGTTGCTGCAGCGCCTGGCGCTGAGCGACGCGCTGACCGGCGTGGCCAGCCGCGAGGCGTTCCAGCGCGCGGTGCTGCGTTGCCTGGAGGATTCCCACGGCAACGGCCAGCGCTGGGTGCTGGTGCTGCTGGACGTGGACCACTTCAAGGACGTCAACGACCGCTGGGGCCACGACGCCGGCGACAAGGCCCTGCAGTACCTCTGCGCCCGGCTGCGTCTGCACCTGCGCGCCGGCGACATGATCGGCCGCCTGGGCGGCGAGGAATTCGCCCTGCTGCTGCGCAACACCGTTCGCTTCGACGCCGCGCCGCTGGTGGAGCGCCTGCGCACGGACCTGGCGGCCAACCCGCTGCTGTACCGCGGCCATGTCATCCCGCTGTCGGCCACCTTCGGCCTGGCCGAGTGGCCGGTGGACGGCGACGACGCCGAGGCCCTGTACCGTTGCTGCGACCACCGCCTGTACCGCGGCAAGGCCCAGGGGCGCAACCGCCTGGTCTGCAGCGACGGCTAGGCCGTGGCCGGGCGCGGCGCCCAGGCCCGCTTCAGGCGTCGGCCCAGGCGCAGTTCCACCCATTCGTAGCTCAGCCAGGACAGCAGCAGGATAGCCGGCAGGCACAGCGCCAGCGTCTGGTACGGGCCCAGGCCCAGGCGCTGGTGCAGCCAGTAGCTGGCCAGCCACAGCACTATCACGTGGACCAGATACACCGAATAGCTCCAGTCGCCCAGCGCCTTGAGCGGGCGGCAGCCGGCGAACCATGGCTCCAGCGCCACGCAGGCGGCCACCAGCGCCGCGCTGGGCAGGCCCCAGGTCAGCGGGCGCCAGGGATGGTCGGCGGGGAAGTGCAGCAGCACCAGCACCGCGCCCAGCGCCAGCGGCAGTGCCACCGATGCCCGCAGGCGCAGCAGGTCGCGGCGGTACAGCTCGGCCAGCAGCAGGCCGAAGAGGAATTCGCAGACGATGGGGTTGCGGTAGAAATTGCTCAGCCACGGCGCCTTCGCCAGCACGCCGCTGACCAGCGCCAGCAACGCGCCCACCAGCCAGGGGCGCCAGCGTTCGCCCACGGCGAAGGAGAGGGCGAACAGCAGGTAGAAAAGCATCTCGAAGTTCAGCGTCCAGCCCACCGGCAGTATCGGGTAGAAGCCGAAGCCGCCGGGGTTCTGGCTGGGCAGGAAGAGCAGCGACAGCAGCAGCTGCGGCAGGGCCACGCCGTAGACCGGCATCAGGTTGCCGAAGGCGTAGAGGATCAGCGCGGTGATGGCGGTGTACAGCCAGTAGGCCGGAGCGATGCGCGCCAGCCGCTGGGCCAGGAAGGTCAGGCCGGGCACCTGGCGCCCGGCGCAGGACAGCTGGATGACGAAACCGCTGAGGACGAAGAAGATGTCCACCCCGACCTGGCCGCGGGTGGACAGCAGGCGCCCGCCGAGGCTGTCGGCGCGAAAATCGAAGAACACCTGCATGAAGTGATGGAACACCACCAGCCAGGCGGCCAGGGCCCGCAGCGCCTGAAGGGAAACCAGCATCGCTACCTCTGTGCTTGCCAATGAAAAGGGGCGCCGGCGGGCGCCCCTTTCCTCGACAGCGGTTTTCCCGCCGGGGTTCAGCGCAGCTGCCCGGTGGCATGCGGGTATTCGCCCCAAGGGCATTTGCGCAAGAGCGCAGGGCGCTTCCGCCAACTCGCCTGGATGGCCTGGCTATCGGGGCTTTCGGGAATTTCAATCACCGGCCGGTACAAGGTCTGTATGCTGGAAAACTGCGCCGCGGTAGCGGCATTTCCCGGCGATTTGCCGCATAATCGGCGGTTATTCGAGCGCCGCGCAGCGCCGTCGCCGTTGGGCGGTGGAAGATGCCGGCGCGCCACCTTCGATGGCACACTGCCTGGTCATCAGGCCGTGCCCTCAGGCCCATGCGGGCCGAACCCCTTTTGCAGTGCCGGCCCGCGGGCGGGCACATCGATGCCTAACCATGCTGCCGGGGCCGGCAGCCAGATTGAGAAGAGGATTGACCGTGCATAAAGTCGTCATCAGCGGAACCGGTCTCTATACCCCGCCGTTCAGCATCTCCAACGATGAACTGGTGGAGTCCTTCAATGCCTACGTCCGCCAGTACAACGACCAGCACGCCGAAGCCATCGCCAAGGGCGAACTGGAAGCGCTGAGCGAATCCAGCTCGGCGTTCATCGAGAAGGCCTCCGGCATCAAGAGCCGCTTCGTGGTCGACAAGCAAGGCATCCTCGACCCGCAGCGCATGGTCCCGCGCATCCCCGAGCGCAGCAACGACGACTGGGGCATCCTCTGCGAGATGGCCGTGCACGCCGCCAAGGAGGCGTTGCACCGGGCCGGCCGCAGCGCGGGGGACATCGACGGCGTCATCGTCGCCTGCTCCAACCTGCAGCGCGCCTACCCGGCGGTGGCCATCGAGGTCCAGGCCGCCCTCGGCATCCAGGGCTTCGGCTTCGACATGAACGTCGCCTGCTCCTCGGCCACCTTCGGCCTGCAGGCCGCGGCCAACGCCGTGCAACTGGGCCAGGCCCGCGCCATCCTGATGGTCAACCCGGAAATCTGCACCGGCCACCTGAACTTCCGCGACCGCGACAGCCACTTCATCTTCGGCGACGCGGCCACCGCGGTGATCGTCGAGCGCGCCGACCAGGCCATCGGCAAGCAGCAGTTCGACATCGTCAGCACCAAGCTGCTGACGCAGTTCTCCAACAACATCCGCAACAACTTCGGCTTCCTCAACCGCGCCGCGGAAGAGGGCATCGGCCAGCGCGACAAGCTGTTCGTCCAGGAAGGCCGCAAGGTGTTCAAGGACGTCTGCCCGATGGTCGCCGAGCTGATCGGCGAGCACCTGGCGCAGAACGACATCCCGGTCGGCGACGTCAAGCGCTTCTGGCTGCACCAGGCCAACCTCAACATGAACCTGCTGATCACCCGCAAGCTGCTCGGCCGCGACGCCGAGGCCCACGAGGCGCCGGTGATCCTCGACACCTACGCCAACACCAGCTCGGCCGGCTCGGTGATCGCCCTGCACAAGTACCACGAGGACCTGCCCGCCGGTTCCATCGGCGTGCTCAGCTCCTTCGGCGCCGGCTACTCCATCGGCAGCGTGATCCTGCGCAAGCGCTGACCGGGTGGGCGAAGCCGACGGCGAACTGCTGGCGCGCCTGCGCGCCGGCGAGGACGCGGCCTTCCGCGAGATGGTCGCGGCCTACCAGGGCGCCATGCGCGCCGTGGCCCTGGCCATCGTCGGCAGCGCCCACGCCGACGAGGTGGTGCAGGACGCCTGGCTCGCCGTGGTGCGCCACCTGGACGGCTTCCAGGGCCGCTCCAGCCTCAAGACCTGGCTGCTGACCGTTACCGCCAACACCGCCAAGAGCAAGCTGCGCCAGGTGCGCCGGGAAGTCTCCCTGGACGACCTGCCGGCGCCCCACGGCAGCATCGACGACAGCCGCTTCGCCGCCGACGGCCACTGGAGCGCCGCGCCCCTGGCCTGGCATTCGGACTCGCCCGAGGCCCTGCTGGCCGAGGACGAACTGCGCGAATGCCTGGAAAAGACCCTGCTGAGCCTGTCGGACCTGCAGCGCAGTGTGGTCCTGCTGCGCGAGCGCCAGGGCCTGGAATTGCAGGAAATCTGTAATCTTCTGTCGCTTTCCCTCTCCAATGTCCGGGTGCTGCTGCACCGCGGGCGGCTGAAGCTGTTCGCCACCCTGGAGCATTTCGAGGAGACCGGCCAATGCTGACCTGCAAGGAACTGGTGGCCCTCTCCAGCGACCTGCTGGACAGCCAGCTCGGCCTGCGCGAGAAACTCGCGGTGCGCCGCCACCTGCTGCTGTGCCGCCACTGCCGGCGCTTCATCCGCCAGATGCGCCTGACCCAGGCCAGCGTGCGCCGCCTGCCGGAAGACCGCGCCACCGGCCTGGACCTGCTGGCCGCCCGCCTGGCCGAACTGCGCCGGGACCATTCGCGGCGCTGAGTACAATCGCGCCGGGATGACCGGCTATCGCGGACAAGGTCCTCTCCTACGGGGGAGAAATACAGTGCCTCCCGGCTACCTTGTAGGAGCGGGCCCTGCCCGCGATTCGCGCGCAGGGCGCGCTCCTACAATGGGAATGGCGCGGGCGGGGCAGCGTAGGCGCGGATCTCATCCGCGAACCGTGCCGGAGGTTCCGGCTATCGCGGACAAGGTCCGCTCTACATGGGAATGGCGCAGGTAGCACACCGTAGAATGGGTTGAGCGAAGCGATACCCATCACCGTGACCGCATGGGTATCGCAAGCTCAACCCATCCTACGAAAGCCCATCGGCCCGCCCTTGGCTCGCCTGCCATGCCTCCAGCCCGCCGGACAGCGCCCAGGCGCGCGGGTAGCCGTGCTTGCGCAGGCGCTCGGCGAGCATGGCCGCGGAGAGTTCGTTGGGGCAGGCGCAATAGATGACCACGTCGGCCTGGCCGAGGCTGTCGGCCAGGCCATCCAGCGGGGTGTCCAAGGTCATCGGGATGGCGCCGGGGATGCCGTCCTCGCCGGCCTCGGCGCGCACGTCGAGGATCAGCGGGGTGTCGCCCTGGTCCAGGCGTTCGCGCAGTTCCTCGACGCTGATCCTGGGAATCCGCGCGGTGCGTCGCAGCAGGCTGTAGCGCTGCCACAGGCGCCAGGCGATGAACAGCGCGAAGGCCGCCAACAACAACAGCAGGCCGCGGGTGGCGTAGTCGTGCAGCCAGCCCAGCAGGCTGTCGACGGTGTCGCTGAAGACGGCGCCCAGCAGCAGCGCCGAGCCCACCCACAGCGCCGAGCCGGCGAAGTCGTAGCCGAGGAAGCGGCGCAGCGGCGTGCCGGTCATGCCGGCCAGGCTGGTGGACAGTGCGCCGGCGCCGGGCAGGAACTTGCTGATCAGCAGCGCGCGCGGGCCGATGCGCAGGTACAGGCTCTGGCTCTGGCGGATGCAGCTGTCGCGCGACAGCGACACCCTGCAGATGCTGCGCAGCAGGAAGCCGCCGTAGCGGCGGCCAGCGAAGTACCAGGCGGTGTCGGCGATCAGGCAGGCCAGGGTGGCCACCGCCAGCGCCTCGCCCAGGGACACCCCGTGCCCCTGCAGCGCCAGGGCGCCGGCGACGATCAGTGCCGGGTAGGCCGGAATCGGCAGGCCCAGCTGCTCCAGCAGCACATTGAGGAAGAGCAGGGCGGGGCCGTAGCGTTCGATCAGCGGTTGCAGTTCCTGCATGGAATGGGCGCGGTGGCGGAGGGGGGAGGCGACAGCATACTGCCGCTCGTCCGGTGCGTCAGTCCCCGCTGACAGCCGCTGCTGTCAGCCCATGACCGCGTAGTCGAGTTTTTCGGAAAAGTTCGGCTGTAACAAAAAGTTTATATCTATGCAGTCGATCTGAAATAACCCCCCGCCAAGATTCCCCGCAACACAGAAGAGCCGCCAAACGGCTGCGCGAGACCATGGGGGCCGCGCCCTGCATGCCAGGCGCTCAGCGTGTTCAACGCTTAAAACACCATAAGGGGAATCCTGATGATCCGTAAGAACTACGCCGGTTTTGCCATGGGCGGCCTGGCGCAGGCCGTGCTCGGCGCCAGCATTGTCGTACCCGCAGTCGCTCACGCCGACTTCATTGCGGACAGCAAGGCCAACGTTGAACTGCGCAACTTCTACTTCAACCGCGATTTCCGCAGCTCCACCCAGGCGCAGCAGAGCAAGCAGGAAGAGTGGGGCCAGGGCTTCATCCTGAAATTCGAGTCGGGCTACACCGACGGCACCATCGGCGTGGGCGTCGACGGCATCGCCGCGCTGGGCCTGAAGCTGGACTCCAGCGCCGACCGCACCGGCACCGGCCTGCTGCCGAAGACCGCCGATGGCGACGCGCCGGACGACTTCAGCAAGGGCGGCGCGACCCTCAAGCTGCGCTACGAGAAGAACACCCTGAAGATGGGCACCCTGACGCCCAAGCTGCCGGTCGTGGTGACCAACGACAGCCGCCTGCTGCCGCAGCTCTTCGTGGGTAGCGCGGTCAACTCCACCCAGCTCGACGGCCTGAACTTCGACGCCGGCCGCCTGAACCAGACCAACCGCCGCGACTCCTCCAACTACGAGGAAATGACCGTCACCACCGGCGGCAAGAAGAACATCACCGTGCGCAGCGGCAACACCACCAACGAGTTCGACTACGCCGGCGCCACCTACAACTGGACCAAGAACTTCAGCACCGGCTACCACTATGGCCAGCTGGACGACTTCTACAAGCAGCACTACCTGACCCTCGGCTGGACCCTGCCGATCGCCGAAGGCCAGTCGCTGAAGTCCGACGTCCGCTGGGCCAAGTCCACCGACGATGGCGGCAGCAACGTCGACAACAAGGCGTTCAACGCCATGGTCACCTACAACCTGGGCTACCACGCCTTCGGCGTCGGCTACCAGAAGATGAGCGGCGACACCGGCTTTGCCTACATCAACGGTACCGACCCCTACCTGGTGAACTACATCCAGATCCTGGACTTCGCCAACAAGGACGAGAAATCCTGGCAGGCCCGCTACGACTACAACTTCGCCGGCATCGGCATTCCTGGCCTGACCTTCATGACCCGCTACGTGAAGGGCGACAATGTCGACCTGCTGAACGCCAGCGGCGACGACGGCAAGGAATGGGAACGCGACACCGACATCGCCTACGTCGTCCAGGAAGGCGCGCTCAAGGGCTTCGGCATCAAGTGGCGCAACGCGACCACCCGCAGCGACTTCGCCCGCAACAGCGCCTCGTCCAACAAGGCCGACGAGAACCGCCTGATCCTCAGCTACACCATGCCGCTGTGGTAATGGCGGGCTGAAGCAAGACGTCACTCCTATGGTTTGAGCCCCGCCGCCTGGCGGGGCTTTTTTTATCCGCCGAACCGCCCATCGCGGACGGAGTCCTCCTACAGGGGGAACACCGCGATTTTCCAGCTGCGGGCCCTGCCCGCGATTCGCGCGCAGGGCGCGCTCCTACAGGGGAGCGGCGCGGTTGGGGTAGCGTAGCGGATCTCATCCGCGATCCGCGCCGATACATCCGGCTATCGCGGACAAGGTCCGCTCCTACGCCCTCCGGCAAACACAAGACCCGTAGGATGGCGTTGAGCGAAGCGATACCCATCAGCATGGCCCGATGGGTTTCGCACGCTCAACCCATCCTGCGAAGGGCGCCTCGGCGCACCGTCAATGCTGGCTGCCGTCCAGGCATGGCGCCTGACCGAAAGCGTCAATCCAGGCTGAGCGCTGCCGTCATTGAGGCGTGGCGGGGCTGGCACCTAACCTGCCGGCACTTCCACCGACCAGGATTCGCCAGCATGCAGCGCATACACTTCGAGACCGAGCACAACCTGTTCCGCGATGCCTTCGCCGCCTTCCTCGCCAAGGAAGTGGTGCCGCACCAGGAGGCCTGGGAAGAGGCCGGGGTGGTCGACCGCAGCGTCTGGCTGAAGGCCGGCGAGCTGGGCTTCCTGCTGCCCTGGGCCGACGAGGAATACGGCGGCGCCGGGCTGAAGGACTTCCGCTACGAGCAGATCATGTGCGAGGAGCTGGCGCGCATCAACGAGCCGGGCTTCATGATCCCGCTGCACTCGGCGCTGTGCGGGCCCTACATCGCCGAATACGGCAACGCCGAGCAGAAGGCGCGCTTCCTGCCCGGGATCATCCGCGGCGAGACCATCCTCGCGGTGGCCATGACCGAGCCTGCCGCCGGTTCCGACCTGGCCGGCATGCGCACCACCGCCGTGGACAAGGGCGACCACTACGTCCTCAACGGCTCCAAGGTGTTCATCTCCAACGGCCTGCTGGCCGACCTGGTGATAGTCGCGGCCAAGACCGACCCGAACAACAAGCACGCCATGGGCCTGTTCCTGGTCGAGCGCGGCATGCCCGGCTTCGAGCGCGGGCGCAACCTGAAGAAGCTGGGCATGAAGAGCCAGGACACCGCCGAGCTGTTCTTCAACGACGTGAAGGTGCCCAAGGAGAACCTGCTGGGCGACGCCAAGGGCGGCTTCTACTACCTGATGAACATGCTCGCCCAGGAACGCCTGACCAACGCCTGCGGCGCGGTGGCCGGGGCCGAGGCGGCGCTGCAGGCCACCCTCGACTACGTGAAGGAGCGCAAGGCCTTCGACCGGCCCATCGCGCACTTCCAGAACACCCGCTTCAAGCTCGCCGAGATGCGCACCCAGGTGGACGTGGCCCAGGTGTTCACCGACCGTTGCGTGATGGACCACAACCAGAAGAAGCTCAGCCCCGAGGTGGCCGCCGAGGCCAAGCTGTTCACCACCGAACTGCTCGGCAGGGTGGTCGACGAGGGCGTGCAACTGCACGGCGGCTGGGGTTACATGTGGGAATACCCGATCTGCCGGATGTACGCCAACGCGCGCATCCAGCGCATCTTCGCCGGCACCTCGGAGATCATGAAGGAGATCATCAGCCGCGGCATGAAGCTCTGAGGCGCGGCTGCTTCGCTGGGGCCCTGCGAGCGCGGGGCCCCGGAAAACCACACCCAGGAGTTCCCCATGAACGGCCCGCTCGCCTCGCTGAAAGTCCTCGACTTCTCCACCCTGCTGCCGGGGCCCTTCGCCTCGCTGCTGCTGGCCGACATGGGCGCCCAGGTGCTGCGGGTGGAATCGCCCACGCGCATGGACCTGGTGCGCGTGCTGCCGCCCCATGACGACGGCGTCTCGGCCAGCCACGCCTACCTCAACCGCAACAAGCGCAGCATCGCCCTGGACCTGAAGCGGCCCGAGGCGGTGGAGGTGGTGAAGCAACTGGTGCGCGAGTACGACATCGTCCTGGAGCAGTTCCGCCCCGGCGTCATGGACAAGCTGGGCGTCGGCTACGAGGCACTCAAGGCGATCAACCCGAAGCTGATCTACGTCTCCATCACCGGCTACGGCCAGACCGGGCCCTATCGCGACCGCGCCGGGCACGACATCAACTACCTGGCCTTGGCCGGCGTGGCCAGCTACACCGGTCGCCGCGACACCGGCCCGCTGCCCCTGGGCGTGCAACTGGCGGATATCGCCGGCGGCTCGCTGCATGGGGTGATGGGCTTGCTCGCGGCAGTCATTCACCGGCAGCAGACCGGCGAAGGCCAGCAGGTGGACATCAGCATGACCGACTGCGCCTTCAGCCTGAACGGCATGGCCGGCGCCGGCTACCTGGCCTGCGGCGTGGAGCCGGGCATGGAGGCCCAGGCGCTGAACGGCGGCAGCTTCTACGACTACTACCGCACCCGTGACGGCCGCTGGTTCTCGGTCGGCAGCCTGGAGCCGCAGTTCATGCAGCAGTTCTGCGCCGCCATCGGCCGCCCGGAACTGGCCGCCCGCGGCCTGTCGCCCAAGGCCGAGGACCAGCGACTGCTCAAGCGCGAGATCGCCATCGAGTTCGAGAAGCGCGATTTCGCCGACTGGCGCGAACGCTTCGCCGCCGTGGACGCCTGCGTGGAGCCGATGCTGCCGCTGTCCGAGGCGGTGGAGCACCCGCAGATCCAGGCCCGCGGCCTGGTCACCGAAGTGCCCCGCGGCGATGGCCGCAGCCAGCGGCAGATGGCCTGCCCGATCCGCTTCTCCGCCGGCCTGCCGGCGCCGAAGCACATAGGCGTAGCGGCGGGGGCGCACAGCGCCGAGGTCCTGGCCGAACTGGGCTATAGCGACGAGCAGGTGGCGGCGCTGAAAGCCGCGGGCGCGGTGGGCTGAGGCTACTCGCGGACCACTTCCCCGGTGAACACCAGGGTGGTGCGGCAGCGCCGGCAGTAGTAGCGGCGGCCCTGGGCCACCAGGTTGTGGCGCTGGGCGGAGAAGGGGAAGTCGGGGTTCTCGTCGCAGCGGCAGCGGTAGATGTAGCGCGTGGCGCGGCGCCGCTTGATCTCGTAGGTGTGGCAGCGGTCCGGCGGCAGGCCGTAGACGCCGCGCATGATCAGTTGCCACTCCTCGCCATGGGGGCGGATGCGCGGGCCGAACATCTGGTGCGCGATCAGGTGGGCGACCTCGTGGGCCACGGTCTGCTTGAGGAAGTGCTCGCGGTTCTCGCGGTAGAGCTGGGGGTTGAAGCGCAGCAGGTTCTCGTCCAGGTGCGCCACCCCGGCCTTCTGCCCGCGCAGGCGGAAGCTCACTTCCGGACGCGGGAAGCGGCGCTGGAAGAAGCTTTCCGCCAACTGGTAGCAGGCTTCGACACGGGCGTTGAGCTGTTCGGGCATACAGTGTTTTCTCCGACGGCTGCCGATTATGCCGCAGGCGCCGGCGTTGTGCAGGCCGCTCGTCTGCTGTGCAGGTTCGGGCAAGCGGGGTGGAGTTTCAGGCAAGGCTGGCAGGTTGCTCTGCGTAGGAGCGAGCTTGATCGCGAACGGAGTTTGCCGGTGGCGTAGGTGCCAGGTTCAAGAGCGCCCTCTCCCCAGCCCTCGGCTGCGCGCCCCGCCCTGAAGGGAGAGGGGGCTTGTCCGTGCCGAGAGAAGTGATGGTTTCAGCCGGAACCTGCCGGGCTGACCGGCTGACGCCATAACACCAGATTCTGCCCAACGGTCCCCTCTCCCTTCAGGGAGAGGGTTAGGGAGAGGGGCGGACGTCGACAACGCTCTGTGGCCAAGCCAGAAACCGCCCCCCCACAAACGAAAACCGGGCCCCCAGGGCCCGGTCTGCATTTGCCAGTCAAGCCTCAGGTATATTCCGGCCCCACCCCGCTCCCCCAGAGGATCACCGACAGCGCGATCATCGCCACCAGCACCACCAGGCCCACCGCCAGCACCGAGCTGGAGAACAGGAAGCCTTCGTCCTTGGGAATGTTCATGAAGGTCGGGATGCCGACGTAGAGCAGGTAGACCGTGTAGCAGATCGCCGCGGTGCCTATGACCATGCCCAGCCACAGGTGCGGGTAGAGCGCGGCCACGCCGCCGATGAACAGCGGGGTCGCCGTATAGGCGGCGAACACGATGCATTGGGTCATGCTCGGAGTGGCGTCGTAGGTGCGCGCCATCCAGTGGATGAAGGCGCCCATGACGGCGACGCCGGCGAGCATCGCCACGTAGGTGAGCACGGTGAGCTGGATCGCGCTCGCTGGTGTCAACTTGACCGGTCCCGCGCTGCCTAGCACCCAACCCACCTGGGTGGTGCCAATGTAGGCGCAGATGACCGGGATGGCAGCCAATATCAGCACATGGGTCAGGTACATGTGGCTGATGCTTTCTTCTTCGCCGCGGATTTCCTGCCATTCCTGATCGGGATGGGTGAAGAGCCCCCACACATGATGGATCATCTCGGCAACCTCCTCGTTATTATGCAGGCCGCCTCCCAGCGCCGCGCCGGGGACGCATGGCCAGCGCCTTCCGGTGCCCGTCAGACTCGTGCGACCTTGTGTCGCAGTATAGGAAAGCCCCGAAGGCCGCGTCCTGCCTGGGGTTAGAGCAAATCGGAGCTTCATGGGCGGCTGTAATAGCGCTCGAGAATTTCCATCGCCTTGTTGATCGACTGCAGGCGCGTGGTGCTGCCGCCGCGGTCCGGGTGGTGCTGGCTGACCAGTTGGCGGTAGCGCAGCTTGATCAGCGCGTAGTCCACCGGGCCGTCTTCCAGCTCGAACAGGGCCAGCGCGGCGGCCTTCTCGCCGTCGCCCTGCATGCGCGTCCAGAAGCTTTCCAGCAGCTTTTCCACGTCGCGCTCGGTGGTGTCGCGCAGGTTGCTTTCGTCCAGGTAGTAGTCGCGCAGCGGGTCGCTCTCCACCAGGCCCGGCGCGCCGGGTTGCCAGGGCAGCAGGCGGATCTGCAGCGGGCCGATCTGCAGGAAGCCGGCTTCTTCGGCGCAAAGCTGGTCGCGCAGGCGGTAGAGGGCGTTGAACACCAGGAAGTGGGTGCGGAACAGCACCAGCTTGTCCAGCAGCGGCAGGTGCGGGACATGGGTGGAATGCCGCGCCTTCAGTTGCTGGATCAACTGATATTCGGAAAGGCCTTCAGGGGCCTCGCGCAGCAGTTCGAGCAACTGCCCGGCGAGGTCGAGGCGGGCGTCGAGGTCGGGAGTCATGGGCATGAGCCTAGCATCAGGCTACCGATGAAGGCGGGGTGCGCGTAAAATAACCAGCTTTTCGTCTTCCCCCCGGATTCCACAGCACCATGGCCAGCACCCTTTCGGTCAACCAGAACAAACTGCAGAAACGCCTGCGCCGCCAGGTCGGCGAGGCCATCGCCGACTTCAACATGATCGAGGACGGCGACAAGGTCATGGTCTGCCTGTCCGGCGGCAAGGACAGCTACACCCTGCTCGACATCCTGCTGTACCTGCAGAAGGTCGCGCCGATCCAGTTCGAGATCGTCGCGGTGAACATGGACCAGAAGCAGCCCGGCTTCCCCGAGCACGTGTTGCCGGCCTACCTGGAATCCATCGGCGTGCAGTACCACATCATCGAGAAGGACACCTACTCGGTGGTGAAGGAGAAGATCCCCGAGGGCAAGACCACCTGCTCGCTGTGCTCGCGCCTGCGCCGCGGCACCCTCTACACCTACGCCGACGAAATCGGCGCGACCAAGATGGCGCTGGGGCACCACCGCGACGACATCCTCGAGACCTTCTTCCTCAACATGTTCTACGGTGGCACCCTCAAGGCCATGCCGCCCAAGCTGCTGTCCGACGACGGCCGCAACGTGGTGATCCGCCCGCTGGCCTACTGCAACGAGAAGGATATCGAGGCCTACTCGGTGCTCAAGGAATTCCCGATCATCCCCTGCAACCTCTGCGGTTCGCAGGAGAACCTGCAGCGCCAGGTGGTCAAGGAAATGCTGCTGGAATGGGAGCGCAAGACCCCCGGCCGCACCGAGATCATGTTCCGCGCCCTGCAGAACGTGGTGCCCTCGCAACTGGCCGACCGCAACCTGTTCGACTTCGCCAGCCTGCGTATCGACGACACCGCCACGCCGCGCTTCGTCGACGTGATGAACCTGTAATACCTGTAATAAAGGAAGGGCGATGCGCGACTACCCATGGCTGCACGAATACTGCCTGAACCGCTTCGGTTCGGCGGCGGCGCTGGAAGCGCGCCTGCCGCAGCCCAAGAGCCCGGCCGAACTGGCCGCGGTGAGCGATGACCGCTACCTGTCGCTGATCAGCCTGCGCATCTTCCGCGCCGGCCTCAAGCACAGCCTGGTGGACGCCAAGTGGCCGGCCTTCGAGGAAGTGTTCTTCGGCTTCGACCCGCAGAAGGTGGTGCTCATGGGCGGCGAACGCCTGGAGAACCTGATGCAGGACACCCGCCTGATCCGCCACCTGGGCAAGCTCAAGAGCGTGCCGCGCAACGCCCAGATGATCCTCGACATCGCCCATGAGCATGGCAGCTTCGGCAAGCTGCTGGCGGACTGGCCGGTGACCGACATCGTCGGCCTGTGGAAGCTGCTGGCCAAGCGCGGCAACCAGCTCGGCGGGCTGTCGGCGCCGCGCTTCCTGCGCATGGCCGGCAAGGACACCTTCATCCCCAGCGACGACGTGGTCGCCGCGCTCAAGGCCCAGGAAATCGTCGACAAGGCGCCGACCAGCCAGAAGGACCTCGCCGCCGTGCAGGCCGCCTTCAACACCTGGCACGAGCAGAGCGGGCGGCCGCTGTGCCAGCTCTCGATGATGCTGTCGTACACCGTCAACCACTAGAGCCCCAGGCGGCCGCTGCCGACCATCCATAGCGCGATCAGCGCCAGGGCCAGCACCAGCGCGCCCAGCGCCCGCTCCCCGGCGTTGCCGAAGGCCGCCAGGCCGCGCTGGCGCCGGGCGTGGACGAAGAAGCCCAGCCCCGGGGCGTAGAGAATCATCGACAGCAGCAGGTACTTCAGGCCGGCGGCATACAGCAGCCAGACGCCGTAGAGCGTGCCCAGCGTCGCCATCGCCAGCAGCGCCGGGCTCGGCTGCCGCAGCACGCGTTTGAGGCAGAAGCCGGCGCACAACAGGTAGGGGATCAGCGCCATCGAGGTGGCCAGCTGGATCAGCGCGTTGTAGCCGGAGGCGTTGAGGAAGGCGACCAGCAGCAGCGCCGAGATCAGCGCGTTGGTCAGCCACAGCGCCGGGGCCGGCGTATCCACGTCGTTGGTCCTGCCGAACAGCGCCGGCGCGGTGTGCCCTTCGCCGCGGCTGGCCAGGTAGAGCATCTCCACCGCCAGCATGGTCCAGGCCAGCAGGGCGCCGCCCACCGAAACGATCAGGCCGACGTTGATCAGCGTGGCGCCCCAGGGGCCCACGGCCGCGGCCATCACCTGGGCCATCGACGGGTTCTTCATCTGCGCCAGCTCGTGCTGCGGCACCACCCCCAGCGACAGCACCGAGACGCAGACCAGCAACAGCAGAGTGATGACGAAGCCGAGCAGGGTGGCCCGGCTGACGTCGGCCGCGCGCCGCGCGTGGCTGGCATAGACGGTGGCGCTTTCGATGCCGAGGAAGACCCACACGGTGTACAGCATGGTGGTTTCCACCTGGCGGGTGATGCTGCCCAGCGCCGGGCTGCCCCAGAAGTCCAGACGGAACACCTCGACGCGGAAGGCCAGGGCGACGCAGAGGATGAACAGGGCGATGGGCACCACCTTGGCCAGGGTGACGATGGCGTTGGTGATGGCCGCGTTGTGCGCCCCGTGCAGGACGAAGGCGTGCATCAGCCAGAGCACCGCCAGCTCGCCGAGCAGCGCCGGCCAGGTGGCGCCGTCGCCGAAGAAGGCCAGCGCGCCGAACGAACCCAAGGCGCTGAACAGCACGACGAGGTAGCCGGCGTTGCCGACCCAGGCGGAAATCCAGTAACCCCAGGCGGCATTGAAGCCCAGGTACTCGCCGAAGCCCTCGCGGGCGTAGCCGTAGACGCCGTCGTCCAGTTCCGGGCAGGTGGTCGACAGCCACTGAAAGACCCGCGTCAGCGTCAGCATGCCGACGAAGGTGATGCCCCAGGCGATGAGAATGGCCCCGGCGCCGGCGCCTTCGGCCATGTTCTGCGGCAGGCTGAAGATACCGCTGCCAATGATGCCGCCCACCACCAGGGCGGTCAGCGCCGGCAGGCCGAGTTTTCCTTTATCCGAAATCGACATCTTGCGCCTCCGAAACGGCAACCGGTGGCGTGGCGGCACTTGCCGCCACGCATGACGCCGACGAAGGGGAGGGGGCCCGCGCCGGCGCGACGGGCCGGCAGGCCCGCCGCTGGAGCGGCCGTTCAGAAGCGCAGGGACATGCAGCTGACGCCGCCGTCGATCTTGCGGTACTCAGAGGTGTCGACCTCGATCACCCGGTAGCCGAGGTCGGCGATCTTCTGCCGCGTGCGCGGGTAGCCGGCGGGCATGATCACCCGTTCGTTGACCCAGATGCAGTTGGCCGCGTAGGCCTCCTCCTCGGGGATCTCGACGATGTTCAGGTGCTGGAACTCCGGCTTGTCGATGAACTCGCCGGCAGCCAGCAGGTTGCCGTGTTCCAGGTAGGCCAGCCCGGTCTTCAGGTGCAGCACCTTTTCCAGGCGCACCACCGAGCCGGTGAAGCCGTGCTTGGCGAGGAGGGCGATCATCTGCCGGGCGCCCTCGGCGTTGGTCCGCGCCGATTCGCCGATGTAGAAGTGCTCGCCGACCATCATGATGTCGCCGGCCTCCACCGTGCCGGGCGCCTCGATGCGCTCGACCTTGCCCGGATAGAAGCGCTGGATGGTCTCCTCGATGATCGCGGTCTCGCCGCGCCGCGACTCGGCGCCGGGGCGGGTGATGATGGCGCAGCGCGAGGTGCAGAGCACCGGGTCCTCGACGAACACCGAGTCGGGGAAGCGCTCGTCCGGCGGCAGCAGGGTGATGTCCAGGTCGCAGGTCTGCAGCGCGCGGATGTAGGCGTTGTGCTGCTCCAGGGCCCTGGCGAAGTCCGGTTTGCCCAGATGGCTGGAGGTCAGGCCGTCGACCAGGCTGCTGGCCGGGGTGCGGGCGATGATGTGCTTGAACATGGCGTTTCCTCTTGCAGGTGGATGCTTGCCGTGTTGCAAGGCGTGCGCCAGGCGGGTCGGCGCGCAGCGGACGATTTTCCTGGCCTGGCGTTGACCCGCAGCGGGGCGGGCTCGCGCGCTTTCGTCGAAACTGGGACAGTTGTCGAAAACCCGACGGATATAAAAGGCTGGGCTGCCATGGCTGTTGTCGAGAACGCGACGGTTCCTACGGAAAAGGACGAATTGCGCTGGCTGGTGGACAGCCTGGCGCCGATCTTCGATGGGCTGCGGCAACCGGTCACGGTGGTCGATACCCAGGGGCGTTTCGTCTACTACAACCAGGCCAGCGGCCTGCTCGACGGCCTCGACCCGCGGCAGGCGCTGGGCATGCACGTGCTGCAGAGCGCGCCCTGGCTGCAGGCGGAACAGAGCACCTTGCTGCGCTGCCTGGCCCAGGAGCGGCCCTCCATCGATACGCTGCAGGCCTATGTCGGCGCCGGCGGCGAGTTGCTGCAGTACCGGCACCGGGCGATCCCGCTGCACGGCCGCGGCGGCCAGTTGCTCGGGGCGATGGAGGTGGGTGAGGTGGTGGCGGAATGCGCTGCAACGGACGACGAACCGGACTGCCCGCCGATCCTCAGCGTCACCCCCGGCCTGCAGCGGCAGTTGCAGCGCCTGGACATCTTCGCCGCGACCGACCTGCCGCTGCTGATCCATGGCGAGACCGGCACCGGCAAGGAACTCTTCGCCCGCCGCGCCCACGCCCTCAGCCCGCGGCGCAACGGGCCGATGATCAGCCTGAACTGCGCGGCCATCCCCGAGACTCTGCTGGAGAGCACCCTGTTCGGCACCACCCGCGGCGCCTTCACCGGCGCCGAGAACCGCAAGGGCATGTTCGCCCTGGCCGAAGGCGGCACGCTGTTCCTCGACGAGATCAACTCCATGCCCATGGCTCTGCAGAGCAAGCTGCTGCGCGTGCTGCAGGACGGCAGCTACCTGCCGCTGGGCGGCCTGCGGCCGTTGCGCGCGGACGTGCGCCTGGTCGCTGCGAGCAACCAGGCACCGCGCCAGGCGATCGCCGAGGGGCGCTTGCGCGAGGACTTGTATTACCGGCTGGAGGTCGGTTGCCTGAGCATTCCGCCGCTGCGCGAGCGCCCCGCTGACGTCGAATTGCTGGCCCGGGCCTTCGTGCGCCGCGACGCGCGCAGCCTGAACCCGCGGGTGACGGCCCTGGGGCCGCGGGCGCTGGCGCGCCTGCAGGCCTGCGCCTGGCCGGGCAACGTGCGCCAGTTGGAAAACGTGATCCGTCGCAGCCTTCTGCTGCATGGCCGGGGCGGGGCGCTGCTCGACGAAGTGGTCTTCGCCGACGAGGAGCCACGGGACATGGCGGTGGCCGGAGACGAGCCGCCGGCGCTGGGCCTGCGCGAGAGGCTGGCGGAACAGGAGCGCAAGCTGATAGAAGAGGCCTTGCGCCGGGCGCGGGGCAACCTCTCGCAGGCCGCCGCCAGCCTGCGCATCCCACGGACGACGCTGCTGGGGCGCCTGCAGCGCCTGGCCATACAACACCCACCCGCTGGCGACACGCCGGCCTGACAGGAACCCGCCCATGGACCCATCAATGGCCGCGCTCGTCCAAGCCGTGCAGGCCGCCGAACGCATCTTGGTGATCACCGGCGCCGGCCTCTCGGCGGATTCCGGCATGCCCACCTATCGTGGCCTGGGCGGCCTGTACAACGGCGTGACCGAGGAGGGCATCGCCATCGAGCAGGCCATCTCCGGGCCCATGCTGCGGCGTGACCCGGCGCTGTGCTGGAAGTACCTGGCACAACTCGGCCGGGCCTGCCTCGCGGCAGCGCCCAACGCCGGCCACGCGGCCATCGCCGAACTGCAGCGGCGCAAGCCGGAGTGCTGGGTGCTGACGCAGAACATCGACGGCTTCCACCGCCAGGCGGGCTCGCCGCTGGAGCGGCTGATCGAGATCCACGGCGAGCTGCGGCCGCTGTACTGCCAGTCGTGCGGGGCCGAGAGCGATGAGCTGGAGGAACACCTGCAGCGTCCGCTGCCACCGCGATGCGCGGTCTGTAGCGGTGTACTGAGGCCGCCGGTGGTGCTGTTCGAGGAGATGTTGCCGGAGGCGGCGATCGACAGCCTCTACGGCGAACTGCGCAAGGGCTTCGACGTGGTGCTGCTGGTGGGGACCACGGCGAGCTTCCCCTACATCGTCGAGCCGGTGCTGCGCACCCGGGCCGCCGGCGGCTTCGTCGCCGAGGTGAATCCGGCGCCGACCGACCTCAGTTCGAGGGTCGATGTAAAAATTGCAGGACGAGCCTTAGACATTCTGCCGCAACTGATAGGTCACATTTCGCGATAAAAAACTTGCATCGGCTCGATCGAGCGGGCAAATTAGCGCGCTAATGGAACTAATGAGACACGGTCGTGCCCATGCTTAGACGCTTCGCACCCCTCGTGCCCATGAGTTTCGTCTTGCTGCTGGCCGCTTGCGCCAGCCATTCGCCAGAGTCCCAGCCGGGTCAACAGCAGGTCGCCGTAGAGCAGGCCACCCGCAGCTGGGCTCAGATTGACCACCATCAGGCAACGCTGGCGGATGTAGAAGACGAGGGGGCAGGAAATGATAACGGGAACCCGTCAGGGCGGGTTTCCAGCATTCTGGATCGCGCATTCGAACTGATCGGCACGCCGTATCGCTTCGGGGGCCGTTCGGAAAAAACCGGTTTCGATTGCAGCGGCTTCGTCGGCTATCTGTTCCGCGAAGAGGCTGGGATCAAGCTGCCGCGTTCCACGCGGGAGATGATCACCATGGACGTCCCGCTGGTCTCCAAGGAAGACCTGCAACCGGGCGACCTGATCTTCTTCAACAACCGTGGTCGTGGGCGCGTGAGCCACGCCGGCATCTACATCGGCGATGGCCAGTTCATCCACTCCGCCAGCCGCCGTGGCGGTGGTGTGCGGGTGGACAACCTGGACGACAGCTACTGGCGCCTGAGCTACATGGAAGCCAAGCGCGTCCTGGAACCGGGTTACCAGGCGCAACAGACGGTAACGCGCTAATCTTAAAGTTTTACTTTAAGTATTGCGCTTAAGCGTTTGACGGTGCAAAGTGATGGCATTCCTGAACAGGGGATGCCATCACATGCATACCTCCCTCCGCATCATCACCCTCGCACTCGTTTCCCTGCTGGCCGCCTGCGCCAGCCATACGCCGCCCGCGCCGCCTCCGGTGGTCTACGCGCCCTCGAACAACTTCAGCGATTCCCAGGCTGCGGACGACGTGCTGATCCGTGCCATCGGCCTGGTGGGTACGCCCTATCGCTGGGGCGGCAACACCCCGGATGGCGGGTTCGACTGCAGCGGCCTGATCGGCTACGTCTACCGCGACGCCACTGGCCTGCAGCTACCGCGCTCCACCCGCGAGATGATCGGCATGCGCGCCCCCGTGGTCGGCCGCGAAGGTCTGCAGAGCGGCGACCTGGTGTTCTTCGCCACCAACGGTGGACGCAACGTCAGCCATGCGGGTATCTATGTCGGCGAGGGGCGCTTCGTGCATGCGCCCAGAACGGGCGGGACCGTGCGCCTGGACAGCCTGGACAGCCCCTACTGGCAGCGGGCCTTCCTGGAAGCCAAGCGCGTCCTCGCGGTACAGAGCCTCGCCCTCCACCCCTGATCTCCAGGAGGGCCACATGACCACCCGTACGCTCAACCTCGACGACGCGCTCTACCAATACCTGCTCGACACCTCCCTGCGCGACACCCCGCTGAAGGCGCGCCTGCGCGAGGAAACCGCCGCCCTGCCCACGGCGCGCTGGCAGATCGCCCCCGAACAGGGCCAGTTCCTCGCCCTGCTGGTGAAGCTGACCGGCGCCCGGCGCATCCTCGAAGTGGGCACCTTCACCGGCTACAGCGCCCTGTGCATGGCCGAGGCGCTGCCCGAAGACGGCCATATCCTCTGCTGCGACCTGCCCGGCGACTACAACGCCACGGCTCAGTCCTACTGGCGCGACGCCGGCGTCGAAAGCCGCATCGAACTACGCCTGGGCCCCGCGCTGGACACCCTGGCCGGCCTGGAAAGGGCAGGCCAGGCGGGCAGCTTCGACCTCGCCTTCATCGACGCCGACAAGGCCAACTACCCACGTTACCTGGAACACGCCCTGACCCTGCTGCGCCAGGGTGGCCTGGCGATCTTCGACAACGTGCTGTGGAGTGGCCGGGTGCTCGAAGCCAACCCGCAAAGCGCCGACACCCGCGCCATCCAGCAACTGAACCTGGCACTGAAAAGCGACGCGCGGGTGGACTATTCGCTGCTGCCGCTGGGCGATGGCATGGGGTTGTGTCGCAAGCGCTGAGCACCCGCGCAAGGGGCATTGCCTGGCGCCGCCGGCTGGGCTAGATTCTGCCTACCTCGGGCCGATAGCTCAGCTGGGAGAGCGCCGCGTTCGCAATGCGGAGGTCGGGAGTTCGATCCTCCTTCGGTCCACCAGACGAATGAAAAAGGGCACGCAAACGCGTGCCCTTTTTCGTTTCGCCACGGCCCTCAGGCAACATCCACCAGAATCACCTCGCTGTCCTCCAGCGCCGTCACCTTCACCACCGCTTCCTCGGCGATGGCTGCGCCGTCGCGGGCTTCCAGGACCACGCCGTTGACTTCCACCTTGCCAGCCGCCGGCACCAGGTAGGCGCGGCGGTCGTTGCCCAGGGCGTATTCGGCGCTCTGGCCGGCCTTCAGGGTGGCGGCGGCCAGGCGGCCGTCGGCGCGGATGCGCAGGGTGTCTTCGTCGTTTTCGTCGCCGCTGGCGAGGATCACGAAGCGGCCGGCGCGGTCGCCTTTGGGGAACGGCTTGGCGCCCCAGGACGGCGTGCCGCCGCGTTGCGTCGGCAGGATCCAGATCTGGAAGATCCTGGTCACGTCCTGCTCCAGGTTGTACTCGGAGTGGACGATGCCGCTGCCGGCGCTCATCACCTGCACGTCGCCCGCCTCTGTGCGGCCCTTGTTGCCCAGGCTGTCCTGGTGGGTGATCGCCCCCTGGCGCACGTAGGTGATGATTTCCATCTCGCGGTGCGGGTGCGGCGGGAAGCCGGTGCCCGGGTCGATCTCGTCGTCGTTCCAGACGCGCAGGTTGCCCCAGCTCATGCGCTCGGGGTCGTAGTACTCGGCGAAGGAGAAGTGGTGCTTGGCGTTCAGCCAGCCGTGGTGGGCGCCGCCGAGCTGGGCGAAGGGTCTGCGTTCGATCATGGGATCAGTCCTCTTGGGGCGCCGGGCCGGCGAGTCGGCCGGCCTGCGCGGTTCATGGAGGCTATGTTGATCCCACTTTAGTCGATATAAAAGCGCAAATATCCGAGCTGATTTATCGAATTTGCAGATTTATTCAGGGCGACCCTGGTCGGGGTTGAGGAACTTGCTGAGGAACTGCCGGGTGCGTTCCTCGCGGGGCTGGGCGAACAGCGTCTTGGCGTCGCCCTGTTCGACGATCACCCCCTTGTCGATGAAGATCGCCCGGTTGGCGACGTCGCGGGCGAAGCTCATCTCGTGGGTGACGATGACCATGGTGCGCTTTTCCTGGGCCAGGCCGCGGATGGTCGCCAGCACTTCGCCGACCAGCTCCGGATCGAGCGCCGAGGTGGGTTCGTCGAAGAGGATCACGTCCGGCTGCATGGCCAGGGCCCGGGCGATGGCCACGCGTTGCTGCTGGCCGCCGGAGAGGCGCTTGGGATAGGCGTCTTCCTTGCCGGCCAGGCCGACCTTCGCCAGCAATTGGCGGGCGCGTTGCACGGCGCTGTCGCGGGGCTCCTTCTTGACGATCACCGGGCCTTCGATGACGTTTTCCAGCGCGGTGCGGTGGGGGAACAGGTTGAAGTTCTGGAACACGAAGCCGACGTGCTGGCGCAGCTTGCGGATCAGCCCCTGCTGCGGCTTGAGCGGGCGCGAGGCGTCGATCTCGATGTCGCCGACGCGGATGGTCCCGCCGTTGGGGATTTCCAGCAGGTTCAGGCAGCGCAGCAGGGTGGTCTTGCCCGAGCCGCTGGGGCCGATGATCGCCACCACCTCGCCGGCCGCGACCGACAGGTCGATGCCCTTGAGCACTTCCTGGCCGCGGAACTGCTTGGTGAGCTTGCGTACCTCGATCATGCCTCGTGCTCCCGGTCATGGCGGTTGACCCGCTCTTCCAGGCGGTTCTGCAGGTGCGCCAGGACGCTGGCGAGCACCCAGTAGATGAGCGCGGCGGTGAGGTACATGGTGAACACCTCGAAGGTCCGCGCGGTGATCAGCTGCGCCTGGCGGAACAGCTCCGGCACCTGGATGGTGGCGGCCAGGGCGGTGTCCTTGACCAGCGAGATGAAGCTGTTGCCCAGCGGCGGCAGGGCGGTGCGCGCGGCCTGCGGCAGCACCACCCGGCGCAGCGTCTGGGCGCGCGTCATGCCGATGCTGGAGGCCGCCTCCCACTGGCCGCGATCGATGGAGCCGATGGCGGCGCGGAGGATCTCGCAGACGTAGGCGGCCATGTTCAGCGAGAAGCCGATCAGCGCCGCCGGCAACGGGTCCAGCTCCAGGCCCAGCTGCGGCAGGCCGTAGTAGATCATGAACAGCTGCACCAGCAGCGGCGTGCCGCGGAAGAACGACACGTAGATGCGCGCCAGCCAGTTGAACAGCGCATGGCCATACAGCCGCGCCAGGGCGAGGATGAACCCCAGCAGCAGGCCGAAGAACATCCCGCCGATGCTGAGGACTACGGTAAAGACCGCGCCCTTGAGCAGGAAGGGCGCGGAATCCAGAGCGAGCTGCAGGCTTTCGTCGATCATTGGGTGACGTCAGCCTGGAACCACTTCTCCGAGAGCTTTTTCAGCGAGCCATCGGCCTTGAACTTCTCGATGGCCTTGTTCAGCGCGCCGAGCAGCTCGGGGTTGCCCTTGCGCAGGGCGATGCCGGCTTCCTGGCGGGCGAAGGGCGCGCCGGTCAGGGCCATGGCGCCCTTGGTCTTGTTGACCATGTCGAAGGCGGCCAGGCGGTCCACCAGGATCACGTCGATGCGCCCGCTGCGCAGGTCCTGGAACTTGGTCGGGTCGTCCTCGTAGGTGCGCACGTCGGCCTGCGGCACGTTCTGCTTCAGCCACTGCTCGTAGTTGGTGCCCAGGCCCACGCCGACCTTCACCCCGGCGAGCTTCTCGGGCGTGTCGTACTTGCTTTCGTCGCCCTTGCGCACCAGGGCCTGGATGCCGGAGACGGTGTAGGGCTCGGAGAAGTCGTACTTCTTCTTGCGCTCCTCGGAGATGGTCACCTGGTTGATCACCACATCCAGGCGCTTGGACTCCAGGGCGGCGAGGATGCCATCCCACTTGGTCGGCTGGAGCTTGGCCTTCACCCCCAGTTCTTTGGCCAGCAGCTCGGCGAAGTCCACTTCGAAGCCGGACAGCTTGCCGTTCTCGTCGACGAAGCTGAAGGGCGGGTAGGTGCCTTCCAGGCCGACCTTGATCGCGCCGTTACCCTGGATCTGTTTGAGCAGGTCCTCGTCGGCCGAGGCCTGCTGGCCGAGGAAGCTGGCGCCGAGGGCCAGGGTCAGGCCGGCGAAGATGAAACCGCGTCGCAGGATGGAGAAGTTCATGGTTGCCCTCGTTCTTGGTGTTTCAAGCAGGTTAGTAGGCTGCGCGACTATAGGGGGTCAATGGTTATGCAATAAAATAATGAAATATCCTGTTCATATAACTTGAATGAATTCACAGCCGCGACGGGTAGGCGAACAGCGCCGGGGCGCCGCCGGTGTGCAGGAACAGCAGCGGGCCTTCGGCGAAGCGGCCGTGGGCCACGCCATCGAGCAGGCCGGCCATGGCCTTGCCGGTGTAGACGGGGTCCAGCAGCAGGCCTTCGGTCGCGGCGAGCAGGCGCACCGCGTCGAGGGTGCCGGCGTTGGGCTCGCCATAGCGCGGGCCGAAGTAGGCGTCCCACAGGTGCACGGCGAAGTGCGCCGCCAGCGGCCGGCCGAGCAGGTCCGCGGTGCGCTGCGCCAGGCCTTCCACCTTGGGTCGCTGGGTGGCGTCGGGACGCGAGACGGTGACGCCGATCACCGGGGTTTCCGGCAGCGCTTCGGCCAGCGCCAGGGCCAGCCCGGCGTGGGTGCCGGCGCTGCCGGAAGCGAGCACCACGGCGGCGAAGTGCCGGCCGCCGGCGCGCACCTGCTCGGCCAGTTCCAGGCCGGCGCGCACGTAGCCCAGGGCGCCGAGGGCGTTGGAGCCGCCGATGGGCACCAGGTAGGGCTTGCGCCCCTGGGCGCGCAGGCGCTCGCAGGCGTCCTGCAGCAGGGCGTCTGCGTCGTCGAGGTTGGCGACCGCTTCCACCTGGGTGCCGAACAGGTCCAGCAGCAGGCGGTTGCCGTTGCCCAGGTAGTTGGCGTCGTCCGTGCCGATGGGGTTTTCCAGCAGGGCCAGGCAACCCAGGCCCAGGCGTGCGGCCAGCGCCGCGGTCTGGCGCACGTGGTTGGACTGGATGGCGCCGGCGGTCACCAGCACGTCGGCGCCGGCGGCGAGGGCATCGGCGGCGAGGTACTCCAGCTTGCGCACCTTGTTGCCGCCCATGGCCAGCGGGGTGAGGTCGTCGCGCTTGACGAAGAGCTCCCGGCCCAGCTGCGCCGACAGGCGCTCCAGCTTGTCCAGCGGGGTCGGGGCGCCGATCAGGTCGAGGCGGGGGAAGCGGGCGAGGGCGTCGCGCAGGGAGCTCATCGGGAGGGGACCTCGGCGGTACTTGAACGATCCGCCAAGATAGAACGGGGCAGGGGCGCGCGGCAATTCGCCGGCGGGGCTTTTCTTTGCGCCGCGTCTCGACGAGAATTTCACGCCGGTTGTTATAAGGTTACATTTTGTTTCCCTGCGCGCCGATGTACCGGCTGGCCCCCTGGCCGCCTCTGGAGTTGTGATGCGAGTCGACCTGGACACCGCGGGCGAGGACCTGCAGGCGCTGCCGCGCTTCCAGCAGGCTGCGGTGCATGCCCGGCGCCTGTTCGCCCTGGCCCTGGGCAGTGGCGTGCTGGCCGCGCTGCTGTTCCTCCTGGCGATTCTCATTGGTCTGTTTGCCGCTCGCTCGCCCTGGCTGCCGCTGTTGTGCAACAACGCCGCGGCCTTGCTGCTGCTGGCCGCGGCGGCGCAGTCGGCCTGGCGCGTCGACGCCTGGCGGGCGCGCGCCCTGGGGCAGGAGCCTTCGCTGCGCTGGTTCGGCGGGCGTGAGACGGCGGAAGAGCCGGTAGCCCCCGAGGCGTTGAGCGCCTATGACCGCTTCCTCGACAGCATCGGCCGTGGCATCCGTTCGCTGCTACAGCGTATCGGCCCGGGCGCGCTCTGGCTGGCGGGGCTCTGCGTCGCCGCGCTGCTGGTGATCCGCGCCGGCTGGAGCCTGGCGCTGCCGGGCGCCGACCTCGGCCAGGCGGCCTATATCGGTGCCGGCCTGTTGCTGCTGGGCGCCTTCGGCCTGCTGGTGCTGGAGCGTCACTTCGCCGCCAGCGGCGAGGCCCAGTGGCCGGAAGCCGCCGCCCTGGCGCCGCTGCTGCGGCTGGTCATCGCCGTGCAGCTGCTGTCGCTGCCCGGCCTGCTGTTCGCCAGCGCCGACAACCTCTGGCCGGTGCGCCTGCTAGTATTGCTCGGCTTGCTGCCCGCCGCGGTGGCCGTGGAGCTGCTGGCGCGCGCGGTGTTTTCCGCCTTCCTGCCGCAACGCGAGCGCGAGGAGCCGCGCCTGGTCGCCCGCAGCCTGGTGGCCGGGCAACTGCGCTGGCCGCCGCGGCCGCTGCAGTTCCTGCAGGACGAGCTGCAGCAGCGCTTCGGCATCGATCTGCGCCAGGTCTGGGCGTTCGCCTTCATGCGTCGCGCCTTTCTGCCGGTGGCCGCGCTGGTGGCGCTGGTCGGCTGGCTGCTCAGCGGCATACACGAGGTGTCCCTGGACGGCCGCGGTGTCTACGAGCGCTTCGGCAAGCCCGAGGCGGTGCTGCAGCCGGGCCTGCATGTTGGCTTGCCCTGGCCGTTCGGGCGGGTGATCGTGGTGGAGAACGGCGTGATCCACGAACTGGCCACCTCCGGCGATTCCGCCGTCGCCGACCCGCCGGGCCCGGCCGAAGGCCCCGCGCCGGACAGCGCCAACCGCCTGTGGGATGCCTCCCACCGCAGCGAGAAATCCCAGGTGATCGCCAGCGCCGCCGAAGGCAAGCAGAGCTTCCAGGTGGTCAACATGGACGTGCGCTTCGTCTACCGCATCGGCCTGGACGACGCCGCGGCCCTGGCGGCGACCTACAACAGCGCCGACGTGCCGGCGCTGATCCGCAGCACCGCCAGCCGCGTGCTGGTCCACGATTTCGCTTCGCGCACCCTGGACGGCGTCCTCGGCGGCGAGCGCGAGGCCCTGGCGCAGGACATCGGCAAGGCCGTGCAGGCCGACCTCGACGAGCTGCACAGCGGCGTGGAAATCCTCGCCACCGTGGTCGAGGCCATCCACCCGCCGGCCGGCGCGGCGAACGCCTACCATGGCGTGCAGGCGGCGCAGATCACCGCCCAGGCGCTGATCGCCCGCGAGCGCGGCAAGGCCGCCGAGCAGGGCAACGAGGCCCGCCTGGCGGCCAGCCAGGCGGTGGACAAGGCCAATGCCGATGCCCGCGAGACGCTGGCCGCGGCGCGGGCCGCCGACCTGCGCTTCGGCGCCGAGCGCAAGGCCTGGCAGGACGCCGGCCAGTCGTTCCTGCTGGAACAGTATTTCGCCCGCCTGGGCCAGGGCCTGGGCAATGCCAACGCCCTGGTCATCGACCATCGACTGGGCGCCGGCGATGCGCCGACCCTCGACCTGCGCGGCTATTTCACCGCGCCCTTCGACCCGGCGCGCAAGCCGGCCAAACAGGAGCTCGCCCCTTGAGTTCGTCGCACTGCCACGACCACGCGCACCACGACCACGACCATGAGCACGGCCACCACCCTCACGAGCATGAGCACGGCGGCGCCGGGCCCTGGCCCTGGCGGCGCATCGGCCTGGCCGCGCTGCTGGTGCTGTTCGCCGTCGCCACCGCCTGCCTGGTACAGGTGCGCTCCGGCGAGGCGACCGTCGTCACCCGCTTCGGCAACCCGGTGCGCGTGCTGCTGCAGCCAGGCTTGGCCTGGCGCCTGCCGGTGCCGTTCGAGGCGGCCATCCCGGTGGACCTGCGCCTGCGCACCACCTCCAGCGGCCTGCAGGACGTCGGCACCCGCGACGGCCTGCGCATCATCGTCCAGGCCTACGTGGCCTGGCAGGTGCAGCCCGACGCGGACGACGTGCAGCGCTTCATGCGTGCGGTGCAGAACCAGCCCGACGAGGCGGCGCGGCAGATCCGCACCTTCGTCGGCTCGGCCCTGGAAACCACCGCCAGCGGCTTCGACCTGGCCGACCTGGTGAATACCGACGGCAGCAAGGTGCGCATCGCCGACTTCGAACAGCGCCTGCGCGGGCAGATCGACAAGACCCTGCGCGACACCTACGGCGTGCGTGTGCTGCAGGTGGGCATCGAACGCCTGACGCTGCCCTCGGTGACCCTCGGCGCCACCGTCGACCGCATGCGCGCCGAGCGCGAGACCATCGCCACCGAGCGCACCGCCGAGGGCAAGCGCAAGGCCGCCGAGATCCGCTCCGCCGCCGAGCGCGACGCGCGCATCCTGCAGGCCGACGCCACGGTCAAGGCCGCCGACATCGAGGCGCAGTCCCGCGTCGAGGCGGCGGACATCTACGCCAAGGCCTACGCCGGTTCGCCCGAGCTGTACAACCTGCTGCGCTCGCTGGATACCCTGGGCACCATCGTCAACTCCGGCACCCGCCTGGTCCTGCGCACCGACGCCGCGCCCTTCCGCGTGCTGGTGGACGGCCCGCCGCAACTGCCGGCGCCCAAGCCGGGTGCGCAGCATGAGTGAGCGCGCCGAGGGCGGCAGCCCCTGGCTGCAGGCCGGGCGCCTGGCGTTCGTCGCGCTCTATGGTGTGACGCTGCTGGCGGCGCTCGGCTGGGCGCTGTCCAACGTCCGCGAGATCGGCCCGGACAGCCGCGCCGTGGTGCTGCGCATGGGCGCCCTGCAGCGCATCGCCAACCCCGGCCTGCTGCTGGCCTGGCCGCGGCCCTTCGAGCAGGTGGTGTTGCTGCCGGCGGCCGAGCGCGTCATCGAGCGCCGGGTGGAAACCCTGCTGCGCTCGGCCCAGGCGCAGAAGGCCGACCTCGACGTCAGCCTGGTCAACGACGCCACGGCCGGCTCCGGCTACCTGCTGACCGGCGATGCCGGTGTTGTGCAACTGGACGTGCGGGTGTTCTACAAGGTGGTCGACCCCTACGCCTACGTGCTCCAGGGCGAGCACGTACTGCCGGCGCTCGACCGCCTGGTGGCGCGCAACGCCGTGAGCGTGTGCGCGGCCCGCGACCTGGACACCATCCTGGTCGCCCGCCCCGAACTGGTCGGCAGCGACAGCGCCGTGGCCGAGCGCCGCGAGCGCCTGCGCGGCGACCTGCAGCAGGGCATCAACCAGAGCCTGGCGGCATTGGCCGCCGCCGGCAGCGGGCTGGGCATCGAAATCGAGCGGGTGGACGTGCAGTCCTCGCTGCCGCGCGAGGCGGTGAGCGCCTTCAACGCCGTGCTCACCGCCAGCCAGTTGGCCGAGCAGAACGTCGCCAGTGCGCAGAACGACGCCGCGCGGCAGACCCAGGCGGCCACCCAGGCCGCCGACCGCACCCTGCAGGTGGCCCGCGCCCAGGCCGGCGAGCGCCTGGCCAAGGCCCATGCCGACACCGCGACCATCACCAGCCTGGCCGCCAGCCAGGACCCCGGCCTGCTGCTGCGCCTGTACCGCGAGCGAGTGCCCGGCATCCTCGGCAAGGCCGGCGCGGTCACCACCGTCGACCCCCGCGACGCCGGCCGCCTGATCCTCCAGGGGCCGCAGCCGTGAAGCAATGGGCGGACAGATGTCACACGGACGCGCTAGGCTCACCGAGGGCCGCAGGCCCGACACCCACATTCCGAGAAAACACCTAGGGCGGGACACTCCATGAACGCTGTCGCTTACCGGCACTCTTCCACTTCGTCGCGGGGCAACCGCTGGCGCCCCCTGGGCGCGCTGCTGCTGGCCCTGGGCCTGCTGCTCGGCGCCGGCAGCGCCGAGGCCGGCCGCGAACTGCCCTCGGGCATGCTGGTGGGCGTGGTGGACAGCGCCAGCTTCCCGGTCATCACCCTCAAGCGGCCCAAGCCCAACCTGCTCAAGCAAGTGGTCAGCCTGGGCCTGTACCAGAAGACCGTGAGCTACCCGGTGGCGGTCTCGGTGCGCATCCGCAACGAGAACAACCTGTTCATCGTCAATGGCCTGATGCCGCAGCTGAAGGACAAGTTCGTCGCCCTGAAGAGCGGCCTCAGCGGCCAGGTCAACCAGATCTGGGTGCTGACCGAGGCCGAGGCCGAGGAATACGTACAGCGCCCGGACACCCGCTTCCCGCCCCGGGCCACCCTCCTCAAGGACGACGAGACCGCGTCGAGCCAATGACCTGAGCGATAGATGAGCGCACACCACCACCACGGCCATCACCATGGCCACAGCCACGGCCACCTCACGGGGGCCATGCTCAGCCGCGACGAGCAGCGCGCCGCCGCCCGCCAACTGAGCCTGGCCATGCTCGCCCTCGGCCTGCTGCTGCTCGGCCTGCTCTGGCGCTGGCTGGCGCCGCAGCAGGAGGGCGTGGCGCAGATGCTGCTGGGCGTCGCCTCGCTGCTGGTGGCGGTGCCGGTGCTGCGCTCGGCCGCCGCCAGCCTGCGCCACCCCAGCCTGCACGGCATCACCGACCAGTTGATCGCCCTGGCCATGCTCGGCGCCTGGGCCACCGGCGACCTGCTGACCGCAGCGCTGCTGCCGATCATCATGATCTTCGGCCACGTGCTGGAAGAGCGCAGCGTGATCGGCTCCCAGGAAGCCATCGAGGCCCTCGGCCGCCTGACCCGCAGCCAGGCCCGGCGCATCCGCGCCGACGGCGCCGTGGAGGAAGTGGACAACGCCCAACTGCGCGCCGGCGACCAGGTGGAAGTGCGCGCCGGCGACCGCGTGCCGGCCGACGGCCGGGTGCTGGACGGCCAGGCCAGCCTGGACACCGCGCCCATCACCGGCGAGTCGGTGCCGCTGGAGGCGCAGGCCGGGATGGAGGTCTACGGCGGCGCCATCAACCTCGACGGCCTGCTGCGCATCGAGGTGACGCGCACCGGCGAGGAATCCACCCTGGGCAAGGTGATCGCCCTGATGCAGCGCGCCGAGCGCGCCAAGCCGCCGATCACCCGCCTGCTGGAACGCTACGCCGGGCGCTACATGGTGCTGGTGCTGCTGATCGCCGCGGTCACCTGGTTCGTCACCAACGACCCCCAGGCCATGCTCGCCGTGCTGGTCGCCGCCTGCCCCTGCGCCCTGGTGCTCTCGGCGCCGGCCACGGCCATCGCCGGCATCGCCGTGGCAGCACGCCACGGCATCCTGATCCGCAGCTCGGCCTTTCTCGAGGAACTGGCCGACCTGACCTCGCTGGTGGTCGACAAGACCGGCACCCTGACCCACGGCAGCCTGCGCCTGCAAGCCCTGCGCGGCGAGCCCGGGGAAGACCCGGCGGCGCTGCGCCAACTGGCCGCCAGCCTGGGCGCGGCCAGCAGCCACCCGGTCAGCCGCGCGTTGGCTGCGCTGGTGCCCCACGATGCCTACCACCCGCTGGAGGACATCCGCGAACGCCAGGGCCTGGGCGTCATCGCCCACACCCCGCAAGGCGAGGCAGCTCTTGGCCGGCCCGAACTGTTCGCCCAACTGGGCATCGCCACCGCGCCGGTGCCCGAGCACGACGGCCCCATCGCCGGCCTGGCCCTGGGCGGGCGCTTCCGCGCCTGGCTGCTGCTGGCCGACAGCCTGCGCCCGGAAGCGCCGCAGGCCATGGCCGAGCTGCGCGAACTGGGCCTGGGCCGCCAACTGCTGCTCACCGGCGACCGCCAGAGCGTGGCCGAAGGCGTGGCGCGCGAGGTGGGCATCGCTGAAGTCAGCGCCCAGGCGCTGCCGGAAGACAAGCTGCACCGTGTCGGCGAGGAAATCGACAAGGGCTTCCGCCCGCTGGTGGTGGGCGACGGCATCAACGACTCGCTGGCGCTCAAGGCCGGCGTGGTGGGCGTGGCCATGGGCGCCGGCGGCGCCGACATCGCCCTGGCCTCGGCCGACGTGGTGCTGATCGGCAGCGACCTGCGCCGCCTGGGCACCTGCGTGCGGCTGAGCCGCCAGTGCCGGCGCACCCTGCAGGTGAACGTGGCGATCGGCCTGGGCTGGACCCTGGCCATAGTCGCGGCGGCTGCCTTCGGCCTGCTCGGCGCCGCCGGGGCGATGATCGCCGCCGTGCTGCACAACCTCAGCACCCTGCTGGTGCTGGGCAACGCCGGGCGCCTGCTGCGCTTCGACGAAAGCCTCGGCCAGGCGCGCCCGGAGGGGGCGTCCGGCCAGCCGGTCGGCGCCTGAGGAGCAGCGGGCACGGTGCCTATCGGGTATGATGGGCGCCGTTTCCGCATCTTTCACCCGGTCTCTATCATGACTTCCTCGCAACAGCCGCCGCGCGACGACAGCGCGGACACCCCGGCCCAGGCCCCGCTATCCCTGGCCGAACTGACCCGCGCCGCCCTCGCCGCGCAGAAGGACGCCGCCGCCGGCTACCAGCCGCGCAAGGCCCACGACAAGGATGTACGCCGCCCGCCGGCGCCCCGCGGTTCGCGCCGCTCCATGGGCAAGCGCTGAGCGCCCCGGCGGGGAGCAAATGGCCGCCGGGCTTGTCGAAACAGGCCCGACATCCTCAGAATGACCGGCTCGCACCTTTGCCGGTCGCAGACAAGGAGAGGCAATGAAAGCGATTCCCCTGTTGCTCGGCGCCAGCCTGCTGGTGCTGGGCGGCTGCAAGACCTTCGGCGGCCACTACGAGATAGACGCCGTCGACGCCAACGGGCAGAAGCTCAACAAGAAGTCCTTCCTGGCGCAGGGCAGCGGCATCTACACGGTGCGCAACGCGCTCTGCTCCAGCTATCCCAAGGCCACGGTGATCATCCGTGACATCGACGCCGACCAGGAACTGGAAGGCGAAAGCCCCTACCATTGCAAATGACCATGAAACGACTGCTGCTGATCGGCGTGGGCGCCGGCGACCCCGAGCAACTGACCCTCCAGGCGGTCAAGGCATTGAACCGCGCCGACGTGTTCTTCCTGCTCGACAAGGGCGCCAGCAAGACCAAGCTGCTCGACCTGCGCCGCGACATCTGCGAGCGTTACGTCGAGCGCGGCGATTACCGCGTGGTGGAGGCCGAACTGCCGGAGCGCGAGCGCGGCGTGGCCGACTACGCCGGCAGCGTGGTGGACCTCAACGCGGCCAAGCAGGCGCTGTTCGAGCGGCTGATCGACGAGCACGTGGCCGAAGACGAATGCGGCGCCTTCCTGGTCTGGGGCGACCCGGCGCTGTACGACAGCAGCATCCGCATCCTCGACGCCATCCTCGCCAGCGGCCGGCTGCGCTTCGACTACGAAGTCATCCCCGGCATCACCAGCGTGCAGGCCCTGGCCGCGCGCCACCGCATCCCGCTCAACCACATAGGCGGCGCGCTGCAGATCACCACCGGCCGCCGCCTGGCCCGCGAAGGCCTGCCCGCCGGCGTGCAGGACGTGGTGGTGATGCTCGACGCCCAGGACAGCTACACCGGCCTGCGCGGCCAGGACCTGGAAATCTTCTGGGGCGCCTACGTCGGTACCCCGGACGAACTGCTGATCGCCGGCCGCCTGGACGAAGTCGCCGAACGCATCCGCGACACCCGCCTGAAGGCCCGCGAGGCCAATGGCTGGATCATGGATACCTATCTGTTGCGGCGGGTGGAGAACCAATAACGTGCGCTCGGTGTTTGCCACGGGTGGCAGTGCCGTCAATGTACGCACTATCGCTTCGGATGCCTGCGCAGACTCGGACCCGATATCGCCATGAAGGCCTATGAACCACCGCTTGCCCTTTCCGCTTCACTGCTGCGATTGGTCGGTGAAATCTGCGAGCGGGTCGGCCGGCTTTCGGTGGGTGGCGACTCGGCATTGACGCCTCAACTACGGCGCGGCAACCGTATCCGTACCATCCAGGCCTCTCTGGCCATCGAAAACAACACCCTCAGCGTCGAGCAGGTCACTGCCGTACTGGAGGGGAAGCGGGTGCTGGGATTGCCCCGTGAAATCCAGGAAGTGCGCAATGCCTTTCGCGCCTATGAATACCTGCCTTCCTGGCACCCGACCTCTCAACCCGATCTATTGGCAGCCCACGCCAGCCTGATGGAAGGGCTCATCGACGACGCGGGGCATTTTCGACAGGGTGGTGTCGGTATCTACCGGGGTGACCAACTGCTACACATGGCGCCGCCGGCCAACCGTGTCCCGACGCTGGTGGGGCAGTTGCTGGAGTGGCTGGGCCATACGGACTGGCACCCGCTACTGGCGACTTGTGTTTTTCATTACGAGTTCGAATTCATTCACCCGTTCGCCGATGGCAACGGGCGCATGGGACGACTCTGGCAGACCTTGATACTCAGTCGCTGGAATCCGCTGTTGGCTTACTTGCCGGTGGAGACGGTCATCCATGCCCAGCAGGAGGCCTACTACGCGGCCTTGGCCGAGGCCGATCATGTTGCACAGGCGACGCCTTTCGTTGACTACATGTTGCGGGCATTACTGGCAGCCATGGACGAAGTCGCGCAGACCGAACAAGTAAGCGATCAAGTTACCGACCAAGTAAACGAGAGCGTGCAACAGCTGTTGCAGGCTTTCAACAAGGGAGAAGCCCTCAAGTCCTCGGAAATCATGCGCAGGTTGGGGTTGTCGCACCGGCCAACCTTCCGGAAGAACTACCTGGGGCCGGCGATGGCGTCCGGATTGCTGGAAATGACCCAACCGGATTCTCCGCGCAGTCCCCTGCAGTGTTATCGCTTGACCGATCCGGGTCGGCGCAGGCGGGTTTCCGACTAGCCGTGGCGATGGGTATCGCTTCGCTCAACCCATCCTACGAAAGGCGCTCCGTAGGGCGTACAACCGTTCGCGGTTATACGCCGATACGCCGAGGCTACAGCCAACGCCAAGGTTGGCCTCGGAGCCGCCGGGAACCGAGGCCAAACGGCGGATAACGCCGTAAGCGTTATGCGCCCTACGTGCCATGGAGTGCGGTCTTTCACCGCTCGAACTTCTGCGCCTGCCCCTGCTGCAACGTCCAGCCCACCACCTCTGCCGCCAGGCGGTCGGTGGCCTGGCCGAAGGCGCTGACCACTTCCGGCACCTTTTCCCCGGCGGCCGGCTGGCGGACCTCGAAGCGTCGCGTCGCGACGATGCGCTGGGTGGTGCTGCGCACCAGGCGGGCTTCGAGGATGACCACCGCTTCCACGCCCTTGTCGCGGTATTCGGCCTGGAAGGCGCGCAGGTCGCCGCCCAGTTCCAGGTCGGCCTGCAGGCTGACCTCGTCGCTGCTCAGGGCCTGGATGCGGCCGTCGGCGCGGAAGGCGTCGAGCAGTCGGTCGCGCAGCAGCGGCGGGGCGCCGTCGGCCCAGCGCGCGCCCTTGTAGACGCTGAGCAGGTCGCCCCTGGGCTGCACGGCGATGCGGTTGCTGTCCAGCACCTGGCTGGTCCTGGGCGCCAGCACCCGCAGCGACCAGTCCACCGCCGGCGTGGCGCGCGGCGGTTGCTGCTGCGCCGGCAGCAGGTAGATGTCCGGGGTCTCCGCCCTGGGCAGGATCGAGCAGGCCCCGAGCAGGGCGGCGAGGGCGCTGTAGCCGAGCAGGCGCAGGGGGGCCTTCATGGTTGGAACTCCTTGGTGCGGTTGCCGCCGAACAGGTAGTTGGTCGGGTTCTCTTCCAGGCGCCGGGTGACCCGCTGCAGGTTCTCCAGGGTGGCGCGCAGTTCGCGCACCGCCGGGCCTATCTCGCCCAGGCCGTTCAACCCGCCGTTGACCGAGTCGTAGTTGCTGTCGAGCAGGCGCTCGACCTTCTCGCTGCTGCGTTGCAGCGCGGCGAGGGTCTGCTGGGCGCTGACCAGCGAATCCTTGCCCTGGCTGCCGAGCAACTGGTTGGCGTTGCCCAGCAGCTGGCTGGCGTTGGCCAGGGTCAGCTTGGCCTGTTCGCTGGCCGCGGCCAGTTCCTGCACGGTGCGGCGGATGTCGCCGCGCTGCTCGGCGATCACCGCGGTGGCCTGGTCGATGTGGTCGAGGGTGCGGCTGATGCGGTCGACGTTCTCCTGGGAGAACATGCGGTTGACGTTGTTGATCAGGTTGCTGACGTTGGTGGCGATGTCCTCGCCGTTGGCCAGCAGCTTGCTCAGCGGCGAGGGGATGGTCTTGATCACCGGCACCTGGCCGTCCTTGCCCACCAGCGGCGGGCTTTCCGGCGAGCCGTTGCTGAGCTGGATGATGGCGGTGCCGGTGACCCCGGTGATGGCCAGCTTGGCGCGGGTGTCCTGGCGGATCGGCGTCTGGTCGAAGACGCGGATGCGCGCCAGCACCTTGCGCGGGTCGCGCGGGTCCAGCCGCAGGCTGACCACGTCGCCGACCTTGATCCCGCTGTACTGCACGGTGCCGCCCTGGGACAGGCCGGTCACCGCCTCGGTGAAGATCACGTCGTAGTAGTTGTACTGCTGGTCGCTGCTGTTCTTGGCCAGCCACAGGCCGAAGAGCAGGCCGCCGGCCGCCACCAGCACGGTGAACAGGCCGATGACCACGTGATGGGCGCGGGTTTCCATTCAGTTCTCCTCCCGCAGGCGGTCCGCCGCCTGCTGCGCGGCACGGCCGCGCGGGCCGTGGAAATAGTCCTGGACCCAGGCGTCGGGGTTGGCCGCCACCTCGTCGAGGCTGCCGACCACCAGCACGCGCTTCTGCGACAGCACGGCGACGCGGTCGCAGATGGTGTAGAGGGTGTCCAGGTCGTGGGTGACCAGGAACACGGTGAGGCCGAAGGCCTCGCGCAGGGTCAGGATCAACTGGTCGAAGGCCGCCGCGCCGATCGGGTCGAGGCCGGCGGTGGGCTCGTCGAGGAACAGGATGTCCGGGTCCAGGGCCAGGGCGCGGGCCAGGGCTGCGCGCTTGACCATGCCGCCGGACAGCTCCGCGGGATACTTGTCGCCGGCCTCCGGCGGCAGCCCGGCCAGGGAGATCTTCACCTTGGCCAGGTACTCGGCGTCGTCGCGGGTGAGCCCGGCGTGCTCGATCAGCGGCAGGCAGACGTTCTCGCTGACGGTCAGCGAGGAGAACAGCGCGCCGTTCTGGAACAGCACGCCGAAGCGCCGTTCGATCTTCGAGCGCTGCTCCGGCGGCAGTTCCAGCAGGTTCTGCCCGAACACGTGGATCTGCCCCTCCTGGGGCCGGCGCAGGCCGATGATGGCGCGCAGCAGCACCGACTTGCCGGTGCCGGAGCCGCCGACCACGCCGAGGATTTCGCCGCGGCGCACGTCCAGGTCCAGGTGCTCGTGCACCGCGTGGTCGCCGAAGCGGTTGCACAGGTCGCGGACCTGGATGATGGCTTCTTCGCTCACCAGCCCATCTCCATGAAGAACAGCGCGGCGATGGCGTCGATGAGGATCACCGCGAAGATCGACTGGACCACCGCCGAGGTGGTGTGCTCGCCCACCGACTGCGCGCTGCCGCTGACGCGGAAGCCTTCCAGGCAGCCGATCACGGCGATCACGAAGGCGAACACCGGCGCCTTCACCAGGCCCACCAGGAAGTGCTGCACGGCGATGTCGTTCTGCAGCATGACCATGAACATGCGCGGCGAGATGTCCAGCGACAGCGCGCAGACCACGCCGCCGCCGACGATGCCCGAGAGCATCGCCAGGAAGGTCAGCAGCGGCAGCACCAGCAGCAACGCCAGCACCCGCGGCAGCACCAGCAGTTCCATCGGGTCCAGGCCCAGGGCGCGGATGGCGTCGATCTCCTGGTTCGACTTCATCGAGCCGATCTGCGCGGTGAAGGCGCTGGCGGTGCGCCCGGCGAGGAGGATGGCGGTGAGCAGCACGCCGAACTCGCGCAGGAACGAGAAGCCCACCAGGTCGACGGTGTAGATGGCCGCGCCGAACTTGTTCAGCACGGTGGCGCCGAGGAAGGCCACCACGGCGCCGACCATGAAGGTCAGCAGGGCCACGATGGGCACGGCGTCCAGGCCGGTCTGCTCCATGTGCGCGGCCAGCGAGGTGGGCCGCCAGCGCCGTGGGTTCAGGGCGCAGCGCGCCAGGCTTTCGAGGGTCAGGCCGATGAAGCCGAGCACGCCCACCAGGTCCTTCCAGAAGACCTCCATGGCGCGGCCGATGCGTTCCAGCAGGTCGACCAGGGCGTTGCCTGGCGGCGGCTTCTTCTCGTGCAGGCGGCACTGGGTGATGGAGCTGCCCACCGCGCGCAGCAGGTCGCGGCGCTCCCTGGGCACCTCGGCGGCGATCTCGTCCAGGCGCTGCAGGCCGCTGGCGCCGATCAGGTCGGCGAGCAGGCTGGCGCCGGCGGTGTCGAGGGCGCCGAGCCGGCTGAAGTCGAAGCCCCCGGCGTGGGTCCGCTGGCCGTCGAGGGCGCCGACCTGGCGCTGCAGGTCGGCGAAATGGGCGAGCGTCCAGTCGCCGCTGACTTGCAGCAGGGGCGGGGAGGCGGAGGTGTCCAGGCGCAGCTGGCCGGCTTGAGCGGTTTCGGTCATCCCACGGAGTCTAGCGGAGTTGTGTGACGAGACCATCCGTCGCCTTCCACTCAGGGCGGTTACAGGATGTTTCTTGACATTGTTAGCAAGCTATTTAATAGTTCGGTCAACGATTTTGCCGGTATGTCTGCATGCCTGCCTTCCTCTCGCTGTTCACCGAGTTCTTTCGCGCCGTGCTGCGCCCGCGTCGCACGGACCTGCAGTTCGCCAGCAAGTCGCTGATGGCCGGCATTCTCGCGCTCTACCTGGCGTTCCGCTTTGAGTTGCAGCAACCGCAGTGGGCGCTGGTCACGGTATTCGTGGTCAGCCAGCCGCTGAGCGGCATGGTGCTGGCCAAGAGCGTGTTCCGCCTGCTCGGCACCTGCATCGGGGCCGTGGTTTCGGTGGCGCTGATCGCCCAGTTCGGCCAGGCGCCGCTGCCATTCCTGCTGGCCATGGCCGCCTGGCTGGCGTTCTGCACCGCCGGCGCTTCGCTGCTGCAGAACTTCTCTTCCTACGGTTTCGTGCTCGCCGGCTATACCACGGCGATCATCGCGCTGCCTTCCAGCGCCGCGCCCATGACGGTGTTCGACCAGGCCGTGGCGCGCTGCTCGGAGATCGGCCTGGGCATCCTCTGCGCATCGCTGGTGAGCATCGTGCTCTGGCCGCGGCGCGTGCAGCAGCAACTGGCGGAGCAGGGCAGGGGCGCCTGGGAAACCGGCCTGCAGGCGGCCGCTGCCGAACTGACCGGCGCCGACGAGCGCGGCCCGCTGATCCGCGCCATGGGCCGCATCGTGGCGGTGGACGCGCAGCGCGAACACGCCTGGTTCGAGGGCGAGAGCGGCCGGCGCCGGGCCCAGGCGCTGCGGGTGCTGAACGCCGACCTGCTGGGCCTGCTGCGTGCGGCGCGCAAGGTGGCGCGGGAATGGCGGCTGCTGGACCAGGCCGCGGCGGCCGCGCTGGAGCCCTGGCGGCGCGAGGTCATGGTGCTGCTGGAGAAGGCTGAGTACCGCGCCTTCGAGGACTGCCGCGAACGCCTCGGCGCCGCCGCGCGGGAACGCGACAACGCCCAGCAACGCCTGTGCCTGGAATGCCTGGCGCGCACCCTGGAGATGGCCGGCGAGGCCCAGCGCAGCATGCAGGCGCTGGTCTACGGCGAGGCGCCGCGCAACGCGCCGGGGGTGATCGTCTGGCACCGCGACATCGAACGCGGTCTGCTCTACGGCCTGCGCAGCGCCCTGGCGTTCCTCTGCGTGTCGGCCTTCTGGCTGGCCACGGCCTGGCCCAGCGGCCTGGGCGCGGTGTCCATCACCGGCGTGGTGCTGAGCCTGTTCGCCAGCCGCGACAACCCGGCCGGCGCCGGGCTGAACTTCCTGCGCGGCATCGTCCTGTCGGTACCTTTTGCCGGCGTCGCAGGCCTGGTGATACTGCCGTTGTGCGATGGCTTCCCGGCGTTGGCGCTGGTGCTGGGCGTGCCGCTGTTCATCGCCGCGCTGTGCATGACGCGGCCGCCGATCGCCGCCATCGCCTCGTCCTTCTGCATCTTCTATGTGAAGAACATCGGGCCGAGCAACGCGATGAGCTACGACCTCGGCCACTTCCTCAATTCGGCGCTGGCCACCGTGATCGGCGTGGCCTTCGCCGTGCTGGTGTTCAACCTGGTGCGCCTGGCGCCCGGGCAGCGCCATTACCGCCGCGTGCTGGCGGCCATCCTCGCCGACCTCGCGCGGCTCACCCGCGGTCCGTTGCCGCCGCTGGAGGTCTGGTTCGACGGCCGCAGCGCCGACCGCCTGCTGCGCCTGGCGCAGTTCTACAAGAACCTGCCGGCCGAGCGCCGCGCGCGCTGGCGCGGCGGCCTGCTGGCGCTGGACCTGGGCGACGAGCTGCTGTTCCTGCGCGCGCGCCTGACCGCTGCCCGCGGCCCCGTGCGCCGGGCCCGCGACGCCTACCTGCTGTGTTTGCACGACCTGCTGCTCGCCGGCGGCCCGCGCGCCGGCCGCGAGCAGGCCCTGCAGGCGGCCAGCGTGGCGCTGTTCAAGGCCCTGGAAAACGACCACCGGCTGCCGGCCGAGGACCGCGAACTGGCTCGCGCCACCCTGGTCCAGCTGCAGTTCATCTGGCTGCGCTGGTGCCGCCAGGACCCGGCCGCCGCGCCCGCGCAGCAGGCGCGACCCATCGCCGCCTCCGATTGACCGGCCACCCCGCCTGCCTCTAAGCTGCGCGCCTGCTACAGGTGCCCTCGGCCATGGCCGAAGGTGAAACAGGGAAGCCGGTGCAACCGAGCCAATTCGGTCATTCCGGCGCTGCCCCCGCAACGGTAGGCGAGTCACGCGGACGCAACAGCCACTGTGCCAACGGCATGGGAAGGCGCAGCCGCAGAGGTCCGGTGACCTTCACTCGCGAGCCCGGAGACCGGCCCGTAGCGACGACGACGCGCAGGAAGCCGTCGGGCGCTGCCCAGGCCGCGCTCCGATCGCCCCGCGTCATCCCGGTTTACTAGCCGCGCGGGTGAGAGCGGTGGAGCGATCAGGCAGATGAGCATTCTCCTTCCAGCCACGGCCCCGCGCCGCGCGGCTACTTTCCGTCGTCCCTCCCGCACGCCCCTTCAGCCCCGGTGCCTTGGCATCGCGAGCACGGCCGCCTTCGGCCAGGAGACCCAACGATGAGCGAATCCCCGGAAAAGGACGAGCGCCACCGCGCGCGCATGCAGCGCAAGAAGGACGTGATCGACGAGAAGATCGCCCAGGCCCGGGACGAGCGCGGCGTGCTGCTGGTGCTCACCGGCAACGGCAAGGGCAAGAGCAGCTCGGCCTTCGGCATGCTCGCCCGCGCCCTCGGCCACGGCATGCAGGCCGGCGTGGTGCAGTTCATCAAGGGCGCCGCGAGCACCGGCGAGGAAGCCTTCTTCCGCCGCTTCCCCGAGCAGGTGCGCTACCACGTGATGGGCGAGGGCTTCACCTGGGAGACCCAGGACCGCCGGCGCGACATCGAGAAAGCCCGGCAGGCCTGGGACGTGGCCCGCGAGCTGCTGGCCGACCCGGCCGTCGGCCTGGTGCTGCTGGACGAGCTGAACATCGCCCTCAAGCACGGCTACCTGGAGCTGGACGCCGTGCTGGCCGACATCGCCGCGCGCCCGGCGCACCAGCATGTGGTGGTCACCGGCCGCGCCGCCCAGCAGGGCATGATCGACGCCGCCGACACCGTCACCGAGATGGGCCTGGTCAAGCACGCCTTCAAGGCCGGCATCAAGGCGCAGAAAGGAGTGGAGTTCTGATGCCCCAGGCGCGCCAGTGCCCGGCGCTGCTGATCGCCGCTCCCGCCTCGGGGCAGGGCAAGACTACCGTCACCGCCGCCCTGGCCCGCCTGCACGCGCGCCAGGGGCGCCGGGTGCGGGTGTTCAAGGTCGGCCCGGACTTCCTCGACCCGATGATCCTCGCCCGCGCCAGCGGCGCGCCCGTGCACCAGCTCGACCTGTGGATGGTCGGCGAGGCGCAGAGCCGCCGGCTGCTCTGGGAAGCGGCAGGGGAGGCCGAGCTGATTCTCATCGAAGGGGTGATGGGCCTGTTCGACGGCACGCCCTCGGCGGCCGACCTGGCGCGCACCTTCGATGTGCCGGTGCTCGGCGTGATCAACGGCCAGGCCATGGCGCAGACCTTCGGCGCCCTGGCCGTGGGCCTGGCCACCTACCAGCCGGGCCTGCCGTTCTCCGGCGTGCTCGGCAACCGCGTCGGCAGCCAGCGTCACAGCGACCTGCTGCGCGACAGCCTGCCGGAGTGGATCCGCTGGTACGGCGCGTTGCCGCGCAGCGCCGACCTGGAGCTGCCCAGCCGCCACCTGGGCCTGGTGCAGGCCGAGGAACTGGCCGACCTGGACGCGCGCCTGGACGCCGCCGCCGACGCCCTGGCCGCCAGCAGCGCGGTGGACCTGCCGCCGCCGGTGAGCTTCGCGGCGCCCACCGAGCACGAACTGCAAGCGTCCCTGGCCGGCGTGCGCATCGGCGTGGCGCGGGATGCCGCCTTCGCCTTCCTCTACCAGGCCAACCTCGACCTGCTGCGCGAGCTGGGCGCCGAGCTGAAGTTCTTCTCGCCGCTCACCGACGAATACTTGCCGGAGGTGGATAGCCTCTATCTACCCGGCGGCTATCCGGAACTGCACCTGGCGCAGCTGGAGAACAACCGCGCCATGGCCGAGGCCATCCGCGCCCACCATGCCGCCGGCAAGCCGCTGCTGGCCGAGTGCGGCGGCATGCTCTACCTGCTCGATGGCCTGACCGACGCCGAGGGCCGCAGCGGTCGGCTGCTCGGCCTGCTGCCCGGCCGCGCCACCCTGCAGAAGCGCCTTGCCGCCCTGGCCCTGCAGGAGGTGGAACTGCCGGAAGGCCCGCTGCGCGGCCACACCTTCCACCATTCGCTGCTGGACAGCCAACTGGAGCCGGCCCTGCGCGGCACCTGCCCGAACGCCAAGCCGGTGGCCGAGGCGGTGTTCCGCCTGGGCCGCCTGACCGCGTCCTATATCCACTTCTACCTGCCGTCGAACCCGGCGGCCGCCGCCGCGATCTTCCGCCCATGAACGAGCACGCCTACAGCCCCGAGGAACGCGCGGCCATCTACCGCGCCATCGCCGAGCGCCGCGACATGCGCCACTTCAGCGGCGGCGAGGTGGCCCCGGCGCTGCTGGCGCGGCTGCTGGAAGCGGCGCACCAGGCCCCCAGCGTCGGCCTGATGCAGCCCTGGCGCTTCATCCGCATCACCCGCCCGGCACTGCGCGAGGCCATCCACGGCCTGGTGGAGGCGGAGCGGGTGAAGACCGCCGAGGCCCTGGGCGAGCGCTCTGAGGAATTCATGCGGCTGAAGGTCGAGGGCATCCGCGACTGCGCCGAGCTGCTGGTGGCGGCCCTGGCGGACGGCCGCGAGGCCCACGTCTTCGGCCGCCGCACCCTGCCGCAGATGGACCTGGCCTCGCTGGCCTGCGCCATCCAGAACCTCTGGCTGGCGGCCCGCGCCGAAGGCCTGGGGCTGGGCTGGGTGTCGCTGTTCGATCCCGCCGCCCTGGGCGAACTGCTCAGCCTGCCGGCGGGCAGCGAGGCGGTGGCGGTGCTCTGCCTGGGCCCGGTGGCGGAGTTCTACCCGGCGCCCATGTTGGCCCTGGAAGGCTGGCGCCAGCCGCGCCCGCTGAACGAACTGCTTTACGAAAATCACTGGGGAGAACGCCCATGAGTCTGGCCCTGCTGAGCGTTGCCGGCGTGGCCCTGGACGGCCTGCTGGGCGAGCCGAAGCGCTGGCACCCGCTGGTGGCCTTCGGCCGCCTGGCTGACCGCCTGGAGCGCCGCTTCAATCGCGCCCGAGTGCCATTGTCGACGGTTAGCACGGATAGCCCCCTCTCCCTTCAGGGGGGGCCGCCTTCCGGAGAGGGCCGGGGAGAGGGCGCTCTTCTTCCAACCTCCCCAACCTCCGATAACCACACCCCCGGCCTAGGCTGGCGCAGCCACGGCGTCACCGCCTGGGCCCTGGCCGTGCTGCCGCTGACCTTCCTCACCTGGCTGCTGACCCTGGTCCCGCACCTCGGCTGGCTGGTCTCCGCCATCGCCCTCTACGCCGCCATCGGCCTGCGCAGCCTGGGCGAGCACGCCGAACCCGTGGCCCTGGCCCTGCGCGACGGCGACCTGCCCGAGGCGCGCAAGCGTGTGGGCTACATGGTCAGCCGCGAGACCGCCGAACTGGACGACAGCGCGGTGGCCAAGGCCGCCACCGAATCGGTGCTGGAGAACGGCAGCGACGCGGTGTTCGCCGCGCTCTTCTGGTTCGCCGTGGCCGGCGCGCCGGGCGTGGTGCTGTACCGCCTGAGCAACACCCTGGACGCCATGTGGGGCTACCGCAACCCGCGCTTCGAACGCTTCGGCTGGGCCGCGGCGAAGATCGACGACGCCCTCAACTACATCCCCGCGCGCCTGGTCGCGCTGACCTACGCGCTGCTCGGCAACACCCGCCTGGCCCTGCGCAGCTGGCGCCGCCAGGCGCCGCAATGGGACAGCCCCAACGCCGGCCCGGTGATGGCCGCCGGCGCCGGTGCGCTCGGCGTGGCCCTGGGCGGCAACGCCGTCTACCACGGCGAACTGCATGAGCGCCCGCAACTGGGCGAAGGCCCGGCGCCAGGCGCCCGCGACATCTGGCGGGCCCTGGCCCTGGTGCGCCAGGGCGTGCTGCTGTGGCTGCTGGCGATCCTCGGCCTGGGGGCGCTGCTGCATGCTTGAGCACGGCGGAAAGCTGCGCGCGGCCGCGCAGCGCTACGGCATCGCGCTGGAGGGCTGGCTCGACCTGTCCACCGGCATCGCGCCCTGGCCCTGGCCGCTGGCGGACATCCCTGCCAGCGCCTGGCAGCGCCTGCCGGAAGAGGATGACGGCCTGGAGCAGGCCGCGCGCGATTACTACGGCTGTGACTCATTGCTGCCGCTGCCCGGCAGCCAGGCGGCGATCCAGGCCCTGCCGCGCCTGCGCGCACCGGGCCGGGTCGGCGTGCTCGCGCCTTGCTACGCCGAACACGCGGCGGCCTGGAAACAGCATGGCCATGAGCTGCTGGAACTGGCCGACGATGAGGTGGACGGCCTGGTCGACCAGCTCGACGTGCTGCTGCTGGTCAACCCCAACAACCCCACCGGCCGACGCTTCGACAGCCAATGCTTGCTGGCCTGGCACGAGCGCCTGCGCGCCCGCGGCGGCTGGCTGGTGGTGGACGAGGCCTTCATGGACTGCACCCCCGGCCACAGCCTGCTGCCCCTGGCCGGCGGCCAGCCGGGCCTGGTGGTGCTGCGTTCGCTGGGCAAGTTCTTCGGCCTGGCCGGCGCGCGCCTGGGCTTCGCCTTCGCCGAGCCGGCGCTGCTGCGGGGCCTGGCCGAATTGCTCGGGCCCTGGGCGGTGAGCGGGCCGACGCGCTGGGTGGCCCGGCACGCCCTGGCCGACCATGCGCGGCAAGGTGAACGCCGCGCAGCGCTGGAGCAGGCCGGCGCACGCCTGGCCGCGCTTCTGAAAACGCACCGGTTGCTGACCCAGGGCACCGCGCTGTTCCAGTGGCTTGCCTACCCTCGGGCCGGCGAACTGCACGAGCACCTGGCCCGCCGCGGCATCCTCGTGCGCCTCTTCGACAGTCCGCCGAGCCTGCGCTTCGGCCTGCCCGCCGACGAAGCCGGCTGGCAGCGCCTGGACCAGGCCCTCGGCGAATGGAGCCCGACATGACCACCGGCACTACTTTAATGGTGCAGGGCACTACTTTAATGGTGCAAGGCACCACCTCCGACGCCGGCAAGAGCACCCTGGTGACCGCGCTGTGCCGCTGGCTGCGCCGCCAGGGCGTGGCGGTGGCGCCGTTCAAGCCGCAGAACATGGCGCTGAACAGCGCGGTGACGGCCGATGGCGGCGAGATCGGCCGCGCCCAGGCGGTGCAGGCCCAGGCTTGCCACCTGGCGCCGCACACCGACATGAACCCGGTGCTGCTCAAGCCCAACAGCGACGTGGGCGCCCAGGTCATCATTCACGGCCGCGCGGTGACCAGCATGAACGCCGCCGCCTATCACGATTACAAAAGGGTCGCCAAACAGGCTGTGCTGGAGTCCCACGAGCGCCTGCTCGACGCCTACCAGGTGGTGATGGTGGAAGGCGCCGGCTCCCCGGCGGAAATCAACCTGCGTGCCAACGACATCGCCAACATGGGCTTCGCCGAGGCGGTGGACTGCCCGGTGATCCTCATCGCCGACATCGACCGCGGCGGCGTCTTCGCCCATCTGGTAGGCACCCTGGAACTGCTTTCCGAGAGCGAGCGGGCGCGGGTGAAGGGCTTCGTCATCAACCGCTTCCGCGGCGACATCGCCCTGCTGCAGCCGGGCCTGGACTGGCTGGAGGAGCGCACCGGCATCCCGGTGCTGGGCGTGCTGCCCTACCTGATGGACTTCCACCTGGAAGCCGAGGACGCCATCGACACCCGCCAGGCCGCCAAGGCCGGGGAAAGCCTGAAGGTGGCGGTGCCGGTGCTGCCGCGCATCAGCAACCACACCGACTTCGACCCGCTGCGCCTGCACCCGCAGGTGCAACTGATTTTCGTCGGCCCCGGCCAGCCGCTGCCGGCGGCGGACCTGGTCATCCTGCCCGGCTCCAAGAGCGTGCGCGCCGACCTGGCCTTCCTCCGCGCCCAGGGCTGGGACGCCGCCATCGAGCGCCACCTGCGCTATGGCGGCAAGCTGCTGGGTATCTGCGGCGGCTTGCAGATGCTCGGCCGCACGCTGTCCGACCCCCACGGCCTGGAAGGCGCCGCCGGCGGCAGCGCCGGCCTCGGCTGGCTGGAGCTGGACACGGTGCTGGAACCGGAGAAGCAACTGCGCAACGTCCGTGGCCGACTGGCCCTGGAAGACGCCGAGGTCGGCGGCTACGAAATCCACGCCGGCGTCACCAGCGGGCCGGCATTGGAGAGCCCTGCGGTGCGCCTGGACGATGGCCGCTGCGACGGTGCGCTCAGCGCCGACGGCCAGGTCATGGGCACCTACCTGCACGGCCTGTTCGAATCCCCCGCCGCCTGCGCCGCGCTGCTGCGCTGGGCCGGCCTGGGCGAAGTGCAACAGCTGGACTACCACGCCCTGCGCGAGCGCGACATCGAGCGCCTGGCGGACCAGGTGGAGGCGTATCTGGACACGCAGAAGCTGAAATCCCTATGTAGCCTTTGAGCCGGGGGCAATCGATGGGTATCGCTTCGCTCCACCCATCCTACGAAAAGCGTTCCGTGCGGAGAAAACCCATGCTTGAACTCATCCTCGGCGGCGCCCGCTCCGGCAAGAGCCGCCTGGCCGAGCGCCTGGCCCGGGACAGCGGCCTGCCGGTCACCTATTTCGCCACCGCGCAGGCCGGCGACGGCGAGATGGGCGAGCGCATCCGCCAGCACCGCGACCGCCGTCCCGCCGAATGGGGCCTGGTGGAGGAGCCGCTGCATCTGGCGCGGGCCCTCGCCGAGCACGCCGCGCCGGACCGCTGCCTGCTGGTGGACTGCCTGACGCTCTGGCTGACCAACCTGCTGCTCGCCGACGACGGCGCGCACCTGCAACACGAAGTGAACGAACTGCTGGCCACGCTGCCGGCCCTGCCGGGCCGCATCCTCCTGGTCAGCAACGAAACCGGGCTGGGCGTGGTGCCCCTGGGCGAGCTGACGCGGCGCTACGTCGACGAGGCCGGCTGGCTGCACCAGGCCCTGGCCGAGGCCAGCGAGCGGGTGGTGTTCACCGTCGCCGGCCTGCCCATGACCCTCAAGGGAGACCCCGTATGAGCCTGCAATGGTGGCGCGAAGCCTGCCAACCCACGGACCGCGTGGCGCGCGACAAGGCCGCCGCGCGCCAGGACCAGTTGACCAAGCCGCGCGGCGCCCTGGGCCGCCTGGAAGAGGTGGCCGTGCACCTGGCCAGCCTGCAGGGCCGCGAGCGGCCGAGCCTGGAGCACCTGTGGATCGCCCTGTTCGCCGGCGACCACGGCGTGGTGGAGGAGGGCGTCTCGGCCTACCCGCAGGCGGTGACCGGCGAGATGCTACGCAACTTCGTGCGCGGCGGCGCGGCCATCAGCGTGCTGGCCCGCGACCTGGGCGCGCGCCTGGAAGTGATCGACCTGGGCACCGCCGTGCCCCTGGAACCGCTGCCCGGCGTGCTGCACCTGATGGTCGGCGCCGGCACCCTGAACTTCGCCCGCGAGCCGGCGATGACCGCCGCGCAGTGCCTGATCGCCCTGGAAGCCGGGCGCGAATCCGTGCGCCGCGCGCAGCAGGCCGGCAGCGAGCTGTTCATCGGCGGCGAGATGGGCATCGGCAACACCACCTGCGCCGCGGCCCTGGCCTGCGGCCTGCTGGGCGAGCGCGCGGCTGCCCTGGTCGGCCCCGGCACCGGGCTGGATGCGCAAGGCGTGGCGCACAAGGCCGAGGTCATCGAGCGCGCCCTGGCCTTGCATGGCGGGCACTGCGCCGAGCCCTTCGAGGCCCTGTGCCGCCTCGGCGGCTTCGAGGTGGCGGCCCTGGCCGGCACCTACCTGGCCTGCGCGCAGAAGGGCATCGTCGCCCTGGTGGACGGCTTCATCTGCAGCGTCGCGGCGCTCTGCGCGGTGCGCTTCAACCCGCAGTGCCGCGACTGGCTGCTGTTCGCCCACAGCGGCGCCGAGCCCGGCCACCAGCGCGTGCTCCAGGCCCTGGAGGCGCAGCCGCTGCTGGACCTGGGCCTGCGCCTGGGCGAGGGCAGCGGCGCCGCCCTGGCCGTGCCGCTGCTGCGCCAGGCCTGCCGGCTGCACGCCGGGATGGCCACCTTCGCCGAGGCGGCGGTGTCGGACCGCCCGGCATGAGCCTGCGCCTGGACCTGCTGCGCCACGGCGAAACCGAACTGGGCGGCGGCTTCCGCGGCCGCCTGGACGACGCCCTGACCGCCGCCGGCTGGGCGCAGATGCAGGCCGGCCTGGGCCTGGAGCAGCCCTGGGAGGCCCTGGTCAGCTCGCCGTTGCGCCGTTGCGCCGCCTTCGCCGAGCGCCTGTCGGCCGCAAGCGGCCTGCCGCTGCAGCTGGAACCGGACCTGCGCGAGATGGATTTCGGCGAGTGGGAAGGGCTTTCCGCAGCTAAGCTGATGGAGACTGATAGCGATGCGCTAGCCCGCTTCTGGAACGACCCCTACGCCTTCACCCCGCCGGGCGGCGAACCGCTCGCGGCCTTCGAGGCGCGGGTGTTCGCCGCTCTGCAGCGGCTGTACGCGACGCATGCCGGAAAGCACCTGCTGCTGGTGACCCATGGCGGCGTGATGCGCCTGCTCGGCGCGCGCGCCCAGGGCCTGCCGCGCGAGCAGTTGCTGCAGGTGAGCGTCGCCCACGGCGAACGGCTGGCGCTGCGCATCGAGCCGCAGGCCGGCGGCTGGAGCATCCAACCGGTCGAGTCCGCCGTGAGCGCGCCCCGATGAGCAACCTGTTCCTGCCGTTGATCGCCCTGCAGTTCCTCAGCCGCATCCCGATCCGCCTGGGCGAGGTGCCCACGCCCGAGCAGTTCGGCCGCGCCACCTTGTTCTACCCGCTGGTAGGCGCGCTGATGGGCGGCGGGCTCTACGCCCTGGGCTACTTCTTCGGCGAGACCTACCTGCTGCTGCACGCCGCGCTGCTGCTGGCCGTGTGGGTGGCTTTCAGCGGCGCCCTGCACCTGGACGGCCTGGCCGACACCGCCGACGCCTGGGTGGGCGGCCTGGGCGACCGCGAGCGCACCCTGGCGATCATGAAGGACCCGCGCAGCGGCCCGGTGGCGGTGGTGGTGCTGGTAGTGCTGTTGCTGGTGAAGTTCTGCGCCATCGCGGCGCTGCTCGACGCCCACCACTTCTGGGCCCTGCTGCTGGCGCCCTGGCTAGCGCGGGTGGCCCTACCGCTGCTGTTCCTCACCACCCCCTACGCCCGCCCCGGCGGCCTCGGCCAGGCCCTGGCCGACCACCTGCCGCGCCGCGCGCTGCCCTGGATGCTGGCGCTCAACGCCGCGCTGATGCCGCTCACCGGCCTGAGCGGCCTGGTGGCGCTGGTGGTGGCGCTGGCGGTGTTCCTCTGGTGGCGCAACCGGCTGATGGCGCGGCTGGATGGCACGACCGGGGATACGGCGGGGGCTTTGGTGGAGTTGGTGGAGTGTGCGGTGTTGGTGGCTCTGGCGATCTAATCAGCCGGGACCCTGTGGTGTGTGATTCGACCGCGTAGCCCTCTCCCTAACCCTCTCCCTGAAGGGAGAGGGGACTGTTGGGCAGGGTTTGATGTTCTGGAGTCAGCCGGCAACACCGAGGGTTTCCGGCTGAAACCATTCCTTCTCTCGGCACGGACAAGCCCCCTCTCCCTTCAGGGAGAGGGCTGGGGAGAGGGAGCGGACTTCCCGCCGGGCACCTCACCCCAAGGCGAACACCCTCACCCCAACGTCTCCGGCGGCGCCTCGTAGCTCCCCGACTCATAGCTCACCCCATGCCGCATCTTCGGCGGCGCATCCCCCGCATGCAGGCTGGTGACCGTGTCGATGATGGTCTTGTCCTCCAGCGTCATGCGGTCGAGCATGCGCAGGTGGGCGATCCAGTTGTCCACCAGGAACACCTCCTGCCAGGCCTCCTTGTCGCTGATGTCGCGGTACAGCGCCCAGCGTTCGGCGCCGTTGCGCAGGCGCAGGCGGCGCAGCGCCTTGGCCGCGCGGACGAAGTCGCGGGTGCGTTCGGCCGGGATGCGGTATTCGATGGTCACCAGCACCGAGCCGCGCTGGGTGTCGAAGACGAAGGTCGGCTCCCCCGGCAGGGTGCTGGGCGCGCGGGCGATGCTGCCGGGGTTGAGCTCAGGCAGGCGCGAGTTGTACAGCAGCGCCACCGACACCAGCAGCAGGCAGCCGGCGGCCAGCAGCGCGCCCTGCACGCCGAGGGTGCCGGCGAAGTGGCCCCAGAGGAACGAGCCCAGCGCCAGGCCGCCGTAGATGGCGGTCTGGTACAGCGCCAGGGCGCGCGCCTTGACCCAGTCCGGCACCAGTATCTGCACCGCCGAGTTGTAGCTGGCCACCGCGGCTATCCAGCAGCTGCCGCCGAGGATGAGAGCGGGGAACAGCACCCAGAGGCTGTCCACCGTGCCGAGGATCAGCAGCACCAGGCCGAGGGTGCCGCCGCCCAGGCTGATCAGCCGGCTGGTGCCGATCACCTTGCGCAGGCGGCCGACCAGGGTGCTGCCGAGGATGGCGCCCAGGCCCAGGGCGCCGAGCATGTAGCCGTACACCGAGGCGTTGCCGTCGGGGTTGCGGTGCGCCAGCAGCGGCAGCAGCGCCCAGACCGCGCTGGCCGACAGGCCGAACACCGCCGAGCGCAGCATCACCAGGCGGGTGACGCTGGAGTACTGGGTGAAGCGCAGCGCCGCCACCACCCCTTCGACGATGTGCTCCGGCGGCAGGGTGCGCTTGGGCACCTCGCGGCGCCATTGCCAGATGGCCCAGATCAGCGCGGCGTAGCACAGGCAGTTGAACAGGAACACCCAGGGCGCGCCGGTGGCCGACAGCAGCAGGCCGCCGATGGCCGGGCCCACTGCGCGGGCGACGTTGTAGTTGACGCTGTTGAGCAGCACCGCGTCGCCCACCAGGCGCGCCGGCACCTGCTCGTTCACCGCCGCCTGCCAGGCCGGGATGGTGATGGAGCTGCCCAGGGACAGCCAGAGGATGGAAGCGATCAGCAGCAGCGGGTCGAGGTAGCCGAGGAACGCCAGCAGCGTCACCAGGGCGGCGCCGGACAGTTCGATGGACAGGCCGACGAGCATGATCTTGCGCCGGTCGTGGTTGTCCGCCAGCACCCCGGAGAGGATCGACAGCAGCACCAGCGGCAGCGCCGAGGCGACCTGGATCATCGCCACCATCAGCGGGCTGGCGTGGGCCTCGGTGACCACCCAGGCGGCGGCCACCGACTGCGCCCAGGTGCCCAGGTTGGCGAACAGGTTGCAGATCCAGATGATGCGGAAGGCGGCGATGCCGAACGGGGCGAGCACGCCGCTGCGCTGGGGATCGGCCTCGTTCTTCAGCGGCAGGTCGTTCTTCGGTGAAACGGATTGCAGCATGGGGAACGCCTTTTGCAGTGGCCGGCGGCAACGGCGCTATGCCGGCAGGTCATGCCCGGCAAGTGTAGTGGCTGGCCCCGCGGGCGCCATTGATGATGGTCAGCCTGGCCTTATCGGTGAATCGCCCTGGCCCCCTGCGACAGTGCCCCGCGGCGCCGGGGTTGCTAGGCTGCGGGGCATCGTCCGAGAAGAGTGGAGGTCCCATGAGCCACCGGTTGCGCATTTGCCTGCTGCTGTCCCTGCTGATCCTGCCGCGTTGCCTCTGGGCCTGGTCCAACCATGCCTTGGGCAGCTACCTGGCCCTGGCGCAATTGCCTGCCGTGGCCACTGCGCCGGCGGTGCCCATGGAGCCGCTGGAGACCTTCCTCGCCGCCGAGCGCGAGGGCCTGGTGCCATTGCTCGACGAGCAGGAGCGCTTCGCCCGCGAGCACTTCCGCAAGTACCCGGCGCGGCCCGACGCGCTGCGCTTCACCGGCGCGGAGCAGGACCTGCGCCTGGCCTTCCTCGCGGCCCTGCGGCTGAACCCGGAGATCAAGCTGGCCAACGTCATCCAGCCCGCGCCGGGGCACGACCAGCCCGCGCGGCCGCACCTGAAGGCGTCCGACGTGCTGGTGTTCCACGACCTCGCCGGCTGGGCGCGCTGGCGCTTCATCGCCCTGCAGCCGGGCGAGCCGGTGCCGGCCCTGGCGGTGCTGGCCAGCGCCACGGACGAGCCGGACTTCGGCCACGACATCCACCTGTTCAGCGACAACCCTGGAACGGCCGGCCAGCGCTACGGCTTCGGCCCGCAGCCGTTCGGCGACCCGGGCTACGAGTTCAGCTCCCAGGCGCCGTTCCACATGGGCTTCTACCACGAGTCGCCGATCATCTTCGCCGGTGCGCCCTACCTGCAGCGCAGCTGGCCGGAATGGCGCGCCTACCAGTTCCACGGCCTGGCGCGCTATGCCTTCGAGCATGGCCACCCGTACTGGGGCTACCGCTTCCTCGGCTGGTCGATGCACTACATCCAGGACCTGACGCAGCCCTACCACAGCACGCCATTACCCGGCGAAACCACCGCCAGCATGCTGTGGACCGCGCTCAAGGCCATGGCCGGCTTCGACGCCGACAAGAAGGCCGCCATCAGCCGCGTGGCCAGCCGCCACCTGGGCGTGGAGCGCTACCAGCTGGACTGGCTGCTGGAATCGCTGCGCAAGCCGCAGGGTTCGGCGTTGCTCGCCGCCTATGCCGATACTTCCGGCGACGAACGCTATCCGGCTTATTCGGCCGATTACCCGCGGGAGGTGGTGGCGGCCGAATCCCATGCCCATGCGGCGGCCTTCGATGCGGCGATCGGTCATTGGCTGGCGACGGTCCCGGCGGATGCCGGCGTCGGTTTCAGCGCCGGCAACGAACTGGCGCCGCTGCAGCACGATGCGCAGCTGGACGAACAGCTATTGGCGTTGATCCGGGCGTTCGGGGCGCACAGCCGCAACCTGGCGAGGTCGGTGCTGCAGCGTTAGGGAAGGGGGAGGGGAGAGAACCTGCAACGCGCCGCGAAGGGGGCGTGGACCCTTCGCGGTTGCGTTCCGGATGGGCCTAGCCGCCAGTGCAGCCGTTGCCCCAGACCTGGTACTCGATGGTGTGACGCTCGCCCTTCGAGTCTTCGTAGGTCATCTGCGCGGGCACGACCCCGCACTGGTTGGAGACGTCGGTGGTGGAAACCACGTGGGCGACGTCCAGGTTCATTCCGTAGGTGTATTGCTCCACTGCCGGACTCTGAGGTTGGGCAGCCTCGTCCGCTTGCGCAGCGAGGGCGAGCGAGGAGAAGCCGGCCAGGGCCAGAACGACTAGGGCTTTCATGAATTTTCCTGCCTTTTTCCCGAGCGGGAGCCGCATCCGGGCGCACGCGGCCAGGACGAAGTTCATCGGCTTCATCGGGAAGATGTCTTTAGGGATGTTGCGATCGGGTTCTTGGGTGTTGCGGCGCGCTTCAACAGCAAGCAAATGGTAGGTCCGCGGCGGGCATATTCATATGCCTGGAAGCCAGAAATACCTCGTACTAATAGGCAACAATCCAGCAGCGGCACGGGTTTGCGGGGAGCGCGCGGGCATAATGACGCTGCGCGGTCGTGTCGCAGCCGTTGCGCGATAGGGGCTGGTGTAGGAGCGGGCCCTGCCCGCGATTTCGCGCGCAGGGCGCGCTCCTACATGGAATCGCGCCGGTGGTTCCGGCTATCGCGGACAAGGTCCGCTCCGACCGTGCTTCCTGGAATCGTGGGAGCAACTGTCTGTGGGCCGCACCGAGACGCTCTTCGTAGGATGGGTTGAGCTTGCGAAACCCATGCGGTTGCGGTGATGGGTATCGCTTCGCTCAACACCATCCTACGAAAAGCCACGCTCGCTCATGCGGTAGGAGCGGACTCTGTCCGCGATTCGCGCGCAGGGCGCGCTCCTACAGGTGGGGCGCGGCGCGCGGCTTCCTCAACCCCGCGAGCTCTCCCGCAGCGGCGAGCTGGGGTCGAGCAGCGAGGTGCGGATGAAGTGCAGGTAGCTGCACATGCGCCGCAGCGGCGAGGTGTCGAAGTGCGGCGGGCGCGGCTCCTGGGTGCTGCGGGTGCTGTGGATGGCGTGCTCCACCGCCGCCAGGGCGCGCAGGCGGTTGTGCTCGCTGGGCTGGATGAACAGGCGGATCAGTGCCCGGCCCATGGCGCGGATGGCGCGGCGCCAGGGCATGTGCTCGGCGTACCAGGGCTCGTCGGGTAGTACCGCCTGTTCGCGGCGCAGCTCGATGATCGCCAGGCCCACTTCCTGCACCTGGAACATCCAGCGCAGCAGCCGGCGCTGCACGTCGGGGCGGCCGCTGGCCAGGCCGTAGGCCTGGTTGAGCAGGTCGCGGGTGCCGCTTTCGAAACCGGCCGACAGGCCCTTCAGCGGGTCGCTGATGGTGTGCACCACGCGCATGCGCAGTTCGGCCTCCAGGCGTTCCCACAGCCAGGGGCGGTTGGGCGGCAGTATCACCATCGCCGCCACCACCGCCATGCCCATGGACAGCAGCATGGCCAGGTATTCGTTGATGAAGGTGTAGGCGTCGTAGCGCGCCAGGTTGGCCGGCAGCGAGGCGATGCAGAACCACACCAGCAGGCCCACGCCGTAGCCGCTCCACTGCGGGCGGGTGATGAGGAAGGCGCCGAGGGCGAACACCGGCGCCAGCGCCATGCACAGCAGCGGGAAGCCATCCAGGTGCGGCAGCACGCGGAAGGTGAGGATGAAGCCCAGCGTGGCGCCCAGCAGGGTGCCGAAGGTCAGCTGCAGCGACAGGCGCTTGGGGTTGGGCGAGGCCGAGGACAGCGCGGCGATCAGCACCGAGGTGAGGGTGAAGGTGGCGCCGCTGAGCCACGAAGTCTCGATCCAGAACACCCCGCCGACCAGCACCAGCAGCGCGCAGCGCAGCCCGGCGACGGCCGCGGCCACAGCGTTGGCCTTGGGCGTGAAGCGTTCCTTCCACTGCTCGCGGATGTGCTTGTGGGCGGCCAGGGAGGCGTGGGTCTGGGCGTAGTCGTGGAGGTCGCCGGCGAAGCGGAACAGCAGCTCGGCGGCGGTCTCGAAGTCCAACTGGTCGGCCTCCCGCGGGCAGGCGTGGGCGAGTCTGGCGCGGGCCTCGCGGATCTGCGGCATCAGCTGCTGGCGGCAGTGTTCCAGCTGGGCGGCGAGAAAGGCCGCGTCGGCGTCGCGCAGCGGCCGGCCATGCCAGCCGGCGAGCAGCCCGCCGACTTCCACCAGGCACGGCATCAGCACTTCCAGCACGGCGCCGGCCTGGCGTTCGCGCAGGCGGTCGAGCAGGCGCTGCAGGGCGTGGAAGCGCGTGGTCAGTTGCATGAACTCGCTGTTCAGGCGCGCCAGGCGGCCGCTGCGCAGGCGCATGTGCGGGTCTTCGAAGGCGGTGACGTTGCGCAGGTTCTCCAGGCCCACGGCCTCGGCGGCGATGCGCGCGGCGGCCTGCTCGAAGCGGGCGTGGTCGAGGGTGCCTTCCAGGCCGGCGGCGGCCAGCCCGGCGAAGTCGCCGAAACGCGTGTCCAGGGCGTTGCGCAGCGCGGCGCTGCTGGTCTGCGGCAGCACCAGGGCGCTGACCAGGCCGGTGCAGAAGATGCCCAGGGTGATCTCCAGCACCCGCCACAGCGCTGCCATGAAGGCGCCCTCCGGGTGCAGGGTGGCGGGGATGCCGATCATCACCGCGGTGTAGCCGGCCAGCAGGCAGGCGTAGGCGCGGAAGTCGCGGTAGCGCGCGGCGCCGGCGGTGCACAGGCCGACCCAGATCGACACGCAGAGCAGGAACAGCACGCGCTCCTGGGCGAACAGGGCGATGAAGGTGACCATCACCGTGAGCCCGGCCAGGGTGCCGAGGATGCGGTAGAAGCTCTTGGCCAGGACCTGCCCGCTCTGCGGCTGCAGCACGATGAAGGCGCTGACCAGCACGGTGTTCGGCTGCGGCAGCTCCAGGCGGTAGGCCAGCCACAGGGCGAGGAAGGCGGTGAGCAGGGTCTTGCCGATGAACACCCAGGTCACCCCGTCGCTATGGGCCCAGGCGGACGCCGCCTGGCGCAGCGCGTCGGCGCCGGGCAGGCGCGCGCTGATGCGGGTGAGGCTGTTCATCGGGGCAGCGGCGAGTCGGGAGCTGTGCAACCGCAGGGCTGCGGGAAGGGCGACGGAGCAGGGGCGAAACGAGCCTGGCGCGTATGGCGGAACACAGCTGTGAATCCTGGGAACTGCGGAGGGGCCGCGGTGGGGAGGCGATTCTAGAAAACCGCCGGAGGCAGGATAAGCTGACAGTTGGGCGAATTATTTTTGCCTGAAAAACAACAATTCGCCGTGGGCAGTTATGCGACAATTCGCCGCCTGTCGTGAATCTGTAACAAGACTTTGCTGTAGCCGGCATCGCCCGGCACGGCGCGCGGACAGGCTCTCAGGAGAAATGATGGACCTGCTGCACAACATGCGTGCCTTCGTCTGTGTCGCCGAGACCGGCAGCTTCACCGCCGCCGCCCAGCGCATGGACCTCACCACGGCCTACGTCTCGCGTACCGTGGCCAAGCTCGAAGCCCACCTGCGTACCCGCCTGCTGCACCGCACCACCCGCCGCATCGCCCTCACCGAGGCCGGCCAGCGCTACCTGCTGCGCTGCCAGCAGATCCTCGGCTACATCGAGGAAGCCGAGGCCGAGGCCAGCGACGCCCATTCGCGCCCGGCCGGCAAGCTCAAGGTGCATGCCATGACCGGCATCGGCCAGCACTACCTGATCAAGGCGATCTCCCAGTACTGCGAGATGTACTCGGAAGTCAGCTTCGACCTTACCCTGGCCAACCGCACCACCGACATCCTCGACGAGGGCTACGACATCTCGGTGGTGATCGCCCCCGAGCTGCCCGACTCCGGCTTCGTCTCCAAGCGCCTGGGGCAGACCCACAGCGTGCTCTGCGCGGCGCCCGCCTACGTGACGCGACATGGCTCGCCCAAGGTGCCGGCGGAACTGGCCGCGCACCGCTGCCTACGCCTGGTGAACAGCGTGATGTCGCTGGACAAGTGGCTGTTCCACGGCCCGGACGGCGAGGAGCTGGCGCACATCGACCACACCCACTTCCAGGTCAACACCGCCGATGCCCTGACCGAGGCGGTGGTGGCCGGCATGGGCATAGGCGCGCTGCCGGTGTACTCGGCGGTGGAGGGCCTGCGCAACGGCAGCCTGGTGCGGGTGATGCCCGGCTACAGCCTGTTCCACCTGAACATCTACGCGCTCTACCCGTCGCGGCAGTTCCTCGATGCGAAGATCCGCACCTGGGTCGAATTCCTCCGCGACTGCATCCCCGGCATGCTCGCCGAGGACGAGCAACTGATGCTCGAACACAGCGCGCGCCTGCCCAACTGAGGCGCCAGACCGCCTGAATCGCGCCGCCCGCCCGGGCGGCGTGCTTTTTCACAAATGCCTCACCACGGCCGGTTGTGGGACTTTTCGTAGCCGCATTCCAATCTGCCGAACGCTGCCTTGGGAAAAGGTGAATTCACCGAACGCTGCCGCTGCGTCAGTCTGGGTTGCCCAGGCCGCCCGGCGGCCGGTCTCACCGATACAAGAACAAACCGAGGGTGAAGCAATGTTTGGTTCGAAGCTGCGGGCGCTGCTGGGCGCCCTGATGGTGCTTGGCGCCGCTATGGCGCACGCTGCCGATGCCCCTGTGGTCATCAAGTTCGCCCATGTGGTCGCGGACAACACGCCCAAGGGCCAAGGCGCGCTGCTGTTCAAGAAGCTGGTCGAGGAGCGCCTGCCCGGCAAGGTGCGGGTGGAGGTGTACCCGAACTCCTCGCTGTTCGGCGACGGCAAGGAGATGGAGGCGCTGCTGCTGGGCGACGTGCAGATGCTGGCGCCGTCGCTGGCCAAGTTCGAGCAGTACGCCAAGCCGTTGCAGATCTTCGACCTGCCGTTCCTGTTCGACGACATGGCCGCCGTCGACCGCTTCCAGGCCGGCCCGGCCGGACGCAAGCTGCTGACCTCGATGGAGGACAAGGGCATCACCGGCCTTGCCTACTGGCACAACGGCCTGAAGGTCATGTCGGCCAACAAGCCGCTGCGCGAGCCCCGCGATGCCCGCGGCCTGAAGTTCCGCGTGCAGGCCTCCGCGGTGCTGGAGGAGCAGTTCAAGGCGGTGCGCGCCAATCCGCGCAAGATGTCCTTCGCCGAGGTCTACCAGGGTCTGCAGACCGGCGTGGTCAATGGCACCGAGAACACCTGGTCGAACTACGAGAGCCAGAAGGTCAACGAGGTGCAGAAATACATGACCGAGTCCGATCACGGCCTGATCGACTACATGGTCATCACCAACACCAGGTTCTGGAACGGCTTGCCGGCGGACATCCGCACCCAGTTGCAGGCGATCCTCGACGAGGTCACGGTGTCGGTGAACCAGCACGCCGAGAAGCTCAACCAGGACGCCAAGAAGGCGATCGCCGCCTCCGGCACCTCCGAGATCATCGAACTGACCCCGCAGCAGCGCGCCGACTGGCGCGAGGCGATGCAGCCGGTGTGGAAGAAGTTCGAGGGCGACATCGGCGCCGACCTGATCAAGGCCGCCCAGGACGCCAACCAGGGTTGAGCCACGCGCGGGCCGGGCAGCGTTCGCCGCCCGCGCCCGCAGCACCCGCACGAGCCCACCACCACAGCCTACGGAGACTTCCATGACGGCCCTTCGGCGCGCCTGGGATCACTTCGAGGAGGGCTTCATCGCCTTCCTGCTGGCGGCCATGACCCTGGTCACCTTCGTCTACGTGATCCTCAACAACCTCTACACCCCGTTCTACAGCCTGGCCGACCGCTGGGAGGCCGGCAGCGAGGCGCTGTTCGCCATCGGCGACTTCATCATCGGCCTGGCCCAGTCCATGACCTGGAGCGTCGCCCTGACCAAGGCGCTGTTCGCCTGGCTGATCTTCTTCGGCCTGGCCTATGGCGTGCGCACCGCCGGCCACATCGGTGTCGACGCCCTGGTCCGGCTCGCGCCGCGCCCGCTGCAACGCCTCATCGGCCTGGTCGCCTGCCTGTGCTGCCTGGGGTATGCCGGGCTGATCGCCGTCGGCAGCTTCGACTGGGTGCGCACTCTGTTCATCGCCGGCATCGGCGCCGAGGACCTCGGCCACTATGGCATCCGCCAATGGCACATCGCGTTGATCGTGCCGCTGGGCTACGCCCTGGTGTTCATCCGCTTCCTCGAGATCCTCGTGCGCATCCTGCGCGGCCAGCAGACCGGCCTGGGGCTCGCCGACGAAGCCGCCGACGCACTGAAGGTCAAGGAAGACGAGGGCCGCAGCCAATGACCGTTCTGTTCCTGTTCCTCCTGCTCTTCGTACTGATGTTCATCGGCGTGCCGATCGCCGCTTCGCTCGGCCTGGCCGGCTCGATCACCATCATGCTGTTCAGCCCCGACTCGGTGCGCTCGCTGGCGATCAAGCTGTTCGAGACCAGCGAGCACTACACGCTGCTGGCGATCCCGTTCTTCCTGCTGTCCGGCGCCTTCATGACCACCGGCGGCGTGGCCCGCCGGCTGATCGACTTCGCCAATGCCTGCGTCGGCCACATCCGCGGCGGGCTGGCCATCGGCGCAGTGCTGGCGTGCATGCTGTTCGCCGCCTTGTCCGGCTCGAGCCCCGCCACCGTGGCCGCGGTCGGCTCCATCGCCATCGCCGGCATGGTCCGCTCCGGCTATCCGCAGGCGTTCGGCGCCGGCATCATCTGCAACGCCGGCACCCTGGGCATCCTCATCCCGCCGTCGATCGTCATGGTGGTGTACGCCGCCGCCACGGAACAGTCGGTGGGCAAACTGTTCATGGCCGGCGTGATCCCCGGGGTGCTGCTGGGCGTGGTGCTGATGGTGGCGATCTACCTGGTGGCGCGCTACCGCAAGCTGCCGGCGCTGCCGCGGGCCAGCCTGGGCGAATGGCTGCGCTCGGCCCGCGAGGCGCTGTGGGGCCTGCTGCTGATCGTGATCATCCTCGGCGGCATCTACACCGGGATGTTCACCCCGACCGAGGCGGCCGCGGTGGCGGCGGTCTATGCCGGCCTGGTGGCGATCTTCGTATACCGGGACCTGCGCATCCGCGAAGTGCCGCGGGTGCTGCTGGAGTCGGGCAAGCTGTCGATCATGCTGATGTTCATCATCGCCAACGCCATGCTCTTCGCCCACGTGCTGACCACCGAGCAAATTCCCCAGCAGATCACCGCCTGGGTCCTGGACCAGGGCTTCAGGCCCTGGCAGTTCCTGCTGGTGGTGAACCTGGTGCTGCTGGTGGCCGGGGCCTTCATGGAACCCTCGGCGATCATCCTGATCCTGGCGCCGATCCTGTTCCCGATCGCCATGCAGCTGGGCATCGACCCGATCCACCTGGGCATCATCATGGTGGTGAACATGGAGATCGGCCTGATCACCCCGCCGGTCGGCCTCAACCTGTTCGTCACCTCGGCGGTGACCGGCATGCCGCTGACCGGGGTGGTCCGCGCGGCGACGCCCTGGCTGATGATCCTGCTGCTGTTCCTGATCCTGGTCACCTACGTGCCCTTCATCTCCCTCGCGCTGCCGCAGGCGCTGGGTATGTGACGCATTGCCGCAGGCCCCGTCAGCCGGGCTGATGGGGCCTATCACTACGACTAAGGATTGGTAAGACCATGGTCGTATGGTCCCTGCGCACCCCGGCCGTTACAACTTGGTCCCAACAAGAACAACACTCCGAACCGAGGTAATGCGTCATGAGTGCGGCATCCGTGTATCCCGTGCGTCCCGAAGTGGCCGCCAATACCCTGACCGACGAAGCCAGCTACAAGAAGCTGTACCAGCAGTCGGTGGTCAACCCCGACGGCTTCTGGCGCGAGCAGGCCCAGCGGGTGGAGTGGATCAAGCCCTTCACCAAGGTCAAGCAGACCTCCTTCGACGACCACCACGTCGACATCAAGTGGTTCGCCGACGGCACGCTCAACGTTTCCTACAACTGCCTGGACCGGCACCTCGCCGAGCGCGGCGACCAGTTGGCGATCATCTGGGAAGGCGACGACCCGTCCGAGCACCAGGAAATCACCTACCGCCAGCTGCACGAGCAGGTCTGCAAGTTCGCCAACGCCCTGCGCGGCCAGGACGTGCACCGCGGCGACGTGGTGACCATCTACATGCCGATGATCCCGGAAGCCGTGGTGGCCATGCTCGCCTGCACCCGCATCGGCGCCATCCACTCCGTGGTGTTCGGCGGCTTCTCCCCCGAAGCCCTGGCCGGGCGCATCATCGACTGCCGCTCGAAGATCGTGATCACCGCCGACGAAGGCGTGCGCGGCGGCAAGAAGACCCCGCTCAAGGCCAACGTCGACGATGCCCTGACCAACCCGGAAACCAACAGCGTGCAGAAGATCATCGTCTGCAAGCGCACCGGTTCGGACATCAAGTGGAACGCGCACCGCGACGTCTGGTACGAAGACCTGATGAAGGTCGCCGGCACCACCTGCGCGCCGAAGGAAATGGGCGCCGAGGACCCGCTGTTCATCCTCTACACCTCCGGCTCCACCGGCAAGCCCAAGGGCGTGCTGCACACCACCGGCGGCTACCTGGTGTACGCCTCGCTGACCCATGAGCGGGTATTCGACTACCGTCCCGGCGAGGTCTTCTGGTGCACCGCCGACATCGGCTGGGTCACCGGCCACAGCTACGTGGTCTACGGCCCGCTGGCCAACGGCGCCACCACCGTGCTGTTCGAAGGCGTGCCGAACTACCCGGACATCACCCGCGTCGCCAAAATCGTCGACAAGCACAAGGTCAATATCCTCTACACCGCGCCCACCGCCATCCGCGCCATGATGGCCGAGGGCAAGGCCGCGGTCGAAGGCGCCGACGGTTCCAGCCTGCGCCTGCTGGGCTCGGTGGGCGAACCGATCAACCCGGAAGCCTGGCAGTGGTACTACGAGACCGTCGGCCAGTCGCGCTGCCCGATCGTCGACACCTGGTGGCAGACCGAGACCGGCGCCTGCCTGATGACCCCGCTGCCGGGCGCCCACGCGCTGAAGCCGGGCTCCGCCGCCAAGCCGTTCTTCGGCGTGGTGCCGGCGCTGGTGGACAACCTGGGCAACATCATCGAGGGCGCGGCCGAGGGCAACCTGGTGATCCTCGACTCCTGGCCGGGCCAGGCGCGCACCCTGTTCGGCGACCACGACCGCTTCGTCGACACCTACTTCAAGACCTTCAAGGGCATGTACTTCACCGGCGACGGCGCCCGCCGCGACGAGGATGGCTACTACTGGATCACCGGCCGCGTCGACGACGTACTCAACGTCTCCGGGCACCGCATGGGCACCGCCGAGATCGAGAGCGCCATGGTCGCCCACCCGAAAGTGGCCGAGGCCGCGGTGGTCGGCGTGCCGCACGACATCAAGGGGCAGGGCATCTACGTCTACGTCACGCTGAACGCCGGCGAGGAAGCCAGCGAGCAACTGCGCCAGGAACTCAAGGCCTGGGTGCGCAAGGAGATCGGTCCGATCGCCACCCCGGACGTCATCCAGTGGGCCCCGGGCCTGCCGAAGACCCGTTCGGGCAAGATCATGCGCCGCATCCTGCGCAAGATCGCCACCGCCGAGTACGACGCCCTGGGCGACATCTCCACCCTGGCCGACCCGGGCGTGGTGCAGCACCTGGTGGACACCCACCGGGCGATGAAAGCCGCCTGATCCGCCTCCGCAACGAAAAACGCCCCGGCTTGCCGGGGCGTTTTTCTTTGTTCGTCGAAGTGATTTCCTACGAGGACATCTTATTCGGTCGATCGACCCGCTCGTGTGTGGCCATGCAATCTGTGGGTTCAAAAATATACGTTAATAGCGCATATAATATGAAGGCCACATTCGTTGAGCTATCCCCGTTCGAGCGTAATCGCCGTCATTACCTGGATGACGAGGCGTTTCGGTTGTTCCAGCAGCTTCTGCTGGCACGGCCCGACGCTGGCGACGTGATCGCCGGTACCGGCGGCCTGCGCAAGGTCCGTTTCGGTGATCCCAGGCGTGGCAAGGGAAGACGGGGAGGGTTGCGAGTGATCTATTACTGCTGGCTGGGGGGCGCCCAGTTCTGGTTGTTCACCCTGTACGACAAGGATGAGCAGGATGATCTGAACGAACGGCAGAGAAACCAGTTGGCCGTGCTGCTGCAGGCGGAATTGAAATTGAGAGGAATGGTGCGATGAGCAAGCGTGACATCTTTGCCGAGTTGCTGGAGGGCTTCGACGATCTGGCGGCGGAGCGGCAGGGCAAGATCACCCTGCGAACCCACAAGGTCGAATCGGCGCCACTGCTGCCTGCCACCGGGGAGGAGATAGCTGCCTTGCGCGAACGCCTGAACATGTCCCAGCCGGTCTTCGCCCGCATCCTCCATGCCGCACCGGCGACCTTGAAGAACTGGGAGCAGAATCGTTCGCGCCCCAACGATCAGGCCACCTTGCTGATCCGTCTGTTGGCCAGGCACCCGGAAACCCTGGACTTGATTATCGAGTTGGCCTGAGTGTCGGTGTGGCTTTGGTGTGCGGTAACACCTCCCGCCACGCTGCGACAAAATGAGGCGCCTGGAAACATTTCGCACGCTTTCTATGCGCCTTTTCTGAACTCCAGAAAACTACCCCCAGGCTGGAGGCCGCGTATTCATTGAGGTGTCCATTAATTGGCTCGATACCTGCAATGAAAATTGGTTTTACTCTTCCCGCCTTGATCACCTAAAATCCGCCCCGTCAAGATGTCGGAGCCCGCTCTCCGGTGCTTCTATAATTAGTTGTCGCATTGAAGAAATAACCGCCCAGGGGCTGTCGCTAGAATGCCGCTCACCCTGGATGGCGTGGTTTTCCACGAGAAACCCGCCACGGCAATGCGCGCAGACGACAATAACCTTCACTTCTGCACGGGCAGCCTGGGCCAACCCCTTTCTCCTGCCAATCGAAGTCCTACCCTCGAAGGAGTTACTGATGAAGAAGTTCGCACTTCTCGGCGCGCTGGCGCTCTCCGCTATCACCGCTATGGCCCACGCCGACGACAAGCCCGTGCGTATCGGCATCGAAGCGGCCTACCCGCCGTTCTCCTTCAAGACCCCCGATGGCCAGCTGGCCGGCTTCGACGTCGACATCGGCAACGCCCTGTGCGAAGAGATGAAGGTCAAGTGCACCTGGGTCGAGCAGGAATTCGACGGCCTGATCCCGGCGCTGAAAGTGCGCAAGATCGACGCCATCCTCTCGTCGATGACCATCACCGACGAGCGCAAGAAGTCCGTGGACTTCACCAACAAGTACTACAACACCCCGGCCCGCTACGTGATGAAGGAAGGCTCGGCGCTGAACGACCCGCTGACCGATCTCAAGGGCAAGAAGGTCGGCGTGCTGCGCGGCAGCACCGCGGATCGCTACGCTTCCGGCGAACTGACCCCGGCCGGCGTGGAAGTGGTGCGCTACAACTCCCAGCAGGAAGCCAACATGGACCTGGTGGCCGGCCGCGTGAACGCGGTGGTCGCCGACTCGGTCAACCTCGACGACGGCTTCCTCAAGACCGACGCCGGCAAGGGCTTCGCCTTCGTCGGCCCGCAACTGACCGACGAGAAGTACTTCGGCGAAGGCGTGGGCATCGCCGTGCGCAAGGGTGATAGCGCCCTGGCCGGCAAGTTCAACGCGGCCATCGCCGCGCTGCGCGCCAACGGCAAGTACAAGCAGGTCCAGGACAAGTACTTCAAGTTCGACGTCTACGGCTCGAACTGATCCCTGACCGGAAAGTGGCGCAAACCCGGGCCGAGGCCCGGGGACCGTTGCCGTTTCGGCGCGAGTCGCGTTGCTGTGACAAATGACGCCAGGCTAGGCGCGGGATGCAGGCAATGGTGTTCCCTTGCTAAATCCCGCAACGACGCATGGCGTCATTTGCCGCGCAACCCGAAGGGACGGGCTATTTTTTGTGCGGAGGCCTCGCTCGCTGTTCATCTGGGATGACCGAGCCGTGACGCGTGCACCTTGCCCCGCGCAAAAAATTGTTCCGTCGCGGCCGTGACGAAACGGTAACGGTCCCTGCTGTTTGTGCCACTTTTTTATTGGGCGGCGGACGCTGGGCGACCGCGGCCGGTTTTCCCGGGCTCCGTGGCCCGTCGTTCTGCGTTCGCCGCTGCGGCGAGCGGTTGCATGAGGTGCTGACCATGTTCAACGGTTACGCGGCCACCATCGTCGATGGTGCCTGGCTGACCCTCCAGCTCGCCCTATTGTCGATGGCCCTGGCGGCGGTGCTCGGCCTGGTCGGCGCGGCCTTCCGCCTGTCGCCGGTCAGGTGGCTGGCCTGGTGCGGCGACGCCTACTCCACGGTGATCCGCGGCGTACCCGACCTGGTGCTGATTCTGCTGATCTTCTACGGCGGCCAGGACCTGGTGAACCGCGTCGCGCCGCTGCTGGGTCACGACGACTACATCGACCTCAACCCCTTCGTCGTCGGCGTCGGCACCCTCGGCTTCATCTTCGGCGCCTACCTCTCGGAAACCTTCCGCGGCGCCTTCATGGCCATCCCCAAGGGCCAGGCCGAGGCCGGCTTCGCCTACGGCATGAGCCACCTGCAGGTGTTCTTCCGCGTGCAGGTGCCGCAGATGATCCGCCTGGCCATCCCCGGCTTCACCAACAACTGGCTGGTGCTGGTCAAGGCCACCGCGCTGATCTCGGTGGTCAGCCTGCAGGACATGATGTTCAAGGCCAAGCAGGCCGCGGACGCCACCCGCGAGCCGTTCACCTGGTACCTGTTCGTCGCCGCCCTCTACCTGGTGGTGACCAGCGTCTCGCTGCTGTTGCTGCGCCTGCTCGAGCGCCGCTACTCGGTGGGCGTCAAGGTCGCGGATTTGTAAGGGGAGCCACGCGATGATCTTCGACTACACCGTCATCTGGGAAAACCTGCCGCTGTACTTCGGCGGCCTGCTGGTGACCCTCAAGCTGCTGCTGATCTCCCTGGCCGTGGGCCTGCTGCTGGCCGTGCCGCTGGCGCTGATGCGCGTGTCCAAGCGCCCGGCGGTGAACCTGCCGGCCTGGCTGTACACCTACGTGATCCGCGGCACGCCCATGCTGGTGCAGCTGTTCCTGATCTACTACGGCCTGGCCCAGTTCGAGGCGGTGCGCAACAGCGTCTTCTGGCCCTGGCTGTCCAATGCCAGCTTCTGCGCCTGCCTGGCCTTCGCCATCAACACCAGCGCCTACACCGCGGAAATCCTCGCCGGCAGCCTCAAGGCCACGCCCCATGGCGAGATCGAGGCGGCCAAGGCCATGGGCATGTCGCGCCTGAAGATGTACCGCCGTATCCTCCTGCCCTCGGCGCTGCGCCGCGCGCTGCCGCAGTACAGCAACGAGGTGATCATGATGCTGCAGACCACCAGCCTGGCTTCCATCGTCACCCTGGTGGACATCACCGGCGCCGCGCGCACCGTCAACTCGCAGTACTACCTGCCGTTCGAGGCCTTCATCACCGCCGGGGTCTTCTACCTGATCCTGACGCTGATCCTGGTGCGCCTGTTCAAGGCCGCCGAACGCCGCTGGCTGGCCTACCTGGCGCCGCGCAAGCACTGAAGCGGAGGAGGGGAGCATGCAACGCATCGATCACCTGTTGCCCTGTGCCAGCCTCGGCAACGAACGCCGCCTGAGCGTGTTCCGCTACGGCGCCGGCCCGCGCAAGGCCTACATCCAGGCCAGCCTGCACGCCGACGAGCTGCCGGGCATGCGCACCGCCTGGGAACTGAAGCTGCGCCTGGCCGCGCTGGAGGCCGAAGGCCGCCTGCTGGGCACGGTGGAGCTGGTGCCGGTGGCCAACCCCATCGGCCTCGGCCAGTGGCTGCAGGCCAGCCACCTCGGGCGTTTCGAGGCGAACAGCGGGCAGAACTTCAACCGTGGCTTCGTCGACCTGGCATCCCTGGTCGAGCCGCGCATCGCCGGCCGGCTGGGCGCCGATGCCGAGGCCAACGTGCAACTGATCCGCCAGCAGATGCGCGAAGTCCTCGACGCGCTGGCGCCGGCCACCTCCGAGCTGCAAGCCATGCAGCGCCTGCTGCTGCGCCACGCCTGCGACGCCGACGTGGTGCTCGACCTGCACTGCGACTTCGAGGCCTGCATCCACCTTTACGCCATTCCCCAGCACTGGCCGCAATGGCGTTCCCTGGCCGCGCGGCTGAAGGCGGGCGTGGCGCTGCTGGCCGAGGATTCCGGCGGCAACTCCTTCGACGAATCCTGCTCGCTGCCCTGGCTGCGCCTGGCCCGTGCTTATCCACAGGCCGCCGTGCCTGCGGCATGCATGGCCACCACAGTCGAGCTGGGCAGCATGGGCGATACCCGCGTCGAGCAGGCGCGCGACAACGCCGAGGCGATCCTGGCCTTCCTCGCCGAACAGGGGCTGATCGCCGGCGAATGGCCGCAAGCGCCGGCCGAATGCTGCGAAGGCATGCCCTTCGAGGGCACCGAATACCTCGCCGCGCCCCACGCCGGGGTGGTCAGCTTCCTGCGCCGCGCCGGCGAGTGGGTGGAGAAGGGCGAGGCGCTGTTCGAGGTGGTGGACCCGCTGAACGACAAGGTCAGCACCGTGTGCGCCGGAACCGCCGGCGTGCTCTTCGCCCTCGAGCGGGGGCGCTACGCGCTGACGGGACACTGGATGGCCAAGGTGGCCGGGCGCGAGCCGTTCCGTACGGGCCGGCTGATCAACGACTGAATTCGAGTAACCGACATGTACAAACTGGAAATCCAAGACCTGCACAAGCGCTACGGCACCCACGAAGTGCTCAAGGGCGTTTCCCTGGCGGCGAAAGCGGGCGACGTGATCAGCATCATCGGCTCCTCCGGCTCGGGCAAGAGCACCTTCCTGCGCTGCATCAACCTGCTGGAGCAGCCCCACGCCGGCAAGATCCTGCTCAACGGCGAGGAGCTGAAGCTGGTGCCGAACAAGGACGGCGCGCTCAAGGCCGCCGACACCCGTCAGCTGCAGCGCATGCGCTCGCGCCTGTCGATGGTGTTCCAGCACTTCAACCTGTGGTCGCACATGAGCGCCCTGGACAACGTCATCGAGGCGCCCGTGCACGTGCTCGGCGTGCCGAAGAAGGAAGCCCTGGAGAAGGCCGAGCACTACCTGGCCAAGGTCGGCGTGGCGCACCGCAAGGACGCCTACCCGGCGCACATGAGCGGCGGCGAGCAGCAGCGCGTGGCCATCGCCCGCGCCCTGGCCATGGAGCCGGAGGTGATGCTGTTCGACGAGCCGACCTCGGCGCTGGACCCGGAGCTGGTCGGCGAAGTGCTCAAGGTCATGCAGGACCTGGCCCAGGAAGGCCGCACCATGGTGGTGGTGACCCACGAGATGGGCTTCGCCCGCGAGGTCTCCAACCAACTGGTGTTCCTGCACAAGGGTCTGGTGGAAGAGCGCGGTTGCCCGAAGGAAGTCCTGGCAAATCCTCAATCGGACCGCCTCAAGCAGTTCCTTTCCGGCAGCTTGAAGTAAGCTGTCCCCCGACGAAGTCGACAGAAGCCTCCGCATGACTGCCCAACGCATCGGTTTCCTGCTCTGGCCCCAGACCCGCGCGCTGACCCTGGCGCTCGCCGAGGAGGCCCTGCGGGTCGCCCGGCGCCTGCACCCCGAAGCGCTCTACGACCCGGTGTTCATGAACGCCGAGCAGCCCGCCGAGGGCGACGGCTGGCGCCTGCCGGGGCAGGCCTGGCAGGGCGTGCTGGAGCAGTGCCAGCGCGTCTTCCTGGTCGCCGACGAGGCGCCGCAGCAGGTCTCCGCGCCGCTGGCCGCCGCGCTCAAGCAACTGGCCCGCGGCGGCGCCAGCGTCGGCGCGCTGTCCGCCGGCATCTACCCGCTGGCCCAGCTCGGCCTGCTCGACGGCTACCGCGCCGCGGTGCACTGGCGCTGGCACGACGACTTCACCGAGCGCTACCCCAAGGTCATCGCCACCAACCACCTGTTCGAGTGGGACCGCGACCGCCTCAGCGCCTGCGGCGGCATGGCCGTGCTCGACCTGCTGCTGGCGGTGCTGTCCCGCGACCACGGCGCGGAACTGGCCGGCGCGGTGTCCGAGGAACTGGTGGTCGAGCGCATCCGCGAGGGCAGCGAGCGCCAGCGCATCCCGCTGAAGAACCGCCTCGGCTCCAGCCACCCGAAGCTCACCCAGGCGGTGCTGCTGATGGAAGCGAACATCGAAGAGCCGCTGACCACCGACGAGATCGCCCAGCATGTCTGCGTGTCGCGTCGCCAGTTGGAGCGCATCTTCAAGCAGTACCTGACCCGCGTGCCCAGCCAGTACTACCTGGAACTGCGCCTGAACCGCGCGCGGCAGATGCTCATGCAGACCAGCAAGTCGATCATCCAGATCGGCCTGTCCTGCGGGTTTTCCAGTGGGCCGCACTTCTCCAGTGCGTACCGCAATTTCTTTGGCGTGACCCCTCGTGAAGACCGGAACCAGCGTCGTGGGCAGGGGGCTGCCGATGGTGCGCTGGGGCCGGGGGAGCGGGGGTGAGTGGAGCGGGGGAGACTCCCGGTTACGCTGATGTTGGGCTTGGCCGCGCTCCCTCTCCCCAGCCCTCTCCCTGAAGGGAGAGGGAGCCGTCCGTGCCGAGAGGAGGCCAGGTTTCAGTCGGCGACATTTGGCGTTGCCGGCTGACGCCAGAACATCCAGCCCTGCCCAACGGTCCCCTCTCCCTTCAGGGAGAGGGTTAGGGAGAGGGGCGGAGCCGAGCCAAGGCACCGTAGCCACCGGGGAACCCCCTTCGCGAGCAAGCTCGCTCCTACAAGAGCAAGCGCGGTGCTGCGTGGGCTTTTCGTAGGCGCGAGCTTGCTCGCGAACAAAGCGCCCATGCCGGCTCAGGATTTCCCGGCACCGCCGAACGCCCCGAAGGGGAAGGGCCAGGCGTCCTCTCGCTCCCACGAAAACCCCGCCCGGCATTCCCCTGTCCGGCCATCGAACAAATTCCCCCGCGCCTTGTACCCGCAGGCCCGCCCTGGCTTTACACTGCGCCTTACCGACGCTTTCTGTCGCATTTCCGAAAGCCTCGGAAATCCACGGGTTGGCGCTATAAGAAGTTGTCGCTTGGCGGCAATGCCAACCGGTTTTTCGTCCCTACAATCCTTCCATCGATAGCCGCCTCACCAGGCAGGAGAACACCGATGTCCGCTCCGCACGCTCAGGTACAACGCTCCGACTTCGACCAGCTGATGGTCCCCAACTACTCCCCGGCCGCTTTCATTCCGGTGCGTGGGCAGGGTTCGCGAGTCTGGGACCAGAGCGGCCGCGAGCTGGTGGACTTCGCCGGTGGCATCGCCGTGAACTCCCTGGGCCACTGCCACCCGGCGCTGGTGGGCGCGCTGGCCGAGCAGGCCAGCAAGATCTGGCACGTATCCAACGTGTTCACCAACGAGCCGGCCCTGCGCCTGGCGCAGAAGCTGATCGGCGCGACCTTCGCCGAGCGGGTGTTCTTCGCCAACTCCGGCGCCGAGGCCAACGAGGCCGCGCTCAAGCTGGCGCGCCGTTACGCCCACGACGTCTACGGCGCGCAGAAGTACGAGATCATCTCGATGGTCAACAGCTTCCACGGCCGCACCCTGTTCACCGTCAACGTCGGCGGCCAGGCCAAGTACTCCGACGGCTTCGGGCCGAAGGTCGAAGGCATCACCCACATCCCGTTCAACGACCTGGACGCGCTCAAGGCGGCCATCTCGGACAAGACCTGCGCGGTCATCATCGAGCCGGTGCAGGGCGAGAGCGGCGTGCTGCCGGCCGACAAGGCCTACCTGGAAGGCGTGCGCAAGCTGTGCGACGACAACGGCGCGCTGCTGATCTTCGACGAAGTGCAGAGCGGTTTCGGCCGTACCGGCTACCTTTACGCCTACCAGCACTACGGCGTGGTCCCGGACATCCTCTCCAGCGCCAAGAGCCTGGGCGGCGGTTTCCCCATCGGCGCCATGCTGACCACCGCGAAGATCGCCGAACACCTGGTCGTCGGCACCCACGGCACCACCTACGGCGGCAACCCGCTGGCCTGCGCGGTGTCCGGCGCGGCCTTCGACGTGATCAATACGCCCGAGGTGCTCGAAGGCGTGCGCGCCAAGCACGAGCGCTTCAAGGCGCGCCTGGAGAAGCTCGGCCGGGAATACGGCATCTTCACCCAGGTCCGCGGCCTCGGCCTGCTGATCGGCGCGGTGCTGGCCGATGCCTGGAAGGGCAAGGCCAAGGACGTGTTCAACGCCGCCGAGAAGGAAGGCCTGATGATCCTCCAGGCCGGCCCGGACGTGGTGCGCTTCGCGCCCAGCCTGGTGATCGACGACGCCGACATCGACGAAGGCCTGGATCGCCTGGAGCGCGCGGTGGCCAAGCTCACCCGCGGCTGATCCGCAGTACGGCGCCGGGCATCCCGCCGGCGCCGGTTCGACGCGGCCGGCTTGCCCGGCCGTTTTTCGCAGGCCCCGAATGCGTTGGCGCAGGCTGTGCCGTGCCCGCGACGCGACGGGGAAGTTCATATGGTTTTGTCTGGTTAGAGGAGTGACGCCATGCTGGTGATGCGCCCCGCCCAAGCGGCCGACCTGCAGCAGGTGCAGCGTCTCGCCGCGGACAGCCCGGTCGGCGTCACGTCGCTGCCGGACGACGCGGAACGGCTGAAGGAAAAGATTCTGGCCTCGGAGGCCTCGTTCGCCGCCGAAGTCAGCTACAACGGCGAGGAAAGCTACTTCTTCGTCCTCGAGGACACGCAGACCGGGCAACTGGTCGGCTGCTCGGCCATAGTCGCCTCGGCCGGCTTCTCCGAGCCCTTCTACAGTTTCCGCAACGAGACCTTCGTGCACGCCTCGCGCGAGCTGAAGATCCACAACAAGATCCACGTCCTCTCGCTGTGCCACGACCTCACCGGCAACAGCCTGCTGACCAGCTTCTACGTGCAGCGCGAGCTGGTGAACACGCCCATCGCCGAGCTCAACTCCCGCGGCCGCCTGCTGTTCATGGCCAGCCACCCGGAGCGCTTCGCCGACGCCGTGGTCACCGAGATCGTCGGCTACAGCGACGAGCAGGGCGAATCGCCGTTCTGGAACGCCGTGGGGCGCAACTTCTTCGACCTCAACTACAGCGAGGCCGAGAAGCTCTCGGGCCTGAAGAGCCGCACCTTCCTCGCCGAGCTGATGCCGCACTACCCGATCTACGTGCCGCTGCTGCCGGACGAGGCCCAGGAAGCCATGGGCCAGGTGCACCCGCGGGCGCAGATCACCTTCGACATCCTGATGCGCGAAGGCTTCGAGACCGACAACTACATCGACATCTTCGATGGCGGCCCGACCCTGCACGCGCGCACCTCGGGCATCCGCTCCATCGCCCAGAGCCGCCTGGTGCCGGTGCGCATCGGCGAGGTGCCCAAGGCCACGCGCAGCTACCTGGTCACCAACGGCCTGCTGCAGGACTACCGCGCCCTGGTCGCCGAGCTGGACTGGGTGCCCGGCAAGCCGGTGACCCTCAGCGCCGAGACCGCCGAGGCCCTGGGCATCGGCGAAGGCGCCAGTGTGCGTCTGGTAGCGGTTTAACGAGCTGGAAGCCAGAAGCCGGAAGCTGGAGGCTCAGCGCTTTCAACTTCCAGCTTCCGGCTTCCGGCTCATAGCTTGAACGGAGTGAATATGATCGTTCGTCCTGTCACCAGCGCCGATCTGCCGGCCCTCATCGAACTGGCGCGCAGCACCGGCACCGGGCTGACCACGCTGCCGGCCAACGAACAGCGCCTGGCGCACCGCGTCGGCTGGGCCGAGAAGGCCTTCCGCGGCGAAGCCGAGCGCGCCGACGCCGACTACCTGTTCGTCCTCGAGGACGATGCCGGCAAGGTCGTCGGCATCTCCGCCGTGGCCGGCGCCGTCGGCCTGCGCGAGCCCTGGTACAACTATCGCGTCGGCCTCACCGTCAGCGCCTCCCAGGAGCTGGGCATCCACCGCGAGATCCCCACGCTGTTCCTGGCCAACGACCTCACCGGGCAGTCCGAGCTGTGCTCGCTGTTCCTGCATGCCGACCACCGCACGGGCCTCAACGGCCGCTTGCTGTCCAAGGCGCGCTTCCTGTTCATCGCCGAGTTCCGCGAGCTGTTCGGCGACAAGGTGATCGCCGAGATGCGCGGCATGTCCGACGCCGACGGGCGCTCGCCGTTCTGGGAAAGCCTGGGCCGGCACTTCTTCAAGATGGAATTCAGCCAGGCGGACTACCTGACCGGCGTCGGCAACAAGGCCTTCATCGCCGAACTGATGCCGAAATTCCCGCTGTACACCTGCTTCCTCTCGGAAGAGGCGCGCAACGTGATCGGCCGCGTGCACCCGGACACCGAGCCGGCGCTGGCCATGCTCAAGGCCGAGGGCTTCAGCTACCAGGGCTACGTCGACATCTTCGACGCAGGCCCCGCCATCGAGGCACCGACCGAGAAGATCCGCGCCATCGCCGACAGCCAGGCGCTGGTGCTGGCCATCGGCACGCCCGGCGATGACGCCGAGCCCTACCTGATCCACAACCGCAAGCGCGAGGAATGCCGCATCGCCGCGGCCCCGGCGCGGGTCGCCGCCGGCTCCCTGGTGGTCGACGCGCAGACCGCCAAGCGCCTGCGCCTGTCCGCCGGCGCCTCGGTGCGCGCGGTGCCGCTGTCCGCCGGAAAACGCTGATCCCGCGCGGATCGGAGGAGAACAAGAGATGACTACCCACTACATCGCCGGCCAGTGGCAGGCGGGCGAGGGCGCTACCCTGGAATCCCTCGACCCGGTCAGCCAGGCCGTGGTCTGGAGCGGCCGCGCCGCCAGCGCTGCACAGGTCGACGCCGCCGTGGCCGCCGCCCGCGCCGCCTTCCCGGCCTGGGCGCGGCGCCCGCTGGAAGAGCGCATCGCCATGCTGGAAACCTTCGCCGCCACCCTCAAGGCGCGCAGCGACGAACTGGCCCGGGCGATCGGCGAGGAAACCGGCAAGCCGCTGTGGGAATCCGGCACCGAAGTCACCAGCATGGTCAACAAGGTGGCCATCTCGGTCCAGGCCTACCGCGAGCGCACCGGCATCAAGAGCGGCCCGCTGGCCGACGCCACTGCCGTGCTGCGCCACAAGCCGCACGGAGTGGTCGCGGTGTTCGGCCCCTACAACTTCCCCGGCCACCTGCCCAACGGCCATATAGTGCCGGCGCTGCTGGCCGGCAACTGCGTGATCTTCAAGCCCAGCGAGCTGACGCCCAAGGTCGCCGAGCTGACCGTCCGCGCCTGGATCGACGCCGGCCTGCCGGCGGGCGTGCTCAACCTGGTGCAGGGCGCCCGCGACACCGGCGTGGCCCTGGCTGCGCACGCGGACATCGACGGCCTGTTCTTCACCGGCTCCAGCCGCACCGGCAATCTGCTGCACAGCCAGTTCGGCGGCCAGCCGCAGAAGATCCTGGCGCTGGAGATGGGCGGCAACAACCCGCTGATCGTCGATGAAGTGAAGGACGTCGACGCCGCCGTCTACACCATCATCCAGTCCGCCTTCATCTCCGCCGGCCAGCGCTGCACCTGCGCGCGGCGCCTGCTGGTGCCGGCGGGCGAGTGGGGCGACGCCCTGCTGGCGCGCCTGGTGGCGGTGACCGCGAGCATCAAGGTCGGCCGCTTCGACGAGCAGCCGGCGCCCTTCATGGGCTCGGTGATCTCCCTGGCCGCCGCCGAGCACCTGCTCAAGGCCCAGGAGCACCTGCTGGCCAACGGCGCCGTGGCCCTGCTGGCCATGTCCCAGCCGCTGGAAGGCGCGGCCCTGCTGACCCCCGGCATCCTCGACGTGACCGGCGTGGCGCAGCGCCCGGACGAAGAGTTCTTCGGCCCGCTGCTGCAGGTCATCCGCTACGGCGATTTCGACGAAGCCGTGCGCGAAGCCAACGCCACCCAGTACGGCCTGGCCGCCGGCCTGCTGTCCGATTCCCGCGAGCGCTTCGAGGGCTTCCTGCTCGACAGCCGCGCCGGCATCGTCAACTGGAACAAGCAACTGACCGGCGCCGCCAGCAGCGCGCCCTTCGGCGGCATCGGCGCCTCCGGCAACCACCGCCCGAGCGCCTACTACGCCGCCGACTACTGCGCCTATCCGGTGGCCTCGCTGGAAAGCGAAAGCCTTGCCCTGCCTGCAACCCTGACTCCGGGAGTGAGCCTGTGATGACCGCCTATGAAATGAACTTCGACGGTCTTGTCGGCCCGACGCACAACTATGGTGGCCTGTCCTACGGCAACGTCGCCTCGCAGAGCAACAGCCAGGTGGCGTCCAACCCGAAGGAAGCCGCCAGGCAGGGCCTGGCGAAGATGAAGGCGCTGATGGAAATGGGCTTCAAGCAGGGTGTGCTCGCCCCGCAGGAACGCCCGGCCGTGGCCTCGCTGCGAGCCCTCGGCTTCAGCGGCAGCGATGCCGAGGTGATCGCCAAGGCGGCCAAGGAAGCCATGCCGCTGCTCGCCGCGGTCAGCTCGGCCTCCTGCATGTGGACGGCCAACGCCGCCACCGTCAGCCCCAGCGCCGACACCGCCGATGGCCGCGTGCACTTCACCGCCGCCAACCTGAACTGCAAGTTCCACCGCTCCATCGAGCACCCGGTCACCAGCCGCATCCTCGGCGCCATGTTCGGCGACGAGAAACACTTCGCCCACCACGCGGCGCTGCCGGCGGTGGCGCAGTTCGGCGACGAGGGCGCGGCCAACCACACGCGCTTCTGCAAGGGCTACGGCGAGGCCGGCGTGGAGTTCTTCGTGTTCGGCCGCAGCGCCTTCGACAGCCGCTTCCCGGCGCCGCAGCGCTACCCGGCGCGGCAGACCCTGGAAGCCTGCCAGGCGGTGGCCCGCCTGCACGGCCTGGGCGAGGAGGGCGTGGTCTACGCCCAGCAGAACCCGGCGGTGATCGACCAGGGCGTGTTCCACAACGACGTGATTTCCGTGGGCAACGGCGAGGTGCTGTTCTACCACCAGGACGCCTTCCTCGACACCGACAAGGTGCTGGCCGAGCTGGACGCCAAGCTGGGCCGCCGCGGCGGCCGCTTCCAGCCGGTCTGCGTGCCGGGCGACCAGGTGAGCGTGGAAGACGCGGTCAGGTCCTACCTGTTCAACAGCCAGCTGCTCAGCCGCGCCGACGGCAGCATGCTGCTGATCGTCCCGGAAGAGTGCCGGCAGAACGAGCGCGTGTGGAACTACCTGTCGCGCCTGACCGCCGAGGGCGGGCCGATCCGCGAAGTGAAGGTCTTCGACCTCAAGCAGAGCATGCAGAACGGCGGCGGCCCGGCCTGCCTGCGCCTGCGCGTGGCGCTCAACGAGGCCGAGCTGGCCGCGGTGAACCCGGGCGTGGTCATGACCCCGGCGCTGTACGACACCCTGGTGGCCTGGGTCGACAAGCATTACCGCGACCGCCTGTCCGAAGCCGACCTGGCCGACCCGCAGTTGCTGGTGGAGTGCCGGACGGCATTGGATGAACTGAGCCGGATCCTTAAACTGGGCTCCGTCTATCCCTTCCAGATGAGTTGAACATCATGAGCACCGAAAGCCTCCCGCTGATCCTCGAAGACGCCACCGGCGCCCGTCGCGAGACCCACAGCGCCCGCCTGGCCATCCGCCTGGAGGGCCGCGACCTGTGGCTGGAGGCCGACGGCAAGGGCGGCCTGCTGATCTACGCCGAGTCCTTCGAGGAGGACACCGAGGTGCCGCTGCTGGTGGTCCGCCCGCAGGCGGTCAACCAGCTCAGCCTGAGCCTGGAGCTGGAGGCCGCCGAAGTCCACGAACATGGTCCAGACTGTGGATGTGACCATCACTGATCGCAGGGGCCGCCGCCCGCAGGTGCCGGCGGCCAACCGGGAGACCCGCGCATGCTAGCACTGGGCAAGCTGCTCGACCTGACCCTCGTCGGTCGCGAGCCGACCGAGAAGATCCAGCTCACCGCCGACGGCACGCGCCTGCACTGGCTGGCCGAAGGCGCCCTCGAGGTGACCCCCGCCAGCGGCCGCGACAATGGCCTGGACCTGCTGCTCTCGGCCGGCATCCACGGCAACGAGACGGCGCCCATCGAACTGCTCGACCGCCTGGTCCAGCGCATCGCCCGCGGCGAGTTGAAGCCGGCGGCGCGCCTGCTGTTCCTGCTCGGCAACCCGGAGGCCATGCGCCGCGGCGAGCGCTACCTGGAACAGGATATCAACCGCCTGTTCTGCGGCCGCCACGAGGACGGCAGCGGCAGCGAGGCCCTGCGCGCCGCCGAGCTGGAGCGCCTGGCCGCGGCCTTCTTCGCCCGCGACGGGCGCCAGCGCCTGCACTACGACCTGCACACGGCGATCCGCGGTTCGAAGATCGAGCAGTTCGCCCTCTACCCCTGGAGCGAGGGCCGCGAGCACTCCCGCGCGGAGCTGGCGCGCCTGCGCAGCGCCGGGATAGACGCGGTGCTGCTGCAGAACAAGACCGGCATCACCTTCAGCTCCTACACCTACAGCCGCCTGGGCGCCGAGGCCTTCACCCTGGAACTGGGCAAGGCGCGGCCGTTCGGGCAGAACCAGGTGGTCAACCTGGGCCGCCTGGAGGCGCTGCTGCAGGTGCTGGTCGACGGCAGCGAGGCGCCGGTGGAGGAGGGCGGGCTGGACGGCCTGCAGTTGTTCGCCGTGTCCCGCGAGGTGATCAAGCACAGCGACCACTTCCGCCTGCACCTGGACGACGCCGTGGACAACTTCACCGAGCTGGACCATGGCTACCTGCTCGCCGAGGACATCGGCGGCACCCGCTGGATAGTCGAAGAGAAAGGCGCGCGCATCATCTTCCCCAACCCGCGGGTGCGGAACGGCCTGCGCGCCGGCATTCTCGTGGTGCCCACGGAACTCTGAGCGCCTGGCGCTCGGGGCTGCCCCACTCAGGTCATTCCCCTGTAGGAGCGCGCCCTGCGCGCGAAATCGCGGGCAGGGCCCGCTCCTACAATTTGCTATGAGACATGGAGTTTCCTCGTAGGAGCGGACCTTGTCCGCGATAGCCGGACGCCCCGGCGCGATTCGCGGATGAGATCCGCTCCTACGCCGCGCCACCCACGCCATCCCCCTGTAGGAGCGCGTCCTGCGCGCGAAATCGCGGGCAGGGCCCGCTCCTACAGGTTGTCGGGAGGCACGGTATTCCTCCCATCGTAGGAGCGGACCTTGTCCGCGATAGCCGGACGTCCCGGCGCGATTCGCGGATGAGATCCGCTACGCCGCGCCACCCACGCCATCCCCCTGTAGGAGCGCGCCCTGCGCGCGAAATCGCGGGCAGGGCCCGCTCCTACAGGTCGCCGGGAGGCACGGTATTCCTCCCATCGTAGGAGCGGACCTTGTCCGCGATAGCCGGACGTCCCGGCGCGATTCGCGGATGAGATCCGCTCCTACGCCGCCCCACCCACGCCATTCCCCTGTAGGAGCGCGCCCTGCGCGCGAAATCGCGGGCAGGGCCCGCTACAGGTCGCCGGGAGGCACGGTATTCCTCCCATCGTAAGCGGACCTTGTCCGCGATAGCCAAAATCACCGGCGCGATTCGCGGATAAGATCCGCTCCTACTCTGTTCCACCCACGCCATTCCCCTGCCCGCGAAGACCCGCCTTCCGAGCCTTGTCCCCAGGCAGCCAAGCACATAGCATCGGGCTCTTTCCCCGCTTTCCAGGAGCCCCGTCATGTCCGTCATCGACCTTCGCAGCGACACCGTCACCCTGCCCAGCGCCGGGATGCGCGAGGCCATGGCCCGGGCCGAGCTGGGCGACGACGTGTATGGCGAGGACCCCACCGTCAACCGCCTGGAGGCCTCCCTGGCCGAGCGCCTGGGTTTCGAGGCAGGGCTCTTCGTGCCCAGCGGCACCATGAGCAACCTGCTCGGGCTGATGGCCCATTGCGAACGCGGCGACGAATACATCGTCGGCCAGCAGGCCCACACCTATAAATACGAAGGCGGCGGCGCCGCGGTGCTCGGCTCCATCCAGCCGCAGCCCATCGAGGGCGAGGCCGACGGCTCGCTGGACCTGGCCAAGGTCGAGGCGGCCATCAAGCAGGACGACTTCCACTTCGCCCGCACCCGCCTGCTGGCGCTGGAAAACACCATGCAGGGCAAGGTCCTGCCGCTGGCCTACCTGGCTGCCGCCCGCGAGCTGACGTGCCGCCGTGGCCTGGCCCTGCACCTGGACGGCGCGCGCCTGTACAACGCGGCGGTCAGGCTGGGCGTGGACGCCGGCGAGATCACCCGCCACTTCGATTCCGTCTCGGTGTGCCTGTCCAAGGGCCTGGGCGCGCCGGTGGGCTCGGTGCTGTGCGGCAGCGCCGGGCTGATCGGCAAGGCCCGGCGCCTGCGCAAGATGGTCGGCGGCGGCATGCGCCAGGCCGGCGGGCTCGCGGCGGCCGGGCTGTATGCCCTGGACCACCAGGTGCAGCGCCTGGCCGAGGACCACGCCAACGCCGAAACCCTCGGCCGCGGCCTGGCGGACCTGGGCTACGCCGTCGAGCCGGTGCAGACCAACATGGTCTACGTCGACCTCGGCGAGCGTGCCGCGGCCCTGCGCGACTTCCTCGGCGGGCGCGGCATCCGCGTCAGCGCCGCCCCGCGCCTGCGCCTGGTTACCCACCTGGACGTGAAAACCGCGGACATTCCCCGTATCGTCGAGGCTTTCGCCGCCTTTCGTCGCGACTGACTAGGATAGAGGCGCAATAGCTGCCATCTATCGTAGAAACACACTGTACCCGGTGCGCAGGGCCGATATAATGCGGCCCTTTGCCGGCGATTCGTGGCCGCATTTTTCCGTGGAAGAACCTATGAAAAGCGCTGAAATCCGTGAAGCCTTCCTCCGCTTCTTCGAAGAGAAGGGGCACACCCGCGTAGCGTCCAGTTCGCTGATTCCGGCGAACGACCCGACCCTGCTGTTCACCAACGCCGGCATGAACCAGTTCAAGGACTGCTTCCTCGGCCTGGAAAAGCGCGCCTACACCCGCGCCACCACCAGCCAGAAGTGCGTCCGCGCCGGCGGCAAGCACAACGACCTGGAAAACGTCGGCTACACCGCGCGCCACCACACCTTCTTCGAAATGCTGGGCAACTTCAGCTTCGGCGACTACTTCAAGCGCGACGCCATCCACTACGCCTGGGAATTCCTCACCTCGGACAAGTGGCTGAACCTGCCCAAGGACAAGCTCTGGGTCACCGTCTACGCCAGCGATGACGAGGCCTACGACATCTGGACCCAGGAAGTCGGCGTGCCCGCCGAGCGCATGGTGCGCATCGGCGACAACAAGGGCGCCCCCTACGCCTCCGACAACTTCTGGGCGATGGGCGACACCGGCCCCTGCGGCCCCTGCACCGAGATCTTCTACGACCACGGCGCCGACATCTGGGGCGGCCCGCCCGGCTCCCCGGAAGAGGACGGCGACCGCTACATCGAAATCTGGAACAACGTGTTCATGCAGTTCAACCGCACCGCGGACGGCGTCATGCACCCGCTGCCGGCGCCGAGCGTGGACACCGGCATGGGGCTGGAGCGCATCAGCGCCGTGCTGCAGCACGTCCACTCGAACTACGAGATCGACCTGTTCCAGAGCCTGCTCAAAGCCTCCGCCGAAGCCATCGGCTGCGCCAACGACGACGCGCCGTCGCTGAAGGTGGTGGCCGACCACATCCGTTCCTGCAGCTTCCTCATCGCCGACGGCGTGCTGCCGTCCAACGAGGGCCGCGGCTACGTGCTGCGCCGCATCATCCGCCGCGCCTGCCGCCACGGCAACAAGCTGGGCGCCAAGGGCAGCTTCTTCCACAAGATCGTCGCCGCCCTGGTGGCCGAGATGGGCGAGGCCTTCCCCGAGCTGAAGCAGCAGCAGGCGCACATCGAGCGCGTGCTCAAGACCGAGGAAGAGCAGTTCGCCAAGACCCTGGAGCAGGGCCTGAAGATCCTCGAACAGGACCTGAACGAGCTGAAAGGCAGCGTCATCCCCGGCAACGTGGTGTTCAAGCTGTACGACACCTACGGCTTCCCGGTGGACCTGACCAACGACATCGCCCGCGAGCGCAGCCTGACCCTCGACGAGGAAGGCTTCGAGCGCGAGATGGAGGCCCAGCGCGAGCGTGCCCGCTCCGCCAGCGCCTTCGGCATGGACTACAACGCCCTGGTCAAGGTCGATGGCGACACCCGCTTCCTGGGCTACCAGGGCGTGTCCGGCGCCGGCCAGATCATCGCGCTGTTCAAGGACGGCAAGGCCGTCGAGAAGCTCAATGAAGGCGAGGAGGGCGTGGTCGTCCTCGACCAGACGCCGTTCTACGCCGAATCCGGCGGCCAGGTCGGCGACTGCGGCACCCTCTCCGGCGCCGGCGTGCGTTTCGACGTGCGCGACACCACCAAGGCCGGCGGCGCCCACCTGCACCACGGCATCGTCGCCCAGGGCAGCCTGAGCGTCGGCGCCGCGGTCAAGGCCGAGGTCGATGCCAGCGTGCGCCAGGCCACCGCGCTGAACCACTCCGCCACCCACCTGCTGCACGCCGCGCTGCGCCAGGTGCTGGGCGACCACGTGCAGCAGAAGGGCTCGCTGGTGGACAGCCAGCGCCTGCGCTTCGACTTCAGCCACTTCGAGGCCATCAAGCCCGAGCAACTGAAGCAGCTGGAGGACATCGTCAACCGCGAGATCCGCGCCAACAGCGTCGTGGAAACCGAAGAGACCGACATCGACACCGCCAAGGCCAAGGGCGCCATGGCGCTGTTCGGCGAGAAGTACGGCGACCAGGTGCGCGTGCTGACCATGGGCGGCGGCTTCTCCGTCGAACTGTGCGGCGGCACCCACGTCGGCCGCACCGGCGACATCGGCCTGTTCAAGATCACCAGCGAAGGCGGCGTGGCCGCCGGCGTGCGCCGCATCGAGGCGGTGACCGGCGCGGCTGCGCTGGCCTACCTCAATGGCGCCGAAGAGCAGCTCAAGGAAGCGGCCGGCCTGGTCAAGGGCAGCCGCGACAACCTGCTGGACAAGCTCGCCGGCCTGCTGGAGCGCAACCGCCAGTTGGAGAAGGAACTGGAGCAGCTCAAGGCCAAGGCCGCCAGCGCCGCCGGCGACGACCTGGCCGGCTCGGCCGTGGACGTGGCGGGCGTGAAAGTGCTGGCCGCGCGTCTCGACGGCCTGGACGGCAAGGCGCTGCTGGCGCTGGTCGACCAGTTGAAGAACAAGCTGGGCAGCGGCGTGATCCTGCTCGGCGGCGTGTTTGAGGAGAAAGTGGTGCTGGTCGCCGGGGTGACCCAGGACCTGGCCGCCAAACTCAAGGCCGGCGACCTGATGAAGCAGGCCGCGGCAGCCGTGGGCGGCAAGGGCGGCGGTCGCCCGGACATGGCCCAGGGCGGCGGCACCGACGCCGGCAAGCTGGACGAGGCCCTGGCCCTGGCCAAGGCCTTCGTCGAACAGGGCCGGTAAGCACCGGCAAGGCCAGGCCCGCGGCGCGCCCGGCGGGCCTTGGCAAGGGGCAGCGATGTCTGTCTAATGGGCGCCCTTCAGGAATCAGGCGGCTTTTGAAATGGCTTTGATCGTACAGAAGTTTGGAGGGACCTCCGTCGGCACCGTCGAGCGTATCGAGCAGGTAGCCGAGAAGGTGAAGAAATTCCGCGAGGCGGGTGACGATATCGTGGTGGTGGTTTCCGCCATGAGCGGCGAGACCAACCGCCTGATCGGCCTGGCCAAGCAGATCATGGACCAACCGGTTCCGCGCGAACTGGACGTCATGGTCTCCACCGGCGAGCAGGTGACCATCGCCCTGCTGAGCATGGCCCTGATCAAGCGCGGCGTGCCGGCGGTTTCCTACACCGGCAACCAGGTGCGCATCCTGACCGACAGCGCGCACACCAAGGCGCGTATCCTGAGCATCGACGACGCCAACATCCGCGCCGACCTCAAGGCCGGCCGCGTGGTCGTGGTCGCCGGCTTCCAGGGCGTGGACGAGCACGGCAGCATCACCACCCTCGGCCGCGGCGGCTCCGACACCACCGGCGTGGCCCTGGCCGCGGCGCTGAAGGCCGACGAGTGCCAGATCTATACCGATGTCGATGGCGTCTACACCACCGACCCACGCGTAGTGCCGCAGGCCCGCCGACTGGACAAGATCACCTTCGAGGAAATGCTGGAAATGGCCAGCCTCGGCTCCAAGGTGCTGCAGATCCGCTCGGTGGAGTTCGCCGGCAAGTACAATGTTCCGCTGCGCGTGCTGCACAGCTTCCAGGAGGGTCCGGGCACCCTCATTACCCTTGATGAAGAGGAATCCATGGAACAGCCGATCATCTCCGGCATCGCCTTCAACCGCGACGAAGCCAAGCTGACCATCCGTGGCGTACCGGATACCCCCGGGGTGGCCTTCAAGATCCTCGGGCCGATCAGTGCCGCGAACATCGAAGTCGACATGATCGTGCAGAACGTCTCGCACGATAACACCACCGACTTCACCTTCACCGTGCACCGCAACGACTACCTGGCCGCCCTGGAAATCCTCAAGCAGACCGCCGCCAACATCGGCGCGCGCGAAGCCACCGGCGACACCAACATCGCCAAGGTCTCCATCGTCGGCGTCGGCATGCGTTCCCACGCCGGCGTTGCCAGCCGCATGTTCGAGGCGCTGGCCAAGGAGAGCATCAACATCCAGATGATCTCCACCTCGGAAATCAAGGTGTCCGTGGTCATCGAGGAAAAATACCTGGAGCTCGCGGTGCGCGCCTTGCACACTGCCTTCGAGCTGGATGCCCCGGCCCGCCAGGGCGAGTAAGAGGGCATCATGCAAAAGGCGCGGCTCATCCCGCGCCTTTTGTCGTTTTTGACCGGGCCGCCGGAACTTTCATTCCGCGCGGACTGGTCAATACTTGGGTGAAGGAGCACACACTTGATATTCAGTGGCTCTGCCGCCATTTCTTTTTTTGCAGACTGCTTATCCGAAACACGAAAGGAGAAAGGAATGCTGATTCTGACTCGCCGGGTCGGAGAGACCCTGATGGTTGGTGATGACGTCACTGTGACTGTGCTGGGCGTCAAGGGAAATCAGGTGCGCATTGGCGTGAACGCGCCGAAGGAAGTCGCTGTTCACCGCGAAGAGATCTACCAGCGCATCCAGAAAGAGAAAGACCAAGAACCAAACCATTAATTTTTCTATAAAAAATTCTTTGCAAACGGGGAAAACATGGATATCATGCGCCCCGTGTTGCGGAGAGGTGGCCGAGTGGCCGAAGGCGCTCCCCTGCTAAGGGAGTACACCTCAAAAGGGTGTCGGGGGTTCGAATCCCCCCCTCTCCGCCATTTGCACGTTCTGCTGCGAATGACGGGTCAGGTAGCTAAGCTACTGAAAAGATTGAAAAATCTGTTTGACACGTCTGAATGTTCGGACTAGAATTTGCGCCCCATCAGCGCACTCATAGCTCAGCTGGATAGAGTACTCGGCTACGAACCGAGCGGTCGGAGGTTCGAATCCTCCTGAGTGCGCCACTACACAGGCGGTACGCGAAAGCGGACGCCAGCAGCGACGAAAGGCCTCGGCCCGAGAAGCTGCACCAGTTGGTGAACCTGGCTAAACTGCACCAACCAGCGCACTCATAGCTCAGCTGGATAGAGTACTCGGCTACGAACCGAGCGGTCGGAGGTTCGAATCCTCCTGAGTGCGCCATCTACCGAAAGGGCCTGCAGCAATGCAGGCCCTTTTTCTTTGTCCGCATTTTTCCGTGGCGGCCCGGCCAGGCTCAGCGCCGCTTGCGTGTGGCCTTGCCCTGCACGCAGCCGAACTCGTCGAAGGTCACCGTGCGCAGGCCCTGGCCGGGCCTGGCGTCGTAGTGGTAGCGCTGCCGGTCATCCAACTGGCTGATCCGGTCCGGGCGGCCGAAGGCGCTTTCCACGTCCGCGCGGGTCATGCCGGTGCGGATGCGTTTCTGCAGGATCGCGGTACGTCTTTCGCGCTCGTCGAGGCGGTTGCCGCAGCCATCCTGGCGCTCGCCGACCACCACCAGCGGCGTGTCGGATGGCACGCGCCGGCTCTCCTGGGAGGGGCGGGCGAGGGGCACCGGCCTGCCGCTGCCCGGCGTCGGGTTGTGCGCGCGCTGCCGGCTTTGCGCCTGGCCCGGCGGGCAGCCATGCTGGTGGAAGCTGACATGGCCATCGGTGGTCTCGCAGCGGAACGGCGTGGCGGCGGGGCGGTCCATTGGCATGAGGGCGAGCAGCGGGAGCAGCAGGCAGTGCAGGGGCGACAGGCGCATCTCCGATCCTCCGTGACAGGGTTGCATGCAGCCTATCCCGCCTGGCCTCCGCGAAATTTCCGGGTGTCTCGACAGGTTTTTCCGGCGTCTGTGATAGCCAGTGAAGTAACCCTCAACTTTGTGCCGCAAGCGATTGTTCTAGCCGCTATTTTGTAACGCTGAACAGACTCCGGAGTGTTATCATTTCTCCTATCTGCCCGATATGGGCGCGTGGGCACACCACCATGGACTTACCCAGTAGTTACCCAGAACCCCGATTGCCTCAACACGACCTGATGTTTTAAGCCCCCGTGCGCGCTCCGCCGCTGGGGGTGGAGCGTGCTATGACCGAAGTAGAAGCCAAGAAGCCGCAGGAAAGCCTGCAGGACCGCCTGAACCAGGTGGTCGAGCTGCTGAACAAGCACAAGCTGGTCGAAGACCTGGCGCACCGCCAGGAGGGCCAGCACCAGGACCTCGTCGAGAACCTGGTACACCGGCAGAACCTCGCCGAGCTGCAGCGCAAGCTCGATGACCTGCACCCCGCCGACATCGCCCACATCCTCGAATCGCTGCCGCTGGGCGACCGCCTGACGGTCTGGCAGCTGGTCAAGGCCGAGCGCGACGGCGACATCCTCCTGGAAGTATCCGACGCCGTCCGCGAGACGCTGATCGCCGACATGGACGATCACGAGATCCTCGCCGCGGCCAAGGAGATGGACGCCGACGAACTCGCCGACCTGGCGCCGGAACTGCCGCGCGACGTCGTCCACGAGCTGATGGAAACCCTCGATGCGCAGCAGCGCGAGCGCGTGCGCTCGGCGTTGTCCTACGAGGAAGACGAAGTCGGCGCGCTGATGGACTTCGAGATGGTCACCATCCGCGACGACGTCAGCCTGGAAGTGGTGCTGCGCTACCTGCGCCGCCTGAAGGAGTTGCCGGGGCATACCGACAAGCTGTTCGTGGTCGACTACGACGGCCTGCTCAAGGGCGTGCTGCCGATCAAGCGCCTGCTGGTCAACGACCCGGACAAGCAGGTGGCCGAGGTCATGGCCACCGACCCGGTGACCTTCCAGCCCGACGAGGACGGCTACGACGCCGCCCAGGCGTTCGAGCGCTACGACCTGATCTCCGCCCCGGTGGTGGACAAGAACGGCAAGCTGATCGGCCGCCTGACCATCGACGAGATGGTCGACCTCATCCGCGAGGAGAGCGAGACCGAAGTGCTGAACATGGCCGGTCTGCGCGAGGAGGAAGACATCTTCGCCTCGGTGTGGAAGTCGGTGCGCAACCGCTGGACCTGGCTGGCCACCAACCTGATCACCGCCTTCGTCGCCTCGCGGGTGATCGGCCTGTTCGAAGGCTCCATCGAGAAGCTGGTGGCGCTGGCCGCGCTGATGCCCATCGTCGCCGGCATCGGCGGCAACTCGGGCAACCAGACCATCACCATGATCGTCCGCGCCATCGCCCTGGACCAGATCCAGACCAGCAACGCCACGCGCCTGCTGCGCAAGGAGCTGGGCGTGGCGCTGGTCAACGGCCTGGTGTGGGGCGGGGTGATAGGCGTGGTGGCCTTCTACCTGTACGGCAACTGGGAGCTGGGTGTGGTGATGACCGCGGCCATGACCCTCAACCTGCTGCTGGCGGCGCTGGCGGGGGTGCTGATTCCGATGACGCTGCTGCGCCTGGGGCGCGACCCGGCGATGGGATCCAGCGTGATGATCACCGCCATGACCGACAGCGGCGGGTTCTTCATCTTCCTGGGCCTGGCCACGCTGTTCCTGATGTAGGCCCGCAGTGGCCACGGGAAACCGCCTTCGGGCGGTTTTTGCGTTTTCGGGGGAGGTTTTTTTTGCGGGCAGGCATCGGGGCTCTCGCGCCATCCGTGTCGCATGTCCCGGAAGCACGGCTTTTCGTAGGATGGCGTTGAGCGAAGCGATACCCATCATCAGGGTTCGATGGGTTTCGCAAGCTCAACCCATCCTACGAAGAGCACCTCGGCGCAAGCTTAAGGTTCAGGGAGGCACGGGCGTAGGAGCGGACCTTGTCCGCGATCGGATTCACCGGCCACGCCGGACGGGGCATGGGGCGCGGAAATGAAAAATGCCGTTTCCCCCATGGGAGAAACGGCATTTCCGTTTAAGCGAACAGCGCTTCGGTGCAGCTGGGCTCAGGCGTTGCTGGCCATTTCCGCATCGTGGGCGATCAGGGCGATCAGGGCATTCTGCTGGCGGTGGGTCAGCTGGCGGAAGCGCTGCAGCAGCTCACGCTCGTGCAGGCTCAGCTCGGGGCTGTCCAGGCGGATGCCGAGATTGTCCTGCAGGGCGCCCTCTTGCAGCAGGCTCTGCTCCAGGCGGGCGATGATTTCCGAGTTCATGCTGCGATGGTGATTGCGGGCGACCTCGGCGATACGCTCGCGCATGCCTTCGGGCAGACGGACGACGAACTTGTCGGCGGTGCGACTGGAGTAGCTTGGGGTTGCCTGTTTCAATGGGCGCATACATTAAACCTGTAAGTCAGGGAAACGGTGCCAGGGGGTCTGTGTTCGAGTCCCTATGACAGCGAAATCCGTTGGCCGTTCAGCGCAAGGGCAGTAATCAGGTGGCCGACCAATTACTTGACGTCAATTCTGCGACGTATTTTGCGTCGTATGAAGGCTAAATGCCAGCACCAATCGTCCGAAATGCGAGGCTATCTGCATATCTTTCTTTCGATGGGTGGCGCGGCCCATGGGCTCCATTCGCTCAGATTAGCTCAAGTCCCAGGTCCCGGCCGCCATTGCGCCATCATCCGACCACCCGCACGGGCAATGGTTCACGAGGGGCGCGGATGATGTCGCAACCTGGCTCGCCATGCAGCGCCGGGCCGGCCATTTTCCCGCTTCCGCGGCGCCGGCGGGCGGGTATCATACGCGGCGTCCGCGCCCCGGGAGGCGCGGTGCAGAGATGAGCATGAGCGGCAAGTTGATCTATCTGATGGGGCCTTCGGGCTCGGGCAAGGACAGCCTGCTCCAGGCCGCGGCGGCGCCGCTGGCCGAGCGGGGCGGGCAGGTCGTGCGGCGGGTGATCACCCGTTCCGCCGAGGCCCGCGGCGAGGACGCCGAAGCGGTGACCCCCGAGGCCTTCGAGCGCCTGGAGCGCGAGGGCGCCTTCGCCATGAGCTGGCGGGCCAATGGCCTGTGCTACGGCATCCCGCGGCAGATCGACCACTGGCTGGCCCAGGGGCGCGTCGTGCTGGTCAACGGCTCGCGCGGCTACCTGGAGGAAGCGCGGCGGCGCTATCCCGGCCTGCTCGCGGTGCTCCTGCAGGTCGCCCCCGAGGTGTTGCGCCAGCGCCTGGTCGCCCGCGGCCGGGAAACCCTGGCGGAGATCGAGGCGCGCCTGGCGCGCAATGCCGCCTTCGCCGAGGGCCTGGCGCCGCCGCTGCGGGTGCTGGACAACTCCGCCAGCCTGGAGACCAGCGTGCGCAGCTTGCTGGCCCTGCTGGAGGATGCCGGGCTCAGCGCAGCGGCAACGCCAGGCTGAGGCCGCTGTTCGTTCAGGCGGGCCTTCTCGGCAGGTGCGAAATCCGCGCCGCGGCATGACAAATGCGTCGACGCTGGTTAACATGCCCACCCGGTCCCGGCAGCCGCCGCGGGCCCAGGCGTGTCCCCATAGTTCAAGGGATAGAATAAGCCCCTCCTAAGGGCTAGATACTGGTTCGAATCCAGTTGGGGACGCCATCCTTCCCGCCGTTTCCTCATTGCCCCCGGTTTCTTGCCACTGCGCCTGGCGCCGATACCCGATAGTCGAATCCAGGCGTCTGGCGATGACGGAGAAGCGATGAGCCATTTCCCGGAGCGGTCCGAGCGATGCTGAGCGCCGAACTCAAGGCCTTCTATATGGTGGCCCGCCTGGGCAGCATCACCCAGGCGGCGAAGAAGCTCGGCCTCAGCCAGCCGACGGTGACCACGCAGATCCGCAGCCTGGAAGGCCAGTACGCCGTGGAGCTGTTCTACCGCGGCGGCCGCCGCCTGACACTCACCGACGAAGGCGCGCGCCTGCTGCCCATGGTCCAGGCGCTGCTGCAGCAGGAGTCGGATATCGAGTTCTTCCTGCGCAACTGCGGGCAGATGCAGGGCAGCCTGCGCATCGGCGCCACCTCGCCCTACTACGTGCTGGGGCTGATCAAGGCCTTCCGCGAACGCTACCCGCAGATCGAGGTGTCGGTGGAGATCGGCAACTCGCAGCAGGTGCTGGAGGCCCTCTACGAATGCCGGGTCGACCTGGCGGCCTCGTCGCAGCCGGTGGAGGACGCGCGGCTGATCCACCTGGTGCTCGGCCGCGACCCGCTGGTGCTGGCGGTGCACCGCAGCCACCCGCTGGCGGCGCAGCGCTCGGTGGCCCTGGGCGAGCTGCGCAACCATTGCCTGCTGATGCGCGAGGCCGGCTCGACCACCCGCGAGCTGACCGAGAAGCTGCTGCGCGAGTCCGCGGTGACGCCGGCCTCGATGCTGGAGATCGGCAGCCGCGAGTCGATCCGCGAGGCGGTGATCCGCAACCTCGGGGTGAGCATCATTTCGCGCCAGGAAGTGCCGGATAACCCCGAACTGCGCGTGCTGGAGCTGCAGGGCGCGCCGCTGATCGACGAATACCTGTTCTGCCTGAAGGAACGCCGCCAGGCGCGCCTGACCAGCGCCTTCCTGGCCCTGGCACGGGAAACCGCGCCCGCCCCATAGCTGCAATTGCCTAGGGTTTTTCGCGGACCTTGTCCGCGATAGCCGGACGTTCCGGCGCGATTCGCGGATGAGATCCTCCTACGCCGCGCCACCCGCGCCATTCCCCTGTAGGAGCGCGCCCTGCGCGCGAAATCGCGGGCAGGGCCCGCTCCTGTAAAAAGCCTTTCGCCATCGCAAATCTGCCTATACCTCTATCGGCGCAGTTGCACCCATCGCAACAGAGCCTTCGCATTCCTTCCCTAGCATGGCCCTCCATCGAGCCCCGCGGTCTGTCGCCGCGGGCCAGCTGCAAGAGGTTCCGCCATGCACGATTCCCTCCCCACCGGCACCCCGCTGCGGGTGCGCGACATGCACAAGCGCTTCGGCCACTTCGCCGCCCTCGACGGCGTTTCGCTGGATATCGAGGGCGGCGAGCTGGTCTGCCTGCTCGGCCCCTCCGGCTGCGGCAAGACCACGCTGCTGCGCTGCATCGCCGGGCTGGAGCGCCAGGACGGCGGCATCATCCATATCGGCGAGCGCGACGTCTCGCGCCTGCCGCCCCAGGCCCGCGACTACGGCATCCTGTTCCAGTCCTACGCGCTGTTCCCCAATCTCAGCGTCGAGCAGAACGTCGCCTACGGCCTGACCGGCGCCAGCCGCGAGGAAGCGCGCCAGCGGGTGGGCGAGATGCTCGAACTGGTCGGCCTGGCCGGCAGCGAGAAGAAGTACCCCGGCCAGCTCTCCGGCGGCCAGCAGCAGCGCGTGGCCATGGCCCGCGCGCTGGCCCCGGCGCCGTCGCTGCTGCTGCTCGACGAGCCCATGTCGGCGCTGGACGCCCGGGTGCGCGAGCACCTGTGCGGCGAGCTGCGCCAGCTGCAGAAGAGCCTGGGCATCACCACCCTGATGGTCACCCACAACCAGGACGAGGCCATGCTGATGGCCGACCGCATCGCCGTGATGAACCACGGCAAGGTCGAGCAGTACGGCAGCGCCCAGGACATCTACAGCGCCCCGGCCACGCCCTTCGTCGCCGAGTTCGTCGGCCAGGGCAACTGGCTGCCCTTCGAGCGCGGAGCCGACGGCCTGGCGCGGGTCGGCGGCCTGAGTCTGCGCCTGCATGGCGAGCGCGCCAACGCCACGCGCGGCCGGCTGTTCTGCCGCCCGGAGGCGATCGGCATCAACCCGGTGGTGCACCAGGAGAACCTGTTCCGCGCCCAGGTCCGCGAGATCACCTTCCTCGGCAACCGCTGCCGCATGAGCTTCGAACTGCACGAGCTGCCCGGCCACGCGCTGCTGGCCGAGCTGGCCCCGGAGCAGATGCCGCGCCTGGGCAGCGCGGACATCTGGGTCTCGCTGCCGCCGCAGAGCCTGCAGGTGTTCGCCTGAGATGGATGCCGCAGTGAAACTCGACCCGGCCCTGGCCGCCGGCAAGTTGCGCGGCGACCTCGGCGACCGCCTGTTCATCCTTGGTGGAAAGCTGTTGCTGCTCGTCCTGCTGGCCCTGGCCGTGCTGCTGCCGCTGCTGGCCATCTTCTGGCGCGGCTTCAGCGGCGCCGAAGGGCAGGGCGGTGGCCTGGCGGCCATGGCCGAGCTGCTGGCCAGCGCCAACTTCCACTGGCTGCTGGGCAATAGCCTGAAGGTCTCGCTGAGCGTGGCGGCCATCGTGGTGCCGCTGGCCTATGGCTTCGCCTACGCCCTGCAGCGCACGCTGATCCCGGCCAAGGGCCTGTGGCGCGGCATTTCCCTGCTGCCGCTGCTGGCGCCATCGATGCTGCCGGGCATCGCGCTGATCTACCTGTTCGGCAACCAGGGCCTGCTGCGCAGTTGGGTGCCGGACAACATCTACGGCTTCTGGGGCATCGTCCTGGGCGAGGCCATCTACACCTTCCCCCACGCGCTGATGATCCTGCTTTCGGCGCTGTCGCTGGCCGACGCGCGGCTGTTCGACGCCGCCTCCAGCATGGGCGCCAGCCCCTGGAAGGCGTTCCGCAGCATCACCTGGCCGGCCTCGCGGCAGGGCGTGTTCGCCGCCTTCTGCCTGGTGTTCACCCTGACCATCACCGACTTCGGCGTGCCCGTGGTGGTCGGCGGCGACTACCAGGTGCTGGCGCTGGAAGCCTACAAGGCAGTGGTCGGCCAGCAGCAGTTCGGCCGCGGCGCGCAGATCGGCATGCTCCTGCTGCTGCCGGCGCTGTTGAGCTTCGCGGTGGACGCCTGGCTGCGCCGCCGCCAGGGCGACTCCATGAGCGGCCGCGCCCAGGTCTACCAGCCCAAGCCCTCGCGCCACCGCGATGGCGCCTACCTGGCGCTGGTGCTGCTGGTCAGCGCGGTGATCCTCGGCGTGCTGGGCATGGCCGTGTATTCCTCGCTGGTGAAGTTCTGGCCGTACAACCTGTCGTTGTCGCTGCGCCACTACGCCTTCGAGGAAACCGCCGGCGGCGGCTGGCTGGCCTACCGCAACAGCCTGACCCTGGCCTGCTGCACCGCGCTGTTCGGCAGTGCGCTGATCTTCACCGGCGCCTACCTGATCGAGAAGACCCGCGAGCAGGCCTGGCTGAACCAGCTGCTGCGCATGTTCTGCTTTGTGCCCATGGCGGTGCCGGGCTTGGTCCTGGGCCTGGGCTACGTGTTCTTCTTCAACCTGCCGGGCAACCCGCTGCACGTGCTCTACGGCAGCATGACCCTGCTGGTGGTGTGCACCATCGCGCACTACCTGACCACTGCGCAGATGACCGCCACCACCGCGCTGCGCCAGCTCGACGGCGAGTTCGAGGCCGCCGCGCTGTCGCTGAAGATGCCGCTGTGGCGCCACTACCTGAAGGTGACCCTGCCGATCTGCCTGCCGGCGCTGCTGGACATCGTCCGCTACCTGTTCGTCTCGGCGATGACCACGGTGTCGGCGGCGATCTTCCTCTACAGCCCGGACAGCATCCTCGCCGCCGTCGCCGTGCTGAACATGGACGACGCCGGCAACGTCGGCGGCGCCGCCGCCATGTCCACGCTGATCCTGCTCACCTCGGCGGCCGCCTCGCTCGTCCTGGCCCTGGCCTCGCGCGGCCTGCTGCGCCGGTCCCAGGCCTGGCGCCGGAGCGGCCACTGATTCCCCTCGACCCACGTTGCACCTGACCGTCACCCCCGCGAACGCGGGGGCCCAATAAACAGAAGGAGCGCACCATGTTCAAACGCCTCGCCCTCGCCGCCGCCGTGCTCGCCGGTTTCAGCCTGCACGCCAGCGCCGCCACCGAACTGACCGTCTACACCGCCCTGGAGCCGGAACAGCTGAAGGCCTACAAGGAAGCCTTCGAGAAGCAGAACCCGGACATCGAGATCAAGTGGGTGCGTGACTCCACCGGCATCGTCACCGCCAAGCTGCTGGCCGAGAAGGACCGCCCGCAGGCCGACGTGGTCTGGGGCCTGGCCGCCTCCAGCCTGGCCATTCTCGATGCGCAGAACATGCTGGAGAAGTACGCGCCCCAGGACCTGGCCGCCATCGGCAAGAACTATCGCGACCCGGCCAACCCGCCGGCCTGGGTGGGCATGGACGTGTGGGCCGCGACCATCTGTTTCAACAGCGTGGAAGCCGAGAAGCAGGGCCTGTCGAAGCCCATCAGCTGGCAGGACCTGACCAAGCCTGAGTACAAGGGCAAGATCGTCATGCCCAACCCGGCGTCCTCCGGCACCGGCTTCCTCGACGTCTCCGCCTGGCTGCAGACCTTCGGCGAGAAACAGGGCTGGGCCTACATGGACGCCCTGCACGAGAACATCGGCCAGTACGTCCACTCCGGCTCCAAGCCGTGCAAGCTGGCCGCCGCCGGCGAGTTCCCGATCGGCATCTCCTTCGAGTACCCGGCCGTGCAGCTCAAGCGCCAGGGCGCGCCGCTGGACATAGTGCTGCCCAAGGAAGGCCTGGGCTGGGAAATCGAAGCCACCGGCATCGTCAAAGGCACCCAGCACCTGGATGCGGCGAAGAAACTCGCCGACTTCTCCGCAAGCCCCGCGGCCATGGAGCTGTACAAGGAGAACTTCGCCGTGCTCGCCCAGCCGGGCATCGCCAAGCCGCAGACCGAACTGCCGGCGGACTACGAGCAGCGCCTGATCAAGAACGACTTCGCCTGGGCCTCGAAGAACCGCGACGCCATCCTGGCCGAATGGCGCAAGCGCTATGACGGCAAGTCGGAGAAGGTGGCGCAGCAGTAAGCGCGAAGCAGAGCAGAGCACCCTCTCCCTAGCCCTCGACTGCGCGCCCCGCCCTGAAGGGAGAGGGAACCCTCCTCTGCACTGGTTGCCATCACCGAGTTCATCCTGAGGTTCCAGGCGGGCTCCGATGCCGATCCACGCACCGAACAGCCCCCTCTCCCTTCAGGGAGAGGGTTGGGGAGAGGGGCTCTTCGATCCCAGGAATCCACCCATGACCCAACAAAACACCGACATCGCCATCATCGGCGCCGGCATCCTCGGCCTGTCCCACGCCTATGCCGCCGCCCGCCGCGGCCTGCGCGTGCGCGTCTTCGAACGCAGCGCCACGCCGCTCGGCGCCTCCATCCGCAACTTCGGCCAGGCCCTGGTCGGCGGCCAGCCGCCGGGCGTCATGCTCGACCTGGCCCGCGCCAGCCGCCCGCTGTGGGCCGAATGGGCCGAGCGCGCCGGCTTCGCCATCCGCAGCAACGGCTCGCTGCTGTTCGCCCGCAGCGAGGCCGAGGAAGACCTGCTGGAAGCCTTCTGCGCCGGCCGCGCCAGGGAACACGGCTACCGCGCCGAACTGCTCCGCGGCAAGGCTCTGGATGCGCTCTACGACGGCGCTTTCAGCAAGCACCGCGCGGCCCTGCACAGCCTCGACGACCAGCAGCTGTATTCCCGCGAGGCGCTGCCGGCGTTGATCGACTGGCTGCGCCGCGAGCTGAAGGTGGAATTCCACTTCTCCACCCTGGTGCGCGACATCGAGCCGGGCCTGCTGCGCACCACTGCCGGCCAGTTCCGCGCCGGGCAGATCCTGGTCTGCTCCGGCCACGACTACCAGACCCTGCTGGCCGAGCAACTGGCCGCGCTGAAGCCGCAGGTATGCCGCCTGCAGATGCTCCGCGCCCGTCCCGAGCGCGACCTGGGCCTGGGCCACGCGCTGCTGACCGGCCTGAGCTGCGTGCACTACGGCGCCTTCGCCGATCTGCCGCAGGCCCAGGCGATCCATGAGCAGATCCGCCGCGAGACGCCGGCGCTGGAGCGCCACGGCATCCACCTGCTGATCAGCCCTACGCCCTACGGCGAGCTGATCATCGGCGATTCCCACGACTACGGCAGCGATGCCGCGCCCTTCAACGCCGAAGCGGTGGACCGCCTGCTGCTCGACCTGGCCGAGGACACCCTGGGCATGCGCGTCGAGGTGGTCGAGCGCTGGCAGGGCGTGTACGGCGCGCGCGGCCCGGCGCCGTTCTCGGTGCTGCAGGTGGAGGCGGGCATCAGCGCGGTGCTGATGCACACCGGCGTGGGCATGAGCGTGGGGCCGGCGCTGGGCGAGCGGACCCTCGCCGGGCTGTTCGGCTGAGGCACCTGTCATTGCCTTGTCACCGGAACGTCATGCCGGCCTGCTAAGCAGGAAGGTCGCCGGCCCGGCCCAGGGCGATGCCACATTCAGCGAGCGCGCATGAACCAACGTTTCACCCAGGCCCCCTGGGATTCCGACCTGTTCGGGTTGCTCTACGGCTTCCGCTTCCATCCCGGGCAGCGCGGCCAGGAACTGGATTCCAGCGCCGCGCTGCGCTGGCTGGAGGCGCCGGGGGAGGGCGAAGACTTCGTCTGGCTGCACCTGAACCTCGCCCACGCCGCCTGCGAGCGCTGGATGAAGAGCCACCTGGAGCTGCCCGAAACCTTCTTCGAGACCCTGCGCGAGGGCTCGCGCTCCACGCGCATCGAGCACGTCGACGCGGCGCTGCTGGCGGTGGTCAACGACGTGGTGTTCAACTTCGGCAGCGTCTCCTCGGACGTGGCCACCCTGTGGGTCTGCGCGCGCCGCCGCCTGCTGGTGACCGCGCGCATGCAGCCGCTGCGCTCGGTGGACCGCCTGCGCTCCTCGGTCAAGCACGGCGAGTGCTTCCGCTCGCCGCTGGAGCTGCTGGTGCATCTGCTGCGCGACCAGGGCGACATCCTCACCCAGATCGTCCGCGAGACCACCGTGGGCGTGGACCGCATCGAGGACCGCCTGCTGTCGCAGAACCTCTCCGACAACCGCGCCGACCTGGGCGCCATGCGCCGCGTGCTGGTGCGCCTGCAGCGCTTGCTGGCGCTGGAACCGGGCTCGCTGCTGCGGCTGCTCAACCGCCCGCCGGACTGGCTGCAGGAGGCCGACGTGCGCGACCTGCGCGAGGCCACCGAGGAATTCTCCCTGGTGATCAGCGACCTCACCTCCCTGGGCGAGCGCATCAAGCTGCTGCAGGAAGAGATCGCCGCGCAGCTCAACGAGCAGAGCAACCGCACCCTGTTCACCCTGACGGTGGTCACGGTGCTGGCGCTGCCGATCAACATAGTCGCCGGCTTCTTCGGCATGAACGTCGGCGGCATTCCCCTGGCGGAGAACCCCCATGGTTTCTGGCTGCTGGTGATGCTGGTGGCCAGCTTCACCCTGCTGGCCTGGCGCTGGGCCTTCCGCAAGCGCAACGACGCCTGAACTGTCACGCGGCTGACACCGGCGCGGCCAGGGCGTGGTCGATGAGGAGGGTGAGGCGGCGTATAACCGCGAACGGTTATACGCCCTACGCCAGGGATGCTCTCGGCCTCCTAGACATAAATTGTCACACTTGCCCGTCATGCTGGCGCGGTCATCTCCCGCAACCGGATTCCCGCATGACTAGCGAAACCCTGGCCAGGGACGGCGCCGCCGTTCTCGAAGGCCGTCCGCACCTGGACAGCAAGCCCGGCCGTCTCACCGCCCTGGCGTTCTATGCATTGCTGGCCGTCGGCCTGCTGTTCTCCGCCTGGAGCCTGGTCCATGACGTCGACGAGGTGGCCAGCGCGGTCACCACCTGGACGCCTTTCCTGCTGCTCGGCGTGGCCCTGCTGATCGCCCTGGGGTTCGAGTTCGTCAACGGCTTCCACGACACCGCCAACGCCGTGGCCACCGTCATCTATACCCATTCGCTGCCGCCGCACTTCGCGGTGGTCTGGTCCGGCTGCTTCAACTTCCTCGGCGTGCTGCTCTCCAGCGGCGCGGTGGCCTTCGGCATCATCGCCCTGCTGCCGGTGGAGCTGATCCTGCAGGTCGGCTCCTCGGCCGGCTTCGCCATGGTCTTCGCCCTGCTGATCGCCGCCATCCTGTGGAACCTCGGCACCTGGTGGCTGGGCCTGCCGGCGTCGTCCTCGCACACTCTGATCGGCTCGATCATCGGCGTCGGCGTGGCCAATGCGCTGATGCACGGCCGCGACGGCACCAGCGGCGTGGACTGGGCGCAGGCGACCAAGGTCGGCTACTCGCTGCTGCTCTCGCCGCTGATCGGCTTCGCCTGCTCGGCGCTGTTGCTGCTGGCCCTGCGCCTGTTGGTGAAGAACCGCGCGCTGTACAAGGCGCCCAAGGCCAAGGCGCCGCCGCCGTGGTGGATCCGCGGGCTGCTGGTGCTGACCTGCACCGGGGTGTCCTTCGCCCACGGCTCCAACGACGGGCAGAAGGGCATGGGCCTGATCATGCTGATCCTGATCGGCACCGTGCCCATGGCCTACGCGCTGAACCGCGCCATCCCGGCCGACCAGACCACCGCCTTCGTGGTCCTCGCCGAGGCCACCCAGCAGGGCCTGCAACGCAGCGCCCAGGGCTCGGCGCCGGCCGACCCGCGCCCGGTGCTCTCGGAATACATCCGCACCCATGAAGTGAAGCCGGCCGTGGTGCCCTCGCTGGCCGCGCTGACCGGCAGCATCGGCGCCGAGGTGAAGAGCTACGGCAGCCTGGCCAAGGTGCCCGCCGAGGCCATGGCCAACGTGCGCAACGACATGTACCTGGCTTCCGAGACCATCCGCGTGCTGGACAAGGACAAGGCCGGCGACTTCGACGCCGATACCCAGGCGCGGCTGATGGCCTTCAAGGGCAAGATCGACGACGCCACCCGCTTCATCCCGCTGTGGGTGAAGATCGCCGTGGCCATCGCCCTCGGCCTGGGCACCATGGTCGGCTGGAAGCGCATCGTGGTGACCGTCGGCGAGAAGATCGGCAAGAGCCACCTGACCTACGCCCAGGGCGCCTCGGCCGAGGTGGTGGCGATGCTCACCATAGGCGCGGCGGACATGTACGGCCTGCCGGTGTCCACCACCCACGTGCTGTCCTCCGGCGTGGCCGGGACCATGGCGGCCAACGGCTCGGGCCTGCAGATGCGCACCATCCGCAACCTGCTGATGGCCTGGGTGCTGACGCTGCCGGCGGCCATCGTGCTGTCCGGCTCGCTGTACTGGCTGTTCACCAAGCTGTTCTGACGGATCGCCAGGTTCGAAGCGCCGCCCCCTGGGGCGGCGTTTTCGTTCATGGGCGCGGTGTGTGGCGTACCCCGTAGGAGCGGGCGGGGCAGCCCCGTAGGATGGGTTGAGCGAAGCGATACCCATCACCATGGCCCGATGGGTTTCGCAAGCTCAACCCATCCTACGAAGAGCGCCTCGGCGCAGTCGGCACACTACGGTGGCGTACGGAAATTCCCTTCATCCACCTGCTTGAAATATCGAACGACCGGTGCGTATTTTGTACAGGTCGCACAGCTTGTGTGCGGCCGTATTACAAGGATAAGAAGTCATGACTAGCGAAGGACGCAGCCCGCTCGCCGAGCGCCTGGCTGGAGTCGAAGAGATCGAATGCGTCACCCCCGACCTCAACGGGGTGCCGCGCGGCAAGGTGATGACCGGCGAGGGCTTCCTTTCCGGGCGGCGCCTGCAGCTGGCCCGCGGCGTGCTGCTGCAGTGCATCATGGGCGGCTACCCGCCGGCGCGCTTCTACGGCAGCGACGACGGCGACCTGGCCCTGGTCGCCGAGCCCACCCAGGTCCATCGCCTGCCCTGGAGCGACAGCCCGCGCGCCCTGGCCATCTGCGACGCGGTGGAGCTGGACGGCCAGCCCTCCGGCCTGTCCAGCCGCGGCCTGCTCAAGCAGGTGGTGGCGCGCTATGCCGAACATGGCTGGCAACCGGTGGTGGCCACCGAGCTGGAATTCTTCGTCTTCGCCCCCAACCCGGACCCGCAACAGCCGTTCCAGCCGCCGCTGGGCCTGGACGGCCGCCGCGAGATGGGCCATTCGGCGTTCAGCGTGTCGTCCAACAACGGCCTGCGTCCGTTCTTCGAGGACGTCTACCGCTGCATGGCCGCGGTGGGGCTGGAGCGCGACACCTTCATGCACGAGATGGGCACCAGCCAGTTCGAGATCAACTTCCTGCACGGCGACCCGGTGCTGCTGGCCGACCAGACCTTCCTGTTCAAGCACCTGCTCAAGGAAGTGGCGCTCAAGCACGGCCTGCTCGTCGTGTGCATGGCCAAGCCGCTGGCGCACACCCCGGGCAGCTCCATGCACATCCACCAGAGCGTGGTGGACGGCGAGGGCCGCAACATCTTCAGCGACGCCGAGGGCGAGGCCACGCCGGCCTTCCGGCATTTCATCGGCGGCCTGCAGGCCTGCCTGGCCGACTTCACCCTGCTGTTCGCGCCCAACGTCAACTCGTTCCAGCGCCTGTGCCACCCCTACGCCTCGCCGAACAACGCCTGCTGGTCCCACGACAACCGCGCCGCCGGCCTGCGCATCCCGGCCAGCCCGCCGGTGGCGCGGCGGGTGGAGAACCGTCTGGCGGGCGCCGACGCCAACCCCTACCTGGCCATCGCCGCCAGCCTGGCCGCCGGCCTGCACGGCATCGACAACGAGCTGGAGCCCAGCGCAGCCATCCAGGGCGAGTTCGAGGTGCCGGACGAACTGCTGCTGCCCTGCACCATGTACGACGCCTTGCGCCGCCTGAAGCGCAGCGAGCTGGCGCGGCGGATGTTCGGCGCCGAATTCGTCGACGGCTACGTGGCCAGCAAGGAGCTGGAACTGACCAGCTTCTTCGACGAAATCACCCCCTGGGAACGCCGGGTGCTGGCCGCCCAGGCCTGAGGCCGAGCGGAGCCCGCCACGGCGGGTTCCGACCGCCGGCTTTGCCGTGGACGACGCCTTTCTTTGCGTACCCGTCAAAGGGCTCGACGCGCCTTGCGGCAGGCTCTAGGCTGGTAGCGAACGCCCGCCTTCGCGCGGGCGTGCTTCGTGTAGTACGGCGGCGTCCTGCCGCCCGTCTTGGACCGGAGGTCCGATGCGGATTTTCACTGCCTTCCGTGCGCTTTACTTCGCCACCCTCACCCTGCTCACCGGCTCCGGCCTGCTGAGTACCTACCTGGGCCTGCGCCTGGCCGCCGAGAAGGTTGACGGCCTGTGGATCGGCGCCATGATGGCGGCCTATTACCTGGGCCTGGTGCTGGGCGGCAAGATCGGCCACCGGCTGATCGCCCGCGTCGGCCACATCCGCGCCTACGTCGCCTGCGGCGGCCTGGTGGTGGCGGCGGTGCTGGGCATCGGCCTGACCAGCTGGCCGGCGATCTGGCTGCTGCTGCGCACGCTCATCGGCCTGGGCATGATGTGCCAGTACATGGTCATCGAGAGCTGGCTCAACGAGCAGGCCGAGGCGCGCCAGCGCGGCGCGGTGTTCGCCGGCTACATGGTGGCCTCCTACCTGGGCCTGGTGGCCGGCCAGCTGATCCTGGTGGCGCACCCGGGGCTGGGCCCGGACCTGCCGATGATGATCGCGCTGGCCTTCGCCCTGTCGCTGATCCCTGTGTCCATCACCCACAAGGTCCACCCCGCGCCCCTGCACCCGGCTCCGCTGGAGCCGCGCTTCTTCATCCAGCGGGTGCCGCAGTCGCTGACCACGGTGCTGGTCTCCGGGCTGGTGATCGGTTCCTTCTACGGCCTGGCGCCGCTGTACGCCACCGAGCAGGGCCTGAGCGTCGAGCAGATCGGCGTGTTCATGGGCGTGTGCATCTTCGCCGGCTTGCTGGTGCAGTGGCCGCTGGGCTGGCTGTCGGACCGCTACGACCGCGCGCTGCTGATCCGCAGCGCCGGCATCCTGCTGCTGGTGTTCGCCTTGCCGCTGGCGGTGCTGCCGTCGCTGCCGATGGAGGCCATGGTGCCGATGGGCTTCATGGTCTGCCTGGTGCAGTTCACCCTCTACCCGCTGGCGGTGGCCTTCTCCAACGACCATGTCGAGGGCGAGCGGCGGGTATCGCTGACTGCCATGCTGCTGGTCACCTTCGGCGTCGGCGCCTGCGTCGGCCCGCTGGCGACCGGAGCGCTGATGCGTGCCTTCGGCCCGAACATGCTCTATGCCTTCGCCGCGACCTGCGCGCTGATCGTCATCTGGCGCGTGCGCCCGGAGAAGGTCACCGGTCTGCACCGTGTCGACGAGGCGCCGGTGAAGCACGTGCCCATGGCCGACAGCCTGGCCAGCTCGCCGCTGTCGGCGGCGCTCGACCCGCGGGTGGCCGACGAAACGGTGGAAGAACAGATGAAGACCACCCCGGCGCCAGCGCCCGCGGTGCCGGAGGCAGCCGGCGTGCCCGAGGCGGAAGAGGAAAGCCGGCCGGGGTAGGGCGGGGAAGGGCGGGTGCTAGAACAGCTCGTCCTTCTCGAAGCGCCGCGCTTCGCGCTGCAGCTGGTAGACGAAGCGCTCGATGTGGCGCTGCTCCAGGCCGCTCAGGCGGTTGAAGCGCAGGCCGGCGAAGCTGGTGTTGACCTTCTCGTCGAAGTGCACGTGGCGCAGTTCCACTTCCACGGTGATGGCGCCGAACGGCAGGCGGGCGGTGAAGCGCTCGTAGAGCTGGCCGGGTTGCAGGCGCTCATGCACGTCGCCGGCGAAGCGCACCTTGCAGCCGGTGGCGGAGATGTCCAGCAGGTTGCCGCTCAGCGCGGCCTTGAGCTTGTCGCCGGCCAGTTCCACGGCGACCGGCTGGGTCTGCTTGAGAGGCGCGCGGTAGGCGTTGCGGCGCTGGTGGTAGAGCATCTCGGCGGGCATCGGCAGCCAGTAGCAGCGGGCGCCGTCGAGTTCGCTGAACTGCGCGGCCTGCTGGCATTCCCAGGCGATCCGCACGCCTTCGTGGAAGGCTTCGATGCGGAAGTTCTCGCCATTCTGCAGGAAACGCTCGCCGTCATTGGGGATCAGTTCGTCCAGGGCTACCCGGTTGCGTTCGCGGTCCACCGCGACGACGAAGCTCTGGAAGCGCTGGTTGCGCTCGGCGAAGCTGATCACCAGCGGGTCATGGCTATCCATCAGGATTCGCAGGTTGGCCTGGATCTCCACGGCCGCCTTGAGCGTTTTCGGCGGTTGCGGGCCATTTTCCTCGGCGAACGGGCTTGCCACTGTCCTACGATCTCCAGATGTATTTATTGTGGGAATTTTCTTTTGCAAGGCGATGGCATTCTGCCGCATCGCCCTGCCGGACGCCAGGGCTCAGGCCTGGCTGAGAGGACGCTGGCGGCTGCCCTGGGTCGCGCCGCCACGGCGATCGTAGAGGCTGGGGGTGTCCTGGCCGCGGAGGATATCCAGCAGGCGGCCGGTGGCGTGCTGGTTGTTGCGGATGATGCGGCCGTTGCGCAGGTTGGCCTGCTGGCATTGTTCCAGCAGCGCCGCCAGGCGCTCGCTGAGTTCCACGGTGCCCGGCTCCACCTTGCCCTGCGCGGTCAGCGCGGCGAGGCCTGCGCGGTCGCTGCTGACGCCGGCCTGGCGCAGCGTCTCGCTGCGCTGGCGGCCATTGCGCTCCAGCTGCTGGAGCAGCGGCAGCTTGCTGTCGAGCAGGCCCTGCAGGCGCTCCAGGTCACGCGCGTCGAGGGCGTGGAATTCGTCCTCGATCAGCTGCAGAAGAGCCTCGGCGGCGCCGATATCCTCGGTGATCAGATGGAGCAGGCTGGCGTTTGGCATGGCGGCTCGGCGTTCAGGGCGTCCTTGGGGAACCCCGCGCTCAGCGCTGGGATTCGAAGTCGAGCAGTTTGCCGGCGACTTTCTGGCTGTCGACCTGGTAGCTGCCATCGGCGATGGCCTGCTTCAGCCGCGCGACCTTTTCCGAGTCGACGACGGGTTGGTCTTTCAGCTGGTCGCTGGCTTTCTGCAATTGCTGGGCGGTGCTGCTCAGTTGCACGGACTCACCGCTGCCAGTGGCCGACGCGCTGCCGGCGCTTTCGCTGCCGGCGGCTTCGCTGCGGCCGGCCTGGGGCTTGCCGGTGCTGCCGGTGGAGACCGGCGCGCTGGCATTGTTCAGCCGGTTGAAGTCGATGACCATGGTAGTGAACCTCTGCGGGTTTAGGACGCTTGCCTGTAGGTTTCGGCTGACATCCGTAAAACTTTAGGGCGGTTTTTCGTGCGCCTTCGCACAGTTTAGTGAAGGCTGGCGCGCCAGCGCCAGACTTCCGCCGCTAGAGCGTGACCTGCACCGCGCCTGGCTCCACCACCCGGGCCTTGATGATGCGCTGCGAACGCAGATTGCGCACGCGAATCTGCTCGCCGGGCACCCCGTCGGCCATGGCCTCGCCGGGCATCACCACGTTGACCGCGCCGGTTTGCGCGCGGATCACCACCTGGTCGCCCTTGCGCACCGCCGCGGCCTGTTCGAGGAAGACCGGGGCGAGGATCTGGTCGCTGACCGTCGGTCGCTTGAGCTTCTGCCCCACGGCCTGCTGCGGGTCGGTCAGGTAGCCCTGGCTGAGCAGGCCGATGTCGCGCTCCATCAGGCTGATGTCGCCCGGCTCCAGCACGTGGTCGCGCTTGAGCGGCTGGGTGGTCACCACTACCTGGCGGAACAGCTTGACCTGGGCCGGCACGTATACCGACCAGGGCGAGGAGCCTTCGCAGCGCACCAGCACCGAGACGCGCCCCACGGGCTGCGCGGGGCTTTCCAGGGATTGCGTCAGGTCCTTGTCGCAGGCCGCCAGGCGCAGGCGCGGGTCGATGCGCGCCACTTCTATCTCGTAGCGTGCCTCGATGCCGCTGCGTTGCAGATAATCTTCCACCTTGAACTCAAGAAAGCCCTGGGTGGCGCCGATAAGAATCTCGGGCGCGGTGAAGTCGTCGGCCCAGGTCGGACCCGGGGCGAACGCGCCCAGCATGCCGAGCACTCCGCAGAGTGACAGGGCATGGGCTCGGGACCGTCGGAAAAACGTCGTTGGCAGTTTCATGCCACGACTTCAAGCAAGGCTCGTGCCGATTGCCGCCCTGGGCGGCACGGCGGATACGAAGGGGGCGCAATGGCCGGAGTCATGGATTCGGTCAACCAGCGAACGCAGCTGGTTGGGCAGAATCGTCTCGAACTGCTGCTGTTCCGGCTGGATGGCAGCCAGTTGTACGGCATCAACGTGTTCAAGGTGAAGGAGGTACTGCAGTGCCCGCGCCTGACCGTGATGCCCAAGTCCAGTCCGGTGGTGCGCGGGGTGGCGAACATCCGTGGCGGCACCATTCCGATCCTCGACCTGTCGATGGCCACCGGCCGTCGCGGCCTGCGCGAGATCGACAACAGCTTCGTGATCATCACCGAGTACAACACCAAGGTGCAGGGCTTCCTGGTGCATTCGGTGGAACGCATCGTCAACATGAACTGGGAGGAGATCCATCCGCCACCCAAGGGCACCGGCCGCGACCACTACCTGACGGCGGTGACGCGGGTGGACAAGCAACTGGTGGAGATCATCGACGTGGAGAAGATCCTCGCCGAGGTCGCGCCCACCAGCGAGGACATCTCCGAGGGCGTGATCGACGCCGACACCCAGGCCCAGGCGGTGACCAAGCGGGTGCTGGTGGTGGACGACTCCTCGGTGGCGCGCAAGCAACTGATCCGCTGCCTGGAGACCGTGGGCGTGGAAGTGCTCGCGCTCAATGACGGACGCCAGGCGCTGGACTACCTTCAACAGATGCTGGCCGCCGGTGGCAATCCGGGCCAGGAATTGCTGATGGTGATCTCCGACATCGAGATGCCGGAAATGGACGGCTACACCCTGACCGCGGAGATTCGCCACGATCCGCGGCTGCAGGACCTGCACATTCTCCTGCATACTTCGCTGTCCGGGGTGTTCAACCAGGCGATGGTGCGGAAGGTCGGCGCCAACGACTTCCTCGCCAAGTTCCGGCCCGATGATCTGGCGGCGCGTGTCGTCGAGCGCATCAAGGCGGCGGACGCACGCTGAGGAGGGCACTTCGGGGTAGTCTGCAACGGCCGGGGGCGACCCCGGCCGCCTGGCGTCGGGATCGGCGCCCGGCCAACTGGAAAGAGGCGTGATCGGTGACATCGACCAACATGGAATTCGAGCTGTTCCGGGACTTCCTGGAAAAGGCCTGCGGCATCGTCCTGGGTGCCAACAAGCAGTACCTGGTCGCCAGCCGCCTGAACAAGCTGATGGAGCAGCAGGGCATCAGGAGCCTGGGCGAGCTGGTGCAGAAGATCCAGGTCCGCAGCCAGCTGCGCGAGCAGGTGGTGGATGCCATGACCACCAACGAGACCCTCTGGTTTCGCGACACCTACCCCTTCGAGGTGCTGAAGAACCGCATCCTCGCCGAGCTGATCAAGGCCAACCCGGGCCAGCGCCTGCGCATCTGGTCGGCGGCCTGCTCCTCGGGGCAGGAGCCCTATTCGCTGTCGATGACCATCGACGAGTTCGAGAAGACCAACCTCGGCCAGCTCAAGGCCGGCGTGCAGATCGTCGCCACCGACCTCTCCGGTTCCATGCTCAACGCGGCGAAGGCCGGCGAGTACGACAGCCTGGCCATCGGCCGCGGGCTGTCCCAGGAGCGCCTGCAGCGCTACTTCGACACCAAGGGGCCGGGGCGCTGGGCGGTGAAGCCGGCGATCAAGGGCCGCGTCGAGTTCCGCGCGCTGAACCTGCTGGAGAGCTACGCCACCCTCGGCAAGTTCGACCTGATCTTCTGCCGCAACGTGCTCATCTACTTCTCCGCCGAGGTCAAGCGCGACATCCTGCTGCGCATGCACGCGGCGCTCAAGCCCGGCGGCTACCTGTTCCTCGGCGCCTCCGAGGCGCTCAACGGGCTGCCGGAGCATTACCAGATGGTCCAGTGCAACCCGGGGATCATCTACAAGGCCAAGTAGCCGGGCATTATGCCGATCACAGAAGGGCGCCCCTGGGGCGCCCTTCGCCTATCCGCACGAGCCGTTCGCCGTCTTGCCGGCTGTGCCTGGGGGCTTTTCGTAGGATGGATTGAAGGGGCGTTTCGGCGTGTGCGGTGAGTCCAATCGCGGACAAGGTCCTCCTACCGCATGAGCGAGCATGGCTTTCGTAGGATGGTGTTGAGCGAAGCGATACCCATCACCGCAACCGCATGGGTTTCGCCAAGGCTCAACCCATCCTACGAAAAGCGTCTCGGCGCGGCCGGCAAGACAGTTGCTCCTACGCTTCCGGCAAACACCACGCCCCGTAGGATGGGTTGAGCGAAGCGATACCCATCGCCACCACCGCATGGGTTTCGCAGGCTCAACCCATCCTACGGTTCCAGGGAAGCACGGGCGCGTAGGAGCGGACCTTGTCCGCGATTGGACTCACCGCCCACACCGGACGCCCCGGTGGCTCGGGCAGCCCCCTCTCCCGCTTGCGGGAGAGGGCCGGGGTGAGGGTAACCCCTTCGAATGGGCAGAACGCATTGCCGCCGGGCGGTAAGGCCTTGCCGCTTGCCGCGGTTTGCCGCCCTTTGCCGCTCGCGGATCATCGGCAATTCATTGATTAATAAGGACTTAACGTTTTGGCACGCACCTTGCTGAAGTGCTGGCAAGCCCACACCGGCAAACAGGTTCGTGACCATGAGCATCAGCTTCGACTCCGCCCTCGGCATCCACGCACAAGCGCTCAGCTTCCGCTCGCAGCGTGCTGAAGTGCTGGCCAACAACCTGGCCAACGCCGACACCCCCAACTACAAGGCGCGCGACCTGGACTTCGCTTCGGTGCTCGCGGCCCAGGCCGACAAGGCCAAGAGCGGCACCTTCAGCACCGCCGTCACCAACGCCCGGCACATCGAGGCCGACGGCGTGGCCATGGGCGACGACTCGCTGAAATACCGCATCCCGACCAATCCCTCCATCGACCAGAACACCGTCGACGAGCAGGTCGAGCAGGCCAACTACGCGCAGAACGCCGTGCAGTTCCAGGCCAGCTTCACCTTCCTCAACAGCAAGTTCAAAGGCCTGATGGGCGCCCTGCGCGGAGAGTGATAGCCATGTCCCTTGCCAGTGTCTTCAACATCGCCGGTAGCGGCATGAGTGCCCAGACCACCCGTCTGAACACCACCGCCTCGAACATCGCCAACGCCGAGAGCGTGTCCTCGAGCATCGACCAGACCTACCGCGCCCGCCACCCGGTGTTCTCCGCCATGTTCCAGCAGGCGCAGAGCGGCCAGGGCTCGCTGTTCCAGGACACCGACCAGGCCGGCACCGGCGTGCAGGTGCTGGGCGTGGTCGAGGACCAGAGCCCGCTGGTGCCGCGCTACGAGCCGAACCATCCGGCCGCCGACGCCAACGGCTACGTGTACTACCCCAACGTCAACGTGGTGGAGGAGATGGCCGACATGATGTCCGCCAGCCGCTCCTTCCAGAGCAACGCGGAAATGATGAACACCGCCAAGCAGATGATGCAGAAGGTCCTGACCCTGGGTCAGTAAGCGCAGAGGACGCCCCATGAGCATCGACAACACCAGTAGCACTTCGAACTCGATCCTCTCGTCGCTGAACGCCGGGTCGAGTTCCTCGTCTTCCACCTCGGAAACCGGCACCAGTGCGCTGGGCAAGGATTCGTTCCTGCAACTGCTGGTCACCCAACTGAACAACCAGAACCCGCTGGACCCGCAGGACAATACCCAGTTCGTCTCCCAGCTCGCCCAGTTCAGCAGCCTGGAGAGCATGGAGAACCTGGATACCACCCTGGGCAACTTCTATTCCTCGTTCCAGTCGTCCCAGGCGCTGCAGGCCTCGTCCCTGGTCGGCCGCTCGGTGATCGTCAACTCCAGCAAGGTCCAGGTCGACGACCCCAGCGCCGGCGTGCAGGGCTCGCTGGTGATGCCGTCCAACGGCGATGGCGTGACCCTGAAAATCTATGACGACGACGGCGAGCTGGTGCGCACCATCGACATGGGCAGCCAGAAGAGCGGCAACATCGACTTCACCTGGGACGGCAAGGACGACAGCGGCGAGCAGGTGGCCTCCGGCACCTACACCATCAAGGCCACGGCCTCGCTGGACGGCACCAGCACCGCCCTGACCACCTACCTGCCGGCCACGGTCAACAGCGTCACGCTGGGCCAGAGCGGCGGGGAAATGACCCTCAATCTCGCTGGCATCGGCAGTGTCTCCGCCTCCAGCATTCAGACCATCGGAAAATAACGCCGTCCTTCGGCACGGGAGCTGACCATGTCTTTCAATACCGCCCTGAGTGGTTTGAACGCCGCTAGCACGGACCTGAACGTGACCGGCAACAACATCGCCAACGTCGGGACCACCGGCTTCAAGTCCTCGCGCACCGAGTTCGCCGACCTGTACGCCGCTTCGATGCTCGGCACCGGGCGCAATGCCGTGGGCAGCGGCGTGATCACCCAGTCGGTCTCGCAGCAGTTTACCCAGGGCAACCTGACCTCCACCGGCCGCAGCCTGGACCTGGCCATCAGCGGCAACGGCTTCTTCATGGTCAGCGACAACGGCAGCCGCCTGTACACCCGCAACGGCTCCTTCAACACCGATGCCAACGGCTACATCGTCGACGGCTCCGGCAACCGCCTGCAGGGCTATGGCGTCAACGGCAACGGCTCGGTCGTCAACGGCGTGATCACCGACCTGAAGGTGGACACCGCCAACCAGCCGCCGAGCCCGACCTCGAAGATCACCTCGACGCTGAGCCTGAACTCGGCGGCCACCACGCCGACCAACGCCACCTTCGACCCGGCCGATTCCGACAGCTACAACTGGTCGACCTCGGTGGACATCTACGACTCCCAGGGCAACTCGCACACCATGACGAACTACTTCGTCAAGGACAGCAGCAACAACTGGACCATGCACACCCTGGTGGATGGCCGCTCGCCGACCGACCCGACCAGCACCACGCCGCTGACCAGCCAGCTGAGCTTCAACAGCGCCGGCCAGCTGACCGGCGTCACCTCCACCGGCATGACCGTCAATGCGGACAAGACCATGACCCTCACCGGCTGGGTGCCGGCGGCGATCACCGATTCCACCACCGACCCGGTGACCTGGGGCGCCAACGGCGCGGCCGGGGCCACCGGCGGCATCAGCCTCGACCTGACCAAGACCACCCAGACCAACGCCGCCTTCGCGGTCACCGCGGTCACCCAGGACGGCTACGCCACCGGCCAGATGTCCGGCCTGTCGGTGGACGTGGACGGGCAGATGTACGCCACCTACACCAACGGCCAGTCCAAGGTGATCGGCCAACTGGTGCTGGCCAACTTCGCCAACACCCAGGGCCTGACCCCGGTCGGCAGCACCGCCTGGAAACAGTCGCTGGCCTCGGGCGAGGCGGTGATCGGCACGCCGACCTCCGGCACCCTGGGCTCGGTGGGTTCCGGCTCGCTGGAGGAGTCCAACGTCGACCTCACCGCGCAGCTGGTCAACCTGATAGTCGCGCAGCGCAACTACCAGGCCAACGCCAAGACCGTGCAGACCGAAAGCACCATCTCCGACACCATCATCAACCTGCGTTGATGGCGGCAAAGCGCTCTTGCCGCAGGCGGCAGCCCCTCGCCGCCTGACGGCCCCTCAGGCTCCTTCGGGAGCCTTTTCTTTTTCATTCGTCCTTTCGAATCAGCGGCTTGCGCTGATTTTTCAATTCTGGCACAGCCCTTGCTGAGACACCTCCAGCACCGCCGGGAATCCGACCCGGCACTGGAGGAATGCCTTGGACAGAATGCTGTATGTCGCCATGAGCGGCGCGAGCCAGAACACGCAGGCCATGCAGGCTCACGCCAACAACCTGGCGAACATTTCCACGACCGGTTTCCGTCGCGACTTCGAGCAGGCGCGGGCGATGCCGGTCTTCGGCGACAGCTTTCCGGCGCGCGTGTTCGCCATGAGCGAGCGCCCGGCCACCGACTTCACCGCCGGCGCCCTGCAGGAAACCGGGCGTGACCTGGACGTCGCCGCCAAGGGCGACGCCTGGATCGCCGTGCAGGCTCCGGACGGCGGCGAAGCCTACGTGCGCACCGGCAGCCTGGAAATCGACGCCCTCGGCCAGCTGCGCACCGGCGACGGTTTGCCGGTGCTCGGCAATGGCGGGCCGATCGCCATTCCGCCGGAAGAGAAGATCGAGATCGGCGAGGACGGCACCATCACCGTCCGCGGCCAGGGCAACAATCCCAACGCGCTGGCCACCGTCGACCGCATCAAGCTGGTCACCCCGGACCCGAAGCAGCTGGAGAAGGGCACCGACGGCATGATCCGCATGAAGCAGGGCCAGCCGGCGCCGCAGCCCGACGCCAACGCCACCGTGCAGTCCGGTTTCCTCGAGGCGAGCAACGTCAACGCGGTGGAAGAGATGACCTCGATCCTGGCGCTGTCCCGCCAGTTCGAGCTGCACGTGAAGATGATGCGTACCGCCGAGGACGATTCCCAGGCCATGGCGCGGGTTTTGCAATTTAGCTAATCACCAGATCGAGGCGTCATGAATCCGACGCCCGAGGAGAAGACATATGCTTCCGGCACTGTGGGTCAGCAAGACCGGCCTGTCCGCCCAGGACATGAACCTGACCACCATTTCCAACAACCTGGCGAACGTCTCGACCACCGGCTTCAAGCGCGACCGCGCCGAGTTCCAGGACCTGCTGTACCAGATCAAGCGCCAGCCCGGCGCCCAGTCGACCCAGGACAGCCAGCTGCCCTCGGGCCTGCAGCTGGGTACCGGCGTGCGCATCGTCGGCACCCAGAAGAACTTCACCGCCGGCAGCCTGCAGACCACCGACAACCCGCTGGACATGGCGGTCAACGGCCGCGGCTTCTTCCAGGTGCTGACCCCGGACGGCACCGTCGCCTACACCCGCGACGGCAGCTTCCACCTGAACTCCGACGGTCAGATCGTCACCTCCAACGGCAACGCCCTGGAGCCGGCCATCGTGGTCCCGGCGGAAACCCAGACCTTCACCGTCGGCAACGACGGCACCGTCTCGGTGACCGTGGCCGGCAACTCGCAGCCGCAGATCATCGGCAACATCCAGACCGCCGACTTCATCAACCCGGCGGGCCTGCAGGCGACCGGCAACAACCTGTTCCTGGAAACCGCCGCCAGCGGCGCGCCGCAGGTCGGCACCCCGGGCCTGAACGGCCTCGGCACCGTGCAGCAGAACACCCTGGAGAACTCCAACGTCAGCGTGGTGGAGGAGATGGTCAACATGATCACCACCCAGCGCGCCTACGAGATGAACTCCAAGGTGATCTCCACCGCCGACCAGATGCTGTCCTTCGTCACCCAGAACCTTTGATGCATGACGCGGGCCCCGCGGCTCGCCAGTTAGTGGCTCTCCCCGAGAGGTAGTTGCAATGAACCGTTCCCATCTTCTCCCGCTGCTGGCGCTCGCCGCGCTGGCCGGTTGCGTCAGTCCTCCGCCGAAGCCGGACGACCCATACTACGCGCCGGTCATGCCACGCACGCCCATGCCCGCGGCGCAGAACAACGGTTCCATCTACCAGGCCGGGTTCGAAAACAACCTCTACGGCGACCGCAAGGCCTTCCGCATCGGTGACATCATCACCATCACCCTCAACGAGAAGACCCAGGCGAGCAAGAAGGCCAACTCGGACATCTCCAAGGACAGCAGCAACAAGATGGGGCTGACCTCGCTGTTCGGCAGCAAGGCCACCACCAACAACCCCTTCGGCAGCGGCGACCTGAGCCTCAGCGCCGAGTACAGCGGCAACCGCGAGACCAAGGGCGACAGCGCGGCGGGGCAGAGCAACAGCCTGACCGGCTCGATCACCGTGACCGTGGCCGAAGTCATGCCCAACGGCATCCTCGCCGTGCGCGGCGAGAAGTGGATGACGCTGAACACCGGCAACGAACTGGTGCGCATCGCCGGGCTGATCCGCGCCGACGATATCGCCACCGACAACACCGTGTCCTCGACCCGCGTGGCGGATGCGCGCATCACCTACTCGGGCACCGGCGCCTTCGCCGACGCCAGCCAGCCGGGTTGGCTGGACCGCTTCTTCCTCAGCCCGCTGTGGCCGTTCTGAGCAGGTGACCTGAGATGTCGATGTTCTCCCGCCTGCTCTTAGTACTCGGCCTGTCCTGCCTGACGCTCGCCGCCCACGCCGAGCGCCTGAAGGACATCGCCAGCATCCAGGGCGTGCGCAGCAACCAGCTGATCGGCTACGGCCTGGTGGTCGGCCTCAACGGCTCCGGCGACCAGACCACGCAGACGCCCTTCACCCTGCAGACCTTCAACAACATGCTGGCGCAGTTCGGCATCAAGGTGCCGGCCGGCAGCGGCAACGTGCAGCTGAAGAACGTCGCCGCGGTGTCGGTGCACGCCGACCTGCCGGCGTTCGCCAAGCCGGGCCAGACCATCGACGTGACCATCTCCTCCATCGGCAACGCCAAGAGCCTGCGCGGCGGCAGCCTGCTGATGACCCAGCTCAAGGGCATCGACGGCCAGACCTACGCCATCGCCCAGGGCAACCTGGTGGTGGGCGGCTTCGACGCCGAGGGTCGCGACGGCTCGAAGATCACCGTCAACGTGCCGTCGGCCGGGCGCATTCCCTCCGGCGCCACCGTCGAACGCGCGGTGCCGAGCGGCTTCGACCAGGGCAACAGCCTGACGCTGAACCTCAACCGCCCGGACTTCACCACCGCCAAGCACATCGTCGACCGCATCAACGACATGCTCGGCCCGGGCGTGGCCCAGGCCATCGACGGCGGCTCGGTGCGCGTCAGCGCGCCGCTGGACCCGAACCAGCGGGTGGACTACATGTCGGTGCTGGAGAACCTGGAGATCCAGTCCGGCGAGGCGGTGGCCAAGGTCATCATCAACTCGCGCACCGGCACCATCGTCATCGGCCAGAACGTGCGCGTATCGCCGGCCGCCGTGACCCACGGCAGCCTCACCGTGACCATCACCGAGGACCCGATCGTCAGCCAGCCCGGCCCCTTCTCCAACGGCGAGACCGCGGTGGTGCCGCGCTCGCGGGTGAACGCCGAGCAGGAAGCCAAGCCGATGTTCAAGTTCGGCCCCGGCACCACCCTGGACGAGATCGTCCGCGCGGTGAATCAGGTGGGCGCGGCGCCCAGCGACCTGATGGCCATTCTCGAAGCCCTCAAGCAGGCCGGCGCGTTGCAGGCCGAGCTGATCGTCATCTGAGGACGCCGCCATGGACGCACGACTGCTCAACTCCGGCGCCAGCGCCAGCGACAGCCAGGCCTACACCGACCTCAACCGCTTGAGCCAGCTGAAGAGCGGCGACCGCAACAGCCAGGGCAACATCCGCAAGGTGGCCCAGGAGTTCGAGTCGCTGTTCCTCAACGAGATGCTCAAGTCGATGCGCTCGGCCAACGAGGTGTTCGCCAAGGACAACCCGCTCAACAGCGAGACCGCCAAGCAGTACCAGGACATGTACGACCACCAGCTGTCGGTGTCCCTGGCGCGCGAGGGGCACGGCATCGGCCTGGCCGACGTGCTGGTCAAGCAGATGGAGAAGATGCAGGGCGTGCGCCACACCGGCGACAACCCCTTCGCCCAGGTGCAGGCGCAATCCGATACCCAGGCCACCGAGGCGGTGGCGGGGCAGGACCGGCAGCGGGCGAAGAGCCTGTGGTCCGCCAGCGGCAAGCCGCTGACGCAGCCCGAGCCCGGCCGCGACGACCGCCAGGCGCTGAACGCGCGGCGCCTGGCCCTGCCGGGCACGCTGGCCAAGCGCATCGCCGCCGGCATAGTGCCGGACGCCAATGCCGCCAGCGCCAGCCAGCCGACGCAGCTGGCCAGCAGCGACTGGCGCAACGGCAGGGGCTACGCCCGCCAGGACGATACCGCCGGCAGCGCCGCCGTCGCCGATACCTCGGCGATCTCGACCAGGCCGGGCAAGTCCATGTTCGCCTCGGCCGACGACTTCGTCGCCACCATGCTGCCCATGGCCGAACGCGCGGCCAAGCGCATCGGCGTCGACCCGCGCTACCTGGTGGCCCAGGCCGCGCTGGAAACCGGCTGGGGCAAGAAGATGATCGCCCAGCGCGACGGCAGCAGCAGCCACAACCTGTTCGGCATCAAGAGCGGTTCGAGCTGGAGGGGCGACTCGGCGCGCGCGCTCACCAGCGAGTACGAAAACGGCAAGCAGGTGAAGGAAGTGGCCTCGTTCCGTGCCTACAACTCTTTCGAGCAGAGCTTCCAGGACTACGTCAGCTTCCTGCAGAACAACGACCGCTACCAGGGCGCCCTGGACTCCGCCGCGCGCCCCGAGCAGTTCATGAAGGAACTGCAGCGCGCCGGTTATGCCACCGACCCGCAATACGCGCGCAAGGTCTCGCAGATCGCCAGGCAGGTGCAGGTCTACCAGACCGTGGCCATGGCCGACGCCCCGACCCGTACGCTTTGAAGAATGGAACGCTCTAAGGAAAGCCCATGAGCCTGTTATCCATAGGACTGTCCGGCCTCAACGCCTCGCAAACGGCGCTGAGCACCACCGGCAACAACATCACCAACGTCGACACCGCCGGCTATACCCGCCAGCAGTCGATGCAGGTCAGCTCGGCCGCGCAGTTCTCCGGGCGCTACTACGTGGGCACCGGCACCACGGTGCAGGACGTGCGCCGGATGTACAGCGAGTTCCTGGCCAACCAGCTGCGCGGCGCGACCGCGGTGAACAGCGATGCGCAGACCTACCTGAGCCAGGTCAACCAGGTCGACTCGCTGCTGTCGGACAGCACCACCGGCCTGTCCTCGGTGATGCAGAACTTCTTCGCCTCGCTGCAGACCGCGGCCGGCACCCCGACCGACTCCGCCTCGCGGCAACTGGTGCTGACCCAGGCGAAGAACCTGGCGCAACGCTTCAATTCCATCTCCACCCAGCTGGGCACCCAGAACAGCTACGTCAACACCCAGATGAGCAGCCTGGCCGGGCAGGTCAGCGACCTGGCCAAGACCATCGCCCAGTACAACCAGGCGATCACCGCCGCCGAGTCCGCCGGCGCCAGCGCCAACGACCTGCAGGACAAGCGCGACCAGGCGGTGGTGCAACTGTCGGACATGATCGGCGTCAGCGTGGTCAAGCAGGGCAGCAGCTACAACCTCTACCTGGGCTCCGGCCAGCCGCTGGTGGTGGGCAGCAACGCCTCGACGCTGACCGCCGCGCCCAGCGCCAGCAACCCGTCGCAGTACAGCCTGTCGCTGAACTCCAGCTCCAGCGGCGTGACCGTGGACGTCACCTCGGTGGTCACCGGCGGCCAGATGGGCGGCCTGCTGCGCTACCGCAGCGAGGTGCTGAACACCACCCAGAACGAACTGGGGCGCATGGCCATCGTCCTCGCCGACACCTTCAACAGCCAGTTGGCCCAGGGCCTGGACCTCAACGGCAACTTCGGCGCCGCGCTGTTCAAGGACATCAACGACGCCAGCGTGATCGGCAACCGCAGCCTGGCCAACGGCCTCAACAGCGGCACCGGCAACCTCAACGTCAGCATCGACGACAGCAGCGCGCTGACCACCAGCGACTACGAGGTGACCTTCACCTCGGCCACCGGCTACACCGTCAGGCGCCTGTCCGATGGCGAGGTGATGGGCAGCGGCGACCTCACCGACGATCCGCCCAAGGAATTCGACGGCTTCAGCCTCAGCCAGCAGAGCGTCGGCACCATCCAGGCCGGCGACCGCTTCACGGTGATCCCCACGCGCACCGCCGCGGCGGACATCTCCGTGGCCATGACCGACGCCAACCGCCTGGCGCTGGCCTCGCCACTGGTCTCCACCACCACCACCGGCAACATCGGCAGCGGCACCATCAGCGGCACCAGCCTGACCACCGAGCTCGACGCCAGCAACAGCGCCGACCTGGCGGCGGCGATCAAGGCCGGCATGCCGGTCAAGCTGGTGTTCGACGCCGCTGCCGGCGACGGCACCCAGGGCTACACGATCTACGATTCCGCCGGCAACTCGCTGGGCACCGGCAGCATAGTGCCGGGGCAGAGCAACGACATCAGCGTCACTGTGCCCGGCACGCCGTCGTTCAGCTTCCAGACCAGTATCGGCGGCTACCCCGGCAGCGGCGACAGCTTCACCGTCGCCTTCAATTCCGATGGCGACGCCGACAACGGCAACGCGCAGAAGCTCATCGACCTGCAGAGCGCCAAGACCGTGGGCAGCGGCACCGGCAGTGGCAGCGGCATGAGCCTGACCGGCGCCTACAGCAGCCTGACCGAGACCGTCGGCGCCCAGGCCAACCAGGCCAAGCTGGACGCCACCGCCACCGACGCGGTGCTGACCCAGGCGCAGAACACCCGCGACTCGCTGTCGGCGGTCAACCTCGACGAGGAAGCGGCCAACCTGGTGAAGTTCCAGCAGTACTACACGGCCTCCGCGCAGATCATCAAGACCGCGCAGACGCTCTTCGACACCCTGATCAACAACATCTGAGGCGGCCGTGATGCGTATTTCCACCCCGCAGATCTTCAGCTCCAACATCGACAACTACAACCGCGGCTACGCCAGCCTGGCCAAGACCCAGGAGCAGATCTCCAGCGGTGTGCGCATCCAGACCCCCGCCGACGACCCCGTCGGCGCCGCGCGCCTGCTGCAACTGCAACAGCAGCAGGCGCTGCTGACGCAATACAGCAGCAACATGACCACCGCGCAGAACGCCCTGAACCAGGAAGAGAGCGTGCTGTCCTCGATCACCAACGTGCTGCAGCAGGCCCGCGAGGTCGCGGTACGCGCCGGCGACGGCTCCCTCACCGACGACGACCGCAAGGCCCTGGCCGACCAGCTCGGGCAGATCCAGCAGCAGCTGCTGACGCTGATGAACAGCAAGGACGCCAGCGGCAACTACCTGTTCTCCGGCAGCAAGAGCACGGTGCAGCCGTTCATCCAGAACGCCGACGGCACCTACAGCTACCAGGGCGACCAGAGCTCGCTGAACCTGCAGATCGCCGATAACCTGCTGCTGCCGACCAGCGACAATGGCTGGAGCATCTTCGAGATGGCGGCCAACGCCAGCCGCACCACCAGTTCGCTGAGCAGCAACCCGAACAGCGACGGCGTGCAGCGGGCGTTCCTCTCCCAAGGCACGGTGACCAGCGACAGCACCTACAACGCCAGCTTCCGCGATGGCGCGCCCTACACCCTGAACGTGCTCAGCGGCACCCAGTACCAGATCCTCGACAAGGACGGTAACGACGTCACCAGCGAGGCCAACACCAACGGCACCTACGACGCCACCTCCGCGGACAGCAACGCCATCAGCTTCCGCGGCGCGCAGTTCCAGCTCGATGTCTCCTTACCCAGCAGCGACGACGCCAGCGACATGGACAGCCTGGTCGGCGGCTACAGCTTCAGCTTCGGCATGGCCCCCGACGACATCTCGATCAAGCGCAGCGCCACCAACACCTCGGGCGCGCAGATCACCAGCGGCACGGTCAGCAACCAGACCGCCTACGCCACCCAGTTCCCGGCCAACGGCGTGCAGCTGAAGTTCACCAGCGCCACCGACTACGAGGTCTACGCGCTGCCGGCTGCCCAGGGCGCCACGCCGATCTCCAGCGGGACCCTCGGCGGCACCTTCCCGCAGACCATCAGCGTGGCCGGCGTCGACCTCTCGATCAGCGCCTCGCCGGCCGCCGGCGACCAGTTCAGCGTCACCGCCAGCTCGCCGGAGCGGCAGAACATCCTCAACACCATCGGCGACCTGCGCACCGCGCTGAGCGCCTCCACCGCCGACGATCCCCAGGCCCAGCTGAACATCCGCAACATGGTGGCCTCGGCGCTGACCAACATCGACAACGGCATGAACCAGGTGATGAACGTGCAGTCGTCGGTGGGCTCGCGGCTGAACACCATCGATGTGCTCAGCCAGGAAAACCAGAGCCTGAGCCTGACCAACAGCACCACCCAGTCGTCGATCCGCGACACCGACATGGCCGAGGCCACCTCCAAGCTGGTGCTGCAGCAGACCATGCTCGAAGCGGCCCAGGCGGCGTTTGCCCGAGTCAGCCAGTTGAGTCTGTTCAACAAGCTCTGAGCCTACTCGATCGCCGTGCGTCTTCCGTGGGAGGGCGCGTGGCGTTTCCTGCGGCGGCAATCCCTTGCCGCTGCCTCCCGCCTTCTCCTGTCAGTGCTTCAAGCCTTCCCCAATCCCTCATACGCCGCGTCCCGCGCACCTTCGCCGAAGATGGCATTCAATTTGCTGAGGTCCTCTCGGGGCGGTTCTTTCAGTCAGCGAATTGACGCCCCGTCCACTGGCTGGACTCCTACGGGGGTCCAACCGCCAGTGCTTTTGGAACCTTCGCCAGACCTTGCCGTAGCGGCAGGCGGGGAGAGATGCAGCATGTCGAACACGATCATTCCCTCTGGAGCCCCGGCCAGGTCCGGTATTGGCCAGGAGCCTTCGAACCGCCTCCGCATGAATGATGGATACGAGGGGAAGCTCGACTTCCCCCTGTCGTATTCCCGTCGCTGCGTCTGCCCGATATCGGTCGGCAGGGAGTAGTCATGACCAAGATCATCCCGGTCACCCGGCCCCTGCTGCCGCCCCTCGAAGAATTCCTGCCCTACCTGGAACGGGTCTGGGCCAGCGGCATCCTCACCAATGGCGGTGACATGCACCGTGCGCTGGAGAAGGCGCTGTGCGAGTACCTGGGCGTCGAGCACATCGCCCTGTTCGCCAACGGCACCCTGGCGCTGGTCACCGCCCTGCAGGCATTGCGCGTCACCGGGGAAGTGATCACCACGCCTTACTCCTTCGTCGCCACCGGCCATTCGCTGCTGTGGAACGGCATCCGTCCGGTGTTCGTCGACATCGACCCGCAGACGTTCGGCCTGGACCCGGCGAAGATCGAGGCGGCGATCACCCCGCAGACCACCGCGATCATGCCGGTGCACTGCTACGGCAACCCCAGCGACGTCGAGGCCATCCAGGCCATCGCCGACAACTACAACCTGCGGGTGATCTACGACGCGGCCCATGCCTTCTCGGTGCGCGACGCCGGCGGCAGCATCCTGCGCCATGGCGACCTAAGCGTGCTCAGCTTCCACGCCACCAAGGTGTTCAACACCTTCGAGGGCGGGGCGATCATCTGCCCCGACGAGAAGACCTACCGGCGCATCGGTCACCTGAAGAACTTTGGCTTCGTCAACGAAACCACGGTGGTGGCCCCCGGTATCAACGGCAAGATGAGCGAGATCAACGCTGCCTTCGGCCTGTTGCAGCTGCAGCACATCGACCGCGCGCTGGCGCGGCGCAAGGAAATCGACGGCCTCTACCGCGAGCGCCTGGCCGGCTTGCCGGGGCTGAGCTTCATCGAATTCCGCCCCGGCTGCGTGCCCAACCACGCCTATTTCCCGGTGCTGATCGACGAGGATTTCGCCCTGGAGCGCGACCGGCTGTACGAACTGCTGCGCGATCAGGGCATCGTGGTGCGCCGCTATTTCTATCCGCTGATCAGCGACTTCCCGATGTACCGCGGGTTGCCGTCGGCCGAGCCGAGCAACCTGCCGGTCGCCCGCCAGGTGGCGAGCCGCGTCCTGTGCCTGCCGATCTACCCGGACCTGGCCGACGAGGATGTCGAGCGCATCTGCGACCTGGTCGTCAGCGCAGGAGTCCAGGCGTGATTCTCGCGGTCATGCAACCCTATTTCTTCCCCTACCTGGGCTACTACCAGTTGGCGGGGAGCGTGGATCACTTCGTCTTCCTGGACGATGTGGCATTCATCCGCCGGGGGTTCATCCACCGCAACAACATCCTGCTCGACGGCCAGCCGTTCCGCTTCACGCTGCCGGTGGCAGGGGCCAGCCAGAACATGCGGATCGACCAGCACCGTTTCGTCGGTGAGCACGACAAGTTCCTTCAGGTGCTGCGTCATGCCTACCGGCAGGCTCCCTTCTTCGACGAGGTTTTCGCCCTGGTCGAGTCCATTTGCAGGATGCCCGAGCAAAACGTCGCCAACGTCTGCGCCGCGTCCATCCAGGCGGTGTTCGCCTATCTCGGCAGGCCGTTTTCGGCTTCCTTCGCTTCGCAGAAGCCCAGCGCGCTTCGGGGGCAGGAGCGCATTCTGGAGCTTTGCCGGCTCTTTGACGCCGACACCTACCACAACGCCAGCGGTGGCCGTTCGCTGTACAGCGCCGCCGCGTTCCGGGAACAGCACGTGCAACTGCGTTTCGTGCACGGCTGCTTTCCTGCCTACCAGCAACAGAAAGTGGAGAACTTCATGCCAGGCCTGTCGATGATCGATGTGCTGATGCACAACCCGCCTCAGGCCGTCGAGCGGATGCTGTCGATGGGCGAGTTGGAGGATGCAGCATGACCACCAGCGCAATCGAATCCCCGGTCATCGCCGTAGTGCTCGCTGGAGGGCGTGGCCTGCGCTTCGGCAGCGAGGTGCCCAAGCAGTTCGTCAAGCTGGCTGGGCGCATGGTCATCGAGCATACCGTCGAAGTCTTCGAGCACTCGCCGGCAGTGGAGCAGATAGTGCTGGTGGTGCCCGGCGGCTACGAAAGCGTGCTGTGGGAGGCGGTCACCCGCAACGGCTGGCGCAAGGTGGCGAAGATCGTCGCCGGTGGCCGCGACCGTGCCGACTCCACCGCTTCGGCCATCGCCGCCCTGGACGGGCAGCCGGAACAGGCGCGGATTCTCATTCACGATGCGGCTCGCCCGCTGCTGGACCAGCCGACCATCGTTCGCTGCCTCGATGCGCTGGAGCGATACGAGGCCGTGGACGTGGTGGTGCCTGCCAGCGATACCATCGTCGAGGTGGCAGAAGAGGGGCACATTCGCGACATTCCCGACCGCAGCCGGCTGCGCCGTGGGCAGACGCCGCAAGGGTTCCGGCTGGGCATCCTGCGTGAAGCCTATCGGCTCGCCCTGCGGCATGGACTGGAGGGCGTGACCTGCGATTGCGGCGTACTGCGCCGGGAGATGCCCGAGGTGACCATCGCCACCGTTGCGGGCTCGCCGTCCAATCTGAAGATCACCGACGGGGTGGACCTGTATATCGCCGAAAAGCTGATCCAGATCCGCAGCACCGAGGCTGCGCAGGACGACGGCCTGCAAGGGCTGCTGCGTGACCGCGTGGTGGTGGTGATCGGCGCAAGCTACGGCATCGGCGCTTCGGTGGCCGAGCTGGCCAGGGCCCATGGCGCTCGCGTCCATGGCGCCAGCCGTGGCGACGGCAACATCGATATCTCCCGGCGCAGCGACGTGGAACGCTTCCTGGCCGAAGTGGCACAGCGTGAAGGGCGGATAGACGCGGTGGTCAATACCGCCGGCATGCTGTTGCACAAGCCATTGACGCTGCTGAGCGAGTCCGAGGTCGAGCAACTCATCGCCACCAACCTCACCGGCACCATCCACCTGGCCCAGGCCGCCCATGGGTATCTGCGAGAAAGCCGCGGCTGCCTGGTGAATTTCGCCTCCAGCTCCTACACCCGGGGCCGCGCATTCTACGCCGCCTACAGCGCCACCAAGGCTGGGGTGGTCAACCTCACCCAGGCATTGGCCGAGGAGTGGGCGAGCGAAGGAATCCGCGTGGTCTGCATCAACCCCGAACGGACCCGCACGCCGATGCGCACGCGCAACTTCGGTGCCGAGCCGGTCGAGAGCCTGCTGGACCCTTCGGCGGTGGCGCTCGCTACCCTGCAGGCGCTGGGCTCGACCCTGACAGGCATGGTGTTCGATGTCCGCCGTCATGCTTGATCGGGCCACGGTGGCCGGCGTGCCCCTGGAGCAGATCCAGCAGCGGGCCTTCGCCGTGCTGTGCGCGCTGGTCGATTTCTTCCGGGCCCATGCAATCGACTACTACCTGGTCGGTGGCACGCTGCTGGGCGCCGTGCGCCATGGCGGTTTCATTCCCTGGGATGACGACATCGACATCGTCGTGCCGCGCAAGGATTACCGCCGTCTGCTCGGGTTGCTGGATCGATTGCCGTCGACGTTGCGGGCGATCCATCCGTCCATCGATGCCCATACGCCTTATCCGTTCCTGGTGGTGACCGATCGCCATTCGCGTTGGGTGGTGGACTACGCACGCCCGTTCGACCGGGGCATCGGGGTGGATGTCTTCCCGTTGGACGGCGTTCCGCCTCCCGGCCTGCGTCGCCGTCTATTGCACAAGTCCATCGCGCTGCTGCGCTCGATGACCATGAACAAACAGAAGGGCTTCTACCCACGCCCCGTTGCGCCGGGCCAGCGTTGGCGTTTTGCGCTGGTGGCGCTGGCTGCGAGCCTGGTGCCCCGCGCCCTGCTTTTCGCCATGTATGACCGGCTGGTGTCTTCGTTGCCTGCCTCCAGCGATGGACTGGTGGGAAATCTGTACGGGCTGTATGGCGAGCGCGAAGTTGTGCCTGCGCAAGTGTTCGGCAGCGGCAAGCCGCTTGCCTTCCGGGGAAAGAATTTCCGCGCCCCGGCCCAGGCCGAAACCTATCTCACCCATGTATACGGCGACTTCCGGCAACTGCCGCCGCCGGAACGGCGTAATTCCGGCCATCGCATCCGCGCGGTATCGCTGGACTGAATACAGCAGCGACGTGGCCCAAGGCCGCGTCGCCAACATCGGGAGTTGAATCATGCTGCACAAGATTGGGGTACCGCTGGCGAGCTATGTCTACAACGCTTCGCTGCGCTACCTGAAAGTACACAATTCATATTCGGTGAATGTCCTGCCGGAGGCCGCCCGTTCGCCGGTGTTCCTCTTGCACAGCGGCGCTGCGCTCAATGCCGGTGGCGTCGATCATGTGCGCCCGTGGATTCCCGCGTTCAAGGCGGCGGGCATCGAATTCATGGTCGTGGCTCGGCTGATGGATACCTACGAGACGTTGCTGCGCGAGTACCCCGATGTGCCCGTCAGCCTGGTCAGTACACCGGCCGACGTGGATACGCTGTTGCATGCCTTCCCTTCGCTGCGTGGTTTCTTCTACGTGGCCAACACCGCCAATAACAACCTGTTCCTGCGTTGCTCGGGTGGGCATCACGTTTTCCTGGGGCATGGCGACAGTGACAAGAGTTCGAGCATGAACCGCGCGTTCAAGGCCTACGACGAGATCTACGTGGCCGGCCAGGCGCACATCGATCGCTTCGCCAATGCCGAATTCGATACGACCGGCTTGTCGTTCCGTATCATCGGTCGTCCTGACAATCAGCATGTTCTCGCGCAGGCCGAGGCGCCCTCGGGGCGGGCCGCACGCCTGGTCTATGTCCCCACGTGGGAAGGCTACTGTGGCGAGCAGGACTATTCTTCGCTATCCATTGCCCGGGAGCTTCTTGCCTGCGCACACCGCGTTTCCGGCTTGCCCGTGGTCGGCAAGCTCCATCCCCTGACCGGTTCGGAGAAGTCGAAGTACCAGACCATCGACACCGAGCTGTCGCACAGCATCGGCTTGCCGGCCTCCGCGCTGTCGTTCGTCGATCGCCGTAGCAAGCTCACCGAGTTGCTCGCGCCGGACGCCATCTTCGTCTGCGATATTTCCGCCGCCGTTTCCGAGTGCCTTGCGCTGGGCCGCCCGATATTCGTCTACGTACCGGCGGATCGCGATATCCGAGTGATCAGCGGGCGGATGGGATACGCCGATTACACCTATACCTTCAGCAATGCGGAAGAGTTCGCCGCCAAGCTGCAAGCGGTGCTCGACGGGAATGATCCGCTTGCCGCTGCCCGGCGCGAGGCTCTTGAGTACTTCGTTTCACCCGGTGCCACTCGCGCTGGCGTATTCGAGGAGGCCTTGCGCGAGCTTGCCTCCGGGACCTCCCGGGTCGACGCGCAAGAGACGGCGCCAGGCCGCCCGATTGTTGCCGAATGGCCCAAGGGGGGATGCCGCACTTGTGGTTCCGGCGCGTTGGCCGTGCGCACCGTCACCTGTACCGTGCCGAAGATGCAGGGCGCGACCTTCGACTTCACCTTCTGCCGTGACTGCGGTTTCGTCAGCAATCCTGACAATCTCTATGACTATGCCGAAGAGGGATTCGTCGCGGACAACAGTCCGGAGGACGGAACCCGCGCGGGTGATGGCGTAACTCCGCGTCGGGAATACCGCATTGCCGAGATGGCCGCCGATATCGTTGAGCGGTGCGTTCCCGGACGCGGGCACGAACTCCTGATTTTTGGCGCCGGGGCCTCGCGCGACCACCAGCTCATCGGCGCGCAGCTTCCTTTCGAGCGGGTGGCACTGGCCGACATCGACAATTACCAGAACGTCGAGGACTTCGTTCCGATCGATTCGCAAGAGCAGTTCGACGTGGTGATCGCGTCGGAAGTCATCGAGCACTTCACCGATCTGGAGAACGACTTCCGCCGCCTCTTCTCCAAGGTCCGGCAGAACGGCCTGGTCATCGCCGGCACCAATATCCACAACCAGAAGCTGATACGTGGGCTGACCTATCCGTTCAGCCCGGGCCACGTCTCCTATCACTCCGGTCGTTCCCTGGCCGTAGTGGCGCGTCGCTTCGGTCTGAAGGTGGACTTCCGTACCCCGGCCATCGCCCTGAACGACGGCGGGCCACGGAAGCGCTACGTGTTCTTCTACCGCGATCCGGCTATCGGCGAGTGCATTTCCCAATACTTCGCCGACCACCACCTGGCGCCGTCGGAATGAGCAAGGTCCGGGTACTGGTGTTTCCCTGCGGCACCGAAGTGGGGTTGGAGATCGCCCGTGCCCTGGAGCATTCGCTGCACGTCGAACTGCACGGTGCTTCCAGCCGCGTCGACCATGGCGAGCAGGCCTATATCCGGCACGCACACCTGCCCAACATTGCCGATGCGGCCTTCGATGAGTGCTTCGCGCACTTGCTGGCGCAGTGGAGCATCGACCTGGTGTTCGCCACCCACGACAGCGTGCAGGACTACCTGGCGCCCCGTGTCGAAGGCCTTGGCGTGCAACTAGTCAACGGTGACGCTCGAACGGCGTGCATCGCCCGGCGAAAATCGTTGACCTATGAATTGCTGGGCGATACGCCGTGGGTTCCGCGTCGATATGCCGATGCCTCGGCCGTGGAGGCCTGGCCCGTGGTGGTGAAGCCCGACCAGGGGCAGGGCGGGCAGGGAGTGACCCTGGTCGCCGATGCCGATGAGCTGGCCGTGGCGCTGGCTGTCGTGCAGCAACCGCTGGTCTGCGAATACCTGCCGGGCGACGAGCTGACCGTGGATTGCTTCACCAGTCATCGTGGCCAACTGCTGCACGTCGGGGCACGTTCCCGCGAGCGTGTGGTGGGCGGCATCGCCATGCGCTCGGGGCCTCGGCCCACCGATACGCAACTGAACGACATCGCCACCACGCTCAACGCCCGGCTCGCCCTGCGTGGGCCCTGGTTCTTCCAGGTTCGCCGGGACCGCCAGGGCGACTGGAAGCTGCTGGAGTTCAGCAGTCGCTTGTCCACCGGCTCGGTCGTGGCGCGCGCCCTTGGTGTCAACCTGCCATTGCTGGCGGTGCAGGACTACCTCGGGCGAGACTTGCTGCTGTTGCCGGAGCCGCGCCTGCAACTGGTCGAGCGCCGCCTGGAGAACAAGGCGGTGCTCGATTACGACTTCGATACCTGCTACCTGGACCTGGACGACACCCTGGTGTGCGCCGGCCGCGCCAACCCACAGGCGATGCGCCTTGCCTACCGGCTGCTGCAACTGGACAAGCGGCTGGTGCTGCTCACGCGCCATGCCGGTGATCTGACGGCCACCCTGGAGGCCGCGCATATCCCGTTGACGATGTTCGAACGGATCGTCCATCTGCGTGAAGGCGAACCCAAGTCCGACCATGTGCGCGCGCCGGCGATCTTCATCGACAACCATTTTCCCGAACGTCTGGACGTGTCCCGACGCCATGGCATTCCCGTATTCGATGTGGATGCGATGGATCTGCTGTTCTGACGAGTTCAATCCGCAAGTCGTGGGCATGGTGCCCGCGGATTGCCTGAAGCCAAGTTGAGGTGTGATGGTGAACCAACCCAACGATATCAACCCGCTGGTCAGCGTCGTAATGCCGGCCTATAAGGCGGCCTACCTCAAGGAGGCCCTGCAGAGCCTGCAGGATCAGACCTATCGCCCCCTGGAACTGGTGATCTGCGATGACTGCCGGACGGACGAAGTCCGGGCGGTCGTGGACGAGTACCGCGGCATTCTCGATTTCCCCGTGCACTACTCGTACAACGAGACGCGCCTGCACGAATCGAAGAACCTGGCCAAGTGCGTCAGCCTGGCCAGCGGCGAATACCTGAAGTTCCTGTATGACGACGACGTCTTGCATCCGGAGTGCGTCGAACGCATGGTCGACGCTATGCGCGAGCGGCCAGGGATTGAACTGGTCAGTTCGCGGCGGCGGCGCATCGACGATCAGGGGCGTCAACTGCCGGACATCCTGGCCACCGCATTGCCGTTTGTGGAGGATGCGCTGGTCGATGGTATCGGCCTGACGTCGTTCCTGGCCGAACACACGGTCAACTTCATCGGCGAGCCCAGCACCGTGCTGTGCCGCCGGGAGGCGGTGGCTGCGTTCGGCGACCAGGTCATGGCGCTCAATGGCGTACCCATCCGCTGGGTGGGCGACCTGGCGCTCTATGTCAAGCTGCTGCAGAAGGGGGACCTGGCGTTCCTCTCCGCCCCCCTGGTGGACTTCCGCGTCTCCCGCGAGCAGTTCAGCCAGCTCGGCCGCGACAAGCCGGGCATCGGCGACAAGGGCCACCAGGACTTCCGCCAGGCCGTGCGGGACCTGGGCTGGTACATCGAGGGCGGCGACCAGTTGGTCGGTGTTTCGCCGTTGCATCGAGAACAGGTCCCCGAACGCGTCGACCTGCTTGCCGCCCTGCGCCAGGCCCATGCCCTGAGCGAGATGACCGAGCGCTTCGACGAGTGGTTGGCGGCGCGCAAGCCGAGCCCGATCCAGAAGCGCCTGATCGACGAGCACCTGCGGGCCAATGGCCTGGGCGTGCACGTGGAAGTGCTGCTGCCGGCGGGCGAGGATGCCGCGGCGCTGCAGGCGACGCTCGACAGCCTGGCGGTGGCCGCCCAACTCTACCCGAATGTCAGTGTGACGTTGCTGGGTGCCCAGGCGCAGGCTGTGGACAGCGGGCTTCGCCTGCGTCATCAGCCGGTGGGAAACGATGGCATGGCCTGCGCAATCAACGAGGCGCTGCGCAGCAGCACCGCCGACTGGGCGGTGCTGGCCGGTGCCGGTGATCTCTTCACCGCATCCGGGCTGATGGTCGCCGGCCTCGAACTGATGGGGGCGGGCGGTTGCCGCGCCGTGTCCACCGACCTGGTGCTGCGTGGCGAAGATGGCCGCGAAGGGCCGGCCATGCGTCCGGATTTCAACCTCGACCTGCTGATCAGCTTCCCCACCTCCCTGGCGCATCACTGCCTGTTCAACCGCGAGGCCATCCTCCAGATAGGCGGTTTCGACGGGGAGTATCCCCAGGCGCTGGAGCTGGATCTGCTGCTGCGCCTGGTGGAGCAGGGCGGCCTCGATGGCCTGGCGCACCTGTCCGAGCCGCTGCTGTCGACCGCCGCGCCGAGCCTGCAGGCCAACCCCGACGAGGAGCGCACCCTGCAGCGCCATCTCGCCGCGCGTGGCTACGGGCAGGCGCGGGTGCAGAGCCATCTGCCGGGGCGCTACCACATCGACTACGGCCATGCGGCGCAGCCGCCGGTGTCCATCCTCATCGTCCTGCGCGACCAGCTCGCGGCCGTGCAGCGCTGCGTGATGAGCCTGCTCGAACACACGGCCTACCCCAACTACGAAATACTGCTGGTGGACAACGCCAGCGAGAACCCGGCCACCCGCCAGTGGTTGGAGGGCGTCGAGCAGATGGCCGCCGAGCGCGTCCGCGTGCTGCGCTCGGGCGAGCCGCTGGCCGATGCGCACCTGAAGAACCTGGCTGCCGCCCACGCGCGTGGCGACTACCTCTTGTTGTTGCGTCCGGAGACCGCTGTCTTCCAGGGCGAGTGGCTGGGCGAGCTGGTCAACCAGGCGCAGCGTCCGGAGGTCGGCGTCGTCGGCGCGCGGACCATCGACGGTGACGGACGCATCACCCATGCCGGGCTGGTGTTGGGCCTGCGCGGCGTCGCCGGGCACGCCTTCATCGGCGAGGACATGAACGCCACCGGCTACATGAACCGCCTGCAGGTGGCGCAGAACTACAGCGCGGTCTCCGATGGCTGCCTGATGATCCGCAAGGCGCTGTTCGACGAGCTGGGTGGCCTGGACGAGGGCGACTTCGCCGAACGGGGTGCCGATGTCGATCTCTGCCTGCGCGCCGGCGAGGCCGGTTACCTGGTGTCGTGGACGCCCCATGCGACCTTGCTGCACAGCCTGGTTCCGGAAGCCGAGCCGGTGGAGCTGCAGGATGCCTTTTACGCCCGCTGGCTGCCGCGCCTGGCCCGCGATCCGGCGTACAACCCGAACTTCTCCCTGGTCCGTGCCCGCGGCGGCTTCGTCCTCACCGACACCCAGCTGACCTTCCGGCCCCTGGCCTGGCAGCCATTGCCGACAGTGCTGGCGCATTTCGCCGACACCTTCGGATGCGGGCACTACCGGGTCATCCAGCCCTTCCTCGCGCAGCGCGAGCAGGGCCTGATCGAAGGCGTAGTGACCCACGGCCTGCTGCATGTCGCCGACCTGGAGCGCTTCTCTCCGGACGTGGTGCTGCTGCAGCGCCAGATCGGCGACGAGCGCCTGGACGCCATGCGCCGCATGAAGGCCTTCTCCCGTGCCTTCAAGGTCTACGAGCTCGACGACTACCTGCCGAACCTGCCGTTGAAGAACCAGCACCGCGAGCACATGCCCAAGGACATCCTTCGCTCCCTGCGCCGCGGCCTGGGTTACGTCGACCGCTTCGTGGTTTCCACCGAGGCGTTGGCCGAGGCCTTCTCCGACCTGCATCCGGATATCCGCGTCGCCTACAACCGCCTGGCTCCCGGCTGGTGGGGCGGCCTGCAGCCGAGCCAGCGGCGGCGTTCGGCGAAGCCGCGGGTGGGCTGGGCAGGCGGGGTCAGCCACACCGGCGACCTCGAACTGATCGCCGACGTGGTCAAGGAACTGGCCAACGAAGTCGAATGGGTCTTCTTCGGCATGTGCCCGGAAAGGATCCGTCCCTATGTGCACGAGTTCCATCCGGGCCTGCCGATACAGCAATACCCGGCCAAGCTCGCGAGCCTGGATCTCGACCTGGCCCTGGCGCCGCTGGAGGACAACCTGTTCAACCAGTGCAAGAGCAACCTGCGCCTGCTGGAATACGGCGCTTGTGGCTTCCCGGTGGTGTGCAGCGACAACCGTGCCTATGCCGGAGACCTGCCGGCGACCCGGGTGAAGAACCGCTTCCGCGACTGGGTGGAGGCGATCCGCATGCACCTGGCCGACCTCGACGCCACGGCACGAATGGGCGACGAGCTGCGTGACAGGGTGCGCGCCGAATGGATGCTGCAGGGCGACAACCTGCAGACCTGGCACCGCGCCTGGCAACCGGACTGAGTTCCCGGGTACCGCTGCCCGAATGCTGAAAGCCCCGCCAAGCGGGGCTTTCAGCACTTTCCTAGGGCAGGGGGCAAGAGGGGCTTGAAAAAAAATCGAAAATCGCCCTAAAGCAAAATCCGCCACGGACGATAACCCTAACGAAGGTTCTCCAGGCCATACCGGGCGGCACTAGCCAAGGGCCAGGGACCAACTGAAAGCAGTCGCCTATCCACGAGGATCTCGTCATGGCCCTTACCGTAAATACCAACATCTCTTCGCTGACCGTTCAGAAGAACCTGAACAACGCTTCGAAAAACCTCAACACTGCCATGACCCGGCTCTCCACCGGCCTGCGCATCAACAGCGCCAAGGACGACGCCGCCGGTCTGCAGATCTCCAACCGCCTGAGCAGCCAGATCAACGGCCTGAACAAGGCAGTGGACAACGCCAACGACGCCATCTCCATCGCCCAGACCGCCGAAGGCGCCCTGCAGGAATCCACCAACATCCTGCAGCGCATGCGTGTCCTGGCCGTGCAGTCCGCCAACGGCTCCAACAGCGAAGACGACCGTACCTCGCTGAACCAGGAGTTCAAGTCGCTGACCGCCGAACTGACCCGCATCTCCGAAACCACCACCTTCGGTGGCGGCAGCACCGCGGTGACCCTGCTCAACGGTAAAGCCGGCACCAACGGCACCATGACCTTCCAGGTCGGCGCCAACGCCAACGAAACCGTCAGCTTCACCCTGAACGACATGAGCGCCAAGGCCCTGAACGGCAGCTACACCCTGGCCAGCGGCACCATCGCGGTCACCGGCGTCAACGACACCACCACCGCCGCTACCTCGGGCAGCATCACCGTCAACGGTGTCGAAGTCGACTACGCCAAGGGCGCCAGCCTCAACGACATCGTCGCCTCGATCAACACCAACGTCAGCGGCATCACCGCGGTCGCCAGCGGCGGCAGCATCAAGGTCACCTCGCAGGACGACATCACCGTCACCGCGGGCGGCACCCTGACCGGCGGCACCGCCACCGTGGCTTCCGGCCAGACCGTGCAGTCGCTGAACATCGGCACCGCCGACAAGGCCCAGGCCGCGATCCAGGTGATCGACGATGCCCTGAAGCAGATCGACACCCAGCGTTCGGCCCTCGGTGCGGTACAGAACCGTCTGGACAGCACCATCTCCAACCTGCAGAACATCGCAGAGAACGCCACCTCGGCACGCAGTACGATCCAGGATGCCGACTTCGCCGCGGAAACGGCGGAGATGACCAAGCAGCAGACCCTGCAGTCGGCAGCCACCGCTGTACTGGCCCAGGCCAACCAGCTGCCCTCTGCCGTACTCAAGCTGCTGCAGTAAGGTCATCGGCGGTTGATACGAAGGAAGGGCGCACTGCGCCCTTCCTGCATTTGTCCAGAACAATGAGGAGTCGATGATGAGCGTGACTTTCTCTACGATCGGACTGGGAGCCCCCGTCAGGGCGGACCAGGCCCAGGCGGCCACGCCCATCGCGGCCGGCGGCAAGACCGTTGCCGTCGACGGCAAGGGTTCGCCGTCCACCGGCAGTACCCAGGCCGAGCCGGACAAGGCTACCCTGGATCGTGCGCTGGACAGCCTGCGCAGCAATGCCCAGGTCATCCACCGCAACCTGGAGTTCTCGGTCGACCAGGAGTCGGGCATCACCGTGGTCAAGGTGGTGGACAGCACCAGTGGCGACGTGATCCGGCAGATTCCCTCCGAGGTCGCGGTGAAGCTGGCGGAGAGCATCAAGGAAGCCGGCAACCTGCTGTTCCGGGAGCAGGCCTAGGAAGCTGGCCTGCTTCTTGCCTGAAGGCTCTGGTACGAGCAATTGCGTCAAGAAACCGTTTAAAGGAGCGCGGCAATGACTACGATCAGTTCTTCCTCGTCGGGCAGCATCGCCTCTACCGGCCTGGGGTCCGGCCTGGACATCGACTCGATCGTCAGCGCCCTGGTGAAGGCACAGACCAGTGCCAAGCAGACGCAGATCACCAACCTCACCAAGTCGAACACTACCCAGCTATCCGCCGTGGGCTCGCTCAAGAGCGCGCTCTCGACCTTCCAGCTGGCAGTGGCGACGCTCAACACCGCCGACTCCTTCTCCGGGCTCAAGGCCACTTCGTCGGACGACACGAAGGCGACTGCCACCGCCAGCGCTTCGGCTACCGCCGGTACCTACACCCTGGAGGTCGACAAGCTGGCAACCGCCTCCAAGGTGGCCAGCCAGTACGTCGGCAGCTCCGACAAGTTCGGCGCCGGTCGTCTTACCCTCAGCCAAGGCGGCAGTAACTATTACGTGACGGTGTCCGCTGGCGATTCGTTGTCGACCATCCGCGACAACATCAACAAGCTCAGTTCCACCAGCGGCATCTCCGCCAACATCGTCACCGACTCCAGCGGCTCGCGCCTGGTGCTCAGCTCCACCACCACCGGCGCCGGCACCGACATCAGCGTCAAGACCTCGGGCGACAGCAGCCTGGGCAAGCTGGCGATCGACGGCACGGCAGCCTACAGCAGTTCCACCGGTGGCTATCTGGTTCAGGCCGGCGATGCCGAGTTCAAGCTCGACGGCCTGTCGATGACCAGTTCCAGCAATACCCTGGACAAGGCCGTCAGCGGCGTGACCTTCAATCTACTGACGACCGGCAGTTCCACCGTGACGGTGGCAACCAACACCGACGACCTGACCGCCAACATCCAGAAGTTCGTCGATGCCTACAACACGATGGTCAAGTCGATCTCCAGTCTGACCGACATCACCACCACCACCAATGAGGACGGTACCACCAGTACCAGTGCGGGGCCGTTGTCCAGCGATGCCACCACCCGCACCCTGCTCAACAACCTGCGCAACGAGTTCGTCAACCTGTCCAGCGGTAGCGGTACCCTGCAGGTGCTGTCGCAGCTCGGCATCACCAGCCAGAAGGACGGCACCCTGAGCGTCGACAGCAGCAAGCTGAGCAAGGGGCTGGAGACCTATGCGGGCAACATCCAGAGCTTCTTCACCGGCAGCGACGGCTTCCTCAAGCGCATGTACAACGCCGTCGACACCTATGCCAAGACCAATGGCATCCTCGACCAGCAGACCGACTCGATCAACGCCACCATCACCAGCCTGAAGAAGCAGCAGACCGACCTCGACGACCGCACCGCCAAGCTGACCGACATCCTGTACGCCAAGTACAACGCCATGGACAGCCTGGTCGCCCAGCTCAATGCCACCAGCAGCAGTGTGATGACCACGCTGAACGCGCTGAACAAGAGCTCCGACGACTGACGCCGGCAGCGTCTAGCCGACCGGCAGCGCCCGGCGCAGACGCAATTCGCGATTAAAGTCTGGCGCCGCCGCGCCGATACCCTGGACATCGGATATGAAACCTTCCACACCAGGGGATCTCGAAATGAATGCGATGGCAGCGCTTCGCCAATATCAGAACGTGGGTGTCCAGGCACAGCTCCACGAGGCGAGTCCGCACCGTTTGATCCAGATGCTGATGGAAGGTGGCCTGAGCCGCATCGCCCAGGCCCGCGGCGCCATGCAGCGCGGCCAGATGGCGGAGAAGGGCCAGCTGATCGGCAAGGCCGTGGCCATCATCGGTGGCCTGCGCGACGGCCTGAACCTGGAAGCCGGCGGCGATTATGCCGAGCGCCTGAACGCCCTGTACATCTACATGGGGCGCCGCCTGCTTGAGGCCAACCGGCAGAACGACGAACATATGCTCGACGAAGTGGCCAACCTGCTTCGCAGCATCAAGGAAGGCTGGGACGGTATCCCGCAGTAATACCGTCCCTCCAGGAGACACGAAGCATGACCCTCGCCGTCGAGCGTATCGAACAAACCCGCAGCGCCTTGGGCACCGCCCTGGCGGAGCAGGACTGGGAAGCCATCGCCCGGCTGGACCTGGAGTGTCGCCAGCACGTGGATGCCGCCATGCACGAGCCGCTGGACGACGACAGCGACCTCAAGCGCAGCCTCGAAGGCCTGCTCGTGCTGTACCGCGAACTGGTCCAGGAAGTCACCCGCCAGCGCCAGGGCGTGGCCGAGGAGATCATCCGCGTCAATCGGTCGCACAAGGGCGCCAAGGTCTATCAGCTTTTCGGCTGAGCCCCGCGGGTCGCCCGTTCGGCGCGGCCCCCCGTTTTCGCCGTTGCCGCCGTTCGTGCCAGCAGGTAAGTTCTTCCGTCGGAAACAACGAATAAATCACGCCATAAATTTGACTCCTGCCACATTTTTGACTTTACTTGGTGGCTAAATGATGGCGGATTGTTTCCGCCTCTTTCCCGTTGCCGTTCGCCGGCCCACATGCCTTCGGAAGACAAGAGCAAGATGTGGCGTGAAACCAAGATTCTGCTGATTGACGACGACCTGGAGCGTTGCCGCGAACTCTCCACCATCCTCAACTTCCTCGGCGAGGACCAGTTGTCCTGCCGCAGCCGCGAATGGCGCCTGGCGGTCGACGACCTGTCCAACGGCAGCCGCGGCGTGCTCTGCGTGCTGCTCGGCAGCGTCGAGCACAAGGGCGGCGCCCTGGAGCTGCTCAAGCAGCTTTCGGCCTGGGACGAATTCCTGCCGGTGCTGCTGATCGGCGACTCGGCGCCGACCGACTGGCCGGAAGAGCTGCGCCGCCGCGTGCTGGCCAGCCTGGAGATGCCGCCCAGCTACAACAAGCTGCTCGATTCCCTGCACCGCGCCCAGGTCTACCGCGAGATGTACGACCAGGCCCGCGAGCGCGGCCGCCAGCGCGAGCCCAACCTGTTCCGCAGCCTGGTCGGCACCAGCCGGGCCATCCAGCAGGTACGGCAGATGATGCAGCAGGTGGCCGACACCGACGCCAGCGTACTCATCCTCGGCGAGTCCGGCACCGGCAAGGAAGTGGTGGCGCGCAACCTGCACTATCACTCCAAGCGCCGCGAAGCGCCCTTCGTGCCGGTTAACTGCGGGGCCATTCCCGCCGAGCTGCTGGAAAGCGAACTGTTCGGCCACGAGAAGGGCGCCTTCACCGGCGCCATCACCAGCCGCGCCGGGCGCTTCGAGCTGGCCAACGGCGGCACCCTGTTTCTCGACGAGATCGGCGACATGCCGCTGCCGATGCAGGTCAAGCTGCTGCGTGTGCTGCAGGAGCGCACCTTCGAGCGCGTCGGCAGCAACAAGACGCAGAACGTCGACGTGCGCATCATCGCCGCGACCCACAAGAACCTGGAGAAGATGATCGAGGGCGGCAGCTTCCGCGAGGACCTGTACTACCGCCTCAACGTCTTCCCCATCGAGATGGCGCCGCTGCGCGAGCGGGTGGAAGACATCCCGCTACTGATGAACGAACTCATCTCGCGCATGGAGCACGAGAAGCGCGGCTCCATCCGCTTCAACTCCGCCGCCATCATGTCGCTGTGCCGCCACGACTGGCCGGGCAACGTGCGCGAGCTGGCCAACCTGGTGGAACGCCTGGCGATCATGCACCCCTACGGGGTGATCGGCGTGGGCGAGCTGCCGAAGAAATTCCGCCACGTCGACGACGAGGACGAGCAACTCGCCAGCAGCCTGCGCGAGGAGCTGGAAGAGCGCGCCGCCATCACCGCTGGGCTGCCGGGCCTGGACTCGCCGGCGATGCTGCCGGCCGAGGGCATCGACCTCAAGGACTACCTGGCCAACCTCGAACAGGGGCTGATCCAGCAGGCCCTGGACGACGCCAACGGCGTGGTCGCCCGCGCCGCCGAGCGCCTGCGCATCCGCCGCACCACCCTGGTGGAGAAGATGCGCAAGTACGGCATGAGCCGCCGCGAGGAGGAAGTGGCGGAGGATTGACGCCGCTTGCCTTTGCGTTTCAATAAGTGACTGAAAATAAAGGACTAATTTTTAGGCACGCAGATTGCTAAGACTCTGCCAGCCGACGCTTTCACGACGTCGGATGGAAGAGAGACAGCATGATGCCAGCCGTACCCCAGCAGTCCCAGCCGACCTCCAGCGATGCTCCGGAGGAGAACGGCCGCGCCGGCCTGGACCAGGCCTTCGCCCTGTTCAACCAGATGTCCACCCAGCTGAACCAGTCGTACAGCATGCTGGAGGCGCGGGTCAGCGAACTGAAGGGACAGCTGGCCCTGGTCAGCGCCCAGCGCATGCAGGAGCTGGCGGAGAAGGAACGCCTGGCCAACCGCCTGCAGAGCCTGCTGGACCTGCTGCCCGGCGGCGTCATCGTCATCGACGGCCAGGGCGTGGTGCGCGAGGCCAACCCGGCAGCGCGCGGCCTGCTCGGCCAGCCCCTGGTAGGCATGCTGTGGCGCCAGGTCATCGCCCGCTGCTTCGCGCCGCGCAAGGATGACGGCCACGAGATTTCCCTGCGCGACGGGCGCCGCCTGTCCATCGCCACCCGCTCGCTGAACGGCGAGCCGGGGCAACTGGTATTGCTCAACGACCTCACCGAGACCCGCCGCCTGCAGGACCAACTGGCCCGCCACGAGCGCCTGTCGGCCCTGGGCCGGATGGTCGCGTCCCTGGCCCACCAGATCCGCACGCCGCTGTCCGCGGCCATGCTCTACGCCGGCCACCTGAGCGAGCAGGCGCTGCCGCTGGAACAGCAGCAGCGCTTCGCCGGGCGCCTCAAGGAGCGCCTGCAGGAACTGGAGAACCAGGTGCGCGACATGCTGGTGTTCGCCCGCGGCGACCTGCCGCTGCCGGACCGCCTGAGCCCGGCGGAGCTGTTCGCCGGCCTGCGCGCCGCCGCCGAGGCCCATGTCGCCGGCCTGCAGCTGCGCTGGCAATGCGACGTGCGCGGCGGCGAGCTGCTGTGCAACCGCGACACCCTGGTCGGCAGCGTCCTCAACCTGCTGCACAACGCCATCCAGGCCGGCGGCCAGGACGTGCGCCTGAAAGTCCACCTCTACGCTCGTGGCGACAGCCTGCGCCTGGCCATCAGCGACAGCGGCCCGGGCATGGACGCCGCCACCCTGGCGCGCCTGGGCGAGCCCTTCTTCACCACCAAGACCACCGGCACCGGCCTCGGCCTTGCGGTGGTCAAGGCGGTGGCCAAGGCGCACCACGGCGAACTGCGCCTGCAATCGCGACCGGGCCGTGGCACCTGCGCCAGCCTGATCCTGCCGCTGATCGCGGCCCCCGTCCGTGAACACAAGGAATAACCCAATGCCCGCCAGAATCCTGCTCGTCGAAGACGACCGCGCCCTGCGCGAAGCCCTCTCCGATACCCTGCTGATCGGCGGCTGCGAGTTCACCGCCGTGGACAGCGCCGAGGCGGCCCTGGTCGCCCTGCAGCGCGAGGCCTTCGGCCTGGTGGTCAGCGACGTCAACATGCCCGGCATGGACGGCCACCAGTTGCTCGGCCTGATCCGCGCCCGCTACCCGCAGCTGCCGGTGCTGCTGATGACCGCCTTCGGCGCCGTCGAGCGCGCCGTCGACGCCATGCGCCAGGGCGCCGCCGACTACCTGGTGAAGCCCTTCGAGCCCAAGGTGCTGCTGGAGCTGGTGGCCCGCCACGCCCTGGGCCAGGCGCCCGTCGCCGAAGGCGAGGGCCCGGTGGCCGTGGAACCGGCCAGCCGCCAGTTGCTGGAGCTGGCCGCGCGGGTGGCGCGCAGCGATTCCACCGTGCTGATCTCCGGCGAGTCCGGCACCGGCAAGGAAGTGCTGGCGCGCTACATCCACCAGCAGTCGCCGCGCGCCAACAAGCCCTTCATCGCCATCAACTGCGCGGCCATTCCCGACAACATGCTCGAGGCCACCCTGTTCGGCCACGAGAAGGGCGCCTTCACCGGCGCCATCGCCGCGCAGCCGGGCAAGTTCGAGCTGGCCGACGGCGGCACCATTCTCCTCGACGAGATTTCCGAGATGCCCCTGGCCCTGCAGGCCAAGCTGCTGCGCGTGCTGCAGGAGCGCGAGGTGGAGCGCGTGGGCGCGCGCAAGCCGATCGAACTGGACATCCGCGTACTGGCCACCACCAACCGCGACCTGCTCGGCGAGGTGGCGGCGGGGCGCTTCCGCGAGGACCTGTACTATCGCCTGTCGGTCTTCCCCCTGGCCTGGCGCGCCCTGCGCGAGCGCCCGGCGGACATCCTGCCGTTGGCCGAGCGCCTGCTGGCCAAGTACGTGAAGAAGATGAACCTGGGCGCGGTGAGCCTGGCCGCCGACGCCCGCGACGCCCTGCTGACGCACCCCTGGCCGGGCAACGTGCGCGAGCTGGACAACGCCATCCAGCGCGCGCTGATCCTGCAGCAGGGCGGCCAGGTCCGCGCCCTGGACCTGTGCCTGAACGCCCCCATCGGCATGGCGCCCGCAGCGCCCGTGATCCCCCTGGTACAGCCTGCTCCGGTGGCGGCCGCCGCCAGCGCCGGAATTCCGTCGGCGCCCGCGGACAACGCCGGCGGCCTCGGCGAAGACCTGCGCCGCCGCGAGTTCCAGATGATCATCGACACCCTGCGCAGCGAACGCGGCCGCCGCAAGGAAGCCGCCGAACGCCTGGGCATCAGCCCGCGCACCCTGCGCTACAAGCTGGCGCAGATGCGTGACGCGGGGATGGATGTGGAGGCCTACTTGTACGCCAGTTGAGTGGCGCCGGTTTCCCCTGTTCGGGCCCGCTGTTCGCGGGCCTTTTCTTTGTGTCGCGAGGGGGAGTTTCCCGTGGTGGTTTCAGCGCTTGCCGGCAGTCGTGAGGGCAGTGGGTGGCGCAGGGTTCTGCTTTTCCATGGAGGAAGGGCAGGGCATGTCGAGGCCAACGGAATTCGCCCGGGAACTGCGGCGTCGGCAAACCGACGCGGAGCGGTTGTTGTGGAGTCGCCTGCGGGATCGCCGGCTACTCGGCTGGAAATTCAGGCGCCAGGTGCCGCTGGGGCCGTATGTGGTGGATTTCTATTGCCATGAGCGGCAACTGGTGGTGGAACTGGACGGCGGGCAGCACCTGGGAAGTGCCGCGGATGTCGAGCGGGATGCCTGGTTGAGGGGCCAGGGGCTGCGGGTGTTGCGGTTCTGGAACCACGACGTGCTGGTGCGGACGGAGGGGGTGTTGGAGGCGATTCTGTTGGCATTGGAGTCTGGATAGAGCACCCTCACCCCAGCCCTCTCCCAGAGGGAGAGGGGGCCGTTCGGCGCGGCGACAAGTAATGGATTTCTCCTGGCATATAGGTGTGGCCGACACCAATGTTCCCGGCTGCACACCTTCCTACGCACGGCAGAGGAGGGGCTCCCTCTCCCTTCGGGAGAGGGCTGGGGTGAGGGGCTCTTGCCTCCCAATAGCCACATCCTACAAGTCCCCCCCAAACCTGGCACCCTTGTTGCAATCCCCTATGCCAAAGCGCCGCGGCGTCAAAAAAGCCGCGGCCCGTAGTCAGAGGGAAAGCCAATGAGTCAGGGTATCGAGTTCAACCGCCTGCTGCTGGAAATGCGCTCCATGCAGATGGACGCCATGGCCAAGGCCAAGCCGGCCGCCTCGGCGCCGGCTGCCGTGGAGGGCGCGCCGAGCTTCTCGGACATGCTCGGCCAGGCGGTGAACAAGGTGAACTCCACCCAGCAGGCCGCCAGCGCGCTGGCCAATGCCTTCGAGGTGGGCCAGAGCAACGTCGACCTGACCGACGTGATGATCGCTTCGCAGAAGGCCAGCGTGTCCTTCCAGGCCATGACCCAGGTGCGCAACAAACTGGTCCAGGCCTACCAGGACATCATGCAGATGCCCATCTGAGCCACGGGGTAGGTAGATAGTTCATGGCCGAAGCCACTGTAGACAACCAGGTCCCCGCCAAAGCCGGCGCAGCCGAAATGCTGAAGAAGCCGCTGATGGGCCTGCAGTTCCTCGAGAACCTCGCCGAGATGCCGGTGCTGCGTCAGGTCGGCCTGCTGGTCGGGCTGGCGGCGAGCATCGCCATCGGCTTCGGCATGGTGCTGTGGTCCCAGCAGCCGGACTACAAGCCGCTGTACGGCAGCCTCAACGGCGTCGACGCCAACAAGGTGATCGAGACGCTGAACGCCGCCGACATCGGCTACAAGGTCGACCCCAACTCCGGCGCCCTGCTGGTCAAGGCCGACGACCTCGGCCGCGCCCGCATCAAGGTGGCCGGCGCCGGCCTGACGCCCACCGACAGCAACGTCGGCTTCGAGATCCTCGACAAGGAACAGGCCCTGGGCACCAGCCAGTTCATGGAGGCGACCAACTACCGTCGCGGCCTGGAAGGCGAGCTGGCGCGCACCATCTCCAGCCTGAACAACGTCAAGGCCGCCCGCGTGCACCTGGCCATCCCGAAGAGTTCGGTGTTCGTCCGCGATGAGCGCAAGCCCACCGCCTCGGTGCTGGTCGAACTGTACCCGGGGCGCAGCCTGGAGCCCAGCCAGGTGCTGGCGATCGTCAACCTGGTGGCCACCAGCGTGCCGGAACTGGACAAGTCCCAGGTCACCGTGGTCGACCAGAAGGGCAACCTGCTCTCCGACCAGCAGGAGCTGTCCGAACTGACCATGGCCGGCAAGCAGTTCGACTATTCCCGGCGCATGGAAAGCATGTTCACCCAGCGCGTGCACAGCATCCTGCAGCCGGTGCTGGGCGACGGCCGCTATAAGGCCGAGGTCTCCGCCGACGTCGACTTCAGCGCCGTGGAATCCACCGCCGAGTCCTACAACCCGGACCAGCCGGCCCTGCGCAGCGAGCAGGTGAACAACGAGGAACGCCAGAACAGCAACGGCCCGCAGGGCGTGCCGGGTGCGCTGTCGAACCAGCCGCCGGGCCCGGCCAGCGCGCCGCAGCAGACCGGCAAGAGCGCCGGCGGCGATTTCGTCGCCCCGGGCCAGCCGCTGAAGGACGCCAACGGCCAGACCATCATCGACCCGAAGACCGGCCGTCCGGTGCTGGCACCGTACCCCACCGACAAGCGCGAGCAGAACACCCGCAACTACGAGCTGGACCGCTCCATCAGCTACACCAAGCAGCAACAGGGCCGTCTGCGCCGGCTTTCCGTCGCGGTGGTGCTGGACGACCACATGGTCGCCGACGCCAAGACCGGCGAGGTCAGCCACAAGCCCTGGAGCGCCGACGAACTGGCGCGCTTCACCCGCCTGGTGCAGGACGCGGTGGGCTACGACGCCAGCCGCGGCGATAGCGTCAGCGTGATCAACGCGCCCTTCGCCCCGGAGCAGAACCTGGAGATCGCCTCGCCGCCGTTCTACTCGCAGCCCTGGTTCTGGGACATCGTCAAGCAGGTGCTGGGCATCGTCTTCATCCTGGTGCTGGTGTTCGGCGTGCTGCGCCCGGTGCTGAACAACCTCGCCGGCAACAAGAACAAGGCCCTGGTGGCCGGCGCCGGCGGCGACATGGCCCTGGGCGAGATGGGCGGCCTGGAAGGCGAGCTGGCCGAGGACCGCGTCAGCCTGGGCGGCCCGCCGAGCATCCTGTTGCCCAGCCCCAGCGAGGGGTACGATGCGCAGCTGAACGCGATCAAGAGCCTGGTGGCTCAGGACCCGGGCCGCGTGGCCCAGGTAGTGAAGGATTGGATCAACTCCGATGAGTGATGCGGTATGAGCGAGACCCGGTTGAACGCCAAACTGACCAAGGTCGACAAGGCTGCGATTCTCCTGCTGTCCCTCGGCGAGACCGACGCGGCCCAGGTGCTGCGGCACATGGGCCCGAAGGAAGTGCAGCGGGTCGGCGTGGCCATGGCGCAGATGCGCAACGTGCATCGCGAGCAGGTCGAGCAGGTGATGAGCGAGTTCGTCGAGGTGGTCGGCGACCAGACCAGCCTGGGCGTCGGCGCCGACGGCTACATCCGCAAGATGCTCACCCAGGCCCTGGGCGAGGACAAGGCCAACAACCTCATCGACCGCATCCTGCTGGGCGGCAACACCAGCGGCCTGGACAGCCTGAAGTGGATGGAGCCGCGCGCGGTGGCCGACGTCATCCGCTACGAGCACCCGCAGATCCAGGCCATCGTCGTCGCCTACCTGGACCCGGACCAGGCCGCCGAAGTGCTCAGCCACTTCGACCACAAGGTGCGCCTGGACATCGTCCTGCGCGTGTCCTCGCTGAACACCGTGCAGCCCTCGGCGCTGAAGGAACTCAACCTGATCCTCGAGAAGCAGTTCGCCGGCAACGCCAACGCCACCCGCACCACCATGGGCGGGGTGAAGCGCGCGGCGGACATCATGAACTACCTCGACAGCTCGGTGGAAGGCGCCCTGATGGACGCCATCCGCGACGTCGACGAAGACCTCTCCGGGCAGATCGAGGACCTCATGTTCGTCTTCGACAACCTCGCCGACGTCGACGACCGCGGCATCCAGGCGCTGCTGCGCGAAGTCTCCTCGGACGTGCTGGTGCTGGCCCTCAAGGGCTCGGACGAGGGCATCCGCGAGAAGATCTTCCGCAACATGTCCAAGCGCGCCGCCGAACTGCTGCGCGACGACCTGGAGGCCCGCGGCCCGGTGCGCGTCAGCGAAGTGGAGGGCGCGCAGAAGGAAATCCTCACCATCGCCCGGCGCATGGCCGACTCCGGCGAGATCGTCCTCGGCGGCAAGGGTGGCGAGGAGATGATCTAAGTGAGTGGTCCCGCGAAACCCAAGGGCGAGGAACACGATGGCCTGATCCGCGCGCGCGACGTCGCCGGCTTCGACCGCTGGGCGTTGCCCAGCTTCGACCCGGTGGTGGAACGGCCGCCGGAGCCTGCGCCCGAGCCGGAGGCGCCGGAAACCCCGGCGGTGGAGGAAGTCCCCGTCGAGGACGTCAAGCCGCTGACGCTCGAAGAGCTGGAAGCGATCCGCCAGGACGCCTACAACGAAGGCTTCGCCACCGGCGAGAAGGACGGCTTCCACGCCGGCCAGCTCAAGGCCCGACAGGAGGCCGAGGTGGCGCTGCAGGAGCGCCTGGCCGGCCTGGAGACGTTGATGGGCCAGCTGTTCGAGCCCATCGCCGAGCAGGACCTGCTGATCGAGCAGATGCTGGTCAACCTGGTCGGCCAGGTGGCGCGCCAGGTCATCCAGCGCGAGCTGGAGGGCGACTCCAGCCAGCTGCGCCAGGTATTGCGCGAGGCGCTCAAGCAACTGCCGATGGGCAGCGACAACGTGCGCATCCACGTCAACCCGCAGGACTTCGAACTGGTCAAGGCGCTGCGCGACCGCCACGAGGAAAGCTGGCGCATCCTCGAGGACGAGCAGCTGCTGCCCGGCGGCTGCCGCATCGAGACCGAGCATTCGCGCATCGACGCCAGCATCGAGACGCGCCTGGCGCAGATCACCAAGCAACTCTTCGAACAGCAGCGCGAGCAGGCCACCCACGCCCTGGAGCCGGACCTGCACATCGACCTGGACCAGCCCGATGCGCCTTGACCGGGTGAGTTTCGCCAAGCGCCTGGAAGGCTACCTGGACGCCGCCAAACTGCCGGCGCAGCCGGTGGTGGAAGGCCGCCTGCTGCGCATGGTCGGCCTGACCCTGGAGGCCGAGGGCCTGCAGGCTGCGGTGGGCAGCCGCTGCATGGTGATCAACGACAGCGGCTACCACTCGGTGCAGGTGGAAGCCGAGGTCATGGGCTTCTCCGGCAGCAAGATCTTCCTCATGCCGGTCGGCAGCCTCGCCGGCATCGCCCCCGGCGCCCGCGTGGTGCCGCTGCCCGACAGCGGCCGCCTGCCCATGGGCATGTCCATGCTCGGCCGGGTGCTCGACGGTGTCGGCCGCGCCCTGGACGGCAAGGGCGGGATGCGCGCCGAGGACTGGGTGCCGATGGACGGCCCGACCATCAACCCGCTCAAGCGCGAGCCGATCCACGAACCCATGGACGTCGGCATCCGCTCGATCAACTCGCTGCTCACCGTCGGCCGCGGCCAGCGCCTGGGCCTGTTCGCCGGCACCGGCGTGGGCAAGTCGGTGCTGCTGGGCATGATGACCAAGTACACCAAGGCCGACATCATCGTGGTCGGGCTGATCGGCGAACGGGGCCGCGAGGTGAAGGAATTCATCGAGCACATCCTCGGCGAGGAAGGCCTCAAGCGCTCGGTGGTGGTCGCATCCCCCGCCGACGACGCGCCGCTGATGCGCCTGCGCGCAGCCATGTACTGCACGCGCATCGCCGAATACTTCCGCGACAAGGGCAAGAACGTCCTGCTGCTGATGGACTCGCTGACGCGCTTCGCCCAGGCCCAGCGCGAGATCGCCCTGGCCATCGGCGAGCCGCCGGCGACCAAGGGCTACCCGCCATCGGTGTTCGCCCGCCTGCCGCGCCTGGTGGAACGCGCCGGCAACGGCGAGAAGGGCGGCGGTTCGATCACCGCCTTCTACACCGTGCTCAGCGAGGGCGACGACCAGCAGGACCCGATCGCCGACTCCGCCCGCGGCGTGCTCGACGGCCACTTCGTGCTGTCGCGCCGGCTGGCCGAGGAGGGCCATTACCCGGCCATCGACATCGAGGCCTCGATCAGCCGGGTGATGCCCCAGGTGGTAAGCCCCGAGCAGCTGCAGCACGCCCAGCGCTTCAAGCAGCTGTGGTCGCGCTACCAGCAGAGCCGCGACCTGATCAGCGTCGGCGCCTACGTCGCCGGCGGCGATGCCGAGACCGACCTGGCCATTCAGCGCTTCCCGGTGATGCGCCAGTTCCTCCGCCAGGGCCTGAACGAAAGCCAGAGCCTGGAAGACAGCGCCCAGTTGCTGGACGCCGTGCTGTCCGGCAAGGCCGGCTGAGGTTGCCGCACCATGCCTGAGGCCCGCCTGCCATGAATCGCCGCGCCGACCGTCTGGCTCCTGTCGTGGAAATGGCCCTGAAGGCCGAACGCGAGGCCGCGCGTCAGCTCGGCCAGGCGCAGAACCAACTGCTCCAGGCGCAGCGCAAGCTGGCCGAGCTGGAGCGCTTCCGCGCCGACTACCAGCAACAGTGGATCGACCGCGGCCGCCAGGGCGTCAGCGGCCAGTGGCTGCTGGACTACCAACGCTTCCTGGCGCAGCTGGAAACCGCCGTGGAGCAGCAGAACCGCAGCCTGGCCTGGCACCAGGACGTGGTGGAGAAGGCGCGTGTCACCTGGTCGGAGAAGTACGCCCGCCTGGAGGGCCTGCGCAAGCTGGTGGAACGCTATCGCGAAGAAGCGCGGCTGCTGGCCGACAAGCAGGAACAGAAGCAGCTCGACGAATTCGCCCAGCGCCTGCGGCCGCCGGTCTACTGAGCTAGGCTCAGCCCAGGTCCGCCGCCTGGAACGCCACGCATGCTGCTCAGCCGTACCCTGCTGCACACCCATCCGCGCCTGCTCCTCGCCTGCGCCGCCGGCCTGGCGCTGGGGCTGGCCTGCTACCACCTGCCGCCGCTGATGCGCACGCTGGTCGGCTGGAACGTCGCCGCCTGGGGCTACGTGCTGCTGATCACCGTGCTCGCCCTGCGCGCCGGGGCGGACCAGGTGCAGCGCCTGGCTGCCATCGAGGACGAGAACGCCCAGGCGGTGCTGGTGCTGGTCAGCGCCGCGGCCATCGCCAGCCTGGTGGCGATCGTCTACGAGCTGGCCGGCGCGCGCCAGTTGCCGGGGAGCGAGAGACTGCTGCGCTACGCCTTCACCGGCAGCACGGTGCTGGGCTCCTGGTTCCTCATCGGGACCATCTTCGCCATGCACTACGCGCGCATGTTCTACACGGCGGCGGACGGCGAGGCGCCGCTGCAGTTCCCCGACCGCGGGCGGCAGCCGGACTACTGGGACTTCGCCTACTTCTCCTTCACCCTCAGCGTCGCCGTGCAGACCTCGGACGTGGCCATCGCCTCGCCGGCGCTGCGCCGGGTGGCCCTGGCGCAGTCGATCATCTGCTTCCTGTACAACACGGCGATCCTCGGCCTGAGCATCAACATCGCCGCCGGCATCCTCGGCTGACGCGCCTCAGTGGCGCCAGAAGGCCGGGGTGAACAGCACCAGCACGGTGAGGATCTCCAGGCGCCCGGCGAGCATGCCGGCGCACAGCAGCCACTTGGCGGCATCCGGCAGGGACGAGAAGTTGCCCGAGGGGCCGATCACCGGGCCCATGCCCGGGCCGACGCCGGAGACGGTGCTGGCGGCGCCGGTCAGCGCGGTCATCCAGTCCAGGCCGAGGAAGGTCAGGGCCAGGCCCAGGCCGCCGACGGTGGCGCCGAAGAAGAACGAGAAGGTCAGGATCGAACGCACGATCTCCTCGTCCAGGCGGTGGCCGTTGTAGCTCTGGCGCAGCACCGCGCGCGGGTGGATGAGCTGGTACAGGCTGGCCTTGAGCAGGATGTAGGCGACCTGGAAGCGGAAGATCTTCAAACCGCCGGCGGTGGAGCCGGAGCAGCCGCCGATGAAGCCCAGGTAGAAGAACACCATGATCGAGAAGTGGCCCCACAGGCTGTAGTCGCCCAGGGCGAAGCCGGTGGTGGTGACCACCGAGGTGACGTTCACCGCGACGATGCGCAAGGCGTCCTGCCAGGACAGGTCGGAATTGAAGGCGTACCAGGTGCCCATCACCAGCCAGGTGAACACCAGCAGGCCGATGAAACCGTGCACCTGGCTGTCCTTGAGCAGCGCCTTGCGATGGCCGCGTAGGGTGGCGACGTAGAGGGCGAAGGGCAGGCTGCCGAGGATCATGATCACCACCGCCACCCAGTGCACCGCCGGCTGGTGCCACTTGGCCAGGGACTGGTCGGAGGTGGAGAAACCGCCGGTGGAGATCGCCGACATGGCGTGGTTGAGCGAGTCGAACAGACCCATGCCGGCCCACCACAGGCCCAGGGTGCCGAGGATGGTGATGCTGACGTACACCGCGACTATGTACTTGGCGACCATGTGCGAGCGCGGCATGACCTTGTCGCTGCGGTCCGAGGATTCGGTCTGGAACAGGCGCATGCCGCCGATGCGCAGCATCGGCAGGATCGCCACCGCCATGCCGATGAAGCCGATGCCGCCCAGCCAGTGCAGCATCGAGCGCCAGATGAGGATGCCCGGCGACATGTTGTCCAGCCCGGAAAGCACCGTCGAGCCGGTGGCGGTGATGCCCGACATGCTCTCGAAGAAGGCGTCGGTGACGCTCATGTGGCGGGCGATGATGAAGGGCAGGGCGGAGAAGAAGCAGACGATCACCCAGCTGGAGACCGTGAGCATGTACATGTCCCGCGGGCGCAGGTGGGCCTGCTCGGGGCGGCCCGGCAGGACCAGGCCGAGGCCGGCGCTGAAGGTGATCAGGCTCGACCAGATGTAGGGCGAGAGTTCCTGCGGGCGGTGGTAGTAGAGCAGGGTGGCCATGGGCACCAGCATGGCCACCGCCAGGGTGATCAGGAACAGGCCGATGATGTATCCGAGGGTGCGTAGTGTCGGCAGCGCCATGAAGCGGACTCGATGGACATGAACCCTCCATTGTACCTGCCCTCGGCGCGATGCGCAGCGCGCCGGAAGGCTCTTCACAATGGCTGCGCAATCGCTAGAATTCTGCGCTGCCCGCCGGCGCTCGCCGGTTTCTTCTGGTGCATTCGCACATCATGTCCATCGACAATCCGTGTTTGAACTGTGGCGCCTGCTGCGCGCATTTCCGTGTGTCCTTCTACTGGGGCGAGTGCCGTTCCGCCGGCGGCAGCGTACCCGACGAACTGGTGGTGCAGGTCGGCCCATACCATGCCGCCATGCGCGGCACCGAGGCCAAGCCGGTGCGCTGCGTGGGGTTGCTGGGCGAGGTCGGCTGCGGCGTGCGCTGCACGGTCTACGAGCAGCGCTCCAGCACCTGCCGGGAATTCGAGGCCTCCTGGGTCGACGGCCAGCACAACCCCAACTGCGACACGGCCCGCGCCGCCTACGGCCTGCCGCCGCTGACGCCGCCGTTGCAGCCGATCGTCACGCCGTCGCCGGAGCGGGTGGCGTGAGGGAGAGATGACAGCGGTTGCCTTGTAGGAGTCCCGTAGGATGGGTTGAGCTTGCGAAACCCATGCGGGCATGGCGATGGGTATCGCTTCGCTCCACCCATCCTACGGGGAGTCCGCCGGGCCATGGCTGCAGTGGGAACGAGCTTGCCGGTGACTCCCGTGTTTCGGATTGACTCCGCTCCCTCTCCCCAACCCTCTCCCTGAAGGGAGAGGGGGCTTGTCCGTGCCGAGAGAAGGAGTGGTTTCAGCCGGAGGCCTTCGGAATTGCCGGCTGACTCAGGACTGTCAAAACGCACCGAACGGTCCCCTCTCCCTTCAGGGAGAGGGTTAGGGAGAGGGCGCTCTTGGAATGAACACTGAACCACCACACACCAAGCGCTCACCGGCAAATACCCCCTGGCCCCGTAGGGCACATAACGCCTATGGCGTTATCCGCCATCGTGCTCAGGCCGTGCGGTTCCGGCCAACGGCGGATAACCGTGAACGGTTATGTGCCCTACGTTTCTGAACGCAGATGGGGCTGCCCGTGCCGAGAGAAGGAATGGTTTCAGCCGGAGGCCTTCGGAATTGCCGGCTGACTCAGGACTGTCAAAACGCACCGAACGGTCCCCTCTCCCTTCAGGGAGAGGGTTAGGGAGAGGGCGCTCTCAGGACGAACACCAGTGTTCGCCGATAGAACTGTTCGCGAGCAAGCTCGCTCCTACACGGATACGAAGCACCCTGGCGGCAGGTGAGCAGGCAGATGAGAAGCCTTTGCGACTACAATGGCCGTCCTTGTGTGTACAGGAGGTAGCCCATGGAGGCCTACGAAGCGCTGGTCAACCGTGTATCCCATGCCCGCCTGGGCGAGCCGGCGCCCACTGCCGGGCAGCTCGAGCGGCTGTTCCGCGTCGCCCTGCGCGCGCCGGACCATGGGCAGTTGCGCCCGTGGCGCTTCCTCACGGTGGAAGGCGAGGCGCGGCAGCAACTGGGTGAGTTGTTCGCCCGTGCGCTGAATGCCGAACAACCCGACGCCAGCCCCGAGGCGCTGGCCAAGGCCCGCGCCATGCCGTTGCGCGCGCCGACCCTGGTGGTGGCCATCGCGCGCCTGCAGGAGCACCCCAAGGTGCCGGAGATCGAGCAGATGCTGGCCGCCGGCTGTGCCGCCTACGGCATCGTCCAGGCGGCTTTCGTCGAGGGGCTGGGGGCCATGTGGCGCACCGGCGCCATGGCTTTCGATCCAGTCGTGCACCAGGGCCTGGGCCTGGCGGCCAACGAGCGCATCGTCGGTTTCATCTACCTGGGCACGCCCATGGGTGAGCTGCGCCAGCCGGCGCCGCTGGACCCGGCGGCCTTCGTCAGCGCCTGGCGGGGCTGAGCGGCAGGCTCAGGCGGACTTTCCAGCGCGCCCCGCCGGCCCGCCAGAGCAGCCGGCCGCCCTGCCAGGCGGCCAGGCGCTGGGCGGCGCGCAGGGCCCGGGGCAGCCAGCGCCGGGCCTGTTCGTCGGTGCCGCCGAGGTCCAGGCGCAGCAGGCCGCGCTCCAGGCGCGGTTCCAGCACGATGGCGGCGTCCTGCTGCCATTCCACCGCGGTATCCAGCAATTCATCCAGGGCTTCGTGCAGCGCCTGCGGCCAGCTGTGCAGCGGCCAGGTGCCGCCGCGCGGCAGGCTCAGGCGCAGTTCCGGCCAGCGGCGCCGCCAGCGCTGCGCCAGCAGCCCCAGTTCCACCGCCAGCACCAGGCTCTGCGGCTCGTCCCGCGGGCGCTCGCGCGGCAGGCCGGCGGCCGCCAACGGCAGGGCCGGAGTGGGGGGCGGCAGGTATTCGGCGGCTAGGTTCATGATCGGGCTCCGGGGTCAGGCGGCGTGGCGCGCCAGCGGTATTTCCAGGGTGGCGACGAAACCGCCGTCGGGGTGATTGGCCAGGCGCAGGCGGCCGGCGTGGCGCTCCACCGCGCGGCGGGCGATGGCCAGGCCCAGGCCGTGGCCGGGGCTATCCTGGTTGGGCGCGCGGAAGAAGGGCTCGCCCAGCTGCGCCAGGTGCTCGGCATCGGCTCCCGGGCCGTGGTCGCGGACGCGCACGCGCAGCACGGCGCCGTCGCTGTCGGCTTCTACCTCCAGCGGCTTGTCCGTCGGGTTGAAGCGCAGGGCATTGCGCAGCAGGTTGTCCAGCGCCCGTTCGAGCATGTCGGGCCAGCCATCCAGGGCCAGGTCGGCGGGAACCCGCAGCTGGATGTGCTGTTCCGGGGAAAGCAGCTGGGCGTCTTCGCGCAGGCGTTCGAGCAGCGGCAGCAGTTCGACGCGGCTGGTCGGCCCGGGCTCGGCGTCCAGGCGGGCGAGGGCGAGGATTTCGGCGATCAGCGCTTCCAGGCGGTCGCACTCCTGCTCCAGGCGCGGCCACATGCTGGCGCGCTGTTCGGGGCTGGCGCGCTCGGCCAGGGCCAGGGCGATGCGCAGGCGCGCCAGCGGCGAACGCAGTTCGTGGGAAACGTCGCGCAGCAGCTGGCGCTGGCTGCTGATCAGCCGTTGCAGGCGCGCGCCCATGCGGTTGAAGTCGCGGGCCAGCACGCCCAGCTCGTCGCCGCGGCGGGCCAGGCGCGCCAGGCTGTCCTGCTGGTAGGCGGTCTGGCCGAGGTCGTGCACGGCGCGGCGCAGGCGGTTGAGCGGGCGGGTGATGGACAGCGTCACCAGCAGGCTGAAGATGGTCAGCACCACTAGGGCGATGCCCAGCGCGCTGAGCGGCCACAGCAGGCTGCCGCGGTGCCAGGCTTCCAGCGCGCCGTGGGGAATCCGGTAGATGAACAGGTAGGTGTGGTCGCTTTCCGCGCTGGTGTATTCCTGGCTGAGCTGGCGCCAGGGGAAGCGCGGCAGGTTCCGGCGGTCGAAACCTTCGTCGTTGTTGCGTCGTGGCGGGCGCGGCAGGTAGGTGCCGTCGACCAGGCGCTGGCCGCTTTCGTCGAGCACCTGCACCGACAGGTCGTAGTCGCGGCGGCGTTGCTCCAGCAACTGCTGGGCGGCGGCGGGGCCCTGGTTCTCGTAGAGCCGCGTCCATTGCTGGGCGAGGTCGTGCATGCCGGGGTAGCGGGCGATGATCCAGGTGTCCTGGTTCAGCGCGCGGCCGAGCAGGATGGACAGGCCGGCGACCAGCAGCAGGGCGAGCCAGAAGGCGGCGAGGATTCGCCAGAAGAGCGAGCGCATGGTCTTTCGGTTCAGTCGCATGTCCGTTTCGGGTCAGGGGCGCGGGCACGCCGAGGCGCCGGGGGTGAGCCCGGCGCCCGGGTGGCTGGCGCTATCAGTTGGTCTTGCCATCCTTCTGCGCTTTCCATTGCTGGAACTCGGCCCATTCGGCCTTGCGCTGCTCGCGCTCTTTCTTCAGCTCGTCGAACTTCTTCTGCTGTTCGGGCGTCAGGAGCGCGCGGATGTCCTTCTGCGTCTTGTCGTGGCTGGCCTTGAGCTCGTCCTGCATGGCCTTCTGGTCGGCGGCCGAGAGTTTGCTCAGGTATTTGTCGGTGATGTCGTGGCGGCTCTTCATCGAGTCGCCCATCAGCTTGCCGACCTGCTGGCGCTGCTCGGGGCTCAGGTTCAGGGCCTTGAAGGGGCCGTTCCAGCCGCCGCGCGGGCCGTGGCCGTCCTTCATGTGGCCGCCCATCATATGGGCGGGTGGCGGCGGAGTATCGGTCGGGACCGGCGTGGCAGCCATGGCCAGGGTCGGCAGGGCGGCGGCGAACATCAGGGCGGTGAGGGTCTTGCGCATGAATCTTCTCCTTTCGTGGACCGGTTTCTGAACCGGATGTGCCCAGTCTAGGGATGGCAAGGTCAAGGGCGGTCAGGGCCGGGTAAAGCTTCGGTAAAGATTGCGTCTACCGCTCTGGGGCGGGGTTCCCGGCCGTTCGCTCAGGGCGCGTAGAAATAGCCGCGCCCGCGCAGGGCGAGGATGCGCGGACGCCCGTCCGGGTGCGCGCCGAGCTTCTTGCGCAGGTTGCTGACGTGCATGTCCAGGCTGCGGTCGTAGAGCGTCAGCTTGCGGCCCAGGGCGATCTGCGCCAGGGCCTGCTTGTCCAGCGGCTCGCCGGGCTGGCGCAGCAGCGCTTCGAGGATACGGCTCTCGGACAGCGTCAGGCTGACCTCCTGGCCGGCGACGCTGGCCACGCCGCGGGCCAGGTTCAGGCTCAGGTCGCCGAGGTCGACCTGGGCGCTGGGCTGCGCCGGGTGGCTGCGGCGCAGCACGGCGCGCAGGCGCGCTGTCAGCTCGCGCGGATCGCAGGGCTTGGCCAGGTAGTCGTCGGCGCCCAGTTCCAGGCCGAGGATGCGGTCCAGCGGCTCGCCGCGGGCGGAGAGCATCAGCACCGGCAGGTCGGGGTGCTCGCTGCGCAGTTGCTTGAGCAGCTCCAGGCCGCTGCCGTCGGGCAGCATCACGTCCAGCACCACGGCGTCCGGTGTGCGGCTGGCCAGGGCGCTACGGGCCGCGCCGCCATCGTGGCTGGCGCGCACGCTGAAGCCTTCCTGGGTCAGCCAGGTGCACAGCAGTTCGCACAGTTCACGGTCGTCGTCGATCAGCAGCAGCTCACTCATTGCTCGGGCTTCTTTCAGTTGATCCATTCACGCCGCCGGCGGCGTCGGCCGCGGCTCAGGGCGCCGAGAACGAAGGCGACCAGGGCGACGGCGCCGCCGGTCGCGAACCAGGTCTGCTCGTCGCTGAGCAGGCGCGGCGGTTGTTGGGCCTGCAGCTCGCGCAGTTGCAGCTTCAGGCGCTGGTTTTCCTGGCGCAGGCGGCCCACCACGGCGCTTTCCGCCCCTTGCAGCTGGGCGGCGAGGTCGGCGCGCTGCTTCTCGCTCTCGTCCAGGCGCTGTTGCAGTTGGGCGAGGTCGTCGCTGGCCGGGGCCGGCGTGGCAGTGGGAGCCGGCATGGCGCCGGGGTCGTCGGTGGCGGGCTCCTCGCCGTGGGCGGCGAGCGGCAGGCTCAGGCAGAACAGCAGGGGCAGCAGATGACGTCGGGACATCGGAACTCCTTGTACGCTGATGAGCCGCCGGGCACCGCGCTCCGGGCGCTGTCCGGTCGCGGGGCCGGGCCTGGGTGTCCGGCCATGCGGCGCCGTCCGTACGCCGCCGCTCGCCGGTTTACGGCAGGACTTTCTTGAACGGCTTGACCACGACTTCGGCGTAGACGCCGGCGGCGCGGTACGGGTCGGCATCGGCCCAGGCCTGGGCGGCGGCCAGCGACTCGAACTCGGCGACGATCAGGCTGCCGGTGAAGCCGGCCGCGCCCGGGTCGGGGCTGTCGATGGCCGGGTGCGGCCCGGCCAGGACCAGGCGGCCCTCGTCCTTGAGCTGCTCGAGGCGGGCCAGGTGCGCCGGCCGCGCGGCCAGGCGGCGTTCTTGGGAAGCGGTGATGTCGCGGGCGATGATTGCGTAGAGCATGTCAGTCCTTGGGCTTTTCGCCGGTTGGGGCGTCGTGCATGTGGCGGGCCAGGAACACGCCCTGGCCGATCAGGAAAAGCAGGGTCATGCCCAGGCTGCCGAACACCTTGAAGTCCACCCAGAAACGCTCGAAGGTGAAGGCGACGAACAGCTGGATGCAGCCGCAGAACACGAAGAACAGCACCCAGGCCAGGTTCAGGCGCTGCCAGATCGGTTCCGGCAGGTGCACGGCATGGCCCATGATGCGCTGGATCAGCGGCCGGCGGTCGCCCACCAGGGTGCTGCCGAGAAAGCCCAGGGCGAACAGCCAGTTGACCACCGGGGCCTTCCACTTGAGGAAGGTCTCGCTGTGGAAGGCCAGGGTCATGCCGCCGAACACCAGGCAGGCGGCCAGGGTCAGCCACTGGCCTTTGTCCAGCTTGCGCTGCTTGATCAGCAGCGCGCCGTAGACCACCACCGAGGAGGCGATCAGCACCGCGGTGGCGCTGTAGATGCCGCCCAGGCTGAAGGAGTGTCCGGCGAGTTCGACCGTGCGCGGGTCCAGCTTGTAGACGATGAAGAACAGGATGAGGGGGATGAAATCGATGAATTGCTTCATTACGGCAGCCAGAGCCCAGTTGTGGCGGCATAATACCAACCTGCGGAAGAACTGAAATAGTCACCCGTCTCGTGCCGTTGCGCTCGCACGCCGTGAATCGCCGCCGCGCAGCGTCTATACAGAAGTAAAACCCGTCCCGGTATGCCCATGCGTGTCGACCTGCATTGCCATAGCACCGCCTCCGACGGCCAGCTGCCGCCCGCCGCCGTGGTGGCCCGCGCGCACCAGCGCGGCGTGCGCCTGCTCGCCCTGAGCGACCACGACACCCTGGAGGGCCTGCCCGAGGCGCGCGCCGCCGCCGAGGAACTGGGGGTGACCCTGGTCAACGGCGTGGAGCTGTCCTGCACCTGGGGCGGGGCGACCATCCACGTCCTGGGTTACGCCTTCGACAGTGCCGCCGAGCCGCTGGTTCGCGCCCTGGACGACCTGCACCGCGGGCGCTGGGCGCGCGCCGAGGAGATCGGCCGGCGCCTGGAGGCCAAGGGCATGCCCGGCGCCTTCGAGGGCGCGCGGGCCGTCCAGCGCGAGCTGGGCGACAGCGAAAATGCCCCGGCGCGGCCGCACTTCGCCGAGTTCCTGGTGCGCGCCGGCCATGTCGCCGAGCGCGCCGAAGCCTTCCGCAAGTGGCTGGGCGCCGGCAAGCTGGGCGACGTCAAGCAGCACTGGCCGAGCCTCGCCGAGGCGGTCGGCACCCTGCGCGCGGCGGGGGCCTGGGTCAGCCTGGCGCACCCCTACCAGTACGATTTCACCCGCACCAAGCGGCGCAAGCTGATTGCCGACTTCATCGACGCCGGCGGCCACGCCATCGAAGTGGTCAACGGCCTGCAGCCGGCCGAGCAGGTCGGCGTGCTGAGCATCCTGGCCCGCGAATTCGGCCTGCTGGTCAGCGCCGGCAGCGATTTCCACGGCCCCAGCGACTGGTCGGAGCTGGGGCTGTACCGGCCCGTGCCGGACGACCTTCCGCCCTTGTGGACGCGCTTCGCCGGCGCGGCCCGGGCCCTCGAGGAGACTTCATGAGCCAGTTCTTCCAGGTCCATCCTGAAAACCCCCAGCCACGCCTGATCAAGCAGGCGGTGGAGATCGTCCGCCAGGGCGGGGTGATCGCCTATCCCACCGATTCCTCCTACGCCCTGGGCTGCCGCCTGGGCGAGAAGGGCGCGGTGGAGCGCATCCGCCGGCTGCGCAAGCTCGACGACAAGCACAACTTCACCCTGGTGTGCCGCGACCTGTCCGAACTGGGCCTGTACGCCAAGGTCGACACCCGTCTGTTCCGCCTGCTCAAGGCCCACACGCCGGGGCCCTACACCTTCATCCTCGACGCCACCCGCGAGGTGCCGCGCATGCTGCTGCACCCCAAGCGCCGCACCATCGGCCTGCGCGTGCCGGCCTGCCCGATCGCCCAGGCGCTGCTGCAGGAGCTGGGCGAGCCGCTGATGAGCGTGAGCCTGATCATGCCCGGCGAGACCGAGCCGATGAGCGACCCCTATGAGATGCGCGGCGCGCTGGAGCACCAGGTGGACCTGGTGCTGGACGGCGGCTACGGCGGCGTCGAGGCTTCCACGGTGATCAACCTCACCGGCGAGGAGCCGGAGGTGATCCGCGTTGGCTGCGGCGACCCGGCCCCCTTCGAGGCCTACGCCTGAAGCGCTCTTCCATACTGCCGCCCTTGCCGAGGTCCCGCGCTTGAGCAATGTCGAATCCCAGCGCCGTGTGCTGTCCGGCATGCGTCCCACCGGGCGCCTGCACCTGGGCCACCTGCACGGCGTGCTGCGGAACTGGGTGCGCCTGCAGCACGAGTACGAATGCTTCTTCTCCATCGTCGACTGGCATGCCCTGACCACCGAATACGACGACGTCGGGCCGATCCGCCAGCACGTCCGCGACATGGCCGTGGACTGGCTGGCGGTGGGCGTCAGCCCCAGCGCCTCGACCCTCTTCATCCAGTCCCAGGTGCCCGAGCACGCCGAGCTGCACCTGCTGCTGTCGATGATCTGCCCGCTGCCCTGGCTGGAGCGGGTGCCGACCTACAAGGAGCTGCAGGAAAAGCTCGGCCACAAGGACCTGTCGACCTACGGCTTCCTCGGCTACCCGCTGCTGCAGGCGGCGGACATCCTGGTCTACCGCGCCGGCCTGGTGCCGGTGGGCTCGGACCAACTGGCCCACGTCGAGTTCGCCCGCGAGGTGGCGCGGCGCTTCAACCACCTCTACGGCGGCGAGGTGGACTTCGAGGACAAGGCTCAGGCCGCCGTCGCGCGCCTGGGCAAGAAGACCTCGAAGCTCTACGGCAGCCTGCGCAAGGCCTGGCAGGAGCAGGGCGACGAAGATGCCCTGGAAACCGCGCGGGCGCTGCTCAAGGAGCAGCAGAACCTGACCCTCGGCGACCGCGAGCGGCTGTTCGGCTACCTCGAAGGCAGCAGCCGCGTGCTGCTGCCCGAACCGCAGACGCTGGTCGGCAGCACTTCGCGCATGCCGGGGCTGGACGGGCAGAAGATGTCCAAGTCCCACGACAACACCATTGGCCTGCGCGAAAGCCCGGCGGAGGTGGAGGAGAAGATCGCGCGCATGCCCACCGACCCGGCGCGGGTGCGGCGTAATGATCCGGGCGACCCGCAGCGCTGCCCGGTGTGGCAGTGGCACCTGATCTACTCCGACGACGCCTGCCGCCAGTGGGTGCAGGAGGGCTGCAGCAGCGCCGGCATCGGCTGCCTGGACTGCAAACGGCCGCTGATCGAGTCGATCAACCAGGAACTGGCGCCGATCCGCGAGCGCGGCCTGGACTACGAGGACAACCCCGAACTGGTGCGCAGCATCCTCGCCGAGGGCGCCGAACACGCCCGCGAAGCGGCGCGGGAAACCCTGGTGGAAGTGCGCCAGGCCATGGGGTTGGTGTACCGCTAGGCCGCCCGGCTGCGTTGCAGGCGAGCATGGCTTTTCGTAGGAGCGAGCTTGCTCGCGAACAAACGCGGTGCCATGCGATTCGCGCGCAGGGCGCGCTCCTACAGGGGAATGGCCTGGGTGGGGCCGCGTAGGAGCGGATCTCATCCGCGAATCGCGCCGGCGGTTCCGGCTATCGCGGACAAGGTCCGCTCCTACGGGGGAGGAATACCGTGCTTCACGGCAGCCTGTAGGAGCGGGCCCTGCCCGCGAAATCGCGCGCAGGGCGCGCTCCTACAGGGGATGGCGTGGGTGAGCGCCATTCCGTCCAATTCCCTCACCATCGCCGCTGAAAAGCAGGGATAATGCCGTCCTGAGCCCGCCCCGCCCGACGAGAGGCCGATGAGCGACCTGAACGAGCCGCAAACCCCGCCCAGCCCCGCCGAATATCGCGAACCGGTGCAGCTGGCGCTCGTCTATGGCGAAGCGGTCACCGAGCTGCCCCAGGACCTGTACATCCCGCCGGATGCCCTGGAAGTCTTCCTCGAAGCCTTCGAAGGCCCGCTCGACCTGCTGCTGTACCTGATCCGCAAGCAGAACATCGACGTCCTCGACATCCCGGTGGCGGAAATCACCCGCCAGTACATGACCTACGTCGAGCTGATGAAGTCGGTGCGCCTGGAGCTGGCCGCCGAATACCTGGTGATGGCCGCCATGCTCGCCGAGATCAAGTCGCGCATGCTGCTGCCGCGCTCGGCCGAGGCCGAGGAGGACGAGGAAGACCCGCGCGCCGAACTGATCCGCCGCCTGCAGGAATACGAGCGCTTCAAGCAGGCCGCCGAAGACCTCGACGGCCTGCCGCGCCAGGGCCGCGACTACGTGGTGCCGACCGTGGCGGCGCCGGAGGCCAAGGCGCGCAAGCTGCTGCCGCAGGTGGACATGCAGGAGCTGATGCTGTGCATGGCCGAGGTGCTGCGCCGCGCCGACCTGTTCGAGAGCCACCAGGTGACCCGCGAGATGCTCTCCACCCGCGAGCGCATGAGCGAAATCCTCGAACGCCTGAAGGACGCCGGCTTCGTGCCTTTCATCGAGCTGTTCCGCATCGAGGAAGGCCGCCTGGGCGTGGTGGTGACCTTCATGGCGGTGCTGGAGCTGGTCAAGGAACAGTTGGTGGAGCTGGTGCAGAACCAGGCCTTCGCGCCCATCCATGTACGCGCCCGCATCGAGGTGGAGGAGGGTGCGGCACCGCTCGAGACCCTGGAGGAGGGCGACGAAGGCGTGTTCGAGGAGACCGAGGCACCGGCGCCGGAGCCGACCTTCGAGGACGGCGGCTTCGACGAGACGGCGGACCCGGCCGAGCTGGACGACGAGCCGCTCTGAGCCCCCGGCGTTGCCCTGGCGCCGCGCATTGAGTAGTTTTCCCGCCAGACCGGCGATTCCCGCAACCCGAACCGAGCGACCCGATGAACCTCTCCGACCCCCACGAACTGGCGACCCTGCTCGAAGGCATCCTGCTGGCCGCCGGCCGGCCGCTGTCGCTGGAACGCCTCGGCGAGCTGTTCGAGGAGGCCGAGCGCCCGGAGCCGCAGCAATTCCGCGATGCCCTGGCGATCCTGTCGCTGTCCTGCGCCGGCCGCGCCTTCGAGCTCAAGGAAGTGGCCAGCGGCTACCGCCTGCAGATCCGCGAGCCGCTCTCGCCGTGGGTCGGCCGGCTCTGGGAGGAGCGCCCGCAGCGCTACTCCCGCGCGCTGCTGGAAACCCTGGCGCTGATCGCCTACCGCCAGCCCATCACCCGCGGCGAGATCGAGGAAATCCGCGGCGTGGCGGTGAACACCCAGATCGTCAAGACGCTGATGGAGCGCGAGTGGATCCGCATCGTCGGCTACCGCGAGGTGCCGGGGCGCCCGGCGATGCTCGCCACCACCCGCGCCTTCCTCGACTACTTCAACCTCAAGAGCCTGGAAGAACTGCCGCCGCTGGCCGAGCTGCGCGAGATGGAAGCCGAGCCGGAAGACGCGCAACTGGTGCCGGTCCACCTGCCCAGCCCGATCCTCGACGAAGACTACGTGCCGGCGTCGATCCAGGCCCTGGCCGACCAGGCGCTGCGCGAAGCCGGCGAGGAGCCGGAAGCCGCGGCGCCGGAGGAGAAGCCCGAGGAAACCAGCTTCCGCAGCCTGCTGGCCGAGCTGGACGAAATGGAGCAGGGCCTGAAGACCGACTTCGACGACCTGATCGAACCGCCGCCGGTCGCCGAAGACGAGGCTACGGACGACCCCGCAGCGGCCGAAGAAGCCTTGCCGACAGCGCCCGACGATGCCGTCGAGGCTGCCCCGGAACCCGCCGCAGAGCCCGCCGCGCCAGTGCCCGAGGCCGACGAATACGACGAGGAGCGCGCCCTGGCCGAGGCCATGCGCGAGGAACTCGAGGCCATGGCCAGGGAACGCGACCACTGATTCGCGCGTCCGAAAGTCGGGGCGCCGCCCCTGAAAGCTTTCAACCGTTGACTTCCGCCGCGCGCGGGACGACCTTATGTGCCGCGCCGCACGGGCGCCGGCGGCAGCACCTGGGGGAGCCGCCGGAACAGCGCCGGGCATGGCCGTCATCGAACCTTCCAACATTCAACAGTCGGCCGCCGCCCTGGCGCGGGCCACTGAGTGCGCATACATAATGAAGAGAACACACCTCTGCCTCGGCCTCCTGCTGGGGTTGAACAGCGTCTCCCTGCTCGCTGCCGAGGGGCCGGCGGTTCCGCTGCCGGGGCAGTCCAAGGACGCCTTCATCAGCCAACTGATGCAGCAGATGACGCAGGACGAGAAGATCGGCCAGCTGCGCCTGGTCAGCGTCGGCCCCGACCATCCCAAGCCGGTGCTGCTGGAAGAGATCAAGGCCGGCACCACCGGCGCCATCTTCAACACCGTGGTCCGCCCGGGCATCCGCGACCTGCAGGACGCGGCCATGCACAGCCGCCTGAAGATCCCGCTGTTCTTCGCCTACGACGTGGTCCACGGCCATCGCACCGTGTTCCCCATCGGCCTGGGGCTGGCCGCCAGCTGGGACATGGACGCGGTCGCCACCAGCGCGCGCATCGCCGCCCTGGAGGCCAGCGCCGACGGCCTCAACCTGACCTACTCGCCCACCGTCGACATCGCCCGCGATCCGCGCTGGGGGCGCGTGTCCGAAGGCTTCGGCGAGGACACCTACCTGGTCAGCCGCATCGCCGAAACCGTGGTCAAGGCCTACCAGGGCAAGGGCCTGGACCAGCCCGGCACCATCATGGCCGGGGTCAAGCACTTCGCCCTGTACGGCGCCGGCGAGGGCGGGCGCGACTACAACACCGTGGACATGAGCCTGCCGCGCATGTTCCAGGACTACCTGCCGCCGTACCGCGCGGCCATCGACGCCGGCGCCGGCGCGGTGATGGTCTCGCTGAACAGCGTCAACGGCGTGCCGGCCACCGCCAACAAGTGGCTGCTGCAGGACGTGCTGCGCAAGCAATGGGGCTACAAGGGCGTGCTGCTCAGCGACCACGGCGCGGTCATGGAGCTGATCAAGCACGGCGTCGCCGGCGAACCGCGCGAGGCCGCGCGCCTGGCGATGACCGCGGGCGTCGAGATGAACATGAACGACGACCTCTACGGCAAGGAGCTGCCGGAGCTGCTCAAGGCCGGGGCCATCAGCCAGGCCGACATCGACCGCGCCTGCCGCGACGTGCTGGCGGCCAAGTGGGACATGGGCCTGTTCAAGGACCCGTACCGCTACCTGCAGGGCGCCGACCCGCTCGACACCGACGCCGAGAGCCGCCTGCACCGCGCCGAGGCCCGCGACGTGGCGCGCCGCGGCATGGTGCTGCTGAAGAATGAAGGTGACGTGCTGCCGCTCAAGCGCGGCGGCACCATCGCCCTGGTCGGCCCGCTGGCCGACAGCAAGCGCGACGTCATGGGCAGTTGGTCCGCCGCCGGCAAGGCCTTCCAGGCGGTGACCCTGCTCGAAGGCATGGGCCACGCCACCCGCGGCAAGGCCGCGCTGCTCTACGCCAAGGGCGCCAACGTCACCAACGACGAAGAGATCATCAAGTACCTCAACGAATACAACGAGGACGTGAAGATCGACCCGCGCAGCCCGCAGGCAATGATCGACGAGGCGGTGGCCAAGGCCAGGCAGGCCGACGTCATCGTGGCGGCGATCGGCGAGGCCCAGGGCATGGCCCACGAGGCATCGAGCAAGACCAACCTGCACATCGCCCAGAGCCAGTACGACCTGCTCAAGGCGCTGAAGGCCACCGGCAAGCCGCTGGTGCTGGTGCTGATGAACGGCCGCCCGCTGGACCTGCGCTGGGAAACCGCGAACGCCGACGCCGTGCTGGAAACCTGGTTCAGCGGCACCGAGGGCGGCAACGCCATCGCCGACGTGCTGTTCGGCGACTACAACCCCTCGGGCAAGCTGCCGATGACCTTCCCGCGCTCGGTGGGGCAGATCCCGATCTACTACAACCACCTCAACACCGGCCGCCCGTTCGACCACGAGCACCCGAACAAGTACACCTCGCGCTACTTCGACTCGCAGAACGGCCCGCTGTACCCCTTCGGCTACGGCCTGAGCTACACCCGCTTCAGCGTTTCCGACGTGCAGCTGTCCAGCCCGCGGATGCACAAGGGCGACACCCTCAAGGCGCGGGTGACGGTGAAGAACACCGGCAAGCGCGCCGGCGAGACCGTGGTGCAGCTGTACCTGCGCGACGAGGTGGCTTCCATCAGCCGCCCGGTGAAGGAGCTCAAGGGCTTCCGCAAGGTCATGCTGCAGCCGGGCGAGTCGAAGGTGGTGGAATTCCCGATCCGCGAGGAAGACCTGCGCTTCTACGACAGCAACCTGCGCTACGCCTCGGAACCGGGCGAGTTCAAGGTGATGATCGGCCTGGACTCGGACGACGTGAAGGAAAGCCAGTTCACCCTGCTCTGAGCCGGCGTGCCGAACCGCGACATCGCCCCGATTGGCCCGGCCAATCGGGGCGATGTCTTTTCTGCGTTGGACCTTTCGTCGCCTGTGCCTTCAAGTAAGCCCGGCATATCCCCATGGTGGAGGTGCGCGCGACCCATCGGGAGGCCCCGTGAAAGATCCCTGCATCAAGGTCTGCGAATTCGACGACGGCATCTGCCGCGGCTGCGGCCGCAGCCGCGCCGAGGTCAAGGCCTGGAAGAAACTCGACAAGCCCGAGCGCCTGGCGGTGCTGGCCGAGGCCGACATGCGCCTGCTGGTGCTGCAGGCGCAGGGGCGGCGCAAATACCGCTAGGCCAGCGGTTATCTGCCCTACGGGGATGCTCGGGCGTAGGAGCGGACCTTGTCCGCGATAGCCGGGCATATCGGCGCGGTTCGCGGATAAGATCCGCTCCTACGAAGAGCCTCGCGGTGTAGCCGGCAAGACAGTTGCTCCTACGTCATGCCCACCTCCGGAGCCATTTGTAGGAGCGCGCCCTGCGCGCGAATCGCGGGCAGGGCCCGCTCCTACAGGGGCCCCGTCGTTGGCCGTCGCAACGGTGTTCCGGGCCAACGGCGGATAACCGCGTTCACCGCCGCGCCTCAGGCCGGCGCCCGCCACAGCGCCAGGGCGTTGTCCAGCATGCGGTTGGAAAAGCCCCATTCGTTGTCGTACCAGGCCATGACCTTCAGCAGCCGGCCGCTGACCTTGGTGTGGTTGGCGTCGAAGATGGCCGAGCGCGAGTCGTGGTTGAAGTCCACCGAGACCAGAGGCTGGCTGTTGTAGCCGAGGATGGGCGAACCCTGGCTGGCTATCCTGAACAACTGGTTGACCTCCTCGACCGTGGTGTCGCGGCCGACCTGCACGGTCAGGTCCACCAGCGAGACGTTGATCACCGGCACCCGCACCGCAAGGCCGGTGAGCTTGCCGGCCAGCTCCGGCAGCACCAGGCCCACCGCCTCGGCGGCGCCGGTGCGCGTGGGGATCATCGACTGGGTGGCCGAGCGCGCGCGGTAGAGGTCGCCGTGGTACACGTCGGACAGGCTCTGGTCGTTGGTGTAGGCGTGTATGGTGGTCATCAGGCCCTGTTCGATGCCCAGCTCGCGGTGCAGCACCTGGGCCACCGGGGCCAGGCAGTTGGTGGTGCAGGAGGCATTGGAGATGATCTGGTGCGAGGCGCGCAGCAACTCGTGGTTGACGCCATGGACGATGGTGGCGTCGACGCCGGCCCCCGGCGCCGAGACGATCACCTTGCGCGCGCCGGCGGCCAGGTGCGCGGCGGCCTTGTCGCGCTGGGTGAAATGTCCGCTGCACTCCAGGACGATATCGACGTCCAAACCTTTCCAGGGCAATTGCGCCGGGTCGCGCAGGGCCGTGACGGCGATGCGGTCGCCGTTCACCGTCAGGCTCTCGTCATCGTGCTCGACCTGCCCGGGGAAGCGCCCGTGGACGCTGTCGTACTGCAGCAGGTGGGCGTTGATGGCGGCGTCGCCGAGGTCGTTGATGGCCACCACTTCGAGCTGTTGGCGGTAGTCGGCAGTATAAAGGGCGCGGAGGACGTTGCGGCCGATGCGGCCGAACCCGTTGATCGCCAGGCGAATGGTCATGGAGGTCGTCTCTTTTGTGTTTTTGTGGTAAAAACCATTAAATTTTTTCGTAAAACAAAAGTAAATATCCTTTAACCGATGATTATGTTGTAAAAACAACAATCGTTAGTCTGCAGGAGAATGCTGCCATGCACCCGCGCGTGCTCGAAGTCACCCGTCGCATCCAGGAACGCAGCGCCGTCACCCGCCAGCGCTACCTCGCCATGGTCAAGGCCGCCGCCACCAAGGGCCCGCACCGCGGCACGCTGCCCTGCGGCAACCTGGCCCACGGCGTGGCCGCCTGTGGCGAGCACGACAAGCAGGCGCTGCGCCTGATGAACCAGGCCAACGTCGGTATCGTCTCTGCCTATAACGATATGCTCTCGGCGCACCAGCCGCTGGAGCGCTTCCCAGGGCTGATCAAGGACGCCCTGCGCGAGATCGGCTCGGTGGGCCAGTTCGCCGGCGGCGTGCCGGCCATGTGCGACGGCGTGACCCAGGGCGAGCCGGGCATGGAGCTGTCCCTGGCCAGCCGCGACGTGATCGCCATGGGCACCGCCATCGCGCTGTCCCACAACATGTTCGACGCCGCGCTGTGCCTGGGCGTGTGCGACAAGATCGTCCCCGGCCTGCTGATCGGCGCGCTGCGCTTCGGCCACCTGCCGGTGGTGTTCGTCCCCGCCGGGCCCATGCCCACCGGCATCTCCAACAAGGAGAAGGCCGCGGTGCGCCAGCTCTACGCCGAAGGCAAGGCCAGCCGCGAGCAGTTGCTGGCCTCGGAGATGGCCTCCTACCACGCGCCGGGCACCTGCACCTTCTATGGCACCGCCAACACCAACCAACTGCTGGTGGAAGTGATGGGCCTGCACCTGCCGGGCGCCTCCTTCGTCAACCCGAACACCCCGCTGCGCGACGAGCTGACCCGCGAGGCCGCGCGCCAGGCCAGCCGCCTGACCCCGGAAAACGGCCAGTACGTGCCCATGGCCGAGGTCATCGACGAGCGCGCCATCGTCAATTCGGTGGTGGCCCTGCTGGCCACCGGCGGCTCCACCAACCACACCCTGCACCTGCTGGCCATCGCCCAGGCCGCCGGCATCCAGCTGAGCTGGCAGGACATGGCCGAACTCTCCGAGGTGGTGCCGCTGCTGGCGCGCATCTATCCCAACGGCCAGGCCGACATCAACCACTTCCAGGCCGCCGGCGGCATGTCCTTCCTGATCCGCCAGTTGCTCGACGGCGGGCTGCTCCACGAAGACGTGCAGACCGTGGTCGGCAAGGGCCTGCGCCGCTACCTGCAGGAACCCTTCCTCGACGGCGGCAAGCTGGTCTGGCGCGAAGGCCCGGCCGACAGCCTGGACGAGGACATCCTGCGCCCGCTGTCGCGCCCGTTCTCCGCCGAGGGCGGCCTGCGCCTGATGGAAGGCAACCTCGGCCGCGGCGTGATGAAGGTTTCCGCCGTGGCCGCCGAACACCAGGTGGTCGAGGCGCCGGTGCGCATCTTCCACGACCAGACCAGCCTGGCCGCGGCCTTCAAGGCCGGCGAGCTGGAGCGCGACCTGGTCGCCGTGGTGCGCTTCCAGGGCCCGCGCTTCAACGGCATGCCCGAGCTGCACAAGCTCACGCCCTTCCTCGGCGTGCTGCAGGACCGCGGCTTCAAGGTGGCGCTGGTCACCGACGGGCGCATGTCCGGCGCCTCCGGCAAGGTGCCGGCGGCGATCCACGTGTCCCCGGAAGCCAGCGCCGGCGGCCCGCTGGCGCGCCTGCGCGATGGCGACGTGGTGCGCGTCGACGGCACCACCGGCGAGCTGCGCGTGCTGGTCGACGCCGCCGAATGGCAGGCCCGCCCGCTGGCGCCGCTGCCCGAGGACGACGGCAGCGGCATGGGCCGCGAGCTGTTCGCCTTCATGCGCCAGTCGTTCAGTTCCGCGGAGCAGGGCGCCTGCGCCTTCACCGCCGAGCTGGAGAGCTTGCGGTAGGGGCTATGCTTGGCGGAGCATTCGCCTCCCGGAACCCGTTCAAACCTTTCAGTTGCCCGAGCTTGCGATGAATTCCAACAACAAATCCCAAGCACCGACCGGTATCGCGCTGGTCGGCGACATCGGCGGGACCAACGCCCGCTTCGCCCTCTGGCGCGAGCAGCGCCTCGAGGCCATCGAAGTGCTGGCCTGCGCCGACTACCCGCGCCCGGAAGACGCCGTGCGCGAATACCTGCAGCGCGTCGGCCAGCCGCTCGGCGCCATCCACAGCGTCTGCCTGGCCTGCGCCGGGCCCGTGGGCGATGCCGACTTCCGCTTCACCAACAACCACTGGGTCATCAGCCGCGAGGCCTTCCGCGCCGAGCTGGGCCTGAGCCACCTGCTGCTGGTCAACGACTTCAGCACCATGGCCTGGGCCGCCTCGCGCCTGGGCGGCGAGGACCTGGTGCAGGTGCGCGACGGCCAGGCCCTGCCGGGCCGCGCCAAGCTGATCATCGGCCCCGGCACCGGCCTGGGCGTCGGCAGCCTGGTGCCGCTGCCCGGCGGCGGCTGGGAGGTGCTGCCCTGCGAGGGCGGCCACGTCGACCTGCCGGTGACCGGTGAGCGCGACTTCGCCATCTGGCAGCAACTACGCGAGAAGTACGGCCACGTCTCGGCCGAGCGCGCGCTGTCCGGCAGCGGCCTGGAGAACATCTACCAGGCCAGCTGCAAGGTCGATGGCATCGAGCCGCTGGCGCTTTCCGCGGCGCAGATCGGCGAACGCGCCCTGGCCGGCGACGCATACTGCGACGCGGTGCTGGAACACTTCTTCGTGTGGCTGGCGCGGGTCGCCGGCAACGCGGTGATGACGGTCGGCGCCCTGGGCGGCGTGTACATCACCGGCGGCATAGTCCCGCGCTTCCTCGAACGCTTCCGGCGCAGCGGTTTCGCCGAGGCCTTCTGCACCCGTGGCAAGACCAGCGGCCCCTACCTGAGCCAGGTGCCGGTATGGGTGATGACCGCCAGCCATCCGGGTTTGTTCGGCGCCGGCGTGGCCCTGGAGCAGGCGCTGCAGGCAAAAGCCTGAACGACCAACGGCAACCACTGGAACAACAACAAGGGATGCCCCGTGAACGCACCCGCCAAATCTATCCTGCTGGTGGATGACGACCAGGAAATCCGCGAGCTGCTGGAAACCTACCTGAGCCGCGCCGGCTTCCAGGTGCGCAGCGCCGCCGACGGCGCGGCCTTCCGCCAGGCGTTGCTGGCAGAGGAGGCCGCCCTGGCCATCCTCGACGTGATGCTGCCCGACGAGGACGGCTTCAGCCTGTGTCGCTGGATTCGTTCGCACCAGCGCCTGGCCTGCATGCCGGTGATCATGCTCACCGCCAGTTCCGACGAAACCGACCGGGTGATCGGCCTGGAGCTGGGCGCCGACGACTACCTGGGCAAGCCCTTCAGCCCGCGCGAGCTGCTGGCGCGGATCAAGGCCCTGCTGCGCCGCGCGCAGTTCACCCAGGTGCGCGGCGGCGAGGTGCTGGCCTTCGACGACTGGCGCCTGGACACGGTCAGCCACCGGCTGTTCCACGAAGATGGCGAGGAGTTTTTCTTGAGCGGCGCCGACTTCGCCCTGCTCAAGCTGTTCCTCGACCACCCGCAGCAGATCCTCGACCGCGACACCATCGCCAACGCCACCCGCGGCCGCGAGGTGATGCCCCTGGAGCGCATCGTCGACATGGCGGTCAGCCGCCTGCGCCAGCGCCTGCGCGACACCGGCAAGGCGCCGCGGCTGATCCAGACCGTGCGCGGCAGCGGCTATCTGCTGGCGGCGCAGGTCCGTCCGCACCTGGGGCTGTGATGGGCGAGCGGCGGCGCTGGCCGCTGGTCCCGCGTTCGCTGCTGGGGCGCATGCTGCTGCTGACGCTGCTGGCGATCCTCGTCGCCCAGGGCCTGTCCAGCCTGTTCTGGCTTTCGCACCTGCGCTCCAGCCAGCGCGAGGGCCTGCTCACCAGCTCGCGCAGCCTGGCCTATTCCATGGCCGCGAGCGTCAGCTACTTCCGCTCGCTGCCCATCGGCTACCGCCCGCTGGTGCTGGACCAGCTGCGCAGCATGGGTGGCACGCGCTTCTTCGTCTCGCTCAACGAGCGCCCGCTGCAGATGCAGAGCCTGCCGGACACGCCGAACAAGCAGGCGGTGCTGGACATCGTCCGCGACGTGCTGCAGCAGAAGCTGGGCAAGGACGTGGAGCTGGAAGTGGAATTCGTCGCCCCGGACGACCTGCGCCTGTTCAACAGCCAACTGAAGCTGGAGGAACTGCCGCGCTCCTGGGCCCACTACGCGCTGACCCTGGAGCCGGTGAACCCGCCGGTGCTGGTGACGCAGATCCGCATCGGCGAGAACGAATGGCTCTACATCGCCAGCCTGATGCCGGCGCCCTACGTCAGCCTGGAGCCGGAGGCGCTGCAGCCGCAGCAACTGCTCTCCATCGGCCTGACCAGCCTGTTGCTGCTGCTCTTCGCCGGCCTCTTGGTGCACCAGCAGAGCCGCCCGCTCAAGCGCCTGGCCCGCGCCGCCCGCGAAGTCGCCCTGGGCAGCCCGGCGGCGCCGCTGGAGGAACGCGGCGCCCGCGAGCTGGTGGAAGTCAGCCGCGCCTTCAACACCATGCGCGAGAGCATCGACCGCTACCTCAGCGAGCGCGGCCAGCTGTTCAGCGCCATCTCCCACGACCTGCGCACGCCCATCACCCGCCTGCGCCTGCGCGTCGAACTGCTCGACGACGAGCCGCAGCGCGACAAGCTCAACCAGGACCTCGACGAGCTGGAACTGCTGGTCAAGGGCGCCCTGCAATGCGTGAAGGACACCGACATCCACGAGAACATCGAGCCGGTGGACGTCAACCAGCTGCTGCAGCACGTAGCCGGCCCCTACCTGGCCGACGGCCGCGTGAAGCTGCTGGGGGAGGCGGGCGAACCCTATCCCGGCAAGCCCCTGGCCCTGCGCCGCTGTATCGGCAACCTGCTGGACAACGCGCTGAAGTACGGTGAACGCGCGCAGGTGCAGGTCGAGGACGGCCTGGAAGCGCTGCTCGTGCACGTCGACGACGAGGGGCCCGGGGTGCCGGAGCAGCGCCTGGAGCAGGTGTTCGAACCGCGGGTGCGCCTGTCGCAGCGGGGGCAGGGGTATGGGTTGGGGTTGGGGATCGCGAGGAATATCGCGCATACCCATGGCGGGGAGGTGAGTTTGCAGAACAGGCGGGAAGGGGGGTTGAGGGTGACGTTGCGGTTGCCCAGGTTGGTGGTCGAGTAAGGAGCTTTCGTCCATCCGGCTCCGATGTCGCCGGCGTACTCCGTAATCACATCTCGCAGAGGACAGCCCCCTCTCCCTTCAGGGCGGGGCGCGCAGCCGAGGGTTGGGGAGAGGGGCTCTTCAACCAAGGCCGAGTAACGTCCCTGATCTCACAAAAAAGGAGATCAAGGATGCCGTCATACCGCGACTTCTCCCGCCAACTCCGCAAGGGCCAGACCGACGCTGAGCGGGCCCTCTGGCAACAACTCCGCGGCCACCGCTTCATGGAGCTGAAGTTCAAGCGCCAGAAAGTGGTAGGCCACTACATAGTCGACTTCATTTGCCTGGAAAGAATGCTGGTGATCGAATTGGACGGCGGCCAGCACCTGGGCTCTGCTTCCGATCTGGAGCGAGATGCCTGGCTAAGCGCCCGAGGTTTCCAGGTGCTACGGTTCTGGAACCATGACGTGCTGTTGAAGATGGATTCGGTGCTGGAGGCGATACGCTTGGCGCTCGATTCGAGTCCGCAACCCTCTCCCCATCCCTCTCCCTGAAGGGAGAGGGGGCCGTTCGGCGCGGGCTGCAATCATGGAGTTAGCCGGCAACACCTTGCTATCAGGATGACGCCGAACATATAGCCCCTCAGGACCAGCCCCTCTCCTTGACGGGAGAGGGGGCAGCTCGGAGTGAAGCGAGGCGATGGCGCTCGCCGGCAACATTCGACTATCAGGATGACTCAGGACATATAGCCGCTCAGGACCAGTCCCCTCTCCCTTCAGGGAGAGGGTTAGGGAGAGGGGCTCTTGGCTCTTCAACCCCAACCCAACCAACCCCCAAATGTCACCACCCCGTGACAATCCCCCATCCCTTCGTTACCCGGAGCAGGAAATGCCTTGGATAGACTCGGACTACCGCAAGCGCAGACTTGCCCCGAATAACAAGAACAGGTCCTTCCCCATGAATGCGCTCCGCCGCCTTTCCGCCGCTGTCTGTCTTTCCTCGCTCTATCTCGCCGCCCCGGCCCACGCCGGCGAAGTCGAAGTCCTGCACTGGTGGACTTCCCCCGGCGAGGCGCGCGCCGCCGAAACCCTGAAGAAACTCGTCCAGGCCAAGGGCCACACCTGGAAGGACTTCGCCGTCGCCGGCGGCGGTGGCGAGGCCGCCATGACCGTGCTGAAGACCCGCGCCGTGTCCGGCAACCCGCCGGCCGCCGCGCAGATCAAGGGGCCGGACATCCAGGAGTGGGGCCAGCTCGGCCTGCTCGCCGACCTCAACCAGGTCGCCGCCGAGGGCAAGTGGGACCAGCTGCTGCCGCCGCAGGTGGCGCAGGTCATGAAGTACCAGGGCGACTACGTCGCCGTGCCGGTCAACGTGCACCGGGTCAACTGGCTGTACATCAACCCCGAGGTCTTCAAGAAGGCCGGCGCCACGCCGCCGACCACCCTCGACGAGTTCTTCGCCGCCGCCGACAAGCTCAAGGCCGCCGGCTTCGTCGCCCTGGCCCATGGCAGCCAGCCCTGGCAGGACGGCACCCTGTTCGAGAACCTGGTGCTCAGCAAGATGGGCCCGGACGGCTACCGCAAGGCCTTCGTCGCGCAGGACAAGGCCACCCTTACCGGGCCGCAGATGGTCGAGGTGTTCAGCGCGCTGAAGAAACTGCGCGGCTACATCGACGCCGACGCCGCCGGGCGCGAGTGGAACGTTGCCACCAGCATGGTCATCAACGGCAAGGCCGGCATGCAGATCATGGGCGACTGGGCCAAGAGCGAATTCACCGCGGCCAACAAGGTCGCCGGCAAGGACTACCAGTGCCTGCCGTTCCCCGGCACGCAGAAGGACTTCGACTACAACATCGATTCCCTGGTGATGTTCAAGCTGAGCAACGCCGAGAACCGCAAGGCCCAGGAAGACCTGGCGCGCGCGGTGCTCGACCCGGCGTTCCAGAAGGACTTCAACCTGGCCAAGGGCTCCATCCCGGTACGCCTGGACGCCGACATGGCGCCCTTCGACGCCTGCGCCCAGCAGTCGATGAAGGACTTCAAGGCGGCCTCCGCGGCCGGCACCCTGGTGCCGAGCATGGCCCACAGCATGGCCGCATCCAGCTACGTGCAGGGCGCCATCTTCGACGTGGTGACCAACTTCTTCAACGACCCCGCCGCGAACCCGCAGAAGGCTGCCCAGCAGCTCTACGCGGCCATCGAGGCGGCGGCGCAGTAAGCCGCGCGGCGCCTTCCACCAGGCGCCGCCCCACTCCCAGCCGACCCACTCCGGGCCATCGCCATGGCCCGGACGGCTTCACTCGCACCCGGGAAGACCCATGGCGACAGAAAACCCCACCTTCACCCCTGCGGTGGCCTCGCGCGCCTCGCTGCTCGACGGCCTGCAGCGCTGGCTGCCGAAACTGGTGCTGGCCCCGAGCATGCTCGTGGTGCTGGTCTGCGTGTACGGCTACATCGGCTGGACGCTGCTGCTGTCCTTTACCAATTCGCGCTTCATGCCCAGCTACAGCTGGGCCGGGCTTGGCCAGTACCTGCGCCTGTGGGACAACGACCGCTGGTGGGTGGCCAGCCGCAACCTGCTGCTGTTCGGCGGCCTGTTCATCGCCATCTGCCTGCTGCTCGGGGTGTTCCTCGCCGTGCTGCTGGACCAGCGCATCCGCCGCGAGGGCTTCATCCGCACCGTCTACCTGTACCCCATGGCGCTGTCGATGATCGTCACCGGCACCGCCTGGAAGTGGCTGCTCAACCCCGGCCTGGGCCTGGACAAGCTGCTGCGCGACTGGGGCTGGACGGGCTTTCGCTTCGACTGGCTGGTGGACCCGCAGCGCGTCGTCTACTGCCTGGTGATCGCCGCCGTGTGGCAGTCCTCGGGCTTCGTCATGGCGCTGTTCCTCGCCGGCCTGCGCGGCGTCGACCCGGCCATCGTGCGCGCCGCCCAGGTGGACGGCGCGAGCCTGCCGACCATCTACCTGCGCATCGTCCTGCCGAGCCTGCGCCCGGTGTTCTTCAGCGCGCTGATGATCCTCGCGCACATCGCCATCAAGAGCTTCGACCTGGTCGCCGCCATGACCGCCGGCGGCCCCGGCTACTCCTCCGACCTGCCGGCGATGTTCATGTACGCCCACACTTTCACCCGCGGCCAGATGGGCCTGGGTGCGGCGAGCGCGATGCTGATGCTCGGCGCGGTGCTGGCCATAGTCGTGCCCTACCTGTATTCCGAACTGCGAGGCAAGCGCCATGCGTGACGCGACCTTCAAGCCGAGCCTCGGCCGCCTGGCGGTCCACGCCACCCTCTGGGGCGCCGTGGCGCTGTACCTGATCCCGCTGCTGGTGATGCTGCTGACCAGCTTCAAGAGCCCCGAGGACATCCGCAACAGCAACCTGCTGGCGCTGCCGGAGGTGTTCACCCTGATCGGCTGGGTGAAGGCCTGGAGCGCGGTGGGCGACTTCTTCTGGAACTCGGTGAAGATCACCGTCCCCGGCGTGCTGATCTCGACCTTCATCGGCGCGCTGAACGGCTACGTGCTGTCCATGTGGCGCTTCCGCGGCTCGCAGCTGTTCTTCGGCGCGTTGCTGTTCGGCTGCTTCCTGCCGTTCCAGGTGATCCTCCTGCCGATGTCCTTCACCCTCGGCAAGCTCGGCCTGGCCAACACCACCACGGGCCTGGTGATGGTCCACTGCATCTACGGCCTGGCCTTCACCACGCTGTTCTTCCGCAACTACTTCGTGGCCATCCCGGATGCCCTGGTGAAGGCCGCGCGGCTCGACGGCGCCGGCTTCTTCACCATCTTCACGCGCATCCTCCTGCCGATGTCCACGCCCATCGTCATGGTCTGCCTGATCTGGCAGTTCACCCAGATCTGGAACGACTTCCTCTTCGGCGTGGTGTTCGCCAGCGGCGACGCCCAGCCGATCACGGTGGCGCTGAACAACCTGGTGAACATCAGCACCGGGGTCAAGGAATACAACGTCGACATGGCCGCGGCGATGATCGCCGCGCTGCCGACGCTGATCGTCTACGTACTGGCTGGAAAGTATTTCGTGCGCGGCCTGACCGCCGGCGCGGTCAAGGGGTAATCGGACATGGCAACACTCGAACTGCGCAACCTGCACAAGTCCTACGGCAGCGGCCTGGCGGACACCCTGAAGTCCATCGACCTGGCGATCGAGTCCGGCGAGTTCCTGATCCTGGTCGGCCCCTCCGGCTGCGGCAAGTCCACGCTGATGAACTGCATCGCCGGCCTGGAGGACATCAGCGGCGGCGCCATCCTGGTGGATGGCCGCGACATCAGCGGCATGAGCCCGAAGGACCGCGACATCGCCATGGTGTTCCAGTCCTACGCGCTGTACCCGACCATGACGGTGCGCGAGAACATCGCCTTCGGCCTGAAGATCCGCAAGCTGCCCCAGGCGGCCATCGACGAAGAGGTGGCGCGGGTGGCCAAGCTGCTGCAGATCGAGCACCTGCTGCAGCGCAAGCCCTCGCAGCTCTCCGGCGGCCAGCAGCAGCGCGTGGCCATGGGCCGGGCGCTGGCGCGGCGGCCGAAGATCTACCTGTTCGACGAGCCGCTGTCGAACCTCGACGCCAAGCTGCGGGTGGAGATGCGCACCGAGATCAAGCTGATGCACCAGCGCCTGAAGACCACCACGGTCTACGTCACCCACGACCAGATCGAGGCCATGACCCTCGGCGACAAGGTGGCGGTGATGAAGGACGGCATCGTCCAGCAGTTCGGCACCCCGCAGCAGATCTACAACGACCCGGCCAACCTGTTCGTCGCCAGCTTCATCGGCTCGCCGCCGATGAACTTCATCCCGCTGCGCGTGCAGCGCCAGGCTGGCCGCCTGGTCGGCCTGCTGGACAGCGGCCAGGACCGCTGCGAGCTGCCGCTGGAGCTGGACGCCGAAGTGGCCGAAGGCCGCGAGCTGATCCTCGGCGTGCGTCCGGAACAGATCGGCGTGGCCGAGAACGGCAACGGCCTGGTGGACGTGCGCGCCGAGGTCGAGGTGCTGGAGCCTACCGGCCCGGACACCCTGGCCTTCGTCACCCTCAACGGCGCCAAGGTCTGCTGCCGCCTGGCCCCGGACGCCGCGCCGGCCCTGGGCTCGACCCTGCAACTGCGCCTGGACCCGGCGCGGGTACTGCTGTTCGACGCGGGCAGCGGCGAGCGCCTGCGCAAGGCGCTGGGCGGGGCGGGGGAGGCCAAGGTCACCCCGCTGGCCCGGCACAAGCACTGAACGCCGCAAGGCATTTCACCAACGAGGACGTCAGCAATGCATAAGAACAACAAGATCCGGCCCGCCCTGGGCTGCCTGCTCGCCCTGGGCGCCGTCGGCCTGAATGGCCTGGCCTGCGCCGACGAGGCCTTCTCCGCCGATTCGAAATGGGGCCTGGGGGACTGGGGCGGCACCCGCAGCGAGCTGCTGGAGAAGGGCTACGACTTCAAGCTGGACTACGTCGGCGAGGCCGCGGGCAACCTGCACGGCGGCTACAACGACGACAAGACCGCGCGCTACACCGACCAGTGGGCGCTGGGCACCCACCTTGACCTGCAGAAGATCCTCGGTTGGCACGGCGCGGAGTTCCAGCTGACGGTGACCGAGCGCAGCGGCAACAACCTCTCCAACGACCGTATCAGCGACCCGCGCGCCGGCCAGCTCAGCTCGGTGCAGGAAGTCTGGGGCCGCGGCCAGACCTGGCGGCTGACGCAGATGTGGTACAAGCAGACCTTCCTCGACGACGCCCTGGACATCAAGGTCGGCCAGTTCGGCGAGGGCGAGGACTTCAACAGCTTCCCCTGCGATTTCCAGAACCTGGCCTTCTGCGGCTCGCAGGTGGGCAACTGGGTGGGCGGCATCTGGTACAACTGGCCGGTGGCGCAGTGGGCGCTGCGGGTGAAGTACAACTTGAGCCCGGAGTTCTTCGTGCAGGTCGGCGCCTACGAGCAGAACCCCTCGAACCTGGAGACCGGCAACGGCTTCAAGCTCAGCGGCAGCGGCACCAAGGGCGCCATCCTGCCGGTGGAGCTGGTGTGGTCGCCGAAGGTCGGCGCGCAGCAACTGCCCGGCGAATACCGCCTGGGCTACTACTACAGCACCGCCAAGGCCGACGACGTCTACGAGGATGTGAACGGCCAGCCCCAGGCGCTGACCGGCAACGCCTTCAAGTCCCACGGCAGCAAGCACGGCTGGTGGGTGGTGGCGCAGCAGCAGGTCACCGCGCACAACGGCGACGCTTCGCGCGGGCTGAGCCTGTTCGCCAACTTCACCGTGCATGACCAGGCGACCAACAGCATCGACAACTACCAGCAGGCAGGCATGGTCTACAAAGGCCTGTTCGACGCGCGGCCGAAGGACGACATCGGCCTGGCGGTGGCGCGCATCCACATCAACGACGACGTGACCAAACACCAGAAGCAGATCAACGAAGTCGCCGGCATCGACGACTACGACAACCCGCTGTTCCAGCCGGTGCAGCACAGCGAATACGACGCCGAGCTGTACTACGGGGTGCACGTGACCAACTGGCTGACGGTGCGGCCGAACCTGCAGTACATCAAGCATCCCGGCGGCGTCTACGAGGTGGACAACGCCCTGGTCGCCGGCCTGAAGATCCAGTCCAGCTTCTGATGCGCCAAACGACACGCTCCTGAGGTGCTGCTGTACTTGGCCCGCCCGCCATCACCGGGGCGGGCTTTTTGTTCGTAGGGCGAATAACCGTTCGCGGTTATCCGCCGATACGCCGGGGCCACGGCCAGCGCCCAGGTCAACCTGGTAGCCGCCGGGCAGCGAGGCTGGACGGCGGATAACGCCGTAGGCGTTATGCGCCCTACGTGACCGGCCTGGGACGAAAAAATCCGGACATGTGACTGGGGTTCTATGCTTTTCAGGTAGAATCTGCGCTTTTTTCACCAACGTGTAGTAAAACTACATAGATGTCATGCCCCGGGAGCGTCCGGGAAGGGATTGATTCAGGACCTCCGGACAATGCTTGAGCATCCGCTGCAGCGCTTCTTCCATTCCATGCGTGCCAAGCGCCCCTTCGACTGGGTGCGCTTCCAGCGCCGCGACCTGCTGCTGATCGATCATCCCCTGTGCCAGGCGGTCTTCAGCCGCCAGGGCGCGCAGCTGCTGCATTTCCGGCCCCAGGGCGAGCGCTCCATGCTGTGGTGTTCCAGCCAGTGGCCGGCGCTGAGCACGGCGCCCATCCGCGGCGGCATCCCGGTGTGCTGGCCGTGGTTCGGTAGCCACCCCAGCGAGCCCGACTGGCCGCCCCACGGCTGGGCCCGCCAGCGCGAATGGCGCCTGCTCGACGCCCACGCCGACGAGAGCCTGGTGCAGGTGAGCTGGCAGCTGGACATCGAGGACTGGCACGTGCGCCTGGACGCGCGCCTGGGCCGCGAGCTGGAGATGGAACTGTCCAGCTACCACGAGGACGACAGCGACTGCCTGTTCAGCTTCGCCCTGCAACCCTACTGGCGCATCGGCTCGCTGCGCCGCAGCGTGGTCCACGGCATGGAGCTGGAGGGCGGCCAGCGCCCGGCTGCGCCGCTGCCCAACACCTGGACGCCGCGGGGCGCGGTCAAGCAGGTGCTGTACAACACCGGCGCGCTGGTGCTGGAAGACGCCGGCTGGCAGCGCCGCCTGCGCATCGACAAGAACGCCGCCGCCGGCAGCGTCATCTGGCACCCCGGCAGCCGCGCGGTGGAGCAGGTGGAGCCGGGCGAGGCCGACCGCTTCCTGTGCATAGGCGTCGCCGGCTACCGCCCCGGCGGCCTGATCCTGGCCCAGGGCGAGCGCATGCGCCTGCGGCTGAAGGCCGGGTTGGTCTGACGGTTTCCGCTGCGCGGGGCTTGAGCGTAGGAACAACGGTCTTGCCGACTGCGCCAAGGTGCTTTCGTAGGATGGGTTGAGCTTGCGATACCCATCGAACCATGGTGATGGGTATCGCTTCGCTCAACACCATCCTACGACGGTGCTCCTCCTGCCATGTAGGAGCGGACTCCGTCCGCGATCGGCCGATCCCCAGCGCCGAAATCGCGGATGAATCCGCGCCTGCGAAATCACCGCGGCGGGGCGTCAGTCTTCCTCGTCCAGCTGGTAGCGCGTCGGCACCAGGCTCTCCTTGATCCTGCGCAGGTGCGGCTGGAAGTCCACGCCGCGGCGCAGGGTCACGCCGGTGGCCAGCACGTCGAGCACCGTCAGCTGGATGATCCGCGAGGTCATCGGCATATAGATGTCGGTGTCTTCCGGCAGCGGGATGTCCAGGGTCAGGGTGCAGACCTTGGCCAGCGGCGAGTCGGCGGCGGTCAGGCCGAGCACCGAAGCGCCGTTGTCCCGCGCCAGGCGCGCCACCTCCACCAGTTCGCGGGTGCGGCCGGTATAGGAAATCACCACGAACAGGTCGCCGGTGTGCGCCACCGAGGCGATCATCCGCTGCATCAGCACGTCGCTCTGCGCCGACACCGCCAGGTTGAAGCGGAAGAACTTGTGCTGCGCATCCAGCGCCACCGAGCTGGAGGCGCCGAGGCCGAAGAAGTGGATCTGCCGGGCCTGGATCAGCAGGTCCACGGCGCGGTCCACGGCGCGCGGGTCGATCAGCTTGTAGGCGGCGTCCAGCGAGGCGATGGTGCTGCCGAAGATCTTCCGCGTGTACGCCTCGGGGCCGTCGTCCTCGGCCACCGCCTGGGTGACGAAGGCCGCGCCGCTGGCCAGGCTCTGCGCCAGCTGGATCTTCAGCTCCGGGTAGCCGCTCATGCCGAAGGAGCGGCAGAAGCGGTTCACCGTCGGTTCGCTGACGCTCGCGGCCTGGGCCAGCGCGGCGATGCTGAAGCGGGTGGCCTGCTGCGGGTTCTGCAGTATCACCTCGGCGACCTTGCGTTCGGCCTTGTTCAAGTCTTCCAGGCGCGTCTGGATCTGCTCCAGCAGGTTCTTCATCCGTTCTCCTTGGTGGCCCCTGTGGGGCAATCGACGGCCGGGGACGTGCCTGCGGCCAGCGGCGCTATCCTAACGTCAGGTCGGCAGACGACCAACAGGACCGCGTCTTTGGAAAAATATGTTGTTTAATTACTACATTTTTGCCTTAATGGTCCGGTGTATTCGGCAAATGTTCCTCAAAATCTGTTTGGTAACAACAAATGCCTGATGTCCGCGTTCTGCCTTGCACCCTGGCGCTGTTCGGCGCGCTGGGCGACCTCGCCCTGCGCAAGCTGATCCCCGCCCTCTACCAGCTCGACCGTGAAGGCCTGCTCCACGGCGACACCCGCATCCTCGCCCTGGCCCGCGACGAGGGCGACCCCGCCGCCCACCTGGCCACCCTCGAGAAGCGCCTGCGCCTGGCCGTGCCGGCGCGCGAATGGGACGACGCCGTCTGGGCGCGCTTCCAGCAGCGCCTGAGCTACCTGAGCATGGACTTCCTCGACGCCGCGTCCTACCCGGCGTTGCGCGACGCGGTGCCCGCCGGCCTGCCGCTGGTGGCCTACTTCGCCACCCCGGCCGCGGTCTACGGCGGCATCTGCGAGAACCTCGCCGCCCTCGGCCTGGCCGAACGCACACGGGTGGTGCTGGAGAAGCCCATCGGCCACGACCTGGCGTCGTCCCGCGAGGTCAACGAGGCGGTGGCGAAATTCTTCCCGGAGAACCGCATCTACCGGATCGACCACTACCTGGGCAAGGAAACGGTGCAGAACCTCATCGCCCTGCGCTTTGCCAACAGCCTGTTCGAGACGCAGTGGAACCAGAACCACATCTCCCACGTGGAAATCACCGTGGCCGAGAAGGTCGGCATCGAAGGCCGCTGGGGCTACTTCGACCAGGCCGGCCAACTGCGCGACATGGTGCAGAACCACCTGCTGCAGTTGCTCTGCCTGATCGCCATGGACCCGCCCAGCGACCTCTCCGCCGACAGCATCCGCGACGAGAAGGTCAAGGTGCTGCGCGCCCTGGAGCCGATCCCGCCGGAGCAACTGGCCGGCCGCGTGGTGCGCGGCCAGTACACCGCCGGCTTCATCGACGGCAAGGCGGTGCCCGGCTACCTGGAAGAGGAACACGCCAACCGCATGAGCGGCGCCGAGACCTTCGTCGCCCTGCGCGTGGACATCCGCAACTGGCGCTGGTCCGGCGTGCCCTTCTACCTGCGCACCGGCAAGCGCATGCCGCAGAAGCTGTCGCAGATCGTCATCCACTTCAAGAACCCGCCGCACTACATCTTCGCCCCGGAGCAGCGCTCGCTGATCAGCAACCGCCTGATCATCCGCCTGCAGCCGGACGAGGGCATCTCCCTGCAGGTGATGACCAAGGACCAGGGCCTGGGCAAGGGCATGCAACTGCGCACCGGGCCGCTGCAGCTGAGCTTCTCCGAGGCGTACCAGGCCGCGCGCGTGCCGGACGCCTACGAGCGGCTGCTGCTGGAAGTGATGCAGGGCAACCAGTACCTGTTCGTGCGCAAGGACGAAGTGGAGTTCGCCTGGAAGTGGTGCGACCACCTGATCGCCGGCTGGGAACGCCTGGGCGATGCCCCCAAACCCTACGCCGCCGGCACCTGGGGACCCCAGGCGGCCGTGGCGCTGATCGCGAGAGACGGGAAGGACTGGTATGGCGACCATTGATCTGAAACTGCCGGCCGGCGTGCGCTGGACGGCCTGGGAAAGCCCGGTGGCGCAGGCCCGCGGCCTGGCCGCCAATGTGGCCGAACAACTGCGCGGGGCCATCGCCGAGCGCGGCCGCGCGCTGCTGGCGGTGTCCGGCGGACGCAGCCCGGTGGCCTTCCTCGAAGCCCTGAGCGGCGAAGTCCTCGACTGGGACAAGGTGACCGTGACCCTCGCCGACGAGCGCTGGGTGCCGGAAGTCCACCCCGACAGCAACGCCGGCCTGGTGCGCCGCCACCTGCTCAAGGGCGCGGCGGCCAAGGCGCTGTTCTGCGGCCTGTATCACTCGGCGCCGAGCCTGGAGGAAGTGGCGACCATCGCCGACCGCCAGGTCGCCGAGCTGGCCCTGCCCATCGACGTGCTGGTGCTGGGCATGGGCGACGACGGCCACACCGCCTCGCTGTTCCCGGCCAGCCCGGGCCTGGCCGAGGCCCTCGACCCGGCCGGCGCGCGCCATTGCCTGCCGGCCTGGGCGCCGAGCGTGCCGCACCAGCGCCTGACCCTCAGCCGCGCGCTGCTGGCCGCCTCGCGGGTGCAACTGCTGGCGATCCAGGGCGAGGCCAAGCTGGCCACCCTGAAGGCCGCGCTGGCCGCCGAAGACGAAGCAAGCATGCCGGTGAGCGCCTTCCTCCGCGCTCCCCTGTCGATCCACTGGTGCCCTTGAGGCACGGAGTTACCGCAACATGAGTCTCGATTCCCACATCCAGCGCATCGACGCCCTCGCCGAGCGCGCCCGCATCCTGCCGGTGATCACCATCGATCGCGAGCAGGACATCCTGCCCATGGCCGACGCCCTGGCCGCCGGCGGCATCACCGTGCTGGAAGTGACCCTGCGCACCCCGCTGGGCCTGACCGCCATCCGCACCCTGGCCGAGCAGCGCTCGGAATTGTGCGTGGGCGCCGGCACCGTGCTGGACCCGCAAACCTTCCGCCAGGCGGAAGAGGCCGGCGCGCAGTTCATCGTCACCCCCGGCTGCACCGAGGAACTGCTGCAGCACGCGGTGAGCCGCCCGGTGCCGCTGCTGCCCGGCGTGGCCACCGCCTCCGAGATCATGGCCGCCTATCGCCACGGCCTGCGCCGCTTCAAGCTGTTCCCGGCCAAGGTGTGCGGCGGCGTGGAAGCGCTCAAGGCCTTCGCCGGCCCCTTCCCGGAGGTGCGCTTTTGCCCCACCGGCGGGGTAGGACCGGACAACCTGAACGACTACTACCGCCTGGACAACGTGATGTGCGTGGGGGGCACCTGGATGCTGCCCAGGGCCGCCGTCGCCAGCGGAGACTGGGCTGAGGTCGAGCGCCTGTCGCGCGAGGCCCTGGCGTTGCTCGAATCACACTGAGCTGTCCCATGATCGGACGTGCCCGGCCTTGTGCCGGGCTTTTTTATGCGTGCGGGCGGCTGCTCTTCGTAGGAGCGAGCTTGCTCGCGAACGGGGATCTGCCGGTGGCTTCGGTGCTTGCCCTGAAGAACGCCCTCTCCCTAACCCTCTCCCTGAAGGGAGAGGGGACTGTCCTCTGCCTGCTGAGGTCCCCGAGTGGTCCTGTGGTTTCCGGCTGACGCCTGACTTCCCAAGCACGCCGAACGGCCCCCTCTCCCTTCAGGGAGAGGGCTGGGGAGAGGGTGCTCTTAAACCCGGCACCTACGCCACCGGGAAACCCCGTTCGCGAGCAAGCTCGCTCCTACGAAAGACCCTCTTCCAGATAATCCCGCAACCGCTCCTGCAGATAGGGCACTGCCTCCCCCTCATCCAGCCCGAGGTACTCCTCCACCGCCATCAGCCGCCAATACTGCCCCTCGTCGCCGAAGCGGATGGCTTCGAGCTCCGCCGCCCGCAGCCGCGCCACCAGGAACCAGGCCCAGGGCGCCGGGCCGTGGGTGGCGCGGTAGCGGCGCTGCCATTCGATGCGCTCCTGGCCCAGGCGGATGGCGAACTCCTCCTCCAACTCGCGCAAAGCGCATTCGGCCGGGGTTTCCGCACCTTCGCGGCCGCCGCCGGGAAAGTCCCAGCAACCGGGGAAGGGGATGCCGGGTTTCTCGTCGCGCAGGTAGACCACCAGGTGGCCGTCGTGGAACAGCGCCAGCTTGGCGCCGGTGAAGGCGGATTGGTCGCTCAACTCGGTTTCCCCCTGAAAGCGGCGCGAATGGCAAAAGCGGCTAGGCTTTCCCGATCACGGACGGTGCTTTGCCGCGCCCAAGCGCGTATGATGCGCGACCTTTTTCTTCGTTGCATGACACACCGGGAGGTGCCCAGATGAACGACACGCACGAAACCACCGAAATCTCCCCCGCCGGCGAGAAGCTGCAGAAGGTCCTGGCCCGTCTGGGCGTCGGCTCGCGCCGTGACGTCGAGGCCTGGATCGAGGAAGGCCGGGTCAAGGTCAACGGCGTGGTCGCCAGCCTCGGCCAGCGCGTGGAAAGCCACGACGCCATCGCCGTCGACGAGCACCTGATCCGCCGCGAGCAGGCCGAAGAGCACGTGCGCCGCGTGCTGATCTACAACAAGCCCGAGGGCGAGGTCTGCACCCGCGACGACCCGGAAGGCCGCCCGACCGTGTTCGACCGCCTGCCGCGCCTGCGCAGCGGCCGCTGGATCAACGTCGGCCGCCTGGACATCAACACCACCGGCCTGCTGCTGTTCACCACCGACGGCGAGTTGGCCAACCGCCTGATGCACCCGTCCTACGAGATGGACCGCGAGTACGCCGTGCGCGTGCGCGGCGAAGTCGACGAAGAGATGATCGAGCGCCTGAAAGCCGGCGTGATGCTCGAAGACGGCCCGGCCAAGTTCAGCGACATCCAGCAGGCGCCCGGCGGCGAAGGTTTCAACCACTGGTACCACGTGGTGGTGATGGAAGGCCGCAACCGCGAAGTGCGCCGTCTGTGGGAATCCCAGGGCGTGGTGGTGAGCCGCCTGAAGCGCGTGCGCTTCGGCCCGGTGTTCCTCACCTCCGAGCTGACCATGGGCCGCTACCGCGAGATGGACCAGCGCGAACTGGACATCCTCAGCGAAGAGGTCGGCCTGAAGCCGGTGAAACTGCCGGAGATGACCACCAAGGCCAAGGACAAGCTCGAACGCCAGCAGCGCAAGCTGGCCAAGCCGCTGGCGCGCAGCGAGCGCCCGGATGCCGGTCGCGGCAACCGCCAGCGCAAGGAATCCTTCGGCGGCGAGCGCCCGGCCCGTGGTCCGCGTCCGGTGGCCGGCGAGCGTCCCGCCCGAGGGCCGCGTCAGGACTCCGACCGCCCGGCTCGCGCTCCGCGTCAGGATGCCGACCGTCCGGTTCGTGGTCCGCGCCAGGATGCCGACCGTCCGGTTCGTGGTCCGCGCCAGGACTCGGATCGTCCGGCTCGTGGTCCGCGCCAGGATTCGGATCGCCCGGCCCGTGGTCCGCGCCAGGACTCTGATCGTCCGGCTCGTGCTCCACGCCAGGATTCGGATCGTCCGGCTCGCGGCCCGCGCAAGGACTCCGACCGCCCGGCCCGTGGCCCGCGTCAGGATTCCGAGCGCCCGGCCCGCGCGCCGCGTCCGGAAGGCCGTGGCAAGGCCCCGGCCGGCGAAGCGCCGCGTTCGCGTCCGGCCAAGCCGAGCGCCGAGCGTGACGAGCGCCCGTCCAAGCCGGTGGCGCGCAAGCCGTTGAACAAGCGCCGCCCGCAGCCGGCCGGTGACGGCATGCGTCCGGGCTTCAAGCGCTAAGCGTCAGGCATGAAAAAAGGGCTCCGCGGAGCCTTTTTTTCGCCTTCCGGAAAGTCCGCTCAGCCAGCGCAGGCCAGGCGGTTGCGGCCGTCGCGCTTGGCTGCGTAGAGCGCGGCGTCGGCCCGGTGCAGCAGGTCGTCGACGCGCTCGCCGGCGATCAGGGTGGCGCAGCCGAGGCTGACGGACAGCGGCACCGGCTTGCCATCGACGGCAAAGTCCAGCTCCTGGATGGCATGCCGCAGCCTTTCGCCGACCTGGGCGGCGCTGCTGCTGGGCGTGTTGGACAGCAGCACGAGGAACTCCTCGCCGCCGAAGCGGAAGACCATGTCGACGTTGCGCAGGCTGGCCTTGATCGCCCTGGCCACGCAGCGCAGGGCTTCGTCGCCGTGGCTGTGGCCATACTGGTCGTTGATGCGCTTGAAGTGGTCCAGGTCGAGCATCAGCACCGACAGCGGCTGCAGGCTGCGCCGCGCCAGCTCGACCTCGCGGCCCAGGGCCTGGTCCATGGCGATGCGGTTGCCGGTGCCGGTCAGCGCGTCGCGCAGGGCGGCCTGGATGGCCGCGCGGTAGAGCAGGGCGTTGCGCAGCGGGTAGAGCAGGCTGGCGATCAGGCTTTCCAGCTGGCCCAGTTCGGTCTCGTCGAAGGGGCGGCGGCGGCGGAAGGCCAGCTCGCCCAGGTATTCCCCGGCATGGTTGAGGTTGTAGGTGGCGCCGTGGCTGGCCGCTTCACCGAACTCCAGGCGCAGGTCGGCGCTGCTGTTCTGGTAGCTCAGGTAGTCCAGCGGCAGCAGCGCCTGGATCTCCTGGAAGAACAGGCCCAGGACGCGTTCGATCTCGAGGCTGGTCTGCAACTGCACGGCGAGTTGCCGGCGCACGTCCGTCAGGCTGGCCGGGCGCCGGCCGCGCGGGCGGCCGCTCTCGACCTGGCTCAGGCGCTGGAGCTTGGCGGTATCGAAATCGATGGTGTTGGACTGCTTGGGCGGGGCCATGACGCGTGGCGACCTCTGGCGCAAAACGGCGACAGTGAGGGCTGAGCTATTTTCGTGCCAACCCGCGAAAAGTTCTGTTCTGACGGCTCAAGGGACCGTCTGGCGCGGGCTTGGTTCCGTAGGCTGGGAGTGCCCCGGAGGGTGGGATGTCAAAATGATGGCGAATTTTCCGGGGTGGCCGTAGGCTATTTCCCCGGGCGTAGTCGGAAAACCGGCGGGGCGGCTGTCGCGCCGCCCCGCGCCGGTCAGGCCTGGGCGTCGAAGGCCTGGCCGTTGACGCCGATGCTGTCCGGGCCCATCAGGTACAGGTAGACCGGCATGATCTCGTCCGGCGCCGGGTTGTTCGCCGGGTTCTCGCCCGGGTAGGCCATGGCGCGCATGCTGGTGCGGGTGGCGCCGGGGTTGACGCTGTTGGCGCGGACGGCGTTGGTGCCGTCGCACTCGTCAGCCATCACCTGCATCAGGCCCTCGGTGGCGAACTTGGACACCGCGTAGGCGCCCCAGTAGGCGCGGCCCTTACGCCCGACGCCGCTGGAGGTGAAGATCACCGAGGCGTCGCTGGCCAGCTTGAGCAGCGGCAGCATGGCGTGGGTCAGCATGAACACCGCGTTGACGTTGACCTGCATGACGCGCATGAAGTTTTCCCCGGAGATCTGCTCGATGGGCGAGCGCAGGCCGAGGATGGAGGCGTTGTGCAGCAGGCCGTCGAGCTTGCCGCATTCCTTCTCGATGGTCGCCGCCAGCTCGTCGTACTGGTGCGGCTGGGCGGTTTCCAGGTTGAAGGGGATGACCACCGGTTGCGGGTGGCCGGCGGCCTCGATCTGGTCGTAGGTCTGGTTGAGGTTTTCTTCGCTCTTGCCCAGCAGCAGCACGGTTGCGCCGTGGGCGGCATAGGCCCGCGCGGCGGCGGCGCCGATGCCGCGGCCGGCGCCGGTGACCAGGATCACCCGGTCCTTGAGCAGGTCGGGGCGGGCGGAATAGTCGAACATGGAAACTCCTTGGGAGCGCTGGAAGCCTGAAGCCGGAAGCTTGAAGTCGAGCGGCGGAGCGCTTCCGGCTTCAGGCTTCCAGCTTCAAGCTCAACAGGAACAAAGCGCGCGGTCGAGCACCGCCAGCAGGTCGCGCGGGTGGTCGACGATCACGTCGGCGCCCCAGTGCGCGGGGTTGTCCTCGGGGTGGATGTAGCCGTAGCGCACCGCCGCGGTCTTGGTGCCGGCGGCGCGGCCGGATTCGATGTCGCGCAGGTCGTCGCCGATGAACAGCACCTGGGCCGGGTCGATGCCCAGCTGGCTGCAGGCCAGCAGCAGCGGCTCCGGGTCGGGCTTGCTGTTGCTCACGTGGTCCGGGCAGACCAGCACCGCCGAGCGCTCGGCCAGGCCCAGCTGCTGCATGATCGGCTCGGCGAAGCGCACCGGCTTGTTGGTCACCACGCCCCAGATCAGGTTGGCCCGCTCGATGCTTTCCAGCAGCTCGGCCATGCCGTCGTAGAGGCGGCTGTAGACCGCGCAGTGGTCCTGGTAGCGGTCGAGGAATTCCTGGCGCAGCGTCTCGAAGCCGTCGGCTTCCGGGTCCATGCCGAAGGTCGCGGCGACCATGGCGCGGGCGCCGCCGGAGACCACGTCGGCGATGCGCTGGGCGTCGATCGGTGGGCGGCCGTGGGCGGCGAGCATGGCCTGGCACACGGCGATGAAGTCCGGCGCGGTGTCCAGCAGGGTGCCGTCCATGTCGAAGAGAACCGCTCTGAGCTGCATCGCCGTCATTCCTCGCGCAGGGTCTGGATCATGTAGTTGACGTCGACGTCGTCGGCCAGCTTGTAGTGCTTGGTCAGCGGGTTGTAGGTCAGGCCGATGATGTCCTTGACCGCCAGGCCCGCATCGCGCGACCAGGCGCCCAGCTCGGAGGGGCGGATGAACTTCTTGAAGTCGTGGGTGCCGCGCGGCAGCAGGCGCATGACGTACTCGGCGCCGACGATGGCGAACAGGTAGGCCTTGGGATTGCGGTTGATGGTGGAGAAGAACACCTGGCCGCCGGGCTTGACCATCTTGTGGCAGGCGCGGATCACCGAGGCCGGGTCGGGCACGTGCTCGAGCATCTCCAGGCAGGTGACCACGTCGAACTGCCCGGGCATTTCCTCGGCCAGCTGTTCGGCGGTGATGTGCCGGTATTCCACCGGCACCCCGGATTCCAGCTGGTGCAGCTGGGCCACCGCCAGCGGCGCCTCGCCCATGTCGATGCCCATGACGCTGGCGCCGCGCTGGGCCATGGCCTCGCTGAGGATGCCGCCGCCGCAGCCGACGTCCAGCACCTTCTTGCCGGCCAGGCTGGCGCGTTCGTCGATCCAGTTGACGCGCAGCGGGTTGATGTCGTGCAGCGGCTTGAACTCGCTCTCGCGGTCCCACCAGCGATGGGCCAGTGCCTCGAATTTGGCGATCTCGGCGTGGTCGACGTTGCTCATGGCGTACCTTCGTTGCAAATCATGGGAAATCGTGGCGCGCAGGCCGACTATGATGCCAGCTTCGCGCGGCGGATGGGCGCGGCATGACAGATTGTCGCAGCCGCGCCTGGCAGTGTTCAGGCGCCGGCGATGCGCCGGCCCCAGGCGCCGACCTCGGCGGCCAGGCGGCCCTCGTCCAGGCGCGTCAGGCGGCCGGCGTCCAGCAGCTGCTTGCCGCCGACCCACAGGTGGCGCACGCAGTCGCGGCCGCTGGCGTAGATCAGTTGCGAAACCGGCTCGTAGACCGGCTGCTGGGCCAGCCCGGAGAGGTCGAAGGCCACCAGGTCCGCGGACTTGCCCAGCTCCAGAGAGCCGATCTCCTGCTCCAGGCCCAGGGCGCGGGCGCCGTTCAGGGTGGCCATGCGCAGCGCGCGGTGGGCGTCCAGGGCGGTGGCCTGGCCGGCCACGGCCTTGGCCAGCAGGGCGGCGGTGCGCGTCTCGCCGAGCAGGTCGAGGTCGTTGTTGCTGGCCGCGCCGTCGGTGCCTATGGCTACGTTGACCCCGGCCTGCCACAGGCGTTCCACCGGGCAGAAGCCGCTGGCCAGCTTGAGGTTGGATTCCGGGCAGTGGATCACCGAGCTGTTGGTTTCCACCAGCAGCTCCAGGTCCTCGTCGCTCACCTGGGTCATGTGCACGGCCTGGAAGCGCGGCCCCAGCAGGCCCAGGCGGTGCAGCCGGGCCAGCGGGCGCTCGGCGCTCTTCTCCAGGGCCTGCTGGACCTCGAAGGCGGTCTCGTGGACGTGCATCTGGATGCCGGCGTCGAGTTCCTCGGCCAGCATCAGCACGTTCTCCAGCTTGTCGTCGCCGACCGTGTAGGGCGCGTGCGGGCCGAAGGCCACGCGGATGCGCGGGTGGTGCTTGAGGTCGTCGTGCAGCGCCACGCCCTGGCGGATTGCCTCCTGGGCGTCGCGGGCGCCGGGCATGGGGAAGTCCAGCACCGGCACGCAGACCTGGGCGCGGATACCGCTGTCGTGGACCGCCTCGCAGGTCACCCGCGGGTGGAAGTACATGTCCGAGAAGCAGCTGATGCCGCCCTTGATCTGCTCGGCGATGGCCAGCTCGCTGCCGGTGCGCACGAAGTCCTCGTCCACCCATTTCGCCTCGGCCGGCCAGATGTGCTCCTGCAGCCAGGTCATCAGCGGCAGGTCGTCGGCCAGGCCGCGGAACAGGCTCATGGCGGCGTGGCCGTGGGCGTTGACCAGGCCCGGGGCGAGCAGCATGCCCGGCAGCTCGCGGGTTTCCGCCGCCGGCTGGCGCAGGGCCTCGGCGCGCGGGGCGAGCAGGGTGATGCGGCCGTCGCGGATGCCCAGCGCATGGTCGCGCAGGACCACGCCGGCGGGTTCCACCGGGACTATCCAGGTCGGCAGCAGAAGCAGGTCGAGAGGGGCTTTGGCGTCGGGCATGGGGCGCTTCCTGCGGCGCGGGAACGGGTGGTCGGCAGTATACCCGAGCGCCTTGGCCTGCGGCTCGTTATACTCGCGGGTTTTCCCGGCCCTGGCCGGGCTCGATATCGGCGCGCCGCCCGGCGCGCCCGGACCTGATTAGAAGACGAGGTGTTCCATGCGTGAGCGACTGTTGGCGGCCGAGCGGGTCACGGCCATTGATTGGCGCAAGGGCACCCTTCGTCTGCTCGACCAGCGCCTGCTGCCGCTGGAGGAAACCTGGCTGAGCTACGACAGCGCCGCCGGCGTCGCCGAGGCCATCCGCCAGATGGTGGTGCGCGGCGCCCCGGCCATCGGCATTGCCGCGGCCTACGGCCTGGTGCTGGGCCTGCAGGCCCGCCTGAACAACGGCGGCGCCTGGCGCGAAGCCCTGGAGGACGACTTCCGCGTGCTGGCCGAATCGCGGCCCACGGCGGTCAACCTGTTCTGGGCGCTGAACCGCATGCGCGAGCGCCTCGAACGCCTGAAGCCGGGAGACGACCCGCTGCAGGTGCTGGAGGCCGAGGCCATCGCCATCCACGAGAGCGACCGCGAAGCCAACCTGACCATGGCCCAGCTCGGCGTCGAGCTGATCCGCAAGCAGCACTCCGGCCCGCAGAAGATCCTCACCCACTGCAACACCGGCGCCCTGGCCACCGGCGGCTTCGGCACCGCCCTGGGGGTGATCCGCGCGGCGCACCTGGAGGGCCTGGTCGAGCGCATCTACGCCGACGAGACGCGCCCCTGGCTGCAGGGCGCGCGCCTGACCGCCTGGGAACTGGCCAACGAGGGCGTGCCGGTCACCCTGAATGTCGACGCCGCGGCGGCGCACCTGATGAAGACCCAGAGCATCACCTGGGTCATCGTCGGCGCCGACCGCATCACCGCCAATGGCGACGTGGCGAACAAGATCGGCACCTACCAGCTGGCGATCAACGCCATGCACCACGGCGTGCGCTTCATGGTGGTGGCGCCCAGCTCGACCATCGACATGAACCTGGAGAGCGGCGAGGACATCCCCATCGAAGAGCGCAACGGCCGCGAACTCCTGGAAATCGGCGGCAAGCGGATAGCCGCCGAGGTGGATGCCTACAATCCGGTGTTCGACGTGACCCCGGCCGACCTGATCGATGCCATCGTGACCGAGCGCGGCGTGGTCGAGCGTCCGGACACCGAGCGCATGGCCCAGTTGATGAGCCGCAAGCGCCTGCATTGAGGGCGCCCGGCGGGGATAGGTGTTCCCCCTGGCTTGTGGTAAGCTCCGACGGTTCTCAGTGGGGCCTTTTTCTGGCCCCGTCGATTGCGCGGATCATTGACCTAAGTCGTTGATTTGTTGTGAGTCGATGGCGTTCTGATGGCGCTGTCGCACTCCGCCGGGCTCGGGACGGGCGAGGCGGAGTTCCATCTGCAAAAGGAACCAGGCTTCTCATGGGCGAACTGGCCAAAGAAATCCTCCCGGTCAACATCGAAGACGAACTCCGACAGTCCTACCTCGATTACGCCATGAGCGTGATCGTCGGTCGTGCCCTGCCCGATGCACGCGATGGCCTCAAGCCCGTGCACCGCCGCGTCCTGTACGCCATGAGCGAACTGGGCAACGACTGGAACAAGCCCTACAAGAAATCCGCCCGTGTGGTCGGCGACGTGATCGGTAAGTACCACCCGCACGGCGACACCGCGGTGTACGACACCATCGTGCGCATGGCCCAGCCGTTCTCGCTGCGCTACATGCTGGTGGACGGCCAGGGCAACTTCGGTTCGGTGGACGGCGACAACGCCGCGGCCATGCGCTACACCGAAGTGCGCATGGCCAAGCTGGCCCACGAGCTGCTGGCGGACCTGGACAAGGAAACCGTCGACTGGGTGCCCAACTACGACGGCACCGAGCAGATCCCGGCGGTCATGCCGACCAAGATCCCCAACCTGCTGGTCAACGGTTCCAGCGGCATCGCCGTGGGCATGGCCACCAACATCCCGCCGCACAACCTGGGCGAGGTGATCGACGGCTGCCTGGCGCTGATGGACAACCCCGAGCTGTCCGTCGACGAGCTGATGCAGTACATCCCCGGTCCCGACTTCCCGACCGCCGGCATCATCAACGGCCGCGCCGGCATCATCGAGGCCTATCGTACCGGCCGCGGGCGCATCTACATCCGCGCCCGCGCCGATATCGAGGACATGGAGAAGGGCGGCAACCGCCAGCAGATCATCATCACCGAGCTGCCCTACCAGCTGAACAAGGCGCGGCTGATCGAGAAGATCGCCGAGCTGGTGAAAGAGAAGAAGATCGAAGGCATCACCGAACTGCGCGACGAGTCCGACAAGGACGGCATGCGCGTGGTCATCGAGCTGCGCCGCGGCGAAGTCGGCGAGGTGGTGCTGAACAACCTCTACGCCCAGACCCAGCTGCAGAGCGTGTTCGGCATCAACGTGGTGGCCCTGGTCGACGGCCAGCCGCGCACGCTGAACCTCAAGGACATGCTCGAAGTCTTCATCCGCCACCGCCGCGAAGTGGTGACCCGGCGGACCGTCTACGAGCTGCGCAAGGCCCGCGAGCGCGGCCACATCCTCGAAGGCCAGGCGGTCGCGCTGTCGAACATCGACCCGGTGATCGAGCTGATCAAGACCTCGCCGACCCCGGCCGAGGCCAAGGAACGCCTGATCGCCACCCCCTGGGAATCCAGCGCGGTGGAAGCCATGGTCGAGCGCGCCGGCGCCGATGCCTGCCGTCCGGAAGACCTGGACCCGCAGTACGGCCTGCGCGAGGGCAAGTACTACCTGTCGCCGGAGCAGGCCCAGGCCATCCTGGAACTGCGCCTGCACCGCCTGACCGGCCTGGAGCACGAGAAGCTCCTGTCCGAATATCAGGAAATCCTCGCCCTGATCGGCGAGCTGATCCGCATCCTGACCAACCCGCAGCGCCTGATGGAAGTCATCCGCGAGGAGCTGGAGAAGGTCAAGGCCGAGTTCGGCGACGCCCGCCGCACCGAGATAGTCGCCTCCCAGGTGGACCTGACCATCGCCGACCTCATCACCGAGGAAGAGCGCGTGGTGACCATCTCCCACGGCGGCTACGCCAAGTCGCAGCCGCTGGCCGCCTACGAGGCCCAGCGCCGCGGCGGCAAGGGCAAGTCGGCGAGCGGAGTGAAGGACGAGGACTACATCGAACACCTGTTGGTGGCCAACAGCCACGCCACCCTGCTGCTGTTCTCCAGCAAGGGCAAAGTCTACTGGCTGCGCACCTTCGAGATCCCGGAAGCCTCGCGCACCGCGCGCGGCCGTCCGCTGGTCAACCTGCTGCCGCTGGACGAAGGCGAGCGCATCACCGCCATGCTGCAGATCGACCTGGAAGCCGTGCGCGCCCAGTTCGCCGGCGAGGAAGGCGATGACGACGACGTGGTCGCCGAGCAGGTCGCCGAGGTGGTGGAAGCCGAAGAGGCCGAAGAGGGCGACGACGCCGACTTCAGCCAGGACGAGCCGACCGGCGCGTACATCTTCATGGCCACCATGAAAGGCACCGTGAAGAAGACCCCGCTGATCCAGTTCACCAAGCCGCGTTCCAACGGCCTGATCGCGCTGAAGCTGGAGGAGGGCGATTCGCTGATCGCCGCCGCCATCACCGACGGCTCGAAGGACGTGATGATGTTCTCCGACGCCGGCAAGGTGATCCGCTTCAAGGAAAGCAAGGTGCGTATCATGGGCCGCAACGCACGTGGCGTGCGCGGCATGCGCCTGGCCGAAGACCAGCGCATCATCTCCATGCTGATCCCCGAATGCCGCGAGGCGCAGATCCTCACCGCCTCCGAACGCGGTTACGGCAAGCGCACCCCGCTGGCCGACTACCCGCGCCGCGGCCGTGGCGGCCAGGGCGTGATCGCCATGGTCATCAACGAGCGCAACGGCAAGCTGGTGGGCGCCGTGCAGGTGCTGGACGGCGAGGAGATCATGCTGATTTCCGACCAGGGCACCCTGGTCCGCACCCGCGTCGACGAAGTCCGCGGCGCGGGCCGGAATACCCAGGGCGTGATCCTCATCAAGCTGGCCGCCGACGAGACCCTGGTGGGCCTGGAGCGGGTGCAGGAGCCGACCGTGGTCGAGGGCGAAGTCGTGGACGACGAAGCGTTCGACGAGAATCAAGAAGCAGGCGAAGCCGCGGCCGAGGAAGCGCCGCAGGCCAGCGAAGACTGATTAGCGAGAGTGGATGTGAGCAAGCGAGCCTATAACTTCTGCGCAGGTCCAGCTGCGCTTCCCACCGAGGTGCTGGAGCGCGCCCGCGAAGAGCTGCTCGACTGGCAGGGCAAGGGCCTGTCGGTCATGGAGATGAGCCATCGCAGCGACGACTACGTGGCCATCGCCGAGAAGGCCGAGCAGGACCTGCGCGACCTGATGGGCGTGCCGTCGAACTACAAGGTGCTGTTCCTCCAGGGCGGCGCCAGCCAGCAGTTCGCCGAGATCCCGCTGAACCTGCTGCCCGAAGACGGCGTGGCGGACTACGTGGAAACCGGCATCTGGTCGAAGAAGGCCATCGAGGAAGCGCGCCGCTTCGGCAACGTCAACGTGGTCGCCAGCGCCTCCAAGTACGACTACTTCGCCATTCCCGGGCAGAACGAGTGGAACCTGACGCCGAACGCAGCCTACCTGCACTACGCGTCCAACGAGACCATCGGCGGCCTGGAGTTCGACTGGATTCCGGAAGTGGGTGACGTGCCGCTGGTGGTGGACATGTCCTCGGACATCCTCTCGCGCCCGGTCGACGTGTCGAAGTTCGGCCTGATCTACGCCGGCGCGCAGAAGAACATCGGCCCGTCCGGCCTGGTGGTGGTCATCGTCCGCGAAGACCTGCTCGGCCGCGCCCGCAGCATCTGCCCGACCATGCTCAACTACAAGGTCGCCGCCGACAACGGCTCCATGTACAACACCCCGGCCACCTATTCCTGGTACCTCTCCGGCCTGGTCTTCCAGTGGCTGAAGGAGCAGGGCGGCGTCGAGGCCATGGAGAAGCGCAACCGCGCGAAGAAGGACCTGCTGTACTCCTTCATCGACGCCAGCGACTTCTACACCAACCCGATCCAGCCCAGCGCCCGTTCCTGGATGAACGTGCCCTTCCGCCTGGCCGACGAGAAGCTCGACAAGGCCTTCCTCGCCGGCGCCGACGCCCGTGGCCTGCTCAACCTCAAGGGCCACCGTTCGGTGGGCGGCATGCGCGCCTCCATCTACAACGCCCTGGGCCTGGACGCCATCGAGGCCCTGGTAGCCTACATGGCCGAGTTCGAGAAGGAGCACGGCTGATGAGCGACGCTGACCAGCTCAAGGCTTTGCGCGTACGCATCGACAGCCTCGACGAGAAGATCCTCGAGCTGATCAGCGAACGCGCCCGCTGCGCCACCGACGTGGCGCGGGTGAAGATGCAGTCCCTGGCCGAGGGCGAGAAGCCGGTGTTCTACCGGCCCGAGCGCGAGGCCTGGGTACTCAAGCACATCATGGAGCTGAACAAGGGCCCGCTGGGCAACGAGGAAGTGGCGCGGCTGTTCCGCGAGATCATGTCCTCCTGCCTGGCCCTGGAGCAGCCGCTCAAGGTCGCCTACCTCGGCCCCGAGGGCACCTTCACCCAGGCCGCGGCGCTCAAGCACTTCGGCCATGCGGTAATCAGCACGCCGATGGCGGCCATCGACGAAGTGTTCCGCGAAGTGGCCGCCGGCGCGGTGAACTTCGGCGTGGTGCCGGTGGAGAACTCCACCGAAGGCGCGGTGAACCACACCCTCGACAGCTTCCTCGAACACGACATGGTGATCTGCGGCGAGGTCGAGCTGCGCATCCACCACCACCTGCTGGTGGGCGAGAACACCAAGACCGACAGCATCACCCGCATCTATTCCCACGCCCAGTCCCTGGCCCAGTGCCGCAAGTGGCTGGACGCGCACTACCCGAACGTCGAGCGCGTGGCGGTGCCGAGCAACGCCGACGCCGCCAAGCGGGTGAAGAGCGAGTGGAACAGCGCGGCCATCGCCGGCGACATGGCGGCCAGCCTGTACGGCCTGGACAAGCTGCACGAGAAGATCGAGGACCGCCCGGACAACTCCACGCGCTTCCTCATCATCGGCAGCCAGGAAGTGCCGCCGACCGGCGACGACAAGACCTCGATCATCGTCTCCATGCGCAACAAGCCCGGCGCGCTGCACGAGCTGCTGGTGCCGTTCCACACCAACGGCATCGACCTGACGCGCATCGAGACCCGCCCGTCGCGCAGCGGCAAGTGGACCTACGTGTTCTTCATCGACTTCGTCGGCCACCACAAGGACCCGCTGATCAAGGACGTGCTGGAGAAGATCAACAGCGAAGCCGTGGCGCTGAAGGTGCTGGGCTCCTATCCCAAGGCGGTACTCTAACAAGCGGCTGGAAGCCGGAAGCCCGAAGCTGGAAGTTGGAGTCGCGCGGTCGCTTCCAGCTTCAAGCCTCCAGCTTTCGGCTTTCAGCTCCAGCGGAGCTGAAAAAATGTCTTGCGACTTCCTCGCCCTGGCCCAGCCGGGCGTACAGAAACTCTCGCCCTACGTGCCGGGCAAGCCGGTGGACGAACTGGCCCGCGAACTGAACCTGGACCCGGCGAAGATCGTCAAGCTGGCCAGCAACGAGAACCCGCTGGGCCCCGGCGCCAAGGTGCTGGAAGCGATCCGCGGCGAACTGGCGGAAATGACCCGCTATCCCGACGGCAACGGCTTCGAGCTCAAGAGCAAACTGGCCGCCCGCTGCGGCGTGAGCACCGCCCAGGTGACCCTCGGCAACGGCTCCAACGACATCCTCGACCTGGTCGCCCGCGCCTACCTGGCGCCGGGCCTGAACGCCGTGTTCAGCCAGTACGCCTTCGCCGTCTACCCGATCTCCACCCAGGCCGTCGGCGCCGAGGGCAGGGCGGTGCCGGCGAAAGACTGGGGGCATGACCTGGAAGCCATGCTGGCGGCCATCGACGCCAACACCCGCGTGGTCTTCATCGCCAACCCGAACAACCCCACCGGCACCTGGTTCGGCCCGGATGCGCTGGAGCAATTCCTCTCCCGCGTACCGGAAAACGTCCTGGTGGTGCTGGACGAGGCCTACATCGAGTACGCCGAGGGCGACGAACTGCCCGACGGCCTGGCCTACCTGGCCCGCTACCCGAACCTGCTGGTCTCGCGCACCTTCTCCAAGGCCTACGGCCTGGCTTCGCTGCGCGTCGGCTACGCCATCTCCTCGGCGCAGATCGCCGACGTGCTCAACCGCGTGCGCCAGCCGTTCAACGTCAACAGCCTGGCCCTGGCCGCCGCCTGCGCCGCGCTGGACGACGCCGAGTACCTGGCCGAGGGCAAGCGCATCAACGACGCCGGCATGCAGCAGCTGCAGGACGGCCTGCGCGCCCTGGGCCTGGCCTGGATTCCGTCGAAGGGCAACTTCCTCGCCGTCGACCTGCGGCGCGACGCCGGCCCGGTCTACCAGGCCCTGCTGGCGGAAGGCGTGATCGTCCGTCCGGTGGGCGGCTACGGCATGCCGCAGCACCTGCGCATCTCCATCGGCCTGCCGGAAGAGAACGCACGCTTCCTCGAAGCCCTGGCCAAGGTGCTCGCCCGTGCCTGAGGTGACGCCGCGCAAGCTCCGCCGCCTGGTGGTGGTGGGGCTGGGCCTGATCGGCGGCTCCTTCGCCAAGGGGCTGCGCGAGAAAGGCCTGTTCGAAGAAGTGGTCGGCGTCGACCGCGACCCGCAGACGCGCCGCCTGGCAGTGCAGCTGGGCGTGGTCGACCGTTGCGAGGAGAGCCTGCGCGAAGGCTGCCGCGACGCCGACGTGATCCAGCTCGCCGTGCCCATCCTGGCCATGGAGAAGGTGCTCGCCGAACTGGCCACCTTCGACCTCGGCCACGCCGTGCTCACCGACGTCGGCAGCGCCAAGGGCAACGTGGTGCGCGCGGCCAGGGTCGCCTTCGGCGAGATGCCGGCGCGCTTCGTTCCCGGCCATCCCATCGCCGGCTCCGAGCAGAGCGGGGTGGAAGCGGCCAACGGCAAATTGTTCCGCCGTCATAAAGTCATCCTCACGCCGCTGGATAATGCCGATGCGGACGCGGTCCAGTGCGTCGAGGCGCTGTGGCGCGAGCTGGGCGCGGACGTCGAGCTGATGGAAGTCGAGCACCATGACGAGGTGCTTGCCGCCACCAGCCACCTGCCGCACCTGCTGGCCTTCACGCTGGTCGACTCGCTGGCCAAGCGCAGCGAAAATCTGGAAATCTTCCGTTATGCCGCCGGCGGCTTCCGCGACTTCACGCGGATCGCCGGCAGCGACCCGACGATGTGGCACGACATCTTCCTTGCCAACCGCAAGGCGGTGCTGCGCATCCTCGACGTTTTCCGCGACGACCTCGATGCCCTGCGCGAGGCCGTCGATGCAGGGGACGGGCAGCAACTGATGGGCGTGTTCACCCGCGCCCGCGTCGCCCGTGAACACTTCAGCAAAATCCTGGCCCGCCGGGCCTATGTGGACGCCATGCACAACAACGACCTGATTTACCTGGCCCAGCCGGGTGGCCGCCTGTCCGGGCGCGTACGCGTTCCGGGCGACAAGTCCATCTCCCACCGCTCGATCATGCTCGGCTCCCTGGCCGAAGGCACCACCGAGGTGGAAGGCTTCCTCGAGGGCGAGGACGCCCTGGCCACCATTCAGGCGTTCCGCGACATGGGCGTGGTCATCGAAGGCCCGCACCACGGCCGCGTGACCGTCCATGGCGTCGGCCTGCACGGCCTGAAACCGGCGCCGGGCCCCATCTACCTGGGCAACTCCGGCACCTCCATGCGCCTGCTCAGCGGCCTGCTGGCGGCGCAGCCGTTCGACAGCACCCTGACCGGCGACGCCTCGCTGACCAAGCGCCCGATGAATCGCGTGGCCAAGCCGCTGCGCGAGATGGGCGCGGTGATCGAGACCGCCGCCGAAGGGCGCCCGCCGCTGACCATCAAGGGCGGCCAGAAGCTGACCGGCATGCACTACGACATGCCCATGGCCAGCGCCCAGGTGAAGTCCTGCCTGCTGCTCGCCGGCCTCTACGCCGCCGGTGAAACCTCGGTGACCGAGCCGGCGCCGACCCGCGACCACACCGAGCGCATGCTGCGCGGCTTCGGCTACCCGGTGGAGGTGGAAGGCAGCACCGCCAAGGTCGAAAGCGGCCACAAGCTCAGCGCCACCAACATCGAGGTACCGGCGGACATCTCCTCCGCGGCCTTCTTCCTGGTCGCGGCGAGCATCGCCGAAGGTTCGGAGATCGTCCTCGAACACGTCGGTATCAACCCGACCCGTACCGGCGTCATCGACATCCTCAAGCTGATGGGCGCCGACATCACCCTGGAGAACCAGCGTGAAGTGGGCGGCGAGCCGGTGGCCGACCTGCGCGTGCGCTCGGCCAGGCTGAAGGGCATCGACATCCCCGAGGACCTGGTGCCCCTGGCCATCGACGAGTTTCCCGTGCTGTTCGTCGCCGCGGCCAATGCCGAAGGTCGCACCGTGCTGCGCGGCGCCGAAGAGCTGCGGGTGAAGGAATCCGACCGCATCCAGGTCATGGCCGACGGCCTGCTGGCCCTGGGCGTGAAATGCGAGCCGACCCCGGACGGCATCATCATCGACGGCGGCCCCTACGGCGGCGGCGAAGTCTGGAGCCACGGCGACCACCGCATCGCCATGTCCTTCAGCGTGGCCTCGCTGCGCGCCTCGGCGCCGATCCGCATCCACGACTGCGCCAACGTCGCCACCTCCTTCCCGAACTTCCTCGGCCTGGCCGCGGGCGCCGGCATCCGCGTGGCGGAGGAGGGCAACTGATGGCCGCCTCCGACTTCGCCGCGGCCTGGCCGGTGGTCGCCATCGACGGCCCCAGCGGCTCCGGCAAGGGCACCGTGGCCGGCATCCTGGCCAAGCGCCTGGGCTGGAACCTGCTGGACTCCGGCGCGCTGTACCGCCTGCTGGCCTTCGCCGCCGGCAACCACGGCATCGACCTGACCAACGAGGAAGCCCTCAAGGTCCTGGCCGCGCACCTGGACGTGCAGTTCACCCACGCCAAGGGCGGCGAGGGCCAGCACATCATCCTCGAGGGCGAAGACGTCACCGACACCATCCGCACCGAGCAGGTCGGCGCCGGCGCCTCCCAGGTCGCCGCGCTGCCGGCGGTGCGCGACGCCCTGCTGCAACGCCAGCGCGCCTTCCTCGAAGCCCCGGGCCTGGTGGCCGACGGCCGCGACATGGGCACCGTGGTGTTCCCCGGCGCGCCGCTGAAGATCTTCCTCACCGCTTCGGCCGAAGAGCGCGCCCGCCGCCGCTACCTGCAGCTCAAGGGCAAGGGCGTGGACTGCGACATGGCCGCGCTCACCGAGGAAATCCGCGCCCGCGACGAACGCGACAGCCAGCGCAGCGTGGCCCCGCTGAAACCAGCCGAAGGCGCCATCGTGGTGGATTCCACCAGCATGAGCATCGAGGCGGTGGTGGACAGCATTCTTGGTGAGGTCGAGAGGCTCGGTCTGACCGACTGAGGCCTGGGAATCCTTCAGCTGCGGCAGTTTTCGGCGTCGCGTGCTTGAAGATATTTCTGAGGATGATTCCTCTTGATGCTGAGGACGTTTCTTCTAGAGACGTCTTGCCCGGGCTGCCAAACTTCCGCGCTGTTCAATAGCGCCCGCTCGACCCGAGCGGGCCGTGAATAGCGTGGAGGCCCCTTGTCCGACAGTCCCGTCCCCGCCGCACTGCATTCTTCGCAGGGCGCGTGGGTCCAGTTGTTGCTCGCACTGACCCGGCGGGAAATCCTCGCACGCTACCAGGGTGCCCTGTTCGGGCGGTTGTGGCTGCTGCTGTCGCCCTTCCTGCTGCTGGCGGTCTACACCTTCGTTTTCGGCCAGGTGCTCAAGTCGCGCTGGGGGGCGGAGCAGAGCACGGCCTCCTTCGCCTTGACGCTCTTCGCCGGGCTGCTGCTCTACGGCATGCTGGCGGACAGCCTGTCCCGCGCGGTCACGGTGATGCACAACCACCGCAACCAGGTGAAGAAGCTGGTCTTCCCGCTGGAACTCCTGCCGCTTTCGCTGGCACTCTCCGCCCTGTCGAACGCCGTCATCGGCTTTCTCGTACTGCTCCTGCTGATGCCCTGGCTCGGGCGACCGCTGGGCTGGAGCATCCTCTACCTGCCGTTGGTCCTGCTGCCCTTCGTGCTGTGCGTGTGCGGCCTCAGCTGGATCATCGCCGTGTTCGGCGCCTATTTCCGCGATACCAGCCAGTTCATCCAGTTTCTGCTCGTATTGCTGCTGTTCCTCAGCCCGGTGTTCTACCCCGTGAGCGCCTTGCCGGAAGCCTTGCGCCCCTACCTGTTGCTCAATCCGCTGAGCGTTCCGGTGGAAGCGGTGAGGGCCTGCCTGTTCGGCATGCCGATGCCGCCGATGGGCGTCCAGTTGGGTTATGCCGCCATCGCCTGTCTGTTGGCGGTACTGGGCTGGCTGTGGTTCCGGCGTATGAAGGACGGTTTCGCCGATGTCCTCTGAACCGCTCGCCGACACCGTGCCGGCGGTCGTTGCCGATGCCCGTCCGCTGGGGCAGATGCTCGTCGAGCGCGGCCTGTGCAACGCCCAGGAGCTGGAACGCGCGCTGGAACTGCAGGCCAGGATCGGCGGGCGCCTTGGGGCGCTATTGCTGCGCTCGGGCGGTGTTTCGGAGGCGGCCCTGCTGGAAGTGCTCGCCGAACAACTGCGCCTGCCTTTGGTGGGCGTGGACCTGGAGGCCCCCGGCAACGCCGAGTTGCTGGCCTTCCTCGAAGCGACCTCCATCGGTGTGGAATGGTTCGTCGCCGAACAGGTGGTCGTCTGGAACGATGCCCAGGGCGGCCTGCTGGTCGCCTCCCGTGACCCGATGGCGTCCTTCGTCCTGGAGGTCCTGCGCTATTTCCATCCCGGGCAGCCGCTGCGCACGGTGCTGTGCCGTTCCCAGGATCTCGACGCCTGGCTGGAGCTGCTCAAGGCGCGCCTGCAGCAGGAGAGCCGCGAGGGGCTGCGCTTCGCCTCCGACGACATCCGCCAACTGCGGGAAATGGCGGAGGAGGCGCCCATCGTCGAGCTGGTCAACAACGTCATGAGCCAGGCGGTGGAGAAACGCGCCTCGGACATCCACATCGAGCCGCGCGAATTCAATTTCCATATCCGCTTCCGCATCGATGGCGTCCTGCAGTCGCAGCTGAGTCTGCCGCGGGAGCGCTTCGCCGCGGTGGTCTCGCGGATCAAGCTGATCTCCGCCATCGACATCGCCGAGCGGCGCCTGCCCCAGGACGGGCGGATGAGCACCAGAGTGGGCGGGCAGGACATGGACGTCCGCGTTTCCACGCTGCCCGGGGTGCATGGCGAGTCGGTGGTGATGCGCCTGCTGCCCAAGGCCCGCGAAGGTCTGCGCCTGGACCGCCTGGGAATGCTGGCGGACCACCTGGACCTGATGCGCGCCTGGATCGCCGAGCCCCACGGCATCGTGCTGGTCACCGGGCCCACCGGCTCCGGCAAGTCGACGACCCTCTACGGCACGCTCGAGGCCATCAACGACGGCATCCGCAAGATCATCACGGTGGAGGACCCGGTCGAGTACCAGGTGCCGAACATCACCCAGGTCCAGGCCCACGCCGACATCGGCCTGACCTTCGCCGCCGCCCTGCGCTCGATCCTGCGCCAGGACCCGGACGTGATCATGATCGGCGAGATCCGCGACCTGGAGACGGCGGAGATCGCCGTGCAGTCGTCCCTCACCGGCCACCTGGTGTTCTCCACGCTGCACACCAACGATTCGCTCAGCGCCTTCACCCGCCTGATCGACATGGGCATCGAGCCGTTCCTGGTCGCCTCGCCGGTACGCGGCGTCCAGGCCCAGCGCCTGGTGCGCACCCTGTGCCGGCATTGCGCGGAGCCCTGCGAGCCCGGCCTGGCGGCAGAGGACAAGGCCGCGCTGGACGCGGCGATCCAGCGCCTCTACCCCGGGCAGGCACCGAACTGGCTCCGCGCGAAGGGCTGCGAGCAGTGCCAGGGCACGGGCTATCACGGGCGGCTGGGAATCTACGAGATGGTGGACGTCGGCCCCGAACTGCAGGCGCTCATCCTGCAACAGGCGCCCGTCGAACAGATGCGCCGGCTGGCGGCCAGCCAGGGTTTCCGCAGCATGCGCGAAGACGGCTTCATCAAGGCCTGGCTGGGCCTGACCTCGCTGGACGAGGTACATCGGGTCACCAGCGGTTAACGGCATGCGCTTCGAATACCAGGCAGTGGACCGGCAAGGCCGGCGTTGCAGTGGCGACCTCGATGCCGGCTCTCGCAGCGACGCGCTTCGTCAACTGGAGGCCCAGGGCCTGACGCCCCTTAGCCTGGAGGCGGGCCAGCGTGCGCTGCAACCCGGGCGCCGGCGCCTGCGCGCGGAAGAATTGAACATGGCCCTGCACGAGTTGGCGACCCTGCTGGGGGCAGGCGTTGCCCTGGCCGACGCGGTCTCCGCCCAGGAGCGCTCGAGCAGCCATCCACGTCTCTGCGCGGCGCTGCAGAGCATGAGCGAAGGCCTGCGCCAGGGACGTTCCTTCCCTCAGGTGCTGGAGACAGCTGACTTGCCCCTGCCGCGTTACGCCTACCAGTTGGTGGCGGCGGGCGAGATGACCGGCAACCTGGCGGCGGCGCTGCGGGACTGCGTGACGCAGATGGAGTACGAGCGGCGCACCCGCGAGGAAGTGCGCAACGCTCTGATCTACCCGAGCGTGCTGGTGCTCAGCGGAATCGGGGCGGTCATGGTGATGTTCGTCTTCGTCGTGCCCAAGTTCGCCAACCTGCTGGAGCACGCCGACAAGCTGCCTTGGCTGGCCTGGGCAGTGCTCAGCACCGGCGTCTGGAGCAAGGCCAACGCCTTGCCGCTGCTGCTCGCCGGCCTGCTGCTGGGCGCCCTGGGGCTGCCGTTGGCCAGAAGCGAGAAGGTTCGCGGCCGCTTCCTCAACGGCTTGTTGCGTTTGCCATTGCTCGGCGACTGGCTGTTGCAGGCGGAGATCGCCCAGTGGGCCAAGGTCCTCGGCACCCTGCTGGGCAACCGCGTGGCGCTGGTCGAGGCCCTGCGCCTGGCCAGCGCGGGCGTGCGCATCGGTCTGCAACGCGAGCTGCTGGAAAGGGTCACCCAGGACGTGAGGGGCGGGACTTCCCTGTCCGAGGCATTGGAACTGCGCAGGGCGATCACCGCTACGGGCGGCAATCTGGTGCGCGTCGGCGAAAGGTCCGGGCGCCTGGCCGAGATGCTCGACAGCCTCGCCGAACTCTACGAGGGGCTGGGGCGTTCGCGCATGCGCAAGGTCCTGGCGCTGATCGAGCCGCTGGCGATCCTGCTGATCGGCGCGCTGTTCGGCGTGATCATCACCGGCGTGGTGCTGGCCATCACCAGCGCCAACGACATTGTGTTCTGAAAAAGGGGGAGTGGATGCGCGACGGGCATGAGGGAAGAGGACCCCGGCAGGGGAACAGGAAAGTGCCGGCGCCGGGACGCGAGCGCGGCTTCACCCTGCTGGAAATGATAGTGGTGCTGGTGATCATCGGGCTGCTCATGGGGTTGGTCGGGCCGCGCCTGTTCAGCCAGGCCGACAAGGCCAAGGTGCAGACCGCGGATACCCAGGTGAAGATGCTCAAGGGCGCGCTGATGACCATGCGCCTGGACATCGGCCGCCTGCCCAGCGAACAGGAGGGGCTGGCCCTGCTCAACGCGGCGCCTGCGGACGAGCGGATCAAGGCCTTCTGGAAAGGCCCCTATCTGGACGGCGGGGTACCGCTGGATCCCTGGAACCGCGCCTACGTCTACAGCAATGCGCCCAGTGCCGAACAGCCGTTCTCGCTGTACAGCCTGGGGGCCGACGGGCAGCCTGGCGGGGAAGGGGAGAATGCGGACATCGGCTTCCTGCCCCGGCAATGAGCGCTGCGGCGGTTTCACCCTGCTCGAACTGCTGGTGGTGCTGGCCCTGGTCGCCGCGGTGGGCGCCGTCGTCATGCCCAACCTGCTGAACATGCAGGAGGCCTGGCGTCGGCGTATCGACCTGCAGGACATCGCCAACCAGTTGCAGACGCTGGGCTACCGGGCCCGGCTGGAAGCCCGGCAGACCCTCATCGGGCCGGCTGGCGTCGAGCCGCCGCAGATGCTGAAGCTGCCCCAGGGCTGGACGCTGAGCGCAAGCGCGCCCGTCGTCTACCTGGCCAATGGCGTCTGCCTGGGGGGGACGCTGGAGTTGCGGCAGGGGGATGTCGCTCGGCAGTTGCAACTGGTTCCGCCGCAATGCCTGCCGGAGTTCGTCCAGTGAAGCGCGGGCGGCAAGCCGGTTTCACACTGCTGGAAGCTGTGGTCGCCCTGACGCTGCTGGCTGTGGTGGGCAGCGCGCTGCTGGCCTGGCTGGGGACGGGCTTCCGCAGCCTGGAGCGAATGAACGAGGTTCAGCGCCGCATCGATGCGACCCGCACCGGCCTGGCGTTTCTCGAGGGGCTCAACCCGATGCTCCAGCCGAGCGGCAGCGCCGCCCTTGGAAGCTACCGGCTGGACTGGGAGAGCCGGCTTCTCGCCGCTCCGCGCCCCGTCGTCAGCCGCTACAGCGGCCACCCCGGACCCTTCGACAGCGCCCTGTATCGCGTCCAGGCGACCTTGTCCGGCGAGGACCTGCCGCCGCTGCCCTTGAGCCTGGAACTGGCGGGGTACCGGATGGCTCGCCTGCCGGACGGTGGGGGTGCGCCATGAGCCGGCGCATTTCGCGGGGGCGGGAGCGGGGCTTCACCCTGCTGGAACTCATCGTGGTCCTGTTGTTGGCGGCGATGGTCACCACCCTGTTGATGCAGGGGATGGACTATGTCTCGCGGGCCAACGACAGCTTCCTGCGCCAGGGCGAGTCACGGCAACTACGGGTGTTGGCCTTCGGCTGGTTCGACGACGCGATAGCGCAGCTGGCTGCGCCGGCCAGGGGGGATGCGCCGGCTCGTTTCCGCGGCGATCCGCTCAGCTTCGAAGCCGTCTCCCTGGCCAGCGCCGAGCGTATCGAAGGCGTCCCGGTGCCCTTTGCCTTTCGCCTGGAACGGCTTGGCGAGCCGGGCCGGGAGCGGACCGCGATGATCTACGTGCGCCGGTTGCAGGCCAGCCGCTGGCCACTGCTGGAATTGCAGGGGGCTGCGCATTTTCTCTATCGCGACGAGCAGGGGGCCTGGCATGACAACTGGCCGCCCTTGCCGGTGCTGGCCGACAGCCTTCCTGCGGCGGTGGCGTTGAACGTGCCCGAGGAGCGCCTGTTCCGCCTGGCCAGGGTCGCGACGCCGCTTCGACGGGTGAATGCGGATGCGGACTGAGCGTGGTTTCGTGCTGGTCGGCGTCATCTGGTTTCTCGCCATCATGACCTTGGTGGTGGCCTCGGCCGTGACCTGGATCGAACGCTCGCTGGACGGTATCGAAAAGGAGCGTCAGGGGTTGCTGCGCGACATGACGGAACGCTCCATGCTCAGCCGGCTGACCTGGCTGGCATCGACCCAGCGCTTGACCCTGGCCGGATTGACCACACCCGACAGCCCGGCGCCGAGCCTTGCCGACATGGATATGTCGGTCCTGCCGGTAGGGGCCGAGCTGGCCCTGGATGGTCGCGAATACTGCCTGGCCAACGGCTGGTGCTTCGCCTTCGTCGACCGCGCATCGCGTCTTGGTCTGGAGCAGGCCCCGCCGGCGGCCTTGGCCTCGTTGCTGGAAGGGCTGGGGATAGCGCCGGAGAGGATAGCGCCAATGCTGGCGGAGCTTGCCGGCCATTTGCGCGGCCCACCGGGTAGCGCCGCGCTGCGCAGCCTGCATGCCCCGCAGGAAGTCTTCGTCCTCGACAGCTGGCGCCCCTGGGAGGCCGCATTGCGGGCTGCCGGCTGGGAGGAACTGGTCACGGTCGGCGAGCCGTCCCTGAACGTGAACACCGCCAGCGGCCAACTCCTGCGCCTGGCCTGGCGGCTGCCGGAGGACAGCCTGGCGCTGTTGCTCGCGGCACGCCATGAGCGGCCGTTGCGGGGCGTGGGCGACCTCGAGGGCGTGTTGGGCATGTATCTGCAGCAATTACCCGCGGAGAACTGGTCGCGCCTGGCCAGCGCCACCCTGTTCATCCGCCTGCGCCCCGCGGACGCCGTGGCGCGTTACGAATACCAACTGCGACTCGAGAGCGACGACCTGCAAGGGTCGCCCTGGCAATTTCTGCAACGGAGGTCCCTACCGCGCAATGTCCCCATCACCGACACAGCGCCCATCCATCATGAGGCGCCTGGACTGCTTTCCGCCCCGCTTGTGGCAAGCCCATGACGCGGATGGCTCGCCCTGCCTGGAGTGGCGGCGCCAACCCCGTGGCCTGGGGCGGATGCTCCGTACGCAGTGGGTCATCGAGCGTTCGCAATGCCTGTACCGCTGCCTGGACCTGTCCCATGTGCCGGCCAGCGGGAGGGCCCAGGCCCTTGCCCTGAAGCTCGCCGGCCTGTCGCCGTTCCGCTTGCCGGGGCACTACGCGGTCTGGCGCGACGGCTGGGTGCAGCTGTGGCTCTGGGACGAACAGCAGCGCCAGCGGCTCGCCGAAGCGCAACAGGCTGCGTCCGGCTGCCTCTGCCTGCCGGAAACCCTGCTGCAGGCTCCGCCGGCGGCGACTCCAGAGCCAAGTGTTCGCCTGGTGAGCGTCCAGGACGGTGTGGACCTGCAGGTCTGGCGGGCCGGCGTGCTGCGGGCGAGCATCTTCCAGGATGGCCTGCCGCTGTCCGCGACGGCCTGGCAGGCAGTGCGAGGGGTTCCCGGCGTACGCCTGCCCGAGCGGCTGGAGGAAGAGGTACCGGCCTGCCTCGAGCGTCCCTGGGCCTCCGGCGCCAGTCTGGTGGGACGGGACTGGGAGCGCTGGTTGCCCTATGGCCTGGCGGCCACCCTGCTGGCGGGCAGCGCTTTCAACCTGACGCAGGGGGCGCAATGGTGGTGGGCCGAGCGCGGCCTGGCGGGGCAGCAGGTCGTGCTGGCCCAGCAGGTCGAGCCGGTGCTGGCGGCACGTACTCGGGCCATGCAGGCCGAGAGCGAAATCCAGGCTCTGCTGCGCTTGCAGGATGCACCTTCGCAGGTCGAACTGCTGCGCACCGTGGCGGGGCTGCTGCCGGAGGATAGCCGCCTGCTGAGCTGGCGCTTCCGGGAAAGCGCGCTGGAACTGCTCATCCAGACCAGTCGCGCGGACCCGCGGTTCTTCGTCCAGCGGCTGCAGGAGGGCGGCAGGTTCCAGGATGTCCGGGTCGAACCCTCGCCCAGGGGCGATGGCCTGCAACTGGCCATGAACATTCGACAGGGGGAATAGATGGACGCTCGATTGCAAGAGATGCTGCCCCACTGGTCCCGGCTGCGCGAGCAGTGGCGGGAACAGCCCCGCCTGCGCCTGGCGGGATGGATGATCCTGGCGCTGCTGGTCGTGCATCTGCTGTTGCTGGGCAACGACTGGCGCGAAGCCCGCCGTCAGGCGTTCGAGGAGTCGGCCAGGCGCCTGGCGCAGATGCGCGCGCTGGCCGCCCAGGAGCACTGGCCGGACCGCGCCGTCCAGGCGGAAGACGTGCGCAGCGCATTGCGCATGCGTTTGTGGCAGGCACAGAACCCCTCGTTGGCCAGGGCCGATGTGCAGGCCTGGCTGGATGTCCAGACCAAGCAGAGTGGCCTGCAGGAGGCACGCATCTCGGTGTTGCCGCCCCTGGACTTCGAAAAGGAGGGCGTCGGCGCCCGGGTCCAGGCACAAGTGCGCGGACGTTTCGAGCCGAAGAGTTTCGGCCAGCTGCTGCATGCGCTGGAAACGGCGGAGCACTGGGTGAGCATCGACGCCCTCGAGTTGAACGACCGCGGCTCGCCGTCGGTGAGCCTGCAACTCACCTTCCATTTTCGTCCGAACGCAACGCCCCCTTGAGCGGATGAGCGCGGAACGCCCTGATTCGGACGGACATTCAGGCCATTCAGGCACTGTCGATCGTTCGCAGTCCCAGGTTGGGAAACTTCCTTCATGGAAAGCGGCAAAGGCAGCATTTCTGTAATGACAGAATCCCGCCTTCAACTTGTTTCGAATGCACCTTTCCCTAGCGGTATCGATTCATCGGTTTCCTATGACTTCCTTCTTCCCCTTCCGATTGGCCTGGGCGGCGCTTGCCGGCGGCGTCCTGCTGGCGCTGCTCTGGCAGCCACGGGCAGCCATACCCGAGGCTCCGGCTGAGACTGCGCAGTGGCGGCTACCGGAGGTCCGGCCTGTCTCCCGCAATGCCAGCATTCCGGCGCAGATCGCCAGCATGGCCTGGTGGGGCAGCGCCAGGGAGGAGGCCGAGAAAGCACGCTCGGCGCGCATCAGCGTGGACGAGCAGGGCGTGGCCCGGGTCAAGGTCCAATGGCTGTTTCGCGGTGTGGTCGCCGAGGGCGGACAGCGTTTCGCCCTGATCGCCAAGGATGCCGCCGCGCCGCTGTTGCGCTATGCCCCGGGCGACCAGCTACCGGGAGGCGAACGCCTCGAACGGATCGAAGGGCAGGGCATTCGTTTCTCGCTGTCCGAGGATGGCGCAACACAGGACTTTGAAAGGAAACTCTATGCCCCCCTCGAATGACGCCCTTGCAGGTTTTCCCCAGCATCCCCTGTGGCTCGCGATCTGCCTGGGACTGCTGGGAGGTTGCAGTACGGCGCAGCTTCAACTGCCCGCGCCCTTGCTGGAGCAGCGTCAGGCCACGGAAGAAAGCCTGCCGCAGGAAGGGGGCAAAGGGCCTTCGCAGCGACCGCAGCAATCCATGGGGCCGTTGGTGAGTGCGACGCCGACGCCACCCGCTGGGCCCATCGGCGGGCGCGTGGACAAGGCCGATCGCCTGGTGCTCGATGACAAGAATGCCGATCTGCAGGTAAACGTCGAGGATATCGCCCTGCCGGGCTTCATCAACGAAGTCTTCGGCAACCTGCTGGGGCTTTCGTTCGAGATCGACGGCAACCTGAAGAATCGCAACGACCGGGTCACCCTGCGCCTGGAGCAAGCGCAGACCCGGCAGACCGTCTACGACATCGCCTCGCAGGTCATGGCCAATTACGGCGTCGAGATCGTCAAGCAGGGCGGCATCCTGCGCTTCCAGGTCAAGCAGGTCGGCCTGAGTCCCGAGGAACCGCCGATCCTCATCAGCGGCGAGGCTCGGCCGGACGTGCCTATAGCCTACCGACCGGTCTTCCAGTTCGTGCCGCTGCACAACGTTGACCCGAAGGACGTGATCCCCTGGTTGAACAGTGCCTACGACAAATCCGGACTGTCGGCCAGCGCGGACAATCCGCGTGGTGGTCTGATGCTCAAGGGCATGGCCTCCATCGTCAGCCAGGCGGCGCAGGCCGTGAGGCTGCTCGATCAACCATTCATGCGGGGCCAGTACAGTCTGCGCATCGACCCGGCATTCATCACCTCGGCAGAGATGGCCAAGCAACTGAAGACATTGCTCGAGGCCCAGGGTTACAGCGTCAGCATCGGCGAAGCTTCCGGGAGCGTCGTACTGGTGCCGCTGGAAAACTCCAATGGCCTGATCGTGTTTTCCAGCCGGCGCTCGCTGCTGGACCTGGCGCGTGACTGGGCCGGACAGGTGGACCGGGTGCCGCTGGCCAGCGCTGTGGATTCCGCTGGCGCCGGAGCGGAAAGCGAGGGGCTGTTCTTTTATGAGGTGCGTAATACCCGGGCCCAGGAGGTCGCCCGTTCCCTGCGGTCGCTGGTTTCCGGCCTGGGGGCGGGGGGAGCCTATGGGCTGACGCCTGGCCTGGGCAATAGCGCTTCGAGCCGGGCCGCGGCCGCCGCTGGCAACAATGCCCCGTCTTCGCGCCTGGCGATGGGGCGGGGCGACGGTGACATGGGGGCCGGACGATCCGGCGTCGCCCCGCTCGTGCGGCTGGCCGGCGCCCAGGCTCTGCTCTCGGGCAACAACAGTAGCCTGATGGACAGCCTGGCGGCTGGTGTGTCGGGCAGCGGCACCATCGTCGAGGACGAGAATCGCAACGCCATCCTGTTCCGTGGCCCGGCCAGGGTCTGGCAGCAAATGCAGCCACTGCTGCGGCAGTTGGACAAGCCGGCGCGCCAGGTGTTGATCGAGGTGACGGTTGCCAGCGTCACCCTGGGCGACAACCAGGCCATGGGGGCGAACTGGTCGTTCCTGAGTGGGGTGGCGAATGTTGACCCCAGGTTCGCACGGGATATCTCCGGAGGGGAGTCCGGCTTCAAATACATGATCAACACCGCCGGGGGGACGAAAGCGACATTGACGGCTCTGGCCAACGACTCTCGTACGCGAATCCTGGCCACCCCTCGGATCCTGGTGAAAAGTGGCGAGCAGGCCAACATCAATGTCGGCACCGACATTCCGATCGTGACCGGCCGGCAAACCGATGGCAGCAACACCGGTGGAAACTCCAACCTGCTGCAATCGATCTCCTATCGCTCCACCGGCGTCATCCTCAATGTTTCTCCGGTCGTCTACTCGAACAACCGGGTCGACCTGACGGTCAGCCAGGAAGTCAGCGATGGTGGCGGCGGGGCCTCTACCGGGAGCGATGGAGGCGATGTTTCCTCTCCACCGATCAAGCGCACGTCGCTGGAGACCTCGCTGACCCTGCAAAGCGGCGGCTCCATCTTCATGGGCGGGTTGATCAACGAGAGCCATGTGGACAGCAATGCCGGCGTACCGTGGCTGAAGGATCTGCCGGTCTTAGGCTATCTGTTCGGCAAGCAGTCCCGGACCAAGTCCAAGGACGAGGTGGTGATGCTGATCCAGCCCTACATCATCGACGGCGCGGAAGACGCCAGGGAGATCACCGAGAAGCTTCGGCGGATGATCGAACCCGCAATCAACTGTGACAGGTCGCTGGCCGAGTGTCGCAGCGTGTAAGAATCGATTTTTATATTTCTGGTTTCAGTCTGAAATAAAGTTGATGTTTAGTAGGAGATTTCCTGTTTTTTCAAATTTGCTTATGCGGTCTTATTTGAGGGAATTGTTAGGTTCATGGCGTTGCAAATTACTCATCAGGGACGGGAATATCCACTCATGGAATGCCAGGTTAGTCTGTCGTTTCATATTCAGTTCTTGGGACGGTGCCGCTGAGGCTGAGTCCCTATTCTGGTAGTGATTATGGAGCCGGCTTGATTTGTTCCGGGTGAAAAGTTTTGCTCGGAGAAAATCGGAGTTCGGTCTATTGCCAGTGTTCGACTGAATGGAGTGAGTCAAATACAAATGGAGATTGAGATGAGAAAGACAATTCTGAGTGCGGCTATTGCTTCCATGGTTTTCGCAGGTGGAGCCAACGCAGGGGTTATCAGTATTGCAAGTGGGCAGGGCGGGGAAGGTGTCATCAAGAACTCTCCGGGCGTAGTCGATCAGTATGCTCCGGGGCAGGGCAATTACAAATCCGGAGCAAGCCTAGGGAGCGGTGCCGGCTATACCAGCCGAGCTGCCAATATGACCATAGCCCAGGAAGTATTCGGCAGGAATGCCGAACGAGTCGAACTGGTTCTTCCTGACGTTGAATACCAGTTGGATGCGGCTAAGGCAAAGCACATCAGGGCTGGGCACGCGATCCGTGTGACCCTGGACCGGTCGGGCGGACGTTTTGCCAACGGCGTGACTGCAAACCAGATTCAAATAGGTACCCTTGCTCCCGGCAAGGGCTTCGTTGTCGAGGGTAGCGTGGGGACCAGCACGCTGAGCCTGACGCTGGATGAACTTGGTGCCCTGGAGCTCGCAAAGGGGAGCGCCGAGAGTTCGATCGTTCGTTTCAATTTTCGAACGCCTAATACTTCCAGCCGGCAGTCTACTTCGGTCAATGATCTGAGCAACGCATTGCGGGGGGATTCGACTTTCCTGGGGCAGTCCGATATCGGCATAGCAGGAGGTGAGTTGTCGGATGATCGGCCGTTCCATGTGACGCTGTCCGCCCTGCTGGATACGACTGTCGGCCCCAATGCCGGGAGTGCGCAGAATAACGATTCGACTCAGCCCTTGATGATATTCACTTCCTTGCCTGCGGTATATTGGGATGTATTGAACGTCAATAAGTACGGTCAGAACAGGGTTCTGTATCCCTTGAATGGCTCTGATAGAAAGTTTGATACCTCTGCCTCCGCGAATCCGGAAGTGCGTGATAACTCCAACTATGGCGATAGCTATGCTCGCTTGGGTAGCGTGCGCTTGGGAGTGAATCAGGACGTACTGAACGCTTGGAGGGAAGGGGAAAGGCGGTTCTTCATCGAAACCAGCGATCAGCTTTCCACTTACATCGCTGGTAATTTCTCTGGTATCAAGTCGGTTGCTCTGACGACATCCAGTTGTCGAGAATATAAAGAGGGCGTTGCTGGAGTTGCGCATGTATGGCAGGGGAAAGAGCTCGTTGGAAAGCCTGAGGCCGACGGTGTAACCCAGCTGTGGTTCGGGTTGTCGAATAATGATGCGAACAAGGTCTACAACATTTGCGCGGTTGCCGATGGCGTAACGCCGATGGCCGCTCAGCAGAATTTTGCCGTCGGAAACTTGATCGTGAATTTCACCAATTACAATTATGTCGATCGGGTGCTCCCTGGCGGCAAACTCGATCATTTCTGGAGAAACAGCTGCGTTGCAAGCCTGTTCAACCTTCCAAACTCGAGCAACTCCGATATCTTTTATATTCGTTTGACGAATACCAGTAACGATGGTCGTTCTGGAGGGGTGCGTGGCGTTCTATATGATGAGAATGGAAAGCGCTACCCCGCGAAAGGCAGTGCGTCCCTTGTCGACCAGAGCGGAAAAACGATGCTGCGTGCGCATGAGACGGGTATCTACACCGTTCGGCAGGTAGCCTCGGCTTTTGGTGTGGATGGCACAAACTGGAACGGTGCGAATGGTCGAGCACGGTTGGTCCTGGAGGGCGATTTCCCGTCTTGTGAGGCTTTGGGCCTGCTGCGGATGGCGAATGGCACTTTGGTGAACATGACTGCGACTACCCAGGGCAATTTCAATGGTGATGGTCCTTCCACCACCGTTGGGCACAATGCAGGCAACAATCGCAATTGATCTGCTCTGGGGCGGGGAGAGGCGGGCTGTCTCTCTCCGCTCTTTTCGAAGGTGTCTCCCTGGACGCTGCAGCCGCAAGCATGGGGTCTGCATGAGCAGGCTGCTCACGAGTCTGCCGGCATTTGACGCCTGTGACAGCGGTTGCTAACATTCCAGACCTTGTATTGGGAGGCTTTCGTCCATAGTTGGCGGAGCAACCCGTAAAAATTGAATGTGGAGTGCCCGGCTTCGGCCTGGCGCGGCCAGGGGCCGGCAGGATACCAGTCTCGATCCTGCTGGCTTCTTTTTCATCACTTGACCGCGTTCGCTGGTGGCGCGGAGCCGGGCCTACAGGCCTTTGACTACAGGTATAAACATGAGCGAAAGCTTCGCAGAACTCTTTGAAGAAAGTCTGAAATCCCTCGACATGCAGCCGGGTGCCATCATCACCGGCATCGTGGTCGACATCGACGGTGACTGGGTCACCGTGCATGCCGGCCTGAAGTCCGAGGGCGTCATCCCGGTCGAGCAGTTCTACAACGAACAGGGCGAGCTGACCATCAAGGTGGGTGACGAAGTCCACGTTGCGCTGGACGCGGTTGAAGATGGCTTCGGTGAAACCAAGCTGTCCCGCGAGAAAGCCAAGCGTGCCGAATCCTGGCTGGTTCTGGAAGCTGCCTTCAACGCTGATGAAGTGGTCAAGGGCGTAATCAACGGCAAGGTCAAGGGCGGCTTCACCGTCGACGTCAGCGGCATCCGCGCGTTCCTGCCGGGTTCCCTGGTCGATGTCCGTCCGGTGCGTGATACCACTCACCTGGAAGGCAAAGAGCTCGAGTTCAAGGTCATCAAGCTGGACCAGAAGCGCAACAACGTTGTCGTTTCCCGTCGTAGCGTCCTGGAAGCCGAGAACAGCGCCGAGCGCGAAGCCCTGCTGGAATCCCTGCAGGAAGGCCAGCAAGTCAAGGGTATCGTCAAGAACCTCACCGACTACGGCGCATTCGTGGACCTGGGCGGCGTAGACGGCCTGCTGCACATCACCGACATGGCTTGGAAGCGCATCAAGCACCCGTCGGAAATCGTCAACGTCGGCGACGAGATCGATGTCAAGGTTCTGAAGTTCGACCGCGAGCGCAACCGCGTCTCCCTGGGCCTGAAGCAACTGGGCGAAGACCCGTGGGTTGCCATCAAGGCTCGTTACCCGGAAGGCACCCGCGTCATGGCCCGCGTCACCAACCTCACCGACTACGGCTGCTTCGCCGAGCTGGAAGAGGGCGTGGAAGGCCTGGTACACGTCTCCGAAATGGACTGGACCAACAAGAACATCCACCCGTCGAAAGTCGTTCAGGTTGGCGACGAAGTGGAAGTTCAGGTTCTGGACATCGACGAAGAGCGTCGTCGTATCTCCCTGGGCATCAAGCAGTGCAAATCCAACCCGTGGGAAGACTTCTCCGGCCGCTTCAACAAGGGCGACAAGATCTCCGGCACCATCAAGTCGATCACCGACTTCGGTATCTTCATCGGTCTGGAAGGCGGCATCGACGGCCTGGTTCACCTGTCCGACATCTCCTGGAACGAAGCCGGTGAAGAAGCCGTGCGTCGCTTCAAGAAGGGCGACGAGCTGGAAACCGTCATCCTCTCCGTCGATCCGGAGCGCGAGCGCATCTCCCTGGGCATCAAGCAACTGGAAGACGATCCGTTCTCCAGCTACGCCGGCCAGCACGAGAAGGGCAGCATCGTTCGCGGCATCGTCAAGGAAGTTGACGCCAAAGGCGCCGTCATCAGCCTGGGCGACGAGATCGAAGGCGTTCTGAAGGCTTCCGAAATCAGCCGCGACCGCGTCGAAGACGCCCGCAACGTGCTGAAGGAAGGCGAAGAAGTCGAAGCCAAGATCATCAGCATCGACCGCAAGAGCCGCGTCATCAGCCTCTCCATCAAGTCCAAGGACGTCGATGACGAGAAGGATGCGATGAAAGAGCTGCGTAGCAAGCAAGAAGTAGAAAACACCGGTCCGACCACCATTGGTGATCTGATTCGTGCGCAAATGGAGAATCAGGGCTAAGTCCTGATTCCTCTAAGAAAAAGGGCGACCTCGGTCGCCCTTTTTCGTTTTCCAGGAAGCCCTTACCAAGGAAGCACGATCGTGTCTTGCAGGCCGCGCCGAGGTGCTCTTCGTAGGATGGGTATCGCTTCGCTCAACCCATCCTACGGGGCTCGCGAATAAGCCCCCGCAGCGGAATCTGTTCGCGAGCAAGCTCGCTCCTACGATGCGTCCGCCTCCGAGGCCACCTGTAGGAGCAACTGTCTTGCCGACTGCGCCGAGATGCTCTTTGTAGGATGGGTTGAGCTTGCGAAACCCATGCGGCCGCGGTGATGGGTATCGCTTCACTCAACACCATCCTACGGGTTTTTTTGCCGGAAGGTGTAGGCGCGGGCCCTGCCCGCGAATCGCGCGCAGGGTCTAATCCTCCCCCGCCAGCTTGCGCTCGTACTGGAAGCGCCAGCGGGTGTACAGCAGCGCCGCGCAGAACAGGCTCACGCTGAGCAGCACCTCGGCCCAGCCGTAGATGCGCTGGCCCGGCTCGAAGGTGTTGAGCACCCCGGTGATGAAGTACAGGTTGACCACGTAGCAGGCCCAGGCGTGGCCGCGGGCGCTGCCGATCAGCATGCCCGGGGCGATGATCAGCAGCGGCAGCAGCTTGAGCGCGGTCCACACCTTCGGCACCCAGTCCGGCGCGCCGCGGGCGTCGGTGAACAGCAGGCCCCAGGTGAGGATCAGCAGGACCAGGCCCAGCAGGCTGCCCAGGCTCACCGCTCGGCTCGCGGCCAGGCGCGGGCGCAGGTGCTCGAGGGAGGGCAGGGGTTTCTTCTTGCGGGCCATTCAGCGCTCCAGTTTGCCGGCGACCTCGGCCAGGCGCTTGCCCAGCGCGCGGCACAGGGTGATCTCGTGTTCGTCCAGGGCGCGCTTGCCGTCGGCGCCGGCGAAGTGGCTGGCGCCATAGGGCGTGCCGCCGCCGCGGGTCTCCAGCAGGGCCGGTTCGCTGTAGGGGATGCCGGTGACCAGCATGCCGTGGTGCAGCAGCGGCAGCAGCATGGACAGCTGGGTGGTCTCCTGGCCGCCGTGCAGGCTGGCGGTGGAGGTGAACACCGCCGCCGGCTTGCCGACCAGGGCGCCGGTCAGCCACAGGCTGCTGGTGCCGTCGAGGAAGTACTTCAGCGGCGCGGCCATGTTGCCGAAGCGCGTCGGGCTGCCCATGGCCAGGCCGGCGCAGTCCTTGAGGTCGTCGAGGGTGGCGTAGAGCGCGCCTTCCTCGGGCAGGTCCGGGGCCACCGCCTCGCACTCGGTGGACACCGCCGGCACCGTGCGCAGGCGCGCCTCCAGGCCGCCCTGCTCGATGCCGCGGGCGATCTGCCGGGCCATCTCGGCGGTGGCACCATGACGGCTGTAGTAGAGCACCAGGATGTAGGGCGCGCTCAAGGCAGGATCTCCAGCACCTTCTCCGGCGGCCGGCCGATCACCGCCTTGTCGCCGGCCACCAGGATGGGCCGTTCGATCAGCTTCGGATGCGCGGCCATGGCCTCGATCAGCTGGGCGTCGCTGAGCTGCGGGTCAGCCAGGCCGAGGGCCTTGTATTCCTCCTCGCCGGTGCGCAGCAGCTGGCGCGCGCTGATGTCCAGCTTGCCGAGCAGCGCCTGCAGTTCGGCGGCGCTGGGCGGCGTTTCCAGGTAGCGCACGATGGTCGGGGCCAGGCCGCGCGCCTCGAGCAGTTCGAGGGCGCCGCGGGACTTGGAGCAGCGCGGGTTGTGGAAAAGTGTCAGTTGGCTCATATCCATGGGCTCGCTGGGCCGTTAAAGTGGCGGCTATTCTAACCGCCTCCCGAGGGTTGGCTGAACCATCGGCGTTCGGCCGGGCCGGCGGCCCTGCGACTTAAGGACACAGCATGCACCCGCGCCTGCGGAACCTGATCGAGTTCTGGCGTTATCTGCTCCAGCGTTTCCATGCCGACCGCGTCAGCAGCCATGCCGCCGCGCTGACCTACACCACGCTGTTCGCCGTAGTGCCGATGATGACCGTGACCTTCGCCATCGTCTCGGCCATTCCCACCTTCGAAGGCATGGGCGAGCGCATCCAGCTGTTCATCTTCCACAACTTCGTGCCGTCCACCGGCGAGGCGGTGGAGACCTACCTGCGCGCCTTCATCGTCCAGGCGCGCCACCTGACCTGGCTGGGGGTGGCCTTCCTGGCGGTCACCGCGTTCAGCATGCTGGTGACCATCGAGCGGGTGTTCAACGAGATCTGGCGGGTGCGCAAGCCGCGCCGCGGGGTGACGCGCTTCCTGCTGTACTGGGCGATCCTCAGCCTGGGGCCGCTGCTGCTGGGCGCCGGCTTCGCGGTGTCGACCTACGTCACTTCGCTGTCGCTGCTGTCCGGGCCCCATGCGCTGCCCGGCGCCGGCATGTTGCTGAAGTTCATGCCGCTGCTGTTCAGCGTGGCGGCCTTCACCCTCATCTACGCCGCGGTGCCCAACGCCCGCGTGCCGCCGCTGCACGCCCTGGCCGGCGGCGCGCTGACGGCTTTCCTGTTCGAGGCGGCCAAGTCGCTGTTCGGCCTCTACGTCGGCCTGTTCCCCGGCTACAAGCTGATCTACGGCGCCTTCGCCACTGTGCCGCTGTTCCTGCTGTGGATCTACCTGTCCTGGCTGATCGTGCTGTTCGGCGCCGAACTGGTCTGCAATCTGTCCTCGACGCGCCTGTGGCGGCGCAGGGCGTTGCCGCGGCTGCTGGTGCTGCTGGGCGTGCTGCGGGTGTTCTACGAGCGCCAGCGCCAGGGCGAGGCGACGCGCCTGGCGCACCTGCACCGCGCCGGCTGGATGCTGCCGGAGGACGAATGGGAGGAGCTGCTGGCCTTCCTCGAACGCGAGCAGATGGTCTGCCGCTCGGGCGGCAGCGACGATACCTGGGTGTTGTGCCGCGACCTGGGCAGCTACAGCCTGCATCGCCTGCTCAACCGCTGCCCCTGGCCGCTGCCGTGCCTGGAGACGCTGCCGGACAGCCTGGCGGAGGACTGGTACCCGCCCCTGCGCGAGGCCCTGCAGCGCTACCAGGCGGAGCGGGAGGTGCTGTTCGGCGGCAGTCTCGCAGAATGGTTGAGTCCGTCACATTCCAGGTGACGTAAAAGGTCAGTTTGCGGCGAAACGGAATGCTGGAAGCGGTCGGGCGGAGATGAAAATGCGTGGAATCGCGGGCCTCGAAAGTTTGGCACGCTTCTGGCTATAACCGGTTCAGGACAGTGGTGTTCCCCAGAAGTTCCGAGAAGGCCCGCATCTTCATGAACAAAGACCTGAACAAAGTTGTACACCTGCACCAGCGCGACCCGCAGAGCGCCCTGGAGCGGCTGAATAGAATCACCGGTCTGCAGTTCAGCAGCTGGCCCGAGTCGCTGCTGCCCAGCGTGCATGCCGCGCTCGACGAGCGGGCTACCAGCACCGCCGAGCCCGTCGGCGAACCCGCCCGCCAGCTGGGTTGAGCGCTACGACAGCTGGCCGGCGTTGATCCGCTGGTCGCTGGCGATCTGTTCCACCGCCTGGACGAAGAGTTCTTCCACCGTCAGGCGCGAAAGTCCCACCGCCGAACGCAATCTGATCTGCAGATTGTCGATCCTGTAGCGATACGGCAGCCGCGCGATGCCGGACAGCAGTATGCGTCCGCTGGCGTTGAGGGTGCCGTGGTCGATCACCACCTCGTGCTGCCGCTCGCCGTCGCCGTAGCTGGCCAGCAGCGTCACCGGCAACTGGGCCATGCCCGGCACCAGCAGCCAGGCGGCGACGTTGTAGTCGCAAGCCCGCCCACCGTTGCTGGTACCGAGGGGCCTGGCATTGGCCACTATGTGTTCGGGCACCCGGCTGACGATCTGATCCGTGGGCTGCATATGTCTGTCGCTTCCGTGAATGGGTTCGGCCGGCGTACTTGGCGCCTGCGTGTTCTGACAGGATGTAGGGCCTGGCGGAAGGAAAACTTCCGCAAGCCCCGCATTATAGGGAGCAACAGGCCCACAAAACGTGCGTGTTAGCGATCCTGGCTGTGACCTGTTTCCCAAATGACATCATCAGCCCAGCCGCAGCGGATGCCGGCTGACCAGGGGCGTGGCCAGGTTGGCCGTGGGCAGCGGGAGGATGGTCTGGTTGTCGAAGCTGGCCAGTTGCAGCCAGAGATTCTCGCCCTCGACGAATTGCCCCTGGGGCAGCCAGATGCCGTGGTACCAGCCGTTGCCCGGTTCCGGGGTGCTCTGCAGGACCGCCGGGTGCCGCTGTGCGTCAGGCGTGCGGCGCAGCCAGGCCGGCCGCGGCAGGCCCTTGAGGAAGCGCAGGCCCAGGTGCAGGCCGTCGCCATTGAGGTGACGCCAGCGCACCACCGCCAGGATCGGCGAGCCCGGCTTGTCGAGGATCAGCAGCAGTTGCCCGACCGGCAGGCGCTGTGCCTGGCTGCCCTGGCAGACGATGCGCGCCCCGCCGGGGCTGGCGTCGGCCATCTGCGCCTCGCAGCTGCCGGCGGCGCTGGCCAGCAGGTGGGCCTGGATGGCCGTCAGGCCGATCACCAGTTGGCAGCTCGCATGCTTCTCGGCGCGCGTATGACGGCGCGGCTGGTGGCCCAGCCAGTGCGGGCGGACACGCTCCAGCAGCAGGCTCTCGGCCGCCGGGCGCAGCGGTGCCGGGTCGTGCAGGGCGATCAGCAGCGCGCCCAGTTCCAGGCGGCGCAGGCGTTCGGGCGGTGCCTCGGGCTTCTGGTCGAAGCCCAGGCAGGGGCGGTCGTCGCCAAGGTCGACCAGGTAGCCTTCCTGCTCCTCTTCCTCGTCGTCCCAGTCCTGCAGCCGGGCCATGCCGGCCAGCGGCGCGAGGGCGCTGAACAGGTGCGGAGCCTCGCCCTCGGTGAGGTGGAAGGGGTTGCTCAGCGCCAGCAGCAGGGATTGCTGGTACAGGCCCCGCAGGGTTCCGGCCGGGGTGGGTTCGAAGGCGGCGGCGATGGGTTCGTCCAGGCACTGCTGGTATTCGCCTATCCAGTACAGCAGGTGGCTGTCGCGCCACAGCGAGCCCGGCGGCTGCTGGTACTGCTGGTAATGGCGCAGCAGGGCCTGGGCGAGGAAGTGCTCGGCCATGTACAGGCACCACGCCAGGTGCGGGCGCGAAGGCTTGTGGCCGTTGAGTATCTGCAGCAGCAGGCGCTTGAAGCCGGCGGCCAGTTCGCCGCACAGGTGCACGAAGAGAGCCGGCGGCGTCTTCTCGGCGCGGATCAGCCGGGTGTAATGGCGATATTCTTCGGCGAGGCTTTGCAGCGCGCGCTGCCTTTCCAGTAAGGTCAGTGCGCAACGGTTGAGCCTGAAGAGGACGCCCAGGCAGTGCTGCAGGCCTTCGTGCAGGGGCAGCCGCCGGGCCTGCAGCAGTCCTGCCGACAGGTTGCTCGCCGCGTCGCCGTTGTCTTCGAGAATGTCCGGCACTTCCAGGCGCAGGGCAGAGAGCATCATGACCACCCCGCATACACGAGGACTGAAGGCATGGGAGTACGGCTCCGTTTTGTCAGTGGACTGTTGGCCGGCCTGATCCTGGCCGGCTGCTCGGCGGATTACGGCGTCGATCAGCATGGAAAGAAGGTACCTACAGCAAGCCTAGATGGCCAGTGGCTAGTCATCAATTACTGGGCCGACTGGTGCGTGCCTTGCCGCAAGGAAGTGCCCGAGCTCAACCGCCTGGCGGAGGACAGCCGGGACAAGGGCGTGCGGGTGCTGGGGGTCAACTACGATGGCCTGCGCGACGCCGAGCTGAGCAAGGCCGCGCAAGACCTGGGGATCCGCTACACGGTGCTGGCCGACGACCCGGCGCCGCGCTTCAAGCTGCCGCGCAGCGAGGCGTTGCCGGTGACCTACATCGTCGACGCCAAGGGCCAGGTGCGCGAGCGCATGCTGGGCGAACAGACGGCCAGCGGCGTACAGGCTCGCCTGCTGGCCCTGCAAGGGGAGAAACGCTGATGGCGAGAATCTGCATGCACGGCTTCGTCAGTGGACGCGTGCAGGGCGTCTACTATCGCCAGGGCACCCAGGAGCAGGCCGACCGGCTGGGTATCGACGGCTGGGTGCGCAACCTGCCCGATGGGCGGGTCGAGGTGCTGATGGAAGGGGAGGAGAGCGCCGTCCACGCGCTGCGCGAGTGGCTGCACCAGGGCCCGGAGAAGGCCCAGGTGACGGACGTGGCGTTGCAGGACATGCCGGTCCAGGGCATCACCGGCTTCATCGTGCGGCGCTGAGCCCCGGCGGCGGCCCGGGCTCAGTTGCTGGCGCCGGGGTCCGCGGCCAGGCGGCCGGCGTCGCTCAGCAGGCGCTGGAGAAATTCCTTCTGCAGCTCCGGATCGTTGCGCGTCAGCTCGATCAGGCTCTGCTCCAGCTCGCTGGCTTCCTCTTCCAGGCCGAGGTCGGACAGGCGCTTGACGCGGTGCACCCAGTGCTGCACGTCCTCGCCTTCAAGGTCGTCGTAGATCAGCGCATGAGCTTCGTGCAGCTTGCCCCGCAGCGTCGGGCTGACCAGCAGGCTGGCCTCGGCGTGGGCGCTGTCCTGGGCATCGCGCACGCTCAGCTGCAGGCGGCCGGCGCGGTACACGGCGTCGTCGCTGAAGGGGCTGTCCAGCAGGTTCAGGCGCAGGATGCCGTGACGGTCGGTCAGCAGTTCCTGGGTCTCCTTGCCGACGCTCACCTGCACCGGGCGCTCGGCCCAGGGCAGGCTGGAGTACTCGGTGTGCCTGTTGCGCCGCTGTTCGTCGATGTTGGCCAGGTTCTGCTCGGCGCGGCCGTTGGATTGCACGTTCATGAACGGGTTCATGCCGTCGATGCCGTAGCTGATCCAGCCGCGGGTGACGCTTTCCGGCAGGTTGCCCAGGGCGAACACGTTGACCACGTTGGCGCCGATGCCGGCGACGAAGGTCAGCGCGCCCAGCGGCACTTCGTAGAACTCGCGCCAGCCCTGGTAGGGCGTGTAGCGGTCGTAGCGGCGGGTGACCTCGAAGGTGGTGACTTCGAAGGTCTTCTGCTCCTGCACGCGGACGCGGCGCTGCGGCAGCTGCAGGACGCCGGGCTCGCCGACGTCGATCTGCAGGCTGTGGTCGAGCAGCTTGCGCTCGACGCGCTCCTCGTGTTCGCTGCGCTGCGACATCTGGTTGGCGCAGCCGCTCAAGACAAGGCTGCCGCACAGGGCGGCAACCTTGAGGCCGGTGGTGCTTCGGGACATCGCGCTGCTCAGTTGCCGATCTTCGCCTTGAGGAAGCTCATCACGTCGGCCACGGCGACGTTCTGCGACTCGCTGTCGCGACGGCCCTTGTACTCCAGGGTGCCTTCGCCCAGGCCGCGGTCGCTGACCACGATGCGGTGCGGGATGCCGATCAGCTCCATGTCGGCGAACTTCACGCCGGGGCTGGTCTTCTTGTCGCGGTCGTCCAGCAGCACTTCGTAGCCGGCGGCGGTCAGCTCGGCGTAGAGTTTGTCGGTGGCCTCGCGCACGCTTTCGGTCTCGTACTTCAGCGGCACGATGGCGACCTGGAAGGGCGCCAGGGCGGCCGGCCAGAGGATGCCGCGCTCGTCGTTGTTCTGCTCGATGGCGGCGGCGACCACGCGGGATACGCCGATGCCGTAGCAGCCCATGATTAGGGTGACCGGCTTGCCCTGCTCGCTGAGCACGGAAAGGCCCATCGCCTCGCTGTACTTGGTGCCGAGCTGGAAGATGTGGCCGACCTCGATGCCGCGGCGGATCACCAGGGTGCCCTTGCCGTCGGGGCTGGGGTCGCCGGCGACGACGTTGCGCAGGTCGGCGACTTCCGGCAGCGGCAGGTCGCGTTCCCAGTTCACGCCGAAGTAGTGCTTGTCGTCGAGGTTGGCGCCGATGGCGAAGTCGCTCATCAGGGCCACCGAGCGGTCGACGATGCAGGGTAGCGGCAGGTTCAGCGGGCCGAGGGAGCCGGGGGCAGCGCCGATGGCGGCCTTGATCTCGGCTTCGCTGGCCATCTGCAGGGGGCTGGCGACCAGGGGCTGGTTGGCGGCCTTGATCTCGTTCAGCTCATGGTCGCCGCGGACCACCAGGGCGACCAGCTTGCCTTCCTCGGCGCCGCGCACCACCAGGGTCTTGATGGTCTTCTCGATGGGCAGGCCGAACTTCTCCACCAGGTCGGCGATGGTCTTGGTGTCCGGGGTATCGACCAGGCGCAGTTCCTCGGTGGCGGCGCCGCGCGCGGTTTCACGCGGTACGGCCTCGGCCTTCTCGATGTTGGCGGCGTAGTCGGAGCTGTCGCTGAAGACGATGTCGTCCTCGCCGGAGTTGGCCAGCACGTGGAATTCGTGGGAGCCGCTGCCGCCGATGGAGCCGTTGTCGGCCTGCACGGGACGGAAATCCAGGCCCAGGCGGGTGAAGATCTTGCAGTAGGCCGTGTACATGCCGTCGTAGGTCTGCTGCAGCGATTCCTGGTTCATGTGGAAGGAGTAGGCGTCCTTCATGATGAACTCACGGCCGCGCATCAGGCCGAAGCGCGGACGGATCTCGTCACGGAACTTGGTCTGGATCTGGTAGAAGTTGATCGGCAGCTGCTTGTAGCTGGACAGCTCGTTGCGCGCCAGGTCGGTGATGACCTCTTCATGGGTTGGGCCGACGCAGAACTCGCGGTCGTGGCGGTCCTTAAGGCGCAGCAGCTCGGGGCCGTACTGCTGCCAGCGGCCGGACTCCTGCCACAGCTCGGCGGGCTGCACGGCCGGCATCAGCACTTCCAGGGCGCCGGCGGCGTTCATTTCTTCGCGGACGATGGTCTCGGCCTTGCGCAGCACCCGCAGGCCCATCGGCAGCCAGGTGTAGAGACCCGAGGCCAGCTTGCGGATCATGCCGGCGCGCAGCAGCAACTGGTGGCTGATCACCACGGCATCGGCAGGGGTTTCTTTCAGGGTGGACAGCAGGTACTGACTGGTACGCATGGTTGGCCGTTATTCGATTGCGAGACAGAGGTAGGCGGGCATTGTACGGTGCGTGCCTGGCGCCGTACAGGGCGCGGCCGGGGGAGCCGGATGCCGCGGAACGCGGAAAAGGAAAAGCCCGGCGCGGGGCCGGGCTTTCCTTGACCTGCGGTCGTTCCGGTTACAGAACGGACAGCGGGTAGTCGACGATCAGGCGGAACTCGTCGATATCGCCTTCGGCCTGGTCGGAGTTGGCGCGGTGCCAGGCTTGGCGGATGCGGAAGGACAGGTCCTTCGCCGGGCCGCTCTGGACGACGTATTTGGCTTCCACGTTGGTTTCGTGGTGCTTGCCATCTTCGCCGTAGCCGTAGGCAGCGTAGGCGCTGGTCGGATCGATCTTGGTGCCGTCGATGTCCTTACCGTTGATGTAGCGAGCCATGAAGGTCAGGCCAGGTACGCCGTACTCGGCCATGTTCAGGTCGTAACGAGCCTGCCAGGATTTTTCGCCCGGGCCGTTGAAGTCGGAGTATTGGACGGAGTTGGCGAGGAAGATCGAGTCCGCCGCTTCGTTGTTGTCACCGATACCGATGTAGTCGAACGGAGTGTTGCCGTTCACCTTCTGGAAGGCCAGGGTGAAGGTGTGGGCACTCAGGGTGTAGGCGGCGGCCAGGGAGAAGGTGTTGTTGCTGATGTCGCCAGCTTTCGCGCTGCCTTCATCCTTGGTGTTGTAGTAGTTGAAGTCGAAGCCCAGGGACTGGGAGTCGGCGATCGGCAGGGTGTAGTTCAGGTTGACGTAGTACTGCTTCCAGATGTCTTCCAGCTTGGCGCCGTACAGCGATGCGCTGAAGTTGTCGTTGAAGGCGTACTTGCCGCCGACGAAATCGGCGGAGCTGGCGTCGATGCCGGCATAGGTGGCCCAGATGTCACCATCGCGGTTGGTGGTGGTCTGGCCAGTGCCGGAATAGTAGTGACCTGCCTCGACGTCCAGACCTGCGATCTCGCTGCTCATCAGGCTGAAGCCGGTAGCGGTCTGCGGCAGCAGGCGGGTACCGCCAACGGCGAATACCGGTGCGGTGGGCTGCATGTCGCCGAATTTCAGCTCGGTCTTGGATACGCGGACTTTGACGGCTGCACCGGCTTTGCCGTAGTCGTCGGCCTTGTCGCCGTCGTCGTGGACCGGCAGGTTGCCGGTGGCGCCATAACCGCTGCCGCCATCCAGTTTCAGGCCCAGGTAGCCGAAGGCGTCAACGCCGAAACCGACAGTACCCTGAGTGAAGCCGGAGTTGTAGTTGGCCCAGAAACCTTGGGTCCAGTCACGGGCGTCAGCGGCGCCATCTTTCTTGTTGCGGTTGAAGTAGTAGTTGCGAACCAGGAAGTTCAGGCTGCTGTCTTCGACAAAGCCTTTGGATTCCGCTTGGTCGCTGACGAAGGCTTCGGCCATGGCCAGTTGCGAGGTGGCTGCAGAAATCGCCAGGGCAATGGCGCTCCACTTCATCACTTTCATCGTGATTGCTCCTTTGGTTTTGAAATTATTTGCCATCACTATGTGCCGCGGTGACGGCTCGTTCTTCTTGTCGGCGCTAACTTATAGCACGCGTGTTGTCTTGGCGATAGTTGCCGGAAACTTCAAACGGTTTCTTTATGGCACTGTCGCAAACATGTATGACAAGTGTCGCTTCCAAGTAGGTCTCATCTTGAGAATCTGGTTACGCGACCACTTGACACTCGTTTCTTTTATTTCCCCTTGGTGATGTCGCGTATCTTCTGGTTGTTTTTTGCTCAGTTGCGATCCGCGCTTTTGTTTGTTCTTCCCGGTGGCGAGCATCTAGCAACATCCGTGCTCAAAACCCGATTCGTCCCCTCGAAGGTTTCGCCATCGTCCCGGATGCTGCACGGTGTATGCCGTTGGCGCGCAGATTTCAAGATGTTGCGAGAATATTTGCGGCTTGCCTTACTCCCTTGGTGCTCGCCCGGGGTTGCAGGTTCGTTCGAGAAGCCGGGGTTTTCCTGCCAGGTTCCTTTCCGTAGGCAGCAGATGCCCCTGCTTCCCTGTTGTCGGAAAGTGCCCCGATTTGGCGCAGTGCACGAATAGGGTGCCGTGCCGCCGCGGGACGGCTGCCGTTCCCCGCCTGCCTCTAGTATCCTGCGCGCCCAGCGCTCCCCCGAGGGGGCTAAGCTTCTATTTCAAGACTGGTCGAACAGGAGAAGTCAGATGTTCGTCTTGGATTCCCGCCTGCAGCAGGACACCATCGCGCTGGGCGACTTTCCCCTGAGCCGCCTGCTGCTGATGAACGATGCGCAATATCCCTGGCTCATCCTCGTGCCGCGCCGCGACGATGTCAGCGAGATCTTCCAACTGGCGCCGGACGAGCAGCAGGAGCTGTGGCGCGAGGCGACCCATCTGGCGGAAGTGCTCAAGGACACTTTCAAGGCCGACAAGATGAATGTCGCCAACCTGGGCAACGTGGTTAGCCAGTTGCACATGCACGTCATCGTGCGGCGCCGCGACGACGCGGCCTGGCCGGGCCCCGTCTGGGGCCGGCATCCGGCGCGCCCTTACACGCCCGAAGAGTTGCTGGCGGTGCGCGGCAAGCTGCGCATGGCCCTGGGCGACGCCTTTCGTTTCGAGGAGTGAATGCCATGAGCCTGGAGGAACGGGTAACCGATCTGGAGAGCCGGCTGGCGTTCCAGGATGACGCTCTGCAGACGCTGAGCGACGTGGTCTATGAGCAGGAGCGGCTGATCGAGCGCCTGCGCCTGCAGATGCAGGTGCTGCTCAAGCGCCTGGAAGACCTGCAGGGGCAGGTCGGTATTGCCGAGGATGATGTGCCGCCGCCGCATTATTGAGTGATGGTGGCAGAGGCAGCGTCGTTTACGGGGCTGGTGTCTGCCGGTGGCGTTTAAGAGCCCCCTCTCCCGAAGGGAGAGGGGGTTGTTCTGAGCGGCTTCTTGGTTTGGCGCCATCCTCCTGCCCTCGTCATTTCCGCGAGCGCGGGTTTCGCTCGGCCTTCTGAAGGGGCGTTTCGGCGTGCGCGGAGGTTTCTCTGGAAATCCGTAGGGCGCATAACGCCTACGGCGTTATCCGCCGAATCGCGGACAGGGTCCGCTCCTACACCCTCCGGCAAGCACAAGACCCGTAGGATGGTGTTGAGCGAAGCGATACCCATCGCCATGACCGCATGGGTTTCGCAAGCTCAACCCATCCTACGAAGAGCACCCCGGCGCGGCTTGCAAGACAGTTGCTCCTACGGTTACAGGGAAGCGCGGGCGTAGGAGCGGACTTGTCCGCGATTGGATTCACCGGCCACGCCGGACGCTCAGGTGGCACGAACAGCCCGCTCTCCCTTCCAGGCAGGGCGCGCAGCCGGGGGTTGGGAGAGGGCGCTCTTGAGCCAAAAATGAAAAATGCCGTTTCCCCATGGGGGAAACGGCATCTGTCTCAAGCAACCGGCATTGCGCCGATCGGCGCTTCGGCACGGGCCTCAGCGGCGGCCGGGCAGGGCGGCGATCACATCCTCCGCCTGCAGGCCCTTGTCGCGTTGCACCACGGAGAACTCCACGCGCTGGCCTTCGATGAGGATACGGTGCCCTTCGCCACGGATGGCGCGGAAGTGCACGAAGATGTCCTCGCCGGTGTCGCGGGAGATGAAGCCGAAGCCCTTGGAAGTGTTGAACCACTTCACGGTGCCGGTCTCGCGGTTCTCGTCGCTGATCGGGGCTTCGGGCGCTGTGCTTGCGCTGGGGCGCTTCTGCAGTCGGCCGGCGAGTTGCAGGGTCACGGCGACGGCCAGGATCAGCAGGGGCAGGACGATGGCCGGCTGGTCGCCGATGGACGGCAGCGGCGCCAGCAGGATGAGAATCTGCAGGACCACGGCCAGGGCGATCAGCGCCGATACCAGGCTCTGCAGCTGTTGTACCCGCTGGCTGGCGGGAGTGAGCAGCAGGGCGGTCAGGCCGAGCAGGGCCAGGTAGACGGCGTCGGGGTTCTGCAGGTAGGGGATGGCATCGGTGCGCAGCGAGGGTGCGAAGGACAACACGAGGGCGGCAACGCCCGTCAGCAGGTGGACGATTTTCAGCATGGTTATGGATTCACCTTGAGCGATAAGCGTAAAGAGAAGCAGCCGGTCGTGCGGTCTGGTTCGCAGCGATGAAAATGACCTGAAAGATGCCGGCGGCCTATGCGCGAGGCGCACGGGCGGTATTTAACAGCAAACCGATAGCCTTCTCAAATCAACCGCTTAGCGCCTGGGCGAGCAGAGGGGGCCCGGCATGATGCCGGGCCCGGCGGGGTGGTGTCAGTGGGCGAGCAGGCTGCGCAGCATCCAGGCGGTCTTCTCGTGGACCTGCATGCGTTGCGTCAGCAGGTCGGCGGTGGGCTCGTCGGCCGCCTTGTCGGCCAGCGGGAAGATGCTGCGCGCGGTGCGCACCACGGCTTCCTGGCCCTGGACCAGCAGGCGGATCATTTCCTGGGCGTCCGGCACGTCCTGCTCTTCCTTTATAGAGGAGAGGCGGGCGTAGGCAGCGTAGGTGCCCGGCGCCGGGAACCCGAGGGCGCGGATGCGCTCGGCGATGCTGTCCACCGCCAGGGCCAGCTCGGTGTACTGCCCCTCGAACATCAGGTGCAGGGTATTGAACATCGGCCCGGTGACGTTCCAGTGGAAGTTGTGGGTCTTCAGGTAGAGGGTGTAGGTATCGGCCAGCAGGCGCGAGAGCCCCTCGGCGATGGCGGCGCGGTCCTGTTCGGCGATGCCGATGTCGATTTCCATGGCGTCTTCCTCTTGGTGAAAATTCCTGGTCAGGCTAGCACGGGGGTGGGTAGGATCCTTTTGGTTTGAATCAAAGCTTTCGATAGTGGATTTCTATCGACTGCCCGCCGCGGGGGCCGCTGGAGGGCGGCTGCAAGTCATGGTTTTTTCAGGCTATAATCCGCGCCTTTGCCGCGGGATGCGGGCCCGCGGCCATGTAGCAGCCAAGGTGTCCCGATGCCGATTTACGAATACCAATGCCGTTCCTGCGGCCATCAGCTGGAAGCCATGCGGAAGCTCAGCGATGCGCCGCTGGTCGATTGCCCGGCCTGCCAGGCCCCGGAATTGAAGAAGATGGTCTCCGCCCCCGGCTTCCGCCTGAGCGGCGGCGGCTGGTACGAAACCGACTTCAAGACCGGCGCGAAGAAGAACCTGGCGTCCGCCGAGTCCGCCTGCCCCGCCACGGGCTGCGGCTCGGGCGCCTGTGCCGCCGGCGAATGAGCGGTTCCCTCGAATCCAAGACTTGCGAGAAGCGAAACACACCATGATGCGCAGCCACTATTGCGGCCAATTGAACGAGAGCCTGGACGGCCAGGAAGTCACGCTTTGCGGTTGGGTGCACCGCCGCCGCGACCACGGCGGGGTGATCTTCCTCGACATCCGTGACCGCGAAGGCCTGGCCCAGGTGGTGTTCGACCCGGATCGCGCCGAGACCTTCGCCAAGGCCGACCGCGTGCGCAGCGAGTACGTGGTCAAGGTCACCGGCAAGGTGCGCATGCGTCCGGAAGGCGCGCGCAACGCCAACATGGCCTCCGGCGCCATCGAGGTGCTGGGCTACGAACTGGACGTGCTGAACCAGGCTGAGACTCCGCCGTTCCCGCTGGACGAATATTCCGATGTGGGCGAGGAAACCCGCCTGCGCTACCGCTTCATCGACCTGCGCCGCCCGGAAATGGCCGCCAAGCTGAAGCTGCGCGCGCGCATCACCAGTAGCATCCGCCGCTACCTGGACGACAACGGCTTCCTCGACGTCGAGACGCCGATCCTCGGCCGCCCGACCCCCGAGGGCGCGCGCGACTACCTGGTGCCCAGCCGCACCTACCCGGGCCACTTCTTCGCCCTGCCGCAGTCGCCGCAGCTGTTCAAGCAGCTGCTGATGGTCGCCGGCTTCGACCGCTACTACCAGATCGCCAAGTGCTTCCGCGACGAGGACCTGCGCGCCGACCGCCAGCCGGAATTCACCCAGATCGACATCGAGACCAGCTTCCTCGACGAGAGCGACATCATCGCCATCACCGAGAAGATGGTGCGCCAGCTGTTCAAGGAAGTGCTGGACGTGGAGTTCGACGAATTCCCGCACATGCCCTTCGAGGAAGCCATGCGCCGCTACGGCTCGGACAAGCCGGACCTGCGCATCCCGCTGGAACTGGTCGACGTCGCCGACCAGCTGAAGGAAGTCGAGTTCAAGGTCTTCTCCGGCCCGGCCAACGATCCCAAGGGCCGCGTCGCCGCCCTGCGCGTTCCGGGCGGGGCGAGCATGCCGCGCAAGCAGATCGACGACTACACCAAGTTCGTCGGCATCTACGGCGCCAAGGGCCTGGCCTACATCAAGGTCAACGAACGCGCCAAGGGCGTGGAAGGCCTGCAGTCGCCGATCGTCAAGAACATCGCCGAGCCGAACCTGAACGTGATCCTCGATCGCGTCGGTGCGGTCGATGGCGACATCGTGTTCTTCGGCGCCGACAAGGCCAAGGTCGTCTGCGACGCCCTGGGCGCCCTGCGCATCAAGGTCGGCCATGACCTCAAGCTGCTCACCAAGGAGTGGGCGCCGATGTGGGTCGTGGACTTCCCGATGTTCGAAGAGAACGACGACGGCAGCCTGACTTCGCTGCACCACCCGTTCACCTCGCCCAAGTGCAGCCCGCAAGAGCTGGAGGCCAACCCGGCCGCCGCGTTGTCCCGCGCCTACGACATGGTGCTCAACGGCACCGAGCTGGGCGGCGGTTCCATCCGTATCCACGACAAGTCCATGCAGCAGGCGGTGTTCCGCGTGCTGGGCATCGACGATGCGGAGCAGGAAGAGAAGTTCGGCTTCCTCCTCGACGCCCTCAAGTACGGTGCCCCGCCGCACGGTGGCCTGGCCTTCGGCCTGGACCGCCTGGTGATGCTGATGACCGGCGCCGCGTCGATCCGCGAAGTGATCGCCTTCCCGAAAACCCAGAGCGCCGGCGACGTCATGACCCAGGCTCCGGGCACCGTGGACGGCAAGGCCCTGCGCGAGCTGCACATCCGCCTGCGCGAGCAGCAGAAGGCCGCCGAGTAATTCCAGATGAACCGCGGCGGCGCACAGCCTGCGCCGCCACCGCAACAAGCTAGACGGAGTGAGTTATGGCTGGTCATTCCAAATGGGCCAACATCAAGCACCGCAAGGAGCGTCAGGACGCCAAGCGCGGGAAGATTTTCACCAAGCTGATCCGCGAACTGACGGTCGCCGCCAAGCAGGGCGGCGGCAACCCGGCTGACAACCCGCGTCTGCGCCTGGCCGTGGACAAGGCGCTGACCGCCAACATGACCCGCGACACCATCGATCGCGCCATCGCCCGTGGCGCCGGCTCGAACGACGCGGACAACATGGAGGAGCTGACCTACGAAGGTTATGCGCCCAGCGGCGTGGCGATCATCGTCGAGGCCATGACCGACAACCGCAACCGCACCGCGGCGGAAGTGCGCCATGCCTTCAGCAAGTGCGGCGGCAACCTCGGCACCGATGGCTCGGTGGCCTACATGTTCGACCGCAAGGGGCAGATCAGCTTCGCCCCCGGCGTCGACGAGGATGCCCTGATGGAAGCGGCCCTGGAGGCCGGCGCCGACGACGTGGTGACCAATGACGACGGTTCCATCGACGTCTTCACCAGCTTCGCCGACTTCATCGCGGTGAACGAGGCGCTGACCGCCGCCGGCTTCAAGGGCGAGGAAGCGGAGATCTCGATGATCCCCTCGACCACCGCGACCCTGGACCTGGAGACCGCGCAGAAGGTACTCAAGCTGATCGACATGCTCGAGGACCTGGACGACGTACAGAACGTCTACTCCAACGCGGACATCCCCGAAGAGGTGATGGCGCAGCTTGGCTGACGCCATCCCCGACATGGGCCTCGCGCCGGAAGCCGGAGCCGTCGGATTCGACCGCTCCGGCTTCCGGCTTTTGGTTTCCGGCATATGACCCTGATCCTAGGCATCGACCCCGGCTCGCGCATCACCGGCTTCGGCGTGGTGAGGGACACCGGCCGCGGCTGCGAATACGTCGCCTCCGGCTGCATCCGCACCGGCAGCGGCGCCCTGCACGAACGCCTGCAGATCGTCTTCCGCGGCGTGCGCGAGGTCATCCAGACCTACCACCCGACCATGATGGGCATCGAGCAGGTGTTCATGGCGCGCAACGCCGACTCCGCGCTCAAGCTCGGCCAGGCCCGCGGCGCGGCCATAGTGGCGGCGGCGGAGGAGGGGCTGGAGATCGCCGAATACACCGCCAGCCAGGTCAAGCAGGCCATCGCCGGTACTGGCGGGGCCGATAAGCTGCAGGTCCAGATGATGGTCATGCACCTGCTGAAACTGACGCAGAAGCCGCAGATCGACGCCTCCGACGCCCTGGCCATCGCCCTGTGCCACGCCCACACCCGGCAGAGCCTGGTGCCCCATGGCCTGTCCACCGCGCGCCGCCGCGGCGGGCGCCTGCGCCTTTGACCGACAACCTGCAAGGACCCTGAGCCGTGATTGGACGCCTGCGTGGCACCCTGGCGGAAAAGCAGCCGCCGCACCTGATCCTCGACGTCAATGGCATCGGCTACGAGCTGGAAGTGCCGATGACCACCCTTTATCGCCTGCCCGCCCTCGGCGAACCGGTGACCCTGCACACGCACCTGGTGGTGCGCGAAGATGCCCACCTGCTCTACGGCTTCGCCGAAAAGCGCGAGCGCGAGCTGTTCCGCGAGCTGATCCGCCTCAACGGCGTCGGCCCCAAGCTGGCCCTGGCCCTGATGTCGGGCCTGGAAGTGGATGAGCTGGTGCGTTGCGTGCAGGCGCAGGATACTTCCACCCTGGTGAAGATCCCCGGGGTCGGCAAGAAGACCGCCGAGCGCCTGCTGGTGGAGCTCAAGGACCGCTTCAAGGCCTGGGAGAACATGCCGACCATCGCCCCCCTGGTGGCGGAACCGAAACTGGCCGCAACAGTCTCAAGCGCCGAGGCCGATGCCGTCAGCGCGCTGATCGCGCTAGGCTTCAAGCCCCAGGAGGCGAGCCGCGCCGTGGCCGCCGTGGAGGAAAAAGATTTGTCCAGCGAAGAACTCATCCGCCGCTCGCTCAAGGGCATGGTCTAGGTAGCCGCGCATGATCGAGACCGATCGCCTGATCTCGGCCGCCACTGCCGGCCCTCGCGAGCGCGAGGAGCAGCTGGACCGCGCCATCCGCCCGCTGAGCCTGTCCGACTATATCGGCCAGCCCAGCGTGCGCGAGCAGATGGAGCTGTTCATCAGCGCCGCCCGCGGCCGCAAGGAGGCCCTGGACCACACGCTGATCTTCGGCCCGCCGGGCCTGGGCAAGACCACCCTGGCGAACATCATCGCCCAGGAGATGGGCGTGGCCATCAAGAGCACTTCCGGCCCGGTGCTGGAGCGCCCGGGCGATCTCGCCGCGCTGCTGACGAATCTCGAGCCGGGCGACGTGCTCTTCGTCGACGAGATCCACCGCCTCTCGCCCATCGTCGAAGAGGTGCTGTACCCGGCGATGGAAGACTTCCAGCTCGACATCATGATCGGTGAAGGGCCGGCGGCGCGCTCCATCAAGCTCGACCTGCCGCCCTTCACCCTGGTCGGCGCCACCACTCGCGCCGGCATGCTGACCAACCCGCTGCGCGACCGCTTCGGCATCGTCCAGCGCCTGGAGTTCTACAGCGTCGACGACCTGGCGACCATCGTCGCCCGGTCGGCCGGCATCCTCGGCCTGGACATGGACCCGGCCGGCGCCTTCGAGATCGCCCGCCGCGCCCGTGGCACGCCGCGCATCGCCAACCGCCTGCTGCGCCGCGTGCGCGATTTCGCCGAGGTGCGCGCCAGCGGGGCGATCAGCAGCGAGGTGGCGGACAAGGCGCTGAACCTGCTGGACGTCGACGAACGTGGCTTCGACCACCAGGACCGGCGTCTACTGCTGACCATGATCGACAAGTTCGACGGCGGGCCGGTGGGGCTGGACAACATCGCCGCGGCCATCGGCGAAGAAAAACATACGATCGAGGACGTGCTGGAGCCCTATTTGATCCAGCAAGGCTATATCATGCGCACGCCGCGGGGACGGGTGGTCACCCGGCATGCATACCTGCATTTCGGCCTGAAGTTGCCGAAGCGGATGGGCGAGGGGGCGATGCCGGATCTTTTCTCCCCTGAAGATGGTAATTAATTGCATTTGTGGCTGATTGCCGATTGGCAAAGCCCCAACTTGGTTCTAGAGTATGCGCGCGCAACACGGGGGTCAGCCGTTCGAGCATCGATTCCGGGTCTATTACGAGGACACCGATGCAGGCGGCATCGTCTACTACGTCAACTACCTCAAGTTCATGGAGCGGGCTCGCACCGAGCGGCTGCGGGCTTTGGGCTTCGCCCAATCCCAGCTGGCAGGTGAGAACCTGCTTTTCGTCGTTCATTCGGTCGAAGCGCGCTACCACGCGCCGGCCCGTCTGGACGACGAGCTGATCGTCAGCGCCGAGGTCGAGGAGTTGAACCGTGCGAGCCTGCGGTTCCGCCAACAGGTTCGTCGAGCGTCGGATTCGGCCCTGTTATGCGAGGGCTGCTTCCTGGTGGCGTGCGTGCGGGCCGACAACCTGAAGCCCCGTGCCATCCCCGAAGCGTTGCGTGCGGCATTTGCCGGCACTCCGGACACCCTTTCAGCAGGAGAATAACGTGGAACCGAACGTCGTCGACCATACCTCCATGTGGAGCCTGATCAGCAACGCCAGTATCGTGGTGCAGCTGGTCATGCTCACCCTGGTGGCCGCCTCGGTCACTTCTTGGATCATGATCTTCCAGCGCAGCAACATGATGCGCTCGGCCAAGAAAGCCCTGGATGGCTTCGAAGAACGCTTCTGGTCGGGCATCGACCTGTCCAAGCTGTACCGCCAGGCCGGCAGCAACCCCGACCCGGATTCGGGCGTGGAGCAGATCTTCCGTGCCGGCTTCAAGGAATTCTCGCGCCTGCGCCAGCAGCCCGGCGTCGACCCGGACGCGGTGATGGAAGGCGTGGCCCGTTCCATGCGCGTGGCCATCTCCCGTGAGGAAGAGAAGCTGGAAACCAGCCTGCCGTTCCTCGCCACCGTCGGTTCCACCAGCCCGTACATCGGCCTGTTCGGCACCGTCTGGGGCATCATGAACTCCTTCCGCGGCCTGGCCGCCGTGCAGCAGGCCACCCTGGCCACCGTCGCCCCCGGCATCGCCGAGGCCCTGGTCGCCACCGCCATCGGCCTGTTCGCCGCGATCCCCGCGGTCATCGCCTATAACCGCTTCGCCGCGCGTTCGGAAATGCTGATCGGCCGCTACTACACCTTCGCCGACGAGTTCCAGGCCATCCTGCACCGCAAAGTCCACGCCAGCGACGATTGACCAGAGAGGTAAGCCGACATGGCAAGGGTCCGTCATAAACGCAAGCCGGTCGCGGAAATGAACGTGGTGCCATACATCGACGTGATGCTGGTACTGCTGGTCATTTTCATGGTGACCGCACCGATGCTGAACCAGGGGGTCAAGGTCGACCTGCCCAAGGTTTCCAGCGAAGTGCTCCCGCAGGACAACGATTCGCGGGTGCTGACCATATCGATCAAGGCCGACAAGACCTACTACTGGAACATGGGTTCGGAAGTCGATCCCGACCAGGGCAAGGGCAGTCAGACCGCGATCAATCTCGACCAACTGGTGAGCGCAGCCACCGGCATCATGGCCGAGAACAGCCGTCAGGGTAAGAAAGTGCAGGTCTTCGTGCGTGGCGACAAGGCTGTCGACTACGGCTCCGTCATGGCTGTCATGGGCGGGTTGCAGAAGGCCGGTGTGGGTAACGTCGGGCTGATCACCGAGGCGCCCGGAAGCTGATATGCACCAACTCGAACGCTCTCCATCGGAAAGCTACTTCTGGCCGGTCGTACTGGCGGTAGCGCTGCACGTCCTGATTTTCGCGATGCTCTTCGTCAGCTGGGCCATGACGCCCGAGTTGCCGCCTGCGCGTCCGATCGTCCAGGCTACGCTCTACCAGCTCAAGTCCAAGAGCCAGGCCACGCAGCAGACCAACCAGAAGATCGCCGGGGAGGCGAAGAAGACCTCTGCCAAGCAGTACGAGCAGGAACAGCTGGAGCAAAAGAAGGTCGAGCAGCAAGCCATAGCCGAAGCGAAAGCTGCGGAACAAAAGAAAGCCGATGAGGCTCGAAAGGCTTCGGAGGCCGAGAAAGCTGCGGAAGCAGCCAAGGCCGCCGAGGCGAAGAAGGCCGCGGACGCCGCCAAGAAGGCGGCCGAGGCCAAGGCTGCGGCGCAGAAGCAGCAGGCCGACATCGCCAAGAAGAAGGCCGAGGAAGAGGCCAAGAAGCAAGCCGAGGAAGAAGCCAAGAAACAAGCCGCGGAGGAGGCCAAGAAGAAGGCCGCCGAAGAGGCCAAGAAGAAAGCTGCGGAGCAGGCCAAGAAACTCGCCGCCGCGGAGGACGCCAAGAAGAAGGCGGCCGCCGACGCCGCGAAGAAGAAGGCTGCTGCCCAGGCTGCGGCGAAGAAGGCTCAGGAAGACAAGAAGGCCCAGGCCCTGGCCGAACTGCTGTCCGACGACACGCAGCGGCAGCAGGCCCTGGCCGACGAACAGGGCAACGAGGTGGCAGGCAACTTCGACGACCTGATCCGCTCCCGGGTATCCGAGGGCTGGTCGCGTCCGCCATCGGCCCGTAACGGCATGAGTGTTACCGTGCAGATCAATATGCTGCCCGATGGCACCATCACCAATGCGACCGTCGTCCGCTCCAGCGGCGACAAGGCGTTCGACAGTTCCGCGGTGAACGCCGTGAGGAACGTCGGTCGCATTACTGAAATGCAGGGCCTGAGTCCCAAGGACTTCAATCCCTACCGTTCCTTCAAGATGACCTTCACGCCTGAGGACCTCACGCTGTGATCAAGATTTTCAGAGGATTGCTCGTCGCCCTGCTCTGCGTGGCAGGCGTGGCGATGGCAGATGAGAAGAACATTCTGGTGACCAGCGGCGCCGATCGCGCCGTGCCGATCGCCGTGGTGCCCTTCGGCTGGCAGGGCGGCAACGTCCTGCCCGACGACATGGCCAACATCATCGGCAACGACCTGCGCAACTCCGGCTACTTCGAGCCGATCCCGCGGCAGAACATGATCAGCCTGCCGGCCCAGGCCAGCGAGGTGATCTACCGCGACTGGCAGGCCCTGGGCGCGCAATACGTGCTGATCGGCAACATCACCCCGGCCGGCGGCCGCCTGCAGGTGCAGTACGGCCTGTTCAACGTCGCCACCCAGCAGCAGATCGTCACCGGCAGCGTCGGCGGCAGCGTCGAGCAGCTGCGCGACATGTCGCACTTCATCGCCGACCAGTCGTTCGAGAAGCTCACCGGCATCAAGGGCGCCTTCTCCACCAAGCTGCTCTACGTGACCGCCGAGCGCTTCTCCGCCGACAACACCCGCTTCACCCTGCAGCGCGCCGACTACGACGGCGCCCGCCCGGTGACCCTGCTGCAGTCGCGCGAGCCGATCCTCTCGCCGCGCTTCTCGCCCGACGGCCGGCGCATCGCCTACGTGTCCTTCGAGCAGAAGCGCCCGCGCATCTTCATGCAGTACGTGGATACCGGCCGCCGCGAGCAGCTGACCAACTTCGAAGGCCTCAACGGCGCCCCGGCGTTCTCCCCGGACGGCAACCGTCTGGCCCTGGTGCTGTCGCGCGACGGCAACCCGGAGATCTACCTGATGGACCTGGGCTCGCGCCAGCTGCGCCGCCTGACCAACAACGCGGCCATCGACACCGAACCCTTCTGGGGCAAGGACGGCTCGACCCTGTACTTCACCTCGGACCGTGGCGGCAAGCCGCAGATCTACAAGATGAACGTCAACAGCGGCGCCACCGACCGCGTGACCTTCACCGGCAACTACAACGCCAACCCGAAACTTTCGGCCGACGAGAAGACCCTGGTGATGGTCCACCGCCAGGAAGGTTTCACCAACTTCCAGATCGCCGCCCAGGACCTGCAACGCGGCAATCTGCGGGTGCTTTCGAACACCACGCTGAACGATTCGCCCACTGTTGCGCCAAATGGCACGATGCTAATATACGCCACCCGCCAGCAGGACCGGGGCGTGTTGATGCTCGCCAGCATCAACGGACGTGTTCGGTTACCGCTACCCACCGCTCAGGGCGACGTGCGCGAGCCATCCTGGTCCCCTTACCTGAACTGACGGTTGCCAACTGTTCCAAACTTATACACTGGGGTTCATTAGGAGTTACATGATGGAAATGCTGAAATTCGGCAAATTTGCCGTTATCGCCCTCGCCATGGCCGTAGCCGTAGGTTGCTCGTCCAAGAAAGGCGATGCTACTGGTGAAGGCGCCAATGGCGGCGTTGACCCGAACGCTGGCTACGGCGCCAACAGCGGTGCCGTTGACGGCAGCCTGAGCGACGAAGCCGCTCTGCGTGCGATCACCACCTTCTACTTCGAGTACGACAGCTCCGACCTGAAGCCGGAAGCCATGCGCGCTCTGGACGTACACGCCAAAGACCTGAAAGGCAGCGGCCAGCACGTCGTCCTGGAAGGCCACACCGACGAACGCGGCACCCGCGAGTACAACATGGCTCTGGGTGAGCGTCGCGCCAAGGCCGTTCAGCGCTACCTGGTACTGCAGGGCGTGTCCCCGGCTCAGCTGGAACTGGTTTCCTACGGTAAAGAGCGTCCGGTTGCCACCGGCCACGACGAACAGTCCTGGGCTCAGAACCGTCGCGTTGAGCTGAAGAAGTAAGACCCTATGCGCCTGCGACTCCTGACCTTGATGGTCTGCGGCCTGCCGCTGATGGCGGCGGCCGCGGTTCCGGTGGTGGATGGTAACGATGGCGGCTACGCCAGCGCGCCGCCCGCGGGGTACGGCACCGCAGGTGCTGATGGTGCTTATGCCGGTGGCGGGGCGGCTTCGGCCGCTCCCGTCTCCGGGCAAGCCCAGCTGTTCCTGCAACTGCAGCAGATGCAGGACGAGATTGCCCGCCTGCGCGGCACCCTCGAAGAGCAGCAGAATCAGATCCAGCAGCTGAAGCAGGAAAGCCTCGAGCGTTATCAGGACCTCGACCGCCGCCTTTCCTCCGCTCCGGCAGCCCAGAACCCCTCCACCGACGGCAGCGCCGCCGGTGCGGGCGCAGCGGCCGGCGCCGCTGCCGCCCAGCAGCAACAGGCCCAGCCCGCGAGCAGCGAGCCGGGCGATCCGGCGAAAGAGAAGCTCTACTACGACGCGGCTTTCGACCTGATCAAGGCCAAGGACTTCGACAAGGCCAGCCAGGCCTTCGGCGCCTTCCTGCGCAAGTACCCCAGCAGCCAGTACGCCGGCAACGCGCAGTACTGGCTGGGCGAGGTGAACCTGGCCAAGGGCGACCTGCAGGGCGCCGGCCAGGCCTTCGCCAAGGTCAGCCAGGCCTACCCGAGCAGCCCCAAGGTGCCGGACTCGCTGTACAAGCTGGCCGACGTGGAGCGCCGCCTGGGCAACAACGACAAGGCCCGCGGCATTCTCCAGCAGGTGGTCGCCCAGTACCCGGGCAGCTCCGCCGCCCAACTGGCCCAGCGGGACCTGAAGAGCCTCAAGTAAGCCTCTTGTCGTTCATCTGAAAACGCCGTTTCTTCCAGCAGGGGGAAACGGCGTTTTTCATTCCAGCGGGACATGCTCCTCCTGTAGGAGCGAGCTTGCTCGCGAACCTTTATCCCGCGCTCCAATCCTCACCCTCGTCATTCCCGCGAACGCGCACTACTGTCCGGAATATTTTCGAGGGGGCGTCTGGAGGGCTTGCGGGGGCTGAAGGCACGGGTTAAACCGTTGAGCGCCAACTCAACCTCACAGCCCCCGCAAGATGTTCAGGATAAGCCGTTTTCACGATGTACTAAAAGCGCTGCCTCGCGGCGTCTTCGATCGACTGGTCGCCGAACACGGCGCCGACAAGCACAGCAAGCGCTTTGGCAGCTGGGATCACCTGGTCGCCATGGTGTATGCCCAACTGGCCGGCGTGAGCAGCCTGCGGGCGCTTGAAACCAGCTTCAACAGCCATCCCCATCAGCACTATCACCTGGGGACGGGCCCGATCCGGCGTTCCACCCTGGCCGATGCCAACGAACGCCGTAATACCGAGGTCTTCGCCCAGGTTGCGCACTACCTGATGGCGGGCGTCTGCCGGCAGTTACGCCGTGACGGGAAGGAACTGCTGTACCTGCTGGACTCCACCACGATCACCCTCAAGGGCCCTGGCTTCGACGAATGGACGCTGTCCAATCGAACCCGCTCCCAGGGGCTGAAAGTCCATGTGCTGTATGCCGAGCAGGCGGCAGCACCGGTGCATTGCAGCTTCAGCGCAGCCAACGTCAACGACATCGACGAAGGCCGGACGCTGGGTATCGAGCCACAGGCCACCTACGTATTCGACAAGGGCTATTACGACTTCAACTGGTGGGCGAGCCTGGATGCCCAGAAGGCCCGCTTCGTCACACGATTCAAGTCCAATGTGCGGCTCAAGGTCCTGGCCCAGCGCGAGGTTCCCCAGCAAGACCGGGAAACGATCCTGCGAGACGAAGAGGTGAGCTTCTCCAACCGCAACCCAGGTGGCCGACGGCGTAATCACTACACCCAGCCCCTGCGGCGGATCCTGGTGAACCGCCCAGGCGATGAGCCGCCTCTGAGCCTGGCGACCAACGACCTGAGCAGCCCGGCGGCAGAAATCGCCGAGCGCTATCGGGATCGCTGGCGGATCGAGCTGTTTTTCAAATGGATCAAGCAACACCTGAAGGTCAGGCGTTTCCTGGGCCGTAGCGAGAATGCCGTGCGCATCCAGATTCTCTGTGCGCTGATCAGCTACTTGCTGCTGAACCTTTACCAACGCAGGACGGGAACGCGGCAAAGCCTGTGGATGCTGATGGTGGAGGTACAGGCAACGCTGTTTCAGCGCCCAGGCCTGGAGGCCGAACGTTACCGACGACGGCAGGAGCGAATACGCGAGATCAACCTGCGTCAGGGGCAGCTGTTAATAGCATGAGGCGTGCCGGACAGCAGTGCGCGAACGCGGGAACCCAGCTGCCTTCTTGCTCGGTGTAGCGCGCCGCACCGAGTCTGCGGAGATTTTTTGTTTCGCCCCCTCGGGCGAGTCACTTTTGTCAGTCGGTGGAAGGCCACCCCCGCAAAAAGTAACCAAAAAGGCTTGCCCCGCATACGGGCCCGATGAAGCCGGGCTACCCTCGCGAATTCCCCCGCCACGGAGGCCCGCCCCGAGGGTACGTCCCTGTAGCCCATCGGGGCTCTCGCGACATCCATGTCGCATGACCTCCTGAGCGCGGGTTTCGCTCGGCCTTCTGAAGGGGCGTTCCGGTGCGCTCGGATATTTCTCTGGAAATCCCAAGAGCAAACGCGCTTTTGCTTTTGCTTTTCGTAGGAGCGAGCTTGCTCGCGAACCCCGCAGTCACTGGGTTTCCGCGTTCGCGGGAATGACAGGGTGGGATTAGGAGTATCAGGATGACTCCGAACTCTCCAGCAGCTCAGAACAGCCCCCTCTCCCTTCAGGGAGAGGGCTGGGGAGAGGGCGCTCTTGAACCCAACACCTACGTCACCGGTAACTACTGTTCGCGAGCAAGCTCGCTCCTACGAAAAGCCGCGCCCACCCAGCTACCGCCCGAACGAACGACACCACGCGCCGAGCGCCGGGTTTTCCGTTAGAATCGCCGCCACCCGGAGTCGCGGAGCGGTTTCAGCTCGGCTGATGTCTGCCCGCCCGGGAATTCCCGAACGCCCGGCGTTCGTTCGATTACACCGCAACGGAGGCGGATGGCCTGTGTCGCCGTCACGCCCGTGGCTGATATGCAACAGACCCTGCGAATCACCGAGATCTTCTACTCGTTGCAGGGGGAAGCGCGCACCGTCGGATTGCCGACCGTGTTCGTGCGCCTGACCGGCTGCCCCCTGCGTTGCCAGTACTGCGACTCCGCCTACGCCTTCAGTGGCGGCGAGATCCGCAGCCTGGACAGCATCCTCGAAACCGTCGCCGGCTACCGGCCGCGCTACGTCTGCGTCACCGGTGGCGAGCCGCTGGCGCAACCCAACTGCCTGCCGCTGCTACAGCGCCTGTGCGACGCCGGTTACTCGGTCTCCCTGGAGACCAGCGGCGCGCTGGACATCTCCGCCACCGACCGCCGCGTCAGCCGGGTGCTCGACCTGAAGACCCCGGGCTCCGGCGAGGTGCGCCGCAACCGCTACGAGAACATCGCCGAGCTCACCGGCAACGACCAGGTCAAGTTCGTCCTCTGCTCCCGCGAGGACTACGACTGGGCGGTGTCCAAGCTGATCGAATACCGCCTCGACGAGCGTGCCGGCGAAGTGCTGTTCTCGCCGAGCCACCACCAGCTGGCGCCGCGCGAGCTGGCCGACTGGATAGTCGCCGACAACCTGCCGGTGCGCTTCCAGATGCAACTGCACAAGATCCTCTGGAACGACGAACCGGGCCGCTGAGACGTGGACGGGAAGGGTAACCACATGACTCAGAAGAAAGCCGTCATCCTGCTCTCCGGCGGGCTCGACTCCGCTACCGTGGTAGCCATGGCCAAGGCCGAGGGCTACGCCTGCTACAGCATGAGCTTCGACTATGGCCAGCGCCACCGCGCCGAACTCCAGGCCGCCGAACGCGTGGCCCGCCAGCTGGGCGTGGTCGAGCACAAGGTCATCGGCCTGAACCTCAACGGCATCGGCGGCTCGGCGCTGACCGACAGCAGCATCGCCGTGCCCGAGGCGCCCAGTGAGGGCATCCCGGTGACCTACGTGCCAGCGCGCAACACCGTATTCCTTTCCCTGGCCCTGGGCTGGGCCGAGGTGCTCGGTGCGTGGGACATCTTCATCGGCGTCAACGCCGTGGACTATTCCGGCTACCCGGACTGCCGCCCCGAGTTCGTCGAGGCCTTCGAGCGCATGGCCAACCTGGCCACCAAGGCCGGGGTGGAAGGCGATGGCTTCCGTATCCAGGCGCCGCTGCAGTTCCTCTCCAAGGCGCAGATCATCCAGGCCGGCGTGGCCCGCGGCGTGGACTACGCGCTCACCGTGAGCTGCTACCAGGCGGACGACGCAGGCCGCGCCTGCGGCAAGTGCGACAGCTGTCGCCTGCGCGCCGAAGGCTTCGCCGCGGCGGGAATTTCAGACCCTACGCGATATTTCTGAAAAATTTTTCGTAAAGGTGTTGTTTTTGCGTTAGAAATCAGTATTATACGCCTCGCGTTGGGTCGTTAGCTCAGTCGGTAGAGCAGTTGGCTTTTAACCAATTGGTCGTAGGTTCGAATCCTACACGACCCACCACTTCGCAAAGCCCCTGGCCATCGGCCAGGGGCTTTTTCTTTGCCCGCGGGAAACTCAGAACGGCCGGCTGCCGCCCAGGCTGATGCGCTTCAGGCGGCGCCGCTCGCTGGCCGGGAAGGCGTTGCGGCCGTGCAGGGTGGCCTGGTTGTCCCACCAGACGATGTCGCCGATCTGCCATTTGTGGCTGTAGATCAGCTCCGGCTTCTGCAGGTGGGCGCGCAGGCGCTCGACCAGGGCCTTGCCCTGCTGCGGCTCATGGCCGGGGATTTCCACTTCGGTGTGGACGCTGAGGTAGAGCACGCGCTTGCCGCTTTCCGGATGGGTGCGCACCAGCGGGTGCTCGGTGCCCTGGATCGGCTCTATGTCCGGAGTGCGGTAGGTGACGAAGCCGCCCGAATAGCCGTTCTTCAGACGCACGAAGGGGTTGTAGCTGATCAGCCGCAGGTCGTCGATTTCCTTGCGCGTGGCTGCGTCCAGGCTCTGGTAGGCGAGCGCCAGGTTGGTGAACAGGGTTTCGCCGCCCTGGCTCGGCACTTCCAGCGCGTAGAGGAAGGAGCCGGAGGAGGGCAGCGGCGTCCACTGGTGGTCGATGTGCGCGGGCAGGGCGAAGTTGCCCAGTTCGCCATCGCCGGTATTGGCCACCTTGACGATGTCCGGGGCCTTGCCGTCGACGCCGGAAGACAGCACCGGCACGTCCGCCGGCGGCTGGAACACCGCGCCGAACAGGGTGGCGAAATTCAGGTACTGCCGATCGTCCAGTTGCTGGTTCCTGAAGATGAGGATGTGGTGGTCGCGGTGGGCCTGCTTGATCGCCAGGATCTGCTCGGGCGTCAGCGGCTGGCGTGCGTCCAGGCCGCGGACCTCGGCGCCCAGCGGGGCGTCGAGGGGGATGATGGTGAAGGTTTCGGGGGCGATCTTCAGGGCGGTGGATTGGCTCATGGTCTGGTGCTCCGTATGGGCTTGGGTTGCCCTCTCCCCAGCCCTCTCCCTTCAGGGAGAGGGTTAGGGAGAGGGGCTCTTGAAAGCAGGACTCAAACTTTCCTGACAGTCCGGCTCCGCTGCCCATCCACCCCCACCGGTACCTCACCGGCCAGCGTCACGCGCCGCACGATGCGCGGCTGGGTGCCGTAGTCGTCCACCGCGTAGTGCTGGGTGGCGCGGTTGTCCCAGATGGCCACGTCGCCGGCCTGCCAGCGCCAGCGCACGGTGTTTTCCAGGCGGGTAACGTGGCTCTGCAGCACCGCGAAGAGATGCTGGGAGTCGTGCTGCGACAGGCCTTTCAGGCGCTTCACGAAGTGCCCCAGCAACAGGTTGCGCTCGCCGCTGACGGGGTGCACGCGCACCACCGGGTGCTCGGTCTCGTAGACGGTGGAGGTGAACACCTTGCGGTACTGCTCCAGGCGCGCCGGGTCGGCGTTGGGCTTGATGGCGGCGTAGTCGTATTCGTTGCTGTGCACCGCCCAGAGCTTGTCGGCCAGGGCCTTGAGTTCGTCGCTGAGGTCGTCGTAGGCGCTCGCGGTGTTGGCCCAGACGGTGTCGCCGCCGGCCTGCGGGGCCACCACGTTGCGCAGGATCGAGGCCTTCGGGTAGGCCTCGACGAAGGTCACGTCGGTGTGCCAGGAGTTGGCCCGGCGGCCTTCGGCGCCGTCCAGTTCGAGCAGGTATTCGGTGCCGTCGCGCACCGGCACCGTCGGGTGCGCGACCGGCTCGCCGAGCAGCTTGGCGAAGGCTTCCTGGCCCTGGTCGTCGAGCTGGCTCTGGCCGCGGAAGAAGATCACCTTGTGCTTCACCAGGGCGGCCTGGATGGCCTCGACCGTGGCCGCGTCCAGGTGGCCGGAAAGCGTCACCCCGCGGATCTCGGCGCCGATGCGCCCGGCCACCGGGTGGATGTCGAGTTGTACGGCGGGTTGAATGGCTTGTGCTGCGTTGCTCATCTCGTATTCCTCATTGCTGTAGGTGGTACTGCAAGGGGCCGCGCGGGGCGGCGAGTGGGATCAGAAGTCGTAGCGAACCGAGGCGCCCAGGGTGCGCGGCTGGCCCACCGAGGCGGTGTAGGAGCCGTTGATGCTGGCGAAGGCGGCCAGGTAGTAGTCCTTGTCGAAGGCGTTCTTCAGCCAGACCGAGGCGTCCAGCTGGCCGTCGCCCAGATCGTGGCGCACGCCCACGGAGAAGTTCGCCAGGCCGTAGCCGGGGATTTTCGAAAGGTCGGAATCGTCCAGGGTGCCCTCGGCCTCGGAGCGGTACGAATAGCTGGCGTTGACGTAGGGCTCGAAGCGGTTGGCCAACTGCCACTTGTATTCGCCGTTGAGGTTGGCGATCCATTTCGAGGCGCCGACCACGCGCTTGCCGGTGAGGTCGCAGCTGGCCGGGGCGCCGGGCTGGGTGCTGATCTCGGCCGGGCACGGGGCGTCCTTGAACGACAGGTAGCTGACGTCGTTGTAGGAGCCGTTGAAGTTCAGCGTCAGGCCGCGCAGCGGCAGCGCGGTGGCCTCCAGCTCCAGGCCGCGGGAGCGCACGCTGCCGGCGTTGGACAGCACCTGCACCAGTTGGGTGGAGCCGGCCGGCTGGTACAGGGTGGTGGCCTGGTAGCCGTGGATGCCGGTCCAGAAGATGTTGGCGTTGAGCTGCAGGCGGCGGTCGAGCAGCGTCGACTTGATCCCCAGTTCGGCATCGTTGGCGCGTTCCGGGCCGACCAGCAGCGAGTCGGCGCCGGCGCTCGGCGCGCTGGCCACCGCCAGGTTCACCCCGCCGGACTTCTCGCCGTGGGACAGCGAGGCATAGCCCAGCAGCTCGTCGCTGAACTGGTAGCTCAGGCTGAGCAGCGCCGAGGGGGCGAAGCTGTAGACGCTGAGGTCGCCGGAATCGTAGGCGCCCAGCTGGCCGTTGCGCACCACCGCGCCGGCGCCGCTCACGGGCGCACCGCCCACCGGCGCGTAGCGCTTCACCTTGGCGTCCTTCTCCTCGTAGGTGCCGCGCAGGCCGGCGGTGAAGTCGAGTTTGTCGGTGAGGTGCCAGGTACCCTGGGAGAAGAGCGCGAAGCTGTCCGTCTCGATCTTGCCGTTGGCCTTGCTGGAGGTGTCGTTCAGGGCTTTGAGGTTGGTGCCCAGCAGGTAGCTGTCGGCGAAGGGGCCGTAGTCGGTGAAGGTCTTGTTGCCCAGGTTCTGGTTGAACGCGTAGGCGCCGACCACATAGTCGAAGGCGCCGCCGGTGGGCGAGGCCAGGCGGATTTCCTGGGAGAACTGGCGGTCGCGCACCGCCACCCCGGTATTGCGGATCGCCGAGACGTTCAGCTGCTCGTCGTTGGCCGGGGTGAAGTTCCAGAAGCGGTAGGCGCTGATGGAGGTCAGGGTGAAGTCGTTGGCCAGCTTCCAGTTGGCCTCCACCGAGCTGCCGCCCTGGTGCACGCTGACGTGCTGGCGGCTGTCGATGTTGACCTTGTGCCGGCCCGGATCGGCGATCGGCGAGGCGCCGACCAGCGCGGCGCGCTGCCAGAAGCGCGGGGCGGCGCCGTAGACCACCATGCTGCCGTTGCTGGAGTCCTCCTCGTTGTACTCGCTGATCCAGCGCAGGCTGAAGTCCTCGCTGGGCTTGTACAGCAGCTGGCCGCGGATGCCCTGGCGCTCGCCGCCGTTGAGCTTGTTGTCGTCGTGGATGTTGGTGATGTAGCCGTCGCTGCGCGTGCGGTAGGCGGAAACGCGCCCGGCCAGTTCGTCGGTGAGTGGCCCGGAGACCGTGCCGCGGCCCTGGAAGTAGCCTTCCTGGCCGCCGGAGACCTCCACCGTGCGCTCGGGGGTGAAGGTCGGCGCGCGGGTGCTGATGTTCAGCACGCCGGCGGTGGTGTTCTTGCCGAACAGCGTGCCCTGCGGGCCGCGCAGCAGCTCCAACTGCTCGATGTCCAGCAGGTCGAACACCGCCATGCCCGGGCGGCCCAGGTAGACGTTGTCCAGGTAGACCCCGGCGGAGCCCTCCAGGCCGTCGCTGGCCGGGTTGTTGCCGATGCCGCGCACGGCGATGCTCGACTGGCGGGCGTGGATGTAGGCGACGTTGACGCTGGGCAGCACCTGCTGCAGGTCCTGCACCTTGGTGATGCGTTGGTTCTCCAGGGTGGCGCCGTCGAGCACGGTGATCGGCGTGGGCACCTTCTGCGAGTCTTCCTCGCGGCGCCGGGCGGTGACCGTGACCTTGCCCAGGGCGGTGGCCTGGGTGCTGGTGCCCTTGTCGGCGGTGATGGCGGCCTCTGGCGTGGTGCTGGCGTCGTCCTGCTCGGCGGCCTGCAGCGGCAGCGCGCCGCCCAGGGCGAGCAGCAGGGCCAGGGCATAGTCGGGGGCGCCGGGCCGGGTTCGGCCGGGGCGCAGCGTGAACGGGGTTTGCAGCGAAGCACTCTGGCTCATCGTCTTTTCCTTGCATCAGGCACTGCCCGGCGGATCGCGGGCAACAGGGGGCCGCGCCATGCGGGGCATGGCGAAAACGGCTCTCTTCTAATCGGTGGGCGTCGTCCGGCGACGCCGGGGCTCAGCGGCTACAGCCGCGAGAGGGAAGCATTCGTGCCGGCAACGGGCGTGGGGCGAAAGGGTGCAAGGCCATTGGGGGCTCCTGGTCGAGGGGCATATTCTTATTTCTTAAAAGAATAAATTTAAGTTTTATTCTTCGTTGACGGAATAAGAGCTTGCATTTAAAACCAGCGCATCCCCGACGGCAAATGCCTTTGTCCAATATTTTCAATGCCGGTAAAGCATCATGGATCTGCGCCAACTGCGTTACTTCATCGCCCTCACCGAACACCGCAGTTTCGTCCGCGCGGCCGATGCCATGGGCATCACCCAGCCGGCCTTCAGCCGCAGCATCCAGGGCCTGGAGCAGGAGCTGGGCTGCCAGCTGGTGGACCGCGGCAGCAAGGAGCTGCGCCCCACGCCGGAAGGCCAGGTGGTGCTGCAGCACGCGCTGCGCCTGGTGCAGGGCGCGGCCAACCTGACCCAGGAAATCACCCAGTTGAACAAGCTGGATGCCGGCGAGCTGCACTTCGGCTGCGGGCCGGCGCCGGCGCAGAAACTGGTGCCCGACGCGGTGGCGCGGCTGATCCGGCGCCACCCGCGGCTGCAGATCGATTTCCAGGTGGACAACTGGGAGCGCCTGTCGCGCAGCCTGCTGCGCGACGAGATCGAGTTCTTCATCGCTGATATCCGCCACTTCGAGGCCGACCCCGGCTTCCAGACGCGGCCGCTGAGCCCGCGCCGGGGTTTCTTCTTCTGCCGCACCGGGCACCCGCTGCTGGCCAAGGAGAGCCTGTCCACCAACGACCTGTTCGCCTACCCGCTGGCCTCGGCGCGGATGCCGCCGGGCATCCGCAAGTTGCTGGCCAACCTCAGCGGCAAGAGCGACCTGCAGGCGAACATCCAGTGCGAGCACCTGGGCTCGCTGGTGCGCATCGTCAGCCAGACCGACGCCATTGGCGTGGGCAGCGAGGATGGTTTACGGCATGCGCTGGCCAATGGCGAGGTGGCGCGCCTGCATCTGCGTAACCTGCCGCATAACATCGACAGTCTGCAGGCGCGCTGTGGGATCGTCAGCCGTACCGGCTACCGCCTTTCGGCGGCGGCGCGGGCGTTGATCGAGATGTTGGTGGAGTTGGATGAGGAGGAGCGGAGTGCGGTGGCGTGAAGGTTTGCGGGGAGGGGGCGGCGGATAACCGCGAACGGTTATACGCCCTACGGTGGGCTTGGCGTAGGGCGAATAACGCTCCGCGTTATCCGCCGTTTGGCCTTGGTTCCAGGCGGCGCCGGGGTTGACCTGGGCGTTATCCGCGATTGAGCTCGCAGGCTGCTACGAGCTCAATCACTGCACCTGCGCCACCGGCTGCGCCGCAGCCAGCTTGGCGGCGGCTGCCAGGTAGTCCGGCTTGGCCCAGTCGGCGGCCTTGAAGTCGCGGCGGATCAGGCCGTACTGCCTGGCCGCCTGGATCGAGGCGTCGAGCTGGCCGAGGAAGCCGGCGTCCAGTTGCGGCGACAGGGCCTCGGCCAGCGGGCGGTCCTTGTATTCGGTCTGCAGGATGATCGGCGGGTAGCCGGCCTGGTTCGACACCAGGTCGATGAAGGCCGCGTGGTTGGCTTCGGCGCCGGCCCAGGCCAGGGCCTGCAGTTCCACCTTGAGCAGGCGCTGGGTGATTTCCGGGTGGGCGTCGACGAAGGCGCCGTTGCCTACCAGCACAGCTTGCAGGGTGCCGGCGCCGCCGAGGTCGCGGGTGCTCAGGGGGATTTCCGCCAGGCCCTTCTCGCGCAGGGCGAAGAGGCCGGCCAGGCCCCAGGTGGCGTCGATCTGCTTGGCCGCCAGCGCCGCCAGGGCGGCGTTGAAGTCCAGGCTGATGACTTTCAGGTCCTTCTCGCTCAGGCCCGCGCTGGCCAGGGCGTTGTCGAACGACAGTTGGCTGGCGGTGCCGCGGAAGATGCCCATGCGCTTGCCCTTGAGGTCGGTCAGGGTCTTGATCCCCGAGCCCGGCTGCACGCCCAGGTAGTGATTGACGCCGCGCCCGGTGGCGGCCAGCAGGCGGGTGTCCAGGCCGCTGGCCTTGCCGATGATGGCCGCCAGGTCGCCGAGGTAGGCGAAGTCCACCTGGCTGTTGGCGAAGGCCTCGTTGATCACCGGGCCGGCGCCCTTGAAGTAGGTCCACTTGATCTGGATGCCGTCGTTGGCGAACTCCTTCTCCAGCAGCTTGCGGGTGTAGAGCACGTCGACGAGGCCGCCGCCGGAATGGCTCTGCCCGGCGCCCACGTCGGGCACGGCGATGCGGATTTCCTTCGGCGCTTCGGCGGCGCTGGTGAACGGGGCGTAAGCGCCGAGCAGCCCGGCGAGCACCGGGGCGGCGAAGAGCGACAGCAACGGGTGGGTGAGGGCCTTCATGGCGCCTGCCTCCTGCGGGGGAATGGGAAAGGCACTAAGGCAGGTCATAGATGATTAATAAAATAATAAAAATTTATTTTTTAATAATTTGTGGAGATAAGTCAGTCCGCATCCCCGCTGCCGGGCGAATGCACGAAAGGCATAAAAAATATTCGTCGAATGCATTGGCCGCGCTGGGGAGGCTTCCCTTAAATGGGGACTCTTAGCTCATAAATGCATTGATAGATTTTTTCATATTCCAATGAAGAATATTTCTAAGGCACTCGCCTTGCCTGTGTACCCCACCGCAAGCGCTGCCGCCTCGCAGCGGCTGGCGCTGATCGCCCCGCGCTTGCTGCCCTGGCTGTTGCCGGTGGCCCTGTTCGTTCTCTGGTGGCTGGCCGCCACCCAGCACTGGATGTCCGCGCAGATACTGCCGGCGCCGTCGCTGGTCTGGCAGAGCGCCCGCGAGCTGTTCGCCGGCGAACTCTGGCAGCAGCTGTGGATCAGCCTGCAGCGGCTGTGCTGGGGCCTGCTCGCCGGCATCGCCAGCGGCGCGGCCCTGGGCGCCTGGCTGGGCTTCAGCCGCCGCGCCGAGCGCTTCGTGCTGCCGACCTTCCTGGCCCTGGCGCAGGTCCCCACGCTGGCCTGGATCCCGCTGTTCATGCTGTTCTTCGGCATCGGCGAACTGCTCAAGCTGGTGGTGCTGGTCAAGGCGGTGATAGTCCCGGTGGCGCTGCATACCCTGGTCGGCGTGCGCGATGCCCAGCCCAGGCTGCGCGAGGCCGCCGCCGTGCTGCGCCTGCCGCCGCCGCTGCTGGTGCGTCGGTTGCTGTTGCCGGCGGCGCTGCCGGCCTTCCTCACCGGCGTGCGCCTGGCCCTGGCCCAGGGTTGGACCTCGCTGCTGGCGGTGGAGCTGCTGGCCTCCAGCGAAGGCATCGGCTACCTGATGGTGCAGAGCCGCCAACTGTTCATGCTCGACGTGGTGTTCGTCTGCATCCTCGTCATCGGCCTGGTGGGCGCGGCCATGGACCAGGGCATCCAGGCCCTGGAGCGGCGCCTGGTGCACTGGCCGCAGCAGGCCGCCGGCGAGTTCCGCCGTAGTGTCCGCGGCCAGGGCTGGCAGCGCCTGCAGCCCTGGCTGTTGCCGCTGGCGCTGGTCGGCCTGTGGCAGGCGGCGAGCGTCGGCCAGTGGGTCGATCCGGCGATCCTCGCCAGCCCCACCGCGGTGGTCGAGACCACCTGGCGCGGCCTGCTCGACGGCAGCCTGCCGACGGCCTTGCTGGCCAGCCTGCAGCGTTCCCTGCTGGGCCTGCTGCTGGGCGGCGGCGCCGGCTTCCTGCTGGGCCTGGCCCTGGGGCTGTGGCGCCCGGCGGAGCGCCTGCTCGGCCCGTCGTTCTCGGCCCTGCGCCAGGTGGCGATCTTCGCCTGGGTGCCGCTGCTCACCGCCTGGTTCGGCCTGGGCGAGGCGGCCAAGGTGGTGTTCGTCGCCCTGGCCAGTTTCTTCCCGCTGCTGCTGGCCACCCAGCGCGGCATCGCCAGCCTGCCGGCGCAACTGGGCGAGGCCGCCCGCGTGCTGCGCCTGTCGCCCTGGCAGCGCCTGCGCCGCCTGGTCCTGCCGGGCGCGGCGCCGTCGATCTTCGCCGGCCTGCGCCTGGGCCTGATCTACGCCTGGCTGGGCACCATCGGCGCCGAGTACTTCATGCCCTCGGACGGCGGCATCGGCAGCCTGATGATCGGCGCCCAGCAGCTGTTCCGCATGGACCTGGTCAGCGCCGGGATGCTTCTGGTCGGCCTCACCGGCGCCCTGCTCGGCGCCCTCGGACAACGCATCGAAGCGCGTGCCACGCGCTGGAGACACGCATGAACGCTTTCACTTCCGCGCCGCTGGTGAGCTTCCGCCAGGTCGGCAAGAGCTTCCCGGTGGACGGCCGGCAACTGGAGGCCATCCAGCGCTTCGACCTGGACATCGCCACGGGCGAGTTCATCGCCATCGTCGGCGCCAGCGGCTGCGGCAAGTCCACCCTGCTGCGCCTGCTGGTGGGCCTGGACCGCGAGTACCGCGGCGAGATCCGCATCGGCGACAAGGCCATCGACGGCATCGGCGGCGAGCGTGGCATCGTGTTCCAGGAGCACCGCCTGTTCCCCTGGCTGACGGTGGAGCAGAACGTCGCCCTGGGCCTGGTCAACGAGCCGCTGAGCGAGGAGGGCAGGGCGCGCAAGGTCGCCGACTACCTCGAACTGGTCGGCCTGTCCGCGTTCAACCGCGCCTACCCGCACCAGCTCTCCGGTGGCATGGCCCAGCGCGTGGCCATCGCCCGCGGCCTGGTGGCCAGCCCGCGCATCCTGCTGCTGGACGAACCCTTCGGCGCCCTCGACGCGCTGACCCGCCAGCAGTTGCAGGAAGAACTGTTGCGCATCCGCGAGCGCGAGCGCATCACCACCTTGCTGGTGACCCACGACGTGGAGGAGGCGCTGTTCCTGGCCGACCGCGTGGTGGTCATGGCGCCGCGCCCGGGGCGCATCAAGCGTATCGTCGAGGTGCCCCTGGCGCACCCGCGCGAGCGCGGCGGCTTCGACTTCCTGCGCCTGCGCGAGGAGCTGCTGCACGAGCTGACCGGCGATGGCGACTACCTCGCGCCGCAGCCCAGGCGGGTGGAGAACCTGCCGTTCGAGTTCATCGCCTGCTGAGGCGCCTCTTCTTTTTTTGTAGGAGCAAGCTCGCTCCTACAAGGCCTACCCCAAACACCGACCGAGTTTCGACATGAGCAAACGCCCCAACTTCCTGGTGATAGTCGCCGACGACCTCGGCTTCTCCGACATCGGCGCCTTCGGCGGCGAGATCGCCACGCCCAACCTCGACGCCCTGGCCCACGCCGGCCTGCGCCTGACCGACTTCCACACCGCACCGACCTGCTCGCCGACGCGCTCGATGCTGCTCACCGGCACCGACCATCACATCGCCGGCATCGGCACCATGGCCGAGGCGCTGACCCCGGAGCTGGAAGGCAAGCCCGGCTACGAGGGCTACCTCAACGACCGCGTGGTGGCGCTGCCCGAACTGCTGCGCGAGGCCGGCTACCAGACGCTGATGGCCGGCAAGTGGCACCTGGGCCTGAAGGCCGAGCAGGCGCCCCACGCGCGCGGCTTCGAGCGTTCCTTCTCGCTGTTGCCCGGCGCCGCCAACCACTATGGCTACGAGCCGCCCTACGACGAAAGCACGCCGCGCATCCTCAAGGGCACGCCGGCGCTCTACATCGAGGACGACCGGTTCATCGAGCAACTGCCCGAGGGCTTCTATTCCTCCGACGCCTTCGGCGACAAGCTGCTGCAGTACCTCAAGGAACGCGACCAGGCACGGCCGTTCTTCGCCTACCTGCCGTTCTCCGCGCCGCACTGGCCGTTGCAGGCGCCCAAGGAGGTGGTGGACAAGTACCGCGGCCGCTACGACGCCGGCCCCGAGGCGCTGCGCCAGGAGCGCCTGGCCCGGCTCAAGGAACTGGGCCTGGTGGCGCAGGACGTCGAGGCGCACCCGGTGGTCGCCATCAGCCGCGAGTGGGAGGCCCTGAGCGACGAGGAGCGGGCCAAGTCGGCGCGGGCCATGGAAGCCTACGCGGCCATGGTCGAGCGCATGGACTGGAACATCGGCCGGGTGGTCGACTACCTGCGCCGGCAGGGCGAGCTGGACAACACCTTCGTCCTGTTCATGTCCGACAACGGCGCCGAGGGCGCGCTGCTGGAAGCCTTCCCGAAGTTCGGCCCGGACCTGCTGGGCTTCCTCGACCAGCACTACGACAACAGCCTGGAGAACATCGGCCGCGCCAACTCCTACGTCTGGTACGGCCCGCGCTGGGCCCAGGCGGCCACCGCGCCGTCGCGGCTGTTCAAGGCCTTCACCACCGAGGGCGGCATCCGCGTGCCGGCTTTCGTGCGCTATCCGCAGCTGGCGCGCCAGGGCGTGATCAGCGAGCAGTTCGCCACCGTCATGGACATCACCCCGACCCTCCTCGACCTGGCCGGCGTGCGCCACCCGGGCAAGCGCTGGCGCGGCCGCGAGGTCGCCGAGCCGCGCGGCAAGTCCTGGCTGGGCTGGCTCTCCGGCGAGACCGAACGCGCCCACGACGAGAAGACCGTGACCGGCTGGGAGCTGTTCGGCATGCGCGCCATCCGCCAGGGCGACTGGAAGGCGGTGTACATCCCCGCGCCGGTGGGGCCGGCCAGTTGGCAGCTGTACGACCTGGCCAGGGACCCGGGCGAGATCCACGACCTGGCCGAGGCCCAGCCGGGCAAGCTGGCGGAGTTGATCGAGCACTGGAAGCAGTACGTCAACGAGACCGGCGTGGTGGAAGGGGCTTCGCCGTTCCTGGTGAAGTGATGCGCTGAGCGACGAAAAAGCCCCGGGCAGTGATGCCCGGGGCTTTTGTTTTTTGCACCTCCTTTAGGCTGTTCAAAGCTTGAGCTGCGTGCTAAAAGAACCTAGAGCTGATCTAGCCGCTTGAAAAAGAAGGGAAAACCATGACCAAGTCGGAGTTGATCGAGAGAATCGTCACCCATCAGGGGCAGCTTTCCGCAAAGGATGTGGAGCTGGCGATCAAGACGATGCTTGAGCAGATGTCCCAGGCTCTGGCTACCGGCGATCGCATCGAGATCCGTGGGTTCGGCAGTTTCTCTCTGCATTACCGCGCACCGCGCGTCGGCCGGAATCCGAAGACCGGCGAATCGGTGCGTCTGGATGGTAAATTCGTTCCGCACTTCAAGCCGGGCAAGGAATTGCGCGATCGGGTGAACGAGCCCGTGTAGCCGGCTAGAGAACGATCGAGGATTTTTCATGCTTCGGCTCAAACGCTTTCTGGCCTTCCTGGCTGCCATCCTGCTCTGCGCAGTAGTGGTCGTCTTCGTCCTGGAGAACCTGCAGAAGGTCCAACTGGCCTTCCTGGGCTGGCAGACGCCGGAGTGGCCGCTGGTGGTCTTCATTACCCTGTCCTTCGTCCTGGGTGGTGTCATCGGCCTGCTGCTGAGCATTCCGTTCCGGGCGCGCACGCGCCTGCATCTCTCGGGGCTGCGTTCCGAAGTGTCGCGCTTCCGCAAGGAAAACCAGGCCCTGCGCGACCAGTCGCTGAAGACCCAGTGACACCGGGATGTCCAGCGTTGTAGCAATGTTGCTGTTCGTTTTGGCCCTGGCCGTCGGTTGGTGGCTGGGGCGTCGCTCGTTGCGCCCGGGCTCTTGGCCGGCTTCGGCTGACGAGGCGTTGCGCGAGCGGGTGCGCAACATGCACAACCTGCTCGACCGGCATTCCGACGACGCGCTGGAGCGCCTTTCCCAGGGGCTTTCGCTGAACGAGGAAACACTCGAAAGCCACGTTCATGTCGGCAACCTGTTCCGCCGCCGCGGGGATATCGAGAAGGCCATCCAGATCCACCAGGAACTGTTGGACAAGGCCTCCGCCAACGCCGAGCTGTCCGCGCAGATCAGTCTCGAGCTCGCCCGTGATTACATCGCCGGCGGGTTGCTTGGCAGCGCCGAGCAACTGCTGGATGAGCTGATGCAGCGAGATGGCCAGGCCATCTCGCTGGAAGCGCTGGACGAGTTGCGTCGCATCGCCGAGCGCGAGAAGGATTGGGCGCGTGCCGTGGAACTCGCTGCGCGTCTGGTGGGGCGGCGCCCTCAACTGAAGACGGTGCTGGCCAACTATTATTGCGAGCAGGCCCAGGAACGCATTCGCGCGGGCGACCGCGACGGTGCCCGTGAGCTTCTCAAGGAAGCCCGGCGGGTCGACCCCCAGTGCGTGCGCGCCTTGCTGATGCGCCTGGATTGCGAGCTGTGGCAGCGCAACTTCCAGGCTGCCGACGCCTCCATCACCGAGCTCTGTGCGGCCGATGCCGGCTTTCTCGGCGAGCTGCTGCCCATGCTGCGGCGCCGCGAGTGTTGTGCCGAGCCGGAAATCCTCGCCTGCCTGCGCCGTCTTGCCGAGGTGCCGGATGCATCGCCGGCGCTGCTGGCGATCCTGGCCCAGCTCGATGCGGATGGGCAGGGTTGGCGTGGCCGCTTGCTGGCCAAGGTCCAGCAGCAACCTTCCTGGCGAGGCTTGCTGGACATGCTCGGCACCCTGGGCGGCGGACGGGCGGACCAGGAGCTGTTCACCCACATGCAGCCGATCATCCTCGGCCTGTATCGATCGATGCCGCACTATCGCTGCGGCAATTGCGGTTTCGCCGGGCGTGAACTGCACTGGCAATGTCCGGGCTGCCACGGGTGGAATACGCTCAGGCCGATCGCTGCTCCCCAGCAGTGATGCCGATGCCCGGAATCATGGATGGTGCCCTGGCGCCTTGAATCTCTAGGAGTGGTGTTGAAAGTACTTCTGACCGGTGCGACCGGTTTTGTCGGGCGGGGCATTCTCGAAACCTTTGCCGCGATACCGGGACTGCGCCTGGCGGTGGCGGTGCGTTCCCGTCTGCCTGGCGAATTTCCCGGTGTGGAGGTCCATTCCATCGATGGCCTGAACGCAACCCAGGACTGGACTTCTGCACTGGCTGGCGTGGACGTCGTGGTCCATGCCGCGGCCCGGGTGCATGTCATGCGCGAAACCGCGGGCGATCCCCTGGCCGAGTTCCGCGCGGTCAACGTCGAGGGCACCCTCAACCTGGCGCGCCAGGCCGCAGCCGCAGGGGTGCGGCGTTTCATCTTCATCAGTTCGATCAAGGTCAACGGCGAGTCGACGCCGCCCGGCCAGCCGTTCCGTGCCGAGGATCGGCCGGCGCCGGCCGATCCCTACGGCCAGTCGAAGCTGGAGGCGGAAAGGGCGTTGTCGCGCCTGGCCGAAGAGTGCGCGATGGAGTGGGTGGTCATCCGCCCTCCGCTCATCTACGGCCCGGGCGTGGGGGCCAACTTCGCCAGCCTGATGCGCGTGGTGCAGCGGCAGTTGCCCCTGCCGTTCGCTCGGGTGCGCAACCGGCGGAGTCTGGTGGCCAGGGACAACCTGGTCGATCTGCTGCGCGTCTGCCTGGAGCACGAGCGTGCCGCCAACCAGGTCTTCCTGGTGAGCGACGATCACGATCTTTCCAGCGCCGAACTGTGCCGTCGCCTGGCCGTGGCGCTCGGCGTACGCCCGCGGCTGCTGCCGGTGCCGGTGGCCTTGCTGCAGGGGCTGGCCGCGCTATTCGGGCGAGGAGCCCAGGCGCAGCGCGTGCTGGGTTCGTTGCAGGTCGATATCGGCAAGACCCGCGAGCTGCTGGGCTGGCAGCCACCGGTGAGCGTCGACCAGGCGCTCGCGGAGACGGCGCGCTGGTACCGGGAGGCCCGCGCATGATCTTCCTCCTGCTGTTTCTCGCCCTGCTGCTGGCCTGGGCCGGTACCGCCGGGGTTCGCCACTATGCCCTGGCGCGCAGCGTGATGGACGTGCCCAACGAGCGCAGCTCCCACAGTGTGCCGACGCCGAGGGGCGGCGGGGTGGCGATAGTCCTGAGCTTCCTGCTGGCGCTGCTGCTGTCCTGGGGGATGGCCCTGACCGATACGCGCGCCATGCTTGCCCTGCTGCTGTCGGGGGGCTGGATAGCCCTGGTGGGATTCATCGATGACCACCGCCACGTACCGGCGCGCTGGCGCCTGCTCGGTCATTTCCTCGGCGCGGCCTTCCTGCTCTACATGCTGGGGGGGCTGCCGGCCCTGTCGTTCGCCGGCGCTCGTTGGGACCTGGGGCTATTCGGCTCGCTGCTGGCGTTGTTCTACCTGGTGTGGCTGCTGAACCTCTACAACTTCATGGACGGCATCGACGGCATCGCCAGCCTGGAGGCGATTACCGTCTGCGGCGGCGCGGCGCTCTGCTGCTGGTTGGCGGGGGCGGGGTCGGCCGCCTGGCTGCCGCTGTTGCTCGCCGCGGCCACCGCGGGGTTCCTGGCCTGGAACTACCCGCCCGCGCGGATATTCATGGGCGATGCCGGCAGCGGCTTCCTCGGCATCATGCTGGGCGGGCTCTCGCTGCAGGCGGCCTGGCAGGCGCCGCAACTGTTCTGGTCGTGGCTGATCCTGCTGGGCGCCTTCGTGGTCGATGCCACCTGGACCCTGGCGCGGCGCTTGCTGCGCGGCGAGCGGGTTCACGAAGCACACCGCAGCCATGCCTATCAGCGGGCTTCGCGGCGTCTTGGCCAGCATCGCGCCATCAGTTTGTCGGTGGCTGCGATCAATCTGATATGGCTGTCGCCGATCGCCGTTTTCGTGGCGCTGGGCCGAATCGACGGCGTCGCCGGTCTGTTTCTTGCCTATGCTCCATTGGTGCTGGTCGTGGCATCGCTGGGCGCCGGTGGGCCTGAAAACGGCCAACCGAAATGAACTCCATGGGAAATGGTGGTCAATGTAACGGGAGACTGCGCTCCCGGACTGGGAAGGATGAAAGGATATGCTGCGAGAGCGCCTGCTGAGGTTGCCCCGACGTTACAAGCGAATGCTGCAGGTCGTCACGGACGTGTTCCTGGTCTGGCTGGCCCTGTGGCTTTCTTTCGTGGTGCGCCTGGGCACGGATGACCTGACCTATCCCTTCCGTGTGCATGCCTGGCTGTTCATTGCCGCGCCCTTGATCGCGATACCGCTGTTCATCCGCTTCGGCATGTACCGGGCGGTCATGCGTTACCTGGGCAACGATGCGTTGATCGCCATCTGGAAGGCGGTGACCATTTCGGCCCTGGTGCTGTCGCTGGTGGTCTACTGGAACCGCTCGGTCGTCGAGGCGGTGCCGCGTTCCCTGGTGCTCAACTATTGGTGGCTGAGCCTGCTGATGGTAGGCGGGCTGCGCCTGGCCATGCGCCAGTACTTCATGGGCGACTGGTACAGCGCGATCCAGGTCGTGCCCTTCCTCAAGCAGGATGACGGCCTGATCAAGGTCGCGGTGTACGGCGCCGGCACCGCGGGTAACCAACTGGTCGCCGCGTTGCGCATGGGGCGGGTGATGCGGCCGGTGGCTTTCATCGACGACGACGACGAGATCGCCAACCGGGTGATCGCCGGCCTGCGGGTGTTCAAGCCCAAGCATATCCAGCAGATGATCGAAGAGACCGGGGCCCAGGAAATCCTCCTGGCGATTCCTTCCGCCTCGCGGGCGCGCCGACGCGAAATCCTCGGTCTGCTCGAACCCTATCCGCTGCACGTGCGCAGCGTGCCCGGCATCATCGACCTGGCCAACGGCCGGGTGAAGGTGGACGACATCCAGGAAGTGGACATCGCCGACCTGCTGGGGCGCGACCCGGTGGCGCCGCGCAAGGAGCTGCTGGAGCACTGCATCCGCGGCCAGGCGGTGATGGTCACCGGGGCGGGCGGCTCCATCGGTTCGGAACTGTGCCGCCAGATCCTGCCTTGCGGGCCCACGGTGATGGTGCTGTTCGAGCACTGCGAGTTCAATCTCTACCGCATCCACCAGGAACTGGAGCAGCGCGTCCGGCGACAATCCCTGCCGGTGCAGCTCGTGCCCATCCTGGGCTCGGTACGCAGCGCCGAGCGCCTGCTGGAGGTGCTGGGCAGCTGGAAGATCAACACCGTCTACCACGCGGCTGCCTACAAGCATGTGCCCATCGTCGAGCACAATATTTCCGAAGGGGTGCTGAACAACGTCCTGGGGACGCTGTATGCGGCCCAGGCCTCGATCCAGGCCGGCGTGCAGAACTTCGTGCTGATCTCCACCGACAAGGCTGTGCGACCGACCAACGTCATGGGCGGGACCAAGCGCCTGGCCGAGATGATCCTCCAGGCACTCAGTCTGGAGCCCGCGCCGGTGCTCTTCGGCGACAAGACCGGGGTTCACCATGTGAACAAGACCCGCTTCACCATGGTGCGTTTCGGCAACGTGCTGGGCTCGTCCGGCTCGGTCATCCCGCTGTTCCGCGAGCAGATCAAGCGTGGCGGCCCGGTGACCGTCACCCATCCGGCGATCACCCGCTACTTCATGACCATTCCCGAGGCCGCGCAGCTGGTGATCCAGGCGGGCTCCATGGGGCGCGGCGGCGACGTCTTCGTGCTCGACATGGGCCAGCCGGTGAAAATCCTCGAGCTGGCCCAGCGGATGATCCACCTTTCCGGGCTCAGCGTGCGCTCGGAGAGTTCGCCCCACGGCGACATCGCCATCGAGTTCAGTGGCTTGCGTCCCGGCGAGAAACTCTACGAGGAGCTGCTGATCGGCGATGAGGTAGGCGCCACCGAGCACCCGATGATCATGAAGGCGAACGAGGAAATGCTGCCCTGGGAGGCGTTCAAGACGGTGCTGGTCTCGCTGCTGAAGGCGGTGGAGCGGGGCGACTACGCCCAGGTGCGTATGCTGCTGCGCGAGACGGTCAACGGTTACTGCCCGGATGGCGACATCGTCGACCTGGTCCACCAGCAGCGCCGTATGGAGCCCTGACAGACCGATACCGGTGCTCGGTCGGACACTGCCTTGTTGCAGGAGGGGCTCTTCGTCCAATCGGCGAGGAAGCCCCTGATTCATTCAAAGTGTGATTTTCCCTTCTTCCCCTTGCCCCGCTCCTGTCGCTAAAGGTGAATGGCGAGCCCGTTCTGGCTCGCCATACCCAGTGACTAAAAGGAGTTGTTCATGCATAAGGCATTCGCGCTACTGCTGGTCGTGCTTTCCTCCCTTTCCCTGTCGGGCATGGCTGCCGCCGCTCCCGCGCCGGAGAAGCTGACGCCGGCGACGGTCACCATGCACGACGAGAAGGAAGGGCTGGTCAGCCTCAACACGGCGGACGCAGAGACGCTGCAAAAGCGGCTCAAGGGGATCGGCAAGGCCAAGGCCGAAGCCATAGTGGCCTATCGGCAAGCCAATGGCCCCTTCACCAGCCTGGATCAGTTGCTGGAAGTGAAGGGCATCGGCAAGGCGATCCTGGAGAGCAACCGGGAGGCGATCAGTCTCGACTGAGGCACTCCGCGATGGAAAGGCCGGTCCGGGGGGCCGGCCTTTTTCGTTGCACAGGCGGGATGACGCTTGACCCTGGCCAGCAGTGGGCATGGGGCGATCACCCTGGGAGGACAGGCCGAGGGTGTCTGGTGCTGGAGGCGTCCAGGCGACGAACCAGTGCTGTTCTCAGGGCAAGCAGAGAGCCTGCACCAGCGGGCTCGGGGTTGATGTATGCGGGAGAGATGGGACGGGAGAGGCCGCTCTTGGCAGATGGCCGGCTCTCGATCTAGAATCTCCCGATATGGGAGAAATGAGGCAGATGCGAGTTATTGCAAAGAGCACGCTGGTGAAGTTCTGGGGGATTCCTGGCCAGGAAGATACCAAGGCCCCTTTGGAGAGTTGGTACGACGCGGCGATCAATGCTGAATGGAAGACTCCGCAGGACGTGAAGAATCAATTCGGCAGCGCGAGCATCTGCGGCAACAACCGCGTGGTGTTCAACATCGGCGGCAACAAGTATCGCCTGGTTGTGGAGATGCAGTACCGCTGCGGCATCGCCTGGGTGAAGTTCATCGGCACTCATGCCCGGTACGACCAGATAGACGTGGAGACGGTGAATGAATATTAGGCCCATCCGAAACGACGAGGACCTGCGCGCGGCTTTCCAGCGCCTGGAATCCATCTTCCAGGCGGAGGAGGGCACGGCTGAGGCTGACGAAATGGAAGTGCTGGTGACGCTGATCGAGGCGTATGAGAACAAGCACTACCCGATAGGCCCGGCCGATCCCGTCGAGGCCATCAAGTTCAGCATGGAGCAGCGAGGGCTGACGCCGCGCGACCTGGAACCTTTCATCGGCAGCAGCGGCCGTGTCTCGGAGGTGCTGAATCGCAAGCGTGGCCTCAGCCTGGCGATGATCAAGCGCCTGCATGATGGCTTGAATATTCCCTATGAGAGCCTGCTGGCCGGGGCTGCCTAGGCCGGTCCCGGCGTTCCGTCATCGGCTCTGTCGAGGGCTGCTTTCTAGGCGCGTTGCGGTTAGGAGGCCCCGAAGGACGGGACACCCACAAAGAAAAAGCCCCCGGCATATACCGAGGGCTTTTGAATTTGGCTCCGCGACCTGGACTCGACGGCGTGAGCCGAACGCGCTTCAGCGCGGCCCCGAAGGGGGTATCACCTGGGACGCAGTCCCTGGCGAGAGTCCAGGGAGCCCCCCACAAAGAAAAAGCCCCCGGCATATGCCGAGGGCTTTTGAATTTGGCTCCGTGACCTGGACTCGACGGCGTGAGCCGAACGCGCTTCAGCGCGGCCCCGAAGGGGGTATCACCTGGGACGCAGTCCCTGGCGAGAGTCCAGGGAGCCCCCCACAAAGAAAAAGCCCCCGGCATATGCCGAGGGCTTTTGAATTTGGCTCCGCGACCTGGACTCGAACCAGGGACCCAATGATTAACAGTCATTTGCTCTACCGACTGAGCTATCGCGGAACAACGGGGCGTATCTTACTGATTAAAAAGGGGAAGTCAACATTCTGCCGATGACTTCCCCGATTTTTTTCAGAGCACCTGGACAATGGCGCGGGTGACGGTTTCCAGGTTGCCGTTGTTCAGCGCGGCGACGCAGATGCGGCCGGTGCCGACGGCGTAGATGCCGAACTCGTTCTTCAGGCGTTCCACCTGCTCGGCGGTCAGGCCGGAGTAGGAGAACATGCCGCGCTGCTGGGCGACGAAGCCGAAGTCGCGCTTGGCGCCCAGGGCAGCCAGTTGCTCGACCATGGCGACGCGCATGTTGCGGATGCGGCTGCGCATTTCGCCCAGTTCCTCTTCCCACAGGGCGCGCAGTTCCGGGCTGTTGAGCACGGTGGAGACGACGCTGGCGCCGTGGGTCGGCGGGTTGGAGTAGTTGGTGCGGATCACGCGCTTGACCTGGGACAGGACGCGGGCGGATTCCTCGCGGCTGTTGGTGACCACCGACAGCGCGCCGACGCGCTCGCCATACAGCGAGAACGACTTGGAGAAGGAGCTGGAAACGAAGAAGTTCAGGCCGGACTGGGCGAACAGGCGCACCGCGGCGGCGTCTTCGTCGATGCCGTCGCCGAAGCCCTGGTAGGCGATGTCGAGGAAGGGCACGTGGCCCTTGGCCTTGAGCACGTCCAGCACCTGTTTCCAGTCGTCCAGGCTCAGGTCGACGCCGGTCGGGTTGTGGCAGCAGGCGTGCAGGACCACGATGGACTGCGAAGGCAGGGCGTTGAGGTCTTCCAGCAGGCCGGCGCGGTTCACGCCGTGGCTGGCGGCGTCGTAGTAGCGGTAGTTCTGCACCGGGAAGCCGGCGGCCTCGAACAGCGCGCGGTGGTTTTCCCAGCTCGGGTCGCTGATGGCCACGGTGGCGTTGGGCAGCAGGCGCTTGAGGAAATCGGCGCCGGTCTTCAGCGCGCCGGTGCCGCCCACGGCCTGGGTGGTGACCACGCGGCCTTCGGCCAGCAGCTCGGAGTCGGCGCCGAACAGCAGCTTTTGCACGCCCTGGTCATAGGCGGCGATGCCTTCGATCGGCAGGTAGCCGCGCGGAGCGTGTGCTTCGATGCGGGCTTTCTCCGCGGCCTGTACCGCGCGCAGCAACGGGAGGCGACCCTCTTCGTTGTAGTACACGCCAACGCCCAGGTTGATCTTGCCCGGGCGGGTATCGGCGTTGAAAGCTTCGTTCAGGCCCAGGATGGGGTCGCGGGGGGCCATTTCGACAGCGGAGAACAGACTCATTTTGGCAGCAGCTCTAAGGCGGGAGTGAAGATGCAATTGCAACCCCCCGCGCACGGCGCTGGGGGATGCGTCGACGGGCCGGTATTATATAGGCCTCTATGGCAGGCGGCGAGTTGATCGCGCATGCTTTCGCCTGGTTTGACGCCGCAGCCGCGCCCGCGTCACACCCCACAGCGAGGTTCCCATGTCGACATTCCAACTGGATTCGCGCTTCAAGCCGGCGGGCGACCAGCCCGAGGCGATCCGACAGATGGTCGAGGGCCTGGAAGCGGGCCTTTCGCACCAGACGCTGCTGGGGGTGACCGGCTCCGGCAAGACCTTCAGCATCGCCAACGTCATCGCCCAGGTGCAGCGCCCGACCATGGTCCTGGCGCCGAACAAGACCCTGGCCGCGCAGCTCTATGGCGAATTCAAGACCTTCTTCCCGCACAACGCGGTGGAATACTTCGTCTCCTACTACGACTACTACCAGCCGGAGGCCTACGTCCCGTCCTCCGACACCTATATCGAGAAGGATTCCTCGATCAACGACCACATCGAGCAGATGCGCCTGTCGGCGACCAAGGCCCTGCTCGAGCGCGAGGACGCCATCATCGTCTGCACCGTGTCGTCGATCTACGGCCTGGGCGACCCGGCGTCCTACCTGAAGATGGTCCTGCACCTGGACCGCGGCGACCGCATGGACCAGCGCGAGCTGCTGCGCCGCCTGACCAGCCTGCAGTACACCCGCAACGACATGGACTTCGCCCGCGCCAGCTTCCGCGTGCGCGGCGACGTGATCGACATCTTCCCGGCGGAATCCGAGCTGGAGGCCATCCGTGTCGAACTGTTCGACGACGAGGTGGAGAGCATCTCCGCCTTCGACCCGCTGACCGGCGAGGTGATCCGCAAGCTGCCGCGCTTCACCTTCTACCCCAAGAGCCACTACGTGACGCCGCGGGAAACCCTGATGCAGGCGGTGGAGCAGATCAAGGAAGAGCTCAAGGTGCGCCTGGACTACCTGCGCACCAACAACAAGCTGGTGGAGGCCCAGCGCCTGGAGCAGCGCACCCGCTTCGACCTGGAGATGATCCTCGAACTGGGCTACTGCAACGGCATCGAGAACTACTCGCGCTACCTCTCCGGGCGCGGCCCCGGCGAGCCGCCGCCGACCCTCTACGACTACCTGCCGGCCAACTCGCTGCTGGTGATCGACGAATCCCACGTCAGCGTTCCCCAGGTCGGCGCCATGTACAAGGGCGACCGTTCGCGCAAGGAAACCCTGGTGGAATACGGCTTCCGCCTGCCCTCGGCGCTGGACAACCGGCCGCTGCGCTTCGAGGAGTGGGAGGCGATCAGCCCGCAGACCATCTTCGTCTCGGCGACGCCCGGCCCTTACGAAGAGCAACACGCCGGGCGGGTGATCGAGCAGGTGGTGCGGCCCACCGGCCTGGTCGACCCGCAGATCGAGGTGCGCCCGGCCTCCACCCAGGTGGACGACCTGCTCTCGGAAATCCGCCTGCGCGTGGCCAGCGGGGAGCGCGTGCTGGTCACCACCCTGACCAAGCGCATGGCCGAGGACCTCACCGACTACCTGGGCGACCACGACGTGCGCGTGCGCTACCTGCACTCGGACATCGACACCGTCGAGCGCATGGAAATCATCCGCGACCTGCGCACCGGCGCCTTCGACGTGCTGGTGGGCATCAACCTGCTGCGCGAGGGCCTGGACATGCCCGAGGTGTCCCTGGTGGCCATCCTCGACGCCGACAAGGAAGGCTTCCTGCGCTCCGAGCGCTCGCTGATCCAGACCATCGGCCGCGCCGCGCGCAACCTCAACGGCAAGGCGATCCTCTACGCCGACAACGTCACCGGCTCGATGCAGCGCGCCATGGACGAGACCGAGCGGCGGCGCAACAAGCAGATTGCCTTCAACGAGCAGCACGGCATCGTGCCCAAGGGCGTGAAGAAGGACATCAAGGACATCCTCGAAGGCGCCAGCGTGCCGGGCGCCAAGGGCAAGCGCCGCGGCGTGGCCAAGGTGGCCGAGGAGAGCGGGCGCTACGAGGGCGAACTGCGCTCGCCGAACGAGATCGGCAAGCGCATCCGCCAGCTCGAAGAGAAGATGTACCAGCTGGCCCGGGACCTGGAGTTCGAAGCCGCCGCCGCGGTGCGCGACGAAATCCACAAGCTGCGCGAACGCCTGGTGGAGGTCGGCTGACCTCCACCGCAGTGCTCAGTGCGCGCCGGCGCCAGCCTGGGCGCCCAGGCCCGCGGGCAGGGGGCGCGTCAGCAGGGCGGCGAGCATGCTCACGGCAAGGACGATGCCGATGGCGTGGAAGGCGTCGTTATAGGCCATGATCGCCGCCTGCTGGTGGACGATCACGCTCACTTCGCCCAGCGCCGCCTGCTGGCTGCCCAGTTGCGCGGCCAGTTGGGCCAGGCGCTCTTCCACCGCGCCATTCATCGGCACCACCGCTTCGCGCAGGTAGTCGTAGTAGACCTTGGCGCGGCTATCCAGCAGCGTCGCCAGCAGGGCGATGCCGATGGCGCCGCCGAGGTTGCGCAGGATGTTGAACAGGCTGGAGGCGGAGCCGGCGTCCTGCGGCTGCAGGTAGGCGGTGGCGATCAGCGAGATGGTCACCATCACCATCGGCTGGCCGAGGGCGCGCAGCAGCTGGATCTGGTTGAACTGCGGGCCGGCGAAGTCCGGGTTGAGCACCCCGGAACTGAAGCTGGCCAGGCCGAACAGGCCGAAGCCCAGGGCGCACAGCAGGCGCGGCTCGATGATCTTCATCAGCTTGGGGATCAGCGGGATGAGGAACAGCTGCGGCACGCCCATCCACATGATCACCTCGCCGATCTGCATGGCGTTGTAGCCCTGGATCTGCGCCAGGTACAGCGGCAGCACGTAGATCGAGCCGTACAGCCCCATGCCCAGGCCGATGCTGGAGATGCTCGCCAGGCCGAAGTTGCGGTTGCGCAGGATGCCCAGGTTGATCAGCGGGTTCGGCCGCGAGGTCTGCAGGATGACGAAGAGGATCAGGCTGACCAGGGCGATGCTGCCCAGGGCGACGATCAGGTTCGACTCCAGCCAGTCCTTGCGGTGGCCTTCCTCGAGGAATACCTGTAGGCAGCCCAGGCCGATGGCCATGGTGACGATGCCGGCGTAGTCGGTGCTCTTGAGCAGTTCCCAGTGCGGCGGCTTCTTCTCCAGGCCGTAGAGCAGCCCGGCGATCATCAGCAGCCCCGGCGGGATGTTGATGTAGAAGATGTATTCCCAGCCGAAGTTCTCGGTCAGCCAGCCGCCCAGGGTGGGGCCGATGGACGGCGCGAAGGTGGCGGTGATGGCGAACAGCGCCATGCCCTTGGGCCGGTGGTGCTCCGGCAGCTTGAGCAGGCTCAAGGTGAAGGCCAGGGGGATGAGCGCGCCGCCGGTGAAACCCTGCATGGCGCGGAACACGATCATGCTCTCCAGGTTCCAGGCGAAGGAGCACAGCAGCGAGGAGAACAGGAAACCGATCGACACCATCACGGCCAGGCGCCGCGCCGACAGCAACTGCACCAGCCAGGCGGTGAGCGGGATCATGATGATCTCGGCCACCAGGTAGGAGGTGGAGATCCACGAGCCTTCCTCCAGGGTCGCGGCCAGCGCGCCCTGGATGTCTTTCAGCGAGGAGTTGGTGATCTGGATGTCCAGCACCGCCATGAAGGCGCCGAGCATCGCCGAGAGCACGGCGATCCAGTCGCGCCGGGTGGGCTCCCCGGCGGGGCGGACGAGGACGTCAGCGCTCACCGAGCTGCACCTCGGCCTCGACCGACATGCCCGGGCGGATCAGGCCCTTGAGCGGGTTGTCGGCGGCGAAGGTGATCTTCACCGGGATGCGTTGCACCACCTTGGTGAAGTTGCCGGTGGCGTTGTCCGGCGGCAGCAGGCTGAACTGGGCGCCGGAGGCGGCGAAGAGGCTGTCCACGCAGCCTTCGATGGGGGTGTCGGGGAAGCTGTCGAGGACCAGGCGGGCCTTCTGCCCGGGGCGCATGTGGCCGACCTGGGTTTCCTTGAAGTTGGCCTGCACCCAGATGCCTTCGTCGGGCACCAGCGCCAGCAGCTGGCTGCCGACCTGCACATACTGGCCCACCCGCGCGCTGCGCTGGCCGACCAGGCCGGCGACGGGCGCGCGGATCTCGGTGCGCGCCAGGTTGATCTCGGCCTGGGCGATCTCCGCCCGGGAGGCGTCGATCTGCGCCTGCAGGCGCTTGATGTCGGCGTTCAGGGCGTCGATCTGGATGCGCTGGGCCTGCAGGTCGGCCTGGGCCTTGGCCACCTGCGAGCGGGCCACGTGGGAGTCGGCGGTCAGGGTGGTGACGCGCTCCTCGGAAACGTAGCCGGGCTTGCGCAGGGTCTGGGCGCGGTTGAGGTCGATCTGGGTGCGGCCGAAGGTGGCCTGGGTGGCGTTCAGGTCGGCCTCGCTGGCGGCGATCATGCTGCCCTGGCCCTTGAGCTTGCTGCGCGCCTGGGCCAACTCCGCCTCGTGGGTGGCGAGGGCTGCTTTGGCGCGGTCCAGGGCCAGGCGGAAGTCGGCATCCTCCAGCTTGACCAGCAACTGGCCTTTTTCCACGTGCTGGTTGTCGGTGACCAGCACCTGGTCGATGCGCGCGCCCAACTGGCTGGCGATGCGGGTGATCTCGCCCTGGACGTAGGCGTTGTCGGTGGTTTCCTGGAAGCGGCCGATGAAGTACCAGCGGCCCAGGAACGCCAGGGCGACCAGGCAGAAAATGACGAAGAAGATGCTCAGGCGGCGTTTCAATTGTGCGGGCATGATAAACGAGCGTTTGTTTGGCAGAATTTTTCCCGGCAATGTAACAGTGTTCCCGGCCGGGGCGCAGTCGCTACAATTCGGAAACTTTGTTGTTTATAAGGAACAATAATGGGGCTGGATGATGCGCTGATCTTCACCCGTGTCGTGGAATTCCACAGTTTCACCCAGGCCGCCCACAGCCTGGGCATGCAGAAGTCCACGGTCAGCCGGCGCATCGCGCTGCTGGAAGAGCGCCTGGGCGTGCGTCTGCTCAACCGCACCACGCGCAAGCTGCGCCTGACCGAGGTGGGGCAGGCCTACTACGACCGCTGCCGGCAGATCATGCTCGACTTCGCCGAGGCCGAGCAGGCGGTGATGCAGTTGCAGCAGGAGCCTTCGGGCCTGCTGCGGATCACCGCGCCCATCGAGTTCGGCCAGCTGTACCTGGCTGAAGTGCTCGGCGATTTCATGCGTCTTTATCCGCAGATCACCGCGGAAGTGGAGCTCAGCTCGCGCACCGTCGATCCGCTGGAGGAGGGCGTGGACATCGCCATCACCGTCGGCCAGCCGGAGGACTCGACGCTGATCGCCCGCCGCCTGCTGGTGACCAGCCGCTGCCTGTGCGCCAGCCCCGGCTACCTGCAGCAGCACGGGCGGCCGCTGCACGTCGAGGACCTGGCGCGGCACCGCGCGGTGTTGCTGGCGCAGGACTCGCAGCGCTACTGGCCGCTGTTGAACGAGAGCGTGCCCTGCCAGCGCGTGCTGTCCTGCAACAACATCTCTTTCGCCCGCGAGGCGGTGCTGGCCGGGGCGGGCATCGCCTCGCTGCCGGAGCTGATCGTCGACGTGGCGCTGGAAAGCGGCCGCCTGGAGCGCCTGCTGCCGGAGGTGCAGCTGCCCATCGGCGAGCTCTATGCGGTCTATCCCTCGCGGCGCTTCCAGGCAATGAAGGTGAAGACCTTCCTCGACTACCTGATCCACCGCCTGCCCATCGACGAAGCCCATCGGCTGGAGCCGGGGGCGGCGCGCCTGATAACATCGCACCCATGAATGCGGGCCGCGGTCCGCATCTTTCATTCCGGTTTTCACGAGAGCTTTCATGACCACTGTCCGCACCCGCATCGCGCCGTCCCCCACCGGCGACCCGCACGTCGGCACCGCCTACATCGCGCTGTTCAACCTGTGCTTCGCCCGCCAGCACGGCGGCAAGTTCATCCTGCGCATCGAGGACACCGATCAGGTGCGTTCCACCCGCGAGTCGGAACAGCAGATCTTCGACGCCCTGCGCTGGCTGGGCATCGAATGGGACGAAGGCCCGGACGTCGGCGGCCCGCACGGCCCGTACCGGCAGAGCGAGCGCGGCGCCATCTACAAGCGGTACAGCGACGAGCTGGTGGAGAAGGGCCATGCCTTCCCCTGCTTCTGCTCTGCCGAGCGCCTGGACGCCATCCGCGCCGAGCAGCAGGCGCGCAAGGAAACCCCGCGCTACGACGGCCACTGCATGCACCTGCCCAAAGAGGAGTCGCAGCGCCGCATCGCCGCCGGTGAATCCCACGTGGTGCGCATGAAGGTGCCGACCGAAGGCGTCTGCGTGGTTCCGGACATGCTTCGCGGCGACGTCGAGATTCCGTGGGACCGCATGGACATGCAGGTGCTGATGAAGGCCGACGGCCTGCCCACCTACTTCCTGGCCAACGTGGTCGACGACCACCTGATGGGCATCACCCATGTGCTGCGCGGCGAAGAGTGGCTGCCCTCGGCGCCCAAGCTGATCAAGCTGTACGAGTACTTCGGCTGGGAGCAGCCGGTGCTCTGTTACATGCCGCTGCTGCGCAACCCGGACAAGAGCAAGCTGTCCAAGCGCAAGAACCCCACCTCCATCACCTTCTACGAGCGCATGGGCTTCCTGCCCCAGGCACTGCTGAACTACCTGGGCCGCATGGGCTGGTCGATGCCCGACGAGCGCGAGAAGTTCAGCCTGCAGGAGATGATCGACAACTTCGACCTGTCCCGCGTCTCCCTCGGCGGGCCGATCTTCGACATGGAGAAGCTGTCCTGGCTGAACGGCCAGTGGATCCGCGAGCAATCCGTCGAGGAGTTCGCCCGCGAAGTGCAGAAGTGGGCGCTCAACCCCGAGTACCTGATGAAGATCGCCCCCCACGTGCAGGGCCGGGTGGAGAACTTCAGCCAGATCGCCCCGCTGGCCGGCTTCTTCTTCAGCGGCGGCGTGCCGCTGGACGCCAAGCTGTTCGAGCACAAGAAGCTTGACGCCACCCAGGTGCGCCAGATCCTGCAAGTGGTGCTGTGGAAGCTCGAAGCGCTGCGCCAGTGGGAGAAGGAGCGCATCACCGCGACCATCCAGGCCGTCGCCGAACACCTGGGCCTGAAGCTGCGCGACGTCATGCCGCTGATGTTCCCGGCCATCACCGGCCATGCCAGCTCGGTGTCGGTGCTCGACGCCATGGAAATCCTCGGCGCCGACCTGTCGCGCTATCGCCTGCGCCAGGCCCTGGAACTGCTGGGCGGCGCGTCGAAGAAGGAAGCCAAGGAGTGGGAGAAGATCCGCGACGCCATCGCCGGCTGACGGATCCCGCCTGACAAAAGGCCGGCCGCCTCCGGGCGCCCGGCCTTTTTCATGTCCATAATCCCTGTGGCCGGGCCGCGGCTTAAGGGGCTGAAGCCACGGCGCAGGGGAGGGGAACCGGGCTCCTTTGCTAAGTGATTGTTCTTTGGGAGAAAAAATTTAAAAAAGTCGAAAATTCTTGTTGACAGGGTTACCTCCCGCCCCTAAGATGCGCCCCGTTCCAGCGACGAACTGAACGACAGAGCGAAGCGGAACGGTAGATGTAGCGGTACTTTGGGGCTATAGCTCAGCTGGGAGAGCGCTTGCATGGCATGCAAGAGGTCGACGGTTCGATCCCGTCTAGCTCCACCAAATTACCAGTAGGTTTCGCCGCTTCGGGGCGGAGCCGAAAATCGAAGGTTTGCGTCCCCTTCGTCTAGTGGCCTAGGACACCGCCCTTTCACGGCGGTAACAGGGGTTCGAGTCCCCTAGGGGACGCCACTTATTCCAGCGACGATGCGTTCGCGTCGTCCGCCAGAGTCATCTGGGGCTATAGCTCAGCTGGGAGAGCGCTTGCATGGCATGCAAGAGGTCGACGGTTCGATCCCGTCTAGCTCCACCAAATCGCCAGAGTCCGCCAGGCGCGGATTTTCTCGAAGGATACGTCCCCTTCGTCTAGTGGCCTAGGACACCGCCCTTTCACGGCGGTAACAGGGGTTCGAGTCCCCTAGGGGACGCCAATTTTCCCGCTCTGCGGGGCCTATAGGGCCACTCAATTTTCGAGTGGCCTTTTGTTTTTTCCCCTTTCGAAAATCTTCTCGCCCGACCAGCGGTCGCCATCGACGCTTGCCGATTTTTATTATGAGCATAATATTTCACTCATAATATTTTTGGAGTGCGTCATGAGCCCGAAGACCGGCAGCAACGAAAAAGGCCTGGGTGAGAAGAAGGCCCAGACCCGTGAGCGCATTCTTTGCGCGGCCGCCGATGCTCTGGTCCGCCGCGGCCCGCTGGAGCCGAGCGTGGCCGAGGTGATGGGCGCCGCCGGGCTGACCGTCGGCGGCTTCTACGCGCATTTCCAGAGCAAGGATGCGCTGATGCTGGAAGCCTTCCGCCACCTGCTGTCTTCGCGCCGGGCCAAGCTCAAGCATTTCGACCCGGACATGCCGTTCAGCGAGCGCCGGCAACTGGTCGCGGCCTTCTACCTGTCGCGCAGGCACCGCGACAGCGAGGAGCCGGGTTGCCCCATCCCCAGTTCCCTGGGCGACATGGCGCAACTGCCGGAGAGCTTCCACGAAGCCCTGGCCGAACACCTCGAACTCATGGTCGCCGAGCTGGCCGAGCGTCCCGAGGACGCCGACACCGTGCTCGCCGACATCGCCCTGATGGTGGGCGGACTGGCATTGGCGCGGGCCCTGGGCCCGAGCGACCTGTCCGACCGTGTCCTGCGTGCCGCCAAGAAAGCGGTGGATTGAGACCTCGAAGGAGGGCCTGGCAATGAGCAGCTTGACCTGGATCCGTGGCGTCAACGCCACCCTGGGGCGTGTGGCGCCGGAATGGGCGGCGCGACGCATGCGTGAAGTCTTCATGACGCCGCGGGCGCTGCAGCTGCGCGACTGGGAGTTGCCGCTGCTGGCCAGTTCCGAGCGCATCACCCTGCGCTTCGGTCTCTCCGCGCTGCGCTGGGGCGAGGGGCCGGCGGTACTGCTGATGCACGGTTGGGAAGGGCGGCCGACGCAGTTCGCCCACCTGATCCGCGAACTGGTCGGCGCCGGCTACGCCGTGGTGGCGCTGGATGGCCCGGCCCATGGCCGTTCGCCGGGGCGTGAGGCCCATCCGTTGCTGTTCGCCCGTGCCTTGCTGGAAGCGGCCAGCGAGTTGCCGCCGCTGCGCGCGGTGATCGGCCATTCCATGGGCGGCGCCAGCGCCCTGCTGGCGACGCAGATGGGGCTGCGCACCGAGGCACTGGTCAGCATTGCCGCGCCGAGCCGGGTCATCTCCGTGCTGCGTCGCTTCGCCGGCTTCATGGGGCTGCCGGCCGAGGCGAGGCACCGCTTCATCCGTCAGGTCGAGGCCTACACCGGCATGCCGGCGGCGCAACTGGACGTCAGCCGCTACACGCTGAATATGCCCGGGCTGGTGGTGCACGCCGAGGACGACCCGCAAGTGCCCGTGGCGGATGCGCTGGACATCCATGCGGCCTGGCCGCGCAGCCGCCTGTTGCGCCTGGAAGGCGGCGGCCACCAGCGCGTGCTGGCCGACCCGCGCCTGAGCGACGCCGTGCTGGCGCTGCTGGAAGGCCAGGAAGAACAGTATCTGCTGCCCATGGCGTTGGCCTCCTGACGACAGGGGAGGGGCGGGACGCCGCCGAGCCCTGTAAACTGCCGGCTTCGATCATGCGGCCGGGTCCCGGACCCGGCCCCGGACTGGAGCAAGTGCATGGCCTGGGACCTGCCCGACCCCTTCGTCATCGACATCAGCGTGAACGCCGAGGACATCGACGGCCTCGGCCACGCCAACAACGCCGTCTACGTGAGCTGGCTGGAGCGCTGCGCCTGGCGCCACTCGCAGCGCCTGGGCCTGGACCTGGCCGAATACCGCCGGCTCGACCGCGCCATGGCGGTGGTGCGTCACGAAATCGACTACCTCGCCGCCGCCTACGAAGGTGAGGAACTGCAGATGGCCACCTGGATCGTCGAGTCCGACCAGAAGCTGCGCATGGACCGCCGCTTCCAACTGGTGCGCCCGGCCGACGGCGTGACCCTGCTGCGCGCCCGCACCACCTTCGTCTGCATCGAACTGTCCAGCGGCCGGCCCAAGCGCATGCCGGTGGAGTTCATCGAAGGCTACGGCCGCGCGTTGCTCGGCGCCGCGCCGGCCTGACGGCACTTTGCGCGGGCGGCGAGTCCCCCTAGAATTCGCCGCCTTCGACAGTAAAGGTTCCCCGCCGTGCAAATTGCCCTGGCCCCGATGGAGGGGCTGGTCGACGAAATCCTCCGCGACGTGCTGACCCGCGTCGGCGGCATCGACTGGTGCGTCACCGAGTTCATCCGCGTCACCGACCGCCTGCATCCGCTAGCCACCTACGAGAAGCTGGCGCCGGAGCTGCTGCACGGCAGCCGCACCCCCGCCGGCACGCCGATGCGCGTGCAGTTCCTCGGTTCCGACCCGCAGTGCCTGGCGGAAAACGCCGCCTACGCCTGCGAACTGGGTGCCCCGGTGATCGACCTGAACTTCGGCTGCCCGGCGAAGACGGTGAACAAGTCCCGCGGCGGGGCCGTGCTGCTCAAGGAGCCGGAGCTGATGTTCGCCATCGTCGAAGCCGTGCGCCGCGCGGTGCCGGCGCAGATCCCAGTGACCTCGAAGATGCGCCTGGGCTACGAGTCCCCGGACGGCGCGCTGGACTGCGCCCGCGCCCTGGCCGACGGCGGTTCCGCCCACGTGGTGGTCCACGCGCGGACCAAGACCGACGGCTACAAGCCGCCGGCGCACTGGGAGTGGGTGGCGAAGGTGGCGGACGCAGTGAAGGTGCCGGTGTTCGCCAATGGCGAGGTCTGGAGCCTCGACGACTACCTGCGCTGCCGCGCCATCAGCGGCGTCGACGACATCATGCTGGGCCGCGGCCTGGTCTCGCGCCCCGATCTGGCCCGGCAGATAGCCGCCTGGCGCGAGGGCAGGGAAGTGCAGCCGATGCCCTGGCACGAAGTGCGCGTGCTGCTCGACGACTTCTGGCGCCAGGCCCGGCGCAAGCTGGCGCCGCGCTACGCGCCGGGGCGCCTGAAGCAGTGGCTGGGCATGCTCACCCGCAGCTACCCCGAGGCGGTAGAGCTGTTCGCGCAGATCCGCCGCGAGAGCGACTGCGAGCTGATCGACCGGTTGCTGCAGGTCGAGGTGGAAGAAGCCGCGTAGGGAGGGTTGCGCCGGTGCTCTTCGTAGGAGCGGGCCCTGCCCGCGATTTCGCGCGCAGGGCGCGCTCCTACATGGAATGGTGCGGGTGGGGCGGCGTAGGAGCGGATCCTATCCGCGAATCGTGCCGGTGGTTCCGGCTATCGCGGACAAGGTCCGCTACGCTGTCCCGCCCACGTCATTCCCATGTAGGTGCGGGGGAAATGCGGTGCCTCACGGAGCGCGTAGGGGCACGGAGTCGAGCGAGCAGGCCTGCGGCCCCCTCACCCTAACCCTCTCCCGGAGGGAGAGGGGACCGTTCGGAGTGCATTGGTGTTTCGGCGTTAGCCGGCTAGCACAGGGATCGCCGGCTGAAACCAGGCCTCTTCTCGGCACGGACTAGCCCCCTCTCCCTCCGGGAGAGGGGACCGTTCGGAGTACATGGGTGTTTCGGCATTGGCCGGCTAGCACAGGGACCGCCGGCTGAAACCAGGCCTCCTCTCGGCACGGACTAGCCCCCTCTCCCTCCGGGAGAGGGCTGGGGTGAGGGGAAAGCCCGAGCGCCGATGTCATTCCCCTGTAGGAGCGCGCCCTGCGCGCGAATCGCGGGCAGGGCCCGCTACAGTTCGCCGTGAGGCATGGCGTTTACCCGTCCTACCGCCCGCCACTGACATCGACGAATGTCCCGGTGCTGTAGCTCGACTCCTCCCCGGCCAGGAACAGGATCGCCCGCGCCACTTCCTCCGGTTCCCCGCCACGGCCCAGCGGAATGGCGCTCTTCAGCCGCTCCACGCGCCCCGGCTCGCCGCCGCTGGCGTGGATTTCCGTGTCGATCAGCCCCGGCCGTACGGCGTTGACGCGGATGCCTTCGGCCGCCACTTCCTTGGCCAGGCCGATGGTCATGCTGTCGATGGCGCCCTTGGCCGCGGCGTAGTCGATGTACTCGTTGGGCGAGCCCAGGCGCGAGGCCATGGACGACACATTGACGATGCTGCCGCCCGCGCCGCCATGGGATTTCGCCATGCGCCGCACCGCCTCGCGGGCGCAGAGGAAGCTGCCGGTGACGTTGACCGCGAACACCCGCTGCAGGCGCGCCGCGTCCATGTCTTCCAGGCGCATCTGGCGTTCCAGCATGCCGGCGTTGTTCACCAGCACGTCGAGGCGGCCGAAGGCCTGGTCCAGTTCCCGGAACAGCTTCACCACTTCCTCTTCGCAGGCGACGTCCGCGGCGAAGGCCTCGGCCTGGCCACCGGCGTCGCGGATGCGCCGTACCAGCCCGTCGGCCGCTTCGCGCTGGCGGTGATAGTTGATGGCGACGGCATAACCGCGTTCGGCGGCGAGCAGCGCGGTGGCGGCCCCTATGCCGCGGCTGGCGCCGGTGATCAGCATGACTTTGCGCATGTGGCTGTTCCTTCGACGAGTGGTCTTGAAAGGCTGCGAGGCGACCCTATCTGTATCCGTGCGGGAGGCCGAAACCGGGTCCCGCTTCCGGAGTCCTGCAGACAGGCTCCACCAATGACCTTGCTGATTATTCAGGAGATTCGCCATGAGCAACGTACTTTCTCTTGCCCCGCTGTTCCGCCAGTCGATCGGCTTCGATCGTTTCAACGACCTCTTCGAATCGGCGTTGCGCAGCGAGAACGGCAGTTCCTACCCGCCCTACAACGTCGAGAAGCACGGTGACGACCAGTACCGCATCGTCGTCGCCGCCGCCGGCCTGCAGGAAGAAGACCTGGAGCTGCAAGTGGAGCGCGATGTGCTGACCGTTAGCGGCGGCAAGCGCGAGAAGGCTGCCAGCGACGTCACCTACCTGCACCAGGGCATCGCCCAGCGCGCCTTCAAGCTGTCCTTCCGCCTCGCCGACCACATCGAGGTCCGCGGCGCATCGCTGAAGAACGGCCTGCTGAGCGTCGAGCTGGTGCGCATCGTCCCGGAAGAGGCCAAGCCCAAGCGGATCGCCATCAACGGCCAGCGCCCGGCCATCGAGGGCTGAGCGGCTCCAGCGGTCGCTGAATGAAAAACGCCCGCCTGATCCAGGCGGGCGTTTTCTTTGCGCGGAGAAACTCAGCCGCGTTGCGTTTCGCCCAGTGCGGCGCCGCGGTCGCGCCACCAGGTGACGACGATGGCCAGCATCAGCACGAAGCCCAGGTAGCCCATGGCCGGATAGACCATGCCCACCAGCTTGACGAAGCCGAACTGGCTGCCGACGAAGGCCAGGATCACGGCGGCCACGGTGCACAGGCGGAACGGCAGGCCGTAGGCCGCGCAGCGCGCGACCAGGGCGTAGGTCAGGCCGGTGGTGGTGCAGTACAGCTTGACCAGCAGCAGCGCCAGCATCACGTCGCCGAACCAGGGCGCGATGTTGTTGCTCAGCAGCAGGGTGGGGATGGCGCTGGCGCCGATGACGTCGATCTGCACCAGCATCACCAGGGCCATGACCAGGATCAGCAGGCCCACGCCGGCGCCGCCGAGCAGGCCGCCGAGGCCGGCCTGGCGCAGGTTCGCCACGCTGCCGCCCATCACCACCAGCACCGCCGCGGTGGCGGCGATGTTGTAGGAGACGTAGAGGAAGGCGCTGAGCAGCCAGTTGGACGCCGGGTGCGGCATGGCGAGGGCGATCTGCTCCAGCTCCGCCAGCGGCTTCTCGACGTGGCTCAGCGCATAGACGGCGATGATCGCCACGATCAGCATCAGCACCGGGGTGATCAGGCTCATCAGGGTGATCACCCGCTTCAGCCCCAGGCACACGGTGATGATCGTCAGCACGCCGAGGACCACGCCGCCGATGGAATGGCCGATGCCCAGTTGCTGCTCGAACGACGAGCTGGCGCCGGCGAGCATCACCACCACGGTGCCGAACAGGAAGAAGGTGAGCATCAGGTCGACGACCCGGCCCAGGTGGCGGCCGCAGATGTACTCCATGGCCTCCTTGTGCGACTGGGTCTGCAGGCGGCTGCCGATCTGGTAGAGGTTCATGACCAGGAAGGCGAACAGCGCCAGCGCCAGCAGGGCGCCGATCAGGCCCATGACGCCGAAGCTGCCGAAGAACTGGAGGATTTCCTGACCGGAGGCGAAGCCGACGCCCACCACCAGGCCGATGAACGCGCCGCCGAGCTTGAGACTGGTCTTCATGAAGTGAATCCCTATTGTTCTTTTCGTTGGGAGGCCCGCGCCACCGGCCCCTCGCCGGCGCCGCGGGCGTGCAGGATCAGGCTTCGCCGACGTAGGCCTGGACTTCCACCTCGACGTCCACGCCCAGCGCCAGGCCGGCGGTGACGCAGGAGCGCACCGGCAGGCCCTGCTCGAAGTAGCGCTTGTAGACTTCGTTGAAGCCGGCGAAGTGGGCCATGTCGCTCAGCCACACGGTGGCCTTGACCACCTGGCCGAAGTTCGCGCCGCAGGCCTGCAGGCTTTCGCCGATGCGCTGCATCACCGCCTCGGTCTGGGTCTGGATGTCGCCCTTGACCACCTGGCCGTCCGCGCTCATCGGGATCTGCCCGGAGAGGAACAGGAAACCGCCGGCCTTGACCGCGCGGGAGAAGGGGAAGGGCAGGCTGCTGGGGTAACGCTGGATGTCGCTCATGTTCTGGTCTCCAGGGAAATGCTCAACGGAAGCGCGCCGGGCTCAGGCGCTGGGGATCGACGCCTTCCTGGCGCAGGGATTCGGGCAGCGGCTGCTCCAGCAGCAGCGCCTGGGCCAGGCGCGAGACGCCGTCGGCCGACTGGATGCCGTAGCCGCCCTGGGCGGCCAGCCAGAAGAACGCCGGGCAGTCCGGGTCGCGGCCGATCACCAGGTCGCCGTCGGCGACGAACGAGCGCAGCCCCGCCCAGCTGTGGCTGGGGCGGCGGATGTTCAGCGTGGTGTGCTCTTCGATGTGGTGCACGCCCAGGGCGATGTCCAGCTCTTCGGGCTGCACGTCCTGCGCCTCCACCGGGTCGGCGTTGGCCGGCGAGCCGAGCAACTGGCCGGCGTCGGGCTTGAAGTAGAAACTTTCGTCGATGCCGATCACCGCGGGCCAGGCGCTGCTGTCCATGCCTTCGGGCGCGGCGAAGGTGAAGGCGGTGCGGCGCTTGGGTTGCAGGCCCACCGGAGGGATGCCGCAGCGGCGCGCGACCTGGTCGGCCCAGGCCCCGGCGGCGTCGACCAGTTGCGCGGCGGCCAGGCTTTCGCCATCGCTCAGCTGCAGGGTCCAGGCGCCGTCGGCGAAGCTCGCCGCCAGCAGCTCGACGTTGCAGCGCAGCTCGCCGCCGCGCTGGCGCAGGCCGCGCAGGTAGCCCTGGTGCAGGGCGTGCACGTCGAGGTCGCGGGCATCGGGCTCGTAGAGCGCGCCGATGATGGCGTCCTCGCGCAGGCAGGGCAGGCGCTCCAGGGCCTCGGCGACGCTGATCGGGTGCACGCCCGGGGTGCCGGCGGCATCGCGCAGCAGTGCGTCGTGCCCGGGGCCGCCGACGTACAGGCAGCCGCGCGGGGAAAGGATCGGGTGCTCGCTGAAGCCTTCCGGCGGGCTCTCGTAGAAGGCCCGGCTGGCGCGGGTCAGCGCCTGGATCTGCGGGGTGCCGTAGGCCTCCATGAACATGGCGGCGGAGCGCCCGGTGGAGTGATAGCCGGGCTGCTCCTCGCGCTCCAGGACCAGCACGCGGTGGCTTTCGCTCAGCCGGTAGGCCAGCGACGCGCCGGCGATACCGGCGCCGATGATGACGAAATCGTAGGGTGGGGTAGGGCTCACGGCAGGGCCTTATGGATATTTCTCGTATGTGAGAAATCTAAGATATGAGAATTTTTACGTCCAAGGCAAGGGCCGGTAAACTCCGTCCATCCACTTTCGAGACCTCCCATGAGTGCCAGCGATACCCAGCCCCTGCCCATCGAGGGCGCTTCTTCGTCACTGGACCGGCATGAGGTCGGCGCGCGCCTGCGGGCCGTGCGCAAGCAGCAGAAGCTGACCCTGAAGCAGCTCTCCGAGCGCTCTGGCGTGGCGGTTTCGACACTGTCGAAGATGGAGCTGGCGCAGGTCGCGGTGAGCTACGACAAGCTGGCCGCCGCCGCCCGCGCGCTGCAGGTCGACATCGCCCAGCTGTTCCGCCCGCTGCAGCCGCGCGCGGTGCCGCCGGCGCAGGCGGTGGTGGTGAAGACCCGCGTCGACGAAGTGGCCGGCTACGACACCGGCGGCTACGAGTACTACCCGATCGCCGGCGATTTCCCGCAGCGCGCCATGACCCCGCTCTACGCGCGCATCTTCGCCCGCGACCTGGTCGAGTTCGACGACTATGTGCGCCACCCGGGCCAGGAATTCGCCCTGGTCATCGCCGGGCGCGTGCGCATCCAGTTCGAGAATGGCGAGTCGGTGAGCATCGGCCCGCGCGAGACGGCCTACTTCGACAGCAGCGTCGGCCACCTGTACCTGAACGACGGCGAGGACGACGAGGCGCAGGTGATGGTGGTGATGTCCGAGCGCTGACGCCCCACCACCACGCCATTCCCCAGCATGAGCGAGCATGGCTTTGCCGCAACCGCATGGGTATCGCAGGCTCGCCCCATCCGTTGAGGAGCGTCGCTTTTCGTAGGATGGTGTTGAGCGAAGCGATACCCATCACCGCAACCGCATGGGTATCGCAGGCTCGCCCCATCCGTTGAGGAGCGTCGCTTTTCGTAGGATGGCGTGGAGCGAAGCGATACCCATCGCCGCAACCGCATGGGTATCGCAGGCTCAACCCATCCTACGAAGAGCATCCCGGCGCGGCCTGTAAGACAGCGCCCGTAAGAGGGCGCCTCGGTTCAGACCACGCAGGCCATGGGCGCCACCGCCTGGGCGTCGAGCAGGGCCATGAAGGCCCGCGCGGCGTTGGACAGGGTGCGCTCGGTGTGCAGGATGTAGCCCAACTGGCGGCTGAGCTGGATGTCCTGCAGCGGCAGGCGCACGACGGTCTCGTCGAGCATGGTGCGCGGCAGCACGCTCCAGGCCAGGCCGATGGAGACCATCATCTTGATGGTCTCCATATAGTTGGTGCTCATGCCGATGTTCGGCGTCAGCCCCTCGGCCTCGAACATGCGCCGCACGATGTGATGGGTGAAGGTGTTGCCGCCGGGGAACACCGCCGGGTGCCTCGCCACGTCGGCGAGGAACACCGGGCCCTGCATGGCCAGCGGGTGCTCGGGGGCGGCGACGAAGTCCAGCGGGTCGTCCCACACCGGCACCGCGCGCACCGGCTCGGCGGTTTCCGGGGCCAGGGTGATCACCGCCAGCTCGGCGCGACCGTGGAGAATCTCCTCGTAAGCCACTTCCGAATCGAGGAACTGGATGTCCAGCGCCACCTGCGGGTGCGCCCGGGTGAAGGCGCGCAGCAGCGGCGGCAGGCGGTGCAGGCCGATGTGGTGGCTGGTGGCGAGCACCAGGCGGCCGCTGACCTCGCCGCTGAGGTTGGTCAGCGCGCGGCGTGTGTCGTCCAGCACGTTGAGGATCTGGTAGGCGCGCGGCAGCAGGGCGCGGCCGGCTTCGGTCAGGCTCACCTCGCGGCCGACGCGGTCGAACAGGCGCACGCCGAGCTGGCTCTCCAGGGCGGCGATGCGCTTGCTCACCGCCGGCTGGGTCAGGTGCAGGCGCTCGCCGGCTTCGGAAAAGCTGCCGGACTCGGCGATGGCGAGGAAGGTATTGAGGCTGGTCAGGTCCATTTTTTGGAGCTCCAAGCGGCAAGCCGCAAGCTTCAAGAAAAAAGCTGCGGCGTTCGCTTGCAGCTTGTGGCTTGAAGCTTATAGCTGGTGGATTCCATTTGGGAATCCTTTGAATAAAAAATATGAATTTGAGTTATTCGTCGACAGACCATAGCATCATCCCCACAAGCCCAAGGGGCATAGAAATACGCTGATGAGGAATCTCTGATGGCCGGCAAGACGCTCTACGACAAACTCTGGGAACTGCACGAGGTGAAGCGCCGCGATGATGGCTCGTCGCTGATCTACATCGACCGCCACATCCTCCACGAAGTGACCTCGCCGCAAGCCTTCGAAGGCCTGCGCCTGGCCGGCCGCAAGCCGTGGCGCATCGACGCCAACATCGCCACCCCGGACCACAACGTGCCGACCACCCGCGCCGAACGCCAGGGCGGCCTCGAAGCCATCGCCGATGAAGTCTCGCGCATCCAGGTCAAGACCCTGGACGAGAACTGCGACGACTTCGGCATCCTCGAATTCAAGATGAACGACGTGCGCCAGGGCATCGTCCACGTGGTCGGCCCGGAGCAGGGCGCGACCCTGCCGGGCATGACCGTGGTCTGCGGCGACTCGCACACCTCCACCCACGGCGCCTTCGGCGCGCTGGCCCACGGCATCGGCACCTCCGAGGTCGAGCACGTGCTCGCCACCCAGTGCCTGGTGGCCAAGAAGATGAAGAACATGCAGGTGCGCGTGGAGGGCAAGCTGCCCTTCGGCGTGACCGCCAAGGACATCGTCCTCGCGGTGATCGGCAAGATCGGTACCGCCGGCGGCAACGGCCATGCCCTGGAGTTCGCCGGCAGCGCCATCCGCGACCTGTCCATGGAAGGCCGCATGACCATCTGCAACATGTCCATCGAGGCCGGCGCCCGCGTGGGCATGGTGGCGGTGGACGAGAAGACCATCGAGTACGTCAAGGGCCGTCCGTTCGCCCCGCAGGGCGCCGACTGGGCCAAGGCCGTGGAAGCCTGGAGCGACCTGGTTTCCGATGAAGACGCCCACTTCGACACCATCGTCGAGCTGCGCGCCGAGGACATCAAGCCGCAGGTCAGCTGGGGCACCTCGCCGGAAATGGTCCTGGCCGTCGACCAGAACGTGCCGGACCCGGCCGTCGAGGCCGACCCGGTCAAGCGCGACTCCATCGTCCGCGCCCTCAAGTACATGGGCCTGAACGCCAACCAGGCGATCACCGACATCCAGCTGGACCGCGTGTTCATCGGCTCCTGCACCAACTCGCGGATCGAGGACCTGCGCGCCGCCGCCGCCGTGGCCAAGGGCCGCAAGGTCGCCTCCAGCGTCAAGCAGGCGCTGGTGGTGCCGGGCTCGGGCCTGGTCAAGGCGCAGGCCGAGCGGGAAGGGCTGGACAAGATCTTCATCGAGGCCGGCTTCGAGTGGCGTGAACCGGGCTGCTCCATGTGCCTGGCGATGAACCCGGACCGCCTGGAGAGCGGCGAGCACTGCGCGTCCACCTCCAACCGCAACTTCGAGGGCCGCCAGGGCGCCGGTGGCCGCACCCACCTGGTGAGCCCGGCCATGGCCGCCGCCGCCGCGGTGACCGGCCGCTTCATCGACGTCCGTGAATTGATGCAGGCCTGAGGAGACCGAACATGAAAGCCTTTACCCAGCACACCGGTCTCGTCGCGCCGCTCGACCGCGCCAACGTCGACACCGACCAGATCATTCCCAAGCAATTCCTCAAGTCGATCAAGCGCACCGGCTTCGGCCCCAACCTGTTCGACGAGTGGCGCTACCTGGACGTCGGCCAGCCGAACCAGGACAACTCCAAGCGCCCGGTGAACAAGGACTTCGTGCTGAACTTCCCGCGATACCAGGGCGCCAGCGTGCTCCTGGCCCGCGAGAACTTCGGTTGCGGTTCGTCTCGCGAGCACGCGCCCTGGGCGCTGGACGAGTACGGTTTCCGCACGGTGATCGCGCCGAGCTTCGCCGACATCTTCTTCAACAACAGCTTCAAGAACGGCCTGCTGCCGATCATCCTGAAGGACGAGGAAGTCGACGAACTCTTCCAGCAGTGCGAGGCCACCGAGGGCTACCAACTGACCGTCGACCTCGCCGCGCAGACCGTGACCCGCCCGGACGGCAAGCAGTACAGCTTCGAGGTGGACGCCTTCCGCAAGCACTGCCTGCTCAACGGCCTGGACGACATCGGCCTGACGCTGCAGGACGCGGACGCCATCCGCGACTTCGAGGCCGGCTACAGGCAGCGCCAGCCCTGGTTGTTCCGCGACGCCTGACGGCGTCGCATCATCACCCCGCGAGGAGAAAGTCATGACCCAGAGTCGCCACGAAGCAGTGGTCGAGCGCCAGTTCGGCGCCCAGGCCAACGCTTACCTGAACAGCGCCGTGCATGCCCAGGGCGAAGAGTTCGCCCAACTGCGCGAGCGACTGTCGGCGAGCAGCGGCGCCCGCGTGCTGGACCTGGGTTGCGGGGCGGGGCACGTCAGCTTCCATGTCGCGCCGCTGGCCGGCGAAGTGGTGGCCTACGACCTCTCCGAGCAGATGCTCGCCGTGGTGGCCTCGGCCGCCGCCGAGCGCGGCCTGGACAACATCCGCACGCGTCAGGGCGTGGCCGAGCGCCTGCCGTTCGAGGATGGCGAGTTCGACTTCGTCTTCAGCCGCTACTCGGCACACCACTGGCGCGACGTCGGCCAGGCCCTGCGCGAAGTGCGCCGGGTGCTGAAGCCGGGCGGCGTGGCCTGCTTCATCGACGTGGCGGCCCCCGGGCTGCCGCTGCTCGACACCCACCTGCAAGCGGTGGAAGTGCTGCGCGACACCAGCCACGTGCGCGACTATTCGCCGTCCGAGTGGGCGCGCCTGGTCGGCGAGGCGGGCCTGGCGCTCACCGCGTGCAGCCGCCAGCGCCTGCGCCTGGAGTTCACCTCCTGGGTCGAGCGCATGCGCACGCCGGAGGTGATGCGCCAGGCCATCCGCGCCCTGCAGCTTTCCGTGGGCATTGAGGTGCGCGAGTATTTCGAGATCGACGCCGAGGGCTCCTTCAGCACCGACGTGCTGGTGCTCTGGGCGAACAAGTAACGGCTGCAAGCGACAGGCTGCAGGCGGCAAGCAAGAGCCTGCAGCCTTTAACCTTTTCCGAAGGAAAGAAGTGATGAGCAAACAGATTCTGGTTCTCCCCGGCGACGGCATCGGCCCGGAAATCATGGCCGAGGCGATCAAGGTCCTGGAGCTGGCCAACGACAAATTCCAGCTGGGCTTCGAGCTGACCGAGGACGTCATCGGCGGCGCCGCCATCGACAAGCACGGCGTGCCGCTGGCCGACGAGACCCTGGAGCGTGCGCGCAAGGCCGATGCCGTGCTGCTGGGCGCCGTGGGCGGGCCGAAGTGGGACAGGATCGAGCGCGACATCCGCCCCGAGCGCGGCCTGCTGAAGATCCGTTCGCAACTGGGCCTGTTCGCCAACCTGCGCCCGGCCATCCTCTACCCGCAACTGGCCGACGCCTCCAGCCTGAAGCCGGAAATCGTCGCCGGCCTGGACATCCTCATCGTCCGCGAGCTGACCGGCGGCATCTACTTCGGCGCCCCGCGCGGCACCCGCGAGCTGGAAAACGGCGAGCGCCAGTCCTACGACACCCTGCCGTACAGCGAGAGCGAGATCCGCCGCATCGCCCGCGTCGGCTTCGACATGGCCCGCGTGCGCGGCAACAAGCTGTGCTCGGTGGACAAGGCCAACGTCCTGGCCTCCAGCCAGCTGTGGCGCGAGATCGTCGAAGAAGTGGCCAAGGACTACCCGGACGTCGAGCTGAGCCACATGTATGTCGACAACGCCGCCATGCAGCTGGTGCGCGCGCCCAAGCAGTTCGACGTGATGGTCACCGACAACATGTTCGGCGACATCCTGTCGGATGAGGCTTCCATGCTCACCGGCTCCATCGGCATGCTGCCTTCAGCGTCCCTGGATGCGAGCAACAAGGGCATGTACGAGCCGTGCCACGGTTCGGCGCCGGACATCGCCGGCAAAGGCATCGCCAACCCGCTGGCGACCATCCTCTCGGTGTCCATGATGCTGCGCTACAGCTTCAACCAGGGCGCCGCGGCGGACGCCATCGAGCAGGCGGTGAGCCAGGTCCTCGACCAGGGCCTGCGCACCGGCGACATCTGGTCCGAAGGCTGCAAGAAAGTCGGAACCCGCGAAATGGGCGATGCGGTAGTCGCCGCGCTGCGGAATCTGTAATCTCTCCGGTTCGCCCGCCCCTGGGCACCCGCACAGAACGGGCAGGGGCGGCGGTCCACTACTTATTCGAAGGTGTAGTAGCGATGAAGCGTGTAGGTCTGATCGGTTGGCGTGGCATGGTGGGTTCGGTGCTCATGCAGCGGATGCTGGAAGAGCGGGACTTCGACCTGATCGAGCCGGTGTTCTTCACCACCTCCAACGTCGGTGGCGAAGGTCCGTCCATCGGCAAGGACATCGCCACCCTCAAGGACGCCTACAGCATCGAGGAACTCAAGACCCTCGACGTCATCCTGACCTGCCAGGGCGGCGACTACACCAACGAAGTCTTCCCCAAGCTGCGTGAAGCCGGCTGGCAGGGCTACTGGATCGACGCCGCCTCCAGCCTGCGCATGCAGGACGACGCGGTGATCGTCCTCGACCCGGTGAACCGCCGCGTTATCGACCAGTCGCTGGACGCCGGCGCCAAGAACTACATCGGCGGCAACTGTACCGTCAGCCTGATGCTGATGGCCCTGGGCGGCCTGTTCGAAGCCGGCCTGGTCGAGTGGATGAGCGCCATGACCTACCAGGCCGCCTCCGGCGCCGGCGCGCAGAACATGCGCGAGCTGATCAAGCAGATGGGCGCGATCAACGCCGCCGTGGCCGACGACCTGGCCAACCCGGCCAGCGCCATCCTCGACATCGACCGCAAGGTCGCCGAGGCCATCCGCAGCGAAGCCCTGCCCACCGAGCACTTCGGCGCGCCCCTGGCCGGCAGCCTGATCCCCTGGATCGACAAGGAACTGCCCAACGGCCAGAGCCGCGAGGAGTGGAAGGGCCAGGCCGAGACCAACAAGATCCTCGGCCGCTTCAAGAACCCGATCCCGGTGGATGGCATCTGCGTGCGCATCGGCGCCATGCGCTGCCACAGCCAGGCGCTGACCATCAAGCTGAACAAGGACGTGCCGCTGACCGACATCGAAGGCCTGATCAGCCAGCACAACCCCTGGGTCAAGCTGATCCCCAACCAGCGCGAAGCCAGCATGCGCGAGCTGACCCCCGCCGCCGTCACCGGCACCCTGAGCGTCCCGGTCGGCCGCCTGCGCAAGCTCAACATGGGCTCGCAGTACCTCGGCGCCTTCACCGTCGGCGACCAACTGCTGTGGGGCGCGGCCGAGCCGCTGCGGCGCATGCTGCGCATCCTGCTGGAGCGCTGATCGCAGCCTCCCCGAAGACGCCGGCCCTGTGCCGGCGTCTTGCTTTGTACAGGCGGAAAAGGTCGATCACTCGACAGAACGGCGAAGTCGCCGGCGCCGGCGTCGTTTTCTGTGACGGAGCGCGGACTGGCATCCGGCGCCCTGTGATTATCCTCGCTGCCCGGCCCGTTCGGGCCGGCCGGTGGGTTGGGGCCGCCGGGGGAGTCATCGACAGCAGGGGATGGGGATGTTCCGCTTCGCGCACGTATTTCTGGCCGCCGCCGTCGCGGCCGCTTTCCTGCCGGCACGCGCCAGCGCGCTGGAACTGGGGGATATCGCTTCGCAGGCCGCGCTGGGCCAGACGCTGGATGCGCGGATCGAGCTGCGCGGCATGGGCGATCTCGGCGCCGAGGACCTCAAGGTCAGCCTGGTGCCGCAGCAGGAGGCCGAGCGGCTGGGCATGGAGCCCAACTACGTCTTCCTTTCCGGATTGCGCTTCACTCCGGAGGTCGGGCGCAACGGCCGCGGGGTGATCCGCGTGCAATCCAGCGGCCCGGTGCGCGAGCCCTACGTCAATTTCGTCCTGCAGGTGGCCTGGCCGCAAGGGCGGGCCATGCGCGAATACACCCTGCTGCTCGACCCGCCGAACTACCAGGCCGTCGCCCAGGCGCCCAGCGCACCGGTCGTTTCCGCCGCGCCGTCGGCGGCCATCGCGGCGCCAGTGAAGGCGCCAGTCGTCGCTGCGTCAGCGCCTTCGGGCAGCCACCGCATCGCCGCCGGCGACACCCTGTGGGCCATCGCCTCCCGCCACCGCCCGGCCGGGGATGCCTCGGTGATGCAGACCATGCGGGCGATCCAGGCGCTGAACCCGCAGGCCTTCATCGACGGCAACGCCAACCTGCCGCGGGTCGGCGCCGTGCTGCGCCTGCCCGACGCCAACCAGGTCCGTGCCCAGGGGCATGCCGAGGCGGTGAGCCACTTCCAGGCCCAGGAAGCCCGCTGGCGCGAACGCCCCCGCGCACTGGACGCCACCCGCAAGGCGGCGCCCGGCGCCGCGCCTGCCGTGGCGGAGGTGCGCGACCAACTGCGCCTGCAGTCCGGGCAGGCCTCGAAGCAACCCCAGGCGAAGGCCGCCGCGGAACGCCTGGCGCTGCTACAGGAAGACCTGGACAGCGCGCGCCGCCAGGGCGAGGAGCTGACCAGCCGGATCGGCGACCTGCAGAGCCAGTTGGACAAGCTGAACAAGCTCATCGAACTCAAGGATGCGCAGATCGCCACCCTGGTGGCGCGCCTGGCGGCGCAGTCGCGGCAACAGGCCGCGGGTGCTCCGGCCGAGCCGCCGGTCGCCGTGGCGGGCAGCCCAACGCCGCAGGCGGCGCCGGTTGCCGCGCAGGAAGTCGCCCGATAGGGGGAGGGCGCACGGCGATCGACGGCCACGGGCGCGATTGCCTGGGCGGGGAAGGGGGCAGTAAAGTGCTGCGTCTTGTTTCCTTCTAGCCCATGGGATTTTCGATGTCCGTCGACGTTGCTGTAGTAGGGGCCACCGGCCTGGTTGGCGAAGCGCTGGTCGAGTTGCTGGAAGAGCTGGATTGCCCCGTGGCCGAGCTGCACCTGCTGGCCAGCGGCGAGTCCGCCGGCAAGAGCGTGCCCTTCCGCGGCCGCAACCTGCGGGTGCGCGAGCTGGACGGTTTCTCCTTCGCCCAGGTGAAGCTGGCGCTGTTCGCCACCTCGGCCGAGGTCGCCGGCGAGCACGCCGCGCGCGCCCTGGCCCAGGGTTGCACGGTGATCGACCTGAGCGGCAGCGTGGAAGGCGCCCTGGTGCTGCCGGCGCTGAACCCGGCGCGCCTGGACGAACTCAGCTTCCCGGCGCTGCTGCGCGTACCCTGCGCCCCGGCTGCCGAGGTGGCCGAAGTGGTCGCCGCCCTGGGCGATTGCGTCGAACTGCAGGAACTGTCGCTGACCGCCTGCCTGTCCGCCTCGCAACTGGGCCGCGAAGGCGTGCAGGAGCTGGCCCGGCAGACCGCCGAGCTGCTCAACGCGCGCCCGGTGGAGCCGCGCCTGGTCGACCGCCAGTACGCCTTCAACCTGCTGGGCCTGGTCGGTGCGGCCGACGCCTCGGGCTACAGCGCCATCGAGCGGCGCCTGAATGCCGAGCTGAACGAACTGCTGCCGCAGCTGCAGGGCAGGGTGCAGGCGGACTGCCTGCTGGCCCCGGTGTTCTTCGGCGACGCCCTGAACCTCAACTTGCGCAGCGCCGTGCCGATAGCCTTGTCGGAAGTGCGGGCCGCTCTGGAGGCGGCCGAGGGCATCGAACTGGTCGAGGACGATTACCCGACGGTGATCGGCGATGCCCTGGGCCAGGATGCCATCCACGTCGGCCGGGTGCGTCAGGGTGCCGCCGGCCCTTGCAACGTCAATTTGTGGATTGCGTCTGATAATGTGCGAAAAGGCCTGGGACTGAATGCTGCGAACCTGGCTGCATTATTGATAAAACACTATCTGTAAAAGATACTTATCGAATATTTGAAGAAGCATTCTAGCTTGGCAATACTGGCTTGGACGGCCCTGGCGGGGGGATATCCCGGCGTTTTCGACGCCGGGCATAGCGGGCGCCAGGTGTTGTTCCGAAACGCTCGAATCCAGAAGAAAGCTGTTAAAACAAGGGATTAGATTATGGTCCGGCTTCGTAAACTGGTGCAGGCAATTGCGGCTGCTTCGGCGTTGACCACCGGCATGGCGCATGCGCTGGGGTTGGGAGACATCCACCTGCACTCGGCGCTGAACCAGCCGCTGAATGCCGATATCGACGTGACGGACGTCCGCGACCTGACGGCCGGCGAGATCATTCCCAAGCTGGCTTCGCCGGAGGACTTCAGCAAGTCCGGCGTCGATCGCAACTTCTTCCTCACCGGGCTCAAGTTCACCGCGGTGGTCCAGCCCAACGGCAAGAGCGTCATCCATGTGACCTCCGACAAGCCGGTGCAGGAGCCCTACCTGAACTTCCTCGTGGAAGTGCTCTGGCCCAGCGGCCGGGTGCTTCGCGAATACACCGTGCTGCTCGACCCGCCGCTGTACTCGCCGCAGGTGGCTGCCGCCGCCGCGCCGCGTGCGCCGGTCGCCGCGCCCGCGCCCATCGCGCGCCAGCCCGTGGCCCCGGCCACGCCCCGCGCCGTGGAGCCGGCCCCCGCGGCCAGCGCGCCGCGCCAGGCCCGCCTGGACGGTAACGAATACCGCACCGGTTCCCGCGACACCCTGTGGGAAATCGCCTCGCGCGCGCGTCCCGACGGCAGCGTGACCGTCAACCAGACCATGCTGGCGATCCAGGACCTCAACCCCGACGCCTTCCTCGACGGCAACATCAACCGCCTGAAGAGCGGCCAGGTGCTGCGCCTGCCCGATGCCGAGCAGATCCGCAGCCGCTCCGCGGGCGAGGCCGACGTGCAGGTGCGCGAGCAGCGCAGCGCCTGGCGCGAAGGCCGCAGCCTGGCCGGTTCCTCCCGCCAGCTCGACGCCACCCGCCGCGCCAATGCCGGCGCTGCGCCCGAGCAGGCCGAGAACAAGGACAACCTGCGCCTGGTCTCCGGCGAAGCCGGCAAGGCCAAGGGCTCCGACAAGGGCGCGAAGAACGGCAAGGCGCTTTCCGACAAGCTGGCCGTCACCCAGGAAAGCCTGGACAGCACCCGCCGCGAGAACGACGAACTGCAGAGCCGCATGACCGACCTGCAGAGCCAGTTGGACAAGCTGCAGAAGCTGATCGAACTGAAGGACGCACAACTGGCCAAGTTGCAGGGCGAGCTGGCGACTACGCCGCAGCCCGCCGCGCCGGGTTCCGCCCCCGCCGGCCAGCCGCCGGCGCCCGGCGCCGAAGTTCCGGCCGCCCCGGCAACGGCTCCGCAGCCCGATGCCACGCCTGCCGCCCCCGCTCAACCTGCCGCGCCGGCCGCCGCCAAGCCAGCCGAACCCAAACCGGCGGCGCCCAAGCCCGCTGCACCTGCACCGGCCGCCGAAAACGAGCCGGGGCTGATCGAGGAACTGCTGGCCAACCCGACGCTGCTGGCCGCCATCGGCGGCAGCCTGGTGCTGGTCCTGCTGCTGGTGCTGCTCCTGCTGCGCCGCCGCGCGGCCCAGGCCGAGGCCGCCAAGGTCGAGCCCGCCGCGGCCGGCCCGAGCGGAACGGACGAGCCGCTGGAACTGGCTGCCGGCGAATTCGACAGCCTGAGCCTGGAAGACGAGGACGCAGCCCCGGCAAGCGCGCCGGCCGCCGGTGAAAAGGTCGCCGCGCAGACCAGCGATCCGCTGGGCGAGGCCGACATCTACATCGCCTACGGCCGCTTCAACCAGGCCGCCGAACTGCTGCAGGGCGCCATCTACGACGAACCGCAGCGCGCCGACCTGCGCCTGAAGCTGATGGAGGTCCTGGCCGAGATCGGCGACCGCGAAGGCTTCGCCCGCCAGGAAAACGAACTGCGCGAACTGGGCGGCGCCGAACCGCAGGTGGAGCAGCTGAAGTCGCGCTACCCGGGCATGGTCGCGGCGGCTGCCGTGGCCGGCGGCCTGGCCGCGGCCGCAGCCAGCAGCGACGAGCTGGATCACTTCAGCCTCGATGACCTCGACCTGACCCACGACGGCGATGCGCCCGCCGGCGAACCGGTCGCACAGGCCGCCGGCGACCTGGACGACGCCTTCGACCTGGGCCTGGACGACCTGCAGCTCGACGACGAGGTGCCGCACGCCGCAGCCGAGCCGCAAGCCAAGGCCGACGAACTGTCGCTGGAAGACTTCGACCTCGAAGACGACCTGCGCCTGGACGAGTCTGCCGCGGTGGCCCAGCCGGCCCAATCGGCGAAGACGGACGACGACTTCGCCTTCGACCTCGACCTGGAAGACGACCTGGCCAAGGCCGCCCCCGCGGCGCCCACGGCCAGCGACGCGCTGGACGATTTCACCCTGGACCTGCCGGACGAGCCGGCGGCCCCCGCGGCCAAGGACGAGGACTTCCTCTTCGACCTGGGCGAGGAGGGCGCCGGGCTCGCCGCGAGCGCCGACGACGACTTCAGCTTCGACCTGGGCGCCGAGAGCGAGCCCGCGGCCAAGCCGGTCGAGGGCCTGGCGGACGACTTCGACCTGTCGCTGCCCGAAGAGGCTCCCCAGGAGCTGCCGGCCGACGACAGCTTCGCGGCCCAGCTGGACCAGGTCAGCGCCGAGCTGGACAAGCTCGCCAGCGACCTCGAGCAGCCGGCCAGCCCGGCGGCGCCGCTGGAGCCCGAGACCGAGCCGTCGCTGGACTCCGCGCTGGACGAGGGCGACATGGACGACGAGTTCGACTTCCTCTCCGGCGCCGACGAGGCCGCGACCAAGCTCGACCTGGCCCGTGCCTACATCGACATGGGCGACGCCGAGGGCGCGCGTGACATCCTCGACGAGGTCATCAGCGAAGGCAGCGACCAGCAGCAGCAGGAAGCTCGCGAGCTGCTCGAACGCCTGTCCTGAGCAGGTCGTAGGTAAAGCGATGGCAGCCTTCGGGCTGCCATCGTCGTTTCAGGGCGCGGACATTGCGCGCCTGGCGGCGCCGCGCCGGTCGCGGCGCATCGCCCGGGCGCGGCAATCCAGGCAGAATAGCCAGCTGAATTGCCTTTTCGGGATGGCCTGAGCAGTTGAACGAGTTCGAGAGCGCGGTGGGCGAGGTCGCCACCGCTGACGTCACCAGGATCGCCCTGGGCGTCGAATACAAGGGCGCGCGCTACCGCGGCTGGCAGCGCCAGGAGGACGGCGTGCCGTCGGTTCAGGGAGCGCTGGAGCGCGCCCTGTCCAAGGTGGCCGCCGAGCCGGTGAGCGTCATGTGCGCCGGGCGCACCGACGCCTCGGTGCACGGCAGCGGCCAGGTGGTGCATTTCGACACCCGCGTCGAGCGCCCGCTGAAGGCCTGGGTGATGGGCAGCAACGCCAACCTGCCGGCGGATATCAGCGTGACCTGGGCCAAGGTCATGCCGGCGGACTTCCATGCGCGCTTCTCGGCCGTGGCGCGGCGTTACCGCTACGTCATCTACAACGACCCGATCCGCCCGGCGCACATGGCCGAGGAGGTCACCTGGAACCACCGGCCGCTGGACGTCGAGCGCATGCGCGCGGCGGCGCAGAAGCTGGTCGGCACCCACGACTTCACCTCGTTCCGCGCCGTGCAGTGCCAGGCCAAGTCGCCGATCAAGACGGTGCACCACCTGCAGGTGCTGGAGCATGGCCGCTTCATCGTGCTGGACGTGCGCGCCAACGCCTTCCTCCACCACATGGTGCGCAACTTCGCCGGGGTGTTGATGACGGTAGGGGCGGGCGAGCGGGAGCCGGAATGGGTCGACGAGGTGCTGGCGGCGCGCGACCGCCGCGCCGGCGGCGTGACCGCGCACCCCTTCGGGCTCTACCTGGTGCGGGTGGAATACCCGGAAGCCTTCGAGCTGCCGCAGCGCTACCTGGGGCCACATTTCCTTTCATCTTTGCCCGATACGCTCGGCTGACGCTGTCCGGGGCATTTGCTACCATCGACGGATTGCTTTGAAGGAAGGTCGCCGCATCTTGTCCGCCGTTCGCATCAAAATCTGTGGCATTACCCGTGTCGAGGACGCCCTGGCCGCCGCCGAGGCGGGCGCCGACGCCATCGGCATGGTGTTCTACGCCAGGAGCCCGCGCGCGGTCAGCGTGCAGCAGGCGCGCGCCATAGTCGCGGCGCTGCCGCCCTTCGTCACCAGCGTGGGCCTGTTCGTCAATGCCAGCCACTGCGAGCTGGGGGAAATCCTCGATACGGTGCCGCTGGACATGCTGCAGTTCCACGGCGACGAGCGCGCCGCGGACTGCGAGGGCTACCACAAGCCGTACCTGAAGGCGCTGCGGGTGAAGGCCGGCGACGACATCGCCGCTCAGGCCGCGCTTTATCCCGGCGCCGCCGGCATCCTGCTGGACACCTACGTCGAGGGCGTTCCCGGTGGAACCGGCGCGGCCTTCGACTGGTCCCTGATTCCCGAAGCCCTGCCGCGCCCGCTGGTGCTGGCCGGCGGCCTGAACGCCGACAATGTCGCCGCGGCGATCCGCCAGGTGCGCCCCTATGCCGTGGACGTCAGCGGCGGGGTGGAGGCGAGCAAGGGAATCAAGGACGCCGAGAAGATCCGCGCCTTCATCCGCCGCTGCCGCGAGGCGGATTCCCGGTGAGGTGCATGTGACGGCAGGCGGTCTGCCACCGTCATTAGGAGCTGTTGACGTTTTGTCACGCGAGCGCCGGCCCCGTGTCGGCCTGGCGAAGGCGCCGCCCAGGGCGCGCCGCGATTTCGAGGGGCCGTGGCCGAGCCACGGCGCCGATGGTGATTTTTTCTGCTCACGGGCAGGCGCAAGGCTTCGGGCCGCTGAGCGCACTGTCCCCGCATTGGAGAACAGAGCATGAGCAACTGGCTGGTAGACAAGCTGATCCCTTCCATCATGCGTTCCGAGGCGAAGAAGAGCTCGGTACCGGAAGGCCTGTGGCACAAGTGCCCGTCCTGCGACGCCGTGCTGTATCGGCCGGAGCTGGAAAAGACCCTGGAGGTCTGCCCCAAGTGCGACCACCACATGCGCATTGGCGCGCGCACCCGCCTGGACATCTTCCTCGACGAGGAAGGCCGCGAGGAGCTGGGCGCCGAGCTGGAGCCGGTGGATCGCCTGAAGTTCCGCGATACCAAGAAGTACAAGGACCGCCTGGCCGCCGCGCAGAAGGACACCGGCGAGAAGGACGCGCTGATCGCCATGAGCGGCAAGCTGCAGGGCCTGCCGGTGGTGGCCGCGGCCTTCGAGTTCTCGTTCATGGGCGGTTCCATGGGCTCCATCGTCGGTGAGCGCTTCGTGCGCGCCGCCAACTACGCCCTGGAGCACCGCTGCCCGATGATCTGCTTCTCCGCCTCCGGCGGCGCGCGCATGCAGGAAGCGCTGATCTCGCTGATGCAGATGGCCAAGACCTCCGCCGCCCTGGCGCGCCTGCGCGAGGAAGGCATCCCGTTCATTTCCGTGCTGACCGACCCGGTCTACGGCGGCGTTTCCGCGAGCTTGGCCATGCTCGGCGACGTAATCGTCGGCGAACCCAAGGCCCTGGTCGGCTTCGCCGGCCCGCGGGTGATCGAGCAGACCGTGCGCGAGAAGCTGCCCGAAGGCTTCCAGCGCAGCGAGTTCCTCCTCGAACACGGCGCCATCGACATGATCGTGCACCGCGCGGAAATGCGCGACCGCCTGGCCAAGCTGCTGGCCAAGTTCACCAACACCCCCAGCACCGCCCTCGCAGGATGAGCCAGCGTTCCCTGGCCGACTGGCTCGGCTACCTCGAACAGCTGCATCCCTCGGCCATCGACATGGGCCTGGAGCGCTCCCGCGAGGTGGCCGTCCGCCTCGGCCTGGGGCGCCCGGCGCCGCGCGTGGTGACCGTCACCGGCACCAACGGCAAGGGCTCCACCTGCGCCTTCCTCGCCGAGCTGCTCGGCGAGCAGGGCCTGAAGGTCGGCGTATACGCCTCGCCGCACCTGCTGCGCTACAACGAGCGCGTGCTCATCGAGGGCCGCGAGGCCAGCGATGAAGCGCTCTGCGAAGCCTTCGCCGCCGTCGAGGCGGCGCGCGGCGAAATCTCCCTGACCTATTTCGAGATGGGCACCCTGGCGGCCTTCTGGCTGTTCGAGCGCGCCGGCCTGGATGCCGTGGTGCTGGAAGTCGGCCTCGGCGGCCGGCTGGACGCGGTGAACCTGGTGGACGCCGACGTCGCCGTGGTCACCAGCATCGGCCTCGACCATGCCGAATGGCTGGGCGACAACCGCGACAGCGTGGCCTTCGAGAAGGCCGGCATCTTCCGCGCCGGCAAGCCGGCCGTGTGCGGGGACCTGGAGCCGCCGCAGCCGCTGCTGGACCAGGCCCGCGCCCTGGGCACGCCGCTGCTGCTGCGCGGCCGCGACTTCGACCTGGCCATCGGCGAGCACGACTGGCACTGGCACGGCCGTGGCGCCGACGGCACTCCGCTGCGCCTGCACCACCTGAGCCTGCTCGACCTGCCCATGGAGAATGCCGCCCTGGCGCTGCAGGTCTATGCGCTGCTGGGCCTGCCGTGGCAGCCCGAGCGCCTGCTCGCGGCCCTGCTGCGGACCCGCGTGAGCGGCCGTCTGGACCGCCGCGAGGCGACCTGGCAGGGGCAGTCGCGCCACCTGCTGCTGGACGTCGGGCACAACCCCCATGCCGCCGACTACCTGGCCCGCCGCCTTGCCGCGCGGCCGCCGCAGGGCCGGCGCCTGGCGGTTTTCGGCCTGCTTTCGGACAAGGATCTGGACGGGGTGCTGGAACCCTTGCTCGGCTTGGTGCAGGATTGGGCGGTCGCCCCCTTGCCCACGCCGCGCTCGCGCCCGGCCGGCGAGCTGGCGGCAGCCTTGCTTGCGCGTGGCGCGCAGGCCAGCGTGCATGACGACATCGCCGCGGCGCTCGAAGCACAGTGCGCGCAGGCGTCGGCGGACGACGAGATCCTGGTGTTCGGCTCCTTCTACAGCGTGGCGGATGCCCTGAGCTGGCTGGACGGCAACCAGGACTGACAAGCGGTCAAGAAACGGGGGAGTGGCAATGGCTTTGCTGGATAAGGGGCTCAAGCAGCGGATCGTCGGTGCGCTGGTGTTGCTGGCGCTGGCGGTGATCTTCCTGCCGATGCTGTTCAGCCGCCAGGACGAGGTGCGCCAGGTGACGGTCGACGCCCCGGCGATGCCGAAGACGCCGGCCATGCCTGCGGTGGAAGTGCAGCCGACGCCGGTGCCCGAACCCCAGGCCCCGGTGGCCGAAGCGCCACAGGCCCCCGAGGCTCAGCCCCAGGTTCAGGCGCCGGTGCCCAGTCCCGCGCCGACCACTGCGCCTTCCACGCCCATCGCCAGCCTGCCGCAAACGCCGGCCCAGCAGCCCGCCGCCCCGGCGCCGCGCCCTGCCCAGCAACCGGCCACGCCGCCGGCCCAGGCCAGCGCGCCCGCCGCGCCGGCCCAGCGCCTGGACGCCGACAAGCTGGCGGTGAGCTGGTCGGTGCAACTGGCCAGCCTGTCCAACCGCGCCCGTGCCGAGGAACTGCAGAAGAGCCTCCGCAGCCAGGGCTACAACGCCTACGTGCGCAGCTTCGACGGCATGAACCGGGTGTTCGTCGGGCCGGTGATCGAGCGCGCCGAGGCCGACCGCCTGAAGGCGCAGCTGAGCAAGCAGCAGAAGCTCAACGGCTTCGTGGTGCGCTTCCAGCCCGAACGCGGCTGAAACCGGCGAGCGGCTCCCGATGCATCGGGGGCTCCGCTAAACCCCGGGGCTCTGCTAAAATGCGGGGCCTTTTTCGTTTCTGGGCCGCAACGTGGCATTTACCTGGGTCGATTGGACGATGATCGGCATCATCGTCATTTCCAGCCTGATCAGTCTGAGCCGCGGCTTCGTCAAGGAAGCCCTGTCCCTGCTCACCTGGATTGTCGCGGGTGCGGTCGCCTGGATGTTCGGCGGCGCGCTGGCCGAACGTCTCGCGCCTTACATCCAACTGCCCTCCGGCCGCGTCATCGCCGCCTGCGCGCTGCTTTTCGTGGTTACCCTGCTGCTGGGGGCGCTGGTCAATTTCCTCATCGGCGAACTGGTCCGGGTGACCGGCATGTCCGGCACCGACCGCGTGCTCGGCATGGCCTTCGGCGGCGCCCGCGGCGTGCTGCTGGTGGTGCTGCTGGTCGGCTTGCTGAGCCTGGCGCCGGTGCAACAGGACCCGTGGTGGCAGCAGTCGGTGCTGCTGCCGCACTTCCTGCTGGTCGCCGACTGGTCGAAGAACATCGTCCTCAACCTGGCCGGGCACTGGTTCGCCAGTGGCCAGCTGGCACCGCCGGTCGGGATGGGGAGTATGCTGCCCAGCCAGTGACGGCTGGGCCAGGGTGGCGCAGTGCGCCGCCCGACGCCGGCCCGGGTGGGGCGGCGGGAACGGAATTTTTTAGCCTGTAAACCAACTAGGGGTTGCGTCGCATGTGTGGCATCGTCGGTATCGTGGGCAAGTCGAACGTCAATCAGGCGTTGTATGACGCGCTCACCGTTCTCCAGCATCGCGGCCAGGACGCTGCCGGCATCGTCACCTGTCAGGACGACAGGCTCTACCTGCGCAAGGACAACGGCCTGGTCCGTGACGTCTTCCAGCAGCGCCACATGCAGCGCCTGGTGGGCAAGGTCGGCATCGGCCACGTGCGCTATCCGACCGCCGGCAGCTCCAGCTCCGCCGAGGCCCAGCCGTTCTACGTCAACTCGCCCTACGGCATCACCCTGGCGCACAACGGCAACCTGACCAACGTCGAGCAACTGGCCAAGGAGATCTACGAATCCGACCTGCGCCACGTCAACACCAACTCCGACTCGGAAGTGCTGCTCAACGTCTTCGCCCATGAGCTGGCGGTGCGCAACAAGCTGCAGCCCACCGAGGAAGACGTCTTCGCCGCGGTGGCCGGCGTGCACGCCCGCTGCGTCGGCGGCTACGCCGTGGTGGCGATGATCACCGGCTACGGCATCGTCGGCTTCCGCGACCCCAACGCGATCCGCCCGATCGTCTTCGGCCAGCGCCACACCGAGAACGGCGTGGAATACATGATCGCCTCGGAAAGCGTGGCCCTGGACGTCCTCGGCTTCACCCTGATCCGCGACCTGGCGCCGGGCGAAGCGGTGTACATCACCGAGGAAGGCAAGCTGTTCACCCGCCAGTGCGCGGCCAACCCGAAATACTCGCCGTGCATTTTCGAGCACGTCTACCTGGCTCGCCCGGACTCGCTGATGGACGGCATCTCGGTGTACAAGGCGCGCCTGCGCATGGGCGAGAAGCTGGCCGAGAAGATCCTCCGCGAGCGCCCGGAGCACGACATCGACGTGGTCATCCCGATCCCCGACACCAGCCGCACCTCCGCCCTGGAGCTGGCCAACCGCCTGGGCGTGAAGTTCCGCGAAGGCTTCGTGAAGAACCGCTACATCGGCCGTACCTTCATCATGCCCGGCCAGGCCGCGCGCAAGAAGTCGGTGCGCCAGAAGCTCAACGCCATCGAGCTGGAATTCCGCGGCAAGAACGTGATGCTGGTGGACGACTCCATCGTCCGCGGCACCACCAGCAAGCAGATCATCCAGATGGCCCGCGAGGCCGGGGCGAAGAAGGTCTACTTCTGCTCCGCGGCGCCGGCCGTGCGCTACCCCAACGTCTACGGCATCGACATGCCGAGCGCCCACGAACTGATCGCCCATGACCGCAGCACCGAAGAGGTGTGCGAACTGCTCGGCGCCGACTGGCTGGTCTACCAGGACCTGTCGGACCTGATCGACGCGGTCGGCGGCGGCAAGATCAAGATCGAGCACTTCGACTGCGCGGTCTTCGACGGCCAGTACGTGACCGGCGACGTCAACGAAGCCTATCTGAACCGGATCGAGCAGGCGCGCAACGACGCGACCAAGGCCAAGGCCAACGCGGTCAGCGCCATCATCGATCTGTACAACGACTGAAGGAGAGCAGGGGATGGCACAGGAATGGGAAGCCGGTCGCCTGGACAGTGACCTGGAAGGCGCCGCCTTCGACACCCTGGCGGTACGCGCCGGGCAGCAACGCACCCCGGAGGCGGAGCACGGCGAAGCGCTGTTCCCCACCTCCAGCTACGTGTTCCGCAGCGCCGCCGACGCCGCCGCGCGCTTCGCCGGCGAAGTGCCGGGCAACGTCTACTCGCGCTACACCAACCCGACGGTGCGCACCTTCGAGGAGCGCATCGCCGCCCTGGAAGGCGCCGAGCAGGCGGTGGCCACCTCCACCGGTATGTCGGCCATCCTCTCGCTGGTGATGACCCACTGCAGCGCCGGCGACCACGTGCTGGTCTCGCGCAGCGTGTTCGGCTCGACCATCAGCCTGTTCGAGAAGTACTTCAAGCGCTTCGGCGTGCAGGTGGACTACCCGCCGCTGAGCGACCTCAAGGCCTGGGAAGCGGCGATCAAGCCGAACACCAAGCTGCTGTTCGTCGAGTCGCCGTCCAACCCCCTGGCCGAGCTGGTGGACATCGCCGCCCTGGCCGAGATCGCCCACGCCCACGGCGCGCTGCTGGCGGTGGACAACTGCTTCTGCACCCCGGCGCTGCAGCAGCCGCTGAAGCTCGGCGCGGACGTGGTGATCCACTCGGCGACCAAGTACATCGACGGCCAGGGCCGCAGCATGGGCGGCGTGGTCGCCGGCAGCCGCAAGCTGATGGAGGGCGTGGTCGGTTTCCTGCGCACCGCCGGCCCGACACTGAGCCCGTTCAACGCCTGGATCTTCCTCAAGGGCCTGGAAACCCTGCGCGTGCGCATGCAGGCGCATTGTGCCGCGGCCCAGGACGTGGCCGAGTGGCTGGAACAACAGCCGGGCATCGAGCGCGTCTACTACGCCGGCCTGGCCAGCCACCCGCAGCACGAGCTGGCCAAGCAGCAGCAGAAGGGCTTCGGCGCGGTGGTCAGCTTCGAGGTGAAGGGCGACAAGGCCGCGGCCTGGCGCTTCATCGACGCCACCCGGATGATCTCCATCACCACCAACCTGGGTGACACCAAGACCACCATCGCCCACCCGGCGACCACCTCCCACGGCCGCCTGTCGCCGCAGGAGCGCGAGAACGCCGGCATCCGCGACAACCTGATCCGCGTCGCGGTGGGCCTGGAGGACGTCGACGACATCAAGAAGGACCTGGCACGAGGCCTGGCGGCACTGTGAGCGACCTGGCAGCGATCATCGGCAACGGCAAGGTCGCGCTGGTCACCGGCGCGGCGCGGGGCATCGGCCTGGGGATCAGCGCCTGGCTGATCGCCGAGGGCTGGCAGGTGGTGCTGGTCGACCAGGACCGCGAGCGCGGCGCCAAGGTCGCCGAGGCGCTGGGCGACAAGGCCTGGTTCATCGCCCTGGACGTAGCCCAGGAAAGCCAGGTGGCGCAGACCGTGGCGGAGGTGCTCGGGCAGTTCGGCCGCCTCGACGCCCTGGTGTGCAACGCGGCCATCGCCCGCCCGGGCGTCACGTCGCTGGAGAGCCTGACGCTCAACGAGTGGAACCGCACCCTGGCGGTGAACCTCAGCGGCCCGATGCTGCTGGCCAAGCACTGCGCGCCCTACCTGCGGGCGCACCAGGGCAGCATCGTCAACATCGCCTCGACCCGCGCGCACCAGTCCGAGCGCAGCTCCGAAGCCTACGCGGCGAGCAAGGGCGGCATCCTCGCCCTGACCCACGCGCTGGCCATGAGCCTGGGCCCGGAAATCCGCGTCAACGCGGTCAGCCCCGGCTGGATAGACGCCCGCGACCTCCACGAGCGCCAGGCGGCGCCGCTCACCGAGCTGGACCACGACCAGCACCCGGTCGGCCGCGTCGGCACGGTGGAAGATGTCGCTGCACTGGTGGCCTGGCTGCTGGGCGACAACGCCGGCTTCGTCACCGGCCAGGAGTTCGTCGTCGACGGCGGCATGACGCGCAAGATGATCTATCTCGACTGAGGTCGGGGGGGCTCCGTGACCGTCTCCGAAGCGCGCCTGGGATCGAGGTCAAACGGCGGATAACGCCGTAGGCGTTATGCGCCCTACGCCAAGGTCGAGCCTGGCGTAGGGCGAATAACCGTTCGCGGTTATCCGCCGTTACACCAGACTCATGCCCGGCGTCGCGGTCGGGCTCGAAGCGCCCGGAAAGCAGTGCTCCGTGACCGTCCCCGAAGCGCGCCTGGGATCGAGGTCAAACGGCGGATAACGCCCTAGGCGTTATGCGCCCTACGCCAAGGTCGAGACTGGCGTAGGGCGAATAACCGTTCGCGGTTATCCGCCGTTTCACAGAGCTTATGCCCGGCGTCGCGGTCGGGCTCGAAGCGCCCGGAAAGCAGTGCTCCGTGACCGTCCCCGAAGCGCGCCTGGGATCGACGTCAAGCGGCGGATAACGCCGTAGGCGTTATGCGCCCTACGCCAAGGTCGAGCCTGGCGTAGGGCGAATAACCGTTCGCGGTTATCCGCCGTTTCACAGAGCTTATGCCCGGCGTCGCGGTCGGGCTCGAAGCGCCCGGAAAGCAGTGCTCCGTGACCGTCCCCGAAGCGCGCCTGGGATCGAGGTCAAACGGCGGATAACGCCGTAGGCGTTATGCGCCCTACCAAGGTCGAGCCTGGCGTAGGGCGAATAACCGTTCGCGGTTATCCGCCGTTACACCAGACTCATGCCCGGCGTCGCGGTTGAGCTCGACGCACCCGGAAAGCGGATGCTCGCAGCGGCGCGCTACACCCAACCCCAAAGGCAGCTGGCTTCCCGCGTTCCCCCCAAAACGCGAAATTTCAAAAAAAATCCAATCAGGGCATTGACTTAGGAAATGCCGCCGGTAGAATGCGCCCCACTTCGAGACGAAGGGTGATTAGCTCAGCTGGGAGAGCATCTGCCTTACAAGCAGAGGGTCGGCGGTTCGATCCCGTCATCACCCACCATCTCGCAAGTTACGCGCAGCGGTAGTTCAGTCGGTTAGAATACCGGCCTGTCACGCCGGGGGTCGCGGGTTCGAGTCCCGTCCGCTGCGCCATCTTCCCCCTCCTGGAGTTCATCACCCCGAACTCGCCGCCACGTAGAGTCAAGGCTCCGTAGCGACAGGCAGGATGGAAGGCCGTAACACCCTTGGACGCAAGTCCAGCCGACGCGCAGCGGTAGTTCAGTCGGTTAGAATACCGGCCTGTCACGCCGGGGGTCGCGGGTTCGAGTCCCGTCCGCTGCGCCATATTCCAAGCCCTCAGGCAGCCATGCCTGGGGGCTTTTTCATTGCGCCGGGAAAAGTCCTCGGTCATGTGCGCTTCATCCACGCCGTCTAGGCTGCATCCATGACCTTGTCGAACGCGATGGGAGGCAGCCATGGACGACTACCAGGAAGAACTGCTCGAAGAGCACCGCGCCGAGTGCGATCCGCCGGAGCCGGCGGACGACGCCACCGAGATGTGATCAGCCGGCCTGCCGCTGCGCGCGGCGGTATTCCCCCGGCGGCTGGCCGCTCCAGCGCTTGAAGGCGCGCTGGAAGGCCTCGGCCGAGGCGAAGCCGAGCAGGTAGGCGATCTCGCCGAAGGCCAGGTCGGTGTCGCGGATGTAGATCATCGCCAGATCGCGGCGCGTCTCGTTGAGGATGCTGCGGAACTGCGTGCCTTCCTCGGCCAGCTTGCGGCGCAGCGTCCAGGTCGGCAGCTTGAGGCGCGCGGCGACCTCTTCCAGGTCCGGCTCGCGGCCGTTGAGCAGCGGCCCCAGCAGTTGCACCACGCGCTCGCGCAGGGTGCGCGTGCGGGTGCGCAGCTCCAGTTCCTTCTCGCAGATTTCCTGCATCTGCCGCCAGGTGCTGGGGCAGTGCTCGCGGTTGCCCAGGGCCAGGCTGGCCTGGTCCAGGCGCAGGCGGTTGGCACCGGCGGCGAACTCCACCGGGCAGCCGAAGAATTCCTCGTAGCGGGCCGCGTAGTCCGGCGCCGGGTACTCGATCTCCACCCGGAGCGGGCGCAGCGGCTGCCCGGCGATGCGCGCCAGGTAGCTGAGCCAGCCGGCCAGCACCGAATCCACCACGAAGCGGTTGTAGGCGTTGTACGGGCTGATGGAATAGAAGCTCAGCCAGGCGCCGCCGGCATCCTCGGCCAGGCTGGAGCGGCCGCGGTAATTCTGCGCGTAGAGCGGTTCGAAGCGGATCAGCGCGCGGCTGGCGGCGCGCAGGTCGGGGGCCAGGGCGGCTGTGACGCCGGGCAGGCCGAGTTGCTGGATGCGGCTGAACTGGCCCATGCGCAGGCCCAGGGCGGGGTCGCCGCTGAGCTGGATGGCCGCGTGGCCCAGGCGCATGTAGCGCGGGATCGACAGGCGCCCGCCGGGTTCGGCGAAGCGCGCCGCGTCCAGCCCGTACTGCAGCAGCAGCGGCTGCGCCGGCACGCCGCGGTCTTCCAGGGCGTCGGCCAGGCCGTGGACGAAGCCTATGGAGAGGTCGCCCAGCCGCATGCCCGGTTGCTTCATGGTCACAGCCAGAGGTTGATCAGGCGCGCGCCGGGGCCGTCTTCGGCGAGCTGCTGGCCGCCTCGGTCGACCACCAGACCGGGGCCGGAGCTGCCCAGGTCCCACAGCTGCCCGCGGAGGAACACCGCGATGCCGGCCTGGGCGCCGCTGGCGGCCAGGCGCCCGCCGAGGGCCAGCTGTTGCCAGGCCTGGCCTTCGCTCAGCTCACCGGGCTTGAGCTGCACGTCGGAAGGCGTGCGCGCGCCGTTGTAGCCGCGCCAGGGCTGCTGCCACTGGCCGTTGCCGGTGAGGAAGGCGGGCACCGCCAGCAGCTCGACCTTTTCCGAGGCCAGCACCGCGTAGTTGATCGGGTACCAGCTGTCGGCGCAGATCAGCACGCCCAGGCGCCCGGCCGGGGTGTCCAGCACCTGCAGGTTGTCGCTGTGGCCGGCGCGGATGAAGGGCTTCTCGTCGTCGATGGGGAAGACCTTGCGCTGCGGCTGGCCCAGCGGCTTGCCGTCGCTGCCGAACACCAGGCTGGCGTTGTACAGGCTGCCGTTGCCGGTGACCAGCACGCCGTCCTCCACCTTGGGGTTGGGCAGGACGATGGAGCCGGCTACCAGGGTGACGCCGAACTGCCGGGCCAGGCCGCCGAACAGCGTCTGGTAGTCGTGGGCCATGTCCACCGCCTTCATGCGGAACAGGGCGTCGGTGAAGCGGTCGCGGCCTTTGGCGATGAGCCAGCCGCGGGCCAGCTTCACCGGGTTGCTGACGGCCATCCACTGCATGGCCTCGGCCAGGTGCCGGGCCTGGTAGACCTCGGGCTTCTCGCCGGCGGCCACCAGCCAGGTGCCAATGTGCTCGGGGAACACCACCACCGTGCGCGGGCCGAGCAGGCCCTCGCTGCGGGCCTTCTCCAGGTAGGCCGCAAGCTTCAGGCGCAGGCGCTCGACGTTCTGGTAGTCGGGGGCGTAGAGCTCGGGCTGCACGCCCAGCAGGTTGCCGCGTTCGGAAGGCGCGCCCTGGTTGAGCACCACCTGGCTGCGCAGGTCGGACAGGTAGTGGCCCACCGGGCGGCGCTCGGCCCAGCCGGCGTAGGCGGCGAAGAGGGTGACCAGGATAAGGAATGTCAGCTTGCGCATGCGGGGCTCCGGGACTGGCCGTCAGGGTAGGGGAGCGGCGCCGGCTTGCCAAGCGGTGCTGTCATCTTCGATCAGTAAGTTGTCATTTCCGGTCATTGAGCGCGCCCGGGGCGCTGCTTAGAGTCTGCCCCATACCGACCGTGGCCCGTCCGAGGCCCCGGCACCATGCCCGATGTGGAGGAATCATGACCGCCGCCCGCTACCCGCACCTGCTCGCGCCCCTGGACCTGGGCTTCACCACCCTGCGCAACCGCACCCTGATGGGCTCGATGCACACCGGCCTGGAAGAGAAGCCCAACGGCTTCGAACGCATGGCCGCCTATTTCGCCGAGCGCGCCCGCGGCGGCGTCGGCCTGATGGTCACCGGCGGCATCGGCCCGAACGAGGAAGGCGGCGTGTACGCCGGCGCGGCCAAGCTGACCACCGCCGAGGAGGCCGAGAAGCACAAGGTCGTCACCCAGGCGGTGCACGAGGCCGGCGGCAAGATCTGCATGCAGATCCTCCACGCCGGGCGCTATGCCTACAGCCCGAAATCCGTGGCGCCCAGCGCCATCCAGGCGCCGATCAACCCGTTCAAGCCGCGCGAGCTGGACGAGGAGGGCATCCAGAAGCAGATCCAGGACTTCGTCACCTGCTCGGCCCTGGCCCAGCAGGCCGGCTACGACGGCGTCGAGATCATGGGTTCGGAAGGCTACTTCATCAACCAGTTCCTGGTCGCCCACACCAACCAGCGCACCGACCGCTGGGGCGGCAGCTACGAGAACCGCATGCGCCTGCCGGTGGAGATCGTCCGCCGCGTGCGCGAGGCGGTGGGGCCGAACTTCATCATCATCTACCGCCTGTCGATGCTCGACCTGGTGGAAGGCGGCAGTACCTGGGACGAGATCGTCCTGCTGGCCAAGGCCATCGAGCAGGCCGGCGCCACCCTGATCAACACCGGCATCGGCTGGCACGAGGCGCGCATCCCGACCATCGCCACCAAGGTGCCGCGCGCGGCCTTCACCAAGGTCACCGCCAAGCTGCGCGGCGAGGTGGGCATCCCGCTGGTCACCACCAACCGCATCAACACCCCGGAAGTGGCCGAGCAGGTGCTGGCCGAGGGCGACGCCGACATGGTCTCCATGGCCCGGCCGTTCCTCGCCGACCCGGACTTCGTCAACAAGGCCGCCGAAGGCCGCGCGGACGAGATCAACACCTGCATCGGCTGCAACCAGGCCTGCCTGGACCATACCTTCGGCGGCAAGCTGACCAGTTGCCTGGTCAACCCGCGCGCCTGCCACGAGACCGAGCTGAACTACATCCCCACCACCCACGTGAAGAAGGTCGCCGTGGTCGGCGCCGGCCCGGCCGGCCTGGCCGCCGCCACCGTGGCCGCCGAGCGTGGCCACCAAGTGACGCTGTTCGACGCCGGCGGCGAGATCGGCGGACAGTTCAACGTGGCCAAACGCGTGCCGGGCAAGGAAGAGTTCTACGAGACCCTGCGCTACTTCAAGCGCAAGCTGGAGACCACCGGCGTCGACCTGCGCCTGAACACTCGCGTGTCGGTCGACGACCTGGCCAAGGGCGGCTTCGACGAGATCCTCCTGGCCACCGGCATCGTCCCGCGCACCCCGGCCATCCCCGGCATCGACAGCCCGAAGGTGATCAGCTACCTGGACGCCATCCTCGAGCGCAAGCCGGTGGGGCAGAAGGTGGCGGTGATCGGCGCCGGCGGCATCGGCTTCGACGTCTCCGAGTACGTCACCCATGACGGCGAATCCACCAGCCTGGATCGCCACGCCTTCTGGAAGGAGTGGGGCATCGACGAGAACCTGGAAGCCCGCGGCGGCGTCGCCGGCATCCAGCCGCACCCGCATGCCGCGGCGCGCCAGGTGTTCCTGTTGCAGCGCAAGAAGTCCAAGGTCGGCGACGGCCTGGGCAAGACCACCGGCTGGATTCACCGCACCGGGCTGAAGAACAAGCGGGTGCAGATGCTCAACAGCGTGGAGTACCTCAAGGTCGACGACGCCGGGCTGCACATCCGCATCGCCGAGGGCGAGCCGCAGGTGCTGCCGGTGGACACCGTGATCGTCTGCGCCGGCCAGGAGCCGCTGCGCGAGCTGCACGACGGCCTGGTCGCCGCGGGGCAGAAGGTGCACCTGATCGGCGGCGCCGACGTGGCCGCCGAGCTGGACGCCAAGCGCGCCATCAACCAGGGCTCGCGCCTGGCCGCCGAACTCTGATCCCTTGCCTTTGCCGCCCGGATGCGCTGTCCGGGCGGCAAAGGGCGGAGCCCGTCACAGTTTTCTGTCTGTCGTACGTCGCCTTCTTACAGCCTGCCGAGTGACTGCCAACCCAGTCACATCGCCTGCGTCACTATTTCCCCTAGACTTGCCCCGGCAGCGGTGCGTTCGAAGCCCGGCTGCCGGCCCCTCTGCGGGCCCAACCCTGTTCGCGACAGTCCAGAGGTCCCGTCATGAGCCTGCAGAAAAAGCCTCAGATGGTCGAGGCCGTGGCCTTCTTCGATGAGCGAGGCATCTGCAAGCAGATGCTCTATCCCGAATTCGAGGCCCTGCTCGACAACGTCGTGCAGATGCACGAGTTCGCCGACCGGCAGATGCGCCTGGCCTATGTGCTGATCAACGGGCGCCTGCAGGTCAAGGCCGCGGTGTTCTTCTACCTGGATTTCGACGAGAACGGCGAGGCCGACCGCGGCTGGAACCTGCCGCTGCGCCAGCTCGCCGACCGCGCCGGGCGCGGCCCGGACATGGGCGCCGGGCCGATCCGCCTGGCCTGCCGCAGCCAATGCCCGGTGTCCTGGCACCAGATGCACCTGTGGGACCCGAGCCTGGTGACGGGCAACAACCACCTGGTGATGCTGCGCGACGCGATCCGGCGCAACCACCTCGGCCTGCTGGTCGAGGAGGAGCCCGCCGCCGTCGAGCCGCAGCGCCTGAAGGTGGCCGCCGAGCACCAGTGGTACGCGACGCCGGCGCAGGACCCGCAGGAGCAGGCCGAGAAGCTGGCCCAGGCGATGCTGGAGGAACATCGGCAGAAGACCGCCGAGCTGCTCGGCCAGCAGGCCTCGCGCCTGTCCAGCCTGAGCCAGCAGCACGAGCAGGAGCTGCAGCGCCTGCGCCTGGGCGCCGAGGAACAGGTCAAGGTGCTGCAGGCCGAACTGGCCGCGCTGCGCGAGGGGCTCAAGCGCGAGGAAGAAATCAATGCCGGCCTGCGCCGCGAGCTGGATGAGCGGGTGGACGGCTTCCAGCGCGGCCGCGAGGAACTGACCGCGCAACTGCGCAGCATCGAGCAGCAGGGGCGCGCGGAACTGGAAGAGCTGCGCACGCAGTTCGAGGGCGAGGCCGATGCGAAGGTCGCGGCGGTGATCGCCCAGTACAAGGAACAGTTGGCGCTGCGCGATGCCGAGCTGAGCTACCGCAACGAACTGGACCGCCAGCTGCAGCAGGACAACGAGGCCCTGCGCCGCGAGCTGGCTGCCCAGGCGGCGCGGGCGCAGAGCGATGCGCTGTTGGAGAAGCTGACCTCGCTCGGGGTGATCTTCGTGGTCTATCATCCCGGCGCCGGGCACCTGACCATTCCGCTGCAGGACATCCCGCGCTACCAGGAAAACCCCATGGCCTACGCCGCCGCCAAATGCTTCGTCTCCGAAGCCCAGTATTGCCAGTGGCTGGCCCACTACCAGCAGCCGACCTGCGACGGCCGCCTGTCCAACGGCGAACGCTGCGCGCTGCCGGTCGACCGCGTGGATACCCCGGGCCGCTTCGTCGACGGCGACAGCAACTGCTGCGCCCGGCACAAGACCAGCGGCGGCCTGCGTGGCGTGACCGCGGGCTAGGTGGCTGCCCTGCGATTCCCCGACTGGCGCCCGCTACCTCCCTTGCAACAGCTGCGCCTCGACTGGCTGGAACAAGCTGGCGTCGAGCTGGCACTGTTGCGTCTGGACCAGGTCGACGAGCGGGTGTCCGGCAACAAGTGGTTCAAGCTGGCGCCCTACCTGCGCCAGGCCGCCGAACAGGGCCTGGAAGGCCTGATCAGCCTGGGCGGCGCCCATTCCAACCACCTGCACGCCCTGGCCGCCGCCGGCCAGCGCTTCGGCTTCGCCACCGTCGGCCTGCTGCGCGGAAACGAACAGGACACGCCCACGGTGCGCGACCTGCGCGCCTGGGGCATGCAACTGCACTGGCTCGGCTACGCCGGCTACCGCGAGCGCCATGCCGAAGGCTTCTGGGCGCCCTGGCGCGAACGTTACCCGCGCCTGCTGGCGGTGGACGAGGGCGGCGGCGGTTTGCCCGGCGCGCTGGGTTGTGCGCCGTTGGTGGAGCAGCTGCGTGAGCAATTGCCGGGCATCGGCTGGAACGGCTACGACCAGCTCTGGGCCGCCTGTGGCACTGGCACCACTTTGGCCGGGCTGGTGCTGGGCGAGCAGAGCATGCACCCGCTGATCGGCGCCCTGGCGGTGCCGCCTGGCCATGGCGTGGAAGCCATGTTGCCACGGCTGCTGGCCGAGGCGGGGCATGCCGATGGCGGTTATCGCCTGCTGGACGCTAGCCGCGGCGGCTTCGGCAAGGTGGATGCCGGGCTGGTGCGCTTCATGGCTGACTTCGAGGCCGCAACCGGCGTGCCGCTGGAGCCGCTGTACACCGGCAAGCTGCTGCTGGTCCTGCATGATGAGGTAAGCGCTGGGCGGATACCCCGCGGCAGCCGCCTGGTCGCCGTGCACAGCGGCGGCCTGCAGGGTAGGCGGGCGATGGAAGAGCGTTTGGGGCGATTGTCATAGGGTATTCGTTCGCGCCAGACGGATAGATCGGCGCGGGTCGCGGATAAGATCCGCTCCTACGACCCACCCACGTCATTCGCGCGCCCTGCGCGCGGAATCGCGGGCAGGGCCCGCTTACAGGTGTAGGCCGTACTCCACGGCGAACACGTAGGGCACGGTTGTAGGCGTGACTGTCTTGCCGACCGCGCCGAGATGCTCTTCGTAGGATGGGTTGAGCTTGCGAAACCCATGCTGCCATGGCGATGGGTATCGCTTCGCTCAACCCATCCTACGGAACCACCCCGCCGCTCCGGGCAGCCATCAGTGGGAATAGCCGTTATGCACCCGCGGCCACTGGTCGCCGACCAGGAACAGCCGTTCGGCCTCGCACCATTCCCCCTGTTGTTCCTCCAGGCGCACCAGCAACTGCGGGAAGGCATCCGCCGGCAGTTGTTCCAGCCAGGCATCGAAGCGCTCCGGCGCCCAGCTCTGCTCGGCGGCCTTGCGCGCCGGAGCCAGCCATTCGCTGCGTGGCAGCGGCTGCCAGCGCCCCGTGCCCTGGGCGCGGTACAGCGGCCAGTGACTGCGGTGCAGCCAGGAGCCGCTCAGGTGCTCGGGGTTGGCGCCCTCCGGCGCCGGGCACTCGCCGGGCCAGGGGTAGAACAGGTAGCCGCCCAGCCAGAGCGCGGCTTGCACCGGGGCGCTGCTGAAACCGGCGATCAGGTCGCGGCCGCGTGGGGTGGAGGAGAGCGGTAGCTGGTGCTCGCGCAGGTGGCGCAGCTTGTTCGCCAGGCGGTCTTCGGCGCCGGGGCCGAGCCAGTCTTCCGGGCCTTCGCGGCTGGGGCCCAGGTAGAGCTTGATGGCCAGCTCCAGGTGGTGCAGGCCGTCGTCGTCCTCCAGCAGCAGGTCCAGCTCGCCCAGGGTGTGGCCGTTGTCGCGCACCGCCAGGTTGGCGCCGAGCAGGCGCAGGTCGGGGGCCTGCTGCAGGGCGAACTGCCAGAGGCGTTCATAGTAGCGGCCCAGGCGCTGCTGCGGCGAACTCTGCAACCAGGCCTGCAACGCTTCGCTGTGCCTTTCCTGTTCGCGCAGCCAGTCGCCCAGCAGCCGCGGCTCGGCCAGCCAGCGGCTCGCCGCCAGCGGATGGCGCAGGGGCAGGGCGCCACCGGCATCCAGCAGGGGTTCGCCGAGCAGGGTCCAGGCGAGGTCGCGTACCGCGGGTTGGCGCAGTTCGGCTAGCAGCTCAGCGAGCAGGTAGGCGGTCGACTTCATCCGTGCAGCCTAGCCGAACGCCCGCGCTGGTGCGCGGGTTTGCCGCTGTTCGGGGGTTTCCCCCATAATTCCGGGCACTACCCGCTCGCACCCGCCGCCTGGAGTCTCATGGAATCCTTTCGCAACATCGGCATCATCGGCCGCCTCGGCAGCACCCAGGTGCTGGAAACCATCCGCCGGCTGAAGCGCTTCCTGACCGAGCGGCACCTGCACGTGATCCTCGAGGACACCATCGCCGAAGTGCTGCCCGGCCACGGCCTGCAGACCTGCTCGCGGAAGATCATGGGCGAGATCTGCGACCTGGTCGTCGTCGTCGGCGGCGACGGCAGCATGCTTGGCGCGGCGCGCGCGCTGGCCCGGCACAAGGTGCCGGTGCTGGGTATCAACCGCGGCAGCCTGGGCTTCCTCACCGACATCCGCCCGGACGAGCTGGAAACCAAGGTGGACGAGGTGCTCGGCGGCCAGTACATCGTCGAAAGCCGCTTCCTGCTCGACGCCCAGGTGCGCCGCCACGGCGAATCCATCGGCCAGGGCGACGCGCTCAACGACGTGGTGCTGCACCCCGGAAAGTCGACGCGGATGATCGAGTTCGAGCTGCACATCGACGGCCAGTTCGTCTGCAGCCAGAAGGCCGACGGCCTGATCGTCGCCACGCCCACCGGCTCCACCGCCTACTCGCTGTCCGCCGGCGGGCCGATCATGCATCCGAAGCTGGACGCCATCGTCATAGTGCCGATGTACCCGCACACCCTGTCGAGCCGGCCGATCGTGGTCGACGGCAACAGCGAGCTGAAGATAGTGGTGTCGCCGAACATGCAGATCTACCCGCAGGTCTCCTGCGACGGGCAGAACCACTTCACCTGCGCGCCGGGCGACATGGTCACGGTGAGCAAGAAGCCGCAGAAGCTGCGCCTGATCCACCCGATCGACCACAACTACTACGAGGTCTGCCGGACCAAGCTCGGCTGGGGCAGCCGGCTGGGGAGCAGCGAGTGAGCGAACTCGACCCGGGCCGTGGCTACGACCTGATCGGCGATGTCCACGGCTGCGCACACACCCTCGACCGCCTGCTGGAGCGGCTGGGCTACCAGTTGCACGGCGGCGTCTGGCGCCACCCGCGGCGCCAGGCGCTGTTCCTCGGCGACATCGTCGACCGCGGCCCGCGCATCCGCGAGGCCCTGCACCGGGTGCACGACATGGTCGCCGCCGGCGAGGCCCTGTGCATCATGGGCAACCACGAGTACAACCTGCTCGGCTGGTCCACCCCGGCAGCGCCGGGCAGCGGCCGCCAGTACCTGCGTGAGCACACCCCGCGGCACGCGCGGCTGATCCAGGAAACCCTCGACCAGTTCGAGGGCCACCCCGGCGACTGGCGCGACTTCCTCGGCTGGTTCCGGCGCCTGCCGCTGTTCCTCGACGCCGGGCGCTTCCGCATGGTCCACGCCTGCTGGGACAACGAGCTGATCGATTCGTTGCGCCGGCAGTTCCCCGACGGGCGCATCGACGAGGCCTTCCTGCAGTCCTCCGCCGAGCACGGCAGCTTCGCCTACCAGGTGTGCAACCGCCTGCTGCGCGGCACCGACATGCGCCTGCCCAACGGCATGACCCTGACCGGCAGCGACGGCTTCACCCGCGCGTTCTTCCGCACCAAGTTCTGGGAAGAGGACCGCGAGCCGGAGACCTACGGCGACATCGTCTTCCAGCCCGACGCGCTGCCCGACGAGGTGGCCGCCGAGCGCCTGAGCGCCGAGCAGAAGTCCAGCCTGCTGAGCTACGGCGCCGACCAGCCGTTGCTGTTCGTCGGCCACTACTGGCGCCGCGGCACGCCGGCGCCGATCCGCCCGAACCTGGCCTGCCTGGACTACAGCGCGGTCATGTACGGCAAGCTGGTGGCCTACCGGCTGGACCAGGAAACGCGCCTGCAGCGCGACAAGTTCGTCTGGGTGGACGTGAAGCGTCCGGGAGAGGATGAGTGAGCGCGGTAGTGGCCATGCGCCTGCCCCTGGCGGCGGACCTCGCCGGTTTCGTCGGCCTGCTGCAACGCCTGAACCTGCCCTTCCGGGTCAGCGAGGAGGCCGGCGAACAGGTGCTCTGGGTGCCGGACGAAAGCCTGGCCGAGCAGGTGCGCGACCTCTACCGGCGCTACCCGCAGGGCGACCCCGAGCTGGCTTCCAGTACCTTGCCGCAGCGCCGCGGCCCGGGCTTCCTGGCCCAGGTGCGGGCCAGCAAGGTGACCGCCGCGGTGCTGCTGGTGACCTTCGCGGTCGCCGCCCTGACCCTGCTCGGCGGCAACCCGGACACCCTGCGCTGGTTCACCTTCCAGGACTTCCAGCTGGTCGGCAGCGACCGGGTGCTGTTCCAGCCGCTGGCCGAGGGCCTGGCGGCGGGGCAGTGGTGGCGCCTGTTCACGCCCATGCTGATCCACTTCGGCTGGCTGCACCTGGCGATGAACGCCATGTGGTACTGGGAACTGGGCCGGCGCATCGAATACCGCCAGGGCGGCGTCATGCTGCTGGGCCTGAGCCTGGGCTTCGGCCTGGTGTCCAACGTCGTGCAGTACCTGGCTTCCGGGCCGAGCCTGTTCGGCGGCCTGTCGGGCGTGCTCTACGGGCTGCTCGGGCACTGCTGGATATTCCAGCTGCTGGCGCCGACCCCGGCCTACCGCCTGCCGAAGGGCGTGGTGGCGATGATGCTGATCTGGCTGCTGGTGTGCCTGTCCGGCGTCATCGACCTGCTGGGCTTCGGCTCCATCGCCAACGGCGCCCACGTCGGAGGGCTGGCGATCGGCTGCCTGACCGGCGCGCTGGGCGGCATGCTGGCGCGCGGGCGCCAGGCCTGATCCTTGGCGCCGTAGGATGGCGTTGAGCGAAGCGATACCCATCGCCGCAACATCCAATTCATCACCGGCACCAGGGTTATCGGTTTCCCGCATGACCGCGAGCAGGCCGGCGGTCACGGCCAACCGGCGTATAACGCGGAGCGTTATACGCCCTACGTCCATGCCACCGTTTGACCTCTGTTCGTGCGCCAGGCCGCCCGGCCCGGTAGAATGCCGGTTTTGCCCCCAGCAGGAGCCGGCCCCATGTCGTCCTTCGCCGAAACCATCGAGAACATCACCCCGGAAATCTACGAGAGCCTCAAGCTCGCCGTGGAGATCGGCAAGTGGCCGGACGGCCGCAAGCTCACCCAAGAGCAGAAGGAGCTGTGCCTGCAGGCGATGATCGCCTGGGAGCTGCAGAACCTGCCCGAGGACCAGCGCACCGGCTACATGGGCCCGCAGGAGTGCGAGTCCCACGCCGAGCCGATCCCCAACATCCTCTTCTCGTCCAATTCGCTGCACTGATGGCCGGGCTTTGATGGAAGAGCTAGGACGCGGCGCCCTGAGCAAGATGTCGGCGCGCCTTGAAAGCCCCGTGCAGTACGCCTTCCGCCTCGGCGAGGAGGAAATCGCGGTCAACCCGCTGATCGGCAGGACGCTGCGCCTGGAATACCTGGGCGCCATCCACTGCTGCCATTGCGGGCGCAAGACGAAGAAGAGCTTCAGCCAGGGCTACTGCTACCCCTGCTTCACCAAGCTGGCGCAGTGCGACAGCTGCATCGTCAGCCCGGAGAAGTGCCACTACGACGAAGGCACCTGCCGCGAGCCTGCGTGGGGCGAGCGTTTCTGCATGACCGACCACGTGGTCTACCTGGCCAACTCCTCGGGTGTGAAGGTGGGCATCACCCGCGCCACCCAGGTGCCGACGCGCTGGATCGACCAGGGCGCGCGCCAGGCGCTGCCGATCCTGCGGGTGGCCACGCGCCAGCAGTCCGGGCTGGTGGAAGACCTGCTGCGCAGCCAGGTGGCCGACCGCACCAACTGGCGCGCCCTGCTCAAGGGCGAGGCCGAGCCGCTGGACCTGGCAGCCATCCGCGAGCAGCTGTTCGACCACTGCGCCGAGGGCCTGCGCGAGCTGCAGCAGCGCTTCGGCCTGCAGGCCATCCAGCCGGTGAGCGACATCGAGCCGATCGAGATCCGCTACCCGGTGCAGGCCTACCTGGCCAAGATCACCAGCTTCGATCTGGACAAGACGCCGGTGGTGGAGGGTACCCTGCAAGGCATCAAGGGCCAGTACCTGATCTTCGACACCGGCGTCATCAATATCCGTAAGTACACAGCTTATCAGCTAGCCATCAGCTATAAGCCTCAAGCGGCAAGCTGAGCCGGCGAACCACGAACTTGCGGCTTGAAGCTCGAAGCTTGAAGCTGCCCGGAGGGCCACATGCGCACCGATCAACCGAAAGTCATCTACCTCAAGGACTACCAGGCGCCCGAGTACCTGATCGACGAGACCAACCTGACCTTCGAGCTGTACGAGGACCACACCCTGGTCCACGCGCAACTGGTCATGCGCCGCAACCCCGAGCGCGGCGAGGGCCTGCCGCCGCTGATGCTCGACGGCCAGCAGCTGGAACTGCAATGGGTGGCCCTGGACGACCGCGTGCTGGAAGAGGGCGACTACCAGCTGGACGAGAACCACCTGACGCTGCAGCCGACCGCCAGGCAGTTCACCGTCGACAGCACCGTGCGCATCCACCCGGAGAAGAACACCGCCCTGGAAGGCCTGTACAAGTCCGGCAAGATGTTCTGCACCCAGTGCGAGGCCGAGGGCTTCCGCAAGATCACCTACTACCTCGACCGCCCGGACGTGATGAGCAGCTTCACCACCACCGTCTCGGCCGAGCAGCACAAGTACCCGGTGCTGCTGTCCAACGGCAACCCGGTGGCCAGCGGTTCGGAAGAGGACGGGCGGCACTGGGCCACCTGGCAGGACCCGTTCAAGAAGCCGGCCTACCTGTTCGCCCTGGTCGCCGGTGACCTCTGGGCGGTGGAAGACACCTACACCACCCTGAGCGAGCGCGAAGTCGCCCTGCGCATCTACGTCGAGCCGGAAAACATCGACAAGTGCCAGCACGCCATGGACAGCCTGAAGAAGGCCATGCGCTGGGACGAGAAGGTCTACGGCCGCGAGTACGACCTGGACATCTTCATGATCGTCGCGGTCAACGACTTCAACATGGGCGCCATGGAGAACAAGGGGCTCAACATCTTCAACTCCAGCTGCGTGCTGGCCAAGGCCGAGACCGCCACCGACGCCGCGCACCAGCGCGTCGAGGGCGTGGTGGCCCACGAGTACTTCCACAACTGGTCGGGCAACCGCGTGACCTGCCGCGACTGGTTCCAGCTGTCGCTCAAGGAAGGCTTCACCGTGTTCCGCGACAGCGAGTTCTCCGCCGACATGAACTCGCGCACCGTCAAGCGCGTCGAGGACGTGGCCTTCCTGCGCACCAACCAGTTCGCCGAGGACGCCGGCCCCATGGCCCACCCGGTGCGCCCGGACTCCTTCATCGAAATCTCCAACTTCTACACCCTGACCGTCTACGAGAAGGGCTCGGAAGTGGTGCGCATGATCCACACCCTGCTCGGCGCCGAGGGCTTCCGCAAGGGCACCGACCTGTACTTCGAACGGCATGATGGCCAGGCGGTGACCTGCGACGACTTCGTCAAGGCCATGGAAGACGCCAACGGCGTCGACCTGACGCAGTTCAAGCGCTGGTACAGCCAGGCCGGCACCCCGCGCCTGGCGGTGGAGGAAAGCTACGATGCCGCGGCGCAGAGCTACACCCTGACCTTCCGCCAGAGCTGCCCGCCGACCCCGGGCCAGAAGGACAAGCAGCCCTTCGTCATCCCGGTGGAAATGGGCCTGCTCGACCACCTGGGCAACCCGCTGCCGCTGCGCCTGGCCGGCGAGGAACACGCCCACGGCAGCAACCGCGTGCTGCAGGTGACCGAGGCCGAGCAATCCTTCACCTTCGTCGGCCTGGCCGAGAAGCCGCTGCCGTCGCTGCTGCGCGGCTTCTCCGCGCCGGTGAAGCTGAGCTTCCCCTACGACCGCGACCAGCTGATGTTCCTCATGCAGTACGACGAGGACGGCTTCAACCGCTGGGAAGCCGGCCAGCAGCTGTCGGTGCAGGTGCTCCAGGAACTGATCGGCCAGCACCAGCGCGGCGAGCAACTGGTGCTCGACGAGCGCCTGATCGCTGCCTTCCACACCCTGCTGCAGGACAACGCCCTGGACCAGGCGATGGTCGCCGAGATGCTCTCGCTGCCCAGCGAGGCCTACCTCACGGAGCTGAGCGAAGTGGCCGACGTCGAGGCCATCCACGCCGCCCGCGAGTTCGCCCGCAAGCGCATCGCCGAGGCCCTGCGCGAGCCGCTGTGGCAGCGTTACCAGGCCAACCGCGAGGCCTCGCGCAAGACGCCGTACCTGGCCGAGGCCGAGCACATCGCCCGGCGCAGCCTGCAGAACATCGCGCTGTCCTACCTGATGCTGGTGGGCGGCGACGAAGTGCTGGCGGCCTGCCTCGAGCAGTACGAGGCCTGCGATAACATGACCGAACGCCTGACCGCCCTGGCGGTGCTGGTCAACTCGCCATACGACGACGAGAAGGCCAAGGGCCTGGAAATGTTCGCCGACTATTTCAAGGACAACCCGCTGGTGATGGACCAGTGGTTCAGCGTGCAGGCCGGCTGCACCCTGCCCGGCGGCCTGGAGCGCGTGCAGGCGCTGATGGGCCACCCGGCCTTCACCCTGAAGAACCCGAACAAGATCCGCGCCCTGATCGGCGCCTTCGCCAACCAGAACCTGGTCAACTTCCATCGCGCCGACGGGGCGGGCTACCGCTTCCTGGCCGACCAGGTGATCACCCTCAACGCGCTCAACCCGCAGATCGCCTCGCGCCTGCTGGCGCCGCTGACCCGCTGGCGCAAATACGCCCCGGCGCGCCAGGCCCTGATGCGCGCCGAGCTGGAGCGCATCCTGGCCTCCGGCGAGCTGTCCAGCGACGTCTACGAGGTGGTCAGCAAGAGCCTCGCCTGACGCTGCTCCCGGCTGACGGAAAAAAGGTGTTATCGGCCCCGCCGGTAACACCTTTTTTTCGCCTGTGGACTTGCTGTCTCGCCAATCGCGCCGAGGCGTTCTTCGTAGGATGGGTTGAGCCAGCGAAACCCATGCGGTGGTGGTGATGGGTATCGCTTCGCTCAACACCATCCTACGGTTCTCCGGACAGCCCCCTCTCCCGCTTGCGGGAGAGGGTTGGGGAGAGGGCGCTCTTAACCTCAACGCACACAGCCGCCGGCAACTCCCGTTCGCGAGCAAGCTCGCTCCTACGGGAAAGCATCCGCCCGCCGACCGAGCCAAGTTCCCAAGTGTTCCCGCGAGCGCTTCCAGGTACCCGGAAATACCCGGAGTGTTACCGTCGGTATCTTTTTTCCTGTGCGCTGGAGGCCGCGTGGCGACTGGGCTGCAGCTTTCCCTAGTCCTTTCGGATGACTCCCGCTGCGCTTAACAAAAGATAACGTGCCTTTAATTGTCAGGCTGGGTAAAGGCTGGCATATAACGACCACTCCCTATCCGCCTGCAATAAAAACAAAGAGGTAAGGCTATATGCGTGAGCATCTGCGGCACGCCACCGGCGAGCTGTCCGTGCGTTCGTCCGGGCTCTCGGTTTCCGCCACCCCGTCCCCCCTGCGCAAGTCGCTTTCGCTGCTCGGCGCGTTCTCGCTGCTGTGGCTGGCGGCCGCGCCGCTGCATGCCGGCGCGAGCGAAGCCCCGGCCAGCGACACCGATGGCTACGCCATCGCCTCGGCCAAGGCCCCGAGCAGCCTGCTGCTGAGCGTCAGCCACGCCGGCAAGCGCCTGGTGGCGGTCGGCGACCGCGGGCACATCCTCTATTCCGACGACAACGGCAAGACCTGGACCCAGGCCAAGGTGCCCACCCGCCAGCTGCTGACCGCGGTGTTCTTCGTCAACGACAAGAAGGGCTGGGCGGTCGGCCACGACGCGCAGATCCTCGCCAGCGAAGACGGCGGCGCCACCTGGACGCGCCAGTTCGAAGACCTCAAGCGCGAAGCGCCGCTGCTGGACGTGTGGTTCCAGGACGAGAACCACGGCCTGGCCGTGGGTGCCTATGGCGCCATGCTGGAAACCCACGACGGCGGCAAGAGCTGGGAAGACGTCAGCGAGCGCCTGGACAACGAAGACCAGTTCCACCTCAACGGCATCGCCGCGGTGAAGGATTCCGGCCTGCTGGTGGTGGGCGAATCCGGCAGCCTGTTCCGCTCCAAGGACTGGGGCGCCACCTGGGAGAAACTGCAGGGCCCCTACGAGGGTTCGCTGTTCGGCGCCGTCGGCACCGCCCAGCCCGGCACCGTGCTGATCTACGGCCTGCGCGGGCACCTGTTCCGCTCCACCGATTTCGGCGACACCTGGCAACAGGTGGCGCTGCCCATCGCCGGTGACGGCACCCTGGAGTTCGGCCTGGCCGAAGGCTCGCTGCTGCCCGACGGCAGCATCGCCGTGGTCGGCAACAGCGGCAGCGTGCTGGTGAGCAAGGACGACGGGCGCACCTTCAACATCTTCAACCGGCCCGACCGCCTGGCGCTGGCCGGGGTCGGCGCGGCCGGCGACGGCAACCTGGTCCTGGTCGGCCAGGGCGGCATCCACCTGGCTTCGGCGACCGGCGCCGAGCTGACAGAACAACAATGAGCCGGGGAAGCCCTATGAACGCAGTCAACTCGCATCACCAGGACAAGGCGACCCTGCTCGAACGCCTGATCTTCAACAACCGTCCGATCGTTATCATCCTCTGCCTGCTGGCGACCCTGTTCCTCGCCTTCCAGGCGACCCAGGTGCGGCCGTCCACCAGCTTCGAGAAGATGATCCCGCTCAAGCACCCGTTCATCCAGAACATGCTGAGCCACATCAACGACCTCTCCAACCTTGGCAACACCGTGCGCATCTCGGTGGAAGCGGTGAACGGCGACATCTTCACCAAGGAATACATGGACACCCTGCGGCAGATCCATGACGAGGTGTTCTACATCCCCGGCGTCGACCGCTCCGGCCTGAAGTCGCTGTGGAGCCCCAGCGTACGCTGGACCGAGGTGACGGAAGAGGGCTTCGCCGGCGGCGAGGTCATCCCGCAGACCTACGACGGTTCGGCCAAGGCCCTGGACAAGCTGCGCGACAACGTCCTCAAGTCCGGCCAGATCGGCCGCCTGGTGGCCAACAACTTCAAGTCCAGCATCGTCGACGTGCCGCTGCTGGAGGTCTACCCCGACGCCCAGGACCAGAGCAAGCTGCTGAAGCTGGACTACCGCCAGTTCTCCCATGAGCTGGAAGAGAAGATCCGCGACAAGTACCAGGCGCAGAACCCCAACGTGAAGATCCACATCGTCGGCTTCGCCAAGAAGGTCGGCGACCTGATCGACGGCCTGGTCATGGTGGTGGGCTTCTTCGGCATCTGCTTCGTCATCACCCTGGTGCTGCTGCTGTGGTTCACCAAGTGCGTGCGCTCCACCATCGCCGTGCTCTCCACCACCCTGGTGGCGGTGATCTGGCAGCTCGGCCTGCTGCACACCATCGGCTTCGGGCTGGACCCGTACTCGATGCTGGTGCCCTTCCTGATCTTCGCCATCGGCATTTCCCACGGGGTGCAGAAGATCAACGGCATCGCCCTGCAGTCCAGTGACGCGGAAACCCCGCTGCTGGCCGCGCGGCGCACCTTCCGCCAACTGTTCCTGCCCGGCATGATCGCCATCCTCGCCGACGCCGTGGGCTTCATCACCCTGCTGGTGATCGATATCGGGGTGATCCGCGAACTGGCCATCGGCGCCTCCATCGGCGTGGCGGTGATCGTCTTCACCAACCTGATCCTGCTGCCGGTGGCGATCTCCTACATCGGCATCAGCAAGCGCGCCGTGGAGCGCAGCAAGAAGGACGCCGTGCGCGAGCACCCGTTCTGGCGCCTGCTGTCCAACTTCGCCAGCGCCAAGGTGGCGCCCATCTCCATCCTGATCGCCCTGGTGATGTTCGCCGGCGGCCTCTGGCAGGGCCACCATCTGAAGATCGGCGACCTCGACCAGGGCGCGCCGGAACTGCGCCCGGACTCGCGCTACAACCAGGACAACGACTTCATCATCCGCAACTACTCCACCAGCTCCGACGTGCTGGTGGTGATGGTCGAGTCGGCGGCCGAGGGCTGCTCCAGCCACCAGACGCTGCAGGCCATCGACGAGCTGTCGTGGAAGCTGGAGAACACCGAGGGCGTGCAGTCGGCCATCTCCCTGGTCACCGTGTCCAAGCAGGTGATCAAGGGCATGAACGAGGGCAACCTGAAGTGGGAAACCCTGTCGCGCAACAAGGACGTGCTGAACAACTCCATCAGCCGCGCCGACGGCCTGTACAACAGCGCCTGCTCGCTGGCGCCGCTGCTGGTATTCCTCAACGACCACAAGGCCGAGACCCTCGACCGCGCCGTGCACGCCGTGCAGGAGTTCGCCAAGGACCACGAGAAGGATGACCTGAAGTTCAAGCTCGCCGCGGGCAACGCCGGCATCGAGGCGGCCACCAACGAGGTGATCAAGCAGTCCGAGCTGATCATCCTGGTGCTGGTGTACATCTGCGTGGCGGTCATGTGCATGATCACCTTCCGCTCCTTCACCGCGACCCTCTGCATCGTCCTGCCGCTGATCCTCACCTCGGTGCTGGGCAACGCGCTGATGGCCACCCTCGGCATCGGCGTGAAGGTGGCGACGCTGCCGGTGATCGCGCTGGGCGTGGGCATCGGGGTGGACTACGGGATTTATATCTACACCCGCCTGGAGACCTTCCTGCGCCAGGGCCTGTCGCTGCAGGAGGCCTACTACGAGACGCTGAAGTCCACCGGCAAGGCCGTGCTGTTCACCGGCCTGTGCCTGGCCATCGGCGTGGCCACCTGGATCTTCTCGGCGATCAAGTTCCAGGCCGACATGGGCCTGATGCTGACCTTCATGCTGCTGTGGAACATGTTCGGCGCGCTCTGGCTGCTGCCGGCCCTGGCCCGCTTCCTGATCAACCCGGAGAAGGTCCGGGCGAAGAAGGCCTCGATCCTGGTCCACTGATCCTGGCGTGACCCAGAAAACCGCGGCTCCGGCCGCGGTTTTTTTGCTTGCCGGGGCGACGGCGGGCGGAGCCGCGGACGGGAAATATCCGGACGTGTAGGAGCGGGCCCTGCCCGCGAATCGCGCGCAGGGCGCGCTCCTACAAGGAAGCGCTGCTGAGGTGCTTTTCGTAGGCGCGAGCTTGCTCGCGAACGGGGTTTGCAGGGGACTTTAGGTGCTGGGCTTTAGAGCGCCCTCTCCCCAACCCTCTCCCGCAAGCGGGAGAGGGGGCTGTCCTGAGCGGCCGGAAAATCCGCAGCCATCCTGATACTCCTGGCTACGTCGCCACTCCCAGCGTAGGGCGAATAACCGTTCGCGGTTATCCGCCGTTGGCCTTGGCCGCCCCCCGGCTTCGTCGGAAATCCGCGCCACACCTGGCTCCGGCAAAGTTGGAACACTTCCTGCAAATACCCTGTCGGCGCCACTTTCGGCGTCAAAAATTCGTTGTAGCAGGGTAGGGGAGTTCGGGGTGGATCGTACGCAATTGATCGGAACAGTGCGCAGCAACCTGGCCGGCCTGGGCCGTGGCAACCTGGGCGTGCCGCTGCTGCTGCTGGCGATGCTGGGCATGATGACCCTGCCGATCCCGCCGTTCCTGCTGGACGTGCTCTTCACCTTCAACATCGCCCTGTCCATCGTCGTCCTGCTGGTCTGCGTGTACGCCCTGCGCCCGCTGGACTTCGCCGTGTTCCCGACCATCCTGCTGGTCGCCACCCTGCTGCGCCTGGCGCTGAACGTCGCCTCCACCCGCGTGGTGCTGCTCCACGGCCACGATGGCCACGCCGCCGCCGGCAAGGTGATCCAGGCCTTCGGCGAAGTGGTGATTGGTGGCAACTACGTGGTCGGCATCGTGGTCTTCGCCATCCTCATGATCATCAACTTCGTGGTGGTCACCAAGGGCGCCGGGCGGATCTCCGAGGTGAGCGCGCGTTTCACCCTCGACGCCATGCCCGGCAAGCAGATGGCCATCGACGCCGACCTCAACGCCGGCCTCATCGAGCAGGCCGAGGCCAAGAAGCGCCGCGCCGAGGTGGCCCAGGAAGCCGACTTCTACGGCTCCATGGACGGTGCCTCGAAATTCGTCCGCGGCGACGCCGTCGCCGGCCTGCTGATCCTCTTCATCAACCTGATCGGCGGCGTCGCCATCGGCGTGATCCAGCACTCCATGTCGTTCGGCGACGCCGGCAAGGTCTACGCCCTGCTGACCATCGGCGACGGCCTGGTGGCGCAGCTGCCGTCGCTGCTGCTGTCCACCGCCGCGGCGATCATGGTGACCCGCGTGTCTTCCTCCGAGGACATGGGCCAGCAGGTCAACCGGCAGATGTTCGCCTCGCCCAAGGCGCTGGCCATCTCCGCCGCCATCCTCATCGCCATGGGCCTGGTCCCGGGCATGCCGCACGTGTCCTTCATCGGCCTCGGCGCCGTAGCCGCCGGCGGCGCCTGGATGATCGTCCAGCGCCAGCGCAAGGCGGCCCAGGCCGAGGTCCAGGAAGCCCAGCGCCAGCAGGAGCTGCTGCCGGCCCAGCGCAGCCAGGAAACCAAGGAGCTGGGCTGGGACGACGTCACCCCGGTGGACATGGTCGGCCTGGAGGTCGGCTACCGGCTGATCCCGCTGGTGGACCGCAACCAGGGCGGCCAGCTGCTGGCGCGGATCAAGGGCGTGCGCAAGAAGCTGTCCCAGGACATGGGCTTCCTGATGCCCTCGGTGCACATCCGCGACAACCTCGACCTGCTGCCCAACGCCTATCGTTTGACGCTCATGGGCGTCAGCGTGGCGGAAGCGGAGATCTACCCGGACCGCGAGCTGGCGATCAACCCCGGCCAGGTGTTCGGCACCCTCAACGGCATCGCCGGCAAGGACCCGGCCTTCGGCCTGGAAGCGGTGTGGATCGAGCCCGGCCAGCGCGACCAGGCGCAATCCCTGGGCTACACCGTGGTGGACGCCAGCACCGTGGTCGCCACCCACCTCAACCAGGTGCTGCACAAGCACGCCCACGAGCTGCTCGGCCACGAGGAAGTCCAGCAACTGCTGCAACTGCTGGCCAAGACCTCGCCGAAGCTGGCGGAAGAACTGGTTCCGGGGCTGATTTCCCTGTCCACCCTGCTCAAGGTCCTGCAGAACCTGCTGCAGGAGCAGGTGCCGGTGCGCGACATCCGCACCATTGCCGAGGCCATCGCCAACGTTGCCGCCAAGAGTCAAGATCCCGCCGCCATGGTGGCAGCGGTACGCGTGGCGCTGAGCCGCGCAATCGTCCAAGGCATTGTGGGACTAGAGCCGGAGCTGCCCGTGATCACCCTGGAGCCCAGGTTGGAACAGATCTTGCTGAACAGTATGCAGAAGGCCGGGCAAGGTTCGGAAGACGGCATTCTGCTGGAGCCGGGCATGGCGGAAAAACTGCAACGCTCGCTGGTCGAGACCGCGCAGCGCCAGGAAATGCTCGGCAAGCCGGCGATCCTGCTGGTGGCCGGGCCGATCCGCGCGATGATGTCGCGTTTCGCGCGGATGGCGGTGCCGAGCATGAGCGTGCTGGCCTACCAGGAAATTCCGGATAACAAGCAAGTCACCATCGTCGCCACCGTTGGACAGAACTGAAGGACAGCGCCATGCAGGTTAAACGCTTCTTCGCCGCCGATATGCGTCAGGCCATGAAACTGGTCCGTGACGAGCTGGGCGCGGATGCCGCCATCATCGGCAACCGCCGGGTCGCCGGCGGTGTCGAGCTGACCGCGGCGCTGGACTATCAACCGCCGGCAGCGGCCAGCAAGCCGAACCCGGCGCTGGAGGCCGAGCTGCGCCAGACCCAGGCGCGCATCGCCCAGGCCCGCGCCGAGCTGGACAGCCCGGTGCGCGCCGCCGCCACCGCGCGCAAGGACCGTCAATTGTACGGCGCCGAGCCGGCCAGGCGCCCGAGCCTGGCCGAGGCCATGGCCGCCCCGGCGCCCGCCGCCGCGCCGGCCGCCGTCAGCCAGCAGGCGCTGGACGCCATGCGCTTCGAACTCAACGGCCTGCGCGAGCTGCTCGAAGTGCAGCTGGGCTCCATCGCCTGGAGCCAGCTGCAGCACCGGCGCCCGAAGCAGGCCGGCCTGTGGCGCCGCCTGCAGCGCATGGGCCTGCCGGCGGACCTGAGCCGCCAGCTGCTCGAACGCGTGGCCTCCATCGCCGAGCCCAAGCAGGCCTGGCGCATGCTCCTGGCCCACCTGGCGCGCGCCATCCGCACCCCCGACGAAGACCTGCTGGAGCAGGGCGGGGTGATCGCCCTGGTCGGCCCGGCCGGCATGGGCAAGACCACCACCCTGGCCAAGCTGGCGGCGCGCTACGTCCTCAAGTACGGTGCGCACAACCTGGCGCTGGTCAGCATGGACAGCTTCCGCCTGGGCGCCCAGGAGCAGATCAAGTCCCTGGGCCGCATCCTCAACGTGCCGGTGACCCTGGTCGACCCCGGCCAGTCGCTGCTGCAGGCCATGGCGCCGCTGGCGGGCAAGCGCCTGGTGCTGATCGACACCGCCGGCCTGCCGGCCAGCGACCCGGCGCTGCGCATGCAGCTGGAAGCCCTGGCGGCGCAGAGCCTGAACGTGAAGAATTACCTGGTGCTGGCCGCGACCAGCCAGAGCCAGGTGCTCAAGGCCGCCTTGCACGCCTATCGCAGCTGCGGCCTGGCCGGCTGCATACTGACCAAGCTGGACGAGGCGGGCAGCCTGGGCGAGGCCCTGGCGCTGGCGATAGCACAACGCTTGCCGGTTGCCTATCTGGCGGACGGGCCGCGAATTCCGGATGATCTGCAGGTGGCGCGCGCGCACCAGCTGGTCAGCCGCGCGGTCAGCCTGCAGGCTCCGGAGGAGCCGTGCGAAGACACCATGGCCGGCATGTTCGCCGGCCTCTACCAGCAGCCGGCGCGACACGTCGGCTGACGGATTCCAGGGGCGCCCCCGCACGCGGGGCGCCAGGCGGATACGGATGCTCGAGCAGATCCGTAAGCGCTGGTGGCGGGAGAGCACCGCGACCGGCAGACCCAGGCGCCAGACGCGCCGGGGACGATGAAGAGACAAGGTAAGACTATGGGTATGCATCCCGTTCAGGTAATCGCGGTCACCGGTGGCAAGGGTGGCGTCGGCAAGACCAACGTCTCGGTGAACCTGGCGATGGCGCTGGCCGACCTCGGCCGCCGCGTCATGCTGCTGGACGCCGACCTCGGCCTGGCCAACGTCGACGTGCTGCTGGGGCTTTCGCCCAAGCGCACCCTGGCCGACGTCATCGAAGGCGAATGCGACCTGCGTGACGTGATCCTCCAGGGCCCCGGCGGCATCCGCATCGTCCCGGCGGCCTCGGGCACGCAGAGCATGGTGCAGCTCTCGCCCATGCAGCACGCCGGGCTGATCCAGGCCTTCAGCGACATCAGCGAGAACATCGACGTGCTGCTGGTGGACACTGCCGCCGGCATCGGCGATTCGGTGGTCAGCTTCGTCCGCGCGGCCCAGGAAGTGCTGCTGGTCGTCTGCGACGAACCGACCTCGATCACCGATGCCTATGCGCTGATCAAGCTGCTCAACCGCGACTATGGCATGACGCGCTTCCGCGTGCTGGCGAACATGGCACACAGCCCGCAGGAAGGGCGCAACCTGTTCGCCAAGCTGACCAAGGTCACCGACCGCTTCCTCGACGTGGCGCTGCAGTACGTCGGCGCCATCCCCTACGACGAGTCGGTGCGCAAGGCCGTGCAGAAGCAGCGCTCGGTCTATGAAGCCTTCCCGCGCAGCAAGGCCTCGCTGGCCTTCCGCGCCATCGCCCAGAAAGTCGACAGCTGGCCGCTGCCGGCCAACCCGCGCGGGCACCTGGAGTTCTTCGTCGAACGCCTGGTGCAGCATCCCACCACGGGTTCGACCGTATGATGAGCGGCTCCGGAGCGCTTATGTACAGCAAGACGCAGGCGCGCAATGCCCAGGAAGAGCTGATCCAGCGCTATGCGCCGCTGGTCAAGCGGATCGCCTACCACCTGCTGGGCCGGCTGCCGGCCAGCGTGCAGGTGGAAGACCTGATGCAGGCCGGAATGATCGGCCTGCTCGAAGCGGCGAAGAAGTACGACCAGGGCAAGGGCGCCAGCTTCGAGACGTATGCCGGCATCCGCATCCGCGGGGCCATGCTCGACGAGGTGCGCAAGGGCGACTGGGCGCCGCGTTCGGTGCACCGCAACACCCGCATGGTGAGTGACGCCATCCGCACCATCGAGGCGCGGACCGGACGCGATGCTAAAGATCAGGAGGTCGCTGCCGAACTCAATATGAGTCTCGACGATTACTACGCGATCCTGAGCGACACCCAGGGCAGCCGCCTGTACAGCTTCGACGACCTGCTGCAGGAAGGCGCCCAGGGCCCGGCGGAAGACACCACGCACCTGGACAACGAGCCCTCCCACGGCCTGGAGGACGAGCGTTTCCAGCAGGCGCTGGCCGACGCCATCACCAAGCTGCCCGAACGCGAGCGCCTGGTGCTGGCGCTGTACTACGACGAGGAGCTCAACCTCAAGGAAATCGGCGAGGTGCTGGGGGTCAGCGAGTCGCGCGTCAGCCAGTTGCACAGCCAGTGCGCCGCGCGCCTGCGGGCCCGGCTTTCGGAGTGGCGGGCGCACTGAGCGACCGGTGGGCGCAAGGAAGTAACGGATTTTTCCGGCGGGGCGTATAGAATCCCGTCGGTTCGACACTGCTGGCCCTTTGCTATGAGGGCGGCGAAAAGGGCGGGGCACCCCGCCACCGACAAGCAACACGGCAGGCGCCGCCAAGGCGCCCGCCCAAGGGTATTCAAGGCGCGCCCGCCACGGCGCGCCGGGACTGGACGGAGGCAGGTTTGGACAAGAACATGAAAATTCTCATCGTGGACGACTTTTCCACGATGAGGCGCATCATCAAGAACCTCCTGCGTGACCTGGGGTTCACCAACACCGCGGAAGCCGATGACGGCACCACCGCGCTGCCCATGCTGCACAGCGGCAACTTCGACTTCCTCGTCACCGACTGGAACATGCCCGGCATGACCGGCATCGACCTGTTGCGCGCGGTACGCGCCGACGAGCGCCTGAAGCACCTGCCGGTGCTGATGGTCACCGCCGAGGCCAAGCGCGACCAGATCATCGAAGCGGCCCAGGCCGGGGTCAACGGCTACGTGGTCAAGCCTTTCACCGCCCAGGTGCTGAAAGAGAAGATCGAGAAGATATTCGAGCGGGTCGGCGGCTGAAGCCGACCAAGAGGGCGTCATGGATCTCGTCAACGAATCCAAGGGGGGCGACTTCGAGTCGACCCTGAAGAAACACGCGCGCGAATTGGTCGAGAGCCTGGAGCGCGGCGAAGTGCAGCAGGCCGTGCAGCTCATCCAGGAGCTCAACGAAGCCCGCGACCGCGGCCTCTACCAGGAGGTCGGCAAGCTCACCCGCGAGCTGCACAACGCCATCGTCAATTTCCAGATCGACCCGCGCTCGCGCCACGCCGAGGAAATGTCGCAGATCGCCGACGCCACCGACCGCCTGTCCTACGTGGTGCAGATGACCGAGAAAGCGGCCAACCGCACCATGGACCTGGTGGAAGAGTGCACGCCGCTGGTCGGCCACATCGAGGGCGAGGCCAAGGAGCTGCAGGAACAGTGGTCGCGCTTCATGCGCCGCGAGCTGGGCCCGGAGGCCTTCCGCGAGCTGGCCAAGCGCGTCGAGGCCTTCCTCTACAGCAGCGCCCAGGACAGCCGCAAGCTCTCCGCGCACCTGAACGACATCCTCCTGGCGCAGGACTTCCAGGACCTCACCGGGCAGGTGATCAAGCGCGTCACCAAGCTGGTCACCGAGGTGGAGAGCAACCTGGTCAAGCTGGTCTGGATGGCTGGGCAGGTGGATCGCTACGCCGGCATCGAGCACGACCACGAGGGCCTGCGCACGGCGGTGGAAAAAGAAAGATCGTCCAAGGGTGAAGGTCCGCAGGTTGCTGCCGATAAGAGAGTGGACGTCGTATCCGGTCAGGACGATGTCGATGACCTGTTGTCCAGCCTTGGTTTTTGAGGTGTGTGAACACACCGTGGGGAGCACCGAATGAGCTTCGACGCCGATGATGAGATCCTCCAGGACTTTCTGGTGGAGGCCGGCGAGATTCTCGAGCAACTGTCCGAGCAACTCGTCGAGCTGGAAAGCCGGCCCGACGACATGGACCTGCTCAATGCCATCTTCCGTGGTTTCCACACCGTCAAGGGCGGCGCCGGCTTCCTCCAGCTGAACGCCCTGGTGGAGTGCTGCCACATCGCGGAGAACGTCTTCGACATCCTGCGCAAGGGCGAGCGCCGCGTCACCTCCGAGCTGATGGACGTGGTCCTGCAGGCGCTGGACACGGTCAACGTCATGTTCGCCCAGGTCCGCGACCAGGAAGAGCCGACCCCGGCCACCCCGGAGCTGCTCGCCGCGCTGGCGCGCCTGGCCGAGCCGGGCGACGATGACGCCGTCGAAGCCGCGCCCCAGGAACAGGAAGAAGCCGCCGCGCCGCAGCCCGCCGCCGAACCGGCCGCCTATGGCGACATCACCGACGCCGAGTTCGAGCAGCTGCTCGACGCCCTGCAGCCGAGCAGCCAGGCCGCGCCGGCCGAACAGCCGCCGCAGGCTGAAGCGCCACAGGCCGAGGCTGCCGGCGCCGGCGACGAGATCACCGACGACGAATTCGAAGCCCTGCTCGACCAGTTGCATGGCAAGGGCCAGTTCAGCGGCGCCAGCAGCCAGCCGGAAGAGCCGGCCGCCGCCGCGCCCGCTCCGGCCGAAGCGCCGGCCGCTGGCGACGAGATCACTGACGACGAGTTCGAAGCGCTGCTCGACCAGCTGCACGGCAAGGGCAAGTTCGGCGGTGCGGCGGAAGAACCCGCCGCGCCGGTCGCCTCCGCTGCGCCGGCCGAAGCCGAGGCGCCCGCCGCTGGCGGCGACAACATCACCGACGACGAATTCGAGGCGCTGCTGGACCAACTGCACGGCAAAGGCAAGTTCAGTGCCGACGCCGCTGCCGCGCCGGCCCCGCAAGCCGCCCCCGCGCCGGCCAAGGCTGCCGAGTCGGCCGCCGTAGCCAAACCCAAGCCCGCGCCCAAGCCGGCCGCCAAGCCCGCGGAGAGCCCGCGCCAGGCTGCAGCTCCCGCGCCGGCCCATGAAAAGAGCGCCAGCGAGGCGGAAACCACGGTGCGCGTGGACACCGCGCGGCTGGACGAGATCATGAACATGGTCGGCGAGCTGGTGCTGGTGCGTAACCGCCTGGTGCGCCTGGGCAGCAACAGCGGCGACGAAGCCATGGCCAAGGCCGTGGCCAACCTCGACGTGGTCACCGCCGACCTGCAGATGTCGGTGATGAAGACGCGCATGCAGCCGATCAAGAAGGTCTTCGGACGCTTCCCGCGGCTGGTGCGCGACCTGGCGCGCAACCTGAAGAAAGAGATCAACCTGGAGCTTGTGGGCGAGGAAACCGACCTGGACAAGAACCTGGTCGAGGCCCTGGCCGACCCGCTGGTGCACCTGGTGCGCAACGCCGTGGACCACGGCATCGAGTCGCCCGAGGAGCGCGAGGCCGCCGGCAAGGCGCGTGGCGGCCGGGTGGTGCTGTCCGCCGAGCAGGAGGGCGACCACATCCTGCTGTCGATCTCCGACGACGGCAAGGGCATGGACCCGGACATCCTCCGCGCCAAGGCGGTGGAGAAGGGCCTGCTGGACAAGGACGCCGCCGAGCGCCTGAGCGAGTCCGACTGCTACAACCTGATCTTCGCCCCGGGCTTCTCGACCAAGACCGAGATTTCCGACGTGTCCGGCCGCGGCGTCGGCATGGACGTGGTGAAGACCAAGATTTCCCAGCTCAACGGCATCATCAACATCTACTCGGCCAAGGGCCAGGGCTCGAAGATCGTCATCAAGGTGCCGCTGACCCTGGCGATCATGCCGACGCTGATGGTGATGCTGGGCGACCAGGCCTTCGCCTTCCCGCTGGTCAACGTCAACGAGATCTTCCACCTCGACCTGTCGCGCACCAACGTGGTCGACGGCCAGGAGGTGGTGATCGTCCGCGACAAGGCCCTGCCGCTGTTCTACCTCAAGCGCTGGCTGGTGCCGGGCGCCGAGTGCGACGAATCCAGCGAGGGCCACGTGGTGATCATCTCGGTGGGCACCCAGCGCATCGGCTTCGTGGTCGACCAACTGGTGGGCCAGGAAGAAGTGGTGATCAAGCCCCTGGGCAAGATGCTCCAGGGCACCCCGGGCATGGCCGGGGCGACCATCACCGGCGACGGGCGCATCGCGTTGATCCTCGATGTGCCGAGCATGCTCAAGCGCTACGCGCGGCGTATCTGATCCGGCGCGCGGGGACGCCCGCGCGCCCGCAAGGCTTTAATCAGGAGTGTTTATGGCTGTCAAAGTCCTGGTAGTGGACGATTCGGGATTCTTCCGCCGCCGCGTCTCGGAGATTCTTTCCGCCGACCCGCAGATCCAGGTGGTCGGCACGGCCACCAACGGCCGCGAGGCGATCGAGCAGGCGCTGGCGCTCAAGCCCGACGTCATCACCATGGACTACGAGATGCCGCTGATGGACGGCATCACCGCGGTGCGCAACATCATGCAGCGCTGCCCGACGCCGGTCCTGATGTTCTCCTCGCTGACCCACGAAGGCGCCCGCGTCACCCTCGACGCCCTGGACGCCGGCGCGGTGGACTACCTGCCGAAGAACTTCGAGGACATCTCGCGCACCCCCGAGAAGGTGCGCCAACTGCTCTGCGAGAAGGTCCACAGCATCGCCCGCGCCAACCGCCGCTATGCCTCGGTCCTGAGCGCGCCGAGCAGCAGCGCCAGCGCCCCGGCGCCGGCCAGCAGCGCGCCGCGCGCCTCCACACAGCCGGCGCCTGCCTCGGCCCCGGCGGCCTCCGCCGCGCCAAAGCGTAAGCCCTACCGGCTGGTCGCCATCGGTACTTCCACCGGTGGGCCGGTAGCCTTGCAGCGGGTGCTGACCCAACTGCCGGCCAACTTCCCCGCGCCGCTGGTGCTCATCCAGCACATGCCGGCGGCCTTCACCAAGGCCTTCGCCGAGCGCCTGGACAAGCTCTGCAAGATCAGCGTCAAGGAAGCCGAGGACGGCGACCACCTGCGCCCCGGCCTGGCCCTGCTGGCGCCCGGCGGCAAGCAGATGATGATCGACTCGCGCGGGGTGGTGCGCATCCTCCCCGGCGACGAGCGCCTGAACTACAAGCCCTGCGTCGACGTCACCTTCGGCTCGGCGTCCAAGGCCTACGGCGACAAGGTCCTGGCGGTGGTGCTCACCGGCATGGGCGCCGACGGCCGCGAGGGCGCGCGGATGCTCAAGCAGAGCGGCAGCCAGGTGTGGGCCCAGGACGAGGCCAGCTGCGTGATCTACGGCATGCCCATGGCCATCGCCAAGGCCGGCCTGGCCGACGCCGTGTACAGCCTCGACGACATCGGTCGGCACCTTTCCGAGGCCTGTGGCTGATGGATGTGCTGAGCCTGGTCGGCCTGATCCTCGCGCTGGTCGCCATCATCGGCGGCAACTTCCTCGAGGGCGGGCACATCGGCGCCCTGGCCAACGGCCCGGCGGCGCTCATCGTGGTCGGCGGCACCCTGGCCGCGGCCCTGGTGCAGACCCCGGTGCTGGTGCTCAAGCGTGCCCTGAGCCTGCTGCGCTGGATAGTGCTGCCACCGAAGGTCGACCTGGCCGGCGGCATCAACCGCGTGGTGGGCTGGAGCATGACCGCGCGCAAGGAAGGCCTGCTGGGCCTGGAGACCATCGCCGACGCCGAGCCCGACCCCTACGCCCGCAAGGGCCTGCAACTGCTGGTGGACGGCGTGGAGCCGGAGGCCATCCGCAGCATCCTCGAAGTCGACCTGTTCAACCAGGAAGGCCGCGACCTGCAGGCCGCCAAGGTGTTCGAGGCCATGGGCGGCTATGCGCCGACCATCGGCATCATCGGCGCGGTCATGGGCCTGATCCACGTGATGGGCAACCTGGCCGACCCCAGCCAGCTGGGCAACGGCATCGCCGTGGCCTTCGTCGCCACCATCTACGGCGTGGGCATGGCCAACCTGCTGCTGCTGCCGGTGGGCAACAAGCTCAAGAGCCTGGTGCTGCGCCAGTCCAGCTACCGCGAGATGCTGATGGAAGGCCTGCTGTCCATCGCCGAAGGCGAGAACCCGCGCTCCATCGAACTGAAGCTGCAAGGCTTCGTCGGCTGAGGGGCGCTGCGCCATGGCCCGTCGACCGCCCCGCGAGGAGCATGAGAATCACGAGCGCTGGCTGGTGTCCTACGCGGACTTCATCACCCTGCTGTTCGCCTTCTTCGTGGTCATGTACTCCATCTCCTCGATCAACGAGGGCAAGTACAAGATCCTCTCCGAGACGCTGACCGGCGTGTTCAACCAGCCGGACCGCTCGATCCGCCCGATCCCGGTGGGCGACGACCGCCCGCACACCACCCAGCAGCCCAACGACGCCATGCAGCAGGGCGGCGACGACAACGTCGATGGCGACCCGCTGACGCAGATCGCCGACGCCGTGCGCGAACAGTTCGGCGACCTGATCGGCAGCGACCAGCTGAGCGTGCGCGGCAACGAACTGTGGATCGAGATCACCCTCAACTCCAGCCTGCTGTTCCCCAGCGGCGACGCCATGCCGGCGGACGCCGCCTTCGGCATCGTCGAGAAGGTCGCCAGGATTCTGGCGCCCTACCAGAACCCCATCCACGTCGAGGGCTTCACCGACAACGTGCCCATTCACAACGCCCAGTATCCCACCAACTGGGAGTTGTCCACGGCGCGGGCAGCGAGCATAGTCCGCCTGCTGGCCCAGGACGGCGTCGCCCCCTCGCGCCTGGCCGCGGTGGGCTACGGCGAGTTCCAGCCGGTGGCGGACAACGCCAGCGCCGAGGGCCGCGCGCGCAACCGCCGGGTGGTGCTGGTGATCTCCCGCAACCTGGAAGTGCGCCGCAGCGTGAGCGGAGTGGGCAGCGCCAAGGCGCAGCCCGACGGCGCCCTGCGCCAGGCTGGCACGCAACCTGCACCGGTGGCTGCCAGTGGTGCGCCCGCGGCCGGCGGCGTCAATTCCCCGCCGCCGGCGCCGGCGCCTGGAAGCTGAGAAAGATGAAGTACATGAACCGAGCATACGGACCGGGGAGAGCAGCATGAAAGTCTGGGCGGTAGCCAACCAGAAGGGCGGCGTCGGCAAGACCACCTCGTCCATCGCCCTGGCCGGCCTGCTGGCCGACGCCGGCAAGCGCGTGGTGGTGGTCGACCTCGACCCCCACGGCTCCATGACCAGCTACTTCGGGCACGATCCGGACACCCTGGAGCACAGCGTCTTCGACCTGTTCCAGCACCAGGGCGCGGTGCCCGAGGGCCTGCCGCGGCAACTGCTGCTGCCCACCAGCCACGAGAAGATCGCCCTGCTGCCGTCGAGCACCGCCCTGGCCACCCTGGAACGCCAGTCGCCCGGGCAGAACGGCCTGGGCCTGGTGATCTCCAAGGCCCTGGCGCAGCTGTGGCAGGACTTCGACCACGCCATCATCGACAGCCCGCCGCTGCTGGGCGTGCTGATGGTCAACGCCATGGCCGCCAGCCAGCACCTGGTGATCCCGGTGCAGACCGAGTTCCTCGCCCTGAAGGGCCTGGAGCGCATGGTCAACACCCTCAACATGGTCAACCGCTCGCGGCGCCAGGCGCTGCCCTTCAGCATAGTGCCGACGCTGTTCGACCGCCGCACCCAGGCCTCCATCGGCGCCCTGCGCATGCTGCGCGACACCTACCCGGAGACCCTCTGGCCGGCGTTCATCCCGATCGACACCCGCCTGCGCGACGCCAGCCGCCACGGCGTGGTGCCGTCGCGCCACGACGCCAACAGCCGCGGGGTGATCGCCTACCGCGCGCTGCTCAAGCACCTGCTCGGCCAGGTGCCGGCGAGCCAGGTGGCCTGAGCGATGTTTTTCCGACGGCTGCCTTCAAGTCCGGGCCCGGTCCAGCCGATAGACTGGGTGAACCCTTTGCGCGGATTTTCTGCATGAGCCGCTCCGCTACCGCCACACGCCCCCAGCTCGCGCTGCAGTCCTACCTGGACGCGCTGCTGCAGGAGGCCACATTCGACGATTTCGAGGTCGAGGCGCCGGTCCCCGCGCCGGCCGCCCCGGCCCTGGCCGCCGTGCCGGCGCCTGCATCGGAGCCGGTCGCCGAGCCCGTCAGCAGCGTCAGCCTCGACGAGTTCGAGGCCGCGGTGCTCGAAGAGCAGGTGCGCGATGCCCACCGCGTCACCCGCGCCGCTGTCCCGCTGCCGCTGGCCGAGGCGCCGCTGCCCGTCGCGCCGGTGATCGAAGCCGCGCCGCCGGTGGAGGCTGCCGACGAGGTGATCGACCTGCACCGCCCGGGCAGCGCGCAGATGCCCCCGGCGCCGCTGGCGCTGCTCGACGACGGCCGCCCGGAGTGGGCCGCCGAGCCCTTCGAGTGCCTGCTGTTCGACGTCGCCGGGCTGACCCTGGCGGTGCCGCTGGTGTGCCTGGGCTCGATCTACCCGCTGGCCGGCAAGGAACTGACGCCGCTGTTCGGCCAGCCGGACTGGTTCCTCGGCATCCTGCCCAGCCAGTCGGGCAACCTGAAGGTGCTGGACACCGCGCGCTGGGTGATGCCCGAGCGCTACCGCGACGACTACCGCGAGGGCCTGCAGTACGTGATCTCCGTGCAGGGCTACGAATGGGGCCTGGCGGTGCACCAGGTCAGCCGCTCGGTGCGCCTGGACCCGTCCGAGGTGAAGTGGCGCAGCCAGCGCCAGCAACGCCCGTGGCTGGCCGGCACGGTGATCGAACAGATGTGCGCGCTGCTCGACGTCTCGGCCCTGGCCGGGCTGATCGACAGCGGCGCGCTCCGCAGCCAGGCCCGTCACTGACGGGCCGGCAACGCAATTGAACGACAACCGCCGCGCTACTCTTCGAGCGTGGCCGAACACGAGAGGCTAGGGATATGAACAAGACGTCTGCGCAAGGTGCCGAGGATCCGATCCTGCAGTGGGTCACCTTCCGTCTGGACAACGAGACCTACGGCATCAACGTGATGCAGGTCCAGGAAGTGCTGCGCTACACCGAGATCGCCCCGGTGCCGGGCGCGCCCAGCTACGTGCTGGGGATCATCAACCTGCGCGGCAACGTGGTCACCGTGATCGACACCCGCCAGCGCTTCGGCCTGGCCCCGGCGCCGGTCTCGGACAACACCCGCATCGTCATCATCGAGGCGGACAAGCAGGTGGTGGGCATCCTGGTCGACAGCGTCGCCGAGGTGGTCTACCTGCGCCAGTCGGAGATCGAGACCGCGCCCAACGTCGGCAACGACGAGTCGGCCAAGTTCATCCAGGGCGTGTGCAACAAGAACGGCGAACTGCTGATCCTGGTCGAGCTGGACAAGATGATGACCGAGGAAGAGTGGTCGGAGCTGGAGAGCATCTGAGGTGCTCGAGCTCGTCATCCTGCTCGCCGTCGCCTGCCTCGGCCTGGGCGGCTTCTGCGCCTGGCTGCTGCAGGGGCAGCGCCGCCAGGCCGCGCAGCTGGCCGAGCAGGCCACGCGCCAGGCCGCACTGGAACAGCGCCTGAAGGAGCTGGCCAAGCGCAGCGAGGCCTACCAGCGCGTCAACGTGCGCATGGGCGAGGAACTGGGCGAGCTGCGCAAGCAACTGGCCAACCTGCCCGAGCGCCTGGCGCGCCTGGAGCAGCGCGACCCCACCAGCCTGTCCTTCAGCCAGGCTGCGCGCCTGGCCGGGATGGGCGCCTCGGCCTCTGATCTGGCCCAGGCCTGCGGGCTGTCCCAGGCCGAGGCGGAGCTGATCACCCGCCTGCACAGCGGCCACAAGCCCGAGGAATGATGCCGGGCGACCGCTCGGTATACCCTTAGGTGCTTTTCGGATTTGTCCGATCTCTTTCCTCGGAAGCTGTCTTTACAGTGGCTGCTGTCGCCATCTTCGAGGAAACCGCCATGTTGCCGCTGTCGCGCCGCACCCTGGTGTTCTGCCCGCATCCCGGCTGCCTGCAGCAGTACGGCATCCTGCTGAATCGCCTGGAAGTCTTCCACCTGAGCCTGTGCGTGAGCCTGGCCGAGGTGGACCAGGCGCTGTCCGGCGGGCAGCACTACAACCTGTTCATCTACGACAAGTTCAGCCTCTGCGAGGACGACCTCGCGACCCTGCTGCACCTGAGCCGCAACCCGCAGATCCAGCAGTTCCTGTTGGTCGGCAGCTTCAGCGACACGCAGCGCCGCGAACTGCTGGACTGGGCCTGGAACCAGCACGTGCCGTTGCTGCAGGTGCTGGAACGGCCCTTCAGCCTCGGCCAGCTGCGCGCAGTTGTCGCCAGCCTTGTCGACTATTCCGAAGCCGACCAGGGAAGCTTCCCGGGTGCCCACCCGCTGGTTCCCAGCGAGGCCCCGTCGTTGAAGCCGGTCCGCGGCATGCCGGAGTGGCCGGCGCGCGGGTAGGGCTGGCGTCCGCAAAGCCACGCCATCGATAGCGAAGGCACTTCACCCTGAAGTGCCTTCGCTGTTTCGCTAGGGCCGCAACATCAACGCCTTCGCGGCATTCTCTGGCGCTCGCGGCGCCGGGCACTTGCCCTTGAGGTACCAGGCGAAGGCGATGATTTCCGCCAGGGTGCGGTACAACGGCTCGGGGATGGCGTCGCCCAGCTCCAGGCGGGCCAGCAGGCGCACCAGTTCGCCGTTCTCGTAGATCGGCACTTCGTGTTCGCGGGCGATGGCGAGGATGGCTTCGGCCAGTTCGGCGTCGCCCTTGGCGCTCAGCGTCGGGGTGTTCTGCCCGTCGTAGTTGAGGGCGATGGCCTGGCGCGGCGCGGTCTGTCTGTTCATGCCTTTTCGTCCACCCAGCGTTGTTCCAGCGCGGTGCGCGCGCCTTGTGGCGCGCGGCCTTTGTTGCAGCACAGTTCGCGCACGGTGAAGCCGGCGTCCTGCAGGCGCTGGCGCAGGTAGCCGAGTTCGCTTTCCATCAGGCTCGCGGTGCTTTCGCGCTCGGCCCAGAACTGGCTGCTCAGGCCCAGCGGCGCGAGGGTGGCCTGGACCTGCAGCGGCCCCAGCGGGTCGAGGTCGAAGGCCAGGTCGATGCGCCACAGGCTTTCCCGCGGCTGCTCAGGGTCCTGGGAGTCGCGCCTGTCCTCGTGCTGGATGCGCACCTGCAGCGGCACCAGCGAATCCTCGGCGCGCATGGGCACTTCCATCTGCCAGGTGTGCAGTTGGCCGCCGCCGCGCAGCGGCTCGCTCTGCACCAGGCTGCTCAGTTGGTGCGTCTGCAGTCGCGCCACGGCAGCCGCGGCCAGTTTCAGCAGGGACTCCAGGTCGTCTTCGTCTTCCAGCTTCTGCAGCATGCGCGAGGGTAGCGGGAAGTCCGCCTGCTGCAGGCGCGGGCTGCCGTTCTGGTTGAGCGCGCCCAGGGCGTTGCGGACGAAGGCTGGCAGGCTGCTGGCCAGGTTGGCGGCGGCGTTGTTGGCGAGGTTCGCCAGCAAGCCCGGTGTGGCGTTGCCCTGTTCGGCGGGCAGCAGCTGGCCGAGCAGGCGCAGCAGGTTGGCCTTGAAGTCGCCCGGCAGCGGCGCCAGGCCTTGCAGCAGGCGCGCTTCCAGGAAGCCGCCGCTCTGTTGCAGGGCCTGGGCCAGGCCCTTGGCGTCGCTCAGTTGGCGCACGTCGGGCAGGCCGGCGAGCAGGCGCTCGACGGCGCCGCGCAGGGTCTCGGGCAACTGGTTGCCGGCCTTCAGCGCCAGCAGGTTGTCGAGCAGGCCCTCGGTCGAGGCCTGGCGGGCCTGCTGGGTGCCCAACTGGCTGGTCAGTTCGAGGCGGTCGAGGCGCCCGGCCAGGGGCAGGAAGAGCAGGGCGCGGCTGTCCTGGACCTGGGCGCTGAGCAGGCTGCCGGCCTTCAGCGGGCGCGCCGAGTCGATGTCCAGCAGGCGGCCGGCCAGGGGGCCGCCGAGCAGGCTGAGCAGCACCCGGTAGCTGGCCGGCTGCGCCGGGGTGCCGCCCTGGGGCGTGCTGGACAGCACCTTGCCCTGCAGCAGGCTGCCCACCGGCAGTTGTTCCAGGTCGAGGCTGTCCAGCGGCGGCAGGTCGCCCAGCGCCTGCTGGGCGCTGGAGAGCAGGGTGGCGGCCAGGCTGGTGGCGCTCAGGGCGGAGATGTTCAGGGTGCTGCCCTGGGGCAGGGCCTGCGGGCTCTCGGCGGTGACCAGCGTCTGCTGGCCGCCGGCCAGGGTCAGGCGCAGCAGCAACTGGAAGTTGTAGGCCGCCTGCTTCACGCCCAGCACCTCGGCCTGGGCGCTTTGCCCGGGCGGCAGCAGGTCGCCCAGGCTGCGGGCGAGCGTGAGCGACAGCTGCGCGGCGTTCTGCACGGAGCGGCTGGCCGTGGCCATGGGGAGCGGGCGGGAAGCGCCAATCTCGCTCGGCATCTGCGTCCTTCAGGGCTTGCGGCGCATCGTCGCGGGGGCGGCGAATGCCTGAAAAGCCTTAACAAGCTGTCGAAATTGCCGGCGCCGGGGCCGGAAACAGGCGTGTATAATGCGCCGCCCGTGGCCACTATAGCGGCCTGCGCTGCACCGACTTTAGCCTGATTTCGATTTTCCCGATGGGTGCCGATGCCTTGACCAGCCCGCTTCTCGAAACCGTGGCGCTCGCCTGCGAGCGGGACTGGCGCATGCTCTTCGAGCGCCTGGACCTGCGCCTGGGCGCCGGCGAGATGCTGCAGGTGGTCGGCCCCAACGGCAGCGGCAAGACCAGCCTGCTGCGCCTGCTCTGCGGGCTGATGCAGCCCACCGCCGGGCAGGTGCGCCTGAACGGCCGGCCGCTGGAAGAACAGCGCGGCGAACTGGCGCGCAACCTGCTGTGGATCGGCCACGCCGCCGGCATCAAGGGCCTGCTCAGCGCCGAGGAGAACCTCGCCTGGCTCTGCGCCCTGCACCAGCCGGCGGACAAGACGGCGATCTGGCGCGCCCTGGAGGCGGTCGGCCTGCGCGGTTTCGAGGACGTGCCCTGCCACACCCTGTCCGCCGGCCAGCAGCGCCGCGTCGCCCTGGCGCGCCTGTACCTGGAGGCGCCGCCGCTGTGGATTCTCGACGAACCCTTCACCGCCCTCGACAAGCAGGGCGTCGCCCAGCTCGAAGAGCACCTGGCGCGGCACTGCGAGGACGGCGGCCTGGTGGTGCTCACCACCCACCACACGCTGAGCCGCATGCCCAGCGGCTATCGTGACCTGGACCTCGGCCAGCACGTCCGCGAAACGGCCGGGGAGGGCGCATGAGCAACGTCTTCGGCCTGCTCCTGGCCCGCGAGGCGCGCCTGCAGTTCCGCCGCCCGGCGGAGCTGGCCAACCCGCTGGTGTTCTTCGCCATCGTCATCGCCCTGTTCCCCCTGGCCGTCGGCCCGGAAACCCGGATGCTGCAGGACCTCTCGCCCGGCCTGGTGTGGGTGGCGGCGCTGCTGGCGGTGCTGCTGTCGCTGGACGGCCTGTTCCGCAGCGATTTCGAGGACGGCTCCCTGGAACAGTGGGTCCTTTCGCCGCACCCCCTGCCTCTTCTGGTCCTGGCCAAGGTGCTGGCACACTGGCTGGTTTCGGGGCTGGCCCTGGTCCTGCTGTCGCCGCTGCTGGCCCTGATGCTGGGTTTGCCGGTACGCTGCCTGCCGGTGCTGCTGCTGTCGCTGTTGCTCGGCACCCCGGTGCTGAGCCTGCTCGGCGCGGTCGGCGCGGCGCTGACCGTGGGGCTCAAGCGCGGAGGGCTGCTGCTGGCGCTGCTGATCCTGCCGCTGTACATCCCCGTACTGATTCTCGGCAGCGGTGCCCTCCAGGCCTCGCTGCAGGGGCTGCCGACCGCCGGGCACCTGCTCTGGTTGGCCAGCCTGACGGCGTTAGCATTGACGCTGACGCCCTTCGCCATCGCTGCCGGCCTGAAGATCAGCGTGGGCGAATGACGCCTGCCGGTGCCGCGGAGCGGCGCCGGCACTAGAAAAAAGTGCCCTGACACACAGAGCCTGATGATGAACTGGACTTGGTTTCACAAGCTTGGGTCGCCCAAGTGGTTCTACGAGATCAGCGGACGCTGGCTGCCCTGGTTCGCCGTCGCCGCGGCGTTGCTGATGGCCGTCGGCCTCGTCTGGGGCCTGGCCTTCGCGCCGCCGGACTACCAGCAGGGCGACAGCTTCCGCATCATCTACATCCACGTGCCGGCGGCCTTCCTGGCGCAGTCCTGCTACGTGATGCTGGCGGTGGCCGGCGCCATCGGCCTGATCTGGAAGATGAAGATCGCCGACGTCGCCGTGCAGTGCGCCGCGCCCATCGGCGCCTGGATGACCTTCGTCGCCCTGGTCACCGGGGCCATCTGGGGCAAGCCGACCTGGGGAGCCTGGTGGGTGTGGGACGCGCGCCTGACCTCGATGCTGATCCTGCTGTTCCTCTATTTCGGCGTCATCGCCCTCGGCCAGGCCATCGGCAACCGCGACAGCGCGGCCAAGGCCAGCGCGGTGCTGGCCATCGTCGGGGTGGTCAACATCCCGATCATCAAGTTCTCCGTGGAGTGGTGGAACACCCTCCACCAGCCGGCCACCTTCACCCTCACCGAGAAGCCGCCGATGCCGCCGGAGATGTGGATTCCGCTGTTGCTGATGGTGCTCGGCTTCTACTGCTTCTTCGCCGCCGTGCTGCTGATGCGCATGCGCCTGGAAGTGCTCAAGCGCGAAGCCCGCGCGTCCTGGGTCAAGGCTGAGGTGGAGCGCGCGCTATGAGTTTCCATTCCTTCGGCGAATTCCTCGCCATGGGCCACCACGGCCCCTACGTGTGGTCGGCCTACGCCATCAGCCTGGTGGTGCTGGCGATCAACGTGGCCGCGCCCATCCTGGCGCGCAAGCGTTACCTGCAAGAAGAGGCGCGCCGTCTGCGCCGGGAGGCCAGCAAGTGAATCCGGTCCGCAAGAAGCGTCTGTACATCGTCCTCGCCATCGTCGCCGGTGTCGGCGTTGCCGTGGCCCTGGCGCTGTCCGCGCTGCAGCAGAACATCAACCTGTTCTACACGCCGACGCAGATCGCCAACGGCGAAGCGCCGCACGACACGCGCATCCGCGCCGGCGGCATGGTCGAGAAGGGCTCGCTGAAACGCTCGGCCGACTCCCTGGACGTGGAATTCGTGGTCACCGACTTCGCCAAGGAAGTCACGGTGAAGTATCGCGGCATCCTCCCGGACCTGTTCCGCGAAGGGCAGGGCATCGTCGCCCTCGGCAAGCTCGACGAGAGCGGCGTGCTGACCGCCGACGAGGTGCTGGCCAAGCACGACGAGAAATACATGCCGCCGGAAGTCACCAAGGCGCTGAAGGACAGCGGCAAGCTCGGTGAATACCAGCAGGGCGGCCAGCCCGGCGCCGCGGCCCAGGGGAGCAACTGACGATGATCCCGGAACTCGGCCACCTGTCTCTGATCCTGGCGCTGTGCATGGCGCTGGTGATGTCCTTCTTCCCGCTGGTCGGCGCCTGGCGCGGCGACCGCCAGTGGATGAGCCTGGCGCGCCCGGCGGCCTGGGGGCAGTTCGCCTTCCTGGCGTTCGCCTTCGCCTGCCTGGCCTGGGCCTTCCTGCATGACGACTTCTCCGTGGCCTACGTGGCCAGCAACTCCAACAGCGCGCTGCCCTGGTACTACAAGTTCAGCGCCGTGTGGGGCGCCCACGAGGGCTCGCTGCTGCTCTGGGCGCTGATCCTCGGCGGCTGGACCTTCGCCGTGTCGATCTTCTCCCGCGAGCTGCCCGAGCCGATGCTGGCGCGGGTGCTGGCGGTGATGGGGATGATCAGCACCGGCTTCCTGCTGTTCCTGATCATCACCTCCAACCCCTTCAGCCGCCTGCTGCCGCAGGTGCCGGCCGACGGCAACGACCTCAACCCGCTGCTGCAGGACCCGGGCCTGATCATCCACCCGCCGATGCTCTACATGGGCTACGTCGGCTTCTCGGTGGCCTTCGCCTTCGCCATCGCCGCGCTGCTCGGCGGCCGCCTCGATGCGGCCTGGGCGCGCTGGTCGCGGCCCTGGACCCTGGTGGCCTGGACCTTCCTCGGCATCGGCATCGTGCTCGGCTCCTGGTGGGCCTACTACGAGCTGGGCTGGGGCGGCTGGTGGTTCTGGGACCCGGTGGAGAACGCCTCCTTCATGCCCTGGCTGGTGGGCACCGCGCTGATCCACTCGCTGGCGGTGACCGAGAAGCGCGGGGTGTTCAAGAGCTGGACGGTGCTGCTGGCCATCGCCGCCTTCTCCCTCAGCCTGCTGGGCACCTTCCTGGTCCGCTCCGGGGTGCTGACCTCGGTGCACGCCTTCGCCTCCGACCCGGAGCGCGGGGTGTTCATCCTGGCCTTCCTGCTGGTGGTGGTCGGCGGCTCGCTGACGCTGTTCGCCCTGCGCGCGCCGGTGGTCAAGAGCCAGGTCGGCTTCGCCCTGTGGTCGCGCGAGACCCTGCTGCTGCTGAACAACGTGGTGCTGGTGGTGACCGCCGCGATGATCCTGCTCGGCACCCTCTACCCGCTGGTGCTCGACGCCATCAGCGGCGCCAAGCTGTCGGTCGGCCCGCCGTACTTCAACGCGCTATTCGTGCCGCTGATGACGGGGATGATGCTGGCCCTGACCGTGGGCGTGCTGGTGCGCTGGAAGGACACCCCGACGCAGTGGCTGCTGCGCATGCTGACGCCGGTGCTGATCGGCGCCGTGGTGCTCGGCGGCGTCGCCACCTTCCTCTACGGCGACCTGCACTGGCCGGTGCTGGCGGTGTTCCTGCTGGCCTTCTGGGTGATCCTCGGCGGCGTGCGCGACTTCCTCGACAAGGTCCGCCACAAGGGCCTGGTGGCCGGCGCCGCGAGCCTCAACCGCAGCTACTGGGGCATGCAGGTGGCGCACCTGGGCATCGCCGTGTGCGCCATCGGCATCGTCCTCACCAGCCAGTTCAGCGCCCAGCGCGACCTGCGCATGGCCCCGGGCGAGAGCGTGGAGCTGGGCGGCTACCAGTTCGCCTTCGAAGGCACCAGGCACTTCGAAGGCCCCAACTTCACCTCCGACAAGGGCACCATCCGCGTCACCCGCAAGGGTAGCGAAGTGGCCGTGCTGCACCCGGAGAAGCGCCTGTACAGCGTGCAGCGCTCGATGATGACCGAGGCCGGCATCCACGGCAGCCTGACCCGCGACCTCTACGTCGCCCTGGGCGAGCCGCTGGATAACGGCGCCTGGGCCGTGCGCCTGCACATCAAGCCGTTCGTCCGCTTCATCTGGCTGGGCGGCCTGCTCACCGCCCTGGGCGGCGTGCTGGCGGCCTGCGACCGGCGCTACCGGCTGAAAGTGAAAACCAAGGTGCGCGAGGCGCTGGGCCTCGCCGCCGGACAGGGAGCCTGAGTGTGAAGCGTGCGATCCTGCTGTTGCCGCTGGCGATTTTCCTGGTCGTCGCGGTATTCCTGTTCCGCGGCCTGTGGCTCGACCCCAGCGAGCTGCCCTCGGCGCTGATCGACAAGCCGTTCCCGGCCTTCGCCCTGCCCGGCGTGCTGGAGCCGGGCAAGACCTACACCCAGGCCGACCTCAAGGGCCGCCCGGCGCTGGTCAACGTCTGGGGCACCTGGTGCCCGACTTGCCGTTTCGAGCACCCGGTGCTGGCCAAGCTGGCCGAGCAGGGCGTGGTGATCGTCGGCATCAACTACAAGGACGACAACGCCGCCGCGCAGAAGTGGCTGCAGGACCTGCACGACCCCTACGTGCTGAACATCGCCGACGCCCAGGGCACCCTGGGCCTGGACCTGGGCGTGTACGGCGCGCCGGAGACCTATGTGATCGACAAGGACGGCATCATCCGCCACAAGCTGGTCGGCGCCGTCGACGAGAAGGTCTGGCGCGAGCAGCTGGCGCCGATCTACCAGCGCCTGGTGGACGAGGCGGGGGGCAAATGAAGCGATTCCTCGCCGCGGCCCTGCTGGGCCTGAGCCTCGCCGGCGTGGCCCACGCCGCCATCGACACCTACGAATTCCCCAACGAGGCCGAGCGCCAGCGCTTCCGCAGCCTGACCACCGAGCTGCGCTGCCCGAAGTGCCAGAACCAGGACATCGCCGACTCCAACGCGCCCATCGCCGCCGACCTGCGCAAGCAGATCTACGAGCAGCTGCAGCAGGGCAAGAGCGACGAGCAGATCGTCGACTACATGGTCGACCGCTACGGCGACTTCGTGCGCTACAAGCCGCCGGTCAACGCCCGCACCTGGCTGCTCTGGTTCGGCCCGGCAGCCCTGCTGGGCCTGGGTGTGCTGGTGGTGGGCGTGCTGGTGGCGCGCCGCCGCCGCAGCGCCGCCGGTCCGTCCGCCAGCCTGTCCGCCGAGGAACAGGCCCGCCTGAATCAATTGCTGGATAACCAAGACAAATGATCGACTTCTGGCTCGCCGCCGGCCTGCTCGCGCTGGTGGCCATGGCTTTCCTGCTGATTCCGCTGCTGCGTGGCCGCCGCGCCCAGGCCGAGGAAGACCGCACCGCCCTCAACGTCGCCCTGTACCAGGAACGCCTCGCCGAGCTGGACGCCCAGCACGCCGCCGGCACCCTCGACGACGCCCAGCTGCAGGCCGGGCGCGCCGAGGCCGCCCGCGAACTGCTGGCCGACACCGAAGGCGAGGGCGAGCGCCGCTCGCGCCTGGGCCGCGCCGCGCCGCTGCTGGCGGCCGTGCTGCTGCCGCTGCTGGGCCTGGGCCTGTACCTGCACTGGGGCGCCAGCGAGAAGCTGGCGCTGTCCCGCGAGTTAGCCGAGCCGCCGCACTCCATGGCGGAGATGACCGAGCGCCTGGAGAAGGCCGTGCAGGCCCAGCCGGATTCCGCCGAGGGCTGGTACTTCCTCGGCCGCACCTACATGACCCAGGAGCGCTTCGAGGATGCCGCCAAGGCCTTCGAGCGCGCCGCCAACCTCTCCGGGCGCCAGTCCGAGGTGCTCGGCCAGTGGGCCCAGGCGCTGTACTTCGCCAACGGCAAGAAGATGGCCGGCGCCGCCCAGGCCCTGGCCGACGAGGCGCTCAAGCAGAACCCGGAGGAAGTCACCACCCTCGGCCTGATGGGCATCGCCGCCTTCGAAGACCAGCGCTACGCCGACGCCGTGGACTACTGGCAACGCCTGGTCGCCGCACTGCCGGCCGACGATCCGTCGCGCGCGGCCATCCAGAGCGGTATCGAGCGCGCCCGCCAGCATCTGGTCGAGCGTGGCGAGAAGCTGCCGGAAGCGCCGGCTGCGGCAGCCACTGCCGGCGTGACGCTGAAGGTGCGGGTGGACCTCAGCGACGCGGTGAAGGGCCAGGTCAAGCCGGACGACAGCGTGTTCGTCTTCGCCCGCGCGGTGAACGGCCCGCCGATGCCGCTGGCGGTCAAGCGCCTGAAGGTGGCCGACCTGCCGGACGAGGTGTCGCTCAGCGATGCCGACGCCATGATGCCGCAACTGAAGCTGTCGGCCTTCCCGAAGGTGGAGCTGGTGGCGCGGGTGTCGCGCGCCGGCAATGCCATCAGCGGCGAATGGATCGGACGCAGCCAGCCGTTGTCTACTGCCGGCGCGGGCGATCAGGCGGTGACCATCGACAGCCCGGACCAGCATTGACCGAACCCTTCCTGGAGGTGCGCCCGTGAAAGGCCGAATCCTCGCCCTCGCGGCCCTGCTCGCCCTGGCCGGTTGCGCCGGCCAGCAGCCCCACACGCAAGCCCCGGCGCCGGCCCCGCAACCCGGCGCCAGCGGCCAGCCGCCGGCGGCCCTGCCGTCGAACAAGCCGGCGCCGCGCACGGCCATCACGCCGAACCCGCAGAACCCCTCGAACAAGCCCCGCAGCACCCACACCCAGTTCGCCCCGCCGCCGGGCGGCAAGGGCCGCTGGGACCCGAACCTGGGCGTCTACGTGATCCAGGGGCAGAAGGACCTGTACTACCGCCAGCGCACCTACTACCACTGGGACGGCGCCTGGTACTGGGGCGTGAGCCCGCAGGGCCCCTGGACCGCCACCGATGCCAACGGCGTGCCGCCGGGGTTGAGCCGCCGCTACGCACAGCCCTGAGGCCGGGGATTTTCGTAGGAGCGAGCTTGCTCGCGAATGGTGCTTCCCGGCGGCTGTGACGCTCGGGTTGACTCCGCTCCCTCACCCCAGCCCTCTCCCAGAGGGAGAGGGGGCTGTCCCGAGCGAGCGGCGAGGCCGGAGTCATCCTGAAACGCCTACGCGACTACCCGCCGCCGAGGCCGGCGAATCCAATCGAGGACGGACTCCGCTCCCATATGGCAGGTAGGCACATCGTCGTAGGATGGTGTTGAGCGAAGCGATACCCATCACCACGGCCTCCCTGGAACCGTTCACGGTTATCCGCCATACGGGCTTAGGTGTATCAGGATGACGCTGGATTTACCGCCCGCTCCGAACGGCCCCCTCTTCCTTCAGGGAGAGGGTTGGGGAGAGGGAACGGCGTCAACCCCAAACACCGCAGCCACCGGGAAACGCTGTTCGCGAGCAAGCTCGCTCCTACGAAGAGCCGTGCCAGTTCTTGCTTGGGGACTGCCGGCCCGTAGGGCGCATAACCGCGGACGCGGGAATGGCGGAAGTAGATGGGAGTGTCAGGATGACTCCGAATTTACCGCCCGCTCCGAACGGCCCCCTCTCCCTCTGGGAGAGGGCTGGGGTGAGGGGGCGGAGTCAACCCCAAACACCGCAGCCACCGGGAAACGCTGTTCGCGAGCAAGCTCGCTCCTACGAAGAGCCGTGCCAGTTCTTGCTTTGGGACTGCCAGCCCGTAGGGCGCATAACCGCGGACGCGGGAATGGCGGAAGTAGATGGGAGTGTCAGGATGACTCCGAATTTACCGCTTGCTCCGAACGGCCCCCTCTCCCTTCAGGGAGAGGGTTGGGGAGAGGGAACGGCGTCAACCCAAACACTGCAGCCACCTGGAAACGCTGTTCGCGAGCAAGCTCGCTCCTACGAAGAGCCGTGCCACATCTTGCTTTGGGACTGCCAGCCCGTAGGGCGCATAACCGCGGACGCGGGAATGGCGGAAGTAGATGGGAGTGTCAGGATGACTCCGAATTTACCGCTTGCTCCGAACGGCCCCCTCTCCCTTCAGGGAGAGGGTTGGGGAGAGGGAACGGCGTCAACCCAAAACACCGCAGCCACCTGGAAACGCTGTTCGCGAGCAAGCTCGCTCCTATGAAGAGCCGTGCCACATCTTGCTTTGGGACTGCCAGCCCGTAGGGCGCATAACCGCGGACGTGGGAATGGCGGGAATAGATGGGAGCTTCAGGATGACTCCGGATTTACCGCCCGCTCCGAACGGCCCCCTCTCCCTCTGGGAGAGGGCTGGGGTGAGGGGGCGGAGTCAACCCCAAACACCGCAGCCACCGGGAAACGCTGTTCGCGAGCAAGCTCGCTCCTACACAAAAGCTCACTCCAAGGTCCCATGGGGCGAGGCATCCATCACTTCCACCCGGTTGCGCCCGCTGGCCTTGGCCCGGTACAGGGCCTGGTCCGCCGTGCTGTAGAGCCTCTCGTAAGTGCTCGACACGCCGCTGGCCAGGCCGGCGATGCCGAAGCTGGCGGTGAGGTAGAGCAGGCCGTCCTTCATCGGCAGCGGGGTGTCTTCCAGCAGCTTGCGCAGCTTCTCGGCTATCACCCGGGCCTGGGGCGCGGCGGTGTCCGGCAGCAGCAGGAGGAACTCCTCGCCGCCCAGGCGCGCCACGCTGTCGCTGCTGCGGGTGTGCTTGCGCAGCAGGGTGGCGGTGTGGCGGATCACCTCGTCGCCCAGCGGGTGGCCGTAGCGGTCGTTGATGAACTTGAAGTGGTCCAGGTCGATCATCAGCAGGCTCACCGGCATCGGCTGGCGGTCGCAGCGCGCCAGTTCCTGCTTCACCAGCTGGTCGAACTGGCGGCGGTTGAACAGCCCGGTCAGCGGGTCGTGGCCGGCCAGGTATTCCAGCTGCAGGTTCTTCTCTTCCAGTTCCTTGCGCTGCCGGCGCAGGTGCTGGCGCTGGCGCAGGTTGCGCAGATGGCCGAACCAGAGGATCTGCGACAGCAGCAGGCCGATGCCGCAGATGGTCAGGCCGCCCATCTGGTTGGACAGGCGCAGCTGCGGGTCCGGCTGGGCCATTTCCATGGCCAGTTCGAAGGCGATGAACAGCACGACGTAGAGCAGCGTGGCGAACACCGGGCGCAGCAGCAGGATCAGCGCCGTGGCCACCGCGCCCATGAGGAAGGGCGTGATGCTGCTGGTCACCTCCTGGTCGAAGCAGGTGATGACCAGGCCGAAGCCCAGCAGCACGCCGGCGCCCAGCAGCGCCAGCAGCTCGCAGTACCACGGCGGCGGCGCCTGCGGGCGCTGCCGGGCCTGCCAGGCGAGCAGGCCGAGGCCGAGCAGCAGCGCGGCCACCACCGCGTGGGTGAGGATGATGTGCTGGCGCCAGCCGTCGAATTCCGGAAGGCTGCCCTGCAGGTTGAGCCAGAACACCAGGATGTGCACCAGGCCGAAAGGCACGGCCAGCAGCGCCAGCCAGACCAGGCGCCTGAGGTTCTCCGTGGCCACCGGTCGCGCCAGGGAGCGGGCGAGCCGGAATTGCTGGCGAAGGCGTTGCGGGAACGGCTGGGACACGGGGCTCGTCCTGTGCGCGATGGCATCCGGCTATGAGCATAGCCATATGCCGCCAGGCTGTCCCGCCGCCTGCCGGGGGAGCGCGGCTTTTCGCTTGCAGCCTGGCCTGGCGGCTGGGCATAGTCCGCTACCTGTCAGGCAGCACGGCGAAAGGAGTAGGACATGGGCGAACGGGTACTGCGGTTTTCCGCACAGGACGGCCTGGATGCCGAACGCGCCGCCCTGGACCAGGTGTTCAGCGGCCAGGCCGACAGCCGCCTGCTGTTCTGGCGCCCGCTGCAGCAGGCGCTGGTGATGCCGCGCCGGCTCAGCCGCCTGGCCGGTTTCGCCGAGGCCGAGGCGCGCTGCGCCGAACTCGGCTGGCCGATCGCCCTGCGCGACACCGGCGGCGAGCCGGTGCCGCAGTCGCCGGCGGTGCTCAACGTCGCCCTGTGCTACGCGGTGCCCGATGGCGACAACGAGCAGACGCGCATCGACACCGCCTACCTGCGCCTGTGCCAGCCGCTCTGCTACTGGCTCGCGGCCATGGGCCTGGACGCCGGCGTGGGCGAGGTCGACGGCGCCTTCTGCGACGGCCGCTACAACGTCAACATCGGCGGCCGCAAGCTGGTCGGCACCGCCCAGCGCTGGCGCCGCCGGCAGAGCGACGGGCGCTACGTGGTGCTGGCCCACGGAGCCATCCTCATGGAGAACCAGCGCGAGGCCATGGCCGAGGTGGTCAACGCCTTCTACCGCGCCGTCGAGTTGCCGGCCGACATCCGTGGCACCAGCCACGTCGCGCTGGACGAACGGCACGCGCAGCCCTGGCAGCAGGTCGAAGCGCTCGCCGGGCAGTTCCAGCGCCACCTGATCGACCAGGGCCTGCCGCCGGTCTGATCGACACCCTTTCCGTTCCACCCGCCCGGCCGCGCGCCGGGCCTCATCCTGCCAAGGAGCGTTCCGGCATGGAGCATGGTTCCAACTATCTGCAATCGACGGTGGTCTTCCTCATCGCCACCGTCTTCATGGTGCCGCTGGCCAAGCGCCTGCAACTGGGCGCGGTGCTCGGCTACCTGCTGGCCGGGGTGCTGATCGGGCCTTCGGTGCTGCGCCTGATCGACGATCCGGAAAGCGTCTCCAGCCTGTCCGAGCTGGGCGTGGTGCTGCTGCTGTTCATCATCGGCCTGGAGCTGTCGCCCAAGCGCCTGTGGGTGATGCGCAAGGCGGTGTTCGGCATCGGCCTGGCCCAGGTGCTGCTCACCGCGCTGGTGATCGGCGTGCTGGCGCACCTGGCCTTCGAGTTGCCGCTGAACACCTCGGTGGTGCTCGGCGGCGGCCTGGCGCTGTCGTCCACCGCCTTCGGCCTGCAGATTCTCGCCGAGCGCAAGGAACTGGCCAGCCCCCACGGCCGCCTGGCCTTCGCCATCCTGCTGTTCCAGGACATCGCCGCCATCCCGCTGATCGCCGCGGTGTCGCTGCTCGGCGCGCGGGCCGACGAGGCCGCGCCGGGCGGCGACTGGCGCCACTTCCTGGAAGTGGTGGGGAGCATCGCCGTGGTGGTGGTCGGCGGGCGCTACCTGCTGCGCCCGGTGTTCCGCACGGTGGCGCGCACCGGCATGGCCGACCTGTCCACCGCCACCGCGCTGCTGGTGGTGGTCGGCACCGCCTGGCTGATGGAGCTGGCCGGGGTGTCCATGGGCCTGGGCGCCTTCCTCGCCGGCCTGCTGCTGGCCGACTCGGAGTACCGCCACGAGCTGGAATCGCAGATCGAGCCGTTCAAGGGCCTGCTGCTGGGGCTGTTCTTCATCAGCGTGGGGATGAGCGCCGACCTCGGCCTGCTGTTGCATTCGCCGCTGCTGGTGCTGGGCCTGACGCTGCTGCTGATCGGCCTGAAGCTGCCGCTGCTGTACCTGCTCGGGCGCCTCACCGGCGGCCTCGACGGCCATTCGGCGCTGCGCCTGGGCATCGTCCTGGCGGCCGGCGGCGAATTCGCTTTCGTGGTGTTCAAGCTGGCCCGCGCCGAAGGGCTGCTGGACGCCAACCTGCACAGCCTGCTGGTGCTGTGCATCACCCTGTCGATGGCGGTGACGCCGCTGCTGGTGCTGCTGGCCGCGCGCCTGATGAAGCCCGAGCCCGTGCCGGTGCGCGAGGCGCCGGAGGAGTACAAGCGCATCGAGGGCGACGCGCCGCGGGTGGTGATCGCCGGCATGGGCCGCATGGGCCAGGTGGTCGCGCGGATCATGCGCGCCCAGCGCGTGCCCTTCATCGCCCTGGACACCTCGGTGGACACCATCGAGCTGAGCCGCAGCTACGGCAGCATCCCGATCTTCTACGGCGACCCGCTGCGCCCGGAAATCCTCCGCGCAGCCCAGGTGGACAAGGCCGAGTTCTTCGTCGTCGCCACCGACGACCCGCAGACCAACATCGACACCGCGCGCCTGGTGCGCAAGCTCTACCCGCACGTGAAGATCATCGCCCGGGCGCGCAACCGCCAGCACGTCTACCACCTGCTCGACGCCGGGGCCAGCCCGGTGCGCGAGCTGTTCCACTCCAGCCTGGAGATGAGCCGGCGGGTGCTGGTGGAAATGGGCCTTTCCGAGGAGCAGGCGCTGGCGCGCATCCGCCGCTTCCGCCGCCACGACGAGGAAGTGCTGATGGCCCAGTACAAGGTCTACGACGACGCCGCAGCGGTGATCCAGACCGCCCGCGAGGCGCGCCAGGAACTGGAGACGCTGTTCGAGGCCGACCAGTTGGAAGACCGCGGCGTGGGCAAGCCCTGAGCGGGCTGGGCGCTACGGATGGACCGGCCGCGCTTCAGCCGCGCACGCGGCGGCGCGGCGGTTCGTCGATGCGGATGGGCTCGCCGGGCGAGCGCAGGTCGGCGTGGGCCAGGCGCGAACCGCCGGGGCCGTCCAGCGGCTGCTGCGGCGGGGCCGGCCTGGGCGCCGCGGGCCAGCAGGCCGCAGAGCAGCAGGGTGGCGAGCCGCCATGGGCGTTCGGCCATGGGGCTGCCTCTTGCCAGGGGTTTTCCTCAGCCTGGCCGGCATGGCTCAGCGCGGGTAGAGCGGTGGCAGGCTGTTGCCCTCGGCCGTCGCCGCGCTGCCGCCTTCCGCGGCGGGCAGGGTGCGGATCGCCCGCCAGAGGTCCTCGCCTTCCCAGTTGTGGCCACCCTCGCTGTCGCTGTAGAGCGCGCCGTTGAGGCCGTCCATGGCGTCGGACAGCGGCACGAAGCGCGCCGCCATGTCGGCCAGGGTTTCCGGCTGCTGGCGCGCCCAGGCGTCGAGGGCCTGGCGGGTGGCGTGGGGGTCGTTGGCCTGGCAGCAGCGGCGCAGTTCGTCGAGCAGGGTGCGGGCGCTGGGCGCGTTGGCCGCGGCGCGGACGATGGCCGGCTGGCGCCGGGCACGCCACCAGAGGCCGAAGCCGAGCAGGCTGGTCAGGGCCAGCAGCAGGGTCGCCAGTTGCCACGGCCAGAGGCGCTGGCCGTCGGGGCTCACGGCGCCTTCCAGCGGCGCCGGGGGTGGGGCCGCCAGCTGCGGGTTGGCGCCGACGTCCAGGCTGCGGCCGGGCAGGGTGGTGTGCTCCAGGCGGTCTTCCTGGGTGTTCCACCAGGTGATCTCGATGTCCGGCAGGCTCAGCTGGCCGGCCTGCTCCGGGATCAGGGCCTGGCGTTCCTCGCGGCTGCCGATCACTCCCTGGTCGCCCTGTTCCTCGGCCAGCTGCGGCTGGTCGGGGTAGTGCCGCAGCCCGGCCGGCAGGGCCTGGGGCAGCGGCGGCAGCTGGGCGCTGGAGAGGCCTTCGACGCGCAGCATCAGGTTGCGCGTCAGGGCTTCGCCGGCCTTGGCCTGCTCCGGCTGCGGCGCCCAGCTTTCGCTGAGGGCGACGGCGCGGGCCGGCAGCCAGGGCGCGTCGGCCGGGTAGTCGGCGGGCTTGGGTTTCACTTCCAGGGGAATCTCCGGCGAGCTCACCCGCAGGCGCTTGCCGGGCAGCACGCCGAAGGCGCCGCCGGGGCTGTTGCGCGCCACCCGGGTGGCGCTGAAGTTCAGCGCCGGGATGGTCAGCTCGCCGCTGTGCTGCGGGAAGATCGCGAAGCGCACCTCGATGACGCCGTGGCGCACGCCGTTGATTTCCTTCTCGTAGGTGCGCGGCTGGCCGAGCTGCTCGACCTTGGCGTCGTCGATCTGCAGCGGGCTGAGGCTGCTGTCGTCGTACAGCGACACCGAGTGGTAGATGCGCAGGGTGAGGATGGCCTGGGCCTGCACGTAGACCGACTCGTGGTCGAGGCTGGCGTCGATGAACACCGGCGAGAGTTTCTGCTGCTCGTCCGCGTCCTCGGCCTTGAGCACCTGCAGGGCGATCGGCTGGGTCTGCCCGTTGCCCATGCGCAGCGCCGGTATCTGCAGGGCGCCGCTGCGGGTGGGGCGCAGGGTGATGATCCAGCGCGTGGTGGCCTGGGCCTGGCCGTCGAGGGTGGTCAGGCGGTTGACCTGGCGGGTGCCGAGGATTTCGAAGGCGTCGCCCAGGGGCGTGAGGTCCGGCTTGCCGAACTGCGTGGGGTCGTCGGACTCCAGCGTCAGGTCCAGGCTCTCGCCCTCGGTCAGGCGCGCGCGGTCGACGCTGGCGGTGAAGCTGGCCTGCGCCTGGAATGCGAGCAGGCTGAGCAGGATCAGGCAGATCATCCGTTTCATGGCAGGTTTTCCTGGCGCTGCTGCTGTTGGTACCAGAACTTGCGGCGCAGCAGTTCGGAGGGTTCGTCGGGAATCTGCCGCAGCCATTGTTCCAGGGCCTGGCGGCTTTCGTCGCTGAGCTTCCCTTCGTCCGCCGTGGGGGCGGGGAGTTCCGTCGAATCGGCGGGCGGCTCGTCGTCCGGGCCGGCGGCCTGCAGGCGCTCGGCGCTGGCCTGCTGGCGATTCTGCAGGGCCGCGGAGGGGCGCGTGGGCCGTTCTTCCAGGTTCTGCTGCTGCGAAGGCTTGGCCGCTGTCGTTGGCGCCGCTTCGGTTTCGCCGCTGCGGCTGGCCTGGGAGGCATTGGGGCGCTGCTGGGCGGCGTCCTGTTCGCGCTGGCGCAGCAGGTCCTCCAGCAGCGCCTTGTTGCGCTGGGCCTGTTGCAGGCCGGGCTGCAGTTCCAGCGCCCGCTCGTAGGCGTCGATGGCGGCCTCGTACTGCTCGGCGCGGGCCAGGGCGTTGCCGCGGTTGTAGTGGTCGGCGGCGCTGTCGCCCAGGGCGAAGGCGTGGGCCGCGCCGTCGTAGTCGCCGGCCTGGTAGAGGGCCAGGCCGCGCCAGCGGAAGTCGGCGAAATGCCGGGCGGCGTCGGCCGGGCGCTGCTCGGCGAGCAGGCGCTGGCCCTGCTGGTCGGGGCGCAGCCAGAGGTCGGCGAACTCGAAGGCCATGGCCGGTTGCGGCGCGCCCAGCCACAGCGGCAGCAACAATGGCAGGCTGAACAGCCAGCCGCGGCGGCCGGCGCAGGCGGCCAGCAAGAGCAGCGGCAGGAGCAGCCAGTAGCCCTGGTCGGCCCAGCGCTGCAGGCGCAGCACAGCGTCGTTGCCGGCGGCTTCCAGGCCGCGGTTGGCGTCCAGCAGGCCGAGGGCCCTGAGGTCGCGGTCGCTGGCGCCCAGGCGCTGGTAGCCGGCGTCGAGGCTGGCGGCGAACTGGCGCAGCCCGGCCTCGTCGAGGCGCGGCAGGAGGATGCCGCCCTGGTCGTCCTTCAGGTAGGTGCCGTCTTCCTGCGGGATGGGCGCGCCGCCGGCAGTGCCCACGGCGAGGATGGCGAAGTCCCGGCCGTGGCCATGCAGGGCCTGGCGGATGCCCTGCCGTTCGCTTTCCTCCAGCCCGCCGGTGAGCAGCAGCAGGCGCCCGTTGCCCTGGGCGCCCTGGTCGAGCAGGCGGCGCGCCTGCTGTACGGCGAGGTCGGCGCGCTGCCCCGGCTCGGGCATGATCGACGGCTTGAGCGCATCGAGCAGGTTGCGCGCGGTGAACAGGTCGTTGGACAGCGGCACCAGGGTGTGGGCGCTGCCGGCGTAGACGACGATGGCGGTCTGCGCGTCGGGGCGCGCGCGCAGCAGGTCGAGGAGCTTGCGCCGGGCCTGTTCCAGGCGGCTGGGCGGCAGGTCGCCGGCGAGCATCCGCGGCGTCAGTTCGAGGATCACCACCAGCGGGTCGCTGCGCTGCATGGCCGGCTGCTCGACGCGCTCCCAGCTCGGCCCGAGCAGCGCCAGCACCGCCAGCAGCCAGGCCAGGCCCAGGTACAGCCAGGGGCGGCGGTCCGGGCGGCCGCTGCCGCCCTGCAGCAGCCAGGGGTGGAAGGCCGCCGGCAGCAGCAGTTGCCAGCGCCCGGCGCGGCGCTGGCGGTGCAACAGCTTCCACAGCAGCCAGGCGAGCAGCGGCAACAGCAGCAGCCAGCCGGGGTAGAGCAGGTGCGGCCAGAGGCTCATGGACGCCTCCACGGCCAGCGCCAGTGCTGCTTCGGCCAGAGTTCCGCGGCCACCAGCAGCAGGCTCAGCAGCAGCGCGGCGGCCAGCGGCCAGTGGTAGAGCGCCAGGGCCGGGCGCGCCTGGGTGGGCTTCTGCGTCACCGGTTCGAGGCTGTCCAGGGTGCTGGAGACGGCCTCCAGCTCGGCGCCGTTGCGGGCGCGGAAGTATTCGCCGCCGGTGAGGCCGGCGATCGCCTTCAGGGTGGCTTCGTCCAGGTCCAGGCCGGGGTTGAGGCCGAGCATGCCGAGCACGCCGCCGGGCTGCGGATCGGCGCCGATGCCGATGGTGTAGATCTTCACGCTCTCCTCGGCAGCCAGGCGCGCGGCGGTCAGCGGCGGGATCTCGCCGGCGGTGTTGGCGCCGTCGGTGATCAGCACCAGCACGCGGCTTTGCGCCGGGCGCTGGCGCAGGCGCTTGACGGCAAGGCCGATGGCGTCGCCCAGGGCGGTGTCCTTGCCGGCGATGCCGATCAGCGCCTCGTCCAGCCAGACGCGCACGGTGTGGCGGTCGAAGGTCAGCGGCGCCTGCAGGTAGGCCTTGCTGCCGAACAGGATGAGGCCGACGCGGTCGCCGCGGCGCGCCTCGATGAAGTCGCCGAAGAGCTTCTGCACCAGGTTCAGGCGGCTGATCTCGCTGCCCTGCCAGGTGAGGTCGGCGGTGTCCATGGAGCCGGAGACGTCCACCGCCAGCAGCAGGTCGCGGCCGCTGGCGGGGATCGGCAGCGGCTCGCCGACCCACTGCGGGCGCGCCGCCGCCAGCAGCAACAGCAGCCAGAGCAGCACGAAGGGCGCCTGCAGGCGCCAGGCCGGCAGTTGCGCGCGGGCGCGGCGGCCGGCCAGGCCTTCGAGTTCGGCGAGGAAGCTGACCTTCAGCGCCGCCTCGCCGCTGTCGGCCGGCGGCAGCAGCACGCGCAGCAGCCAGGGCAGCGGGGCGAGCAGAAAGACCCAGGGCCAGGCGAACTCAAACATGCTTGCGCACCCAGGTTTCCACGGCGGCGGCGAGGCCGTCGATGGCCTTGTCGTCGAGCTTGCATTCGGCGCGGTAGCCGCCTTCCACCAGGATCATCCAGCGTGTCAGGCCGGCGGCCGGGCAGCGGTTGTCGAGGAACGCCAGCCAGGCGCGGCCGCTCAGGGTGTGGCAGCTGTCGTCCGGCCAGCGCGCCCGCGACAGGCGCTTGAGCAGGGCGTTCTGCGCCTGCAGCCAGGGGCCGGCGGGGGCGCCGCCGTAGGGCCGCGGCAGGCGCGCCAGTTCTTCCAGGGCGGCGACGCGGATAGGCTCCAGCGGCGCTTCCGCCGGAACTGGCGCGCGGCGGCGCGGCAGCAGGCGGTGGCGCCAGCGCCACAGCGCCCAGGCCAGCGGCGGCAGCAGCGCGGCCAGCAGCCACCAGCCCGGCGCCGGCGGCCACCAGGGCACGGCGGCCGGCTGGATCAGCGGTTCCAGGGCGTCGAGGGGATTCACGGGCGTTTCCCCGCGGCGGGCTGTTCGAGTTGGTCGAGCAACTGTTCGACCAGGTCCAGCTGGGTGCTCAGCGGCAGCAGCGGCACGCCCAGGCGCTGGCTGACCCGCGCCCAGCGCTCGCGGCGCGCCTCGCCCAGGGCGCGGTAGGCCAGGCGCTGTTCGTCGACGTGGGTGTCCACTTCGAGCAGGGCCTGGCCTTCGGCGAAGCGCATCAGCCCGGCGGCCGGCAGGGCGTGGTCGAGCGGGTCGGACACCGGCAGCAGGACCAGGTCGGTGTGCCGCGCCAGCAGGCCCAGCTGTTGCTCGGCCAGGTCGCCCTGGGGCGAGTGGGCGAGGGCGCGTTCGTCGCAGACGATCATCACCAGGCTGCCCGGCCGCAGCACCTCGCGGGCGCGGCGCAGGGCCAGGCCGAAGTTGTCGCCGGAGGACGCCGCGGCGCTGTCGGTGAGCAGCGCGTGGTTGGCGCGGACGATCAGGTTGAGCAACTGCAGCTGGCTCTGCTTGCTGCGCCGCGGCTTGATCTCGTGGGTGTCGTGGTCGCTCAGCACCAGGCCGCCGATGCGGTCGTTGTGGGCCAGCGCGGCCCAGCCGAGCAGGGCCGCGGCGCGCGCGGCCAGCACCGACTTCAGGCACAGGCCGGAGCCGAAGAAGGTCCGCCGGCTCTGCTCGACGAGGACGAACACCGGGCGCTCGCGCTCCTCGTGGAACAGCTTGGTGTGCGGCTCCTGGGAGCGCGCGGTGACGCGCCAGTCGATGGTGCGCACGTCGTCGCCGGGCTGGTACACGCGCACCTGGTCGAAGTCCACGCCGCGCCCTCGCAGGCGCGAGTGGTGCAGGCCGATCAGCGGGCTGCGCCGGGCCGGGGTGGAGAACAGCTGCACCTCGCGCAGGCGATGGCGCATGTCGATCAGCTCTTGCAGGCTGACCGTCACGCCGTTGCTGGCGGTGTCCGGCATCAGGCCACGGCGACCACGTCGAGGATGCGCTGGACCACGCGGTCCTGGTCGATCCCCGCGGCTTCCGCCTCGAAGGAGAGGATCAGGCGGTGGCGCAGCACGTCGAACAGCACCGCCTGGATGTCCTCGGGGCTGACGAAATCGCGCCCGGCCAGCCAGGCGTGGGCCCGCGCGCAGCGGTCCAGGGCGATGGAGCCGCGCGGGCTGGCGCCGTAGGCGATCCACTCGGCCAGCTCGGCGTCGAACTTGGCCGCGGTGCGGGTGGCCATGACCAGCTGCACCAGGTATTCCTCCACCGCGTCGGCCATGTACAGGCCGAGGATTTCCTTGCGCGCGGCGAAGATCGATTCCTGGGTCACCTGGCGCTCCGGCCGCGTCTCGCCGTTGAGCGCCTCGCCACGGGCCTGCTGGAGGATGCGGCGTTCCACCGAGGCTTCCGGGTAGCCGATCTTCACGTGCATCAGGAAGCGGTCGAGCTGGGCCTCGGGCAGCGGGTAGGTGCCTTCCTGCTCGATGGGGTTCTGGGTGGCCATCACCAGGAACAGCGGCGGCAGGTCGTAGGTGCTGCGGCCGATGCTGACCTGGCGCTCGGCCATGGCTTCCAGCAGCGCCGACTGCACCTTGGCCGGGGCGCGGTTGATCTCGTCGGCCAGCACCAGGTGGTGGAAGATCGGCCCCTGCTGGAAGCAGAAGGTGCCGTTTTCCGGGCGGTAGATCTCGGTGCCGGTGATGTCCGCCGGGAGCAGGTCGGGGGTGAACTGGATGCGATGGAACTCGGCCTCCAGGCCTTCGGCGAGGTCCTTGATGGCCTTGGTCTTGGCCAGCCCGGGCGCGCCTTCCACCAGCAGGTGGCCGTCGGCGAGCAGGGCGATGAGCAGGCGCTCGACGAGCTTTTCCTGGCCGAGGATCTGGCTGGAGAGGAAATGTCGCAACGCGAGGAGCGACTCACGGTGTTCCATCGAATGCGGGTTCCTGGAGTGGGGAAGGCGGCGTGCCGGGGCCGCCGGGGGCATTACTTTACTGCATCGGCGCAGGCGCGTGCAGGGTGGCGTGGCGCCGCCGCGCGGCTCCCCGCTTCCACGGGCCGACGAGGAGGCTTCCCACGGGACAAGGACGCGTTTCCGAAGCGCACTGCCACTAATTTGGGAAGCTCCTCATGGACAACGTGGAGTAGATGGACATGGAACGCAATGCTCTGCATTTCCCGGCCGTCCTGGCCGGCCTGCTGTTCTTCGCTCACCCGCACGCCGCGGCCGCGCCGCTGAGCCTGGCCCCCGGTTCCGGCAACGCCGGCCTGGGTTCCGCCGGCAACGGCGTACCCGTCGTCAACATCGCCACCCCCAACGCCAATGGCCTGTCGCACAACAAGTTCGGCCAGTTCAACGTCGGCCGCGAAGGCCTGATCCTCAACAACTCGCCGGGCGGGGCGCAGTCGCAGCTGGGCGGCGCCATCGCCGGCAACCCCAACCTGGGCAAGGGCGCGGCGCGCAAGATCCTCGGCGAGGTCACCGGCGGCAGCCCCTCGCAGTTGCTGGGCGCCATCGAGATCGCCGGGCCGGGCGCGCACTTCATCCTTGCCAACCCCCACGGGGTGACCTGCAACGGCTGCGGCTTCATCAACATGCCGCGGGCCACCCTGACCACCGGCAAGCCGATATTCGACGGCGACCGCCTGGCGGGCTACGACGTCGACGGCGGGCACATCGGCATCGAAGGCGCCGGGCTCGATGCCCGCCAGGTGGGGCGCTTCGAGCTGATCACCCGCAGTGCCACGCTCAACGCCGCACTGTATGCGCAGCAGCTCGACGTGGTGGCCGGGCGCAACCGCGTGGACGGCGAAAGCCTGGCGGCCAGCGCCAAGGCCGACGATGGCCGCCCGCGGCCGCGCCTGGCCATCGACAGCTCGGCGCTGGGCGGCATGTACGCCAACGCCATCCGCCTGGTCGGCACCGAGCAGGGCGTGGGCGTGAAGCTGACCGGGGAACTGGCCGCCAGCGCCGGCGACATCCGCATCGACGCCAACGGCCGCCTGGAGCTGGCGCGCCTGCAGAGCGCCGGCGGCGTGCGCCTGAAGGCCGGGGACATGCACCTGAGCGGGCCGGTCAGCGCAGGGGGCGACGCCGAGCTGTGGGCTTCCGGGAGCCTGACCAACCAGGGCCGGCTGGACAGCGCCGGCCGCCTGTTCATGCGCCTGGGCGGCGGCCTGGTCAACCGGGGCGGCGAGCTGCGCGCCCAGAGCATGGACCTGAGCCTGGCCGGGGCGCTGGACAACAGCCGGGGGCTGATCGAAAGCCGCGGCGGCCTGCGCCTGCACGCCGCGTCCCTGAGCAACGGCCAGGGGTGCATCCGCGCCCGCGGCTGGGAGGGCGGCACCGACATTGGCATCGGCGGTGTGCTGGACAACCGCAACGGCAGCCTGGAGACCTACGCCCGCGACCTCGACCTGCGCAGCGGCAGCCTGCTCAACGACAACGGCTGGGTCTGGCACGGCGGCAACGGCCGCTTCGGCATCGACCTGGCGCAACTGGGCCTGGCCGGCGGCCGCTTCGTCACCCGTTCCGTGCTGCACATCAAGCGCGACCACTGGCTGAACAACAGCAGCCTGCAGGCCCGCGAGCTGATCCTGGAGGTGGGCGAGCTGGAGCAGGGCGCCAGCGGGCGCCTGAACGGCACCCTCGGCGTGCGCGGTAGCGGCCACGACTGGCGCAATGCCGGGTTGATCGCCAGCGAGTCCGGGCTGTCGCTGGAGCTGAGCGGGCGCTATAGCGGCAGCGGCCGGTTGCTCAGCCAGGATGGCTTGAGGATCAGTGCCGATTCCCTGGAGCTGGAGCGTGGTGGCAGCCTGATCAGCGGGATGTATGCCCAGCTCGACATCCGTAACGCGATCGTCAACCACGGCACCCTCCTGGCCTATGACGAGATCTGGCTGAATGCCGGGCGGTTGGTCAACTACGGGGTGCTGGGCAGCGGCTCCGAGTTGTACCTGGACGTGGGTAGCCTGGAGGATGAAGGGAACATGTTCAGCAATGGCGATGTGGAGTCGCATATTCCCTGGAAGTGGACGCTCTAGGCCGGTGCTCCGAGCCTGATGCCGTTTCTCTGCCCGGGAGAAGCGGCCCCGTAGGATGGGTTGAGCGAAGCGATACCCATCACCCTGGCCCGATGGGTATCGCAAGCTCAACCCATCCTACGAAAAGCACCTCGGCGCGGCCTGCAAGACAGCTGCAGGGAAGCACGGGCGTAGGAGCGGACTCCGTCCGCGATTGGATTCACCGGCCACGCCGGACGCACCGGTGGCACGAACAGCCCCCTCTCCCGCTGCGGGAGAGGGTTGGGGTGACGGGGCCCCGGAAAGGGACGCTCAGTCCTTGCCCGAATGAACAGCCTCAGGCACCCCGAACCGGGCTTCTTCCTCTGGCCCGGCGGCTGCGCCGGGGATCGGCGTCAGGCAGCGCAGCGGGCTGTTGCCGTTGTGCACCTGGCGCATCTTCGGCGCGCCGCCGAGCACCACCGCCAGGTAATAGACCCAGGCCAGCGGGCGGGGCATGCCGGCATTGCGCAGCATCCGCAGGAACAGGCGGTCGGCGCTGGCCTTGTCCAGCGGCGAGACGTTGAGGAACTGGTAGAGCGCGTCGTGCACCAGGCTGGCATGGTGCGCCACCGGCCAGAACACCTGCTTGCGACGGACCTCGCCATCGCGGATGCAGGCCACGTCTTCCAGGTGCTCCCACCAGTCCGGGGTGCCGAAGATCGCCAGCCAGTAGAAGGGCACCTTCGGCGAGCAACCATCCCAGGCGTAGGTGCGCGGTCGGTCGAAGTGGTAACGCACCTCGCCGCGGGCCAGGTCGACCTCGCTGTGCCCGGGGTTGACGATGATGCGCCCGTCGTGGATCACCAGCCATTCGCTATAGAAGAAGCGGCCGCGGGCCTCTTCGCAGAACACCGTCAGCGGGAAGTCGATGTAGTTGACCCAGGGGCCGGGCCTGTCGCGGCTGCAGAAGCCCCAGCGCTCCACCGAGGCTGCCCGCGCGGCACGCACGCGCCGCAGGCGCTCGCGGCGGCCGACCAGTTGCGGCAGCAGCACGCCCAGGTACACCGGCAGGGCGCCGGCCAGCAGGTATTGCAGCAACAGCGGCTGCAGCAGCCAGGCCAGGCCCAGCAGGAGCAGGCCGAGCAGGGTGACCAGCAGGTTGGCGAGGTGGCGCAGCAGCGGGCGCTGCAACGGGGGAACGGCTTGCATGGCATCCTCCGTGATGTCGGGGATGCCATTGTGCCATTATCGTTGGCCGGCTTCAGTCGACCTGTCGCCATTGCGCCAGCAACTGCCGGTGCGCCGCCAGCGCTGCGGGTTGCACGCTGGGCCGCAGGCGCAGCTCGGCGCCCGGCAGGCATTGCGCCAGGCGCGCCAGGGCCCTGGGGCTGAGGGCGCCCAGGCGCGGGTAGCCGCCGATGGTCTGGCGGTCGTTGAGCAGCACTATCGGCTGGCCGTCCGGCGGCACCTGCACGGCGCCCAGGGGAATGCCCTCGGAGATCATCGGCCGGCCCAGGTACTGCAACGCCGGGCCGAGCAGGCGCATGCCCATGCGGTCGGCGCGCTGGTCGAGGGTCCAGGTGGCGTCGAAGGCGTCGAACAGGCTCTGCCCGGCGAAGTCGCCTGCCTGGGCGCCGAGCACCAGTTCCAGTTCCGCCGGGCCGTCGTAGCGCGGTTGCTGGTGGGCCTGCATATGGCGCTGCGGGGGCGTTCCGCCGGCGGCGCGCAGTTCGTCGCCGGCCATCAGCGGCTTGCCCTGGCCGTCGAGGCCGCCGAGTCCTTCGCGGACGACGGTGGCGTAGCTGCCCAGCACCGCTTCGCCGAGGAAACCGCCGGGCGCCGCCAGGTAGGCGCGGGCACCGCTGCGCGGCTGGATGAAGATCAGGCGTTGCCCACTGCGCAGTTCGAAGGCCTGCCAGGGCGCCAGCGGCTGGCCGTCGATTTCCGCCGCCAGGTCCGCGCCGGCCAGGGCCAGGCGCACGTCGGCATGGGCGCGCAGGGTCACGCCGCCCAGGGGAATCTCCAGCACCGCCGCGTCCAGGCGGTTGCCCAGTAGCCAGTTGGCCCAGGCCTGGGCTTCCCAGTCCAGGGCGCCGCCCTGGGTCACGCCCAGGTGGCGCACGCCGAAGCGGCCGCCGTCCTGCAGCTGGGCCAGCGGGGTGCTCTTTTCCACGTGGAGGATTTTCATGCCTGGCCCTCCTCGGCGGGCATGGGCGTGTCGTCGCCGCCCAGGCGGATGAATTCGGCGTGGTCGATGGCCTCGAAGCGCACCCGGTCGCCGGGTTGTAGCAGGCTGTAGCCGTCGCGCCCGCGGTCGAACAGGCGCGCCGGGGTGCGCCCCAGCAGGTTCCAGCCGCCGGGGGAGGCCAGCGGGTAGGCGGCGGTCTGGCGCTCGGCGATGCCGACGCTGCCGGCGGCGACGCGCTGCCGCGGGGTGGCCAGGCGCGGGGTGGCCAGGGCCGGCTCGACCAGGCCCATGAAGGCGAAGCCCGGGGCGAAGCCGAGGGCGAACACCTGGTAGGCGCGGCCGCTGTGGCGGCGGATCACCTCGGCCACGGCCAACCCGGTGTGCCGCGCCAGGCGCGCCAAGTCGGGGCCGACGCTGGGGTCGTACCACACCGGCAGGACCTGCTCGCGGCTGTTCTCGCCGGCCAGCGGCTGCAGGCCGTCGAGGGCGGCGAACAGGCGCTCGCGGATCGCCAGCGGCTCCAGCCGCAGCGGGTCGAAGCGCAGCATCAGGGTGGTATAGGAGGGCACCAGCTCCAGCAGCTCGTCGCCGAAGACCGCGCGCAGGCGCTGCGCGGCGGCCAGCAGCCAGGGCATGTTGGCTTCGTCGATGGCGTCGAACAGGCGCAGCATGTAGCTGTCCAGGGCGACCACTTCCAGGCGCGGCCTCATGCCGGCACCAGGGCGCCGAGGGCGGCGCGCAGCTGGCGCACGGCTTCCACCGAGCCGGGGTTGTCGCCGTGCACGCAGATGCTGTCGGCGCGCAGGCGCAGCGCGCTGCCGTCGCTGGCGCCGAGCGCCTCGCCGCGGGCCAGGGTCAGCGCCTGGGCGATCACCTGGCGGCTGTCGTGGTGTACCGCGCCGGGCAACTGGCGCGAGACCAGGTGGCCTTCGGCGGTGTAGGCGCGGTCGGCGAAGGTCTCGAACCACAGGCGCAGGCCGAACTCGGCGGCCATGGCCAGGGCGCCGTGGTTGTCGCGGGTGGACAGCAGCATCAGCGGCAGCCCGCGGTCGTAGGCCGCGACCGCGCGCATCACCGCGCGCAGTTGCTCGGGCTTGCGCATCATGTCGTTGTACAGCGCGCCGTGCGGCTTGACGTAGCTCACCCGCGCGCCCTGGGCGCGGCAGATGCCGTCGAGGGCGCCGATCTGGTAGTGCAGCATGTCCTCGATCTCCTGCGCGCTGCAGTCCAGCGAGCGGCGGCCGAAGCCGAGCAGGTCGGGGTAGCCGGGGTGGGCGCCGATGCGCACGTCGTACTCCAGCGCCAGGGCCACGGTGCGGCGCATGCTGCCGGGGTCGCCGGCGTGGTAGCCGCAGGCGATGTTGGCGCAGTCGATGTACGGCATGACCTCGGCGTCCAGGCCCATTTTCCAGGCGCCGAAGCTTTCGCCGATGTCGCAGTTGAGCAGGGGGAGGTGCATGGTCGTCCTCGTAGGTCGCTGCGGCTCAGGGTTCCAACTGCTTGCCGCGGGTTTCCGGCAGGCTCAGGGCGGCGAGGATGACCACGCCGTAGGACACCGCGGCGAAGCCGCCAATGCCCAGGCCCAGCGGCACGTGCTGGCTGATCATGCCGATGAGCATGGGGAAGAGCGCGGCGATGGCGCGCCCGGCGTTGTAGCAGAAGCCCTGGCCCGAGCCGCGGATGCGGGTGGGGAAGAGTTCGGTGAGGAAGGCGCCCATGCCGCTGAAGATGCCCGAGGCGAAGAAGCCCAGGGGGAAGCCCAGCCAGAGCATGGCTGCGTTGGGGATTGGCAGCTGGGTGTAGAGCAGCACCACGATGAACGAGCCGACCGCGAACAGGATGAAGTTCTTCTTGCGCCCCAGCAGGTCGGTGAGGAAGGCGCTGATCACATAGCCGACGTAGGAGCCGAGGATGACCATGGCCAGGTAGCCGCCGGTGCCGAGCACGCTGAGGTGGCGTTCGGTCTTCAGGTAGGTCGGCAGCCAGGAGGTGATGGCGTAGTAGCCGCCCAGGGCGCCGGTGGTGAGCAGCGAGGCGCGCAGGGTGATGCTGAGCATGCCGGGGGCGAAGATTTCGTGGAAGCCGATCTTTTCGTTGCTTTCCAGGGCCTTGGCGCGCTGGTAGACCTCCGGCTCCTTGACCAGGCGCCGGACGAACAGCACGAACAGCGCCGGCAGCAGGCCGAGGAGGAACAGCGCGCGCCAGGCGTACTCGGGCGGCAGCACGCTGAACAGCAGGGCGTAGAGCAGGGCGGTGACACCCCAGCCCAGCGCCCAGCCGGACTGCACCAGGCCCACCGCCTTGCCGCGGTCGCGGGCGCGGATCACCTCGCCGATCAGCACCGCGCCGGCGGTCCACTCGCCGCCGAAGCCGAAGCCCATCAGGGTGCGCGCGATCAGCAACTGTTCGTAGTTCTGCGCCAGCCCGCAAAGGAAGGTGAAGAAGGCGAACCACAGCACCGTCAACTGCAGGGTGAGGACGCGGCCGATGCGGTCGGAGAGAATGCCGGCAACCCAGCCGCCGGCGGCGGAGGCCAGCAGGGTGAGGGTGTGGATCAGGCCCGCCTCGCCGGTGCTGATGCCCCACAGGGCGATCAGCGTGGGAATGACGAAGCTGAGCATCTGGGTATCCATGCCGTCCAGGCCGTAGCCGATCTTGCAGCTCCAGAAGGTCCGTCGTTCCTGCTTGTCCAGGTCACGGTACCAGCCGAAATAGCTGCCGCTGCTCACGTCGAGGGGGACGGCCGGGCTCGCCTGCTTTTCCATGGGGGATCTCCGCTCTTGCGTTCTTGGAATTGTTCTAGCGGCCGGTGCCACATCTCGCCGTCGCCTGGGCCCTGATTCTTCGAGGCGCGGGGGCATGCGTCCAACTAATTTATGCGGTCGCCGGTGACAAGAATTTCCGATACCCGCCCCTGGCGCGGCATTCGCGGTGCCGGCGGGGCGGGGTTATGCTTGCGCGTCCCCGTCCGGTACCGGCCATGAACCTGAAATTCCTCGAGACCTTCGTCTGGGTCGCCCGCCTGAAGAGCTTCCGCCTCACCGCCGAGAAGCTCTTCAGCACCCAGGCCGCCATTTCCAGCCGTATCGCCGTGCTCGAAGGCGATCTGGGCGTGAAGCTGTTCGTTCGCGATTCCCGCGGCGTGACCCTGACCCCCGAGGGCCACCAGGTACTGGAGTATGCCGAGCGCATGCTCGACACCGCGCAGTCGCTGCGCCAGGCCATAGATGCCGGTCGCGTCGGCCAGGGGCGTATCCGCATCGGCGCCATGGACACGGTCATCCACACCTGGCTCAGCCCCCTGGTGGCGCGTGGCATGGAGCGCTTCCCGGACCTCGAGATCGAGCTGATGGCGGACACCGCGATCAACCTCGCCGAGCAGTTGCGCAAGGGCTACCTGGACCTGATCTTCCAGACCGACGCCATCCGCCACGAATCGGTGCTCAACCTGGAGCTGGGCAGCTACCCGCTGCGCTGGGTGGTGCCCCGGGGCTCGCCCTACGACCGCGACTACACGGGGCTGGAGGACCTGTTCCGCGAGCGTGTGCTGACCTTCTCCAAGCATTCGCGGCCGCACCTGGACCTGCTCACCATGCTCCAGGCCCGCGACGTCAGCCTGCCGCGGCTGAACTGCGTGAACTCGGTGGCGGCGATGACGCGCCTGGTGCGCGATGGCTTCGGCATAGGCGCGCTGCCGCCGGCCCTGGTGGTCCAGGAGCTGGAGCGCGGCGAACTGCGGGTGCTGGACGTGGAGCCGTCGCCGCCGGAGCTGCCATTGGTGGCCTCCTGGCGCGGCGGCAGCGGCCTGGAGCTGGTGGAGCAGGTGGTGGAAATGAGCCGGACGGTGCTCGCCGACTATGCGGCCGGCGCCGGCGAGTCGCGCATCGTGCTGCTGCCGGCGGGCCGCTGAATCAATTTTTCCGATGCCCGGGGGCGGAAACTATTTGTTGGACGGCCTCGGCGCCGGCCGACTAGAACGGGGGCCTTGCCCACCATCAGGAGACCGCCGATGACCCCGGCCCAGCACCACGATCTCGCCTCCCTGAGCCCCCTCGAACTGCGCCGGCTGATCCGCCGCGGCGACTACGCCGGGCACACCAGCGGCCTCGGCCAGCGCCACCTGCAGGCCAACATCGTGATCCTGCAGCGTTCCTGGGCCGACGAGTTCCTGCGCTTCTGCGTGCTCAACCCGCGCGCCTGCCCGCTGCTGGACGTCACCGAACCCGGCTCGCCGCGCTTGCACAAGCTCGGCGTCGACATCGACGTGCGCAGCGACGTGCCGCTGTACCGCGTGTATCGCCGCGGCCAGCCCCACCGCGAAACGAGCGACATCGGCGAGCTGTGGGAGGGCGACTTCGTCGCCTTCGCCATCGGCTGCTCGTTCTCCTTCGAGCAGGCGCTGCAGGACGAAGGCATCGCCCTGCGCCACATCGAGCAGGGGCGCAACGTGGCCATGTACCGCACCCATATCGCCAACACCCCCTCCGGGCGCCTGGCCGGCCACATGGTGGTGTCGATGCGTCCGCTGAAGGCCGCCGACGCGGTGCGCGCCAGCCAGATCACCGGGCGTTTCCCGCTGACCCACGGCGCCCCGGTGCACATCGGCGACCCGGCGCTGATCGGCATCGCCGACCTGCAAGCGCCGGACTACGGCGAGCCGGTGGCCCTGGCCGCCGACGAACTGCCGGTGTTCTGGGCCTGCGGCGTCACCCCGCAGGCGGTGCTGGCCGAGGCCGAGCCGGAGCTGTTCATCACCCATGCGCCGGGCTGCATGCTGGTCAGCGACCTGCTCTACGGCCAGCTCTGAGTCCCGCGCCCAGAGCGCCTGTTGCGGGGGTAGCTCGGCTGTCTGGGCGCCCCCGCTGCCCTTGCATGCCCGCTACCGCGCAGGCGCTGCGCCAGGCCATCCACGCCTGGCCCAGCCCGCAGGCGGCACGGATAACGGAGCGTTTCCCGGCGTGTTACCGGCCACCTTAGGCCGTGCAGCCTGCTCGTTGCCTGGTTTGTCGCTGTTACCGCCGGGGCGCTGGGTAGCCTTTCGCTAGCACGCTGCTCCATTTGGTAACGCCCGCCCCGTAGTGGGGCATGTGGGCGCCGGCACTTCCCCCGAAAGCGCGGATTTTTTCCTTCCCAACGCCATTTTCAGTCGGCCTTCTTATTAATTGGCATCAAGTTTGATTACTCGTAACGCAAAGATTGTTGAACAATCACCGTACGAGGGCTTCACCATGAAACAGCGATTTGCAGGCAAGGCGGGCTGGCTGGCGGCACTGGCGTTACCCGGCGTACTGGCGCTGGCCGCACCGGCCATGGCGGCGGTAACCGGCACCCTGGAGGCGGGCCGCTTGAGCATCGGCTCGGACCTCACCTACCCACCCTACGCCTACCTCGAGCAGAGCCAGCCCGCCGGCTTCGACCCGGAGTTCATGAGGGCGCTGGGCAAGCAGTTGCAGCTGCAGCCGGAGTTCCGCGACACCCGCTTCGCCAACCTGGTGATGGGCGTCAACGCGCGGCGCTTCGACGTGGTCGCCTCGGCGCTCTACGTCACCCCCGAGCGCGCCCGCCAGGTGGACTTCCTGCCCTACCTGAAGAGCGGCGCCTCGCTGCTGGTGCGCAGCGACGACGACTTCCGCCCGCAGCGCGCCGAGGACCTGTGCGGCAAGCGCGTGGCCTCGATCAAGGGCGGCTCGTGGATTCCCAGGCTGCTGGAGGTGTCCCGCCAGTATTGCGAGGCCCAGGGCAAGCCGGCGATCCAGTCGCGCGAGTTCCCCACCTCGCCCGAGGCCGCCCAGGCGCTGCTGGCCAAGGCGGTGGACGTGCAGTTCGAGAACGCCGCGGTGGCCAAGATCACCGCCGAGAAGCTCCAGGGCCGCCTGCAGATCGCCTCCCGCGAGCTGATCTACCCGGTGGTCATCGGCCTGGCCGTGCGCAAGGGCAACGGCGAACTGCTCGACGGCCTGCGCCAGGGCTTCGAGGCCATGAAGCAGGACGGCGAATACCAGGCCCTGCTGGCGCGCTACAACCTCGCCGAACCGAGCGCGGCGGACGTCGCCCAGGCGCTGGGCAACTGAACCGACGACCGGCCGAGCAATACGGAGCAAGAACATGCATTTCGATTGGCACTATGCCCTGGGCCTGCTGTGGAACGCCGATTTCTGGCACGCGGTGGGCACCGTGGTGGAGCTGAGCCTGGAAACCTGGCTGCTGGGCATCGTCCTCGGCTTCCTGGTGGCCCTGGCCCGGCAATCCTCGCGGCGCTACCTGCGCGACGCGGCGGCGCTGTACATCTGGTTCTTCCGCAGCCTGCCGCTGCTGGTGCTGCTGATCTTCGTCTACAACCTGCCGCAGGTCTTCCCCGGCACCAGCGCGCTGCTCTCCAACCCCTACGGCGCCGGGCTGATCGCCATGGTCCTGAGCGAGACGGCCTATATAGCGGAGATCCACCGCGGCGGCCTGCTGGCGGTCGCCAAGGGCCAGCTGGAGGCGGGCAAGGCGCTGGGCATCGGCTACCGCGGCGTGCAGTGGCTGATCGTGATTCCCCAGGCGCTGCGCGTGGCGCTGCCGACCCTGGCCAACGAGTACATCACCATCGTCAAGCTGACCTCGCTGGTCTCGGTGATTTCCCTCAGCGAAATCCTGCTGGTCGGCCAGCAGCTCTACACGCAGAACTTCCTGGTGATGGAGACCATGCTGGCGGTGGCCTTCTACTACGTGTTCATCGTCACCGTGTTCAGCTACCTGCTGCGGCGCCTGGAGAACCACCTCGACGTCACCCGCCGGCAGCCGCGCCCGGTGCCGGTCGGCGAGCTGCCGGCGGTGGTCTCGCGGCGCAGCGAGGCCAGCGCCGGGCAGGGCGCCTTCGCCCTGCAGGTGCGCGGGGCGCGCAAGCACTACGGCCAGTTGGAGGTGCTCAAGGGCATCGACCTCGACGTGCGCTGGGGCGAGGTGGTGTCGATCATCGGCCCCTCGGGTTCGGGCAAGACCACCCTGATCCGCACCCTCAACGGCCTGGAAGCGCTCGACCAGGGCGAGGTGACTCTCTGCGGCAAGCCGTTCCTGCGTGGCGCGCGCGAGCCGGGCGGGCCGCTGGGCAACAAGGTGCACATGCAGGGCATCGTCCAGGTCGGCATGGTGTTCCAGGGCTTCAACCTGTTCCCGCACAAGACGGTGCTGGAGAACGTCATGCTCGCCCCGCACCACCATGGTCACGCCGACGCCGCCGAGCTGCGCCAACTGAGCCTGGCGCTGCTGAACAAGGTGGGCATGCTCGAACACGCCGGCAAGTACCCGCACCAGCTCTCCGGCGGCCAGCAGCAGCGCGTGGCCATCGCCCGCGCGCTGGCCATGCGCCCGGCGGTGATGCTGTTCGACGAGCCGACCTCGGCGCTGGACCCGGAGCTGGTCGGCGACGTGCTGGCGGTGATCGAGGAGCTGGCCAAGGAGGGCATGACCATGGTCATCGTCACCCACGAAATGAACTTCGCCTTCCGCCTGTCCGACCGCGTGGTGTTCATGGAGGCCGGGCGCATCGTCCAGGCCGGGCCGCCGCGCGAGCTGCTGGAGCAGCGCAGCGAGCGCATGGGGCGGTTCCTCAAGGACGTTCAACTGGCCTGAGGAGGGCCGCAGATGAAAAACAAAGACGCCGGCGGCCTGTCGCTGTCGGCCCAGGTCGCCAACGAACTGCGCGAGGACATCATCGGCGGGCGCCTGCTGCCGGGCATGGCGCTCATCGAGAGCGAGCTGGTGAAGGGCTACAACGCCTCGCGCAACACCATCCGCGAGGCCCTGCACCAGCTCGGCCGCGAGGGCCTGGCCACCTACGTGCGCAACAAGGGCGTGATGGTGCGCCGCCTGGGCCTGGCCGAGGTGCGCGACATCTTCCTGGTGCGGCGCACCCTGGAGCTGCAGGCGATCCTCGCCAGCAAGCCGCTGCGCGAGTACCAGTCCGACCGCATGCTGGAGGCCATAGAGGCCGCCGAGCTGGCCCAGGACCGCGAGGACTGGCAGGCCTTCGGCACCCACAGCCTGCACTTCCACCAGCACATCGTCGGGCTGATGCGCAGCCCGCTGTTCGACGAGTTCTTCGCCAACGTCGCGGCGCAGATGCGCCTGGTGTTCTCCCTCGCGCCCAACGAGGAGAACTTCCAGCGCCCCTGGATCGACCGCGACCGGCACATCCACGACCTGCTCGGCGCCGGCCGCAAGCACGAGGCGGCGGAGGCCATGGCCAGCTACCTCGAGGATTCCGAAAACGCGCTGCTGGACCTGCTCGGCACGCCCCACTCCCTCTGAACCAGGAGACACCGAACATGTACAAGGACTATCCCGCCGCCTACCAGGCCAACAAGGGTTCCGCCCTGCAGGTGGACAAGGCGTTCTACGACCGCCTGCGCGAGGACAAGGACGCGCGCAGCCTGATCGAGCAGTTCGAGGTGCCGATCCGCACCGGCCGCGCCTGGAAGGTGCCGGCCGGGCACCTGTTCCGCGTCACCACCCCGGTGGGTCCGCAGGTCGGCGACTTCAACGTGTGGAACGCCAACGACCCGCGCGAGCGCATGTGGGCCGCGCGCACCCGCCAGCTGCAGGGCGCCCACGTCAGCACCTACGACCGCCTGTGGTCGAACCTGCCGTTCCTCCGCCCGCTGCTGACCATCACCGACGACAGCCTGGCCGCCTACGGCATCGACGAGCACGGCGGGCGCGTGCACGACCTGCTCGGCACGCGCTGCGACCCCTACGTCAACAAGATGCTCACCGGCGAGGACTTCCACCACCACTGCCACTCGAACCTGACCCGCGCGGTGCTGCCCCACGGCCTCACCGAGTTCGACGTGCACGACGTGCTGAACATCTTCCAGTGCACCGGCCTGAACCACGACGACATGTACTTCATGAAGGCCTGCCCGGCGAAGCAGGGCGACTACCTGGAGTTCTTCGCCGAGATCGACGTGCTCTGCGCGCTGTCCACCTGCCCGGGCGGCGACCTGTCGCTGCCCATGTGGGGCCCCGAGGCGCAGGACCCGCTGAGCGTCTGCCGCCCGCTGGGCGTAGAGATCTACCGCGTCGAGCCGGCCCTGCTCGAAGGCTGGCAGCCGCCGCAGCGCGCGGCCTACGACGGCCTCCACGGCCTGCGCCTGCAGAAGCCCGACTGGGAGCGCTGAGCCCGCCGCGACGGGCGTGCCGGCCGGCGGCCGGCACGCCCCCGCTACCCCTGCATGAACGAATATGTCGCGGCTTGGTAATCCCATTGCCGCGCCGTCTCGTTAAGCTCCGCAAGTGAATCGTGACCGGGCGGTCCGGCCGCCTACCTGGATGCTTCCCCTGCCTGGATTAATGCCCAGCATCTGCTGAACTTCATCGGAAGACGGTGGCCCGGCGCCACTCCCGGGGCGATTCGCAGCTCGAGAAAGCCCTTGCTTCACCCAATGACAAGCCAAGCGGAGCATTGACCATGGCGTTCTTCACCGCGGCCAGCAAAGCCGATTTCCAGCAGCAACTGCAATCGGCCCTGGCGCAGCACGTCGGCGAAAAGGTGCTGCCACAAGTAGCCCTGTTCGCCGAACAGTTCTTCAGCCTCATCTCCCTCGACGAATTGACCCAGCGCCGCCTGTCCGACCTGGTCGGCTGCACCCTGTCCTCCTGGCGCCTGCTGGAGCGCTTCGACCCGGCCGAGCCGGAAGTGCGCGTGTACAACCCCGACTACGAGAAGCACGGCTGGCAGTCCACGCACACCGCCGTGCAGGTGCTGCACCCGGACCAGCCGTTCCTGGTCGACTCGGTGCGCATGGAGCTGAACCGCCGCGGCTACAGCATCCACACCCTGCAGACCACCGTGGTCAGCGTGCGCCGCAACGCCAAGGGCGAGCTGCTGGAAGTGCTGCCGAAGAACAGCCAGGGCAAGGACGTGCGCCATGAGTCGCTGATGTACCTGGAGATCGACCGCGCCTCCCATGTCGGCGAGCTGCGCACCCTGGAGAAGACCCTGCTGGAAGTGCTGGGCGAGGTGCGCCTGGCGGTGGCCGACTTCCCGGCCATGCGCGCCAAGGCCGAGGAACTGCTGGCCTGGCTCGGCAAGTCCAAGGCCAAGGCCCGCGCCGAGGAGACCGCCGAGGTGCGCGCCTTCCTCGAATGGCTGCTGGACAACCACTTCACCTTCCTCGGCTACGAGGAGTTCACCGTGGTCGACGAGGCCGACGGCGGCCGGGTGAACTACGACGAGAAATCCTTCCTCGGCGTGACCAAGCTGCTGCGCACCGGCCTGAGCAAGGAAGACCTGCACATCGAGGACTACGCGGTGGCCTACCTGCGCGAGCCGCTGCTGCTGTCCTTCGCCAAGGCCTCGCACCCCAGCCGCGTGCACCGCCCGGCCTACCCGGACTACGTGTCCATCCGCGAGATCGACGCCAAGGGCAAGGTGCTGCGCGAATTCCGCTTCATGGGCCTGTTCACCTCCTCGGTGTACAACGAGAGCGTCAGCCAGATCCCGTCGATCCGCGGCAAGGTCGCCGAGGTCGAGCGCCGCTCCGGCTTCGACGCCAACGGCCACCTGGGCAAGGAACTGGCCCAGGTGCTGGAAGTGCTGCCGCGCGACGACCTGTTCCAGACGCCGGTGGACGAGCTGTTCGCCACCGCCATGGCCATCGTGCAGATCCAGGAGCGCAACAAGATCCGCCTGTTCCTGCGCAAGGACCCATACGGCCGCTTCGCCTACTGCCTGGCCTACGTGCCGCGCGACATCTATTCCACCGAGACGCGGATCAAGATCGAGCAGGTCCTGCGCGAGCGCCTGAAGGCCAGCGACTGCGAGTTCTGGACCTTCTTCTCCGAATCGACCCTGGCGCGGGTGCAGTTCATCCTGCGGGTGGACCCGAAGACGCGCATCGACATCGACACCAAGCTGCTCGAGGAAGAGGCCATCCAGGCCTGCCGTTCCTGGCAGGACGACTACGCCGCGCTGGTGGTGGAGAACTTCGGCGAAGGGCAGGGCACCAACATCCTCGAGGACTTCCCCAAGGGCTTCCCGGCCGGCTACCGCGAGCGCTTCGCCCCGCACTTCGCGGTGGTCGACCTGCAGCACCTGCTCAGCCTGTCCGAGGCCCGCCCGCTGGTGATGAGCTTCTACCAGCCGCTGGCGCAGAGCGAGCAGCAGCTGCACTGCAAGCTGTACCACGCCGATGCGCCGCTGGCGCTGTCCGACGTGCTGCCGATCCTGGAGAACCTCGGCCTGCGCGTGCTCGGCGAGTTCCCCTACCGCCTGCGCCACGCCAACGGCCGCGAGTACTGGATCCACGACTTCGCCTTCACCTATGCCGAAGGCCTGGACGTGGACATCCAGCAGCTCAACGAAATCCTCCAGGACGCCTTCATCCACATCGTCAACGGCGATGCCGAGAACGACGCCTTCAACCGCCTGGTGCTGACCGCCAGCCTGCCGTGGCGCGACGTCGCCCTGCTGCGCGCCTACGCCCGCTACCTCAAGCAGATCCGCCTGGGCTTCGACCTGGGCTACATCGCCAGCGCGCTGAACGCCCACGTGGACATCGCCCGCGAACTGGTGCGGCTGTTCAAGACGCGCTTCTACCTGGCCCGCAAGCTCACCGCCGAGGACCTGGAAGACAAGCAGCAGAAGCTCGAACAGGCCATCCTCAGTGCCCTGGACGACGTCCAGGTGCTCAACGAGGACCGCATCCTGCGGCGCTACCTGGACCTGATCAAGGCCACCCTGCGCACCAACTTCTACCAGCCCGACGCCGCCGGCCAGAACAAGAGCTACTTCAGCTTCAAGTTCAACCCCAGGGCGATCCCCGAGCTGCCCAAGCCGGTGCCCAAGTACGAAATCTTCGTCTACTGCCCGCGGGTGGAAGGCGTGCACCTGCGCGGCGGCAAGGTCGCCCGCGGCGGCCTGCGCTGGTCCGACCGCGAGGAGGACTACCGCACCGAAGTGCTCGGCCTGGTCAAGGCCCAGCAGGTGAAGAACGCGGTGATCGTCCCGGTCGGCGCCAAGGGCGGCTTCATCCCGCGGCGCCTGCCGGTGGGCGGCAGCCGTGACGAGATCCAGGCCGAGGCCATCGCCTGCTACCGCATCTTCATCTCCGGCCTGCTGGACATCACCGACAACCTCAAGGAAGGCGAGGTGCTGCCGCCGGCCAACGTGGTGCGCCATGACGAGGACGACCCCTACCTGGTGGTGGCCGCCGACAAGGGCACCGCGACCTTCTCCGACATCGCCAACGGCATCGCCGCCGAGTACGGCTTCTGGCTGGGCGACGCCTTCGCCTCCGGCGGCTCGGCCGGCTACGACCACAAGGGCATGGGCATCACCGCCCGCGGCGCCTGGGTCTCGGTGCAGCGGCACTTTCGCGAGCGCGGCATCGACGTGCAGAAGGACAGCGTCACCGTCATCGGCATCGGCGACATGGCCGGCGACGTGTTCGGCAACGGCCTGCTGATGTCCGACAAGCTGCAGCTGGTGGCCGCCTTCAACCACCTGCACATCTTCCTCGACCCCAACCCGGACCCGGCGGTGAGCTTCGCCGAGCGCCAGCGCCTGTTCAACCTGCCGCGCTCGGCCTGGTCGGACTACGACGCCTCGCTGATCTCCGCCGGCGGCGGCGTGTTCCCGCGCAGCGCCAAGAGCATCACCCTGAGCCCCGAGGTGCGCGCGCGCTTCGACATCCAGGCCGAGCGCCTGACCCCCACCGAGCTGATCAACGCGCTGCTCAAGGCGCCGGTGGACCTGCTGTGGAACGGCGGCATCGGCACCTACGTCAAGTCCAGCAAGGAAAGCCACGCCGACGTCGGCGACAAGGCCAACGACGCCCTGCGCGTGGACGGCCGCGAGCTGCGGGTGAAGGTGGTGGGCGAGGGCGGCAACCTGGGCGTGACCCAGCTGGGCCGCGTCGAGTTCGGCCTCAATGGCGGCGCCTGCAACACCGACTTCATCGACAACGCCGGTGGCGTGGACTGCTCCGACCACGAGGTCAACATCAAGATCCTGCTCAACGAGGTGGTGGCCGCCGGCGACATGACCGGCAAGCAGCGCAACGTGCTGCTCGCCGAGATGACCGAGCAGGTCGGCGACCTGGTGCTGGGCAACAACTACAAGCAGACCCAGGCGCTGAGCCTGGCCGAACGCCGCGCCCGCGAGCGCATCGCCGAGTACAAGCGGCTGATGAACGACCTGGAGGCGCGCGGCAAGCTCGACCGCGCCCTGGAGTTCCTGCCCACCGACGAGGCCCTGGCCGAACGCATCGCCGCCGGCCAGGGGCTGACCCGCGCCGAGCTGTCGGTGCTGATCTCCTACAGCAAGATCGACCTCAAGGAGTCGCTGCTCAAGTCGCTGGTGCCGGATGACGACTACCTCACCCGCGACATGGAAACGGCCTTCCCGCAGACCCTGGTGGCCAAGTTCGGCACGGCCATGCGCAAGCACCGGCTGAAGCGCGAGATCGTCAGCACGCAGATCGCCAACGACCTGGTCAACCACATGGGCATCACCTTCGTGCAGCGCCTGAAGGAGTCCACCGGCATGACCCCGGCCAACGTCGCCGGCGCCTACGTGATCGTCCGCGACGTGTTCCACCTGCCGCACTGGTTCCGCCAGATCGAGCAGCTCGACTACCAGGTGCCGGCGGAAGTCCAGCTGACCCTGATGGACGAACTGATGCGCCTGGGCCGCCGCGCCACCCGCTGGTTCCTGCGCAGCCGCCGCAACGAGCAGGACGCCGCCCGCGACGTGGCCCACTTCGGCCCGCGCATCGCCGCCCTGGGGCTGAAGCTCAACGAACTGCTCGAAGGCCCGACCCGCGAGCTGTGGCAGGCGCGCTACCAGGCCTACGTCGACGCCGGCGTGCCGGAACTGCTGGCGCGCATGGTCGCCGGCACCAGCCACCTTTACACCCTGCTGCCGATCATCGAGGCGGCAGACGTCACCGGCCGCGACCCGGCCGAAGTGGCGCGCGCCTACTTCGCCATCGGCAGCGAGCTGGAGCTGACCTGGTACCTGCAGCAGATCAGCAACCTGCCGGTGGAGAACAACTGGCAGGCGCTGGCCCGCGAAGCCTTCCGCGACGACCTCGACTGGCAGCAGCGGGCGATCACCGTCTCGGTGCTGCAGATGCAGGACGGCCCGCAGGACATGGGCGAACGCGTGGCGCTGTGGATAGAACAGCACCGCGAAATGGCCGAGCGCTGGCGCGCCATGCTGGTGGAACTGCGTGCCTCCACCAGCACCGACTACGCCATGTACGCGGTGGCCAACCGCGAACTGCTGGACCTGGCGCAGAGCAGCCAGCACGGCGCGAGCGTCGCTGCCTGACGCCCGCCGGCTGAGCCCGTCGCTGTTCCCGAGCCCCGCCTTGTGCGGGGCTTTTTTTGCCCGGACGTCAGGCGTGGAGCTGCCTTGCCGCTTTTCGTAGGATGGGTTGAGCCTTGGCGAAACCCATGCGGCCATGGCGATGGGTATCGCTTCGCTCAACGCCATCCTACGACGGCCCCATCCACGCCATTTCCATGTAGGAGCGCGCCCTGCGCGCGATTCGCGGGCAGGGCCCCGCGGCGCGGCCTATGGAACAGGAGAAGCACCGTCGTAGGAGCGGACCTTGTCCGCGATAGCCGGGTATATCGGCGCGGTTCGCGGACACCCCACGCCCACCTCCGAATCCACCTGTAGGAGCGCGCCCTGCGCGCGAAATCGCGGGCAGGGCCCGCTCCTACGGGGGCGGGTGGGGCTTATCGGCCGGTTCCGCCGAAGATTTCCCTTGGCTCGGTTTCGCCATCGCCGCCCAGGCTCATGAGCCTGGCCAGCTCCTTGGGCCGAAAAGGCGCCTGGAGCACGCCCAGCAACGGGATGCGTTGCGCTCTCGCCCAGCGGAACAGCGCCTGGCGCTCCTGCGAGTTGGCGTCTGCCACCGCGATGATCGAGCCTATGGCCTCATACCAGGCCAGTAGCTCCAGCGAGCGGGTATGGAGGCTCTTGCCGAGGTCGTCGACGAGCAGCAGTTCGAATCGTTCGCCTCGCTCCAGAAGCTCCACCAGCTCTTCCACCGAGCCACTGAGGACGACGCTGTAATGCCCCAGTTCGTTGAGGGCGCTCCAGTAGTTCAGCAGCGAGCCGGGGTGTATTCCGAGCACCGCGATCTTTCCTTTCTCGTGCACCCCTGGGCTCCCGGTAAATGGGAAGTACCGTAGTGCGGGAAGGCGTGGGGCAACACGGGAGGCTTCCCGATTTCCTCCGGGGATCGTCTGGAATGGGGCTCGGCGGGGGAGGGCGAGGTACGACCAAGAAAAGTCTCCTACCATGGTGAGAAAAATCAGGAAAATTCCTGGCAAGCGGCTTGATGTCTTCGTGATGCCTTGCCTGCAAACTTTCTTGCGAAATAGCAGGAAATACGCTGCGGAAAACGAGAAATTTCGGTCGTGCCCAGGCTGGCTCATACGACGTCACATGGCGTCGCAGGCCGCATGGCTCGCGCTTCTTGCACTCCTCCCACCCAGGTTGCCCGAGACTCATGAGCAAGACTGTACTGATCGTCGATGACCATCCCCTGATCTGCCAGGCCATACGCCAGGCGCTGGCCTCCGTCGGTTTCGAGACGCTGGGCGAGACGGCCGACGGCGTGGACGCGCTGCGGATGATCGAAACCCTGAAGCCGGACATCGTGATCCTCGACATCGGCCTGGAGAAGCTGGATGGGCTGACGGTGCTCAAGCGCATCACCCGGGAGCGCCTCGACACCCGCGTGCTGGTGTACAGCTCGCAGACGAAGGAGACCTACGCCACGCGCTGCCTGCAGGCGGGCGCCAGCGGGTTCGTCAGCAAGAGCGAGCCGATCGGCAAGCTGATGAAGGCGATCGAGACCATCGCCGAAGGCTACGTATTCTTCCCCAGGGACGCGATGCCGCTGCCCGGCGGCGGCGACGGCGCGGTGGGCGACCTGGAGGACCTGACCGACCGCGAGTTGCAGGTATTCAAGCTGCTGGCGGAGGGATTCTCCAACCGGGAGATCGCCGACAAGCTCAGCCTGAGCAACAAGACCGTCAGCGGCCACAAGGTCAACATCCTGACCAAGCTCAGCGTCACCTCGATCGTGGAGCTGGCCGATATCGCCCGCCAGCACAACCTCATCTGACCGGCCGTCGGTGAAGCCGTTGCCGATCCTTCTGCGCTGCCTCGTGTGGCTATCGCTCGTGCTCTGCGGCGTCACGGGCGGGGCCTGGGCGCAGGACCTCACGCCCATCGCGCGGCAGTCGCTGGATGAGCTGAAGGTGCGGCTCACCGAGCAGGAGCGCGGCTGGCTCGCGCAGAGGAAGACGCTGGTGGTCGGCGTGCTCCACGACCCCTTGCCGCCGCTGCGCATCTTCGTCGAGCGGCAGGGACTGGAAGGGATCATGGCCGACTACCTGGTGGCCCTGCAGCGCGAGCTGGGCGTGCCGATCCGGGTGCGCCCGTTTCACAGCCGCGACGCGATGTACGACGCGCTGCAGGCCGGAAGCATCGACCTGGTCAGCAACGTCACCCCGCTGATGGCGCAGCACCGTGGGCTGGTGCTGACGCCGCCCTACGCGCTGACCGAGCTGGCGCTGTTCGCCGAGGGCGGCGACCTGCGCGAATACAGCACCACCGATGGCAAGACGCGCATCGCCGTGGCCAACGACGTCATGCTGGACATGTACCGCGCCGCCGGCGGACGCGGCATCATCCAGCACTACCCCTCGGCGCTGGTGGCCATGGCCGCGGTGCTCACCGGCGATGCCGACGTCTTCCTGGGCGACACGCTGTCCACCCACTACCTGTCCAGCCAGCTGTTCAGCAACCAGTTGGCGATCAACCAGAGCGCGCAACTGCCCGAACTGGCGGTGGGCTTTGCCCTGGAGCCGGGGAATACGCTGCTGCAGGGTATCTTCCAGCGTGCCCTCGGCGGCCTCACGCGCTGCCAGACCGTCAACGCGCAGTACCTCTGGGGCGACCTCGAGGGTTGCGAACTCAACGATTTCCGCAGCCGCCTGAGCGAGTCGGAGCGGGCCTGGCTGGAGCGCGCCGACACCGTGCAACTGGCCGTCAGCGAGGACCTGGCGCCCTACGCCTTCTTCAACAGCCGCGGGCGTTTCAACGGCATCGCCTCGGATGTGCTGGACATCATCCGGCGCAAGACCGGCATGCGCTTCAAGATCGTCCGCGTCAGCTCGCTGAGCGAGGCCGACGCCTTGCTGGACCGTGGCGAAGCGAGCCTGAGCATCCTGCCGGAAATCACCCCGCGCCAGCCGCCGTACCTGCATACCCAGCCCGTCGCCACCGCGCCCTACCTGTTCGTGATGCGCCAGGATGCCGGCCAGGGCGCGCTGGATGCCGGCAGCCGGGCGACGGTGGCCATCGCCAGGGGCTACCTGCTGCCGGAAATGCTTGCCAGCCACTATCCGCACCTGGCGTTCAAGCAGACCGAGACCATGGGCGAGGCCTTCAAGCTGGTGCGCGACGGCAGCGCCGACATCGTGCTGGCGCCGGCCAACGTGGCGCGCTACTACCTGTCCTACAAATACGAGACCAGCCTGAAGATCGGCGGCATCTTCGACGGCCCCGGGGCGCAGATCGTGTTCGCCGCGCCTAATGGGCAGCCACAGCTGATCTCGATCCTCGACAAGGCGATGCTGGAAATCACGCCCCGCCAGTACCTGCAGATCGTCGGCCGCTGGCGCGCCAACTCGGCCACCGACGACAAGTACTGGGAAGGCGTGGCCTCGTACATCCAGCGCTCCTTCGAGGTGCTCGGCGTGCTGCTGGTGGTGGCGGCTCTGCTGATCCTCGTCCAGCGCGGGCGCATCCGCCGCAAGCGCCGCGACCTGGAGCAACGCCAGTTGCTGCTGGACGAACTGCGGCGGGCCAAGGAGTCGGCGGAAAAGGCCAGCCGCGCCAAGTCAGTGTTCCTCGCCACCATGAGCCATGAAATCCGCACGCCGCTCAACGCCATCATCGGCATGCTGGAGCTGGTGCTGACGCGCAGGGACGACGCCGAACTGAATGCGCAGTCGGTGCACATCGCCTACGAGTCGGCCATCGGCCTGCTGGCGTTGATCGGCGACATCCTGGACATCTCGCGCATCGAGTCGGGCAAGCTGACGCTGGTGCCGGAGCCTGCGCGGATGAAGGACCTGCTGGAGTCGGTGGGCAACGTGTTCTCGGCCCTGGCGCGGCAGAAACAGCTGCGCCTGAGCCTGGACATCGACCCGCTGGCCGCCGAGCTGGTGTGGGTCGACGGGCTGAAGGTCAAGCAGATCCTTTCCAACCTGGTGAGCAACGCCATCAAGTTCACCGAACGGGGCGGCGTCGACGTCCGTTGCACGGTAGCGCCGGCTGGGGCGGCGCTGCGCTTCGTGATCGAGGTCGTCGATAGCGGTGCGGGGATTCCTGCGGCGCAGCTGGACCAGGTGTTCAGGCCGTTCTTCGTGGCCGATGGCGCGGTGAACGACCCCAACGCCGGCGCCGGCCTCGGCTTGGCGATCAGCCAGTCGCTGTGCCTGCTGATGGGCGGCACCCTGGACGTGCGCAGCGAAGTGGGCGTCGGTACGCGGATGACCTTCAGCGTCAGCCTGGACCGGGTGATCGCCGAGCCTGCCCAGCCCAGGGCCACCGAAGGCGAAGAGGCGGGGCAGGGCGCCGAGGGGCCGCTGACGGTGCTGATCGTCGAGGACCACCTGCCCAGCCAGTACCTGCTGTACCAGCAGGTCAGCTACCTCGGCCACCGGGCGCTGACCGCCAGCAACGGCCTGGAAGGGCTGGCCGCGTGGCGCGAGCATGAAGTCGACATCGTCATCACCGACTGCAACATGCCGGAGATGGACGGCCACGAGATGACCCGCGCCATCCGCCGCCTGGAGCAGGGGCAGGGGATTCGTCCCTGCCTGATCATCGGCCTCACCGCCGACGCCCAGCGCGAGGAACTGGAGCGTTGCCGCGCCTCGGGCATGGACCATGCGCTGGCCAAGCCGATCAACCTGGCCGGGCTCAACCGCCTGATTCCCAAGTTCGGCGCAGGCCAGCCGCAACCCGCGGGCATGCCGTCGCGCATGGACGGCATCCGTGCGGCCATGGCCGAACAGGTGGTGCGCAGCAACGAAAGCGAGCGCGCGGCCATGGGCCACGCGCTGGATGGCGGCGACCTGCCGGCCATCAGGCGCATCGCCCACAAGCTCAAGGGCACTGCCTACCTGCTGAACCATCAGAAGCTGCTGGAACAGTGCGTGGAGGTCGAGGACCTGTGCGCCGCCAACGTGCTGTCCGACGACCTGCGCGAGGCGATAACCGCGCTGCTGGAAACCCTGGGCGAGATCGATCGCGCGTTGCGCACGAGCTGAATCCCGCGGGCGGGAAAAGTCTCGTTCCGACTCGGGAAGAGCCCCGGTCGAACCCCCGATGCGTCTGTGAGGGTGCGGAAGACCGCTCGCATAAGCTTTCCGGGTGATTCGAAGCGAGGTTCCAGCCGTCATGCCCCAGCATTCACTGAGCGCCCTGCTGCTGAGCAGCGAAACCAGCCGCCGCGCCTACGCCTCGCAATTGCGCCGGGAATGCCCCAACGCGCTCATCCTCAGCGCCAGGGACTGCCAGCACGCCCGGGCCTTGCTGCAGCAGTTCGGCCCGGTCGACGTCGCCCTGTGCGAGGCGCAGCCGAATCCGGAGCGACTGGCCTTCCTCCAGCAGGCGCGGCGCGGGCGCAAGTTCCGCTCGCTGCTGCTGCTCGCCGGCAACCCGGCCATCGAGCGTGGCATGCGCCACTGGGCACAACTGCGGGGGATTCCGCTGATCGATCGGCTGGCCGACTATTCGCCGGCGCTGGGCATGCTGGATGCCGATGTCGTTGCCGAACCGCCCAGCGCCGAGGACCTGCGCCTGGGGCTCTGGCATCGGGAGTTCCAGGCCTACGTGCAGCCGAAGTTCGACCTGCGCAGCGGTGCGGTGCGGGCGGTGGAAGTCCTGGCGCGCTGGCAGCATCCTTTCCGTGGCCTGCTCGCGCCGGCCAGCTTCATCCCCCTGATGAGCCGCGAGGGGTTGCTCGACGATCTGTTGTTCGACCTGCTGGAACAGGGCCTGGCCTGCCAGCTCGAGCTGCATCGCCAGGGCCACGACCTGGCGTTCGCCTTCAACCTCAGCCTGGGCCAGGCGAGCGACGCCGCGCTGATCCAGCGCCTGGTCGAGCGCCTGCGGCAGCATCCCCTGCCGCTGTCGCAACTGACCTTCGAGATCACCGAAGACGGCCCGGCCAGCGCTGGTGCGACCTGCGTGGAAAACCTCATCCAGCTCAGCCTGCTGGGCGTGCGGCTGTCCATCGACGACTTCGGCACCCAGCATTCCTCGCTGCTGCGCCTGTGCCAGTTGCCCTTCGACGAGATCAAGCTGGCCGCCGAGTTCACCCGGCAGATCGCCGACAGCGAGCACTACCGCAGCGTGGCCCGTCACGTGCTGGCGCTGGCCGGCGAGCTGGGCATGCAACTGGTGGTGGAGGGCATCGAGACCGAGGCGCAGCGTCATTGCCTGGTGGACATGGGCGTGCGCACCGGCCAGGGTTACCTGCGCGCTGAACCCTTGAGGGCGGATCTTCTGGAAAGCTGGCTGAAGTTGCAGGGCGCGGGCTTCGCCGCCTGAGATCGATGAACCGGCGCAGGGACGTGGCCCTGCGCAGGAGGATCAGTCGTATTCGAGAATGTAGTTGAGCACGGCATTGGCCATGCCTGGAGTGACTGGATCCGCGCCCTTGCGCACGTATTGCGCCTTGACCGGCAGGCGGTAGCGCTCGCCCGTGGCTTCGGTCCTGATCCAGCTCATGTTCAGCGCGCTGGCCTTGGCGAAGGGCAGCTTCAGGCCCCAGTCGGTGGTCAGCGCGATCTCCACGCCCTTGGCGCCGCCCGGCGTCAGGTTGAGACGGCCGGGGCCGTCCGAGTTGCCGTCGAAATAGACCTTGACCGGCAACTGCGAGCCCGCCGGCACGCCCGTGCAGAGTACGTCGATGTCGAAGTCGCGGGAGGCCTCCTGCTGGCCCAGCCTGTCCGCCGTTACCCGCCCTAAGGGAATGCTGAGAAATTTGCTGCCCACGCAGCTGGAAAAGGAGCCGCGGCTGGCCAGTTGCGACGTGAGGGGGGTCCTGATCTCCAGGATATACTCGTCGTTTACGTAGAGCCCCAGCGAGGGGTAGGTCAGGTAGATGTTATCGCCGGTCGCTACCTTCTGCCCGGTACGGATGAGCTCGATGTCGATCGTGGGCGGGATCGGGACGTGCGCCCCGGGATGGTTCCCATATTCCCCGCTTGTCATCCTGTAGGGGTGCAGAAAATACCGAACGCCCAGCCCGGGCACGTTGGTCGTGTACACATCCGAGTAGCCTGGCGCCAGAGAGGCATTCGTTGGCGTGAAGCGCCAATAGACGTAGTCCACGAAGGGGGAGCAAATGGGCCAACTTGTACCGAGCCCCTGTCCCAGGTTGTCCTGATAGACAAACAGGATGACGGTGGCCATCGGCTGACCGATTGGTACATTGTCCAGGTCTATTAGGTTAGGCGGCAACTCGGTCTTGGTTTGGCGGAACTGGGGGGCTTGGGGCCAGCCACACATGGGAAGGGCGTGGGCTGTGCCGATGCTTGCGGCGGCCAGGGCTGTCAGGAGGAGCGCAAGAATGGACATCTTCATGGGGGCATCTTCTTTCGTTGGACGGATGGGCAAGGCAACCCAGGGGAGGGGGCTCGGTTTGGATTCCTTGCTGCCTGAGTAGGCGGAAGAGGCGCAGGACATGGCCCGGCGCAGGCGTTTCAGTTGTATTCGAGAATGTAATTGAGCACGGCGTTGGCCTTGCCTCCCCCGACCGGCTCCTTTCCCTTGCGTACGTATTGCGCCCTGATCGGCAGGCGGAAGAGCTCGCCCTTGGGTTCGCTGCGGATCCACTTCATGCCCAACGCGTCAGCCTTGGTGAAAGGCAGCTTCACGCCAGGGTTGTCGGTGGTCAGCGCAATCTCCACGCCCTTGGCGCCGCCCGGCGTCAGGTTCAGGCGGCCAGGGCCATCCGAGCTGCCTTCGAAATAGACCTTGACCGGTAGCTTCGAGCCGGCAGGCAAGCCACTGCACAATACGTCGAGGTTGAAGTTCTGGGCCGCCTCCTGCTGGCCCAGCTCGCTGGCCATAACCCGCCCCATGGGGAGATCGAGCATCTTGACGCCCGTGCAGCCGGAAAAGTAGCCATTGTTGATCAGGTTGATCTGGCCGACGAGCCCAACTTCCGCGGCAGTCCAGCCGTTCACCACGAACTTCACCCAGTGGTTCAGCTGGAGGTTGCCTCCCGCCACCTCACGAGCGGTACGGACCAACACGAGCCTGGCCGTCCTCGAGAGAGAGACTGTTGAAGTCGGTGAGTTCTCGTATTCACCGCTCCCAGACAGCCCCCGCTCCCAAGCGATATGAATACCCACTCCGGGCAAGTTGGTCTTATGCACATTATCGTAGAGTCCTACGTTGGTCCCTTTCCCGTCGTCCGAATATTGCCAGCGGACACGAGGAACGCTCATGGCACATTTGACTTTCTCTATATCGCCGATGAGGGGCGTGATAGATACATCGATAACCGCCATCGACTTGCCGATAGCTGCCTCATACAGACGCGTTGAGGCGGGCAGCCTAGCGTTCTCGATACGAGTCTGCTGGTCATTCATGTTGGGGTACCAGTAACAGAGGTCGGCGGCGTGGGCTGTATCGATGCCTGCCGCGCCCAGGATGATCAAGGGAAGGAGAGCGAGTTTCTTCACGGATTTGCTCCGTCGCTGGATGGAACGCCGCAGACGAGTTGCACCTGGTCGTAGGTCAGGGATGCGTCCCTGCTCGGCAGTTCGTAGGGCGCCGAGCAACTGCCATCGGCCCAACTGACGGTCAGCCGGCCCTGGTCCTCGAGGCCGAACACCAGGGCGCGGGACTGGTTGTCGACCACCGCCAGCAGCTTGCCGCTGGCGTCGGACACCTGGGCGCCGAAGGGTAATTTGCTACCGTCGGCCAGGCTCAGGTCGAGTTGTACGCGGCGGCCGGAGGCGGCGGCGAAACGTGCCTTGACCACCGCGCCACGGCGTGGCACCACGCGTTGCGAGGTCTCGTCGACGTCCACGTCGACGCCCAGAGTCTGGGTGTCGAGGTCCAGGTAGTTGTAGCGGTAGGGCTGCACGTAGCCTTCCACGGTGTAGCCGGCGTCATCCGTGCGCGCGGTCGAGCCGCCGATGCCCACGCCTTTCACCCCGGGCACTTCCACCAGCGCGAAGGTTTCGCCCACGGGCTGGCTGAAGGTCACGCCACCGCTATGGGCCACCATGGAGCCGGAGGCGGTGAGGTCCAGGTGGCGCGAGTCGCCGGACTTCGAATAGTTGCCGGCGAGCTTGGCCGAGGGCGCGTCCCAGGCCAGGCCGACGCTGCCCGAGTGCTCGCTGCCGTACCGCCCGGTCTGGGCCGAGTAGGACAGGGTGTTGGCGTCGTCGAGGTAGCCGGAAACGCCGGCCTGCAGGCTGTCGTCGCCGCGGCTGCTACTCGTGTAGCTGCTGTAGAGGCGTTGCGAGCGCGTTGAGCCGAAGGGAATGCTCACCGAGAAGGACAACTGATTGTCCGTGTCGGCCCAGCCGCCCGCACTCCGGGTATGCGAGGCGGAAATGCTGTAGCTGACCTCGCCGAGGTTGCCGCTGTAGCCCAGTTGCAGGCGCCGCGTGTTGCCGCTGCGGTCCCAGTAGTTGGTTTCGCCGGCGCTGAGGAAGAGCGAACCGTAGCCGCCCAGCGTCTGGTTGATGTTGAGATCGAGGCGGTTTTTCGGGCGGCCCCTGGCGAAGCTCTGGTGGTCGACCTCGCCCATTTCCTGGATGTGTTCGCTCAGGGTGCGGTAGCCCACTGTCGAATAGCGGTAGCCGACCATGGTGAAGGTGGTGTTGGTGCTGTTGAGCGTCTTGGAGTAGAGGAAACGCGCGCTCTGGCCACTGGTGGCCTTGCCGCGGTCGGGCCGCGAGCGGCTGTTGGTCACGTCCAGCGAGGTCCCGCCCAGGGGGGTGTTGAGCCCCAGGCCGAAGTTGAATGCCGTGTAGCCGTCGGCGCCGAGCATGCCGCCGTAGGTGGTCAGGTTGTCGGTCGCGCCGTAGACCGCCGTGCCCTGCATCAGTTGCGGCGATTCCGAGCCGTCGTTGTCGTACTTGCCCAGCGACAGGCTGTACTGGAAGGTGCCGCGGCGGACCATCACCGGCAGGTAGGAATAGGCTTGGGTGAATTTGCGCTTGCGCCCGTCGGATTCGATGACGGTGATTTCCAGGTCGCCGTTGGAGCCGCCGGGGTAGATGTCGCGGATCTCGAAGGCGCCCGGGGACACGCTGGTGGAATAGATCACGTAGCCGTTCTGGCGCACTTCCACGGTCGCGTGGCTTTCGGCGATGCCACGCACCACCGGCGCATAGCCGGCCTCGTTGTCGGGCAGCATGCCGACGTCCGAGCCGAGCTGGACGCCGCGGAAGCGGCTGCTGTCGAAGATGTCGCCACTGGTGTACAGCTGGCCGATGGCGAAGCGGCCCTTGAGGGCGGTGACGTCGTGCTCCAGGTAGGTGCGATTGCTGGAGAAGTTGCGTGATACGCCGGTGCTCTGGCTGATCGACGACTCGTTGCGCAGGTGCCACTGGCCGAGGTTGAAGCCGTTGCGCAGCCCCAGGTAGCCATAGTCGCTGCGCCTGCCGTCGCCGCTGTTGCGGTTGAAGTTCAACTGGTAGTTGCTGAAGAACGCGGCCACGCCGTCGTCCCACAGCGACGGGTCGACGTAGCCGCGCGAGTGGCGCTTGATATAGGCCTGGGGCACGCTGAGATACAGCGCCAGTTTCGAGACGTCCATTTCGACGGACGCCCCCTCGATGCGCAGCAGGGCGACCGGTTCGGCGTCGCCGCTATCAATGGGAACGATGCCTTCCTTCTTCAGGCGCTCCACGTCCACACCGATCTCGCGCAGCAGGCCGAGGCTCAGGACCGGTTGCGCATCGTCTTTTTCGGCGTTCTCGTCGGTCTTGAAGGCGATGTCCTGGCGGCGCTCCAGGCGCTGGTTCAGGTAGAGGTCGACGCTGTAGGTCCCCGGCAGCATGCCGTTGCTTTTCTCGAAGAAACGCAGATCGACCTGGGCACCCTTGTCCTTGAGGAACATTGGGTTGAATTGCGTGGCGGATACCGAGGTCGCACCCAGCAGGCTGACGGCGGCCAAGTAAGGGAATCCTTTGTTGAAACGCATCCTGGCGTCCTTTCTGCTCGGTTTCTTCCTGATGTTTTTCATCTTTCTCGAAAGGAGTGGGCGCCCTGCCGGAACAGTGTTTTTCTGCGCAGGAAGCCCCATGGGCGTGATATCCCACGAAGTACATGAGGAGTGTGTGGAGAGGATTCAAAAACGCGTCAGAGTTGAATCGCAGCCTTGTGTTTTATCAGGGCGCCATAATCATTTATGGATTCCCAGTGAACTTCCGCGCTATCTCTAAACGTTTTCGGAAGACCTTCGATCTTCATCTTTTCGCTACTCTGCGGACTTATCATCGCGGCTTGGACCGGATATTCCTTCTGCCCGGCAATGACCTTCACCTGGCCGAATGAAACATGGAAGGCCGAATCATTGGCGGCCTGCAGCACCAGCCCGTCGGCAGTTTCCAGGACCTTCCAGCTCAGCTTGTTCGCCGCCTCGTCGGCCGTGCCCGGCAGCCCCTTCGGCCGGTAGAAGATTTTCAGGCGCTGGCGGAAGGCGACCTGCAGGCTGTTCTCGGTCCTGGAGACCTGGGGAATCTCCTGGACGCTGAGCCAGACCACGGATTCGCGATCCTCCGGCAGGCCCTTGCCCTGGTAGAAGATGCGCAGCATCTGCTGCTTCTTGTGGCCCAGGCGCGCCAGCGACGGAGTGATGGCGAAGGGCAGGTCGCTTTCCGACTGGCCCGGCGCGGCTTCGATCCAGGATTGGATCATGATGTCCTCGGTGCCTTCGTTGCGTACCTGGATGGAGGCTTCATGGTCGGTCGCGGGGAATACGACCCGCGTGCCGCCGACCTGGATGGCGGCCAGGCACAGGCCGGAAAGGGAGCAAAGCGCCAGCAACAGGCTGGTGCGAAACAGGAACCTGGGTTTCATCGTTCGACTCGCAGGGTGACGGGAGCGCTGGGCGCTCCCGTTCGGTGGCTTACTCGTAGGTCAGGGTGAAGGGCAGGGTGCCGTTGGCGGTGCCGGGCTGGAGTTGGTTGCCGTTGGCCACGTAGGAGGCACGCATGTTCAGCGTTGCGCTGTACTGGGCGTCCTGGCCTTCTCCGGTCTTGATCAGCGGGGCGACGTAGGTTTCGTTGGCGGACAGGTTGATCAGGTGGCTGTCCGCATCGAACATGCCGATGCCCACGCCGCTGGCGGTGCCGGTGGTCTTCAGCAGGCTGTTGTTCTTCGGGTCGACGCCCGAGCCGGACAGCGGGTCGAAGCCGAACTTGACGGTGCTCAGGCCAGCGGCGGTGTTGCCGCAGTCCAGGTTCAGGTTGATCGCGGTGCCGGCGGCCAGGCCCGCTTCGGCGGAACCGCCCAGGGCGTCCATGCTGACCTTGCCGAGGTTCACGTCGATGATCTGATTGCCTTTGCTACCGCTGACGGAAGCGCCGGCGCCTCCCGAAGCGACGCAGGAAGCAGCAGTGATTTCACCGGTGAAATTGATGACGCCGTCGGCGGCCAGCACATGGTTCGCCATCAGGCAGGTGGCGGAAGTCAGCAGCAGGAGTTTGAAAGGTTTCATTGGACCGATATCCCTTAGATAAGAGCTTGAATGCTTCAAGTACGGCTCATCTTGAGCCGCGGCAAAGAATATCGGGGGCCATGCTCCTCAAATACCAGACACTCGCCAGGGATCAACCGAGAACTTTCTTGTTCTGATGGGGGCACCTGCGAAATATATGGGGTAATGGGTGCGTGGATATTTTGCTGGGCAAGACTTGAAAACTATTCGGAGGAAGTGGCTGGAGTTCAAAATAAGGGCCGTATATTTAATACGGCAACATAATCATGAATATGCCGAAAAAATAACGCCGTTATTCTCACTGTCCCCATCGACAGCGTTCAGAAGAATGGCGCGACGTCGAGGGAGCCTGATACCGACACTTTCCCCATCACCCTGCCTTCCTCCTTCCACCCACAGGATCCTTTTCCGGACAGGAGGTAGTTCTGAAATATCTTGTTACTTTTATTTTCGATCCTTCAGAAGAACCGACTATGGTCAATGGCTATTGGCCATCCATCGACGGGTTTCCCGATAAACAAGAATAAATGTCGATATTTATCGGTATTAAGGCCCCCGAATGGCCTCTCCTGTGAAGTCGTAGCGCACCTCCGTCAAAAAATCGCGCTGCCAGGTTTCAGCTGTATTCGTCAATTTATTGTCTTCCGCTTCGCCGAGATGAGTGGTTCGTCGTAGGACGTCAGCGTTTTTTCACGAACGGCAGTTGACTAAATTCTGACGGAAAGCTTTTCTTCTCGCCTCAATGTCAATAAACCGGCATGCGGCGGCTGCGTCAGTTATCGACAGAGTGTCGGCTTTCGCGCGGCTTCCATGCAGTTAGGGATGATTGCTTCGTGCTGTCCAAGACCTCCTTGTCCTTTCTCGCTTCGCAGCTTCTCCAGCGACGGCTCCCCATGGGCGGTTGCCTGGCCGTGCTGCTGCTCGGCAGCGCCTGGGCCCAGGCCGCCGAGGATTACGACCAACTGGTGCGCGAGGCCCGCGCCGGCAATTACCAGCCGGCCTTGCAGCGCCTGCGGCAGAACCCCGACGACCCCGCGCGCCTCGACGATCACCTGATCATCGCCGGCTGGGCGGGGCTGGACGAGGAGGTGCTGCAGACCTACCAGCGCCATCCCCAGGCGCGGTTGTCCAACGGCGCCTGGGCCTCGGTGGCGCGGGCCTATCGCAACCTCAAGCGCTGGCCCCAGGCATTGGAGGCCTACCGTCGCGGCCTGGCCGCCTACCCCGGCGACCAGGTTCTGCTGCAAGGCCAGGCGATGACCCTGGTGGATGCCGGGCGTGGCGCCGAGGCGCTGCAGAAGGCCGCGGCCCTGGTCGCCGCCGCGCCGCGCGATGCCGAGCGGCGCCTGGCCCTGGCCTATGTCCACCAGCAGATGGGCGAGCCCTATGCGGCGCTGTTCCAGGTGGACCAGGCCCGCCAACTGGCCCCGCAGCAAAGCCGCGTGCTCAGCGAATACGTCGATGCCTTGCAGGCTGCCGGCCTGCCGCGCCAGGCGCTGGCCTTCGGCGAGCGCCACCCCGGCGTGCTGTCGGCGGCGCAGCAGCGCAGCCTGCAGGCCGACCGCGTCGCCGAGCTGGTGCGCCTGGCGGAAGTGTCGCCCCTGCGCGACAGCGAGCGCTTCGTGGTCGCCGACCGGGCCATCGCCCTGGCCGACCAGTCCCTCGCGCAATGGGCCGGCGACCCGGCCGCGGCACAGGAAGTGCGCCGGGTGCGCATCGACCGCCTGGGCGGCCTCTATGCCCGGGCGCGCATGGCCGAGGTGGTCGAGGAATACGAGCGGCTGCATGCCGAGGGCGTGCAACTGCCGCCCTACGCCCTGCGCTGGGTCGCCGGCGCCAGCCTGTACCAGCGCCAGCCGGAGCGGGCCGCGGAACTCTACCGCCAGGTGATCGCCAGCGAGAACGACAAGGACAGCGACTGGATGGACGACCACCAGGGGCTGTTCTACGCCCTGGTGGAAAGCGAGCAACTCGACGACCTGTCTGTCCTGTCCGACGACCTGGTGGCGCAGCAGCCGATGCGGCTGCATCCGCCGGGCATGGGCGTGGCCCTGCCCAACGACGACTGGCTGGAGGCCCGCCTGCTGCAGGCCAACGGCCGGCTGTACCGCAACGACCTGCCGGCGGCGCAGCAGGACTACGAAAGCCTGGTGGAAAGCGCGCCGGACAACTCGCGGCTGCGTACCGGCCTGGCCAGCACCTACCTGTCCCGCGGCTGGCCGCGGCGCGCCGAAGACCAGCTGAAGATCGCCGAAAGCACCGACCCGCGCGGCGTGGCCCTGGAAACCGAGCAGGGCATGGTGGCGCGCGAGCTGCAGGAATGGCGGCAGCTGGACCTGCTGGCCGACGACGTCATCCAGCGCTTCCCCGAACAGTTGCAGGCCCAGCGCCTGGACTACCTGCGCCAGGTCCACCACATGGCCGAGCTGCGCATCAGCGCCTACGGCGGCCATGCCAATGGCGGCGAGGTCAACGGCAGCCGCGACCTGGGCTTCGACAGCGTGCTCTACAGCCCGCCCATCGTCGACCACTGGCGGCTGTTCGGCGGCGCCGGCTACGCCACCGGCGATTTCGAGGAAGGCACCGGGCATTACCGCTGGCAGCGCGTCGGCAGCGAATGGACCGGGCGCAACACCACGCTGGAGGCGGAGGTGTCGCACAACGATTACGGCGACGGCGACAAGCTGGGCCTGCGGCTGTCCGGCGTCCACGACATCGACGACCAATGGCAGTACGGCTGGAGCGCCGCGCGCCTGTCCCGCGAGACGCCGCTGCGGGCGCTCAACAGCGGCATCCGCTCCGACCGCCTGGACGGCTACCTGCGCTGGCGCCAGAACGAGCAGCGCGAATGGCGCCTGGCCTATTCACCCTCGCACTTCAGCGACGGCAACATGCGCCACGAACTCGCCCTGACCGGCAGCCAGCGTGTCTACAGCTCGCCCTACCTGGTGGCGGACCTCGGCCTGGAGGTTTCCGGCAGCCGCAACAGTAAGTCGGAGGACGTCCCCTATTTCAACCCGAAGTCGGACTTGCTGCTGCTGCCCAGCCTGAACCTGGAGCACACCCTCTACCGCCGCTACCAGACGCGCTGGACCCAGCAGGGCCAGCTCGGCGCCGGCAGCTACAGCCAGCAGCACCACGGCACCGGCGCCGTCGGCCTGCTCGGCTACGGCCAGCGCCTGAGCCTGGACGACCGCTTCGACGCAGGCTTCAACCTGTCCGCCGTCAGCCGCCCCTACGACGGCGACCGCGAGCTGGACTACCGCCTGGTCTTCGACCTCAGCTACCGCTTCTAGGACCCGAACATGAGAGCCACCTACCGTTTCCTGCTGTTGGGGCTGGCGCTGCTGATCGGGGCTTGCGCCAGCGAGGCGCCCCCCTTCGTCGAGCCGGCGCAGCGCACCCTTGCCGCCAACGAGAAGCCCTGGCCGTCGGGGCGCATCCTGACCCTGGCCTACCACGAGATCGCCGACCGCGACGCCAATCAGGCCTTCATGACCGTGCGCACCGCCAACCTGGTGGACCAGCTGGCCTGGCTGCACGAGCAGGGCTTCCAGGCGATTTCCGTGGACCAACTGCTGGCCGCCCGCGCCGGCCGCGGCAGCCTGCCGGAGAAACCCCTGCTGCTGAGCTTCGACGATGGCTACAGCAGCTTCTACCAGCGCGTGCTGCCGATCCTGAAGGCCTACGACTGGCCGGCGATCATGGCGCCGGTAGGCGTCTGGCTGGATACCCCGGACCAGCAGCGCGTGGACTTCGGCGGCCTGGCGGTGGAGCGCCGGCGCTTCCTCACCCGCCAGCAGCTCGCGGAAATCGCCCGGTCCGGCCTGGTGGAAATAGGCGCGCACACCGAGGCCCTGCACTTCGGCGGCCCCGGCAACCCGCAGGGCAGCCAGCTGCCGGCAGCGGCCAACCGCCTGTACCTGGCCAATGCCGGGCGCTACGAAACCGAGGCCGAATACCGCAACCGCGTGGGCATCGACGTCAAGCGCATCAGCCGTACCCTGCAGGGCATCACCGGCAAGGCACCGCGGGTGTGGGTGTGGCCCTACGGCGCGGCCAGCGGCACCGCCTTGCAGGTGGTCGGCGACGACGGCTACGCCCTGGCCCTGACCCTCGAAGACGGCCTGGGCAGCATCGACCACCTGGACAACCTGCCGCGCTTCCTGCTCAACGGCGACCCCAACCTGCATCACTTCACCTCGGCCATCAGCCGCGTCCAGGCGCAGGACAACCTGCGCGTCGCCCACGTCGACCTGGACTACGTCTACGATCCCGACCCGCAGCAGATGGAGGCCAACCTCGGGCAACTGGTGCAGCGCATCGCCGACCTGCGCATCAACACCGTGTTCCTCCAGGCCTATGCCGACCCGCTGGGCGACGGCACGGTGAAGGCGCTGTACTTCCCCAACCGGCACCTGCCGATGCGCGCCGACCTGTTCAACCGCGCCGCCTGGCAGCTGCGCACCCGCGCCGGCGTGGAAGTGTTCGCCTGGATGCCGGTGCTGGCCTTCGACCTGTCGCCGCAGCTGCCGCGGGTGCAGCGCTGGGACCCGCACAGCGGGCGCCTGGAGATCGACCCGCAGCAGTACCGGCGGCTGTCGCCGTTCGACCCCGAAGTACGCCGGCAGATCACCGAGATCTACGAGGACCTGGCGGGGCACGCCGCCTTCGCCGGCCTGCTGTTCCACGACGACGCGCTGTTCTCCGACTTCGAGGATGCCGGGCCCCAGGCGCTGGCGGCCTATCGCGCGGCCGGCCTGCCGGGCGACATCGCCAGCCTGCGCGGCGATGCGCAGACGCTGCAGCGCTGGACGCGCTTCAAGAGCCGCTACCTCATCGACTTCACCCGCCAGCTCGCCGAGCGCGTGCGCGCCATCCGCGGCCCGCAGGTGCAGACGGCGCGCAACATCTATGCGCTGCCGATCCTTGAACCGCAGAGCGAAGCCTGGTTCGCGCAGAACCTGGACGACTTCCTGGCCGCCTACGACTGGACCGCGCCCATGGCCATGCCGCTGATGGAGGGCGTGCCCCTGGAGCAGTCCGAGGCCTGGCTGCAGCGCCTGGTGCGCGAAGTGGCCAAGCGCCCCGGCGCGTTGCAGCGCAGCGTCTTCGAACTGCAGGCGCGCGACTGGCGCGAGGGGCGCGAGGCGCCCATCGACGCCGCGCAGTTGCGGCGCTGGATGCACCGCCTGCAGTGGGAGGGCGTGCGCAGCTTCGGTTACTACCCGGACGATTTCGTCAACGACCAGCCCGAACTCAAGGCGCTGCGTCCGGCCATCTCCAACGCCTGGTACCCCGAGCCATGATCGATCGCATCGTTGCCTTGCTGGTCCTGCTGCTGTTGCTCGGCGGCCCGATCGGCGTAGCCATCGTCCTCACCGGCGAGATCCTGCTGAACTTCGTGTTTTTCTATCCACTGTTCATGTCGGCCCTGTGGATGGCCGGCGGCATCTACTTCTGGGCGCACTGGGAACGCCACTGGGCCTGGCCGGAGGACGTCCCGCAACTGGAGGGCGAGCCGCTGGTGTCGATCCTGATCCCCTGCTTCAACGAGGGCGACAACGCCGCCGACACCATAGGCGCGGCCCTCGCGCAGCACTATCCGAACATCGAAGTCATCGCCATCAACGACGGTTCCTCCGACAACACCGCGCAGGTGCTCGATGCCCTGGCCGAAGGCGAGCCGCGGCTGCGCGTGCTGCACCTGGCGCAGAACCAGGGCAAGGCCGTGGCCCTGCGCATGGGCGCGCTGGCCGCGCGCAGCGAGTACCTGGTGTGCATCGACGGCGACGCGCTGCTCGACGCCAACGCCGCGGCCTACCTGGTGGCCCCGCTGATCGACAACCCGCGGGTCGGCGCGGTGACCGGCAACCCGCGCATCCGAACGCGCTCGACGCTGATCGGCCGCGTCCAGGTCGGCGAGTTCTCCTCGATCATCGGCCTGATCAAGCGCACCCAGCGCGTCTACGGGCGGGTCTTCACCGTCTCCGGCGTGGTCGCCGCGTTCCGCCGCACGGCCCTGGCGCGGGTCGACTACTGGAGCACGGACATGATCACCGAGGACATCGACATCAGCTGGAAGCTGCAGCTGGATCACTGGTCGATCTTCTACGAGCCGCGCGCGCTGTGCTGGATCCTCATGCCCGAGACCTTGCGCGGTCTGTGGAAGCAGCGCCTGCGCTGGGCGCAGGGCGGGGCCGAGGTGCTGCTGAAGAACGTCCGCAGCATCTGGACCTGGCGCTACCGCTACATGTGGCCGCTGCTGATCGAGTTCAGCCTGTCGGCGGCCTGGGCCTTCACCTTCCTGCTGTCGATCCTGCTCTGGGCGCTCGGCCTGGTGGTCGAGATGCCGCCCAGCCTGCGCGTCGCCAACATAGTGCCGCCGGCCTTCACCGGACTGCTGCTGGCCTGCGTGTGCCTGCTGCAGTTCGCCCTGAGCCTGCTGATCGAAAGGCGCTACGAGCGCCACCTGGCGAGTTCGCTGTTCTGGGTGATCTGGTACCCCTTCGCCTTCTGGCTGGTCACCTTGCTGACCACCCTGGTGAGTTTCCCCAAGGTCATGCTCAAGACGCGCCAGGCCCGGGCGCGCTGGACCAGCCCCGACCGTGGCATCAAGAGGAGTTCGTGATGAACCTGATCAAGACACCGCAGCACTGGCTGCCCCGGAGCCTGGACGTTCTGCTGACCCTGTGCGCCTGGGCGATCTTCGTCTGGCTGATGGAGCGCGGCATCGCCAGCCTGCTCGCCAGCGGCTGGCGAGGGCCGCGCCTGGACTGGGGCGGGCAGTTCCTGCAGACGCTCGATACGCTGATGGTCTATGTGCTGTGCAGCGCCTTGATCGCCGCGCTGCTGGTGTCCTGGGCCCGCTACAACCAGATTCGCGCGGCGCGCTACGAACGCCGCTCACGCATGCCCGACCTGTCCCGGCAGGCGCTGTCGCGCAGCTTCAACATCAGTGGCGATACCCTGGCCCGCCTGCACGGGGCCCAGGTGGTGACCCTGCACAACGACGAACATGGCAACCTGGTGTGGGTGGAGAACCCGGCGGAGATGGAAGTCGAGACGCCCTGAGCGGCCTCAGCTGCCGCTGTTGCCGTGGTGCGGCTCGGTCAGGGCGCGGCGGTAGCGCGCGTAGAGGTCGCTGTCCATGTTGCTGGCGCTGAGGATCTTCAGGGCGAAGGCCTTGACCTCGGCGTCGCTGTACGCCCGCTGGGGCTCGGTGGCGGCCGGTTGCGCGGCGCAGCCCACCAGCACGGGGACGGCCAGCACCAGGCTGGAAAGGGATCGGAACATGGCGGGTTCACCCGGGGCATGGATAGTGGGGATGGACAAAGGCTAGCGATGGCTCGCCGGCCTGGGAAATCATCTCGGTCGATAGTCGCTATCGTCCGAGCCGGCTTCCGACACCCGGGAGCGCCAATAGGTTCCGGCGGCCCAGCAAGCCGGGCCGAATCCGGCTATCCTTCGCGGCCTTCGCCACTTCCCGGGACCGCGCCATGAAAGAACAGCTCGTCGAACTCCTCACCCTGATCAGCTCCGGCTGCATGGGTGCGGAGGAAATCCGCCAGATCGCCGAGGATGCCGCCGCGGCCTACGCCGACCCCGAGGCCTTCCTCGCCGCCAACCCGGACATCAACTACGACGACAGCTTCCCCATCCCGCTGGGCGAGTGGGTGGTGGTCGGCAGCCTGCCGGACATCGTGCTGTTCCAGGGCGACGACTACAAGGAACTGTTCGAAGGCATCCGCGCCTCGTTCGACGCCAGCGTGAACTTCGTGCTGCAGGCCAAGCAACTGCACAAGGCCGAGCCGCTTGCCGCGCTGAAGCGCATCCAGGTGCAACTGAGCGCGCTCTATCCGGAAAAGGGCGGCTACGTGCTGCTGGACTTCAGCGAACCGCTGGACGACGAACTGCAGGCGGTGCTGGTGTACCGCTGCGACCTGGAAAGGGTCATGGCCCTGTGCCTGGAAATCGGCATTCCGGCGGCGCCGGCCTACGAACGCCTGGTCGAGGCCAGCCGGGAAGAGTGATGCCCCCTCGGCCGCCGTCCTTCCGGCGGCCCCTGCCAGGGAAAAACGCCCTGGCTATTCTCAAGGCACGGCGGATGACCGCGCACCTGCTCCCGGTGGGCTGCTTATAAATGTGGGAGTTCCGGCGTGTTCAGGGCTTTGGTTTCCCGTCCGGTCGTAGGAATGCTCTGAGGTCAACCAGGCGATGTCCTGCAATTACCCGCGTCGGCAGCTTGCCGTTGGCGATCCATTCCTCCAGAACCTCCGGCTGATCGGACATCCCGAGCAATTCGGCGAAACGCTCGAGGCTCAGGTAATAGGTTTCGTCCTCGGGAGCGGGGGAGAAGGGTTCTTCCACTTTCATGTGGTGTCCTGCACCATGGCCTGCGCTATTAGGGGAGAGAGACTAAATGACTCTCTCGAGACAATACACTAAATATTAGTGTTTTTGTATGGTGCTTCGAATGTCCGGAAATGGATTACAGATCGTGAAGAAACGTTTCCTTTTTACCGCTGGGGAAAGACTACGTGGCCTGCGTGAGCTGACCGGGCTCAAACGCCCGGAATTCGCCAAGATCGTCGGCATGAAGGCCAAGACGGTGGAGAACATCGAGTTCGGTCGCCAGCGCATGCGCGACGAGGATTTCGAGAAGGTCTGCAGCGTCTATCCGGATTTCGCCCGCTGGATCACCTACGAAGGGCCCATCGACTCGGCATCGGTGGCCTGGGAGATCGCCGATTCGGCGCAGTCCGCCGCCGTCTACCTGGTGGAGCAGAACCCCGCATTGCTGGAGAGCAGCAGCTTCAGCCTGGAGGAGTGGCGCAACCGCCACCACGACGTGCTCGAGCGCCTGCGCCATGAGCCGGGGCGCGAGCTCGTCGCAGAGACCGACGACGATGACGACGAGTCCGAAGAAGAGACGCGGGACTAGGCGACGCAGCCGCGCAGGTAGCCCAGCAGGTCCGGGGCGCCGATGCTGCGCAAGCCGGCGCCGAATTCGTCGGCTTGCGGGTGGTCCTTGGGCAGCAGCAGGGATTCCGGCGTTTCGCTGTTGAACAGGCCGAAGCGCGCATAGGGCAGGCCGGTGTCCAGCAGCAGGCCCATGAACCCGGCATCGCTCCAGGCCTGGGTCGGCATCGCCAGCATGTGGTAGCGCCGCTCCAGGTCGTCCAGGGCGCTGCCCTGCAGGCTGAACTGGCGCACCCTGCCGGGCAGGCGCAGTTCCAGGCCGCGGCGGCGCGCATAGGCCACCGCGCAGGCGAACGCCTCGGTGTGGTTGTCCAGCTCCAGGAACAGCCGCTGGCCATGCCAGTCGGCCCGGCGCAATTGCAGCTCCACGCCGCGCTCGAAGCCGGGCAGGGCCTGCCCGAGCGCCTTGCCGAAATCCCGGTAGCTGATGATCCGCACCTTGCGCCCGGCGTCGCCGGCCGCCACGGCTTCGAAGTCGGGTAGCGCCGAATTCGCCAGGGGGCCGCGGGTGCACAGGCCGTCCACCTCGCGCAGGTCGACATCGTGCAGCTCCAGCAGACGGGAGCCGACCAGTTTCTTCAGTGCGGCATGGGCGCGCGCCTTGTCTTCCTGCACCGGCCCGGACAGGGCGCCGCGCGGCAGGTCGATCAGGCGGTACAGCGGCGCGCCGGACTGCCAGCCGATGCCGCTGGGCGGGCTCGCCGGGGCGCTGAAGCTCAGGGCCAGGGACCGGGTGCGCTGCGAGACCTTGTGCAGGTCGGCGTTGCCGAGCCCCAGGCGCTGGGCGATGGCCGCGAGGCGCTGGGCCATGTTGCGGGGTGGATTCATGATCGAAGGCAAACTCCCGATGCCCGGCCGACAGCCCTAAGCATAGGTAAGCCAGTCGCGGTTGTGCTTCCGGGCAGTGACAAATGTTGCTTCCTTCCTTTCAAGGGCGGGCGCCATGCCGGGGCCCGCCGCGGCCGCGCCTCGCCTAGGGGCAGGCCGGCCGGCTATACTAGCGCCCCATTTTGCCGACCGATGCCCGACCATGTATAGCCTGGCCCGCGAGCTGCTGTTCAAACTGTCCCCGGAAACCTCCCATGAGCTGTCCATCGACCTGATCGGCGCCGGCGGCCGCCTAGGGCTCAACGGCCTGTTCTGCCCGAAGCCGGCCAGCCTGCCGGTGCAGGTCATGGGCATCGACTTCCCCAACCCGGTGGGCCTGGCCGCCGGCCTGGACAAGAACGGCGACGCCATCGACGGCTTCGCCCAGCTGGGCTTCGGCTTCGTCGAGATCGGCACCGTCACCCCGCGCCCGCAGCCGGGCAACCCCAAGCCGCGGCTGTTCCGCCTGCCGCAGGCCACCGCGATCATCAACCGCATGGGCTTCAACAACCTGGGCGTCGACCACCTGGTGGAGCGGGTCAAGGCCGCGAAGTACCGCGGCGTGCTGGGCATTAACATCGGCAAGAATTTCGATACCCCGGTCGAGCGCGCGGTGGACGACTACCTGATCTGTCTGGACAAGGTCTACGCCCACGCCAGCTACGTCACGGTCAACGTCAGTTCGCCGAACACCCCGGGCCTGCGCAGCCTGCAGTTCGGCGACTCGCTCAAGCAACTGCTGGAGGCCCTGCGCCAGCGCCAGGAAGACCTGGCCGAACAGCATGGCCGCCGCGTGCCGCTGGCGATCAAGATCGCCCCGGACATGACCGACGAGGAAACCGCCCTGGTCGCCGCGGCGCTGGTGGAGGCGGGGATGGATGCGGTGATCGCCACCAACACCACCCTGGGCCGCGAAGGCGTCGAGGGGCTGCCGTTCGGTGACGAGGCCGGCGGCCTGTCGGGCGCGCCGGTGCGCGAGAAGAGCACTCACACGGTCAGGGTGCTGGCTGGCGAACTGGGCGGCCGCCTGCCGATCATCGCCGCCGGCGGCATCACCGAGGGCGCCCACGCGGCGGAGAAGATCGCCGCCGGCGCGAGCCTGGTGCAGATCTACTCGGGCTTCATCTACAAGGGGCCGGCGCTGATCCGCGAGGCGGTGGACGCCATCGCCCAGGCGCAGCGCGCAGGCAAATAAAAAGGGCTCCTTTCGGAGCCCTTGGGCTTACGCCCTGCCGCCCGGATGGGGCGTGCCTTGGGGAAATCGGTGTGATCCTTTGGTCAACTGGTGGCGTGTTGCATCTGATTCAGACGTTGAAGACCGGCGGTGCCGGTGAGGCCATCCCAGTTGTCGCCGCGACCCTCGCGCCAGCCGTTGAGCCAGGACTGCCGGGTGGTGGGATGGGTGAAAGGACAGAGATCGCGAGACTTGCCACTGATGCCGTACTGGTAACCGCGCATAAAGGCTCTTTCCAACGGATCACGCTTGAGTCTTCTCATAGGGTGTTGCCCTCACTTGTTGACTGTTATGTCCCGTTGGCCCCCTGGGGAGGCCTGGCGGACAGTTCCGCCAAAAAGGGGCCTGTTGCCGGCGTGACAGACCCCGCCCGACACCTTTGCGGCGACGGGTTAAGCTGAGTTCTAAACCATGGGCTTCGAGCCTGTGAACAACCAATTTGTCATAAAGACTTAACTCTTATGGGTTCAAGCCATAAGTTTTTCCCCCGGGCGGGTCGGGCAAATTGCCCGAAACCGCATGTTCAGGGGCTTGTGCGAGGCAGCCTGGCGAACTGCCAGGAAATTGAGAGGTTCTCTCATCCCGACGAGCGGGCAAGTACCTGCGACCTCGGGTCGCAGGTTTTGTGAAACCTTTTGAAATGAACCATGGCCGGGTGCCAGCGTTTTCACGCGGCATCCGCTCAACAGGGGCCGAGGCCCCTCTGGAAAGGGCTGCGGCCCGGGAATGGCGATGTCGGAACACTACGAACTCTTCCTCACCTGCCCCAAGGGCCTCGATGGCCTGCTGCTGGACGAGGCACAGGCGCTGGGTCTGAGCGATGCCCGCGCGCAGGTGTCCGCCGTGCGCGGCCGCGGCGACCTGGAGACGGCCTACCGGCTGTGCCTCTGGTCGCGCCTGGCCAACCGCGTGCTGCTGGTGCTGGCGCGCTTCCCGGTGGCCAACGCCGAGGAACTGTACCTGGGCGTGAACGCGGTCAACTGGAGCGATCACCTGGACCCCGGCGGCAGCCTGGCGGTGGAGTTCAGCGGCAAGGGCTCGGGCATCGACAACACCCACTTCGGCGCGCTCAAGGTCAAGGACGCCATCGTCGACAACCTGCGCGCCGAGTTCGGCCGGCGGCCGACGGTGGACAAGGTCAACCCGGACATCCGCGTCCACCTGCACCTGGACCGCGGCCAGGCGGTGCTGTCCCTGGACCTCTCCGGGCACAGCCTGCACCAGCGCGGCTACCGCCTGCAGCAGGGCGCCGCGCCGCTGAAGGAAAACCTCGCCGCGGCCATCCTCATCCGCGCCGGCTGGCCGCAGCTGGCCGCCGAGGGCGGGGCGCTGTCCGACCCCATGTGCGGCGTCGGCACCTTCCTGATCGAGGCCGGCCTGATGGCCGCCGACATCGCCCCCAACCTCAAACGCGAGCACTGGGGCTTCGACAAGTGGCTGGGCCACGTCCCGGTCCTCTGGCGCAAGCTGCTGGCCGAGGCCGAGCAACGCGCCTCCGTCGGCCTGGCGCGGCCGCCGCTGTGGATCCGTGGTTACGAGGCGGACCCGCGGCTGATCCAGCCGGCGCGCAACAACATCGAGCGCGCCGGTCTGGGCGAGTGGGTGAAGGTCTACCAGGGCGAGCTGGCCACCTTCGAACCGCGCCCGGACAAGGGCCAGCGCGGCCTGGTGATCTGCAACCCGCCCTACGGCGAGCGCCTGGGCGACGAGGCCAGCCTGCTGTACCTCTACCAGCACCTGGGCGAGCGCCTGCGCCAGGCCTGCCTGGGCTGGAACGCCGCGGTCTTCACCGGGGCGCCGGAACTGGGCAAGCGCATGGGCATCCGTAGCCACAAGCAGTACGCCTTCTGGAACGGCGCGTTGCCGTGCAAGCTGCTGATGTTCGAGGTGGAGCCGCGCCAGTTCGTCACCGGCGAGCGCGGTGCCGAGGCGCGCCAGGACGGCGCCGTGCAAGCTCCGGCGGAGCCGGCGCGCCTGAGCGAGGGCGGGCAGATGTTCGCCAACCGCCTGCAGAAGAATCTCAAGCAACTGGGCAAATGGGCCAGGCGCGAGAAGATCGAATGCTACCGCGTGTATGACGCGGACATGCCCGAGTACGCCCTGGCCGTGGACCTGTACCGCGACTGGGTGCACGTGCAGGAATACGCCGCGCCCAAGTCCATCGACCCGGCCAAGGCCCAGGCCCGCCTGCTCGACGCCCTGGCGGCGCTGCCGCAGGCCCTCGGCATCCCCAGCGAGCGCATCGTCATCAAGCGTCGCGAGCGCCAGGCCGGCAGGAAGCAGTACGAACGGCAGAACAGCGAAGGCCGCTTCATGGAAGTGGAGGAGGGCGGCGTGCGCCTGCTGGTCAACCTCACCGACTACCTGGACACCGGGCTGTTCCTCGACCACCGGCCGATGCGCCTGCGCCTGCAGCGCGAGGCCGCCGGCAAGCGCTTCCTCAACCTGTTCTGCTACACCGCCACCGCCACCGTGCATGCGGCCAAGGGCGGCGCGCGCAGCACCACCAGCGTCGACCTGTCGAAGACCTACCTGGACTGGGCGCGGCGTAACCTGTCGCTCAATGGTTTCTCCGACAAGCAGAAGCTGGTGCAGAGCGATGTCATGGAATGGCTGCGGGCGGACCGCGGCGAGTACGACCTGATCTTCATCGACCCGCCGACCTTCTCCAACTCCAAGCGCATGGAAGGGGTGTTCGACGTGCAGCGCGACCAGGTCGAGCTGATCGACCTGGCCATGACGCGCCTGGCCAAGGGCGGCGTGCTGTATTTCTCCAACAACTTCCGCAAGTTCGAGCTGGAGCCGAGCCTGGCGGCGCGCTACCAGGTCGAGGACATCAGCGCCCAGACCCTCGACCCGGACTTCGCCCGCAACCCGAAGATCCACCGGGCCTGGCGCATCAGCGCTCGCTGATTCGCCAGGGCCCCGCGGCTGGTTTCACTGGCCGCGGGTGGAGGCGTAGAGGTCCAGCAGCACCTGGTCGAGGATGGACGAAGCGCCCCACGGCCGGTTGCTGTTGAGGATGGCCACCACCACCCAGTTGTTGCCGCGGGCGTCGCGGCTGAACCCGGCCAGGGCGCGGACGGTGTTGAGGGTGCCGGTCTTGACGTGGGCCTCGCCGGTCATGGGCGTGTGGCGCAGGCGTTTGCGCATGGTGCCGTCGACGCCGACGATCGGCAGCGAGGAGATGTACTCCGAGGCGTAGGGGCTGTGCCAGGCGGCCTGCAGCATGGCAGCCATCTCGCGAGCGCTGACGCGCTCGTCGCGGGACAGGCCGGAGCCGTTCTCCATCACCAGGTGCGAAGCGGTGATGCCCTTGCGCGCCAGCCACTGGCGGATCACCCGCTGTGCCGCCAGGCCATCGTTGGCGTCCGCGCTGGTGCGGTTCTGCGCGCCGATGCTGAGGAACACCTGGCGGGCCATGGTGTTGTTACTGTACTTGTTGATGTCGCGGATGATGTCCACGGTGTCCGGCGACAGCGCGCGGGCCAGCAGGGTGGCGTTCTTCGGCACGGTGCCCTGGCGGTCGGCGCCGCTGATGCTGCCGCCCAGTTCCTGCCAGATGCCGCGGATGGCGCCGGCGGTGTAGCCCGGATGGTCGAGCAGCGACATGTAGGTCTGCGCGCTGCAGCCGCGCGGAATCTCGCCGGCGGCCACCAGCACGGTGCCCTCGGCGCGGGTTTCCGGCACGAAGCGCAGCTTCGGCCAGGCCGGGCAGTTGGCCGGGCCGCTGACCTTGATCTGGTTCTCCAGGCGCACGTTGGCCAGCGGCGGGTCCATCATCACCGAGGCCTGGTTGCCTTCGCTGCGCACCACCAGGCGCACGCTCTTGAGGTTGACCATGGCGGCGTCGGGGCCGACCAGGAACGGCTTGTTGTCGTCGCCGCCGTCATCGTTGAACACCGGCAGCTGCGGCTGGTTGAAGTAGCTGCGGTCCAGCACCAGGTCGCCGTTGACCTTGAGCACGCCGTTGGCGCGCAGGTCGCGCATCATCAGCCAGAGCTTTTCCAGGTTCAGCTTGGGGTCGCCGCCGCCCTTGAGGTAGAGGTTGCCGTTGAGCACGCCGTCCTGCAGCTTGCCGTCGGTGTAGAACTCGGTCTTCCACTGGTAGGTGGGGCCCAGTAACTCCAGGGCGGCATAGGTGGTGAACAGCTTCATGGTCGAGGCCGGGTTCACCGAGACGTCGGCGTTGAAGTAGGTGGGCGTACCCGGGCCGTCCAGGGGAATCATCACCAGCGACAGGGCGTCGTTGGTCAGCTTGCTGGCCTTGAGCGCCTTCTCCACCCGTTCGGGCAGGGCGGACTTGATCGGGGCGGCCAGGGTGGGCAGGGCGAAGGGCAGCAGGGTGGCGAAGGCGAGAACACGCAGTGACTTGAACATATTTGAAGTGAAATCCCGGTTCAGGGCATTGACATGACGAAGGTGACGAAAGAAGACACTGACGATAGACGATTGCGCCAGTGACGCGGCAACGCGCCGGCGCATTATGCCGCAAGCCGTTGCGGGATGCGCTGGGGTTTGTGAGCCGATGCGCGTGGGAGCGCCGCGCCCGAGCTGCTAGAGTCTGTGCGGGGCGGCTCCCGCCCAGCCCCGCATGCCGTCATCAATCGAGGAGATCCGCCACATGGCCAGCAACCGTTCCCGTCGTCTGCGCAAGAAACTCTGCGTCGATGAATTCCAGGAACTGGGGTTCGAGTTGTCGCTCGACTATCGCGAAGGGCTCCCCGAACAGGAGCTGCAGGCCTTCCTGAAGCGCTTCGTGGAGCAGGCCATCGGCGCCAACGGCCTGGCCTATACCGGTTGCGACGATTTCGGCTTCGTGTGCCTGGCGCGCCGCGGCTCGGTCACCGAGGAGCAGCGCAAGGCCGTGGAGGACTGGCTGAAGCAGCAGGGCGAGCTGAGCGGCAGTTCGGTCAGCCCCCTGCAGGATGCCTGGTATCCGGAGCAGCCCATTCACCAGCCTGGCTGAGAACGGGCTGAGGGTGGGCGCCCGCCCCGGGTTCAGCCCGGTGGGTTCTGCGCGCCCTCCAACTCCAGCGCGGAGCCGGCTTCCGCCTCCGGCGGTTGCAGGTCGACGCCCGTCCAGTGGCGATAGGCGTCCTCCGACATCGGCCGGGCGAACAGGAAGCCCTGGCCGAACCGGCAGCCCAGTTCGCGCATGCGCTGCAGTTGCTGGTAGGTCTCGATGCCCTCGGCGATCACCCGCAACTGCAGGTGGCGCGCCAGCACCAGGGTGCTGGCGACCGACTCGTGGGTGCGCGGGTTGTGCTGCATGTCGCGGATGAAGGAGGCGTCCAGCTTGATTTCGTTGCAGGGCAGGTCGCAAAGGCGCTGCAGCGAGGAGTAGCCGGTGCCGAAGTCGTCGATGGCGACGTTGCAGCCGAGCAGGCGCAGGCGGGTGAGGTTCTCCAGGCTGGCCAGGGGCGTGGTCGCCAGCCCCCCTTCGATGATCTCGATGGTCAGGCTGGCGGGGTCGACGCCGGTCTGCCGCAGTTTTTCCTTCAGGTGGCCGGCCAGGTCGCGCTGCTGCAGCACCTCGAGGTCGATGTTGATCGACAGCGCCCGCTGGGTGCCGTGGCGCAGCTCGCGCCGGGCGAAATCCAGGGCCTGGTCCAGGACCAGGTCGAAGAGGTCGGGCAGCAGTTTCATCCGGCGGATCGCGGCGAGGAAGTAGGCCGGGCGCAACAGCCCGTGGACCGGGTGGTCCCAGCGCACCAGCACCTCGGCGCCGATCTCCTGCAGGGTGTCTAGGTCGACCTTGGGCTGGTAGTAGGCCCTGAGCTCCCGGTTGCGCATGGCCTGCCAGACCTCCAGCGCCGATGGCGTCGGCCGCGGCAGCGGCGGGGCGGCGGCGGGCGCAGGGCTGTAGTGGCGCAGGCGTGCCTGCAGGCTGGACATCTGCAGCGGCTTGGTCAGCTCGCCGAGCACCGACAGGCCGTACAGCGTGGCGATGTGGGCGATGGCCCGGCGCAGGTCGGCGGGTACCTCGCTGACCACGATGATCGCCCGCAGCAGCTTCTCCTGGGCCGCCAGGCGCAGGAACCCGAGCAGGTCCATGCCCGGCGGCAGCACGTCGCAGATGCAGATGTCGACTCCGCCCTTCTGCCTTAGCAGTTCGATGGCGCTGTCCCCGTCGCCGGCGGCCAGGACCTGCTCGTAGCCGAGGACCCGCAAGCCGTGCACGGTGGCCTCGCGCAGAAATGCATGGTCCTCCAGCACCAGCAGGCTGGATGGGATCGATATGTTCATGGTCGCGCGTACCGAATTGGATAACGGCCGCAGTGTGCCGGCTGGCGGGTGCCATTTATTTAAAAAACTTCCATTTCCGTTGTAGGAAATTGCATTAGGAGGTGTTGAAAAAGTCCGGCTTGAAAATTAACGGAAGTTGGTCGATCAAGTTTGTGTAGGAATTTATACTTTGATGTATGGGAATTTACTTAAGATGTTAAAAGTGGCACCAGTTAATCTCGACACTGATTTCCTAGACGATATCTTACGGCGCACTCTTGGGAAGTCTGTCGGAGATTGAAAATTGAGCAAGGTTCTTATCGTCGATGATCATCCGGTGATACGGATGGCAATGCGCGTTCTGCTGGAAAAGGAAGGTCATACCATCATCGGGGAAACCGACAACGGCGTGGACGCCCTGTCCCTGGTGAAGGATCTGCTGCCGGAGCTGGTGGTGCTGGACATCGGTATCCCCAAGCTGGACGGGCTCGAAGTCATCAGCCGTCTGACCGCGTTCAACCTGCCCCTGAAGATCCTCGTGCTGACCGGCCAGAGCGCCTCGCTCTATGCCATGCGCTGCATGCAGGCCGGGGCCTCCGGGTTCGTCTGCAAGCAGGGCGGGCTGGCCGAGTTGATCAGCGCGGTCAATGCGGTGATCGCCGGGTACAACTATTTCCCCAGCACGGCCGTGCGCCCGGCGCGCAAGAACAACGGCAGCATGGATGACCATGAACTCATCCAGCGCCTCTCCGACCGGGAAATGTCGGTATTGCAATACCTGGCCAATGGTTATTCGAACAAGGACATCTCCGAGCAGATGTTCATCAGCAACAAGACCGTCAGTACCTACAAGACGCGCCTGCTGCTGAAGCTCAATGCCCATTCGCTGGTCGACCTGATCGAGTTCGCCAAGCGCAACGCACTGGTCTGAGACAGTCGCCATGGGCTCGAAGTGCAGGGCGCTGCTGGGTGCCGTTCTCGGTGCGATGCTGGCGATGGGGGCCTGGGCCGCAGAGGTCCAGGCCCCCGCGCCCTGGACGCAACTCGCCTTGCTGGCCCGTACCGCGGCGCTTCCCGAGAGGCCGCGGGTCGAGCTGCCTGAGTCGGACTGGCAGTGGCTGCGCGAGAAGCGCACGTTGGTGGTGGGGGTGGCCGCGCCGGACTATGCGCCACTGATCGTCACCGTCAGCGGCAGCGAGCTGGAGGGAGTCACCGCCGACTACCTCGGGCTGGTCAGCGAAGCGCTCAACGTCCGCATCGAGATGCGCCGCTACCCGTCCCGGCGCCAGACCATCCAGGCGCTGCAGGATGGCGAGATCGACCTGATCGGCCGCGCCACCGGCTTCGAGGCCGAGATCCCGGACCTGCTGCTGTCGCGCCCGTATTCCCTGAACCAGCCGGTGATCGTCGGGCAGCAGGACATGCGCCTGGAAGGCGACCTGCAACTGGCCGGCCGGCGGCTCGCCGTGGTGGGCGACTACTTCTCGCCGAAGGAGCTGGCCGACCATTTCCCCGATGCCGAGGTGGTGCATTTCGACTCGCTGCGCCGCGCCCTGGAATCCGTCGCCCTCGGGCAGGTGGACGCCTACGTTGGCGACGCCCTGAGCGCGCAGTACCTGATCAGCCAGGGCTACCTGGTCAACCTCAAGCTGCTGAACTTCGCCAACTTCAACGGCGTCGGCTTTTCCTTCGCCGCGCGCAAGGACGGCAGCCCGCTGCTCTACAGCGTCAACGAAGTGCTGCAGAACATCAGCGCCCAGCAACACCTGTCCATCCAGCGGCGCTGGAGCGTGGGCGGCGTGTTCTCCATCTCCAACCACCGGCTGAACCTCACGCCCCAGGAGCTTCGCTGGCTGGAGCACAACCGGCGGCCGCGCCTGGGCATCGACCAGTCGCTGGCCCCGCTGACCTTCTTCGACTCCCAGGGCAATTTCCGCGGCATAGTCGCGGACCTGCTGGACCTGATCCGCACCCGTACCGGCCTGCAGTTCGAGGTGGTGCCGACCTCGTCGATCTCCGGCATGTTCACCCAGGTGCGCCGGGGCCAGGTCGATGCCCTGGCCACCATGTCGCCCACCGTCGAGCGCGAGGCGCACGTAGACTTCACCCGGCCTTACCTGAGTACCTCCTTCGTGCTGCTCACGCACAAGGACAACACCCGGCTGAACAACCTCGCCGACCTCAACGGCAAGCGCGTGGCGGTGGCCCATGGCAGCTCGCTGGTGTCCTACGTGCGCGAGCAGTTCCCGCGGGTGAAGCTGGTCGAGGTGGACAACTACAGCGATGCCCTGCCGTTGCTGCAGGAGGGGAAGGCGGACGCCGCGCTGCAGCCGATGCTCACCGCCACCTTCCTGGTCAACCGCTACTACCGCGACCTGCGCATCGCCGCGACCCTGGACCTGGAGCCGGCGCAGATATCCCTGGGCGTCTCGCGGGCCGACCCGGAGCTGCTGAGCATCCTCAACAAGGCCCTGCTGGCGATCTCGCCGGAAGACATGGCCAGTATCATCAGCCGCTGGTCCACCAGCGGCGCGTCGCCGGACAGCGTCTGGGAAGGCTACCGCTCGCAGTTCTTCTGGCTGCTGTGGGGCGGGCTGGCGCTGCTCGGGCTGATCCTGCTGTGGAACTGGTACCTGCTCCTGCGGATGCGCGCGCGCCGCCGCGCCGAGCTGGAGCTGCAGGACCGCCTGGCGTTCAAGCGCGCACTGATCGACGGCATTCCCCAGCCGGTCTCGGTGCGCGACGCCGATGGGCGCCTGATCACCTGCAACAGGGCGTTCCGCGAGGCCACCGGGCTGCCGGAAGACCTGGCGGTGGGCTCGCAGCTGGCGGACTGCACCTGGCTTTCGGCGGAACAGGCCGAGGGCCTGCACCGGGAATACCTCCAGGTGATGGCCAGCGGGGAGCCGGTCGCCGTCGACCGCATGTTGGAGATCAACGGCGAGACGCGCCAGGTGCACCATTGGCTCACGCCCTACCACAGCGCGTCCGGCAAGCTCCGCGGCGTGGTTTCCGGCTGGGTCGACGTCACCGAGCGCGAGCGCCTGCTCCAGCAACTGGAGATCGCCAAGGAGCAGGCCGAGGAAGCCAGCCGGGCGAAGAGCACCTTCCTGGCGACCATGAGCCACGAGATCCGCACGCCGATGAATGCGGTGATCGGCATGCTTGAACTGGCGTTGACGCGCAATCGCTGCGGCGGTTGCGGCGAACAGGGGCCGATCGAGGTGGCCTACGAGTCGGCCAAGTCGCTGCTGCTGTTGATCGGCGACATCCTCGACGTCGCCAAGATCGAGTCCGGCCGCCTGACGCTGCTGCCCGAACGGGCGCGCCTGCGCGAACTGATCGAATCGGTGGCCCGCGTCTTCGACGGCCTGGCCCGGCAGAAGGGCCTGCTGCTGAAACTGGAGATCGAAACCGAGGCCGCCTGCGACGTGCTCATCGACCCGCTGCGCTTCAAGCAGATTCTCTCCAACCTGGTGAGCAACGCCATCAAGTTCACCGATGCGGGCAGCGTCTGGGTGCGGGTGTCGGGCGAGCCGCTGCCGAACGAGCGGCTGGCGCTGGAGGTGTGTGTCGAGGACAGCGGCATCGGCATCGCCGAGGAAGACCAGAAGCAGCTCTTCGAACCCTTCAGCCAGGTACAGCGCGAGGGGCGCACCAACCATGGCGGCACGGGGCTGGGGCTGACCATCTGCCGCAAGCTGGCGGAAATGATGGGCGGCTCGGTGCGCCTGGAGAGCGTGGCCGGCATGGGCACCAAGGTGCACGTCAGGTTGGTGCTGCAGGTGCTGGAGCCCCTGGCGCCGGAAGACGATTCGATCATCCTGCGCAGTGCGGTAGTGCAGAGGACGCTGCGCGTACTGGTGGTGGACGATCACCCGGTCAACCGCCTGCTGCTGGCGCAGCAGCTGGAACACCTCGGGCACACCGTGGCCATGGCCACGGACGGCGGCGAGGCGCTGCAGATGTGGCGGCCCGGTGAATTCGACCTGGTCATCACCGACTGCAACATGCCGGTGCTCAGCGGCTACAGCCTGGCCCGGCGAATCCGCGAGATCGAGCGGGAGAGCGGCGCGGCGCGTTCCCCCATCCTCGGTTTCACGGCCAATGCCCAGCCCGACGAAATCGTTCGTTGCAAGGAGGCCGGCATGGACGACTGCCTGTTCAAGCCAATCAGCATCGAGCAACTGCGTGAGCAGCTGGAGCAACTTCAGCGCGGCGAGATCATGCCGCCGGAGCCGGTTCCTGAAAAACACCCGCAGGAGGAGGGCGACCTGGACATCGGCGCCCTGCTGGAGATGACCGGCGGCAACGCCCAGCTGACGCGCAACCTGATGGCCGAGCTGGTGTCGAGCAACGAGGCGGACGCCGAACAGCTCGAACCCTTGTTGCACGCCCAGGACAGGCGGCGCCTGGCCGAGCTGGCCCACCGCATCAAGGGCGCGGCGCGGCTGGTAGGTGCCATGGCCCTGCATGATCGTTGCGCGGAGCTGGAGAAGGTCTGCACCGAGCGCGCCGAGTTCTCGACCTTGCGCAGTGCCGTGGAGCAACTGCGCAGGGCGCTGGATGCGCTGCAGGCCAGCCTGCATGGCCACCTGAAGCGACTGGACGAGGAAGGCCAGATCCGCCCGGCGCAGTCGGCCACCGAGGACGATCCGGCCTAGCGCCGTAAGGATGCCGTTTCTCCGTCTGGGAGAAACGGCATTTTTCATTTGGGCTCATGGCGTGGTCTGGGAGCCCGGCCGAATCGCGGACGGAGTCCGCTCCTACCCCCGGTAAACACCACACCCCGTGCCACCACCGCATGGGTTTCGCAGGCTCAACCCATCCTACGGGGCTGCCTTGCCGGCCATGCCGTGGGGCTCTTCGTAGGAGCGGACCCTGTCCGCGATAGCCGGACATATCGGCGCGATTCGCGGATGAGAGCCGCTCCTACGCCGCCCACCCGCACCATTCCCATGTAGGAGCGCGCCCTGCGCGCGAAATCGCGGGCAGGGCCCGCTTACAGTTCCAGGAAGGCACGGACGTAGGACTCCGTCCGCGATTGGGCTCACCGGCCACGCCGGAAATCCCGGCGGCACGGATGGCGGTGGAGGTCATGCGCCCTACGCTCCTGCCTTCGCCAACTCAAAGCATCGCTTAAATGAACGGCATTGGGCCTCGCGCCGGGGTTTCGTCGCGGCCGCGACGAAACCGGGCCTCACACCGGGCTGGAGCGCCCGGTCATCTCCCGCGCCATTTCGGTGGCGTAGCTGTCGGTCATCCCGGCGATGAAGTCGATGACGCGCAGGAAGGCCTTGTGCAGCGGCCAGTCGGGGTCCGGTGCGTTGTGCCCGAGCAGGTCGAGGATGCGCTGGTTCTTGAACGACGGGCTGCGCCCGCCATGCTGTTCCAGGGCCGCGCCGCAGAAGGAATTGAGGAGGATTTCCAGGGTGGTGTAGGCGCCGATCTCGTGCAGCGTCTTGCGCTTGTCCTGGAAGATTTTCTGCCGCGCCAGCGCCTTGGCCTGCTGCACGCAGCGCTTGGCCGGGCCGCTCATGTGCTCGACCAGGTCGCCGCCCAGGCGCCCGTCCAGCAGGGCCTGCTTCTGCTCGACGAAGGCTCGCGCGGCGGCATTGCTCAGGTGCTCGATGGCCTTGCCGCGGAGGATCGCCAGGCGCCGCCGGCGGGAATCGCTGGGGCCGAGCTGGCGGTAGGTCTCGGGGATGTCGTCGCCGACCAGGTCGAGCAGCAGGGCTTCCACCTCGGGGTAGTCGAGCAATTCCATTTCCAGGCCGTCTTCCAGGTCGATCAGGCCGTAGCAGATGTCGTCCGCCGCCTCCATCAGGTAGACCAGCGGGTGGCGCGCCCAGCGCTCGTCGTCGAGCTTGGGCATGCCCAGCTTCTCGGTGATCTGCTCCAGCAGCGGCAGCTCGCTCTGGTAGCAGCCGAACTTGTGCTTCTTGTAGCCGAGGGAATCGGCGTGGCGCGCGGTCCAGGGGTACTTCAGGTAGCTGCCCAGGGTGGCGTAGGTCAGGCGCATGCCGCCGTCGAACTGGTGGTACTCCAGCTGGGTGAGCACCCGGAAGCCCTGGGCGTTGCCCTCGAAATTGAGGAAGTCGGCGCGCTCGTCGGCGTCCATGGCGTCCAGCCAGCCCCGCGCGGCGGCCTGTTGGAACCAGTGGCGGATGGCGTCCTCGCCGGAATGGCCGAAGGGCGGGTTGCCGATGTCGTGGGCCAGGCAGGCCGACTGCACGATCACCCCGAGGTCGCTGGGGTCGCACCATTCCGGCAGTTCGCCGCGCAGCATCTCGCCGACGCGCATGCCCAGTGAACGGCCGACGCAGCCGACCTCCAGGGAGTGGGTCAGGCGCGTGTGGATGTGGTCGTTGCTCGACACCGGGTGGACCTGGGTCTTGCGCCCCAGGCGGCGGAAGGCGCCGGAGAAGATGATGCGGTCGTGGTCCTTGTGGAAAGCGCTGCGGCCGAGTTCCGCGCTGCTGTGCACGGGTTTGCCGAGGCGCTCGCGGGGGAGCAGGGTATGCCAGTCCATTCGCTCGTCCGATTGCTCGTGGTGCAGCCAACGCTACCCCTTGCCCGCGGCAATCTCAATCGCGGCCTACAGGCCTTCGGCGTCGATGTCGATCAGCAGCAGGCGGCGGCCCTGGTCGATGAACTGTCCGGCGGTCATGCAGTACTGGTTGGAGGTGGCGTCGCGGTAGGTGTTGGACAGCGTCAGCCGGCGCTCTTCCCAGCCCTCGGCGAGCAGTTGGTAGAAGTAGGGGCGCCAGGACCAGTTGTGGCCGACGTAGCGCCGGTCCTCCTTCCAGAACAGGCCGTTCCATTCCAGGTTGGGCGAGATCTGCGTGCCGTGGCGGTCGCACTGGTAGACGCGCAGCAGGCGCGGGAAGCCGTCGGGCGTGGGCAGGCTGGCCAGGCGCGCGCCGCCCTCGGCCCAGGGGCGCAGGTTGGCGACCAGCTCGGCCAGTTGCTGGCGCAGTTGCACCAGCCGGGCGCGTTCGCTCAGCTTGCGCTGCACGTAGCGGTCGCGCCACTGGCCGAAGGCGTCGAGATAGGCGTCGCTGGCGGGGAAGTCCAGGGCCGGGCGGGCGAACAGGTAGCCCTGGACGAAGCGCGCGCCGCATTCCAGGGCGAAGTCCAGTTCCGCCTCGGTCTCCACGCCTTCGGCGATGATCCAGCAGCCGGTCTTCTCGGCCATCTGCGCCAGGGCCTTGACCACCTCGCCGCTGGGGCCGCCGCGGGCGGCCTGCTGGAACAGGCGCATGTCCAGCTTGAGGATGTCCGGTTGCAGCGCCAGCACGCGGTCGAGCTGGGAGTAGCCGGCGCCGAAATCGTCGATGGCGATGCGCGCGCCGGCGTCGCGGTAGCGCGCCACCACCTCGGGCAGGCGCTGGTTGCCGCCGCCCAGCTCGGTGATCTCGAAGACCACCCGGTGCGGGTCGACGCCGTGCTGTTGCAGTTGCTTGAGGCTGGGCAGCGGCTGGTTGGGGCGCAGCCGGCTGATCCAGCGCGGCGAGATGTTCAGGCTGAGGAACCAGTCCGCCGGCGCTTCCGGCAGGCGCGCCAGGGCGTCGTCGCGGATCTGCCGGTCGAGGCGGCGCAAGGTGGCCGGGGGAATCTTCGGATCGACGAACAGCGGGCCCACCGAGAGCAACTGGCCGTCGGCCTGGCGCATGCGGCCGAGGGCCTCGACCCCGGCGATGAGGCCGGTGGCGGTATCGATGAAGGGCTGGAAGCAGGCGATCGGTTGCCCGTCGATCAAGGGACACATCCTTAGTGGGAGGAAAAGGAAGGCGTTGCCGCCGGCCCGGGATTGCCTCCTAGCAAGAATGCAGCCAGGGCGCTCAGCCGCCCTGGTCCGCAGTCGGTTTCGCCGGTTTGCCCGCCGTCTGCCGCAGCTTGAGCAGCAGGGGCGCCAGCACCACGGCCAGGCGCAGCAGACGCACCAGGCCGCGTTTGCGACGCAGCATCAGGGCGGCCGCGGCTGCTGCGCCGCCGGCGGCCCACAGGGAGGCGCCGCCGCTAAACTGCTGGCGCACGCCCTGGCCCAGGTCGCGGGCCTGGCGCAGCGGCTGCAGGAGCTTCTCGCTTTCCTGGCGCAGTTGCTGGCGCTGGACTTCCAGGCGCAGGCGCAGCACCGCCTTGCGCAGTTCCCGCCGCGAGGGGCGGGGGGAGAGTTGCGGCAGTTCACTCATGGCAGCAGTTGCTCCCGGTCGCGGGCCAGTTCTTCCAGGGTGGCGCTGAACGGCGAGCTGTCGTCATCCACCAACTGGTACAGGCGCCAGGCGCACAGCCCGCCGCCCAGCGCATAGAAGGCGCACAGGCCGAGCACCGCGGCCAGCCGGTCGCTGTCCCAGAACAGCACCAGCACCAGCAGCGACAGGCCCAGTATCAGCAGCAGGGCGAACAGCAACGCCAGCCCGGCGAACAGCAGCAGCGCCAGGGTGCGGCTCTTCTGTTCCTGCAGTTCCAGGCCGAAGAGTTCGACATGGCCATGCAGCAGGCCCAGCAGTGCGGCGCCGAAGCGCCGCACGGAAGGGCCATGGTGTTGCGGGGCGTCCGTGGCGTCGCTCATCGGTCAGCGCCGTCCGACCAGCAGGCCGAGCAGGAAGCCGACGCCGGCAGCCACGCCCACGGCCTGCCAGGGATGTTCGCCGACGTAGTCCTCGGTGGCGTCCACCGCGGCGCGGCCCTGGTCGCGCACGGCGCTCTGCGCCGCATCGATGCGTTCGCGGGCCCGGCCCAGGCCGGAGCGCAGCTGCTCGCGCAGGGCGTCGGCTTCCTCGCCGGCCAGTTCTGCGGAGGTCTGCAGGAGTTTCTCGGTATCGGCCACCAGGGCCTGGAACTCGGCCAGCAGTTCGTCCTTGGTGGTATTCGCAGTGCTCTTGCGGGGCATTGTGAGGCTCCTTGTGTTTGCGAGGGGTTCACTGGTTTCTGAGCCCCGTGGCGTTGGGAAGTTTCCCATAAATCGCCGGCGAAGCGGCGATGCAGAGCAGGGCCCAGGCCCGTTCATTGAAGACCAGTCCGCGCCGCTTCGCCCGTTTCACGCATGGTATGCCGCTTGCAACGCCATGGTGCGTCATCCGGTGCGAGTGCCCCAGAGAGGGGCGTTCAGGGACGTCCGAAGACCGCCGGAAAATCCATTAACCATATGAAAGACAAAAGAAAAATCAAAAAAACAGAGGTGCCCCCGCGCATCCTCGTGTGCTGTGTGGAGCAGTGGGGTGGACCTTATCGGTGCGTCTGCGCTTCATGCTGGTGCGGCGCGCCGGGGCGATGAGCTGTTTTGGTGCTTTTTCGGTCTGATCCGGGGCTGCCTGATTCATGGAAAACCTCAACAGTGCCGTGGAAACCCTGATCCACGGTTCCAATACCCTGTTCATCCTGCTGGGCGCCGTGATGGTGCTGGCCATGCATGCCGGCTTCGCCTTCCTCGAGGTCGGCACGGTGCGCCTGAAGAACCAGGTCAACGCGCTGTCGAAGATTCTTTCGGACTTCGCCGTGTCCAGCCTGGCGTATTTCTTCATCGGCTACTGGATCGCCTACGGCGTGGATTTCCTCAAGCCGGCCAGCGAGCTGAGCGCGGAGAACGGCTACGCGCTGGTCAAGTTCTTCTTCCTGCTGACTTTCGCCGCCGCCATCCCCGCGATCATTTCCGGGGGCATCGCCGAGCGCGCCAGATTCGCCCCGCAGCTGTGCGCCACGGCGCTGATCGTGGCCTTCGTCTACCCCTTCTTCGAGGGCATGGCGTGGAACGGCAACCATGGCCTGCAGGCCTGGCTGGCGCTGAAGTTCGGCGCGCCTTTCCATGACTTCGCCGGCTCCGTCGTGGTGCACGCCTTCGGCGGCTGGCTGGCGCTGGCCGCGGTGCTGCTGCTGGGCCCGCGCAACGGCCGCTACCGCGAGGGCCGGCTGGTGGCCTTCGCGCCGTCGAACATCCCGTTCCTGGCCCTGGGCGCCTGGATCCTGGTGGTCGGCTGGTTCGGCTTCAACGTGATGAGCGCGCAGACCCTGGACCACGCCAGCGGCCTGGTGGCGGTGAACTCGTTGCTGGCCATGGTCGGCGGCACCATCGCCTCGTTGCTGGTGGGGCGCAACGACCCCGGCTTCCTGCACAACGGCCCGCTGGCCGGGCTGGTAGCAGTGTGCGCCGGTTCCGACCTGATGCACCCGGTGGGCGCCCTGGCCACCGGCCTTGTAGCCGGCGCGCTGTTCGTCTGGGTGTTCACCGCGGCGCAGACGCGCTGGAGGCTCGACGACGTACTCGGCGTGTGGCCGCTGCACGGCCTGTGCGGCGCCTGGGGCGGTATTGCCTGTGGCATCTTCGGTCAGCAGGCGCTGGGCGGTTTGGGCGGTGTGAGCCTGGCCAGCCAGGCGCTGGGCACCCTGCTGGGCGTGGTCATCGCCTTCGCCGGCGGGCTGCTGGTCTACGGTGGGATCAAGGCGGTGGTGGGCATCCGCCTGAGCCAGGAGGAGGAGTACTACGGCGCGGACCTGTCGATCCACAAGATCGGAGCGATCAATCACGATTGAATGCTGTCCGCGCCATCTGGGGCATCCGGCGTGGCTGGTGAGTCCGCTCCTACGAAAAGCACTTCGGCGCAGGACAAGACCATTGCTCGGAGATATGGTGTTTTCCGGGTGTTGGGGTTCAAGAGCGCCCTCTCCCCAACCCTCTCCCGCAAGCGGGAGAGGGGGCAGTCCGTGCCGAGAAAAGAATTGGCTCCAGCCGGACATCACCGAGGCTGCCGGCTAACGCCATAACATCAAGCCCTGCCCAACGGTTCCCTCTCCCTTCAGGGCGGGGCGCGCAGCCGAGGGTTAGGGAGAGGGGCGGAGTTGAACTCGTGCGCGGATGTCACCGGCCAGTTCGCGAGCAAGCTCGCTCCTACGAAAAAACAAATGCGCATTCGCTCTTGCTTTTGGACTTCCAGAGAAACCTCCGCGCACTCCGAAACGCCCCTTCAGCAGGCCGAGCGAAACCCGCGCTCAGGAGGTCATGCGACATGGATGTCGCGAGAGCCCCGATGGGCTACAGGGACGTACGCTCGGGGGGGGACGCCTAGTTCGGGCCTCCGTGGCGGGGGAGTTCGTGAGGGTAGCCCGGCTCCATCGGGCCCGTATGCGGGGCAAGCCTTTTTGGTTCCTTTTTGCGGGGGTGGCCTTCCACCGTTTGACAAAAGGGACTCGCCCGAGGGGGCGAAACAAGACGGTCGGGCAGACTCGGAGCGGCGCGCTACACCAAGCCCCCACGCCACTGGGTTATTCCCCTTCGGGCCAGCGCAAGCGCTGTTCGCGATGGAGCCGCGTCCCGCGTTCGCGGGAATGGCGGGGATGAGTTGGGCGCCACAGAGCAAACTCGTATAGCCCACATGAAAATGCCGTTTCCCCCAGGGAGAGAAACGACATTTTCATGAGTGGCCCAAATTACCACCAAGGCCACTGGCACCAGGCCGGAAGGCCACTACGCATGGCCCCCCAGCGGCTGTCCGCTACCAGAGCGGCATGGTGTAGCTGAGGATCAGACGGTTCTCGTCCGCAGCGTTGCTGGCCACAGAGTTCCGGCTGAAGTTGCTGCGAGTGGTCGCGTTACGCCATTTCACGCCGAAGCCCTTGAGCGCACCGTCCTGGAACACGTAGGCGATGTCGGTATCGCGTTCCCATTCCTTGCCTTCACCGCTGGTGGTCATCAGGTCGATGTTGTCGCCCTTGACGTAGCGGGTCATGAAGGTCAGGCCGGGGATGCCGATGCCGGCGAAGTTGTAGTCGTAGCGGGCCTGCCAGGACTTCTCGTCCTTGTTGGCGAAGTCGTTGATCTGTACGAAGTTCACCAGGTAGGGATCGGTGCCGTTGATGTAGGCGAAGCCGGTGTCGCCGCTCATCTTCTGGTAGCCGAGGCCGAAGGCGTGGTAGCCCAGGCTGTAGGTGAACATGGCGTTGAGCGCCTTGTTGTCGACATTGCTGGTGCCGTCGTCGTTGGACTTGGCCCAGCGCAGGTCGGTCTTCAGCGACTGGCCCTCGGTGATCGGCAGGACGTAGGTCGCGGTCAGGAAGTGCTGCTTGTAGAAGTCCTCCAGCTGGCCGTAGTGGTAACCGGTGCTGAAGTTCTTGGTCCAGGCGTAGGTGCCGCCGGCGAAGTCGAATTCGTTGGTGGTGGTGCCGGTGCGGAAGCTGATGTTCTTCTTGCCGCCGCCGGTGATGGTCATCTCCTGGTAGTCGGAGGAGTCACGCAGGTTGGTCTGGTTCAGGCGGCCGGCGTCGAAGGTCAGGCTGTCGAGCTGGGTGGAGTTGAAGGCGCCACCCAGGAACACCTGCGGCAGCAGGCGGCTGTCGTTGGGCATGATGACCGGCAGTTTCGGGATCAGGGTGCCGACCTTCAGGGTGTTCTTCTCGTAGCGCAGCTTGGCGGTCATGCCCAGCTTGCTGTAGTCGTCGGCGGCGTCGCCGCTGGCGGTCTTGGGCAGCAGGCCGGTGCCGGTGCGGTCCGCGCTGGAATCCAGCTTCAGGCCGAGCATGCCGATGGCGTCTACCCCCACGCCAATGGTGCCCTCGGTATAGCCGGACTCGTAGCGCAGGATGAAGCCCTGCGCCCACTCTTCGGCCTTGCTCTGCTGGGCCGGGGTGGAGGTGCGGAAATCGCGGTTGAAGTAGAAGTTGCGCAGTTCGACGCTGGCCTTGCTGTCCGAGATGAAGTCGGCGTGAGCCAGGGCGGGGATGATGCAGGTGGAACCCAGCGTGGCCATGGCCACGGCGCGGGCGATCGGAGTCTTGCTCATTGTTATTGTCTCCTCGAGCGCTTTGAGCAGTTCGGTGATGCCTGGACTACGCCGGCATGTCGATCTGTTACAGCCTGCCTACTAAATCATTACAGGCTTTTTCCGACTCTTAGACCTTAGTCGCTGTTCTCCGAGTTATCCCGCTGATTTGCCTGGAGTTGGCCTACCCCCTGTGCCCTGCACCAAAGGAGGGCCTTTCACTGGACCCAGCGCGGGTAGTAGCCGAGGCGGTCCTGTACCTGCGCGTCGTGGGCCGGGACCACGGTGATTTCCGGGTGCGCCAGGAGCATTTCGTGGACCTTCGCCAACTGCGCCAGGGTCTGCCCGCGGTCGCGGTCCACCAGGCGGCTGCTGACCCAGAACTTCTGCCGCGGGCCGGTGAAGCCTTCCAGGCGCCAACTGGTATCGCCGCTGAAGAAGAAGCGGCGGCCATCCTCCAGCGTGAGGAACAGGCCGACCGAGCCGGGCGTGTGGCCGGGCATCGGCACCAGTACCAGGCTGCCGTCGCCGAACAGGTCCAGGCTCTCGTCGAAGGCCAGGAAGGGCGTGGGCGAGAACGCGTAGGGCCGCCAGGGCGTCGCCGCGCTGAACTGGCTGGGGAACACCGCTGGCGGCGTGGCGATGTGGGCATAGTCGATCTCCGCATAGGGCGCCCACACCGGCACCTCGGGGAAGTCCACCAGCGCCGAGGCATGGTCCCAGTGGGTATGGGACAGGTAGATGCGGTCGATGCGGATGCCGCTGCCGGCCAGTTGCTCGCGCACCGGATGCACCTCGCCGAAACGGAACAGCGGCTTGTCCCACCAGGGCATGTCCTGGGCGAACTGCGCCTGCGCCTGGCTGCCCAGGCCGGTGTCGAACAGCAGCGTGGCCGCATGGTGCTGGATGAGCAGCGCTGTGTGGTTGACGCGCACCTTTCGCGTCCAGTCGCCGTCGGCCAGGGTCAGGGCGTCGAGGGTGGTGAGCCCGGAGGTACGCACCAGGGCGAAGCGTAGCCCGTCGGCGTGGCCGGGCAGGCTGGCCAACCCCAGCAGCAGGGCGAGGAAGCATCTGGCGAGGCGCATGTTCGGCATCCTTTTCGACGGCTCAGAGCGTGGGCAGGGGGAGGTAGCCGGGGAGGGCGCGGATGCGTTCCTGCCAGGCCTGCACGTGGGGGTAGGCAGTGGTGTCCAGGCCGCCTTCGGGGGCCAGGGCGACGTAGGGGTAGACCGCGATGTCGGCGATGCTCGGCCCGGCCGTACGGGCCAGCCAGGGTTGCCGCGATAGTTCTCCGTCGAGCAGTTCCAGGGCCTGGCGCGCCTTGGCCTGGGCCGCGCCGAGGTCGCCGGGGCGCTTGAACAACTGGATGACCCTCGCCTGCGCCGGCCCGTGCTGGATCTCGTTGGCGGCGAAGCTCAGCCAGTGGGCGATGCGCCCCTGGGGCTCGGCGTCCAGCGGGTACCAGGACGGCTCGGCATAGCGGCGCGCCAGGTAGACCAGGATGGCCTGGGAGTCGCCCAGGCCGAAATCGCCGTCCTCCAGGGCCGGCACCTGGCCGCGCGGGTTGATGGCGAGGAAGGCGGGGCGCTTGTGCACGCCGCTGCGCAGGTCGACGTTGACCAGTTCGGCGCTCTGGCCGATCAGGCTGAGGAACAGGCGGACCTTGTAGGCATTTCCGGAGAGCGGGATGTCGTGCAGTTTCATGGCGGTGTTCCTGCTGGGTGTTGTTGTGGGGAACGGCTCCGGCAAATATTAGACAGACAAGTCTGTATAGTTCAAGCTCGAAATACGGTCATCCCGTGCCCGCCGGTTCAAGAGCGCCGACGCCTCGCGCATAATGGCCGCCCAGGAGGTGCCCATGACGTCCAGCAAGGCTTCCAGCAAGCGCGAGCAGTTGCTCAATACCGCCCTCGAGCTGTTCTACCGCGAGGGCTACCACGCCACGGGCATCGACCGCATCCTGGCCGAGTCCGGGGTGGCCAAGATGACCCTGTACAAGCACTTCAAGTCCAAGGACGAGCTGATCATGGCCGCCCTGGAGGAACGCCATGCGCGCACCTTGCGGCGTTTCGGCGATGCGCCGCGGCGGGCGCCGCGCGAGGCCATCCTGGCGGTCTTCGACAACCTGCACGGCTACCTGCACGAGGACGGCTTCAGCGGTTGCGCCTTCATCCACGCGGCCGCCGAGTTCCATGACCGCGGGCACCCGATCCACCGCCAGGCCGCCGAGCACAAGGGCTTCGTCGAAGCGTTCTTCCGTCGCCAACTGGAGGCCCTCGGCGTGCACGAACCGGGCAAGCTGGCGCGGCAGCTGCAATATTTGCTGGAAGGGGTGCTGGTCATGGCGCACATGCACGGTCCGGCCGACCAGGCCCTGGAAGCGCGCGAGGTGGCGGAAACCTTGCTGCGCCAGGCCGGCCATTGACGGGGGAGGAGACGATGGGCCCTGAATGCCAACTGTTCGGAACCCTGGGCTGCCACCTGTGCGAGGTGGCGGAGGCGGTGCTGATGCCTTTCGTCGAGCACGGCCTGCTGGTGGAACTGGTCGACATCGCCGACCGCGAGGACTGGGTCGAGCGCTACGGCCTCAGCATCCCGGTGCTGCGTCGTTGCGACACGGGGGCGGAGCTGAACTGGCCGTTCGACGCCGAACAGGTAGCTGCTTTCTTGCGCTGCTGATTTTTCCTCCGACGTTTCTGCGTCTGGCGCTGCCCTGTGTCAGTCTTGCGCTGTCGTACCCTTTCGTTGGAGACAGCACTATGAAAATCGGATTCCTCGGCCTTGGCGGCATGGGCGCCGGCATGGCCGCGAACCTCATCCGCGGCGGCCACCAGGTGCACCTGTGGAACCGTTCGCCGGCGGCGCTGGAGCCATTGCTGGCCCTGGGCGGCCTGGCAGCGGCCGATCCGCTCGCGGCCTTCGATGCCGACGTGGTGATTTCCATGCTCGCCGACGACACCGCGACCCGCGCGGTGCTTCTCGACAGCGGTGCCCTGGACTCGGCGCGGCCGGGGCTGATCCACCTGAGCATGGCCACGCTGTCGGTGGCCCTGGTGGGCGAGCTGGCCGAGCGCCATCGCCAGCGCGACCTCGCCTTCATCGCCGCGCCGGTGTTCGGCCGCACCGACGTGGCCGCGGCTGGCAAGCTCAACATCCTCGCCGCCGGGCCCGCCGAGGCCATCGCCGAAGTGCAGCCGCTGCTGGACCTGATGGGGCAGAAGACCTGGCCGCTGGGCGACGATCCCCTGAGTGCGGCGGCGGTGAAGATCGCCGGCAACTTCATGATCGCCAGCGCCATCGAGGCCATGGGCGAGGCTTCGGCCCTGGCCAAGGGCTTCGGCGTGGAGCCCGCGCAGTTGCTGGACATCATGGGCAGCACTCTGTTCAACGCACCGGTGTACCGCAACTACGGCGCGCTGATCGCCGAGCAGCGCTATGAGCCGGCGGCGTTCCGCCTGGTGCTCGGCCTGAAGGACGTGAGCCTGGCCCTGGCGGCAGGGCAGAGCCGTCACGTGCCGCTGCCGTTCGCCAGCGTGCTGCGCGACAACCTGCTGGAAGCGGTGGCCCAGGGCGACGGCGAACGGGACTGGGCGGCGCTGGCGCAGGTGGCGATGCGCCGTTCGGGGCAGGCCTGAAGCCAGGCACTTGTAGGAGCGGAGTCCCTCCGCGATGGCATGAACGCCGGCCTTGCCGGCGGAATCGCGGATAAATCCGCTCCTACGCTCTCCCGGACAGCATGTAGGCGCGCGCCCAGTGCGTGATTCGCGGGTGGGGAAATGCCTGCCGGGAAAAATCGCAGGCAATAAAAAACCCGCCGGTTAAGGCGGGTTTTTCGGGATTTGGTCGGAGCGACTGGATTCGAACCAGCGACCTTCTCGTCCCGAACGAGACGCGCTACCAAGCTGCGCTACGCTCCGTTTGATGGCGCGCATTCTACCGAAAAACTTTTGATGCACAAGGGGTTAGCGAAAATTTTTTCAGAAATATTTTCCGCCCCCCGAAAAAGCCGACGCCCCGCGGGACTCTGAGTCCGGCGGGGCGCCCGGGTGCTGGCGGTCGGGGATCAGAGATCCTTGACGGTACGCACCTGGTCCTTGTTCACGCGTACGCGTTTGCCGTCCAGTTGTTCGAATTCATAGAAACCGGTGTCGTCGTCGTACTTGGGCGTGTCGACGGACTGGATCTCGCGGCCGTCGTTCAGGGTAATGACGCTGGGGCTGGAGCAGCCAGCGAGTGCGCCAAGGCCCAGGACGAGCAGGAAAGCTGGGAGCGCGCGATTGATCATTCGTATATCTCCTGTACGAATCGAAGTTTGTTCGGAGTTTCCGACTGGGAGAGTAGTGGCAAAGTTCCCGGTAAATTCTCGAAAGACAGAGTATCGGCTGTCTAGCCCGGGCCGTTCAGCAGTTCGGGGGAGTTCAGGTTGGCCAGGCGGGGGTCCCCCTTGGCGCAGGCCACGGGACGCGCGCCCAGGGGCAGCAGGACCTGGCGCGGGCTGCGCTCGCCGCGTTGCCAGGCGGCTTCCAGCTGCGGCGCCAGGGCCTTGGGCAGGATGCAGAACAGCGGTTCCCAATGGTCGCCGTCGTGCAGCATGTGCGGCGCCTGTGGTTGCGCCGCGGCGGCCTGGCGCAGGCGTTCGATGAGCTCTTCGTCGAACAGCGGGGCGTCGCAGGGCAGCACCAGCAGCCAGGGGTGGCGGGCGGCCTGCAGGCCGGCGCGGATGCCGGCGAGCGGGCCGGGGTAGTCCGGGGTGTCGTCGTGCACCAGTTGGTCGGCGTAGGCCCGGTAGATGTCGGCGTTGCGGTTGCAGGAGATGATCAGGTCGTCGCTCAGCGGGCGCACGCGTTCGTGCAGGTAGCTGATCAAGGGCCGCCCGCGCCATTCCAGCAGGCCCTTGTCGCGTCCCCCCATGCGTTGGCCGCGCCCCCCGGCGAGCAGCAGGACGGAACAGGGCGGCAGGGTGGCGTCAGGCATGGCGAGGTCTCCGGAACGGGCCTGTGATATAACACCGGCATCCCCGTCTCTCAAGCAAGGACACCGTCCATGAGCCATTTGGCCACGCCCGAATTCGTGCCGCTGAACATCGCCGTGCTCACCGTCAGCGACACCCGCACGCTGGAGACCGACACCTCCGGCCAACTGTTCGTCGACCGCCTCACCGCCGCCGGGCACAACCTGGCCGCGCGGGTGCTGCTGAAGGACGACCTCTATCGCATCCGCGCCCAGGTCGCCGCCTGGATCGCCGAGGAGCAGGTGCAGGTGGTGCTGGTCACCGGCGGCACTGGCTTCACCGGCCGCGACAGCACCCCGGAGGCGGTCACCTGCCTGCTGGACAAGCTGGTGGACGGCTTCGGCGAGCTGTTCCGGCAGATCTCGGTGGCCGACATCGGCACCTCCACCGTGCAGTCCCGCGCCCTGGCCGGGCTGGCCAACGGCACCCTGGTGTGCTGCCTGCCGGGTTCCACCAACGCCTGCCGCACCGCCTGGGACGGCATCCTCGCCGAGCAACTGGACGCCCGCCACCGCCCGTGCAACTTCGTGCCGCACCTGAAGCAGGCCGCGCCCTGCGAGAGCCGCGGATGAGCGGCTGCGACAAGCCCGGCCTGCTGCCGGTCGAGGAGGCCCTGGCGCGGCTGATGGCGCTGGCGGCGCAGGCGCCGATTTCGGAAGTCGAACAGGTCCCCCTGAGCGAGGCCGAGGGCCGCGTGCTGGCCGCGCCGTTGCTGGCCGGCCTGGACCTGCCGCCCTGGGACAACAGCGCCATGGACGGCTACGCGCTGCGCCTGGCCGACTGGCAGGGCGAGCCGCTGCTGGTGAGCCAGAAGATTTTCGCCGGCATCGCCCCCGAGCCGCTGCAACCCGGCACTTGCGCACGCATCTTCACCGGCGCGCCGGTGCCCCATGGCGCGGATTGCGTGGAGATGCAGGAAAACGTCGAGGTGCTGGCGGACGGCCGCGTGCGCTTCCGCGAAGCGCTGCGCTTCGGCCAGCACATCCGCCCGCAGGGCCAGGAGACCCGCCAGGGCGACCAGGTGCTGCCGGCCGGCACGCGCCTGGGCGCCATCGAGCTTGGCCTGGCCGCCTCGCTCGGCCAGGCCGTGCTGAACGTGCGGCGCAAGCCGCGGGTGGCGCTGCTGTCCACCGGCGACGAGCTGGTGGAGCCGGGCCAGCCGCTGCGCACCGGGCAGATCTATAACAGCAACCGCGCCCTGCTGAAGGCCTGGCTGCTGCGTTCCGGCTGCGAGGTGCGGGATGCCGGCATCCTCCCCGACGACCTGGCGAAGACCCGCGAAGTGCTTGGCTCGCTGGGCGGCGCCGACCTGATCCTGACCACCGGCGGCGTCTCCGTGGGCGAGGCCGACTTCCTCGGCGCGGCCCTGCGCGAGGCCGGCGAGCTGGCGCTGTGGAAGCTGGCGATCAAACCGGGCAAGCCGCTGACCGTGGGCCGCTACCAGGGGACTCCGGTGATCGGCCTGCCGGGCAACCCGGCCTCCACCCTGGTCACCTTCGCCCTGCTGGCGCGTCCCTACCTGCAGCGCCGCCTGGGCGTGGACGAGGTGACGCCGCTACGCTTCGAGGTGCCCGCCGGCTTCGCCTGGAAGCACGCCGGCAACCGCCGCGAATACCTGCGCGCGCGGCTGGAGAACGGCCGTGCGCTGATCTACCCGAACCAGAGCTCCGGCGTGCTGCGCAGCGCCGCCTGGGCCGACGGCCTGGTGGAAGTGCGCGAGGGGCGGACGCTGGAAGAGGGCGAGACGGTGCCCTTCATTCCCCTGAGCGAAGTGCTGTTGTAGGGCGAATAACCGTTCGCGGTTATCCGCCGACACACCGAGGCCATGGCCAACGCCAAGGTCAACCCCGGAGCCGCCGGGCACCGAGGCCAAACGGCGGATAACGCCAGGCCCGACCGTGACGTAGGGCGAATAACCGTTCGCGGTTATCCGCCGATACACCGGGGCCACAACCAACGCCAAGGTCAACCCCGGAGCCGCCGGGAATCAAGGCCAAACGGCGGATAACGCCGTAGGCGTTATTCGCCCTACGCTCCGGGAGAGACCGCTCACCCCGCCGCCGGCCGATGGCGCTGGCGGTATTCCCCGGGCGTCTCCCCGGTCCAGCCCTTGAAGCTGCGGTGGAAGGAGCGCGATTCGGTGAAACCCAGGTACTGGGCGATGTCCTGGATCTGCAGGTCGCTGTGCAGCAGGTAGTGCTCGGCCAGCTCCTGGCGCAGGGTGTCGAGGATCTGCTGGTAGCTGGTGCCGGCCTGCTGCAGGTGGCGCTGCAGGGTGCGCACGGTCATGTCGAAGCGCTCGGCGACGCGCTCCTTGCGCGGCAGGCCGTCCTTCATCAGCAGGCGCAGGGCGTTCTTCACCCGTAGCGGCAGCGGTTCGTCGTCGTCCAGTTCGGCCATCATGGCCAGGGCGTGTTCTTCCAGGGTGCGCAGCAGGTTGGCGTCGGCCTGGCGCAGCGGGAAGGCCAGCAGGGGCAGCGGCACCAACAGGGCGCTGCAGGGTTTCTCGAAGCGCACCGGGCAGCCGAACAGCCGCTCGTACTCGGCCAGCTCGGTGCCGGCCGGCTGCGGGTGCTCGAACCGGACTTCCTCGGGCGAGCCCTCGAAATCGGCGATCCAGCGCGCGTAGAGCAGCCACGAGGCCAGCACGTTCTCCACCATGTGGCGGCGGATCTCGGCGGCCTGGTGGCGGCAGTTCCAGACCAGGCGCACGTGGCCGTCGCCCGGTTCGACGCGGCTCACGCCCATGTCCCCCACCAGCTTCTCGTAGGGAATGATGCGGTTCATCGCCTCGCCCAGGGTGGCGCAGTTCATGGTGATGTAGCCGAGCACGCTCCACGAGCCCGGCTGCACGAAGCGCGCGGCGTGCAGGCCGAACAGCGGATCATTGGCGTGTTCGCAGAAATACCCCAGCAGGCGTTCGTGGGCTTCGCTGGGCAGGCGCTGGCTGTTGTCGGCCAGCTGCGCGCGGGTGAGGTCGGCGGCCCGCAGGGCGGCGTCGACGTCCAGGCCGAGGTGCTCGGCCTGGCGCAGGTACTTGAGCAGGGCGGGTACGGAGGTATAGCCGAGGGCGTGCATGGTGCGCTCTTGTTCTGGTGGCTCTATTGGCGACTGGCGCTGGCCCGATCCGACAGTGACAGGCCCGGGCGGCCGACTAGTATAGGCAGCCATTGCGAGCGACCGGAACAGGAGCACGGCAGGCATGCGACGCTGGAATGGCTGGGGTGAGGAAAGCACTTCGATGGAACTGCCCGGCTCGGGCCGGACCTTTCTCGCCGAGCAGATAGGCCCCGGCCTCGCACTGCCCGATGCCAGCCTCGACGCCGTGCTGGCCAAGGTGCCGGCCTCGCGCCTGGCCGAGCACCCGCTGCTGCTGCGCGAACCCATGGACCGCCTGTTGCACGCCCGCGGCCAGAGCCTGCCGGACTGGCTGGCCATGCGCGAGGGCGAGTTCGGCCGCTTCCCCGACGGCGTGGCCTACCCGCAGAGCGCCGAGCAGATCCGCGAACTGCTGCGCTACGCCGAGCGCACCGATTGCCTGCTGATCCCCTACGGCGGTGGCACCTCGGTGGCCGGGCACATCAACCCGCCGGCCTCCGACAAGCCGGTGCTGACCGTTTCCCTGGCGCACATGAACCGCCTGCTGGAGCTGGACGAGGAAAGCCTGGTGGCCACCTTCGGCCCCGGCGCCAACGGCCCGCAGGTGGAAAGCCAGCTGCGCGCCCGCGGCTACACCCTTGGCCACTTCCCGCAGTCCTGGGAGCTGTCGACCCTCGGCGGCTGGGTGGCCAGTCGCTCCAGCGGCCAGCAGTCGCTGCGCTACGGACGCATCGAGCAACTGTTCGCCGGCGGCACCCTGGAGACCTTCGCCGGGCCGCTGGAAATCCCCACCTTCCCGGCATCCTCCGCCGGCCCCGACCTGCGCGAGCTGGTGCTGGGCTCGGAGGGCCGCTTCGGCGTCATCTCCTCGGTCAAGGTGCGCGTCTCGCGGCTGGCCGAGCAGGAGCGCTTCTACGTGGTCTTCCTGCCGTCCTGGGAACAGGGCCTGGCGGCCATCCGCAGCCTGGCCCAGGCGCGGGTGCAGCTGTCCATGCTGCGCCTGTCCAACGCGGTGGAAACCCGCACCCAGCTGACCCTGGCCGGCCATCCCGGGCAGATCGCCTGGCTGGAGCGCTACCTGAAGTGGCGCGGGGCGGGCGAGGGCAAGTGCATGCTGACCTTCGGCGTCACCGGCAGCCGCGCGCAGAACGCCGCCTCGCTGAAGCTCGCGCGGCGCCACCTGAAGGGCTTCGGCGGGGTGTTCACCGGCACCCTGCTGGGGCGCAAGTGGGAAGCCAGCCGATTCCGCTCGCCCTACCTGCGCGAGACGCTCTGGCAGGCCGGCTACGTGGTGGACACCCTGGAAACCGCCACCGACTGGAGCAACGTCGACAACCTGATGCAGCGCATCGAGGCCAGCCTGGGCGACGGCCTGGCGGCGGAGGGCGAGCGGGTGCACGTGTTCAGCCACCTGTCCCACGTCTATGGCGAAGGCTCCAGCATCTACACCACCTACGTGTTCCGCCCCGCGCCCAGCTATGCCGCCACCCATGAGCGCTGGCGCCGGCTCAAGCAGGCCGCCAGCCGGACGATTGTCGAGAACCGCGGCACCATCAGCCACCAGCACGGCGTGGGCCGCGACCACGCGCCGTACCTGGCGCTGGAGAAGGGCGAACTGGGCATGGCCACCCTGCGCGCCCTGGCCGGCCATTTCGACCCCGCGGGCCGGCTCAACCCCGGCACCCTGCTGCAGGACTGACGCCATGTGGAACGCCGCCTGGCGTCGGCAGGCGCTGGCCGAACTGGCCGGGCGCGACTGGGACCTGATCGTGGTCGGCGGCGGCATCACCGGCGCCGGTATCCTCCGCGAGGCCGCGCGGCGCGGCTGGCGCTGCCTGCTGCTGGAGCAGCGCGACTTCGCCTGGGGCACCTCCAGCCGTTCCTCGAAGATGGTCCACGGCGGCCTGCGCTACATCGCCAAGGGCCAGTTCGGCCTGACCCGCGACTCGGTGCGCGAGCGCCAGCGCCTGCTCGGCGAGGCGTCGGGGCTGGTGGAGCCGTTGAGCTTCATCATGCCGCACTACCGCGGCGGCTTCCCCGGGCCGAAGGTGTTCGGCGGCCTGCTGGCCGTGTACGACGCCCTGGCCGGCAAGCGCAACCACCTCTACTACCCGCTGCAGCAACTGCGCTACCTGGCGCCGGGGCTGAAGGAGGACGGCCTGCTGGGCGGCACGCGCTTCGCCGATGCGGTGGTGGACGACGCCCGCCTGGTCATGCGCGTGCTGGACGAGGCCCGCGCCGACGGCGGCGAGGCGCTCAACAGCCTGCGCGTGCTGGAACTGAGCCGGGAAGGCGGCCGGGTGACCGGCCTGCTGGCCGAGGACCGGGAAAGCGGCGAGCGCTTCGCCTTGCGCGCCGGCGTGGTGGCCCTGGCCACCGGCGCCTGGGCCGATGGCCTGCGCCGCAGGGAAGGCGACGAGCACATCCGCCCCCTGCGTGGCAGCCACCTGCTGCTGCCGGCCTGGCGCCTGCCGGTGGCCCACGCCTTCAGCTTCATGCACGCGGCGGACCGGCGCCCGGTGTTCGTCTTTCCCTGGGAAGGCGCCAGCGTGGTCGGCACCACCGACCTGGACCATGGCGACGGCCTGGACAGCGATGCCTGCATCAGCGAGGAGGAAGTCGACTACCTGCTGGCCGCCTGCGCGCAGCAGTTCCCCGCCGCGTGCATCGGCCGGGCCGATATCCGTTCGACCTGGGCCGGCGTGCGTCCGGTGGTCAGCAGCGGCGCGGCGCAGAAGAAACCCTCGGACGAAAAGCGCGAGCACGCCCTGTGGCAGGAGCCCGGCTGCGTGACCCTGGCCGGCGGCAAGCTGACCACCTTCCGCCTGCTGGCCCTGGAAGTGCTGCAGGCCTGCGCGCCCATGCTCGGCAAGACGCTGGAGGATAGCGGCTCAGCAATTTTTGCCGCAGTGCCCGAGGTCGACCTGCCCGGCCTGGGCCCGCAGCAGCGGCGGCGCCTGGCCGGCCGCCACGGGCGCAACCTGCCGCACCTGGCGAGGTTGCTGGCGGAAATCGGCAACGGGCGAGTGGGCGACAGCGACTGCCTGTGGGTCGAACTGGCCTGGGCCGCCGAAGGCGAGCTGGTGCTGCACCTGGACGACCTGCTGCTGCGCCGCACGCGCCTGGGCCTGCTGCTGGAGAACGGCGGCGCCGCCGAACTGCCGGCCATCCGCGCGCTGTGCCAGGCGCGCCTGGGCTGGGACGATGGGCGCTGGAACGAAGAAGAACGCGCCTACCTGGAGCTTTGGCGGCGCTGTTATAGCTTGCCGGGGGGAGAGTGATGGGTATCGCAGGCTCAACCCATCCTACGTGGAGCCCGTGCCATCGGCGCGGCGATACCTATCACCGGCAAGGCCCCCTGACGAGAAGGATCGCACCTTGAGCGAACAGAGCTACCTGCTGGCCATCGACAACGGCACCCAGAGCGTGCGCGCGCTGCTCTTCGACCTCGCCGGCAACCTGGTGGGCAAGGGCAAGGTCGAGCTGGAGGCCTACTATTCCAGCCAGCCCGGCTGGGCCGAGCAGGACCCGGAGTATTACTGGGCCAAGCTCGGCGAGGCCTGCCAGTTGCTCTGGGCGCAGAGCGGCATCGACCGCAGCCTGATCCGCGGCGTGTCGCTGACCACCCAGCGCGGCACCGTGATCCACGTCGATGGGCAGGGCAAGCCGCTGCGTCCGGCGATCCTCTGGCTGGACCAGCGCCGCGCCGAGGTCGAGGGCCGCATCGAGGGGCCCTGGGGCTGGCTGTTCAAGCTGGCCGGTGCCGAAGGCGCGGTGGATTACTTCCGCAGCCAGGCCGAGGTCAACTGGGTCGCTCAGCAGCAGCCGGAGTTGCACGCGGCCACGCACAAGGTGCTGCTGTTGTCCGGCTTCCTCACCCATCGCCTGTGCGGGCGCTTCGTCGACTCCCTGGCGTGCAGCGTGGCCTACCTGCCGTTCGACTACAAACGCCTGAAGTGGGCTGCCCCGCGGGACTGGAAATGGCAGGCGGTGAAGGTGCGCCAGGAGCAGTTGCCGGAGCTGTTCAAGCCCGGCGCGAAGCTCGGCGCGATCAGCGCCGAGGCCAGCCGCCACACCGGCATCCCCGAGGGCCTGCCGCTGATCGCCGCCGGCGCCGACAAGGCCTGCGAGGTGCTCGGCGCCGGGGCCATCGAACCCAGCGTGGCCTGCCTGTCCTACGGCACCACCGCGACCATCAACACCACCCGTGCGCGCTACCTGGAAACCATCCCGCTGATCCCGCCGTACCCGGCGGCGATTCCCGATCACTTCAACACCGAAGTCATGATCTACCGCGGCTTCTGGATGGTCAGCTGGTTCAAGCGCGAGTTCGGCCTGCGCGAGATGCAGCGCGCCGCCGAGCTGGGTGTGGAGCCGGAGAAACTGTTCGACGAACTGGTCGAGCAGGTGCCGCCCGGCTCCATGGGCCTGATGCTGCAACCCTACTGGACGCCGGGCATCCGCGAACCCGGCCTGGAAGCCAAGGGCGCGGTGATCGGCTTCGGCGACGTGCACACCCGCGCGCACCTCTACCGCGCCATCCTCGAAGGCCTGGCCTATGCGCTGCGCCAGGGCAAGGAGCGCATCGAGAAGCGCTCCGGCACCCGCATCGAGCGCCTGCGCGTGGCCGGCGGCGGCTCGCAGAGCGATGCGGCCATGCAGCTGACCGCCGACATCTTCGGCCTGCCAGCGGAGCGCCCGCATGTCTACGAGGCCTCCGGCCTGGGCGCGGCCATCGACTGCGCGGTGGGGCTGGGGCTGTTCCCGGACTTCGCCGCCGCCATCGCCGCCATGACCCGCGTCGGCCAGGTGTTCCAGCCGCGCCCGCAGGCGCAGCGCACCTACGAGCGGCTGTACCGCGAGGTCTACCAGCGCATGTACCGGCAACTGAAGCCGCTGTACCGGAGCATCCGCGAAATCACCGGCTACCCGGCCTGAACTTCGCGCCCCGGTTCGATGGTCCATAGTGAATGGATTTCGAGGAGGGGAGAGGGACCATGGCGAAACCCGAAGCGATGCTCATCCTGCACGGCAAGCAGGCGGCCAACGATGAGGTGCGCGCGGCGGTGCTGGCGCGCCGCGAGGCCGGCTGGCGGCTGGACGTGCGCGTCACCTGGGAGGAGGGCGATGCCGAGCGCCTGGTCGGCGAGGCCCTGGCGGCCGGCTACCCGACGCTGGTCGCCGGCGGCGGCGACGGCACCGCGCGGGCCGTGGCCGAGGCGCTGTACCGCGCTGACGCCGAGGCCAGCCTGGCGCTGCTGCCGCTGGGCACGGCCAACGACTTCGCCCGCGCCGCCGGCATCCCGCTGGAGCCGGCCGCGGCGCTGGGCCTGCTGGAGGAAGCGGCGCGGCCCATCGATCTGGGCGAAGTGGAGGGACGCATCTTCCTCAACATGGCCACCGGCGGCTTCGGTTCCACGGTCACGGCCAACACCTCCGAAGACCTGAAGAAGGCCCTGGGCGGCGCGGCCTACCTGCTGACCGGGATCAGCCGCTTCTCCGAGGTGCACTCGGCCGAAGGCCACTTCCGCGGCCCGGGCTTCGACTGGCAGGGCGAATTCCTCGCCCTGGGCATCGGCAACGGCCGCCAGGCCGGCGGCGGGCATCCGCTGTGCGCCCAGGCGCTGGCCGACGACGGCCTGCTCGACGTCAGCATCCTGCCGGCGCCGGGCGACATGCTGTCCGCCCTGGGCAGCCTGCTCGGCAGCGGCGGCGGACTGCAGGAACTGTTCGTCCGCGCGCGCCTGCCGTGGCTCGAACTGGAGGCCGGCGAGGGCCTGGCGATCAACCTCGATGGCGAGCCCCTTCAGGCCAGCCGGGCGCGTTTCGAGGTGCGTCCGGCAGCGCTGCGCCTGCATCTGCCGGCGGACTCGCCGCTGCTCGGCGGCTGATCGCCGGGGCTGGCCCGGAACGGGCTTCTGAGGCATGATGGCGTTACGCCAGTATTTCGTCGCCGGAATTCTGGCCGATACAGCGACACGCTATTCATCCCGATTTCAGGAGCCCCCATGGCCGGCATTCTCGACAGCGTCGATCAACGCACCCGACTGGTGGGGCAGAACCGCCTGGAGATCCTGGTGTTCCGCCTGGCCGGCCGGCAGCAGTTCGCGATCAACGTGTTCAAGGTCCAGGAGGTGCTGCAACTGCCGCGCCTGACGCTGATCCCGCAGCGCCACCCGATGATCTGCGGGGTGATCAACCTGCGCGGCCAGACCCTGCCGGTGATCGACCTGTCCCACGCCATCGGCATGCGCCCGCTGCGCCCCGAGGAGCGCAGCACCATCATCGTCACCGAGTACAACCGCTCGGTGCAGGCCTTCCTGGTCGGTGGCGTGGAGCGCATCCTCAACCTCAACTGGGAGGCGGTGCAGCCGCCGCCCGGCGGGGCCGGGCGCCAGCACTACCTGACCGCCATCACCCGCATCGACGAGCGCCTGGTGGAAATCATCGACGTGGAGAAGGTGCTGGCCGAGATCGTGCCGATGAACACCCGCGTCTCCGCCGAGCGCCTGGACGACGACCTGCTGGCGCAGACCAGCGGCCGCGAGGTGCTGGTGGTGGACGACTCCAGCGTCGCCGTCAACCAGCTGCGCGACACCCTTGGCCAGCTCGGCCTGAAGCTGCACGTGGCCACCGACGGCCTGCGCGCGCTGCGCCAACTGCAGGCCTGGGCCAACGCCGGCGAGGACATGGACGAGAAGCTGCTGATGGTCTTCACCGACGCCGAGATGCCGGAGATGGACGGCTACCGCCTGACCACCGAGATCCGCAACGACCCGCGCCTGGCCGGGCTCTACGTGGTGCTGCATACCTCGCTGTCGGGCAGCTTCAACGATGCCATGGTGCGCAAGGTGGGCTGCGACGACTTCCTCTCCAAGTTCCAGCCGGACCTGCTGGTGGACGTGATCCGCCGGCGCCTGGAGAGGTTGCCGGCCTGAGCCGTGACCGCCCGGCACGGCTGGGTGGTTCGGCGTCAACCTGTCTTACGGGTCGCGCCGAGGTGCTCTTCGTAGGATGGGTTGAGCCTGCGAAATCCATGCTGCCACGGTGATGGGTATCGCTTCGCTCAACCCATCCTACGGTGAAATACCATGCCTCCCGTGTAGAGCGGGCCCTGCCCGCGATTTCGCGCGCAGGGCGCGCTCCTACATTGGAATGGCGCGGGTGGGGCGGCGTAGGATCTCATCCGCGAATCGCGCCGGAACCGCCGGCCATCGCTCCTACGGGGAGGCGCCATGCCTCACGGCGGATTGTAGGCGGATCCTATCCGCGAATCGCGCCGACAGGTCCGCGATGCCCGATTGCGAGGCGCCGGCCCGCCCCGTATAACGGCTTCTTTGCCGCATCAAGGAAGCCGCCAGCATGATCACCCTCAGCGCCCTCTACCGTTACCCGCTCAAGTCCGGGCAGTTCGAGCCCCTGGAGCGCATCGGGCTGGACGCCCTCGGCCTGCAGGGCGACCGTCGCTGGATGGCGGTGGAGGCTTCCAGTGGGCGCTTCCTCACCCAGCGCCTGCTGCCGCAGTTGGGCCGCATCGAGGCGCGCTGGCAGGACGGCGGCAAGGCCCTGCGCCTGCGCGCGCCGGGCATGGAGGACCTGCTGGTGGCGGTGCCCGGCGTGGACGAGTCGCTGCGTGGCGTGACCATCTGGCGCGACAGCCTGCAGGTGCCGGATGCCGGCGAGGCCGCGGCGGACTGGCTGAGCCGCTTCCTCGGCCGCCCGTGCCGGCTGGTGGAGATTCCCGAGCAGCGCGCGCGGCAGGTGGACACCGCCTATGCCGAGCCGGGCGAGAAGGTGCATTTCGCCGATGGCTTCCCGCTGCTGCTGATGAGCCAGGCTTCGGTGGACGACCTGGCCGCGCGCGTCGGCCATCCCCTGGAGATGCTGCGCTTCCGCCCCAACCTGGTGCTGGAGGGCAGCGCGCCCTATGCCGAGGACGGCTGGAAGCGCATCCGCATCGGCGACGTCGAATTCCGCGTGGCCAAGCCCTGCGGCCGCTGCATCCTCACCACCATCGACCCGCACACCGGCGAGCGCGACCCCAACCGCGAACCCCTGGCGACGCTGCTCAAGTACCGCCAGGTGGACGGCGAGGCGCTGCTGGGGCAGAACCTGCTCCCCCTCGGCCGCGGCGAACTGCGCGTGGGCATGCCGGTGGAAATCCTGGAGTGATCCAGCTCCCGCGGATGCGCATCCGCCCGCACCTGTAGGAGCGGGCCCTGCCCGCGATTTCGCGCGCAGGGCGCGCTCCTACAGAAGAGCGGCGAGGAGCGGATCTCATCCGCGAATTGCGCCGGAATGTCCAGCTATCGCGGACCAGGTCTGCTCCTACCCACGCCGGCAAACCACCCCGTAGGATGGTGTTGAGCGAAGCGATACCCATCACCGCAACCGCATGGGTTTCGCAAGCTCAACCCATCCTACGAAGAGCATCTCGGCGCGGCCGGCAAGACAGTTGCTCCTACATTCTTCGGTAGACACAACCCTAGGATGGGTGGAGCGAAGCGATACCCATCGCCACGATTCTGGAAGGCGCTCCGGCCCGCGCTAGAAGTGCGCGGATGCGAAGGTCAGGCGGCGGATAACCGCGAACGGTTATCCGCCCTACGCCAAGCGTGCGGGAGGGGCGATCAAAGCTCGTCGAAGAAGCGCTCGTGCCAGTCCACCAGCGGCTGCGGCACGCCGATCTTCTGGCCGTAGATGACCGCGTAGGACAGCACGTTCTGCACGTATTGGCGGGTTTCGTCGAAGGGGATGCTCTCCACCCAGACGTCGAAGGACAGGTGGCGGGCGTCCTTCAGCCACTGGCGTACGCGGCCGGGGCCGGCGTTGTAGGCGGCGGTGGCGAGCACGCGGTTGCCGTTGAACTGGCCCTGCACCTGGCTGAGGTAGGCGGCGCCGAGGCGGATGTTGAGGTCCGGCACTATCAGCTGCTGCGGCCCGGCCAGGGGAATGCCGAACTTTTTCGAGGTTTCCTTGGCGGTGGCCGGCATCAGTTGCATCAGGCCGGTGGCGCCGACTCCGGAGCGCGCATCGGACATGAAGGCGCTTTCCTGGCGGGTGATGGCGAACACCCAGCTGGGGTGCAGGTCGCGGTTGCGCGCTTCGCGCAGCAGGCTGTCGCGGTGCGCCACCGGGAAGCGGATGTCGAGGTCGTCCCAGTACTGCGCCTGGCTGATGGCGCGGATGGCCGGGAAGTACCACTGCATGTCGTAGGCCATGCGGGCCTGGGCCAGCAGTTCGTCGCGGTTGAACACCCGCGCGGCGTAGTACCACTCGCGGCGAGCGCTGATCACGTCGCCGCGGGCGTAGAACTCCAGGGCGCGACGGGTGCTGGCGGCGTTGCGCACACGCTGCATCACCTGCGGGCTGATGCTCACCGGGCGGTTGTTCAACTGGTAGGGCGCGTTGATCCGGTCGGCGGCGAGGAAGCCGTAGAAGTCGCGCTCGCGCGCCAGCGGCTGGTACAGCGCCATGGCCTGCGGGTTCTGCGGCTGGGCCAGTTGCAGGGTGCGCGCCTGCCAGTAGCGCCAGCGGTTGGTCTCGGCGAGGTCCTTGGGCAGCTGGCGCGTCAACTGGTAGGCGTCTTCCCAGCGGCCCAGGCGCATCAGCAGGCGCAGGCGCCATTCGCTGACGGTGTTGTCGCGCAGCTCGGGATCGTAGCGGGTCATCAGCGGCAGGGCGCGCGGGTCGTAGCGGCGCGCCAGGCCCAGGCCGATCTGCCGGGCGATGTTGACCTTCTCCTCGCCGGTGAACGGCAGGCTGCTCTCGTAGCCATCGAGCAGGCCCAGGGCGCGTTCCGGGTCCTGCTTGGCCAGGCGCCGCAGGCCCAGGCCGACCACGTCGGCCATGGCGTGGGTGCGCAGGCTGAAGCGTTCGGTCTGGCTCAGCTGGGCGGGGTTCTGCGCCACCTTGACCATCAGCTCGCCGAGGCTGCCGAGGGTCGGCAGGCGCTTGGCGAGGGTGGTGGCCAGGCCGTAGTTGCCTTTCTCGGCCGCCAGCTTCAGGCGCCTCCAGACCATGTCTTCGGTGAGTTGGCCGTCGGTCTGCCAGAGGTCGAACAGGGTGTCGCAGGCGTCGGGTTGCGATTTGCCCACCAGCCACAGCTTCTGCGCGGTCTCGTAGCCGGCGGCTTTCTGCCCGTGGGTGAGCTGGTACTGGCCGTACAGGCAGTCCAGCTCGGTGAAGTTCATCTTCGGGTCGTAGTAGTTGAGGAAGGTCTTCCAGTCCTGGCGGTCGGCCAGCTGGCGCAGCCAGCGCAGCTTCAGCCAGTTGATCTGCGGCAGGTCGCCGTGTTCGGTGAGGAAGCCTTCGATCTCGGCGTCGCTGGCGCTTTTCAGACGGTTGGTCAGGTCGTCGTAGCCCAGGTAGGGTTCCAGCGGATAATCCGCCAGGGCCTGGCGGTAGCGCAGGTAGGGGCCGTTGTCGTTGCGCGCCAGGGCGGCCTTGGCCTCGTCGTACATCTGCCGCTGTTGCTGCAGCGGGGCAGCGTGCGCCGGCGCGGCGCTGGTCAGGGTGAGGATCAGGCAGGAGAACAATAGTGAAAGGCGACCGCGCATGACTCTTCCGCAAAGTGATTCGTGGCGCGGTCTGGCCGGCGCCGATAGGCACAAGCTTAGCCTGTTGCGACGCGATGGCGGAAGCGTTGCGGCGGTACCGTCGGGCACAAAAGATGACAGCCGCGGCGCTCCTGCAAGGCTCTGACTTTTTTCGAGTTTCCCTTACACTGCGGCCCCAGTTTCCGGAGATGCCCCATGACCCTGCTGAAGTTCACCGATGTATCCCTCGCCTTTGGCACCACGCCGCTCCTGGACAAGGTGTCCTGGCAGATCGAGAAGGGCGAGCGGGTCTGCATCATCGGTCGCAACGGCACCGGCAAGTCGAGCATGCTCAAGCTGGTCAAGGGCGAGCAGATGCCCGACGACGGCGACATCTGGCGCGCCCCGGCGCTGAAGATCGGCGAGCTGCCGCAGGAGCTGCCGGTGGCCGACGAGCGCACGGTCTACGATGTGGTCGCCGAGGGCCTGGCCGAGGTCGGCGAGCTGCTCAGCCGCTACCACCACCTGAGCCTGCACATCCAGGGCGAGGACGACCTGACCCAGTTGGCGCGCGTCCAGCAGGCCCTGGAGGCCCGCGACGGCTGGCGCCTGCAGCAACTGGTGGAAACCACCCTGACGCGCCTGCAACTGCCGGCCGACAAGACCCTCGCCGAGCTTTCCGGTGGCTGGCGCCGCCGCGTGCTGCTGGCCCAGGCGCTGGTCGCCGAGCCGGATCTGCTGCTGCTGGACGAGCCGACCAACCACCTGGACATCGGCGCCATCGCCTGGCTGGAAGAGGCGCTGTCCGGCTTCCCCGGCGCGGTGCTGTTCATCACCCACGACCGCGCCTTCCTGCAGGCCGTGGCCAACCGAATCCTCGAACTGGACCGCGGCCACCTGATCGACTGGAAGGGCGACTACGCCAGCTTCCTGGTGCACAAGGAGCAGCAACTGGCGGCGGAAGAGGCTGCCAACGCGCTGTTCGACAAGCGCCTGGCCCAGGAGGAAGTGTGGATCCGCCAGGGCATCAAGGCCCGGCGCACCCGCAACGAGGGCCGCGTGCGCGCGCTCAAGGCCATGCGCAACGAGCGCGCCGAGCGCCGCGAGCGCACCGGCAAGGCCAGCTTCCAGATGGAGACGGCGGAGAAGTCCGGCAAGCAGGTGATAGTCGCCGAGAAGGTCGGTTTCGCCCACCCTGGCGGCGAGCCGCTGATCCGCGATTTCTCCCTGGTGCTGCAGCGCGGCGACCGCATCGGCCTGCTGGGCGCCAACGGCACCGGCAAGACCACCCTGCTCAAGCTGCTGCTGGGCGACCTGCAGCCGACTTCCGGCAGCATCAAGGAAGGCACGCGCCTGGAAGTGGCCTATTTCGACCAGTTGCGTCACCAGCTGGAGCCGGAAAAGACCGTCATCGACAACATCGCCGAAGGCCGCGAATTCATCACCATCAACGGCCAGAATCGCCACGTGCTGAGCTACCTGGGCGACTTCCTGTTCTCCCCGCAGCGCGCCCGCACGCCGGTCAAGGCGCTGTCCGGCGGCGAACGGGCACGGCTGTTGCTGGCCAAGCTGTTCAGCAAGCCGGCCAACCTGCTGGTGCTGGACGAACCGACCAACGACCTGGACGTGGAAACCCTGGAGCTGCTGGAAGAGGTGCTGCTGGGCTTCGACGGCACCGTGCTGATGGTCAGCCACGACCGCGCTTTCCTCGACAACGTGGTGACCAGCACCCTGGTGTTCGAAGGCGAGGGCCGCGTGCGCGAGTTCGTCGGCGGCTACCAGGACTGGCTGCGCCAGGGCGGTTCGCCGCGCCTGCTGGGCGTGGGCGAGGAGAAGGCGGCGAAACCCGAGCCGGCCCCGCAGGCAGCTGCGGCACCGGCCGCGGCGCCGGAGGCGGCGAAGAAGAAGCTCAGCTACAAGCTGCAGCGCGAACTGGAGGCCATTCCCGGGCAGATCGACGCCCTGGAGGCCGAACTGGCCGGCGTGCAGGAAGAAATCTCGGCGCCCAGCTTCTACCAGCGCCCGGCGGAGGAGACCCGCGTGGTGCTGGAGCGTCTGGACAGCCTGCAGGCCGAGCTGGACCGGCTGATCGAGCGCTGGGCCGAACTGGAAGAATGACCCGCCCCGTCGGGAAGGTGCCCGGGGGCTGCCGCTGCGGCGGCGATCGGCGAGTTGGGGAAGGGCATGGCGATCGAGTACCGCATCAATCTGGATGACGAACAGGGCTTCAGCTACCGCATCGAACTGGAACGCCGCTTCGATGGCGAGCAGGCCGTCGGGGCGCCGGCGTGGACGCGCCTGGAGCACAACCAGTGCAGCAACTGCCCGCTGTCCCGCGAGCAGCACAGGCATTGCCCGGCGGCGGTGGACCTGCACCGGGTGATCGAGGATTTCCGCGGCCTGCCGGCGCTGAAGAAGGTGGACGTGCTGGTGCGCACCCCCGAACGCGAGTACCGCAAGCAGGTCGGCCTGGAGGAAGGCCTGCGGGCGCTGCTGGGGGTGATCATGGCCACCAGCGCCTGCCCGCTGCTGGGGCGGCTCAAGCCCATGGCCCAGCAGCACCTGCCGTTCGCCAGCAACCAGGAGTTCATCACCCGCGCGGTGTCGCTATACCTGATGCGCCAGTACTTCAACTACCGCGAGGGGCGCCACGCCGACTGGGAACTGAAGGGGCTGGTGCGCCTGTACCAGCAGCTGCAGCTGGTCAACCAGGCGTTCTGGCAGCGCATCCACGACAGTTGCGTGGGCGACTCCAACCTCAAGGCCTTCCTCAGCTTCTTCTCCATGTCCTCGAGCATGAGCTATTCGCTGGAGGCGCAGTTGCAGAAGGTTCGCCCGGTCCTGATGAGCGGGGGAGAGGTGTTCTGAAACCGGGCGCCCGCCGCGGCAGGCGCCCGGGCTGACTCACTCGGTCTTCTGCAGGCGCACCGCCAGCACGTCGCAGGGCGCGCCGTGCAGCACGTCGTTGGCGGTGGAGCCCAGCAGCAGGGCCAGGCCGTGGCGGCCGTGGCTGCCGACGATGATCAGGTCGCAGCCCTGTTCCTTGGCCAGGCGGTGGATTTCCTGGCGCGGCTGGCCGTAGACCAGGTGGCTCTGGGCGATGGACACCTGCGGGTAGCAGAGGGTGAACTGGTGCATGCGCTCCTTGGCCTGGTCGAACTGCTGTTGCTGCAGCATCGACAGGTCCATCGGCACGTCACCGCCGAAGGCCATGGCCATGGGCTCGACCACATGCACGGTGGACAGCTGCGCCTGGGTGCTGGAGGCCAGCGCCACGGCGCGCTTCATCACCGGATCGCATTCGTCGGTGAGGTCCACGGCGACCAGGATGTGTTGGTAGGGCATGAGCGTCTCCTCCGGGGGACAGTTATGAATGCAAGTATGGCCCTTTGGGCCGAGGTATACCCGATATGACGGTCTGGTGGTCGATTCTGCTCCTGGCGCTGGTGCTCAGCCCGCTGGCCTGGCTGATGCCTTCGCGCGGCCAGCGCGGGCAGATGGACCTGCGCCTGCAGGCGCGGCGCCTGGGGCTGGCCATGCAGATGGCGCGCCAGGAGTGGCCGCACTGGCTGGAGCGGCAGCCGCCGCAGAGCTGCGCGCAGTACCACCGCGGCCGCAGCCGCGGGCGCAACGACGAGTGGCGCTACTGGCAGAGCGCGCCGGGCGTGTGGCTGGATCGCTGGCGCGAGCCCTGCGCCGACGCGGAACTGCTCGCCGACCTGGCGACGCTGCCGGGCGACGTGTACATGGTCGAGGCTTCGGCGCAGTTCATCGCCCTGTACTGGGGCGAACGCGGCGACGCCAGCCACCTGCAGCGCATCGCCGAGTTCCTTTCCCGGCGCGCCTGAGCGCCGTGGCGCTGCCGTCATTCAGAGCTGCGCCGCGGCATAGTGGCCGGAGACCTGCTCCAGGTCGGCGATGATGCCGTCGGAGTACTTGTCGATGAGGAAGGGCACGTTGCTCTGCGCGGCGCCCTGCAGCGATTTCTCGATGAATCGCCACTTGGTGGAGATGGCCCGCAGCTCGCGGCCGATCTCCGGGCTGGTCTGCGGCGCCTGCTGCAGTTGCAGCAGGTTGATGGCGAAGCGGTTGGTCAGGTCGTCCAGGGCCTGCTGGTCCTCGCTGCGCACCGGGTTGGCGCCCACCGAGGCGTTGCGCGACACGTAGTTCCAGGTGATCGACTGCATCAGCAGGCTCTGCTCGCGGCTCTGCTGGGTGAGCGGCGGCACCTGCTGGCCGCTGTCCTTCTGGATGCCCTCGTAGAGCTGTTCGGCGGTATCCAGCAACTGGCTGTTGCGGCGGGCCAGGTCGCCCAGGGGCTGGAAGTCGTTGTAGCCGTTCTGCTTCTGCGCCTGCAGCTGCTGCTCCAGGGCCTGGCGGTAGCCGTCCCACTGTTCCTGCAGCTTGCTCCTGAGCTGCGCCGAGGCGCTGCCGGGCATCTGCCCCAGGCGCTCCAAGGCGCCGCCGGCCTCGGCCGTGGAGCTGGCCACCAGGCCCGCGTAGCGCGGGTCCCCGGCCATGGCGTTGAGCAGGAACAGGTCGCTCAGGCTGCGCTGGGCGGCCAGGCGCATCTGGTGCAGCGCCAGCAGGTCGCCGGCGGGCTCGGCGTGGGCCAGAAAGGGCAGGGCGGACAGGACGAACAGGGACAACAGGCGGGCCAGCGGGCGGCATGGCATGGGCGCGTCTCCTTGGGGCCGTGGGGCTTCTTGTTGTTCTTCGCGATGCTCGGCGACAAGCGATTCGCCGGACTCTAACCCGCGTCCGGGCATTTTGCCAACGACGGGGCTGGCTGCGGGCCAGACAGCGGCACGGGGCGCCATGGTTTTGCTGAATGTCGCGGCAGAACCTCGCTGAATGCGGCGAACCAGAGGCCTTTCGGACAGCCGTCCGCGATTGACAAGCGCAGGCTTTTCGAAGAAGGTGTGCACACCCGAATCAAACGGGCGTATGAATCGAGCGTTTGCCATGTACGAACGGTCGAACCAAGGCCCCGACTATCGCATCGGCGGGTGTGCCGCAGGCTTTGGGACTATGCTCCGCGACTGCGGAACGGTCCCGATACACGGCGTCCGATGCGTGAGTTCAAGCTTCCCTAGCGTGGAGATCAGTTGATGATTTACCAAGGTAAAGCCATCACGGTTAAGGCTCTTGAGAGCGGCATCGTCGAGCTGAATTTCGACCTCAAGGGCGAGTCCGTCAACAAGTTCAACCGGCTCACCCTGAACGAACTGCGTGAAGCAGTCGATGCGATCAAGGCCGATGCGTCCGTCAAGGGCGTGATCGTGACCAGCGGCAAAGGCGTGTTCATCGTCGGCGCCGACATCACCGAATTCGTCGACAACTTCAAGCTGCCGGACGAAGAACTGCTGGCCGGCAACCTCGAAGCCAACAAGATCTTCAGCGCCTTCGAGGACCTCGAGGTCCCGACCGTCGCCGCGATCAACGGCATCGCCCTGGGCGGCGGCCTGGAAATGTGCCTGGCCGCGGACTTCCGCGTGATGAGCGCCACCGCCAAGATCGGCCTGCCGGAAGTCAAGCTGGGCATCTACCCGGGCTTCGGCGGCACCGTGCGCCTGCCGCGCCTGATCGGCGTGGACAACGCCGTCGAGTGGATCGCCTCGGGCAAGGAAAACCGTGCCGAGGACGCCCTGAAGGTCGGCGCCGTCGACGCCGTGGTCGCCCCCGAGCAGCTGCAGGCCGCGGCCCTGGACCTGGTCAAGCGCGCCATCGCCGGCGAGCTGGACCACAAGGCCCGCCGCCAGCCCAAGCTGGAAAAGATCAAGCTCAACGCCATCGAGCAGATGATGGCCTTCGAGACCGCCAAGGGCTTCGTCGCTGGCCAGGCCGGCCCGAACTACCCGGCCCCGGTCGAAGCCATCAAGTCGATCCAGAAGGCTGCCAACTTCGGCCGTGACAAGGCGCTGGAAGTCGAGGCCCAGGGCTTCGTCAAGCTGGCCAAGACCTCGGTTGCGCAAAGCCTGATCGGCCTGTTCCTGAACGACCAGGAACTGAAGAAGAAAGCCAAGCAGTACGACGAAGTCGCCAAGGACGTGAAACTGGCCGCCGTGCTCGGCGCCGGCATCATGGGCGGCGGCATCGCCTACCAGTCGGCGGTCAAGGGCACCCCGATCCTGATGAAGGATATCCGCGAAGAGGGTATCCAGATGGGCCTGAACGAGGCCTCCAAGCTGCTCGGCAAGCGCGTCGAGAAGGGCCGCCTGACCCCGGCCAAGATGGCCGAGGCGCTGAACGCCATCCGCCCGACCATGTCCTACGGCGACTTCGGCAACGTCGACATCGTCGTCGAAGCCGTGGTCGAGAACCCCAAGGTCAAGCAGATCGTGCTGGCCGAGGTGGAAGGCGTGGTGAAGGAGGACGCGATCCTCGCTTCCAACACCTCGACCATCTCCATCAGCCTGCTGGCCCAGGCGCTGAAGCGCCCGGAAAACTTCGTCGGCATGCACTTCTTCAACCCGGTGCACATGATGCCCCTGGTCGAGGTCATCCGCGGCGAGAAGTCCGGTGAAGTGGCCGTCGCCACCACCGTGGCCTACGCCAAGAAGATGGGCAAGAACCCCATCGTGGTGAATGACTGCCCCGGCTTCCTGGTCAACCGCGTGCTGTTCCCGTACTTCGGCGGCTTCTCCAAGCTGCTGGGCTTCGGCGTCGACTTCGCGCGCATCGACAAGGTCATGGAGAAGTTCGGCTGGCCCATGGGCCCGGCCTACCTGTCCGACGTGGTCGGCATCGACACCGGCCACCATGGCCGCGACGTGATGGCCGAAGGCTTCCCGGACCGCATGGCGGTGGAAGGCAAGACCGCCGTCGACGTCATGTACGAGGCCAACCGCCTGGGCCAGAAGAACGGCAAGGGCTTCTACGCCTACGAGACCGACAAGCGCGGCAAGCCGAAGAAGGTCAGCGACCCGCAGGCCTACGAACTGCTCAAGGCCATCGTCAGCGAGCAGCGTGAGCTGACCGACGAGGACATCATCAACTACATGATGATCCCGCTGTGCCTGGAGACCGTGCGCTGCCTGGAAGACGGCATCGTCGAAACCGCCGCCGAGGCCGACATGGGCCTGATCTACGGCATCGGCTTCCCGCCCTTCCGTGGTGGTGCGCTGCGCTACATCGACTCCATCGGCGTGGCCGAATTCGTCGCCCTGGCCGACAAGTACGCCGACCTGGGCCCGCTGTACCACCCGACCGCGAAGCTGCGTGAAATGGCCAAGAACGGCCAGAAGTTCTTCGGTTGAGTGCGAACGAATAGAGCGAGAGTGAATTTATGAGCCTGAATCCGAGAGACGCCGTCATTGTCGACTTCGGCCGCACCCCGATGGGCCGTTCCAAGGGCGGGATGCACCGCAACACCCGTGCGGAGAACATGTCCGCGCACCTGATCAGCGGCGTGCTTGCACGCAACCCGAAGGTCGACCCGGCGGAAGTCGAGGACGTCATCTGGGGCTGCGTGAACCAGACCCTGGAGCAGGGCTGGAACATCGCGCGCATGGCCTCGCTGATGACCCAGATCCCCCACACCAGCGCCGGCCAGACCGTCAGCCGCCTGTGCGGCTCGTCGATGAGCGCCCTGCACACCGCCGTGCAGGCGATCCAGACCGGCAACGGCGACGTCTTCGTCGTCGGCGGCGTGGAGCACATGGGCCACGTCGGCATGATGCACGGCGTCGACCCGAACCCGCACCTGTCGCTGTACGCCGCCAAGGCCTCCGGCATGATGGGCCTGACCGCCGAGATGCTGGGCAAGATGCACGGCATCACCCGCGAGGCCCAGGACAAGTTCGGCGTGCGTTCGCACCAGTTGGCGTGGAAGGCCACCCAGGAAGGCAAGTTCAAGGACGAGATCATCCCGATGGAAGGGTATGACGAGAACGGCTTCCTGAAGGTCTTCGACTTCGACGAGACCATTCGTCCGGAAACCACCCTGGAAGGCCTGGCCTCGCTGAAGCCGGCGTTCAACCCCAAGGGCGGCACCGTGACCGCGGGCACCTCCTCGCAGATCACCGACGGCGCTTCCTGCATGATCGTCATGAGCGCCCAGCGCGCCAAGGACCTGGGCATCCAGCCGATGGCCGTGGTCCGCGCCATGGCCGTGGCGGGCGTCGACCCGGCGATCATGGGCTACGGCCCGGTGCCCTCGACCAACAAGGCGCTCAAGCGCGCCGGCCTGACCATCGACGACATCGACTTCGTCGAGCTCAACGAAGCCTTCGCCGCCCAGGCCCTGCCGGTGCTGAAGGACCTCAAGCTGCTCGACAAGATGGACCAGAAGGTCAACCTGCACGGCGGCGCCATCGCCCTGGGCCACCCGTTCGGCTGCTCCGGTGCGCGCATCTCCGGCACCCTGCTGAACGTGATGAAACAGAACGGCGGCACCCTGGGCGTGTCCACCATGTGCGTGGGCCTCGGCCAGGGCATCACCACCATCTTCGAACGCGTCTAAGCTTTCGTCGATGGACGAGCCGGGGCCTTGTGCCCCGGCTTTCGTTTTTCCGGGCGGCGGGGTTGCCCCGATCGCCCTGGGCCTGGAGAATCGCGGCTTTTTTGCCGAGGAGGGCAGCGAATGGAACTGCAGACCGGCCTGTACCGTCACTACAAGGGCCAGCACTACCGCGTGCTGGGCGTGGCGCGGCATTCGGAGAGCGAGGAGACCCTGGTGGTCTACCAGGCGCTGTACGGCGAGTTCGGCCTCTGGGTGCGCCCGCTGGGCATGTTCACCGAAGCGGTGGAGGTGGACGGCGAGCTGGTTCCGCGCTTTGCTCTGGTGAGCGCCGAAAACGACCCGCTGGGATTGACCCAGGTCGGTTTCGGCGAATCCTGAACTTGACCTTGGGCGGACCACCACTATATATAGCGGTGCCGTTCCGGGCGCCTCCCTCCTTATATTCATCTTCTCGAAGCAGGAATCTTCCGATCCATGGGTAAATCGCTGGTCATCGTGGAATCACCGGCCAAGGCCAAGACCATCAACAAGTACCTGGGCAGCCAGTACGTGGTGAAGTCGAGCATCGGCCACATTCGCGACCTGCCCACCAGCGGTTCGTCCAGCGCGAAGGAGCCGGCCGCGGCCAAGGCCCGCAAGAGCGCTGCCGAAGCCCCTGCGCTGTCGCCGAAGGAGAAGGCCAAGCGCCAGCTGTTCACCCGCATGGGCGTGGACCCGGAGCACGGCTGGAAGGCCAAGTACGAGATTCTCCCCGGCAAGGAGAAGGTGATCGAGGAGCTGCGCCGCCTGGCCAAGGATGCCGACACCATCTATCTCGCAACCGACTTGGACCGCGAAGGGGAGGCCATCGCCTGGCACCTGCGCGAGGCCATCGGCGGCGACGACAGCCGCTACAAGCGCGTGGTGTTCAACGAAATCACCAAGAAGGCCATCCAGGAAGCCTTCTCGCAGCCTGGCGAGCTGGACATCAACCGCGTCAACGCCCAGCAGGCGCGGCGCTTCCTCGACCGCGTGGTGGGCTACATGGTCTCGCCGCTGCTGTGGTCGAAGATCGCCCGCGGCCTGTCCGCCGGCCGCGTGCAGTCGGTGGCGGTGAAGCTGGTGGTGGAGCGCGAGCGCGAGATCCGCGCCTTCGTTCCCGAGGAATACTGGGAAATCCACGCCGACCTGAACACCCCGCGCGGCGATAAGGCCCGCTTCGAAGTGGTGCGCGAGAAGGGCGAAGCCTTCAAGCCGCTCAACGAAGCCCAGGCCATGGCCGCCCTGGAGAAGCTCAAGGCCTCCAGCTACAGCGTGGCCAAGCGCGAGGACAAGCCGACCTCCAGCCGGCCCTCTGCGCCCTTCATCACCTCGACCCTGCAGCAGGCCGCGAGCAACCGCCTGGGCTTCGGCGTGAAGAAGACCATGATGATGGCCCAGCGTCTCTACGAGGCCGGCTACATCACCTACATGCGTACCGACTCGACCAACCTGTCGGCCGACGCCATCGACATGGTGCGCGGCTTCATCGACAGCGAGTTCGGTAAGAAATACCTGCCGGCCAAGCCGAACTTCTATTCCAGCAAGGAAGGCGCCCAGGAAGCGCACGAAGCGATTCGTCCGTCCGACGTCAACCTGCGTCCGACCCAGCTGTCGGGCATGGAGCGCGACGCCGAGCGCCTGTACGACCTGATCTGGCGCCAGTTCGTGGCCTGCCAGATGCCGCCGGCCGAGTACCTGTCCACCACCGTCAGCGTCGCCGCCGGTGACTTCGAGCTGCGCGCCAAGGGCCGCATCCTCAAGTTCGACGGCTACACCAGGGTGCTGCCGCAGCAGGGCAAGCCGGGCGAGGACGACGTGCTGCCGATGATGGACCAGGGCGATGCGATGAAGCTGCTCAAGCTCGACCCGAGCCAGCACTTCACCAAGCCGCCGGCGCGCTATTCCGAAGCCAGCCTGGTCAAGGAGCTGGAGAAGCGCGGCATCGGCCGCCCGTCGACCTACGCGGCGATCATCTCGACCATCCAGGAGCGCGGCTACGTCACCACCCACAACCGCCGCTTCTACGCCGAGAAGATGGGCGACATCGTCACCGACCGCCTCAACGAGAGCTTCTCCAACCTGATGGACTACGGCTTCACCGCCGGCATGGAAGAGCACCTGGACGACGTGGCCCAGGGCGAGCGCGACTGGAAGCACCTGCTCGACGAGTTCTACGGCGACTTCAAGAAGAAGCTCGAAGTGGCCGAGGTCAGCGAGAAAGGCATGCGCGCCAACCAGCCGACGCCGACCAGCATCCCCTGCCGCGAGTGCGGCCGGCCGATGATGATCCGCACCGCCTCCACCGGCGTGTTCCTCGGCTGCTCCGGCTACAGCCTGCCGCCGAAGGAGCGCTGCAAGGCCACCATCAACCTCATCCCCGGCGACGAGATCGCCGCGGACGACGAGGGTGAGTCCGAATCCCGCGTGCTGCGCGGCAAGCACCGCTGCCCGATCTGCAGCACGGCGATGGATGCCTACCTGCTGGACGAGAAGCACAAGCTGCACATCTGCGGTAACAACCCGGACTGCCCGGGCTACGAGATCGAGGAAGGCCAGTACCGCATCAAGGGCTACGAAGGTCCGAGCCTGGAATGCGACAAGTGCGGCAGCCAGATGCAGCTCAAGACCGGCCGCTTCGGCAAGTTCTTCGGTTGCACCAACCCGGCCTGCAAGAACACCCGCAAGCTGCTGAAGAACGGCGAGCCGGCGCCGCCGAAGATGGACGCCATCCGCATGCCCGAGCTCAAGTGCGAGAAGGTCGACGATGTCTACGTGCTGCGCGACGGCGCTTCCGGCCTGTTCCTGGCCGCCAGCCAGTTCCCCAAGAACCGCGAGACCCGCGCGCCCCTGGTGAGCGAGCTGATCCCGCACAAGGACGAGCTGGACCCGAAATACCACTTCCTGCTCGCCGCGCCGCAGAAGGACCCGGATGGCCGCCCGGCGGTGATCCGCTTCAGCCGCAAGACCAAGGAGCAGTACGTGCAGTCCGAGGTGGACGGCAAGCCCAGCGGCTGGCGCGCCTTCTTCGACGGCGGCAAGTGGAAGGTCGAGGACAAGCGCTGATGGGCGGCGCGCCCCGCGCAGGCGGGGCGCGCATATACTGCCGAGTGACCGCATGAGGGCGCGCTGATGGCTCAGGAACTCTACACCCGCACCAACCAGAAGCTGTATTTCGCCGGCCTGGCCCTGGAAGCCTGGCGCAAGGCGGAAGAGGCGCGGCCGATGAACGCCCAGGCGCTGGTGCAGGCCGAGCGCGAGGCGGCGTTGTTCCACCTGTATGGCGCGGTGCTGGGCGTAGCCCATGAGATCGCCGGCTACTACCGCCTGCCCGAGGCCAATGCGCCGCGCGTCGAGCTGCTGCTCAACGCCGAGGTGCTGGCGGCCTCGCCGAGCCCGGAACTGGCCGAGCTGGTGGAGCTGGCGCAGCAGCCGGAAACCTGGCTGGCGCAGCTGCTGGCCGCCTACGCCGAGCTGTTCCAGCCGCCGCGCGAGCCGCGCAAGGCCAAGGTCGACCCGACCCAGCCGCTGATCCAGGCCGTCAGCCTGGACGAGGAAGAGCCGCAGGCCCTGGGCAACGCCGAACTGGAAGCCTGGCGCAAGTCGCTGAAGGAAATGGTGTTGCGCTTCCGCGGGGCGCTGACCGAGCTCTGAAGCCTGCCGGAAGTCGGTTGGGCTAGGGGAGAGCGGCCATGACTGTTACAATGGCCGTTCTGCTGTGAGAGAACCTAGCCATGCCGACCTCATTCCTGGAAATCGTTGAACTGCCCGATGGGCGCATCGTACTGCGCCGCGCGGAAGACGAGGAGGCGCTGGTGACCCTGGAGTTCTCCAACGACGCCAAGGGCTTCCTGCAGGGCCAGCACATCGAGATCGCCAAGGCGATGTTCAACGTCGGCGTGCAACTGGCCGGCCGCCTCGCCGAAGGTGGCGAGGTCGAGCAGGACGGCCCGCGCGTCCTGCACTGATCCCCCTTCCTTTACTACCCCAGACGGATATTCAGGCTCTGCGCCTGCCCGGCGAGCGCCGCACGGGACAGTTGCGCGCGCGCCTTGCCGCCGAGCGCCGATAGCCAGCTGACCACCGTGTGGCTGTGGCCCAGGCGCAGCGCCTCGCAGGCCAGGCTCAGGGCGGAGGCCTGGTCGCGCGCCGGCAGCAGCAGGATGCGCTCGCGGTTCAACCCGGCCTTGCGCAGCCAGTCGTGGGTGAGGCTGGCCGGCGGGGCGATCAGCGTCAGCCAGCGGGCATCCTTCTCTTCGCTGAGTTCGCGCAGGATGGGCGCCAGCAGGCTCTGGCAGTGGCCCGGCAGGCCGCGCAGCGACAGTTCGCTGAAGGCTTCGTCCTCGACGGCATCCGGTTCTGCCAGCTTGGCCAGCAGGGGCTCTTCGGCGTTGGCCCAGAGCGCCTCCTGGAATAGCGGCAGTTGGGGCAGGTCCAGCGGCTGGGGATACTGCATGGGGCCTCCTGTCAGCGGCGGATGACGCCGACGCTCAAACCTTCGATGGTCAGTTCCTGTTCCTCGAGGTCGACCTCGATGGGCGCGAACTCGGGGTTCTCGGCGATCAGCCAGACCTTGCTGCCCTCGCGCTTGAAGCGCTTCACCGTGACCTCTTCGCCAAGGCGGGCGACGACGATCTGGCCGTTGCGCGCCTCGCGGGTGACGTGCACGGCGAGCAGGTCGCCGTCGAGGATGCCGACGTCCTTCATGCTCTGCCCGCGCACGCGCAGCAGGTAGTCGGCGCGCGGGTTGAAGAAGGCCGGGTTGATGCGGCAGGCGTCCTCGACGTTCTGCTCGGCGAGAATCGGCGCGCCGGCGGCGACGCGGCCGATGATCGGCAGTTCGTCCTCGTTGGCGGCGGCCTTGGGTTCGAAGCCGGGGATGCGGATGCCGCGCGAGGCGCCGGGGGTCATCTCGATGGCGCCCTTGCGGGCCAGGGCCTTGAGGTGCTCCTCGGCGGCGTTGGGCGACTTGAAGCCGAGCTCCTGGGCGATCTCGGCGCGCGTCGGCGGGTAGCCGTTGTCTTCCAGGCAACGCTTGATGAAGGAGAGAATCTCGGCTTGGCGCGGCGTCAGCTTCTGCATGTCCCTACTCTGTCTTTTTGTACAGTGGCTGGGATTATATACAGTGGTCGGCCACTGGCAACGAATTATTTCATCGGCCGGGGCTGTAATTCGGCGGATTCGGCCAACGTCCCGCTGGCATCGTTCGTCGTATTGCCCGAGAATCCGCAACAATCCCCCCGCGCCAGGCTTGACAATGGATTGATTTGAAACGTAAGTTTCAAACAAGTGTTTGTCAGGTGAAATCATCCATGGCCCAGTCGGAAACCGTCGAACGTATCCTCGATGCTGCGGAGCAGCTGTTCGCGGAAAAAGGCTTCGCCGAGACCTCGTTGCGTCTGATCACCAGCAAGGCCGGGGTCAACCTGGCGGCGGTGAACTACCACTTCGGCTCGAAGAAGGCGCTGATCCAGGCGGTCTTCTCGCGCTTCCTCGGGCCTTTCTGCGCCAGTCTGGAAAAGGAACTGGACCGGCGCCAGGCCAAGCCCGACGCGCCGCGCGCCAGCCTCGAGGAACTGCTCGAACTGCTGGTGGTGCAGGCCATGGCGGTGAAGCCGCGCAGCGGCAACGACCTGTCGATCTTCATGCGCCTGCTGGGCCTGGCCTTCAGCCAGAGCCAGGGGCACCTGCGCAAGTATCTCGAAGAGGTCTACGGCAAGGTGTTCCGCCGCTACATGCAGTTGGTCAACGAAGCCGCGCCGCGCCTGCCGCCCATCGAACTGTTCTGGCGCGTGCACTTCATGCTCGGCGCCGCTGCCTTCAGCATGTCCGGGATCAAGGCGTTGCGCGCCATGGCCGAGAACGACTTCGGCGTGAACACCTCCATCGAGCAGGTGATGCGCCTGATGGTGCCGTTCCTCGCCGCCGGCATGCGCGCCGACAGCGGCGTCAGCGACCCGTCCCTGGCCGGCGCCCAGCCCAAGCCGCGCAGCAAGGCGCCGGCGCCGGCCAAGGTCTGACCGCGCTGGGCCTGCCACGGCCGATCGGCTAAAGTAGCGGGCCATTCCTGCTGTCGCTGGCGGACGATGCCCGATCTCGACCTGCTGCACATTTCCCTCGCCGACCAGGTGCTCTACGGCTTCGCCGCGCAGCGTCTGGTGCTGCGTTTGCCCGTCTCCACCGCGCTGAACGGCGCCGGCGAGCGCCAGGGCTCCGGCTGCACGCCGCGCGGCCTGCACCAGGTGCGGGCGAAGATCGGCGAGGGCCTGCCCTGCGGCGCGGTGTTGCGTGGCCGGCGCTGGACCGGCGAGGTGTGGAGCCCGGCGCTGCACGAGCAGTTTCCCGGGCGCGACTGGATCCTCACCCGCATCCTCTGGCTGAGCGGCTGCGAGCCCGGCGTCAACCGCCTGGGCGAGGTGGATACCTTCCGTCGCTACATCTACCTGCACGGCACGCCGGACTGCGAACCCATGGGCGCGCCGTTGTCCCATGGCTGCGTGCGCCTGCGCAACGCCGACCTGCTGCAACTCTTCCCCCGTGTGCCGCTGCACTGCTCCGTGCGCCTCGACGAGGCGCCGCAGCCGCAGTGGCGCGCGGCCGAACTCTGTTAAGGATTCCCCCATGCAAGGCTCCCTGATGCTCGACATCGGCGGCACCTGGCTCACCGCCGAGGACCGCCGGATCCTGCGCCACCCCGAAGTGGGCGGGCTGATCATCTTCGCCCGCAACATCGAAAGCCCGCGCCAGGTGCGCGAACTCTGCGCGGCCATCCGCGCCCTGCGCCCGGACCTGCTGCTGGCGGTGGACCAGGAGGGCGGCCGCGTGCAGCGCCTGCGCCAGGGCTTCCTGCGCCTGCCGGCGATGCGCGCCATCGCCGATAACGACAATGCCGAGCGCCTGGCCGAGCAGTGCGGCTGGCTGATGGCCACCGAGGTGCTGGCGGTGGGCCTGGACCTGAGCTTCGCCCCGGTGCTGGACCTGGACCACCAGCGTAGCGCCGTGGTCGGCAGCCGCGCCTTCGAGGGCGACCCGGCGCGCGCCACGCGGCTGGCCGGCGCCTTCATCCGCGGCATGCACGCCGCCGGCATGGCCGCCACCGGCAAGCACTTCCCCGGCCACGGCTGGGCCGAGGTGGATTCCCACGTGGGGATTCCCGAGGACGAGCGCAGCCTCGACGAGATCCGCCGCAGCGACCTGGTGCCCTTCCAGCGCCTGGCCGGCGAGCTGGATGCGGTGATGCCCGCCCACGTCATCTACCCGCAGGTGGATGCCGGCCCTGCCGGTTTCTCGCGGCGCTGGCTGCAGGACATCCTGCGCGGCGAGCTGGGCTTCGACGGGGTGATCTTCAGCGACGACCTGTCCATGGCCGGCGCCCACGTGGTGGGCGACGCCGCCAGCCGCATCCAGGCCGCGCTGAATGCCGGTTGCGACATGGGCCTGGTGTGCAACGACCGTGGCTCGGCGGAACTGGCCCTGGGCGCCCTGCAGCGCCTGAAGACGAAAGCTCCCGAGCGCCTGGCGCGGATGCGCGCCAGGGCCTGGCCGGGCATCGAATACAAGCAGCTGCCGCGCTGGCAGCAGGCCGTGGGCGAACTGCGCGCGGCACAACTGATCGACTGAGGATTCGCCATGACCGTCTACGCCATCATCGGCGGCACCGGCCTGACCCAGCTGGAAGGCCTGACCCTGAAGGATTCGCTGAACCTGGACACGCCCTACGGCGCGCCCTCGGCGCCGATCCAGCGCGGCGAGTACGCCGGCCGCGAGGTGCTGTTCCTGGCCCGTCACGGCCACCCGCACCGCTTCCCGCCGCACCAGGTGAACTACCGCGCCAACCTCTGGGCGCTCAAGCAGGCCGGCGCCCAGGCGGTGCTGGCGGTCAACGCGGTGGGCGGCATCCACGCCGCCATGGGCAGCGGCCACCTCTGCGTGCCGCACCAGATCATCGACTACACCTACGGCCGCGAGCACACCTACTTCGCCGGCGACATCGATCATGTCACCCATATCGACTTCAGCCATCCCTATGACGAGGGGCTGCGCCAGAAGCTGGTGGCGGCGCTGCAGGCGCTGGGCCACCCGCACAGCAGCCATGGCGTCTACGCGGCGACCCAGGGCCCGCGCCTGGAGACGGTGGCGGAAATCGCCCGGCTGGAGCGCGACGGCTGCGACATCGTCGGCATGACCGGCATGCCCGAAGCCGCCCTGGCCCGCGAGTTGGAGCTGCCCTACGCCTGCCTGTCGCTGGTGGTCAACCCGGCGGCCGGCAAGTCCAGCGGCATCATCACCATGGCCGAGATCGAACAGGCCCTGCACGAGGGCATCGGCAAAGTGCGCGAGGTGCTGGCGCGGGTGTTGGTGGGCTGATAGGCCTGCCGCCGCGATTCGTGCTGATCGCGGACAAGGTCCGCTCCTACAATGGAACGCCATGCCTCCCGGCGGCTGTAGGAGCGGGCCCTGCCCGCGATTTCGCGCGCAGGGCGCGCGTATGGTGTGAGGGCGTACCCGTAGGAGCGGATCTTATCCGCGAATCGCGCCGGGAGGTCCGGTTATCGCGGACAAGGTCCGCTCCTACAATGGAACGCCATGCCTCCCGGCGGCGGTAGGAGCGGGCCCTGCCCGCGATTTCGCGCGCAGGGCGCGCTCCTACATGAGAATCGTGCGGCAGGTCAGGCTTTCGGCAGGGGCGCGAAGAGGGCGTCTATATCGCTGTCCTGCAGCTGAAGACCGCTGTCCTTGCCTTCTTCCAGCACACCGGCGGCCAGCGCTGCCTTCCTTGCCTGCAATTGCTGGATCTTCTCTTCCAGGGTGCCGCGGGCGATCAGCTTGTAGACGAACACCGGCTTGTCCTGGCCGATTCGGTAGGCGCGGTCGGTGGCCTGCTGTTCCACTGCCGGGTTCCACCAGGGGTCATAGTGGATCACGGTGTCGGCGGCGGTGAGGTTGAGGCCGGTGCCGCCGGCCTTCAGGCTGATCAGGAACAGCGGCACGCGGCCCTGCTGGAAGTCTTCCACCGGCTGGCGGCGGTCGCGGGTGTCGCCAGTGAGCAGGGCGTAGGGGATGCCGCGTTGCTCCAGCTCCGCCTGGATCAGTTCGAGCATCGAGGTGAACTGCGAGAACAGCAGCACGCGGCGGCCTTCCTCCAGCAGTTCGTCGAGCATTTCCAGCAGGCCGGCGAGCTTGCCCGAGCCCGCCGCCGGCAGGGTTTGGTCCAGCAGGCGCGGATCGCAGCAGACCTGGCGCAGCTTGAGCAGGGCTTCGAGGACCACGATGTGGCTGCGTGCCAGCCCCTTGCGCTGGATTTCCGCACGGACCTTGCTGTCCATGGCCAGGCGCACGGTTTCGTAGAGGTCGCGCTGGACGTCGCTGAGTTCCACCCAGTGGGTGATCTCGCTCTTGGGCGGCAGTTCGTTGGCCACCTGTTCCTTCTTGCGCCGCAGCAGGAAGGGCTTGATGCGGGCGTTGAGGTGGGCCAGGCGCTGGCTGTCGCCGGCCTTTTCGATGGGAGTGCGGTACAGGCGGGCGAAGCTGCGCGCATCGCCCAGCCAGCCGGGCATGACCAGGTCGAACAGCGCCCAGAGCTCGCCCAGGTGGTTTTCCAGCGGCGTGCCGGTCAGGCACAGGCGCTGGCGGGCGTCGAGCTTCGCCGCGGCCCGGGCCGACTTGCTGCTGGCGTTCTTCAGGTACTGCGCCTCGTCGAACACCGCCAGGTGCAGCGGCTGGCGGCTCAGCGCCTCGATGTCCCGCGGCAGCAGGGCGTAGGTGCTGAGCAGCAGGTCGTACTGGCCGAGTTCGTCGAAGCCCTTGTGGCGGTCGCTGCCGTGCAGGGTGAGCACGCGCAGGTCCGGGGCGAAGCGTTGTGCCTCGTCCTGCCAGTTGGCCACCAGGCTGGTGGGCATCAGCACCAGGGCCGGGCGGTCCAGGCGCCCGGCGCGTTTTTCCGTGAGAACGTGCGCCAGCACCTGCAGCGTCTTGCCCAGGCCCATGTCGTCGCCGAGGATGCCGCCCACTTCCAGTTCGCGCAGCGCCTGCATCCAGGCCAGGCCCTGCAACTGGTAGGGGCGCAGCTCGGTCCGCAGGCCCTCGGGGGGCTGGCACGCTTGCTGGTGGTGGTCGCGCAGGCGCTTGGCGAAGCGCAGCAGGCGTTCGCCGCCCTGCCAGTGCAGGGGATGTTCGTCGAGCGGGGCGAGCAGCCCGGCGTCGGCGCTCGACAGGCGCAGGCTGTCGCCGTTGTTTTCCGGGCTGGCGAGGTACAGCCCCTCCAGAACCTGCAGTATCGCCTTGACCCGCTCCAGCGGCAGGCTGACCTTCAGCGGCTTGCCGTCGGCCTGGCGATGCGCGTGGAGCCGTATGGGCAGCTCGGCTCCGGGGGCGTTGGCTGCGCCATCACGCAGCGCCTCGGGGCGCTGGCGGAGCAGTTCCAGCAGCGGTTGCAGCAGGCTGACTTCCTGGCCGTCGACGCGGATGCCCAGCTCCAGGTCGAACCAGGCGTTGCCGGCCTCTTCCTCTATGTGGACGAACCAGTCCTCGACTTCGCTGAAGTCGAGGAGGAACTCGTCGGCCATCTCCACCACCCAGCCCTGTTCGCGCAGTTTCGGCAGGCCGCGGAGAACCGCGGGCCAGCGCTCGGCATCCGCCGAGAAGACTTCGGACTTGTACTCCAACTGGCGGGGAGTGTCGTATTTGCCGAGTTTCTCCAGGCCCAGCTTCTGCAAGCTCTTGCGCAAGGCCTGCTCGATCTTGGGTTGGCGCTCGATGGTGACGAAGCTGCCATCGACGTGGAAGCGGATCGGCTGGTCCTTGCGTGCAGGGCCATGCACCCGCTGCCCCTGGTAGGCGAAGTCAAGGGCGGCGAGGTGGCGCAGCTCCTCGACGAAGCCATAGCGTTCCCTGCTGTAGGAGCGCTGGGTCAGGCTGGTCAGGTACAGGTGGGGAACGGGGCGGACGTCTTCCAGGCGCTGCTCCGCGTAGCTCACCGGCAGGGGCGCCTGGGGCGCCAGTTCCTTCAGTTGCAGGGCGAACAGCATGGCCTCTTCCTCGCTCACCGGCGGTGCGCTCGGCAGATAGCTGGCCAGGGCCTCGGGCAGGCCGTGGTGCAGCGGGCCCACGCGCAGGTTCTTGCGGTCGAGGTACCAGGGTGGCGTCAGTTGCGTCAGCAGTTGTGGCCGGGGCTCGGCGTCGGTATCCCAGGCGACCCTGTAGTCACCGTACTCGTCCCTGCGCCAGGCGAGCCGAGCGGGCAGTTCCGGGCCTGCGAGCAACTGGCTGGCCGGCGGGCCCAGGTCGAGGAACAGGCGCCCGCTGCGCAGGATCAGCTCCAGCAGCTCGGCGCCCTTGCGGCCCTTGAGCGCTATTTCGCTGGTGTGGGGCTGGGTGCCCGGGGCGTCCAGTGCGCGGACCAGGATTTGCTGGTCCACGGCATCCACGCAGGGCAGGCTCTGGGCTATCGAGGAGATGCGCAGGTAGCCCTGGAGCTTGCCGCCTGCCGTATGGGCGGCGGTGTGGATCAGTATTCGGCCGCTCTTGGTCAGGCGGTAGTACAGGGGCGACTCGTGCAGCGCCGTGCCGGGCGGCTGCTCCCTGAGGACGGCGGGCAGCTTCCTCAGCCAGTGCTGCAGGTCGTAGGACAGCTCGGTGGCGGTCCTCTGGGGTGGGCGGGCGGCTGGCGCGGGCTCCGCGGAGGTCGAGGGGGGCAGGCCTTCCAGCAGGTGCAGCAGCGCCGCCGCGCAATGCTTGCAGTCGAAGCCGACCGGGCAATCGCACTGGCACTCGAGGGTGTCGCCGCTGGCGGAAAGGCCGATGCGCTGGCGGTAACGATTGCTGCCCGAGCCATCGCACACGCTGTCCAGCGTGCGCTCGGTCAGGCGGGTGATCTGTATCCGGCCCTCGCGGGCGTAGGCTTCGCCGCGGACCAGGGTGACGCTGGGGAACAGGCGGCGCCAGGGAATGCGTCGCAGGTGCTCGATGAACGGCGGCATGCTGCCCCCCTTTGCGTTTACTGCTGGTCTGGCTCGCTCGCCGGCGGGGCGTCGAAGCCGCCGTTGGCCGGGGCTTCCGGGGCGGGTTGCTGCGGTTGCCCGGCCGGCGCCTCTTCCTGCATTTCCGCCGGCGGCGGGGTGGTCGGCTTGGCGTTGAGCGGGCTGACGCGGATCAGCATGCCCAGGCTGGGATGGTCGAGGTAGGCCAGCACGTCGTTCTTCAGGCTGACGTCCTGGACCATGTGCTGGCTGTTGGCGAGCAGGCCGTCGGCGCCGAACTGGTTGATCCAGAAGTCCACCTGGGTGTCGACGAAGCGCTGCTGGCGCAGGCTGATGGTGCCTTCCACGGGGAAGTGGTCATCCTGCTGGCGGCCTTCGCTGAGGGCGATCTTCACCGGCGTGTCGCCGATGGACTGTTTCCAGGCCTTGTGCATCAGCACGTGGTAGCCCTGGGCCTGGGCCAGCTTGTTGGCCTGGGCGTCCATCGCCGTCGGCCGGCGGGCGTCCTCGCCCAGCGGCTGGGCGCCCTTGGCCCAGTCGTCGGGCGCCGGCTGGCTGGAGTAGACGACGTCGCCTTCCTGCTGGAACAGGATCAGTTCGACCTGGTAGAGGTCGTCGGCGAAGCTCGCCGGGGCGATAAGGGCAAGCAGCAGCGGCAGGTAGCGGAACATACTGGTCCTTTCAGGATGCGTTGGGCGCGAGGCGCTCGAACAGCGCCTCGAGGGTGTTGAAGCGTTCTTCCGGGCGCTCCATGGGCACCTGGAACTTGAACAGGGTCGCGCCTTCGAACTTGTAGCGGTTCGGCTGGCTCTGGATCAGCTTGATCAGCACCAGCGGGTCGACGCAGGTATCGGCGGCGAATTCTACCCGGCCTCCCTGGGGGCCGGCATCCACCTTGACGATGCCGAGCTTCTCCGCCTGCAGTTTCAGGAGCGTCAGACGCACCAGGTTCTTCGCCGGCTCGGGCAGCAGGCCGAAGCGGTCGATCATCTCCACCTGCAGTTCGCGCAGGCCGTCCTCGTCCAGCTGGTTGGCGATGCGCTTGTAGAGGATCAGCCGCGCGTGCACGTCGGGCAGGTAGTCCTCGGGGATCAGCGCCGGCACCCGCAGGTTGATGTCCGGGCCGCCGCCCAGGGGCTGCTCCAGGTTGGGCTGCTCGCCCTTGCGGATGGCTTTCACCGCGCGTTCGAGCATTTCCATGTAGAGGGTGAAGCCCACCGCCTGGATCTGCCCGCTCTGGCCTTCGCCGAGCAGCTCGCCGGCGCCGCGGATTTCCAGGTCGTGGGTGGCCAGGACGAAGCCGGCGCCCAGGTCCTGGGCGTTGGCGATGGCCTCCAGGCGTTTCTCGGCGTCCGGGGTCATCTGCTTGCGCGGCGGCGTCAGCAGGTAGGCGTAGGCCTGGTGGTGGCTGCGGCCGACGCGCCCGCGCAGCTGGTGCAGCTGGGCCAGGCCGAACTTGTCGGCGCGCTCGATGAGGATGGTGTTGGCGCTGGGCACGTCGATGCCGGTCTCGATGATGGTCGAGGCCACCAGCACGTTGAAGCGCTTGTGGTAGAAGTCGCTCATCACCCGTTCCAGATCGCGTTCGTGCATCTGCCCGTGACCGATGCCGATGCGCGCCTCGGGCACCAGTTCGGCCAGGTCGCGGGCGCACTTCTCGATGCTCTTCACCTCGTTGTGCAGGTAGTAGACCTGGCCGCCGCGCAACAGCTCGCGCAGCAGCGCCTCCTTGATCACCGCGTTCTGCTGTTCCATGACGAAGGTGCGCACCGACAGGCGGCGCGCCGGCGGCGTGGCGATGATCGACAGGTCGCGCATGCCGGCCACCGCCATGTTCAGCGTGCGCGGGATCGGCGTGGCGGTGAGGGTGAGGATATCCACCTCGCTGCGCAGGGCCTTGAGCTGCTCCTTCTGGCGCACGCCGAAGCGGTGTTCCTCGTCGATGATGACCAGGCCGAGGTTCTTGAAGCGCACGTCCTCCTGCAGCAGCTTGTGGGTGCCGATGACGATGTCCACCTTGCCTTCGGCGAGCTGGCCGACCGCGCCCTCGACTTCCTTGGCGGTCTTGAAGCGGCTCATCACCTCGACGGTCACCGGCCAGTCGGCGAAGCGGTCGCGGAAGCTGTTGTAGTGCTGCTGGGCTAGCAGGGTGGTGGGCACCAGCACCGCTACCTGCTTGCCGCTGTGCACGGCGACGAAGGCGGCGCGCATGGCCACCTCGGTCTTGCCGAAGCCGACGTCGCCGCACACCAGGCGGTCCATCGGCTTGTCGGCGAGCATGTCGGCCACCACGGCGTCGATGGCCGCCTGCTGGTCTGGCGTCTCCTCGAAGGGGAAGCCGGCGGAGAAGGTGGCGTAGTCGGCCTGCGGGTCCTTGAATGCGTAGCCCTTGCGCGCGGCGCGGCGGGCGTAGATGTCGAGCAGTTCGGCGGCGACGTCGCGGACCTGCTCGGCGGCCTTGCGCTTGGCCTTCTGCCAGGCCTCGGAGCCGAGCTTGTGCAGCGGCGCCAGGGCGTCGTCGCTGCCGGTGTAGCGGGCGATCAGGTGCAGGTTGGCCACCGGCACGTAGAGCTTGGCCTCGTCGGCGTACTCCAGGGCCAGGAACTCGGCGTTCTGCCCGTCGATCTCCAGGGTGATCAGGCCCATGTAGCGGCCGACGCCGTGGTCGATGTGCACCACCGGCGCGCCTTCGCGCAGCTCGGTGAGGTTCTTGATGACGTTCTCGCCGCCGTCGCGGGTCTTCTCGCGGCGCCGGCGCTGCATCACGCGCTGGCCGAACAGCGGGCTCTCGGCGATCAGCGCGACTTCGCCGCTCAGCAGCAGGCCGTCGTCCAGCGGCGCGATGGTGATGGCCAGGCGCTCGGGCTGGGCGAGGAAGGCCGGCCAGCCGTCGACTTCGCCGGGGCGCAGCTTCAGCCGCGCCAGCAGTTCCAGCAGCACCTCGCGGCGCCCGGCGGATTCGGCGCTGAACAGGATGCGCCCGGGGAATTCCTCGATGAAGCGGCGCAGCCGGGCCAGCGGCTCGCTGGCCTTGGCCTCGATGGCCAGGTCCGGCAGGGGCTCGGCGGGGAAGCTCTCGCGGCCCACGCCCGGCTCGACCGGCTCGGCGCTGACCACCACGCGCGGCCAGCTCTTCAGGCGGGCGAAGCAGTCCTCCACCGGCAGGAACAGCTCGGCCGGCGGCAGCAGCGGCCGCTCGGGGTCGTAGCGGCGGTCCTCGTAGCGGCTGCGCACGTCGTTCCAGAACTGCTCGGCGGCCTGCTCGATGCCCGGCAGGGAGAACACCTGGGTGTCCTGGGGCAGGTAGTCGAACAGGGTGGAGGTCTCGCCCTCCTCGAAGAACAGCGGCAGGTAGTACTCGATGCCGGCCGGGGTCAGGCCGCTGGCCAGGTCCTGGTAGATCGGGCAGCGCCGGTAGTCGACGTCGAAACGCTCGCGGAAGCGCCCGCGGAAGCCGGTGACCGCCTCCTTGCGCAGGGGGAATTCGCGCGCCGGCAGCAGGCGGATGCTCTGCACCTTGTCGATGGAGCGCTGGTTCTCCGGGTCGAAGGTGCGCAGCGTTTCGATCTCGTCGTCGAACAGGTCGATGCGGTAGGGCAGCTCGCTGCCCATCGGGAACAGGTCGATGAGCGCGCCGCGCACGGCGAACTCGCCGTGTTCGTAGACGGTGTCCACGCAGCGGTAGCCGGCGGCTTCCAGGCGCAGGCGCATCTGCTCGACGTCGAGCTTCTGGCCGACGTCCAGCACCAGGCTGCCGCCCAGCAGGAACTTCACCGGCGCCAGGCGGTGCAGGGCGGTGGCGATGGGCGCCACCAGCACGCCGCGGCGCAGCTCGGGCAACTGGTAGAGGGTGGCGACGCGCTGGGAAATGATGTCCTGGTGCGGCGAGAACACGTCGTAGGGCAGGGTTTCCCAGTCCGGCAACTGCAATACCGGCAGGTCCGGGGCGAAGAAACGCAGCTCCTGTTCCAGGCGCTCGGCGCTCTGGCTGTCGGTGGTCAGCAGCAGGGTGAAACGGCTGGCCCGGGCGGCGGCCTCGGCCACCGCCAGGCTCAGGGCGGCGCCGGGCAGGTTGCCCCAGGTTTGCTTGCCGGCCGCGGCCGGCAAGGCGGGAATACGCAATACGGACACGGGCGTAGCGGGCTCCGGTCGGAAATTTGACCGGGTGGATTGTAACTATCCCGATTGACGGCTGTCAGTCTTTGCAGCGCTGCAGATTGCCGGCGATGGCCTGCACCGTCATAATGTAGCCCCTTTTTTCTTCTCCTACATGTGGAAGGTAATGCCCGTGAATCAGAAGCCCGACCAGTGTCTCGGTGAGTGGATCGATCGTGAAGCCCTCGCGGAAGCCATGATTCCGCTGATCGGCCAGCTCTACCGCAACAACAACGTGGTGACCTCGATCTACGGCCGTGGCCTGATCAACCGTTCGGTGATCGACATTCTCAAGGCGCACCGTTTCGCCCGCCACCGCCTGGCCGACGAAGCCGAGCTGTCGGTTCACGACACCTTCCCCGTCCTCAAGGCCATGAGCGAGCTGAAACTCGGCGCCGCCTCGGTCGACCTGGGCAAGATGGTCGCCAAGTTCAAGGCCGAGGGTAACGGCCGCAGCATCGAGCAGTTCACCAAGGACGAGCTGGCCGACGTGGTCGGCAAGCAGAACGGCGCCGCCCGCGAAGGCACCGACGTCGTGCTGTACGGCTTCGGCCGCATCGGCCGCCTGCTGGCGCGCATCCTCATCGAGAAGACCGGTGGCGGCGACGGCCTGCGCCTGCGCGCCATCGTCGTGCGCAAGGGCGCCGAGAACGACCTGGTCAAGCGCGCCAGCCTGCTGCGCCGCGACTCCGTGCATGGCAAGTTCGACGGCACCATCACCATCGATGAGGCCAACAACACCATCACCGCCAACGGCAACCTGATCCAGGTGATCTACTCCAACGATCCGTCCTCGGTGGACTACACCCAGTACGGCATCAAGAACGCCCTGCTGGTCGACAACACCGGCAAGTGGCGCGACGCCGACGGCCTCGGCCAGCACCTGAAGTGCCCGGGCGTCGACCGCGTGATCCTCACCGCTCCGGGCAAGGGCGCGCTGAAGAACATCGTCCATGGCATCAACCATGGCGACATCACCGCCGACGACAAGATCGTCTCCGCCGCCTCCTGCACCACCAACGCCATCGTGCCGGTGCTCAAGGCAGTCGATGACCAGTACGGCATCGTCAACGGCCACGTCGAAACCGTTCACTCGTACACCAACGACCAGAACCTGATCGACAACTTCCACAAGGGCAGCCGCCGCGGCCGCAGCGCTCCGCTGAACATGGTGATCACCGAGACCGGTGCCGCCACCGCCGCCGCCAAGGCCCTGCCGGTGCTCAAGGGCAAGCTGACCGGCAACGCCATCCGCGTTCCCACCCCGAACGTGTCCATGGCCATCCTCAACCTGAACCTGAACAAGTCGACCTCCCGCGAGGAGATCAACGAGTACCTGCGCCAGATGGCCATGCACTCCGACCTGCAGAAGCAGATCGACTTCGTCAGCTCGCAGGAAGTGGTCTCCACCGACTTCGTCGGTTCCCGCCACGCCGGCGTGGTCGATGCCGAAGCCACCATCTGCAACGACAACCGCGTCGTGCTGTACGTGTGGTACGACAACGAGTTCGGCTACAGCTGCCAGGTGGTCCGCGTGATGGAAGAGATGGCTGGGGTCAACCCGCCGGCCTTCCCGCGCTAAGCCAGGCCTGAAAATCGAAAACGGGAGCTCTCGGGCTCCCGTTTTTCGTTAGTCTTCGCGCTTACCCGCGCACCATAACGATAAAAATGCCAACCCCTCTACCGAGGAACCCCGCAATGGATGGACACCCCCATCTGCATGAAGGCTCGCTCAAGCGTGGCCTGAAGAACCGCCACATCCAGCTGATCGCCCTGGGTGGCGCCATCGGTACCGGCCTGTTCCTGGGCTCGGCCGGTGTACTGCAATCCGCCGGCCCGTCGATGATCCTCGGCTACGCCATCGGCGGCTTCATCGCCTTCCTGATCATGCGCCAGCTCGGCGAGATGATCGTCGAGGAACCGGTCGCCGGTTCCTTCAGCCACTTCGCCCACAAGTACTGGGGCGGCTTCGCCGGCTTCATGTCCGGCTGGAACTACTGGGTGCTGTACATCCTGGTCGGCATGTCGGAACTCACGGCGGTCGGCAAGTACATCCAGTTCTGGTGGCCGGAGTTCCCCACCTGGGCCACGGCGGCGATCTTCTTCGTGCTGATCAACGCCATCAACCTGTTCAACGTGAAGGCCTTCGGCGAGACCGAATTCTGGTTCGCGATCATCAAGGTCGCCGCCATCATCGGCATGATCCTGCTCGGCATCTGGCTGCTGGCCAGCGGCCACGGCGGCCCGCAGGCCTCGGTGAGCAACCTGTGGAGCCACGGCGGCTTCTTCCCCAACGGCATTTCCGGCCTGGTGATGGTCCTGGCGATCATCATGTTCTCCTTCGGCGGCCTGGAGCTGGTGGGCATCACCGCGGCCGAAGCGGCGGAGCCGAAGAAGGTGATCCCCAAGGCGATCAACCAGGTGATCTACCGCATCCTGATCTTCTACATCGGCGCCCTGGCCGTGCTGCTCTCGCTGTACCCGTGGGACGCGCTGCTGCAGAGCATCAACAGCTCCGGCGACCCGTACAGCGGCAGCCCGTTCGTCAAGGTGTTCTCGCTGCTGGGCAGCGACGTGGCGGCCAACGTGCTGAACTTCGTGGTGCTGACCGCGGCGCTGTCGGTCTACAACAGCTGCGTGTACTGCAACAGCCGCATGCTCTTCGGCCTGGCCGAGCAGGGCGACGCCCCGCGCGCCTTCGCCAAGGTCGACGACCGCGGCGTGCCGCTGCTGGCCATCGGCGTCTCGGCCTTCATCACCCTGGCCTGCGTGGTGGTCAACTACGTGATCCCGCACCAGGCGCTGGAGCTGCTGATGTCGCTGGTGGTGGCGGCGCTGGTGATCAACTGGGCGATGATCAGCCTGGCCCACCTGATGTTCCGCCGCGCCAAGAACCGCGAGGGCGTGCGCACCAGCTTCCGCGCCCTGTGGTACCCGTTCGGCAACTGGCTGTGCCTGGCCTTCGTGGTGTTCATCCTCGGCATCATGCTGCAGATCCCGGGCATCGACGTGTCGGTGTACGCCATCCCGGTATGGGTGGTGCTGATGGGCATCTGCTACCTGCTCAAGCGCAAGGGCGAGGCACGGGCTACCGCCTGATCCCGCCGGCGCTGGACGAGAAAGGGCCGCATTCCTACCGGGGTGCGGCCTTTTTGTTTCCAACGGCGGATAACCGCGAACGGTCATGCGCCCTACGTCATGGTTGGGCATTGCGTAGGGCGGATAACGCCTACGGCGTTATCCGCCGTTTGACCGTGATTCCAGGCGTGTTCCGGAGCACCTGTTCCCGGGCACTCCGGGCCCGACCCGCCATGGCGATGGGTATCGCTTCGCTCAACCCATCCTACGGGGGAATGGCGTGGGTGGGGCAGCGCGGATCTCATCCGCGAACCGCGCCGATACCTCCGGCTATCGCGGACAAGGTCCGCTCCTACAGATTGCCCGGAGACATGGCGTTCCCACTCGTAGGATGGGCCCCACCGGCGGCGCTGTAGGCCGGCCAGCGCCGTACTACAGCTGCCCGTCGCGGTAATCCCGCGCCACCGCCTCCAGCCCGGCCTGGGCGAACAGCTGCAGGTGGCGGGCGAGGTCTTCCGGCGGTTGCTCGAACAGGCCGGTCAGCGGCGTGGGGATTTCCCGGCTGATCACCTGCAGCGTCAGGTAGGGCGCTATCACGCTGAACAGGCAACGCAGCAGCGCCGGCTCCTGGGCGGGGATGCCGGTGACCTCGCCGAGCAGCGCCAGCACCAGGCGCACCTTGGGCATGGCCTCCTGGTCGATGAGTTCGGAGAGGAAGGGCGAGGGCGTCAGCAGCTCGCGGGCCCACAGGCGCGCCTGCCAGCGCTGGCCGTTGGCAACGTTGAGGGTCAGCGCCGCGATCAGGTCGGCGAGCTTGTCGCGGGCCGGGCGCTGGCCGCAGGTCAGTCGTTCGAGCTGGTCGTAGCCGATCAGGTGCTTGTGCATGTCCTGCAGCACCGCGCGGTAGAGGCCATCGCGGCTGCCGAAGTGGTAGTTCACCGCGGCCATGTTGCACTGTGCGCGCTGGCAGATGGCCTTGCTGGTGGTGTCGGCGTAGCCACGCTCGGCGAACAGTTCGCCGGCCGCCAGGAGTATCCGGCGACGAGTGGCTTCGCCGTCCTGGCGCGGCGCGCGGGGCGGCTCCTGGCGAGCCTTGCGGGGTGGTCCAGGCATGCTTGCACCCTGCTGGATGGGAGTCTGTGCAGACTAGATCCGGGCTAGATCAAATTCAAATTTGAATTCGTTGTCTATGCTTGCCCCTTGTCGTCAACCGATAGCGGGTCGTCATCATGCGCAAGAAGCTCGTCGTTGTCCTGCTGCTGCTCGCCGCGGCGGGCCTTGGGGCCTGGTACTACTTCCACTCGAAGGCCGAGCAGGGCGGCGACCTGGTGCTCTACGGCAACGTCGACATCCGCCAGGTGTCCCTGGCCTTCACCGGCAGCGAGCGCATCGCCGAGATGCGCGTGGAGGAGGGCGACGCGGTCAAGGCCGGGCAGGTCCTGGCCAGCCTCGACAGCCGCACCCTGAAGCTGCAGATCGACCAGGCCAAGGCGCAGATCGCCGCCCAGGAGGCCAACGTGCTGCGTCTGCACAACGGCTCGCGCCCCGAGGACATCGACCGCGCCAAGGCCCAGGTGGACGGCGCCAGGGCCCAGGTCGAACTGGCCGGCATCCAGCTGCGCCGCCTGCAGGGCATCCGCGCCAACAGCCCCGGCGGGCGCGCCGTCAGCCAGCAGGACCTGGACAACGCCAGCGCCCAGCTGAAGGTCGACCAGGCCCGGCTGGAGGATGCGCAAAAGGCCCTGCGCCTGGCGAAGATCGGCCCGCGCGCCGAGGACATCGCCCAGGCCGAGGCCCAGCTGCAGGGCGCCCGTGCCCAGCTCGCTCTGCTGCAGCACAACCTTGACGAAACCCAGTTGCGCGCCCCGCAGGACGCCACGGTGCGCTCGCGCCTGCTGGAGCCGGGCGACATGGCTTCGCCGCAACGCGCGGTCTACGCCCTGGCCATCACCGATCCGAAGTGGGTGCGGGTGTACGTCAACGAAACCCAGCTCGGCCACATCAAGCCGGGCATGCGCGCCAGCGTCAGCACCGACAGCCATCCGCAGCAGCCGGTACAGGGGCACGTCGGCTACATCTCCGACGTCGCCGAGTTCACCCCCAAGGCCGTGCAGACCGAGGAGCTGCGCACCGCGCTGGTCTACGAGGTGCGGGTGATAGTCGAGGACAAGGACAACCGCCTGCGCCTGGGCATGCCGGCCACGGTGCGCATCGCCGAGGGCGACCAGCTGCGCGACGGGAAGGCCGACTGATGGACCTGGTGATAGACGCCCGCGGCGTCGCCAGGCAGTTCCTGGTCAAGGAATCCGGGCAGATAGTGCAGGCCCTGCACGGCCTCGACCTGCAGGTGCGCAAGGGCGCGCTGACCGCGCTGGTGGGCCCGGACGGCGCCGGCAAGACCACCTTCCTGCGCCTGGTGGCGGGGCTGCTGCGCGCCGACGGCGGCGAGCTGGAGGTGCTTGGCATCGACGTCAAGGCGCACCCGCAGCGCGTGCAGGACCTGATCAGCTACATGCCGCAGCGTTTCGGCCTCTACGAAGACCTGAGCGTGCAGGAAAACCTCGATCTCTACGCCGACCTCCACGGCGTCGGCGCGCAGCAGCGCCGCCAGCGCTTCGAGCGCCTGCTGCAGATGACCGACCTGGGACGCTTCACCGACCGCCCGGCGGGCAAGCTGTCCGGCGGCATGAAGCAGAAGCTCGGCCTGGCCTGCACCCTGGTGCGCTCGCCGCAACTCCTGCTGCTCGACGAACCGACCGTGGGCGTCGACCCGCTGTCGCGCCGCGAGCTGTGGGAAATCGTCCAGCAGTTGGTGGAGGAGGAGAGTCTCAGCGTGCTGCTGACCACCTCCTACATGGACGAAGCCGAGCGCTGCTCGGAGGTGTACCTGCTGCACCAGGGCCAGTTGCTGGCCCAGGGCCTGCCCGAGGACATCCGCCGCCACGCCGACGGCCTCTGCCGCATCGCCGTGCCGCCGGCCGGCGAGCCGGCGCGCAAGCTGCAGGCGCGGCTGCTGGACGATCCGCAGAACATCATCGACGCGGTGCCCCAGGGCGGCGAGGTGCGCTTCATCCGCCAGCGCGATGCCGATGAAAAGCGCCTGGACGAACTGCTCGACGGCGCCCCGGTGCGCGAGGTGGAAGCGCGCCTGGAGGACGGCTTCATGGTCCTGCTGCGGGCCAGGAGCGGCGCCGAGCAGGTGGATACCGAGGCGCTCAAGGCCGCCGCGCCGGGCGGTACTTCCGGCAACGGCGAGGCGGTGATCGAAGTGAAAGACCTGGTGCGCAAGTTCGGCGACTTCACCGCGGTGGACCGCACCAGTTTCAGCGTGGCCCGCGGCGAAATCTTCGGCCTGCTGGGGCCCAACGGCGCCGGCAAGACCACCACCTTCCGCATGCTCTGCGGGCTGCTGCCGGCGTCGTCCGGCAGCCTGCAGGTGGCCGGCGTCAACCTGCGCCACGCCCGCGCCCAGGCGCGCCGGCGCATCGGCTACGTGTCGCAGAAGTTCTCGCTGTACGGCAACCTCTCGGTGCGCGAGAACCTGCAGTTCTTCGGCGGCGCCTACGGCCTGGCCGGCAGGCAGCTGGGGCGGCGCATGGACGAGGTGTCGCGGCAGTTCGACCTTTCCGGCCACGAGGGCGAGCCCAGCGGCCAGCTGCCCGGCGGCTACAAGCAGCGCCTGGCCATGGCCGTGGGCCTGCTCCACGAGCCGGAAATCCTCTTCCTCGACGAACCCACCAGCGGCGCCGACCCCCTGGCCCGGCGCGGTTTCTGGCAGCGCATCACGGCGCTGGCGGCCGGCGGCACCACCATCATCATCACCACCCACTTCATGGAAGAGGCCGAGTACTGCGACCGCATCGTCATCCAGGACGCCGGGCGCATCCTCGCCATGGGCACGCCGCAGCAGGTGCGCGAGCAGGCCGGCGGCCAGGGTAGCTTGCTGAACATGGAGCAGGCCTTCATCGAGATCGTCGAGCAGGCCCGCCAGCACCAGCAGGAGGCGCGCGCATGAGCGGTTCGTTCTGGCGCCGGCTGCTGTCGCTGACGCGCAAGGAGGTGCGCCAGCTGGTGCGCGACCGCAGCAACCTGATGATCGGCATCGGCCTGCCCATCGCGCTGATCCTGATCTTCGGCTACGGCCTGTCGCTGGACGTGCGCCACAGCCTGGTGGCGGTGGTGCAGGACGACCCGGCGCCGCAGGCCCGCGACCTGCTCGCCAGCATCAGCGACTCGGAGTACCTGCGGCCGCTGCCGCTGAAATCCTTCGAAGAGGGCCGGCGGCTGCTGGAGTCGCGCCAGGCCGACGCCCTGGTCTACCTGCCCGCCGACTTCAGCCGCCGCCTGCAGGACGGCGATGCCCAGGTGCTGGTACTGGTGCAGGGCTCCGACGCCACCCGCTCCTCGGGGGTGAGCAACTACCTCAACCAGGCCCTGGCGCTGTGGGGCGAGAAGCAGGTGGCGCGCAACGCCGGCCTGCAATCCGGCGGTGTGCGCATCGAGCAGCGCATGTGGTTCAACGCCGCCAACACCAGCACCTGGTACCTGGTGCCAGGGCTGATCGTGCTGATCATGACCCTGGTGGGCGCCTTCCTCACCGCGCTGGTGATGGCCCGCGAATGGGAGCGCGGCACCCTGGAGGCGCTGTTCGTCACCCCGGTGCGCTCGGTGGAAATCCTCCTGGCGAAGATCATCCCCTGCTTCCTGGTCGGCCTGCTGGGCCTGGCGCTGTGCCTGCTGGCGGCGCGCCTGCTGTTCCACGTGCCCATGTACGGCTCGCTGCTGGCGCTGCTGGTCAGCTCCATGCTCTACCTGTTCGTCGCCCTGGGCATCGGCCTGCTGATCTCGGCGGTGACCAAGAACCAGTTCCTCGCCAGCCAGATTTCCCTGCTCGCCAGCTTCCTCCCGGCGATGATGCTCTCGGGCTTCATCTTCGACCTGCGCAACGTGCCCACCGCCGTGCGGGTGATCGGCAACCTGCTGCCGGCCACCTACTTCATGGAGCTGGTGAAGTCGCTGTTCCTGGCCGGCGACTTCTGGCCGCTGATCATCCGCAACTGCCTGATCCTCGCCGGCTACGCCGTGGTCCTGCTGGGCCTGGCGCAGTTGGCCACGCGCAAGAGGCTGGACTGAAATGGGCGCCTTCGCCGAACTGCTGCGCCGCCTGGCCAATCTCTGGCGCAAGGAGCTGCTGGTGATCCTCAAGGACCCGGCCAACCGCATCGTGCTGCTGGCGCCGGTGCTGATGCAGAGCCTGCTGTTCGGCTACGCGGTGACCTTCGACCTCAACGACGCGCCCTACGCGCTGCTCGACCAGAGCCACAGCGAGTCGTCCCAACGCCTGGCCAACCGCCTGGACGGCAGCGGCATCTTCCACCGCGTGGCGACCCTGCGCGCGCCGCGCGACATCGCCAGCGTGATCGACGCCGAGAAGGCGCTGCTGGTGATCCAGATTCCCGCCGACTTCGAAACCCGCCTGACCCGCGGCGAGCCGGCGCCGCTGCAGGTGATCCTCGACGGGCGCAACTCCACCACCGCCGGCGCCGCGGCGGCCGGGCTGGCCAGCGTGGTCAACGACTTCAATCGCGAGCGCGGCCTGGTCCAGGCGCCGGTCAGCGTGGTCACCCGCGCCTGGTACAACCCCAACCTGGAGACGCGCTGGCCGCTGATCCCGGCGCTTATCGCCTCGCTGAGCATGCTGCAGACGCTGATGCTCAGCGCGCTCTCGGTGGCCCGCGAGCGCGAGCAGGGCACCTTCGACCAGTTGCTGGTCACGCCCTATTCGCCCATGGAGATCATGCTCGGCAAGGCCCTGCCGCCGATCCTCATCGGCCTGGTGCAGGCGTCGCTGGTGCTGCTGATGGCGCTGTACTGGTTCCGCATCCCCATGGCCGGCTCGCTGCCGGACTTCTACGGCGGGCTGCTGGTGTTCATGGTCTCCTGCGTCGGCCTGGGCCTGTCGATCTCGGCGGTGTCGCTGAACATGCAGCAGGCGATGCTCTACACCTTCGTGCTGATCATGCCGATCATGCTGCTCTCGGGCCTGGCCACGCCGGTGCGCAACATGCCCGAGGCGCTGCAGATGGCCACCTACATCAACCCGCTGCGCTTCGCCATCGACCTGATCCAGCGCATCTACCTGGAAGGCGCCAGCCTGTTCGAGGTGGCCCATGACCTGTTGCCGATGCTGGTGGTGGCGAGCGTGACCCTGCCGCTGTCCGCCTGGCTGTTCCGCAATCGACTCGCCTGACCGGAGGCCGCCATGTCGTCGTCGCCCAATCCCTACCTCCTCCTGCCACTGCTGCTGGCGCTGGGCGCCTGCGCGGTGGGGCCGGACTACCAGGCGCCGCAGCCGCAGGCCCCGGCCGACTGGCGCGCGGCCCATGCCGGCGATGCCGCGCTGCTGGGCGCGGGGCAGGGCGGCCAGGCCATCCCCGCGCAGTGGTGGACGCAGTTCGCCGACCCGGCGCTGGACTACCTGCAGCGCCGCGCCACGGCGGCCAGCCCGGACCTGCAGAGCGCCGCGCTGCGCTTCGCCCAGGCGCGCATGCAGCGGCAAATGGTCGCTGCCCAGCGCGGGGTGAACGTCGACGGCAAGGCCGACGTGCAGCGCCAACGGCAGAGCGAGCGTGGCGCCAGCGCGCGGATGATCTCCAGCCTGGCGCCGGGCGACAGCGACGAGCTGGCGAAGACCCTGGCCCAGCCCTTCACCCTCTACGAAGCCGGCTTCGACGCCTCCTGGGAAATCGACTTCTGGGGCCGCGTGCGCCGCTCCATCGAGGCCGCCGACGCCCGCGTCGAGCAGCAGCGCGCCTTGCTGGAACAGGCGCGGCTGCTGGTCGCCAGCGAGGTAGCGCGCGGCTACTTCGAGCTGCGCCGGGTGCAGCAGCAGATCGCCGTGACCCAGGAAGACCTGCGCGCCACCGAGGAATCCCTGGAACTGGTGCAGGCCCGCGCCGACGGCGGCCTGGTGGACGACTTCGACCTGGTGCGCCAGCGCAGCCAGCTGGAAGAGCTGCGCTCGCGGCTGCCGCAACTGCAGGCGGCCGAGGGCCAGGCGATCAACCAGCTCGGCGTGCTGGTCGGCGCGCAGCCGGGCGAGCTGCAGGCGCAGCTGAAGACGCCGCCCGCGCAACCCGCCGTCTTGCCCGACCTCAGCCCCGGCCTGCCCTCGGAAGTGGCGCGGCGGCGCCCGGACATCCGCGCCGCCGAAGCGCAATTGCACGCCGCCACGGCCAACATCGGGGTGGCGGTGGCCGAGCTGTACCCGAGCATCCGCCTGGGCGCCAGCTTCGGCTATTCCTCCTTCGAGAGCGGCGACCTCTCCGACTGGGGCAGCCGCCAGTGGGCGGTGGGGCCGAGCCTGAGCGTGCCGATCTTCGACAACGGCCGGCGCCGTTCCCAGGTGACCCTGCGCAAGCTGGAGCAGCAGGAAGCCGCGGTGAACTACCAGCAGACCGTGCTCAAGGCCTGGCAGGAAGTGGACGATGCCCTCAGCGGCTACGGCGCCGAGCGCCAGCGCAACGCCCAGTTGCAGGCGCGGCTGAACAGCGCCGGGCAGGCCTACGACATGGCCAAGGCGCGCTATGCCGGCGGCATGACCGATTTCCTGGTGGAGCTGGACGCCCAGCGCAACTACCTGCAGGCGCGCCGCGACCTGGTGGACAGCGACGGCCAGCTGCGCCTGGACCTGGTGGCGCTGTACAAGGCCCTGGGCGGAGCTGACTTACATTATCAGGCTCGCCCTGGGGCGCTAATCGAAAAGCGCTAAGGGTATCGACAGGGGGATAAACCTCGTGCCGATTGTGGCCTTGTTGAAGTGAGAGACACCGGCACAAGGCCGGTGTCGGTGGTAACGTCAATTTCATGCTTCTTTAGAAGATGAAAATGCATAAAAGTAACATTAGGTCAATTGTTAAGATAATTTGGCCTAGAGTGCAAAATTTTTGGGCGCTATTTGTATAGCTTTTCTGTATAAACACCACCAGGGACCAATTGCTATAATTCTTTGCCCTGTCTTGGCATAGGGATATGCCGCAATCATTAAAGTTAGATAGAATAGACTAAGTGCTGCAAAGAAATAATGAGTCATTGGATTAATACTCAATAGGACCAGTACTGAAATTTGGTCCAGGAATACCACCCATAAGTCCTCCGTAAGCGCAAAATGTTCCGTCGGGATTTAACTGCCCACCTACAAATAGCCCTGCGCGTCCGGGAGCTCCGGACACTGCTCCCCCACTGGGAATATTGTCTTTCCAGTCTGGACCGCAGCTTGTTTCGGGTGGTGGTGGCATTTCGCATACTAATATTGCAGCTCCTAAGCCGCCAACACCAATACTTCCTGTTGCTGCTGAGTCCCCTTGAATATACGAAGTACATGGTGAAAGTCGCTAATGAGCGCTACAGCCTATTGCAGGCAGTAGCGCTCAGGGTGACACAGTTTCAATCTCATCATTGAACACATAAGACATCTGCAGAACTCAAGCCTTCAGAAGCCCAGGATACTCACCCCAAAGCCTAAATGAATTGAAGCGAGAGCGTTCCGCCTAAAAGACTGAGTTCTGCCAGCGTAGAAGGCGACAAAAACCTCCTTCCTGCTCCTCTGAATCATTGACAGGCAAAACCAAATTAACCTCAAGATATTCAGGTTTTATCTTTTCTTTGATTTCACGAATGCGGTCATACCTCCGAGATGAATCCAAAGCGCTGGAATCATATCGTCCATCCGGCAAGAGTTTGGAAACGTCAACGAGAACCTGACAAACGATAGCTTCAGTCGGGTTTTTACGGTAGATCTAGCAAGCTCGCCACGGATACCTAACTCTGACGCCGCTGCTCCAAACATAAGGCGCTGGCCCAGCGTGATACTTAAACCGAAAAGGTCTAAACACCCTGCTGGTGAAATTAATACAGTTGATGCCGAGATGACCGGCCTTTTGACGATATTGAAGAATGGTATGAGATTACTCAGACACTCAGAGAAGGAGTCTGGGTGAAGCGCTACGACATCCCCTCAAGCCGTAGCGCTTCGCATGCATCATGATCCAACCTAAAAATCATCCTCGTGGAGTAGGACAAGGATCTCACTTTCATCCAGCAACTTGGCAAGTTCAGCTGGTGAAACTCCATCATCATTTAGAGCTTCAGGATTTGCGCCATGCTTTAGAAGATAATCGACAGCGTCTCTATGGCCCTGTTCAACTGCATCGTGCAGAGCTGTATATCCATGCTCCCCTTTACAGTTAATGTCAGCTCCTTGACTCAATATCAGCTGAATCTCATTAATGTCGCCACGTGTTGCAGCAATGTGAATGGGCTTATCTCCAAATAAGCTCGCGCTATTAACGTCTGCACACTCTAAGCCACTAAACTCGGGAAGGTTCGAGTATTCCGCTAGCAGCAGTGAAAGTTTCTCTTGGTTAGTTGCATTGCTCACCGCAAACCCTCCGTAGGAAATCCTTCAAATTCTCAATAGCCTTTCTGGTATTGTTTATCTCTGTAATATGCCCGGCTTCATTATCGTTGAACCATTTCTTACTGAAATTCTCACGTAACGCCAAGCATTGCTGAAGTCTATCGAGATTAGCTTTAGCATCTTTGCATTGGTCTCCAGTCGGCGGTATCGGAGTTTTGCAAATCCGACTGTATTCCTTACGCTCCCTAGCCTTGTCCGCAGCACTTCCTGGGCTCGAATCTGCAGATGCACCACCATCTTCATTAGCGTTCTCGTGATAAGCATCCCAAGCGGCATTTGCACCCCAGGCACCTACCCCAAGACCAATAAGCCCCCCAACCACTGCTCCAGGTGGCCCTGCGACAAAAAAACCGCCTGCTGCACCTGCCCCGGCTGTAGGGCTCAATCCGTTAGGATCGACCAGTCCAACTGGATTAGACCCTGCATAAGCGTAAGTATTTAGCCCGCCATTGAGCCCAATCGGATCACTCTCCACATACCGTCCGGTCTGCGGGTCGTAGTCCCTGAAGTAGTTGTAGTGCAGGCCGCTCTCGGCGTCGTAGTACTGCCCAGGGAAGCGCAGGTTCACCACGGCGTTGTCCGGGCTGCTGGGCTGGCCGTTGCCGAAGGCGTCGGATTGCCATTGCCAGGCCAGGCGCTGGTCGTCGTCGCTGGCCAGCCGCGGGGTGTCGAGGTGGTCGCTGTGCAGGTAGAGCACGCGGGGGTTGCCCGGATGGCCCTGGTCGTCGTAGGCCGTGCTCAGGGTGGCCAGGGGCAGGCGGTCGAGCCACAGGTAGTACTGTTCGCGGCGGGACTGGCCATTCCGATCGTAGGCGGCTTCGCCGAGCAGTTGGCCGTCGGGGCCGTAGAGGTAGGTGGTGAAGCCTTGCGCGGTCAGCTTGGCGATGCGCTGGCCGTGGGCGTTGTAGCGGTACTGGGCGACTTCCTGGCCGTCGATCCGCACGTTCGCCAGGCGGCCCTGGGCGTCATAGCCGAGCAGGCGGCTGGCGCGGTCCTGGAGCAGGTTGCCGGCGGCATCGCTGGTCACCGTGTGGCCATTGAGGGCGGTGAGGCGGTTGCTGTCGTTGGCGTAGCGGTAGCTGTCCTGCAGGGATTCGCCGTCGGCCAGGCGCGTGGCGCTCTTCTCGGTGCGGTTGCCCACGGCGTCGTAGCCGTAGCGGCGCTCGGCCTGGCTGCTGCGTTCCGTGGTCAGGCGGTCCAAGGAGTCGTACTGGTAGTCCAGCGTGCCCCAGAGGCTGTGGGCCAGTTGGGTGATGTTGCCGTTGGCGTCGTGCCGGTAGTCGCTCTGCCAGGGGCCGATGCGCTGGCGGATCAGTTGGTAGTCCTGGTCGTACTCGCGGGCCAGGCTGATGCCGTTGGCCCAGCTCAGGCGTTGCAGGGGGCCAAAGGGCAGATAGGCGATATCGCTGGCCAGGACGAGGGGCGCCTGGCTGCCTACGCCCAGGGTGACGCTGCTCACCTGGCCGCCGGCATTGCGCGGGTAGCCGAGGGTGTAGCCGGACGGATAGCCGATGCCAACCAGGCGGTCGGCGGCGTCGTACTGGAAGCTCAGGGACGCTTCCAATACCTGGCCGTTGACGCTCAGGCTGCGCGCCTGCTGCACCAGATTGCCGCGCGCGTCATAGCGATAGGCGAGACGGCCGCTGCCATCCTCGATGGCCGTCAGGCGGCCGATGCCGTGGTTGCCGTCGGCACTGCCGTCGTACTGGTAGCGCACGTCGAAGGCCGGGGTGGCCGGGTAGCGGCGTTCGCTCAGGCGGTTCAGGGCGTCGTAGCTGAACTCCACCACCACGCCACGCGCATCGGTCTGGCGGATGACGTTGCCGGCTGCGTCGTACTCGAAGTGGGTGGTGCCGCTGTCGGGGCTGATGCGCTGGGTGAGGTTGCCCAGGCCGTCATACACATAACGCGTCGTGACGCCGCGGGGATCGCGGACCTGGGTGAGGTTGTCCTGGGCGTCGTAGGTCAGCTGGGTGACGCCATCGAGCGCGTCGGTATGGCTGACCAGGCGATCGAGGGCGTCGAACGCCTGGGTGCTGGCGTACTGGCGCGGGTTGGTCCGGCCGGTGGGGTTGTCGTTGAGATCGTACCGGTAGCGGTGGGTCTGGCCGGCGGCGCCGACCGAGCGCAGCAGCCGGCCGAGTTCGTCGTACACCCACTGCTGCTGTCGCACCAGGCTGCCGCTGGCGTCCTTCAGCCGCTGCGCCGTGCGGTTGCCCTGGGCGTCGACGTCGTATTCCAGGCGCTCGCCGAGGTTGTTGGCGATGGCCACCAGGCGCCGCGCGTCGTCGTAGGTGTAGGCCAGCCAGCTGCCGTCGCCACGGGTCAGGCGGGTGATCTGCCCGACCGCGTCGTATTCGAAGCGGGTGGTGCTGCCGGCGCTGCCGATGGACGCCAGACGCGCGTCGATGCCGCTGTAGGTCAGGGTGCTGACCACGCCGTTGGCGTCGGTGAGGGTGCCGGGGTTGCCGCGCTCGTCGTGGTCGGCCAGGCGAGTGACGTGGCCAAGGGCGTTGGTCACGGCGGTGAGGTTGCCCTTGGCGTCGTAGCTGTAGCGGGTGATGTCCTGCACGTCGGTGCGCGGGCCGTCGGCGCTCTCGATCAGGCCCAGGTCGTTGTAGCTGTAGGACCAGCTGCGCTCGGCGGCCTGGGCGGGATGCCCAAGCAATATCGCCAGGGACAGGGCGCCGAATAATTTCGTTTTCATGTCAGCCTCCTTGCTCAAAGCGCTTCGGTGGTTTGCGCAATGACGCGACCACGGTTGTCGTACTGGTAGCGGGTGACCTGCCCCGGCTCGGTGACGCTCAACGGCAGCGCGAAGGTCGGATGCCAGGTGGTGGTGATGGTGCGTGCCTGCGGCGTGCCGGCCGCTTCGGTGCGCGAGACTTCCAGGCCGCGCTCGTCGTACTGGTGGGTGGTCAGGTTGCCGTTCCAGTCGGTTCGGCTGGCCGGCAGCCCATTGGCCAGGTAGGTGACCTGCTGGCTGGCGGCCGGGCAGTGGGCGCTGGCTTCGCCGTCCCGGCGGGTGACCAGGCGGCGCTGGTCGAAGGTCTGGTAGTGGTAGAGCGTCGACTTGCCCAGCGGGTTGGTGATCCGCACGCGGTTGGCATCGAGATAGGCGAATTGCACGGTGCCGGCCTCGCCGGCATGGCTGCTGGAGGTGGCGCGCCCCTGGCCGTCATAGGTCCAGGTGGCGAAGCGCAGGCCGCGGGCGTCGGTGATTCCCGTGAGCAGGTGCGGGCGCTCGGCGACTTCGTAGTGGTAGTGCTGTTCTTCGTCGCCGCGCAGGACGCTGGCGAGGCGACCGTGCTCGTCGTAGCGGTAGCTGATGCTCCAGTTGCCGAACTGCAGGTTCGCCAGCCGTTCACCGGCATAGCCGAGGGTGATCTGGCGGCCACCCGCATCGCTGATCCGGACCAGCCGGCCAGCCGAATCCCGGGCAAAATGCAGGCTGCCGCCGAGCACCGGATCGAGGCGTTTCAACTGCCCGAGCGCATCGTAGGTTTCGACGCTGGCGTCGGCGCCGGTGAGGCTCCAACCGCCATGGTCGGGCAGTTCGACCAGCATGAGTCGCTCGTCGGCGGAAGCCGTCCACTTGCCCGCCACGCGGGTGAAGGCCACTGCCCGGCCATCGTCGCGATAGGCCTTGAGCCGGTCGGCCGTGAGCTTGGCAATGCGCTGGTTCCAGCCATGGCTCCAGCCGACGCCGAGGTCGCCGGCCTGGTTGCGGCTGCTCCAGTAGTTGCGGCTGAACCCCAGCCGCGAACCGGGCACGCTCAGGTCGACCTCGATCTGCACCTTCTGCCCGGTGGCGCCAAGGATGGGATTGCTGTCATTGCATTCGTTGCTCTGGCATTGCGCGCAGCACTGGCCGCTGCCATCCAGCACGCCGCTGGGGCACAGGTCCGGCCCGCCGGAAAGGTAGACGGAGGAGAAGTGGTAGGTGTCGGGAAGCCAGCGACCGAACAATTTGCGTTCGATCGTGAAGCGGCAGAAGGCTTCGCCACCGATGTCGGTGAGCGAATAGTTGTTGATGCGCCATTGCTGGCGGGGATTCTGCTCACGCTTCTGGAGCAGCAGGCGGATGCTCTCGCCCTGTTCGCAGGCCGCTTCGGCCGAGGGCCAGGCGGTCCTCGTCGCGTCGTGCCACTGGTATTGCGCCAGGCTGGCCTGGCTGGCTAACAAGGCTCCCAACCCTGGGAGCAGGCAATGCAGAACTAGACGGGGGCGCATGCTTGGGTCCTCCATGAACAGTGGAGGCCCCAGTCAAGCGATGGCGGCAGGCGAAGAACGTTAACGCCTAGCCACTCCTGAAATCAGCAAAACATCCCACGCCGATCGAGGCCCCTGCCTACGCGCAGGACGCCATCTCTGGCAGATAAATCCAGGGAAACGTTGATTGCCTTGATCGAACTGGACTACCCCGGGTGGAAGATGGTCGTCCAGCTTTCCGGCCTGAGCCAGGAGCGTATTTCCGATGAAACCACCCTGCTCAACGTCCGCCGCCTGCGGGTTCTTGTTTCTGTATGAGAGGGCTTTGGTCAATATGCTGACGTGGTCAACGAACCTTTACCGCCTGGGCAACAGTAAGCCCCGCCGTTTCCGGTAGAATGTGCGCCGCCCGTGCCGGGGCAGGGGAATGGAGGTGGCGCGTTGCGAGGCATCTGGCTGTGCTTGGGGCTGTTGGCGTTGGCCGGTTGCGGCGAGCGTGTCGAGCGCTTCGGCGGCCCGACCATGGGCAGCAGCTATTCCGTGCAGTACCTGCCGACGGCGCAGAGCCCCGCGCCGCAGCGCCTGCAGGCGGAGGTCGAGGGCATTCTCGGCGAACTCGACCGGCAGTTCTCCACCTACCGCGACGACTCCGAGGTCTCGCGCTTCAACGCCCTGCCGGCCGGCGCCTGCCAGGCCATGCCGACCGAGCTGGTGGAGCTGCTGCGCTACGGCAACGAGCTGTCCGAGGCCAGCGCCGGCGCCTTCGACCTCAGCGTCGAGCCGCTGATGAATCTCTGGGGCTTCGGCCCGCAGTCCCGCGGCGAGCTGGTGCCGGCGCCCGAGGCGCTGGAGCGCGAGCGGGCGCGTGTCGGCTACCGCCACCTGCGGGTGGACGGCAGCCTGGTGTGCAAGGACGTGGCGGCGCAGCTGGACTTCGACAGCATCGTCGCCGGCTACGCGGTGGACCGTGTCAGCCAGCGCCTGGCCGAGCTGGGCGTGAAGAATTACCTGGTGGAGATCACCGGCGAACTCAAGGCCGTGGGCCACAAGCCCGACGGCTCGCCCTGGCGGGTGGCGCTGGAGGTGCCCAGCGGCGAACGCGAGCGCAGCGTGGCGCGCTCGCTGGCGGTGGACGGCTACGGGGTCTCGACCTCGGGCGACTACCGCAACTATTTCGAGGAAGGTGGGCAGCGCTACTCGCACACCTTCGACGCGCGCACCGGCACGCCGGTGCGGCACAGGCTGGCGGCGGTGACCGTGGTCGACCGCTCGACGCTGCACGCCGACGGCTTGTCGACCCTGCTCATGGTGCTGGGCCCGGACGAGGGCTACCGCTACGCCGAGCAGCACGGGCTGGCCGCCTGGTTCGTCGTGCACCAGGGGCAGGGCTTCGCCATGCGCGCCAGTACGCGCTTCGCCGAGCTCTTCCCCGATCCGGCGCGGCCATGAAAGCCGCACCAAATGTAGTGATGGCAAAATTCGCCTACCGCACGACCAAGCGCTAATGTGCAGCAATTTGTCACGCGGCTAAGCTGCCAACATCGATTCGATCGCTCCCGGCGCCAGGCGTGCCGGGACTTTGCCGGAAGCGCCACAGGGGCGCCCCGGCCTGTTCTGAAGGAGTACGCATGGCTGTCTACAACTACGACGTGGTGATTCTCGGCACGGGCCCGGCGGGCGAGGGGGCGGCGATGAACGCCTCCAAGTACGGGCGCAAGCTGGCGGTGGTGGACAGCCGTCGCGTGGTCGGCGGCAACTGCACGCACCTGGGCACCATCCCGTCCAAGGCGCTGCGTCACTCGGTGAAGCAGATCATCGAGTTCAACACCAACCCGATGTTCCGGCAGATCGGCGAGCCGCGCTGGTTCTCCTTCCCCGACGTGCTGAAAAGCGCCGAGAAGGTGATCAACAAGCAGGTCTCCTCGCGTACCGGCTACTACGCGCGCAACCGCATCGACATGTTCAACGGCACCGCCAGCTTCGTCGATGAGCGCACCGTCGAGGTGGTCACTCCCAGCGGCGCCGTGGAGCGCCTGGTCGCCGACCAGTTCGTCATTGCCACCGGCTCGCGCCCGTACCGCCCGGCGGACATCAACTTCAACCACCCGCGGGTCTACGACAGCGACACCATCCTCTCGCTGAGCCACACCCCGCGCCGCCTGATCATCTACGGAGCCGGCGTTATCGGCTGCGAGTACGCGTCGATCTTCAGCGGCCTGGGCGTGATGGTCGACCTGATCGACACCCGCGACCAACTGCTGAGCTTCCTCGACGACGAAATCTCCGACGCCCTGAGCTACCACCTGCGCAACAACAACGTGCTGGTGCGCCACAACGAGGAGTACGAGCGCGTCGAGGGCCTGGACAACGGCGTGATCCTGCACCTGAAGTCGGGCAAGAAGATCAAGGCCGACGCCCTGCTGTGGTGCAACGGCCGTACCGGCAACACCGACCGCCTGGGCCTGGAGAACGTCGGCATCAAGGTCAACAGCCGCGGCCAGATCGAGGTGGACGAGAACTACCGCACCTCGGTGTCGAACATCTATGCCGCCGGCGACGTGATCGGCTGGCCGAGCCTGGCCAGCGCCGCCTACGACCAGGGCCGCTCGGCCGCCGGCAACATCGTCGAGCAGGACACCTGGCGCTTCGTCAACGACGTGCCCACCGGCATCTACACCATTCCGGAGATCAGCTCCATCGGCAAGAACGAGCACGAGCTGACCGCGGCGAAGATTCCCTACGAAGTGGGCAAGGCGTTCTTCAAGGGCATGGCCCGCGCGCAGATCTCCAACGAGCCGGTGGGCATGCTGAAGATCCTCTTCCACCGCGAGACCCTGGAGATCCTCGGCGTGCACTGCTTCGGCGACCAGGCCTCGGAGATCGTCCACATCGGCCAGGCGATCATGAACCAGCCGGGCGAGCTGAACACCCTGAAGTACTTCGTCAACACCACCTTCAACTACCCGACCATGGCCGAAGCCTACCGCGTAGCGGCGTTCGACGGCCTCAACCGGCTTTTCTGAAATACCCCGACCGGCGGCCTGAGCCGGCCGGGGGCGACCCGCTCAGCGATTCCCGAGCGTGGCAGTGGCCAAACCGGGAAAGTCTGTAATCAGGCTGTCCACGCCGAAGTCGGCGAGCCGGCGCATCAGCGCCGGTTCGTTGACCGTCCACACCGACACGTGCAGCCCCTGCTTCTGCGCCTTGAGCAGCCGCTCGGGGGTGCACAGCGTCCAGTTCAGCGCCAATAGCTCGCAGCCATAGTTCGCCGCCACCTTCAGCGGGTCGAGCCAGGCGTATTCGGCCACCAGCCCGCGGGACAGGTCCGGCGTCAGCTGCTGCAGCGCGCGCAGCACGGTGCGCGAGCTGGAGGTCACGGTGATGCGCTCGCGCAGGCCGAAGCGCCCGACCAACTGGTGGATGGCCTGCACGGTACGCGCCGCGCGCTCGCGCGAAGCGCTCTTCACTTCCAGTTGCCAATGCTCGAACTCGCAGCGCTCGAACAGCTCGGCCAGCCGCGGGATGGGGCAGGGGCGCACCCAGCCCGGCCCGCCCTGGCGCGCGTCGTAGGTGACCAGGTCCTCGGCCAGTTGCTCGGACACCTTGCCGCGGCGCCCGGTGGTGCGCTTGAGCGTCGGGTCGTGGATCACCATCAGTTCGCCGTCGCGGGACAGGTGCAGGTCCAGTTCGCAACGCGTCACGCCGTGCTCCAGGCAGCGCTGGAAGCTGGGCAGAGTGTTTTCCGGCGCTTCGCCTTTGGCGCCGCGATGGCCATAGATGAGAGTCACTGGGGCTCCTTGGGAGAGGGAAGGATCGGGTTCTGCGGGCGATGCGCGCGAACCGCGTCGACCACGTGATCGTATTCGAAATAGACGCTGAATTCGCGGTAGTCCCAGCGGGTGATCGGCGGGCTGCCCACGGCCGGGTGCTCCTCGTCGGGCAGGCCGAAGCGCTCCAGCACGGCGCGCCGGCTCTCGCCGCGGGCGGGCAGGGCGATGCTGGCGTCGCCCTGGGCGCCGACGGGGATTTCCAGGGTGTCGGCCGCGGCCGGCAGGGCCATGCCCAGGCACAGCAGCAGGAAGGGGATGTGCAGGGCCTTCATGGGTCGTCGCGGTCCTTCGCCTGGCGCCGTTCGGCCGCCTGTTTCTGCAGGATGTGCCGGGCCAGCAGCTGGCGCTGCGGCTCCTCGATGTTCTCGAACAGGGTGCCGATCTCGTACTCGCCCAGCCCGCGCGACTCGCAGTGGGTGACCCGCGCGCGCAGGCTCAGGCCCAGGGCCTGGGGCAGCAGCACCAGCTTCAGCGCCAGCAACTGCCCGGGGTGGAAGGGCTCGGGGGCGATGAAGGCGATGCCGCCCTCGGAGAGGACCACCGGCTGCGCCGGGCCGACCTGCTCCAGCAGCCCGCGGGCGAGGGCGCCGGCCACCAGGTCCAGGCGCTTGTCGAGCAGCTTCAGGTAGCTGGCCAGGGGGCGGTCGCGCTCGGCGATCTGCCGCAGCAGGTGCTGCGCCTCCACCTCCAGCAGGTGCAGGTCGCCGAGCAGGTTGAACAGCGGCGAATCATCCTGTAACGCTTGCGCCACCTGCTCCGCGTCCTCCGCAAGAGGGCGAAATTCCAGTGCGAGGTGATCCTCGATACGGTAGTATTCGCGGCGGTCATCCGCGTCTGGAGTGGACATGGCGAACCCACGGCGGCAGTGATGGTCTGAGTGTAAAGCCGCCCGCCGTAGCTCGCCACAACGGCCTCCGCAAACCCTTGCGCGGTAGCGGACGCCGGCCGGATCGACGCCCCAATCCCCTGACAACGGCCCTACATGTTCAGACCTCTTTCCGTCTATATCGGGACGCGCTACACCCGCGCCAAGCGCCGCAGCCACTTCGTTTCCTTCATCTCCCTGACTTCCATGATCGGCCTGGCGCTCGGCGTCATGGTGATGATCGTGGTGCTCTCGGTGATGAACGGCTTCGACCACGAGATGCGCACCCGGGTGCTGGGCATGGTGCCGCACGCCACCGTCGAGGCCTACCAGCCGATCGACGACTGGCGCGGCCTGGCCACGCAGATCAAGGCACAGCACCCCAACGTGCTGGAAGTGGCGCCCTTCATCCAGATGCAGGGCCTGCTGAGCAACAACGGCGTAGTGCAGAAGATTCTCATCAATGCCGTGGACCCGGCCGAGGAAGGCAAGGTCTCGATCATCGGCGACTTCTTCCGGCAGGGCAGCCTGGCCAGCCTCAAGCCCGGCGAGTTCGGCATCATCATCGGCGACAAGGCCGCGGCCAACCTGGGGGTGAAGGTCGGCGACAAGGTCACCTTCGTCGCCCCCGAGGTCTCGGTGACCCCCGCCGGCATCTTCCCGCGCATGAAGCGCTTCACCGTGGCCGGCATCTTCCACGTCGGCGCCGGCGAGCTGGACGGCTACGTGGCCCTGGCCAACGTCGAGGACGCCGCGCGCATGCAGCGCTTCAAGGACGGCGAGGTCCAGGGCCTGCGCCTGAAGCTCGACGACCTGTTCCAGGCGCCGCGCACCGCCTGGGAAATCGCCCAGACGCTGAAGGGCAACGACTTCTACGCCCGCGACTGGACGCGCACCCACGGCAACCTCTACCAGGCCATCCAGATGGAGAAATCCATGATCGGCCTGCTGCTGCTGCTGATAGTCGCGGTGGCGGCGTTCAACATCATTTCCACGCTGGTGATGGTGGTCACCGACAAGAAGTCGGACATCGCCATCCTCCGTACCCTGGGCGCCACGCCGGGGCAGATCATGGCCATCTTCATGGTCCAGGGCAGCGTGATCGGCGTGATCGGCACCCTGATCGGCGGCGTGCTCGGCGTGCTCGCGGCGCTCAAGGTGAGCGACGCCATCGCCCTGCTGGAGAAGCTGATCGGCCACAAGTTCCTCAGCTCGGACGTCTACTTCATCGATTACCTGCCCTCGCAGCTGATGCGCGAGGACGTGATCCTGGTGTGCGCCGCCGCGCTGATCCTGAGTTTCTTCGCCACCCTGTATCCGGCCTGGCGTGCCGCGCGCACCCAGCCCGCGGAGGCCCTGCGTTATGAGTGACAAGACCGTCCTGAGCTGCCGCAACCTGCGCAAGAGCTACGAGGAGGGCCCGCAGTCGGTCGAGGTGCTGGTCGACGTGCAACTGGAGCTGTTCCCCGGCGAGCGCGTGGCCATCGTCGGCAGCTCCGGCTCCGGCAAGAGCACCCTGCTGAACATGCTCGGCGGCCTCGACATCCCCAGCAGCGGCAGCGTCTGGCTGGCCGGCGAGGAGCTGTCGGCGCTCAACGAGAAGCAGCGCGGCCTGCTGCGCAACCGCGCGCTGGGCTTCGTCTACCAGTTCCACCACCTGCTGCCGGAATTCACCGCCCTGGAGAACGTCTGCATGCCGCTGCTGATCGGCCGCATGCCGATCCCTGAGGCCCGCGAGCGCGCCGCCGCGCTGCTGGAGCGGGTGGGCCTGAAGCCGCGCCTGCAGCACAAGCCGTCGGAGCTGTCCGGCGGCGAGCGCCAGCGCGTGGCCATCGCCCGCGCCCTGGTCAACCAGCCGCAGCTGGTGCTGCTCGACGAACCCACCGGCAACCTCGACCAGCACACCGCGCATTCCATCCAGGAGCTGATGCTCGAACTGTCGCAGTCGCTGCAGACGGCCTTCCTGGTGGTAACCCACGACCCGCACCTGGCGCAGCAGATGGACCGCGTGCTGCGCCTGGAGGACGGCCGCCTGATCGCTGCCTGATCGAGCCGCAGACGCCATGTTCAGACCCTTATCGATCTTCGTCGGCACCCGCTACACTCGGGCCAAGAAGCGCAACCACTACATCTCCTTCATCTCCCTGACCTCGATGATCGGCCTGACCCTCGGGGTGCTGGCGATGATCGTGGTGCTCTCGGTGATGAACGGCTTCCAGAAGGAAATGCGCTCGCGCATCCTCGGCATGGTGCCCCACGCCGTGCTGCAGAACGCCGACGGCAAGCCGCTGGCCGACTGGCAGGCGGTGGCCGCCGAGGCCTCGAAGCAGCGCGAGGTGGTCGGCGCGGTGCCCTACACCGAGCTGGACGGCATGCTCTCGTTCAAGGGCATGATGCAGCCGATCGAGGTGGATGGCGTCGACCCGGCCCTGGAGCCGAAGGTCTCGATCATCGGCTCGCACATGGTCCAGGGCAGCCTGGACGCGCTGAAGTCCGGCGAGTCCGGGGTGGTGATCGGCCAAATCACCGCACGGCGCTTCCGCGTCAACGTCGGCGACAGCCTGCTGCTGATCGTTCCCGAGTCCACCTCCGCCGCCGGCGGCGTGACGCCGCGCATGCAGCGGTTGAATGTGGTCGGGGTGTTCAAGGTCGGCGCCGAGCTGGACGGCACCCTGGCGCTGGTCCACGTCGACGACGCCGCGCACCTGCTGCGCTGGGAGCCGGGCCAGGTGCAGAGCGTGCGCATCGCCCTGAAGGACCTGTTCCAGGCGCCGGAAGTCGGGCAGCGCATCGCCGCCGACCTGGGCCCGGGCTTCCGTTCGGTGGACTGGACGCACACCCAGGGCAGCCTGTTCGGCGCCATGAAGATGGAAAAGACCATGATCGGCCTGCTGCTGCTGCTGATCGTCGCGGTGGCGGCCTTCAACATCATCGCCACGCTGATCATGGTGGTGGCCGACAAGCGCACCGATATCGCCATCCTCCGCACCCTGGGCGCCACGCCGGGGCAGATCATGACCATCTTCATGGTCCAGGGCACGGTGATCGGGGTGATCGGCACCCTGGTCGGCGGTACCCTGGGCGTGCTGGCGGCGTTCAACGTCACCGCCATCGTCTCGGCGATGGAGAAGGCCCTGGGCACCCATGTGTTCAGCTCCGACGTCTACTTCATCAACTACCTGCCCTCCGACGTCCAGGTGACGGACGTGGTGCTGGTGTGCTGCGCGGCCCTGCTGATGAGCTTCCTCGCCACGCTGTACCCGGCCTGGCGCGCCGCCAGGACGCAGCCGGCCGAAGCGCTGCGCTACGAATGAACGAAGCCGCCCCGAGGGGCGGCTTCTTCGTTCCGTGGGCGCTGTCTTGCCGACTGCGCCGATCTGCTTTTCGCAGGATGGGTTGAGCTTGCGAAACCCATCGGGCCATGCTGATGGGTATCGCTTCGCTCAACCCATCCTACGGGGGCGTGTTTGCCGGAGGGTGTAGGAGCGGGCCCTGCCCGCGAAATCGCGCGCAGGGCGCGCTCCTACAGGGGAATGGCATGGGTGGGGCAGCGTAGGAGATCTCATCCGCGAACCGCGCCGATGCCTCCGGCTATCGCGGACAAGGTCCGCTCCTACGAGGGAATGCCATGCCTCCCGGCAAATTGTAATTGCTACCCGGCATTCTGTAGCGGGCCCTGCCCGCGAAATCGCGCGCAGGGCGCGCTCCTACAGGGGAATGGCGTGGGTGGGGCAGCGTAGGAGCGGATCTCATCCGCGAATCGCGCCGATACCTCCGGCTATCGCGGACAAGGTCCGCTTACGGGGAGGAATGCCGTGCCACCCGGCGACCTGTAGGAGCGGGCCCTGCCCGCGATTTCGCGCGCAGGGCGCGCTCCTACAGGGGAATGGCATGGGTGGGGCAGCGTAGGAGCGGATCTCATCCGCGAACCGCGCCGATACCTCCGGCTATCGCGGACAAGGAAGGGGCTCATAACCCCTGCCGCAGATTGCGCAACGCCTGGCGCCGCCGCCAGCTGCGGCCTATCCACCAGCGCCAGTAGGCCTGGGTGGCCAGGTAGCCGAGCAGGCCCACCAGCAGCCCGCAGATGATCGAACCGAGCAGGAACGGCTGCCAGAGCAGCGACAGCTCGCCGCTGATCCATTCCCAGGTGAGGTTCTCCGGCAGCGTGCGTGCCGGCACGCCCATGACCCAGGCGCCCATCTTGTAGGTGCAATAGAACACCGGCGGCATGGTGATGGGGTTGGTCAGCCAGACCAGCCCCACCGAGATCGGCAGGTTGGCGCGCACCCACACCGCCAGCGTGGCGGCCAGCAGCATCTGCAGGGGAATGGGCACGAAGGCGGCGAACAGGCCCATGCCCATGGCGCGGGATACCGACCTTCGATTCAGGTGCCAGAGGTTGGGCGAGTGCAACAGGGGCCCGAAGCAGCGCAGGGACTTGTGGTTCCTGATCAGCTCGGGGTCCGGCATGTAGCGCTGGAAAAGTCGGCGCGGCATGGGGAAATCTCTGGCAGACGAACACCGGCCATTATGCCTAGCTAGATGACAGCTTCTGTTCACCAACTATGTCCATGTGTAACCGGGCGCGGTGCACCGGACTTCGCTGCCAGGGAGGCAATTCGTGCGCACAGGGATGATGGCGCTGGCCTGCGGCCTGGTGCTGCTGCGTTTCCTGCCCCAGCTGCCACCCTTGGCGGCCCTGCTGCCATTGGTCGGAATGGCGCTGCTGTGCCTGTATCGGCGACATCACGCGGTGGCGCTCTTCCTGCTCGGCTTCGCCTGGGCCTGCCTGTTCGCCCATGACTCGTGGGAAGGGCGCCTGGCTCCCGAACTGGACGGGCGGACGCTGTGGCTGGAAGGGCAGGTTGCCGGCCTGCCGGCTAGCGCGGATGGCATCGTCCGCTTCGAGCTGGAGGACGTCCAGGCGCGCCTGGACCTGCCCGGGCGCATCCGCGTGTCCTGGTACGGCGGCCCGGAGGTGCGGGCCGGGGAGCGCTGGCGCCTGGCGGTCACCCTGCGCCGCCCCCATGGCCTGGCCAACGACTTCGGTTTCGACTATGAAGCCTGGCTGGCGGCCGACGGCATAGGCGCCACCGGCAGCGTCAAGGATGGCCGGCGCCTGGCCGAGGCCGCCGGCCCCATGGCCTGGCGCGAAGCCTGGAAGGACCGGCTGCTGGCGGTGGATGCCCGGGGACGCAACGCCTACCTGGTGGCCCTGGTCCTCGGCGACGGCAGCGGCCTGGGCCGGGACGACTGGGACATGCTGCAGGACACCGGCACCCTGCACCTGATGGTGATCTCCGGCTCGCACATCTCCCTGCTGGGCGGCTTGCTCTACGCCCTGGTGGCGGGTTTGGCGCGCCTGGGAGCCTGGCCCGCGCGCGTGCCCTGGCTGCCCTGCGCCTGTGCCGTTGCACTGGCTGGCGCCTGGGGCTATGGCTGGATCGCCGGACTGCAGGTGCCGGCGCTGCGTGCCTGCCTGATGCTCAGCATGGTGCTGCTGTGGCGCCTGCACTTTCGTCGCCAGGGCGTCTGGCTGCCGCTGCTCGGCGCTCTGCTGGTGGTGCTGCTGGTCGATCCATTGGTCAGCCTGACGCCCGGCTTCTGGCTGTCCTTCGCCGCCGTGGCGCTGCTCGTCTACGGCTTCGCCGGGCGCCTGGGGCGGGGGGCCGGCTGGCTGGCCTGGGGGCGCGCGCAGTGGCTCATGGCTCTCGGCCTGGCGCCGGTGTTGCTGGCCCTGGGCCTGCCGCTGAGTCCCGCCGGCGCGCTGGCGAACCTGATCGCGGTGCCCTGTGTCGAGTTGCTGGTGGTGCCCCTGGCGCTGGTCGGCAGTCTGCTGCTGTGGCTGCCGGTGGTGGGCGAGGGGCTGCTGTGGCTGGCGGGTGGCGTGCTCGACGTGCTGCTGGGCCTGCTCGGGCGCCTGTCGCTGTATTCCCCGGCCTGGCACCCCATGGCGCCGCCGCCCTGGAGCATCGCCCTGGCCCTGTTCGGCGCGCTGCTGTGCCTGGCGCCGGTCGGGCTGCCGCTGCGTCCGCTGGGCCTGGCGTTGCTGTTGCCGATGTTCTGGCCGCATTCCAGCGCGCCGCCCCATGGCCATGCCGAAGTGCGGGTGCTGGACGTGGGCCAGGGGCTGTCCGTGCTGATCCGCACCCGCCAGCACACCTGGCTGTACGACGCCGGACCGCGCCGGGGCGATTTCGACCTCGGCGAGGTGGCGGTGCTGCCGACTCTCCGTGGCCTGGGCATCGAGCGCCTGGATATGCTGCTGCTCAGCCACGCCGACAATGACCACGCCGGCGGCGCCCGCTCGGTGGCGGCGGCCGTGCCGGTAGCGCGGATCATCAGCGGCGAGCCCGGGCGTTTGCCGGACAGCCTGCCTGCCGGCCCCTGCGGCAACGAGGCATGGCAGCTGGACGGCGTGCGCTTCTCCACCTGGCAGTGGCCCGATGCGACGGACAGCAACGGCCGCTCCTGTGTGCTGTACGTCGAGGCCGGCGGCGAGAGCCTGCTGCTCACCGGCGACCTGCCGGCCGCGGGCGAGGCCGCCTGGCTGGCCAGCCATCCCGGGCTTGGCGCCGACTGGCTGCTGGCCGGCCACCATGGCAGCCGCAGCGCCTCTTCCGCGGCCTTCGTCAGGCAACTGGCGCCCCGCGCGGCGCTGGTTTCCCGCTCGCGGCACAACGCCCATGGCCATCCGTCCAGCGAGGTATTGCAACGCTTTGCCGAGCAGGGGACGAAGGTGCACGATGTGGCCCGGGAGGGCGCCCTGCGCCTGCTCCTGGGCCAGCGTGGAACGCTGCGCGGCGTGCGCGAAAATGCCGGATTCTGGAGGGAAAAATGAGAACGGCGACGGTCGGCGGGGCAGGGGCCCTGTGCTAGAGTGTCGCCACTTTTTTTCAGGGGATTCGCCACTGTGTGGGAACTGGTCAAAGCCGGCGGCTGGATGATGCTGCCGATCATTCTGAGCTCCATCGCCGCCACCGCCATCGTCGCCGAACGACTCTGGACCCTGCGCCGCAGCCGCATCGCCCCGCCGCAGCTGCTGGGCCAGGTGTGGAAGCAGATCAAGGACAAGAAGCTGAACAGCCAGGCGCTCAAGGAACTCAAGGCGTCTTCCCCGTTGGGCGAGGTGCTCGCCGCCGGCCTGGTCAACTCCAAGCATGGCCGCGAGATCATGAAGGAGTGCATCGAGGAGGCCGCCGGCCGGGTGATCCACGAGATGGAGCGCTACCTCAACGCCCTCGGCACCATCGCCGCCATGGCCCCGCTGCTCGGCCTGCTGGGCACGGTGTTCGGCATGATCCAGATCTTCAGCGCCTTCATGGGCGACGGCATGGCCAACGCCCCGCAGCTCGCCGGCGGCATCTCCAAGGCCCTGGTGACCACCGCCTCCGGCCTGATCGTGGCCATCCCGGCCGTGTTCTTCCATCGCTACCTGCTGCGTCGCGTCGATGAGCTGGTGGTGGCCATGGAGCAGGAAGCGATCAAGCTGGTGGAAATGGTCCAGGGCGACCGCGAGGTCGACCTCTCCGAGGATGGCAAAGCGTGAAATTCCGCCGCAGAAACGGCAGCGCCGCCCGCGATGACGTGTTCATCAACCTGGCGTCGCTGATCGACGTGATCTTCGTCCTGCTGCTGTTCTTCGTGGTCACCACCACCTTCAGCCGGCCGACGCAGCTGAAGGTCGAGCTGCCCGAGGCGGTCAGCGGCACGCCGCCGGAAGCCACCGACATCAAGCCGCTGGAACTGGACATCGACGCCGCCGGCCACTACGCGCTGAACGGCCAGACTCTGGTCAACGGCGACATCGCCACCCTGATGGCGGCGATGCAGAAGGAATCCGCCGGCGACAGCAGCCTGCCGCTGGTGATCACCGCCGACGGCAAGGCCACCCACCAGTCAGTGGTCACCGCCATGGACGCCGCCGGCAAGCTCGGCTTCAGCCACCTGCGCATCACCACCGTCGAGGCGCAGCCGGCGGCCAAGCCCTGATGGCGTTTTCCGAGCGCCTGCTGCAGGCCTGGTACCAGGGCCACCCGGCCCTCGGCCTGCTGCGCCCGCTGGAGGCGCTGTACCGGCGCGTCGCCCTGCGCAAGCGTGCCGACTACCTGGAAGGCCGCCGCCAGGCCTTCCGCGCGCCGGTGCCGGTCGTCGTGGTCGGCAACGTCACCGTCGGCGGCACCGGCAAGACGCCGATGATCCTCTGGCTGATCGAGCACTGCCGCGCCCGCGGCCTCAAGGTCGGCGTGGTCAGCCGCGGCTATGGCGCCAAGCCGCCGAGCCTGCCCTGGCGGGTGCGCGCCGAACAGAATGCGGCGCAGGCCGGCGACGAGCCGCTGATGATCGTCCAGCGCTGCGGCGTGCCCCTGGTCATCGACCCGGACCGCCCGGCCGCGGTGCGCGCGCTGCTGGCCGAGGAACCGGTGGACCTGATCCTCTGCGACGACGGCCTGCAGCACTACCGCCTGGCCCGCGACCTGGAGCTGGTGCTGATCGACGCCGCGCGCGGCCTGGGCAACCGCCGCTGCCTGCCGGCCGGCCCCCTGCGCGAGCCGGCCGAACGCCTGGAGTCGGTGGACGCGGTGCTCTACAACGGCGCCAGCAGCGATCCGGCCGGGGCCTTTTCCTTCGTCCTGCGGCCGAGCGCACTGGTCAACCTGCGCAGCGGCGAGCGCCGCGACCTGACGCACTTCCCGCCGGGCCAGCAGGTCCACGCCCTGGCCGGCATCGGCAACCCCCGGCGTTTCTTCGCGACGCTCGAGGCGCTACACTGGCGGCCTGTTCCGCACGCCTTCCCGGACCACGCGGCCTACAGCGCCGAGCAGCTGCAATTCAGCCCGCCGCTGCCCTTGCTGATGACCGAGAAGGATGCGGTGAAATGCCGGGCCTTCGCCGCCGCCGACTGGTGGTACCTCGCGGTCGACGCGCAGCCATCCCCGGCCTTCGTCGCCTGGTTCGACGCCCGGCTCGAGCGTCTGATCGCGCGCTGACGGGTGGCGCCGCCACCCATTGCTTTCCAAGGATTCCGCCATGGACCCGAAACTCCTCGACATCCTCGCCTGCCCGCTGTGCAAGGGGCCGCTGAAGCTCACCGACGACAAGTCCGAACTGATCTGCAAGGCCGACGGCCTGGCCTACCCGGTGCGCGACGGCATCCCGGTGATGCTCGAGGGCGAGGCCCGCACCCTGAACGTCGACGAGCGCCTGGACAAGTGACCGAGACGCAGCGATGAGCCAAGCCTTCACCGTCGTCATCCCGGCCCGCTTCGCCTCCACCCGCCTGCCCGGCAAGCCGCTGCAGGACATCTGCGGCAAGCCCATGGTCCAGCACGTCTGGGAGCAGGCGCGCAAGAGCGCCGCATCTCGCGTGGTGATCGCCACCGACGATGCGCACATCCTCGAGGCTGCCAACGTCTTCGGCGCCGAGGCGCTGCTGACCCGCGTCGACCACAACTCCGGCACCGACCGCCTGGCCGAGGTGGCCGATGCCCTGGGCCTGGCCGACGACGCCATCGTGGTCAACGTGCAGGGCGACGAGCCGCTGATCCCGCCGGCCATCATCGACCAGGTGGCCGCCAACCTGGCGGCCCACCCGGAAGCCGGCATCGCCACCCTGGCCGAGCCGATCCACGAGCTGGCCGCGCTGTTCAACCCGAACGTGGTGAAGGTGGTGACCGACCTCAACGGCCTGGCGCTGACCTTCAGCCGCGCGCCGCTGCCCTGGGCCCGCGACGCCTTCGCTAAGGAGCCGGACGGCCTGCCGCAGGGCGTGCCCTACCGCCGCCACATCGGCATCTACGCCTACCGCGCGCGCTTCCTCCGCGACTTCGTCGCCTGGGGCCCGTGCTGGCTGGAAGACACCGAGTGCCTGGAGCAGCTGCGGGCGCTCTGGCACGGCGTGCGCATCCACGTCGCCGACGCCCTGGAGGCGCCGCAGGCCGGGGTGGACACCGCCGAGGACCTGGAGCGCGTCAGGCGCATCCTGGGGGGCTGATGCGGGTTCTCTTCGTCTGCCTGGGCAACATCTGCCGTTCGCCCACCGCCGAGGGCGTGTTCCGCCACAAGCTGCGCGAGGCCGGGCTGGAGGCGCGGGTGACCGTCGATTCCGCCGGCACCGGCGACTGGCACGTGGGCAAGGCGCCGGACGCCCGCACTCGCGTCGCTGCCATGCGCCGTGGCTATGACCTGTCGGCGCTGCGCGCGCGCCAGGTGAGCGCTGCCGATTTCGCCGACTTCGACCTGATCCTGGCCATGGACCTGAGCAACCTGGCTCATCTCGAACGCCTGGGACGGGGCGCCGGCCCGGCCGAACTGGACCTGTTCCTGCGCCGCTACGCCGGCGCGCTGGACGAGGTGCCCGATCCCTATTACGGCGGCGAGGCCGGTTTCGAGCAGGTGCTGGACCTGATCGAGCTGGCCTGCGACGCCCTGCTGCTGGAAGTGAAGGGGCGCCTGTGAGCCTGGTTCTGCAGAAAGACGTTTCCCTGAAAGCCTTCAATACCTTCGGCATCGAAGCGCGGGCGCGACTGTTCGCCGAGGCTCGCGACGACCAGGAAGTGATGCAGGGCCTCGCCCTGGCGGTGGAGCGCGACCTGCCGCTGCTGGTGCTCGGCGGTGGCAGCAACCTGCTGCTGACCCGCGACGTCGAGGCCCTGGTATTGCGCATGGCCAGCCGTGGCGTGCGCATCCTCGAAGACGACGGCGATCGGGTGCGTATCGAAGCCGAGGCCGGCGAGGTCTGGGACGACCTGGTGCGTTGGAGCCTGGAGCAGGGCTTCGCCGGCCTGGAGAACCTCAGCCTGATCCCCGGCACCGTCGGCGCCGCGCCCATGCAGAACATCGGCGCCTACGGCGTGGAGCTGAAGGACGTGTTCGACAGCCTGGTGGCGCTGGACCGCCACAGCGGCGGCCTGCGCGAATTCCACCTGGACGATTGCGCCTTCGCCTACCGCGAGAGCCTGTTCAAGCGCGAGCCGGGGCGCTGGGTGATCCTGCGCGTGCGCCTGAAGCTCGCGCGCCGGGCCAGCCTGCATCTGGACTATGGTCCGGTGCGCCAGCGCCTGGTGGAGGAGGGCATAGACGCTCCTGGCCCCGCCGACGTGGCGCGGGTGATCTGCGCCATCCGCCTCGAGAAGCTGCCCGACCCGGCCGTGCTGGGCAATGCCGGCAGCTTCTTCAAGAACCCGCTGGTATCCGCCGTCGTGGCTGAGCGCCTGCGTGGCGAATACCCGGACCTGGTGGCCTATCCCCAGGCCGACGGCCAGGTCAAGCTGGCCGCCGGCTGGCTGATCGACAAGGCCGGCTGGAAGGGCTTCCGCGACGGCGCCGCTGGCGTGCATGCCCAGCAGGCGCTGGTGCTGGTCAACTACGGCGGCGCCAGCGGGGCGCAGATCCAGGCGCTGGCCGAGCGTATCCGCGAGGACATCCGCCAGCGCTTCGGCGTGGAGCTGGAGATGGAGCCCAACCTCTACTGAGGTGTGCGGGCTTGGAAAAAGGCGCTTGCCGTTGCCGGCAAGCGCCTTTTTTTGTCCGTGCTGCTTTTCGTAGGAGCGAGCCGTGCCCACCGGTATGGGGGTAGGAGCGGACCTTGTCCGCGATAGCCGGACATCCCGGCGCGATTCGCGGATGAGATCCTACACTGCCCCACCACTCCATTCCCCTGTAGGAGCGCGCCCTGCGCGCGATATCGCGCGCAGGGCCCGCTCCTACAGTTGTTGTCGTGAGGCATGGCGATCTACCCCACGCAACCCAGGAGCCATAAAAAAAGGGGATGCCTAGGCATCCCCTTTTTCAGCACGCGGGCGATCAGCCGTGGTGCTTTTCCACTTCTTCGCGGTGCTGCTCGGCCTTGTCGGCTTCGACTTGCTCCTCGACGGCCTGGATGGCCTGCTCGCCTTCGGCAGCTTCGGCAGCTTCGGCAGCTTCGGCAGCTTCGGCAGCGGGTGCTTCGGCGGCTTCGGTGGTGGCAGACGCTTCGACAGTCTCCTGGGCCGCTTCTACGACGCTTTCTTCCGCGGCCTCGACTTGCTGCTCGGCGATGGCTTCCACCTCGGCGGCCTGTTCGACCCCGGCGGTTTCCACTACGGCCGGGGCGGCAGCGGCGGCTTCCGCGGCTTCACGGGCCAGGCGCTCGGCTTCGCGCTGCAGGCGACGACGCTCGCGCGGGTCGTTCAGGGCGCGGCCGGTGGCGTTGGCTGCCGGCTGGGCTTCGTCCTGGCTCGGCGCGGCAACAGCAGGCTCGGCCTGGGCGACCGTTTCGACCACCTGGGGTTCGACGTGAGCGGTCTCGACGACCGGAGCGGCTTCGACCACGGCTTGCGCAGCAGGCTGCTCGACCGATTCGGCGGCGGCCGGGGCGGATTCGCTCGGCTGCAGGCTGAACTCGACGATCTGCTCGCCGGCGCTTTCCTCGCGGGTCTCGGTGACCACGACGGTGTCGGCGCCGGCTTCGACGGCAGCGGCCGGCTCGGCGGTTTGCTCGCTGGCGGCTTCGACGACCTGCTCGGCGACCACGGCTACCGCGGCAACGCCGGTTGCGGCCAGGGCCGGGGCGGACGGCGACTCGCTGCCTTGCGGCTGCTCACCGGCCTCCGGGCCTTCCACGCCGACTTCGCGCTGACGCTCGCGGCGGTTGCTGCGGCGGCGCTGGCCACGGGAGCGGCGGCGCGGACGATCGTCATCGCTGCCTTCCTGGTCGTCCTGCTCCAGCAGTTCCTCGTTGTTCGGCTCTTCGGCTTCCAGCGCGGCTTCGCGGGCCTGGCGCTCCTCGCGGGGCTGGCGTTCGCCACGTTCGCGACGCTCACCACGCTCTTCGCGCGGCTGGCGTTCCTCACGGGGCTGACGCTCTTCACCCGGCTGGCGCTCGGCACGTTCTTCACGCGGTTGGCGCTCCTCGCGGGGCTGGCGCTCGGCGCGCTCTTCACGCGGCTGGCGTTCCTCGCGGGGTTGACGCTCGGCACGCTCTTCACGCGGTTGGCGCTCGGCACGCTCTTCGCGCGGCTGACGTTCCTCGCGGGGCTGACGCTCGGCGCGCTCTTCACGCGGCTGACGTTCCTCGCGCGGCTGACGCTCGGCACGCTCTTCGCGCGGTTGACGCTCCTCGCGCGGCTGGCGTTCGGCGCGTTCTTCGCGGGGCTGGCGTTCTTCGCGGGCCGGGCGCTCGGCGCGCTCTTCACGACGGCGCTCGTTGCGCTCGCCACGCTCCTCGCGGGGCTTGCGCTCGTCGTCGCGACGGCCGCCGTCACGGCGACGGTTCTGCTGACGGCCGTTGCGGCGCTCCTCCGGCGTCGAACTGCGCTCGCTGGCGGGTTTTTCCGCGCTGACGGCCGGCTTGGCTTCTTCTTCCTTGCCGGCGAACAGGCTCACCAGCGACTTGACCAGGCCCTGGAACAGGCTCGGCTGCGGCATCGGCTTGGCGGCTTCCACCGGTTGCGGAGCGGCGGCCTGTTCGGCCTGCTGCGGGGCGGGAGTCTGCGGGGAGACGGTCTTCACCGCGGCTTCCTGGCGTACCAGGGTGCGGGTGGCGCTGACCGGCTGGACTTCCTCGTGCTCGACCTGGGCCATCTCGTAGCTGGTGTGGCCGACCAGCAGGTCCGGGTTGTCGTCACGCAGGCGCTGCACTTCGAAGTGCGGGGTTTCCAGGTGCTCGTCCGGCAGGATGAAGATGCGCGCGCGGGTGCGCAGCTCGATCTTGGTGATGGCGTTGCGCTTCTCGTTGAGCAGGAAGGCGGCGACCTGGAAGGGCACGCGGGCGCGGACTTCCGCGGTGCGGTCCTTCAGCGCTTCTTCCTCGATCAGGCGCAGGATGGCCAGCGACAGGGATTCCACGTCGCGGATGATGCCCTGGCCGTTGCAACGCGGGCAGACGATGCCGCTGGTCTCGCCGAGGGACGGACGCAGGCGCTGGCGGGACATCTCCAGCAGGCCGAAGCGCGAGATGCGCCCGACCTGCACGCGCGCGCGGTCGGCCTCGAGGGCTTCGCGCACGCGCTCTTCCACGGCGCGCTGGTTCTTCGCCGGGGTCATGTCGATGAAGTCGATGACGATCAGGCCGCCGATGTCGCGCAGGCGCAGCTGGCGGGCGATTTCCTCGGCCGCTTCCAGGTTGGTCTGCAGGGCGGTTTCCTCGATGTCGCCGCCCTTGGTGGCGCGCGCCGAGTTGATGTCGATGGAGACCAGGGCCTCGGTCGGGTCGATGACGATGGAGCCGCCGGAGGGCAGCTTCACTTCGCGCTGGAAGGCGGTCTCGATCTGGCTCTCGATCTGGAAGCGGTTGAACAGCGGAACGCTGTCCTGGTACAGCTTGACCTTGCTGGCGTACTGCGGCATCACCTGGCGGATGAAGTTCAGGGCTTCTTCCTGGGCGTCGATGCTGTCGATCAGCACTTCGCCGATGTCCTGGCGCAGGTAGTCGCGGATGGCGCGGATGATGACGTTGCTTTCCTGGTAGATCAGGAAGGGCGCGCCGCGCTCGCCGGAGGCTTCCTTGATGGCGCCCCACAGTTGCAGCAGGTAGTCCAGGTCCCATTGCAGCTCTTCGGAGCTGCGGCCCAGGCCCGCGGTGCGGACGATCAGGCCCATGTCGGCGGGGGCGTTCAGGCCGTTCAGGGCTTCGCGCAGTTCGTTGCGCTCTTCGCCCTCGATGCGGCGGGAGATGCCGCCGGCGCGGGGGTTGTTCGGCATCAGCACCAGGTAGCGGCCGGCCAGGCTGATGAAGGTGGTCAGGGCCGCGCCCTTGTTGCCGCGTTCTTCCTTCTCGACCTGGACGATGACTTCCTGGCCTTCGCTGAGCACATCCTTGATGTTGATGCGCCCTTCGGGGTTCTTCTTGAAGTACTCGCGGGAAATTTCCTTGAGGGGGAGGAAGCCGTGGCGCTCGGCGCCGAAGTCGACGAAGGCGGCTTCCAGGCTGGGCTCGACGCGGGTGATGCGGCCCTTGTAGATGTTGGCCTTCTTCTGTTCGCGCGCGCCGGACTCGATGTCCAGGTCGAACAGACGCTGGCCATCTACCAGCGCTACACGCAACTCTTCGGGTTGAGTTGCGTTGATCAGCATTCTTTTCATGTAGTACCAATGGTTTCCGGGGCCACCGGAAACGGCAATCGGCACCCACGACTCTCACGGTCGGTGCTCAGGCGCGTACTCAGGAACGGCGGACCATTCCCGTGTCCAGCGACGTCCGGCCAGCAACGGGCCGGGTCGCGACTACGTCTCCTGCTTGTCCTGCGAACAAGCAATCAACAGGAGGAGGAATCAGCTGTCGGAGGCGGACGAAAGAGTGCGTCTGAAACAAGGCTATGCCAGCTACGCGGTCCGACAGTTGTGCATCTCCACCCTGCACGTTTCCTATTGAAGAAGCGGGTGCCGCTCGCAGAATCCGGGAGCGGGTTGGCTTTTCACGGCTACCGAGGCAGCCGTGCGTCATGTCTCAAGGCTCGGGTTCCGAATCGTTGCGGCGAGGGATTCATGGGTCCGCCACGGCAACGCTTCGCAGGACTGCCTCACGTCCGTTCAATGTGCTTGCAGGCAGCGGGGATGGCGATTTCGCTGACATCCGCGGGCCCGGCCACTTTTGGCGGCCTCCCGAATATAGCAGCAATGATTAAGTGCTTCAATTGAATGAAAAATTGCTATGATGGGTGGATGACGACTTCCACCCCTCCGACTTCCGGCGTCCAGCTGCTTGAAGTCGCGCCGGAATATGCCGGCCAGCGCATCGACAATTTCCTCAGAACTCAGCTCAAAGGCGTACCCAAGACCTTGATCTATCGCATCCTGCGCAAGGGCGAGGTGCGGGTGAACAAGGGGCGGATCAAGCCCGAGTACAAGCTGCAGGCCGGGGACGTGGTGCGTGTGCCGCCGCTGCGCCTGGCCGAGCGCGACGAGCCGGCGCCGCTGGCCCAGGGGCTGCTCGAACGCCTGGAGGCCGCCATCGTCTACGAAGACAAGGCGCTGATCGTGATCAACAAGCCCGCCGGCATCGCCGTGCACGGCGGCAGCGGCCTCAGCTATGGCGTGATCGAGGCCTTCCGCCAGCTGCGCCCGGAGGCCAAGGATCTGGAGCTGGTGCACCGTCTGGACCGCGACACTTCCGGCCTGCTGATGATCGCCAAGAAGCGCAGCATGCTGCGCCACCTGCACGACGCGCTGCGCAACGAGCACGTGGTGGACAAGCGCTACCATGCACTGGTGCGCGGCAGTTGGCCGGCGGCGAAGAAGCAGATTCGCGCGCCGTTGCTGAAGAACAATCTGCGCTCCGGCGAGCGCATGGTGGAGGTCAACGTCGAAGGCAAGGACGCGCTCACCGAGTTCAAGGTGCTGCGCCGCTTCGGCGATTTCGCCACCCTGGTGGAGGCGCGGCCGATCACCGGGCGCACCCATCAGATTCGCGTGCATGCCAAGCACGCCGGGCATTCCATCGCCGGCGACGCCAAGTACGGCGACGACGAATTCTCCCGCGAGATCCGCGAGCTGGGCGGCAAGCGCCTGTTCCTGCATTCCGCGCAGCTGCGCGTGCCCATGCCCGACGGCTCCACCCTGGAGCTGGAGGCCGAGGTGGACGACATCTGGCGCAGCACCCTGGAGCGCCTGGATGCCTGATTACGCGCTGCTGGTCTTCGACTGGGACGGCACTCTGGTCGATTCCGTCGGCCGCATCGTCGAGTCGATGCGGGTGGCGGCCGAGCGTTCCGGCCTGCCGCGGCGCAGCGACGAAGCCATAAAAGGCATCATCGGCCTGGGGCTGCCGGAGGCGATCCAGACGCTGTACCCGGAAGTCGACGATGAGGCGGCGCTGACAGTCTTTCGTGGCGATTACGCCGAGCATTATCTGATGCTGGAGGTCGAACCTTCTCCTTTGTTCCCTGGCGTAGCCGATGCGCTGGAGCATTTCCGCCAGTCCGGCTACCGTCTGGCGGTCGCCACCGGCAAGAGCCGCCGCGGCCTGGACCGGGTGCTGAAGGGGCAGGGCTGGGAAGGCTTCTTCGACATCACCCGCGCCGCCGACGAGTCGGCGAGCAAGCCCGATCCGCGCATGCTGCATGAAATCCTTGCGCATTGCCGGGTCGAGCCGGGCCGCGCGCTGATGGTCGGGGATGCGCCCTTCGACCTGGAGATGGCGCGCCGGGCGGGCATGGATTCGGTGGCGGTGTCCTACGGGGCGCAGCCGCTGTCCGTGCTGCGCGAATACGGCCCGCGCCTGGAGATCGGGCATTTCAACGAATTGCGCGCCTGGCTGGATGGCCGGGCGCAGGACCTACGGATCGAGGTGAACGAGCATGTCGGATGAGTGGAAGGCCGAGGAGCCCGGCAAGGAAGACGCGAAGAGCTGGAAGCTGCTGGAGAAGGCAGTGCTGGCGGGCGTGCAGGAACAGCGCCGGGCCCGTCGTTGGGGTATCTTCTTCAAGCTGCTGACCTTCATCTACCTGTTCGGCGCCCTGGCGCTGTTCACCCCGTTGAGCGGTCTGTCCAAGTCCGCCTCGCGCAGCGGCAGCCATACCGCGCTGATCGAGGTGAAGGGCATGATCGCCGACGACGAGCCGGCCAGCGCCGACAACGTCGTCGGGGCGCTGAAGGCGGCCTTCGAGGACAGCGGCACCAAGGGCATCGTCCTGCGCATCAACAGCCCGGGCGGCAGTCCGGTGCAGTCCGGCTATATATATGACGAGATCAAGCGCCAGCGCGGCCTGCATCCGGACGTGAAGGTCTACGCGGTGATCAGCGACCTGGGGGCGTCCGGCGCCTACTACATCGCCAGCGCCGCCGATGAAATCTACGCCGACAAGGCCAGCCTGGTCGGCTCCATCGGCGTCACCGCCGCCACCTTCGGCTTCGTCGGCACCATGGAGAAGCTCGGCGTCGATCGCCGCGTCTACACCTCCGGCGAGCACAAGGCCTTCCTCGATCCCTTCCAGCCGCCCAAGGCCGAAGAGACGCAGTTCTGGCAAGGCGTGCTGGACACCACCCACAAGCAGTTCATCGACAGCGTGAAGAAAGGGCGCGGCGATCGCCTGAAGGACAAGGACCACCCCGAGCTGTTCTCCGGGCTGATCTGGTCCGGCGAGCAGGCGCTGCAGCTCGGCCTGATCGATGGCCTGGGCAGTACCAGCTACGTGGCGCGCGATGTGATCAAGGAAAAGGAAATCGTCGACTACACCGTGCAGGAAACGCCGTTCGACCGCTTCGCCAAGAAGATCGGCGCCAGCGTCGCCGAGCGCCTGGCGCTGTGGATGGGCTGGCAGGGGCCGGCGCTGCGCTGAGGCCCTGGTGTTCGAAACGAGCCGCTGCCTTTATATATAGAGGCAGCGGCTTTTTCGTTTCCGGGCGGGCCTTGTCGACCTCCGCTCCTACACCGCCCGCCCATGCCATTCCCCTGTAGGAGCGGGCCCTGCCCGCGATTCGCGCGCAGGGCGCGCTCCTACATGTTCCGGAAGGGGGCCGATTGTAGGGGGGGGGGGCGGACTCCGTCCGCGATGCTCAGGGAATCTGCACGCCTTCCGCCAGCAGCATGTCCACCAGGCGAATCAGCGGCAGGCCGACCAGGCTGGTGCCATCCTCGCCCTCGGTCGCGCGGAACAGGCTAACGCCCAGGCCCTCGGCCTTGAAGCTGCCGGCGCAATCGAAGGGGCGTTCGGCTTCCAGGTAGCGGCGGATGCGCGCCTCGTCCAGTTCGCGGAAGTGCACGCGGAAGGGGATGCAATCCACCTGGCAGCGGCCGCTGGCGCTGTCCAGCAGGGCCAGGCCGGTGAGGAAGCTGACGCTGCTGCCGCTGGAGGCCTTGAGTTGCTCCATGGCCCGCTCCAGGGTGTGCGGCTTGCCGAGGATCGCCTGGCCCTGGACGGCGGCCTGGTCCGAGCCGATGATCAGGTGCTCGGGAAAGCGCGCCGCCAGCGCCCGCGCCTTGGCTTCGGCGAGGCGGCGCACCAGTTGTTCGGCGCTTTCGCCGGGCAGCGGGCTTTCATCTATATCCGGGCTTGCGCATTCGAAGGGCAGGCGCAGGCGTTGCAGCAATTCGCGGCGGTAGGGCGAGCTTGAGGCGAGAATCAGTGGGCGCATCGGGAGTCTCCTGGGCGAAGTCCGCGATTCTAGCGAAAAGGCTGTCCATACAGCGGTTTATGCCTAATTTCCTTTGACAGAGGCGGGTGCATCCCTATAATGGCGCGCTTATGTTGAATGGGCCGATACCACCTCACGTCGATCCGCGCAAATTGGTAGAGCGCGAAGCCACCCTCGAGGGTGTGCTGCCGCTCGCCAGTATGCCGCGGGTTTGCGAACAGCTGACCAGCAGCGAAGGCAACGTCCGGGCGAAGTTCTTCTTCCACCGCGACGAGCAGAAGCTGGCGGTCATGCATGTCGAAGTCGACGCGCAGGTGAGCATGGTATGCCAACGCTGCCTCGAGCCGGCGACCTTCCAGGTCACCAGCGAGTCCGACTTCGCCATCCTCTGGGAAGGCCAGTCTGCCGAAGGGCTGCCGAAGGGGTACGATGCGCTGGAAGTGGGGGAGGAACCCCTCGACCTGCCGCCTCTGGTCGAGGACGAGCTGTTGCTCGCCTTGCCCATCGTTCCGGCCCATGACCCTGAAGAATGCCAGCATCCGGCGGGATTTGCAGCAGCGCCCGAGCCGAGCGAGAACGTGGAAGAACGTCCCAACCCGTTCAGCGTACTGGCGCAGTTGAAGCGTGACCCAAACGTTTAGGAGTTAATCAATCATGGCTGTTCAGCAGAACAAAAAATCCCGTTCCGCTCGTGACATGCGTCGTTCCCACGATGCGCTCGATGCGAACGCTCTGTCCGTGGAAAAGAGCACCGGTGAAGTCCACCTGCGCCACCACGTCTCCCCGGACGGCTTCTATCGCGGCCGCAAGGTCGTAGACAAGGGCTCTGACGAGTAATCCTTGTCCGCACCAATCATCGCGATTGATGCAATGGGTGGGGACTTCGGTCCCCACTGCATTGTTCCGGCCAGCATTTCCTTCCTGGCCCAGCACCCCGCTCTGCAACTGGTCCTCGTCGGCCAGGCTCCCCTTCTCGAAGAACTCTGCGCCCGCGTTCCCGCGGTCGACCGCCCGCGCCTGCACATCCAGCACGCCAGCGAAGTCATCGGCATGGACGAACGCCCGTCCCAGGCCCTGCGCAGCAAGCCCGACTCCTCCATGCGCGTTGCCCTGGAACTGGTCCGCGACGGTACGGCCCATGCCTGCGTCAGTGCCGGCAATACCGGCGCGCTGATGGCCCTGTCGCGCTATCTGCTCAAGACCCTGCCGGGCATCGACCGGCCGGCCATGGTCACCGCCGTGCCGACCCAGACCGGGCATTGCCATCTGCTGGACCTGGGGGCGAACGTCGATTGCAGTGCCGAGCACCTCTACCAGTTCGCCGTGATGGGCGCGGTGGCGGCCGAGGCGCTGGGCAAGGCCAACCCGAGGGTGGCGCTGCTCAACGTCGGCACCGAGGAAATCAAGGGCAACCAGCAGGTCAAGCTGGCCTCGACCCTGCTAGAGCAGGCCCGCGGCATCAACTACATCGGCTACATAGAAGGCGACGGCCTGTACCGTGGCCTGGCCGACGTGGTGGTGTGCGACGGCTTCGTCGGCAACATCCTGCTGAAAGCCAGCGAGGGGCTGGCGGCCATGGTGGTCAGCCGCCTGGAGCAACTGTTCGCGTCCAGCCTGTCGGCCAAGGCCATTGGCCTGGTGGCCATGCCGCTGCTGCGCCGCCTGCGCAGCGACCTGACGCCGGCCCGGCACAACGGCGCGAGCTTCCTGGGGCTGCAGGGCATCGTGGTGAAGAGCCACGGCAGCGCGGCCGAGGAGGGCATCCAGAGCGCTCTGCGCCGGGCCCTGGCGGAAATCCGCGAGAACCTGCCGCAGCGGCTCCATGGGCGGCTCGAGAGCCTTCTCTAAGTAACTGAATAGAAAGGAAATAGAGATTTCTGGCGGTAATGGAAGTATGCTTGCGCACCGCGCTCGCAAGGCTGCCCAGCGAGATGAAGTGCTCGCCCTGGCAATGTGACCGCGCGGTCGAGGCCGTCATCCAACTGTCAGTTCCATGCGCCAGGCTGCTGCTGGCGTTACCCTTCGACGAAACAGACACAAGGGACCCGTTGCAATGTCCGCATCCCTCGCATTCGTTTTCCCCGGCCAGGGCTCGCAATCCCTCGGCATGCTGGCCGAGCTGGGCGCGCAGCACGCACTGGTGCGTGACACCTTCGCCGAAGCCTCGTCGGCCCTGGGCTACGACCTCTGGGCGCTGGTGCAGGAAGGCCCGGAAGAGCGCCTGAACCAGACCGACAAGACCCAGCCCGCCATCCTCACCGCCTCCATCGCCCTGTGGCGCCTGTGGCAGGCCGAGGGCGGCGCCGCGCCGGCCTACGTCGCCGGCCACAGCCTGGGCGAGTACTCGGCCCTGGTCGCCGCCGGCAGCCTGGGCTTCGCCGAGGCGGTGAAACTGGTCGAGCGCCGCGGCCAATTGATGCAGGAAGCGGTGCCCGCCGGTACCGGCGGCATGGCCGCGATCCTCGGCCTGGAAGACGCCGACGTGCTGGCCGCCTGCGCCGAAGCCGCGCAGGGTGAGGTGGTCAGCGCCGTCAACTTCAACGCTCCCGGCCAGGTGGTGATCGCCGGTGCCGCCGCCGCGGTCGAGCGTGCCATCGAGGCCTGCAAGGCGCGCGGCGCCAAGCGCGCCGTGGCGCTGCCGGTCAGCGTGCCGTCGCACTGCGCGCTGATGCGTCCGGCCGCCGAGCGCTTCGCCGAAGCGGTGGAAGCCATCGCCTGGCAGGCTCCGCAGATCGCCCTGGTGCAGAACGTCAGCGCCCAGGTGCCGGCGGACCTCGACACCCTCAAGCGTGACCTTCTGGCGCAGCTGTACAGCCCGGTGCGCTGGGTCGAGACCGTGCAACTGCTCGCCGCCAAGGGCGTGAGCGATCTGGTAGAGTGCGGCCCTGGCAAGGTCCTGGCCGGCCTGAACAAGCGTTGCGCCAAGGGCGTGAACACCCACAATCTGGATTCGGCGGACGCCTTCGCGGCGGCTCGTGCGGCTCTGGCTTGAATAGGAGATAAGAGCATGAGTCTGCAAGGTAAGGTTGCCCTGGTCACCGGTGCGAGCCGCGGCATCGGCCAGGCCATCGCCCTGGAACTGGGCCGCCTGGGCGCCATCGTCATCGGCACCGCCACCAGCGCCTCGGGCGCCGAGAAAATCGCCGAATACCTCAAGGCCAACGGCATCGAAGGCGCCGGCCTGGTCCTGGACGTTTCCAGCGACGAATCCGTCGCCTCCACCCTCGAACACATCCAGCAGCACCTCGGCCAGCCGCTGATCGTGGTCAACAACGCCGGCATCACCCGCGACAACCTGCTGATGCGGATGAAGGACGACGAGTGGTTCGACGTGGTCAACACCAACCTCAACAGCCTCTACCGTCTGTCGAAAGCCGTGCTGCGCGGCATGACCAAGGCTCGCTGGGGTCGCATCATCAACATCGGCTCGGTGGTCGGCGCCATGGGCAATGCCGGGCAGACCAACTATGCCGCGGCGAAGGCCGGCCTAGAGGGCTTCACCCGCGCCCTGGCGCGCGAAGTGGGCTCCCGTGCCATCACCGTCAACGCGGTGGCCCCGGGCTTCATCGACACCGACATGACCCGCGAGCTGCCCGAAGCCCAGCGCGAAGCGCTGCTCGGCCAGATTCCGCTCGGGCGTCTCGGCCAAGCCGAAGAGATCGCCAAGGTGGTAGGATTCCTCGCCTCCGATGGTGCCGCCTATGTGACCGGCGCCACGGTACCGGTGAATGGCGGAATGTACATGAGCTGAATGTGACCTTACTCTTCGCGGATGTGTCATATGCGCTGTCTAAAATCCGTTATATAGATGCAACTGGGTTATAGACAGAACATCGTGGTGGTCGCGAAGGGGCGTCGGCGTTCAGCTTGAAATGCAGAAAACCCTTTCTATACACTTACCCGCAGCCCAGCTGTACGGATTGTCCATAGGAGTGAAAACAAGGTATGAGCACCATCGAAGAACGCGTCAAGAAGATCGTTGCTGAGCAACTCGGCGTTAAGGAAGAAGAAGTCACCAACAGCGCTTCCTTCGTCGAAGACCTGGGCGCGGACTCCCTTGACACCGTTGAGCTGGTGATGGCTCTGGAAGAGGAATTCGAGACCGAAATCCCCGACGAGCAAGCCGAAAAGATCACCACCGTGCAGGAAGCCATCGACTACATCGTTGCCCACCAGCAATAAGTAGCCGTTTCCGACGGAAGAAGCCGCACGGCCTGCAAAGGCGTGCGGCTTTTCTTTAGCATGGCGCTGGACAGCCCTGGTCGCGGTCCGGCGCCTATGCCGTGTATTCGCAAAATGAGGAAGTCGTAGTGTCGCGCAGACGCGTCGTCATCACTGGCATGGGTATGCTCTCGCCGCTGGGCGTGGACGTGCCGAGTTCCTGGCAGGGTATCCTGGCCGGCCGCAGCGGTATCGCCCCGATCGAGCACATGGACCTTTCCGCCTTTTCCACCCGCTTCGGCGGTTCGGTGAGGGGGTTCGACGTCGAGCAGTACATGTCCGCCAAGGAAGCCCGCAAACTCGACCTGTTCATCCAGTACGGCCTGGCCGCCAGCTACCAGGCGGTGCGCGATTCCGGTCTGGAAGTCACCGACGCCAACCGCGAGCGCATCGGCGTCGCCATCGGCTCGGGCATCGGCGGCCTGACCAACATCGAGAACACCTGCCGTTCTCTGTTCGAGCAGGGGCCGCGGCGCATTTCGCCGTTCTTCGTGCCCGGCTCGGTCATCAACATGGTTTCCGGGTTCCTGTCGATCAACCTCGGTCTGCAGGGCCCCAACTACGCCATCACCACCGCCTGCACCACCGGCACCCACAACATCGGCATGGCCGCGCGCAACATCGCCTACGGCGAGGCTGACGTGATGGTCGCCGGCGGTTCGGAAATGGCCACCTGCGGCCTGGGCATCGGCGGTTTCGGCGCCGCCCGCGCGCTGTCCACCCGCAACGACGAGCCGGCCAGGGCCAGCCGTCCGTGGGACAGGGATCGCGACGGCTTCGTGCTCTCCGACGGCGCCGGCGCCGTGGTGCTGGAAGAGCTGGAGCACGCCAAGGCCCGCGGCGCGCGCATCTACGCCGAGCTGGTAGGCTTCGGCATGAGCGGCGACGCCTTCCACATGACCGCGCCGCCGGAAGATGGCGCCGGCGCTGCCCGTTGCATGAAGAACGCCCTGCGCGACGCCGGCCTGAACCCGGAGCAGGTCGACTACATCAACGCCCACGGCACCTCCACCCCGGCCGGCGACATTGCCGAGATCTCCGCGGTGAAGTCGATCTTCGGCGAGCACGCCTACAAGCTGTCGATGAGCTCGACCAAGTCCATGACCGGCCACCTGCTCGGTGCCGCCGGCGCGGTGGAAGCCATCTTCTGCATCCTGGCGCTGCACGACCAGGTGGCGCCGCCGACCATCAACCTGGACAACCCGGACGAAGGCTGCGACCTCGACCTGGTGGCGAACCGGCTCAAGGAGCGCAGCATCGAAGTGGCGGTGTCCAACTCCTTCGGCTTCGGCGGCACCAACGGTTCCCTGGTGTTCCGCCGGTTCAACGGCTGATGTCCGCCTGGGTCGACGGCCGGCCCGCCGAGGCCCTGTCCGTGCGCGATCGCGGGCTGGCCTACGGCGATGGCCTGTTCGAGACCATCGCTGTGCGCGCCGGCCGGCCACGCCTGCTGGCGCGGCACCTGGCGCGCCTGGAAGAGGGCATCCGGCGCTTGTTCCTGCCGGTGTCGCTGGCCCAGGTCGAGCAGGAACTGCTGGCCTTCGCCGCGCAACTGGGCGAGGGCGTGGCCAAGCTGATGCTGACCCGCGGCGAAGGCCTGCGCGGTTATGCCGCGCCGGCCGATGCCCAGGCGCGGCGCATCCTCATCGGCTCGCCGGCGCCGGCCTACCCGGTGGCCCATTTCGACGAGGGCATCGCTCTTTTCCCCTGCGCCACCCGCCTGGCCGAGCAGCCGTTGCTGGCCGGCCTCAAGCACCTCAACCGCCTGGAGCAGGTGCTGGCCCGCAGCGAATGGAGCGACCCGGCCTTCGCCGAGGGGCTGATGCGCGACCAGGGCGGGCGCGTGGTCGAAGGCGTATTCAGCAACCTGTTCCTGGTCCGCGACGGCCGATTGATCACGCCCGAACTGAGCCGCTGCGGAGTGGCCGGGGTCATGCGCGCCGAACTGCTGGAATGGGCGGCGGGGCAGGGCATTCCCACTGCGATCCGGGATGTTGCCTACGCCGAACTGTTGCAGGCCGATGAGGTCTTTCTCTGCAACAGCCTCTATGGTGTCTGGCCGGTGCGTCGACTCGAAGCCCATGCCTGGCCGGTCGGGGCGATCACCCGTAAACTGCAAGCCCACTTCCGCGAACGCCTGGATTCCTGACCTGTGATGCGCAAATTGCTGGTGCTGCTGGAAAGCGGCCTGCTGTTGGCCGGGCTGTTGCTCGGCCTGGCCGGCTGGGAGCAGCGCCGGGCCCTGCAGCAGCCGCTGCAGCTGACCGAAGAACGCCTGCTGGACGTCCCTTCCGGCGCCACGCCGGGGGCGCTGCTGACGCGCCTGCAGGACGAGGAAGTGCTGCACGGCGCCTTCTGGCTGCGCCTGTACTGGCGCTTCAACCTGGCCGGGCAGGCCCTGCACAGCGGCGAATACCGGCTCAAGCCGGGGATGAGCGGCGATGACCTGCTGGAGCTGTGGCGCGAAGGCGACGTGGTGCAGTACAGCCTGACCCTGGTCGAGGGCTGGACCTTCCACCAATTCCGCGAACTGCTGGCGCGCCAGCCCAAGCTGGAAGCCACCCTGGCCGGCCTCAGCGACGAAGAGGTGATGAAGCGCCTGGGCAAGGCCGGCGTCGTGCCCGAGGGGCACTTCTTCCCGGACACCTATCGCTACGTCCGCGGCATGCGCGACATCGACCTGCTCAAGCTGGCCTACCAGCGCATGGAGCGCATCCTCGACCAGGAGTGGCAGGCCCGCAGCGGCGACCTGCCCTACAAGGACCCGTACCAGGCGCTGATCATGGCATCGCTGGTGGAGAAGGAAACCGGCGTGCCCCAGGAGCGCCCGCAGATCGCCGGGGTCTTCGTGCGCCGCCTGCAGAAGAACATGCTGCTGCAGACCGACCCGACCGTGATCTACGGCATGGGCGAGCGCTACAGCGGCAAGATCAGCCGCGCCGACCTGCGCGAGCCCACCCCCTACAACACCTACGTGATCGCCGGCCTGCCGCCGACGCCGATCGCCATGCCCGGGCGCGAGGCGATCCATGCCGCGCTCAATCCGGCCGATGGCCAGAGCCTGTATTTCGTCGCCCGTGGCGATGGCAGCCACGTGTTTTCCGACAACCTCGACGACCACAACAAGGCGGTGCAGGAATACCAGCTGAAGCGGCGCGCGGACTACCGGTCCAGCCCCGCGCCGATTCCCGCACCGGCGCCGGCGGAAGCTCCCGGGCAACTGCCGGCGCAGCAGTAGCACAGACAGAAGGAGAGCCGAGTGAGCGGCCTGTTCGTCACCCTGGAAGGCCCCGAAGGCGCGGGCAAGACCACCAACCGCGAGTACCTGGCCGAGCGCCTGCGCGAACGCGGCGTGGAAGTGCAACTGACCCGCGAGCCCGGCGGCACGCTGCTGGCCGAGCGCATCCGCGAGCTGCTGCTGGCCCCCAGTGACGAGCCGATGGCGGTGGATACCGAGCTGCTGCTGATGTTCGCCGCCCGCGCCCAGCACCTCGCCCAGGTCATCCGCCCGGCCCTGGCCCGCGGCGCCGTGGTGCTCTGCGACCGCTTCACCGACGCCACCTACGCCTACCAGGGCGGTGGCCGCGGCCTGCCGGAGTCGCGCATCGCCGAACTGGAACGCTTCGTCCAGGGCGAGCTGCGCCCGGACCTGACGCTGGTCTTCGACCTGCCGGTGGAAGTCGGCCTGGCCCGCGCCGCCGCCCGCGGCCGCCTGGACCGCTTCGAGCAGGAAGGCCGCGAATTCTTCGAGGCGGTGCGCCAGACCTACCTGCGCCGCGCCGCCGCCGAGCCGCAACGCTACCAGGTGCTCGACGCCGCGCAGCCGCTGGCGCGCGTACAGGCCGACATCGAGGCCCTGCTGCCGAACCTGCTGGAGCGCCTGCATGGCTGAGATCTACCCCTGGCAGGCCACGCTCTGGCAGCAGCTCAGCGGCCGCCCGCGGCATGCCCACGCCTACCTGCTGCACGGCCCCGCGGGCATCGGCAAGCGCGCCCTGGCCGACAACCTGGTGGCCCTGCTGCTCTGCCAGCACCCGGCCGGCGGCCGCGCCTGCGGCCAGTGCAAGGGTTGCCAGCTGCTGGCCGCCGGCACCCATCCGGACTTCTTCCTGCTGGAGCCGGAAGAGCCGGAGAAGCCCATCCGCGTCGACCAGGTCCGCGAACTGGTGGACTTCGTGGTGCAGACCGCGCAGCTGGGCGGGCGCAAGGTGGTGCTGCTGGAGCCGGCCGAGGCGATGAACCTCAACTCCGCCAACGCCCTGCTCAAGAGCCTGGAGGAGCCCTCCGGCGACACCGTGCTGCTGCTGATCAGCCACCAGCCCAGCCGCCTGCTGCCGACCATCAAGAGCCGCTGCGTGCAGCAGGCCTGCCCGCAGCCGAGCGCCGAGCAGAGCCGCGCCTACCTGGCCAGCGTGCTGCCCGGCGAGGACGCCGCCGCGCTCGACGAACTGCTGGTCCTGGCCGGCGGCTCGCCGCTGACCGCCCAGCGCCTGTACGGCCAGGGCGTGCGCGAACAGCGCGCGCTGGTGGTGGAGGGAGTGAAGAAGCTGCTCAAGCAGCAGATCGCCCCCGGCCAACTGGCGGAAAGCTGGAACGCCGTGCCGCTGCCGCTGCTGTTCGACTGGTTCTGCGACTGGGCGCTGGGCATCCTGCGCTACCAGCTGACCCGCGACGAAGCGGGGCTGGGCCTGGCGGACATGCGCAAGGTGCTGCAGTACCTGGCGGAGAAGTCCACCCAGCCCAAGGTCATGGCGATCCAGGACTGGTTGCTGGAGCACCGGCAGAAAGTCCTGAACAAGGCCAACCTCAACCGTGCCCTGCTTCTCGAAGCCCTGCTCGCGCAGTGGGCAAGCCTGCCGGGGCCGGGCTAGAATCGGCCAATCGGATCATCGCTAGGACAGCCCAATGAGCTTGCCACCGAACCTGGGACCGCGTAACGGTATCCTGTCCCTGACCATCAAGGACAAGTCCGTACTCTATGCCGCGTACATGCCGTTCATCCGCAACGGCGGGCTGTTCATCCCGACCAACAAGACCTACAAGCTGGGCGACGAGGTCTTCATGCTGCTCAACCTGATGGACGAGCCGGAGAAGATCCCGGTGGCCGGCAAGGTGGTCTGGATCACCCCCAAGGGCGCCCAGGGCAACCGCGCCGCGGGCATCGGCGTGCAGTTCAACGACGGCGACAACACCGCGCGCAACAAGATCGAGACCTACCTGGCCGGGGCGCTGAAGTCCGACAGGCCGACTCACACCATGTAATCCGCGGCAGACGTACCGTCGAACGCAGGAGGCGCCCGAAGGGGCGCTTCGTCATTTCCGGAGTAGCCTTTCCATGCTCGTCGATTCCCATTGCCACCTCGACCGCCTCGACCTGGCCGCCCACGGCGGCTCGCTCGACGCTGCGCTGGACGCCGCGCGCGCCCGGGGCGTCGGGCAGTTCCTGTGCATCGGCGTCAGCGCCGACAACGCCCGGGCGGTCAAGGCCTTGGCCGAACGCTACGCCGACGTGCACTGCTCGGTGGGCGTCCACCCATTGGACCTGGAACCCGGCGCAGCCCCGGCCCTGGACTGGCTGCTGGCCGAACTGAACCACCCGCGCGTGGTGGCCATCGGCGAGACCGGCCTGGACTACCACTACGAACCCGAGGCCGCCGAACTGCAGCAGCAAGCCTTCCGCCTGCACCTGGAAGCGGCGAAGCTCACCGGCAAGCCGGTCATCGTCCACACCCGCGAGGCCCGCGCCGACACCCTGGCGCTGCTGCGCGAGGCGGCGCTGCCCCAGGCCGGCGTACTGCACTGCTTCACCGAGGACTGGGAAATGGCCAAGGCGGCGCTGGACATCGGCTTCTACATCTCGCTGTCGGGCATAGTCACCTTCCGCAACGCCGAAGCCCTGCGCGAAGTGGCCCGCCAGGTACCGGCCGACCGCCTGCTGGTGGAAACCGACTCGCCGTACCTGGCGCCGGTACCGCACCGCGGCAAGCCGAACCTGCCGGAGTACGTGCGCGAAGTGGCCGAGTACCTGGCGGTGTTGCGTGGGGTGAGCTTCGAGGTGTTGGCCGAGCAGACTACGGCGAACTTCAGGCGGTTGTTCCCGTTGGCGGCGTGATCTGATCGCCGGCCTGTAGGAGCGAGCTTGCTCGCGAATGGGGTTTGCCGGCGGCGTAGGTGTTGGGGTTAAGAGCGCCCTCTCCCCAACCCTCTCCCGCAAGCGGGAGAGGGGGCAGTCCGTGCCGAGAAAAGAATTGGCTCCAGCCGGACATCACCGAGGCTGCCGGCTAACGCCATAACATCAAGCCCTGCCCAACGGTTCCCTCTCCCTTCAGGGCAGGGCGCGCAGCCGAGGGTTAGGGAGAGGGGCGGAGTTGAACCCGTGCGCGGATGTCACCGGCCAGTTCGCGAGCAAGCTCGCTCCTACGAAAAGCAAAAGCGCGTCCGCTCTTGTTCTTGGACTTCCAGAGAAACATCCAAGCGCACCGAAACGCCCCTTCAGAAGGCCGAACGAAACCGGCGCTCAGGAGGTCATGCGACATGGATGTCGCGAGAGCCCCGATGGGCTACAGGGACGTACCCTCGGGGCGGGCCTCCGTGGCGGGGGAATTCGTGAGGGTAGCCCGACTGCGTCGGGCCCGTATGCCGGGGCAAGCCTTTTTGGTTCCTTTTGTGGCGACTGACAAAAGGGACTCGCCCGAGGGGGCGAAACAAGACGGTCGGGCAGACTCGGAGCGGCGCAGAAACACCCAAGCCAAGGCAACTGGGTTATTCCCCTTCGGGCCAGCGCAAGCGCTGTTCGTGATGGAGCCGCGTCCCGCGTCCGCGGGAATGTCTGGGGTGGGGATGGAGGTGCGGGCCAAGGTTCGCGAGCAAGCTCGCTCCTACAGGCATGAAAGGGCACGCACAGCCCAATTATTTCACGCACATAAAAAAAACCCGGGTTCTGGGGGATGAATCCGGGTCAAGACCATTAGGAGTGTAACAATAAGGTACGCGATCCTCGGTACCTTCACTGGCGGGGCACTTGGGGGGAGATGCCGCACACCAGTAAGTTCAAGTATTGGCCAAGATGGCGGAGCTTCCACAACCGCCCGGCGGTTTTTTAAACGGATTTGGAATACTGCCGGGCCCATGGCCCGCCATTTGCCGCCTGCCCCCGGGGCCAGGCCCCCTGGCTCGCGGGTTGCGGCTTATTCCCGGGCCAGGGCCGAGATGATGGCCAGTGTGTCCTCTATCACGTTTTCCGGGGTATAGAAGTGCGGCGAGAAGCGCACCCCGGCGCCGCGCTGGATGCAGACTACCTGTTCGGCCTTCAGCCGCTCGTGCAGGCGGGCGTTGTCCCAGCCGTCGAGGCTGAAGGTCAGGATGCCGGCCCGGCGCTCGGGTTGCTGCGGGCTGTGCAGGCGCGCTCCGGGGATGCGTTGCAGGCCATCCTGCAAGGCCTGTACCCGTTCGGCCAGGGCTGCGCCGACCGCCGGCATGCCGAATTCCTCCAGCAGCCCCAGGCTGGCGTCCAGGGCCACGGCACCGAGCATGTTCGGGCTGCCGCATTCGAAGCGCCGTGCGCTGCGCGCCGGCTGCCAATCAGTCTGGTTGTAGTTGCCGGCGTTCTCCAGCATGTGCCAGCCGTATTCCTGCAACGACAGCAGGTCGCGCTCGGCGGCGCGGCAGTAGAACACCCCCAGGCCCTCGGGGCCGAGCATCCACTTGTGGCCGTCGGCCATGGCGAAGGCGCAGTCGTAGGCCTGGGCGTCGAAGGGCAGGGCGCCCAGTTGCTGGATGGCATCGATGCAGAACAGCACTCCCCGCTGGCGGCAGCCGGCGCCGAGGCGCTCCAGGTCCATGCGCAGGCCGCTGGCGTACTGCACGGCGCTGATCGACAGCAGGCGCGTGCGCGGCCCGCAGGCGGCCAGCAGGTCGGCCTCGGGATCGGCGCCTTCCAGGCTCACCTGGATGACCTCCACCCCGCGCGGCTTCAGGGCTTCCCAGACGACGCGGTTGGAGGGGAATTCCTGGTCGCTGATCACCACCTGGTCGCCGGGGCGCCAGTCGAGTCCGAAGGCCACGAAGGAAAGGGCTTCGGACGTATTCTTCACCAGGGCGACGTCGCCCGTGGTGGCGGCGCCGACCAGCTGCGCAAGGCGCTGGCGCAGGCGGTTCTCCACCTGCAGCCACTGCGGATAGTCGCGCGCGCCCAGGCGGATGTTCTCGCTGGCGAAGGCGGCGACGGCGTCGGCGCTACGCTTGGGCCAGGGTGCCACGGCAGCGTGGTTCAGGTAGCGCAGGCCGGGTTCCTGGGGAAACTCTAAAGAAAGCGGATTCATGGCGGATGTTCCGTGCATTTTGTCGCTGAATAGGCATAATACGCGGCTCCGGATTTTGACTATTTTTGACCGAACAGTCTTTTTATGCAGAAAGAGCCACGCAAGGTTCGCGAATTCCGTCGTCGCGAACAGGAGATCCTCGACACCGCCCTCAAGCTGTTCCTTGAGCAGGGCGAAGACAGTGTCACGGTCGAGATGATCGCCGATGCCGTGGGTATCGGCAAAGGCACCATCTACAAGCACTTCAAGTCGAAGGCGGAGATCTACCTGCGCCTGATGCTCGACTACGAGCGCGACCTGGCGGCGCTGTTCCACTCCGAGGACGTCGCCCGCGACAAGGAACGCCTGTCGCGCGCCTACTTCGAGTTCCGCATGCGCGATCCGCAGCGCTACCGCCTGTTCGACCGTCTGGAAGAAAAGGTGGTGAAGAACAGCCAGGTGCCGGAGATGGTCGAGGAACTGCACAAGATCCGCGAATCCAACTTCGAGCGCTTGAGCCAGTTGATCAAGGAGCGCATCGCCGCCGGCAAGCTGGAGGACGTGCCCGCGTACTTCCACTACTGCGCGGCCTGGGCCCTGGTGCACGGCGCCGTGGCGCTGTACCACTCGCCCTTCTGGCGCGAGGTGCTGGAGGACCAGGAGGGCTTCTTCCAGTTCCTCATGGACATCGGCGTGCGCATGGGCAACAAGCGCAAGCGCGACGGCGACACCCCTGCCGCCTGAGCCAATGCCGGCGGCGCTTTCGGGCCGCCGCCGCGGCCCGGCGGGGATATACTGATAGAACCACTCTCCGCCGGAGTCGATCGATGATCGTCGACCGCCAGGGCAGGCGCTTCCGCAACCTGCGCGTCAGCCTTACCGCCGCCTGCAACTACGCCTGCACCTATTGCGTGCCGGACGGCAAGCGCCTGGTCGCCGCGCAGGACGAGCTGTCCGCGCAGAGCCTGGTGCGCGGCGTGGCCTACCTGATCGAGGCCGCCGGCATCGAGCGCCTGCGCATCACCGGCGGCGAACCCCTGGTCAGCCCCAAGCTCGACGAATTCCTGCATGGCGTCAGCCGCCTGGGCTTGAAGGACATCAGCCTGACCAGCAACGGCCAGTTGCTTTCGCGCAAGCTGCCGCTGCTGCTGGAATGCGGTATCCGCCGGTTGAACGTCTCCCTCGACACCCTGGACGCCGCGGCCTTCCGCGGCATCGCCCGCGGCGGCGACCTGGCCACTGTGCTCAAGGGGCTGGACGAGGCCAGCGCCGCGGGCATGAAGGTCAAGGTCAACATGGTGCCGCTGCGCGGGCAGAACCTCGACCAGGTCGTCCCGCTGCTGGACTACTGCCTGGCGCGCGGCTTCGAGCTGCGCTTCATCGAGCTGATGCGCATGGGCCACCTGGCCCGCGACGGCAACGCCTTCGCCGGCCAGTTCGTCGGCCTGCGCGAGCTGCTCGAACTGATCGGCCGCGACCATCCCTACGTCCAGGCCGATGCGCCGGTGGACGCCACCGCGCTGCGCTACGAAGTGCCGGGGCAGGGCTTCTTCGGCGTGATCGCCAACGAAAGCGTACCCTTCTGCCGCACCTGCTCGCGGCTGCGCCTGTCCTCCACCGGCTGGCTGCACGGCTGCCTGTCCTCCAGCAACCGCCACTACGTCGGCGACCTGCTCGACAAGCCGCGCCACCAGGCCCTGCCGGCCCTGCAGCGGCTGCTGGTGAAGGCCCTGGCGGACAAGCAGGAAGTGGCCTTCTCCGGCGGCGTCACGGTGATGAAGATCATCGGCGGCTGAAACCCGACATTCCCCAAGCCAAGCGATCCATGCACGACTTCCCCATTTCCTATATCGAACCGGTGTTCCGCCCGCCGAGCGAGGCGCATTCGCTGATCCTGCCGGTGACCAACGGCTGCTCCTGGAACCAGTGCGGCTTCTGCGAGATGTACACCCAGCCGCAGAAGAAATTCCGCGCCCGCGACGAGGCCGAGGTGCTGGAGGAGATCCGCCGCTGCGGCGAGCGCCTGATCGTCCAGCGCGTGTTCCTCGCCGACGGCGATGCCCTGGTGCTGCCGACGCGGCGCCTGCTGAACGTCCTGCGGGCGATCCGCGAGCACCTGCCGGAGGTGCGGCGGGTGTCCAGCTACTGCCTGCCGCGCAACCTGCGCAAGAAGTCGGTGGCGGAACTGAAGGAACTGGCCGACGCCGGGCTGGGCATGGCCTACGTCGGTGCCGAGTCCGGCGACGACGAGGTGTTGGCGCGGGTGAACAAGGGCGAGACCTACGCCTCGACCCTCGACGCCCTGGACAAGCTCGGCCAGGCCGGCATCAAGCGCTCGGTGATGATCCTCAACGGCCTCGGCGGCCAGGGCCTGAGCGAGCAGCACGCGGACAACTCGGCGCGCCTGATGAACGCCGCGCAGCCGGAGTTCCTCTCCACCCTGGTGGTCAGCTTCCCCACCGGCGAGCAGCGCTTGCGCGAAGGCTTCCCCGACTTCCAGCCGCTGGGCCAGGCCCAACTGTTCGCCGAGGTCGAGCGCCTGCTGCAGGGCCTGGAGTTGCGCGACACTGTGTTCCGCAGCGACCACGCCTCCAACTACCTTGTGCTCAAGGGTGTGCTCGGCGCTGACAAGCCGCGCCTGCTGGCCCAGGTGCGCGAGGCCATCGAACGGCCACAGCAGGCGAAGCTGCGCCAGGAATGGCAGCGCGGCCTGTGATGGCGCGGAAGCTGCATCCGTCCGGCCAACGCCGGTTTTTCGACGCCGGCCGCGGAGAGATCGAATGCGCTACCTGTTGTTGACCCTGGCCCTGGCTGCGCTGGCCGGCTGCATGAAGCCCAGCGACATGGCCGAACGCACCGGCTACTACATGGGCGACGCCGGCTTCCTCGACCACAGCCACACCCACCGCACGGGGAACTGGCGGGTGCAGCCGGACTCCTTCATCTACATCGCCCAGGGGCACTTCGTGCCGCCGGGGCATCCCTACGCGCGGCCCAACGTGGTGGCGGAGGAGGCCTTCAAGGGCTTCGTCGAATACTTCCCGCAGGTGCGCCGGGCCAAGGCCCCGGAGGGCCTGGACGAGGCCATGCAGGAGGCGCGGGCGGCCGGCGCCGACTACCTGCTGTACACGCGCTTCGCCCGCGGCGAGGACAATGTGGGAAACTGGGAAGAGTACGAAGACACCGACAACGACGTCGGACGCGACCGCAGCGTGATCCAGGTGATGCTGATCGACACCGGCAACCGCTTCCTGCTGGACAGCGCCACCATCCGCAGCCGCGGCGGTTTCCTGACGTTCTACGACGCCCGGCCCGAGGACCTGATCGGGCCGCCGCTGGAAGACTACGCCCGCAGCCTGCTGGGGGTGAAGACGACCGAGGAGTTCCAATGACCGATACAGGCAAGGCCGGCGACCTGCTGGCGCAGATTCCCGCCAGCAAGGGCCTGCCGCCCGTGCACCTGTGGAACCCGCCGTTCTGCGGCGACATCGACATGCGCATCGCCCGCGACGGCACCTGGTACTACCTGGGCACGCCCATCGGGCGCAAGCCGATGGTCAAGCTGTTCTCCAGCATCATCCGCCGCGATGGCGACGACTACTTCCTGGTCACCCCGGTGGAGAAGTGCGGCATCCGCGTCGACGACGCGCCTTTCGTCGCCGTGACGCTGAGCGTGGAAGGGCAGGGCGAGGCCCAGCAACTGCGCTTCACCAGCAACGTCGAGGACGAGTTCGTCGCCGGCCCCGACCATCCGATCCGCGTCGACATCGACCCGCAGACCCAGGAGCCGGCCCCCTACGTGCTGGTGCGCAGCAACCTGGAGGCGCTGATCCACCGCAACGTCTTCTACCAACTGGTCGAACTGGCCGTGCCGCGCCTGATCGATGGCCGGGAATGGCTGGGCGTGTGGAGTGGCGGCGAGTTCTTCGCCATCGGCCCGCAGCCGTGACCGGCGGGTCCCGGAGCGGCCGGTAGTTCGCGGAAGGTGTCGCTACAGCGGTTGGGGCCTCAAGCCCCTGCGCCCGTACTCCTTGTAGGAGCGCGCCCTGCGCGCGATTCGCGGGCAGGGCCCGCTCCTACAGTCCAGCAACTGTCTTGCCGGCTGCGCCAGGTTTGCTCTTACGACAGGCACAAAAAAACGCCGTTTCCTGTGAGGGAAACGGCGTTCTTTCTACGCGAGGGCCTTACATATTGGGGTAGTTCGGCCCGCCGGTGCCTTCCGGGGCGACCCAGGTGATGTTCTGCGCCGGGTCCTTGATGTCGCAGGTCTTGCAGTGCACGCAGTTCTGCGCGTTGATCTGGAAGCGCTTGCTGCCGTCGTCGTTGCTTACCACTTCGTACACGCCGGCCGGGCAGTAGCGCTGCGCGGGCTCGTCGTAGAGCGGCAGGTTCTTGGCGATCGGCACGCTCGGGTCGGTCAGCTTGAGGTGGATCGGCTGGTCTTCCTCGTGGTTGGTGTTGGAGAGGAACACCGAGGAGAGCTTGTCGAAGCTCAGCTTGCCGTCCGGTTTCGGGTAGTCGATCTTCGGCGCTTCGCTGGCCTTCTTCAGGCAGGCGTAGTCCGGGGTGGTGTCGTGCAGGGTGAGCGGAATCTTGCCGCCGAAGAAGTTCTGGTCGATGAAGTTGAAGGCACCGCCGCCGATGGCGCCGAACTTGTGGATGGCTGCGCCGAAGTTGCGGCTGCGGAACAGCTCGTCGTACAGCCAGCTGGCCTTGAAGGCGTCCACGTAATTGCTCAGCTCGTCGCCGCCTTCACGGCCGGCGGCCAGGGCTTCGGCGATGGCCTCGGCGGCCAGCATGCCGGACTTCATGGCGGTGTGGCTGCCCTTGATCTTGGCGAAGTTCAGGGTGCCCAGGTCGCAGCCGATCAGCGCGCCGCCGGGGAAGACCATCTTCGGCAGCGAGTTCAGGCCGCCCTTGCAGATGGCGCGGGCGCCGTAGGCCACGCGCTTGCCGCCTTCGAGGTACTGCTTGATCACCGGGTGGTGCTTGTAGCGCTGGAACTCGTCGAAGGGCGACAGGTGCGGGTTGCTGTAGGACAGGTCGATGATCAGGCCGACCACCACCTGGTTGTTCTCCAGGTGATAGAGGAAGGAGCCGCCCGGGTTGTCGTCGTTCAGCGGCCAGCCGGCGGTGTGCACCACCAGGCCCTGGTCGTGCTTGGCCGGGTCGATGTCCCAGATTTCCTTGATGCCGATGCCGTAGTGCTGGGCGTCGGCGTAGCTGTCGAGCTTGTACTTCCTGATCAGCTGCTTGCCGATGTGGCCACGGCAGCCTTCGGCGAACAGGGTGTACTTGGCGCGCAGCTCCATACCGGGGGTGTAGTACCCTTCTTTCGGATTGCCTTCGCGGTCGACGCCCAGGTCGCCGGTGACGATGCCGCGGACCACGCCGTTCTCGTCGACCAGCGCTTCCTGGGCGGCGAAGCCCGGGTAGATCTCGACGCCCAGGCCTTCGGCCTGCTGGGCCAGCCAGCGGCACAGGTTGCCCAGGGAGATGATGTAGTTGCCCTCGTTGTGCATGGTCTTGGGCACGAAGAAGTTCGGCACCTTGGTGGCGGCCTGGTCGTTCTTCAGGACGTAGATGTCGTCGCGCTTGACCGGGGTGTTCAGCGGGGCTTCGAGTTCCTTCCAGTTGGGGAACAGCTCGTTCAGCGCGCGGGGCTCGAACACGGCGCCAGAGAGAATGTGGGCGCCTACTTCGGAACCCTTCTCGACCACACAGACGCTGATTTCCTGACCCGCGTCGGCGGCCTTCTGCTTCAGTCGGCATGCGGCGGACAGACCGGCAGGGCCGGCGCCGACGATGACGACGTCGAATTCCATGTATTCGCGTTCCACTTCTCGATCTCTCCTAACTCAAGGCTCTACAGGCTATTTGTTGGTATGGGGCCGGGGGCGCTACCCCGGACAGAGCGGGGCGCAATTATAGCGACAGGGCCCAGCATAGTTATACCCCCCGTTTTGGGCAATACAAACGTTTGTTTGAAATGCGCGGAAGCCTGATAGAATCGGCTTCCGCGCCTTATGAACGGGCATTCACGCGTATTGACCCGACAGGGCGATGCGGTCAAGATAGCCACGGTTTTGCGGTCGCGGTCTCGCTGGATGTAGTCGCAGATGGCGTGCACTACCGGCCAGGCCTGTCTGGCGACATTCCTATTCACCGGAGAAAAACGAGGAATCCATGAAGGTTCTTGTAGCTGTCAAACGAGTGGTTGACTATAACGTCAAGGTCCGCGTCAAGGCGGACAACTCCGGCGTCGATCTCGCCAACGTGAAAATGTCCATGAACCCCTTCTGCGAAATCGCCGTGGAAGAGGCCGTGCGTCTGAAGGAAAAAGGCGTCGCCACTGAAATCGTCGCCGTCTCCGTCGGCCCGACCGCGGCCCAGGAACAACTGCGCACCGCCCTGGCCCTGGGCGCCGACCGCGCCATCCTGGTCGAGACCAACGAAGAACTGAATTCCCTGGCCATCGCCAAGGCCCTGAAGGCCGTGGTCGACAAAGAGCAGCCGCAGCTGGTGATCCTCGGCAAGCAGGCCATCGACAGCGACAACAACCAGACCGGCCAGATGCTGGCCGCGCTGACCGGCTACGCCCAGGGCACCTTCGCCTCCAAGGTCGAAGTGGCTGGCGACAAGGTCAACGTCACCCGTGAAATCGACGGCGGCCTGCAGACCGTTGCGCTGAACCTGCCGGCGATCGTCACCACCGACCTGCGCCTGAACGAGCCGCGCTATGCGTCGCTGCCGAACATCATGAAAGCGAAGAAGAAGCCGCTGGACGTGGTGACCCCGGACGCCCTCGGCGTTTCCACCGCTTCCACCGTGAAGACCCTGAAAGTGGAAGCTCCGGCTGCCCGCAGCGCCGGCATCAAGGTCAAGTCCGTGGCTGAACTGGTCGAGAAACTGAAGAACGAGGCGAAAGTAATCTGATGGCTATCCTGGTAATCGCTGAGCACAACAACGGCGTCCTGGGCGCTGCCACCCTGAACACCGTCGCTGCCGCCCAGAAGATCGGTGGCGATGTCGCCGTGCTGGTCGCCGGCCAGAACGTCGGCGCCGTGGCCGAAGCCGCCGCCAAGATCGCGGGCGTTGCCAAGGTGCTGGTCGCCGACAACGCCGCCTACGCCCACCAACTGCCGGAGAACGTCGCTCCGCTGGTGGCCGACCTCGGCAAGGGCTACAGCCACATCCTGGCCGCCGCCACCACCAACGGCAAGAACTACCTGCCGCGCGTCGCCGCGCTGCTGGACGTCGACCAGATCTCCGAGATCATCGAGGTGGTCAGCGCCGACACCTTCAAGCGCCCGATCTACGCCGGCAACGCCATCGCCACCGTGCAGTCCTCGGCTCCGGTCAAGGTCATCACCGTGCGCACCACCGGCTTCGACGCCGTCGCCGCTGAAGGCGGTTCGGCTGCCGTCGAGCAGGTATCCGGCCCGGCCGACGCCGGCAAGTCCGCCTTCGTCGGCGAAGAGCTGGCCAAGTCCGACCGTCCGGAACTGACCGCCGCCAAGATCGTGGTCTCCGGTGGCCGCGGCATGGGCAACGGCGACAACTTCAAGATCCTCTACGCCCTGGCCGACAAGCTGGGCGCCGCCGTCGGCGCTTCCCGCGCCGCGGTCGACGCCGGCTTCGTGCCGAACGACATGCAGGTCGGCCAGACCGGCAAGATCGTCGCGCCGCAGCTGTACATCGCCGTGGGCATCTCCGGTGCCATCCAGCACCTGGCGGGCATGAAGGACTCGAAAGTCATCGTGGCCATCAACAAGGACGAAGAGGCGCCGATCTTCCAGGTCGCCGACTACGGCCTGGTGGGCGATCTGTTCGAGCTCGTACCGGAGCTGGAAAAGGCCGTCTGAGCCTGAACCGCTGACGAAGGAACCCGCTCCCAGGAGCGGGTTCTTTCATTTCCGGCCCCGGGTTTCCCGTGTTCGCCGCAGGGTATGACCCATTGGTCACGAATCTTCTCCCGGTTGCGCCCAAGAGAAGGTGTCTCATCTACAATGCGCGACGTCTTCAGTACCTGAACCTGTTCTAACGGCACCTGGCAAACGAGGTTTTCATGATCATCAAACCGCGCGTGCGTGGCTTCATCTGCGTCACTACCCATCCGACCGGCTGCGAAGCCAACGTCAAGGAACAGATCGAGTACGTCGAGGCGCATGGCCCCATCGCCAACGGTCCGAAGAAGGTCCTGGTGATCGGCTCGTCCACCGGCTACGGCCTGGCCGCGCGCATCAGCGCCGCCTTCGGCGCCGGCGCCGCCACCCTGGGCGTGTTCTTCGAGCGCCCCGGCAGCGAGACCAAGGCCGGCACCGCCGGCTGGTACAACTCGGCGGCCTTCGAGAAGTTCGCCCACGCCAAGGGCCTGTATGCCCGCAGCATCAATGGCGATGCCTTCTCCGACGAGGTGAAGAAGGTCACCATCGAAACCATCAAGCAGGACCTGGGCAAGGTCGACCTGGTGGTCTACAGCCTGGCCGCCCCGCGCCGCACCCATCCGAAGACCGGCGAAGTCTTCAACTCGGTGCTCAAGCCGGTGGGCAAGACCGTCAACTTCCGCGGCCTGGACACCGACAAGGAAGTGATCAAGGAAAGCGTGATGGAGCCGGCCACCCCCGAGGAAATCGCCAACACCGTCGCGGTGATGGGTGGCGAAGACTGGCAGATGTGGATGGACGCGCTGCAGGAAGCCGGCGTACTGGCCGATGGCGCCAAGACCACCGCTTTCACCTACCTGGGCGAAGAGATCACCCACGACCTGTACTGGAACGGCTCCATCGGCGCGGCCAAGAAGGACCTGGACCAGAAGGTCCTGGGCATTCGCGAGAAGCTGGCCGCCACCGGCGGTGACGCCCGCGTGTCGGTGCTCAAGGCCGTGGTCACCCAGGCCAGCTCGGCCATCCCGATGATGCCGCTGTACCTGTCGCTGCTGTTCAAGGTGATGAAGGAGAAGGGCACCCACGAGGGTTGCATCGAACAGGTCGACGGACTGTTCCGCGACAGCCTCTACGGCAGCCAGCCGCACCTGGACGCCGACGGCCGCCTGCGCGCCGACTACAAGGAGCTGCAGCCGGACGTGCAGGACAAGGTGAAGGAACTGTGGAACCAGGTGACCAACGAGAACCTGTACCAACTGACCGACTTCACCGGCTACAAGACCGAGTTCCTGCGCCTGTTCGGCTTCGAGATCGCCGGGGTGGACTACGAGCAGGACGTCAATCCGGACGTGCAGATACCCGGCCTGATCCAGCTTTAAGCGCTGATCTTCGCTCCGCACAGAACCGGCCGCCCAGGCGCCGGTTCTGCATTCCGGCTTCAGCGAATCGCGGTGCGCTGGGCCTTGGCCTGTTCGAGGAAGTCCAGGTAGCGGCCGGCGGTCTCTTCCGGGCGCTCGATCATCGGCACGTGGCCGCAGTCGCGCAGGATGGCCACGCTGGGATGCCTGAGCAACGGCTTCATCACCTCGATGCTGGAAACGTCCAGCACGCGGTCGCGGTCGCCCCACAGCAGCAGGGTGGGCGCGGTGATCTTCGGCAGCTCCGGCTCCAGCGGGATGTAGCGCTCGCGCAGCTGGCCGAAGATGTAGGCGTTGAGCTGGCTGCGCTGCACGCCGCGCTCGCCCAGGTACAGTTGCAGGCGCTCGGGCATCGGCGGGCGCTGGTAGAAGACGAAGTCCATCAGCCCGGAAAAGTCCTCGGGGCGGCTCAGCACCAGCGGGTTGGACTGCCCGCCGAGCACGCGCCTGAACAGCTCGCTCTGCTGCGGGGCCATGATCCCGGCGTTGTCGAACAGGCCCACGGAGAAGGCCATGTCCGGATGCCGCGCGGCCATCAGCGCGACTATCTGCCCGCCCATGGAGTTGCCCACCAGGTGCAGGCGGCCGATGCCCAGGGCCTTGGCGAAGTCCACCAGGCGCTCGGCCTGGGTGCCGACGTCGTAGCTGATGGCCTGGGGCTGGCTGCTTTCGCCGAAGCCGGGCAGGTCGGGGATGAGCACGTGGTAGCGCGAGGTCAGGTAGCGGGCGAAGCGCGGCCAGTTGTCCTTGTCGGCGCCAAAGCCGTGGACCAGCAGGACGGTCTCGGCCTCGCGCGGGCCACCCTCGTAGTAGCGGATGTCCAGGCCGTCGACGCGCACGCTCTGCTCGTCCAGGCCGGCGCGGGTGCGCTCGACGAACTGGGCGCTGGCCAGCAGGGTGGAAGGGAAGACGTAGAGCACGCCGGCGCCGGCGGCCAGCAGCAGGACGAGGGCGAGCAGGACTTTCTTCATCGGTGATCCTTGTGACCGTGGGAGCGGAAATCGAGGATAGGGAAGGGAACGCGACGGTTCCCGGCTTGGCGTATCCACCTGAACAGTGACATGCTGCACTGGCGTCCGAATTCGCCTAGTCTGACCCTTCGCTCAGAACTTTTTCTTACAGAAGCTAGCATGCCGTCGTCATACGCATCGCCCTCCCTTTCGCCGGTTCGCGAGGACCGCGCATGATCAGGCGCAGCCGCGTCCTGCTGGCCATGGTCGGCCTGCTGGCGCTGTATGCCCACGCCCAGAGCAGCCAGTGTTCGGTGCTGGTGGCCAGCGGCAACCCGGAATACCCGCCGTTCCTCTGGCGCGACCCCGCCCAGCCGGAGCGCCTGGTCGGGGCCAGCGCCGAGCTGCTGGAGCAACTGGGCAAGTCCATGGGCGTGAGCATCCGCGTGCGCTACACCGGCTCCTGGGCCCGCGCCCAGGAAGAGGCGCGCCTGGGCCGCGTCGACCTGCTCGCCGGCGCCTTCCTCACGCCCGAGCGCGAGGCGATCATGGACTACATCCGCCCGGCCTTCCTCAGCACCGACAACGTGGTCTGGGTGCACAAGGGCGAAGGCTTCCCCTACGCCCGCTGGGAAGACCTGCGCGGCCACAAGGGCGGCACCCTGGTGAACAACAGCTTCGGCGCCGCCTTCGACGACTTCGCCGAGCAGCAACTGACCCTGGAAGAGGTGCCCAGCGTAGCCCAGGCCTTCCAGAAGCTGGCCCTGGGGCGCACCGACTACGTGCTCTACGAGCGCTTCCCCGGCCTGGCCACGGCGGCCCGGCTCGGCCTGCAGCAGCGCCTGCAACCGCTGGAGCCGCCGATCTCCAGCGAAGGGCTGTACCTGACCCTGGCCCACGCCTCGCCCTGCTACGGCCCGGAACTGCGCGGACAACTGCAGGAAAAGATGACAGAATTGATTGCCGCCGGCGTACCGCAGCGCCTGTTGCAGCGCAACCTGCAGCGCTGGCAGGCCGAGCAAGCGCGGTCCGCCGCCTCTCCCACGCAGTAGAGAAGATTTCGTGAGCAAGCCAAGCATGACCCTCCCCGGGCTGTTGCTGTGCGCCCTGGCGGGATGCGCCAACGACCCGCTTCCCAACGAGCAGATGCGCCTGACCGAACAGGCCCTGGACCAGGCCCGGGCGGTCGGCGCCACGGACGCGGTGGCCGAGTTCAAGCTGGCCGAGGACAAGTACCAGGCCGCCCGCGAGGCCCTGGCCGGCGCCGCCAACAAGCGCGCCCGGCAGCTCGCCGAGCAGGCCGAGCTGGACGCGCGCCTGGCCGAGGCCAAGGTGCTGACCGGCAAGAGCGCCGCGCAACTGGCCGAGCAGGGCAAGAGCATCCAGCGCCTGCGCCGCCAGCTGGGGGAAGTGAAATGAGCCCGCGGCGGTTGATGCCATGCGGCCTGGTCGCCGCCGCCCTGGCCCTGGCGGGCTGCACCCACGGGCAGCTCGCCGAGCAGTCCCTGGAGCGCGCGCGCAGCGAGTTCCAGGCGGTCAAGGACGACACCGGCGTGCTGCACAGCGCGCCGCGCGACGTGATCCGCGCCGGCGAGTCCCTGGCCCGCGCCGAGCGCCTGTCCAGCTACTGGGGCAGCAACGACGACGTGCTGCAGTACGCCTACCTCAGCCAGCGCTACAGCGAGATCGCCCGCGAGCGCAGCAACCTGGCGCTGAATCAGGAACGCCTGGCTCGCCAGCAGCTCGACCGCGAGCGCCTGCAGCTGGCCCTGCGCGAGGCCAAGCTGGCCAGCGTGCAGGAGCAGAGCAAGTGGCTGGAAGAGCAGATGGTCAGCCTGGCCACCGACCAGACCGAACGCGGCCTGGTGCTGACCCTCGGCGACGTGCTGTTCGACAGCGGCGAGTCCGACCTCAAGCCCGCCGCCAACCGCACCGTGCTCAAGCTGGTGCAGTTCCTCCAGCTCAATCCGCGGCGGGTGATCCGCATCGAGGGCTACACCGACAACCAGGGCGACGAGCAGGAGAACCAGCAGTTGTCCCGGGACCGCGCCCAGGCGGTGGCCGACGTGCTCACCGACCTCGGCGTGGACGCCAAGCGCATCCAGGTGCAGGGCTTCGGCGAGGCCTATCCGGTGGCGGACAACGCCTCGTCCCTGGGCCGCGCGCAGAACCGCCGCGTGGAAATCGTCTTCTCCGACGACAAGGGCCAGCTCGGCGCCCAGCGCTGAGCCCCTGGCGCCGGGCGGGCCGGCCCGGCGCTGCTAACCTGTTGGCAGGGTGGCATCTCGAAGCTGTTCGAGGGTCGCCTTGGCGAAAATACGCCGATGGGACCACCCCACTCCGGGGCGTCCGCCAGCAGGAACCCGCAATGCCCTTCAAACGTGAAACTCTCAAAGCCCTCGTCGCCGATGCCCAGCCGCTGACCGGCTGGGGGTTGCAGCGCTACCTGGCCGACCAGAGCCAGGTGCAGGTGCTGGACTGGGTCACCGATACAGATTCGCTGCTGCGCCAGTTGAGCGAACGCCCCGACCTCGATCTGCTGATCACCGAGATGGCCTTGCCCGGCTCGCGCGGGCGCGATGGCGTGCACTTGCTCGAATGGCTGCAGCGCAACTACCCGCAGCTCAAGGTGCTGGTCTACTCGGTATCGGGGGCGCCGCTGATGGCGCGGGCCTCGCTCAAGTGCGGCGCCAGCGCCTATGTCTGCAAGCGCAGCCCGTTGTCGGTACTGGACGAGGCGGTGACGCGGATTCGCCAGGGGCTGACCTACACCGACCCCACCCTGCGCCCGCAGCGCCATACCGGCCAGCCGCTGAGCCCCACCGAGATCGACATCCTGCTCCGCCTGTCCCATGGCGCCACGGTCGGCGAGATCGCCGAGCGCACCAGCCGCAGCGTTTCCACCATCAGCACCCACAAGCGCAACGCCATGAGGAAGCTGGGCGTGACCAACGACGCGCAACTGGTGATCGCCGGCATGCTGGACTGGCTCGGGGAGTTCTGAGGCGCTCTGGCGCGCGGCCTGCGCCGATCATCGGCGGCGGGCTGTATCGGCATGTTTCCCTGCTACTGTTCTGGAACAGTTTCGAGTTTTTGGCTACTGTTTCGGTCCAATGCCCGAGGGATCGCCGCCATGAGCAATCTGCTTCTGTACCAACGCATCGCCCAGCAACTCGCCGAGGACATCCGCCGCGGCGTCTACCAGCCGGGCGAGCGCGTGCCCTCGGTACGCAAGCTGAGCACCCAGCTCAACGTCAGCCACGCCACCGTGCTGCAGGCCTACGCCACCCTGGAGGACCAGGGGCTGATCCGCGCGCGCCCGCAGTCCGGCTTCTACGTGCACCACACCCCGGCGCTGACCGCCTCGACCCCCGACATCGCGCGGGTCGAGCGCCCGGGCCTGGTGACCCGCAGCAGCATCATCAACCAGGTGCTGGCCGAGGCGCGCCGCGAGGGCGTGTTCCCCCTGGGCGCGGCGGTGCCCCACGTGGACTACCTGCCGGTGCGCGCGCTGCACCAGCAACTGGCCAAGGTCACCCGCTTCTCCAGCCCGCGGGCCTTCAGCTACATGTTCAGCCCCGGCTACGAGCCGCTGCGCCGCCAGGTGGCGATCCGCATGCGCGACGCCGGCGTGGTGGTCGACCCCAGCCAGGTGACCATCACCCACGGCTGCGTGGACGCCATCCACATGGCGCTGCGGGTGATGACCCGCCCCGGCGACCTGATCGCCACCGAGTCGCCCAGCTACTACGGCCTGCTGCAACTGGCCGACATCCTCGGCCTGAAGGTCATCGAGATCCCCAGCGACCCGCTCACCGGCATCAGCCTGGAAGCCCTGCAGCTGGCCGCCAACCAGTGGCCGATCAAGGCCCTGGTGCTGACCGCGCGGCTGTCCAACCCGCTGGGCGGGACCATCCCCGAGGAGCGCCAGAAGCAACTGCTCAAGCTCACCGCCGAGCACAACATCGGGGTGATCGAGGACGACATCTACGGCGAGCTGATGTTCGACGAGGGCCAGACCAAGTCACTCAAGGCCCACGACCGCGAGGGCAGGGTGGTGTATTGCTCGAGCTTCTCCAAGACCATCTCGCCGGGGGTGCGCATCGGCTGGATCATCGCCGAGCGCTACCAGGAGGAAATCCGCCGCCTGCAGACCTTCACCACGCATTCGGCATGCACGGTAACGCAGATGGGCGTGGCCGCCTACCTGGAGAACGGCGGCTACGACCGCCACCTGCGCTACATCCGCCAGGAGTACCGCAAGAACATGACCGCCTACCAGCTGGCGGTGCAGCAGTACTTCCCGGAGGGCACGCAGATGACCCGGCCCAAGGGCGGCTTCATCCTCTGGGTCAGCCTGCCGGCCAAGGTGAACACCAAGGAACTGCACGTTCGCGCGCTGGAGCAGGGCATCAGCATCGCCCCGGGGCTGATCTTCAGCAACACCGAGCAGTTCAACAACTGCCTGCGCCTGACCTGCGGCATCCCCTGGAACCGCGAGGCGGAGCGGGCGATCATGACCCTCGGCATGCTGGCCTGCCAGCTGTGCCAGGAGGAGCAGATCGCTGCCTGAAACACCTGGGGTTGAATAGGGTTGATGCTTAACCCGTTTTGGCTGACGGCCTCGTCTGAAGGTTTGACTCCTTCACCGAGGCCGCCGTCATGTCCCTTCCCGCTTCCGCCTTCCGTCCCGTCGCCATCGGCCTGCTGCTGGCCGTGGGCGGTTGTGGCCAGTCCACCCAGCAACAGGCCGCCCAGCCTTCGATGACGAAACAGGCGCCGCTCGCCGACCTGGCCGCCAAGCGCGAGGCCCGCCGCGCCATGCCGACCGCCGCCCCGATGCTGGAAAGCTACGCCCTGCCCGTGGCGCCCGAGCCGTTGCCGGCCGGCTATCGCGACCAGGACCGCGAGCAATACCAGAAGCTGGCGCAGAACCCGGTACACAGCGTCGCCGAGGCGCCGGTGTCGACCTTCGGCATCGACGTGGACACCGGCAGCTACGCCAACGTCCGCCGCCTGCTCAACGATGGCCGCCTGCCGCCCCAGGGCGCGGTGCGCCTGGAAGAGATGCTCAACTACTTCCCCTATGCCTACGCGCCGCCCAGCGACGACAGCCCCTTCGGCATCACCACCGAGCTGGCGCCGTCGCCGTGGAACCCGCACACCCGGCTGCTGCGCATCGGCATCAAGGCTTCGGAGCGCAGCGTCGAGCAACTGCCGCCGGCCAACCTGGTGTTCCTGGTGGACGTCTCCGGTTCCATGGACCGCCGCGAGGGCCTGCCGCTGGTGAAGGGCACCCTCAAGCTGCTGGTGGACCAGTTGCGGCCGCAGGACAAGGTGTCGCTGGTGGTCTATGCCGGTGACTCGCGGGTGGTGCTGGAACCCACCTCGGGCAAGGACAAGGCGAAGATCCGCGCCGCCATCGAGCAATTGCAGGCCGGCGGCTCCACCGCTGGCGCGGCAGGCATCGAACTGGCCTACCGCATGGCGCAGCAGGGCTTCATCGACAAGGGCATCAACCGCATCCTGCTGGCCACCGATGGCGACTTCAACGTCGGCGTCAGCGACTTCGAGACGCTCAAGGCCATGGCCGCCGAGAAGCGCCGCAGCGGGGTATCGCTGACCACCCTGGGCTTCGGCGTGGACAACTACAACGAGCGCCTGATGGAACAGCTGGCCGACGCCGGCGACGGCAATTACGCCTATATCGACAACCTGCGCGAGGCGCGCAAGGTGCTGGTGGAACAACTCAGCTCGACCCTCGCGGTGCTGGCGAAGAACGTGAAGCTGCAGCTGGAATTCAACCCCGCGCAGGTCAGCGAGTACCGCCTGCTGGGCTACGAGAACCGCGCGCTGAAGCGCGAGGACTTCAACAACGACCAGGTCGACGCCGGCGAGATCGGTGCCGGGCACACGGTCACCGCGCTCTACGAGATCGTCCCGAAAGGGCAGAAGGGCTGGCTCGAGCCGCTGCGCTACCAGGCCGAGGCCAGGCCCGCCGGCAAGGGCGACGAACTGGCCTGGCTGCGGGTGCGCTGGCAGAAGCCGGAGGGCGGGCCCAGCCAGCTTGTCGAACGCCCGATAGCCAGCAGCGGCGCCAGCGACCTGGTCCGGGCCAGCGACGACCTGCGCTTCGCCGCGGCGGTGGCGGCCTTCGCCCAGCAACTCGACGGCGCGCGCTACACCGGCGGCTTCGACCTGGGCGATACTCTGGCCCTGGCCCGAAGCGCGCGCGGCGAGGACCCGTTCGGCCTGCGCGGCGAATTCCTCCAGCTCGTCGAGCTGGCGCGCAGCCTGCAAACCCCTTTGGCACGGAACCCCTGACTTGACCACGGACGAAGACGACGCCGCGCTGCTGCGGCGCTACCGCAAAGGCGATGCCGAGGCCTTCGCCGCGCTCTACGCGCGCCATCGCCTGGGCCTGTACCGCTTCCTTTGCGGCCTGGGCGGCGACGTCGCGCTGGCCGAGGAAGTGTTCCAGGAAACCTGGCTGAGCCTGATCCGCAGCGACAGCGAGTCCGAGGGCCGGGCCAGCTTCCGCACCTGGCTGTACCAGATCGCCCGCAACCGGTTGATCGACCACTGGCGGCGCAACGGCCGGCGCAGCGCGCAGCACGAGGCTTTCGACGAACAGCTACATGGCGAGGCGCTGCCCGGCGAGGCCGAGGACCCGCTGCGGCAACTGAGCCTGAGCCGCGACCGCGAGCGCCTGCAGCAGGCCCTGGAGGCATTGCCCGGCGAGCAGCGCGAAGTGTTCCTGCTGCGCGCCCATGGCGACCTGGAACTGCAGGAGATCGCCGAACTGACCCGCACGCCCGCCGAGACGGTGAAGAGCCGCCTGCGCTACGCGTTGCAGAAACTGCGCCGGTTGCTCGCCGACCCGGCGGCGACCCAGGAGGTAGCCCCATGACCCGCCATCCGCAGCGGCCGGACGCCGAGGAAGCCGAGCTGCTCGAGCATTTCCGCCGGCACGGCGGCGAGCAGCCCCCGGCGCAGCTGGACGCCCGCATCCTGGCGGCGGCCCGCGCCGCCGTGCAGCCGCGCGCGAGCGCCTGGCAACGCCTGGGCCGCTGGCTGTTCGGCCGGCCACAGCGCTGGTCGGTGGCCCTGGCCGGGGTGGCGACCCTGGGCATCGGCCTGAGCCTGGCCTTGCGCACCTTCGAGGAAGCCCCGCGCTACGACGCCGTCGCGCCGGCCATGGCCCCGGCGCCCAAGGCCGAATCCATGGCCCGCTCCGCCCGCCAGGCCGCCCCGGCGCTGTACTCGGCGCCGGCCGCCCCCGCCGCGGCGCCGGCGCCGCAGCTGGAGCAGCGCAAGCAGATGGCGGAAAGCGCGGTAGCCGCCGACGAGGCAGCGCCCATGGCCAAGCGCAGCGCCGAGCCGGCCCCGGCGGAACCGCAGGCCAGCCTGCGGCGCCTGGCCGAGTTGCAACGGCAGGGCGACCAGGCGGCCGCCGCGAGCCTGCGCGAGGACCTGCAGCGACGTTATCCGCGGCTGGATATCGACGCCGAGCTGCGGCGCCTGGAGGCCCGCCCTTGAGAGCCTGAGCGCGTCCATCGGAATTGCCTTCGGATTGGTCCGAGCCTCTTGTCTTACAGATCAACTAAGGCGAGGATGGCGCGCCCCTGGCCATTTGCCTGCCCCGTGATGTTGCGACGCTTCGTTCTGCTGACCCTCCTGCCGCTGTTGCTGAGCGCCTGCGGCGATGCCGACAAGACGCCACCGGCCAAGGCCGGGGCGCCCGCGGTGGCGCCTGCCGCCCCGGCGGAAAAGGCCCCGCCGCCCGAACCCGCGGCGCAGCCCAGGCCGGCGCCCGCCGCCAGCGCGAAGCCGGCCGCGCCCAAGGCGGAACTGGGCAAGCCCCTGGCCCCCGCGCGCCTGCCAGTGGCCGACGCCAAGCCGAAGAAAGCTCCCGAGCCCAGCGTGAACAAGCCGCTGCCGCCCTCCAAGCTCGACCTGCGCCTGCCCAGGGACGTGCTGCACGGCCTGGAACCGGGCCGCGCCCTGCGCGAGGATATGGACAAGCCGCTGCTGCCGCCGATGTTCGAGGAGAAGGAGAGCCCGTTCCAGGTGGGTGGCCGGTTGATCCAGCGGGAGCGCGGGGAGCGCAGTGATCCCAGTGACGACAGCTGGCATTCGGAGATTCGTGGGGCGGAGGTGCAGTTTCAGTTTCGGAATTGAGTCGGGGGGCTTTTCGTAGGAGCGAGTTTGCTCGCGAATGGAGTTTCCCTGTAGCTGCGGTGCTTTCGCTGGACTCCGTACCCTCTCCCCAGCCCTCTCCCTGAAGGGAGAGGGGGCTTGTCCGTGCCGGCTGAAGGTATGGTTTCAGCCGGATGCCGTAACGTCCGGCTGACTCAGGAATATCCAAGCACTCCGAACGGTCCCCTCTCCCTTCAGGGAGAGGGTTAGGGAGAGGGCGCTCTTCAGGGCACGCACCACGCCCAATTTGGAAACCCCTTCGCGAGCAAGCTCGCTCCTACGGAAAGCCCGTCAGAACCGATGTTCCCCGCGCTGGATGGCCCCGAACACCCCCTCATCCAGCAGCCGATAATCCACCTCGCCCGGCAACCGCACGAACAGCGCCTCGCCAACCTGCCGCGGATCGAATCCGGCGCTCTTCAGGTCCGCCTTCTTGTACTTGAAGGTCCCGGTGGTTTCCACCTGCTGCAGCAGGCGCAGGAACAGCGGCACGGCATAGGCCGGCAGTTCGCGGTCCAGGTGTTCGGCCAGTGCCTTGCCGTCCAGCGCCTGGCCGGGCGCCAGGCGTAGCGCGGCCATGCCGCAGCGGCCGTCGGTGCCGGGGATTTCCACGCCGTAGACCACCGCGTCTTCCACGCCGGGGAAGGCGCCGAGGACGTTTTCCACCTCGGTGGTGGAGACGTTCTCGCCCTTCCAGCGGAAGGTGTCGCCCAGGCGGTCGACGAACTGGGTGTGCTTGAAGCCCAGGTCGCGCATCAGGTCGCCGGTGTTGAACCAGGCGTCGCCCTTCTTGAACACGTCGCGGTAGATCACCGCCTGGGTCTTGGCCGGGTCGGTGTAGCCGTCGAACGGCCACTTGTCGCTGATCTCGCTGATCAGCAGGCCCGACTCGCCCTTGCCGACCTTCTCCATGAAGCCCTTGGCGTCGCGCAGCGGGCGGTCGTTCTCCAGGTCGTAGCGGACGATGGCGTAGGTGGCCGGGGAGAAGCCCACGGTATTGTCGAAGTTGAAGACGTTGGTGAAGCCGATGTTGCCTTCGCTGGCGGCGTAGAACTCGGTGATGCGCTCGATGCCGAAGCGCGCCTTGAACTCGCCCCAGATGGACGGCCGCAGGCCGTTGCCGATCATGCAGGTCAGGCTGTTGTCGCGCTCTTCCTCGCAGGCCGGCTGGTTGAGCAGGTAGCGGCACAGTTCGCCGATATAGCCGAAGCAGGTCGCGTTGTAATGGCGCACGTCCTTCCAGAACGCCTTGGCGGAGAACTTGCGGCGCAGGGCGATGGCCGCGCCGCCGGCCAGCACCGCGCTCCAGCACACGGTGACGGCGTTGTTGTGGTAGCAGGGCAGTGTCAGGTAGAGCACGTCGTCGCGGCCCAGGCCCAGGCCGGAGTGGCCGAAGCCGCCGTAGGCCTTGATCCAGCGCCCGTGGCTCATGATCGAGGCCTTCGGCAGGCCGGTGGTGCCGGAGGTGTAGATGTAGAAGCAGGCGTCCTTCAGGCGCACCTGGGCGGTTTCCGCCAGGTTGTCGGAGCCCTGGGCCTGCGCCAGGCGCATCAGGTTGGCCCAGCCCGCCGGGGCCTGGCCGGGGTCGCGCAGGGTGTCGTCGTCGGCCACCCAGTACAGGCGTTGGGCGCCGCCCTGCAGGCTGGCGCGGACCTCGTCGAAGGCCTCGCGCAGTTCCTCGCCGACCACGAAGTGGCCGGGGCTGACCAGGTTCAGGCTGTGGGCCAGCACCTGGCCGCGCTGGGTGGTGTTGATCAGCGCGCCCACGGCGCCGAGCTTGGCCAGGGCGGCGAGGGTCACCAGCAGTTCGGCGCGGTTCTCCAGCATCACCGCGACCACGCTGGCGTGCTTCACGCCCTCGGCCTGGAAGGCGCGGGCCAGGCGGTTGGCCCAGCCGTTGAACAGGGCATAGGACAGGCGCCGCGGGCCTTCCAGCAGGGCCGGGGCGTCCGGGTACAGGCGCGCCGCGCGCTCCAGGGCCCAGCCCAGGGACAGGTTCTTCTCGCGGTTGCGGATGCCGGTGTAGTAGAGCCCGCGCAGCATGCGCGGCACGCGCCCGAGGGTGGCGGGCAGGTGGGCGATGAAGCGGGTGGGGGTGATCAGGTCGGCATGGCTCATTGACGCGGGCCCTTGTTGTCATTGTTGTCTGGCGTGTGCACGCCCGTTCGACTCTAGGGCGCTGGCGAGGCTGGGGATATGACTCTGGCGCGTTTTGCGGGGGGCAGTTGGGTCAAGGGGGAGCTGGAAGCTTGAAGCCGGAAGCTGGAAGTCAAAAGCTGCGACGCCTCCAGCCTTTAGCCCAGAAACAGATCCGGCACCAGCGGGCCGCCCTGCGGATCGAAGCGGTATTGCTCGAAGTCGCTCACGCCCTGTTCGCGGAGGATGTCTTCGTCGATCAGCAGGCGCCCGCTGATGCTGCGGCCCGTGCTGTCGAGGATGGCGTGGGCGGCGTCAGCCATGATCGCCGGCGTGCGGGCGCGCTTGAAGGCGTCGCGGCTGCCCAGTTCGAACTCGATGGCGGCGGTGGCGATCATGGTCTTCGGCCACAGGGCGTTGACGCTGATGCCGTACTTCCCGAACTCCTGGTGCATGCCGAGGGTGAGCATGCTCATGCCGTACTTGGTGACCGTGTAGGGGCCGTGCTGGGCGAACCATTTTTCGGCCAGGTTCAGCGGCGGCGACAGGCTGAGGATGTGGCCCTGGCTCTGCTTCAGGTAGGGCAGGGCGGCCTGGCTGCAGACCATCACCGCGCGGGTGTTGATCTGGTACATCAGGTCGAAGCGCTTGGGCTCCAGGCGCTCCACGCCCACCAGCTTGATGGCGCCGGCGTTGTTGACCAGCCCGTCGATGCCGCCGAAGTGCTCGGCGGCGCGGGCCATGGCCTCGCGCACGGCGTTCTCGTCGCGCACGTCCAGCTGCAGGGCCAGGGCCTTGCCGCCGGCGGCCTCGACTTCCTCGGCGACGCTGTGGATGGTGCCGGCGAGCTTCGGATGGGGTTCGGCGCTTTTCGCCGCGATCACGACGTTGGCGCCGTCGCGCGCGGCGCGCAGGGCGATCTCGCGGCCGATGCCGCGGCTGGCGCCGGTGATGAAGAGGGTCTTGGCGTTCAGGGACATGGTTTGGCTCCGTGTTTTTCATCGTTGTGCGGGTGCCGGGCTCGGCCCATCGCGGACGGAGTCCGCTCCTACGCCGGGGTTTCCCGCATACCCGTAGGAGCAACTGTCTTGCCGACTGCGCCGAGATGCTCTTCGTAGGATGGGTTGAGCTTGCGAAACCCATGCGGTGGCGGTGATGGGTATCGCTTCGCTCAACGCCATCCTACGGGGTGGTTTGCCGGCGGGGGTATGGACTCCATCCGCGATCCGTGGTCTTTCAGGCGTCTTCGGCCTCGACCTCCACCAGCAACTGGCGGCTCTTGACCTGTTCGCCCTTGCTCACCTGGATGCGGCGGATAATGCCGTCGACCCCGGCCTTGAGCGGATGTTCCATCTTCATCGCCTCCAGCACGAGCAGCAGTTGGCCCTTGCTGACCCGCGCGCCTTCGCTGACCAGCACGTCGACGATGGCGCCGTCCATCGGCGCCTTGACCGTACCCGACGCCGCGCCGCCCTGGGCGCCGGCGGGCTCGTGGCTGACGTCGCGCAGCTCCAGGTTGCCGCCGGCGCCATACAGCCAGACGCGTTCGCCCTGGGTATGGTGGGCGATGCGTCGGCGGATGCCGTTGACCTCGGCGACCACCCAGCGCTCGTCGATGGCGATCAGGCTCAGCGCCACCACCGATTCGCCGATGTAGGCCAGCAGCTTGGGCTGCGCGCCGGGCTCCAGCACGTCCAGTTCCACCGCGTGCTTCTGCTCGCCGTCGTGCAGCTGGTAGCGCCAGGGCAGGCTGCCGGCGTTGCGCCAACCGGCCAGGCCGCCCTGGTGCGCGCGGGCGCTGGCCGAGGCCTGGTAGAGCAGGGCGGCGGCCAGGGCCAGTTCGGCGGGCTGTGGCGCCTGCGGGCGCAGGCTGGGGTCGTCGGCGAAGTGTTCGGCGATGAACGCCGTGGTGGCGTTGCCGGCGGCGAATTCGGGGTGCCGGAGCAGGTTGGCGAGGAAGCGCTGGTTGGCCTTCACGCCGAGCAGCACGCAATCCTCCACGGCGCGCACCAGCTTGCGCCGGGCCTCGTCGCGGGTGGCGCCGTAGGCGATCACCTTGGCCAGCATGGGGTCGTAGAAAGGCGTCACCGCCTGGCCTTCCACCAGGCCGTGGTCGATGCGGATGCCGTCCAGCAGTGGCGGCTCCCAGCGCAGCACTTCGCCGGTCTGCGGCAGGAAGCCGTTGCCGGCGTCCTCGGCGTACAGGCGCACCTCGATGGCGTGGCCGCGCAGCTGGATTTCCTCCTGCTTCAGCGGCAGCGGCTGGCCTTCGGCCACGCGGATCTGCCAGGCCACCAGGTCCTGGCCGGTGACCAGTTCGGTGACCGGGTGCTCGACCTGCAGGCGGGTGTTCATTTCCAGGAAGTAGAAGGCGCCGCTGGCGTCCAGCAGGAACTCCACGGTGCCGGCGCCGACGTAGTTCACCCGCGCCGCCGCCTTCACCGCCGCCTCGCCCATGGCCTGGCGCAGTTCGGCGCTCAGCACCGGGCAGGGCGCTTCTTCGATCACCTTCTGGTGGCGGCGCTGCACCGAGCAGTCGCGCTCGCCGAGGTAGACGAGGTTGCCGTGGCTGTCGCCGAACACCTGGATTTCCACATGACGCGGGCGGATCACCGCCTTTTCCAGGATCAGCTCGTCGCTGCCGAAGGCGTTCAGCGCTTCCGAGCGCGCAGTGCGCAGTTGCGCGGCCAGCTCGTCGGCCGCCTGCACCAGGCGCATGCCGCGGCCGCCGCCGCCGGCGCTGGCCTTGATCATCAGCGGGTAGCCGATGCGCTCGGCCTCGCGGGCCAGGGTGGCGTCGTCCTGCTCGGCGCCTTCGTAGCCGGGGATGCAGGGCACGCCGGCCTCGAGCATGGCCAGCTTGGACAGGCGCTTGCTGCCCATCAGGTGGATGGCTTCCACGCTGGGGCCGATGAAGACGATGCCGGCGGCCTCGCAGGCGCGGGCGAACCCGGCGTTCTCCGAGAGGAAGCCGTAGCCGGGGTGCACGGCGCCAGCGCCTGTACGCTGAGCTGCGTCGAGAATGGCCGCAGCCTTCAGGTAGGACTGGCCGACCGGCGCCGGGCCGATGCACACGGCCTCGTCGGCCAGCTGCACGTGGCGCGCCTCGGCGTCGGCCTCGCTGTGCACCGCCACCGTGCGGTAGCCCAGGGCCTGGGCGGTGCGGATCACCCGGCAGGCGATCTCGCCGCGGTTGGCGATGAGGATCTTGTCGAAGCTGGGCATGCTGGTTTCCCTCTCCCCAACCCTCTCCCTGAAGGGAGAGGGGGCTGTCTGTTGCGGACGGCGGCTACTGCGCCCACTGCGGTTTGCGTTTCTGCACGAAGGCCAGGGTGCCTTCGGCGCCTTCCGCGCCGGTCACGGCGGCGGCGAACTGTTTTGCGGCCTCGTCCAGCAGCGGGCCCAGGGCCTCGGTCTCGCTGGCCAGCAGCAGCGCCTTGGTCTGCGCGTTGGCGCCGGGGGCACAGCGGCGCACCTGTTCCAGGCATTCCGCCAGGCGCTGGCCGAGCGCATCGGCGCTGGCTTCGCTGAAGTGCACCAGGCCCAGGCGCAGCGCCTCGCGGCCGTCGAAGCGGGCGGCAGTGAGCGCCAGGCGGCGGGCCTGGGTCAGGCCGATGCGCTTGACCACGAAGGGGGCGATCTGCGCCGGCAGGATGCCCAGGCTGGTTTCCGGCAGGCCGAACTGGGCGCTGTCGGCGGCGATGGCGATGTCCGACACGCAGGCCAGGCCGAAGCCGCCGCCGAGCACCGCGCCTTCCAGCACCGCGACCAGCACCTGCGGCTGCGCCTGGGCCTCTTCCAGCAGGCCGCCGAAGGCGCGGTTCAGCGCGGCGTAGGCGTCCGGGCCGGCGGCGCGGGCGCCGGCCATGTCCTTGATGTCGCCGCCGGCGCAGAAGTGCCCGCCGGCGCCGCGCAGGACGATGGCGCGCACTTCGCGTTCATCGCGCACCGCGGCCAGCACCGCACGCAGTTCGCCGACCATGGCCAGGCTCATGGCGTTGCGGCTGTCCGGGCGGTTCAGGGTGACGTGCAGCACGCCGCCATCGCGTTCCAGCAGCAGGGTTTCGCAGTTCGGCAATTCGCTCATGCCGCAAATCCTCATACGATCGCTTCAGGCTTCAGGCTTCAGGCTTCAGGCTTCAGGCTTCAGGCTTCAGGCTTCAGGCTTCAGGCTTCAGGCTTCAGGCCAGGGCGACGCATCGCCTGCCGCCTGTAGCCTGCCGCCGCTCTCAGCCCTTCTTCTTGCCCGGCAGGGTGCCCATCAGCTTGCAGATGATGCCGAGCATGATCTCGTCGGCGCCGCCGCCGATGGACACCAGGCGGGTGTCGCGGTAGGCGCGGGAGATCGGGTTGTCCCACATGAAGCCCTGGCCGCCCCAGTACTGCAGGCAGGCGTCGGTGACCTCGCGGGCCAGGCGGCCGACCTTGAGCTTGGCCATGGAGGCCAGGCGGGTCACGTCCCTGCCGCGGATGTACTGTTCGGTGGCCTGGTAGGTGAGGGCGCGCAGGCACTCGATCTCGGTCATCAGCTCGGCCATGCGGAAGTGGATGACCTGGTTGTCGATCAACGCCTGGCCGAAGGTCTTGCGCTCCTTGCAGTAGTCGATGGTGGCGTTGACGCAGTACTCCATGCCCTTGATCCCGCTGGCCGCGCCGAACAGGCGCTCCTCCTGGAACTGCAGCATCTGCATCATGAAGCCCGCGCCCTCGGCGCCGATGCGGTTGCGCTGCGGCACGCGCACGTCGTCGAAGAACACCTGGGCGGTCTCCGAGCTGCGCATGCCGAGCTTGTCCAGGTGCGGGCTGACGCTGATGCCCTTGCTCTTCATCGGCACCATGATCAGCGACTTGTTGACGTGGGGCTTGTCGTCGGAGGTGTTGGCCAGCAGGCAGATGAAGTCGGCCGACGGCGAGTTGGTGATCCACATCTTGCTGCCGTTGATCACGTAGTCGTCGCCATCCTTGCGCGCAGTGGTCTTCAGCCCGGCCACGTCGGAACCGGCGCCGACCTCGGAGACGCCGATGCAGCCGACCATCTCGCCGGCGATGGCCGGGCGCAGGAACTCCTCGCGCAGCTCGTCGGAGCCGAAGCGGGCCAGGGCCGGGGTGCACATGTCGGTCTGCACGCCGATGGACATGGGCACGCCGCCGCAGTGGATGGTGCCGAACTCTTCGGCGGCGACCACCGAGTAGCTGTAGTCCAGGCCCATGCCGCCGAATTTCTCCGGCTTGGAGATGCCCAGCAGGCCGAGGGCGCCGGCCTTCCTGAACACTTCATGGATGGGGAAGCGGCCGTCCTTTTCCCATTGGTCGACGTAGGGGTTGATCTCCTTGTCGACGAAGTTGCGGACGGTGCGGCGGAGTTCTTCGTGTTCCTGGGTGAAGAGCATTTGTTGTTTTCCTCCTGAGCCTTGGGTGTTCACTTCCCTTTCCCCTCTCCCCAACCCTCTCCCTGAAGGGAGAGGGGGCTGTTCGGAGCGGGCGGGAAGTTCGCTTTACGCCGGATCGCTTTGGCGCCCTCTCCCTGGGAGAGGGCGCCTGTATCAGAACCTCGCTACCCCGAAACTGTTGCCCTTGAGCGGCCGTACCGCCGCCTCCGCGCAGATGTCCAGCAGATAGCCCAGCAGCCGGCGGCTGTCGCGCGGGTCGATCAGCCCGTCGTCCCACAGGCTGGCGGTGCCGTAGAGCGCGGTGGACTGGGCGTCGAGCTTCTGCGCGGTCATCTGTTCGAGCATGTCGAGCATCTTCGCGTCGGCTTCCTTGCCCTCCTTGGCGTGCTTTTCCTCGGTGACGATGCGCAGCACCTTGCCGGCCTGGGCGCCGCCCATCACCGCGGTGCGGCTGTTGGGCCAGGCGAAGATGAAGCGCGGGTCCAGGCCGCGGCCGCACATGGCGTAGTTGCCGGCGCCGTAGGAGCCGCCGACCACCAGGGTGAGCTTGGGCACCGTGGCGTTGGCCACCGCCTGGATCATCTTCGAGCCGTGTTTGATCACGCCCAGGCGTTCGGACTCGGTGCCGACCATGAAGCCGGTGGTGTTGTGCAGGAACAGGATCGGCGTGTTGCTCTGCTCGCACAGCTGGATGAACTGCGCCGCCTTGGCCGCGCCCTGCGGGGTGATCGGGCCGTTGTTGCCGATCAGGCCGCAGGCGTGGCCCTCGATGTGCAGGTGGCCGCAGACGGTCTGGGCGTCGAACTCGTTCTTGAAGGTGAGGAAGCGCGAACCGTCGGCGATGCGCGCGATGATCTCGCGCACGTCGTAGGGCTTGCGGGCGTCCGCCGGGACCACGCCGAGCAGTTCCTCGGCCGGGTACAGCGGCTCGTCCCACTGTGTCGCCGGGCGCGCCGGCAGCTGGGCGTTCCACGGCAGGGCGGCGAGAATCTCGCGGGCCAGGCGCACGCCGTCGGCGTCGTTCTCGGCCAGGTATTCGGCGGTGCCGGCGACCTGGGCGTGCAGCTCGGCGCCACCCAGTTCCTCGTCGGTGGCCACCTCGCCGGTGGCGGCCTTGAGCAGCGGCGGGCCGGCGAGGAACATCTTGGCCTTGCCGCGCACCACCACCACGTAGTCCGACAGCCCCGGCTGGTAGGCGCCGCCGGCGGTGCTGGAGCCGTGCACCACGGTGACCTGCGGGATGCCGGCGGCCGACAGCCGCGCCTGGTTGGCGAAGCCGCGGGCGCCTTCGACGAAAATTTCCGCCGCGTAGTTGAGGTTGGCGCCGCCGCTCTCGGTCAGGGCCACCAGCGGCAGCTTGTTCTCCAGCGCCACCTGCTGCAGGCGCAGGGTCTTCTTCAGCCCGGTGGGCGAGATGGTGCCGCCCTTGATCGCGCTGTTGCTGGCGCTGACCAGGCAGCGCACCCCGGCCACGTAGCCGATGCCGGAGATGATGCCGCCGCCGGCCTGGGTGCCGTCCTTGTCGTCGTGCAACTTGTAGCCGGCCAGGGAGCAGAGTTCGAGGAAGGGCGCGCCGGGGTCGAGCAGCAGGTTCAGGCGCTCGCGCGGCAGCAGCTGGCCGCGCTTGTCGAACTTCGGCTTGGCCTCGGCGGCCTTGTCCAGCACCTTCTGCTCGACCTCGCGGAAGCTCGCCACGGCGGCCAGCATGGCCTCGCGGTTGCGGGCGAAGTCCTCGCCCTGGGTGTCGAGTTCGGAGACGATCACCGGCATGGCTTACTCCTGGTCCTTCAGCACGTCGGGCAGGTAGGCGCGGTGGAAGCCGTTGTAGGAACGGCTCTGCCCGGGCTTGGCCTTGCTCAGCGGGAAGGCACGGCTGCCCTGGCTGGCGGCGCCATCGATGCGGATGGTGTTGCCGCTGATGAAGGCGGCGCCGGGGGAGAGCAGGAAGACGATGGCGGAGGCCACTTCCGACTCGGTGCCGATGCGCTTGAGCGGCACGTGCTCGCGCAGGGTCGGGATCACCGCCTTGAACGCGCCCTCGTAGGTGTCCATGCCGCTGGAGGCGATCCAGCCCGGCGCCACGGCGTTGACCCGCACCCCGGCGTGGCCCCACTCGACGGCGGCGGTCTTGGTGAAGTTCTCCATGCCCGCGCGGGCGGCGCCGGAGTGGCCCATGCCGGGCATGCCGCCCCACATGTCGGCGAGCATGTTGACGATGCTGCCGCCGTGCTTGCCCATGCTCTGGTTGAACACTTCGCGGGCCATCAGGAAGCCGCCGACCAGGTTGGTGCGCACCACCGCCTCGAAGCCCTTGAGGTTGATCGAGGCCAGCGGCGCGGGGTACTGGCCGCCGGCGTTGTTGACCAGGTGGTGGATCGGCCCGCGCTCGGCGAGCACCTGCGCCACCAGCGCCTTCACCGCCTCCTCGTCGCGGATGTCGCAGCTGTGCCAGCTGGCGCTGCCGCCGTCCTCGACGATTTCGCCGGCGGTCTTCTCCAGCTTCTCGGCCTTGCGCCCGACCAGCACCACATGGGCGCCCAGGGCCGCCAGCTCATGGGCGGTGCAGCGGCCGATGCCGCTGCCGCCGCCGGTGACGATTACAGTCTGGCCGGCGAACAGGCCGGGCTTGAAGATCGAGTCGTATGCCATTGTTCTTGTCGTCCTGCTCAAGCGTTCGTTCTTGTCGTAGAAGAGCTGAGTTCATCGGCGATGTGTTTTGGCACCGCCACCGGGAATTCCAGCAACTGCTGGGCGAAGGCCTTGCCCTGCGGGTCGATGCGCAGGCTGGCCACGCCGCCGCCGCCCAGGGCGTGCTCCAGCAGGAAGTTCAGGCTGTGGCTGGCCGGCAGGTACCAGCGGCTGACGCGGCCCAGCTGCGGATCCAGCACGTGCTGCATCCACTCGGCCACCGCGCCTTCGCTCAGCGCCTCGGCGATCCACGGCAGGTATTCGGGCTTGCGCGCCATCACGCCGATGTTGCTGTGGTCGCCCTTGTCGCCGGAGCGCGCCACCGCCAGCTTCACCAGCGGCACGCTGGCCGTGGCCTGGCCGGTGGCGGCAGGGGCTTGCGCGGCCTCGGCCAGGTTCGCCGGGTCGAAGTGCTCCAGCTGCGGCAGGGCGACGGCATGGCTGTCCTCGCCGATGCGCACCGCCAGTTGGCAGCGCGCCTTGTCCACCAGGAAGGAGAACAGGCGGATCACCGGGTAAACCGTGGGCCGCCCGCCGACGATGCCGGTCAGGCCCGGGGCCATGCCGGTGGCGGCCTGGGCGATCTCGCGGGAGAACAGCAGCAGTGCCTCCTTGCGGGCGTGGCGCACGGCGAGCTTGACGACGATCTCGCGGCTGTCCTGGCGGCGGCCGTGGGGGCCGTAGGTGGCTTCGCTGCCGAGCAGTTCGATGCTGGTTTCGCGGTAGGGGCCCCAGCCGCGTTCGGCGAACATTTCCTCGGTCCTGGCGATGATCGCCCGGCTCACGCGCTCGGCCTTCTTCACTGCGTCGATGCCGGCGATCAGGCAACTGGCGGTGCAGCGGAAGCCGTCGGGATAGGTGGCGCTGACCTTGTACTGGCCGGTGGGCGGCAGGCCGCGGGCGCCGCTGAGGGCGACGCGGTCGGCGCCGGCCTGGCGCAGCTGCACGCCGGTGAAGTCGCAGACCACGTCGGGCAGCAGGTAGGCGCGCGGGTCGCCGATCTCGTAGAGCATCTGCTCGCCGACGCTCAGCGGGGTGACCAGGCCGCCTGTGCCTTGCGGCTTGGTGACCACGAAGTCGCCGCTGGCCTGCACTTCGACGATGGGGAAGCCGATGTGCTCGTAGTCCGGCACGCTTTCCCAGTCGGTGAAGTTGCCGCCGGTGCACTGCGCGCCGCATTCGATGATGTGCCCGGCCAGCGCGGCCTGGGCCAGTTTGTCGTAGTCGTTCCAGGCCCAGCCGAACTCGTGCACCAGGGCGGCGCTGACCACCGCGCTGTCCACCACGCGGCCGGTGATGACGATGTCCGCGCCCAGCGCCAGTGCCTCGACTATGCCGGGCGCGCCCAGGTAGGCGTTCATCGACACGCACATCGGCGGCAGCGGCGTGCCGCTGAACATTTCCACGGTCCCGGCCCTGGCCAGTTCGCCGGCCTGGGGCAGCAGGTTGTCGCCCTCCAGCACGGCGATCTTCAGCTGCACCCCGGCCTTCTCGCAGGCGGCCGCCAGGGCCTTGGCGCAGGCCTGCGGGTTGACCCCGCCGGCATTGCTGATGACGCGGACGCGCTTGCCGGCGATCTCGCCCAGCAGCGGCGCCAGCACCTCGACGAAGTCGGTGGCGTAGCCCGCCTCGGGGGTCTTCAGGCGCGCGCCGGCCATGATCGACAGGGTGATTTCGGCCAGGTAGTCGAACACCAGGTAGTCCAGCTCGGCGCCCTTCACCAGCTGGGCGGCGGCGCTGCAGGTGTCGCCCCAGAAGGCCGAGGCGCAGCCGATGCGTACGGTCTTGGTCATTTTTCTGCCCGTGACGGTCGAGAGGTGTTTCGACATTACCAAGCAAGCGCTTGGTTGAAAAGAGGGCATAAGCGCCAGACAACCCAACCAAGTGATGGCCAAGCGCTTGCTTGGTCGACGCCGCAGGCATACATTTCACCTGTATGCACAAGTACTTGCGTGGCGATCATGGAATCGCCCTGAACAGTGGTGGCCGGATGGCGGACGAGGGGAGAGCAGAGCGTGGATGACCAGAAAGCGCGCGAAGTGATGCTGGAGCTGGTGGCGAACGGGCAGGTCACCGACCCGGAGAGCGCCCGCGGCAAGCTGCTGCAGACCGCCGCCCACCTGTTCCGCGCCAAGGGCTACGAACGCACCACGGTGCGCGACCTGGCCGGCGCCGTGGGCATCCAGTCCGGCAGCATCTTCCACCACTTCAAGAGCAAGGACGAAATCCTGCGCTCGGTGATGGAGGAAACCATTCTCTACAACACCGCGCTGATGCGCGCCGCCCTGGCCGACGCCGAGGACCTGCGCGAGCGCCTGCTGGCGCTGATCCGCTGCGAGCTGCAATCGATCATGGGCGGCACCGGCGAGGCCATGGCGGTGCTGGTCTACGAGTGGCGCTCGCTGTCGCCGGAGGGCCAGGCCTACATCCTCGGCCTGCGCGACATCTACGAGCAGATGTGGCTGGACGTGCTCGGCGAGGTGCGCGCCGCCGGCTACTGCGAGGGCGACCCGTTCATCCTGCGGCGTTTCCTCACCGGCGCGCTGTCCTGGACCATGACCTGGTTCCGCCAGGACGGCAGCATGACCCTCGACGACCTGGCCGAGCAGGCCCTGCTGCTGGTCTACAAGGCCGCCTGATCAGCCCAGGCCCAGGTGCAGCGGGTAGCTCAGCAGCAGCAGGTGCACGCTGTTGACCACCCCGTGCAGGAGGATGGGCACCAGCATGCGCCCGCTGAAGTGCAGCGCCAGGCCGTAGCCGAGCCCGGCGATGCCGGCCACCACGGCGAACTGGCCGCTGAAGGGCAGGTGCGCCAGGCCGAACAGCAGGCTGCTGACAATGATCCCGGCGGGGGCGCCCAGGCGCTCCACCAGCGAGGTCTGCAACAGGCCGCGGAAGATCAGTTCCTCGGTCAGGGCGATCACCGCGAAATTCACCAATAGCCAGATCCACAGGCCGTCGGGCCATTTCGGCCGCCACACCACCAGGCCCAGGGCGGTGGCCAGCAGCGGCACGGCGAACAGGGTGGCGACCACGGTGATGCCGGCATAGTCCGGCGAGGCCCCCGCCAGCGGCGGCCGGCGCAGCCACCAGGCGAGCAGGGTGACGCCGGCCAGCGCCTTGTCCCAGGACAGGCGCAGCGCGTAGGCCGGGGCGTCGGCGGAGAGCTGCCGCGGCGGCCAGAGCGTCCACGACTGGGTGCCGGGCAGCAGGTGCGCGGCCAGGGCGAAGCTCGCCAGCAGGCACACCGGCCACCAGAGCAGCCAGGGCAGGCGTTGTTCGCCGTAGAGTGTCCAGGCGACGAAGAGTGCGCCTATCAAGAGCCCCAGGGGTTGGACGAATCCGAGGGCGAAACCGCCGAGCAGGAGCAACCCTGGCAGCAGCGGGAGTAGCTTCCTGAGCATCGTGTCCTCCATCCACCGGCCGCAGTCTAGGCAATTCGCCCTGCCTGATCCATGCCTGCGGCGGTGAATGAGGGAAATGACCTCGGGCGCCGGGGCGGCCGGCGGCGCTCAGCGCTTGTCGTCGCGGGCGTCCTGGGCGTCCATTTCGGCGTTGCGCTGATGGATGCGCTTGAGCTGCTCCTCGGTCAGCGGCAGCTTGCGGGCGCTGTCGCGCAGCAACAACAGGCCGCCGAGGATGGAGCCCAGGGCGAGGGCGATGATCAACCAGGCGTACCAGGGCATGGCGTTCTCCTTGGGATGCGAGCTTTCACCATAAACCCGCGCGCCCGGCTTGTCAGTGTGTGGCGGTGGCCGGACGCAGGCTTGTTGCCGGCGTATGACCTTCCCGTGAAGGATGCGTGGCGCGCGACCGCTGTCACATGATGGCAATCTGGACCTGATTGACTGGCGGACATTTCAGCCAGCGGAGTCCGCCGATGACCACCAGCGCCCTGCACGCACTCCTGCGCGCCGTGGAACCGCTGCAGGCGCAGATGAGCCTCAGCGACGTCGCCGACCGCCTGCTCACCGCCGAGCACCGCGCCTTCCTCTCGCTGCCGGTGGTGGACGGGCAGGGCCGCCCGCTGGGGCTGATCAGCCGCTACACCCTGCAGGACATCTTCATGCAGCGCTTCGGCCGCGACCTCTGGGGCCGCCGCCCGGTCAGCGAGATGATGAATGCCAGCCCCTTGCGGGTGGATATCGAATGGAGCCTGGAACAGGCAGCGCAGCAGGTCACCGCGCAACTGAAGTACCCGATCACCGAGGACTTCATCCTGGTCGACGGCGAAGGCGTCTACCTGGGCCTGGGCACCGTGCTCGACCTGCTCAAGGCCATGGAGGCGCGCATCGCCCAGCGCAACCGCGTGCTGCGCAAGGCCCTGGTCGACCTGCGGGAATCCCAGGCGCAGCTGGTGCAGTCGGAGAAGATGGCCTCCCTGGGGCAGATGGTCGCCGGCGTCGCCCACGAGCTGAACACCCCGCTGGGCTACGTGCGCAACAACCTCGAACTGATCCGCGAACAGCTCCTGCCGCTGCTGCAGCTGGCCGAGAGCCAGGCCGAGCTGGCGGACTGCCTGAACGACGCGGCCTGCGACGAGGCGCGCCTGGCCCAGGCCCTGCAAACCGCCGGGCAGGTGCGCGCGGAAGCCGCCCTGGAGCAACTGCTGGGCGACCTCGACCAACTGTTCGGCGACACCACCTACGGCCTGGCGCAGATCGGCGAGCTGGTCGGCGGGCTCAAGGACTTCGCCCGCCTGGACCGCGCCATGAGCGAGGAGGTGGACCTCAATGAGTGCGTGAAGAGCGCGCTGCTGATCGCCCGCAACAGCATCAAGGACAAGGCCGAGATCATCCGCCAGCTCGGCGAGCTGCCGCCCATCGCCTGCGCGCCGTCGCAGATCAACCAGGTGCTGCTCAACCTGTTCACCAACGCCGCCCAGGCCATGCGCGGCTTCGGCCACATCCACGTGAAGACCTGGGCCGACCAGGAGGCGGTGTTCGTCTCCGTGCAGGACAACGGCCAGGGCATGCCCGCCGAGGTCATGGCGCGCATCTTCGACCCCTTCTTCACCACCAAGCCGCCGGGCCAGGGCACCGGCCTGGGCCTGTCGATCAGCTACAAGATCATCCAGGACCACGGCGGCAGCATTCGCGTCGCTTCCGAACCCGGGCGCGGCACACGCTTCCTCATCCGCCTGCCGCGCGCGCAGGCCAGCGACCTGAAACGGAGTGCCTGACATGACCCAGCCGCTCAAGGCCCTGCCGCAGTCCGGCCAGGCCCGGCCCACCGGCCTGACCCGCATCCTCTTCGTCGACGACGAGGAGCGCATCCTGCGCAGCCTGGCCATGCAGTTCCGCCGGCACTACGAGGTGCTCACCGAGTCCGACCCGCGGCGCGCCCTGGAGCGCCTGCGCAGCGAGCCGGTGCAGATCCTCGTCAGCGACCAGCGCATGCCGCAGATGAGCGGCGCCGAGCTGCTGGCCCGGGCCCGCGAGATCGCCCCGGACTGCCTGCGCATCCTGCTCACCGGCTACTCCGACCTGGACGCGGCGGTGGAAGCGCTGAACAACGGCGGCATCTTCCGCTACCTGACCAAGCCCTGGGACCCGCAGGAAATGGCCTTCACCCTGCGCCAGGCGGCGGAGATCGCCGGGCGCCAGGCCGCCGCGCCCGACCTGCAGGCCATCAGCCGGCTGGCCGCGCCGCTCAACGTATTGCTGCTGGACGACGACGCCGACACCCTGGCCTGCGTCGGCGACTTCTGCGCCGCCGGCAATCACCAGCTGCACCGCGCGCGCAACCTGGCCGAGGCGCTGTTGCGGCTGAACGCCGAGCCCATCGACATCCTGGTCAGCGACCTGAAGCTCGCCGGCGAGGACACCGCGCCGCTGCTCAAGTCCCTGGCCCAGGCCCACCCACGCCTGCTCAGCCTGGTGGTGACGCCGTTCCGCGACACCCAGGACCTGCTGGCGCTGATCAACCAGGCGCAGATCTTCCGCTACCTGCCCAAGCCGATCCGCCGCGGCCTCTTCGAAAAGGGCCTGAAGGCCGCCGCCGAACAGGCCCAGCTGTGGCGCGCGCAACCGCAGCCGCAGGTGGCGCGCCTGGCCGAGGCGCCGCGCGAGGAGCGCGAGCGGGAGAAGGTCGGCAGCCTGCTGGGCATGCTCGGCCGCCTGCGCGAGCGCCTGAGCGTATAGGACGGGCAACGCGTCGCCGGAAGCTGCCGGCGGCGGCGCTTTCTGCGACAATGCGCGGCGTTTTTCAGAATCCCCCCGCGAGAGAGCCCATGTCCGTCTGCCAGACCCCGATCATCGTCGCCCTGGATTTCCCCACCCGCGAGGCCGCCCTGGCGCTGGCCGACCAGCTCGACCCGAAACTGTGCCGGGTGAAGGTGGGCAAGGAACTCTTCACCAGTTGCGCCGCGGGTATCGTCGAGACGCTGAACGGCCGCGGCTTCGAGGTGTTCCTCGACCTGAAATTCCACGACATCCCCAACACCACCGCGATGGCCGTGCGCGCCGCCGCCGAGATGGGCGTGTGGATGGTCAACGTGCACTGCTCCGGCGGCCTGCGCATGATGGCGGCCTGCCGCGAGACCCTCGACGCCTTCGATGGCCCGAAACCGCTGCTGATCGGCGTGACCGTGCTGACCAGCATGGAGCGCGAGGACCTGGCCGGCATCGGCCTGGACGTCGAGCCCCAGGAGCAGGTGCTGCGCCTGGCGGCCCTGGCCGAGAAGGCGGGCATGGACGGCCTGGTCTGCTCGGCCCAGGAAGCCCCGGCCTTGAAAGCCGCGCACCCGGCCCTGCAACTGGTCACCCCGGGCATCCGCCCGGCCGGCAGCGCCCAGGACGACCAGCGCCGCATCCTCACCCCGCGCCAGGCCCTGGACGCCGGCTCCGACTACCTGGTGATCGGCCGCCCGATCAGCCAGGCTGCCGATCCGGGCGCGGCGCTGGCGGCGATAGTCGCTTCCCTGGCTTGAACGAGGGGCTGTTCGTGCCACCGGGGTGTCCGGCGTGGTTGATGAACCAATCGCGGACGGAGTCCGCTCCTACGTCCGTGCTTCCCTGAACCCTGGGATGGGTTGAGCGATACCCATGCTGCCGTGGTGATGGGTATCGCTTCGCTCAACGCCATCCTACGAAAAGCCGTGCTTCCTGGAACCGTAGGAGCGGACTCTGTCCGCGATTCGGACTTCCAGAGAAACCTCCGAGCGCACCGGAACGCCCCTTCAGCAGGCCGATTTGGTTCCTTTTTGCGGGGGTGGCCTTCCACCGTTTGACAAAAGGGACTCGCCCGAGGGGGCGAAACAAGACGGTCGGGCAAACCCGGAGCGACGCAGAAACACCCAAGCCAAGGCAGCGCAAGCGCTGTTCGCGGGAATGACGAGGGTGGGAGGATGGCGCCTGACCGACGCATCGCTCAGGACAGCCCCCTCTCCCGCTTGCGGGAGAGGGCTGGGGAGAGGGTGCTCTCGAGTTCAGCACCGAAAGTCCCCGGCAAACACCGTTCGCGAGCAAGCCCCCCCTCAACGCACCAATACCTCCCGTGGCCGCTCCACCCACCGCGCCCGCAGCGCGTCATACCCCCAGTTGAAGCCAATGGTGTACGGCAGGAAGAACAGAATCAGCCCGATATCCAGCACGAACGCCTCCACCAGACCGATACCCAGCCACCAGGCCGCCAGCGGCACCAGCATGAAGATCAACCCCAGCTCGAACAGCGAGGCGTGCAGCACGCGCACCGGCAGGGTGCGGGCGAACTGCAGGCGCCGCTGGGCGCGGTCGAACAGAGTGTTGTAGACCATGTTCCACAGCGTGGCGATCAGCGAGAACATCAGCGTCAGGGCGCCCATGTGGCCCAGCGGCTGGTCCATCAGCCAGGCCAGGGTCGGGGCGCAGATGGCCAGGGCGATGAATTCGAAGAGCAGGGCGTGGAACAGCCTTTCCTTCAGCGTCTTTTGCATGCTCATGGGTTTTCTCCAGATAAAGAGGGGCCCCACCGGGCCGGCTGGCGGCTATTCTCATCGGTTGAAGGGTTGTTTCGAAGTTGGCTAGCATCGGCAAAACCGATGGACGAGGCCCCCATGCAATATTCCCCCGAATCCCTCCAGGCCTTTGCCGAGGCCGCCTGCCTGGGTTCCTTCAGCGCCGCCGCGCGCAAGCTGGGCAAGAGCCAGTCCACCGTCAGCGAGGCCATCGCCCGCCTGGAGATCGACCTGGGCCTGGAGCTGTTCGACCGCAGCGCGCGCCAGCCGAAACTGACCGAGGCCGGCAAGGCCCTGCTCGGCCGCGTCGAGGAAGTGCTGATGGCCAACGACCGCCTCGGCCAGTTGGCCGGGCAGCTCTCGGCGGGAATGGAGCCGCGGCTGACCCTGGCGATGTCCGACACCTACCAGTCCGAACCCTTCGAGAAGCGCCTGGCGGAAATCGACCAGCACTTCCCGGACATCGAGTTCGAATGGCTGATCGCCGAGCACGGCGACGTCATCGACCTGGTCGGCCAGGGCCGCGCTTCCCTCGGCCTGCTCGCCGCGCAGCCGAACTACCCGCCGGACATCGGCTCGGCCACCCTCGGCGAATGCGCCGAGTTCGGCCTGTTCGTCAGCCGCGCGCACCCGCTGGCGCAGCTGGAGAAGGTCGAGCGCAGCGACCTGCTGGGCCACCGCAACCTGCGCCTGAACACCTTCATCGACGACGCCGAGCCGCCCCTGGGCGGGCGCTGCTGGTCGGCGCCGACCTACCTGTTGCTGCTGGACATGGCGGTGCTCGGCTTCGGCTGGGTGGAGCTGCCGACCTGGATGAACCAGCGCTTCGCCAACGGCCGCCTGCACCCGCTGCAGGTGCCCGGCTGGCCGCGCAGCGTGGCGGTCGACGTGGTCTGGTCGCGGCAGCGCAGCCTGGGCCCGGCGGCGCGCTGGCTGGTGCAGCGGCTGCTGGCCAGTTGAGCCGGCCCTGTCACAGTTTGTGGCGAAGCGGCCTGTTCGCTATCGCGGCGGGCCAGTAGGATCGGACTTTTCGTCTGCACGGCACGAGGTGAGGATGCGCGGCAAGCTGGAGCAATGCCTGGAAGCGGTGGACCGGATCCTGCTGGGCAAGCAGGTCCAGGTACGCCTGGCGATGACCTGCCTGCTGGCCCGCGGGCACCTGCTGATCGAAGACCTGCCGGGGATGGGCAAGACCACCCTCAGCCATGCCCTGGCGCGGGTGCTGGGGCTGAGCTTCCAGCGCATCCAGTTCACCTCCGACCTGCTGCCCGGCGACGTGCTCGGCACCTCGGTGTTCGACAAGGACACCGGGCAGTTCGTCTTCCACCCCGGGCCGATCTTCGCCGAGCTGGTGCTGGCAGACGAGATCAACCGCGCCACGCCCAAGGCGCAGAGCGCGCTGCTGGAGGCCATGGAAGAGGGCCAGGTGACCATCGAGGGCGCCACCCGGCCGCTGCCCGAGCCCTTCTTCGTGATCGCCACGCAGAACCCGGTGACCCAGGGAGGCACCTTCGCCCTGCCCGAATCCCAGCTCGACCGCTTCCTCATGCGCCTGTCCCTGGGCTACCCGGGGCGCGCGGCGGAGAAGGCCCTGCTGCTGGGCGAGGCGCGGCGCGACCTGCTGCCGCGCCTGGAGCCGATCCTCACCCCCGACGAGCTGGCGGCGCTGCAGGCCGAGGTGCCGAAGGTCCACGTCAGCGACGCCCTGGTGGACTACGTGCTGCGCCTGGCCGAGGCCACCCGCAGCCAGCCGGCCTTCGCCCTCGGCCTGTCGCCGCGCGGCAGCCTGGCGCTGCTGGCCGCGGCGCGCGCCTGGGCCCTGCTGGCCGGGCGTGACTACGCCATCCCCGAGGACGTCCAGGCGGTGCTGCCGTCGGTGGCCGGGCACCGCCTGCGCGACCAGGCCGACCCTTCCGGGCACGGCGGCGGCGCCCTGGTGCAATGGCTGCAGCGCGAAGTCCCGGCGCTGTGAGCGGGGCCCGGCCATGCTGGTGAAGGTCCGCCCGCTGTGGCAGAGCTGGATCGCCCGGCGCATTCCGCCGTCGCCCTCGCTGCAACTGAACCAGCGGCGTATCTTCATCATCCCCTCGGGGCAGGGCGTGGCCTTCGGCGTCGCCGTGGTCCTGCTGCTGCTCACCGCCATCAACTACCAGAACAGCCTGGCCTACGGCCTGACCTTCCTGCTGCTGTCGCTGTTCATCGTCGCCATCCTGCACACCTACCGTAACCTCGGCGGCCTGCGCCTGACCGCGCTGGGCGCGCTGCCGGTGTTCGTCGGCGAGCAGGTCTGCTTCCGCGTGCGCCTGGAGGGCGAGGGGCGCGAGCGCCGGGCCATCGGCCTCGGCTGGTCGGAACAGGCGCTGCAATACGCCGACGTGCGCGCCAATGGCGCCGAGGAACTGCTGCTGACGCTGCCGGCCGAGCGCCGCGGCTGGCTGCGCCCGGGCCGCCTGCGGGTGGAGAGCCGCTTCCCCCTGGGCCTGCTGGTGGCCTGGAGCTGGCTCGACCTGGACCAGGCCGGCCTGGTCTACCCGCGCCCGCTGCCCGCCGACCTGCCCCTGGAAGGCGGCCGCGCCGACGAGCACGACGAAGGCCTGCGCGCCACTGGCAGCGGCGCCGACGATTTCCAGGGCCTGCGCCCCTACCAGAGCGGCGACTCGCGCCGGCGCCTGCACTGGAAGGCCTACTCCCGCGGCCAGGGCCTGCTGGTGAAGGACTTCGCCGCGCTCAGCGGGCGCGACCTCTGGCTGGACTTCGAGCTGCTCGGCGGCGACGTCGAGACGCGCCTGTCCTGCCTCTGCCACTGGGTGCTGCAGCTGTCCCTGCGCGGCCAGAGCTTCGGCCTGCGCCTGCCCGGCGTGCAACTGCCGCTGGCCAGCGGCGACGCCCACCGCGGCGCCTGCCTGCGCGAGCTGGCGCTGTTCGGAGTACGGCCGTGAGCCAACAGCCGATCCCGCGCATCGCCCTGACCTGGCTGCTGGTGGCCCAGGCCCTGGTGATACTGCCGCACCTGGAACACCTGCCGTTCTGGGTGGTGGGCTTCTGGCTCGGCTGCGCGGCCTGGCGCGTGCAGGTCTACCGCATGCGCGCGCGCTACCCCAACGGCCTGGCCAAGCTGGCCCTGGTGATCGCCGCCGGCATCGGCGTGTGGCTGTCGCGCGGCTCGCTGATTGGCCTGGACGCCGGCGTGGTGCTGCTGATCGCCGCTTTCGTCATCAAGCTGGTGGAGCTGAAGACGCGCCGCGACGCCCTGGTGCTGATCCTGCTCGGCTTCTTCGCCGTGGCCACCAGCTACCTGTTCGACGCCAGCCTGCTGGCCGCGGCCTTCAGCCTGCTGCCGGTCACCGCGCTGCTGGCGGCGCTGATCGGCCTGCAGCAGAGCAGCTTCGCCGAAGGCCCCTGGCGCACCCTGCGCCTGGCCGGCGGCCTGCTGCTGCAGGCGCTGCCGCTGATGCTCCTGCTGTTCCTGCTGTTCCCGCGCCTGGGTCCGCTGTGGTCGCTGCCGCTGCCCGGCGGCCAGGCCACCACCGGGCTCAGCGACTCGATGATGCCCGGCGACTTCGTCGAGCTGAGCCAGTCCACCGAGCTGGCCTTCCGCGTCAAGTTCGACGACGCCGCGCCGCCCCAGGAGCAGCTCTACTGGCGCGCCCTGACACTGGAGAATTTCGACGGCCAGCGCTGGACGCAGTCCTGGCAGGGGCGCAGCGAACGGGCGCCGGACTGGCGCCGGCAGGGGCCATCGCTGAGCTACCAGGTGATCATGCAGCCCAGCTCGCGGCCCTGGCTGTTCACCCTCGACGTCGCCGAGGGCGGCCCGGACGATGCGCGCATGATGAGCGACTTCCGCCTGGAGCGGCGGCGCCCGGTGCAGGACGTGCTGATGTACCGCGCCAGCTCCTGGCCCCGGGCCCTGCGCGAGCCGGACAGCAGCGCCACGGCGCTGCGCCGCGACCTGCAGCTGCCGGCCCGCGGCAACCCGCGCGCGCGGGCCTGGGCCGCAGAGCTGCGCGAGCGCTACCCGCAGCCCGAGGCGCTGGTGCAGGCGGTGCTGCGCCACTTCCACGACCAGCCCTACGCCTACACCCTGCGTCCGCCGGCCACCGGCGAGGAGCGCATCGACGGCTTCCTGTTCGACACCCGCCGCGGCTTCTGCGAGCACTACGCCGGGGCCATGACCTTCGTCCTGCGCGCGGCCGGCATCCCGGCGCGGGTGGTCACCGGCTACCAGGGCGGCGAGCTGAACCCGGCCGGCGACTACCTGCTGGTGCACCAGTTCGACGCCCACGCCTGGGTCGAGTACTGGTCGCCGGGCGCGGGCTGGCGCAGCGTCGACCCGACCTTCCAGGTCGCCCCCTCGCGCATCGAGCGCGGCCTGCAGGCGGCGCTGGCGGAGGAGGGCAGCTTCCTCGCCGACTCGCCCTTCGCCCGCCTGCGCTATGGCGGTTTCGGCCTGCTCAGCCAGCTGCGCCTGAGCTGGGACAACCTCAACTACGACTGGCAGCGCTGGGTGCTGGGCTACCAGGGCGAGCAGCAGGCGGGCCTGTTGCGGGCCTGGTTCGGCGAGCGCGACAGCCTCTGGACCGGCGTGCTGCTGGTGGGCGGCGGGGCGCTGTCGCTGGGCCTGCTGGCGCTGCTGCTGTTCAAGCCCTGGCGGCGGACGCGGGATGCGCAGCTGCGCAGCTTCGAGCGCTTCGAACAGCTTCTGGCTGCCCAGGGCCTGCAGCGCCACGCCGGCGAAGGGCCGCGTGCCTTCGCCGAGCGGGCGATGGTTGCGCTGCCGGCCCAGGCCGCGAGCATCCAGGCCTACCTGGCGGCGTTCGAACGCCAGCGCTACGCCGGCGCCGCTTCCGCGCCGCAGGAACTGCGCGGGCACCTGGCGCGGCTGCGCCGGCAACTGCCCTGGCGGCTGGCCCGGCGCGGCCGTTGAAACGCCTTGCGACCATCGGCCACGGGCGGCGGCTTGCCGCCGATGCGCCGCCAGCTAACCTCATAGATTCCAGGCCCCGACGGACGGAGTTCGCCGTGTCATCCTTCAGCGACTATCTGGTTTCCCATGTGATCGAGCAGGAGGTGGCCCTGTTCGCGGCCTCCGAGCGCCTGCGCGCGCGCTCCGACAGCGAGGCCCTGCACGACCTGCGCATCGCCGTGCGGCGCCTGCGCAGCCTGCTGCATCCGGCCCAGGGCATGCCCGGCATCGACGAGATCGAGGCGGCGCTGAGCGAACTGGGCCGCCTGAGCGGGCCGCTGCGCGACCTCGAAGTGCTGCTGCCGGTGCTGGAAGCCGAAGGCCTGGAAAAGGCCGCCGCATTGCGCCGGCCGGCGCTGACCTCCGGCTACCTGGCGCTGCTCGCCAGCCCGCAGTGGGACCGGCTGATGCGCCTGCTCGACGGCTGGCCGATGCTCTGGCGCACCGCCGAACGCCACGGCGTGCTCGAAGGCCTGCACGCCCAGGTGCGCAAGCGCCTGGCCAAGCAGTGGCACAAGCTGCGCGAAGCCCTCAAGGACCCGGCCCACGACCGCCATCGCCTGCGCCTGCTGATCAAGCGCGTGCGCTACGCCCTGGAGGCCTACCCGAAGGATTCGCCCTTGCCGCAGAAGGTGCTGGCGCCGCTGAAGGAGGCCCAGTCCACCCTGGGCACCTGGCACGACTACGAGCAGTGGCTGATCCGCAGCGAGCGCGAACTCGACCTGATGCCCCTGCAACCGCACTGGAACGCCCTGCACGACCTGGCCGAGCGGGATGCCGACGAGAGCCTGGAGCGGCTGCTCAAGGCGCTGGGCTGAGCGCCATCCGCCGTTTTCAGCGACGGATGATCGCGGACGGAGTCCTACCTTGCGCGGAGGTGCTCTTCGTAGGATGGGTTGAGCTTGCGATACCCATGCTGCCGTGGCGATGGGTATCGCTTCGCTCAACGCCATCCTACGAAAAGCCGTGCTTCCTGGAACCGTAGGCGCGGACTCCGTCCGCGATTGGTTCATCAACCACGCCGTTTGACCATGGCATCCGGCCGCTCCGGGTTCGGCCTTGGCGCGGCTCATGGCTTGGGTATCTCGGCGGATAACCGCCACAGGGTCATGCCTCACTCCCATCTATGAACGAACATTCGCCCCTTGAGTGGACCCGCGTTCAGCCCTAAGGATGGTTGCCAGCCCCGCCGCCTTTCCCCCTAAGATGCCCCCTGACCCAGTCAGCAGGAGGCGACGATGACCTTTCCCGAACTCATCCAGGCGGTGCGCAATGCGCCGGAAAAAGTGGTGATCCCGGCGCAGTGGGGCCAGGGCCGCGCCAGTTTCGGCGGCCTGGTGGCGGCCATGGCCTACGAGGCGATGGCCGCCGTTGCCGAGGCCGGGCGGCCATTGCGTTCGCTGGCCGTTACCTTCGTCGGCCCCGTCGAGCCGGAAGTGCCGGTGAGCTTCCAGGCCGAGGTGCTGCGCGAGGGCAAGGCGGTCAGCCAGGTGTTCTGCCGCGCCGTGCAGAACGGCCAGGTACTGACCCTGGCCCAGGCCAGCTTCGGCCTGCCGCGCGAATCGGTGGTGCAGGTCGAGGGCCTGCCGGCGCCGGCCTTCAAGGCGGTGGACGAGTGCCAGGAGCTGCCCTTCATCCGCAAGCTGATGCCCGAGTTCACCCGCCACATCGCCATGCGCTGGGCCGTGGGCGGCATGCCCTTTTCGTCGAGCACTTCACGGGAGATGGGCGGCTGGATGCGCTTTCGCGGCGACGGCGTGGGCGACGAGCCCATGGAGGTCGGCCACCTGCTGGCGCTGATCGACGCCTGGCCGCCGGCGACCCTGCCGATGCTCAAGACGCCGGCGCCGTCCAGCTCGCTGACCTGGACCATCGAATTCGTTCAGCCGCAACCGGCCCTGCCGGCCAACGGCTGGTGCCAGTACCTGGCGACCATCGAACACGCCCGCGACGGCTACGGGCACATCGCCGCCCAGTGCTGGACGGCGGACGGCCAGTTGCTGGCGATCTCGCGGCAGACCGCGACCATCTTCGGCTAGGGCTCAGCGCCGGCGGTTGCGCCAGGCGCGCCACCAGGCGCCGCTGAGGACGAAGCGCGGGAAGGTGACGAACTGCTCGGCGAGCAGGCGGCTCACGGCGTCCTTGCGGTCGCTGAACGGCTCGGGGGCCTGTTCCTCCAGCTTGTGTCCGCGGCCCTGGATGGCCAGCGCCGCGGCCATGCCGATGACGCCCAGCAGGATGCTGCCCAGGCTCAGCTTGAACAGCCCGCCCAGCAGCACCAGGGCGGCGACCACGAACAGCGGCACCGCCACCAGGTGCAACGCCAGGTTGGTCGGGTTGCGGTGGTTGGCGGCGTAGCCTTGCCATTGCCAGGCGAACAGGTTGGGATGACGTTTGCCCATAGGCGGACTCCTTTTCCGGTCTTGCCCGTTTTCACGGACGCTTGCACAAAGTCTAGGTCTCTGGCGGGTGCGCGGCGAGTGACTATCGCCTATGGCTTCGATAGCCGGAAACGACGCGGCCCGGACAATGCCGGGCCGCGTGGGGCAGGGCGGGGCGATTACAGGCGCAGCTGGCGGATCGCCCGGCTCAGCTCGCCGGCCAGCTCGGCCAACTGGTGGCTGGTGCCGGCCGAATCCACCGTCTGCTGCACGGTCAGCTCGGTGACGTCGCGGATGCCCACCACCGAGCGCGTCATTTCCTCGGCCACCTGGCTCTGCTGCTCGGCGGCCACGGCGATCTGCGTGTTGCTCTCGCGCATCAGCGCCACCGCACCGGCGATGGCCGCCAGCGCCTCGCCGGCCTCCTGGGCCTGCTCGACGCAGCCGTCGGCCTTGATCGAGCTTTCCTGCATGAATTCCACGGCGTCGCGGGTGCCGGACTGCAGCGCGTTGATCATCTGGGTGATCTCGTCGGTGGAGTCCTGCACGCGCTTGGCCAGGTTGCGCACCTCGTCGGCCACCACGGCGAAGCCGCGGCCCATCTCGCCGGCGCGGGCGGCCTCGATGGCGGCGTTGAGGGCGAGCAGGTTGGTCTGCTCGGCGATGCCATGGATGACGCTGACCACGCTGCTGATCTTCTGGCTGTCCTCGGCCAGCTGCTGGATCATCTGCGCGGTCTGTTGCACACCCTGGGACAGCCCGGCGATGGACTCGCCGACGCGGCCCACCACCTGCTGGCCGGCGCCGGCCAGGCGGTCGGCTTCCTGCGACTGGTCGCGGGTGTCGGCGGCGTGCTGGGCGATGTGGTGCACGGTGGTGGACATCTCGTTGATCGCGGTGGCGGCCTGGTCGGTCTCGCTCTGCTGGCCGAGCATGCCCTGGCGCACCTGGCCCATGCTCTGGGCGAGGGTGCGCGCGCCTTCGTCGAGGCGCCCGGCGGCCTGGGCCACGGTGCCGACCACGCGCTGGTAGCCGGCCTGCATGGCGTTGAAGGCAGTGGCCATCTGGCCCACCTCGTCGCGGCTGTCCAGCGGCACGCGGGCGGAAAGGTCGCCGCTGCGCTCCACGTGCTGCATCACATCGCGCAGCTTCAGCAGGTGGGTGAGGATGAAGCGGATCAGCAACTGCGAGGCGGCCAGCAGGGCCATCATCAGCACCAGCACCGCGCCGGCGTAAGCCAGGGCGCGCTCGCCGAACACCTGCCAGAGATCGGCCCCGGGGGCCAGCACCGCGATGCGCTGGCCGTCGCCGGCATCCCGCACCCAGGCGCCGGCCAGCGGGCCGAGGCGGCTGGAGGCGCCGCCCAGGTCGACCCAGCCGTTGCCGCGAGCCAGCGCGCCGGTGTCCACGCCCGGCAGTTGCGGGGCGCTGCCGCTGGCGAAGCTCAGCAGGTTGTCGGCGCTGGGCAGCGCCGTGCCGGCCGGCCAGTTCTGCAGCAGCCGGGCCTGGGCCTCGGCGCCCTGGCGGGCGGCCTGGTTGCGTGCGTCCACCTCCTGGTGCATGGCGAACAGCACGAGCAGCAAGGTGGTGAAGAAGGCGACCGCGTTCACGGCCCAGAACTTGTACTTCAGAGAGATATCGCGGATCCAGGCGCCCATGGGGATGCTTCTTGTAGTGGGAATGATGGCTTTTGGCCTTCATTCTCGTTGAAGAGAAGAAGTCTGTCTTGATGAGGGTCAAGACAGCTTCGCCTCCCAGGTTAGCGTCGCTTTCCGGACATTCTTGAGGGGTATTCGTCAGCCTTGTTCGGCAATTTCCGACAGGCCAAAGAAGCGCCGGGCGCAGGCCGTGGTATGGGCCGCCAGGTCGTCTTCCGTCTCGCCGCGATGCAGGGCGGTGATGCGCAACACCTCGGGGAGGAAGGCCGGCTCGTTCTGCCCGTGCTTCGGCTTTGGCCGCAGGCTGCGCGGCAGCAGGTAGGGGGCGTCGCTCTCCAGCATCAGGCGGCCGCGGGGGATTTCCCGCACCAGCTCCTGCAGGTGGGTGCCGCGGCGCTCGTCGCAGATCCAGCCGGTGATGCCGATGTGCAGGTCGAGATCGAGATAGTTGTATAGCGTGCGCCGCTCGCCGGTGAAACAATGCACCACGGCGGCCGGCAACTGGTCGCGGAAGCCCTTGAGGATGGCCAGCAGGCGCTCGCCGGCGTCGCGCTCGTGGATGAACACCGGGCGCTGCAGCTCCACGGCCAGGGCCAACTGCTCCTCGAAGGCCTTTTCCTGTTGCGGTCGCGGCGAGAAATCCCGATTGAAGTCAAGGCCGCACTCGCCGACCGCGCGTACCCTGTCTTCCGCCAGCAGGCCCCGCAGGGTGGCGGCGCTGGCGCTGTTCCACTGCGAAGCATCGTGCGGGTGGACACCGGCGGTGCAGAACAGCCGTTGGCCGCTTTCGTCGTATTCGCGGCACAGGCGCAGGGCGGCTTCGCTCTCGTCGAGGCTGGTGCCGGTCAGCACCATCTGCACCACGCCGGCGCCGATGGCCTGCTCGATGACCGCCTGTAGCCGGTTGGCGAAAGTCGGATGAGTGAGGTTGACGCCAATGTCGATCAGTTGCATGTTTCTTCCCTTCGGGCGGGCAGCATAGCAGAATCTTCTTTTTTCTTAAGAAAGCCTTAAAAAACAGCCTGTTGAATGCACTTGTGAAAGTGCTTCGGGAATTTTGGATTGGCATCGATCTCCGCTTGTGAGACGCTCGCGCCCCTTTTTTCGGGGCCGGGAACTTGTAAGGGACGCCGCTTTCTCAGGACCGCCGGCGAATCACCAATCCTTGGAGACCTGGATGACGCGACTGCTGCTGCTCTCCCTCTGCCTGCTGGCACTGCTGCCGCAGCCGGCGGCCGCGCGCCTGACCAGCCAGCCGGACAACTGGCAGCGCGAGAGCGCCGACACCCGCGACCTGGCCAGCATCCGCAGCAGCGGTGTGCTGCGCGTGCTGGTCAACCAGAGCCGCAACAGCTCCGGCGAGATCAAGGGCGAGCCCATCGGCGTCGAGTACAACCGCCTGCGCGCCTTCGAGCAATACCTCAACGACAACGCCCCCGGGCGCAAGCCGCTCACCCTGAAGTTCATTCCCAAGGCCAAGGACCAGTTGCTGGCCGCGCTGCTGCGTGGCGAAGGCGACCTGGTCGCCCCCGGCGAGGTGCTGGTGGCCCGCGACGGCCAGGACGTCGCCGCCAGCCTGCCGTGGCGCCAGGATGTGCCGCTGGTGCTGGTTTCGCGCCAGGGCAACAAGCGCTATGCGCGCCTGGAGCAACTGGCCGGCAAGCGCATCGCCCTGGCCCCCGGCAGCGCCGCCGGCGAGGCCATCGGGCAGGTCAACGAGCGCCTGGCGCAACGCCGCCTGGCGCCCATCGGCATCGACTGGGTGGACCCGTCCCTGGCGGTGGAAGACGTGTTGGAGATGGTCCAGGCCGGCATCTATCCCTGCACCGTGGTGGAACAGCCGATCGCCGAGCGCTGGGCCAAGGTGTTCAAGAAGATCCGCATCGACCGCCACCTGGTGCTCGACAACCGCCGGAACATGACCTGGTACGTGCGCCGCGACGCCTCCATGCTGCACGCCAGCGTCGACCGCTTCCTCAAGGACTACCACGCCCCGGCGGAGCAGGACGGCAACTTCCAGCGCCTGTACCGCCATGCCTACCAGGTGCGCAACCCGCTGGAGAAGGGCGACCGCAAGAAGCTCGAAGCGGTGCGCCCGACCCTGCAGCGCTTCGCCGAGCAGTACCGCCTCGACTGGCTGGCCCTGGCCGCGGTGGCCTACAAGGAATCCAACCTCACCCCCGGCGCCCGCGGCGCGTCCGGCGCCACCGGGCTGATGCAGGTCACCCCGGCGGCGGCGCGCAGCGTCGGGCTGCGTTCGGTGGAGGGCAAGGAGAACAACGTGCAGGCCGCCAGCAAGTACCTGGCCATGCTGCGCCGCAGCTACTTCAACAGCCCGCGCATGGACGAGCACGAGCGCCTGGGCTTCATCCTCGCCGCCTACAACATCGGCGCCGAGCGCGTCCAGGGCCTGCGCGCCCAGGCCCGCCGCCAGGGCCTGAACCCGGACCGCTGGTTCTTCCAGGTGGAGCGCGTGGCGGCCCAGGAAGTGGGCATGGGCGTGGTGAACTACGTCAGCAGCGTCAACAAGTACTATCTTGCCTATCAGCGGGAGCGCGATGGGTTGGAGTCCCGGCAGCGGGTAGCTTCCGTCCAGAAGTAATCGGTCTTTCCGATATGTTTTAGCGTGTTTTTGCGCTTTTTGTATCGATTGAATGATCTATATTGCTTCTCACGCAACGACGGTTGCCTCACCCTTTCCTCTGCACAAGGACGCACCATGAACGCTCTGGTCAAATCCATTCTGTCCACCAACGCCGGCGTCGGCCTGGCCGTGCTGCGCATCACCACCGGCCTGACCTTCATGGCCCACGGCTCGCAGAAGCTCTTCGGCCTGTTCGGCGGCCCGGGCCTGTCGGGCATGGCCCAGTGGCTGGAGTCCCTCGGCGTGACTCCCGGCTACCTGATGGCCACCCTGGCGGGCAGCGCGGAGTTCTTCGGCGGGCTGTTCCTGGTGCTCGGCCTGCTGGTGCGCCTGGCCAGCATCCCGCTGATCGTCGCCATGCTGGTGGCCGTGTTCAGCGTGCACATCGCCAATGGCTTCTTCATCACCAACAACGGCTTCGAATACGCCTTCACCCTGATCATGATCAGCGTGGCCCTGCTCATCAGCGGCGCCGGCCCCTTCTCCCTGGACCGCAAGCTCTCCAGCTGAGCGATCCCGCGGCCATGAAAAAGGCGGATGCCCAGCGGCATCCGCCTTTTTTATTTTCATTGTGCTTCAGCCCAGCAGGTGCTGCACGCCGCTGTTGATCAGGCCGCCGCCCAGCAGCAGGAAGACGAACAGCCCGGCGCCCAGCAGCAGCGGTTTGGGGCCTTCGCGGCGCAGGTCGCCGAGGCGGGTGGCCAGGCCCAGGGCGGCCATGGCCATGCCCAGCAGTACGTCGTCCAGCTGCTGCAGCGGCGCCAGCCAGGCTTCCGGCACCAGGCCCAGCGAGCGCAGGCCGGTGACCAGCAGGAAGGCCACGGCGAAGCCGGGGATGTGCAGGCGGCGCTTGCCTTCGGCCGCCTCCTCGCTGGCGGCGAAGCGCCCCAGGCAGAGCAGCGCCGGGGCCAGCAGCAGGACGCGGAGCATCTTGCTGATCAGCGCGGCGTCGGCGGCGGCCGGGTCCATGGCGCGACCGGCGGCGACCACCTGGGCCACCTCGTGGATGGTCGAGCCGCTGAAGATGCCGAAGGCCTTGGCGCTGCCGAACAGGTGCGGCAGGTGGGCGAACAGCAGCGGGTGCAGGAGCATGGCCAGGGTGCCGAACAGCACCACGGTGGCCACCGCCACGGCGGTGTGCTCGGCGCGGGCGCGCAGCACCGGGCTGCTCGCCATGACCGCGGCGGCGCCGCAGATGGCGCTGCCGGCGCCGATCAGTAGGGCGCTCTCGCGCGGCAGCTTGAGCCAGCGCACGCCGACCCAGCCGGCGACCAGCAGGGTGCTGGCGACCATCAGCACGTCGATCACCAGCGCCGCCGGGCCGAGGGCGGCGATGTCCTGGAAGGTCAGGCGCAGGCCGTAGAGCACCACGCCCAGGCGCAGCAGTTGCTGGCGCGACAGCTCGACGCCGGGGCGCAGGCCGCCGAAGCGGGCCAGGCCGAGGTTGCCCAGCAGTAGGCCGAGGAGGATGGCCAGGGTCAGGCTGCCCAGGCCGAGGTGACTGATGGCGGGGATGCGCACCAGCAGGTTGGCGGCGCCGGCGATCAGCAGGCAGAGCAGGGCGCCGGGGACCAGGTAGGGCGTGCGGCGCAGGCGGGTAAGCATGACGGGCTCCTTGTGTAAGGTGCTGCCATGGTGCGCGGCGGGCGCTTAGTGTAAAAACGGATTGTTCTTATTGGATCAAACGGTTTTATCGATATGGCCCCGCGAATCACCCTGCGCCAGCTGGCCACCTTCACCGCCATCGCCGAGCACGGCAACGTGACCCAGGCGGCCGCCGCCATCGCGCTTTCGCAATCGGCGGCCAGCCAGGCGTTGCAGGAGCTGGAGCGCACCCTGCAGACGCGCCTGTTCGACCGCAGCGGCAAGCGCCTGGCGCTCAACGACAACGGCCGCGCCCTGTATCCCCGGGCCTGCGCCCTACTGGCCCAGGGCGCCGAGCTGGAGACGCTGTTCCAGCACGCGCCGGTGCAGCTGGCCCTGGGCGCCAGCCGCAGCATCGGCGGCTACCTGCTGCCGCGGGTGATGGCCGGGTTCCTCGCCGAACTGCCGGACAGCCGCCTGCAACTGCAGGTGGCCAACAGCCGCGAGATCCTGGCCGCGCTCTGCGAGTTCCGCCTGGACGTGGCCTACATCGAGTCGCCCATCCAGCATCCGCAGGTGCAACTGTTGCCGTGGATCGAGGACGAGCTGTTGCTGGTCGCGGCGCCCGAGCATCCGCTGGCGCGGGCGGCGCAGGTGACATTCGAGCAGTTGGCGGCGACACGCTGGATCCTCCGCGAGGCTGGCTCCGGCACCCGGGTAACCTTCGAGCAGCAGGTGCTGCCGCGCCTGGGCAGCCTGGCGGCGCCGCTGGAGGTGAGCAACGCCGAGGCGATCAAGCACCTGGTGGCCAGCGGGGCCGGCATCAGCTGCCTGTCGCGGCGGGTGGTGGCCGACGAGCTGGCCAGCGGCGAGCTGGTCGCCCTGGACAATCCCCTGGGGCCGCTGCGGCGCACCTTCTTCCGCGCGCTGCACGTGGACAAGTACCCGACCCAGGGGCTGCGTCGCTTCCTCGATTACGCCGAGGCGTGGGCGGCGCTCAATCGCTGAGCGTCCGTTCGCCGTCCAGGGGCCAGCGGCCGATGGCCCGGTAATGCACGCCGTGGGGACCGTTTTCCGAGCTGTACAGCACCAGCTCGCGGGCTGGCCAGGCGAATTGCGCCTCGGCATCGGGTGCATGGCGGCAGTGACGGGCCAGGGTCAGGTGCGGGCGGAAGGGCCGCCGCTCGATCTCGAAGCCGCTGACCTGCAGGGCATCTTGCAGGGCCTGGACCAGGCTGGGCAGCGCCGGCGGGATGGTCGTCGGCGCCAGGTGCAGGATGCCGTTGCGCCAGCGTTCCAGGCGATCCAGCAGCAGTTCGAAGGGCGTGCGCGGCAGGCTCGCGCCCAAGGCCAGCAGCTCGGCCTTGCGGGCGCGCGGCACCGAGCCGAGAAAGGCCAGGGTGAGGTGCAGGTTGGCCGCCGCCACTGGCTGGCCGTCGATGACCAGGCCGTCGCGCCAGGCGGCCAGGGGCGCGCGGATTTCCTCCGGGCAGGGCAGGGCGAAGAACAGGCGCAGGGGTGGGGTGCTCATCGGGGCTCTCTCGTCGGCCGGAAGTCGCCTTGACAGTATCGCCGGGGCTTCTCTAGGATGCCGCACAGCGCCGATTTAAGTAGCAACTTGCGGGGCGCTGATGCCTCAGGGGCATCGAAATACCGCTAAAGCGCTGGTTCGGTGTGCCTCTCGCCGCGTCCAGCAGGACCCCAGAGGCGGAGACATGACACCATGACCTGTCCCAATCCCCAGGTGCGCCTGGCCCCCATCACCACCGGCCTTTTGCGGCGCAACCCACGCATCCTGCTGTGCGGCCACCACCAGCCCACCCTGGTTCGCTACCTTGAAGGCTGGCCGAAGCGCTGGCAGGGCTCGCGCACCTTCCTCATCCAGTTCGCCGCCGACCTCGCGGAAATCGCCCGCTTCCCCCGCGACCATTTCGACTTCGCCGTGATCCAGTCGCCGCGCGCCGAGGAACTGCAGCCGCTGGTCCACGAGCTGACCCGCGTCGCCCGTCAGGGGCTGATCACCCGCCGGCCGCCGGTGTTCTGAGGGGGCGATAGCCGGAACCACCGGCGCGATTCGCGGATGAGATCCGCTCCTACGCTGCCCCGCCCGCGCCATTCCCTTGTAGGAGCGCGCCTTGCGCGCGAAATCGCGGGCAGGCCTGCGGCCCCCTCACCCTAACCCTCTCCCGGAGGGAGAGGGGACCGTTCGGCGTGCGTTGGTGTTTCGGCGTTAGCCGGCTAGCACAGGGATTGCCGGCTGAAACCCGGCCGTCTCTCGGCACAGCCTGGCTCCCTCTCCCTCCGGGGGAGGGCTGGGGTGAGGGGAAAGCCCGCTCCTACAGGTTGCACGGCATTCCCCCGTAGGAGCGGACCTTGTCCGCGATAGCCGGAACCACTGGCGCGATTCGCGGATGAGATCCGCTTCTACGCTGCCCCGCCCGCGCCATTCCCTTGTAGGAGCGCGCCCTGCGCGCGAAATTGCGCCCCCTCACCCTAACCCTCTCCCGGAGGGAGAGGGGACCGTTCGGAGTGCGTTGGTGTTTCGGCGTTAGCCGGCTAGTACAGGGATCGCCGGCTGAAACCCGGCCGCCTCTCGGCACGGCCTGGCTCCCTCTCCCTCCGGGAGGGGACCGTTCGGAGTGCGTTGGTGTTTCGGCGTTAGCCGGCTAGCACAGGGATCGCCGGCTGAAACCAGGCCTCCTCTCGGCACGGCCTGGCTCCCTCTCCCTCCGGGAGAGGGCTGGGGTGAGGGGAAAGCCCGCGCGCCGATGTCATTCCCCTGTAGGAGCGCGCCCTGCGCGCGATTCGCGGGCAGGGCCCGTTACAGGTTGCACGGTATTCCTCCCCCCGTAGGAGCAACTGTCTTGCGCCGAGGTGCTCTTCGTAGGATGGGTTGAGCTTGCGAAACCCATGCGGTTGCGCTGATGGGTATCGCTTCGCTCAACGCCATCCTACGAAAAGCCGTGCTTCCTGGGACCGTAGGAGGGGGCCTTGTCAGCGATTGCACCGCGGGGCTTCGCTCAGGGATAGTCGATCTCGACCACGAACCAGAGCTTCTCGCCCGCCGGCGTCCGCACCACTACCTCGGCGTCCAGTTCCTTGCCCACCAGGGCGCGGGCCAGGGGCGAGTCGATGCTGATCTGGTTGCTGCGCAGGTCCAGTTCGTCCGGGCCGACGATGCGGTAGCGGGCCTGTTCGCCGTCCTCGTCCTCCAGCGTCACCCAGGCGCCGAAGTAGACCTTGTTCGGGTCGCCCGGACGGTCGCGCACCACCTTGAGGTTCTCCAGGCGCTTGCGCAGGAAGCGCACGCGGCTGTCGATCTCGCGCAGCATCTTCTTGCCGTAGATGTACTCGGCGTTCTCCGAGCGGTCGCCGAGCGCGGCTGCCTCGCTCACCGCCTGGGTCACCTGGGGGCGGCGCACGTTCCACAGTTCGTGCAGTTCGGCGCGCAGGCGTGCTTCGCCTTCGGGGGTGATCAACGGGGTTCCGGCGGTGCGCGGCGGGCGATAGCGGCTCATGGGGTTCCGGCTGTGGCTGGGCAGGCCAGGAAGTCTATCAGCCTTCGCGGAGCAGGCGCAGCGGGCTCAGGGTCAGCGCCCGGCGCGTGCCGAACAGCCCGGCGCCGCCCACCAGCAACGCGCCCAGCAGCGGCAGGCCGAGCAGCCAGGGGTGCGGATGCCAGGGCAGCTGGAACACCAGGCTGTAGAGCAGGTAGCTGATCAGCTCGCAGCCCAGGGCCGCCAGCACGCCGCTGACCGCGCCGAGCAGGGCGAACTCGCTGCGCCGGGTGCGTTGCAGCAGCTCGCGCTCGGCGCCCAGGGCGCGCAGCAGGGCGCCCTGGCGCAGGCGTTCGTCGAGGGTCGCCTGCAGGCCGGCGAAGAGCACCACGAAGCCGGCGGCGAGGACGAACACCAGCACGTATTCCACCGCCAGGGTGACCTGGTCGAGGATGCTGCGCAGCTGCGCCAGCAGCACGTCCACCGGCAGCAGGGTGACGGTGGGGAAGGCGCGGGCCAGCTCGATGGCGCTGCGCTGGTCGCTGGCGGGCAGGTAGAAGCTGGTCAGGTAGGTCACCGGCAGGTCGGCGAGGGTGCCGGGCTGGAAGACCATGAAGAAGTTCGGCTGGAAGTTGTCCCACTTCACCGAGCGCAGGCTCTGCACCTGCACCTCGCGGGTCTGCCCGGCGACGTTGAAGCTCAGGCGGTCGCCGAGCTTGATGCCGAGGTTGCCGGCGAGCTTTTCCTCCACCGAGACGCCGGGCAGTTCGCCGGCCGGCGCGTCGTTCCACCAGCGCCCGGCCACCAGCTGGTTGCCGGCGGGCAGCTTCTGCGACCAGGTCAGGCCGAGGTCGCGCTGCAGGGCGCGCTCGCTGCGCACGTCTTCGCTGAGCGCCTGCACCGGCTGGCCGTTCACCGCCACCAGGCGCCCGGGGACCATGGGGAACAGCCCTTCGGCGTTGGGCGAGACCTGGCGCACGCGGGCTTCGAAGGCGTCCTTTTCCGCCGGCAGGATGTTCAGGGCGAAATAGTTGGGCGCGTTGGCCGGCAACTGGGCGTGCCAGGTGTCCAGCAGTTCGCCGCGCAGCAGGGCGATCAGCGCCATGGCCAGCAGGATCAGGCCGAAGGCCAGGCTCTGCCCGGCGGCGGCCAGCGGGTGGCGCAGCAGCTGGCCCAGGCCGAGGCGCCAGGGCAGGCTGGCGCGCGACAGCAGGCGGCGCAGGCCGTTCAGGGCGAGCAGCAGCAGGGCGCCGAGGATGGCCGCGGCGACCACGCCGCCGCCCAGCAGGGCCAGGGTCAGGCGCAGGTCCAGGCTCAGCCGCCACATGATCAGGCCCAGCGCCAGCAGCGCGCAGCCGTAGGCCAGCCAACTGCGCATGGGTACTGGCAGCAGATCGCTGCGCAGCACACGCAGCGGCGGCACCCGGCCCAGGGCGGCCAGCGGCGGCAGGGCGAAACCGGCGAGGGCGACCAGGCCGGTGGCCACGCCGGCCAGCGCCGGCACCGGCCCGGCCGGCGGAATCTGTGGCGGCAGCAGGTCGCCCAGCAGCGTCACCAGGCCGAGCTGCGCCAGGTAGCCGAGCAGCGCGCCGAGCAGGCTGGCGGCCAGGCCCAGGCTGAACAGCTGCAGGCCATAGAGCAGCAGTGCTTCGCGGCGCGTCAGGCCCAGGCAGCGGAGCAGGGCGCTGGCGTCGAAGCGGCGGGCGGCGAAGCGGTTGGCCGAGAGCGCCACCGCCACGCCGGCGAGGAGGATGGCCGCCAGGCTGGCGAGGTTCAGGTAGCGCTCGGCGCGTTCCAGGGCGTCGCCGATCTGGCGGTTGCCGTGGTGCGCGTCGAGCAGCCGCTGGTTCGCCGCAAGCCCCGGCTCCACCGCGCGGCGGTAAGCCTGCAGGGCCTGGCCGTCGCCTTCCCAGAGGTCGCGGTAGCGCACCCGGCTGCCGGGCTGGACCACGCCGGTGGCCTCCAGGTCGTGCAGGTTCATCATGACCCGCGGGGTGAGGCTGTAGAAGTCGCCGGCGCGGTCCGGCTCGTAGGTCAGCACGCGGGCGATGCGCAGGGCCTGGCGGCCGATCTCGATGCTGTCGCCGACCTTCAGGTCGAGGCTGGTGAGCAGCCGCGACTCCACCCAGACCTCGCCGGGTTGCGGCCGGCCGCCGGCGCGTTCCGGCTCCAGGGGCGCGGCCGCGCTCTTCAGCTCGCCGCGCAGCGGGTAGCTGTCGTCCACCGCCTTGACGCTGCTGAGCTGGATGCCCTGGTCGGTGGCGATGACGCTGGAGAACTCGACGCTGTAGGCGTGCTTCAGGCCCAGGCGGTTGCCGCTGTCGATCTGCTCTGGCATGGCCGGCTGGGTGCCGCTGAGGACCAGGTCGGCGCCGAGGAATTCCGAGGCGCGCACCAGCATGGCGCCGTTCAGCCGTGCGCTGAAGTAGCCGATGGCGGAGCTGGCGGCCACCGCCACCAGCAGGGCGAAGAACAGCACGCGCAGCTCGCCGCTGCTCCACTCGCGCAGCAATTGGCGCAGGGCCAGGCCGAACAGGCGCGACAGCGGCAGCGACTTCATCGGCTCAGGGCTCCGCGTGGTCGATCAGGTGGCCGCTTTCCAGGCGGATCTGCCGCTGGCAGCGGTGCGCCAGGCGCTCGTCGTGGGTGACCAGGACCAGGGTGGTGCGGCGCTCGCGGTTGAGTTCGAAGAGCAGGTCGCTGATGCGCTCGCCGGTGGTGCTGTCGAGGTTGCCGGTGGGCTCGTCGGCGAACAGCACGTCGGGTTCGGCGGCGAAGGCGCGGGCGATGGCGACGCGCTGCTGCTCGCCGCCGGAGAGCTGGCGCGGGTAGTGGGTCAGGCGCTGGCCCAGGCCGACGCGCTCGAGCAGGGTTCGGGCGCGCTCGCGGGCGTCGCTGCGGCCCTCCAGTTCCAGCGGCAACATGACGTTTTCCAGGGCGTCGAGGCTGTCGAGCAACTGGAACGACTGGAAGACGAAGCCGACGTGGGCGGCGCGCACCCGCGCGCGCTGGTCCTCGTCGAGCTCGCCCAGGCGGTGCCCGGCCAGTTCCACGCTGCCGCCGCTGGGCTCGTCGAGCCCGGCCAGTAGGCCGAGCAGGGTGGACTTGCCGGAGCCGGAGCTGCCGACGATGGCCAGGCTGTCGCCGCGCTGCAGGGCCAGGGAGAGGTCGTGGAGGATGGTCAGCTCGCCTTCCGCGCTGGGAACGACCTTGCTAAGGTTGCGCGCGGTGAGAATGCTTTCGCTCATGGAGGGTCCGATGCGTGCATGGCTATCGAGCGTCTGCCTGGCGTTGCTGCTGGTCGCCCAGCAAGCCGCGGCGCAGACGCTGCTGGTCGTCGGCGATAGTATCAGCGCCGGTTTGGGGGTGGATACCGGCCGCGGCTGGGTCAGCCTGCTGGAGCAGCGGCTGAAGGACGAGGGTTTCGACTACCGGGTGGTCAATGCCTCGGTCAGCGGCGACACCAGCGCCGGTGGCCTGGCGCGCCTGCCGGCGCTGCTTTCCGGGGAGAAACCCAGCGTCGTGGTGATCGAGCTGGGCGGCAACGACGGCCTGCGCGGGCAGGCGCCGCAGCAATTGCAACAGAATCTTGCTTCGATGGTCGCGGCCTCGCGCCAGGCCGGGGCCAAGGTGCTGCTGCTGGGCATGCGCCTGCCGCCCAACTACGGTGAACGCTATACCCAGGCTTTCGCCCGGGTGTTCCAGCAGGTTGCCGAGCAGGGCGGGGTGCCGCTGGTGCCGTTCTTCCTCGATGGCGTGGGCGGCGTGCCGCAGATGATGCAGGCCGACGGCATCCATCCGGCCGTGGCTGCGCAGCCGCGCCTGCTGGACAACGTCTGGCCGCAGCTCAAGCCGCTGCTCTGATCGCCGGGCTGTCGGAAGGCTTCCCCGCGCGGGGGCTTTCCGCTATGTTTGCGCACCCTTCAGGAGCCGCCATGTCCCGCCCCGCCTGGACCCTCTTCGCCTACCAGCTGATCGAACCCGATTCCCAGCTCGATCTGTTCGCCTGCCGCGAGGTGCGCGTGCATCTCGTCGCCCGGCAGCTGGAGCTCGGCTCCCCCGCGGACCGCACCCTGTGCGGCGGCCTGCTGCCGGCGCAACCGCTCTGGCGCGAGGCCCGGCGGCCGCAGCTGCGCGACCGGCGGCTGTGCCCGGAATGCCTGAAACGCCTGGAACAGGAAAAACGCGGGCAACGATTTTCCTGGGTATTGTGAACTCTCCCGGAAAATAGGGTCTGAGTGGTACACTACCGCCCCCTCTGTCAACTGTGCTCTCGCCAAGGATCTCCGGATGTTGTCGCGTGTTATCGCCGCCTGCTCGCTGTCTTTTGCCGCGCTGCTCTCGGCCGGCCCCGTTTCCGCCCTCGAGCTGCCGCTGCCGGCGCCCGGCGAGGATATCGTCGGCCAGGTGCAGGTCATCAAGGCCAAGTACGAAGACACCTTCGCCGACCTCGGCCAGACCTATGACCTGGGCTACCAGGAGATGCTCGCCGCCAACCCGGGCGTCGACGCCTGGCTGCCCGGCGTGGGCACCGAGGTCATCATCCCGACGCGCTTCATCCTGCCGCCGGGCCCGCGCGAAGGCATCGTGATCAACATCGCCGAGTACCGCCTGTACTACTTCCCCAAAGGCAAGAACGTGGTCTACACCTACCCGCTGGGTATCGGCCGCGAGGGCTGGGGCTCGCCCATCGCCCACACCAGCATCGTCGCCAAGACCAAGGACCCGGCCTGGTACCCGCCGGCGTCGATCCGCGCCGAGCACGCCGCCGACGGCGACCCGCTGCCGACCGTGGTGCCGCCGGGGCCGGACAACCCGCTGGGCCCGTTCAAGATGTCGCTGGGCGTTCCCGGCTACCTGATCCACGGCTCGAACAAGAAGTTCGGCATCGGCACCCGCACCAGCCACGGTTGCTTCCGCATGTACAACGGCGACGTGACCGAGCTGTTCCCGATGGTGCCGGTGGGCACTTCGGTGCGCATCATCAACGAGCCGTACAAGTTCGGCCGCAGCGAAGGCAAGATCTACCTCGAGGCCCATACGCCGATCGACGACCACGGCAACCCCTCGGTCGTGGATAAGCACACCGCGGTGATCAACGCGCTGCTCAAGCGTGAAGACATCGCCAACCAGATGCAGATGGACTGGAACGTGGTGCGCGAAGTGGTGGCGGCCGAAGACGGCCTGCCGGTGGCCATCGCCATGCCGCAGCAGCCCGGTTCCTCGGTGGCTGCCAGCGAGAACACCACCGTGCAGATGCCCTGACGCCTGCGCCGTTGTGCCGAGCCCGCCGACCGCAAGGTCCGCGGGCTTTTCATTGCCTAGGAGAAAGTCCGGGCAATAAAAAAGCCGACCTCGAGAGGTCGGCTTTTCGAACAGATCCGAGGATCTATTACTTGCGGCTGGCTTTGTCCAGCATACGCAGAGCGCGCTCGTTAGCCTCGTCAGCAGTCTGCTGGGCTTTCTGAGCAGCGGCCAGAGCTTCGTCAGCGTGACGATAGGCTTCGTCAGCGCGGGCTTGGGCACGGGCAGCGGCGTCTTCAGTAGCGGTCAGACGGGCTTCGGTTTCTTTCGAGTGGCTGCTGCAACCGGTGGCCAGAACAGCAGCCAGAGCCAGAGCAGAGAATTTCAGAACGTTGTTCATCGTGTTCCCCTTAAGGTGGACATTTCCATTAAAGCAATTCCCCATGGGACTGGGAAATTAGCCGGACTACATAGTACTCATTACTTGTAGTAAGTAAACTGACCAAGCGCAAGTACGGCACTTTTTTTTCATGCCGGGCCTGCTTGAACTCTTAATTGCCCGGTAGTTGTGCAAAAAATGTGCAAGTGTCCGCGGCTGCCCTACAGCGGGGCTGTTGGGAGGAGCCGAGGCGAGGGCGGAATATCCGAGTATAGACGTCCGAAGTAATGCTAAAACGCGATAGGACGAAAGTCTGCTGGGAACTAATGGCGACTAACTGTGTCGCCAATTGCAAGGGTGCATTGCGAGTGCAACGCGCTGGAACGAAAAAGCCCGGCTAACTTCATCAGTCAGCCGGGCTTTTTGATCTGGCGGTGAGGGAGGGATTCGAACCCTCGATACGGTTTCCCGTATACACACTTTCCAGGCGTGCTCCTTCAACCGCTCGGACACCTCACCAGGGTTTCGACAGCGCTGTGTCTGTCGAGGCGCGCACTTTACTCAAAGGTTTTCCGAAAGGCAAATGTTTTTTCAACGGATTCATCGGCTTAAGGACGTCGAGGGGAAACCGGGGCGGCCCGCCTTGCTAAACTGGCGGCTTCCTTCCAAAGGCGAGTGCGATGGCGAGCTGGGACATCTTCTGCTGCGTGGTGGACAACTATGGCGACATCGGCGTGACCTGGCGCCTGGCGCGCCAGCTCGCCGGCGAGCATGGCCAGGCGGTGCGCCTGTGGGTGGACGACCTGAATGCCTTCGCGCGGCTGTGCCCCGGGGCCGATCCGGCGCTGCCCGGCCAGCGCCAGGCAGGCGTCGAAGTCCGCCACTGGCCCGCGCGTTGGGAAGACACGCCGGCCGCCGACGTGGTCATCGAGGCATTCGCCTGCCCATTGCCGCCGGCTTACGTGGAGGCCATGCGCGAGCGCGCCGTGCCACCGCTGTGGCTGAACCTGGAATACCTCAGCGCCGAGGACTGGGTGGCTGCCTGCCACGGCCTGCCTTCGCTGCAGGCCAACGGCCTGCAGAAGTACTTCTATTTCCCCGGGGTGCAGCCGGGCGTCGGCGGCCTGCTGCGGGAGGCGGGGCTGATCGAGCGGCGCCGGGCCTTCCAGGCGGACGACGCCAGCCGCCGGGCATTCCTGGCCTCCCTTGGCGTGGAAGTGGAGGGTAGGGAGCGTCTGATTTCCCTGTTCGCCTACGAGAACCCGGCGCTGGCGCCCTGGCTGGACGCGCTGGCGCAAGACGCGCAGCCGACGCTGCTGCTGATCCCCGAAGGGCGGGTGCTGGGCGATGTCGCCGACTGGCTGGGCCTGCCGGGGCTGGCGCCGGGCGACCGCCATCGGCGCGGCAACCTGCGCCTGCAGGTATTGCCGTTCGTCCGCCAGGAGGACTACGACCTGCTGCTGTGGAGCTGCGACCTCAACGCGGTGCGCGGCGAGGATTCCTTCGTCCGCGCGCTCTGGGCGGGGCGGCCATTCGTCTGGCACATCTATGAGCAGGAGGAGGGCGTGCACCTGGAGAAGCTGGACGCCTTCCTCTCTATCTATACCCAGGGCATGGAGCCCGGGCTCGAGGCTGCCCTGCTGGCCTACTGGCACGCCTGGAACGGCCTTGGCGACGCGGCGACGGCCTGGGCGGCGCTGCAGCAGCGGGCCGGAGCCTGGCGGGAATGGGCGCTGCGCTGGAGCGAAAAGCATGCCGCACAGCCGGATCTCGCCGCGGGGCTGGTGCGTTTTTATACAAATTGGCTATGATACGTCCCCTGTTTTTTGTCTCCAATCCAAATCGGATATTCGTATGAAAACCGCTCAAGAGTTCCGCGCAGGCCAGGTTGCCAACATCAACGGCGCCCCCTGGGTCATCCAGAAGGCCGAGTTCAACAAGTCCGGCCGTAACAGCGCCGTCGTCAAGATGAAGCTGAAGAACCTGCTGACCGGCGCCGGCACCGAGACCGTGTTCAAGGCCGATGACAAGCTGGAACCGATCATCCTCGACCGCAAGGAAGTGACCTACTCCTACTTCGCGGACCCGCTGTACGTCTTCATGGACAACGAGTTCAACCAGTACGAGATCGAGAAGGGCGACCTGGAAGGCGTGCTGACCTTCATCGAAGACGGCATGACCGACGTCTGCGAAGCGGTTTTCTACAACGACAAGGTGATCTCCGTCGAACTGCCGACCACCATCGTTCGTGAAATCGTCTACACCGAGCCGGCCGTCCGTGGCGATACTTCCGGCAAGGTCATGAAGACTGCTCGCCTGAAGAACGGTGCCGAGCTGCAGGTTTCCGCGTTCTGCGAAATCGGCGACTCCATCGAGATCGATACCCGCACCGGCGAGTACAAGTCCCGCGTCAAGGCTTGAGCCTTCGCGTGATGTGAAAAGCCCGGCAGATGCCGTAGAGCTTTTCACTCAAGAAAGAATGCCGTTTCTCTTTCTGGGAGAAACGGCATTTTTTCATTCGCGAACTCCCCGCCACGCAGGCCCGAACCAGGCGCCCCGGGCGTAGGAGCAACTGTCTTGCCGGCTGCGCCGAGGTGCGCCTCAACGCATGGGTTGACCATGCGGTCGTGGTGATGGGTATCGCTTCGCTCAACGCCATCCTACGGGTCTTGTGTTTGCCGGAGGGGGTAGGAGCGGGCCCTGCCCGCGATTCGCTCCCCTTGTAGGAGCGCGCCCTGCGCGCGAATCGCGGGCAGGGCCCGCTCCTACAAGTTGCCGGGAAGGACTCCGTCCGCGATTGGAACCACCGGCCACGCCGGACGCCCCGGTGGCACGAACTGCCCCCTCTCCCTTCGGGAGAAGGTTGGGGTGAGGGGGCAGATGCCGGGCCTTTTCGGTTCTGGCGCGGGTTATTTCAGGTGCGCCTTCAACTCCTCGCCGGCCTGGCGCATGGCGGCCTGCACGGCGGGCACCTTGGCCAGCGGGTTGAGCAGGCCGTAGTCGTGGATCATGCCGTTGTAGCGCGTGGCGGTGACGGCCACGCCGGCGGCGTCCAGCTTGCGGGCGTAGGCTTCGCCTTCGTCGCGCAGCACGTCGAACTCGGCGGTCTGCACCAGTGCCGGCGGCAGGCCTTTCAGTTGCTCGGTGCTGGCGCGCAGCGGCGAGGCGTAGATTTCGGCGCGCTGCTTGGCGTCGGTGGTGTAGCTGTCCCAGAACCACTGCATCATCGGCTTGGTGAGGAAGTGCCCCTGGGCGAACTGGCCGTATGAGCCCGTTTCGAAGCTGGCGTCGGTCACCGGCCACAGCAGGGCCTGGAAGCGCAGCTTCGGCGTGCCCTTGTCCTTGGCCATCAGCGCGACCACCGCGGCCATGTTGCCGCCGACGCTGTTGCCGGCCACCGCCAGGCGCGCGCCGTCGACGTCGATTTCCTTGCCGTGCTCGGCCACCCACCTGGTGGCGGCGTAGGCCTGGTTGATCGCCACCGGGTAATGGGCCTCGGGGGAGGGCGTGTAGTCGACGTACACCGCCACCGCGCCGGAGTTCACCACCAGGTCGCGGATCAGTCGGGCGTGGGTCGGGTAGTCGCCCAGCACCCAGCCGCCGCCGTGGAAGAACATGAAAGCGGGCAGGGTGCCCTTGGCGCCTGCCGGGCGCACGATGGTCAGCCTGATGCGCTGGCCGTCGGTCTGGATGGTCTTCTCGCTGACGTTGGTGCCGGAAAGGTCGACCTTCACCGAGGCCTGGGCGCCGCTCAGTACCGCGCGGGCGTCTTTCGGCGACAGGGTTTCCAGAGGTTTGCCGCCGCCGGCCTGCAGGGCTTCGAGGAAGGCCTGGGTGTCGTGCTGCACGCCGGGGCTGCCGGCGGCGAAGGCGTTGCCGACGGCCAGGGCGAGCAGGCCGCCTGCGAGGGTTTTGCTGAGCGCTTTCATGTTCGGGGTCTCCTTGGGCTGCGTGGGTCAGACGGCGATGTTCAGGCGCACGTCGATGTTGCCGCGGGTGGCGTTGGAGTACGGGCAGACCTGGTGGGCCGCGGCCACCAGTTCCTCGGCGACGGCGCGCTCCAGGCCCGGCAGGGCGATGTTCAGTTCCACTTCCAGGCCGAAGCCGCCAGGGATCTGGCCGATGCCGACCTTGCCGGTGATGGAGGCGTCGGTGGGCAGTTGACGCTTGCTCTGACTGGCGACGAACTTCAGCGCGCCGATGAAGCAGGCCGAGTAGCCGGCGGCGAAGAGCTGTTCGGGGTTGGTCGCGGCGCCGCCCTGGCCGCCCAGTTCGCGCGGGGTGGTCAGTTTCACGTCGAGGTTGCCGTCGGAGGAGACGGCGCGGCCGTCGCGGCCTCCGGTCGCGGTGGCAGTGGCGGTGTAGAGGGCTTTGATGGTTTGCATGGCGGTGTCTCCGGATATCTGTTTGCTCTTTAAAATTTTGCGCGATAAATAAGTGTGTGAGGCAGAAGTTAGTCCTGAGTTATTTTGCGCGCAATATATTTATTGGAAGAATTCGCGATAAGAAATGGCGATGTAGGGAATAAGCGTCTAGTCCGAGCCTTGCAGGCTGCCGCGCAGGTCCACCAGTTCGTTCTTCAGCCTGCCCAGTTCTTCGAGGGACAGGCCGCTGGCGGCGAGGATGCAGGCCGGGATGCTCTCGGCCTGCTGGCGCAACTCCCGGCCCTTGTCGGTCAGGCGCAGTTCGACCACTCGCTCGTCGCTGGCGCTGCGCTTGCGGGTGATCAGGCCTTCGCCTTCCAGGCGCTTGAGCAGCGGGGTGAGGGAGCCGGGGTCGGTGAGCATGCGCGCGCTGATCTCGCCGACGGTGATGCCGTCCTGCTCCCAGAGCACCAGCATGGCGATGTACTGCGGATAGGTCAGGCCCAGTTGCTGGAGCAGGGGCTTGTACACCTTGGTCATCTGCAGCGAGGTGGAGTAGAGGGCGAAGCACAGCTGGTTGTCGAGCTTGAGCGATTCGCAGGCGTCCTTGGGTTGGCTCATGACGGGCCTCCGAATAGATGATTGCGCCTTAATTTAGCGCGCTGGCTATTTCTTCGCCAGTTCCTTGCCTGCCAGGTGCGCGGCGAGGGCGCTGTCCCAGGGTGGCGGGAAGCCGAAGCGCTCGACGAGGAAGGCCAGCAGGCGCTGGCTGCGCGGGTGGGTGCCGCGCTCCAGGCGCAGGGCGTGGATGCCGCCCGGTTCGGCTTCCGGCAGGCCCGGCTCGCAGAACAGCGGCTGCAGTTCGCCGCGCACCAGGTATTCGCTGCACAGCCAGGTTGGCAGGTGAGCCACGCCGAGCCCCTGCAGGGCGCCTTCGACCAGGGTTTCCGCGTTGTTGGCGGTCAGCCGCAGGCGCCGTGGGCGCAGGTGCTGCAGGCGCCCGTCGACGGCGAAGCGCCAGGCCAGCGGCGGCGCCAGGCCTTCCCAGTCCAGGCCGACGTGCTCGGGCAACTGCAGCGGCGAGGTCGGCCGGCCGTGGCGGGCCAGGTAGTCGGCGCTGGCGCAGACGATGCGGCGCATGGGCGCCAGCGGCGTGGCCACCAGGCGGCTGTCCGGCAGCGGGCCGATGCGCAGCACCAGGTCGACCTGGCCGAGGTTGTCGCCCTGCAGGTCGGTGAAGCTGTCGATCAGGCGCAGCTGCACGTCCAGGCCGGGGTTGGCCTTGAGGAAGTCGGCGATGGCCGGCGCCAGGTGGCGGCGGCCGAAGGGCACGGGCGCGTCGATGCGGATCAGGCCTTCGGGCGCGGTGCTCAGCGACACCGCCTCGGCGCGGGCCTGGCGCAGTTCCTCGACTATGCGCCGGGCGCGCTCGGCGAAGGCCAGGCCCGCCGGCGTGGCGCGCACCACGTGGGTGCTGCGGGCCAGCAGCGGGCTGCCGAGGCCGCGTTCGAGGGCATCCATGCGCCGCGCCACCGCCGAGGGTGTGAGCTGGCGCAGGCGCGCGGCGGCGGAAAAGCTGCCGCTGTCGAGCACGTCGAGGAACAGATCCAGCTGGTCTTCCAGGGCGGTGGGAGTCATGGTGCTTGCCTATGCGTAAAGCGCAAAGCCATTGTGCTGGGCTTTGCGTTTCCCATCCAGCGGCGGTTTTCTAGCATGGTCTCGACGTATTTGGAGGTTCGCATGCTGGAGATGGGGCTGGATTTCGTCCTGGGGTTGGTCCTGGGTTGCCTGGGCGGGTTGTTCGGGATCGGCGGCGGCCTGCTGGCGATCCCGGCGCTGGGCGTGCTGTTCGGCCTCGACCAGCAACTGGCCCAGGGCACGGCATTGGTGATGGTGGTGCCCAACGTGCTGCTGGCGCTGCGCCGTTATCACCAGCGCAATCGTATCGATCCCGGCCAGGCGGCGGTGCTTGCGGTGACCGGCCTGCTCTGCGCCTTCCTCGCTTCCAGCCTGGCGCTTCGCATCGACGCGGCGCACATGCGCACGGCCTTCGTGGTGTTCCTGCTGGCCCTGGCCGGCTACCTGCTGCTGCGCCAGCGCAGCGAGGCGCAGCCGCGCGAGGAAACACCGGGCCTGCCCTGGTTCGCCGCCCTCGGCCTGGGGGCGGGTTCCCTGGGCGGGCTGTTCGGGGTGGGCGGCGGCGTGCTGGCCACGCCGGTGCTGACCTCGCTGTTCGGCTTCACCCAGGTGGTGGCCCAGGGGCTGGCCCTGGCGTTGGCCGCGCCGAGCACGGCGGTGGCGCTGGGCACCTATGCGCTGCATGGCCACGTCGACTGGCGCATGGGCGCTTGCCTCGCGGCCGGCGGCCTGCTGAGCATCTCCTGGGGCGTGAAGCTGGCCCATGCGCTGCCCGAGCGCGCTCTGCGCTTCGCCTTCAGCCTGTTCCTGGTGGTTTGCGCGCTGCTCCTGCTGCGCCAGTGAGCCGGCTCAGGCGGCGAAGCCTTCGACGATGTAGTCGGCCAGCTTGTCGGTGACCGGCGACTGCCGCGCCGGGTTGCGCAGCAGCACGATGCTCGCCGAGGGCAGGGCCGGCAGGCCTTCCTCCTCGCCGATGATGCGCAGGTTGCCGGTGAGCAGGCTGCGCAGTTGGGCGGTGACCGCCAGGCCCGCGCTGGCCACGGCGAACAGCGCGGAGAGGCTGGGGCTGCTGTAGGCGATGCGGTAGTCGATCTCCAGCGCTTCCAGGGCATTGCAGGCCCAGGCGCGGCAGAAGCAGGTGGTATTGAACATCGCCAGCGGCAGCGGGCGCTGTTCCTGCGGGCAGAAGCTTTCCGCGGCCATCCAGACGAAGGGCTCCTGGCGCAGCAGCTGGCCGATCTCGGTGCCCGGCTCGCGGGTGACTATGGTCAGGTCCAGGTCCTTGCGGGTGAGCAGTTGCGAGGAGCTCTCGCAATGCACTTCCACCTGCACCAGCGGGTAGGCCTGGGCGAAGCGCGAGAGGATTTCCGGGAGGAAGCGCATCACGTAGTCGTCCGGCGTGCCGATGCGCACCGCGCCGACCATGTGCGGCTGGCGCAGGGTGTTGAACACCTCGCCCTGCAGCCGCAGGATGCGCCGCGCGTAGCCCAGCAGCACCTGGCCTTCGGGCGTCAGGCGCACCTGGCGGCCGTCGCGCTCGAACAGGGTGCGTTCCAGTACGTCTTCCTCCAGGCGCTTCATCTGCATGCTCACCGCCGACTGGGTGCGGTTGACCACCTCGGCGGCGCGGGTGAAGCCGCCGTGGTCGGCGATGGCGACGAAGGTGCGCAGCAGTTCGCTGTCGATGCTGGGGAAGGCGCTCATACATCAATCTCCAAGATGGGATGCATAAGAATGATTCGTTGGATTGATCTTATGCCCGGCGCGAGACTGGCGCCAACCCCACAGGGAGGACGACACGATGAAAGCGCAATTCGGTTTCGTGATGACACCCTCGGCATTCACCCGCCGGCACGCCGGCGCGGCCTTCTGGCAGCGCCTGCTGGGCCGCATCCGCCGCTGGCGGGAACTGGCCCGGCAGCGCGAGCAGTTGGCCAGGCTCAGCGATGCGGCGCTCAAGGACATCGGCCTGAGCCGCGCCGACATCCTGCAGGAGGCAGAGAAGCCCTTCTGGATCGACCACCTGCGTCGCTGATCCTCTTCCATATCCACGAGCACAAGGAAAGGCCCATGCCGCACCACTACCACCTGGCCCAGGTCAACATCGCCCGGGCCAGGGCTCCTCTCGACCACCCGCTGATGCAGGATTTCGTCGACCAGCTGGCGCCCATCAACGCCCTGGCCGAGGCCAGCCCCGGCTTCGTCTGGCGCCTGCAGGACGAGGCGGGCGACGCCACCGGCGTCCAGGCCTTCGCCGACCCGCGGATCATCGTCAACCTGTCGCTCTGGGAGTCCCTGGAGGCGCTGCGCGACTATGTCTATGGCGGCGAGCACCTGAGCGTACTGCGCCGGCGCAAGGAATGGATGGAGAAGCTGCCGGGGCCGAGCCTGGCGCTCTGGTGGCTGCCGGCCGGGCAACTGCCGACCCTGGAGCAGGCCCGCGCGGCCTTGCAGCGCCTGGCCGAGCACGGGCCGAGCGCCGCAGCCTTCAGCATCGCCCGGCCGTTCCCCGCGCCCAGCGCGCAAGCCCTGCCGGCCTGATGTCGGCGTTGGCGGCTTTGGCGTAGGATCGGGGCTTCGATCCAGCCGGCAGGAAGTGCCCATGACCGACAGCCTGTCCCTCAAGCAAGCCCGCCGCCTGGCACTGGCGGCCCAGGGCTTCGCCAGCCGGCGGCCGCGCGCCCAGGTGCAGCGCCGGCACCTGCAGCAGGTGCTGGAACGCCTGGGCGTGCTGCAGATCGACTCGGTCAACGCCCTGACCCGCTCGCACTACCTGCCGCTGTTCTCGCGCCTGGGCAGCTACCCGCAGGCCCTGCTGGACGAGGCGGCCTGGAGCGCCGGGCGGCATCGGCGGATGTTCGAGTACTGGGGGCACGAGGCGTCCCTGCTGCCGCTGGAGCTCTATCCGCTGATGCGCTGGCGCATGCGCCGCGCGGCCGTGGGGCAGGGCATCTACAAGCAGTTGGCGCGCTTCGGCGAGGAGCGCCGCGAGGTGATCGAGCGCGTGCTGCAGGCGGTGCGCGAGCAGGGCGCCCTGGGCGCCGGCAGCCTGACCACCCGCAGCGAGCGGGCCGGCCCCTGGTGGGACTGGAGCGACGAGAAGCACGCCCTGGAATGGCTGTTCGCCGCGGGCGAGGTGACGGTGGCCGGGCGCCGAGGTTTCGAGCGGCTGTATGACCTGCCGGAGCGGGTGCTGCCCGCCGCCGTGCTGGATGCGCCCGAGCTGGATGCCGAGCAGGCCCAGCGTGGCCTGCTGTTGCACGCCGCGAACGCCCTGGGCGTGGCCAGCGAGACCGACCTGCGCGACTACTTCCGCCTGGAGCCGGCGGACAGCAAGGCGCGCCTGGCCGAACTGGTCGAGGCCGGCGCGCTGCGCCAGGTGCGCGTGCAGGGCTGGCCGCAGGCGGCCTACGTCGCCGGCGAGCCGGTCATTCCGCGCAAGGTGGCGGCCAGCGCGCTGCTGTCGCCCTTCGACTCCCTGGTGTGGGAGCGCACCCGCACCGAGCGGCTGTTCGACTTCCGCTACCGCCTGGAGATCTACACCCCGCAGCACAAGCGGGTCTACGGCTACTACGTGCTGCCCTTCCTGTTCGACGAACGCTTGGCGGCGCGCATCGACCTGCGCGCCGAGCGGGCGGCGGGGCGCCTGGCGGTCCATGCCGTGCACGAGGAGCAGCAGCCGCTGGGCGAGGAGGGCATGCTGGCGCTGGCCGGCCAGTTGCGCGAAATGGCCACCTGGCTGGGCCTGGAGGATGTGCGCGTGAACTGCCGCAAGGCGGAGGGCGTCCGCCTGCGGGCGCTGCTCGGAGCCGGGGCTGGCGCCTAGCTGTCAGGCCTTGGCCGCCAGCTCGTCGAGGTGGGCGATGACTTCGTCCGGCTTGAGCACCAGCACGTCGCTTTCCAGGGCATCGAGCACCACCTCGGCGGTGTTGCCGATCAGCGCGCCGGAGAAGCCGGTGCGCGCCACGGTGCCGATCACCGTCACCGCCGCGTCCAGCTGGTGCGCGGTACGCGGGATGAGCACGTCGGCCGGGCCTTCCTCGATGTGCAGATGCTGGTCGTCCACCCCGTACTCGGCCTGGAACGCCTTGCAGGCCTCGCGGTAGCGGGCCTCGATGGTCTCGCTGAGCTGGAAGGTCGGGTCGGCGGCGGACAGCATCGGCGAGGGGTGGGCGCTGATCACGTGCAACTGGCCGTGGGTCAGCCCGGCGATGTCGTAGGCGTGGCTGACGATATTGGCATGCAGCGCGTGGTGCTCGGCGTCGTTGTTGCCGACGTCGACCGCGGCGAGGATGTTGCGCCCGGCCCAGGGCGTGGCGCTCTTCACCAGCAGCACGGGAGCGGGGCAGTAGCGCAGCAGCTTCCAGTCGTCGGGGGTGAGCAGCGCCTTCTTCAACGGGCTGTCGGGGTGGTGCTGCTTGACCACCAGGCCGCAGCCCTCGGCCTGCTGCTCGGCGATGATGGTGGCGTGCAGGCTGTCGTGCCAGGCCTGCCGGCAACTGCTGCTGTAGCCTTCCTCGCGCAGGCTGGCGGTCAGCTCCTCCAGCCGGGCGCCGGCGTCGCCTTGCTTGCTGCAGGCCAGCAGGTGCAGGTGGGATTGAGTGACGCTGGCGATCAGCTTGGCGCGCTTGAGCGCCAGGCCGTCGGGCTGGTCGGGGGCCACTACTACGAGAATGCTGCGGATGGCTTGCATGGTCGTCTCCCTTGGCACTTGCCGTTGCTTTGCAGCAACTGTAGACGCGATCCGGCCGCGCGGTTCTTGAGGTGCATCAAGTGTGGCGCTGGCCGTGCGCCGCTGCATTCGTATAATGCTCCGCCTTTGGCCGCCGGCGAACCCTTTTGCGCGGCGGCGATGAGTGACTGGAGCCCGTCATGTTGTCCGAAATCCGCGAATTCCTCGGTTGCGCCACGCCCGATGCCTGGGTCGAGGCCGCGTTGCGGGACCAGGAAGTGCTGCTGATCGACCACAAGAACAACGAGTTCAAGGCCGCCAGCACCGCCCTGGCGCTGATCGCCAAGTACAGCGCCCACGAGGAACTGGTGAACTTCATGTCGCGCCTGGCGCGCGAGGAACTGCGCCACCACGAGCAGGTGCTGGCGATCCTCAAGAAGCGCGGCATCGCCCTGCGGCCGATCTCCGCCGGCCGCTACGCCTCGGGCCTGCGCGCGGCGGTGCGCAACCACGAGCCGCACAAGCTGGTCGACACCCTGATCGTCGGCGCCTTCATCGAATGCCGCAGCTGCGAGCGCTTCGCCGCCCTGGTCGACCACCTGGATGCGGACCTGGCGAAGTTCTATGGTTCGCTGCTCAAGTCCGAGGCGCGGCACTTCCAGGGATACCTGGCATTGGCGCGGCGGTATGGCGACGAGGCCGATATCCAGCGGCGGGTGGAGGATATTCGTGAGGTTGAGGCGGCTCTCATCAGTTCGCCGGACGAGGAGTTCCGCTTTCATAGCGGTGTGCCGCGGGTGGCTTGAGGCCTTTGGCTTTCAGGTTGGGGGGAAGGGGCTCGGTGCTACCGGATAACCCAGCGTGGCCGGCGGCCCCAATCGCGGACGGAGTCCGCTCCTACACCTCCGGGAAAGCACGGTTTTTCGTAGGATGGCGTTGAGCGAAGCGATACCCATCATCACGACCGCATGGGTTTCGCCAAGGCTCAACCCATCCTGCGAAGAGCGCCTCGGTGCAGCCGGCAAGACAGTTGCAAAGCACGGGCGCAGGAGCGGACTCCGTCCGCGATTGGTGGATAACGCCCCATGCAATGGGGGCGCCTTCAGCGCTCGATGATCTGCCGAATCTGCGACTGCGGAATCATCTGCTCCCGCCCCTCTGCATCCTCGAAGCGAATCATCCCGCTGGCCTTGTCCAGCTTCGGCTTGTTGTCGGTAGTGATCATCTGGCCATCGGCAGTGCTGATGATGTACTCGCTGGAACAACCGGCGAGGGCGAGCAGGCAAGCGGCGAGCAGCAGGTGTTTTTTCATGGCGATCCCGGACGATGCGGCTATGGATGCATTGAGCATAGCTGCTGGCCCGGGGCCATGAAGTTGATCCGCGTCAGTGGCCGGACGGCTCCGCTTCGAGACTGAAGGGCGCCTGGTGCAGGCCGTTGGCGTCGGCCTGCAGGGCCCAGCCTTGACGGTCCCAGTCGCCGAGGACTATGCGCCGGGCCGGCTGGCCGTCGAGCTGCAGTTCGTGCACCGCCGGGCGGTGGGTGTGGCCGTGGATCAGGGTGCGCACGCCATGCTGGCGCATGACCTTCAGCACCTCTTCCGGCGTCACGTCGACGATCTCGCTGGCCTTCATGCGCGTCTGCGCGCGGCTTTCCTTGCGCAGCTTGCGCGCCAGCTGGTGGCGCCTGGAAAGCGGCAGGTTGCGCAGGATGAACAGCGAGACCGGATTGCGCAGCCAGCGGCGCAGCTTCATATAGCCGACGTCCAGGGTGCACAGGCTGTCGCCGTGCATCAGCAGCACCTTCTCGCCGTTCAGCTCGATGAGGCTGGGGTCGCGCAGCAGGGTGCAGCCGGCCTCGCGGCAGAACGCCTTGCCGATCAGGAAGTCGCGGTTGCCGTGCATCAGGTAGATGCGCGTACCGCTATCGGCCAGTTCGCGCAGGGCGCGGGCGATGGAATGCTGGAACTCGTCCATGCCGTCGTCGCCGATCCAGGCCTCGAAGAAGTCGCCGAGTATGTAGAGCGCTTCGGCCTGGCGGGCGCGGCTGCGCAGGAAATGCAAGAACGCCCGGGTGATGTCCGGGCGTTCCGCTTCCAGATGCAGGTCCGAGATGAACAGGACGCTCATCGACTCACTCGACGATCTCGGCCTTCTCGATGATCACGTCTTCGCTCGGCACGTCCTGATGGCCGGCGCGCATGGTGGTGGCCACGCCCTTGATCTTGTTGACCACGTCCATGCCATCGACCACCTGGCCGAACACGCAGTAGCCCCAGCCCTGCACGGTCGGCGCGCTGTGGTTGAGGAAGTCGTTGTCGGCGACGTTGATGAAGAACTGCGCGCTGGCCGAATGCGGCTCCATGGTGCGGGCCATGGCCACGGTGCCGACCTTGTTGCCGACGCCGTTGTTGGCCTCGTTCTTGATCGGGGCGCGGGTGCTCTTCTGCTTCATGCCCGGTTCGAAACCGCCGCCCTGGATCATGAAGTTGTTGATCACGCGGTGGAAGATGGTGTTGTCGTAATGACCGCTCTTCACGTACTCCTTGAAGTTGGCCACGGTCTCCGGGGCCTTGTCTTCGAAGAGTTCCAGGGTGATGACGCCATGGTTGGTGTGCAGCTTGATCATGAGGGGATTCCACTCTGTCGGGAAAATCGAAGGCCTGTCAGGGGGTTGACAGCTTCGGCTATGATAAGCGCTTTGGTTTGGCCGGCCTACCCTGGCCGAACGTCAGTAACGATCAAGGACACCATGAGCAAGCCCACCGCCGATTCGAAAGAAGCCACTGTCGCCGCCAACTTCCTGCGCCCCATCGTCCAGGCAGACCTGGACAGCGGCAAGCACCAGAAGATCGTCACCCGCTTCCCGCCGGAGCCCAACGGCTACCTGCACATCGGCCACGCCAAGTCGATCTGCCTGAACTTCGGCCTGGCCCGTGACTTCGGCGGCGACTGCCACCTGCGCTTCGACGACACCAACCCGGCGAAGGAAGACCAGGAATACATCGACGCCATCGAGGCCGACGTGAAGTGGCTGGGCTTCCAGTGGGCCGGCCCGGTGCGCTTCGCCTCCGACTATTTCGACCAACTGCACGCCTGGGCGGTGGACCTGATCAAGGCCGGCAAGGCTTTCGTCTGCGACCTCAATGCCGAAGAGATGCGCGAATACCGCGGCAGCCTGACCGAGCCGGGCAGGAACAGCCCGTTCCGCGAGCGCTCGGTGGAAGAGAACCTCGACCTGTTCGCGCGCATGAAGGCCGGCGAGTTCCCCGACGGCGCCAAGTCGCTGCGGGCGAAGATCGACATGGCCTCGCCGAACATCAACCTGCGCGACCCGATCCTCTACCGCATCCGCCACGCCCATCACCACCAGACCGGCGACAAGTGGTGCATCTACCCCAGCTACGACTTCACCCACGGCCAGTCGGACGCCATCGAGGGCATCACCCACTCCATCTGCACCCTGGAGTTCGAGGACCATCGCCCGCTGTACGAGTGGTTCCTGGCCAACCTGTCGGTGCCGGCGCAGCCGCGCCAGTACGAGTTCGCCCGGCTGAACCTGAACTACACCATCACCAGCAAGCGCAAGCTCAAGCAACTGGTCGACGAAGGCCACGTGAGCGGCTGGGACGACCCGCGCATGTCGACCCTCTCCGGTTACCGCCGCCGCGGCTACACCCCGGCCTCGATCCGCAACTTCTGCGACATGATCGGCGTGAACCGCGCCGGTGGCGTGGTCGACATCGGCATGCTGGAATTCGCCATCCGCGACGACCTGGACGCCAACGCCGCGCGCGCCATGTGCGTGCTCAAGCCGCTGAAGGTGGTCATCACCAACTACCCCGAAGGCCAGGTCGAGAACCTCGAGCTGCCGCGCCATCCGAAGCAGGACATGGGCGTGCGCGTGCTGCCGTTCAGTCGCGAGATCTACATCGACGCCGGCGACTTCGAGGAGGTCCCGCCGGCCGGCTACAAGCGCCTGGTCCCCGGTGGCGAAGTGCGCCTGCGCGGCAGCTACGTGATCCGCGCCGACGAAGCCATCAAGGACGCCGCCGGTAACATCGTCGAACTGCGCTGCAGCTACGACGAGAACACCCTGGGCAAGAACCCGGAAGGCCGCAAGGTCAAGGGCGTGATCCACTGGGTGCCGGCCGCCGAGAGCGTCGAGTGCGAAGTGCGCCTGTACGACCGCCTGTTCCGCTCGGCCAACCCGGAAAAGTCCGAAGAGGGCGGCAGCTTCCTCGACAACATCAACCCCGAGTCCCTGGTGGTGCTCAAGGGTTGCCGCGCCGAGCCGTCGCTGGCCAGCGCCGGCGCCGAGGATCGCTTCCAGTTCGAGCGCGAAGGCTACTTCTGCGCCGACAGCAAGGATTCCAAGGCCGGCGCCCTGGTCTTCAACCGCACCGTGACCCTGCGCGATTCCTGGGGGCAGTAAATGGCGCTTTCCCTCTACAACACCCTGAGCAAGGCCAAGGAGCCGTTCCAGCCGCTGGTCGGCAACCAGGTGCGCATGTACGTGTGCGGCATGACCGTGTACGACTTCTGCCACATCGGCCACGCCCGCGTCATGGTCGCCTTCGACGTCATCGCCCGCTGGCTGCGCCAGCGCGGCTATGAGCTGACCTACGTGCGCAACATCACCGACATCGACGACAAGATCATCCGTCGCGCCCAGGAGAACGGCGAGCCCTTCGACGCCCTGACCGAACGCATGATCGCCGCGATGCACGAGGACGAGGCGCGCCTGTCGGTGCTGCGCCCGGACGTCGAGCCGCGCGCCACCGGCCACATCGCCGGCATGCACGCGATGATCCAGACGCTGATCGACAAGGGTTTCGCCTACGCTCCGGGCAATGGCGACGTCTACTACCGCGTCGGCAAGTTCGTCGGCTACGGCAAGCTGTCGCGCAAGAAGATCGAAGACCTGCGCATCGGCGCGCGCATCGAGGTCGACGAATCCAAGGAAGACCCGCTGGACTTCGTGCTGTGGAAGGCGGCCAAGCCCGGCGAGCCGAGCTGGGAATCGCCCTGGGGCGCCGGGCGCCCGGGCTGGCACATCGAATGTTCGGTGATGTCCACCTGCTGCCTGGGCGAGACCTTCGACATCCACGGCGGCGGCCCGGACCTGGTATTCCCGCACCACGAGAACGAGATTGCCCAGAGCGAGGCGGCCACCGGCAAGCCCTACGCGGCCACCTGGATGCACGCCGGCGCGGTGCGCGTGGACGGCGAGAAGATGTCCAAGTCCCTGGGCAACTTCTTCACCATCCGCGAGGTGCTGGAGAAGTACCATCCCGAGGTAGTGCGCTTCCTGCTGGTGTCCAGCCACTACCGCAGCCCGATCAACTACTCCGAGGACAACCTCAAGGAAGCCAAGGGCGCGCTGGAACGCTTCTACACCGCGCTGCGCGGCCTGCCCGAGGTCGAGGCGGCCGGTGGCGAAGCCTTCGCCGAGCGTTTCGCCGCGGCCATGGACGATGACTTCAATACCCCGGAAGCCGTTGCCGTGCTGTTCGAGATGGCCCGCGAAGTGAACCGCCTGCGTGAGGCCGACCTGCAGGCAGCAGCGGCCTTGGCGGCGAAGCTTCGCGAGCTGGCCGGCCTGCTCGGCGTACTGCAACTGGAGCCGGATGCCTTCCTCCAGGCTGGCGCCGCCGGCAAGGTCGACGCCGCCCAGGTGGAAGCGCTGATCCAGGCCCGCCTGGAAGCCCGCGCGGCGAAGAACTGGGCCGAGTCGGACCGCATCCGCGACGAGCTGACCGCCATGGGCGTGGTTCTGGAAGACGGCAAGGGCGGCACCACCTGGCGTTTGGCCGAGTGATCCGCCGCTGATAAGAAAAGAAGGCCGCTGATGCGGCCTTTTTTCTGCCGATTGCGCCGAGGAGCTCTTCGTAGGATGGGTTGAGCTTGCGATACCCATGCTGCCGTGGTGATGGGTATCGCTTCGCTCAACGCCATCCTACGGGGCTGCAACGTAAGCGGACCTTGTCCGCGATAGCCGGGCGTTCCGGCGCGATTCGCGGATGAGATCCTACGCTGCCCCAGCACTCCGCCCCCTGTAGGAGCGCGCCCTGCGCGCGAATCGCAGGCAGGGCCTGCTCCTACAAGGTGCCGGGATGCAATGGTTTCGCCATGAAAAAAGGCCGCGGATGCGGCCTTTTCCCGTCGGGGCAGGGCTGCCGGTCAGACGTGCAGCTCTTCCGCAGCGTACAGGGTGTTCTCCAGCAGGCAGGCGCGGGTCATCGGGCCTACGCCGCCCGGCACCGGGGTGATCCAGCTGGCGCGCTCGGCCGCCACTTCATATTCCACGTCGCCCACCAGCCGGCCGTCGGCCTGGCGGTTGATGCCCACGTCGATGACGATGGCGCCTTCCTTGATCCACTCGCCCTTGACCAGGCCCGGCTTGCCGGCGGCCACCACCACCAGGTCGGCGCGGCGCACGTGGTCGGCCAGGTCGCGGGTGAAGCGGTGGGTGACGGTCACGGTGCAGCCGGCCAGCAGCAGCTCCAGGGCCATGGGGCGGCCGACGATGTTGGAGGCGCCCACCACCACCGCGTCCATGCCGTACAGGTCGGCGCCGGTGCTTTGCAGCAGGGTCATGATGCCTTTCGGGGTGCACGGGCGCAGCAGCGGGATGCGCTGGGCCAGGCGGCCGACGTTGAACGGGTGGAAGCCGTCCACGTCCTTGTCCGGGTTGATGCGTTCCAGCAACTGCGAGGCGTCGAGCTGGGCGGGCAGGGGCAGCTGGACCAGGATGCCGTCGATCGCCGGGTCGGCATTGAGGCGGTCGATCAGGCCCAGCAGTTCTTCCTGGGTGGTGCTTTCCGGCAGGTCGTAGGCCTGGGACAGGAAGCCCACTTCCTCGCAGTCCTTGCGCTTGTGCGCGACGTAGACTTGGGAAGCCGGATCGCTGCCGACCAGGATCACCGCCAGGCCGGGAATGCGCAGCCCTTGCTGGCGGCGCTCGGCGACGCGTTGGGCTATCTGCTGGCGGAGGCTGGCGGCGATCGCTTTGCCGTCGATCAGTTGTGCGGTCATGTCGGAGGAGCAACCATAGAGACGGGGAAAAAAGGACGCGCATTTTCGCACGCCGTCCACATAAGGCAAAGGCGGGCCGTCCCCGATTTGCCGTAACTCCTTTATCTCTTTGAAATTTTTTTGAAAAAACCGTTGACGAGGGTAGGGCTCGTCGCTAACATGCGCCCCGCTTGCCGAGCACAGCCTGAAGCAAGAAAGCCAAGGCAGTGCAAACCGGTTCAGTGGTTTCCACTGATCTGCTTAGCAAGGGTTGCAGCCACTAAAGCGCCCGTAGCTCAGCTGGATAGAGCATCCGCCTTCTAAGCGGATGGTCGCAGGTTCGAGTCCTGCCGGGTGCGCCATACTGGCGTTCGGTGAAGCATGTAATATGGTGGGCGTAGCTCAGTTGGTAGAGCACAGGATTGTGGCTCCTGGTGTCGTGGGTTCGATTCCCATCGTCCACCCCATATTCCGAAGCGCCAGGCCCCGAGCCTGGCGTTTTCGTTTCTGCGGTTCCCTGCGGACGTGGTGAAATTGGTAGACACGCCGGATTTAGGTTCCGGTGGCGCAAGCTGTGAGAGTTCGAGTCTCTCCGTCCGCACCATTCTTTTCCAGAAGCTCTCGCAGCCCGAGTATTTCCGCCGCTTTCAGCCTGGGTGACTTCTGCATTTCTTGTGACTAGAATGCTTGCCCTTGATTCTGGGAGCCGGAAGGACCGGCTTACGTCTGTGCCACGAGGAATATCCATGCAAGTTTCCGTTGAAAGCACCTCCGCTCTTGAGCGCCGCATGACCGTTGGCGTGCCGGCCGAGCGCATCGAGACCGAAGTCAACAAGCGTCTGCAGCAGACCGCTCGTCGCGCCAAGGTTCCCGGCTTCCGTCCCGGCAAGGTGCCGATGAGCGTGATCCGCCAGCGCTACGAAGCCGCCGCTCGTCAGGAAGCCCTCGGTGACCTGATCCAGGAAACCTTCTACGAAGCCGTGGTCGAGCAGAAGCTGAACCCGGCCGGCGCTCCGTCCGTCGAGCCGAAAGTGTTCGAGAAGGAGAAGGGCCTGGAATACGTGGCCACCTTCGAAGTCTTCCCGGAATTCCAGGTTGCCGGCTTCGACGGCATCGAGGTCGAGCGCCTGCAGGCCGACGTGGCCGACGCCGACGTCGACAACATGCTGGAAATCCTGCGCAAGCAGAACACCCGCTTCGAGGCCGTCGAGCGCGCCGCGCAGAACGACGACCAGCTGAACATCGACTTCGTCGGCAAGATCGACGGCGAAGCCTTCGCCGGCGGTTCGGCCAAGGGCACCCTGCTGGTGCTGGGCTCCGGCCGCATGATCCCGGGCTTCGAAGAAGGCCTGGTCGGCGCCAAGGCCGGTGAAGAGCGCGTGCTCAACCTGAGCTTCCCCGAGGACTACCAGAACCTCGACCTGGCCGGCAAGGCCGCCGAGTTCACCGTCACCGTGAACACTGTCAGCGAGCCCAAGCTGCCGGAACTGACCGAAGAGTTCTTCGCCCTGTTCGGCATCAAGGAAAGCACCCTGGAAGGCTTCCGCGCCGAAGTTCGCAAGAACATGGAGCGCGAACTGCGCCAGGCCATCAAGTCCAAGGTGAAGAACCAGGTGATGGAAGGTCTGGTGGCCGCCAACCCGATCGAAGTGCCCAAGGCCCTGATCGGCAACGAAGTGAACCGTCTGCGCGTGCAGGCCGTCCAGCAGTTCGGCGGCAACATCAAGCCCGAGCAACTGCCGGCCGAGCTGTTCGAAGAGCAGGCCAAGCGCCGCGTGGTCCTGGGCCTGATCGTCGCCGAGCTGGTCAAGCAGCACGAGCTGAAGGCCGACGAAGCCCGCGTTCGCGAGATGATCGAAGAGATGGCTTCGGCCTACCAGGAGCCCGAGCAAGTGGTCGCCTGGTACTACAAGAACGACCAGCAACTGAACGAAGTGCGCTCGGTTGTACTGGAAGAACAAGTTGTAGATACTGTCCTGCAGAAGGCCAAAGTGACCGATAAGCAGGTATCCTACGAAGACGCGGTCAAGCCTGCTGAAGCTCCTGTGGCGGCCTGATCCAACCCTTCGTTCGATCGTCATAAGCCAGCCCTCGGGCTGGCTTATGTCTTTGAGACATATCTATTTCATTAGGGAGTGATCGTCGGACATGCCGAATACCTTCATGCCGCAAGTTCCGAACATCCAGGCCGCCGGTGGCCTTGTGCCGATGGTGGTGGAGCAGTCCGCCCGCGGTGAGCGTTCCTACGACATCTATTCGCGCCTGCTGAAGGAGCGGATCATCTTCCTGGTCGGCCAGGTCGAGGACTACATGGCCAACCTGGTGGTGGCCCAGCTGCTGTTCCTCGAAGCCGAGAACCCGGACAAGGACATCCACCTGTACATCAACTCGCCGGGCGGTTCGGTGACTGCCGGCATGTCCATCTACGACACCATGCAGTTCATCAAGCCGGACGTGTCGACCATCTGCGTCGGCCAGGCCTGCAGCATGGGCGCGCTGCTCCTGGCGGGCGGCGCCGCCGGCAAGCGCTACTGCCTGCCGCACTCGCGGATGATGATCCACCAGCCGCTGGGCGGCTTCCAGGGCCAGGCCTCGGACATCGAGATCCACGCCAAGGAAATCCTCTTCATCAAGGAGCGCCTGAACCAGGTGCTGGCGCACCACACCGGCCAGCCGCTGGACGTCATCGCCCGCGACACCGACCGCGACCGCTTCATGAGCGGCGAGGAAGCGGTGCAATATGGTCTGATCGATCAGGTTTACACTCAGCGCCCCTCGGCCGCCTGAGTCTTTCCGCTCGAACACGGCCGGGCGACCGGCCGTTTCGCGGGCTTGAAAATGCCCGCATTTGCCTTCATCTTGTGTTTCAAGCCCTATCCGACTGGAACGATCTAATGACTGACACCCGCAACGGCGAGGACAACGGCAAGCTGCTGTATTGCTCCTTCTGCGGCAAGAGCCAGCACGAAGTGCGCAAGTTGATTGCCGGCCCCTCGGTCTTTATCTGCGACGAGTGCGTCGACCTGTGCAACGACATCATCCGCGAGGAGGTGCAGGAAGCACAGGCGGAGAGTAGCGCGCACAAGCTTCCGGCGCCGAAAGAGATCCGTTCCATCCTCGATCAATACGTGATCGGCCAGGAACGTGCCAAGAAAACCCTGGCGGTAGCGGTCTACAACCACTACAAGCGCCTGAATCAGCGCGACCGCAAGGACGACGTCGAGCTGGGCAAGAGCAACATCCTGCTGATCGGGCCGACCGGCTCGGGCAAGACGCTGCTCGCCGAGACCCTCGCGCGCCTGCTGAACGTGCCTTTCACCATCGCCGACGCCACCACCCTGACCGAAGCCGGCTACGTGGGCGAGGACGTCGAGAACATCATCCAGAAGCTGCTGCAGAAGTGCGACTACGACGTAGAGAAGGCCCAGATGGGCATCGTCTACATCGACGAGATCGACAAGATCTCGCGCAAGTCGGACAACCCGTCCATCACCCGTGACGTGTCCGGCGAAGGCGTGCAGCAGGCCCTGCTGAAGCTGATCGAGGGCACCGTCGCCTCGGTTCCGCCCCAGGGCGGCCGCAAGCACCCGCAGCAGGAGTTCCTGCAGGTCGATACCCGCAACATCCTGTTCATCTGCGGTGGCGCGTTCGCCGGCCTGGAAAAGGTCATCCAGAACCGTTCCACCAAGGGCGGCATCGGCTTCAGCGCCGAAGTGCGCAGCCAGGAGATGGGCAAGAAGGTCGGCGAGGCCCTGCGCGAAGTGGAGCCCGAAGACCTGGTCAAGTTCGGCCTGATCCCGGAATTCGTCGGCCGCCTGCCGATCATCGCCACCCTCGACGAGCTCGACGAGGCGGCGCTGATGCAGATCCTCACCGAGCCGAAGAACGCCCTCACCAAGCAGTACGCCCGGCTGTTCGAGATGGAAGGCGTGGACCTGGAGTTCCGCCCGGACGCCCTCAAGGCCGTCGCCCGCAGGGCCCTGGAGCGCAAGACCGGCGCCCGTGGCCTGCGTTCGATCCTCGAAGGCATCCTGCTCGACACCATGTACGAAATCCCCTCGCAGACCGAGGTCAGCAAGGTGGTCATCGACGAGAGCGTCATCGACGGCTCGTCCCAGCCACTGCTGATCTACGAGAACAGCGAGCAGCCTGCCAAGGCTGCGCCTGAGGCATAAAGAAAAGGGGGCCTTCGGGTCCCCTTTTTCCTTCCCGTCTACCGCGCTTGTTTTTTCCCTGGCCTAACCCCATCTTAGGTCCAAGGGTCTAACCCCATCTTTTTTGGCCAAGTGCCGCTGTAGAGCCGAATATCATGAAAACACTCGTCGAGTTGCCCCTGCTTCCCCTGCGTGACGTAGTGGTCTATCCGCACATGGTCATCCCCCTGTTCGTGGGGCGCGAGAAATCCATCGAGGCCCTGGAGGCCGCGATGACCAGCGACAAGCAGATCCTCCTGCTGGCGCAGAAGAACCCCGCCGACGACGACCCGGGCGAAGACGGCCTGTACCGCATGGGCACCGTGGCCACCGTGCTGCAGCTGCTGAAGCTGCCCGACGGCACCGTGAAGGTCCTGGTGGAAGGTGAGCAGCGCGGCCATGTCGAGCGTTTCATCGACGAAGACGCCCATTGCCGCGCCGAAGTGTCGATCATCGACGAGGCGCCGGTCGGCGAGCGTGAGTCCGAGGTCTTCATCCGCAGCCTGCTGAGCCAGTTCGAACAGTACGTGCAGTTGGGCAAGAAGGTCCCGGCCGAAGTGCTGTCGTCGCTGAACAGCATCGACGAGCCGGGCCGCCTGGTCGACACCATGGCCGCGCACATGGCCCTGAAGATCGAGCAGAAGCAGGAAATCCTCGAAATCACCGAGCTGGCCGCCCGCGTCGAGCACGTGCTGGCCATGCTGGATGCCGAGATCGACCTGCTGCAGGTCGAGAAGCGCATCCGCGGCCGCGTGAAGAAGCAGATGGAGCGCAGCCAGCGCGAGTACTACCTGAACGAGCAGATGAAGGCCATCCAGAAGGAACTGGGTGACATCGACGAGGGCCACAACGAGGTCGAGGAGCTGAAGAAGCGCATCGACGCCGCCGGCCTGACCAAGGAGGCGCTGGCCAAGGCCAACGCCGAGCTGAACAAGCTCAAGCAGATGTCGCCGATGTCCGCCGAGGCCACCGTGGTGCGTTCGTACATCGACTGGCTGGTGAACGTGCCGTGGAAGGCCGAGAGCAAGGTGCGCCACGACCTGGACAAGGCCGAGGACATTCTCGACACCGACCACTACGGCCTGGAAGAGGTCAAGGAACGCATCCTCGAATACCTCGCCGTGCAGAAGCGCGTGAAGAAGGTCAAGGGCCCGGTGCTCTGCCTGGTCGGCCCGCCCGGCGTGGGCAAGACCTCGCTGGCCGAGTCCATCGCCCGCGCCACCAACCGCAAGTTCGTGCGCATGGCCCTGGGCGGCGTGCGTGACGAGGCCGAGATCCGCGGCCACCGCCGCACCTACATCGGCTCCATGCCCGGCCGCCTGATCCAGAAGATGACCAAGGTGGGCGTGCGCAACCCGCTGTTCCTGCTCGACGAGATCGACAAGATGGGCAGCGACATGCGCGGCGACCCGGCCTCGGCCCTGCTGGAGGTGCTGGACCCGGAGCAGAACCACAACTTCAACGACCACTACCTGGAAGTCGACTACGACCTCTCGGACGTGATGTTCCTCTGCACCGCCAACTCCATGAACATCCCGGCGCCGCTGCTGGACCGCATGGAAGTCATCCGCCTGCCGGGCTACACCGAGGACGAGAAGGTCAACATCGCCTCGAAATATCTTGTACCGAAGCAGACTGCGGCCAATGGTCTCAAGAAGGGCGAGCTGACCTTCGACGAAGCGGCCATCCGCGACATCATCCGCTACTACACCCGCGAGGCGGGCGTGCGCAGCCTGGAGCGGCAGATCGCCAAGGTCTGCCGCAAGGCGGTGAAGGAGGGGGCCAGGGCCAAGCGCATCGAGGCCAAGGTCACCACCGAGACCCTCGAGAACTACCTGGGCGTGCGCAAGTTCCGTTACGGCCTTGCCGAGCAGCAGGACCAGATCGGCCAGGTCACCGGGCTGGCCTGGACCCAGGTGGGCGGCGAACTACTCACCATCGAGTCGGCCATCGTCCCCGGCAAGGGCGCGCTGACCAAGACCGGCTCGCTGGGCGACGTGATGGCGGAGTCCATCACCGCTGCGCTGACCGTCGTGCGTAGTCGTGCGAAAAGTCTGGGAATTCCGGCGGACTTCCACGAAAAACACGATATCCATATCCACGTCCCGGAAGGCGCCACGCCCAAGGACGGCCCCAGCGCCGGCATCGGCATGTGCACCGCGCTGGTCTCGGCGATCACCCAGATCCCGGTGCGCGCGGACGTCGCCATGACCGGCGAGATCACCCTGCGCGGCCAGGTGCTGGCCATCGGCGGGCTCAAGGAAAAACTTCTGGCGGCCCACCGCGGGGGAATCAAAACCGTGATCATCCCGGAAGAAAATGTCCGTGATCTCAAGGAAATTCCGGATAACATTAAGGCAGATCTCGTTATTAAACCGGTTAAATGGATTGACGAGGTCCTGCAAATTGCGCTGCAATACACGCCGGAGCCCTTGCCCGATGCGGCTCCCGAGATGGTTGCAAAGGATGAAAAACGCGAGTCTGATTCCAAGGAGCGAATCAGCACGCATTAGCCGGGGGGCTTTCTTGACACTGTTTTTGGGCCCTTGTTATAAAGCGGCACTTGCTTTGTCAGTTGGCAAACCAGCACCTGCTTTTGCTTACACCTAACACATAGAAACATACTCAACAGAAATAAGGGGACTTAGAGTGAACAAGTCGGAACTGATCGATGCAATTGCCGCATCTGCTGATATCCCGAAAGCTGTTGCCGGTCGCGCTCTGGACGCGGTAATCGAGTCCGTCACTGGCGCCCTGAAGGCGGGTGACTCCGTCGTACTGGTTGGCTTCGGCACCTTCGCTGTCAAAGAGCGTGCTGCCCGCACCGGTCGCAACCCGCAAACCGGCAAGCCGATCAAGATCGCTGCCGCTAAGATCCCGGGCTTCAAAGCCGGTAAAGCCCTGAAGGATGCTGTCAACTAAGCGTCTTTCTGGACTTGACCTGTCCGGTCCGGCCTAGCGTCGGATCGGCCGCGGAGCGGCGCTCGGGATGGGTTACCATCCCGCATCGCCGGGGGTCGCGGGCCTAGCCCGCTAGCTCCGCCAGTTGCGAGAAGGCGCATCCTCGGATGCGCCTTTCTCATATCCGCATCTTAAATACCCACGCCTCGCCGACACTGACGGCAGGTGCGTGGCCGCTTTTGGGGGCCGCATGCTGCAAAACATCAGGGACAATTCCCAGGGCTGGATCGCCAAGACCATCATCGGTGTCATCGTCGTGCTGATGGCGCTGACCGGTTTCGATGCCATCATCCGGGCTACCCATCATGAGAATGTCGCTGCCAAGGTCAATGGCGATGACATCAGCATCCCCGAGCTGCAGCAGGCTCAGGAAATGCAGCGCCGCCAGCTGCAGCAGCGCCTGGGCAAGGACTTCGACGCCTCGACCCTGGACGACAAGCTGCTCAAGGACGCCGCACTCAAGGGCCTGATCGAGCGCAAGCTGCTGCTCCAGGCCGCACAGAACGACAAGTTCGCCTTCACCCAGCAGCAGGTCGACCAACTGATCCTGCAGACTCCCGAATTCCTGGTCGACGGCAAGTTCAACGCCGACAAGTTCGACCAGGCGCTGCGCCAGAACGGCTACACCCGCATGCAGTTCCGCCAGATGCTCGAGCAGGAAATGCTCATCGGCCAACTGCGCGCCGGCATCGCCGGCTCCGGCTTCGTCACCGACAACGAGCTGCAGGCCTTCGCCCGCCTGGAGAAGCAGACCCGCGACTTCGCCACCCTGACCTTCAAGGCCGATCCGTCCAAGGCCAAGGTCGAGGACGCCGACATCAAGGCCTACTACGACGCCCACAAGGCCGAGTTCATGAGCCCGGACCAGGTGGTGATCGACTACATCGAGCTGAAGAAGTCGTCCTTCTTCAACCAGGTCGTCGCCAAGGACGAGGACCTGCAGGCCCAGTACCAGAAGGAAATCGCCGGTCTCTCCGAGCAGCGCGACGCCGCGCACATTCTCGTCGAGGTCAACGCCAAGCAGACCGATGCCCAGGCCAAGGCCAAGATCGAAGAGATCAAGGCGCGCCTGGCCAAGGGCGAGGACTTCGCCAAGCTGGCCAAGGAGGAATCCAACGACGTCGGCTCCGCCAACAGCGGCGGTGACCTGGGCTATGCCGGCCGTGGTGTCTATGACCCTGCCTTCGAGGACGCGCTCTACGGCCTGAAGGCCAAGGGCGATGTGTCCGAGCCGGTGCGTACCCAGTACGGCTGGCACCTGATCAAGCTGCTGGGCGTGCAGGCGCCGGAAGTCCCGAGCTTCGCCAGCCTGAAGCCGAAGCTGGAACAGGACCTGAAGAGCCAACTGGTGGAGCAGCGCTTCGTCGACGCCACCAAGCAACTGGAAAGCTCCGCCTACGAAGCCTCCGACCTGGCCCAACCGGCCCAGGAACTGGGCCTGAAGGTCGAGACCAGCAAGCCCTTCGGCCGCGAAGGCGGCGAGGGCGTCGCCGCCAACCGCCAGGTCGTCCAGGCTGCCTTCAGCACCGAGGTGCTGGAGGATGGCGCCAACAGCGGCGCCATCGAGCTGGACCCGGAAACCGTGGTGGTGTTGCGCGTCAAGGAGCACCACAAGCCGCAGCAGCAGACCCTGGAGGAAGTCACCGCTTCCATCCGCGAAGTGCTGCAGCGCCAGCATGCAGCCGATGCCGCCAAGGCACAGGGCGAAGCCCTGCTGGCAGGCCTGCGCGATGGCAAGACGCCGCTGGCCCAGGCCCAGAACGGCCAGACCTGGAAAGTGGTGGAGGCCGCTTCCCGTGGCCAGGACGGCGTCGATCCGCAACTGCTCCAGGAAGTGTTCCGCATGGCGCGTCCGGTCAAGGCCGAGCAACCGACCTTCGCCGGCGTGACCCTGGGCAATGGCGACTACGTGCTGATCCGCCTGAACGGCGTCAGCGAGCCGAACGCCACCCTGAGCGACCAGGAGAAGGCCATGTATCGCCAGTTCCTCGCCTCGCGCAGCGGCCAGGAAGACTTCGCCGCCTTCCGTCGCCAACTGAGCGACAAGGCCGAGGTCGAGAAGTACTGATCCATCGGCTGTGAGAAAAGGCGGAGCAGGGTGACCTGCTCCGCCTTTTTCGTATCCGCCGCATACCGACGCCATCCCATGTAGGCGCGAGCCGTGCTCGTCTGCAACGTAGGAGCGGACCTTGTCCGCGATAGCCGGACGATCCGGCGCGATTCGCGGATGAGATCCGCTCCTACGCTGCCCCACCCACGCGATTTCAATTGTAGGAGCGCGCCCTGCGCGCGAAATCGCGGGCAGGGCCCGCTCCTACAGGGTGCCTTGAGGCCCGGCATTCCCACCCGTAATTCGATCTCGATCGGTGGATAACGCCGCAGCGTTATGCGCCCTACGGGGCCGCTACGTAGGATGGGTTGAGCGAAGCGATACCCATCGCCATGGCCGCATGGACTGCCTCATCCTTCCCTTCGTGGCGAGCCTCAGCCGAAGCGGTAGATGTCCATGCCCAGGGCGCCCAGGGTGAAGCCAGCGTGCTCGACGTGCATGGCGGGGCCGCCGGCGCCGCGGGCGAAGTACAGCGGCAGCAGGTGTTCGTCGCTGGGGTGGTTTCGCGTTGCCGACGGTGCCTGCTGGCGATAGTCGAAAAGCGCGGCTTCGTCGTTGCTCGCCAGCTTCTCGACGATCCAGTCGCGGAAGGCCCGGGCCCAGGGTTCGACCACGTCGGGGCCGGCGTGCCAGTCCAGTTCGCCGAGGTTGTGGGTGATGCTGCCCGAGCCGATGAGCAGGATGCCTTCCTCGCGCAACTGGCGCAGGGCCTTGCCGACATGGTCCTGCAGGCGCGGACCGAGGCGGCTGGGCAGCGACAGCTGCAGCACCGGGATGTCCGCGGCCGGGTACATCAGGCTCAGCGGCACCCAGGCGCCGTGGTCCAGTGGCCGCTCGGCGTCCAGGCTGGCCGGGATGTTCTGGCTGGCCAGCAGTTCGACGACGCGTTGGGCCAGCTCCGGGGCGCCGGGCGCGGGGTACTGGACCTCGTAGAGGGCGCGGGGGAAGCCGTAGAAGTCGTGCCAGGTCTCCGGCCGGGGATTGGCGGTGACGCGCAGGTCCGGCGTTTCCCAGTGCGCCGATACCACCAGGATCGCCTTCGGCCGGGGCAGCTCGGCGGCCAGGCGCTGGAGAGGCGCCGCGCTGGCACCGGGCTCCAGCGCCAGCATGGGGGAGCCGTGGGATATGAACAGGGTGGGGAGCATGGAACACCTCCAGGGGAATGGCGTTATGTTCCCGCTGGGATAGATCGAAATCCAGTATGGGTTTTCGACCATAACAATCCGTTAATTCGATGCCATCAAGCTGTGCCGCGAAGCGACGGTCGGGCGGAACCTGGATGGCCAGTGGCCGCTCCAATACCAGCGGTCGCTCTCGACTGTGACGGGGTCGAGGCGTTTTTGCCGGCTGCGTCGCAAAGCCATCTATTCTCGGAAAAGAGCCACAGCAAGTTGCGGCTTGCGTCTCTTTGGCTGAGGGGCGGGGGTGAGGATAATTCGCGCCCCGCGGTGCAGTCGTCGTTTCCAGCGTTCGAGGTTCCATCCATGCAAGCCTTCAGGCAAGAGCTGATCCTTCGGGAAGGCGATCGTTTCGTGCTCGACGACGGTACCGAACTCATCGTCCGCCGCATCCGCGCGGGGCGGGTGAGCCTGGGGGTGGTCGAGCAGCGCGAGCAGGCCGAGCGCCACGGCTGGCTGCACTGGCCGCTGCGGCCGGCGTTGCTGCGCGGTCGCTAGCGGCAGACGCCCGGCTGGGCGATCATGGGCATCCGGCGGAGCCGCTCCGCCGATTCCGTGCAGGCAATCCGGCCTGCACCGCAGCAGGAATGGAGCCCATGCACGAAGACTTCTGGCAGGCGCGCTGGTCGCGCAACGAAATCGGTTTCCACCTCGCCGAGGTCAATCCCTACCTCGTTCGTCACTGGCCGGCGCTGGCCCTGCCAAGGGGCGCGCGCGTGCTGGTGCCGCTGTGCGGCAAGTCGCGCGACCTGGTCTGGCTGGCGGAGCAGGGCTACCGGGTGCTGGGGGTGGAGCTGGCCGAGCGTGCGGTGAAGGATTTCTTCGCCGAGCAGGGCTGGCAACCCGAGGTGGAGCAGCGTGGCGCGCTGTGCTGTTACCGGTATGGCGCCGTGGAAATCCTCCAGGGCGACTTCTTCGACCTGACGGCCGAGCACCTGGCCGATTGCCAGGCGCTCTACGACCGGGCCGCGCTCATTGCCCTGCCGCCGGACATGCGCGAGGACTACGCGCGGCACCTGTCCACCATCCTGCCGCGGCCGCTGGATGGGCTGCTGGTCACCCTGGAATACCCCCAGGAGCAGATGTCCGGACCGCCGTTCGCGGTGCTGGCGGATGAAGTGAGGGAGCGCTTCGCGCAATGGCAGGTCGTGGAGCTGGAGCGCCTGGATGTGCTGGGCGAGAACTGGAAGTTCCTCGACCGCGGGGTGAAGCGCCTGGAAGAGGTGGTGTTCCGGCTGCACCGGGACTGAAAGAAGAAGGGCGGCCCCAGGGCTAATGCCAGTCAGTTAAGCTGACTGGCATTTTCATTTTCGTGTCGAATATTTTGCTGGTCGCTGCTTCACCGTTCTCGGGAACCAGCGATCAGGTCGCCGATGAGGTAGGACATACTGCGCCGCTGAGGCCTGCAAATCTGCCAGAAATCCTGGCAAGTTACCGGGATGGTTCAGCGACGTGCCATGCAGCAAGCCCAGGATTGCCCAACTGCAGGCGGTAAAACTCATTTCGCATGGGTATACCCCCGGGCACTGCCTCGACATCTGTACCATCTGATAACGTAACAGGTTGTAGCCCAGCAGCACGCCCCACAGTTCTTGCGCAATCATCTCCGGAGTCTTGCTTCTCAGGGTGTATTCGCCGCCCAAAAGTCCTTGCTTGATCTCCCGATAGCCCAGTTCGATTTCCCAGCGCTGACTGTAAAGATCGACGATCTCATCGCCAGGGAAACGCAGCGGATCGGTCATTGAGGTCAAGACGCTCACCACCTTTCCTTTGATCGTTTTGCTCAGCAACCTCGCTCGAATTTCCAACGGCAAGTCTGGCCATTGTTTGCGAGCCTGAGGCGATGTACGCAGAACGACCTGGGCATCATTGCGCCCAAGCTTGTGCTCTACCTCATACTGAGTGCCCTTTTTCAAAGGGATCAGCCAGTGTCGATGCTCGCCGTGCGATTGCCAGTGATGCAGCAAGCCCAACGAGTAGAAACCTTTGTCGAACAGGGTCAACGAATGATTCGGCGTGGTGGCGATCAGCTGTTCTGCCAGCTTCATTTCGCTACTGTGATAGCCCTCGAAAGTGCTGCTTATCAGTAGATGGCTGGTCAGCTCCATCTGACAGACCATCCGAACTTGAGGAAAGCTGCCGTCACCATGCTGGTTGGTCGCGCTGCCGTAGCACGCACGATTTTCTGCGGTATCAGGCGTATTCCAGACAACGCCGTCCACGCCAAGCAGCGTCAATCCCAACCACTGCGGATGTTTGGTTTCTTCGTGCCATCGCTGCTGGGTCAGCGTAAAGACTTCGCGTACAGCTTCGCTACCCAGCCGCTGCCGCCCTTGCACAACAGCGCTGGGCGCCACCAGCGGCCGCTTGTCCGGTAGCATGATGTCCATGTGGTTCACGACATCCCAAGCCGACATCCGGCGGAACAACGCCATGCCGATGATGCACCACACCAGGCTTTCAAGCGGAAGACGACGCTTGCGAATGGTCGAGACACCTGCAGTCTCGAAAGCCTGTTTCACGATGTCTGGATCGAGCAAAGCTCCCAGCCCCTCCAGCGCATGAGGCCGCGATGCCATTTCGTGAGTGAGGGACAGGGCTTGTGACAGGCGCATAAAAAATCCGATGCTCGTTTCCAAGCATCGGATTTTGCGGCCTGCAGACTAAAGGTCAATGTGTCAGCCTTAACTGACTGGCATTAGCCCCAGGGCCGCCCTTGTTTCATCAGCGCGCGTTGCGCAGCGCCTCGATGCGTTCTTCCAGCGGCGGGTGGCTCATGAACAGGCCGGCGAGGCCGTGCTTGAGGCCGCCGTTGATGCCGAAGGCGGTCAGGCTGTCGGGCATGTGCACCGGCACGCCCTGCTCGGCGCGCAGGCGCTGCAGCGCGGCGATCATCGCATTGCTGCCGGCCAGGTGGGCGCCGGCGGCGTCGGCGCGGAACTCGCGGCGGCGCGAGAACCACATGACGATGATGCTGGCGAGGATGCCCAGCACCAGTTCCGCGACTATGGTCGCGATGTAGTAGGCCGGGCCGCGGCCTTCTTCGGTCTTGAACACCGCCTTGTCGACGAAGTTGCCGAAGATGCGCGCGAAGAACATGACGAAGGTGTTCACCACGCCCTGGATCAGCGCCAGGGTGACCATGTCGCCATTGGCCACGTGACCGATCTCGTGGGCGAGCACCGCGCGCACCTCGTCCGGCGAGAAGCGCTCGAGCAGGCCCTGGCTGACGGCCACCAGGGCGTCGTTGCGGTTCCAGCCGGTGGCGAAGGCGTTGGCCTCGTAGGCCGGGAAGATCCCCACCTCGGGCATCTTGATGCCGGCTTCGCGCGAGAGCTGCTCGACGGTCTGCAGCAGCCACTGCTCGTGGCGGGTGCGCGGCTGGCTGATGATTTCCGTGCCGGTGGTGGTCTTGGCCATCCACTTGGACAGGAACAGCGAGATGATCGAGCCGGCGAAGCCGAAGACGGCACAGTAGACCAGCAGCGCTTGCAGGTTGAGGTCGACGCCGTTGGCGGCCATGACCCCGTTGAAGCCGAGCAGGCTCAGGGTGATGCTGGCGACGAGCACGACCGCCAGGTTGGTGGCCAGGAACAGCAGGATGCGCATCATGGGTAAGACTTCTCCTCGCGACTTGGGCGCACGGCGCGCAGGGGCGCGCCGGTGCCCCGGGCGTGCGCGCTCCGGGGCCGGGCTGGATTATGCGGGGTATATACGGTCGGCCCCTAGGCGATTCAACGTGGGGACTATTTCAAACTATGTCTCTTTTTCCACGCCAGCGCATTCGAAGAGTAGCCGGGCCAGGCGCGAGATGCGTTCGCTGTGCGCATCGGCCAGCGCGTCGCGCAGTTGCTGCGCGAGGGTGGCCTGCTGGCGCCGCACGCTGGCGGGCAGCTGCGCGTCGTCATCGCTGCCGCGGGGCAGGGCGCGGCTCAGGCGCAGGAAGCCCTTTTCGCTGAGCACGGCCTGGTCCAGGGCTTCGTGGCGGATGCAGCTGTCGTAGCGCAGGTAGCCTTCCTCGGCCAGCCACAGCAGCGCGCCCAGGCAGGCCTGGTGACGCTTGCTGGGCAGGCCGAACTCGTCGTGTTCCTCGCGGCCGATGAGGTCTTCCACGTACAGGGCGATCTTGCGCGGGAAGGCCTGGTAGAGCAGGAGCATCCCGGCGGCGGCGTCCTTGTAGAAGTCGTCGATCTGCAGGTCCATGGTTACTGACGATAGCTGCCGAGGAAGTTGCCGATGCGCCCGATGGCCTGCTCCAGGTCGTCGACGCGGGGCAGGGTGACCACGCGGAAATGGTCCGGCCACGGCCAGTTGAAGGCGGTGCCCTGGACGATCAGCAGTTTCTCCGAGAGCAGCAGGTCGAGGACGAACTTCTCGTCGTTGTGGATAGGGCAGACCTTGGGGTCGATGCGCGGGAAGGCGTAGAGCGCGCCCATGGGCTTGACGCAGCTGACCCCGGGGATGTCGTTGAGCAGTTCCCAGGCGCGGTTGCGCTGTTCCAGCAGGCGGCCGCCGGGTAGCACCAGGTCGTTGATGCTCTGGTAGCCGCCCAGGGCGGTCTGGATGGCGTGCTGGCTCGGCACGTTGGCGCACAGGCGCATGTTGGCCAGGATGTCCAGGCCCTCGATGTAGCTCTGCGCCTTGTGCTTGGGCCCGGAGATGGCGATCCAGCCGGAGCGGAAGCCGGCCACCCGGTAGGCCTTGGACAGGCCGTTGAAGGTGAGGCAGAGCACGTCCGGCGCCAGGGAGGCGGTGGAGATGTGCACGGCCTCGTCGTAGAGGATCTTGTCGTAGATCTCGTCGGAGAAGATCACCAGGTTGTGCTGGCGCGCCAGTTCGACGATGTCCAGCAGCACTTCCTTCGAGTAGACCGCGCCGGTGGGGTTGTTCGGGTTGATCAGCACCAGCGCCTTGGTGTTGCTGGTGATCTTCGCCTTCATGTCGGCGATGTCGGGGAACCAGTTGGACTGCTCGTCGCACAGGTAATGCACCGGCTTGCCGCCGGCCAGCGACACCGAGGCGGTCCACAGCGGGTAGTCGGGGGCCGGGATCAGCACTTCGTCGCCGTTGTTGAGCAGCGCCTGCAGGGCCATGACGATCAGCTCGGAGACGCCGTTGCCCAGGTAGATGTCCTCGATGCCGACGCCTTCCACCTGCTTCTGCTGGTAATACTGCATCACCGCCTTGCGCGCGCTGAACAGGCCCTTGGAGTCGCTGTAGCCCTGGGCCGTGGGCAGGTTGCGGATGACGTCCTGGAGAATTTCGTCAGGGGCTTCGAAACCGAACGGCGCCGGGTTGCCGATGTTCAGCTTGAGGATGCGATGGCCTTCCTCTTCCAGGCGTTTGGCGTGCTTGAGCACCGGCCCGCGGATGTCGTAGCAGACGTTGGCGAGCTTGTTCGATTTGCTGACCTGCATGATGTGGCGTTCCCGAAATGAAGGTTCCCGCGCTCCGGCCCTGGCTTGGCAGGCTGTAACGCGGGTGACAGACTGGCGTCTATACGAGGTGCGGAATGTCGCGCGTCCTGGCGGTGAAACTGAAAAAACGCCTGGTTAACGGAGAAACGAACGAAAAAAAGCCCATAAAAAGGCTTTTTTATCGTCGATGATCCCTTGTGCGGCAGATTCTGCATCCAACGATGACGTCACGCATCATACGTGCGGCCCGTTTCCCGCGAAAGGGCGCGGACGGGCTTTTTTCAAGCTTGCGAGGTACAGCGATGGAAAAGATCGAGAAGCCCCTGGAAAGCTGGCGCGAGGAGCTCGACGAACAGCAGTTCCACATCTGCCGCCTGGGCGGCACCGAGCGTGCCTTCACCGGCGAGTACTACGCGACCAAGACCCCCGGCATCTACCACTGCGTGTGCTGCGGCGCGGCGCTGTTCGACTCGGACGCCAAGTACGATTCCGGCAGCGGCTGGCCGAGCTACTTCCAGCCGGTGTCGAAGGATGCCATCGCCGAACTGGAAGACTTCAGCCATGGCATGCACCGCATCGAGGTGCGCTGCGCCGCCTGCGAAGCCCACCTGGGCCACGTGTTCCCCGACGGGCCGCGGCCGACCGGGCTGCGCTACTGCATCAACTCGGCTTCGCTGAAGCTGGTGCCGCGCGACGAGGCTTGAGTGACGCAAGGCCCGCCGGTCGTCGGCGGGCCTTTTTTCGATGCAAATAAATTGTGTGCAATTTAATTGCGAGCTATCTTGATCATTCCCACTTTCCTGGAGCCGGTTCCATGAGCGACGCACTGCTGGATATCCCCTGCACGACCATCAAGGGCGAGCAGAAGACCCTGGCCGATTTCGGCGGCAAGGCCCTGCTGGTGGTGAACACCGCCAGCCAGTGTGGCTTCACCCCGCAGTACAAGGGCCTGGAGGCGCTGTGGGAGAAGTACCGCGACAAGGGCCTGGTGGTGCTGGGCTTCCCCTGCAACCAGTTCGGCAAGCAGGAACCGGGCGACGAAGGCGAGATCTCGCAGTTCTGCGAGCTGAACTTCGGCGTCAGCTTCCCGCTGTTCAAGAAGATCGACGTCAACGGCGCTGACGCCCACCCGCTCTACGTGCAGTTGAAGAAGCGCGCGCCGGGCGTGCTGGGCAGCCAGGGCATCAAGTGGAACTTCACCAAGTTCCTGGTCAGCCGCGACGGCAGCCAGGTCAAGCGCTTCGCCCCGTTGACCAAGCCGGAGGAGCTCACCGCCGAGATCGAAGCGCTGCTTCGATGAGCCGCCGCGAACCGGAACAGGCGCTGCTGCTGGACAACCAGCTGTGCTTCCGCCTGTACGCCGCCTCGCGGGCGATCATCCGCGGCTACCGGCCGATGCTCGATGCGCTCGGCCTGACCTACCCGCAGTACCTGGTGATGCTGGTGCTGTGGGAATGGCAGGACAAGCCGCCCGCGCAGCCGACCGTGAAGGCCCTGGGCGAGCGCCTGATGCTCGACTCCGGCACCCTGACGCCGCTGCTCAAGCGCCTGGAGCAGTTCGGCCTGGTGCAGCGCCGGCGGGCGCGGCAGGACGAGCGCGAGGTGCACCTGGGCCTGAGCGGGGAGGGCATCGCCTTGCGCGAGAAGGTAGCGCCGCTGCGCGAGGCGCTGCTGTGCGCCAGCGGCCTGGACCTCAATGCGATGGATGAGCTGCGCGGACGCCTGGACGACCTGCTCGGGCAACTGCTGGCGCTGGAGCCGTAAGGCGCCGCCGGCCTCAGGCATCCAGCCGGGGCTGCGCCCAGCGCTCCAGCATCGCCGCCATCTCGTCGCGGTGGAAGGGCTTGGCCAGGTAGTCGTTCATGCCGGCCAGGCGGCAGCGCTCGCGCTCGTCGGGCAAGGCGTTGGCGGTCAGGGCGATTACCGGCAGGTCCTTCCAGCGCGGCTGCTGGCGGATCAGGCGGGTCGCCTCGTAGCCGTCCATCACCGGCATGTTGCAGTCCATCAGCACCAGCTCGAAGTCTTCCTCGGCCAGGGCATCCAGGGCCTCCTGGCCATCGGCGGCGACCCGCACCCGGCAGCCGAGCTTCTGCAGCAGGCCCCGGGCCACCAGTTGGTTGACCGGGTTGTCTTCCACCAGCAGCACCCGCGCGGCGAACTGCTCCGGGGCCTCGCCCGGCAACTGCCGCTGGGGCTGTATGGCCGGGCGGCGGAGGGCCTGCTGCAGGGCCTGGTGCAGGGTGGCGCGGCTGAGCGGGCGGGCCAGTTGGCGCAGGGGCGCCAACTGCTGCGCCAGTTCGGCCTCAAGGAAGCTGCCGTAGGCGGTGACCAGCAGCACCGGGCGGTCCTTGAGGTGCTGGCGCAGGCCGACCAGGCAGTCCGGGCAGTCGGACACCAGCACGTCCAGCTCCACGCCCAGCAGGCTGGCGTCGATGTCCAGGCGCCGGTAGTCCAGGCCCCAGCGTGGCAGCCAGGTCTGCAATAGTTCAGCCAGACCGCTGCCGGACGGGCATTGCGCTACCACCTTGCCGCTCAGGGGCTCCAGCGCCTGCGCGGGGTCCAGAGCGGGCAGCGGCAGGGTTGCGGCGAACTCGCTGCCCAGGCCCGGTTGCGAGCTGACGCTCAGCTCGCCCTGCATGGCCTCGCAGAGCTTGCGCGTCAGCGCCAGGCCCAGGCCGGTGCCGCCGAACTGGCGGGTAATGCCGGCATCCGCCTGGGTGAAGGGCTGGAAGATGCGCTGCAGGGCGTCGGCGGCGATGCCGATGCCGGTGTCGCGGACGCTGATGCGCACGCCGTCCTCCCAGGGCTCGACGCGCAGGTCGACGCGGCCCAGGCGGGTGAACTTGAGGGCGTTGGAGAGCAGGTTGCTGACGATCTGCCGCACCCGCGTCGGGTCGCCTTCCAGCTGCGCCGGCAAGTCGGGGCTGACCAGGCAGGTCAGCTCCACCGCCGGGGCGGCGTTCTGCGACAGCAGGCTGGCGGTGTCCTCCACCAGGGTGGCGAGGTCGAAGGGGATTTTCTCCAGCTCCAGTTGGCCGGACTCGAACTTGGACAGGTCGAGCACGTCGTTGAGCAGGTCCACCAGCACCTTGCCCGAGTCGTGGGCGATGGACAGCTGCTGGCGCTGCTCCGGGCTCAGCGGGCCGTCCAGGGCCAGGCCGAGCATGCCCAGCAGGCCGTTGAGCGGGGTGCGGATCTCGTGGCTCATGTTGGCCAGGAAGGTGGCGCGGGCCTGGGCCATGTCCAGGGCGTTGAGGCGGGCGCGCTCCAGTTGCTGGTTGGACTGCGTCAGGCGGGCGTTGGCCGCTTTCAGCTCGGCGGTGCGCGCCGCCACTATGTTCTCCAGCTCGGCCAGGTAGCGGGTCAGGCGGTCCTCGGCCTCGCGGCGCTGTTCCATCTCCACGGCGATGTGGCTGAGCTGGCGGTTGGTCACCTCCACCAGCACGCCGATCTCGTCGCGCTCGTGGCCCTGGGGGCAGGGCAGGCGCAGGCGCGTGGGCGAGCGCGGGTCGTGGCGGGCGAGCACCTCGATCAGGCTCACCAGCGGCTTGGTCAGCAGGCCGTAGAACAGCACCAGGAGGATCAGCGACAGCAGCAGGCTGCGGACGAAGCCGGAGATCAGCGTCATGCCGGCGCGGCGCAGGAAGTCGTTGCCGAAGACGAAGGTGTCGATCTCCAGGCGCAGCACGCCGAGGGACTCCTTGGGTTGGTGCTCTATATACAGCGGCTCCTCGTAGACGCGCATGTGCCCGAAGAGGAAGTCGCTGAGCGGGCGCAGGCGGCTCTCCGCCGGTGGCCGGCCGGCGCTGGCCAGGGCCACGTCGGCGCTGTCGATGATTTCCGCGCGGATCACCGCCGGCGAGCGCAGCAGGCCCACCACCAGTTCCTGGGCCAGTTCGGCGTCGATGTTGTAGGCGATGCGCGCCGCCGGGTTGTGGCTGACGTCCAGCAGGGCGCGTACTTCGCGGTTGATGGAGGCGTCCTGGCTGGCATAATCGACGCCCACCTGGATGAGGCTGAGCAGGGTGCCGAGGATGAAGGCGACCAGCACCGTCAGGCTGGCCTGCTTGAACGAGAGGCGATGGGTGAGCGCAATATCCATGAGGTGCGGTACTTCGCCTCGAGAAGGCTTTCCAGGCGCGTAGCATAGCCCAAGCCGGCAGGCTGTCGGCAGAGGCGATGCCATCCATGTGACATGACCGAACGACAGCGTCGCTACGCTGAAGATCCCAGGGAGAAAGCCGTGGATTCCCGTCTGAATGATTTCCTGGCCCGCGCCGAAAGCGTGCTGGCCCGGCTGGAGCCGTTGCTCCCGGCGCTGCGCGAGCCCATCGACTGGCAGCGCTGCCTGGCCGCCCGTTGGCACCGCGATGGCCGCAGCGGCTACCTGCAGGCGCTGCAGGTGAGCCTCGACCTGCGCCTGGACGACCTGCTCGGCGTCGACAAGCAGCGCGAACAGCTGGCTCGCAACACCCGCCAGTTCGTCGCCGGCAGGCCGGCCAACCACGCTTTGCTGTGGGGCGCCCGGGGGACCGGCAAGTCCTCGCTGGTGCGCGCGCTGCTGGCCGAGCTGGCCGGCGACGGCCTGCGCCTGATCGAGATCGAGCGCGACCACCTGGCCGACCTGCCGCGGGTGGTGGAGCAACTGCACGGGCTGCCGCAGCGCTTCGTGCTGTTCTGCGACGACCTGTCGTTCGACGCCGGCGAGGGCGACTACCGGGTGCTCAAGAGCGTGCTCGACGGCTCGCTGGAGCAGGCCCCGGACAACGTCCTGCTGTACGCCACCTCGAACCGCCGCCACCTGGTCTCGGAGAAGCAGAGCGACAACGAGAACTGGAAGATGGTCGACGGCGAGCTGCACCCCAGCGAGGCGGTGGAGGACAAGATCGCCCTGTCGGATCGTTTCGGCCTGTGGCTGTCGTTCTACCCCTTCACCCAGGAGCACTTCCTGGACGTGGTGCGGCACTGGGTGGAAGTGCTGGCCGGCCGTTCGGGGCTGGCCTTCACCTGGGACGAGCCGCTGGAGAAGGAAGCCATCCGCTGGGCCCTCGGGCGCGGCAACCGCAACGGCCGCTGCGCCTATCAATTCGCCCGCCAGTGGGTGGGCCGTCAATTGCTCGAAGGAGAAGAACCATGATCGACCTGCAACAGACCGGCGCCGGGCTGGGTGGCTACGCGCTGCTGGCGGCGCAGGCCGAAGCGCTGTTCGCCGACGAGCGCGACTTCATCGCCAACGCCTCGCAGTTCGCCGCCCTGCTGTTCCATGAGCTGGGCGACCTGAACTGGGCCGGCTTCTACCTGAACAAGGACGAGGAACTGGTGCTGGGCCCGTTCCAGGGCAAGGTGGCCTGCGTGCGTATTCCCTTCGCCAAGGGCGTGTGCGGCGCCGCGGCGCGCACCCGCCAGACGCAGCGGGTGGAAGACGTGCACGCCTTCCCTGGGCACATCGCCTGCGACAGCGCCTCCAACAGTGAGTTGGTGGTGCCCCTGGTCAAGGACGGCCGGCTGATCGGCGTGCTCGACCTGGACAGCCCGAGCGTCGGCCGCTTCAGCGCCGAGGACCAGGCCAGCATCGAGCGCCTGGCCGAGATCTTCCTGCGCCTGACCGATTGCTGAGGCACGAATTGTAGGAGCGGGCCCTGCCCGCGAAATCGCGCGCAGGGGAATGGCATCGGCGCTCGGGCTTTCCCCTCACCCCAGCCCTCTCCCGGAGGGAGAGGGGGCAGTACGTGCCGGTTGGGAGTGAGGTTTCAGCCGGAGAATCCTTACTCTCCGGCTAACTCCAATCTCCCCGAGCACGCCGAACGGTCCCCTCTCCCTTCGGGAGAGGGTTAGGGTGAGGGGGCCGCAGGCCTGCTCGCTCGATTCCGTGCCCCTATGCGCTTCGTGAGGCACGGCATTTCCCCCGCACCTGTAGAGCGGGCCCTGCCCGCGAAATCGCGCGCAGGGCGCGCTCCTACAGGGGAATGGCATCGGCGCTCGGGCTTTCCCCTCACCCCAGCCCTCTCCCGGAGGGAGAGGGAGCCAGTCCGTGCCGAGAGAAGGCCTGGTTTCAGCCGGCGATCCCTGTGCTAGCCGGCTGACGCCGAAACACCAACGCACTCCGAACGGTCCTCTCCCGGAGGGAGAGGGAGCCAGTCCGTGCCGAAAGAAGGCCTGGTTTCAGCCGGCGATCCCTGTGCTTGCCGGCTGACGCCGAAACACCAATGCACGCCGAACGGTCCTCTCCCGAGGGAAGGAGCTAGTCCGTGCCGAGAGAAGGCCTGGTTTCAGCCGGCGATCCCTGTGCTAGCCGGCTAACGCCGAAACATCCATGTACTCCGAACGGTCCTCTCCTGGAGGGAGAGGGAGCTAGTCCGTGCCGAAAGGAGACCTGGTTTCAGCCGGCGATCCCTGTGCTAGCCGGCTAACGCCGAAACACCAACGCACGCCGAACGGTCCCCTCTCCCTCCGGGAGAGGGTTAGGGTGAGGGGGCCGCAGGCCTGCTCGCTCGATTCCGTGCCCCTATGCGCTCCGTGAGGCACGGCGTTTCCCCGCACCTGTAGGAGCGGGCCCTGCCCGCGAAATCGCGCGCAGGGCGCGCTCCTACAAGGGAATGGCGCGGGTGTGGCGGCGTAGGATCTCATCCGCGAACCGCGCCGATACCTCCGGCTATCGCGGACAAGGTCCGCTCCTACGGGGGATGTACGCCGTGCCTCGACCGACGGCGTCTTTCTATTCAGGCCGGCGCCTGGGCGATGCGTGCGCGAATCTTCTCGACGACCCGCTGTTCACCCTCGAGAAGCGCTTGCAGGGCAGGGCGCTGCAGCATGCGCTGGAAGTGCGCGGCCAGACGCGGCCAGCGCCCGGCATCCAATACTTCCCCACCATGGCGCATGTTCACCAGTTGGCTGGCCACGGCGATGTCCGCCAGGCTGAAGCGGTCGTCGACGAAATACTCGGCTTCGCCCAGGCAGCCTTCCAGGTAGTCGAAGTGCGGCGGCAGTTTCTCCTGCAGCGCAGCTTCCACCGCCGCCTCGTCGCACGGCTTGCCCAGCAGCGGCTTGAGCAGGCGGTTGCGGAACACGGTGAAGGTGGCCAGGGGCGCCACTTCGTAGTCGGCGTATTTTTCCAGCCAGCTGATCCGCGCGCGGGCCAGGGCGTTGCCGCCGCACAGGGGCGTGGCCTGGGGATCGCGGTCGTCCAGGTAGTGGCAGATGACGCTGGAGTCGGCCAGGGTGACGTCGCCGTCGCGCAGGGCAGGGATGCGTCGCAGCGGGTTGAGGTCGGCGTACCAGTCCGGCTGGTTGAACGGGTCGACGTTCTCCAACTGGTAGTCCAGGCCCTTCTCCGCCAGGCACAGGCGGACCTTGCGGACGAAGGGGGATAGGGCGGCGCCGTAGAGGGTCAGGCTCATGCGGGTCTCCTCAGTCGTAGAGATTCTTCTTCTTCCAGATGTCGTCTTCGTCCAGCGCCTTCAGGCCTTCGGTCAGCTCGGTGTTTTCCTCGGCGGAGGGCTTGCTGCTTTCCAGGACCAGGGCGTTGGCGCGTTCGAGCTGTTGTTCCAGTTGCTTCAGCTGGGCCTGGTAGCGGCCGAGGTCGGCCTGCTTCTGCAGGTACTGCACGCCGCGCTCGAAGGCCAGGCGGGCCTGGCGGGGCTGGCCCTGCTGCAGCGCCTGCTGGCCGATGTTGGTGAAGAACTCTATATGCAGCTGGGTGAGCAGGTGGCGGATTTCCTTCAGCCAGCGCTGGGCGTCGTTGCGCGACAACAGGCCGTCCTGGGCGAAGCGGTTGATCTGGGCGTGCAGGCCCTCGAAAAGGAAGCGGACTTCCTTGGCCTTGGCTTCGGTGAGGATCAACTGCGGGGCGTTGCGCACTTCCATGGCGCTGCCCTGGCTTACCAGACGGTTGAGTTCGGCGACGCGCTCGGCGACCTGGGGCGTCTTTTCCAGCTTGAGCAGGCGTTCGCCCAGGGCGAGTTCGAAACGGCTGAGCAGCAGCTTGAGGTCCGCGGAGATGAACTGGCCGGGCAGGCTCTCGGCGATGGCGCCGCAGCGGCGGAAGCGATCCTGCAGGTCGGCTTTCTCCCGGGCCTTCTCCAGCTTGCGGTTTTCCAGCTGCTGGTTGATGAAGACGATGGCGATCAGAATGACGATGCCGGCGACGACCAGGGCGGTGATGACGAGTGGCGACACCTTGGAAACTCCCTGAAGGATTTTTCCCGAGTGTAATGGCTCGCTGACACCGGTCATAGCGGCGGCGCAAAATTTGACCAGAAGTCTTTGATTTAAAAAAATTTTTCCGGAAGGGTTGACGCCCCTCCAAAGGCTCCATAGAATGCGCGCCACTTCGACGCGAAAGCCGAAAGGCAGAGCGAAGAAGCCGGAAAGAATGTTGTAAGTTCCGGGCCGCGTCCCCTTCGTCTAGTGGCCTAGGACACCGCCCTTTCACGGCGGTAACAGGGGTTCGAGTCCCCTAGGGGACGCCATTGCGGGAATAGCTCAGTTGGTAGAGCACGACCTTGCCAAGGTCGGGGTCGCGAGTTCGAGTCTCGTTTCCCGCTCCAAATTCTCGGTCATCGCTCCGGCGGTGAACGGAAAGCGAAATGGCGTTACCCTCCGGCCGAAAGCTGGAGGTTGCAACAAGTCGATGCGGGAATAGCTCAGTTGGTAGAGCACGACCTTGCCAAGGTCGGGGTCGCGAGTTCGAGTCTCGTTTCCCGCTCCAATCCGGATCGCCTTCGCGGTGATCCACACAAAAAGGCTGCCTCAGGGCAGCCTTTTTGCGTTTCCGTCCCCTCGCTTATCCGCAGGCGCCGGCTCGCTGCCCCGCGTTTCCCGCTCCAGCGCCTGGCGCAGGCTGGGCATGGCCGGTTGCGCGAGGTCGTCCAGGCGCCAGGCTCCCCCGCGCCTGACCAGGCGCAGCAGCACGCCGCGGCGCCACTGCTCGTGCACCAGGATCACCCTGGCCGTGGCCCGGCCCTCGCCGGCCAGGCTGACGTGCAGTTGCTCCAGCTCCAGGCCTGGTGAACGCCGGCAGACGCAGAGCGGGTCGTTCTCCAGCAGCCCCGCGCCTTCGTGGCGGGCTGCGCGGTAGGCCTTCAGCGCCCGCGCCAGCGCCGGGCTCAGCCAGCGCCGGGCGCGCGCCTCGCCGATATCGCCGGACAGCGCCCCGGGGCCTTCGTCGCCGTACAGCCGGCGCACGAAGCTTTCCACCTCGACCTTCGCCGTCCGCTGCCCGCCCTGGCTCTGTCCCTGGCTGCTGGGCGCCAGACTCGCCAGCAGCACCAGCAGCAGGGCGAGGATGCTGCCCGAGCGCAGCCGCAGCCCTCCATGGCTGGTGGTCATCGGTGGAAGGTGCGGCATGGGGAGGTCCTGCGATAGCGCCTTGGCGAAGTGTTCCGGCCAGCTTGGCAAGGCTTGCCCGGCCGGTGGAATAAGGCGCAGGCGCGGGCGCCGGTGAGACGTTTCCTCGCCCCCGGGCAATGCCGGCGCCGGGCAGCGAGTTCGGATTGCCCTTATTGGGTCCGCCGGGGGGATTTGCTGTGAGAGCGACGGCTTCCCCGGCGCCCCCATCATCTATCCACCGGGGCCCCGCTCGCCGGCGCACCGGCAGCGGCGCGGCCACGGGCGAGCCAGTAGTACAGCAGGCCGCTGGTTGACATGCCGACGAAGAACGAGAAGTTCGCCAGCATGCTCAGGGCAGGGAGGGTAACGCAGAGAATGCCGAGCGACGCTGCCGGCACCAGTGCCTTGAGCGCAATGGGGTTGACGCCCCCGCAGTACCAGTAGCGCCCCCCGGGAGCGTTGCTGAACAGGTCGGCGACATCGATCTTTCGATGCTGGACCAGCCTGTAGTCGACGATCAGAATCCCGTACAGCGGGCCAATGAAAGCCGCCAGCATGTCGATGGTGTAGTGGATGATCGCCGGCGAGTCGTACAGGTTCCAGGGCGTCAGGAGCGCCGAGGCGACGGCGGCTATCAGGCCTGCGCCACGCCAACTGATTCGATCCGGCGCGACGTTGGAGACATCGAAGGCGGCGGAGACGAAGTTGGCCACGATGTTCACCCCCACTGTCGCCGTGACGAAGGTGAATGCCAGCAGTACCACCATGGTGGTGTTGTCGATCAGGCCGATGGTTTCCATCGGGTCTTCGATCATCCGGCCGAAGACCGCCGGGGTGCCCGAGATGATCACGACCGAGATCAGCGAAAACACCGTGAAGTTGACCGGCAGCCCCCAGAAGTTGCCGCGCCGCACATCCTTCATCGACCGGCAATAGCGCGAGAAGTCTCCGAAGTTCAGCGTCGGCCCGGCGAAGTAGGCCACGATGAGCGAGGTGCCCACCAGGGCCTGCCCCAGTGTCTCGAGGGGCGTCAGGGTCTTTTCGGACAGGGACAGGCTGATCTCGCTCCAGCCCGCCTGGTAGACGATCCAGCCCATCAGCATGAACATCACCAGGTAGACGGCGGGCCCCGCCCAGTCCATGAACACCTTGATGGCATCCATCTTCATCAGGAACAGGGCGGTCTGCAGCGCCCACATGCTCAGGAAGCCGATCCAGCCCAGGTAGGACAGGTTCAGGAAGCTGTGCTCGGTCAGCACCGCCAGCCCGGGGAAGACGCGCAGCAGGATGATGCTCAACGCCACAGATGCCAGGTAGGTCTGGATGCCGTACCAGACGATGGCGATGATGCCGCGGATCAGCGCGGGGATATTGGCCCCGTAGACGCCGAAGGAAAGCCGCGCGATCACCGGGAAGGGCACGCCGCTCTTCTGGCTGGGTTCGGCTATCAGGTTGGCGAGCAGCATGACGATGCATATTCCGCCCACCAGCACCAGGAAGATTTGCCAGGACTGCAGGCCCAGCGTGAACAGGGTGCCGGCGAAAACGTAGCCGCCCACGCTGTGCACGTCGGACATCCAGAAGGCGAAGATGTTGTACCAGTTCCAGGTCTGCTTCGTCGGCAACAGGTCCTCGTTGGCCAGGGAGGTGTCCGTGTCGCTCGGCGGCCGGGATGGATCGGAATCGGGCGAGTGTGCGCGGTGCTGCGAGTCGTGCTGGGTCATTGCGGCACTACCTCCATGCTGGGGCGAGCGAGCACCCCGTATGCTTGTGTGGCCCAGTCTATGGCTCTTGCCGGTCCATCCACCTGTCGCTCGCTGACAAGCGCCTGGCTTTGGACGCCAATCATGGTGACGCCCGCTAGACGGTCACGCACAGCATTCGCTGGCGGAATTGCTGCGGGCTGCAGCCGAACCAGCGGTGGCAGGCGCGGTTGAAGTTGCTGGGGTCGGAAAAGCCCAGCAGGAAGCTGATCTCGGTGACGCTGGTCTCGCTGTGCGCCAGCAGGTCGTAGGCCATTTCCTTGCGGCCGTTGTCCACCAGTTGCTTGTAGCAGCAGCCGGCATCGTCGAGCCGACGCTGCAACGTCCTGGGCGACAGGTTCATGACCCGTGCCACCTGGCACAGGGGCGGCTCGCCCGCGGAAAGCATGCGTTGAATGTGGGCGCGCACCCGGTTGAACACGTCGTTCTCGCGAAAGTGCGACAGGTAGCCGTTGATCAGCTCTTCATTGACCTGGACCAGTTGGGGATTGCCGCCGGCATAGGGCTCGATCACGTTCTCGTAGTGGAAGGTGATGGAGTCGCACTCCGCGCCCAGGCATACCTCCGTTCCGAAGTACGCATCCAGGGCCCGGGCCTGCGGTCCGGCCGCCATGACCGAGGTGACCCCCAGCGGCACCACCGGATGCTGGGCGAGGGAACAGGCCTGGCGGCTGATGAAGGCCAGCATCGCCAGGCTGAGCGGGCGCTGGCGTATGTCGTCCTCGTCGGTGTGCAGTATCACCCGCGTGCGCCGGCGCTCGTGCTGCAGCTCGATGCTCAATGAGGTGCAGACGAGCCTGCTGTAGTTCGCGAACAGTTCCAGCAACTGGGCCAGCGAGCCGCTGGCCATCAGGGCCAGCCCCAGGGAATGGAGCGCGGGAGCCTGCACCTCCTTGCCTACCCGCAGGCCAAGCAATGGGTCTGCGCTGGCGCGGATGGCGAGGCGCCAGAACCACTTGACCGCCTCTCCGTCATAGCGCGCCGCGGGGACGTTCAGCAGCCGGACCTCCAGCCCGGCCGCCTCCATCAGCGCGATCGGGTCCACGTCGTATCCCCTGAGCGTCTGACAGACCGATCGAACCAGGCTGGAAAGCACCGAGGTTCTGACGCCAAGGCGACCCCCGTCGCCTGGTTTCCTCTCGTTGGTGACTGCTGCTTCTGACATTTGTCACATGCCCCTGTACATGGGAAAGGGCATCCCGGGCGCCTCAGGCCGCTGCGTAGGTCGCACCCGAGGCTTGCGTCGAAATACGCGTGCCGGCCTGCCCGGCGATGATCCGTTCGATGTCCTGCAGCGCGCCGATGACCGCCGGGCATCCCGTGGCGCGGGCGAAGTCCACCGCTGCCTGCACCTTGGGCCCCATCGAGCCCGCGGCGAATTTGAACTGCAGGATCGAGTCGGGGTCGGCAGCGCTGATCCGTCGCCGCGTGGGTTTGTCCCAATCGACGTAGACACCATCGACATCGGTGGCTATGACCAGCAGATCGGCCTGGACCGACTGCGCCAGGAGCGCCGTGGCCAGGTCCTTGTCGATCACCGCTTCGGCTCCGCACAGCATGCCTTGGGCGTCATAGTAGGCCGGAATGCCCCCTCCGCCCGCGCAGATCACGATGCAACCATGCTCAATGAGCAGTTTCAGCGGGGTCAGACCGAATATTCTTACAGGGCGCGGGCTGGGGACCACGCGCCGGTAGTGGCCGTTGTCGCGGGCCATCGTCCAGCCCTTCTCGGCGGCGATCCATTCGGCCTCTTCCCGCTCGTACACCGGGCCGACCGGCTTGCTGGGGCGCTGGAAGGCCGGGTCTTCGGGCGCCACCTCGGTTTGCGTCAGTATGGTCGCCAGCGAGGCGCTCCTGGGCACGAAGTTGGCCAGCTCCTGCTGGATCATGTAGCCGATCATGCCCACCGATTCGGCCCCCAGCACGTCCAGCGGGTACATGGGGACGTCCTTGTAGGCGTTGCTTTGCAGCGCCATCAGGCCGACCTGCGGGCCGTTGCCGTGGGTGACGATCAACTGGTTGCCCTCATAGGCCCTGGCGATCTGCTCGCAGGCCGCGCGGACGTTCTGCCGCTGGTTCTCCGAGGTCATCGGTTCGCCGCGCTTGAGCAGGGCGTTGCCGCCCAGTGCGATCACGATTCTCATGTCTTGCCCCCTGTGTTCAGTATTTGCAGACACGCATCGGTTCGCCGATGGGCTCGCCCTGGATGCCCGTGTCGGCCTGGTACACCAGATGGCCGCGCACCAGCGTGTGAGTGATGCGGCAACCGATCCGCATGCCCTCGTAGGCGCTCATGCGGTTCTTGTAGTGCAACTGCGCAGCCGTGACGGTATAGCTCTGGCAGGGGTCGAGAATGGCGATGTCGGCATCCTTGCCCAGGGCGATTTCCCCTTTCGCCGGCAGGCGGAAGCGCCGTGCCGGTTCGGTCGCCAGCGCGTTCATCAGGATCGTCGGGCTGATGCTGCGTTTCAGAACGGCCGCGTCGAACATCGCATCCACGCTGTTCTGGCAACCGCTGATGCCTCCCCAGGCATCGAAGGCGTTGGGCGATGCCTTGAGCTGCGGCGTACAAGGCGAATGGTCCGAACCCAGGATGGCGATCCGCCCTTGCTCCAGCAGTTGCCACAGGCGCGCCTGGTTCGCGCGGTCGCGAATGGGCGGGGAGCATTTCGCGCGGGGGCCTATGGCGTCCAGGTCCTCGGTGGCCAGCAGGAAATAGTGCGGGCAGGACTCGCAGGACGCATCGACGCCCTCCGCCTGTGCCTGCAGCACGGCCTCGATGGCCTCCGGGCAACTGCAATGGGCGATGTGCACACGGCAGCCGGTTTCCCTGGCCAGCAACAGTACCCGCTGCACGGCCTCCACCTCGGTGAACACCGGCCGCGTCGCGACATAGTCGGACACCAGTGTCTTGCCCTGCGCCCTGGCCTGCTGGCCGAGCCCGTCGGTAATGGCCGCGTTCTCGCAGTGGACCACCAGCAGGTCACCGGTACGCGCCAGTGTCTGCATGCCGAGGTAGAGCTGGTAATCGTCGACGTTCCTGAAGTCGCCCGGCTCGTCCGAGCCGCAGGTGGCGACGAAGCACTTGTAGGCCGCGACGCCGGCCGCGGACAGCGGCTCGAGGTCGGCCAGGTTCCAGGGCACCAGCCCGGCCATCGCTGCGTAGTCGACGTAGCATTGGCCGCGAGCCGCGGCCAGCTTGATCTCCAGGGCGGCGAGGTCGGTGGTGGCGGGGAGGGTGTTGAGCGGCATTTCCACGAAGGAGGTCGTGCCTCCCGCCGCCATGGCCCGGGTACCGGTGCGGTAGCCTTCCCATTCGGTGCGCCCGGGTTCGGAAATGTGCATATGCACATCGACCATGCCCGGCAGCACGTAGCTGCCCTGGGCGTCGATCGTCCGCGCCGCCTCGCCCAGTTCGGTGCCTATGGCGGCGATCCGCCCGTCGTGCAGGCCCAGGTCGAGCCGTTTCACCTCGTCCCGGAGCACCACCAGTCCATTCTTGATCAGGGTGTCGAACATGCTCGGATCTCCCTACAGACCTAGCGAGAGGCTTTGCATCAGATACAGCGCTGCGCTGGCGATCGCGCCCAGCATCAGCATCAGGGGCGTATAGAACCGCAGCCATTTGCCGTACTCGATACGGGCGATGCTCAGCGTCGCCACGAAGAACCCGGAGGTGGGGAAGAATACGTCGGTGAGCTGGCCGCCCCAGGCATTGGCCGAAACCACCGCCTGCTGCGAGATATCGAGCAGCGAGGCCAGCGGGGAAATGATCGGCATGGTCAGCACGGTGAGCGCCGTCGCGCTGGGGATCAGGAAGTTGAAGAGCGACTGCTCCCAGAAGATGGCGATCGCACTCAGTTCCGGAGGGACCGAGCGCATCATGTTCTCCAGCCAGTACACCAGCGTATCGGTGATGACGCCCTGGTCCATGACGACCGCGATGGCGCTGGCCACGCCGCACAGCAGGGCCGCCACCATCATGTCGCGCATGCCGGCATTGAGGTCGTCGCAGATCTGCTGCGGCCGCTTGCCCGCCACCGCCGCAGTGATCACGCCTATGCACAGGAACAGGCCGCCGATGGCTTCGAAGCCGAGGTTCTGCGTCAGGATCAGGGCGATGGCGATCGGGAACATCGCCAGGCAGGCGATCCCGGCCAGCTTCTGGCGGGCGCTGAAGGTCAGCTTTCGATCCTCGCCTTCTTCCTCGGCGATCTTCGCGCGGATTTCCCGGTCGGACTCGAGGCTCAGGCTGGATGCGGGGTCGCGTTTGACCCGCGCGGCATAGCGCATCACATAGGCGATGCCGACCAGCAGGACGACCAGCAGCACAAGGGCCCGGAAGGCGGAACCGGAAAACATCGGCAGCTGTGCGATCTGCTGGCCGACGCCGATGGAGCTGGGAATGGTCAGCCCGAAGGTGAAGCCCAGGCAGGGGCCGAGCAGGGCCACGGCCGTCGCCGTCATGCCGTCGTAGCCGAGCCGATAGAACAGCGGCAGCAGCACCGGCAGGTAGGCCAGCGACAGCTCCGGGGTGCCGATGAAGGCCGCCAGGCTGGTGAAAATGCCGATCAGGATCGGGATCACCATGAAGCCTTTGTCGCCGACGGCCCTGTTCAACTGCAGCACGCCCATGTCGATCAGGCCCGCGCGTTTGATCAGGCCCATGCACCCGCCCATCATGAAGGTCAGGAACACGACCCCGGCACCGCGCTTGAGGCCGTTGGGGATCGCCGATACCAGGTCCATGACGCCCACCGGCTGCTGCTCGATCCGATGGTAGGTGCCGGCGATCACCAGCGTCTGCTGGCCCCGTGAGGTTTCCACGGTCTGCCTTTCGTACTGCCCGGCCGGGATCACGTAGGTGAGCGCGGCCACGGCCAGGATGAACAGCACCAGCACGATGTAGATGTCCGGCATGCGGAACTTCGGGCGTCCCCCGTCTATGGGGGGCGGGGCATGGGGCGTCATCATCAGTTCACTCCCACGACTGCGCACAGCAGCGCCATGCGGATGGCGACGGAGAAGCCGATGGCGCGGAAGTACAACTGGTGCTCGGTGTTGTCGATGGCGAAGTCGAACTCGCCGGGATTGCGCGGCAGTGAGTGGTGTACGCCAACCACCTTGCCGGTCTTCTGGCGGATCTCCTGCAGCATTTCCATGCTCAGGTAGTACTTGGCCATGGTCTTGACGAAGTCTTCGCGGTTCGGATCGTCCTTCTTGACCGAGCAGCCGGGCAGATAGATCAGGTCTACGTCCCTCTCGATGTACAGCTCCTTGTTCTGGCTTTCGCTCAGGTCGAAGTGCTCCTCGAATTGCGCGCCCATGCGCACCAGCTTGTCGCGTACCACTGCGGGAGTGCGCAGTTCGCTGGTGCCGGTGTAGATGATCTTGGCGCCCATCGCCGCCAGCGCCAGGGCGAACGACTGCCCGGAGCGGGCCCGCGACAGGTCGGGCGTGGCGATGGCCACCGTCACGCGGCTGAGGTCGCCGAAGGCGCGCCAGCAGGTGTAGCAGTCGAGCAGGCCCTGCGTGGGGTGGGTCACGTGCCCATAGCCGCCGGAGATCACCGGCGACGCATGGCCCTCCAGCTCGGCCAGCGTCTCCAGCGCTTCGCGGTCATCGGGATGGCGCATGACGATCACGTCGGCATATTCCGAGGTCACCCGCAGGCTGTCGTACAGGCTTTCGTTCTTGGCGGCCGATGAGTTGTGCAGCGGATCCGACTCGGTGATGACGCTGCCGCCCAGGCGCAACATCGCATCCTCGTGGCTGCAGCGCGTGCGGGTCGATGGCTGGAAGAACAGGGTATAGAGCACCTTGCCCCGCAGCAGGTCCAGCCCGGTGCGCATGAAGGGCTCCAACTGCCGCGCAGCCTGGAAGAGAGCGCCGAGCTGGTCGCTGCTGAAGTCATCCAGGAAGGTGATGTTCCGGCCTCGCATTTGCGTGGCGGCGAGGTGGTCGCGGATATCCAGTGTCTTGAAGTTCTGATCGAGTGCCATGAGATGCTCCTACTGTGTCGTTGCGGATTCGTAGGGAAGCCGGGCGGCCTCGTTGGCGGGACTGGTGGCGTCCGGCGCTGGATTGCTCAAACCTCGACGTCGCGGTGGCAATCCTTGGAGTAGATGTAGGTGAACGGCTCGCGTCCGACGCCGTAGGCGGCCTGCTTGCAGTACGGGCCGAACCAGATGAAGTCGTCCTTCTGGATCAGGTACCAGTCCTCGTCCAGCAGGTAGCAGCCCTGGCCCTCGTAGACGTAGGCGCCGTGCTCCTGGACGTGGGTCTCGATGATGTTGTGGCTGGCGCCCGGGTCGAAGCTGAGGATGTGCATGTTCATGTCGAAGCACGGCTCGACGGGCAGCAGGTCCTTGATATGGACGTTCGCCATGCCCTCGTAGTCGGTCCAGGCGATGTCGTTGGCATTGGCGAACACCGCGTATGGGCACGAGCCGGCCGGGTGGGGGATGAAACGCTGCTTGTAGAGCAGGATGCGGCCGGGCTGGCCGTTGGCATTCTCGAAAGCGATGCCCGTTCCCGGTGGCGCGTAGGCGTATCCGCCCTGGCGCAGGGTGGTGCTGTCGTCGCCCACGCGAACCTTCAGCTGCGCCTCGCCGTCGAGCAGATAGAGGAAGGCTTCCTCGTGGGGTAGCCCGCCGTAGGCCTGGGTGGTGCGAGCCTGCGGGCCCAGCGTGCCGATCAACTGCACGAAGCTCGCACCTACCTTGGGCGTGGCCAGCAGCGTCATGCAGCAGTCGACGATGCCGGGGATGCTGTTTATGACGCGCCCGTCCGGCGAGATGACGGCGTAGTTGCCGTGCTTGACGACGGAGCGGTTCTTCAATAGTCCCTCGGGATACCCTCGCATGACGCATTCTCCTTTTCCGGTGGTGCGCGGTTCGATTGGTGCGTTGCGGAAAAGGTACGGCGCGGGGTTTTCGGCGGGGATAGCCGGGCATGACAACGACCTGTCTTTTGATGCCAAAAGCGCGGCGGCTCCATTTTTCGCCCTTTTCAGGGCCCCCGCTGCGTGCATTCGGATTGTCCCTATAGGCCCTGTCCGGGGCCTTTGTTGAGATGGCGCCTCCCGCAGGAAGGGCGCGCGCCATGGCCCGCCTTTCTCCGCCAGGCGGAGCGACAGCGCGCTCCGTCCCATGGTGTGCGCGGGTTGGCCGTTCATCTGTGGACTATTTCGATCATGCAAAACGATTTCGTAGGGCCGCTTCTAGAGGAAGTCTGCCGCCGCTTCGACATGGCGCCGGAAAACGCCGGGAAGCTCCTGGGCCTGCTGGCTCACCTGGTGCTCGACGAGCAGCGCGGCGGCTGGGCCGGTTTCGTCCAGCACCTGCGCCGGCAGGGACTGGGCGCCTGGCTGCAGGGTGGCCCCCCTGCGCAGGCGCCCGATCGCGTCCAGCTGGAGCAGGTGTTCGACGCCAGCACGCTGGGCCGCTTCGCCCGGCACCTGGGGCTGTCCGACGAGGGGCTGGAAGAGGCGGTCGCCGCCTGCCTGCCGGAGCTGCTGGCCGGACTCGACGCCGCCGGTGGCTCGGCGCAGGCCGGAGCCGAGGGGCTGACTGTGCTGATGGCCGACACCGCCGAATTGTTGCCGGCGCTGCGGCCGGAGGCGATCGGCGAGCCGGCCGGGCCGCGACCGGAGGCGAAGCGTGGGCTGGCGCCCTGGCTGGGCGCGCTGCTGGTGCTGTCGCTGCTCACCATGGTGCTGTCGTTCCGCCATTGCTCGTCCACGCCCGTGGCCCAGGCGCGGGTGGCGGCAGCCGTGGAGGTGGCTCCGCAGCCCGAGGCCAGCCCGGTGCTGGAGGCGCCGCGCTTCATGCTCGAACTGCGCGAGGGCAAGGTGCGCATCAATGGCCAGCTCACCAGCATCGACGAGCGCGCGGCGCTGCTGGGGCGGCTGAAGGAGGTCTTCGGCGCGGAGCGCCTGCGGGGCGACATCCTGGTCAAGCGGCAAACCAGCCCCGCGGCCTGGCTCGACGGCCTGCTGGAGCTGCTGCCGGAACTGAAGGTCGAGGGGCTCAAGCTGGGCTTCAACGGCGAGCGCATCCGCATGGATTCCACCGCGCTGAGCCAGGGGCAGCGCATCGAGCTGTCGCAGAAATTGCGCGAGACCTTCGGCGGCTTCGAATTCCTGGGGCTGTGGAACCGCACCCTGGCCGCCCTCAACGGCCTGCCGCCGGGCTCCGGCGCCCGGCAACTGGCCGATGCCCTGACCCAGTTGGGGATTCGCTTCGACAACCGCTCGAGCACCATCAGCCGCGACAGCGACGAAGTGCTGGCCGAAGCCGCCGAAGCCATCCGCCAGGCGCCGCCGGGCACTCTCGTGGAAGTGGGCGGACACACCGACGACAGCGACGATTCGCAAAGCAGCCAGCAGGCCTCCCGCGTTCGGGCCGAGGCCGTGGTGGCGCGCCTGGTGGAACTGGGCGTGGCACCCGACCGCCTGCAGGCCAAGGGCTACGGGCGCAGCCAGCCGCTCTTCAGCAACGCCACCGAGGCGGGCAGGGCGCGCAACCAGCGTATCGAGTTCAGTGTGCTGGAGTGAGCCGGGCCTCGCCGTAGCGCGCCTGGCTCAGCGCACGGCGCGCAGGGCCTGGCCCTGGGGCTGCCGGAGCAGGCCGAACAGGTCCTTCGGGTCCTGCGGCCGCGGCACCAGCTCGATGTCGCGGCCGATGCCGCGTTCGCGCGCGGCGTCGTGCAGCCAGCGCAGGGCGGAGAAGTCTTCCAGGGCGAAGCCCACCGAGTCGAACACGGTGATCTGCTCGGCGTTCTGCCGGCCCTCGGCGGCGCCGGCGAGGATGCGCTGGAACTCGATCACCGGGAAGTCCGCCGGCATCTGCTGGATGTCGCCTTCGATGCGGGTCTGCGGTTCGAACTCGACTATCACCCGCGCGCGCTCCAGCACTTCGGCCTGCAGCTCGGTCTTGCCCGGGCAGTCGCCGCCCACGGCGTTGATGTGCATGCCCGGTTCGAGCATGTCGGCAGTGAGGATGGTGGCGTTGGTCTTGTCGGCGGTGACCGTGGTGACGATATCGGCGCCGCGCACCGCTTCACGCACCGAGTCCGCCACCACCAGCTTCAGGCCGGGGAGGCCGGCGAGGTTGCGCTGCAGCTTGGCGGTGGCCGCCGGGTCGATGTCGAACAGGCGGATTTCCTCGATGCCCAGCAGCTCGTGGAAGGCGATGGCCTGGAACTCGCTCTGCGCGCCGTTGCCGATCAGCGCCATGCGGCGGGCGTCGGGGCGGGCCAGGCAGCCGGCGAACAGCGCCGAGGTGGCGGCGGTGCGCACGGCGGTGGTCAGCGTCAGTTCGCCGAGCAGCAGCGGGTAGCCGGTGTCCACCGTGGCCAGCACGCCGAAGGCCATCACCGTGGGCAGGTCGACGCGGTGGTTCTTCGGGTGGCCGTTGACGTACTTGAAGGCATACAGCTTGCCGTCGTCGGCGGGCATCAGTTCGATCACGCCGAGGGCGGAGTGGTTGGCGACGCGGGCGCACTTGGTGAATTCATCCCAGCGTCGGTAGTCGGCCTCGATGTAGCCGGCCATGGCACGGATGGCCGCGCCCGGGCCGATTTCGCCGAGCAGTCGGCCAACGTCCTGCACATCCAGATAACGGGTCATGCTGCCATCCTCCTGAGTGGGAGCGCCGCGCGTTCATCGGGCGCCTGGGGTCAGTCTATGCCGCTGGCCGGGAATAACTGTGCTTTCTGACTGCATGGGCTAGGCTTCTGCGCAATGACAGACTCAGGATGAGAGAAATGAAGAAAAGAAATTCCAGCGTGGCCGACCTGGATGCCACCGACCTGGCGATGCTGCGCCTGTTGCAGGACGACGCCAGCCTGTCCAACGCCGAACTGAGCGAGCGCCTGGCGCTGAGCGTCACGCCCTGCTGGCGGCGGCGCAAGCGCCTGGAGGAGGAGGGCTACATCCGCGACTACCAGGCCAACCTCGACCGCCGGCGTCTGGGCCTGGATATCCTGGCCTTCGTCCACGTGCGCTTCGCCGCCCACTCCGACGACGCCTCGGACCGCTTCGAGGCGACCGTGCGCGACCTGCCGGAGGTGCTGGCCTGCCACAAGATCACCGGCGATGCGGACTTCCTTCTGCAGGTGCTGGAGAAGGACCTGGATGCCTACGCGGAGTTCGTCGAGAAGGTGCTGCGCAAGCAGCCGGGCATCGCGTCGATCCAGTCGACCCTGGCGCTGCGGGAGATCAAGGATTGCCACCGGATACGGGTGCCGGAGGAGGGGTAGGGCGGCCTGGCGGCCGGATCGCGGACGCAGTCCTCCTACGGTTCCAGGAAGCACGGCTTTTCGTAGGATGGCGTTGAGCGAAGCGATACCCATCGCCGCAACAGCATGGGTTTCGCAAGCTCAACCCATCCTACGAAGAGCACCTCGGCGCAAGACAGTTGCTCCTACGATCGTGCTTCCCTGCCAATGCCCAGGCCAACCCCGGAGCCGCCGGGGATCGAGGCCAAACGGCGGATAACGCCGTAGGCGTTATGCGCCCTACGCGGTGTCCCCGTATCCGCGATTGCGTCGGCTCAATGCTTGGCCGAGTCTTCCGGCAACGCCAGCAAAGCCTTTTCCTTGTTCCAGTCGAAAGGCTCGCCGTTTTCCTCGGCGGCGAAGCGGCGTTCGTCCAGTTGCTGGTACAGGTCGATCTCTTCGTCGGGCATGAAGTGCAGGCAGTCGCCGCCGAAGAACCACAGCAGGTCGCGCGGCACCAGGTGGGCGATCTGCGGGTAGCGGTGGAAGGTCTGGGAAATCAGGTCCTGGCCCAGGTACTGGGCGCCCACCGGGTCGCGCGGCAGTTCCTGCAGCAGTTCGTCGAAGCGTTCGAGGAACAGGCCATGGTTCTCCTCCGGGACCTGCTCGGCTTCGCCCAGGGCGCCGAGGATCATGCGCAGGTGCTGCAGCAGGGCGAGGTGGTGGTCAAGGTAGGCGCTGGCCATGGTGGGGTCCTCTGCGGAAACGGCTGAAACGGGGGCGGAGTATATAGGGTTTCGCCGCCCCCAGCCGCGCGGCGGGGTTCAACGCAGCGGCCGAGATTGCGTCTGCCGGCGCTGGTTGTCGATCATCCGCCGCTGCATGTCGAGCTGCTGCTGTTGCTGCTGCAGGCGGAACTGCTGCAGGTCGGTGCGCTGGCGCTCGATGGTCTGGTCCTGCAGGCGCTGTTGCTGGCGCTGGCGCTCCAGGGCCTGCTGCTGGTCCTTGAGCTGTTGCTGCTTGAGCTGCAGGCGCTGGTCTTCGTATTGCAGGCGCTGGTCCTGCTGCTGCACGCGGCGTTGTTCGGCCTGACGCTGCAGGCTGTCGATCTGCTGCTGTTGCGCGTCCAGGTCGACCAGCGGCGCCGGTGGCGGGCTGTTGCGGCTCGGGTAGAGCCAGGAATCGGCCTGCGCCGTGGTTGCCAGGGCCAGGCCGACGAGGAGGATGGGCAGGATGCGCATGGGCGTTCTCCCGGTTGCCTTTGCCTGCCAGTGTGCACCCATCCGCCTGCACTGGCAGCCCCCGGGGCGAAAACGCCAAGGGCGCCGTGTCGGCGCCCTTGGCGTACTGCTCCCTTCATGGGGTAGGGAAGGGTTCTGGGTGGTCAGACCTTGCCGGGCTGGCCGAGTTCCTCCTTGGCGAAGTCGTCGACGTCGATCACCTGGCGCCGGGCCTTCTCCGCGGCGTGCAACTGCTGGCTCTGGTCTTCGTCCAGCACCCGCGCGGCTACCGCAGCGTCGATCGGCGACTGGCCGGGCGCCGGGCGCACCTTGCCTTCCTTGAGCGCCTTGTGCAGCTGTTTCTGCAGGGGCGCGACTTCACGCAGGGCGGTGAGGGCGCGCTCCAGGTCAGCCAGCGGGTCGTCTTGCGCCGTGGGCAGGAAGGCGCCGTAGAGGATCGCCTGCAGCGCCGGGTCGTCCAGCGGGCGGCCGAGGATGCCGGCGATCTCCGCGTCCAGCGCATCGCTCGGGCCCTTGTGGCGGCGGCCCAGGGGAAACACCAGGAGCTTGAGCAGGCAGCCGACGCAGCGGTTGGGGAAGTTCTCCAGCAGGGCGGCCAGGGCTTCCTCGGCCTTCGCCAGGTTCTCCTCCAGGGCCCAGCGCAGCAGCGGTTGCAGGTGCTCGGCGTGGTTCAGGTCGTGGTAGCGCTTGAGCGCCGCCGAGGCCAGGTAGAGGTGGCTGAGGGCATCGCCCAGGCGCGCCGAGAGGCGTTCCTTGCGCTTCAGTTCGCCGCCCAGCAGCATCATGCTGAAGTCGGCGAGCATGGCGAAGCTGGCCGCCAGGCGGTTCACCGCGCGGAAGTAGGGGCGCGTCAGGCGGTCACCGGGCACGTGGTCGAAGCGGCCGAAGCCCAGGCCCAGCAGCAGGCTGCTGGCGGCGTTGCTCACCGCGAAGCCGATGTGCCGCAGCAGCAGGCGGTCGAACTCGTGGGCGGCGTGGGCCTGGTCTTCCTGCTGGGCCAGGGCCATTTCCTTGAGCACGAAGGGATGGCAGCGGATGGCGCCCTGGCCGAAGATCATCAGGTTGCGCGAGAGGATGTTGGCGCCTTCCACGGTGATGAAGATCGGCGCCGTCTGCCAGGCGCGGCCCAGGTAGTTGCGCGGGCCGAGGATGATGCCCTTGCCGCCGTGGATGTCCATGGCGTGGCTGATGCATTCGCGGCCGCGCTCGGTGAGGTGGTACTTGAGTATGGCCGAGAGCACCGAGGGCTTCTCGCCCAGGTCCACCGCGTGGGCGGTGAGGATGCGCGCGCAGTCCATCATCCAGGCGTTGCCGCCGATGCGCCCGAGGGCTTCCTGAATGCCCTCGAAGGCGCCGATGGGCACGTTGAACTGCTCGCGGATCTGCGCGTAGCGCCCGCTGCTGTAGCTGCAGCCCTTGGCCGCGCTGGTGCCCACCGCCGGCAGGGAGATGGAGCGGCCCACCGACAGGCAGTTCATCAGCATCATCCAGCCTTTGCCGATCATCGCCTGGCCGCCAATGATGCAGTCCAGCGGCAGGAACACGTCCTTGCCCGAGTTCGGCCCGTTCATGAAGGCCGCGCCCAGGGGCACGTGGCGCCGGCCGATCTCCACTCCGGGAGTGTCGGTGGGCACCAGGGCCAGGGTGATGCCCAGGTCTTCCTCGCCGCCCAGCAGGTGCTCCGGGTCGTGGCACTTGAAGGCCAGGCCGAGCAGGGTGGCCACCGGGCCCAGGGTGATGTAGCGCTTCTCCCAGGTCAGGCGCAGGCCGAGCACTTCCTCGCCCTGCCACTGGCCCTTGCAGACGATGCCGATGTCGGTCATGCCGCCGGCGTCGGAGCCGGCCTGCGGGCTGGTCAGGCCGAAGCAGGGGATTTCCTCGCCGCGCGCCAGGCCCGGCAGGTAGCGCTGGCGCTGCTCGTCGGTGCCGTAGTGCAGCAGCAGCTCGGCCGGGCCCAGGGAGTTGGGCACCATCACGGTGGAGGCCAGGTCGCCGCTGCGGCTGGCCAGCTTCATCACCACCTGGGAGTGGGCGAAGGCGGAGAAACCCTTGCCGCCGTATTCCCTGGGGATGATCAGGCCGAAGAAGCCCTGTTCCTTGATGAAGGCCCAGGCTTCCTCCGGCAGGTCCATGCGCCGGGAAATGTCCCAGTCGTTGACCATGGCGCAGAGCTGCTCGGTGGGGCCGTCGATGAAGGCCTGTTCCTCCTCGGTGAGCTGCGGCGCAGGGGCGCCCAGCAGCTTGCTCCAGTCCGGGCGGCCGCTGAACAGGTCGCCGTCCCACCACACGGTGCCGGCCTCTATGGCCTCGCGCTCGGTGTCGGACATCGGCGGCAGCACCTGCTTGAACCAGGCGTACAACGGGCCGCTGAACAGCTTGCGGCGCAGGTCGGGCAGGGCCAGGGCGGCGGCCACCGCCAGCCAGGGCAGCCAGAGCAGGATCATCCAGCCGTGGGCGTGGCTGAACAGGCCCATGAAGATGAGATAGACGGCGACTATGCCCAGCGCCGGGGCCGGCGCCACGCGCCGGTGGGCCAGCCAGGCGACGCCGAGCACGAGAACGATCAACCAGAGCAACGACATGCACTTTCCTCCATGACGAACGACGGGGCGATCCCTCACAGCTTAGCCGGGTGTTGGCGCCTTCCTCGGCGAGCTTGGCCGGATCGTCCTCCACGGTGCGCGGACGGGCTGTTTAGACTGGCCGGAACCGTGAAGGAGATTCCCCCATGCAGGCTTACCTCGAACCCGGCCGCTACCTGGATAGTGACCACCCCGCGGTGATCGAGTTCGCCCAACGGCACCGTGGCGCCTCGCCGCAGCTGCGCGAGCAGGCGGTGGCGCTGTACTACGCGGTGCGCGACGGCATCCGCTACAACCCCTATGTGTTCAGCCTCGATGCGCAGACGCTCAAGGCCAGCCACGCGCTGCAGGCCGGGCAGTCCTACTGCGTGCCCAAGGCCGCGCTGCTGGCGGCCTGCGCCCGGCATTGCGGCATCCCCGCGCGCATCGGCCTGGCCGACGTGAAGAACCACCTGGCCAGCGGGCGCATGGTGGAGATGCTGCGCAGCGAGGTGTTCGCCATGCACGGCTACACCGAGCTGTTCCTCGACGGCCGCTGGGTCAAGGCCACGCCGGCCTTCAACCGCGAGCTGTGCGAGGCCTTCGGCGTGCTGCCGCTGGAATTCGACGGGCGCCAGGACAGCGTCTTCCACGAATTCGACCAGGGCGGCCGGCGGCACATGGAGTACCTGTGCGACCACGGCCAGTTCGCCGACGTCCCCGAGGACCTGTTCTTCGGCCACCTGCGCGCCTGCTACCCGCACCTGTTCGACGCCGGCCCCACGCCGCTGTCCGGCGACATGCAGGCCGAAGCGCCGAAGCATGAAGGCAATCGATAGTCATCATCAGTCCGCACGCCTTTCTTCTTGCCGCGCCGACCGGTAGGGTGCTTGGATTCACCGGCCGACCTGCCCTGGTCGCGCCCACCCTCCGAACAAGAAGAGAGCGAACGCCATGCTGAAGATCTGGGGCCGCAAGAATTCGTCCAACGTGCGCAAGGCGCTGTGGTGCGCCGAGGAGGCCGCGGTGGCCTACCAGCGCATCGACGCCGGCGGCGCCTTCGGCGTGGTGAACGAGCCGGCCTACCGCGCGCTCAACCCCAACGGCGTGGTGCCCACCCTGGAGGATGGTGACTTCGTGCTCTGGGAATCCAACGCCATCGTCCGCTACCTGGCAGCGAAGTACGCGCCCGACAGCCTCTACCCGCAGGACCTGCAGCAGCGCGCCAGCGCCGAGAAGTGGATGGACTGGACCACCTCGACCTTCGCCGGGCCCTTCCGCACGGTGTTCTGGGGTACCCTGCGCACCCCGCCGGAGCAGCGTGACGAAGCGGCCATCGCCGCCGGCATCGAGGCCTGCGTGACGGCCCTGGCGGTGCCCGAGCAGGCCCTGGGGCGCCAGCCATACTTGTCCGGCGAACGCTTCGGCATGGGCGACATCCCCCTGGGCAGCTTCATCTACGCCTGGTTCGAGATGCCCATCCAGCGTCCGCCGATGCCGCACCTGGAGGCCTGGTATGCCCGCCTGCGCGAGCGCCCGGCCTACCGCAGCGCGGTGATGAGCGAGCTGACCTGAACCGCCCGCGGCGCCGGTGAAGGTTGCAATTGCCGGCGCCGGCCCTTATCTAGCTGTTCCATTTTCATGCGCCGCCCAGCCACGGGAAATTCCATGAGTTCCGCGCTTACCCTCCGTCAACTGACGAAAACCTACGGCAACGGTTTCCAGGCCCTCAAGGGCATCGACCTGGACGTCGCCGAGGGCGATTTCTTCGCCTTGCTCGGCCCCAACGGCGCCGGCAAGTCCACCACCATCGGCATCCTTTCCACCCTGGTGAACAAGACCAGCGGCACGGTCACGGTGTTCGGCCACGACCTCGACCGCGAGCCGCTGAAGGTCAAGCGCTGCCTGGGCGTGGTGCCCCAGGAGTTCAACTTCAACCAGTTCGAGAAGGTCTTCGACATCGTCGTGACCCAGGCCGGCTACTACGGCATCCCGGCGAAAATCGCCAAGGAGCGCGCCGAGAAGTACCTCAACCAGCTGGGCCTGTGGGACAAGCGCAACTCGGCCTCGCGCGAGCTTTCCGGCGGCATGAAGCGCCGGCTGATGATCGCCCGCGCGCTGATCCACGAGCCGCGCCTGCTGATCCTCGACGAGCCCACCGCCGGGGTGGACATCGAGCTGCGCCGCTCGATGTGGAACTTCCTCACCGAACTGAACCAGCAGGGCATCAGCATCATCCTCACCACCCACTACCTGGAGGAGGCCGAGCAGCTCTGCCGCAACATCGCGATCATCGACCACGGCACCATCGTCGAGAACACCAGCATGCGCAAGCTGCTGACCCAGCTGCACGTGGAGACCTTCGTGCTCGACCTCAAGGGCGCCGTGGCCCAGCTCCCGCAACTGCCCGGCTACCCGGCGCGGCTGCTGGACGACCACACCCTGGAGGTGCAGGTGGACAAGGCCGCCGGCATCAACGGCCTGTTCGCCCTGCTGAACGGACAGGGCATCGAGGTGCTGAGCCTGCGCAACAAGACCAACCGTCTGGAGGAGCTGTTCGTGTCGCTGGTCGAGAAGAACCTGTCGAGGGTGGCGGTATGAGCGAGCTGCGCGCCAACTGGGTGGCCCTGAACACCATCGTCTACCGCGAAGTCCGCCGCTTTACCCGAATCTGGCCACAGACCCTGCTGCCCCCGGCGATCACCATGGTTCTGTACTTCGTCATCTTCGGCAACCTGATCGGCCGGCAGATCGGCGGCATGGGCGGCTTCAGCTACATGCAGTACATAGTGCCGGGGCTGATCATGATGTCGGTGATCACCAACGCCTACGGCAACGTGGTGTCGAGCTTCTTCGGCAGCAAGTTCCAGCGCTCCATCGAGGAGCTGCTGGTGTCGCCGGTGTCGCCGCACACCATCCTTCTCGGCTACACCGTGGGCGGCGTGTTGCGCGGGCTGGCGGTGGGCGTCATCGTCACGGCGCTGTCGCTGTTCTTCACCAAGCTGCAGGTGCACCACCTGGGCATCACCGTGCTGGTGGTGGTGCTGACGGCCACCATCTTCTCCATGGGCGGCTTCGTCAACGCGGTGTACGCGCGCAACTTCGACGACATCTCGATCATCCCGACCTTCGTGCTGACGCCGCTGACCTACCTGGGCGGGGTGTTCTATTCCATCCACATGCTGCCGGAATTCTGGCAGACGGTATCGCTGGCCAACCCCATCCTGCACATGGTCAACGCCTTCCGCTACGGCATCCTCGGGGTGTCGGACATCCAGATCGGCACGGCGCTGATCTTCATGCTGGTGGCGACGGTGATCCTGTACTTCTTCTGCATCCGCCTGCTGGTGAGCGGGCGGGGGATGCGCCAGTAACGGCACGGTTTTGCGCTTGAACGAAGGCCCCGGTTTCGTGAGGAACCGGGGCCTTCTGTTTTTGCTCGCGAACCAATGGTTCAGGACAACGCCGAACGGCCCCCTCTCCCTTGAGGGCCGGGCGTGCAGCCGAGGGCTGGGGAGAGGGAGCGGCGTCAACCCAAGACGCCGATGTTGCCGGGTAGCCCCATCGCGGGCAGGGCCCGCTCCTACAGTTTGCTGTGAGGCACGGCATTCCCCTGTAGGAGCGGATTCATCCGCGATTGCGCCGGCAGGGCCGGCGATGGGTATCGCTTCGCTCAACCCATCCTACGAAGAGCGCCTTGCCGCGCTCCATCAGAACGCCACCTTCACCCCCGCCTCGATGCCGCGTCCCGCCGCCGGCACGCTATCGCGCAGGATCGAGCTGGCGTAGCGCACCGTCTGGTTGGTCAGGTTCTCGCCCTTGACGAAGGCCAGCCACTGGCTGCCGCCCATGTCGAACCTGTAGCCGACGCTGGCGCCCAGGGTGGTGTAGCCGTCGGTGGAGAGTTCTTCGTCCGGCACGCGGTGCTGGGAGGCGGCGTGTTCCACTTCCAGGCGCGCCTGCCATTGCTGCAGTTCCCAGATCAGCGCGCTGTTCAGGCGCAGCGGGGCGATGCGCGGCAGCGGCTGGCCGGTGTCGCGGTTCTTCGCCCGGGTGTAGTCGCCGGACAGCTCCAGGTCGAAGTTGCCGTAGGGGCTTTCCAGCAGGTGGATGCGGTCCTGCGCCTCGACGCCGTAGAACTCCGCGCGCACGCCGCTGTAGAGGTATTCCGGCAGGGCCTCGTCGCTGTCGGCGGCGACCACCTCGCCTTCCTCGTCGCGGTAGCGGCCGCTGGCGAGCAGGCCGATGTAGTTGGAGAAGCGGCTGTAGAACACGCCGACGCTGCCCTTGTGGATGCCGTTGTCGAAGCGCAGGGCCAGGTCGGTGGAGACCGCCTTTTCCTTGTCCGCATCGGCGTCGCCCACCTCGTAGGTGCCGGTGGCGGCGTGCGGGCCGTTGGCGTACAGCTCGTAGAAGGTTGGCGCGCGCTCGGTGTAGCTGAGGGTGGCGGCCAGCGCCCAGATCGGCGTCAGCTGGTACACCGCGCCGGAGGACAGGCTGCCGGCGGTGAAGCTGCGGCTGCCGTCGTTCTCGGCGAAGCGCTCGTTGTCCTTGGCGTCGGGGTCGACGCGGCTGTGTTCGACGCGGCCGCCGAAGCTCAGCGCCAGGCGCTCGCTGGCTTGCCAGTTCTCCAGGAAGAACAGCGCCGCGCTGTCGGTTTCGGTGTGCGGCACGAAGGCCTCTTCGCCCAGGGCCGAGAAGCGGCTGTTGGCCACCTGCGCGCCGACCACGCCCTGCAGCGGGCCCAGCGGCTTGTGGCGGGCCTCGATGCGCGCCTCGTAGCCGTCGTTCTTGAAGGTGGTGCCGGTCTCGCCGTCCTCGATCTCCTTGTGCTGGTACTCGGTGTAGGCGGCGTCCAGCTTCACCGAGCTGAACGGGCCTTCCAAGTCGCGGATCTCCGAGGCGAAGGCGTAGCGGTCCTGCTGCATCTTCAGGCGCACGTCGTCCTCGGCGGGGGAGCCGTAGTTGCCGTCGTAGCCGCTGTAGGAAAGCCCGGCGTAGCCGTGGTCCCAGTGGTAGCTGCCGCCGATGGCGCCGCTGTCCTGGCGGCCGTCGCTGTTCTCGACGCGGTGCCTGGAGTCGTCGCCGTCGATCGCGCGCTGGGCGCGGGAATGGGCGTAGCCGGGGATGCGCAGGTCGTTGAACTCGCGGGAGCCGGCGTCCAGGTGCAGGGCGAAGTTGCCGTCGCCGGCTTCCACCGCGCCGGCGGCGCTGCGGGTGGTGTCGGCGCCGCCGTAGCGCAGCTCGCCGCGGCCGTGGACGCCGTCCACCGCTTCGCTGGGGATGCGGTTGTCGAAGCTGTTGACCACCCCGCCGATGGCGTTGCCGCCGTAGAGCAGGGCGGCCGGGCCACGGACCACTTCGATGCGCTCGACCACGTTGGGGTCTTCCGGCACCGCGTGGTCGTAGGACAGCGACGAGGCATCCAGCGCGCCCACGCCGTTGCGCAGCAGGCGGATGCGGTCGCCGTCCATGCCGCGGATGATCGGCCGGCTGGCGCCGGGGCCGAACCAGGTGGAGGACACCCCCGGCAGGCCGTCGAGGGTCTCGCCCAGGCTGCCTTTCTGGCGCAGCGTCAGGTCGTCGCCCTGTAGCACGCTGCTGGGCGCGGCGGGTTGCACCTCGCCCAGCGGGTTGGCGGTGATCACCTGGGGCTGCAGCTCGGCAGGGCGGGTGTCGGCGAGCGCGGGAACGGCGAACAGCGCGAGGGTCAGCGGCGCGAGTGGCCAGCGGGGCAGGGGGCGGGACGTGGACATCGGGGGCTCCTTGGTTTTTTCGGGCAGAACGCGCCCCTCCCGTGGCGACTCGGGCTGTGCGAAGGCTCTAGGCAGGGGCTTGGCGGGTCGCTCGGTGGGGCGGCCTTGATTTATGTTGTTATAACATAACATTCCCTGTGGTTTGAAAATCAAGTGCTTTCAGATCAGAAAGTGCTAGCCGCTGGCTGCACAGGGCGGGCGTCCTGGAGTTTTTCGCAACAAGTCCAGAGCTTTTCGCAAGAATGCCGGGGCAGGGTGCCACTAGATTCCGCCATTCGCCCATCCGGGTTGCACCTTGAGTGCAACCGTTCGGCGATTCGGTGCAACAAGGGCTTTTCCTTGCGTTAGAATCCGCCGCCCGCGCGTGTCCCCGGACGTGCGCCGGGCAATGTGGCGACGGCTGCCCCGGGACGGTGAGGGGGCGCCGAAGAATCAGCCGCCCGCGTGGTGCAACCGCGACGGGTGGCGACAGGGGGGGTAGCGGAGCTTGCGCAGGGCCGCTGCCGCCCCGCCGTGCCGAAGGGCACGGCAGGGGGACCGACGCCAACCGCGCCGGCCCCGACGAGCAAGGGCCCGGATTACCCACCGGGCCTGGATAAAAACAAGCTTCAGGGGAGCCCCCATGAGCGTCAACACGCCAACACTGGTCACGTTCGTGATCTACATCGCGGCTATGGTCCTGATCGGATTCGCCGCCTACCGTTCCACCAACAACTTCTCCGACTACATCCTCGGCGGCCGCAGCCTCGGCAGCTTCGTCACGGCCCTGTCGGCCGGTGCCTCGGACATGAGCGGCTGGTTGCTGATGGGCCTGCCGGGGGCGATCTACCTCTCCGGCATCTCCGAAAGCTGGATTGCCATCGGCCTGATCGTCGGCGCCTACCTGAACTGGCTGTTCGTCGCCGGGCGCCTGCGCGTGCACACCGAGCACAACGGCAACGCGCTGACGCTCCCCGACTACTTCACCAACCGCTTCGAGGACAACAGCCGCATCCTGCGCGTGCTCTCGGCGGTGGTGATCCTGGTGTTCTTCACCATCTACTGCGCCTCGGGCATCGTCGCCGGCGCCCGCCTGTTCGAAAGCACCTTCGGCATGTCCTACGAGACCGCCCTGTGGGCCGGCGCCGCCGCGACCATCGCCTACACCTTCGTCGGCGGCTTCCTGGCGGTGAGCTGGACCGACACCGTGCAGGCCTCGCTGATGATCTTCGCGCTGATCCTCACCCCGATCATCGTGCTGTTCGCCACCGGTGGCGTGGAGCCGACCTTCGCCGCCATCGAGCTGAAGGACGCGGCCAACTTCGACATGCTCAAGGGCGCCTCCTTCATCGGCGTGATCTCGCTGATGGCCTGGGGCCTGGGCTACTTCGGCCAGCCGCACATCCTGGCGCGCTTCATGGCCGCCGATTCGGTCAAGTCGATCCCGGCCGCGCGCCGCATCTCCATGACCTGGATGATCCTCTGCCTGGGCGGCGCCGTGGCCGTGGGCTTCTTCGGCATCGCCTACTTCCAGGCCAACCCGGAGCAGGCCGGCGCGGTCACCGAGAACCATGAGCGCATCTTCATCGAACTGGCGAAGATCCTGTTCAACCCGTGGATCGCCGGCGTGCTGCTGTCGGCCATCCTCGCCGCGGTGATGAGCACCCTGAGCTGCCAGCTGCTGGTGTGCTCCTCGGCGCTGACCGAAGACTTCTACAAGGCCTTCCTGCGCAAGAACGCCAGCCAGCTGGAGCTGGTCTGGGTCGGCCGCGCCATGGTGCTGCTGGTGGCGCTGATCGCCATCGCCCTGGCGGCCAACCCGGAAAACCGCGTGCTGGGCCTGGTGTCCTACGCCTGGGCCGGCTTCGGCGCCGCCTTCGGCCCGCTGGTGCTGTTCTCGGTGCTGTGGAAGCGCATGAACCGCAACGGCGCCCTGGCCGGCATGCTGGTCGGCGCGGTCACCGTGATCGTCTGGAAGCAGTTCGGCTGGCTCGGCCTGTACGAGATCATCCCCGGCTTCCTGTTCGCCAGCGTCGCCATCGTGGTCTTCAGCCTGCTCGGCCCGGCCCCGTCCAGGGCCATGCAGCAGCGCTTCGACGAAGCCGAGGCGGAGTACGGCGAGGCCCACCTGCCGGCCTCGGCTCCCGCCGCCGGCCGCTGATTCGCTGAGCGGTAGCCAAGGCCGCGGTCCCGCAAGGGGCCGCGGCCTTTTTCATTTGTGTCCGTTGCGCAGCGCTTCGGCATAGCGCCAGCAGGCGAACAGGCACAGCGCCAGGCCGGCCATGGCCACGGCGCCGCCGACGTTGCCGATCTGCGCCAGGCCGATGCCGCCGACCACCCGGCTGCCGAGCAGCGCGCCGCCGCCGATGCCGACGTTGTACAGCCCGGAGAACATGGCCATGGCCACGTCGGTGGCGTCGTGGGCCAGTTGCAGCACCTTGGCCTGCAGGGCCAGGCCGAAGCACAGGATGGCGGCGCCCCAGAACAGGCTCAGGCCGAGCAGCGCCAGGGGCTCGCGGGCCAGCGGCAGGAGCAGCAGCAGGCAGCTGCCGAGCACGGCGATGGTCAGGCACGGGAAGCCGCGCGGGAAGCGCTCGCTGTAGCGGCTGAAGAGGATCGAGCCGAACAGCCCGGCGCCGCCGAACAGCAGGAGCAGCAGGGTGGTGCGCTGGCTGTCCAGCCTGGCCACCTCGCGGGCGAAGGGCTCGATGTAGCTGTAGGCGGTGAACTGCGCGGTGATCACCAGCACGGTGAGCACGTACAGCGCCACCAGCGCCGGGCGCCGCAGCAACAGCGGCAGGCTGCGCAGCGAGCCGGAGTTCTGGCTGGGCAGCAGCGGCAACGCGCGGGCCAGCCAGAGCACCACCACCAGCGAGACGCCGGCGATGGCCAGGAAGGTCGCGCGCCAGCCCATGGCCTCGCCGAGCACGCGGCCCAGGGGGATGCCCAGGACCATCGCCAGGATGGTCCCGGTGGCCAGCAGGCCCAGGGCCTTGGCCTGCTGGCCCGGCGGCGCCACGCGCACCGCCAGGGATGCGGTGATCGACCAGAACACCGCATGGGCGAAGGCGATGCCGAAGCGGCTGAGCATCAGCGTGGTGAAGCTCCAGGCGACGCCGGAGAGCAGGTGGCTGCCGATGAACAGGCAGAAGATCGCCACCAGCAGGCGCCGCCGCTCCATGTTGCGCGTGGCCAGCATCAGCGGCAGCGAGGTGAGCGACACCACCCAGGCGTACAGGGTGAGCATCAGCCCGGCCTGTTCCGGGCGCATGTCGAAGCTGCGGCCGATGTCGCTGAGCAGGCCCACCGGTACGAACTCGGTGGTGTTGAAGATGAAGGCGGCGATGGCCAGGGCGATGACGTTCAGCCAGCTGCCGGTGCGGGTGTCTTGCGGGTTGTGCATGGGAATCCTGAGTGAGGGTGGGGCTCAGGCCGAGTCCCCCGGCCACGCGTGATGCCCCGGCGGCGAAGGGCCGGGTGCGGGCGGGCGAAGAGGAATCGTTGTTGGTATGGGGGCTGCGGCAGTCGCGGCGGCCATTCTACGCCGTGCGCCGGGCGCCTGTCTGCGCCTGGGCTGCGCGCTTGGCGGCTTGCTGCTAAGGTGCGCGCACTTACGCACCGACGACGAAGCCCGACCATGAGCGAGAAACCCAAGGACCCGCTGCACGGCATGACCCTGCAGACCATCCTCGAACGCCTGCTGGAGCAGTACGGCTGGGAGGGATTGGCCAAGCGCATCGACATCCGCTGCTTCAAGAGCGAGCCCAGCATCAAGTCCAGCCTAACCTTCCTGCGCCGCACGCCCTGGGCGCGGGAGCAGGTGGAGAAGCTCTACGTGCAGATGGTGCGCGGGCGGGGTTGAGCGGATGGCCCGGCCCCCGGCGACCTGTAGGAGCGGGCCCTGCCCGCGAAATCGCGCGCAGGGCGCGCTCCTACAGGGGAATGGCGCGGGTGGGGCAGCGTAGGAGATCTCATCCGCGAATCGCGCCGGGGCGTCCGGCTATCGCGGACAAGGTCCGCTCCTACGGGGGGAGGAATACCGTGCCTCCCGGCAACCTGTAGGAGCGGGCCCTGCCCGCGATTTCGCGCGCAGGGCGCGCTCCTACAGGGGAATGGCGCGGGTGGGGCGGCGTAGCGGATCTCATCCGCGAATCGCGCCGGTATGTCCGGCTATCGCGGACAAGGTCCGCTCCTACGGGGGGATACCGTGCCTCCCGCGGGCCTTGCCCGCGATTCGCGCGCAGGGCGCGCTCCTACAGGGGAATGGCGCGGGTGGGGCGGCGTAGGATCTCATCCGCGAATCGCGCCGGGGCGTCCGGCTATCGCGGACAAGGTCCGCTCCTACGGGGGGCGGATACCGTGCCTCCCGGCAACCTGTAGGAGCGGGCCCTGCCCGCGATTCGCGCGCAGGGCGCGCTCCTACAGGGGAATGGCGTGGCGTAGGATCTCATCCGCGAATCGCGCCGATACCTCCCGGCTATCGCGGACCATACCGGTGCACATGGCTTCTCGTAGGAGCGAGCTTGCTCGCGAACCGCATGGCACCGTGTTTGTTCGCGAGCAAGAACTAGGCGTCCCCCTCGATCCTACGAAGAGCACTTCGGCGTCACCTCAATTGGGCTTCGCCTGCGCCGGCAGCCAGAACTCGATGACCCCGGGCGAGGCCTGCAGGCTTGCCGCCAGCGGCAGGGCCACGGCCTTGTCGCTGAACTTCCGCGCCAGCCAGCGGGCGCATTCGCCGTCGCGGCGGGCGTGGTAGATGAAGGTCGGCCGCGGCCAGGGCAATGGCGGCGGCGAACCGCGGCGGGCGGCGGCGCTGACCACGTTCTCGATGCCCGGGGTGCTGATCCCGCTGCCTTCCAGCAGCTTGAGGAAGTCCCGCGCCGTGCGTTGCTCGTCGGCCGAGTAGATCTGCGTGTAGAGCACCACCGGCCGCCTGCCTTCGCGCATGCAGGGGTTGGCCACCGGCTCTGCTTCGGGCGCAGGCGCGGCGCTGGCCGTGACGGCGGGCGGTGGCACCATCTCGGCGCTGACAGGCGGTGATGCCGGCGCCGCGGCTGGCGGTGGCGGTGGCGGTGGCGGTGGCGGGGCGCTGGCCAGCGCCGGGTTGTCTTCCGGCAGCGGAGTGAAGCCGAACCAGTATTGCTGCACCGGGCTGTTGGGGTGCGGGTCGCTGGTGAGCTGGCGCAGGTAGTTGCAGTCGGCCGACTCGGTACCATTGGCGCAGGCCGCGCTGGCACGCTCGAACAGGGTGCGCATGTCGCTGGCGAACTCCACCGACAGGCCGTTGCGGCTGGCGAAGTTCTCCAGGTGGCCGATGCGCGTGCGCAGGGCGTCGCTGACCTTGTTGCCCTTGGCGTAGAGGTCGGCGATGGCCTCCAACTGGCTGGCGTACTTCGACTCGCTGTCGGCGATGTTGCCGCGGTACTGCTCCAGGCCCTGCCAGAGCGCCACCACCAGGCTGGCGGAAAGGCCCACGCCGAGGGTGGTGCGCACGTTCTGGGCGATGCGCTGGCGGCGGTTCGGGCCGTTGGCCGGGGCCGGCTGGCCGACTGCGGTGAGGGTCACGATGCTGGCCAGGTCGGCCCAGCCCGGCAGGCGCTGGAGGAAGTCGCGGCTGAGCACCGAGCCCAGCGCCAGGCCCAGCTGGTGGTAGGCCTCCCACTGGCTTTCGTCGAAGAACTGGTCGTCGGTGCCCTGCTGCGGGAAGGCCGGGTTGCGGTCGGCGTAGCCCACCAGGTCGAAGGGCAGCTCCAGCAGCGGCGAGTCGCAGCGGTGCGGCTTGACCACCAGCAGGGTGCCGCGCCTGTGGCTGGCGTAGGTGATGCGCGCCAGCAGCAGGTATTCGCGGCCGCAATCCGGCGAGATGGACTCCGGGGTGCCGAACAGCAGGGCGCGGGCGTCGCCGGCGGAGACCCGCGCCAGGCTGTCCGGGTCGATGAATTCGATGTCGGCGTCGTAGTCGATCTTGGCCTTGCGCACCAGGTTCTCCAGGTCCTCGAACAGGTAGCGCGGGTCGGCGCCGCAGTCGCTGGCGACGATCAGGTCGACCTCGCGCTTGAGCAGGGCGTAGACGCCGCTGTTGTCGAAGTGGCCGCCGTCGGACAGGTACCAGAAGGGCGCGCGCAGGCCGGGGAACTGGGCGAGCATCTCGGCGCGGGTGGCCAGGTACTTGGCCAGGCGCGCGCGCCAGCCGGTCTCGGCGGCGCGCGTCGGGTTGGGCAGCCAGAAGCCCAGGCGCAGGCCGGTCATGAACACCAGCGCGGCCAGCCCGGCGCTGGTGCGCGAGCCCATGCCGGTGCTCAGGGCGGCGCCGGAGATGGTCGCCCATTGCGCCAGGCTGCTGCGCTCCAGGCCCTGGGGCGGCCGCGGGCCGTGGGTGCCGGTCTCCACGCCCAGGGCGCTGACGGTCAGGGCCACGCCCTTGCGGTCGGCGTTGTAGCTGTGGGTGCGGTCGTCGAGGGTCTGGTTGATGCAGCAGTTGATCAGGTGCAGCGGCCCGCCGTAGGCGTGCGGCTGGTAGTCGGCCAGGGCCACGTCGTCGCCGGGCAGTATCTCCCGCAGCGACTCGATGCCCTCGATCAGCCGGCGCTCGGCCGGTACCAGCAGCGAGGCTGGGAAGCGCGCCTCGGGGCCGCCGTGGTTGGCCACCGCGACGTAGGTGCGGGCCAGGCGCGAGCGGTAGAAGTAGTGCAGCGAGGCGAGGTTCAGCTGGGTGAGGTTGGCGCCGCTGATACCGATGTAGAAGCCCAGCGCGGCCAGCACCAGGGCCCAGTACAGCAGCGGCAGCCAGGGCTGCATGGCGGCGCCGGGGCTGAGCAGGTTGCCGCCCAGGTAGAGGAAGGCCTGCAGCAGCGTCAGCCAGGCCAGCAGCAGGAACGCCAGCAGGGCCAGGCCCAGCAGGTTGGCCAGCTGGCTGCCGTAGGCGCTCGGCAGGCCCTGCTGGCGCAGGCGCTCCAGCAGCGTCGGCAGCAGGGCGCGCAGCAGCACCACGGCAAGGCCCGTGGAGCCCAGCACGCTGGAGGAAATGAGGGTGAAGTTGCCGCTCTCGCGCAGGCGCACGACCAAGTGCCAGGTGACCGCCTCGCAAACGCCCAGCAGCAATACCCCGGCGCCGCCCAGCAGTACCCAGCCCAGCCAGTGGGTCAGGCGCAGGCGCTGCTGTTCCGGCGGGCAGGCGCGCAGCGGCAGGCGCAGCAGCCAGCCCAGCGGGGCGATCAGCAGGGCGCCGACCAGCAGGGCGTAGGCCAGCAGCCGCGGGCCCAGCTCGATGTCGCTCTGCAACTGCGGCCACAGGCCCTGCACCGCCAGGGCCAGCGCGGCGAGCAGGGCCAGCAGCACCGAGAGCAGGTCGCGCAGGGCGTGGTCCTGGCGGTCGCGGCTGAACCAGTAGGCCCAGCACAGCGCGCCGGCGGCCAGCAGCAACAGCGGCACGACGAGGAACCACAGCGACCAGAGGTTGCCGAGGAACACCGGCGGCGTGCCCAGCAGCGCCAGCAGCACGTGGGGCAGCACCGTGAACATGCCGATGCACAGCAGCAGGATGCCGATCTCCAGCTGGGTGGCCATGAAGCCACGGAGCATCGAGGCGCCGGCCATCAGCAGGTCGCGGCCGCCGGCCGGGGCCAGGTAGCGGCCGTTGTTGCGCAGCCACCAGAGCAGCAGCGAGTCGTCCGCCGCCAGGCCGTTCTCCACCTCGCGGGCGCCCTGGGCGGGGCCGTACAGGCGGCCGAGCATGGCGCCGACGTAGCCGCCGCCGGACACCGTGGAGAGGTAGTCGAAGCGCTTGAGCACGTGGTTCTTCGCCAGCGCCCGCAGCAGGCCGAAGTTGAAGGTGGCGCTGCGCACGCCGCCGCCGGAGAGGGCCAGGCCCCAGCTGAAGTCGCTCGGCACGTCGATGCCGGCCTGGGCGCGGCGCTGGCGCAGCAGCGCCTGTTCCTGGTCCCTGAGGTTCCCATGGCGGCGCGGCATAGCGGTGCCCTCCGGCTCCGGACCCGCGCGGCAAGGGGCGCCGCGCCAGGTCATGCTGACGGCCGGCCGGACCTCCCGGCGCCGAACCCTTGGCGCCGTGCTTCCCTGGCCTTTCCCGGGTTCAGGCCGCGGCGGCGCGCGGCCTCACAGCCAGCTCACCCGCAGGGTGTCCTGGGGCGCGTGGCACTCGGTGCCCGGCTCCAGGTAGTGCTGCAGCATCGGCGCCATGCCCTTGAGCACCTGCACCGGCAGCGCCGAGGTGAACTTGAAGTTGCTCGACGCGCTGCCGGCCACGTAGGCGGTGAGGGTGCCGAAGTGCCGCGGGCCGAGGTAGAACACGAAGGTCGCGGTGCGGTTCAGCGAGCGCGAACTCTTCACCGCCCCGCCGCGGGTGAAGCTTTCGATGCGGTTGTCGCCGGTGCCGGTCTTGCCGCCCATCACCAGCGGGCTGCCGTCGTCGCGGCGGAAGCTGCCGGACAGCCGCCGCGCGGTGCCCTGGTCGACCACCTGGGACAGCGAGTCGCGCAGGGTGCTGGCCACCTCCGAGGTCATCACTCGGGTGCCGACGTTGGCCTGCGGCGCCAGGCTCACCTCGTAGGGCGTGCCGGCGGCGAAGTGCAGGCTGTCGATGCGCAGGGTGGGCAGGCGGATGCCGTCGTTGAGGATGATGCCCATCAGCTCGGCCAGCGCCGCCGGGCGGTCGCCGGAGCTGCCCAGGGCGGTGGCCAGCGAGGGCACCAGGTGGTCGAAGGGGTAGCCCAGCTGCTTCCACTGCTGGTGGATGTCGAGGAAGGCCTCTACCTCCAGCATGATGCGGATGCGCTTGTCGCGGGCGGCCTTGTAGCGCGACTTGTACAGCCAGCCGTAGACCTGCTTGCGCTCGGCGTTGCTGGCGGCCACCGCGTCGGCGAAGCTGGCTTGCGGCTGGCGCTGCAGGTAGCCGAGCAGCCACAGCTCCAGCGGGTGCACGCGGGCCACGTAGCCCTGGTCGTTGAGGTCGAAGGCCCCGGGGCCGTAGCGCTTGTAGAGATCGGCGATGCGTTTGTCGGTGAGCTTCTCGCCGGTGTAGTGGCTCTGCTTCAGGCGGTCCTGGAGGAAGGCGGCGAAGGTCGCCTGGTCGGCCTGGGGCTGCAGGTAGCGGTGGATCGCCGCCAGGCGCACCGGCCACGGGCGCAGGCCGTCGAGGAAGGTGTCCAGGCGCTCGTCGGCGTTCTGCCCGCGGTACTTCTGCCAGAAGCGCAGCAGGTAGACGCGGCTCTCCTGGTCGACGAAGCGGTCCAGGTACAGCTGGCGGCGCGGGTCCTTGTCGTCCTGCAGCACGGTCAGCTTGTTGCCGTCCTTCTGGTACATGTCGTGGCGCACCAGGTCGCGCAGCAGGCGCACGAAGGGCAGGTTGATGGATTCGCGCAGCGCTTCGAGCAGGGTGGGGATGCGCCCGTTGTCCTCCCGGCGGAAGTTGGAGAAGGTGTGCACGCCGCCGCCGGTGAAGAAGCTCTCGTAGGGGCTGGCCGAGTACTTGCGCTGCATGGCCGCGGCGAGCATGGCCGAGAGGTCGGCGTTGGGGTTGGCGATCAGGTAGTCGATGGACCAGCGGCTGATGAAGTCCAGCGGCTCCACCGGCACCTTGCGCAGCTCGGCGGCGGGCTTGCCGTTGTAGGCGCGGTACTGGTCGGCGATGCGCTCCAGATAGTTGGACAGCACCCGCAGCTTGGCGGTGGAACCCAGCTCCAGCTTGCTGCCCTCGTTGATGTCGAAGGGCTGGTCGGTGCTGTCGGTCTGCACGCGCACGCGGTTGCCGTCGGCGGTGCGCTCGAACAGCACGAAGCTGTAGCGCACGTCGGCGGTCTTGTCCTTGGACAGCAGGTGCTCGCCGAACAGGCCGATCTGCGAGGCGAAGTCCGGATCGGCCAGTTGCTTGAGGTAGGCGCTGACCTTGTTCTGCAACTCGTCCTGCAGGGTGGTGCTGAAGCTCAGGTCGAGGCGGTCCAGGTCATACAGCGGCACGTTGAGCATCCCCGCCAGGCGGGTGCGGGCCAGGCTCACGCCCTTGTTCGGCTCCAGCGGCTGCACCGTCGGCTGGTTCTGCGGGTCGCGGAACTCCAGGCGCTGGGCCAGGGCGGCATCGCGCAGCGGCGCCTCGATCACCCCGGCCTGGGCCAGCAGGCGCAGGTAGCTGTCGGTCAGCTCGCCCAGCGGCTTGCGCCCGCGCGCCAGGTAATAGGACGGGCGGCGGTGGGCGATCATCAGCGACACCACCTGGCGCAGCGCCCGGCCCTGGGCCTCGAGCTCGGCGCCCTGGCCGACGGGGGAGGAGAGCAGGCGGTTGACCTGCTGGTAGTCGGCGCCGTACCAGATCCACAGACCGTCGGGCAGGCCGCTGACCTCGCCGTAGCCCGGCTGCGCCGAGAGCGGCACCGAGTTGAGGTAGGTGAGCACCACGTTGCGCCGCGCCGGCAGGTTCTCGGCGCCGCCCTGGTAGGCGCGCACGCTGGCCGAGGCCATCTGCCGCAGCTTGTCGCGGATGGAATTGGTGCGCCCGTCCACCGAGTGGCGGTACTTCTCGATCTGCGTGGCCAGGGTGCTGCCGCCGGGGGCGTGGTTGCCCATGCCGACCAGGCGCCCGGCCTGGGCCACGGCGGCCTGGGTGAAGCGGCTCCAGTCGATGGCCGGGTTGAGGTAGGGGCGGCTGGCGTCGAGCAGGTCGCGGTTCTCGATGTACAGCAGGCTCTGCACGATCAGCGGGGCGATGGCGTCGTAGCTGGCGTAGAGCCGCTGCGGGTAGCGGAAGTTGTAGATCGGCAGGCCGCGGCAGTCGCTGATGTCGACGCCGGCCTGGGCCTTCTCGGCGTAGGGCGGGAACATGCCGTAGCCGGCGTATTGCAGCAGGGCAGGGGAGAAGCGCGCCTGGTCGAGGGTGACGAAGTCGCGGTCGTGCAGGCGCTGCAGGAAGTCCGGCAGTTGCAGGTAGCCCAGGCGGCGGTCGAAGGGGCCGTCCTTCGGGTAGACCACCTGGTCGCTGGAACCGGCGCCGACCTGCCAGGTCAACTCGCCGGCCAGGCGCGCCAGCTCGCGGGCCTGCAGCTTGGAGGTATGCGCCTCGTAGAGCAGCGCCGCGCCCATCGCCGCCAGCAGTGGCAGGACGAACAGGAACAGCAGCAGGAAGCGGTGGTGGCTGGGTTTTTTCGGGGAAAAGCCAGGCTCCGGCACGCCCGGTTGAGAATGCAGTTGACCGGTATGCTCCGTATGCGCCATATCACGACCTGCCCATGCTTGCGAAAGCCTGAGTAAGCGGTCTCCGCCGACGTGACGACCGGCACCCATCCCGGTGCCGCGAAAGCCCCCGTGCCAGCGGCCTCCCCTTTCTTTGAGCGTAGTAGGCGGGGAAAATTCTGCTGAATGTCGTGCCTTCGTCCGGCCCAAGCCGCGACAATGCCCGACGAGTGACCTGGAAAACGACCCGATGCGCCTGTTCCTGATGTTCCTGCCGTTGATCGTCAGCCTGAACGCCCATGCCGCGCCCATGCCGTTCTACCTGTGGCAGAGCCGCGTGGACGGCCACCTGACCTGCAGCCAGACCTCGCCGGGGGAGGGCTGGACGCGGCTGTCCGGGCCGTTCGGCGATGCGGGGTGCCGGCAGCCGTTGAAGAGCGGGCCCTCGACCAGGGGGCTGGCGGTGCCGAAGGGGTTGTGAGGGGCGGGCTTTTCTTTTGTAGGAGCGAGGGGGACGCCCAGTTCTTGCTTGCGAATGGAGTTTCCCGATAGCTGCGGTGCAGGTCCCGAAGAGCGCCCTCTCCCTAACCCTCTCCCTGAAGGGAGAGGGGACCGTTGGGCAGAAACGGGGGCTCTGGAGTTAGCCGGCAGCACCGAAAGTTTCCGGCTGGAACCACCCCTTTCTCTCGGCACGGACTAGCCCCCTCTCCCTTCAGGGCGGGGCGCGCAGCCGAGGGCTGGGGAGAGGGTACGGAGTCCACCGAAAGCACCGCAGCCACCAGCAGAACACCCTTCGCGAGCAAGCTCGCTCCTACGAAAAGCCTTTGCCTAGAATGAAGGCGCCATTCCCCACAGCGGACCCTCACCATGCCCGACAACCCCACCCGCATTCGCCACAGCTGGGACAGCAACCCCAGCGCCTGGACCCGCGCGGTGCGCGAGCAGCGCATCGACAGCCGCCGTCTGGCCACCGACGAGGCTATCGTCCGCGCCGTGCTGGAAGGTTCGCCGCATCGTGTGCTGGACATCGGCTGCGGCGAAGGCTGGCTGTGCCGGGTGCTGGAGGCCCGGGGTTGCGAAGTGGTGGGCATCGACGCCTCGCCAGCCCTGATCGAGGCCGCGCGCCAGGCCGGCGAAGGGCAGTACGAGGTGCTGAGCCAGGCCGAACTGGTGGGCGAGGCCGGGGCGCGCCTGGGGCGGTTCGACGCGCTGGTGTGCAACTTCGCCCTGTTCGACGAGGATCTCGCGCCCCTGCTGCGTGGCCTGCAGCAGCGCCTGGCGCCGGGCGGGCGGCTGCTGATCCAGACCCTGCACCCCTGGAGCGCCTGCGGCGACGAGCCCTACGAGGACGGCTGGCGCCTGGAGACCTTCAGCGCCTTCGGCGACGAGTTCCGCGAGCCCATGCCCTGGTACTTCCGCACCTTCGAATCCTGGCTGGCCCTGCTGCACGCCAGCGGCTGGCGCCTGCTGGCGCTGCGCGAGCCGCGGCGGCCGGATACCGGCGTGGCCTGCTCGCTGCTGCTGGTGGCCGCGCCGGCCGGGTAAGCCTTTGGTCTCGTTCGCACCATAAGGGGGCAGACGCCCCGGCAATCTTGTGCAACACTCCGCGGCGACCTCAGTGGTTCACTCCCGCAATGCCCACGTCCGCTCCACAAGGGCGGGCAGCCTCTTCCGGTGTGCAGTCCCGGAAGGCCCCAGACGAATCCTCCCCGTGCCCACCGGCGCGGTGGCGGCGCTTTTTCCGTCGCGGGCCTTCCTCATCCCGATTGCGCTTCGAGTCGCCGCTGATATACCCAACAACAAAATCGAGGTTGCACCATCATGTCGTCCCATGATCTCCAACGGGATCTCAACGAGCGGCACATCCGTCTCATGGCCCTCGGCGCCTGCATCGGCGTCGGCCTGTTCCTCGGCTCCGCCAAGGCCATCCAGATGGCCGGCCCGGCCATCATGCTCTCCTACATCATCGGCGGCCTGGCCATCCTGGTCATCATGCGCGCCCTCGGCGAAATGGCCGTGCACAACCCCGTGGCCGGCTCCTTCGCCCGCTACGCCCAGGACTATCTCGGCCCGCTGGCCGGCTACCTGACCGGCTGGAACTACTGGTTCCTGTGGCTGGTGACCTGCGTCGCCGAGATCACCGCGGTGGCCATCTACATGGGCATCTGGTTCCCCGAGGTGCCGCGCTGGATCTGGGCCCTGGCGGCCCTGGCGAGCATGGGCACCATCAACCTGATCGCGGTGCGCGCCTTCGGCGAGTTCGAGTTCTGGTTCGCCCTGATCAAGGTCGTCACCATCCTCGCGCTGATCCTGGTGGGCGGCGGCATGATCGTCTTCGGCCTGGGCAACGGCGGCGTGGCCACCGGCATTTCCAACCTGTGGAGCAACGGCGGCTTCATGCCCCATGGCATCACCGGCGTGCTGATGTCGCTGCAGATGGTGATGTTCGCCTACCTGGGCGTGGAGATGATCGGCCTCACCGCCGGCGAGGCGAAGAACCCGCAGAAGACCATCCCGGGGGCGATCAACTCGGTGTTCTGGCGCATCCTGCTGTTCTACGTCGGCGCGCTCTTCGTGATCATGTCGATCTACCCGTGGAGCGAGATCGGCACCCAGGGCAGCCCCTTCGTGATGACCTTCGAGCGCCTGGGCATCAAGACCGCCGCCGGCATCATCAACTTCGTGGTGATCACCGCCGCGCTGTCTTCCTGCAACGGCGGCATCTTCAGCACCGGGCGTATGCTCTACAGCCTGGCCCAGCACGGCCAGGCGCCGGCGGTCTTCGCCAAGACCTCCAAGGGCGGCGTGCCGCGCAATGCGCTGATCCTGTCCATAGTCGCGCTGCTGTTCGGCGTGCTGCTGAACTACCTGGTGCCGGAGAAGGTGTTCACCTGGGTGACCTCCATCGCCACCTTCGGCGCCATCTGGACCTGGGCCATGATCCTGCTGGCGCAGCTGAAGTTCCGCCGCGGCCTGAGCCCGGCCGAGGCCGGCAAGCTGCAGTTCAAGATGTGGCTGTACCCGCTGAGCTCCTACCTGGCCATGGCCTTCCTGGTGCTGGTGGTGGCGCTGATGGCGTTCTTCGAGGACACCCGCATCGCCCTCTACATCGGCCCGGCCTTCCTGGTCCTGCTGGTGGTGCTGTACCGCGTGTTCGACCTGGCGCCGAAAGGCGAGCAGGGCGCGGTCGCCAGCGGCGCGTGAGCCTGATGGCGAAATGACAAAGGGCCTCTTCGGAGGCCCTTTTCTTTTGTGTGGCGAATCGCGGACGGAGAGGAAACTCCATGCCTCACGACAACTGTAGGAGCGGGCCCTGCCCGCGAAATCGCGCGCAGGGCGCGCTCCTACATGGGAATGGCGCGGGTGGGGCAGCGTAGGAGCGGATCTTATCCGCGAATCGCGCCGGAACCTCCGGCTATCGCGGACAGAGTCCGCTCCTACGAAAAGCCGTATCCGCCAGCAACGGCGGCATCGGGCAGTCGAGGATGTCGGCCACCGCGCGCAGCAGTTCCGCCTCGGCCACGCTGATGCGCCCGTCGTATTCGCCGCAGCGGACCATGGCCTTGAGCAGCTGCGGCTTCTGCAACGGGCGCAGTTGCGCCAGGCGCCGCAGCGCCGCTTCCAGCTCGCGCAGGGTGCCGGCCTGCGGCGGCTGCCGCACGGCGAAGGGCAGGGTGGCCCAGGCCTGGGCGAAGGCCTGTTCGGCATGGGCCGCTTCGGCTCCGTCGACGCCGGCGAGGAAGGCCAGCAGGACCGCCGCCTCGTCGCCCAGCTCGGCCAGCGGCAGGTTGCCGATGCGCGTCGGGGCCGGGCGCAGGTTGCGTTCGACGATGCGCAGCAGCGTCCACTCCAGCAGTTTCACCCGGCGATCGGCCTTGATCAGCAGCGCCATGTTGCCCAGCAGGCTCGTCACCTGGGTGGCGTCCAGCTGCTTCAGCGCCGGCATGGCCAGGTCCAGCAGGGGCAGGCGCAGACCCGGGTCGAGGGTGTGCAGGTGCTCCTCCAGGCGGTCGAACTGGAAGGCCATGCCCAGCTCCAGGCGCGGCTTGAGCAGCTGCAGTTGCTGGGCGCGGGCCAGCGCTTCGGCGTCCAGCAACAGGCCGTAGACCAAGGCCTGCGCGCCATCGACCTTGTGCGCCGCCGCCCGCAGGCTTTCATCCAGCCGTTGCAGGGTGTGCCGCGCTTCCGCCAGGTGCGCCCCGGCCGGCTCGCCGATGGCCTCGACCGCGGCCAGCGCCGCGCCCGAGGGGTAGCCGCGTAGGGCGGCGTTCCAGGTCTCGCGGTCCACCAGCGGGGTGTCCAGGCGCGGTTCCAGCTTCGAGTAGAGGCCGTCCCAGCCCGGCTCGATGCGGCGGATGCGCTCCTCCAGCGGCGGGTGGGTGGCCAGGCCGAACCAGTGGTTGGCCAGGCCGTCGCTGAAGTACAGGTGGCTGAACTCGGCGCGGTGCAGGGCGCCGAGCAGCGAGCCGTAGCCGCCGACCTTCTTCAGCGCCCCGGCGATGCTGGCCGGGTTGCGGGTAAACTGCACGGCGGAGGCGTCGGCGAGATATTCGCGCTGGCGGTTCACCGCGGCCTTGATCAGGCTGCCGAAGAAGGTCCCGACCGAGCCCAGCCCCCACAGGCACAGGCCGGCGACGAAGGCCAGCGCGATGAAGCCCAGGGCCGAGCCGGAGCCGCTGTCGTTGCCGGCGTTGCTGCGCTGCATGCGGATGCGCGCCACGTCGTCGGCGCGGTGGCTGTCCCACAGGCCGCGGACCATGGTCTGGCCGATCAGGCCCAGCAGCAGGATGCCGTGCAGCAGCGCCACCAGGCGGGTGTTCAGGCGCATGTCGCCGTGGTGGATGTGGCTGAACTCGTGGGCGATCACCCCCTGCAGCTCGTCGCGGCTGAGCAGGGCGATGGTCCCGCGGGTGACGCCGATGACCGCGTCGCGCGGCGTCAGGCCGGCGGCGAAGGCGTTGATGCCGCTGTCCTCCAGCAGGTACACCGGCGGCACCGGGGTGCCCGAGGCGATGGCCATTTCCTCGACCACGTTGAGCACCCGGCGTTCATCGGCGTCGCGGGCGTCCAGGTTGATCAGCCGGCCGCCCAGGCGCTCGGCCACGGCGCGGCCGCCCAGGCGCAGCTGGCGGTGCTTGTACCAGGCGCCGACGATCACCACGCCGACCACCACCAGCGCCACCCACAGGTAGAGTTCGAAGTCGGGCAGGCGCTGCGGCGAGGTCCAGTGGCTGGCGGGCTCGCCGATGTGGCGCCAGAGCCAGCCCAGGACCAGGCTGGTGAGCGTCACCAGGCAGGCCACCGCCGCGGCCAGGAGCAGGATCAGCCGGCCGGTCTGGCGGCGGGCGCGGTCCTGGTGCTGGAAGAAGTTCATCGCGCGGGCCGCCCGTCAGAAGGCGACCTTGGGCGCGTCCTGGATCTGCTGGCTGTCGGCGAACTCCAGCTGCGCGACCTCGGCCTTGTGGCCGAAATTCGCCGCCAGCACCACGGCGGGGAACGACTGGCGGTAGGCGTTGTATTCCATCACCGCGTCGTTGTAGGCCTGGCGGGCGAAGGCCACCTTGTTCTCGGTGCTCGACAGCTCCTCGGTGAGCTGCTGCAGGTTCTGCGAGGCCTTGAGGTCCGGGTAGGCCTCCATGGTCACGTTGAGCCGCCCCAGCGCGCCGCCCAGGGCGCCCTCGGCGTTGGCCAACTGGGCCAGGCCGGCGGCGGCGCCGGGCTGGCTGGCGGCGGCCTTGAGCCCGGCCACCGCGGCATTGCGCGCGGCGATCACCGCCTCCAGGGTTTCCCGCTCGTGCTTGAGGTAGGCCTTGGCGGTTTCCACCAGGTTGGGGATCAGGTCGTAGCGCCGCTTGAGCTGCACCTCGATCTGCGCGAAGGCGTTGCGGTAGCGGGCGCGCAGGTTCACCAGGCGGTTGTAGATGGCGATGACGCCGAAGAACAGCACGGCGAGGACGAGCAGGGTGACCAGGGAGGAAACCGACATGGGAGGTCCTTTTCGAGCGTCGGGAAAGGTCCGCCGATGATAGCGGAAAGCTTCCACGGCGGAAGGAAAGGCATCACGGGCTGTGCCCGGAAGCGGAAGCATGCTGTAAAGGGCTGCCCTTGACGCCCCGCCGCACCGATGGTCAGATGCGGGCCGTTCCAGGTGTCTCATGCCGCCGTGCATGAGGTGAAACGGGAAGCCGGTGCGTCGCCCTTGGCGATCAGTCCGGCGCTGCCCCCGCAACGGTAAGCGAGCGGGGCATCCACGAGGCCACTGTGCTCAGGCATGGGAAGGCGGATGCTCCAGAACCCTCGCAAGCCCGGAGACCGGCCTGGAGCGTTGTTGGCAAACCCGCGGTGGGCGGGCGTGAGCCGGATTCCGGACGCGCTCGCGCCGGAACTCGCTGCGCCGCCTGCGAAATTCCCGTTTCGAGGCGATCACCTTGCACTTCCCTTCTTCCGAATCCGCACTTCGGCTTGCCCCCTGGCTCGCCGGCCTGTGCCTGAGCCCCTGCCTGAACGCCGAGCCCCTGGGCCTGCGCGATGAAATCGTCAGCGCCCCTTCGGTGGAGTCCACCACCGTCGCCGAGATGGCCCGCTACGGCAGCAAGCTCGAAGTCATCGAGCGCGAGCAGATCGAGCGCGCCGGCCCTAGCGCCGACATCACCCGCGTGCTGCAGATGTACGTGCCCGGCCTGTTCGTGGCGCCGAAGAACGGCCCCTTCGACTACGGCACCTACTCGCTGCTGGGCGGGCGCAACGACGACACCCTGATCCTGCTCGACGGCGTGCGCCTGAACAACCGCCTGTACGGCGGCCTCTACCTGGACACCCTGCCGATCACCGCGGTGGAGCGCATCGAGGTGCTCAAGGGCGGCCAGGGCCTGCTGTTCGGTACCCAGGCGGTGTCCGGGGTGATCAACATCGTCACCCGCAGCGCGCGCAGCCGCGAGGCTTCCGGCGAGGTCAACCTGGGCCTGGACAGCTTCCGCGGGCGCAATGGCGATGCGCGGGTGGAGAAGGTGCTGGAGAACGGCCTGGGCGACCTCGGCCTGCTGGCCTACGTCAGCCACAACCGCTCCGACGGCTACAAGCCGTTCCGCGAACAGGACATGACCGCCACCGTCAGCGACAAGCGCCGCTCCTACGACGTCAACGTGTTCGGCGCCAAGGCCATCCAGGCTTTCGGCGACAGCTCGCGCCTGGAGCTGTTCTACCAGTACGCCGACGCCGACCTGGACTTCGCCCGTCCGGCGGACAACCACCACACCAGCAACGACCGCATCCAGCAGATCGCCACGGCGACCTTCGAGCAGCGCCTGAACGACGACTTCAGCTGGTTCGCCAAGGCCCACCTGAACGACTGGGACACCCGCTACACGCGCATCTACAACCTCGCCGGCGGCGGCACCCGCACGCTCAACCACAACGACTACTGGGGCTTTACCGACTGGGGCGCGCAGCTGGAGGGCAAGGCGCGCCTGGCCGGCGGCCACGAGCTGGTCTTCGGCAGCGACAACCAGTGGTACAAGGGCCAGGACGACGTGCTGATCATCGACAACGACAAGGCCGAGTCCCACGCCCTGTACGCGCAGTTGCGCCCGCAGCTGGACCTGCTGCCGAACTGGCACCCCAGCCTGGGCGTGCGCCGCGAGGAAATGAGCGGCGGCGAGGGCGCCACCGTGTGGATGCTCACCTCGCTCTACGACCTCAGCGACCAGCTCAAGCTGCGCGGCCAGCTGGGCACCGCCTTCAAGCTGCCCAACGCCGAGCAGCTGTTCGTCAACGAGCCGGGCAGCGAGATCGGCAACCGCGACCTCAAGCCTGAGCGCAGCCGCAACGCCGAGCTGGGCCTGGACTACAGCGGCGCGCTGTTCGGCCAGCCCTGGAGCGGCAGCGTCACCATCTTCCGCCGCGAGATAAAGGACCTCATCACCCTGGCCGGCGACCAGTGGGTGAACGGCGACGGCGAGATCGAGGTGCGCGGCATCGAGGCCAACGGCCAGTGGCGGCTGGGCGAGCACTGGCAGCTGGACGCCGACGCCACCCGCAACCTGGTGGACACCCGCGAGGGCGTGACCGTGAACAACATCCCGCACTTCTTCGCCCGCACCCGCCTGGGCTACGACCAGGGCCCGTGGGGCTTCGGTATGGCGCTGCGCTACGTCGGCTCCATCGTCAGCCCCCAGGGCGACGACTACGGCCACTACAGGGTGCTCGACGGTGATGCCTACCGCTACCTGGACGGCGCCCGCCGCCACCGCCTGAGCCTGCTGCTGGAGAACCTGCTGGACCGCGACTACGCCACCAGCCGCACCACCAACGGCATCCGCCAGGTGGACAACCTGGGCCGCCCGCGCACCGCCGAGCTGCGCTACACCTTCAGCTTCTGAGGTGGCCATGGACCAGGCGCTGCTGATTGTAGGCCCCCTCGCGGGCGCCCAGGGCGAGGCCTTGCGCGCCGAGCTGGCGGCAACCCACCGCGCCGTGACGCTGGTCGATACCAGCGACGGCTTCGACGCCCTGTGGCCGGCCATCCGCGCGCAGCTGCAAGCGGGCAGGGCGCTGTTGCTGGTGGATATGGAACCGGCCAGCGACGGCGCCTACCTCGACTGGCTGCGCGGCGAGGTGGCGCAACTGGCCGGCGACTTCCCCCAGGCGCCGTGCCCGCGGATGACCGCCTCGGCCCTCGGCCGCCGTGGCCTGGACGCCCGGCTGGTCGGTGCAGCCATCGACGACGGCCGCCAGCAGCTGGAATGCCGCACCGTCGGCCCGGTGCCGGAACAACCGGACTGGTCGGCGCCGCCGCCGCACAAGCGCCAGGTGTTCCTCTGCACCGGCCCGCGCTGCGTGCGCCGCGGCGCTTTGCCCTTGTGGAAGGCGCTGCGCCGCGAACTGGCCCGGCGCGAGCTGATCGAAACCGCCGAAGGCGTGCTGCTGACCCGCACCGGTTGCCAGTTCCCCTGCAACCGCGGGCCGCTGCTGACGGTCTACCCGGATCGTTGCTGGTACGGCGTGCATGACGAGGCCCAGGTGCTGCGGGTGGTGGAGCAGCACCTGGCGGGCGGCGAGCCGGTGGCCGAACTGCTGATCGAGGGCGCGCCATGAAAGGCTTCGCCCTGCTGCTGGGGCTGTTGGTGGCGGCGTCGGCCCTGGCCGCCGAGGACTACCGCAACTGCGGTGAGACCTGGCACCTGGCCAAGGCGCCCGAGCGCATCCTCGCGCTCAACCAGCACGCCGCCGACCTGCTGCTGGAACTGGGCGCCGGGGCGCGGCTGGCGGGTGTGGCCTATCTGGACGACCCGGGGCCGCAGTTGCAGGGCGACCGCTACCGCGGCGTGCCCGTGGTGTCGGCGCGCTATCCGTCCACCGAACTTCTCTACGCGTTGCGCCCGGACCTGGTGGTGGGTGGCTTCGCCACGGCCTTCGACCCCGGGCGCGGGCGCGCCGAACTGGCCGCCGCCGGGATCGCCAGCTACCTGCTGGAGGCGGCCTGTGCTCAGCGCACGGGAGATGGCTTCGGCAACGTGCGCGACGACCTGCGCACCCTGGGCCGGCTGCTCGGCGTCGAGGCGCGCGCCCAGGCGCTGATCGACGCCCAGCAGGCCGATCTGCGCGCGGCGGCCGCCAGGGCTGACGGCCGCGCGCCGCTGCGGGTGTTCTACCTCGACAGCAGCGACGCCGGCCTGGCCAGCCAGGGCGGGCGCGGCTTCGTCAGCGAGCTGCTGCGCGCCGCCGGAGCGCGCAACCTGTTCGAGGCGGTGGCGCTGCGCGGCTACCTGGCCAGCCCCGAAACGCTGCTCGCGGGCGACCCGGACGTGATCCTGCTGGCCGATGCGCGCTGGTCGCCGGCGGCGGAGAAGGTCCGCTACCTGCGCGCGCACCCGCTGCTCTCGCGGCTGCGCGCGGTGCGCGAAGGGCGCTTCGTGACGTTGCCGTTCAGCCAGTTGGTGCCGGGCGTGGAAAGTGGCCGTGCGGCGCGGTCGCTGGCCGAGGCCCTGTATCCCTGAGCCCGCTCAGAAGCGCACGTCCACCACCACGCTGTCGCTGTAGGTGCCGGCTGGCGGCGTGGGCTGGTCGGGGAGGATTTCCGCGCGGTAGTCGAAGCCCTGGTAGGTGAGGCCGTCGAGGCTGCCGGGGTTCAGTTCGGCGCTGCTGCTGGGGCGCCTTTCAGTGCCCGCAGAGCCCCAGCGCTCGCTGCCGCTGCTCGACTTGTACAGCTCGTAGGCCAGGCGGTTGCCGCCGCTGGCCATATGCCGCTGGCCGCCGCTGGCGTTGACGCCGTCGCTCAGGCCGACGTCGTAGCTCGTGCCCTTGGAGCAGCGCACCTGGATGCGCTGCTGCACCGGGCGGAAGCCGGCGATCAGCGGCGCGCTGCCGAAGTTCACGGCGGGCGCGTTGAGCTGGCAGTCGCGGCGGACCTGCACCGTCAGTTGCAGGCTGGTGAGCACGCCCGTGCCCCAGTCGGTCGGCGCCGAGGTGCAGACTTCCAGCAGGCAGCCGCCGCTCACGCCGGGCGTGATGTCCCAGCCGGGGAAATAGCAGGCGCCCAGCACCCGGCCGGCCACGCAGATGCGCCAGTGCCAGCGCAGCTGGATGGTGGCGGTGTAGGTGCCGGGCGCCACGTTGGCTGGGCGCAGGCGGGCGTGCAGGGGGAACTGCGAGACGTCCGGCGTGCCGCCGGGAAACGGGAAGCGGGAATAGTCGTAGAACAGGCCCTGCTGCAGGCGCTGGGTCAGGCCGGCGTCGCCGTACAGCTCGAAGGGGATGGCGTCGCCCGTGGTGGCGTTGCGCAGCACGCCGCCGTTGAGGTTCTCCGGGAGCAGGCGTATCCAGTTTTCGCGGATCGGATAGCCCTTGAGGCTGCATTGGGCGCCGCCGGAGAGCTGCCTGGCCGGGGCGCCGTTAGCGATGGTCATCGAGCCGTGGGTGCCGAAGCTCGCGTTGCCGGGGTTGGGCTTGCATTGCTCGGTCACGGTATGGGCCAGGCCGGTGAGTGGCGCCAGGGCCAGGAGGGGGAGCAGGTAGCGCGGTATGGTCATGGTCGACTCCGGGGTTCAGCGGCAGGGCAACGGGCCCAGCTGCGCCAGTTCTTCGGCCTGCGGGTCGAGGTCGAAGACCAGGCTGCAGGCCTGGCCGTCGGGCAGGCTTACGCGCAGGCGGTTGTGCGCCTGCAGGTGTTCCAGGTAGACCAGCCCGTCCCAGCCCACGGGCACCGGCGGGCCACCGTTGACGCGGGCCTGGGCGCCGATCGGCAGCGGCCGGCCGTGGCTGTCGTGCAGCAGCAGGCTGGCGGCCAGCACCCGCTGCAACGGGAAGCGCAGCAGGTAGCCGCTGCCGGAGCGCACCGCCACGCGCTGCTCCACCAGCGGCGCCACGACGTTGGAGGCCAGGCCCAGCGGGTCGATCTCGTACTTGCCGGCGTAGTAGGCGCTGCTCCAGGGCACCAGCAGGTGGCCGTCGGCGTTGGTGTGGCCGACCAACTGGTTCTCGTAGCGCACCGGAACGCCGGCCTGGCCGTCGGTGCTGACCAGCACGAAGGCGTCGTGCACGCGGTTGGCGGGGAACAGCGCGCCGTCCATCCAGGCCAGCGAGCCGCTGGCGTCGGCCCAGTGGGTCTGCTCCCGCGCGCTGCCATAGACGCCGCCCTGGAGCTGCAGGCGGTCGCCGCGCCAGTTCAGCGCGGCATGGCGCCAGTCCTCGGCCCGGCCGTTGTCGACGTAGCCGAGGTTCCAGCCGAAACCGCCCTCGCTGGGCGCCGACTCGCTGTAGTCGACGCGGCGGCTGCCGTCCCCGCTGGCGCTGCGTTCGACGCCGACGCTGAGGGTGCCGCGCAGGTCGAACGGCACCACCAGTTGCACGGCGCTGCTCCATTTGCCGTTGCCCAGCTCGCGGTTGGCGGACAGGTAGAGGCTGGCATCGCCCCACAGCGGCCGGCTCCAGGACAGGTTGAGCAGGCGGGTGCGGCTGCCGTCGCCGGCCTCGACGTCGAAATAGCCGGCGCCCAGGCTGCCCCAGTCGTCCAGCGTCACGCTGGCGGTGGCCTGGGTGCTGCTGCGGCTGGGGCGTAGGCGCCAGTAGCGGTCATCGTCGTCGTCCTGGCGGCGCCGGGGGCGCTGCCGGGTGTCGTCGTAGCGGGCCAGGTCGCTGTAGTCGGTATCGCGCTGCAGGCGTTGCACGGTGAAGCTGAAGCGCCGCGCGTTGTACTGGTAGCCGAAGCTCAGCTGCCTTCCGCCGTCGCCGCCGTGCTGGCCGTGGCTGATGGCGCCGTTGAGCACGCCCAGGGTGCCCAGGCGCAGCATGCCGCCCAGGCCGGCCTGGGCGAGGCCGGCGGCGGCTTCGGCCTGGACCTCCAGGGTGAAGGTGTCGCTCAGGCCGTGGCGCAGGGCGCCGGTGAAGGCGCCTGGCCCGTAGGCGAAGTTGTCCTGGCCATAGCCGCGCCGGAGGTTGCCCAGGCCCAGGGAGAAGTCGCTCAGGCCCGGGCGCAGCAGGTCGCTGCTGACGTAGAAGGGCACGCTGGTGGAGATCTGGCGGCCCAGGGCGTCGGTGGTCTGCAGCACCGCCTGGCCGGCGCCGTTGATGTAGGGCAGGTTGCCGATGCTGAAGGGGCCGGGCTGCAGTTGGTAGCTGCTGTTGCGGTAGCCGTCGATGAACAGGTCCAGGGTGCTGGGTAACGCCGCTTCGCCGGCGAAGCGCGGCAGCGGGTAGGTCAGCACGTCGGGGCGGATGGCGAAGTTGCGCGACAACTGCAGCCCGCCCAGGCGCACCGGCGTGCTCCAGGCCAGGGAGCGGCTGACCAGGTCGCCGGCCTCGTAGGTCAGCAGGCGTTCCTCGTCGTCGTAGCGCCAGTTGCTGTCGTAGCGCAGGTAGCGGCTGGGCTGTGCCGAACCGCCATGGACCTGCTGGTAGACGCCGCTGTGGCTGAAGACGCCGAAGCCGCCGAACAGGCGCAGGTCGGCCCAGGCCGTGCTCGTATCCTGGCCGCGTCGCGGGCTGCTGGCGTAGAACTGGTAGTTGAGCAGAGCGCCGAAGCTGCTGCGTGCCGGCACGTAGCCGGTGGCGCGCGCCTGGCCGAGCTGCTGCTCGGGCAACCACTGCGGCGGCACCTGCAGCAGCAGGCGCTGGCTGGCGGCCTCGTAGCGCACCTCGACGCCGGGCAGGCCGCCGACGTCGACCTGGCCGTCGCGTGGCACCGGCAGGCCGGCCGCGCGCAGGTCGGCGGCCTCGACCCAGAAGCGGCCCTGGCGCAACGTCACCGCCACCACCTGGCCGCTCGTGCGCAGGTTCACCAGCAGCTCCAGGTAGAGTTGCTGGTCGTCGGACAGGGCGCCCGCATCCCGGGGCGGCGGTGGCAGCGGCGCACTCGACAGGCGTTCCGCCTCGAACAGCAGGGTGGCGCCGGTGAGCAGCGGCAGCCAGGGGCGCGTCTGCCTGCCCATGCTTCAGGGCGCCGCGGCGGGAATCTCGCCGCGCACGCCATTGATCTCGGCCCACAGGCGCCCGCCGCTGGCGGGCTTGCGCGGCATTGGCCAGCGCATGGCGCTGCCGGCCAGCACGTAGCCGAGCAGGTCGTCGCCCACCGGCAGGGTACCGTCGCCCTGTTCGATGGCCGCCCGCGTCAGGCGGACATGCACCGCGCCGCGGTTGCGCACCTCCAGGTAGGTGCGGCCGCCTTCGTCGACCAGGCGCCAGTCCAGCCGCGCGGCCGTCGCGTCCTTCGCGCCGAGCCCGTCGCCGTAGAGGAACAGCGGCACCGAATAGCGCAGCTGGAAGCGGATGTCGCTGCCCTCGGCCGCTGGCTGCTGGGCCTGCGGCGCGGGAATCTCGTCGATGACGATGCGGTAGGCGCGCTCGCTGCCGGGGGCGGTCGGCGCCAGGCGGGTGAGGCGCACCAGTTGCCTGGCCCCCGCTGGGATGCGCAGCATCGGCGGGCTGCCAACCACCTCGCGCTGCGCCTGGAAGTGCTCCTCGCCGCCGGCCTGGCTCCAGGCGAAGATGCGCAGTTGCAACTGGGCCGGCTCGGCGCCGCGGTTTTCCAGCCAGAGCGCGCTGGCCCGCTGGTCGTGTTCCAGCACCGGGTCGATCGGCCAGATCAGGATCGAGCTGGCGGCGCGGGCCGTGGCGGCCGGCAGGGCGAGGGCGGCGAGCAGGGCCGCGACGAAGCGCAGGCGGGTATCGGGCAAGGGCATCACGGGGCTCCTGGCGCGCTCACCATGACAGGGTCACGGTGAGCCGGTCCTGGTAACGCCCGGCGGACTGGTTGCCGGGCAACTGGAGGGCGGCATGGATCGGCAGGCGGATGTCGTCGGGGTTGCCGTAGTCGATGCTCAGGTTGCCGCCGATGGGGATTTCCCGGCTGAGGCCGGCATCGGCGTACAGGCGATAGGCCAGCCGCGCGTTGCCCGCGCCAAGGTGGCGCAGGCCGCCGGTGGCGTGCTGGCCGCCATCGACCGTCATGCGCAGGGCGATGCCGGGGGTGCAGGCGAGGGTGATGGCGCCATTGGGCGTCAGCTGGGCGCCGATCCTGGCCGTGGAAGTGGCCGGATGGCGGCCGAAGTCCAAGCGGCCGAGGCTGCCCAGGTTGCCGCCGTTGCCGGGCGGCGCATGGTTGACCAGGCAGCCCTGGGTAACGCTGGCGGAGACGCGGAAGCCGGCCCGGGTGGCGGCATCGCTGCCCGGCGCCTGCAGCAGGCTGGCGAGCAGCAGGGCCAGCCCGGTCGCCGCGGCGCGGGGCAGCAGGTGAGGACGCGTCATGGCGGGGAAGGACCGGCCGGTTTCGCCCTGGGCGATTGCGGCAGCGGCCTCAGAATTCCAGCGTGAGGGTCAGCGTGTCCCTGTAGACGCCGCTGCCCTTGGCGTTGGCGTTCGGTGCGATGGTGCCGTAGATCGGCACATCCACGGCCTTGCCGTCGGCGGGAACCCTGAAGGTTGCCCCTCTGTTGATGACATAGGGGCTCTTGCCGGCGGAGTCCCGGTACAGCAAGTAGCTGACCGTGTCGGTGCCGCTGCCGTTGAGCAGTGAGCGGTCACCGCGCAGGCCGCCGTCGATGATGACATTGAAGAAAGTGGTGACCGGGTCGCAGGTGACCTGAAGGCTGTTGCCGTCCGGGCCGGCCAGGCGTGCCTTGAGCGCGCGGGTCCAGGTCGGGCTGGTCCGGGGGAAGTTGAGCGTACCGAAGTTGAGGATGCCTTCGCTGGAGGCGCTGCCCTGGGTCACCTGGCAGCCTTTGGAAACCTCCAGGACGACACCCACCTGGCCCTTGATGTCCGCCGCGGCCTGGCTCAGGGGCAGGGCGAAGGCGGTGGCTAGGACGTACTTGAGCTTGTGATGCGGCATGGTCTTGGCCTCGCTAAGGGAATTGCGGAAATTTTCCCCAGGAATGACCAAGTCGAACTATCTGAAACTGCTGCTGGGTTCGTAGGCTTATTCGCCAGATCGAGCAGGTGTTTTTTGTAGGCCGATGTAGGCCTTGCAGGCCTCAAGAATCGACGGCTTTGTCTACAGTGCCGATGGGGGAGGGTGTCTGGAAAAAGCGGGGAGATGGCGGGGTAGGAAAGCGGGTCCCGATGACGGGACCCGCGGCGGAAAATGGCTGGCCGGAGGCGGTCAGGCCTTTCCTATGAGCGATTGACTCAGCGGCCGGGATTCGATCCACCAGCCGAACACCAGCCCGACGGTGCTCCAGAGGATCGCCTGGATGCCCAGGGACACCAGGCGGAACTGCCACAGCAGGTCGGCCGGGAAGTCCGCCGGCACTTCGCGCACGGCCGGGAACAGCAGGCCGGCGACGGCGCAGATGCCCAGGTACACGGCGATGCCGGCGACGGCGCCGGTCCAGGCGCCGTGCTCGGCGAGCAGGCGGCGGCCCAGGTTCAGCGAGATGACGGCGGCGGCGATGGACAGCGCGATCATCAGGAAGAACAGCGCGGTGCGCTGGCGGATGCTCTCCGGGTCGCCCACCGACGGCGGGTTGGCCGGGTACTTCAGGCTCGGCACCAAGTACAGGGTGACGAAGGCCGCCAGGGCCAGCAGGGCGCTCAGCGCGCGCGGGCTCAGGCGCCCGGTGCGGCCCAGGCCGTAGGCGAACACCAGGGCGAACAGCCCGCCCATGGCGGCGCCGTAGACCACCACGCCGGTGAGCAGGCCGAAGCTGGCCTGGACCTCGCGGCTGACCAGCTCTTCCTCGTGGTCGTGGGTGGCGCCGCCGCTGGTGGCTTCCTCGGCCTCGTGCAGGGCCGACATCTGTTCTTCGAAGGCGATGGCGCGGTCCACCTGGGGCTCGCCGAAGACGAAGGCGAATGCGAAGACGATCAGGCCCGCCAGGACGCCGACGAGCATCCCGCGCAGCAGGAGTTTTCCAGTCATGTCAGGGAGTCCCCGGGTCAGTGGCAGGGGAAGCCCAGCAGGTGGCGGCCGTCGTGGACGAATTCGTGCACGTACATGCCCTTGAACATCGAGGTGGCGCCCTGTTCGGCGCCGACGAAGTACAGCGCCAGGAGCAGCAGCAGGCCGCCGAAGATGGCCCAGGGCAGCAGCTCGGAAAGCGGGATGACGGGGAGCGATACGCCGGTATCGGCGTGGGTGGCTGAATGAGCCATGGAAACCTCCTAGGATTGCGCGTCCTGAAACGGTTGGCGGTTCGTTTTGTGGGGAAGGGTCTGACTCTCGGTGCCGGGACCGAATACAGTGGCGCGACCGTGCCGGGTTTTCACCGGCTTCCTTCCAAGTAACAAAGTGCTACGAGAGCGTCGGGCAGTGTAAACCCCGGCGCCTGCGAATGGGAGAGAATTCGATGCCGAGCCGCCTGAGCTTCGTCTGCCACGGGCGCACCGCCGCCCAGCGCCAGGGCTGCTTCGCCCAGGCCGACGAGCCATTGGAGCCGGGCCAGGACGAACGCCTGGCCGAGCGTCGCGCCGGGCTCAAGGCGCCGCGCCGGGTGCTCTGCGCCCCCGAGCTGCGCGCCCGGCAGACCGCCGCCGCCTGGGGCGCCGAGCCGCAGCTGGTGGAAGCCCTGCGCGACTGCGACTACGGCGCCTGGCGCGGGCAAAGCCTGGAGGCCCTTCAGGCCACGGCAGCGCAGGACCTGGCCGCCTGGCTGACGGACCCCGCCGCCGCGCCCCACGGCGGCGAATCCCAGGTGCAGCTGTGCGAGCGCGTGGGCGCCTGGCTCGACGCCTTCGACGAGGATGGCCACTTCATCGTCGTCAGCCATCCCGCGGTGCTGCGCGCCGCCGCGCTGCACGTGCTGCGGGCCGATGCGGCGGCGTTCAACGCCATCGACGTCGAACCGCTGGGCGTGCTGCGCCTGGTCCGCAACGGCCGCTGGCGCCTGCGCCTGTGACGGGCCGCGGTCTATGCTGTGTGGGCCCCAGCGCCACGAGGAGACCGCCATGGCCAGCCATCCCCGCCTGATCCCCTGCCTGCGCTACCGCGACGCGCCGGCGGCCATCCACTGGCTGTGCGACACCTTCGGCTTCGTCCGCCAACTGGTGGTGGACGACGGCGAAGGCGGCGTAGCCCATGCCCAGCTGTGCCTGCCCGACGGCAGCGGCATGCTGATGCTGGGCTCGGCGGTGGACAACGAGTACGGCCGGCTGATGCGCCGGCCCGAGGACGTCGGCGGCTGCACCCAGAGCCTGTACCTGCTGGTGCCCGACGCCGAGGCCCTGTACCGCCGCGCGCTGGACGCCGGCGCGCGGATGGTCATCGACATCCGCGACGAGGACTACGGCGGCCAGGGCTTCACCTGCCGCGACCCCGAGGGCCACGTGTGGAGCTTCGGCACCTACGACCCCTGGCATTGAACGAAGAAGGAGCAAGGCATGAAAGAGGTGGTATTCGCCGATGGCGCGCGGGTTGCGGCCATCGGCCAGGGCACCTGGCGGCTGGGCGAGGACAGGGCGGCGCGCAAGCGCGAGGTGGCGGCCCTGCGCGAAGGCATCGAGCTGGGCCTGACGCTGATCGACACCGCCGAGATGTACGGCGAGGGCGGCTCGGAAGAGGTGGTCGGCGAAGCCATCCGCGGCCTGCGCGAGCAGGTCTTCCTGGTCAGCAAGGTCTACCCGCACAACGCCAGCGCCCGCGGCGTGCCGGCGGCCTGCGAGCGCAGCCTGAAGCGCCTGGGCACCGACTGCCTGGACCTCTACCTGCTGCACTGGCGCGGCCAGTACCCACTGGAGGAAACCGTCGAGGCCTTCGAACGCCTGCGCCAGGACGGCAAGATCCGCCGCTGGGGCGTCTCCAACTTCGACCTCGACGACATGCGGGAGCTGGGCGCCCTGCACTGCGCCACCAACCAGGTGCAATACAGCCTGGAAGAACGCGGCATCGAATGGGACCTGCTGCCCTGGTGCCAGGAACAGCGCATGCCGCTGATGGCCTACTGCCCGGTGGGCCAGGGCGGCCGCCTGCTGCGCGATGCCAGCCTGCGCGAAGTGGCCGAACGCCACGGCGCCACTCCGGCGCGGGTGGCCCTGGCATGGCTGATCCGCCAGCAGGGGGTGATCGCCATTCCCAAGGCGGTGGAGGCTGTGCATGTCCGCGACAATGCGGCGGCGCTGCAGCTGCGGCTGGATGGGGAGGACCTGGCGAAGCTGGACGCGGCTTTCCCGCCGCCAAGGCGGAAGATGCATCTGGCGGTGGTTTGAGGCTGGGCTGGCTTTTCGGCTTTTCCGGCTGTCCGTGCTTTTGGCTTTCTGGCTTTCTGGCTTTCTGGCTTTCTGGCTTTCTGGCTTTCTGGCTTTCTGGCTTTCTGGCTTTCTGGCTTTCAGCTTTCAGCTTTCAGCTTTCAGCTTTCAGCTTTCAGCTTTCAGCTTTCGGCTTTTCGTAAGCGAGTTTGCTCGCGAATGGTGTTTGCCGGCGGCGTAGGTGCTGTGTTCAAGAGCGCCCTCTCCCCAGCCCTCGGCTGCGCGCCCCGCCCTGAAGGGAGAGGGGGCTTGTCCGTGCCGAGAGGAGGAATGGTTCCAGCCGGAAACCTTCGGTGCTGCCGGCTGACTCAGGAATACCCACGCACTCCAAACGGTCCCCTCTCCCTTCAGGGAGAGGGTTAGGGAGAGGGAGCGGAGCCAAGCCCGAGCACCCAGGTACCCGGTAGGCACCCTCCGCAAGCTCTCTCACCCGACCACCGCTCCTGTAAAAATCCCCCCCGCCATGATAAGAAGCGCCCATCAGCAAGCTGGAGGCAGTCATGGGCAAGTTGCGTGTCGGGGTGATTTTCGGTGGGCGTTCGGCGGAGCACGAGGTATCGCTGCAGTCGGCGAAGAACATAGTCGATGCCCTGGACCGCTCGCGGTTCGAGCCGGTGCTGATCGGCATCGACAAGGACGGCCGCTGGCACCTGAACGACGCCTCCGACTACCTGCTCAACCAGGAGAACCCGGCGCTGATCGCGCTCAATCGCTCCAACCGCGAGCTGGCCGTGGTGCCTGGCAAGGCCGAGCGGCAACTGGTGGAAACCGGTAGCCGGCAGTTGCTCGACCACGTCGACGTGATCTTCCCCATCGTCCACGGCACCCAGGGCGAGGACGGCTGCCTGCAGGGCCTGCTGCGCATGGCCGACATCCCCTTCGTCGGCGCCGACGTGCTCGGCTCGGCCATCTGCATGGACAAGGACGTGAGCAAGCGCCTGCTGCGCGACGCCGGCATCGCCATCACCCCCTTCATCACCCTGACCCGCGCCACCGCCGCGCGCACGCCCTTCGCCGAGGCGCAGCGTCAACTGGGTCTGCCGCTGTTCGTCAAGCCGGCCAACCTGGGTTCCTCGGTGGGCGTGAGCAAGGTCGAGGACGAGGCCGGCTACGTCGCCGCCGTGCAAGAGGCCCTGGCCTTCGACGACAAGGTGCTGGTGGAGGCCGCGGTGAACGGCCGCGAGATCGAGTGCGCGGTGCTCGGCAACGACGAGCCCATCGCCAGCGGCTGCGGCGAGATCGTGGTGCGTGGGGGCTTCTATTCCTACGACAGCAAGTACATCGACGAAGACGCCGCCCGGGTGGTGGTGCCGGCGGACATCGATGCCGCGGCCTGCGAGCGCATCCGCCAGCTCGCCGTGGAAGCCTTCCAGGTGCTGGGCTGCTCGGGCCTGGCGCGGGTCGATGTGTTCCTCACCGGCGATGGCCAGGTGCTGGTCAACGAACTCAACTCGCTGCCCGGCTTCACCCGCATCAGCATGTACCCCAAGCTCTGGCAGGCCGCCGGCATGAGCTACAGCGAACTGGTCAGCCGGTTGATCGACCTGGCCCTGGAACGCCACGCCGCGCGCCGCCGCCTGCAGACCAGCCGCTGAGGCGGGCGCGGCGGGGGCCGGTTACTCCGGGCGCTCCTCGTGGGTGCGCTGGTGCGCAGCCTCGACCAGTGCCTGGGTGTCGGCGTGGAGCATGCGCAACGTCGCGCTCCAGCGCGCCAGGTCCCACTGCGAGGCACTGGCGGCGGGGTGCTCCTCCAGCAGGTCGAGTACGCCGCCGAGCGCCCGCAGGCGCTGCAGGGCGGTGTCGAGCAACTGCGTCGAGGGAGCCAGCGTGTCGATGTAAAGCACTTCGGAGAAGGCCTGCGAGCTTTCCGGAAGGGGTTTGAACTCACGAATCCTGAAAGGCTCTTGAATGCCCGGGCGGGCGTTCTTCGCGCGGAGGGGCGCGGGCTTGGAAGGGAACTGGTGCATTTCCTTACGCTCCTTGGACCGGATGGAACCCGCCGCTTCCGTTGCGACACGGAGGGCGGCGAGCCGTGCAGGGGTCGCAAACCGGAGGTCCAAGGAGAATCCGGCCAGGCGGAAGCCTGCCCTGCACGGCCAGCCATGACCAAGGCAAACGCTAGGCGCACGTGGCGCCTTTGCTTTGAATGCTGCTGCTGTGCTGAAGGACCTTTGGGTTGCGACACCCTGTCATGGCAAACGCCATGACGGCGGGAAGACTATCGATCCGGCTCGTGGGAGCTGAGCGTTATGTGCTGTAGGGAAATTCCTTGATGAGGGTTTTCTCGATGGCGTTCCCGGTTTACCGAGGCCATGCCTAGTGGCTGCAAATTTGACCGTCCAGCCTCTACACTCCTCGAAGTCACATTGGCCAGCCTAAGGAGCCAGACGATGAGTTCTTCCTCGCGGACGGTATTGGCGGCAGCGCTGGCGGCGCTGCTGGTTGCTGTTGTTCCGGTCGCACACAACCCGGCCTGGGCCGAGGACGCCGCACCGCCCAGCGGCATGGAGGCCGACGACCAGCAGGGCCCGCTGGGCGACCTCAGCGAATACGGCCGCCTGGCCGAGGAGTCGCTCGACGCGGTGGGCGCCGACGACTTCGCCACCGCCCGGGCCAAGGTCGACGCCCTGCAGGCCAAGTGGCGCGCCGCCGCCGCCGAGCTCAAGCGCAAGAGCCCGGAGGACTGGAAGGCCGCCAACGCGGCGGTCGAAGGCGCGGTGCGGGAACTGCACGCCAAGTCCCCGGACAAGGACCGCAGCCTGGACTCGCTGAACACCCTGCTGTCCACCTTCAACGACATCCAGGGCATCAGCGACTGACCCCCGCCCGGCCAGGGCCCGCCGACGGCCCTGGCCCTGCGGAGCGTCGGCCTCCCGAGCGGCGGCCGGCGCTCAACGAAATCCTCACATTCGCCTCGCGGAGTTTTCACCTTCGCCCGTGCAGGATGGCGGCCAGCATCCGGCAGCGTGCCGGGTGCGTTCCGAACCATCGAGCGTGAGGCCTGTGGCGAAGTGAGGCAGATTCCGGAAACCTGGCGGCGTCCATCCGGACGGGTAATGGCCCTGGCCTGTGGGCTGCTCGGCCTGCTGGCCGTGGCCCTGTGCGGCGCGGCCAGCGTCGCGGCGCAGCGCCCGCCGCTGCCGGGCGAGGACGACCTGGCCCGCCACTGGCGCCTGGGCGAGGTGGTGGTGCTGGTGCGCCACGCCGAGCGCTGCGACCGTTCCGACGCCCCCTGCCTGGGCGCCGAGGACGGCATCACGGTGCGCGGCGGGGCGCTGGCCACGGCCCTGGGCGACGACTACCGCAGCCGCTTCGGCCTGGACAACGCCGACGTCTACGCCAGCCCGCTGACGCGCACTCTGCAGACCGCCAGCCTGATGTTCGGCGACGGCACCCTGGGCCAGGCCTGGGTCGCCGACTGCACCGGCAACCTGCTCAACCACGTGCTGGAACACAAGGCCAGCCACCGCAACCTGATCCTGGTCACCCACAGCGAATGCATGGAGCAACTGGCCCAGGCGCTCAGCCACCGGGACCTGGAAACCCCCGGCTACGGCACCTCGCTGGTGCTGTTCAGCGACGCCCGCGGCGGCCTGCAACTGGCCGGCGAGATCGCCCCGCGGGACTGGGCCCGCCTGCAACTGCGCTGAGCCGGCGGCGCCGCTGCGCTTGCGGCATCGGCGGAAGCGGTCCTAGGCTTGCGGGGGAGGGCGGTGCCGTCGTCCGCCCCGGGAGCCGCCAATGCCACGCGTCCAGCTCGGCGGGGTCAAGGAAACCCTGCTGATCACCTTCTACGCCAAGGCCATGGAAAGCCGCCTGCCCGATTCGCTGCTGCAGGACCGCTTCGCGGCCGCCGCGCTGGCGCGCCTGGACTACGACTTCGCGCGCTTCCGCCTGGGCCGCAGCAGCTACGTCGGCATCGCCCTGCGCGCCTGGAAGCTCGATCGTTGGGCCGCCGAATTCCTCGCCGCCCACCCCGACGCCTGCGTGGCGCACCTGGGCTGCGGCCTGGACAGCCGGGTGTTCCGCCTGGACCCGCCGCCCAGCGTGGCCTGGTTCGAAGTGGACTACCCGGACGTGCTGGCGCTGCGCAGCGAGGTATACCCGGCACGCGAAGGTTGCACCCTGCTGCCCGGCGCCATGGGCGACCCGTCCTGGCTCGACGCGCTGCCCACCGGCCGCCCGCTGCTGATCGTCGCCGAAGGCCTGATGCCCTACCTGCGCGAAGCTGAGGTGAGCGCATTGCTGCGCGGCCTGCTGGCGCGCTTCCCCCAGGGCGAGCTGATCTTCGACGGCTACAACCGCTTCGGCATCCGCATGCTGGGGCTGTTCCTGCCGTTCTGGGCACGCGGCGCCCGGGTGCACTGGGCACTGGACGAGCCCAGGGAGCTGGAGGCGCTGGTGCCGGGCCTGCAACTGGTCGAGGAGCGCCTCACCTACACCCCCGAGGAATGCCGGCGGATGGCCTGGTCGTCCCGCGCATTCGTGCAACTGATGCAGCGCTGGCCCACCCTGGGCCGTATCGGTCGGTTGCTGCGTTATCGCTGGTAGGGCCGTTCACGGTCATACGCGGCCTGTCTGGCGGCTGCGGCGAGAGGCTTTTCGTAGGATGGGTTGAGCTTGCGAAACCCATCGGGCCAGGGTGATGGGTATCGCTTCGCTCAACCCATCCTACTGGGCTAGTCCGTGCCGAGAGGCAGCCTGGTTCCAGCCGGCAATCCCTGTACCAGCCGGCTAACGCCGAAACACCCGCGCACGCCGAACGGTCCCCTCTCCCTCCGGGAGAGGGTTAGGGTGAGGGGGCCACAGGCCTGCTCGCTCGATTCGCTCCTACAAGAAGCCATGCGCACCGGTATGGAGCAACTGTCTTGTGCCGAGGTGCTTTTCGTAGGATGGCGTTGAGCGAAGCGATACCCATCACCACGGCAGCATGGGTATCGCAAGCTCAACCCATCCTACGAAGAGCAGTGCTTCCCGGAACCGGAGCGGGCCTTGCCCGCGATTCGCGCGCAGGGCGCGCTCCTACAGTGGGAATAACATCGGCGCTCGGGCTTTCCCCTCACTCCAGCCCTCTCCCGGAGGGAGAGGGGGCTAGCCCGTGCCGAGAAGGGAGATGGAGTCAGTTGGGAATCCCGTAGTTGCCGGCTAACGCCGAAAACACCCGTGCACGCCGAACGGTCCCCTCTCCCTCCGGGAGAGGGTTAGGGTGAGGGGGCCGCCGCCTGCTCGCTCGATGCCATTCCCCTACGCTCTCCGCGAGGCACAGCACTCCCCCACACCTGTAGGAGCGGGCCCTGCCCGCGATTCGCGCGCAGGGCGCGCTCCTACAATGGGAATGACATTGGAGCTCGGGCTTTCCCCTCACCCCAGCCCTCTCCCTGAAGGGAAAGGGCTCTTCAGGCCACAAACCGCAGGCCGCGCTCAACCCCCGCCCACGTCGAGAGTGTCGGCAGGTCAGCACCTTTCGCGCAGCGGGCCTACTGGAGCCGGGGACTACTCCAGGATCGCCCCGACCAGCGAAAGCACGTAGTTGGTGACGGAATCGGGAGCCTTTTCCTTGAATGCGGCTCGGCGCGCCCTCCAGTCCAGCGTCCGCACCTGGTGGCTGTGGACATTGCCCTGGGTGTCGGTGCCTTCGCCCATCAGGGTGACAAGGAAGCCCTGGTTGCGCGCCACATTGGATGCGCCTTGCGAGATGGGGCAGACCAGGGCCAGGCCTATTTCATTAAATTCGCGTTTCGACAGGACCAGGCAAAAGTGGTCGCCGATCATTTCACGGCCCGTCGAGGGATCGAACTGCAAGTGCCAGATCTCACCGCGGTCGGGAACGCTCGGCGGACGCCTCACCATTGTTCCGCGCCTACGGCCGGCATGCTGTCCCAGTCCGGGGCGAGCGAGTCTTTGGGCGTTTCGGCGATCAGCTGGGCCAGGCTCGGGCGCGTTATCGGCTTGATCACCAGGGCCCCCTCAACGATGTTGCACTCAACCTGACTGCCGGCGTGCAGTTTGTTCTGGGCGACGAAGGCCGAGGGAACCGAAATGATCAGGGACCCCCCGGATTTGCGCAGGGCAAGCGTGGTCATGGACATGCCTCCTGTTGGGGTTTTACAGAAGTATAACTCGTCGAGTTTTATTTTTATAAAACCACTCGTCTCGAAGCCTGTCTGTTCAGGGGCGGCATCTTTCCGGGATGGATCGAACGCTCCGCTCCACCCCTCCTACAAAACCCCCGCCCACGCCGACAGCACCAGAAGCACCGCCAACCCCCGATTCAACCGCTGCAGCGCCCGCGGCGAGCGCAACAACCGCGCACTGCCGGCGCCGAGCCCGGCCCAGGCGCTCAGGCAAGGCACGCCAACCATGAAGAACAACAGCGACATCAACTGGATGCGCAACAGGCGGTCGTCGCCCTGGCCGGCATAGACGCCGATCACCGCCAGGGCCACCGTCCAGTTCTTCGGGTTCACCAACTGCAACAGCGCCGCATCCAGCAGGCCGACACGCCGTGCCGGCACGGCGCTTTCCAGGCCAGGCGGCGGGCTGCTCCAGATCTGCCAGGCCAGCCAGGTCAGCCACAGCACCCCGGCGGCGGCCATGATGCCCTGCACCTGCGGCCGCCCGGCGAGCAGCTCGCCCAGGCCGCTGCCCACCGCCAGCACCACCAGCGCCGCGCCGCCGCAGCCGCCGAAGACGATGGGCAGCGCCGCGCTCCAGCCGTGGCGGGCGCTGTTGCTGAAGATCAGCAGGTTGGTCGGCCCGGGGGTGATGGCGGCGACGAAAGCGAACAGCAGGAAGGGCAGCCATTGCTGCAGGGCCTGGATCATGGCGGGGGCTCCGTGGGACGTGGAGCCGCTATCCTCGCCGCGGCCCGGCCGTCAGTCTGGAAGCTTTGAGCAGCGCTGCCGGTAGTACGCCGGGGTAACGCCATAGGCGCGGCGGAACCAGCGCCCCAGATGGCTCTGGTCGGCGAAACCGAGGTCGGCCGCAACCTGTGCCGGAGCCAGGCCGCGGCCCAGCAACTGGCGTGCGCGGGCCAGGCGCAGCTGGATCAGGTAGGCGTGCGGCGGCAGGCCGAAGGCCTCCTTGAACGCGCGGCTGAGGCGGAAGCGGTCGCAGCCGGCGGCGCGGGCCAGGTCGTCGAGGTCGATGTCCTGCATCAGGTTGGCGTGCAGGTAGTCCCGGGCGCGCAGGGCCACCAGCGGCAGGCGCGGGTGGTCGTCGATGCGCTTGCGCCAGTGCAGGCGCTGGGTGAGGCCGCCGAGCAATTCGTCGAGGGCTGCCTGGCGCACGATGCGCAGGTCCTGGCCGTGCACGGCCTGGAAGGCGGCATCGATGGCGGCGGCCATGCGCGCGTCGTCGAACAGCACCTGGGGCACGCTCAACTGGCAATCGGCCGGGGCCTCCTCGAACAGCGCGCCCACCTCGCGCTCCAGCCACTGCGGGTCGAGATAGAGCATGCGATAGGTGAAACCGCCGGCAGTGGGCGCATCGCCATCGTGGATCTCCCCGGGTTCGAGGAAGAACACCTTGCCCGGCGTGCTGACGTTGCGCGCCTGGCGGCAGCGGAACTGCTGCACACCGGTTTCGGTGAAGCCGATCAGGTAGGCGTCGTGCCAGTGCGGATCGTAGGCATGCCCCTTGAAATGGGCGCGCAGCGTCTCGATGCCGGTGTCGGCATCCTGCGCCAGGTCGATCCAGTTGTCGCTGTGCATGCCGCGCCTCCGCCGCGCCCGCGAGTCGTTCAGGATACCGCGCGCCCGGGCGGCGTCTGGAAGATTTGTGCAGCCGGCCGTCAGGGCCAGGTGCCCTCCGGATTCCAGGTCGAGACCATCAACCGCACCTGCCCCTTGATGGCGGCGGCGTCGGGGTTGCCGTGGACATCGCTGTCGATCGGCAGCAACACCTGGATGCCACTGCCGTCCAGCTCCTTGGCCTGCAGCGGGATGGTCGCGGTGTTCATCCCGGTGTTCTGCCAGGCGTAGCGGATGGTCCACTGGTCACTGCCGTCGGTGGGGCGCTCCAGCTGGATGATCACGGTGTCGCGGTACAGGTAGCTGCCTTCGTAGTGGCTGTTGGGCCAGAAGCGCTTGTCGATCTCGTAGTCCGGCACCCGCACGCCGAGGGTGAGGCTGTAGGCCAGGCCGGGCAGTTCGGGGTCGACCTTGCCGAACTCGGCGAGGAACACGCTGGACAGGTACAACTGCGTGCCCGGCTTCCACTGCGCCTGGGTTAGGCAGGCCGCGGAGTCCTCCTCCGCCGTACGCCGCGACAGGTACCAGGGCTTGCTGCGCGGCGAGGCCAGCAGCTCGATCTGGTAGAGCGCGTTGACCGGGTCGCCCTTGGCGGCGTCGAGCACCTCCTTGGGCAGGCGCAGCTCGTCGATGTCCAGCCAGATGTCGACGCGCACGTTGCCGAACAGGAAGCGCACCAGGTTCTGGAAACTCTCCTCGCTGTTGACGATGCCGAAGAAGCCGGAATGCGCGCGGTAGGCGAATGCCTTGGCGCATTCCTCGCCGAGCGTGCCGTCGGCGTTCAGGCCGTGCAGCGTGGCGTTCTCGATGCGCACCAGGCCGTCGCTGCCGTGGCCGACGAAGGTGCGCGACAGGCCCGCGGCCACCTCGTAGTCGCTGCGGTTGGTGCCCACCATGCAGAACACGCGGCTGGAGGGCAGGGCGCTTTCGGGCAGCAGGTCGACCTTGTCGTAGCCCTTCGGCAGCTTGGGCAGGCGCAGGTAGTCGCGCATGCGCTTGTCACGGTTGAAGTTGTCGATGTCGAACGGTAGCGAAAAGGCCGGGACATTGAGGCCTGCGACGTCGATGCCGTTGTGCGGCGTGGCGTAGGTGAAGAACTTGTCCACCGCCGCGCGTGCCTCCGGCGAGCCGCAGGCCGGGTTCTGCAGGAAGGTGCGGCACACCAGGCCGCCCATGGAGTGCGCCACCAGGTGGCAGCGGAAGTCTTCCTTCTTCGCCAGCTCGTTGGCCGGGTTGGCGAAGGCCAGGTCGCGCAGGTGCAGGATCAGGTCGTTCAGGCCCTGGGCGAACTGCTCCATGCTCGGCGTCTTGCCGACGCCCAGCAGCGTGGAGGCCGGGTCGTAGTAGCGGTAGATGACGATGGAGCGGGCGGCCAGCTTGTTGTTCTTCTGCGTCAGCCAGTTGGGGTCGAGGACGTCATAGCCGTCCTCGTACACGTCGCCGTAGCCGAACTGGCTGGCCAGGCGGATCACCGGCGATTCGAAGACGAACTTGCGCGGCGGCGCGCCCGCGGTGGCCACCGCGCGCATCACCGTGGAGCCCAGGTTGAAGCCGCAGAAGGGGTCGGCGGTGGTCTCGTCGATTTCGCCGCGGCTCATGGCGTAGCCGCGCACGTAGATGATCGGGTAGAAGGGTGCCTTCATCGGTTGCTGTTCCATGCTCGGTCTCCTGCTCAGGGCCACTGGATCTTCAGTGCGCGCGCGGTGGCCGGGCCGACGACGCCATCGGCGACCAGGCGGTGGGTGGTCTGGAAGGCGGCCACGGCCGCGGTGGTGTGCGGGCCGTAGGCGCCATCGATCTTGCCGGGGTCGAAGCCGGCCGCCTTCAGCGCCTGCTGGATTTCCGTCACCTTCGGCCCTTTCACGTTCGGCTGCTCCAGGCGGATGACCGAGGGCGGCGGCTTGAGCCTGGGCGTGCCCGGGTTGCTGCTGTAGCTCACACCGGGCAGGCGGCAGTAATAGTCCCAGACGCGCCCGGTGACATTGCCGGCGCGCACGCCCAGGCCGGTGCCGGCGGCCTCCATGGTCTTGCCGGCGCCGTCGGTGATGGCGACGTGGCCCATGTGCCCAGGCAGCGGCGGCTTGCGCACCAGCACCACGCCGGCGGTGAGCATGGCGTCGGCCTCGTTGGTGGGGATGAGGGTGCCGTTGCTGGCGTCATGCACCCAGGCGCCGGAATAGGCCTCGGTGGTCGCCGGGTTGCCCTGGTTGTTCACGCAGCCGTAGAGCTTCTTCAGCTTCTGGTAGGCCACCCAGGACACGAATTCCGCGCAATCCCAGGGGCCGTTCCAGTTGGGGTTGTCCTTGGGGACCAGCACGTTGGCGTACTTCTGGTTCTTTTTCGTGGCGGCGAGCGTGTACAGATCCAGTCCGGTGACCATGGTGCGTTCCTCGGTAATGGGGCAGGGCTCAGGCGAGTTCCACCGTCTGCGGGGTGGCGCCTTCGCCGTTGGGGGCGTCGAGCGGGAGGATGCGCAACTCCAGGTCGATGAAGTCGTTGCCCTGCCGGTAGCTGCGGTTGATGTGGTAGGGGTTGGGCTGGTCGCGCAGGAAGGCGCCCTCGGTGCGGAACAGCTCGTCGTCGCCATCGCTGGCCAGGCGCCCGGCGGTGAAGGCGGTCAGTTCCTTGAGCAAGGCGACCACGGCGGCGGAGCCAGGGTTGGCCAGCATCACCGCCTTGAGTCCCAGGTCGGCGGCTTTGCTGCCGACCACGTCGCGGATGCGCTCGCCCGCCTCGCGCAGGTCGCGGTCGGATTCCATCATCAGCAACGACAGCGCGACGTACTCGCCGGGGTTGGCCGGGCCATACAGCAGATGGCCGTCGCCGAGCATGCTCACCGTCGAGCCCTGGCGAACTTTCGGGAAGGGCATGTAATTGAAAGTAAGGGCACCCTGCTGGATATTCGAAGTATCGATGGCGAGGGAAACTATATAGGGCTCGCTATAACGGTCGAATAACAGGTCGGCGCGTTTCAATAAAGTGAATTGGCCGAGGGTGATTGCAATACGGGAATTGAAGCGATCGAAGGCCATCTTCGTACTTCCCTGTGGATGGTGGAGGGTGCCAGGACTGCGGCGTTCAAGCTGAAGCTAGCTGTCGTTCGCCTACCTGTCCAAGGCGCCCGCAGAGTATTTTTCGATAATCTTGGAATGAAATCATGTAGGAAATTCTTATTTGATTTTGTTATTGGAATTGTAAATTCCAGGTGACAGTTTCCGTGGTCTTTTGAACCTCTGCCGAATATAAGGCGCCAGGAATTTACATACATTGTCGATAATAAAAAGCGACCACTGGACAACGCGTCGCCGGTCGGTTGGAGTGCAGCCCCCGGCAGGCTGTGCTACCACTTGCCGCTGGCACACCCACAGCAAACAGGCGGTCCGCCATGGCGCTCGTGCTCTACGGTCACCCGTTTTCCTCGTACACCCAGAAGGTGCTGATGGCGCTGTACGAGAACCAGACGCCCTTCGAATTCCGCTGCATCGGCCCCGATACGCCGCAGCACGCGGCGCAGTGGTTGCGGCTATGGCCGCTGGGCAAGTTCCCGCTCTTGCTGGACGGCGAGCGCAGCCTCGCCGAGAGCAGCATCATCATCGAATACCTGCAGCTCACCCACGGCGGCCCCGTGCGCTGGCTGCCGGACGACCCGCTGGCGGCGCTGGACGTGCGCTTTCTCGACCGCTTCTTCGACCTGCACGTGATGACGCCGGTGCAACACGCCGTGGGCGGCGCGCTGACGGGCGATGCGACCAAGCGCCAGGAAGCCCTGGCCGACGCGGTGGAAAAGCTCGAACGCGCCTACGCCTGGCTGGAAGGCCAACTGCCGGGCCGCACCTGGGCCGCGGGCGAAGCCTTCACCCTGGCCGACTGCGCGGCCGCGCCCTCGCTGTTCTACGCCGACTGGACGCACCCCATCGGCGAAACCTACCCGACCCTGCGCGCCTACCGCGCCCGCCTGCTGGCACGCCCCTCGTTCGCCAGGGCGGTGGACGAGGCCCGGCCCTACCGCCCGCTGTTCCCGCTGGGCGCGCCCGACCGCGACTGAACCCGCACGAAAAAGGCCGGCCCCGTTGGCACGGGCGCCGGCCTGGTCAGGCAGTGGAGCGGGGTTACGCGTTGACGGGGGCCAGTGCGCGCTTGCGCGCCAGCTCGTACAACTGCCGGGCCTCGCCCACCAGCGGCACCAGGGCGGAGGCGACCCGCGCTGTTTCATGGACCAGCACATCGTGGCCTTCGTGCACCTCCAGCACCCGCAGCAGGTCCTCCAGCGCGTTCAGCCGGCGCTCGGCCACGTCGTAGAGATGCTCCGCAGGGGCGGAAAGGTCGACATACAGCACGCCATCGAAGGCCTGGGATTGCAGCGGTACCAGCTTGCGATCAGGCATGACGCACCTCCGGGATGGAGGCGAAGGGGAGGGAGGACAGCAAGGCACGTACAACGAACAGTGGGTGTTTAGGCATTTCCGTTGCTCCTGTTTCGGAGGAAGGAGCCGCCCGCCCGGAAAGGGCGGCGGACCGTGCGGGGTCGCAGTACCGGTTAACCAACGTAAAGACCGGCCAGGCCGAAGCCTGCCCCGCACGGCTCGCCATGGCTGCACATAACAGCAGGCAAGAAAAAGCGCCTGTGCAAGGTGCGTCGGCGCTTCGTGCACGTTGGTTATCGCCGGACTGCGATCCGGACCACGGGATTGACCGTGGCAGGAACGGAATCTATCGACGGGGTTTGTAGGCTCACAAGGGCGAATGTGGGTGGGAGATTTCGGATGGGGCAGGGGCCGATTTCGCTGAGGTCAGCCCTGGCCCTGCTGCTTGTTGAGCATCGACTGGATGTGCAGCACCGAGTCCTGGGTGCGCTTGGCCAGGTTGCGCACCTCGTCGGCCACCACGGCGAAGCCGCGGCCCTGCTCACCCGCCCGCGCCGCCTCGATGGCCGCGTTCAAGGCCAGCAGGTTGGTCTGCTCGGCAATGCCCTTGATCACGCCCGCCATCTGCGAAATCTCGGCGTAGGTGTTCTGGATGCTCACCTGCTCCCGCTCGCGCAGGGCCTGCGCGGCCTTCTCATCGGTGATTTCCCGGGTAGCGCCGGTCACCCGCAACAGCACGCCATTGGCATCGCGCAGGCAACGCCCGCGCTCGCGGAACCATAGGTCGCCGCGGGTCTTGTGGCGCATGCGGTACTCGACGACATAAATGCGCTGCCCGGTGGGGTCGGCCATCATCTCGCCGAAAGCCTGCATCACCCGCTGCTGGTCCTCGGGTTGGGTGATGGCGAAATAGCTGTCCCAGCCATCGGGAAACTCCTGGCGGTTGTAGCCGATCAACGAACGGAACTGATCCGACCAGCGAATCACGTTGTCGGGATGATCGGGGTTGCCATCGACCACGCTGAGGTCCCAGCAACCCTCGGTCAGCGTCTGCTTGGTCAACTCCCACACCTGCTGCTCCTCCAGCAGCCGCGCCCGCTCCGCTTCGACCGCGGCAGCCCACTCCTCGGCACGCTTCAGCGCCTGCTCGGCTTCGGCCTGCTGTTGCTCGCGCAAGTTGAGTGCGGCCTGTAGTTCCTGCAGCTGGGTTTCATCGACGCGGTCGTGACGTTCCGCCAGGCGTGCGAGGGTGGCGCGGTCTTCCTGCCAATGGCTCTGAACGTCCTGCAGAGCCAGCGCAAGCTCGCGATGGCGGCTCAGCGCGGCATACTCGGCCGGGCCACGCCAATTCCCCGCCAGCCACTGCCGGCACAGCTCACCCACCTCATCCGCCAGTTCCTTCGCTCCCTTTGCGAACCACATGCCTCGCCACTCCTCGCCGCTTGCGGTGATGTCAAATTAGTATGAAGTCATATCTTATATGTAAATGGGGTGGCGAGGGAGGGGGGAGGGGGTATTTTGGGGAGCGCGCGAGGGGGAGGGCTTTGTCTGGCATCACTTGGCCTTTCTGAGCGAGGTGCTGATTCTGGTTTAGGAACTGGCAAGCTTCATGATTGGCCTGTGTGTTGGCCCAGCCATCGATATCGCAGTAACTTTAATTAGCTGTTCGTGAGCGGCTGCTTCTGACTTGGACTGGTCGCTTACGGGGGGAGCAATCAGTTAGAAGCAGTCATTGTGCGTCTACAGAAAATGGGCGATTAGGTAACGCGCGAGGGAGAGTGAGAGGTTAGTGCATGCAAAAAGGAAAGCGAAATCTATTAAATTCTAGTTTATTTAAAAATCAATAAATAGTGATTGGGCGGGGCGGCATAACAGGCATCCAGCTTGAAATGGGGGGTTACTTTGTGATGGATCAAAAAATTAAAAATTGGTCTACTCGTCCAATAACATCGGTTCATTCCAGTTCTCAGTATGGATTACGCCGTTTGTTGCGCCCGCAATTTCAGCTAGTCTGCACGCGAAAAAACGGCTGACATGGTTTCCAATACCACTTGGGATCTCTTTCAAGTTGAAGCGAATATCTTTAACTATAGAGCTCCGTCTATTCGGTGGCACAAAAATATTGATTGGCAGTCGGATGTAGGCGAGCACTTCTCCATGCTCGAATATCCGATCGATCTCCAGTCCTTTGGCATTCTCATCCCGAGGAGGGTTGGCAGTGCCGTTCCAGCCTGTAACGGGAGATGAATTGAACGCGATAACTCTTTTGACTCGAATTGGATCTAATGGATTTTGCGGCAGGGCATAGGCGAACTGTTGTGCAAGCCCGCCACCGAGTGAGTGGCCAAGGGCAATAATAGTGACATTTGGTGGTAGTCTACCTTGCTTAATACGATTCCGGACCTCAGCCTCGAAGGCTTTTGCTACATAGTCCCTAGTAATACCATACTGGTCTTCATTTTTTAGCCATTTAGGGATAAACCATCTGGCGTTTGAGAGCCAATCTTCAAGTTGATCAGCTTCAGTTCCACGGAACACTATGGCTACTTCAGAGACATGGTCGTTCTCCTGACCTGTTCGGTGCTCCCAGACACTAAAGAATAGTTTCGGAGTATCTGCCTTTTCTAGTACTTTGGGAGGTGGGAAATCAGGCCAGGCATACCAGTCCGGGGTAGGAATTAGCTCTTCGGTATTCTCGCGGCAGGATTTTGAAAAGCGAACTTTTATATCTCTATTAATGGAGTTTGTATTGGCTTTGATAATTTTATCTTTATAGGTTGGCCAGTTGAGGAGGTAGGAATTTGCCGCTAGGGCTGTGTACTGCCAATAATTTTTTGCAGTATCAACAAAATCTCCTTTTTTATACTCAGTCGCCTCCGGGTTTCTAATTAATACGGTATCGTTCTTTTGAAATAAAACACTGCATCCAACTAGCGCGATACATAGCAGACTCAGCGCGGACTTCCTAGTTGTTCTCATTCTTAAATTCTCTAAAATTAATATTAATTGAGTGTCATCATGATAATATATAAGGTGTCAATCTTGCATGTTTCCAGCAGTGGGTTTTGGCTGGAAAGCTCTCGGATGATCGCGTATCTATTCAAGTTTTTAGTGATGAGCGGCGAACGTCAAATTACTCGCCGTTCATTTGATTTCAATCCATTTTTTTAGTCAGGGCGCATCCAGCTCCGACGATCAGCATCATAAATTTTAGTAATTCCACTAGTTTGGAAAATCCTAGCGCCTCAAGTTTTGGAATCCATTTTTCCAATTTTGGCTTTACATGCTCATCATATTTTTTACAAAGCTCTTTTACATCTAAGCTTTTAGGGCTGTAACTCTCTGTTACTAGATGCTTGTGAATTTCCTCAAGCTCTTTTGAATCCTCTATAATATTTCCCATTTCCGGTGCTCCGATTGTTGGCTTGATTACAACAGAATTAGCACTCACTCAGTTAGCGATGGTGCTATTTAATTGGTAGCTCTTTTTCCTGTTAAGTATTTGATGAGATTGAAAATATGTGACAGATGTCACATATTGCGTGATTGAATTATTTCGAATTTTCATTTGGGTTGGTACTGATAGTTCCTGTTAGTCTAATGATGGGGTTGCATAATATAAACGCTGTCGAATATTTCCGATGTCCATGTTTAAGTCGGCGTAAATGTAGTTGCTGTGATCTTTTAGGCTTACTCAGAAATGGGTCGATAACCAACACGGCAGGTGGTGGTTTCCGAGCTGAAGCGTGTGATGTGCAGGGAAAGGGGGCCGGGAAAAGAGGATAGACTTATTTCTACTGCTCTAAACATGTCCGGCCGGACAGAGTTGGAGTGGTGAAAATAAATATTTCCCTTTTTCCAATACATGGCTGGATCAAGGCCAATCGCTTTTTACCAAAGCTTTGACGATTCGGGCGTATTACCGGATGGAGAGATGTTCTGAAACATGTAGCCGGCTTGGAAAAAGGCAATCCTCGCTCTGGAGATGGGCTTGATGTATCCAGGCTTCCAGAGCCACCCGCGTTTACTCTGTAATCTCAAACTGCACTGGACGCTGGGTTTTCTGCTGCATCACGATCGCTCGCGAAGATACGTGTTCCCCATGGGCAACATCGCGGACACGAAGCTTGGTCAAATCGCAGGCTCGTAGCTTGCTGTCGATGGCCAGATCGAAGAGAGCCAAATCCCGGGTTTCTTCCGCGATTTGGAGCCTTACTCGAATGGCCCAGATATCTTTGAGCCGGAGCGGGGCTTTCTGCCCGACCAGTTTTCCTTTGTTCCAAGGTTGATGGTTGTATGTCGCAATGGTGTTCATGGCTTGTCCTCCATGTGGGGGAGGACAAGGATGGCCAGCCGGAGCGAGGGACGTTTACCGACCCATAGCAGCCCTTCAGGACGGGCTCCTAGCGGCCGATAGCTACCATTTCCCTTTTTCAGATATGCACTGCCACATTGGAATTGAGGGGCGAGGCCATTTAACATCCGCTCACCTAGCATTTCACTAAGGTCAGCTATATGGACATTTTAAACAACAGGGAAATCGCAATCGCACTGTGGCTGATTCTCGCCGCAACGTATATTTGCTCTGCCAAAAGGATGGGAGAGGTCCGATTAGCCTTCAAAAAACTAGCATTTGTATTTCAATTACGCCCCCTGATGATAGTTTTCTCGTTGGCAGCCGTGTACACCGCCGCTATGGTCTATCTCTTGTTAGATTGGGAGCTATGGAATATTGATCAGTTGAAAAATACGGTATTTTGGTTTTTTTCCGTGGGGTTGCTGTCGATTTACAATTTGGAAAAAATAAAAACCGACCCGCATTTTTTCAAAAACTCTGTAATCGGCAATCTGAGGCTGCTCGCCATCTTGCAGTTCGTGGTCGGGATCTACAGCTTGCCACTTCTGGCCGAATTGTTTTTAGTCCCATTTATGGTAGTGGTGGGTATGATGATCCCTATCGCAGAGTCAGATATTAAGTACCTGCAAGTCAAAAAACTTCTCAACGGAATTGTTATTTCCTTCGGGCTTTTTACGCTGGCCTACACGGCTTACATGCTCGCTACTGATTTCAAAGAGCTTGGCCAGGAAAAGATATTTTATGACTTTATTGTTCCCGCTCTGCTGACAGTAATGTATTTGCCTTTCGTGTTTGCAATGATGATATATTCGACCTATGAGACGGTTTTCGTGCGACTTCAATTCACTGTGCAAGACAGAAGGCTACGTCGTCTTGCAAAGTTGTATGCGGTAGTGCTATTTAATTTTAGGCTTGACGCTATCCAGCGTTGGGCAGATCACATCGCCAGGGTTGAGGTGGTTTCGTACAAACAACTATTAAGCACCTTTGTCCATTTGCGCAAGCTAAAAAATCTGGAAAAGATGAAGCCGGAAGTTTTCGGCTCACAAGGATGGTCACCATACCTTGCAAAGGACTTCCTTTTAAGTGAGGGAGTTTCAACGGGATATTATAATCTTATCTTTGCCGATAAATGGTGTGCATCTTCGAAAATGTACGATATCGGAGATGACCTACTTTGCGATAATTTCGCATACTACGTAGAGGGTGTCGAAGGTATTGCAAAGGTATTAAAAATCAAGCTGAACGTGAACGACAATAGCCGCGCGCGCCAAGCAAATGAGAGGCTCCTCGTATTGTCGGGAGTTTTAGTCCGAAAAAGCCTTGGGATTGATATTTCTGACTCCGCTAAGGATGCACTGCGATTTGGTGTACCGTACCGCGAGTCCCATGGTGATAAACAAATAATCGTTAAGAAGGCAAGCTGGGGAGGACATAAGCTCGGTGGATATGATCTTAAAATCGAGGTCGTCGCCACCTGATACATCGACCAAGCAATGGGCTGGCTGATTTAGTTGTTGCAGAACCCTCGCTGAAGTCTTGCACAGCTACCGTGATGACCGCCTATGGTCGGAAGCTGCCGTTCGTTCAGCGCTGTTATCGTCCCATTGCAGCCATTCGTGAGTGACGGTAAGAAAAGGGACCAAGAAAAGGGACCAGATTTATTTCTACTGCTCTAAACCTACCCGACCGGACAGAATTAGAGTGGCAAAAATAAATCTGTTCCCTTTCTTTTAGGGCAAGGTATCGAGGCGCAATCGCGTCGAATGGGTACACGCGGAGGGGGCCAGGTAGACCCTGCACGATTTGCAGCACTCCATGGACGGTTCGCTTTAACGAAGGCGTTCGCTTGTCCGCGTGCGGTGTGCCTGCGCTGGCGGGCACGGCGCCGCCCCTCTGCAGCTGACGGCAAGGGGCCAATCGCGCCCGGAGCCTACCGTCGTGAGCTGTAGCCTCGCCTTTGCTTATCGATCGCTTTGATTGCTGCTTGCCGCAGCGGGCCGGTACGCAGCACGTTCCTGCTGTCGCGGCTGGAGGGGTTGGGCTACCAGGAGATCGCCGAGCGCCTGGGCATGAGCCTGAGCTCGGTGGAGCAATCCCTGATCCTCGCCGCCAGCAGCCGACAGGTCGAACACAGCGCCATGAATGCCGGCGCCTGGACACGTGGCCAGCCGTAGCGCATCAGCCATGCGCCGCAGCCCTAAACGGTTTCCTCGATATCCACGTGTACTGATTTGCCGGTGACGTAGAACTGGCCACCTGTCGTGTAGTGCAGGCTGCGCCATGCCGCGTCCGCCTGATCGAATTTCCATCGGCCATTTTCGAAGGCTCGCGTGTCGGACCAGGCGGCGAAAACCTCGCCGATGAAAAGGTCGTAGTTGTGCTGAATGTGTGGCTCGCGAATGAGCCGGCAGGCAAGCCAGGCAGAGCATCCCGACACAAGTGGCACTGCACATCCGTCCTGCTCGAACAATTCGACACCAGCATGCTTGAGCTTGTGCTCGTCACCGTGCCGGCTGGTCGTGCCAACGCGATAGACCAGCTCAACCTGTGCAGCCGTCGGGATCTGGATGGAGAAGACGCCGCTTTGCTCGATCAGGGAGCGGGTAAAAGCCCCCTTCGCCAAGACCACCGTGAGTTTGCCGGGGTCATAGTCCAACGCTGTTGCCCAGGATGCAGACATCACGTTGCTGACGCCGGCATGACGTCCGCCAACCAGGACGGTAGGGCCATGGTTGAGCGTGCGGTACGCCTTGGCCAATTCAATGGGGGCAATGTAGCGATTCATGCGCGGGTCCTCTGTTGTTCTATCTCTCAGGCAGCGTCAGCTCAGCGTCAGTGGCGGCGCAGGCACGCATCGTGTCAGGGTGGCAATTATCATGTATGACTCATGCATATGAGTCAATCAGTAAAAAACGAACGAAAATTGGCTGAGGGAGATCACCGACGGCAGTCGATAGTGTCGGGAAACGCCGGCAAGGCTGTTCGGCAGGGTGGCGATGCCCGTCGAGATGGATTCGGGGGGCTGACGATTTGCAAGTTAGCGTTGGCGCAGACTTTCAGGAAGGCACGAGGCTGCTTCGATCCTGGGGCACAGGCTGCCGCAACTTGACTCGTCGCACAGTGCGCAGACCTGATAAGAGTCCAGTTCGTTTCTGACATTGCCCGCAATGACCTCCCGCGAGAGCCCGGCCAGTGTGGAAAGCTGATCGGAGGACAGCACGGAAAGGAAACTGCCGGCCGTGTCCTGACGCACCTGCAGAATGGCTGCGGCCACATCCCGGCCTTTGGCCGTGATCCTCAGCCCCACTTGCTTCTTCTGGTCCTTGGGAAGCCTTTCGACCAATGCGTCGGCTTCCAGGCGATCCACCAAGCGAACGGCGGCTGAATGCGTCAGTTCCAGGACGTTGGCCAGCCAGCCGATGTTGAAGGTCTGGCAGTTCTGGATGGAGACCAGTGCAGCCAACTCGGAGAGCGGCCGATTGAAGCGCCCCCGCAGCGCCGAAGAGATCAACTGATCGAGGCGCCAGGCGAAAGCGGATATTTGATTCAGCGAGTCGAGAGGACTGCTCATGGCCGGTACTGGGGTGTGGGAGTCATGGGGCGGATCATAGCAGGTAGCGATGCCCACCATTGGCCGTAGGCTTTTGCCATGGCGCAACGTCCGCTGGCTGAAGGAGCGGCAGCCCGGACAATCGGGCCCCTTGAACCGGTTTCGAATTCGTCAGGCCCAGTCAGGTTCCGGCGTGGGCGAGCCCATTGAACGGCTTTGCGCCGTCCAGGAACGGTCCTCGCCGCATGGCAATGTCAGGTGCAGGCGAGCACAAGCCGCCCCCCTCAAAAAGAGCGTACCGCCGGACTGGCCAATTTCTGCAGGTAGGTGAGGTCGCACAGCCGCCATTGCCGGAGGCGGCCCTGGATGCGCCCTGCCTGTTGCCAGTCGGAGAGCAGACGGCTGAGGGATTCCGGGCGAATGCCCAGGTGGGTGGCGAGTTGGCGCTGGCTGATCGGCAGCATCAGGCTTTCGCCCTGGCGACGGTGCAGGCCCAGCAGGTAGGCGGCCAGGCGCTGGGAGGCGGAGCTGGCGGTCAGCCAGTCGACCTCGTTGACCTGGCGATAGAGACGCAGGCTGAGGCTTGCCAGCATGCGCATGGCCAATGGCGGATGGCCCTCGCAGGCCTTGTGCAGCGCGTTGCGGCTCAGGCGGAAGAATTCGCCGCTACCCTGGCAGCGGGCGTTCATCGGGTAGCGGCCGTGGGGCATGAACATGGCCGCCTCGGCGATCAGCTGACCTTCGCGGAACAGCTGGAAGACATGCTCTTCGCCGTCGCAGGTGAAGCGCAGCATTTCCACGCAGCCACGCCGCACCAGCAGGAAGTGCTCGGCCGGGTCGCCTTCGCGGAACAGCAGTTTGCCGCCCTCGGCGCGCAGCAGACTGGCCGAGTCGCACAGGCTGGCCATGAGGCCCTGCGGCAGGTCGGCGAAGAGGGGGATGGCGCCCAGCAATCGCAGGCATTCGCTGCGGTCTGGCGCGAACTTAACATTTGTCATTCGTGGCGTGCGGGCGGGCTGCAATGATCTGCGAATGAAGATAAGTCTTATTCGCAAGTCAATCAATCGAAGGCTCCCCCGCCTGCTCCTTTCTTTCGTTCTGGCGGCAGGCGCGTGCCTGCAGGCGCCTGCCGGTACGGCCAGGGAAGCGGTGCTGCGGCTGGGCGGCCCCGGCGCGGTGGTGAGCTTCCCGTTGCTGCACATGGTGGAGAGCGGCGCTCTGCAACAGTACGCCGAGCGCGTCGAATTCCGCCTCTGGCAGAACCCCGACCAGTTGCGCGTGCTGCTGGCCAAGAACGAACTCGACTACAGCGCCGCCCCGGTGAACCTGCCGGCGCTGATGGCCGGGCGCGGGCAGCCCGTGCGGCTGCTCAACGTCTCGGTGTGGGGAATCATCTGGCTGGTGAGCCGCGACCCCCAGGTGAAGGGCTTCGCCGACCTGGCCGGCAAGGAGGTGGTGCTGCCGTTCCAGCGCGACCTGCCGGCGATCCTGGTCGATGAACTGCTGCTCAGCCACGGCCTGAAGCCGGGCAGGGACCTGACGCTGCGCCCGGTCCGCGATGGCCAGGACGCCCAGGCGCTGTTGCTGGCAGGCCGCGCCGATCATGCCCTGCTGGTGGAGCCGGCGGTGTCCCTGCTGCTTTGGCGCAACCGCAGCCAGGGCGGGGCGCCGCTGTACCGCGTGCAAAGCCTGGAGAGCGCCTGGCGGCAGGCCTTCCCGCAGCAGGCCGAACTGCCTCAGGCAGGGCTGATGAGCAGCCCGCAGCGCGCCGAGGACGGCGAACTGGCGCGGGCGGTGGATGCCGCCTACGCCGAGTCCGCCCGTTGGTGCAGCGCGCACCCGCGGGCCTGCGCGGAGCTGGTCCATCGGCACCTGCCGCACCTGCCGGTGGAGGCGCTGGAAGCGTCCATCCGCGTCACGCGCCTGGAGAGTGTTTCCGCCAGCGCGGCGCGTGGGCCGCTGGAGGCGCTGTTCGGGCTGATCGCCAAGCGCCATCCACAGGCAATCGGGGGCGCCCTGCCGCCCGCCAGCTTCTATGGGCCTTGAGATGAGACCCATGACTTCCCGACGCTGGGCCTTGCTGGGCGGCGCGCTTCTGCTGGTGGGCTGGCAACTGCTGGCGCTGCGCCTGGGCCCGCTGCTCATGGCAACGCCATGGCAGACGCTGCAAGCCATGGTCCGCCTGCCTTTCGAGGCCGACTTTCGCCTCAACGCCGGCGCCAGTCTGCTGCGTATCGTCCTGGGCGTCGGCCTGGGCTGCCTGCTGGGCTTCTGCCTGGGGCTGTTGGCCGGGCTCGATGCCCGTGTGCGCGGTCTGCTGGAGCCGCTGCGCTGGCTGCTGATGTCGGTACCGCCGGTGGTGGTCGTGGTGCTGGCGATGCTCTGGGTCGGGCTCGGGTCGGCCATGGTGGTGCTGATCAGTGTGCTGATGCTGGCGCCGGGCATGTACGTGAACACCGTCAAGGGCATGCAGATGGTCGACCGCGGCCTGCTGGAGATGGCGCGGGTCTACCGCTTCAGCCCCTGGCAGAAGCTGCGGCGGCTCTATATCCCGTCACTCACCGCGCCGCTGGGCGCGGCGCTGTTGATCGCCACCTGCGGCGGCGTGCGCCTGGTGGTGATGGCCGAAGTGCTGGGCGCGGAAAGTGGCGCCGGTTTCGCGCTGGCCAATGCGCGCAGCACCTTCGATAGCGCCGGGCTGTATGCCTGGACGCTGCTGATCCTGTTGCTGGTCGCCGCGCTGGAGTTTCTTCTGTTGCAGCCGCTGCAGCGGCGCATGGGCCGTTGGCAGGAGGCCGCCCATGCTTGAGTGGCACGGCGTCGATCTGGCGCTGGGCGAGCGTCGAGTGTTTGCCGATGCCTCCCTGCGCCTGCTGCCTGGCGAGCGGGTCGGCATTCTCGGGCCCAGCGGCGCCGGCAAGAGCAGCCTGCTGCGCCTGGCTGCCGGCCTTCTGAAGCCCCGCCGGGGGTGGGTGGAGAATGGATTCCGCCATCCCGTGCTGGCCTTCCAGGAGCCGCGCCTGCTGCCTTGGTGCCGGGTCGCGGAGAACCTGGAAATCCCCCTGCGGGCGAGCGGCCTCGAGCGTGCGGCTGCGCGGCGGATGGCCAGCCACTGGCTGGAACGTGTCGGCCTCGCCGGGCACGAGCGCACCTGGCCGCATCAACTGTCCGGCGGCATGGCCCAGCGCGTTGCCCTGGCGCGCGCGTTCTCGATCGAGCCGGACCTGCTGCTGCTCGACGAGCCATTCAGCGCGCTGGACCCGGCCCTGCGTGAATCCCTGCTCGATCTCTGCCGCGACTGGCTCGCCAGCTCGGGCGCGGCGCTGCTCTGCGTCAGCCACCATCCGGCCGAGCTGATCGGCCTGGTGGAGCGCTTCGTGCTGGTCAACGACGGCGCGTTGCAGCCCTTCGACCTCACCGGATACGCCGCCGACCAGGCGGCGACGGTGCTGCATCAGACCCTGCTGGCCCTGGAGGCACCCGCGTCATGATCTATCCCATCCTGCTGACCCTGCACCTGTTCGCCGCGCTGATGTTCGTCGGCACGGTGTTCTTCGAGGTGCTGATCTTCGAAAGCGTGCGCAAGCACGTGCCGGCCGCGGTGATGCGCCAGGTGGAGCAGGGCATCGGCAAGCGTGCGCGGCGGCTGATGCCCTGGGTGCTGCTGGTGCTGTTCGGCGCCGGCCTGGGCATGGTCTGGACGCGCTACCTGCCGCTGCTGGCGGACCCGCTGGCATCGTCCTTCGGCACCTTGCTGAGCCTGAAGATCCTGCTCGCCCTGAGCGTGCTCGGGCACTTCTTCAGCGCCATGTTCCTGCTCCACAGCGGGCGCATGAATTCGACGTATTTCCGCCGAATCCACCTGAGCGTCTTCAGCCACATGGTCGGCATCGTGCTGCTGGCCAAGGGCATGTTCTACCTGAGCTGGTAAGCCAGATTTCGTGCAGACGGAGCTTGTCATGAGTCGTTGTCCTTCCCCCAAACGCCATTTTTCCTCGAAACTTTCACTTCCCCTGCTGGCCCTCGGCCTGCTGCCACTGGCGGTGGCGGCGGAGGACCGCCTCGAGCTGGAGCCGATGCAGATCAGCGAAAAAAGCCTCGCGCCGGTCAGCCAGTCCGCGCAGGCCGAGCGCCAGCGCCTGGCCCGCGTACCGGGCGGCACCAACCTCGCCGAGCCGCAACAGGAGACACGCCTGGCGACCCTGCGCGATGCGCTGGACTACCAGCCCGGCCTGGTGATCCAGGACTTCTTCGGCGGCACCGACCAGCCGCGCCTGAACATCCGGGGTTCGGGCATCCAGAGCAATCCGGTCAACCGCGGCGTGCTGCTGCTGCAGGACGGGCTGCCGCTCAATGAGGCCGACGGTTCCTTCATCATCGGCCTGCTGGAGCCGCGTAATGCGTCGTGGATCAGTGCCCGTCGCGGCGCCAACGCCGGCAGCCCCGGCGCCACCGCGCTGGGTGGCGAGCTGGAGTTCAACTCGCTGACCGGCGCCGACGAAGCCGGACGCGTCCGCCTGGAGGCCGGCAGCTTCGGCCGCCAGGGCCTGCAGGCTGCCGCCGGGCTGGATGAGGGGCGGTACGATGGACGGGTGAGCGTCAGCCACGACGAGTACGACGGCTATCGCCACCACTCCGCTTCCCATCGCACCCTGATGCAGAGCAACTTCGGCCTGGACCTGGGCAACGGCGTACAGAATCGCAGCTACCTGTCCTACAGCGACCTGACTTTCGAGATTCCCAACGTCATCACCAAGGCGCGCCTGAAGGACGATCCGCGCAGCGTGCTGGGCGACGGCAACACGCCGCAGGACCGCCTGCTCAACGTCTACCAGCGTGACCCGCACCGCGATACCCAGCAACTGCGGCTGGCCAACCGTACGCAGTGGAGCGGGGCGGGCTGGCAGCAGAGCTTCGGCATCTACGGGCAGAACACCCAGGACGATTTCACCGATCCGCTCAGCCACACCCTGACCGACAGCGACACGCTCGGTGCGCAATGGCTGCTCGAAGGCGAGCAGCGCCTGTTCGGCTACCGCCTGGGCGCCAGTTGGTCCTACAGCGACATGACCCGCGAGCTGTATGCCAACAACCCCCAGAACGGAAGCCGCATGCAGCGTTTCGGCAACTTCGACCTCACGGCCTCCAACCTCGATCTGCTGCTTGGCCTGGACTGGAACCTGGCGGCGGACTGGACCCTGGTGACCGAGGTGAAGTGGAGCGACGTCAGCCGCGATGCGGATTCGCGCGATGGCGCCGGCCATCTCGACCAGGGCTGGAACTTCGCCACGCCGAAGATCGGCCTGAACTGGACGCCCAGCCCGGACCTGCGCTGGTACGCCAACATCAGCCGCAGCCACGAAGCGCCGACGTTCTGGGAAATCGTTTCCGCCGAAGTCTCGCCCGCAGCCCCGGCGACGGCGCAGGCGCAGCTGGTCGACCTCGACGTGCAGCGCGCTACCACCTACGAGATCGGCGGCGCCGGTCGCATCGCCCGCACCGACTGGAGCCTGACGCTGTACCAGAGCGACGTGGAAGACGAGCTGATCTCCACCAGCGACGCCTACGGGGTGAAGGTGGGAACCTACAACTACGGCTCGCGCACCCGCCACCGCGGCGTCGAAGCAGGGCTCAACGGCTTGCTGCCGACGGCATCCAGCATCGGCGGCGACCTGGCCTACCGGGTGGCGTGGACCTTCAGCGACTTCCGCTTCCGCGGCGGCGAGTTCCAGGGCAACCGGATCGCCGGCGTGCCGCGCCAGCTCTGGTCGGCCGAGCTGCTCTACCGGCGCGGGCCGTGGAGCGTCGGGCCCAACCTGCGCTGGCTGCCCCAGGACACCCCGACCGACCACGCCAACACCCGCAACAACTATCAGGACGCTTACGCGCTCTGGGGCCTCAAGGCCGCCTACAAGGCGCGCGAGGGCCTGAGTGTGTACGTGCAGGGCGACAACCTGGCGGACAAGACCTATGCCAGCAGCTATGTGATCCGCAACCGCGCCGATGCCAGCCAGCCGACCTTTCTCAGCGGCAACGGGCGCAGCCTGACCGTGGGGGCGGAATACGCTTTCTAGAGACGGTTGCTCCCAGCCTGCTCGCCACGCCGCACCGCCAGCGCCTGCGGGTTCGCAACGTTCTTCGGCTTGCCTTCGAAGAAGGCCAGCACATTGTCGAAGGCATCGCCGAAGTACAGCTCATAGCCGTTCTTCTCCACGTACCCCAGGTGCGGGGTGCAGAGCGCGCGCGGGTGGTTCAGCAGGGGATTGTCGGGGGCGAGCAGGGGTTCCTGTTCGTAGACGTCCACGGCTGCGTAGCCGGGGCGTCCGGCGTCCAGGGCCTGGAGCAATGCGCCGGGGGCGATCAGCTCGGCGCGGCTGATGTTCACCAGCAGGGCGGTGCTTTTCATCCGCGTGAGGTCGGCGAGGGTGACGCCATGGCGCGTGCGTTCGGACAGGCGCAGGTTGAGGCTGAGGATGTCCGCTTCGGCGAAGAAGGCTTCGCGAGAGGTCGCTGCCTGATGGCCGTCGGCCGTGGCGGCCGCCCGGCTGCCTTCGCTGCCCCAGACCAGCACCGGCATGTCGAACGCCTGGGCGTAGCGCGCCAGGCGCCGGCCGATCTTGCCGTAGCCCCAGATACCCAGCGTTTGCCCGGCCAGTGCCTGGCCCACATTGACCTGCCAGTGGCCCGCCTTGAACGCTTCGATGGCCGGTACCAGTTGTCGACGCGCATCGAGGATGAGCGCCCAGGCCAGTTCGGCGGGCGCCACGGGCGAGCCGCGGCCTTCGGTCACGACGATGCCGCGTTCGGTGCAGGCGTCGAGGTCGAGATGGCCCGAGACCTTGCCCGTCTGGCTGATCAGCTTGAGTTTCGGCAGCCTGTCGAGCAGCGCGGCATCGATGCGTGTGCGTTCGCGGGTGAGCACCAGGGCGTCGGCGTCGGCGAACCGCGTCGCCAGTTCGTCCGGCGACGCCGGGCCCAGGTCGTGGATCAGGCTGACCTCGTGCCCGGCCAGGCGGGCGAAGCAGTCGAGCGTCTGGATGGCGTGTTGGTAGTCGTCGGGGATGACGATGTGCATGTGGGTTCGGTCCCTGCGGTCATGTGAGCGACCTCGGGACGATAGCCGATTTCCGGGGGGATTTCGTGGGTGACGGTTTGCAGCCCGGAGCGTGCAGCTTGCCATCAGCGCGCCTGTGCTAATGTGCGCGCACCCCACCTCCAGGTCCCGAATGCCCATGTCCATCGCCGACAGCCTGCTTGCCTTTACCTTCGCTGCCACATTGCTGGCGCTGACTCCCGGCCTGGATACCGCCCTGGTGCTCAGAACGGCCGCGGTGGAAGGCAAGCGGGAAGGGCTGCGCGCCGCACTGGGCATCAACGCCGGCTGCCTGCTTTGGGGCGCCGCTGTCGCTTTCGGGCTGGGCGCATTGATCGCCGTGTCCGAGTTGGCCTTCAACGCGCTGAAGTACTGCGGCGCCGCCTATCTGGCATGGCTCGGGTTGAACCTGCTGCTGCGGCCGCGGCATAGCCTGGCGCCGGTCGAAACCCAGGGCAGGGCGGAAACCAACTGGTTCCTCAAGGGCATGCTGGGCAACCTGCTGAACCCCAAGGTCGGTGTCTTCTACGTCTCGTTCCTGCCCCAGTTCATCCCGCAGGGCCAGCCCCTGGTGGCCTGGACCTTCGGCCTGGTCGGCATCCACGTGGCGATCGGCCTGCTCTGGTCGCTGGTCCTCATCGGCGCGACCCGGCCGCTGGCGGGGGTGTTGCGTCGCGAAAAGGTCATCAAGTGGATGGACAGGACGACGGGCACGGTCTTTGTCCTGTTCGCCGCGCGGCTGGCGTTGAGCCGGCGTTGAGGCCCGCCGCGCCAAAGATGGCGTTATCCGCCGAATCGCGGACAGAGTCCGCTCCTACAAGGTAGCCGGGAAGCACGGCATTCCTCCCCCCGAGCGGACCTTGTCCGCGATAGCCGGAGGTATCGGCGCGGTTCGCGGATGAGATCCCCTACGTAGCCCCACCCGCGCCATTCCCCTGTAGGAGCGCGCCCTGCGCGCGAATCGCGGGCAGGGCCCGCTCCTACGAAGAGCAGCGCATGCTCCTGCAGGCTGCCGGCAAGAGCCTGCCCCTACCACGCCCGTAGGATGGGTGGAGCGAAGCGATACCCATCGCCGCCGCAGAATGGGTTTCGCAGGCTCAACCCATCCTACGAAGAGCGCATCGGCGAGTGGCTCTTACGTTCCCCGTCCGCGATGGGATTCACCGGCCACGCCGAACGCCCCGGTGGCACGGCCTGCTGCCGAACCACGGTTGCGACGGGGCCTTGCGGTCAGATGCCCTCTGAAACCGGTGATAGACTGGGCCGTTTCAGCGCCCCTGCCTGGCCAAGGAGATTCATCCATGTTCGGAGTGACCGATTACGGCGCGTTCCTCGTTGCGTTCATCGTTCTGCTGGCCATTCCCGGGCCGGGTAACTTCGCGCTGATCACGGCCACCGGCAAGGGCGGCATCAAGGCCGGGCTGGCGGCGACCTGCGGGGTGATCCTGGGCGACCAGGTGCTGTTGTGGATGGCGGTGGCGGGCGTGGCGACCTTGCTGGCCACTTACCCCGCGGCCTTCCACGCGGTGCAATGGCTGGGCGCCGCCTACCTGGCGTGGCTGGGGCTGCGGATGCTGTTGAGCAAGCCGGGCGGCGCACCTCGCAAGAGCAGCATGCAAAGCGGCCATTACCTGCGCCAGACCATGCTGATCACGCTGCTGAACCCCAAGGCGATCGTGTTCTACATGGCCTTCCTGCCGCTGTTCATCGACCCGGTGAGGCACCAGGGGCTGGTGACCTTCGCCTTCATGGCGGTGACCGTGGCAGTGGTGACCTTCCTCTACGGCCTGGCGGCCGTCCTGCTGACCCACAAACTGGCCGAGCGCATGCGGGCCAATCCGCGCGTCGCCAATCTGCTGGAGCGCCTGGCCGGGGCCTGCCTGCTGGGGTTCGGCATCAAGCTGGCGGCAATGCGCTAGGCACCGGCCAGCGCAGGTGTCCGGCATTCGCCAGGTGCTCGGGAGAATTGCGCCGGGCAGGGCAAATCCAGTATTGTTGAGAACGATTATCATGTTTAACAAGACTGGAAGTTCATGGACCGCGAGCAGGCATTCGAACGGGATGTTGAACGGCTCTACATTGCCCACCACGGCTGGCTGAAGGGCTGGCTGCAGCGTCGCCTGGGCGGGCATGCCGATGCCGAGGACCTGGCTCAGGACACCTTCGTGCGCGTGATGCGTTCGCGCAGCCCCCTTGCCGACCTGCGCCAGCCGCTGGCCTACCTCGCCACCATCGCCAATAGCCTGCTGGTCAACCGTTGGCGACGCCAGGCAGTGGAGCGTGCCTACCTGGAGGCGCTGGCCGCGCGCCCGGAGCGGGTGGCGCCTTCCGAAGAAGAGCGCCTGCTGCTGATCGAAGCGCTGGTGGAGGTGGATGAACTGCTGCACGGCCTCGCGGCGCAGGTGCGAGAGATCTTCCTGATGTCGCAGCTCGACGGCCTGACCTACCCGCAGATCGCCGCGCACCTGGGCCTGAGCGTCAACCAGGTGCAAAAGGCCATGGGCAAGGCCTTCGCTGCCTGCTACGCCAGCCGCTTCGAGTGAGTGCCATGTCCCGCGATACCGACTCCCGTCCCATCCCCGCGCTCATCCGCGACCAGGCCATCGCCTGGTTCACCCTGGCCCAGTCGGGCTGCATGAGTGATGCCGAGCAGCGCCAGTTGCTGAACTGGCGCGAGGCGAGCAGCGAGCATGAGCGCGCCTGGCAGCGCCTGAGCAGCATTCCGCTCAGCCTGCAGCGCCACGCCGGCCCGCTGGCCGACCCACTGGCGCGGCAACTGGCCGGGCGCCGCCACTACAGCGAGCTGGACCGGCGCAAGGCGCTCAAGGTGCTGGTCGGCTTCGGCCTGCTCGGCGGGCTTGCCTGGCAGGGGCGCGACAGCCACTGGGTGCAAGGCGCCATGGCCGACTACCACACCGGCACCGGTGAACGCCGCCAGCGGACGCTGCCCGATGGCACGCGCCTCTGGCTCAATACCGCCACGGCAGTCGATGTGCGTTACACCGACAGCGCGCGCGAGTTGCACCTGCGCTATGGCGAAATCGAGATTCTCACCGCCAGCGATGCCGCGGGGCGGCCGTTCCGAGTGATCAGCCAGGAGGCGGTGCTGCAGCCCCTGGGGACGCGCTTCCGCGTCCGGCGGGAGAACGACGGGCAGGGCACCTTCCTGGCGGTCACCCAGGGACGCGTCGCCGCCAGTTCCCTGGCGGGCGGTGCGCCGACGGTGATCGAGGCGGGCTGGCAGGCGCGCATCGGCGCGGCTGGCGTGGGCACGCCGCAGGCGCTGGAGGTGAACGAGGGCGCCTGGGTCGATGGCTACCTGATCGCCGAGCGCATGCGCCTGGCGGACTTCCTCGCCGAGCTGGATCGCTATCGCCCCGGCCTGCTGCGTTGCGACCCGGCGGTGGCGGACATCCGCCTGAGCGGTTCCTACCCGCTGGGCGACACCGACCAGGTGCTGGCCATGCTGGCGGACAGCCTGCCGGTCAGGGTCCAGCGGCGTACCCGCTACTGGGTGACGGTGGGCCCTCGCTGAGGCGGATAGCCCCTCCAGCGTGGCGATGAAAATAATTCTCAGAAAAGTGGCAGGTTTTCGTTTCTCGCTTGGCCTAGGGAGAAATCCCTGCTCGCACACGCGGGCCCACAACGAGAAACGGACCCTCTGCCCATGACGCTTCACCCCATCGCTCGCGCTCTGCGCCAATCGCTCGGTTTGGCCATGCTCTCCTGTTCCGCGCTCGCCCTGCTGCCGGCCTTGCCGGCGCAGGCCGAATCCACGGCCACGCGGACCCAGCAATACGCCATCCCCGCCGGCCCGCTGGACCAGGTGCTGGGCGAGTTCGGCCGGCGCGCGGGCATTCCGATCTCGGTGAACGCCGGGCTGACCGAAGGCAAGCGCAGCGCCGGGCTCAACGGCGAGTACGGCATCGACGACGGCTTCGCCCGCATCCTTTCCGGCACGCGGCTGAGCGTGCGTCGCCTGGGCAACGGCGGTTACGGCCTGGTGCCCGCGCCGCAGTCCGGCGCGGTGCTGGAGATGGGCGCCACGACCGTCTCCAGCCAGCAGCTCGACCCGACCACCGAGGGCACCCAGTCCTATTCGGCCCGCGCGGTGACCATCGGCAAGGGCGCGCATACGCTGCGTGAAACGCCGCAGGCGGTGACCGTCCTGACCCGCCAGTACATGGATGACCGCAACATCACCACCATCGACCAGGCCATGGAGAAGACCCCGGGCATCACCGTGTACGAGTCGCCCATGGGCGGCAAGTACTTCTACTCCCGCGGCTTCATGATGCAGGGGCAGTACCAGTACGACGGCGTGCCGCTGGATGTCGGCGGCGAATACGTCCAGGCCAACAGCTTCTCCGGCGACATGGCCTTCTACGACCGCGTCGAGGTGCTCAAGGGGGCGGCGGGCATGATGAAGGGCTCGGGCAGCTCCACCGGCGGGGTCAACTTCGTGCGCAAGCGTGGCCAGAGCACGCCGGCCACCCACCTGACGCTCTCGGCGGGCTCATGGGACAACTACCGCGGCCAGGTGGACAGCGGCGGCCCGCTCAACGAGTCCGGCACGCTGCGCGGGCGCACCGTGGTGGCGCTGCAGGACCGGCAGTATTTCTACGACCTGGGCAAGCGCAAGGACCAGGTCCTCTACGGCGCCCTGGACTACGACGTGACGCCGGACACCACCGTCGGGCTGGGCGTCGCCTACGAGCGGCTAGACGCCAGGCCCTGCTGGCACGGCCTGCCGCGCTACAGCGACGGCTCGGACCTGAAGCTCAGCCGCTCGACCTGCCTGGGGGCGTCCTGGAACAGCTGGGACAGCGAGCGCACCACCGTCTTCGCCGACCTGTCCCACCAACTGAACGAGGACTGGGCCTTCAAGTTCGCCGGTGTCTGGACGCACAACGACCAGGACATCAAGTACGCCCTGTCCGAGACGCCGGGCGGCGTTACCCCGGGCGCGACCACGGCGCCTTCCTCGGTCTACTCCGGGCTGTTCGACTACGACCAGACCGACTACGGCTTCGATGCCTACCTGGACGGAAAATTCGATGCCTTCGGCCTGCAGCACGAGCTGATCGTCGGCGCCAACGCCAGCCGCGCGAAGACCCATGACCATTGGGCGCTGATCAACATGACCGGGCTGCTCGGCATCTCCCAGGACCCCTTCAACCCCAACCCGCACATGCCCGAGCCGGCGGACAGCTTCTACGCCTCCAACTCTTACCGGGGCGGCCCGGTTCCCACCGAGTCCGACACCCGGCAGTTCGGCACCTACGCCACGCTTCGGCTGAAGCTGGCCGAGCCTCTGACCTTCGTCCTCGGCTCCCGCGTCAGTTGGTACCGCAACGACCGCGACTCCTACACCCAGGCCTGGGACTACTGGCAGCACGACAAGAGCCAGGAGAACGGCCAGGTCACGCCCTTCGCGGCGCTCATCTACGATCTGAACGAGGAATGGTCCGTGTACACCAGCTACGCGGATATCTTCCAGCCCCAGAGCACCTACACCGACGAATCCGGCAGCCCGCTGCAGCCCAAGACCGGCGGCAGCTACGAAGTCGGGATCAAGGGTGAGCTGATGGACGGCCGCGTCAACACCGCCTTCAACCTCTTCCGCACGATCGAAGAGCACCGGGCCGAGGCGAACTACGACAGCGCCTGCCCCGGCTCTTCGGACGGCTACTGCTACAGCGACGCGGGCAAGGTACGGGCGCAGGGCTTCGAAGCGGAAATCAGCGGCGAGGTGATCGACAGGCTGCAGGTGCTGGCCGGTTATACCTACACCCAGACCAAATACCTCGAGAGCGCGGACGACAACCCGCAGGAAACGGCCTTCGCGGTCACCTATTTCCCGCGCCACCTGTTCCGCGCCTGGGCCGACTACCAACTGGCCGGCGAGCTGGATCGGTGGAGCGTGGGCGCCGGCGTCACGACGCAGAGCGACACCTCTGCCACGTCGTCCAGCGTGAAGTCGGTGCAGTCCGGCTACGCCATCTGGAGCGGCCGCCTGGGCTACCGCATCGACGACCACTGGTCGGTCGCCCTCAACGGCAACAACCTGTTCGACAAGAAGTACTACCAGAGCGTGGGGGCCATTTCCTGGGGCAACTTCTACGGCGAGCCGCGTAACTTCATGGTCACGCTGCAGGGCTCGTTCTGACCTCTGCCTCTTCAGGCGCCTCGCATTGTGAGGCGCCTTTCACAGGCACGGGAACGGAAGTTCGCTTCTGCTCGATGGAGGACGGTTGTTCATGGAGATGGGCAATGGTCACTGGCAGCTTCCGACCCAGGCTGGGTGAAAACGTCGTCCTCTCCTGCCGTAACTGGGCGACCGTCCTATCACCCCGCTGTACTGTTGAAGGTTTACATCTACGGTTACCTCAACCACATCCGGTCCAGTCGTCGCCTGGAGCGCGAATGCCAGCGCAACCTTGAACTGATGTGGCTGACTGGACGGCTGGCGCCGGACTTCAAAACCATCAGCCATCAAGCCAGGCCAGCCGCCCGGTGTCATCGCCGTCGGTTATTCGGACGGCAATGCACATTGGCGATTTTGCGCTAGCACCAGTTCAGAATTGGATTGGCATCGCCCCAACGAGTTGCTGGAAACTTTATAGTTTTCAGAACTTGCCTCTCAGGGTCACCATGAAGTTGCGCGGTGAGCCATACCAGTTGCCGTAGTCGCTGCTGGCCACGGTCTGGTAGTACTTCTTGTCGAACAGGTTGTTGCCGTTGAGAGCGGCGGTCCAGTGCTCGTCGATGCGGTATTCCACCAGCGCATTCCACAGTGCGTAGCCGGCCTGGGTGTACTCGAAGCTGTTGATGCTGGGGCTCAGTGATCCGTCTTCCAGGCGGCGCTGCACTTCACCGCTGACGTAGTTGCTGCTCTGAATAGTAGCGCCGGTGCCGACCTTCCAGCGCTCCAATTCGCCGGGCAGCTGGTAGGTGGTGAAGAACTTGAACAGATGCTTGGGCGTCTGTGTGCTGATAGGTTTGCCTACGGCGGTATCGTCGCCAGTCTTGCGCTGCTCGTTGAGGTTGAAGGTGTATCCGGCGGTGAGCTGCCAGCCCGGCGCCAGTTCGCCGGAGATTTCCGTGTCGAAACCTTTGCTGATCATCTTGCCGCCGGCTACATAGCAGCAGGCGTTGGTCGGAGTGTCCTCGTAGTACAACTGGATCGCGTTGTTCTCCTGCCTGGTGTAGTAGATCGCCGAGGACAGGTTCAACTGCCCGCCGAACAGCTCTCCCTTCACGCCCATCTCATAGGTGTCGCCGGTAATGGCCTTGAGCGGCTTGAGGTCCGCTCCAAGGATTTCCGGCTGCGGTTTGTAGATCTGCGCATAGCTGGTGTAGAGCGACCACTCGGGCGTGACGGAATACACTAGCCCGCCGAAGGGCGTGACGATGCCGCTGTCGCGGCCGCCATCCTTGCTGTCGGTGCCGAAGGAAGGCACCACGGCGTGGATGGTGTTGGAGTAGTCGGAGTAGCGTGCGCCGACGATCAGCTTGAGCGGATCGGCCAACTCCAGGCGAAGGGTGCCGTACGCGCCGCTCTTGCGCAGGTTCCAGTCCGGGTACTCGTAGTACAGATCCGGACTGGCTGGCTTGGGCAATGAGCCGATGTCGGTGGAGAACACGTCCACCGGTTGCCGTGACGCCCACTCGCTGTGGTCGGCATAGCTGCGCTGGATGTCCGAGTAATCGACGCCCATCAGGACTTCGTGACGGCGGCCGAAGGCGCTGAAGGCGCCTTGCAGGTTGGCGTCGAACAGGTCCTGGTCGATGGAGTAGTTGCGCACAATGCGCTGGAAGGTTGCGCCTTCGAGGGTGTCGGGATTGACCGGGCCGCTCACTGCACCCATGTCCTGCTCGGTGTCGTAGCGGCTGCGGGTGAAGCTGGAGTTGACCTTCCAGTTCTCGTCGAAGCTGTGCTCGACCTTGAGGAAGCCTTCCTTGCGCTCGTAGTTATTGCTCGACCAGTCCGCTGCCAGGGTAGTGCTGCGCGACAGACCCAGCGGGTCGCCGGTGGTGAAGCGTGGCAAGCCGTTTTCCCAGTAGCCGTCCATGTCGCGCCATTCGTAGGTGCCGCCGACGCTGACTAGGGTGTCGGGGGTGACGTCGGCTTCGAGCACGCCGAACAGGACATGCTTGTCACTGTTGGCGCCGCTGTAGAAGTAGCGTTTGTTCTCCTGGGAGGCGGCGAAGCGTCCGCGCAGGGCGCCGTCAAAGGCCAGCGGCCCGGTGACGTCGACTTCGCTGCGGTAGTTGTCCCAGCTGCCGGCGGACAGGTTGACCTGGGTCTGGGCATGGGGCAACGCGCGCTTGCGCACCAGGTTGATCACCCCGGAAGGCTCCCCGGTGCCGCCAAACAGGCCGTCGGAGCCGCGCAGTACCTCGATGTGGTCGTAGGCGGTGGTGTCGGCCAGGGAATCATAGGTCTGCTCGCGGAAGCCGGGTGTGCCGCCATCGACCTGCACGTTGGTCAGGGCGAAGCCGCGCGAAAGGATCTTGGTGTTGGCGTCGTTGCCGCCGACCAGGGTAATGCCGGTGGTCTGGTCGAGCGCTTCGCCGATGGTGGTGATGCCCTGGTCCTCCATGCGCTGGCGGGTGATGATTGAAATGGACTGCGGAATGTCCTTCAGCGCCCGGGCGCTCTTGCCGCCGATGTTGGCGGCACCGGTGGTATACGAGCCGGTGCCCTCGGTCATGCCGTCCAGAGACTGGCCGACCACCAGGGTGTCGTCCAGCGCCAGCGCCGCATTGGGGTTGCGCACCAGGCCGTAGACGCCATCGCCGCGGAACACCGCTTGCAGACCAGTGCCGCGCAGCAGGGCGGCGAGACCTTCTTCGACGCTGTAGTGGCCGCGCAGCCCGCTGGAGTTCAGGCCCTGGGTCAGGTCCGGGGAGAATTGCACGGTGATCTGCGCCTGGGCGGCGAAGCGGCTCAGCGCCTGGCCGAGGCTGCCGGCCTGGATGCTGTAGGTGTGCCCGGCGGCTTCCGGCGCGGCCTGGGCCGGCGGCATCGCCGACTGCAGGGCCATGGCCAGCGCGCTGAGCGCGAGCAAGCGGCGGGGTTGCGCCAGGCGCTGGCCGGGGGCGGCGCGCCGCGTTGTGGAGGCGGGGGTGATGCGGTAGGTCATGAATGGGTTGTCCTTTGTGTGTGGCAGTTCCACATCAAAGGACTGATGGCGGGAAAAAAGAGGCCAACATTTTTCAGCGCTTGCTGATGCTGATCCAGTAACGCGTGCGGTAGCTGACATCCACCGGCAGGGTGGCGGGCAGGGCGGCGAGGATCGCGTCGGTGTTGTCCAGCTGGAAGCCGCCGCTGATGCGCAGGCGCGCCGCCTCGTTGTCGCAACGCAGCCAGCCGTTGCGATAGCGCCCCAGTTCGCGGAGGAAGTCGCCCAGCGGCATGTCGTCGGCCACCAATTGGCCTTGGGTCCAGAGCAGGCTGTCTGCCTGGGCGGGGCGCGGCTTTTCCACGGCCCGTTCGCTGAACAGCACTTGGCTGCCCGCTTCGACGACCTGCCCGTCGCCTTGCCGCGGCATGACCAGCACCTTGCCCTGCAGTACCTGCAGTTGCGTCAGGCCGTCGAGCTGGCGGACGCTGAAGCGCGTGCCCAGCGCCTGCAGCAGGCCTTGTTCGGTGGCGACGCGCAAGGGGCGATGCGTCGGGCTTTGGCTGTCCGCGCCGCTCTCGACGAGGATTTCCCCGCGCAGCAGATGGATGAGGCGTTGCTCGTCGCTGAAGTCGAGGTCCACGGCGGTATCGGTGTTCAGGTCCAGCAGGCTGCCGTCGGCCAGGCGCAGGTGCTGGCGTTCGCCCACGGCCGTCTGGTAGTCCGCGGTCCAGCGCGTCCACGGGGCCTGGCGGTAGCCGAGGTAGCCGACCGGCAATAGCGCGGCCAGCACCAGCAGTTTTTTCATCGCCTGGCGCCGTTCGCGGTTGAGCGTGCCCATGGCCAGGTCGCGCGGCAGCAGGCCGAGGCGTTCCTGCACCCGTTGCACACGCTGCCAGGCTCGCTCGTGTTCCGGGTCGGCCGCGCGCCAGCGCCTGCAGGCCTGCTGCTGGCCGTTGTCCGCCGCGCCTTCGTGCAGGCGCATCAGCCAGTGCGCCGCCTGGCGGGCCACTTCGGGGCGGATCGGCGCGCCATTGTCGCCGCTCATCCCAGGTCGTCCTCGAACAGGATGCAGGCCTCGAAGGCGCTGACCATGTGGCGCTTCACGGTGCGTTCGCTGATGCCGAGCTGCTGGGCGATCTGGGCGTAGGTGAGGCCGTCGAGCTGGGACAGCAGGAAGACGCTGCGCACCATGGGTTTGAAGCGGTCGAGGAGGGCGTCGAGCTGCTGCAGGGTTTCGCGCATCAGCCAGAGGTCCTCGGCGGACAGCGCGAAGGCCTCGGGCACGCGGGCGAGCACATCGAGGTAGGCCTGTTCCAGGGAGTGGCGGCGGAAGTGGTCGTACACCAGGCGCCGACCGACCGTGGCCAGGTAGGCCCGCGGGCGTTGCAGGTCGAGGGCATCGCCGGTCTTGCGCTGGGCCTGGAGCAGGCGCAGGAAGGTGTCCTGGGCCAGGTCGGCCGCCTGGCTGGTGCAGCCCAGGCGACGGTACAGCCAACCCTTCAGCCAGCTGTTGTGCTCCATGTACAACAGCCCCATCTGATCCTTGCTCAAACCGACTCCCCCCACCCGGAAGTCGCGAACAATAATTGATAATTATTCTCACTTCAATGGGCGGCTGTCGGCTCGGCGTGCGGGCCTGTCTGGGGGGATCGCCGATGTCCTTTAAGCGCTTGCGCTCTTCTTCTGCAGGATCACCGACGCTTCGTTATAGGCACGCTGGAAGGCGTCGCTTTCGAGCCAGGTCAATGCCGTGTCTTCGTCTTCGCCGTGGAAGATCGCGCGATAGACGATCAGCAGGCCCATGATGAAATCGGTCGCAGCCTCTTCCGGCTCCTCGGCGACCACCAGCTGCAGCACCGGGTATTGCAGGAACACCAGGCACATGGCGAGCAGGCTGATGTCTTCTGCGTCTCTCATGGCCTGGAACAGATCGTCGAAATATGCCGGGTCGAAGCCGTTCTCCTTGATGTCCTCCAAGTCGAAGGCGTCCGGGTCGAAATCGAAGTCCTCGAACGGATCGTTGACCAGCAGATCGGTCAGAAGCGAATGGATGTCATGGGCTTTCGATTTGGCCATGCGGTTCTGCTTGGCCTTGGCTTTGGCCCGTCGGGCACGCTTCTTCTGTTTGTCTGGGGAGGCCATGGAGGCGGATTCCTTCTTGGCTGGGTTCTATCGTCGAATTTGGCGACTCAGAGCCCCCGAACCAGATCGGGGCTCGGACACAACGCACATTTTCACTTCTGGCCGTTCTCTGCCGGTCGTGACTGGCAGAACACGAAGGGACAAGGAGCGCCGGCAATGGCGTAGCCTACCTGGGATCGCGGCCTGGGTGGCGAACCAGACAAGAGCGAATGCATGAAGCTACTCAAGTACGCACGACTCCGGCCTGGCTCCGAACCCGTTCTTCGGCGTCTGTTCGCTGGCGCTCATCGCCCCGCAGGCAACCCGCTTGCCTGCCTGGCGAGGGTCCGTTCCACGAATGCCACGATCGCTTCGTTCATCTGCCCCAGGCCAGGCTCTTCCAGCGGATAGTGCCCGGCGTTGTCCAGCATCCGGGTCGTCACCTCGACGCGGCCGAGGCGCTGCAGGAAGGGTTGGCTGAGGGCGAGCGGGGTCCAGCGGTCGGCCGCTGGCTGTGTCAGCAGGACCGGGCACACGTCGAAGGCCTCCGGCTCGATGGCCGGTACATAGCCCATGTAGGCGCTGAGGAAGCGCAGGCTGGCCCAGTTGCCGGCCGAGGTGGGGTCCTTCAGGCAGGCCTTCAGCGCGGCGCGGTCGTTGACCAGCGTGTGCATCTTGCTGGCCAGCCACATCGGCATCTTCAGTCCGGCCAGTGGCGTGCGCGCCAAGGCGTGGATCATCGGAACGCCCAGTCGGCCCATCAGCGGGGTGAGCGCGGTCTGTTCGCGCACCCGCGGGACGCGCTGGTCGAGGAAGGTCATGCCGATGATGCCGGACACGTGCCCGTTCAGCGCGGCGGCGTGGTAGGTGAGCATGCCGCCCGCGCTCAGGCCGTAGAGGAAGATCGGCCGGGGATCACGGAAGCGCTCATGGTCGATGAAGGCGCTGGCGAGCTCCACCCAGGTGTCGTAGCGGACTTTCGCGCCGGCGGCGACCTTCGTTTCGCCGTAGCCGGGCATGTCGATGGCCACGGTTTCCAGCCCCTGCCGGAACAACGGCAAGCCGGCGATGGTGGACATCTGCCGGCCGTTGGTGCCGACGCCGTGGAAGAGGATGACCCTGGCCGCAGCCGCAGGATTGGCATAGCGGTCCAGATGCACCTGGTGGCCGCGCCAGGGCCAGTATTCTTCCTGCGGCGCGTTCGTGCTGTCGATGCGGTACTCGGGCGGCAGGAAGGCCTGGATCGCCTGCCATTGGGTCTGTTCTGCGTAGCTCATCGACGTCCTCGCACTGGACAAGAGAGGGTGGGTAAACCTATAAAGATGACATTTGTCACTTTCAAGAACATAACATATGTCTGATTTTCCGGATGTGCAAGCGCCGTTGCCGTCACCCAAGGGTAAGAGGGCGGGCCGGCTGCCCCAGCAGGAGCGTTCGCAGACGCGCATCGCCAAGGTGCTGGAGGCGGCGGAGCGGTTGCTGGGGGAGGTCGGGCCCGATGCGGCGTCGATCCCTGAAATCTCCAAGCTGTCGGGGGTACCGCGGGCGAGCATCTACCAGTTCTTTCCCGACAAGTACGTGCTCTTCGCCCACCTGGCGCGGCTGCAGATGGAGCGCATCGGTGCGCTGATAGTCGACCTGCAGCCGCTGGCGGACGAGGGCTGGAAAGGCGCGATCCACCGCATCGTCCGCGGCGTGGCCGAGTACTACAACACCCACCCGGCAGCCGCGGCGTTGCTGATGCGCGGCAACTTCACCCCCACCGACCGCAAGGCCCACGAGGAAAAGGACGCGATGATCGGCAACCTCCTGCGTGGCTACCTGCAGGCCCAGGGCGTGCTCGCCGGCCTGCCGCAGCAGCCGGACGCGGCGACGCTGTCGGTGGAGATCGCCTTCGCCTGCATGAAATACGGCTATCTGGCCCAAGGGCACATCAGCGAGGCGATCTGCGACGAGGCCGCCGCCGCCGCGATCGTCTATCTGTCGCGCTGGGAGTAGCGACAGCGGCGGGAGAGTGATGTCGCAGTGTCCCGTCCTCTCGATGACGGAAAACGACCATCGAGCCCGGCGGCGTGCTCGGGCGGGGGCACGGCCACAAGGACAGGCCGGGCACTGTCTACATCCTGCAGGGAATCATCACCGACCATCGCAACGGCGTCGCCACGGACTACGGGCCGGGCGTGGGCTGGCCCGAGGACAGGAACACCACGTACTGGCTGGAGAACACCAACTGCCGCGCGCCGGCGAGAGCGGCCAGCCCCGCCATTGCAGCGGGCGCTGGCCGGCAGGGGTTCAACGCCGGACCTTCGGCTTCGGCCGGCCCTGCACGCACTTGAAGCGCGGGTTGGACTTGCAGATCACGTACAGCCGGCCACGCCGTTTCACCACCTGGCAATCGCGGTGGCGCAGCTTGGCCTTCTTCAGCGAGGCGAGGACTTTCATCACGCCCCCTTGTTGCCGACGAACCCGGCAAAGCGCTTGTTGAAGCCGGCCACGCGGCCCTCGGCCTTGGTCTTGCGCTGCTCGCCGGTGTAGACCGGGTGCGAGGCGCTGGACACGTCCAGGGTCATGTAGGGGTAGGTGTTGCCGTCGACGTAGGTGTGGGTCTTGTCCGTCTGCGCGGTGGAGCGGATCAGGTAGAACACGTCGGCGGCCGTGTCGTGGAACAGCACGGGGCGGTATTCGGGGTGGATGCCTGGTTTCATGATGTCTCCTTTATGTAATGTAATAATATTACATTTGAACGAGAAGGATTCGCAATACCGCATGTCCGGAGGCTCAAGGTCGGGCCTTTCAGGGAGGAGAAGGGGCTACTGCATGGACATGCCTGCCCTTGTTGCACGTGTCTCCAACGATCAACGCGCGGGTGCGTTTGAATACACCCGTACTTGCCGCCGTCCAGCGTTCACGAAATGGAACGCTGAAGGCCATTTGGCGCGACTACCGGCAGCATCGTTGCGGAATTACCGTGACTGCCGTCGGCTACGTCGAAAGCGCTGGAGGCCTCGCCCCCAGACCGTTTCAGCTTCGACACCGGGACCGGCACGCGTCGCTCCCGGTCCGCATTCCCTTCGTATTTGCCGGCAGCCAGGGCAGGCGGCACGGGTTCGGCTTGTCCGCGCTCCGTGAATTGGGCCCAGGCCCGAGCGCCCGCCGTGGCGGGCACCTTTCCGATTTCAAGAACAAGAGTACGGAGTCACGCTCATGAACCCGCAAAACACCTCCCACGTCATCGAAGTCCCCGTGCTGATCGTCGGCGGCGGCCCCTCCGGCCTGACGGCTTCGCTGCTGCTGTCGCGCTATGGCATCCGCAACCTGCTGGTCAACAAGTACCGCTGGACCGCCAACAGCCCGCGTGCGCACATCACCAACCAGCGCACGATGGAGGTGTTCCGCGACGCGGGCGTCGAGGCGCAGGTGGTGGCCGCCGCCAGCCCCCACGAGCTGATGGCCAACAACGTCTGGGCCACCAGCTTCAGCGGCCGGGAACTGGGCCGCCTGCTCACCTGGGGCAACGCCATCGAACGCAAGTCCGACTACGAGCTGGCCAGCCCCTCGGCCATGTGCAACATCCCCCAGCACCTGATGGAGCCGATCCTCGCCAACGAGGCCCTGCGCGCGGGCAGCGAGATGCGCTTCAACAACGAACTGCTGGACTTCACCCAGGACGGGGAGGGCGTCACCGCACGCATCCTCGACCGTGGTACCGGGCGTGAATTCACCGTGCGCGCCCAGTACATGATCGGCGCCGACGGCGCCCGCAGCCGGGTGATGGAACTGCTCGGCATCCCCCTGGAAGGCGAGATGGGCCTGGGCTGCGCAGTGAACGTCTGGCTGCGCGCCGACCTGCGCCGCTACTGCGAGAGCCGTCCGGGCGTACTCTACTGGATGGTCCAGCCGGGCAACGACTACTGGGTTGGCAGCGGCACCTTCATCTGTGTCCGCCCGTGGAACGAATGGGTGATGCTGTTCATGTACGACCCCGCCCAGGGCGAGCCGGACCTCGGCGAGGCCGCGGTGATCGAGCGGGCGCGGCGGGTGATCGGCGATGCCGACATCCCGGTGGAGATCCTGGCCACCAGCAAGTGGCAGATCAACCACGTGGTCGCCCAGCGCTATGCCGAGGGCCGGGTGTTCTGCTGCGGCGACGCCGTGCACCGCCATCCGCCGGCCAACGGCCTGGGCACCAACACCTCGGTGCAGGACGCCTACAACCTGGCCTGGAAACTGGCCCTGGTGCTCAAGGGCCAGGCCGGCCCCGGGCTGCTGGACAGTTACTCCGCCGAGCGCCAGCCCGTCGGCCGCCAAGTGGTGGACCGGGCCATGGAAAGCGTGCGCAACATGCTGCCGATCTCCAACGCCCTGGGCTTCAAGCCGGGCCAAAGCGAGGCCGAGGGCTGGAACAGCCTGCACGAACTGAGCGCCGACAGCCCGCTGAGCCGCGAACGCCGCGCCGCCCTGGAAAAGGCCATCCAGCTGCAGCACTACCAGTTCAGCTGCCACGGCGTGGAACTGGGGCAGCGCTATGGCAGCGGCGCGGTACTCGCCGACGGCAGCGAAGAACCGGCCTACACCCGCGACCGCGAACTCTACTACCACCCCACCACCTGGCCCGGCGCCCACCTGCCGCACGCCTGGCTGCACGACACCGCTGGGCGCAAGCTCTCCACCCTCGACCTCTGCGGCCAGGGCCGCCTGACCCTGCTCACCGGCCACGGCGGCGATGCCTGGTGCCGGGCTGCCGAGACGCTGGCCCGCGAACTGGGTATCGACCTGGCGGTGCGCCGTATCGGCCTCGGTCTCGATTACGAAGACAGCTATGGCGACTGGGCGCGGCTGCGGGAGATCGACGAGGAGGGATGCCTGCTGGTGCGGCCGGATCAGCATGTGGCTTGGCGTTCGCAGGGTGCTCCGGCTGATGCTGAGGCGGTGTTGCTGGGGGCGGTCAGGGCGGTGTTGGCGCGGGGGTGAAGTTTCGTTCCGCGCTCAGTGGGATAGCGGCCCAGGGAGGGGCCGCGGTGGTTAGCTGATGAGTTATTCGAGGATAGAAAAGTAAATCTCTCTATCTACCAGACTGTTTGTGACCGATAACTGCTTTTGGCGAGGGGCTGCTTCCGACCCAAAGGAGACTTTGATTGACCCAGCGGCGCTTCTCTAGGCACTATTCTTCGGTATATGAACTGCTAAATTTTGAACATGAATAGGGGGGGAAGGATGGAGGACGAGGCATTTAGTATCTGGACGCCGCACCAGGCGTTCTACATTCAGTCGATGCTCTTCAATACGGCCTCTGCCTTCCAGTCGTGCAACATTGCAGAAAAGATCATCCAGAAGATCTCAGATGGGGAGATTGATCCGCAAGAGAAGAAGGACATACTACTGGACTGCTTGCAGAACGTCGTCAACCAGTCTGGAGCTATATCGCGATACTTCTTCCCGTCGCGTGATGGTGTGAAGGGAACGGACAAGAAGACCATTCACAGGGATCGCGGACAGTATCTATCAAAGGTCTTTGGTGTAAAGGACGACAGCCCCCTGATGAATAGGGCATTAAGAAATTCGATTGAACACTTTGACGAGCGGCTTGATCTTTATCTTCAAGACGGGATAGTCGGATACATCTTTCCTAGCCTCATTCTTCCTGAGCCTGAAAACTCGGATGTGCCTCATCACATTTTCAGGGCTTACTACTTGAAGGAAGGCATTTTTCAAGTGCTAGGTGAGCGATACGAGATCCAGCCAATTGTTGATGAGATGGCCAGGATTCATGATCTCTTAGTCAAGTTTGACGGCAATGGCGGTGTCTTCCGCTCGTAAAAAGGGAGTAAACCTCCTTTTTATTGTGCTGACGCATAGATCTTGTCCAAGACGAAGTTCGCCACCTTGGCGATCTCTGGAGCCTCTGACGAATGTCCACTTTTGGCCGAAAGCTGCCGCTCAACGTGTCGAAATCAACGAGCCAGAAAGCCACGAACCCAGTTTTGGAGCCTGCGAAAACTCGAGCAACAGGAGGCACTGGGCTGCTCTGTCATAGTGGTTTTTAGGGGGCGATTTTCTACACATGAAAGGTTTGCTTCCGGCTGTGGATTCAACCGGTGGCTCGGCTACTGCGTGGTGACCTGGTACCCCAAGAAGACGAGTCAGGGGACCTTGGCAGGATCAATTCAACGACGTTGTGCCGCAGGCAGGGCAGGGGCTGAAATGATGAAACCCCAGCTAGTAGCTGGGGTTCCATCATCGGTGAATCGTTGTGGTAGTCGGGGCTCGTGATCGTTGGCTTGATTCAACGGCTTTGCATCGAAGGCCGGGATCTATGCCTCGGGGCTAGTCAACCGCCGCAGCCATGTCCGCATTGGCAGCCATCTTTCTTGCGCAGAATTTCGTAGAGATCATCCTTGAGCTGCAGCTTCTGCTTCTTCAGCGACTCGATGGTGTCGTGGGTTGCGGGAGTGATGCCCGCTTCCATGTTCTTGATCTCCTGGTCGAGCTCGTTGTGGCTATGGAAGAGCTTTGCAAAATGCGGATCCTCGGTCTTGAGGCGAGAAATTTTTTCGCGGAACTCGGGAAACATGAGGGTTCTCCAGGGGAGTGAAAAAGGCACTTTGCGGGATTCGAACCTGGCCAGTGTTGAGATAGATCACTGAAGACGCCACACGAAAGGGCTTGTCCGCTCCTGGCCGATAACCACCGTCTCCTTACGGCAATCTTCAGCCCACCGCTACCGTCGAAAAGCTCACCCTCATACTGACCGGCGACTGGAACCGCCTGACCCTGGGTGGCGGCGCCAGCTGGAACTCCAGCAACTTGCTGTACTTCAGCCGCTACAACAGCCGCGTGGGGCAGGACGACTACACCGTGGTCAACCTGATAGCGCGCTACCGGCTCACCGACCATCTCTCGACCACACTGAACCTGAACAACCTGCTCGACGAGAAGTACTACGCGGGGTTCTCCGGCAGCTATGGCCACTACGGGCCGCCGCGCAACCTGATGATGAACGTGCGTTACGACTTCTGAGTCCAGGCTTCATTGGTCGAGGCGTGGAGGGGCAGCGCGGCCCAGGGAGGGGCCGCGGCTGTCAGCTGTCGCACGAGGTGGCGGCTCGGTAACATGCGGTTTTCGTCGCCAGCGGATCCCGGTGGTGCTGCGTTCTTGATCTGCACTGCCATTGGCGCAAAACAATAAATCCGCCGCATCGACCAAGGGACTGGAGAGCAAATCGCCATGAGCGTGACCATCAGCAACGAACAGCCCGAAGACATCGATACCATCACTCGGCTGACCACAGCGGCATTCGAAAACGAAGCACACTCAAGCCGTACCGAGCAATTCATCGTCAACGCCCTGCGCCACTGCGGGCAACTCACCGTCTCCCTGGTGGCGGTAGAAGATGGTGAGGTCGTCGGCCATGTCGCCATCTCACCGGTTCGAATTTCGTCTGGCGCAAGTGGCTGGTACGGACTCGGGCCGATCTCCGTATGGCCGGATCGTCAGGGCCAGGGCATTGGCTCGGCCTTGATGAAAGCGGCCCTGGCAGAGCTGCAACGCCTCGGTGGCATTGGCTGCGTAGTGCTGGGCGATCCTGGCTACTATGGCCGCTTCGGTTTCAAGGCTCATCCGGCTTTGGAATTGCCTGGAGTGCCCCAGGAATACTTCCAGGCGCAGGTATTTGCTGGTGAATTACCGACCGGTACTGTTCAGTACCATGAGGCGTTTGAGGCTATCGAGTAGTCGTGTCCTCCCTGATTGCGGTTTACGCTTAAAAAGGAACAGACTCATTTTTCTACTCTGAAGCTGCCTAAGTTTTTAGAATTAGGCTTTTTGAATGAATCTGTCCTCTTTTTTTAGGTTAAAATCAGAAAAAGAGGACGGATTTATTTTCTATTCTAAAGCTGGCTGTATGGGCGGATATGGATTATTTTAAATAAATTCGTCTCCTTTTTTGTTGGTATATATTAGCCAGGTAAACGTGGCAGTCCCCAACCTCCTTGTCCATCTAGAGACATTATGGACAGCAAATAGTTATCGATTTGCCGAAGACTGATGGCGTGATGAAGGTTCTCCTCCATCAAATCGCGTAGGTCCAAGATACATGTACACCAGTCCTTGTAGCGATCGACTTTTCCAAAGACTCGCCAGCCTTTGTAGCTATGGCCCAAGTCGTCCATAACCCACGACCAACCTTCACGAACATACGAATCCACAATGGGGAAAAAAGCTGGCCGATGAAAGTGTAGGTATTTAGATGCGAGACTGCTGTTTTCGCGGTTGTTAGCGGCCGCCAATGCTTGGCAGAGCTCAAGATGGATAGCAGCGGCCTCCGGTAAGCGGTCATGTGTGAGTTTGTCGTCCATTCCGATGGTGTCTAATAACTCTGCACATTTTGACTTGGCAATGGCCTCTGCAGCCTCAATGACGACTTCAAGCGCTTGCCTTTCATCCTGAACATGTCCCTTGGTCTTTCTGCGCTCCACGGAGGCAGAGTAGGTGCGCCCAATTAGCATTAGCTTTCCAATGACCTGCGGTTTATCGGAGTTGCTAGGGTTAGCTGCCACAATGCCATATAGCATCGTGTTCAGTACATCGAAGGGTGGGCAGCCCTGCTCATTTCCAAGCCAGTGGCGCTGCGGAGGGAACAGGGGGAGGAGGTTCTTGTTTTTCATTGAGCGCTTATCCGTAATCTAGTTTTATCACGTGTTTCAGAAGTGGGCGAGGAGGACTGAGCGGGTGGGGAGTTATTTTTCCACTCTGAAACCTCCTATACGGTTAGGGTTGGTTTTTTTAAATAATTCTGATTACTTTGTCATGCAGACTTTGTGATGCCTGAATTAAGTCGCGACGCAAAACAGTCTTGGCTTGAGTGAATCGTTAGCTTGCGCGACCTTCTGTATCAGACTTGCAGAACCCCGAAAATTTAATAACGCGGTGCGTAACTTTTCGCCCTTCACCACCTACCCCCGCGGCAATAGATGCCTCGTTTGCGCTCAAACCCGCATGTCCTTTTCCAGATGCATCATAGTATTCCGTGATCTCCACCTCATTTGAGGTAGAGATGCGCTCTGCGATAGCAACTTCTTGCGAGACGCGCGCTTGATGGGCTTGGAACTCCATAATTATTTTTTGCTTCGCAGCCTCCATCTCAAGTTCAATGATACCTTTTGCCTCGGCCGTTCTTATGTCCCCTTGAGAGTCAGACATGGCTGATCTTATTACCTTGACGTAACCCGGAACAAACAGCTCATAGGCAACGTCTTCTGCAATCTCGGCAAGGCTTTTCTTGGTCAAACTATAATCTCCATTATTGGGCGGCTATAAGTAAGAATCATATGTGGGTAATCTTCCAGCCTCTTGTGTCGCATAGTGCTCCTTGTCCATATTTAACACCCTAATTAGAGTGAGCTTAGTGTTAAAGGCATAGGGCTGGCTAAAGGCAGATTTATTTTTTACTCTGCAGTTTTCTGTGGTAAGTATTGGTCTGTTTAAGTGATCTGTCCTCTCTTTATCTCAGTCCCTTTTTGTCTCCTTTTTCTAATCATAGGTTTTGTAGATTACTTTCGATTCTTGTCGCATAACCCCATATAAAAGCTGCAGGGGTTATCCAGAAAAATATTGTTGCGAGTATGTATACTGTTTGTTTTGGTGTTTCCCAGCCTGATGAACATATGGAGTATAGGGGGAAGGAAAGAAAAATTTGAAAAATCACAATAAGAAAAGAATTGCCATGCTCTCTCATGTGTCGATACGATTCAATGTATTCGGCGTTGTCGATGATTTGGCGCTTTTTAATTATTTCCTGGTAATATTTCAGGGATTTTCCCCATTTTGACCCAAATATATTGATGATAATTAATGCTTGCATGCAGAGTATGCAGGCGTAGCTACAAATTGCTCCAAAGCCAACGCTGTCTATTACTTTCAGAGTCATAAGGAGTAACGGGATTCCAATTGGTATCGCAAGCATGGCGAGCATGCGAGATAATATTCCCTTGTATGGAGTTGGGTTTATAGCGTTTTTAAAGAGCAGCCCTCTTCCGGCGTGTAAGACGAGTATTGGGGCGCTAGATATATAGCAGAATGTTAGTCCATATATGGCGAGCAGGGTGAGATGCGCCATTCCAAAATCTTTTGGATCATCTGGAAGAAATAATAATCGTTTTAGGGATTCGTTTTGAGAGAGTAGTAGGTATACAATTGCTGCTCCGGTTACGGCTCCTTGTGCATACCTTATTCCATAGAACTCCCACCAGTTCTTCTCTGAACTTTTACTCATGTGGATCTCCAGTGTGTTGTTTTATAATTTATAAGAAAAGGAAATGTTAAATTATTTATTGGTAGGTCTTTAGTTGGTCGAAAGTGGCTGTTGTTTCACTTCCTCACATAACTCTTCCGCCCACCCGGCGTCAGGCAATAAACCCCACCACGAGGCCCCGTACAGAAACTACCGGAGCCACACCCACACTCGCTGGAGGCCCCCGAGAAGCGCTGCGGAGACGGACCGGTCTGATTACGGGCGCTGCCTGACGTACCGAGAACAGCCGAACAACTCCGCTTCGACCCACTGATCGAACCGTCATTGCAAAGAAAGAGATCGCCATCGCAACGAGCAATCCCGCCCTTGCTACCCGAGCAGGGCTTGTTGCCGGCATGTGCTTGGAGCGAAAGCCCAGCAAGCGCGATGGCGAAGAGGAAGAGGCGTAGCGGTCCAGTCACGTCGAGCATCCTTGCAGGTAATGGCCCGATGCTATCCCTCGGACCTGCCCTCAGACAAGGAATAGACCTTCAGACTTTACCTTCGTCGTATACCCCGACCAGCCCCGCCATTGCAGCGGGTACCGGCCGAAGGTGAAGGCTCACACTAAGATCAGGCCCCATTAGCCTCGAAGCTGTCACTGCGCGCCATGCGCCACATGCGCTCGTAGAACTCCCCTTCGATATTGCCGCTGAGCAGTTCGCCCGGCTTGAGGAAGTAGTGCAGGTGGGCGAACAGGCGGATTTCGCTGGACGACACGCGGCGCACCAGGTGTTTGGCTTCCACTTCCGAGGGGTGGCGCAGGCCGGCGGCGGCGAGCATTTCGGCCAGGGTCTTGAGGGTGTTGCGGTGGAAGTTGTAGACGCGCTCGGCCTTGTCCGGCACTACCAGGGCGCGTTGGCGCAGTGGGTCCTGGGTGGCTACGCCGGTGGGGCATTTGTTGGTGTGGCAGCTCTGGCTCTGGATGCAGCCGATGGCGAACATGAAGCCGCGGGCGGAGTTGGCCCAGTCGGCGCCCATGGCCAGTACGCTGGCGATGTCGAAGGCGCTGACCACCTTGCCGCTGGCGCCGACGCGGATCTTGTCGCGCAGGTTCAGGCCGACCAGGGTGTTGTGCACGAACAGCAGGCCTTCGCGCATGGGCAGGCCCATGTGGTCGACGAATTCCACCGGGGCGGCGCCGGTGCCGCCTTCCTTGCCGTCGACCACGATGAAGTCGGGGAGGATGCCGGTTTCGTGCATGGCCTTGGCGATGCCCATGAATTCCCAGGGGTGGCCGATGCACAGCTTGAAGCCCACCGGCTTGCCGCCGGAGAGTTCGCGCAGGCGGACGATGAAGTCGAGCAGTTCCTTGGGCGTGCTGAATTCGCTGTGGCTGGAGGGCGACACGCAGTCCTGGCCCATGGGCACACCGCGGGTGGCGGCGATCTCGGCGGTGAGCTTCTCCTTCGGCAGGATGCCGCCGTGGCCCGGCTTGGCGCCCTGGCTGAGCTTGATTTCGATCATCTTCACCTGCGGGCTGGCGGCCTGGGCGGCGAAGCGCTCGGCGTCGAAGCGGCCGTCGTCGCCGCGGCAGCCGAAGTAGCCGCTGCCCAGTTCCCAGGTCAGGTCGCCGCCGTACTCGCGGTGGTAGGGGCTGATGCTGCCTTCGCCGGTGTCGTGGATGAAGTTGCCCATGCGCGCGCCCTTGTTCAGCGCGCGGATGGCGTTGGCGCTGAGGGCGCCGAAGCTCATGGCGGAGATGTTGAACACCGAGATGGAGTAGGGCTGCTTGCACTCGGGCCCGCCGACCATCACGCGGAAGGTGCTGGGGTCGGCCAGCGGCGCCGGGCGGATGGAGTGGGCGATGAATTCGAAGCCGGACTCGTAGACGTCGATGAGGGTGCCGAAGGGTTTGTCGGCGGTTTCCTGCTTGGCGCGGGCGTACACCAGGCCGCGCTGGGCGCGGGAGAAGGGCAGGGCCTCGCGGTCGCCTTCGAGCAGGTACTGGCGGATTTCCGGGCGGATGCCTTCGACCAGGTAGCGGATGTTGCCGAGGATGGGGTAGTTGCGCCTTACGGCGTGGGGCGCCTGCAGCAGGTCGAACACGCCCAGCAGGCTGAGGGCGAGGGTCACCAGGGTGAAGGGCCAGACCCAGTCGTGCCCGAGGAAGGGCAGGCTGAACAGGGTGAAGAGCACACAAGCGGCGAAGAAGGCGTAACGGCTTAGCAGCGACAGGTTCATGGAATCTCCAGTCGTCGGGCTTGATCACGGGGTGGGCTGCCGGCATGGCGCAGCGGACCGCCATTGAGCATGGCAGGCGTTGCGCCGCTGCGCTCGGGCGGAGGTCAATGGGCTGGGCGTTGCGGGCGGATTCTTATGCTGTGGAAGGCTTGCGAGGCCGAACTTAGCCCGAAGCGGGGAAAAAAGAAAGCAAGCTAACGATATTTTCTGTCGCTGAGAAAGCTTGTGGCGCGAACTGCAATATTGGCGCGCCGGCCGCCGTTCGCTAGCGGCCGGCGCTGCGGCTCAGAGCGTGGCCTTGACCTGCAGGCCGAAGACCAGGGCGTTGTCGATGCTTTGCCCGGAGAAGACGCCCGGCTCGATCACGTATTGCACGTCCGGGCGCAGCAGCAGCCAGGGCGTGGCCTGGAAGCCGTAGCTCAGTTCGACCAGGCGTTCGGCGTTGTCCAGCTCGGGGTAGGCTTGGCCGTTGGCCAGGGCGTTGTCTTCCTGCACTTCGCGGCTGCGCGGGTTGGGCACGGCGCGGCCGAAGCCCAGGGCGAGGGTGTCGCGCGGGCGGCCGGCGAAGGGCTGGTAGAGCACCACGCCTGCGCTGTACCACTTGGTGAAGGGCGAGGCCGCCGAACTGGCCACCGAGGCCTGGCCGAAGAGGTGCAGGCTTTGCCCCGGGCGACCCGGCGCGTGCCACACGGCCTGGTCGGCCAGCAGGTAGTGGCCGCCGCGTCCGGCGACCTTCTCGTCGCTGCCGATGCGCTGGGCGTCGGAGCTGTCGTAGTACCAGCCCAGCTTGTATTCGCCGGGCAGCTCGTCGAGGCGCTTGTAGACCAGTTCGATGGGCACCACGGTGCCGGTGCTGTGCTTGGGCGTGAGGTGCCAGGCGCGGCTGGAGTTGCCGTTGCTCTCGGGGTCGACGTTGAAGGCCGCCACGCGCAGCTGCCAGGCCGGCGAGAAGCTGTATTTCAGGCGCACGCCCAGGTGGGCGTTGGGGTAGTTGCTCCAGCCGCTGCCGCCGGACATGTTCAGCGGATGGCCGCAGAAGCCGGCGTTCATGAAGTTGCAGAGGATGCCGCTGTCCAGGCCGCCGAGGTCGTTGCCCATGGCCATGTAGCCGAGCTTCACGTCCAGTGCCGGGGTGAACAGGCTGCGCTCGTAGCTCAGTTCGGTGAGGCGGGTGTAGAGGCCGCCGTAGTTTTCCTGCACCGGCAGGCGGTTGCCGACCAGGTCGCCGGAGCCGTCGTTGCCGCGGCGGTCGTTCACGGTCAGTTGCACCAGGCCGCCGTTGTCCAGGCCGTACAGCTTGCCCAGGTCGAAGCGCACGCCGAGCTTGAGGTTCTGCGAGTAGCGCGCCGAGCGCTTGAGGCCGCCGTCGGCGTTGTACACAGTCTCGCCGCTGTATTCGCCGGTGAAGCGGATGCCCTGGTCGTCCAGTTCGTGGCGCAGGCCGCCCCAGTCGCCGCTCAGCGTCGAGCGTTCGAGCGGGTCGTCGGCCAGGGCCAGGGACGGGGTGAGGCAGGCGGCGCCCAGCAACAGGCGCAGGGAAGTGGAGGGGAATCGCATGACGGAACACTTACCGGATGAGGGGAGACGCGGCCCTGGGCCGCGCCGGAAGAGGGCGCCCGCCGAGGGCGGGCGCGGGGTTCAGGGCAGGGCGTAGGCCAGCACGTAGTCGCCGCGGTCCGGCGACTGGCGGGCGCCGCCGGCGGTGACCACGATGTACTGCTTGCCGGTCTTGGGCGAGACGTAGGTCATCGGGCCGCCCTGGCTGCCCACGGGCAGGCGGGCCTTCCAGATTTCCTTGCCGTTGCCGCTGTCGTAGGCGCGCAGGTAGAAGTCCTGGGTGCCGGCGATGAACACCAGGCCGCCCTGGGTGGACAGGGTGCCGCCGAGGGTCGGCAGGCCGATGGGGATCGGCAGGTGCATGCGGATGCCCAGCGGGCCGGTGTCCTCGACCGTGCCCACCGGCACCTGCCAGGCGACCTTGCGGGTCTTCAGGTCGATGGCGCTGAGGGTGCCGAAGGGCGGCGCCTGGCAGGGGATGCCGGCCACCGAGAGGAAGCGGTTCTTGTTCACCGCGTAGGGCGTACCCTTGAGCGGCACCGCGCCCATGCCGGTGTTCAGCGCCTCGCCGCCGGAAGCGGCCTGGCCCTTGTTGGCCGAGGGGACCATCTGCACCCACAGGCCCAGGCGCATATCGTTGACGAAGATGAAGCCGTGCACCGGGTCGGTGGAGATGCTGCCCCAGTTCATGCCGCCCAGGGAGCCGGGGAAGCTCAGCGAAAGGTCGGTGCCCGGCGCGGTGTAGAGGCCGTCGTAGCGCATCTTCTTGAAGTCGATGCGGCACAGCAGCTGGTCATAGGGCGTGGCGCCCCACATGTCCGACTCGGTGAGGGTCTGCGCGCCTATCTGCGGCATGCCCACCGACTTGGGCTGCGTCGGCGAGTAGGGCTCGTTGGGGATGTTGGCGGCTTTCACCGGCACTTCGTCGACCTGGGTCAGCGGCTTGCCGGTGGCGCGGTCGAGCACGTAGATCTGCCCGGCCTTGGTGCCGATCACCACGGCCGGCACGCGCTTGCCGTCGGCCACGGGGAAGTCCACCAGGCTCGGCTGCATGGGCAGGTCGAAGTCCCAGAGGTCGTTGTGCACGGTCTGGAACACCCACTTCTCGGCGCCGGTGGTGGCGTCCACGGCGAGGATCGAGGCGCCGTAGGTGTGGTCGAGTTTGGTGCGCTCCACGCCGTAGATGTCGGTGGAGGAGCTGCCCATGGGCAGGAACACGGTGTTCATCGCCGCGTCGTAGGACATCGGCGCCCAGCTGTTGGGGGTGCTGCGCACGTAGGTGCTGCCCGGCGCCGGGGCCTGCTTGTCCTGCGGGTTGCCCGGGTCGAAGGCCCAGCGCATCTGCCCGCTGATGACGTCGAAGCCGCGGATCACGCCGCCGGGCATGTCGGTCTGGACGTTGTCCGCCACGCGCCCGCCGACCACTACGGTGGTGCCGGCCATCAGCGGCGCGGAGCTGAGCTGGTAGTAGGAGTCGGGCACGTCGCCCAGGCCGGCTTTGAGGTCCACCTGGCCGTCGTTGCCGAAGCCCTGGCAGAAGGCGCCGGTGTCGGCGTCCACGGCGATCAGGCGGGCGTCGATGGTGTTGGTCAGCAGGCGGCGCTGGCAATTGGCGCCGGCCGGCACGCTGACGGCGGTGACCGGCGTGCTGTTGGGCTGGGTGGGCTGGGCGACGGTCTTGGTCGCGTCGAAGTAGGCCAGGCCGCGGCAGCGCTGCCAGACCTTGGATTGCGCGTTGATCTGGTTCTTCCACAGCTGTTTGCCGGTGTCGGCGTCCAGCGCGATCAGGTCGTTGTGCGGGGTGCAGATGAACACCTTGTCGCCGACCTGCAGCGGGGTGAGCTGGTCCTCGGCGCCGTTGCCGTCGCTCTCGGCCACGTCACCGGTGTGGTAGGTCCAGGCCACCTCGAGCTTGTCGACGTTGCCGCGGTTGATCTGGTCCAGCGCGGCGAAGCGGCTGCCGCCCTCGGTGTTGCCGTAGTGGGCCCAGTCCTTCTGCGCGTGGGCCGGGTCCACCGGCGTCAGCCCCGGGCCGTCGCCTGTGGGGGCGACGCTGGGATGGGCGACGAACATGTTGCCGGCGGCCACCGCCAGCAGCACGGCGAGCACCGCGGCCACGCCATAGGCGCCGCGCCCGCCGACGCCGCCGGAGGCGCGCACCAGCATGGGGTAGACCAGCGCCACCGCCAGGCCGATGGCGCCGAACATGAACAGCCGCGAGAACAGCGGCCAGAAAGCCAGCCCGGCGTCGGCCAGGGCCCAGAGGGCGGTGCCCGCCAGGAAGGCGGCGAACAGCCAGGCGCCGGCCGGCTTGCGCAGCGCCAGCAGGACGCCGGACAGGGCCATGGCCAGGCCGCCGATGAGGAAGTACCAGGAACCGCCCAGGCTGGCCAGGCGGGCGCCGCCGGCGGCCAGGGCGAGGCCGAGGAGGGCGATGACCACCCCCAGGCCGACCAGAATGAAGGTGCTGGCGCCAGAGGCGCGCTGTGCTTGTCTCATGCCGGGAATCTCGCAGTGTGGGAGTGCGAATTATACCCTTAGCAAGCTAATTAACTAGATGGTTAATGGTGTTTTGTCCGATTTCCGACCAGGCGGTCGTGCTCAGCAGGCGATCACGTTCACCGCCAGGCCGCCCTTCGAGGTCTCCTTGTACTTGTCCATCATGTCGCGGCCGGTGTCGCGCAGGGTGTCGATGGCCTTGTCCAGCGACACCAGGTGCTGGCCGTCGCCGCGCAGGGCCAGTTGGGCGGCGTTGATGGCCTTGAGCGAGGCCATGGCGTTGCGCTCGATGCAGGGCACCTGGACCAGCCCGGCGACCGGGTCGCAGGTCAGTCCGAGGTTGTGTTCCAGGCCGATTTCTGCGGCGTTCTCCACCTGTTCCAGGCTGCCGCCCAGCACTTCGGCCAGGCCCGCCGCGGCCATGGCGCAGGCCGAGCCGACCTCGCCCTGGCAGCCCACCTCGGCGCCGGAGATGGAGGCGTTGAGCTTGCACAGGATGCCGACGGCGGCGGCGGTCAGCAGGTAGCGCTCGATGGCGTCCATGGGCGCGTCGGCCTGGTAGTGGGCGTAGTAGTGCAGCACCGCCGGGACTATACCTGCCGCGCCGTTGGTGGGGGCCGTCACCACGCGGCCGCCGGCGGCGTTTTCCTCGTTCACCGCCAGGGCCCAGAGGTCCACCCAGTCCATGGCGCCCAGGGTGCTGGCGATCAGGTTGCCGCTGCCGGCCTCGTTCAGGCGGCGGTAGAGCATGGGCGCGCGGCGGCGCACCCTGAGGCCGCCGGGCAGGGTGCCCTCGGTCTCCAGGCCGCGGCGCACGCAGGCCTGCATTTCCGCCCAGATGTGCGCCAGGCCTGCGTGGATCTGTTCTTCGCTGCGCAGGCTCAGCTCGTTGGCCCACATCAGGTCGCTGATGCGCCGGAAGCCATGGGCATGGCACAGCCGCAGCAGTTCCTCGGCGCTGTGGAAGGGGTAGGGCATGGGGTTGTCGGGCAGGGCGCGGTCGGTGTTGAAGTCGGCCTCGTCGACCACGAAGCCGCCGCCCACCGAGTAGCAGGTGCGCTCGGCCAGCACGTGGCCGGCGGCGTCCAGGGCGCGCAGGCGCATGCCGTTGGGGTGGGCCGGCAGGCTGCCGTCGTGGAACACCAGGTCGCGGCCGGGGCTGAAGTCGATGACGTGCTCGCCGTCCAGGGCCAGGCTGTGTTCGGCGAAGATGGCGTCCACCAGCGGCGCCAGGGCGGCGGGGTCGGCGTCCGCTGGGTCGATGCCGAGCAGGCCGATCAGGCAGGCGCGGTCGGTGGCGTGGCCCTTGCCGGTGGCGCTGAGCGAGCCGTAGAGGTTCACTTCCACGCGCGTTACGCGGGTCAGCAGGTCGGCCGCGCGCAGGCGCTCGACGAACTCGCGGGTGGCGCGCATGGGGCCGACGGTGTGCGAGCTGGACGGGCCGACGCCGGGCTTGAACATGTCGAAGACGCTGAGGGTCATGGTTGTGGTCCTCCTGTGTTCAAGCATGGACCTGTTTGGGGGGATGGTCGATTGGGGCTGGTTGGTGGTTTTGGTGTGTTGGGTTCAAGAGCGCCCTCTCCCCAACCCTCTCCCTGAAGGGAGAGGGGGCTGTTCGGAGCGGATGGAGAATCCGGAGTTATCCTTTCACCACGCCACTCCCGCGAACGCCGGAAGCCAGAGCCTTGCACAGGGGGGCAGGGAGCTGGGTGATTGCGCTTCACGCCGAACGGTCCCCTCTCCCGCTTGCGGGGGAGGGTTAGGGTGGGGGAGCGGAGTACGGGGCTGGCAGTGGAGTGTCGGCGAAGTCCATTGCCCTCACCCCAGCCCTCTCCCGGAGGGAGAGGGGGCTGTTCGGAGCGGATGGAGAATCCGGAGTTATCCTTCCACCACGCCACTCCCGCGAACGCCGGAAGCCAGAGCCTTGCACAGGGGGTCAGGGAGCTGGGTGGTTTCGCTTCACGCCGAACGGTCCCCTCTCCCGCTTGCGGGGGAGGGTTAGGGTGGGGGAACGGAGTACGGGGCTGGCAGTGGAGTGTCGGCGAAGTCCATTGCCCTCACCCCAGCCCTCTCCCGGAGGGAGAGGGGGCTGTTCGGAGTGGATGGAGAGTTTGGAGTCAGCCTGAAACGCCTATCAATCCCCATCATTCCCGCGAACGCGGGAGCCCAGTGGCTGCACAGGGTTTCAGGGAGCTTGGTGGTTTCGCTTCACGCCGAACGGTCCCCTTTCCCGCTTGCGGGGGAGGGTTAGGGTGGGGGAGCGGAGTACGGGGCTGGCAGTGGAGTGTCGGCGAAGTCCATTGCCCTCACCCCAGCCCTCTCCCGGAGGGAGAGGGGGCCGATCGGCGTGGGTGGATAACGCCGCGTCAGCCGGCAAGTTCGTAGGGCGCATAACCGTTCGCGGTTATCCGCCGCCGGCCTATGCACCGAAGCCTGGCGACGCCCCTTACCCCTGCGCCTGCAGAAACAACGAAAACAACTCCGACTGCGACTTGATCCCCAGCTTGCTGTACATGTGCTTGCGGTGCACCTTCACCGTCTCCGCCGAAATCGCCAGCTTGCGGGCTATCTCCTTGCTGGAGCAGCCGCTGAGCATCAGCCGGCCCACTTCCAGCTCGCGTGCGGTCAGCGGGGTTTCCAGGCGTTCCACGGTTTCTTCCAGGCGGCTCTGCCAGCGCGGCGCCGGTGGGGTGGCCTGCTCCAGCAGTTCGCGTTCGAAGGCCATGCGCTGGCGCATCAGCCCGGCCACCCAGGGGCGCAGCAGGTCGAGCAGGGCGGCCTGTTCGGCGCTGAAGCGGCCCTTGCTGCCCAGGGACAGGCACAGGGTGCGCTCGGCGTCGAGCTGCACGTTGAACTGCACCTCGTCGGCCACCACGTTGAGGCGGAAGTAGCGCTGGTAGTAGTCGGTCTGCTCGAAGCATTCCGGGGCCACGTCGGCCAGGCGCAGCAGGCCGCTGCCCGGGGCCTCGCGGCTGGCGATGTAGAAGGGATCGAGCAGGTACAGGCCCTTGAGGTAGTCCTGGAACAGCGGGTCGGGGCCGCCGTCCTCGCCCGGGCATTCGGCGAACACCTGCGGGCGGCCGTTGCTGAAGAGCAGCGCCACCCAGCTGTCGAATGGCACATACTCGTTCAGCAGGCGCACCAGGGCGAGCCAGAAGTTGGGCTTGTCCAGCGTCTCGATCAGTTGCCCGACCGAGCGGTGCCAGGCGATGTCCTGCAGCGTAAGGTTCATGCCTCTACCCCTGTTGGGTTACCACGTGGGCGTAATTACCCGGGCGCGATGGCGAACTGCATACTCGGTGAATGCCTTGCACCGGCCCGGCGCGCATTCTGACCCTTTTGCGCCGGGCGGTCATGTTTCCCGCCAGGATGGCCGATCCACCCCGCGCGGCGAACGAGCCCGCAACAAGAACGACAGGAGCTGCAATGAAGGTCGAACTCGTCCAACTGGCCGGCCGCGACGGCGACACCGCCTACAACCTCGGGCGTACCCTGGCGGCGATCCGCGCCTGCGCCGCGGATACCGACCTGGTGGTGTTCCCCGAGACCCAACTGATGGGCTTCCCCACCGAGGACAACGTCGCCCGCCTGGCCGAGCCGCTGGACGGCCCCAGCGTGCGCGCCGTGCAGCAGGCCGCGCGGGAGCGCGACGTCGCCGTGGTGGTGGGCATCGCCGAGGCCGGCGACGACGGCCGCTTCTACAACACCACGCTGCTGGTCACCCCCGAGGGCATCGCCCTGAAGTACCGCAAGACCCACCTGTGGGCCTCCGACCGCGGCATCTTCACCCCCGGCGACCGCTACGCCACCGCGCTGTTCAAGGGCGTGCGGGTGGGCATCCTGATCTGCTTCGACATCGAGTTCCCGGAAAGCGCCCGCGCCCTCGGCCAGCTGGGCGCCGAGCTGATCCTGGTGACCAACGGCAACATGGACCCCTACGGCCCCACCCACCGCACCGCGATCACCGGCCGGGCCATGGAGAACCAGGCCTACGCGGTGATGGTGAACCGCGTCGGCGAAGGCGACGGCGGCCTGGTGTTCGCCGGCGGCAGCGCGGTGGTCGACCCCTTCGGCCAACTGCTCTGCGAGGCCGGCCGCGAGGAATGCCGGATGCGCGTGGAACTGGACCTGGCGCGCCTGCAGCAGGCGCGCCGCGACTACAGCTACATCGCCGAGCGCCGCTTCGTGCTGCCCGGCGAGACGCGCGAGCACGCCGACGGCCTGCGCGAGCTGCTGATTCCGGGCTGAGCCCCGGAAGGCGCAGGGCCGCGCCAACGATCCAGCCAAGAAGTACCGGCGGGAGCGCCCCTCCCGCCTGCGTCTCCCGGGTGAGGGGAGGCGCCTTTGCACGCGTCGATTTCGACTCTGCCATAACAAACACAACTCGGAGTAAGCACTCAATGGCTCGACTCAAGCGCACCCTCTCGCTGGGTTCGGTGGTGCTGTTCGGCATCGCCTACATGACCCCCATCATCGTCCTCGGCACCTTCGGCATCCTCGCCGAAACCACCGGCGGCGTGGTGCCCGCGGCCTACCTCGTGGCCTCGGTGGCGATGCTCTTCACCGCCCTCAGCTACGGGCGCATGGCCGCCGCCTTCCCGGTGGCCGGCTCGGCCTACACCTACGTGCGCAAGTCCATCAGCCCCAAGCTGGGCTTCCTCGCCGGCTGGGGCGTGCTGCTGGACTACCTGTTCCTGCCCATGGCCATCTGGCTGATCGGCGCGGCCTACCTGCACTCGGCCTTCCCGGCGGTGCCCCAGGCGCTGTGGGTGCTGGCCTTCATCGGCGTGACCACCGGCATCAACGTCATCGGCCTGCGCCTGGCGAAGAACGTCAACAGCGTGCTGATGCTGGTGCAGTTCCTGGTGCTGGCGGCCTTCGTGCTGCTGGCGGTGCACTACGTGCTGGGTGACGCCAGCAAGCCGCTGTGGTCGCTGGAACCCTTCTTCAAGGAAGGCGTGCAACTGCCGCTGATCATGAGCGGCGCGGCCATCGCCTGCTATTCGTTCCTGGGCTTCGACGCGGTCAGCACCCTGACCGAGGAAACCCACGAGCCGCGCAAGAACATCCCGCGCGCCATCCTGCTGATCACCCTGATCGGCGGCTTCATCTTCATCGCCGCCAGCTACTTCGTGCAGCTCGCGCACCCGTCCACCGAGTTCCAGAACGCCGACTCGGCCGCCTACGAGATCGCCCGCAACATCGGCGGCGACCTCTTCGTCAGCCTCTTCCTCATCGGCCTGATCGTCGGCCAGTTCACCTCCGGCCTGTCGGCCCAGGCCAGCGCCTCGCGCCTGCTGTTCGCCATGGGCCGCGACGGCGTGCTGCCCAAGGCCTTCTTCGGCACCCTGAGCGAACGCTTCGGCACCCCGGTGGGCAGCATCGTGCTGTGCGGCGTGGTGGCCCTGCTGGCGCTGGAGATGGACGTGACCACCTCCACCTCGTTCATCAACTTCGGCGCCTTCCTGGCCTTCAGCCTGGTCAACCTGTCGGTGATCTTCCACTACTGGATTGCCCGCGGCGAACGCGGCCTGCGCGGCGCGGTGCTGTTCCTGGCCTTCCCGCTGATCGGCCTGGTCGCCGACCTCTGGCTGATGGCCAGCCTTGACCACCTGGCCATCTACCTGGGCCTGGCCTGGCTCACCGCCGGGGTGCTGTACCTGGCCGTGCTCACCGGCGGCTTCCGTCAGCAGCCGCCGGAGATGCACTTCGAGGAGGCCTGACTCAGGCCGGGTGCGGGCCGGCGGGCAACGGCCGGCCGCGCTCGGGTGCGTCGGGCTCCGCCGCGGCGCCCGCGGCCAGTTCGCGGGCGTCGGCGCGTTCGGCGCTGGACAGCTCGCCGGCCCGGAAGCCGGTGATGCGCAGCAGCGCCAGGGTGCAGGTCAGCGAGACCAGGGCGTAGAGCCCCGAGGCGATGGCCACGCCGACGATGCTGCCGGTGCTGTTGAGGATCCACTGCGCCAGCACCGGCGTGCCGCCGCCCACCAGCAGCGAGCACAGCTGGTAGGCCAGCGACAGCCCGGTGTAGCGCACCCGCGCGGGGAAGGCGCGGGCGAGGATGCCGCCCACCGCGCCGTAGAACATCGCATGGGGCACCGTGGCCAGGCACATGCCCACGGCGGCTATCCAGTAGACGTTGGTTTCCACGGCGAAGAACATCGCCGGCATCAGGATGAACTCCGGCAGCACCATCAGGCAGGCCGCCTTGCGCATGTCGATGCGCGAGGCCAGCAGCGCGCCGAACGGCTGGCTGAAGAACTGCACCACCAGGGCGATGACGATGATGCTGAGGAAGGTGCCCTGGCTGTAGCCGAGGGTCTTGGTGGCCCAGGACAGGGCGAAGGTGCTCTTGAAGTAGGTGACGTGGATGATCGGCAGCACCCCGGCGCCGAGCAGCACGATCAGCCAGTGCTCGCGCAGCACCTCCACCAGCGGCAGCTTCACGGTCTTCTTCTGCTGCAGCAGGCGCTTCATGTCCTCGGACTCTTCCAGCTTCAGGCGGATGACCATGCCGACGATCACCAGCGCCGCGGAGATCAGGAACGGGATGCGCCAGCCCCAGAGCATGAAGTCCGGCATGGGCAGGGCGCTGAGGGCGAAGAACACCAGGGTCGCCAGCAGGTTGCCGGTGGGCGAGCCCTGCTGGGCGAAGGCGGCGTAGAGGATGCCCTTGCCCTTGGGCGCGCTTTCGCTGGCGATGAGGATGGCGCCGCCCCATTCGCCGCCCACGGCGACGCCCTGGATCACCCGCAATGCCACCAGGGCGACGGGCGCCCACACGCCGATCTGCGCGTAGACCGGCAGCAGGCCGATGCAGGTGGTGGCGATGCCCATCATGATCAGGGTGATCACCAGGGTGTTCTTGCGCCCGATCCGGTCGCCCAGGTGGCCGAAGATGATGCCACCCAGCGGGCGGGCGACGAAGCCGGACCAGAGGGTGACGAAGGACAGCAGCGTGGCCAGGCCCGGGTCCATGTCGGTGGGGAAGAACACCTTGCCGAACACCAGGGCGGCGGCCAGGCCGTAGATGTAGAAGTCGTACCACTCGATGGTGGTGCCGATGAAGGAGGCGATGCCGGCTTTGCGGGCCTTGCGGTGCAGCGCTGCGTCTGCGGAGGAGGGCGTGCTGGGCATGGGCGGGTCCTGCTTATTGTTGTTGTTCTGGTCGCCGACGCGCAGGCCCCGCGCGCGCCCTCCGGGGGAGGGCGCGGGGTGGCGACTGGCGTGCGTCGGTGTTGCCCCGGGTTGGCTCGGAGTCTATGCGGCGCCCCTGCGGATCAATAGTTTTTTTATCTTATGGTGCGATAAGCGATTGCGTATCGACGCCCTCGTCCAGGCAGGCCTTGAGCGTGGCCAGGAAGGCCTGGGCCGCATGGGGCGCGTCCTGCGCGGCGAGGATGGCGTGGATTTCCGAGCGCGCGCCGCTCTGCTCGATCTCCAGGTAGCGCACCTGGTTCTTCCAGGCCAGGCACAGCGTCTGCGGCAGCAGGGCCACGCCCATGCCCAGGCCGACCATGGCCGCGATGGTCTGCCACAGCCGCGCCTCGTGGCGGATGTGCGGGCTGAAGCCGGCGTCCACGCAGCGGGCGATGATCAGGTCGTGGTAGTGCGGCGACAGGCTGCGCGGGAAGAGGATGAAGCCCTCGTCGCGCAGCTCGGCGAGGTCGATGCGCGCCCGCCCGGCCAGGCGGTGGCCGGCCGGTACGCAGCAGAGGAAGGGGTCGGCGACCAGGCATTCGGAGGCGATCCCGGCCGGCAGCCTGGCCCAGTGCACGAAGCCGATGTCGATCTGCCCGCGTTGCAGCGCCAGGGCCTGTTCCGAGGTGTTCATCTCCATCAGCACCACTTCCATGCTCGGCTGCTCCGCCTCGAAGCGCGCCATGGCCCGCGGCAGGCCGCGGTAGAGCATGGAGTTGACGAAGCCCACGCGCAGCTGGCCCACCGCGCCTTCGGCGGAGAGCAGCGTCAGGCGCTTCACCTTCTCGGCCTGCAGCAACAGGCTGCGCGCCTCGTCGAGCAGCACCTGGCCGGCGTTGGTCAGCTTCACCGACTTGTTGTTGCGCACCAGCAGCTGGATGCCCAGTTGCTCCTCCAGCTTCTTGATGTCGAAGCTCAGCGCCGGCTGGGAGATGAACAGGCGCGCGGCGGCGCGGCCGAAATGCAGCTCCTCGGCGACGGCGATGAAGTAGCGCAGTTGCTTGAGGTCCATGGCAGGGCACCCGGGTTTCTACGATTTGTTTTTCTTATCGTGGATGATTTTTATTGTATTGGATACTTATCGTCACGCGCTCCTAGTCTCGGTGCCAGAACAAGACCCGGAGACGCGCCATGACCGCCATGCCTGAAGTCCGCCCCGAAGACGCCCTGAACATCCCCGACAGCCGCGGCATCAACCTGTATGCCTGCGACCCCTCGCTGCAGCACCTGCTGGAGGTGTACCTGCCGCCGGAGGTGCTGGCGCAGTGGCGCGACACCCTCGAACGCCTCGGCGCCCGCGCCGGCGACGAACTGGACGTGCTGGCCCTGTCGGCGGACAGGAACCCGCCGCAGCTGGCGCCGCGCACCCGCCGCGGCGAGGACCTGCAGAGCATCCGCAAGCACCCGGACTACGTCGCCCTGGAGCGCGTGGCCTATTCGGAACTGGGCCTGGCCTCCATGAGCCACCGCCCGGACGGCGCGCTGCCGCTGGTGAAGTACGCGCTGACCTACTTGTTCGTGCAGGCCGAGTTCGGCCTGTGCTGCCCGGTCAGCATGACCGACTCGCTGACCCGCACCCTGCGCAAGTTCGGCGCGCCGGAGCTGGTGGAGCGCTACCTGCCGTCGCTGGCCTCGCGGGACTTCGACAGGCTGTTCCAGGGCGCCATGTTCATGACCGAGCAGGCCGCCGGCTCCGACGTCGCCCGCACCCGCACCCTGGCGCGGCAAGAGGACGGGGAGTGGAAGCTGTACGGCGACAAGTGGTTCTGCTCCAACCCCGACGCCGACCTGGCCATGGTCCTGGCCCGCCCCGAGGGCGCACCCGAGGGCATGAAGGGCGTGACCCTGTTCCTGCTGCCCAAGCACCGCCCGGACGGCTCGCGCAACGCCTACCGCATCCTGCGCCTGAAGGACAAGCTGGGCAGCCGCTCCATGGCCAGCGGCGAAATCTGCCTGGAAGGCGCCACCGCCTACCTGATCGGCGAGGTCGGCCGCGGCTTCCAGCAGATGGCCGACATGGTCAACATGTCGCGCCTGTCCAACGGCGTGCGCGCCGCCGGCCTGATGCGCCGGGCGCTGAGCGAGGCGCTGTTCATCGCCCGCCACCGCCGTGCCTTCGGCAAGCACCTGATCGACATGCCGCTGATGCAGAAACAGCTGCTGAAGCTGATGCTGCCGGCCGAGCAGGCGCGCTCCACGTTCATGCAGATCGCCACCCTGCTGCCGCGCGCCGACGCCGGCGACGCCGCGGCGCAGAAGTGCGTGCGCATCCTCACCCCGCTGATCAAGTTCCGCGCCTGCCGCGATGCCCGGCGCGTCACCGGCGACGCCATGGAAGTGCGCGGCGGGGTGGGCTACATCGAGGAATGGAGCGATGCGCGCCTGGTCCGCGACGCCCACCTGGGCTCCATCTGGGAAGGCACCAGCAACATAGTCGCGCTGGACATCGCCCGCGCCGTCACCCGCGAACAGGCCCTGGAGCCGCTGCACCAGTACCTGCGTGGCCTGCTGGCCGAGAGCGGCCTGCCGGACGCCAGCCGCACCCGCTTCGAGGCGCTGCTGGAGCGCAGCGTGGCACTCATGGCCGACGTGGCCGAGGCGCGCCAGGACGAGCAGGTGCGCCAGGCTGGCAGCGTGCTCTACCACATCGCCAGCGCCATCTTCATGGCCTGGGAAGCCGGCCGCCAGGCCAGCGACCGCCGGCGCCTGGCCCTGGCCCACCTGGTGCTGCAGCACAAGTTGCTGCCGCGCGACCCGCTGGGCCTGCAAGCTGGGGGGCCGCTGCTGGCCCGGCTGCTCGACGAAAGCGAGATGAGCCTGGACGAAGCCATGCAACTGCTGCCGGCCTGACCTCCCGCAACCGACAAGAATCGACAAGAGAGAGTTGCCATGAACCCCGAGACCGGTGCCCTGCGTGGCCTGAAAGTCATCGACCTGAGCCGCGTGCTGGGCGGCCCCTACTGCTCCCAGGCCCTGGCCGACCACGGCGCGGAGGTGATCAAGCTGGAGCCCCTGGGCGGCGACGAGACGCGCGGCTGGGGCCCGCCCTTCGAGGGCGACACGGCTTCCTATTTCCGCGGCGTGAACCGCAACAAGAAGGGCATCGCCGTCGACCTGTCCAGGCCCGAGGGCATCGAGTTGCTGCTGCAACTGCTGGAAGGCGCCGACGTGCTGATCGAGAACTTCAAGCCCGGCACCCTGGCGCGCTGGGGCATCGGCTACGCCGAGGTGCTCAGCCCGCGCTTCCCGCGGCTGATCCACTGCGCGGTGTCCGGCTTCGGCGCCGACGGCCCGCTGGGCGGGCTGCCCGGCTACGACGCGGCGATCCAGGCCATGGCCGGGCTGATGAGCGTGAACGGCGAGGCCGAGGGCGGGCCATTGCGCATCGGCCTGCCGATCGTCGACATGGTCACCGGTCTGAACGCCGTGGCCGGCATCCTGCTGGCGCTGCACGAGCGCGAACGCAGCGGGCGTGGGCAGTCGGTGGACATCGCCCTGTACGACTGCGGCATCTCGCTGCTGCACCCGCACCTGCCGAACCATTTCGCCTCCGGGCGCACGCCGCAGCGCACCGGCAACGCCCACCCGAACATCGCCCCCTACGACAGCTACCGCACCGGCGGCGAGCCGATCTTCCTCGCCGTGGGCAACGACCGCCAGTTCGCCAGGCTGTGCGACTACCTGGGCGCCGGCGAATTGCTGGAAGACCCACGCTTCGCCGACAACGGCCAGCGCTCGGTCAACCGCGAAGCGCTCAAGCAGGCGCTGGAGGGCCACCTGGCGACGCACGACGGCCGCGAGCTGGCCGAACGGCTGATCTGCCTGGGCGTGCCCTGCGGCGCCATCGCCACGGTGGACCGCGTGGTGGAGCACCCGCACACCGCGCACCGTGGCCTGGTGGTGCAACTGGGCGACTACCGCGGCATCGCCTCGCCGGTGAAGCTCTCGCGCACTCCGGCCAGCTACCGCAGCGCGCCGCCGGCCCTGGGCGGGAATACCCGCGAGGTGCTCGCGGAGCTGGGCCTGGCGCCGGAGACCATCGAGGCCCTGTACCGGCGCGGCATCGTCCGCGGCTGAGTCTTTCCGGCGGTTTTGCCCACGTGGGGGACCTGCGCCAGGCGATGGCGCCGTTCCGCTGCGAGCGGTCTATGCTTTTGGGCCGACCCGTCATTGGCAGAGGCAAGCACCATGAGCGACCGTCGCATCACCTTCTACCACTCCCCGCAAACCCGTTCCTCCGGCACCCTGGCGCTGCTGGAGGAACTGGGCGCCGACTACGACCTGCACCTGCTCAACATGCAGGCCGGCGAGCAGCGCCAGCCGGCCTACCTGGCGATCAACCCGATGGGCAAGGTCCCGGCCATCCGCCATGGCGAGGCGCTGGTGACCGAGCAGGGCGCCGTCTACATCTACCTCGCGGACCTGTACCCGGAAGCCGGACTGGCGCCGGCCATCGGCGACCCGCTGCGCGGGCCCTACCTGCGCTGGCTGGTGTTCTACGGCTCCAGCTTCGAACCGGCGGTGACCGACCGCTCCCTCGGCCGCGAGCCGGCGCCCCAGGCGCGCAGCCCCTACGGCGATTTCGAGACGGTGATGAAGGTCATCGACGAGCAGCTGCAGAAGGGGCCCTACCTGCTCGGCGAACGCTTCACCGCGGCGGACGTGCTCTGGGGCTCGGCGCTGGCCTGGACCACGCACTTCGGCATAGTGCCGAAGACCCCGGCCATCGAGCGCTACATCGCGAAAGTCACCGCGCGGCCCTCCTTCGCCAAGATCGCCGAACGGGACGCGCAATGGCACGCGGAACACGCCGAGGTGGCGGGAAAGGTGTAGGAGCGGGCCCTGCCCGCGATTCGGCGGATAACGCCGTAGGCGTTATCCGCCCTACGGATTTCCGACGGGGTTGCGGCAGGGGTTGGGGCTCTACAAAGAGCGCCCTCTCCCCAGCCCTCTCCCGCAAGCGGGAGAGGGGGCTGTTCGGAGTGGCCGGAGAATCCTGAGTCATCCTGAAACGCCTAACCCCCACCCCGTCATTCCCGCGAACGCGGGAGCCCAGGGTTCGCGAGCAAGCTCGCTCCTACGAAAAGCAAAAGCGCGTTTGCTCTTGGGACTTCCAGAGAAACATCCGCGCACTCCGAAACGCCCCTTCAGAAGGCCGAGCGAAACCGGCGCTCAGGAGGTCATGCGACATGGATGTCGCGAGAGCCCCGATGGGCTACAGGGACGTACCCTCGGGGCGGGCCTCCGTGGCGGGGGAATTCGCGAGGGTAGCCCGGCTCCATCGGGCCCGTATGTCGGGGCAAGCCTTTTTGGTTCCTTTTGTGGCGTTTGACAAAAGGGACTCGCCCGAGGGGGCGAAACAAAAAATCTCCGCAGACTCGGAGCGGCGCGTTACACCCAAACAAGAAGGCAGCTGGGTTATTCCCCTTTGGGCCAGCGCAAGCGCTGCCCGCGATTTCACCCCTTCGCCGCGCTGACCCCCTCCAGGGTGGCGAAGGAGGTGTCCTTGGCCGTCAGCAGGAAATCGCGCATGAAGGGCGCGTCCAGCATGTCCGCGCGGATGGCCGCGTAGAGCGTGCAGTACAGACCCTTCTCGCCCAGGCGCTTGGCCGTCACGTAGCCGCGCGAGCTGTATTCGTGCAGCGCCCAGTTGGGCAGGCTGCACACGCCGCGGCCGGAGGCCACCAGCTGCATCATCATCACCGTCAGTTCCGAGGTGCGCACCTGGGCCGGCTCGATGTCGGCCGGCTCCAGGAAGCGGGTGAAGATGTCCAGGCGGTCGCGCTCGATGGGGTAGGTGATCAGCGTCTGGCTGGCCACGTCTTCCGGCACTATGTAGGGCTTGCCGGCCAGCGCGTGGTGGTTGTCCACCGCCAGCAGCGCCTCGTAGGTGAACAGCGGCACGTAGGTGATGCCGGCGATGTCCACCGGGTCGGAGGTCACCACCAGGTCGAGGTCGCCGCGGGCCAGGGCCGGCAGCGGGGCGAAGGAGAAGCCCGAGGCCAGGTCCAGTTCCACCTCCGGCCAGGCGTCGCGGAACTGGTCGATGGTCGGCATCAGCCACTGGAAGCAGCTGTGGCACTCGATGGCCATGTGCAGGCGCCCGGCGGTGCCGCCGGCCAGGCGCGCCAGGTCGCGTTCGGCGGTGCGCAGCTGCGGCAGCAGGGAGTCGGCCAGTTGCAGCAGGCGCAGGCCGGCGCTGGTGAAGCGCACCGGCTTGGTCTTGCGGATGAACAGCGACAGGCCCAGGCGGTCCTCCAGTTCCTTGAACTGGTGGGACAGGGCGGATTGGGTCAGGTGCAGGCGTTCGGCGGCTTCCACCAGACTGTCGGCTTCACGCAGGGCGTGGAGGGTTTTCAGGTGACGAATCTCGAGCATGGCGCCGCTTCCAACATGAGTAAAACTTGATTACATCCGAAACTGGATTGAGTTTGTCTCATGCGCGGCCGGCTGTCGACCCGCCCGTGCCGCCGCCGATCTACCAACTCAGATAGAACATGCCCTTGGCCAGCAGCACTATGCCCAGGACGTGGGCGAAGACGCTGTAGTGGATGATCCGCGAGCGCCGTCCGGTCATCCCGCCGCTGTGCATCAGGTACATGGCGCAGAAGAAGTGGCAGAGCACGCTGGCGGCCAGCAGCAGCTTCAGGCTCAGCAGGGTGGCGAAGGGCGAGTCCAGCGGATGGGCCAGCAGCGGCAGGTAGCGCAGCTTCAGCATGCCCAGGCCGCTGCCGAAGAGCGTCAGGATCACCCAGGGCATCACCCGCCGCAGGCGCTGGCCGAGGGCGCGCTCCACGGCGCGCAGGGCATCTGCCGGCACATGGCGGCGCACCCGTTCGAGAATCAGCACCTCGAAGAACACGGTGCCGACGAAGGCGATGGCGGCCAGCAGATGCAGGACCAGCAGGATCGGATAGCTCATGGGCGCCCCTTGGCGAACGGCTGCTTCCCTGGAACCATGCCGGGCCGGCCGCGCCCGTGCCATGACGCCGGTCAGGCTGGCGGCGACCGCTCGGCGCCTTTCATCAAAGTGTCACGGTTGTGTGGCAGAGCGATGCACGAAAATTCATCAGAATCGGCTTTCACTGGGGTTCTACATTCCGGATTTTCACATGCGTGCGTTTCTCTTGGCGCTGGCACTGTCGTGCCTGGCGCCCCTCACTGCCTTTGCCGGCGATCGTTGCGACCCACGGGTGCCCACCGACACCCTGGACCTGGGCGACGTGCGCCTGGCCTACCAGAGCATAGGCTCGCCGAAGGACCCGACGCTGCTGCTGATCATGGGCCTGGGCGGCCAGCTCATCCACTGGCCCGACGAAGTGGTGCAGACCCTCTGCCAGCAGGGCTTCCGCGTCATCCGCTACGACAACCGCGACGTCGGCCTGAGCGCCTGGCGCGTGCCCACGCCCGGCGCCAACCTCACCTACGAGGTGATCCGCTACCGCCTGGGCCTGCCGGTCAGCGCGCCCTACAGCCTCACCGACATGGCCTGGGATGCCCTGCGCCTGCTGGACGGGCTGCACGTCGAGCAGGCCCACGTGCTGGGCGCGAGCATGGGCGGGATGATCGCCCAGCACGTCGCCGACCTGGCGCCGCAGCGGGTGCTCAGCCTGACCCTGGTGATGACCAGCTCCGGCGCCGAGGGCCTGCCGGCGCCCAGCGACAGCCTGCTGAAACTGCTGGCCCGGCGCGAGGCCGGCAGCCGCGAACAAGCCATCGAGCAGCAGGCCGACCTGCTCGCCGCCCTGGGCAGCCCGGAGGTGAAGGACGACCGCGAGCAACTGCTGCAGCAGGCGGCGCAATCCTACGACCGCGCCTTCAACCCCGAGGGCGTGCAGAGGCAGATGCTGGCGATCCTCGCCGAGCCCAGCCGGGTCGACCTGCTCAACCGTTTGAATGTGCCTACCCTGGTCATCCATGGCACCGCCGATCCGTTGTTGCCAGTGATGCATGGGGTGCATGTGGCGGCGCATATCCACGGGGCGGAGCTGAAGCTGATTCCGGGGATGGCCCATCGTTTCCAGGAGGCGTTCAAGGCGCCGTTGCTGGCTGCGGTGTTGCCTTACCTGCGGGCGCATCAGACGGCGGGGCATGTGGCGCAGTTGTAGGGGGCTTTCGTAGGGCGCATAACGCCTACGGCGTTATCCGCCGTTTGACCTGGGCCATGCCCCCGCTCGCTGCCGAGCACGGAGTCGCTGTCGAAGCCACGCCAGGTTCAGCCATGGAGTGGCTGGCAAGAAAGGTGAGGCGGCGGATAACCGCGAACGGTTATTCGCCCTACGTCCATGGTGGGCTTGGCGTAGGGCGCATAACGCCTACGGCGTTATCCGCCGTTTGGCCTTGGCCATGCCCCCGCTCGCTGCCGAGCACGGAGCCGCCGTCAAAGCCGCGCCAGGTTCAACCACGGAGTTGCCGGCAAGAAAGGTGAGGCGGCGGATAACCGCGAACGGTTATTCGCCCTACGCTCCCGGATGACCCACCCCTCAAACCGCCTTCGGCAAAGGCGCGAACAGCGCATCGATATCGGCATCATCCAACTGCCAATCCGTTCCCGCGCCTTCGAGGATGCCGGCCGCCAGCGCGGCCTTCTCCCGCTGCAGCAGCTGGATCTTCTCTTCCACCGTGCCGCGGGCGATCAGTTTGTAGACGAACACCGGCTTGTCCTGGCCGATGCGGTAGGCGCGGTCGCTGGCCTGGTTCTCGGCGGCCGGGTTCCACCAGGGGTCGTAGTGGATCACCGTGTCCGCCGCAGTCAGGTTCAGGCCCACGCCGCCGGCCTTCAGGCTGATCAGGAACAGCGGCACGCGGCCCTGCTGGAAGTCTTCCACCGGCTGGCGGCGGTCGCGGCTGTCGCCGGTCAGCAGGGCGTAGTCGATGCCGCGTTGCTGCAGGGCTTCGCCGACCAGCGCGAGCATCGAGGTGAACTGCGAGAACAGCAGCACGCGGCGGCCTTCGGCGAGCAGTTCCTCGAGCATGTCCAGCAGGTATTCCAGCTTGCCCGAGGTCACTGCCTTGGCGCGGCCGCTGGCCGGCGGGGCGTCCTTCTGCACCAGGCGGATGTCGCAGCACACCTGGCGCAGCTTGAGCAGCGCCTCGAGGATGATGATGCGGCTGCGCGCCAGGCCGCGGCGGGCGATTTCGTCGCGGACCTTGCGGTCCAGGGCCAGGCGCACCGTCTCGTAGAGGTCGCGCTGGGCCTCGCTGAGCTCGATGTGCTGGATGAACTCGCTCTTGGGCGGCAGCTCCGAGGCCACCTGCTCCTTGGTGCGGCGCAGCAGGAAGGGGCGGATGCGCGCGGCCAGGTGGGCCAGGCGCGCCTGGTCGCCGTGGCGCTCGATGGGCGTGCGGTAGTGCTGGGCGAACTGCTTGGCATCGCCCAGCCAGCCGGGCAGCAGGAAGTGGAACAGCGACCAGAGCTCGCCCAGGTGGTTCTCCAGCGGCGTGCCGGTCAGGCACAGGCGGTGCCGCGCGTTCAGCTGGCGCGCGGCCTGGGCCGCCTTGGTGCCGGCGTTCTTGATGTTCTGCGCCTCGTCGAGGATCAGCAGGTGGTAGGCGTGCTTGCCGAGCTTTTCCGCATCGCGCGGGAGCAGGGCGTAGGTGGTGAGGATGAGGTCGTGCTCCTCGATCTTCGCGAAGTCGCGCCGCCGGCCCGCGCCGTGCAGGGCCAGCACGCGCAGGCCGGGGGTGAAGCGCTCGGCCTCGTCCAGCCAGTTGGGGATCAGGCTGGTGGGCATCACCACCAGGGCCGGCGCGCTGAGGCGCCCGGCCTGCTTCTCCAGCAGCACGTGGGCCAGGGACTGCAGCGTCTTGCCCAGGCCCATGTCGTCGGCGAGGATGCCGCTGGCGCCCACCGCGCGCAGCGTCTGCATCCAGCTCAGGCCCTCGTGCTGGTAGGCGCGCAGCTCGGCGCGCAGGCCCTCGGGCAGCGGCGCCGGCTGGGCGCGGTAGTCGCGCAGGCGCAGGGCGATCTCGCGCAACTCGTCGCCGCCCTGCCAGCGCAGCGGCAGCTCTTCCAGCTCGGAGAGCCGCGCGGCGTCCGGCGCGCCCATGCGCAGGCGGCGCACCGGCGCCTGGTCGCCCAGGTAGAACTCCGACAGCGTGCCCAGCAGCGGCTTGAGCTTGCCGAAGGGCAGGGCCACCCGCAGCGGCCGCTCCGAGGCGGTCTGCCAGCTGTGCACCGGGTTGCGCCCGGCGTCCAGGCGCAGCACCAGTTGCTCGTCGTCGGGGTGGCGGGCCAGGGCCTGCGGGTCGAGCAGCGCCGGCATACGCCGGATCAGCTCGATCAGCGCCGGCAGCAGGCTGATGCGGCGGCCGTCGACCTCGATGCCCAGTTCCAGGTCGAACCACTGGCGGTCGTCGGTCTCCTCGATCTCGGCGTACCAGTTCTCGATGGGCGTCAGGTCGAAGACGAACTCCGGGCGCACGTCCACGTCCCAGCCGAGCTCACGCAGCTGCGGCAGGCCCTCGCGCATGAACTGTTGCCAGGTGGCGTCGTCGGGCAGCTCGAACATCTCCCCGGCGCTTTCCTCCAGGGCGTCGCTGCGGCGCATCGCCGGCTTGAAGCCGAACTGGCGCAGTTGCTGGCGCAGCTGCTGCTCGCGCTCGGGCTGGCGGCTGAGGCGGACGATGCGGTCGTCGCGGAACACCCGCAGCTCGCTGCCGGTGCGCGGGTTGATCGGCCCCGAGACGGGCATGCCGGCGTACAGGAAGGCCAGCGCGGCGCGGTGCCGGGCGATGTTCTGCATGCGCCCGCTGCGCAGGTCGAAGCCGCTGTGCACGTGGCTGCCCAGGGTCAGGCGCGGGCGCGGCGCCAGGTCGGCGGGCGCCGCGGGCGGCTCGGCGGGTGGGGTCATCGGAGGTTCCTTCCGGCAAGCCCGGGGAAATACACAAACGCCCGATGATACCCCTATTTCCCGCGACGCGCTGCCACAGGCGGCTCAGCGGGCGAAGCGCCGCGCCCCCGCCACGCAGGCCACCACCGCCAGGGTCGAGACGGCCATCAGCGGGCTGACCTGCTCGTGCAGCAGCAGGCCGGCCAGGGCCAGGCCGAAGAAGGGTTGCAGCAGCTGCAGCTGGCCCACCGCGGCGATGCCGCCGCGGGCCAGGCCGTGGTACCAGAAGAAGAAGCCGATGAGCATGCTGAACAGCGACACGTAGCCCAGGCTCAGCCAGGCCGGCAGGCTGGCTGCGGCGAGGTCGGCCGGCCAGGTCCACAGGGTCAGTGGCAGCATCAGCGGCAACGACAGCACCAGCACCCAGCAGATCACCTGCCAACTGCCCAGGTGCCGCGACAGCCGCGCGCCCTCGGCGTAGCCCAGGCCGCAGGCGAGGATGGCCGCCAGCATCAACACATCGCCCAGCAGGCTGCCGGCGCCGCCCTGGCTCAGCGCGTAGCCGGCTACCGCCGCGCTGCCGAGCAGCGAGAATGCCCAGAACGCCGGGCGCGGCCGCTCGCCGGCGCGCAGCACGGCGAAGCTGGCGGTGGCCAGCGGCAGTAGGCCGACGAAGACGATGGCGTGGGCCGAGCTGACGTGGCGCAGGGCCAGGGCGGTGAGCAGCGGGAAGCCGACCACCACGCCCAGGGCCACCACCAGCAGCGCCGGGATGTCCTGGCGCGCCGGGCGGCGCTGGCGCAGCACGAAGAGGATGGCCGCGGCCAGCAGCCCGGCGATGCTGGCCCGGGCCAGGGTGAGGAAAGTCGGTTCGAAGCTGCCCACCGCCACCCGCGTGGCCGGCAGCGAGCCGCTGAAGATGAGCACGCCGAGGAAACCGCTGAACCAACCGCCTAAAGAAGCATTCATCGAGCATTCGCCAAGAGCAGAGGGGAGTCTCGATGGTGGCGCCGGGAAGGGCGGGCGGCCAGTGACAGATCAGTACAATTCGAACAAACTGTCCTGGATTTTCATCGGTACAGTCGAGGTGGCCATGGCCGTGACACGGGTGGACGGGGTGATGCGCCAGGTGCGCGAACGCCTGGCGGCGCGCAGCCTGGTGCCGGGCGAGCGGCTGCCGTCGATCCGCGCGCTGGCACAGAGCCTGGAGGTGTCCAAGAGCACCGTGGTGGAGGCCTACGAACGCCTTGCCGCCGAGGGGCTGATCGCCGCCCGGCGCGGTTCCGGCTTCTACGTCTGCGGCCGGCTGCCGCCGCTGTCGCTGGCCGAGATCGGCCCGGCGCTGGACCGCAGCATCGACCCGCTGTGGATTTCCCGCCAGGCGCTGGAGGCCGCAGAGGATTCGCTCAAGCCCGGCTGCGGCTGGCTGCCGCCGTCCTGGCTGCCGGAGGACGAGCTGCGTCGCGCCCTGCGCCAACTGGCCCGCGAGCCGCAGTCGAGCCTGCTGGAATACGGCCGCCCCTACGGCCACGCCGGCCTGCGCGAGCAGCTGGCACGGCGCCTGGGCGACTACGGCCTGCAGGTCGGCGCGCAGCAGATTGTGCTCACCGACGGCGGCACCCACGCCATCGACCTGGTCTGCCGCTTCCTGCTGGAGCCCGGCGACGAGGTGCTGGTGGACGACCCCGGCTACTTCAACTTCCAGGCCCTGCTGCGCGCCCATCGCGCGGTGGCCATCGGCGTGCCCTACACGCCGCAGGGGCCGGACATCGAGGCCCTGGCCGGCATCCTGCAGCGCCACCGGCCGCGCCTGTACATCACCAACTCGGCCTTCCACAACCCTACCGGCGCGCAGCTCTCGCCGCTGGTGGCGCACCGCCTGCTGAAGCTGGCCGAGGCCCATGACCTGCTGATAGTCGAGGACGACATCTTCGCCGACTTCGAGCACGAGCAGGCGCCGCGGCTGTCCGCCTTCGACGGCTTGCAGCGGGTGATCCAGGTCGGCAGCTTCTCCAAGACGCTGTCCGCCTCGGTGCGCTGCGGCTATATCGCGGCGCGGCCGCAGTGGTGCGAGCAACTGGTGGACCTGAAGCTGGCCACGTCCTTCGGCAACAGCCCGTTCAACGCCGAGCTGCTCCACGAACTGCTGCGCAAGGGCGGCTACCGCCGGCATATAGAAAGCCTGCGCGTGCGCCTGGCCGACGCCATGGGCGACACCCTGGCGCGCCTGCGCGGCCTGGGCCTGCAGCCCTGGCTGGAGCCGCGCGGCGGGGTGTTCGTCTGGGCGCGGCTACCCGGCGCTCTGGATGCCGCCGCGGTGTCCCGCGCGGCGCTGGAACAGGGCATGGTGCTGGCGCCGGGCAACGTCTTCAGCCTGGGCCAGAACGCGCCGGACTTCCTGCGCTTCAACGTCGCCCAGTGCCAGTCGCCGCGGGTCTTCCAACTGCTCGAACGGGCCATGGAGAAGGCCCGCCGGGGGCGCTGAAAACTTTTCTGATTTTTCTGCAGGTTTTCCACGGTCGTTCGGCCTCTGTGCAATCCCGCCTGTGCGAACGAGGAAATCCACAGCATGTCCCGCTTCCCCAACACGTCGCCGCGCCCGCTGCTGCGCGCCCTGCGCCCAGGACAACTTCCTGCCGGCCTCGGGCGCGCTCAGCCACAGCGCCTACGCCCGGCCTGGAATGCCCTGATGGTGGGGAAGAGGCGCGGGATTATTCACATCCGTTCTTGCGTATCTCTTTCAAATGCGAACGCATTTCATATAAATTTCCGCTTTTGCCCACCCCTGTTCGGGGTGAACTTCTGTCAGCAGGTGAGCACAGCCATGCACCCGTCCGGATTCCCGCCGTTCCAGCCCGAGGTACGCCCATGAGCAGCAAGGGCCGCTTCGGCGCGCAACTCAGCGCGCGCATCCTGGCCGCATTGTTCGGCGGCTATGCCCTGGCCTACACCAGCACCGCCTTCCTCAGCGTCTACCTGCCGCTGGCCCGCGCCGACCGCGTGGCCTTCGCCAGCCTGGGCTGCTTCATGGTCTGGGTGGTGGCCATCCTCTACGTGTTCGCCGCCCGCAGCACCTGGCGCGCCTGCCTGGTGCCGCTGGCGTTGAGCGCGCTGCTGGCGCTGGCCGCGTTCCTGCCCCACGACTTCGGAGTGCGCCCATGAGCCTGCGCCAGTCGATGTCCGGACTGCATACCTGGAGCGGCCTGCTGGTCAGTTGGCTGCTGTTCGTGGTGATCTTCTCCGGCAGCCTGTCGTGCTTCGAGCCGGAGCTGACGCGCTGGATGCTGCCGCAACTGCACGAGGCGCAGCAGCCGGCGGTGGGCGTGGACCAGGTCCACGCCGCCCTGGTCGAGCGTGCGCCCAAGGCCCATGCCTACTGGATGCTGCCGCCGACCGAGCGCGGGCCCTACTGGACCGCCGGCTGGGTGCCCAGCGACCTCAGCGCCTTCCGCTCCTTCCTGATCGACGCCCAGACCGGCGAGGAACTGCCGAAAACCGTCGGCGGCGGCTTCTTCTTCGAGCTGCACTACGCCCTGCACGCCGGCATCCTGGGCATCTACATCGTCGGTATCGCCGGGATGTTCATGCTGGTGGCGCTGGTCAGCGGGGTGATCGTCCACCGGCGCATCTTCAAGGACTTCTTCACCCTGCGGCCGAAGGCGGCGCGCCAGCGCAGCTGGCTCGACGCGCACAACGTGCTGGGGGTGATCGGCCTGCCGTTCCACGTGCTGCTGGCCTACACCGGGCTGGTGATCTTCATCACCCTGTACATGCAGGCCGGCATCAAGGTCGCCTACAAGGGCGATTTCGAGCGCTTCGAACACGAGGTGCAGCACGCCTTCGACCGCGAGGAGCTGGGCCGCCCGGCCAAGCCGCCGAAGCCGATCTCGCGCATGGTCGAGCGCGCCCGCGAGCAGTGGGGCGACGACAGCCGGGTGGGCTGGATCAACCTCGAACACCCCAACGACGCCTCGTCCATGGTGCAGATCCGCCGGGCCGTGGACCGCGGCATGGTCAACGACCAGCGCACCGTTTCCTTCGACGCCGCCACCGGCGCGCTACTGCACGTGCAGCCGCCCTACGGCAACGGCTACAAGACCTACGCCTGGCTGACCGGGCTGCACATGGCGCAGTTCGGCGGCACCCTGGTGCGCATCCTCTACCTGCTGCTGGGCCTGGTCGGTTGCGGGATGATCTTCGGCGGCCTGCAGGTCTGGGTGGCCAAGCGCGAAGCCCGCGGCAGCGCCGGCCTGGGCCTGGTGCGCACGCTCAACGCCGCGGTCTGCGGCGGCCTGCCGCTGGCCAGCCTGGGGCTGCTGGCGGCCTCGCGCCTGCTGCCGGCGGAACTGGCGCAGCGCGATCGCTGGGAAATCACCAGCTTCGTGGTGGTCTGGCTGCTGGCGCTGCTGCACGCGGCGTGGCGCCAGGGCAGCGGCCGCACCGCCCGCGAGCAGGCGCTGGTCGCCGCCGTGCTGGCCCTGGGCCTGCCGCTGCTGGGGCTGTTCGGCCCCGAGCCGGGCCGCCTGACCAGCAGCCTGGCCCGCGGCGATTGGCTGCTCGCCGGTATCGACCTGGCGCTGCTGCTCAGCGGCGCGCTGTGCGCCGCCCTGGCCTGGCGCCTGGGCCGCCCGCCGGCGCCCGAAGCCAGGTCGCGCCGCCGTGAACGGGTGGAAGGGGAGTACGCCTGATGCTGCTGGTCTTCGGTCTCAACCTGCTGGCGATGACCGCCGCCTGCCTGGGCCTCGCCCGCCACCACCGCGAGCTGTTCGGCCGCGCGCCCAGCGAGGCCCGCGTGCGCCTGCTGCGTGGCGTGGCGCTGGTGGACGGCGGCCTGGCGCTGGCCTACTGCATCCACCTGCTGGGCATCGAGCTGGGCCTGGTCTACTGGGCCTGCCTGCTGATGCTCGCCACCACCACCCTGGTGGCCCTGCTGGCCTGGCTGCCGCGCCTGGCGCTGCCGGCGGCGGCGGGGGTGCCGCTGGTGGGTGGGGTGTTGGCAGTTTTGGGGTGATTGCTGGGGGGATGGGCTTTTCGTAGGAGCGAGGGGGACGCCTAGTTCTTGCTCGCGAATGGGGCTTATCCTGGCGTCATTGGTGTTTGGATGAACTCCGTCCCCTCTCCCCAACCCTCTCCCTGAAGGGAGAGGGGGCTGTCCGTGCCGAGAGAAGGCCAGATTTCAGCCGGTAGCTTTCGATGCTGCCGGCTAACTTCAGAACATCCGTTTCTGCCCAACGGTCCCCTCTCCCTTCAGGGAGAGGGTTAGGGAGAGGGCGCTCTTAACCCCAACACCAGAGCAACCGGGAATACTCCATTCGCGAGCAAGAACTAGGCGTCCCCCTCGCTCCTACGAAAAGCCTCGTCGCTCAGCTGTTGAACGCCGCGCGGTATTCCCCCGGCGTAGCCCCCAGCGCCGCGCGGAAGCGGTTGCCGAAGTGGCTGGCGCTGGAGAAGCCGCAGGCCAGGGCTATCTCGCTCTGCGCCAGGCTGCCCTGGCGCAGCAGTTCGCAGGCGCGGGCCAGGCGCCGGGCCAGCACGTACTGGTGCGGCGGCATGCCGAAGCTTTCGCGGAACATGCGCGCGAAGTGGTATTCCGAAAGCGCTGCCAGCACCGCCAGCTCGCCCAGGCTGAGCGGTTCGGCGAGGTTCTGCTCGATGTAGTCGCACAGCCGCCGGCGCAGGGCAGGGGCCAGGCCGCCCTTCAGGCGCAGGCCGTCGCGGCGGCCGACCTGGGTCAGCAGGGCGTGGTCGACGATGGCCTGGGCCAGGCTGCTGGTGTGCAGGCGTTCGCCCGGCTCGTTCCAGTCCAGTTGCACCAGTTGGCGGAAGCGCGCGGCCTGCTGCGGGTCGTCGAGGAAGGTGTGTTCGCGCAGCCGCAGCTCGCGCGGTTCGCGGTCGAGCAGCTGCACGCAGCCCAAGGCGAAGCGTTCCGGGCTGAAGTACAGGTGCGCCAGGCGGATGTCGCCGTTGACGATCCACGAGGCTTCCTCGCCGGCCGGCATGATGCACAGCTTGTCCGGCGCGCCCTTGGCGCCGGGGGCGCCGCGGCGGAAGGTGCCGGTGCCGCCGGCCAGGTAGCAGGACAGCGTGTGGTGGTCGGGGCTGAGGTAGTCGCGGGCGTCGTGGCGGTTGCTCCACATGGCCGCGGACAGGCCGTCGCCCAGCTCGGCGCAACGCTCCAGGCGGGCGTTGGGCGAACTGTTCATGGACTGGAAGACCTGCAGCTGTTCGATGGCGGACATGGGGCGACTCCTTCAGGTCTCCACTCTACCCGCGCCCGCGCGCGTTGCCAGCCCGGTTGTCGCAATAAGCGCAAGAATCTGCAAGCGGCGCCCGGGCGCGCGGGCGGACACTGGCTTCCCATGATCGGAGGCCAGCCATGAACCTGTCGCTCTACCTGCTCACGGTGCTCATCTGGGGCACCACCTGGATCGCCATCAAGCTGCAGGTCGGCGAGGTCGCTATCGCGCTGTCCATCGCCTACCGCTTCGCCCTGGCGGCGCTGGTGCTGTTCGCCATTCTCCTGCTCAGCCGCCGCCTGCAGCCGCTGGGCCGGCGCGGCCAGGCGCTGTGCCTGGCCCAGGGCCTGTGCCTGTTCTGCGTGAACTTCCTGTGCTTCTACACCGCCAGCCAGTGGATCCCCAGTGGGCTGATCGCCGTGGTGTTCTCCACCGCCACCCTGTGGAACGCGCTGAATGCGCGCATCTTCTTCGGCCAGCGCATCGCGCCGAACGTCGCCGGCGGCGGCGCCCTGGGGCTGCTCGGCCTGGCCCTGCTGTTCTGGCCGGAGCTGAGCGGCCATGCCGCCAGCCGCGAGACCTTCTACGGCCTGGGCCTGGCGCTGCTGGGCACGCTGTGCTTCTCCGCCGGCAACCTGCTCTCCAGCCTGCAGCAGAAGGCCGGGCTGCGCCCGCTGAGCACCAATGCCTGGGGCATGCTCTACGGCGCGCTGATCCTGCTGGCGATCTGCCTGGTGCAGGGCGTGCCCTTCACCTTCGACGGCAGCGCGCGCTACGTCGGTTCGCTGTTGTACCTGGCGATCCCCGGCTCGGTGATCGGCTTCACCGCCTACCTGACCCTGGTCGGGCGCATGGGGCCGGAGCGCGCGGCCTACTGCACCGTGCTGTTCCCGGTGGTGGCGCTGAACGTCTCGGCGTTCATGGAGGGCTACCAGTGGAGCGCGCCGGCCCTGGCCGGGCTGGCGCTGGTGATGGCCGGCAACGTGCTGGTGTTTCGCAAGCCGAAGCCGGTTGCGGCGGGGCAGGTGGCTCTTCGTAGGATGGGTTGAGCTTGCGAAACCCATGCGGTCGCGGCGATGGGTATCGCTTCGCTCAACACCATCCTACGAAGAGCATCCCGGTGTGGCCTGTAGGGACTTCGTCCGCGATCAGCCCTTCCACACCTGCGGGTTGACCAGGTTCTTCGGCCGCTCGCCGCGTAGCGCCGTCTCGAAGTTCTCCAGGGCGCATTCGGCCATGGCCAGGCGCGTTTCGTGGGTGGCCGAGCCGATGTGCGGCAGGGTCACCGCGTTGGGCAGGGCGAACAGCGGCGATTCGGCCAGGGGCTCCTTCTCGTACACGTCCAGGCCGGCGGCGAGGATGCGTTTTTCCTGCAGCGCTTCTACCAGCGCCGCTTCGTCGATCACCTGGCCACGGGCGATGTTGACCAGGATGGCGCTGGGCTTCATCAGCTCCAGCTCGCGCTTGCCGATCAGCTTGCGGGTGGCGTCGGACAGCGGCACCACCACGCAGACGAAGTCGGCCTCGCCAAGCAGTTCGTCGAAGCCGCAGTAGCGCGCGCCCAGTTCCTGCTCCAGCTCCGGCTTGCGGTTGTTGCCGTGGTAGAGCACGTCCATGTTGAAGCCGAAGCGGCCGCGGCGGGCGATGGCCGCGCCGATGCGGCCCAGGCCGAGGATGCCGAGCTTCTTGCCGTGCACGTCGACGCCGAACAGCGGCGCGTCCACGGTGCGCTTCCACTGCCCGGCCTTGGTCCAGGCGTCCAGCTCGGCGGTGCGCCGGGCGGCGGCCATGATCAGGGCGAAGCCGAGGTCGGCGGTGGTTTCGGTGAGCACGTCCGGGGTGTTGGTCAGGGCGATGCCGCGCTGGTTCAGGTAGGCCAGGTCGTAGTTGTCGTAGCCCACCGAGACGCTGGAGATGACTTCCAGCTGCCCGGCCTGGGCCAGTTGCTTCTCGCCCAGCGGGCGGCCGACGCCGATCATGCCGTGGGCCTGGGGCAGGGCGGCGGCGAACTGGGCGTCGACGTCACCCAGTTTCGGGTCGAGCACGGTGACGTTGAATTGCGCGCGCAGGCGTTCGAGGTGTTCGGGCGCCAGGCGGCTGAAGACGAAGACGTTCTTTTTCATGGTGGGGAAGGCAACGACTGACAGACGGGAGCGCAACCCTAGCATCCCCGCCACCGCCCTTGGCAAGCCCGGCGGCCCCGGCGGCGAGGATGCGGGGCGGTTATCGCGCGGCCGAAGCCGCGCGGGCGCGGGCTAGGCCAGGTGCGGGCGGGCCATGCCGGCCTCGTCGGCCTGCAGCACGCCGGGCAGGTTCTCGCGCAGGTAGCCGACCCAGGTCTTGATCTTGGCGTCCAGGTACTGCCGCGACGGGTACAGGGCGTAGACGTTGAGCAGCTGCAGCTTGTGGTGCGGCAGCACGCGCACCAGCGAGCCGTCCTCCAGGCCTTCCAGCGCCGAGTAGACCGGCAGCGCGCCTATGCCCATGCCGCAGCGGATGGCCTCGGTCATGGCGTCGCCGACGTTGACCTGGAAGGTCGGCGGGCCGACGGTGATCATTTCCTGGCCGTTGGGGCCGTCGAATAGCCACTTGTCCAGGGCCAGCACCGGGCTGACCAGGCGCAGGCAGTCGTGGTTGACCAGGTCGCTGGGGGTGCGTGGCGCGCCGCGGGCCTCTATGTAGGAGGGCGAGGCGCAGAGGATGCTGTAGGTCTCGCCGATGCGCTGCGACACCAGGCCGGAGTCGGGCAGCTCGGTGGCGACCACGATGGCCACGTCGAAGCCTTCGTCGAGCAGGTCGGGCACGCGGTTGGCCATGGTCAGTTCGAAGCTGACTTCCGGGTGCTGCTGGCGGTAGCCGGCGATGGCGCGGATCACGTAGTGCTGGCCGATGCCGGTCATCGAATGCACGCGCAGGCGCCCGGCGGGGCGGGCGTGGGCGTCGCCGGCCTCGGCTTCGGCTTCCTCGACGTAGGCGAGGATCTGCTCGCAGCGCAGCAGGTAGCGCTGGCCCGCCTCGGTCAGCGCGATGCGCCGGGTGGTGCGGTTGAGCAGGCGCGCGCGCAGGTGGGTTTCCAGGTTGGCCACGGCGCGCGAGACGTAGGCGGTGGTGGTGCCCAGCTGCTGGGCCGCGGCGGTGAAGCTGCCGGTCTCGGCCACGCAGACGAACGCGCGCATGGTTTGCAGAGTGTCCATTCGGAGCCCTCGGGAACGACAGGGTGGCTTATTGTCACATGAGACATCCGGCCACATTATTTCATTATCGGTAATAAAGATTCACAAATTGGCCGTCTTATCCGTTTCGCCGCGTCTCCCTAGAATTTACTCGCCCGAATGGTTTCTTCGGCATCCTCTACGCTGAAACAGCAAGCTCACCCTCCAGGATCCTCAATCGTGTCGCGTCACCTCGTGAAAGGACTGGCGTTCGTCGGCTCCTTTGTCGTTTTCTCAACAATTGCCGGTTGCATCAGTACCCATGGCATCGCCCCGCAGGAACAGCGCCTGGGCAATGACCAACTGGCCACCGATGCCGCCATCCAGTCCGCCAACCGCGATGCGAAGTGGCCGGCCGAGCAGTGGTGGCGCGCTTTTGGCGACCCGCAGTTGAACACCTGGGTGCAAACCGCCCTGGACAACAGCCCGAGCCTTTCCGAGGCCGAGGCGCGGGTGCGCATGGCGCTGTCCATGGCCGGGGTGGCCGAGTCCGCCGAGTCGCCGCAGGTCGGCGCGGATGCTTCGCTGACCCGTCACAAGTGGCCCACCGACTATTTCTACGGCCCGGGCGACCTGGCCGACACCACCAGCTGGAACAACAACGCTTCCCTGGGCTTCTCCTACAACCTAGACCTCTGGGGCCGCGAGCGCAGCAACACCGAGCGCTACATGAACGTGGCCTACATGACCGCCGCCGAGGCGCGCATGGCCCAGCTGGAGCTGGAGAGCAACCTCGTCCGCGCCTACATCCAGATGTCGCTGCAGTACGCCGAGCTGGACATCGCCGAGGCCATGCTGGAACAGCAGCAGCAGATTCTCTCCCTGGCCCAGCGCCGCCTGGCCGGGGGCCTGGGCACCCAGTTCGAGGTCAGCGAGGCCGAGGTGCCGCTGCCGGAGACCAAGCGCAAGATCGACGCCATCGAGGAAGCCATCGCCCTGTCGCGCAACCAGATCGCCGCCCTGGCCGGCAAGGGCCCGGGCGCCGGCGCCGCGCTGGTACGGCCGAAGCTGGCCCTGGCGAAGCTGCCGGGGCTGCCCAGCGCGCTGCCGCTGGAACTGGTCGGCCGCCGTCCGGACGTGGTCGCCATGCGCTGGAAGGTCGCCGCCCAGGCCAAGGGCGTGGACGTGGCCCGCGCCGAGTTCTATCCCAACGTCGACCTGATCGCCAGCCTGGGCTACAGCGCCGTCGGTGGCGGCATGCTGGAGTTCATCACCGCGCGCAAGTTCACCTACAGCGCAGGCCCGGCGATTTCCCTGCCGATCTTCGACGGCGGCCGCCGCCGCGCCCAGCTGGGCCAGGAGTCGGCCGGCTACGACGCCGCCGTGGCGCAGTACAACCAGACCCTGGTGCGGGCGCTCAAGGGCGTTTCCGACCAACTGATCCGCACCCACTCGATGGAGAAGCAGCAGAGCCTCGCCGAGCAGGCGGTGGCCTCCGCGCAGAAAACCTACGACATCGCCACCAAGGCCTACCGCGGCGGCCTGACCGACTACCTCAACGTGCTCAACGCCCAGACCCGCCTGTTCCAGCAGCAGCTGACCCTGCAGCAGGTGCAGGCCGCGCGCCTGGAAACCCACGCCGGCCTGGTGGTGGCCCTGGGCGGCGGCCTGATGGCGGCCAAGGACGCGCCGGGCGAGCACAGGATGGTCCCCGAGACCGTCTCCGTGCGGCCGCTGAGCGAGCGCTGAGATGGCCAGCAGCCAAGCCTTGCAGACCCGCTCGCCGCTGGAGGAGGTGCGCCGCGCCTTCTTCGAATGGGCGCGCAGCGACGGCGTGACCTGGGTCTACGTCGCCAAGGTGCTGACCGCCGCCATGCTCACCCTGTGGCTGGCCATGCGCCTGGAGCTGCCGCAGCCGAGCACCGCGACCATCACCGTGTTCATCGTGATGCAGCCGCAGAGCGGCCAGGTGTTCGCCAAGAGCTTCTACCGCATCCTCGGCTCCCTGGTGGGGCTGACGGTGATGGTGGCGCTGATCGCCGTGTTCGCCCAGGAGCGGGTGCTGTTCCTGCTGGTGGTGGCGCTGTGGGTCGGCGCCTGCACCGCCGGCGCCGCGCGCTACCGCGACTTCCGCTCCTACGCCTGCGTGCTGGCCGGCTACACCGCGACGCTGATCGGCCTGCCCGCCACCCAGCACCCCGAAGCCGCCTTCATGTCGGCGGTGTGGCGGGTGCTGGAGATCAGCCTGGGCATCCTCTGCTCGACCGTGGTCAGCGCCGTGGTGCTGCCGCAGACCTCCGCCGCGGCCATGCGCAACGCCCTCTACCAGCGCTTCGGCGCCTTCGCCTGGTTCGTCCTCGACAACCTCGGCGGCGGCCAGCGCCAGCGCTTCGAGGCGGCCAACGTCAACTTCGTGTCCCAGGCCGTGGGCCTGGAGACGCTGCGCACCGCGACCATGTTCGAAGACCCGCACATGCGCCTGCGCGGCGGCCGCCTGGCGCGGCTGAACAATGAGTTCATGGTGCTGACCACGCGCTACCACGCCCTGCACCAGTTGCTCGAACGCCTGCGCGGCCAGGACAGCCAGCGCGTGCTGCAGGCCCTGGAGCCGTGCCTGGAACTGCTGCGGGAAATGCTCCAGCCGTGGAAGGGCAAGCCGCTCACCGACAGCGACGCGGCGGTGCTCGCCGAGCAGATCGCGGCGCAGCGCCAGGACATGATGCAGCGCATCCGCGAGGCCCGCGCCGGGCTGCGCGAGAAGGTCGAGGACGTTTCCGAGCGGCTGGACTTCAACACCGCCGGCGAGCTGCTCTACCGGCTGGTCGCCGACCTGCACGACTACACCCTGACGCATGCCTCGCTGGCCGAGCACCGCCACGAGCGGGAGAACTGGAAGTTCGGTTTCTCGCCCAAGGCCAACCTGGTCGGCGCGCTGGTGGCCGGCGGCCGCACCGCGGTGATGGTGCTGCTGTTCGGGGTGTTCTGGATCGAGACCGCCTGGCCCAGCGGCAGTACCTTCGTGCTCAACGCCGCCGCCGTCGCGGCGCTGGTCTCGGCCGCGCCGGACCCCTCGAAGATGGCCGCGCAGATGGCCGTGGGCACCTTCTTCGCCGCCATCCTGGGTTTCGCCGAGACCTACTTCGTGTTCCCCCACCTGGACGGCTTCCCCCTGTTGTGCGTGGCCATCGCCCCGGTGTTCGTGATCGGCGCCTACCTCTCGGTGAAACCGGCCTATGCCGGCTACGGCATGGGCCTGCTGATCTTCTTCTGCTTCGGCGCCGTCCCGGCCAACATGACCGTCTACGACGCCGGCCGCACCCTCAACGAGTACATCGCCCTGGTGCTCTCGCAGGGCGCCGCGGCGGTGCTGGTCGGCGTGCTCCTGCCGCCTACCGCGGCCTGGCTCTGGCGGCGCCTGGAGAAGGATCTGCGGATGCGCGTGGTGCAAGCCATCAGCGGCAGGCTCGCCGGCCTGGGCGCGACCTTCGAGAGCGCCACCCGCGACCTGATGAACCAGGCCTACGGCCTCGCCGCGCGCCGCCCGGACGTGCAGCGCAGCCTGCTGCGCTGGATGTTCCTGGTGCTGGAAGTGGGCCACTCGATCATCGAGCTGCGCGAAGAGCAGGAGCGGCTGCCCGACGAGCCCTGCTACGCCGAGGACATGCCCTGGCGCCAGGCCATCCGCAGCATGGGCCGCGCGCTGATCCGCCTGTTCGTGCAGCCGGGCGAGGCCAACCGTGAGCGCGCCCTGGCCGCCGTGGAACATGCCATCCTCACCACCAAGGCCACCGAGGAGCCGTGCGCGCCGGACTTCGAGAGTTCGCCCCTGCGCCGGGTGGTCAGCTACCTGCACTTCATCCGCACCACGCTGCTCGACCCGCAGTCGCCGCTGCGTGATGCCAGCCAAGGAACCGCCAGCCATGCTGCTTGACGACCTGCCGCGGGAAATCGCCTTCCACGGCGTCTACATGCCGACCCTCACCGTGCTCTTCGTGGTCGCGGCGGTGATCTGCTGGGGCATCGACCGCGTCTTCGCCTCCATCGGCCTGTACCGCTTCACCTGGCACCCGGCGCTGTTCCGCGTGTGCCTGTTCGCCTGCCTGTTCGGCGGCCTGTCCCTGACCGTCTACCGATAACGAGCCAGTTACCCATGACCTTGAAATCCGTCTTCAGCCTGCTGGCGACCCTGATCATCCTGGTGGTCGCCGTGTTCATCGGCCGCACCCTCTGGGTGAACTACATGGACACCCCCTGGACCCGCGACGGCCGCGTGCGCGCCGACATCATCAACGTCGCCCCGGACGTGTCCGGCGTGGTGGTCGAGGTGCCGGTGCGCGACAACCAGCAGGTGAAGAAGGGCGACCTGCTGATGCAGATCGACCCCGACCACTACCGCATCGCCGTGAAGCAGGCCGAGGCCCAGGTCGCCTCGCGCCTGGCCACGCTGAAGATGCGCCAGCTCAACGCCAGGCGCCGCGCCGCCATGGACAACGAAGTGGTGTCCCGCGAGAGCCTGGACGATGCCAGCAACACCGCCGCCGCCGCCGAGGCCGACTACCAGCAGGCCCTGGCCGCGCTGGACGCCGCCAAGCTGAACCTGGAGCGCACCCAGGTGCGCGCCTCGGTGGACGGTTACGTGACCAACCTCAACGTGCACCGCGGCGACTACGCCCGCGCTGGCGAGGCGAAGATGGCGGTGGTCGACGAGAATTCCTACTGGGTCTACGGCTACTTCGAGGAAACCAAGCTGCCGCACATCGCCGTGGGCGACCCGGCCGAGCTGCAGCTGATGAGCGGCCAGCGCCTGAAGGGCCACGTGGAAAGCATCGCCCGCGCCATCTACGACCGCGACAACCCGGAAAGCCGCGAGCTGGTCGCCGACGTCAACCCGACCTTCAACTGGGTGCGCCTGGCCCAGCGCGTGCCGGTGCGCATCCACATCGACGAAGTGCCGGAAGGTGTGCTGCTGGCGGCGGGTATCACCACCACGGTGATCGTCAACCCGGGCAGCCAGGACGCGACGGCGCAGTGAGCGCAATGCGCGTCAGGTAAAAAACGGGGGCTTCGGCCCCCGTTCGTTTTTCCCGGCGCAGGGTGCGAAATGGCGCGGGTGGGGCAGCGTGCAGGAGCGGATCTCATCCGCGAATCGCGCCGGGACGTCCGGCTATCGCGGACAAGGTCCGCTCCTACGGGGGAGGAATACCGTGTTTCCCGGCAACCTGTAGGATCGGGCCCTGCCCGCGATTCGCGCGCAGGGCGCGCTCCTACATGGAATGGCGTAGGTGGGGCAGCGTGTAAGCGGATCTCATCCGCGAACCGCGCCGGAACCTCCGGCCATCGCGGAGAAGCCCGTAGGATGGGTTGAGCGAAGCGATACCCATCACCATGACCGCATGGGTATCGCAAGCTCAACCCATCCTACGAAAAGCGCTTCAGCGCTTGGCCAGGGTGGCGCTGCGCCCCAGGTTCTGTGCCTTGGCCACGCTGCAGCTGGCGCCGGCGAGGAATTGCGAGTTGCTCAGCCATTCCTGCTGCGGGTAATAGGCGAACACGTAGCTGCCTTTCTGCAGGGTGTCGATCAGCTTCTGCGCCACCTGCGGACGCACCGCCGGGCAGCCCTGGCTGCGGCCCAGGCGGCCGAGGTCGGGGACCACCCTGGGATCGGCGTAGGCTGCCGCGTGCATGACGATGGCGCGCTCTTCGCTGTTGTCGTTGAAGCCCGGTTCCAGGCCCAGCAGGCGCAGCGAGCGGCCGTGCTTGCCGCGGTAGGTCTGGCCGGTCTGGTACAGTCCGATGGACGACTGGTAGCTGTTCGGGCGGTTGGAGAACGAGGTGGCGAGGTCGTCGCCGCTGTTCTTGCCGTGGGCCACCCACTCCTCGAACAGCAGCTTGCGCCGCTGCAGGTCGAACACCCACAGGCGCTTGTCGCGCGAGGCCTTGGAGTAGTCGATGACGGTCAGCAGTTCGTCGCGCCCGCCCAGTTGCGCGGCGTTGGCGCACTGGTAGGCGCTGAGCGCCAGGCGCAGGGCCTGCAGGTTGGTGGCCGGGGCCAGGCGGTGGAGTTCCTCGGCGCTGGGCAGCGCCGCTTGGGCGAGGCTGCTGCCGAGCGCGTAGAGCGCGCCCACGGCGAGCAGCGGCCGGAGTTTCCCCCAGACGGTGGATATGGACGGCATGGCGCCGTTCCCCCCTTTGTCACTTCCTAAGGTCTGTTTTCGATTGCGCATGCAAGTGCGCGAAATTAGGGGGGATTCTCGCTCATTTTTTGACCGGTGCCGGTACCGCTTGTCGGTCGTTGGTGGTGATCACCGTGAAGTCCGGGTTGCTGCGCGTCTCGCGGCTGGACGGCAGGTCGGTGATGACCAGGGTGCTGCCGACGTCCATGGCCAGCAGCAGCGAGTGCAGGAAGTGCGCGTCCATGCTGAACTGGCCGAGCTGTTCGGCGGGGGTCAGGCCGGCCTGCGGGTTGCTCACTTGTACCGCGCTCCAGCGCAGGTTGGGGCTGGCGCTGGCCAGCTGTTCCGGGGTGGGCCGCTCCAGCAGCGAGAAGGCCGCCACGCCGGTGCGCGCGCCGGGGTTGTCGAGGGCCACCGGGGCGCTGCCGATCTGGGTGCCGCCGCGGTATACGTAGGCGCGGCGGTCGGCGCGGCTGATCAGCACCGAGATCGGCCCGAGGCTTTCGCCCGGGTCGCTCCAGTAGGGTTCCACCGCCGGGCTGGCCGGGCCGCTGGCCTTGCCTTCGCTCACCTGCGGGGCGAGCAGGCCGGGGTGGTAGACCTCCACCGGCGAGCTCCTGGCGTCGGAGATGATCACCGTGGTGTTGCTGAAGCCGGTGACCTCGTAGAGCTTCTTGGCGAAGGCCATGGGCAGGCGGATGCAGCCGTGGGAGGCGGGGTAGCCGGGCAGGTTGCCGGCGTGCAGGGCGATGCCGTCCCAGGTCAGGCGCTGCATGTAGGGCATGGGCGCGCTGTCGTACAGGTCGGAGTGGTATTCCACCTTCTTCTGCAGGATGGTGAACACGCCGGTGGGGGTTTCCTTGCCGCGCTTGCCGGTGCTGACCGTGGCAACGCCGATGGCGATGCCGTTGCGGTACACGTAGGCGCGCTGCTCGGTGAGGCTGACCACCACCGTGACCGGGCCCTGCGGGGAAATCTCCGGGTACCAGAGGAACTGCCCGGGCTTGAGCTTCTTCAGCGCCGCCTGCAGGTCGTTGAGCGGCGAGGCGTGGCTGGAGTTGGCCTCGACGGGGAGGGCGACCAGGCTGAACAGCAGCAGGGCGAAAGACAGGATCTTCATCGTATTCCTTCGATGCGCGGGCGTCCTCGCAGCTTAGTCGGGGCCGAGCCGCCCCTGCAATTCGCGATGCCGGACGGCAGGCCTCAGCCCAGCGCGGCCAGCTCGGCGGCGCTCAGGGCTCGGTACTGGCCCGGCGCCAGCTGCGGGTCCAGGGCCAGGCCGCCCATGCGTTCGCGGTGCAGGCGGGTGACCTTGTTCTGGAAGTGCCCGAACATGCGCTTGACCTGGTGGTAGCGGCCTTCATGGAGGGTCAGGCGCGCCGCCCGCGGTGCGAGGATCTCCAGCTGCGCGGGGAGGGTGGTGAGGTCCTCGTAGCGGAAGTACAGGCCGCGGGCGAATACTTCGGCGTAGTGCGCCTCGATCGGCTGCTCGGTCTCCACGTAGTAGACCTTGGGCAGTTTGCGCCCGGGCAGGGTCATGCGCCGCGACCACTGGCCGTCGTTGGTGATCAGCAGCAGGCCGGTGGTGTTGAAGTCCAGCCGCCCGCCGATGTGCAGTTCGTGCTTGTCCGGTTCGTCGAGCAGGTCGAGCACGGTGCGGTGCTCCGGGTCGCGGGTGGCGCTGACGCAGCCGGCGGGCTTGTGCAGCATGAAGTAGCGCGCCGGGCGGCCGGCCTGCAGCACCTCGCCATCCAGCTCCACGCGGCTGAACTCGCGCACCTCGTGGCGGCCGTCGCGGACCACTGCGCCGTCCACCGTCAGGCGTCCGGCGGCCAGCAGCAGGCGCGCGTCCTGGCGGCTGAAGCGGGGCAGGTTGGTGAGGAAGCGGTCCAGGCGCATCAGGCGGGTTCGTCGTCGGGCGGCAGGCTCTGCGCGCAGCGCGGGCACAGGCAGGCGCGGTCGAGCAGTTGTGGCGGGACGCGGGCCAGGGCGGCGGGGTCGATGCGCGTCTGGAAGCACCAGCAGAGCGTCCCGTCGGCGTCCGGGTCGGCCTGGCTGCAGCTGTTGCGCTGGCCGCAGAGGGGGCAACGGGTGGGATCGGGGGTGTCGGTCATGGTGCGGGTCGGTGCTTTGCCGGGGGCACAGGGTGCAGCGGGCGGCGCCGGGGTGCAAGGGGAATCGGATGCCTGGGGGTGTTCATGCCACCGGGGTGTCCGGCGTGGCCGGCAAGCACGAGGCCCGTAGGATGGTGTTGAGCGAAGCGATACCCATCAGCGCCACCGCATGGGTATCGCAAGCTCAACCCATCCTACGAAGAGCCCCCCGGCGCGGCTTGCAAGACAGTTGCTCCTACGCCCGCGATTCGGCAAATAACGCCATAGGCGCCTGGAGCCCAAATAAAAAATGCCGTTTCTCCCAGGGGAAGAAACGGCATTCCTTTCAAAGCCCCGCCGTACCGGCCAGGGCTTTCCTCACGCCGAAAGGCTTAGGCTTGAACGACCGGAATCTTGGCGTTCGCAGCAGCTTCCTTGAACTCGGCGATCTGGTCGAAGCTCAGGTAGCGGTAGATATCGGCAGACATGCTGTCGATGTCCTTCGCGTAGGCCATGTACTCCTCGACGGTCGGCAGCTTGCCGATGATCGAAGCCACGGCGGCCAGCTCCGCCGACGCCAGGAACACGTCGGTGGAATCGCCCAGGCGGTTCGGGAAGTTACGGGTGGAGGTGGAGACCACGGTGGAACCGGTCTGTACGCGCGCCTGGTTACCCATGCACAGCGAGCAGCCCGGCATTTCCATGCGCGCGCCAGCCTTGCCGTAGATGCCGTAGTAGCCTTCCTCGGTCAGCTGGTGGGCGTCCATCTTGGTCGGCGGGGCCAGCCACAGACGGGTCGGAATGCCGCCCTTGACCTTGTCCAGCAGCTTGCCGGCGGCGCGGAAGTGACCGATGTTGGTCATGCACGAACCGATGAACACCTCGTCGATCTTGCGGCCTTGCACGCTGGACAGCAGGCGGGCGTCGTCCGGGTCGTTCGGGGCGCAGAGCACCGGCTCCTTGACGTCGGCCAGGTCGATCTCGATGACCGCGGCGTATTCGGCGTCCTTGTCGGCTTCCAGCAGTTGCGGGTTGGCCAGCCAGGCTTCCATCGCTTGCGCGCGGCGCTCCAGGGTGCGGGCGTCGCCGTAGCCTTCGCCGATCATCCAGCGCAGCAGGGTGATGTTCGACTTCAGGTATTCGGCGATGGCCTGTTCCGGCAGCTTGATGGTGCAACCGGCGGCGGAGCGTTCGGCCGAGGCGTCGGACAGCTCGAAGGCTTGCTCGACGGTCAGGTCGTTCAGGCCTTCGATCTCGAGGATGCGGCCGGAGAAGATGTTCTTCTTGCCTTTCTTCTCGACGGTCAGCAGGCCCTGCTGGATGGCGTAGTAGGGGATGGCGTGGACCAGGTCACGCAGGGTGATGCCCGGTTGCAGCTTGCCCTTGAAGCGCACCAGGACCGATTCGGGCATGTCCAGCGGCATTACGCCGGTTGCGGCGGCGAAGGCCACAAGGCCGGAACCTGCCGGGAAGCTGATGCCGATCGGGAAGCGGGTGTGCGAGTCGCCGCCGGTGCCGACGGTGTCGGGCAGCAGCATGCGGTTCAGCCAACTGTGGATGATGCCGTCGCCCGGACGCAGGGACACGCCGCCGCGGGTCATGATGAAGTCCGGCAGGGTGTGGTGGGTCTTGACGTCGATCGGCTTCGGATAGGCCGCGGTGTGGCAGAAGGACTGCATCACCAGGTCGGCGGAGAAGCCCAGGCAGGCCAGGTCCTTCAGCTCGTCGCGGGTCATCGGGCCGGTGGTGTCCTGGGAACCGACGGTGGTCATCTTCGGTTCGCAGTAAGTGCCCGGACGCACGCCCTTGCCTTCCGGCAGGCCGCAGGCGCGACCGACCATCTTCTGCGCCAGGGTGTAGCCCTTGCCGCTGTCGGCGGGGGCTTCGGGCTTCTTGAACAGCTCGGACGGGGCCAGGCCCAGTTCGGCGCGCGCCTTCTCGGTCAGGCCGCGGCCGACGATCAGCGGGATACGGCCGCCAGCGCGGACTTCGTCGAGCAGAACCGGGGTCTTCAGCTCGAAGGTGGTGACCAGTTCGCCGCTGTCATGACGCACGACCTTGCCTTCGTAGGGGTACACGTCGATGACGTCGCCCATGGCCAGGTTGGTGCAGTCGAACTCGATCGGCAGGGCGCCGGCGTCTTCCATGGTGTTGTAGAAGATCGGGGCGATCTTGGTGCCGAAGCAGAAGCCGCCTGCGCGCTTGTTCGGCACGTAGGGGATGTCGTCGCCGAAGAACCACAGCACCGAGTTGGTGGCGGACTTGCGGGACGAACCGGTGCCGACCACGTCGCCGACGTAGGCGACCGGGAAGCCCTTGGCCTTGACCGCTTCGATCTGCTTCAGCGGGCCGACGGCGCCGGGTTGTACCGGCTCGATGCCGTCGCGGGCCATCTTCAGCATGGCCAGGGCGTGCAGCGGGATGTCCGGGCGCGACCAGGCGTCGGGGGCCGGGGACAGGTCGTCGGTGTTGGTTTCGCCGGGCACCTTGAACACGGTCAGGGTGATCTTCTCGGCGACCGCCGGGCGGGCCTGGAACCACTCGCCGTCGGCCCAGGACTGCAGCACGGCCTTGGCGGCGGCGTTGCCTTTCTTGGCGCGTTCGGAAACGTCGTGGAAGGCGTCGAACATCAGCAGGGTGTGCTTCAGTTGCGCGGCGGCGACTTCGGCCAGCTCGGCGCTGTCCAGCAGTTCGACCAGGGTGGCGATGTTGTAGCCGCCCTGCATGGTGCCCAGCAGCTCGACGGCGCGGGCCTTGCTGATCAGCGGGGAGGTGGCTTCGCCCTTGGCGACGGCGGAGAGGAAGCCGGCCTTGACGTAGGCGGCCTCGTCCACGCCCGGCGGGACGCGGTTGGTGATCAGGTCGAGGAGGAATTCTTCTTCGCCGGCCGGCGGGTTCTTCAGGAGTTCGACCAGACCGGCGGTCTGTTCGGCGTTCAGCGGCTGGGGCACGACACCCTGGGCGGCACGCTCTTCTACGTGTTTGCGGTAGGCTTCAAGCACAGTATTTCCCTCATCAGTGGTCCCGTGGGACGCGTATCCAGGAGACCTCGCCGATCCATTCGTCAGGCATGGTGGACGGTAATCCACGGACCTACGACGGCACCGGCAGCCTCCAGACAGAAGCTGTTTTCAAAGTTTTACGCCGGAGGGCCTGGGACGAGGGGGACTGGGCGCTTGAGGGGGGCGCCCAGACCGCGCGGCTGCCGGAATCTGTGCTTCGTGACGCTTTGAAAACAGCTTCGAACGGGCATTGCGCCTTGTGAAAGGCGGGCTGATTCTACTGGAATTCATTGCCGAAAGTAAGCGGCAATGCTGGGCGGGCAAGGGTGATATTGCCTAGACAAAGGGCTAAGATGCCGCACTGCCTTATGCCTCAAGAAGCTGTTCCGCCCATGTCCTCCCAGCGCATCAAGACCCCCTGTGTCGGCCTCTGTTCCACCGTCTACGGCGACCTCGTGTGCCGTGGCTGCAAGCGTTTTCACCACGAGGTGGTGAACTGGAACCTGTACGGCGAGGAGGAGAAGCGCGCGGTGTGGAAGCGCCTGGAGGTGCTGCTGGTGCAGGTGATGGTGGCCAAGCTGGAGGTGTTCGACGCGCCGCGGCTGCGCGCCCAGCTGGAACAGCGGCAGATCCGCTTCGTCCCCGAGCAGTCGCCGTACTGCTGGGCCTACCAGCTGATCGCCCGCGGCTCGCGGCTGATCCAGAACCTCGATGCCTACGGCGTGGCCCTGCTGCCGGAGTTCCGCGAACGGCCGCTGCCGGAGCTGCGCGATGCCATCGACCGCGAGTTCTTCCTGCTTTCCGAGGCCCATTACGACCGCTACATCGCCCCGCGCTTCCTCCGCGAGGGCATGGACCTGCGCGTCTGAACCGGCGCCCGCCGCGCGGGCGCCGTTCGTCGGCTCAGCGCCGCGCCTGCTTCAGCGTCTCGGCGATGAGGAAGGCCAGCTCCAGCGACTGGTCGGCGTTCAGCCGCGGGTCGCAGTGGGTGTGGTAGCGGTCGCTGAGCCCGGCTTCGGTGATCGGCCGCGCGCCGCCGATGCATTCGGTGACGTTCTGCCCGGTCATCTCGATGTGGATGCCGCCGGCGTGGCTGCCCTCGGCCTTGTGCACCTCGAAGAACTGCCGCACCTCGGCGAGGATGCGCGCGAAGTCGCGGGTCTTGTAGCCGCTGGAGGCCTTGATGGTGTTGCCGTGCATCGGGTCGCAGCTCCACAGCACCTGGCGGCCTTCGCGCTGAACGGTGCGGATCAGCCGCGGCAGGCCGTCGCCGACCTTGTCGGCGCCCATGCGCACGATCAGGTTGAGGCGGCCGGGGTCGTTGTCCGGGTTGAGGATGTCGATCAGCCGCAGCAGCTCCTCGTCGCCCATGCTCGGCCCGACCTTGACGCCGATGGGGTTGCCCACCCCGCGCAGCATCTCGACGTGGGCGCCGTCCAGCTGGCGGGTGCGGTCGCCGATCCAGAGCATGTGCGCCGAGCAGTCGTACCAGCCGCCGGTCAGGCTGTCGCGGCGGATGAAGGCTTCCTCGTAGTTCAGCAGCAGCGCCTCGTGGGCGGTGAAGAAGCTCACCTCGCGCAGTTGCGGGGCCGTGTCCAGGCCGCAGGCGCGCATGAAGGCGAGGGTTTCGTCGATGCGCCCGGCGAGCTGGCTGTATTTTTCCGCCAGGGCCGAGTTGGCGATGAAGTCGAGGTTCCACTGGTGCACTTCGTGGAGGTCGGCGAAGCCGCCCTGGGCGAAGGCGCGCAGCAGGTTGAGGGTGGCGGTGGACTGGTGGTAGGCCTGCAGCAGGCGCTGCGGGTCCGGCACGCGGTTGGCCTCGTCGAAACCGATGCCGTTGACGATGTCGCCGCGGTAGGCCGGCAGGGTCAGGTCGCCCACGGTTTCCTCGCCGCAGGAGCGCGGCTTGGCGAACTGCCCGGCCATGCGCCCGACCTTCACCACCGGGCAGCCGGCGGCGAAGGTCATCACCACCGCCATCTGCAGCAGCACCTTGAAGGTGTCGCGGATCTTCGCCGCGGAGAACTCGGCGAAGCTCTCGGCGCAGTCGCCGCCCTGCAGCAGGAAGGCGCGCCCGGCGGTGACCTCGGCGAACTGCCGGCGCAACTCGCGGGCCTCGCCGGCGAACACCAGCGGCGGGTAGCCGGCGAGCGTCTGCTCGACCTGCTGCAGGCGCGCGGCGTCGGGGTAGGCGGGTTGCTGCTGGATGGGGCGGCTTCTCCAGCTGTCGGGGCTCCAGGTCTGGCTCATCGGGGGCTCGCGGGGCAATGGCGGGTAGTCGCCCATGGTAACACCGGGCGCGGCCACCTTCAGCGCGGCGGGGCTGGTATCCTTCGCCTTCCATGAGCCCGCGGCCGTCGCCGTCCTTGCCCTGCGGAGAGCCCGCGTGTACCAGAGCCTGCCTTCCAATACCCTTCCGCATCGCCGGCCGCGCGCTGGCGCCCGTTGCCGTGGCCGGGGGCGCCGGGCATGAGCGAGGACCTGCTGATAGCCGAGGAGCGCGACGCCTACGGGGTGATCCGCGTGGTGGAGCAGGGCGGCTACCGCTACCTGGAGTTCGGCGAGGAGGTGGAGCAGAGCTGCGTGCGCATCGGCGATCCGGCCTGGTTGGAGTACGACTATTCCCGCGCCATGCTGCTGGGCGCGCTGTGCCACCCCGCGCCGCGCCGCGCGCTGTTCCTCGGCTTCGGCGCCGGCAGCCTGACCCAGGCCTGCCTGAAGCACCTGGCGCTGGACGAGGCGGAGGCCGTCGAGCTGCGCCCGGCGATCCCGCGCCTGGCCCGCGAGCACCTGGGCCTGGTGGACGAGCCGCGCCTGCGGTTGCGCATCGGCGATGCTGTGGAGGAGCTGGGCAACTGCGCGCCGGCCGACCTGATCTTCCTCGACCTCTACACCGACACCGGGCCGGCGCCGGCGCACCTGGGCTGGGACTTCCTCGGCGCCTGCCGCGACAAGCTGCGCCCCGGCGGCTGGCTGATCATCAACCAGTGGAGCACCGACGACGGCCGCCCGTTGGGCGCGGCCCTGCTGCGCGGGCGCTTCCACCGCCACTACCTGGAATGCCCGGTGCCGGAGGGCAACGTGATCGTCTTCGTGCCCGCCGACGTCGAGCAGAGCCTGGAGCCGCGCGGGCTGAAAAAGCGCGCCAAGGCCCTGCAGGGCGACCTGGGCTACGACCTGGGCGTCTACATCGACGCGCTACGCCCCGCGCAGTAGCGGCGGGCGCCCGTTCAGGGGAGCTGGTAGCTGAGCGTCAGGTTCAGCCGCGGGCTGCGCTCGTCGTTGTCGATGGCGCGGTCGGCGAACGGCTTGGCCACTTCCATTCCCAGCACGTACTGCTTGCGGTTGGAGAAGCGCACCCCGACGGCGCCGGAACCGAGCTTGGCGCCGGGCTGGCCGTTGGCGTTGTAGTGGGTGCGCGCGCCATCCACCACCAGGTAGGGCTGCAGCTGGTTCATCCACCTGTTCTGCCAGAGGAACGAGTAGTTCACCTCGTAGGAGGCGCCCCAGCCCTTGTCGCCGGTGGCCTGGTCGTCCGGATAGCCGCGGCCGAAGTTGGCGCCGCCGTAGGTGATCTGCTCGGAGTCCGGCAGGCTGTCGTGGGCCCACTGGAAGCTGACGTTGGCCACGCCCTGCATGCGTTCGCCGAACTGGTTCTGCTGGGCGCCGAAGCCGAGCACGCGGGTGAAGTCCTTCTTCGCCGGCGCGGTGCTCTGCGCGTCGAAGGCGTTCAGGCCCTTGTAGACGGCCAGGCTGCCGGCGCGCGCCTGCTTCTCGGCGAACTGCTGGACCAGGGTATCGACACCCACCACGCGCAACTTGCTGCGCAGCTTCACGCTGTAGGGCGTGGCCGGCGCCAGCAGGTCGTAGCGGCTGCTGTCGTCGACCGTGTAGGCGCGCAGGTTGACGTCCCAGGTGAGGTCGCGGCGCAGCAGCACGGGGATGCCCAGGCCGGCGCTTACCCGTTCGTTCTCGCGCTTGCGCGCGTACTGCAGCGGGCCGATCACCACGCGGTCTTCCAGGCTGGCGTTGTAGTGGCTGTAGCCGGCCATCAGTTGCAGGCCGTTGTCGCCCAGCAGCTGGCTGTAGTTCCAGGCGCGGTAGTGCTCCTTGTCGTCGCCGGGCGGGTAGAGGTAGCTGAACTGCAGTTGTTCGCCGCGGCCCAGCAGCGAGGCCAGGGTGGCGTTGAACAGCCCGCGCGGGTTGCCGTGGCGCGAGTCGAAGTCGGCGCCGGTGGTGACCATCTCGTGCCTGCCGAGCATCTCCAGCACGGCGCCGCCATCGGTGGTGGTCGGCGGGTTGAGGACCATGTCCATCTTCAGGCCGGGAACCCGGCTCATCAGCACGCTGAAGCGCTCGAAGCTGGCGCGGGTCAGCGGCTGCTCGGCCTTCAGGCGCTCGATCCAGCGCTCCACGCGGGCCTGGTGCACGCCCAGGTCGCCGGCGCTGCGCACTTCGCGCAGGTGGCCTTCGATCAGCATGATGCGCCCGACGCCGCCGCGGAAATCCTGGTTGGGCACGTAGGCGAAGGAAATGAGGTAGCCGTCGTCCTGGTAGCGCCGGGTGATGGCCTTGGCCGCCGCCACCAGTTCGCCGATCTTGATCTCGCGGCGGGTCAGCGGCTCCAGCAGGGGCTTCCAGGTGGCGATGGGGTAGTGGCCGCCGCCGGCGACTTCGATGCGCCGCAGGCGGATGCGCCGTTCGAGCAACTGCTGCGGCTGCGCGGCCGCCGGGGTGCTGACCCGCGGCGCCTGCGGGCGCACGTCGCCGCCGGGCAGGTTGGGCCTGGGCAGGCTCTGTTCGATGTCGGAACCGGGCAGTTGGATGGGGCGGTCGGCCCAGGCGAGGGGGCTGGCTAACAACAGCGTTACTACGGTCAGCTTGCGCATGGCTTCTCCCTGAAGCCGTTAAATGAAAGGGCGAAGGGCCGTTGCCGACCCTTCGCCGTTCGCTTTGGCGGGCTTGCCGTCAGTTTCCGGACTTGCCGCCCAGGCTGCCGGTCACGCCGCCCAGCAGGCCGCCCACGGTGCCCAGGGTGCCGCCGAGCAGGCCGCCGTTGCTGGCCAGGCCGTTGCTGCCGACGCTGCCGGTGACGCCGCCCAGGGTGCCGGTGACGCCGGAGAGCAGGCCGCCGACCGGATTGCTGCTGCCGGTGGCGCCGCCCAGGGTGCCGGTAACGCCGGAGAGCAGGCCGCCGACCGGGCTGCTGCCGCCGGTGACGCCGCCCAGGGTGCCGGTGACGCCGGAGAGCAGGCCGCCGACCGGGCTGCTGCTGCCGGTGGCGCCGCCCAGGGTGCCGGTAACGCCGGAGAGCAGGCCGCCGACCGGATTGCTGCTGCCAGTGGCGCCGCCCAGGGCGCCGGTGACGCCCGAGAGCAGCCCGCCGATCGGGTTGCCGGGGCTGCTGCCGGCCGGTGCGTTGACCAGGCCGCCCGTCGCGCTCACGGCCTCGCCGACGTTGGTCACGACGCTGCCCACCGGCGCGAGGACCGGCGTGGCGCTGCCGAGCTGGGTGCCGACCTGGCCCACCAGGCCGCCGACCGTGGTCACCAGGTTGTTCACCGGCGCGCCCAGGCCGGTGGTGGCGCCGACCTGCTGGGTCACGCCCTCGACCTGGCCGACCAGGCCGGCGGTGGTGGCGCTGAGCTGCTTGGTCAGCGGGCTGAGCGGGCCGCTGGTGACGGCGCCGCTGAGGGAGTCGCCGAGCATGCTGATCTGCCCGCCGACACCATCGACCACGCCGCCCAGGGTGGCGGTCACCGGCTTCAGCGGGGTGTTGGCGCCCACCGCGGCGACGGTGCCGCCCAGGTCGCTGACCGCGTTGCCGACGCTGCTAACCGTGCCGGTGGCGCCGGCGACCGTGGTGCCCAGGGCATTGGGATTGCTGCCGAGCTGGCCGATGCCGTTGGTGATACCGCTGCCCAGGCTGTTCACGCCCTGGCCGACGTCCTGGATGACGTTGCTGGCGCCTTCGCTCACGCCACTGCCGACCACCGGCAGGTCAATGCCCTTGACCACGCCGCCGACGCCGTTGACGGTGTTGCCCAGGGCGCTGACCGCTTCGCCGGTATTGCTGAGGATGGTGCTGGTGGTGCTGGGAGTGGTACCGCCGGTTCCGCCGCCATTGTTACCGCCGTCGCCGCCACCGTTGTTGCCGCCGGTCCCGCCGTCGCCACCGCTGCCGTTGCCGCCAGTACCGCCGGAACCGCTGCCATCGCCACCGCTACCCGAGCCGCCGTCGCCGGCGCCCTGGCCGGAACCGCTCCCGGAACTGGCGACGCTGCTGTGATGGCCGCCCTTGCTGCTGCACCCTTGCAGCGACATGGCAACGACCAGAAGAGACAATGCGAATACACGAATGGGACCAGACATCTTGTTGGGCTCCTCCCTGACGGGCTCTGGTGTTTCAGGGGAAGCCTCGATCCGCCAGCGGGAAGAGCGCCTCTCCTGATTTCCGGCACAGTCTTCGTGCTTTGTCGGGAGGGCGAAATTGCCTCTTGTAGATAGTCGTTTGGTCGTTTTCGCCCTGGCGATTCACCGGTGCTTTCAAGGCGATTGGCGGCCTTCGCGGGGCGATTTAATACTTTCGATATAGCGCTTTGCCGGGGTGCGGCGAAGGCGCGCGGGCGTCGTCGCGAAGGGCGGGGCGCCGGGGCTAGTTGCCGGAGAAGTTGCCTTCGCGTCTTTCCAGCAGCGACTGCAGGCCTTCGCGGGCATCCTCGCTGGCCAGCAGGGCCTTGAGTTGCTGCGGCAACTCGCGGATGGCCTGCGCCGTTCCCTGTTCCTGGGCGCGCCGCGCCGAGGCCAGGGTGGCGCGCACGGCCAGCGGGGCGCGGCGGGCAATGCGCGCGGCCAGCTTCAGGGCTTCGGGCAGCAGCTCTTCGGGCGGGTGGATTTCCTGCACCAGGCCCAGGCGCCAGGCTTCGTGGGCATCGAACTCGTCGCCGCTGAGCAGCCAGCGCATGGCGTTACCCCAGCCGGCCACCTGCGGCAGGCGCAGGGTGGCGCCGCCCAGGGGCAGCAGGCCGCGGCGCACCTCCATCTGGGCGAAGCGGGCGGTGCTGGCGCACAGGCAGATGTCCGCCGCCAGCATCAGCTCGATGCCGATGGTGTAGCAGTAGCCCTGCACGGCGACCACCAGCGGCTTGCTCAGCCGCGGCCCGCCGAGGGTGCCCCAGGGGTCGACCGCGCCGGCCGGCAGTTGCCAGCCGTCGTGCAGGCGCTGGCTGACGTCGGCCAGGTCGAGGCCGGCGCTGAAGTGTTCGCCGTGGGCGACGATCAGCGCGCAGCGCAGGTCGTCGTCGCGTTCGTAGTCGCCCAGGGCCAGCATCAGTTCGTCGAGCATGCGCTGGTCGAAGGCGTTGCGCTTCTGCGGCCGGTTCAGGCCCAGCAGCAGGAGGTGGCCGCGGCGCGTGACGGTGACGCGGGGTTCGCTGGTAGGGTTCACGGCGCGTGCTCCTGGCAGGTGGCCCTGCTCGGTATAGACGGCGGGTGGCCGATTGTGCAAGTCTTGACCGTTCGGCCAGCGACAGCGGAAAAGCCGCACATCGACGGCATTTTTCCGGTATGATACGCGCCGGCCTGTCACGGCCCTGTTCGGGACCGCATCTTTCGGAGCCTGCACGCTCTGGCTGTGCATCCGCATCCGCGGACTTCCTTGACGTATTCTTCCAACAGTTCAGTTCGCAAATCCCCGCTTCCAGCTGCCTGGGTGACTTCAGTGTCGTACAGGGCATGCGCAGCTCGGCCATTGGGTCTTTGCGGATGTATTTAGAGGCAAAACCCATGACCCAGGAAACCGGCGGCTTCGCCGCGCTCGGCATTCATTCCAATATCCTCGCTGCCATCGCCGCGGTCGGCTACGAAGAGCCATCGCCCATCCAGGCCCAGTCGATCCCGGTGATCCTCGAAGGCCACGACATGATCGGCCAGGCCCAGACCGGCACCGGCAAGACCGCCGCCTTCGCCCTGCCGCTGCTGTCGAAGATCGAACCGACCCGCCGCGAGCCCCAGATGCTGATCCTGGTGCCGACCCGCGAACTGGCCCTGCAGGTGGCCACCGCCTGCGAAACCTACTCCAAGCAGATGCCCGGCGTCGGCGTGGTCGCCGTCTACGGCGGCGCGCCCATGGGCCCGCAACTCAAGGCCCTGCGTCAGGGCGCCCAGGTGCTGGTGGCCACCCCCGGCCGCCTGTGCGACCACCTGCGCCGCGACGAGAACCTGCTGGGCACCGTCGAGCGCCTGGTCCTCGACGAGGCCGACGAGATGCTCAAGCTCGGCTTCATGGACGACCTGGAAGTAATCTTCGAGGCCATGCCGGCCAGCCGCCAGACCGTGCTGTTCTCCGCGACCCTGCCGGCCTCGATCCGCAGCATCGCCGAACGCCACCTGAAAGAACCCAAGCACGTCCGCATCGCCGCCAAGACCCAGACCGTGGCGCGCATCGAGCAGGTCCACCTGATGGTCCATGCCGACCAGAAGGCCGCCTCCATCCTGCGCCTGCTGGAAGTCGAGCAGTTCGACGCGCTGATCGGCTTCGTGCGCACCAAGCAGGCCACCCTGGACATCGCCGAGCTGCTCGAGCGCCAGGGCTACCGCGCCGCCGCGCTGAACGGCGATATCCCGCAGGCCCAGCGCGAGCGCGTCATCGAGTCGCTCAAGGACGGTTCGCTGGACATCGTCATCGCCACCGACGTGGCCGCCCGCGGCCTGGACGTGGCGCGCATCACCCACGTGCTGAACATCGACATGCCGTACGACCCCGAGTCTTACGTGCACCGCATCGGCCGTACCGGCCGCGCCGGCCGCGAAGGCCGCGCGCTGCTGCTGGTGACCCCGCGCGAGCGCCGCATGTTGCAGGTGATCGAGCGCGTCACCGGGCAGAAGGTCGGCGAAGTGCGCCTGCCCGACGCCGACACCGTGCTGGAAGCACGCCTGGCGCGCCTGGCCGCCGGCCTGCAGCCGCTGCTGGAAACCGCCGTCGCCACCCGTGGCGCCGTGCGCGACGAGCTGTGCCGCCGCCTGGGCACCGATGCCGAAACCCTGTCCGCGGTGCTGCTGGCCAAGCTCACCGAAGGCAAGGCCCTGGACCTGGAATCGGTGCGCCGCGAACAACCGCTGACCCCGGCCGCCCCGCGCGAGCGCAGCGACCGCTACGAGCGTGGCGAACGCGGTGAGCGCAGTGACCGTGGCGAACGCTCCGGCGAGCGCCGCCCGATGGTCGCCCCGGCCGAAGGCAAGGCCCGCTGCCGCACCGCCCTGGGCGCGCGCGACGGCGTGGCGGCGAAGAACCTGCTGGGCGCCATCCTCAACGAGGGCGGCCTGTCCCGCGAGGCCATCGGCCGCATCCAGATCCGCGAGACCTTCAGCCTGATCGAACTGCCCGAAGACGGCCTGGAGCGCCTGCTCGGCAAACTCAAGGACACCCGCGTCGCCGGCAAGGCCCTGCGCCTGCGCCGCTACCGCGAGGATTGATCCGCGCGCCACGCGCCGCGATCGAATGAAAACGCCGCAGCCGGGTGACCGGGTGCGGCGTTTTTGTTTGGAGCAATTGTCTTGCCGGCCGCGCGGGGTGCTTTTCGTAGGATGGGTTGAGCTTGCGAAACCCATGCTGCCATTGGTGATGGGTATCGCTTCGCTCAACCCATCCTACGAAAGCTGTAGGAGGCATGGCGTTCCCACCCGTGCCATTCCCCTGGGGCGCGCCCTGCGCGCGAAATCGCGGGCAGGGCCCGCTCCTACAGTTTGCTGGGAGGCATGGCGTTCTCGCCCGTAGGAGCGGACCTTGTCCGCGATGGCCGGCGGCTGCGGCGCGATTCGCGGATGAGATCCGCCTACGCCGCTTCACCCGCGCCATTCCCCTGTAGGAGGCATGGCATTCTCGCCCGTAGGAGCGGACCTTGTCCGCGATAGCCGGAGGTTCCGGTGCGATTCGCGGATGAGATCCGCTACGCCGCTTCACCCGCGCCATTCCCCTGTAGGAGCGCGCCCTGCGCGCGAATCGCGGGCAGGGCCCGCTCCTACAGTTTGCTGGGAGGCATGGCGTTCTCGCCCGTAGCGGACCTTGTCCGCGATAGCCGGAGGTTCCGGCGCGATTCGCGGATGAGATCCGCTCCTACGCTGTCCGGCAAACACAGCGCCCCGCCCGTCTGCTCAGTTGTCTTCCAGCGGCCCCATCGCGGTGGTGTTGAAGCCGCCGTCGACGTAGAGGATTTCGCCGCTGATGCCGCTGGCCAGGTCGGAGCAGAGGAAGGCCGCGGCGTTGCCGACTTCTTCGATGGTCACGTTGCGCCGCAGCGGGGTCTGGCGTTCGTTGGCGGCGAGCATCTTGCGGAAGCTCTTGATGCCGGAGGCGGCCAGGGTGCGGATCGGGCCGGCGGACACCGCGTTCACCCGCGTGCCCTCCGGGCCCAGGCTGCCGGCCAGGTAGCGCACGCCGGCTTCCAGGCTGGCCTTGGCCATGCCCATCACGTTGTAGTTGGGCATGGTGCGCTCGGCGCCCAGGTAGGTGAGGGTCAGCAGGCTGCCGTTGCGGCCTTTCATCATCTCGCGGCCGGCCTTGGCCAGGGCGACGAAGCTGTAGGCGCTGATGTCGTGGGCGATGCGGAAGCCGTCGCGGGTGGTGACGCTGGTGAAGTCGCCGTCCAACTGGTCGCCCGGGGCGAAGCCCACCGAGTGGACGATGATGTCCAGGCCGTCCCACTGCTTGCCCAGTTCGTGGAACACCGCCTCGATGTCGGCGTCGTTGGCCACGTCGCAGGGGAAGCACAGCTCGGCGCTGGAGCCCCAGCCGGCGGCGAATTCCTCGACGCGGCCCTTGAGCTTGTCGTTCTGGTAGGTGAAGGCGAGTTGCGCGCCTTCGCGGTGCATCGCCTCGGCGATGCCCGAGGCGATGGACAGCTTGCTGGCCACGCCGACGATCAGCGCGCGTTTACCGGCTAGAAAACCCATGTTCGTCCCTTCCTTGCAGGTCAGTCTTCAAGCGCCGCCGCCGGGGCCATGAAGGCGGCCTCCAGCAGTTGCTGGGTATAGGGGTGCTGCGGCGCGCTGAAGATTTCCTGCGCCGGGCCGCCTTCGACCACCTTGCCCTGGCGGATCACCAGCAACTGGTGGCTCAGGGCCTTCACCACCGCGAGGTCGTGGCTGATGAACAGGTAGGTGAGGTTGTACTTGGCCTGTAACTGGCGCAGCAGGTCGACCACCTGGCGCTGCACCGAGCGGTCCAGCGCCGAGGTCGGCTCGTCCAGCAGGATCAGCGCCGGCTTGAGCACCAGGGCGCGGGCGATGGCGATGCGCTGGCGCTGGCCGCCGGAGAATTCGTGGGGGTAGCGGTGGCGCGCCTGCGGGTTCAGGCCGACTTCCAGCAGCGCGTCGATGATGCGCTGCTGCTGTTCCTTCTCGTCGCAGATGCCGTGGACTTCCAGGCCCTCGCCGACGATCTGGCCCACCGACAGGCGCGGGCTGAGGCTGCCGTACGGGTCCTGGAAGACCACTTGCATCTCGCGGCGCAGCGGGCGCACCTCGGCCTGGTTCATGGCGTCCAGGGCGTTGCCCTCGAAGCGGATGCCGCCGCGGCTGTCGATCAGCCGCAGGATGGCCAGGCCCAGGGTGGACTTGCCCGAGCCGCTTTCGCCGACGATGCCCAGGGTCTGCCCGCGGGGCAGGCTGAAGTCGATGCCGTCCACCGCCTTGATGTGGTCCACGGTGCGGCGGAACACGCCCTTCCTGATCGGGAACCACACGCGCAGGTCCTGCACGCTCAGCAGCTCCTCGCCCGGCGGGTTGGCCGCCGGCGCGCCGCTGGGTTCGGCGCCGAGCAGCTCGCGGGTGTAGGGGTGCTGCGGGGCTTCGAACAACTGCTCGCAATCGGCCTGCTCGACGATCCTGCCCTGCTGCATCACGCACACGCGGTGGGCGATGCGCCGCACCAGGTTGAGATCGTGGGTGATCAGCAGCAAAGCCATGCCCAGGCGCGCCTGCAGTTCGGCCAGCAGGTCGAGGATTTTCAGCTGCACGGTGACGTCCAGTGCCGTGGTCGGCTCGTCGGCGATCAGCAGCTCCGGTTCGTTGGCCAGGGCCATGGCGATCATCACCCGCTGCCGTTGGCCGCCGGACAGCTCGTGGGGGTAGGACTTCAGCCGCGTGGCCGGGTCGGGGATGCCGACCAGGTCGAGCAGTTCGAGGGTGCGCGCGCGCGCCGCCTGACCCTGCAGGCCCTTGTGCAGGGCGAGCACTTCGCCGATCTGCTTCTCCACGGTGTGCAGCGGGTTCAGCGAGGTCATGGGCTCCTGGAAGACCATGGCGATGCGGTTGCCGCGGATGCCGCGCAGCTTGCGTTCCGGCGCCTTGAGCAGGTCCAGCCCGGCGTAGCGGACGCTGCCGCTGGGGTGGCTGGCCGTGGGGTAGGGCAGCAGGCGCAGGAGGGAAAGGGCGGTGACCGACTTGCCCGAGCCGCTTTCGCCGACCAGGGCCAGGGTCTCGCCGCGGCGGATGTCGAAGCTGACTTTGTCCACGGCGTGGACGCATTCCTCGCCGCAGGCGAAGTCGACGCAAAGGTCGCGGATTTCCACCAGGTTGTCTTGGGCGCTCTGGCTCATCTCACTTCCTCGGGTCGAAGGCATCGCGGGCGGCCTCGCCGATGAACACCAGCAGGCTGAGCATCAGCGCCAGCACCACGAAGGCGCTGATCCCCAGCCACGGCGCCTGCAGGTTGGACTTGCCCTGGGCGACCAGCTCGCCGAGGGACGGCGAGCCGGCCGGCAGGCCGAAGCCGAGGAAGTCCAGGGAGGTCAGGGTGGCGATGGCGCCGGTGAGGATGAACGGCATGAAGGTCAGGGTGGAGATCATCGCGTTGGGCAGGATGTGGCGGAACATGATCTTGCCGTTCTTCATGCCCAGGGCGCGGGCCGCGCGCACGTATTCCAGGTTGCGCCCGCGAAGGAACTCGGCGCGCACCACGTCCACCAGGCTCATCCAGGAGAACAGCAGCATGATGCCCAGCAGCCACCAGAAGTTCGGCTGCACGAAGCTGGCGAGGATGATCAGCAGGTAGAGCACCGGCAGGCCCGACCAGATTTCCAGGAAGCGCTGGCCGAGCAGGTCGACCCAGCCGCCGTAGAAGCCCTGCAGGGCGCCGACCAGCACGCCGATCAGCGAGCTGAGCAGGGTCAGCACCAGGGCGAACAGCACCGAGATGCGGAAGCCGTAGATCACCCGCGCCAGCACGTCGCGGGCCTGGTCGTCGGTGCCCAGCAGGTTCTCCGCGCTGGGCGCCGAGGGCACCGGCACGCGCAGGTCGTAGTTGATGCTGTCGTAGCTGTAGGCGATCGGCGGCCAGAGCACCCAGGCGTCCTTGTCGGCCAGCAGCTGGCGCATGTAGGGCGCCTTGTAGTTGCCCTCCAGGGGGAACTCGCCGCCGAACACGGTCTCCGGGTAGCGCTTGAGCACCGGGAAGTACCACTGGCCGTCGTAGCGCACCGCCAGCGGCTTGTCGTTGGCGATCAGCTCGGCGCCCAGGCTCAGCCCGAACAGCGCGAGGAACAGCCACAGCGACCACCAGCCGCGCTTGTTGGCCTTGAAGCGCGCCCAGCGGCGCTGGTTCATCGGGGACAGGCGCATCGGATCACTCCCGGTTCTCGAAGTCGATGCGCGGATCGACGAGGGTGTAGAGGACGTCGCTGACCAGCTTCATGATCAGACCGAACAGGGTGAAGATGAACAGGGTGCCGAACACCACCGGGTAGTCGCGGTTGAGCGCCGACTCGAAGCTGAGCAGGCCCAGGCCGTCGAGGGAGAAGATCACCTCGATCAGCAGCGAGCCGGTGAAGAACACCCCCAGCAGCGCCGAGGGCAGGCCGGCGATGATCAGCAGCATGGCGTTGCGGAACACGTGGCCGTAGAGCACCTGGCGCTCGGTCAGGCCCTTGGCGCGGGCGGTGACCACGTACTGCTTGCCGATCTCGTCGAGGAAGCTGTTCTTGGTCAGCAGGGTGATGGTGGCGAAGTTGCCGATGACCAGGGCGGTGATCGGCAGGGCCAGGTGCCAGAAGTAGTCCTTGACCTTGCCGAAGGTGCTCAGCTCGTCGAAGTCGTTGGAGGTCAGCCCGCGCAGGGGGAACCAGTCCCAGTAGCTGCCGCCGGCGAACAGCACCACCAGCAGGATGGCGAAGAGGAAGGCGGGGATGGCGTAGCCGATGATGATCGCCGAGCTGGTCCAGATGTCGAACTGGCTGCCGTTGCGCACCGCCTTGGCGATGCCCAGGGGGATGGACACCAGGTACATGATCAGGGTGCTCCACAGCCCCAGGGAGATGGACACCGGCAGCTTCTCGATGATCAGGTCGGTGACCTTGGCGTCGCGGAAGAAGCTGCTGCCGAAGTCCAGGTGCACGTAGTTCTTGAGCATGATCCAGAAGCGCTCGGGCGCCGGCTTGTCGAAGCCGTACATGCGCTCGATTTCCTTCACCAGTTCCGGGTCCAGGCCCTGGCCGCCGCGGTAGTGCGAGCCGCCGGAGGAGGCCAGCTCGCCGCCGGAGCCGGCGATGCGCCCGGTGGCCCCGCCGGCGGCGGCGTTGACGCCTTCGAGCTTGGCGATCATCTGGTCCACCGGCCCGCCGGGGGCGGCCTGGATGATGATGAAGTTGATCAGCAGGATGCCGAACAGCGTCGGCACTATCAGCAGCAGGCGGCGCAGGATGTAGGCGAGCATCAGCGGGTCTCCTGCGCCTGGGCCGCGGCCTGGGTCGGCTCGGCCTTGTCGCGGGCCTGCCACCAGGTCATCAGCGCGTAGCTGTAGGGCGGCAGCTTGGCGGGGTGGGCGATGCGGTTCCAGTAGGCCAGGCGCCAGGTGTCCAGGTACCAGTTGGGCACCACGTAGTGGCCCCACTGCAGGGCGCGGTCCAGGGCGCGGGCGTGGCGCACCAGGGATTCGCGCGAGTCGGCCTTGATCAGGCTGTCCACCAGTGCGTCGATGGCCGGGTCGCGCAGGCCGATGAAGTTGCGGCTGCCGGGGTTGTCGGCGCTGGCCGAATGCCAGAACTCGCGCTGCTCGTTGCCCGGCGAGTTGGACTGTGGCCAACTGGCGACCATCATGTCGAAGTCCCGCGAGCGCAGGCGGTTGATGTACTGGGAGATGTCCACCACGCGGATCTGCATGTCGATGCCCAGTTCGGCGAGGTTGCGCTTGTAGGGCAGCAGCACGCGCAGGAAGTCGGCCTGCACCAGCATGAATTCGAAGCTCAGCGGCTTGCCGTCGGGGCCGACCATGCGGTCGTCGACGATCCTGTAGCCGGCGTCCAGCAGCAGCTTGTAGGCCTTGCGCTTCTGCTCGCGGATGATGCCGCTGCCGTCGCTGACCGGCGGCTCGTAGACGCTGTCGAAGACCTGCGGTGGCAATTTGCCGCGCAGCGGTTCGAGGATCGCCAGCTCCTGCGCGTCGGGCAGCTCGTGGGCGGCCATCTCGGAGTTCTCGAAGTAGCTGCGGTCGCGCTTGTAGGAGCCGAAGAACAGCTGCTTGTTGGTCCACTCGAAGTCGAACAGCAGGCTGATGGCCTCGCGCACCCGCGCGTCCTGGAACACCGGGCGGCGGAGGTTGAAGGCGAAGCCCTGCATGCCCCAGGGATTGTCGTTGTGCAGTTCCTGGCGGACGATGCGGCCGTCGCGTATCGCCGGCGAGTCGTAGGCGGTGGCCCAGTTCTTCGCGATGCGCTCCTCGTTGAAGTCGAACTGCCCGGCCTTGAAGGCTTCCAGGGCCACGGTCAGGTCGCGGTAGGAGTCCACCACCACGGCGTCGAAGTTGTTGAAGCCGCGGTTCACCGGCAGGTCTTTGGCCCAGTAGTCCTTGACCCGCTCGTAGCGGATCGAGCGGCCCGGGTCGACCTTGGCGACGCGGTAGGGGCCGCTGCCCAGCGGCGGCTCCAGGCTGGTCTTGGCGAAGTCGCGGCTGGCCCACCAGTGCCTGGGCAGGATCTGCAACTGGCCGAGGATCAGCGGCAGCTCGCGGTTGCCCGGGCGCTTGAAGTCGAAGCGCACGCGCAGCTTGTCCTCGGCCACCACCTTGTCGACGTCCGCGTAGTAGTTGCGGTACATGGGGTCGCCCTGCTTGATCAGCGTTTCGAAGGTGAAGACCACGTCGTCGGCGGTGACCGGGGTGCCGTCGTTGAAGCGCGCCTGGGGGCGCAGGTAGAAGCGCACGAAGCGCTGCTCGGGGTCCTTCTCGATCTTCTCGGCGAGCAGGCCGTATTCGGTGAAGGGCTCGTCCAGGGAGTGGAAGGTCAGGGTGTCGTAGATCAGGCTGATCTGCGAGGCCGGGTTGCCCTTGGGGATGAACGGGTTGAGGCTGTCGAAGCCGCCGGTGTCGGAGAGCCGCAGGGTGCCGCCCTTGGGGGCGTCGGGGTTGACGAAGTCGAAGTGGCGGTAGCCGGCCGGGTATTTCGGCGCCTCGTCGTAGAGGGTGATGGCATGTTGCGGCGCGGCCTGCAGGCCGGCGCCCAGGCCGAGCAGGCCGAGCAGGAGGAGGGCGCGGAGCTTCATCGACGGCGCTCCGCCGCCGATCCGGTGGTGGGCGCGGGTGCGGGGCGAGGGGCGCTGGTCGGCATTCTGGGCATGGTCTGCTCGTAGGTGCGTTCGGGCTGGCATCGTTTGTACTGGTTGGGGCCGCTCCCGTGCAAGGGGTGGCAGCGGACGCACGACGCGGCGGGCGACGGCGCGCCGGCGTTTGCACGGGCGTCCCGAGAGGGCCACGGTAACAGCTTGTATTGCGGGGAAAAAGCTCGGGCCGGATGCTTAGGCCGTGCTTTCGGGGAAAAAGTTGCCGGGGGCGGGTGGCTCCGTGCTCGGCGCCGAGGGAGCTGTGGCCAAGGTCAAACGGCGGATAACGCCGTAGGCGTTATGCGCCCTACGCCAGGCCCACCCTGGGCGTAGGGCGAATAACCGTTCGCGGTTATCCGCCGTTACACCGCGATTCCCGCCAACGCCATGGCTGGGCCGGACGGGAAATCAACGGCTCGCGGTATCGAGATAAAGCGTCAGCGTCTGCCCAGGCTTGAGCGCATGGGCGCTGCTGCGCGGGTTCCAGCGCTTGATGTGCTGCATCTCGACATTGAAGCGCTTGGCGATCAGGTACATGGAATCGCCCTGCTTGACCTTGTAGTAGGTCGCCGCTTCCTGCTGCTGCTTGGCCTTGCCGTTGGCGCCGCTGCGCGATGCCAGCTGGGTGGCGCCTTGCAGCTTGAGCACCTGGCCGGGCTTGACGCCGTGGCTGTCCAGGCCGTTCCAGCGCTTCAGGTCGTCGACGCCGACGCCGGTGGCGCGGGCGATCTGCCAGAGGTTGTCGCCGCTCTTGACCTTGTAGCTGCGGGTGGCGTTGGCCAGGCTGGGCGCCTTGGTCGCGCCGGCCTTGGCCACCTGGCGCGCGGGCTCCAGTTCCGGCATGCGGCTGCCCTTGGCCGGGATCAGCAGCGCCTGGCCGTTGCGCACGCGGTTGGAACTCAGGCGGTTGCTGCTCTTGAGCTCGGCCACGCTGATGCCGTGCCTGGCCGCGATGCTGCGCAGGCTGTCGCCGCGGCGCACCTTGTACTGCTTCCAGCTCACCAGGTCCTGGGGCTGCAGGGAGGCGAGGCCGGCCTTGAGCCGTTCCACCTTCTCCTTGGGCACCAGCAGCTGCTGCGGGCCGTCCATGGTGATGCGGCGCTTGAAGGCCGGGTTGAGCAGGTACAGCTCGTCCTCGTCGAGTTCGGCCAGCGCCGCGACGCGCGACAGGTCCAGGCCGGGCTTGACCTTCACCGCGGCGAAGTAGGATTCGTTGGCGATGGGGTTGAGGTTGATGCCGTAGGCTTCCGGCGACATCACCAACTGCGACAGGGCCAGCAGCTTGGGCACGTAGTCCTGGGTTTCCTGGGGCAGCGGCAGGTTCCAGTAGTCGGTCGGCAGGCCGAGCTTCTGGTTGCGCTCGATGGCGCGGCTGACGGTGCCTTCGCCGGCGTTGTAGGCGGCCAGGGCGAGCAGCCAGTCGCCGTTGAACATGTCGTGCAGGCGGTTCAGGTAGGTCAGCGCCGCGTTGGTCGAGGCCTTGATGTCGCGGCGGCCGTCGTACCAGCTGGTCTGGCGCAGGTTGAAGTGGGTGCCGGTGGTGGGGATGAACTGCCACAGGCCCACCGCCTGGGCGCGGGACACGGCCAGGGGGTTGTAGGCGCTCTCGATCATCGGCAGCAGCGCCAGTTCCAGCGGCATCTGCCGTTCTTCCAGGCGCTCCACCACGTAGTGCATGTAGGGGCTGCCGCGCTCGGAGGCCTGCTCGATGAAGGCTTGGTTGCTGACGAACCACAGGCGCTGGCGTTCGATGCGCGGGTTGGTGTCGGTGGCGTCGGCCTGCAGCTGGAAGCCGTGGCGCATGCGCTGCCAGATGTCGCTGTCGGCGTAGGCCGGGTTGAACTGTACGTCCACCGCGCGGCTGGCGGGGCGGTAGGTCAGGGTGTCCTGGTCGGTGCCGCTGTGCTGGCTGGTCTGGCAGCCGGCGAGGGCGCCGGCGCCGAGCAGGACGGAGACTCGTATGGCACGAGCCAATGCGTCTAGATCGCTGGTCTTACTGGTCTTTGGCGGCATTGGCGGATGACTTTGTCCAGGGTAAAAATTTCGGGGATTCTAGAAACCGCGCCGGACGTGGTCAAGATTTCGCCAGACCTCAGAATTTATCTTTCCATTGCCGAATGACCGCAAAAACCTCTGCGGGGCTGGCTGTGGGCCCGCCGTTCCGCTCGTCGGCGGCTTTTTTAACGCTGTTTTCCGAGGTGCGCAAAAAGGGGTTGGTGGCCCGTTCCAGGGCGATGCTGGAGGGCAGGCTGATGCGGCCCTGCTGGCGCCAGGCGCTGACCTCGTCGAAGCGCGCTGCCAGCTCGGCGTTGCCGGGCTCCACCGCGCGGGCGAAGCGCAGGTTGCTCAGGGTGTATTCGTGGGCGCAGTACACGCCGGTGGCGCCCGGCAGCGCGGCGAGGCGGCCCAGGGAGGCGTGCATCTGCGCCGGGGTGCCCTCGAACAGGCGGCCGCAGCCGCCGGCGAACAGGGTGTCGCCGCAGAACAGCAGGGGCGCGTCGGCGTCCGCATGGTAGTAGGCGATGTGCCCGAGGGTGTGGCCGGGCACCTCGATGACCTCGAAGCCCAGCCCCAGCACTTCGACCTGGTCGCCGTCGCGCAGCGCCTGGTCGATGGCCGGGATGCGCTCGTCGGCCGGGCCCAGCACGCGGGCGCCGCTGGTCTGTTTCAGGCGCGCCACGCCGCCGACGTGGTCCTGGTGGTGGTGGGTGACCAGGATGTCGGCCAGGCGCCAGCCCGGGTGCGCGGCCAGCCAGGCCTCCACCGGCGCGGCGTCGCCCGGGTCGACCACCGCGCAGGTCCGGGTGGTCACATCCTGCAACAGCCAGATGTAGTTGTCGGAAAAGGCGGGTAGCGCGTCGATCTGTATCATGGCCGGATGTCGCTAAGCGGAATAGGTTGGCGCATAGTAGTGCGAATGTGCCGTCCTGTGTTCGCCGAACGGCGTCGACCGCCCTCCCGGCGGCGACAGCCAACCTGTTTCAGGGGGTGGTGAGAATGGAACGAGAACCCTTCGCCCAGGCCGATGCCGACTGGCTGGAGCTGATCGCCGAGGCGCGCGACTGGTTCGCCGGGCCGCTGGGCGCCATGATGCTGGCCGAGGAGCAGCGCTTGCTCTGCGACGAGCTGCAGCGCTACTTCGGCGGCTACCTGGTGCACTACGGCCCGCACGCCGAACTGCCGGAGAGCACCGGCAACATCCAGCGCGGCGTGCGCCTGGGGCCGCCGTTGCCGGGCGTGGAGATCGCCTGCGACGAATGCGCCTGGCCGCTGGGCGAGCACGCCGCCGACGTGGTGCTGCTGCAGCACGGCCTGGACTTCTGCCTGTCGCCGCACCGCCTGCTGCGCGAAGCCGCGCGCAGCGTGCGCCCCGGTGGGCACCTGCTGGTGATCGGCGTCAACCCGCGCAGCGCCTGGGGCCTGCGGCATTATTTCGCTTCCGACGGCCTGGGCCGGGCGCGCTGCATTTCCCCCGGGCGCGTCTGCGACTGGCTCAACCTGCTGGGCTTCGCGCTGGAGAAACGCCGCTTCGGGTGCTATCGTCCGCCGCTTGCCTCGGCTGCCTGGCAGGCGCGCCTGGCGCGCATGGAAGGCTGGGGCGCGGGCCTGAAGGGCACCGGCGCTGGCTTCTACCTGCTGGTGGCGCGCAAGCTGGTGGTCGGCCTGCGGCCATTGCGCCAGGCCCGCCGCGAGGCCCGCGGCCAACTGGTGCCGCTGCCGGTGGCCAAGGTCAGCCGGCGGGATTCCGAAATCTAGCGACGGCCTTCGCCAGTCCCTCGTGCCACCATCCCGGGGCGGGACGCCGCGGGCCGTACTGAAGGTGATATGAGCGAAGAAGAGAAGGTCGTCATCTATACCGACGGCGCCTGCAAGGGCAACCCCGGCCGCGGTGGCTGGGGCGCGGTGCTGTTCTACAAGGGCGCCGAGCGCGAACTCTGGGGCGGCGAGCTGGAGACCACCAACAACCGCATGGAGCTGACGGCGGCCATCATGGCCCTGGCGGCGCTCAAGCGGTCCTGCGAGATCCGCCTGGTCACCGACTCCGAGTACGTGATGAAAGGCATCAAGGAATGGCTGCCTAACTGGAAGAAGCGCGGCTGGAAGACCGCCGCCAAGCAGCCGGTGAAGAATGCCGACCTGTGGCAGGCGCTGGACGAGCAGGTCAACCGGCATAATGTCGAATGGCAGTGGGTGCGCGGCCACACCGGGCACCCCGGCAACGAGCGCGCCGACATGCTCGCCAACCGCGGCGTCGCCGAACTGCCACGCTGAATAATGCAACGGGCGCCCGCGGGCGCCCTCCCTGGTCAAAGCAACAAGGTCCCGAAATGCGCAGCGTCGTACTGGATACCGAAACCACCGGCATGCCGGTCACCGATGGCCACCGGATCATCGAGATCGGCTGCGTCGAGCTGGAAGGCCGCCGCCTCACCGGCCGCCACTTCCACGTCTACCTGCAGCCCGATCGCGAGATCGACGAGGGCGCCATCGCCGTCCACGGCATCACCAACGAGTTCGTCAAGGACAAGCCGCGCTTCCGCGAGGTGGCCGACGAGTTCTACGAGTTCATCCACGGCGCCCAGCTGATCATCCACAACGCGGCGTTCGACATCGGCTTCATCAACAACGAGTTCGCCCTGCTGGGGCAGAGCGAGCGCGCCGAGGTCAGCGACTACTGCTCGGTGCTCGACACCCTGATGATGGCCCGCGAGCGCCACCCGGGGCAGCGCAACAACCTCGACGCCCTGTGCAAGCGCTACGGCGTCGACAACTCCGGCCGCGACCTGCACGGCGCACTGCTCGACGCCGAGATCCTCGCCGACGTCTACCTGGCGATGACCGGTGGCCAGACCAGCCTGTCGCTGGCCGGCCAGGGCGCCGAGGGCGACGGCAGCGGCCGCCCGCAGCCCAGCGCGATCCGCCGTCTGGCGGCCGGCCGCGCGCTGACCCGGGTGATCCGCGCCAGCGACGAGGAACTGGCGGCCCACGCCGCACGCCTGGCCGCGGTGGAAAAATCCGCCGGCGGCCCCTCGCTATGGGCGCAGATGGACGCCCCCGCCGCACAGGAATAGCCATCGGCGTAGGGCGGATAACCGTTCGCGGTTATCCGCCCTACGGCTCCGCCCAGCCCCTGGTCCGCTCCACCGCCTTCTTCCAGCCCGCATACAGCCGCTCCCGCTCGGCCGCCTCGCAGTTGGGCTGGAACACCCGCTCGATCACCGCCTTGCCCTTCAACTCGTCCAGGCCCTGCCAGAAGCCACTGGCCAGCCCCGCCAGCACGGCGGCGCCCATCGCCGTGGTCTCGCGCATCTGCGGGCGCTCCACCGGTGTGCCGAGGATGTCGGCCTGGAACTGCATGAGGAAGTTGTTGGCCACCGCGCCGCCGTCCACGCGCAGGGCGCGCAGCGGCTCGCCGGCGTCCTGCTGCATGGCGTCGAGCACGTCGCGGGTCTGGTAGGCGATGGATTCCAGGGTGGCGCGGATCAGGTGGTCGGCCTTCACCCCGCGGGTCAGGCCGAACAGCGCGCCGCGGGCGTACGGGTCCCAGTAGGGCGCGCCCAGGCCGGTGAAGGCCGGCACCAGGTAGACGCCGTTGCTGTCCTTGACCTTGCTGGCGAAGTACTCGGAGTCGTGGGCGTCGTTGATCACCTTCAGCTCGTCGCGCAGCCACTGCACCGTGGAGCCGCCGTTGAACACCGCGCCTTCCAGGGCGTACTGCGGCTCGCCGCGGGGGCCGCAGGCAATGGTGGTGAGCAGGCCGTGGGTGGACTTCACCGCCTTGGCGCCGGTGTGCATCAGCAGGAAGCAACCGGTGCCGTAGGTGTTCTTCGCCTGGCCGGGCTCCACGCAGAGCTGGCCGAATAGCGCGGCCTGCTGGTCGCCGGCGATCCCGGCGATGGGCGTGCGGTACACGCCCAGGCCGCCGACCCGCGCCTGGCCGAACACCCCGGAGGAGGCCTGCACCTTCGGCAGCATGGCCCGGGGAATGTCCAGGGCCGCCAGCAGGCGGTCGTCCCAGTCGAGCTTGTGGATGTCGAACAGCAGCGTACGCGAGGCGTTGCTGTAGTCGGTGACGTGCACCTCGCCCTCGGTGAGCTTCCACACCAGCCAGCTGTCCACGGTGCCGAACAGCAGCTCGCCGCGGCGGGCGCGCTTGCGGGCGCCGTCGACGTTGTCGAGGATCCACTTCAGCTTGGTGCCGGAGAAATAGGGGTCGATGACCAGCCCGGTGGTGTCGCGGATGTAGGGCTCCAGGCCGTCGGCGCGCAATTGCTCGCAGATGCCCGCGCTGCGCCGGCATTGCCAGACGATGGCGTTGTGGATCGGCCGGCCCGTGGCCTTGTCCCACACCACCGTGGTCTCGCGCTGGTTGGTGATGCCGATGGCCGCCACCTCGCCGAAGCCGATGCTGGCCTGGGCCAGGGCCTCGACCAGGGTCGAACTCTGGGTGGCCCAGATTTCCATGGGGTCGTGCTCGACCCAGCCGGCCTGGGGGTAGATCTGCGCGAACTCGCGCTGGGCCACGCTGACCACGTTGGCGTCGCGGTCGAAGATGATGGCGCGGGAACTGGTGGTGCCCTGGTCGAGGGCGACGATGTATTTCTTGTGCTGGCTGTCGGTCATGACGTTGGCCTTGTGCTGCATCCGGCAGAGCCCGGGTCGTCTGCGACCTTAGGCCATTCCGCGCGCCGGGTGAAGGGCCGCGCGCAGGCGGATTCGGCTGCCGGCCCTTGCTATGCTTGGGCATCGTTCACGGACAGACCCCGGACCGCCATGACCCCCGCCATCGACCTGCTGAAGAAGGCCCGCGCCGAGCACCGCGTGCTGAGCTACGACCACGATCCCAAGGCGCCGTCCTACGGCCTGGAGGCCGCCGAGAAGCTCGGCCTGGAGCCGGCGCGGGTGTTCAAGACGCTGCTCGCCGCCACCGAGAAGGGCGAGCTGCTGGTGGCCGTGGTGCCGGTGGCCGGCAGCCTCGACCTGAAGGCCCTGGCCCACGCCGCTGGGGCGAAGAAGGCCGACATGGCCGAGCCTGCCGCCGCGCAGCGCGCCACCGGCTACCTGGTCGGCGGCATCAGCCCGCTGGGGCAGAAGAAGCGCCTGCGCACCTTCATCGACGAGTCCGCCCGGCAGTACCCGAGCATCCACGTCAGCGCCGGGCGCCGCGGCCTGGAGGTGGAGCTGAGCGCCGAGACCCTGGCCGGGCTGACCTCGGCCAGTTTCGCCGCCATCGGCCGGGCCTGAGGGCACGACTGTGCCGATGCGAAAGTCGCACACTGTATAGCAGCGCCGAACGCGCGGGACGGCATGCTGGAGCCCCACTCAGAGGAGAACGCCATGCAGCTCGAATTCCACCAGGTCGATGCCTTCACCCACCGTCCGTTCGCCGGCAACCCGGCCATGGTCTATCGCCTGGACGCCTGGCTGGCCGACGAGCTGATGCAGAACATCGCCGCCGAGCACAACCTGTCGGAGACCGCCTTCCTGGTCCGCGAGGCCGATGGCTGGCGCATCCGCTGGTTCACCCCGGCCGCCGAGGTGCCGCTGTGCGGCCACGCCACCCTGGCCAGCGCCCATGTGCTGTTCGAGGTGTTCGGCGAGCCGGGCGAGCGCCTGGAGCTGAACTCGCTGTCCGGCCCGCTGCGGGTGTACCGCGAGGACCAGCGCCTGGCCCTGGACTTCCCGGCGCAGCCGCCCCACGAGGCGGGCAGCACCGTGGAGCTGGAGCAGGCCCTGGGCCTGCCGGTGGTCGATGCGCTGAGCACCACGGCGCACCTGATGGTGCTGCTGGAATCGGAAGAGGCGGTGCGCGCCTGCAAGCCGGACTTCGTCGCCCTGGCGAAGCTGCCGTACCTGGGCGTGATCGTCACCGCGCGCGGGGAGGGCGACCACGACTTCGTCTCGCGCTTCTTCGCCCCGGCCATCGGCATCAACGAAGACCCGGTCACCGGCGCCGCCCACTGCTGCCTGATCCCCTACTGGTCGCAGCGCCTGAGCAAGCTGCAGCTGCGCGCCTTGCAGTGCTCGGCCCGCGGCGGCGAGCTCTGGTGCCGGCTGGAAGGCGACCGCGTGCGCATCGCCGGCCAGGCGCGGCTGGTGGCGAGTGGGCGGTTGGTGATTTGACGGTGGGCTTGGGTGTGGCGGCGTATAACCGCGAACGGTTATACGCCCTACGGTGGGCTTGGCGTAGGGCGCATAACGCCTACGGCGTTATCCGCCGTTTGGCCTTGGTTCCAGGCGGCTCCGGGGCTGATCTGGGCACGGCTGGGGGCTTGGGTGAGGCGGCGGATAACCGCGAACGGTTATTCGCCCTACGTTTCCGGCGGTAATTCGATGATGAGGCGTGTCCAGCCGTCTGCCGATTCGGCGCGGATGCGGCCGCCGTGGGCCTGGACGATGGAGCGGCAGATCGCCAGGCCGAGGCCGGCGTGCACGCCCTGGCCCTCGCGCTGGGCCGCCTCGCGGTGGTGGAAGCGGTCGAACAGCCTTGGCAGTTGCTCGGCGGGGATCGCCGGGCCCTGGTTCTCCACGCTGACCTGGCCGGGCCGCAGGCGCACGCGGACGGCGCCGCCCGCGGGGGTGAAGCGCAGGGCGTTGTCCAGCAGGTTGGCCAGCGTCCGGCGCAGCATGCCGCGGTCGCCGCGCACCTGCGCCTGGCCCTCGCGCGCCAGGTGGACGCCCTGGTCCTCGGCCAGCGGCGCGTAGAACTCCAGCAGGGCGTCCACTTCCGCGGCCAGGTCCAGGCTGTCGCGCCCGGGGGCCAGCAGGCCGTGGTCGGCCTTGGCCAGCAACAGCATGTCGTTGACCATGGCGGTCAGCCGCTGCAGCTCCTCCAGGTTGCCGTGCAACGCCTCGCGGTAGTCGTCCTCGCCGCGCGGGCGCGACAGCACCACCTGGGTCTGCGTCAGCAGCGCGGTGAGCGGCGTGCGCAGTTCATGGGCGATGTCCGCGGAGAACGCCGACAGGCGCTGGAAGGCTTCCTCCAGGCGCGCCAGCATGGCGTTCAGCTCGCTGGCCAGGCCGCGCAGCTCGGCGGGCAGGCGGCTGGCGTCCAGGCGGGTGGTCAGCGACTGCGCCGAGACCTGCGCCGCCACCTCGCGCATGCGCCGCAGCGGACGCAGGCTGGCGCGGGTGGCCCAGGCGCCGAGCAGTGCGGTGGCCAGGGCGGAGAGGCCCATGGTCAGCCAGATCAGCTGCTGCATGCGGCCGAGGAAGTGCTGGTGGTGGGTGATGTCCAGCACCAGGGTCAGCTGGCGCCCGGCGGGCTCGGCCGGGTCCAGCGGCACGCGCATCTCGCGGTAGGCGGGCGGCTCGCCCATGCCCTCCATGCCGCTGCTCATGCGCGGCGGCTCGTCCAGCCAGCGCTGGCCGTCGGCGCCCTCCAGGCGCAGGCCCAGGTCCGGGTGGCGCGTCAGTTCGTACTCCAGCGTCCCGCGTTGCGTGGCCAGGCCGGCGGGATCGCGCACCGGGCCGAGCAGTTCGCGGAAGAAGGGCAGGCGGCCGGCCATCACCTGGCGGTCCAGTTCGACGAAGTGCGCCTCGCTGGCGCGGCTGAACACCACCCCGGCGATCAGCGACACGGCCGCGGTGCAGGCGGCGAACAGCAGGCTCAGGCGGACGCCCAGCGAAATCCGCGCGGCGGCGCTCACGGCGCGCGCTCTTCGAGCACGTAGCCCATGCCGCGCACGGTGTGGATCAGGCGCTGCGGGAAGTCGTCGTCGACCTTGGCGCGCAGGCGGCGGATGGCCACCTCGATGACGTTGGTGTCGCTGTCGAAGTTCATGTCCCACACCTGGGAGGCGATCAGCGACTTGGGCAGCACCTCGCCATGGCGGCGCAGCAGCAGCTCCAGCAGGGCGAACTCCTTGGCGGTCAGCTCGATGCGCCGGCCGCCGCGTTGCACCCGGCGGCGCAGCAGGTCCAGCTCCAGGTCGGCCAGTTGCAGCACGGTCTCCTGCAACTGCTGGCCGCCGCGGCGCAGCAGGGTGCGCACGCGGGCCAGCAGCTCGACGAAGGCGAAGGGCTTGACCAGGTAGTCGTCGGCGCCCTGTTCCAGGCCGCGCACGCGGTCCTCCACGGCGTCGCGCGCGGTGAGGAACAGCACCGGCAGGGTCAGGCCGGCCTGGCGCACGGCCTGGAGGATCTGCCAGCCATCGCGGCCGGGCAGCATGACGTCGAGGATCGCCAGATCGTAGCCGCCGGACAGCGCCAGCTGTTCGCCCTCGGCGCCGTCGCCGCAGAGGTCCACGGCGTAGCCGGCCTCGCTCAGGCCCTGGCGCAGGTACTGGCCGATGCGGGGTTCGTCTTCGACGATCAGCAGTTTCAAGGTGGATGGCCTCCGTGGCGGGAATGCCGGTCATTGTATCCAGCGCTGCCGATGGCGCCGCCAAGCTGACACAACTGTAATCTTCCCGACAGCCAACCGGCAGGTGGCCGGCGGCAACATGGGGGCAATCATCTGCAAGAGGTCCGCATCATGGGTACACGCCAGCTGTTCAACGCCGCCATCCTCGGCCTCGCCGCCGCCTTCGCCCTGCCGGCCCTGGCCGACGCCGGCCACGGCCATGGGTACGACTTCGGCAAGCCGGCCGCGGCCGCGCAGGCCACCCGCAGCGTCGAGGTCACCCTGGGCGAGATGTACTTCGAGCCCAAGTCGCTGCAGGTCAAGGCTGGCGAGACGGTGCGCTTCGTCATCCACAACAAGGGCAGCCTGCTGCACGAGTTCAACCTGGGCAACGCCGCCATGCACGCCGAGCACCAGAAGGAAATGCAGCGCATGCAGGCGATGGGCATGCTCACGCCCACCGGCATGGGGCACGGCATGGACCATTCGAAGATGATGAAGCACGACGACCCCAACAGCGTGCTGGTGGAACCGGGCAAGACCGCCGAGCTGACCTGGACCTTCACCCGGGCCGCCGAGCTGGAATTCGCCTGCAACATCCCCGGCCACTACCAGGCCGGCATGGTCGGCCGCCTGACCGTCGAGCCCTGAGCGCAGGCCTTGCCGACGCAATCGCGGATGAATCCGCCTACGCCTCCAGGGAAGCACGGCTTTTCGTAGGATGGCGTTGAGCGAAGCGATACCCATCAGCGCAACCGCATGGGTTTCGCAAGCTCAACCCATCCTACGAAGAGCACCTTGGCGCAAGGAGCGGACTCCGTCCGCGATCCGCCCCAAGGCCGCCAGCCGTCACGAAGGCATCCCGCGCCTGCTGAAACCACCGGGGCATTTGTATACACTTGCCCGGCCCGCCACCCCGGCGGGCGCCGACACGATTTCCGCAGGTCCATTGCATGCAGCATCCCGCCGAACACTCGCCGCTGGGCAAATCCAGCGAATATGTCTCCACCTACGCGCCCGGGCTGCTGTTCCCCATCAGGCGCGCCACCAAGTGGGCCGAGCTGGGCCTGGACGGCGCCAACCTGCCGTACCGCGGCGTGGACATCTGGAACTGCTACGAACTGTCCTGGCTGACCCCCGGCGGCAAGCCAGTGGTGGCCATCGGCGAATTCGCCATCCCGGCGCAGTCGCCGAACATCATCGAGTCGAAGTCCTTCAAGCTCTACCTCAACTCGCTGAACCAGAGCCCGTTCGACAGCCGCGAGGCGCTGCGGGCGGTGCTGGAGCGCGACCTGTCCGCCGCCGCAGGCGCGCCGGTGAGCGTGCGCCTGCGCAGTCTCGATGAAGTGGCTGAGGAGGGCGTGGCGAAGCTGCCTGGCCGCTGCATCGACGACCTCGACATCGCCGTGGACGGCTACGACCACCCGCGCCCGGAGCTGCTGCGCTGCGACGACGCCCGGCGGGTGGACGAGGTGCTCTACAGCCACCTGCTGAAATCCAACTGCCCGGTCACCGGCCAGCCGGACTGGGGCACCCTGGTGGTGGACTACGCCGGCCCGGCGCTCGACCCCGCCAGCCTGCTGGCCTACGTGGTTTCCTTCCGCCAGCATCAGGATTTCCATGAGCAGTGCGTGGAGCGCATTTTCCTCGACCTGCAGCGTCTGCTGCAGCCCAGCCGGCTGACCGTTTATGCGCGCTATGTGCGTCGTGGTGGGCTGGATATCAATCCCTACCGCAGCAGCGGTGAGATCGCGCCGGACAACCGCCGGTTGGTGCGGCAGTAACGATACGGCTTCATCGCGGACGGAGATTCCGGCGCGATTCGCGGATGAGATCCGCTCCTACGCTGCGCCACCCGCGCCATTCCCCTGTAGGAGCGCGCCCTGCGCGCGATTGACCTCCGGCCGCGCGACCGTAATCCCCTCGTCCTTTTCGCCGAATGCCTTTCCCAATGCTGAATGGCATTCTGACTCTACGCCTTGCGGCCACCGCCCTGGGGAAAGAGCGCACGGCCAATGAAGCTGGCGGTATCGCGCAAACTGCTGCCGATGCTTTCCAGTTCATCGCGGCGATGTTGGGCGCTGATGCCAATGGCGGAGATGATGAAGCGCGGCTGCCGGTCGCGGTCGGTGACCGCGCTGGCGACCATGCTCACGCCGCGGTACAGGTGGTCCTGGTCCATGGCCCAGCCGCGTTCCAGGGCTTCGTGGGCGTCGGCCTGGTACTGCTCGAAGGCCGGCGGGTTCTCCCAGCGCACCCGCGACAGGCGCCGGCGCAGTTCGTCCTCCGGCAGTTGGCGCAGGCCGGCGATGCAGCGCCCGGCGGCGCCCACCAGTTCCGGCAGGCGCGTGCCCATGGCCACGTTGACGTGGGCGATCTGCGGCTCGGAGCGGGCGATCACGCGGATGTGCGCATCGTCCGTGACCTGCCAGAGGGCGACGAGTATCCGGTGGGCCAGGCTCAGGCGCTCCAGTTCCGGCTGGATCAGGTCGGCGTAGCTGCGGCCGATGAAGCTCACCGCCAGTTCCGACAGGCCCAGGCCCAGCTGGTAGGTCTTGGTCTCGTTGTCGAACGACGCCAACTGCTCGTTGTGCAGCGTGCGCAGGATGTTGAAGGCGCTGCTCGGGCTGATGCCGGTGGCACGGGCGATGGCGGCCACGCCTTCGGGGGCTTCGGCGTGGGCCAGGTGGCGGAGGATCTGAATGGCGTTCACCACGGCCCCTACATCCTTGGTGCTGGCGCTCTTGGTACTGGCTTCCGGTGCGGTTTCGTTGTTTTTCATATTCAGTATTCAGGTTGACATTCAGCGGAGTGAATATATGCTGGCTTCACGGAGCGCACAACCGCTGCCCTGAAGTCGCCGGTTGGTGCGTCCACGTCACTGCACTTTGCAGCAAAGGTCGAACAAGAATAAAGGAGGACCTACGTGGCAGATCTCCCCGAGTGCGTCGTTCCGGGCCCCGAGGCCCAATACCTCGCCTTCCTGGCCCAGGGCCGCTTCATGCTGCAGCGCAGCCGTGCCACCGGGCGCTACGTCTTCTACCCGCGCAACCTGGTGCCGGGCAGCGGCGAGACGGACCTGGAATGGATGCCGGCCAGCGGCCTGGGCACCCTCTACGCGATCACCGTGAACCGCGCCCGTGGCGGCGACTACAACGTCGCCCTGGTCGACCTGGACGAAGGCGTGCGCATGATGTCGCGCGTCGAGGGCCATCTCGAAGTGCCCATCGGCACCCGCCTGAAGGCGCGCATCGTCGAGCAGGAAGGCACCCCCGTAGTGGTGTTCGACGCGCTTGCGCAGGTGCAGCCATGAGCCAGGTCCTGCGCGGCAAGACCGCCATCGTCGGCATCGGCAGCGCCGGCATCGGCGAGGCCCCCGGCCACAGCGCCATCGAACTGCTCGGCCAGGCCTCGGTGAAGGCCATCGCCGACGCCGGGCTGAAACTGTCCGACATCGACGCGGTGTTCGCCGCCACCAGTTCCCATGCCTTCCCGACGCTGTCGGTCTGCGAATACCTGGGCATCCGCCCGAAGTTCGTCGACGGCACCAACATCGGCGGCTCCAGTTTCGAGCTGCACCTGCTGCAGGCCACCCTGGCCCTGGAGGCCGGGCTGTGCGACGCGGCGCTGATCTGCTACGGCTCCAACCAGCGCACCGCCGGCGGCAAGCTGGTGTCGATGAGCGAGCCGCAGTGGCACGAGACGCCCTACCAGCCGCGCCACCCGATCACCGCCTACGCCCTGGCCGCCAGCCGCCACATGCACCAGTACGGCACCACCCGCGCGCAGCTGGCGGAGGTGGCGGTGGCCGCGCGGGGCTGGGCCAACCTCAACCCCGAGGCCTTCGCCCGCGGCCCGCTGAGCATCGAAGAGGTGCTCGCCGCGCGCATGGTCAGCGACCCGCTGAGCAAGGCCGACTGCTGCCTGGTCACCGACGGCGGCGGCGCCTGCGTGCTGGTGCGCGCCGAGCGTGCCCGCGACCTGCCGAACGCGCCGGTGTATTTCCTCGGCGCCGCCGGCGCGCAGTGGCACCGCTCCATCGTGGCGATGCCCGACCTCACCGTCACCGCCGCCAGTGAAAGCGGCCCGCGTGCCATGCAGATGGCCGGGGTGACGCACGCCGACATCGACCTGGTGATGCTCTACGACGCCTTCACCATCAACACCCTGCTGTTCCTCGAAGACCTCGGCTTCTGCCCGAAGGGCGAGGGCGGGCGCTTCGTCGAGGGCGGGCGCATCGCCCCCGGCGGCGAGCTGGCGGTGAATACCAATGGCGGCGGGCTGTCCTGCGTGCATCCGGGCATGTACGGCATGTTCCTGATCATCGAGGCGGTGACGCAGTTGCGCCGCCAGGCCGGCGAGCGCCAGTTGCGCAAGGCCGACGTCGCCCTGCTGCACGGCAACGGCGGCACCCTGTCCAGCCAGGTCACGGCCCTGCTCGGCACCCAGTCGGTGCTCTGAAACCCCCGGGTTCGGCGCCCCACCGGTGGCCGCTTCGGCGGCCCGCCGTGGACGCGCTCGCCCTCGCGCCGGGACGCACGCTCCGGCAACCGTCAACAGTTCAGGTGGAAAGCCATGTCAGTGAGTCACTCGCAACACCCTGGCAACGCCTCGTGCTTCGCCAGCCTCACGCCCCTGCTGCAACCGCGTTCCGTGGCCGTGGTCGGCGCCTCCAGCGACCCGCACCGCATCGGCGGCCGGCCCATCGCCTACATGCTGCGCAACGGCTTCGGCGGCCGCATCCTGCCGGTGAACCCCAACCGCAGCGAAATCCAGGGCCTGCCGGCCTTCGCCAGCGTCGAGGCGCTGCCCGAGGCGCCCGACGTGGCCATAGTCGCGCTGCCGGCGCCGCAGGTGCTGGAGACCATCCAGGCCCTGGGCCGCAAGGGCGCGCGCAGCGCCATCGTGTTCTCCTCCGGCTTCAGCGAGGTGGGCGGCGAGGGCGTGCTGATGCAGGAAGCCATGGTCGAGGCCGCCCGCGCGGCGAACATGCGCCTGCTGGGCCCCAACGCCCTGGGCGTGTTCAACGCCAACCTGGGCTACTACGCCTTCTTCTCCACCAGCCTGGAGCGCGGCATTCCGCTGGCCGGGCGCGTCGGCATCGCCACCCAGTCCGGCGCCTACGGCGCGCACCTGCTGGGCCTGGCGCGGCAGCGCGGGCTGGGCACGCCGATCTGCGTAGCCACCGGCAACGAGGCCGACGTCACCCTGGGCGACGCCATCGGCTGGCTGGTGGAGTCGCCGGAAGTCGACGTGGTGATGGCCTACGCCGAATCCATCCGCAACGTCGACAGCTTCCTCGCCGCCCTGGCGGCCGCCCACCGCGCCGGCAAGCCGGTGATCCTGCACAAGGTCGGGCGCAGCGAGCTGGGCGGCCGCGCGGCCATGTCCCACACCGCTTCCCTGGCCGGCGACGACAAGGTGCTGGACGCGGTGCTGGCCGACTACGCGGTGGTCCGCGCGCGCAATACCGAGGAACTGATCGACATCGCCTACCTCGCCACCCAGCGCATCTACCCGGTGGCCAACAGCCTGGGGATGATCACCGTCAGCGGCGGCGCAGGGATCATCGTCAGCGATGCCGCCGAGGACGTCGGCCTGCCGATGCCGCCCATGCCCGAGGCGGCCCAGGCGCGGCTGAAGCAGCGGCTGTCGTTCGCCTCGCCGATCAATCCGGTGGACTGCACCGCCCAGGCCCTGAACGACCTGAGCCTGGTGCACGATTTCACCGAATCCATGGTGGTGGACGGCGGCTACAAGTCGCTGATCGCCTTCTTCACCCAGGCCGGCACCGTCGCCTCCATCGGCCCGAAGCTGGCCGAGCAGTTCGGCCGGATCAAGGCCGACCACCCGGACCGCCTGTTCGTGGTCTCGGTGATGGGCGAGGGCGACGAGCTGGAACCCTACCGCAAGGCCGGCTTCGCCCTGTTCGAGGACCCGACCCGCGCGGTGCACGCCATCCAGGCCATGGGCCGGCTCGGAGAAGCCTTCGCCCGGCCGTTGCGCCAGGTGCCGGCGGTCGGTGGCGTGGAGTTGCCGCCGCGCACGCCGGGGGAGGCCGAGGCCAAACACTTGCTGGCCCGCGCCGGCATCGAGTCGGCGCCGGAGCGGGTGCTGGTCAGTGCCGGGGAGGCCGCCGCCTTCGCCGAGCAGATCGGCTTCCCGGTGGTGCTGAAGATCGCCTCGGCGGACATCCTGCACAAGTCGGAGATCGGCGGCGTGTTGCTGGGCGTGGACAGCGCGGCGGCGGTGCGCGAAGGCTTCGACCTGCTGCTGCAACGTGCCGCCGAGCATGCCCCGCAGGCGCGCATCGACGGCGTGCTGGTGGCGCGCCAGCTGCAGGGCGGCGTGGAGTGCTTCATGGGCATCCAGCGCGACCCGCTGTTCGGTCCGGTCGCGGTATTCGGCCTGGGCGGCATCTTCGTCGAAGTGCTGAAGGACGTGGTATTCCGCCGCTGCCCGTTCGGCGCGGAGGAGGCCGAGGCGATGATCCGCAGCATCAAGGGCGCGCCGTTGTTGCTCGGCGCACGCGGCCGCCCGGTGACCGACGTGAAGGCGCTGGCGCAGGTGCTCTCGCGGCTCTCGCAGTTTGCCGCCCAGGCCGGGCCGCGGCTGCGCTCGGTGGACCTCAACCCGGTGTTCGCCATGCCCGAGGGGCAGGGCGCCTGGGCCGCCGACGCGGTGCTGGAAGTGCAGGAGGTGGCCGATGGCGCTGAATCCTGAGCACCTGCTGAACTACCGCATCCCCGCGGTGCGCCAGCGCTACAGCCGCGAGGACAGCGCCTTCTACGCGCTGTCGGTGGGCCTGGGCGCCGATCCCATGGACGAGCACCAACTGGCCTTCGTCGACGCCAACCGCGATCTCCAGGCGCTGCCCTGCATGGCCGTGGTGCTGGGCCACCCGGGCTTCTGGCTGGGCAACCCGGACACCGGCGTCGACGCCCTGCGCCTGGTGCATGGCGAGCAGAGCGTGGAGTGGCTCAAGCCGCTGCCACCGGAAGGCGAGGTGATCGGCCGCACCCGCGTCACCGGCCTGGTGGACAAGGGCGCCGGCAAGGGCGCGCTGCTGTACAGCGAGAAGGTGCTCAGCGACGCCGCCAGCGGCGAGGCGCTGGCCATCGCCCGCGGCACCACCTTCCTGCGCGGCGACGGCGGCTTCGGCGGCGACAGCCAGTCGCTTAGTCAGCCGCACCGCCTGCCCGAGCGCGCGCCGGACCTGGCCATCGACCTGCCGACGCGTCCGGAGCAGGCCCTGTACTACCGCCTCAACGGCGACGACAACCCGATCCACGCCAGCCCGGCGGCCGCGGCCCGCGGCGGCTTCCCCCGGCCAATCCTGCATGGCCTGTGCACCCTCGGCGTGGCCTTCCACGCGCTGCTGCGCGGCTTCGCCGATTACCGCGCGGAACGCTTCGGGCAGTTGCAGGTGCGCTTCTCCGCACCGGTGTTCCCCGGCGAGACCCTGCGCACGGAAATCTGGAACGACGGCTCCTTCCGCACCCGCGTGGTCGAGCGTGATCGGGTGGTGCTGGACAACGGCCACGTGCGCCTGGCGCCGGAGGCGAACAGCTGAGCCGGGCGGCATGGCGACAACCCCCTCAACCAACCTGCGAGAACAAGAACAATGAGCGCATCCATGAGTCCTCCCCAGGACGCCGGGTTCCCCCGGCGGACCCTGGTCATCGCCTTCTTCTTCTGCTTCCTCGGGCTGCTCGCCGACGGCGTCGACCTGATGTTCCTCGCCTACAGCCTGAACAGCCTCAAGGCCGAGTTCGGCCTGAGCAACTTCGAGGCCGGCTCGCTGGGCAGCATCACCCTGGCCGGCATGGCCATCGGCGGCATCTACGGCGGCTGGTGCTGCGACCGCTTCGGCCGGGTGCGGGTGGTGACCTGGACCATCGTGATCTTCTCCCTCGGCACCGCGCTGCTGGGGCTCACCCACAACTACTGGCAGTTCGCGCTGATCCGCTTCCTGTCCTCGCTGGGCCTGGGCTCGCTGTTCGTCGCCTGCAACATCCTGATGTCCGAGTTCGTCGCCACCAAGTACCGCACCACCATCCTGGCGACCATGCAGGCCGGCTGGACCGTGGGCTACCTGGTGGCGACCATCCTCGCCGGGCAGATCATCCCCGAGTTCGGCTGGCGCACTCTGTTCTTCACCGCCCTGGCGCCGGCGCTGATCTGCCTGGCGCTGCGCCCCTGGGTGCCGGAGTCGCCGTCGTGGCTGGCGGCCCGCGCCCAGCGCCGCCAGCAGCCGGCCGGCGTGCGTGCCGCGCCCGCCGCCGGCGGTGGCGTGCAGGGCCTGCTGGCCGATGCGGGCACGCGGCGCATGTTCCTGCTGTGGACGCTGACCTCGTGCTTCCTGCTGTTCGGCTACTACGGCACCAACAACTGGATGCCCTCGTACCTGGAAAGCGAGCTGGGCATGAACTTCAAGTCCATGACCGGCTACATGGTCGGCACCTACACCGCGATGATCCTCGGCAAGGTGGCCGCCGGGGTCGCCTCGGACTACTTCGGCCGCCGCGCCACCTTCGCCGCCGGCGCCATCGGCAGCGCCATCTTCATGCCGCTGATCGTGTTCTGGCACACGCCGGACAACATCGTCTGGATCCTCACCCTGTTCGGCTTCATCTACGGCGTGCCGGTGGGCGTGCTGGCCACCTACATGACCGAGAGCTTCTCCACCCGGGTGCGCGGCGCCGCGGTGGGCACCGCCTACAACCTCGGCCGCGTCGGCGCGGCGGTGGCGCCGGCGGCCATCGGCCTGCTCGCTTCGCACATCTCCATCGGCGCCGGCTTCCTGGTGATGGGCATCACCTACGTGATCACCGGCCTGATCCCGGCGCTGTTCATCCCTGACCGCCTGTACGACCCGAACCGCGCATCGAGCGACGCCGATGCCAGTGTCGAGCCGGTCGCCCCGATGCGCGCCGATGCCACCGAGCCGCGGCCGCTGAAGGCCTGAGCCCATGACGGAGCCCCTTGCGATGAACGATTCACCCATGGCGGCCAGCCTGGCCGAGCCCGCGACGGTGTTTCCCACCGGCCGCTTCACCTTCCAGGAGTTCATCGGCCTGGAACGCTGGGCCGAGGGCGAGCTGGCGCGCATCCGCCTGAAGCACCGCGCGGAGCTGATGAACTACCTCGGCCACTTCCACGGCGGGGTGCTGATGACCGTGCTCGACGCCGCCATGGCCGGCGCCATCCGCATCTGCTCGCCGGGCTGCTCGATGGTCACCATCGACATGGCCACGCACTTCATGGGCACCGCCCGCGGCGAGCTCAACGCCGTCGGCCGGGTGCTGCGGCGCACGCGCAACCTGTGCTTCTGCACAGCCGAGATCCACAACGAGGACGGCGAACTGGTCGCCAGCGCCTCGGGCAGCTTCAAGTACCGGGCCGCCGAGGCCGGGAGCCGTTCCACCGACACGAGTACGACGACATGACCGACACCGCCGAACTGGCCCGCGAGCGTGAGGAGCGCTTGCGCATGATCCGTGACAGCGCCGCCTCCCTGGTCCCGCCCGACGGCGACCTGGGCCGGGTGCGCCGCCTGCGCTTCAGCGCGCCGGGCGTGGACCGCGCAGCCTGGGCCGAAGTCTGCGCCATGGGCTGGCCGGGCCTGCGCCTGGACGAAGCGCAGGGCGGCAGCGGCCTGGGCATGGCCGAATACGCCGCGCTGCTGGAGGAACTGGGGCGCGGCCTGCTGCCGGAACCGCTGATCGAAGCGAGCCTGGTGGCGCCGCTGCTGCCGGACGCGGAGCGCGAAGCGCTGCTGGCCGGTGAAAAACTGGTGTTGCCGGCAGGCATCGCCTACGACGAAGGCGCCATGCTGCCGCAACTGCGCGACGGCAAGCTGCATGGCGAGGTCGGCCATGTCGCCCTGGGCGCCGCCGCCGACGCCTGGCTGGTGGCCTGCGACGGCGGCCTGGCGCTGGTGGAGCGCGGCGCCGAAGGACTGCGCCTGAGCCAGGAGCCGACCCAGGACGGCGGCCACCTGGCGCGCCTGCGTTTCGACTCCACTCCGGCCCGTGCGCTGGCGGCACCGCCCGCCGCGCTGGACGAAGCTGCGCTGGCTTGCGCGGCCTACCTGGTGGGGCTGATGGACGCCGCCTTCGAGCGCACCCGCGACTACCTCGGCGTGCGCAGCCAGTTCGGCCGCGCCATCGGCAGCTTCCAGGCCCTGCAGCACCGCATGGTCGACCTGAAGATCCAGATCGAACTGGCGCGCGCCGTGGTCGCCCAGGCCGCCGACGCCATCGACGCCCGGGCGCCGCTGGCCGAGGTCCGGCGCCTGGTGTCCACCGCCAAGGTGCGCGCCGCCGAGGCCGCGCTGCTGGTCACCCGCCAGGCGATCCAACTGCATGGCGGCATCGGCTTCACCGACGAGGCCGACATCGGCCTGTTCCTGCGCCGCGCCATGGTGCTGCTCAACGCCCAGGGTTCGCTGGCCTTCCACAAGGCGCGCTACATCGCGCTGCTGCAACGCGAGGTGGCCTGATGAGCGAGATGCTGCTGCAAGAGACGCACGGCAGCGTGCGCCTGCTGCGCTTCAACAACCCGGCGCGGCGCAACGCGCTGGCCCCGGCGCTGCGCCAGGAACTGCTGCAGGCCCTGCGCGAGGCCGACGCCGACGCGCAGGTGCGCAGCGTGGTGATCACCGGCAGCGCGGAAGTGTTCTGCGCCGGCGGCGACCTCAGCGACATGAACGTCGCCGGGCTCGGCGCCGGCCGCGCGCGCATGCACGACAACGCCGCCCTGGTGCGGCAGATGGTGCGCATGGGCAAGCCGCTGATTGCCGCTATAGAAGGCTGGGCGGTGGGCGCCGGGCTGTCCGTGGCGCTGGCCTGCGACAGCCTGGTGTGCGGCGGCACGGCGCGCTTCGCCGCCGGCTTCGGCAAGGTCGGCCTGCTCGCCGACCTCGGCCTGCTGCATACCCTGCCGGCGCGCATCGGCGTGGGCCGTGCGCGACAGGTGCTGATGTTCGGCCAGGTGCTGGAAGCCGAGGAGGCGCTGCGCATCGGCCTGGTGGACCAGCTCTGCGCGCCCGGCGCCGCATTGGACGCAGCTATGGCCCGCGCCGCCCTGGTCGAGCAGCAGGCGCCGTTGCCGCTGGCCATGACCAAGGCCCTGCTCGCCGACGGCCTCGACCTGCTGCTGGAGCGCGAGGGCGAGCTGCAGAGCCAGTTGTTCCTCAGCGCCGACCATGCCGAAGGCAAGGCGGCCTTCCTGGCCAAGCGCACCCCCGCATTCACCGGACAATGAGCCGAGGGCACTGAAATGACCGACTACAACGCCATGGGCGATGGCGAGTTCCGCCTGATGGTGCGCGAGTGGATCGCCGCCAACTACCCGCAACGCATCCGCAACCCGGCCCACCGCCTGGGCCGCGACGACACCTGGGAGTGGTACCAGGCGCTGTCGCGCCAGGGCTGGCTGTGCCCCGGCTGGCCGGTGCGCTACGGCGGCATGGGCCTCTCCGCCGGCAAGCAGCTGATCATGATCGAGGAAATGGAAGGCTACGGCTGCGCGCGCCTGCCCGACAGCGGCATCACCATGCTCGGCCCGCTGCTGATCCGCTACGGCAGCGACGCCCAGCGCGAGCGCTTCCTGCCGCGCATCCTCAGCGGCGAGGACATCTGGTGCCAGGGTTACAGCGAGCCCAACGCCGGCTCCGACCTGGCCAGCCTGCGCACCGAGGCAGTGCTGGAGGGCGGCCACTGGCGGATCAACGGCCAGAAGACCTGGACCACCATGGGCAGCGAGGCCAACTGGATCTTCGTGCTGGCGCGCACCGAGCGCGGCGGCAAGCCGCAACAGGGCATCAGCTTCCTGCTGGTGCCGATGGACAGCCCCGGCGTCGAGGTGCGGCCGATCCTCAACCTGGAGCTGCAGGGCGAGTTCTGCGAGGTGTTCTTCAACGACGTGCGGGTGCCGGCCGACCACCTGGTGGGCGAGGTCAACCAGGGCTGGAGCATGGCCAAGGCGCTGCTGGGCTTCGAGCGCATCTTCCTCGGCTCGCCCAAGCAGGCCACCTTCGCCTTCGAGCGCCTGGCGCGCCTGGCCCGGCGCCAGGGCCTGTGGGATGACCCGGCGTTCGCCCAGCGCTTCGCCGCGCTGAGCATGGACCTGGACTGCCACAAGGCGCTGTACGGGCACTTCGCCGAGCGCCTGCGGCGCGGCGAGAGCCTGGGGCCGGAGGTGTCGATGCTGAAGGTCCACCAGTCCGAGCTGTACCAGCGCATCAGCGAACTGGGCCTGGAGATCGCCGGCCCCGACTCGGCGCTGCTGCAACCCCTGGCCGACGACCCAGAGCTGCACCCGGCGGGCATCTTCATCCAGTCGCGGCCCACCACCATCTACGGCGGCACCAACGAAATCCAGCGCAACATCCTGGCCAAGAGCCTGCTCGGCCTGCCGGGCTGAAGGCCGCAGCCGAATCCATACGAGAGGAAAGAGCGATGACCGAACGACTGAACGAAGGCAAGGTAGCGATCGTCACCGGCGCCGGTGGCGGCATCGGCCGCGAGATCGCCCTGGCCCTGGCCGACAGCGGGGCGAAGGTGCTGATCAACGACATCGGCGTGTCGCTGGGCGGCGAGGGCGGCTCGGCCTCGCCGGCCGAGGAAACCCTCGGGCTGATCCGCCAGCGCGGCGGCGAAGGGGCGATCAACACCGACAGCGTGTCGGACTGGGACAGCGCCCGGCGCATCGTCGCCAGCGCCCTGGACGCCTTCGGCCGGCTGGACATAGTGGTGAACAACGCCGGCATCCTGCGCGACGCCATCTTCCACAAGATGAGCGCCGAGGACTGGCTGTCGGTGATCAACGTGCACCTCAACGGCAGCTTCTTCGTCAGCCGCGCCGCCGCCGAGCGCTTCCGCGAACAGGGCAGCGGCGCCTTCGTGCACATGACCAGCACCTCGGGGCTGATCGGCAACTTCGGCCAGGCCAACTACTCGGCGGCCAAGCTGGGCATAGTCGCGCTGTCCAAGTCCATCGCCCTCGACATGCAGCGCTACAAGGTGCGCTCCAACTGTATCGCGCCCTTCGCCTGGAGCCGCATGACCGACTCCATCCCGGCCGATACCCCGGAACAGAAGGCGCGGGTGGAGAAGCTGCAGCGCATGACCCCGGACAAGAACGCGCCGCTGGCCGTGTACCTGGCCTCCGACGCCGCCCGCGAGGTCAACGGCCAGGTGTTCGCCGCGCGCAACCACGAGCTGTTCCTGATGAGCCAGAGCCGCCCGCTGCGCAGCGTGCACAGCGAGCACGGCTGGACGCCGCAGAGCATCGCCGAGCACGGCATGCCGGCGCTGCGCGGCAGCTTCATGGACCTGGCGCGCAGCCCGGACGTGTTCTCCTGGGACCCGATCTGACCACGGAGGCGTCATGGGCATCTTCAACACCCGTTTCACCGAGACCTTCGGCGTCGAGCACCCGATCATGCAGGGCGGCATGCAGTGGGTGGGGCGCGCCGAGCTGGCCGCGGCGGTGGCCAACGCCGGCGGCCTGGCGACGCTGTCGGCGCTGACGCAGCCGAGCCCGGAAGCGCTGGCCGGGGAGATCGCGCGCTGCCGCGAGCTGACCGACAAGCCCTTCGGCGTCAACCTGACGCTGCTGCCGACGCAGAAGCCGGTGCCCTATGCCGAGTACCGCGCGGCGATCATCGAGGCCGGCATCGGCGTGGTCGAGACCGCCGGCAACAACCCCGGCGAGCACATCGCCGAGCTGCGCCGGCATGGCGTCAAGGTGATCCACAAGTGCACCTCGCTGCGCCATGCGCTCAAGGCCGAGCAACTGGGCGTGGACGCGGTGTCCATCGACGGCTTCGAGTGTGCCGGCCACCCGGGCGAGGACGATATCCCCGGGCTGGTGCTGATCCCGGTCGCGGCCAACCGCCTGCGGGTGCCGATCATCGCCTCCGGCGGCTTCGCCGACGGCCGCGGGCTGGTGGCGGCGCTGGCCCTGGGGGCGGACGCGATCAACATGGGCACGCGCTTCCTCAGCACCCGCGAATGCCCGATCCACCCGCAGGTGAAGGCGGCCATCCGCGCCGCCGACGAGCGTTCCACCGACCTGATCATGCGCAGCCTGCGCAACACCGCGCGGGTGGCGCGCAACGCGGTGAGCCAGGAAGTGCGGGCGATCGAGGCAGGCGGCGGCGCCACCTACGCCGACATCGCCGCGCTGGTCAGCGGCCAGCGCGGGCGCGGCGTCTACGAGCAGGGCGACACCGACCTGGGCATCTGGTCGGCCGGCATGGTCCAGGGCTTGATCGATGACGAGCCAAGTTGCGCCGAGCTGCTGCGCGGCATCGTCGAACAGGCCCGCGCCCTGGTGCGCCAGCGCCTGGAGGGCATGCTCGCCGACTGATCGCCATTCTCACGCGGCGCCGCAGGAGGGCGCCGCCTCACCTCACCGAACGAAGAGACAACAACAATGAAAAATCTTCCCGCACGGGCGTTGGCCTCGGTCGCCGCCTGCCTGCCGTTCTGCGCCCAGGCCGACTTCATCGGCGACAGCAAGGCCAGCCTGGAACTGCGCAACTTTTACTTCAACCGCGATTATCGCCAGGCCGGCGCCAGCCAGTCGTACTCGGAGGAGTGGGCCCAGGGCTTCCTGCTGCGCTACGAGTCCGGCTACACCGAGGGCAGCATCGGCGTGGGCCTGGACGCCCTGGGCCTGCTCGGGCTCAAGCTCGATTCCAGCCCGGACCGCTCCGGCTCCGGCCTGCTGCCGTACTCGGCCGGCGACCGCCGCGCCGCCGACGACTATTCCGACCTGGGCCTGACCGCCAAGCTGCGCGCTTCCAACAGCACGCTGAAGATCGGCACCCTGACGCCCAGGCTGCCGGTGGTGCAGTACAACGACACCCGCCTGCACCCGCAGACCTTCCAGGGCGGTTTGGCGGAAATCAACGAGATCGACGGCCTGGCCGTGCAGCTCGGCCAGCTGCGCCAGGTGAAGCAGCGCGACTCGAGCAACGCCGAGGACCTGAGCATCACCCGCGGCAACAAGCGCAACATCCAGCCCGGGCGGCACAGCACCAGCGACCGCTTCAACCTGGCCGGCGGCAGCTACCGCTGGAGCGACAACCTGAGCACCAGCTACCACTACGGCAACCTGGAGGACTTCTACCGCCAGCACTACCTGGGCCTGGTGCACGTCCTGCCGATCGCCAGGGACCAGTCGCTGAAGTCCGACATCCGCTGGGCGCGCTCCACCGACGAGGGCGGCAGCAACGTCGACAACCGCGCGCTCAACGCCCTGTTCACCTATCGCCTGGGCGGCCATGGCTTCGGCCTGGGCTACCAGCGCATGTCCGGCGACACCGGCTACGCTTACCTGGCCGGCACCGACCCGTACCTGACCAACTTCGTGCAGATCGGCGACTTCGCCAACAAGGACGAGCGCTCCTGGCAGCTGCGCTACGACTTCGACTTCGCCGCCGTCGGCCTGCCCGGGCTGACCTTCATGACGCGCTACCTGCGCGGCGACAACATCGACCTGCTCGATGGCCGGGGCAACGGTAAGGAATGGGAACGCGACACCGACATCGGCTACGTGGTGCAGAGCGGGGCGCTGAAGAACCTGGGCCTGAAGGTGCGCAACGGCAGTTTCCGCAGCGACTTCGGCAACGACGTGGACGAAACCCGCGTCATCATTAGTTACACATTGCCGCTCTGGTAAAGGCGATGCGGCCCGCGCCAAGAGGGGGCGGGCCGCCGGGGGAAGGGTTCAGATGCCCATGTTGGCCAGGCTCTGCATGATCGAGCGCAGGGTGCCGGCGAGGGTCGGGTGGCTGACCTCGAAGCGCTCCACCGCCAGGTTGACGCCATCCAGCAGGCTGTCGTCGGCGAGGGCTTCCTCGTTGGCCAGTTGCAGTTCGATGTCTTCTATCAGCGTCTCCAGCTCCCCGCGCTGCTCTTCGCTCAGCGGCGGCTGCTGTTCCAGCTGGTCGCGCAGTCGCTGCAGTTCTTCACGCAGTTGACGTGTCGGCATGGTGGTTTCCTTCTGCGGTGGCTACCCAGGATGGACCGCCGCGCGGCGGCGAAAAATCCATCTCCATGCCACACAGCTTAACCCGCCGAACGCAACCGTGTCTGATGCCCGTCAATGCGCAGCAGGCGCTCCAGCAGCGGGAAGAAGTGCGCGAGCTCCGGGGTGCGCATGGCCGGGTCCTTGCCCAGGTCGTCCAGGCGCCGCAGGGTGACGGCGTCCTGGGCGTAGGGGGCGCTGAGGAAGGCGCTGGCGCCGCGCTCGTCGAAGGGCCCGCCCTGCAGCGCCAGGCTGTGCCGCGAGGCGGGCGACAGGCCGGCGTGATAGGCCGCGTCCACCGCGCACAGGTAGCGCTTGGCGGCCACGTGCAGGCGGACCGGCTGCCACACCGATTCGGGCAGCAGCTCGCGCAGCAGCTTGGCGCCGACTTCCTCGTGGCGCAGGTCGCGGGCCTCGATCTCGTCGGGGTTCTCGTAGAGGTGGCCGATGTCGTGCAGCAGCGCGGCGATCACCAGGGCGTCGGAGCAGCCGGCGCGCTCGGCCAGGGTGGCGCACTGCAGGGCGTGCTCGGCCTGGCTCACCGATTCGCCGTAGGGCTCGGCGCCGTGGCTGGCGAAGCGTTCGGCCAGCTCGTCGAGGAAGGCGTGGCGGGCGCGGTTCATGGCTTTTCTCCTTTGGCGCGGCGGCTGGCGATGTCCAGCAGGCAGGAATCCAGCTCGCCCAGGTGGTCGATGACCGAGTGCACGCCCAGGCGGTACAGGCCGAAGGTCGCCTGGGCGCGGCGCAGGTCGCGCTGGTTGCCGTCCAGCGCCTCCCAGTCGCGCATCGACAGGCCACAGAGCGGGCCGCTGGCGGCCAGGCCGATGGTCCACAGCCCGGCATTGAGGCCGGCCTGGAGCAGCCGCGGCTGGCTGCTCACCAGCACGCAGCCGTCCAGTTGCGGGGTGCCCAGCTCCATCAGCGCGCGCCAGCAGCCGTCCGGCGCCGGCCAGGGCCGCCCGGCGTGGGCGATGCCGCTGTCCAGGGCGCCGTCGAGGGCGGCGGCCAGGCGTTCGCTGGCCGGCTCCGGCAGTTCCTCCAGCCAGGCGCAGGGCACGCCCTGGCGGTTCAGCTGGTGCAGGGCGGGCAGGGCTTCGGCGATGGGCTCGGCATGGGCGTCGGCGGCTTCGGCAAGGCGTTTGCGGAAGCGCGCGACCTCCTCGGCGCTGGGCAGGCGGCCGAGCACGTGGCCCAGGGCCTGCTGCGGAGCCAGGGTGGCGGCCTCGGCGAGGCGTTCCTGCGGGCAGTCCGGGTAGCTGGCCTGCAGGGCGCGGGGCAGGGTGCGGGCGCCGAAGTCCACCAGGTCGCCGGCGAGTCCGAAGAGCAGGGAGGTGAAGCGGGGCAGGTCGGCGGCGGTCGAGGCGGGCATGGCGGGGTGTCTGGACAATGGTCTAGGCCAGACTAGACGCGCATTGTGACGATCCGGTGAAGCCGGCCTGCGCGCGGGCCCGCTGCCTTTATAATGGCGCGCCTTTCGCTGGAGAGCCCGCCAGGGCGGCCGAACGATCCCTGCATTACCTGCGCATCCGCGACCAGTTGGCCGGGGACATCCGCCAGGGCGGCCTGGCCGCGAAGCTGCCGGGCGAGCCGGGGCAGTTCCTCGAACGCCCGTGCCTCCCTGTAACCGTAGGAGCGGACTCTGCCCGCGATTCGGGCTTCCAGTAGCGTAGGGCGAATAACCGTTCGCGGTTATCCGCCGCCTCACCTTTCTCATCGACCCTGCCTCGGTCGGTCCGGGGGAATGCGTGACCAGCGCCAGGCTCGACGCCGAGCGGGCCGGTAACCAAGGTCAAACGGCGGATAACGCCATAGGCGTTATGCGCCCTACGGATTTCCAGGGAGCTTTGGGTGCTGGCCCAGCACCGCAGCCCCAGGCAAACACCGTTCGCGAGCAAGCTCGCTCCTACGAAGAGCCTTCCGAGGCAGTCGGCAAGAGCGTCGCATCGGCACAAAAGCTGGCTCTTGGCTATCGTGAGGGGAGGGCGGCGCTTCCGGCCGCGCGCCGGGTGCGAAGGCGTTAGAAACAATCCGATGTCTGCAAATCGAACTTGGAACTATATACTGCGCAGCGGTTCGAGGCCGCGGCGGCGGCCTCATGAGACTTTCAAAGGAGAAACCCGATGCGCCCACACGGCGTCAACTGGATGCAGCGCACCGCTCGCCTGCTGGCCGGAGCCAGCCTGGCCATGCTCCCCTTCCTGGCCCAGGCCGCGAGCGAGGACGACCCCTGGGAGAGCGTCAACCGCCCGATCTTCGTGTTCAACGACACCCTCGACACCTATGCGCTCAAGCCCCTGGCGCAGGGTTACCAGAAGGTGACGCCGAATTTCGTGCAGGACGGCATCCACAACTTCTTCAGCAACATCGGCGATGTGCGCAACCTGGCCAACGACCTGCTGCAGGGCAAGCTCGAGCACGCCGGCGTCGACACCAGCCGCCTGCTGTTCAACACCACCTTCGGCCTGGCCGGCTTCATCGACGTGGCCACCCGCATGGGCCTGCAGCGCAACGACGAGGACTTCGGCCAGACCCTCGGCTACTGGGGCGTGGGCAGCGGCCCTTACGTGATGCTGCCGCTGCTGGGCCCGAGCACCCTGCGCGACGCGCCGTCGAAGATCCCGGACGCCTATACCGGCATGTACCCGTACATCGACGACGTGTCCGTGCGCAACAGCATCCGCGCCGTGGACGTGGTCGACACCCGCGCCGACCTGCTCAGGTCCGAGAAGCTGATTTCCGGCGACAAGTACAACTTCATCCGCAACGCCTACCTGCAGAACCGCGAGTTCAAGGTCAAGGACGGCCAGGTCGAAGACGACTTCTGACACACCCGCCACCCATCCGCCCCGGGGCTGCCGCAAGCGCGCCGTGCCGCCGTCTTGAACCCTTGGGCGGATGGGAGTAGTGTCTGCGCCTTGTCGCACCCGACCCGCGCCGTTTTCATAGCCATGCGCGCCCACTCCACCACCTCCGGCGCCGTTTGCCTGGATAACCCATGCACAAACCCAGTGCCACGCTGCTGATCATCGATGACGACGAGGCCGTTCGCGAAAGCCTCGCGGCCTACCTGGAAGACAGTGGTTTCAAAGTCCTGCAGGCGACCAACGGCCAGCAGGGCCTGCAGGTCTTCCAGCACGAACTGCCCGACCTGGTCATCTGTGACCTGCGCATGCCGCAGATGGACGGCCTGGAGCTGATCCGCCGGGTCAGCGAGATGGCGGTGGAAACGCCGGTCATCGTGCTTTCCGGGGCCGGGGTGATGAGCGACGTGGTCGAGGCCCTGCGCCTGGGCGCCGCGGACTACCTGATCAAGCCCCTGGAAGACCTGGCCGTGCTGGAGCACTCGGTGCGCCGCGCCCTGGACCGCGCCTACCTGCGTTCGGAGAACCGCCGCTACCGCGAGAAGCTGGAAGCCGCCAACCGCGAACTGCAGGCCAGCCTGAACCTGCTGCAGGAAGACCAGAACGCCGGGCGCCAGGTGCAGATGAACATGCTGCCGGTGACGCCCTGGGAAGCCGAGGGGCTGAAGTTCGCCCACCAGATCATCCCGTCGCTGTACCTGTCAGGCGACTTCGTCGACTACTTCCGTGTCGACGAACGGCGCATCGGCTTCTACCTGGCCGACGTCTCCGGCCATGGCGCCTCCTCGGCGTTCGTGACCGTGCTGCTGAAGTTCATGACCACCCGCCTGCTGTACGAGTCGCGGCGCGCGGGCACGCTGCCCGAGTTCAAGCCCTCCGAGGTGCTCGGGCACATCAACCGCGGGTTGATCAACACCAAGCTGGGCAAGCACGTGACCATGCTCGGCGGGGTGATCGACCTGGAAACCGATCGCCTGACCTACAGCATCGGTGGCCACCTGCCGCTGCCGGTACTCTATGTCGACGGCGAAGCACGCTACCTTGAGGGCCGCGGCCTGCCCGTGGGCCTGTTCGAGGACGCCACCTACGACGACCGGACCATGGACCTGCCCAGGTCCTTCAGCCTGTCGTTGTTCTCCGACGGCATACTGGATGTGCTGCCCGGGGCTACATTGAAAGAAAAGGAGACGGCCCTGCCCGAGCAGGTCGTCGCCGCCGGCGGGACGCTGGACGGCCTGCGCCAGGTCTTCGGGCTGGCCAAGTTGTCCGAGATGCCGGATGATATCGCCTTGCTGGTGTTGAGCAGGAACCTTGCATGAGTACCGGTAAAATCCAGTTCGCCGAGCAGGATGGCTCATTCGTCCTGAAGTTCGTGGGCGAAGTCCGACTGACCCTGTGTTCGGCGCTGGATGCCACCATTGAAAAAATCTTCGCCGCGTTGAATTTCACGGCGATCATCATCGATCTCACGGAAACCCAGAGCATCGACAGCACCACCCTGGGCCTGCTGGCCAAGCTGTCGATCCTCTCGCGGCAGAAGGTGGGGCTGTTGCCGACCCTGGTGACCACCAACCCGGACATCACCCGGTTGCTGCAGTCCATGGGCTTCGACCAGGTGTTCAACATCGTCGACCGGCCCATCCCCTGCACGGACTACCTCACCGACCTGCCGCCCCAGGACCAGTCCGAGGAAGTGGTGCGCAGCAAGGTGCTGGAGGCCCACCGCATCCTCATGGGCCTGAACGAGTCCAACCGTGAAGCCTTCCACGACCTGGTGAGTGCCCTCGAGCACCACTGATCCGCCGGAGCCCGTCGATAGATAGAACGCAAACCGGCGCCCTGGGGCGCCGGTTCGTTTTGCTGCGCGTGGGTTTCAGCAGCCGCCGAGCAGGGCTTCCAGCTTCTCCTGGTCGCGGGCGAACAGGCGGATGCCCTCGGCCAGCTTTTCGGTGGCCATGGCGTCCTCGTTCATCTGCCAGCGGAAGGCGCTCTCGTCCAGCACCTGGCGCGCCTCGCCGCCGCCGGGCTGCAGGGTGCGCGGCAGCTCGCCCTGGGCGTCGGCCAGTTGCTGCAGCAGGTCCGGGCTGATGGTCAGGCGGTCGCAGCCGGCCAGTTGCTCGATCTGCCCGAGGTTGCGGAAGCTCGCGCCCATCACCACGGTGCGGTAGCCGTTGGCCTTGTAGTAGCGGTAGATGCGCGACACCGACTGCACGCCCGGGTCCTCGGCGCCGACGTAATCGCGGGCGTTGGCCTTCTTGTACCAGTCGTAGATGCGGCCGACGAAGGGCGAGATGAGGAACACCCCGGCGTCGGCGCAGGCCGCGGCCTGGGCGAAGGAGAACAGCAGAGTGAGGTTGGTCTGGATGCCGTCGCGCTCCAGCTGCTCGGCGGCGCGGATGCCTTCCCAGGTGGCGGCGATCTTGATCAGCACGCGATCCTTGCCGACGCCTTGCTCGTCGTACAGCTCGACCAGCCGGCGGGCGCGGGCCAGGGTGTCCTCGGTGTCGAAGGACAGGCGCGCGTCCACTTCGGTGGAGACGCGACCGGGAATGACCCCGAGGATGTCCTTGCCCACCGCCACGGCGAAGCGGTCGCAGGCCAGGCCCGCGTCGCCGCCGCTGGCCGCAGTGGCGCGGGCCAGGTGCTCGGCGTAGCGGGGCAGGGCGGCGGCCTTGAGCAGCAGCGAGGGGTTGGTGGTGGCATCCACCGGCTTCAGGCGGGCAATGGCGTCGAAATCGCCGGTATCGGCGACGACGGTGGTGTACTGCTTCAGTTGTTCCAGCTTGGAGGTCATGGCAGGTCTTCCGAGTGCGATCCCCATGACCTTACCCGAGCGCAACCCCGCGCTCAACGGGACCTAGCGGCCTGCGAGAAGTTCGATGGCCTGGTCGAGCACCCGCAGCGGATCGGCGGCCTTGTGCACGTCCACCGAAAGCAGCTGGCGGAAGCGCCGCGCGCCGGGGAAACCCTGGCCAAGGCCGAGCACGTGGCGCGTCACATGGTGCATGGCGCCGCCCTCGGCGATGTGCCGCTGGATGTACGGACGCATCCGCGCCAGGGCCTCGGCGCGGCTGATCGCCGGGGCCTCGGCGCCGTACAGCGCGGCGTCCACCTGGGCCAGCAGGTAGGGGTTGTGGTACGCCTCGCGGCCGAGCATCACGCCGTCGAAGGTGCGCAGGTGCTCCTGGCATTCGGCCAGGGTCTTGATGCCGCCGTTGAGGACGATCTCCAGGCCCGGGAAATCCCGCTTGAGCTGCGCCGCCACTTCGTAGCGCAGCGGCGGAACCTCGCGGTTCTCCTTGGGCGAAAGCCCTTCGAGAATGGCGATGCGCGCATGCACGGTGAAACTGCGGCAGCCGGCCTCGCGCACCTGGCCGACGAAGTCGCACAGCTCGGCATAGCTGTCGCGCCCGTTGATGCCGATGCGGTGCTTGACCGTGACCGGAATGGAAACCGCCTCGCGCATGGCCAGGACGCACTCGGCCACCAGCGCCGGATGGGCCATCAGGCAGGCGCCGATCATGTTGTGCTGCACCCGGTCGCTGGGGCAGCCGACGTTCAGGTTCACCTCGTCGTAACCCGCAGCCTCCGCCAGCTTCGCCGCCGCCGCCAGCTCGGCCGGCACGCTGCCGCCCAGCTGCAGCGCCAGCGGGTGCTCGCACTCGTCATGGCGCAGGAAGCGCGCGGCATCGCCATGCAGCAAGGCCCCGGTGGTGACCATCTCGGTGTAGAGCAGGGCATGGCTCGACAGCTGGCGCAGGAAGAACCGGCAGTGGCGGTCGGTCCAGTCCATCATCGGTGCCACGGAAAATCTATGGGAAAAATTCATTTAAAATCAGTATTCGGCATGAAAAAACGCCCGGTAAAGGGCGTTTGGGGACGTCGCGGGCAACCGGTGTCGCCAGATGGCGCCTAGTATACCTCGGTTGGTTGAGCCCTATAGGCATTGCCATTCGCCGAAGCCGGGGCCGACGTAATGTCGGACGCTGCTGCATCGGCTGTCGTAGTCGTCGAACACCTCCACCTCGATGGCCGGGGTTCCGGTCTTGGTGAAGAAGGTGTAGATGCGCCCTGGCGTACCTGCCCAACGCGCTGGTCTACAGCTGGGTGCCGGTGTACCTGCAGAAGGGCCTGGGCATGACGCCGCTGCAATCGGGCTGCACGGCGATGGCGGCGACCCTCGGCGTGATCGTGTTCAACCTCGGCGTTTCGGCCTGGTCGCGGCGCCTGCTCAAGCGCGGCGTGCCGGTGCAGACAGCGCAGGTGCGCCTGCTGGTGGTCTGCGCGCTGCTCGGCCTGCGCCTGATCGCCCCCGAGCGCACCCGCCAGGTGCTGCACGGCAGCGCCGCCACGGACCTGCCCGCCACGGCATGAGCCGCGGCGGCCGGCCGCCGCCCCCCCCTGACCACCCGCTGCCCGGGCGCGACGGCGAGCCGCTAGCCCTCGACGTGGCCCGCGACGGCACGGAGGATGCCGGAGGCGAGCGAGCCCTGGCGGGCGCCGATCTGGTCGATGGCATGGGTGATCTGCGGCGGCTCGGCGGACAGCGGAGCGACGTTCAGCGCGGCAAGTTGTACGGGGGCCGCGGCGGCGCCGGTTTGGGGCTCGGGTTCCGCGGCGGGGGCGACTTCGGCGGAAGGCAGCAGCAGGCCCAGAACCGGGCTGACCACCTGCTGTTCAGTGGCGCTCGCTGCCTGCAGGTCGAAGGCGACCGGGCCTTGCTGCGGGTCGTCCTGGCCCATCATGGCGCGCAGGAGCTCGCCGTCATGCTTGAGGACATGCAGGCGGGCGTCGTGGCTGAAGAACTGCTCGAACTTCAGCGCCGGGCGGGCTTGCTCCTGGGATCGGAAAGCCAACAGCAGGTCTTCTCCGGAGCGTTCGGCAACCAGCGCATCGCTCAGGGAAGCATGCTGGGGCTCCTGCAATACGTACAGGTTGCCAGGCTTGCTCATCAGGACTTGTTCAGGCGCGGCCTGGCTTGCATCCAGGGTATATGCCTGTATGAGGGAGTCTTCGGTCACGACCGAGAAATTTATTTTGCTATCGATCAGATTTTTCATTTAGGTACGGATAGTCAGATAGTTACAGGGCCAACCCTCTTCCCGCATCCTGCAGCAGGCGCGAACCCACAAGCGTCTCGAAAAGTGCCGATACCCGCGGGGCGGGCGACATGAGTCTTCAGGGTCGCTTTCGGCGCTTGAGAAACAGTTCTCCGGTGGATTTCCGAAGGAGAAATTCAGCGCTGATCTGTTTAGAAGAAGTTGCGTCGTCTTGCGGGGAGAAGAGTAGGGCCGCGCCCTGCGGGGCAGGTATCTGACGAGTTCTAAAATGGCCTGGATCGGCGCCTTACTTTTCGTCAATTCGATATGCCGGGATCGCGCGGCAGGCGGGGTGGCCTCCTTGGAAAAGGCCGTTCCATGCGTCTCTTCCGGGGAGATATCGGGATCGGCCTGATGGCCGCCGCTACTGGGTCGATGCACTTCCTGCGCGCGTTCTGAAGTCGATGTCCGCTGATATGCCTGGAAGATGATCGCAGCGTGTAGTGGCAAGGAGGGTTGGCCGCTACTTCCGTCCGTAGCCTGGGGTGGTCGTACTCGGCGGAATGGTGGGGCGAAGAAATCAGACGGCGTCGCATGGTGCTGCCGGAGTTCACCTGGATACCATCCTGGCTGCCCGGAACCGGTTCGGGACCTGCCGATAGCATTTGCTTGGCTTGAAACAACTTGAATGGCGCCGGTCTTGCCTCGTGGATATTTCGAGGAAAAGACTCCAGGAAATGGAACTTCGCCCCTGTCGTGGATGAAAGATTCACACTCAATCATCGGGTGTGGGTCTTCGGCTGTTGCTTGAACCTGTGCCCTGTATTTATTGAAAGGATCGCGTGAATGAAATCGAGAAACACCTTAGGCGTCGTTGTGGGTGCCGTGGTCGCCTTGTCTGCCATGGATGGCTTCGCCCAAGGCCGGAATTCGGTCGAGGTCGAGGCTTTCGGCAAGCGCTACTTCACCGACAGCAATCGCAACATGCAGAACGGCGACCTGTACGGCGGCTCCCTCGGCTACTTCCTGACCGACGACGTCGAGCTGGCGCTCTCCTACGGTGAGTACCACGACCTGCGCGGCACCTCCGCGAGCGGCAATGCCAAGGTGCATGGCAGCCTGGCCTCGCTGGACGCCATCTACCACTTCGGCGCTCCCGGCGCGGGCCTGCGCCCGTATCTCTCCGCCGGCATCGGCCACCAGAGCCTGACCAACGTCAACAGCGAGAACGGCGGCCGTCAGAACCTGACCATGGCCAACATCGGCGCCGGCCTGAAGTACTACTTCACCGAGAACTTCTATGCCAGGGCCGGCCTCGACGGCCAGTACGGCCTGGAGAAGCGCGACAACGGCCACCAGGGCGAGTGGATGGCCGGCGTCGGCGTCGGCCTGAACTTCGGCGGCGGTTCCAAGCCGGCCCCGGCGACCGAGCCGGCCCCGGCGACCGAGCCGGTCGCCGAAGTCTGCTCCGACGAAGACCACGACGGCGTCTGCGACAACGTCGACAAGTGCCCGAACACTCCGGCCAACGTCACCGTCGACGCCAACGGCTGCCCGGTCGTGGCCGAGGCCGTGCGCGTCCAGCTGGACGTCAAGTTCGACTTCGACAAGTCCAGGGTCAAGCAGAACAGCTACGCGGACATCAAGAACCTGGCCGACTTCATGAAGCAGTACCCGTCCACCTCCACCACCGTTGAAGGCCACACCGACTCCGTCGGCACCGACGCCTACAACCAGAGGCTGTCCGAGCGTCGCGCCAACGCCGTTCGTGACGTGCTGGTCAACGAGTACGGCGTGGAAGGCGGCCGCGTGAGCGCCGTGGGTTATGGTGAGAGCCGCCCGGTCGCTGACAACGGCACCGCCGAAGGCCGCGCCGTCAACCGTCGCGTGGAAGCCGAAGTGGAAGCCCAGGCCAAGCAGTGATCGGCCGGAGCTGACGAGTCAGCCCGATCTAGGCTGCAATGCCGTTCACTCAAGCGGAGCAGCCTTTCCATCCACTGGATCGGGACCTTCACCGCCCAGGGCCTCGATGGCCCTGGGCGGTGATCCAGCAGCAAACCCCCGATACCAGCCCTCAACGCAGGCAAACGCCTTTCCATCGGCCAAACGCATCCCGCTACGCCGGCAGGGGCTCGGTTGGGCCTCCGCAGAAGGTCGGCAACCCAGGCCTGCGCCCTCGGCTCCACGGGCGCTCCCGGCGCTATTCCGTTGGTTTCACTGCGTCTACGCCCGCACCTGGGCGGTGATATTCCCGATGGCGCCGATTCCATCAGCCGCTGAAATTGCGCGCGGTGACGTAGGCACGCTTCCAGTAGGGGGAGGCGAGGGAGTCGATGCGGATCTTCTTGCCCGTGCTGGGGGCGTGAATGAAGCGGTTGTCGCCGATGTAGAGGCCGACGTGGCTGACTCTATCGCTGCCGTTGTGGCTGAAGAACACGGCGTCGCCAGGCTGTAGTTCGTGGCGGGCGATAGTCGCGTCGCGCCGCGCAATCATCGACCGGGTGGTGCGTGGCAGGCGCTGGTCGGCGACGCTGCGATACAGGTAGACCAGCAGGCCGCTGCAATCGAACCCGGTTTCCTCCGATTCGCCGCCCCGGCGGTAGCGCTGGCCGACGAGTTGGTGCGCGCGGGCGACGATGAGCTGGCGCGTGTCCGGATTGACGGCGCTAGACCAGTCCGCTGGTACTGGTTGGGCCGATGCGGGCGAGTAGCGGCTCCACTGCCGGGCATCGAAGTCATCGGCGTGGGCGAGGGGAACGATCAGCACAAGAAGTAAAAGAGCGATAAACCAATGAAGAGCACGCATTTCGGAACACTACGGGGCGAAGGTTGAGTCGTGGCGCAATCCTTCTGCTGGCAAGCCTGCACCGGGTCCTGGTCCGCGCGGACGAGGGAGGCATGGGTGATGCAGGGCTGGCCGCTACTTCCCTGGTAGCTGCTGGGGCTCTCCAGTATTCGTGCCGGCCAGGGGTGGCCTGACTTCGCCGCGAGGCGGGCAGGTGGCTGGCGGGGCGGGCGTTTCCGTCAAGGGCATTGCGGCAGATGCCTGAATCCCTTCTGCGACTGGTCCGGGTTCGGCTCCGGAGGGAAGGCGTCGCAATGAAGGGATCGATCCGATGACGGGAGCACTGGAGCGCGGCGAGCAATGTAGCGGCCCGGGCTCGACGAGCGTATGGGATTGATCCGGAACTTGCCGGAAATCCATATGACCCCGTTCCGTCCTGGTGAAAGCGCCCGGGCGCCGCAGTCCTGGCGGACGATTTCGTTCAGACGGATAGTTTCAGGCGAAGGTCGTCGGTGGAAGGCTCTGCGGGGCTGGCCATCCAGCGCCAGTCAGCGGCGAGTTGCCGAGCCGCGTGAGTTCCTGTGGCCTCGGCACGAGTGAGGCATGTGAACCTTGAGCAGGCCTCTGTTGCAAAAGAAGTATCCGGTACAGCCGAGCAGGGCATAGCGGGTGGCCCGATAACAGGCGGTGGCGTACGAGCACTCCAGGCGCTTGATCTTGCGATAGGCCCATCGCCAGCGGCGCACAACACTTCTTCTTGAGGGAGGGTGGACGGGATGCGTGGAGAGTTGTGTCATGGCCTGCTCCTGATGGGATGGTGTTTTTATTCTGGGAAACAAGGTCTGGAGAGGGCAGCGAAAACTTTATGTAACTGGTGACGGAGGTCGGTCTTTCGTTTCGCCGACAATGATTCGAACATCGGCTTTTTATCCTGCAGGTCGAATCATGTTGCCTTTCCATAGATGAAACTTTTCTCGAAAGACCGGCGGAGTGGCCGGAAACTTCAATCGAATGAGTGAGTTTTGTTTCTTCGAATGTTACAGGGGCAAGTAGATACCTGTTTCAAACCAGAGAAAATATGACGTGTCTGATTAAATCCATGCCTGACGACTAAATGAATAATTGGAAGACATTCGGGGCAGGGGTGATAGCCGGTAGGCAACACGCTATGTTTTAGTGCGGATTCTAGTCCTCGTCGATCTCGCGCCCTTCCAGTCCAAGGGCTGGGCGGTGGTTGTCCTTGAGCGGCTTCCGGAACTGCTCGATCTGTTCCCGCGACAGTTCTATCGGGCGCTCGTACAGGACTCGCTGCCGGTAGTTCACTTGCAGGGATGCAGATCGCAAAGCCAAGGCAAGAGTAAAAAAGAAGGCGCAATCAAGAGCCGGCATACAATGACAGGCCTAGGAGTGACTTGATTGCGCCTCAAGGGGTGCGATGGTTGCGTCGCGATTGCAAGAGTTCTGCTCTTGCGCCATCAATTAAAATGTATTTCCTGATGGACTCATATCTGACTTTTTCGAAAAGACAGTGGCGCAAATGATTCACGGCGATAGGGTGAGCGGCGGGGCAGGTTCGGGATCGGTGAAGGGACGCTGGCAGAAAGCACGGAGCCCCCGGGCGTGGGTTATTCCTGGCGATGCGGTTAGGATTTCGTGTATCGGCCTTGGAACTTTCGCCGGCGCGGCGGTCTGAGGTGTCAATCTGCCATTGATCAGCCAGGGAGGCTGTATGAAGGGTGTTCTCGTTGCTGTTCCGCTGCTGTTCTGCGCCGCCTGGGCGCAGGCGGATACGATCTACAAGTGCGTCGATGCGCAGGGCAAGGTGACCTTCACCAAGCAGGCCTGCCCCAACGGCGGCAACGCCGGCGTCGAGCTGAACGTGGAGAACCGCCGGCCCAGTGGCGGCGGCGAGGGGGCGGTGATGGCGCAGCCGGCGCTTCAGGCGCCGGCTGCGGATTACGCTCCGGCGGGGGCCTATCCGGCGCAGCAGCCGGCGGCCCCGGCTCCGGCCGGTGGCACGCGGGTGACCGTGGTGGGTGGCTCGGAGGAGCGGCCGGGCTGCTCCACCGGGCTTTCCGAGCGCGACCTGCGGACCGCCATGGTGCGCAAGGAAATCGTCCCGGGCATGAGCCGCAAGGAAATCGAGAGCATGTTCGGCACCCCGAGCAAGCAGGCCAGCGCCCACGGCGCCGGCAGCAGCACCTACTGGAACGACAAGTACCTGAACTTCTTCAGCATCAATTACGACGCCAATGGCTGCGTGGTGAACAGCTACCAGTCCGGTTCATCTCAATAAGTCGGGTTTATCGAGGTGGAGACAGCAAGCGCTCGACCTCGATTGCCAGCTTTGTATCCGGACTGGAGATTCTCAGGCTTCTGGCCTGAAACTCGCCAAGGATCGGCAATGATCTCGACAGATATTGTCCTTTGACCGAAACGGAAAGCAGGGCACCTCGCTCTGCATTCAGGAAACCGGCCAGTGAAGTTGCACAGGGATCGGTCAGTTCGACCTGTACATAGGCATGCCCCTCAAGGTCGTGTGATACCTCGGAGCGTTTGACGCATTCTCGTGTCAGCAGATAGCTGCGATTCTCGACACTGAACAGGACCCCTTCCTCAGCTGTGCTGGCGCAGGCCGCAACCAGAAACATTGCGGGAAGCAGGATGGTCTTTTTCATCTCGGTATTCCCTAACGAACGGTAATGGCAATCACTTGCCCGACGCTGTGGCTTCTGAACCTGATCCGAGATACACAGACGCAGATGCCGCTGGTGAAATTGTGTGTTCCCGGGCCAACGACGATATCGCTCATTTCAGTGCCTCCCTGGAAATAACGAATCTCGGCGTCGAAGGTCGAGCTGCCTGAAATAGTTTCGAATTCGACTTTGTAAGAGAGTGGGCCCCCCATCTGTTCGCCGATGACTATCCAGGGTCCCCAGGCCCGCGCCGGCGGAGCCCAGCCTTCCAATTGGTTCATGGACGTCTCCTTTTGCTGTTCTGAAGCCAAGGAGCCGAAAATGACATGTCGTTTGCTTTTGTCATGTCTTGCAGCATTGCATCCGATTATTCGCTTTTTATCTCGGATGGCCGGGACTAGGCGCTGTAGGAATTGCTGTCGGGAACGCTAATTCCTCCGCCGGCTCTCCACTCCCTTGGTCGGCAGTGTCCTGTGCTCAGGGGCTCGGTAAGGCTGTGGATCGAAGCGCAACAGTGCACCGCCCCGCAATGACGGCCACACTACCGACTAAGGGACGATAGCCGCGGCCGGCAAATGGTCGCCTAATGGCCCTGACAACAATAATTCAGGGCCTGCGCCAACCCGGGTGTTCCACGGGGCGGGCGATGGCTGGAGAGGTGCCCTCATGGACCCGACGCGTTCGCGTATCTTCCTCGTTCTTTCCCTGCAGACCACCGGCCTTCTCGCGCTGTTCATCGCCCAGTCGCTGGGCGGCTGGCCGCTGTCGCTGTGCCTGCTGCTCGGTTTCGCGCTGCTCTGGCTGCCGTGGTTCGTCGGCCAGCGGCGCAGTCTGCCCGGCGTATCCGCCGCCGCGCCGGAACTGGCCGCGCTGACCCGCGACCTGTCCCGCAGCACCAGCCACAATGCGCTGTCCGCCGCCGGCGTGTCCTACTCGGTGCAGCGCCTGGTGGAGCGCCTGGAGTCGCAACTGGCGGCGGCCGAGCAGATCGTCGGCAGCGCCGAGGTGATGATTCACACCGAGCGCGCCACCTCTTCCCTGGCGCGCCAGGCCATGGACGCCGCCACCCAGGCCCGCGCCGGCAGCGATGTCGGGCGCAGCGAGCTGCAGCAGGCCATCGCCCGCATGCACCAGCTCAGCGGTCGCGCCGGTGAAAGCCGCGCGCTGATCGAGGCGCTGAGCCAGCGCAGCGAGGACATCCAGCGCGTCACCCAGGTGATCCAGTCGATCGCCAGCCAGACCAACCTGCTGGCCCTCAACGCCGCCATCGAGGCGGCCCGCGCCGGCGAGCACGGCCGCGGTTTCGCGGTGGTCGCCGACGAAGTGCGCGGGCTGGCTGCGCGTACCGCCGAGGCCACCGAGGAGGTGGGGCAGATGGTCGAGGACATCCAGCAGCGCACCGCCCAGGTCGCCGAGCAGATTCTCCAACTGGCAGCCGACCTCGACGAAGGCGTGGCCCAGGTGGAGCGTACCGGCGGGCAGCTGGAAGGCATCGCCGGGCTGGCCGCCGGCGTCGAGCGGCAGATCACCGAGATCGCCGAAGGCGCGGAGATCAACCGCCACCAACTGGACAACCTGTTCGCCGCGGTGGAGCGCATGCGCGCCGACATCCGCGTCAGCGACGAGCAGACCCACCGCCTGGCCGACGCCGCTGTGCACCTGGAGGCCCAGGCCGAGGCCATCAGCGAGCGCCTGGCCGAAGTGGGCCTGGACGACTATCACCAGCGCGTCTACGACCTGGCCCGCGAAGGCGCATCGAGCATAGGCGCGCGCTTCGCCGCCGACCTGGAGGACGGGCGGATTTCCGCCGAGGACCTGTTCGACCGCCACTACCAGCCGATTCCGGGCACCGAGCCGCAGAAGTACAGCACGCGCTTCGACCGCTACACCGACGAGGTGCTGCCGAAGATCCAGGAAGACCTGCTGCAGCGCCACGAGGGCCTGGTGTTCGCCATCGCCTGCACCGCCGAGGGCTACGTGCCGACGCACAACCGCGCCTTCGCCCAGGCACCGACCGGCGACCCCGAGGTGGACCGCCTGAAGAGCCGCAGCAAGCGCCTGTTCGACGACCGCACCGGGATCCGCTGCGGCAGCCACCAGCAGGCGCTGCTGTTGCAGACCTACTGCCGCGACACCGGCGAGCAGATGCACGACCTGTCGGTGCCGATCTTCGTCAACGGCCGCCACTGGGGCGGCCTGCGCCTGGGCTACCGGCCCGAGAGCATGCCGCTGAGCGAGACGCCGGCGCTGCGCAGCCCAGGCCGGCGCGAGGCCGCCTCGGCCCGTTGAGAGCCGGGGGGAGCAAAAAAGGCCGTGCATCCGAGGATGTGCGGCCTTTTCGTTTGAGTCGGGGCGGAGCGGATCTCATCCGCGAATCGCGCCGGGATGTCCGGCTATCGCGGACAGAGTCCTACGAAGAGCAGCTCGGCGCACGCAGGGGAATGGGGCACCGTAGGGCGCATAACCGTTCGCGGTTATCCGCCGTCGGCGTTATGCGCCCCACACATTGTAGGAGCAATTGTCTTGCCGGCTACGCCGAGGTGCTTTTCGTAGGATGGGTTGAGCTTGCGAAACCCATGCAGTCGGGGGTGATGGGTATCGCTTCGCTCAATGCCATCCTACGACGGCTCGCGAATGGGGGCCGCTCGTGTCACCGGGCGCGACCCGCCGCGACGTCAGAACCGCTTCGTCGCCCGCGCCACCACGGTCGCCGTGCAGATGTCCTTGAAGCCCTGCCAGTTGAAGCATTCGCTCTGCGACAGGTCGGTGTCGATGTAGCTCAGCGACCAGTCGATGCCGGCGAACTCCCTGTCCAGCCTTGCCTCCCATTCGTGATAGGTGCTGCGCGTGCCGCCGTCGCCGGCGAGGTACAGCGGGTCCTTGGCGTCGTTGCGGCCGTAGCGCAGCTTGGCCTGGAAACCGGCCGGCAGTTCGAAGCCGTAGCCGACGTAGCTGTAGAGCTGGCTCTGGTCCTTGCCGACGTAGGTGGTGATGTCCTTGGAGTAATAGCTGGCCAATTCGAAGCCGTAGGCGTTGAGGACGGCGTAGACCTCGCTCTGGTTGAACTGGCCTTCCTTCGGGTAGCGGTACTGGATGTAGCCCAGGTCCAGGCTCACCGCGTCGGTGGCCTGCCAGTACCAGCCGGCGTAGTAGTCCAGCTCCTGGCGCGTCTTCAGGCCGTAGCCGAAGTCGACGTTGGAGCTCCACACGCCCAGGTACAGGCCGCTGCTGTGCTGCAGGGTGGCGGCGGCCTGGATGGCCGGGTCGTTCTGCGTCTGCGAGATGCCGCGGGTGCGGTAGTCGCTGGCCAGGGTGGCCTCCAGCTGGACCGAGAGGTCCTCGGTCAGCTCCAGCGCATGGCTGCTGGTGAAAGGCGCGCAGGCGAGCGCCGCGCCGAGGACGAGTGCTTTGTACTTCATGGACTTACCCTTTGTTGTGCTTGTGTGGGCTGTGCTTGTGTGGGCAGGAAAAAAGCCCGCGCAGCCCCCTCCCGCCGGCGAGCCGGGAAGCGAAAGGGAAGGGGCGGCGGGAAGGGCCGGGCTTCAGCCCGGCAGTGGAGCGAACGGCGTCAGAGCGCTTCCTGGCCGTCGGCGCGGTAGACCTCGCGGCCGCCGAACAGGGTGTGCAGCACCTTGGCCTCGCCCAGTTCGGCGTCGGGGACGCTGAACAGGTCGCGGTCGAGCACCACCAGGTCGGCCTGCTTGCCGGGGGCCAGGCTGCCGATCTTCTCGCCCAGGCCTATGGCCTTCGCGGCATTGGTGGTGTACGCGTAGAACATGGCCTGGCGGTCGATGCGCTGCTCGGGGTTGAGCACGCCCTTCGGGCCCTGGCGCGTCACCGCCTGGTACATGGCCTTCAGCGGGTCGGGGGTGGACACCGGCCAGTCGCTGGCCCCGGCGATGGTGGCGCCGGCGTCCAGCAGCGACTTCGCCGGGTACATGTAGCGGAAGGCGTCGTCGGCGATGTAGGGCTTGACCAGGTCGAGGGTGTAGTCCTCGGCGGTGGCCCAGTCCAGCTGCATCGAGGCGATCACGCCCAACTGCTTGAAGCGCGGGAAGTCCGCCGGGTTGACCAGTTGCAGGTGGGTGATGGAGTGGGTGACGCCGCTTTGCCAGTCCTTGCGCGCCTGGGCGATGCCGTTGAGCGACTCGCGCACCGCGCGGTCGCCGATGGCGTGGATGTGCACCAGCCAGCCGCGAGCATCGGCGGCGCTGACCAGCTCGCCGAAGTGCCGCGGATCGAGCAGCAGCTCGCCGGGCTTGTGCAGGTTGCTGTAGTTCTCCAGCAGCGCGGCGGACTGCGCCGGGTATTCCAGCACGCCGTCGGCGAACACCTTGATGCCCGGCAGGCTGAGGTTGGGGATGCCCTGGAACTGCTGGCGCACCTTGTCGATCACCGCCAGGTCCGCCGGGCGGCTCTTCGGGTTGACCACCAGCAGCGCGGCGACGTGGGCGCTGAGCCGGCCCTGTTGCGCCAGGTCGCGGTACACCGGCAGCACGCCGACGGTGCGTTCCGTGGGCTTGATGTCGAACAGCGCCTGGCCCGGGCTGCCGTTGGCCGCCGGGTCCATCCAGGCGGTGATGCCCAGGCTGTTGTTGTACTGCACGGCGGCCAGGCCGGCGCGGTCGAGGGTCTGCTGGTCGGCGGCGGGCATGGCCGCGGCGACGCGGTCGAAGCCGGAGTCGACGACGAAGCCGCTGGGGGTGAAGTCCGGCGCGTGGCCGATGTTCTGCTGCTCGGTGGCCGGCAGCGAGCGCACCAGCGCCGCGTCCAGCCTGGCGCGGCGCAGCATGGCGGCGTTGGCCCAGGCGGTGTGGTGGTCGCTGCCGATGAGCACGATGGGCACCTGCGCCCATTCGCCGGCATTGAAAATCTTCGCCAGGCCCTCGGCCTGGGACCAGTAGCTGGAGTGCATGCCGTTCAGCACCAGGATGTCGCCGACCCGAGCCTTGCCGTTGTCGCGGGCCTCGCGCAGGCGTTGCGCCAGTTCGTCGAGGCCGACCTGCTCGTCCTCCATGCTCGCGGCGATCAGCTCCAGGCCGCCGAAGATGGCGTGCGAGTGGCTGTCGATGAAGCCGGGCATCAACAGCTTGCCGCCCAGGTCCACCTGGCGGCTGTGGGCGTCGGCGAGGGCGCGTACTTCCTGGTCGCTGCCGACCTTCAGCACCTTGTCGCCGGCGATGGCCAGCGCCTGTTGCAGCGGCTGCCCGGGCTCGGCGGTGAAGACCTTGGCGTTGTACAGGATCAGGTCGGCGGTTTGTGCGTGGGCTTCCAAAGTGCCCAGTGTGATTGCGACAGCGAGTGCGCCCTTGATGAGCCTTCGCATGCTTCCCCCTTGCTTGGTGGTTGATTTTTATTGGTCTGGGCAAGAGGCTAATGGCCCGGGGCTAGTTCCCGAAAGCCAGTCGCTGGCACAAGACTTGTGAAAATCTGGAAAGAATATGGACAGGTTCAGCAGCCTCGCCCTTTTCGTCGCCTGCGCCGAGACCGGCAGTTTCAGCCGCGCCGCCGAGCAACTGGGCAAGACGCCCTCGGCGGTGACCAAGGCCATCGGCCAGCTGGAGGCCAGTCTCGGCGCGCGCCTGTTCGAGCGCACCACCCGCAGCATGGCCCTGACCGAGGCCGGGCAGCTGTACCTGGACAGCGCCCGCGAAGTGCTGGCGCGCATGCACGAGACCGCCGAGGAGATCGGCCAGTTGCAGCACAGCCTGCGCGGCAGCCTGCGGATCACTGCGCCGTTGGCCTTCGGCGCGGCCTTCCTCAATGACGTCTGCGCCGACTTCCTCATCCAGCACCCGCAACTGCGCCTGCAGGTGGACCTGAGCGACAGCTACGTCGACCTGCTCGACGGCCGCTACGACCTGGCCCTGCGCCTGGGCCACAGCAACCTGCCGGGGCTGATCGTGCGGCCGCTGGTGGAGAACCGCCTGGTGCTCTGCGCCAGCCCCGAGTACCTGGCGTGCCGCGGCGAGCCCCGGCACCCGCTGGAGCTGGCCGAGCACGACCGCCTGACCTACTGGCACCCGGCGCTGGATACCCGCTGGTGGCTGGAGCGCGACGGCGAGCGCTTCTCCATCCTGCGCGAGGGGCGCCTGAGCAGCGACAACCACGAACTGCTGCTGGCCGCCTGCCTCAAGGGCAGGGGCCTGATGCCCTGCCCGCTGTGGAGCGTCCAGCCCTACCTGCGCGACGGGCGCCTGCGCAGCGTGCTGGAGGACTACCACTTCGACCCCGACGCCTTCGGCCAGCGCATCCTCGCCGTCTACCCCAGCCACAGGCGCGCCACGCGCAAGATCCTCGCCTTCATCGAGCACCTGGAAGAGGCCCTGCGCCAACTGGGCATCGAGGCCTAGCGCCCGCGGAAACGCCCCGGCGGCACGCCCTTCCAGCGCTTGAAGGCATGGATGAAGTTGGACACCTCGCCATAGCCCAGGCGCTCGGCGATCTCTTCCAGGCGGATGGCGCCGGTGCCCAGCAGTTCCTCGGCCAGGGCCTGGCGCACCTCGTCGAGCAGGGCGCGGTAGCTGCTGCCCTCGTCCTGCAGGCGGCGGCGCAGGGTGCGCGAGGTCATGTGCAGTTCTTCCGCCACCTGCTCCATGTCCGGCAGGCGCCCGGGCGTGCGCAGCAGGCGGTCGCGGATGCGCCCGGCCAGGCCGCCCAGTTCCTGGCGGCGGGCCAGCAGCGCGCGGCACTCTTCCTCGCAGTGCCGCGCCACCTGCGGGTTGGCGCCGGGCAGCGGCAGGTCGAGGGCGGCGCTGGCGAAGACGATGCGGTTGGCGGGCTGGCCGAACGCCGGTTCCACGCCCAGCTCGGCCAGGTACAGGCTGCCGTCGGCAGGCCGGGGGCGGCGGAATTCGGCACGCAGGATCGGCAGCGGGCGCCCGGTGAGGTCGCGCTGGATGCGCAGCACGCCGCCCAGGTCGCGTTCGCAGGCGAAGGCGCGGACGTCCTTCGGCACGCCGCTGTCGTCCAGCAGCAGGTGGGCCTCGGCGCCGTCCTCCAGCAATTCCAGGCGGGTGAACACGTAGGTCAGCCCCAGGTAGCGCAGGCCGAGCAGGGCGGCGCTGCGGAAGGTCGGGCTGCTGAGCAGGGCGAAACCCCAGATGCCGTAGGCGTTCAGGTGGTAGCGCAGGCCGGCCTGCAGGCCGCTGCCGGCGGGCAGCCGTTGCGCCAGGTTGCGCAGCACCTGCAGCTCGCAGGCGGCGTCGATCTCGCGGGCCGGGTCGGCGAGCACCGCCAGGTCCAGGCCGCTGCCGTGCAGGCAGTCCTCCAGCGCCAGGCCATGGTCGAGGCCGAACTGGGTGAGCAGTTGCACGCTCAGGGCGCTGCGGCGGCTGGGTCGGGGCTGCTCGGGCATCGCGGGCTCCGTCTTGTCCGGAAATCACAATTTAATGTCCGACTATGCCATAAACCGGCGCCGCCGGCGGCACTAGCCTATGCTCATCCGCCAGCGCGGCGGATGACGGCAGGCCCCGCGCGGCCGCCGTCCAGCCAAACCGGGAGCACAACAATGCACAATACTTCCCGTGATCCGGCACCCTTGCGCGTGCTGATCATCGGCGCCGGCTTCGGCGGCTTGGGCCTGGCCGTCCGCTTGCAACAGGCCGGCATCCACGACTACCTGATTCTCGAAAAGGCCGCCGACGTCGGCGGCGTGTGGCGCGAGAACAGCTACCCCGGCGCCGCCTGCGACGTGCCTTCGCACCTGTATTCCTTCTCCTTCGAGCCCAAGGCCGACTGGAGCCGCAAGTTCGCCCCGCAGGGGGAAATCCTCGACTACCTGCGCCACTGCGCCGACAAGTATGGCCTGCGCGAACGCATCCGCTTCGGCTGCGAGGCGGTGGATGCCAGCTTCGACGAGGCCGCTGGAGAGTGGCAGGTGCGCTGCGCCGACGGGCAGACGCTGCGCGCCCGCGCCCTGGTCTGCGCCACCGGCCAACTGAGCCGGCCGCTGTACCCGCGCATCGCCGGGCTCGACGGCTTCAAGGGCGTGGCCTTCCACTCGGCGCGCTGGGACCACCGCGCCGACCTGCGCGGCAAGCGCGTGGCGGTGATCGGCACCGGCGCCAGCGCCATCCAGTTCGTCCCGCGCATCGCCCCGCAGGTGGCCGAGCTGCTGCTGTTCCAGCGCAGCGCGCCCTACGTGATCGCCAAGCCGGATCGCCCCTACGCCGCCTGGGAGCGCCGCCTGAAGGCGCGCCTGCCCTGGCTGCAGCGCCTGGACCGCGGCCTCAAGTACCTGCAGCACGAGGCACGGGTGCTGGCCTTTTCCACCTTCCCGCCGCTGATGAAGTTCATGCAGCTGAGCTTCCGCCTGCACCTGCGCCGCGGCATCGCCGACGCGCAGCTGCGCCGGCGGCTGGTCCCGGACTACCCGCTGGGCTGCAAGCGCATCCTCATCAGCAACGACTACTACCCGGCGCTGGCGCGGGACAACGTGCGGGTGATCGACAGCGGCATCGAGCGGGTGACCGGGGACGCCGTCGTCACCCGCGACGGCCAGCGCCACCCGGTGGACGCCATCGTCTTCGGCACCGGCTTCGCCGCCACCGAGTTCCTCGCCCCGCTGCGCGTCCAGGGCCTGGGCGGGCGCTGGCTGGAGCAGGCCTGGGCCGGGGGCGCCGAGGCCTACAAGGGCATCAGCGTCGCCGGCTTCCCCAACCTGTTCATCCTCTACGGGCCGAACACCAACCTGGGGCACAACTCCATCGTCTACATGCTGGAGAGCCAGTTCCCCTACGTGCTGGCCTGCCTGCGCCACCTGGACCGCCAGGGCCTGCGCTACCTGGACGTGAAGCCCGAGGTGCAGCGCGCCTACAACCAGGCCCTGCAGCACGGCCTGCAGCACACCGTGTGGGAGAGCGGCTGCGACAGCTGGTACAAGACCGCCGCCGGCCGCAACACCAACAACTGGCCGGGCTTCACCTTCCGCTACCGCCAACAGACTCGCCAGCCGGAGTTCGCCGACTATGAATGCGCCCGTTGAGTTCGCACCGCCCGTTTCCACCTCGCAGCGCCTGCTCGCCGGCCTGCTGCGCGGCACCCTGCGCCTGCTGTTCCGCGGGCTGATGCGCCCGTCGATCCCGGTGTCGATGCAGCGCCGGGTGCTGAGCGCGCTTACTGCCGCGACCCTGACCCCGCGCGGCGTGCAGCGCAGCGCGGAAGTCATCGCCGGGGTGCCCTGCGAATGGCAGCGCGCGGGCCAGAGCGAAGGCCGCACGCTGCTCTACCTGCACGGCGGGGCCTACCTGGTGGGCTCGCCGGCCACGCACCGGGCGATCACCGCCAACCTGGCGCGCCTGGGCCGCCTCGACGTGTGCGCGGCGGACTACCGCCTGGCCCCGGAACACCGCTTCCCGGCGCCGCTGGAAGATGCCCTGGCGGTGTACCAGGCGCTGCTGGCGCGCGGCCAGGACCCGGCGCGGCTGGCCGTGGCCGGGGATTCGGCCGGCGGCCACCTGACCTTGCAACTGGCCGTGGCGCTGAAGGAACGCGGCCTGCCGCTGCCCGGCGCGCTGGTGGTGTTCTCGCCGGTCACCGACGTCAGCTGCACCCAGTGGCACCAGCCAAAGGCCGGCGACCCGCTGATCAGCCGCGCCTGGGTGGACAGCGCCATCGCGATGTTCTGCCCGCCCGGCGTGGCGCGCGACTCGGCGCAGCTGTCGCCGCTGTTCGCCGACCTGGCCGGGTTGCCGCCGCTGCTGATCCAGGTCGGCGAGGACGAGGTGCTGCGCAATGACAGCCTGCGCCTGGCCGGCGCGGCGCGTAAGCGGGGAGTGGACGTCACCCTGCAGCGCTACCGCGACTGCTGGCACGTGTTCCAGGCCCACGCCGGGGTGCTGCGCATCGCCGACCAGGCCCTGGGCGAGGTGGCGGGCTTCCTCGGCCGGCACCTCGGGGGAGGGCGCTGATGCACGGCATCCTCATCACCGGGGCGGCTTCGGGCATAGGCGCGGCCAGCGCGCGGCTGTTCCATGCCCGCGGCTGGCGCGTCGGCCTGCTGGACATGAACGCCGAGGCATTGGCCGGGCTCGCCGCCGAATTGGGCGGTGCCTGGCAGCGGGCGCTGGACGTGACCGATGCGGCGGCGGTGCGCGCGGCCGTGGCGGACTTCGTCGGCGCCGGCGACGGCCGCCTGCGCCTGCTGTTCAACTGCGCCGGTATCCTGCGCTTCGGCCGCTTCGAGGAAATCCCCGCGCAGGACCACGCCCGCCTGCTGGCGATCAACGTCCAGGGCCTGCTCAACTGCTGCCATGCCGCTTTCGAGCACCTCAAGGCCACGCCCGGCGCCCAGGTGCTGAACATGGGCTCGGCCTCGGGGCTGTACGGGGTGCCGGAGATGGCCACCTACTCGGCCTCGAAGTTCGCCGTGCGCGGCTTCACCGAGGCGCTGGAGCTGGAATGGCGGCGCCATGGCATCCGCGTCGCCGACCTGATGCCGCCCTTCGTGCGCACGCCCATGGTCACCAGCCAGGGCTACGAGCCGCCGGTGCTGCGCCGCCTGGGCGTGCGCCTGAAGGCCGAGGACATCGCCGCGGCGGCCTGGCGCCAGGCCCACAGCGACAAGGTGCACCGGCCCATCGGCGCGCTGTTCCGGGCGATGTATTGGTCCGGCCAGCTGTCGCCGCCGGCGCTCAACCGCTGGGTGATGGGTTGGCTCAGCCGCGACTGACGGAAAGGGGCTTGCACCCATGGGGCGCAGCCCGGATGCTGTAGGACTGGTCCGCGGCCGTAGGAAGTCGGCCGCCTTTCCCTTCGCCTGTCGCAAGGAAGCCGCCATGCCTTTCGCCTATTTCTGCCTGGCCCTGTCGATGCTGCTGGTCGGCGGCAACATCGCCATCGGCAAGCTGGTGCTGGAAGAACTGCCCGTCTACCTGTTCGCCCTGCTGCGCTTCCTTATCGCCAGCCTGGTGCTGCTGCCCGGCCTGGCCCTGCCGCGGGTGCGCGCGGGGCTGGATGGCGGCGCCTGCCGCGGGCTGTTCCTGCAGGCCTTCTTCGGCTGCTTCCTGTTCAGCCTGTGCATGCTGCACGGCGTGCAGCTGACCTCCGCCACCAGCGCCGGCATCATCACCAGCGCCACGCCCAGCGTCATCGCCCTGCTGGCCTGGCTGTGGCTGCGCGAGCGCCTGGAGCCGCGCGGCCTGCTGGCCATCGCCCTGGCGGTGCTGGGCATCGCCGCGCTGAACCTGCTGGAGCGCCCGGCGGGCGGCCGCAGCGGCGTGCTGGGCAACGCCCTGGTGCTGGGCGCGGTGCTCGCCGAGGCGCTGTTCGCCATCTACTCGCGGCGCCTGTCGCTGCACCTGCACCCCTGGACCATGGCCCTGGGCGTCAACCTCGCCGGGCTGCTGCTGTTCCTGCCGCTGGCGCTGCCCGAGGCGCGGACGCTGGACTGGCGCGCGGTGCCGGCGGCGACCTGGGGCTGGACACTGTTCTACGCCCTGAGCGCCAGCGTGCTGTCGTTCCTGCTGTGGTACCGCGGCATTTCCCGGGTGCCGGCCAGCACCGCCGGGCTGTTCACCGGGCTGATGCCGGTGGGCTCGGCGCTGGTCGGCGTGAGCCTGCTGGGCGAGCGTTTCGGCGCCGGCCACGCCCTGGGCATGGCCCTGGTGCTGGCGGCCCTGCTGCTGGCGACGCGCCCCGCGGCGCTGCCGCCCGTCGCCGCCGAACGTACCGACTGACCGGTAGGGCGGCATTCGGCCTGCATAGACGCTACTCTGAAACTGTTGGTTGCCGGCAGACGGGCCTTCCTGCCTGCCAGTTCAAGACCTTTGGCGACCAATTGGGGGACGTTGAAGCATTTTTGGCGTTTCCTGTGGCACAGCGAGTGCCCGCCGCGGGCCCGGTCGCAAGCCAGGTCCGCATCGGCTGGGAAACTAGGTGAAACCCTGAACGTCTCGAAAGGAGGTGCGTACCATGGAAAAGCCCCTCTCGGAGGATATCAGTGTCAATGTGCTGCGCCGGATGAAGGAAGGGGGCTTCGATTTCGCCCGCATTCATCCCATCGACTTCTTCGCCATCTTTCCCGATGAACAGAACGCCCGCCAGGCCGCCCGGCAATTCCGCGGCGAATCCCTGAGGGCCCAGGTCGAAGCCCGCTCCGACGGTGGCTGGAACCTGCAGATCAGCAAGGTGATGTTCGCCACCCACGCGGCGATCGGCGCATTCGAACACGACCTGGAGGAAGTCGTGGCGCCGCTCGGAGGTGTGCTCGACGGCTGGGGCGTTACCCAGGAAGTGAGCAGCCTGCGTCCCTGATCCAACACCTTCGTCTCGCCGCCAGGCCGCGTCGGCCGGCGGCTTCCCACTCCCATGAACCCCATGCGCCCGCGCCGCCGGAAGGCGGTGCGGGCCTGCCCGCGGGCGCGCTGGGGGTTATGGTCGCGCGCCTTTTGCGGCAGACTGCCGCGCGGAGGTAAGCATGACCGATATCCTGATCCTGACCCACGCCGACTTCTGCCCGCCGGGCCACCTGGCCCGCGTGCTCGACCGCGCCGGCCTGGGCTTCGAAGTGCGCCGCGCCGACCACGGCGAGCTGGACGGCTACGACCTGGAGCGCCCGAAAGCCGTGGCCATCATGGGCGGCCCCATGAGCGTGAACGACGACCTGCCCTGGCTGCGCACCGAGGTGGCGGCGCTGCGCCGCTTCATCGAGCGCCGGGTGCCGCTGATTGGCCACTGCCTGGGCGGCCAGTTGCTGGCCAAGGCCCTGGGCGCGTCCATCCGCCAGCAGGGCTACACCGAGATGGGCTGGCAGCCGATGCGCCGCCTGGAGTCCGCGAGTCCGTGGCTGGCGCACCTGCCCGAGGAATTCCCGATCTACCAGTGGCACGGCGATACCTTCGAGCTGCCCGAGGGCGCCGAGCACCTGCTGTCCAGCCCCTGGTGCGCCAACCAGGGCTTCTCCTGGGGCGGCTTCGTCCTCGGCCTGCAGGGCCACCCGGAGATGACCGAGGAGCTGGTCAGCGGCTGGATCAACGGCTGGCCGCAGTACCTGGACCCCAGCCAGCCGAGCCAGGAAAGCGCCGAGGTGATGCTCGCCGACCTGCCGCGCAAGGTGGCCGAACTGAACCGCGTGGCCGAGGGCTTCTACGCCCATTGGCTGAAGCTGGCCGGCCTGGCGTGAGCCGGCGGGGCGCACGGCCGTGCGCCCCGGGGTTTGCTGTAATCCGGCGGTTTACAGCTGTGTATACTGCGGCTCCAGGCTTCTTCCAGCACAGGACCGCGTATGACGGAAAACAGCTTCGCCTTCCGCCTCAAGGAATTGCTCGAGCTCAACAAGCTGACCCTGCAGGCCGTGGCCACCGCGCTGGGCATCTCGCGCACCGCGGTGCACAAGTGGACGCGCGGCGGCGAGATCGACTACGACAACCTGCGCAAGCTGGCCGCCTTCCTCAAGGTCAACTGGATCTGGCTGCGTTATGGCGAGGAGGCGGTGCGCGACCTGCAGGCGCTGGAGCCCATCGAACTGCCGATGACCGACGTGCGCCGCCGCTACACCGCCGAGATCATGGAGAGCGAGGCGCGCATGAAGCTGGCCCAGGAGAGCGCGCGCATCGTCACCTGGGAGTGGAACCTGATCAGCGACGAGGTGACCTACTCGCCCAACGTGGAGGAGGTCTACGGCTGGCCGGTGAGCCACAACCAGGACTTCTGGCCGCACCTGCCGGCCGAGGACGTGGCCGCCATGCGCGCCATGTACGACCAGGCCATCGCCGAAGGCAGCGGCTGTGAGTGCGACTTCCGCATCTACCGCCCGGACGGCCAGTTGCGCTGGATCGCCTCCCGCGCCCGGGTGATCAAGGACAGCGCCGGGCGCTCGGTGAAGATAGTCGGCATCAGCATGGACAACACCGCGCGCATGGCCGCCGAGGAAGAGCTGCGCAACAGCGAGGAGCGCTTGCGCGCCATCTTCGAGCTGACCTGGGGCGCGCTGGCCTACATCGGCCTGGACGGCACCTGGCAGCGCGTCAACGGCAGCCTCTGCGAACTGCTCGGCTACAGCGCCGAGGAACTCTACGGCATGACCTTCCAGCAGCTCACCCACCCCGACGACCTGGAGCGCACCCTGCAGCTGCTGCGCAGCATGCTGGCCGGCGAGATCGACCGCTACGTGGTGGAAAAGCGCTGCCGGCGCAAGGACGGCCGCTACGTCTGGGTGCGCGCCCGCACCTCGCTGCAGCGCCGCCGCCAGGACGGCCTGCCGGAGCACCTGATCAGCGTCTACGAAGACATAGGCCCGGCCCGCGCCGAACGCGAACGCCTGCAGGCGCGCATCGCCGAGCTGGAGGCGCAGTTGGCCGGGTAGGCGCGGGCTGCGCCCGCGATATCGCGCGCAGGGCGCGCTCCTACAGGGGAATGGCGCGGGTGGCGCAGCGGATCTTATCCGCGAATCGCGCCGGGATGTCCGGCTAGCGCGGACAAGGTCCTACGGGAGGAATACCGTGCCCCCCGGCGACCTGTAGGAGCGGGCCCTGCCCGCGATTTCGCGCGCAGGGCGCGCTCCTACAGGGGAATGGCATGGGTGGGGCAGCGTAGGAGCGGATCTTATCCGCGAATCGCGCCGGAATGTCCGGCTATCGCGGACAAGGTCCGCTCCTACGGGGAGGAATACCGTGCCCCCCGGCGACCTGTAGGAGCGGGCCCTGCCCGCGAATCGCGCGCAGGGCGCGCTCCTACGGGGGGATGGTGTGGGTGGGGCAGCGTAGCGGATCTCATCCGCGAATCGCGCCGGAACGTCCGGCTATCGCGGACAAGGTCCGCTCCTACGGGAGAGGGCAAGAGCTTCTACAGCGACCAGGCCTCGCGCCTGCTGCTGACCCCCGCCGACAGCACCCTGTCGCGCCTGACGCGCCTGGGCCGGCAGGAAAGCGCCAACATCGCCAGCCTGATCGAGCAGGTGGAGCCGGAAGCGTTCGCCCGCGTGGTGGAACTGCTGGCCGGCGCGCGCCGCGTGCGCATCCACGGCATGCGCCAGTTCACCTCGCTGGCGCTGTTCATGTCCTACGGCCTGGGGATGCTGCGCCCCGATGTGGCGGCGCTGGACTCCAACCGCCAGGGCGTGGCCGATGCGCTCGCCCAACTGGATGCCGGCGACGTGCTGGTGGTCGCCAACTGCTTCCCCTATACGCCCAGCGTGCTGGCCACCGCCGAAGTGGCGGCGCGCCACGGCATCGAGGTGGTGGCCCTGACCGATTCTTCGAGTTCGCCGTTGGCGCGGGTGGCGGCGCACAGCTTCTACGTGCCCAACCACAGCCTGTTCTACAGCAACAGCATGTGCGCCTTCATGCTCCTGGCCCAGGGGCTGCTCAGCGAGGTGGCCGGACGCCTGGGCGAGAGCGCGCTGGCCTCGCTCAAGCACCGCGAAGCGCTGATCAGCGAGTTGAACGCCTCGCTCTGAAGCCTGCTCAGGCTACCTGCACGCTGGCCTTGCGCGGGTGTTCGCGCGCCAGGTACTCGGCCAGGCGCAGTTTCTGCGCGGCATCGAGGAACAGCCCCAGCTTGCTGCGGCGCCAGAGAATGTCATCGGCGTTCTCGGCCCATTCCTCGCGGCACAGGTAGTCCACCTCGCGGGCGTAGAGCCCGGCGCCCAGGTGTTCGCCCAGGTCGGTTTCGCCCTTCACCCCGTCGAGCAGGCGCCAGCTGCGCGTGCCGTAGCTGGTGGCCCAGCGCCGCGCCAGGCCGGCCGGCAGCCAGGGATGCCTGGCCAGCAGCTCGACGGCCAGGTCCTCGGGGCTGCTCATGTTTTCGCCGCCGGGCAGCGGGGCATCGGCGGTCCAGGCCGGGCCCAGGCGCGGGAAGGTCGGCGCCAGCTCGGCCAGGGCGGCCTCGGCCAGCTTGCGGTAGGTGGTCAGCTTGCCTCCGAACACCGACAGCAGCGGCGCCTCGCCTGGCGCGCCCTGCAGCGCCAGGGTGTAGTCGCGGGTGACGGCGGACGGCTCGTCGGACTCGTCGTCGCACAGCGGGCGCACCCCGGAGAAGCTCCAGAGGATGTCTTCGCGATGCAGCTGGCGCTTGAAGTGGGCGTTGACCACCGCCAGCAGGTAACCGGTTTCCTCGTCGCTGATCTGCACCTTCGCCGGGTCGCCCAGGTATTCGCGGTCGGTGGTGCCGATCAGGGTGAAGCGCCCCAGGTAGGGGATGACGAAGACGATGCGGCGGTCCTCGTTCTGCAGGATGTAGGCCTGCTCGCCCTCGTACAGCCGCGGCACCACCAGGTGGCTGCCCTGGATCAGGCGGATGCCGTAGGGCGGCCGCTGGCGCAGGTCGTCGCGGAGGAACTGCGCCACCCAGGGCCCGGCGGCGTTGACCAGGGCGCGGGCGCGGATGGAATAGAGGCTGCCGTCGTCGCGCTCCAGGTGCAGGTGCCACAGGCCCTTGCTGCGCCGCGCGCTGACGCAGCGGGTGCGCGGGTGCACGTGGGCGCCGCGCTCGCGGGCGGCCATGGCGTTGAGCACCACCAGGCGGGCGTCGTCGACGGAGCAGTCGGCATACTCGAAGCCGCGGCGCAGGTGCTCCTGCAGCGGGCTGTCGGCGCCGAAGCGCAGGCCGCGCGAGGCCGGCAGCTTCTCGCGCCGGCCCAGGTGGTCGTAGAAGAACAGCCCGGCGCGGATCATCCAGGCCGGGCGCAGGTGCGGCTGGTGCGGCAGGACGAAACGCAGCGGGTGGACGATGTGCGGCGCCTTGGCCAGCAGCACTTCGCGCTCGGCCAGGGCCTCGCGCACCAGGCGGAATTCTCCGTGCTCCAGGTAGCGCAGGCCGCCGTGGACCAGCTTGCTGCTGGCCGAGGAGGTGTGGCTGGCCAGGTCGTGCTGTTCGCAAAGGAAGGTGAGCAGGCCGCGCCCGGCGGCGTCCGCCGCGATGCCCGTGCCATTGATGCCGCCGCCGACCACCGCCAGGTCGTAGACCTCAGCCAGGGGAGCGGAGCGCTTGTGGGAATGGCTCATGGGGCGTCCTCTTGGCTGTAAATGAACATGAATGCGTTCGAATTCGAAAATAGAATAGGCGAGCAAGCGCCGAATGGCTAGGCTGGAACCCAGCCATTCGGCTGATTTACCGGGGATTTTCGGATTCGAACGCAGGCCGCGTCAGACCAGCTCCAGCTGCACCTTGTGCTGGGCCAGCAGGCGCGCCACGGCGGGCGGCGGCGCGGCGTCGGTGAACAGGCGGTCGACCAGGCCGATCGGCCCCAGGCGCACCAGGGCGTTGCGCCCGAACTTGCTGGAGTCGGCGGCGAGGAACACCTGCCGGGCGTTGTCGATGATGGCGCGGGAGACGCGCACTTCCTGGTAGTCGAAGTCCAGCAGGCTGCCGTCCTCGTCGATGCCGCTGATGCCCACCAGGGCGAAGTCGGCGCGGAACTGCTCGATGAAGTCCACCGCGGCCTGGCCGACCACGCCGCCGTCGCCGCGCACGGTGCCGCCGGCCACCAGCACTTCGAAATCGTCCTTGGCGCTGAGGATGGCGGCGACGTGCAGGTTGTTGGTGATGATCTTCAGGTGGCGATGGCCGAGCAGGGCGCGGGCGATGGCCTCGGTGGTGGTGCCGATATTGATGAACAGCGAGGCGTCGTCGGGAATCTGCGCCGCCACCGCCTCGGCGATGCGCTGCTTCTCGTCGCGCATCTGGTCGGCGCGGGTGTTGTAGGCGGTGTTCTCGATGCTCGAGTCCCAGGCCGCGCCGCCGTGATAGCGGCGCAGCAGGCTGCGCTCGGCGAGCTGGTTGATGTCGCGGCGGATGGTCTGCGGGGTGACGGCGAACTGCTGGGCCAGCTCCTCGATGCTCAGGTAGCCGCGTTCGCGGACCAGGTCGAGGATGTCTTGCTGTCGGGGGGGCAGGTTCATCTGCGCTCTCGTGGGGGCGGGGCGGAGGGTCAAGGATGCCGGAGTGGGGCGGGGCTGTCATGTGGGGGTATTCGTGCCGCCGGTGAATCCGATCGCGGACGGAGTCCGCTCCTGCGGGCGCAGGTCTCCTCGTAGGATGGGTTGAGCGAAGCGATACCCATCACCCTGGCCCGATGGGTTTCGCTTCGCTCAACCCATCCTACGAAAAGCGCCTCGGCGCAGTCGGTGACCTCCGCGCGCTGGCGAGAGGGCGCTCTTGAAGCCGACCTCCCCAGCCCCGCCTTTCGCCCGTGCGACCTATTCTTATAGCCAGCAGCCGGCCCTATTCCCCTGCGGAATGTAAGCCCATACGCTGCAGGGGATCGACGGAAAGCCTCCGTCAGCATTCGGGGCTCACAATGTATAAAGATCTGAAATTCCCCATCCTCATCGTCCACCGCGACATCAAGGCCGACACCGTCGCCGGCGACCGCGTCCGCGGCATCGCCCGCGAACTGGAACTGGACGGCTTCAGCATCCTGTCCACCGCCAGCGCCACCGAGGGGCGCATCGTCGCCTCCACCCACCATGGCCTGGCCTGCATCCTGGTCGCCGCCGAGGGGGCGGGGGAGAACCAGCGCCTGTTGCAGGACGTGGTGGAGCTGATCCGCGTGGCGCGGGTGCGGGCGCCGCAGCTGCCGATCTTCGCCCTCGGCGAGCAGATGACCATCGAGAACGCGCCGGCCGAGTCCATGGCCGACCTGCACCAGCTGCGCGGCATCCTCTACCTGTTCGAAGACACCGTGCCCTTCCTCGCCCGCCAGGTCTCGCGGGCCGCGCGCAAGTACCTGGAGGGCCTGCTGCCGCCGTTCTTCCGCGCCCTGGTGGAGCACACCGCGCAGTCCAACTATTCCTGGCACACACCCGGCCACGGCGGCGGCGTGGCCTACCGCAAGAGCCCGGTGGGGCAGGCCTTCCACCAGTTCTTCGGGGAGAACACCCTGCGCTCGGACCTGTCCGTTTCGGTGCCCGAGCTGGGCTCGCTGCTGGACCACACCGGCCCGCTCGCCGAAGCCGAGGCCCGCGCCGCGCGCAATTTCGGCGCCGACCACACCTTCTTCGTGATCAACGGTACCTCCACGGCGAACAAGATCGTCTGGCACTCCATGGTCAGCCGCGACGACCTGGTGCTGGTGGACCGCAACTGCCACAAGTCGGTGCTGCACTCGATCATCATGACCGGCGCCATCCCGCTGTACCTGTGCCCGGAGCGCAACGAGCTGGGCATCATCGGGCCCATTCCGCTGTCCGAGTTCAGCCGCGAGTCGATCGCCGCGAAGATCGCCGCCAACCCCCTGGCCCGCGGCCGCGAGCCGAAGGTGCGGCTGGCGGTGGTGACCAACTCCACCTACGACGGCCTGTGCTACAACGCCGAGCTGATCAAGCAGGCCCTGGACGGCAGCGTCGAGGTGCTGCACTTCGACGAGGCCTGGTACGCCTACGCCGCCTTCCACGAGTTCTACGACCGCCGCTACGGCATGGCCACCAGCCGCGGCGAGGACGGCCCGCTGGTGTTCACCACGCATTCCACGCACAAGATGCTGGCGGCCTTCAGCCAGGCCTCGATGATCCACGTGCAGGACGGCGGCAAGCGGCGCCTGGACCGCGCGCGCTTCAACGAAGCCTTCATGATGCACATCTCCACTTCGCCGCAGTACGGCATCATCGCCTCGCTGGACGTGGCCTCGGCGATGATGGAAGGCCCGGCCGGGCGTTCGCTGATCCAGGAGACCTTCGACGAGGCCCTGAGCTTCCGCCGCGCCCTGGCCAACGTGCAGCAGAACCTGGCGGCCGGCGACTGGTGGTTCTGCGTGTGGCAGCCGCCGGGGGTGGAAGGCACCGACGAGGTGCGCACCCGCGACTGGCTGCTGGAGCCCGACGCCGAGTGGCACGGCTTCGGCGAGGTGGAAGACGACTACGTGCTGCTCGACCCGATCAAGGTCACCCTGGCCACCCCGGGCCTGAACGCCGCCGGGCGTCTCGAGGAGCACGGCATTCCCGCCGCGGTGGTCGGCCGCTTCCTCTGGGAGCGCGGCCTGGTGGTGGAGAAGACCGGCCTGTACTCCTTCCTGGTGCTGTTCTCCATGGGCGTGACCAAGGGCAAGTGGAGCACCCTGGTCACCGAGCTGCTGGAGTTCAAGCGCAGCTACGACGGCAACGCGCCGCTGTCCGAGGCCCTGCCCAGCGTGCTCCAGGCCGCCCCGGCGCGCTACGCCGGCATGGGCCTGCGCGACCTCTGCGAGCAGTTGCACGCCTGCTACCGCGAGCACGCCACGGCCAAGGCCATGCGCCGCATGTACACCATCCTGCCGGAGCTGGCGCTGCGCCCGGCCGATGCCTACACCCAGCTGGTGCGCGGCGAGGTCGAGGCGGTGCCCATCGAGCGCCTCGAAGGGCGCATCGCCGCGGTCATGCTGGTGCCTTACCCGCCGGGCATCCCGCTGATCATGCCCGGTGAGCGCTTCACCGAGGCGACGCGCTCGATCCTCGACTACCTGGCCTTCGCCCGGACCTTCGAACACGACTTCCCCGGTTTCGATTCCGATGTGCATGGCCTGCAGGTGCAGGACGTGGACGGCCGGCGCTGCTATACAGTTGAGTGCATCGTGGAAAATGCCGACAGCTGATTCCGTCGTCCAGGGCGGCGGAACCTAAGGAGCGAGGATGAGCGGGGGAGAGGCTGCCAAGAAAGGCAGCATGGGGTTCTGGAGCTGTACCGCGCTGGTGATCGGCAACATGGTCGGCTCGGGCGTCTTCCTGCTGCCCTCCAGCCTCGCTGCCTATGGCGGGCTCAGCCTGTTCGGCTGGCTGGTCTCCAGCACCGGCGCGGTGCTGCTGGCCTTCACCTTCGCCCGCCTGGCGCGGCTCAACCCCGGCGCCGGCGGGCCCTACGCCTACACCCGCGAGGGCTTCGGCAGCTTCGCCGGCTACCTGTGCGCCTGGACCTACTGGAAGGCCGCGTGGATCGGCAACGCCGCCATCGCCGTGACCCTGGTGGGCTACCTGCGGGTGTTCATCCCGGCGCTGGCCGACCCGCTGCTGATGGTGGCCACCGCCATCGGCGCCATCTGGCTGTGCACTTTCATCAACCTGCGCGGCATCGCCACCTTCGCCGTGGTGCAGAACCTGCTCACCGCGCTCAAGCTGATCCCGCTGCTGCTGGTCGGGGTGCTCGGCTGGCTGCACTTCAACCCCGACTACCTGGCCATCCCGCCGCGCGAGCAACTGCCGAACATGGGCTACGCCCAGGCCATCGCCACCACCGCGGCGCTGACGCTCTGGTCGTTCATCGGCCTGGAGTCGGCGACGGTGCCGGCCGACGACGTGCGCGACCCCAAGCGCACCATCCCGCGCGCCACGCTGTTCGGCACCCTGGCCGCGGCCGGGGTGTACGTGTTGTCGATCACCTCGGTGCAGGGCCTGATGCCGCCGGAGGTGCTGGCCAAGTCGACCTCGCCCTTCGCCGACGCCGCGCGCGTGCTGATGGGCGACTGGGGCTACTACCTGGTGGCCGCCGGCGCGGTGATCGCCTGCCTCGGCGCGCTCAACGGCTGGGTGCTGCTGCAGGGGCAGATCCCGGTGGCGCCGGCGCGCGACGGGCTGTTCCCCGAATCCCTCGGCAAGCTCAACAAGCACGGCGCCCCGGCCAACGGCCTGTGGGCCTCGGGGCTGCTGGTGACGGTGCTGGTGCTGATCGACGGCCAGGGCGACCTGGTGGACGTGTTCAACGTCATCATCCTGCTCGGCACCATGACCGGCGTGGTGCCCTACGCCTTCTGCACCGCGGCGCTGCTGCAACTGCTGGCGGTGCGCACCAGCGAGTTCTCGCCGCGCTCGCGGCCGCAGCTGATCGCCGTCGGCTCGCTGGGCTTCCTCTACTCGCTGTGGGCCCTCTACGGCACCGGCGAGCAGGCCATCTTCTGGGGCTTCCTGGTGTTCATGGCGGGCATCCCGATGTACACCTGGCGGCAATGGCGCAACCGCCAGCAGGGCCTGCCGGTGGCGGAAATCGACTAGCGCCCGTTCGCAGCTGGAGCGTGCCCTGTGTCACATAGGCCGGCATCGACTTTTGCCCTTGCCTTGTTATAGTGGCACGCCATCACTACAAGAACTGCCGCGCACAGCAGAGCAGGGCATTCCCGAGGGTTTCCCCCGTGACCGAGTACAAAGCATTTCGCGTCGAACTGGCCGACAAGATCGCGCATGTGATCATCAATCGCCCGGAAAAAGTCAACGCGATGAACGCCGATTTCTGGCGCGAGATCGTCGATATCTTCCGTTGGGCCGATGAAACGGATGAAGTCCGCGTGGTGGTGATTTCCGGCGCCGGCAAGCATTTCTCCGCCGGCATCGACCTGATGCTGCTGGCCCAGGCCGGCAGCCAGCTGGGCAAGGACGTCGGCCGCAACGCCCGCGCCCTGCGCCGCAAGATTCTCGAGCTGCAGGCCTCGTTCAACGCCATCGACGCCTGCAGCAAGCCGGTGCTCGCCGCCGTGCAGGGCTATTGCCTGGGCGGCGCCATCGACCTGATCTCGGCCTGCGACATGCGCTACTGCAGCGAAGACGCGCAGTTCTCCATCAAGGAAATCGACATGGGCATGGCCGCCGACGTCGGCACCTTGCAGCGCCTGCCGCGGCTGATCGGCGACGGCATCATGCGCGAGCTGGCCTACACCGGGCGCATGGTCGACGCCGCCGAGGCGGTGCGCATCGGCCTGGTCAACCGCAGCTACGCCGACAGCGCGGCGCTGCTCGACGGCGTGTTCGAACTGGCGCGGCAGATCGCCGGCAAGTCGCCGATCGCCATCCGCGGCACCAAGGAGATGATCCGCTACGCCCGCGACCACAGCGTCGAGGACGGCCTGGAATACATCGCCACCTGGAACGCCGCCATGCTGCAATCGGCCGACCTGCAGAAGGCCATGGCCGCCCACATGAGCAAGCAGCAGCCGGAGTTCGCCGACTGATGCCCCATTACTCCCTCGCGCAGGAGGCGCGTTAGCCCGATGGTCACTGGAGCCACCTCCCTCAGTCTGGTGCGCGATGAACTCTTCGCCACCATGGAGCAGGCCGAGCAGAACCTCGAGCAATTCATCGCCGAGCGCCAGAACGGCAGCCTGCTGCAACATGCGGTCGAATGCCTGGCGCAGATCCGCGGCACCCTCAACCTGATCGAACTGGCCGGCGCCGAGCTGCTGGCCCAGGAAGCCCTGCAGCTGGCCACCGACATCCCCACCGGTGTCGGCGAGGAGCGCGACGGCCAGCTGGCCGCCCTGGGCAACGCCCTGTACGTGCTGCGCCGCTACCTGGAGAACCTGGAGGCCAACCGCCAGGAAATCCCCGAGCTGCTGCTGCCGGCGATCAACGACGTGCGCCTGGCCGCCGGCCAGCCGGTGCTGCCGGAGAGCTTCTTCTTCAGCGCGCGCCTGGACCTGCCGCGCCCGGCGGCGCCCCGCGCGGTGCCCACGGTGGCCGACCGCGCCCAGGAAGTCCGCCGCCTGCGGCACATGTACCAGGTCGGCCTGCTCGCCCTGGTGCGCGAACAGGATCATTACTCCGGCCTCAAGCTGATGGGGCGCGCCCTGGCGCGCCTCGACGCGCTGCTCGGCTACGGCCAGCGCAGCCGCCTGTGCTGGATAGGCGCGGGCGCCCTGGAAGCCCTGGTGGATGCGCAGATGCTGCCGCGCAAGGCGCGCAAGCAGCTGTTCTCGCGCCTGGACCGGGAACTCAAGCAGCTGCTGGCCAACGCCAACTACGAGGCGCCGCGCCAGCTGCTCAAGGAACTGCTCTACCTCACCGCCCTGGCCGACACCCGCGGCCCGCGGGCCAGCGAGCTGCGCGAGGTGTTCGGCCTGGCGCCGCTGCCGTTCACCGACCACCTGCTGGAAGACGAGTCGCAGCGCCTGTCCGGTCCCGGCCAGGCGGTGATGCGCTCGCTGTCGGCGGCCATCCGCGAGGAGCTCACCACGGTCAAGGACCAGCTCGACCTGATCGAGCGCGGCGTGTCCCCGGCCGATGCCCTGGGCACCCTGCACACCCAGCTGGGCAAGCTGGCCAAGACCCTCGGCATGGTCGGCCTGAACTCCGCGGCCAACGTGCTGCAGGGCCAGGTTTCGGTGGTGTCCGGCTGGGTGGCCAGGGGCGCGGTGGAGTCGCCGGTGGCGCTGAACGCTCTGGCCGACGCGCTGCTCTACGTGGAAAGCCTGGTCGGCAGCCTGGAACGCGGCGAGCGCATGGCCGCCCCCGCCATCATCGACCTCGAGCCCAGCGCCGAGTCCTTCGCCGTGCACCAGCTGGCCGAGGCGCGCATCGTGGTCATAGACGAAGCCCAGGGCGGCCTGGCCCTGGCCAAGCGGGCGATCACCGCCTACCTGGAATCCAACGGCGACAAGCTGCACCTGGCCAACGTCCCCGGCAGCCTGCAGGCCGTGCGCGGCGGGCTCTGGTTCCTCGGCCAGGAACGCGCCGCCCGGCTGGTCGGGGCTTGCGCCGACTACATCCAGCGGCAGATGATCGAAACCACGCAGATGCCGTCGGAGCAGATGCTGGAAACCCTGGCCGATGCCCTGACCGGCCTCGAATACTACCTGGAGGGCGGCGCCGTGCTGCGTCCCGAAGGCCAGCCCGACGTGCTGGACGTGGCCAGCGAGAGCGTGCGCGCCCTCGGCCTGGAGGTGGCTGCCTGATGCGTACCGGACGTTGGGAGTCCGCCTGGCTCGACCCGGCGGAAAAGGGTGGTTGGGCCGTGGCCCATTACCGCCAGCAATTCCTCGGCGATGCCAATGGCGTGCTCTTCCCCCGTGACTGGCTCAAGCGCCAGGACCTGCCGGTGCTCTCCGAGCAGGGCGTCGGCCACTTCGATGGCGATGCCGTGTACCTGCTGGAGCTGGAGTCTCCCGCCAGCGTCGAGGGTTGCAGCTGGATAGGCCTGCGCCACGTCATGCTGGAAGCCGAGGAAGACCAGTTCGCCATGCTCGGCTTCGCCAGCCAGGTCGGCACCTGGGCCCGCGAGAACCGTTTCTGCGGCGGCTGCGGCCAGCCGATGCGCGCCGTGCCGCGCGAGCGCGCCATGCGCTGCGACGCCTGCGACATCCAGCGCTACCCGCTGCTGTCGCCGAGCATGATCGTCCTGGTCACCCGCGGCGACGAACTGCTGCTGGCGCGCTCGCCGCGCTTCGTGCCGGGCATGTACAGCACCCTGGCCGGCTTCGTCGAGCCGGGCGAGTCGGTGGAGCACTGCGTGGCCCGCGAGGTGAAGGAAGAAGTGGGGCTGCAGGTCGGCAACATCCGCTACCTGGGCAGCCAGAACTGGCCCTTCCCGCATTCGCTGATGCTCGGCTTCCACGCCGAGTACGTCAGCGGCGAGATCGTCTGCCAGCCGGACGAGATCGAGGACGCCCAGTGGTTCCCCTACGACTCGCTGCCGCGCCTGCCGGCCGGGCGTTCCATCGCCCGCTACCTGATCGAGAGCTGGCTGGCGCGCCGCGCCGGACGGCCCGATCCCATCCTGCCGGGCGGCGGCTACTGACGCCCGGCGTTTTCCCTGCGCTTCAAGCCGCGCTGAACCAGTGCTGCCAGACCAGGCGCGCGGTCAGCGCCAGCACCACCAGGATGAACACCGGGCGGATGAACTTGGCGCCGCCGCCGATGGCGGTGCGCGCACCCAGGTAGGCGCCGACCATCAGCGCGCTGCCCATGCACAGCCCGAGCAGCCAGACCACCTGGCCGGAAGCGACGAACACCGCCAGCGCCACTATGTTGCTGACGAAGTTCATGGTGCGCGCCACGCCGCTGGCGCGGACCAGGTCCAGTGGGTACATCAGCAGGCTGCTGACGGTCCAGAAGGCGCCGGTGCCGGGGCCGGCCACACCGTCGTAGAAGCCCAGGCCCAGGCCTTGCGGCCACTGGCGCCTGCGCCCGACCGGGGCGTCGGCGTCCAGCGGCGCCTTGGGCGTGCCGCCGAAGAGCATGTAGATCCCGCAGGAGAACACCACCACCGGCAACATGCGGTTCAGCCATTCCGCCGGCAGCAGGTGCGCGGCCCAGGCGCCGACGGCCGCGCCTATGGCGGTGGCGAGCAGGCCGTTGCGCCACTTCGCCGGGTGGAACAGCTTGCGCTTGTAGAAGGTGTAGCTGGCGGTGGCCGAGCCGAAGGTGGAACTCAGCTTGTTGGTGCCCAGCGCCAGGTGCGGCGGTACGCCGGCGGTGAGCAGGGCGGGGATGGTCAGCAGGCCGCCGCCGCCGGCGATGGCGTCGATGAAGCCGGCGAGGAAGGCCACGACGGCGAGGATCAGCAGGGTGAGCGGGTCGATGGCCAGCTCGAAGGGGAGGGTGAAGGGCATGAAAAGTACGACCTGGGTTCAAGGCTGCGATGCCACGGCTGGCCGTCGCGTCGAGGGGTGCGCATAATGCCGGCAATTCTACCCGCAAGGAACTGATTCAATGCAGTACGACGGCCTGGCCTGGACGTTCGCGCTGATCGCCCTGCTGGCGCTGCTGGTCGCCGCACGCATCCTCTTCGACCGCCACTGGTTCCTCGGCTGGCTGCGCGGCTGCGCCGGCCTGGCCTTCGTCGCCGCCGCGCTGGCGCTGGGCCTGGCGGCCTGGGACCTGCGCAGCTACGACGCGTTGCCCGCCGAGCGGCCGCTGGCGACCCTGAGCTTCCAGCGCCTGGCGCCGCAGCGCTACGAGGTGAAAATCCTCGAAGGCGACCGCGAACGCCGCGTCGAACTGGGCGGCGACCTCTGGCAACTGGACGTGCGCATCATGCAGTGGCGTGGTTTGGCCGCACTGATCGGCCTGGACCCCGGCTACCGCCTGCAGGGCCTGGCCGGCCGCTACCTGGCCATCGAGCAGCAACAGGCCCAGGCCCGCCAGCAGGTGCTGGCGCAAAGCCCCTACGGCTTCGACCTGTGGCGCTGGCTGCGCGACGGCCAGCACGACCTGCTGACCTTCCGGCCGCTGGCGGCGCGGGTGAACTTCCTGCCCATGGCGGACCAGGCGGTCTACAGCGTGCGCCTGGGCCCCGCGGGCCTGGAGGCGGAACCGGTCAACGCCGCGGCGCAACAGGCGCTGCGGGAGTGGCGGTAGGCGGGCCGCACCGGAGCAACTGTCTTGCCGGTTGCGCCGAGAGGCTTTTCGTAGGATGGGTTGAGTTTACGCAACCCATGCGGCCGTGGTGATGGGTATCGCTTCGCTCAACGCCATCCTACGTCGCCCCACCCGCCGGGAGGCACGGCATTCCTCCCCCGTAGGAGCGGACCTTGTCCGCGATGGCCGGACACCCCGGCGCGATTCGCGGATAAGATCCGCTTACGCTGCCCCACCCGCGCCATTCCATGTAGGAGCGCGCCCTGCGCGCGAATCGCGGGCAGGGCCCGCTCCTACAGGTCGCCGGGAGGCACGGTATATTCCTTCCCCCGTAGGACCTTGTCCGCGATAGCCGGACGCCCCGGCGCGATTCGCGGATGAGATCCGCTCCTACGCTGCCCCACCCGCGCCATTCCCTTGTAGGAGCGCGCCCTGCGCGCGAAATCGCGGGCAGGGCCCGCTCCTACAGGTCGCCGGGAGGCACGGTATTCCTTCCCCCGTAGGAGCGGACCTTGTCCGCGATAGCCGGACGCCCCGGCGCGGTTCGCGGATAAGATCCGCTCCTACGCCGCCCACCCGCGCCATTCCCCTGTAGGAGCGCGCCCTGCGCGCGAAATCGCGGGCAGGGCCCGCTCCTACAGGTCGTTGGATGGCACGGTATTCCTTCCCTCGTAGGAGCGGACCTTGTCCGCGATAGCCGGACATCCCGGCGCGATTCGCGGATAAGATCCGCTCCTACGCCGCCCACCCGCGCCATTCTCTGGTAGGAGCGCGCCCTGCGCGCGATTTCGCGGGCAGGGCCCGCTACAGGTCGCCGGGAGGCACGGTATTCCTTCCCTCGTAGGAGCGGACCTTGTCCGCGATAGCCGGACGCCCCGGCGCGATTCGCAGATGAGATCCGCCGCCCCACCCGCGCGCATCCGTGCATCGACGGATCGCCCAACGAAAAAGGGAGCCCGAAGGCTCCCTTGTTCATTGCGCTTGCGCGATCAAGCGAGGAACCCGCCGTCGACGTTCAGCGCCACGCCGGTGGTGTAGCTGGAGGCGTTGCTGGCCAGGTACAGCACGGCGCCGGCCATTTCGCTCGGCTCGGCCACGCGCTTGAGCGGGATGCGCTGCAGGGCGACGTTGCGGATGGCGTCGTTCTTCACCAGCGCCGAGGCGAACTTGGTGTCGGTCAGGCCCGGCAGCAGGGCGTTGCAGCGGATGCCGAACTGCGCGCATTCCTTGGCGAAGACCTTGGTCATGCTGATCACCGCGGCCTTGGTCACCGAGTAGATGCCCTGGAACTCGCCGGGGCTGACGCCGTTGATCGAGGCGACGTTGATGATGCTGCCGCCGCCGTTCTCCTTCATCAGCTTGCCGCCTTCGATGGACATGAAGTAGTAACCGCGGATGTTCACGTCCACGGTCTTCTGGAAGGCGCCCAGGTCGGTGTCCAGCACGTTGCAGAACTGCGGGTTGGTGGCGGCGTTGTTGACCAGGATGTCCAGGCGGCCGAACTGCTCGCGGATCTGCGCGAAGACGCTCTGGATCTGCTCCATCTCGCCGATGTGGCAGGCGATGGCGGTGGCCTTGCCGCCGGCGGCATTGATGGCCTCGGCCACTTCCTGGCAGCCCTCGATCTTGCGGCTGGAGACGATCACGTGGGCGCCTTGCTGGGCCAGCAGCTTGGCGATGGCCTCGCCGATGCCGCGGCTGGCGCCGGAGACGAAGGCGATCTTGCCGTCGAGGTCGAACAGGTTGGTCTTGGACATGGGGTTCCCCTTGTTGTGATCGTCGTTACAGGCGCGATTTGCCGATGACCTGCAGGCTCATCTGCTCCAGCAGCTTGTTCATGTGGATGAACTGGGCGAAGCGCTTGTCCTGGGTCTGGCCGTGGAAGTAGCGGTAGTAGATCTGCTGCACGATGCCGGCCAGGCGGAACAGGCCGTAGGTGTAGTAGAAGTCGAGGTTGTCGATGCGCGGCAGGCCGGCGCGTTCGGCGTAGTAGTCGGCGAACTGCTGGCGCGTCAGCATGCCCGGCAGGTGGCTCGGCTGGCGGCGCATGAGCTGCACCGGCGCCGGGTCGTCGGCTTCGATCCAGTAGGCGAGGGTGTTGCCCAGGTCCATCAGCGGGTCGCCGATGGTGGTCAGCTCCCAGTCCAGCACGCCGATGATGCGCATCGGGTCCTTGGGGTCGAGGATGACGTTGTCGAAGCGGTAGTCGTTGTGCACGATGCCCGGCTTGGGGTGGTCGGCCGGCATCTTCTCGCGCAGCCAGGCCTTGACCGCTTCCCAGCTCGGCGCGTCGGGGGTCAGGGCCTTCTCGTAGCGGTCGCTCCAGCCTTCGATCTGGCGCTGCACGTAGCCCTCGGGCTTGCCCAGGTCGCCCAGGCCGCAGGCCTGGTAGTCGACGTTGTGCAGTTCCACGAAGCGGTCGATGAAGTTCTTGCACAGGGTGTTGGCCTGCTGCGCGTCGAGCTTGAGCTCCGGCGGCAGGTCGGCGCGCAGGATGATGCCGTTGACGCGCTCCATCACGTAGAACTCGGCGCCGATCACCGACTCGTCGGTGCAGTGCACGTAGGCCTTCGGGCAGTACGGGAAGCCGGCGTTGAGCTGGTTGAGGATGCGGTACTCGCGGCCCATGTCGTGGGCCGACTTGGCCTTGCGGCCGAACGGCGGGCGGCGCAGCACCAGCTCGTGGCTGGGGTATTCCAGCAGGTAGGTCAGGTTCGAGGCGCCGCCAGGGAACTGGCTGATCTTCGGCTCGCCCTGCAGGCCGGGAATGTGGGCCTTCAGGTAGGGATCGATGACCGCGGCGTCGAGCTCTTCGCCTTGGCGGATGCGGGTGGACTGGTCAGTCAGCGACATGCTTATCCCTTTCTTGTAGTCGGTAGTTGCCGGGGCAGCGGCGCCCGGGATCCATCATGCAGGGCAATAATGGTGTCCCGAGATAATTGGCTAATCTAATGCTCGCCTGCTACCCCCACAAGCGCCGCAGGGCGTTATTGGCGAGCGTGTTGGACCCCGATCAGGCTGCCTGATACGCCTTTGCCAGAGCGGCGCGGGCGAAAAAAAACCGGAGCCGCGGGGCCCCGGTTTCTCGTGCCGGCAGGCAGCGCTCCAGGTCAGACCGGGAACAGCTCGCCCAGCTTCATGGCCAGCATCATGTCGCCTTCGGCGCGCAGCTTGCCGGCCATGAAGGCCTGCATGCCGTCGGTTTCGCCGCTGGTGATGCCCTTGAGGGTCTCGCTGTCCATGATCAGGGTGACGTTGGGGTTCGGCGCATCGCCCTGCACGACTTCGCAGGTGCCATCCTTGACCACCAGGTAGTGGTTGTCGCCGTCCTCGATGTTGAACTGGAAGACCAGGTCCAGGCCGGCGGCGGCGCCAGCGTTGAATTTGCTCTTCATGGTGGAGACGATGTCAGCAACGCTCATGGTTCTATCCCTTTTCTAGGTTTTCTCGCGCGCCCGGGGGCGCAATGGGCCGGGCTCATCTATAGGTGATGAGCTCCGGCGCCCTCAACAGTTCCAGGTGCACGTGACTGTTGAAGGAAGCCAGGGACACTTCGTCGCCGCGGAACTTCAGGCGGCTGAGCGAAGTGTTGACGATCTGCCAGTTCAGCTCGAAGGCCTTGATCGCCGGCATGCCGACGATCTGCTGGAGCACGGCGGTGATGGTCCCGCCGGAGGTGAACACGGCGATGTTGTCCTTGCCGCTGGCCTGGCGCAGCAGGCGCTGCAGGCCGTCGTGCACGGTGTCGAGGAATTCCTGCCAACTGACCAGGCCGTCCTTGTGGTGCTCGCCGGAAACCCAGCGGGCGATCACGTAGGAGAACAGGCGCTGGAACTCGCCGCGGTGCTGCGCGGCGTTGCGCAGGATGTGCAGGGCCTGGGGCTCGTGCTGCAGCAGGTCGTCGAGGTGGGCGCGGATCACCGCGTCGGCTTCGAACTCGTTGAAGGCGGCGTCGATCTCCAGCTCCGGCACCTCGAGCCCGGCTTCGCGCATGCGTCCCAGGGCTTCGCTGGCGGTGTGGCGCTGGCGCTGCAGGTCGCCGGCCAGGCAGCGGTCCAGGCGCAGGCCCAGGCCGGCCAGGTGTTCGCCCAGGACCTGGGCCTGGCGCACGCCGGTCGCCGAGAGCACGTCGTAGTCGTCGGCGCCGAACGAAGCCTGGCCATGTCGAATCAGATAGATGCTGCCCACGCACGGACCTCGGCTGGGGGAAAGTTCCGGCGAGGGTATGAGGAAGGCCCTGGGCTGTCAACGAAAAAACATACGCTTGTTTGAATGCTATTCCCAACGCTGATGAAGGCGTTCGCCAGCGCTGGCTGCGGCCCGGCGGGCTGGGTATGCTTGCGGGATTCCCCGGCCCGGTCGGCGGGCGGGGCACAGGTTGATAGGGGGAAGTGTGGAGTTTCTTCTGGATTACGCGGGTTTCCTGGCCAGGACCTTCACCGTGCTGGTGGCGGTGCTGGTGGTGCTGGTGGTGGTCGCCGCCCTGCGCGGCCGCGGGCGGCGCAGCTCGGGCCATCTGGAAGTGCGCAAGCTCAACGACTTCTACAAGGACCTGCGTGAGCGCCTGCAGGGCAGCGTGCTCGACAAGGACAAGCTCAAGGCCCTGCGCAAGTCCGAGCACAAGGCCGCCAAGCAGGCGAAGAAGGCCGGCGCGCAGAAGAGCCGCGTCTACGTGCTGGACTTCGATGGCGACATCAAGGCCTCGGCCACCGAGCACCTGCGCAACGAGATCACCGCGCTGCTCAGCCTGGCCACGCCCAAGGACGAAGTGGTGCTGCGCCTGGAGAGCGGCGGCGGCATGGTCCACAGCTACGGCCTGGCCGCCTCGCAACTGGCGCGCATCCGCCAGGCCGGCGTGCCGCTGACCGTGTGCGTCGACAAGATCGCCGCCAGCGGCGGCTACATGATGGCCTGCATCGGCGAGCGCATCCTGTCCGCGCCCTTCGCCATCCTCGGTTCCATCGGCGTGGTGGCGCAGCTGCCCAACGTGCACCGCCTGCTGAAGAAGCATGACATCGATTTCGAGGTGCTCACCGCCGGCGAGTACAAGCGCACCCTGACGGTGTTCGGCGAGAACACCGACAAGGGCCGCGAGAAGTTCCAGGAGGACCTGGAGTCCACCCACGAGCTGTTCAAGGGCTTCGTCGCCCACTACCGGCCGAAGCTTGCCATCGAGGAAATCGCCACCGGCGAGGTCTGGCTGGGCCAGGCGGCGCTGGGGCGCAAGCTGGTGGACGAGCTGAAGACCAGCGACGAGTACCTGGCCGAACGCGCCCGCGAGGCGGACGTCTACCACTTGCAGTACGTGCAGAAGAAGAGCGTCCAGGAACGCCTGGGCGTGGGCGCCAGCACGGTGATCGACCGCGTGCTGCTGAGCTGGTGGGAGCGCCTGGGGCGCAGCCGTTACTGGCAATGATTCCGGCGCGGGCGCAGGGGCGCCCACGCGGCAGGCTTTGCAGAAGGAGAGCGTGATGAGTGCATTCAAGGCCCTCTGGGTTACCGAGTCCCCGCATGGCATCTACGAGCAGCAGGTGGTCGAGCGCGACACCAGCCAGCTGCCGGCCGGCGAGGTGCTGATCCGGGTGCGGTATTCGTCGCTGAACTACAAGGATGCGTTGTCGGCCAGCGGCAACCGTGGCGTGACCCGCAAGTACCCGCACACCCCCGGCATCGACGCCGCCGGGGTGGTGGAGGAATCCTCGGTGGGCGAGTTCGTCGCCGGCGACGAGGTGATAGTCACCGGCTACGACCTGGGGATGAACACCCCGGGCGGCTTCGGCCAGTACATCCGCGTGCCGGCCGCCTGGGTGATCAAGCGCCCGCAGGGCCTGAGCCTGCGCGAGGCGATGATCCTCGGCACCGCCGGCCTGACCGCGGCGCTGTGCGTCGACAAGCTGGAGCGGGCCGGCGTGACCCCGGCCTCCGGCCCGGTGCTGGTCACCGGCGCCAGCGGCGGCGTCGGCAGCATCGCGGTGATGCTGCTGGCCCAGCTTGGCTACAGCGTGGCGGCCTCCACCGGCAAGCTGGAGCAGGCCGAGTTCCTCAACGGCCTGGGCGCGCGGCAGATCATCGACCGCGCCACCGTCGCCGATGGTGTCGACAAGCCGCTGCTCAAGGAGCAGTGGGCCGGCGCCGTGGACACGGTCGGCGGCGACATCCTGTTCAACGTGGTCAAGTCGCTGCAGTACGGCGGCAGCGTGGCCTGCTGCGGGCTGACCGCCGGCGCCGCGTTCAAGGCCACGGTGCTGCCGTTCATCCTGCGCGGGGTGAACCTGCTGGGCGTGGACTCGGTGGAGCTGCCGCTGGTGGTCAAGGCGTCCATGTGGGACAAGCTCTCGCTGCAGTGGAAGCTGCCGCGCCTGGAGGAGCTGGTGCGCGAAATCCGCCTCGACGACCTGCCCACCGCCATCCACCAGATCCTCGCCGGCAAGCTGGTCGGCCGGCTGCTGGTGAACCTCGACTGATACCCGCGCCGGGGCCGGGCGTTCAGCCCAGCTCCGGCAGCAGGTAGCCCTCCCACAGCGTGTCGGCGAACTGCTCGCGGAAGAACCCGAAGTGGCCGATGCGTTTCACGCCCAGCTGTTCCGGGGCGATGCGCCGGCTCACCTTGGGCGCGCTGCGGTAGAAGCCGAGCAGGGCTTCGGTGCTGCGCTGGGACATCATCTCGTCGTCGGTGAATGACAGCGACACGATGGGCGTGTGCACCGCCGAATAGCGGATGCGCATCTGCTCACCTTCGCCCAGGGCGTACTGCGGGTGCAGGCACCAGCGCCGCCATTGCTTGATCACCCCGCGCGGCAGGTCGCCGACGATGCCCAGGCGGCGGCCCGGGAAGTAGCCCAGCAGCGGCGTGACGGTCGGCGCGATGAAGTGCCAGAGCAGCCAGGCGCGGCCGCGCAGGCCGGCGGTGTTGTCGCGCCAGTAGCCGCTGCCGCTGGCGATGCTGAAGGCCCGGGTGATGCGCGCGCGGCCGTCGACGAAGGGCAGGATCTGCCCGCCCAGGCTGTGGCCGATCCAGTACAGCGGCTTGTCCTGCGCGGCCTCGGCCACCGCTGCGAGCACGGCGCTGCAGTCGTGGCGGCCCCAGTCGACGACGTTGGCCTTTACTTCACGTAGTGGGCCGCTGCGCGACTGGCCCATGCCCTGGTAATCGAAGGTCACGACCAGATAGCCGCGCTCGGCCAGCCAGTTGGCGAAGGCGCCGTAGAAGCGCTGCTCGACGCCCATGGCCGGGACGATCAGGGCGGCGCCGAGCATCTCGCCCGGCGGCCGGTACCAGTGGCTGGCCAGGCGCTGGCCATGGCCGTTGTCGATCTCGCGGGGCTGCGGGGTGGTCATGCTGCATGCTCCTGGGGCTGGCCGGTTAGGTTGCGTGGATTCGGGTTGAAGGATGGCTGCGCGTCAGGGCAGTATACGAAGGCTAGAAATTAATTCTAGAAAAATATTCTAGAATCGATCCGCACAAGGAACCCCATGGGCCGAGCTTCCCGCAAAGACGACATCCTCCAGGCCGCGCTGGCCTGTTTCAGCGAATCCGGGGTGGACGCCACCACCATCGAGATGATCCGCGACCGCTCCGGCGCCAGCATCGGCAGCCTGTACCACCACTTCGGCAACCGCGAGCGGATCATCGGCGCGCTCTACCTGGAAGGCATCGGCCAGTACGCGGCCCTGCTCGACGCCGGGCTGCGCGAGGGCATGGGCGCCGAGGCCACGGTCAAGCTGTTCGTCACCTGCTACATCGACTGGGTGGTGACGCACCCGGACTGGGCCCGCTTCATCCTGCACAACCGCGGCCGGGTGGAGGCGGGGGAGATGGGCGAGCAACTGCGCGAAGCCAACCGCCAGCAGGGCCGGCGCATCGCCGAACTGCTGGCGGTGCACCGCCAGGCCGGCGCTTTCCGCGAAATGCCCTTCGAGCTGTTCAACTCGGTGGTGATAGGCCCCACCCACGATTACGTGCGCAACTGGCTGGCCGGGCGGACGCGGGTGGAACTGGCGGATTGCCGGGACCTGCTGGCGCAGATTGCCTGGGAGAGCGTCAGGGCGTAGGGCGGATGACCGTTCGTGGTTATGCGCCGTTGGCCGTGCCTCCGGGGTGTGCGACGTGGCCGGTGAGTCCAATCGCGGACAAAGTCCGCTCCTTGCGCCGAGGAGCTCTTCGTAGGATGGGTTGAGCTTGCGATACCCATGCTGCCGTGGTGATGGGTATCGCTTCGCTCAACGCCATCCTACGAAAAGCCGTGCGTCCGGGGTGTCCGGCGGGGGCGTTGAGTCCAATCGCGGACAAGGTCCGCTCCTACGCCCGTGCTTCCCTGTAACTGTAGGAGCGGACTTTGTCCGCGATTCGGACTTCCAGAGAAACCTCCGCGCACTCCGAAACGCCCCTTCAGAAGGCCGAGCGAAACCGGCGCTCAGGAGGTCATGCGACATGGATGTCGCGAGAGCCCCGATGGGCTACAGGGACGTACCCTCGGGGCGGGCCTCCGTGGCGGGGGAGTTCGTGAGGGTAGCCCGGCTCCATCGGGCCCGTATGGCGGGGCAAGCCTTTTTGGTTACTTTTGTGGCGATTGACAAAAGGGACTCGCCCGAGGGGGCGAAACAAGAAGGCCGGGCAAACTCGGAGCGGCGCAGAAACACCCAAGCCAAGGCAGCTGGGTTATCCCCCTTCGGGCCAGCACAAGCGCTGTTCGCGATGGAGCCGCGTCCCACGTTCGTGGGAACGACGATGGGGAAGAGAAGCGTGACGCCGACCCAACGAAAAAGCCCCGCCAGGGCGGGGCTTTTCAGGTCAGGCCAACTGCCGGCGGCGGAACAGCGGCTGCGGCTGGGTCACCGAGGTCTGGTAGACCTCGCTGAAGTCGTCCAGGCTGGCCAGCGCATCATATGGATCGCGGTCCGCGCGAATGGCGTAGGCATCGAAACCGCAGCTCTGCATGTAGAACAGCTGGTCGCGCAGCACGTCGCCGATGGCGCGCACCTCGCCCTTGTAGCCGTAGCGCTCGCGCAGCAGGCGTGCGGTGCTGAAGCCGCGGCCGTCGGTGAAGGCCGGGAAGTTCACCGCGATCACCTGGAACTTGTCCAGGTCCCCGGCGATGGCTTCGGGCTCCTCGTCGGAGTCCAGCCACACGCCCAGGCCGCCGTCGCGGCCGCGCAGGGCCGGGCCGTGTTCCAGCCACAGGGCCAGCGGGATGATCACGTCGTCGCTGTTGGGCACGCTCTCCAGGGTGGCGTCCTTGGGCAGCAGGTGCCAGCGGTCGTCGACCACTTCGCGGTGCTTAATGATTCGCTGCATATACGCGCTCCTTGAAGGGGTCGATGCCGATGCGGCGGTAGGTATCGAGGAAGCGTTCCTCTTCGGTGCGCCGTTCGACGTAGACCTTGATCAGCTTCTCGATCACGTCGGCCATCTGGTCCTGGGCGAAGGACGGGCCGAGGATCTGCGCCAGGCTGGCTTCGCGGCCGGCGCTGCCGCCGAGGGACACCTGGTAGAACTCCTCGCCCTTCTTGTCCACCCCGAGGATGCCGATGTGGCCCACGTGGTGGTGGCCGCAGGCGTTCATGCAGCCGGAGATGTTGAGGTCGATGTCGCCGATGTCGAACAGGTAGTCGAGGTCGTCGAAGCGGCGCTGGATGGCTTCGGCCACCGGGATCGACTTGGCGTTGGCCAGGGAGCAGAAGTCGCCGCCCGGGCAGCAGATGATGTCGGTCAGCAGGCCCACGTTGGGGCTGGCGAAGCCCAGCTCGCGCAGTTCGCCCCAGAGGGTGAACAGCTGCGCCTGCTCGACGTCGGCGAGGATGATGTTCTGGTTATGGCTGTTGCGCACTTCGCCGAAGCTGTAGCGGTCGGCCAGCTCGGCGATGGCGTCCAGCTGCTTGTCGGTCACGTCGCCCGGGGCGGTGCCGGTGGGCTTGAGCGACAGGGTCACGGCGACGTAGCCGGGCTTCTTGTGGGCGAAGGTGTTGCGCTCGCGCCAGCGGGCGAAGCCGGGGTGCTCGGCGTCCAGGGCGGCGAGGGCGGCGTCCTGGTCTTCCAGGGCCTTGTAGGCCGGGTCGACGAAGAACGCGGAAACGCGCTGCACTTCCGCCTCGGTCAGGGTGCTGGGGCCGTCCTTGAGGTGCGCCCATTCGGCGTTGACCTTCTCGGCGAAGACTTCCGGGGTCAGCGCCTTGACCAGGATCTTGATGCGCGCCTTGAACTTGTTGTCGCGGCGGCCATAGCGGTTGTACACGCGCAGGATGGCGTCCAGGTACGACAGCAGGTGCTTCCAGGGCAGGAATTCGTTGATGAAGCTGCCGACGATCGGGGTACGGCCCAGGCCGCCGCCGACCAGCACGCGGAAGCCCAGCTCGCCGGCCTCGTTCTTCACCGCTTCCAGGCCGATGTCGTGCACCTCGATGGCGGCGCGGTCGCTCGCGGCGCCGTTGACGGCGATCTTGAACTTGCGCGGCAGGTGGGCGAACTCGGGGTGGAAGGTCGACCACTGGCGGATGATCTCGCACCAGGGGCGCGGGTCCACCAGCTCGTCGCGGGCGATGCCGGCGAACTGGTCGGTGGTGGTGTTGCGGATGCAGTTGCCGCTGGTCTGGATCGAGTGCATCTGCACGGTGGCCAGCTCGGCGAGGATGTCCGGCACGTCTTCCAGCGCCGGCCAGTTGAACTGCACGTTCTGCCGGGTGCTGATGTGGGCGTAGCCCTTGTCGTAGTCGCGGGCGATCTGCGCCAGCTTGCGCAGCTGCCGGGAGGCGAGCAGGCCATAGGGCACGGCGATACGCAGCATCGGCGCATAGCGCTGGATGTACAGGCCGTTCTGCAGACGCAGCGGGCGGAATTCCTCGCCGGTCAGTTCGCCCGCCAGGTAGCGGCGGGTCTGATCGCGGAACTGCTTGACGCGATCCTCTACGATCCTCTGATCGTATTCGTCGTATACGTACATGAAAAATCCTGCTGTCAGGCTATAGCGCTCGGGCGTACTACGCTTCCGAGCGCGCACGGCAACGCGCTCCACGCGGAGTGGCGGGCAAGATACCAGTTAGGGAATATGCGTAAAAGTGAAGTTTGAGTATATGGCGAGAACTTTCTGATATAAGCGCGGCATCCGTGGGAACCTTCTCCACCCACCGGCGCCGCGCCAGGGCTTGCGGCGCCTGGCCGCAGGCCCTCGCGGCGGGTCCTCAGCCTTCGCGGCCGTGGGCCTGGGCGCCCAGCTGAGCGGCATCGACGCGGACGAAAATGGAGTCGCCGATGGCGGTCAGCACGTCGCCGGCGTACACCTCGCAGATGATCCGGCTCTTGCGCCCCAGCTCGCCTTCCACGTGCGCGCGCAGGGTCAGCGGCACGCCCATCGGCGTGGGCTTGATGAATTTGATGCCGAGGTTGCCGGTGACGCAGTCCAGGCGCGGCAGGCTGCCCGGCTCGCGGCCTTCGGCGCGGTAGTGGTAGGCCATGGCCGTCCAGTTCGAGTGGCAGTCCACCAGCATGGCGATCAAGCCGCCGTAGACCAGCTCCGGCCAGCCGGTGTACTTGGCCTCGGGTAGGTGCTTGGCCATCACGTGGATGCCGTCCTCGTGCCAGTAGCTCTTGATGTGCAGGCCGTGGGGGTTGCTGCCGCCGCAGCCGTAGCAGATGCCTTCGGGCGCGGCGCGGTCTTGCAGGGAGAGGTTGTCCATGGGGTGCCTTGTTCTTGTCGCGGAAACCGCCCCAGCCTAGCCGGTTTCGCCGCCCTCATGAAGGGCCGCGCCTTGTCGCTGCCCGTGCCCTGGTCTTAACTGCTGGTGGGTCCACCGAAAACAGCAATAACAAATGGGGGAAACATGAGCGAAGAATCCCGTAACGAGAACCGCGACAGCGTGATCGACGCCCGCGCGGCCTTGATTCTCATCCTGCTGGTGGTGGCTACGGCGATATTCTGGGTGAGCCATCAATAATTTAGCTCCACCGGTCAGGGGTGGGCGAACACAATGAAGGCAAATGGCTATACTTCGCCGGCTTCCGGTCGGTGGGGTGTGGGTTCTTGAGTCTTCTGTGCAGGTCCTGGTTGCTGGTCGTCGGTCTGTCGCTGTCGTTGGGCTGCCAGGCGGCGTCGGTGGTGTTCCTCAACCCGGGGCGGTCCAACGAGCCCTACTGGGTCAGCTATACCCACTTCATGCAGGCCGCCGCCGGCGACCTGGGCATGCCGCTGCGCGTGCTCTACGCCGAGCGCGACCCGCAACGCTCGCTGCAGCAGGCGCGCGAGCTTTTGCGCGACGGCCAGTTGCCCGACTACCTGGTGTTCACCAACGAGGGCTACATCGGCCCGGAACTGCTGCGCCTGTTCGCCGATACCCCGGTGCGCCTGTTCGCCGTGAACAACATGCTGACCACCGACCAGCAGCGCATCGTCGGCGGCAGCCGCGAGCGCTACCGCAACTGGATCGGCAGCCTGGTGGCCAACGAGGAGGAGGCGGGCTACCTGATGGCCCACGGCCTGCTCCAGGCCGGCGCGGCGGCGGGGCGGGGGCTGGACCTGCTGGCCTTCTCCGGGCTGGCCCAGGCGCCGGTGGCGCAACTGCGCGAGCAGGGCATGCGCCGGGCCCTGGCCGATTTCCCGCGGGCCCGGCTGCTGCAGGTGGTGTATGGCGGCTGGGACCGCCAGCGCGCCTATGGCCAGGCGCAGCAACTGCTGCGCCGCTACCCGCAGGTGCGGCTGGTGTGGTCGGCCAATGACGAGATGGCTTTCGGCGCCATGAAGGCGGCCCGCGAGGCGGGGCGCGTGCCGGGCCGCGACATGCTGTTCAGCGGCCTGAACAACTCCCCGGAGCTGCTCGGCGCGGTGATCGACGGCAGCATCAGCGTGGCCATGAGCGGCCATTTCACCCTCGGCGGCTGGGCCATGGTGCTGCTGCACGACTACGACGCCGGGGTGGACTTCGCCGCCCATGGCGGCAAGGACCGCCAGTTGCCGGTGTTCATCCTGCTGGACAAACGCCGCGCGCAGAAACTGCGCGCCAACCTGGCGCGTCCCGGCTATGGCCTGGACTTCCGCGACTTCAGCCTGGCCCTGCACCCGAAGCAGAAGGCCTACCGTTTCTCCCTGCAGCCGCTGCTGGACTAGACGCCGGCCAGGTGCAGCACCAGGCGCACCAGGGCGTAGAGCAACAGGACGAAGACCAGGGTGAAGCCCACGCCGAGGACGATGAAGTGGCTGGGCTTGCCATGGGTGAAGTCGCGGGCGCGGTTCTTCCCGCTCTGCACGCCGAAGGCGGCGGCCAGCACGCTTTGCAGCATCTGCCAGAAGCTCGGCGGGCGGTTCTGCGGATCGTCGTTCATGCAAGCCTCCTTTGCTGTGGGACAAGCATAGCTGGCCTCAGAGTTCTATCTGCGTCCACTGGCGCTTCTGCCACATCACCGCGAAGATCGCCGAGGCCAGGCCGCGCTGGATGATCTGCATGCTCCAGATCGCCAGCAGGCCGCCGCCCAGCACCGGGCCGACCAGGTAGGCCAGGGGCAGGAAGAACAGCCACTGGTTGCCCAGGCTGACGGCCATCACCGTGCGCGTGGCACCGGCGCCGAGCAGCGCCTGGGTCAGCACCAGGGCGGTGGCGTCGATGACCATGCCCAGGCCGGTGAACATCAGCGGCACGCGGCCCAGCTCGATCAGCGCCGGGTCGCTGACGAACAGCCGCAGGATCGCCTCGGGGAACATCCAGAACGGCGTGCCCAGCAGCGCCAGGCCGCAGGCGGCGACCTTGACCACGTCCCAGCCCCAGCGGTGCGCGCTGTCGAAGTCGCGCTCGCCCATGCACTGGCTGACCAGGGTGGTGGCCGCCATGCCCAGGCCGATGCCGGGCAGGATCAGGAACAGCGCCAGGTTGATCAGCACGTGGGCCACCGCCAGCTCGCGGGTGCCGACCTGGGCGATGATCCAGAACAGCAGGGTGATGCCGGCGGCGAAGAAGAACTGCTGCAGCGAGTTGGGCAGCGACAGGCGCAGCATCACGCGGATTTCCCGCTCGCTCGGGCGGCGCGCGAGGAAGCCGTGCCGGCGGGCGTCGCGCCAGGTGATCCAGGCGTAGATCGCCGAGCCCAGGTACAGCGCCAGGGTGGTGCCCAGGCCGCTGCCCACCGCGCCCATGCGCGGCAGGCCGAACAGGCCGTGGATCAGGCTGTAGCTGATGGCGGCGTTGGCCAGGTGCATGACCACCAGGGTGCGCATGTAGGTGCCCGAGCGCCGTGTGCCGTTCCAGTAGCCGCGGAAGGAGAAGTTCAGGCCTACGGCCAGTACCGAGAGCGTGCGCCACTCGAAGTAGGGCACGCCGATGGCCAGCACTTCGGGGTCGGGCGACAGCAGGCTGACGATGGGTCTGGCGAACAGCAGGCAGGCCAGGCTGATGGGCAGGGCCAGGCCCAGGGCCACCAGCAGCCCGCAGTTCAGCGGCGCGGCCAGGTCGCCGTTGCAGCCCTGGCCGCGGCGCCGCGCCACCAGCGCCTGGACGCCGGCGCCCAGGCCCATGACCAGGGAAATGGCGACGAAGTTGGCGTAGCTGCCGATGCCCACCCCGGCCAGGGACTTTTCCCCCAGGTGGCCCACCATGGCGGCATCCACCAGGTTGAGCAGGCTCTGGCTGAGCATGCCGCCGATGATCGGCAGCCCCAGGCAGAGGATATTGCGAAGGCGCTCGCGCTCTAGCATGGCGTCCCCGAACTGCAGGTGATCCGGCGATTGTTGGTCGAGGGCGGCGGCGTGCCGGTGACCGCGCCCCTCATGCCAAAGCCTAGCGTAACGGGCGCGGCGATGCCCGCTCGATCGTCGCGCGGGCCCGGCTTCAGCGACGGCTGACGCTCATGGCGATCAGCCGCGAAACCACCAGGGCGAGGTACATCACGCCGGCAAATTCCTCGATCATCACCAACGAGCGGGCCGCGGGTGTCAGCGGCAATATGTCGCCCAGGCCGACCCCGGACAGGGTGGTGAAACTGAGGAACAGCAGCTCGGTCCAGGTGCGCGGCGCCTCGGCGTCCAGCGCGGCGCTGAAGCTGCCGGGGACGGCCAGTTGGCAGAAGCTGAACAGGTGGGCGAAGGCCCAGGCCAGCAGGGTGAAGGTGGCGCCGGCGGCGTACAGCTCGTCGGTGGTGGCGCGCTGGTCGGCGTTCATGTACGCGATCAGGCTGGCCGCGGCATAGAAGTAGAAGGCCGCCTCCAGCGCCGGCACCAGCAGCTCCAGCATGCGGCTGGCCAGCCAGAGGTCGAGCAGGCCGAGGGTGAGCACCAGCAAGGCCAGCACCGCGGCGACCCAGCTATGCACCGGGCTGCGCTTGACCACCTGCAGCGCCAGGCCCAGCACCAGCAGGCCGAAGGCGCCGAACAGCGCACGGCCCAGGGTGCTGTCGTCCATCCAGGGGTAGAGCAGCACGCCGAGCAGCTGGACGAACAGCAGGATGGCGGAGGGGTGGCGCTTGAGGTGGGCGAGGGCGGGCATGATGTCGCTCGGTTACGGGTCGACTTAACCATAGCCGCTGCCGGCCCTGCGGGCCGGATTGCGGACGGAGTCCGCTCCTATGGGGAGGCGCCATGCCTCACGGCGAACTGGAGCGGGCCCTGCCCGCGATTTCGCGCGCAGGGCGCGCTCCTACAGGTAATGGCGCGGGTGGGGTGGTGTAGGAGCAGATCTCATCCGCGAATTGCGCCGGAGGTTCCGGCTATCGTGGACAAGGTCCGCTCCGGGGAAACGCCATGCCTCCCGGTGGATTGGGCGGGCCCTGCCCGCGATTCGCGCGCAGGGCGCGCTCCTACAGGGAATGGCGCGGGTGGGGTGGTGTAGGCGGATCTCATCCGCGAATCGCGCCGAGGCGTCCGGCTATCGCGGACAAGGTCCGCTACGGGGAAACACCATGCCTCCCGGCGGATTGTAGGAGCGGGCCCTGCCCGCGATTCGCGCGCAGGGCGCGCTCCTACAGGGGAATGGCGTGGGTGGGGCAGCGTAGGAGCGGATCTCATCCGCGAATCGCGCCGGAGGTTCCGGCTATCGCGGACAAGGTCCGCTCCTACAGGGAAATGCCATGCCTCACGGTGGATTGGGCGGGCCCTGCCCGCGATTTCGCGCGCAGGGCGCGCTCCTACAGGGAATGGCGCGGGTGGGGTGGTGTAGGCGGATCTCATCCGCGAATCGCGCCGAGGCGTCCGGCTATCGCGGACAAGGTCCGCTACGGGGAAACACCATGCCTCCCGGCGGATTGTAGGAGCGGGCCCTGCCCGCGATTTCGCGCGCAGGGCGCGATCCTACAGGGAATGGTGTGGGTGGGGCAGCGTAGGAGCGGATCTCATCCGCGAATCGCGCCGGAGGTTCCGGCCATCGCGGACAAGGTCCGCTCCGGGGAAACGCCATGCCTCCCGGTGGATTGGGCGGGCCCTGCCCGCGATTCGCGCGCAGGGCGCGCTCCTACAGGGAATGGTATGGGTGGGGCAGCGTAGGAGCGGATCTCATCCGCGAATCGCGCCGGAGGTTCCGGTTATCGCGGACAAGGTCCGCGGGGCAGGGGCGCCGAGGTGCTTTTCGTAGGATGGGTTGAGCCTGCGAAACCCATGCGGTCACGGTGATGGGTATCGCTTCGCTCAACCCATCCTACGAGGGCCTCCATCCGTCCACGATTGCCCGGATGTGTAGGGCTCCGTCAGTCGAGCAGCCCGTGCCAGCAGTCGCTCAGCTCGCCGAGCTCGGAGGAGGTGCACCAGGTCTGGCTCTGCAGCCACTGGCGGACGGTTTCACGGTCGGCTTCGTCGAGGCTGCCGACGGCATTCAGGCACAGGTAGCCGGTGAACTCGCCGTCCTCGGTGGCGCCGCCGACGAACAGCCAGCCCTGGGATTCGACGAAGGCGATCCACTGGTCCAGCACTTCGTCCAGGTCGCCGCTGTAGTTCACTTCCAGGCTGAAGCCCAGTTCCTTGAACTCGGCCAGGCGCAGTTTCTTGCGCAGGCGGCGCTTGCGCGGTTTTTCCATCTGTTCGGGGGTGAGGTATTTCATCTTTCGCTCCTGGAAGGTGGATCAGGCGTCGTAGCCCAGGTTCGGCGACAGCCAGCGTTCGCTGACCGCCACGTCCTGGCCCTTGCGGGCGCTGTAGGCGTCGATCTGGTCCTTGTCGACCTTGCCCACGGCGAAGTACTGCGCCTGCGGATGCGCGAAGTACCAGCCGCTGACCGCGGCCGCCGGGAACATGGCGTAGTGTTCGGTGAGGGTGACGCCGGACAGGCCCTTGGGGTCCAGCAGCTGGAACAGGGTGCCTTTCTCGGTGTGGTCCGGGCAGGCCGGGTAGCCGGGGGCCGGGCGGATGCCGACGTACTGCTCGCGGATCAGCGCGTCGTTGTCCAGGTGTTCTTCGGGCTGGTAGCCCCAGTATTCCTTGCGCACGCGCTCGTGCAGCCATTCGGCGCAGGCTTCGGCGAGGCGGTCGGCCAGGGCCTTGACCATGATCGCGTTGTAGTCGTCGCCCTGGGCCTCGTAGGCCTTGGCCACTTCCTCGGCGCCGATGCCGGCGGTGGTGATGAAGCCGCCGACGTAGTCCTTGATGCCGCTGTCTTTGGGTGCGACGAAGTCGGCCAGGCTGAAGTTCGGCTTGCCGTCGGGCTTGATGGTCTGCTGGCGCAGGTGGTGCAGGGTGGCCAGCTTGTGGCCGTCCTCGGCGTACACCTCCAAGTCGTCGTGGTTGACCTGGTTGGCCGGCCAGAAGCCGAACACGGCGCGGGCCTTGATCAGCTTGCCGTCGATCAGCTTGCGCAGGATGTCCTGGGCGTCGTTGAACAGGCTGGTGGCGGCTTCGCCGACCACTTCGTCGCTGAGGATGCGCGGGTACTTGCCGGCCAGGTTCCAGGAGACGAAGAAGGGCGTCCAGTCGATGTACTCGGCCAGCACGTTCAGGTCGATGTCCTCCAGCACCTTCACGCCGGTGAAGGTGGGCACCGGCGGCTGGTAGCCGGCCCAGTCGAACTGCGGTTTGGCGGCGATGGCCGCCGCGTAGCTCAGGCGCTCGGTGCGGGCGCTGCGGTTGGCGGTGCGCTCGCGGACCTCGGCGTACTCCTCGCGCAGCTTGCGCGCGTAGTCGGGCTTCATTTCCTTCGACAGCAGGGTGGTGGCCACGCCCACCGCGCGCGAGGCGTCGGTGACGTAGACCACCGCGTCGTTGCTGTACTGCGGGTCGATCTTCACCGCGGTGTGCGCCTTGGAGGTGGTGGCGCCGCCGATCATCAGCGGCAGGCTGAAGTTCTGCCGCTGCATTTCCTTGGCGACGTGGACCATCTCGTCCAGCGATGGGGTGATCAGCCCGGACAGGCCGATGATGTCGCACTTCTCGGCGATGGCGGTCTGCAGGATCTTCTCCGCCGGCACCATCACGCCGAGGTCGACGATGTCGTAGCCGTTGCAGCCCAGCACCACGCCGACGATGTTCTTGCCGATGTCGTGCACGTCGCCCTTCACCGTGGCCATGAGGATCTTGCCCTTGGCCTCGGGCTTGTCGCCTTTCTCCGCCTCGATGAAGGGGATCAGGTGGGCCACCGCCTGCTTCATCACCCGGGCCGACTTGACCACCTGCGGGAGGAACATCTTGCCGGCGCCGAACAGGTCGCCGACCACGTTCATGCCGCTCATCAGCGGGCCTTCGATGACCTCGATGGGCCGCGCGCACTTCTGCCGGCATTCCTCGGTGTCTTCGACGATGTAGGTGGTGATGCCCTTGACCAGGGCGTGCTCCAGGCGCTTCTCGACGCTATGGCTGCGCCATTCCTCGTCTTCCACTTCCTTGGCGGCGCCGTCGCCCTTGTACTTGTCGGCGATCGCCAGCAGGGCCTCGGTGCCTTCCAGGGTGCGGTTGAGGATCACGTCCTCCACCGCGTCGCGCAGCTCCTTCGGGATCTCGTCGTAGATCTCCAACTGGCCGGCGTTGACGATGCCCATGGTCAGGCCGTTCTTGATGGCGTAGTAGAGGAACACCGAGTGGATGGCCTCGCGCACCGGGTTGTTGCCGCGGAACGAGAAGGACACGTTGGACACCCCGCCCGAGGAGAGCGCGTAGGGCAGGTTGTCGCGGATGTAGGCGCAGGCGTTGATGAAGTCGACCGCGTAGTTGTTGTGCTCCTCGATGCCGGTGGCCACCGCGAAGATGTTCGGGTCGAAGATGATGTCTTCCGGCGGGAAGCCCACTTCGTTGACCAGGATGTCGTAGCTGCGCTGGCAGATTTCTTCCTTGCGCGCCTGGGTGTCGGCCTGGCCGGCCTCGTCGAAGGCCATCACCACCACCGCGGCGCCGTAGCGCCTGCACAGGCGGGCGTGGTGCTTGAACTGCTCGACGCCTTCCTTCATGGAGATGGAGTTGACGATGCCCTTGCCCTGGATGCACTTGAGGCCCGCTTCGATCACCTCCCACTTGGAGGAGTCGATCATGATCGGCACGCGGGAGATGTCCGGCTCGCCGGCGATGAGGTTGAGGAACTTCACCATCGCTGCCTTGGAGTCGAGCATGCCCTCGTCCATGTTGATGTCGATCACCTGGGCGCCGGCTTCCACCTGCTGCTGGGCCACTTCCAGGGCCTCGGCGTAGTTCTCCTCGCGGATCAGCCGGGCGAACTTCGCCGAACCGGTGATGTTGGTGCGCTCGCCGACGTTCACGAACAGCGAGCTGCGGTCGATGGTGAACGGCTCAAGACCCGACAGGCGGCAGGCCCTGGGGATTTCCGGGATCGCCCGCGGCGGGTACTTGGCCACCGCCTCGGCGATGGCCTGGATGTGCGCCGGGGTGGTGCCGCAGCAGCCGCCGATGATGTTGAGGAAGCCGGACGCGGCGAACTCCTCGACCACCTCGGCCATCTGCGCCGGGGTCTCGTCGTATTCGCCGAAGGCGTTCGGCAGGCCGGCGTTGGGGTGCGCGGAAACGTGGGTGTCGGCCTTGGTCGCCAGCTCCCCCAGGTAGGGGCGCAGGTCCTTGGCGCCGAGGGCGCAGTTCAGGCCGACGGAAATCGGCCTGGCGTGGCGCACCGAGTTCCAGAAGGCCTCGGTGGTCTGCCCCGACAGGGTGCGCCCGGAGGCGTCGGTGATGGTGCCGGAGATCATGATCGGCAGCTCGAAGCCGAGCTCGTCGTAGACGCCCTGCACGGCGAAGATCGCCGCCTTGGCGTTGAGGGTGTCGAAGATGGTCTCGATCAGGATCAGGTCGGCGCCGCCCTCGATCAGGCCGCGGGTAGCCTCGCTGTAGTTCGCCACCAGCTCGTCGAAGGTGACGTTGCGAAAGCCCGGGTCGTTGACGTCCGGGGAGATCGAGCAGGTGCGGCTGGTCGGGCCCAGCACGCCGGCGACGAAGCGCGGCTTGTCCGGGGTCTCGGCGGTCTTGGCGTCGGCCACTTCGCGGGCCAGGCGCGCGCCCTCGACGTTCAGCTCGTAGACCAGTTCTTCCATGCCGTAGTCGGCCTGGGACACCTGGGTGGCGTTGAAGGTGTTGGTCTCGAGGATGTCGGCGCCGGCGTCCAGGTAGGCTTTTTCGATGGCCTGGATGACGTCCGGGCGGCTGAGCAGCAGCAGGTCGTTGTTGCCCTTCACGTCGCTCGGCCAGTCGGCGAAGCGCTCGCCGCGGTAGTCCTCTTCCTGCAGCTTATAGCTCTGGATCATGGTGCCCATGCCGCCATCGAGGATCAGGATGCGCTCCTTCAGGGCTTTCTGCAGGGCTTGCTGGCGGGCGGCACGATCGGACATGGGAACTACCTGGAAACGGCTGTGGCAAAGGGTCGCTGATGATAGCAAACCTGCAGAGGATTTGAGCCGACCGGGCTTTTACATGAGCGCAGTTCATGTTGTACCGGCCATCGGTTGGCCGCAAAAGCCCGCGGAGCCGCTAGAATCCGCCTATTCACGAGGTATGGAGTCCCCGATGTCCTTGCGCGCATCCTTTGCGTTGACCATTGCGTTCATGCTGCTTTCAGCCGTTGCTCAGGCAGCCGGCATTTCCTACAGCAAGGACATACAGCCGATCTTCACCGACAAGTGCGTGGTCTGCCACGCCTGCTACGACTCGCCGTGCCAGCTCAACCTGAGCGCCGCCGAGGGCGCCCAGCGCGGCGCCAACAAGCTGCCGGTGTACGACGGCACCCGCACCAAGGCCCAGGAAACCACGCGCCTGTTCCTCGATGCCCACGGCGCCGACGCCTGGCGGCGCAAGGACTTCTGGTCGGTGCTGGACGCCCGCGGTGGCCAGGCGGCGCTGATGCAGCGCATGCTCGACCTCGGCCAGGCCCACCCGCTGGTGCCCAACGTGAAGATCCCCGAGGGCCTGGACCTGTCGATCAACCGCAGCAACCAGTGCCCGACGCCGGACAGCATCGACGAGTTCGTGCAGAAGAACCCGCGCAGCGGCATGCCCTTCGCCGTCACCGGCCTCAGCGCCCAGCAGTACGCCACCCTGAAGCAATGGCTGGCCGAGGGCGCGCCGGTGGACGAGCAGGCCTGGCAGCCCGGCGCCGGCGAGGCGCGGCAGATCGCCGAGTGGGAGCGCTTCCTGAACCAGCCCGGCGCCCGCGAGAGCCTGGTTTCGCGCTGGCTCTACGAGCACCTGTTCCTCGCCCACCTGTACTTCGAAGAGCAGGGCGCGCCGGGGCACTTCTTCCAGTTGGTGCGCTCGCGCACGCCCAGCGGCCAGCCCATCGACCCCATCGCCACGCGGCGGCCCAACGACGATCCCGGCGCGGCCTTCTACTACCGCCTGTGGCCGATCCAGGGCGTGATCGTGCACAAGACGCACATCACCTACCCGCTGAGCCCCGCGAAGCTGGCGCATACCCGCGAGCTGTTCTTCGCCGGCGCCTGGGCGGCCGACAAGGTGCCCGGCTACGGCCTGCAGCACCGCGCCAACCCCTTCGAGACCTTCGCCGCCATCCCGGCGCGGGCGCGCTACCAGTTCATGCTGGACAACGCCGAGTACTTCGTCCGCACCTTCATCCGCGGCCCGGTGTGCCGCGGGCAGATCGCCACCGACGTGATCCGCGACAACTTCTGGGCGATCTTCCAGGACCCGGCCCACGACCTCTACGTCACCGATGCGGCGTACCGGGCCCAGGCCACGCCGCTGCTGGGCCTGCCCGGGCAGATCGACGACATGGGCCAGATGCTCCAGCAATGGACCAGCTACCGCGACAAGCGCAACGAATACGAGGCGCTGCGCCTGGACGCCTACGAAGAGGCCGCGGCGCCGACCTGGGCGGACATCTGGCACGGCAACGACAACGCGCTGCTGTCGATCTTCCGCCAGTACGACAGCGCCTCGGTGCGCAAGGGCCTGATCGGCGGCGTCCCGCAGACGCTGTGGTGGATGGACTACCCGCTGCTGGAGCGCACCTACTACCAGCTGGTGGTCAACTTCGACGTCTACGGCAACGTCTCGCACCAGGCGCAGACGCGCTTGTACTTCGACCTGATCCGCAACGGCGCCGAGCAGAACTTCCTGCGCCTGATGCCGGTGGCCGCGCGCAAGCACCTGCTCGACGACTGGTACCAGAACAGCGGCCGGCTGAAGATGTGGCTGGACTACCAGAACCTCGACAACGACGCGCCCAGCGGCCTGGACCTGCCGGAGAAGGGCGCCAAGAATGCCTTCGCCGTGCAGTTGCTGAGCCGCTACGCCAGCCTCGATGCGCGGCCCGACCCGATCAACCTGTGCCAGGACGGCGGCTGCTACCGGCGCAACGTCCCGCGCCCGCTGCAGGACGCCGAGCAGGCCTTCAGCCGCCTGGTCAGCCGCCCGGCGGCGGGGCTGAAGGTGATCGAGCAGTTCCCCGAGGCGACCATCCTGCGCGTCGAGCTGCCCGGCGGAAAACGCGAGATCTACACGGCGCTGCGCAACCGCGCCCACAGCAACGTCGCCTTCATGCTCGGCGAGTCGCTGCGTTACCAGCCGGGGCTGGACACCCTGACCATCTACCCGGGCGTGCTCTCCAGCTACCCGAACTTCATGTTCGATCTCAAGGCGGAGGAGGCCGGCGACTTCGTCTCGGCCCTGGAGCGCGTGCAGAGCCAGGAAGACTTCGACAAGGTGGTGGAACGCTGGGGCATCCGCCGCAGCAACCCGCAGTTCTGGCGCTACTTCCACGACCTCGACGCCTACCTGCGCGAGACCGAGCCGGTGGAGGCGGGCATCCTCGACATGAATCGCTATGAAAATCTTTGAGGCGGCTGCAGGCGGCAGGCAAGAGCGCTTTGGAGCCTGCGGCCTGAAGCCTGAAGCTTGAAGCTTGAAGCTTGAAGCTTGAAGCTTGAAGCTTGAAGCTTGAAGCTTGAAGCTTGAAGCCGCTACTTGCGAACTATTCCTACTAAATTGGTAGGGCTTTATCCGGGGCGGGCGAATGGCGTAAACTGCCCCCACGTTTGCGAGGAGTTGCCATGAGCGCCATCACCATTACCGAAGCTGCCCAGGATTACCTGGCCGAACTGCTGGTCAAGCAGGACACCCCCGGGATCGGCATTCGCATCTTCATCACCCAGCCGGGCACCCAGTACGCGGAAACCTGCATCGCCTACTGCAAGCCGGGCGAGCAGAAGCCGGAAGACACCCCGATCGGCCTGAAGGACTTCACCGCCTGGGTCGACGGCATCAGCGAGCCCTTCCTGGAAGACGCCGTGGTCGACTACGCCACCGACCGCATGGGCGGCCAACTGACCATCAAGGCGCCGAACGCCAAGGTTCCAATGGTCAACGAAGACAGCCCGATCACCGAACGCATCAACTACTACCTGCAGACCGAGATCAACCCCGGCCTGGCCAGCCACGGCGGCCAGGTCAGCCTGGTCGAGGTGGTCGAGGACAACATCGCCGTGCTGCGCTTCGGCGGCGGCTGCCAGGGCTGCGGCATGGTCGACATGACCCTCAAGGACGGCGTCGAGAAGACCCTGATCGAACGCATCCCGGAACTGAAGGGCGTGCGCGACGTCACCGACCACAGCAACAAGGAAAACGCCTACTACTGAGTGGTGGGTGTTTCGGCAAGAAGGCCGCCCCGAGGGGCGGCTTTTTTGTGCGCGTGGTTCCGCGAATCGCGCCAGAATGGCCGGCCATCGCGGACAAGATCCGCTCCTACGGGGGCGGAATACCGTGCCCCCCGGCGACCTGTAGGAGCGGGCCCTGCCCGCGATTCGCGCGCAGGGCGCGCTCCTACAATGGGAATGGCGCGGGTGGGGCGGCGTAGGATCTCATCCGCGAATCGCGCCGGGATGGCCGGCTATCGCGGACAAGGTCCGCTCCTACGGAGAGGAATACCGTGGCTCCCGGCGACCTGTAGGAGCGGGCCCTGCCCGCGAATCGCGCGCAGGGTGCGCTCCTACAATGGGAATGGCGCGGGTGGGGCAGCGGATCTCATCCTCGAATCGCGCCGATACCGCCGGCTATCGCGGACAAGGTCCGCTCCTACGGGGGAGGAATACCGTGGCTCAGGCGCTGGCCGGCTGGCGTCGGCGCGCCGGCCAGAGCAGCGCCAGGGCGAACGCCAGCACCGGCCACACCAGCAGGTTCACCGCGCTCCAGCCCAGGCTGGTGATCAGCGCTCCAGAGCTGAACGACATCAGCGCCGCCATCAGGCTGTTGCCTTGCTCCATCAGCCCCTGCGCCTGGCCGCGCTCGTCCGCGCCGTGGCCTTCGCCGAGCAGGGTGGTGCCGGCCACCAGCAGCAGGTTCCAGCCCATGCCTAGCAGCAGCGAGCTGGCCAGGAAATGGCCATGGTCCAGGCCGGCCAGGGCCACGGCTGCGCTGGCCGCCAGCAGGGCGATGCCGAGCAGGGCCACGCAGCGGCTGCCCAGGCGGTCCACCAGCGGGCCGGCGACGAAGGCCGGGAGGAACATGCCGAGGATGTGCCACTGGATCACGCTCGCCGAGCTTTCCAGGGACAGCCCGCAGAACTGCATGGCCAGCGGTGTGGCGTTCATGATCAGGATCATCAGCCCGTGGCCGGCGGCGGTGCAGGCCATGGCCGCGCGCACCAGCGGCCGGCCGAGCAGGGCGCGCATGGCTGCGATGCCGCCGTGCGGTGGGCGAGGCGCGGCGCCTTCGCGCAGGCGCGCCATCAGCAGCAGGCCGACGAGCGCCAACGCGGCGATGGCCAAGTAGGCGCCGACGAAGGGCGTGGGCAGCGCCTCGCGGGCCCACAGCGCCAGGCTCGGGGCGAGCAGGGCGGCCAGCACGCCGCCGCCGATCACGTAGGCGCTGGCGCGGCCCTTCTCGGCCTCGCCCACCGCCTCCAGGGCGGCGAAGCGGTAGTACATCGCCGAGGCCTGGTAGGCGCCGATGGGCAGGGCGCCCAGGCACAGCAGCCAGAACGAGCCCAGTTGCACGCCCAGGGCGCAGGTCAGCCCGCCGAGCACGCCGCCGGCGGCGCCGAGCATCAGCCCGGGGCGGCGGCCGTGGCGCTGCATGAACAGCGATAGCGGCTGCACCGCCAGCAGGTTGCCCAGCACCAGCAGGGCCAGGGGCAGGGTGGCCAGGCCGTTGAGCGGCGCCAGTTGCGCGCCGATCAGCGAGGTCAGGGTGATGCCGATCAGCGAGCACGACCAGTACAGCGCCTGGCCGAGGAACAGCAGGCGCAGCGCGCCGTTGCGCAGTAGCAGCATGTCCGCGCCCTCAGTTCCGGCAGCCGCCGGGCTTGAGCACCCGCTGCGTCGAGGCCGGGTGGCGCAGCAGCGCCTCGCTCGGGCGCCGTGGCCGTTGCAGCAGTTCGCCGCCGCAGTTCGGGCACTGGCCGCCGAGCACGCTTTCGGCGCAGTCGCGGCAGAAGGTGCATTCGAAGGTGCAGATGCGCGCGTCCGGGCTGTCGGCCGGCAGGTCGCGGTCGCAACATTCGCAGTTGGGGCGCAGTTCGAGCATGGCGAGGTCCTTCTGGCTGGGGGATCAGGCGTCGGTGAGCTGGCCGAAGCGTTCGGCGTATTCCTGGGGGCTGACCGCCAGGTGCTTGTGGAAGGTGCGCCGCAGGTTCTCCGGGTGGCCGAATCCGCACAGCCGGGCCACGGTGGCGATCGATGCCCTGGCGTCCTGCAGCAGGGCGCGGGCGGCCTCCAGGCGCACCTTCTCCACGTAGCGGCCGGGCGCCACGCCCAGCTCATTGATGAACACCCGCGACAGGGTGCGTGGGCTCATGCAGGCCTGTTCGGCCAGGGCCTCTAGCGACAGGTCGGCGCCGAGGTTGGCCGGGATCCACTCCAGCAACGCGGCCAGGCGCGGCGCGCGCACCGGTTCCGGGGTCAACCAGGTGCTGAACTGCGCCTGGCCGCCGGGGCGCCTGAGGAACATCACCAGGCGCCGGGCCACGGCCAGGGCCAGCGGGCGGCCGAGGTCGGCCTCCACCAGCGCCAGGGCCAGGTCGATGCCGGCGGTGACTCCGGCGGAGGTGAACACGTGGTCGTCGCCGTCGCGGCGGCTGGGGTCGTAGGTGTGCAGGCGGTCGCCCTGCACGTGGACTGCGGGGTGGCACTCGCGCAGGGTGTCGACGTCGGCCCAGTGGGTGGTGGCGCTGCGCCCGTCGAGTACCCCGGCGGCGGCCAGCAGCAGGGCGCCGGAGCACACCGAGCCGAGGCGCCGGACCTGGCCTTCGGCGGCGCGCAGCCAGGCCAGCAGCGCGGGGTTGGCGCACTGCGCTTCCACGCCGAGGCCGCCGGGTACCAGCAGGGTGTCGAGGCTGGCGGCGTCGGTATCGCCCCAGGCGGCGTCGGCGCAGATGCGCAGGCCGGCGGAGGTGGCCACCGGGCCTTCGTTTTCGCCCAGCACCAGCAGTTCGTAGGGCGCCGACAGGCCCTGGCGCTGGCGCTCGATGTTGGCCGAGGCGAACACCTGCAGCGGGCCGGTGACGTCCAGGCTCATCACGTCGGGGTAGATCAGGCTGGCGATGCGGCGGATGGCGGGCATGGCGGGCGGCTCCGGGGTTTGCCGGGAGTGTGCGCCGGGTGGGGAGTGGCGGCAATGTCATGGAGCCCACGGATCTTGCCAATCGCTCGGTGGCTTTTCGTAGGAGCGAGCTTGCTCGCGAACGAGGCTTCCAGGAACTCCGTCGCCAGGCCTGAGAGCGCCCTCTCCCTAACCCTCTCCCTGAAGGGAGAGGGGACCGTTCGGAGTGTGGGGATATTTCTGAGTCAGCCGGATGTTTTGGTATCCGGCTGAAACCACACATTCAGCCAGCACGGACTAGCCCCCTCTCCCTTCAGGGAGAGGGTTGGGGAGAGGGGACGGAGTTCAGCCGGGCTCCGAAATAACCGGGAAACTCTGTTCGCGAGCAAGCTCGCTCCTACAACAGCCCCCGCTCCCCAAAACGCCCTGCCGGAAATAAAAAACGCCGTTTCCCTCCCCGAGGAAAACGGCGCTTTTCAAGCACCGGGCCACAAGGCCTGGGCTTCACTCCGGCATATGCCATTCCTGCAGGTCATAGCCTTCGCGGTTCAGCTCTTCGCGGGCCTGGGTCAGCAGGTCGGCCAGGCGCGCCGGGTCGGAGTATTCGGTGCAGGGGATGCGCGTCAGGCCCAGCAGGCGCGTGCCGGTGCGGTCGAGGACGGACAGGTCGAGGCTGCCGTCGCCGCCGGACTGGTCGATCCAGGTGACGCAGTGGAAGGGTTGGAAGGCTCGTCCGGTGATCAGCAGAGCCTCGTTGAAACGAAGGGTCGCGTTCATGGTGGTTACACTCTCTGCGCAGGTCATCCATTGCTCTGTTAAGGGGACGGCGCTTCACTGATCCGTCCGATCTGTACAGCCCATTGACACCGCGAGCCGCGCAAAAAGTCACAACGCCTGTCGCTTTTGTGCACAAGGTTGTCGCATTGGAAACCGGAAAATTGCCGGCAATCTTCCGGGAAACCGCCGGTAAATGGCTCTGCCACGCGGCTTTCATCGAACTTGCGGGGTGCGCCGTTGCGTCGCAGGGGGCGCGAGCCCTTGGGCCGGCTTTTCCACGGCCAATTCGTGACAGCCGGGGCAGGGCGCCGCAAGATAGGGGCTTTGCATCCGCTTTTGCCTGAGGAGGTTTCATGGAGATTCGCTGCGACTTCGACAGCGGCAACATCCAGGTGCTGGATGCCAGCGACCCGCAGGACGTGCGCCTGGCCCTGCGCCCGGACCTGAACAGCCCGCACTTCCAGTGGTTCCACTTCTGCGCCGACGGCCTGACCCCGGGCCAGCGCTACACCTTCGACCTGACCAACGCCGGGCACTCCAGCTACACCGGCGGCTGGCCGGGCTACCGCGCGCTGGCCTCCTACGACCAGCGCGACTGGTTCCGCGTGGACAGCAGCTACGACGGCCAGTCCCTGCGCTTCAGCCTCGACGCCGAGCAGCCTCGGGCCTGGTTCGCCTACTTCGAGCCCTACAGCCGCGAGCGCCATGCCGCGCTGGTGCGCCAGGCCATCGAGCAGGCCGGCGCCGAACTGGTGGCCACCGGGCGCAGCATCGAGGGCCGCGACATCCCGCTGCTGCGCATCCGCCGCAACCCGCAGGCCACGCGCAAGCTGTGGCTGATCGCCCAGCAGCACCCCGGCGAGCACATGGCCGAATGGTTCATGGAAGGCCTGATCGAGCGCCTGCAGCAGAAGGATGCGGAACTCGACTACCTGCTGCAGCACGCCGAGCTGTACCTGGTGCCGAACATGAACCCCGACGGCGCCTTCCGCGGCCACCTGCGCACCAACGCCGCCGGCACCGACCTCAACCGCGCCTGGGCCTCGCCCAGCGCCGAGACCAGCCCGGAAGTGCTGTTCGTCCAGGCGCACATGCGCCAGCAGGGCGTCGACCTGTTCCTCGACATCCACGGCGACGAGGAAATCCCCTACGTATTCGCCGCCGGCTGCGAGGGCAACCCCGGCTACAGCGAGCGCCAGGCCTACCTCGAAGCGGAGTTCCGCAAGCGCCTGGAGGAGCGTGGCGAGTTCCAGAGCCTGCACGGCTACCCGCGCAGCGCGCCGGGCAAGGCCAACATGACGCTGGCCTGCAACCACGTCGGCGAAACCTACCAGTGCCTGGCGCTGACCCTGGAGATGCCGTTCAAGGACCACGACCTGGCCCCCGACGCCCGCACCGGCTGGAGCGGCGCGCGCGCCAAGCGCCTGGCCGGCGCGGTGCTCTCGACGCTGTCGAGCCTGGTGGAAGAACTGCGCTGACTGGAATCTTCGCCGCCGCGTGCCAGTCTAAAGCTGTGAGGAACTTGCATGCGGAGGTGTCCATGTACAGGACGCGCAAGCTGTTGACCCCCCAGGAGATCGAGGACCTGCAGGAACGCATGGAGGCCATGGAGGAACTGGACTTCCGCGAACGCCGCGAAGTCCGCAAGAACCGCACGGGCGACCATCGCCCGCGCCTGGCCGCAGCGCCGGCCTGACCGGCGCGCCGCGCACCCGGCCGCCGGCCGGGTGCGTATAGGGCGCCTGCCCTGGCAGCCCTGGCCGGGCTGCGTGGCAGGGGGGAGGGCGGACACCCGCGCTGCCATTAAGTTGCCAGTACGCGGATTATTAATCTCGCTGTCATAAAGCGTACATATTCACGGCATTAAATCATCACGTCTTCTAACCAACCGGGGACTTCCCGGACTTCCTCCCATATTGAGGTATTGACGTGATGCTGCTCAGCAAAACCCGCTTGTCCGTCCTGCTGGCTTCCATGGCCCTGACCGGCCTGGCCCATGCCACTGATGTCACCGGCGCCGGCTCCAGCTTCGTTTACCCGGTGCTGTCGAAGTGGTCCCAGGAATACAGCAAGTCTTCCAGCAATCGCATCAACTACCAGTCCATCGGCTCCGGCGGCGGCATCGCCCAGATCAAGGCCGCCACCGTCGACTTCGGCGCCTCCGACGCCCCGCTGTCGGCCGACGACCTGAAAGCGGCCGGCCTGGGCCAGTTCCCCAGCGTGATCGGCGGCATCGTGCCGGTGGTCAACCTGGACGGCGTCGAGCCGGGCAAGCTGCACCTGGACGGTGAAACCCTGGCCAAGATCTTCCTCGGCAGCATCACCGACTGGAACGACCCGGCCATCGCCGCGCTGAACCCCGAACTGAAGCTGCCGGCCACCAAGATCACCGTGGTCCGCCGTTCCGACGGTTCGGGCACCTCCTACAACTTCACCAACTACCTGTCCAAGGTCAGCCCGGAGTGGAAGGACAAGATCGGCTTCGGCACCACCGTACCCTGGCCGGTCGGCATGGGCGGCAAGGGCAACGAAGGCGTCTCCGCCTACGTCAAGCAGATCAAGAACTCCATCGGCTACGTCGAGTACGCCTACGCCCTGCAGAACAAGATGGCCTACGCCTCGCTGAAGAACGCCGCCGGCAAGTTCGTGCAGCCCAACACCAAGAGCTTCCAGGCTGCCGCCGACACCGCCGACTGGGCCAACGCCAAGGACTTCAACCTGCTGATGACCAACGCCCCGGGCGACACCGCGTGGCCGATCACCGCCACCACCTGGATCATCATGTACAAGCAACCGAAGAACGCGGAACAGGCCCAGGCCGCCTTCCACTTCTTCAAGTGGTCCCTGGAGAACGGCCAGCAGCAGGCCGCCGCCCTGGACTACGTGGCGCTGCCGGAGTCCCTGGTCAAGCGCATCGAAGGCTACTGGAAGTCGGACTTCGCCCGCTGATCGGGTGAATGACCAGGACCGCCGCCCGGAACCCCGTGCGGCGGTTCGCTTGCTTGGATGAACCGATGTCTACCGAATCCTCACCGTCCCTCGCCATGCCCAACCTGAAGGCCGCCGAAGCCGAAGACCGCGCCCAGCGCGACCAGCGCCACGATCGCTGGTTCCGCAACGCCATGTTCGGCTCCGCGCTGCTGGTGCTGTTGCTGCTCGCCGGCGTCGCCGGCTCCACCCTATGGGGCGGCAGCCTGGCCTTCTCGCACTTCGGCCTGGACTTCCTCACCAGCACCGAATGGGATGCGGTGAACAACAAATTCGGCGCCCTGGTACCGATCTACGGGACCCTGGTCACCTCCTTCCTGGCGCTGCTGATCGCCGTACCGGTCAGCTTCGGCATCGCCATCTTCCTCACCGAGCTGGCGCCGCCGTGGCTGCGCATGCCGGTGGCCGCGGCCGTCGAGCTGCTGGCCGGGATCCCCTCGATCATCTACGGCATGTGGGGCCTGTTCGTCTTCGGCCCGTTCATGGCCCAGCACATCGCCCCCTGGCTGAACGACTACCTGGGCGCGCTGCCGCTGATCGGCGGCCTGTTCCAGGGCCCGCCGCTGGGCATCGGCATGCTCAGCGCCGGCATCGTCCTGGCGATCATGATCATCCCCTTCATCACCTCGGTGATGAACGAAGTGTTCAACAGCGTACCGACCACCCTGAAGGAATCGGCCTACGCCCTGGGCAACACCACCTGGGAAGTGGTCTGGGACATCGTCCTGCCTTACACCCGCTCGGCGGTGGTCGGCGGCATCTTCCTCGGCCTCGGCCGCGCCCTGGGCGAGACCATGGCGGTGACCTTCGTGCTGGGCAACTCGCAGCACTTCTCCGCCTCGCTGCTGATGCCCAGCAGCTCCATCGCCTCGGTGATCGCCAACGAGTTCAACGAGGCCTACACCGACCTGCACCGCTCCTCGCTGATCGCCCTGGGCTTCCTGCTCTTCGTGGTCACCTTCATCGTTCTCGCCGCCGCTCGCCTGATGCTGCTGCGCCTGGCCCAGAAGGAGGGCAAGTGACATGGCCGGCAACGAAAGCCTGTATCGCACCCGCGCGCTGAAGAACCGCGCCGCCATGCTGCTCAGCTGCGGCGCCACCCTGTTCGGCCTGATGTGGCTGGCGTGGATCCTGCTGACCACCATCAGCCACGGCATCGAGGCGCTGAACCTCAACCTGTTCACCAAGATGACGCCGCCGCCGGGAGCCGAGGGCGGCCTGGCCAACGCCTTCTACGGCAGCGTGCTGATGAGCGCGCTGGCGCTGCTGATCGGCACCCCCATCGGCCTGATGGCCGGCATCTGGCTGGCCGAATACGCCCGCCACACCCGCATGGGCACCGTGGTGCGCTTCATCAACGACATCCTGCTGTCGGCGCCGTCCATCGTCCTGGGCCTGTTCGTCTACACCAGCGTGATCCTGCCGCTGAACTACCTCACCGACCACCGCGTGGGCTTCTCCGCCATCGCCGGCGCCCTGGCCCTGGCCCTGCTGGTGATCCCGGTGGTGGTGCGGACCACCGACGAAATGCTCCAGCTGCAGCCGACCACCATGCGCGAAGCCGCGCTGGCCCTGGGCGTGCCGCAATGGAAGCTGACCCTGCAGATCGTCCTGCGCGCCGCCCGCGCCGGGGTGATCACCGGCATCCTCCTGGCCCTGGCGCGCATCACCGGCGAAACCGCGCCGCTGCTGTTCACCGCCTTCGGCAACCAGTTCTGGAGCAGCGACCTGCTCAAGCCCATGGCCAGCGTGCCCGTCGTGGTCTTCCAGTACGCCATGAGCCCATTCAGCGACTGGAACGCCCTGGCCTGGGCCGGCGCCCTGGTGCTGACCCTGTTCGTACTGCTGCTCAGCCTCACCTCCCGTCTCATCCTTCTGCGCAATAGGGCATCCTGATGACTGCCATGACCACCGCCATCGCCGCCGAACGCACCAAGATCCGCGTTCGCGACCTGGAGTTCTTCTACGGCGAGCACCGTTCGCTCAAGTCCATCAACATGGACATCCCGGAGAAGTGCATCACCGCCATCATCGGCCCGTCCGGCTGCGGCAAGTCGACCCTGCTGCGCATCTTCAACCGCATCTACTCCCTGTACCCGAAGCAGGAAGCGCGCGGCGAGGTGCTGCTCAACGGCGAGAACATCCTCGCCCCCGGCTACTCCATGAACCGCCTGCGCAGCCAGGTGGGCATGGTGTTCCAGAAGCCGGTGCCGTTCCCGATGACCATCTACGAGAACATCGCCTACGCGGTGCGCCACCACGAAAAGGTCAACCGCCGCGAGATGGACGACCGCGTCGAGCAGGCCCTGCGCGGCGCGGCCCTGTGGGACGAAGTGAAAGACAAGCTGAACGCCAGCGCCCAGGGCCTCTCCGGCGGCCAGCAGCAGCGCCTGTGCATCGCCCGCACCATCGCACTCAAGCCCCAGGTGCTGCTGCTCGACGAGCCGACCTCGGCGCTGGACCCGATCTCCACCGGGCGCATCGAGCAGCTGATCACCGAACTCAAGCAGGAGTTCACCGTGGTCATCGTCACCCACAACATGCAGCAGGCCGCGCGTTGCTCGGACTACACCGCCTTCATGTTCCTCGGCGACCTGATCGAGTTCGGCGACACCGACACCCTGTTCACCAAGCCGGCCAAGGAGCAGACCGAGGACTACATCACTGGTCGCTTCGGCTGAGCCCCAGCGCTCCCCCGACGCCCGCCACGGTGCAAGCCGTGGCGGGCGTTTTCATTGCGGCGCCGGCAAAGCCTTGCCGCAGCCTGGCAGGCGTTTGCCTTGCGTAGCAGCGAGCTTGCTCGCGAACCGCACGGCAACGCTGCAACCGGGAACGCCCGTTCGCTAGCAAGCTCGCTCCTACAGGGGAGGGCGGCGCCGTCATGACCGCCGGCCGGCATCCTGGCGTGTTTCTTGCCCGATACAGGCTCCCCCCTTCGGCACGGGAGACCTGCCCATGAACATCATCGACGGCCTGAGTGGCATCGGCCTGGCGACCAAGCTGGTGCGCGGCGTGGTCGCCGGCGCCAGCGAGTTCGCCAGCTACCTGGCCAACGCCAGCAGCGCGAGCGCGACGACGAGCGGTACGAGCGAGGCGCCCTCCGGCGCGGTAGCATCCTCCGGCGGCGCCGCGCAGAGTGGCGGCGGCCCCCTGGACGAATTCCTCGCCTACATGAAGCTCAGTCCCGGCGAAAAGCTGCGGCACAGCGTCATGCAGGACATGGACATCACCCAGGAACAGCTCGACGCCATGCCCGCCGAGGACCGCGAGCGCATCGAGAACGAAATAGCCCAGCGCATCAGGGAAAAGATCACGCAGCAGGCCGACGCCGGCAGCCAGCCGGTCGCACCCACTGCCACTCCGGTGGCCCTGAAGCAGATGTATGGCGTCGAACGAACCCAGCCCAGCCTCGACCTCCTCGGTTGACCCCGCCCCGGCCGGCCCTCGCGCCGGCCTCAAGCCTTGTATCGGAACCGATACGGGACGCTACCCGATGCTGGCTGCATCGCTGAACTCCCTTGCCTAGACTGCGGTCTTCCGCAGTGAACCCACGTTTGTGCACATGTCTTCCATGCAATCCCACAGCAGACTCATCAGCCACGTTCCCCGGCACCTGATCCAGCAGGCCGTAGCGAAGAAGGTCGGGCGCGGCTGGCGCGCCGACTTCAACGTCGCGGTGTGGCTGCACCTGGCCACCGCCGGCGACGCCCAGGTGACGCTGAAAGTCAGCTACCAGGACGGCGAGACCGTCCGCGAGCAACTGATCGACCGCGGCCGCGTCGGCTTCAACCAGCGCATCCTGCTGTGCGGCATCGCGCGCCTGGAATACAACCAGGCCATCGAATCCATGAGCCTGTCGCTGCTGTGCGAGGAACCCATCCAGACGCTGATGGTGGACGAGTTGTTCGTCCAGGCGGTGGAATTGCAGCGCGACGGCGAGCGCAGCCGCAAGGGGCGCCGTTGAAGATTCATCCCAAGGAGTGATACGCCGGGGCTGGCCGATGCGTTGAAATGATCCTGCCCGTCAACTTCCACCGGATGGCCCATGAGCTTCGACCCTTCGCACCTGCAGTCCTACACCGAATACCGTGGCATCGAGATTCCCTTTCTCGACCACCTGAAGTTCCGCTACCAGCCGGCCGGCGCCGGCGAGCACGACGGCCACCTGGTGCTGCGCGTGGAGCGCGAGCACCTCAACGGCTGGCGCAACGCCCACGGCGGCGTGCTCATGAGCCTGCTCGACGTGGCCATGGCCCTGGCCTGCAGCCATGTCGACGAGGAAGGCCGCGGCTGCGTGACCGTCGAAATGAAGACCAGCTTCCTGCGCCCCGGCGGCGACGTCGGAGAAGTGCTCGAAGCCTTCGGCCAGGTCCGCCACCGCACCCGCTCCATCGCCTTCTGCGAGGCCGAAGTCCGCAACGCCGCGGGCGAAACCGTGGCCACCGCCAGCGGCACCTTCAAGTACCAGAACAAACAGCGCCCGGTGATCGACGCCTGAGCCCGCGCCCCGGAATGACTGTAGGAGCGGACCTTGTCCGCGATAACCTGAACCACCGGCGCGATTCGCGGATGAGATCCGCTCCTACAACGTGCACCCCGTAGGAGCAACTGTCTTGCCGGCTGCGCGAAGGCGCGCCTCAACGGATGGGTTGAGCCTTGGCGAAACCCATGCGGTCGTGGTGATGGGTATCGCTTCGCTCAACGCCATCCTACGGGTCTGGTGTTTGCCGGAGGTATCGGCGCGAATCGCGGATGAGATCCGCTACGCTGCCCCAGCCGCGCCGCTCCCCTGTAGGAGCGCGCCCTGCGCGCGAATCGCGGGCAGGGCCCGCAGCTGGGAAATCGCAGTGTTCCCCCCGTAGGAGCGGACTCCGTCCGCGATCCCTCCCATGGCACCCTGCCATCTCCAGCCGCTCTGGCCCGCAGCTTTTCGTGAGGCGAAAGGCGCTTCTGTCATGATTCTGTCATCAGTCGTAACTACATTTTTCTGTCATGAAAATGTCACGCCTGAGTGACGGAGCCAGTGACGGCCCATACCGACCTTGCGAGTGCTGACCCCATGCTGCTCAACGACAAGACCCTGCCCCAGCGCATCCGCCAGGAGGCGCTCGACGACCGCGACGAGGAACTCGAGCTCGACTGGCAGGAGCTCTACGACCTCGACGGCCTGCGCGCCGACACCCTGGAAAACTTCGAACAGCACCTGCTGCGCCAGCGCTACTTCGGCGAACTGTTCCGCCTGCAGGGCGAACTGGTGAAGTTGCAGAACTGGGTGGTCAAGACCGGGCACAAGCTGGTGGTGCTCTTCGAAGGCCGCGACGCGGCGGGCAAGGGCGGGGTGATCAAGCGCATCACCCAGCGCCTCAACCCGCGCGTGTGCCGGGTGGCCGCGCTGCCGGCGCCGAACGACCGCGAGCGCACCCAGTGGTACTTCCAGCGCTACGTCTCGCACCTGCCGGCGGCGGGGGAGATCGTGCTGTTCGACCGCAGCTGGTACAACCGCGCCGGGGTGGAGCGGGTGATGGGCTTCTGCAACGACGAGCAGTACGAGGAATTCTTCCGCAGCGTGCCGGAGTTCGAGCGCATGCTGGCGCGTTCGGGCATCCAACTGGTCAAGTACTGGTTCTCGATCACCGACGAGGAGCAGCACCTGCGCTTCCTCAGCCGCATCCACGACCCGCTCAAGCAATGGAAGCTCAGCCCCATGGACCTGGAATCGCGGCGGCGCTGGGAGGCCTACACCAAGGCCAAGGAAACCATGCTCGAACGCACCCACATCGCCGAGGCGCCCTGGTGGGTGGTGCAGGCGGATGACAAGAGGCGCGCGCGGCTGAACTGCATCCACCACCTGCTCGGCCAGGTGCCCTACGAAGAAGTGGCGCAGAAGCCCATCGAACTGCCGGCGCGCCAGCGCCACGCCGACTACGTGCGAATCCCCACGCCAGCGGAAATGCTGGTGCCGGAGCAGTATTGAGCCCAGGCCTGGCGTAGGGCGCATAACGCCTCTGGCGTTATCCGCCGTTTGACCTCGGCCACCGTCCACTCGGCATCGAACCTGGCATTACCACCCCGACCAGCGGCCCCCCACCCAGGCGACGACCTGCGCCTTCCCGTAATAAATGTGTGGCTATGCTTGGGCCCATGGACATCCGGATCGAACAGACCGATGGTGATCCGCCCGCATGGAAGGTCTTCCTGGGGACGTTCTTCATCGTATGCGCCAGTGAAGACGAAGCCTCAGCCTGCGCCGAGGCCGCGCGCCGCTACGCCAGCGCCAACCCCGCCATCCACTGCGACCTGCCCAGCCCGCCGGCGGCCGTGGCGCCGTTGCGCGCCGGCTGCCGCCCACCCAGCGGCACCGAACTGGAGGCCTGGGAGCTGCGCTGGCCGGAGCGCTACCTGGGCACCTGAGCGCCAACGCCAGGCAAACACCCTCTGAATCCCGGCCCGCCGCCAAAGCCCCGCCCGTCACCTGCCCACGCCACACTCTTGCCGGAGACGGGCGGATTTCCGACAGTTCTGCCTCGCCCTTGCCGTAGCTGATTTCCGCAATTGCGCCGAGCGTTGTGGGACTTGACCCCAGGGGTTCGCCGCGTGAGCCGGCGGTCAAGTTCTGCGCGGCGCGCCACCCCTAAGATCGCCCCCACGCGCCGGACCAGGCCTTGCCGTGCACCGGTCGCACCCACGACAAGAACAACCAATGGGGGACCACCACCATGCAGATTCGAAGCGGCGGCTGGACGGCCCGGCAGCGCTGGCGCATCCAGATCTTCGCCATCACCTGGCTGGCCTACGCCGCCTTCTACTTCACTCGCAAGGCCTTCTCCGTAGCCAAGCTCGGCATCGGCGAAGACCCCGGCTTCGCCCTCGACAAGGCGGCCATGGCCGACCTGGACGCCCTCTACCTCGCCGCCTACGCCGTGGGCCAGTTCGTCTGGGGCAGCTTCGCCGACCGCTTCGGCCCACGCGTGGTGGTGGGCGGCGGGCTGTTCGTCTCGGCCCTGGCGGCGCTGGCCATGGGCACCTTCGCCACCGTGCCGATCTTCGCCACCTGCATGGTCGTCCAGGGCCTGGCGCAGTCCACCGGCTGGTCGGGGCTGTGCAAGAACATGGGCGGCTTCTTCTCCACCGCAGAGCGCGGCCGCGCCATGGGCTACTGGAGCACCTGCTACGCCTTCGGCGGCCTGGTGGCCACGCCTTTCGTCGGCTGGTGCGCCTACCAGCTCAGCGACGACTGGCAGGTAGCCTTCATCGCCTCCGCCGGCGTGGTGCTGGCCGTGGGCTGCTTGTTCCTGCTGCTGCAACGTAACCGCCCGGAAGACGTCGGCCTGCCGCCAGCGGACGACGAACAGGAAACGCAGGCGCAAGCCACCACCGGCCTGTGGGACGCGTTGCGCCAGGTGCTGCGCAACCGCACCGTGCTGGTCCTGGGGCTGGCCTACTTCCTGCTCAAGCCGGCGCGCTACGCCATCCTGTTCTGGGGCCCGGTGATCATCTACGAACGCATGCCGGAAATCGGCAAGGTCGCCGCCGCCGTCGTCCCCACCGCCTTCGAGGTCGCCGGCCTGCTCGGGCCCATCCTCATCGGCTTGGCCTCGGACCGGCTGTTCGGCGCCCGGCGTATGCCCGCCTGCGTGCTCAGCCTGCTGGCGCTGGCGGCGTGCCTGGCGCTGTTCACCCCGGTGCTGCTCAGCGGCAGCCTGTACCTGGTGGTGGGGCTGCTGTTCCTCATGGGCGTCACCCTCTACGGTCCCGACTCGATGATCAGCGGCGCCGCCGCCATCGACTTCGGCACCCGCCAGGCCGCCGGCACCGCTACCGGCTTCGTCAACGGCTGCGGTTCGGTGGGGGCGATCCTCGGCGGCCTGCTGCCCGGTTACTTCGACACCTTCTCGGTGTTCATCCTCTTCACCTGCGCCGCGCTGACCGCCTGCCTGCTGCTGGTGCCGTTCTGGCACAGCCTCCCGCAGGGGAGGGCAGGCGCCGCACCCGCCACCGCCCTGCAAGCCCGCTGAGCCACCACCGGGCCGCCCGCGGCCCGACCAGCATTCCCGACTGAACAAGGAGAACGCCCATGGCCCTCGCACTCTTCGACCTGGACGACACCCTCATCGACGGCGACTGCGCCAGCCTGTGGAGCCGGCACATGGCCGACCTGGGCTGGGTGGAAGGCGACGCCTTCGTCCGCCACGAACGGGCACTCATGGCCCTGTACGCCGAAGGCCGGCTGGCGATGGAAGACTACATGGCCTTCACCCTGGCGCCCCTGGCGGGGCGCACCGCCGAAGCCGTTGCCGCGGCGGTCGAACCCTTCGTCACGGAAGTCATAGGCCCCTGCATCCGCTTCGACGCCATGGGCTGCCTGAACCAGCACCGCGAAGCCGGCGACCGCCTGCTGGTCATCTCCGCCTCGGCGCACTTCCTGGTCGCCAGCATCGCCGCCCGCCTGGGCGTGGCCGAAGTCCTGGCCATCGACCTGGAACAGCACCAGGGCACCTACAGCGGCCGCACCCAGGGCACCCTGACCTACCGCGAAGGCAAGGTCACCCGCCTGCAAGCCTGGCTACAGGAGCAGGGCGAAAGCCTGGCCGGCGCCCACTTCTACTCCGACTCCCGCAACGACCTGCCCCTGCTATCCCTGGTCCAGAATCCCCGAGCAGTAAACCCCGACCCAGCCCTACGCCACCACGCCGAAACAGCCGGCTGGCCGATCCTCGACTGGCGCTGAAATCACTTAAAAGCGGCTCTAGCGTTGCAGGCCGATGCCGCCCCTCCCGCCACACCAAACGGCCCCTCTCCCTTCAGGGAGAGGAAGCGGCATAACCCCAAACACCGCAATTCACCGGCAAACACCCGTAGGATGGGTTGAGCGAAGCGATACCCATCACCATGGCCCGATGGGTTTCGCAAGCTCAACCCATCCTACGAAAAGCACCACAGCGCAGCCGGAAACAGCCGTGTGGCCCCCCAAGTCGACACCGACTCTCCCCGCCACGCCGAACGACTCCCTCTCCCTCTGGGAGAGGGCCGGGGTGAGGGCGCGGAGCAACCCCAAACACCGCAATCACCGGCAAACACCATCCACAAGCAAGCCCCTACAACCCAGCACGTCACACCGCCCCCCTTGTAGGAGCGCGCCCTGCGCGCGAATCGCACACCCTGCCGCCCCAACTCAGACACAACTGCCGCGGCCCGCCATCGCCGCCCTGACAACGCACCTCCGGCACCTCCTGCGTACTGATCCACCGCCGCTATTTTTCCCTGCAATCTCCCCGGCTCATTCGCCGCCTACGTAATTTTCAGCTTCCGCCATCAGCAATTGCTAAGAAATGAAGCTCTATATACCGATGAGGTCCGAACTGCATGAGGAGTGGCTCCCGCTACTTCACACCACTGAGCTTGAGCAGGCCGACAAGTAGAAACAACCATGCTGAACCCGCGAGCAGAAGGCTGCCTGAAATGAGCATGAGCCGCCTGATATCAGGTGGAAAATTACGTAGGTCTTCGGGGCTCAGATGGCCACGACGAATATTGATTCTTGTCAGTAGGAACATGAAACCCGCTGTGCTGGCGACCTGCATGCAGCGCGAGCGGAAACTGGAGCCCGCCCATATTCGGTTGTAATTATTGACGCCAGGACTATTGGGAAACGCAGCGAGGATTCGCTCATAGTGGCGGTGCGTTGTATAGGCCAGGACCGCTGCACCGGACAACAAGATCACGAAGGGTAAAAGAAGACAAGCAATTTGCACATCCAAGGGCCAGGATTCAAACCACATGCCGAAATTCATGGCTGGCTCCTTTCATATATTTTCCCCTGCAATCTCCCACGACCATTCGCCGCCTTTGCCTCCCAGCGTAACTTGTAGTTTCCGCCATCAGAAATTTCTAAGTGGTGAAGCTTTACGTACCGATGAGACCCGAACTGTATGGGGGCTGTTAGTTCACACCACTTAGCTTCAGTAGGGCGAGCATCAGGCCCAGCCAAGCCATTCCCACGATAACCATCCAGGTTGAAATCAGTAGGCGGCGCCTGAGTGCGGGCGGGAAGTTGCGCATGTCCTCCCTATCAAGAAGGCCTCGGCGAATACTCCTGTCGGGAAGCAGAAGGGCACCGCCGATGGAGCTGACCAGATGGCAGCGAGAGATAAGGTCTTGGCTACCCAAGATGAGACTTGTTCGTTTGGGTAGCTCGCTATTTGAAAGCGCTACCAGTATGCCCTTGAAGTCGCGGCTGCAAGCAATGTAGATGCCAAGAGCCATACCGGACAGGCTAACTAGGAATGGGCTGAGCATGAATGAAAATGCCCACCATGAATTCCAGAATTCGTTCATATTGTTGTTTGTAATATGTAAATTTGATTTGTGATTTCTGCAAAGCTCATCCTTCGGCCTGAAAGGATTTCAGTGCTTCAGGATGGATGGAGGGATGGTTAGCTAAATAATAGTGATCCCGTGATTATCCATGTCAGACTTATGCCAAGTAGCCAAGACGATAGAAGTGCTCTGAACTTAATATTTTGGGGGACGTTTAGTAGTTCTTCGTGCTCAAGCTCTCCGCGGCTCAGGTAGTACCGGGACATGAGTATTGCCCCGCATATTGTATTTAGCTGCATGTAGCGAGAGAGAAAGCCAGAGCCTTTCCAGATTATAGTCTGTCTTTTCACGTAGATGCTTTTTGGAAATACTGAGAGCAACGTTTCAAGATCGTGTCTGACCATGAAGAGAGTGATTAATTTTCCTGCTACCCCTATAGCGAAGGGCGTTAAGAAAAATGTTATCTGTAATAAGAATGGCCAATCGTCAAACCAGCTTTCAAAGCTCACTTCTTGTGGACTCCTTCATAGATTTTCTCTCCAGCCGTTTCACCAAATTTCTCACCGGTCGAGCCTGCTGCAAATGAGGCACCTCCAACTACAAGAACTACGCAAACAGCACCGCCAATTCCCGCAGAGCCGAGTCCAATCGCTGCGCAGATCGGTATGGCAGCAAAACGGCCAACCAGAGGAACGGCAATTGCGCCTCCTCCAAGTCCTCCTACGAAACTCCCTGTTTCAGTAAATCGCGCTCTTTCGCAAGCCTCGGACTCTCCAGCCCGACACACCTCCTGCACCTTCAACGCAGACGCAGTAGCCCCAAAGCCAATGCCGATATAGCCGCCGTACTTCAGATACCGCGCCGCCTTGGCCACCTCCTCGATGTGTGTGGCATAGCCAGGAATCTGCCCCGGCGCGCCGGAGCGGCTCCAGTGGTGGACCAGGCTGCGGGTGGAAATGCCCAGGTCACGGTGCAGCAGAGGGTGGTGGCCGAGGTTGAGCTGCTTGTTCATGAAGGTGGCCTTGAGCTGGGAGTCCAGGTGGGTGAGCAACTGTCGACGGCTGACGAAGAAGTTATGGCTGCGCAGGTGGCCGTGGGTGGCGAATTCGGTCTGATGCAAGTATTCGATGTCGCGCAGGGTTTCGCCGATCTGCCGCAGGCCCTTGTCCAGCACGTCCTTGGTCAGCCCCAGCGAGGTGCCGGCGCCGCCGAGGATGTTGGCGATCTCGGCCTGGTGCCTGACCATGAAATCCGCTTCCTCCTCGCTCAGCGGTTCCAGGGCCGTGCGTACTTGAGCGGCGGCGGCCATCAGCTCGGCTTCTTCGCGCAGGCAGGCGGTGGGGTTGAGCAGGTCGCCGATTACGAAGATTTCCCCGGCCTTGAAACCCTGGGCATGAGTGGGGTTGAGCGCCTTGAGGCGGCTGATGAGGTAGGAATGGGCCTTTTCGGGGAAGAGGTGCGCCAGCAACTGCTCGAAACTCATGCTGCGCTGCATGATATGGAAGCCGGGCTCCAGCTTGGCCGGGCGCTTGAACAGGCCGGGTGATGGCCGATCAACCTCGGGTACGCGTTCGGGCTTGGGCTCCCAGGCCACGAAGGAGGCGCCGCCGTTGTCCTGGCGGCGCTTGGGTGGTTCGGTGAAGCGGCTCCAGCCCTTGTCCGGTGCCCAACTGCGGTCGGTGTGCCAGTCGCTGGAAGGCTTCCAGTCGGGCTCAGGGGCCCAACTGCGGTCGAAAGGATAGGCGGCTGCTCGGAAATCATCCGCGCTCATGCTTGTTGCCCTGCTTGGCCGGGGTGAAGCGGGCCAAGCTAGACAAGCGATCGAGCCTTGAATGTCGGGCGGATTCCTAGGACTGAGCTAGGTGTTTGTGGGAATTTTCCGTTCGATCAGCATATATGGCGTCGGTAGCATTCAGGCTGGTGTGAGCATTAGCCCGCAATGGGCATCGCGCTCTGTATAAACCCTACCGCAACCGACGAGCCCACTCCCGCCAACCCGCCCGCGCTTCAGCAGACCCCCGCACCACCCGCGGCAACTCCGCCATGTTCACCCACAACTGCCCCTGCCAATCCAGCACCCGCACACCCTGCCGCCCCCAACTCAGGCACAACTGCCGCGGCCCGCCATCGCCGCCCTGACAACGCACCTCCGGCACCACCTGCGTACTGATCCAGCGCCGCAACCCACCCAGATCGGCATGGGCGAAATGGAACAACAACGCATAAGCACCGGACTCGCTGACCAGCAGCCGCTCCAGGCTGCCGCCATCGTCCAGGCGCAGCCACTGCGTGCACAACTGATCATCCTCCAGGCGCCTGGCCAGCCGCTCGCTGCTGGCATGGCCGATCAACCGGCGCAGATCGTCCAGCACGAACCAGACTTGGTCGTCGAGCAACAGGGCGCGGAGGGTGCGGTGCTTGTGGAAGAAATAGAGCGGGGTGGGGAGGGTGGATTCGTCCATGGGAGTGGTCCTTTTTCTAGTGAATTTAGGGCCGCGACCAGCCGCTGCTAATCGGATGGAGGCGGAACCGCACAGGGTTAGCAGACCGACCACTAGAAGCCGGCAGACCCGAAGGTCTCCCCATGCGGCCCGCCATAACGGATTTCTTTGGGCGAATGACATCACCGAAAGAACGCCTAGCGTTTCCGCTTCTAGTGAGTTCGGGCTGCTAAACCCGGCCCCGCCGTTTTCACGGGGCGAGTGGAGGGTAGGGACGATGGAGGGGAATGGTCAAGAGAAAATGTTGGTGTGTTATCTGCTGACACTTGGAGGTTCTGGATAAGGGGGCGGGATGGCGGTTAACGATCCATTTCGGCTGTCCAAAGCGCCCAAAGATAAGGGACTGATTCACGAAGTGGTTGAGAAAATAAAGTTTCGAGATGGTCCTTCTTCTTTGTTAAGTTTCAAAGTTGTGTAGTTGATCTTCTAAATATGGCTCTGGGTTGTTTAAGGTGGTTAAGTTTCTAACTTCGGATGCCTGGTTAGGAAAATGTGCATGCTGCTGGAGTTGTTTCTTTGGGTGCTGCTTCATATCGCAATTTTGATGGGGTGAATTTTTATGTCTGCCGTAAATCAGGGTTGATTGTATTTTTATTTATGGAGTTATATGATTTGGTTGTTTTCGAGGCTAAAGATTGAGTTTCTCAATCCACATATTTATTCCTTTTGTGTCGGGATGGAGTTTAGAGGAAATCTCTCCTCGAGATGGATCTTCCAGTACAACAATCTTGGCGCTCTTTGTCGACTTGTCTAGAGATATGTAGAGCAGCTTTGGAGGGCTTTCTGCGTTTTTGTGAATATGCCTTATGTGTGTTGCAATGCTGTTTGCCAAGGAGTGCCAGTTTTTGTTTTTGAATTCTGCTATTTCCTTTTTTGATTCTCTGGTATTAGGGTTTTCTAGTTGGTTTTTTGCAATCCTTTCAAGATATCTGTCTAGACCATTAAATATTGATGAAAGTTTTATCTCTAGTTTTTCTGCTGGGCCTTGGATGTAGGGTTTGATGCTTTTTGATATGCCATGGATATAGGCTTTTTTATTCGGATTGAGTTCGCCGTGCCAAAGAAGCTCAATTTCGGGGGATGCTTCGTTAGTGTTGTTTATTTTTATTTCATCTATGGCTTCGCTTATTAGGTTCTTTGCGAGGTTTAACTGTTCTTGGGAGATATTTTTGTTTCTGGATATATTTTCAAGTCTTGTTAGTATTTTTGCTAGCTTGTTTTCTCTGCTTTTCATTATCTTGGCCTTGGGCGTTGCATGATAATAGGGTGGATAAATGTATTTTTAGTATTTTGCCTACTTCCCGTTGAGATTGCAGGGGTTCATTATTAATTATGCAAGTTATAGGTCAGATTACAAGAATGTTATTTCATGCTCATTTTCTGAAGATTGATATATATCGTCTTATTCCCCTCCCACCCCATTCCTCTCATGCCGGTAAACACTCACCGCCTCATAAACCGCCTTCCTTAACCGGTTGATCCCGCCGATCGGCCGATGCTCCGGCAGGGCGTGCCAGGGATTGAAGGAAAGGTTGTCGCACATCAGGTTCTGGTCGCGGCTGTCGAAGTCCTGCGGGGGGATGCTGACCAGGGCGACGGTCTGGAAGGGGGAGTCCTTTTCTTTCCATTCCACGCTGGTGTCTTCGATGGGCATGTATTTGTTGGCGTCCTGTTTTTGCACTTGTAGCGCGAAGCAGGCCGGGACGCGGTCTATCGAGAGCTGCTGGTAGAGCGCGGTGCGCAGGAAGTTCGGCAGTTTTTCGTTGAGCTTGGGCAACTGGTAGTTGGGGCAGGCGCCTGGGGCGGGGACGGTGCGGAACTTGATGTTGTTCTGTTCGCCGAGCTTGTACGGGGCTATGCCGAAGTAGCTGGCCTGCAGCGGGCTGGCCGGGGCCGGGGCGAGGGTTTGCAGGGCGATCAGCAGGTGGCGGATTTCCCAGGTGTTGGGCTTCCAGCTGGGGAAGAAGGCGAGGATCTTCTGGCCGTTGGCCTGGGCGTTGAAGTTCTGCCGGTACTCGGCCACGTCGCGGACGAAGAACACCGGGTGGTTGAACATGACGAAGTCCTGCTCGCCGTCGTGGCCCTTGCCGGGCATCAGCTTGGCGCCGGGCACGTCGAGCAGCTTGATGGCCATGCCGCGGGCGTCGTTGGCGCTGTCCTGCTGCGGGTAGGCGTTGCCGTTGGAGAAGCGCACCCAGGCGTTCCACACCTTGCCCGGCTGGGTGAACACGCCCTGGCGCAGGTCGGCGGGCAGGTTGGGGTTGACGGTGACTTCGGCTTTCACGCAGCCGTGGGCCTTGGCGTGGGCGTCGCGTAGCACGCGGGTGTTGTCGCGGTGCTGTTCGACGATGCGGATGGCGTCTTCGATGATGGCCTGGGTCTGCTGGGCTTCGTCCGCCGGGATCTGTTCCTGGGTCGAGACCGGGCCGCTGAACTTGATGCTGTAGTACACCCAGCCGATGCCCAGGCCGACGAGGCCGAGCAGGGCCAGGCAGAGGATGGGCAGCGCCACCCATTTGCCGAGGAGGTTCCAGATCCGGGTGAGCACTGCGCGCATGGGGCGGTCCTTTGCGGGGGGCTTTCTTGGTTTTCTTCTGTGGGCTTCGTGTGTGCGGGGAGTTTTGCCCTCTCCCCAACCCTCTCCCTGAAGGGAGAGGGGGCTGTCCGGCGCGAGGCGGGGCTACTCCGTCAGCCGGTCAGCTCCGCTCGGGCATCACTCGCATTTCGGGCCTGGGGTCCAGGGTGGGGTGGGCTCGTCGGTCAGGCGGCTTTCGTAGGCCGGGTTGCCCAGCACCTTCAGGTATTCCACCAGCGCCCAGCGTTCGTCCGGGCTCAGGGCGCGGCCGATGGCGCCGTCCTTGCGGCAGCCGTCGCGGAATTCGTGGCCGCGGTTGCTGTTGCCGGTGACGCTGGTCTTGTACAGGAAGCCGCCGGGGAAGCGTTCGGTGCGGTAGCCGACGAATTTCGGGTCGAAGTCGAAGGTGCCGACGTAGAACTGGGTGTCGCGCTCGGCCACCGGCGAGAGCAGCTGGAACAGGTTGGGCACCGAGCCGTTGTGCAGGAACGGCGGGGTGGCCCAGATGCCGTCCAGCGGGCGGGCCTTGTAGGCGGTCAGTTCGCGCACGCCGATCTCCAGGCCGTAGCCGTTCATGCGCTTCTGTTCCTCGGGGCCGATGTTGGCGTTCTTGTAGGCGCGCTGCTCGACGTAGGCGGTGATGTAGGCCAGGCCCTTGGCGGCGGAGAGTTTGGACAGGTCCAGCGGCTGGCTGGGCGGCGGCATCAGCACCACGTTGAGTTTGTTCAGCTCGTCGAGCTGCCATTTCAGCGGGGTGAGGTCGTAGGTGTGGTTGGCGATGTTGTCCGCGGTGGTCGGGTCGGTGCCGATCACCGTGGTGGGGATCATGCTCATCTTCCATTCCGGGTCGCGTGCGGGGGCCAGGCGCTGGTCCGGTTCCACCACGTGGGGGCCGTGGCAGCGCTGGCAGTTCTCGCGGAACAGCGCGCGGCCCTGGGAGGCGCGCTTGAGGTCGATGGCGCCGAACACCTGCTCCGGCCAGGCCGGCGGCTTGAGGGTCTTGAGGCCTTCTTCCAGGGCATGCAGGTCCTGCACCCGCACGCTGGAGGCGTAGCGCGCGTCGCCCAGCACCGGCTGGCCGTCGGCGTCGAGCAGGCCGAGGGTGGCGCCCACGCCCAGGGCTTCGCCGATGTTGCGGGCCATGGGCTGCATGGCCGAGCCGTTCCACTGCACCCAGTCGAACTTCCAGATGTCCCACAGCTGCGGGTAGTTCACCGGGGCGTTGGCCACGCGGTAGTTGTCGGCGCTGATGTGGTCGCCGAACACGCCGTTGGCGATGCGCCCGAAGGCGTCGGCGCGGCCGGGGCCTTCTTCGGTGGGGTAGAGGCGCCGGCGGGTGTCGTTCCAGGCGGTGCCCAGCAGGGTGCCGAGCACGTCCTTGAAGCCGGCGCGCAGTTCGGCCTTGGCTTCCTTATCGGGGTTCTTGCCCAGCACGTCTTCGGCGAAGCGGTCGAACTTCCAGGGATTGATGTAGGTGAACAGCATGCTCATGCCCAGCGCCTGGCCGAAGGCGCCGCCGCGCACGGTGGGCACGGTGGAGGCGATGGAGTGCATGGCCGCGCCGCCGTCGATGCGCACGGCCTGGCCGTTGTAGCGCAGCTCGCCGGTGTGGCAGGCGGAGCAGGTGATGTCGAGGTATTCCGGGCCGTTCTCGCCGTTGCGATGGCGGGCGAAGCCCACCGGCAGGTTGCCGGGGTTGTTCGGGTCGAGCTTGCGCTCCTTCGCCGGCTTGAGCTGCTCGGGGTCGATGAGGAAGCCGTAGCGGGCGAGGTTGGCCGGGGCGGCGAATTTCTCGCTGGAGAAGGGCTGGCGCAGGTGGATGAACCAGTCGTAGAGCAGGCCCTTCACCTGGGTGCCCTGGGGCGTGTAGTAGTAGTGCTCGCGGGCCTGCTGGTCCCATTGCGGGAGGAGGTTGAGCTTGTCCGGCGCGGTGTACTGCGGCACGTTGGGATGGGCGACGTACCACAGCAGCACGCCACCCACGAGCAGGAGCAATAGGACGATAGCGAGTATGATCCGTCCGATTATGCGCATCGCAACTTCCTTGTTTCTTGAGGCCCGGGGCCATCGTTATGCCAATACCGGCACCGGTTGGCAAGGTGATGCCGCACACAAGCCAGGGTTTTTGCCTGCCACCATGCACCCCGTAGCAGGCACAGGCCAGGTCCGTCCGCGGTTTATCCGCCGTTTTGCAAGGGACATCACTGTCGGTGATGTCGAAAGGTGTGTCTTGAGTTCCAACCATTCCCTCGACGACGAATCGGTGGCCACGCGGGTGCTGCGGCACTTCCGCGTGGCCCTGGACGAGCGCGGCTACAGCGCCGACGGCTCGCAGCAGTCGGCCATCGAGCACCTGGCCGACTGGCTGGACGGCTTCCTCGGCGGCCGCCGCTCCTGGCTGCGCAAGCCGCCCGCGGGCGTGTACCTGTGGGGCAGCGTCGGCCGCGGCAAGAGCTTCGTGATGGACTGCTTCTATGCCGCGGCGCCGCTGCAGGCCAAGCGCCGCGTGCACTTCCACGCCTTCCTGCAGGAGCTGCAGCAACGCATGATGGCCTTCGCCGGCCAGGCTGACCCGCTGGCGCGGGCCGCCCGCGACATAGCCGCGCAGACTCGGCTGCTGTGCTTCGACGAGTTCCACGTGCACGACATCGGCGACGCCATGCTGCTCGGGCGCATGCTCAAGGTGCTGGTGGAGGAGGGCGTGGGCATGGTCTGCACCTCCAACTACGAGCCTGACGGCCTGTGCCCCAACCCGCTGTACCGCGAGCGCTTCCGCCCGGCCATCGAGCTGATCGAGAAGCGCTTCGACGTGGTGCCGCTGGACGGCGGCGAGGACTACCGCCTGCGCGCCACGCCCCTGGAGAACTGGGGCAGCTACCTGTGGCCGGCGCGCGCCGACGACCTGGATCTGATCGGCCAGCGCCTGGGCCTGGACGAGCAGGCGCAGTTCGACCAGGTGCTGGACGTCAACCACCACCCGCTGCGCATCCACGCCCTGGAGGAGGGCCGCGCCTGGCTCGACTTCAGCGAGCTGTTCGAACGCCCGCGCTCGGCGGCCGACTACCTGTGGCTGATCGAGCACTTCCCGCGCATGGCGGTCAGCGGCCTGGGCCCGCTGGGCGACTACCCGCCGGACGTGAGCATGCGCTTCCTCAACTTCATCGACATCGCCTACGACCGCCAGCTGCGCCTGCAGCTGTTCGCCAGCGTGTCGCTGGAGCGCCTGGCCGAAGGTGGCACCGCCATCGATTTCGGGCGGACCCTGAGCCGCTTGCGGCAGTTGAAGCTGGAGCCGTTGTAGGGGAAGCGGGCCCGGCTTCGGCTGGGCGGGTGTGCCTGGTGTATCGGCGCACAGGTCGATCATGACGTAGGGCGAATAACCGTTCGCGGTTATCCGCCGCCTGACCTTGGCATGACCCACCTCGGGCTCGGCCTGGACTGCCCCTCTGTAGGTGTGGGCGATTATCGCCCCATTTCATTTGCGATTATCGCCCGACGCTTCGATAATCGGCCGAATCCGCCGCCAACAGGACCTCGCCATGACCGACGAACATTCCGCCAGCCAGGCCACCCTGGCCCCGCCCATCGTCGCTTCGCCGGCCAAGCGCATCGAGGCCTTCACCGGCGACCCCAACTTCATGACCTCGCTGGCCCGCGGCCTGGCGGTGATCCATGCGTTCCAGGAGCGCAAGCGCCACCTGACCATCGCCCAGGTCAGCCACCGCACCGAGATTCCCCGCGCTGCCGTGCGCCGTTGCCTGCACACGCTGATGAAGCTGGGCTACGTGACCACCGACGGGCGCACCTATTCGCTGCTGCCCAAGGTGCTGACCCTCGGCCACGCCTACCTGTCCTCGACGCCGCTGGCGGTCACCGCGCAGCCGCTGCTGGACCGCGTCAGCGAGCAACTGCGCGAGGCCTGCTCCATGGCCACCCTGGAGGGCGACGAGATTCTCTACATCGCCCGCTCGGCCACGCCGCAACGGCTGATCTCGGTAGACCTCAGCGTAGGCAGCCGGCTGCCGGCCTACTGCACGTCCATGGGCCGCATCCTCCTGGCCGGGCTCGACGACCAGGCCCTGGAGGACTACCTGGCCCACGCCGACCTGCAGGTGAAGACCAGCCGCACGGTGTGTACCCCGGAGGGCCTGCGCGCGAGCATCGCCGAGATCCGCCGGCAGGGCTGGGTGATCATCGACCAGGAGCTGGAGATGGGCCTGCGCTCGGTGGCGGTGCCGCTGAAGGATTCCGCCGGCCAAGTGCTGGCGGCGCTGAACGTCGGCACCCACGTCGGCCGGGTGTCGCGCCAGGAGCTGGAGACGCGCTTCCTGCCGGTGCTGCTGGAGGCCAGCCGGGAGCTGAGCACGCGGCTGTTCCACTGAGCACCAGGGTTGTGGTCGATAACCGCCCGCAATGGCGATTATCGAATTGAAGCTCTGACAGGCAATTCGTACTGTGGGCCGTCCGCCCGCGAGGGCATCGAATAACAACAATGAGTGACGGCCGCGATCGCCAGCGCGGCGGTGGTGATGATGGGTATCGCTTCGCTCAACCCATCCTACGACGGTGTTCCGCCACCCGTAGGGCGGATAACGCCTAAGGCGTTATCCGCCGTTTGGCCTTGACTCCCAGAGACTCCAGGGTTGGTCCGGGCGTTGGTCGTGGCCTCGGTGTATCGGCGGATAACCGCGAACGGTTATTCGCCCTACGCTCCCGGGAGGCTCCGTCGCAGGAGCGACTGTCTTGCCGGCTGCGCCGAGGCGCTTTTCGTAGGATGGGTTGAGCCTTGGCGAAACCCATTCGGTCGTGGTGATGGGTATCGCTTCGCTCAACCCATCCTACGACGGTGTTTCCCCACCCGTAGGGCGCATAACGCCTAAGGCGTTATCCGCCGTTTGGCCTTGACTCCCAGAGACTCCAGGGTTGGTCCGGGCGTTGGTCATGGCCTCGGTGTATCGGCGGATAACCGCGAACGGTTATTCGCCCTACGCTCCCGGGCGGCTCCGTCGCAGGGGCGACTGTCTTGCCGGCTGCGCCGAGGCGCTTTTCGTAGGATGGGTTGAGCCTTGGCGAAACCCATGCGGTCGTCAGCCCCGGCAAACCCCCTTCGCGAGCAAGCTCGCTCCTACGAAGAGCCGCCCCGAAAAACGACAACAGACGAGCGGTCACCCCCCACCTGCGAGCGGTAGCGAATGTATCGCCGATGAAAAATTAAGGACACATCCCGCCGCTAACGCCGGCTCGACAATAGGCCCATCGCATCCCGGCCCTCGGCCGGGGTTTCACGCAACTGTCGTTCGAGCGGTTCGGGCCATGAGCTTTGTCATTCACCCGCGCAGACCTGTACCCAGGGAGGGGGCCGGCGGTCAGCGTGCCTTCACCCTGATCGAGTTGATGGTGGTAGTCGCCCTGGTGGCGATCTTTGCCAGCATCGCCGTGCCGGCCTTCGGTTCGCTGATCGAGTCCAGCCGGGTGAAGTCCTCCGCCTCGGCGCTCTATCGTCTGCTCCAGGCCGCCCGCGCCGATGCCGTGAGCACGCGCACCGCCACCAGCCTGTGCCAGAACGGCAGCGCCTACGAGTGGCTGCTGGTGCGCGCCGGCAGTTGCGCCTCGCTCGATTCCAGCCTGGTGTCGCAGCGCCTCAGCCTGCCCACCAGCATCGGTATCAGCAGCAGCGTCAGCGCACTGACCTTCCATGCCGACGGCAGCGCCGCGGTGGCCAGCCTGAGCCTCAGCGGCAGCAAGAGCGGCAGCAGCTACAGCATCAAGGTCGCCGCTTCGGGCTACATGAGCTTTGGCTCGGGGAGCAGCCAATGACGCGCCGTGGCCTGGCCGGCTTCAGCCTGATCGAAGTGCTGGTGGCGCTGCTGGTGATCTGCGTCGGCGTGCTGGGCATGCTCGCCATGCAGGGCAGGGCGATCGCCTATTCCCAGGACATGGCGGTGCGCGGCACGGCGGCGGCGCTGGCCGACGAGCTGATGGAGACCATCCGCACCGACCTCTATTCCACCCAGGACGCCGGCACGCCGCTGACCCCGCCGGCCAGCTCCGACTACTACAAGGCCACCGGCAGAGCCTTCCCCGCAGCACCGAGCAGTTGTGCCTCGCTCGCTTCGCTGAGCGCCTCGCAGCGCCTGGGCTGCTGGGCGCAGCGGGTGCAGCAGGCGCTGCCCGATGCCGCCAGCCTGATGAGCAGCGACTTCCACATCTGCCGCAGCAACGGCGCCAGCACCTGCAGCGGCACCGGCTCGGCCATCGAAATCCAGCTGGCCTGGCGGGTGAAGTCCGGCGAGTGCCTGGAGGCCAGCCCCGGCAGCGACCCGACCATCTGCCACTACGTGCTGCGCGAGGAGCCCTGAATGCCCGCCCATTCCCGCCGCCAGGCCGGCCTCTCGCTGGTCGAGCTGATGGTGGCCATGACCCTCGGCCTGTTCCTGATACTGGGCGTCACCCAGATGTACCTCGACGGCAGCACCCGCACCCGCTACTTCGCCGGCCAGTCCGAGAACCTCGACAACGCCCGCTACCTGCAGCAGGTACTGGACGCGCGCCTGTCCCGGGCCGGCTACCGGCGCCAGCCGTCGGCGCGCATGAGCACCGCCTTCCCGGCGCAGAGCAAGAACGGCTGCAGCTTCGCCGCCGGCCAGGCGCTGGTGCGGGTGGACGCCAACACCCTGTGCCTGCGCTACCAGCCGCGCGACGCCGCCGACACCGACTGCACCGGCGCCTCCCTGGCCAGCCTGCCGGGGCTGACCACGCCCTACGCGACCTTCAGCCCGAGCAACGACGTGGTGGAGAAGATCGGCCTGACCAGCGGCCAGCTCAGCTGCAACGGCAGCGTGCTGGCCGACAACGTGGCGGCGGTGCACTTCGACTACGGCGTGGACACCGGCACCGACGAGAACGCCCGCCAGGTCGCCAGGTACGTCGCCAGCCCGGGCAGCGCGCAGACCGTGCGCAGCCTGCGCTACACGCTGCTGCTAGCCAGCAGCGAGAGCAACCTGACCGGCGGTATGAGCACCACCACCTGCGCCAACTGGACGACCCTGAGCGGCGGCAGCGCCTGCACCGACGGCGACGGCACCCTGCGGCGCATCGTCAGCGGCAGCAGCATGTTGAGGAACCTGATGCCATGACTATTTCCGTGCACGGGCGGCAGCGCGGCGCCGTGCTGTTCGTCGCCCTGGTGATGCTGCTGGTGCTGACCCTGCTGGCGGTCGGCGGCATGCGCGAGATGCAGCTGGAAGGGCGGATGACCGGCAACCGCCTGGAGCTGCAGCGGCTGACCAGCGCCGCCGAGTCGGCCCTGCGCGAAGGCGAGGGCAGGGTGAGCCAGAGCAGCCGCGCGCTGGAGGCCTGCTCGTCGTCCAGCCCCTGCTACACCGGCCTGGCCAGCAGCTATGCCGCGGACTTCTCCGGCGCCACGGCCTACACCGGGCTGGACGGCGCCACCAGCCTGCCGCGCAACGCGCGCTGGTACCTGCGCTACATCGGCAACAGCTGCAAGGGCGGCTCCGGCGGCAGCGCCAACGCCTACCTGTCCAAGGGCCAGTCCGGCTGCACCTATTACTACGAAGTCAACGCCCAGGCCTACAAGGACAGCGCCAGCACCGGCTGCGCCGCCAATACCCTGTGCCTGCGCTCCAGCACCGCGCTGGTGATCCCATGAGGCCCGCAAGGAGGCTCCCCGCCATGAAACCGCTGCGCATGCTGGCGCTGTTCCTGCTGTCCTGCCTGCTGTCCTGCCTGCTGTGCGCCGGCGCCCGGGCCTCGGTGCTGGCGCAGACGCCGCTGTTCGTCAGCAACATCGCCCCGCCGATGAACATGCTGGTGGTCGGCCGCGACCAGAAGCTCTACTTCCCGGCCTACAACGACGCCTCGGACATCGACGGCGACGGCCAACTGGACATCTACTACAAACCGAGCATCGACTACACCGGCTATTTCGACTCGTACAAGTGCTATTCCTACGACGACAGCAACGGTGTGTTCGTTCCTGCATCCACAACCAGCACCAAGAAGTGCAGCGGGAAGTGGAGCGGCGACTTCCTCAACTACCTGACCATGTCGCGCATCGACGTGCTGCGCAAGGTGCTCTACGGCGGCTATCGCTACGAGGACACCACCAGCAGCACCGTACTGGAGCGCCAGTTCATCCCCAACGATGCCCACACCTGGGGCAAGGAGTACCTGAGCGTTGCCCGCGACGGCTATAACATCGCCGACTACTCGCCCCTCACCGCACCCAGCAACGGCAAGTACATCCTCTTCGCTAACACCTCCCGGCCGAGCAGCGGCAACACCATCACCAGCTACACCGACGGCGCAGTGCCCAAGCTGCGCATCATCAACAGCACCCAGCAGGGCAGTAACAACTACCGCATCTGGGGCTGGGTGTCGCGGGAGGTGGCCCAGGGCACCAACGCCATCACCAGTGCCGACACCAGCCGCACCGACACCAGCATCACGCCACAGTACGACCTGACGGTACGGGTGAAGGTTTGCGTCAGCGGGCTGCTGGAAAGCAATTGCACCGCTTATGGCAGCAGCAACAAGCCCACAGGCCTGCTGCATGACTATGCCGCCTCGAACAAGATGTACTTCGGCCTGCTCACTGGCACCTACACCAACAACCTGCAGGGCGGCGCCCTGCGCCGGGCGCCCACCAGCAGTTTCACCAGCGAGTACGACAGTTCCGGACGGTTCCTTACCAGTAGCGCGTCCAACAACAACAGCAAACGTACCTACGTCGACGGCAGTGGCATCGTCGCCAACCTTGACCGCCTGATCTACACCGACGTCTGCAGCAGCGCCTATAAGGCGACGTTCTCCAACGGCGACTGCCTCGACTGGGGCAACCCCCTGGGGGAAATGGCCTATGAGGCGTTGCGCTACTACGCGGGCCTGACGCCGTTCTCGTCCTATGCGTCCGGCAGCAAGGACACCAGCCTGGGGCTGACCAGCCTGAGTAGTTGGAGCAACCCGTACAACACCTATCCGTACTGCACCAAGCCCTATATGACGCTGGTCAGCGACGTGAACCCCAGCTACGACTCCGACGTGCCCGGCGGCACCCTGGGTAGCAGTCCGATCCCCTCGGAAAAGATCAACGGCTTTACCTTCGACTTCAGCAAAATAGGCGCGACGCTCTGGAACGCGGAGATCGGCAAGAGCGTTTCGGTGAACATCGGCCAGTCCGGCAGCACCAGCGATTCCGCACCGACGGCGAAGACCGCCAGCAGCTTCTCGACCATTCGCGGGCTGCCCGAGGAGCCTACCCGGCAGGGTAGCTATAGCACCGCCGCAGTCACTTATTTCGGCAGCCAGAACGGCCTCTCCGCCACCGGTTCGCACCCGGTGCAGTCGTTCTCCGTGGCGTTGTCTTCGACGTTGCCGAACATCCAGGTGCCGGTGAACTCCAGTACCGTGACCTTCAAGCCCTACGGGATGGTGGCCGATTCCAGCGGCATTGTGATGCAGATCACCGGCTTCTATATCGACAGCATGGCCAATACCTCCAGCGCCAACCTGGACTCGTCGATCAATGGCGGGCGGCCCTACTACAAGTTCCGCGTGGTGTACGACGACGCCGGGCAGAACGCCGACTTCGACATGGACTCCATCATCCTTTACACCGTCCAACTGGGCGCCGACGGGCGCGTGTCGGTCACCAGCGAAAACGAGTATTCGGTATCCGGTTCCGAGTCGCACATGGGCTACACCATTGCCGGTACCACCAAGGATGGCATCTACCTGGAGGTTGCCGGTGGCGTGGGGGGGACCAGCGGCACGGCGAGTTCTACACCAACGCGCTTCAAGTTCGACACGCCCGAGGGCACCGATGCCGGCGGCTGCGTGAGCAACACCAACAGCTGTTCGCGGCTGCCCGGGCGCTCGGGCGGGAACAAGGCGCTGAGCGCCGGCTCCTCGCACACCCGCTACTTCACCGCCAGCAGCTCCACCGCCGTCACCACCCTGCAGGACCCCCTGTGGTACGCCGCCAAGTACGGCAAGAGCGACCTCAGCACCTGGGATACCGACGGCGACGGCACCCCGGACAACTACTTCCTGGTGAGCAACCCGAGCAAGCTGGCCAGCCAGCTGAAGTCGGCCTTCGACGACATCCTCCAGCTCAACGCGTCGGTCACCGCGGTGGCGGTGGACTCGCAGTCGCTGGACGACGGCGACTACGTCTACAGCACCAACTTCAGCTCCAGCGACTGGACCGGCGACCTGATCAAGAAGCAGAAGATCAAGACCACCTCCAGCAGCGGCGCCACCAGCACGACCACTACCACCCTGTGGAAGGCCTCGGCGCAGTTGCCCAGCAGCCGCAACATCTACTTCGCCAAGAACGGCAGCCTGACCTCGTTCACCTGGGCCAACCTCAGCAGCGCCCAGCAGACCGCGCTCAACCGCACCGCCGCCGGCGTGGTCGACAGCAAGGGCTCGACCCGCGTGGACTTCCTGCGCGGCAGCAACACCAGCTTCCGCAGCCGTTCCTCGCTGCTCGGCGACATCGTCAACTCCTCGCCGGTGCTGGTCAGCGGCGCCGACTACATCACCGCACGGGCCGACGCCCTGGAAGGCAGCACCAGCTACGCCGCCTACGCCAGCGAGCAGGCCGCCAAGCCGGCGGCGGTCTACGTCGGCGCCAACGACGGCATGTTGCACGCCTTCAACGCCAGCACCGGGGCCGAGCTGTTCGCCTTCATCCCCAGCGCGGTGATCGCCAACCTGAACATCCTCACCGCCAGCGACTACGGCCAGGACGAAGGCACCGAGCACCGCTACTTCGTCGACGGCACCCCGGTGGTGGCCGACGTCTACTACGGCTCGGCCTGGCACAAGGTGCTGCTCGGCAGCCTCGGCGCCGGCGGCCGCGAGGTGTTCGCCTTGGACATCACCGACCCGGCCTCGCCGAGCCTGCTCTGGGAGTTCACCAGCGACAACGACGCCAGCCTCGGCTACACCGCCGCCAAGCCCAGCATCGCCCGCCTGCACGACGGCAAGTGGGTGGCCCTGGTGCCCAACGGCTACGAAAGCGGCAGCAACAGCGCCTCGCTGCTGATCATCGACATCCAGAGCGGCGCCCTGCTGAAGAAGATCACCGCCACCCCCAGCCTGACCACCACCGACACTGGCGCGCTCGACAGCCTGGCCAACGGCCTGTCGCGGCTCTACGTAGCCGACGTGAACAGCGACGGCATCGCCGACTACGCCTACGCCGGCGACCTGCTGGGCGACCTCTGGCGCTTCGACCTGATCGACACCAGCGCCAGCAGCCCGCTCACCGCCAGCGCCGCCGACGCCAAATTCGCCGTGGCCTTCGGCGGCAACCCGCTGTACGTGGCGCGCAACGCCAGCAACGTGCGCCAGCCGATCACCGCGGCGCCGAGCCTGGTCGAACACCCCAGCGGCACCGGCTACATCGTCGCCTTCGGCACTGGCCGCTACCTGACCACCTCGGACAAGACCTCCACCGCCACCCAGAGCGTCTACGGCATCTGGGACCGCAAGACCGCCGGCGAGGCCACCAGCGCCTCGCTGACCGCGGCCAGGACGCGCAGCGACCTGCAACAGCAGACGCTGACCGCCGGCACCACCGACGGCACCACCACCTATACCCTGAGCGAGAGCGACGTCGCCTGGTACGACAGCAGCGGCAACACCGCCGACGCCAACGTCGCCACCTGGGGCTGGTACTTCGACTTCCCGCGCACTGGCGAGCGGCTGATCTACGACATGACGCTGTACGGCTCCAGCCTGATCTTCGCCAGCTCCACGCCGCAGACCGGCACCTGCGCCGCGGGGTTGTCCGGCACCGTCTACGCGGTGGACCCGGAGAGCGGCGGCAAGACCGACTACAACGTCTTCGACCTGAACAGCGACGGCACCTACGAGTCGATATCCGGCTTCGTCACCGACGGCGGCGACATCACCCTGTCCGGCGGCTACACCTGGGGCAACTCCGAAAATACCCTCGACGGCGTGGCCACCAACACCGGCACGGTCAGCGGCCGGCGCAGCTGGCAGGTACTGCCGAGCGATTCCAACTGAAAGGGCCAGCGATGAAACCTGCACAGCGAAGCCGCGGCTTCACCCTGATAGAAATGATGATCGTCGTGGTCATCCTGGCGATACTCGCGGCCATCGCGCTGCCCAGCTACCAGAAGTACGTGCTGCGCAGCCACCGCGCCGAAGGCCAGGCGCTGCTCAGCGAGGCCGCGGCGCGGCAGGAGCGCTACTTCGCGCAGAACAACAGCTACGCCAGCAGCGCCGCGGCGCTGAACATGACCAGCTACGTCGCCGGCCTGCAGTACTACGGCCTGGCCATCTCCAACGTCAGCGCCTCGACCTACACCCTGACCGCCACGGCCACCGGCAGCCAGGCCAGGGACAGCGAATGCCTGACGCTCACCCTCGACCAGGCCGGCACCCGCGGCGCCACCGGCACCGGCACGGCCAGCAGCTGCTGGCAATGAGCCGGGGCGAAAGCGTGCGATAAGCGAACACTGCGCCACAGGTCGAATTGCGCCGCCCGCCTTCCGGCCTTTAGGGTGGCCGGACGGCAGGCGGGCCAGCCGTCCCCGATCCGGGGTGGCCCGCACGACCGTCCATCTCTGCCGGGCCCCGCCATCCCGGCCCCGGCATAGACTGGACGGGCACGAGCCGCGACGAAGAGCGCGGACGACAACAACAAAGAGTGAGTGCCTGTATGCAGAACCTGCTGAGCGAGCGCAGCCGGGTATTCGAGCGAGCCGACCCCTACGCGGTGTCCGGCTACGTCAACCAGCACGTCGGCAACCACGCCCTGCGCATGCCCGCCCACGGCCGCCCCGAGGCCAGCCTCAACCACCGCAAGTTCGCCAGCCTCGACCTCTGCCGCATCCGCTACGGCGCCGCCGTGCGCGTCACCTCGCCGGCGCTGGAGACCATCTACCACCTGCAGGTGCTGCTGCACGGCCACTGCCTGTGGCGCGGCCAGGGTCGGGAGCACTACCTGGAGCCCGGCGAACTGCTGCTGATCAACCCGGACGACCCGGTCGACCTGACCTACTCGGACGACTGCGAGAAATTCATCATCAAGATCCCCACCGCGGTGCTCGAAGGCATCTGCGCCGAACAGCGCTGGGCCCACCCGCGCCAGGGCCCGCGCTTCACCGAGAGCCGCTACCGCCTGGGCGAACTGGAAGGCTTCGTCAACCTGCTGGGCATGGTCTGCATGGAAGCCGAATCCAGCCAGCGCCTGCCGCGCATCGAGGAGCACTACCAGCAGATCGTCGCCAGCAAGCTGCTGACCCTGCTGCAGACCAACGTCAGCCGCGAATGCCTGGCCGCGCCCATGGCCTGCTTCGAGCGCATCGACGACTATATAGGGCGCAACCTGCGGCAGGACATCGACATCGAGGAACTGGCCCGCCAGGCGAAGATGAGCCTGCGCTCGCTCTACGCCCTGTTCGAACGCCACGCCAGCAGCACCCCGCGCCAGTACATCCGCCGGCGCAAGCTCGAACGCATCCACGCCTGCCTAGCCGACCCCAGCTGCAACGTGCGCAGCGTCACCGAACTGGCGCTGGACTACGGCTTCCTGCACCTGGGGCGCTTCTCCGAAAGCTACCGTCAGCAGTTCGGCGAACTGCCCTCGGAAACCCTCAAGCGCCGCGGCTGAGCCCGGGCGACCCGCACATTCCTGACCCTCTGCGTAGGGCGCATAACGCCCACGGCGGATAACCGCGAACGGTTATGCGCCCTGCACCGGAGTGCTTTTCGTAGGATGGCGTTGAGCAAAGCGATACCCATCACCGCAACCGCATGGGTTTCGCAAGCTCAACGCCATCCTACGAAAAGCCACGCTCGCTCATGCCCTGCGGATTTCCAGGGAAATCTCCGCGCGCCCCCGCAAGCCCCCCGAAACACCCCGCAACCCCGCCTGCAAAAACCGGATAACGCTCTGCACAAAGCGGATATTGCCCCCGCCCACCCAGCCCTAACCTGAGCCTGCCTGAACAATAACAACGGAGGCCCCGGCCATGACCCTGGGTATCGACTACTTGCGTTCCCTGCTCGAAGAAGACCCCGCCAAGGGCGTCTACCGCTGCAAGCGCGAAATGTTCACCGACCCGCGCCTGTTCGAACTGGAGATGAAGCACATCTTCGAAGGCAACTGGGTCTACCTCGCCCACGAAAGCCAGATTCCCGAGAAGAACGACTTCCTGACCACCATGATCGGTCGCCAGTCGATCTTCATCGCGCGCAACAAGGACGGCGTGCTCAACGCCTTCCTCAACGCCTGCAGCCACAAGGGCGCCATGCTCTGCCGGCACAAGTCGGGCAACCGCTCCAGCTACACCTGCCCGTTCCACGGCTGGACCTTCAACAACTCCGGCAAACTGCTCAAGGTCAAGGACCCGGCCGAGGCCGGCTACCCGTCGAGCTTCAACTGCGAAGGCTCCCACGACCTGACCAAGGTCGCCCGCTTCGAGTCCTACCGCGGCTTCCTCTTCGGCAGCCTCAACCCCGACGTGCGCCCGCTGGTGGAGCACCTGGGCGAGTCGGCGAAGATCATCGACATGATCGTCGACCAGTCCCCCGAGGGCCTGGAAGTGCTGCGCGGCTCCTCCAGCTACATCTACGAAGGCAACTGGAAGCTCACCGCCGAGAACGGCGCCGACGGCTACCACGTCAGCTCCGTGCACTGGAACTACGCCGCCACCCAGAACCAGCGCAAGCAGCGCGAGGCCGGCGAGGAAGTGAAGACCATGAGCGCCGGCGGCTGGGCCAAGCACGGCGGCGGCTTCTACTCCTTCGAGCATGGCCACATGCTGCTCTGGACGCGCTGGGCCAACCCCGAGGACCGCCCGGCCTTCGAGCGCCGCGAGCAACTCGCCGCCGACTTCGGCCAGGCCCGCGCCGATTGGATGATCCAGAACTCGCGCAACCTCTGTCTGTACCCCAACGTCTACCTGATGGACCAGTTCAGCTCGCAGATCCGCATCGCCCGGCCGATCGACGTCAACCGCACCGAGATCACCATCTACTGCATCGCGCCCAAGGGCGAGAGTGCCGAGGCCCGCGCCCAGCGCATCCGCCAGTACGAGGACTTCTTCAACGTCAGCGGCATGGCCACCCCGGACGACCTGGAGGAGTTCCGCTCCTGCCAGCAGGCCTACCAGGGCAGCGCCGAAGGCTGGAACGACATGTCCCGCGGGGCCGCGCACTGGATCGACGGCGCCGATGCCGCCGCGCAGGAAATCGACCTGCACCCGCAGCTCTCCGGCGTGCGCACCGAGGACGAAGGCCTGTTCGTGCTGCAGCACAAGTACTGGCTGCAGGCGATGAGCGAAGCCCTGGCCGCCGAAGAAGCCAGGCGCATTCCGCTCGAGGAGGCCGTGTGATGAGCCGCTACGAAAGCATCCGCGACTTCCTCTACCGCGAAGCCCGCTACCTCGACGACAAGGACTGGGATGCCTGGCTGGAGCTGTACGCCGCCGACGCGACCTTCTGGATGCCGGCCTGGGACGACCGCGACGAACTGACCCAGGACCCGCAGCGGGAAATCTCGCTGATCTGGTACGGCAGCCGCGGCGGCCTGGAAGACCGCGTGTTCCGCATCAAGACCGAACGCTCCAGCGCGACCATGCCGGACACCCGCACCTCGCACAACATCAGCAACATCGAAGTGCTGGGCGAGGAAGACGGTATCTGCCAGGTGCGCTTCAACTGGCACACCCTGAGCTTCCGCTACAAGACCACCGACAGCTACTTCGGCACCAGCTTCTACGCTATCGACCTGCGCGGCGAGAACCCGCTGATCAAGGCGAAGAAGGTGGTGCTGAAGAACGACTACGTCCGCCAGGTCATCGACATCTACCACATCTGAGGTGGCCGCCATGAGCTATTCGATCGCACTGAACTTCGAAGACGGCGTCACCCGCTTCATCGACGCCAACCCCGACGAAACCGTCGCCGACGCGGCCTATCGCCAGGGCGTGAACATCCCGCTGGACTGCCGCGACGGCGCCTGCGGCACCTGCAAGTGCTTCGCCGAAGCCGGCCGCTACGACCTGGGCCAGGACTACATCGAGGACGCGCTGAGCGAGGAAGAAGCCGAGCAAGGCTACGTGCTGACCTGCCAGATGCGCGCCGAAAGCGACTGCGTGGTGCGCGTGCCGGCGTCCTCGGATGTCTGCAAGACCCAGCAGGCCAGCTACCAGGCCGCCATCAGCGAGGTGCGCCAGCTGTCCGAGAGCACCATCGCCTTGTCGGTCAAGGGCGAGTCCCTGAGCAAGCTGGCCTTCCTGCCGGGGCAGTACGTCAACCTGCAGGTGCCGGGCAGCGGCCAGAGCCGCGCCTATTCCTTCAGCTCGCTGCAAAAGGACGGCGAGGTCAGCTTCCTGATCCGCAACGTGCCCGGCGGGCTGATGAGCAGCTTCCTCACCAGCCTGGCCAAGGCCGGCGACAGCCTGGAACTGGCCGGCCCGCTGGGCAGCTTCTACCTGCGCGACATCAGGCGGCCCTTGCTGCTGCTGGCCGGCGGCACGGGCCTGGCGCCCTTCACCGCGATGCTGGAGAAGATCGCCGAGCAGGGCAGCGAACACCCGCTGCACCTGATCTACGGGGTGACCAACGACTTCGACCTGGTGGAGCTGGACAAGCTCGAAGCCTTCGCCGCGCGCATCCCCAACTTCAGCTTCAGCGCCTGCGTGGCCAACCCCGAGAGCAGCTACCCGCACAAGGGCTACGTCACCCAGCACATCACGCCTGCGCATCTCAACGAAGGCGAGGTGGACATCTACCTGTGCGGCCCGCCGCCGATGGTCGAGGCGGTGAGCGCGTACATCCGCGAGCAGGGGATTACGCCGGCGAATTTCTACTACGAGAAGTTTGCGGCGAGTGCGGCTTGAACGGGTGGCTAAGAGCCCCTCTCCCTAACCCTCTCCCTGAAGGGAGAGGGGACCGTCCGTACCGCGGCGGAATTCGATGTTAGCCGGCTATCACGAAGCACCGATATTGGCCCGAGCATCGAGCTCAGCCGGGGAGCACGAATAGCTCCCTCTCCCTTCAGGGAGAGGGCGGGGGGAGAGGGCAGCCGGACCCGCACCCACCTCCCAGGACGCAACCCCAACCGAGGTACCCATGAACAGATTCCCCCACAAAGTCGCCCTGGTCACCGGCGCCGCCCAGGGCATCGGCCGCCGCGTCGCCGAGCGCCTGGCGCAAGAGGGCGCCCGCCTGGTCGCCGTGGACCGCTCCGAGCTGGTCCACGAACTGCAGGACGAACTCGGCCAACACGCCGAAGTGTTGACCCTCACCGCCGACCTGGAGCAATTCGCCGGAGCCCAGCGCGTGGTCAACGAAGCCGTGCAACGCTTCGGCCGCCTGGACATCCTGGTCAACAATGTCGGCGGCACCATCTGGGCCAAGCCCTTCGAGCACTACGCCGAGCACGAGATCGAGGCCGAGGTGCGGCGCTCGCTGTTCCCCACCCTATGGTGCTGCCGCGCTGCCCTGGTGCCGATGTTGGAGCAGGGCGCCGGGGCCATCGTCAACGTCTCCTCCATCGCCACCCGCGGCGTCAACCGCGTGCCCTACGGCGCGGCCAAGGGCGGGGTGAACGCGCTGACCGCCTGCCTGGCCTTCGAGACCGCCGAGCGCGGCGTGCGAGTGAATGCCACCGCGCCGGGCGGCACCGAGGCGCCGCCGCGGCGCATCCCGCGCAACACCGCCGAGCAGAGCGCGCAGGAGAAGGTCTGGTACCAGCAGATCGTCGACCAGACCGTGAACAGCAGCCTGATGAAGCGCTACGGCAGCATCGACGAACAGGTCGGCGCCATCCTCTTCCTGGCCTCCGACGAAGCCTCCTACATCACCGGCGTAACCCTGCCGGTAGGCGGTGGCGACCTGGGCTGAAAACCCGACCCGAACCAACCCGTAGGATGGCGTTGAGCGCAGCGATACCCATCACCCGAGGCGATGGATATCGCCTCCGGCCCAACGCCATCCCACGCAAAGACGGACCGCCCACGACGCGGCCCCAACGGCTTCTCGCACAACAACAAAAAAGAGAGTGATGCCATGCGGAAAATCGACGTACACGACGTCATCGACAACGCGCGCTTCGGCCGCTTCCACTGGATGGTCATGGCCTGGTGCGCCTTGCTGCTGATCTTCGACGGTTACGACCTGTTCATCTACGGCGTGGTGCTGCCGGTGCTGATGAAGGAGTGGGGCCTGACCCCGCTGCAGGCCGGCGCCCTGGGCAGCTACGCGCTGTTCGGCATGATGGCCGGCGCGCTGTTCTTCGGCCCGCTGGCCGACAAGGTCGGGCGCAAGAAGGGCATCGCCATCTGCTTCGTGCTCTTCTCCGGCTTCACCGTGGTCAACGGCTTCGCCAGCAACCCCACGCAGTTCGGCATCTGCCGCTTCATGGCCGGCCTCGGCATCGGCGGGCTGATGCCCAACGTGGTGGCGCTGATGAACGAATACGCGCCGAAGAAACTGCGCAGCACCCTGGTGGCGGTGATGTTCAGCGGCTACTCCCTGGGCGGCATGCTCTCTGCCGGCGTGGGCATCTACATGCTGCCGCGCTTCGGCTGGGAGGCGATGTTCTTCGCCGCGCTGCTGCCGCTGCTGATGCTGCCGCTGATCCTCTGGCAACTGCCGGAGTCGGTAGGCTTCCTGCTGCGCCAGGGGCGCATCGAGCAGGCCCGCGCCATCCTCCGCCGCGTCTCCCCGGAAACCACCCTGGAGGCCGCCGCCGAGCTGCACCTGGGCGAGAGTAAGCCGCAGGGCGCGCCGGTGCTCGAGCTGTTCCGCGAGGGCCGCGCGCTGCGCACCCTGATGCTCTGGGTGGCGTTCTTCTGCTGCCTGCTGATGGTCTACGCGCTCAGCTCCTGGCTGCCGAAGCTGATGGCCAACGCCGGCTACAGCCTGGGTTCGAGCCTGTCGTTCCTGCTGGCGCTGAACTTCGGCGGCATGTTCGGGGCCATCTTCGGCGGCTGGCTGGGCGACCGCTTCAACCTGCCCAGGGTGGTGGCGCTGTTCTTCGTCGCCGCCGCCGTTTCCATCACCCTGCTGGGCTTCAATACGCCGATGCCGGTGCTCTACCTGCTGATCGGCATCGCCGGGGCCACCACCATCGGCACGCAGATCCTGCTCTACGCCAGCGCCGCGCAGTTCTACGGCCTGGCCATCCGCTCCACGGGCCTTGGCTGGGCCTCGGGCATCGGCCGCAACGGCGCCATCGTCGGCCCGCTGCTGGGCGGCTCGCTGCTGGCCATCGAGCTGCCGCTGCACCTGAACTTCATGGCCTTCGCCATCCCCGGCGCGCTGGCGGCCCTGGCCATGTACCTGGTCAGCCGCAGCGAGCGGGTGCTCGCGCCCCTGGCCGAAGCCCGGGCCTGAACCGACAACGCAAGGGCGGGGCCGGCCACTCCGGCGCCCGCCGCAGGCTTCCGCGCTGACGGGAGCCAAGGAGGGAACAGCATGCAACGCAGAGATTTCATGACCGGTGCCGCGGCCTTGTCCGCCGGCTTGCTGCTCGGCAGGAACGCGCTGGCCGCCAGCGTGAAGCAAGGGCAGGCGGCGCTCGCGCTGCCGGATGCGCCGCTGTGGCAATGGCAGGCCAGCGAGCTGGCCGCCGGCATCGCCAGCGGCGCCATCAGCAGCCGGGAGGCGGTGGAAAGCTGCCTCGGGCGCATCGCCGAGGCCAACCCCGGGCTCAAGGCGGTGGTCCACGAGATGCGCGACGAGGCCCTGCGCGCGGCGCAGCGCGCCGACCAAAGGCGGGGGAGCGACGCGCTGCCGCCGTTGCACGGGGTGCCGGTCACCGTCAAGGTCAACCAGAACGTCGCCGGCCAGCCCAACACCAACGGGCTGCTGGCGCGCCGCGACAACATCGCCGCCGACAACAGCCCGGTGGTGCAGAACCTGCTGGACAACGGCGCGGTCATCATCGGCCTGACCAGCACGCCGGAGTTCTCCTTCCGCTGGTACACCGAAAGCCCGCTGTACGGCCGCACGCTGAACCCCTGGCGCGCCGACATCACCCCGGGCGGCTCCAGCGGCGGCGCAGCCTCGGCCGTGGCCGCGGGCATGTGCCCGATCGCCCACGGCAACGACATCGCCGGCTCCATCCGCTACCCGGCCTATGCCTGCGGCGTGGTCGGCCTGCGCCCCAGCGTCGGGCGCATTCCCACCGGGCTCGGCCTGGGCTTCGCCGGGCAGCAGATCGCCACCCAGGGGCCGCTGGCGCGCAGCGTGGCCGACGTGCGCCTGGCCTTCCTGGCGATGGCCAGCAGCGGCGGCGCCGACCCCAACTGGGTGAGCCCCGTGGCGTCGCCCGAGGCGCGCGAGAAGCGGGTGGTCGGCCTGGTCAACGAACTGCCCGGCATCCCCCTCGACGCTTCGGTGCGGGACAACCTGGCGGCGGTGGCGAAGATGCTCGAGGACGCCGGCTACCGCGTCGAGCCGGTGAGCCTGCCGGACCACGAGCTGGCCACCCAGACCTGGCTGCGCATCGTCATGACCGAGATCCGCCTGCAACTGCTGCCGGTCATGCGGCGCGAGGGCAGCGAGGCGCTGCAGGCGGCCGTGCAGGGCATGCTGGAGGCGACGCCGGAGACCGGCCTGGACGAATACGTCGTCGCGCTGGCCACCCGCAACAACCTGCGGGTGAAGTGGCGCGCGCTGTTCCAGCGCTACGACGCGCTGATCGCCCCGGTGTCCGCCAGCGCGCCGCTGCCCTGGGGCCTGGATGCCCAGGGCGGCGCGGCCATGGCACAGATCATGCGCCAGCAGGCGATCCTGATGAGCGTCGCGCTCAGTGGCCTGCCGGCGCTCAGCGTGCCCAGCGGCCTGCAGGGCGAGCGCCTGCCGGCCGGCGTGCAGGTCATCGCCGACCACTACCGCGAGGACCGCTGCTTCCAGGTGGCCGCCGTGATCGAGGCGGCGGCGCGGATGCCGCGCGCCTATCAGACCGGGCCCGTCTGAGCGCCCATGCCAGACGACAACAACAATGAAGAGGCATGACCCGATGCACATAAGCGAAACCCGGGCCCGGCGCTTCGCCGGCCCCCTGGCGCTGCTGGCGCCCTTCACCGCCGAACTGGCCCTGGCCGACGAGCGCCGCCTGTTCGAAGATAGCTCGCTGGTGCTGAACACCCGCCACTGGTATTCCCATGAAATCGCCCGCAAGGACAGCTACTTCCGGGTGCCCGACGACGAGGGCGGGCGCCCGGTGCGCGACCGCGTGGCCTGGCTGCAGGGCCTGAAGCTCGACTACCGGTCCGGCTACAGCCAGGGCGAGCAGGGCCTGGGCATGGACTTCTCGCTGTACGGCGCGGTGGCCCTGGAACGCAGCCGCGAAGCGGTGGCCGGCGGCAGCACCCGCCTGCTGGTGGAGCGCGACGGCGAGGTGGTGGACCAGTGGGGCAAGGTGGGCATCGCCGCGCTCAAGCTGAAAGCCGGCGAAACCGAGGCGAAGCTCGGCCGCCAGCAGATCCGCACGCCGGTGATGAGCTACGCCGACACCCGCACCCTGCCGGCCTCCTTCGATGGCTTCTCGCTGGAGAGCCATGACCTGCCCGGGCTGACCTTCAAGGCCGGGCACTTCCAGCGCGCCACGCCGCGCACCGGCGCCGGCAGCCAGGACCTGAGCCTGACCTTCGCCACGCGCCTGGTGGAAAGCGACTGGATCGCCTATGCCGGCGGCGACTACCGCCTCGGCGAGCGGGGCCGGGCCAGCCTCTACCTGTCGCGTTTCGACGACATCTGGGACCGCACCTACGCCGGCTGGGCGCAGCGCTACCGCCTGGGCGAGCTGGACCTGGGCCTGCGCCTGGACTTCTACGACACCCGCTCCAGCGGCCGCGAGAACGCCGGGCGCATCGGCCAGCGGGCCTATGGCGCGAGCGTCGCGCCGGGCTACGCCAACCACACGTTGAAGCTGGCCTTCCAGCAGATCGACGGCGACGAGTACTTCGACTTTCCCGCCGAGTCCAACGCCTTCGACCTGCCCAACGCCATGCTCTCGTACTACAACGGGCCCAACGAGCGCTCCTTCCAGGTCAGCTACGGCACCGACTGGACGCCCTACGGCCTGCCGGGCTTCAAGAGCCTGTTCTGGTACGTCAAGGGCTGGGGCATCGACGGCAGCGGCTACGACGGCGGTCCCCGCGCGGCCTACAACTCGGTGCTGGGGCAGAAGGGCGAGAGCCACTACGAGGTCGGCGGCCTGTTCAGCTACGCCGTGCAATCCGGGCCGCTGCGCGGCGTCGGCCTGTCGACCGGCTACATCTGGCACCGCGCCAGCGCGGGGCAGATCGAGGGCAACCTGGAGGAGTTCCGCCTGATCATCGACGCGCCCCTGAGGCTGCTCTGAGTGGCATGCTCAGTGGTTGACCTGCTCGATCAGCGCCAGGCAGCGCTGGACCATGGCGCTGACATCGCCGGCGCGGCGGCTGAGGACGATCGGCGACACCGCCTCGGGTTCCAGCACGGCGACGTAGCCGATGTCCGGGCGGTGCTGCTGCTGCACCGAGGCCGGCACCAGGGCCACGCCCAGGCCGGCGGCGACCAGGCCGATGGCGGTCTGCAGCTCGTTGGCCCACTGCGCCACGCGGATGCCCAGGCCGTGGTTGGCGAACAGCGCCAGCACGTGGTCGGCATAGCTCGGCCGCGGGTTGGCCGGGTACAGCACGAAGGGCTCGCGGGACAGCCGCTGCAGGCTCACCGGCGCGCCCAGCAGCGGGTGCCCGGTGGGCAGCACCGCCACCAGCGGGTCCTCGCGCAGCACCTGCTGGTGGATGGCCGGGTCGTCGAAACGCATGCGCCCGAAGCCGATGTCGATGCGCCCGCTCTTCAGCGCCTCGACCTGCTGCAGGGTGGTCATTTCCTGCAAGCCCAGCTCCAGCTCGGCGTCGCCGCGCAGCTCGCGGATCAGCTCCGGCAGCACCGCGTAGAGCGTCGAAGGCGCGAAGCCGATGCCCAGCCACTGGCGCTGGCCCAGGCCGATGCGGCGGGTGTTGTCGCAGATGTTCTGCAGCTGTTCCAGCAGGGTGCCGCTCTGCTCGTAGAAGAAGCGCCCGGCCTCGGTCAGGCGCAGCGGCCGGCCGCGTTCCAGCAGCTCGACGCCGAGCAGTTCCTCCAGCTGCTGGATCTGCCGGCTCAACGGCGGCTGGGCGATGTGCAGGCGCTCGGCGGCGCGGGTGAAGTTGAGGGTTTCGGCGACCGCCTGGAAGTACCGCAGGTGTCGAAGCTCCATGATACCTCCAGGGTATGGAACGAGAGGGCAATGATATTGGACTGCTCGCCACCGCTGGCGCAATCCTTCGGTGTGCAACAAAAGACCTGGAAGGTATCGGCCGCACCAGACGGCCGGGCCTCGACAAGCAGCCTAGCGTGATATGGAACCCGAGATGACCCAAGCCCTGATCGAACGCCTCGAAGCGATCATCGTCGACCTGCCGACCATCCGCCCGCACAAGCTGGCGATGCACACCATGCAGCAGCAGACCCTGGTGATCCTGCGCCTGCGCTGCAGCGACGGCATCGAGGGCCTCGGCGAGGCCACCACCATCGGTGGCCTGGCCTATGGCAACGAAAGCCCGGAAAGCATCAAGGCCAACCTGGAGGCGCACTTCGCGCCGCTGCTGATCGGCCAGGACGCCTGCAACATCAACGCCGCCATGCAGCGTCTGGACAAGGCCATCAAGGGCAACACCTTCGCCCGCTCGGCGGTGGAAACCGCGCTGCTCGACGCCCAGGGCAAGCGCCTGGGCCTGGCCGTCAGCGAACTGCTCGGCGGCCGCGTGCGCGACGGCCTGGAAGTGGCCTGGACGCTGGCCAGCGGCGACACCGCCCGCGACATCGAGGAAGCCGAGCGCATGCTCGACCTGCGCCGCCACCGCATCTTCAAGCTGAAGATCGGCGCCCATGCGCTGGAGCAGGACCTCAAGCACGTGGTGGCGATCAAGCGCGCCCTGGGCGAGCGCGCCAGCGTGCGCGTGGACGTCAACCAGTACTGGGACGAATCCCAGGCCATCCGCGGCTGCCAGGTGCTCGGCGAGAACGGCATCGACCTCGTCGAGCAGCCCATCTCGCGGATCAACCGCGCCGGCCAGGTGCGCCTGAACCTGCGCAGCCCGGCGCCGATCATGGCCGACGAATCCATCGAGAGCGTCGAGGACGCCTTCAGCCTGGCCGCCGACGGCGCCGCCAGCATCTTCGCCCTGAAGATCGCCAAGAACGGTGGCCCGCGCGCCGTGCTGCGCACCGCGCAGATCGCCGAGGCGGCCGGCATCGCCCTGTACGGCGGGACCATGCTCGAAGGCGCCATCGGCACCCTGGCCTCGGCCCACGCCTTCCTCACCCTCAAGCAGCTGACCTGGCACACCGAACTGTTTGGCCCGCTGCTGCTGACCGAGGAGATCGTCAGCGAGCCGCCGGTGTACCGCGACTTCCAACTGCTGGTGCCCAACGCCCCGGGCCTCGGCCTGAGCCTGGACGAGGAGCGCCTCAAGCGCTTCCGCCGCCCCTGAATTCCGCTGCCCCTGATTTCGAGAGAGGAGAAGCCCCATGCTGTTCCACGTGAAGATGACGGTGAAACTGCCCGTCGACATGGACCCGGCCCGCGCCGCCCAGCTCAAGGCCGACGAGAAGGAACTGGCCCAGCGCCTGCAGCGCGAGGGCAAGTGGCGCCATCTGTGGCGCATCGCCGGGCACTACGCCAACTACAGCGTCTTCGACGTCGCCAGCGTCGAGGAACTGCACGACACCCTGATGCAACTGCCGCTGTTCCCCTACATGGACATCGAGGTCGACGGGCTCTGCCGCCATCCGTCCTCCATCCATGCCGATGACCGCTGAGCCCTGAACCCCAACGACGAAACCCTTGTATAAGAACAAGACGAGGTGAACATCATGACCGTGAAGATTTCCCAGACTGCCGAGATCCAGAAGTTCTTCGAAGAAGCCGCCGGCTACGGCAACGACAACGGCAGCCCGCGCCTTAAGCAGATCGTCCTGCGCGTGCTGCAGGACACCGCGAAGATCATCGAGGACCTGGAAGTCACCGACGACGAATTCTGGACCGCCGTGGACTACCTGAACCGCCTGGGCGGCCGCGGCGAAGCCGGCCTGCTGGTGGCGGGCCTGGGCATCGAGCACTTCATCGACCTGCTCAACGACGCCAAGGACGCGCAGATCGGCAAGACCGGCGGCACCCCGCGCACCATCGAAGGCCCGCTGTACGTGGCCGGTGCGCCCATCGTCGAGGGCGAGGCGCGCATGGACGACGGCAGCGAAGACGGCGTGGCCACCGTGATGTTCCTCGAAGGCCAGGTGCTGGACCTGGACGGCAAGCCCATCGCCGGCGCCACCGTCGACCTGTGGCACGCCAACACCAAGGGCAACTACTCCTACTTCGACCAGAGCCAGAGCGAGTACAACCTGCGCCGCCGCATCATCACCGACGCCGAGGGCCGCTACCGCGCCCGCAGCATCGTCCCCAGCGGCTACGGCTGCGACCCGCAGGGCCCGACCCAGGAATGCCTGGACCAGCTCGGCCGCCACGGCCAGCGCCCGGCGCACATCCACTTCTTCATCTCGGCGCCGGGCTACCGCCACCTGACCACCCAGATCAACCTGTCCGGCGACCAGTACCTGTGGGACGACTTCGCCTACGCCACCCGCGACGGCCTGGTCGGCGAAGTGAAGTTCGCCGAGAACGTCCGCGGCATCGACGGCCGCGTGGCCGAGCTGGAATTCAGCTTCCAGCTGCAGAAGGCTGCCAGCGCCGAAGACGAACAGCGCAGCCAGCGCCCGCGTGCGCTGCAGGTGCAGGGCGCCTGAGGCGCTGTCCACTGGGTTCCCGCCTGCGCGGAGACCCAGAAACAGCGTAGGAGCAACTGTCTTGCGCCGAAGCGCTCTTCGTAGGATGGGTTGAGCTTGCGATACCCATCGGACCCTGGCGATGGGTATTGCTTCGCTCAACGCCATCCTACGAAAAGCCGTGCTTCCTGGAACCGTAGGACCTTGTCCGCGATAGCCGGAACCACCGGCGCGAATCGCGGATGAGATCCGCTACGGTGTTACCCCCAGGCATCGTCCCGAGCCGGCTTGCCGGCACGGCGAAGCCTTGCGTGCAGAACAAGAAAAAGTGAGGCGCCATGAAAGACCTCATCCGCGACTTCTCGCTGTCCGCCCTGGTGGCCGGGTTGATCGCCACCCTGATTTCCTATGCCGGCCCCCTGGTGATCATCTTCCAGGCGGCCAAGAGCGCCGGCCTGCCCGACGCCGCGGTGTCGTCCTGGGTGTGGGCGATCTCCATCGGCAGCGGCGTGCTCGGCATCCTCCTCAGCCTGCGCTACAAGGTGCCGCTGGTGATCGCCTGGTCGGCGCCCGGCTCGGCGCTGCTGGTGGCGCTGCTGCCGGGCATCAGCCTGAACGAGGCGGTGGGCGCCTACCTGGCGTCGAGCCTGATCATCTTCCTGGTGGGCATCTCCGGCGCCTTCGACCGCGTGGTCGGCAAGCTGCCGCCGGCCATCTCCGCGGCCATGCTGGCCGGCATCCTGTTCAGCTTCGGCACCCAGCTGTTCGTCTCGCTGCAGGCCAAGCCGGCGCTGGTGCTGGCGATGTTCGTCGCCTACCTGCTGGGCAAGCGCCTGGCGCCGCGCTACGCGGTGGCCCTGGTGCTGCTGGTGGGCTGCGCCATGGCCATCGGCGGCGGCGAGCTGAACGCCTCGGCGCTGGTGATCGGCCTGGCCACGCCGCAATGGATCGCCCCTGAATTCAGCCTCCATGCGCTGCTCAACATCGCCCTGCCGCTGGTGGTGGTGGCGCTCACCGGGCAGTTCGTGCCGGGCATCGCCGTGCTGCGCAACGACGGCTACCAGACCCCGGCGCGCCCGCTGATCGCCAGCAGCGCCCTGGGCACCTTGCTGCTGGCGCCCTTCGGCTGCCACGGCCTGAACCTCGCCGCCATCACCGCGGCCATCTGCACCGGCCGCGAGGCCCACGAAGACCCGGCGCGGCGCTATGTCGCCGGGGTGGTGGGCGGCGTCGCCTACCTGCTGCTGGGGCTGTTCGGCGCCACCCTGGTGTCGCTGTTCAGCGCCTTCCCCCGCGAGCTGATCGCCGCGCTGGCGGGCCTTGCGCTGTTCGGCGCCATCGGCGGAGCCCTGGCCGGCGCCATGGGTGTGCCGGAGGACCGCGAGGCGGCGCTGATCACCTTCCTGGTCACCGCCTCGGGCATGTCCTTCCTCGGCCTGTCGGCGGCCTTCTGGGGCCTGATCTTCGGCCTGGCCGCGCACCTGCTGCTGGTGCGCCGCCGCGCTCCTCGACGCGAGGCGCGCGCCGTGCGCGCCTGACCACCGGGCAACGGCAAGCGGGCGCCCGGCCGGGGCGCCCGCCCAAGGCAACACGGCAGCGGAAGCAGGGCAGGGCGGCTGAGCGAAGCGGACAGCCCCGGGCCCCCGTCGCCGGTACATGACTCCCCGCCCTGCGCCAAGCCGCGGCCCTCCGGTCGCTCGGCAGGGGATCGCACAACCATAAGAACAAGAGAAAACCATGAGCAATCGCGTATGCGTGACCGCCGTCGCGCTGGGCATCGGCGTGGCCGCCGCCCAGCCGGCGGCCGCGGCCGAAGGGCTGATCGAAGGTGCCAGCGCCACCCTGCAGGCACGCAACTACTACTTCAGCCGCGACTTCTCCGACATCGTCGGGCCCAACCGGCAGTCCAAAGCGGAGGAGTGGGCCCAGGGCTTCATCCTCGACTTCCGTTCCGGCTACACCCCTGGGCCCATCGGCTTCGGCCTGGACGCCATCGGCGTATTGGGCCTGAAGCTGGACAGCAGCCCCGAGCGCACCAACAGCGGCCTGCTGCCGGTGGGCGGCGACGGCCGCGCGCCGGACGACTACAGCCGCCTGGGCGTGGCCGGCAAGATGAAGTTCTCCAAGACCGAGCTGAAAATCGGCGAGCTGCAGCCCAACCTGCCGGTGCTGGTGTTCAGCGACATCCGCCTGCTGCCGCCCAGCTACCAGGGCACCTCGCTGACCTCCAGCGAAATCCCCGGGCTGACCTTGCAGGCCGGGCACCTCACCTCCACACACCTGCGCAACGAGGGCGGCGACGAGAAGATGCTCGCCATGCTCAGCTACCAGCCGCAGCGCCAGGCCGAGAGCGATGCCTTCAACTATGCCGGCGGCGACTACGACTTCAACGCCAAGCGCACCCGCGTCAGCGCCTGGTACGGCCAGCTGGAAGACATCTACAAACAGCGCTTCCTCGGCCTCAAGCACGCGCAGCCGCTGGGCGACTGGGTGCTGGGCGCTGGGCGCCAACCTCGGCTACTTCGACGCCAGCGAGGACGGCAAGCACCTGCTCGGCGACATCGACAACCGCGCCTTCTACTCGCTGTTCTTGGCCAGGCATGGCGGGCACACCTTCTACCTCGGCTACCAGGGCATGTTCGGCGACAGCGCCTTCCCCCGGGTGTTCGCCAACGTCTCGCCGCTGGGCAACGAGGTGCCGACCTACGAGTTCGCCTCCACCGACGAGCGCTCCTGGCAGGCGCGCTACGACTACGACTTCGTCGCCCTCGGCGTGCCCGGCCTGACCACCACCGTGCGCTACATCAGCGGCAACAACGTCGACACCGGGCAGGGCTTCGAGGGCAAGGACCGCGAGCGCGACCTGGACATCGGCTACACCGTGCAGAGCGGCCCGGTGGCCGGGCTCAACCTGCGCGTGCGCAACGTCATGGCGCGCTCCAACTACCGCAGCGACATCGACGAGAACCGCCTGATCCTCAGCTACACCTGGAAGCTGTTCTGAACCTCTCCGGGGCCGCTTGGCCCCCTGTCCGCCCCGGCTACCGGGGCGGATGGAGGAGGGCGCCCGAGGGTATTTCCGGTATTCCTGTAAGGGATACCTGAGAGCGCTTTTTTGATTATCCGCTTATAGGCGGTCTCCCTAGACTCGGCGAAAAACAAGCCTATGCAGGAGGTCGCCGTGTCCCATTCCTTGCTCCGCCACTACATCGCCGGAGCTTTCGTAGCCAGCAGCCGCACCTTCGACAACGTCTCCCCGGTGGATGGCCGCGTCCTCGGCCAGGTCTGCGAGGCCGGCGAGGTGGAGGTCGATGCCGCGGTCAGCGCCGCCGCGCAGGCACAGAACGGCCCCTGGGCCAGCTACAGCGCCGCCCAGCGCGCCGAGCTGCTGGAACGCATCGCCGACGGCATCGAGCGGCGCTTCGAGGACTTCGTCGCCGCCGAGGTGGCCGACACCGGCCGCCCCGTGCACCAGGCCCGCAGCCTCGACGTGGCCCGTGGCGTGCAGAACTTTCGCACCTTCGCCGACCTGGTGCGCCAGGGCGGCAGCGAGTTCTTCGAGATGCGCACCGGCGACGGCAGCGACGTGTTCAGCTACACGGTGCGCAAGCCTCATGGCGTGGTGGCGATCATCTCGCCGTGGAACCTGCCGCTGCTGCTGCTCACCTGGAAGGTCGCGCCGGCCCTGGCCTGCGGCAACTCGGTGGTGGTCAAGCCCTCGGAAGACACGCCCTCCAGCGCCACCCTGCTGGCCGAGGTGATGCACGAGGTGGGCGTGCCCGCCGGGGCCTTCAACCTGGTCCACGGCTTCGGGCCGAACTCCGCCGGCGAGTTCCTCACCCGCCACCCGGAAGTCGACGCCATCACCTTCACCGGCGAGTCGCGCACCGGCTCGACCATCATGCGCGCCGCCGCCGAAGGCGTGCGCGAAGTCTCCTTCGAACTGGGCGGCAAGAACGCCGCGGTGGTCTTCGCCGACTGCGACTTCGACGCCGCCGTGGCCGGGGTGCTGCGTTCCAGCTTCACCAACTCCGGGCAGGTCTGCCTGTGCTCCGAGCGCGTCTACGTCGAGCGGCCGATCTACGAGCGCTTCGTCGCCGCGCTCAAGGCGGGCGCCGAGCAGCTGAAGATCGGCTACCCCGACGAAGACGGCGTGAACATGGGCTCGCTGATCTCCCACAAGCATCGCGACAAGGTGCTGGGTTACTTCCAGCTGGCCCGCGAGGAGGGCGCCACCGTGGTCAGCGGCGGCGGCGTGCCGAAGTTCGGCGATGCGCGCGACAACGGCGCCTTCGTCCAGCCGACCATCTGGACCGGCCTCGCCGACGACGCCCGCTGCATGCGCGAGGAAGTCTTCGGCCCGGTCTGCCACATCGCGCCCTTCGACAGCGACGAGGAAGTGCTGCGCCGCGTCAACGACTCCGCCTACGGCCTGGCCGCCTCGCTGTGGACCCGCGACCTGGGCCGTGCGCACCGCGTCTCGCGGCGCATCCACGTGGGCATGGTGTGGGTCAACACCTGGTTCCTGCGCGATTTGCGCACGCCCTTCGGCGGCGCCCGGCTGTCCGGCCTGGGCCGCGAGGGCGGCCGCCACTCGCTGGATTTCTATTCCGAACTCACCACCATCTGCGTCAACCCCTGAGGCCAGGAGAAGCCCATGCATCCAGCCATCGCCGAAGCCGCCGCGCGTCTGCGCCAGGCCCGTGAACAGGGCCAGCCGTGCGCGCCGGTGCGCGACCTCGTCCAGCAGGCCGCCAATGAACAAGGGGCTGCCGCCCTCGACCTGGCCTACGCCGTACAGCAACGCAACAACGTCGCCGACATCGCCGCCGGCTGGCGCCCGGTGGGCCACAAGATCGGCCTGACCTCTCGCGCCGTGCAGCGCCAGCTGGGCGTCGACCAACCGGACTTCGGCCGCCTGTTCGCCCAGATGGCCCGCGGCGACGGCCAGCCCATCGCCTGGACGGACTGCCAGCAGCCCAAGGTGGAGGCGGAAATCGCCCTGGTCCTGGAACACGACCTGTGCCACGAGCGCCACACCCTGGCCGACATCATCCGCGCCACCGCCTTCGCCCTGCCGGCCATCGAGGTCGTCGGCAGCCGCGTCGCCAACTGGGACATCAGCCTGCTCGACACCGTGGCGGACAACGCCTCCTCCGGGCTCTTCGTCCTCGGCAGCCGTCCGGTGCGCCTGGAGCGGCTGGACCTGGTGAACTGCGGCATGAGCCTGAGCCTGCGCGGCGAGCCGGTATCCGTCGGCGCCGGCGCCGCCTGCCTGGACAACCCGCTGAACGCCGCGCTCTGGCTGGCCGACACCATGGCCCGCCTGGGTGAGCCGCTGCGCGCCGGCGACGTGGTGCTCACCGGCGCCCTGGGGCCGATGGTGGCGGTGCGCCCGGGCGATGTATTCAGCGCCGAAATCCAGGGGTTGGGGCGCGTTACTGCGGCCTTCCAGGGCTAAGAGCCGAAAAAAGCGCTGAAGGCTGGAGGCTGAACGACAAGCGATCCCTGCCACGGCGGAGGTCGGTGCTCTTTCGTCCAGCCTCCAGCCTCCAGCGCTCTTAATCGAGCTCTTTGCTCTTGATCGAATGCTTTTCGAGGGGTGTTTATGAGTAAGAAGAGAAAAGCCGCCATCATCGGTTCCGGCAACATCGGCACCGACCTGATGATCAAGATCCTGCGCAACTCGCAGCATCTGGAAATGGCCGCCATGGTCGGTATCGACCCGGCCTCCGACGGTCTGGCCCGCGCCGCCCGCATGGGCGTGGCGACCACCCACGAGGGTGTCGAAGGGCTGGTGAAACTGCCGGTGTTCGCCGACATCGACTTCGTTTTCGATGCCACTTCCGCCAGCGCCCACGTGAAGAACGACGCCTTCCTGCTCGGCGTTAAGCCCGGGCTGCGGATAATCGACCTGACTCCGGCCGCGATTGGTCCCTATTGCGTGCCGGTGGTCAACCTGGAGCAGCACCTCACGGCCAGCAACGTGAACATGGTGACCTGCGGTGGGCAGGCGACCATTCCGATGGTGGCTGCCGTGTCCCGTGTGGCCAAGGTCCACTACGCGGAAATCATCGCTTCCATCGCGTCGAAATCCGCCGGCCCCGGCACCCGCGCCAATATCGACGAGTTCACCGAGACCACCTCGAAAGCCATCGAAGTGATCGGCGGCGCGGCGAAGGGCAAGGCGATCATCATCATGAACCCGGCGGAGCCGCCGCTGATCATGCGCGACACCGTGTACGTGCTGAGCGAAGCGGTGGACCCCTCCAAGGTCGAGGCCAGCATCGAGGAAATGGCCGCCGCCGTGCAGGCCTACGTCCCCGGCTATCGCCTGAAGCAGAAGGTCCAGTTCGACCTGGTGACCGACCTTAACATCCCCGGCCACGGCAGCTTCAGCGGCCTGAAAACCTCGGTGTTCCTCGAAGTGGAAGGCGCCGCCCACTACCTGCCGGCCTACGCCGGCAACCTCGACATCATGACCTCCGCCGCGCTGGCCACCGCCGAGCGCATGGCACAGGCAATGGAGGCTTCGGCATGAGCCAGAAACTCTATATCTCCGACGTGACGCTGCGTGACGGTATGCACGCGATCCGTCACCAGTACAGCCTGGAAGACGTGCGGGCCATCGCCGCCGCCCTCGACCTCGCCAAGGTGGACTCCATCGAAGTGGCTCACGGCGATGGCCTGCAAGGCTCGTCCTTCAACTATGGCTTTGGCGCCCACACCGATCTGGAATGGATCGAAGCGGCGGCGGACGTGGTGAAGCACGCGAAGATCGCCACGCTGCTGCTGCCGGGCATCGGCACCATCCACGACCTGAAGAACGCCTACAACGCCGGCGCTCGCGTGGTTCGCGTGGCGACGCACTGCACCGAGGCCGACGTCTCCAAGCAGCACATCGAATATGCCCGCGAGCTGGGCATGGACACCGTCGGCTTCCTGATGATGAGCCACATGCAGACGCCCGAAGGTCTCGCTCAGCAGGCGAAGCTGATGGAGAGCTACGGCGCCACCTGCATCTACGTGGTCGACTCCGGTGGCGCGATGAACATGGACGATATCCGCGCGCGCTTCCGCGCCGTGAAAGCGGTCCTGAAGCCCGAAACCGAAACCGGCATCCACGCCCACCACAACCTCAGCCTCGGTGTGGCGAATTCCATCGCCGCGGTGGAGGAGGGCTGCAACCGCATCGACGCCAGCCTGGCCGGCATGGGCGCGGGCGCCGGCAATGCGCCGCTGGAGGTGTTCATTGCCGCCGCCGACAAGCTCGGCTGGCACCACGGCACCGATCTCTACGCGCTGATGGATGCGGCGGATGACCTGGTGCGCCCGCTGCAGGACCGCCCGGTGCGCGTCGACCGCGAAACCCTCGCCCTGGGCTACGCAGGCGTCTACTCCAGCTTCCTGCGCCACGCCGAAGTGGCCTCGGCCAAGTACGGCATCAAGGCGGTGGACATCCTCGTCGAACTGGGCAAACGCCGCATGGTCGGCGGCCAGGAAGACATGATCGTCGACGTGGCCCTGGACCTGCTGGCCGCCCGCGCCTGACCTCGACCTCGACTGTAGGAGCAGGCCCTGCCTGCGATTCGCGCGCAGGGCGCGCTCCTACAGAGGAACGACGTGGCGGAGGCGCAGGAGAAACACCTCCGTAGGATGGGTTGAGCGAAGCGATACCCATCGCCATGCCCGATGGGTTTCGCAGGCTCAACCCATCCTACGAAAAGCCTAAATCGCAGGAGTAGTGCACATGAGCACCGACATCCCCCGCATCGCCCAGGCCCTCGACCAGGCCGCGCGGCATGCCGAACCGCTGGCGCAGTTCAGCGCCAGCACGCCCTTCAGCCTGGATGACGCCTACCGCATCCAGCGCGCTTCCATGCAGCGCCGCTACGACGACGGCGAGCGCAGCATCGGCGTCAAGCTGGGCTTCACCAGCCGCGCCAAGATGGTCCAGATGGGCGTCGACAGCCTGATCTGGGGCTGGCTCACCGACGCCATGCTGGAAGAGGACGGCGGCCTGGTCGACCTGGCCCGCTACATCCACCCGCGCGTCGAGCCGGAAGTCTGCTTCCTCACCCGCCGCGCCATCGATCGCCCGCTGACGCTGCTGGAAGCCGCCGACTACATCGAGGCCGTGGCCCCGGCGCTGGAGATCATCGACTCGCGCTACCAGGCCTTCAAGTTCAGCCTCGAGGACGTGGTGGCGGACAACTGCTCCTCCGCCGGCCTCACCGTCGGCCCCTGGTCGCGGGACTTCGGCGCCCTGGCCAATGCCGGCGTGGTGCTGCGCCTGGACGGCCGCGTGGTCCAGGCCGGCTCCACCGCCGCCATCCTCGGCAACCCGCTGCGCAGTCTGGTGCAGGCCTCGCGCCTGCTGCACCAGGCGCAGATCGAACTGCCCGCCGGCAGCCTGGTGATGGCCGGCGCCGCCACCGCCGCCGAGGCGCTGCGCCCCGGCATGCACGTCAGCGTCGAAGTCCAGGGCCTGGGGCAGAGCAGTTTCAGCGTCCGCAACCCTCAAGGAGCAGCAGCATGAGCGAAACCAAATCCACCGTGGTCGCCGGCAAGGCCACCCCGCGCGGGCGCTTCCCGCACATCAAGCGCGCCGGTGATTTCCTCTTCGTCTCCGGCACCAGCTCGCGGCGCCCGGACAACAGCTTCGTCGGCGTCGAGGTGGATGCCATGGGCACCACCAACCTCGACATCCGCGCCCAGACCCGCGCGGTGATCGAGAACATCCGCGACATCCTCGCCAGCGAGGGCGCCAGTCTGGCGGACGTCGTGGAGATCAGCAGCTTCCTCGTCGATATGAACGACTTCGGCGGCTACAACCAGGTCTACGCCGAGTTCTTCGACGAGAACGGCCCGACCCGCACCACCGTGGCCGTGCACCAACTGCCGCACCCGCACCTGCGCATCGAGATCAAGGCGGTGGCCTACGCCCCCCGCACCCGTTGAACCGCTGGGAGACAACAACAATGGACAAGCACCACTTCAGCGCACCCTTCAATTTCAACCGCTGGCTCGACGAGCACGCCCACCTGCTCGAGCCGCCGGTGAACAACCAGCAGATCTGGCAGGGCAGCGACTACATGGTCACCGTGGTCGGCGGCCCCAACCAGCGCACCGACTTCCACGACGACCCGGTGGAAGAGTTCTTCTACCAGTTCAAGGGCAACGCCTACCTGAACATCTGGGACCGCGGCCGCTACGAGCGGGTGGACCTCAAGGAAGGCGACATCTACCTGATGGCCCCGCACGTCATCCATTCGCCGCAGCGCCCCGAGCCCGGCAGCCTGTGCCTGGTCATCGAGCACCGCCGCCCGGCGGGCCAGCACGATGCCCTGCAGTGGTCCTGCGCGCGCTGCGGCTGCCTGATCAAGCGCTACGAAATGCAGTTGCAGAGCATCGTCGCCGACCTGCCGCCGGTGTACGAGCAGTTCTACGCCACCTCCGACGAGGAACGCCGCTGCCACGAATGCGGCGAGATCCACCCCGGCCGCGACTGGCAGGCCTGGCACCAGACACTCAACGAGTTCCATCGCCCATGAAGATCGACATCCACTCGCACTTCTTCCCGCGCATCACCCAGGCCGAGGCCGCGCGCCTGCACCCGCAGAGCGCGCCCTGGCTGCACACCGAGGGCCGCCACGGGCAGATCATGCTCGGCGACAAGCCGTTCCGCCCGGTGCACGACGTGCTCTGGGACGCCCAGCGGCGCATCGAGCACCTGGACGAGCAGGGCCTGGACGCCCAGGTGATGTGCGCCACCCCGGTGATGTTCGGCTACGACCAGCCCATCGAGCGCGCCTTGCCCTGGGCGCAGTTGATGAACGACCGCGCCCTGGAGATGACCGCCATCGCCCCGGAGCGCCTCAAGGTGCTGGCCCAGGTGCCGCTGCAGGACATCGACGCCGCCTGCCGCGAAGCCAGCCGGGCCATGGCCTGCGGCCACGTCGGCGTGCAGATCGGCAACCACGTCGGCGAGCGCGACCTGAACGACTCCGGCCTGGAGATCTTCCTGCGCCACTGCGCCAACGAAGGCATCCCGCTGCTGGTGCACCCCTGGGACATGATGGGCCGCGAGCGCATGAAGAAGTGGATGCTGCCCTGGCTGGTGGCCATGCCGGCGGAAACCCAGCTGGGCATCCTCTCGCTGATCCTCTCCGGCGCCTTCGAGCGCCTGCCCGAGTCGCTGCGCATCTGCTTCGCCCACGGCGGCGGCGGCTTCGCCTTCCTGCTCGGCCGCGTGGACAACGCCTGGCGCCACCGCGACATCGTCCGCGAGGACTGCCCGCAGCTGCCGTCCAGCTACGTCAAGCGCTTCTTCGTCGACTCGGCGGTATTCGACCCCGGCGCGCTGCGCCTGCTGGTGGACGTGATGGGCGCCGACCGCGTGATGCTCGGCTCCGACTCGCCCTTCCCGCTGGGCGAACAGAGCATCGGTGCCGGCGTGCTGGAGCACCCGCAGCTCAGCGAGCAGGACAAGGCGCGCATCTGCGCCGGCAACGCCCAGGCTTTCTTCGGTCTTTGAAAGGGGATACGGCGGCGGCTTCCGACCCGGCGGCCGCGAGCCGGGCGGCGTGGCGAGCGCAGCGGCACTCAGCGGATCGAAGCCGCCGACTATGCGGATAGACCGGCAGGGCGCGGCGGCCGGTAATGGCTGGGCGTGCCGGGCCGGTACCGGCCAAGTGACCCATAACAACAATAGAAGGTAGAACACGATGAAAGCTCTGCGCATCCTGGGCGCCGTCGGCGCCGCCTTGCTGGCGCTGCATGGCGCCCCCGCCTCCGCGGCGGCGGAAGACAGCATCAAGGTGACCCTGCTGGGCACCGGGACCCCCATCCTCAACGTCAACCGCTTCGGCATGAGCACCCTGGTCGAGGCCGGCCCGCACAAACTGCTGTTCGACGCCGGGCGCGGCGCGGCCATCCGCCTGCACCAGTTGCAGGTGCCGCTGCGCGATATCGAGGCGGTGTTCATCACCCACCTGCACTCCGATCACCTCACCGGCCTGCCGGACCTGTACGCCACCGCGCCGCTGCCTACTGACGACGGCCGGCGCACCCAGGCCCTGCCGGTCTATGGGCCCAAGGGCATCGACAGCGTGGCGCGGGGCATCGAGCAGATGTTCAGCGAGAACAACCGCATCCGCGGCAAGGAGACCAACGCGCAGGCCGCGCGTATCGCCGACCAGGCCATAGCGGCGGACGGCGGCGTGGTCTTCGACAAAGAGGGGGTGAAGGTCACCGCGTTCCTGGTGGACCACGGCTACGTGAAGCCGGCCTACGGTTATCGCATCGACTATGCGGGGCGGTCGGTGGTGCTTTCCGGCGACACCACCTACGCCCCCAACCTGGTTAGCCAGGCCAAGGGCGTGGACCTGCTGGTGCACTCCCTGTCGATCGCCAGCCATCAGTTGGAAAAGGCCTACCCCGACTACGTGAAGCACTTCTACGACTACCTGGCCAACCCGGAGACGGTGGCGAAGGTGCTCAGCGAAACGCGCCCGCGCGATGCGGTGTTCTCGCACATCTCGCTGTACAGCCGCGGCGACATCGGCCGCGCTTCCGAAGAGGACATCCGTTCGCGCGTGGCCCAGGGCTACGACGGTTCCTTCGTCATCGGCCAGGACCTGATGGCCTTCGAGCTGACGCCCAAGGGCGTAGTGCGCGAGCCCTACGACGCCGCGTTGCGCCAGCGCGAACCGGTGAACTGACGATTCCGCTACCGACTCATTCCTGCCGCCGGGCTGCCGGTGGCAGGGGACGCTTTGCCTACAACAACGAGAAGAGTGCAAGCAGCATGAGCAATCACCCCAAACTGTCCCTGGCGGTGCTCGCCTCCGGCACCCTGGCGGCGCTGCCCCAGGTCGAGGCCGGCGAGGGCCTGGTCGAGGGCGCCAGCGCCACCCTGCAGGCGCGCAACTACTACTTCAGCCGCGACTATTCGGACATCGTCGGCGCCAGCCGGCAATCGAAGGCGGAGGAGTGGGCCCAGGGCTTCATCCTCGACTTCCGTTCCGGCTACACGGCGGGGCCCGTGGGCTTCGGCGTGGACGCCATAGGCCTGCTCGGCCTGAAGCTGGACAGCAGCCCGGACCGCGCCAACACCGGCCTGCTGCCGGTGGACGGCGACGACCGCGCGCCGGACGACTACAGCCGCCTGGGCGTGGCGCTGAAGGCGAAGGTCTCGCACAGCGAACTCAAGCTCGGCGAACTGCAGCCCAACCTGCCGGTGCTGCCGGCCAGCGACAACCGCCTGCTGCCGCCGACCTACCAGGGCGCCATGCTGGCCTCCGCGGAGATTCCCGGCCTGGCCCTGCAGGCGGGCCGGCTGAAGTCATACAGCATGCGCAACGAGGCCGGCACCAGCGACCTGCAGGCGATGGTCGGCGCGACGCCCTACCGCCAGGTGGAAAGCGACGCCTTCAACTTCGCAGGCGGCGACTACGACTTCAACGCCAAGCGCACCCGCGCCAGCCTGTGGTACGGCCAGTTGGAAGACATCTACCGCCAGGGCTTTGTCGGCCTCAAGCACAGCCAGAGCGTCGGCGACTGGGTGCTGGGCGGCAACCTCGGCTACTACGACGCCAACGAGGACGGCAAGCGCCTGCTCGGCAACCTGGACAACCGCGCCTTCTACGCGCTGCTCTCGGCCAGGCGCGGCGGGCACAGCTTCTACGTCGGCTACCAGGGCATGTTCGGCGACGACGGCTTCCCGCGGGTGTTCCCCAACGTCGCGCCGCTGGGCAACGAGGTGCCCACTTTCATGTTCGCCTCGGCCGACGAGCGTTCCTGGCAGGTGCGCCACGACTACGACTTCGCCGCCCTCGGCATCCCCGGCCTGAGTACCACGCTGCGCTACCTGCGCGGCAGCAACGTCGACACCGGCAGGGGCTTCGAGGGCCGCGACCGCGAGCGCGACCTGGAGCTGGCCTACACGCTGCAGGGCGGCCCGCTGGCCGGGCTGAACGTCCGCCTGCGCAACGCCGTGGCCCGCTCCAACTACCTCACCGACGTCGACGAGAACCGCCTGATCCTCAGTTACACCTGGAAGCTCTTCTGAGCCGGCCCACCCCCTAGCAACGAGAAGAACGCCATGAACAGACAAACCCTGCGCGTCAGCGACCTGATCGACAACAGTCCGCTGTCCGCCCTGCAGATCCGCGTGTTGCTGCTGTGCTTCCTGGTGGTGGTGCTCGACGGCTTCGACACCGCCGCCATCGGCTATATCGCCCCCGAGCTGATCCGCGACTGGGGCATCACCCGCGGCCAACTGGCCCCGGCCTTCGCCGCCGGGCTGTTCGGCATGCTGGTGGGCAGCGTCGGCTTCGGCCCGGTGGCCGACCGCAAGGGGCGCAAGTTCGTCCTGCTGCTCAGCCTGGGCATAGTCGCCCTGGGCACCCTGGCCTGCGCCCTGGCGCCGAACATCGAGGTGCTCACCGCGCTGCGCTTCTTCACCGGCCTGGGCCTGGGCGGCGTGCTGCCCAATGCCATCACCTTGAGTTCGGAATACTCGCCGGCGCGGCGGCGCATGCTGCTGGTGACCCTGAGCTATTCCGGCTTCACCCTGGGCCTGGCCCTGGGCGGCTGGGTGGCCGGCCTGCTGCTGCCGCTGGTGGGCTGGAAGGGCCTGCTGCTGTGCGGCGGCCTGACGCCGCTGGTGCTGTTGCCGGCGCTGGTCCTGGCGCTGCCGGAGTCCACCTGCTTCATGGCCGGCAGCCCGGCGCACGCCCAGCGGCTGCGGGCGATCCTCGGGCGCATCAGCGCTCGCCAGGACCTGGACGAAGTGACCCTGGTCGGCGACGTCGCCGCCGCGCAACAGCGCTCGCCGGCCTCGACCCTGTTCGCCGAGGGCCGGGCGCTGCGCACCCTGATGCTGTGGCTGACCTTCTTCTGCTGCCTGTTCGTTTTCTACCTGCTGACCAGCTGGCTGCCGACCATCCTCCGCGGCAGCGGCTACGGCACCCAGGAGACCTCGCACATCGCCGCGATGATCCCCTTCGGCGGGGTGATCGGCGGCATCGTCATGGCCCTGCTGATGGACCGTTTCGGCGCCCAGCGCCTGCTGCCGCCGCTGTGCCTGTGCGCCGCCGTGGCCCTGGCGCTGACCGGCACCCAGCTGGGCAACGGCCTGGCGCTGCTGCTGATGGTCTTCGCCGTGGGCTTCACCCTCACCGGCGCGCTGAACAACCTGAGCATCCTCGCCGCCACCCTGTACCCCACCCACGCCCGCGCCACCGGCGTGAGCTGGGCGCTGAGCGCCGGGCGCGCCGGCTCGATCATCGGTTCGCTGCTCGGCGCCTGGCTGTTCGAGGCCGCCGGTGGCCTGCAGGTGTTCTTCATCTGGCTCGCCGCGCCGGCGCTGCTGGCCAGCCTGGCGCTGTTCGTCATGGCCCTGCGCCGCGCACCGGGCGCCGCGCGGGGTGAACTCGCCTGAGGCGCCCGCGGCTGGCCGACAACGACAGGAAGGAGGGCCTCATCCCCATGCATACCTTGCTCAAGTGGCTGGCCGCTGCGCTGCTGGCCAGCGCATTACCCTTCGCCCAGGCCGCCGACGGCGGCCAGCGGCCCAACGTGCTGCTGATCGTCGCCGACGATCTGGGCTTTTCCGACATAGGCGCGCTGGGTGGCGAAATCGCCACCCCCAACCTCGACCGCCTGGCCCGCCAGGGCATGACCTTCCTCGACTTCCACGCCACGCCCAGTTGCTCCACCACGCGCTCGGCGCTGCTCTCGGGCAACGACCCGCACCTGGTCGGCGTCGGCATGATGGCCGAATGGCGTGGCCGCCTGCCACCTGCGCAGCGCGAACGCCTGCGCCCCGGCTACGAAGGTGTGCTGGCGGCCAGGGTGCCGACCCTCGCCGAGCTGCTGGGCGATGCCGGCTACCACACCTACATCGCCGGCAAGTGGCACCTGGGCAAGCAGCCGGAACTGCAGCCGCAAAAGCGGGGCTTCGAGGAGTCCTACGTGCTGCTCGAAGGCGGCGCGGCCAACTTCAAGCAGGCCAACATGGCGCTGCTGCCCAACTACAGCACCACCTACCTGCACGACGGCCAGGGCATCGAGCTGCCGGATGATTTCTATTCCAGCACCTGGTACACCGACTGCCTGATCGAGATGATCGACCGCCGCGCCGGCGACGGCCGGCCGTTCTTCGCCTTCGCCGCCTACACCGCGCCGCACTGGCCGCTGCAGGCGCCGGATGCCTACCTGGCGAAGTACCGCGGGCGCTACGACGCCGGCTACCAGGCCATCGCCGACCAGCGCCTGGCGCGCCAGCGCGAACTGGGGCTGATCCCCGAGGGCTATCCCTTGCAGGCGCAACTGGAAGGCGTGCCGGCCTGGTCCACGCTGAGCGAAGAGCAGCGGCGCCAGTCGGCGCGCACCATGGAGGTCTATGCGGCCATGGTCGAGGCCTTCGACGCCGAGGTCGGCCGTCTGCTCGACCACCTGCGCCGCAGCGGGCAACTGGACAACACCCTGGTGCTGTTCATGTCCGACAACGGCCCGGAAGGGCGCGACAGCATGGACGCCAGGTGGGTGGCGGAGCACTTCGACAACCACCTGGAAAACTATGGCCGGCGCGACTCCTTCCTGCTGCAGGGCAGCGCCTGGGCGCAGGTCAGCGCGTTGCCCGGGCGGCGCTACAAGATGACCACCTACCAGGGCGGCTACCGGGTGCCGCTGTTCGCCTACATGCCCCAGCGCATCGCCGCCGGGCGCACCACGCAGCTGGCGCGGGTGCACGACCTGCTGCCGACCCTGCTGGAGCTGGCCGGCGCCGAGCAGCCCGGGCCGCGCTACCGGGGCCGCGAGGTCATCCCGCCGCAGGGCCTGTCGATGCTGCCGCTGCTGTTCGGCCGCGACGCGCGCGTGCATGCCGCCGACGAGCCGCTGGGCTGGGAGCTCAATGGCAACGCCGCCCTGCGCAAGGGCTCGCTGAAGCTGCTCTACGACGTCAAGGACGCCCAGGCGCGCTGGCGCCTCTACGACCTCGCCACGGACCCGGGCGAGCGCCACGACCTGGCCGCGCAGCGGCCCCAGGCACTGGCCGAACTGCTGCGCGACTGGCGCGCCTATGCCCAGCGCAACAACCTGCGCCTGGACGCGCAGGGCAGGCCGCTGGTGCCGCAGCTGCTGGAAGCCGCCAGCAGCCGATGAATCCCTTTGCAGGCCCGGCCATTACGGCCGGGCCACCTCCGTTGCCATTTCCGACATGAGGACCGCCCATGCCGATGCTCGCCCGTACCCCGAAGAAACCCTCTCCGTTCACTCCCAGGCCGGGCCTGCCGGCGCTCACCCGGGCTGGCGACGCCACGGCTTGCCTGTCGATGCGTGGTACTTTCCGTTTCTGAGCTGGATGTCGGGGTAGTCGATGAAGTCGAGTGTGGTATCGGTCGCACGCAAGCTGAAGTTCTACCAGTTGGTGGTGCTCGACCAGGTGGTGCAGAGCGGTTCGCTGCTGCGCGCGGCGCAGGTGCTGAACCTGACCCAGCCGGCGGTGACCAAGGTCATCCACGAGCTTGAGTCGTACTTCGATGCGCCGCTGCTCGAACGCAGCAACCGCGGGGTGAAGGTCACCGAACTGGGCGAGCTGGTGCTGCGCCGGGCGCGCTCGATGCTCGCCGAGCTGCGGGCCCTGAGCGACGAGGTGGAGGCCTTCCGCGACGGCACTTCCGGGCACGTGGTGGTGGGCACCCTGATCTCCGCCTCCACCTCGCTGCTGCCGCGCGCCCTGCGCCTGCTCAAGAGCCGCGCGCCGCGGGTGCTGGTGTCGGTGCGCATCGGCCAGTTCGACCAATTGTTCCCGGCCCTCATCGGCGGCGAGGTGGACCTGGTGGTGGGCCGCGTGCCGGACGACTGGCAGGCCCGTGGCGAGGCGCGGGCGCTGGGCGTGGACGTGCTCTACGACGAGCGCCTGTGCATCGTCGGCGGCCATGGCCACCCGCTGCATGCCGGCGGCGCGGTGGGCCTGGCCGAGCTGCACGCCTACCCCTGGGTGCTGCCGCCGCCCGGCTCGCTGCTGCGGCAGACGGTGGACCACCTGTTCGCCCAGGCCGGCCTGGCGTTGCCGGGCAACGTGATCGAATCGCTGTCGGTGCTCACCAACGTCGCCCTGATGCAGGACCAGCAGACCGTCGGCCTGCTGCCCCTGGAAACCGCCCGGCAACTGGCCGATGGCGGCGGCGTCCGCGCCTTCGAGCTGGACATCGCGCTGCGCTTCGGCGACATCGGCTGCTTCCACCCCAGCGGCCGCGAACTGGGCCCGGCGGCGCGGCTGTTCCGCGAATGCCTGCGCGCCGCCAGCGAGGAGCTGGGCGAGGAAGGCTGAAGTCACCGCCGCTTTCGTAGGATGGGTTGAGCTTGCGATACCCATGGGGCCATGGTGATGGGTATCGCTTCGCTCAACGCCATCCTACGAAAAACCGTGCTTCCTGGAACTGTAGCGGGCCCTGCCCGCGATTTCGCGCGCAGGGCCCGCTCCTACCAAACAATGCAGGGCCGCGGTGTTCCGGGCCAACGGCGGATAACCGCGAACGGTTATTCGCCCTACGCCCAGCCCACCCGCAGCGTTCACGGGTTCAATTGTTGCTCTGGGTGAATTTCTCCAGGTACAGCCGGCCGTTCTCCAGGCCCTGCGCCTGCAACCATTCCTTCACCGACTCGACCATCGGCGGCGGGCCGCACAGGTACATGTCGAAGGGCGCATCGCGCAGGGCCGCGGCGTCGAAGTGCTCGGTGACGTAGCCGCGCTTTCCATCCCAGCCGGCGTCATCGCTGATCACCGGGGTGAAGGCGAAGCCCGGGATGCGCTCGGCGTAGCCGGCGATGCGCTCCAGTTCGCAGAGGTCCGCCGCCTGGCGCACGCCGTAGTACAGGTGCACCGGCTGGCCGCAGCCGCCGGCCTCGGCCAGCTCGTCGAGCATGCCGAGGAAGGCCGACAGCCCGGTGCCGCCGGCCACCAGCAGCAGCGGGCGTTCGACGTGGCGCAGGTAGAAGGCGCCCAGCGGCGCCTCGAAGCGGATTTCGTCGCCCGGCTGGCAGCGCTCGCGGATGTAGTCGCTCATGGCGCCGTCGGGCAGCAGGCGGATGAGGAACTGCAGCTGGTTCTGCGCGTTGGGCCGGTTGGCGAAGGAGTAGGAGCGCACCGCGTCCGTGCCCGGCACACGCAGGCGCGCGTACTGGCCGGGCAGGTAGTCCAGCGCCGGGCCTTCGACCTGCAGGCGCAGGATGGCGGTGCTCGCCGAGACCTGCTCGACGCCGCTGACCACGCCGCGGTGGCTGGCCGGGCCGGCGGCGCTGCACAGGCTGGAGTCGAAGTCGAAGTAGAACGCGGCGTCGGACTGCACGCGGGTCTGGCAGCTGAGGATCTTGCGCTGGGCCAGGTCCTCGGCGGAGAGGGTTTCCTCGTCGGCATAGTCCATCGCGTAGCTGCCGGATTCGCAGCGGCCCATGCAGGTGCCGCAGACGCCCTCGCGGCAGTCCAGGGGAATCTTGATGCCGTTGCGCAGCGCCGCGTCGAGCAGGATTTCGTTGCCCTGCACGGGGAAGAACAGCGTCTTGCCGTCGGCGAAGCTGAAGGCGACCTTGTGGTTCATCGGGCCATCCTCACAGGTGGTAGAAGTCGAGCACCGAATCGATGCGGTCGTTGAGCAGCAGCACGTGCTTGCGGGCGATCAGCCAGCTCTCGCCATGGGGGCGCAGGCGGTAGGTGGCGTGGCCGAAGAACTGCCCGGGCGTCTCCAGGCGGTAGAACAGCGTGTGCCAGTTGGCCCGCACTTCCAGCTCGCCGCCGTCCAGTTCGCGGATGCGCACGTTGTCGATGCCGTGCAGGGTGCGCGGCATGGGGATGGTCGAGGCGGCCTTGCCGGTGCGGATGCGGAACACCCGGTCCTCCAGGCCGGCGCGGCTGGGGTAGTAGATCAGCGACATGCCGCGCTTGGGGTCGGTGGTGTAGACGTGCTCGGAATCCCACTGCGGGACGTGGAACTCGCTGTCCTCGCTGAACATGTCGAGGTAGGCGTCCCAGTCCTGGGCGTCGCAGGCCTCGGCGTTGCGGTAGAGGAACTGTTCCACCCGGTATTGCAGTTGCGCGTTCATGCCTGCACCTCCTTGAGCGCCAGGGCCTTGCGTTGCAGGCCGTCGAGGAGGAAGCGCTGCCAGTGCTGGTGCTGGTTGACGTAGAGGCCCTCGTGGGTGATCTCGGTGCCGGTGAGCACGGGGGCGATGCCCAGCGTCCGGCTGTTCGGCGTCGGGCCCTCGACCCACTTGCCGTGGCCGCGGGAGATGTCGCTCCAGCGCTCCAGGCGGCCCTGGAAGCCGCGCTGCTGCTCGCGGAATTCCTCCAGGTCGTCCGGCGTGCCCATGCCGGAGACGTTGAAGAAGTCCTCGAACTGGCGGATGCGGTTCTCGCGGTCCTGGTCGGACTCGCCCTTCACGCCGATGCACTGGCTGATGACTTCGGTCCGGTTCCAGGCGATGGGGCGGACGATGCGCAGCTGCGAGCTGATCTGGTCCATGAAGAACAGGCTGGGGTAGATGTTCAGGTTGCGCAGGCGGTGCATCATCCACTCGGCCCTGGCCTGGCCGTGTTCCTCGACCAGACGCGGCATCACGCTGGCGTAGCCGGGGCGCACGGCGGGGTTGGGCATGTCGCTGAACAGCACGCTGTGGCCGTTGCGGAAGCTGAACCAGCCGTCGTCGGTCTGCGCGTCGCCGGCGCCGAGCTTGCTGTAGTCCAGGGTGCCGCTGGCCGTGCCGTTCTCCACGTTGACCTGCTGGCGGTGCTGCACGGTGGCCACGTAGTTGTAGTGCACGGTGCTGACGTGATAGCCGTCCAGGCCGTTCTCGTTCTGCAGCTTCCAGTTGCCCTCGAAGGTGTAGGCGGAGCGGCCCGGCAGCACTTCCAGCTCGCCGGTGGGGGACTGCGCCACCATCATGTCGAAGAACACTTTCGCATCGCCGAGGAAGTCTTCCAGGCTGTCCGTGGCGCTCGCGTCCAGGCTGATGAAGACGAAGCCCCTGTAGCTGTCGATGCGCGCCTTCTTCAGGCCGCGGCTGGCCTTGTCGAAGTCCGCCGGGTATTCGCCGGGCGCCTTGACCTTCACCAGGCGCCCGTCGCTCTTGTAGCACCAGGCGTGGAAGGGGCAGGTGAAGGTGGACTGGTTGCCCTTGCACACTCGGGTGAGGGTGGCGCCGCGGTGCTGGCAGGCGTTGACCAGGGCGTTCAACTGGCCGCCGGCATCGCGGGTGACGATCATCGGCTGACGCCCGGCGCGCAGGGTGATGAAGTCGTTGGGGTTGGGGATTTCGCTTTCGTGGCAGGCGTAGATCCACTGCTTCTCGAAGATCAGCTCCATCTCCAGGTCGAACAGTTTCGGCTCGGTGAACATGTCCCGGGCGATGCGGTACACCCCTTCGGCGGGGCGGAAATCCAGGCAGCCACGGATGTAGTCCTGCCACTGCGCAAGGCTCTTGCTTGGTGCGTTCATTGTTGTTGTCCCATCGGGCGGATCGGTGGCGCCATTTCACGGCCGGCGCGCCATGGCGGTCTATCCGCCCAGTGGGGGAAGGCGATCCGCAAAATTGGCGGCGGCGGGGTAACACCGCGGTGCGGGGGCTGGGTAGAAGCTGCCCAGCCGCGCTGCGCCGGGCGGCGGCGGAGGGGGCGGGTGGGGCGCCGGCGGGGTGCGAATGGTCCGGAAAATGGTCGAACACTATCCGCATACTGAGGCTTTGCCGACGATCCGTGGCCCGCGGGTACGCGTCTTGCTGCACACTGGGCGCAAGCGCCGTCAGAGCCGCCCCGAACAAGCCGTGAGTGCCCAGCGATGAATCCGAAGAACCCCGGTCACTTCCGTGACATCCACGCCGATCGCCTCGACCTTGCCGCCGCCCGCAACTGGATGTCGGCCATCTGCGGGCCCCACCGCCTGCATGCCGGCCACCCCGAGGCGGTGCGCTTCCAGCACAGCGGCAGCGTGCTCAAGGGCATGTCCACCACCCTGGGCTGCATCGAGTACGGCACCGAGGTGACCATCGGCATCGTCGAGACCGAGCGCTTCAACAGCTACAGCCTGAGCCTGCCGCTGGTGGGCGAGCAGGAGCTGAGCGTGGCCGGGCGCTACCTGCAGTCGAACCCGCAGCGCGGGGTGATCGTCTCGCCCAACCAGAGCCAGGAGCTGAACATCACCGGCGACTGCCGCAAGCTGCAGGTGGTGATCCCGCTGCTGGCCATGCGCCGGACCCTGGAGGAAATGCTCCAGCGCCCGGCCGAGCAGCCCCTGGTGTTCGAGCCGGAGATGGACGCCCATGACGGCGCGGCGGCCGCCTGGTGGCGCATGGTCCGCCACCTGAACGAGGAGATGGCGCTGAGCGAGCTGTTCGGCCAGGCCTTCTTCAGCCGCGACCTGGAGCGCGCGCTGCTCAAGGGGCTGATCCTCGCCCAGCCGAACAACTACAGCGAGGCGCTGCGCCGCTGCCTGGCCGAGAAGGTGCCGCACTATCTGCTGCGCGCCCGCGAACACATCCATGCCCATGCGCGCGAGGCCCTGTGCCTGGATGACCTGGAGGCGGCGGCCGGGGTATCGCGGTTCAAGCTGTTCGAGGGGTTTCGCAAGTACTTTGGCAGTGCGCCCATGACCTATCTGAAGCATTACCGGCTGCATGGGGTGCGCGAGGATATTCTTGCGGGTGGGGCGCGTAGCATTTCCGAGATTGCGATGGGGTGGGGCTTTGCTCACCTGGGGCGTTTTGCGGGGGACTATCGCAAGTTGTTTGGGGAGACGCCCAGTGCAACGCAGCAGCGGTTGCAGAGGCTTGGTGGGAGAGGGGGAGTGTAGGAGGGGGGAAGGGAGTTTGTTGGGGCTGTGGTGTCATGCTGAAGAGCGCCCTCTCCCTAACCCTCTCCCTGAAGGGAGAGGGGACCGTCCTCTGCCAATCGAAGCATCAGCGCACTCCTGCAACTTCCGGCGTAAGCCTGACTACCAGAGCACACCGAACGGCTCCCTCTCCCTTCAGGGCGGGGCGCGCAGCCGAGGGCTGGGGAGAGGGAAAGGCGTCAACCCGATACACCACAGCCACCGGTAAACTCCCTCCTCAAGCCACCAATAAAAAACCGGCCTCAGGGGCCGGTTCTTCGTGGCGCAATTGCGACCTCAGCGATATTCGCAGAGGTAAGCAGTATCCACCGCGACCTTCAGCTGGAACTTGCTGTTCCCCGGCACGGTGAACTGGCTGCCGGCGGCGAAGGTTTCCCACTCGTCGCTGCCTGGCAGCTTGACGGTCAGGGCGCCGGCGACCACGTGCATGATCTCCAGCTGGGCGGTGCCGAATTCGTACTCGCCGGGGGCCATCACGCCGATGGTCGCCGGGCCCTCGGTCATGCCGAAGGCGATGGATTTGACGGTGCCGTCGAAGTACTCGTTGACCTTGAACATGGGGCTGCTCCTGCAACAGGGGGTAGGGAGGGCGAAAAAAAGGAGCGCCAGTATGCCCAAGGCGATGGGCAGCGTCACTACGCGGCCGTCACAGCGCCAGCGGCAGCAGCCGGGCGGTGTTGCGCGCGTCTTCCAGGGCGCGGTGCTGCTGGCCCTGGAAGTGCAGCCCGGCCAGTTGCAGCGCGGTGTTCAGGCCCACCGGGCGCTTGAGCTGGCGGGCCTGGGCGAAGCGCTGCTTGAGGTTCAGGTGCGGCACCTGGCTGAGGTGGCTGTCGATGTGCTGCTGGCGCCATTCCAGCTCCAGCTGGCGGCGGTCGTAGTCGCCCCAGCTGGCCCAGCCGGCCAGGCGCGGGCTGTGCTGCGCGAGCCAGCGCTCGAACTGCGGCCAGACCTCGGTGAGGGGCGCGGCGCCGTCGACGTCGGCCTGGCTGATATGGGTGAGTTCGCGGCAGAAGCTGGTCAGCAGCGGGCGGCGCTGCGGCCGCACGAAGCGCTGGAAGTGGTCCAGCTCGCGGCCGTCGGCGGCGGCCACGAGGCTCGCGCCGATCTCGATGATCTCCATTTCCTCGACCGGCCAGCCGCCTTCCTCGGTGGTGGCTTCCAGGTCGATCACCAGCCAATGGGGCATAGGGCCTGCTCGTGCGCTGAAGTGGGACGGTCCGGACCGCGTGCGCGGCGCCTGGCATGCAGTATGGAAGGCCTTTCGGGGCTCGGCAAACCGCTGCTAGGCTAGCCCGATCGACAACAGGGGAACCGAGCCATGGCGAAAGTCGCGTTCATCGGCCTGGGCGTCATGGGCTATCCCATGGCCGGGCATTTGCAGGCCAAGGGGCATGAGGTCTGCGTCTACAACCGTACCCCGGCGCGCGCCGCGCAGTGGTGCGCCGAGCATGGCGGCAGCAGTGCGCCCACGCCGCGCGAGGCTGCGGCGCAGGCGGAATTCGTGATGTGCTGCGTGGGCAACGACGACGACCTGCGCAGCGTGGTGCTGGGGCCGGACGGTGCCCTCGCCGGGATGCAGCCGGGCAGCGTCTTCGTCGACCACACCACGGCCTCGGCGGCGGTGGCCCGGGAGCTGGCGGTGCAGGCCGCCGAGCGCGAGCTGGGCTTCCTCGATGCGCCGGTCTCCGGCGGCCAGGCCGGCGCCGAGAATGGCGTGCTGACGGTGATGGTGGGCGGTGAGGAGGTCTTCTACCGGCGCGCCGAGCCGCTGATCGCCGCCTATGCGCGGATGGTCCGGCTGATGGGCCACAGCGGCGCCGGACAACTGACCAAGATGGTCAACCAGATCTGCATCGGCGGCCTGCTCCAGGGCTTGTCCGAGGCCCTGCATTTCGCCCGGTGTGCGGGGCTGGACGGCGAGGCCGCCATCGAGGTCATCAGCAAGGGCGCGGCGCAGTCCTGGCAGATGGAGAACCGCCACAAGAGCATGCTGGAAGGGCGCTTCGACTTCGGCTTCGCCGTGGACTGGATGCGCAAGGACTTCGGCATCGTGCTCGACGAGGCGCGGCACAACGGCGCGCAATTGCCGGTGACGGCGCTGGTCGACCAGTTCTATGCCGAGGTGCAGGCCGCCGGCGGCGGGCGCTGGGATACTTCCAGCCTGATCACCCGGCTGAAGCCGCGCGGGTGAATCAGCTGCGGAAGATGAAGTAGACCGCGCCCAGCAGGCACAGGCCCGCCCACAGGTAGTCCAGCTTCAGCGGCTGCTGCATGAAGAACACGCTGAAGGGCACGAACACCGCCAGGGTGATGACCTCCTGCATGATCTTCAGCTGGCCCACCGACAGCGCGGTATAGCCGATGCGGTTGGCCGGCACCTGCAGCAGGTACTCGAACAGCGCGATGCCCCAGCTGACCAGGGCGGCGATGATCCAGGGCTTGGTGTTCAGCGTCTTCAGGTGGCCGTACCAGGCGAAGGTCATGAACAGGTTGGAGAACGCCAGGAGGGTGGCGGTTTGGGCCCAGACCGGCATGGGGAGCTCTCGGAGGTGAGGAGGGCGCCAGCCTAAATCGCCGCGCTCGTGCCGCCAAGGGGGAGGGCGATGCAAGGCCCTTGGCGGCGGGCGTCGCTGGGCTTATCCTTCGCGCGCGCACCGGCCCTGCGGTACGCGATCTTCCTCCGTGCCTTTTTATGAGCCCAGCAACGATGCAATGCCGTGCCGGCTGTGGCGCCTGCTGCGTGGCGCCGTCGATTTCCTCGCCTATCCCCGGCATGCCCGGCGGCAAGCCCGCGGGCGTGCGCTGCGTGCAATTGGACGAGCGCAACCTCTGCCGCTTGTTCGGCCGGCCCGAGCGCCCGGCGGTGTGCGCGGCTTTCGACGCCGACGCCGAGGCTTGTGGCAGCAGCAACGAGGAGGCGCTGCGCATCCTCGCCGAATGGGAACGGATCACCGCCGCCTGAGTGACTTGGAAGTCACGTTTCCAGGGGCCATACTGGCGCCCATCCTGACTGCCGAACCGCTCAGGATCGCGGATTTGCAACGGGTACGGCCCTTCGCCGGCCCGGCCAGACCAACAATAACCAGAGGAAGATGACGATGCGTGGCATCCTGCGTATGACCCTGTTGAGCGCCGCCCTGCTGGGCGCCTCCGGCGCCGCCATGGCCGAGGACTGGCAACTGGCCAAGGACGAGGACGGCGTCAAGGTCTACCTGAGCAGCGTCCCGGGCTCCAAGTACAAGGCCTACCGCGGCGTGGTCGACATCAAGGCCGACGTGGCCAGCATCAATGCCCTGCAGGAAGACGTGAAGGGCTCCTGCAAGTGGATCCACGCCTGCGCCGAGATGCGCCTGCTCAAGAGCGAGGGCGACAATTCCTGGACCTACTCGAAGATCGACATGCCCTGGCCCGTGACCGGCCGCGACGTGGTGATCCACGTGACCACCGAGAAGACCGCCGACGGCGGCCTCATCCGCCACCTGCAGGCCGAGCCGACCTACATCCCGGAAGAGAAGGGCGAGATCCGCGTGCCCAAGCTGGTCGGCGAGTGGAAGCTGGTGCCCAAGGGCGCGGGCGTCACCGAGGTGACCTACCAGGTGCAGACCGAGCCGGGCGGCAGCATTCCGTCCTGGCTGGCCAACAGCTTCGTGGTGGATGCGCCGATGAATACCCTGAAGGGGCTGCGTGCGGCGGCGGAGAAGCGCTGAGGCTTGGTGTTATGGAAAAGGCCGCCTGGGCGGCCTTTTTTTGTGTTTGGGGGTTGGAGTGGGGGGCTTGGTGCTTGGGTTCAAGAGCGCCCTCTCCCCAGCCCTCTCCCGCAAGCGGGAGAGGGGGCCATTCGTGCCACCGGAGTGTCCGGCGGGGGCGTTGAGTCCAATCGCGGACAAGGTCCGCTCCTACGCCCGTGCTTCCTGGAGCCGTAGGAGCGGACCTTGTCCGCGATTCGGATTTCCAGAGAAATACCCGAGCGCACCCAAACGCCCCTTCAGAAGGCCGAGCGAAACCGGCGCTCAGGAGGTCATGCGACATGGATGTCGCGAGAGCCCCGATGGGCTACAGGGACGTACCCTCGGGGCGGGCCTCCGTGGCGGGGGAATTCGCGAGGGTAGCCCGGCTCCATCGGGCCCGTATGTCGGGGCAAGCCTTCTTGGTTACTTCTTTGGCGTTTGAAAGAAGTGACTCGCCCGAGGGGGCGAAACAAGACGGTCGGGCAAACTCGGAGCGGCGCAGAAACACCCAAGCCGAGGCAGCTAGGTTATCTCCTTCGGGTCAGCGCAAGCGCTGTTCGCGATGGAGCCGCGTCCCGCGTTCGCGGAATGACAGGTTTGAGTTGCGGAGTGAGAAAGGAGGGCTTGGGCAACAAAAAAGGCTGCCGAAGCAGCCTTTTCCGTATCCCGGCGAAACTTACTTGCGAGCGCCGAGCTCGACGAAATCGCGCTGGGTGTGGCCGGTGTACAGCTGGCGCGGGCGGCCGATCTTGTACGGGCCGGAGAGCATTTCCTGCCAGTGCGAGATCCAGCCCACGGTACGCGCCAGGGCGAAGATCACGGTGAACATGCTGGTCGGGATGCCGATGGCCTTGAGGATGATGCCCGAGTAGAAGTCCACGTTCGGGTAGAGGTTGCGCTCCACGAAGTAGGGGTCGTGGCGGGCGATCTCTTCCAGCTTCATGGCCAGTTCCAGCTGCGGATCGTTGATGCCCAGCTCGCTGAGCACCTCGTCGCAGGTCTGCTTCATGACCTTGGCGCGCGGGTCGAAGTTCTTGTACACGCGGTGGCCGAAGCCCATCAGCTTGAACGGATCGTTCTTGTCCTTGGCCTTGGCCACGAACTTCTCGATGTTCGAAACGTCACCGATCTCGTCCAGCATGCGCAGTACCGCTTCGTTCGCACCACCGTGGGCCGGGCCCCAGAGGGCGGCGATGCCGGAGGCGATGCAGGCGAACGGGTTGGCGCCGGAGGAGCCGGCCAGGCGCACGGTCGAGGTCGAGGCGTTCTGCTCGTGGTCGGCGTGCAGGATGAAGATGCGGTCCATGGCCTTGGCCAGCACGGGGCTGATCGGCTTGGTCTCGCAGGGGGTGTTGAACATCATGTGCAGGAAGTTTTCTGCGTAGCTCAGGTCGTTGCGCGGATACATCATCGGCTGACCCATGGAGTACTTGTACACCATGGCGGCGATGGTCGGCATCTTGGCGACCAGGCGATGCGCGGAAATCTCGCGATGCTTGGGATTATTGATGTCCAGGGAGTCGTGGTAGAAGGCGGAGAGGGCGCCGATCACGCCGCACATGATGGCCATCGGGTGGGCATCGCGGCGGAAGCCGTTGAAGAAGGTCTTCAACTGCTCGTGAACCATGGTGTGGTTCTTGATGGTGCCGACGAACTGTTCCTTCTGCTCGGCGGTGGGCAGTTCGCCCTTGAGCAGCAGGTAGCAGGTTTCCAGGTAGTCGGATTTCTCGGCCAGTTGCTCGATCGGATAGCCGCGGTGCAGCAGCACGCCCTTGTCGCCGTCGATATAAGTGATCTTCGACTCGCAGGAGGCGGTGGACATGAAGCCAGGATCGAACGTGAAGTGGCCCGTGGAGGTCAGACCCCGCACATCCACTACATCGGGGCCCAGCGTGCCGGAGAGGACGGGCAGTTCGACGGGGGCTGCGCCCTCGATGATCAACTGCGCTTTCTTGTCAGCCATGATTAGGCCTCCTATTAATGCTTGAAATCATCTGTACGACCCCCCACGCAGGGCCCGCACCACTATAGAGAGATAAATCCGATTGTCAATTTGCAAGAATCGGTAGCGGACAGCCCCTCCAACTGCCTGTTTTGGCGAAAAAAATCGCCTATTTACGCCTTTTATGGGGGTGCGGCAATAAGTCCTTAGGCGAAGGCGATTCCGTTGTCATTAGGAGCCTAACTGTCTATACTCGGCGACCAGCCGCCGGGGCCCTCCAGGCCTCGCTCCACAGGCGGTTGTCACTCCCGAAGGTGATGGGTACCTGACAAGTGCACCTCCCGACAACTAGCCCTGCAGTTCGAAGGGCTCTCAGTGTGAAAAAAGCCGTGAATAGCAAACGACCTGTAAACCTAGACCTAAGGACCATCAAACTCCCTGTCACTGCTTACACGTCCATTCTCCACCGCATCTCTGGCGTCATCCTGTTCCTGGGCATTGCCGTGCTGCTGTTCGCGCTCGACAAGTCCCTCGCATCGGAAGACAGCTTCGAGCAGGTGAAGGCGTGTCTGGCCCATCCGTTGGCCAAGCTTGTGATCTGGGGCCTGCTCTCCGCGCTGCTGTACCACCTGGTAGCCGGCATCCGTCACCTCGTCATGGACGCAGGTATCGGCGAGACGCTGGAAGGTGGCAAGCGTGGTTCGAAAATCGTCATCGCCATTGCCGTGGTGCTGATCGTTCTGGCGGGGGTCTGGGTATGGTAACTAACGTCACAAACTTCTCGCGTTCCGGCCTCTACGACTGGATGGCCCAACGCGTTTCTGCGGTCGTTCTCGCGGCTTATGTGCTTTTCCTGCTGGGTTACCTGATCGCACACCCGAACATCTCCTACGAGGAGTGGCATGGTCTGTTCTCCCACGGCCTGATGAAGATCTTCAGTCTTCTCACGCTGGTTGCCCTGAGCGTGCACGCCTGGGTCGGCATGTGGACCATCACCACCGACTACCTGACTCAGATGGCGCTGGGCAAGCCCGCGACCATCGTGCGTTTCCTCGTCCAGGCGGTATGCGGCATGGCCATGTTCGCATTCTTCGTCTGGGGTGTGCAGATTCTCTGGGGTAACTGATCCATGGCAAGCATTCGCACTCTCTCCTTCGACGCCATCATCGTGGGTGGCGGCGGCGCCGGCATGCGTGCCGCGCTGCAACTGGCCCAGGGTGGTCACAAGACCGCCGTGGTGACCAAGGTCTTCCCGACCCGTTCGCACACCGTTTCCGCCCAGGGCGGCATCACCTGCGCCATCGCCTCGGCCGACCCGAACGACGACTGGCGCTGGCACATGTACGACACCGTCAAGGGCTCCGACTACATCGGTGACCAGGACGCCATCGAATACATGTGCTCCGTCGGCCCGGAAGCCGTGTTCGAGCTGGAACACATGGGCCTGCCGTTCTCCCGTACCGAGCAGGGCCGCATCTACCAGCGTCCGTTCGGTGGCCAGTCCAAGGACTTCGGCAAGGGGGGGCAGGCCGCCCGTACCTGCGCCGCGGCCGACCGTACCGGTCACGCCCTGCTGCACACCCTGTACCAGGCCAACCTGAAGAACGGCACCTCCTTCCTTAATGAGTGGTACGCCGTCGACCTGGTGAAGAACCAGGACGGCCACGTGGTCGGCATCATCGCCATCGACATCGAGACCGGCGACACCATCTATATCCGCTCCAAGGCCGTGGTCCTGGCCACCGGCGGTGCAGGCCGTATCTACGCCTCCACCACCAACGCCCTGATCAACACCGGCGACGGCGTGGGCATGGCCCTGCGCGCCGGCGTACCGGTGCAGGACATCGAGATGTGGCAGTTCCACCCGACCGGCATCGCCGGCGCCGGTGTACTGGTCACCGAAGGCTGCCGCGGTGAAGGCGGCTACCTGATCAACGCCCATGGCGAGCGCTTCATGGAGCGTTACGCGCCGAACGCCAAGGACCTGGCCGGCCGCGACGTGGTCGCCCGCTCCATGGTCAAGGAAGTGATCGCCGGCAACGGCGTGGGCCCGAACAAGGACCACGTGCTGCTGAAGCTCGACCACCTGGGCGAGGAAGTCCTGCACAGCCGCCTGCCCGGCATCTGCGAGCTGTCCAAGACCTTCGCCCACGTCGACCCGGTGGTCGCGCCCATCCCGGTCATCCCGACCTGCCACTACATGATGGGCGGCGTCGCCACCAACATCCATGGCCAGGCCCTGACCATGGACGCCAACGGCAACGACCAGATCGTCGAAGGCCTGTTCGCGGTCGGCGAAGTCGCCTGCGTATCGGTACACGGCGCCAACCGCCTGGGCGGCAACTCGCTGCTCGACCTGGTGGTCTTCGGCCGCGCTACCGGCCTGCACCTGGAAAAGGCCCTGAAAGAGGGCATCGAGCACCGCGGCGCCTCCGAGTCCGACCTGGAAGCCTCCTTCAAGCGCCTGAACGGCGTGAACGAGCGCACCAGCGGCGAAGAAGTCGCCCCGCTCAAGCGCGAACTGCAGCAGTGCATGCAGAACTACTTCGGTGTATTCCGTACCGGCGAATACATGCAGAAGGGTATCGCTCAACTGGCTGACCTGCGCGAGCGTATCGCCACCGTCAAGATCAACGACAAGAGCCAGGCTTTCAACACGGCGCGCATCGAAGCGCTGGAACTGCAGAACCTCCTCGAGGTGGCCGAAGCCACCGCCATTGCGGCCGAAAACCGCAAAGAGTCCCGCGGCGCCCATGCCCGCGAAGACTTCGAGGAGCGCGATGACGAGAACTGGCTGTGCCACACCCTGTACTTCCCGGGTGAGAAGCGCGTTGCCAAGCGTGCCGTCAACTTCGCGCCGAAGACCGTTCCGGCATTCGAACCCAAGGTTCGTACTTACTAAGGGTGCCCGTCATGTTGAAAGTAAGTGTTTACCGCTACAACCCGGAGAAGGACTCTGCACCCTACATGCAGGACTTCGACGTCGATACCCAGGGCAAGGACGTGATGGTCCTGGACGTGCTGGCGCTGATCAAGGAACAGGACGAGGGCTTCTCCTATCGTCGCTCCTGCCGTGAAGGCGTTTGCGGCTCCGACGGCATGAACATCAACGGCAAGAACGGCCTGGCCTGCATCACTCCGCTGTCGGCCGCCGGCCTGAAGGGCGGCAAGCTGGTGCTGCGCCCGCTGCCGGGCCTGCCGGTGATCCGTGACCTGGTCGTCGATATGCGCATCTTCTACAAGCAGTACGAGAGCGTTAAGCCGTATCTGCAGAACAAGTATGCCGCGCCGGCGATCGAACGCCTGCAAACCCCCGAAGAGCGCGAAAAGCTGGACGGTCTGTACGAGTGCATCCTGTGCGCCTGCTGCTCGACCTCCTGCCCGTCGTTCTGGTGGAACCCGGACAAGTTCCTCGGCCCCGCCGCGCTGCTGCAGGCCTATCGCTTCCTGGCCGACAGCCGCGACACGGAAACCCAGGCGCGCCTGGCCAGCCTGGACGATCCGTTCAGCGTGTTCCGTTGCCGTGGAATCATGAACTGCGTGAATGTCTGCCCGAAAGGCCTGAACCCGACCAAGGCCATCGGTCACATTCGCAACATGCTGCTGCAGAGCGGGACCTGATCCCACTTCGCCGTCGCGTGCGACAAGAGCAATACCCGTGCCGCCGGAACATTGTCCGGCGGTGCGGTTGCAACGGGCCCCAGCCCACAAAGCCGGGGTCTGACTCGAAAACGTATATATGACCAGCAGGGGCATCCGGGCTGGTACCCGGACTATCTGCGGGAACCTTTGTGGCTACCAGTCGCTGCACAGGGCTGGGTCCCCCGAGAGTTCCATCAGGTGGAGTCCCCTTACCGAGGGTGACCAAGCATGCACGAAAGCGTAATGCAGCGGATGTGGAACAGTGCCCATTTATCCGGTGGGAACGCTGCCTACGTCGAAGAGCTCTACGAGCTCTACCTGCACGACCCGAACGCTGTGCCAGAAGAGTGGCGCACATACTTCCAGAAGCTCCCCGCCGACGGCAATCCCGCTCCCGACGTCTCGCATTCCTCCATCCGTGATCATTTCGTGCTCCTGGCCAAGAACCAGCGCCGCGCCGCGCCCGTTTCCGCCGGCAGCGTAAGCACCGAGCACGAGAAGAAGCAGGTCGAAGTCCTGCGCCTGATCCTGGCGTACCGGCTGCGTGGGCATCAGGCCGCGAAGCTCGATCCGCTGGGCCTCTGGGTGCGTACCGCGCCTTCGGACCTGTCGCTGGATCACTACGGCCTGACCGCCGCCGACCTCGACACCACCTTCCGCACCGGTGAGCTCTACATCGGCAAGGAAGAGGCGACCCTGCGCGAGATCATCGACGCCCTGAAGCAGACCTACTGCAGCACCATCGGCGCCGAGTTCATGCACATCGTCGATTCCGAGCAGCGCCACTGGTTCGCCCAGCGCCTGGAAAGCGTGCGCGGTCGTCCGGCGTACTCCACCGAGGCGCGCGCCCACCTGCTGGAGCGCCTGACCGCGGCCGAGGGCCTGGAGAAGTACCTAGGCACCAAGTACCCGGGCACCAAGCGTTTCGGCCTGGAAGGCGGCGAGAGCCTGATCCCGATGGTCGACGAGATCATCCAGCGCTCCGGCTCCTACGGCGTCAAGGAAGTGGTCATCGGCATGGCCCACCGTGGCCGTCTGAACGTCCTGGTCAACACCCTCGGCAAGAACCCGCGCGACCTGTTCGACGAGTTCGAGGGCAAGAAGCTGGTCGAGCTGGGTTCCGGTGACGTGAAGTACCACCAGGGCTTCTCCTCCAACGTCATGACCCCGGGCGGCGAAGTCCACCTGGCGCTGGCGTTCAACCCCTCGCACCTGGAGATCGTCTCCCCGGTGGTCGAGGGCTCGGTACGCGCCCGCCAGGACCGTCGCAAGGACGGCAGCGGCGACAAGGTCGTGCCGATTTCCATCCACGGCGATGCCGCCTTCGCGGGGCAGGGCGTGGTCATGGAAACCTTCCAGATGTCCCAGACCCGTGCCTACAAGACCGGCGGCACCATCCACATCGTGATCAACAACCAGGTCGGCTTCACCACCAGCCGCCAGGACGACGCGCGCTCCACCGAGTACGCGACCGACGTTGCCAAGATGATCCAGGCGCCGATCTTCCACGTGAACGGCGACGACCCGGAAGCGGTGCTGTTCGTCACCCAGCTGGCCGTCGACTACCGCATGCAGTTCAAGCGTGACGTGGTCATCGACCTGGTCTGCTACCGCCGCCGCGGCCACAACGAGGCCGACGAGCCGAGCGGCACCCAGCCGCTGATGTACCAGCAGATCGCCAAGCAGCGCACCACCCGCGACCTGTATGCCGACGAGCTGATCGCCGCCGGTGTGCAGACCGCCGAGCAGGCCCAGGAGAAGGTCGACGAATACCGCGACGCCCTGGACAACGGCCTGCACGTGGTGAAGAGCCTGGTCAAGGAGCCGAACAAGGAGCTCTTCGTCGACTGGCGTCCGTACGTCGGCCATGCCTGGACCGCGCGTCACGACACCCGCTTCGACCTGAAGACCCTGCAGGAGCTGTCCAACAAGCTGCTGGAGACCCCGGACGGCTTCGTCATGCAGCGCCAGGTGCAGAAGATCTACGAAGACCGCGCCAAGATGTCGGCCGGCGGCATGCCGATCAACTGGGGCTTCGCCGAGAACCTGGCCTACGCCACCCTGCTGTTCGAAGGCCATCCGGTGCGCATGACCGGTCAGGACGTCGGCCGCGGCACCTTCTCGCACCGCCACGCGGCGCTGCACAACCAGAAGGACGACTCGGTCTACATCCCCCTGGCCCACCTGTTCGACGGCCAGCCGCGCGTCAGCCTGTACGACTCCTTCCTCTCGGAAGAAGCGGTGCTGGCCTTCGAATACGGCTACGCCACCACCATGCCGAACGCGCTGGTGATCTGGGAAGCCCAGTTCGGCGACTTCGCCAACGGTGCGCAAGTGGTGATCGACCAGTTCATCACCAGCGGCGAGACCAAGTGGCAGCGCCTGTGCGGCCTGACCATGCTGCTGCCGCACGGCTACGAAGGCCAGGGCCCGGAGCACTCCTCCGCGCGTCTGGAGCGTTACCTGCAGCTGTGCGCCGAGCAGAACATCCAGGTCTGCGTGCCGACCACCCCGGCGCAGGTCTACCACATGCTGCGCCGCCAGGTGATCCGTCCGCTGCGCAAGCCGCTGATCGTCATGACGCCGAAGTCGCTGCTGCGCCACAAGCTGGCCATCTCGACCCTGGAGGAGCTGGCCAACGGCTCGTTCCAGACCGTCATCAACGAGATCGACAGCCTGGATCCGAAGAAGGTCGACCGCATCGTCCTGTGCAGCGGCAAGGTGTACTACGACCTGCTGGAGAAGCGCCGCGCCGAAGGCCGCGAGAACATCGCGATCGTCCGCCTGGAACAGCTCTACCCGTTCCCGGAAGACGACCTGGCCGAGGTCCTGTCGCAGTACAAGAACCTCAAGCACATCGTCTGGTGCCAGGAAGAGCCGATGAACCAGGGTGCCTGGTACTGCTCGCAGCACCACATGCGCCGTGTCATCGCCGCGCACAAGAAGGGCCTCAACCTGGAATACGCCGGCCGCGACGGCTCGGCCGCCCCGGCTTGCGGCTACGCTTCGATGCACGCCGAGCAGCAGGAAAAACTGCTGCAAGACGCCTTCACTGTTTAACGCCAACGCGCAGTAGATACCGAATTTAAGGAAACACACAGAATGGCTATCGAAATCAAAGCCCCAACCTTCCCGGAATCGGTTGCCGACGGCACCGTCGCCACCTGGCACAAGAAGGTCGGTGAAGCCGTCAAGCGTGACGAACTGATCGTCGACATCGAGACCGACAAGGTGGTCATCGAGGTGCTGGCCGAGGCCGACGGCGTACTGGCCGAGATCGTCAAGAACGAAGGCGACACCGTCCTCTCCAACGAACTGCTCGGCAAGCTGAGCGAAGGCGGCGCCGCTGCCGCCGCTCCGGCCCCGGCCGCCGCAGCTCCGGCTGCTGCCCCGGCTGCCGCTGCCGCTCCGGCCGCCGCCGGTGAAGACGCCATCCTCTCGCCGGCCGCGCGCAAGCTCGCCGAAGAGAACGGCATCGACCCGAACAGCATCGCCGGCACCGGCAAGGGCGGTCGCGTGACCAAGGAAGACGTGGTCGCCGCCGTCGAGGCCAAGAAGAACGCCCCGGCTGCCGCTCCGGCCGCCGCCAAGCCGGCCGCTCCGGCCGCCGAGGCCCCGGTGTTCGCCGCCGGCGACCGCGTCGAGAAGCGCGTGCCGATGACCCGCCTGCGCGCCAAGGTCGCCGAGCGCCTGGTCGAAGCCCAGTCCTCCATGGCCATGCTGACTACCTTCAACGAAGTCAACATGAAGCCGATCATGGACCTGCGCAACAAGTACAAGGACCTGTTCGAGAAGAAGCACAACGGCGTGCGCCTGGGCTTCATGTCCTTCTTCGTCAAGGCCGCCACCGAAGCCCTGAAGCGCTTCCCCGGCGTCAACGCCTCGATCGACGGCAACGACATCGTCTACCACGGCTACCAGGACATCGGTGTCGCCGTGTCCAGCGACCGCGGCCTGGTGGTACCGGTACTGCGCAACGCCGAGTTCATGAGCCTGGCCGAGATCGAGAACGGCATCGCCACCTTCGGCAAGAAGGCCAAAGACGGCAAGCTGTCCATCGAAGACATGACCGGTGGTACTTTCACCATTTCCAACGGTGGCGTATTTGGTTCCCTCTTGTCGACTCCGATCGTCAACCCGCCGCAGACCGCCATCCTCGGCATGCACAAGATCCAGGAACGCCCGATGGCCGTTAACGGCCAGGTGGTGATCCTGCCGATGATGTACCTGGCGCTGTCCTACGACCACCGCATGATCGACGGCAAGGAAGCGGTGAGCTTCCTGGTCGCCATGAAGGACCTGCTGGAAGACCCGGCTCGTCTGCTGCTGGACGTCTGATTCGTCATTTCACCTGACGGCCCCGTACTACACGACGGCCCCGCGAGGGGCCGTCCGCTTCACCGGAATAAGGATTGAGATATGAGCCAGAAATTCGACGTGGTTGTGATTGGTGCCGGCCCCGGCGGCTACGTGGCTGCCATCCGTGCCGCCCAGCTCGGCCTGAAGACCGCCTGCATCGAGAAGTACATCGGCAAGGAGGGCAAGGTCGCCCTCGGCGGTACCTGCCTGAACGTAGGCTGCATTCCGTCCAAGGCGCTGCTGGACAGCTCCTACAAGTACCACGAGGCCAAGGAAGCCTTCGCCGTCCACGGTATCGAAGCCAAGGGCGTCACCATCGACGTACCGGCCATGGTCGCGCGCAAGGCCAACATCGTTAAGAACCTGACCGGCGGCATCGCCACCCTGTTCAAGGCCAACGGCGTCACCTCCTTCGAAGGCCACGGCAAGGTGCTGGCCAACAAGCAGGTCGAAATCACCGGCCTGGACGGCAAGGTGCAGGTCCTGGAAGCCGAGAACATCATCATCGCTTCCGGTTCCAAGCCGGTCGAGATCCCGCCGGCCCCGCTGACCGACGACATCATCGTCGACTCCACCGGCGCCCTGGAATTCCAGGCCGTGCCGAAGAAGCTGGGCGTGATCGGCGCCGGCGTCATCGGCCTGGAGCTGGGTTCGGTCTGGGCCCGCCTGGGTGCCGAAGTCACCGTCCTGGAAGCCCTGGACAAGTTCCTCCCGGCCGCCGACGAGCAGATCGCCAAGGAAGCCCTGAAGGTCCTGACCAAGCAAGGCCTGAACATCCGCCTGGGCGCCCGCGTCACCGGCACCGACGTGAAGAAGAAGCAGGTCACCGTGACCTTCACCGACGCCAACGGCGAGCAGAAGGAAACCTTCGACAAGCTGATCGTGGCCGTGGGCCGTCGCCCGGTGACCACCGACCTGCTGGCCGCCGACAGCGGCGTGACCCTCGACGAGCGTGGCTTCATCTTCGTCGACGACCACTGCAAGACCAGCGTTCCGGGCGTCTTCGCCATCGGTGACGTGGTCCGCGGCGCCATGCTGGCGCACAAGGCCTCGGAAGAGGGCGTGATGGTCGCCGAGCGCATCGCCGGCCACAAGGCCCAGATGAACTACGACCTGATCCCGTCGGTCATCTACACCCACCCGGAAATCGCGTGGGTCGGCAAGACCGAGCAGCAGCTCAAGGGCGAAGGCGTCGAAGTCAACGTCGGCACCTTCCCGTTCGCCGCCAGCGGCCGCGCCATGGCTGCCAACGACACCACCGGCCTGGTCAAGGTCATCGCCGATGCCAAGACCGACCGCGTCCTGGGCGTCCATGTGATCGGCCCGAGCGCCGCCGAGCTGGTCCAGCAGGGCGCGATCGCCATGGAATTCGGCACCAGCGCCGAAGACCTGGGCATGATGGTCTTCTCCCACCCGACTCTGTCCGAAGCGCTGCACGAAGCGGCCCTGGCGGTGAATGGCCACGCCATCCACATCGCCAACCGCAAGAAGCGCTGAGGCGGTAGGACCACGGCGGGGCAGGGCGGCAGTCATTCGCGAGGGGCTGTCGTGACCACCCCGCCGGATTCCCGCGCCGCGGCGCGGGAATCACAGGTGGTGCGGCGCCACGAGCGCTGCGCCGAATGCGCAATACCCAAGACGAAAAAACGGTAGACAAGCATGAATCTCCACGAGTATCAGGGTAAGCAGCTGTTCGCTGAGTACGGCCTGCCCGTATCCAAGGGCTTCGCCGTCGACACACCCGAAGAGGCCGCAGAAGCCTGTGAGAAAATCGGTGGCACCGAGTGGGTCGTGAAAGCCCAGGTGCACGCCGGTGGCCGCGGCAAGGCGGGCGGTGTGAAGCTGGTCAAGAGCAAGGAGGACGCCAAGGCGTTCGCCGCCAACTGGCTGGGCAAGCGTCTGGTGACCTACCAGACCGACGCCAATGGCCAGCCGGTCAGCAAGATCCTGGTGGAATCCTGCACCGACATCGACAAGGAGCTGTACCTCGGCGCCGTCGTCGACCGTTCCAGCCGTCGCATCGTCTTCATGGCCTCCACCGAAGGTGGCGTGGACATCGAAAAGGTCGCCCACGACACTCCCGAGAAGATCCTCAAGGCCACCATCGACCCGCTGGTCGGCGCCCAGCCGTTCCAGGGCCGCGAACTGGCCTTCCAGCTGGGCCTGAAAGGCGACCAGATCAAGCAGTTCGTGCACATCTTCGTCGGCCTGGCCAAGCTGTTCCAGGACTACGACCTGGCCCTGCTCGAAGTCAACCCGCTGGTGATCAAGAAAGACGGCAACCTGCACTGCCTGGACGCCAAGATCAATATCGACTCCAACGCCCTGTACCGTCAGCCCAAGCTGCGCGCCATGCACGACCCGTCCCAGGACGACGCCCGTGAAGCCCATGCGCAGAAGTGGGAACTGAACTACGTCGCGCTGGAAGGCAACATCGGCTGCATGGTCAACGGCGCCGGCCTGGCCATGGGCACCATGGACATCGTCAACCTGCACGGCGGCAAGCCGGCCAACTTCCTCGACGTTGGCGGCGGCGCGACCAAAGAGCGCGTGACCGAAGCGTTCAAGATCATCCTCTCCGACAGCAACGTCGCTGCCGTACTGGTGAACATCTTCGGCGGCATCGTCCGCTGCGACATGATCGCCGAAGGCATCATCGGTGCCGTTAAAGAAGTCGGCGTGAAGGTTCCGGTTGTCGTCCGTCTGGAAGGCAACAACGCCGAACTCGGCGCCAAGGTACTGGCCGAAAGCGGTCTGAACATCATCGCGGCGACCAGCCTGACCGACGCTGCCCAGCAAGTCGTCAAGGCCGCGGAGGGTAAGTAATGAGCATCCTGATCAACAAAGACACCAAGGTCATCTGCCAGGGCTTCACCGGCTCGCAGGGCACCTTCCACAGCGAACAGGCCATCGCCTACGGCACCAAGATGGTCGGCGGCGTGACCCCCGGCAAGGGCGGCACCACTCACCTGGGCCTGCCGGTGTTCGACACCGTCAAGCAAGCCGTCGAAGCCACCGGCGCCGAAGCCTCGGTGATCTACGTTCCGGCTCCGTTCTGCAAGGACTCGATCCTGGAAGCCGCCTTCGGTGGCATCAAGCTGATCGTCTGCATCACCGAAGGCATCCCGACCCTCGACATGCTGGACGCCAAGGTCAAGTGCGACGAGCTGGGCGTGCGCCTGATCGGCCCGAACTGCCCGGGCGTGATCACCCCCGGCGAGTGCAAGATCGGCATCATGCCCGGTCACATCCACCTGCCGGGCAAAGTGGGCATCGTGTCGCGTTCCGGCACCCTGACCTACGAAGCCGTGAAGCAGACCACCGACGCCGGCTTCGGCCAGTCCACCTGCGTGGGCATCGGCGGCGACCCGATCCCGGGCTCCAACTTCATCGACATCCTGAAGCTGTTCCAGGAAGACCCGAAAACCGAAGCCATCGTCATGATCGGCGAGATCGGTGGTTCGGCTGAAGAAGAAGCCGCTGCCTACATCAAGGCCAACGTGACCAAGCCGGTGGTGTCCTACATCGCTGGCGTCACCGCACCGCCCGGCAAGCGCATGGGCCACGCCGGCGCCATCATCTCCGGTGGCAAGGGCACCGCGGACGAGAAGTTCGCCGCCCTGCAGGACGCCGGTGTGAAGACCGTGCGTTCGCTGGCCGACATCGGCAAGGCCCTGGCCGAGCTGACCGGCTGGGCGACCAAGTAAGCGTTTCGCTTATTGCTCGTCGCGAGAGGCCACCTTCGGGTGGCCTCTTGTTTTGGCGAGGCGTCGCAAGAAGTGTCGTTCAGGCGACACGCCCTTTCATCCCGCCGACGAGCTGACATACGTCAGTACAGTTCATCGGGATAGATCGTTAGGCTAGCAACTATCCCCAGCACTGCGTTCCCCACAAGGGAAGGCGTGCTAACCGCCAACTCCTACCCGGAGCGGCGGCTATTCCGGACCGTCATGGATGGCGGGACAACCAGAATGCAGGAGCAAAGGGGCCACGAGCCCATGGAAAACCTCTGCTATCGGACTTCCAAGAACAATCTCCCGTGCAGGTATGAACGCAGGCATCCCCGATGCGGCTGCGCCGTGCCCGTTCGGCTGTTGTGCCTTGGGAGGCCACGAAACCCGTTTAAGCACTGTGGTATTCCCCTAAATGAACGTCTTGAAAGGCCAGGACATCCTGGCGCTCGGCTTTATGACCTTCGCCCTGTTCGTCGGGGCCGGCAACATCATCTTCCCGCCCATCGTCGGCCTGCACTCCGGCCCGCACGTATGGATGGCGGCCCTCGGCTTCCTGATCACCGCGGTCGGCCTGCCGGTCATCACCGTGGTCGCCCTGGCCAAGGTCGGCGGCGCCATGGACACCCTGAGCCACCCCATCGGTCGCGTCGCCGGCGGCCTGCTGGCGGCGGTCTGCTACCTCTCCGTGGGTCCGCTGTTCGCCACCCCGCGCACCGCCACCGTGTCCTTCGAAGTCGGCCTGGCGCCGCTCACCGGCGACGGCCCGCTGCCGCTGTTCCTCTACAGCCTGGTGTACTTCGCCATCGTCCTGGTGATTTCCCTGTACCCCGGCAAGCTGCTGGACACCGTGGGCCGCTTCCTCGCCCCGCTGAAGATCATCGCCCTGGCCGCGCTGGGCATCGCCGCCTTCATGCTGCCGGCCGGGACCATCGGCCAGGCCGAGCCGAGCTATGAGCACGCGGCCTTCTCCCAGGGCTTCATCAACGGCTACCTGACCATGGATACCCTGGGCGCCCTGGTCTTCGGCATCGTCATCGTCAACGCCATCCGCTCCCGCGGCGTGCAGTCGCCGCGCCTGATCACCCGCTACGCGGTGATCGCCGGGCTGATCGCCGGGGTAGGCCTGGCGCTGGTGTACATCAGCCTGTTCCGCCTGGGCTCGGGCAGCCACGACATCGCCGCCGGCGCAACCAACGGCGCGGCCGTGCTGCACGCCTATGTGCAGCACACCTTCGGCTCCCTGGGCAGCGGCTTCCTCGCCGTGCTCATCGCCCTGGCCTGCCTGGTCACCGCCGTGGGCCTGACCTGCGCCTGCGCCGAATACTTCTGCCGCATCCTGCCGCTGTCCTACCGCAGCCTGGTGGTGATCCTGGCCGGCTTCTCGCTGCTGGTGTCCAACCTCGGCCTGACCAAGCTGATCCAGTTCTCGGTGCCGGTGCTGACCGCCATCTACCCGCCGTGCATCGTGCTGGTGGCGCTGAGCTTCTGCGCCGGCCTGTGGAAGTCGCAGACGCGCATAGTCGCGCCGGTGATGGCGGTGTCGCTGGCGTTCGGCATGGTCGACGCGCTCAAGGGCGCCGGCTTCGCCGTGCCGGAATGGCTGGCCCATCTGCCGCTGTCCGAGCAGGGCCTGGCCTGGCTGATCCCCTCGGTGGCCATGCTCGCCGTGATGGTGGTGATCGACCGCCTGCTCGGCGAACCGAGCGAAGCCGTGGCCTGACCGGGCCCGCCGCAATGAGAAAGGCCGCCCACGAGGCGGCCTTTTTCGTTGCGCGACTGCCTTGCCGACGCGCCGAGGTGCTTTTGCTTGCTCGCGAATGGGAGTCGTCGGTGGCTACAGCGTTGGGTGTAAGAGCGCCCTCTCCCCAACCCTCTCCCGCAAGCGGGAGAGGGGGCTGTCCGGCGTGGGTGGTGAGTCCGGAGTCATCCGGATGCTCCCCAACCACGCGAACACGGGAACGTAGGGCGTATAACCGTTCGCGGTTATACGCCGTTCGACGTGCCTCTCAGATGTACTCCACCGAGAACTCCAGCTTCGCCGTGACGCGGCCGCTTACGGTGCCCGTGGTCCCGGCGCGGTAGTAGTGGGCGTGGTAGTCGAAGGTCATGACCGAGTCGGCCACCTGCGGGGAGTTGTTTTCGTTGGTCATCAGGTCGATGGTGGCGTAGGTGCCGTTGCGCAGCTGGATTTCGATGTCCGAGTTGCCGTCGCCGCTCTGGTTCCGGAGGTTGCCGGTCGCGGGGTTCACCCCGGTGGAGGCGAACTTGGGGCGGACCCAGGCCGGCGCGCCGCTTTCACCGCAGCCGGTGAGGGTGATGGTGAACGGCGTGTCGCCGGCGAAATCCCCGGCGTTCTGCAGCTTTTCCCAGCCGACCGGCTTCAAGGTCACGGCGCCATGTTCGCCCTGGCCGTTGACGGCGACGGCGCAGGTGGAAGGGGTGATGTATCCGTCGAAGCCCACCGAGCCTGCGGCGGCTTGGGCGTTGCTGGCCAGTAGGGTTGTGGACAGGGCGAAGGCAAAGGCGATTGTTTTCATTTTGGTCCAACTACAAGTGAGGGAGGTCGGGTTTGTGCGCTTGCTCACGACTCACTGGGCGATCTGCACAGATGCGCCGGGAATGCCGTGATGGCCGCCGCGATTCTAGGACAGGGCTTTTGAGGGAAAGGCTCGTTTGCTTGTAGGAATTGCCTTCGGTTTGGGGCGGTCAAATGTCCCGATGGGGGAGGTGACGCAGCTTCGTGTCTTCCCGCCGACATCCGGCGTCTATCTGCCGCGTTCTCCCTCAATCACCCGATCAACAGGCCCGGCCCGCCGACAGGGCCCGCCAAGGAAGCCCATGACCGACGTCGTCGACCTCTTCGATATCCAGTACCTGTGGAACCTGCTGGCCATGCTCTGGTTCGCCTTCTGCTGGGTCGGCTATGCCCGCTACGCCAGCCACAGGGCCCGCGACACCGCGTGCCTGGCCAGCGTGCTGCACCTCTACCGCAAGGACTGGATGCGCCGCCTGCTGCTGCGCGACAACCGCGTGGCCGATGCCAGCGTGATCGGCAACCTGGAGCGCAACGCCTCGTTCTTCGCCTCCAGCACCCTGATCATCCTGGCCGGCATCCTCACCCTGCTGGGCTCGGCCGAGCGCACCGTGTCGGTGCTGGCCGACCTGCCTTTCGTGGCCTCGCCGACCCGCGGGCTGTCGGAGTTGAAGCTGCTGTGCCTGGCGGTGGTGTTCGTGTATGCCTTCTTCACCTTCAGCTGGTGCATGCGCCAGTACAACTTCGCCGCGGTGCTGGTGGGCTCGGCGCCGATGATCGGCGAGCGCCACGTCGGCGAGCAGGAGCGCAACGCCTTCGCCGAGCGCGCCGCGCGGGTGGTGTCCATGGCCGCGCACCAGTTCAACCAGGGCCTGCGTTCCTACTACTTCGGCCTGGCCATGCTGGCCTGGTTCATCAACCCGTGGATCTTCATGCTGGTCACCGCCGGGGTGGTCGGGGTGCTGTACCAGCGCGAGTTCCACTCCGATGTGCTCAAGGTGATGGTGTTCACCCCCACGCCCCACGCGGAGCCGGCGAAAGAGCCGGAGTGAAGAAACGACAAGGCCCGCGAATGCGGGCCTTGTGCGTTGTACGGGGAGCGGGCGGTTACTTCTGCTCCTCGTTGGACGGCGCCGGCGCGGTGTCCGGAGCCGGGGTGGTCGGCGCCGGAGCGGCTTCGTTGGCCGGCGGCGTGGTCGGCGCGGGGGTCGCCGGCTGCTCGGTGCTCGGCGCGGCCGGCGGGGCCTTGGGCTCTTCTTTCTTGTCGCAACCGGCCAGAGTCAGGCCTGCAACCAGCATCAGAGCGAAGGGAAGGGTTTTTTTCATCGTGGAGCCTCCATGTGCGGCGTTCCTGGTGTTAGCCCTTTGAGCTGAGGCCCGCCTCAGAAGTTCAACGCAAGTTTGCGCCGGCGCTACGATTATTCACTGCAGGGCCCGTTGGCGGCGGAGTATCATGCGCTTTCGAGCAGCCCGGGGCCCCGATCCGCATGAGTGAAATGTCCATTCTAGAGCGTGCGCAGCGCTTCCTCGCCGTCCTGCGCCATTGCCAGGTGCTGGGCATCGCGGCCCATGCCGCGGACGAAAAGGGTTTGACCCTGCGCCTGCCTTATAGCGAAGCGATCGTTGGCAACCCGGAAACCGGGGTGATCCACGGCGGCGCCATCACCACCCTGATGGACACCACCTGCGGCATCTCCACCATCTGCGTGCTGCCGCAGTTCGAGATCTGCCCGACCCTCGACCTGCGCATCGACTACATGCACCCGGCCGAGCCGCACAAGGACATCTTCGGTTTCGCCGAGTGCTACCGGGTGACGCCCACCGTCATCTTCACCCGCGGCATCGCCTACCAGGACGACCCCGAGCAGCCCATCGCCCACGTGGTCGGCACCTTCATGCGCCTGGGCAAGGGCGCCACCGGCGCGCCGGCGGGCGCCAAGGGGGAGGGCTCATGAGCACGCCGGACATCGAGCAGCTGCTGCGGCAGATGCACCAGGACAACGACTTCAGCCCGCTGCTGGACATGATCCCCTACGCCCGGCTGATCGGTATCCGCTGCCTGCGCCTGGGCGAGGAGGTGATCTTCCACCTGCCGGCCAGCCGCGACAACATCGGCAACCCGACGCTGCCGGCGCTGCACGGCGGGGTGATCGCCGGCTTCATGGAGCACGCGGCCATGCTGCACCTGCTGATGCTCATGGGCGTGCCGCACCTGCCGAAGATCATCGACTTCTCCGTCGACTACCTGCGCGCCGGGCATTTCCGCGACACCTACGCCCAGTGCCAGGTGTGGCGCCAGGGCCGGCGCGTGGCCAACGTCGCCATCACCGCCTGGCAGACCAGCCGCGCCGAGCCGATCGCCACCGCGCGGGCGCATTTCAAGGTCGACGGCGCCTGAGGCCGGGGGCTCGATGGACACGCTGCTGATCCTCGGCGGGCTGCTGCTGATCCTGGCCGGCTACGCCTGGCTGGTCATGCTGGCGTTCGCGCGCGGCCCGCTGTGGGGCCTGGCCTGCCTGCTGCCGCCCCTGGCGCCGGTGTTCCTGGCGCGGCACTGGGGCTTCGCGCGCAAGGCGCTGTTCCTCGGCGCCCTGGGCTGCATTCCCCTGGTCGTCGGCCTGGCCATGCTCGCCAGCCGCGACAGCGCGCGGCTGGAGGCCATCCTCAGCCTGCAGTGGCTGCGCAGCGAGCCCGCGGCGGCGCCGGAGCTGGACATCGCCCTGCGCGGCGAACTCGATGGCCAGGCCTTCGCGCCGCAGCAGGCGGAGCTGATCGACGGCGTGCTCAGCCTGCGCGAGGGCCAGGACTTCTATGCCCACCGCGAGGTGCGCATCCGCCTGGCCGCCCAGCCGCACGGGCCGCTGCGCCTGGACGTGCTGCCGGACGACCGCGGGCCGCGGCCCGTGGTGGAGGTCAGTTGGCTGGCGCCGGGCGCCGACCTGCCCGAGGCCGTGCGCCTGGAACGTGGCTACAGCCTGCACCTGGACCTGCGGCCCGAGGCGCCCAACCGCCTGCGCGGCGACTTCCACCTGGTGCTGCCGACGCAGTACCGCACCACCCTCAGCGGCCGCATCGAGCTGTACACCGACCGCCTGCGCTACCGCGACGGCCAGGTGGACACCCGTTTCGACTCCGCCGACACCCTGGCCTACGTCCTGCGCGACTACCTGCAGCGGCGCTTCCCGGGCCGCCAGCTGGAATTGCCCGCATCGCGCCTGGAGCCTCTGGGCTCGATCATGCAGGTGCCGCTGGACTTCCGCCTGGACGGCGAAGCGCAACACCTGGACCTGGAGCTTGCGCGCAGCGCCAACCGCGGCTGGGCGGTGCGCGGCGACCGCTACCCGAAGCTGGCGCCGCGCGCCGAGGCCAGCGCCCCGGCGGCCGAACCCGGGCCCGCCGCGCCGCAGCCCGGCAGCGCGACGCGGCCGCTGAGCCTGGAGCGCCTGCAGGCCGAGCCGCAACGCTACGTCAACCGCGGCATGCGCGTGACCACCGAGCGCGGGCGCGTGGCCGAAGGCGTGTTCACCGGCCTGGACGCGAACGGCCGGGTGGTCATCCGCCACCTGCTCACCGGCGCCGGCCAGGCCAGCTACAGCCTGCGGCCTGCGGAGATCAGCGCCATCGAACTCCTGCCGCAATGACGTTCGTCGCGGCAAACCCTTGAAAAGCTTCAGGAAGCCCCCATCTCGCTGACATCCGCCGCCCGATGCGGCTTTTGTCATCCTCGGAGCGAGAAACGATGAGCGTGGAGACTCAAAAAGAGACACTGGGCTTTCAGACCGAAGTGAAGCAACTGCTTCACCTGATGATCCATTCCCTGTATTCGAATAAGGAAATCTTCCTCCGCGAACTGATTTCCAACGCCTCCGACGCGGCCGACAAGCTGCGTTTCGAGGCCCTGGCCAAGCCCGAGCTGCTCGAAGGCGGCGCCGAGCTGAAGATCCGCGTCAGCTTCGACAAGGACGCGAAGACCGTCACCCTCGAAGACAACGGCATCGGCATGAGCCGCGAGGAAGTGATCGCGCACCTGGGCACCATCGCCAAGTCCGGCACCGCCGACTTCCTGAAGAACCTCTCGGGCGACCAGAAGAAGGACTCGCACCTGATCGGCCAGTTCGGCGTGGGCTTCTACAGCGCCTTCATCGTCGCCGACAAGGTCGACGTCTTCACCCGCCGCGCCGGCGCCCCGGCCAGCGAGGGCGTGCACTGGTCGTCCAGGGGCGAGGGCGAGTTCGAAGTCGCCACCATCGACAAGCCCGAGCGCGGCACCCGCATCGTCCTGCACCTGAAGAGCGGTGAGGAAGAGTTCGCCGACGGCTGGCGCCTGCGCAACATCATCAAGAAATACTCCGACCACATCGCCCTGCCCATCGAGCTGCCGAAGGAATTCCACGGCGAAGAGAAGGACAAGCCGGCCGAGCCGGAATGGGAAGTGGTCAACCGCGCCAGCGCCCTGTGGACCCGTCCGCGCACCGAGATCAAGGACGAGGAATACCAGGAGTTCTACAAGCACACCGCCCACGACTTCGAGAACCCGCTGACCTGGAGCCACAACAAGGTCGAAGGCAAGCTGGAGTACACCTCGCTGCTCTACGTGCCCGGCCGCGCGCCCTTCGACCTGTACCACCGCGAGGCCCCGCGCGGGCTGAAACTGTACGTGCAGCGCGTGTTCATCATGGACCAGGCCGAGCAGTTCCTGCCGCTGTACCTGCGCTTCATCAAGGGCGTGGTGGACTCCAACGACCTGTCGTTGAACGTCTCCCGCGAGATCCTCCAGTCCGGCCCGGTGATCGACTCGATGAAGTCGGCGCTGACCAAGCGCGTGCTGGACATGCTGGAGAAACTGGCGAGCAGCGACGCCGAGGCCTACAAGGGCTTCTGGAAGAACTTCGGCCAGGTCCTCAAGGAAGGCCCGGCGGAAGACTTCGCCAACAAGGAGAAGATCGCGGGCCTGCTGCGCTTCGCCTCCACCCACGACGACTCCGGCGAGCAGAGCGTGTCCCTGGCCGACTACATCGGCCGCATGAAGGAAGGCCAGGACAAGATCTACTACCTCACCGGCGAGAGCTACGCGCAGGTGAAGAACAGCCCGCACCTGGAAGTCTTCCGCAAGAAGGGCATCGAGGTGCTGCTGCTCACCGACCGCATCGACGAGTGGCTGATGAGCTACCTGCCGAGCTTCGACGGCAAGGACTTCGTCGACGTCGCCCGCGGCGATCTGGACCTGGGCAAGCTGGACTCCGAGGAGGACAAGAAGGCCCAGGAGGAAGTGGCCAAGGCGAAGGAAGGCCTGGTGGAGCGCCTGAAGGCCGCCCTCGGCGAGGAAGTCGCCGAAGTGCGCGTGTCGCACCGCCTGACCGACTCGCCGGCGATCCTCGCCATCGGCGAGGCCGACCTCGGCCTGCAGATGCGCCAGATCCTCGAGGCCAGCGGGCAGAAGGTGCCGGAATCGAAGCCGATCTTCGAGTTCAACCCGGCCCACCCGCTGATCGAGAAGCTCGACGCGGAGCCGGACGAGGACCGCTTCGGCGAACTGGCGCACATCCTCTTCGACCAGGCCGCCCTGGCCGCCGGCGACAGCCTCAAGGACCCGGCCGCCTACGTGCGTCGCCTGAACAAGCTGCTGGTGGAACTTTCCGCCTGAGCCGGTAACCTCACACAAAGCCCGCCTTAAGCGGGCTTTGTGCTTTTCCTACTCCCACTGAAGGAAGTCACCCCATGAGTCAGATCAGCGTCCAACCCGTCGCTTATGAAGTCGATGGCGTGTCCTTCGAAGGTCAACTGGTGTTCGACGCCTCCAGCACCGTGCAGCGCCCCGGCCTGCTGATGGCGCCGAACTGGATGGGCGTCGGCCAGGGCGCGCTGGACATCGCCCGCCAGGTCGCCGGCCACGGCTACGTGGTGCTGGTGGCCGACCTCTACGGCAAGGACGTGCGCCCCGACGGCCCGGAGCAGGCCGGCGCCGCCATGATGCCGCTGAAGAACGACCGCGCCGCGCTGCGCCGCCGCATGCAAGCGGCCTTCAAGGCGCTGCAGGCCCAGGCCGGCAAGGCGCCGATCGATGGCGCCAGGCTGGCTGCGTTCGGCTTCTGCTTCGGCGGCTGCTGCGCACTGGACCTGGCCCGCGACGGCGCGCCGCTGGCCGCGGCGGTGTCCTTCCACGGCACCCTGGATTCGCCGAATCCGGCGGATGCGAAGAACATCAAGGGTTCGGTGCTGGTCCTCGACGGCGCCATCGACCCGCTGGTGCCGCGCGAGCAGTTGCTCGACTTCGCCAAGGAAATGAACGACGCCGGCGTGGACTGGGCGCTGACCAGCTACGGCGGCGCCGCGCATTCCTTCACCGATCCGCACGCGCAGATCCCGGGCAAGATGCAGTACGACGCCAAGGTGGCCCGCCGGGCGTTCCAGGCGATGTACGACCTGCTGGATGAGAAGTTCGGCGAGTAGAGCGGTTTCGTTCTGCCATGCAAAAGTCCGGCACACCGGGGCGTCCGGTGCGGCCGCTGAGTCCAATCGCGGACAAGGTCCGCTCCTGCGCCCGTGCTTCCCTGCGGACCGCACCGAGGCGCTCTTCGTAGGATGGTGTTGAGCGAAGCGATACCCATCAGCGCAACCGCATGGGTTCGCAAGCTCAACCCATCCTACGAAGAGCCATGCTCGCTCATGCTGTAGGAGCGGACTCCGTCCGCGATTGCCCCCTTCAGCGCACCCCTTCCACCCGCGTCACCCTGGCCTCATCCGCCTGATACCCCCGCGCGCCGAACCAGCAGATGTACAGGTAGCACACCAGCGGAATGGCGAAGGACTGCAACAGGCCGATATGGTCGGCAAAGAAGCCTTGCACCAGCGGCACCAGGGCGCCGCCGACGATGGCCATGCACAGCAGGCCCGAGCCCTTGCTGGTCAGGTTGCCCAGGCCTTCCAGGGCCAGGGAGAAGATGGTCGGGAACATGATCGAATTGAACAGGCCGATCAGGATCAGCGCCCACATCGCCACATGGCCGCCCACGCCGATGGCCACCGCCAGCAGCACGGCGTTGGTCACCGCGTTGAAGGCCAGGATGCGGTTGGGGCGGATGCTGCGCATCAGCACGCTGCCGATGAAGCGGCCGAGCATGGCGCCGCCCCAGTACAGCGAGAGGAACTTGCTGGCCTGCTCGCCGGGCAGGCCGGCGATGTCCGGTTGGCCCATCAGGCTGACCAGGTAGCTGCCGATGGCCACCTCGGCGCCGACGTAGGCGAAGATGCCGACCACCCCGTACACCAGGTGCCGATGGGCGAGCAGCGACTGCCGGCCGGCGGCCGCGCCGTCGCTGGGTTCGTCGTGGCTGATGCGCGGCAGGCGGAACAGGCCGATCAGCACGGCGACGGCGAACAGCAGGGCGGCCAGCACCAGGTAGGGCATCTTCACCGAGTCGGCCTCGGCGGCGGCGCTGCCCAGTTCGCTGGCCGCGCCCGCGCCAATGGCCAGGATGGTCACCGAGCCCACCAGCGGGCCGACGGTGGTGCCCAGGGAGTTGAAGGCCTGAGTCATGTTCAGCCGGCTGGCCGCCGACTGCGGGCTGCCGAGCACGTTGACGTAGGGGTTGGCCGCCACCTGCAGCAGGGTGATGCCCGAGGCCAGGATGAACAGCGCGGCGAGGAACGCCGGGTAGGACTGCGCGCTGGCCGCCGGCAGGAACAACAGGCATCCGACGCCGGCGGTGACCAGGCCGACGATGATCCCGCGCTTGTAGCCCAGGCGCTCCACCAGCCGCCCGGCCGGGAAGGACATGACGAAGTAGGCGGTGAAGAAGCTGAACTGCACCAGCGACGCCTGCACGTAGTTGAGGGTGAACACCGCCTTCAGGTGCGGCACCAGGATGTCGTTCAGCGAGGTGATCAGGCCCCACATGAAGAACAGCACGGTGAGCACCGTGAGTGCGCCGGTGTGACGATTCTGCTCTGGCATGGCAGCTCCAGGACGTGGAAGGAAAGGGGAGGGCCGCGGCTCAGCGCGGCAGCTCGATGCGCTCGCGCTCGCCGGGGACCGTCGGCCAGTCGCCGGCGGCCCAGCGCCGGCGGGCCTCGTCGATCAGCGCGGGGTCGCTGGCGACGAAGTTCCAGTTCATCCGCCGCGCGCCGTCCAGCGGCTCGCCGCCGATCAGCACCGCGCGGCAGTCGGCGCAGGCGCTCAGCACCGGGCTTTCGCCCTCGGGCAGGACCAGCAGCTGGCGCAGCGGCGCGGGATCGTCGTCGAGCAGCGCCTCGCCTTCCAATAGATAGAGCGCCCTTTGCGGATGTTCGGGCGGCAGCGTCAGGGTGCTGCCGGCAACCATCTCGATGTCGGCGTACAAGGTCGGCGACAGCACCGGCACCGGCGAGACCAGGCAGAAGCCGCTGCCGGCGATCAGGCGGATGCGCACGCCCAGGCTCTCGCTCTGCGGCAGGCTGGCCAGCGGGTGATGACTGTAGCTCGGCTCGCGGCCTTCCTCGGCCTGCGGCAGGGCCAGCCAGACCTGCAGGCCGTGCAGGCGCGAGCCGCTTTCGCGCAGCGCCCGCGGGGTGCGCTCGACGTGGGCGACGCCGCGCCCGGCGGTCATCCAGCTGACGTCGCCGGGCAGCACCAACTGGTCCGAACCCAGGCTGTCCTTGTGCTGCACCTGGCCCTCGAACAGGTAGGTGAGGGTGGACAGGCCGATGTGCGGGTGCTGGTTGATGTTCATGCCCTGGCCCGGCGCGAAGTCGGTGGCCAGCATGTGGTCGAAGAACACGAAGGGGCCGATGCTGCGGAATTGCGCAGAGGGCAGGGCGCGCAGGATCGGCATGCCCTCCACGTCGTCGGCGTGGGGGCGGATGGCGAAGGGGGCGGCGGTCATGGCGAGGCTTCCGGAAGGCTATGGCCAATAGGATAGCCGCTCGCCGCCGCAGCGCTGCGCCCGGGTGCGGGCCGCCTCGTTTCGTGCGCCGGCTGCCTGCCGCCGCCGGGCCGACGGTCAGATTTGTGAGTCGCAGTGGCGCGACCTGTCATTGCGGAGCCTTCGCTGCCTGAAGTCCAATCCGTCTGGATCGCGCTTTCGTGCGATGGGCGTTCATGCTTTCGGGTTGGCAAGTGAGGAAACAGTTTGTTACCTTGCTTGCACTATAGTGCCAGATTCAGCGTGCAGGGGATTCGCCAGAGGAGCCAGCCGGCGCCGGCAAGCGCCATCCGAGGAGTTGTACTGCTGGGCCGCCAGACCGGCCAGCAGCCGAGAAACGAATAACAACAGCGCCGGACGCAATGCCCGGGGCGATAAATCTTGGCCGTCATGGAGGTAATGCTTCGATGAACCGTCGTACGTGCATCGAAAGGGGTTGGGGCAACCCGTCGTTCTGGGCGCCCAGGCGCGCCGGCGCGCTCATGGGGCTGCTGCCGTTGCTGGTGGCGGGCAGTGTCCAGGCCGTCGAGTTCAGCTTCGCCGACAACCAGGTCACCGGCTCCCTGGACAGTACCCTGTCGTACGGCGCCATGTGGCGCGTGCAGGGCCGCGGGACCGAGAACATAGACGACATCAATACCGACGACGGCAACCGCAACTTCGACAAGGGCCTGGTCTCCCAGGTGTTCAAGCTCACCTCGGACCTCTCGGCCAAGTACCAGAACTACGGCCTGTTCATGCGTGGCACCGCCTACTACGACACGCAGATCATGGACAAGCGCAACGACTACCTGAGCACCACCGACGGCGTCGAGCGCCCCAGCCAGTCCTACCCCGACGACGACCGTTTCACCGAGGACACCCGCCACATCGCCGGGCGCAAGGCCGAGCTGCTCGATGCCTACCTCTCCGGCGACTGGGACGTCGCCGAGCACCCGGTCACCGGCCGCGTCGGCCGCCAGGTGCTGAACTGGGGCGAGAGCACCTTCTACCGCGGCGGCATCAACACCATCAACCCGGTGGACGCCTCGCGCTTCCACCTGCCGGGCTCGGAGCTCAAGGAAGTGCTGGTGCCGGTGGAGGCGCTGAGCTTCAACCTGGGGCTGACCGACAACCTGTCGATGGAAAGCTACTACCAGTGGAAGTGGAAGGAGACGCGCCTGGACCCGGTGGGCACCTATTTCGCCGACACCGACCTGTTCGCCGACGGCGGCGACGTCGCCTACACCACCGAAGACAGCCCGGAGTTCAAGCAACTGCTGGCCGGCTACCCGCTGGTAGCCGGGCTCGGCCTGCTGGGCAACGGCCCGGCCGGCCCGAACGCCTACCTCAACCCCAACACCGGCACCTTCAAGGTCGCCAGCATCGGCAAGGACCTCGACGCCCGCGACAGCGGCGAATACGGCGTGGCCTTCCGCTACATCGCCGAGCAGCTCAACTCCACCGAGTTCGGCCTGTACTTCGTCAACTACCACGCCAAGGAACCCCAGGTGGCGGTGGACCTGCGCAGCTACCAGGGCGCCGACATCGCCGCCCTCAACGGCGTGCTCGGCCCGCTGGGCCTGGGCGAGGCGGTGCCCGGCCTGGCCACCCTGGACCTGGCCAGCAACGCCCAGGCGCGCCGCGACTACGTCGAAGACATCCGCATGTACGGCTTCAGCTTCAACACCACCCTGGGCGACGCCTCGGTGGCCGGCGAGCTGGCCTACCGGCCGAACATGCCGATCAGCATCGCGGCCACCAACGACCTGCTCGGCGACCTGCTGACCCAGGGCGTGCTCGGCCTGACCAACCTTTACGACGCCAACACCCCGGCCGACCAGGCCTGTGCGGCAGTGTCCGGCAAGCAGCTGTGCCGCGGCTCGCTGTTCCAGAACTACGAGCGCGCCGAGACCTACAACGCCTCGCTGACCGGCATCTACAACTTCGGCCCGCACATGACCTTCGACTCGGTGGTGGGCGTGGCCGAGCTGGCCGGCGAGTTCATCCGCGGCAGCAGCCTGGAGTACACCGCCTGGGACGGCAGCAAGCGCCGCTTCGTCGGCGCCCAGGACAAGTCCTATGTCGGCGGTTCCGACGACGGCGACCAGATCAGCCGCGACAGCTACGGCTACACCCTGCTGCTCAGCGGCACCTGGAACGACGTGTTCGCCGGCGTGAAGCTCAGCCCCTACGTGGTCTACCAGGACGACTTCAAGGGCAACTCCGACCGCACCGGCAACTTCATCGAAGGGCGCAAGGCCTACACCCTTGGCGCCGACGCCACCTACCTGAACACCTTCCAGGTGGGCATGCAGTACACCAACTACTACGGCGCCGGGGTGAACAACTCCATGCGTGACCGGGACAACGTCTCGATCAGCGCCAAGTACTCGTTCTGATCAGCCAGGTGATGGAGACTCGCATGATCGCCAAGAAACCCATGATCGCGCTGCTGGCCCTGGCGGCCCTGGTGGCGACCGACGCCCGCGCGGCGGTGAGCGCCGACCAGGCCGCACAGCTCAAGAGCAGCCTGACGCCGCTGGGCGCCGAGAAGGCCGGCAACGCCGCCGGCAGCATTCCCGCCTGGAGCGGCGGCCTGACCCAGGCCCCGGCCGGCTACAAGGGCCCGGGCAGCCACCACGTCGACCCCTTCGCCGGCGACAAGCCGCAATTCACCATTACCAAGGCCAATCTGGAGCAGTACAAGGCGAACCTGACCCCCGGCCAGATCGCCCTGTTCAACACCTACCCGGACAGCTTCCAGATGCCGGTCTACCCGACCCGCCGCAGCGGCGCGGCGCCGCAGTGGGTGTACGACAACACCTTCCGCAACGCCACCAGCGGCAAGCTGGTGGAAGGCGGCAACGGCTTCGCCGACGCCTACGGCGGCATTCCCTTCCCGATCCCGCAGAGCGGCCTGGAAGCGCTGTGGAACCACATCGCCCGCTACCGCGGCAGCTACATCGAGCGGCGCTCGGCGCAGACCGGCGTGCAGCGCAACGGCGCCTACTCCCTGGTCACCAGCCAGGACGCCGCGCTGTTCCGCTTCTACGACCCGAAAGGCAGCTTCGACCAGCTGGGCAACACCCTGTTCTACTACATGACCTTCACCACCGCCCCGGCGCGCCTGGCGGGCGAGGGCGCGCTGGTGCAGGAGACCCTCGACCAGGTCAAGGAACCGCGCCAGGCCTGGGGCTACAGCCCCGGCCAGCGCCGCGTGCGGCGCGCGCCGACGCTGGCCTACGACACCCCGATCGAAGACTCCGACGGCCTGCGCACCGCCGACGACACCGACATGTATAACGGCGCGCCGGACCGCTACAACTGGACGCTGGTGGGCAAGAAGGAAATCTACATTCCCTACAACAACTACCGGGTCACCAGCCCTGAGGTGAAGTACAAGGACCTGCTCACCCCCGGCCACATCAACCCGAAATACACCCGCTACGAGCTGCACCGGGTGTGGGTGGTGGAAGGCAAGCTCAAGCCCGGCGCGCGGCACATCTACAGCAAGCGCACCCTGTACCTCGACGAAGACAGCTGGGGCGCGGCGGTGGTCGACCAGTACGACGGCCGCGGCGAGCTGTGGCGGGTGTCGATGGCCTACCTGAAGAACTTCTACGAACAGCCCATGGTCTGGACCGCGCTGGACACCTTCCACGACCTGCAGTCGCGGCGCTACAGCGTGCAGTGGCTGGACAACGAGGAGCCGGGCACCGCCGACTTCAGCAAGCCTGCGCCGGACGTGGCGGAGTTCAGCCCGGCGGCGCTGCGGAGGAAGGCTTCGCGCTAGGGCGTGCTTTTTTGTAGGAGCGAGCTTGCTCGCGAATGGAGTTTCCCGGAGGCTGCTGTGCTTTGGGTTGACTCCGCCCCCTCTCCCTAACCCTCTCCCTGAAGGGAGAGGGGACCGTTCGGCGTTGGGCGATAGTCAAGCGCCAGCCGGTAATTACAGGAGTACTCCGTTATTTCAGCTGGCAGAGGACAAGCCCCCTCTCCCGCTTGCGGGAGAGGGCTGGGGAGAGGGTGCTCTCGCATCGCCCAGAAGCCCCGGCAAGCGTAGGGCGAATAACCGTTCGCGGTTATCCGCCGATACACCGGGGCCACAGCCAACGCCCAGGCCAACCCGGGAGCCGCCGGGAACCAAGGCCAAACGGCTGATAACGCCGTAGGCGTTATGCGCCCTACGGTTCGACCCCGTCCCCCCGGGAAATGAAAAGCGGCCACACCGGCCGGCGGTCCTGAGCGAGGGCCCGGCCGGGGTGACCGTAAGCATCAGCCGCGCTGGTGCACCGAGCGGCCGTGGGCGAAGGTTTCGCGCACCGCGCGGTCGTCGCCGAGGATGATCAGGGCGAAGAGTCTTTCCTCCAGGCTCTTCGCCTGCCGCAGGCGGTAGTCCAGCAGCGGGGTGGCCTTGTAGTCCAGCACCACGAAGTCCGCCTCGTTGCCCTGGGCGAAGCTGCCGACCTTGTCCTGCAGCTCCAGCGCGCGGGCGCCGCCGAGGGTGGCCAGGTACAGCGACTTGAACGGATCGAGCTTGATGCCCTGCAACTGCATCACCTTGTAGGCCTCGTTCAGCGACTGCAGCTGGGAGAAGCTGGTGCCGGCGCCGACGTCGGTGCCCAGGCCGACCTTGACCTTGTGCTTCTCCAGCTTCGCCAGGTCGAACAGGCCGCTGCCGAGGAACAGGTTCGAGGTGGGGCAGAAGGCCACCGCCGAGCCGGTCTCGGCCAGGCGTTGGCATTCGCCGTCGCACAGGTGCACGCCGTGGGCGAACACCGAGCGCGCGCCGAGCAGGCCGTGGTGGTCGTAGACGTCCAGGTAGCCGCTGCGCTCCGGGAAGAGTTCCTTCACCCACTCGATTTCCTTGCGGTTCTCCGACAGGTGGGTGTGCAGGTACACGCCCGGGTGCTCCTTGAGCAGGCGGCCGGCGGCGTCCAGCTGTTCGGGGGTGCTTGTGGGAGCGAAGCGCGGGGTCACCGCGTAGAGCAGGCGGCCCTTGCCGTGCCAGCGCTCGATCAGCGCCTTGCTGTCGCGGTAGCTGCTTTCGGCGGTGTCGGTCAGGTAGTCCGGGGCGTTGCGGTCCATCATCACCTTGCCGGCGATCAGCCGCAGGTCGAGCTTCTCGGCAGCGCCGAACAGCGCGTCCACCGACTGCGGGTGCACGCTGCCGAACACCAGGGCGGTGGTGGTGCCGTTGCGCAGCAGCTCCTTGAGGAAGATGCCGGCGACGTCGGCGGCGTGGGCCGGGTCGGCGAACTGCTTCTCGGTGGGGAAGGTGTAGGTGTTCAGCCAGTCCAGCAGCTGCTCGCCGTAGGAGGCGATCATGCCGGTCTGCGGGTAGTGGATGTGGGTGTCGATGAAGCCGGGGGTGATCAGCGCGTCGCGGTATTCCACCACTTCCACGCCGCCCAGTTGCGGCAGCAGCTCGGCGGCGTGGCCGAGGCGGGCGACCTTGCCGTCCTCCACCAGCAGGATGCCGTCTTCGAAGTACTGGTAGGATTTGTCGACGCCCACTTCGGCGGGGTCGGCGACGCTGTGCAGGATGCTGGTGCGGTAGGCTTTGCTGGTCATGTCGTTCTCTCGATCTGGGAATCGATGGGTATCGCTTCGCTCAACCCATCCTACGAATGTCGGTTACCTGCCGTTTTCGGCGGTACGGGCGCGGCGGCTGCTGGGCAGGAGTTTGGCCACCGAGTGTTCGCCGCTGGCCTTTTCCTGGCCGAAGGCGGCGTTGTAGGTGGCTATCACTTCGCCGGCGATGGACACGGCGATCTCCACCGGCAGCTTGCCCTTCACCTCGGCGATGCCCATGGGGCAGCGCATGCGTTGCACGCTCTCGCTGGCGAAGCCGCGGTCGCGCAGGCGGTGTTCGAACTTGGCGCGCTTGGTGTCCGAGCCGATCAGGCCGAAGTAGCCGAAGTCGTCGCGTTTGAGTATCGCCGCGGTCAGCTCCAGGTCCAGGGCGTGGTTGTGGGTCATGACGATGTAGTAGCCGCCCGCCGGCATATTCTCGACCTCATCGAGCACTTCGTCATTCAGCACTTTCTCGACGCCGGCCGGGATGCTTTCCGGAAACTCGGCTTCCCGCGAGTCGATCCAGCGCACCTTGCACGGCAGGCTGGCCAGCAGCGGCACCAGCGCGCGGCCGACGTGGCCGGCGCCGAACACCGCTATGTGCGCCTGGGGCTGGCCCATCGGCTCGAACAGCAGCACGGTGGCGCCGCCGCAGCACTGGCCGAGGCTGGCGCCCAGGCTGAAGCGCTCCAGGCGCGGCTGCCGGGTGCGCTGCCGGAGCATCTCGCGGGCGATCTGCAGGGCCTTGAACTCCAGGTGGCCGCCGCCGATGGTGTCGAACAGCCTGTCGGCGCTGACCACCATCTTCGAGCCGGCGTTGCGCGGCGTGGAGCCAAGCTCCTCGATGATGGTCACCAGCACGGCGGCTTCTCCGCGTTGCTGCAGGTCGGCGAGGGCGCTGATCCAGTTCATGACGTCTACCTCGGTAGATGGCTCTTCGTAGGAGCGAGCTTGCTCGCGAAGGGTGGTTGGGTTGTTCGCGAGCAAGCTCGCTCCTACAGGGTTACGCTGGTTCGGCTTGGGTTTGGGTGGGCTCGGCCTGCGCAGCTTTCAGCCTGCGCATCTGCTCCACCCCCCAGAGCACCCGCTCCGGCGTCGCCGGCGCGTCGATCTGCGGCTGCACGCGGTAGTCGGCCAGGCTCGCCACCGCGTCCTTGATGGCGCAGAACACCGAGATGCCGAGCATGAACGGCGGCTCGCCCACGGCCTTGGAGTGGAATACCGTCTGCTCGGGGTTCTTGCGGTTCTCCACCAGCTTCACCCGCAGGTCCAGCGGCATGTCGGCGATGGCCGGAATCTTGTAGCTGGCCGGGCCGTTGGTCATGAGTTTGCCCTTGGCATTCCACACCAGCTCTTCCATGGTCAGCCAGCCCATGCCCTGGACGAAGCCGCCTTCCACCTGGCCGATGTCGATGGCCGGGTTCAGCGAGTCGCCGACGTCGTGGAGGATGTCGGTGCGCAGCATGCGGTACTCGCCGGTGAGGGTGTCCACCAGCACTTCCGAGCAGGACACGCCGAAGGCGTAGTAGTAGAACGGCCGGCCGGCGGCCTTGTCGCGGTCGTAGTAGATCTTCGGCGTGCGGTAGAAGCCGGTGGAGGACAGCGACACCTGGCCGAAGTAGGCCTGCTGGATCAGCTCCTCGAAGGGCACGATCAGGTCGCGGATGCGCACCTGGTTGTTGCGGAACTCGACGTCTTCCTCGGTGACCTTCCAGTGCCGCGCGGCGAATTCCACCAGGCGCTGCCTGATGGTCTCGGCGGCGTTCTGCGCGGCCTTGCCGTTGAGGTCGGCGCCGCTGGAGGCCGCAGTGGGCGAGGTGTTCGGCACCTTGTCGGTGTTGGTCGCGGTGATCTGCACGCGGTCGATGTCGACCTGGAAGACTTCCGCCACCACCTGCGCCACCTTGGTGTTCAGGCCCTGGCCCATCTCGGTGCCGCCGTGGTTCAGGTGGATGCTGCCGTCAGTGTAGATGTGGATCAGCGCGCCGGCCTGGTTGAGGAAGGTGGCGGTGAAGCTGATGCCGAACTTCACCGGGGTCAGCGCCAGGCCCTTCTTGAGGATCGGGCTGGCGGCGTTGAACGCGCGGATCTCGGCGCGGCGCTTGGCGTACTCGGCGCTGGCCTCCAGCTCGGCGGTCATCTCCTGCAGCAGGTTGTGCTCGACCTGCTGGTGATAGTGGGTGATGTTGCGCTCGTCCTTGCCGTAGTAGTTGCGCTTGCGCACTTCCAGCGGGTCCTTGCCCAGGTGGCGCGCCACCGCGTCCATCACTTCCTCGATGGCGACCATCCCCTGCGGGCCGCCGAAGCCGCGGTAGGCGGTGTTCGACGCGGTGTTGGTCTTGCAGCGGTGGCCGTTGATGGTGGCGTTGCCGAGGAAGTAGGCGTTGTCGGAGTGGAACATGGCGCGGTCGACGATGGAGCCGGAGAGGTCCGGCGAGTAGCCGCAGTTGCCGGCCAGGTCCATGTGGATGCCGTGCAGCAGGCCGTCGTCGTCGAAGCCCACGTCGTACTCGACGTAGAAGGGGTGGCGCTTGCCGGTCATCTGCATGTCTTCGACGCGCGGCAGGCGCATCTTCGCCGGGCGCCCGGTCAGGCGCGCGATCACCGCGCACAGGCAGGCCGGCGCCGCGGCCTGGGTTTCCTTGCCGCCGAAGCCGCCGCCCATGCGGCGCATGTCGATCACCACCTTGTTGAAGGAGATGCCCAGCACCTCGGCCACCAGCTTCTGCACCTCGGTGGGGTTCTGCGTGGAGGTGTAGACGATGACGCCGCCGTCCTCGCTGGGCATCACCGAGGAAATCTGCGTCTCCAGGTAGAAGTGCTCCTGGCCGCCGATGTGCAGGGTGCCCTGGATGCGGTGCGGCGCGCTGGCCAGCTGGGTGGCGGAATCGCCGATCCTGTGGGTGTGGCTGTCCAGTACGAAGTGCTTCTTGCGCAGCGCCTCGACCACGTCGAGCACCGGCTCCAGGTCCTCGTACTCGATGATCGCCGCCATGGCCGCCTTGCGCGCGGTCTCCAGGCTGTCGGCGGCCACCGCGATGACCATCTGGCCGACGTACTCGACCTTGCCGTCGGCCAGCAGCGGGTCGCCGGCCACCACAGGGCCGATGTCCAGCTGGCCGGGCACGTCGTCCTTGGTGATGGCGATGGCCACCCCGGGGAAGGCGTAGCAGGGGCTGACGTCCAGCTTGGTGATGCGCGCATGGGCGCGGTCGCTCATGCGGGCGTAGACGTGCAGCTGGTTGGGGAATTCCAGGCGGTCGTCGATGTACACCGCCTCGCCGCTGACGTGCTTGGGCGCGCTTTCGTGCTTGACGCTGCGGCCCACGCCGGTGGTCAGGTCGGCGCGGAACAGCGCCTGGAGTTCTTCCTGGGTCTTGTTGTGCTTATGCATATGCGGTCACCCGAGTCACGGCCTGGGGCGCTTCCAGTTCGAGGAAGCATTTGCGCAGCAGGTTCTGCGCGGTGAGCAGGCGGTATTCCTTGCTGGCGCGGAAGTCCGAGAGCGGGGTGAAGTCCTCGCCCAGGGCGATTGCCGCGCGTTCGAAGGTGGCGGCGTTGAACGGCTGGCCGAGCAGCGCCGCCTCGCAGGCGCGTGCGCGCTTGGGGATCGCCGCCATGCCGCCGAAGCCGCTGCGCACGGCGCTGATGCGGCAGTCCTCGACGCTGATGCTGAAGGCCGCGCAGACCGCCGAGATATCGTCGTCCAGGCGCTTGGACACCTTGTAGGCGCGGAACGCCTGGTTGGCCTGCGGGCGCGGGACTATGACCTTCTCGATGAACTCGCCTTCCTGGCGCGCGGTGACCTTGTAGTCGATGAAGTAGTCCTCGATGGGCAGTTCGCGGCTGCTCTCGCCCTTGCGCAGCACGATGCGCGCGCCCAGGGCGATCAGCAGCGGCGGCGAGTCGCCGATGGGCGAGGCGTTGCCGATGTTGCCGCCGAGGGTGCCCTGGTTGCGGATCTGCAGCGAGGCGAAGCGGTGCAGCAGCTCGCCGAAGTCCGGGTAGTCGTGGGCCAGGGCCGCATAGCAGTCGGTCAGCGGCGCGGCGGCGCCCAGCTCGATGCGGTCGGCGAGGACTTCGACGCGTTTCATCTCCTCGACGTGGCCGACGTAGATCATCACCGGCAGCTCGCGGTGGAACTGGGTGACTTCCAGGGCCAGGTCGGTGCCGCCGGCCAGCAGGCGCGCCTGCGGGTTGGCGCTGTAGAGGTCGGCCAGGTCGGCGATGGTCAGCGGCAGCAGGCAGCGCTTGTCGCCGCTGTTCAGCTCGGCGGTCTCGCGCGGGGCGATGGCCTTGAGCTGGGCGATGGTCTGCTCCTGGGCGGCATCGAACTGGTCCGGGCGCTTCTGGCAGCAGGACTGCTCGGCGGCGTCGAGGATCGGCCGGTAGCCGGTGCAGCGGCACAGGTTGCCGGCCAGCGCCTCGTAGGCCTCGGCCTTACGTTCTTCGGGCGTTTCGCCGGCGCTGTTCTTCTGCAGGGCGAACAGCGACATGACGAAGCCGGGGGTGCAGAAGCCGCACTGCGAGCCGTGGCAATCCACCATGGCCTGCTGCACGCCGTGCAGTTCGCCGCGGTGCTTGAGGTCGTCGACCACGATCAATTGCTTGCCGTGCAGGGCGGAAACGAAGGTCAGGCAGGAGTTGAGGGTGCGGTAGCGGATGCGCTCGGCGCCTTCGGCGCCGACCAGCTCGCCCACCACCACGGTGCAGGCGCCGCAGTCACCGGAGGCGCAGCCCTCCTTGGTGCCGGTCTTGCCCAGGTGCTGGCGCAGGTAGTTGAGCACGGTGAGATTCGGGTCGAGGCGGTCTTCGACACGCAGCTCGCGATTGAGCAGGAACCTGATCAAGGCATGCCTCCAGGCTTTCTTGTTGTTGGGCGGGGCGCGATGGAGGTGAATCTAGGAAAAGCTGACTTTTAAGTCAACAAAAATTCTGATCTTTCGGTCAGCTATTTCCGGCAAGGCGCTTTTTCGTAGGAGCGGGGCGTTGTGTTTACCGGCAGGTGTAGGAGCGGGCCCTGCCCGCGATTCGCGCGCAGGGCCCGCTCCTACATGGGTACGCCATGGCTGATGCATCGCAGTAACGTAGGGCGAATAACCGTTCGCGGTTATCCGCCGATACACCGGGGCCAGAGCCAACGCCAAGATCAGCCCCGGAGCCGCCGGGAGCCGAGGCCAAACGGCGGATAACGCCGTAGGCGTTATGCGCCCTACGCTCCCGGAGGCGCAAAAAAAACGGCAGCCGGGGGTACGTGGCTGCCGTAAAGGCGTGGAACGCTATGGGCTCAGGCGCGCTGGGTATCGCTCAGCTGGTATTCCTCGCCGGCGTAGTAGGCGCGCACGCGGGGGTTCATCACCGCGCGCCACAGCGGCGGGAACAGCGCCAGGACGATCATCCCGGCGTAGCCGTTGGGCAGCTGCGGGCTGTCGTCATAGTGGCGCAGCACCTGGTAGCGGCGCTTGGCGTAGGCGTGGTGGTCGGAGTGGCGCTGCAGGTGGAACAGGAACAGGTTGGTCAGCAGGAAGTTGCTGTTCCACGAGTGCTCGTGGGTGGTGCGCTCGTAGCGACCGTCGTCCAGGCGCCGGCGGTGCAGGCCGTAGTGCTCGACGTAATTGACGATCTCCAGCAGGGTGAAGGCCATGGCCGCCTGGCCGAGGAAATACACCGCGCCGAGCCAGCCGAAGGCGAGGCTGAAACCGAGCAGGAAGAGGGCGCTGACGGCGTACCACCAGATCAGCTCGTTGCGCCAGTGCAGCGCCGGCAGGCCCTTGCGCTTCAGACGCTGGGCCTCCAGGCGCCAGGCGTTGAGGAAGTTGTGCTTGTAGGCGTGGGGCAGGAAGGCGTACAGGCTCTGGTCGTAGCGCGAGGAGGAGGCGTCCTCCGGGGTGGAAACGTGCACGTGGTGGCCGCGCACGTGCTCCACCTTGAAGCCGGCGTAGCACACCGCCGCCAGCAGCAGGCCGCCGGCGCGCTGCTCCAGCTGCGGGTCCTTGTGGATCAGCTCGTGGGACACGGTGATGCCGATGGCGCCCATCACCGTGCCCACCGAGAGAGTCCAGCCCAGCTTGCCCACCCAGTTCCATGCCTCGTAGTGGGTGATCACCCAGCCGCCGTAGACCAGCATGCCCAGCAGCAGCGGCACGGTCATCAGGCTGAGGAAGCGGTAGTAGCCTTCGCGCTCCAGTGCTGGCACTTCACTGGCCTCGTCGGGGTTGGCCGGGTCGCGGCCGACGATGGCGTCGAGCACGGGGATGACCAGGAACACCACGGCGATGACGAACCAGGCCCAGGCGTTGGGGTGGCCGCTGCCGTAGGACCACCAGTAGCTCAGCGGAATGCCGAACACCGGCACCAGCCAGATCCAGTAGCCGGCCTTCTTCAGGCGCAGCATCCAGGCAGGGGATAGGAAGGCGAACATGGCGCGACTCTCGTTGTAGGATTGTCAGACAATCCTGCGCCCAATCCTTTCTTCGTACGCACCAACCTTCGTTCAGTCGAGCCCCTTGACCGGGGCGTTGCCGGGTAACACCCTGTGTTACACTTCGCGGCCGCAAGCCCCATTCCATCAGCCCTCCAGCGATAAGGACACCCATGACGTTCAAGGCCCCGGACAGCCTGGCTGAGCAGATTGCCCACCACCTCGCCGAACGCATCATCCGGGGCGAGCTCAAGGAACGCGAACGCATCCAGGAGCAGAAGGTCACCCAGGCCCTGAACGTCAGCCGCGGCTCGGTGCGCGAGGCGCTGCTGATCCTCGAACGCCGCCACCTGGTGGTGATACTGCCGCGCCGCGGCGCGCAGGTCTCGGAGCTGTCCGCCAGCCACGTGGAAAGCCTCTACGGCCTGGTCATGGAGCTGTACATCATGCTCGCCAGCGCGGTGGCGCGGACCTGGCGCGAGGAGGGCGACCTGCAGCCGTTCCTGGCCATTCAGCAGCGCCTGCTGGAAAGCCTGCAGCGCGGCGACATCGACGCCTTCGTCGAGTCCAGCTTCGACATCATGCGCGCGGCCTTCCCCTTCGCCGCCAACCCCTACCTGCAGGAGACGGTGGAGAACCTGCTGCCGGCCATCAGCCGCACCTACCACCTGGCCCTGGAACGGCGCAAAAGCGAGATGAGCCAGTTCCTCGACAGCTTCGCCCGCCTGCTGCAGGCGGTGATCGACCGCGACGAGGCAGTCATCCGCGAGGTGCTTCTGGACTACGGCCGCCACAACAGCCAACTGGTGCTGGCTGCCCTGGCCGAACGCTGAGGAGAGCGGCATGCGCCTCAAATGCATCAAGCTGGCGGGCTTCAAGTCCTTCGTCGACCCCACCACCGTCAGTTTCCCGAGCAACATGGCCGCCGTGGTCGGCCCCAACGGCTGCGGCAAGTCCAACATCATCGACGCCGTGCGCTGGGTGATGGGCGAAAGCTCGGCGAAGAATCTGCGCGGCGAGTCGATGACCGACGTCATCTTCAACGGCTCGAATACGCGCAAGCCGGTGACCCAGGCGTCCATCGAGCTGATCTTCGACAACAGCGACGGCACCCTGGTGGGCGAATACGCCGCCTACGCCGAGATTTCCATCCGCCGCCGCGTCACCCGCGACGGCCAGAATACCTACTTCCTCAACGGCACCAAGTGCCGGCGCCGCGACATCACCGACATCTTCCTCGGCACCGGCCTGGGCCCGCGCAGCTACTCGATCATCGAGCAGGGCATGATCTCCAAGCTGATCGAGGCCAAGCCGGAGGATCTGCGCAACTTCATCGAGGAAGCCGCCGGCATCTCCAAGTACAAGGAGCGCCGCCGCGAGACCGAGAACCGCATCCGCCGCACCCAGGAGAACCTGGCGCGCCTGACCGACCTGCGCGAGGAACTGGAGCGCCAGCTCGAACGCCTGCACCGCCAGGCCCAGTCGGCGGAGAAGTACCAGGAATACAAGGCCGAGGAACGCCAGCTCAAGGCCCAGCTGGGCGCCCTGAAGTGGCGCGAGCTGAACGAGCAGGTGGGGCAGAAGGAGCGGGTGATCGGCGACCAGGAAGTGGCCTTCGAGGCCCTGGTGGCCGAGCAGCGCAGCGCCGATGCCAGCATCGAGCGCCTGCGCGATGGCCACCATGAGCTGTCCGAGCGCTTCAACCAGGTGCAGGGCCGCTTCTACTCGGTGGGCGGCGACATCGCCCGCGTCGAGCAGAGCATCCAGCACGGCCAGCAGCGCATGCGCCAGCTGCAGGACGACCTGCGCGAGGCCGAGCGCACCCGCCAGGAAACCGAATCGCACCTGGGCCACGACCGCACCCTGCTGGCGACCCTGGCCGAGGAGCTGGAAATGCTCGCGCCCGAGCAGGAAACCAGCGCCGCCGCCGCCGAGGAAGCCAGCGCCCTGCTGGAGGAATCCGAGGCCGGCATGCACGACTGGCAGCAGCGCTGGGACGCCTTCAACCAGCGCAGCGCCGAGCCGCGCCGCGAGGCCGAGGTGCAGCAGTCGAGCATCCAGCACCTGGAACACAGCCTGGAGCGCCAGGGCGAGCGCGAACGCCGCCTGAGCGAGGAACGCGCGCAGCTGGCCGCCGACCCGGAAGGCGCGGCCATCCTCGAATTGAGCGAACAACTGGCCGCCGTCGAGCTGCAGCTGGAAGAGCTGCAGGCCGAGGAACTGGAACTGGTCGAGCGCCTGGAGCAGGTGCGCCAGGGCCTGCAGGACGGCAACGCCGCGCAGCACCAGGCCCAGGGCGAACTGCAGCGCCTGAACGGCCGCATCGCCTCCCTGGAGGCCCTGCAGCAGGCCGCCCTGGACCCGGGCGCCGGCGCCGCCGACTGGCTGCGCGAGCAGGGCCTGGAGCAGCGTCCGCGCCTGGCCGAGGGCCTGCGCGTGGAGCCGGGCTGGGAGCTGGCGGTGGAAACCGTGCTCGGCGCCGACCTGCACGCCGTGCTGCTGGAGGATTTCGCCGGGCTGCCCTATGCCGGCCTGGAAAAGGGCGAGCTGCGCCTGCTCGACCTGCCGCGCGGCGCCGCCAGTGCCGCCGGCAGCCTGCTGGACAAGGTCAGCGCCGACCACGACCTGTCGCCCTGGCTGGCCGGCGTGCGCCCGGTGGAAAGCCTGGAGCAGGCCCTGGAACTGCGCGCCTCGTTGGGCGCCGGGCAGAGCCTGGTCAGCCGCGACGGCTACTGGGTCGGCAAGCATTTCCTGCGCGTGCGCCGCGGCGACTCCGCCGAATCCGGCGTGCTGGCCCGCGGCCAGGAGCTGGAGCGGCTGTACGCCGAACGCGAAGAACTGGAAGAACGCCTGGCCGCCCTGGAAGAACAGCTGGAAGCCCAGCGCCAGGCCCAGCGCCAGGCCGAGGACGGCCGCGAGCAACTGCGCCGGCGCATCCAGGAGGAAGGCCGCCGCCACGGCGAGCTGAAGGCCGCGCTTTCGGCCCAGCAGGCCAAGGTCGAACAGCTGACCCTGCGCCGCCGCCGCCTCGACGAGGAACTGGCCGAACTGGCCGAGCAGCGCGCCCTGGAGCAGGAACAGCTGGGCGAGGCGCGCCTGCACCTGCAGGTGGCGCTGGACGCCATGGCCGAGGACACCGGCCGCCGCGAGGCGCTGCTGGCCGAGCGCGACGAACTGCGCGAACGCCTCGACCGCATCCGCCAGGAAGCCCGCCAGCACAAGGACCACGCCCACCAGTTGGCGGTGCGCGTCGGCTCGCTCAAGGCCCAGCACGAATCCACCCGCCAGGCCCTGGAGCGCCTCGACGTGCAGGCCGTGCGCCTGGTCGAGCGCTGCGAGCAGCTCAGCCTCAACCTGGAGGAGGGCGCCGCGCCCCTGGAAGAACTGCGCATGCGCCTGGAAGAGCTGCTGGAGCGGCGCATGGGCGTGGAAGAGGAACTCAAGACCGCGCGCCTGACCCTGGAAGACGCCGACCGCCAGCTGCGCGACGCCGAGAAGCGCCGCACCCAGGCCGAGCAGCAGTCGCAGCTGCTGCGCGGCCAGCTGGAGCAGCAGCGCATGGAGTGGCAGGCTCTGACCGTTCGTCGCAAGGCGCTGCAGGAGCAGCTCGGCGAAGACGGCTACGACCTGCACACGGTGCTCGGCACCTTGCCCCACGACGCCGCCGAGAAGGTCTGGGAAACCCGCCTGGAGGAACTGGCCGGGCGCATCCAGCGCCTGGGCGCGATCAACCTCGCGGCCATCGACGAATACCAGCAGCAATCCCAGCGCAAGCGCTACCTGGACGAGCAGAACGACGACCTGGTGGAAGCCCTGGACACCCTGGAAAACGTCATCCGTAAGATCGACAAGGAAACCCGCAACCGCTTCAAGGAAACCTTCGACCAGATCAATGCTGGCCTTCAGGCATTGTTCCCCAAGGTGTTCGGCGGCGGTCACGCCTACCTGGAACTTACCGGCGAAGATCTACTCGATACAGGGGTGGCGATCATGGCGCGCCCGCCGGGCAAGAAGAACAGCACCATCCACCTGCTGTCCGGCGGCGAGAAGGCGCTGACCGCGCTGGCCCTGGTGTTCGCCATCTTCCAGCTCAACCCGGCGCCGTTCTGCATGCTCGACGAGGTCGATGCGCCGCTGGACGACGCCAACGTCGGGCGTTATGCCCGCCTGGTCAAGGAAATGTCCGAGAAAGTGCAGTTCATCTATATCACCCACAACAAGATCGCCATGGAAATGGCCGACCAGTTGATGGGCGTGACCATGCACGAACCGGGATGTTCGCGCCTGGTGGCGGTCGACGTGGAAGAAGCCGTGGCACTGGCGGAAGCCTGACGAAGTGCCTCCTGGACAAATTTCGTACAGTATTCGCCAGCGCCGGGCGCCGACTTGTGCTGTACTGGGGGATATGCCTAACCCCTTGATTCGATTGGGGTAAGCCTGATCTTGGGCGGGCTCGGGAAAAGTTGCGATTATTGCTGCGGACAACAGCCGCAGACGGTGTAAAAGTTGTGTCGGGCATGCTAGCTTAATGCCCACTTTGTTACGCGCGAACATACAACTCGAGGTTCGCGTTTTACCGGGATAGGACATCCCTTTTTCATCATCATTTTTATCAGGGGCACTGGGATTAGATGGATATCGGTCTGCGCGAATGGCTGATCGTCATTGGGCTTATCGTGATCGCCGGCATTCTGTTCGATGGCTGGCGGCGCATGCGGGGCGGAAAGGGCAAGCTGAAGTTCAAGCTGGACCGCCACTTCGCCAACCAACTGGACGACGATGACGACGGCGGCAGCGCCGAGGTGCTGGGCCCCTCGCGGGTGGTCGAGCACCACGAACCTTCGCTGGACGAGCACGACCTGCCCAAGGTCAGCGCCAAGGACCCGGCCCGCGGCAAGCGCCGTGGCGAGCCGCGCCAGGGCGACCTGGCCCTGGACGACCCGGCGCCGAACCTGCTCGGCCCGCTGGACGAGGAAGACTTCCCCGATCCCCTGGCCGAGGCGCCCAAGGAAAAATCCCGCGGCAAGGAACGCAGGAAGGACAAGGAAAAGGACAAGGAGCGTCCGGCGCCCGCCGCCGCCCCGGCTCCGGTGGAAGAAGTGCTGATCATCAACGTGATCTGCCGCGACGAGGGTGGCTTCAAGGGCCCGGCGCTGCTGCAGAACATCCTCGAGAGCGGCCTGCGTTTCGGCGACATGGACATCTTCCACCGCCACGAGAGCATGGCCGGCAACGGCGAAGTGCTGTTCTCCATGGCCAACGCGGTCAAGCCGGGCACCTTCGACCTGGACAACATCGACCAGTTCAGCACCCGCGCGGTGAGCTTCTTCCTCGGCCTGCCGGGCCCGCGCCATCCGAAGCAGGCCTTCGACGTGATGGTCGCCGCCGCCCGCAAGCTGGCCCACGAGCTCAACGGCGAGCTGAAGGACGAGCAGCGCAGCGTGATGACCGCGCAGACCATCGAGCACTACCGCCAGCGCATCATCGAGTTCGAACGCCGCGCGCTGACGCAGAAAAGATAAGCTGGAAGCCTAAAGCTCGAAGCCGGAAGCGACCCCTGTCCTTCCGGCTTTGCTTTTTGGCTTTCAGCTTCTAGCTTCCAGCTTCCAGCCTTTCGCTTATGGCTTCTTCTATGACCACCCAGACCGCCGCCCAACGCATCGCCCAGCTCCGCAGCGAGCTGGACGCGCACAACTACCGCTACTACGTGCTCGACGAGCCCAGCGTGCCGGACGCCGAGTACGACCGCCTGTTCCGCGAACTGAAGGAACTGGAGGCCGAGCACCCCGACCTGGTCACCCCCGAATCGCCGACCCAGCGCGTGGGCGGGGCCGCCGCCTCTGCCTTCGGCGAAATCCGCCACGAAATCCCCATGCTCAGCCTGGGCAACGCCTTCGAGGAACAGGACCTGCTGGACTTCGACCGCCGCGTGCGCGAAGGCCTGGCCGACCTGCTGCCGGGCGGCGACCTGCTCGGCGGCGGCGCCGAGGTGGACTACAGCTGCGAGCCCAAGCTCGACGGCCTGGCGGTCAGCCTGCTGTACGAGAACGGCCGGCTGACCCGCGGCGCCACCCGCGGCGACGGCACCACCGGCGAAGATATCAGCGCCAACGTGCGCACCGTGCGCAACATCCCCCTGCGCCTGCACGGCGAGGGCTGGCCGGCGGTGCTGGAAGTGCGCGGCGAGGTATTCATGTCCAAGGCCGGCTTCGAGGCGCTCAACGCCCGGCAGATGGAAGCCGGCGCCAAGACCTTCGCCAATCCGCGCAACGCCGCGGCCGGCAGCCTGCGCCAGCTCGATCCGAAGATCACCGCCAGCCGCCCGCTGGAGCTGTGCGCCTACGGCTTCGGCCGCGTCGAGGGCGGCAGCCTGCCGGACACCCAGATCGGCATCCTCGAAGCCTTCAAGGCCTGGGGCATCCCGGTCAGCCGCGAGCTGAAGCTGGCCCGCGGGGTGAAGGGCTGCCAGGACTACTACGCCGACATCGGCGAGCGCCGCGACAGCCTGGCCTACGAGATCGACGGCGTGGTGTTCAAGGTCAACCGCATCGACTTCCAGCGCGAACTGGGCTTCCGCGCCCGCGAGCCGCGCTGGGCCATCGCCCACAAGTTCCCGGCCCGCGAGGAACTCACCGAACTGCTCGACGTGGAATTCCAGGTCGGCCGCACCGGCGCCGTGACCCCGGTGGCGCGCCTGAAGCCGGTGCAGGTGGCCGGCGTCACCGTATCCAACGCCACCCTGCACAACATGGACGAAGTGGCGCGCCTGGGCCTGATGATCGGCGACACCGTGATCATCCGCCGCGCCGGCGACGTGATCCCGCAGGTGATGCAGGTGGTCGTCGAGCGCCGCCCGGCCGACGCGCGCCCGGTGCACATCCCCGAGACCTGCCCGGTGTGCGGCTCGCAGGTCGAACGCACGCAACTGGTCAAGCGCGCCAAGGGCCGCGAGTCGGTCAGCGAAGGCGCCATCTACCGCTGCGTCGGCCGCCTGTTCTGCCAGGCGCAGCTCAAGCAGTCGATCATCCACTTCGTCTCGCGCCGGGCCATGGACATCGACGGCCTCGGCGACAAGATCGTCGAGCAACTGGTGGACAAGGGCCTGGTCAAGTCGCCGGCCGACCTCTACCGCCTGACCTACGAGCAGGTGATCGAGCTGGAAGGCTTCGCCGAGGTGTCCAGCAACAAGCTGCTCAAATCCATCGCCGACAGCCGCCGGCCGAGCCTGGCGCGCTTCGTCTACGCCCTGGGCATCCCCGACGTCGGCGAGGAGACCGCCAAGCTGCTGGCCCGCGCCCTGGGTTCGCTGGCGCGCATCCAGAAGGCCCTGCCGGAAGTGCTGACCTACCTGCCGGACGTCGGCGCCGAGGTGGCCTACGAGATCCACAACTTCTTCGCCGACGAGCACAACCGCAAGGTGATCGCCGAACTGCTCGACGCCGAGCACGGCGTGCAGTTGCAGGAGGAGGGCGAGGTGGCTGCCGAGTTCGCCGCCTGCGCCACCCTGGCCGGCTTCATCGACAAGCTCAACATCCCCTTCATCGCCGCCACCGGCGCGGAAAAGCTGGCCAGCCGCTTCGGTTCGCTGGAAGGCATCATCCACGCCGACTGGCTCGACCTGCGCCAGGTCGAGCGCCTGCCCGAACGCGCGGCCAAGAGCCTGCGCGAGTTCTTCGACGACGCCGGCAATGCCAAGCGCACCCGTGAGATCGAGGAGCAACTGCGCGAGTTCGGCATGCACTGGGCGAGCGAGAAGAAGCAGGCCGAGGGCCTGCCGCTGGCCGGGCAGACCTGGGTGCTCACCGGCACCCTGGAGGCCATGAGCCGCGACGTCGCCAAGGAGAAACTGGAAAGCCTGGGCGCCAAGGTCGCAGGCTCCGTGTCGGCCAAGACCCATTGCGTGGTGGCCGGCCCCGGCGCCGGCTCCAAGCTGGCCAAGGCCCAGGAACTCGGCGTGGCGGTGATGGACGAAGAGGGGCTGCTGAAGCTGCTGGCCGACCACGGCCTGAACGCCTGAACCCATTCCCAAGACCATTCGGAGAAGCAACACATGGCAATGACCAAGGAACAACTGGTACGCGACATCGCCGAGTCCCTCGACCTGACCCAGGCCTCGGTGCGTGGCGTGTTCGAGCAACTGGCGCAGATCGTCCAGGACAGCCTGGAGAACGACGGCGAGCTGACCCTGCCGGGCATCGGCAAGCTCAAGGTCAGCGAGCGCGCCGCGCGCACCGGGCGCAACCCGCAGACCGGCAAGAGCATCGAGATCGCGGCGAAGAAGGTGGTGCGCTTCGTCCCGGCCAAGGCCCTGGCCGACAGTCTCAACTGACCGGAGGCGGCGATGGACAAGGCTAGAAAGCAGCGGCTCGCGGGGCTGATCGCCCTGGTCCTGCTGTTCGCCCTCTACGTGGCCTGGACCGAGCGTCCGCAGATCCAGCTGCACTACGACGCCAACGCCAGCGCGCCGGCGAGCTACAGCTTCAAGGAGAACGGCGAGGAAACCCTCTCCGGGGAAATCCAGCCGGGCGCCGTGCTGAACTTCCCGCTGCGCCTGCTGCGCGGCAGCAACTACCGCGTGGCCTTCACCTTCCACCGCGGACAGGAGAAGTACGCCAGCTTCAGCAGTCGGCCCGGCTTCGAGAAGAGCGACCTCTACCTGGGGCCGAACCTGGAGGTCTCCACCCAGCCGATTCCCGGCGGTATGATCCGCGCCGAATGAGGCTATCCCCCACGCCGCCGGGCGAGTGGGGGAGGGGAAACTCAGAGGTAGGTGATGTTCAGCATCAGCGGCCGCCCGCTGCTGCGGCCGTCCAGGTTGCGCAGCACCAGGTTCATGCCGCCGTCCTGCGCCTCGTTCTCGGCGCCGAGGTCGACCTTGCGGCCGTCCAGGTCGGTCACCGCCAGTTGGCGGGCCGCTTCCTGCCCGGACGGTTCGCTGAACGACAGGCGCGAGGTCTCGCCGCAGCCGGCCAGGTCCAGGCGTGCCTGTTGCGTGCTGGCCTGGCTGGTGAAGTCGATGATCTTGCACGGCGGCGAGTAGACGTGCCCGCTGAAGCTGATGGTGCCGCCATTGGCGAAGGCAGTGGAAGAGAGAGACAGGCCCAGGGCCAGAACAGCGAAAGCAGACTTGATCATCGGAATTCTCCCAAAGCGTTGAGGGCTGAAGCGCCGAGGGGGAGTCCTTCCCCTCCACCTCACCAGTGCCATGGCAGTGTGCCATCATGTCGCGGAGCAAAGTGATATCAAAATGCTATTTATGTGTATGCCATCGCGGAATTCACCGGTAAGTGCTTGAAGTGCTTGTAACTTGCGCTGGGCTCGGTACAATGTCGCCGCCCGCCACCTAGGCGGGCTTCGTTATGGTGGCCCTGTCGGTCCCCCCGCAACGATCAGCCGTGAACCCGGTCAGGCCCGGAAGGGAGCAGCCGCAGCGGTGACATCGTGTGCCGGGGTGTGGCTGGCGGGGCCACCTCCATTTTCGGGGGGCGCTTTTCCTAGCCACAATTCCCCGTGCACGCCTTCCACCTCCCCCCTTTTTGCCTTCGGGCTCGTCTGATTTTTCCCTACGGCATAGCCGACCTCTCTGTTCCTGTTGAACGAACCCGTAGCCGCGCGTCGGCCTTGGTCCGCCTTGTTTTCCGTCATCCACTGGTACTTGGGTGCCATGTGGGATTTTTCTTATATTGATTGAATAGGCGCTTTTGAGGTGCCGTTTTTCAGGAGCTTCCATTAGATTAGGCAGCCGAGAAAGTTTGCTGTTGTATCGAGTTATCGTCGTTTGTGAGGTTTCCTTGAAAAAGATCAAGATCGTTCTGGCGGATGATCACGCAGTCGTATTGATGGGAGTCCGTGGGATTCTGGAGCGCCATCCGCAATATCAAGTGGCATGTGAGGTGCGAACTTCTGGTGAGTTGGTCGAGGCATTGCGACGGGAACATTTCGATATCGCGATCATCGACTTCAGCATGCCCGGGGACGAAGTCTACGGGGACGGTGTGCGCTTCATCGGCTACCTGGTGCGCAACTTCCCCGAGGTGAGGTTCCTGGTCTTCACCATGCTGTCCAACCGCCTGGTGCTGGACCGCCTGTGCGAGCTCGGGGTGCAGGGCGTGGTACGCAAGGATGCGGGCATGGCCCAGCTGCTGTCGGCCCTGGACGCCCTGTGCAAGGGCCGCCGGGTGCTCAACCCCTGCACGGGCGACGGCGGCGACCTGCACAGCCGCCTGACCTCGCTCTCGGTCAAGGAATACGAGGTGTTGCGGCTGTTCGTCTCGGGCTTGCGCGTGTGTGAAATAGCGCGCCTGCTGCGGCGCAGCGACAAGACCATCAGCGCGCAGAAGGCATCGGCCAAGCGCCGTCTCGGCGTGACCACGGACCAGGAACTGCTGGCCTGCTGCCTGGAGAAGCATTTCTTCGACTGATGGCCAACAACCTCCAGCCACTCGGAAAAAGCGGGCCTATGCAGCCCGCTTTTTTATTTCCATTTTTCATCCGTGGCGATGTGGCGACAGTTTGATTTTCAGAATGGGTTAAGAATTTTCCGATGGCATATCGGAATTTATCGGCTTGGGTTGGTTCAGGATAATCCTAATTATTGCCGGTGATGAATTTTTAATACTGCCCATCGCTGAAAAGGAATTTCCGAGTTCGCTATTGAATGGCCCGGGCTGGATATTACATGGCACTGGGACAATTCCTTTTCGAGTCATCCCGTGTTCACGAAATTGAAGAAATAGCCTTATCAGGCGGGAGCTCACATGGCCGCAATTCAACTGATTGCGAAAAGTTCGGGGCAGGTTACCGATGTCAGCGGCAAGAACCTGTTGTCGCTGGCGCACCCTTGCGTGGTGAAGATCGCGGCCGCGCCCGACAGCATCCAGTCCATCGGCCGAAATGGCGACAGCCTGGTGATCCGTCTGAAGAACGGCGAAGTCATCAATATTGACAATTTCTTCCAGGCCGTGAACGGCGTGCGCCACGACCTGGTGCTGGAGGCCCCCGGCGGCGAGCTGTGGCTGGCGGACCAGAACGAGCCCTGGGTGACCACCGAGCTGGACTCCATCGAGCAACTGCTGGCGGAACGCAGCGACGACACTTACGCCGTCTTCGGCGTGCTGCCGCTTGCCGGCCTCGGCGCCCTGGGTGTCGGCGGCCTGGCCGCAGCGGCGGGGGGCGGCGGTGGCGGCGGTGGCTCGGACGGCGGCACCGTTACCACCGTCGCCGATGAGAACGGCAACTGGGCATTCCCGGAGAATCCGCTGGAAAGCAGCGAGAGCGGCAGCATCACCGAGCCCCCGGGCAATGTCGGCCCGCCGATCGTGACCGAACCGGCCGACGTGATCGCGCCGGAACCGCCGGTCATCACCGACAACAATGGCGACGGCCTGAGCGGCACCGGCGAGCCGGAAGGCATCGTCACCGTCGAACTGCCGGACGGCAGCACCGTGACCACTGTCGTAGACGAAAACGGTAATTGGGAATTCCCGGAGAACCCGTTGGAGAACGGCGAGTCCGGCAACATCACCATCACCGATCCCTCGGGCAACGTCAGCCCGCCGACTACTACCGAACCGGCCGACGTCATTGCACCGGAACCGCCGGTCGTCACCGACAACAACGGCGACGGCCTGAGCGGCACCGGCGAGCCGGAAGGCATCGTCACCGTCGAGCTGCCGGATGGCAGCACCGTGACCACCGTCGTCGACGAAAACGGTAATTGGGAATTCCCGGAGAACCCGTTGGAGAACGGTGAGAGCGGGACCATCACCATCACCGATCCCTCGGGCAACGTCAGCCCGCCGACTACTACCGAACCGGCCGACGTCATCGCGCCGGAGCCGCCCGTCATCACCGACAACAACGGCGACGGCCTGAGCGGCACTGGCGAGCCGGAAGGCATCGTCACTGTCGAGCTGCCGGACGGCAGCACCGTGACCACCGTCGTCGACGAAAACGGCAACTGGGAGTTCCCGGAGAGCCCGCTGGAGAACGGCGAGAGCGGCAGCATCACCATCACCGACCCCTCGGGCAACGTCAGCCCGCCAACCATCACCGAACCCGCGGATACCGCCGCCCCCGACATCTCCCAGGCCGAGGCGGGCCTCAGCCTGATCGACGATGTCGGCGCCATCACCGGGCCTATCGCCCAGGGCGGCCATACCGACGACGACCACCCCGAGTTCAAGGGCCAATTGGTCGGCGGCGATGCCGTGCTGGTGAACATCTACGACAACGGAGAGCTGATCGGCAGCAGCCTGGTCGCCGCCGACGGCAGCTGGAGTTTCATTCCCACCCAGCCGCTGGCCGATGGCGAGCACAACCTGCAGGCCAGCGCGATGGATGCCGCCGGCAATGTCAGCGAGCTGCTGCCGGCCGACGGCTGGCGCTTCACCGTAGACACCCTCGCGCCCGTCGAGCTGCCGGAGGAGGGCGGCTCGCTGAGCCTGCTCGACGACGTCGGCAGCGTCACCGGCGAGATCGCCCGCGGCGGCGTGACCGACGATGCCAGGCCGACTTTCGGTGGCAGCGGCGTACCGGCCGACATCGTCAGCGTGAACGTCTACGACAACGGCGTGCTGATCGGCAGCGCCAGCGTCAGCGACGGCCAGTGGAGCTTCGAGCCGGCGCTGCCGCTGCTGGCCGGCGAGCACAACTTCCAGGCCGCGCTGGTGGATGCCGCCGGCAACGAAGGGCCGAAGAGCGCCGACTGGCCCTTCAGCCTCAAGCTGACGCCGCCGGCTGCGCCCTCCATCGAACACGTCATCGACGACCAGGCGCCGATCACCAGCGGCCACCTGCAGCCGGGCGCGCAGACCGACGACCGCAGCCCGACCGCCAAGGGCACCGCCGAGCCGGGCACCGTGGTGCATCTTTACGTCAATGGCAGCGAGGTCGGCAGCGTCGCCACTGACGCCGAGGGCAACTGGTCGATCGACCTGGCCGACCTCGGCGCCGACGGCCTGAAGACCCTGACCGCCAAGGCCGTGGATTCGGCCGGGCAGTGGAGCCCGGCCACCGGCGGCTTCGACATCCTGCTGGACACCAGCGCGCCGGCCGTCCCGGACGCGCCAAGCGCCCTGGACAACGTCGGCGCCGTCACTGGCCCCATCGCCGGCGGCGTGACCGACGACAGCACCCCGACATTCGGCGGCAGCGCCGAGCCGGGCGCCACCGTCACCATCAAGGATGGCGACAACGTGCTGGGCACCGCCATCGTCGACGGCGACGGCAACTGGAGCTTCACCCCGGCCGAGGCGTTGGGGGAGGGCGAGCACAGCATCAGCACAGTGGTCACCGATGCCGCCGGCAATGCCAGCGAGCCCAGCGACGCGCTGGTGCTGGTGGTCGACACCCGGCCGCTGCAGGTCAGCGTGGCCAAGGCGCTGGACGATGCCGGCAGCCTGACCGCCGAGCTGGGCACCGGCGCGGTGACCGACGACCGCACGCCGACCCTGGTGGGCAGCGCCACCGCCGGCGCCCTGGTCACCGTCATGGACGGCGCCAGCGTGCTCGGCTCGGTCGTGGCCGATGCCACCGGCGCCTGGAGCCTGGAGCTGCCGGCGCAGGCCGATGGCAGCTACTTCTACAGCGTCACCGCCAGCAACGGCACCAACAGCGCCAGCACCCTCTTCGAACTGAGCATCGACGGCAGCGCGCCGGAGAAACCCGGCGCGATCCTCGCCGTCGACAACCAGGGCGACGTCACCGGCCCGATCGACAACGGCGTGACCGATGACAGCACCCCGACCTTCAGCGGCAGCGCCGAGCCGGGCAGCGTCATCACCATCAAGGACGGCGACAAGGTGCTGGGCACCGCCACGGTCGATGGCGACGGCAACTGGAGCTTCACCCCGGCGCAGCCGCTCACCGACGGCGAGCACGCCATCAGCGTGAGCGCCAGCGACGCGGCCGGCAACGTCAGCGAGCCGAGCGACGTGCTGACGATCCTGGTCGACACCAGCGACGTGGTGGTCAGCATCGAGGCGGCCATCGACGACGTGGGCGAGACCCAGAGCCTGAGCAACGCCGCCCTGACCAACGACACCACCCCGACCCTGGTCGGCAAGACCCTCGCCGACGCGCTCGTGGTCATCTCCGCGGGCGGCGTCGAGATCGGCAGCGTCAGCGCCGATGCCGAGGGCAACTGGAGCTTCCAGTTGCCGGAACAGGCCGACGGCGAACACAGCTATACCGCCAGCGTCTCCAACGGCGCCAACAGCGGCAGCGCCGAATTCAGCCTGACCATCGACGGCAGCGCGCCGGCGTCCGCGGAAGTGGTAGTGGCCACTGACGACCAGGGCCTGGTCCGCGGCCCGATCGCCGCCGGCGGCGTCACCGACGACGCCCTGCCGGTGTTCTCCGGCAGGACCGAGGCCGGGGCCATCGTCACTCTCTTCGATGGCGCCGAGGTGCTCGGCAGCGTCACCGCCGACGCCAATGGCGACTGGAGTTTCACCCCGGCCCAGCCGCTGGCCGATGGCGAGCACAGCATCCGCGCGCAGGTCGCCGATGCCGCCGGCAACGCCAGCGAGCCCGGCCCCGCACTGGAGTTCAGCGTCGATACCGCGCCGGTCAGTGTCAGCGTGATCAAGGCCAGCGACAACGTCGGCGCCAAGCAGGGCGACCTGGCCGACAAGGCACTCACCGACGACAACCGCCCGAGCCTGGCCGGCACCGCCAGCGCCGGCGCCATCGTCAGCATCCTCGACGGCTCGACGCTGCTCGGCTCGGTGCTCGCCGACGCCGCCGGCCAGTGGAGCCTGGAGTTGCCGGAGCAGGCCGACGGCAGCCACGTCTACGACATCCTGGCCACCGCCGCCAACGGCAACGAGGCCAGCACCCGCTTCGAACTGACCATCGACACCCAGGCCCCGGACGCCCCGGCGCTGGTCGTGGTGACCGATAACGTCGGCACGCAGCAGGGCGCCCTGGAGGCGGGCGCCGCCAGCGACGACAGCGCCGCGGTGATCAGCGGCAGCGGCGCCAACCCCGGCGACCTCATCACCATCCACGACAACGGCAGCCCGATCGGCAGCGCCATCGTCGACGCCAACGGCAACTGGAGCTACAAGCCGGAAACCCCGCTGGCCGAAGGCGAGCACGCGATCAGCGCCTCGGCCACCGACGCCGCCGGCAACGAAAGCGCGCAGGGCCCGGCGCTGAGCTTCGTGGTCGACACCACCGCGCCGGGCGCCATCACCGACCTGGCACTGCTCGACGACGTGGAAGGCGGCGCCTTCGGCGGCATCGTCCAGGGCGAGCCGAGCAACGACGCCACGCCGACCTACAGCGGCCATGTCGAGGGCGGCGCCGTGCTGGTGCGCATCTACGACAACGGCGAGCTGATCGGCACGGCCAGCGTGGACGAAGCCGGCAACTGGCGCTTCGAGCCGCAGACGCCGCTGGCCGATGGCGCGCACAGCTTCCAGGCCGAGGCGCTGGACGCCGCCGGCAACCTCGGCCCGCGCAGCGAGGCCTGGGACTTCGTGGTCGACACCGCGCTGCCCGAGACGCCGCGCATCACCCGCGTGCAGGACGACTTCGGCCCGCAGCAGGGCGACCTCGACAAGGGCGCCAGCACCGACGACGCCAACCTGAGCCTCAGCGGCACCGGCAGCGCCGGCGCCACCCTGTTCCTCTACGTGCGCCTGAGCGACGACCCGCAGGCGCCCAGCGAACTGCTGGGCTCCACCGTCATCGACGCCAACGGCGAATGGAGCCTGGCCACCGGCGACCTCGCCCGGTTCGGCGGCGACGGCATGAAATACTTCTGGGCCAGCTCGCAGAGCCCTTCGGGGCAGATGAGCGAGACGCCCAGCGAGGACTTCCCGGTCGAGTTGCACACCGCGTTGCCGGAAGCCCCGCAACTGCTGGCGCTGCAGACCGAGGCCTTCACCAGCCAGGTCTGCGGCAACCTCACCAGCGACGCCACGCCGAGCATTTCCGGCAGCGGCGCCCCGGGCTCGCTGGTGCTGGTCTACGACAACGGTGAGGCGCTCGGCTCGGCGCTGGTGGACGAGGCCGGCAACTGGAGCTTCACCCCGCAAGAGCCGCTGGCCGACGGCCCGCACGCGCTCACCGCGACCCTCACCGACGCGGTGGGCAACGTCACCGAGCCCAGCGCGCCCTGGCTGTTCGTGATCGATACCCTGGCGCCGAACGTCGGCCTGGACATCAACACCGCCGAGCAACTGGCCGGGCAGACCGAGCCGGGGGCGATAGTCACGGTGATCGACAAGGCCGGCACGGCGCACAGCGTCACCGCCGACCAGAACGGCCGCTGGAGCCTGCAGCCCAACCCGCTGGGCCTGGGCGAGGACGGCAGCATCTTGGTGGCGGACGCGGCGGGCAACCAGTCGCAACCCATCGTCATCCAGGGCGACCTGCTGGCCAGCTACGACCTCACGCGCTACACCAGCCAGGTGAACACCACCGAGGCCGGCCCGCAGGCCAACCCCAGCGTCACCACCCTGGCCGACGGCAGGATAGCGGTGGTCTGGCAGGGCGGCGATACCGCCAGCAACAATGCCGAGGTTTACATGCAGCTGTTCGAGGCCGATGGCGTGACGCGCATCGGCGGCGAGCAGCAGGTCAACCAGCGCAGCAGCTACAACCAGGACAGCCCGCAGGTGGTGGCCCTGGCCGACGGCGGCTACCTGGTGGTCTGGGAGTCCTGGCAGGCCGGCCCGGACACCAGCAACGACGGCATCATGGCGCGCCGCTACGGCGCCGATGGCAGCCCGCTGACCGACGAATTCGCCGTCAACCAGCTGACCGCCGGCGGCCAGCTGTCGGTCTCCGTGGTGGCGCACCCGGGCGGCGGCTACACCATCTCCTGGATCAGCGATCCCGATGGCGGTTCCACCGACAGGATCGTCCAGCGCAGCTTCGATGCCGACGACCAGCCGCTCGGCGGTGACGTGGTGGTGGGCAGCGGCATTGGCTATGGCGCCGAGGGCGCGCCGGCCATGGCGGCGTTCGTCGATGCCGCGCACCAGGGCATGTACGTGACCGTGTGGAGCGGCCGCAACGGCCCGGGCGACAGCTCCGGCACCGGCGTCATCGGCCAGCTCCACGCGGCCGACGGCACCCCGCTGGGCGGCAACTTCCAGGTCAACGCCGGCACCGGCAACAACCAGGACTACCCGGACGTGATCACCCTCAAGGACGGCAGCTTCGTGGTGATCTGGGAGGGCAACCCGCCGGGCAGCACCGGCTTCGACGTCTACATGGCGCACTACAGCGTCGACCCGGCTACCGGCGCCGTGCAGCAGATCGGCCCGGGCGACGTGCGCGTCAACACCGGCATCGCCGGCGACCAGTACAAGCCCACCGCGGTGGCGCTGGACGACGGCGGCTACCTGGTCATCTGGGGCTCGGCCGGCGGCGACGGCAGCGGCTCGGCGATCTTCGCCCAGCGCTACGACGCCCAGGGCCACAAGCTGGGCCGCGAGTTCCTGGTCAACCCGACCACCGAGGGCAACCAGGGCTGGGCCGGCGACAACGTCGACATGAAGAACCTGCTGGACGCCACCCTGATGGCCGACGGCAGCGTCTACGTGACCTGGCAGAGCGACAAGGCCGACAACAGCGGCTGGGGCATCGAGGCTACGGTGATCGACATCGACGCCGGCTACTACTCCGAATTCCGCGTCAACGGCACCCTCGGCGGCGCCCAGGACCATTCGGCCACCGCGAGCCTGCCCAATGGCGGCTTCGTGGTGGTCTGGGAGTCGGCCTCGGGCGATGGTTCCAACGACTGCGTCATGGTCCAGCTGTTCGATGCCAGCGGCATGCCGCTGGGCGGCGAGTTCGTGGTCAACACCAGCACCGGCGACTTCCAGGGCAAGCCGGCGGTGGCGGTGCTGGCCGACGGCAGCTTCGTGGTCAGCTGGACCAGCTACGCCGGCGGCAACGACGCGATCATGCAGCAGAAGTTCGGCTACACCTACGACCCCGACGGCAACATCAGCGGCGCGCAGCCCCAGGGCGGCGAGTCCAGGGTCAACCTCAACGATGCCGACAGCCAGCGCTATTCCAGCATCACCGCGCTGGAAGACGGCGGCTACATGCTCACCTGGAAGTCCTGGGAGGGCGGCGGCTGGCGCATCTACGCCCGCCAGTACGACGCCGACGGCTCGCCGGCCAGCGGCGACCTGCTGGTCAGCGCCACCCACTACACCAGCGACATCATCGGCGCCTCCATCAGCACCCTGGCCGATGGCCGCGTAGTGTTCACCTACGCGCGCAACCTCGGCGGCGGCGACGCCTACTTCCGCATCTACGATCCGAACACCCAGAGCTTCGGGCCCGAGATCGTCGCCAACCAGACCACCGCCAACAGCCAGGCCTCGCCCAGCGTGTCGGGGCTGGCCAACGGCAACTTCATCGTCACCTGGGATTCCAACGACCACAGCGGCCCGGACCAGTCCGGCTACGGCATCTGGGGGCGCATCTTCGACGCCGCCGGCGTGCCGGTGGGCAACGAGTTCCTGCTCAGCACCAGCACCCTGGGCGACCAGGCCATGCCGGTGGTGGTGCCGCGCGCGGACGGCAGCTTCGTCGTGGTCTACCAGTCGGCCACCGACGCAGCGCCGGGCGCCGGTACCTGGGGCATCTACGCCCAGTTCTTCGACGCCGCCGGCAACAGGGTCGGCCAGGAGCTGCACATCAACCAACTGGTGAGCGGCGACCAGACTCAGGTCGACGCCACCTTCCTCGACAGCGGCAAGCTGTTCGTCAGCTGGACCGACAATGGCGTCGGCGATGGCAACGGCAGCGCCATCAAGGGCAGCCTGGTGGACCTCGACGAGAGCCTCGGGCTGATTCCGCCGCCGCCGCTGGGCGAGGGCGCCACCGGCCTCGACTACGTGCCGGCCAGCCCGCCGCAGATCAGCGTGCTCAGCGTCGGCCTGGACACCAACAGCGCCGAGCGCCTGGGCGGGCGCACCGAGCCGGGGGCGACCGTCAGCGTGGTCGACGCCCAGGGTGTCAGCCACACGGTGGTCGCCGACCAGTACGGCCGCTGGGACTTCTACCCCAACCCGCTGGCCCAGGGCGAGCAGGGCAGCCTGTCGGCCCATGACGGGGCCGGCCACCAGGCGCCGGCGGTGGCCATCCAGGGCGCGGCCCTGGCCGACTACCAGCTGGACCGCCACACCGTGGAAGTGAACAGCACCGAGGCCGGCCCGCAGACCAACCCGAGCGCGGCGACCCTGACCGATGGCCGGATCATCGTGGTCTGGCAGAGCGGCACCGGCACCGACGTGTTCATGCAGCTGTTCGAGGCCGACGGGGTGACCCGCGTCGGCAGCGAGCAGCAGGTCAACCAGCGCAACAGCGGCGACCAGGACGGCCCGCAGGTGGTGGCCCTGGCCGATGGCGGCTACCTGGTGGTCTGGGAGTCTTACCAGGCGGGCCCGGACACCAGCGGCGACGGCATCATGGCGCGCCGCTATGGCGCCGACGGCACGCCGCTGACCGACGAGTTCGCGGTCAACCTGGGCACTGCCGGCGACCAGCGCCACCCCAGCGCCGTGGCGCACCCGGACGGCGGCTACACCATCAGCTGGACGAGCAACCCCGACTCCGGCTCCACCGACCTGGTGGTGCAGCGCACCTTCGATGCCGACAACCAGCCACTCACCGGCGATGTGCTGGCGGGCAGCGGGCAGGCCTATGGCGCCGAGGGCGCTCCGGCCATGGCGGTGTTCGGCGATGCCGCGCACCAGGGCATGTACGTGACCGTGTGGACCGGCCGCAATGGCCCGGGCGATGCCTCCGGCACCGGCGTCATCGGCCAGCTCCATGCGGCCGACGGCACCGCGCTGGGCGGCAACTTCCAGGTCAACACCGGCATCGGCAACGACCAGAACAACCCGGACGTGATCGTCCTCAAGGACGGCAGCTTCGTGGTGGTCTGGGAAGGCAACCCGCCGGGCAGCAGCGGCTTCGACGTCTACATGGCGCACTACAGCGTCGACCCGGCCACCGGCGCCGTGCAGCAGATCGGCCCGGGCGACGTGCGCGTCAACACCGGCATCGCCGGCGACCAGTACAAGCCCACCGCGGTGGCGCTGGACGACGGCGGCTACCTGGTCATCTGGGGCTCGGCCGGCGGCGACGGCAGCGGTTCGGCGGTCTTCGCCCAGCGCTACGACGCCCAGGGCAACAAGGTCGGCCGCGAGTTCCTGGTCAACCCGACCACCGATGGCAACCAGGCTTCGAACGAGGCCGGCTCGAACGTGCTGGATGCGACGCTGATGGCCGACGGCAACGTCTACGTGACCTGGCAGAGCGACAAGTCCGACAGCAGCGGCTGGGGCATCGAGGGCACGGTGATCGACATCGACGCCGGCTACTTCTCCGAGTTCCGCGTCAACGGCACCCTGGGCGGCGCCCAGGACCATCCGGCCACCGCGAGCCTGCCCAACGGCGGCTTCATCGTCGTCTGGGAATCGGCCACGGGCGATGATTCCAGCGACTGCATCATGGCCCAGCTGTTCGATGCCGCCGGCATGCCGGTGGGCGGCGAGTTCGTGGTCAACGCCACGACCGGCGACTTCCAGGGCAAGCCGGCGGTGGCGGTGCTGGCCGATGGCAGCTTCGTGGTCAGCTGGACCAGCCATGCCGGCGGCAACGATGCGATCATGCAGCAGAAGTTCGGCTACACCTACGACCTCGACGGCAACATCAGCGGCGCGCAGCCCCAGGGCGGCGAGTCCGGGGTCAACGTCAACGACGTCGGCCAGCAGCGCTTTTCCAGCATCACCGCGCTGGAAGACGGCGGCTACATCGTCAGCTGGAGCGCCAACATCAGCGGCACCAGTGGCAAGTGGCAGATATTCATGCGCCAGTACGCCGCCGATGGCTCGCCGGTGGGCGGCGACCGGCTGGTGGGCGACGCCACCTACCACACCACGGCGGGGCCGGACGCGGCGTCCCTGGCGACCCTGCTGGACGGCACCGTGGTGATCGCCTACAACCGCGATATCGGCGGCGCAGCGGGGGTGGAGTCCTACTTCCGCCTCTACGACCCGGCGACCGGGCTGCTGGGCGAGGAAATCCGCGCCAACCAGACCTCGGCCAACAAGCAGTCCTCGCCGGCGGTGTCGAGGCTGGCCAACGGCAACTTCATCGTCACCTGGGATTCCAACGACCACAGCGGCCCGGACCAGTCCGGCACCAGCACCTGGGGGTGCATCTTCGACGCCACCGGCGCGGCGCTGGGCAGCGAGTTCCTGGTGTCCAACAGCACCACCGGCGACCAGTCCGAGCCCATGGTGGTGGCCCGCGAGGGCGGCGGCTTCGTGGTGGTCTACGTGTCGCGCAGCGAGGCGGCGCCGGGCTCCGGCAGCTATGGCGTGTACGCCCAGTTCTTCGACGATGCCGGGCGCAAGGTCGGCCAGGAACTGCACATCAACCAACTGGTGAGCGGCGACCAGACGCAGGTCGACGCCACCTTCCTCGACAGCGGCAAGCTGTTCGTCAGCTGGACCGACAGCGGCGTCGGCGATGGCAGCGGCAGCGCCGTCAAGGGCCGCCTGGTGGACCTGGACGAGACCCTCGGGCTGGCCCCGGCGGTGGCCGAGGGCGGCGCCACCCACGTCGACTACCTGCCGGTCTCCGACGCCGTGGGCACGGCCGCCGACGACATGCTCGACGCCCGCGGCTACACCACCGCCAGCGGCGGCGAAGGCAACGACGTCATCCTCATCGACGGCACCGGCTTCGCCCACATCGACGGCGGCGCCGGCTACGACATCCTGGTCTGGGCCTCGCGCAATGCGCTGGACCTGGGCCAGGTCGCCGACAGGCTGGAGGGCATCGAGGCCATCCGCCTGAGCGAAGGGCTGAGCCAGTCGCTGACGCTGAGCCTGGCCGACCTGCTGAAGGTCACCGAGCCCGACGGCGAGGCCCGGCACAGCCTGAGGATCACCGGCGACAGCGGCCAGAACGGCGTGGTCGACAGCGTCGACATCGACCTCGCGGACTGGGTTCGGCAGGCGCAGCAGGTCACCGAGGGCGCCGTCACCTACGACGTCTACACCTCGAAGAGCGCGTCTTATGCGCACCTGCTGATCCAGGAGGGCCTGTACGTGGTCTGAGTCGCCCGGCGCCGGGGCGGCCGCTCCCGGCGCGCTGGCTCCCACCTGCGGCGCGAACCTCGTTCGCGCCGTTTTTCATTGCGGCCGGCGCGCGGGCCCGAGTCCGAAAAACAGCGGGCGGCTTGAGGGATTTCCTAAAAGCCCGTCCCGGGCGGCGGAGTTCCTACGGCTTTAGGGAGTTTCCTAACCCATGCGCCGGCCCGCTGCTCTAGTCTGCCCGCGGTTCGTGGCGAGTACCCATGGCGCATGGGCGATGTCACTTCATTCACTTCGGGGAGAAATTACCAGATGGACGCAATTGAACTGATCGCGAAAAGCTCGGGGCAGGTGACCCCCGTGACCGGCAATGGCCCCCTGAGCCTGTCGCGGCCCGGCGTGGTGAAGATCGCCGCGGCGCCGGAGGACGTCCAATCCCTCAGCCGCAACGGCGACCACCTGCTGGTGCGCCTGAAGACCGGCAAAGTCATCACCGTCGAGAACTTCTTCCAGGGCTTCGATGGCGTACACAACGACCTGGTGCTGCAGGCGCCGGACGGCCAGCTGTGGCAGGCCAGCTACGAGGAGCCCTGGGACGGCATGGAACTGACCCGCCTGGACTCCGTCGACGAACTGCTGGCGTTGCAGTCGGACGACCACAACGTCGCCTTCGGCCTGCTGGTGCCGGCGGCGGGGCTGGGCGCCATCGGCGTGGGCAACATGCTCACCCAGCGCGACGGCGGTGGCGGCGGCAGCCCGCGCTCGGTGGGCCCGTTGCCGGAAGGACAGGCGCCAGGCGCGCCGCAGATCCTGTTCAACAACCAGCAGGGCCTGACCGGCACCGCCGAGCCCGGCAGCCTGATCACCCTGACCCGCCCGGACGGCAGCACCGAGACCGCCACCACCAATGCCGATGGCACCTGGAGCTTCCTGCCCAACCCGCTGGAGGACGGCCAGTCCGGCAGCGTCACCGCGTCCAACGGCGACGGCGCCAGCCCGGCGGTGGACACCGGCCCGGCGGACCTGACGCCGCCGAAGGACCCAGTCGTCAGCGAGAACAACGCCAATGGCCTGTCCGGCACCGGCGAGGCGGGCGACACCATCATCCTCACCAAGCCCGATGGCAGCACCGTCACCACCGTCGTGGACGAGAACGGCAACTGGAGCTTCCCGGAAAACCCGCTGGGCAATGGCGAGTCCGGCTCGCTGGTGGAAGTGGACCCGGCCGGCAACCACAGCGGCAGCGTCGATACCGGTCTGGCCGACCTGGAAGTGCCGGAGCCGCCGGTGGTCACCGAGAACAATGGCAATGGCCTGGGCGGCACCGGTGAGCCGGAAGGCATCGTCACCGTCGAGCGGCCGGACGGCAGCACCGTGACCGCCATCGTCGATGAAAACGGCAACTGGGAATTCCCGGAGAACCCGTTGGAGAACGGCGAAAGCGGCAGCATCACCATTACCGACCCCGCGGGCAACGTCAGCCCGCCGACCGTCACCGAGCCGGCCGACGTGGTTGCGCCGGAACCGCCCGTAGTCACCGAGAATAACGGCAACGGCCTGGGCGGCACCGGCGAGCCGGAAGGCATCGTCACCGTCGAGCTGCCGGACGGCAGCACCGTCACGGCCATCGTCGATGAAAGCGGCAACTGGGAATTCCCGGAAAACCCGCTGGAGAACGGCGAGACCGGCAGCGTCACCATTACCGACCCCGCGGGCAACGTCAGCCCGCCGACCATCACCGACCCGGCCGACCTGCTGCCGCCCGTACTGCCTGAAGGGCACGAGTGGCTGCAACTGATCGACGATATCGGCGAGGTGACGGGCGAGATCGCCAAGGGCGGCGTGACCGACGACGCGCGTCCCGAAGTGATTGGCGACTGCGGCGCCGACAGCGATGCCGTGCTGGCCTTCATCTACTTCGACGGCGCGCTGCTGGGCAGCGCCACCGTCACCGCGGGCAAATGGAGTTTCCCCCTGGAAAGCGATCTTGCGGCGGGCGCCCACCAGTTCCAGGTGGAACTGCAGGACGCCGCCGGCAATCGCAGCGCCAAGAGCGAACCCTGGGACTTCACCCTGGAGCTTCCCGATGCGCCCGAGGCGCCAAGCATCGACTGGGTCCAGGACGACCAGGAGCCGCTGGTGGTCGAACTGCAACCCGGGGACAGCACCAACGACCGCAGTCCCATCGTCGGCGGCAGCGGCGTGCCGGGCAGCCTGCTGACCCTGTACGTCGACGACCAGGCCGTGGGCAGCGTGACCGTGGGCGAGGACGGCAAGTGGGAAATCGCCATCGCCGACCTGGGCGCCGATGGCGCCAAGCGCATCAGCGCCGACCAGGCCAGCGCCGGCGGGCCGAGCGGCCCGCGCAGCGAGGTGGTGGAGATCGTCCTGGACACCCAGGCGCCGGCCCGGCCGGTCATCGAGCGGGTCTACGACAACCTCGGGGACCAGCACGGCGACATCGAACCCAATGGCGTGACCGACGATTTCTGGCCGGAAATCAGCGGCCGCGTCGAGGGTGGCGATGCGACTTACGTGAAGCTCTTCGACAAGGGCATGCCGATCGGAACCGCCACGGTCAACGCGGACGGCACCTGGTCCTTCACCCCCGTCTCGTCGCTGGGCATAGGCCAGCACAGCCTGCAGGTCATCGCGGTGGACGCGGCAGGCAACGAGAGCCCGTTGAGCGACGCCTGGTCCTATGAAACCTACGTGCCGCCGTCGTTGGAACCGAGCATCACCGGCGTCCGGGACGACTACGGTGCCGAACAGGGCGCCCTGCAGAAGGAAGACTTCACCGACGACAGCACGCCGGTGGTGCGTGGCACCGGGCGTCCCGGTGATGTCATGGAGCTCTACCTGCAACTGGAGGACGGCGCGCTGAATCTGGGAACCGCCTACCTGGTGGGCTCGGCCGTGATCGATGCGAAGGGCCACTGGCAGATCGAGTCCGACGACCTGGCCCAGTATGGCGGCTATGGCATGAAGTTCCTCTATGCCTCTTCCTATAACGAGGGTGGCGACCGCCCGGCGCCCACCGGGGCATACCCCATCTACCTGGAGGATCCCGCCGCGCCGGAGCAGTTGCGTTCGTTGTCATCGGCGCTGGACGAACCGCAGGAGCCGGGCGTGGCGGAGGGCGAGGGCGCCGGGCTGATCCAGCAGGTGCTCGGCCTGGCCGTGGGCACGGGGGCCGCGCTGCCGGCCGGCCCCGAGCCGGACCTGGCCGGGTTGCTGACCGATATCCGGCTGCCACGGCAGTTCCAGTTGGAGGCTGATGGGAGCCGGGGCATCACCGAGCCCACCGGCGAGGTCTTCGCGCCGCTGTCGTCGGGCGAGCGCCTCGACCTGCTCGGCCTGCAGCACAGCCAGCAACTGGTGCTCTGACGCCCGGCTCCCGCCGCCCGCGGCGGGGTTCGTCACGAAGGGCGCGAACCTTGGGTTCGCGCCCTTTTTTGTTCGCGGCGGGCGCTTTCCGGGCCTTGTGAGGGCTTGCCCTTCGCGTGCGCTGGCCCGAAGGGGAATAACCCAGAGACTTTTGGGTTGGGGGTTTGGTGTAGCGCGCCGCTCCGAGTGCTCGGATGTTTCTTGTTTCGCCCCCTCGGGCGAGTCCCTTTTGTCAAACGCCACAAAAGGAACCAAAAAGGCTTGCCCCGACATACGGGCCCGATGGAGCCGGGCTACCCTCGCGAATTCCCCCGCCACGGAGGCCCGAACTAGGCGTCCCCCCCCGAGCGTACGTCCCTGTAGCCCATCGGGGCTCTCGCGACATCCATGTCGCATGACCTCCTGAGCGCGGGTTTCGCTCGGCCTTCTGAAGGGGCACTCCGGTGCGCTCGGCTATTTCTCTGGAAGTCCAAGAGCAAACGCGCTTTTGCTTTTGCTTTTCGTAGGAGCGAGCTTGCTCGCGAACCCCGCAGTCACTGGGTTGCCGCGTTCGCGGGAATGACGAGGTGGGGGGCAGGTGTTTCAGGATGACTCAGGATTCTCCCTTCGCTCAGGACAGCCCCCTCTCCCGCTTGCGGGAGAGGGCTGGGGAGAGGGCGCTCTTTGCAGAGCCCCAACCTCTGTCGCAACCCCGTCGGAAATCCGATTGGATTCATCGGCCACGCCGGACGCTCCGGTGGCACGAACAGCCCCCTCTCCCTCCGGGAGAGGGCTGGGGTGAGGGCAACGGACTCCGCTGCTACTCCATCCCCAAACCTGCACTCCGCCCCCAACCCTCCCCGCAAACGGGGCAGGGTACCGCCACCTCGTGCTTCCCCCACCCCTCAGACATCCACCTGAATGCCCCGGTCTTTGAGGGATTCCTGAAGGGAGGTCGCTGGCGATTTGCCTAGGATCGCCGGTGGGGCATCGCCGGCGGCGCCGGCGTTCGTTGCCCGCTGATTTCAGCCTCCCGCACACCGGGTGGCGATGACTGCCAATTGACGATTTGAAGGAGTCTCGGCGCATGACCGACAAGAACTGGAACGACGATCAGGACCGGCCGCAGGCCAGCCTGCCCTTTGCACAGGACGCATCCGCCGGACAGGGCGCGCCCGCGCCGCGTGCGGACAAGCCCCAATTCCTCATCGAGGACGATATCGGCACGCTCAAGGGCGTGGTCGAGTCGGGCGGATATACCAACGACAAGACGCCGACCTTCAAGGGCAAGGACCTCACGCCGGGCCAGGAAGTGTTCATCCGCGTCGTTCTCGAATCCGGTGAGGTGCAGGACCTGGGCAGCGCCGTGGTACGCAAGAACGGCACCTGGGCCCTGGACATCGACATGCCGTTCCAGGATGGCGTGGTCGATTTCTACATCACCGTCGACGGCGTCGATTCCGACCCCTACCGGGTGACCTTCGATAGCCAGTTGCCGGAGCCGGTCGAGCTGGAAGAGCCCCTGCAAGTGCTGGCCGGCGAGCGCCCGTTGACGATGGACGGTGGCCAGGTGCAGGCCAACGCGCAGCCGAGCTTCGTGGGCAAGTTCGCCGGCCAGGCCAGCGAAGCGGACATGTATGCCGTGCTGCTGGAAATTCACTATGGCACGCAACTCGTCACTGTCACGGCCGAGATCGGTAGTGATGGCACCTGGCGCTGTGACTGGCCAGAGGGCCTGGCGGAGCAGCAGGGGGACTATACGCTCAAGTTCTTCATGATCGATGCTGCCGGTAACGTGCATACCGAGGGGGGGCAGTACAAGCCCTTCCAGCAGCTGGAACTGACGCTCGACATGACCCCGCCCGGTGACGATGCCGTGGTGAGCTTCACCCTGCACGACGACTTCGGCCCGGTCACCGGGGTCATCGCCGCCGGCGGCAAGACCGACGACACCACCCCGAGGCTCGAGGGCCAGGTGGCGAACGCTGCCGCCAACGGCGTCAAGTGGGTGGAAATCCGCCTCGACGGCAACGTCCTGGCGCGGGTGCCGGTGGATGAGCAGGGCAACTGGGAGTACACCCCGGACGCACTGGCTTCCGGCGCGCATCGCTTCGAAGTCGTCCCGCTGGACGCCGCCGAGAACTATGGCAAGAGTGCCTCCATCGACTTCGAAGTGGCCGGGCCGGATGTGCCGCCCTTGTCGCCGCCGGTCATCGAGGAAATCCGTGACGACCAGGGCTCGGTCAGCGGCCTGCTGAACGATGGCGACGTCACCGACGACACCAGCCTGTCGCTCAAGGGCCACGCCGAGGCCGGCAACCTCGTATTGCTGTATGTCGGTGGGGTACTGGCCGCCAGCGCAGTCGCCGACGAAAACGGCAACTGGACTGCCGAACTGCCGCTGGCCGGCGATGGCGAGCATGTCATCATCGCCAAGGCCCAGGACGACTTCGGTCGCCACAGCGACGAAACCGCCCCGGTGTCCATCACCCTCGACACCATCGCGCCGGAACAGCCGGGCATGGTGGATGCCCAGGACAACACCGGCGCCATCACCGGCCCCATCGAGCCGGGCAGCGTGACCGACGAAACCCAGCCGACCCTCAGCGGTTCGGGCGAGCCGGGCGACACCGTCAGCGTCCTCGACAACGGCGAGGTGATCGGCACTGTCGTGGTCGATGAAAACGGCCAATGGGAATTCACCCCGGAACAGCCGCTGGAAGAGGGCGACCACAGCATCAGCGTGGTGGTCACCGATCCGGCCGGCAACGCCAGCGAACCCAGCGAGTCCCTGGACTTCAGCGTCGACAGCAGCGTACCGGCCATGGTCATCGACCATCTCGAACTGCAGGACGACTTTGGTCCGGTAGTCGGCGCCATCGCCAACGGCAGCTCCACCGACGACGCCACCCCGACCGTGGTGGGCCATGTCGAAGGCGAAGCCGCCTGGGTGGAAATCTACGATGGCGAGACCCTGCTGGGCACCGCCCTGGTGGACGGCGACGGCAACTGGAGCTTCCAGGCGCCGGAACTGGAGAGCGGCGAGCACAGCATCAGCGCCCGCCCGGTGAGCGCCATCGGCCAAGTGGGCGAGGCCAGCGACAGCATCGGCTTCACCCTGGTGGGTGACGAGACGCCGCTGCCGCAACTGCCGGTCATCGATGAAATCCTCGACGACCAGGGCACATTCACCGGCCTGCTGAACGATGGCGACCTCACCGACGACGCCAGCCTGTCGCTCAAGGGCAGCGCCGAAGCCGGCAAGCTCGTGCTGCTGTACGTGAACGGCGAACTGGCCGCCAGCGTGGTGGCCGACGAGCAGGGCAACTGGACCGCCGAGCTGCCGCTGGCCGGCGATGGCGAACAGGTCATCACTGCCAAGGCCCAGGACGATGCCGGCCGCCACAGCGACGAAACCGCTCCGGTATCCATCACCCTCGACGCCACCGCGCCGGACAAGCCGGAACAGGTGGGCGCCGACGACAACGAAGGCGTGGTGCAGGGCCCGATCACCCAGCATGGCGCCACCAACGACAACACCCCGGAATTCAGCGGCCAGGCCGAGCCGGGCTCCACGGTCATCATCAGCGACAACGGCATGCCCCTGGGCAGCGTGGTGGCCGACGCCCAGGGCAACTGGAGCTACACCCCCGAGCCGCCGCTGGCCGACGGTTCGCACAGCATCACCGTGCAGGCCCAGGACGCCGCCGGCAACCTCAGCGAGCCCAGCGACGCGCTGGAATTCAGCGTCTGGAGCGAGGCGCCGCAGGTGAGCATCGACCACGCCCTGGACGATGTCGAGCCGGGCCTGGAGAACGTGGCCAGCGGCGGCATCACCAATGACCTGCAGCCGACCCTGGTGGGCACCGCCACCGCCGGCGCGCTGGTGGTCCTTTCCGAGGCCGGGCTGGTGCTCGGCAGCGCGGTCGCCGACGCCGAGGGCAACTGGAGCATCACCCTGGACCGTAACCAGTCCGAAGGACCCCACACCTACACCGCGGAAGTCCGTTGCGCCACCGGCGAGTTCGCCCAGGCCGACTTCGTCCTGGTGATCGACAACAATGCCCCGGACCGCCCGATCCTCGACGCCGTGCTGGACAACGCCGGCCTGGTCCAGGGCGCGCTGGCCAGCGGCGACACCACCGACGACGCCACCCCGACCCTGCAGGGCGGCGAGGCCGAGCCCAACGGCCTGGTCAAGGTCTACGACAACGGCACCCTGGTCGGCAGCACCCTCGCCGACGAGAACGGCGACTGGAGCCTGGAGCTGCCGGAGCTGGCCGATGGCGCCCATAGCCTGACCGTCACCTCCAGCGATGCCGCGGGCAACGAGAGCAAGCCGACCCGTCCGTTCGAACTGACCGTGGACACCGCGGTAGCCGACCTGGTCATCGACAGCATCGAGCTGGTGGACGACTTCGGCGAGGTCCAGGGCCTTATCGCCGACGGCGGCAAGACCGACGACACCACGCCGCTGCTGCAGGGCCACGTCGAAGGGACGAATGCCGCCTACGTGGAAATCTACGACGGCGAAACCCTGCTGGGCACCGCCGCGGTGGACGCCCAGGGCAACTGGAGCTTCCAGGCGCCGGAGCTGGCAAGCGGCGAATACGCCTTCAGCGCCGTACCGGTGGACAGCCTCGGCAAGACCGGCGAAGCCAGCGAAACCATCCGCTTCGAAGTGGTGGGCCCGGAGGTCGCCCTGCCGAACGCACCGGTCATCAGCGAAATCCTCGATGACCAGGGCTCGGTCAGCGGCCTGCTGAACGACGGCGACGTCACCGACGACACCAGCCTGACCGTCAACGGCAGCGCCGATGCCGGCAACCTGGTGCTGCTGTACGTCAACGGCGAACTGGCTGCCAGCGTGATAGCCGACGAGCAGGGCAACTGGACTGCCGAACTGCCGCTGGCTGGCGATGGCGAACAGGTCATCACCGCCAAGGCGCAGGATGAAGCTGGCCGCCACAGCGACGAGACTGCACCGGTCAGCGTCATCCTTGACACCACCGCGCCGGAACAGCCGGGCATGGTCACCGCCGAGGACAACACCGGCGCCATTACCGGGCCCATCGAGCCGGGCAGCGTGACCGACGAAACCCAGCCGACCCTCAGCGGCTCGGGCGAGCCGGGCGACACTGTCAGCATCCTCGACAATGGCGAGGTAATCGGTACGGTCGTGATCGACGAGAACGGCCAGTGGGAATTCACTCCCGAGCAGCCGCTGGAGGAGGGCGACCATAGCATCAGCGTGGTGGTCACCGACCCGGCCGGCAACGCCAGCGAGCCGAGCGAGTCCCTGGACTTCAGCGTCGACAGCAGCGTGGCGCCGATGGTCATCGACCATCTCGAACTGCAGGACGACTTCGGTCCGGTAGTCGGCAGCATCGCCAACGGCAGCTCCACCGACGACGCCACCCCGACCGTGGTGGGCCATGTCGAAGGCGAAGCCGCCTGGGTGGAAATCTACGACGGTGAAACCCTGCTGGGCACCGCCCTGGTGGACGCCGAAGGCAACTGGAGCTTCCAGGCGCCGGAACTGGAGAGCGGCGAGCACAGCATCAGCGCCCGCCCGGTGAGCGCCATCGGCCAGGTCGGCGAAGCCAGCGACAGCATCGCCTTCACCCTGGTGGGTGAGGAAACCGATCTGCCGCAGCCGCCGGTCATCGACGAAATCCACGATGACGTGGGTTCGATCACCGGCCTGCTGAACGACGGCGACGTCACCGACGACATCAGCCTGTCGCTCAAGGGCACCGCCGAGGCCGGCAACCTCGTGCTGCTGTATGTGAACGGTGAACTGGCCGCCAGCGTGGTGGCCGACGAGCAGGGCAACTGGACTGCCGAACTGCCGCTGGTCGGCGATGGCGAACAGGTCATCACCGCCAAGGCGCAGGACGCCGCCGGTCGCCACAGCGAAGAGACCGCTGCGGTCTCCGTCACCCTCGACACCACCGCGCCGGAACAGCCGGGCATGGTGATCGCCGAGGACAGCACCGGCCCCGTCACCGGTCCCATCGAGCCGGGCAGCGTGACCGACGAAACCCAGCCGACCCTCAGCGGTTCGGGCGAGCCGGGCGATACCGTGAGCATCCTCGACAACGGCGAGGAGATCGGCACCGCCACCGTCGACGAGAACGGCAACTGGACGTTCACCCCGGAACAGCCGCTGGAGAACGGCGACCACAGCATCAGCGTGGTCATCACCGATGCGGCCGGCAACGTTGGCGAGCCCAGCGAGGCCTTGGACTTCGTGGTGGATTCCACGCCCGCGTTCGTCACCATCGACATGGCCCTCGACCAGGTCGAGAGCAGCACTGGCGAGGTGGCCAACGGCGGCATCACCAATGACCGGCAGCCGACTCTGGTGGGCACCGCTACCGCGGGCGCGCTGGTGATCCTCTCCGAGGCCGGGCTCGTTCTCGGCAGTGTGGTCGCCGATGCCGAAGGCAACTGGAGCCTGCGCCTATCGGTGGGCCAATCCGACGACGAGCACCACTACACAGCCGAGGTGCAGAGCGCCACCGGCGCCACCGCCCAGGCCGAGTTCAGCCTGGTGATCGACACCAAGGCCCCGGACCGTCCGATCCTCGACGCCGTGCTGGACAACGCCGGCCTGCTCCAGGGCGCGCTGGCCAGCGGCGACACCACCGACGACGCCACCCCGACCCTGCAGGGCAGCGAGGCCGAGCCCAACGGCCTGGTCAAGGTCTATGACAATGACGTCCTGGTCGGCAGCACTCTCGCCGACGAGAACGGCGACTGGAGCCTGGAACTGCCGGAACTGGCCGATGGCGCCCATAGCCTGACCGTTACTTCCAGCGATGCCGCGGGCAACGAAAGCAAGCCGACCCGTCCGTTCGAACTGACCGTGGACACCGCGGTGGCCAACCTGGTCATCGACAGCATCGAGCTGGTGGATGACTTCGGTCCGCTCACCGGCCTGATCGCCGATGGCGACAAGACCGACGACACCACGCCGCTGCTGCAGGGCCATGTCGAAGGCGAGGCGAAGTATGTGGAGGTCTACGACGGCGAAACCCTGCTGGGCACCGCCGCGGTGGACGCCCAGGGCAACTGGAGCTTCCAGGCGCCGGAGCTGGAAAGCGGCGAATACGCCTTCAGCGCCGTACCGGTGGACAGCCTCGGCAAGACCGGCGAAGCCAGCGAAACCATCCGCTTCGAAGTGGTGGGCCCGGAGGTCGCACAGCCGAACGCACCGGTCATCAGCGAAATCCTCGATGACCAGGGCTCGGTCAGCGGCCTGCTGAACGACGGCGACGTCACCGACGACACCAGCCTGACCGTCAACGGCAGCGCCGATGCCGGCAACCTGGTGCTGCTGTACGTCAACGGCGAACTGGCTGCCAGCGTGATAGCCGACGAGCAGGGCAACTGGACTGCCGAACTGCCGCTGGCTGGCGATGGCGAACAGGTCATCACCGCCAAGGCGCAGGATGAAGCTGGCCGCCACAGCGACGAGACTGCACCGGTCAGCGTCATCCTTGACACCACCGCGCCGGAACAGCCGGGCATGGTCACCGCCGAGGACAACACCGGCGCCATTACCGGGCCCATCGAGCCGGGCAGCGTGACCGACGAAACCCAGCCGACCCTCAGCGGCTCGGGCGAGCCGGGCGACACTGTCAGCATCCTCGACAATGGCGAGGTAATCGGTACGGTCGTGATCGACGAGAACGGCCAGTGGGAATTCACTCCCGAGCAGCCGCTGGAGGAGGGCGACCATAGCATCAGCGTGGTGGTCACCGACCCGGCCGGCAACGCCAGCGAGCCGAGCGAGTCCCTGGACTTCAGCGTCGACAGCAGCGTGGCGCCGATGGTCATCGACCATCTCGAACTGCAGGACGACTTCGGTCCGGTAGTCGGCAGCATCGCCAACGGCAGCTCCACCGACGACGCCACCCCGACCGTGGTGGGCCATGTCGAAGGCGAAGCCGCCTGGGTGGAAATCTACGACGGTGAAACCCTGCTGGGCACCGCCCTGGTGGACGCCGAAGGCAACTGGAGCTTCCAGGCGCCGGAACTGGAGAGCGGCGAGCACAGCATCAGCGCCCGCCCGGTGAGCGCCATCGGCCAGGTCGGCGAAGCCAGCGACAGCATCGCCTTCACCCTGGTGGGTGAGGAAACCGATCTGCCGCAGCCGCCGGTCATCGACGAAATCCACGATGACGTGGGTTCGATCACCGGCCTGCTGAACGACGGCGACGTCACCGACGACATCAGCCTGTCGCTCAAGGGCACCGCCGAGGCCGGCAACCTCGTGCTGCTGTATGTGAACGGTGAACTGGTCGCCAGCGCCACCGCCGACGAGCAGGGCAACTGGAGCGCCGAACTGCCGCTGACTGGCGATGGCGAGCACGCCATCACCGCCAAGGCACAGGACCCGGCTGGTCGCCACAGCGAAGAGACCGCTGCGGTCTCCGTCATCCTCGACACCACCGCGCCGGAACAACCGGGCATGGTGACCGCCGAGGACAACACCGGCGCCATCACCGGGCCGATCGAGCCGGGCAGCGTGACCGACGAAACCCAGCCGACCCTCAGTGGTTCGGGCGAGCCGGGCGACACCGTCAGCATCCTCGACAACGGTGAAGTGATCGGTACGGTCGTGATCGACGAGAACGGCCAGTGGGAGTTCACTCCCGAGCAGCCGCTGGAGGAGGGCGACCACAGCATCAGCGTGGTGATCACCGATCCGGCCGGCAATGCCAGCGAGCCGAGCGAGTCCCTGGACTTCAGCGTCGACAGCAGCGTACCGGCCATGGTCATCGACCGTATCGAACTGCTCGACGACTTCGGCCCGGTCGTAGGCGCCATCGCCAACGGCAGCTCCACCGACGACGCCACCCCGCTCGTGCAGGGCCATGTCGAAGGCGAGGCGACGTACGTGGAGGTGTACGACGGCGAAACCCTGTTGGGCACCGCCGCGGTGGACGCCGAAGGCAACTGGAGCTTCCAGGCGCCGGAGCTGGCTCCCGGCGAACACGCGATCTCGGTCCGTCCGGTGAACGCCATCGGCCAGATCGGCGAGGCCAGCGACAGCATCGCCTTCACCCTGGTGGGTGAGGAAACCGATCTGCCGCAACCGCCGGTCATCGACGAAATCCGCGACGACCTGGGTTCGGTCACCGGTCTGCTGAACGATGGCGACGTCACCGACGACACCAGCCTGTCGCTCAAGGGCACCGCCGATGCCGGCAACCTCGTATTGCTGTATGTCGGTGGGGTACTGGCCGCCAGCGCGGTCGCCGACGAAAGCGGCAACTGGAGCGCCGAACTGCCGCTGGCCGGCGATGGCGAACAGGTCATCACCGCCAAGGCACAGGATGAAGCCGGTCGCCACAGCGAAGAGACCGCTGCAGTCTCCGTCATCCTCGACACCACCGCGCCGGAACAGCCGGGCATGGTGACCGCCGAGGACAACACCGGCGCCATCACCGGGCCGATCGAGCCGGGCAGCGTGACCGACGAAACCCAGCCGACCCTCAGTGGTTCGGGCGAGCCGGGCGACACCGTCAGCATCCTCGACAACGGTGAAGTGATCGGTACGGTCGTGATCGACGAGAACGGCAACTGGGAGTTCACCCCGGAACAGCCGCTGGAAGAGGGCGACCACAGCCTCAGCGTGGTGGTCACCGACCCGGCCGGCAACGCCAGCGAGCCCAGCGAGTCGCTGGACTTCCAGGTACAGGCCCAGGTGCCGACCCTCAGCCTCGACTCGGTCTACGACGATGTCGAAGGCATTCTCGGCGAGATCGCCCAGGGCGGGCTGACCAACGACGCCCAGCCGATGCTCTCCGGCACGGCCGGCAACGGCGCGGTGCGGGTGCTCATCCATGACGGCCAGACGCTGCTGGGCAGCGCACTGGTCGATGGCGACGGCAACTGGCAGTTCGAGCTGCCGGAACTGGCCGACGGCGAGTACAGCCTGAGCCTGGTAGCCGAAACCGCCAGCGGCACGCCGAGCGAAAGCCTCGAGTGGAGCTTCACCGTCGACACCCAGGCACCGGAGGCCGTCACTGGCCTGGACCTGGTCGACGACGAGCCGCTGATCACCGGCACCATCGAGCAGAGCGGCCTGACCAACGACGCCACGCCGACCTTCAGCGGCCAGGCCATCGGCGCCAAGTGGGTGAACATCTACGACGGCAGCCTGCTGATCGCCAGTGTCTCGGTGGACGCCGAGGGCAACTGGAGCTTCACGCCGGAGGAGGCGCTTTACGAAGGCGTGCATCGCTTCAGCGCCGCCGCCGTGGACGAGGCCGGCAACGAAGGCGAGCGCAGCGTCGGCTGGAACTTCACCGTGGATGTCACCGCACCGGGCCGTGTCACCAACCTGGGGCTGTACGACATGATCGGACCGAACCCCGAGACGGACTGGGGCGATGTGCCGAAGGGCGGGAAGACCGACGACCCCTGGCCGAACTTCTATGGCCAGGTCGACACCTTCGGCGTGAAGTACGTGTACGTCTACGACGATGGCAAGTTCCTCGGCTCGGCCACGGTCAACCAGACCACCCTGGAGTGGGCGTTCGAACCGCGTCTGCCGCTGCAGTCGGGCAAGCACAGCCTGCAGGCCTGCGCAGTGGACGAAGCCGGCAACATGGGCCCGCTCAGCGAGCCCTGGGACTTCACCATCGCCCTGCCGATCGCTGCCGACCCGTCGATCATCAACGTGCGCGACGACGTCGCTGGCGTCTACCTGCAGAAGGAGGACTTCACCGAGGACGTGACTCTGACGGTCAAGGGTTCCTCGCCGCTGGGCACCACCGTGACGCTCTATGCCAACGGCGTAGCGGTGGGCTCGCAGACGGTGGATGAGGATGGTTACTGGTACATCACCACCAGCGACCTGAGCCTCCTGGCCAACCCCGATGGTTCCGTGAGCCTGGTGGCCGCGGCCGAAGGGCTGGCGCCCACCGGTCCGTTCACCATCTTCCTCGAGGACAGCGTGCTGCAACCGCAGATGCTGGCCGAGCCCCTGGGGGGCGAGGAAGCGCTGATGGCCGGGCTGTTCGCGGCGCTGGAACTGCACCAGGAGCCGGTCGCGCAAGCGCAGCCGCTGTCGTTGCAGGGCCTGCTGCAGGCACCGGCCGGGGCACAGGCTCCGGGCGTGGCGGCAACCCCGCCGGCAGCCGAGGCGCCAGTGCCCGACAGCATGCTGGTGAAACAGGACCTGCTGGCGCTGCAACAGCAGCAGCTGGTCTGACCGACCCGGCCCGTCCGGCGCTTCGGCGCCGGGCGGCCCGGTTTTCAGGCGGCATGGGCGCAAGCCCGTGCCGTTTTTTTTCGCCTGAAAAACACGCTGCGCCCATTATCGAGCGGGCCTGTAGGCGCGCGCCCTGCGCGCGAATCGCGGACAGAGTCCGCTCCTATCGGCGCTGGGAAAATACTGTCGTAGGATGGGTTGAGCGAAGCGATACCCATCGCCATGGTTGGCCGGCGGACGGAGGTTCAATGATGGAGCATCGGCGAAGTCCGTTGCCCTCACCCCAACCCTCTCCCGGAGGGAGAGGGGGCTGTCCGTGCCGAGAGGATAAATGGTTTCAGCTGGAAATCTCTGTGCTAGCCGGCTGACACCAGAACGTCCGACCCTGCCCAACGGTTCCCTCTTCCTGAAGGGAGAGGGGGCTTGTCCGTGCCGAGAGAGGAAATGGTTTCAGCTGGAAACCGCCGGAGCTGCCGGCTGACTCCAGAATGCCCGACCCTGCCCAACGGTCCCCTCTCCCTTCAGGGAGAGGGTTAGGGAGAGGGCGCTCTTCGAAGCCACGTCATGCCTTCCCGGTGGAACTCCATTCGCGAACAACGGCGCCAGGTTCAACTCCGGAGCCGTGTTGATGTCCGTAACCCTCTCCCCAGCCCTCTCCCGCAAGCGGAAGAGGGGGCCGTTCGGAGCGGGCGGTGAATTCGGAGTCATCCTGAGACTCCCAGCCCCCACTCGTCACTCCCACGAACGCGGGACACGCCACGACCATGCGCCCCTGGAACCGCCGGCCAGAACACCGCTCTCCATGGGGACGCCGAGGCTCCCCCATCCCGCCATGAACGCCCCGTCCCCTCCGCGAACAACCTTTTCCGCCCCCCCTCCGACAGCCGCCGACCAATGCCGCCGGACTTTAGGGAGCGCCTTAGATACACGGCAGCGATGGCCTTTTAGCATCCTCCCTCGCCTGCCGGACGCCCGCACAGACGGGGCCAAGCGGCAGGCCTGCCAAACGAACGGCGGCGAGCCCGGCTCGCCGCCGTTCGACACTAGACTCAGGAGTACCACATGACTGTCAGCAAGAACCTGTCCCGCGAGGCGGCCGCTTCCGTGCTCGCCCAGAACGATCCGCTAGAAGTGCCCGTGGCGCCGCCCGCCCCGCACATCAGCTACGTGCTCGACGATGCCGGTACGCCGGCCTACCAGGGCATCGTCCAGCTCAACGGCTACACCGACGACACCACGCCGACGCTGATCGGCAACGGCGCGGCCGCCGGCGACCTGATCAAGGTCTACCACGGCGACCGGGTGATCGGCAGCACCATCGTCCAGGGCAACGGCTCCTGGCGCTTCACCCCCTCCGAGGAACTGCGCGAGGAGGGCGTGCAAGTGCTGCGCGCCACCGCTACCGACAGCAGCAACGGTCTGGAAAGCGACTTCAGCCCGCCCTTCAGCTTCATCCTCGACCTGACCCCGCCCAGCGCCCAGGCCACCATCCAGAACGTTTCCGAAGCCCTGCCCGAGCAACCGCTGGTCACCGTGGACTCCACGCCCATGCTGTTCGGCAGCCTGAGCACCGCCCTGGCCGCTAACGAGAAGCTGCAGATCAGCCTGGACACCGGCGCCACCTGGCAGGACGTCGCCTCCGTCAGCGGCGCCTACTGGCAATACCAGGACGTGCGCGAGCTGCAGAACGGCAACTACACCTACCTGCTGCGCACCATCGACGCCGCCGGCAACCAGGGCGCCATGACCGCCCAGCAGATCACCATCAGCCGCGAGGTGACCCCGCAGCCGGTGGAAGGCATCAAGGTCAGCATCATCGGCATCACCCCGGACACCGGCGTGGAAGGCGACTACATCACCAGCGCCTCGAAGATCACCCTGCTGGGCACCCTCAGCGAGGAACTGCCGGCCGGCGCCAAGCTGCAGGTCAGCGTCGATGGCGGCAACAGCTGGAAGACCGTGCAGGCCTTCGGCACCGACTGGATCTACATCGACCCCAGCGTGCACAACCTCGGCACCCAGGTGCGCTACGAAATGCGCGTGCTGGACGCCCAGGGCAACCCGGTGGCCAGCAGCTACGCGGCCCAGGACGTGGTCTTCGACGCCGGCAACCCGCTGCCGGACATGTACTCCAGCATCGAGCTGGGCACCGACACCGCGGTGGAGATCGCCGGCCAGTACAGCAACGCGCAGAGCGCGCAGAACAACGACTTCATCACCCGTGATAACAGCGTCACCTTGTCCGGCAAGCTCAGCGCCGCGCTGCAGATCGGCCAGCACCTGCAACTGTCCCTGGACGGCGGCAAGACCTGGGAGACGCTGATGTCCAACGGCGGCCAGCTGTGGAGCTACACCAGCGAACCGCTGTCGGCCAGCCAGCAGCTGGGCGTGAAACTGCGGGTGGCCGACAACGCCGGCAACAGCGTCGAGCTGGGCGAGCGCACCCTGGTCGTCGACATCGACTCGCCGGTGCCCTTCGCCTTCGCCCCGCAGCTCGGTGAGCAGGCCTTGAGCGGCGAGCGCGCCTACTACTCCAGCGCCCAGTACGGCCTGGCCGAGGCCGGCGCCACCGTGGCCCTGGTGCAGGACGTCAACCGCGACGGCCGCTACCAGGAAGGCCTGGACAAGATCGTCGGCTACGCCGTGGCCGGCAACGACGGCCGCTGGAGCTTCGACGCCATCCTGCCCGAAGGCCAGCAGCAACTGGGCTTCGTCACCTGGGACGTGGCCGGCAACAACTCCGGCTTCGGCCCGCAGGTGCTGATCGACGCCCACCGCCCGGTCAACGAGGCCGGCTTCAGCGTCCATGACACCGGCTGGGGCGGCACGGTCGCCTCGGTACGCGGCTCCAACACCGCGGCCATGGCCATGAGCGCCGACGGCACCTGGTCGTTCTTCCAGAGCACCGGCTACGCCCTGAGCTCCACCGCCTACAAGAACGCCGGCCACGTCTTCAGCGGCCTGGACCGTGACGAGTACCGCGCCAGCTACCTGAGCGAGCCGCTGAAGGTCACCTCGGACGGCAACGGGCACATGATCTCCAAGGCCACCTTCGCCGACTACAACCGCGACGGCCTGATGGACGTCATCGCCAATGTGAGTGGCAACTCCGCGGACCTGCCGGTATGGACCGCCAAGGCGGACGGCACCTACAGCGCAGGCTCGGTCAACAACCCCAACCGGCTGAACATCGGCGGCGTGATCGCCTGGGACGGCAACGGCGACGGCTACACCGACTTCATCGTGGTCGACAACACCATCGGTAGCTGGGGCTTCAACCTCATCCGCAACGACAATGGCGTGCTGAAAGGAGAGCGCAAGGGCAACACCTGGTGGGGTTCGGAGATCAGCGGCGTCGACCTCAACAACGACGGCGCCGTGGACCTGGCCGGTCACAACGACCAGCACGGCAACACCGCCCTGGGCGTATTGCTGACCCAGAGCGACGGCAGCTGGAGCAAGGAGCAGACCTTCGGCAGGATGTTCCGCAGCGATAGCGCCGGCAGCACGGAATACAACAACCTGGCCACCTCCATGACCTGGGCCGACTTCGACGGCGACGGCGACCTGGACCTGTTCCTGGCCCGCGGTGCTCGCAGCTCCACCGGCCATAACGGCAATTCCGACGACAGCCGCATCTACCTGAACAAGGGCACCGATGCCAACGGCAAGTGGCTGGGGATGGACAACGACAACCCGCTGTTCTTCAACGACGCCCTCGGCCAGGACCAGAAAGGCAACCTGGTGCACTTCGACGGCGGCCCGTCCTTCGCCGTGGACTGGAACCATGACGGCAAGATGGACGTCATCGAGGCGCCGCGGCAGAACGCCGCCTGGTCCTCCACCAATGCCGCCATGACGCCGGTGCTGTTCATCAACCAGGGCAATGGCGACTGGATGAACAGCGGCCAGCTGCTGGGCAACGAGGCCTACGACAACGTCACCGGCGCGGTGGCGGTGGACTATGACTTCGACGGCGCCGTGGACCTGCTGCTGTACCGCACCTCCGGCAAGGACCACCTGGGCATGAACACCAACTCCTCGCCCACGGTGCTGATCCGCAACGAGAACCACGTGGCGGAAGGCACCAGCCTGATCCTGCGCATCCTCGACAAGAACGGCATGAACAGCTACTTCGGCAACACCGTGCAGCTGTTCGACGCGGCGGGCCGCCTGGTCGCCAGCCAGATCCTCAACCCGCAGTCCGGGGTGACCAACGACAGCTCCGGCCTGGTGTACTTCTACGGCCTGGACGCGAACCAGACCTACAGCGCCAAGCTGCTGGCCGAGCCTGCCATCGGCAACGGCAACATGGTCCCGGGCCGCTTCGAAGAGGACCTGGGCCTGATCAACCCGACCTGGGGCAACCTGGTCACCGGCGCCGCCGAGCACGCCTACGTGCTGACCGCCGGCAAGCCGACCGTGAGCTTCGACAGCCAGGGCGCCGGCACCGTGGGCACCGGCTACAACGACAGCTTCATGGCCACCGAAGGCAACGACGTCATCAACGGCGGCGGCGGCTGGAACCTGCTGGCCGACGGCAGCAAGCAGTGGAGCGCCACCCAGGGCCTGGACGAAGTGGACTACCAGTTCGCCAAGCAGGGCGTGCAGGTCAATCTGCAGAGCGGCCAGTCGCTGGGCATGGGCAACGACACCCTGATCGGCATCGAGGCCGTGAAGGGCAGCTGGTACGCCGACGCCTTCATGGACAACGCCGCCAGCAACCGCCTCGAAGGCCGCGGTGGCGACGACGTCTACTACCTCTTCGGCGGCGGCAACGACACCCTGGCCTATCGTCCGGTCGATGCCTGGGACGTTTCCGCCGATGGCAGCAACGGCCATGACATGGTGTTCGGCTTCGGCCTGGGCAACGTGCTGAACAACAGCAACGCCGACATCATCGATCTGCGCGGGATGCTCGGCTACGGCGGCCCGGTCAGCCTGGTCCGGGATGACGGCGTGCTGCAGCTGGATGCCTCGTCCCAGGGGCTGCTGGACTACCTGTCGAGCCGCGTCGAGGGCAACAACACCATCATCAGCGTCGACCGCGACGGCATCGGCCAACAGGTCGGTTCCACCGACCTGATCACCCTCATGGGTGTGCGTACCGACCTGCTGAACCTGATCCAGAACCACCAGATCATGGTCTGAGGCCCTGAACCGCCCCGGCGCTTGCGCCGGGGCACCGATTCGTTTTCAGCGGCGCCGAATTTTCTCCCCCTTGGTGGCGCCGCTTTTTTCTTTCCGGGCGCGAGCAGGCTCGTGACCCCACATCGGCCTGGCGGCCTTTCTTCGAAGTTCAGAAAAATCTGGCTGATGTAGGTCGTTTTGCTTCCCCAGATTCGGACATCCCCGGTGTTTCCGCCCGGGCTCCATCGGTAGAAAGACCCATCGCCGAACGACAACCCAAAGGCTCCTGACCTTGAGTACCGAAACACCCCTGTTCCGCACCGAGGCCCTGCAAGGGCAGGGCGCCCACTGGCTGGGCCCGATCATCCTCATACGCCCGCTGTCCTTCAGCGTGCTCACCGCCCTGGCCACCCTGTTCGCCCTGCTGGTGGCGGGTCTCTTCATCTGGGGCAGCTACACCAAGCGCAGCACCGTGGTCGGGCAACTGCTGCCGGTCAACGGCCAGGCCAAGGTGCACGCGCCGCAGATGGGCGTGATCATCGAGAAATCCGTCCGCGAAGGGCAGAAGGTCGAGCGCGGCCAGACCCTCCTGCGCCTTTCCAGCGAACGCTACAGTGGCCAGGACCAGGCGGTGCAGGCCGGCATCAGCCATCAGCTGGAGGCCAGCCGCGAGTCCCTGGAACAGCAGCTGGAGAAGCTGCAGCGGCTGCAGGCCGACGAACGCCGCAGCCTGCAGGCCAAGGTCGTCAGCCTGCGCGAGGAGCTGGCCACCCAGGCCGCCCAGCTGCAGAGCCAGCGCAAGCTGCTGGCCATCGCCAGCGACGCCGAGGGCCGTTACCGCGGGCTGATGGAGAAGGGCTACATCTCCATGGACCAGTTCCAGCAGCGCCAGGCCGAGCTGCTCGGCCAGCGCCAGACCCTGCAGCGCCTGGAGCGCGAGCGCACGGCGCTGCAACAGCAACTGCGCGAACAACAGGCCACCCTCGACGGGCTCGATGCGCGCCACGCCAACCAGCGCGCCGAGCTGCAACGCCAGCTCAACGGCGTGCGCCAGCAACTGGGCGAGAGCGAGGCCAAGCGCACCCTGCGCATCGTCGCGCCGGAAGCGGGTATCGCCACCGCCGTGCTGGCCGAGGTCGGCCAACTGGTCGACCCCTCGCGGCCGCTGCTGAGCATCGTCCCCGAGAACGCCGAACTGGTCGCCGAACTCTATGCGCCGAGCCGCGCGGTGGGCTTCATCAAGGTCGGCGATACGGCGCGGATCCGCTACCAGGCCTACCCCTACCAGAAATTCGGCCAGTACAACGGCAAGGTGCTGTCCATCTCGCGCACCTCGCTGCCGTACAACGAGCTGGCGGCCATGGCCGGCAGCGTGCCGGGCGTCGGCCAGAGCGGCGAGCAGTACTACCGCATCCGCGTGCGACTGGACGAACAGCAGGTGCGCGCCTACGGCCAGCCGCGCCCGCTGCAGAGCGGCATGCTGCTGGAGGCCGACCTGCTGCAGGAAACCCGCAAACTCTACGAATGGGTCCTCGAACCCCTCTACAGCCTGTCCGGCAAACTCTGAGGTATCGCGCCGTATGGCTATCTTCGACTCCCTCGCGCTGCGCTTCGGCCGGCGCCTGCCCAGCATCCAGCAGACCGAGGCCGCCGAGTGCGGCATCGCCTGCCTGGCCATGGTCGCCGGCTACCACGGCAGCCACCACGACCTGCGCGAAATGCGCCAGCGCTTCAACGTCTCGCTCAAGGGCATCACCCTCAAGCAACTGATCGAGGCGGCGCAGCAGATGGGCATGGCCACGCGCCCGCTGAAGCTGGGCCTGGCCGACCTGCCCAAGCTGCGCACCCCGTGCATCCTGCACTGGGACTTCAAGCACTTCGTCGTGCTCAAGTCGGTGAGCCGCCGCGGCGCGGTGATCCACGACCCGGCCCACGGCATTCGCAAGGTGGGCGTGGAGACGCTGTCGCGTTCCTTCACCGGCGTGGCCCTGGAGCTGTGGCCCGACGCCGCCTTCGAGAAGAAGGAGGCCAAGCCGAACCTGCGCCTGCTCGGCATGCTCGGCAAGGTCAGCGGCCTGTACCGCTCCCTGGGCCAGGTGCTGCTGCTGTCGCTGGCCCTGGAGGTGTTCGCCCTGGTCAGCCCGTTCTTCATGCAGTGGACCATCGACAACGTCATCCCCAGCAACGACCGCGACCTGCTGACCACGCTGCTGATCGGCTTCGGCCTGATGATGCTGATGCAGCAGATCATCGGCGCCGTGCGCCAATGGGTGGGCATGCACATGGGTACGCTGCTCAACGTGCAGTGGCGGGCCAACGTCTTCACCCACCTGCTCAACCTGCCCACGCAGTATTTCGAGAAGCGCCACCTGGGCGACATCGTCTCGCGCTTCGGCGCCGTCGACAGCATCCAGTCGACCCTGACCTCGGCCTTCCTGGTGGCGGTGCTCGACGGCCTGATGACCATCGCCACCCTGGGCATGATGCTGGTCTACAGCCCGCTGCTGGCCAGCATCGCCATCGTCTGCATGGTGCTCTACGCCCTGGTGCGCTGGGTCTCGTACCAGCCGCTGCGCAACGCCACCGAGGAAGAGATCATCCATGGCGCGCGGCAGCAGACGCACTTCCTCGAAACCATGCGCGGCGTGCGCCCGCTGAAACTGTTCCAGCGCCAGACCGAGCGCCGCGCCACCTGGCTGAGCCTGCTGGTGGAGCAGGTCAACGCCGGCCTGCGCACGCAGAAGCTGGGGCTGCTCTACGGCCAGGTCAACGGCCTGCTGTTCGGCATCGAGAACCTGCTGGTGATCTACCTGGGGGCGAACATGGTGATGGACGGCCACTTCACCGTGGGCGCGCTCATGGCCTTCCAGTCCTACAAGGGCCAGTTCGACAGCCGCGTGGGCAGCCTGATCGACAAGTTCTTCGAGCTGCGCATGCTGCAGCTGCAGGGCGAGCGCCTGGCCGACATCGTCCTCGAAGCGCCGGAGCAGGGCGGCAGCGGCATCGACCCCGACCTGCTGCGCCAGCGCGAGTTCGGCATCGAGCTGCGCGGCCTGCGCTACCGCTACTCGGAACACGAGCCCTACGTGCTCGACGGCATCGACCTGGACATCCGCGCCGGCGAGTCGGTGGCCATCGTCGGGCCCTCCGGCTGCGGCAAGAGCACCCTGGTCAACATCATGCTCGGCATCCTGCCGCCATCCGACGGGGCGATTCGCGTGGCCGGCATGGAACTGTCGCAGATCGGCCTCGACGGCCTGCGCAGCGTGGTCGGTACGGTGCTGCAGGACGACAGCCTGTTCGCCGGCTCGCTGGCGGAGAACATCGCCTTCTTCGATCCTGCGATGGACATGGAGTGGGTGATGGAGTGCGCGCGCCTGGCGGCCATCCACGACGAGATCATGATTGCGCCCATGGGCTACAACACCCTGGTCGGCGACATGGGCACGGTGCTCTCCGGCGGCCAGAAGCAGCGCATCCTGCTGGCCCGGGCGCTGTACAAGCGGCCGCAGATCCTGTTCCTCGACGAGGCCACCAGCCACCTCGACGTGGACTGCGAACGCCGCGTCAACGAGGCCATCCGCTCGCTGAACATCACCCGGGTGATGGTCGCCCACCGTCCCGAGACCATCGCCTCGGCCGACCGCGTGGTGGTCATCGCCGGCGGCAAGGTGGTGGGCGAGCGGGCCGTCGACCCCGGGCTGCTGGAGGGCGAGCCGGCATGAAGCGCATCCTCCCGTTCGCCCTGGCGCTGGCCGCGGGCCCCGAGGCCCTGGCCGGGCCGGACGTCTTCCGCACCGAGCGCACGCTGCCCCAGGCGCCGGTCAGCGAGGCGCGGCACGGCGGCGTGCCCTGCCTGTTCAACGGCGTCCAGGCGGAACTGGCGCTGGACGAGGCCATCGAGCGCATGCTCTGCCAGGACCCGCAGACCCGCCAGGCCTGGGCCGAGGCCAAGGCCCAGGCGGCGCAGATGGGCGTCGCCTGGTCGGCCTACCTGCCGCGCCTGGGCGCCAGCGTCGGTGCCAGCGACGGTCGCAGCCGCACCGACTACCTGGACTTCGACGGCGTCGAGACCTCGACCCGCCAGAAGAGCCTCGATGCCCGCCTCGACCTGAGCTGGGTGCTGTTCGACTTCGGCAAGCGCCGCGCCGCGCTGCGCAGCGCCCGGCACCTGCTGGTGGCGGCCAACGCCAGCCACGACGCGATACTGCAGAACGCCTTCGTCAACGCCGCCCAGGTCTACTACGACGCCCTGGCCGCCCAGGATGCCCTGGCCGCGGCGCAGCAGGTCAAGGACATGGCCGAGGAGAACTTCCAGGCCGCCGACGCCAAGTACCGGGCCGGCGCGGCGGCGCTTTCCGACCGCCTGCAGGCGCAGACCGCCGCGTCCCAGTCCGAGCTGCGCCTGGTGCGCGCCCGCGGCAACCTGGACAACGCCCTGGGCACGCTGGCCTTGCGCATGGGGCTGGCGCCGGACAGTGCGCTGAAGCTGTCCAGCGAACTGACGCCGATGCCCGATACCGGCTTCGTCGGCGCCATCGACCGGCTGCTGGCCCAGGCGCGCAGCCACCATCCCGAGCTGATCGCCGCCCAGGCGCGGCTGGACGCGGCCCAGGAAAAGGTCCGCGAGGCGCGCGCCGAAGGCCGGCCGACCCTGGCCCTGACCGGCAGCCTCAGCCATTCGCGCAACGACCTGCCGCTGGCGCTGAACGGCGACACCCGGCAGCGCGATTCGAGCCTGGGCCTGCAACTGAACATCCCGCTGTTCGAGGGCTTCGAACGCAACTACCGGGTGCGCGGCGCGCGGGCCCAGGTCGAGGCCAGCCGCGCGGCCCTGGCCGGTGCCGAGCAGCAGGTGTCGCTGCTGGTGTGGGGCAGCTACCAGCGGCTGATGGTCGATACCCGCAGCCTGAAGAGCACCGACGCCCTGGTCGAACAATCGCGCCAGGCCCTGGAGGTGACCCGCGGGCGCTACCGTTCCGGGGTCGGCAGCATGATCGAACTGCTCAACGCCCTGAGCGCCTACGCCGATGCCCAGGAGCAGCACATCCGCGCCCTGGCCGACTGGCAGAATGCCCGCCTGCAACTGGCGGCGGGATTGGGCCGCCTGGGGTTCTGGGCGTTGCAGTGAGGAGCGGCGGCAAGTAGCGGGTATTTCCGGTCGCTAAAACAAAAGCCGCTTCGGTATGAACCGAAGCGGCTTTTTTGTCTTCAGGAGACGCTGGGTTATTCATATATTCGGCTCGCGAACTATCTTTCGCGACCATTATCCGCTCACCATTCATAAGATTATTTTGTACGAAACTTCCAGGTTCGCTGGTTGTATTTTTATGGCCTTTTGCCAGGAAATCTGAATGGCGATTTAGTTCGCCGATTTAAGGTTGTCATGGGTATTTCCATACAGAACAATCACCTGGTCGCGCCACATAAGTGGTAGCGCAGCAAGAAAGCCAACATAAGCACTCAATGTGCAAGGAGTACGAAAATGCAAGAGTTGAACATTCACGAAGTAGAGATGGTCGCCGGCGCTGGCATCATCGATGACGTTATCGGTCGCATCGGCGCCGCCATCATGCTGATTCCGCTGTCCCTCAGCACCGGCGTGGCGAAGGGCGTGGTAACCGGTGGTTCGGTGGGCGGCATTCTGGGCGTCGGCGTCGCCAGCGGTGCCTTCGGTGGCGTCATCGGTGGCGTTCTCGGCGTTATCCATGCCGTTACCTATGGCCTGGTGAATGGCTGGGGCATGTCGCTGGAAACCTTCAACGCCAACGCCGAAGGTTGGTGGAGCATGAACGTTCCGGCCCCGCAGGTCGGCCAAGGCGGCGGTCTGCTGGGCAGCCTGGTGGGCGGCGGCGGTTCCTCCACCGGCCCGCGTTGATCCGGCATCGACCCGAATGAATGCCACCGCTTGGCTGGGTGGCATTCCCATCTGTTCGGTGGAACAGGGAGCCTGCCGGTATCCGGCAGGCTCCTCTATGCGCTCGATGATGGAGGCATGATGAAAGAACTCAATGGGCAGGAACTGGAAATGGTCGCCGGCGGAGCCTCTTCCGGCTTCCTCGACAGCATCGGCGGTGCGCTCTTCGGCACCTTGAGCGGTGCGCTGGGGGGCATCACCCAGGGGCTTTCCAGCCTGCTGGGCGGCAACCCGATCGGCGCTATCCTCAACGTCACCGTGGGCACGATCTTCGGTGCCATCTCCGGGTTGTTCAATGGCCTGGCACAGGGGACTTCCTCGCAACTCCAATCCTTGGGAAGTCTCTTGGGCAATCCATTCTCCGGCAATAATTCCGGCTCTGGAAACGGGCCGCGTTGATATCGCAGTACGCTGTCTTATCGAAAATAAGCCACTACTTCGGTAGTGGCTTTTTTTGTTGTCTGGCGATAGTCCCTGGTTGATTTATTAAATATATCAATCGGAATTTTCTTAATTTTATCTATAAGAGATTTCCTACAGGTCAGGTTGGATTTCTCCACTGTCTGGCTATTCGGCTCGCGTAATAGCCTATTGCCTGATTCTTTAGCGGTTCGAGGCTTTTTCAGGATATCCCCGAAGAATGTCCACGACCTGACTCGTAGCATTGCGGCTCGATTTTTCAGGGTGGTTCAGATGTTTCTCAACAAGTTGCATTGGGGTGCGCTGGCCTGGCTGGCATTCACCCCGCTGGTGGTCCTCGGCGCCGAGCCGGAGGGCAAGGGCGGCAAGCGCCTGCTCTGCCAGCCCGAATGCGGGTGGCAGGATGCCCCGCGGAAGAAACTGGACCTGTCGGTCGACCACCTGACCCGCGACTGGCAGTCGTCGGACGCCGGAGCGGGGCAGGGCGGTACCCTGGACCTGTGGCATGCGGTCAGCCTGGCGGTGCAGACCTACCCGTCGATCCGCGATGCCGCGGCCCAGCTCGACCAGCAGCGCGAGGCCATCAACGTGGCCAGGGCCGGCTACCTGCCGACCATCCAGACCGGCCTGAACACCGGCAAGCAGGGCGCCTACGGCAGCGGCCAGAACCTGTCGCTGTCCGCCTCGCAGATGATCTACGACTTCGGCAAGGTGGCCAACGCGGTCAAGGGCGCCGAAGCCGGCGTGCAGGTGCAGCGCTTCCAACTGATGAGCGAGGTGGACGAGGTCGCCCGGCAGTCGGCCCAGGCGCTGATCGAAGTGGCCCGCTACCGCGCCCTGCGCGACAGCGCCCGGACCCTGGTGGACGGCCTGCAGCGCCTGCGCCAGTTGGCCCGGCAGCGCGCCAGCGAAGGCGCCAGCACCCAGGCCGACCTGATCCAGGCGCAGTCGCGGGTGGAGGCGGCCGAAGCCTCGCTGCTGGCCATCGAGACGCAGCTGCGCCAGCAGAAGAGCAAGCTGCGCACCATGATCGGCCGCGAGGTGGACGAGGCCGCCGTGGACGTGCCCGCCGAGCGCCTGCAACAGGCCGTGCGGCTGATCGAGCCGAACCCGCGGATGCCGGTCGGCGTGCGCATGGCGGTGGCCGAGCGCGAGGAGGCCGAGGCCCAGCTGTCCCTGGCGCGCGCCAACACGCGGCCGACCTTCACCGTCGACGGCGGCGTCAACAAGTACTTCGGCAATGCCGGCGACATGGCCGGCGAACGCGTCTACACCCTGACCCTCGGCGTCAAGCACGACCTGTTCGCCGGCGGCGCGCCCTCGGCGCGGGTGCGCGGCGCCGGCCAGGCGCTGCGGGCGGCCGAGGAGCGCCTGCACACCCGGCAGCTGGAGGCCCGCGACCAGTGGGTCGCCCTGCAGGAACAGATGGGCGGCCTCGACGAGCGCCTGCGCGTGCTCGCCGACCGCCAGAAAAGCATCGTCGACACCCAGCGCCTGTACCGCGAGCAGTACCTCTCGCTGGGCACCCGCACGCTGCTCGACCTGCTCAACGCCGAGCAGGAGATCTACCAGGCGCAGAGCGATTCGGTGAACGCCCGCCACGACCTGTGGAGCGCCCAGGTGGCCTTCATCAACGCCACCGGGCGGATGCACGACGTCTTCCAACTCGAGAGTGATTCCCTATGACCGCGCAAGCGCAACGCCCGGATGCCGTCAGCAGCCCGTGGCTGGAAGCCATGCTGATGGTGGCCCGGCATTACCGCCTGGACGTTTCCGAAGAACGCGTCCGCGTCGGCCTGCAATGGCGCCAGGGCCAGGACCTGGACGGGCAGCTGCAGCACATGGCCCGCGACATGGGCCTGACGCTGCGCGCCGAGGCCCTGGACAAGGGCGTGCTCGACCCCTGGCGCCTGCCGGTGCTGGCGCAGTTCTCCGGCGGCCAGGTCGGCGTCATCGAAAGCATCGACGGCCAGGGCCGCGTCGGCGTGCGCCTGAGCGGCGAGCAGGGCGTGCTGCAGGCCCTGCCGGCCGAGGAAGTGGTCGAGCGGGTGGAGCGCGTCTACTGCCTGCGCCCCGAGGTCGCGGTGGCCGACGTGCGCGTCGACGACTACATCAAGCCCTACCAGCCCAACTGGTTCTGGAGCCTGGTGCTGCGCGACTGGCGGCGCTACGGCGACGTCATGCTCGCCTCGCTGGTGGCCAACGTCCTGGCCCTGGCCTCCATGCTGTTCTCCATGCAGGTCTACGACCGCGTGGTGCCGTCGCAGTCCGAGCCGACCCTCTGGGTATTGTTCGGCGGGGTGCTGCTGGCGGTGCTCATCGGCTTCGGCATGCGCCTGGCGCGCACCCACATCTCCGACCTGATCGGCAAGCGCGCCGACCTGCGCATTTCCGACCGCGTCTTCGGTCACGCCCTGCGCCTGCGCAACGAGGCCATGTCCAAGTCCACCGGCTCGTTCATCTCGCAGATCCGCGAGATGGAGCAGGTGCGCGAACTGATCACCTCGACCACCCTGGGCGCGCTGGCCGACCTGCCGTTCTTCTTCCTGTTCCTGGTGGTGCTCTGGTCGGTGGGCGGGGTCATGGCCCTGGTGCCGCTGGCGGTGCTGCCGCTGCTGCTGATCCCCGGCCTGCTGGCGCAGAAGCCGCTGGCGCGGCTGTCCAAGGAAGGCATGCGCGAGTCGGCGATCCGCAACGCCATCCTGGTGGAGGCGGTGCAGGGCATCGAAGACGTCAAGCAGCTGCGCGCCGAGCAGCGCTTCCAGAACCAGTGGAACCACCTCAACGAGGTCTCGGCCACCGTCAGCATGCGCCAGCGCTTCATTTCCGGCGCGCTCATGGCCTGGACCCAGGAAGTGCAGACGCTGGTCTACGTGCTGGTGGTGCTGGTCGGCTGCTTCCAGGTGATGAGCGGCGACATGACCACCGGCGCGCTGATCGGCATGTCCATCCTGTCCTCGCGGATGATCGCGCCGCTGGCGCAGATCTCCGGGATCATGTCGCGCTGGCAGCAGGCCAAGGTCGCCCGCGAGGGCCTGGAGGAGCTGATGCAGCGCCCGGTGGAAAGCGCCGAGGGCGGCAAGCGCCTGCACCGCCCGGTGCTGCACGGCGACTACCAGCTCGAAGGCGTGCGCTTCCGCTACGGCCAGGACGACAAGCGCGCGGCCATCGAAGTGGGCCAGCTGCGCATCGCCGCCGGCGAGAAGGTGGCCATCCTCGGCCGCAACGGCGCCGGCAAGTCCAGCCTGCTGCAACTGCTGGCCGGCATGTACCGGCCGCAGGAGGGCAGCCTGCTGCTCGACTCGCTACGCCTGGAACTGATCGACCCCTACGACGTGCGCCGCGACGTGGCCTTCCTCAGCCAGCAGGCCAACCTGTTCTTCGGCACCCTGCGCGACAACCTGACCATGGGCCGGCCCAACGCCAGCGACGAGGAACTGCTCGAGGCCCTGCGCCTGAGCGGCGCCCTGGGCATGGTGCAGGCGCTGCCCGACGGCCTGGAGCACATGGTCCAGGAAGGCGGCCGCGGCCTCTCCGGCGGCCAGCGCCAGAGCCTGCTGCTGGCCCGCACGCTGCTGCGCCAGCCGCGCGTTCTGCTGCTCGACGAACCCACCGCCTGGCTCGACGAGGTCGGCGAGCAGGGCCTGATCCGCCACCTGGAGCCCTGGCTGGCCTCGCGCACCCTGGTGGTGGCGACGCACCGCCCGGCGGTGCTCAAGTGGGTCGACCGCATCATCGTGGTCGACAACGGCCGCGTCGTCCTCGACGACACCAAGCAGGCGGTGCTGGCCAAGCTCGCCGGCGGGCCGGCGGCCAAGCCCGGCGAGAAGGCCCCGGCCGTCGCCTGAGCCACCACTGAATTCGCAGAGGACGCGGGCCCTGGCCCGCGTCGGGAGTGACCATGCAAGCCAATTCGATTCAAGCGCCCGGGGCCGCGCCCCTGGCCCCCTACTTCCAGGCGAAGGAGCACGCGCCGCGCGCCACCTGGCTGATCTGGAGCGTACTCGGCGGCATGCTGCTGCTGTTCGCCTGGGCCTACCTGTTCGAGCTCGACGAGGTTTCCACCGGCACCGGCAAGGTGATCCCCAGCTCGCGCGAGCAGGTGGTGCAGTCCCTGGAGGGCGGCATCCTCGCCGAGCTGCGGGTCAAGGAGGGCGACCGCGTCGACGCCGGGCAGGTGCTCGCCCAGCTCGACCGCACCAAGACCGAATCCTCGGTGGGCGAGAGCACCTCGCGCCTGCGCGCCGCCCTGGCCATGGCCGCGCGCCTGCGGGCGGAAGTGGATGGCGGCGAACTGGTGTTTCCCGCGCAGGTGCTGGAGGAGCCGGACCTGGTGAAGTCCGAGACCGCCCTGTACAAGTCGCGGCGCAACAGCCTGGAGAAGAGCCTCAAGGGCATCAACGAGGCCCTGGCCCTGGTCGACAAGGAACTCAAGCTGACCACGCGCCTGGCCGAGATCGGCGCGGCGAGCAACGTCGAGGTGCTGCGCCTGAAGCGCCAGGCCAACGAGCTGGAGCTCAAGGCCACCGAGACGCGCAACCAGTACTACGTCAAGGCCCGCGAGGAGCTGGCCAAGGCCAACGGCGAAGTGGAGGCGCAGCAGTCGGTGACGCGCGGCCGCGCCGACTCGCTGACGCGCCTGACCGTGCTCTCGCCGGTGCGCGGCATCGTCAAGGACATCGAGGTGAACACCGTCGGCGGCGTCATCCCGCCCAACGGCCGCTTCATGGTCATAGTGCCGGTGGAGGACCAGTTGCTGGTGGAGGCGCGCATCTCGCCGCGCGACGTGGCCTTCATCCACCCCGGGCAGCGTGCCACGGTGAAGATCAGCGCCTACGACTACGCCATCTACGGCGGCCTGGAGGGCAAGGTGACGCACATCTCGCCGGACACCATCCAGGACGAGGTTCGCCGCGACCAGTACTACTACCGGGTGTTCGTGCGCACCGAGACCGATTCGCTGCAGAACAAGGACGGCAAGAGCTTCCCGATCTTCCCCGGCATGGTCGCCACGGTGGACGTGCACACCGGCAGCAAGACCGTCTGGGACTACCTGACCAAGCCGCTCAACCGCGCCCGCGAAGCGCTGCGCGAACGCTGAGGAGGGCAAGCATGGCCAAGCAACGCACGCCCAGCTACCGCGAACGCCGCGAGGTCGAGGCCGCCGGCCGGCGCGCCAGCGCCCTCTACGCCCAGGGCCGGCACGAGCAGGCCCTGCAACTGTGCCTGCAGACCGCCCGGCGCTGGCCGCAGCTGGCGGTGGCCTGGACCGACGCGGCGGTGAACTGCATCAAGCTGGAGCGCTGGCAGGAAGCCATCGAGCATGCCGGCCGCGCCCTGGCCGCCGGCGGCGACAGCCTGGCGCTGTTCGACGCCCTGTCCCACGCCCATTGCGCCCTGCGCCAGTGGGACCAGGTGCGCCGCCATGGCCTGCACGCGCTGAGCCTGCGCGAGCGCCAGTTCGGCGTCGAACCGCCGATCGCCCATGCCCTGCCGGCATTGCCGCCGCCGCCCGGCGCCGCCACCCGCGAGCGCAACCTGATCGCCTTCTCGCTGTTCGGCGCCAGCGCCAAATACTGCGAGACGGCGGTGCTCAACGTGCTGGAACAGCCGCGCATCTACCCGCACTGGACCTGCCGCTTCTATATCGACGACAGCGTGCCCGAGGCCATCGTCCGCCGCCTGCTCGACAACGGCGGCCAGGTGGTGCGGGTGGACGAGGCCGCGCGCCAGTGGCCGGGGCCGATGTGGCGCTTCCTCGCCCTGGACGACGCCCAGGCCCAGCGCATCCTGTTCCGCGACGCCGACTCGGTGATCAGCGAGCGCGAGGCCGAGGCGGTGGCCCAGTGGCTGGCCAGCGACAAGCACTTCCATGCGCTGCGCGACAACGGCACCCATACCGAACTGCTGCTGGCCGGGCTCTGGGGCGTCGTCGGCGGGGCGCTGCCGCCGCTGGCGCAACTGGCCCGGCTGTTCTTCGCCGAACCGGTGGCTTCGCGGCATTTCGCCGACCAGCACTTCCTGCGCCGCTACGTCTGGCCCTATGCCCGGCGCAGCCTGCTGCAGCACGACTCGATGTTCGGTTTCCTCGATGCCGCCGGCTTCCCCGGCGGGCCCATGCCGGACGACTTCCACGTCGGCTACGCCGAAGGCTCGCCCCGCTTCGAACTGCCCTGCGCCCTGGCCGAAGGCAGCCGGGTGCGCTGGACCCTGTACCGGCGCGAAGGGGAGGGCGAGCAGGCGATCTGCGACTACGCCGCCACGGTGAACGCAGGCAGGGTGCAAGGGCACATCCCGGCACGCTACGCCGAGTGGATCCGCCGCGGCGAAGCCCGCATAGCGGTGGCCCCGGAAGCGTAGGGCGAATAACCGTTCGCGGTTATCCGCCGCTTCACCTTTTTCATCGCCAACGCCATCGCCAGCCCTGGCGCGGCCATCAGCGATAGTGATCGAGAATGCGCTCGATTTCCCCGGAGGCCTTGAGCTCGGCCAGGGCGTCGAGCACCGCCTGGGTCGGCAGTTGCGGATCGTCGAGGACCATGCAGCCCAGTTCGGCCTGGTCGAGCTTGGCGGCGGGGTAGAGGCGGCGCTCGGCCGGCCGCTGGAGGTTGAACCAGTTCAGCGCCACCTCGCTGGACACCGCATAGTCGTAGCGCCCGGCTTCCAGCTTCTTCAGCACCAGCTCCTGGTTGCGCGCATCGTCGCGGTGCAGGCGCCCGCTGGCGAACGAGCGCTGCAGGTGCGGGTAGGAGTAGCCCAGCACGGTGCCGATACTCTGCCCGGCCAGCGTGGCGACTTCCACCGGCGCACGTTCCCGGGCCACCAGCAGGTCGCGCTGGGTCAGCAGCGGCACGCTCCAGCGGTAGTCGCTGAACGCCTCGCTGAGCCAGGCCGGGGCGATGTAGCAGCGCACGTCGATGCTGTGGCTGTGCAGCGCCTGTTCCACCCGGGCCCGCGGCAGGATATGGAAGGACGGGGCCATGCCGACCTTGTCCGCGGTGCGGGTGAACAGCTCGAAGAGGATACCGCCGGTCAGTTGGCCGTCCTCGACCTGCGCCAGCGGCATGGCCCAGCCCTCGATCACCGAGAAACTCAGCTGCCGGGGATCGGCCTGGGCCAGGCCGGCGACCAGCAGGAGGGCGGGGAGGAGTGCGCGCATTCGGGCTCCGGACGTGCGGAAGCAGGACACAATGCCTGTTTCGGAGGGTTCTTGCCAAGCCTGGCCCGGCATCGGGTGCAATTTCCGGTCCTCTTCGCTAGGATTAGCCCACTTCCGCCTACCAGCCGCGATGGATTTCAATGAGTTATCAGGTTCTTGCCCGCAAATGGCGTCCGCGTTCGTTCCGCGAAATGGTCGGCCAGACCCACGTCCTCAAGGCCCTGATCAACGCGCTCGACAACCAGCGCCTGCACCACGCCTACCTGTTCACCGGGACCCGCGGCGTGGGCAAGACCACCATCGCGCGCATCCTGGCCAAGTGCCTGAACTGCGAGACCGGCATCAGCTCCACCCCCTGCGGCCAGTGCTCGGTGTGCCGGGAGATCGACGAGGGCCGCTTCGTCGACCTCATCGAAGTGGACGCCGCCAGCCGCACCAAGGTCGAGGACACCCGCGAACTGCTGGACAACGTGCAGTACGCGCCGAGCCGCGGGCGCTACAAGGTCTACCTGATCGACGAAGTGCACATGCTCTCCTCGCACTCGTTCAACGCCCTGCTCAAGACCCTCGAAGAGCCGCCGCCCCACGTCAAGTTCCTGCTGGCCACCACCGACCCGCAGAAGCTGCCGGTGACCATCCTCTCGCGCTGCCTGCAGTTCAGCCTGAAGAACATGCCGCCGGAGCGCGTGGTGGAGCACCTGAGCCACGTGCTCGGCGCCGAGAACGTGCCCTTCGAGGAGGACGCCCTGTGGCTGCTCGGCCGCGCGGCCGACGGCTCCATGCGCGACGCCATGAGCCTGACCGACCAGGCCATCGCCTTCGGTGAGGGCAAGGTGCTGGCCGCCGACGTGCGCGCCATGCTCGGCACCCTCGATCACGGCCAGGTCTACGGCGTGCTCCATGCGCTGCTCGAAGGCGACGCCCGGGCGCTGCTGGATGCCGTGCGCCACCTGGCCGAACAGGGTCCGGACTGGGGCGGGGTGCTGGCCGAAATCCTCAACGTGCTGCACCGCGTGGCCATCGCCCAGGTGCTGCCGGACGCCGTCGACAACGGCCAGGGCGACCGCGACAAGGTGCTGGCCCTGGCGCAAGCGCTGCCCGGCGAGGACGTGCAGTTCTACTACCAGATGGGCCTGATCGGCCGCCGCGACCTGCCCCTGGCGCCGGACCCGCGCAGCGGCTTCGAAATGGTGCTGCTGCGCATGCTGGCCTTCCGTCCGGCCGATGGCGGCGCGCCACCGAGGTCACCGCTAAAGGACCTGGGGATCAGCACGGCCACGGCTGATTCCAACCGCAACCCAGTGGCCGGCGCCGCCGTTGCGGCGCCGGCAGCCGTTGCCAGCGCGGCCAGCGTGCCGGTGGTGTCCACCGTGCCCGCCGCCGTTGCGCAACCGGCACCCGCGCCGCAGCCTGTGGCGGCTCCGGCTCCGGCTCCGGCTCCGGCTCCGGCTCCGGCTCCGGCTCCGGCTCCGGCTCCGGCTCCGGTAGCCGAGGTTGCGCCCGAGCCTGCGCCGGCGCCTGTCGTCGAGGCTGCGCCCGCACCCGTCGAGCCCGCCCCGCAGGCCGTGGTCGAAACCGTGCCCGAGGTGCCCGCGGTCGAACCGCCGGCCGCTGTGGCTGAACCGGCGCCCGTCGTCGACCTGCCCTGGGAAGAGCCCGCCGCGCCGGCCGCCACCGTACAGCCGCCGGTCGAGCCCGAACCTGCGCCGGCGCCCGAGCCCATTGCGGCGCCCGAACCGGCGCCGATCGCCATGGCCGACAGCGAGGACGACGACCGCGACGAAGAGCCGCCGCCGGCCGAGGACTACTATGAAGTCGACATGGATTCGCTCAGCTACCTGGAAGGCGGCGACGAGTCGCAGGCCGGCGCCCAGCCCGAGCCCGAACCGGAACCGGCGGCCCTGCCGGCCACGGGCCTCGCCGCCGAATGGCTGGACCTGTTCCCGCGCCTGGGCCTGGGCGGCCTGACCGCGAGCATCGGCGCCAACTGCACCCTGGTCGCGGTGGATGGCGACACCTGGCACCTGCACCTGGACCCGGGGCAGAGCGCGTTGTACAACGCCACCCAGCAGCGCCGCCTGAACGACGCGCTGAGCCAGTACCACGGGCGCACCCTGACGCTGGAAGTGACCATCCAGAAGCCCGAGCAGGAAACCCCCGCCCAGGCCGCGGCGCGCAAGCGCGCCGAGCGCCAGCGCGAGGCCGAGCGCTCCATCGAGGCGGACCCGTACGTGCTGCAGATGCGCCAGCAGTTCGGCGCGGTGGTCCGCGCCGGTACCATCGAACCCCTGGCGGCGAAGGCCTGAAGGCCGGCGCCCAACCAACCCTGAACGACAGAAGGTGATCGAAATGATGAAAGGTGGCATGGCCGGCCTGATGAAGCAGGCCCAGCAGATGCAGGAAAAGATGCAGAAGATGCAGGAAGAGCTGGCCAACGCCGAAGTCACCGGCCAGTCCGGCGCCGGCCTGGTGAGCGTGGTGATGACCGGCCGGCACGACGTCAAGCGCGTCAGCCTGGACGACAGCCTGATGCAGGAGGACAAGGAAATCCTCGAAGACCTGATCGCCGCCGCGGTGAACGACGCCGTGCGCAAGATCGAGCAGAACAACCAGGAGAAGATGGCGGGCATGACCGCCGGCATGCAGCTGCCCCCCGGCTTCAAGATGCCGTTCTAAGCAAGTGGGCTGGAAGCTGGAGGCCAGAAGCAAAAGCCGCAGGCTCTTCCAGCTTCCAGCTTCCAGCTTCCAGCTTCCAGCTTCCAGCTTCCAGCTTCCAGCTTCCAGCTTTTAGCCCTTCTTCCACCCCTTGCAGTCAGATACTTCCATGAGCTTCAGCCCGCTGATCCGCCAACTCATCGACGCCCTGCGCATTCTCCCCGGGGTGGGGCAGAAGAGCGCCCAGCGCATGGCGCTGCAGTTGCTGGAGCGTGACCGCACGGGCGGGCTGCGCCTGGCCCAGGCGCTGACCCAGGCCATGGAAGGGGTAGGGCACTGCAAGCAGTGCCGCACGTTGAGCGAGGAGGAGCTGTGCCCGCAGTGCGCCGACCCGCGCCGCGACGACTCGCTGCTGTGCGTGGTGGAAGGCCCGCTGGACGTGTTCGCGGTGGAGCAGACCGGCTATCGCGGGCGCTTCTTCGTGCTCAAGGGCCACCTCTCGCCGCTGGACGGCCTGGGCCCGGAGGCCATCGGCATTCCCGAGCTGGAAGCGCGGATCAAGGCCGGCAACTTCGCCGAGATCATCCTCGCCACCAACCCCACGGTGGAAGGCGAGGCCACCGCCCACTACATCGCCCAGCTGCTGGCCGGCAGCGGCCTGGTGCTCAGCCGCATCGCCCACGGCGTGCCCCTGGGCGGCGAACTGGAGCTGGTGGACGGCGGCACCCTGGCCCACGCCCTGGCCGGGCGCCGGCCGATCGTCTAGTCCAGAGGCATCGGGCCGAAACGGCCCAGGCGATGGCGCAAGTCTCGCCTTGAAAACCAAGCAAGCGCTCGGTAAGTTTTCAGGCAACCCGCCTGGAGGCCCGCCATGTCCGCATTCACCGAATACTTCGACGACAGCCACCGCCTGGTCCGCGACTCGGTGCGGCGTTTCGTCGAGCGGGAAATCCTCCCGCACATCGCCGATTGGGAAGAAGCCGAGGAGTTCCCCCGCGAGCTCTACCGCAAGGCCGGCGAGGCCGGCATCCTCGGCATCGGCTACCCCGAAGCCTACGGCGGCAGCCACGAGGGCGACCTGTTCGCCAAGCTGGCGGCCAGCGAGGAACTGATGCGCAGCGGTTCCGGCGGCCTGGTGGCCGGCCTGGGCTCGCTGGACATCGGCCTGCCGCCGCTGCTCAAGTGGGGCCGCGCGGAACTGCGCGAACGCATCGTGCCGCAGGTGCTGGCCGGCAAGAAGATCATGGCCCTGGCGGTCACCGAGCCCTCCGGCGGCTCCGACGTGGCCAGCCTGAAGACCCGCGCCGTGCGCGACGGCGACCACTACCGCGTGACCGGCAGCAAGACCTTCATCACCAGCGGCGTGCGCGCCGACTACTACACGGTGGCGGTGCGCACCGGCGGCGAGGGCTACGGCGGCGTCAGCCTGCTGCTGGTGGAGAAGGGTACGCCCGGCTTCACGGTGGGCCGCAAGCTGAAGAAGATGGGCTGGTGGGCCTCGGACACCGCCGAGCTGTTCTTCGACGACTGCAAGGTGCCGGTGGAAAACCTGATCGGCATGCAGAACATGGGCTTCGCCTGCATCATGGCCAACTTCCAGAGCGAGCGCCTGGCCCTGGCCACCATGGCCAACATGACCGCCCAGCTGGCCCTGGAGGAAGCCCTGAAATGGGGCGCCGAGCGCGAAGCCTTCGGCAAGCCCATCGGCAAGTTCCAGGTGCTCAAGCACCGCCTGGCGGAGATGGCCACCCAGGTGGAAGTCTCCCGCGAGTTCACCTACCGCCAGGCGGCGAAGATGGCCGTTGGGCAGAGCGTGGTGAAGGAAATCTCCATGGCCAAGAACTTCGCCACCGATGTCGCGGATCGGGTGGTCTATGACGCGGTGCAGCTGCTGGGTGGCATGGGGTATATGCGCGAGAGCCTGGTGGAGCGCCTGTACCGCGACAACCGCATCCTTTCCATCGGCGGCGGGACGCGGGAGATCATGAACGAGATCATCGCCAAGCAGATGGGGCTTTGAGGGGGCGGGCTGTTTGTAGGAGCGAGCTTGCTCGCGAACCCATGGAGTTACCTGGCTGCGCTGGTGTATGGCCGGACCTCGTTCCCTCTCCCTAACCCTCTCCCTGAAGGGAGAGGGGACCGTTCGGAGCGCTTGGGTATCCCTGAGTCAGCCGGCAACTCCGATGGTTTCCGGTTGAAACCATTCCTTCTCTCGGCACGGACTGCCCCCTCTCCCTTCAGGGAGAGGGCTGGGGAGAGGGAGCGGAGTCAATCCCAAACACCGCAGCCGCCGGGAAACGCCATTGTTCGCGAGCAAGCTCGCTCCTACGAAAAGCCAAAACGCATTCGCTTTGGCTTTTGCTCTTGATACTTCCAGAGAAACATCCGCGCACTCCGAAACGCCCCTTCAGCAGGCCGAACGAAACCGGCGCTCAGGAGGTCATGCGACATGGATGTCGCGAGAGCCCCGATGGGCTACAGGGACGTACCCTCGGGGCGGGCCTCCGTGGCGGGGGAATTCGTGAGGGTAGCCCGACTCTGTCGGGCCCGTATGGCGGGGCAAGCCTTTTTGGTTCCTTTTGTGGCGATTGACAAAAGGGACTCGCCCGAGGGGGCGAAACAAGACGGTCGGGCAGACTCGGTGCGGCGCAGAAATACCCAAGCCAAGGCAACTGGGTTATTCCCCTTCGGGCCAGCGCAAGTATTGTTCGCGGCAATGACGAGCTTAAGGCCGGAGTGGGGCAAGCCTCGCGAGCCAAGCCATAACCCCAAATGAAAAATACCGTTTCCCCCAGGCAGAGAAACGGCATCCTTTCTTAAGTGAACAGCATTACGCTCCAAGAAGCGGGCTTCCCCTTTCACTACTCCCTACTTGGCCTCATACCCCTCCGTCCGCGCCTTGCCCTTGGGCGCAAAACGCGCCGCCAGACGCATGCTGACGGTAACCACCTTCTGGTACCACACCGGCAACACCCGCAGCATCACATCGATGGCATGGGCATCCGCGCCGATGAGGATGCGCCGTGCGTCGCGCTCCACGCCGCGGATGATCACCTGGGCCGCCTTGTCCGGGGTGGTGCGCAGCAGCTGGTCGTTGAACTGCTGGCGCGCGGCGTTGGCGTTCTGCCCGGTGACCTTGGCCAGGCTGTCGTTCATCCGCGCGGTCCGGGCGATGTTGGTCTTGATCCCGCCGGGGTGCACGCAACTGGCCGAGACCGCGCCGCCTTCCATGTCCAGCTCCTGGCGCAGCGATTCGGTGAAGCCGCGCACGGCGAACTTGGTGGCGTTGTAGGCGCTCATGCCCGGCTGCGAGAACAGCCCGAACACGCTGGAGACGTTGACGACGTGCCCCTCGCCGCTGGCCTTGATGTGCGGCAGGAAGGCCTTGGTGCCGTAGACCACGCCCCAGAAGTTGATGTTGGTGATCCACTCGTACTCTTCGTACTCGCTGCCTTCCACGGTGCCGGCATGGGCCACCCCGGCGTTGTTGAACACCAGGTTGACCTTGCCGTGCTCGGCCACCACCTTGTCGGCCCAGGCGTGGACCTGCTCGCGCTCGGCGACGTTGACCACCTCGGTGGAGATGCGCACGCCGTAGGAGGCCAGGGCTTGGCGGGTTTCCTCCAGCCCCGCGGCGTTGACGTCGGCCAGCGCCAGGTGGCAGCCGCGCGAGGCCAGCTCGCGGGCCAGGGCGCGGCCGATGCCGGAACCGGCGCCGGTGATGGCGGCGACTTTGTTCTCGAAGGACTTCATGCCGGGACCTCCTCGGCGCGGGGTTGCTGGGTGACTGCGGTTTCCTCGAACGGCCTGGCCTTCAGATGATAGGCGGCGGCGTCGAAACTGCGGGTGAGCAGGCGGAAGCGCCAGGTGAAGCCCGGCCACAGGGTGCAGTTGCGCCCGCTCACCGGGTGCAGGTACCAGCTCTTGCAGCCGCCGGTGTTCCACACGCTATGGTTGAGCCCGCGCTGCAGCTTGAGGTTCCAGCGCTGTTGCTCGTCTTCCTTGACCTCCAGGCTGAGCAGCTCGCGGCGCTGCATCAGCTTCAGCGCGCCGAGCACGTAGGCGATCTGCGACTCGATCATGTAGACCATGGAGTTGTGGCCCAGGCCGGTGTTCGGGCCCATCAGGAAGAACAGGTTGGGGAAGCCGCGGGTGACGGTGCCCTTGTAGGCCTCCGGGCCCTGCGGCCAGGTATCCAGCAGGTCCACGCCGCCGCGGCCGAACACGGTGCCGCGGGGGATGGGGTCGTTGGCGGTGAAGCCGGTGCCGAAGATGATCGCGTCCACCTCGCGCTCCTGGCCGTCGGCGGTGACGATGCTGTGCTCGCGGATCTCGCGGATGCCGTCGGTGATCACCGAGGCGTTCGGCGCGGCCAGCGCCGGGTAGTAGTTCGGCGACATCAGGATGCGCTTGCAGCCGATGGTGTAGTCCGGGGTCAGCTTGCGGCGCAGTTCCGGGTCCTTGACCTGCTGGTGAATGTAGCGCACCGCCAGCTTGCCGATCATCTTCATCGCCCAGGGCGCGAAGGTGAAGCCCAGCACGCGGCCTTCGAGCATGCTGTAGAGCGCGCCGCGCCAGAGCTTCTGCACCAGCGGGAAGTGCTTGAAGCGCGCCCGTTCCTTGTCGCTGATGGCGCGGTCGGGCTTGGGCAGGATCCACGGCGCGGTGCGCTGGTAGAGGTCCAGGCTGGCCACCAGCGGCTGGATTTCCGGAACGAACTGGATGGCCGAGGCGCCGGTGCCGATCACCGCCACGCGCTTGCCCTTCAGGTCGTAGTCGTGGTCCCAGTGCTGCGAGTGGAAGGCGTGGCCCTTGAAGCTGTCCAGGCCCTTGAGGTCGGGGATCGAGGGGATCGACAGGGCGCCCATGCCGGAGACCACCGCCTGGGCGGTGTAGTGGTTGCCGGCGGCGTCGCGCAGGTGCCAGAGGTCGCGCGCCTCGTCCCACTCCAGGCGCTGGATCTCGGTATTCAGCAGGGTGCGGCCTTCCAGGCGGTATTTCTTCCAGCAGTTCTCCAGGTAGCCGCGGATTTCCGGCTGGCGGGCGAACATGCGCGTCCATTCCGGGTTCGGCTCGAAGGAGAAGGAGTAGACGTGGGACTGCACGTCGCAGGCGCAGCCGGGGTAGTTGTTGACCCGCCAGGTGCCGCCGACGCCGGCGTCCTTCTCGAACAGCAGGAAGTCGTCCTCGCCCTCCTGGCTGAGGCGGATGGCCATGCCCAGGCCGGAGAAACCGGTGCCGATGATGGCCACCTTGCAGTGTCTGACCGCGGCAGTCTTAGGTTGAGTTCCCATTTACCTGGCTCCTGTTATGCTTGTGTGCAGGCGTATACAACTGTCTACGTGGTGCCAATGTAGACATCTGTATACTTCGCGGGCAACCAATCTTTAGGGTGGGCGAGGTGGGGCAAGGATGAGTCTGGAACCGGACGCGGTAACACAACGCCAGGATGCACCGGGCAAGCGCCTGCTGATGGAGGCGGCGCTGCGCCTGGCCTCCAGCCGGCGCAGCCTGAGCAGCATCGGCCTGCGCGAGCTGGCCCGCGAGGCCGGGCTGAACCCCAACACCTTCTACCGCCACTTCGCCGACGTCGACGACCTGGGCCTGGCGATCATCCGCGACATCGCCACCCAGCTGCGCCAGCCGCTGCGCGAACTGCGCCGCGAAGCGGCCGGGCGCGCGCCGGCGGCGGGCAGCGCGGCGGCCACCCCGCTGGGCCTGGACTTCGCCCGCGGCCAGCGGGTGTGCGAGGAGACGGTGCGGCTGTTCTTCGATTTCGTCGAACGCCACCCCGAGGCCTTCATCATCGGCGTGCGCGAGCTGCACGGCCCCTCGGTGGCATTGCGCGAAGCGCTGGGCCAGGTGATGGACGACTTCGGCGCCGACATGGCCGAGGACATCGCCCTGTTCCGCCTGCTGCCGGAGGTGCCGGCGCAGGAGGTGGCGCAGCTGTCGAGGCTGATCAGCCGGCAGCTGTTCCAGCTGTCGCTGGATTACCTGGAATTGCCGGAAGGGCAACGGGGCGAGGTCCGCGCACTGGCGGAGCGGCAGGTGCTGCTGCTGTTCACCGGGGCGGCGGTGTTGCAGGCGTTGGGGTTGTAGGAGCGTTCCTGTCGTGCAGGGTGCGGAACCCGACTCTGCTCCCTCACCCTAACCCTCTCCCAGAGGGAGAGGGGACCGTTCGGTGTGCTTGGTTGTCATGGCGTTAGCCGGCGACCGCAGAGGTTTCCGGCGCAATGCATTGCTCATCTCGGCACGGACGGCTCCCTCTCTCTCCCAGAGGGAGAGGGGACCGTTCGGTGTGCTTGGCTGTCATGGCGTTAGCCGGCGGCCGCAGAGGTTTCCGGCGCAATGCATTGCTCATCTCGGCACGGACGGCTCCCTCTCTCTCCCAGAGGGAGAGGGGACCGTTCGGTGTGCTTGGCTGTCATGGCGTTAGCCGGCGGCCGCAGAGGTTTCCGGCGCAATGCATTGCTCATCCCGGCACGGACGGCCCCCTCTCTCTCCCAGAGAGAGAGGGGGCCGTTCGGTGTGCTTGGCTGTCATGGCGTTAGCCGGCGGCCGCAGAGGTTTCCGGTGCAATGCATTGCTCATCCCGGCACGGACGGCTCCCTCTCCCTCTGGGAGAGGGCTGGGGTGAGGGAACGCGGTTGTTCCGAGATCCGTCCTCACAGGGAGAGTAGGGAGAGTCTGTTCGCGAGCAAGCTCGCTCCTACGAGAAGCCGTGCTGCACCTGTAGGAGCGCGCCCTGCGCGCGATTCGCGGGCAGGGCCCACTCCTACAGGTGAGGGGGCGGCTCAACCAGCGAAGTCGAGCTTGTCCTTCCAGTACTTCTCCAGCGTCTTGGTGTCGTGGTCGAAGGGGTGGAAGCCGGGGCGGAAGTAGTCCAGCCAGGGCAGCACGAGCTGGGTGAAGTAGCCGTTGCGCAGGCCGAACAGGGTGACCAGGCCGTGCTTCCAGCTGCGCCAGTTGAACAGCTGGCGGTCGCGGCGCAGCAGGTGGATCTGGAAGCCGCCGATCACGCCGAGGAAGATCACGGTGGTCAGCAGCATCACCGCGGTGCGGGTGAAGTAGCCGCCGTAGACCTGCTGGTAGACGTCGTAGGCCACCGCCTTGTGCTCGTTCTCCTCGATGGCGTGCCACATCCACAGCTTGTACATCTTCGGCGAGCGCATCTGCGTGCTCAGGTCCTCGCGGCGCAGCAGGCGCTCGGCCATGGTCGCGGTGAAGTGCTCCAGGGCGCAGGTGATGGCCAGGTCCTGCTTCTTGGTGGTGACCTTGCTGACCGCGCCGAGCAGGTGCTTGATGCGCAGCTCCAGGCGTTCCAGGTCGATGCCGTGTTCCTCGGCGTATTCGTTGTAGGCCGCGTGTTCCTTGGAGTGCATGGCCTCCTGGCCGATGAAGGCGGACACGTCCTTCTGCAGCTGCGGGTCCTGGATGCGGTCGCGCACGGCGCGCACGCTGTCGACGAAGAACTTCTCGCCATAGGGGAACAGCGAGGACAGGTTGTTCATGAAGTGCGACATGAAGGGCTGATCGTCCCACCAGTACTTCGGCGTCTCGGTGAAGCTGAAATCCATGCGCCGGACGGGGAAGTGGGCGCGGAGCGGTTCGGTCTGGGCGTTCATGGGCGACTCCTTGTTGTTGTTCGACGAGCCCCGGCGGCGGCATGGGCAGGCAGTGGCGCCGGCGGGACGGAGGGCCTGACACGGTGAATGTGTCATTGGTTGATGTAATTGTTGGAAGGATTGTCGGACAAGGGAGAGGTCCGATCCGGCCATGGAAGGGTTATTTGCGGCCAAGGAGGGGCCGGCCCGACCTTGGATAGGGGGGAAGGGGGCGCGGCTGTAGGAGCGAGCTTGCTCGCGAACGGTGTTTACCGGCGGCTACGGTATATCGGGTTGACACCGTCCCTCTCCCCAGCCCTCGGCTGCGCGCCCCGCCCTGAAGGGAGAGGGGGTCGTTCGGTGTCTGTGGGGAGAATGGAGTCAGCCGGCGACCCTGGTCATTCCGGCGAATGCGGGAACTTCGCGGACAGCCCCCGCGGCAGGTCAGCCTTGCTGCGCTTCCCGCGCCTCGCGGGCGGTGACCTGCTGGCACAGCTCGATCAGCTGCTCGCGCATCCAGCGGTTGGCCGGGTCCTGGTCGGTGCTTTCGTGCCAGTACAGGTGGGTTTCCAGCTTGGGCACGTCGCTCACCGGCAGGTCCACGTAGTGCAGGTTGTGGTGGCGGGCGAAGCGCTCGGGCACCGTCACCGCCATGTCGGTCTGTTGCACCACGTTGGAGGCCATCAGGTAGTGCTGCGAGCGCAGGGCGATCTTGCGCTGCAGGCCCATCTTGCCCAGCGACAGGTCGATATAGCCCAGGCCGCTGCGGCGGCTGGAGATCTGGATGTGCGTCAGCGACAGGTACTCCTCCAGGCTCAGCTTCGGCCTGGCCAGCGGGTGGCCGTGGCGCATGGCGCAGACGTAGCGGTCCTCCATCAGCTTGACGTGGCGCACCTGCGGGTCGGTGTTCAGCGGCGCGTCCACGGCGAAGTCCAGGCGCCCGGCGGCCAGTTCCTTGGTGGTCTCGCGGCGCTTGGAGAGGAAGCTCTCGATGTGCACGTTGGGCGCCTGGCGGCGCAGGCGCTGGAACAGCGGCGGCAGGATGATGGCCTCGGTGAGGTCGGTCATGCTGATGCGGTAGGTCTTGCTCGCCTGCTGTGGGGTGAAGGTGCGGCTTTCCTGCACCGATACGCGCAGCAGCTGCAGGGCGTTGCGCACCGGGCCGATGATGTTCTGCGCCATGGGCGTGGGCACCATGCCCTGGGCGGTGCGCACGAACAGCGGGTCGTTGAAGGTCTCGCGCAGGCGGGCGAGGGCGTTGGACACCGCGGGTTGGGTGATGCCGACGATCTGTCCGGCGCGGGTGAGGTTGGCTTCGGTGTAGATGGCATCGAAGACGATGAACAGATTCAGGTCGACCTTGTTCAGGTTCATCCCGTGGCTCCGCTTGTCATTGTTGTGGCCGGATCATACCCGGGATGGCGGACCATCATGCGGGTTATGAATGTTCATTGATTCGGATAATAGGCTAGGTAAATCGTGCTGCCTGTTCTAGCATCTTCCTCGACACAAGACAAACCCCTGCCAGAAGGTAGCCCCCATGGATTTCGCCTATTCCGCCAAGGTCCAGGACCTGCGTGAGCGCGTCACCGCGTTCATGGAAGCTTATGTATATCCCGCCGAGAGCGTCTTCGAGCAACAGGTAGCCGAAGGCGACCGCTGGCAGCCGACCCAGGTCATGGAGGACCTCAAGGCCCGCGCCAAGGCCGAGGGCCTGTGGAACCTGTTCCTGCCCGAGTCCGAATACGGCGCCGGCCTGACCAACATGGAGTACGCCCCGCTGGCGGAGATCATGGGCCGCTCGCTGATCGGCGCCGAGCCGTTCAACTGCTCGGCCCCGGATACCGGCAACATGGAGACCCTCGTCCGCTACGGCAGCGAGGAACAGAAGCGCACCTGGCTGGAACCGCTGCTGCGCGGCGAAATCCGCTCCGCCTTCGCCATGACCGAGCCTGGCGTGGCTTCCTCCGACGCCACCAACATGCAGGCCAACGCCGTGCGCGACGGTGACGAGTGGGTCATCAACGGCCGCAAGTGGTGGACTTCCGGCGCCTGCGACCCGCGCTGCAAGGTGATGATCTTCATGGGCCTGACCAACCCGGACGCGCCGCGCCACCAGCAGCACTCGATGATCCTGGTGCCCAGCGACGCCCCCGGGGTGAAGATCCTCCGCCCGCTGCCGGTGTTCGGCTACGACGACGCGCCCCACGGCCACGCCGAGGTGCTCTTCGAGAACGTCCGCGTGCCCTACGAGAACGTGCTGCTGGGCGAGGGTCGCGGCTTCGAGATCGCCCAGGGCCGCCTCGGCCCGGGCCGCATCCACCACTGCATGCGCTCCATCGGCATGGCCGAGCGCGCCCTGGAACTGATGTGCAAGCGCGCCACCAGCCGCACCGCCTTCGGCAAGCCGCTGGCGCGCCTGGGCGGCAACATCGACCACATCGCCAACTCGCGCATCGAGATCAACCAGGCCCGCCTGCTGACCCTCAACGCCGCGTACATGATGGACACCGTGGGCAACAAGATCGCCCAGAGCGAGATCGCCCAGATCAAGGTGGTGGCGCCCAACGTCGCCCTGCAGGTGATCGACCGCGCCATCCAGATCCACGGCGGCGCCGGCGTCTCCAACGACTTCCCGCTGGCCTACTGGTACTCCATGCAGCGCACCCTGCGCCTGGCCGACGGCCCGGACGAAGTGCACCGCATGGCCGTCGGCAAGTACGAGATCGGCAAGTACATGGGCAAGTGAGTGCTGGTTGGTAGTTGAGGCCCGGTGAGGGTCACGGGAACGCCGTTTCTCCGAAAGGGAAACGGCGTTTTTGTGTGTGGGTCGCATTCGGGCGGTTTTTTTGTAGGAGCGAGCTTGCTCGCGAATGGGGTTTCCCGGTGGCTGCGGTGTATCGGGTTGACTCCGCTCCCTCACCCCAGCCCTCTCCCGAAGGGAGAGGGGGCCGTTCGGAGTGGGCGGTGAGTCCGGCGTCATCCTGAAACGTAGGGCGTATAACCGTTCGCGGTTATACGCCGCAGCCTAACGGGGTTTCCCCGGTGGCTTAGGTGCTGGGGTTGAGAGCGCCCTCTCCCCAACCCTCGGCTGCGCGCCCCGCCCTGAAGGGAGAGGGTGCTGTCCTGAGTGGCTTGGAGGTCAGGCACCATCCTTCCCCCTCGTCATTCCCGCGAACGCGGGACGCGGCTCCATCGCGAACAGCGCTTGCGCTGGCCCGAAGGGGAATAACCCAGTGACTGCCCGGTTCGCGAGCAAGCTCGGTCCTACAGAATCACCCCGCCACCTGCCTCGCCTTCAGCCAGGCCGCGAACCCTTCGGCCGGTAGCGGTGGGGACAGCAGGTAGCCCTGGGCCACCCTGTAGCCCTGGGCTTCGAGGATGCGCAGTTGCTCGGGGTTCTCGATGCCTTCGGCGACCACCGTCATGCCCAGGCTGCGGCCGATGTTCAGCACGGCGTCGCTGAGGGTGCGGCTGGTGCTGTTGCTCTCCAGGTCGCGGACGAAGCTGCGGTCCAGCTTCAGTTCCTGCACCGGCAGGCGGTTCAGCCGGGCCAGGCTGGAGTAGCCGGTGCCGAAGTCGTCCAGGGCCAGGCGGATGCCCAGTTCGTGCAGCTGGTCGAGCACGCCCAGGGTGTCGCTGTCGGCTTCCATCAGCGCGCTTTCGGTGATTTCCAGGGTCAGGTCGGTGCCGTGCAGGCCGTGCTCTTCCAGGGTGCGCAGCACCGCGACGGGCAGTTGCGGGTCCTGGAAGTCGCCGGCGGACAGGTTGACCGATATCTCCGGCACCTGCAGGCCCGCGTGGCGCCACTCGGCCAGTTGCCGGCAGGCTTCGCGCAGCACCCAGCGACCCAGTTCGATGCTCAGCCCGCATTCCTCGGAGAGGGGAATGAAGCGCTCCGGGGAGATGTTGCCCAGCTGCGGGTGGTGCCAGCGGGCCAGGACCTCGGCGCCGCGCAGGCGGCCCGCGCGGATGTCCACCAGCGGCTGGTAGTTCAGGTGCAGGCGCTGCCTGGCGAGGGCTTCGCGCAGGGCGCTCTCCAGCGCCACGCGTTCCTGCGCCAGGCGCTCCAGTTCCTCGCTGAAGAACACCTGGCCGCCACGGCTCTTGCCTTTGCCCTTGGCCTGGTTCATCGCCATCGCCGCGTGGCGCAGCAGGCTCTGGAAGTCCTCGCCATCCTCCGGGAACAGGCTGATGCCGATGCTCGCCGAGGGGTTGTGGGGCGCGCCGGCGACGCGCCAGGGCGCGTCGAGGGCGGCCTTCAGGCGGGCGAGGTGGACGCCGGCCGCCGCGCGGTCGCAGGCCGGCAGCAGGACGACGAATTCGTCGTTGGCCTGGCGCCCGACGTGGTCCTCGTCGCGGCAGGCCTGGCGCAGGCGCCGGGCGATGGTGCGCAGCAGCTCGTCGCCGGAGGGGCGGCCGAAGGAGTCGTTGATCTGGCGGAAGCGGTCCAGGCCGATGTACAGCACCGCCAGGCCCTGCCGGCGCGCGGCGGCGCCGGCCAGTTCGGCGCTGGCCAGGTTCTGCAGCAGGTGGCGGTTGGGCAGGCCGGTGAGGTCGTCGTAGTAGGCGAGCTGGTGGATGCGCGTGCGCGCCTGGTCGCGCTCCAGCACCAGCGCGCAGAGGTGCGTGCAGATGTCCAGCAGGCATTGTTGCGTCGCGCAGGGCGCCTGTTCCCCCCGGCCGTAGCAGACGAAGCTGCCGATCAGCTGGCCGGTGCTGGAGCGGATCGGCGTGATGCTGCAGCTGCGCAGCTCCGGTGGCAGCAGGTGGCGGTAGGCGGACCACAGCGGATGGCGCTCGACCTCGCCGGCCCAGGCGCCCTCGCTGCCCGGGCCGTCGCCCAGGGGCAGGCCGTCCAGGGCCTGCAGGTAGGCGGGCGGCAGGCTCGGCCCGGCCAGCGGGTGCAGGCGGCCTGCGTTGACGCGCAGGACCGAGGCGCTGGTCCGCGGCAGCAGCCGTTCGATCTCCAGGCAGGCCGCTTCCATCAGGTGTTCCGGCGGCTCGTCGCGGGCCATGCCTTCGAGCAGGCGGTCCAGCAGCACTTCGTGGATTTTCGACTGGGTGATCTCGGTGAGCGCCAGCAACTGCAGGTCGGGCTCGCCCGTGGCGCGGTTCAGCCCGGTGCTGGCGATGCCGCACCAGATGCGCCGGCCGTCATGGCAGCGCACCAGGGCTTCCACGCGGTCGTTGGCCGCCGGCCGCGCGTCCACCAGCTCGTCGAACGGGCGGCCCACCAGGCTTTCCGGGGCATGGCCGAGCAGCCGGCCGAAGGCGCGGTTGCAGTACAGCAGGCGCTGCCCGTCGTCGTTGATGCAAAGAGCGGTCTCGGCATGCTCCAGGGCTTCGGAGAGCATCCGGGGGAGGTCGGGAATACTGCGGATCGGCATGCTTGCACTCCGGCCTGGTGGTCGAGGAACGGGGCTAGAGCTTGAAGCGCAGCACCATGTCGTTGAGCTCCACCGCCACGCGGTTCAGCGACTGGATCTGCTGGTCGCTGCTGCGGGCGCTGTTCCAGCCGGTGAGGATCGAAAGCAGGAGGGCGGCGGCCAGGACGATGAGCATTCCCGTGCGTATTTTCAGCTTGGACAACATTGCGGACTTCCTTTCGTGGCAAACCACCATCGGACCGGCTGCGCCATGGGGGCGAAGTGATGGCAATCAGCCCTATCCTGTTCCCCCGTGAAAAGGAAAGTCAATTAGTCAATGATCTATTAAGAAACATTTATAGACGTCATGCGTCCTTCAGCCGCACGCAAGCTCCCCTGAAAATGGCTTGAGGCGTTATATCGGATGATGTATGAGGTCAATTCGCATGAAAGGTCGGAGCGTGGTCCATGAAGTCGGCGCAGCCATCGCCAACCGCCGCAGGGCCAAGGGGCTGACGCAGGCACAGATAGCAGAGGGGATAGGGGTGGAGAAGGAAACCATCAGCCGCATGGAGAACGGTGTGATATCGCCGACCTTGCAGCGCCTGGGACAGATCGCGGAAATCCTCGAATGCCCGCTGAGCGACCTTTTCCGCAAGGATTCGATCGACGTCGCCGAGCAGGCCGAGGCCATCGGCGACCTGCTTCAGGGGTTGGCGGAGAGCGAGCGGGCGCTGGTGGTGAACCTGATCGGCGAGATCGTCAAGGTGCTCAAGGGCCGGCGCAGCCACTAGCGCCGCTGCGAGCGCCCCGCCGGCGGCGGGCGGGGGGCTCAGGTGCGTTCGTTGGGTTCGTCTTCGCCGCGCTGCTGCCACCACTGGCGGCGCACATGCAACTGGGCGGCGAAGGCGCGGGCCAGGGATTCCTGGGAAAAGCGCAGGCCGCGGCGGCCCAGGCGCACCAGCCACCAGGGCCGGCCCTGGACTTCAATGGCCTCGATCTTCACCTCGTCCTGCATGCAGGGTCTCCCGGCTGACGATTTCCAGCTCCTGCTCGCCTGCCTTGCGCGTCTTGAGCAGTGACAGCAGTATGCCACCAGCGAGCAGGCCGAAGGTTACCCCAAGCGAGAGCACGGCGGGAACCTTGCCGATGAAGCCGTGGGCGAAGATCTTCGCGCCGATGAACACCAGCACCAGGGCCAGGGCGTACTTCAGGTAGACGAAGCGGTGGATCATCGCCGCCAGCGAGAAGTACAGGGCGCGCAGGCCGAGGATGGCGAAGATGTTCGAGGTGTAGACGATGAACGGGTCCTTGGTGATGGCGAAGATCGCCGGCACGCTGTCCACCGCGAACACCACGTCGGCCAGCTCGATCAGGATCAGCGCCAGGAACAGCGGGGTGGCGAAGCGCACCAGCTTGCCGCTGGCGTCCGGCTTGCGCACGAAGAAGTGGTGCTCGTGGAGCTGCTCGGTGACGCGGATGTGCTTGCGCAAAAAGCGCAGCACCGGGTTGTTGGCCAGGTCGGGCTCTTCCTCGTGCCTGGCGAAGAGCATCTTCACCCCGCTGAACAGCAGGAAGGCGCCGAACACGTACATGATCCACTCGAACTCGCTGACCAGGGCGGCGCCCAGGCCGATCATGATGGCGCGCATGACGATGGCGCCGAGGATGCCCCAGAACAACACCTGGTGCTGGTAGCGGCGGGGGATGCCGAAGAAGCCGAAGATCATCGCCATGACGAACACGTTGTCCATCGACAGCGATTGCTCCACCAGGAAGCCGGTGTAGTACTCCATGGCGCTGGTGGCGCCGAACTCGTACCAGACGAAACCGCCGAAGGCCAGGCCGCAGCTGAAGTAGCCGGCCGAAAGCAGCAGGCTCTCGCGCACGCCGATCTCGTGGTGGTCGCGCTGCAGCACGCCCAGGTCGAGGAACAGGAGGAGGATGACGATGGCCAGGAACAGCAGCCAGAACCAGGCGGCGGTGCCGAGGAAGGGGGTGTTGAGGAAATCCAATAGGGGTGCCATGCGGGCCCTCTCTTGCTGTCGTTGTCGAAAGTGACTCCGACATGGCGGTCAGCGACCGTCAGAGGGGCCCGGCGTCACGGCGGGAAAAATAGCAGAGCAGGGTCGCGAGGCAAGCGGGGGAAAGTAACAAGTTCCTACGACCTATTCACTCCTACAGTAACAGCCTAGACCAGGGGCGAGCGCCCTGGGCTGCCCTGGGTCAGTACACCCAGACCTCCACGCGGCGGTTCTTCACCCGGCCTTCCTGGTCGTCGTTGGCCGCCACCGGCAGCGCCGCGCCCATGCCCTCGATGCCGTGGAAGACCACGCCTTCCCTGGCCAGTTCGCGGCGCACCGCCATGGCCCGCAGCTTGGACAGCAACTGCGCGCGGGCCGGGTCCTGGCGGGCGTCGCCGAAGCCGACCAGCACCGCCTTGCCGTCGAGCTTGTCGTGCTGGCGCAGGTAGGCCAGCAGGCGCTCGACGTCGCGCTGGGCCTTGTTGTCCAGGGTGGCGCTGCCCTCGTGGAAGCGGAAATTCACTGACAGCCGGCGGGCCTCGCGGGCCAGGGCCTTGTACTGCTCGGGCATGCCCTCGGCGGGCTGCACGCGCATGGCCTGCACGCGCTGGCCGACGAAGCCGCTGCCGCTGACCAGGGCCTGGCCGCGGTCGCCCTGGGCGAACTGCACCAGGGCCTGGGCCCAGGGGTTGCGCTCGTTGGGCTTGATGTACAGGTACAGGCGGCGCGACAGCGGGTAGTCCTCGGTGGCGATGCTGCCGGGGGAGGGCAGCATCGCCCGCGACTCGCCGTCGGCGATGGCCAGGGCGCGCGCCTTGAGCACCGAGGCCAGGCCGACGAAGCCGATGCCCTGCGGGTCCGCGGCGACCTGGGCCGACAGCGCGTCGCTGGATTCGAAGCGCTGGGCGGAGGCGGCGAGGGCCTTGCCCTGGCTGGCCAGCACCAGTTCCTTGAAGGTATCGAAGGTGCCGGAGTTGTCGTCGCGGGCGTACAGGTGGATGGCGCCGCCGCGGCCGCCGAGATCTTCCCAGGTCGTCACCTCGTCGGCGAAGACCTGGGCCAGCTGGGCGGTGGTCAGCTCGCGCAGCGGGTTGTCCGGGTGCACGACGATGGCCAGGCCGTCGATGCCGATCACCTGCTCGGCCTTGGCGCCGCGCAGGTTGCCCGAGGCGGAAAGGGCCGCGGCCTCGGCGTCCTTGATCGGCCGCGAGGCGGCGGCGATCTCGGCGCTGCCGTCCTTCAGCGCGGCGAAGCCGGTGCTGCTGCCGTGGGCGGCGATCTCCACCACGACGTCGCGGCCCTGGGCGTCGCGGGCGCGGACCCGCGTCTCGTTCTGCGCCTGGCCGGGTTCGGCGAGGATGGCCTTGTAGCCCTGTTCCAGCAGTAGCCCCTTCACCAGTTCCGGCAGCAGGTGCGCGCCTATGGTGTTGGAGCCCTGGATGCGCAGCACCGGCTGGCCCTCCGGGGCGGCGGGCAGGGCGGCGAAGGCGTGCCAGGGCAGGGCGTAGCAGACGAAGGCGATGATCAGCCAGGCGAGGGTGACGGGCCAGGCGTCCTTGTCGTGGCGCGTGAAGTGCGGCATCGGTGATTCCAGGGCGGTTGCGGACGAGGTCGGGAGCATAGGCGGGCAAGGTTTCAGTGCGGTGACGCCGGGCCTCGCGGGCGCGCCGGGTGGGCGCCGCCGCTTTGTCTATAGTCATTCAGCAGCGGCCTGTCCGGGCTGCCGAGCCATTCCCGCAAGGAGCGCCATGTCCCCAGTACGCGGCCTCATCTTCTGCTGTGCCCTGCTGCTGGGCGCGGCGCCGGCCCTGGCCATCGACCAGCCGCCGCTGCAGCCGCTGACCCTCTCCGGCTACAGCGCGCACATGCCCGACAGCTGGCTGAGCCCCGCCGAGCGGGCCTGGCTGGCGCAGCGCGGCCCGCTGCGCGTCGGCGTGGCGCAGATTGACCGGCCGCCGCTGCAGATCGTCGGCGGCGGCCGCCTGGAGGGCGTCAGCGCCGACTACCTGGGGCTGCTGGCCGGCGGCTATCAGCGCGTCTACGCCTACCCCTCGCGGGAGGCGGCCCTGGAGGCGCTGCGCAAGGGCGAGATCGACATGGTCTGCGGCGGCACCGCCAGCGAGGCCGAGGCCCGCGGCCTGCTGCTCAGCCGCACCTACCTGCAGGACCAGCCGGTGCTGGTCAGCGACGATGCCCGCCCGTTCGACGCCAGCCGCCCCGGCACCACCCTCGCGCTGGTGGCCGACTACCTGCGCCTGGCCCAGGTGCAGGCGGCCTATCCCAACAGCCGCGTCCTGCTCTTCGCCTCGCCGCTGCGGGCCCTGGAGGCGCTGAGCCTGGGCAACGTCGACGGCATGCTCGGCGATGCGCTGTCGGTGCACTACCTGATCAACATGAACTACCTGTTCAACCTGCGCATCGACAACTTCGCGCCGCTGGAGAGCGCCGGCTTCGGCTTCCTCATGCGCCCCGGCGAGGAGCGCCTGCTCGGCCTGGTGGACCGCGGCCTGGCGCGCATCGACGTGCAGCGCAACGAGGAAATCCTGCGCCGCTGGAGCGCCGGCGAGCGCCTGCGCCTGGGCGGCCAGCGGGTGGTGCTGACGCCGCGGGAAAACCGCTGGCTGGCCGAGCACCCGCGGGTGCCGGTGGTGGTCAACCGCCACAGCGGCTCGCTGGCCCAGGCCGACGCCGACGGGCGCGTCAGCGGCATCGCCCGCGATTACCTGGACCTGCTGGGCCAGCGCTCCGGCCTGCGCTTCGCCTATGCCGCGGTGGACGACTACGCCGACGTGTTCCGCGAGCTGCACGCCGGGCGCGCCTGGCTGACGCCGGTGGTGCCGCCGAGCAACGAGGGCCTGGCGCTGCTGCCGCCCTACCTGCGGGCCACCATGCTCCTGGTGATGCGCAAGGACGCGGCGGCCGTCCACGACCTCCACGACCTGGCCGGCAAGCGCGTGTCCATCGCCATCGACCCCTACCTCAACCGCGCGCTCATCGAGCGCTACCCGGACACCCGCCTGGAGTCGGCGGGCAACCAGCGCCAGGCCCTGCGCGAGGTGGCCGAGCAGCGCAGCGAGGCGGCCGTCAGCACCCTGTTCAGCGCCCGCGCGCTGATCGCCGGCGAGTTCAAGGACAGCCTCAAGGTCGCCGGCATACTCGAAGACCTGAGCACCCCCTTCAGCATCGGCGTGCGCCCGGACCAGCCGGAACTCTACTCCATCCTGGAGAAGGCCCAGCTGTCGGTGGACCCGGAGGAGGTGGCCGAACTGGTGCGGCGCTGGGAGCCGCGCCTGGCCTCCGGCGGCGGCGACTTCTGGGCCGAGCACCGCCAGGCGATCCTCAGCGGCGCCGCTCTGGCCGGCGCGCTGGTGCTGCTGTCGCTGGTCTGGGGCTTCTACCTCAACCGCCAGGTGCTGCGCACGCGGCGCGCCGAGCGGCGCCTGGGCGCCCAGGTGGGGCTGCTCAACGAATTGATCGAGGCGCTGCCCAACCCGGTCTACCGGCTCGACCGCGAGGGCCACCTGGACCTCTGCAACCAGGCCATGCTGCGCATGTTCGACGCGCGCCCGGAGGACTGCCTGGGCAAGGCCATCGGCGAGCTGGGCTGGTTCCCCGAGGAGGAGGCCGAGCGCCTGATGCAGGTGCACCGCCAGCAGGTGACCGACGGCGAGATGCCGGCGCCGGGCGACTACGTGCTGCGCCTGCGCGACGGCGATCACTACGTCTACCACTGGGCGGTGGCCCAGCACGATGGCGACGGCGTGGTGCAGGGCGTAATCGGTGGCTGGGTCGACCTGACCGAGCGCCAGCAACTGATCAACCAGCTGGAGCGCGAGCGGCAGCGCGCGGACCAGGCCAGCGCCGCCAAGAGCCAGTTCCTCTCGACCATGAGCCACGAGATCCGCACGCCGATGAACGCCATCGTCGGCCTGCAGGAGCTGGTGCTGGAAAAGGCCCGCGACGGCGTGCTCGACCGCGAGGCGCTGGAGGTGGCGCAGGACGCCGCGCGGGCCCTGCTGATGCTGATCGGCAACGTGCTGGACCTGGCGCGCATCGAGTCCGGGCGCATCGACTCCACGCCGCAGCCGGCGCTGCTGCGCCGCGAGATCGAAGGCGCGGTGGCGCTGTTCGCCGGCCTGGCCACGCAGAAGGGCCTGGGCCTGGACCTGGAAACCGAGGGCGAGCTGGACCACTGGGTGCTGCTGGATGCGCTGCGCTTCAAGCAGGTGCTGTTCAACCTGCTGAACAACGCGGTGAAGTTCACCGAGCGCGGCGGCGTGCGCGTGCGGGCCAGCGCCCGGCGCCAGGGCGAGCGCCTGGAGCTGCTGGTGGAGGTGATCGACAGCGGCATCGGCATTTCCGCCGAGGACCAGGCCCGGCTGTTCCAGCCCTTCGTCCAGGTGGAGCCGGGCGCCAGGGGCCAGGGCACCGGCCTGGGCCTGCACATCAGCCAGCGCCTGGTGCAACTGATGGGCGGCGCCTTCGGCCTGCGCAGCGAGCCCGGCCAAGGCTCCTGTTTCAGCGTGCGCCTGCCGCTGGCGCTCACCGAGGCGCCGCCGGACACCGCGCAACCGGGCACCAGCGCCAGCGTCCCGGGCGGCCTGCGGGTGCTGGCGGTGGACGACCATCCGGCCAACCGCATGGTGTTCCGCCAGCAGTTGGCGCACCTGGGCCACAGCGCCACCCTGGCGGCCGGCGGCGAGGAGGGCTGGCAGGCCTGGCTGGCCGGCGACTTCGCCGCGGTCATCACCGATTGCCGGATGCCCGGCGTCGACGGCTACGAGCTGAGCCGGCGCATCCGCGCCCACGAGCGTGAGCAGGGGCGGCGGCCGTGCCGGGTGATCGGCGCCACGGCCAACGCCCAGGAGGAAGAAGTGCAGCGCTGCCGCGACGCCGGCATGGACCAGGTGCTGTTCAAGCCGCTGACCCTCGACGTGCTCGCCCAGGCGCTGGCCGGCGTGCAGGCCGCGGCGCCGGCCGGGCCAACTGACGACGCGGTCTTCGACTTGAGCGGCCTGTTCGGCCCGCAACCGCTGGAGAGCGAGGCGGCGCGGGAGTTCGTGCGCACCCTGGCGCAGGCCAATGCCGGCGACATCGAGCAGTTGCACCAGGCCCGCAGCCGCGGCGACCGCAAGGCGCTGGGCGACCTGGCGCACCGCCTGGCCGGCGCCGCGGCGATCATCGGCGCCGCCGAGGCGGAAGGGCATTGCCGCGCCCTGCAGAGAATCTGCGAAGGCGACGGCGAGGGGTTGGAAGCGCGCCTGGGCCAGGCCGACGCGGCGCTGGCCGGACTGCAGCGCGCGCTGGCCGACTGGCTGGCGCGCGCCGCTGGCTGATCAGCTCAGCTTGAGCCAGATGGGCGCGTGGTCGGAGGGTTTTTCCATGCCGCGGATCTGGTAGTCGATGCCGGCGTCGGCCAGGCGCGGGCGCAGCGCCTCGGAGGCGAGGATGACGTCGATGCGCAGGCCGCGCTTGGGCTCGTCCTCGAAACCGCGGCTGCGGTAGTCGAACCAGCTGAAGCGGTCGTCCACCTGCGGGTGCAACTGGCGGAAGCTGTCCACCAGGCCCCAGGCCTTGAGCTTGCCCAGCCACTCGCGCTCCTCGGGGAGGAAGCTGCACTTGCCGGTGCGCAGCCAGCGCTTGCGGTTCTCCTCGCCGATGCCGATGTCGCAGTCTTCCGGCGAGATGTTGATGTCGCCCATGATCACCAGGCGCTGCTCGGGCTTGAACTGGCTTTCCAGCAGCTGCTGCAGGTCGGCGTAGAAGCGCTGCTTGGCGGGGAACTTCACCGGGTGCTCGCGGCTTTCGCCCTGGGGGAAGTAGCCGTTCATCACGGTGATCGGCTGGCCGTCGGCGTCGGCGAAGGTGCCCCAGATGAAGCGGCGCTGGGCATCCTCGCCGTCGTTGGGGAAGCCGTAGCGGATTTCCAGCGGCGCCTGGCGCGAGAGCAGGGCCACGCCGTAGTGGCCCTTCTGGCCGTGGAAGTGCACCTGGTAGCCCAGGGCCTCGATCTCTTCGCGGGGGAACTGGTCGTCGGCGACCTTGGTTTCCTGCAGGCCGATGACGTCGGGCTGGTGCGTCTCGACGATCGCCTTGAGTTGGGCGGGGCGGGCACGCAAGCCATTGATATTGAAAGAGACGATTTTCATCCGCAGCGTCCTGGGCAAAGTGACGATGCTAGCCGCTGGCGCCGGCAGCGGCAAATGCCGCGACGGCCCGGCTGCGTTCGCTGGCGGTGCGGGCGCGGCGCTGCTAGGGTTCGGCTCTGGGCCCAAACACGATAACAAGAGGTGTCCGCATGCCTGAGACGCTCGCCGAAGTCCGCCTGCTGGGCGATTCCTACGCCCGGGAAATCCGCTCGCTGCTCTACCACGCCTACCGCCACGAGCCGACCTTCGCCTACCTGTTCGAAAGCGACCGCCCCGGCTTCGACCAGCGGGTGCGCGCCACCGTGCGCGAGCTGACCAACCGGCATCTGTCCGAGGACCTGCCGGTGCTCGGCCTGGTGATCGACGAGCGCCTGGTGGCGGTGGCGCTGATCGCCCCGCCGCAACGCCGCCTGGACATCACCGACAGCTGGGCCTGGCGCATGCGCATGCTGCTCACCACCGGCTTCCGCTGCACGCGGCGCTACCTGGCCTACCACGAGGCCGTGCTCGGCTGCCTGCCGCCGGGGCCCTACCACGTGCTGCCGCTGCTGGGCGTGCACCCGGAATTCCAGGGCCGCCACCTCGGCGAACAACTGCTCGACGCCCTGCATGCCTGGTGCGTCGACGACGTGGATTCTCAGGGCCTGGTGCTGGACACCGGCAACGCCCGCTACCTGGATTTCTACCGCCGCCACGGCTACGAGGAGGTGGGCGAAGTGGCGCTGGGGCCGCTGCGCGAACACGTGCTGTTCCACCCCAATCCGCAGCCGGAAGCGCGCCTGGCCCGCGAGGGCTGATAGCCCCTCGCCATTGCGCAAAGCCGCGGCGCAGGGGCCGCGGCGCTGGATTGTCACGGCCATCGTGCTAGCATCTCGCGCCATGAGACTCCAAGGAACGATTCGGCTAGCGCTGATGGGCCTGCTGTGCTGGATCGGCGCGGCTGTGGCAGCGGAAAGCCAGCTCGATGTACGTATCGACCCCGCCAGCTCGGCGCTCAAGGCCAATATCGAGGCCTACGTGGGCAGCGTCGAGGGGCGCGACGAAACCGCCCTGCGACGCCTGCGTCGCACGGTCCAGCAGCAGGCCGTGCAGGCCGCCCAGGCGCTGGGCTACTACCAGGCGCGCATCCGCGCGCGGGTGCGTGGCGACGCCAAGAACCCGCGCCTGCGCATCGACGTCTCGCCCGGCGAGCCGGTGAAGCTGCGCACGGTCGACATCCGCATCGAGGGGCCGGCGGCTAAGCTGAAGAGCTTCCGAGTGCCCGGCGGCGATACTTTGAAGCCCGGCGCGCAGCTCAACCACGGCACCTACGAGGACGCCAAGCGGCTGATCCAGAACCAGGCCTCGCGCTTCGGCTTCTTCCGCGGCCAGTTCACCCGCCAGCAACTGCGCGTCGACCCCGAGGCCGGGGTGGCCGACATCGAGCTGGTCTACGCCAGCGGCCCGCGCTTCGCCCTCGGCGCGGTCAGCTTCAGCGGCGACTACCCCTTCGACGAGGAACTGCTGCGGCGCATGGTGCCCTTCCGGCAGGGCGAGGCCTACGACTCCGAACTCATCGCCGACCTCAACCAGGCCCTGCAGTCCAGCGGCTACTTCGACGGCGTGCGCGTCGACGCCTCGCCGCTGCAGGCCAAGGGCGCGAGCATCCCGGTGGCGGTCCACCTCACCGCGCGCAAGCCGCGCTCGCTCGGCGTCGGCCTGGGCTTCTCCACCGACGTGGGGCCGCGCGCCAAGTTCAGCTGGACGCGCCACTGGGTCAACCCCCAGGGCCACAGCCTGGGCACCGAGGCCGAAGTCTCCGGGCCGCGGCAGAACGTCGGCGCCTGGTACGAGGTGCCGCTGGACCCGCCGCTGACCGACAAGCTGCGCTTCACCACCGGCTACCAGAACGAAGACCTGGTGGACACCGAGAGCAAGCAGTTCACCCTCGGCGGCGAATGGCTGCGCAAGCTGCCCAGCGGCTGGCAGCGCTCGTTCTCCCTGGGCTGGCTGCACGAGGAGTACCTGCTGGGCGACGACTCGGGCAACAGCAGCTTCCTCATGCCCGGCTTCGGCTACTCCATCCTGCACGCCGACAACAAGGTCGACCCCCATCAGGGCTACCGCCTGCAGCTGGAAACCAAGGTAGCCAAGGAGGGCCTGCTGGCCGACGCCGACCTGGCCCACGTCAGCGCCATGGCCAAGGGTTTGACCACCTTCGCCGGCGGCCACCGCCTGCTGGGCCGCGCCCAGGTCGGCTTCATCGCCACCAACGACTATTCGAGCATCCCGCCGTCGCTGCGCTTCTTCGCCGGCGGCGACCAGAGCGTGCGCGGCTACGACTACCAGACGCTGTCGCCGAAGAACTCCCGGGGCGACCGCATCGGCGGGCGCTACATGGTCGCCGGCAGCGTCGAGTACCAGTACCCGCTGGCCGAGAAATGGCGCCTGGCGACCTTCATCGACCAGGGCAACTCCTTCAACTCGCTGGACTTCCCCTCGATCAAGACCGGCGTCGGCTTCGGCATCCGCTGGGTGTCGCCGGTGGGGCCGCTGCGCCTGGACCTGGCCGACGGCCTGGACGAGGGCGGCGGCTGGCGCATCCACTTCTCCATGGGGCCCGAGCTGTGAAGCGCCTGTTGAAATACCTGGTGGCCGCGCTGCTCGGCCTGATCCTGCTGCTGGCCGTGGCGCTGGCCGCCATCCTCGGCAGCGAGGCCGGCAGCCGCTGGGCCCTGGGCCTGGTGCCGGGCCTGCAGGTGCAGGGCTATGCCGGCCGGCTGGGCGGCGCCTGGCAGGCCGAGCGCCTGGCCTGGAGCGACGGCGCCACCGAGCTGGAAGTCGAGCGGCCGCAGTTCGCCTGGTCGCCCGCCTGCCTGCTGCAAGGCGTGTTGTGCATCGACCGTCTGATCGTCGAGCGCGTGCAGCTGCGCCTGGCGCCGGGGCCAGCGGAGCCCAGCGAGGGGCCGATCCAGCTGCCGGCGCTGAAACTGCCGCTGGCCGTGCGCCTGGGCGAAGTGCGCCTGGGCAGCTTCCTGCTCGATGGCAACGAACAGGTCAGCAACGTCCAGGCCAGCGCCCACTGGGAGGCCGACGGCCTGCACATCGACGTGCTCAAGGCCGCCCGCGGCGACCTCGCCGTAGACCTGAGCGGCCTGTTCACCCCGCAGGGCAACTGGCCGTTGCAGGCCCAGGGCAGCCTGAGCCTGCCGGCGCCCGGCGAGCAGCCCTGGGAGTTGAAACTGCAAGCCAAGGGCGAACTGCTCGGCCACCTGCTGCTGGAAGCCGACAGCAGCGGCTACCTGCAAGGCCACCTGAGCGGCGACCTGCAACCCCTGGCGGAGAACCTGCCGGCCAGCGCGAAGATCAGCGCCGACGGCTTCCGCGGCGCGGCCGACCTGCCCGACACCCTGGTGCTGAACAAGGTGCAGCTGCAAGCGGCGGGCGACCTGGCCGCCGGCTACCGCATCAACGGTTCGGCCGTGCTGCCGGGGGAGGGCGGCGACGTCGCCCTGGCCTTGCAGGGCCGCGTCGACGCCAAGGGCGCGGACATCGCCGCGCTGAACCTCACCGCCGCGCCGGAACAGCGCCTGGGCCTGAGCGGCCGTCTCGACTGGCAGGAGGGCTTCGCCGCCGACGCCAAGCTGGACTGGCTGGACTTCCCCTGGCTGCGCCTGTACCCCATGGAGCCGCCGCCGGTCTCCATGCACCGCCTGCAAGCCGACCTGCAATACCGCGACGAGGCCTACCTGGGCAACTTCGCCGCCGAGCTCAACGGCCCGGCCGGCGCCTTCCAGCTCAGCAGCCCGGTGTCCGGCAACCTCGCCGAGGTGCACCTGCCGTCGCTGCAGCTCGTCGCCGGGCAGGGCAAGGCCGAGGGCAGCCTGGGCCTGAAGTTCGCCGACACCCTGGCCTGGGATGCGCAACTGAAGCTGAGCGACTTCGACCCGGCCTACTGGGTCGCCGAACTGCCGGGCAAGCTCGGCGGGCCGCTGAGCAGCCAGGGCAGTTTCAAGAACGGTGTGCTCGCCGTGCAGGCCAACCTCGACCTGCAGGGGCGCCTGCGCGGCCAGCCGGCGGTCTTCAAGACCGCCGCCAACGGCCAGGGCCAGAACTGGAAGGTCGACGGCCTGGAACTGCGCCTGGGCGAAAACCGCATCAGCGGCCAGGCCAGCCTCGACCAGCGCCTGGCCGGGCGCCTGGACATCGCCCTGGCGCGCCTGGGCCAGCTCTGGCCGCAATTGCAGGGCCAACTGAACGGCCGCCTCGACCTGGCCGGCAGCCTCAAGGCGCCCCAGGGCGAGCTGAGCCTCAAGGGCCAGCGCCTGGCCTTCCAGGACAACGGCGTGCGCAGCCTCGACCTCAGCGCCCGCCTCGACGCCGCCCAGCGCGGCCGCCTGGAGCTGCTGGCCGACGGCGTGCGCGCCGGCGACACGCGCCTGGGCCAGTTCAAGGCCAGCGGCCAGGGCGACCTGCAACGCCAGCAACTCGACCTGTCCCTGCAGGGCCGCCCGCTGGTGCTGGCGCTGGGCTTCGACGGCACTTGGAACGGCCGCGACTGGCGCGGCCGCCTGGCCAAGGGCGAAATCCACAGCGGCGGCCAGGACTGGCGCCTGCAACAGCCGGCGCGCCTGGAACGCCTGGCCGACGGCCGCCTGAACCTGGGCGCGCACTGCTGGGCCTCCGGCCCGGCCAGCCTCTGCGGCGGCGAACAGCGCCTGCTGCCGGAGCCGCAGCTGCGCTGGCAACTGCGCGACTTCCCGCTGGACAGCCTGGCGCGCTGGCTGCCCGAGGACTTCGCCTGGCAGGGCAAGCTCAACGGCGACGTCAAGCTCGACCTGCCGGCCCGCGGCCCCAACGGCAACATCCTGCTGGACGCCGGCGCCGGCACCCTGCGCCTGAAAGAACAGGACCAGTGGCTCGACTTCCCCTACCAGAGCCTGCGCCTGGAAAGCCGCCTGACGCCCACCCGCATCGACAGCAGCCTGCAGTTCCACGGCAACCAGCTCGGCACCCTGGACGCCCAGGCGGTGCTCGACCCGCGGCCGAAGAACAAGCCGCTGAGCGGCAGCTTCACCCTCGCCGGGCTGGACCTGGCGGTGGCGCGGCCCTTCGTGCCCATGGTCGAGACGCTCAAGGGCCGCCTGGACGGCAACGGGCGCATTTCCGGCGGCCTCATGCAGCCGCGCCTGGACGGCGAGCTGCGGCTCTCCGGCGGCGAGCTGTCCGGCGGCGACCTGCCGACGCGCCTGGCCAACCTGCAGGTGCTGGCGCGCATCGCCGGCGAGCGCGTCGACCTCAGCGGCACCTGGAGCGGCGGCGACAAGGGCAACGGCAGCCTGGGCGGCTACCTGGCCTGGAGCCAGGGCCTGGACATGGACCTGGCAGTGCGCGGCACGGACCTGCCGGTGAGCGTCGAGCCCTATGCCAACCTCGAAGTCACCCCGGACCTGGCGCTGCGCATGGCCGACCAGAAGCTCAGCGTTTCCGGCAAGGTGCAGGTGCCGCGCGGGGCCATCGTCATCCGCCAGCTGCCGCCCTCGACGGTGAAGCTCTCCGACGACACCCTGATCGTCGGCGCGCCGCTCAAGGAGCAGGGCGGCCCCCACCTGGCCATGGACGTGGACGTGCTGGTCGGCCAGGACAAGCTGACCTTCAGCGGCTTCGGCCTGAGCGCCGAGCTGGCCGGCCAGGTGCACATCGGCGACGACATGGACACCCGCGGCGAGCTGAGCCTGAACAAGGGCCGCTACCGGGCCTACGGGCAGAAACTCAGCATCCGCCGCGCGCGCCTGCTGTTCGCCGGCCCCATCGACCAGCCGTACCTGGACATCGAGGCGATCCGCAAGGTCGACGACGTGATCGCCGGCCTGCGCCTGACCGGCAACGCCGAGCAGCCGCGCAGCGAAGTGTTCTCCGAGCCGGCGATGAGCCAGGAGCAGGCGCTGTCCTACCTGGTCATGGGCCGCCCGCTGTCCACCGGCGAGGACAGCAACATGCTCGGCGAGGCCGCCCTGGCCCTGGGCCTGGCCGGCAGCGCACCGATCACCGGCGAGGTGGCCAGGCAGCTGGGCATCAAGGACTTCGAGCTGGGCACCGAGGGCACCGGCACCAGCACCAGCGTGGTCGCCAGCGGCCAGCTCTCCGAGCGCCTGAGCCTGCGCTACGGCGTGGGCGTGTTCGAGCCGGCCAACACCATCGCCCTGCGCTACCTGCTGAGCAAGAAGGTCTACCTGGAGGCCGCCAGCGGTTTGGCCAGTTCGCTGGACATCTTCTACAAGCGCGACTTCTGAGAGAGGCAGTCAGGTTGCGAATGATGTCAGCGAATTTTCGCGCATCATTCTCGGCCCATATCTGACTGCGACATGGATATCGTGACCGCCCACTCAACTCCACGGACGGCGCGATGGTTTCGGTCTATCAACTCAAATCGAGCTTCCAGAATCTGCTGCGGCCATTGGTGGTGCGCCTGCATGCCCGGGGCGCGACGGCCAACCAGGTGACACTGGCGGCCTGTGCGCTATCGATGCTGGTGGCCTCCTTGGTGGCTGGCCTGGCTGCGCACCCTTGGGTGTTTGCCCTGATCCCGCTGTGGATGTTCCTGCGCATGGCACTCAATGCCATGGACGGCATGCTGGCCCGCGAATTCGGGCAGCAGTCGCCCCTCGGCGCCTACCTCAACGAACTTACCGACGTGGTTGCCGATGCCGCGCTCTACCTGCCGTTCGCCCTGCTGCCTGGGGTGACCCCGGCCTGGGTGGTGCTGGTGGTGTTGCTGGCGCTGCTCGCCGAATACGCCGGCGTGCTGGGGCACATGGTCGGCGCCTCGCGGCGCTACGACGGCCCCATGGGCAAGAGCGACCGAGCGCTGTGTTTCGGCGTGCTCGGCGCCGGAATCGCCAGTGGATTGTTGCCGACGGCCTGGATCGACCCAGCCATGTGGTTGCTGGCTGCGCTGCTGGCGCTGACCGTGGTCAACCGCGTCAGCCAGGGCCTGGCCGCGCCGCGTCAGGACTGATGGCCGCGCTCGTCTGCCGGTTCACCCTGGCCCCCTGAAGGAACCCACGGATGCTGGAAAAACTCCTCGCCTACGTCATCATCGCCAGCGCCCGCACGGTCACCGGCCTGCGCAGCCTGTGGCTGGGCACCACGCCGAAGGCGGTACAACGCATCTACTATGCCAACCACAGCAGCCATGGCGACTTCGTCCTGCTCTGGGCCTCGTTGCCGCCGGAGCTGCGCCCGCGTACCCGGCCGGTGGCCGGCGCCGACTATTGGGGCAAGCCCGGCCTGCGCGGCTTCGTCATCAACCGGGTGTTCAACGGCGTGCTCATCGAGCGCCAGCGCAGCGAAGCCGATGGCAACCCGCTGGCGCCGATCGAACGCGCGCTGGCCGCCGGCGACTCGCTGATCCTGTTCCCCGAGGGCACGCGCAACCTGGACGACGAGGTGCGCCTGCTGCCGTTCAAGAGCGGCATCTACCACCTTTCCCGCGCCCATCCGCAGGTGGAGCTGGTGCCGGTGTGGATCGCCAACCTAAACCGGGTGATGCCCAAGGGCCGCGCGCTGCCGTTGCCGCTGCTGTGCACCCTGAGCTTCGGCACGCCGCTGGCGGCGCAGGCCGACGAGGCCAAGGAGGCTTTCCTCGAGCGCGCCCGTGAGTCGCTGCTGGCCCTGGCGCCGGCGGAGGGGTACTGAAATGGACGGGCAGACCTGGCTGTTGTTTGCCGGCATCGGCGCGATCCTCCTCGGCGCTTCGATAATCGGTACCGTCCTGCGCTGGCGCGTGGCCCCCGGGCCACACGCGGTGATCGACAACCTCAACGCGCGGATCAAGGCCTGGTGGGCCATGGTCGCGGTGATCGGCTGCGCCTTCGCCCTTGGCAACTGGGCGGTGATCCTGCTGTTCTATGGCGTGTCGTTCTACGCGCTGCGTGAATTCATGACCTTGATGCCGACCCGGCGCAGCGACTACCCGGCACTAGTGGCGGCGTTCTACTTCGTGCTGCCGATGCAATACCTGCTGATCGCCATCGACTGGTACGGGATGTTCTCCATCTTCATCCCGGTCTATGTGTTCCTCCTGCTGCCGATCCTGGCCTCGCTGGGCGGCGACGCCAAGCACTTCCTCGAACGCGCCTCCAAGGTGCAGTGGGGGCTGATGCTGGCGGTGTACTGCATTTCCTTCGTGCCGGCGCTGCTGACCCTGGACATACCCGGCTTCGAGGGCCGCAACCTGCTGCTGATCGCCTATCTGGTGATAGTGGTGCAGCTCTCCGACGTGCTGCAGTACGTGTGCGGCAAGCTGTTCGGCAGACGCAGGATAGCCCCCAACCTGTCACCGTCGAAAACCGTGGAAGGCTTCGTCGGCGGCGTGGCGCTGGCCACTGCGATCGGCACCGCGCTTTACTGGATCACCCCCTTCGCGCCCTGGCAGGCGTTGCTGATGGCGCTGTTGCTGAACGTGCTGGGCTTCTTCGGCGGCCTGGTGATGTCGGCGATCAAGCGCGACCGCGGAGTCAAGGACTGGGGGCACATGATCGAGGGCCACGGCGGCATGCTCGACCGGCTGGACTCGGTGTGCTTCGCCGCGCCTATCTTCTTCCACGCGGTGCGCTACTGGTGGACCTGAGGGCCGCCGGCCGCGCCTTCATGGCACCTTAAGGAACTCCTCGCAGACTCCCGCTGCCGCCGGTCAGGGCGGCAGTGATCGGGGAGTCGTCATGCGTTTCGAACAGATCAGGACCCACCTGCTGGAGTTCCTCAACAAGGGCCTGCCCGCCCGGCAGCTGCGCCGGCTGGTGCTGCTCGACCTGCTGCGCGGCTCGGCGGCCGGGCGCCAGGCGCCGGCGCAGCTGGCCCAGGGCATGCTGGAATGGTCGGTGCTGGAGCCGCAGGCGCTGTTCGAGCGCCTGGGCAGCCGCCGCGAGGGCCTGAGCGAGGCCGAGGCCGCCGAGCGGCGGGAGAGCGTCGGGCTCAACGAGGTCGACCAGGAGCGCCCGATGCCCTGGTGGCGGCACCTGTGGCTGTGCTACTGCAACCCCTTCAACCTGCTGCTGAGCGTGCTGGCGCTGGTGTCGTTGTTCACCGGCGACAGCGAGGCGGCGGTGGTGATCGGCGCCATGGTGGGCATTTCCACGCTGCTGCGCTTCGTCCAGGAGAAACGCTCCAACGATGCCGCCGAACAGCTCAAGGCCATGGTCAGCAACACCGCCACCGTGTTCCGCTACCCCGAGGGCGGGCAGGGCGCGGCGCAGCGCCTGGAGGTGCCGATCCGCCAGCTGGTGCCCGGCGAGGTGCTGTGGCTGTCGGCCGGCGACATGGTGCCGGCGGACGTGCGCCTGTTCAGCGCCAAGGACCTGTTCGTCAGCCAGGCGGCGCTCACCGGCGAGTCGCTGCCGGTGGAGAAGTTCGCCCAGGTCCGCGACGCCCGCCAGGGCAACCCGCTGGAGCGCGACAGCCTGTGCTTCATGGGCACCACCGTGGTCAGCGGCTCGGCCCGCGCGGTGGTGGTCGGCACCGGCGCGCAGACCTACTTCGGCTCCCTGGCCGAACGGGTGATCGCCAGCGACCACACGCCCACCGCCTTCCAGGCCGGGGTCAACAAGGTCAGCTGGCTGCTGATCCGCTTCATGCTGGTGATGGCGCCCATCGTCCTGCTGCTCAACGGCTTCACCAAGGGCGACTGGCTGCAGGCGGCGCTGTTCGCGCTGTCCATCGCGGTGGGCCTGACCCCGGAAATGCTGCCGATGATCGTCACCTCGACCCTGGCCAAGGGCGCGGTGGTGCTGAGCCGGCGCAAGGTCATCGTCAAGCGCCTGGACGCCATCCAGAACTTCGGCGCCATGGACATCCTCTGCACCGACAAGACCGGCACCCTGACCCAGGACCGCATCGTCCTGGAACGCCACACCGACGCCTTCGGCGAGGTGGAGGACCGGGTGCTGCAGCTGGCCTTCCTCAACAGCCACTACCAGACGGGGCTTAAGAACCTGCTGGACGTGGCCGTGCTCGAGCACGTGGAGCTGCGCCAGGCGCTGCGGGTGGACAGCCGCTACCGCAAGGTCGACGAAATCCCCTTCGACTTCGCCCGCCGGCGCATGTCGGTGGTGGTCAGCGAGCGCGACGACCACCACCTGCTGATCTGCAAGGGCGCCTTGGAGGAAGTGTTGGCGGTGTGTACCTCGGTGCGCGAGCAGGAGCGCGTCGAACCGCTGACCGGCGAACGCCTGGCGTGCATCCGCGCGGTGGCCGAGGCGCTCAACCAGGACGGCCTGCGGGTGGTCGCGGTGGCTACCCGCGAGCTACCGACCAACCGCGACACCTACGGCCTGGCCGACGAGCAGGGGTTGTGCCTGGACGGCTACATCGCCTTCCTCGACCCGCCCAAGGAAACCACCGCCCCGGCCCTGCGCGCCCTGGCCGCCAACGGCGTGGCGGTGAAGGTGCTGACCGGCGACAACGAGCGGGTGACGCTGAAGGTCTGCCGCGACGTCGGCCTGCAGGTGGACGGCGTGTTGCTGGGCCCGCAGCTGGACGACATCGCCGACGCCGAGCTGGGCGAACTGGCCGAGCGCACCACGCTGTTCGCCAAGCTGACACCGACGCACAAGGAGCGCCTGGTCCGCGTGCTGCGCGAGCGCGGCCACGTGGTGGGCTTCCTCGGCGACGGCATCAACGACGCCCCGGCGCTGCGCACCGCGGACATCGGCATCTCGGTGGACTCGGCGGTGGACATCGCCAAGGAAGCGGCCGACCTGATCCTCCTGGAAAAGAGCCTGATGGTGCTGGAGGAGGGCGTGGTGGAAGGGCGGCGCACCTTTGCCAACATGCTCAAGTACATCCGCATGACCGCCAGCTCCAACTTCGGCAACGTGTTCAGCGTGCTGGTGGCCAGCGCCTTCATCCCGTTCCTGCCGATGCTGCCGATGCAACTGCTGGTGCAGAACCTGCTGTACGACATCTCGCAGATCGCCATCCCCTTCGACGGCGTGGACGCCGAACAGCTGAGCCGCCCGCAGCAGTGGAACCCCGACGGCCTGGGACGCTTCATGGTGTTCTTCGGGCCGCTGAGTTCGATCTTCGACATCACCACCTTCCTGGTGCTCTGGCACGTATTCGGCGCCAACGCCCCGGCCCGCCAGGCGTTGTTCCAGTCCGGCTGGTTCGTCGAGGGGCTGCTCTCGCAGCTGCTGGTGGTGCACATGATCCGCACCCGGCGCATCCCCTTCCTGCAGAGCCGCGCCTCCTGGCCGCTGCTGGCGATGACCGCGGGCATAGGCGCGCTGGCGATCTTCCTGCCCATGGGGCCGCTGGCGCGCTACTTCCACATGCAGCCGCTGCCGCCGGGCTACTGGCCGTGGCTGGTGGCGATCCTGCTGGGCTACATGGGGCTGACCCAGGCGGTGAAGGGGTGGTTCGCGCGGCGGTATGGGTGGTCGTAGGGCTTGAGAGATCGCGGACGGAGTCCGCTAGGTGCCAGGAAGCACGGCTTTTCGTAGGATGGCGTTGAGCGAAGCGATACCCATCACCACGGCAGCATGGGTATCGCAAGCTCAACCCATCCTACGAAGAGCACCTCGGCGCAAGACAGTTGCTCCTACAGGAAGCACGGGCGTAGGAGCGGACCTTGTCCGCGATGGCCGGATGCTCCGGCGCGGTTCGCGGATGAGATCCGCTCCTACGCTGCCCCACCCGCGCCATTCCCATGTAGGAGCGCGCCCTGCGCGCGATTCGCGGGCAGGGCCCGCTCCTACAGTTCCAGGAAAGCCCCGTAGGATGGGTTGAGCGAAGCGATACCCATCACAAAGCACGGGCGTAGGAGCGGACCTTGTCCGCGATGGCCGGATGTTCCGGCGCGGTTCGTGGATGAGATCCGCTACGCTGCTCCACCCGCGCCATTCCCATGTAGGAGCGCGCCCTGCGCGCGATTCGCGGGCAGGGCCCGCTCCTACAGTTCCAGGAAAGCCCCCGTAGGATGGGTTGAGCGAAGCGATACCCATCACCACACTAAGCCACATCAAGCCCCTCCGACAGAACACCCTTCGCGAGCAAGCTCCTACAAACCACGCCCCCCGCGACAAACCTCAGCGCAACGTCGCCTGCACCTGCTCCGGTTCCAGCGCCTCGTCGAAGAAGCGCTGCGCATCGCCGATCAGGTGGCGATGAATGGCCACCCGGTCCACCCCTTCGGCGTCCTTGCACAGGCCCGGCGTGGCGGCGGTTTCCTCTTCGCTGCAGGGGGCCATGAAGACGAAGTGGCCGGCGCCCAGCAGCACGTGGAAGTCGGCGCTGCGCGGCAGCTTGCGGGCCAGGGCGGCGGCGTTGCGCGTCCAGTCCAGCACCTTGTCGGCGTCGCCGCTGTAGATCAGCACCGGGACGTTCACGTCGGCCAGTTCGCGGCTGCCGAACATCAGCCCCAGCGGCGCCAGCAGCATCACCGCGCCCACCCGCGGGTCGGCCATGGGCGCCAGGTCGTTGCGGTCGGCCAGCAGCTCGCCGCCGGCGCTGCAGGCGTCGCGGTCGTCCGGGCGTTGCGTGCAGTAGCGGCGCAGGCGCTCCAGGCGCGGTTGGGCGCCGGCGAGGATCAGCGCCGTCTCGCCGCCGGCGGAGTAGCCGATCACGCCGATGCGCCGGGGATCGAGCAGCGGCGCCAGGCGCTCGTCGGCCAGGGCCGCGCTGATGGCTTCGGAAACCTGCAGCGGACGGCCGTAGAGGTTGCTCAGGGCGCCCAGGCGGCTCTGGTCGTGGAGGTTGTCGCCGGGGTGCAGCAGGGTGACCACCACGAAGCCGCGCCGGGCCAGGGCCAGCACCAGGTCGCGCAGGGCCAGCGGGGTGCCGCCGTTGCCGTGGGAGACGACCAGCAGCGGGTGGCGCCCGGCCACCGCCGGGGCTTCCTCGGCCAGCGGCAGGGTGAACGGGCCGAGGGTGGTGGGGGCGGTTGGCGCCCGCGTCGGGTAGAAGGCGATGGCGCGCATCGGCTGGTGGTCCAGCGGGTCGTCGAGGGTCAGGCGATGGAAACCGGCGTTCAGCGTTTCGGCGCCGGCCGCCAGTGAGAAGATCAGTAGCACAACGCAACAGACGAATCGCCCCAACATGGTGCTCTCCACCCCCAACGCAGCCTCTGGATCGGGCGTTGCCGGGCGCCTGGGCGCGGCCGGCCGCCGCGGTGCGGACATCCTTGCAGGGTACGCGCCAATTTCGCAGGCGTGCGGGGCGGCGGATCGACGGTGGGGAAGGGCGTTGCGGGGAGGGAGGGGGCAGGGGATGCCGGCGCGGCATCCCCTGCGGGTGGCATCAGACGATCACGCCCTGGCTGCGCAGGTAGTCGTCGTAGCTGCCGCTGAAGTCGGTCACGCCGTTTTCCGACAGCTCGATGATGCGGGTGGCCAGGGAGGACACGAACTCGCGGTCGTGGCTGACGAAGATCAGCGTGCCCGGGTAGTTCTCCAGGGCCAGGTTGAGCGCCTCGATGGACTCCATGTCCAGGTGGTTGGTCGGTTCGTCCATCACCAGCACGTTGGGCTTCTTCAGGATCAGCTTGCCGAACAGCATGCGCCCCTGTTCGCCACCGGAGATCACCTTGACCGACTTCTTGATGTCGTCGTTGGAGAACAGCATGCGCCCGAGGGTGCCGCGCACCAACTGCTCGCCGCCCTGGGTCCACTGGGCCATCCAGTCGAACAGGTTGTAGTCGTCCTCGAAGTCCTCGGCGTGGTCCTGGGCGAAGTAGCCGACCTCGGCGCTGTCGGTCCACTTCACTTCGCCGGCCTGCGGCGGCATCTCGCCGACCAGGGTGCGCAGCAGGGTGGTCTTGCCGATGCCGTTGGGGCCGATGATGGCGATGCGCTCGCCGGCTTCCACCTGCAGGCTCAGGTTCTTGAACAGGGGCACGCCGTCGAAGCCCTGGCTGACTTTCTCCAGGGTCACCGCCTGGCGGTGCAGCTTCTTGAACTGCTCGAAGCGGATGAACGGGCTGACGCGGCTGGACGGCTTGACCTCTTCCAGCTGGATCTTGTCGATCTGGCGCGCGCGGCTGGTGGCCTGCTTGGCCTTGGAGGCGTTGGCCGAGAAGCGGCTGACGAAGGTCTGCAGCTCGGCGATCTGCGCCTTCTTCTTGGCGTTGTCCGACAGCAGGCGCTCGCGGGCCTGTTCGGCGGCGGTCATGTACTCGTCGTAGTTGCCCGGGAACAGGCGCAGTTCGCCGTAGTCCAGGTCGGCCATGTGGGTGCAGACGCTGTTGAGGAAGTGACGGTCGTGGGAAATGATGATCATGGTGCTGTTGCGCGCCGTGATGACGTTTTCCAGCCAGCGGATGGTGTTGATGTCCAGGTGGTTGGTCGGCTCGTCGAGCAGCAGCAGGTCGGGGTCGGAGAACAGCGCCTGGGCCAGCAGCACGCGCAGCTTCCAGCCCGGGGCCACGGCGCTCATCGGGCCGAAGTGCTGCTCCAGGGGGATGCCCAGGCCCAGCAGCAGCTCGCCGGCGCGGGACTCGGCGGTGTAGCCGTCGAACTCGGCGAACTGCACTTCCAGCTCGGCCACGGCCATGCCGTCGTCCTCGCTCATTTCCGGCAGCGAGTAGATGCGGTCGCGCTCGGCCTTGACCTTCCACAGTTCCTCGTGGCCCATGATCACGGTGTCGATCACCGAGAAGTCCTCGTAGGCGAACTGGTCCTGGCGCAGCTTGCCCAGGCGCACGTCGTTTTCCAGCATGACCTGGCCGGAGGAGGGCTCCAGCTCGCCGCCGAGGATCTTCATGAAGGTGGACTTGCCGCAACCGTTGGCGCCGATCAGGCCGTAGCGGTTGCCGTTGCCGAACTTGACGGAAACGTTCTCGAACAGCGGCTTGGCGCCGAACTGCATGGTGATGTTCGCTGTGGAAATCAAAGTTTTACCTATCAATGACTGGCGAGCCGCTGGGCCGGTCTGGCAGCGGGCCGATACCGATTCGATACCAATGTTGGCTTTCCGGGCCCGTTGACATGGGCGCCGGGGGAATCCAGCGGACGTGCGCGAAGGGCAGCATCTGGACGCGATGTCCAGGCTTTTGCGCTTGAAGAGCGGGGGACATGCCGGACAGGCCGCGGATTATCTCATAGGTGGGCCTGTCCTTGCATGGCGGGTCGCTTTGCGGTGGTGGCCAGCCGTCAGCCGGGCGTCTGCTGCTCGAAGGCGGCCTCGGCCTCCAGGCTCTGCCGGTCGCGCCCCACGGTGGCGACGGCGAGCGCCTTGCCGTCGCGCCAGTAGGTCACCCGGCAGTCGTGGGCGGCGGGGTCGCCGTCGATGTCCACGCGGTCCCAGCGCTGCGCGTGGCCGACGTAGTCGATGGTGGTGTCGTACTGGTGCGTCCAGAAGAACGGCACCGCGGTGAAGCGCTGGGCGTGGCCGAGGATGTTGCGCGCCGCCGCCATGCCCTGGCGCTCGGCGACCGCCCAGTGCTCCACGCGGATCGCCTCGCCGCTGCGGGCGTCCGGCCAGCGGGCGATGTCGCCCACGGCATAGACGTCCGCGGCGCTGGTGCGCAGCCAGGCGTCCACCAGCACGCCCTTGTCCAGCTTCAGGCCGGCGTCGCGGGCCAGCTCCAGCTCGGGGCGGGCGCCGATGCCGATCACCACCAGGTCCGCCGGCAGCGTGCCGCCAGTGGACAGCCTGACCTGCTGCGCCTCGATCGCCGTGACCCCGGCGCCGAAATGGAAGCTCACGCCATGGGCTTCGTGCAGGGCCCGGAGCATGTCGCCCAGGGCCTCGCCGAAGACGTTCTCCATGGGTCGCGCGCCCGGCGCCACTATCTGCACGTCCAGGCCGCGGCTGCGCAGCGAGGCGGCCACTTCCAGGCCGATGAAGCCGGCGCCGACCACCACGCAGCGGCGGGCCGTGGCGCAGCGGGCGATCAGCTCGTCGCAGTCGGCGAGGCTGCGCAGCACGCGGACGTGGGGCAGGTCGGCGCCGGGCACGTCCAGGCGCGCCGGCGCCGAGCCGGTGGCCAGCACCAGGGCGCCGTAGTCCAGCTCTTCGCCGTTGGCCAGGGTCAGCTTCTTGTGCGCCGTGTCGATGTGGCTGACGCGGGTGTTGCAGCGCAGCTCGATGCGCTGACTGGTATAGAAGTCCGCCGAACGCAGCGGTAGCCAGGCGGGGTCGGCGCTGCCGGCCAGGTAGTCCTTGGACAGGTTGGGCCGGTCGTAGGGCGCGGCGGGGTCGGCGCTGAGCAGGGTGATGGGCCCGTCGTAGCCCTCGTGGCGCAGGCCGAGGGCCGCCGCGTTGCCGGCGGCGCCGCCACCGATGATCACCACCGAGGCCGGTGCCTGAGCACCGGCCGGCAGGTCCGCCGGGGCAGCGGGCAGGGGCGCGCCGACGTAGGCCTTGCCGTCGCGGCAGTCCACCTGCCAGCGCGGCAGGTCGTCCAGCGCCGGCGGGGCGAGCAGGCGCCCGTCGTGCAGGCGGAAGCAGGCGTGGTGCCAGGGGCAGCGCAGGGTGTCGCCGTCGACCAGGCCCTCGGCCAGGGGCGCGCCGTAGTGCGGGCAGGTGGCGCCTATGGCGTACAGCTGCCCGGCCTGGCGCACCAGCAGCGCCGCTTCGCCGCCGACGTGGCCGGCGAGCGGGCTGCCTTCGACGACGTCCGCCAGGGGCACGCCCTGGGCGAAGTCGGGGCCGGGCGGGGACGATGGATGGTCGCTCATCGCTCTCTCCTCGTCTTTTCCTGAAGGTCACCGCTTCAGGATAGCCCCCCGCGCCCGGGCGGACGCCTACGCTCGTCGAGGCGATTTCAGGCCGCGTGCTCCTTGCCCTGGCTTGCGCGCACGTCGAAGGCGCCGCCGGTGACCACTCCCTCCACCGTCACCCGGCCCTTGCCCGGCAGCAGCGGGAATACCAGTTCGGCGAAGCGGTAGGCCTCTTCCAGGTGCGGGTAGCCGGACAGCACGAAGCTGTCCACGCCCAGTGCCGCGTACTCCAGCAGGCGCGCCGCCACCGTTTGCGCATCGCCCACCAGCGCAGTGCCGGCGCCGCCGCGCACCAGGCCAACGCCGGCCCACAGGTTGGGCGCGACTTCCAGGCGCTTGCGGTCGCCGCCGTGCAGCGCGGCCATGCGCCGCTGGCCTTCGGAATCCATCTTCGCGTAGTTGGCCTGGGCCGCGGCGATGGTGGCGTCGTCCAGGTGGCTGATCAGCTCCTCGGCGGCGGCCCAGGCCTTCTCGTTGGTCTCGCGCACGATCACGTGCAGGCGCACGCCGAAGCGCACCGTGCGGCCGTGGCGGGCGGCGCGCTGGCGCACGTCGGCGATCTTCTCGGCCACCGCTGCCGGCGGCTCGCCCCAGGTCAGGTAGGCGTCCACGTGCCTGGCCGCCAGCTCGTGGGCGGCGGGCGAGGAGCCGCCGAAGTACAGCGGCGGGTAGGGCTTCTGCACGGGCGGGAAGAAGTTCTGCGCGCCGCGCACTTGCAGGTGCTTGCCGTCGTGGTCGACGGTCTCGCCGCCGAGCAGGCGCCGCCAGATGCCGAGGAACTCGTCGGAGGCCTCGTAGCGTTCGTCGTGGGAATAGAAGACGCCGTCGGCGGCCAGTTCGGTGGCGTCGCCGCCGGGCACCACGTTGAGCAGCAGGCGGCCGCCGCTGGCCTGGTCGAGGGTGGCTGCCTGGCGCGCCGAGGCGGTGGGGTTGCCCAGGGAGGTGCGCAGCGCCACCAGCAGCTTGATGCGCCGCGTCACCGGCACCAGGCTGGCGGCGGTCACCCAGGGGTCGAGGCAGCTGGCGCCGGTGGGGATCAGCAGGCCGTCGTAGCCGAGCTGATCGGCGGCCACGGCGATCTGCCGCATGTATTCGTTGGTCGCCGGGCGGCCGCTGTCGGAATGGCCCAGGTAGCGGGTGTCGCCGGAAGTGGGCAGGAACCAGAAGATATCCAGACTCATGATGTGTCCTCGTTGCCATCGTCGAAAGGGGCAGGGCCCCATGGGTGCACGCGTGGCGGGGAGTCTTGTTGGAATGGGCGAACGCTCGCGGAGGGCGCCGACGCCGCGCTGGGATGCGGGCGTGGGATTCGCAGTGGGAGCCGTTGAAGCGCTAGCGGCTGTCAGGCAAGCCCCATGCCAGCGACGCAGGTGCCGTGGCGCGGGGCCTGGCGAGCTGCGGGCGGTGGCACGCTGTTGCTGGGTGGGCAGATTGTTGGATAGCTGTTGGCAAGCGGACAGTTGGTTCATGCTGGTGCAGGAGAAACGCCATCCTACGGGGACATGCCGTGCCTCGTGGCGCACACGTAGGGCGAATAACGCTCCGCGTTATCCGCCGTTTAGCGGTGATCCCCGGCGGCGCCGAGGTCGGCCTGGACCTTGTCCGCCCTGCCGGCGGAATCGCGGATGAATCCGCTCCAGTTCCAGGGAAGCCCCGTAGGATGGGTTGAGCGAAGCGATACCCATCACAGTGACCGCATGGGTTTCGCAAGCTCAACCCATCCTACGAAGAGCATTTCGGCGCGGGGCAGGGCAGTCGCTAAAGTGGTCGAGGCTTAGATTCTTTATTCACTACGGTTATTGGCTAAGCACTGGAATGCATATCCATCCCGTGGTTTTCCCTGCCGCTTGAGCAACTGTCGCTGCCATGACGTCGAATCCGTCGTCACCACGCCGAAAGGTTCCGCGGCACCGGGCTTTTCGCCGTGGCGGGCGAAGCGGACCGGCGCTGGGCCGCCAGCTTGTCCGGTTCGCCGGCCTCCCTAGAATCGGCTCCATCAGCAGTTACCCATTCCGTCCAGTTCAGGGAGTTCCACCATGATGAATGCAATGCAGATGCCGATGAACGCCAACCCGATGATGCCCATGATGGGCATGCCGATGATGATGGCGACCCTGCAGTGCGAAATGCAGGACGACGGCATGATGTGCAAGATGATGCCGGCCATGGGCATGGACGCGGCCATGTTCCGCAACAATGCGGAAATGATGGCGATGATGATGAACTGCGGCATGCCGATGATGATGCACTGCGGCAACATGTCGATGATGTGCATGTCCCAGACCGGCATGGCGATGATGCCGATGATGGGCATGATGAACATGATGCCGATGATGATGGGCATGCCCATGCCGTCGATGAAGTGCATGATGGAGTGCTCCATGCAGGGCGACGCCATGATGTGCAAGATGATGCCGATGCAGGGCATGAACATGGAGATGTTCAAGAACTGCTGCATGCTGATGAACAAGATGATGGAATGCGGCATGCCGATGATGATGAGTTGCAACGGCATGCCGATGATGTGCTGCACCTGCTGACCGCGGCGCGCTGAACGACAAAGGCCCGATGGGGAAACCCGCCGGGCCTTTTGCTTTGTGCCGCCGCCTCAGTCCAGGCGTTCGGCGTAGGTGGTCACCAGGTAGGCCACGGCCTCGCTGTCGGCCGGGTTGCGGTAGCTGTGCGGCTGGTCGGCGTAGAACAGGATGGAGTCGCCGGTGCCGAGCAGGAAGCGTTCTTCGTTCACCGCGATCTCCAGCACGCCCTGGGCCACCACCAGGTTTTCCTGGGTGCCGGGGGCGTGGCCGGCGGAGTGCTCGATGGCCAGGCCCGCCAGGCGCAGTTCGTAGAATTCCACCTGGCGCGAGACGTCGAAGGGGAACAGCGCGCGGCTGACGAAGGCGCCGTCGCCGCTGACCAGGCGCTTGCTCTCGCGCGCCGGCAGCAGGGCCACGCCGTCGAAGGCGCGGTCGTCGAGGAAGGCCGCCACCGAGACCTTCAGGCCCTGGGCGATCTTGCACAGCACCTTGATCGAGGGAACGCTGCGTCCGGATTCGATCTGCGCCAGCATCGCCCGGCTCACCCCGGACAGCCGGGCCAGACCGTCCAGGGACAGGTTGCGCTTGCCGCGCAGGCGCAGCAGGTTGTGGGCCACGCGCTGGCCGATGGGGTCGTCGGCCGCCGCCGGGGCGGTTTCGAGGCCCGCCTCGGTGGCGTCGCTGGAAAGCGGCAGGCCCACGTTCAGGCCTCGCGGATGCCGTTGTCGCGCTGCTGCACCCACTGGGCGGCGCCGAAGCCGGCGCGGCTCGCGTACATCGCCCACATCAGCTCGGCCATGCGCCGCGCCTGGCGGCGGGTGCGGTAGCGGGCGAGGTCGATGACGTTGTCGGTGCGGTCCATGGCGACTCCTCAGGGAACTGCGGTGAAGGATGGGGCTAGCCTAGCCGGGGCAATGTTAGAACCATAAATACTGAGTTTTCATTTATTAAGCACTTATAGGACTAAGCATTTCCCTCGCCTGTAGGTGGCGCTTGATGCTTTGTCTTTATTGGTTACGATCGATCTTCAATCGAAACGACTCTGTCTGCGCAGGAGGCAATTGGCATGGCCACCACCGGCAAGACCCGCTCTGTCACCGCCCAGGTTCCCGTCGAACCGGCGGCGCGCGTGGACGAAACCGCCGCGCGTAGCCGCCTGACCCGCGAGGCCCTGGCCGATGTGGATGCCGGCCGGGTGATCGATCATCAGGCCGTCCAGGCCTGGGCGGACAGCCTTGACTCCGACACGTCGCTACCGCTGCCGGAACCGTGCTGACGATTGGCCTAGGCTGAAAGCAACCCACGCCACCGCCAGGAGCCCCCCATGAGCCTTCGCCCCTTCCACCTCGCCATTCCCGTCCACGACCTGCCCGCCGCCCGCCGTTTCTACGGCGAGGTGTTCGGCCTGGAGGAGGGCCGCTCCAGCGACCAGTGGGTGGACTTCGACTTCTATGGCCATCAGTTGGTGATCCACGAGCACCCGCGCACCGCGTCCCAGGAAAGCGCCCACTGCAACCCGGTGGACGGCCACGACGTGCCGGTGCCGCACTTCGGCATCGTGCTGGATTGGGAGCAGTGGGAAGCGCTGGCCGAGCGCCTGCGTTCGTTCGACGTGCGCTTCGTGATCGAGCCCTACGTGCGCTTCAAGGGCCAGGTGGGCGAGCAGGCGACCATGTTCCTCCTCGACCCCTGCGGCAACGCCCTGGAGTTCAAGGCGTTCAAGGACATCGGCCAGCTGTTCGCCAGGTAGCTCAGGGCAGCAGGCGCATCACGCCGCCCGCCTAGCCGACCCGCAGCCAGATCGCCGAGGCGTCGTCGCTGGCCTTGAAGCGCGGGTAGCGCAGGCAGGCTGCGTCGTCCTGCTCGATACCGCGCAGTTCTTCCGCCAGCGGCCCCAGGCCGTGTTCGAGCACGCGCGCGACCAGGCCGGCGGCATCGTAGGCGCCGTAGGTGTCGAGCAGCGCGGCGAAACCGTCGCTCATCAGCAGCAGGTCGTCGCCCCGGTCCAGGGGCGCGCGGGCCTGGCGCAGGTCTGCCCTGGCCTGGGCGGCATCCACGCCCAGCACGGCCCGGGGACGTTCGCGGGCGGAGCGGCGGTCGGCCAGCACGTGAGGCGTGCGCACGCCGCCGGCACCAGCGCCAGGGCCGAGGGCGGCGGCTTCTGCGAGCTCCTCCGCGCGGTCCGGCACGGGGGTCAGGAAGGCCACGCCGGTGGCGCTGCGATGGATGACCACGCAATCGCCGAGGAAGCCGCAGGCGAGGCTGTCGCCCTCTATCGCCACCGCAGCGAACGAGGCGCGCGGCAGTTCCCAGGCGGCGACCGGTTCGCGGCGGCGGTCGCGCCGATAGTCGTCGGCGACCGCGTCGAAGACGCTTTCGCACAGGTTTGCCAGCTTGCCGGAGGCCGTGGCGAAGGCGCGGTGCGCGGACGCGGCCAGCCAGGCGGCGCCGCCGCGCTCGCCCAGCAGGCCCGGTTCGCCGAGGTCGGTCGCCCCGTCGATGACCCAGGCATGCCGCTCGGCGCAGCCGATGCGGTCGTCGTTGGGAACGTCCAATTTGCCGGCGAGGCTGAGGACCTGGAGTAGATCGAAGTGCATGGGCAGGGTTTCTCCCGTCGAGCGTGGGTGTCTGGCTGCCGGCACGGGGTTCGGCACCGGCCAAGGGCAGAGCCTGTCAGCCGGGCGGCGTGCTGTCCACCCCGTGCGGGTTGCATCCGGGGTTCGCTATGCACAATTCTATACAGCGAAACCCCGAGGACTCCGCAGAGACTGCCCGAATGAATACCGCCGTGTACGCCAAGGAAGCCGTGGGCGCGAACTATGCGCCGGAACTGATGAAATACGCCCAGGCCCGCACCTGGGAGGCCGTGGACGCCATCGCCGCGGCCATCCGCCCGGGGATGAGCGAGTCCGAGGCCACCGCCATCGGCAAGCAGGTGCTGGCCGAGTTGGGCATGGAGCGCATCTGGCACCCGCTGCTGATCCGCTTCGGCGCCAATACCCTGAAGACCTTCAAGCAACGCTCCGACGGCGACCCAGTTCTGGGCGCGAACGACATCTTCTTCATCGACATGGGCGTGGTCTGGCGCGGCCACGAAGGCGACGCCGGGGCCACCTTCGTGGTCGGCGACGATCCTGAGATGGCGTCCTGTGCGGCGGCGGCCAGGGAGCTGTTCCAGCGCGTCGAGGCGCACTGGCGCGACACCCGCTGCAGCGGCGTGGCGCTGTACGACTTCGCCCATGCCCAGGCCGAGGCGCTGGGCTGGAAGCTCAACCTGGACATCAAGGGCCACCGCGTCAGCGACTTCCCCCACGCCATCTACCGCGCCGGCGACCTGGGCGACTACGCCGAGCACCCCAACGGCGGGCTGTGGATCCTGGAAATCCAGATCGCCCACCCGCACAAGCCCTACGGAGCCTTCTACGAGGACCTGCTGGCCTGAGGTGGCCGCGTTCAGCCTGCTGGCGCGGCCAGCCCCAGCGCCTGCTCCAGCCAGCTGCAGAACTGCCGGGCCTGGGGGCTGCGGGCGCTCTGGTGGTTGACCAGCAGCGACCAGTTCGGCCCGCGCACCCGCTGCTCGCTGAGCGCCACCAGCGTGCCGCCTTCTAGGGCGCCGGCGGCCAGCAACTGGCTGACCAGCGCCACGCCCAGGCCCTGGCTGGCGGCATCGAGCAACTGGCCGGGGTCGGAGAAGTTCAGCCCCGCGCTGCGCTGGCCGACGTCGGCGCCGCCCTGCAGTTGCCAGTAGGCCCAATCCATTTCCCGTTCGCCGTGCAGCGTGGTGCGTTGCTCCGCGGCCAGCAGGCCGGGATGGCACGCCGGTAGCAGGCGGTCTTCCAGCAGCACGCGGAACTGGCAGTCGGCCTGGGCGCTGAGGTCGTCGCGGACGGCGACGTCGACGGTCTGGGTGGCCAGGTCCGGGGTGTCGTCGGTGGTCAGCAGCCAGAGATCGATCTGCGGATGGCGGGCGTGGAAGTCGGCCAGCCGCGGCACCAGCCAGTGGCGGGCGAATGCCGGGGTGGTGTTGAGCACCAGTTGGTTGGGCTTGCGGTACTGGTCCAGGCGGCGGATGCCAACGGCCAGTTGCTGCAGCAGCGCCTGGGTACTGCTGAGCAGGTCGAGGCCGGCATCGGTGAGGGCTACCTGGCGCCCGTGGCGATGGAACAGCGGTTGTTCCAGGAAGCTTTCCAGGCTGCGGATCTGCTGGCTGATGGCCGATTGGGTGAGGTGCAGCTCCTGGGCCGCCTTGTGGAAGCTGCCCAGGCGCGCCGCCGCCTCGAAGCCGCGCAGGGCGTTCAGCGGGGGCCAGTGTTTGAGCATGTTTGATAAGTCCTGCTAATCAGAAGTCCGCAAAATCTATCGTTTGTCGTTGTGCATGGCCAGCCATAGGATGGATTCCGGCGCCGCTGAATCCATCGCATTAGATTAGAAAATCTTACCTGGAGGTTTGGTATGCATCGCATTGGCGATCAGCAGAACGGCTGGCGTATGCCCGCCGAATGGGTCACCCACGCCGCGACCTGGATGTGCTTCCCGCACAACCGCGAAGTCTGGGAGTCCGGCTGGCGGGTGACGCTGGAAGAGGTGCAGGAGGATTTCGTCGGGGTGGCCAACGCCATCGCCCGCTTCGAGCCGGTGAAGATGGTGGTGGCGCCCTCGGCCGTGGAGCGTGCCGCGCAATTGTGCGGGGCGAACGTCGAGCTGGTGGTGCTGCCCATCGATGACAGCTGGTGCCGCGACTCCGGGCCGACCTTCGTCTACCACCCGCAGCTGGGCGTGGCGGGCGTCAGCTGGCGCTTCAACGCCTGGGGCGGCAAGGGCCAGCACGGCCTGGACGAGGGCCTGGGCCGGCGCCTGCTCAACCACCTGGGCCTGGACTGCTTCGGCACGCCGCTGGCCAACGAGGGCGGCGCCATCCACGTGGATGGCGAGGGCACGCTGATCACCACCGAGTCGGTGTTGCTCAACGGCAACCGCAACCCCGGCGTGAGCAAGCGCGAGATGGAGGAAATCTTCGCCCGCCTGCTGGGCGTGACCAAGACCATCTGGCTGCCCGGCGACCCCGACTACGTCACCGGCGACATGACCGACGGCCATGTCGACGGCGTCTGCGCCTTCGCCCGGCCCGGCACCTTGCTGGTGGACGCGACCCATGACCGCAGCTCCGTTTATGCCGAGGTGGCGCGGGAAAATCGCCGCGCCCTGGAGCTGGCGACCGACGCCCAGGGGCGCGCCTTCGAGCTGATCGACCTGTTCGAAGCCAGCGACGCGGTGGACCCGGACGCGCAAGTGTTCTGTGCCTCCTACACCAACTTCTACCTGGCCAACGGCGCGGTGATCATGCCGGCCTACGGCATCGACGCCGACCGCGAGGCGGCGCAGACCCTCGCCCGCGCGTTCCCCCGGCGCGAGGTTGTGCCGGTGCGCATCAACCGCCTGGCCCATGGCGGCGGTGGCGTGCACTGCATCACCCAGCAGCAGCCGGCCTGGCCGCTGGAGGTGGCGCGATGAGCCGTGTCCTCAAGGTCGCCGTGGTGCAGTTCGCCTGCGGCTGGGACCTGCCGCGCAACCTCGACGAGGCCGAACGCCGGGTGCGCGAGGCGCACGCCGCCGGCGCGCGGCTGATCCTGCTGCCCGAGCTGTTCGCCACGCCGTACTTCTGCATCGAGCAGGATCACCGTCACCTGGCGCTGGCCCAGCCCTACGCCGACAGCCCGCTGCTGCGGCGCTTCGCCGCCCTGGCCGCGGAGCTGCAGGTGGTGCTGCCGCTGAGCTGGTTCGAGCGCGCCGGCAACGCCCACTTCAACTCGCTGACGGTGGCCGACGCCGACGGCCGCCTGCTCGGCGTCTACCGCAAGACGCACATCCCCAACGCCATCGGCTACCAGGAGAAGGAGTACTTCAGCCCCGGCGACACCGGCTTCCGCGTCTGGGACACGGCGGTCGGGCGCATCGGCGTCGGCATCTGCTGGGACCAGTGGTTCCCGGAAACCGCCCGCTGCCTGGCCCTGCAGGGCGCCGAGCTGCTGCTGTTCCCCACCGCCATCGGCTCCGAGCCCGGCGCCGCCGGCCTGGACTCCCGCGACCATTGGCAGATGGCGCAGCGCGGCCATGCCGCCGCCAACCTGCTGCCGGTGCTGGCGGCCAACCGGATCGGCGAGGAGATCGCGCCCGGCGACGAAAGCCTGCGCATGCGCTTCTACGGCTCCTCGTTCATCAGCGACCACAAGGGCCGGCTGCTGGCCGAGGCCACGCGCGATACCGCGCAGGTGCTGGTGCAGGCGCTGGACCTGGCGGCGATGGAAGAGGACCGCCTGCACTGGGGCGTGTATCGCGACCGCCGTCCGGACATGTACGGCGTGCTGCTGAGCCTGGACGGCCGGCAGCCTGCGGGAGAACGCCCATGAAACGCGCACTGATCGTCGCCCTGGGGCTGTCGTTCGCCGGCACGCTCTGCACCGCGGCCGCGGCGGAGGAAAAGGTCTTGCGGCTGTACAACTGGGCCGACTACTTCGCCCCCGACACCCTCGCCGGGTTCACCCGCGAGACCGGCATCCGCGTGGTCTACGACGTGATGGACAGCAGCGAGACCCTGGAGGCGAAGCTGATGGCCGGGCACAGCGGCTACGACCTGGTCTTCCCCGGCGACACCGTCGCCGAGCGCCTGGCCCGCGCCGGCGCGCTGCAGAAGCTCGACAAGGCGCGCCTGGAGCACCTGGCCGAAGTGTCCGCCGGGCTCGACCGGCTCCACACCCAGTACCGCAATTCGGTGGACTACACCGTGCCCTATACCTGGGGCACCATCGGCCTGACCTACAACGCGGCGGAAATCCGCAAGCGCCTGCCCGAGGCGAAGACCGACAGCCTGGACCTGCTGTTCAAGCCGGAGCTGGCGGCGCACTTCGCCGACTGCGGCATCTCCATGATCGACTCGCCGGACGAGGTGCTCACGGTGGTGCTCAACTACCTGGGCCGCGATCCGCGCAGCGCCAGGCCCGGGGACCTGGACGCCGCCCTGGCGCTGCTGCGCGGCATCCAGCCGTACATCCGCAAGTTCCAGTCGCAGCCGGTGACGCAACTGGTGAACGGCGACGTCTGCCTGTCGCTGGGCTACAGCGGCGACGTCACCGCCGCCCAGCGTGCCGCCGACGAGGCCGGCAAGCCGCTGCGCTTCGAGTACCGGCTGCCCCGCGAGGGGACCTCGGTGTGGATGGACAACATGGCCATCCCGGCGGACGCGCGGCACCCGGAGTACGCCTACGCGCTGATCAACTACCTGATGCGCCCGCAGGTGATGGCCGCGATCACCAACGCCACCGGCTACCCGACGTCCAACGCCAAGGCGACGCCCATGGTCGATGCGCGGATGCGCGATGACCCGGACATCTACATCGACGAGGCCACCTACGCGCGGCTGGTCACCGGCCGGGACATCCCGCAACGCGACATGCGTGCGCGGATGCGCGCCTGGACCACCTTCAAGACCAATACCGGGCGCTGAAGCCGGCCGGGTGCCGGAGACGCCGGCGGGCGTCCCCGGCGTCCGGGCCCGAGGGGCGACGGGGAAGGGCGCCCGGAGTTGTCTTTTACATATGGAAATCCGTATATTCGGATTTCCATATATTCTGGTGCCCCCGATGATCGCGCCCCCCGAAGTCTTCAAGTGCCTGGCCGACGAGACCCGCGTCCGCGCCACCCTGCTGATCGCCGAGCAGGGCGAGCTGTGCGTCTGCGAGCTGATGTGCGCGCTGGGCGACAGCCAGCCCAAGGTCAGCCGCCACCTGGCGCAGCTGCGCGCTGCCGGGCTGCTGCTCGACCGCCGCCAGGGGCAGTGGGTGTACTACCGCCTCAACCCGGCGCTGCCCGCCTGGGTCCACGAGGTGCTGCGCGTCACCCTGCAGGCCAACGCCGACTGGCTGAAGGAAAGCGCCGCCCGCCTGCGCGACATGGATGGCCGCCCCGTGCGCGCCAGCTGCTGCTGAACCCCTCCCGGAACCCGCCTCGATGCTGCTCGCCGCTGCCGTCTTCCTGTTCACCCTCGTCCTCGTCATCTGGCAGCCCAGGGGGCTGGGCGTCGGCTGGAGCGCCAGCGCCGGCGCGCTGGTCGCCCTGGCCCTGGGCGTGGTGTCGCTGCACGACATCCCCACCGTCTGGGCCATCGTCTGGAACGCCACCGCCACCTTCATCGCGGTCATCGTCATCAGCCTGCTGCTGGACGAGGCCGGCTTCTTCGCCTGGGCGGCGCTGCACGTGGCGCGCTGGGCGGGCGGCAGCGGCCGGCGCCTGTTCGCCTTCTGCGTGCTGCTGGGCGCCGCCGTTTCCGCGCTGTTCGCCAACGACGGGGCGGCGCTGATCCTCACCCCCATCGTCATCTCCATGCTGCTGGCGCTGCGCTTCTCGCCGGCGGCGACCCTGGCCTTCGTCATGGCCGCCGGCTTCATCGCCGACACCGCCAGCCTGCCGCTGGTGGTGTCGAACCTGGTGAACATCGTTTCCGCCGACTATTTCGGCCTGGGCTTCGCCGAGTACGCCGCGGTGATGGTGCCGGTGAACCTGGCCAGCGTCGCCGCGACGCTGCTGGCGCTGTACCTGTTCTTCCGCCGCGACCTGCCGCAGCGCTATGCCGTGGACCAACTGCCGGCGCCGCGGGAGGCGATTCGCGATCCGGCCACCTTCGCGGTCGGCGCCTGGATGCTGCTGGCGCTGCTGCTCGGGCTGTTCGCCCTGGAGCCGCTGGGCATCCCGGTCAGCGCGGTGGCGGCGCTGTGCGCGGCGGTGCTCTTCGCCGTCGCCGCCCGCGGTCATGTGATCTCCACCCGCCGGGTGCTGCGCGAGGCGCCCTGGCAGGTGGTGGTGTTCTCCCTGGGCATGTACCTGGTGGTCTACGGCCTGAAGAACGCCGGCCTCACCGACTTCCTCACCCGCCTGCTGGACGGCCTGGCGGGGCAGGGCGTGTGGGCCGCGGCCCTGGGCACCGGCCTGCTGTCGGCGGCGCTGTCCTCGCTGATGAACAACATGCCCAGCGTGCTGGTGGGCGCATTGGCGATCCAGGCCAGCGCCGCCGAGGGCGTGGTCCGCGAGGCGATGATCTACGCCAACGTCATCGGCTGCGACCTGGGGCCGAAGATCACCCCCATCGGCAGCCTGGCCACGCTGCTCTGGCTGCACGTGCTGGCGCGCAAGGGCATCCGCATCACCTGGGGCTACTACTTCAGGGTCGGCATCCTGCTGACCCTGCCGGTCCTGCTCGTCACCCTCTCGGCCCTGGCGCTGCGCCTGAGCCTCTGACGTCCGCCACGAAGCGGAGGAGTTCTGCATGCGAGTCCTGTTCATGTGCACGGCCAACAGCTGCCGCAGCATCCTTTCCGAAGCGCTGTTCAACCACCTGGCCCCGGAAGGCTTCGAGGCGGTGAGCGCCGGCAGCTTTCCCGGCGGACAGGTGCTGCCGCGCAGCCTGGCGACGCTGGAGCGTGCCGGCATCGCTACCGAAGGCCTGAGCAGCAAGGGCAACGACGCCTTCGCGGACAACCCGCCGGACGTCGTCATCACCGTCTGCGACAAGGCCGCGGGCGAAGCCTGCCCGCTGTACTTCGGCCCGGCGCTGAAAGCCCACTGGGGCCTGCAGGACCCTTCCACGGCGCAGGGCGACGAAGCGCAACTGGACGACGCCTTCCGCGCCACCCTGGCGCACATCGAGCGACGCTGCCGGGCCTTCTTCGCCTTGCCCTTCGCCAGCCTGGAGCGCGACGGGCTGCAGCGCGAGCTGGCGCGGATCGGCGACCTCTGACTGGCGGTGCGGCATAGCCGGCGGTCGCCGTTCGGTGCCGCTTCCGCTGCCTTCTGAGCCACGGACTGGACAGCCCCATGAAAAAAGCCCCGTGGCGTGCGCCACGGGGCTTTTTCGTTCACGTCAGGTCGCGAAGCCGATCAGAACACGCTGAACGGGTACTCGACGAAGATGCGCACTTCGTTGCCGTCGTCGTTGTACTCGCGGGCGTCGTTGGAAACGCGTACCCAGGAGCCGCGCAGCTTGACCGACAGGTCCTTGGCCGGGCCGCTCTGTACGACGTACTTGGCCTGGTTGAAGATCTCGCGCTCGTGGCCGTTGTTGGTCTGCGAGGTCTTGATGTTGTCGCCGTAGACGTAGGCGACGGTGTAGCTCAGGCCCGGGATGCCGTACTCAGCGAAGTTGATGCTGTAGTTGGCCTGCCAGGAACGCTCGTCCTCGGCGTTGAAGTCCGACCAGTAGGAGTTGGCCAGCCAGATGGTGGTGCCGCCGTCGCCCAGGCCGCCAGCGTTCTGGTACCAGCCGTAGTTGTAGCCGGTGTCGCCGGTGTTGCGCTGGTGGGCGATCATGAACGAGTGGGCGCCGATGGCGTAGGTGGCCGCCAGGCTCCAGATGGTGTTGTCGCGGTCGCCGCCGAAGTTCAGGTTGGCGAAGTCCTTGTTCAGCTTGGTCTTGTAGCCGTTGAAGTCGAAGGTCAGCGACTGCGCATCCTGCATCGGGATGACGTAGTTCAGGTTCATGTACTGCTTGCGCGCCACGTCCTTGTTGTCCGAGGCGTACAGCGAACCGCTGAAGTTGTCGGTGAACTTGTAGCTGCCGCCGTACACGTCGATGCGCTTCAGGCCGCCGCTGTCGCGCCCTTCGGCGCTCTTGCGGGCTTCTTCGGTGAAGCTACCGACGTTCAGCTCCAGGCCCTCGATCTCCTTGGAGGTGATCAGGGTGCCGGTGTAGCTCTCCGGCAGCAGGCGCGAGTTGTCGTAGCTCAGCACCGGCAGGCTGGGCATCTGGTCACCGTACTTGATCACGGTGTTGGAGATGCGCGCCTTGACCGCGCCACCGGCGCGGGCCAGGTCGTCGGCCGGGTTGCCGTCGCTGTCCTGCTTGAAGAAGTCGATGCCGGCGGCGCCGGTGCGGCCCTTGCCACCGTCCAGGCGCAGGGCATACAGGCCGAAGGCGTCGACGCCGAAGCCGACGGTGCCCTGGGTGAAGCCGGAGGTGAAGGTGGCGGTGGCCGACTGGCCCCACTCGGCCTTGTCATCGCGACCGTGCTTGTAGTCACGGTTCATGTAGGCGTTGCGGAAGAACAGGTCCAGGTGGCTGTCTTCGACGAAGCCCTTGGCGGCTGCCTGGTCGTCGGCCATGGCCTGGGTGCTGGCAGCGAGGATCCCCAATGCAAGCAAACTGAACGCTTTGTTAGTCATTTTGTTATTTCCTGCAGTCTGTTTATTCGCAGCCCCCCCGAGCGTGGGAAAAAGCCTGCCGTCCCGGATGCTCCAATCCAGGTCTGGCAACGCGTGGGTGCTGGCGTTTCTTGGATGTCTCGAGGCCCCTCACAGGCCCCGATGGCGCGGGATGATAGCAGAACGTGGATAAAATCCAGGAATTTCGATGGCAGGTTACGGGCCCGACGGAGCCGGGCTACCCTCGCGAACTCCCCGCCACGGAGGCCCGCCCGAGCATGTGGCATGACCTCCTGAGCGCCGGTTTCGCTCGGCCTTCTGAAGGGGGGCAGCGTGCGCGGATGTTTCTCTGGAAATCCGAATCGCGGACGGAGTCCGCTCGGTTACAGGGAGGCACGGGCGTAGGAGCAACTGTCTTGCCGACTGCGCCGGGGTGCGCCTCAACGGATGGGTTGAGCTTGCGAAACCCATCGGGCCATGGTGATGGGTATCGCTTCGCTCAACGCCATCCTACGAAAAAACGTGCTTTCCCGGAGGTGTAGGATCTCATCCGCGAATCGCGCCGATACGTCCGGCTATCGCGGACAGAGTCCGCTCCTACGGGGATACGCCATGCCTCACGGCGAAACTGTAGGAGCGGGCCCTGCCCGCGAATCGCGCGCAGGGCGCGCTCCTACAATGGGAATGGCGTGGGTGGAGCAGCGGACTCCGTCCGCGATTGGATTCACCGGCCACGCCGGACGCTCCAGTGGCACGAACAGCCCCTCTCCCTCCGGAAGAGGGCTGGGGTGAGGGAGCGAAGCCGGCATTGCGCACCTTCCCCAAACCAACGAATCGCTTAACTGAACAACACCACCGCTCAGACCGAACCCGTTTCACGATTGCGCCTTTGCAACCACAGACTCAGACCCAAGCCGAGCAGCGCAGCGACGCAGGCGAAGGGGAAGATCGAACGGAAGCCCCAGGCAGTGGCGATGGCGCCGGCCACCGGCCCGGTGATGCCCAGGGACACGTCGATGAACAGCGAGTAGGCGCCCAGCGCCGCGCCACGGCTGGAGGCCGGCACCAGGCGCACCGCCTCCACGCCCAGGGCGGGGAACACCAGGGAGAAGCCGAAGCCGGTCAGCGCCGCGCCGGCCAGCGCCGACCAGGGGCCCGGGGCCAGCCACAGCAGGAGCAGGCCGAGGCTTTCCACCAGCAGACAGCCGATGGCCACGGCGAAGCCGCCATGGCGGTTGATGGCGTTGGCGAACAACAGCCGCGCGCCGATGAAGCAGGCGCCGAAGGCGCTCAGGCAGTACACCGCGCCGCCCCAGCTGCGGCTGGCGTAGTACAGGGTGATGAAGGTGGCGATGCAGCCGAAGCCGATGCCGCCCAGGGCCAGCCCGGTGCCGTGGGGCGCCACGCGGCCGAGCACATGGTGGAAGGGCAGGCGCTCGCCGTGGACGATGGCCGCGGCGCGCTTGGGCCAGGCCAGGGCGAAGCCGATGGCCGCCAGCAGCATCACCACCGCGCCCATGCTCCATAGCCCCAGGCCCTGCACCAGCAGCACGCCGAAGGGCGCGCCCACGGCCAGCGCGCCGTAGCTGGCGATGCCGTTCCAGGAGATCACCTTGGCGGTGTGCAGCGAGCCGACGCGGTCGATGCCCCAGCTGATGGCGCCGGTGCCCACCAGGCTCTCGGCGGTGCCGAGGATCATCCGGCCGAGCAGCAGGCAGCCCAGGCTCAGCGCCGGCATGCCCTGCAGCCACACCGAAAGCAGCATCAGCAGGCCGCTGCCGGCGCAGCCGAGCATGCCGTAGAGCACCGCGCGCTTGGGCCCGAGGTTGTCGATCACCTTGCCGGCGTAGGGCCGGGTGAGCAGGGTGGCCAGGTACTGCACGCTGATCACCAGCCCGGCCAGCACCGAGCCGAAGCCCAGCTCGCCATGCACGTAGCCCGGCAGCACGGCCAGGGGGATGCCGATGGTCAGGTAGGCGAGGAAGGTGAACAGCACCACCGACACCACCTCGAGCGTGATGGCGGCGTTGGAGCGGGGCATGGCGGTATCGGCGGACATGGACACGAACAGCGGGGCGGAGAGGGGAGGAACATGATGAACCGCCGCCGGCTTGTAGGAAAGCTAGCTAACGAACTACCTGAGGGGTTTGCACGAAGCCGGGTGTATCGGCGTACAACCGCGAACGGTTGTACGCCCTACGTTACGGGTGAGCTTGGCGTAGGGCGGATAACCGTTCGCGGTTATCCGCCGTTTGACCGTGATCCCCGGCGCGCCCCGGATTCGAGCACGAAGCGCCTGTTCGGGGGCGCTCCGCGTTTACCGGGGAATCAGACGCGCCGGAACAACGTCGGGTAATCCACCACCAGCCCCTGCCCATCCACCTCCAGCAACGCCTGGAAGTCCGTACCCTCCAGGTTGCGGTACAGATAATGATGGGCATCCTGCCGCGTATAACCCTGGCGCATTTTCCTCGGCTGCAACCTTGGAGCCTCCACGTAGACCACCTCCAGCGCCACCGACTGGCCATCGCCCAGGCCCAGGCGGCGGATCGGGAAGGTGTTGGTGAAGGGGCTGGGCCAGATGTCGATGTCCAGGCAGCCGTCCAGTTCCGCCAGCGCAGTGCCGTCACCCAGCGTCCAGCGGCCCTGGCCGTCGGCCAGCAGTACCAGATGACGTTGCAGGTGTTCGCCTTCCACCAGCAGCTCGGCCTCGCGCAGGCGCCAGTCGGTGTCCCATTCCAGGCGGTATTCCAGTTGGTAGGGCGGTTGGCCGTCGGCGGCGGCCACGCGCAACTGGCTGTCGGCGCGGCCGTCCTGCAGCAGCAGACGCTCCCAACTGGCCGGCGGGGCCTGCCACAGGCCTTCCCAGGTGAGCTGGCGGTTCATGCCGGGTCCAGCAGCAGGCCCAGGCGCAGGCGCTTGGGCAGGCGGGCGACCACCAGTTGGTGCGAGCGGGTGAGGGCCTCGCGCAACTCGTCGGCGCCCATGGGGTAGGGGCGCTGCATGGCGATCCAGTGGGCGCGGGCCAGGTAGGGCGCGGGGCGGATGCCGGGGCGGTCGACGAAGCCGAGGAAGAGTTCCGGGCCCACCTTGAAGGCCAGGCCGCCGCGGCCCTCGTCGAGGAAGTCGAGGATGGCGAACATCTTGTTGCCGGCCACCGAGAACACCCGGTTGCTGCCCCACTTGAGGTCTTCGCGGGCGCCGGGCAATTGCAGGCAGAAGCGGGCGATCTGGTCGGGCGTCATGGGTTCTCCGGCGTCAGTCGCGGAAATAGACCTGCACCAGATGGTAGCCGAACTGGCTTTTCACCGGGCCGTGGACGACGTTCAGCGGCTTCTTGAACACCACCGCGTCGACGCTGCGCACTAACTGCCCGGGGCGCAGCTCGCCGAGGTCGCCGCCGCGCTTGCCGGAGGGGCAGGTGGAGTGCTTCTTCGCCAGGGCGGCGAAGTCTTCCCCCTTGGCCAGGCGCTGCTTGAGCTGCTCGGCCTCGGCGGCGGTCTTGACCAGGATGTGGCGGGCCATGGCGACGGGCATGGAAGGTTCTCGGCTGAAGGAAATGGCCGATTGTACTCCCGCTCGGTCGCCCGCGAGGCAGTGACGTACATCGCATTTTTCCGGGGCTGGCATTGTGCCTGTCTGACGGCCTACCTAGAGTCTGATGATTATTCCTACAAGCGCTTGCCTGTCGTGGGCAGCGCCTCCCCTAGCGTGCGGATGCAGTACAGATGGAAATCCAAGCGATGCTGCGGATCCTGTCCAGCCAGGACGGTTCCGACCTTTACCTTTCCACCGGCGCGCCGCCCTGCGCCAAGTTCAACGGCGTGCTCAAGCCGCTGTCCAGCGAACCGCTGAAGGCCGGCGACGTGGCGCGCATCGCCGACGCCATCATGGACGAGGAACAGAAGGCCGAATTCGAGCGCGAGCTGGAGATGAACCTGGCGATCTCGGTCGCCGGCGTCGGGCGCTTCCGCATCAACATCTTCAAGCAGCGCAACGAGGTGTCCATCGTCGCGCGCAACATCAAGCTGGACATCCCGTTGTTCGAAGACCTGAAGCTGCCCGAGGTGCTGCTCAAGGTGGTGATGGAGAAGCGCGGCCTGGTGCTCTTCGTCGGCGGCACCGGCTCGGGCAAGTCGACCTCCCTGGCGGCGCTGATCGACCACCGCAACCGCAACAGCGGCGGGCACATCATTACCATCGAGGACCCCATCGAGTACGTGCACCGGCACCGCAAGTCGATCATCAACCAGCGCGAGGTGGGGGTGGACACCCGCAGCTTCCACGCCGCGCTGAAGAACACCCTGCGCCAGGCGCCGGACGTGATCCTGATCGGCGAAATCCGCGACCGCGAGACCATGGAGCACGCCCTGGCCTTCGCCGACACCGGGCACCTGGCGATCTCCACCCTGCACGCCAATAACGCCAACCAGGCGCTGGACCGCATCATCAACTTCTTCCCGGAAGAGCGCCGGCCGCAACTGCTCAACGACCTGGGCAACAACCTCAAGGCCTTCGTTTCACAGCGCCTGGTGCGCACCCAGGACGGCAAGCGCCGCGCCGCGGTGGAGGTGCTGCTGGGCACCGCGACCATCAGCGACATCATCAAGCGCGGCGACTTCAGTTCGATCAAGGAGATCATGGACAAGTCCCGCGCCCTGGGCATGCAGACCTTCGACCAGGCGCTGTTCGACCTGGCGGTGGAAGGCGCGATCAGCGAGGAAGAGGCGGTGAAGAACGCCGACTCGGCGAACAACCTGCGGCTGAAGCTCAAGCTGCACCGGGACAACCCGGCCGCGGCCCAGACCCAGGCCGCCAGCGCCCAGCCGGCAACCCCGGCCGCGCCCGCGGTGGAAGCCTCCAGCTGGGGCCTGGAACTGGCCCTGGAAGAGATCAAGGCCGAGGACGAGGAAGACAAGAAGGGCGGTTGAAGGGTGGGCGAGGCGTAGGGCGAATAACCGTTCGCGGGTATCCGCCGTTTGACCTTGACCCCCGGCGCGCCGCCGCATCAGCCATGGCGCGCCAATAAATGTAGGAGCGCGCCCTGCGCGCGAATCTCCTACAGGAGGGCTCGGAGGTGGGCGCATTGTAGGCGCGAGCTTGCTCGCGAACAGATTCCGCTGCGGGGTTCATTCGCGAGCAAGCTCGCTCCTACGCGGTGGATTCCGACGTGGACTTCAAGCGCCTGTCCGAGGCCGGCGTGGACGGCTTCTTCACCAACCGCGCCGACCGCCTGCTGGCCTTCTACGGGCGCCCGGCCGCCAAGTCGGTGGGGGAGATACTGGCGGGGCTGGGCTACTGATAGAAATACCTTCGTATATCCCCCCGCCACAGAGGTATGGCCCCGCCGTCCCGATGGAGAAGTGCGCCAGGAAGTCCCCCTCAATAGCATGGACTCACAGCGGACGATTCGCTGCAACGGCCCTGCATTTCGGTGCTTGCCTATCGCCCAGCCGAGCCCGAAGGAACGACTTCCAGGTTATTGGCCACTTCTTCCGAGGAAACGTCATGAACATGCATCTGAACTATTCCGTCCAAAAGAATTCCGCCCCAAAGAATGCACAACACCAGGAGAGGGAAGAGCTGGTGCCTTCGCGCTATGCGCTGCGGGTCGGCGAGATCGACGTGCTGGTGGTCAGCGATGGGGTGCTGCCGCTGCCGACCGCGACCATGTCCACCAATGCCGAGCCGGCCGCCCGCGCGGCCTGGTTCAAGGACATGTTCCTGGGCCCGGAGGCGTTCGACTGGGCCCTGAACGTGCTGGTGGTGCGCAGCGGCGAGCAGACCATTCTGGTCGACGCCGGCCTGGGCGGGCAGTTCCCCGGTTTTCCGCGGGCCGGGCAGTTCCCCCGGCGCCTGGAGGCGGCCGGTATCGACCTGGCGTCGGTGACCGACGTGGTGATCACCCACATGCACATGGACCATATCGGCGGGCTGCTCGTCGACGAGGTGAAGAACCGGCTGCGCCCGGATGTGCGCATCCACGTCGCGGCCACCGAGGTGGCGTTCTGGGCGGCGCCCGATTTCTCCCTCACCTCCATGCCGGCGCCGGTGCCGGACGTCCTGCGCGCGACTGCCGGGCAGTTCATGGAGGCATACCGCGACAAGCTGCATACCTTCGAGGATGAGCACGAGGTGGCGCCGGGCGTGGTCGCCAGGCTCACCGGCGGCCACACGCCGGGGCATAGCGTGGTCCATGTCACGTCTGCCGGCGAGCGCCTGACCTTCGCCGGCGACGCCCTGTTCCCGGTGGCCTTCGATCACCCCGACTGGCACAACGGCTTCGAGCACGACCCCGAGGAATCGGTGCGCGTGCGCGTCCGTCTTATGCAGGAGGCGGCGGCCAGCGGCGAGCTGCTGGTGGCCACGCACCTGCCGTTCCCCTCCGTTGGCCGGGTGGCCGTCGACGGCGATGCCTTCCGTTGGATTGCGGCCTTCTGGGATTACTGACGGTCCGGCCCGCCCGGATGGGCTGCACACCTTCACCGGCCAGGAGCCCGGCGCCGGCCCGCTCCTGGCCTTCATGGATTCTCCTGAAATTTCCCACCCACATTCTCCCTTGTGAGCCTACAAGCCCCCTCGCTAGATTCCCTTCCGCCACGGTCAATCCCGTGGCCCGGATCGCAGTCCGGTACTGTTCAAAGCACACGTAGCGCCACCGCACCTTGCACAGGCGCTTTTTTGCGCCTGCTGCTTGGTGCAGCTATGGCGGATCGTGTGGGGCAGGCTACGGCCTGGCCGGGCACTGCTTTGAACAGCCGGTACTGCGACCCCGCACGATCCGCCACCCATTCCCGGGTTGGCGGCTCCTTCCTCCGTACTAAGGAGCAATGGAAATGCCGTATCACTTCGTGTCTGTCGTGTATCCCCCGTTGTCCCATTCGTCCTTCGCCTTCCCCCGGGAGGTGCGCCATGGCTGATCGCAGGCTGGTTGCGTTGCAGGCCCAGGCGTCCGAGGGCGTGCTCTATGTCGATACCGCCGCGCCGGCGGAGCATATCTACGATGTGGCCGAACGCCGGCTGAATGCGCTGGAGGACCTGTTGCGGGTGCTGGAAGTGCATGACGTCGGCGACGTGCTGGTGCACGAGACGTCGCGCCTGGCTTCCGCCCTGGTGCCGCTGGTGGGCGAGGCGCGGCAGTTGTACGGGCTGGCGCGGGAGAAGGCTCTGGTGGCTGGCCGGTAGGAGCAGCAGTCTTGCGCCGAGGCGCTCTTCGTAGGATGGGTTGAGCTTGCGAAACCCATGCGGTTGCGCTGATGGGTATCGCTTCGCTCAACGCCATCCTACGAAAAGCCGTGCTGCCTGGAACCGTAGCGGGCCCTACCCGCGATTCGCGCGCAGGGCGCGCTCCTACAGGGGAATGGCGTGGGTGGGGCGGCGTAGGAGCGAGCTTGCTCGCGAATGGGGTTTACCGGTGGCTTGGGCGTCGGGTTCAAGAGCGCCCGCTCCCCAACCCTCTCCCGCAAGCGGGAGAGGGGGCTGTCCGGCGCGGGCGGGAGGTTCGGCGTCAACCTGTAGCAGCGACTGTCTTGCAGGCCGCGCCGAGGCGCTCTTCGTAGGATGGGTTGAGCCTTGGCGAAACCCATGCGGTCGTGGTGATGGGTATCGCTTCGCTCAACCCATGTCATATCTGCCGGAAGGGGTAGGAGCGGACTCTGTCCGCGATTCGCGTGCAGGCCGACGCCTCATCCATCCGTGGAGCGGGTGGTGGCTTCCCAGGCCGCTATTTCCTTTTCCAGCGCTCCCAGTTTCTGGCGCACCAGGCCGAGTGCATCGCTGCCCAGCAGCAGGTGGGCCGGGGGATTCGCCGAGGCTATCGCTTCCAGCATGGCCCTGGCCGCTTTCCTTGGGTCGCCCAACTGCTTGCCGCTTTTTTCCTGGCGCGCCTGGCGCACGGGGTCGAAGAGTGCGTCGTAGTCGGCGATGCTGCGGGGGCTGCGGACCATGGAGCGGCCAGCCCAGTCGGTGCGGAAGGAGCCGGGCGCGACGGCGGTCACGGCGATGCCGAAGCCTTCGACCTCCTTGCCCACCACTTCTGATATGCCCTCCAGGGCGAACTTGCTGCCGCAGTAGTAGGCAATGCCGGGCAGGGTGATGAAGCCACCCATCGAGGTGATGTTGAGGATATGGCCGCGGCGCCGCTGACGCATGTATGGCAGCACCGCCTTCATCATCGCAACGGCGCCGAACACGTTCACGTCGAACTGCCGGCGCATTTCCGCCAGCGGGGATTCTTCGAGAATGCCTTCGTGACCGTAGCCGGCGCTGTTCACCAGCACATCCAGCGGGCCGACGGTCTTTTCGATCTCGGCGACCAGCGGCTCGATGGCCGCGAAGTCGGTCACGTCCAGCAGGCGCCCCAGCGCCCGGCCGGGGGCCAGGGCTTCGAGCGCAACCCTGGCCTGTTCGCTGCGGACGGTGCCCACCACGCGGTGTCCGTCCGCCAAGGCCTCCTGGGCGAGGGCCAGCCCGAAGCCGCTGCTGGCTCCGGTGATCAACAAGGTTTTGTGAGGTGACATGGCGGTGGCTCCATTTCAGTGGGGATGAGCGCACAATACTTATCCGCCGGCCTGTTTCAGAGACCGCATCTTCTGACTTTATTGCCTAATCCTATGAACCGACATCATCCCCCGGAGCGGGAACGCATGGTCGCCCTGCTAGAGGCGTTGGCCCCCAACGAGGGGTACAACCTCACGTCGCTGGCCAGCGTGCGCATCCTGAGGTCGGACCGGCCCCTGGCGCGGACGCCCGTGCTCTACGACCCCGGCATCGTGATCGTGTGCCAGGGCTACAAGCGCGGGTATTTCGGCGATCAGGTGTATGTGTACGACGAGCAGCATTACCTGGCCGTCGCAGTGCCCGTGCCCTTCACCATGGAAACGGACGCGACGGCCGAGCGCCCGCTGCTGGCCATCTACCTGCACCTGGATTTTCAGCTCGCCGCCGAGCTGATGATCCAGATCGACCAGCAGCAGGCGCCCTCGCCGAAGGAGGCGCCGCGCAGCATGATGTCGAGCCCCATGGATGACGCGCTCGCCGCTTCCGTCCTGCGCTTCCTGGCGGCGCTGAACAACCCGCTGGAGGCGACGGTGCTCGGCCCGGCCTTGCTGCGCGAGCTGTATTTCCGCGTGCTGACCGGCGCCCAGGGCACCGCCATGCGCGCGGCGCTGGCCATGCAGGGGCGGTTCGGGCGGATCGCCAGGGCGCTGCGGCGCATCCACACCGATTACGCGCAGCCGCTCGACTTGCCGCAGCTGGCCGAGGAGGCCGGCATGAGCGTTCCTTCGTTCCACAGCCATTTCAAGGCGATCACCCAGACCTCGCCCATGCAGTACGTGAAGTGCACCCGGTTGCACCAGGCGCGGCTGCTGATCGTGCGCCAGGGCATGACAGCGCAGGCCGCCAGCCATGCCGTGGGCTACGCCAGCCCGTCGCAGTTCAACCGGGAGTTCAAGCGGTTGTTCGGGCGTTCGCCGCAGGCGGAGGCGCGGCGGATGCGGGAGAGTTTTGCGATTCCGCCGGTGCATGGGGAGGGGGTGTATGTGTCTTCCCATTAGGCCGTTCGGCGCAATCGCGGATGGAGTCCGCTCCTACGGGTGCAGGAGAAACGTCGTCGTAGGATGGTGTTGAGCGAAGCGATACCCATCAGCGCAACCGCATGGGTTTCGCAAGCTCAACCCATCCTACGAAAAGCCATGCTCGCTCATGCTGCAGGGGCGGACTTTGGGAGGAGGGCGCGGTATCACATCGTTGTAATCCGCGGCCGCTACCCTGGCGCCCGCATGCTGCCCGCCGCGGTGCGGGCGGCTTCCTGGCATTGCCGGCAGATGGGGCAGGACGGTGGACACAGGTACTTCGCGCAGACCGTTTCTCATCCGTTCCGAGGATATGCACGCCGACGAGTTCGGCGCGCTGTTCACGCGGATGTTCGGCGATCTCTATTCCGGCCTTCCGCCCCTGCGGCGCAAGGTCGCCATCGCCGGCGTATACGGGCGCTACGAGGGCGTCAGCTTCCGGCGCCTGAGCTTTCGCGGCGACTTCCTCACCGCGCTGCCCGACATGGATGACGAGATCACCTTCGTCTTTCCCACCGCCGGGCGCATCGTGTTCAACCAGGCGAGCGAGACCGTGGGCGTGCCCCAGGTCGGCCTGGCCATCGAGAAGGCCGCGGTGCGCTCGGTGGGCTTCGGCGACGGCCATGCGCAGTATGGGCTGTCGGTGCGCCGCGGGCTGTTCGCCAGGCGGCTCGCCACGCTGCTCGGCCGCCCGGTGGTGCGCCCGGTGCGCTTCCAGCCGGTGGTGGACTTGAAGGTGGAAGCCTTCCAGGGGATCAAGGCGATCGTCGGCATGGCCACCGGTGCGGAGTTCGACGCTCTGGCCAGTTCCAGCGCGCTGATGCCCGCCCGCCTGCAGGAGATGCTGGTGGATTCGGTGCTGGAAGCCTGGCCGCACAACTACAGCGAGGCGCTGCGCCGGCCGGGGCCGCTGATTGCGCCGCGCCACGTGAAGCTGGCCGTGGAATACATCCGCGAGCACCCCGACGCCCTGGTCAGCGGCGGCGAGCTGGCGGCGCTGACGAACGTCAGCCTGCGCGCCTTGCAGGAGGGCTTCCGGCGCTTCGTCGGCTGCTCCATCGTCGCCTACCAGCGCCAGGTCCGCCTGGAGCGGGCGTACGACGCGCTGCGCCAGGACGCTTCGCCCTCGGTCAGCGAAATCGCCCTGGGCCTGGGCTTCAGCAACGTCGGCCGCTTCTGCCAGTACTTCCAGGGCGCCTTCGGGCTGAGCCCGGCGGATGTGCGCAAGGGCATCCGCCATTAGCGATGCCCGGCCAGTCGGCCGGGCAGGGGCGGGCGGTCAGAACTGGTAGCTGGCCTTGAGGCTGCCGCTGTAGCCATGGCTGCCGCTGCCGCTCAGGGCGCCGACTTCCGCGCCCAGGCTCAGGTCGCCGAGGCTGGCCATGACGTTCACCGCGCCGCTGAACTGGTCGCGGTTGTCGAAGGCGGCGCGCTGGGCGACGTCCAGGCCCAGCAGGTGGCCTTCGCTGTCGACCTTGTAGTCGCCCAGCGCGTGGTCGTAACCCAGGTCCAGGCCCGGCACCAGTTGCCAGCCGCCGCTCAGGGCGATGGGCATGAAGCTCACCTTCAGGTTGGCGACGGCGCTGCGGCGGGTCTGCTCGATGCCGTCGACGTCCAGGGCCAGTTCGCTGCCTTTTTCCTGGAAGCCGGACAGGTCCAGGTGGCTGATGCGCAGGCCCAGGCTCGGTTCGAGGATCGCGTCGCGCACCGGGATGCGGTAGCCCAGCGCCACGCCGGCGCCGCTGAGGGTGCCGTGGCTGTCGCCCTTGGCGGTGCCCAGGCCGCCGCCCAGCTCGCGCTTGCTGTCGTAGTCGAGCCAGCCGGTGTTCAGGTCGGCGTCGACGAACAGGCCCTGCTCCAGGCTGCCCGGGGCGAAGCGCGCGCCGGCGCGGAGGAAGGTCAGGTCGGTGTCCACCTCGCCACCCGCGCCGCCGACGCTGCCGCGGCTGTAGCCGAAGCCGGCGTTGGCGCTGAGCTGCTCGCTGAAGCGCTGGGTCAGGCCGACCATCAGGCCCTGGGTGTGCTCGTTGCTGCTGGCAGCCTGGGACGAGCCGTCGTTGCCCTGGTAGCCGGCCAGGGCGGTGCTCCACAGGCGGCGCTGGCCGGGCTTGAGGTCGGTGCCGCTGGCGAAGGGCGCGGCGGCCCTGTCGATCAGCGCGTCCTGGCGCAGCAGGTAGCTGGCGGCATCGGCGTGGGCCTGGCCGCCGACGGTGGACTCGACGCCGCCGAGGCTGCCGGCGTCGATGGCCGATTGCAGGTAGTAGTTGTAGGCGCTGTAGGCGCCGGAGAGGCTGCTGTTCTGCAGTTGCTGCAGCAGTTGCGCGCCGGCGGCGGCGTTGCCGGCCAGGCCTTCCATGCCGGGCAGGCTGTTGTAGTAGACCATCTTGCCGCGCAGCACGTAGAGGGTTTCCTGGGACAGGCCCAGGCCTTGCTTGAGGTAGTTGTCCATGCTGCCGTACCGGGCCACCACTTCGTCCAGGCCGGCCTGCAGGTAGCTGGCCTGCACGCCGAGCAGGGGCGCGTAGATGGCGGCCATGCTCGGCGGCAGCGCCGCCAGGGTCGCGGCGATGCGCTGGGCGGTGTAGTCGTTGGTGGCCAGGTAGTTGGCCATGATGGTGGCGTTGTCCACCCCGGCGATGCTCAGCAGCACGGCGGCGGTCCAGCCGGTGCGGTCCTTGCCGGCGGTGCAGTGGAAGAGGGCGGCGCCGTCGGCCACGGCCAGTTCGTTGAACAGCTCGGCGAACTGGCTGCGCATGCCCGCGTCGCTGACGAAGGCGCGGTTGGTTTCTTCCATCATCGCCACCGCCTCGGCGGCGCTGCCGAAGGAGATGTTGGTGACGTTCGCCCCGGAGGTGGTGCTGCCGATGATGTCGATGTTGCGGTAGGCGGCGCCGGCGGGCAGGGTGTCGGGCGTAGCGGCGATTTCGCTGGCGGTGCGCAGGTCGAAAACGTTGCTGATGCCCAGGCCATCGAGCGTGGTCAGGTCCGAGGCCGTGGGCGTCAGCGCGTTGGAGCGGTAGAACACCCCGGAGCGCATGGTGCCGTCGTTGGCGGTGGTGTAGGCGGTGGTGGTTCCGGCGATGTCGCGGAAGTTGTCCATGCCGGTCAGCCGCGGGGTGTCGAGGGTATAGGTCTCGGCGGCGTGGGCGGCGATGGACAGGCTGAGGGCGGACAGGGAGAACAGAACACGATGCAGCACGATGTAGCCTCTTCGAGCGGGTTGGCGGGGCTACTATCGGCATCGTTGCGAACCGGGATATTACAGTTCGTGGCGCCGGGAAAATCACGGCGCGAATTGTCCGTGGGCTGCGTTTTTCGTCCGTTGTGCTGTGGGTGTGGCCGCCTACTCCTCGAAGCGGCCGGTGCCCTCGCGGTCGCGCTCGTAGTGCCTGGCCAGCGGGAACGCCGGCAGCCAGGATTCGCGGCGAAGGGTCCAGAGTTCGTAGGTCGGCACGAACTGGTCCGGGGCATCCAGGGCGCCCAGGTTCACTTCCACCTCGTCGGCGCTGCGCAGGAACACCGGCGAGCCGCAGCGCGGGCAGAAGAAGCGCCCCGCGTAGTCGCGGGTTTCGCCCTCGATGCTTACCGCGGCTTCGGGGAATATCGCCGAGGCGTGGAACAGCGCGCCATGGTGCTTGCGGCAGTCGAGGCAGTGGCAGAGGCCGACCCGGTAGGGGCGCCCCGAGGCCACGAAGCGGACGTTGCCGCACAGGCAACCGCCGGTGAACTGGTCCATGCTGCATCTCCTCTGGAATCGAAGGTTCGGAAGTCCGTCGTGAAAAATAGCAGCCGGGCCGTCGCCGGGTTTCGGCTTCCGACGTTCGTTGCCGGGCGGGGGAGCGGCGGCGAGCCCGCTAGTCTTCGAGGCCGGTCGCCTGGCGGTATTGCCGCGGAGTGAAACCGGTCAGTTGCTTGAACTGCCGGCTGAACGCGCTGTGGTCGGTATAGCCGCACTGCAGGGCGACTTCGGTGATCGGCAGGTCGGTGTGCAGCAGCCGGTGGGCGTGCTCCAGGCGCACCTTGTGGATCAGCTGCCGTGGCGTCAGGTGGAACACGCGCTTGCAGTAGCGCTCGAGCTGGGCCACGGAGAGGTCGGTGATGCGCGTCAGTTCGTCCAGGCTGATGGGCTGGTGGAAGTGCGCGCGGATGTATTCGTCCACCGCGGCAAGGCGCTGGTAGGCCGGGTGGGTGGCGCTGGCCGACTGCAGGTCCACCGAGATGCCCACCAGGCCGATGATCTCGCCGTCGCGGTTGTACAGCGGCCGCTTGTGCGTCAGGCACCAGCCCGGCTCGCGGCTGCCGTACAGGTGCAGTTCCAGTTTGTCTTCCAGTACCTGGCCGTGTTCCAGCACGCGGCGATCCTGCTCGGTATAGCCCGGCCCCAGTTGCGCCGGGAACACCTCGGCGCTGGTCTTGCCCAGCAGCGGCTGCAACTGCTTCAGGCCGCAGCGCTGGACCAGCGTGCGGTTGGCCATGACGTAGCGCGCCTGGGTGTCCTTGATGAAGATCGCGGCATTGGGGATCACGTCCAGCATCGGCAGCAGCATCGACACGCTGGCCAGCAACGCCTCCATGCTCTCCGGGCGCTGCAGTTCATGCCCCTGGCACAGCATGGCGAGCACGTTCTGCGACATGGTTTCCAGCCTCCCGAAAGCCGCCTGGCAACAAGCTGCAGGGCAGCTTGCCGCAAGGCTCGCAGCCTGTCGAGGGTATGCAGAGGCGGCGTGATCCAGGCGCGGACGAGCGGGGCAATTGTGCCGATTTCGTCATTCGTGCTGAAGAAAACCATCAAGCGCGCCGGCGCCGCCCCGGTCCACTCTATGGCCAATGCGTGCAGCCGAACTTCATAGAACAAGCGGTTGCCGCCGGCCGACTCGTCCCTGCGGGCAGCACCCGGAGCGCAGCGTCGAGTGGCAATGCATCTGCCTATCCAACAACGCACAAGAAGGCAACGCCATGTCAGGCAAGTTCAAGAAGCAACTCTCGTTGATGGACCTTACGTTTATCGGGCTGGGAGCCATCTTCGGCTCCGGCTGGTTGTTCGCGGCCAGCCACGTTTCCGCCATCGCCGGCCCGGCAGGGATCTTCTCCTGGCTGCTGGGCGGGTTCGCCGTGCTGCTGCTGGGCATCGTCTACTGCGAGCTGGGGGCGGCCCTGCCGCGCGCCGGTGGCGTGGTGCGCTACCCGGTGTACTCGCACGGCCCGCTGCTGGGCTACCTGATGGGCTTCATCACCCTGATCGCCTTCTCCAGCCTGGTGGCGATCGAGGTCGTCGCCTCCCGCCAGTACGCGGCCGCCTGGTTCCCCGGGCTGACCAAGTCCGGCTCCAGCGACCCCACGGCCATCGGCTGGCTGGTGCAGTTCGGCCTGCTTTGTCTGTTCTTCCTGCTCAACTACCGCAGCGTGAAGACTTTCGCCAAGGCCAACAACCTGATCAGCATGTTCAAGTTCATCGTGCCGCTGCTGGTCATCGGCGTGCTGTTCTGCTTCTTCAAGCCGGAGAACTTCTCGGCCCAGGGCTTCGCGCCCTTCGGCCTGTCGGGCGTGGAGATGGCGGTTTCCGCCGGTGGCGTCATCTTCGCCTACCTGGGGCTGACGCCGATCATCTCGGTGGCCAGCGAGGTGAAGAACCCGCAGCGCACCATCCCCTTCGCGCTGATCCTTTCCGTGCTGCTCTCCACGGCCATCTACGTGCTGCTGCAAACGGCCTTCCTCGGCGGCGTGCCCACGGAAATGCTGGCCAACGGCTGGGCCAGCGTGTCCAGGCAACTGGCCCTGCCTTACCGCGACATTGCCCTGGCCCTTGGGGTGGGTTGGCTGGCCTACCTGGTGGTGGCCGATGCGGTGATATCCCCCAGCGGCTGCGGCAACATCTACATGAACGCCACCCCGCGGGTGATCTATGGCTGGGCGCAGACCGGGACCTTCTTCAAGCTGTTCACCCGCGTCGACGAGAAGTCCGGCATCCCGCGCCCGGCGCTGTGGCTGACCTTCGGCCTGTCGGTGTTCTGGACCCTACCGTTCCCCTCCTGGGAAGCGCTGATCAACGTGGTGTCGGCCGCGCTGGTGCTCAGCTACGCCGTGGCGCCGGTCTCGGTGGCCGCCCTGCGCCGCAGCGCGCCCGGCATGCCGCGCCCGTTCCTGGTCAAGGGCATGGGCGTGCTCGGCCCGCTGTCCTTCATCATCGCCGCGCTGATCGTCTACTGGTCGGGCTGGGGCACGGTGTCCTGGCTGCTCGGCCTGCAGATGCTGATGTTCGTGGTGTACCTGCTGTGCGGCCGCTTCGTGCCGACCCGCCACCTGGACCTGCGCCAGCAGGTGCGCTCCTCGGCCTGGCTGATCGGCTTCTATGCCGTGACCATCGTGCTGTCCTGGCTCGGCAGCTTCGGTGGCATCGGCGTGCTCGGCCACCCGTTCGACACCCTGGCCGTGGCCGCCTGCGCCATGGGCATCTACTACTGGGGCGCGGCCACCGGCGTGCCTGCCCACCTGGTTCGCCTGAGCGGCGACGATGAAAGCGACGCCGAGGCCGACGTGGCCGGCGACCAGCGCCCCCTGGGCGGCTACGCCCAGGCTTCGTCCTGACGGCCCGCGCCCTCAACGCCTTCGGGCTCTCTTACTGGACGGCTACATGAAACGCGTACACATCATCGACTCCCACACCGGCGGCGAACCCACCCGCCTGGTGATGAAAGGCTTCCCCGAGCTGGCCGGCGCCAGCCTGGCCGAGAAGCGCAACGCCCTGCGCGAGCAGCATGACCACTGGCGCCGCGCCTGCCTGCTGGAACCGCGCGGCAACGACGTGCTGGTGGGCGCGCTGTATTGCGAGCCGGTGTCGGCGGACGCCACCTGCGGGGTGATCTTCTTCAACAACGCCGGCTACCTGAACATGTGCGGCCACGGCACCATCGGCCTGGTCGCCTCGCTGCAGCACCTGGGGCTGATCGGCCCGGGCGTGCACAAGATCGACACCCCGGTGGGCCCGGTCAGCGCCACCCTGCACGAGGACGGCGCCGTCACCATCGGCAACGTGCCGGCCTACCGCTACCGCCGGCAGGTGCCGGTGGAGGTGCCCGGCCATGGCCGGGTGTACGGCGACATCGCCTGGGGCGGCAACTGGTTCTTCCTGGTATCCGAGCATGGCCAGCGGCTGGCGCTGGACAACGTCGAGGCGCTGACCGACTTCACCTGGGCGCTGCTCCAGGCCCTGGAGGCCCAGGGCATCCACGGCGAAGGCGGCGCGCCGATCGACCACGTCGAGCTGTTCGCCGACGACGAGGAGGCCGACAGCCGCAACTTCGTCATGTGCCCGGGCAAGGCCTACGACCGTTCGCCCTGCGGCACCGGCACCAGCGCCAAGCTGGCGTGCCTGGCCGCCGACGGCAAGCTGGCCCCCGGGCAGGCCTGGGTGCAGGCCGGCATCACCGGCAGCCGTTTCGAAGGCCGCTACGAATGGGAAGGCGAGCGCATCCGCCCGTTCATCACCGGCCGCGCCTACATGACCGCCGACAGCACCCTGCTGATCGACGAACAGGACCCCTTCGCGTGGGGCATCTGAGCCCCCACGCCGTTTTTCCCTACCCGAACGAGTGCTTCAAGGAGCCCGAACAATGAGCGACAACATCTTCACCGGCTGCATCCCCGCGCTGATGACCCCCTGCACCGCCCAGCGCAAGCCGGACTTCGACGCCCTGGTCGCCAAGGGCCGCGAGCTGATCGACGTCGGCATGAGCTCGGTGGTGTACTGCGGCTCCATGGGTGACTGGCCGCTGCTCACCGAGGCCGAGCGCCAGGAGGGCGTGGCGCGCCTGGTGGCCGCCGGCGTGCCGACCATCGTCGGCACCGGCGCGGTCAACACCCGCGAGGCGGTGTCCCACGCGGCGCATGCCGCCAGGGTCGGCGCCCACGGCCTGATGGTGATTCCCCGCGTGCTCTCCCGCGGCGCCTCGCCGGCCGCGCAGAAGGCCCACTTCTCCGCCATCCTCGCGGCCGCCCCGGAACTGCCGGCGGTGATCTACAACAGCCCCTACTACGGCTTCGCCACCCGCGCCGACCTGTTCTTCGAACTGCGCCGCGAGTTCCCCAACCTGATCGGCTTCAAGGAGTTCGGCGGCGGCGCCGACCTGCGCTACGCGGCCGAGAACATCACCTCCCAGGACGACGAGGTGACGCTCATGGTCGGTGTCGACACCCAGGTGGTCCACGGTTTCGTCAACTGCAACGCCACCGGAGCCATCACCGGCATCGGTAATGCCCTGCCGCGCGAAGTGCTGCAACTGGTGGCCCTGAGCAGGCAGGCCGCCAAGGGCGACGTCAAGGCGCGCCGCCTGGCCGGCGAGCTGGAGGCGGCGCTGGCGGTGCTTTCCTCCTTCGACGAGGGTTGCGACCTGGTGCTGTACTACAAGCACCTGATGGTGCTCAACGGCGACAGGGAATACAGCCTGCACTTCAACGAAACCGACGTGCTCAGCGAGGCCCAGCGCCGCTACGCCGAGAACCAGTACGCGCTGTTCCGCCAGTGGTACGCCAACTGGTCGGCCGAGCAGAACCTCGCCTGAACCGGCCGGCGGCGGGGCCCGATGCCCCGCCGCGATCCGCCCCCTGCGCGACGGGCGTCGCGCAGGGGGCCCACTTTCTTGATCCAGGACGCACCATGAACCTGACAGGCAGCATGCTGATCGGCCAGCAGGCGGTCGCCGGGCGCCGCGAGGCGACCCGGGCCATCGACCCGGCCACCAATGAACCCCTCCAGCCGCCCTATGCCGGCGGCACCGGCGAGCAGGTGGAGCAGGCCTGCGCCCTGGCCTGGGCCGCCTTCGACCGCTACCGCGAAACCTCCCTGGAGGCGCGCGCCGGCTTCCTTGAAACCATCGCCGAGGAGATCGAGGCCCTGGGCGAGCAACTGATCGAGCGCACGATGGCCGAGACCGGCCTGCCGCGCCAGCGCATCCAGGGCGAGCGTGGCCGCACCTGCCAGCAGTTGCGCACCTTCGCCCGCACCGTGCGCGCCGGCGAGTGGCTGGACGTGCGGGTGGACAGGGCGCTGCCCGAGCGCCAGCCGCTGCCGCGCCCGGACCTGCGCCAGCGCCAGGTGCCGCTGGGACCGGTGGCCGTGTTCGGCGCCAGCAACTTCCCGCTGGCCTTCTCCGTTGCCGGCGGCGATACCGCCTCGGCCCTGGCCGCTGGCTGCCCGGTGGTGGTCAAGGCCCATGGCGCCCACCCCGGCACCAGCGAACTGGTGGGGCGCGCCGTGGCCCGCGCTGTGGCCAGGTGCGCCTTGCCGGATGGCGTCTTCTCGCTGCTGTTCGGCTCCGGCCGCGAGGTCGGCACTGCCCTGGTGGCCGACCCGCGCATCAAGGCGGTGGGCTTCACCGGCTCGCGCAGCGGCGGCCTGGCCCTGTGCCGGGTGGCCCAGGCCCGCCCGGAGCCGATCCCGGTGTATGCGGAGATGAGTTCGATCAACCCGGTGTTCCTCTTCCCCGCGGCCCTGCAGGCGCGCGGCGAGGCGTTGGCGCAGGGCTTCGTCGCCTCGCTGACCCAGGGCGCCGGCCAGTTCTGCACCAACCCGGGCCTGGTGGTCGCCCGCCAGGGGCCGGCGCTGGAGCGCTTCATCGCCGCGGCCGCCGAGCGGGTGCGGCGCAGCCCGGCGCAGACCATGCTGACGCCGGGGATCTTCCAGGCCTTCGAAGCCGGCGTCGCTGCGTTGGCCGGGCAGGCCCAGGCGCGTGTCCTGGCGAAGGGCCTGGAAGGCGAGGGGCCCAACCAGGGCCAGGCCCATCTGTTCGCGACCCGGGCGCAGGCGTTCCTCGCCGAGCCGGCGTTGCAGGCCGAGGTGTTCGGCGCCGCGTCGCTGATCGTGGAGTGCGCCGACGACGAGCAGGTGCGCCAGGTCGCCGAGCACCTGGAAGGCCAGCTAACCGCGACCTTGCACCTCGACGAGGCCGACCTGGACAGCGCCCGTGCGCTGCTGCCGACCCTGGAGCGCAAGGCCGGTCGCCTCTTGGTCAACGGCTGGCCGACTGGCGTGGAGGTGTGCGATGCCATGGTCCATGGCGGCCCCTTCCCGGCCACCTCGGATACGCGCACCACCTCGGTCGGCACCGCGGCCATCCTGCGTTTCCTGCGCCCGGTCTGCTACCAGGACTTCCCCGACGCCCTGCTGCCCGCCGCGCTGCGCCACGGCAACCCGCTGCAGTTGCGCCGCCTGCTCGATGGCCAGAGGGAAGCCCGGGAACATGCGTGACGTCCAGGCTTCGAACGGCCCGCAACCCCAGGCGGACATCGCCGTGATCGGCGCCGGCATCGTCGGCGTCGCCTGCGCCTTGCAACTGGCGCGCCAGGGGCTGCGGGTGCAGGTCGTCGACCAGCAGGCGCCGGGGCAGGGTGCCTCGTTCGGCAATGCCGGGCACCTGGCCACCGAGCAGGTGTTCCCCATCGCCGACCTGTCGATCCTCAGGCGCCTGCCGGCCATGCTCATGGACCCCATGGGCCCGCTACGCCTGGACTGGAAGTACCTGCCGCATGCTCTGCCATGGTTCGTGCGGCTGCTGCTGAACCTGCGCCCGGCGCCGTTCCGCCGCACCGTCGCCGGTATCCGCGCGCTCAACGAGGGCAGCCTGGAGGCCTGGCGGCGGATGTTGGCGGCCATCGGGCGCCCCGGCCTGTTGAAGGAGGACGGTTCCTTGCTGGTGTTCGAGCGCGCCGAGTCGCGCCAGGCGCTGGACGCGCTGCAGGCGCGCATGCGCCAGCAGGCGGTGCCGGTCGACTTCTGGCCCGCCCAGGCCGTGCGCGCCGCCGCCCCGCAACTCAGCGAGCGCCTGCTGGGCGGGCTGTTCTTTCCGCGCACGGGGCATTTCATCGACCCCTACCTCGTGGTCCGCGAACTGGTGGACGCCGCCCGTGCCCTGGGCGTGCAGTTCCTCCAGCGCAAGGTTCTCGGCGGGCAACTGCGGCAGGACGGCGTGGCGCTGGCCACGGCGGAAGGCGGCCTGCGGGCCCGCCAGGTGCTGATCGCCTGCGGCGCCCACTCGGCCGGGCTCACCGCGGCGCTGACCGGCCGCAAGGTACCCCTGGACACCGAGCGCGGCTATCACCTGATGCTGCCCCACGAGCACGATCGCCTGCCGTTCGCCGTCACCTCGCTGGAACGCCGGTTCATCATGACGCCCATGGCCGACGGCCTGAGGCTGGCCGGCACCGTGGAGTTCGCCGGCCTCGAAAGCCCGCCGAGTATGGAGCGCGCCTGGCAACTGCACCGGCTCAGCAAGGGCCTGTTCGGCCGCGACCTGAGCGCCGAGGCGGCCACGCCCTGGATGGGCATGCGCCCGTCGCTGCCGGACTCGCTGCCGATCATCGACCGGGTGTGCGAGGGCAGGGTGCTGCTCGCCTTCGGCCACCAGCACCTGGGCCTGACCCAGGCGGCGATCACCGCCGAGCATGTCGCCCGGCTGGCAACCGTGCCGGCAACGGGCAATGCGCCGCACGGCCTGCCGGGGCTCGACGCCTACAGGTTGGATCGGTTCTGACCCCTGGCCGGGGCCGCGGGACAGGTGCGGCCTCGCCAGCGTGACCCGGCGAAGCGGCTATGCGCGTGGGAGCGGGCTTCCCGTCGACAGGGCGGGAAAGGCCCTGCGAAAAAACGCCGCGAACGCTTAGAATCCGCCCCCCACCGTCCAGGCAGCCCCGTCCAGAAGTCATGGCGCTCGATCCTCCCACGATGTTGACCCTCTCGATCGCCCTGGCAGCGGCGGCTGCCCTGTACCTGGCGATCGAGTGGCGCAACGTTCGCGAACCCTCGCTGCTGTTCTGGAGCGCGGGCTTTTCCACCATCGCCGTGGGCTCGACCCTGGTCCTGTTGCGCATGGCCCGGCTGGCCGCCCGCGATCCGCTGACCGCGCTGTACAACCGCCGCGCCCTGGAAGTGCGCGCGCCGCGGTTGCTGGAGGAGGTCTGCAGCGCGCGGCCGGGCGCGCTGCTGCTGATCGACATCGACAATTTCAAGCTGGTCAACGACCTGCACGGCCACATTGCCGGCGACCGGCTGCTGGTCATGCTGAGCGAGATGATCCGCGCGCTGCTGCCCGGGGGCGCGCTCGCGGCCCGGCTGGGCGGCGACGAGTTCGTCATCCTGCTCGGCGACGTGACCGACGAGCGTGTCGTGGCGCTGGGCAGCGCGCTGCGCGAGCAGTTCCACCGGGCCGCCGCGCAGGCCTTCGCCACGCCCGAGGCGGTGACCCTGAGCATAGGCGCCAGCCTGTTCGACCGGCCGCCGGCCAGCCTGGCGGCGCTGATCGAGCAGGGCGACGCGGCGCTGTACGAATCCAAGCGCGGCGGGCGCGACAGCATCCGCCTGGTGGCCGGCGGCGAGGCGTAGGCCATGCCGAGACGCTCTTCGTAGGATGGGTTGAGCTTGCGAAACCCATCGGGCCATGGCGATGGGTATCGCTTCGCTCAACCCATCCTACGGTTCCGCTGCCGGGCAACTATGCTGCAGGCTATGCCGAAGCGCTTTTCGTAGGATGGGTTGAGCTTGCGAAACCCATCGGACCATGGTGATGGGTATCGCTTCGCTCAACCCATCCTACGGTTTCCGCTGCCGTGGACTCACCGTCCACGCCTCGCGCCACCCATTTCGACCGCCAGGGCTTCGCGGCGCGGCATGTCGTCGTGCCGGCCCTGGCGCAGCGAACGCCAGGAGGTCAACCCCATGAGCGCGATTCACATTCACCCCTCGCTGGACAACGGCATCCGCCCGGAACAGCCCGGCTTCGCCGGCGGCACCCTGCAATGCCTGTGCGCGACCGACAAGGTGGAGGTCGCGGTGGGAGCCCAGACGCTGCACAACCACGCCTGCGGCTGCACCAAGTGCTGGAAGCCCGCGGGGGCGATCTTCTCGGTGGTGGCGGTGGTGCCGCGGGACAAGGTCAGCGTGGTGGCCCACCCCGAGAAGCTGCAGGTCGTCGACGAGAGCGCCGTCATCCAGCGCCACGCTTGCCGCGAGTGCGGCGCGCACCTGTTCGGGCGCATCGAGAACCAGGCGCATGCCTTCTACGGCCTGGACTTCGTGCATACCGAACTGTCCCCGCAGGAGGGCTGGTCGGCGCCGGGCTTCGCCGCCTTCGTCTCCTCGGTGATCGAGGGCGGCACCCCGCCGGCGCAGATGGACGCCATCCGCCAGCGCCTGCGCGAACTCAACCTGGAGCCCTATGACTGCCTGTCGCCGCCGCTGATGGACGCCCTGGCCACCCACGCCGCCAAGCAGAAGGGCACCTACCGCGAGGCCTGACGGCGCCGCCGGGGCGGCCGGCCACCTGATAGAGGCCCTCGGTCAGCGCGGGCCTCCTCAGGCATACTCCTGGCCAACAGAGCCCCGAGTCCGTCCCCATGCCCCACAGCAAGCCCCCGGCCGGCGCCCCCGGCGCCAGCGGTTTCGTCGAAGTGCGCGGCGCGCGCGAGCACAACCTCAAGGACGTGGATGTCGCCATCCCGCGCGATGCGCTGGTGGTGTTCTCCGGCGTGTCGGGTTCCGGCAAGTCCTCGCTGGCGTTCGGCACCCTGTATGCCGAGGCGCAGCGGCGCTACTTCGAGTCGGTGGCGCCCTATGCCCGGCGCCTGATCGACCAGGTGGGCGTGCCGGACGTCGACGCCATCGACGGCCTGCCGCCAGCGGTGGCGCTGCAGCAGCAACGCGGCGCCAGCAACGCGCGCTCCTCGGTGGGCAGCGTGACCACCCTGTCCAGCCTGGTGCGGATGATGTATTCGCGCGCCGGCACCTACCCGCCGGGCCAGCCGCTGCTGTACGCCGAGGACTTCTCGCCGAACACACCCCAGGGCGCCTGCCCGGCCTGCCACGGCCTGGGCCACGTGTACGAGGTGACCGAGGCGCTGATGGTGCCGGACCCGTCGCTGAGCATCCGCGAAAAGGCCATCGCCGCCTGGCCGCCGGCCTGGCACGGGCAGAACCTGCGCGACATCCTCGTCACCCTGGGCTACGACGTCGACCGGCCCTGGCGCGACCTGCCGAAGAAGGACCGCGACTGGATTCTCTTCACCGAGGAAACGCCCACGGCGCCGGTGTACGCCGGCCTCACCCCCGCCGAGACCCGCATCGCGCTCAAGCGCAAGCAGGAGCCCAGCTACATGGGCACCTTCACCGGCGCGCGGCGCTACGTGCTGCACACCTTCGCCAGCACCCAGAGCGCCCTGATGAGAAGGCGCGTGTCGCGCTTCATGGAGGGCCGGCCGTGCCCGGCGTGCGGCGGCAAGCGGCTCAAGGCCGAGGCGCTGGCGGTGACCTTCGGCGGGGTGGACATAGGCGCGCTGGCGCAGTTGCCCCTGGACCAGGTGGCGGCGCTGCTGGAGCCCATCGCCCAGGGCGACTTCCGCGCCCAGCCCGGCGCCGCGCTCTCGGAAGAGAAGCAACTGGCGGCGCGGCGCCTGGCAGAGGGCGTGGTGGCGCGGCTGCGCACGCTGCAGCAGCTGGGCCTGGGCTACCTGAGCCTGGACCGCGCCACGCCGAGCCTGTCCACCGGCGAGCTGCAGCGCCTGCGGCTGGCCACGCAGCTGAGTTCCATGCTGTTCGGCGTGGTCTATGTGCTCGACGAGCCCTCGGCCGGGCTGCACCCCTCCGACAGCCAGGCCCTGTACGACGCCCTGGACAGGCTGCGCGACGCCGGCAACTCGGTGTTCGTGGTGGAGCACGACCTGGAGCTGATGCGCCGCGCGCAATGGCTGGTGGACGTCGGGCCCGACGCCGGCGAGCGCGGCGGCCGGGTGCTCTACAGCGGCGCCCCGGCGGGCCTGCGCGAGGTGGCGGAGTCGCGCACCGCCCGCTACCTGTTCGACGAGATTCCCGCGCCGCCCAGCCACGGGCGCGAGGCCGCCGGCTGGCTGGAGCTGCGCGGCATCCACCGGCACAACCTGCGCGGGGTGGACGCGCGCATTCCATTGGGCGTGCTCACCGCGGTCACCGGCATCTCCGGTTCGGGCAAGTCCAGCCTCATCGCCCAGGCGCTGCCCGAGCTGATGCTGGCGCACCTGGGGCACGAGCCCGAGGAGGAGGGCGCGCCAGCCACCGACGAAGGCCCGGCGATCCTCGAAAGCACCGGCGGCCACCTGGCCGGCGACCTGGCGGCGGTGCAGCGCGTGGTGCAGGTGGACCAGAAGCCCATCGGCCGCACGCCGCGCTCCAACCTGGCCACCTACACCGGCCTGTTCGACCACGTGCGCAAGCTGTTCGCCGCCACCCCCGATGCGCGCCGCCGCCGCTACGACGCCGGGCGCTTCTCGTTCAACGTGGCCAAGGGGCGCTGCGACACCTGCGAGGGCGAGGGCTTCGTCAGCGTGGAACTGCTGTTCATGCCCAGCGTGTATGCGCCATGCCCCAGTTGCCACGGCGCCCGCTACAACGAGGCGACGCTGCAGGTGCGCTGGAACGGCCGCAACATCGCCGAGGTGCTGGGCATGACGGTGGAGGAGGCCGGCGACTTCTTCGCCGATGAGGACGCGGTAGCGCGCCCGCTGCGGCTGCTGCGCGAGATCGGCCTGGGCTACCTGCGCCTGGGGCAGCCGGCCACCGAGCTGTCCGGCGGCGAGGCGCAGCGCATCAAGCTGGCCAGCGAACTGCAACGCAGCCAGCGCGGCCGCAGCCTGTACGTGCTGGACGAGCCCACCACCGGCCTGCACGTGGCGGACATCGACCGGCTGATGCTGCAACTGCAGCGGCTGGTCGATGCCGGCAACAGCGTGGTGATGATCGAACACGACATGCGCGTGGTGAGCCAGGCCGACTGGGTGATCGACGTCGGCCCGGGCGCCGGCCAGGCCGGCGGCCGCGTGGTGGCCAGCGGCACCCCGCAGCAGCTGGCGCGGGCGAAGGGCAGCAGGACCGCGGCCTATCTCGCCGCGGAACTGGCGCGCTGCGCGCCGAACACGCGGCGCGCAAGGCGCTGAGGGCGGAACCGCTGGCGCAGAAGGCGCTCCTTCGAGCGCCTTCGCGCCGTCAGGCCCGCTTGGTGGAGGGCAGCAGGATAGTCAGGCAGCCCAGCAGCGGCAGGTAGGAGCACAGCTTGTACACGTACTCGATGCCGTGGATGTCGGCCAGGTGGCCGAGCAGGGCGGCGCCGATGCCGCCGAAGCCGAACATCAGCCCGAAGAACACCCCGGCGATCATGCCGACGTTGCCGGGCACCAGTTCCTGGGCGAACACCACGATGGCGGAGAACGCCGAGGCGAGGATGAAGCCGATGATCATGCTCAGCACGCCGGTCCAGAACAGGTCGACGTAGGGCAGGGCGAGGGTGAAGGGGGCTACGCCGAGGATGGAGAACCAGATAACCGTCTTGCGCCCGATGCGGTCGCCCACCGGGCCGCCGAAGAAGGTGCCGGCGGCCACCGCGCCGAGGAACAGGAACAGGTACAGCTGCGAGCTGGCCACCGAGAGCTGGAACTTCTCGATCAGGTAGAAGGTGAAGTAGCTGGTGAAGCTGGCCATGTAGAAGTACTTGGAGAACACCAGCAGCGCCAGCACCACCAGCGCGGCGTTCACCCGGCCCCTGGACAGGCCGTGGGTAGCCTTGCCGCCCTGCTTGAGCTTGAACAGGTTCAGGTGGTTGCGGTACCAGCGGCTCAGCCCGTACAGCACGCCGATGGCGAACACCGAGAACAGGCCGAACCAGGCCACGTGGCCCTGGCCGTAGGGCACGATGATCGCCGCGGCCAGCAGCGGGCCGAAGGCGCTGCCGGCGTTGCCGCCGACCTGGAAGGTGGACTGCGCCAGGCCGTAGCGCCCGCCCGAGGCCAGGCGCGCGATGCGCGAGGTTTCCGGGTGGAAGGTCGAGGAGCCGATGCCCACCAGCGCCGAGGCCAGGAGGATGGCCGGGAAGCTGCCGACGAAGGCCAGCAGGAGGATGCCGATCAGCGTGCAGACGCTGCCGGCCGGCGCCAGCCAGGGCTTGGGATGGCGGTCGGTGTGGTAGCCCACCCAGGGCTGCAGCAGCGAGGCGGTCAGCTGGAAGGTCAGGGTGATCAGGCCGACCTGGGTGAAGCTCAGCCCGTAGTTGGCCTTGAGCACCGGGTAGATCGACGGCAGCACCGCCTGGATCAGGTCGTTGATCAGGTGGGCCAGGGCGCAGGCGCCGATCACGCGCATGACCAGGGGGCTTGCTTGGCTGGCGACGGACGCGGCAGCCGTGGGGGCGGCAGTAGTGGACATGGGACTCCGGGCAGCAAGGGGCGGCCGGCTCGCTGGCGCGGCCATCGTTTTTGGCGGAGGCCCTATGCTAGGCAGTACGTGTCCGTCCGTCTTGCGAGTTTCGGACGTCGGGTATCGAGAAACGGGCAATTCGTTCCGGGCAGGCCGCCGTAGGGGGGCTGCAACGCGCGGGGAGCGCAAAGCAAAACGGGACGCCAGGCGTCCCGTTTCGTCATTGACCGTAGGATGGCTCGAGCGAAGCGATACCCATCACCATGGCGGGTGGATCAGGCCAGCGCGGCGAGGTCGTTGCGCAGCTCGCGGGCCGCCGCGACCATGTTCACCAGCGCCGCTTCGGTCTCCGGCCAGGCGCGGGTCTTCAGGCCGCAGTCAGGGTTCACCCACAGGCGCTCGGCGGGGATGCGCTGGGCCGCCTTGCGCAGCAGCTTGACGATCTCTTCCCGGCTCGGCACGCGCGGCGAGTGGATGTCGTAGACGCCCGGGCCGATCTCGTTCGGGTAGTCGAACTTCTCGAAGGCCTCCAGCAGCTCCATGTCCGAACGCGAGGTCTCGATGGTGATCACGTCGGCGTCCATGGCGGCGATGGATTCGATCACGTCGTTGAACTCGCTGTAGCACATGTGGGTGTGGATCTGGGTTTCGTCGCGCACGCCGGACGCGCACAGGCGGAAGGCCTCGGTGGCCCATTCCAGGTAGTGCGCCCAGGCGCTCCTGCGCAGCGGCAGGCCTTCGCGGAAGGCGGCTTCGTCGATCTGTACGATCCTGATGCCGGCGGCTTCCAGGTCCACCACTTCGTCGCGGATGGCCAGGGCCAGTTGGCGCGCCTGCACCTCGCGGGGCACGTCCTCGCGCGGGAAGGACCACATCAGCATGGTCACCGGGCCGGTCAGCATGCCCTTCATCACCTTGTCGGTGAGGCTCTGGGCGTAGGTGATCCACTCCACGGTCATGGCCTTCGGGCGGCTCAGGTCGCCGTAGATCACCGCCGGCTTCACGCAGCGCGAACCGTAGCTCTGCACCCAGCCGAAGCGGGTGAAGACGTAGCCGTCGAGCTGCTCGGCGAAGTACTCGACCATGTCGTTGCGCTCGGCTTCGCCGTGCACCAGCACGTCCAGGCCCAGGTTCTCCTGGATCTGTACGGCATGGCGGATCTCGCTGTGCATGGCCTCGGTGTACTCGGCCTCGCTCAGCTTGCCCTGCTTGAACGCCTGGCGCGCCAGGCGGATGGCCGAGGTCTGCGGGAAGGAGCCGATGGTGGTGGTGGGGAAGGCCGGTAGGTCCAGGCCGGCGCGCTGCTTGGCAATGCGCTCGGCGAAGGCGGAATGGCGCTGGGCGTCGGCCGGCTGGATGGCGGCCAGGCGGGCCTGCACGGCCGGCTTGTGGATGCGCGGCGAGGCGGCGCGGCTGGCCTGTACGGCGCGGCTCTGCTCCAGGGCGGCAACCACGTCGGCGGCCTGCGGCTCGGTGGCAGCGCGGGCCAGCACGGCCACTTCGGCGCACTTCTGCACGGCGAAGGCCAGCCAGCTCTTCAGCTCGGCATCCAGCTTGTCTTCACGCTCCAGGTCCACCGGGCTGTGGAGCAGCGAGCAGGAGGGCGCGAGCCACAGGCGCTCGCCGAGGCGTTCCTGGGCGTGGCGCACCACGTCCAGGGCCTTTTCCAGGTCGCAGCGCCAGACGTTGCGGCCGTTGACCAGGCCCAGCGACACGACCTTGTAGGCCGGCAGGCGGTCGAGGATGCTGGGGTACTGTTCCGGCGCGCGCACCAGGTCGATGTGCAGGCCGTCGACCGGCAGGTTCGCGGCCAGGCCGAGGTTGTCTTCCAGGCCGCCGAAGTAGGTGGCCAGCAGCTTTTTCAGCGGCTCGCCCTGCAGCAGGTTGTAGGCGCGCTCGAAGGCGTTCTTCCAGTCCTGCGGCAGGTCGAGGACCAGGATCGGTTCGTCGATCTGCACCCATTCCACCCCCTGGGCGGCCAGGCGCTGGAAGATCTGCCCGTAGAGCGGCAGCAGGCGGTCGAGCAGGTCGAGCTTGTTGAAGCTGTTCGTTTCAGAGTCAGCACCTTTGGTCTTGCCCAGCCACAGGTAGGTCAGCGGGCCGATCACCACGGGCTTGACGTCATGGCCGAGGGCCTTGGCTTCGTCGACCTCTTCGAACAGCTGTTCCCAGCTCAGCGCGAACTGCTGGTCGGCAGTGAACTCGGGGACCAGGTAGTGGTAGTTGGTGTCGAACCACTTGGTCATCTCTTGCGCATGGGCGCCGCCGCAGCAGCTGTCAGTGACGCCACGGGCCATGCCGAAGAGGGTCTGCAGGGTCGGCTTGGCATCGCCATGGCCGCGGAAGCGCTCGGGGATGACGCCGAAGGTCAGCGAGTGGGTCAGCACCTGGTCGTACCAGGCGAAATCGCCCACCGGCAGCAGCTCGATGCCGGCATCCTTCTGTGCCTGCCAGTGGGTGGCGCGCAGCTGCTTGCCGACGGCGCGCAGGCCGGCTTCGTCCAGCTCGCCTTTCCAGAAGGCTTCCAGGGCTTTCTTCAGTTCGCGGTCCCGGCCGATACGCGGGAAGCCGAGGTTGTGGGCCAATGCCATGGGTGAATCTCTCCATTGAAAAACCAGTGGAGGGATTCTCGGGATCGGTGGTTCATGAGACAAACTCAATTTATTTACGATGAAATCAAGTTTTACTCATGATCGAGCTTCGTCATCTACCTCGGCGCTGGGGCTTTCCCCGGATCGCGGATGAATCCGTTCCTACCGTTCGGCCTCTTGCGCCGAGCCTCCCTGTAGGAGCGGGCCCTGCCCGCGAATCGCGCGCAGGGCGCGCTCCTACATGGGAATGGCGTGAGTGGCGCAGCTTAGGAGCGGATCTCATCCGCGAACCGCGCCGGAATTCCCGGCTATCGCGGACAAGGTCCGCTACGCCCTCCGGCAAACACAAGACACGTAGGATGGCGTTGAGCGAAGCGATACCCATCACCACGACCGCATGGGTTTCGCCAAGGCTCAACCCATCCGTTGAGGCGCGCCTTGGCGCAGCCGGCAAGACAGTTGCTCCTACCATTCGGCCTCTTGCGCCGAGTCTCCTTGTAGGAGCGGGCCCTGCCCGCGAATCGCGCGCAGGGCGCGCTCCTACAGGGCAATGGCGTGGGTGGAGATCGCGTAGGAGCGGACTCCGTCCGCGATTTTCGGCTACAGGCTGGAGCATTGGTGCGAGGTCCAAGAGCCCCTCACCCCAGCCCTCTCCCGGAGGGAGAGGGGGCTGGCCCGTGCCGAGAGGAGGCCGGGTTTCCGCCGGCAATCCCTGTGCTGGCCGGATAACGCCGAAACACTTGCCGACTGCGCCGAGGCGCTTTTCGTAGGATGGGTTGAGCGAAGCGATACCCATCCTACGACGGCGTTTCCCTCGCGATTGCCAACACACGCCGGCCTGCCGGCCGGATCGCGGATGAATCCGCTCCTACCGTTCGGCCTCTTGCGCCGAGTCTCCTTGTAGGAGCGGGCCCTGCCCGCGAATCGCGCGCAGGGCGCGCTCCTACATCGGAATGGCGTGGGTGGGATAGCGTAGGACTTCGTCCGCGATTTTCGGCAACCGGCGAACACCCTCCGCGAGCAGGAACTCGCTAGGCATCCCGCAATTCGAATCGCGGGAACAGCGCTTCCAGCTCGCCCCACAGTGCCGCTGCGCCTTGCGGGGCCGGCGTTGCAATGAGCTGCGGATCGAGCTGGCGCCCACTGCGGGCCAGTTGCACCACGAAATTTTCCACGCCCACCCCGCGCAGGCGCGTGGCCAGGCGCCGCAGTCGCTCCAGGTCGAACAGTTGCCAGTGCACCGTGGTCCTGCATTCATAAGCCACGTTGCTTTCCAGCAGCAATTCCAGGCTGCGCCAGTTGGCCTGGCCGCTGCGGGGCACGCCGGTGATGGCGTCGCTGTCCTCGGCCAGGGCCTTCACGTCGAACCCCACCCAGTCGCTGTGCGGCAACGCCCGGGCGAAGGCGCGCGGCTGGATGCCGGCGCTGTGCAGGCCGGCGTGGAAGCCCATCTCGCGCACCCCTGCCATGGCCCCGGGCAGCGCGGCCTGGAGGGTCGCTTCGCCGCCGCTGAACACCACTGCCTGCAGCAGGCCCTGGCGGCGCTGGAGGAAGGCGAGGACGTCCTCCCAGCGGATTTGTGCCTCGCCGCGTGCCGGGATCAGCTGCGGGTTGTGGCAGTAGCGGCAGCGCCAGGCGCAGCCCTGGCAGAACAACACGCAGGCCAGCAGGCCGGGGTAGTCGAGGGTGGTCAGGGGCACCAGGCCCCCGACCCTGAGCTCAGCGCTCATCGCGTCTCGCGGAAGTGGCAGCGCTCGCGGTGCTCGGACTGCTTGCCGGCGTTGAAGGCCGACACCGGGCGGTGGTAGCCCATCACGCGGGTCCAGACTTCGCAGCGTTGGCGTTGGCTTTCGGGCAGTTGGTTGGCTTTCATCGGTAGAGCTCCTTTCTTGCGGTTGGTAAAGCGGGGTGTCGCCGGCTCAGCCGCCGCAGCTGCCGCAGCAACTGGCGGCGCGTTGTTGCAGCAGGGCTTCGTCGCACTTCGGGCAGAACTCGTGTTCGCCGGCGAGGTAGCCGTGCACCGGGCAGATGGAGAAGGTCGGCGTGACGGTGAGATAGGGCAGGCGGAAGCGCCCGAGGGCGTTGCGCACCAGGGTCTTGCAGGCCTCTGCGCTGGAGATGCGCTCGGCCATGTACAGGTGCAGCACGGTGCCGCCGGTGTACTTGCATTGCAGGGCGTCCTGCAGTTCCAGCGCCTCGAACGGGTCGTCGGTGAGGCCCACCGGCAGCTGCGAGGAGTTGGTGTAGTAGGGCGCCTCCGGCGTGCCGGCCTGGAGGATGTCCGGGTGGCGCTTGCGATCCTCGCGGGCGAAGCGGTAGGTGGTGCCCTCGGCGGGCGTCGCCTCCAGGTTGTAGAGGTGGCCGCTGTCTTCCTGGAAGCCCACCAGGCGCGCCCGCACGTGGTCCAGCAGCTCCAGCGCCATCTGCCGGCCGGCCTCGCTGTGCAGGCCTTCGCGGTCGCCGGTGAAGTTGCGCACCATCTCGTGCAGGCCGTTCACGCCGATGGTGGAGAAGTGGTTGCGCAGGGTGCCCAGGTAGCGCTTGGTGTAGGGGTAGAGCCCGGCGTCCATGTGCTGCTGGATGACCTTGCGCTTCACCTCCAGGCTGTCGAAGGCCAGTCCCAGCAGGTAGTCCAGCTGGCGGTAGAGCCCGGCGAGGTCGCCGCGGTGGCGGTAGCCCAGGCGCGCGCAGTTGAGCGTCACCACGCCGAGGGAGCCGGTCTGCTCCGCCGAGCCGAACAGCCCGTTGCCGCGCTTGAGCAGCTCGCGCACGTCCAGCTGCAGGCGGCAGCACATGGAGCGCACCTGGTTGGGCTGCATGTCCGAGTTGAGGAAGTTCTGGAAGTACGGCAGGCCGTAGCGCGCGGTCATCTCGAACAGGCGCGTGGCGTTGTCGCTGTGCCAGGGGAAGTCGTGGGTGATGTTGTAGGTGGGGATGGGGAAGGTGAACACCCGGCCGTGGGCGTCGCCGGCCTGCATCACCTCGATGTAGGCGCGGTTGATCAGGTCCATCTCCGCCTGCAGCTCGCCGTAGGCGAAGGGCATTTCCTCGCCGCCGACGTAGGGAATCTGCTCGCGCAGGTCCTCCGGGCAGACCCAGTCGAAGGTCAGGTTGGTGAAGGGCGTCTGGGTGCCCCAGCGCGACGGCACGTTGAGGTTGTAGATGAATTCCTGGATGGCCTGGCGCACCGCGTCGTAGCCGAGGCCGTCCTTGCGCACGTAGGGCGCGAGGTAGGTGTCGAAGGAGCTGAACGCCTGGGCGCCGGCCCACTCGTTCTGCAGGGTGCCGAGGAAGTTCACCATCTGCCCGAGGGCGCTGGACAGGTGCTTCGGCGGCCCGGCCTCGACGCGCCCCGGCACGCCGTTGAGGCCTTCGTTGAGCAGGGTGCGCAGCGACCAGCCGGCGCAGTAGCCGGCGAGCATGTCGAGGTCGTGGATGTGCAGGTCGGCTTCGCGGTGGGCGGCGGCGATGGCTTCGTCGTAGACCTCGTCCAGCCAGTAGTTGGCGGTGACCTTGCCGGAGACGTTGAGGATCAGCCCGCCCAGGGAATAGCCCTGGTTGGCGTTGGCGCGCACCCGCCAGTCTTCCCGCGAGAGGTATTCGTTCATCGAGGCGGCGACGTCCACCAGCGTCTTGCGCTCGCGGCGCAGGCGGCCGTGGCGCTCGCGGTAGACGATGTAGGCCCGCGCGGTGGGGTAGTGGCCGGCCTCCATGAGGATGCGCTCGACCACGTCCTGCACCTGCTCCACGTCCAGCTCGCCCTCCGGCAGGCGCGACAGCACGCGGCGCGTCAGCGCCTGGGCATGGGCGGCGCTGAACTCGCCGCTGGCTTCGCCGGCGGCGGCGATGGCGCGTTCGATCTTGCTCGGGTCGAAGGGGGCGGCGGCGCCATTGCGCTTGCGCAGGCGGGTGGAGAGAGGGGCGTTCCGGGGCTGAGTCATTGGACTGGATTCCACAACATGATGTGTTTTGAATTTTCAAGACAACAAGATGTTGTGGAATCTAATGGCGTCGGCCGGAGAAGGATTGACCTCGGTCAATGTTCGGCGCCGGAGGGTTTTCGCCATCGGAGGTATTGACCGGCTGGGTCTGGTGCTCGCTCCTACGAAGAGCGCCCTCTCCCCAGCCCTCTCCCGCAAGCGGGAGAGGGGGCCGTCCCGAGTCGCCGGGAAATCTGGAGTTGTCCTGATACTTCCGGACCGTCGGCCGTGCCGCCGGGGCGCCCGACACCGCACCCGTAGGATGGGTTGAGCGCAGCGATACCCATCACCGGGATCCCATGGGGATCGCAAGCTCAACCCATCCTACGAAGAGCCCCTCGGCGCAGTCCCATCATCAGCGCTTGCGAATCGCCACGCGCCGCGGCTTGAGGCCGCCTCCCGCGTCGGCGGCGCTGTCCTGCGCAGGCTGCAGCCTGGCCCGCGCCGCATGCAGTTTCTTGTAGCTGTCGATCAGCCGCAGGTGCCTGTCCAGCCCTTCCAGTTTCATGCTGGTCGGCGTCAGGCCGTGGAAGCGCACGCTGCCGTCCACCGAGCCCAGCGCCGCGTCCATCCGCTCGTCGCCGAACATGCGGCGGAAGTTGGCCTCGTAGTCGGCGATCTCCAGTTCGTCGTCCAGCACTACCTCCAGCACCACGTTCAGGGCCTGGTAGAACAGGCCGCGCTCGACGGTGTTGTCGTTGTACTGGAGGAAGGCTTCCGCCAGTTCCTTGGCCTCTTCGAAGCGCCGCAGGGCGAGGTTGATCAGCAGTTTCAGTTCGAGAATGGTCAGTTGGCCCCAGACCGTGTTGTCGTCGAACTCCACGCCGATCAGGGTGGTGATGTCGGTGTAGTCGTCCACCTCACAGCCTTCCAGGCGCTCCAGCAGCGCTTCGAGGCGGGCGTCGTCCAGGCGGTGCAGGTCGAGGATGTCCTCGCGGAAGGCCAGCGCCTTGTTGGTGTTGTCCCAGACCAGGTCCTCCACCGGGTAGATCTCCGAGTAGCCCGGCACCAGGATGCGGCAGGCCGTTGCGCCCAGGTGCTCGTACACCGCCATGTACACTTCCTTGCCCAGGTCTTCGAGGATGCCGAACAGGGTGGCGGCTTCCTCGGTGTTGGACTCTTTTCTTTCACTGGAGCCGCGCCGGCCGGAGAAGTCCCACTCGACGAATTCGAAGTCGGCCCTGGCGCTGAAGAAGCGCCACGACACCACGCCGCTGGAGTCGATGAAGTGCTCGACGAAGTTGTTCGGCTCGGTCAGCGCCTGGCTTTCGAAGGTGGGTTGCGGCAGGTCGTTCAGGCCTTCGAAGCTGCGGCCCTGGAGCAGTTCGGTGAGGCTGCGCTCCAGCGCCACCTCCAGGCTGGGGTGGGCGCCGAAGGAGGCGAACACGCCGCCGGTGCGCGGGTTCATCAGGGTCACGCACATCACCGGGAAGCGGCCGCCCAGGGAGGCGTCCTTGACCAGCACCGGGAAGCCCTGTTCCTCCAGGCCGCGGATGCCGGCGAGGATGCCGGGGTACTTGGCCAGCACCTCTTGCGGCACGTCCGGCAGGGCCAGTTCGTTTTCGAGGATTTCGCGCTTCACCGCGCGCTCGAAGATTTCCGACAGGCACTGCACCTGGGCTTCGGCCAGGGTGTTGCCGGCGCTCATGCCGTTGCTCAGGTAGAGGTTCTCGATCAGGTTGGAGGGGAAGTACACCACCTTGCCGTCGGACTGGCGCACGAACGGCAGCGAGCAGATGCCGCGCGCCACGTTGCCCGAGTTGGTGTCGTACAGGTGCGAGCCGCGCAGCTCGCCGTCGGGGTTGTAGATGGCCAGGCAGTGGGCGTCGAGGATTTCCGCCGGCAGTTCGTCCTGGCGGCTGGGCTTGAACCAGCGCTCGTCGGGGTAGTGGACGAAGGGCGCGTTGGCGATGTCCTCGCCCCAGAACTGGTCGTTGTAGAAGAAGTTGCAGTTCAGCCGCTCGATGAACTCGCCCAGGGCCGAGGCCAGCGCGCTTTCCTTGGTCGCGCCCTTGCCGTTGGTGAAGCACATCGGCGACTGCGCATCGCGGATGTGCAGCGACCAGACGTTGGGCACGATGTTGCGCCAGGAGGCGATCTCGATCTTCATGCCCAGGCCGGCGAGGATCGCCGACATGTTGGCGATGGTCTGCTCCAGCGGCAGGTCCTTGCCCGGTATGTAGGTGCGCGAATCCGCGTCGGCGCTGGGCATCAGCAGCGCCTGGGCGTCGGCGTCGAGGTTTTCCACTTCCTCGATGACGAACTCGGGCCCGGTCTGCACCACCTTCTTCACCGTGCAGCGCTCGATGGAGCGCAGGATGCCCTGGCGGTCCTTTTCCGAGATGTCCGCCGGCAGCTCCACCTGGATCTTGAAGATCTGCTTGTAGCGGTTCTCCGGGTCGACGATGTTGTTCTGCGACAGGCGGATGTTGTCGGTGGGGATGTTGCGCGTCTGGCAGTACAGCTTGACGAAGTAGGCCGCGCACAGCGCCGACGAAGCCAGGAAGTAGTCGAACGGACCCGGTGCGGAGCCATCGCCCTTGTAGCGGATCGGTTGGTCGGCCACCACGGTGAAATCGTCGAACTTGGCTTCGAGCCGAAGGTTATCTAAGAAATTAACCTTTATTTCCATGCGGGTTTACCACGACAAAAAATGAGATGAATAACCCGCCATTGTAAGCGTTTTGCGCAGCGCTCCGCCCGTTCGCCCGTCCGGCGCGCTACTGCCCATCCGTGCGCTGATAGCGCGCGGCCGCCCGTTGCACCCAGCCCTCGTCGAGCATCTGCCGCAGCGCGCCTTCGATCAGTTGGCGCTCGGCCGTCAGCGGGCGCTGGTGGGAGAAGCCCAGGTAAAGCTCGGTGCGGCTGTCCGGCTGGAAGCGGGTGCGCACGATCTGCCGGGCCAGTTGCGGGTCGCGCAGTTCGTAGTCCACCTGGCAGTCGGTGCCGATCACCAGTTGCAGGCGGCCGAGGGAGAGCATCTGCAGCAGTTGCGTCTCGTTGTTCACGCCGAATTTCTTCAGGCGCTTGTCGGAGTCGAAGGGTTCGAAGTAGGCGGACTCCAGCACGTAGCCGATGGTGGGGCCGAGCAGGTCGTCGTAGCGGGCGATGCGCGGCGCCTCCTGCGGCGAGGCGTACAGGCGCGGGGCGCAGGCGTAGTAGGGCTGCGGCAGGTAGTCGATGTACTGCTCGCGCTCCGGGGTGCGCGCAAGGCCCGTCATCAGGTCCGCCGCGCCGCTCTGCAGGGCGGCCAGGCCGCGGGCCCAGGGCGCGCGGTGCACTTCGAAGCGCAGGCCGGTGCGCTTTTCCAGCTCGGCCAGCAGGTCCATGTCCAGACCGCTGATGCGGCCGTCGGCGCCTTCGATGCGGAAGGGCGGCCAGTAGTCGGTCATCACCCGCAGCGGCGGGTATTCAGTGGCATCGGCCGCGGCTGCAAGCGCGAGCAGGCCGATGCCCAGCCAGCGGCGAGCGGACACGACGAATCTGGCGAAGGGCTGGCAAGGCATACCGGCTCCCGGAACTGGAATGGGTGGCGAAGTCGGCGGCTCCCTTGCCGAGGGGCGGTGCGCGCCCCGGAGCGTTCGGTCGGCGGACGCCCCCTCAGGCGACGTCGCAGAATCCTTCCGAATTATCTGAAGGATAGCCTTCTGCCGCTACGTTGCAGAATGCCCGGCGTGAAGGAAAGACATGGACGCTCGGGCTCGCCATCAAGTCCTAAGTACCTCGTTTGCAGTCGAAAGAACTCGCCGTGCGGAGAGTCATGATGACTTCGTTGGCCTTCAACACCTTGAAAAGCTGAGGGTTTTACCCTGGCACGGAAGTTGGTGATGGTTCCTGGCGCCGATGCGCGAATCCCCGCGCCAGGCGTATCCCACTGACGACCATCAGGAGCATGTACATGCCAAGCAATGATTCCAGGTCCCCCCTGGCGGTGATCACCGGCGCCGGTTCCGGCATCGGCCTGGCCGTGGCCCGGCGGCTGTTGCGCGAGGGCACCCGGGTAGTGGCCATGGCCCGGCGCGAGGTGCCGCCGGCCGAACTCGACGAGGCCGGCGGCCACTTGTGCTGGTTGAGCGGCGACGTCACCCGCGCCGAGGACCTCCAGTGCCTGGCGGACCTGGCCCGGGAACTGGGGCCGGTGGACTACCTGCTGCCCAATGCCGGCATCGCGCAACTGGCCGACGGCCTGGACCAGGCGGCGTTCCAGCGGCAATGGGCGGTCAACGGCGCCGGCGCGCTGAACACCCTGGCCGCCCTGCGCGGGCAGATGGCGCGGCCGTCTTCGGTGGTGTTCATCGGCACCTTCCTGTCCCAGGTGAGCTTCCCGGGGCTGGCCGCCTACATTGCCTCGAAGTCGGCGCTCAAGGCCCAGGCCCGCACCCTGGCGGTGGAGCTGGCGGGCGAGGGCATCCGCGTCAACGTCGTATCGCCCGGGCCCACGGCGACGCCGATCTGGGGCACCCTGGGGCTGGACGACGAGGCCCTGGGCAAGGTCGCCGCCAGCGTCAACGGGCGCCTGCTGGACGGCCGCTTCCTGGAGGCGGAGGCGGTCGCCGATGCGATCCTCTTCATGCTCTCGGACCAGGCCCGCGGCATCCACGGCCAGGACCTGGTCGTCGACAACGGCTACACCCTGCGCTGAAACCCGCCTGCGCCGCCCCCCGTGCGGCGCAGGCCGCTCAGGGCTCCTGCGGCCGGTGGCCGGGGGGCGGTATCGTAGTCTGGCCGTCTCCGCTAGGCGCTCTCCGCCGGCTCCTTCAGCGCTTCCTGCACCAGCGGGTGCAGGTCGGTCTCCGGGTGCTGCGCCAGCCAGGCCGCCAGGTCGCGGCGCATGGCCGGCGTCCAGAAGCTCTGCAGGTGCTGGCGCACGCCGCGCACGGCCAGTTCGCGGTCGGCCTCGCTGGCGAAGTACTGGCCGATCTGGTTGGCCATCTTGACCAGGTTGTCGATGCTCATCGGCGCACCTCGGCTTTCTCGGCGTGGCGGCGTTCCTTCAGCAGGCGGCGCTGTTCGTCGCTGAAGGCCTGGTAGCGCTTCTGCCATTCCGAGGGCTGGAAGACGCGCACCACTTCCACCGCGGTGACCTTGTATTCCGGGCAGTTGGTGGCCCAGTCGGAGTTGTCGGTGGTGATCACGTTGGCGCCGGACTCGGGGAAGTGGAAGGTGGTGTAGACCACCCCCGGCGCCACCCGCTCGCTGACCTTGGCGCGCAGCACCGTCTGCCCGGCGCGGCTGCCCACTCCGACCCAGTCGCCGTCGGCGATGCCGCGGCTCTCGGCGTCGCTGGGGTGGATCTCCAGGCGGTCCTCGGGGTGCCAGGCGACGTTGCCGGTGCGCCGCGTCTGGGCGCCGACGTTGTACTGGCTGAGGATGCGTCCGGTGGTCAGCAGCAGCGGGTAGCGGTTGTTGACCTTCTCGTCGGTGGGCACGTAGCCGGTGAGCATGAAGCGCCCCTTGCCGCGCACGAACTGGTCGATGTGCATGGTCGGGGTGCCGTCGGGCGCGGCGTCGTTGCACGGCCACTGCAGGCTGCCGTGGCGGTCCAGCTCGGCGTAGCTGACGCGGGCGAAGGTGGGCGTCAGGCGGGCGATCTCATCCATGATCTCGGACGGGTGGCGGTAGTTCATCGGGTAGCCCAGGGCGTTGGACAGCGCCATGGTCGCCTCCCAGTCGGCCTTGCCGCCCAGCGGCTCCATCACCTTGCGCACCCGCGAGATGCGCCGTTCGGCGTTGGTGAAGGTGCCGTCCTTTTCGAGGAAGGAGCTGCCCGGCAGGAACACGTGGGCGAACTTGGCGGTTTCGTTGAGGAAGATGTCCTGCACCACCACGCATTCCATGGCCGACAGGGCGGCGGTGACGTGCTGGGTGTTGGGGTCGCTCTGGGCGATGTCCTCGCCCTGGCAGTACAGCGCCTTGAAGCTGCCGTCCAGGGCCGCCTCGAACATGTTGGGGATGCGCAGGCCCGGGTCGGGCTGCAGGGTGACGCCCCAGGCCTGCTCGAACTGGCTGCGCACCTCGGCGTTGGAGATGTGCCGGTAGCCGGGCAGCTCGTGGGGGAAGGAGCCCATGTCGCAGGAGCCCTGGACGTTGTTCTGCCCACGCAGCGGGTTCACCCCCACGCCCTCGCGGCCGACGTTGCCGGTGGCCATTGCCAGGTTGGCGATGCCCATCACCGCGGTGCTGCCCTGGCTGTGCTCGGTGACGCCCAGGCCGTAGTAGATGGCCGCGTTGCCGCCGGTGGCGTAGAGCCGCGCGGCGGTGCGGATCAGTTCGGCGGGCACGCCGCACACCGGGCCGAGCACTTCGGGGGCGTTCTGCGGCTGGCTGACGAAGTCGCGCCAGTGGGCGAAGTCCGCCGCCTCGCAGCGCTGTTCGACGAAGCGCTGGTCGACCAGGCCCTCGGTGACGATGACGTGGGCCAGGGCGTTGAGCATGGCCACGTTGGTGCCCGGGCGCAGTTGCAGGTGCAGCTCGGCGCGGGCGTGGGGCGAATCCACCAGGTCGATGCGCCGCGGGTCGATGACGATCAGCCGCGCGCCCTGGCGCAGGCGGCGCTTGAGCTGGGAACCGAACACCGGGTGGGCGTCGGTGGGGTTGGCGCCCATCACCAGGATGACGTCGGCCTGCATCACCGAGTCGAAGCTCTGGGTGCCGGCGGATTCGCCGAGGGTCTGCTTCAGGCCGTAGCCGGTGGGCGAGTGGCAGACGCGGGCGCAGGTGTCGACGTTGTTGTTGCCGAAGGCGGCGCGCACCAGCTTCTGCACCAGGTAGGTCTCTTCGTTGGTGCAGCGGCTGGAGGTGATGCCGCCGATGGAGTCGCGCCCGTACTTGAGCTGGATGCGGCGGAATTCGCCGGCTGCGTGGTTGAGCGCCTCTTCCCAGCTGACTTCCTGCCAGGGGTCGCTGATGCTCTGGCGGATCATCGGCTTGGTGATGCGCTCGGGGTGGGTGGCGTAGCCCCAGGCGAAGCGGCCCTTGACGCAGGCGTGGCCGTGGTTGGCCTGGCCGTTGCGGTCCGGGACCATGCGCACCAGCTGCTCGCCCTTGAGTTCGGCGCGGAACGAGCAGCCCACGCCGCAGTAGGCGCAGGTGGTGACGACGCTGCGCTCCGGCTGGCCCAGCTGCACCACGCTCTTCTCCATCAGCGTGGCGGTGGGGCAGGCCTGCACGCAGGCGCCGCAGGACACGCACTCGGAGTCGAGGAAGTCGTCGCCGCCGGCCGCCGCCACCCGTGAGTCGAAGCCGCGGCCGTCGATGGTCAGGGCGAAGGTGCCCTGGATTTCCTCGCAGGCGCGCACGCAGCGGTTGCAGACGATGCACTTGCTCGGGTCGTAGTCGAAGTAGGGGTTGGAGACGTCCTTGGCCTCGCTCAGGTGGTTGGCCCCGGCGTAGCCGTAGCGCACCTCGCGCAGGCCCACCTGGCCGGCCACGGTCTGCAGCTCGCAGTTGCCGTTGGCCGGGCAGGTCAGGCAGTCCAGCGGGTGGTCGGAGATGTACAGTTCCATGACGTTGCGCCGCAGCGTCGCCAGCTTCGGCGTCTGCGTGCGCACCACCATGCCCTCGGCCACCGGCGTGGTGCAGGAGGCGGGGTAGCCGCGCATGCCGTCGATTTCCACCAGGCACATGCGGCAGGAGCCGAAGGCTTCCAGGCTGTCGGTGGCGCAGAGCCTGGGAATGCTGGTGCCCAGCAGCGCGGCGGCGCGCATCACCGAGGTGCTGGCGGGCACGCTGATCTCGCGGCCGTCGATGCTCAGGCTGACCTGCGCCTCGCTGTCGCGGGGCGGGGTGCCGAGGTCGACGATGTCGGTGGAGGGATCGAAGAGGTTGATCACTGGTCGGCCTCCGTATTCGCCAGACCGAAGTCGGCGGGGAAGTGCTTGAGGGCGCTGGTCACCGGGTAGGAAGTCATTCCGCCCAGGGCGCAGAGCGAGCCGTATTGCAGGGTGTCGCAGAGGTCCACGAGCAGCCGCGCCTGTTCCTCGCGGGCGCCGAGGTCGGTGGCGGCGATCAGCCGGTCCACCACCTCCACGCCGCGGGTGGAGCCGAGCCGGCAGGGCGTGCACTTGCCGCAGGATTCCTCGGCGCAGAACTGCAGGGCGAAGCGGGCCATGCGCGCCATGTCCAGGCTGTCGTCGGCCACCACCACGCCGCCGTGGCCGAGCATGGCGCCCATGGCGGCGAAGGCCTCGTAGTCCAGCGGGGTGTCGAACTGCGCCGGCGGCACCCAGGCGCCCAGCGGGCCGCCCACCTGCGCCGCCTTCAGCGGGCGGCCGCTGGCGGTGCCGCCGCCGTAGCCTTCCACCAGCTCGCGCAGGCTCAGGCCGAAGGCGCGTTCCACCAGGCCGCCGTGGCGCACGTTGCCGGCCAGCTGGAAGGGCATGGTGCCCAGCGAGCGGCCCATGCCGAAGTCGCGGTAGAACGGCGCGCCGCGAGCCAGGATCACCGGCACCGAGGCCAGGGTGAGCACGTTGTGCACCAGCGTCGGCTGGCCGAACAGGCCCTGCAGGGCCGGCAGCGGCGGCTTGGCGCGGACCACGCCACGCTTGCCCTCAAGTGAGTCGAGCAGGGCGGTTTCCTCGCCGCAGATGTAGGCGCCGGCGCCCACCCGCACCTGCAGGTCGAAGGCGCGGCCGCTGCCCAGCACGTCGGCGCCCAGGTAGCCGGCCTCGCGAGCGATGGCCAGGGCCTGCTCCAGGGTGTCGATGGCGTCCGGGTATTCCGAGCGCACGTAGATGTAGCCCAGGCTGGCGCCCACGGCGAGGCCGGCGATGGCCATGCCCTCGACCAGCAGGAAGGGGTCGCCCTCCATCAGCATGCGGTCGGCGAAGGTGCCGGAGTCGCCTTCGTCGGCGTTGCACACCACGTATTTCGGCGTGGCCGGGGCCTCGCGCACGGTGCGCCACTTGATGCCGGCGGGGAAGGCCGCGCCGCCGCGGCCGCGCAGGCCGGAGTCGAGCACCGCGGCGACCACCTCGGCGCCGTCCAGGGCGATGGCCCGCGCCAGGCCCTCGAAGCCGCCGTGGGCGCGGTAGTCCTCCAGGGACAGCGGCCGGGTGATGCCGGCGCGGGCGAACAGCAGGCGCTGCTGGCTCTTCAGGTAGGGGATGTCCTCCACCGGCCCCAGGGCCAGCGGGTGAGGGGTGGCGTCGGCGGCCAGGGCGTCGAGCAGGGCGGGCACGTCCTGCTCGCTGAGCGGGCCGAAGCCCAGGCGGCGGCCGTCGGCGTCTTCCACCTCCAGCAGCGGTTCCAGCCAGTAGAGGCCGCGGGAGCTGGTGCGGCGCAGTTCCAGCGGCAGTTGCCGGCGCTCGGCCTCGCGGGCCAGGGCGGCGGCCACTTGTTCCGCGCCCACGGCGCGGGCGACGGAGTCGCGGGGGAGGAAGAGCTTCAGCATGCGCCATCCTCCAGGCAGCCGTTGACCAGCTCGCGCAGGCGCTCGGCGGTGAGCCGCGCGTGCAGCCGGCCGTCCAGCTCCAGGGCCGGCGAGCAGGCGCAGGCGCCCAGGCAGTACACCGGGCGCAGGCTGATGTTGCCGTCGGCGCTGGTGCCGTGGTCGTCCAGCGCCAGCTGCTCGCGCAGCTGCGCGGCCAGGCGCTCGGCGCCCATGCTCTGGCAGGACTCGGCGCGGCACAGGCGCAGGGTATGGCGCGCCGGCGGCGCGGTGCGGAAGTCGTGGTAGAAGCTGATCACCCCGCGCACCTCGGCCTGGCTGAGGTTGAGGGCATGGGCGATTTCCGCGACGGCGAGGTCGGGAACGTACCCGCAGCCGTCCTGGATGGCGTGGAGGATCGGCAGCAGGGCGCCGGGGGTGTCCTTCTCGCGTGCCAGCACGTCGTGGATCAGGGGCAGGTGAAGCGTCTCATCAGGCATACAGCGTACCTCGGCATCGCGGACCGGCCTGCCTTGGCGGCAAACCTCCGGTGTCTTCGGCTGCGGCGTACCGTCCACGTCACGGCGGCGTGGTCACCCGGTCGCCCTCCCTGCCGCCGGCCGGGTGTCTTGACGCACCGGTCCGGGGGCATCCTGCAAGCTTGCCATCCTGCTCGCCCGGGGTTTGCACCCAAGCGACCCGGCGCATCCTGAAACCGACCTGCGCCCTGGCCCGGCGTCTTCCCTATTAGCGGGTTTAGCTGGTGTGCAGGCGCGGCGCCAGGGGTTGCCGATCGGCGGAAGCGCCGGGGCAACAGCGAATCAACAGTTGTTGCTCAGATAACAACAAGCCGCCCGCGCCAGGCCGCGCAAACCGGCCCGGCGGCCGCTGGAATGGTTATTGCTCGGCCCTGCGTGCAGTTCAATTTCGCCGGCCGGGCCCATGGCGGCCGCGGCCGAAGGTTCATTGCCGGGGCGGCGCCCGCCTGAAGGCCGCCCCGACCGACGAGGGATCCCGTGTGAGCGCCAACCAGCAAAGCCGCATCCTCAACCCTTTGCAGATCGCCCGCCAGCTGGCCGCCGGTTTTGCCGAGAACGCCGCCGAACGCGACGAGCGCGGCGGCACGCCCAAGGCCGAGCGCGACGCCATCCGCCACAGCGGCCTGCTGGCCCTGAGCATTCCCGGCGCCTTCGGCGGCCATGGCGCGGACTGGTCGCTGACCCTGGAGGTGGTCCGCGAGTTCGCCCGGGCCGACAGTTCCGTGGCCCACGTGTTCGGCTTCCACCACCTGATGCTGGCCACCGTGCGCCTGTTCTCGCGCCCGGAGCAGTGGCAGCCGTGGTTCGAGCTGACCGCGCGCAAGAACTGGTTCTGGGGCAATGCCCTGAACCCGCTGGACACCCGCACCCAGGTGAAGTGGTTCGACGGCTGGTGCGAGTTCTCCGGCAAGAAGAGCTTCTGTTCCGGCGCCAACGACTCGGAGATGCTGATCGCCTCGGCGGTGGACGAAAGCGCCGGCGGCAAGCTGCTGATCGCCGCGCTGCCCAGCGGCCGCAGCGGCATCGGCGTGCACGACGACTGGGACAACATGGGCCAGCGGCAGACCGACAGCGGCAGCGTGACCTTCGAGCGGGTGCGCGTGGAGCGCTCCGAGCTGCTGCTGGACCCGGGCCCGCTGAGCACGCCCTTCGCCTGCCTGCGCCCGCTGCTGGCGCAGCTGATCTTCGCCCACATGTTCCTCGGCATCGCCGAAGGCGCCTTCGAGGAATTCCGCGGCTACACCCTCAAGGAGGCGCGGCCCTGGTTCCGCTCCAGCGCCGAGAGCATCAGCGAGGACCCGTACGTGCTGCGCCACTACGGCGACTTCTGGGTCGGCCTGGAAGGCGTGCGCCTGCTGGTGGAGCGCGCCGCCGCGCAGTTCGACGCGGCCTGGCGCAAGGAGCAGCGCCTGGGCGCCGAGGAGCGCGCGGAGCTGGCCATTGCCATCGGCACCGCCAAGGTCGCCGCCACCCGCGTGGGCCTGGAACTCTGTAGCCGCCTGTTCGAAGTCACCGGCGCCCGTGCCACCCACGCCGCGCTGCGGCTGGACCGGCACTGGCGCAACCTGCGCACCCAGAGCCTGCACGACCCCCTCGATTACCGCGTCCAGGAGCTCGGCGCCTGGGCGCTCAACCGGCAGCGACCTTCGCCCACGTTCTACTCGTAAGGAAGCCCATGCAACTGCTGACCCTCCCACCCAACCCGACACTGGCCACCTCGATCCGGGCAACCGCACAGGTCTTCGAAGACCCGAAATCGCAGGCGCTTCTCTCCCATTTGCAACAGGTCGCCCCCAGCGAGGCCAGCGTCCTGATCATCGGCGAGACCGGCACGGGGAAGGAGCTGGTCGCACGTCACATCCACAATTTGAGCGGCCGGCGCGACCGGCCCTTCGTCGCGGTGAACTGCGGGGCCTTCTCCGAATCCCTGGTGGAGGCCGAGCTGTTCGGCCACGAGAAGGGCGCCTTCACCGGCGCTCTCAGTGCCAAGGCTGGCTGGTTCGAGGCGGCCAACGGCGGCACCCTGTTCCTCGACGAGATCGGCGATTTGCCGATGCCCATCCAGGTCAAGCTGCTGCGCGTGCTGCAGGAGCGCGAAGTGGTGCGCCTGGGCTCACGCAAGGGCATCCCGATCGACGTGCGGGTGCTGGCGGCCACCAACGTGCAACTGGAGAAGGCGATCAACGCCGGGCACTTCCGCGAGGATCTGTACTACCGCCTCAACGTCGTCACCCTGCAACTGCCTGCGCTGCGCGAACGGCGCGGCGACATCCTGCCGCTGGTGCGGCACTTCATCGGCACCTACGGGCGCAAGCTCGGCTTCGAGGCGGTCGACCTGAGCGACGCGGCGGCGCGCAAGCTGGCGGCGTACGACTGGCCGGGCAACATCCGCGAGCTGGAGAACGTCATCCACCACACCCTGCTGGTCTGCCAGGGCGGCCGCATCGAGGCCGACGACCTGCGCCTGCCGGGGCTGCGCCCGGAACGCCTGGAGGGCGCGGCCGGCGCCGACGAGCCGCTGGAGGCGCAGCTGGAACGCGCCTTCCTGCGCCTGTTCCGCGAGCGCGGCGGCGACGTGCATGGGCAGGTGGAAAGCCTGCTGGTGCGCGAGGCTTACCAGTTCTGCCATGCCAACCAGGTGCACACCTCCGACCTGCTGGGGCTCAGCCGCAACATCGTCAGGGCCCGGCTGATCGCCGCCGGCGAACTGGTGGTGAACAAGCGCCGCACGCCGGCGCCGTTGGCCAGCCGTATCGTGCGGCTGTCGATCTGAACTGGGTGGAGGAGGACGGGCGAGCACAGCTTTTCGTAGGAGCGAGCTTGCTCGCGAACGGGGCTTCCCGTGGCTTCGGTGCTAGGACCAAGAGCACCCTCTCCCCAGCCCTCTCCCTGAAGGGAGAGGGGGCTTGTCTGTGCCAGCGGAAAGCATGGCTTCAGCCGGAAACCACCGGCGTGTCCGGCTAACTCCAGACTACCCAGCTCTGCCGAACGGTCCCCTCTCCCTTCAGGGAGAGGGTTAGGGAGAGGGGCGGAGTCAGCCCAATGCACCGGCACAACCGGGAAACGCCTGTAGCGCTCCCTGCAATCGCGGATAAATCCTACACAAGGAAAGACGCACCCGTAGGATGGGTTGAGCGAAGCGATACCCATCACCGCAACCGCATGGGTTTCGCAAGCTCAACCCATCCTACGAAAAGCACTTCGGCGCCGCTGGCGTCCCGTCATGCCCCGCGCGGGCGGCGGCCGGGGACGAAGTGGGTCGGGTCGTTGTAGCCCGGCGTGGAGGCGTGGCCGGGGGTGACCAGGGCGTCGACGAAGGCTTCGTCCTCGGCGTCCAGGCGCACGTCCAGCGCCTTCAGGTAGTCCTGCCATTGCTCCTCGGTGCGCGGGCCGACGAGGGCCGCGCTGACCAGGGCGTTGTTCAGCACCCAGGCGATGGAGAATTGCACCACGCCGACGCCACGGGCCTCGGCGTGGGCCTTCAGCTTCTGCGCGATCTCCAGGGACTCCGCGCGCCATTCGGTCTCCAGGATGCGCTTGTCCTGGCGCCCGGCGCGGCTGTCGGCGGCCGGCTCCACGCCCGGCAGGTACTTGCCGCTGAGCACGCCGCGGGCCAGCGGGCTGTAGGGCACCACGCCCAGGCCGTGGAATTCGGCGGCGGTGAACTGCTCGGTCTCGGCCTGGCGGTTCACCAGGTTGTACAGCGGCTGGCTGGCGATGGGCCGGGGCACGCCCAGGCGCTCGGCCACGTGGACCACCTCGGCGATGCGCCAGCCGCGGTAGTTGGACAGCCCCCAGTGGCGCACCTTGCCTTGGGCGATGGCGTCGCCGATGGCCGCGACCGTCTCCTCCAGCGGCGTCTGCGGGTCCTCGCGGTGCAGGTAGTAGAGGTCCAGGTAGTCGGTGCCCAGGCGCTTAAGGCTGGCATCCAGGGCCGCGGCGATGTGCTTGCGGCCCAGGCCGCGGCGGTTCGGCCAGGCGTCCGCCGGGCCCATGCCGACCTTGGAGGCCAGCACCCAGTCGTCGCGGCGCGCGGCGATGGCCTGGCCGACGATTTCCTCCGAGCGCCCGTCGTTGTAAACGTCGGCGGTGTCGATGAAGTTGATCCCGCGTTCCAGCGCCTGGTCGATGATGCGCCGCGAGGCGGCGGCATCGGTCTGGCCGCCGAACATCATGCTGCCCAGCGCCAGGGGGGAGACCTGCAGGCCGGAGCGGCCCAGGGTTCGGTAGTTCATGTCGCTCTCCGGTTGGGAAATTCAGACCGCCTCGGCCTCTTCCTGGAACAGCCCGTCGGACTGCCGGCTCCACAGGCGGTAGTACTGGCCGCGCTTCTTCAGCAGCTCCTGGTGGCTGCCGTCCTCGACCACGCGGCCCTTGTCGAAGACGATGATGCGGTCAAGGTGCGCCACCGTCGACAGGCGGTGGGCCACCACGATCACGGTCTTGCCCTGCATGATGCTGTCCAGCTGGTCCTGGATGAAGCGCTCGGTGATGGAATCCAGGCTGGAAGTGGCCTCGTCCATCACCAGGATGGGCGCGTTCTTCAGCAGCACCCGGGCGATGGCGATGCGCTGCCGCTGGCCGCCGGACAGCTTGACGCCGCGCTCGCCCACCAGGGAATCGTAGCCGTGCTCCATGCGTTCGATGAAGGCGCTGGCGCCGGCGCCGTGGATGGCCGCGGCCAGTTCCTCGGCGTTGGCCTCCAGGCGCCCGTAGTGGATGTTCTCGCGGATGCTGCGGTGGAACAGCCCCGGCTCCTGGGGGATCAGGCCGATCTGCCGGTGCAGCGAGTGCTGCGTCACCTCGCGGATGTCCTGGCCGTCGATCAGCACCTGGCCGCCGTCGACGTCGTACAGGCGCAGCAGCAGGTTGAGCAGGGTGGACTTGCCGGAGCCGGAGAAGCCCACCAGGCCGACGCGCTGGCCGGCCGGGATGCGCAGGTCGAGCTGCTCGAAGATCGGCTGGCCGGGGTGGTAGCCGAAGCGCACGCCGCGGAACTCGACGTTGCCCTGGCGCACTTCCAGGCGGCGGGCGTCGGGGCGGTCGACCACCTCGTGGGGGCGGATCAGGGTACGCACGCCGTTGGCGATGTTGCCGGTGGCCTCGAACAGCTCCAGGAAGCGCCGCGACAGGCTGGCCACGTCGTTGATGATCAGCAGCGCCATGCTGGTGGCCATGACGAAGGCAGCGATGCTGATGGCGCCGCTGCGCCACAGCCACAGGGTGAGCAGCAGCATGCCGATCTTCAGGGCCATGCCGCAGCTGTTCTGGAACCAGCGGATCTTCTCCATGTAGCCCAGCGAGCGGCCGGCCGCCGCCAGTTCGCGGTCCAGGTAGCCGGACAGGTAGTCCAGCTCGTGGGAATGCCGGGCGAACAGGCGCACGTTGCTCAGGTTGGTCACCGCGTCCACCACCTTGCCGGTGCTGATGCTGCGCGCCGCGGAGTACTGCTGCGCCAGCGGGTGGCTGCGCCGGGCGAGCAGGAAGGAGATGCCGATGAACAGCACCGACCAGCCCAGCATGAACGCCGCCAGCAGGCCCGAGGCGCTGGCCAGCACCAGGCTCGCCAGGCTCAGGGTGACCAGCAGCGGGATCAGGTCGAAGAGCAGGATGTTCATGGTCTGGTTCACCCCCATGGCGACTTCCGAGACCTTGTGCGCCAGGGCGCCGGCGAACTCGTTGCTGACGAAGCGGTGCGAGTGCTGCTGCAGGTAGGCGTAGACGGTGTGGGTGACGCGCGCCCGCTGGCGCGGCAGCACGCGGATGTTGATGGTGTTGGCGCTGCGGGTGAAGACCACCTCCAGGGCCACCAGCACGGCGAAGCCGGCCACCGGCCAGAACAGCGCCTCGGGCGTGCTGCTGGCGTTCACCAGGCGGGTGACCTGGCCCAGGCTCCAGGGGATCAGCACGGTGCAGACCACCGCGGTGATCTGCAGCAGCAGGATCGCCAGGTAGGCCCAGCGGTACTGGCTGACGAAGTGGATGACGAAAGGTACTGGCGCCTCCGGCAGGTAACGGATGTTCCAGGCGTGGGCCTGGCGTTCGCCGGCGGTGTCGTCCGGGGTGTGGCTCATGGCGGGTAGGGTCCTTCAGGCATGGGTCAGGGGCAGCAGGTAGCGGGTCACCGGGAAGGCCGTGCCGTCCTCCCCGAAGACCCGCGAGGCGTTGCTTTGCGGGGTGAAGCGAACGGCGTGGATCAGCGCGGGAATGGGCTCAGCCATGGGCGGTCTCCTTGGGTCATGGGTTATCGGCGAGCGAGGGCCTGGCGTGGCCGCTGATGGAGGCTCCGGCGGTCTCGCCCAGGCGACGGAACGACAGCGCCGAGGCGGCGCACAGCACAGCCCCGGCGAGCATCGCCAGGGACAGGTCGGCGACCTGCGGCTGGGCATGGCCCTGGGCGTGCATGACCAGCCCCAGCAGGCTGGCGGCCAGGCCCACCGCCAGGCTCATGGCCAGTTGCATGGACATCGCCGACAGGCTGCTGGCGCGGCTGGCCAGCTCGCGCGGCACCTCGCAGAAGGTCAGGGCGCCCAGGGTGCTGAACTGCAGCGAGCGCAGCAGGCCGCTCAGGTACAGCAGCCCCAGCAGCAGCCACAGGGGTGTGTCGGCGCGCAGTAGGGCGCAGCCGACGATGGACAGGGCGCAGAGCAGCGCGTTGCCGACCAGGGTGCGGCGGAAACCCAGGCGCTGGACGATGCGCACCGAGAGGAACTTCACGCTCAGCGCGCCGGCGCCGCCGGCGAGGGTCAGCAGCCCGGCGTCCAGCGCCCCCAGGCCGAAGCCCAGCTGCAGCATCAGCACCATCAGGAACGGCTGCGCGGCGCTGCCCAGGCGGAACAGGTTGCCACCCCAGATCGCTGTGGCGAAGGTGGGGATGCGCAGCAGGCCGAGGTCGATCAGCGGCGCTGCGTGGCGCCGGGCATGGCGCCAGTAGGCCAGCGCGGCGCAGGTGCCGGCGGCCAGCAGCGCGGCCACCGCCGGCAGCGGCAGCAGGCGGTGGCCCAGGGCCTCGAAGCCGAACACCAGCGCCGCCAGGGCGCAGCCGCTGAGCAGGAAGCCGCGGCGGTCCAGGCGCCGCTGCGGATCGCCCGGGAAGTCCGGGATGAAGCGCAGGATCAGGACGATGCCCAGTGCGCCTATGGGCAGGTTGACCAGGAAGATCCAGTGCCACGACAGCAGGTCCACCAGCAGCCCGCCCAGCGGCGGGCCGAGCAGCGGCCCGACCAGCGCCGGGATGGCCAGCGCGGCCATGTTGCGCAGCAGGGTGTCGGGCGTCGACCAGCGCAACAGCAGCACCTGGCCCACCGGCGCCATCAGCGCCCCGGCGGCGCCCTGGGCCAGGCGCGCCAGGGACAGCTGCAGCAGCGAGGTGGAGGCCGCGCAGGCCAGCGAGGCGAGCATGAACAGGCCGATGGCCGCCAGCAGCACCCGGCGCGGGCCGAAGCGGTCGGCCACCCAGCCGCTGACCGGCACGAACAGCGCCACCGCCAGCAGGTACAGCGACACCACCAGGTTCATGCGCACCGCGGCCTCGCCGAAGTCGGCGGCCATCTGCGGTAGCGCGGTGAGCACCGCGGTGCTGTCCAGCAGCTCCATGAACAGCGCGGCGCCGGTGATCATCGGCACCAGGCGGCCGCCGCGCGCCGGGGCGTCGGTAGCGGGGAACAGGGGGCGCATGGCTGCGCCCATCAGAACAGCCCCGAGGTCGGCGGCTCGCTGCCCTTCAGGCGCCAGGCGCCGACCACCGCGGCCTTCCAGTGGCGCGGGTTGTGGTTGGCCAGGGTGCGGGCGTTGCGCCAGTGGCGGTCGAGGTTGTGCTGGCGGCCGGTGGTGGAGGCGCCGCCGACGTCGAACAGCAGTTCGGCGGCCTTGAGCGCCGATTCCACGGCGATGTACTGGGCCTGGGCCACTTCCACGGCGGCGAGGTTCACCGCGTCGTGGTCGAGGCCCGCCGCCCAGGCTTCGTCGAGGCGCTCGGCGGCGCGCAGGATCACCGCCTCGGCAGCCAGGGCGCGGGCGGAAATCTCGCCCACGGCGAATTCCACGTAGGGGTCGTCCACCGAGCGTTGCGCGCTGCTGTGCTTGATCGGCCGGGCGTGGTCGCGGGCGAAGGCCACGGCGTCGGTCAGGGCGTTGCGGGCGATGCCGGCCTCCACCGCGCCGAGGAACAGCTGCAGGAAGGGTGTGACGATGGAGCGCTGGCCTTCCTCCACCACCCGCGGGCGGATTTCCCCCGGCTGCACCAGCAGGTCGTTCAGGCGCGTGGTGCCGCTGGCGGTGAGGCGCTGGCCCATGGCGTCGAAGTCGTCCAGCAGTTCCAGGCCCTCGCGGTCGCGCGGGACCACGAAGGACACCGGCCTGTCGTCCTCGTCCAGGGCCACCGCGCTGACCCAGTCGGCGTACAGCGAGCCGGTGCTGTAGAACTTGCTGCCGCTGGCGCGGAAGGCCTCGCCGTCGCGGCGCAGGCGCGCGCTCACCGCGCCGTTGGCGCCGCCGACCTCCCAGCCGGCGTTGCCGAACACCTCGCCGGCGAGGAAGCGCGGGAACCAGCGCTGCTGCTCGGCCTGGTCGCCGCGGGCGAGCAGGCCCTCGATGAAGGCGAAGCTGGGGCGCAGCGACTGGGCGACGTTGGAGTCCACCGCGGCCAGGTCGATGACGAACTGCACGGTGTCGCGCACGCTGGCGCCGCCGCCGCCGTATTCGGCGGGGATACGGAAGCACAGCAGGCGGTCGGCGGCCAGGGCGCGCACCTGTTCGTGGGGCAGCTGGCGCAGGCGCTCGCGTTCGGCGGCGCCCTCGGCGATGGCGGCCAGGCGCGGCACGGCGCGGCGGCGCAGCTCGGCCAGGTCGAGGGTTGCGGGGGGCAGGGCGGTTGCGGCGGATGTGGGCATCTTCAGGTCCATCTCTGGAAAGGGATCAGGCTGGCGCCTGGGCGAAGCGCAGCGGCGCGCTGGCCTGGCGCAGGGCCGCCGGGTCGCGGTAGCGGGCACCATGGTGGTCGGCGGGCAGGCGCGCGTGGCCGGCGCCGAACAGCCGTTCGCGCAGGGTCTCGCCGTTGTAGGCCTCGCGGAAGCGCCCGCGGCGGCGCAGCTCGGGCACCACCAGTTCGATGAAGTCGCGCGCTGTGTGCGGGGTGAGGAACTGGCGCAGGTTGATGCCGTCGATACCGTCCTCGTCGAGCCATTTCTCGATCTCGTCGGCCACCACCTTCGGCGTGCCGGCGACGAAGAAGCGGCCCTCGTCGAAGCCGCCCAGGCGCTTCACCAGCTGGCCCACGGTGGCCTGCGGGTCGCTGGCCAGCAGCGCCGCCCAGGGCCCGCCGCCGGGCAGCTCGGCCAGCGGCGTGTGCGCCGGGAAGGCGGCCAGGTCGACGCCCGACTGCATGTGCGCCAGGGCGCCGTCGAGGCTCTGCAGGCGCCGGTAGTCTTCCAGCTTGGCCTGCACTTCCAGGTCGTTGCGGCCGACGATCACCGCTGCCTGGACGATGAACTTGATACCCGCCGGATCGCGCCCGTGGGCGCGGGCGCGTTCGCGCATGTGGGCGATGTTGCGGCGCACCGCTGCCGGGGTGGGGCCGCCGGTGAACACCACTTCGGCGTGGCGTCCGGCGAACTCGGTGCCGGCCGGCGAGCCGGTGGCCTGGAACAGCACCGGGGTGCGCTGCCGCGAGGGCTGGCAGAGGTGCGGCCCGGCGACCCTGAAGTGCTCGCCGACGTGGTCGATGTAGCGCACCTTGGCCGGGTCGGTGTAGATGCGCCGCTGGCGGTCGGCGATCACCGCGTCGTCGTCCCAGGAGCCTTCCCAGAGCTTGTAGAGCACGTCCAGGTATTCGTCGGCGATCTCGTAGCGGCGGTCGTGGGGCACCTCGTCGTCCAGGCCGAAGTTGCGCGCGGCGTTGGGCAGGTAGGAGGTGACGATGTTCCAGCCGACGCGGCCGCGGGTCAGGTGGTCGAGGGTGCTCATGCGCCGGGCGAAGGCGAAGGGCGGCTCGTAGGTGGTGGAGAAGGTGGCGCCGAAGCCCAGGTTGCGGGTCACCGCGGCCATCGCCGGGATGACCAGCAGCGGGTCGTTGCTGGGCACCTGCACGGCTTCGCGCAGGGCCGTCTCGGGGCTGCCGCGGAAGCGGTCGTAGACGCCCACCACGTCGGCCAGGAAGACGCCGTCGAAGGTGCCGTGCTCCAGCAGTTGCGCCAGTTCCGTCCAGTAGTCGATGTCGTTGAAGCGGTGCCGCTGGTTTTCCGGGTGGGCCCAGAGGCCGTGGACGATGTGGCTGACGCAGTTCATCTCGAACAGGTTAACGTGCAATGGCTTCGACACGGATGCGGCGCTCCCGGGGTTGCGGCAGGTGGGGGATGGCGCCCAGCAGGGCGCGGGTGTAGTCGTGCTGCGGGCGGGCGAAGACCTCGCGCACCGGGCCGCTCTCGACGATGTGGCCGTCCTTCATCACCAGCACGCGGTCGCTGACGTGGCGCACCACGCCCAGGTCGTGGGAGATGAACAGGCAGGCCAGGCCCAGGCGCTGCTTGAGGTCGGCCAGCAGGTCGAGGATCTGCGCCTGCACCGAGACGTCCAGCGCCGACACCGGCTCGTCGCACACCAGGATTTCCGGCTGCGCCGCCAGGGCGCGGGCGATGGCGATGCGCTGGCGCTGGCCGCCGGACAGCTCGATGGGCCGGCGCTGCAGCATGCCCGCCGGCAGGCGCACCAGTTCCAGCAGTTCGCGCGCCCGCTGCTGGCGCTCGGCGCGGCTGCCGCCGGCCCGGGCCAGGGCCTCGTCGAGGACGCGGGCCACGCTGTAGCGCGGGTCGAAGGAGGCCAGCGGGTCCTGGAACACCACTTGGATGCGGCGCCTCTCGCGGCGCTGGGCGAGGGCGTCGAGGGCGCTCCAGGCCTGGCCGCGCAGGTACACCTCGCCGCTGTCGGGGCGCTCCAGGCCGAGGATCATGCGGGTGAGGGTGGTCTTGCCCGAGCCGGATTCGCCGACGATGCCCAGGGTCTCACCGGCGCGCAGGGTGAAGGAGGCGTTGGCCACCGCCTGCTGCGCCGCGCCGTTCGGGCCGCGGAAGTGCTTGGCCAACTGCCGCGCCTCCAGCACCACCGGCTGGGTGCCGAGGCTGGCCGGCGGCGGCTCGCTGGCGGCGGGCTGCGGCGCATGGCTGAGGTGCACCGCGGAGGCGGCGCGCAGCAGCGAGCGGGTGTAGGGGTGGCGCGGGTCTTCCAGCACCTGGTCGACCGGGCCTTCCTCGACTATCACGCCGTGCTGCATCACCGCCACGCGGTGCGCCAGGCGCGCCACCACCGCCAGGTCGTGGCTCACCACCAGCATGGCGCGGTTGCGCTGGCGCAGGCTTTCCAGCAGGTCGAGGACCTGCGCCTGGACGGTGGCGTCCAGCGCCGTGGTGGGTTCGTCGGCGATCAGCAGGTCGGGGTCGCAGGCGATGGCCGAGGCGATCAGCGCGCGCTGGCGCAGCCCGCCGGAGAGCTGGTGCGGGTACTGGCGGGCGCGCAGCTCGGCCTCGGGCACGCCCACCGCGCGTAGCAGGTCGAGCACCTTCTGCTGGCGCCGCTCGCGGTCCAGGGACGTATGCAGGCGCAGCGGCTCGTCGATCTCGCGGCCCACCTGGCGCAGCGGGTCGAGCGAGCCGAGGGCGTCCTGCATCACGAAGCCGATGCGCGAGCCGCGCAGCTCGCGCCACTGGCGGCCGCCTAGGTTCAGCAGGTCCTGGCCGTCGAAGGCCAGGCGCCGCGCGCGGATCTGCGCGCCGGCGCCGGTGAGCCCGGCCAGGGTGCGCGAGGTGACGCTCTTGCCCGAGCCGGACTCGCCGACCAGGGCCAGGCATTCGCCGGGGAAGAGGCTGAAGGACACCTGCTGCAGTACCGGCTGGGCGCGGCCGAAGGCGACGTCGAGGTCGGCCACTTCCAGCAGCGGGCGGAACGGGTTGATCAGGGTGGTCATGGGCGTTTGCCCTCGCTGTAGCGCAGCAGGGCGCGGCCGAGCACGGTCACGGCGACCACGGTGAGGGTCACCGCCGTGCCCGGTGCCGCGACCAGCCACCAGGCGTTGGAGAGGAAGTTGCGGCCGACCGAGAGCATCGAGCCCCATTCGGGCGCCGGCGGCGGCGCGCCGAAGCCGAGGAAGCTCAGCGAGGCGCCGGCGGCGATGTTGGCGCCAATGCCCAGGGTGGCCAGGATCAGCACCGGTCGGATGGCGTTGGGCAGCAGGTGGCGCCAGATCACCGCCGGCCGCGACAGGCCCAGGGTGACCGCCGCCTCGACGTAGGCGGCGCCGCGCACCACCTTGGCCTGGGCCCGCACCAGGCGGGCGTAGCGCGGGATGCCGGCGATGCCCACGGCGAGCATGGCGTTGACCAGCCCCTGGCCCCAGAAGGTGATGATGACCAGGGCCAGCAGCAGTTCCGGGAAGGCCAGCAGCACGTCGATGCCGCGCATGGCCGCGGCGTCCAGCCAGCGCGGCCCGAGCCCGGCGGCCAGGCCCACGGCGATGCCGCCGAGCAGGCCGATGGCGGTGGCCGCCAGGCCCATCAGCAGCGACGGCCGGGCGCCGTGCACCAGGCGTGCGAGCACGTCGCGGCCGTTCTCGTCGGTGCCCAGCCAGTGCGCCGCGCTGGGCGCCTGGAAGGCGTGGCGGGCGCTGGCCAGCAGCGGGTCGGTGGCCGCCAGCCAGGTCGGCGCCAGGCTGGCGAGCACCAGCAGCGCCAGGAACACCCCGGCCAGCGTCAGGCCCGGGCGGGCCAGGGCCGCGCCGAGGAAGGCGGGCAGCTGGCGGCGCCGCGACGGCGCGGGCAGCAGGCGGGGCAGTGCGGTCGACGGACCGGCCATGGGCGTTCTCCTCTCAGGGCGCCGGGTTCGGCAGGCGCGCGTGGATGGCGTCGATGGCGGCGAGCGCCTCCGGCGTCAGCTGCAGCTCGGCGGCGTCGAGGTTCTGCGCCAGTTGCTCCAGGCTGGTGGCGCCGTTCAGCGCGCTGGCCACGAAGGGCTTGGCGATGACGAAGGCCAGGGCCAGTTGCGCCGGCGCCAGGCCCAGCTCGCGGGCCAGCTCGACGTAGGCGCGGGTGGCTTGCTGCGCCTCGGCGCTGGCGTAGCGGGCGAAGCGGCCGTAGGCGGAGCCGGCACTCAGGCGCGCGCCGGCCGGCTGGGCGCCGTCCAGGTATTTGCCGCTGAGTACGCCGAAGGCCAGCGGCGAATAGGCCAGCAAGCCGATGCGCTCGCGGTGGCTGAACTCCGCAAGTCCCGTTTCGTACTGGCGGTTGAGCAGGCTGTAGGGGTTCTGCACGCTGAGGATGCGCGGCAGGCCCAGGCGCTCGGACTGTTTGAGGAACTCGGCCACGCCCCAGGGCGTTTCGTTGGACAGGCCGATGTGGCGCACCCGCCCGGACTTCACCAGTTCGGCCAGGGCGGCGAGGGTTTCGCCGATGTCGTCGCTCTGCTCATCGTCCACCCAGGGGTAGTCGCGGGTGCCGAAGAAGTTCGTGCTGCGGCTGGGCCAGTGCAGCTGGTAGAGGTCCAGGTAGTCGGTCTGCAGGCGGTCGAGGCTGCCGTCCAGGGCGCTGCGCAGGGTGGCCGGGTCGAAGCGCGTGGCGCCGCCGCGGATGTGCTGCATGTGTCCGCTCTGGCGCGGCGGGCCGACGATCTTGCTGGTCAGGACGATGTCCTGGCGGCGTTTGCTGCGCGAAAGCCAAGTGCCGATGAAGCGCTCGGTGTCGCCCCAGGTGTCGGCCCGGGACGGGGTGGGGTACATCTCGGCGGCGTCCACCAGGTTGACCCCGCGTGAGAGCGCGTAGTCGAGCTGGCGGTGGGCGTCGGCCTCGCTGTTCTGGTGGCCCCAGGTCATGCTGCCGAGGCCGATGACGCTGACCTTGAGGTCGCTGTTGCCGAGTGGGCGGTAGTTCATGCCAGTGGTCTCTCGCAGGTTCAGGCCGAGGCGGCCGCGGGTTGTTCGTAGCGGCTGGCCGGGTAGGGCAGGCCGAGGTGTTCGCGCAGGGTGCTGCCCTGGTATTCGTGGCGGAACAGCCCGCGCTTGCGCAGGCGCGGCACCACTTCGTCGACGAAGCTCTCCACGCCCGAGGGGAAGCTGTCGGGCATGATGTTGAAGCCGTCGGCGGCGCCGGCGAGGAACCATTCCTCCAGGCTGGCGGCGACCTGCTCGGGGGTGCCCACCAGCAGCCGGTGGCCGACCAGGATGCGCCGCGACAGCTGGCGCACGCTGAGGTTCTCGGCGCGGGCCAGGTTCAGCTGGGCCTCGAGGAAGCCGTGGGAGCCCTTCTCGAATTCGTTGACCGGGCCGATGCGCTGCCAGGGCAGCGGCGCGTCCGGGTCCAGCTCGCTGGCGTCGATGCCGATGCGCTGGGCGATCTGCCGCAGCAGGCCGCCTTCGCCCAGGTAGCCGTTCAGCCGCTCGAAGCGCTCCAGGGCCTCGGCCTCGGTGCTGCCGATCACCGTGGACAGGCCGGGCATGATCTTCAGGTGCTCGGGGTTGCGTCCCCACTGGCGGGCGCGCTGCTTCATCTCGCGGTAGAAGGCCTGGCCGTCGGCGAGGGTGGTCTGGGTGGTGAAGATGGCGTCGGCGAAGCGCGAGCCCAGGGCCTTGCCGCCCTCCGAGGAGCCGGCCTGGAACAGCACCGGGCGGCCCTGGGGCGAGCGCGGCACGTTGAGCGGGCCCTTGACCGAGAAGTAGCGGCCGACGTGGTCGATGGCGTGCACCCGGGCCGGGTCGGCGAAGCGCCCGGAGGCGGCGTCGCCGAGGATGGCGCCGTCTTCCCAGCTGTCCCACAGCTTGAGGGTGACGTCGACGAACTCCTCGGCGCGGGCGTAGCGGTCCTCGTGCAGCGGCGCGCCGGCCAGGCCGAAGTTCTGCGCGGCGGCGTCGCCGGCGTTGGTCACCACGTTCCAGGCCGCGCGGCCGCCGCTGATGTGGTCGACCGAGGCGATGCGCCGGGCCAGGTTGAAGGGTTCGTTGTAGGAGCTGGAGGCGGTGGAGATCACGCCGATGCGCTGGGTGGCCAGGGCCACCGCGGTGAGCAGCACGGTGGGCTCCAGGCGCCCGGCCGGCTGGCGGCCGACGTCGCCGGCCAGGGCCGGGCCGTCGGCGAGGAAGATGGCGTCCAGGGTGCCGCGCTCGGAGATGCGCGCGATGTTCTGGTAGTAGCCCACGTCCAGGTAGGCGGTGGGCGGCGCCTCGCCGGTGCGCCAGGCCGCGGCGTGGGCGCCGAAGCCGAGGATGTTCATGCCGATGCTCATTTGCCGCTGTGCGTTGCTCATGCCGGGGTCTCCTCGGTGCTAGGGGCTTGCTGTTGCGCGGCCTTGGCGGCGGCGAAACGCTCGCTCCAGGCCTCGCTGGGAAGGGTGCCGTTGAGGTGGTAGTCGCCCAGGTAGGCCTCGCGCAGAATCGCCGGGTTGTGCGAGGCCAGGGTGCGGGCGTTGCGCCAGTGCCGGTCGAGCCGGCGGCCGCTGCTGGTGGCCGAGGCGCCGCCGACCTCGAAGAGCAGGGTGGCGGCCTCCAGCACCTGGGGCAGGACGATCTGCTGCGCCTGGTAGGCGTGGATGTCGGCCTCGGCGTACAGCTCGCGGCTGGCTTGGCCTGCGCGGTGCGCCTGCCAGGTGCGTTCGAGGGTGGCCGAGACGGCTTCCACCAGCGCCTCGGCGGAGAACGCCAGGCTGCCCAGGCGGCCCACCACGCGCTGCACCAGCGGGTCCTGGCGCGGCTCGGAGCGGCCAGGAATGCCGAAGGCGCGGGTGCGGCCCTGGACGAAGGCGACGGCGTCGCGCAGCACCGCCCGGGCAATGCCGGCCAGGGTGGCCAGGTGCACCTGCTGGTAGAAGGCGGTGATGTAGCTGTCGCTGCGCCCTTCGCCGAGCTTGAAGCGGCGGAACAACTGGTGTTCCTCGACGCGGACCTTGTCGAAGCGGGTGGTGCCGCTGCCGGTCAGGCGCTGGCCGAAGCCGTCCCAGTCGTCCAGGCGGGTGACGCCGGGCGCGTCGGTGGCCACAGCCACGGCGACGTGCTCGTCGCCGTCGCTGGCCGACACGGCGATCCAGTCGGCGTAGAGGGTGCCGGTGCAGTAGTACTTCTCGCCGTCGAGCAGCCAGTGGTCGTCCTCGCGGGTAAGGGTGACGCTGTTGCCGGTGACTTCGCTGCGCTCGGCCATGGCCGCGCCGAACAGCTCGCCGCCGACGATGCGCGGGAACCAGTGCTGGCGGTTGGCTTCGTCGTCGTCGTTGAGGCGGCCTTCGACGAAGCCGAAGTGCGCGCGGAAGATCTGCGGCAGGTTGGAGTCGGCCTCGCCGAGGCGGCGGACCAGGCGGAACAGCTGCGGCAGGCTGGCGCCCAGGCCGCCGTAGGCCAGGGGGATGCGCAGCGCGCCGAAGCCGGCCTCGCGCAGCCAGGCCACCGGCTCGTAGGCCAGCTCGCGCTGCTGCTCGCGCTCGATGGCGCCGGCGGCGATGCGCTGGAACACCGCTTCGAAGCGTTGCAGCAGGGCGTTGTCGTCGGGGTGCGCCGGCGCACTCGCGGCGGCGGGAAGGTCGTCGGGGAAGATCATCGCGGTGTCCTCGGGGCGGGCGATGGAAGGGGGCGGCGCCTGGTGGGCGTCGAACAGTTGGCGCAGCTGGGCCAGGGCGATGCTCGCGGTCATGCTCATGCCTCGCTCACCCGCGGGTCGACCAGGGCGTTGAGCAGGTCCACGGCCAGGTTCACCAGCACGTAGATCGCCGCCGCCAGCAGGGTGATGCCGAGCACTACGGGCACGTCCTTGTCGTTCACCGCGTTGAGCATCAGGCGGCCGATGCCCTGGCGGGCGAACAGGTTCTCGGTGATCACCGCGCCGCCCAGCAGCGCGGCGAAGACGAAGCCGGACAGGGTGATCAGCGGCGTCAGCGCATGGCGCAGGGCGTGGCCCAGGCGCACGCCGGCCTCGGACAGGCCGCGGGCGCGGGCCATGGCGATGAAGGGCTGTTCGAGGATTTCCTCCAGCTCCTGGCGCAGCACCTGGGCCAGCACCGCGGCCACCGGCAGGGCCAGGGTGAGGATCGGCAGCACCAGGCTCTTCCAGCCGCGCGAGCCGGTGGGCGGCAGCCAGTGCAGCTGGAAGGAGAACACCAGCAGCAGGAGGATGCCGAGCACGAAGCTGGGCATGGACGACAGCAGCAGCTCGCCGCCGGAGGCCAGGCCGCGGGCCCAGGGCGCGCGGTTGGCGGTCAGCACCGCCGCGCTCACCGCCAGCAGCACCGCGGCCAGCGCCGCCCACAGGGCCAGCTGGGCGGTGGCGCCGACCTGCCCGGCGATGGCCTGTGCCACCGGGATGCGCAGGCGGTACGACTCGCCCAGGTCGCCCTGGACCAGGCGCCCCAGGTAGTGGGCGTACTGCACCGGCAGCGGCTGGTCCAGGCCGTAGTCGCGGCGCACCTGGGCGATGGCCTCGGCGGTGGGCATGGCGTCCGGCCCGCCGAGGATGGCCAGGGCCGGGTCGCCGCCGCTGACGTTGAGGGCGACGAAGGTCAGGCTGGCGGCGCCCCAGAGCACCGCCAGGCCGCCGAGGAAACGCCAGAACACGCGGCGCAGGGCTTTCATGGTTGCGGCTCCCGGTCCAGCCAGACGCTGGTGAAGAAGGGCACGTTGTGCGAGCTGTCGAACACCACACCCTTGACGTCGCGGCGGTAGGCGATGGTCAACTGGCTTTCGTACACCGGCACCGCCGGCACCACTTCGGTGAGGCGTTGCTGGGCGGCGCTGTACAGGCGCTGCTGCTCGGCCGCGTCGGTGCTGCGGCGGGCGCGGGCGAGCAGGTCGTCCAACTGGGCGTCGCGCAGGCGCGCGCTGTTCTGCCCGATCAGCTTCGGCGTGGCGATGGAGTTGCTGTGGTAGAGGATGTACAGCCCGTCCGGGGTGTTGGTGTGCCAGTAGCCGCCGACCAGCGCCTGGTAGTCGCCGGCGTAGCGCAGGTCGTTGACCTGGGCCTGGGACAGCACGCGCAGGCCCAGGTCGATGCCGATCTTCTTCGCGTCGGCCTGCATGGCCACCGCCACGTTGGCCGGCAGCGCCGGGCTGTCGATCATCAGCAGGGTGGCGGCCAGGCGCTTGCCGTCGCGGCTGCGGTAGCCCTCGGCGTCGCGCGCGGTCCAGCCGGCCTCGTCGAGCAGGGCGTTGGCCGCGGCCACGTCGTAGCCCAGGGCGTTGCGCCAGGCCGGGTCGTAGAAGCGGGTGTTGGCGGCGAGGAAGTCGGCCTTGACCTGGAATTCACCGAAGCCGCTGATCCAGGCCAGGCCCTCGCGGTCGATGGCGCGGGCCAGGGCCTTGCGCACGCGCACGTCGTCGAAGGGGAAGCGCTCGACGTTGAAGGTCAGGCTGCGCACCGGGTTGCCCTTGCGGATGCGGCTGCGCAGCACCAGTTGCGGGTCCTTGCGGATGGCCTGGGCGTTCTGCGTCGGCGCGTCCAGGGTGAAGTCGTACTGCCCGGAGACCAGCGAGCTGTAGCGGATCAGCGCCTCGGGCACGAAGCTCAGCTCCAGGCGCTCCAGGTAGGCCGGGCCCTGGTGGCGCAGCACCGGCGGCGCCCAGTGGTAGCCGGCACGGCGCACGAAGCTGGCGCCCTGGTCGCGGGTGTAGCTTTCCAGCACGAAGGGCCCGGAGCCCACCGGATGGGCGGCGATGGATTTCGGGTCTTCGAGGATCTGCTTCGGCGAGATCATGCCCAGCCAGGACTGCGCCAGCACGTCGAGGAAGGGCGAGTAGGGCTCGCGCAGGGTGGCCTGGAAGGTGTACTCGTCGAGCACCTTGCCCGACTGGTAGGGCGCGATGTAGGCCGCGGCCAGCGGCGACTTGGTGGCCGGGTCGCGCATGTGTTCGAGGTTGACGCGCACGGCCTCGGCGTTGAACTTGCTGCCGTCGCTGAAGGTGACGTCGTCGCGCAGATGGAAGGTGTAGGTCAGGCCGTCCGCGGAAATCTCCCAGGATTTGGCCAGCCAGGGCGAGACCTTGCCCTGTTCGTCCTGGTACACCAGGCAGTCGTAGAGGATGCGCCCCAGCCACTGCACGTTGCCGTGGGACAGGGCGTGGATGTCGAAGGAATAGGTGTCCAGCGCCGCGCTGGCGCGCAGCGTGCCGCCGGGCTTGCCGGGGGCCTGCTCGTGGAAGTCCGCGGCGGGGTAGCTGAGCTGGCCGTCCTTGAGGGTGCCGGTGTCGAGGGCGGCGGACTGCGCCGGCGCCACGGCGGCGTCGGCCTTGCCGGCGGCCGGGTCGTCGGGCCCCGAGCAGCCGGCGAGGGCCAGCAGGGCGCACAGCGCCAGGCCCAGCCGGCGTATGCCGGGGCGGGAGTGCTGGGCGCTTCGGATTGGTTGCATGGAAGGCTTCCTGGGTAGGCAAGGGAACGGGGCGCGGGGCCTGGCATCCGCGCCCCTCGGGGCTAGAGCCTGAACTCCACGCCGGCGAAGACGCCGAAGCCGTCGCCGGGGTAGAAGCTCGCGGTGTTCTTGTTGCCTACGGCGTTGTAGACGGGGGACACGGTGGTCACGTAGTCCTTGTCCGCCAGGTTCTTCAGGTCCAGGTACACCTGCCATTTCTTGCTCGGTGCTTCGAAACCGGTGGTCGCGCCGAAGATGGTGTAGGAGGGGGCATACAGGGTGTTGGTGTAATCCACCGCCGTGCGCGCCACCGACTGCACGTTGACGCCGCCGTAGAAGCCGGAGGGGTGCTGGTATTCCAGCTTGGCCTGGTAGACGTGCTCGGGGATGCCGGGCAGGTGGTTGTCGCCCAGGCGCGGGTCGTCGCGGTAGCGGAAGTCGTTGTAGGTGTAGGCCTGGCGCAGCACCACTTTCTCGCCCTGGGGGTTGCCCCAGAGCAGGGTGTCCAGCCCCAGCTCGACGCCCTGGTGGGTGGTCGGCGTGCTGCTGTTGTAGGTGGCGGTGACGATGCTGCCCTGCTTGGCGGTTTCCGCCTCGTCCACCACGGTGAGCAGTTCGTCGCGCACCCAGGAGCGGTACAGCGACAGGCTGCCGTCGAAGCGGTCGTAATGGCCCTTGATGCCGACTTCCAGGGTGTTGGCCTTCTGCTCCACCAGCGGGGTGATCTGGTCCTTGCTGTTGGCGTAGCGCCAGTCCAGCGGCGCGTCCACCGAGCGGGTGAAGTTGCCGAACAGTTGCAGGTCGGGGGTCAGCTCGTAGCGCAGGCCGATGCGCGGCGCCAGGCTCCAGTTGTTGTAGTTGGTTTCCCCCGGCGCGTTGGTCTGGTTGCTGTAGTGGATTTCCACGTTGCGCCGCACGTTGACCGCGGACAGGCCGGTGGTCAGCCACAGGCGGTCCAGCAGCTCCAGATCGTTGCCCAGGGAAACGGTACGGTCCGCCGAGCCTTTGAAGGACTTCTTGTTCACCACCTGGCTGCGGTTGTTGCCCTTGAGGGTTTTGACCCGGCCGAGGATGTGTTCGGTGGAGGTCAGCGAGACGTTGGAGCGGCTCTCGTGGCCGGCCAGGAAGTCGGTGCGCGCGTAGCGCAGGGTCAGGTTCAGGTCATGCCAATCCCAGAAGCCGGGGTTGCCGACGGTGTTGTCCTTGTTGTTGGCGTGGGGGTAGTCGTAGTAGCCCAGGCCCACCTCGACGTTCGAGCCGTCGTCGAAGGTGTAGTTGGTCTTGTTGCCCAGCCACACGGACCCGGGACGGCGGCCGCTGGCGCGGCTGGCCAGGTTGGTCGGGCCGGGCTGGGACGAGTCGTGCTTGAGCTGTGGCAGCGTGAGGGCGCCGGGGTCCTGGTGGAATTCGTCGCGGTAGCGCACCAGGAAGCGGGACTCCAGCTGTGGGCTGAAGCGGTAGCCGACGTTGATCACCGCGCCGGAGCTCTTGGACAGGCTGTAGTCGCTGCGGTAGCCCCGGCTGCGGTAGTTGTCCACGTTGACGTAGTAGTCGAGCGCGCTCTGCACGCCGCCGGTGCTCAGCACGGTCTTCTGCAGTCCCCAGCTGCCGGTCTCGTAGCGGATGCGCTCGCCGGGCGCGGTGTAGCCGGTATGGGTGACGAAGTTCACCGCGCCACCCAGGGCCACGGCGCCATAGTCGAAGGCGTTGCCGCCACGGAGGATTTCCGTGTGGTCCACGCCTATGGCGTTGAGGAACTCATAGGGCGTACCGCCGGCGCCGGTGATGGGCAGGCCGTCGTACATGAACTTGATGCCTTCGCGGAAGTAGCCGGGCGTGTTGACGATCCCGGAGCCGCGAATGGAAATCTTCAGGGCGTCGTTGCCGCCGACCGATTGCACGAATACGCCGGGCTGGTAGGCGAGCACGTCGCCCAGGGTGGTGTTGCGCCCCCGGGATACTTCCTCGCTGGACACCACGCTGGTGCCGCCGGGCACTTCGGCGAGCTGTTTGCGCGCCGCTTCCACTGGGGTTTCCTTCTGCGCCTGCACCACTACCGTTTGCAGGCGGGTACCGCTGTTTTCCTTATTGCTGTCGCTGGCATCGCTGCCTGCGGTTTCGGCCATTGCCTGGGTCCCCACCAGCAATACCGCCGAACCGAAACTTGCCGACCAGAATGTTGCCCGGCGAATAGCCACGGCAAGTTTCCCCCACTCACCCCCAGAATAATTAACCACCAACTTCGAATCCTCATGGAATAGATAAAGTAATTGGCTTTCTATTCGTATAGTCATGCTCCGTCTGTACTTGAGCAGGACTCGTGCCAAGTGGTTAATTCCTTTTAAATCAATGTGTTGGTGGTTTTTATGGGTTTTTGTCTGCTTGCGCTGGATCAGCAGGTGCTGATGTTCTGTTGGTTTGTGCGCAGTGTTTGGGTTATATGCAAATAACGGGGTGTTGGGTGGCGGGAAGTTGTATTGCGGGGGCGGGGAAAGTTGTGGTGGTTTTTGTAGGAGCGGGCTTGCTCGCGGACGGGGTCAGCCGGTGAGACTGGTGTGGGAGGCTGACTCCGTACCCTCTCCCCAGCCCTCTCCCTGAAGGGAGAGGGGGCCGTTCGGTGTGCTCTGGTGGTCTGGCTTAAGCCGGAAGTTGCAGGAGTGTGCTGATGCCGCGATTGGCAGAGGACAGTCCCCTCTCCCTTCAGGGAGAGGGTTAGGGAGAGGGTGCTCTTCAGGACAGGCACCTCCGACCGGCAAACCCCCGTTCGCGAGCAAGCTCGCTCCTACAACAGCAGCGCCCCCCTCAAACCGCCAACCCCCACAACCAGCGCTCTTCGAACGGCGGTGCCAGGTCGACGCTGGCCGGTGCCAGTTGCGCCACCTTCGGTCGGCCCTCCGCCGGCAGTTGCGGCACCGAGGCCAGCAGGCGTTGGGTGTAGGGATGCTGCGGGTTCCGCAGCACTGCCTCGGTGGGGCCGGCCTCGACCACCTTGCCCTGCAGCATCACCAGGACTTCGTCGCTGAGGTGGCGGATCACCCCCAGGTCGTGGGAGATGAACAGGTAGGCCAGGCCCAGTTCGTCCTGCAGGTCGGCCAGCAGGTCGAGCACCTGGGCCTGCACCGAGACGTCCAGCGCCGACACCGGTTCGTCGCAGATGATCACCTTCGGCTGGCTGGCCAGGGCGCGGGCGATGGCCACGCGCTGCCGCTGCCCACCGGAGAGTTGCAACGGGCGGCGCTGCGCCAGTTCCGCCGGCAGGCGCACCTGGCGCAGCAGCTCGGTGATGCGCGCCGGGCGCCGAGCGGCTTCCAGGCCGCCGGCCTGGAGGGTGTCGTCGAGCACCTGGCCGACGCTCCAGCGCGGGTCGAAGGAGCTCAGCGGGTCCTGGTAGATCACGCTGATGTCGCGCCGCCGCGGGCGCCGTTCACGCTCGGCGATGCGCTGCGCGGCGGCGGCATTCCAGGGCTGGCCGGCGAATGCCACGCTGCCGGCGTCCGGCTCCAGCAGGCCGAGGGCGATGCGCGCGGCGGTGCTCTTGCCCGAGCCGGATTCGCCGACGATGCCCAGGGTGCGCCCGGCGTGCAGGCGGAAGCTGACGTCGTCGAGCACCTGCCGCCATTGCTGGTCGGGGCCGCGGTAGCGCTTGCCGAGGCCGCGGGCTTCCAGCAGCACCTGTGGCTGTGCGACCTCCGCGCGTCGCACCGCGGGCGCCGCGCCGGGCGTCAGCCGCGTGCCGCGCGGGCGGTTGGCGGGGATCGCTTCCAGCAGGCTGCGGGTGTAGGGGTGGCGCGGCGCGTGGAGAATCTGTTCGATCGGCCCCTGTTCCACCACCTCGCCGTGGCGCAGCACCAGCACCTCGTCGGCGAGCTGGGCGACCACCGCCAGGTCGTGGCTGATCAGCAGCAGTGAGTCGCCGCGCGCCTTCACCTGCTGCAGCACGCCGAGAATCTGCGCCTGCACGGTGGCGTCCAGCGCGGTGGTCGGCTCGTCGGCGATCACCAGGCCCGGGTCCAGGGCCAGGGCGCTGGCGATCAATGCGCGTTGGCGCAGGCCGCCGGAGAGTTGTTCGGAGCGTTGCCGGGCACGCAATGCCGGTTCCGGCACGCCGACCTTCTCCAGCAGCTCCAGCACGCGCTGCTGGCGGCTGTGGCGGTCGCCCCAGCGGTGGGTGGCGAGCACTTCGAGGATTTCCTGGCCCACTGGGCGTAGCGGGTCCAGGGACACCAGGGCGTCCTGCAGCACGAAGCCGATCTCGCGGCCGCGCAGTTCGCGCCAGCGCCGCTCGTCCAGGGCCAGCAGGTCGCGCCCGGCGTATTCCAGGCGCCGCGCCTGCACCTGTGCGCCGGCGCCGGCCAGGCCCACCAGGCTGCGCGCCAGCACGCTCTTGCCCGAGCCGGATTCGCCCACCAGCGCCAGTGCGCGGCCCGGCTGCAGGGTGAAGGACAGGCGGTCGAGCACGCGGTGCTCGCCGAAATGCACGGACAGGTCTTCGACTATCAGCGGTTGGCGCGGCATCAGCGGCGGCCCTCCAGGCGTTGTTGCAGGTAGCGCCCGGCGACCGTGGTCGACAGGGTGGTGAGGACGATGAACAGGCCGGGGAAGAAGGTCAGCCACCAGGCGTTGACGATGAAGTCGCGGCCCATCGACAGCATGGTCCCCCATTCCGGCGCCGGCGGCCGCGCGCCCAGGCCGAGGAAGCTCAGCGCCGAGGCCCAGACGATGGCGTGGCCCACGCCCATGGTCAGGGTAACGATCAGCGGGCGCATGGCGTTGGGCAGTATCTGCCGGGCGATGGTGCGCCATGGGCCGTGGCCCAGGGCGCGGGCGGCCTCAATGTAGCTGGCGTGGCGCACCGCCAGCACCTGGCCGCGGACCATGCGCGCGTAGCCCGGCGCGCTGCCGATGCCGGTGGCGATGATCAGCGGGCCGATGCCGCTGCCGAAGATGGCGACGAAGAGCAGGGCGAGGATCAGGCTGGGGAAGGCGAACAGCACTTCCAGCAGCCAGCCGATGCCGCGGTCCATGGCGCCGCCGGCCAGGCCCGCGGCGAGCCCCAGGCCGATGGCGATGCTCATCGCCAGGGCGGTGGCGGCCAGGCCGATGGTCAGCGACTGGCGCGCGCCGTAGATGACCCGCGCGTAGATGTCGCGGCCGGACTGGTCGGTGCCGAACCAGTGGGCCCAGCTCGGCGCGCTGAACGCCTCGCGCGGCTGGATGGCCAGCGGGTCGCCGTGGGCGAACAGCTGCGGGAACAGCGCGGCGGCCACCAGTGCGGCGAGGAAGGTCGTCGCCAGCAGCGCCGGCCAGGGCAGCGCGCGGGCCTGCCGGCGCGGCGCCAGGGGCAGTTCGAGGGTCGGGGCCAGTTCGCTCATGGGGCGCTCCTTTGCAGGCGGGGGTCGACCAACTCGTAGAGCAGGTCGACCAGGATGTTGGCCAGCACGTAGCCGGCGGCGACCACCAGGGTGATGCCCAGCACCAGCGGCAGGTCCTGGCTCTGCACGGCCTGGAACAGCTGGCGGCCCAGGCCCTTGCGGGAAAAGATCACCTCCACCACCACTGAGCCGCTGAGCAGCGCGCCCAGCGCCCAGCCCGACAGCGAGATGGCCGGCAGCACCGAGTGGCGCAGGGCGTGGCGGTAGCGTACGGCGCGGTCGCTGAGGCCGCGGGTGCGCGCGGAGAGGATGAAGGGCTGCTCCAGGGTGATCTCCAGGGCCTCGCGGGTGACCTGGCCGATGAACCCGGCCAGCGGCACTGCCAGCGCCAGGGCCGGCAGCGCCAGGCTGCGCAGGCCGTCGCTGCCGGCCGGCGGGAACAGCTGCAGGCCGAAGGCGAAGGCGGCCAGCAGCAGGATCGCCAGCCAGAACTGCGGCAGCGCCGCGGCGAGGGTCTCCAGCAGCGAGGCCAGGCCGCCGAACCAGTGGCGGCGGCCGGCGCTGAGCAGCGTCCAGCCCAGCACCATGAGCCAGGCCAGGGCCAGGGCGGCGAAGGTCAGCTGCAGGGTGGGGCCGGTCTGCTCGGCGAGGATGCGCGTCACCGGCAGGTGCTGCGAGTAGGACACCCCGAGGTCGCCGCGCAGCAGGTGGCCCAGGTGGATGGCGTACTGCACCGCCAGCGGCCGGTCCAGGCCGTATTCGCGGGTGGCCTCGGCGATGGTTTCCGGGGTGGGGTTGCCGCTGGGGCCGCCGAGGATGGCCAGCACCGGGTCGCCGGGCATCAGGCGCAGGGCGAAGAAGGTCAGGCTGGCGGCGGCCCACAGCACCAGCAGGCCGCCGAGCAGGCGCCAGGCGGCGTGACGGGCCAGGCGCAGCAGGCGTTCGCGGCGCGGGTCGGGTGCGGTAAGGGTCTGGCTCATGGGTTCACCCAGGCGTCGTAGAGGGAGGTGACCGCCAGCGACGGCTCCAGGCGCACGCCGTGGGCGCGCTTGTAGATGCCCAGGCGGGTGCTCTGCGGGTAGGTGGTCAGCTGCAGGTACTGGCTGGAGGCGAGGGCCTGGGCCTGGTGGTACAGCTCGCGGCGGCGCTCGCCGTCCTGGGTGGCCAGGGCCTGTTCCACCAGGGCGTCGAAGCGCGGGTCGTCGAAGCCGGCGGTGTTCTGGTGGTAGCCGCGCACCCCGGCCGGGCGCAGGAAGGCCGAGCCGAAGATGATCCGTAGCACGTCCGGGGTGTTGGTGTTCCAGTAGCCCAGGCGGATGTCGTAGTCCCAGTCGGCCTGGCGCTGCTGGGCGAGCACGTCGCTCATCTGCTCGATGATCACCTCGAAGCCGGCGCGGCGGGCGGTGGCCTGCACCTGCTCCCACAGGCTGAACTCCGAGGGCGGCGTGCGGTTGCCCATGATCACGTGGACCTGCAGGCGCTTGCCGCCGCGGCTGCGGTAGCCCTCGGCGTCGCGCCCGGTCCAGCCGGCGGCGTCGAGCAGTTGCTCGGCGCGCAGTGGGTCGTAGTCCTGGGCGTGCTCGAAGTCCGCGCTGTAGAAGGGCGTGGCCGGGCTGAGCGGGCCGCCGGCGCGGGGGAATTCGCCGAAGTACACGCTCTTCAGCGCCGCGTCTATGTCGGCCGAGCGGATGAAGGCCTCGCGCACGCGGATGTCGTCGAAGGGCGCGCGGGTCATGTTGAGGGTGCCGTTGGTGGGGTTGCCGGGGCGCTGGGCGACCAGCAGCGACACCTCCGGGTTGGCCCGCGCGGCGGCGTGGGATTCCGGCGGCACGCTCTCGATCACGTCCACCTCGCCGGCCTGCAGCGAGGCGAAGCGCACCGAGGGCTCCTGGATGAACTTCCAGACGATGCGTTCCAGGTACGCCGGCCCCTGGTGCGCCGCGGTGGGCGGCGCCCAGTGGTAGTCGGGATTGCGTTCCAGCACCACCTGGCTCTGCCGGTCCCAGCGCACCACCTTGAACGGGCCGCTGCCCACCGGGCTTTCGCAGTTCTCGTCGCGCGGGCGGCGCAGCGCGGCGGGCGACTGGATGCCGAGGAAGCCCTGGGCCAGCACTTCGAGGAAGGCCGCGTAGGGCGTGGCCAGGTGCACCACCGCGGTGTGCGCGTCGGGCACGTCGGTGCTGCGGTACTGGCGCACGTAGCCGCCGGCGGTGCTGGACTGGGTGCGCGGGTCGACCATGTGGTCGAGGTTGGCCTTCACCGCGTTGGCGTCGAACGGCGTGCCGTCGCTGAAGCGCACGTCGTCGCGCAGGTGGAAGGTGTAGCTCAGGCCGTCGGCGGAGACCTCCCAGCTTTTCGCCAGCCAGGGGCCGATGCGGCCTTGTGCGTCCATGGACACCAGCGAGTCGAGGAACTGCCGGCCGAGGAACACCTGGGGCATGTCGCCGGCGACGTGGGGGTCGAGGCAGATGGGTTCGCGGTCGGTGGCGTAGGTCAGGGTGCCGCCGCTGACCGGGGTGTCGCTGTGGGCCTGGTGGTCCTGCGCGTCGCGGCAGCCGCCGAGCGCGGCGGCGAGCAGCAAGGGCAGGGCGAGGGCCAGGGGCTGTGGGGGTGTTCGTCTGGGCTTCAAGCGTGGGCAGCCTTCTGCAGGTGGAAGACGGGGCGGCGTGCGCTCCGGGAGCGGCCGCCCAGGCTGCGTTGCACAAGCCATGCCCGGCCTGGAAGGCCCGTTTCAGCGGGGTTGCGCCGCGATTCCGCGCTGCTGCGCGGGCAGTTTGTCGATTCGCTGTTGCTGGCTGAGCAGCGGGCGGTTGGCGGAGGGTTGTGAAGCGATCAACAGTGCGGCAACAGATGTTCCTTCGAGTACAGCGTGCTTTTTCTCAACTGATTGATTCATAAGGAATTAATGCTTGGCATGGATTCTGCGAAAGCGCTGTCGAGCACGACTATGCGCATAGAGGCTCGCCCACTCATTGGAGGACCTAAGGAGCCTTGCCGTGCATTTGAAAAAACCTATAACCCGTACAACCCGCGCCGGCCTGGGGGGCCGGCTGCTGAGCCTCGGCGCCGGCCTGTGCCTGGCCGGCGGCCCGCTGTGGGCGGCCCAGCAGGAGGACGGCGATACCCGCCTGGCCACCGTGGTGGTGGAGGGCGCCGCCCGCAGCGAGGCGCAGAAGGCCGAGGAGCGCTTGAAGAAGGTTCCCGGCGCGGCCGTGGTGGTGGACAACAAGGAAGTGGAGAAGGGCCGCGCGACCAACGCCGAGGACGTGTTCGCGCTGCAGCCGGGGATTTTCGCCCAGGCCACCAGCGGCAGCGGGGCGAACAAGATCTCCATCCGCGGCTCGGGCCTGAACACCTTCTACCAGGGCTACGCGCTGGGCATCAGATACCTGTTCGACGGCCTGCCCATCACCGGCCCGGGCGGCACCCAGGAAGACTACCTGAGCATGAACGGCATCGATCACACCGAGGTGCTCTACGGTGCCAACGCCTTCGACTACGCGGCCACCAGCCTGGGCGGCGCCATCAACTTCGTCACCCACAGCGGCTACACCGCGCCGGGCAACTACCTGCGCCTGGAGGCCGGCAGCTTCGGCTACCGCAAGCAGCAACTGAGCACCGGCGGGGTGGTGGACGACAGCGACTACTACGTGTCGATCTTCCACAACGAGCGCGACGGCTACCAGCACGACACCCCGAACAAGGGCCAGGAGCTGGTGGCCAACCTCGGCCACCGCTTCAACGAGCGCCTGGATACCCGGCTGATCGTGCGCTACCGCAAGGAGACGCTGACCCAGGGCAACACCCTGACCCGCGCGCAGATCAAGCACGACTCCAATTCCAACAAGGTGCCCACCGGGCGCAAGAAGGATGGCTCCACCTGGGTCGGCAGCACTACCACCTACCGCTTCGACGACGACTCGCGGCTGCAGGTGGGCCTGAGCGTCAACGACTACCCGCTGCTCAACGGCTGGCGTTACTCGGCCACGCCGCAGGACTGGCGCTCCACCGACACCAACCTGACGCTGCGCTACCTGCGCAGCCAGGACCGCCTGTTCGGCCTGCCCAGCGACACCACCCTGACCTTCAGCAGCACCCGCTCGCAGTTCGCCGACGTGAAGTCCCGCAGCCGCGCCACCGGCCAACTGCTGCAGCACACCGACTACACCGGCTCGCGGGATACCGTGTTCGCCTTCGGCAACGAGCTGCAGCTGGACCCGCGCCTGTGGCTGGTGAGCGGGCTCTCGGCGATCAACATCGACCGCGACGTGAGCATCGAGTACAGCACCAGCGCCAACACCAGCGAGTTCCCCAGCGCGGTCAGCTACAACAAGTGGTACGCCGCGCCGCGCATCGGCCTGCGCTACCAGCTGACGCCGGACGTCCAGCTGTTCGGCAACGCCAGCCGCTCCATCGACCCGCCGGTGACCTGGCAACTGGGCAGCACCGGCGTGCCCTACATCCGCCCGCTCACCCCGCAGAAGGCCGACACCCTGGAGGTGGGCATCCGCGGCAGCGTCGGGGTGGTGGACGGCAGCCTGACGCTGTACCGCTCATGGGTGAAGGACGAACTGCTCTCGGTGGTGGTGCGCCAGGCCACGGCCACGGCGGACGCACTGGTGGCCAACGCCAACGCCAGCCCGACCATCCACCAGGGCATCGAGGCGGGGCTGGGCATCCAGCTCTGGGAAGGCGCCAACGGCGACCGCCTGGACCTGCGCCAGGCCTGGACGCTGAACGACTTCCACTACCGCGGCGACAGCACCTTCGGCGACAACGAACTGCCCAGCCTGCCGCGCCAGGTGTACCAGGCGCAGCTGAACTACCAGCGGCACGACGGCTACTACGCCGAACTCAACGCGCGGGCGGCCTCCAGCTACTATGTGGACTACGCCAACAGCCTGGGCGCGCCTTCGTACACGCTGTGGGGCGCCAAGCTGGGCTACCAGGCGCCGGGCCGGCGCTGGGAGGTGTTCCTCGACCTGCGCAACCTGACCAACGAGCACTACGCCACCGCGGCCAACACCGCCTACGACGCCAAGGGCCGGGACTCGGCCAACTTCTACCCGGGCGATCCGTTCAACGTCACCGCCGGGGTGGCCGTGCGCTTCTGAGCCGCCGCGGGGCCGGCGCCGTGCCGGCCCCGCCGCTTCAGGCGCCAGGCGCCAGCGCGGCGGTCAGCGAGCGCAGCAGGGCGGCGCAGCGCTGCTGCTGGTCCAGCGGGTAGCGGGCCAGCCATAGGGGCAGGTGCTCGAACAGCTCCAGGGTGGGCTGGCAGGCCTGGCCGGGGCTGGCGTAGCCGGCGGCGCCCAGCTGCGCATCGAGTTTCTGGCCGAGCTGCCGGCGCAGCCGTTCGACGCATTGGCGCTGTTCGTCGTTGAGGCAGCCGGCGTCGCGGGTCGCCAGCTGGAAGTGCAGGGGATTGCTTTCGTACAACGCCACCAGGCCCTCGACCACCCGCTGCAGGGCGGCCTTGGGGCAGCCGCGTAGCCGGCGCTGGTCGAACAGCGAAAGCAGCGCCAGGTAGTGTTCCTCGATGAACTCCAGCAGCAGCTCTTCCTTGCTTGCGCAATGGCTGTAGAGCGAGCCCGCGGTCAGCTCCAGGTGGCGCGCCAGTTCGCGCAGGCTGACCTGGGCGAAGCCGCGCCGGGCGAAGAGCTCCAGGGCCTTGGGGCGGTTGCGCGCAAAACGCGAGCCGGGGGAGGCGGTCATCTGGGCACCTGTACGTCGTATCGGGCTGCTTGCCGGGAAGGCGCGCCGAAAGGGCGGCCGGCCGCGGCGCGCCCGTTTCGTGGGTTGGGCGCCTCCGGGGCCGGCCGGCCCGATCAGACGCGTTCGAAGATCACGGCGATGCCCTGGCCGCCGCCGATGCACATGGTGGCCAGTGCGTAGCGGCCCTGGATGCGCTGCAGCTCGTGGATGGCCTTGGTGGCGATGATCGCGCCGGAGGCGCCGATGGGGTGGCCCAGGGAGATGCCGGAGCCGTTGGGGTTGACCTTCTGCGGGTCGAAGCCCAGCTCGCGGCTGACCGCGCAGGCCTGGGCGGCGAAGGCCTCGTTGGACTCGATCACGTCCAGGTCGGCCACGCTCAGGCCGGCGCGCTGCAGGGCCAGGCGGGTGGCCGGGATCGGGCCGAGGCCCATCAGGGTGGGCTCGACGCCGGCGTGGGCGTAGGCCACCACCCGCGCGATAGGCTGCAGGTTCTCGCTCTTCACCGCCTCGGCACTGGCCAGCAGCAGGGCGCTGGCGCCGTCGTTCAGGCCCGAGGCGTTGCCGGCGGTGACGCTGCCGTCTTCGAGGAAGGCCGGCTTCATCTTGGCCAGTTGCTCGAGGCTGGCCTCGGCGCGCACGTGCTCGTCCACCTCGAATAGGCTGGTGCCTTTGCGGCTGCGGATTTCCACCGGCACGATCTGCCCGGCGAAGCGCCCTTCGGCGATGGCGCGGGCGGCGCGCTGCTGGCTCTGCAGGGCCAGGGCGTCCTGGTCCTGGCGGGTGATGCCGTGCTGCTTGGCGATGTTCTCGGCGGTGATGCCCATGTGGATGCCGTGCAGCGGGTCCTGCAGGGCGCCGAGCATGTAGTCGAGCATCTTCACGTCGCCCATGCGTGCGCCCCAGCGGGCGCTGGGTACCAGGTAGCCGGACTGGCTCATGCACTCGGCGCCGCCGGCGATGGCGATGCGCGAGTCGCCCAGCATCAGGCCCTGGGCGGCGCTGACGATGGCCTGCAGGCCCGAGCCGCACAGGCGGTTGACGGTGAAGGCCGGGGCCTCCTTGGGAATGCCCGCCTGCAGCGCCGCCACGCGGCTGATGTAGGCGTCCTTGGGCGTGGTGGGGATGACGTGGCCGAACACCACGTGCTCGACGCGCTGCGCGTCGCAGTTGGCGCGGGCCAGCGCGGCCTGGGTGACCAGGGTGGCGAGCTGGGCGGGCGGGGTGTCCTTGAGGGTGCCGCCGAAGGTACCGATGGCGGTGCGCACCGCGCTGACGACGAAGACTTCTGGTCTGTGCATGGGAAGGGCTCCTGGCAGAATGGCGAGCAGTCTAGAAGGCGATGCGGCGGCGTCCTATGCCAGAATTGCGCAGCCCCGGCTGACGAATTTGGACATATCGGATGATGAAACCCGCCCTGGGCCCCGAGGAACGGACGGCCACCCCGCGCCGGCGCGACTCGGTGGCGGCCTATTTCGTGAAGGCCGCGCTGCACCGCCTGGCCGACCGCCCGCAGCGCGCCGCCGAGTTGCTGGCGCAGGCCGGCATCGAGCCGCGCTGGCTGGACGAGCCGCTGCACCGGGTGCCGGCGGAGGCGGTGACGCGCCTGTGGCTGCTGCTGACCGAGGAGCTGGGCGACGAGTTCTTCGCCTTCGACTCCGCCGGCCTGCCGCGCGGCGCCTTCGCCATGGTCTGCCGCAGCGTGCTGCACGAGCCGGACCTGGGCCGCGCCCTGCGCCAGTGCCTGGCCGGCTTCAACCTGTTCCTGCGCGATATCCGCGCGCACCTGGAGCTGCGCGGCAACCGCGCGGCCATCGTGCTGCACACGCGCATCGACGACGCCACCCTGCGTTGCGTCGCCGAGGAAATCTACCTGAGCATGGTCATCGGCGTGGCCTGCTGGCTGGTGGGGCGGCGCATCAACCCCGACCGCGCCCGCTTCGGCCACCCGCAGCCGCCCCACGGCGCCGAGCCGCTGCTGTGGGGGCCGTGGATCCGCTTCGACTCGGATCACACCGAGCTGGAATTCAACGCCCAGCAACTGGCGCTGCCGGTGATCCGCAACTTCGCCAGCCTCAAGCAGTTCCTGCGCCAGGCCCCGGAGGGCGTGGTGGTGCGCTTCCGCAACCGTTCCGGGTTGTCGGCCAAGGTCTACCGCCGGCTGAAGGCCGGCGGCGACCTCGACTGGCCGTCCCAGGCGCAGATGGCCGCGCAGCTGGCGCTGAGCGAATCGGCCTTCCGCCGCCAGTTGGAGCGCGAGGGCTTTTCCTACCAGATGATCAAGCACGAGGTGCGCCGGGCGCTGGCCTTCGAGTGCCTGGATGATGCCAGCCTGAGCATCGCCGAGATCGCCGCGCGCTGCGGCTTCCAGGAGCCTAGCGCGTTCCACCGCGCCTTCCGCCAGTGGACCGGCATGAGCCCCGGACGCTACCGCGCGGCCCGCGCCCAGGGCGGGGATTGAGCGGCCAGGGAGTGTATTGGGCCCCGCCCTGAGGCGGCGGGGCCTGCCCGTGAATCGCGCGCAGGGCGCGCTCCTACATGGGGAGGGTGCGGGTGGGGTGGATAACGCTTGGAGTGTTATGCGCCCTACGGACTGTCTTGCCGGCTGTGCTCAGCCCCGTAGGATGGGTTGAGCGAAGCGATACCCATCACCCCGGCCACATGGTTTTCGCAAGCTCAACCCATCCTACGAAAAGCACCTCGGCGCAGCCGGCAAGACGGTTGCTCCTACGACCGCGATGCTTGGGGTGTTATGCACCCAACATGGCTGCGTTGAGCCAGGGAGCTTCGTGATTCCGCATCATGCCGAACGGTTCCCTCTCCCGCTTGCGGGGGAGGGTTAGGGAGGGGGTGCGGAGTTAGGGTTGGCAGAGGTGCGGCGAGCAGCGCCCTGGCCCTGGCCGGCAACCTGCAGGAGGCGCTGGACCTGCTGCTGCAGCACCGCGCGCGCTTCTGCCCGCTGCTGGCGCCGCGCCTGCTGCTGGAGGAGCGCTACGCCTGCCTGTACTGGGTGGACGCCTGCGGCCTGGGCGGCACCCGGCGCTTCCTGGTGGAGAGCAGCATGACGGCCGTCACCGCGCTGTGCCGCTGGCTGGCCGGCGAGCACCTGCCCTGGCGCTACCTGTTCGCCCATGCCCAGCCGGGCTACCTGGAGCAGTACCAGGCGCACCTGGGCCTGCAACTGCAGTTCGACAGCCACGTGGACGCCATGCTGATCCCCCGCGAATACCTGGTGAAACCCTGGCCACGGGCCGCCGCCACCGCCGGCCAGGCGGCCCGGCGCGACGCCCAGCGCGAACGCCAGGCGCTGGGTCTGCGCGAGGGCTTCCTCGAACACCTGTACCGCCTGCTGCAACGCGAGGCCCACGACCCGCTGAGCCTGGAGCAACTGGCCGCACGCCTGGGCATGAGCCCGGCGACCTGCAAGCGCAAGCTGCAGAAGCACCACACGCACTTCCAGGCCCTGCACGACGAAGTGCGCAAGCACGTCGCCCTGTACCTGTACTGGTCACGCGGCTACGGCAACGACGAGGTGGCGCAGTACCTGCGCTTCACCGACACTACCAACTTCCGCCGCTCGTTCAAGCGCTGGACGGGGTTGGTGCCCAGCGCGATCCGTGGGCTGCAGCCGGACGGCTTCTCGTAGGAGCGAGCACCCCGGCGCGGCCGGCAAGACCGTTGCTCAATACATCCCAGCTACCTGTAGCGGGGCCTGCCCGCGATTTCGCACGCAGGGCTCGCTCCTGCAGGGGCACGGTGCGGGTGGGACGGCCGGTGCCCGGTCGGGCAGGGGCGATGGGCGCCTCGGCGCTGTCGGCAGTTGTCCCTCCGGGAAATGCCGTACCTCAAGGTGCGCGCCGTGCCTTGCCCGGCAATGGGTACGAAGGAGCCCTACGCGCCCTGGACCTGCAGGGCGCGTGGGCGTTGGCTGCGTCGCTCATCGGTGGCTTCGCTGGCGGGCTGCAACTGGAAGTCGAAGACGACCTCGGCGCAACGGCCTGCGATGCCGTGGGCATTCTCGACGAAGTTGACCTCGCCGATCAGCCCGTCGCGGGTGGCGTAGGCGAAGTCGTCCCACAGGTACCGGTCGCCGGCCAGGTTGATCTGGGTGGTCAGGTGGCGATGGCCGGGCGCCGAGATGAAGAAGTGGATGTGCGCCGGGCGCTGGCCGTGGCGGCCGAGCTGGTCCAGGCATTGCTGGGTCGGGCCGTCGGCCGGGCAGCCGTAGCCGCTGGGCACGATGCTGCGGGCGCGGTAGCGACCCTCGGCGTCGGTGCGGATACGCCGGCGCAGGTTGTACTCGGCCTGGCTCGGGTCGAAGTAGGAGTAAAGGCCCTTGGTGTTGGCGTGCCACACGTCGACGGTGGCGCCGGCGATGGGCTGGCCGCGCAGGTCCAGCACGCGGCCGGCCAGGAACATCGGGATGCCGGCGTCGCTGCCGTCGTCCATGCGCGCCTCGCCTTCGCTGAGCGGGGCGCCGGCCACGTACAGCGGGCCCTCGATGGTGCGCGGGGTACCGCCGGTCCTGCCGGCTTCGGCGTCGCGGGCATCGCTGAGCAGGTCGAGGAAATGCTCGATGCCAAGGCCCGCCACCAGCAGGCCGGCTTCGCCGCGGTTGCCCAGGCGGTTGAGGTAGTCGACGGCGGTCCAGAATTCGTCGTCGGTGATTTCCAGGTCTTCGACGAGCCTGGCGGTGTCCTGCAGGATGCGCAGCACGATTTGTTTCAGGCGTGGGTTGCCCTGTTCGTTGCGCAGGCCGGCGGCCTCTTCGAAGAAGGTCTGGATTTCGGCAGTCCGGGAAATCTTCACGGTCATGGGGTTCACCTTGTTGGTCTTGTCGTCAGGTACCGCGAAGGTGGCTGAGCAAAGACGGTGCCAATCTTTCAACTTGTTGATATAAAAGGAGTTCTGTTTTTTCTGGACGGCGAAAGGGGCAGGCCGGTCGAGCATTTGGTGAAGTGCCCGGTCGGCCTTCGTCCAAATGCTCAAGCCCGCCCGGGGGCGCCTTCGCCCGGCGACTTCTTCAGCCGGTAGGCCAGCGCCGGGCGGGTCATGCCCAGCAGGCGAGCGGCCTCGGAGACATTCTGCTGGCTGCGGGCCATGGCTTCCTGCATCAGTGCTTCCTCCAGCGCGTCGAGGCCGATGCCGCTGTCGATGATCTGCCCGACCCACGGCGCCTGCCCGGCGCTGGCCACCAGGCGCCCGTCGCTGGCCAGGCCGATGCTCTCGGCTTCCGGCGGGGCGTGGGGGAAGAGGGCGTCCAGGCCGATGCTCTGGTTCTCGTCGGTGATGATCACGCCGCGCTCCATGAGGTTCTCCAACTCGCGCACGTTGCCCGGCCAGTCGTACTGCAGGCAGGCCTGCAGGGCGCGGTCGCTGAGGCCGAGGGTCTTCTTGCCGTAGCTTTCGTGCAGGCGCGCGAGGAAGTGCTCGATCAGCAGCGGGATGTCTTCGCGGCGCTCGCGCAGGGCGGGGATGCGCACCGGGAACACGTTCAGCCGGTAGAACAGGTCGGCGCGGAAGCGGCCTTGCTTCACCGCCTGCTCCAGGTCCTCGTGGGTGGCGGCGATGACGCGCACGTCCACCTGGCGCGTGCGGCTGTCGCCGACGCGCTCCAGTTCCTCTTCCTGCAGCACCCGCAGCAGGCTGGCCTGCGCGCGCGGGGTCAGCTCGACGATCTCGTCGAGGAACAGGGTGCCGCCGTTGGCCCGCTCGAAGCGGCCCATGCGCGACTGCTGGGCGCCGGTGTAGGCGCCTTTCTCGACGCCGAACAGCTCGGCCTCGATCAGGTCCGGTGGGATGGTCGCGCAGTTCAGCGCCACGAAGGGGCTGCCGGCGCGTTCGCTGCGCAGGTGCAGGCTACGGGCGATGACTTCCTTGCCGGTGCCGGTCTCGCCCAGCAGCAGCACCGAGGCCTTGCCGGGGGCAACCTTGTCGATCAGCGCGCAGCAACGCTTGTAGGCCGGGGCCTGGCCGATGCCGTAGAACTGCCCGGCCTGCAGTTGCAGGCGCTGGCGCATGTTCGCCACCTGCACCTGCAGGGCCTGCAGTTCGTCGATGATGGGGTCGCTCTGGAAGTAGCGCAGGAAGTCGTTGGCGTCTTCCCATTGCTCCACCGGCTTGCCGACGATGCGGCACTGCGCACCGCCGCAGCCACGGCAGCTGACTTCCTTGTAGAGCACCTGGCGGCCGAGGAAGAACGAGCTGTAGCTGATCGCGTAGCCCAGCAGCATCCAGCACACCGGTTGCTCGGAGTGCAGGTTTTCGGCCTGGCAGTTCTCCACCTCGAAGCTGTCCTGCCATTCGATGTCGGCATAGAAATGGCCGCTGTCCAGGTCGATCTCCAACTGCAGCGGGCACACCTTGACCATGCCCTTGAGCGAATGCAGCTGCGGGCCGATGAAGAACATCTCCACCGGGTTGCCCTGCGGGCGCAGCTTGCGCGCCAGCTCGGCGTCCTTCAGCCCGGACTGGTAGCCCATGCGCAGGAAGAAGCCCTTGGCCCGCTCCACACCGAGCATCTCGATCAGCTCGCGGCGCATGCTGGCCATCATCGCTGCCTGGACCAGCAACATGCGCTGTTCGTCCAGCCAGACCTTGCCCTCGGTGCCGAGGAAGCGGACCCGCTCGGTAAGGTCCTTGAGCGCCGGAGCGGGGTCCGGCGCCTTGTATTGGGTAATCATCGATCGCGCCCCTGAATTGTCGTTGTACGGGGTGGTGGCGCGTCCCGCCCAGGCTGTGGCGGGGTGGCTCGCGCCGGCGACGCCGCCGCGGTTCAGGCAAGGCGGAGGGGCGTCGCTCTTTTTCCAAATCGCCTGAAGGGGCGGGAAAAGTCAATCCGGCCCCGGCCTTCGCCATTTGCTGCAATGGCCCCCGCCGGCTTGAGCAAATGATCAATCGCAGTAGCCGTCCGGGCCAGGCTGCAACCCTTCGGCGGGCCTCTTCGCAAGTCGCGATATTTCTAAAAAAACCTTTTGTTTCAGTTGGTTAAATTTATTTTTCGAGCGTCTTCCACGGTCCTGGCACAGGCGTTGCTCAAGCCCCTTCGACGCCACCGGAGCCCGAGCATGAACGCCACCCCCTTCGACCAGATGCCCCGCTACGTGCGGGTTCGCAGCGAGCCGGACGCGGCCTTCGTCGAGTTCGACTTCGCCATCGGCTACCCGGACCTCTTCGTCGAGCTGGTGTTGCCGCGTGCGGCCTTCGCCAGCTTCTGCCGGAGCAACCGGGTGCATCACATGGACGCGCAGATGGCCGCCGCCATCGACGCCGACATGCAGAAATGGCGCTACGGCGAAAGCCGTGGCCAGGACGACTGACGCGCCTTCCGCTGCGTCGCCCCACAACAACAACTACGGGACGCCTTGCATGAGTATCGAGATCAAGACGGCCACGGTGGAGCCCATCCGCCAGACCTTCAGCCACACCCGCCGGCGCTTCGGCGACAAGCCGGCCAGCCGCTACCAGGAGGCCAGCTTCGACATCGAGGCGGCGACCAACTTCCACTACCGCCCGCTGTGGCAGCCGGACAAGCTGCTCAACGACCCCACCCGCACTGCCGTGCGCATGGCCGACTGGTACGCCGTCAGTGACCCGCGCCAGTACTACTACGGCGCCTACGTGCAGGCCCGGGCGCGGATGCAGGAGAACGCCGAGCACGACTTTGCCTTCTGCGAGAAGCGCGAACTGCTGGCCCAGCTGCCCGGGGAAAAGCGTGCGCTGATCGCCCAGCTTCTGCTGCCGCTGCGCCACGCCGAACTGGGCGCGAACATGAACAACAGCGGCATTGCCGCCGACGCCTTTGGCACCAGCGTCACCCAGATGCACATGTTCCAGGCCATGGACCGCCTGGCTATCGCCCAGTACCTGTCGCGTATCGGCCTGCTGCTGGAGGACGACGGCCTGGCGCTGCTGGCCGAGGCCAAGCGGTGCTGGCTGGACGAGCCGGCCTGGCAGGGCCTGCGCCGCTACGTGGAGGACACGCTGGTGGTACGCGATTGGTTCGAGTTGAGCCTGGCGCAGAACCTGGTCAGCGACGGCCTGCTGTATCCGCTGCTGTTCGAGCGTTTCGACGCCCAACTGGTGGCCGCCGGGGCGGGACAGGTGGGCATGCTCACCGAGTTCATGCGCCTGTGGTTCGCCGAGAGCCAGCGCTGGGTCGACGCGCTGGTGAAGACGGTGGTCGCCGAGAGCGACGCCAATCGCGCGCTGGTCGAGGGCTGGGTCGCCCACTGGCGCGAGCGCGCCTTGCAGGCCCTGGCGCCGCTGGCCGAGATCGGCCCCGGCCACGAGGCGCTGGACGCCGTCGACGGCGCCTTCGGCGCACGCCTGAAGAAACTCGGCCTCAGTGGAGCAGCAGCATGACTTCCCTCGTCTACATCGCCTTCCAGGACAACGACGCCGCCCGCTACATCGTCGAAGCCATCGTCCAGGACAACCCCCACGCCGAGGTCCAGCACCGGCCGGCGATGATCCGCGTGCAGGCCGAAGGCCGCCTGGACATCCACCGCGCCACGGTGGAGGAGAAGCTCGGTCGCGAGTGGGACGTGCAGGAAATGCTGATCGACGTGATCACCCTCGGTGGCAACGTCGAGGAGGACGAGGACCGCTTCGCCCTGCACTGGAACTGATCCGCACAACGACAAGAATCCGGAGAGAGCCGCCATGGCCGCCAAACGCCTGAACCAGAAAGACAAGTACCGCTGCCTGACCCGCGACCTGGGCTGGGAGCCGAGCTACCAGCGCAAGGAAGACATCTACCCCTACGAGCGCTTCGAGGGGATCAAGATCACCGACTGGGACAAGTGGGAGGACCCCTTCCGCCTGACCATGGACGCCTACTGGAAGTACCAGGCCGAGAAGGAGAAGAAGCTCTACGCCATCTTCGACGCCTTCGCCCAGAACAACGGCCACCAGAACATCTCCGACGCCCGCTACGTCAACGCCCTGAAGCTGTTCCTGTGCGGCGTCACGCCCCTGGAATACCAGGCCTACCAGGGCTTCGCGCGGGTCGGCCGGCACTTCGGCGGGGCAGGGGCGCGGGTCGCCTGCCAGATGCAGGCGATCGACGAGTTGCGCCACGTGCAGACCCAGGTGCACGCGATGAGCCACTACAACAAGCACTTCAACGGCCTGCACGACTTCGCCCACATGCACGACCGCGTGTGGTTCCTCTCAGTGCCCAAGTCGTTCTTCGAGGACGCCCGCACCGCCGGCCCGTTCGAGTTCCTCACGGCCATCTCGTTCTCCTTCGAGTACGTGCTGACCAACCTGCTGTTCGTGCCCTTCATGTCCGGCGCCGCCTACAACGGCGACATGGCCACGGTCACCTTCGGCTTCTCGGCGCAGTCCGACGAGGCGCGGCACATGACCCTGGGCCTGGAGGTGATCAAGTTCCTGCTGGAGCAGCACGAGGACAACGTGCCCATCGTCCAGCGCTGGATCGACAAGTGGTTCTGGCGCGGCTACCGCCTGCTGACCCTGGTCGGGATGATGATGGACTACATGCTGCCGAACAAAGTCATGTCCTGGGCCGAGGCCTGGGAGGTGTACTTCGAGCAGGCCGGCGGCGCGCTGTTCAAGGACCTGGAACGCTATGGCATCCGCCCGCCCAAATACGTCGAGCAGACCGCCATCGGCAAGGAGCACATCAGCCACCAGGCCTGGTCGATCTTCTACCAGTACAGCCAGGCCACCAACTTCCACACCTGGATACCCACCGACGAGGAGCTGGACTGGCTCTCGGCCAAGTACCCGGAGACCTTCGACAAGTACTACCGGCCGCGCTACGAGCACTGGCGCGAACTGCAGGCGCGCGGCGAGCGCTTCTACAACCCGACGCTGCCGATGCTCTGCCAGATCTGCCAGATCCCCCTGGCCTTCACCGAGCCGGACGACGCCACGCGCCTGAGCCACCGCAGCCTGGTGCACGGGGGCGAGCGCTATCACTTCTGCTCCGACGGCTGCTGCGACATCTTCGCCCATGAACCGGAGAAGTACGTGCAGGCCTGGCTGCCGGTGCACCAGATTCTCCAGGGCAACTGCGGCGGCGGCGACGTCGAGGCGGTGGTGCGCGACTACTACAACATCGCCCCCGGGCAGGACAACTTCGAGTACCAGGGCTCCCCCGAGCAACAGCGCTGGCAGGCGCAGAAAGCCGGTTGAAGCACAAGGCGGGCGCGCCCGCCGCGCCCCTCGACAAGAACAAGAGGAACACCACCATGTCCGTGACCGCCATCGGCACCTATATCTCCGAGCCCCTGGACCGCCAGGCCAATTTCCACGGCGCCCAACTGGTCTACCTGTGCTGGGAGCACCACCTGCTGTTCTGCGCGCCCTTCACCCTGCCGGTGGACCCGGCGCAGCCCTTCGCCGAGTTCGTCGAGCAGGTGGTCAAGCCGGCCATCGCCCTGCATCCGGACGCCGCCCGGGTGGACTTCGCCGCCGCCCAGTGGCGCCTGGACGATGCGCCTTTCGCACCCGACCCGGCCCGCGGCCTGGCCGCCAACGGCGTGGGCCACAAGAGCCTGCTGCACCTGCATACCCCGGGCCTGGAAGGCCTGGGCGGCAGCCGTAACTGAGGGCGCCGCCATGAGCTATCAAGTGACCATCGAACCCACCGGCGAGCAGATCGAGGTGGAGGAGGGCCAGACCATCCTCCAGGCCGCCCTGCGCCAGGGCGTGTGGCTGCCCTTCGCCTGCGGCCATGGCACCTGCGCCACCTGCAAATGCCAGGTACTGGAAGGCGAGGTGGACCTGGGCGCCGCCTCGTCCTTCGCGCTGATGGACATGGAGCGCGACGAGGGCAAGGTCCTGGCCTGCTGCGCCATTCCGCAGAGCGACTTGGTGATCGAGGCCGACATCGACGTCGACCCCGACTTTGCCGGCCACCCGGTGCGCGACTACCACGCGGTGGTCAGCCGCCTGGTGGACCTGTCGCCGACCATCAAGGGCGTGCACCTGAAGCTGGACCGGCCCATGGCCTTCCAGGCTGGGCAGTACGTCAACCTGCAACTGCCGGGCATTGAGGGCACCCGTGCCTTTTCCCTGGCCAATCCGCCGAGCCGCCCCGATGAGGTCGAGCTGCATGTGCGCCTGGTCGAGGGCGGCGCCGCCACCGGCTTCATCCACGACGGCCTGCGCGAGGGCGACGCGGTGGAAGTCTCCGGTCCCTACGGGCAGTTCTTCGTGCGCGGCTCCCAGGCCGGCGACCTGATCTTCATCGCCGGCGGCTCGGGACTGTCCAGCCCGCAATCGATGATCCTCGACCTGCTGGAGCAGGGCGATGCCCGGCGCATCACCCTGTTCCAGGGCGCGCGCACCCGCGCCGAGCTGTACAACCGCGAGCTGTTCGAGGAACTGGCCACGCGATACGCCAACTTCACCTATGTGCCGGCGCTCAGCCAGGCCGCCGAGGACGGCCAGTGGAGTGGCTTTCGCGGCTACGTCCACGACGCGGCGAAGAAGCACTTCGATGGTCGCTTCGGCGGCCACAAGGCCTACCTGTGCGGCCCGCCGCCGATGATCGACGCGGCCATCACCTGTCTGATGCAGGGCCGACTGTTCGAGCGCGACATCTTCATGGAGCGTTTCTACAGCGCCGCCGACGGTGCCGCCGAGGGCCAGCGCTCGGCCCTGTTCAAGCGCATCTGAAACCTTGCTGCCCGGCACCTCGCTCCTGCGCGGGGGCCGGGGTGCGCCCGACCGATAACAACAACAAAGGTTGCCCCGATGAAAAAGCCCCTTGCGTACCTGCTCCGCTTCGCCGCCTGCGCCCTGCTGTTCGGCGTCGCCAACCTGTCCCGCGCCACCGAGGGTGGCGGTACTTCCTACCCGTTGGGCGCGGAGAATTACATGTCCGGCGCCATGCCGCCGCCGGGCTTCTACGGCCAACTGTTCGTCAACCACTACGAGGCCGACAACCTTCGTGGCAACGACGGCCGCAAGCTGCCGGTGGACTTCCGCGTGCGCGCCAACGCCATCGTTCCCCGGCTGATCTGGGTGAGCGACTACAGCTTGCTCGGCGGCAGCTTCGCGCTGCACGCGATAGTCCCGCTGGTGGACCTGAAGGTCGACCTCAACGGCCAGTCGCAGCACAACCGCGGCCTGGGCGACATGATCTTCGGCCCGGCGCTGGGCTTCCATCACAGCGAGAAGTTACACAGCATCCTGGCCTTCGACATGATCGCCCCCACCGGCCGCTACGATAAGGACGACCTGGCCAACCCCGGGCGCAATTACTGGGTGTTCGAGCCGGTGTACGCGATGAGCTACGTCGACCCGAACGGGCCGAACCTGGATGCCAAGGTGATGTACGACTTTAACCGCAAGAACCCCGACACCGACTACCGCTCCGGGCAGGAATTCCACGTCGACTACGCGGTGGGCTGGGGCTTCGGCAACGGCTGGGTGGCCGGGGTGGGCGGCTACTATTACCGGCAGACCACCGATGACCGCCAGGACGGCGAGCGCATCGAGGACAACAAGGGCCGCAGCTTCGCCATCGGCCCGTCGCTGAAGTACAGCGGCAAGGACGGCTGGTTCGTCACCGCCAAGTGGTCGAAGGAAACCGACGTGCGCAACCGCGCCCAGGGTGACGCCTATTGGCTGAAACTGACGCTGCCATTCTGAGCGGAGGGGCCCGCCGCCTCACTGCGGCGGGCGCTGGCAGTCCTTGAGCAGGCGCTTGATGGCCTTGTTGACGTTGCGCTTGGCCAGTTCGTCCAGGGAGAACCAGCGGCAGTCGGCGATTTCGTTCTGCGGCTGGGGGTTCTGCGGCTCGGGCAGGGCCGTTTCGAACACGTAGTGGAGGGTCTGGTACAGCTCCAGCGGGGCGAGGTAGGCCATGGCCTCCACCTGCAGGCCGGTTTCTTCGGCCAGCTCGCGCTGGGCCGCCTGGCGCGGGGCCTCGTTGGCCTCGATGCGGCCGCCGGGCAGGTTCCATTTGCGCCGGGCCTTGCGCACGAAAAGGATCTTGTCGTCCTGACGGCAGATCACTGTCGCCCGTTCCTTGATCGCACTACCCATGGGCACCCCCTGATACTGCTTGCCACATACATCTGTAATAGCAGACAACGCTTGTCATGAATTTGTCACAAAAAATAAGCAAGAACGGCGCCAGCCGGCGCGGCGCGCAGGATACGCAGGGGGGAAGGCAGCGTTCCATTTGAAACCGCTGATTCGGGCAATGGAAATTTCTGATCGGTCGGCGGGGGATGGGCGGTTTTGGGGCGCGGTGTTCCGGCTTGCGCCGAGGTGCCTTTCGTAGGATGGGTTGAGCTTGCGAAACCCATGCGGTCCCGGTGATGGGTATCGCTTCGCTCAACCCATCCTACGGGAATGACCGAGCGCCGGCCTTGCCGGCGAAGTCGCGGATAAATCCGCCCCTACATGGGAATGGCATGGCGCGTAGGAGCGGACTCCGTCCGCGATCAGCACACCGCGATATGCGAATCCGCCCGCGGTTCGGTGCCGCCGCAGAGCACGCCGGTCTGCGGGTCGCGGACGATGATCTGGCCGCGGCCGTAGTCGGTCAGGTCGCAGGCCACTTCCACCTCGTGGCCGCGGCGGGCCAGGGCGAAGGCGAGGTCGCGCGGGGCGCTCTGTTCGATGCCCACCTTCATCCCGCCCAGCCACTGCCAGCGCGGGGCGTCCAGCGCGGCTTGCGGGTTGAGGCCGAAGTCCACCAGGTTCATCACCACCTGCACGTGGCCCTGGGGCTGCATGTAGCCGCCCATCACGCCGAAGGGGCCGACCGCCACGCCGTCCTTGCTGAGGAAGCCGGGGATGATGGTGTGGAAGGTCTGCTTGCCCGGGGCCAGGGCGTTGGCGTGGCCGGGGTCGAGGCTGAACTCCGAGCCGCGGTTCTGCAGGGCGATGCCGCTGTCGGGCAGCACCACGCCGGAGCCGAAGCCGTGGTAGGCGCTCTGGATGAAGGAGACCATGTTGCCTTCGCCGTCGGCGGTGGCGATGTACACGGTGCCGCTGGCGTGCGGGTCGCCGTGTTGCGGCGCCTGGGCGCGCTCGCCGATCTCGGCGCGGCGGCGCGCGGCGTAGTCTTCGCTCAGCAGGGCGCTGGCGGCCACGCGCATGTGCTCGGGGTCGGTGATGTAGTGCAGGCCGTCGGCGTAGGCCTTCTTCATCGCTTCCAGCTGGCGGTGCCAGGTCAGTTGGCTGTCGCGCTGGTCGAAGTCGAAGCCCTGGAGGATGTTCAGTGTCATCAGGGCGATCAGGCCCTGGCCGCTGGGCGGGATTTCCCAGACGTCGTAGCCGCGGTAGTTGGCCTTGATCGGCTCGACCCATTTCGGCCGGTAGCCGGCCAGGTCCGCCGCGCCCAGGTGGCCGCCGCTGGCCGCGGCGTGCGCGGCCAGGCGCTGGGCGATGGCGCCGCGGTAGAAGCTCTCGCACTTGGTCTCGGCCAGTTCGGCCAGGGTCCGCGCCTGGGCCGGGTTGCGGAACAGCTGGCCGGCGCGCGGCGCTTCGCCGTCGAGGGTGAAGGTGTTGAACCAGGTTTCCAGCAGCGGCTCAGCGGCGCGGCTGGCCTGGTACTCGCGGCGGGCGATCTCCCACTGGTGGGCCACCACCGGCGATACCGGGAAGCCGTCGCGGGCCAGGGCGATGGCCGGTTGCAGCAGCTCGGCGAAGGGCAGCTTGCCGAAGCGCGCGGACAGCTCGGCCCAGGCCGAGGGTATGCCCGGCACCGTGACCGGCAGCCAGCCGTGCACCGGCATTGTCGCGTGGCCGGCGGCCTTCACCGCGTCGATGGACAGCGAGGCGGGTGCGTGGCCGCTGGCGTCCAGGCCGTGCAGCTGGTCCTTGACCCAGACCAGGGCGAAGGCGTCGCCGCCGATGGCGCAGCCGGTGGGCTCGACCACCGTCAGCGCCGCAGCGGTGGCGATGGCGGCGTCGATGGCGTTGCCGCCGGCGCGCAGCATGGCGATGCCGGCCTCGGCGGCCAGCGGCTGCGAGGTGGCGACCATGCCGTTGCGGGCGAAGACGCTCTGGCGCTGGGAGGCATAGGGGTATTCGTGGGCGGAGAAACGCAGCATGGAGGGCGTCCTTGAATCAGAGTACGCGGCTGAGGAATTCCCGCGTGCGCGGGTGATGGGGGTTGCCGAACACCTGGGCCGGAGGGCCTTCTTCGATGAGTTCGCCCTGGTGCAGCACCACCACGCGGTCGGCCACTTCGCGGGCGAAGCCCATCTCGTGGGTGACCACCACCATGGTCATGCCTTCCTCGGCCAGCTCCTTCATCACCTGCAGCACTTCGCCCACGGTTTCCGGGTCCAGCGCGCTGGTGGGTTCGTCGAAGAGCATCGCCTGGGGCTTCATCGCCAGGGCGCGGGCGATGGCCACGCGCTGCTGCTGGCCGCCGGAGAGCTGCGCCGGGTAGTGCTCGGCCTTGTCTGCCAGGCGCACCCGGGCGAGCAGGCGGCGCGCCTGTTCGAGGGCTTCGCCGCGGGGCACGCCGAGCACCTGCACCGGCGCCTCGATGATGTTCTCCAGCACCGTCATGTGCGGGAACAGGTTGAAGCGCTGGAACACCATGCCGATGTCGCGGCGGCGGCGGGCGATGTTGCTTTCCGAGTCGCGCACCAGCTTGCCGTCGGCGCGCTCGCGGTAGCCCATCAGCGCGCCGTTGACGCGGATGCTGCCGCCCTGGATGTCTTCCAGGTGGTTGATGCAGCGGATGAAGGTGGTCTTGCCCGAGCCGGAGGCGCCGATCAGCACCACCACCTCGCCGCGGTGCACGTCCAGGGACACGCCCTTGAGGATCTCCAGCTCGCCGAAGGCCTTGTGCACGTCGCGGGCCTGGATCACCACGTCTTTCGCGGTCGGGATCATCTCAGCGCCCCCTCAACAGTTTCATGGCCTGCTGGCCGAACATCCGGCTCGGCGCCGCCGGGGTGTTGCCCTCGGACTTGCCGAAGCGTTTCTCCAGCCAGCGCTGGAAGAAGCCCCAGAGGGTGGTCAGCAGCAGGAAGTAGATGGCCACCACCAGGTACAGCTCGAACACGCGGAAGGTCGCCGAGGTGACCATCTGGGTGCTCAGCAGCAGCTCCTGCACGCCGATCACGCTGACCAGGGTGGTGTTCTTCAGCATCACGTTGAACTCGTTGCCCAGCGGCGGGACGATGACGCGGAAGGCCTGGGGCAGGACGATGCGCCGCATCAGCTTGGCGAAGGTCATGCCCAGGGACTTGCCGGCCTCGTACTGGCCCTTGTCCACCGCGCCGATGCCGGCGCGGATGATCTCGGCCATGTAGGCGCCCTCGTTGAGGCCCAGGGCGATGATCGCCGCCTGGATGTTGCCGGGCAGGACGAACAGCCCCAGGTCCAGGTCCTCGAAACGGAACACCCCGCCGGCGGCCAGCGCCGTGTAGAGGAAGACGATCTGCACCAGCAGCGGGGTGCCGCGCATCAGCCACACGTAGAAGCGCACCGGGTATTGCAGCAGAGGGTTGGACGACAGCCGCATCAGCGCCGCCAGCAGCCCGAGCACGCAGCCCAGGAGCATGGCGCTGACGGCGATCACGCAGGTCAGCCAGAGCCCGTACAGGTAGATGTCGCTCGGCTTGAGCAGGTATTGCCAGAACACGTCCCAACTGAAGTTCATGGTCGGTCACCTCGGCTCAGTCGAGCTTGTCGCCTTCGATGTGCCACTTGGCGAGCAGCGCCTGGTAGCTGCCGTCGGCCTGCATGTCCTGGATGATCTGCTGCACTGCCGCGCTGAGCTGCTTGTCTTCCTTGCGGATGCCCAGGCCGGTGAGGATGCGGGCGAAGGCCGGCACGCCGGTCTCGAACAGGTCCGGGGCCATGCCCTGGTAGTAGCCGGCGGTTTCCACGGTGGTGCCGTAGGCGTCGGCCTGCTGGATGCGCAGGGCCTGGAAGGCGTCGGTGTCGGTGTTGTAGACGACGACCTTCATCGGCGCCTTGCCGGCCTGCTTCAGCTTCTCGTTGTGGGCGTCGAGCAGGGTGCGGATGGTCGAGCCGTTGAGCACCGCCACCTTCTTCCCGGACAGGTCGTCGAAGGTGTGGATGCCCTTGGGGTTGCCCTTGGCGACCACCACGGCCTGGCTGGAATACATGTAGTTGACCATGTCGATTACTTCGCGCCGCTCGGGCTTGTCGAACAGCTGGTCCACCAGCATGTCGCACTGCCGGGCCAGCAGCGCCGGGATCAGCCCGGAGAAGGGCGTCACCCGCCATTCGATCTTCTTGTCGCCCAGACGCCTGGCGATGGCCTCGCCGAGGTCGACGGTGACCCCGGTGAGTTTCTGCGAGGCGTCGTAGAAGCCCATGGGCGGGGAGTCCATGCCGCCGCAGAACACCACCTTGTCGGCGGTTTTCAGGCGGTCGGGGATTTTCACCGCGTCGGCGTACGCCAGCGGGGCGGCCAGGCAGAGGGCGAGAAGGCACTGCGGGATCCTGCGTACGAACATGTTCAGCTCCAGTGGGCGAGGTTGCCGGGGCAGTTCAACGGGACAGGCGAAGCGTGGGTCTCAGGCGCCCTTTGCTTCGAGGAACTTCAGCAGCGAGGGCACCGTGCCCTCGATGTGCTCGCAGAGCACCCGCTCGGCTTCGCGGGCGTCGCCGCTGCGCAGGGCGTCGAGGATCACCGCGTGCTCCTCGCGGGCGCTCATGGGCTTGTCGACGTGCTGCAGCCACAGGCGCATGTGCGGCTCGATCACCGAGTACAGGGCGTTGATCTGGCGCAGCAGGCGTGGGCGCTCGGCAAGGCTGCAGAGGTATTCGTGGAAGACGCGGTGGCGGCTGACCCACTCGGCGCTGTCGTCGCGGTAGTCGTCCATCTCGTCGAGCAGGCGTTCCAGGCGCGCCAGCTGACGTTCGCCCAGCTTCGGCACGGCGAGGCGGATGGCCAGGCCTTCGAGGGCGCTGCGCATCTCGAAGACTTCGCGCATCTCCTCGATGTTCAGCCCGCTGACGATGGCGCCGCGGTTCGGCCGCAGCGTCACCAGGCCCTCGGCGGCCAGGCGGCGGAAGGCTTCGCGCACCGGCATGCGGCTCATGCCGATGTCGTTGGCGATGTCTTCGGCGATCAGGCGGTCGCCGGTGCGGTACTGGCCCTTGCAGATGGCGTCCAGCAGGTAGCTGTAGGCCTCTTCTTCGGCGGTCACGGGTTGGCGGTCGTAGTTGGGTACCAGGCGCATGGGGCGCTCCTTTTGGATTTCTGTATCCAATTATCCATGAATGCAATTAAGCAGATGCCGTGCCAGGATCGGTGATCGCGACACAAGCCGTTGATTCGCTGGCGATTTGGTTGGGATGGAGGCGGGCGGCGGGGGCTGGATGGGCATCGAACGGTAACGTCCGGCGCTCGTCGTGCGTCATGTTGATGCACGGCGGGCACTTTTGTAACGCGGGCGGACGTTCGTCAGGGCGGCGTCGGGGGGATGTGCCGTGGCCGCGGCGGCGTGCGTCGATGCCTGGGTTGGCACTGTCAGCTCCGCTTCGCCCCGCGACAACCGGTCTCAGCCGAAAGAATGGTCGTGATGCCCATCCTTGACGCTTCGCTCGGCGCCTGGTCAGCTTGGCGCGGGCGCTTCGGGGGTGCTTGCTGGTTCGTTGGCGCTTGCAATTTGACGGCTGTGTTCCAAGCTAGGTCAGGGCATCGCTTTCTGTTAAGGTTCGCGGATTCGATGGCGCGCACAGCGCCGGATTCCACTCTAGTTATGCATGAGGTGCTGTGTGATCAAGGTGCTGGTGGTCGATGACCACGATCTGGTGCGCACCGGAATTACCCGCATGCTGGCCGACATCGAGGGCCTGCAGGTGGTGGGCCAGGCCGAATCCGGCGAGGACGCCCTGCGCCTGGCCCGGGAACTCAAGCCCGACGTCGTCCTGATGGACGTGAAGATGCCCGGCATCGGCGGCCTGGAGGCCACCCGCAAGCTGATGCGCAGCCAGCCGGACGTGCGCGTGCTGGCCGTGACCGTCTGCGAGGAAGACCCGTTCCCCACCCGCCTCATGCAGGCTGGCGCCTCCGGCTACCTGACCAAGGGCGCGGCGCTGGAGGAAATGGTCCAGGCCATCCGCCAGGTCTTCGCCGGGCAGCGCTACATCAGCCCGCAGATCGCCCAGAGCCTGGCGCTGAAGTCCTTCGAGCCGGAGAAGGGCGGTTCGCCGTTCGACTCGCTGTCCGAGCGCGAAATCCAGATCGCCCTGATGATCGCCAACTGCCACAAGGTGCAGAGCATCTCCGACAAGCTCTGTCTGTCGCCCAAGACGGTGAACACCTACCGCTACCGCATCTACGAGAAGCTCTCCATCACCAGCGACGTCGAGCTGGCGCTGCTGGCGGTGCGCCACGGCATGGTGGATGCCAGCAACTAGATGAGCGCGGTGTTCGATCCGGCGGCCTTCCTCGCCACCTGCAGCGGCCGCCCCGGTGTCTACCGGATGTTCGACGAGCAGGCCAAGCTGCTCTACGTCGGCAAGGCGAAGAACCTCAAGAAGCGCCTGGCCAGCTACTTCCGCAAGACCGGCCTGGCGCCCAAGACCGCCGCCCTGGTGGCGCGCATCGCCCAGGTCGAGACCACCATCACCGCCAACGAGACCGAGGCGCTGCTGCTGGAGCAGACGCTGATCAAGGAATGGCGGCCGCCGTACAACATCCTCCTGCGCGACGACAAGTCCTACCCCTACGTCTACCTGTCCAGCGAGGACGAATACCCGCGCCTGGCCCTGCACCGCGGAGCCAAGAAGGCCAAGGGCCGCTACTTCGGGCCCTACCCGAGCGCCGGCGCCATCCGCGAGAGCCTGGCCCTGCTGCAGAAGGCCTTCCTGGTGCGGCAGTGCGAGGACAGCTACTTCCGCAACCGCACCCGGCCCTGCCTGCAGTACCAGATCAAGCGCTGCAAGGGGCCCTGCGTCGGCCTGGTCGGCCCCGAGGAATACGCCCAGGACGTGCGCCATTCGGTGATGTTCCTCGAAGGCCGCAGCAACCAGCTGGCCGATGAGCTGAGCGCCGACATGGAGCAGGCGGCCATGCGCCTGGAGTTCGAGCGCGCCGCCGAGCTGCGCGACCAGGTGGCCATCCTGCGCCGCGTGCAGGACCAGCAGAGCATGGAGGGCGGCAACGGCGACGTCGACGTCATCGCCGCCATGGTCAACCCCGGCGGCGCCTGCGTGCACCTGATCAGCGTGCGCGGCGGGCGCGTGCTGGGCAGCAAGAACTTCTTCCCCCAGGTGGGCATAGAAGAGGAGGTCGACGAGGTGCTGCTGGCCTTCCTCGGCCAGTACTACCTGAGCCACCACGAGCGCGAGCTGCCGGCGGAGCTGATCGTCAACGCCGTGCACGAGGACTTCCCGGTGCTGATCGAGGCCATCGCCAGCGCCCGTGGCCGCGAACTGGAGATCAGCCACCGGGTGCGCGGCACCCGCGCGCGCTGGCAGCAACTGGCGATCACCAACGCCGAGCAGGCCCTGGCCGCGCGCCTGGCCAACCGCCAGCACGTCGCCGCGCGCTTCGAGGCCCTGGCCGAGGCGCTGGACCTGGACGAGCCGCCGCAACGCCTGGAGTGCTTCGACATCAGCCATTCCAGCGGCGAGGCCACGGTGGCCTCCTGCGTGGTGTTCGGCCCCGAGGGCCCGCTGAAGTCCGACTACCGGCGCTTCAACATCGAGGGCATCACCGGCGGCGACGACTACGCCGCCATGCACCAGGCCCTGACGCGGCGCTTCAGCCGCCTGAAGGAGGGGGAGGGCAAGATGCCCGACATTCTCCTGGTGGACGGCGGCAAGGGCCAGTTGGCCATGGCCCGGGAAGTGCTCCAGGAGCTGGCGGTGAGCGGGCTGATCCTGCTCGGCGTGGCCAAGGGCGTGACGCGCAAGCCGGGCCTGGAGACCCTCTACCTCAACGATGCCGAGCACGAATTCACCCTGCCGGCGAATTCCCCGGCGCTGCACCTGATCCAGCAGATCCGCGACGAATCGCACCGCTTCGCCATCACCGGCCACCGGGCCCGTCGCGGCAAGGCCCGGCGCACCTCGACCCTGGAAGAAGTGCCGGGGGTAGGGCCCAAGCGCCGCCGCGAGTTGCTCAAGCATTTCGGTGGGTTGCAGGAACTGGGCCGCGCCAGTATCGATGAGATCGCCAAGGCCCCGGGCATCAGCAAAAAGCTGGCCGAGCAGATTTATGCTGCCCTGCACAGCGAGTAGAATGCCGGGCTCAACTCACCGGCCAGTGGTCCCGATGAATATTCCGAACCTGCTCACACTGCTACGCGTCCTGCTCATCCCGATCTTCATCCTGCTGTTCTACATGCCGTTCCCGGGCAGCCACCTGGCCTCTAGCGCCGTCTTTGCCCTGGCCGCGGCGACCGACTGGCTGGACGGCTACCTGGCGCGCAAGCTGGGGCAGAGCACGCCCTTCGGCGCCTTCCTCGACCCGGTGGCGGACAAGCTGATGGTGGCGGTGGCGCTGGTGCTGCTGGTGGAAGAGCACGCCAACCTCTGGCTGACGCTGCCGGCGGTGATCATCATCGGCCGCGAGATCGTGGTCTCGGCGCTGCGCGAATGGATGGCCGAACTGGGCGCCCGCGCCCACGTCGCGGTATCCAACCTGGGCAAGTGGAAGACCGCCGCGCAGATGGCCGCGCTGGTGATCCTGCTGGCCAACGCCCCGGTGTTCACCTTCTGGGTGCTGCTGGGCTACGGGCTGCTGATCGTCGCCGCGGCCCTGACGCTGTGGTCCATGCTGCACTACCTGCTGGCCGCCTGGCCGCACCTGAGCACCACCCCGAAAGAGAAATAACTTTTTTTGAATCAAAGGGTTGACGAGGCTCCAGAAAAAGATAGAATGGCGCCCGTCAACACGACGCGGGAATAGCTCAGTTGGTAGAGCACGACCTTGCCAAGGTCGGGGTCGCGAGTTCGAGTCTCGTTTCCCGCTCCAGATCTTGATCTACAGACATCCACTGAAGTCTGTAAGTCATTGAAAAAAGGGCCGAAAGGCCCTTTTTTCATTCCAGCGAAAACCACTGGAATCCACCCGAAGCCAGGACTTTTAAGTCCATTTTTAAGTCCAGTTTTACGGGTGGTGTGGTTTCCGGATTCTTGCTGGAGGAGCGAGGTAAACGGGGAAAGTCTTCGGCTCTGATTCGTTCAGGATCAGGATCATGACTCTTACAGATCTCTCCGTCCGGCGCGCCCGGAGTACTGGCAAGCACTACACCCTCCCTGATTTCGATGGCCTGTCCCTGGCGGTTTCCGCCAAAGGGGGCAAGTGCTGGCATTTTCGCTACTACTGGGCTGCCCAGCAGAAGCGGATGTCCCTGGGCACTTACCCAGAAGTCAGCCTTCGAGAGGCTCGTGCGCTGCGCGACGAGGCGCGCGCGCTGCTGGCGAAAGGCATCAATCCCAAGATCGATCGCAAGCAGAAGTTCCGGGCTGTGTGCCTGGCTGCGGAAAACAGCTTCGAGTCGGTGTATCGGCAGTGGCTCGGCCACCGTGAATTGGAGCTCAAGGAAGGGCGCCAGAGCACACTGTCGCAGATCCGACGTATTTTTCAGAGAGATGTGCTGCCCGCTTTGGGCACTATGTCCATCTACAACGTCCGTCGCCCCGACTTGCTGGACGTCATCGCGCGCATTGAACGGCGCAAGGCATTGACCACTGCCGAGAAAGTGCGTACCTGGTTCAGGCAGCTGTTCCGCTACGCCATGGTGAAGGTCGAAGGGCTGGAAGGTAATCCCGCCTCGGACCTGGACGTGGTTGCTGTGCCTAAGCCTCCCGTCGTGAACAACCCTTTCCTGCGACTGGAGGATCTGCCTGATCTGCTGCGCAAGCTGCGCGCTTATAGGGGAATGGTCACTACGCAGTTGGGGATTCGCCTGCTGTTGCTGACCGGAGTACGTACCGGCGAGTTGCGGCTGGCGACGCCGGGCCAGTTCGACCTCGAGCGTGGTCTTTGGATCATTCCGCCCGAGGTGGTCAAGCAACTACAGGAGGGCATGCGCAGGCGCCGCAAGCGTGTCCAGGATATTCCGCCCTACGTCGTGCCCCTGCCTGTTCAGGCGCTTGAAATCGTTCGCTACCTGCTGGACCAGGTCAAGCCGGTACAGCGCTACCTACTAGCCCATCGTAGCGACCTGAAGGCGCGCATCAGTGAAAACACGTTGAATGCGGCACTCAAGCGTATGGGTTACGAAGGACTACTCACGGGGCACGGTATCCGGGCCACGCTCTCCACGGCGCTCAACGAGATCGGCTACCCCAAGATTTGGGTAGATGCCCAGCTTTCCCACGCCGATCCCAACAAGGTCAGCGCCACCTACAACCATGCCCTGTATGTGGAGCCCCGCCGGAAGATGATGCAGGACTGGGCCGATCGGCTCGACCTGTTGGAACAGGGCAAGGTAGCCGCTGCGAGTGCACACCTGGTCATTCGCATCGATGGCATGCCAGTACTGGACGAAGGTATCGAAGCAACTGGATATCCGATGGAGCACGCCACATCTCCGATTCGGGTGTCATCGGTGACTGCTTCACCACCCCAACGCCTATCGGCCGTGCCAGCGTGTCCAGAACCGGTGGAAGTAACTGTCTCAGACTTCCAGCGCGAACGGTGGGAAATGCTCGAAATCTATGAAGCTCCCAACAACCTGCCGGTCGTTCAATTCGCCAAGCTGGCCGGCAAATCACGCGACCAGATCAACCGCGAGATCAAGGCGGGTAAGCTGCTGACCTTGAGCATGGGCAACCGCGGTCAGCGGATTCCCGACTGGCAGCTTGACCCGCTCAAGCAGGAGTTGGTGTATAGGGTGCTACAGCAGAAGAAGGGCGTTGATTCGTGGCGGCTTTACCGGGTGCTGTTGCAGCCCCGCGATGAACTGGAAGGGCGCTCCGCCATTGACGCAGTCACCCATGCCAACCTCCGAGACCTGATGCTGGTGGTCAACTATTCCCTTGTTAAGGAAGGTGATTCTGCTGGAGAGGTTGCATAGTCGTTCTTTGGTGCGAGAAGCTGGAGGGTGTCGCTTCACACATCCTCCAGTGATGTAGCTTCAACGACTCTAGGTGGTGCGATATTCTCACGAAATTGGATCAAAAACAGTCTGTACTAACTTGACTCTGGCCTATGACGACTCACAGTAGTTGATCCATTAATACCGCTGGTGACAGACTGAAGCCGGCCAATGCCGATAACGAAATTGTGTCCGAACTGCGAGCGCAGATGAACTTGTTCACGAAGGTGTGCAGGCGATCAAGTCCTCCATCTGGCTGGTTCTTCTCGATGGCTTCACGGACATGCTAGGCCACTACTTAGAAGTCACGTTCGTCAGCTATCGCAGTCAGCGCATCGATATTAGAATCAGGCTTCTCACTGAGAAGGTACTGCGCGATCTTGCGGCAATCCTTGATCAGCTAAGGATTACTATCGCCCAAGCAGTCCAACTCCAAGCCGTAGACAATGCGTCCTTCAAGGACCTCCCCGGTGGTATGATTCGGAGCGATATCCCAGAAGGTTCGCATCCTCTTGGCTTTGGCGTCTCCAACTACACGGTATTGAGCCGAATCTATGTCAATCTGGAAGTCGATGAAGAACTCCGTATAGGCGCGATCCGAGAAATTTAGAATGAATCCCTCTCCCATCCGCAGAAAATTATCCAGCTTCCACCGCTCACACGTTCCAATCTCAGTCATAGTGCTAACTCTCCAGCGAATTTCTAGGCACCCCCGGTTTCTCGATAATCGAGTTTTCCATCGTGAGTGAAGGGAATGATTGAGCCAAGCTGATCGTCCACATAGCTGCGGATGTTGAAGCCGGGGTGCCTTGGGGATTGTTCGAGCATTGTCCAAAGAGTTTCAAGGAACAAAAATAGTGCTTTGGCAGGATCAATCTCGAAACGCTGTCCATCCCCGGTCGCAGTGAAATTTCTTTCGTTATTCAGCTCATCGGCAACTGCCAGCCATCGTGGAATATGTCCGTCACCCCGACAGAAGACAAGCCCCTTATCCAACGAGCAGGCAATGAAGTGATTGAAGGGGGCGGGGTAGGGAAATGACTCATCACCATACGCTTGAGTTGGCAACTTATTGAACCAGCCCGTGAAAGTTCCAAAGTCCTCTGTAGATGATCTATACCCAAAAATGCAGTGAACTGGCGGGGCGTGAGGGATTTTCTCTTTGTCGGTTCTGGTTCTCCAGTACGGAGTTAACAATGGCTGGAAGCGCAGCGCCCTCAAAGATGCCTCATTTTGTAGTGCGCTATCAACTTGCTGCTTAGTCAGTTCAGTTTTGACCTCAACGACTGCCAGTACCGTTTCAATTGGATAGACCTTGCGCAAGTATTTTGGGAACTGCACATCGTCGTAGATAATGATGTCACACTGCCTACTCGAATTTCCTTCTCTATCTATTACAAGTGCATTTACTTCCAATCCATATTTTGATGGCAAAAATGAGCGCAGCACGTCGGCGAGAGCTTGTTCATTTTCACTCCCCTTTAGCCCCTCATGTGGCAAGCGTCTATTAAATAGAAGAGCGTCAGCTTCGAGCTTATTAAAAACGCTTCGAAAATAACGATTCAGAAATTTTCGGTCTGCATCTCTGGCCATAATCTCTCACAGTATATTCGGGAAGGTATTTTGTTGCAGGTCTCTGCTCGTTGCTTTGGCCGGCCCCTGAGGCTTGCAGCATATCTGGGAGAAGCTTTTCGCATAGATATGACTGAAGCTCTGCTCTATCTTCCAAAGTCAAAGTTAGTTTGCATGCGAAAATGCTCGATAACTCATACCGCCGCGTCGTAGTACGAAACCATACTTTCGTAATACTCTAGCCCATTTTGAATGCCCCAGCTCTTTACCAATTTTGGTTTTGAATCCTTTAGTAAAAGTGCGGAGGCTGGACTTAGAACGATCTACGTTGTCCGCATATTTATGTAGATACATGAGCGACTCAAAGTCGCCAATGTGATGCTGAACTAGGTGTCTGTCAAACTCGCGTGTAATTCCAGATATCTGACCTAGCCACTTCTTGAATTTTTCTTCTGTTAGCGGAGTGATTTCATCTATCCCGCGGTGGAGTAAATTAGGCTTGTCATCATGCTCTCGCCCAAACGCATGTCCTACGCCGTTCCTAAATACTCGGATTTTATCAAGATCATTCACATTCTCTCGAATATCAGGAAGCTCACCAAAAAGCGATTTCAACTTTGAGTATCTCGAGCCCCATGAACCTTTGGTGATGGCCTTCAGTATTTCCGAATAATCTGGATCAATACCAATTTTTAACCATTGGACGCCATCAATGGCTCTGGGCCTACCATGCAGGAGCGCTGGATCAGACTTCAGAGCAACAAGAACAGCCCGTTGAAAGTAGTTTTCCATGGCGCCGGTTGCGGCCATGATGAAACTGGCCCGCTTCCAATCCCCCATATCTTTCACATGTTTCAAAGAACGCTTCTACCTGCATCAAATCTGGCAGCGTTGCGGCCCGAGGCTTTTAGGATTGCTTTTATGTCTTCCTCTGGTGATTTTCTGATGTGGTACATCGAGTACTGCTCGAGCGCAACTGAGGATCAGTACATATTGTTCAGTTGAGCTTCATACTCACTGAACTGCCATAGAGCCCAACTGGTCTGTTCCGGCTTTACCCGGCGATAAAATATATATGCCACTTTATATCATTTGTGATATTCATAACGGTTGCTCATAATATCAGCTAGACTCACCCGGACGCCTAATGATTTAAGGTCGCATTAGTGTCTATCTCTTGTAACCAAGCTCCTCTAGACTTTTACCTACATATTCATCCATGAGCTCCATTCTGTTGAAGCTGAAAGTAATTGGAATTGTCATGTCTTTAACGGTATGGATGTCGTCCAATTTTATCAGCTCTAATTCTAATTTTCCATATGGCCATCCCATTTCGAAAGGAAGCGGGATAGGTATCAGCTTAGAGCTGGTATTTTGTAAAACACCATCAAAATCCGAAGGTAATACAATTTGATAGACCAGATTTCCAAATGCCAGCAGAAGAAAGTAATGAGGCCTAAGAGAGACCAAGTCCTTTTTTCTATATATCTTTATTTCTAGATTCTTATTCGGTCGCGGCCCTGGGATAAAGGTTCTTAATAACACTAAGGGGCTGAAGTAGCCGCGACTGTGCACAGGCTCGCTTATCCAGCGTAGAGAATGCGAAAAATTTTCAAGCTCTTCCTTGCTTATTATCGATAGTCCTATTTTTACTAGGCACTTATATACAGCAACAGGTACATGAGGCTCTATTTGAAATAGATAAGTTAAGGTTTTATTTTGATAGTCAAAGCTGATGTGTGGTTCGTCGCGACGGGCTAATATTGCTGGAGGCTTATGAGGTTTGACGTCAAACCTCGCTCTAGCATCCCTGGACTTGTAGCTTGGTACTTTCGTCTTTCCTTTTATTTGAGCAATTGTACGATATGGCTTGGTGTACTTATCTAAGTGATCTTCAAGGTTTCGAGAAAAAAAAGTATTGCAAGCATCACATTCATAATTCGATATTAATTGGTGGTTGCCTAAAAATTCTGGAACTGCATGAGAGTCATTTTTGAAAGTAGCCCTTGGCTCACTCAAGCCGCAGAAACGGCATTCCTCACCTTTGACTCCTAAGTGACTCTTACTACCCGCTCCCAAATGAAAGTTGTTCAAAAGCTCGTAGCCATTATCGTAATAATTTATTCTATCTTCGAAATTCATAAAATGGTCTTTCCAGTTGAGTGCATGAAGTGTAATTAGTAACTACTCCATAGTTAAAAATAATAAGAAACGGGTCGTTTCGTCAACAACGATTTTGCTCTTGTCACTACACTGCAACATGGCGAACGATCATCTAAAAAATCATGTTTACTTTCTTCTGGGGACACCTTGCGAGGCAACAAGGGCAATGACTACCATCATTGATGGGGATGGTAGCGATACCTACCGTTTCGCTGCGGGAGATGGCCTGGACACGATCAACAATCTGTCCAACACGCCCGCGGACAACGACGTTCTGAGCATCGAGGGGATTACCAGGGAAAGCCTGTGGCTGTCTCGTCAAGACGACAACCTGGTGATCGATGTAACCGGCTCGGCCGATAGCATTACGGTACAGGACTGGTACGCCAACTCGGCGCAGAAACTGGACGCCATTCAGGCTGGCAGTTCTACGCTCTATGCCAACCAGGTGGACAACCTCGTCAATGCCATGGCTGCTTTTGGGGCTCCGGCGGGTGTTGAGGTGAGTCTGAGCCAGGCGCAGCGTGACCAGTTGAATGTGGTCATCGCCGCTAATTGGCAGTAACAGTTGAAGTACGGAAACAGCCCGCCGTTCGGCGGGCTGTTTCTATTCGGCTCAATTCAGCCTTTTCCTCGGGGCGTAACGTCAGGACCCGCATGCCATTTCCGGTCACGGCTACGGTGTGCTTGAACTGTGCGGAGAGTCGCCCATCACGAGTCGCCTGGCTGGTACTGACAACGTCTGCGGCTGATCTTCAGTTGCTTGCAGATAGGAATTCAGGCGTTCTGTTGAGCGAGAAGCTGGGACCGACGCAATCTGTTAGTGCTCAATTCGAACGTGGACTCTGGTTGGAGCGCTTCGCAGGGGGCTGTTCGCATCCTATCTTGCAGTTTTGTCGAAAGGCCTGTTCGGCCGCCGTTTCTCCATTTCGCTGGATCGCGTTCGGATAATCCTCGCCACAGTCGAGCACCGCCGGTGCGTCGATCAACGGTGGATATGAGGAGCGGCATGACTATTCGCATCTGGCATCAAAGCTTCACGGTACTGAGTGATCTCGGTGCCTACGACGAAGCCCTGCGGGGGCACTTTCGCAAGGTGGCACGCCCTGACACTGAAATTCACATGCATGGCATGCGCCCGGGCACTTATCGCAGCAACTACCCTGGCGACGACATCAAGCACGCCGCGCTACAGACCCTGCACAGCCTGCAGTTCATGACTGCTGGCCTGAATGCCGAGGCGCAGGGCTTCGATGCCTATGCCATCAGTACGCTGCCTGAGCCGGGTCTGCGTGACATCCGCAGCCTGCTGGACATCCCGGTGGTCGGCTATGGCGAGTCGGCGATGCTGACGGCCTGCACGCTTGGCCGCCGCTTTGGTGTATTGGTGTTTATCGACGAACTGGCCGAGTTGGTCGCCGACAATGCAACGCGCCATGGTCTCGCTGAGCGCCTGGCTGGAGTGCGCCACGTCGGCTTCCGCTTTGCCGACGTGCTGGCCGCCTTTGCCGATCCGACTGCGCTGATCGACCGCTTCCGCACCGCTGCGCGCGCGCTGATCGCCGATGGTGCCGAGGTCATCATTCCCGGCGAGGCGCCGCTCAATGTACTACTCGCCACCCATGGCATCTCCGAGGTTGATGGCGTGCCGGTGCTCGATTCGCTTGGCGCCTGGATCAAACAAGCTGAGGCGATGGTCGATCTGCGTCGCGCCAACGGCACGCGCACCTGTGACCGTGGTTACTTCTCGGCCCGGCCGGAGCCGGCGCGGGTGCGCGAGATATTCGCGTTCTACGGCCTTGACCGTTTTCTCGAGGAGGTGCCGGCATGAGCCGTCATGACTGCGATCTGCTGGTGATCGGTGGTGGGCTGGCCGGGTTTGCGGCGGCGCTCAGCGCGGTCGAGGCCGGGCTTGAGGTGATCCTGCTGGAGAAGACTTCGCAGACTGGCGGCTCTTCGGCAATGAGCGGCGGTTGCCTGGCCTTTGCCGGCACCGACCTGCAGGCCGGCCACGACATCCAGGATTCGTCCGAACTGCTGTTCGACGACCTGGTGCAGGTAGGCAAGGGCGAGTGCGACGAGCGCCTGGTGCGTCTCTATACCGACAACCAGTTGGCCACCTACGAGTGGCTGCGCGGCCACGGCGTGCAGTTCTCGCCGGTGATCGAGGCTGCCTCCGGGCAATCAGTGCCGCGGGTGCACAACGTCGATCCGGCTGATCTGGTACGTCGTCTGGAGCAGGCGGCGCGAGCCACCGGCAAGGTCGAAGTGCGTCTGGACAGCCGCGCGCGCCGCCTATTGCGTGATGGCAACGGGCGAGTCAGCGGCGCGAGCGTCGAGAGTGCCGGCGAGACCTACGACCTGCACGCGCGCCGTGCCGTGCTGCTGGCTTCTGGCGGTTTCGTCCAGGACCGGGCGCTGATCCACCGCTTCGTGCCGCAGTACGACAACGCGGTGTTCATCGGCGGCGCCGGCAACGAGGGCGACGGTCTGCGTATGGCCTGGGCCCTCGGCGCTGACGTGCGCGACCTGCCGTACATCAAAGGCACCTTCGGCAAGCACCCGATGGATGAGCACAACCACCATGCCTGCCTCGCTGTGTACAAGGGCGCCATCGCGGTAAATCAGGAGGGCCGGCGCTTCGTCGACGAGTCGCTGTCGTACAAGCTGCTCGGCGACGCGGTGATGGCGCAGAGTTACGGCGTCGCCTACCAGATCCTTGATCGCGACATCATGGACAGCGGTGACAACCAGGTGCGCATCCTAGACTTCACCCGGCGCCTGGAGGAGGGTCTGTTCGTCGAAGCGGAGAGTCTGGAGCAACTGGCGAGGCTGATCGAAGTACCGGAAGACGTGCTGCTCGCCGAGGTTGCCGCCTACAACGCCGCAGTGAGGGCAGGGGAGTTGCCGGCCTTTGACCGCCGCCACCTAGTCCACCAGCACGGCGCGCTGCGGCCGATTGAGCGCGCGCCGTTCTACGCCTATCCGTCCACCGCAGCGGTGTTCGGTACGTACTGCGGCGTGGTGGTCGACACCGCATTGCGGGTCCACGACGTGTTCGGTGCGCCTATCGATGGTCTGCTGGCCGCTGGCGAGATGATCGGCGGCTTCCACGGCGCTGCCTACATGACCGGCTCGGCGCTCGGCAAGGCGGCGGTGTTCGGCCGGCTCGCCGCAGCCAGCGCGGCGGCGTGGTAAGGAGCGAGCGATGAAGATTCTGATCCTACTTGCCGGGGTGGCGGACATCCGCTTTCCCCTGCACCCGTTGAGCCTCGATGACGGCGCCGTGGTCGAGGGGGCTGGTGCCCGGCGTTTGCTCAGCCCGTTCGACGAGGCGGCGCTGGAGGTTGCGCTGAAGCTACGCGATGCCCATCCGGAAACTCGCCTGGAAGTGCTGGTACTGGGCGGCGCGAATGCCGACAACCTGATGCGTGTGGTAGCGGCCTTCAAGCCTGACCGCTTGCAGCGGCTCGACCTGCTGCCCGCCTGCCTCTGGGACGCACCGCTGACCGCCAGCCAGCTCGCCAGCGTACTCGTTCGTGAGGGGAGCGACGCCGAACTGGTGCTGATTGGCCGCGAGTTCGGCGATCTCGATGACGGCGGCGTGCCGGTGCTGCTCGCCAGTCGGCTGGGGCGCCCGCTGTTTGCTCTGGCCCAGCATGCGGAATGGGTTGGTGAGCGTGTGCGCCTGCTGCGCGAGCGCGGAGCCCGCGAAGAGTGGCTGACCGTCGCGGCACCGCTGCTTGCCAGCGTGACCAACGACAAGCGCAACAAGCTGCGTCATCCACTGATGAAGAACGTTATGGAGGCCAAGCGCTTGAGTTTCGACGGCGTTACGGCGGAGGTGCCCGCGGTTCCGCTGGCCTTGATCGAACTGGCTGCCGCACGCGCGGTGCAACGCGGCGGCGATTGCCGCCTGCTCGAGGGCACGGCGCCGGTGCAGGCGCGTGCGCTGCTCGACTGGTTGAAGGCGCAGGGGGTGAATCCATGAGCGACGTGATGGTGGTGCTGCCCCAGGCTTGGGGCGAGGAGGCGCTCGACGCTGGGCTGGCGGCTGCGCAGAGTCTGTCGGCCGAGCACGACGGCTTCGTCGCTGTGCTGATCGGCGACGAGGTGCTAGTGAGCGTGTGCGAGCGCGTCGCCCAGACCGGTGCGCGGCAGATCTGGAAGGCCACGCATGCCAAGTTGGCTGGTCGGGATGATCCGGCAGCGCTGGCAGTGGCTGCCGCCGAGGCGCTGCGCCGAGTGCCGGGTATCGCTGCTGGCGTGCCGCTGGTGCTGCTGCCGCCGGGGCCGCTCGGTGAGGAGCTGGCGGCGCTGCTCGCCGAGCGTCTTGGCGGTCGTGCGTTGGGCCGCTGCCTGACGCTGCGTCGTGACGGCACCGCGCTGCTCGCCGAGCGCGCCGCCTGGGGAGGGCGCATGCGTATCACTCTGCGGGTCGACGACGGTCCGGCGTGTGCCTGCCTGCGGGCCGGCCGGCCGCGCTTGGATCTGGTTGGTGCACCGGCGTTACATAACCTGGCGCTGCACGAAGAGCTGTCGGCGGCGTTGGCCCTGGAACTGCGCGACAGCGCGCAGCGCCTGCCGCCACTCGATGGCGCGAGCTTGGTGGTGTCCGGCGGGCGTGGTGTCAACGAGGCCGGTTTCGCCCAGCTCGAAGCGCTAGCCGTCGCGCTCGGCGGTACCCTCGGTGGCAGCCTGCCGGCGGTGGACGCCGGCATGGTGCCGGTGATGCGTCAGGTCGGGGTCTCCGGCAAATTCGTCAGTCCCGACGTTTACCTTGCCGTCGGTATTTCCGGCACGCCGCAGCACTTGGCGGGCGTCAGCCCGGACAGCCGCATCGTGGCGATCAACTCCGACCCTGGTGCGGAGATCTTCAAGGTCGCCAGCGTCGGTGTGGTCGGTGAATGGCAGGCGCTGTTGCCAGCCCTGCTGGAAGCCGTCGCCGAGGTTTGAACTGTGCACTTAGCGCCGGCCTGGCCGCAGCGCCACGGCGGCTTCGGCCGGCGGCCGGCGCTGCGCGTCGAGAGTGGCGAGCATGAAGTCGATGAAGGCGCGGGTGCGCGGAGCGACAAAGCGCGCTTTCGGCGTCACCGTGTAGAAGCTACGCCCGCCGGTACCCCAGTCGCCGAACAGCTCGACCAACTGGCCGGCGGAGATCAGAGCGTTGACGAACACGTCGAGCACGTAGATGAAACCCTGATCGGCCAGCGCTGCTTGGATCAGCGCGTCGGTGCCGTTGAAGTGCAGGCTGCCGCGCGGGTTCAGGCTATGCTGCTCGTCGTCGCGCTGGAACGACCATTCCGCCGGGGTATAGCGACCTGGTCCGAACAGCCCTAGGCAATGCGCCGGGTCCAGTTCACGAGGATGTGCCGGCGTGCCCAGACGAGCGAGCAGGGCAGGGGTGGCGCAGGCGACGTAGTGTGCCTGGTACAGCGGTCGAGCGACCAGATCGGCGTCGTTGACCGAGTCGATACGGATTGCCACGTCGGTGCCGCTGGCGATCAGGTCGCCGGTCTGGTCGGTCAGGCGCAAGGCCACCGACAGCTCAGGATGCTGCGCAGTGAACGCTGGCAGTGCTGGACAGATCAACGCGCGGGCGAAGGCCGCCGGCGACTCGATGCACAGCTGCCCGCCGATCGCGCCCTTCTTTTCACGCACAGCGCTTTCCGCTGCTTCGATCTGCTGCAGTAGCCGCGTGCACTCCTCGAAATATACCGTGCCCTCGTCGGTCAGTCGCAACGAGCGGGTGTTGCGCGACAGCAGGGTCACACCCAGGTAGTTCTCCAGGTTGCGCACACTTGACGTCACCGTGGCGTTGGCGATGTCCAGCGACTCGGCAGCGCGGCTGAAGTTGCCGCATTCCACCACCTGCACGAACACCTGCATGGCCCAGAGTCTGTCCATTGGTTCTTCACCTTTTTCTAAAAGCCCATTAGACGTGCCTCGCTCGAACCCTCCCGGAGGCCGGCCCATAGTACCAGCCACCAAGGGAGGTACTGACAATGACTGATTTGAACTTCGATCTGGTGGTGGTGGGATGTGGTGTCGCGGGCCTGTCGGCGGCGCTCAGCGGTGCAGAGAACGGCCTGCGCGTGGCGGTGCTGGAGCGGGCGACGCGCGAGGAGCGCGGAGGACAGAGCCGGTTCACCGAGGCCTACCTGCGCATGAAGAGCCACGAGGAAGTCACTGACGACTTCGACACCTTCCTCGCCGAGCACTCTGGCTATTACCAGGACCCCGACTTCGTCGCCGAAAGCCTGCGGGACCGTGCCAGCCGTTCGATACAGGCGCGTGCTGTGGGTACGGTTGACGCCAATGTGATCGGCGCCTTCTCCGCTTACGTACCGGAGACCATCGACTGGCTCAAGGCTAACGGTGTGAAGTTCGACTTCCTGCCGACCCAGTTCCTCACCAGCACCCAGCCGCGCTTGCTGCCGGTTGGCGGCGGAGAGGCAGTGGTCGAGGCACTGGCGGCACGCGCCGAAGCACTTGGTGCGCAGTTCTTCTACGAGACTACTGGCCGTTCGCTGATCACCGAAGGCGGCAAGGTCATTGGCCTGCGCGCCCGCTCGCGCGAGTGGGGTGAACTGCAGTTCCTGGGGGCGGTGGTGCTGGCCTCCGGTGGCTTCGAAGGCAACCCGGAAATGCTCGCGCGCTACCTCGGTCCACGCTCGGTATTCCTGCGTCCGGTGTGCAAGGGCGGCTACTACAACCGCGGCGAGGGCATCCAGATGGCTCTCGACGTCGGCGCTGCGCCGTGCGGTGAGTACGGCAGCTACCATGCCGAACCGGTCGATCCGCGCTCCGGGGTTTCCGAGCCGTCGATCTTCATCTTCCCCTACGGCGTGCTGGTCAATCAGCTCGGCGAACGCTTCACCGACGAGGCGCCGGGCACCGTGGATGCCTGGTACGAGCGCGTCACCCGGCAGATCTACCAGCAGCCGGAAGGTATGGCCTGGGTAATCCTCGACCAGCGCGTGAAGGACATCCCCAACTACCGCCTCGGCATCCGCACCGACCAGCCGGCTGTCGAAGCACCGACCCTAGCTGGGCTGGCAGAGAAGATCGGTGTGCCGGCAGCCACCCTGGAAGAGCAGGTGGCGCGCTACAACGCCGCCTGCCGGCCAGGTGACTACCGTCCGCTGCAGCTTGATGGCGTTGCCACCGAGGGCCTGTTGCCGGCGAAGAGCAACTGGGCGCTGCCGCTCGACCGGGGCCCGTACATGGCCTATCCGATCATTTCCGCCAACGTGTTCACCTTCGGAGGCCTGAAAATCGACGAGGAGGCGCGGGTGATCGACGCCGACGGTGAGCCGATCGACAACTTGTATGCCGCCGGCGAAACCGTTGGCCTGTACTTCGGCAACTACGCGGGCGGTACCTCGGTGCTCAAGGGCTTGGTGTTTGGTCGTCTGGCCGGACAAGCCGCGGCCGCGCGGCGGAGCGTTTGAGATGGGCGTAGCCGTGGTCACTGGTGCCGGCGGCGCCATCGGCAGTGCGGTGTGCCGCCAACTCGCCGCCGAGGGCTACCAGGTGGCGGCTCTCGATCTCGTCGAACCAGAAAAGCTCGTCAAGCGTACGCAATTTTTTGCCTGCAATGTCACTTCGCGCAGTGCGGTGCGTAGCGTGATCGAGGATGTCGAGGATCACCTCGGTGAGATCGACGCGCTGGTCAACGTTGCCGGTGTGGTTTCGCGCGGTAGCGCGCTGAGTCTGAGCGTCGCCGAGTTTGAACGGGTCATGAAGGTAAACGTGCAGGGTACGCTGATTCCTTGCCAGGTGATCGGTCAGCGCCTCGCCGAGCGTGGTTTTGGCGCGATCGTCAACGTCGGTTCCGTGGTCGGAAAGAATGGGGGCAATGCGCGCCCCTGGCTCGACCCCGGCGAGCAGGCCAATGCCGGCAACGTCGCCTACGGCATGTCCAAGGCGGCGGTGCACACCCTCACCCTGTTTCTCGCCAAGGAGCTGGCGGCACGGGGAGTACGGGTCAATGCGGTGGCGCCCGGACCGATCGCCACCGATATGACCACGAGCTTCCCGGAGCACCTAAAGGCGCTCATCCCACTCGGTCGCATGGGCCGTGCCGACGAGGTGGCCGCCGCGGTGAGCTTCCTGCTTTCCGATAAGGCCGGCTTCATCTCCGGCGAGATTCTCGACATCAACGGCGCACTCTGGTGCGACTGACTCACCCTAAGGAAACGCAACGATGAAAAGCATCTATCTGGTTCTCGACATGCAGAACGACCTAGTCCACGCCGACGGCGCCAGCGGCAAGGGCCCTCTCGGCGAGCAGGTGCGTGCGCGCAACGTGATCGAGCGCACTGCAAAGGCCATCTCCAAGGCGCGCGCCAAGGGTATTCCAGTGGCCTATGTGCGAGTTGCATTCTCTGATGACCACCGTGAAGCCAACCCGAACTCCCAGGTGTTCGGCCCCATCGCCAAGAACGGCATTCTCAAGGCCGATGCCTGGGGGGGCCAGGTTCACGAGGCGCTGGCGCCGCAAGCTGGCGAGTGGGACATCGTCAAGCACCGTGTCTCGCCGTTCTACGCTACCCGCCTGGAGGTGCTGCTGCGCCGCGAAGGCATCGAGCGCATCTACTGCAGCGGCGTGAGCACCCAGGCGGTGGTCCAGGCTACCGTGCGCGACGCTCACGACCGCGACTTCGACGTGGTGGTGCTGGAGGACTGCTGCGCCTGTCCGAACGAGCAGGAGCACCTCAACTCCATGGGCAGCATCGCGCGCTTCTGCACCAGCGTGAATTCCGACGCCGCTTTCGACTGAACTCCACCTCTCCACGCCTTTCAGGGCGCCGGCACCTCCCCGTGGGGTCGGCGCCTTTTTTCGTCAGGCGCCTTCGTTCTGCATCTTCTTCAGCCGGTAGTCGAGCTGCGCGCGGCTGAGGCCGAGCAGCGGGGCAGCCTTGGAAATGTTGCCCTCGCTGAGTTGCATCGCGACCTCGATATACACCTCCTCAATCTCGCTGAGGCGGATTGGGCCGCGCTGCAGGGTGCGTTGTGCTACCGCCATGAGCTGATCGCGGCTGGCGTTCTCCTGCTGGGCGCTGCCGAGACCGGGTGTCGGTGTGGCGTCGGGCATACGGATGCCGATGCTCGGGCTGGCGTCCCAGCCGAGGGTGCCGATGCGTTCAAGTTGGCCGCTCAGAGCGTCGAGGCCGGAGAGGTGGCGGATGTCCAGGGCATCACCATCATCGGCGAGAATCACTGCGCGCTCGACGACGTTCTCGAATTCACGAATGTTGCCCGGCCAGTGATAGTCGAGGATCACCTGTAGTGCTCGTGGGGTGATACCGTTCAGGCGCCGGCCGTGCAGGGCGCTGAGCTTGCGCACGAACGTGTCTAGCAGCAGTGGCAAGTCGTCCTTGCGCTCGCGTAGCGGTGCGATGGTCACCGGGAACACGTTTAGCCGGTAGAACAGATCGCTGCGGAAGGTCCCAGCCTTCACCGCCTTGGCCAGGTCCTCGTTGGTCGCGGCGATCACCCGTACGTCGACCTTGATCGTTTTGTTGCTGCCTAGGCGTTCCAGTTCGCCGCTCTGCAGAACGCGCAGGAGCTTGCCTTGGGCGGTCATGCTGAGGGTTGCCACCTCGTCGAGGAATATGGTGCCGCCATGGGCGATTTCAAAGCGGCCCGGCCGTGCTTCGGTGGCGCCGGAGTAGGCGCCACGCTGCACGCCGAACAGTTCGGATTCGATCAGCTGTTCGGGGATTGCCGCGCAGTTGATCTCGACGAAAGCGGCATCGGCGCGCTGGCTGTTGGCATGCACTTCGTGGGCGAACATGGTCTTGCCGACGCCGCTTTCGCCGAGCAGTAGCACGGTGGCATTGGTACCGGCGACGCGGAGAATCTTGTGCAGTGCATTGTGATAGGCCGCCGAGCTGCCCACCGGACGATCGAGGTCGGTTGGAAGCGGCGTCTCGATGCCGAGACCGAAAGGCGCTTGCTGCGGGCTGACCACCAGGCGGGTACGCAGGGTAGGGGGCGTGCGGCGGTGGTCGGTGGCGCGCGGCTGGAAATACTTGAGGTCTTCTTCGGCGTCATCCCAGTCCTCAACCGGTCGCGCTACCACCCGGCAATGCTCGTGGCCACAGGCCTGACACTCGATCTCGCGGACAAGGAAACGGCGGCCCATCAGGCGGGTCAGGAAGCCCGAGCTGTAGCCGACCTCCATCCAGCAGATCGGGTCGGTGCTGGTGCCGTTGGCCGCAATGTGCACGTCGCTCTCGACTGAGCGTTTCCAGGTGAATTCACCATGCAGGTAGCCCTTGGCCGGATCGACCTCGATGAATTTTGGCGCCACCTCGACGATGCCTGACAGTGCGTGCAACTGGCCGCCGGCGGCGAGGATCTCCAGTTCATTGCCTGTGCCACGCGCCTGGATTGCCAGATCGGCGTCGCGCAGGCCAGTGAGGTAGCCGATGCGGGTGAACAGGCCGCGGGTGAATTCCACGCCGTTGCTTTCCAGCAGTTCCTGGCGGAGCGCGCCGAAGGCTTCAACGTGAAGCAGCATCATGCGCTTGCCTCCGAGCCAGATGAGGCCCTCCTTCGGGTTGAAGTAAAGCTGGTCGGTGAGGTCTTGCATGTCGGGGAAACGCAGGTCAGTGATGATGTTGATGCGCGGCGGGCTGTTCGGCGCGTCGCTGACGGGATGGGTCATGTCAGGGCCTATCGATCTTGTTGTAGTTATCTGATCGTGTGTGATGCCAACAGCGTGCCAGGCTCCGTTTCAGAGTCCGGCAGCATGACCCGGCGGCTTGGGGTGGCAAATAGAGCCCGCCCCGCAGCGGGTTATGCAGCGCTTCACGAAAATCCATATATGAATTTCAACATGTTTTGAAAATCCTGAAATTGCGCCTTTCGACGGATGGCTACGAAGAAACTCCTCCAGATGAATTTTTATTTTCGTAAGTAATTGAATGTAAAGGAGTAAAAATTTATTGCTGGCATGCTTCGAAAGCTGGCACAGCGCTTGCCATTGTCTCCTCAAGGTCACCGGCCGCAGCGCGCGGTGGCAGAACAACAACAAGAGGTATGCACAAGTGGCAGAAATTCATTCGCTGGCTTACGTCGGCCTGGGCGTAAGCGATCTTGACCGGTGGCAATGGTTCGCCACCGAAATCCTGGGTATGCAAGTGGCCGGGCGTGACGAGGGCAGCCTCAGTCTGCGTATGGACGAGTACTGCCAGCGTTTCTTCCTTGAGCGCAATCCCATCGATGACCTGCTGGTTGCCGGCTGGCAGTTCCGCAGCGAAGCGGAGCTTGAGGACTACGTCGCCGAACTGCGAGAGAAGGGTGTTGCAGTTGAGGCGCTCGGCAAGGACCTGTTGCAGCGGCGAATGGTCGAGAAGGCCTACAGTTGCCTGGACCCTAACGGTTTCGCCCACGAGTTCTTCTTCGGCCACCGCGTCGTCGAGTTGTCCGACAGCTTCCGCTCGGCGGTGTTGAGAGGCGGCTTCGTCACCGGTGACCTCGGTGTTGGCCACATCCTGCCGTTCGCCAAGAATGGTCCGGAAACCGTGGCTTTCTACAAGGACGTGCTCAAGCTACGCGTCAGCGACTATATCCGCGAGGAAGTGCGCCCGGGCCTCGTGGTCGATGCGACCTTCTTCCATACCGCTACCGGCCGCCACCACTCCATCGCCACCGCCGAGGCACCGACACCGAAGGTGCTCAACCACTTCATGATCCAGGTCGAACAGATGGATGACGTCGGACTGGCCTACGACCGAGCGGTGAAAGCCGGCATTCCGATCATTCTCGAGCTCGGGCATCACCCGAACGACAAGATGTTCTCCTTCTATGCGCAGACCCCCTCCGGCTTCAACTTCGAGATGGGCTGGGGCGGCATCGTTATCGACGAGGCCGCTTGGGAGGTTCGCTCCTACAGCGAAATGAGCGACTGGGGCCACAAGCGCAACCTCGTGCTCTGAGTCGCCGCCTGAACGGGGCGTAACGCCCCAACCACATCGTGAGGGTTCAACGATGCTCAATGCCGTTTCCACGAGCGGCACGGTCCCGGCCGTGCCCGAAACTATCGCCAGCGCCGATTTCTGCAAGGGCATGCGCCAACTGGCGGGTGCCTGCGTAGTGATCGCCAGCGGCGATTACCACGAGCGCGCCGGGCTGACCGCCACTGCGGTCTGCTCGATCACCGCCGATCCGCCGCGCCTGCTCATCTGTGTCAATCGCAACGTGCGTGCCAATGCCGTTATCCAGCGTGCCGGCGCTTTCAGCATCAACGTCCTCGGCGCCGAGCAGGAAGCCATCGCCAAACGCTTCGCCGGCATGGTCGAGGGGGTGTTCGGCGAGGCGCGCTTCGCCGAGGGCGACTGGCGCAGTGGTGTCACCGGCGTGCCGGTATTCGACGAAGCGCTGGTCAGCTTCGAGTGCCGCCTAGTCGAGCAGATCGCCGCCAGTACCCACGACATGTTCATAGGCGAGGTCGTTGGCCTCGCTGGCCAGCGGGGCGAAGGCGGTCCGCTGGTGTACTTCAACAGCCAGTTCGCCGCGCTTCGCCAAGCCTGAACCCCACAACAAGAAATTGAGAGAGATCCCGATGAATACGATTGCCAACCCCAACTTCACCAGCGCGCCGACTGAGGCTGAACTGCTGCGTCGCGCTCGCGACTTGGTCCCTCTGCTGCGCGAGAAGGCCAACTCGGTCGAGCAGAACCGCATGGTGTCCAAGGAGACCATCGCTGCGTTCGTTGACTCCGGCTTCTTCCGCATTCTCCAGCCCAAGCGTTTCGGCGGCTGGGAGATGAACCCGGCAGTGTTCTACAAGGTGCTGATGGAGCTCGGCCGCGGCTGCCCGAGCAGCGCCTGGAACATGATGATCCTCGGCATCCACAACTGGGAGTTCGGTTCGATGCCGGACCAGGCCTGCGAGGATGTCTGGGGCGCCGACGACGCCACCATCATCGCTTCGTCCTATCCGCCCTTCGGCAAGGTCGAGGAGGTCGAGGGTGGCTACAAGATCAGCGGTACCTGGAAGACTTCCAGTGGTTGCGATCATGGCAAGTGGGCGTTCCTCGGCGGCCTGCGTCGCGATGCCAGCGGCCAGGTCATCGATCGCCTGTCGATGCTGGTACCGAGCGAGGCGTGGGTCATCGAGGACGACTGGCATGTGTTCGGCCTCGCCGGCACCGGTAGCAAGAGTCTGGTGATCAAGGAAGCCTTCGTGCCGTACCACCGCACGCACAGCTTGATCGACTACCAGTACAGCGACCGTGGAGACATGTACCTATACCCGTTCAACCAGGTGTTCTTCGGCGCGGTGTCGGCGGTAATCGTCGGAATGGCGCAGGGCGGGGTGGACGAGTACATCGCGCAGATGACCGTGCGCACTGACACCACCGGCGGAGCCCCTGCGGCGCTCAGCCCCTACGTCAAGGATCGCCTCGGTAACGCGGTGAACCGTGTGCGTACCGCACGAGCCCGCTTGCTGCAGATGATGGCTGAGACCACCGAGTATGTGGAGCGCCGCGAGCTGGTGCCGACTTTCGATCGCATTCACCACATGCTCGACATCGCCCGCGTCGGCCGCGAGTGCGAGGAGGCGGTGATGCTGCTGTTCAAGGCCACCTCGGCTCGCGGCATCTACCTCAACAACCCGATGCAGCGAATCCTCCGTGACGTCATCGCCGGAGCCAACCATATCACCCAGAACGCCGATGACACCGCCGGCATGCTCGGTGGCTACCTGCTCGGTCAGCAGATTCCGCCGCTGGTGTTCGGCCTCGAAGCGGTTTCTCTGAAGGGCTGATCGAGCTGTACATGGGGGCAACTCGCCCCCAGTTTCACCCGCCGCTGAGGTATGTCGTAGCGGCGATCCCATAACAACAAAAGGCGGGTTACCGTCCCAGAGGTATTCGATGTCCACACTACAACTATGCATCCATGCTGCCCAACGTGCTGGCTTTCGTTTCAGCGGCCTCGGTGCCGCTCTGCTAGCCTGTTCTGTCCTGCCTGTGCAGGCTTTCCAGTTCGACACTGGTGACCAGGACCTGTCTGTCCGCTGGGACAACACCGTCAAGTACAGCAACGCCTGGCGCGTGAAGAAGGCCGCCGACAAGCTCACCGCCGACCCCAACCTGGACGACGGCGACCGTAACTTCAGTCGTGGCCTGGTCTCCAATCGCCTGGACCTGTTCTCCGAATTCGACGCCAGCTACAAAGCAGTGGGCGCGCGGGTCAGCGGCGCGGCCTGGTACGACGACGTATACAACCGTCGCAATGACAACAACTCGCCGGAAACGGTGAACTCGTTCAGCGTCGCACCCGACAAGTTCACTCATGACTCCCGCGACCTGCAAGGGCGCCAGGCGGAGTTCCGAGACGCCTTCGTGTACGGCAATTTCGATCTGGGCGACGAGATGTCCGGCGTCGCCCGGCTCGGCCAGCATGCGCTTGTGTACGGCGAAAGTCTGTTCTTCGGCAACAACGGTATCGCTGCCGGCCAGCAACCGATCGACGTGGTGCGCGCGCTGCAGGTGCCCAACTCGCAATACAAGGAGCTGGGCCTGCCAGTGAAGCAGTTCTCCACCCAGTTGCAGGTGACCCCTACGCTGTCGGTGGGCGGCTACTACCAGTTCGAGTGGGAGAGCAACCGCATTCCGGCCGCGGGCAGCTACTTCAGCCCGGCCGACCTGCTCGACGAAGGCGGCGAGCGCATCATCGCCGCGTCCGTTCCCGGCGTTGGCCCGGTGGCTTCCTTCTATCGTGGCAAGGACATCGACGCGCGCGACTCCGGGCAGTGGGGCGTGCAGCTGCGCTACCGCTCCGAGGCGCTGGGTACCGACTTCGGCCTCTACGCGATCAACTACCACGACAAGAACTTCCAGGTGCAGGTGCGCCCCGGCTACAACCTCGGGCCGACTTCGCCACTGGACAAGATCGGCGAGTACGAACTGGTGTTCCCCGAGGACATCAAAGCCTACGGCTTCAGCGCCAACCGCGGCATCGGCGACGCCAACGTCGGCTTCGAAGCCTCGATTCGCCACAACGCGCCGCTGGTCAGCCTGACCGTCACCGACCTGGCCGGCACCGCCGACAACGACCACGATCCGTTGTACGCCGTGGGCAAGACCGCGCACCTGCTGCTCAACACCATCTATACCATGCCCACCAGCGCGTTCTGGGACGGCGCCGTGTTCCTCGGCGAGATCGCCTGGAACCGCACCCTGAGCGTGGACAAGAACCGCGACAACCTCGACCCCAACTCCACCCGTGACGCCACCGCACTGCGCCTGGCCTTCACCCCGACCTACTACCAGGTGCTGGATGGCGTCGACCTGTCGGTGCCCATGGGCGTCAGCTTCGGTATCGACGGTCGCTCCTCTGCGGTCGGCGGCTTCAGCCAGGAGCACGGCGGTGACTACAATCTTGGGCTGAGCGCCGACTACCTGCACTCGGTGACCTTCACCCTAGCCTACAACGGATTCTACGGGCCTTCCGCGCCGATCAACATCGACGGCATCAAGACCTATCGGCAAACCAACGCCGACCGCGACTTCATCTCTTTCAGCGTCTCCCACACTTTCTAAGAGAGTTCGCCATGCATAACCATAAGTTTGCCCGGCTACTGGCCTGCCTTGCCTTCTCGCTCACCTTGCCGGTTGCCCACGCAGGCGTCAGCGAGGCCGAGGCTCAAGCTCTGAAAAGTACCCTGACACCGTTGGGCGCCGAACGTGCCGGTAACGCCGAAGGTAGCATCCCCGCCTGGACCGGCGGCTTGACCCAGGCGCCGGCCGGCTACCAGTCCGGACAACGCCGTAACGACCCGTTCAAGGACGACAAGCCGCTGTACAGCGTGACCGCTGCGAACATGGCGCAGTACGCCGATAAACTCAGCGACGGTGTACAGCAACTGCTCAAGGACAATCCACAGAGTTTCCGCTTGGATGTCTATCCGACCCGCCGCACGGCCGCAGCGCCGCAATGGGTATACGACAACACCTACCGCAACGCCACTCAAGCCAGCCTGGAAGGCGACGGCCTGGTGTTGAAGGGCGCCTACGGCGGTGTGCCTTTCCCGATTCCCAAGTCTGGTATTGAGGTGTATTGGAACCACTTGCTGCTCTGGCGCGGCGAGGCGACCCACACCAAATATAAGGTCTGGAGCACCACTGCTGACGGCCAGCGTGTGTTGGCCACTGCCGCCATCGACGAGGCGCAGTACCCGTACTACTACAAGGAGCTGAACGCCCAGACCGCCCCTGGTCCGGAGTTCATGCTGGCGACCCAGTTCACTTATGCGCCAGCCTTCCGTGCCGGTGAGGCGTTGATGGTGCACGACGTGACTGACTACGTGAAAGGTCGCTCCCTCTGGCAATACCTGTCTGGCCAGCGCCGTGTGCGTCGCGCGCCGAGCATCAACTTTGACACGCCCAACCCGGTGTCCTCGGGAGTCAACTTTGTCGACGAGAACTACGGTGGTAACGGTTCGCCCGAGCGTTACGACTGGAAGCTAATCGGCAAGAGGGAAATGCTGATCCCCTACAACAACAACGCTCTGCTAGCGCATGGCGATGAGGAGGTAATGGGCCAGCGCCATGTGAAACCGGAGTTCATGCGTTGGGAGCTCCACCGTGTGTGGGTGGTCGAGGCGACGCTGAAGCCTGGCAAGCGCCATGCCGTGCCAAAGCGGATGTTTTACTACGACGAGGACAATTGGGGGAACGCCATCATCGACGGCTGGGACGCCGAAGGTACCTTGTGGCGGACTTCGCTGACCACTCCGTTCTCTGCGCCGGATATCCCGGCCACGGTCAACTACTGCACCAGCTTCTTCCATGATCACCGTACCAAGGCGTGGATGTACAACTGCGCCCTGGGCGATGCCGGTAACGAGCAGTTCCAGATTGTCGAGCGTCGGCGAGAGACCTTCTTCTCACCCGAGTCGCTGACCAAGATGAGCGCACGCTGATGTCTTCGGCGACCCGCCCCAGGGGGGGGCGGGTTCGCCTGCTTACCGGAGGTTTACGGTGAACAGAAAGAACCCAGGTTTTGCCTGCGTGCTTGTCCTCGGCCTGCTCGGTTGGGTCGCGCAGGTCAGTTTCGCGACGAACAACCCGGTCAACCGGGACGTCGCCGATACCCTGCAGCAGAAATCCACCGCCAGTGCCCTGGCCTCGCGTTCGGCGCTCAACGCCGTGGCGCTGGCTGGGGAGCGCCTGGTGGTTGCCGGTGTGCGTGGGCACATCCTCTATTCCGACGACCAGGGTGGCCACTGGAAACAGGCCAGCGTGCCGGTCTCGGTCAGCCTGACCGGATTGTGCTTCGCAGATGCCCTCAACGGCTGGGCGGTCGGTCACCGCGGGGTGATCCTTGCCACCCGCGACGGTGGCCAGAGCTGGACCCGTCAACTGGATGGCTTCCGCGCTGCCCAGGCGATTCTCGACGCCTACCGGAGCGACCCGGAACGTGCCGAGGAGGCGCGCCGGCTGGTCGACGAGGGCGCCGACAAACCCTTCCTTGCCGTGCAGTGCCTCGGCGGCTCGCGCGTGCTGGCGGTCGGTGCCTACGGCTTGGCCTTTGCCAGCGACGACAGCGGCGTCCACTGGCAGCTGGCCCGCGAACTACAGGACGGCAGCAACGGCCGCCACCTCAATGCTGTGGAGCGTCTCCACGGCCATCTGTTCCTCGCCGGCGAGCTGGGCGGGCTAATGCGTGTGAATGACGATCTACATAATTTCGTCCGCCTCGACGAACCCTATGACGGCAGCTTCTTCGGCCTGCTCGCCAGCAATGCCGGCACGCTGTTCGCTTTCGGCTTACGTGGTCACCTGTTCCGCTCCGAGGACCAGGGGGGCAGCTGGCAGCAGGTGGCGTTGCCGACCACCAAAAGCCTGACTGCCGGCGCGCGCCTGAAAGACGGCAGCCTGCTGCTCGCTGACGAGTCAGGACAGGGCTGGCTGAGCCGAGACGATGGCCGGAGCTTCCAGGCCGTCAGTCCCGAGCAGCGCTTCCCGCTGGTTGCCCTGCTCGCCACCACCGATGGCGGCAGCCTGGCGGTCGGCAGCAACGGCATCACCCGTTTTTCGCCGAGCGCCCTGCGCCAAGCCGGCAGGTAGAGGTTACGAACCATGGCTATCAGTTCCAACGACGGCTTCGCCGTCATCGCGTTGCTAGCGGATTTCGACAAGCATTCTGGCAATCGCCTAGAGCGGCTGCTGTTCAACCATCGTCTGCTAGTGATCGGCGTCTGCCTGCTGCTGACTCTGCTGCTCGGTGTCGCCGCCAGCGGTCTACGGCTCAACGCCAGCTTTCTCAAAACTATCCCCGCTCATCACCCCTTCACCCTGGCCTATCTCGAACACGCCAGAGACCTCAAGGGGGCTGGAAATGCCCTGCGCATAGCCGTAGCGCTGCCGGCTGGAAAGAGCGGCGACATCTTCGCTGCTGACTACATGGAGACCCTGCGGCAGATCAACGATGATCTCTACTTGGTCCCCGGTGCCGACCGTGCCTTCATGCGCTCGTTGTGGACCCCAGCGACGCGTTGGCAGGGTGTCACCGAGGACGGCTTCGATGGCGGCCCGGTGGTGCCGGACGGCTTCGACGGTAGCGCCGAGAGCCTTGACAGGCTGCGCGCCAATGTCGAGCGCTCCGGCGAGATCGGCCAGTTGGTGGCACGCGATCTGCGCTCGACCATTGTCTACCTGCCGTTGCTCGACGTTGATCCGAAGACCGGCCAGCCGCTCGACTACAAGATACTCTCCGATTCGCTTGAACAACTGCGCGGCAAGTACCAGGCGAAGGGCGTGGACATCCACATCATCGGTTTCGCCAAGGTCATGGGTGACCTGATCGAAGGGCTCCATGCGGTGCTTGCGTTCTTCGCCGTGGCGGTGCTGATCACCTCAGTGGTGCTGTTCCAGTTCACCCATTGCTGGCGCAGTACCCTGCTCGTGCAGGGATGTACCTTGGTCGGTGTGGTCTGGCTGCTTGGCCTGCTGCCACTACTCGGATACGAATTGAATCCGTACTCGATCCTGGTGCCGTTCTTGGTTTACGCCATCGGCGTCAGCCACGGTGCACAGAAGATGAACGGCATCATGCAGGACGTCGGGCGCGGTACTCATCGGTTGATCGCCGCTCGCTACACTTTTCGCCGTCTGTTCGCCGCTGGCATGACCGCGCTGCTTGCCGACGTGGTTGGCTTCGCTGTACTGACCATTGTTGACGTGCCGGTGATCCAGGAATTGGCAGTCGTCGCCAGTCTTGGGGTCGGTATCCTGGTGTTCACCAATCTCGCGTTGCTGCCGATCATGCTGTCGTTCACAGGTGTGTCGGACAGCGCCGCCGCGCGCAGCCTGCGCCAGGAACAGCTGGAAGAGGGATCGCGGCCGCCGCTGTTGGTCAGTCTGTTGGTTCGTTTCACCCAACCGAAGCCGGCAGCCACTGCGATTCTATTGGCCGTCGTGGTGGGTGTCGGTGCGCTGCTGATTGGAGAGCAGTTGAAAGTCGGTGACCTCGATCCAGGCGCCCCGGAGCTGCGCGCCGACTCGCGCTACAACCGCGACAACCAGTTCATCATCGAGCACTACCAGGCCAGCAGTGATGTATTTGTGGTCATGGTCGAGACACCGCCGAGCCAGTGCGTGGAGTACGCGACGCTACGCAAGGTTGAGGAACTGGAGTGGCGCCTGCGCCAGCTGCCGGGCGTCGACGCCACCAGCTCAATCGCCGGGTTGGCACGTAAGATCAATGTCGGCATGAACGAAGGTAACTTCAAGTGGGACGAACTGTTGCCTAACCAGGCGATGATCAATGCCGCTGCCGTGCGTTCACCGCGCGAATTGTTCAACGGCACCTGTGATCTCCTGTCGATCTATGTCTTCCTCAAGGACCACCGTGCCGACACTTTGGCCTCCGTGGTAAAGGCCACCGAGAACTTCGCCCAACGCTACAACGACGAGCGCGCGCGCTTCGTGATGGCTGCCGGAAATGCCGGAATCGAGGGCGCCACCAACATCGTGGTGAAGACGGCCAACGGGCGGATGCTGATCGGCGTTTATCTGGCAGTGACGTTGCTGTGCTTTATTGCCTTCCGCTCCTGGCGCGCGGTGCTCTGTGCGGTGCTGCCGCTGGTACTCACCTCTCTGCTCGCCGAGGCGCTAATGGTCCAGCTGAACATGGGACTGAAGGTCGCCACGCTGCCGGTGATCGCGCTCGGAGTCGGTATCGGCGTCGACTACGCGCTGTACATTCTCAGCGTCACGCTGTTCTGGCTACGCCGCGGCGCCAGCCTGGCCATGGCCTATCGCCAAGCGATGCTGTTCACCGGTCGCGTGGTGGTGTTCACCGGTCTGACCCTGTCTCTCGGCGTGGTCACCTGGGTGTTCTCGCCGATCAAGTTCCAGGCCGACATGGGCGTGCTGCTGACCTTCATGTTCCTCTGCAACATGCTGGTGGCGCTTGTCCTGGTGCCAGCCCTGGCCTGCTATCTGTTGTCCCCATCGAAGATCGCCGCAGAGCCAGCGACCTGTGCCAGGGAGGCCTCGGCATGAGCAAGAAACCCAACGAAACCCTCGCCGATCCGCTCAGTCACGCCGCCGCCCAGCGTGCTGTGGACGCCGCCCTGCGCCTGGCTGATAGCAGCGGCTGGCGTGTCAGCGTCGCGGTATTGGACGGCGGCGGCCACCTGCTGTCCTTTGGCCGAGCGGTCGGCGCCGCGCTACACACCATTGAGATCGCTCAGGACAAGGCGCTCACCGCCGTGTCCTTCGACATGTCCACCGAAGAGGTCGGATCACGCCTGCGCGATGCCCCTGAGCACGTGCGCGCCAGTCTGATGCTGCGCCCGCGCCTGGTGCCGATGGGCGGTGCGTTGCCGCTGCGCGTCGGCGACCGGCTGGTCGGCGCCATCGGCGTTTCCGGCGCCAGCGAGGAGCAGGACTGCGAATGCGCCGCCGCCGGCTACCGCGCCATCGTCCCCGACTGATTCCCTTTTTCGCCATGCACTGGCAGGAGTAAACCACGTGAAAGACCCGAACCTGATCGAGCACCTCGGCGACGAGCTGTTCGTCGCTCTCGACAAGGCTGAGGCGCTGGTGCCGCTGACCGAGCGCCATCCAGACCTCACCATCGAGGACGCGTACGCCATCCAGCAACACCTGATCGCCCGCCGCCTCGCCCGGGGCGAGCGGATCATCGGCAAGAAGATCGGCGTCACCAGCCAGGCAGTGATGGATATGCTCGGTGTCGGTCAGCCGGACTTCGGCCTGCTCACCGACGCCATGGTGGTGGAGCAGGGCGCCTCGGTGCCAATGCGCAGCCTGATCCAGCCCAAGGCCGAGGGCGAGATCGCCTTCGTCCTCAAGCATGACCTGGCCGGTCCCGGCATCACCGTGGCCGATGTGCTGCGCGCCACCGAAGGTGTGATGGCCTGCTTCGAGATCGTCGATTCCCGCGTTCGCGACTGGAAGATCAAGATCCAGGACACCGTGGCGGACAACGCCTCCTGCGGCATGTTCGTGCTCGGCAATCGCCTGGTCGACCCGCGCGGGCTCGACTTGGTCACCACCGGCATGGTGTTGGAGAAGAACGGCCGCGTGGTCGGCACCGGTGCTGGTGCCGCCAGCATGGGCTCGCCAGCCATCGCCGTGGCCTGGCTGGCCAATACCCTCGGCCGCCTGGGAATGAGCCTCAAGGCTGGCGAGGTGATCCTCTCCGGTGCTCTATCGGCCATGGTGCCGGTGGCCGCCGGCGACAACCTGCGGGTGAGCATCGCCGGAATCGGCGGCTGCTCGGTGCGCTTCGACTGACTGCGAGATTTTTCCCATGAGCAAGAAACGCAAAGTCGCCATCGTCGGCTCCGGCAACATCGGCACCGACCTGATGATCAAGATTCTCCGTCACGGCCAGCACCTGGAAATGGGCGCTATGGTCGGCATCGATCCGGCCTCCGATGGCCTGGCGCGCGCCGCCCGCATGGGCGTTGCGATCACCCACGAAGGCGTGCAGGGCCTTGCCGCACTGCCTGAGTTCGCCGACATCGATTTCGTCTTCGATGCTACTTCGGCAGGTGCGCACGTGAAGAACGATGCCTTCCTGCGCAGCATCAAACCGGGCATCCGCCTGATCGACCTGACCCCGGCGGCCATCGGCCCGTACTGCGTGCCGGTGGTCAATCTCGAAGAGCATCTCGGCAAGCTCAACGTCAACATGGTCACCTGCGGTGGTCAAGCCACCATTCCGATGGTTGCAGCGGTGTCGCGAGTGGCGAAAGTCCACTACGCCGAGATCATTGCCTCTATCGCCTCGAAATCCGCCGGCCCCGGCACCCGCGCCAACATTGATGAGTTCACCGAGACTACCTCCAAGGCCATCGAAGTGATCGGCGGAGCGGCCAAGGGCAAGGCAATCATCATCATGAACCCGGCAGAACCCCCGCTGATCATGCGCGACACAGTGTATGTACTCAGCGAGGCTGCGGATCAGGCTGAGGTCGAAGCCAGCATTGAGGAAATGGCCTTCGCTGTGCAGGAGTATGTGCCAGGCTATCGCCTCAAGCAGCAGGTGCAGTTCGACGTCATCCCCGAATCCTCACCGCTGAACATCCCCGGCCACGGCCAGTTCTTCGGGCTGAAGACCTCGGTGTTCCTCGAAGTCGAAGGCGCCGCCCACTACCTGCCGGCCTACGCCGGCAACCTCGACATCATGACCTCCGCTGCCTTGGCCACCGCCGAGCGCATGGCGCAGGCGATGAACAACGCCTGAGGACACGGACATGAACGGCAAGAAAATCTACATCTCCGACGTCACGCTGCGCGACGGCAGCCACGCCATCCGCCACCAGTATGGCCTCGACGACGTGCGCGCCATCGCCCGTGCGCTGGACCAGGCAAGGGTTGACTCCATCGAAGTCGCCCACGGTGACGGCCTGCAGGGTTCGTCCTTCAACTACGGCTTCGGCAAGCACAGCGACCTCGAATACATCGAGGCGGTCGCCGGCGAACTCAGCCACGCGAAGATCGCCACCCTGCTGCTGCCCGGTATCGGCACGGTGCACGATCTGAAGAACGCCTACGACGCCGGTGCGCGCATCGTCCGCATCGCCACCCACTGCACCGAGGCGGACGTCTCGAAGCAGCACGTCGAGTACGCGCGGCACCTAGGCATGGATACTGTCGGTTTCCTGATGATGAGCCACATGATCCCGGCCGAAGAGCTCGCCCGTCAGGGCCAACTGATGGAGAGCTACGGCGCGACCTGTATCTACATGGCCGACTCCGGCGGTGCGATGAACATGAGCGACATCCGCGACCGCATGCGTGCCTTCAAGGCTGTGCTTAAACCCGAGACGCAGACCGGCATGCACGCCCACCACAATCTCAGCCTCGGCGTGGCCAACTCGATCACCGCGGTAGAGGAGGGCTGCGACCGCATTGACGCCAGCCTTGCCGGTATGGGGGCCGGCGCCGGCAACGCGCCGCTGGAAGTGTTCATCGCCGCCGCCGAGCGTCTGGGCTGGAACCACGGAGCCGACCTCTACCGCCTGATGGACGCCGCTGACGAACTGGTGCGCCCGCTGCAGGACCGACCGGTACGGGTCGACCGCGAGACCCTCGGTCTCGGCTACGCCGGCGTGTACTCCAGCTTCCTCCGTCATGCCGAGATCGCCGCGCAGAAGTACGGCCTGAAGACCCTCGATATCCTCGTCGAGCTGGGCAAACGGCGTATGGTCGGCGGTCAGGAAGACATGATCGTCGACGTGGCGCTGGATCTGCTCGCTGCTGGAAAGGCGCACTGAGCCCGTCACCTACGGGGCGCGGCATCTGGCGATGCCGCGTTATCCATCACAACAAGGGAATGCCGCCATGCCCTGGCGCCTGTCGCTGATCCTGCTGTGCCTGTTGCCGGCTCTGGCCTGCGCCGATCTGTCTGCACGTCGCCTGCAGGACATCCGTCTGCAGGCGTTTGGCTTGTGCAGCAACCTGCTGGCGTTCTACAACCCCAATCAGCAGGCGGCCGATCCCCGGTATGCCGAGCGTTATCGTCAGGACCTGCTGACGCTGCGCGGCTTGCTGGCGGGGCAGGGGGCGGCCTCGCTGGAGCTGGCGGTGGCGGTGGCCGAGATGGGCAAGCAGATCGACGGCCTGGAAGCCGTGCCGGCCGGGCAAGACGAACTCTATCCCGGCTGGATCATTCCGTTGCTGAAAGCTCATGCCCGTCTGGATCGTGAGGCGGCCGAAGCATACGCCGCGTCGCCGCCTGGCGATGAGCGCCTGCTGACTCTACATCGCCTGAGCCTCGATATCGAACGCCTGCTGCTGCTCTACCAGACCCGCGCCTTCAGCATGCTCGGCATGTACGTGATGGTGGTGGACGATGACACCGTGCCGCAGTTGGATGCCGGGATTCTCCAGGGCTTCGCTGACCTGACGGTGCAATGGCCTGAGCATTCCGCCGAACTGGAAGCCCTCAAGCACAACTACGACTTCATTCGGCCGCGCCTGCTGCAGCATTCGCGGAACTGGGTACCAGGCAGCGCCGCCTATTACCTGGGGCGGATCACCAGCCGCCTGGCGCAGTTCGACACCGAATAGTCTCATGCCGAGCGGGCGGCAGAGCAGCACACGCCGGCAATAACAAGAGAGGACATCCATGAAACTGTGGATCGCTGGTGCTGCTGGCTGGCTTATTGCCTGCTGCCGTGAGTGCGGCATCTACCCAACCGAACATCCTGGTGATCCTCACTGACGACCTCGGTTTCTCCGACATCGTCAGCTCTGGCGGCGAGATCCGTACCCCAGCCTCGACCTGCTCACCCATGACGGCGTGCGGCTGAGCAGCTTCTATGCCGCTGCGGCCTGTTCGCCCACGTGCTCGATGCTGATGTCACCTGATCGGCCTCGGCGCCATGGCCGAAGTGCTACCGTTCTCGCCGTGCTTGCAGGGTGAGCCCGGTTACGCGAGCTATCTGAACGGTCGCGGGTAGCCCATCGCCAGCCTGCTGCGCGACGGTGGCTACGTCCCCTACATGGCCGGCAAAAGGCACCTCGGCAAGGCCGATGGCCGGAGCCCTGACGCCTGGGGCTTCGACCGCTCGCCTGATCGATTACCTCAAGCTGCGAGGCGAATATGACAACACCCTGATCGTCTTCCTTTCCGACAACGGCGCGGCGGGCGAGGACCACACCCAGAGCTATTCGCCGGGCGACGCACACACCGACAACTCGCTGGCCAATCTCGGCTGCAAGGGCTTCAACGTCAGCTACGGTTATCACTGGGCAGAGGTCAGCTCGACGCTGCTCAGCCTGGTCAAGGGCACCAGTGCCGAGGGTGGCATATCTGTCCCGGTCATCGTCGACTTGCCGGCCGCGCTGGGTGGTGCTCGCGGCAAGGTGCTGCACGGCTACGACTTGGCGCCGACCTTCCTGGCCGCTGCCGGTGGCCGACGCCGAGTGCCAGTCAATCACTGGGCAGTCGCTGCTGCCATTACTGCACGGGCAGGAATCGGGCCGTGCGCCGCAGGTTGGCGGCGAGCTGTTCGGTCAGCCCTACGTCCACGAGGGAAACTGGAGGCAGGTCTCCGCCTACGTCCCGGACGACCGCCCACCTAAGCCTGACGTTCCGTACCACTGGCGCTTTTACGACCTCACCAGCGATCGTGGCGAGACCCGCGACCGCAGCGCCGAGCAGCCACAGCGAGTGGCCGCGCTGAAGGCTGCCTGGCGACGCTACGTCGAGTGGGCCAACGTTATCGATCCACCCGCGCAACCCTGATCTCGATTGCTCCCCCGGGCGCCGATTCCGGTGCCTTTTTTACCCGCACCACGGCACTTCATGTTTTTCATACGGAATTTTCCGCAGCCTTCGCAAAGTTCTTAAACCACAGCCGCTGGCGCGCAGTTTGTTGCTCATCGGGTAGGGCGGTTTTAGGTCTGTAAGCTACTGAAAATAAATACTTTTGAAGATTGTCTGGATTGTTTTTCCGCGGCTGGCACAGGCGTTGCTCAAGGGAGGTAAAGCAGTGCCCGCGCCAGCCGGCGCACTTGGTGGATTCGTTCGCCACCCATAACAAGATCCGGGAAATGCCTGTGCACCAGATGCCTATGCCCCGCGCAGCCGCCTGCGCCACTCCGCCGCTTTCTCCATTCGCGCGAATACCCAACCCGCATCCCTGATCGCCGACCTGTTCGTAGGCCGGTGTTTCCATCCGTCCACTCCCTAACCAGGACTATCCCCATGAGCAGATTTACCGAAGCCTCCACCAGCCGTTTCATCCAGACCCCGGAATGGCGCCTCCACTACAACGACGCCGGCGAAGGCGAAGTCGTTATCATGATCCACGGTTCCGGCGCCGGTGCCACCGGCTGGGCGAACTTCCACCGCAACGTCGACGCTTTCGTCGATGCCGGCTACCGCGTGCTGCTGATCGACTGCCCGGGCTTCGGCAAATCCGATCCGCTGGTCACCGCCGAGCCGCGCTTCGTGGTCAATGCCCGCGCGGTCAAGGCGCTGATGGATGCGCTGGACATCGACAAGGCTCACCTGGTCGGCAATTCCATGGGCGGCGGCAGCTCCCTCGGCTTTGCGGTCGCCAATCCCGAGCGCCTGGACAAGATGATCCTCATGGGCTCCGGCGGCGTCGGCCGCACCAGCCTGTTCACCCCGCTGCCGATGGAAGGCATCAAGCTGCTGTTCGGCGTTTACCGGGAGCCGACCATGGAGAACCTGAAGAAGATGCTCGATGTCTTCGTCTACGACTCCAGCGCGCTCACCGAGGAACTGATCGGCCTACGCCACAAGAGCATCCTCTCTAACCCGCAGCACTTGGAAAACTTCCTCAAGAGCGTCGAGTTGAGCAAGTTCCAGATGGGCGATTTCACCGCCGACCTGCCGAACATTCAGGCGCAGACCCTGATCACCTGGGGCCGCGACGACCGCTTCGTGCCAATCGACTGGAGTCTGAAGCTGCTCAACGGCATCCCCCACTCGCGTCTGCATGTGTTCAGCCAGTGCGGCCACTGGGCCCAGTGGGAGCACGCCGAGCCGTTCAACCGTCTGGTGATCGACTTCCTCAAGCACTGACGCCATGACGTCCGCCCGGCACGGCCCGACCGGCCTGCCGGGCACGTTGGTCTTCACGGCCAGTGGGGACACGCGGACCCACGAGGACCACGTCGTCCTGCTTCCGAATCGTTTGCGCGCGGCTGCGGTCTGGCCGCGCTTCGAGGTATCCCCATGAGTCTGCCTCTGCGCACCGGCTGGCTGGTTCTGCTCGGTGCCCTGACCGCTATCGCACCGATGTCCACCGACATGTACCTGCCGGCGTTCCCGGCCATCACCGCTGCACTGCAGTTGTCGGCAGGAGGTGTGGAACTGAGTTTCTCCGGCTACTTCGTCGGCGTGTTGTTCGGCATCCTCTGCTACGGCCCGCTCAGCGACCGTTACGGTCGCAAGCCGCCGCTGTTTTTCGGCCTGGTGCTCTACAGCCTGGCCTCGCTGGCAATTACCCAGGTGGATAGCCTTGCCAGCCTGGTGGGCTGGCGTTTTCTTCAGGGGCTCGGCGGTTGCGCTGGCACCGTGCTGACCACCGCCATCGTTCGTGATCGCTGTGCGCCGCAGGACACCGCGCGGGTGCTGTCGAAGATCATGCTGGTGATGGGGCTGGCACCAATTCTCGCACCGCTGGCCGGCGGCGTGCTGCTGACATTGTGGGGCTGGCAGTCGATCTTTCTGGTGCTGGCGGCCTTTGGCCTCGGCTGCCTACTGGCGGTCTACGCACTGCTCGACGAAACCCTCGCGCCGGTGCACGTCCAGCCGCTGCATCCGGTACAGATACTGCGACGCTACGGGCGGCTGCTTACCAACCGCACCTTCGTCGGCTACCTGCTCAGCCAAGCGTTCGCCGCGGGGGCGATGTTCGCCTACATCGCCGGCTCGCCGTTCGTGCTGCTCGATCTGCACGGTATCTCCCCGTCCCACTATGGGATGTTCTTTGGCCTCAACGGCATTGGCCTGCTACTTGCCAGTCAGCTCAACCGGCATCTACTACGTCATTACAGCGCCAGCCTGCTGCTGTCGCGTGCCCTGTGGGCACCGTTGTCGGCTGGCTTATTGTTGCTGGCTGCCGAACTGGTGGGCCTGCGATCTTTGCCGCTATTGATGCTGGCGTTCTTCGGATTGGTCTCAAGCATCGGCCTGATCAACCCCAACGCCAGTGCTATGGCCATGGCAGGGCAGGCCGATCAGGCGGGCAGCGCGGCGGCACTGCTTGGTGCTACCACCTTTGGCATGGGTATGCTCGGTGGTGCCTTCATCGGTTTTGTCCACGATGGCAGCGGCTTGCCGCTGGCGCTGGCGATTGCTGGACTGGGCGGTGCGGCCTGGCTGGCTAACCGGCTGCTGCTGGGCGCGCGTCCGACAGCCTGTGAGCAGACGGCATGAACCTCAGTTTTAGCTTGGGCCTGGCCAGTTTCGTCCACGACATGCGCTCCAGCAGCCTGCCAATGACCCGACATAGCCGTCGAGCTGATTTCGATGGAGGACTGATGACATGCATGGGCTCGTGAGATGGCTGGCCGACCTTGCAGTCGGCCGCAAGCTGCTGCTCGGATTTGGCCTGGTCGGTGCTCTGTCGCTGGTGGCCATTGGGCTTGCCTTTCAGGCTGTCGATGTACTCGTTGCCGGTAATCGCCAGAGCCAGGTAATCGCTGACATCAATCTGTCGCTTGGCAACGCCCGGCAGGCCGAGAAAGACTACGAGCGGGTACCGACTTCGGCGAGCGCTGAACGTTTGCGCAAGGCCGTCGACGTACTCTGCGAGCGGGTCAGCGGGCTGGAGGAGAGTGCTGATGCCGTCACCCTGGCCGCGCTGCGCGAGATCGACCAGGGGAGCCGTGACTACCTCGCGCGTTTCGAACAGGTGGTGCTGCAGAATGGTGCTGCTGCACAGGCGCTGACCGACATGCAGGCGCAAGCCGAGGACGCGCGCCTCCAGTTCGAGTTCGTCGAGCGCGATATGCTTGATGCCCTGCGCGTGGCGCTTGACAACCAATCAGCGATAAGCGGCGACACCCTGACCTTCGCCGATAACGCCGCCTCGCTGTTGCGTCTGCTGCTTGCCGTGCGCAACCGCGAGTACGCCTTCGTGCAGGGCGGTGGTGAGGTACCGCTACGCGAGTGGGGCGAGCTCATGAAGACCGCAGAGGGGGTAGTGGCCAGCCTGCTGGCGAGCATCGGCGAGGAGCATCGCGATATCCTGCAGGCCGCCCAGCAGGCGCTTGGTGCCTATCGCCACGCCTTTGAGCACTATCGCGAGAGCAGACTGGCTAGCCAGCGCGACAGCGAACAGATGAGCACGTTGGCTGCGCGAGTGTCGGCGCTAGCCGACCAGACCCGTGACGACCACTTGCAACGCCTGGAGGCACAGCGGACGAACATCCTGCGGTTGCTGGCGATTAGTGCATTGGTGATCGTCGGGCTCGCCGGGTTGGCCAGTTTGGTGATTCGCCGTTTATTGTTGCCGCCGTTGCAGCGCACGCTGGAGCAGGCGCAGAGGATCGCCGCCGGCGACCTCAGCGGCGATCTTGACGAGCAGCGCCGCGACGAACTAGGCCAGCTCTGCACGGCGATGCGGCAGATGACCTGCAACCTACGTGACATGTTGGCGCGGGTCGGTACCGGCATCGATCAGTTGCATGGCGCTGCAGAACAGCTCAGCTACAGCAGTCGCCTGAGCGATGAGGGCGCCCGTGCCCAGCAGCGCGAGACCGAGCAGGCCGCGGCAGCGACCCAGCAGCTCGCTAGTGCCGCCGAGGAGGTATCGCGCAACGCCGCCCAGGCCGCCGAAGCTGCCGAGCAGGCCAGCCGCAGCGCAAGTGCGGGCGATCAGGTCGTCAGCCATAGTGCCGGACAGATCGGTCGTCTGGCGGCCGACATCGACCAATCGATGGACACCATCCGCTTACTGCATCAGGGCAGTGAGCGTATCGGCGGAGTGCTTGACGTGATCAAGGCAGTCGCTGAGCAGACCAACCTGCTGGCGCTCAACGCCGCTATCGAAGCGGCTCGCGCTGGTGAGCAGGGACGCGGTTTCGCCGTAGTCGCCGACGAGGTACGCGCGCTGGCCCGGCGTACCCAGCAGTCGACCGCCGAGATCGAAAGCCTGATCGCCGAACTGCAGGCGCTCTCCGTGCGCGCGGTACAGCAGATGGCCGGCAGTGCGCAGCTTAGCCGTGAGGCGGTGGAGTTCGGCGAGCAAGCGCGTCAGGCGCTGACCCTGATCACAGGGGCAGTCGGCAGCATTGAGCAGTTCAATCAGCAGATCGCCGCCTCGGCGGTACAGCAGAGTGCTGTGGCCGAGGAAATTAGCCGCAACGTGGAACAGGTTCGCGAGGTGGCCCAACAGGGGGTGGTTACCAATGCACGGATGGCTGCCGCCAGTGGCGAACTGGCGCGACTTGGCACAGAGCTTCAGCAACTGGCGCAGGAGTTCCGCCTTCATCCGTAGAGGTTGTTCGCTAGGGCAATCTATCCGTAAGTTTGGTAACGGAGTGGAAAGTCTCCAGTCCTATCGAAGTATACTCCAGCCTTCTTTTTAGCGAAGGTAGGCGTGGTTGTGATTGGCTGCTTCCAATAGCAGAGCTCCCAACGTGTTCTCAACCAACACCAATATAGCGAACGAGTCTGTGTGCTGTTCAGAGTTTCAGCATGCTTGTACACATGTCGATAACTCTGTCAGAGCGTTGGATGTCTGGTCTGTGGGGAAATGCAGATGAAGCTATGGGCTAGGTAAGAACTTGGTGGTCGTAAGGCAACCCTATCCAGGGTTCTTCATCTTGCTTTGAGACTCAATGGAAAGCAGCATCCCCTCCAATCGCTTCTTTCGTCTCTATTTGCTCCATGGCCCCGTTGGCTCTAGTTGTCATGGCTGGTTGCAGCATGAACCGAGCGTTTCTTCTCCCCTTCCAATAAGTATTTTAAAGGCTCTTCGGGGCCTTTTGTTCCATTCCTACCCTAAACCAGTATCGAGATTAAAGTCCACGGTAATCCTTGGATATTTTGCAATGGCAAGGGGTGGCAGTAGTTGCCAGGTAGGGGATCGGGAAAATGTTGCAAACACTGTACGAGCTCTTTATTTTGTTATTCATTGAGAAGCTGTAAATACGGATTGTTGAGCGGTACCTTTCCAAATACGTGCTGTGGATCTGCCAGTAGGTAGCCATGTAACTGCCGTGACTTGCGGGGACCCGTTACTTCGCAGGTCCAGATATTTCGACCGTTGTCCTGCTTACGGTGCAGTTGCAGTTTCTCGAAGCGCTTCTGCACCCACTGCCAATCAGCGAGCTGATCCTGCTTCGCGAGTACGTCAGTATGCGGATGCTCTTGCGCGTAGCGCTGGAACACGCCTGGGCTGACCAGAAACGCGGTGCTGTCCACGGTATGCACCAGAGCCCGGGAGTCGTTGATGATGAGCTTGTGGTTCTGGATGCGTTGCCGCAGCCAAGTCATGAAGTGTTCGCCTGATGGAGGCGCCGGCGGGGTTCCGTTGTCCGCAATGGGTGGAAAGGCGGGGGCAGGTGGTGGCGCTGAATCGCTCTGCGGGGAATAGGTGAGCAACTCATCGGTAAAGGTTGTCGAGGACAGTGCGACTTCCAACTCGTATGGAGCCGGTTCGGAATCAGAGGTGCCCAGCAAGGCTAGCAGGGCATCAACATTATCTACACCGGGTGCTGCAGGTGGTGTTGATATGACAGTAGTCGCCGGTGTGATGCCGCTAGTATCGGTTGATGGTGTCGCCGAGGCGTCGTTGGTCTCCAGTTCCACCACGACGGTACCGGCGAATGGCGCTGGTCGATCACCTTCCCAGATCAGGGCGGGAGGCAGCCGCAAGAGTGTGAACGTATGCGACCAGCCTGCGTCGCTGGTAACGGTCGCTCGCCAGATCGCTTTGCCTTGTGGGCTGGGCTGGAGCACGCCGTGATCTTGCAACACGTTGAACACGGCGGTGTTGTTCGCCGGAATGCCGTCGATACCCTGGGCTAACAGGTGGGCACGCAGCTTGTCTGAGACGGTCTTGCTCACCAACCACAGGGCATCTTGCGTTAGCCAACCATCCGAAGCCTGTGGTTGGTTGAGCTTCAGCTCCTCTTTTACCAAGTAGCGCAGGCCCTCCAGCAACTTGCGTTGTAATGCATGCTTTGGAGCTGCCAATGCGCGTGCCGGATCTCCGCCCAGTGCTTGGGATACCGAGGCACGATCAGCCTGCATGACCAACTCACCGAGCGTTCCAGCATGTTCATATTGGCCGGCCAGCACATACAGCAGGGCGGACCATGGCATGGGGTAGGTACTGATCCAGTCGAGCATCTCGTGGCCAAGCACCTGTCGATACAGCAGGCTGGTTGCGGCGCTGTGCAGGCGATACTCGCGATCAGTGCGATAGCGGAAGCGATAGGGCTTCTCCAGAGGTCCGTACCACGGATGCCAGCGGGTACCGTCGGCATATTCGATCTGCAGGTCGACCGCGATCTTGCCGAGGTCATGTAGCAAGGCGGCATAGGCTACTGCGGCGGTCCAGGCCTCTGCCTGCACAACCTGATCCTCGGGGGTGGTGCCAGTAGGTAGCAGATACGACTGCCGCAGCTTGAGGGCGTAGGCCACGATCTCCAGGCCATGGTCCAGCATGCCTCCTGGGTAGGCATGATGGTGGCTTTCGGAGGCGGGAAATTGCTGGACTAGTTCGGCATAGCGTTCCAGTGGCGCACGGTACAGGCTGGCGAACTGCTTGCGAGAGAGCGAGGTGCGTTGCCAGATGTGTTCCAGCAGGAGCTGTCGACGTGGCGTAGCCAGCAGGATGGAGGCAGGTTCCGGGCGTAGCCAGCCCCCCATGGTGGCGCTGTTCTCCAGGAGGCTTTCTGCGGGCGAGGGGCGTTTCCAATGTAAGAGCGCGAGCATCGAAGACACCTGGTGGTGGGGGAGCCTTTTCCTTTTCCGGGTAGGCCCATTTCCCTTGAGCTCCATTCCCTTGGCCGTTATGACCTTTTGCGGTGATGTGCCCTTTCATCGTGAGGCATGAGGCATGTCTGCTTGGTGGAACAAGCCGGAAATCAAATGGCCTTCTTTATGAAAGAGCCGTGCGGTGCACGGCTCAGGTACTCAGGTTTCAATGGATGTTGAATCCGCCGCACTCTCGCAGGAATGCCTCGAACTCTCGTACGTTCTCGGTCGAGAAGGGATAGTGCTTCTCGAAGCTCGGAGTGTGGCCGGTGCCGTTGCATCCATTGCATGGGTGCGTCCCTGCGCCGATCGCAGGCGGTGCTGCTCGCTTTCCTGTTGCGCCACAGACGGTGCAAGGCTCATCAGGTAGCGATTCGAGATAGGCTGCGTAGCGCTGTGCATACTGCTCCGTCTCGCCAGATGCTAGAGCGCTGGCCAGACGATCAGCCAGCTTGAGTGCAGCGTGGTTGCTGAGTCCCCAACCATCATTGGAATGACCCAGGTTGTCGCTAGGGATGATGTCGGGAGCGAGTCGCTCGCAGTAGTCCCATAAGGGATGCCACCACCATACGTTGTTGCGGAAATACTTGCCGCGTTCGGAGGTAGGGGATTTGCCGAAAACATCCATACCCATGGTCAGTACTCCTGGAACAGGAGCAGCCGTCTAGAGGACAACCCTCGGGAAGGAAGTGAGGAGGACGGATGCTCTGGGATAGAAGAACAGGGCATCCGGGCGGAGGGGCACGAATGCCCCACCGGGGGAGAACAGCGGTTCCGGGAGCCTGCTGAGGTCAATCAGCGGGCTGCAGCGTTGCCAGGTGGCACCGGAAGAAGCTGCTATGGGGTATCGCCTGGTAGGCGATGCAGTGTCCGCAGACTGCGAACCAGTTGCAGGACCATCGAAGCACGAACAGGAGAGGCCAAGGCCAGCCAATCCGGCACAACGTCGCCCGGATTATCCGTGGGTTGTTGGAATTGTTCAGCGATATACCGGCTATCAGGTGCGATGCACCTTGCTGAGCTTTTGGCGTTTCATATCAGTGAATGGGGTCGCAACACTTTGTCGTTGCACCGACGCGTGGGCTTCAATTGCGAAGCAGGAGATTTTCGAAGAGCACAGACAGAGCAACCATGAGGTAGTGACCATGAAACCTTCGGCATCGATCTCTTTGGCGGAACGGCTGGGTCAGACGCTAGGTCGAGTATGTTGCGGATACGTCCGCCAGGAGCGGAAGGTGAATGGCTGGTTGGTCGGGCAGGGGATTCCTGCAGATGGTGCTACGGTGGTGCTCTGGGGTATCAAGCTGGTGGTGCTTGGCGTGCTTCTTTACAGCGCTTTTTGGTTGGCGCTTCTACTTGTGGTTCTACTGACAGCTAGCCTTGCTTTCCCACAAAGTAAGTCGCAAGAAAATATCTGGCCGCCCAATGATGAAATACGCCATGGTGAGGCGGGCTTTGGTCTGTATTCCTCCGGTGGGCACCGGCTTGATCCTCACGAGCCTAATGATCCCTACGACGACTGATTTCGTAGCGCACTAACCTACATGACCTTACCCGATACTTTGCTCACGCCTGCCCCTGTGCTGTCTCTGACATCCTTGGAACCGACCGCGATATTCTGAGCAATCACACCTGCATGTATGCCGACCCAGCCCAAGGCGGCGACCCAGAATGTGGGTAATACGATAAACATCGTCGCCATCACGAAGCTGATCAGCAGATCGCCGAAGGCATTGTTCAGCCCAATCATCGGATCGAAGTTCGTGTGCGGGCGATTCCACCCCCAGCCTGCTCCATAGAGCGCGTCCAGGATCGTCGAGTCGATCCAGCGCGCGAGCTGGAACCAGAAGTCGACGAAGAACAGCGCGAATTGCACCACGCTGACGGTGATCACTGTCTTGAGGTCGTAGGTACCGATCACCAGCACGAGCGGAATGCAGATCACCACCGCCATCTTGAGCAACGCCAGAACCATCGGCAGTGCCTGGCGCATGGCATCCATCGCGGGGAAGAAGGCCACGGAGCCTACTGCCAGACCCACATCGCTGGCGGCACGCGCGGCTACGTTCGGCACAGTCATACTGACCTGGCCACCGTAGTCACTGTAGACCGCACCTTGGTTGAGCTTCTGTTGCTGAGGCGAGGCGATGGCTCGGATTACTGAGTCGTCCACCTGATCCTGGGAGAGGAAGCCTGCCCAGTTGGCGATCCTGGTCAGCAGACTGGGGTCGACCTGGCTGAGCAGCCGCGCACGCAGGCCGTTGCTATCCGACCACCACTGCTGGCAAGTGGGATAGCCAGCACCGCTGGGGACCTCGGCGAGCCCTGCGTCGCGGTTGCTGTCATAGGCCCAACCCTCGCGGGGCGTACTGGAGTGGTAGGTGTCGTAGTAGCCGCTGTGGTCGAGGAAGAAGCGCGAGCCAATCCAGGTCACATCGTACATCTGCTCCTCAGTCATCTCGGGGCGGTTCATGAAGAACTTGGCGCGCGCTGGCCCGTAACAGTCGTGTGTGAAATCGCTGACCTCCTGGGCCAGCAGCGGATCGTTGATACGGGTGGCATCGATATCCATGCGGATCTGGCGCAGATCCGTGCCGCAGGGGATGGCCGCCACCGAGGCGCCGGTGATCGCGCGGGAGAGGGCATGCATGAAGAACCACCATACTGGCACCTTCGCCGACTGGTTGTTGAGCGTGCTGAAGGACTGCGACCAACCGGTTTCGGCAGGTTGAGGGGCATTCACCTGGCACTGGGTGGAGCGGGATTGATCGAACTGCAACGTGTTGAAGTCCACGTCGATGAACGGGATGCCGGCGAACATGATGACGACGATCGCCACGAAAACGCGGTTCTCGATGCGGCTGGCTGACAGCGCGCCTTTGTTGCCCTCGTCGGCGCCTTCGGCACGGGCGCGGAGCCACTCCTGGAGGATGATCGCCAGGAATGGCAGGGCGAAAGCGCCACTAGCCGTCAGCACTGACCAGATGCCGTTATGGATGATCCAGCTCACTAGCGTCAGGTAATACTCCAGGTAGTCGGTGGTGTAGAGCGTCATCGTCAGCTCCAGGTCAGCCGTGCTGAGCGAGTGACAGCGTTTCCTGCACGGCGAGTGCGGCGACTGCGGCAAACTCGGTGCACAGCAGTCGTAGCCGGGCAGCGGGATCCGGTTCGCGTGCCAGCACGCGTTTGCGCATCCACAGCCAGCCCCGAGCGGTGGTGGCATAGAGCAGTATTCGCCAGGCTAGGAAGTAGCTGCTGTGTGTCGTCAGCCATACTTGCCAGGTCAAGGCGCTACCCGCCAGGCGGAGGCCGATCGCATTGATCACGGCAATGACTGCAAGCAGCAGGATGCCCCAGGCAAAGAGCGCGCCTTTGCGCCGTAGCCATCGAGGGCATTGCAAGGTGCGACTCACGGAGTGGCTCCGTCGCTTGAAGGCTGCTGCAGCTTGTCCAGGCGGTCGCGTGTCGGGTCGCCCTGGTAGATACCGCGAGAGCCGGCGGCGCGCGTACTGTGCCGTTGGATGATGGTGGTCGGTGAGTTGGCAGCCAGCTCACGGCGCAGCTCCAACTCGGTTTTCAGGCTGAGGATCTCCCGGTCGAGGACATCGCTCTCGTTCGAAACCGCTTTCTGTGCCAGGTCGTTCGCGGCGACGTTCGGCTCCTTGCGGCCGGTCAACAAGGTGCGCTGCAGCAGGAGGGCCTTCTCCAACACGCTCGCCAGCGCAACCTCGGAGGCCAGGCGGCGGGCGAGCAGGTCTTGGTCGGGTTCGTCCCTGAGCGCCTCGATGACGCCGCGGGTGATGGGCAGGGAACTGCTGCCGGCGGCCTGCAGGTTTTTGATGCTCATGGTGCGGCTGCCAGCAACCAGCTGCTGCAGCGCCTCCAGCTTCGCCTCGTACTCTTCCTGGATCAGTGGGGGGAGGCCCACTCCCGGGGTGGCGACGCTCTTGGTGCAGGCTTCGCAGGTCCGTTGTTCCTGTTCGCCCAGCACCCGTACCGCCCAGTTGGCAGCGGCGTCTGGAGAGCTCCAGGTCTGGCAGGCGAGATTGCCGCCACATTGGCTTGTGTCGATCGAGCTGCCGTCGGTGGCATCGCGGCCGTTGACCAGGTTGTAGCCGGCGCGCGTAACGTCGCTGACGATGCGTATCGGGCGTTGTCCTGAGCCGCCGGCATTGTCGCCGCCGACCCAGGGCACGCCGTCGTTGCCGTGACTGGTTTCGGCTTGCTCGACGGCGGAGACGGCGTCATGGCTGGCGACCGCCTGCTTCAACGCCATGCCTTCGGCTAGCTGGTCCCATCCGAGCTGGCCGCCGGCTGTGCTGGCCATCTTGTCGGCCATGCTGCGGCAGGTCAGCTTGGAGCGGTCGAAGTCGAGCCGGGCTTGCAATACTCCATTGGTGAGCAGGTTGTAGAGCCCCGGATCGGCGCGCTGGATGATCAGCGCCGGCAGCGACGCCACGGCCGAGGTGGCGTTCTGGATGACACTGCTCATGATCGTCTGGAAGCCGTTGGTCAGGCCGTTCAACTGGTTCTGGATGGTCGTGGACAGCGACATGTTTCCGCAGATCAGGTTGTTGTTCCAACCCACTCCGACACCAAGGCCATGCATGCTCGAGGCCGGTGACATCGAAACGGCCTGGCCGCCGCCGATGCTGTACAGGACGTCGTCGCCGATGACTGAGCCTTGCTGCTGCGCGCTGTACTCGCTGGCTTGTGCTCCGAACAGTGGACAGGCCATCGCGAAGGCTCCCATGAGCAGCGCCAGACTGCCGAAGCGAATAGGTGAGGGGGAGGGCCGACGCACGCTGGCATTCCTCACTCGAAATCCGTGCTGCCGAGAAACACTTGGCCGCGTCGCTGGCAGCAGCGGTAGGGGCGCCACAACGCCCAGGCGTAGTCTCCCTGCGGCGCCTGCACATGCTGCGCTACGTTGGGGAAAACCGCGCAGGTGGACGACAATGACGGAGTCAGCTCCTGCCATTTGCCTGTCGCCTCATCGCCCTCGATGAGAGCCCCTGCAGGCCAGTAGCCGTCTCGAGGAGTGGCGAGCAGAGGCTGGTAGACATGGATCTGTCCGCGGCGAGTGACGATGTCGCCAGCGCGTTGAGCCACCACGGCAGCGGCTTTGTAGTCATCGGCCTGGTGAAGAAAACCGCCGCGCGGATAGACGTTGCCCCAGAGGTTCAGGGATGAGCGCCTACCTATCTCGCGTGTGCCCGGCGTGAGGGCCTCGGGATAAGCCAGCTCCGGCACATCGTAGCGCCAGGCGAGCGTATCGAGGGTGCTCAGCAGGTAGGGCATGAAGGCGATCCCTGCACCTCGGCAGGCGTAGCCCGAGGCCGCGGCGAAGCGGCTGAGGGCATAGCCTCCGGGATGGCCGAGCACGTCCGTATTCTTGAATTTCGCCAGGTTGTTTTCGGTGTCGTGATTGGTCGTGCCGTCTCCACCGGCTTGTGCGGTGAAGTTGGGAGGGCTGAGTGGGCGTACTTCCACCCAGGGGGTCGCTCCGGTATCCGAGTAGCTGGACACCACCGCATCGGGCACGTAGTGCCTGACCTTCACCGAGGTGCGTATCGAGCAACCGCCATGGCTGCAGTACAGCCAATAACAGATGCCCACGATGTGGTAGGCCAGGCAATCGGGGGACGCAACCGAGGCCACGATGGTCGCCGTGTTGAGGGCAAACGATGGCGCAGCTGCCACCAGCAGGAAGAGGGTGGCGATGCCGGCGCGCAGGCGGCGAGGGCGCGTCATGGTTGCGTCCCTCGGTGCGCCTCGATGAGCGCAACCGCCTTGGCGACGTCCGGCTCGCCATAAACCACGTAATGTCGATCGACGACCACTGCAGGAAGGGTGGTGATGCCCAGGCTCCAGGCTTCCAGTACTCCGTGGTAGGCGGTTGCTATGCGTTGCTGAAGCTCTTCTCCGCCGCTGGCCAGGCGCTGCTGGATGAGTGCTGTGCTGCGATTGATATCACAGGGCAGGTGGGCTGCTAGTTCGGCCTCTATGCGTGCCGGCAGGTCCAGTTCGATGATCCGCACATCGGCGGGGGCCTGTACGAGATGCAGGCTGTCGGTGACGACGAGGATCTCATCGGCTCGCGCCTGCGAAGCAATCAGTATCCCGCACAGCGCTATGGAGAGCAGGAACTGCTGCGAGGAACATGGGCGAGCGAACAGCGATGGCATGTCGAACTACCGCAGGATTGGTCATGGCGATAGTTGACTTGAGGGGGCTGGGGGCGGCGACATACAAACGGAAATCGCTTTGTCCCCATTCTGGGAAGCACGTGCTGTCGCTGAAAATAAAAAAGCCGTCCAGGAGAGGGGACTCTAGACGGCTTTGCCCCAAAGGCATGACCAGTGGGGTAACGGCATGATAGGCCGCCACTTCACAAAACAGAAGCCCTGCCTTGACGAGGTTCCATAGTCAGGGCCGATTCAAATTTATAGTGCGGGTTGGCGAATGAAGGATCAAGCATTTCTGCTGTATTGAATGCGTTAATCGTCACTTCGGTTGGTTGCTGTACAAGAAGAGTAGAAAGGGTTGGCTGCGCTCTACCATTTGCCGTCTAGCCACCGAACCTGCTCGGGCACTTCGCCCGCAAGCGGCGCGAGGACGAGCGTTTCGGCGACTACCTCATTTGTGTCGGCTACGTGAGCGAAGTACTCGACGGGCCGGACTTCAAGAACCCGAACCGCGCTGCCGCCGGTCGGCAGGAGGCGCCTTCCCATGCCGATGCCGGCAACTGAGGCGCAAGCGGCCCGCGGGAACACCCAACTCGGGTGCCCTTCGGGTTCATCAACCCGTCCTGGTCGCAGGGCCGCTATGGAGAGCGCAGCATGAGCCGGCTTCATCTGGAGTAGCCCCCAATTTCGAGCAGGACACCTCCCTCGGGCCGATCCGCTTCCACGAATGGGCGGGGACTCCTGGGGTAATCCTGTTCTCGCACCCCGCCGACTTCACCCCGGTATACACCACCGAACTGGGGCTGAGGGGCTCTTTGCTGTTGATGATCGAGAACATCAGGTGCTACGTAGTATCGCCTACGCACAGCGTTTGGCAGTGGCTTTCACTGCTTTCTCGGTACCATGGATTCGTACGGCGAGCAGCAAAGTGATTGTTGCGTCAGCCACGGTCACAGCGGAACCCACAGAGGCGGATCTGTCCAGCAAGGCCGGCTGGCCGATGCTACTATCTTCGATCCTAAACTGGCTCAGGCTTTAGGCGCTATGCTACGTGTGAAGCGGACACGTGGCACCGCTCAGGAAACTCTGGCCAACTTGGTGGGCATCGAGCGGCCGCATATGAGCAAGATCAAGCACGGGAGGAACCTGTCCCTACCTTGATGATTACCTTCAAGATTGTGGGATTTGGAGTCGCCGAATTGACTGCTCGGAGTGGAAAGCAAACTCAAAGCTTGAAGCAAGCCTTATGCGTTAAGCTAACGGGTCACTACCCACTAGATGGATAGTCACCTGTCTAGATTTCAGGCTGTTTGCCAGCCTTGCATTGGGATAAAATAGATATCAAGTGGTAAGGTTTCTCATTTCGTCACGTGGTGGCCTCTAATCAACCTAAAAGGAAGAGCTAGAGGCAAATTTTATATGTAGAGTTCCTGATGTCCAGAAGAAAGCCGCCATCTCGGATAGTAGCGCAGCGATCTAGGAATAACGCGAATCGGAGGCTAAGTAACACTATGCCGACGGGAGATTTGCGAGCAGCGCTATCGGCCCGCGTGAAATATGGTGCGTATTCGAAGCACAAGTACAATCCATCAGCATACAAACTTACCCCTTATGCGGGCATGGATGTTGAACGGACTTACTGTGATGCACATGCTCACTTTGGAAAAGGTGACTCTCACCGTATTAAAGACCTTCTTAAGAGAGGAGTAATGCTGGGGCTTTGGTCGGATCAAAAAGATGGGGATGTTCCGAGCTTGCTTTGGACAGTTGACGAGACTGGTTGGATTTTTGAGCTTAGAATTACTAACTCTGACCAAGCCTTGTATCATGGATATCCGCTTCTTCCAGAGGATGCTTTTGCGAGACATATCTTGGCTAGGGCTAGAAGCGTGGCTTTCACAGATGGCGAATTTCCGATAGGTCAAGACCAAGGCGTGCAAGCCGCCATTGCAGCAGCGGAGATCTTTTATCGATGAGTGCTTCGGGCTATTTTAATTTCAAAGCTTCTTGGCCAAAGGGAAGTGATGATGTGGCTGAGATACTTATTCGAGTGGGTGAAAGGGTCGTCTCGAGAATTGCAGATACTGAAAAGCAAACTGTAAGAGACTACTTTCGAGCCTCTTCTACTAGCCTGGCTCTCTGGATGGCAGACAACTGGTGGCGCCTGCGCTGGGAAACTATCACTGATTCAAAATTTCCCTCAGTGGATTGGCGTTTGCGCCATGAGTTGAACTCTGCAAGTGGTGGTGCATTATGGCCACCTGTGATGATATTCAGCGTTGGAGATCGTATTGCCTTTGCTCCAAGCATTGGCAAGAGATTCATTGATGGTCCTCAGTCATATTTTGATTTCAAGATTGGTATGGTTGCGGCCAATGAATATGAGTTGGAGCTCGATAACTTCTTTAAGGCCGTTCTTGAACATTGTGCCATGACGGTAGATGGGATGGCTCTTTGTTCACTGCTCAAACAGATTACTGTTGAGCGTGAAGATCCTGAACTTGCTGCATGGAGGCGTTTGGAAGCTTGTCTAGGGTTTGATCCAGATGCGGCCCCAGACGAGGTCATTGAGGCATTAGTCGAACTAGAAAATGTCGCTGGTGAGGATGGGGTCGAAGAGGCCGCTTATGCCCAGCCGGGACCAGGCGCAGCGCACTCCCTAAGACTTGCAATAGAGGCAACCCAGGAGTCAGCAGCGCAAATTGATCTAAGTTTAGCAGATAGCTTGACGCGTGACTGGAATCTACCGACCTATGCGACTCCATGGCAAATGGCAGAAGCAGCTGCAGCAGAGCTTAGATCCATAATTGGCGTTCCGAGAGGCTTGCTCAAGCATAAAGTATTCGAGGATCTTTTCAAGGTGCGATGGGACGAATTGAAGTCGGTTACTGCAACTGCGCGACATCTTCCATATGGCGCTAGGATTAGCGATCCAGGTAATAAGTCGCGTGTGGCTTTGCAAACCTCTACCTCTAGACCATATGACCGTCGTTTTGAGTTGGCTCGACAGTTTGGTGATGCAGTATGGAAGCAAGATGCAGAATTTGGTGTGGTTAGTCGCTCAAAGAGTGATCGGCAAAAATTTCAACGCGCTTTTGCACATAGTTTGCTGTGTCCTTTTGATGATCTCCAACAGGCGCTTGATGTGAATTCGCCTACGCTCGAGTCTATGCAAAAAGCTGCTCGAGCTTTCGGTGTAAATCCATCTGTAGTCCGCAATCAGTTGGTCTACAAAGGATATCTTCCGTTTGAGAATACTAACGAAGAAGCCGAAGCTGTTTAGGTCGTCCCCACATGTCAAAAGAGGAGTATGGAGGAGCGAACAGCGATGGCATGTCGAACTACCGCGGGATTGGTCATGGCGATAGTTGACTTGAGGAGGGGGAGGTCGGCGATACCCAAACGGGAATCGCTGCGTCCTGAAAGATTGGCCGTCGTGCTGTCGGCAGTGCAACATCCACTGGGATTAGTAGGTATGCGTCATTGGCGCAACTAGCGCTTTACGATGACTACTGACATGCAAGAACTAGTTGCGACTTGAACATATGAGCGCTCTGAGCAGCCCATGTTGCTCATAGGTGTAGTAGTTGTTGGGCCAACTGCTCGCAGCAATGCCGCAAGGATTGGATGAACTTGTCAACCAGCGGCGAGTATGGGCGATGGAGCGGGCGCGCAGCACAAAGAGTATAGGGAATGGACAGTTCCACTCTTCGTAGTTCGAGGCCTAGCTTGGCGTAGGCGAGGGCGGTGAGTGGATTGATGATGGCCACACCCAGGCCTTGGGCGACAGTGGCGCAGATCGCGGCGGCACTGTGGGTTTCCACCAGCAGGCGGCGTTGGATTCCGTGATTGTCGAAGTACTGGTCGAGACGAGTCCGGTAAGGGTCGCTGGTCGCCAATGAGATGAAGACTTCATCCTGGAAGTCTTCAGCCCGTACCACCGCGCGGCTGCTCAGGCGGTGTCCCTCGGGCAGAATGCAAACCACGTCGCCGGTGAAAATATGCTCCAGCTCGGAGCCTCCAGGGGCGTCGCTATCCTCGATAAGACCCAGGTCATAGCGCTGTGAGGAAATCCACTCGTTGAGCAGAGGCGAGTCCTGGGGCGTGATGTTGACCGCGACTTCGGGATACAGGTCAAGGAAGTGCTTGCAGACCATGGGTAGTACGGCCTGGGAAAAGGCTGGCAGGGTAACCAGGGCGATCTGGCCGTGCTTGTACTGGCGGATCGCCTCAGCCGCCTTGTTGATTCGCTCCATGCCGAAATAGGCACGCTTGACTTCGTCGAACAGCAGCAGTGCTTGCTCGGTGGGAATCAACTTGGCATTGGCGCGCTTGAACAACTGCAACTGGGTAATGCTTTCCAGGCGTCCCAGCTCTCGGCTCACCGTCGGTTGCGAGGTATGCAACAGAGCGGCGGCCGCGGTGGCGCTCCCGGTTGTCATCAGGGCCCAGAAGATTTCGATGTGACGCAGGTTCAGGGAGGCCATTCCGTAGGTGCCTTGTTGCAAATCCTTTGCCTGAGCATATCAAGCGCGAATGCCTTTTGTTAGGTGATTTACTTTTAATCTAGCGTCTTTGTGCCATCACTGTATCCCGGCAGCCATGGGCACGGTTGTAATGGACCTGCGCCTGTTCGAAGCCATTGTCTTGCAGCAGTCGGGTCAGGCCACTGGCGGTAAAGTTCTCGCCTCCCTCCGTCAGGAGTTGCACGTATAGGCTCATCAACGCAGGGAGTATCGGCCCTCCCAAATCGTCATCGAGCAAGGTTTCGCTGACTACCAGCCAGCCACCTGGACTCAGGTGCAGGTAAGCGTTGGCGAGTAGGCGCCTTTGGTAGTCCAGGCTCCAGTCACCGAGTACGGCCGAGAGCAGCACTATGTCGAAAGGCGTTTCCAGAGGAAGGGGGCTGAAGATGTCGCCGGCTTGGCAGCGGATGCGGTGCTCAAGACCCTGTGCCTGAATTTGCTCCTGAGCGTGGTTCACCGCCTTTGGTAGATCCACGAGCATGATCTGTGCGTCGGGCAGGCCCCGGGCAAGTTCGATGGCCACCTGGCCACCGCCGCCGCCCAGGTCGAGAACACGCAGAGGGCGATCGACGGCTGTGTGGCTGGCGATAATCTCCGCCAAGCGCGTACCGGCACCCCGGCTAAAGGTATTCATGGCGGACATGAACAGGTCGAAGTCCTCGGTGCCCTTGTCCAACTCCGCATAGAACTCACTGCCGTCGCGACCACCCAGCCCCAGGCGGTGGCAGATGGGGGCTTGACGGCGCAACGAATCGCTCAGTTCGGCGAACAAGGGATAGACGTGGCGGCGATGGTGGGTCATCGCCGCGCAAAGATTGTCGGGGCTGTGCCTGGAGAGCAGCTTGCGGGCGTCGTCCGAGCAGTAATATCGCTCTTCCTCCTGTCGCACCAGGCCCACTGAGAGGCAGAAGCAGAGCAGCTTGCGGGTCTGCTCGGGAGATATCCCGCAATGGACTGCCAGTTCGTCCAGGCGTGCCCCGGGGGTTTGGTCCAGGTGGCTGAACAGATCCAGTTCGGTGCAGCTGAACAGCGCACCGGACATCATGTAGGCGTTTATCAGCGTATGAATCAGCGGCTCCGAACTGTTCAGACGGCTGCGAAAATCGATGCTTCCTTGGTTGCTCATGAGTTCACTCGAAATGCTGGTTGATGTAGGCGAGTGTTGCCGCGGGCGCATACTTGAATGCGCTGCCCTGGCCGAAAGCCAGGACGTGAAGGGTCTTCGGCAGTAGCTCGGGCCGTGGCGGTTCCGCCAGACACCAGGCGTCGGCTGAAAGCAGGCTGCGGATGCTCTCTGGCTGTGCTGTCAGTTCTGGCAGATAGCGTTTGAGCTGTGCCAATGCGGCGTTGCATTGTCGGGCGCCGCGGTCGGGCAGGAGGCTGGGTGGCACGTCGAAATCTAGCTGTGGTAGTCCGAAGAGCAGGCCGCCGCTGGCGGTGGGGCGAGCGTGGAAGCCGCTGTCATGCTCGACCACAAAGGGCATGTTTGGCACCGGTGATTGCTCCAGGTAGTGGATGGTCACGGTGCGATTGCGCACTTGTGCCGGCAGACCTAGGTGTTGCAGTAGCGTCTGGGTCCAGTAGCCACTCGCGAGAACCAGTTGCTCGGCGTAATAAACCCCGCTCGCTGTATGCAGGCGATGCCGGTTGTCGCCGGTCGTTAGACTGATGACTTGGCGGCCGAACTCCAGGCATACCCCCAACTCTCGACAGCACGCAAGCAACGCTAACCAGACTTGGCGAGCCTCACGGTATCCGGCGAGGGGATCCTCGATGGCCCAACTGATCGCCTGCCAGTTGAGTTGCGGATAACGTGCTCGCAGTTGCTCCCTGTCTAGGACACGAAAGCCACGACACTCGGCGTCTTCCAGAAGTCTCTGCTCGCTATCCTGGTTCAGGCAATACAGGCTTGGAGTTGGGCTGTAATCGAGGCTTGGCGCCAGGTCCTCGTAGAAGCCATGGCTGTCCTGAACCCAGGTACTGATCTGAGGGTTAGGGTCGAAGAAGCGGATACCTGCGCCAGAGCTGAGGGTGGCATTGTTGGGCCGTACCTGCTGCTCCAGCACGAGTACCCGCTTTCCGCGCCGGGCCAGGTGGATGGCTGTGCATAGGCCGATGATACCGGCCCCGACGATCAGCACGTCCAGTTTGCGATCTGCACTTTTCAAGGGGTTATCCAAGCAATTGCGCGGTAGCCGTGGGCATCAAGCAAGCCAGGTGCTGGCGTAGCCCGAGCATCGCCGCGGACTCGAGGTAGAGGCTGGTGCGGCGCTGCTCGACAGCGGCCTGTGCGGTGTAGTGCTCCCGGGTCAGGTGCTGGAAGCGCGCCAGGCTGTCGACCAGTTGCAGCAGGGTGGTGGTGAACTGCTTGACCGAATAGCCGCAGGGCGCGCTCAAGGCGTTGTCCAACTGCTGGCGCAATTGTTCGAAGCTGCGTCCATATTCCTGGTGCAGTCGCTTCCAGGCGCCGCCCTGTTGCAGGTCGAGGTCGGCAGCAAAGCTGGCCAGGCGTTGTCGGTGGGTGCTAGCCAGCAACTGCAGACGTTCGCCCAGGTCCTGGCGAAACTGTTCGAACTCCTCGTGCCGATAGTTTTCGCGCTGGGCTTCAGGGCGCTTGAGTGACAGGTAGAAGCGGTACCAGTCGGTATCGACCGGGTCGGTGAAGACATCCTTGGCCCAGATAGCGTGGTTGCGGCTGGTGGAGAACTTGGACTGCTCCAGGAGCAGGAACTCGTTGACCACGAAGGTGATCTTCAGCTGCTTGAGTCCCAGGGCCGCGAAGAGCCGCGGGTACAGGTACGCGTAGTAAAAGGAGTTGTCGAAGCCCATCAGGTGGATGACATCGACATCCGCCTGGTTGAGCCTGTCGATTGCTTGCGCGGTGCCATCTGGCTCTTGGTCGAAGACGCCTCGGTAGAGTGCGGCCAGATAGCCTGCAGCCATTTCGATCCAGGCCAGGTAGGTTTGCCCTGCCAGTGCAGGGGCCTGCGCGGGGATGCCCCATTCGCCAGTAAAGCTCACCACGTAGTCGCGTTGAGGCTGAAGCTCCTGGTGCCGCAGGTAGGTAGCCAGACGCGGTGGCGCATCGATCTGCAGCCCGGCCTGGGCGAAGTGTTCACGGCATGCGTGCAGGTTCAGTACTGCCTTGGTCTGAGATTTGAGCTGTGGGGTATTGCCACACAACATGCAATGCAGCTTGTCCAGGTCGTAGCTGTTGTTCGGGCTGCCGCAGTCTTCGCATACGCAACCATTGGAAGGCTGGGCGCAGCTTGGGCATTCGCCGCGAGCAAACGCATCGAAGACCTCCAGGCTGCAGTGTTCGCACCATGCGTAACTGTGTGTCTGATGGTGCAGTACGCCACGCTCCTGCAGGCGATGGATGAAGTCATGGACGAAGGGGGCGTGACCCTTGGCATCGCAGTCGTATACCGAGTCGAAAGCCATGCCGGCATGCCGGAAGGTCTGCATGATCGACTGCGAGTAGTGCTCGAACAGTGCCTGGGTCGGTTGAGCACGCTGGCGAGCCTTGAGGTCGACGTAGGACTGGCTCTTGTCTGTACCTACCACCAGGTGGGCATTCTTGCCCTTGCGCTGCAGTTGTCGGCGGATCACATCGGCGGCGATGTAGGGGCCGCAGATATGCCCCAGGTGCAGGTCGCCGTTGGGCGTAGGCGGCGGGGTAAAGATCAGGTGGTGGGTCGAGGAGGGTTGCTCGGCCAGGTTCTGTGGTTCCCACCAGATGCTCATGAACTGGATATCGCAGGCGGCGTCGGCCTCCAGATAGTGTTCGCTGAATGGCTTGATGTAGAGCACATCGCCCGATGCCACGCGCTCCTTGTGGCCATCCTGCACGAACAGGCCTTGGCCCTGCAGAATGACGAAGGTCTCATGCTCATGATGCTGGTGCGGTTGGCTGCGCGTCCCGGCATCGACGGTGGCGTAGGCCGAGCCGAAAGGTGTCTGCAGGCCTGGAACGGGGTAAAGGCGCTTGAGCTGGGTGTCGTATTCACGGCTGATCTTGAACTGCTGGTGCTTTCTAATGGCTTCCATGGCTTCACACGGCAGGTTGCGGGATAGGGGCTAGGTCAGAACAAGGGCGCGTGGCAATGCCTGCACATCGCGCCTTGCCATGCGGGGTCAGAGTTCCAGTTGCAGGAGTTCGTCCAGCCTCTGGCGGCGGCGGATCAACCGCACGCTGTCGCCATCGAGCAGGATCTCTGCTGCCAGCGGACGGCTGTTGTAGTTGGAGGACATGCTCGCGCCATAGGCCCCACAGTCGTGGAAGACCACCAAGTCATTGACCTCCACGCCGGGCAGTAGGCGTTGCTCCGGTTCGCTGCTGGCGGACTGGGTGAATACGTCCCCGGCCTCGCACAGGGCTCCGGCCAGTATTGTCGGACGCTGCGGGCGAGGCGCCTGGCCGGCGTGCCGGGGAATCACCGAAACGTGGTGGTAGCTGCCGTACATGGCCGGGCGCATCAGATCGTTGAAGCCGGCATTGACCAGTACGAAATGGTTGGCGCCTACGTCCTTGTAGGCACGTACCTGGGTGACCAGGCAGCCGGCCTCGGCGACGACGAAGCGACCGGGCTCCAGTTCGAGCGTGACCGGATGACCCAGGTGTGCCTCGATCTGCTTCCTGGCGCTGTCCCAAACTTCGAAGTACTGGTCGACGTCGATCTCGCTGTCGGTCTCTCGATAGGCTACGGGCAGTCCACCGCCCGCGGAGATGGCCTGGATATCGAAGGGGCAGCGGCGCACTTGCTCCACCATCGCCGTGCTGACCTGCTGCAAGTGCTCGTAGTCCACGCCCGAGCCGATGTGCATGTGCAGGCCGATCAGCTTCAATCCGTAGCCCTCGATTAGCGAGTAGCACTCCTGCAGGTTTTCGTGCCAGTTGCCGTGCTTGCTGCTCTGGCCGCCGGTGTTGGTCTTGCGGCTATGACCGTGGCCGAAACCGGGATTGATGCGCAGCCATACCGGGTGTCCCGGGTTTGCCTTGCCGATCTGTTCGAGCATCTGCGGCGAGCCGGCATTGACCGGGATCCCCAGCTCGACCACGCGGGCGATGGTCTCTTCGTCGATGACATCCGACGTGTAGACGATTCGCGGTACGCCATCCTTGTTGTGGAATCCGGCGCACAGGGCGCGTTCGATCTCGCCCAGCGACACCGCGTCGACCCATACCCCGAGGCCTTCCATAAGGCGCAGCAGGTGCAGGTTGGAATTGGCCTTCTGGGCGTAGCGCAGGGTGTCGAAACGGCGTAGCTGATCGATGCGCCGGCGGATGATCGCGGCGTCGTAGCACCAGAACGGCGTCTGGTGCTGCTCGGCGAGCAGCCTGAGACGTTGCGGTTCATAGAGGCTCACTGGGCTTCTACCTCCGCTGCCGCAACGGGCTCCAATTCATGCCAGGTGAAGGCTTTGCGCGCCTTCTGCAACACGTGCCAGGTACCGGAGTAGCCGGCCGGGAAAACGAGTTGCATGCCTGGCAGGAACTGCAGGATCCGACCGTTCCCGTCCTCGATATGAATCTCGCCCTCCAGCAGATGGGCAAACTCATGGCCGGTGAACTGTACGGTGAAGCTGCCGGTCTCGCATTCCCAGAGACCGACGGTGAAGAGGCCGTCGGCAGTCTCGAAATGCTTGTGGAAGGTTTGCACCGGGGCACCGAGCTTGCACTTGTGCGCGGGTGTTTGCAGATGCGAGATGCTGCGGGCGGGGGCCGCCAGCGAAATGATGGAAAGATTATCCAGCATGGTTCCGTCTCCAGCCTGCTCAGGCGGGCTCGATAGTGAAGAGGCGTGCGGAAAGGCGGACGGTCTCGGACATGAAGTCGGGAGTGTGGTCATGGCTGTGCGGCCAGAACCATTCGATGTGGCCCTCGCGGGTCTCGAAGTTCTGGGCAGCGCTTGCCGTCAGGTCGCCTACGCCCTTGTAGAGGGTGAGTTCTCGGACACCCTCGGGAAGCTCTACGGCATTGACCTGGCGAATGACGCCAGGGGCCGACTTGAGGAAGGTCACCGCTGCGGTGCCCTGCCGGCGGGGGGCCGGGAAGCTGTCCTGCAGGCCGCAATAGCTACGGGCGTGCAGGGCATAGAGATCGACGTCCAGGGCGCGATAGACCAGGTCGATGATCTTGTCGCCGGCAGGGCGCGCCCCGACTTCGATGATGTAGGGCTCGCCATTGACGATCTTGATTTCCACGTGGGCAACGCCGAGATCGATACCCAAGGCAGTGCAGGCTTTCTCTGCGGTGGCGAGCAGTTGCTCGTAATCGTTGCCGGCGTAGGGAACCAAGTGGCCCATTTCGGCGAAATAGGGACGTGCCGACAGTTGCTTGTGGGTTACCGCCATGGCCTTGCAGCCCTGCGCTGTGCAGAACACCTCGACGGAGACCTCCAGTTCGCTGTCGAGGAAGGCTTCCAGGTGGATGCGCCTGGCATCGAAGTGCAAGGCTTCGCCGTAGCGCTGCAGCAGTTGTTCGGCATCGTCCAGGGCCAGTTGCAGTTCGTCGCGGTTACGCACCAGGCGCACGCCGCCACTGCCACCGAACACGCTGGGCTTGAAGATGGCGCTCTGTTCTGGGGCGAAGCTGAATCCGGCGACTGCTTCGTCGACCGCCAACGTCTCGGCCACATTCAGTCCTGCGTCGGCCAGGGCCTGCTTCATGACGAGCTTGTCGCGGCAGCGAAGAATCACCTCGTCACCGAGGAACGGTACGTTGTAATGGCGGGCGATGGCCGCTCCTGCTTCCAGCACGAAGTCGTTGACCGGTACCACTGCCGCAGGGATCGCTCCGGTCTTTTCCTGGTAGGCCTGTACCGCCTCGAGAGCACGTTGTGGGTCAAGTAGGCAGGGGCTGGCGATGTAGTCATCAGCCAGGCCCGCGGCGCCGCGGCGGCGTTGCGCAAAAGCCTCCCCGGGGTAAGCCAGGATGACCACCGGCAGGTTTAGCGCCCGGGCGGTGCAGAGCACGGCACGTTCACGCGTGGGAAGGTCGCCGCCAATGAGCAGGGCGAAGCTGTTGGAGTGGCTCATGGTTTCCTCGTGGGATGTCAGGGCGCACGGGCGGCATCATTCGCAGCCGCGCGGGGTTGAGAACGTTGCAGAGTCGACTGCATGAGGAGTGCGATCGACAGGGCGATCAGCGCGAACGGTAAGGCCCATGCCAGCCAGAGGGCATTGAATTGGGCCAGCAGAATCAGCAGCAGGGCTGGGGTTGCCAAGGCGTTCGCCCGGCTCACGGCTTGCCCGACCTCCGCCTCTTCCAGGCGATGGGCGATGGCTGCGCGGATATGCACGCGGGCACCACCAAAGGCCACGCCCAGGACTACGAGGCACAGTGACTTGGCTGCTAGCTGCGAGGGCAATATCAGCCAGGCCAGTGCGGATGCGGCGCTGAGCAGCAGTAACAGTGCAAGGAAGGCGAACAGGCGAGGTCCGCTGGCGCCGGTAATTATCAGTAGCCCCACGAGAGCCATGCCTAGGCCAAAGGCAGCATCCAGCACGCCGAGCTGGAAAAGATCCCAGCCCTGCTGCGTGACGAACACTGGCAGCATGAAGTTGAAGGCGCCGAGCGTCGGCCAGACCAGCAGCAGCGGTATGAACAAGGACAACGGCAGGGCAGGTGTCGAGGCCTGCCGCACTTTGGCTGGCGGCGCGTCGGCGCCGCCGCCAGCCTGGTAGCAGATCGCAGCCACCAGCAGGAATATCGCTGCCAGCAGCACTGCGAACCCAAGATTACCGAGCAGTGGTGTGAGAACTGCCGCCAGCAGCGGGCCAATCATCAATGCGGCTTGGCTGCTGGCAGTTGTGGCCCCGCTAACGCGTTGCACCAAGGCTTCCGGCAGTCCGCGCAGAACCTGGGTGAACCACATGTCCAGGCTGGCCTCTAGCAGCAGGAAGAGCAGCCAGACAATCAGGTTGGTCAGCAGCAGCGCTATTGTCTGATAGCGGCTCAGACCTGCGATCACCCCCAGTACCGCCAGCCCACCGAGGAAGCGCGCACTCATCTGCCGGCCGTTCATTCGCAGCGAGAGACGGCGGACCAGTGCCGGCGTGACGAAGGCCGGAATGAATGAACAGAAGATCGCGACCGCCAGAGGCAGATAGCTGACGCTGTGCTGGTGGAGAATATTCCACGTTAGCGAGACCAGTAGAGCGCCGGAGGCCAAGCGATAGAGCGTGGAGCACAACAGGAAGGTCATGGTGCCACGGGAGTAGGCGCTCATACGGCGATATCCCTGTCGACTCGAGGCGCTAGGTGACGCTCGACCATGTCCTGGGCAACCTCGTAGGCACGCCGGGAAATGACGGAGAGGAGGGTATCGCTCAGCCCGTGGGTAGTTTCCGACATCCCCTGGATATAGATGCCAGGCAGGAAGTCCTCGCGCGTCTGCAGCGCATAGTGGCGGCTCAGTACCGGTTGGGTATTAGTGGATGTCTGCCAGTAGGGTTTGAGCGCATTGAGCAGGCTGTTGTTGTGCCGGCGGTGGTAGCCGGTGGCGAAGATCACCACATCGGCCCCACGGACATGCTCGTGGCCGTCCAGTGTGGATTTGAGTCGGACCTGGATGCCGTCATCTTCGAAGTCCAAATGCGCCAGACGGGAAAACTTGAGCACGCCGAAACGCTGGCGGCTACCGTCGATCGAGGCTTCGTACTCTTCGCGGTACAACTGCTGAATCAGGCTGAGGTCCGCTACCGAATAATTGCTGTCCTTGTGCCTGGCAAGCAGGTTGCTGCGCTCGGTCTCGTTCAGGCCGAAGAAACGGTCAACCATGCTGTGGTCGAACATCTCGTTGATGTAAACGCTATCGTCCGCTTGCTTGAAACCAATTCCGCTGCACACCACATGCACGTCCGCATGGCGGTAACGATCAATCAGGTATTGATAGATTTCTGCAGCGCTCTGACCTGCGCCTACTACGAGGAAGCGGTGGGGCTTGGTCGGGTCGTAGTGTTCGATGCGTTGCAGGAAGGCAGAAGAGTGGAAGACATGTGGATGTTCGGCGGGGGCTGGCATCACCGGTTGGCCACCGATCGCCAGGGTCAGGTTGCGCGTACGCACGATGTTGACAGCTTGGGTACGAGTATCGCGTACCTGCAAGTCCAGATAGGTGACTTTGCTGTTGTGAATTACCGGAACTACGGCTTCTACTGAAGAAGAATAACGAATTAATCCCTTAAACTGCTCTGCCGTCCAGCGTAAGTAATCGTCGAACTCCTTGCGGCTTGGATTGAAGTCGCGCAAGTTTGCAAAAGAGGCCAGACGACCTTTCTGGTGCAGATAATTGACGAAGGTATAGCGGCTGGATGGATTGCGCAGGAAACACAGGTCCTTCATGAAGGAAATCTGCATTTTTGCATTGGGCAACATCATCGGATGATGCCAGCTGTGCGAGGTTTTGGACTCCAGGAACAGGATCGAGCTATCGCGGGTTTCGACCGCAAAGTCTTCTTTCAGGGCAATAGCGAGTCCGATATTGGATGGGCCAAAGCCCACGCCAACCAGATCGTGCACATCCATGCTGGGTATCTCTGTGTATTGATAAGGTTCGAGCGGAAATCCTGCCGGGAAATGAATTCCCGTCAGTGGGCACTGGGCTTTGAGTTTTCTATTAAATGTGTTTTCAGAGCGTTGATAACGTCGGTGTGCTTAACATACTTAAAATAAAATGCGGGTGGAAATATCAATCCTTAGGGTACGGTTTCAGAACTGATATACCCCGCTGAAACGTGCAGATTGCAGGTTGCGGTGAGTCTCGTGGGTTATTTCCTCAGGCGGCACGACCCTGAGTCATCGTCCTGGGCGATCCGGTTGGCAAGATCGAGCATGAGGCGGCCCATGGGTATCGAGCTCCAGCTCCTGGGACCCTGTGGACCCACCCTGCTTTCTCGGGGTGTAGCTTGGCCGGCGAGGATTTGTGCCTATTCCCCGAGGTGCAGGTATTTAAGAGGCGACCGGCCTTTGAGGTCGGAGCGAACCAGACGAGCTAGTCCAGGCTCAGGTTCTCGGCGATATGGGCGACGAGCTTCAGAGGCTCCTTGCTATTGACGATTGAAAACATCAAGTCACGCTGGCTGCGAGGCAGGGCCTGGGCACAGCGCTTGGCCGTGGCTTTCACCGCTTTATCGGTACCATGGATTCTTGCGGTAAGCAGCAGGGCGATTGTCGCGTCAGTCAGTGTCACTGCGAGGGCTCGTCAACCGGGCAAGGGATTGGTGGGCGGGTAGTGTACCGCGCAATGGCGGGCGATACGGTAGGGACGAACTGGCTCTGCGCCTCTCCAGGCGAAGTGGATGAGTTTGCCGAGGGTTCATTTTGGGTGCAAAATAAGTGCATGCTCTCTGCGTCAGGAGTTCGACAGATGAATACTGTGCTGCAAGAACCCTTTGTCGAGCGGTTCCGCGAGCCCAACACGCCCTACCTGTCTCCGTCTAAGGTCGGTGACTTCTTTGGCTTCCGGGTCCAGGAGTTGGCCGAGCGCGCTCACGTGCATCGCAATACTCCGACTGCCCGGCCCCAGGCGCCGCAACTGCAGAAGTATCTGCAGGACATGGTGCGAGTGCTGGCGGTGGCCACCGAGATGACCGGCGATGTCCAGCGGGCGGTTTTCCTGTTGCGCAACGAGCCGCTGCGAGCCTTCGGCTACAAGACCGCTGACACTCTGATTCAGGAAGGTCGCGCCGATGCGGTCATCGCCTACCTGGAATCCTTCGCCGGCGGTGCGGCCGGATGATCTCGAAGATGCTCGGCGCCGACGGCGACGAGGCCTTTTACCGAGTCATCGTGCCGGCTTATGCCGGCACACCCTTGTCCGGGATGGGGGCGGCGCGCCAGGGAGGGCGGTTCAACCGTCCGGACCAGGAGGCGTTGTACCTGGCACTGGATGAGTCGACGGCGTTGGCCGAATACAAGCAGGACAACCCGTGGCTACGTCCCGGCACGATCTGCACGTTCTTCGTCAACGGCCTGCGCGTCGCTGACTTGAGCGCCGGTTTCGATCCGGATCACTGGCCGCCGCTCTGGGCCGACTACACGGTGGACTGGCGAGCGGAGTGGTTCGACAAGTCGGTCGAGCCGCCCACTTGGTACATGGCTGACGACGTGGTCGCTGCTGGGCTGGACGGCATTCTGTTCCCTTCGCAGGCAAGGCCGGGTGGAGCCAACCTGGTGATCTATAGCAGCTCGTCCCGGCCTGCGGCGCAACTGCGTGTCTATGATCCGGACGGAGCCCTGCAGCGCTTGACTCCTCAGTGAGGCAATACGTGCTTAGTGCCCGAGTCCCGCCATACCGGCACAAGATGTAATGCCCCTGTTCCGGTCGATGGCTTCTGCAATACGGAGTGCAGCATCCAGCTCGCTGATGCCGTATTGCTGCATGAGCTGGTAGCGCTCGGCTTTTTCCTCCGGCTCGGTCTGTGCCAGGGCGAGGTAGAGGCTGGGTGGGATGGCTCGAAACAGCAGTTCCATGCTGCGCGACAGGATCACGCCCTCCGAGAACTTGCCGGACTCTTTGCGTGCGGAGAGCATCAAGGTCTTCTGGGCTGGCGTGAGTTCGCGGAACTTCGCAATTTTCTCTACTTCGTCCGGCGGCATGCTGAGACAGAGCCACCATTCCATCATGTTCAGCATCGGCTCGGCGGCTTTGGGCAGATCATCCAGGTTCTGTGTGGCCAGCCAGAACCATGCACCCAATTTCCTCCACATTTTGGTCACTTTCACCACGTAGGGTGCGAGCAGCGGATTCTTGGTGATGATGTGCCCTTCATCGGTGACGTTGATCATCGGACGGCCGAGGAACTGGTCGCGCTCGGCGATGTTGTTCACCGTACTGATCAGCGATATGTAAGCGATCGAAAGCTGGGCGTTGTAGCCCTCGCGGGCATAGGTGGCCAGATCCACGATGGTGATGTCGGCCTCCGGCCACGGCGAGCCTGGGCGGTCGAACATGTCACCGTCCGCTCCTTGGCAGAACATGTCCATTGCGTCTGCCATTTCCAATAGCCGCGCGCGCCGAATCTCCGGCAGCGTGCTGTCGCGGCTGCGCTCGCGTAGCGCGTCCCGGACGTCGCGCGTGAGCGTCGTGCGTTGCTCGGCGACGCAGCATTGCGCCGCATCGAGAATGCACTGGCGGATCAGGCTGCGGTCGGCGCGCGTCATGCGCGCTTCCTCGCGCTCTTCACCGCCGGTGATCATCAGTCGCGCAGTGATCTCCAACTCGCCGAGCACGTCGCGCTGCTCATCGCCCTCGTCGGTCGAGCTGTTGTCGTCATCAAACGCGTCGGCATCGAGCGTCTGAACCTGGCTTGGCGTATCAACTAAGCGCCAGGCATCGGCGAACGGCGCGAGACTCACACCTGCACCGGGCGCGAGTTTCACACGGTGCACCGTCAGTTCCAACCGGGCAGCGAAGTCGCCGAACAGGCCGAACGAGTTGCCTGCTTCGACGATGAATAGCCGCGGGCGGTAGACTGCCATGACCTGGTTGAGCAGGTTGTTGAGGGTGGCGCTCTTGCCTGAGCCGGTCGGGCCAACCAGGAACAGATGGGCGTTCATTTGCCGGTCGGCCCTGTTCAGCGGATCAAAGGTCAGCGTGCTGCCACCACGGTTGAACAGGGTGATGCCTGGATGTCCTGTACCCTGGCTGCGCCCCCATAAAGGAGCCAGGTTGGCCGCGTGTTGGGCAAACATCAGCTGGGTGTACCACTGCCGCTTGTCCTTGCCCGGATCGTAGACGCAAGGGAGCCAGCGTAGATAGGTGTTGAGCGGGGCTACCTCATCTTCTTCCCGCACAGGCTGCAGACCAGCACCGAGCAGCACATTGCCGAGCTGTAGTCCACGGGCCTCCAACTCGGCCTGATCACGCCCACGTAGGTAGAAGGTGAGGGCGCCTCGAAAGAGCTTGTGCGCGCTGCCGATCAGTCCACGAGCCTGCTGCACGTCGCGCCGGGTCTGCTCGGACGCCAGGGTGTCGCCGACCGCCTTGCGGGCCAGGTGGTTGAGGTGCGCCTCGAGGACATCCTGCGGAGTGATGACCAGCGTCAGGCACAAGATCGTGTCCTCCGGCATCTGGTCCATCAGCGCATTGATGGCATCGCCCTTGTGCGTCTCGCCGGTGAGGTGTCCGGTGGACGGTGCCGTACGGAGGCGGTCGATGGTTATGGCGCGGTGTGGCCATCCATCGAAGTGCCAGGTGCCTTGGGATACATCGGATCGTGGCTGGCCGAAGAACAAGCGCTGAGCAAAATCGGTGCCGCTGGCCAACTCGATCTCGCCGGCTTCCTGCTCCTGCGGGTAGTGGGTCAGTGCGTAGAAGCGTTCCTGATCGGCGGGTGCGGTGCCGAGCAAGGTCGGGTACGGGTTGAACCAGCGCAGCAGCCAGGCATGGATGTCCGGAGCGTCGATTCGCTGGCAGCGCACACCAGCATTGGCCAGGCCTCCGGTAAGGCGATCGCAGATCAGGTTGAGGGCCTGTTCGGGTGTTTGTCCTCGGCGAGTGGCGGCTTGGCCAACGTGACGATAGACGACCAGGCGGGTACGGCGGATCTGGCCACGCCAGGGCAGGCGGGTAATGGTCTTGTCTTCGAACAGCCCGCCGGGCTTGGCGATAGCGCCCAGATGGTGGCGGAAGAACCGTAGGTAGAACTCGGTAAATGCCGAGCCTTGGGCTCGGGGCTGGATGTAGTCGCGCAGCGTGCCAAGGTAGGGCTCCCAGTCTGTCTCGTCCTGGGCGTAGAGTTGGACTACCCACGGGTTGTCATCCAGTTCGTCGAACGCGTCCTGTAGCACGTTCTCCAGCGTGTCGCGCACCTGCAACAGCCAACTCGGCTCACGGCCTTCGGTGCCGATCGGCTGCAGCTCGAAGAATGCCGCCACGGAGTGCCCGTCGTCCAGCAGCATGCAGCGCGATTCGGGTAAGTACTCGACCCATGGCAGTAGGTCGACGAAAGAGGGGGATGCGTTATAGAGCGCCTGCTCGTCGGCCAGGGTAGCTGGTTGCTGGCAAAAGCGTGCGCTGCCAGGCTCGGAAATGCCGTGGGCATGCAGTTCAGCAACATGGTGCTGCCAAGTATCTTGACTAGGTTCTGTATTCTGCTCGCGCGACATGCCCACGCCTTTTGATGATTGGGCTGCCACTATTGAGGAGGCGGGCATTTACCGCGTGCAATAAACCGCTTTTCCACTCTCCTGTTTATGCTGCTAGGACAGTGGCGCCTCAGAGAAAAGGCGGTCGAGCTTCAAAGGGGGGGCCTTTCCCCTGTCATTTTTCTGCCCGCATAATCCCGGATGAACTGCCAGGCAGTTGCCTGTTAGGTATTCGCCGGCGGTTTGTATGCTTTCAGCTTTGAGAAGCTCTTCTTTGCATTTTTGACTTTATATTTCCGCCCTAAGACATCTTCAATCTGAAGGTCCTGAGCCTCTCTCTGATCCTCCTCAAAGAAATCATAAAGTATACGGTCATCGTCATGATGGATAATCATCTCGAAAATTTCACCTTCAGACAACCGGATAGAAGTATTTTGCGAAACAAACCTCTCGATTAATGGTCGGCCCTCGGTAATGGCTTCTTGTAGTTCTTTATCTCCGAGTGTTCGAAGAGGAGTAAACCAGTTGCCTTGATCGCTTATAACAATAAATTGAGTTATTGTGATTGGTCGGCGTCCCGCATTAATGATGCGCACTCTCATGCTGGGCTCTGGTTCTAAGCTACGAGTGCTATCGTAGAAAATCTCTGACCGTGCGTACACTTGTGCACGGTCGCGGCGAACATTATGGAAGGAGATTGCGAGGCTGAGTCCCGAAATAACGGCTGCGAAAATTGAAACTATCAGGGAAATTTCGTTGGGCATGAGTAGGGCCTGGTTCTGAGTAAGTGGCTCTGTATCATTCGTACTCCAGCTCGAGAGGCGAGCGAGTTGGACCACTAGTTATTTTGCAAATTTGACTTTTCCCTCTAGATTCTTTTTATATCCGGAAATAAGTAGGTCAACGATCTCGGGTATATCAAAAATATCTAAAAAGGGGGCGGTGATTGTCTTGCCTAATGGGTTTATTACTCCTTTGGTTGCTCGTTGTTTTAATGTGTGGCCAGGCATAAATATTTCTATGAAGAATCCCTCGAACAGGAAGCAGAAAGAAATCTTGTGATTCGGTAATTTCCTGAAAAGTGGGGAGATGATAATGCTCTTTAGGTCTTTTAAACTAAAGCCGTCTTTTACGCTTCTGTCTATTAGGCGAGAGATTTTTACGGTCATGAAACGTAAAGGGACACGTTTTTTGTTCAGGAGATGAATTCGAAGGTCGTTGTTCCAGGGTTCAGGGATGAAGACCTTTTGATACGCCTCATTTCTTGAGTTGGCTGCGCGCCAAAAAATGGATAGAAAGAATAGTTGTATTTTTAATGTGTCTATCTCGCTAAAGGTCACACCAAGTTCATGTTTAAAGATCTTGCCTTTCCCAGCCCTGATCACGGAAAGAGAGTATTGTTCATAGTTCAGATTCAGGTGCTGCTCGCAGTCACCGCAGAGCTGGTATTCCCACCAGCTATCGCTTGAGTAGTCGATTGGAGATGTGTCATCGTCATTGAGCCTAATGGACTGGCCATTGTTTTCCTTGGAGACTCTTTTAAAGACAGAATCTGGGATGGCATGTGATCGCCTAAGCTCGGCAACAGCTAGGCAAAGTGCACACTTACCGATTGGCATAGTTATTCCTTTTGCAACCTAATACCTGAATCAGGCTGTGCCACGAACGGCATCGGCTTGACGAGTGTTAGGTGGACTCTGGCAGGTTGATCGCCCTCCTGGACGCCGCTAGATCCGCTCGGCAGGTGCTATGTACCTTTGTCCTGCAGGAGCTGTAGGAGGGCAGCAAGATGGAGGGAGCTTCGAGCATGGTGCCTCCGTGTCAGGGATTGATCAGGATGTAGTCGCTACGCTGTAGCACGCCACTGTGCGAGCCGCCTGGTACCAAGTGCACGTATCGGCCCTCTACCCGATCCACGGGCAGGCAATCGTCCACATCCAGTAGGGCATCGGTATGCGGCTTGTACCAGTCCTGCAGCAGGCGTTGCTTGCCTTTGGCCTTGGCTTCGGTCTTGTTTCGGGCGATCACCAACAGGTATCGGTGCGCCTCGCCGAACACACCATCTTCATAGCCGCCAAGGTTGATGAAGTACAGTCGCAGGTCGTCATCGGCCGGCGCCTGGGTGCTGAGCTCGACCTTGCAGTCGCCGATGCCATCCACTGCCATCCAGCAGTCAATGTGCAGTCCGTCCTGGCTGCCGAACCAGGCGTTACGCAGTTGTGGGTAGGTGTCTTCCAGGCTATCGGCAACGGCGAAGACCACATCATGAACTTCGATCCTGGCCCGCGGATGTTTGCCTCCCAGCATTACGATATAGAGCATTGGGTTGTCCGTGCATGAAGGTCTGAGGAAGGGCGATTTCGCAATATTCTGGTTGAGGCAGCGAGTGAATGACCAGCTTGAATGGCTTCCTCTCGCTGGCTTTTGGTCGAATACAGCTCTACTGAAGAGGCCAGGTGTTTCAGTAGTCCTCGACCCGCTCACCGGGCATGGCGTATTGCACTCGCTGGTACAGAGGGAACACGGAGGTGTAGCCAGGCACCGGGACGGGATCGCTGCCGGCAAGATGCGGGTACACGTACATCACCAGGTCGGGATTGGGCAGGCGGTGGAATTGTCGATAGATTTCATTGGCTGCGGTGCGGGTATAGCGGGCCTGTTCCGCCATTGCCGCCTGCCGGTCGGGCGCCTGCAGAGGGCGGCGCAGCGACTGGCGCGCATCGAGCAACTGCCGGGCTGCCTGGCCGCCGCCGGCGCTGCCGCCTGTACCGGCATTCCAGACATCGAGCATGGTGGCGTCGTCGTGTGGCAGCAGTTCTTCCTTGCTGGTCGTACAGCCTGCAAGGATGAGCGTGATGGCCAGCAGCGCCGGTCCGTCAATCCAGGTCCTGAGCATGGGGCGTTCCTCCAAGGCGATGGTCGACCCGTCGGCCGGCCGGTGCGTAGTCGATAGTCAGGGGCTCCTCGAGGTGTACGGCAACCTTGGCGCCGGGCTTGACGTACACGGCGGCAAAGGCCTGTCCATACAATTTGTTGACCCACTGCGACATGTCCTGCACGCCACCCGCGAGGATGCGGCCCATGGCCTCGTTGGCACCGATGCCGACAGTGCCGATGGCGCCGTTGTTATTCACGTAGGAGAGCTGCCCGCTGCTGGTGTCGAGCAGGGAGGCGACGCCGGCTCCCGCAGCAGTGATCAGGGCTTGGCTGCCGAGGTACTGCTGGGCGTTGCTGCGCCGCTCGCCGCTGACGCAGGGAATGCCGTAGGGATCGCTGATCCAGCCCAATCCGTTCTGTGTGGAGCTGTTGTTCCCGGCGCGTTGCGAGGTGGTATTGCGCCCGTGGTCTTCCGGAAGGGTGCGAATGGTGCCGTCCTGGAACACGAAGGTGACCGAGCGCACCTGGCCGCGGACGCAAGAGAGCGTCCAATCCCCGGAGGCGGTGCCACTGATCACGGCGCCGGCGACGTCGGGAAGATCGATGCCGTTGGCGGTGAGGTTGTCCGGACCGATCAAGATTTTGAAGGGGTAGGGGTCGTTGACCGTGCCGTCCACCGGGACTCGGCCGATCAGCGCCGTCATGGCGATCGAACCGATCAGCGTGGCATTGGTGGGAAGGGTGTAGACCGCCTGCGTTGCCGGTACGCCAGCGGCCTGACGCCCCGCGTCGAGCGCGGGGCCGGCTGTCGTCTCGAGTGTCTTCTGCGCCGGGCCGAAACTGGTGGGGAAGGCGGAGCCCAGGGTGTTCTTCCCGGTACGATGCTTGTCGTCATGGGTGTCATCTGGCTCTACCCAACGCAGGGTCTCCTCGCCATCCCCGGGCTCCAATCCCAGCCCGACCGGTAGGTCCGCGGGCTTACCTTTGCCACCGCCGATGCCGTCGAGGCGTTGTTGTAGCTCCTGCAGCAGGCCCTGAGTTCGCTGACGTTCGTTCGCAACCTGGTCCCGGTCCTCGCGCAGTTGGTTGCGTCCGCTCTCAAGGGCGCCCTGGATGCGCCGATCGATGCTGCTCTCCCGTTGGCGCAGGCGCGTATTCTCTTCGCGTTGAGTCTTGTTGTCGGCCAGCGCGGTCTGCAGTTCGGTGCGCAGTTGGCGAACCTGCGCAACCAGGGTGGCCACCGTGTCGCGCGGCGTGTCGCCCTCGATGCCGAGTGCCTTGGCTTCCTCTGGTGTGAGGCGGCTGCTGGCGTCCGATGAGGGGGGGGTAGCACCGCGGCCTGAGAAGAGTTTGACGCCGACGAATACCAGTAGCAGGAGCATCGGGATCATCAGCCACTTGAGCAGGCCATTACTGCGCATCGCGGCCTCCGTCTTGCGTCGCTGGTTGGTTGAGCGAGGCATCGATGGGGGAGAGAGTCGGCAGCAACGCTCGCTCCAGGCCGTGACCGCGGGTCACGAGGTACACGACGGTGGTGTCCTCGGGCGTGCCGACGGGGCCCAGGGTGGGGTGCTGGAAAGTTGCTGCCAGAAAATCCCCCTGGAGCGCCCGTGGGTCCAGGTCAAACCAACGCGGGCTGGTATTGCGCAGCCGCACGGCGGTGACCCAGAGATCGTCCAGGCGCCAGGCGGCTAACACCTGGGCTTGTATCGGCAAGGTTGGCAGAAGGGTACCCAGTGGCATCCCCGCTGGCAGGTTGGCGCGAGCAATACCGGGCACGGGCTCGACGGTGCGCAGCGGCGCATAGAGGTTCTGTGCGGCATAGCGGGTCAGCACCACTGGGAGTGGTGTTTCGTGCTTGGATAGAGGCGTTGCTGAGTCACCGGTTTCGGTAGGTTCCTTGGCCGCCGAGGCGACACCGTACCGGGGGTTGGCGGTTGGCTCTTCGACGATGCGTACCGGTTCCAGTGGTTGCTGCTTGTCCTGTGCGGGCTCAGCCGCAATGTCGAGCAGGATGACTGCACCGGTATCGGCGTCCTGGAGCTGCAGGCGTATGGGCTTGATCGGTTCGTTTGCCAACAGGTAGACGGCGCCGGCAGCGCTCTGTACGCGCAGTCGGTTGCCCAGCGAGGTGGGAACACCGACGCGGACGTTACGGTCGATGAAGACGATGCGCTCCTGGCCCACTACCAGTGGGACGGCCAGGGGCAGGCGTTCCCAGCGCAGAATCTCGGTGGCATTGGCGGAGTTGAAGGTGGCCAGCGCGAGCACGGCGATAGTTAGCGGGATACGACTCATGGGACGTCTTCCGGTGGCGGGGGCGTGGTCTGTGCGGAGTCGATCGGAGCGGCGATACGCTGCGGGGCTCCTTCGTAGCAGTCGATGACCAGGCCGAACGGATTTCGTTGTGGATCGACGTCGAGCCGCAGGACCTTCAGCGGGTAGCGCACCAGGGCGCGCTTGACCTGTTCCGAGGCGTAGTACTCGTCAGCGGTGACATCCAGGGTGACGACCCACGCCTGGTTGGAAATCGTGCGCACGCGCAGGGTCGGGTTGTCGCTATAGCCGCGACCGAGAATCTCGTAGATGCCCCGCACACGACGGCGCAGTTCGCCGGCGTTGCGGCGATACTCGTAGTCCTGTTGCAGGAAGGCTTTGCAGGCAGGGGTGAAGTAGCTCGACAGGGCGTACAGGTTGCGGGGGTAGTCGTCATCGCCGTTGGTAGGCCAGCGCTGCAGCTGTTGCCAGACATAGAAGGCGAAGGCGTACACGCTTTCCGGTGGTACTTCCCACCAGGGGCGGGTACTGCCCGAGCGCAGGTCCGGTGGTACATGAACCGTCAGGTTGCGTGGCGCACTCCACCAGCCGATGCCCATGACCAGGGCCAGCGCGGTGAGTGCGCCAGCGCCGGTACGCAGGGTGCGAATGTGTGCCTGAAGATGCAGGACCTCGTTCTTGAATCGGCTCATGGCGCGCGGCTCCTGCGCGTCGTCCAATGGCCGGAGCGGGTCACCAGTGTGTGTCCGCCGACGAAGGCCGCAGCATGGGGCAGGTGCGTAGCGGTCCACCATTGCAACTGCCGATACAGCCAGGTCTCAGGACGGCCGCGTTTGATGCGACGGAGCGCGCCACCACCGGCGAAGATCCCACCCGTGATGGCCAGCAGCATCGCAGAGGGCACCACTGCGAGGGTCGAGCAGGCGATAGCCAGTGGAATCCCGCAGAGCAGGCCGATTGCGCCTGAGGAGCCAGCGCACACCCACAGTTCGTTAGCGGTGAGACCGCGTACCACGACCGGGTGGCGGTTGAGCCGATGGGGCAGGAAGGCCACTGTGCCGTCCGCGCGGATATCGTCGCTCATGGTGGGAGGGTCACAGCACGCCGGTGGCTTCGGTCAGCAACCAGATGCCGACCACCAGCAGCATCGCGCCGACCGCCACCGTCAGCCCGAACTGGCCCCAGGTGGCGCGGCCGGTGTGGATCTCCGCGTAGCGGGCGTAGGCGTGGTAGCACACACCCACGAACATCGAGGCGACCACCAGCAGCGCGATGAGCATCACGATGTCATAGCCGTAGTTGCGCAGCGTCTCGAGGATGCCGGAGCCGGCGCCCCGAGATGGGTTTTCCAGAGTAGGCAGGTCGGCCTGGGCGAAGGATGACAAGGCGGCGACTACGGACAGCCCTGACCAGCGACCAACATGGCTGAGACGCAGACGAAGAAAGGGCCTCATGGCGACGACCTCTACGACAGCAGGAAGAAGGTCAGCACCAGATACAGGGCGATGATGCGCACCATGACGCCTGTAAGCTGACGTTGGGACAATTGGGCTTCGGCCCAGCCGCTGTAGGCGCCTCGGAGCGCCCAGGCGCTCCACAGCAGCAGCGTGGCGAAGACGGTGCACAGGAGTACTGTTGAGACACCTGACGGCGTGAGGCCGCTGTTGGCCTGGAATGCGCTGGCTTGGGCGGCGTTCATGGAGTGCCCCCTGTGTCCGCGGGTACAACGGTGGCCTGGCGGTAATCACCGAAGAGCTGGCTGGCATCGCGCGGCTGAGCGCGGGAGGGGGACAGATAACCGTGAATGCCGGCGCGGATGCGCTCCAGGTCGGCGTTCAGGCGGGCATAGTCGAAGTAGTAGCGAGCCCGCTCGTTGAGCGGCTGCTCAGTCTGTGTCGCAACGAGCCGCTCGATGCTGTCGAGTTGGCGCAGGGCGATGGTGAGGCGTTCTTGCTCCGGCACAGCCGACGTCGCTCCGGCTGGTGCTGAAATACCCAAGCTGTAGAGGCTGAGCAGTAGCACCCGAACCCGACCGGAAGTGGATTCCTTGTTGGCTGGAAAAAAGGGGAGCATTGGCCTGCCCTCGTGGGAAGAGGAGTGGAGCCATGCTCATCTGGATGTCGATCGTTCTGCCTTAAGTAATGAGAACTTGATTCTGCCCCGATTTATTGAGTCAATGCTTATCTGAAGGGGTAGGTCCACTTTTTCGTGGTTTATATGTGTGAGGAAAAGGAGCTTTGAGAGGATAATGACAGAGTCATTTTTAGAGTCTAATGAGACTCATGACGCAAAGGTTTTGGCGGGCTGGCGATGGCTAGTATTTATTATTCGGTCGCTGCATCCTCTGCTACGTATGGTTTCTATCTTGTTGTTGGTGGTGGGGTGGAGTGTCTCTAAGTTAGAATGGCCGGGATTTTACCTGATTCCAGGTGATGTCGCGTGGCTAGTAGACTCGCGAGCAGTAGGGCATCTGGTTGGTATGACCGGTGTTGTTGTGTTTATGTGCGCTTTTGCTTTGCTAGCGCCTATCATTCAGAAAGATTTTGAGCGGCGAAAAAAATCAAGGTGGCCTATATATTGGGTCAGTAAGTATTCTCTTCGGCTTAGCCGGTGGGCTCCATTTTTAAGTGCATTGCTGGTGGGTTTTATTTTGTCTTTGGCCTGGGAACTTCTCATTCAGCCATTTATTATGGTGTATTTGGGGCCGGCTCGAGGATGGGTGCAATGGGCGCAGGTTCTGTGTGATGGTGTGGGGATAACGATTGGGTCAGCACTAGCCAAGACACTTGTGCTAAGATTTAGAAAATTTAATTGAATGGCTTTGCATATCTGGGGGGTGATTTGAATCCGTTTTGGTGGGAGAAGACTGTTGAGTATGCTTGGGTCATAGCATTGGCCTGCAACCGACGGTTGAACTTTTTTGCGCCTCTATCTGGTCGGCATGAAAGAACCCTAGGAGATGGGATCTTTGGAGAGAATGACAAATTAGTGCTTGTCGAGTTCAAAAGGGACCGGTCGCAAATTTCTACTGAGGAGTCGATGTTCTATAACTATGACTCTGCCAGGATGGCTCTGGCTGAGTACTCGCATCACTGGTTTGTCTATGGGCAGCAAACTGAAGGTGGCAAGCTGGGATTGTGTGGTGAGCACTACTTTCGCCACGGGGAGACCTATAGTGCAGTAGATTTAATTGATAATGGCGTGCCTCCTGGTGTGTTCAGGTATTACTTGGAATTGCTCCAGGCGCACAAAGAGCCTGATGCTCGAGGTGGCGGAGGAGGGCATGTATCTTCTGAAAGCATGTCTACAGTGCTAGGTATCTCTCCAGAGGGAGAGTTGGTTGGAACTATGGCGTTGTTTGAATATGCTCCTGATTTATTCCCATCTCCGCCGAGTCCCCAGTTCAACCAAAATCCACCGTCTCGAACGTTGAATATGACTATGGGTTAGTGTCTATGCACCTGTCAGAGGTATTTTTTGAAGCTACTGGCAGTGATGTTCGCCACCACAGCGAGTAGTACCGCGCATGGCAGTAGGATCAGCAGTGGGTGAACACTGATGGGAAGGGTGAGGTAGAGGATCCAGGGCATCACCGCAATGGGCATAAGTGCAGCTTTTGCACGGTGATAGACGAAGCCGGACTCATGACCAGCGCCGAACTTGCGGATGTCGCGCCGTACCAACCCATCCACGAAACCGACGAAGGCTGCCATGACGAACAGCGGCAGCGTCAGGATCAGCACCAGTAATCGCACCAGGAAGGTGAGCACGGTGAATGCCGCGGCGATTAGGTAGCCTTCCGTCCAGCGATAGACCTGGCTCAGGTAATAGCGGATGTCCCATGTGTTGCTCTGGCTTGGAGCGCGAGCGTGTGCCGAGGCGTGTTCTATCCATTCGAGCAGACCGGTTTTCACGAAGATCCACTCGTAGGCGCCATTGATGACCTGCTGTGCCGTACGGCCTGGTTCCTGGATGAGCAGGCTGCGGGTGAACTGGCTGGACAACTGCGCCAACTCGTAGTCCAGCATGCCCTGGGCGTGATGCCAGCCTTGGTCAGGCCAGAAGCAGTACATACCAACGCATTCGATGACGATGGACAGCAGCAGCGACCCCATCAGTACGCCGAGCATGCGTAGCGGCAGGGTGATGGTATTGACGACCAGGCTCTGCTGTCTGACCTGTTGGCGTTGCGCGGTAGCGGCCGGGTCCCTCATGGCCGGGCCTCGTCGTTGCCCTTGCCGGCACTGGCTGAGGGAGAAACGCCTTCGAGCAGGTCATCAGGCAGTTGGCCCTCTTGAAGGCCTGGCAGCTCCTGGCCATTCCACCATTCGCCCGCTTCGGCATAGTGCTGTCGCATGTAGCCTGCGAGTTCCTGTAGATCCGCCGGAATGGTCTCGTCCGGATCGGGGGCTGGCAGCGGCATGCGAATCTTCCACAACTGACCGCCTTGCAGAAGGGCGAACGCTTGGCCCTTCGGCAAGCTGACCAGATGTGCCGGCTCGATCAGGGGCACGCTCGAAGTGGTGACACGGTCCTGGGCGGTGGAGGTGAAGGCCGTCGAGCCATGGATGTCGGAGCTGTCGGTGGCACCGCTGACCAGGGTGGTGGTGTAGACGTCAACCTTGGGTAATTGCTTGGTCAGTAACTCGGCGGTGGCGGTTTCCCGTACCCGCAGCATGATCAGGTTGTTGAAATTGCCGATCGTTTGGCCTGCTTTGGCACGGCTGCCGATGCGCGCCTCGATATCCGAGAGTGTCTGGGTGTAGGCCGTGACCCGCAGCCCGGCTCCGCCCCCCTTGTTGATCAGCGGAATGAACTCATCACCCATCAGTTCGTTGAACTCATCCGCGTGGACGTTGATCGGCAACGTACTGCTGCTACCTCCGCCTGGTAAGCCATCGTCGATGCCGAATTTGTAGATGTGCCCAGCTACCGACACCAGGTCGGCGAACATCGAGTTGCCGACGGCCGCGGCAACCTCCGCGTCAGAGAGCGCATCGAGGCCGACATAGACCACCGCACGTTGGCGTACGATCTGCATCCAGTCGAAGATCGGCCTTGGGTCCGCGAGGTCGGCATAGTCTGGCGCAAGCAGTTGGGCGATCTTGCCGGTGGTCAGCTTCTCGAGGAGTGGTAGGAGGCTTGCAACAATCTTGTCGAAGTAGGTGCGGTCGTATCTGACCGCGCTGCGCAGGCCGTCGAGCACGGGGTCATATACCCGGACTTGCGACAGGTACTGCTCAAGCGCGACCACGCGCTTCTCCCGACCGATCATGTTGCGCGGGGTGTTCTTGTCGTTCAGCCGGCCCTCGATCTGGACGATGATCTCCCAGGCCTTGGGCTCGGTGCGGGCGAAATAGTGAGCGGCGTACTCGATGAACAGGGCATCGATGTTGACCACGTGCCGCTGGATCAGCAGGTAGTCGGGTCGTTGCCCCAATTCGACCAGCGCGCGGGCGATGATGTTGACGAAACGCCAGGCAAACTCCCGGAATGCGGCCGAGTTGCCTTCACCCGAAAGCTGTCCCGCGATACGCGTGGCGACTTCGCTGATGCGCCCGAACCGGCCCACCGCGTTATAGCGCGCCGAGAGGTTCGGCCAGCCGAGGTGGAACATGTAGAACTCACCTTCGCGGCCAGCGCGTTTGGCCTCCACGTACATCCGTTTGAGTAAGTCCCCATCGCCTTTGGGATCGAAGACGATCACCGGTTCGAACTCGCCGTCGGTATTGCGCCGGCGGATGTCCTGGGTGATGAGCAATTCGGCGAGCCTGGTCTTGCCGACGCGCGTCGAGCCCAGCACCAGGGTCTGCCCGACACGTTCGGCCAGCGGCAGGCTGACGTCGGATTCGTGAGGTTCGATACCGTGTAGCCGTGGCAGGCCGCCGACTGGAGGCAGCGGTCGCACGGGGTTGAAGGGGCTGTCCCAGCCTGTGAGCCTGGCTAGACAGGACACTGGGAAGGGCGCGAACTCCAGGCGCTCCTCCAGGTGACGGGCCAGGTTGTACGTCGCGGAGGGTTCGACGTAGCGGCGAAACTCCGGTCGGTAGGTTTGCATCAGCCGGTGGGTGTGGCGTTGCTCCCAGCGAAAGCCCCGACCGATGAACAGACGTTGCTGACTGACCGGTACTTCGCGGCTGGTCATGACGTAGCGTGGTAGGCGACGGAGATTGCGGCGATAACGGAGAATCACCAGCGCTTCGCATAGGCGGATGCTGCCGAACACCAGGAAAGCCAGCGCGCTACCCAGGCCCAGCGACGGGTTCAGCGCCAATGACCAGGGGGCCGCCAGACACAACGCGGCGGCACCTGCGCAAACCGCGACGGAATACAGCTCTACGGCTGGCCGCAGCAGCACCTCGATCGCATAGGCCTGTGCCATGGCGAATAGGTCACTGCTCGATCCCGGTCGAGGTGATCAAGGCCGGGTAGTGGCGCAGCCCCAGGCGTTGTGCCAGGTCGTCGCCGGGCGTCGGGGCCAGGTGGAGCTCTGGGGCCAGGGCTCGCAGCGCTGCCAGATCGGCGGGGTTCTGGACATTGACTACCAGCCCTACGGCGCCGAGTGACTTCAGGCGGCCGGCATGCCGGCGAAGCCAGGTGCGGGAGAGCTCGTCGTTGCCGATGATGAAAAGGGGCGGTAGCCCTGGCGCCTGGATCACTCGCCGTCCTACTGGACCTGGTGTCAGCAACGTCGACTGCACAGGCAGCATGTCGGCTTCGCTGAAGGAGTCAGTGGGTACGGGAGGCGCTTCGATTTCCAGCGCTGGTTCCTCCGGGCGTGATTGGAGATCCAGGGCCTCGTAGTAGAGGAGTGCAGAGGTGCCGCCGCGGTCTTCGACGACGATCAGAGGCTTGGCTGTGTGATCGCTGTTTGAGGTAGTGGCGAGGGCAAGGAGGGTTGTAGCGAGCAAGAACTTCACGGCCGACCTCCATGGAGGGCCGAGGCGAGCCGGGCATCGCCAAGTACCCGGGCCAGGCGCAGGCCGACGCTCTGCCGATAATGGGCGGCGGGTGCTCCGCCGGCGGGGCGGTGGTAGCGTCCGATCGTGATCAGCCAGTCCTGTCCTGGGGTGTGCTGCTCGCGCAGGATTTCGGCGGCGATGGCGAGGTTACGGTACGGATCCAGAAGCTCGCAGGGATGCTGGTAGCGCTGTTGCTGGTGACCCAGATTGATCTGGCCCAGGCCGGCATCGATGCGAGTTGGCGAGGTGTGTTGCAGGGCCTGCTGGAGCCCGGAGCAGGCTGCGGCCTGATGCGCATAGCGATAGGCCCTGCCAGCAATATTCAGCGTCCACGGCCAGGGCACCAGACGTTCGTTGAGCCAGGTACCGCTCTCCTGCAGGGCAATGGCATACAGCACGACGGAGGGGATGCCGGCCTGCTGTGCGGCGATCTGGTAAGCCGGCGGTGGTGTCTCCTGGGCTTGGGCGTCGGCAGTCAAAAGGCAGGCCAGCAGCACGCAGGTCGTCCATGGCGAGCGTTCTATTGCCGCTGCCATTGTCCATTCACCTGGTGCAGTACGGCCGGTAGTTCACCGGGCTGACCGAGTAGCAACCAGCGACCGGCATCGTGGTTGAGGGTGATGTGGCGGGCGCGCACTTTGCTCGGATCGACGCCTACGCGCTGTGCCCAGGAGCGGATCTGAGCGTCGTCGGCATGGCTACCGACGAGGTAGATGTCGAACTCCATGCCTGCAGACTGCAACTGGCGCACGACCTGATCGCAGGCCGGGCACTCGTCCTTGACGAACACGGCGGCTCGCTCATTGGTGGACGAGGCAATAGACATAGTACTGACGTCGAGTGGCGTCACCCGTGACGCGGCCGGGTATAGCTGTTGCCAGGCGTCGTCATAGGCGTGCTGGTAGGCGAGCAGCTTCTCGACCCGGCGAGCTTCGGCCTGGACCTGAAGTTCGGCATAGTGGCGCCGCTCTTCGTCGGAGCGTGCTTCGATGCCGAGAGCAGAGAGCGGATCCAGGTGAGGGGAATAGACACCCAGGGGACCATGCATCAGGGCCTGGAAACGTGCCCACTCGTCCGTGTTCAGTCCCCAGTCACGAGCCTGTTGCTCGCCGCTGGTCTCGGTCAGTGTTGGTCGTTCACGGCTGTCATGGGTGGGGGACGTCCGGCTATCCATACCCAGCACCAGTCCACAGACCAGCAGGCCGGCAATCACCCGGGAAGCGCTGTCCCAGCGGTTCATTGGGTGGGCTCGGTAGGGATCGGCAGGCGTCGGGTGTCGTCGCCATGTCGAAAGAGGGCGGTGCTGCCTGCGATGCGCTCCAGCCGCCAGCCCGCTTCTTCCTCTCCGGGATGCAGCAGTTGTAGTCGAGTGAGACTGTCGTTTGGCGTGTTGATCGGGAGCAGAAGAAGGAACTGCTCGCCTGCTCGTTGCTCGAGGCCAACTATCTGGAACGGCGCTTTGGACTTCCGTGGTTTGGGCGGAGCTGGTCGGTGGTGCTGGACTACGACTGGAGGCGTGGCGCGTTGCGCGGCCAGCTGTCCCTCCAACTGCTCAAGGCGGGCCTGCAATGGCAGCAGGCTTTCTGCTGCGGAGTGACCGTCGAGTGATTTCTCAAGGATTCTCAGCCGCTGTCCGAAGGCCTGGCTGTCTGCTTCGTAACGGGATAGGGAAAGAACATCCGACGGCGGTTGATACTCGTCGATCAGCTGGCTGAGGTGGGCTACTTGCTGATGCAACGCCTCGACCTGCTGTGCCGTAGCGCGCGTATTGAGCTGTGCAGCGAGTCGAGCCTGCGTCCTGTGTTCGATCCCCAGGACCGTGGTGAGCGACAACAGCCAGATGACCGCGATCATGTCCATCAGTCGGAGGGGACGGCGCTGTTCTGGCCTTGGCAGGATCATGGTCGCGTCTCCATAGCTGATGCCGATGGAGCGCTGGGAGTTACCTGGGCAGCAGGTTTTCCTGACTGATTCGCGTGGGTGAAGCAGACGTGGCGGGTACTGTCGTCGACATGCATCGACCAGGCAGGGCCGACCAGCGTCAGCAGCGCCTCGCGTAGGGGCAGAGGGCCCAGGTGATAGTGCGGTGCCGGCAACGGCAGGCTGTCCAAGAGGTGGGTTTCGCTCGTATTGCAGAGCTGGTAGCCGGAGCGGAGCAATGCATGCCGTAGGCCGTCACCGACACTGGCATGCAGTGTGCCGGGGATGCTGAGGTCGACTACTTGCTGCAAGAGGTCCTGTTGTGCAGCCGTTGGTGCCAGTTCGACCAGGGTGTAGCGGCCATAGCGCCCGACCGGAATCTGCCGTGGTACTTGCTTTGTTGTTGCCACTGGTGCCGGTGCCGATGGCGGAGAAGAGGCGGAGCATCCCGACACCAGAGCGGCCAGCAGCAGAGCGCTACGGTAGATGTATTGCGTGATGGGCATGGGATGACTCCCGGCTGGGTCTAGCCGGGAGCATCACCATTCTGCGAAGAGCTATCTGCGAACAAGGGGAATCTCCATGTTGCCGATTCCTGGGCGGTGGAAAGATGCCGTGGACATCTCAGGTCGCTGGAGCCGTTTCCGAGGCTTTGGGCTGACGCCGCCGCGCGTGATAGGCACGGACTCGCTCGCGCCACTCCCTGGACTGCTCGGGTGCCAGCTCCAGATAGCGAAGTGGGCATGTGTAGTAGTAAGGGTGCATCGACTCGTCCAAGGGCTTGTAGCCCCATTCGTTGCCATGCCGCTGCAGCAGGTCGCAGCGGATGTAGCGGAGCGATTGCCCAGGAGCGAGACTCGGGGACACTCCTTCCACTTTGGCGGTCACTTCGACGACGGACCACAGGACGTTGCCACGCAGTGTGTGAGCAATGACCTTGGCGCTTGCGCGCTCGGTTTCCTGCGGTTCAACCAGTTCCGCGATCAACTCGGAGCGGGATCGGGGAGAGAAGAACCAACCCATGATGAGATCTCCAGTAAATGGCCGGAGACCTCCCCGAGGGGGCGGTACCCCGGCGGGTGAGTTGATGCCGCTACTGCGGTGCGAATGGTGTTGCTGACGCTCAGGCCTTGAGCCGGCGCATGCCTTCGGCCAGCAGCCAAAGCGCGCGATTCAGGCGGACGTTCTGGTCGATGCCCTGGACTGGCCGGGTTCGTTGATGGCGGCCGTTGGCTGCACGACCGGAAAGACCGCCTTTGACGAGGTTTTCCTGGACCCGATTGAAGATCGACCAGAGGTCGGCATGCCGATCTTCGAAGCGCCTTGGTGCGAGCACCTGGTCCTCGGTGATTGGCTGCGGCTTGTTGGGATCGTCGTACTTGAGCGCCAGGGCGGAATGGGCGAACAACGCTGCTTCATCCGCGTCGAGAGTAATGGCGCGCATGGCGTCACGAGAGTCCTGGACCTGTTCGAAGCCTTGCAAGACTTCGTACGCCCCTTCGATCACCTGCTGGGCGACATTGCCTTTGTGAGGCACTCGAACATCGGCCACGGTGTCGCCGTAGACCAGGCCGTTGTGGCAGACGAACCTGAACAGGCCGGCGAGCATCTGGTAGCTGCTGGTGCCGTCGTGCGAGTTCAACAGGATGATTTCGTTGGCCTCGTCACCATTGATCTGGCTGGCATGACGAAGACGCAGCATGTGCTTGGTGAATTCGCGGCGGTCCTCATGGCGCACTCGGGTCTGGCACACCATGAAGGGCTCGAAGCCCTCCTGGCGAAGTTCGGCGAGGATGGTAGCGGTCGGAATGTAGCTGTAGCGCTCGGACCGACTTTCGTGCGGTGTTTCCGCAAAGATGGAAGGGGCCACCGAGCGAATCTGATCATCCGAGAGCGGATGGTTCGCGCGCAGGATCGGGGACTGGGGCGCAAAATGAGAGGCGAGTTGCATGATCGTTCTCCTGGAGTAATGCACAGTCGCCCGCCGAGGCAGAACCTTGGGGCGATTGTGAGGGATGACGAGAGCCCTGGACGTGGGCTGATTGCAGCGCAGGAGGTAGCCCGGGCATGCCACCGACACCGAGGTGCCGGGGCACGGGGCAGGGGAGGAAAGCAGGCTTGGAAGGCCTGTGGCTTAGAACGAAGCCGCTAGTGAGGGGGCTTCAGGCGCCTGGGAGGGCGCGTCGGTTTGTGAGCCATCACTGTCTGTCGGGACAGAGTCGATCGTTTCGGTTTCAGGGGCGTCGGATTGAGAGGGATAGACTTGCTGCCCGTCGATCTTGATCAGGCTCACGTGGATCAGCTTTGACTTCAGGCTTGCGCCGACTTCACCGGCATGCTCGCCCTTGGTGCGGTTGTAGGCCTCGGCTCGCATGTCGTTGAGCTTGAAGGCAAGTAGTACCTTCTGCTTGGCTTCAACGGCCTGGACGCAGCGCTGGAGCAATTCCTGGGCGCTGTCGTCAGCGACGACGGTCTCGATGTAGCGATACTCGGGACTGTCAGTCGGGCCGGCCAATACCGCGAGGGAGCAGGACATGAACGGGGCGCCGTCGTTCGACAGCATCCTGGGATTATTCAAATAGCCGATGCCGTTGGTGTGCAGCTCATGCTGCTCGATATCTCGCAGCACGCTGCGGTCCAGCAGTTCAGCCTTGAGCAAGCGGGCTTTCATGCTGGCTGCCGGTTCCCCCGATGAGGGACGACGGAACGGATCGAGCCACAAATCGCCGAGGCGAAAGCGAATCAACGGTCGTTGCTGACGATCTTCGATACCGAGGTAGGGTTGGACCAGTTTCTTGGCTTCGGCGCCGGAGACGCGCACATCGAAGTAGCGCAGGATGGGATCCCTGGCAGGCCCGACCAGTGCGGCTATGGTGCAGGCCAGGAATGGCTGGGCTTTACGGCCGCCCTTGACGGGAACCTCGCGGACACGCTGAAGGTAGCCGATGCCGGAGGTATGAATATCGAAGTACGACTTCTGCTCGGAAGAGGTGTCGTTCATGGCGAGTCTCCAATGCTTGAGGACAAGACGGCGGAGACACGCTGACCCTGGGCGGGGGGCGTAACCCCGCGGCGGGTTGAGGAAGGTCGGCATCCACCACCGGATGGTGGCTGTTCGCGTGAAGGATGCGATACGAACGGGCTTGGTCACGCAGCTGATGCTACGCGGCAACCTGAGAGACCGTGATTGCCTGGCATGTCGCTGATGAGGGATCAGCAGATCATGGGGGCGAGAGTGCAGAGGTGGGCTCTTGGTGGCCAGCGTGAATCGGAAACCGATGGAAATCCTATTCGTAAGATGGGCACTGTGGGTATTTTCAAGAGTCCTGCCGGCCTCCTTCTTGGCTAGCTTTCCTGGTATGCCCGAATCAAATGCAGTGCCCGCGACTAGGACGTTGGCGAATGTTCTATTTTTGCCGGTTGCTGCCGGCAAAAGTGAACCCAAGGACGAAGGTCAGGCGGCCGGCATCGTGGGCGATGCTGCCGAGCATTGAGGTCGACGATGAAGCTGTCGACGGTCTCGCTACTGCGGTGCGAGACCATCGCGTTTCTGCCGTCCGCTTACAACTGTGGGCGCAGGTAGCCGCCGGCCACGCCGCGCCTGGACAGCACCCACTGCCAGAGCTGGATGTCGCGGGCGCGGAAGGCGCCGGCGCAGGACAGCAGGTAGTAGCGCCACATGCGCCGGAAGCGCTCGCCCAGCGCCGAGAAGCGCGGCCAGGCGGCTTCGAAGTTGGCGTGCCAGGCCATCAGCGTGCGGTCGTAGTAGGCGCCGAAGTTGTGCAGGTCCTCGACCACGAAGAGGCCGTCCGCGGCGTCGCCGACCTGGCCGATGGAGGGCAGGTCGCCGTTGGGGAAGATGTAGCGGTCGATCCACGGATCGGGCCGGGCGCGGCGTTCGTTCTTGCCGATGCTGTGCAGCAGGAACAGGCCGTCGTCGGCCAGGCAGCGCTGGGCCACCTGCATGAATGCGCGGTGGTTCTTGTGCCCGACGTGCTCGAACATGCCGACGCTGGCGATGCGGTCGAACTTGCCGGTCAGGGTGCGGTAGTCCTGTAGGCGGAACTCCACGGGCAGGTCGCGGTAGCGGTCGCTGGCCCAGTTCGCCTGCTCCTGGGAGACGGTCACGCCCACGCATTCCACGCCATGCTGCTGGGCGGCATAGGCCATCAGGCTGCCCCAGCCGCAGCCGATGTCGAGCAGGCGCATGCCCGGCTCCAGCCGCAGCTTGCGGCAGATCAGTTCCAGCTTGGCTTCCTGGGCCTGCTCCAGGGTGGTGGCCGTTTCCCAGTAGCCGCAGCTGTAGGTCATGCGCGGGTCGAGCATGGCCTGGTAGAGCGCGTTGCTCAGGTCGTAGTGACGCCGGCCCACCTGCCAGGCGCGCCTGGCATTCTGCAGGTTGAGCAGGCGGTAACGCAGGGCGTGGGTGAGCAGGCGCCAGGGCTGCACTTCGCGGTCGAGCCGGGCGCGCAGCAGGCGATGAAAAAACTCGTCCAGGTGTTGCGCGTCCCAGTCACCGTCCATATAGCTTTCGCCCAGCCCCAGGCTGCCCTGGCCCAGCGCGCGCTCGAACACGCGCGGGCGCAGCACCTGCATGTCCCAGGGGCGCTCGCCGTTGATCCGGATGTCGGCCTTGTGCAATAGCTTGGCGGCGAACTCGCGCAGTTCCGGATTTTCCCTGGGCTGCGATTCCACTGACGGGGTTCCCAGAATCTCGCTCATACCAGGCTCCTCGTGTCGTCGATCGGCATCGCGGGTGTGTTGCTTTCGGTTGCGTATGTCGTTGCAAGGGCTTGGGCGCGTTGTGCAACTAGCGCCTCCCGGTAGAAACCAACGCGATAGATGTTCACCCCGATGGCCAAGCTGGCATATCGCAGGCAGCAGTATGTGTCCCAAGCTTCGCGAGGCTCCGAGAACACCAGGTAGCGGGCGGCGCTTTCGATTAGCAGGGCGGAGCGCTTCAGCCCCTGGGTGAACAACAACCGAGCGAGGTGCTCTTGTTGTTCACGGGCGATATTGAGCGCCGTGGGATAGGTGACTTTTAGAAGGATGTGTTGATCGGGAAGCTGCTGAAGGAAGGCTTCCAGGTCATCGGAGACGACACTGGTGACTGACGAGGACCAAGCAAGATCAGGCTCATGATGCAGAGGGGTTCCCACATTTACCTCCAGGTATTGGACCAGCGCGTGCTCTATGGCGAATCGCGACTGGCGAGGGGACTACCTGAACGAAGTGGGGCGGCAGATACAAAAATGCCTACCGCTCCCGCCTTCGCGAGTTCGGTAGGCATCATTAGCTGACGGCGTCAGCGGTTAACGGAGAATGCCATCTCCTGTGAAAACTCTATCACCGGCTCTCGGGCTTGCAAGAAACCCGGGGCCTTCGGGGCATCAGTCCTCCAGCAGCGCCTTGTTGCGCACGGCGTCTTTGTCGGATCTGGTGGCGAGCAGGACGTAGGCCTTGAACGCGGTGCTGACCTTGCGAGCGCCGGCCATGTTGCGGCCGTGGGTAGAGGTTTCCCAGCGAGAATCGAGCATGGTGCGTCCTGTCGGCTAATCGGAAATTTTCTTGTCTTGCAGGGTTCAGTCGTTGAGCACGAGGTGCACCAGCATCACCAGGGTCATGGCCATGAAGGGGGGCAGCACGACGCAGATGAACAGCTCCGGTAGTTCCCGGAGGGCCAGGTAGGGTTGCCCCTGCTGGTAGATGCCGATGATCTCGGCGAGCTTGGCGGAGCATGCGGCGACCCCGGCGCAGAAGTACAGCACGCCGGCGAGCTGGCGGCGGCCGGGCGCGGCCCGTTGCACCAGCAGCCAGGCCAGGAGCATGCCGAGCAGGACCAACCCGGCCAGGCCGAGGGGCGACTGGGCGAAGAGCCTGCCGGCGAGCAGTCCGGCCAGCAGGTAGCCGGCCTCCATCAGGCCGGGCAGGTGCCGCCCGGTCCGGGGTACAGCCAGTGAGAAAACCTTGCTCAATGCGCCTCTCCATAGGCCGCCACCGCCTTGCGGATTTCCTCGCGGGCGTCGTCCAGGCTGCCCCAGCGTTCCATGCGCACCCATTTCCCCGGTTCGAGGGTCTTGTAGTTCTCGAAGAAGTGCTGGATTTGTTTGAGCAGCAGATCGCTCAGGTCGCTGCACTGGCGCACGTTGCTGTACAGGGGACTGAGCTTGTCGTGGGGCACGGCGATGATCTTGGCATCCGGTCCGGCCTCGTCGGTCATGTACATCACGCCGACCGGGCGGCAGCGCAATACCGTACCGGGCGCAACCGGGCAGGGGGCGACGACCAGGATGTCCAGCGGGTCGCCGTCCTCACTTAGGGTGGCGGGAATGAAACCGTAGTTGGCCGGGTAGAACATCGGCGTGCTGAGGAAGCGGTCGACGAACAGTTGGCCGCTGGTCTTGTCCAGTTCGTACTTGATCGGCGCGTGGTTGGCCGGAATCTCGATCACGGCATAGATGTCGTCCGGGACGTCCTTGCCGGCGGGGAGGTCGGTGAAGCTCATATCGTGGTCTCCGTAATCGCCAGGTGGGGGTTGTCGCGCTCGGCCTTGTGTTTGCCCACGGTGCCCATTTCCGCCGGGGTCTTCACGTAGAACAGGGCGAGGTCCTCGGCCTCCAGACGTTCGAACAGACGTTCGCACTCTTCCTCGGAGACGGCCAGGCAGATTTCCATCGGTTGGTCGGCCTGTTCGAAGAAATGATAAGAGTGCAGCCGTCCGGCATGGCCGTAGCCTTCAGCGCCCACCACCAGAGTGGCGCCCTTGATGTTCATGCTTTGCGAAAGCTCGATCAGCCAGTCGGCAGTAGGTTTGCCCCCGTGCTGGCGGCTTTGTTGGGTGAATAGCGTGACTAAGTAGCCTTGCATGGTTGCGTCTCCATCAGCGTCCGTTGAACAGGGAGTAGCTCAGTAATCCCGCGCTAGTGGCCAGCAGCGAGCCCAGTACATGGATAGCGATGGCACCCACCGCCCAGGTCATGCGGCCGGTCTGGAGCAGTGCCATGGTTTCCGCGGAAAAGGTCGAGAAGGTGGTCAAACCACCACAGAAGCCGGTGACGATCAGCAGGCGCCACTCGGGGCTGAGCGTTGGGTTGGCGGCGAAGAAGGCCACGGCCATGCCGATGATGTAGCCGCCGATGAGATTGGCAGCCCAGGTGCCTGGCGGGATGGTGGGAAATAGGGCGTTGAGCTGCAGGCCGAGAATCCAGCGCAGTAAGGCACCCAGCGATGCTCCCAGGGCGATAGCGACAATGGATCTCAGCATGCCGAGCGATCTCCACAGGGGAGATGTTGCCAGGCGGAAGTGGGTGATGCCGGAAGATGTGTGCGTACGAGATGGGAGGCTGGCTTCACGGTCCTGTCCTTGATGGCGGGAAAGACAGGTCGCGCGCCTACGCACCCTGTCCAGGGTTCACGTAGGCATCATCAGCACGAGGGCGGTTATGAGGAGGAATGCCATCTCCTGCCGCGGAAACTAGCATTTTTACCTCTTCCGGGAAAACCCCCTAGGTGGCCGATCGCAGGTGTACAACCCCCTCATGTCGTCAAGCTGGACAAAATCCGTTTCTATCTTTCTCTCCAGCTGTAACCATAAGCTTATATTTTTTCATTCCTTTAAAATGTAACGGTCGTAACATTAGGATTGCACGTCATGACGAACCAGAACTGGCTCCTCCTCACCTACAAGGTCCCTTCCGAGCCCGCCAAGAAGCGCATAGCGCTATGGCGCAAGCTCAAGGGCATGGGCGCTGTGTACCTGCAGAACGGTGTGTGCCTGCTGCCCAAGAACGACGAACACGTGCGCCAGCTGAAGATGCTGGAGCATGAGATCGATGCCATGGCGGGTGACTCGGTAATCCTGGAAACGGTCGCCCTGGACCGGCTGCAGGAGGACAAGGTCGTCGGCCGCTTCAAGGCCGATCGTGACGAGGAATACCGCGAGTTGCTCGACAAGTGCGATGACTTCGAGGCGGAGATCGCCAAGGAAACCGCGGCCTGCCACTTCACCTACGCCGAGCTGGAAGAGAACGACGTCGACCTGAAGAAGCTGCAGAGCTGGTTGGAGAAGATCCGCAAGCTGGATTTCTACGGCGCGCCACTGCTAGTGGAAGCGGAGCAGCGCCTGCAGCACTGCGAAACCTTACTGGATACCTACGCCCAGCGCGTGTTCGAGGCGCAGGACGAAAACCGATGACCTGAAAGAGGTGCTCCATGCAGTTGAAAGTGCTGACGTACAACACCCTATTCGCCGGCCGTGACGGTGCCGATGCCCGTCGGGCCGCGGCACAGATCGGCTTGGTGCGGGAGCTGGAACCCGATGTCTTCCTGATGCAGGAGGCCCGTGGATTCGATGCGAACGGGGGGAACTGGTTGTATGACATGGAGCACCTGTTTCAGATGCGAGGCTTTTTGGCCCTGGCTCCAAGGACAGGGCAGCATCTTGCGATCTTTATTCGGCAACCTCTGAGGCCGCTCTCGTTCGAGAGCGATCCGTCCAACTTTCATCACAGCGTTGCGTCTCTGAGGGTGGCATTGCCCGGGATCGAGCAAAGCCTGCATCTGACGAGTGTTCATTTGTGCCCGAATGGCGTGGATGTCAGGCGCCGTGAGGCTGCCTATCTGGCCGTGCAGGCCATCCCCGGTGAGTATCGGCTCCTTGCAGGGGACTTCAACTCGGCGTCTCCGCATGATCCGGAGCCGCAGGGATTCGATCTGCTGGCTGCCCATCACCGTATTCGCTACGCCGGAGATGGGCGTCACGCTGACAGGACGGTACTTGCAACGCTCGAAACGGCTGGTTGGGTCGATGTAGGGCACCTTCTCCAGCCAGCGCCGACACCCACGGTACCAACGGCGGCATACACCAACGCCGAGTTCGCGCAGATGCGGTGTGACTACGTTCTGGCTACACCAGCCCTCGCCAGTAGGGCCGTCGGCTATCAAGTGATTCGTACACCTGCCACCGACAGTGCCTCCGATCACTATCCGGTCCTGGCGACATTCGAGATTTGACCATGATTCCGCCGACGTTAGTGCAGCGGCTGGGATTACGTGCTCCTTACCATCGAGATCGCATGATGAGCCAGTCTCAAGAACGCCCCTTGGAAAAAAACGACATCCCTCAAAGCAGTACAAGTCGATCGACCTGGCTCAACAGAACCGTCGCGGGGGCGGGGTTGACCAGCGCCCTGGGCGACTTCTGCTACGAGACGACCACCGTGATCCTGCCAGGGTTCCTGGCGGTGCTCGGGGTGCCTGCCGCCGCGTTGGGTACCATCGAGGGGATCGCCGACGCTCTGGCTGCCTACACGAAGATGTTCTCCGGCTACATCGCCGACAAACTGGGGCATCGCAAACTGCTGGTCCTGGTCGGCTACGGGCTGACGCCGGTCGGGCAGGTGCTGCTGGCCCTGGCGCTAGGCTGGCCGCTGATCCTCGTCGGCCGGCTGGTTTCTTGGTTCGGCAAGGGGCTGCGCGGTCCGCTGCGCGATGCCATCGTGATCCAGGCGGTGACCGCCGATACCCGAGGCCGTGCCTTCGGTTTCCATCGGGCGATGGATACGCTGGGTGCAGTCATCGGCCCGCTGCTTGGCGTCGTCCTGTTGGGGTGGGCTCAACAACTCCCCTGGAGCGATGCGAGCGGCCCCTTCCGGCTGGTGCTGTGGCTGAGCGTTATTCCCGGCGTCCTTGCCGTGCTGGCGTTCCTGACTCTGGTCAAGGATCCGCAGCACTCCGCGAACCCCGAGCTGAAGTTCTTCCAGACCCTCAAGGGTCTGCCTCTGCGCTTCAAGCGCTACCTCGGGGCGGTCGGTCTGTTCGGCGTCGGTGATTTCAGTCACAGCCTGTTGATACTCGCCGCCACGCAGTTGCTCAGCAGCACGCTGGGTGTGGTCCAGGCGGCTCAGGTCGCCGGCCTGCTGTATGTCTGGCGCAACCTGGTCCAGGTCCTGACGTCCTATCCCATCGGTGTGTTGGCGGATCGGTTGGGCTCGCTACCGGTGCTTGTCGCAGGGTATGCCCTGGGGGGCTTGACGGCGTTGCTGGCAGCACTGGCCTTCTGGTCGCGGCTGGACAGCGTGCCATTGCTGGTGCTGCTCTTCACCGTTGCGGGCCTATACGTGTCGGTGCAGGAGGCCCTGGAGTCCACCGTGACCGCCGACATGGTGGAGCCGGAAACACTGGCTCTGAGCTACGGTGCGCTCGGCACGGTGAACGGTACGGCGAAGTTCGTTTCGAGCGCTACTGTCGGTTTGCTCTGGACCTCCGTTTCGCCCGTACTCGCTTTTCTGCTGGCGGCGGTACTGATGATCGCCGGTACTGGAGCGTTGGCGCGGATGTCCGGTACTGCCGGACGTTGAGGGGCCTTGCTACGGTGGTGCTGGTGGCGAGTAGCGGTCGTCGCCTGGGGCCAGATTCCCGATCTGCTGGCCGACGTACCAGAGGATTGGAACGGCTGCCAACTGGCTGAGCACGCAGAACGCCACGGTCGCCGCCAGCGAGTGATCGTAGAGGATGCCGATGAGACTGCTGCCGGCAAACCACGCGATGCCGTAGCCGGCGGTGAACAGGCCGAAGGCCGAGGCACGGCGGGTGCTGGGCACCATGGGGGCGACGGCGGCGGGGATGATGGATTCGTGCACGCCCATGCCCATACCCCAGATCGCCGCTCCCCAGAGTGCGCACCAGAAGCCGCCGAGCAGCGTCAGCGGGGCGAAGGCGCTGCTCGCCAGCGTCAGGCCGACCAGCACCTTGAAGCCGTAACGGTCGAACAGGCGGCCGAACAGCAGGGAGCCACAGCCGCTCACGCCCATCGCCACCGCGTAGAAGATTGCTATCCACTGTGTGGGCACGCTGTGGGTGCGGCTGAAGTGGTAGGCCATCAGCGGGTAGTCGGCGAAACCGGCCGCCACCAGCAGGGCGGCGCAGAAGTACAACCAGTAGGTGCGTGGCAGGCCGTTGTGTTGCGCCGGGTTGCCTGGTTCGTTCTCCATGTCCTGGGGGCGCGGGTAGAGCCAGCGCGTCAGCAGCACCAGGCCGATGTTGAGCGCGGCCGGCACCAGCAGCAGGGCGAAGGCGCTGCGGTAGTCCCCCTGGCGGGCGAGTACCGCCGCCACCAGCAGGGGGCCGAGCATGGCGCCGAACTGGTCGAGAGCCTCGTGGATACCGAACGTCCAGCCGTAGCCTCCGACCTGCTTGGCGGCCTGGGCCAGCATCACGTCGCGTGGTGGGTTGCGCACTGCCTTGCCGACCCGTTCCAGCACGATCAGTGCGGCGGCGCTGGGCCAGTCGTGGGTCAGGGCCAGTGCTGGGACGGCGCTCATCTGCAGCAGGTAACCCACGATGCTGATGGGCCAGAACTGCCCGGTGCTGTCGGCGAGCCGGCCCGACACCAGCCTCAGCCCATAGCCGAGCAACTCGCCGAGGCCGGTGACCACGCCGACCATGGTGGCTGTCGCCCCCAGCGTCGCCAGGTACGGCCCGATGCTGCTGCGCGCGCCTTCGTAGGTGAAGTCGGCGAAGAAGCTCAGCACGCCCATCAGCAGGATGAAGCGCAGGGCGGCACGCTGCGATCCGCCGGATGGCTGCGAGGCCACGCCGGGTCCGGGCTCAGGCTGGCTCGCTGAAGACTTACGCATACAGGTCGGTGCCGGATGCTATCGCCAACGGGGTGCCCTCGACGATGCGAAAGGTCCTCCCGCCGTCGTCCTTGCGTTCGACAAGGAGGAGTAGGCTATCTTCGGGCTGTTCCCGGTACAGGCTGTCGGCGAAGTTGTGGAGGTGGGGGGAGGAGAAGGGCTGGAAGTCGTGCTCGTAGCGGTCCGCGGTGATGGTGTCGACCGCTTGACTGAGGCTGAGGGAATATGGGCGCGAGCTGGCTAGAGATGGCCGTTGCACGCGGGGGAAGAGGATGCTGTGGAGTTTGCCGGACTGTATATCCGTGCTGAGCAGATCGACCGCGGAGGGGCCTGAAAGCAGCTGTGTGGCTGATGACATGATCCATTCCTCCGGGGACGGTCTCGTCCGGGGTCATGTAGGCATCATCAGCACGGGGGCGGTTATGAGGAGGAATGCCATCTCCTGCACTCACCCTAGCAGAGAATCTCCAGTGGGGTGAGGGGCTATTTTGATCGATCAGATCATCCAAACATACTGCTAGTAGTCGGCGCGATAATGTAATTGGAGTGGCGGGCATTTGTCCTAGCGGGTCAGAGCCAGGGCTCGGCGTGGACAGTGATGCGGTCGAAGAGATAGGGAACATGAGTGCCTGCCAGTTGATCTGACGGGCTACCAGTACTTAGTAGACTCTCATCCGCAGGGCGGTGCGAACCGAGTCAGTGGAAAATCGGAAGCCGGTGGGGCTCTGATTGAATGGGCAGGCAGCGTTGGCGCTGCTGGTGATCAACGGAAAAGAGAACGCTCCCGAAGGAGCGTTCATGGCCGCGGTCAGGATTTCACCTCCAGCAGTTTCCCTTCGCTATCGAAGACCAGTCGAACTACTGCCTTGGCGAGCTTGGGCTGGGAGGCGAAGCGCAGCGCGCGAGGTAGTAGTGCTTTTACGACTTCACTGGGCACCTGTGAGCAGCCTACGGCGATGAAGGTCGACAGCGTCTCGTCATCCTCCACTTCGGCATCCTCGTCGTATCGATCATCGAAGATGTAGTCGGATACGAGTGGCGTCACGCAGTCGGCGCTCGGTGTCAGGTAGAGCGTATCGTCCTGGCGGAGTGCCTTCACCGGGTACTGGCCTGGCTCACCTTTCAAGCTGACGCTCAGCGCTTCGACCAGGACCAGTTCGAGGGCCTCGGCCAAAGGAGGCGCGTCCTCGCGATAGAGTATGGCGCCATGGTGGACGCACACCTGATCAGATGTGGTGGTTCGGCGTACCTGCCGCAGCCAGTGCTGTTCATCGAGACGAGGTTCTTCCAGCAGGAAGGCTTGCCGCGCGGCGAGGTAGCTTTCCGCTGCCCACTCCTCGCGGCCATCGCTCTCGATGGACCAGACGCCTTTCTCCTCCAGCTCCAGGCGGGTCACGATCCCACTCAGCGGATGATGGTCCCAGAAGCGACGATAGCCAGGTGGCTCGCCCTCCCAGTTGCGGAACCATGCACGGGGCACGAAGGGGACGTCATTCAGCAGGTCCGCATTCGAGGATGACAGGCAGGTCTCGGCATACGACGACACGAAGTCGCTGCCCGACAGTTGCTCCTTGGCTTCGAACAGTGCCTGCCGGTAGGCGGCGTTGATGGCGTCCCGTATCCGCCGATTGTCCGTCTCTTCGTTGAGCAGGTGCTGGCGATCGGGCAGGCGAGCGATCATGTCATCGCGCAACAGTACGACCTGCTGCCTGGGATCGGTCGAGTAACGGCCGCCAAGGGGGAGCCCCTGAAGGAAGCAGCGCCGCCGTGACGGAGGGGGGGCGAGGTTGAGTAGAACCTTACCCACGGCTGTTTCAAGCCAGGGCAAGGTGGGGTCGGCCAAGGGTCGAGGAAGGTCGACACCGTTGAACGAGATGGGCACGGGGAATGCCTCGCATAGACGCTCTAGCTGTGCCGCTGCCCATTGCGACAAGGTGAGCGTAGCCTGCGGTGATTGCACGCCCTCCAGCTGTATTTCACTACCGAGGCGCGGTATGGCGGGATGAACCTCGATGGCATCGCCGTGGATGATGGCTGCAGTGGCCGCGCGGAAGGCCTGGTCGCGCGAATGTACCGACAGGTATTCGGCGAAGTAGAGGGTCGACAGGACACCGAGGCCGAATGCGTTCTCCCGCTCTTTCAGCTCTTGGTCCCAACCGGACTCGGCGATGAAGATCAGGGTTTGCAGGTCGGCAATGCCGGTACCGTCGTCGCGCACGATGAGCGTGTTGTTGTCGACGATGACCTCGATGTGCTGAGCCTTGGCCCGGCGAGCGTTCTGCAGCAGCTCACCCAGCATGGAGGCCGGGGTGAAGGCATGTCGCAGGTTGGCGATAAACTGATGCTGGTTGGTCTTGAGACGAATCGTACTCATGGCGTAGCTCCTGCTTGAGGGCCCGAAGGGGCGTGAAAGAAGAGGCCCGTGGGGCAGCGCGAGGGCGCTGCGGATGATTGAGGCGCGGAAGTAGATGGCATCGACGCCGAGGGCTGGCGTATGTCCGCAAAGGCGATGCGGGCGGACGGCTGTGGTCACTACGGGACGTAGCGCAACCTTGAAGACCTTGGTTGCCGGGGACGCTGACGAGCAGCGATACCTGCGGCAAGACTGGGGAACCTGGTCTGGCGTGTCGTGGAATTATCGGAAGGTGGGCGTGTCCGGTTCCTGTCGGTCACTGGGCTGCGCCTTCAATTGGTTGCGTGAGCGGCAGGAGAAGGCCGCCGAAGGCTGTGCCTCCGGCGTTTGAGGAAGTCGCCACAGTGGGCTGGTTGAACGGTCTGGCTGTCGTCAAAGCCATCCGTTGTCGCAGCAATCGCACTCGGCCCGTGTCGTGGCTGGGGCCGATACCCTTCGGCACGCATCCGCGCACAAAAGGAACCCGTTGTTTCGCCGGTAGGCGCCGGCACCGATTACCGTTTGACCCGGATGGGTCTCCTGGCAACTCGCTGGTAATTCGGCAAGGTGCCAGGGGACCCATCGCGGGCAACGGAAGAGACTGATCAGCTGAAGGGGCGTTCCGCGATTCTCGGAGGAGTGACCTTCGCACCGCACAGAGACAGCTGCAGGCTGGCGGGGGCACACCATTGCGGAAGGGAAGGTGTGCTTGGGAGGTCCCACCGGGCCGGCGGGACGTCTGCCGCAGTACCGAATACTGGCACGACAGAGGGGCTCAGGAAGTCTTAGCGCGTGACCTTCGTACGTGGCGAGCCTTGTCCGGCTGTCGGCTGCTCGATGGGGCGGGAACCCTTGCAGTCTGGGTAGCGACTGCATGACCAGAACGCGCCATTCTTGCCGGTGCGTTGGCGCATCGGTGCCTTGCATTGGGGGCAAGTGGGGGCTTTGGGTAGCAGGATGGCCAACGTGCTGTTGCGGTACTGCTGGACCAGTTGCCTCACCCATGAGGCCTGTCTGGAGATAAAGCTCTCCAGCGTCATCTGCCCGGTTTCGATCATATCCAGCGCCTGCTCCCAGAGTGCTGTAGTGCCAGGATCAGCAATCGCCGCAGGTACTGCATCGATGAGCGTGAAGGCGGCACCGGATGCGCGCACGGCACGACTTTTCTTCAGCAGGTAACCACGCCCGAGCAGGCCGTTGATGATGCTGGCACGCGTCGCCTCGGTGCCTATACCCGCAGTCTCCTTGAGCTTCTGCTTCAGGCGCGGATCGGTGACGAACTTGGCGACGCTCTTCATGGTCTTGACCAGTTCACCCTGGGTATAGGGCTTGGGCGGCTGTGTCTTCAAGCTCTTCAGGTCGACCTTGTTGACCTGGCAAGAAGTGCCAGCATGCAAAGGCGGCAGCACTTGACGCTGTGCCGTTTCCTCGGTCTGCGCGTCCTCTTCTGGGGGCATTGCCAGCGCTTCGCGCCAACCCATTACGGCAACCTGTTTACCAACGGCAATCAGCTGTTGCCCAGCACAGGTCAGCCGTACCTCTGTGCGATCGAACTCGCGGTGCGGCAGAAACTGCGCGAGGTAATGCCCGCGGATCAGGCGGTAGACCGCGAGTTCCATTTCGCTCATGGCCGACAGATTGGCGGGCTCCTGCGTCGGAATGATGCCGTGGTGAGCGGTTACCTTGCTGTCGTCCCAGGCGCGAGATTTCTGTGCCCTGTCCAGGCGGCCAAGCACTGACTGCAGGCCGGGATCGGTGGCGAGCAGGGCTGCAAGAACCGCTGGCGCTTCAGCGAGCATGTTTTCGGGCAGGTGGCCTGAATCTGAGCGAGGGTAGGTCGTTGCCTTGTGCGTTTCGTACAGGGCCTGCGCGATATCCAGCGTCTCCTGGACACCCAGCCCCAGCTGCTTGGAACACACCTCCTGAAGCGTCCCGAGGTCGAACGGCAGCGGTGGACCTTCGCATACGCGCTCCGTCTCGGCCGACTCGACGGTCGCACTGCCAGTTGTGCGAAGGCGCTCGTAGGCCTGTTGTGCCGTTGTCGGCTGCAGGCAGCGGCCGGCTTTGTCCACCGTGCTATTGGGAGGCGTCCAGGTCGCGATGAAGCTCTTTCCGCCATGGGACAGCTCGACATCGATTGCCCAGTAGGGGGCGGAGACAAAACACGCGATCTCACGGTCGCGATCCACCACCAGCTTCAGCGTTGGTGTCTGCACCCGGCCAACCGACAGCACACCGTCATATCCGACTTGCCGACCGAGCAGGGTGAACAGTCGGCTCAGATTCATGCCGATCAGCCAGTCCGCCCGGGCGCGGGCGAGCGCAGAGTGGTACAGCGGTAGCGTTTCGTTCGCTGGCTTGAGTGTACTCAGCGCCTTGCGGATGGAGGCATCGTTGAGGGCTGACAACCACAGTCGCTGGATGGGACCGCGGTAGCCACACAGCTCGATGAGCTCGCGGGCGATCATCTCGCCCTCACGGTCTGCGTCCGTGGCGATTACCAGTTCGGAGGCCTTGGCGAGGAACTGTCTGACGATCTTGAACTGCGCGGCGGTTGCCGGCTTGGGCTCGACACGCCATTGCTCAGGGATGATGGGGAGTTGGTCGAGCCTCCAGTGTTTGTACTGCTCACCGTAGCCTTCTGGCGGAACCGCCTCGACCAGGTGGCCGATGCACCAGGTGACGATGAGTCCGGTGCCGCTATAGCACCCAGCTCCGCGTTGCCTGGCGCCTAACACGCGGGCGATGTCCTTACCTTGGGAGGGCTTCTCGCACAGGAACACACGCATAAGTTCTCCAGGTCGCTGGCGATCATGGAATGACTGCCAGGGTTCCCGGATGTGGTGTACGGAGCAGCAAACTAGGCGGAGACAGTGAGCCCGCTTTCAGTAGAGAGAATGGCGAGTAGCTCGGTTGGCGAGTGCAAGGGTCAAAGGATCTTGGTCGAAGCTTGCGCCGTCATGAAAAGTCCAACTCCGATTGTCGTGCCAACAAACATGCGCTCATTGATGAGGAGAGGGGGCTCAACTCGTTATGTTGGATTGCATGAGTGTCTTTATATTTTATATAATTATCTCTTGCTTTCACTCTGGCTGCCATTAGGTTGGTTGTCTTATAATAATTTCGTAAGTTCATGCTTTTCCCTCTATCTAATAATAGGAGTCCAATATGTCCCGTCTGGCAGAGTTTCGTGCCGCCGAAAAGGCTCTTGCCGAGCAGCTTGCATACCTGGAGTCGCTCAAGAACGACTCGAGCCTGAAGAAGGAAATCGAGTTCGAAGAAAAGCTGAAGAAGCTGATGAGCACTTATGGCAAAAACCTGAAAGATATCATTGGGATCCTGGATCCGGCAGCTGGCGTTGTTGGCCGTAAGGTCAACCACAAGGTCGATGCGCGGCGCAAGGCGCGTGTCGTAAAGGTCTACAAGAACCCTCACACCGGTGAAACTGTGGAAACCAAGGGTGGGAACCACAAAGTGCTGAAGGCATGGAAGACCGAATACGGTAACGATACCGTCGAGTCCTGGTTGGTCAAATGATGGGAGGACCAGTGAGTGGTCCTTCCGAATGGGTCTTGGTTGTAGGGGGCGAAATCGTGCCCGGTGCTGCTGACCAGTAATATCGTTTAGAGAGCGCGCTGGAAATCCGTGGATCTCGGTGTAGCTATCCCTGGGGGATAGCTACACCGAGTTCTTCGACCTTCAGTTATTCGCCTGCGGTACCTGCGTCGGCTATCGGTTTCGGGCTCAGCACGACCGACTCCAGCCGATAGGGCAGTATCCCGACCCGTCGAGCCTCGATCTTGAAGGTCACTCGTTCGTTCTCGTCGGCATCTTCCCACTCGTCACGTGCAGTGCGTCCTTCGACGAGAACGCGCATGCCTTTCTGGTATAGCGACCGCCAGTGCTCGGCGTCACGATGCCACAACTCCACAGGCGCCCAGTAGCCACCGCGGTCCTCAAATCCGTCCTTGGTCGGAACAGGATTGTCGAAATAGACGTTGAGGCGCAGTAGGCGTCGCGGCTCGTCGTTGCCGTTAGGAAACTCCCGGTATTCTGGCGCCGAGCCGATATTGCCCTCGCCAACGAAATGAGTGCTCATGGTGATTCCTCGGGGTGGGTGGTGCGGATGGGCAGGTCGTGACGGTAGACACGCTGCAGGTAGGTCGATTCGGCGCGGGCTACCTTGTTGGCGCATTCCTGGGCTTGGCGGCCCAGCGTGTGCAGCAGGCTGATTTGCATGTTGAGGACGATGCGCTGGACTTCCATCGCATGGAGGTCGTCGATCAGCGATTCGGGAGTGGAATGGCTGGTGATCAGTTCTTGCCACAGGGCCACGCCCATCGCCGAACGGTCGGGCTTGCGCCAGCGCAGAAACACGGTTCCTGCGCCAGTCGTCTGCTGGGCCAGTTGTACAGGCAACAAGCGGAAGGGGTAGGCGTTGGCCTGCGCCAGTACGCTCCGCTGCGCCAGCGCGATCAGCTCGTCACGTAGCGCGTGGCACTGGCTGGCCCACTCAGTCAGCGTCCCCTTACCTTTAAAAGGAAAGGGACGTAAAAGGCCTTTTAGAGAGGCTGCGTGTTCCAGTCTCTGGAAGTCAGCCTGTTCCAGGGGGATAAAGCGACGGGCTGCCGCAGATGCCGAGGTGTTCGTCATGCTGGCGCATCTTCGCTGTCGTTCGCCCCAGTCGCCGGCTCATCGGCGCTTTCAGCCGGGAAGTCGTCATCGCCTGCGGCAAGTCCTGCAGAGGTCGTCAGTGCCGAGCGCCGAACGATGGGTGGCGCATAGCGAGAACGACGGACACCTTCGAGCACGTCTTGCGGCAGTTCGCCGAACTTCTCGATCGCCGCTCGGGCTGCGGCATTTTTCGCCGCGAAGTCGTCTCTGGTGCAGCCAGAGAATCGGTATTGCTGGGCCAGGCTGAACAGGCTGCGCAGCGCGTGGGCGCCCTCGTTGAGCCACCGCTCCAACGTCGAACGGTCGATCAGCGCGGTATGGTGCGCAAGGATCAACTTGCGGGCCAGGTTGTCGTAGTCGGCCAACAGATAGATCGCCATGAAGCCCAACTGCGCATTCACGAACAGCTGTAGCCGGACTGGCTGGATATTCAGATTTTCCCCTAGCGAGATGGCTGAGGGGATGTCGGCCAGAGCCAGGTCGATCTGTTCGCGCAGGGCCTGGAGGGTTTCCTTGGTCTGCGCCAACTTTTCCTCGATTCGCAGCATCCACCAGTCGCTGTAAGGATCGTCCTGCTCGGCGCCGCGCTTCATCTTGTTCATCACGGCGATGAAGCCATTGAGGCCGACGATACCGGGCCGACCTTCCGCGGGGGCGCGGCCGTGCCAGACCCGTGAGGCATGATGGGTATGCAACGTCAGCGACATCGGTGCACGAAGGGACCCAAGGTTCAGTTGCAGGGTGTCGTTGGCCATGAGCTCGACTCGCCGTCAGGGGAACGAGTCGTCAGCGTGCTGGGGGAGGGGAAGGCCGTCAGTCAACTAACCGTACCGACACACAGCCAGGTTTGCTGGTAGAGGAAGTCCCCCTGTTCCACCTATCCCCTGGGGATAGTGCTACTGAGTTCTAGTGGGCTTTCATCTCTTTCGCCCAAGTAGTGCATGCAACTGCGCTAGATGCATCTGGGCAACACCGGGAGTGGCTGGCTGCTGGTCTGGAGGCTCGATATTTTCATCGCTCTCGGAGGTGTTCCTACCTTGTCCAGCCCAGACCTTGAATTCGCCGCGGATGGCTTTTTGGATGATGCCGAACAGATAGCCGGCCGGCTTGCGCACATCATTGCCACGGCAGCGCGCCGCCCACTCATCCAGAACGGCTTGTCGCAGCTCGGCTTCTACTTGTTGCAAGGCCACTAGTGCCCCGGCCTGTTGTTCATCCTTCAAGGCCAGGAAGCGTTCCGGTAACCGCAGGTCCTGGTGAGCTCGCGCGTACGGCTCCGTACGTACAGATCTTTTTATACGAGTACTCAGTACTTCAGTACGGTCCTGCTTCGGATGCCGAAGAGGGCCGGTTTGACGGGATTTGCCACCTACTTCGGAATCCGAAGAGGGACTTCCACCATTCCGAAGAGGGGACTCGAGGAGCTCACCGGATTCGTGTTTGTCCGCCTCTTGGGGAAGGACGTTGCCTGCTTCGACTCTGCTTTGCGCCATGCGCTGGGCCAGCACCTGCAGTCGTGTCGGCAGAGGGCGGCCACTGAGCAATGGGTCTTCGGCGAGCTCCCGAATGGCGTAGTACCCGACCTGTCGGATCGCTTTGCTGGCATGGTCGAGTGAGTGGCTGACCAGGCCCAGATACTCTGGATCGAGCTGCATGGCTTCGTAGGGGGTCAGGGGCTCGTCGTGTAGAACGTAGAGGTTGCCGAGGAGGCGACCACTTTTGCTGTCTCGCCGCCGGCGCACGAGGCTGAGCCAACGGGTCAATCGCAGCAGGGTGAGCGTTCGGGCTACCGTTTCGTGCGAAGCCTGCTCCGCACAAGGGGTCGAGGCTAGGTACAGGCGTAACTGGTCGTAGGTTGGAAATGCGGTCACGCCGTCGGCATTAAGCAGGAGTCGAAACACCTGCCAGGCATTGCGCTCCAGCGGGGTCAGACGCCGGTCGAGGAGTAGGGCGCGGGGGACGCTCTCCTGGCGGTTGCCACTGTAGAGAAAACCATCGCCGACTGACGACGAACTCTGAGGTGGCGCCAGGCCTCGTAGCGCGTCCTCGAGCAGAGCGGATAGAGGCGAGGGACCGACAGGTGGCCAATCGGACGAGGCCATGGTTACACCAAGCCTTGGTCGATCCAACTCCGTATCGCGGCCCAGATGACCGACATGGGCAAGGACAAGGCTTCGGCCAGATCCATCGTCAACGCAAGCATGGCACTGTCGTCTTCCAGCGGAATACCACGTTCACTGATGCCAGATTTCCAGTGTTTCCATAGAGATGTTTCCTGCTCTTCGCTCAGTACCGGATGACGCCCCTTGCGCTTGGGCAGGCCGATGACGTCACGACGTAGAGCAACCTCCTGGTGGGTCAAGCCGTAGAATTTGCTGACCATCTCAGTGCTGGCGCCCAGGCGCAGCATGCGGTCGACCGTGGCGATCTCGTGCTCGATGTCGTCCAACTGACCGACCAGCCGCCAAAGGATCTCCGTATTGACCTTCACGGTGCACCAAGGCACCTGAGCGTTGGTCAGCAGGCTCACCAATGCCGGTTGCTTCAGGACATCCAGTTCACGCTCGCTGAATCCCATGGACAGGCAGCGGCGAAGCTGGCCGTTGCGTAAGTCGTGCAGAACCTGCGCGACAACAGCCTGGTTCAGCGGATGAGGTGCCGACATAAGTGTGTCCCTCCAGCCTCACTCAGTGGTCAGGGTCGTCAGGCTTGGTCTCCAGATCGAAGAGGCGGCGCGCGAGCCGAATCAGGCGGTACAGCTTGACCAATCCATTGTCACTCAGGCGGGGAGAGGGGCCCGAGGTCATGTTTCTGTTGCCCAACAGCAAGCCCCCAAGATGGTTCTCCAGATGGCGGTATTCCTGATCTAAAAGGGGAGATCCGAGGGAGTTGCAAAGGGCGTGCATGAGCTCCAGCAGTGCATAGCCAAATACGGTCATTGGACTGGCCGCCGAAGGTGATACGCAAAGGAAGCCGATGCCGATGTCGGCGGCTTCAATGAGGTCAGCCAGACCGGCCTCCGAAGCAATCTCACGAGCGAACTGGGCAATGTGGATGCGTAGCCGATCAGGTGTGTCCAGGCTCGTATCGATGCGCCAGATATCGGTGATCGGGAAGAGCCCCCCGGCCTGCACGGGGATAGCCTGCAGCACATTGTCAGCAAACACGGGCACGGACTCTCCGGTGTGCTCTGCGACCAGTTGCTGGATGGTGTGCAGGCGCTCCGTATTGGGGGCAGGGGAGACAATGCTCTCCCGGAGACACTGCTGCATGCTGTCGTCTGACAGCGGCGCCTCCTGTTGTGCGTGCACAGGCTGAGGAAGCGCTGCGGGCATCTCGGTTGATGTTGAGGGCGTTACCGAAGCAGGCTTTCTTACACCTTTATCGCGCATGGGCGAGGGAGTGGAGTCGGGATGGACAGGCTGGCTCGATGGCTCCATGAGCTCAGCAGGCGAGGTAATCACTGGGGGGCTGGTAACGACCTGTTGGCGATGTTCGATGTTGTCGATATCCAACTCCAGAGCGTTGTAATCGACGCCGAACAACTCGGCCATGCGACCGATGAGTTCATCCCTGGCCCGACTGACAGAGAAGCTACCGGGCATCGCATCGAAGGGGATCAGGACATCATGAAAGAGTGTTTCGAATTCGATACCAGGTGCTTGTTTGCCGGCTTGTTTCTGCCAGGTGATCTCGGCGGCCTTGCGCAGTACTGCCAGCTTCTCCACCTGGTGCCGTCCTAGGCCGCTGTAGAGGATATTGGGTATCACCGGTAGCAGGTAGCGTACGGTGTCCTGCATGCGGCTGATGTGAGACTGCTGGATTGGGTAGCCATCGGCGCTGAGGCGACGGGCTAGTTCGGACTGTGACAGGGGCTTGCCATCTTCCTGCTCGTAGAGTTCTCGGGCGTTCTCGACCCCGAGCGCCCGCTCAATGAAGGTCAGTCCGCCATGCAGTTCGCTTTCTGCCAGGTGTCCGGTCAGCGCGATGATTTCGCCGCGCTCGGGCCATGGACGGAACAGGCAGGGAATGCGGAAGAAACGCTCATCCTTCGTCTCGGCCCAGAGCTCGCGCAGAATGGCCAGGCGGGTGTTGCCGCCATTGCGGATGATGTAGTGAGTTGTTCCAGGACGCTGGGTAATCGAAGGAGGAGCATCGAGGCCGCGTTCCCGGATTGAAGCCTTGATCGCATCGTATAGAGGATTCCGGACGATCCGCGGGTCGAGTTCGTAGGGGCGCAATTCGTCCAGAGTGACCACCATGGGTGTCTCGACGATAGGGGCACTCAAACTTTCTGCCGTTGGACCGGTGTGTGAGAAGCCTTCGGCCAGGAGCTTGCTGGCGAGTTCCTGCGACGTGAGGTTAGCCATTCCAACCTCCCGACCGGTAGCGCTTGCTGTCAGTTCGTAGGAGGTAGGAAGTCTTGCCCATTGCCATGTAGGTAAAAATCAGTGGTAGGTCGTGCTTACGCAGTAGCACTCCCCCAATCGGGCAATGGCGTACCTCCCGGCCTTTGTCCAGTGCGAACTCAACGAGCCGGAGTAGCCATTTCTTGCACTGGCAAAGGTCATGAGCGCTCGGCATGAGGAGGCCTGCCAGTGACTCGCCCGGTCACGCCGAGAAACCGTTCCTGCCACTGTGGGCAAAGCTCGATAGCCAGAGCTCGCATGGTTTCCAGTGCAGCAGGCGCCTGGCGTCCCCATGGCCGCCGATACTCGATCCGGTGTGCTGGTTGGCCGGATGTCGCGGCACGCGGAAAGGTCTCAGTGGCAGGTATCTCCGTATCCAGTACCTTGACCTCGCTGTGCTCGCGGAAGATAAGCCGCAGTGTTTGCTGAACCAGCCTTGCGTTCGATGAAATGGCAGGCACTCGGTTGATCAGCAACTGCAGTGAGGGGGGCTCAATACCCAGATAGCGATACGGGGCTATGGCGTCGAGCAGTTGCAGCGTGCCTCGTTGTAGTTCGCGTGCCGCGAGAATCTCCGGCGTGATAGGGGAGATGGCCATATCGGCGGCCAACATGGCCATCTCCAATATGACGCTACGTGCGCCTTGGGTATCGATCAGCAGCAGGTCGTAGTGCGGTTGAAATAGGGGAAGCAGGTTACGCAGGCGTAGCCGGCCATCTGCGGCGTGGAGCAACAAGGAGCCCAACTGCTGGTGCTCGTCGTTGGACAAAACCAGATCGAGGCCTGTGATGGTTGTACTCGATACTAGTTGCGGCAAGGCTCGCTCGTTGAAGGCGAGCAACTCGTAGATGCCGCCGGCGGCGCGGTAAGTCAACTCGTAGTAAGAGGACAGCGTGGGCTGTACATCTAGGTCGACTAGCAGTACGCGCAAGCCGGCATCGGCAATGAATCCGCCCAAGTTGGCTGCCACTGTGGTTTTCCCCACGCCGCCTTTGGTCGAGATGATGGCGATCACTTGCATTGCATGTTTCTCGCAAACTGTTGTTCGGCGTTAAGCTTTTTCTGTGAGGCGTTCAGAAATCCATTGTGCGATTTCCATAGAGTCCCAACCTACTGCACGTAGCCCTATTCGCCTGGCTTTGGGGAATTTTCCTTGTTTCATCAGGTTATAAATATGCGCACGTTTAAAACCAGTTATCCGTTCTACCTCTTCGCGTCGCATGATGTGGCGTTCGGCTGACTGCGTAGTAACTGGATGGTCCATGGCATCACTCCTCGGCGCTCGATAGCGCATGAAGGGAAGTGGAGGCCAGTCAATAGCATGTGTACGGTGAAGTCATTGCGCTGCAATAGTTGGGATTGCAGTGCAACAATTCTCAGATGTCAGAAAGACTGCGCTTTGCTGCAGCAAATTTTTCGTCCAAGGTACGCTTAGTAATTCCAGGGACGTTGTCGAAGTAGGCGATGAGCGCAGAAACGATGGCTGATTGATTGCGGAAAACAGAGTGTGGTTTTCCGGATGGGGAGCTTCCCAGCAGCAGGGAGAGCATGGTGCCAATGATATGGAGATAGACCTGTTCGCTACGGTTGCTGAGCTTTCCTTGCGATTTGAGGAGAGCTTTGAGGCTTTCTCGCTCGAGTCCGACAGACTGTAGTTCGCTCAGAAGCTCGCGATAGGCTGTCTGAATTTTGTCGAGTTGCAGTTGGAGTGCATCTCGATCGGCCTGTAGCGCGAGGTAGGAGCCAATCTTGAGCTCATAGTGAATAGCGGGGGACTGTTCGAAGAGGAATGCCGGTCGCTGGTCGGGATAGTGGACTGACATCCAGCTCTTCAAGTCTGTGTGGCGTACCGTCAATAATGTGTATTCAACATCTGTTCCCATGGGGACGGACGTGCCAAGACAGCCGTAAGGCAGCTCGTGATTTCGTACTGCATCGAAGATTTTCTCTGTATTGGCATGTAGGCATGGCCATTGCGGAAAGGTACGAGCTAGCAATGCAGGGCACTGCCAAGAGTTTTCCAGTATCTGGGCTTCATGTGCTATCAGGTTGCACCAGCGTAAAGCTGCTTCGATTGGACGATAGTACAGCTTGGCAAGTGGATTGTGGTGCTCTTGCATGCCAGCCGTCTCCCGTTAGTTCCTTGAGTAGACCTCCCGCTAAGTTCTTGCCAGTTGCTGGTGTGCTTATAGTGGCTTCCGTGCGGGTGACTACAAAATATGTTATTGATCCTATGCCACTCCTAGGAGGCCGTTACTAGGATGAACTGCAGGATTCTCCGATTGGTGGCTTTTTGCCATGCGCGTTAGAAAGCTGCTAAGCAAGAAAGGTCCTGCGTTGGGTCTGAAGCCTTACGCGCCGAGATAGGAATGGCCTATCGTATAGAGCATTTTATGTTGGCAGTAAACATTTCTGCTTGAGCGAGTTTCACAGTCTCCTCTATTTCGGCGTGTACCAGAGAGGCTCTGGATGGTCATGCTGATCACCCCATGTGGATAGTGGCATTATGATGCTTAGGGACGTGTCGCTGTAATCCATTTTCTGATCATGTGACAAGGTGTAGATCACCATCTAACCAGTTTAATTATAAGCAGTAATTGGAAATATCTTGGCTGTCTTTGTCAACATCATGGGATGCTCACGCTTCGTCCCCGAAAGCTCTGCTTTTGTGAGGGGTGTGTATGTTACTGCCGATAGATAGGTGATCTTTAGAGCTCAGAGACGCTTTGCTCATGCTTTGCGCACGAGAAAAGGAGAGAGGCATGAGCGCTGAGCAGTTGTTTGATGTGAGGAGCTTGGTCTGCATAGTTACTGGTGGGGCCAGTGGCATTGGCTTAGCATGTGGAGAGGCGATGGCAGAAAATGGGGCTACCGTGATCCTGGGGGATGTCGACAGTCAACGTCTTGCTTTAGTTGTTGATCGGCTTCGCGCCAGGGGCTTCTCTGTTGAAGGGAAGAGGCTTGATGTCAGCTCTCGAGTCTCTGTGGCTGCAGCATTCGATGATGTCCACACGACACATGGACGATTAGATGTTGTGTTTGCTAATGCAGGGGTGGATGTTGGTGAGGGATTTATCGCTCGAGATGGTAGTCGGAGTGTCGAGGGTGCTCTGGAAAATATTACCGATCAGCACTGGCGGAAGTATCTAGGTATTAATTTGGACGGGGTTTTACACACGCTGCAAGAAGCTGCTAGGCATATGAAGCCTCAGGGGAGTGGCAAGATTGTTGTTACCACATCTGTTGCTAGTTTCTGCAATATTGGTGGCGTAGGTACCTCCTATTTTGCGGCCAAAGCTGCCGCGTCACATCTTATGAGGCAGGCTGCATTGGAGTTGGCGCGTTACAATATCCAAGTAAACGCAATGGCGCCTGGAGCCTTTGCAACTAACATTGCTAATGGGCATGTGCGTGACCCCGAGACAAGACAGCTCTTGGAGTCATCAAATCCTCAGCATCGGGTAGCGGACCCTGAAGAGATTAAAGGGCTGGCATTATTGCTTGCATCAGGGGCATCGTCGTTTATCACCGGGAGCGAGATTGTAATCGACGGGGGGAGCTTGCTCGGACTGGCAGACTGAGTGTCTGTTCTCATTCTGAGGCATAGGCTGGCTGGCGGTGGAGTATCGGCCAGCCTTTCGAAGTGGCTTAAAGGTCAGTAGTCGAGCCTCGTTGCTTTTTGGCATAACGCAGAGGTGGGTGACCAAATCTCTTCTTGAATACCTCTCGGAAGGCTCTTTCCGATTGGTATCCAACCTCTTCCGCGATACGAGCAACAGAGTGCTGCCCTTCCAACAACTGCTCGGCGGCTACTTGCATACGCCAGTCAATCAAGTACTCAATTGGCGACTGGCCAACCAGCTTGGTGAAGCGGCGACCGAAGGTGAAGCGAGACATTCCAGCTTCCTCTGCGAGGCTCTCGGTAGTCCATGGCTTACCGGGGTGGGTGTGGATTGATGCCAGTGCTTGACGTATACGCTTGTCTGCCATGCCACGAAGCCAGCCGGTACTATCTGGTGGCACTGATAGGGCGTGGGCGCGAATGAAACTGGTCAAGATCAGTTCGGCCACGTGGGTTGCGGTTGCCAAGTAGCCTGCCTTTGCTGCGGTGGTTTCGTTGGCAAGAAAGGTCACGAGCGTTGAAATCCAGGGGAATAGACCACTTGCACTGTCCCTTAGCAGAATCATTGATGGGAGCGAGCGGAGGAGAGGGTTGTTACCGTCTCCATGCAGTACGAAAGCGAGAGTCAACATGCGCTTCTCCCTCGGTTCATCACCAAGGGCCAAACCTGCAACTGGGGCCCCTTGCCGGGACTCTGGGGTCAATATTGGCAGGTTGTGGCTGCTCCAGTATTCATGCAAGTTGATGCAGTCGGCATCTGGAGACGATGCCATCCGAAATCCGGCCCCATGCAGCAATAGAGCTGAATCTCCTGGCCGAAGGAGCAGCGGGGGCGCGCCTTGAGGCAGGATCCACATTGGCGTGTCTATGCAGCAAAGAGCAAAGGCGTACTCCGCGGAGGTGGCCGGCACATCAAGCCCCCATGTCGATCCTAGGGAATAGATTCCGCCGGAGTTGGCTTTCACCTTCAGCGACAGCAAGACCTCTCCAAGTAGATCCATTAGCGCTCCAGAAGTGATGGAATGAGCCGAAATTGGGCTCAATCTATCATAGATGGTGACGTTTACTCCTCTTATTCTGACCTCGTCGTGGCGCTTGCTGCGGAACAACAACAAGACTCAGAGGAGATATCCATGTACCTGCACAACTGCTGGTATGTCGCTGCCTGGAATTATGAAATCGAGCCTGAAGGCCTGCTAGCTCGGACTATCATCGACGAGCCGATTGTCTTCTTCCGCAAGCAGGATGGAAGCATTGCAGCGCTCCAGGACCGCTGCTGCCATCGTTCCGCACCGCTTTCGATTGGCCGCAAGGAAGGCGATGCAGTGCGCTGTATGTACCACGGACTGAAGTTCGACAGTTCCGGTGCGTGTGTGGAAGTGCCAGGACAGGACAGCATTCCACCGCAGGCTTGCGTTCGTAGTTTCCCCGTAATCGAACAACACAGTTGGGTGTGGGTATGGATGGGGGACCCAGCCAAGGCTGATCCTGCGCTGATTCCGCCGGCAGTTGCCCTTGATGATCCCAATTGGATCTTCCGCTCCGGAAGCATTGAGTACGAGGCCAACTACCAGTTGGTCAATGACAACCTGCTGGATTTCTCGCACCTGTTCTTCTTGCATCCTGAAAGCTTCGGTGTTGGCTCCGACTGGGCTCATGTTCGTCCGAAGGTGACTCGCTTGGAGCGGGGTGTCCGAGTTCAGCGCTGGCTACCGAATCAACCGATCCCGAATCATATTCGCGAAGTTGTCGACAGCGATACGATGGACCTCTTCAGCACTTATGACTACTTGGTACCTGGCGTCATGGTGATGCGATCCTATGGATTCCCGAAAGGCGCACTCGAAAAGTTTAATGGTGAGGAGCCGAGTGGAATGGAGCCGGTGACTCACGATGTCACCTGTCAGGCAATCACTCCCGTTACCGGCGATACTTCTCGCTACTTTTTCTCCTGGGCCCCTTACAAACACGCCTTGGCAGGCTGCAGCGAGGAACTGGCTGACGGTATGATCGCAATTGCTCGTATGGCTTTCGAAGAAGATCGTCAGATGATTGAGGCTCAGGCTCGTGTGTTGAAGCTGACACCTGATGCGAAGCAGGTACCGATTGCTTTCGACAATGCGTTGTCCCAACTGCGTTGGGTGCTCGACAAACTGATCAAGGAAGAGTCGCAGTCGCAACTATTGCGGGTTACAGAAAAAGCCTGATTTAACCAAAGCCGATGCCGCTCAGCATATTCGTATGCTGAGCGGTGTTTAGTTAGTAAGCGGCTTCAGAACATTGGATGTTTGCTCACTGCCTGTTCCGGTATCGGTTGAATTACGTCCCAGTGTTCGACGATCCGGCCATTCGTTACCCGAAATATGTCAACTATGGACACGCCGAGATCTTCGGGAGTGGTCCGAGCATGGACGTGTAGGAAGACCAAGTCTCCCTCGCTGGCAGAGCGCTGGACTTCATAGCTGGAGTTCGGGAACTGTTCCTGAAATTTTTCGAGGAACTTGATCGCTGCCTTGGCTCCATCTGCCGCTTGCGGATTATGCTGGATGTAGTCTGGTGCGACGTACTGTTCGAAGGCCTGATGCAGCTGTTTTTTCGTGAAGGCAAGGTTAGTAAAGTCGAGTGCTAGCTGCTTGTTCGCAGCAGTGTCGGCCTGGGCATCAAGACAGGCACAAAGCAGTAGGGCGGAAAGCGGTAGAGATAGATAGCGAATCATCGGTAGTGCTCGTCAGAGAGTGGCATATAGGACATAGCGTGGTGCGCCAGGAAGCGCTGCGATTCGCTGTTCGGCATGTAGTTCTGCACCATGCAAGCGTAGGGTGTCTAGCAGTAGGCAGTGATTGGCGGCACCCAGCAAGCTGCGCAGTTGAGTACCAGTTCTGTTATGTAGGCGGGCGAGGTAGTCGTCCGGTTGCAGCAACTTGTCAATGGGCAGGCGCCAGACTTCACCATGTTTGCTGGATGTCTTGTCTCGCTCGGTGATCAGGCTGTCTATGTTCATGCTGTCTTCGAGCAGGGTGATTAGTGGCATGGTTTGTGTTTTCGTCCAGGCCAGACTAGCCAAAGGTTGTCCGCTTACTAGCACGCCGCTGCCAAGTAGCAACGCACCGCGTATCAGGTCACGGCGCTGCATGGGGCTTTTCCTCATTGGTAGGAGACGGCTGGTGGTTGAGCCACTCGGCGAGAGTGGCCAACTCTGCATCGCTGATCTCGCTTTCACGAAATGCTGGCATCTGCCGTACTCCATAACGAGCAAAGGTCTGGATCATCGCGGTCGGCAGTTGTCGACCGCGCAGCTCCGGGCCGATTTGGGTGGTATGACAGTAGGCGCAGGTGTCAACCCAGACCTGTTCCGCGCTGCGTTGTGCCAGGGCGGGTAGGGGCGTGGCACTGAGTGCTAGCAAGCATGCTAAGAGGGGCTGTCTGGTCGGCGACACAATTCGGCAACGATGGATGGTGGTTGTTCTCATGTTGTCGTTCCTCACAAGCGAATACCGGACTTGCCTGGGGCGAGAATGCCGTTTGGGTCGAGTGCTCGCTTGATTGCGCGGTTGACCTCTTTCTTTACAGGTCCATAGGCGTCTGCCAACTTATCCATGTAGCCAATGCCGGTGCGGTATACGGCATGGCCGCGTTTGGCGAACTCACTCATCAGCCCCTCAAAGCAGATATGTGCGCGACGAGTTTCCTCGGCGTCAGTACGGTCGTACTCCAGTGGCATGACATGATGCAAGGCGCGTCCACTGAGGGCTGGGGCGGACATGTAGTCGAAGCCGAACTCCTCATAGATCGAGCGGGCCAAGCGTGTCTGCTCGACAAAGTCGCGGCCGCGAGCCGGGCAGATCGGAGAGAACCACATGGAGCCTCCACCGCCGCGCCAGTTGTATAGGCGAAAGGCATCGAGTGATAGTTCGTTTACTTGCATCGGGTCATGAATATCGGGGATCACCCGACCGCCTGTGTGCTCGAAGGCTTGGCTAACCAGCTTGTAGTCAGCGGCTATGCGCTCTTCGTTGCCATATAGAGTGAAGATGATATTCCAGTCGGCCAAGCCGACCTTCTTCGCCTCGGCGCGGAGAATGTCCTGTGGTACGGCTCCGGTGCCTTGGTAGATCTCATGGCGGTTCTTTACTGAGGTCAGTGCGATAGTGGCGTTGGCCATTACACCGACGTTGGGGATGTGGCCGGCGATGCGCAATGGTGCGAGAGTGTCGATGGCGGTTTCTAACTGTTCCTCGTCGTACTGCACCATCACCGTGCGATGGCCGGCTGGAGCAGGCATTAACCAAAGACCGAGCTTAGTGACTACGCCGAAGTTGGATTGGGTGAAGAGACCGTCCAGATAGGGACCGAAACCGTATTTGAACACTTGCCAGGAGTTCGAGTTGACCAGTCCGCCGGTGCCGGTGCGTAGCACTTCGCCGTTGGCTAGTACTACTTCCATGCCACAGGCACTGTTGAAGTGATCGCCGTAGGGCGTGTTGCCTTCTCCGCGTTCCAGTGTGTTACCAACTGGACCTGCGATTGGGCCCGGGGCGGGGAAGGACAGCCATAGCGGGATATCGCGCTCCTTTAGGTAGTCCTGCAGTTGCTTGTAAGTGACTCCTGGCTCCACCAGTGCGGTGCATAGCTGCGCATCGACTTCGAGGATTCGATTCATGCGTTTTAAATCGAGAACAACTTGGCCGCGCTCTCCTGGAGCTGCTGAGCCGTAACCGAAATTACGCCCAGTGGATATTGGCCAAACCGGCACCTTGAATCGATTGCAGATTTTCATGATGCCTTGTACCTGCTCAACTGAGTCGGGTAGCAACACTGCAGAGGCGGCGTAGTCATTTTCGTCGTGGGGCAACATGATTTTGCGATAGGGTGCCAGCCTCTGCGCTTCGGTGATCACTTGAGTAGTACCGAGTAATAGTCGGAAGGCGTCAATGGCTTGGCCAAAGACCTCCTGTGTCAGGCCGAGAGGCAGTACCGGATATCTGGTCATTCGAGTGCTCCGCTTGTTCTTGTGGAAACCCTGTACCAGTTGGAACAGTGTCTGGTGGAAGCATAGGGAGGTGGATGTATAGAGATAAGCCAGGTAAAAGCTATTTAAACTATTCAAGGTATCTATATGTCAGCGCCTTCGCTCGATCAGTTGCGGGTTCTCGCCGAGGTAGTGGATTGCGGCTCGTTTTCCGCGGCAGCTCGCCGTCTAGAAAGGACGCAACCGGTGATCAGTTACACCATCGCCAACTTGGAAGCCCAGCTTGGCCTAACGTTGTTCGAGCGTGGGAAGCGCAGGCCGATCCTCACTGAGAATGGAGAGGTTGTGCTGGCTTATGCTCGGCGCATGTGTCTACTTGCAGATGAGCTGAGGGCTGGGGTGGAAAGTCTGGGCAGAGGGCTGGAGGGGGAGGTCAGCCTGGCGGTCGATGTGCTTTATCCGGTCGAGCGATTGGCGACCTTGCTTGGCCGCTTTGCTGTCGAGTTTCCTGGGGTTGCGCTCCGTATAGAAAGCGGCCCTTTGGGGCGGGTGCTGCAATTGGTTGAATCGCGTACCTGTGTGTTGGGCATCAGTGGTCTGTTCCATGACTGGCCAGATGATATCGAACCGCGTGATTTCGGCTATCTGCAAATGGTTCCAGTCGCAGCGCCGGATCACCCGTTGGCGGTCTATTCGAAGGCTCCGTCAATGGCTGTTCTGCGTGAGCATTTACAGCTGATTCTCGATGATTCCAGTGGGTTGACTCATGGGTGGCCGTTGGCTATCAGCGGCGTACGCACCTGGAGGGTCACTGACCTTGATACTAAGTTGGCGTTGTTGCGTTCCGGGTTCGGTTGGGGGCACATGCCGTTACACCGAGTCGAGGAAGATTTGCAGCAAGGGCGCCTAGTACGTCTGAAGGCGCCAATCCGCCAGCTTGGTACCCAGTCCTTCACCTTGATTCATCGTGTCGATACGCCTCCGGGGCAAGCTGGAGGTTACCTTGCGCAGCTTCTGATTGAGCACGGATGAGCGACTTGGAGGCTGGCAACTATCTTTGCTCTATCTTTCGATAGGAGAGCACTGCTAAGGATTGGGTGATTGTAAGGTCATGCCTTCCTCGAGGTCTGTTGTCGGGGGAGAGCGTGCCCAAGCTTCGATGCTTGGTCTGTCCAGAAACTACAAGGAAAACAGGACATGACAGCTTCCCCACCATGCCTCTTTGCGCGCCTGTCCGATGGCGCCGCAAGCGCCGTTCTGCCGACGCCTCAAAACTCCGTCGTGACTCGTTCTCGCCTGGATTGCTCCCCCATTGGGATGCAAGGCCGCGAATTGTCCGAACACTACTAGTCGCCCCTAGGTTCCTCTCCAGCACGTACAGTCAGGTCGCCTTCGGTGATCTGTCAGAGGCTGGCTGCGCCCGCATTTCAACCTCGTTGCCACCGCTACCGTAGGTATAGAAAGAAATGACAAAACAAGAACAACGAATCTGCCGCACTGCCCTTGCAAGCATTATCTCCGCGCTTGCCGCCAGCGCTGTCGGTCAGGCTCAGGCTGCTCAACTTGCGGATAACGATAACTACCAGATCCGCTGGGATAACACGGTGAAGTATCAGATCGGTCAGCGTACTGAGGCACCGTCGACATTCAATACTAGCAACCTGAACACCAACGATAGCGATGCGGCATTCAATAAGCATGACTTGATCAGTAATCGTTTCGACATTCTCTCCGAGTTCGATTTCACGCTGAAAGATCAGGCCAATAGCGGCTTCCGTATCAGTGCGGCAGGCTGGTACGACAACGTCTATAACCGTGACCATCGCTCGATCGCGGCAGATACCTACAACATGACCTCGGTAGACAACCACAGTTTCACTGAGGACGCGAAGGTTCAGGCGGGGCGTAATTTGGAGGTGCTCGATGCCTTCATCCACAGCGGCATGGATCTCGGCGATCACTACCTCTCCTGGCGCCTTGGCCAACACACGCTGCTTTGGGGTGAAAGCCTGTTCATGGTCACCAACGGCATTTCTAACGGCCAGGCGCCGAACGATGCGAACAAGGCCCTCTCTGTGCCCAGTACCCTGGCCAAAGAGGTCTTCATGCCAGTGAACCAGTTGTCGATGGCGCTTTCGCTGACTGACAACCTGTCTGTAGAGGGCTACTACCAGTTCGAATACGAGCAGACTCGGGTAGCGGCTCCCGGCACTTACTGGAGTGTCGGTGACATGGTGTTCAAGGGAGGGGAGAGCTTGTTGCTTGCACCCGGATTCGGTGTGCCGCACGGCCATGACATCAAAGCTCGCAACAGTGGTCAGTGGGGCTTGGCATTGAAGTACCGTGATTTCGATCGGGACTGGGATTACGGCGCTTATTTCTTGAATTATCACGCCAAGACTCCCCAGGTCTTTCTGCACGCCTCAACGGTGGCTCCTGGCGTCGTGGTGCCTGACGAATACCTGTTCGTCTATCCCGAAGACATCAAGCTGTTTGGCTTGAGTGCATCTACCAAGGTTGGAGATGCGAACGTGGCTGGTGAGATCTCGTTCCGCGACAACATGCCTTTGGTCAGTGATGCCAGCAAGTTGCTGGTCGTGGACGATCAACGCATCGATGGCAACCATCACCCGGGCTATGCAGTTGGCCAGACCATTCATGCTCAGGTTTCGACTATCTGGATCTTGCCTCGAGTGTCGCTGTGGGACACCTCTCAACTTACTGCTGAACTTGGCGCCAACCATTTGTACAAGGTGACCGAGAATGGTGATCTACGTGACAAAGACAACACCGTCCGCACGGCTGCAGGTTTCCGTGGAGTCTTCGAGCCAACTTGGTATCAGGCGCTGCCGTCCATCGATATCAGTAGCCCGATCACCCTGGGCTACAACTTTACCGGCAAGTCGGCGATAGATCCGGGCTTCAACGTGACCGGCGCTGCTCACGGTGGCGATGTGACTGCTGCTCTCAACTTCAAGTACGCCGGCAACCTTCGGGGTGGCATCAGCTACACCAAGTTCCTCGGCGATGACGACAACAACGCCTACCACGACCGCGATTTTGTTTTGCTGAACGCTGCCTACTCGTTCTGATGGGAGATGTGCCATGAAATACAACAAGAAGTTCGCTCTGCTTGCCCTGTGTGTTACTACCGCCGTTCCTCTGCATGTTTTTGCCGCAGTAAGTGAGACTGAAGCTGGGCGTCTGGGCAATGATCTGACACCAATGGGGGCAATAAAGGCGGGTAATGCCGATGGCTCGATTCCTGCTTGGACCGGAGGCCTGACCAACTCGGCTCCTAAGGAAAATCCGAACCTACCGCCAAAGCTGTTCACTGACGAGAAGCCGCTGTTTAGCATTACGGCCGCCAATGTCGATCAGTACGCCGGAAAGCTGGCAATCGGTACTGTGCAGATGCTGAAGACTTATCCAGGCTATCGTCTGGATGTATATCCCAGCCACCGTACGGCAGCGGCTCCTCAGTTCATTTACGATCGCACGAAGCAGAATGCGACCCGCACTACACTGACCAACCAAGTACTCAACCGGGATACCTACGCCGGCGGCATTCCTTTCCCTATTCCTCAGAATGGTGATGAGGCCATCTTCAACGTGCAATGGAACTGGCGCGGTTCCGATAGCACCGTCAAAGGCAATACCTGGTTCGTCTCCTCGAGCGGCAAGCGGGCGCTCACAGCGGGCAACATTCTGGAAGTCACCACGCCACACGGATACCCGAACGATCGCAAAGATCCCTGGGATCACAAGCTCTGGGGCGCGACCTTGGTAACGGCCACTGCCCCCGCGTATTCGGCGGGCGAGAAGCAGTTGGTGCACGCCCCGAATGACCAGATCAATACCCCGGTAAATGCTTGGGCTTACCTGACTGGGCAGCGCCGGTTGCGCAAGGCGCCTAACGTACAGTACGACGTGCCGAACAACTTCAGCTCAGGCCTGACCAACTTCGACGACAGCTGGGGTTTCAATGGGGCACCTGATCGTTATCAGTGGAAGCTGATTGGCCGACAGGAGATGTATGTCCCCTATAACGACAACAACATGTCCTATGCCCCAGCCAACGATTTGATCGGCGAGAAGTATGTGAATCCGGCGCTGATGCGTTGGGAGCTACACCGTGTTTGGGTGGTAGAAGCAACATTGAAACCAGGTGCGCGCCACGTGGTGCCGAAGCGGCGCATGTACATCGATGAGGACAGCTGGACCATTCTCGCCAGTGACCTGTGGGATGCCAAGAATCAACTCTGGAAGACATTCCAGCTTCCGCTGCTGACTTGCCCTGAGGCGCCGGTCAATCTCAGCGTAGCAATGTTTGTCTACAACCTGCAGGCTGGCGACTATACCGCAATGAACATTCTCAACGATGGTGGCGAGGTGAACTTCAAACCGCTTGCCGCCGAGATGTTTACTCCCCAGCAACTAGAGCGTTCCGGCGTTCGCTGAATCCAGTGCAGGTGATACGCATGAAACGTCTTGACCTCCAATGGCTGGTTGCAGGGGCGGTCATTATGGGGGCTGCATTCGCAGCTCCCATGACGAATGCTCAGATTGTCGACTCCGATCCCATTCATGTGGCTGCCCTAAAGCGACTTGAACAACCGGCTGTCCAGGCTGCCAGGCCGGAGCGAGCGATGCTGCTTGCCATCGCGCGAGCCGGCAAGCGGCTTATTGCTGTTGGTGAGCATGGGACCATCACCCTCTCAGACGATGATGGTCAAAGCTGGAGAAGTGCCAAAGTTCCAGTAAACGTGAACCTGACTGCAGTTGCCTTCGCCGATGAGCGCAATGGTTGGGTTGTAGGGCAGATGGGAGTCGTTCTGCACAGCAGCGATGGTGGTGAGAGTTGGCAGAAGCAACTGGACGGAATCGGTGCTGCAGCGTTGATGCAGGAGTATGCCAAGCATCAGGCTGCTTCCTTGGACCAGACTGCACGCGAGGATTTGCTGAGCAGAGCCGAGGATTTGGTAGCCGACGGTCCGGACAAGCCATTCTTGGATTTGCTGATCGAAGACAAGAACACCATAACGGTCGTCGGTGCTTTCAACCTGGCACTACGTAGCACAGACGCAGGCCTGACTTGGGAAGCTTATTCTCAGGAATTGCAGAACCCTAATGGCATGCATGTCTACGCCCTGAAGAGGGTGGCTGGAACGCTCATGGCCGCAGGTGAACAAGGTCTGCTGCTGAGCGCTGATCATGCTAATGCGAGCCTCCAGGCTCGTTCATCGCCCTATGACGGAAGCTATTTCGGTTTACTACCCATGGGCCTGCGGCGGGTGCTCGTTTATGGCCTGCGCGGAAATGCCTTCGTTTCGGAAGACGCCGGCGGTAGTTGGCAGAAGTCCAATATTCCCGATAGCCATAGTGCGACCTTCAATGCAGCGCTTCTGCGTAGCAATGGAGATGTCCTGCTCCTAGACCAGTCCGGACGTATCCATCTCAGTCATGACAATGGACGGGACTTCCGAACCCTTGCGTTCGAATGGGGGGCGCCACTGACCGGTGCGGTCGAGACCACTCATGGGGACGTCGTTCTCTCCAGCCTTGCCGGCATTGTGCAGATTCCTGCGGCTACCTTGGCCGATTCTGCTTCCAAGGAGTAACACCTGATGCAATCCACTCACGAAGAAGCGCCCGTCATCGCCAATTTGAAGGACTTCGATCGCACCTCGGGCTCGCGTCTGGAACGGTTGTTGTTCAACCACAGGGCATGGGTATTGTTGTTTTGCCTACTTCTGACGGCGTTCTTCGTCGCGCAGTTCCCTGGCCTCAAGCTGAACGCGAACTTCCTGCGGATGATTCCCAATGATCATCCCTACGTGCAGAACTTCACTGCTCACCAGGATGATTTGGCGGGACAGGGAAATGTCATGCGGATCGTCGTAGAGAATCGCAAGGGCAGCATCCTTGATGCAGGATACCTAGCTACGTTGCAGAAAATCAGCGACGAGGTCTATCTGCTTGCGGGGGTCAATCGACCGTATATGAAGTCGCTGTGGACACCCACGATGCGCTGGCGCGGGATTACCGAAGTGGGTATCGAGGCGGGACAGGTCATTGATTCCAACTATGATGGTTCGCCTGAGGCTCTCGCACGGTTGCGCTTGAACATCGAGCGCTCCGGTGAAATAGGCAGCATCGTTGCTCCTGACTTCAAGTCGAGCATGCTGCTGGTGCCGTTATTGGATATCGATACCGAAACGGGTAAACCACTCGACTATGGCGAGTTCAGCCGTAAGCTTGAACAAATACGAGCCAAGTATCAGAGCGATGCCATCGGCGTTTACATGGTTGGCTTCGCTAAAGTAGTTGGCGACCTGATCGATGGGCTGGGTCAGGTACTGGTTTTCTTTGCCATTGCTATCCTGATTGCCGGGCTTCTGGTCTATAACTACACCCGCTGCATCCGTAGCACGCTGGTGGTGTTGTTGTGTTCCGTAATCGCTGTTCTTTGGCTACTGGGCATGCTTCGGCTACTTGGCTACGAACTGGATCCCTATACTATTCTGGTGCCGTTCCTCGTGTTCGCTATCGGTATGAGCCATGGGGCTCAGAAGATGAATGGCATCATGCAGGATATTGGCCGTGGCACCCATCGTCTGGTTGCTGCGCGTTATACGTTCCGACGTTTGTTCATGGCAGGACTGGTGGCGCTGGCATGTGACGCTGTGGGCTTCGCAGTGCTTTTGCTGATCCACATCGAAGTGATACGCCAACTGGCGACCACCGCTAGCATAGGTGTGGCTTTTCTGGTTTTCACCAACCTGATTCTGCTACCTATCATCCTCAGTTATGTGGGCGTGGGACAGCGCGCGGCCGTACGCAGCTTGCGTAATGAACAGGCTGATATGAGCGGAGGTGCTCGACATCCGCTTTGGCGTTTTCTGGACCTGTTCACACGGCGTAAGGTAGCTGCACCGACTCTGGTGGCTGCGCTTGTGCTCGGTATCGTGGGCTCTATAGTCGGCCATCATTTGAAGATCGGCGATCTTGACCCGGGTGCCCCTGAGTTGCGTACCGACTCTCGTTACAATAAGGACAACGCCTACATCACTTCGCATTTCGGTAATGCGAGCGACGTTTTCATCGTTATGGTGACTTCCCCCGCGGGGCAGTGCATGAGCTATGAGCTGCTGGAGAAGATCGACCGTCTCGAGTGGCAGCTGCGCCAGCAGCCAGGCGTAGCTGCTACCGACTCATTTGCTTCCTTCATCAGCACTATGACCGGGCAACTCACGGAGGGTAATCCGAAGTGGATCGGTCTCATACCTAACCAGGCGGTTATCAATAACCTAGTCAAATACGCCCCCCTGACATTGGTCAGTCAAGTTTGCGACATGTCTATGCTGCGGGTATTCCTTACCGACCATAAGGCTGAGACCTTGGATGGGGTGGTAAAGATAGTTGAGGAGTTTGCTGCCCAGAACAACACTGCGGAGCAGCAGTTCAAGTTGGCTGCAGGCTCATCGGGGATTGAAGCCGCAACCAACATTGTCGTTAAGAAAGCCAACCGCGAAATGCTGTTCTGGGTTTATGGGGTGGTGGTCCTGCTGTGCTTCATCGTGTTCCGCTCCTGGCGGGCCGTAGCTTGCGCAATCCTGCCGCTGATCCTTACGTCGATTCTTGCAGAGGCGTTGATGGTCTGGCTGAACATTGGCGTGAAGGTCGCAACGCTCCCAGTGATTGCGCTTGGTGTAGGCATCGGCATCGACTATGCACTTTACGTGTTGAGCATCCTGCTGGTTCATTTGCGCAATGGCGAATCACTGTCCACATCTTACTACCGGTCATTGCTGTTCACCGGGCGTGTAGTGTTGCTCACTGGTGCCACCCTTGCCATTGGTGTGGCCACCTGGGCCCTGTCGCCAATCAAATTCCAGGCTGACATGGGTATCCTGCTGGCATTCATGTTCCTTTGGAACATGCTAGGTGCGCTGATTCTGCTGCCGGCACTGGCCAGCTTCCTGCTCAAGCCTCAGGTACGTTTGCCAATTAGTGAGTGCTCGAAAGAGTCTACGGAAGTAGGGACTGATTTACAGGTCCGTAGGGATGCTGTTGAACTTCAGGCACACAGTCTTTCCCATTGATATATGCGCCCCCTGTGTCAGGGGGCGCTAGAGGTATCTCATGCTGTTGCAAGATCCTAAGCTGTTTCGTCAGCAAGCCTATATTGATGGCGCCTGGCGGGATGCCGACAGTGGCCAGGCCATCAAGGTCAACAACCCGGCCACCAACGAGATCATCGGCAGCGTGCCGAAGATGGGCGCTGCAGAAACCCGTCGTGCCATCGAGGCCGCTGACCGCGCGCTGCCGGCCTGGCGCGCGCTGACCGCCAAGGAGCGCGCCAACAAGCTGCGCCGCTGGTTCGAGCTGATGATCGAGAACCAGGACGACCTGGCCCGCCTGATGACCATCGAGCAGGGCAAGCCGCTGGCCGAGGCCAAGGGCGAGATTGCCTACGCCGCCTCCTTCCTGGAGTGGTTCGGCGAAGAAGCCAAGCGCATCTATGGCGACACCATCCCGGGCCACCAGCCGGACAAGCGCATCATCGTCATCAAGCAGCCGATCGGTGTCACCGCGGCCATCACCCCGTGGAACTTCCCCTCGGCGATGATCACCCGTAAAGCCGGCCCGGCCCTGGCCGCCGGCTGCACCATGGTCCTCAAGCCCGCTTCGCAGACCCCGTACTCCGCCCTGGCCTTGGCCGAGCTGGCTGAGCGCGCCGGCATTCCGAAGGGCGTGTTCAGTGTGGTGACCGGCAGCGCCGGCGAAGTCGGCGGCGAACTGACCAGCAACCCCATCGTGCGCAAGCTGACCTTCACCGGCTCGACCGAAATCGGTCGCCAGCTGATGGCCGAATGCGCCCACGACATCAAGAAGGTCTCGCTGGAGCTGGGCGGCAACGCGCCCTTCATCGTCTTCGACGACGCCGACCTGGATGCCGCCGTCGAAGGCGCGCTGATCTCCAAGTACCGCAACAACGGCCAGACCTGCGTGTGCGCCAACCGCCTGTACGTGCAGGACGGCGTGTACGACGCCTTCGTTGAGAAGCTCAAGGCCGCCGTCGCCAAGCTGAACATCGGCAACGGCCTGGAGCAGGGCGTGACCACCGGCCCGCTGATCGACGCGAAGGCCGTGGCCAAGGTTCAGGAACACATCGCCGACGCCGTGAGCAAGGGCGCCAAGGTCGTTGCCGGCGGAAAGCCGCACGCCCTGGGTGGCACCTTCTTCGAACCGACCGTGCTGGTCGACGTGCCGAAGCACGCTGCGGTGGCCAAGGAGGAGACCTTCGGCCCGCTGGCGCCGCTGTTCCGCTTCAAGGGCGAGGCCGAGGTCATCACCATGGCCAACGACACCGAGTTCGGCCTGGCCTCCTACTTCTACGCCCGCGACCTGGGCCGTGTGTTCCGCGTGGCCGAGGCCCTGGAGTACGGTATGGTGGGCATCAACACCGGCCTGATCTCCAACGAGGTCGCGCCGTTCGGCGGTATCAAGGCCTCTGGCCTGGGCCGCGAAGGTTCGAAGTACGGTATCGAGGACTACCTTGAGATCAAGTACCTCTGCCTAGGCATCTGATCTATGTGGATGGCAGTATCAATCACTCTAGGGTAGTGGTGGCTGATGGTGTCGACTACTCGGTATGAGGGCTTCCGGTCGTCGCCCGGCTTACCTCCGATGCTTAATGTTGCCTGAGGGATCCCAGGAAGGGGCCCTTAGGTTATCAATGACAGACGTTTATCTTCATCCTAGTCATCTCCTTCTGCTCGCGAAGCATTGGCGCGAATGACCGGCGGCGGATTTTCGTTAACAACTTTCTTTAGATAGGTTCTCTACTGAGGAACAGCAGATGTAATTGAACCTCAACTATTGCCGAGAGCATAGCGATGAAAACAAAAACAATACTCGCCACGTTCTGTGGTCTATCCCTGTTTGTGCTGGCCTTGGTGTTAATTCTTAATCAGACACCGCGCTCGCCACACACAAGCATGCCGCAGGGATGTCAATATCCAGGCTACCCTTGTATTGCACTGCCCGTGGGGTTTCGCGGCTGGCCACAATTCTGAACATCTGCCTCCTCTCCCTGCTGCCTGCTGGGGGAGGAGGCGGATATCTAGCTTAGCGCTGTGGTGGTGTCAGTCGGTCTTGGCTGCTGAAAGCAAGCATCCAGCCCGGGTATTCGGCTGGGAGTTCGCTCGCTTGGTCCAGCAAATCCAATTGTTCTGGGCTTAGATCAAGGCTGGTCGCAGCCAGGTTGCCCTCCAACTGTTCGCAGGTGCGAGCGCCAATAATCACGCTGCTCACGGCGTTTCGCGAAAGCAGCCATGCAAGGGCTACCTGAGCCAGGGTGGCGCCATCATGCTGATCGGCTACAGCTTCGAGTGCTTGGAGACAAGCGTCCCCTCGTTCTTGTGAGACCGGTGGGAAGTTGGCGCCGCTACGACGACCTTGAGTTCCCTCTGCTCGGTACTTGCCAGATAGCAGCCCTCCCGACAGTGGGCTCCAGACAAGCATCCCCATGGACTGATCTCTGATCAGAGGCACAATCTCCCGTTCTACGTCGCGCCCCGCCAACGAATAGTAGGTCTGTACGCTGGAGAAGCGCTGCCAGTTGTTTTGTCTACTGAGTCCATTCGCCTTCATGATCTGCCAGGCAGGCATGTTGCACAGGCCGATGTATCGGATTTTGCCGGAGCGCACCAGGTCATCGAGGGCGGAAAGCGTTTCCTCCAGTGGGGTCAGAGGATCAAGGCCGTGCACCTGATACAGGTCAATGTGGTCCACCTGCAGGCGTTCAAGGCTGGCATCCACGGCATTGAATAGGTGGTGCCGCGACAGTCCAAGTTGATTGATCCCGGGACCCATGCGGGCGAACGCTTTGCTGGCGATAATTAACTCATCGCGCGGTAGACCTAGGTTGCGAATCGACTGACCAACCAGTCTCTCTGATTGACCAAAGGAATAAACATCGGCAGTGTCGATCAGGTTGATTCCGCTATCAAAAGCCAGCCGAATTTGGTTGTTCACGTCACTTTGGCCGAGAGACCCCATGTTGGCAAAGTACCCGGCACCACCATAGTTCATGGTGCCTAGAGCAAGCTCAGAAACGTAAAGGCCTGTTTGGCCGAGAAGACGATAACGCATGGGAAATAACTCCTTGCAGGTAATGCGCGGCCGGCTCGACGCAACTGCAAGGAGCGCGGGAGAACCGGCCGCTCGGGGGGGTTAGTAGGCGACGCCGAAACGCTGTTTCAGGTGCTGAGGTCGTTCCAGCTCGTCAAGAGTGGCGACCGCATAATCGGCGAACGAAATCGTACTGATGCCATCGGCGTCGGTGAGTAGACTGTCGCCGGTGATGCGGTAATGACCGGTACGTTTATCTCCGTCGAAAATGATTGCTGGGCTTAGATAGGTCCAGTCCAAATCAACGGCCTCATTGCGGTAGAGCTCCAACGCCTTGCCTTGAGCCGTAGCTTCCGGCAGGTACTCCGTTGGGAAGTCGGGCATACTTTTCAGTGGAATACCTGGAGCTACTTCCAGGCTACCTGCACCACCGACTACCAGCAGGCGCTTGACTCCAGCTGTGCGTAGCCCTTGGATCAGTGCGCGGGCAGCATCCTCCAATGAGCAGGCTGGGCCGCCGGCACTGGGTCTGGGGGAGATAGAGTTGACTACTGCATCAGCGCCGGCGACCAACTGGGCGACGGTTTCCGTCTGGGTAGCATCTCCCCGTACCAGTTGCAGACGAGGGATAGACTCTTCTCTCTGCGTCGTAGGCTGGCGGCTAACGCCTATGACGTCGTGACCTCGCTTAAGTGCTTCTTGGACGATGTGGCGACCGGCGCGACCGAGTGCACCGAAAATGACGATTTTCATGTTGGCCTCCTCACGGTCGCGCAGCGGCCTGCGCTGGCTGCTTCTGCAGATAGCGGCCTAGGGCCTCCAATTCTGTGTCACTGATCTCTGTCTTACGGAAGAACGGCATCACTGAAATGCCGTGGCGGACAAAATACTTGACCAACTCGGGCGTCAGGTCGGTGCGTTCTTGAAGAGGTCCGGGGACCGTGCCTTTGTAGCGGGCCTCCAGGGCTAGAGTTCCTGGATACTGAGTACCTTTGCCATGGCACGGCAGGCACCATTTCTCGAAGACCTGCTTGCCTTGGACGTCCTCTGCCGCCCATGCGCCGAGCGAGGGCGCCAGGTAGACGCCGAGCAGAATCACGATGGTCTGTAGCTTCATGCCTTGTTCTCCTTGCGCAGGTGTTTCGGCCAGATGCCGAAGCGGCCCGGGGATAGGATCCCGTTGGGGTCGATCGCATCCTTAAGCGTTTCGTGAAAGCGCAACAGGGCATGATTGTTGAACGAGTAGGTATCCATCACAGCATCCTGGAATGCCGGAGCTGTGCGGTATTCCCCCCATCCGTTTTCTGCTGCGAGCTTGATCAGCTTGTGGAAAGTCTCGCGAGTCTCCTTGTTCTTCTTCGGGTCTTTGGTCATATAGAAGGGCAGGATGAAGGTGAAACTGCGCTCCCACGAAGGCACTGGGACGTTCAGGGCAAAAACCAGCGGTACGCCGAGTTCTTTGGCCGCTTTGCCCAATACTTCGTTGATGCGCAGGATCTCTGCGCCATCACGCGGAATAACTGGAGAGAACCAGGCGTGGCCTTCGGACGGTGGTGCTGGGTTCCATTTCGAGCGGGCACCAATGGCAAAGGTGCGCAGGTTGGGAATTCCAAATTGCGCCGGGTACTGGACCTGTTGCTTCTGCTCTTCGGTCAGCGGCAGGCTGTAGAACTCTTTTTCCTCGAAGGTGGACTCGGGGATTGCCTTGCGGAAACTCTCTTGTACGTATTCCCACTGGGCGCGAATGACCTTTTCTGGTCCATAGAAGGTGAAGGCGCAGGTCCAGAATGGAATCTTGTTACGCCGACCATAATCCTCATACTCTTCTGGAGCTGCTCCGCGTTGCAGTAGTTGCATGTACTCCGCATCCCGTTGTTCTGGTCCATGAACTAGGAAGTCATGCAGGCCAGCTAGGCTTGGAGTGCCGAGGACTGGACTATTGAAGTCGGGGAAGCCGGTAAAGATCTTCGAGTTTTCGAGGTGGGTCATGGTGTCCACGAAAGGGATCATGTCCTTGTACCGCGGCATATGCACGACGCCCTTGAGGAAGGCTTCAGGTTCCGGCATCAACCAGAAGCCCATCTTGGTGACTACCCCAAAGTTGGACTGGCTGAATATGCCGTCGATCCATGGACCGAAACCTGACTTGTACATCTGCCAGGTCTTGGCGCCGGGCATAGCCCCCATTCCGGTGCGCATCAGTGTCCCATCCGCCAGTACCACTTCCATGCCGCAGTGAGCATCGAAGTGGTTCCGGAATTGGGCTGCGGTGTATCCGGCGCCTCGATCCAGGGCATTGCCGAGCATGCTGCCCCAACCGGGATCGGGTACATCGATCCACAGCTTGATCTTTTTTTCCTGCAGGTAGCGGTACATGTCGAAGTAGCTGACGCCGGGTTCGATGATGCAGTAGGCCTGTTTCTCGTTGACCTCGATGATGCGATTCATGCGCTTCAGATCGAGCACCACAGAGCCTGAGTAGCTGGGGGCAGAACCACCGTAACCCAGGTTCTTGCCGGTCGAGATCGGATACATCGGGATCTTGAAGCGGTTTGCGATGCGCATCAGTGCCTGTACTTCTTCGGTGGAAGAGGGCGCGACTGCTGCGGAGGCGATGCGCTCCTCTGCTTCACCCCAGAACGGAGAATAGGCATCTCGGTAGAGGTCCAGATCCTCGTCACTGGTAAAGACCCATTCCTTGCCGACGACGTCGGTGAACTGGCGAATTGCTTCGGCAAAGTCCTGAGGGCTGATGCCCTGTGGTTGGCGCATAAGATGTTCCTTTTGTTTTCAGTTCTTGAAGGTGTACTCAGGCAGGACGGGCCGGGGCGATGACCCAACTCACCAGGGACGCAGAGCGGCCAGGCTGGTGGAGCGCAGGAGAATTAGCGGTGCCACGCGAGCACGCACCTTGATTTCTCCAAGAACAGTTGGCGCTCATGCGAGCGAGGCGATCACTCCAATCGGCCTGCCCCTCTAGCAAGTTGGCTAGAGGTGGCAATTGATGCCCGGGCGCTTCGATCCGGTGCGCAATGCTGCCGTCGTCGAGCCAGTTATGCTCGACACGCAGCACCACGCGCATACCGCGATCCCAGGCCAAGCGTTCGAGGACGAAAAGTGGTTGGCGTGCGGTCATTCCAGCTACTACTGACTGGTGCTTCAGCCACTTTGGATCCAGATGCTCGAACCAGAGAGATGTGATATCTCCGTCGAAGGAAAAGTGCTGTAGTCCGGCTTGTGCTGCCGCTGCTCCGAATTGCCTGCAGCTTTGGAACCTAGCGTCGGAAACGATCAGCGAGGGCCTGTTGCCTGCCCAGGGGAGTGTGCTGGCCAGGCTCAAGCCGCTAACCCCCGTCAAGGCAGGTATTGTCATGCCGGCAAGGCCGGACTTGAGGAAACTGCGTCTTTTCATATTTGTTCCGATCGAGCCCTGGCGCGCGGTTAGTGCATCTGCTTCACCAAGGCGTTGGGTGGTTCCGGAAGGCGGGGGTTATACGAGATTTACTGGGAACTGAGAGGTGGGGGCTTTGAGCTGCATGGGGCATCTCCTGTGCATCGTTCATTGTTCTTATGGCCGTCTATCGAGACGGTGGTCTTGCAGGCAGAATCGATTGTCAAAGCCGCCAGTATGGGGATCACCTATCAAAAGATAGCGATGTACCCAGCGCAGAACGGGGACTTCGGAAGCGATGCCGGTGCCGCTTTATACGCTCGGAGCTGGTGTAGGAGGGGGCTTTTGATGGTGAGTAATTGGGGAGGGGCAGGCAGCATTCTCATGCAACTGCTGGGAGAAGATCGTGCCTCATCAAGCGATGATGCCGATCATTAGGGGCACTTTCAGGATTCGAGAAATTTCGCCAACGGTTTTTCTGCTGAGGTTTCGAGTCGATGAATTTCCTGCAGGAGCTCCCTCAGTGCCTGCTTGGAGAAGCGTACTTGCAGCGTGCGCCCTGCGTTGGCTCGATGAGGGTTGTGATATTGCACCTTGAGCTCTTCGGTTTGAGTGTCAAGGGTGATTTTTGTGATGTTCTGGACTTCAGCCACAGTGAAAATCATATCGTGCCTCCTAGAGGTGGGAGAGAGCGGTGCCGGTATTCACCGGCACCGACTTCGATTGCTTTAGGACTTGATCTTGATGCCGCCGTGAGCACCTACGGTCGGCCCCTTGTTGTTTTGATCTTCGACCAAGAGGGTGGTCTGCCAGTCGGCCCTATAAGAGCGGCCGGACAGGTTGAAGATCGACATCATCGCCTGACGGGTGGCTTCTCTATCTGCCATAAGGGCAAACATGTTCGCTTCGTCCTCCATTCGTTTCGCAGTGTCGCGTTCTTGGGTGCGGCGCTTCATCTCGATGGCCGTGGGGTTGGCAATCTGCAGGAAGCAACGGCGACGCTCATAGGCGTACCAGTCCAATGCGTCCTCGGCGAACTCGCCGGTAATGACGCCACCCAGGCACTTGATCAGGGTGCTGGCATCCTGTACGCCTGAGGTGAAGCCCATGCCGCCAATTGGATTGGTGGCATGGGCGGCGTCGCCAGCGAGAAAAACACGACCAACGCGGTACGTCTTGGCTGATCGTTGATGAACCCGGTAGGAGTTAGCCATCAATACTTCTATCGGGGCATCAGGGTCGGGGAGGAAGTGCTTGAAGCGTTCCTTGATGCGGGCCAGACGGGCTTCCTCCGGAAGGTTGCTGTCTTCGCCGTAGGCAATACGCCACTGCTGGCGATCGTCGATCTTCGCAATCACGCACCAGTGATCGGGGTCGGCGACCATGGTCGAGGGGGCGTAGCCATATTTGTCGAAGTCGTAGAGGACGTTGGTTGCCATGAAGGTATCGTCCCACGTGAAACCTTCGAACTCTACGCCAAGGTCCTTGCGCACACTGGATCGAGCGCCGTCTGCACCAATCACCCAGTCTGCTTCGAGCGTGCGCGGCCCATTGGGGGTGTGTACCGAGACCTGAACGCAGTCTCCGGCCTGTTCGATGGTGTCGAAGGAGGTTTTCCAGCGCATTTCAGCGCCTGGTAGTTTGAGGAACTCTTCCAGGATCATTTCCGCCAGTACGTCTTGCCCGAAGTGCAGGTTGTAGGCGTAGGGAGTGAGGTCCTCGATAACGTGGTAGTTGAGCCGGCCGATGTTGCCAGTCAGAGGGAAGCGAAGGTTGTATTCGTAACCCCAGGCGGCGACGCTTTTAGCCTTGTCTAGCAGGCCGATCTCGTCGATTACCTTGAGCGTCGAGGGCAGATATACCATGGCGCGCGGCCAGCGCAGGATATCGTCTTCGCGGTCGATGATGGTGACCTGTGCGCCCAGGCGCGCCAGACCAAGTGCCGCGACCAGACCAGTTGGGCCGGCCCCGATGACGATGACGCGTTTTCCTTTGTTCATGAGGTGTCTCCATGGGTCTTGTTATTGGGTTCGGAAGGGGAACCGTCGAGCGGTCCGGCAACAGTGCTGGTCGCTTATGGGGATTTTTCCGGTGATGGCCCCTGGGAGGACCTACCCAAAGATAGTCAGGAGAACATTGCTGATCTGGATCAATTCACCGTTGTAGTCGATAACCTGTCCAGATCGCGAATGTTGCTTTCCAGATAGCGCTCGACTCCGCTAGGAGCCCAGTTTTGCTGGAAGTTGATTAGCTTGCTTCGAACGAACTGATAGCGGCGCTGGATGGGGTCTATATTGGCCGCGACGGCTGGTGATGACCGGGTTAGCTCTTGAAGCTCGGTAATGATTTGTGTATCAAGTCGCCGGTTCGTTTCTTCTGAGATGTCCAGGTTGCTTTTGGGAAGAAGAATGAAGGCTCGAGTCTGGTAGAGCAGTAGGATTTTCCCAATATTGAAGCTCAGAACATGAAGTGCTCTTCGTTCAGTTGATAGGGTGCTGGATTCGACTTTATAGCGAGATGAGAGTTTGCCGTCGAGCTGCTGTTGCAGGCGAAGTAGATTTTCAAGCCCGTGGCCATAGCGGTTAGTACCCTGCCTTGGTAGTGATTCGAGCTCATTCACTTGCTTATGCATTTCGTCTACCAACTGCAGTTCCGGTGCCAGTTGTAGATGCTCGCTAATCTGGCGCATGGCAGATAAGTCGGATCGGTATGTCTCCGGTCTTCTGGGGTCGATATTCTCTTCGTAGTCATTGAACTGTACGAGGACGTTAGAGCAGACGAGCAAGTTCAGAGAGCGCATTTGCTGTAGTTGCTGCGCAGTTACGTTGTTGGCAAGGGCGACGGGTGGCAGTAAAAGGACCCCGAGCAGCAGAGTAAATGGATTCTTCATTGAGTGGGTTTCCTCTTCAGGGCTGGCTCTCGACCATGCTGATTGTTGTTGTTCTTGGCGGAAGGGGAAGGCGTTAAGCGCCGACTTTGCAAAAGGAAGGAGCCGTATTCTGCTCTGTTTGCTGATGGCGGGCGGCATTGCGCCGCCCGCTCGTTTGTTCACTCCTGGAAGAACACTGCTGCTGGAGCGGTGTCCGCATACTCCTTCATGCTCCTTACTTTCCTGTCCCGTATAATGAATAAAAAGTGGTAGTCATTGATGTACTGCTTGCCGTTGGTTAATTGTGCTAGGCCGCTGGCTTCTACGGCAACGCGATCACCCTCTTCAGCCATGCCGTGAATGGTGAAGTTCATGCTGAGGATCAGGGGGCCGACTTGATCGAAGAACGCAGCGACCTGATCTTTACTGAGTTCGCCGGGGCCTGGCATCCAGAATCGTGCGTCGTCGCTGGCCAAGGCCAGTGCTGCCCGTGTATCTCCGGACTCCATGTGGCGCAGATAGTCGAGTACGAGTTGCTTGTTGGCTGATACGTTCATTGACGACTACCTTAGCGGCGGAACAGCATGCTGATGAGGAACCACACTAGTTTCGCGTTCAGCAGGCTGAATCCGCCTCGCATCTCCTGCGGTCGCAGTTGTGCAGTAATCGGCATCGCGCCGAAGGCGGTGCCCTTGAGAAGTAGTTGATCGCCGTCTCGCTCGAGCGCATCAATCTTCATCAGTTCGCTACCATCGGGGGAGTAGAGTTTCATCAGGCTACCTTGTTGAATTTGCCGAAGTTCATCTTTAGGTCATCGAACATACGCATTGCGGTTGCGCGACCGGCACCGAACACTCCGCCACCCGGGTGCTGGAACGGGCCAACCAGGTAGAAACGCTCCAAGCCGGGAACGGTGTTACGTCCGAGCTCAGGGGTTGGTCGATGCGCGCCAAATTGGTGTTGGTAGCCGGCAATTCCGTGGAGGTCACCCCGTTGGAAGCTAGGCGAAGTACGCTGCATATCGAGGGGGGTGTCGATGTGCTTCGCAATGATCAGGCTACTGTCCAAATTGTGGAAGAACGGCTGCATGCGGGTTAGCAGTTGCTCGGCATACGCCTCTTTGATTTCGTCCCAATGCTCCGGGGTGTGTTGGCCGACCTGGAAGGGGACATAGGCCCAGGCATGCATGGTCGCTTTACCTGCGGGAGCTCGGCTCGGGTCGATATTGGTCGGGGAGGCGAGAGCGAGCAGCGGGTTTTTCGGGAGTTCGCCATAACGCACGTCATCGAAAGAGCGACGGAACTCTTCGAGATTCACGGCAAGGAGCTCTATGAAGGCAGCCTTGTCAACGTGATCGCCAGCTTTGAAACGGAGCTTTTCGTTGAGTGCGGCATGGATGGTGATACAGGCGCAGGGTGAGGTTTGCGTGCGCTCGGCGCGGTCGAATACGGCTGGGGCTACGCCTGAGTCATCCAGATAATTGCGCAGTAGGTGTGGATGAATACCCCCGATTACTCCGTCACGGGCTTCGAATGTCTGACCGTCATGTGTGCGGACGCCAACTGCGCGACCTCCTCGGGTTTCGATCTTGGCGACATCGATGGAGGAGAGCACTTCACCGCCATGGTCGCGAATGCAGCGGATCAACGCATCGGTCAAGGCACCGCTGCCTCCGACAGGAATACCAATGCCGTATTTCTCCATGAAGCCAAGGAACATGAACAGGCTGATACCTGAGCCAAGCTCTTCGGGGCTCGCTAGGTTTTCACCAACCATGCGAGCGAAGTGCAAGCGGATCTTCTCGTGGCTGAACCACTCGCAGATGATTTCCCAACTGCTTTTCATCATGGTCGCGAACATCTCCCGACCTTCCGGGCTCTGATCCATCATGGCGAATTGTGCGCCCATAGGAACCGGTGCTGAATAGAGTGTGCCGAGTAGCATTGGGAGATAGTGAGCGGCAATCTCAGAGAATTTTAAGTAGGCTTCGGCATCCTTCTGGGAAAACCTGGCCAGCTCCTGGTAGTTCTTCTGACGGTCGCGATAAAGACTTAGGGTGCTGCCATCTTCGAATACAGAGATCAGCGGAGTTTCGGGATAGATGTACTTGAGTCCGTATTTACTGATCAAGCCAAGTTCGTCATTGCGGATCAGTGGATTGGCCTGGATGAAAATATGGCCGACGCTGTGTTGGTCGTGGCGAAAGCCTGGTACGGTCAACTCGCGAGTAACCACGCCGCCGCCGAACCAGGCGTTCCGCTCAAGTATCAGGACTTTCTTGCCGGCTGCGGCGAGGTAGGCTGCGGCGACCAGACCGTTATGGCCAGATCCCACTGCGACGATGTCGAAGGCGCTGCTCATGTCGTGACTTCCTATTGTTCTTGTGGGGGGCGATTGCCCACTTTGAACGATGCTAGGAAGCGACTTCAGGGTGAACACCTATCGATGGATAGTGCGGGAGGCAAGCATGGTGGTCGCGGGCAGGCAAAAAAAAGAGCGATCTCAGCCCGGAAGATTGAGATCACTCTAAAACCAATGTTGGAACGTGACGGGTCTCGAACATTTGGTGAATGGATGTTCCGCTTGGTTGGCGTTGCGGTCTCCTGTCGAAAGATAGTCGTGGGCTTCAGGTGTGGAACTGGCGCACCAACTGTTGCAGTTCACCACCCAATCGGGCCAATTCGCTGCTGGATCTAGCTATGTCATCGGTGGCAGCGGCCTCTTGGTCGGCAATGCCGCGCACACGCTCGACATTTTCGCTTATCTCACCGGCCACGGAGCTCTGTTCCTCTGAGGCGGTCGCTATTTGTAAGTTAAGCGATTCAATACTACTGACTGCGTCCGTGATTCTCGACAGGGCTGCACGTGTCTGCTCTCCATGGGCAACTGCTTCCTGGCTGAGCAAGGCACTGCCGGCCATTTGCTGTACCGCCTGCTCGGACATGCCCTGCAGTTCCGCGATCAAGGTTTCGATTTGTCGGGTTGAGTCTTGGGTCCGCCTGGCCAAGGCACGGACTTCGTCGGCCACCACTGCGAACCCTCGGCCCTGTTCTCCTGCTCTAGCCGCCTCTATTGCTGCATTAAGAGCCAGGAGGTTTGTTTGCTCCGCCACTGCTTTGATGACATCAAGCACTCCGCCAATCCGCTCGCTACCCTCATGCAGTTGGCGAATCATGTGCATGGAGAGCGCTACGTCATCGGCTAACCGGCCAATCTGATCGGCGCTTTGGCGCACGACTTGTTCGCCAGTACTGGCATGTTGGTTGGCCAGTCTCGCCGCGTGAGAGGCTTGCTCTGCATGCCGAGAAACCGCTTCGGCGCTGTGGGCCATCTGTTGGGTTGCTGTGGCTGCCTGCTCCGTTTCGCGCTGCTGGTTTCTTGCGCCTTCACTGCTTGTGAGGCTGGCTTGCTGAAGTTGGCCGGCGGCATTGTGCAGTTCATCGATGCTCTGGACGATTCTTTGGATCAAGTGGCGCAGACCAGAGCTCATAGAGCCCATCGCCTGGCAAAGTTGGCCAAGCTCATCACTACGCTGGGTTACTATGTTTTGGCTCAGGTCACCTGCGGCTATGGCTTGGGCAAGCGTCAGGGTTTGTCGTAGTGGAGGGACTATCAACTGCCGGATGACGATGCCGGCTATCAGCGCGAGGCCGATGATAATGATGGCGCTAACGCTTAAAAGACGAAGGATGTTCGAGGCCCGTTGCTCCATCAATTGTTTATGGCTAGAGAGCGCCTGATCTGCTTGTCTCAAGACTTGTTCGGCTTGTTGTTTCATCTTTTCAGCCGCGTGTTCATTGCTACTACGACTGGTTTGATAGTGTTGGAAAGCGATTCGATAGTTATCGAGCGCCGTTTCAGCTGCTTGAAGAATGTCTTCATGCTCATGTCCTATCCGATCATGAAGGCGCGAGACGTCACCTTCTGTGCCCTGCATGAGTTCCGTCCACTCCTTGAGCGCCTGATCCGAACCTAGTTGGGCGAAGGCAAATTCGCGAGTTCGTATTGCCAGCAGTTGGCGAAGCAGCGCGGAAGCATTTTCAGCGAAGGTCAGGGTGTCGGGGTTCAGCGAGCCCTGAGAGTTCATCACTTCGCGAAGTGAGCTGTACATATCCAGTTCAACGAACTCGAACTGGATGCGTGCCTCATCGGCTTGCTTCTGCATTACCTCAAAGGTCTGCAGTGCATCTTGTGTGCCGGCGACGAATTGATTGAATTGATTGCGGTAGGTTTGGACGCTAGTGCGAATATCGTTCAGGCGGTCAAGGCTAGTGGAGTCGCCTGTGCGAAGCTCTTCGACTCGTTGCTCAAGTTCATCTAGCCGTTGCCCGAGAATTTGCACCGAGTCTTCGTCGTGGCTCAAGGCAAAGCTCTTCTCTGCACTTCGCGCCTGCAGGAGAAGCAGGTTGATGTCGGCCATGGTTTGGCTCTGTTGGGCCCCTTCAAGTAAGCTTTTTGCCGACTGGATGGCTAGGCCAATCGCCGCCAGAGAGAGCACCGAGAGCATGCCAAAGGCCAACATGAGTTTACGGCCGACCGGAAGGTTAGTTAGGCAATTGAGGAGTGGCTGCAGCATTTTTTGTAGTCCTTCTTGGCTGCGGGCGAACAGATTCATCGCTGCGCCGAATAGGCGCAGCGAGTCGAGGCTAGGTGAGGGAGAGGGGGCTCGGCACCTATCCATGGATAGTGCCGAGCCAGAAGGTTAACGCAGGATGCCTAACTGCCGGGCACGTTCGGCTGCTTGGGAGCGGCGCCTAATTCCGATCTTGTCGTAGATCTGTTGCAGGTACCACTTCACCGAGCCCTCGGTCATCCCGAGCTTGTCGCCTATTTCGCGATTCAGCATGCCGACGGCAACCATTTTTAGTATGTCCAGCTCGCGACTATTCAGCGATCCCGCTATGGCTACCGGCTCGAGTGCAGGCAGGACCGGCTTGGCGGCAAGGGCGTCGTCATTCTGGAAGCGGCGCAGCAGTTCGGCGGCAAAGGCGTCCGTCTGTTCGCCGTCGATTTGGGCTGTCTGTAACTGCTCCCGTAGCAGACTATGTAGCCACGCCCCTTCATCCAAAAATACTCGGATGAAACCACCGGGAGCGGCCTGGAACATCGCGCGGCGAACAATTCGTAAAGCTGCTCGTTGATCGCCGGAAAGCAGGGAGATGTGAGCAATGATCAGGTCCCAGCGTAGGACACTGCGAATGGCGTCTGCAGAACTCATGTGGCGGTGCCACTGCTTGGCAAGGTTGAGTGCTTCGGGGAGCCGGTCCTCTGCTTGTGCTACCCGCACCCAGGCAAGGGCTCGAGCCTCATCGCGTGTAGTGATGCCATGATGCGGTGCCACGTGACTCGCCGGGGTGCGCAACTCATGCTTTCGGCCAAGGCGGATTACCGCATCGGTATTTCCTTGACGCAAGAGCCATTTGAGGCGCTCAGCAAGTGAGAAAAGACGGAGGCGCTCGAAGTCGTGCTTTTGCGCAAATATGTCGGCCTCATCAAGCATGTGGAAGGCATTGGTGGCATCGCCATCGATCATCGAGAGACGGGCTCTGGTCAGCCATCCGGCAATCGCCTGATCGACAAATCCCTGGAAATTTATTTGCGGAAGGTATTCCTCCAGTAGCTTGCGCGATTGGGCGATTTCGTCACGCTCATAGTGAATCTTTGCCAGGTGCATGGCTACCACGGCAGCCAGTGGGGAGCCCTTGCCGGCGATTCGCTCGGCTTGTTTGAGGGTTTCGTTTAGCGATTGCAGTGCGATAGCCACGCGGCCGGCAACGAAGCGTGAAGGTCCCAGAATCGCCTGGTGGAATACTTTACCGAGCGGGCTATCCAGGCGATTTAGGAACTCCGAGGCTTGCGTGTTCAGGCGCTCGATGTCACCGAGCTTATAGTGCTCGCGCCTGGTGTAGATCAATGCGGTGAACAGGCTGGCCCTCATCAAGGGATGTACATCGTCGCATTCGTCGATCAGGGTCCTGGCGCTTTCTTCCACCTGGACCATCTGGTCCGCCAACATGTGGAACATCATCTCTCTGTGTAGTACATGATTATTCAGTGAAGCCAGCTCCGATTCAGAGATCTCTCCTTCGGCCTTCAACTGTTCGATTCGCTGACGAGCAGTGCCCAGAAGCTTCTTGCAGGTCTCGAACTGCCAGCCCATCAGTAGCTTCCAGGTCTGAGCCAACATGATGCGCGGAAAGCGCTCCACGAGATGCCTGGGTATCTTGTCGACCAAAAGGTCGGCATTGCCGTCAATACTAAAAATCTGGTCGCAATGGGCGTCCATGATTTCTGCTGCTCGCTCGGCATCACCGCCGGCTAGCGCATGGTTGAATGCTTCTATATGCAGGTTGTTGTCGGATAGCCAGTCGCTTGCTCGACGATTGAGTTGTTCGAACTGAGCGGGATTGCGCTCTTTCAGATGACGTCGTAGAAATTCGGCGAACAAGGGATGGTATCGATGCCACTTCTGCTCATCATCCATCGGCAGGAGGAACAGCCCACGGGTCTCGCATTCGCGGAGCATCTCCTGGCTGTCATTGCTGTCGGTCACGTAGTTGCACAGTGGAACGCACAGGCGATCAAGGATTGCGCTCTGGATCAGGAAGCTCTGAACCTGCTCTGGTTGGCGGGTAAGCACATCTTGCAGAAAGAAGTCGGCGAATTGACGGCGTTCGCCGGTGAAGTTTGCTAGGTTAGAGAGCAGGTCTGGATCGCGCTGAAGCAGCATGGCCGCCAGTTTGAGTCCGCCAGCCCAGCCTTCGAGTCGCGATTCGAGGATATCGAGTTGTGACTGGTCCAGTGCTTCCACGCCATGCAACTCCATGAGTTGAGCAGTCTCTGCATGGGAGAAGCGCAAGTCTCTGGCGCCAATATCGTAGACTTGGCCATGCATGCGTTGTCGCGCTACTGAAAGACATGGCTCGCCACGGAAGGACAGGATGAAATGCAGCCCGGGCGGCGCGTGATCGATCAGCATTGAAAGCACGCGCACTGAGTCGCTTCCAGCCAAGTAATGAACGTCATCGACGAACACGTATAGGGGCGCAGGCTGGGTTCTGGTCATACCAAGGACAGCATTGAAGGCTTGTTGAAGGTTACTCTCGCCGACCCGGGATAGTTGCTCCTGTAGGGCATCTTCATATCCCGCGAGATCAATGGCTCCTTTGAGATGGGCAATGAAAGTGGGCAGGTCTCGACAATCGGCATCCAGCGTGAGCCAAGTAACCCGTTGGCCATGTTGCTTTAGCCAGCGGTGATGCTGGGCCATAAAACAGGTCTTGCCGTAGCCGGGAGGCGCCTGGAGCAAGGCGAGCACTGCATTTCCAGCTTCGCCGAAGCGTTTGGACAGTCTCGAGCGAGTAATCAGGCTGCTGGTTTCGGGGGGCGGTAGAAGTCGGGAGCCGATCAGAAATACTTGAGTCGATTCCCGATATTCGGATTCGGCATTGGAGGATGCAGTGCGCATGGGAACATGTCACCTTTTAAATCTGAGTCGATGATTCGACTTCTTGTTGATTGTTATTTGTACGTTTCGCTAGGCCTGAGGCCAAGCGCAGCGTGCAGACAAGCTCCGTTATCTCCGAAAGGGACGTGGACGTCCAGTTCAACTGCTGGGCGGGAGGTGTAGTGCTACTACGTCATTGTCGGCGGGACCGTGAAACGGGTAGCGTTCACGAACCAGCGGATCATGGCCGGGAATGAGATGTGCTGGTGAGTCGGCTAGAGCCAAGAGCTTTCGATAGCCGTCCAGCATATCGCCGACGTTGAAGACCACTGGGAATGGTGACTCCATTTCCATGTTGTCGTAATAGTGGCTCGCGTCGGAGGCCAGGACGACCCAGCCTCGGGCTGTGTGCACGCGTACGGCCTGCAGGCCTAGGGTGTGCCCGCCAACCTTGAGTAGCTCGATGCCGGGAGCCAGTTCGCTATCGCCATCGTGGAAGACCACTCGTTCCTGATAGACGCCGCGGACAATGTTGACCACGTCTTGGACATTGAAGGGCTGCCGTAGAGGCTTATAGAGCATGTAGCGCCCTGTGGCATAGCGCATTTCTGCTTCTTGTAGGTGGAAGCGAGATTGCGGGAGTAGATCCGTGTTCCCGGCATGGTCGTAATGCATGTGAGTGATCACGGTGTCGGTAATGTCTTGCGGGCGTAGTCCGAGAGCCTCGAGGGCTTTTATGGGGCAGCGTAGTAAAGTACGGCCACGGGCATCGGCCGCCTGCTGGTTGAATCCAGTGTCGACCAGGATGGTTTTTCCTTCACCGCGGATCAACCACACGAAGTAGTCCATTGGCATGGGCAAGTCATGGGCATCGTGAATCTCCATGAAGTTATCCTGACGACGACGTGCCACATGGGCATAGCGCAAAGCAAATACTTCGTGACACGGCAGGCTAGTCATGCTGGAGCTCCTTGAGTGCTTTCCATCTAGTTTTAGGTGCACCGTTCCACGGGAAGCGGTGCACCTTCTAGTTCTAGGATCAGGCGTTATGTTCGGCTTCCCAGGCCTTGATGGCCTCACTGGCTACGCGGAATCCGGCTAGGGCCAGTGGTACGCCACAATAAATCGCGGCCTGCATCAGAACGGCGCGGATCTCCTCTTTGGAAACACCATTGGTGAGTGCTCCTTTTACGTGCACGGCTAGTTCATGATGCTGGCTCATGGCCGTCAGCATGGCCAGGTTGACGATACTGCGGGTCTTGAACGGTAGGGTTTCGTTGCCCCAGATCGCCCCCCAGCAGTATTCCGTTACTAACTCCTGCATGGGCTTGTTGAAGTCGTCCGCAGCGGCCCAGGATCTTTCGACATGAGCGGCGCCAAGTACTGCTTTGCGGTTCTCGAAGCCTTTCTCGAACAATGCTTTGTCCATGCTGTTCTCCTTATTGGGATTTCGGGCGAGTAGGAACTTCGACGCCGGCCCATTGCTCGATCAAGCAGACCATGCGAGTGAAGTCGGCGTTGTCGCCGAAGGCGGCTCGCGTCATGTTCAGGACCTGGCGGACGGCGCTGCCAACTGGCATGGGGACGCCCATCGCTTCGGCTTCGTCAAGGCAAAGACGGGTGTCTTTCAGCGACAGAGCAGTGGTGAAGCCAAAGTCGAAGGTGCGTGGAAGAACGGCACGCGGCAGTTTGTCGGCTGTAGCGCTGTTTCGGCCGCTGCCGGCGTTGAACACGTCGAGCATGATCTGCGGATCGAGGCCGGCCTTGACCCCCATCACCAATGCCTCGGAAGAAACGGCAAGGGCGGTTACTGAGACCAGGTTATTGACCAATTTCATGGTCTGGCCTAGGCCGGGAGCTTCTCCACAGAAAATCACCTTGCCGAGGTTTTGCAGGATCGGCAGCACTTCGTCATAGGTCGCTTTGGGGCAGGAGGTCATCAGGGCCAGAGTACCTTTCTGCGCACCTGCGGCGCCGCCGCTTACAGGACAGTCGACGGCAACGATATTTCGTTTGGATAGCGCTTCTGCCACTAACTTGGCAGTACGCGGACCAGTGGTGGATAGGTCTACGAAAACACGAACCTTGCTACCGCTGACGATACCTTGGTTTCCCAGGGCGACTTTCTGTACAACGTCGGGGGTAGGTAGGCTGGCGAAGACGATTTCTGCCTGGGAGGCTACTGCTGCCGGGTCGGCAGCGCGCTTGGCGCCGAGAGCTACCAGTCGTTCGACGGCAGCTTCATTCAAATCGGATACGCTCAGATCGAAGCCGGCTTGTGCTAGGCGGGTGGCCATGGGTTCGCCCATAGTGCCGAGGCCGATGAAGCCGATGCTGGGTTGTGACATTTGCTTTGGGTCTCCTGGGTGGATCAACTGGCCAGCCAGCCACCGTCTACCGGTAGCATTGCGCCGGTGATATCGGTACCGGCGTCGCCGCTTAGAAATACGATGAGGTCGCCAACATGCCTGGCATCGTTGAAGCGCCCGGATGGTTGCTTGCCGGACAAGAAGCGGCGTACTGCTTCTTCTTCGCTCAAGTTTTCGCTCTGCCTAAGTGCCTCCACTCGAGCCGCGATTGAAGGGGTCCAGGTCGAGCCTGGAGACACCGAGTTGCAGGTGATGCCGAAGTCGAGGTTTTCCAGTGCAACAACTCGACTGAAACCGAGTAGCGCGCTTTTTGTGGTGACGTAATCGACCCGGTTCGGCGTGCCACGCATGCCGTAAATCGACGTTAGATTGATGATTCGTCCCCAGCGCTGTTCGCGCATTGCGGGAAGCACCCTGCGCGTGGCATGGAATACTGCAGACAGATTGACCGCGAGCGCTCGTTCCCAGGCCTCTACTGGAAACTCGTGAATTGGCGCGAAGTGCCGTGTCACCGCGTTGTTGATCAGGATATCGATGCCACCCAGGCGATTCGCGGCGTCATCGACCAGACCCTGTACGCCGGCTTCAGTGCTCAGGTCAGCAGGTTGATATCCGATACTGGAATTGTGTCGCTCGCTCAGCTCTGTACAGAGACTCGCCATATCTTCGGCTGGTGCTCGCCCATGCAGAATCACATTGCATCCTGCATTGGCTAGAGCTTCGCCTATGGCCAAACCGAGGCCCGCTGCCGAGCCGGTGATGAGTGCGCGTTTACCCGTTAATGGCCTCATGGCAGTCGTTTTCCGGAGGGAGTATTTGCCTCCACCCAGTCAGTGATTGTGACAAGCGAACTGGCCGGGGTGATAGAAACTGCCGGCATGTAAAGCGGATTGAGCATGTTGCCCTCGGTTTTGTTGGGCGGCAGCCCAAGGCAGTGCGTGCCGCGTGATCTTGTGTCGGCAGATTTGCGCCTTGGGTGTCTCTCAGGCACCTGCCGAAAGATAGTGTCGAGCCTGACGATGGATAGGTGCCTGCAGGTTGGACGGACGCATAACGTTGAGTCGTCCAGAGAACCTGCGAGGAGAGGTTCACATGCAAAACCGCGATACCCCGACAGAAGGAATGCCGGCCGTTACTCAATCGATTGCCAGCTTTGTATCGGCAGCAGATTGGGCGGACTTGCCCGATGAGGTCCGCCATGAGGCTAAGCGAGCGCTGGTCAACTACTTCGCGGTTTCACTGGCCGGGTGCAATGACCCGGATATTGTGACGGCGCGAACTCTCTACAAGCAGCTTCATGCCGATGGCGCCGCTTCTGTCATTGGGTGCTCGGAGCGAGTGGGAATGCTGGATGCGGCAGCGCTGAATGCGATGAGCGCCAATGTCTTTGACTTCGATGACACTCATATCCCAACCATTATCCATCCAACGGCCCCGGTGGCTGCAGCGTTATTGGCATTTGCTGAGGAAAGAAAGGTCTCGGGTGTCCAGTTCATGTTGGCCTTGGTGCTGGGCATTGAAATCGAGTGTCGGCTGGGGATGGCAGTGCATCCTTGGCATTACCAGCGTGGTTGGCACATCACTTCGACCTGTGGAGTTCTCGGTGCGGCAGTGGCTGTCGGCAAGCTGCTAGGGCTGGATGTACATCAAATAATTTGGTCGCTTGGTAATGCCAGTGCTCAGGCTTCGGGGCTGGTGGAAACCTTGGGCAGTGCTGCAAAAAGTCTGAGCGTGGGAAATGCTCCGCGGAACGGCATCTTGTCTGCATTGCTCGCTCAGAGAGGATTTGCCGGCCCAGAATACCCATTGGAGGGAGGGCGTGGATTCTTGCATGTGATGGGGGATCAGCCTCGATTCGACGAAATAACCAGGGGGCTTGGGGAGCGTTGGTCGATTTCGGCTAATACGTACAAACCTTATCCCTGTGGCGTAGTGCTGAATCCGGTAATCGAGGCGTGCATTGCCCTGCGAAAGGATCCCGGCTGGTCGTTCAAGGAGGTGAGTCGGGTCGAGTTGACTGGCCATCCTCTGCTCAGGCAGCGCACTGATCGGCCCGGAATCAAACTAGGGCGTGAGTCCCAGGTGAGTGCCCAGCATGCGGTGGCCGTTACCCTTGCAACGGGCAAGGCGGGCCTTGGGCAATTTAGCGATTCTGCGGTGGCTGATCCTATGCTGCGAGCTCTGTATCCATTGGTTGTTTTTCATGATGACACTGAATATTCAGTGGAGTCGGCAACGGTGCGGATTTGTCTTGAGTCGGGATGCTACCTGGAGCATCACGTTGCGGCGGCGAAGGGAGGGCTGACTATCCCGCTCTCTGACGCTGAGTTGGAGGACAAGCTCAGAACGCTGGCCGTTCCAACTGGACTCTCGCGTAAGGTCGATCGGCTTTTGGAGGCGATCTGGTCGTTGGATCGGTGTGAGGACGTAAGCTCACTTTTGGTTTTGGCTACCGGCGACTGAAAAGAGCAAGGCCACCCCGAAGGTGGCCTTTTTCATAACCTGAATATCAGTTGGTGAATATACGCTGTAATAGGGCTCGGCCAAGATCTACTTCGGCATCGCTGACCTGATGTTCTCGGCCTGGGTAAACATGCAGTTCTGCTTTTGCCCCCATTGCCTGGAATGTCGCCAGAGTTTCCTGGGTGCGGGCCAGGGGTACCCAGGGGTCATTGTCACCGTTGGTGAGCAAAATCGGTGTGCTGTCCAGCTTGGGATGACTCTCCCAGGCAAGACCCTCTGGGCCGATCAGTCCTCCTGTGAACGCTATAAGCCCACCCCAGCGTTGGGGGTACCGATATAGGTATTCACATGCCAGGCAGGCTCCCTGAGAAAATCCAACCAAGACGATCCGTGAGCGAGGAACGCCAAGTCCCTCTAATTCCACGACCAACCACTCGAGCCGTTGTAGAGCAAAATCCAGGTGGGGTTGGTTGTTCGCCAGCGGGGCCATGAACTTGTCTGGATACCACGAGTTGCCTGCTGCTTCTACGGCGATATATGGCGCCTCGGGTAGATCGATTCGTTTAGCGACAGCGAACATGTCGGCTGGGCTTTGGGTACGGCCGTGAATGAGTATGACTGCTCGACCTACGGCCTCGGGCGCTGGGCCCGAGGCGTAAGTTGGCAGGTGCAGATGGATGTTGTCGCTCATCTGCATTAGGCCTCAGTATTTCAGCGGTTCGAGGTAGGCCGCGATTTCCTGAGCGCGGGCACCGAGTTGTGGAGGGATCTGAATGGTTTTACCCAGGTCCTCGAATGCTTCGTCGACCAGGAAGCCTTCGGGTTTGGATACCGCGGCTTCGAACAGCGCGCCGCCCGGGGTGCGGACGTAAACTGAGTCGAAGTAGCCGCGGTCCTTGCGATCGGAAACATCGGTGTAGCCCAGGCCCTCCAGGTGCAGCTTGACGCTCTTCTGGATTTCCAGGTCGGTAACTTCGAATGCGCAGTGGTGAACAGTCCCTTCGCCATAGCTCCATGAGCCTTGGGGCAACTCGGGCTGAAGCTGGAAGTCGATGATAGTGCCTGAGCCGCCATTACCGACTTCGTAGCGGGTGAAGGCGCCGTCGTTCTCCTTGAGCTTGCCGCTCCAGCCGTAGTGCATGAATTCGGCCGAGTTTTCCAGGTCGCGTACCGACACGGTAATGCCGTGGGTGCCACGAATTCCGAATTCAGATGGAATGACGCCGTTGGAGTAGGGCGTGCGATCATCATCGGCGATACCCACCAGCTCGTAGCAGATGCCGCACGGATGAGCGAAGTGCAGCAGCTGCTCGCCAAAGCGCTCCTGGAATTCGGGCTTGAACCCATGGCTCTCCAAGTGCTTGGCCCAGAATGCCAGCGATGATACTGGAACGGACAGTGCGAGGGTTTTGATCTGGCCGCTTCCAGGACGTCCCATGCGGCCCGACTGGCGCATTGGGAAGCAGGTGACCAGAGTGCTCTCTTCGCCGGTGTCGTTGCCGTAGTAGAAGTGGTAGATCGGTTCACTGCCGTCATATAGACCGGTCTTTTTGACGCTCTTCAGGCCCAGGACCTTGGTGTGAAAGTCATAGTCTTCCTGGGCGCCGCCAACATTCAATGTGATGTGGTGATGACGCAGGATGTGCGGATTGAGTTCCATAACGTTCTCCTATTGTTGATGCTTTTGAACGTGGTATTGCAGTTAAGGACGGGTGCCGTTGAAGGCGTTTTCGAGCAACTCGCGTATGGCTGCAGGCTCGATCGGTCGGGGGTTCCAGTAGGGGGATGAGCAGGCGATCTCTACAGCCCGGGCGAGATCGCCTTCCTTCATTCCGATGTCTGCGAGGCGGGTGGCCGCTCCGTGTTTGTCCGCAAGATCGAATAGGCCTTGTGCCGCGTTTCCGACGCCCAGTGCGCGAGCGATGCGTGCCATGGCGTCGGGAGCAGCCTTCGCGTTATAGGCGGTGGCATGTGGCAGTACCACCGTGTGGGTTTCGGCGTGGGGAAGGTCGAAGCTGCCGCCCAAGGTGTGGCACAGCTTGTGGTGGATGGACATGCCGACGGCTCCGAGACAAACGCCGCATGCCCATGCGCCAAACAGCGCATCCGAGCGTGCTTCCTTGTCTTGTGCATTGGCATGAATGCGTGGAATGGCTCGGCCGATGGCGGCGATGCCTTGTTCTGCAAGCATCGAAATCAGCGGATTGGCATCTTTGGAATACAGAGCCTCTACAGCGTGCGCTATAGCGTTCATGCCGCTGGTGACGGTCATCTGTGCTGAGAGGCTCAGCGTTAGGTCGACGTCGTAGATGATGACTTCCGGCAGTACCTTGAGGGTACGCTGGGTAGTCTTCAGACCATTCTCGGTTTGCCCGATGATCGGGGTGGCTTCAGAGCCTGCGTAGGTGGTTGGAATGACGATTTGTGGCAGGTCGGTGTTGAGTGCGATCGCTTTGCCTAGGCCGATGGTTGAACCGCCACCCAATGCCACCACGCAATCGGCGCCGCTGCTTTTGACAACGGCCAAGGCATCACGTGTTACCTCGACGGGTGTATGCATAGTGGCGTTGTCGTAAAGCCCTACTGCGAGTTCGCCAAGCTGCGTTACTAGCGCTTCGCCTGAAGTGCGTTGGAATGGCGTGGTCAGCACAAGGGCGCGAGAGCAGCCAAGTGCGCGGATCTCATCGGATACCTGGGCCAAGGTGCCGAAGCCAAAAATGACTCGCGAGGGTAGGGCGTTGTAGATGAATGGCTGCATGTCGCGCTTCGTCTCCCGGTGCTGAGGCGCCTTAAGGGCGCTTTGATGTCTATGCAGATTGGGAGAAGAAACGGTGTTAAACACCTGACGAAAGATAGTGGGACGTGGCCTGTCAGCAGATGGGTAATTTGGTGTGTTTCTGCCGCAAGTCTCGCTCTGGCGATCCTTGGGGGGATAACGATGAGTTAGTCGGCTCGCTCGCAGTTACCCGTATGCCCGCCCCGCGATCTTTTCGACATTCGTGTCCTGGAGGTTTTGGAAAGCGAATTCGCATTCTTTGAGAATGGGGATGGGTGGACTTACCGGCGTACTTTGAGCGAGCTGCTCCCTTGTGCTATTGGCTTGGAGTGTCTGGGTATAAGGTCAGGGCATTTGGTGTTGGTTTGACTAGAGGGGTGGGCCAGATGCCCTCCGTGCAGTGGTGGCTATATCGGTCAATAGCTGAATTTGACGCGCTTGAAGGTGCTCACTTGATTTAGGGGGCCGGAGGCCGAGGCGGTGGCCTCCAGTTTCATTAGATGTCCAGTTCCAGCGTGTCGCTCTTGGCTCGCGAAACACAAATCATCATGCTTTTACCCTCCGCCTTGGCTGCGTCGGACAGCACGAAGTCGCGGTGTTCTGGGGTGCCCGAGAGAACCCGGGTTTCGCAGCTGGAGCAAAGTCCTTCCCTGCAGGAAAAGGGGACAAAGTGGCCGTTGTCTTCCAGTGCTTCAAGGATGCTCTTTTCTGCAGGTACATCTAGTTCCTCACCCGTGCTATTCAGGATGATTTTGAAGCCTCGATTGTTGGAGGTTTCCTGGGTTTTGCCAGAGAACCATTCGAAGTGCACGTTTTCGCTCGGGCGACTCTTTGCGGCATCTTCTACGCGCTCCATCAGAGGGGCGGGGCCGCAGCAGTAAATGTGGCTATAGGCCGGCATGGCGGCTACCGTTGATTCGATATCCAGCGGTTGGCCGCCATTTTCATCCAGGAAGTACAGTGACAGATTGCCCGCGCCTAGTTCTTGCAACTCCTCATAGAAGGCCGCGCGTAGTCGACTGCGAGCTAGGTAGTGCAGCGTCCACGGTTTTTCATTTGCAACGCACCAATGGATCATTGCAAGTATGGGGGTGATCCCGATCCCTCCAGCGATAAAGCTGTAATGGTCCCCATTCTCAAGCAAGGGGAAATTGTTACGTGGTGCGCTGATGCGCAGTTTCCCGCCTACCTTCAATCCTCCATGCAGCAAGCGGGAGCCGCCGCGGCTTTGTGGCGATAGTCCGACACCGATCTTGTAGCGATCGCGTTCACGAAAATCATTGCAGAGAGAGTAGTGGCGAATCAGCCCGTTGGGCAGATATACCTCTAAATGGGCCCCGGGCTCGAAAGGCGGAAGATCCCGACCTTGCGGGTCTGCCAACTCAAAGCTCAATACATCCTTGGCTTCGGCATTGATTGCCGTTATCACTGCATCGAGTTGTCCTGCAGACATGGTGTGACTCCGGATTTAGAAAAGAGAGCGGCGCCGGCGATGCCGGCGCAGGTATCAGGCGAGGAAGTTGGATACAGATGCACGTGCTTCGCTCGACTCATCGAGAACTAGATGGCCTGCATTTGGGAAAAACTGCAGCTTTGCGTGAGGGACAAAGCGATGCCAGTGCTCTGCCTGGCCTGGAGGAACGATGCGATCGTTCTCGCCCCAGATCAGCAGAGTGGGCATGTGGATGCGATGAAGCCAGTTGGGGAGCTTGGCATTGGTCATGACTCCATCGCGAGAGATGCGTGCTACGGAGTTACCTTCCCTCATGCGCATCGCGCCGAACTCGTTATCCGGTGTCGTGGGTAGGAATGGTGCTAGCGTGGCCAGGTCATTCACCAGGTAGGAAGGGATCTCCTCTGGAGGAATCACCATAAAGTCCGGTTGTGGGTGCTCTTTGACATCAAGGCCTGCGGGGGCAATCAGGACAAGCTTATCGATTTGGTGGCCATGTTGAATGGCATATTCAGCAGCCATACGTCCGCCCAGCGAAAAGCCGACCAGATGGAAGTGATCCAATTCCATGGCATCGAACAACTCTTGGTAGTGTTGAATGTAGTCTTGAATGCTCTCGATGTTTGGATTGTTGTCGGACTGTCCGAAGCCAGGATGGTAGGGAAGAATTACACGGAAGCGGTCTGTCCACGCGCGGGCGAAATCAATGCCGTGCCACGTCCCGCCTCCATGCAGGAAGACCAAGGGTTCGCCGGTCCCTGCAGTGTAGACAACCGTATCGCAACCATCGATGGAGTAGAGGTGGCGTTCGAAACCGGAATGGTCGACGCGCGAATCACCGAAGCTGTTGTTGGACATTGTTTGCTCCTGAGGCGCTATTGGGATAGGTGCCTCAAGAGTCGGTGAGGTGAGGTGGATGGACACCTATCCTTGGATAGAGTGAGCGGCTCTATCATAGAAAGCTCAAAGCTTCCTACGTTGCTTGATTGGTCGTGAGTCTCGCGAAATATAAAAGCCAGAGAGGCTTTTGCCTCCCTGGCACACTCAGGGAAGTTGACGCAAATTATGCTGCGCGGAACAGGTTGTGCGGGTCGATGACGAATTTCTTCGGCACGCCGGCATCGAACTCGCCGTAGCCTTTCGGCGCCTCGTCCAGGGTGATGACTTCCACCCCGACGATGTCGGCGATCTTGATGCGGTCCCACATGATCGCCTGCATCAGCTGGCGGTTGTACTTCATCACCGGGGTCTGGCCGGTGTGGAAGCTGTGCGACTTGGCCCAGCCCAGGCCGAAGCGGATGCTCAGCGCGCCGTGCTTGGCGGCGTCGTCCACCGCGCCCGGGTCCTCGGTGACGTACAGGCCCGGAATGCCGATCTGGCCGGCTACCCGGGTGATGCCCATCAGCGAGTTGAGCACGGTGGCCGGGGCTTCGTGCTGCGAGCCCGAGTGGCCGTGGCCGCGGGCTTCGAAGCCCACCGCGTCGACCGCGCAGTCCACTTCCGGCTCGCCCAGCAGGTCGGCGATCTGCTCGTGCAGCGGGGTGTCCTTGGACAGGTCGGCGATCTCGAAGCCCTGGGCCTTGGCGTGGGCCAGGCGGGTCGGGTTGACGTCGCCGATGATCACCACCGCGGCGCCCAGCAGGCGGGCGGAGGCGGCAGCGGCCAGGCCCACGGGACCTGCGCCGGCGATGTACACGCTGCTGCCCGGGCCGACGCCGGCGGTGACCGCGCCGTGGTAGCCGGTGGGCAGGATGTCGGACAGGCAGGTCAGGTCGCGGATCTTCTCCATGGCCTTCTCGCGATCCGGCAGCTTCAGCAGGTTGAAGTCGGCGTAGGGCACCAGCACGTATTCGGCCTGGCCGCCGACCCAGCCGCCCATGTCGACGTAGCCGTAGGCGCCGCCGGCGCGGGCCGGGTTGACCGTCAGGCAGACGCCGGTGTGCTGCTCCTTGCAGGTGCGGCAGTGGCCGCAGGCGACGTTGAAGGGCACCGAGACCAGGTCGCCGATCTTCATGGTTTCCACGCCGCGGCCGATCTCCACCACCTCGCCGGTGATCTCGTGGCCGAGCACCAGGCCGGTGGGCGCGGTGGTGCGGCTGCGCACCATGTGCAGGTCGGAGCCGCAGATGTTGGTGGAGACCACCCGCAGGATCACCCCGTGGTCGATCTGCTTGCCTTGCGGGTCCTGCATCTTGGGATAGGGGATGTTCTGAACTTCGACCTTACCTGGGCCGAGATAAACCACACCACGATTGCCAGACATGTATCGCCCTCTTTTGTTCTGGTTGTTAATACTTGTTCACCGCTGCCGCTGGTGTTTCAGGATATTTAGGGATTCGATTGTCCCAATCTTCATCCCTGCCAACCGTGCTTGACTGCCATTGAGGTGTGCACCTATCTATCGATAGTCGTGTCGATACTTCTCACATCGTAATGTAGGCGTTTATTTATTTGGTCACAGTCTCTGATGGTAATGGGGTGGGGCGAAAATGGAGGGTAAGAGGGCTGCCATTTACTATATGAAGGATTGAGGTCGCGGGGAAGAATATATGATGCTCATTCCTGTTCTTCAGTTTGTGCGTAAAGACTATCGTCTAAAGTTCTCTGGAGCTACGACATATAAGCATGCCGCCTATCAAGGTTGCTTCGGATGGACTTGAGTAGCTAGTAGATGTCTTCCTTGGAAGAAAAATTGAGGTTGGGGTTGCTTGATTGTCCGAATAAGTCCAAAATTGTGTCCGCTGCCCGAGCAGTTGACTGGGAAATTACTTCTAATTCAATAGAATAGGGTTCGAATTCAAGACCCGTTTCCCGCTCCAAATATCGATCTGCAGATGTCCACTGGCATTTGCAAGTCACTGAAAAAAGGGCCGAAAGGCCCTTTTTTCGTTCTGGCGAAAACCACTGGAATCCACTCCCAGCCAGGACTTTCAAGTCCATTTTCAAGTACAGGCTTTTCGGGGGAGGGCGCTTTCCGGATTCCTGCTGGAGGAGCGTGGTCGGCGAGACAAGCATCGGGTCCTGACTCTCTTTCAGGAGCCAGGTCATGGCACTCAAAGACATCGTCGTCCGGCAAGCCCGGGCTACCGGCAAGGACTACACCCTTCCTGATTTCGACGGCCTGTCCCTGGCCGTGTCCGCCAAGGGCAACAGGTCCTGGCATTTCCGCTACTACTGGGCTGCCAAGCAGCAGCGCATGTCTTTCGGAACCTATCCGGAGGTCAGCCTTCTCGAGGCGCGCGCTGCTGGCGAAAGGCATCAATCCCAAGATCGATCGCAAGCAGAAGTTCCGAGCTGTGTGCCTGGCTGCGGAAAACAGCTTCGAATCGGTGTATCGGCAGTGGCTTGGCCACCGCGAACTGGAGCTCAAGGAGGGGCGGCAGAGTACGCTTTCGCAGATTCGGCGCATCTTCGGCAAGGAGGTGCTCCCCACCCTGGGCTCGGTATCCATCTACAACGTCCGTCGTCCCGACTTGCTGGATGTGTTGGATCGGATCGAGCAGCGCAGGGCATTATTGCCGGAGCTTTCGAGCAGCGCTCGCTAAGTACCAGGATCGCAATGGAGGTTCCCAGGGCCGAACTGGCGATTGCCATTGAATCTTGGTGGTCAGGCCACCTCGGCTACGCCCCAACGCATGATCTGGCGGCTCTTCCGACCCCCCTTTTTTCCGGCGTTTGAAGAGGCTCGGGTTGCACGCACTGCGCTGGAGTCGATCATCCAGGTGTCCAGATCAAACAGACCTTCCTGATTCGACCGGACATGCAATCGCTCAAGTACTCGGTCAAACGTGCCCTCGTCTCGCCAATCACGGAACCGTTGATACATCGTCGACCAGGGGCCGAAGCGTAGCTACCAGCCAAGCGCAATGAGCGTGCAGCCGAAAGCTACCTGAACAAGATGCTCGAGCGTCATGCTCGACCGATGATCGTGCGAGTAGAGCTTCCCAGCGGGTTTACATACAAACCGCAGCCACTGCGCCACGACGCCCGCAGGCCCCCCGCATCTGGCCTGCAGCACGGTGCAATGTGCGAATTCTGCCGGCAATCGTCCTTTTCCTTATAGGCCGCGTAGCCCTGGCCGCCTCAGAATCGATTCCGGTCAGGATTTCGTGAGCGGGGCGGGTCGCTCGGCCCGTCGACGGACTCCAATCGAAAGTCAGCCGTTACATCGGTGCTTGGCCCGGGAATGCCTGGTTTGCGCCAAGCGAATGCGGCCGGCGCTGTGGCTTGTGAAGTTGTTCCCCAAGTGCTCTTTCGGAAACTAGAAGAGGGTGGTCGTAAATGAAAACAACAAAACAAATGACCCTGGATTTTGCACAAGGAGCCGGTGCCGCAGGTAAGGGGGCGCACGCGATGAAAGCGCTGCTGTCCTGCACGCCGCTATTGTTGGGCCTGGCCGGGTTCGCGCCGCTTGCCCAGGCGGCGGAGTGCGGCACGGTGACGATCGCGAGCATGAACTGGGCCTCCGCCGAGCTGCTCGCCGAGGTGGACAAGTTCATTCTGCAGAACGGCTATGGCTGCGATGCCAGCATCGTGCTGGGCGATACCGTGCCGACCCTGACCTCGATGGCGGAGAAGAGCAAGCCGGACGTGGCGCCCGAATCCTGGACCAGCCTGCGGCCGCCCATCACGCAGAAGAACATCCAGGAAGGGAAGCTGCTGATCGCCGGCAAGGCCTTCACCGAAGGCGGCGTGCAGGGCATCTACATTCCCAGGTTCATCGTCGATGCCCATCCCGACATCAAGACCATCGCCGATGCCTTGAAGCACCCCGAACTCTTCCCCGACCCGGAAGACCCGTCGAAAGGCGCCTGGTCCGCGGGGCAGCAGGGCTGGGGCGGCACCGTCATCGCCAGTCAGTACTACAAGGCCTACAAGGCCAGGGACGCCGGCTTCAACCTGGTGGACACCGGCTCGGCGGCCGGCCACGACGGCTCTCTCATCCATGCCTACGAGCGCAAGAAGGGCTGGATCGGCTACTACTGGGAACCCACTTCGCTGCTTGGCAAATATGAAATGGTGCGGCTGTCCTCGGGCGCTCCCTACGACGAGGCCGAGTGGAACCGTTGCAACAAGGTGGAGAAGTGCCCGGACCCGAAACCCAATGAATGGCCGGCCGATGAGGTCAACACCATCGTGACCAGGACATTCGCGGAGCACGCCGGCCCCGCCTACAAGTACCTCTCGACCCGCTCCTGGCCCAATGCGCTGGTCAACCGGATGCTGGCCTGGATGGCGGACAACCAGGCCACCGGTGAAGACGGCGCCAAGGCGTTCCTGAAGAGGAACCCGGATGTCTGGGTGAAGTGGGTCGACGCTGACGCTGCCGAGAAGATCAAGTCGGCTCTGTAATGCGCAGCATGGCGCGGTGCGTACCATTGCGCTGCGCTCTCTCGGCCGGGAGAAAACAAGAATGAGCCCGGCATATCGGAAAAGGGCAATCACATGAGCTGGTTTCAGGATTTTCCCCAGATGGACGATGACTCCCTGCGCAGCCTCAAGCAGGTCATCGACGAGGGCTTCCGTTCGTTCACCCGTGGCCATGGCGATAGTATCGAGAACTTCTTCGCCCCCCTGCAGAAGTTCCTGCTGCTGTCCGAGCGTTTCATGACGCAGACGCCCTGGCCGATCATCGTTCTCATCGTCCTGGCCATCGCCTGGGTCGCCAGCCGCAGCCTGAAGGTGGTGCTGGGCGCGCTCGCCACCCTGCTGGCGATCGGTTACTTCGGCATGTGGGACGACTCCATGCGCACGGTATCGATGATCTTCGTCTGCACCGTGCTGTCGATCGCCATGGGCTTGCCGATCGGCATCCTGATGGCGCGCTCGGAACGCCTCCAGCGCCTGGTCAACCCGGTGCTCGACGTGATGCAGACCATGCCCAGCTTCGTCTACCTGATCCCCGTGGTCATGCTGCTGGGCATCGGCCGGGTGCCGGGGCTGATAGCGGTGGTCATCTATGCCATCCCGCCGATGATCCGCATGACCAACCTGGGCATCCGCCTGGTGGACAAGGACGTGCTCGAGGCGGCCGACGCCTTCGGGTCCTCCAGCTGGCAGAAGCTGCGGAACGTCCAACTGCCCCTGGCGCTGCCGACCATCATGGCCGGCATCAACCAGACGATCATGATGGCCCTGGCCATGGTGGTCATCGCCTCGATGATCGGCGTGCAGGGCCTCGGCCAGCCGGTGCTGAAGGCGATCGCCAACCAGTACTTCACCCTCGGCATCTTCAACGGCCTGGCGATCGTCGGCATCGCCATCATCTTCGACCGGATCAGCCAGGCCTACGGGCAGCGGCTGCAGAAACACCTGGAGGTGGTCCATGGCTGAGCGGCAGTTCGACGGCATCAGCATTCGCAATCTCTACAAGATCTTCGGCCCGGACGCGGCGGCCCACGTCGAGGCGGTGAAGCAGGGCATGGGCAAGACCGAGCTGATGGAGCGCTTCGGCCACGTCCTGGGCCTGAAGGACATCAACCTGGACATGCCGGCGGGCTGCATCCAGGTGATCATGGGGCTGTCCGGCTCGGGCAAGTCCACGCTGATCCGCCACATCAACCGGCTGATCGACCCGACCGCGGGCGAGGTGCTGGTCAACGGCGTGGACGTGGTCAAGATGAGCCAGGCCGAGCTGCGCGGGTTCCGCCGCCAGCAGACCGCGATGGTGTTCCAGAAATTCGCGCTGCTGCCCCACCGCAACGTGATCGAGAACACCGTCTACGGCCTGGACATCCAGAAGCTGCCCCGCGCCAGGAGCCTGGACATCGCCATGCGCTGGATCGAGCGAGTGGGGCTCAAGGGCTTCGAGAAGAAGTACCCCAACCAGTTGTCCGGCGGCATGCAGCAGCGCGTGGGCCTGGCCCGCGCGCTGGCCAACGACGCGCCCGTGCTGCTGATGGACGAGGCCTATTCGGCGCTCGACCCGCTGATCCGCATGGACATGCAAAGCGTGCTGCTGGACCTGCAGAAGGAGATCAGGAAGACCATAGTATTCATCACTCACGACCTCGACGAGGCCCTGCGCCTGGGCGACCAGATCGCCATCCTGCGCGACGGCCAGGTCATCCAGCAGGGCAGCAGCCAGGACATCGTCCTGCGCCCCGCGGATGACTACGTGGCGAACTTCGTCAAGGAGGTCAACCGGGGCCGGGTGCTGCACGTCGAGGCGGTGATGACGCCGGCGCGCGCGGGCGCCGCTGCGAGCGGGATGACCATCCCCGCCGGCACCACGGTGGAGGAGGCGGTGCGCACGCTGGCGCTGGCGCCGGACGGCGACGTCACGGTGGTCTCGCCGGGCGGGAAGCCGCTGGGCACCGTGACCTTCCGCCGGCTGGCGGAGGCCATGGTCAATGCGCGGGAGCTGCCGAACCCGCGTAGCCAGGGGGTGGCGGCGGTGCGCTGAGTCTGCTCGGGAGCTCGAGTCCCTTTGCGCCCGTAATGCTGTTCATCCAAGCGCTGCCCTGGTTCAGCGAAGGCGTTCCAATCCTGGCTCCGCCCCTCACCCCAACCCTCTCCCAAAGGGAGAGGGGGCCGTTCGGAGTGGGCGGTGAATGCTGAGTCATCCTGATCACGGTTATCCGCCGTTAGCTGTGCCACCAGGGTGACCGGTGTGTGGCCGGTGAGTCCAATCGCGGACAGAGTCCGCTCCTACGCCCGCCGGCAAACCACCCCGTAGGATGGTGTTGAGCGAAGCGATACCCATCACCCCGACCGCATGGGTTTCGCCAAGGCTCAACCCATCCTACGAAGAGCGCCTCGGCGCAGCCGGCAAGACTGTTGCTCCTACACCTTCCGGCAAATATGACGCCGCGTAGGATGGCGTTGAGCGAAGCGATACCCATCACCACCACCGCATGGGTTTCGCCAAGGCTCAACCTATCCTACGAAGAGCATCTCGGCAAAGTCGGCAAGACAGTTGCTCCTACACCTTCCGGCAAATATGAGGCCGCGTAGGATGGCGTTGAGCGAAGCGATACCCATCACCACGACCGCATGGGTTTCGCCAAGGCTCAACCCATCCTACGAAGAGCGCCTCGGCGCAGTCGGCAAGACAGTTGCTCCTACGCCTTCCGGCAAATATGAGGCCGCGTAGGATTGTGTTGAGCGAAGCGATCACCACGACCGCATGGGTTTCGCCAAGGCTCAACCCATCCTACGAAGAGCGCCTCGGCGCAGCCGGCAAGACAGTTGCTCCTACGCCCGTGCTTCCTGGAACCGAGCGGACTCCGCCCTATGCACCCAGGCCCTTCGCCCGGGCTTTCAGCCGGCCCAGGGCGTACTGGCAGACGACCAGGTCCAGATGGGCGCCGCCGGCGTTCTTGTACAGCGTGCGCTCCGTGGCGGCGCGGGCGAAGGGGTTGCGCTGGTACAGGTCGTAGAGATCGCCCTCGATCTGCCCGGGCTGGATGACGCCGGCCTGCAGCGGCCCCAGGATGTCGCCCGCGCAGGCCGCGCTGCCCCGGTCGTCGACGAATATCCGCGCGTTGGCCACCGCCTGGTCGTCCGCCTCGCGCATGTCCGCGCGGTAGCCGCCGACGAGGTCGAGGTGGGTGCCGGGGCGCACCAGCTCGCCGCGGATCAGCGGGGTGGGGGCGCTGGTGGCGGAGGCGATGATGTCGGCGCGGGCCACGGCCGGGTCGAGGTCGTCGACGATCCGCGCGTTCACGCCCCTGGCCTGGAGTTCGGCGCAGGTCGCCATGAGCTTCGCGGCCGTGCGGTTCCACAGCAGCACCTCGCGGAGGGATGGGCGGATGTGCAGGTAGGCGTCCGCCAGGGCCTGGGCGATGGGCCCGGCGCCCATGACCAGCAGCACGGCGCTGTCCTCGCGGCTCAGCTTGCGGGCGGCCAGCGCCGAATCCGCGGCGGTTTTCCAGCGGGTGATCTCGGGGCCGTCGAGGATGGCGGCGATGGCCTTGCTGGCCTCGTCGATGACGATGAAGGCCGCCTGCTCGGTCGGCACCGGCGGCGTCGCGGCGTTGCCGGCGGGGTAGATGGAGCAGACCTTCACCCCGGCGCCGTAGCCGGGCAGCACCACGCCGCGGCTGAACAGTCCGTATTCGGCGTCGCCGATGAAGTAGCTGTCGCCGGCGGGGCGCGCGCCCAGGTGCGCCTGCTGCAGCGCCTGCAGCACGCCTTCCCAGTCCAGCAGCGCGCGGATCTGCGCGGCGTCGATCATTTGCATTCTTCCATCCTCCTGGATGCCTGGCTGAAAAACGCCGAGGGCGCCTTCGGCTGGGAAGGCGCCCTCGGGGTGGATCATGAGTGACGGAGGCTGCTCAAGCCCAGATGTCACCTATGGTGAAGCCCTCGGTGAAGGGATCGTCGTGGTCCAGCACGAAGGTGTTGATTCCGTAGATCCAGCTCTTCCCGGTGATGGTGGGGACCACCGCCTTGCGCTCGCCGATGCGGGTTTCCTCGATCAGCCGACCGGTGTAGATGTTGCCGACGATGCCCTGGTGGCGGAAGTCCCGGTCCAGCGGCAGCTCGCCCTTGGCGTGCAGGGTGGCCATCTTGGCGCAGGTGCCGGTGCCGCAGGGGCAGCGGTCCAGCGCGCCGGTCCAGGTCGCCGGGTCGTCCCAGGAGAACTCGCCCGAGGCCATGGTCACCACGTTCTTCCAGTCGGCCCTGGGGTCGTCGCTGGGCCCGGACAGCTGCGAGATGGTGATGCCGATGCCCGGGTAGTCGGGGTGCGCCACCGGCAGTTGCTCGATGGCCGCCTGGCGGATCATCGAGGAGATGCGGGCGATCTCGGCGCCGTGCTGCGGGATCAGTTCCAGACCCTTGAACTGGCGGACGTCGGCGATGACGTAGAACATCCCGCCCCAGCCCACGTCGACCCTGACCTTGCCCAGGTGCGGCACGTCGATGGTCGCGTCCAGGTGCGCGGCGAAGGCCGGCACGTTCTGGAAGGTGACGCCCCTGACCTTGCCGTCCTTGCACTCGGCCTTCACCCGGATCAGCCCGGCGGGGGCCTCCAGCACCAGTTCGGTGACCGGTTCGCGCATCGGCAGCATGCCCATCTCCAGCAGCACGGTCACCACCGAGATGGTGTTGCCGCCGGACATCACCGGGTACTCGATCTGCTCCATGATGATGTAGCCGGCGTCGGCTTCCGGGTGCGTCGGCGGCACTATGATGTTGCAGCAGTGCGCCGGGTAGCCCCGCGGCTCGCGCAGCATCAGCTTGCGCAGCTGGTCGTCGTTTTCCTCCAGCCACTTCATCTTCTCGTAGACGCTGTTGCCGGGGATGTGCGGGACGCCGCCGGTGATGACGCGCATGGGCGTGCCGGCGTGGGTGTCCACCGCGTGGATCGTTCTCTTGAATGCCATCTTTTCTACCTGTACGTCTGCGGGCGGGGCCCGGGGTCGAGGTTCCGTCCGACGGCAGGAGGCCCGCCATGCGCGGGCCCGTGCTGCCTGTCGGCCGGGTTCAGTAGCTGAGCGAGCTGGCCTGGTGCAGGTCCAGGGAACGGGTTTCCGGGGCCATCAGCCAGGTGACGAAGAGGCCCACCATGGAGACGCCGAAGGCCACGAACATGGTGTTGGCGATGCCGATGCCGTCCAGCGACAGGGGCACCAGGTAGGTGCCGACGGCCGCGCCGATGCGCGACAGCGAGGTCGCCAGGCCCACAGCCGAACCGCGGATGGAGGTGGGGAACAGCTCGTTGGGGTACACGTACTGCAGCACCTGGGCGCCGCCGATGAACAGCGCGTAGCTGCCGAACAACATCAGCGTGAGCAGGGCCGCGCCGTCCGGGCACAGGCCCAGCAGCAACAGGGCCAGGCCCGACCAGAGGAAGCTGTGCATGAGCATGTTGCGCCGGCCCAGCGGGTTGATCAGGCGGACGCCCAGCAGGCAGCCGAAGACGAACATCACGGTGATGGCCACTGCGCCCCAGGCCGCCAGCTCGCCGGTCAGGCCCATGGTGCTGAGGATTTTCGGGGCGAAGGCGTAGATGGCGAACTGCGGGATGATCGAGCAGGTCCAGAAGATGCTGACGAAGAAGATGCGCTTGCCGTAGTTGGAGTGGAACAGCGACCAGACCGAGACGTGCTGCTCCGGGGTCTTCTCCGGCAGGTTGCGCACCGAGTACTGCTCGCCATAGACCTTCTTGATCACCTGGTCGGCCTCCTGCACGCGGCCCTTGCTCAGCAGCCAGCGGGCCGACTCGGGGGTGCCGGCGCGCATGACCAGGAACAGCACCGCCGGCACCACCGCGCTGGCCAGGGCCCAGCGCCAGGCGTCCGGGCCGGCGCTGCGCAGGATCAGCTCGCCGGCGATGTAGGCCACGGCGGCGCCGACGAACCACATCATCACCAGGCTGGCGAGGATGGAGCCGCGCTGTTTCTTCGGCAGGAACTCGGCCAGCAGGGAAGTGGCCAGCGGGTGGTCGGCGCCGATGGCGACGCCGAGCATCAGGCGCAGGGCGATCAGCGACCAGGCGGAGGCGACCCAGAACTGGCACAGGGAGAACAGTGCCAGGACCACCAGCACCAGCACGTACAGCGTCTTGCGCCCGAGCCGGTCGGTGAACAGGCCGCCGACGAAGCCGCCGAAGAACATGCCCACCAGCGAGGCCGCGGCGATCATGCCTTCCTGCAACGAACTCAGCTGCAGCGCCTGGCTCAGTTGCACCATCACCACGCCGATGATGCTCAGTATGTAGCCGTCGAGGAATGGGGCGCCGGAAGAATAGATCGCCAGCTTCTTGTGGAAGCTGTTCAGCGATGCATCTTCCAATGAAATCTTGTGATTGTTGGACATGGAGCCTCCGTCAGCGCTCAGCATGCTTGTCCATGGGGGGCCGGACAAGGCTCGCCGGCGGAACAAACAGCTGTTTCTTGTTGGAATTGTTCAGTGGCTTTATCTGCACGAGTGCATCGGCCCGGCACGGCCACGGGAAGTCGCGCCGACGCTTGCCGGCGCGGCCCTGCATCCTTTCTTTTCCTGGCGTACAGATACGAACCACAGCCTGGTCAGCACTATCTCACCGAGGGCTTTGGCGGCCATATAACAGGCCTGACTACTTATAGGAGATTCCTTCTGGAGGGCCGCGGGCGCTCTGGCTCGCGGGCTGCAGGCCGCGCCGGGCGGGGCCTGCAGAGGGCGGGAAGGGCGCCGCGACGCCGGGCGCCGCGGCGCAATCCGCTAGGCCGGATCCTCGCCGGGCCGGGCGAACAGCTCGCCGGCCACCGCCCAGTCGCAGGGGCTGACGTTCTCGAAGACGACGTGGATCCACTTGCTGTCCATGCCGGTCTTCTCGGCCAGTACGCGGGTGAACTCCGCGGCGACTTCCGCCTTCACGGAGTCGCTCTTGTCATTGAACCAGGTGACGCGGATTACGGGCATGGCAAGTTCCTCGGTTTGTCTGCCGTTGGTTCGGCGGGAGAGGGCATGATTCAGCGAGGCGTGAGTGCGGGATATAAGTACAAAGACAATTAATGCGATATTGAAAACGGCGGCCCGAAAATAAAAAACGCCAGTGGCGACTCCCGGTGCGCCACTGGCGGAAAGTTGTCAGCTGAACTTGTGCCGAAGGCTCACTGGATATTCAGGCACAGGTATTTGATTTCCAGATAGTCCTCGATGCCGTACTTCGAACCTTCGCGGCCCAGGCCCGAAGCCTTGATGCCGCCGAAGGGCGCCACCTCGTTGGAGATCAATCCGGTGTTGATGCCCACCATGCCGTATTCCAGGGCCTCGGCCACGCGGAACACGCGGCCCAGGTCGCGGGCGTAGAAGTAGGAGGCCAGGCCGAACTCGGTGTCGTTGGCCATGGCGATGACCTCGGCCTCGTCCTTGAAGCGGAACAGCGGCGCCAGTGGGCCGAAGGTCTCTTCCTTGGCCACGGCGGCGTCGTTCGGCACGTCGACCAGAATGGTCGGCTCGAAGAAGGTGCCGCCCAGGGCGTGGGGCTTGCCGCCGGCGACGACCTTGGCGCCCTTGCCCACGGCGTCGGCGATGTGCTCCTCGACCTTGGCCACGGCCTTGGAATCGATCAGCGGGCCGGTGGTCACGCCGCTCTCCAGGCCGTTGCCGATGTTCAGCTTGGCCACGGCAGCCTTGAGTTTCTCGACGAAGGCGTCGTACACGCCGTCCTGGATGTACAGGCGGTTGGCGCAGACGCAGGTCTGGCCGTTGTTGCGGTACTTGGAGATCAGCGCGCCTTCCACGGCGGCATCCAGGTCGGCGTCATCGAAGACGATGAAGGGCGCGTTGCCGCCCAACTCCAGGGAGACCTTCTTGATGTCCTGGGCGCACTCGGCCATCAGTTGGCGGCCGATCTCGGTGGAACCGGTGAAGCTCAGCTTGCGCACGATGGGGTTGCCGGTCAGCTCGCCGCCGACTTCGCCGGCGCTGCCGGTGACCACGCTGAACACGCCTTTCGGGATGCCGGCGCGCTCGGCCAGTTCGGCCAGGGCCAGGGCGGAATACGGCGTCTGCGAAGCGGGCTTGAGCACCATGGTGCAGCCGGCGGCCAGGGCCGGACCGGCCTTGCGGGTGATCATCGCCGAGGGGAAGTTCCACGGGGTGATGGCCGCGGTGACACCGATGGGCTGCTTGATCACCATCAGGCGCTTGTCCGGCTGGTGGCCGGGGATCATGTCGCCGTAGACGCGCTTGGCTTCCTCGCCGAACCATTCGAAGAAGGACGCGGCGTAGGCGATCTCGCCCTTGGCCTCGGCCAGCGGCTTGCCCTGTTCCTGGGTCAGCAGGCGGCCCAGGTCGTCCTGGTGCTCGATCATCAGTTCGAACCAGCGGCGCAGCTTGTTGGCGCGCTCCTTGGCGGTCAGCGCGCGCCAGGCCGGCAGGGCGCGGTCGGCGGCTTCGATGGCGCGGCGCGTCTCGGCGGCGCCCATCTTCGGCACAGTGCCGATGATCTCGTTGGTCGCCGGGTTGTTGACCTTCAGGGTCAGGCCGTTGTCGGCGTCCACCCAGGCGCCGTCGATGTAGGCCTGCTGGCGGAAGAGCGAAGGGTCTTTCAGTTGCATGCAATGCTCCTGTGGATTCGAGTGGGCGAAGGCTGGCCAGCGGCCCGGGGCGGGCCGCTGCGTCCATGGGGGTCAGACTTCCGAGCTGCGGGTTCTGAGCTCGATGTTGAGGATGCGGTCGTTCTCCGAGTAGTCCACCGGGCAGTCGATGACGTGCACCCCGGGCGTGCTCAGGCAGCGCTCCAGCAGCGGCAGGAAGCCCTCCGCGCTTTCCACCCGGTGGCCCTGGGCGCCGTAGGCCCGGGCGTACTGCACGAAGTCCGGGTTGCCGTAGTCCAGGCCGAAGTCGCTGAAGCCCATGTTCGCCTGCTTCCAGCGGATCATCCCGTAGCCGTCGTCGCGCAGGATCACCACCGTGAGGTTCATCTCCAGGCGCACCGCGGTTTCCAGCTCCTGGCTGTTCATCATGAAGCCGCCGTCGCCGCACACCGCGAGGATGCGTCGCTGCGGGTACACCAGGTGCGCCGCCATGGCCGAGGGCAGGCCGGCACCCATGGTCGCCAGGGCGTTGTCCAGCAGCACGGTGTTGGGCATGTGCGCCTTGTAGTTGCGGGCGAACCAGATTTTGTAGATGCCGTTGTCCAGGGCCACGATGCCGTCCGACGGCAGCGCGCGGCGCACGTCGGCCACCAGGCGTTGCGGGTACAGCGGGAAGCGCGCGTCGTCGGCGCCTTCGGCGACCTGGGCCTCGTTGGCCTCGCGGATCGCCAGCAGGCGGCCGAAGTCCCAGTGCGAGGTGTCGCGCAGCGCCTCGCCGATCTGCCACACGGCGTTGGCGATGTCGCCGATCACTTCCACCTGCGGGAAGTACACCGGGTCCACCTCGGCTGAGCGGAAGTTCACGTGGATCACCTCGGTGCCGCCGCGGACCATGAAGAACGGCGGCTTCTCGATCACGTCGTGGCCGATGTTGACGATCAGGTCGGCGGCCTCCACCGCGCGGTGCACGAAGTCGCCGGAGGACAGCGCGGCGTTGCCGAGGAAGCGCGGGTGGCGCTCGTCCACCACGCCCTTGCCCATCTGGGTGGTGACGAAGGGGATGCCGGTCTTGTCGATCAACTGCTTGAGGACCTTGGCGGTCATCTTGCGGTTGGCCCCGGCGCCGATCACCAGGATCGGGCTGCGCGCGGCCTGCAGTTTCTCCACCGCGGCCTCGATGGACTTGTGCTCGGCCAACGGACGGCGCGACAGGCTGCGCGGGATGGGCAGGCTGTCGGTCTGCTCGGCGGCGACGTCCTCGGGCAGCTCCAGGTGCACGGCGCCGGGCTTCTCTTCCTCGGCCAGGCGGAAGGCCTCGCGCACGCGGGAGGGGATGTTGTCGGCCGAGGCCAACTGGTGGGTGTACTTGGTCAGCGGCTGCATCATGCCGACCACGTCGAGGATCTGGAAGCGGCCCTGCTTGGACTTCTTGATCGGCTTCTGCCCGGTGATCATCAGCATCGGCATGCCGCCCAGGTAGGCGTAGGCGCCGGCGGTGACCAGGTTGGTGGCGCCGGGGCCGAGGGTCGACAGGCTCACCCCGGTCTTGCCGGTCAGGCGGCCGTAGGTGGCGGCCATGAAGCCGGCGGACTGCTCGTGGCGCGTCAGCACCAGCCTGATCGTCGACTTGCGCAGGGATTCCAGCAGGTCGAGGTTCTCCTCGCCGGGAATGCCGAAGACGTATTCGACGCCTTCGTTCTCCAGGCATTGCACAACCACATCGGCGGCCTTGGCCATCTTGCTTGCTACCTCGGTATTTCGGGGAGTGGAGGGTTGGGCGGCGGCGCGGCGCCACCCGGTGGAGCATAGGCCCGCTGGCGCGAAGGGCGCGGCGTTGCGCCAAACGGTCGCGGGCGGGGGCGCTAGGCGCCGGGCCCGCTCGAGCGGGTCAGCAGCGCGTCCAGCACCACTTCGCAGGCGGCGCCCCAGTGGGCGTTGGCCTGCAGGTGGTTGAGCATGTCCAGCCCGTTGGCGGTGTAGGTGCCGGGCGTGGCGATGGCCTGGCCGAGGGTCCTGAGGTCGACGCCGGGGTGGTGGCGGGCGCTGGCGATGCAGTCCTGCATGTTGTCCAGCACCAGGCTGCGCGCCTTGTCGGCGGGCAGGCCCTTTTCCACCAGCCATTGCTGCAGGTCGTGGAGGAAGAAGTAGAACCAGCCGTTCATGCAGGCGGCCACGGTGGCCAGTTCGAAGTCGGCTTCCTCCTGCAGCACCACCAGGTGCCCGAGCGCTCGCAGCGCCCGCTCGGTGGCCGCATCCGGCGGGCAGACCACCACGGTGGATTGGTTGAACTGCGCCGCATAGGAAAGCATCGCCCGCACGCAGCGGGCTCCGGGGAAGTGCCCGGCCAGTTGCGCCAGGCCGACGCCGGCGACCAGCGAAACCAGCTTGCGCCCCGGCGGCACCCGCACCTCGTCGGCCAGCGCCGCCAGGGCGTCGGGGCGCACGCCGACGACCAGCAGTTCGGCCGCGTCGACCACCGCCTGGTTGCTGTCCATCACCTGCGCGCGGCAGTCCGCGGCCAGTTGGGCGGAGCGCTCGTAGTTGCGCGGCGACAGCAGGATGCGCCCGTCGAAACCGCTGCGGCGCAGGCCGCGCACGACCTTCTCGGTCAGCTCGCCGACGCCCAGTATGCCAAGGCTGTGCATGATTACCCCCTTTGCCGCGGCACGCGCGGCGTGCCTGGCTCTCGATTCGATCGGCCCACTATCTCACCCGCGCGCCGGCTTGCCATATAACGACCGGGACAAGTGATAGGACGTTCGCGGCCGCGGGACCGGCGGGCAGGGGAGCTGGGCACGGCCGGCGTGGGCGGGCGAGGGGAAACCTGCTGGCAATCGTCCTTTTCGTTATAGGCGCCGGGCTGGCGCGCGCTCCAGAATTCGCCATCCGTTGTGAGAGCAGAACACCGTGAAAATACAAGAAACCCCTGCTGACGATAATGGCTGCGGCTGGTTCCACCTCAGCCCCCCGCGCACCCCGCGGGCCGCCCGCGGCGGCCAGGTGCGGGCGCGCTGGGCGGTGGTCGGGGCGGGCCTGACCGGGCTTGCCGCCGCGCGCCAACTGGCGTTGAACTTCCCGGCCGACGAGGTCGTGCTGCTGGAGGCCCAGGAGGTGGGCTTCGGCTCGTCCGGGCGCAACTCCGGTTTCGCCATCGACCTGCCCCATGACATAGGCGCGCCCGACTACATCGGCGATCCGGCCATTGCGCGGATGAGCCTGAAGCTGAACCTGTTCGCCCAGGGCGTGATCACCTCGCTGGTGGCGCGGCACGGCATCGACTGCCAGCTCAAGCCGGTGGGCAAGTACCAGGCGGCGGTGGAGGACAAGGGCCTGCGGGTGCTGGAAGCCTACAAGAGCGGCCTGGAGAAGCTCGGCCAGGCCTACCAGATCATCGAGGCCGACGAGCTGCCCGCGCACCTGGGCACTTCCTTCTACCGCCGCGCGCTGTACACCCCCGGTACCCTGCTGTTGCAGCCGGCGAGCCTGGTGAAGGGCCTGGCCGACAGCCTGCCGGCCAACGTCTCGCTGTTCGAGCGCTGCGCCGTCACCGAGGTGGACTACCGCGGGCCGATCACCCTGCGCCATGCCGCGGGCAGCGTGGTCGCCGACAAGCTGGTGCTCGCCAACAACGCCTTCGCCACCCAGTTCGGCTTCCTCAAGGGGCGCCTGCTGCCGGTGTTCACCTACGCCAGCATGACCCGCCCGCTGAGCGAGGAAGAGCAGGCGCGGCTGGGCGGCAAGCCGGTCTGGGGAATCATCCCCGCCGACCCCTTCGGCAGCACCCTGCGGCGCACCCCGGACCAGCGCCTGCTGGTGCGCAACAGCTTCAGCTTCAACCCCAGCGGCAGGATCGACGCGCGCCTGCTGGCACGGGCCGCGGCGGCCCAGCGGCGCTCCTTCGAGCATCGCTTCCCGATGCTGCCGGGCGTGGCGTTCGACTACACCTGGGGCGGCGCCATGGGCATGACGCGCAACCACGCCGGCCACTTCGGCGAGCTGGCGCCCAACGTCTACGGCGCGCTGGGCTGCAACGGCCTGGGCATCACCCGCGGCACCGGCACCGGCACGTTGCTGGCCGACTGGCTGGCCGGCCAGCGCAACGAACTGATCGACTTCCTGCTCGCCAGCGCGGGGCCCAGCCGCAACCCGCCGCAGCCGTTCCTGTCCCTCGGCGTCAACGCCAGCCTGTGCTGGGGCCAGCACCGCGCCGGCCTGGAAAGCTGACGGCGCGCAACCCTTACGAATCCGCCCGGGCAGGCCCCGGGCACCCCTTGAAGAGGAACCGAACCCATGGCCGTCAAACCGACCCTGATCAAGAACGCCGCGCAATCGCCCATGGGCGAACCGACCCCGGCCAAGCTGCCGGTCGGCGACCTCGTCGCCCAGGCCCGCCTGGGGCAGGACGTCACCCTGGAGGCGTCCTCCGCCTCGGTGGGCGTCTGGGAAAGCAGCCCGGGGGTGTTCCGCCGGCACATCATGAACCGCGAGTTCAGCCACGTCGTTTCCGGCTGGTGCATCTTCACCCCCGACGGCGGCGAGCCGCTGGAGCTGCGCGCCGGCGACGCGGTGTTCTTCCCGGCCAACTGCGAAGGCGTGTGGGACATCCGCGAACCCTTCCGCAAGACCTACGTGATCTTCTGAGGCGCCGGCGCAGCATGATTACCCGTATTGACGCATCGCCCAGGGCCAGCAAACTGGTCATCGCCGGCGACAGGATCGAAACCTCGGGCCTGGTGGCCAACGACTGCGCGGCGGGCATCGCCGGGCAGACCCGCGACGTGCTGGCCCAGCTCGACGCCCTGCTGGCCAAGGCCGGCGTCGGCCGCGAAGGGCTGCTGCGGGTGCAGATCTGGCTGGCCGACATGCAGGACTTCGCGGCCATGAACGAGGTCTACGACGCCTGGGTCGGCGGCGTGCTGCAGCCGGCCCGCGCCTGCGTCGGCGCGCAGCTGGCCAGCCCCGACTACCGCATCGAGATCCAGGCCTGGGCGCAACGCTGATGATCGCCCGTCTCCCCGCCGAACCCCGGCTCGCCAAGGTCTATCGCGCGTTCCTGGAGCGCTTGCGCGCCGCCGGCTTCCGCGGCGAGATCACCCCGGACCAGGCGACGCGCACGGTGCTCGCCACCGACAACTCCATCTACCAGCGCCTGCCGCAGGCGGCGGTGTTCCCGCTGGATACGGCGGACGTCGTCTGCCTGGCCGAGCTGGCCGGCCGCGCCGAGTTCCGCGAGGTGCTGCTGGCCCCGCGCGGCGGCGGCACCGGCACCAACGGCCAGTCGCTGACCGAGGGCATAGTCGTCGACCTGTCCCGGCACCTGACGCGGATTCTCGAGATCGACCCCGAGCGGCGCTGGGTGCGGGTGCAGGGCGGGGTGGTCAAGGACCAGCTCAACGCCGCGCTGCGCCCCCACGGGCTGTTCTTCGCCCCGGAGCTGTCGACCTCCAACCGCGCCACCCTCGGCGGCATGATCAACACCGACGCCAGCGGGCAGGGCAGCTGCACCTACGGCAAGACCCGCGACCACGTGCTGGAATTGCACAGCGTGCTGCTGGGCGGCGAAGTGCTGCACAGCGCGGCCATGGACGAACCGGCGCTGCAGGCGCAGATCGCCCGCGGCGACCGGCGCGCCGAGGTGCTGCGCTGCGCGCGCGACATCGCCGACAGCAAGGCCGAGCTGATCGCCGCCGGCTTTCCCAGGCTCAACCGCTGCCTGACCGGCTACGACCTGGCGCACCTGCGCGAGGCCGACGGGCGCTTCAACCTCAACAGCGTGCTGTGCGGTTCCGAAGGCACCCTGGGCTTCATCGTCGAAGCCAAGCTCAACGTGCTGCCGATCCCCCGTCATTCGGTGCTGGTCAACGTGCGCTACGCCAGCTTCATGAGCGCGCTGCGCGACGCCAAGGCGCTGATGGCGCTGCGGCCGCTGTCCATCGAGACGGTGGATTCCAAGGTGCTGCTGCTGGCCATGCGCGACATCGTCTGGCACGGCGTGGCCGAGTATTTCCCCGAGGATGCGGATACGCCGACCCTCGGCATCAACCTGATCGAATTCAGCGGCGACGACTGGCCCGCGCTGGAGCAGCGCGTCCACGCCTTCGTCGAGCACCTGCGCAGCGACACCTCCGTGCAGCGCCTGGGGCATACCCTGGCGATCGGCGACGAGGCGGTGAAGCGCGTCTACGCCATGCGCAAGCGCGCCGTCGGCCTGCTCGGCAACGTCGAGGGCCAGGCCCGGCCGCAGCCCTTCGTCGAGGACACGGCGGTGCCGCCGGAGCACCTGGCGGACTTCATCGCCGAGTTCCGCGCCCTGCTCGACGGCCACGGTCTGCAGTACGGCATGTTCGGCCACGTGGACGCCGGCGTGCTGCACGTGCGCCCGCTGCTGGACATGAAGGACGTGCGCCAGGCCGCGCTGATCCGCCCCATCTCCGATGGCGTGGCGGCCCTGACGCGCAAGTACGGCGGGTTGCTCTGGGGCGAGCACGGCAAGGGCCTGCGCTCAGAGTACGCGCCGGCCTACTTCGGCGAGCTGTACCCCGAGTTGCAGGCGCTGAAGGCGGCCTTCGACCCGTGGAACCAGCTCAACCCCGGGAAGATCGCCACACCGGCGAGCCTGCCGGAGGCACGGCTGACCGGTGTGGACGAAGTGACCCTGCGCGGCGAACTGGACCGCCGCATCGACGAGCGCGTCTGGCAGAGCTACGACACGGCCGTGCAGTGCAACGGCAACGGCGCCTGCTACAACTTCGACCCGGACGACGCCATGTGCCCGTCGTGGAAGGCCACCCGCTACCGCACGCAATCGCCCAAGGGGCGCGCCTCGCTGATCCGCGAGTGGCTGCGCCTGCAGGGTGAGCAGGGCGTCGACGTGCTGGCGCAGAGCGCGGCGATCCGCCGGGGCGGGCGGCCGCTGGCGCCGCTGTGGCGCTTGCGCAATGCCCTGGCCCGGCGCCTGGGCGAAAGCGACTTCTCCCACCAGGTGTACGACGCCATGGCCGGCTGCCTGGCGTGCAAGTCCTGCGCGGGGCAGTGCCCGGTGAAGGTCAACGTGCCGGAGTTCCGCTCGCGCTTCCTGGAGCTGTACCACGGCCGCTATGGGCGCCCGCTGAAGGACTACCTGATCGGCTCGCTGGAGTTCAGCATTCCCTTCTTCGCCCGCTTCCCGCGGCTGTACAACGCTTTGATGGACTTCGCCCCGGTGCGCCTGTTCCTCGCCCGGGTGGCCGGCATGGTCGACAGCCCGCTGCTCAGCCGCCTGGACTTCGACGCGGCCTGCGCGCGCTGGGACGTGCAACTGGCGACGCCCCGGCGCCTGGCCGGCCTGTCGGCGGCCGAACGCGAGCGCAGCGTGGTGTTCGTGCAGGACGCCTTCACCCGCTACTTCGAGACGGCGGTGGCCATCGACTGGATCGAGCTGGCCTCGCGCCTGGGCTACCGCGTGTACCTGGCGCCCTTCGCCGCCAACGGCAAGCCGCTGCACGTGCAGGGCTTCCTCGGCGCCTTCGAGAAGGCCGCGCGGCGTAATGGCGGGGCGCTGGCGGCGCTGGCCGCGTGCGGCGTGCCCCTGGTCGGCCTCGACCCGGCCATGACCCTGGTGTACCGCCAGGAGTACGCCAAGCTGCTGGGCGAGAACACGCCCCGCGTGCAACTCATCCAGGAATGGCTTTGCGACGTGCTGCCGGCGACGCAAGCGCCGACGGGGGCGGAGCGGCCCGGCTACCGGCTGCTGGCCCACTGCACCGAGAAGACCAACGCCCCGGCCAGCGTCGGCCAGTGGCAGCGGGTGTTCGAGCGGCTGGGGCTGGAACTCACGGTGCTGGCCACGGGTTGCTGCGGCATGTCCGGCACCTATGGGCACGAGACGCGCAACCTGCAGACCTCCAGGGCCATCTACGCGCAGTCCTGGGGACGGTTGATCGCGGAGCATGGCGTGGAGGCGAACCTGCTGGCCGACGGCTACTCGTGCCGCAGCCAGGTCAAGCGCATGGAAGGCAAGGCCCTGCCGCACCCGCTGCAGGCCCTGCTGGCGCACGTGCGCGGCCGGGCGGCCGGGCAGGGCGCGGGCATCAGCCGCTGCGCGACGCCCACCAGCACACCAGGGAACCCAGGGTCACCATCAGCGTGCCCTGCCAGAAGCTCAGGCCCAGGGCGGTGCTGAGGATCACCGAGCTGAAGGCCGAGGACAGCACCGGCGCGGTATAGGAGGTGGCGGCCAGCATCATCAGGTTGCCGGTGCGCAGCGCCTGGTTCCAGGCCGCGTAGCCCAGGGCGATGACCAGCGCCGTGGCCACCAGCAGCCCGGCCCCGCCGAGGCCGGGCATGGCCAGGGACTCGTCGCTGAAGGCATACTTGATCCAGAGCACCGCGCTGGCCATGGCGAAGAAGGGCACGGTGCCGTCCTTGGTCGGCGCCATGCGCTTGGAGATGCAGCAATACAGGGCCCAGACGCAGGCGCAGCCGACGCCCAGCCCGTAGCTCAGCGGGTTCTGCACGGCGTTGCGGGCGATGCTCTGCACCGACAGGCCCTGGCCGCCGCTGAGGATCCAGCCCACCCCCAGCAGCGACAGCGCCATCCCCGGGATCAGCCAGAGGCTGGCCCGCTGCAGCCGCAGCAGCGCGGCCAGCAGGACGGTCAGGCAGGGCCACAGGTGGTTGAGCATGGCCACCTCGATGGCCTGGGCGCGGTTCTGGGCGAAGGCCAGCGCCAGGAACAGGGCGATCTCGTAGGTGACGAACAGGCTCCCGACCACCACCAGGTAGCGCAGGCTGAAGTGCCGCAGCGAAGGCCAGCCCAGCAGCAGGGCGAGGAAGAGCGTGGCCACCGTGTACATCAGCGCGGCGCCGCCGAGGGGGCCGAAGGCCTCGCTCATCAGGCGCATGAGCGAGGCCATGGTGCTCCAGAGCAGGATGGCGCCTATGCCCAGGAGGTTGCCTTTGGTTTGTTGCGACGCTGCGGCGGTGGTCATGCTGTGCCTTGATCGGAAAGCGGGAGGCGGGGCGTGGCTCGGCGGGCGCCGAGCCTGGCGTCAGGGGCCTTCCCTGGGATTGTGTGGGGGGAGCGGATGAGATGCGGGGTTGCCGTGCGCCTGCCGCCGGGGCGGCAGGGCGCTGCGAGCGGGCCGTTCAGTGGCCGGAATTTATCAGTTTTTCCACGTCGTGGCGGCGCTTGCGGAACGAGCAGGGCGTTTCGCCGAACTGCTTGCGGAACCAGAGGATGAAGTGCGAGGCGTCGGAGAAGCCGGTCAGGTAGGCGATCTGGGTGACGTGCAGCTCGGTGTTCATCAGCATCTTGCGCGCCTCGTCCAGGCGCAGCTTGCGCCAGTACTGGGCGGGCGACTCGTTGGTGCTGGACATGAAGGCGCGGTGCAGCTGGCGCTCGTTGGTGCCGATGCTTTCCGCCACTTCGCGCAGCGAGGTGGGCGAGTCCATGTGGTTGCGCATGTAGGCGATGGCGCGCTCCACCAGGGCGTTCTTGTAGACGTGCAGCTCAGTCACCGGGGCCTTGTCGTCGCTGGCCTGGCGCTGGATTTCCTCGTCGTCCACCAGCAGGTATTCCAGGCCCTTCTGCGCGCGGATCAGCCCGCAGTGGCGGCTGATCAGCTTGGCCGCCAGGTCGATGGCGGTGCCGCCGGGACAGGTGATGATGCCGTCGTCGTCGACGTAGCTCTTGTCCACCAGCACTTCCGCTTCGGGAAAGCGCTGCATGAACTCCTCGCGGATGGTGAAGTGCACGGCGCAGCGGCGGCCGTCGAGCAGGCCGGCCTTGCCCAGCACGAAGGAGCCTGAGCACAGGCCGATGATCGGCGTCTTGGCCGCGCGCAGTTCGCGCAGCAGCTGCAGCAGGGATTCGGGCGGGTTGCGCGTCTCGCTCAGCAGGCCGCCGGCCAGCACCACGTAGTCGTACTGGTCGATGACGCTCAGCGGCTTGGTCGGGGAGATCGGCATGCCGCAGCTGGCGGTCACCGGCTGGTCGTCGCAGGTCATCCAGTCCCACTTGCAGAAGATCTGCTGGCTGCGGAAGGACTTGTCGGCGGCGAAGCGCAGCGAGTCCACCAGGCCGGCGACAGGCACCAGGGTGAACTGGTTCATCAGAATGAAGCCCACCCGCAGGTCGGGCTTCACCACCGGGGCTTCGGCGTCGTCGCCACCGGGTTCGTACACACTGGACATCTTCATTATTGTTGTCCTCTACCTCATGCCCTGGCGGCAGGGGCCGGGCGCTCCAGGTCGCATCGCCAGGGGCCGCGCCGCACGCGCGATGCCCTGCGATGGCTGCAGCTTAATCCCGGCCGGCTGTCTTAAATATAACAACGCTCTCGGAATCTATAAGATTTCGGCGCCCCCCGGGGGATTTCGGACAGCTGGCCGTGCCAGCGGGGCGTCCGGCGTGGCCGGTGAGTCCAATCGCGGACAAGGTCCGCTCCTACCGCATGAGCGAGCATGGCTTTTCGTAGGATGGTGTTGAGCGAAGCGATACCCATCACCACGACCGCATGGGTTTCGCCAAGGCTCAACCCATCCGTTGAGGTGCATCTCGGTGCAGCCGGCAAGACAGTTGCTCCTACGCCCGTGCTTCCTGGAACCGTAAGCGGGCCCTGCCCGCGAATCGCGCGCAGGGCGCGCTCCTACATGGGAATGGCGCGGGTGGGGCAGCGTAGGGGATCTCATCCGCGAATTGCGCCGGGATGTCCGGCGATCGCGGACAAGGTCCGCTACGGGGGAATGCCGTGCCTCGGGGCAACCTGTAGGAGCGGGCCCTGCCCGCGATTTCGCGCGCAGGGCGCGCTCCTACATGGGAATGGTGCGGGTGGGCCTGCGTAGCGGATCTTATCCGCGAATCGCGTCGGGATGGCCGGTTATCGCGGACAAGGTCCGCTACGGGGGGAGAAATACCGTGCTTCCCGGCTACCTGTAGGAGCGGGCCCTGCCCGCGATTTCGCGCGCAGGGCGCGCTCCTACATGGGAATGGTGCGGGTGGGGCTGCGTAGCGGACTCCGTCCGCGATTCGGCGGATAACGCCATAGGCGTTATGCGCCCTACGATGAAATACCCGAGCGCACCGGAACGCCCCTTCAGAGCATATGAAAATCCCGTTCCCCCAGCCAGAGAAACGGCATCCTTTCCCAAGCGAACGGCATTGACTCGGCAGCGGGCTTCTAGCATCTGTCCGTAACCTGATAGTGGCCGGCCGTCCCCTTCGGCAACATGTGTTCTAACCATCACATTCGCAGTGGGTGAATACACATGTACCGTGGCTTTTGGTATGCGCAGGCGCTGGATCGCGATTGTCACCTCGCCCCCTCGCTCAAGGGTAATGAGCAGGCCGACGTCTGCATCGTCGGCGGAGGTTTCCTTGGCCTGTGGTCGGCGATCCGCCTGAAGCAGGCGCATCCCGAGCGCCGGATCGTCATCGTCGAGCGCGACCGCTGCGGCTCCGGCGCCAGCGGCCGCAACGGCGGCATCGCCACCAACTGGTGGGCGAAGTACCTGTCGGTGATGAGCATCTGCGGCGAGAAGGAAGCGCGGCGCATCTGCGAGGCCGCCGAATCGGCCATCGACGAGATCGGCAGCTTCTGCCGCGAGCACGGCATCGACGCGCAGTACCGCAAGGACGGCTGGCTGTGGACCGCCAGCAACCAGCGCCAGGTGGACTCCTGGAAGGTGCTCACCGACAGCCTCGAACGCCATGGCGTCAACCCCTTCCGCAACCTCACCCGCGAGGAGGTGCGCCGGCGCACCGGTTCGGCGCGGATGATGGGCGGCATCTTCGACCCCAACGCCGCCACCGTGCAGCCGGCGATGCTGGCCCGCGGCCTGCGCCGGGTGGCCCTGGAGCTGGGCGTGGTGATCTACGAGAAGTCGCCGCTGACCACCCTGGAGCGCTCCGAGCAGCCGGTGGTGCATACCGCGCAGGGCAGCGTGCGGGCGAAGAAGGTGGTCGTCGCCATGAACGCCTGGGGCGCGCAGTTCCCCGAGCTGCGCCGGATGATCGCGGTCATGTCCAGCGACATGGTGGCCACCGCGCCGGTCAAGGAACGCCTGGATCAGATCGGCTTCAGCGGCGGCGAGTGCATCACCGACTCGCGCACCGTGCTCAACTACTACCGCAACACCCCCGACGGGCGCATCGTCTTCGGCAAGCCGCTGGGGCAGTTCGCCTTCGCCGGCAGGATCGGCGACCTCTACGAGCGCCCGACGCCGGCGGCGCAGAAGGTGGCTGCCGAGATGCGCAGCTTCTACCCGCAACTGAGCGACGTGCCCATCGTCAGCAGCTGGACCGGCCCGATCGACCGCGCCATGAAGGGCCTGCCGAACTTCGGCCAGCTGGGCGGCCACCCGAACATCGTGTTCGGCATCGGCTTCTCCGGCAACGGCGTCGGCACCACGGTGTTCGCCAGCCGGATCATCAAGTCGCTGGTGGAGGAGGCCAACGACGAGTGGGCCAACTGCGGCCTGGTCAACCAGAAGATGAAGCTGTTCCCGCCGGAGCCGTTCCGCTTCATCGGCGCCCACCTGGTGCGTGACGCGCTGGTGCGCAAGGAGTCCCTGGAGGACCGCAACCTGGACGCCAGCTTCCTGACCTCGCAGCTCGCCGCGCTGGCCCCCGCCGGCTACGTTCCCGCCCAGAAGAAATAGGAAAGCATTCCAATGAAGCATCGCATCGTCTTCCTCGACGACGAAGGCATCGGGCCCGACGTCCGCGTGCCGAAGCTGCCTTTCGAGCACACCTGGGTCAGCCACCGCTACACGCGCCCGGAGCAGGTGGTGGAGCACCTGCGCGGCGCCAGCGTGGCGCTGACCTGCAGCGTGCCGCTGCGCGAGGAACACCTGGCCCAGTTGCCCGACCTGCGGATGATCTCCCTGGCGCTGACCGGCACCGACATCGTCGACCTGGACTACTGCCGGGCGCACGGCATCAAGGTCAGCAACGTGCCGGGCTACGCCACCTACTCGGTGGCCGAGCATGCCGTGGCGATGATGTTCGAGCTGTTCCGCAAGGTCTCCAGCTACAGCCGCCTGATGCAGCGGGTGCGCAGCGGCGCCGCCGAGCCCAGGAACATCTACTTCGACTACCCGATCCGCGACCTGCGCGGCCGCGTGCTCGGCATCGTCGGCAACGGCCCCATCGGCAAGCGCGTGGCCGAACTGGGCAGGGGCATCGGCATGCACGTGGTCTTCCATGACCGCGGCGGCCGCTACGCCGGGCCCAGCTACGTACCGCTGGACACGCTGCTGCAGCTCAGCGACGTGCTGATGATCAACTGCCCGCTGACCGACGAGACCCGCGACCTGATCGGCGCCGCCGAGCTGGCGCGGATGAAGCCCGACGCGGTGATCGTCAACACCGGCCGCGGCGGCGTGGTCAACGAGGCCGCGCTGATCGAGGCGATGCTCGCCGGGCGCCTCGGCGGCGCCGCGCTGGACGTGCTGGTGGACGAGCCGGTGCAGCCGGACAACCCGATCCTGCAGTTGATCGAGCAGGACAACTTCATCCTCACGCCGCACGTGGCCTGGAGCAGCAACGATGCGATGCAGCGGCTGATCGACCAGAGCGTCGGCAACATCGCCGAGTTCGTCGCCTCGACCGACGGCGCGCAACGCCTCGGGGTGCTCAAGTGAACACCGGCCCGGCCTGCCGCGCGGCGGGCTGAGCTTAACGATCTCCACTTGTGCTGCCCACCGGCAAAGGTGCGCAGCACTTTTTTATGCAGATGCAACCTGGCGTCCAACGACAATCAACGAGGTATGCAGATGCCGTTCCGCCCGCTCGACATGCTCCGGAAGCTGCGCTACACGCGCGATGTGATGCAGTGCCGGGCCGAGCGGGTGCGCGAGATGCCCGGCCACCTGACCCGCCACCGCTTCCACTATCCCCTCCGGCAGGGCGACCGCTACCCGACCTGGCTGGTGGACATGGGCTTCCGGCTGGTGGAGGCCCTGGGCGGCTGGAAGGTGCCCCTGGCCTACCGCCGCCTGTCCCCTGCGCAGGCCGCCAGCGAGAGTGCCCTGGGACGGGGCAGGGCGGAGGCGCTCTCGCGGATCGCCGCTACGAGGCTCGGCTGCTCCGAGGCCCGTCGTCAGGAAGAGCTGTGCCATTTCGAAAGTCGACAGTGCCGGGCTCGCGAACAGGGCCTTGCCCATTGAGCGAAACCTCTCAGGAGGAATGAGCCATGACCCGGGAGGGCCCGCGGCGTAGTGGATGTTTCGTGCAGGATGCGCCAGCGGAAGCGATGGACCGCCTGGAAAGTCCATGGCCAATGCTGTTTGCCTTCAAAACGCTTTTCGCCGCAAAGCTCGGGCACGCGGTCCGGCCGGGTCCCCGGTGGAGCCAAAGGCTCCACCGGGTGAGGGCTTAGCTGCGCCCGCCTCCATGGCTGTGCTGCCCGCCCTTGCGGCCGGCTTCGGAGGCTTTCTCACGGTCGTTGGCGAAGTTGCCGCCGCTTTGCTGACCGCCTTTCTTCCCTGCCTCGGAGGCTTTTTCGCGATCGTTGGCGAAGTTGCCGGGGTTGGTGTTTTTGGAAGTCATGAAAGTGCTCCTCGGATGCATCGCATCCATTGGGTGGGCCGCCAGTCGGCCCACACAGTTACTGGGAAGGCATCGCCGGACAATGGTTCGAAGAAGTTTCGCCAGTGGTTGAAGCACCGTCGGATCAGGCGCCGGAAGGCGTCCGCGAGGGGCGGAGCAGGTCGATGACCTCCTGGTCGTCGAGCTGGTGGAAGTCCCGGTAGTAGTGGCCGACGCTGTGGAAATCCTCCGGCGTCAGCAGGCACACCAGCTCGTCCACCAGCGGCCGCAGTTTCTCCACGGTGGCCGGCGGCCCCACGGGCACGGCGAGGATGATCCGCCGCGGGTCGTCCTCGCGCAGGGCCTGCAGCGCCGCGCGCACGCTGTTGCCGGTGGCCAGTCCGTCGTCCACCAGGATCAGGTCGCGGCCGCGGCGTGACGCCAGCGGTTGCTGCCCACAGTAGCGGGCGCGGCGGCGCTCGATTTCCCGCAGCTGTTCGGCCAGGCGGCGTTCGAACCAGTCGGGCGCCAGGCGCAGCTGGCGCAGCAGGTCCTCGTCCTTCACCCACCTGGGCGGGTCGCCTTCCACCACCGCGCCCACGGCGTATTCCTCGTGGCCGGGCGCGCCTATCTTGCGCACCAGCAGCTCCAGGGGGTATTGCAGGGCCAGGGAGATTTCATAGGCCACCGGCACGCCGCCGCGGGGCAGGGCCAGCAGCAGGGGCTCGTGCATGGGCCGTTCGCGTAGCGCCTCGGCCAGGGCCTTGCCGGCGTGCCGGCGGTCGTCGAATGCGTTCATCGTCGGACTCCGAAGGGGATGGTGTCCGCCGCGTCCGGCTCCGGCAACGGTTCGGCGGCGTGGCAAAGGCGTTCGCGCCCGGCTTCGCTGGCGAAGGAGAACATGCTGCGTACCTCGTCCCGTGGTTCATTCTGGTTTGAGAAGGCAGCGGGGCGGGCGTTCAGGTTTTCAGTGCGGCGGCGGGCAGAGCAGGAAGCGCAGGGCAGGGGGCCGCTGGCCCCGCTCGCGCCGAAAAGCCGACGTCAGGAAATGACGGTAACTGGCTGGCGAAGCGTCGTTATAACTTCTTCTTATACAGGGGGGATTTCAACTCGCGGACGGCGTCCTGGCGCATGAGCGGGCACGGCTTTTCGTCGGATGGTGTTGAGCGAAGCGATACCCATCAGCGCAACCGCATGGGTGTCGCAAGCTCAACCCATCCTACGAAGAGCGCCTCGGTGCGGGGGGCAAAACCGTACCTCCCTGGAATTGTAGGAGGCCCTGCCCGCGATTCGCGCGCAGGGCGCGCTCCTACAGGGGAATGACGCGGGTGGGGTTGCGTGGGAGCGAGCATGGCTTTTCGTAGGATGGTGTTGAGCGAAGCGATACCCATCGGCGCAACCGCATGGGTTTCGCAAGCTCAACACCATCCTGTTCCTCCACGGCGTCCTTGGCGCGGTAGGCCGGTCGGCGAGCGCGGCTGAACCTTGGCCCGGAGCGCCGGTCAGCCGGAGACCACGCACCACGGAGGAACACGACCATGGCGCAGCCCCCGCGCTTTCGCATCCATTACGAGCTCGAAGGCCAGCCCTGCTCCCACGAGGTGGATGCCCCCAGCGGCAACCTGACCCCCGACCAGGCGCGCTTCCAACTGGAAAGCCTGCATTCGGACAGCAACCCGGCGGACATCACCGAACTGCGCATCGTCCCGCTGACGCCCTGCGAGGGCGAACCCGGCCCCGGCGACGGCTGGCAGGCCGGCGCCCTGGATGGCGTGGCCTGAGGCTGGCGCGTGATGAAACCTTGCAAGCCGTCCCGGGCAGGGGAGCCGCCGGCATGAAGTCCGCCCTGTTGTGCCTGCTCAGGGGCTGCGAGTGGGAAGGCCGGGAGATGCTGGAAGTGGGCCACGAGCGCCTGCTGCACCAGTGCTGCCGGCGCTGCGGCGCGCACCGCTACGCCGCCGCGGCCGAGCTGCCCTGAGCCCCTGGCCGCTGCTCGAGGGCGATCGGCTGCTCGCGGGTGCGCCGGCGATGGCTCATTCGCCCTGCGCCAGCGGCAGTTCGGCGAGGCTCTCCAGGTAGGCGCCGAAACCACCGTGGGCGCGGTAGTCGCGGCGGGCGCTGGTGGTCACGCAGGTCTGGTGCGTCCAGACGATGCGCGCGCCGCAGCGTTCCAGGTCGCGCACCAGGTGCACGTCCTCGTCGGTCGGTAGCGGGCGGAAGCCGCCGGCGCGGCGATAGGCCAGGGCGCAGATGCCCAGGTTGGCGCCGTGCACGTGGCGGTGGCCCTCGCGGGCCTGGTAGTGGCGCAGGTAGCGCGCGCGCACCTCGGGGGCATGGGCCGACCAGTCGTCCAGGCACACCGTGCCGCACACCGCCTCGGCGTCGAAGGCCAGCTGGCGCGCCAGCCAGTCGGGGCCGACGCGGCTGTCGGCGTCGGTGCAGGCCAGCCAGCGCGCGCCCAGGCCCAGCAGGTGCTGGGCGCCGGCGCGGCGGGCCTGGCCGACGTTGCGCGCGCTCACCGGCAGCACCGTCACGCCCAGCTCGGCGGCGATGGCCGCGCTGCCGTCGGTGCAGCTGTCGAGCACTGCCAGCACGGTTACCGGCTCGCCGTTCAGGGCCGGGTGGCGCGCCGCTTCCAGCAGTGACAACAGGCAGCCACGCAGGCGCTGTTCCTCGTTGTGCGCCGGCACCAGCACGCCGATCACGGGGCGGCCCCGGCGTTGTCGTCGAACCACAGCTCCAGGCGGAAGTCCGGTTCCAGGTGGCAGACCCGCGCCGGCGTGCCCATGGCCTCGGCGAGCAGGGCATGGACGGCGTCGCCGGCCAGTTCGCAGCCCTGGATCGGATGGCGCCAGTGGCAGGCCGCCAGCGCGGCGCCGCGCTCCAGGCTGGCGGCGGCGCGTTCGCAGGCCAGGCGCCAGGACTCCGCATCGAGGTAGTAGCCCAGCTCGCTGAGCACCACCAGGTCGAAACGGCCGGCGGGCCAGTCCTGGGGCAGGCCGCCCTGGCGCACGCGGGCGTGGTCGCAGCTGGCCAGGCGCTGGCGTGCCAGGCTCACGGCGGTGGCGCTGGGGTCGCTGCACAGCAGTTCATCGCAGCGCTGGGCCAGTTCGATGCTCAGTTCGCCGTTGGCGCAGGCCGGCTCGAAGCCGCGGGCGAAGCGCGGGCGCGGCAGGCAGGCCAGCAGCAGCGCACGCTTGCGCCGTTCGTACCAGCGGGTGCGGAAGGCCCAGGGGTCTGGATCGTCGGCATACAGCGCCTCGAAATGGCTGGCGGGCAGGCTCACAGGAAGTACACCTCGAAGGGTTGGTTGAGGGTTTCCAGCAGGTGCGGGCCGAGGATGGGGCCGGCGCCGTGGGCGGGGTCCGCTTGCAACTGGCTGGCGTGGGCGGCGATGGCCCGGCGCTTGCGCCCCCGGGCGCGCGCGTCCAGGTCCAGGCGCCGGGCCCGCGCCCAGGGCAGGCGCGGGTCGCCGGGGGCGGCCCAGTGCCAGGCCCAGATCGGCACTTCGCAATGGCGTGCGCCGCAGGCAGTGGCTGCCGCCGCGCAGGCCAGGCCGACCTGCTCGTGGTCCGGGTGGCCGTCGCGGCGCCAGGTGCTGAGCAGTCTGTCGCCGGGGCGCAGCAGGCCGCGCAGGGCGGTGTCGAGGGGGGCCGCAGCGACCTGGCCGTCGGCCATGCCCAGGCGCCGCCAGTGCAGGCGCGACAGGTCCAGGCCGAGGCGGGCGAGGGCCTCGCGGCTCTCTTGCGGGCGCACTTCGCGCAGGCGTTCGCGCGTCCAGCGGGACGAGCCGGGGTGGCTGGCCTCGCCATCGGTGACCGACACCAGCAGCAGCTCGCCGGCCCAGTCGCCCAGGCTGGCGAGCAGGCCGCCGCAGCCGAGCACCTCGTCGTCGGGGTGCGGCGCTACCAGCACCAGGCGCCCTTCGCCCAGCAGGGCCCGCGGGGTGATCCGCGGCAAGCGCTGCAGCGCCCGGCAGGCGCGCCAGGCCTGCGGGTCGGTGCCGGCGCCGGCTGCGGCTATCGGGTCCTGCGTCGCGCTCATAGCGCCCAGGCCTCGGCGGCCTGGGCGGTCAGGCGCAGGCCGAGGAAGGCCAGGTCGCGCTCGCCGTGGCTCTGGCGCAGGAACACCGGCAGGTCGGCGGCCAACTGGGCGAAATGCTGGTCGCGGCAGAATGGCGTGGCGCCCAGGGCGTGGCCGACGTGCCATTGCACCGCCTCCACGGCGCCCTCGACCTGGGCCCGCACGCGCCGGGCGCCGAGTTCGGCGCAGGTGTCGGGGTTGCCGTCGATCCAGCCGGCGCATTCCCGCAGCGCGCCGGCGGCGCCGGCCAGGGCGGCGTCCACCGCGCCCAGGTGGGCCATGGCGTGCGGGTCGTCGGTGTGGCCGTGGTGCAGGTAACTGGCCAGGCGGCTGGCCGCGCCGTACCAGCAGGCGGCGATGCCCGCCGCGCCGTGCCAGAAGCCCGGGCGCTCCAGGTAGGCCAGCGGCCCGCCCACGCAACGCGCCCCGGCTGCCGCGAAGCTGACCTCGACGCTGGCGGTGGCGGCCATGCCCACCGCGTTCCAGCCGCCCTCGGCGACCTGCACGCCCGGCTGCTTCAGGCTCACCGCCACCAGTTGCGGGCGCTGGTTCTCGTCCCGGACGCTGAGCAGCGCCTGGTCCACCTGGGCGGCGCCGGAGCACCAGGGCTTGACCCCGCTGATGCGCACCTCGTCGCCCCGGCGCGCCTCGATGCGTACCCGCTGGCTTGGCGGGTCGGCGGCCCACACCGCCCAGACGCCGGGGCGCCGCGGCACTTCGGGGGCCAGCTCGGCGAGGATCGCCAGGGCATCGGTGTGGCCTTCGTACAGCTTGAGCAGCGACAGGTCGGCGCCGGCCACCGTGGCCAGCGCCTGCCAGCGCTGCAGGGTGCGGCCGCTGCCGGGGCGGGGCAACTGGTCGAGGCCGGCGGCGCACAGCTCGCGCAGGCGCCGGCCCAGCGTGTCGGGCTGGCGGCTGAGGTCGCGGGGGAGTTCGAAGTCGGCGAGGGCCTGCAGCAGGCCGGTGGGCAGGTCGTGGGACATGGCGGCTCCGGCGGAGGTCGTTTCCCAGCCGACTGCCGGGCAAGGCCGGAGGTTCAAACCAAGCGCCGAACGCGCCGCCGGCCTACCGCCGGGAAAAAAGCCTGAACTCCGCCGCCGCGCCCGCCCCCAACCAAGAGCCAGTGCGCCCATGGGCGCCGCCCACCTGATCAGGAGATGGACAGATGACGCAGAACAAAGAGTCCGGCAAGCAGAGCCAACTGGCGGGGACCCAGACCACCGACCGCGCCAACGTCAACGAGAAGCTCGAACAGCTGGAGCGCTACCGCGAGGACGCCACCGGGCAATCCCTGACCACCAATACCGGCACGCGCATCGCCGACAACCAGAACAGCCTCAGGGCCGGCCCGCGCGGCCCCTCGCTGCTCGAAGATTTCATCCTGCGCGAGAAGATCACCCACTTCGACCACGAGCGCATCCCAGAGCGCGTGGTGCATGCCCGCGGCTCGGCGGCCCACGGCTATTTCGAGGCCTACGAGGACTGCAGCGCGCTGACCAAGGCGGCGTTCCTGGGCAAGGCCGGCAAGCGCACCCCGGTGTTCGTGCGCTTCTCCACCGTGCAGGGCCCGCGCGGCTCGGCCGACACCGTGCGCGACGTGCGTGGCTTCGCGGTGAAGTTCTACACCGAGGAGGGCAACTTCGACCTGGTGGGCAACAACATGCCGGTGTTCTTCATCCAGGACGCGATCAAGTTCCCCGACTTCGTCCACGCGGTGAAGCCCGAGCCGCACAACGAGATCCCCACCGGCGCCTCGGCCCACGACACCTTCTGGGACTTCGTCTCGCTGCAGCCGGAGTCGGCGCACATGGTCATGTGGCTGATGTCCGACCGCGCCATCCCCATCGCCTTCCGCAACATGCAGGGCTTCGGCGTGCATACTTTCCGCCTGGTCAACGCCAACGGCGAGAGCCACCTGGTGAAGTTCCACTGGCGGCCGAAGTCCGGCACCTGCTCGCTGGTCTGGGACGAGGCGCAGAAGCTCGCCGGCAAGGACCCGGACTTCAACCGCCGCACGCTCTGGGAGGACATCGAGAAGGGCGACTACCCGGAATGGGAGCTGGGCGTGCAGGTGATCGCCGAGGACGACCAGGACAAGTTCGACTTCGACCTGCTCGACGCCACCAAGCTGGTGCCGGAGGAACAGGTGCCGGTGCAGCTGCTCGGGCGCATGGTGCTGGACCGCAACCCGGACAACTTCTTCGCCGAGACCGAGCAGGTGGCCTTCCACGTCGGCCACATCGTGCCGGGCATCGATTTCAGCAACGACCCGCTGCTGCAGGGCCGGCTGTTCTCCTACACCGACACCCAGCTGCTGCGCCTGGGCGGGCCGAACTTCAACCAGATCCCGATCAACCAGCCGCTGTGCCCGTTCCACAACAACCAGCGCGACGCCTACCACCAGCACAGCCTGCACCGCGGGCGGGCTTCCTACGAGCCCAACTCCATCGACGCCGGCTGGCCCCGGGAAACCCCGCCGGCGGCGCGCCAGGGCGGCTTCGTCAGCTACCACGAGCCGATGACCGGCAGCAAGGTGCGCGAACGCGCGGCGTCCTTCGCCGACCACTTCAGCCAGGCCGCGCTGTTCTGGCACAGTCTGAGCGAGGCCGAGCAGAATCACGTGGTGGCCGCTTACGCCTTCGAGCTGGGCAAGGTGGAGCGCCAGGCGATCCGCGAGCGCGAGGTCAACGAGGTGCTGGTGAACATCGACGCCCAGCTGGCCGCGCGGGTGGCCGCGCAGATCGGCGTGCAGGTCACGGCGAAGGCCCCGCAGCGCCCGGCGCCGCAGCCATCGCCGGCGCTGAGCCAGGTGAACCTGCTGGCCGGCGACATCCGTTCGCGCAAGGTGGCGATCCTGGTGGCCGACGGCGCCAGCGAAAGCGAGATAGGCGACATGCTCCAGGCCCTGGGCGCGGAGGGCGCCAGCGCCAAGCTGATCGGCCCCACGGCGGCGCCGGTCAAGACCGACAGCGGCACCAGCCTGGCACCCCAGGGCACCTGGGACGGCCTGCCCTCGGTGGCCTTCGACGCGGTCTACGTGCCGGGCGGGGTGGCGGTCACCCTGGGCGGCGACGGCCGCGGCCTGCATTACCTGCTGGAGGCCTACAAGCACCTCAAGCCGCTGGCCTTCAGCGGCGATGCGCAGGCGTTGCCGGGGCAACTGGGGCTGCAGCCGGACGATGGCCTGGTGATGGGGACGGCGGTGGGGGATGTGTTCGCTGGTTTGAAGAACGCATTGCTGCAGCATCGTATCTGGGCGAGGGAGGCGCAGGTGGGGGTGGTGCCGGCGTGACGTGGGGACGCTCCTACGGCCAGAAGGCACGGACGTAGGAGCAACTGTCTTGCCGGTTGTGGTGATGGATATCGCTTCGCTCAACGCCATCCTACGGGTTGTGTTTGCCGGGGGCGTAGGAGCGGACTTTGTCCGCGATTAGACTCACCGAGCGCACCGGACACCCCGATGGCACGGACAGCCCCCTCTCCCTCTGGGAGAGGGCTGGGGTGAGGGCAGCGGACTTCGCCCACACACCGTTGCCAACCCTGACTCCACACTTGTCTAGCCGCACCCATCGCGGACTGGCCGCCACCGCACTGAACTCGCCGTCCGCTGCGCCAGTCCACTGCCAGAGAAGCTCCGGAGGCGGTGATGAAAAGACGCTACAGCCTGCTCCTGTCGAGCGTCCTGGCGATCCTGGCGTTGCTGCTGGTCGCGCATGTCGCGTTGCCCTACGTGATCCGCGACTACCTCAACGGCAAGCTCGACCGCATGGGCGACTACCACGGCCAGCTCGCCGACGTCGATCTCGCGCTGTGGCGCGGGGCCTACCGGATCAATGGCCTGAAGATCGTCAAGGTCAACGGCAAGGTGCCGGTGCCGCTGCTGGACGCGCCGGTGATCGACCTCTCGGTGAGCTGGCACGCGCTCTGGTACGACCACGGCATTGTGGCGCGGGTGGTGTTCCTGCGGCCGCAGCTGAACTTCGTCGACGGCGGCGACCGCCAGGACTCCCAGAGCGGCGCCGGCACCGACTGGCGCGAGCAGCTGGACAAGCTGCTGCCCATCACTCTGGACGAGGTGCGCATCGACGACGGCCGCATCCACTTCCGCAACTACCGCTCCAGGCCGCCGGTGCACCTTACCGCCAGTGCGGTGCAGGCGAGCCTGTACAACCTGACCAACGTGAGGGACGAGAAGGGCGAGCGGGTGGCCCGCTTCGAAGGCCACGCCCAGCTGTTCGGCCAGGCGCCGCTGGAGGTGCAGGCGTCCTTCGACCCCTTCGCCAACTTCGAGGACTTCGAGCTGCGCCTGCGCGCCAGCGACGTGGAGCTGCGGCGGGTGAACGACTTCGCCGCGGCCTACGGCAAGTTCGACTTCAACCAGGGCCACGGCACCCTGGTGATCGAGGCCAGGGCGGACGAGGGCCGGCTCAGCGGCTACATCAAGCCGCTGCTGCGCGACGTCGACGTGTTCAACTGGCAGCAGGACGTGGAGGAGAAGGACAAGGGCCTGTTCCGCTCCATCTGGGAGGCGCTGGTGGGCGGCGGCGAGACGCTGCTGAAGAACCAGCGCAAGGACCAGTTCGCGACCCGCGTCGAGCTCAGCGGCAACATCCATGACCGGGACGTCAGCGCGTTCCAGGCCTTCCTCGGTATCCTGCGCAACGCCTTCATCCAGGCCTTCACTGCGCGCTACGAGCGTTCCGCGCCCGAGGACTGAGGCGCCCGCTCAATGGCTGGTGGAGCCCTGGCCGCCGTTCTGCGCCGGCGGGCGGGCGAAATGGCGTTCCTGGCCGCGCGGGGTATCGCCCGGCGCCTCGACGTTGCGCAGCTCGCGGACCGGGAAGGCGAAGTCGACGCCCAGCGCCTGCACCCCGGCCAGCAGCCCCAGGTTGATCTGCTGCTGCACGTCCATGTAACGGTTGTAGTCGGCCGTCTGCATGATGTAGACGACCTCGTAGAGCAGGCGGCTCTCGTCGAAGCAGAGGAAGTGGGCGCGGTCGAACTTCGCCTCGCGCTGGGCGTCGATGATTTCCTTCACCAGCTCCGCCACCGCCTTGGCCTGCTCGGCCGAGGTCCGATAGCTGATGCCGAACTGGAAGACGATGCGCCGGGTGTTCATCCGCTTGTAGTTATGCAGCGTCTGCTTTAGCAGCTCGGTGTTCGAGCAGACGATCTGCTCGCCGCTGAGGCTGCGGATGCGCGTGGTCTTCAGGCCGATGTGCTCGATGCTGCCGGCCACGTCGCCGAACACCACGAAGTCGCCGATCTCGAAGGGCTTGTCGAAGCCGATCGAGAGGGACGCGAACACGTCGCTGAGGATGGTCTGCACGGCCAGCGCCACGGCGATGCCGCCCACGCCCAGGCTGGCGATCAGCGCGGTGATGTCGACGCCCAGGTTGGCCAGGATGGACAGCAGCATCACGGCCCAGACGACGATCAGGATCACCACCGAGAGGAGGGTCGCCATCACCGGGTTGCGGATGCCGCCGAAGCGCGAGCGGGCCAGCTCGCCGGTCCACAGGCGCACGCAGGCGTCGAGCCACAGGGCCACCTGCAGCGCCAGGATGACGAACCAGCCATGGGTCAGCGCCGCCTCCCAGTTGCCCGGCAGGGCAACCAGCTTGAGGGCCAGCATCAGCGAGAAGGCGAACAGCAGCAGGTTGCTGGTCTTGTTGGCGATCGCCGAGGCATAGCGGGCCCACTGGCTGGTCCTGGCCGCCAGGCGCTTTCTCAGGGAACCGATGAGCAGGTGCAGCAGCCCGGCGACCACGAAGGCGGCGGCCACCACCAGCAGCAGGCGGCCGAGGAAGGCGAGCTCGAGCCAGGAATTCAGCGACGCCATGGTATTCCCCCTTATCAATGCGTATGAGTAGTTTTGGTCGGGGCGAGGCGGCAGAAGTTCAGGAAAACGGCGAAGCTCGCGCTGCCGCCGGGGAGAACTTCTGAACTCTCGGCCGCGGCGCTTTTCCACCGAGGGCGACACCAGAGGCTTTGGGGGCTCGGCCCCGGGAGAGAACGTGATGAGCGAGAAGAACACCATCGTGCAGAAACCCCGCCCTGGCCCCGTGGCCGAACATGACGACCCGCCGAAGGCGCCGGTGCGCGAGCGCAAGGGCGAGCCGCGCCGGCCCGGCCCGGTCATCGAGACGCCCGAGGAGGACGGCAGCGAGGGTTGCGTGCAGAAGCCCCCGGCTTCGACGGCGGAGTATTCGCCGGAGGACATCGACATCCAGGGGATCGGCGATGAGAAGCGCCCGGGCTGAGCGGCCGGGGCAGCGTGCGAAGGCGGCCGCGCCGGAGGCCGACGAGGCGCCCCCGGCCGCGGCTGGCGCCGAGCGGGAAAAGCCCGGCGGGCTGTCGTTTTCCCGCTTCGCCCAGTGGCTGTCGCTATGGGCCGGGCGCCCGCCGACCTTCGCCGTGGCCTGCGCGCTGCTGGTGGTCTGGGCCGTCAGCGGGCCCTTCTTCCACTTCAACGACACCTGGCAACTGGTGATCAACACCTCGACCACCATCGTCACCTTCCTCATGGTGTTCCTCATCCAGAACACCCAGAACCGCGACACCGACGCCCTGCACATCAAGATCGACGAGTTGCTGCGCACCACCCACGCGGCCCACGACGCCCTGATGGGGCTGGACGAACTGGACGCCGAGCAGCTGCAGAAGCTGCGCGACACCTACCAGCGCATGGGCGAGAGCGCCGGCGCCGGGGAAACGCCCCAGCGCGTGGCCGACCAGGAGCAGGCCGAAGGCGACGAGCCGCCGCGCTGATCCACGCAGAACACTTCGCAGCCGCTCATTTGCCGCTCTCGGGAATGATGGAGATCTTGCCGTTCTTCTCCAGGATGGCGAAGCGGATCTGCTCCATGCGCTCCAGGCCCTGGGTCTGGCGCGCGGCGAGGAGGATGTCTTCCTCGCGCAGGCGCGCCTCGGCCAGGCGCGCGCGCAAGGGCCGGCCGTACTCGACGATGAGCGTCGGCGAGCCCTCGATCAGCCGGTCCACCGCCGGGTGGCGCAGCTTGAGCAGCGACAGGCCGACGTCGATGACGATCAGCGTGACTATCACCAGCGCCGCGTTGATCAGCGAGAAGTCGTTGCCCAGCAGGGCCTGCTGGGTGGCCTCGCCGATGATCATCAACAGCAGCAGGTCGAAGGTGGTGATGTCCGCCAGCGACCGCCTGCCGGCGATGCGGAAGAGGATCAGCAACAGCAGGTAGATGGCCGCGGCGCGCAGGACCGACTCCATGGGGCACCTCCTCAGGGGTAGATGAGCTGGTTGAATTCCAGGGCCTGGCCGGCGCCTTCCACCCGGTAGTCGAGCAGGCCCGGCGCGTCGGGCAGCAAGGTCAGGAACAGGTGCCACTCGCCGCGCTCGTCGTGCCGCCCGTGGATGGCCAGCCCGCCGCGCCAGCTGTCGCCGCGCTGCATCGGCTGCAGGCTCTGCACGCTCTGGCGGGCGAGGAAGTCGCCGCCCAGGCGCAGCTCGGCCGGGCTGCCCGGGGCGCCCCGCAGGCGCACGTGCAGGTTGTGGCTGGCGCCGATGCGGCCGAAGCGCTCGTACTCCACCTGCAGCCGGCCATCCTGGCTGGCCAACTGGCGCGAACTCAGCGGGCCGCTGGCGAACAGGCCGCTCAGGGCCACCAGCACTATGCCCAGCAGGACGGCCAGCCCCAGGCGCTCCAGGCGCCAGGCCCGGCGCTGGCCGGCCATGTGCTCGGCGACCGGGTGGCTGCGTTCGCTGAACTCCTCCGCGGGCTCGGCCGGGAGGGGGCGGGGATGCTCTGTCATGGCGGGTACCTTCGCTTGGCCGCTCTTTGCTGCGACTGCGGCGGCGCCGCTTGGTGCCGGCCAGCTTACCGGCGGCTGCGCTGGGCATTTTGCAGCGCACGGCGGAGCCGCCAGCGCATTCTGCTGATGTCGTCCTGCCATGCGGCGTGGCGCGGATGCTCTGCGCCGGGCTTCGCTCCCGGGTGGCGGGTGGGCGTGGTTCTTGCTCGGTTCCTGCCTGGTAGTGCAAAGGCTCCATTGACCGACAGGAGGGACGAGACATGAGCGAAACGGACAAGGTGGTGCTGCTGCTCGCCGAGCAGGCCGACCAGCTGTGGCGCCTGGAGCAGCTGTTGCTGGAGCGCGGCTACGCGGTGCTCAGCGCGGGCGATACGGAACAGGCGCTGGATCACCTGGCGTCCTCGGTAGTGATCGACCTGATGCTGGTGGACGAGCCCTTCGCCGGGCCGCACACCGGCCCGGCGCTGATCCAGTCGTCCCTGCCGCTGCGCCCGCTGACGCGGGTGCTGGTGCTGACCCAGGACCCGCAGCGCTCGGCCACCCACGGCCGCTCCTACCCCGTGCTGCTCAAACCGGCGGGCCTGGATGAACTGGGCCTGGCCATCGACGTGGCGCTGCACAGCCCGCCCGTGCAGCCGTGGCTGTGAAGAAGGCGCAGGACATGCCGGCAGCCTTGAACGAAGCCGAGGGCCGCGCGCTGGTGGCCTACGGCGACCTCGATGCCGAAGAGGCGCTGGTACAGGCGAGCCAAGTCAAGCGCAGCCAGGAGCGCGACACCACCCCGGGGCACTACCGCCAACCCTGAGGCCTTCAGGCCAGGCGCCGCAAGGTCAGCAGCACCGCGGCGATGCGTTCCACCTGGCGGTAGGCGGGCACTTCCAGCTCTTCGCCGAACACGTCCGGGTCCAGTTCCTCGTAGCGCCATTCCCAGCCGGGGCGGGCCGCCAGCAGCCGGCTCGCCTGGCGCCACAGCGGCGCCTCGCCGTCGATGACCGCGGCGCCCGTGTAGAGCAGCAGGCTGCCGCCGGGCGCCAGGCGGCCGAGGGCGCTTTCGAGGATGCGCAACGACAGCTCCGCGCCCTGGGAGCCGCCGCCATGGCGGTAGGTGCGCTGGGCCGCGTCGAGCATGTAGGGCGGGTTGGCGACCATCAGGTCGAAGTCGCCGGCCAGGCCCTCCAGCAGGTCGCTGCGGCGCACCTGCAATTGCGGCGCCTCGGCCAGCAGCGCGTTGACGCGGGTGAAGGCCAGGGCGTGGGGGTTGATGTCCAGCGCATGTACCTCCGCCTGCGGGCAGGCCCCGGCGAGGAGGATGGCGCCGGGCCCGGCGCCGCAGCCGATGTCCACCGCGCGATGGATGTCGCGGCTGTCCAGCGTGCGCAGGTGCTGGGCGATGGCGCGGGCGAAACGGTAGGTGTCGGGGCCGAAGAACACCGCCTCGGCCGCCTCGGTGGGGTAGGCCGAATGGGCGAACAACTGGTCCTCCAGGCTCGACCAGCGCACCTTGCTGTGCCAGTGGCGGCCGTCCCACTGCAGCAGGTCGGCGGCCGCCAGCAGGGAGAACAGCGAGCGCTCGAGCAGGTCCTCGGCGAAGGGCCGGCTCCAGCCGAAGACGTCGCGCAGGTCGCGGGCCAGGGCGTTTTCCTCGCGGGCATTGACCCGCGCGTGGGTGGCCGGGCTCACGGTGACGAAGGCGTAGCCTTCCCCGCGCAGGCGCCGCCCCAGCGCCAGCAGGGCTTCCAGGCGTGGCGGCAGCGGCGTCATGGCGCCACCCCCAGGTCCTGGCTGAACAGGCGGGTGGCCAGCAGGCCCAGCGGCGTCCAGTGGCGCTGCGGGGCCAGCAGCGGCAGCAGGTGCCGGCGGCGCTGGTGCGGCGCCAGCTGGGCCAGTTCGCGGCGCAGCCGGCGTTCTTCCTCGTCGAGGTCGGCCGGCGCCGCTTCCAGCGCCACCGGCTGCGGCGCGCGCCGGCCAGGGGCGTGCGGAGGCGACCAACTGCCGGCGATCCAGTCGTGCAGCAGCTGCTGCTCATAGCCATCGAAGACGCCGAACATGGCCGCGTCGGGGCCACTGACCAGGCGCCAGAAGCGGCTGTGCGCCGGGTCGGCGTCGCGGCGGATCCAGCCCTCCTGCTGCAGCGCCCGCAGCAGCGCGGCCACGCCCCAGGGCGCGGCCAGCCACTGGTTCAGGGTGCGGCCCTGGATGCGCGTGCGGTCGCTGTGCAGGTGGCGGGCGAAGGGCTGCTTGCGCTCCAGCATGGCCAGCAGCTCGCGGTCGAGGTCGAAGCCGTCGATCACCTGGGTGCTGGACAGACCGACGTCGTTCAGCCCCATGCCGGCCCGCACCCGGGCGAGGAAGGCCTGGCGCCGCGGTTTGTCCGGCAGGTGGTTGTAGAGCGCCTGCAGGGCCCGGCGGGCGTGGCCGCAGCTGGCGTTGTCGATGGTCACGTGGAGGCGGAAGTAGGTGGCGTCGATGCCCAGCTCCTGCAGCTCCCAGGTGGTCACCAGCAGGTGCAGCGGCGGCAGCTCGTAGCCCAGGTTGTAGCCGATCAGCTCGGGCAGGCGCTGCCCGGCCAGGCAGCCCAGCGCCAGTTGCACCGCGCCCTGCACGTAGTGCTCGGCGGACAGCTCGGCCGCGCCGGCGCAGCCCAGGCTTTCCAGCAGGTGGCGGTAGATCAGCACGTGGTTGCTGGCGGCCACGCCGCGGCCGAGTTCCTCCAGGTAGGTATGCAGCAGGGGCAGCAGGCGGGCGTCGCCGGCATGGCCCAGCACGCCATACAGCCAGGCGCCGTCCACCAGCTTGGTGGGGGCCACGCCGCGCAGGAAGTGCAGCGCGTGGGCGCGGTTGCGGAAGTAGCGCCGCGGCGCGCCGGCATGCCGCTCGGCCAGGTACCGGGCATAGTCCCGCGCGGTGCGGGCGGCCCGCGCGTCCAGCCACTGCGGCCAGGCCGCCGGGGTGTCGGGCAGGTCGACGGGCAGCTCGGCCGCCTGGCGCAGTTGCCGGTCGAGGAAGGTTTCGGCCGCCGTCAGGTGCTCCAGGGGCGCATGGAGCAGCGCCCTGTGCAGCGAACGGGCATCGACCGCCTCTTCGCGGGGCGGAGTGCAGGGCAGGTTCATGGGGCGGCTCCTCTGGCGATGGTTCCTGAACATTGCGAGTGGCGCCGGCGGCGAAGGTTTCAACGATCGGCACCAGCGGCTGCGCGTGGGAAAAACGGAACCCGGGGCGGGGCCGCGGCGTCGATCCTGTAACCCTTCCGGCAGGGATCCCCATGGTCGCGACGCCCGCCCACCCACCGGCCCGCTTCGGCATCGAGGAAGAGGCCTTCCTCGTCGACGGCGCCAGCCTCGACCTGGCCCGGCAGGTCCCGCCCGAATGGGCGCAGGCCTGCCGTCGGGCGCTGGGCAACTGCTTCGCCGAGGAGATGTTCCAGTGCCAGGCGGAACTGGTCAGCCCGGTGTTCCGCCAGTTGGGCGAGGCCGCCGCCTTTCTCGCCCGCGGCCGCGCGCAGCTGAGCGAGCTGGCCCGGGCCAACGGCCTGCGCAGCCTGGTGGTGGGTGCGCACCCGTTCAGCCGCCTCGCCGACGCCGCGCCCAGCGAGCAGCCGCACTACCGCGCCTTGTTCGAGGACTACGTGCAGCCGGCCCGCAACAGCCTGCTGTGCGGCCTGCACGTGCACGTGGAAGTGCCGCCGGGGCCGGACCGGGTGGCGCTGCTGAACCGGGTGCTGCCCTGGGCGCCGCTGCTGCTGGCGCTGAGCTGCTCGTCGCCATTCTGGCAGGGCCGCCACACCGGGCTGGCGAGCTACCGCCGGGCGCTGTCCGGGCAATGGCCGCGGATGGACATCCCGCCCTGGTTCGACGACGAGCCGGCCTACCAGGCCTACCTGAAGCTGCTCCACACCCGGGGCCTGATGCGCGAGCCGGGCCACGCCTGGTGGTTCGTCCGGCCCTCGGCACGCTACCCGACCCTGGAACTGCGCATCAGCGACGCCTGCCCGCGCCTGGCCGATGCGCTGTGCATCGCCGGGCTGTTCCGCGCGCTGCTCACCCAGGCCATGGCCGATGCCGACGCAGAGGAGCCGCACCGGCTGCGGGCGCTGCTGGCAGAGAACTACTGGCAGGCCCAGCGCCACGGTTGCCGGGCGCGCTTTCTGCTGGCCGATGGGGATTGCGTGGACCTGGCGCGGTGGCTGGAACTGGCCTGGGCGCAGTGTGGGACAGCGGCGCGTGCCGGCAACGAATGGGCCTATGCCCATGCCTGCCGGCTGGCCCGTGAGGGTGGCAGCGCGGTGCGGCAGGTTCGCAGTTTTCGCCGCCACCTGGCGCGCAAGGGCGATGTGGATGAGGCGTTGCGGGAGGTGGTGGTCGAGTTGCTGGAAGAGAACAGCCAGGCGCCGGTGGGGCTGGCGTAGCCGACGAGTCCAATCGCGGACAAGGTCCGCTCCTACGCCGGTGCTTCCTGGAGCCGTAGGCGCAACCGTCTTGCCTGCTGCACCGAGTCGCTTTTCGTAGGATGGGTTGAGCCTGCGAAACCCATGCGGTGGTGGCGATGGGTATCGCTTCGCTCAACCCATCCTACGGGGCTTTCCTGGAACTGTAGGAGCGGGCCCTGCCCGCGAATCGCGCGCAGGGCGCGCTCCTACATGGGAATGGCGCGGGTGGGGCAGCGTAGGAGGACTCTGTCCGCGATCCGGCGGATAACGCCGGCGGTCGGGGTCAAGAGCACCCTCACCCCAACCCTCTCCCGCAAGCGGGAGAGGGGGCCGTCCGTGCCACCGGAGTGTCCGGCGGGGGCGTTGAGTCCAATCGCGGACAAGGTCCGCTCCTACGCCCGTGCTTCCTGGAACCGAGCGGACCTTGTCCGCGATTCGGATTTCCAGCGAAACATCCGCGCACTCCGAAACGCCCCTTCAGCAGGCCGAGCGAAACCGGCGCTCAGGAGGTCATGCGACATGGATGTCGCGAGAGCCCCGATGGGCTACAGGGACGTACCCTCGGGGCGGGCCTCCGTGGCGGGGGAATTCGTGAGGGTAGCCCGGCTTTATCGGGCCCGTATGTTGGGGCAAGCCTTTTTGGTTCCTTTTGTGGCGATTGACAAAAGGGACTCGCCCGAGGGGGCGAAACAAGACGGTCGGGCAAACTCGGAGCGGCGCAGAAACACCCAAGCCAAGGCAGCTGGGTTATTCCCCGTCGGGCCAGCGCAAGCGCTGTTCGCGATGGAGCCGCGTCCCGCGTTCGCGGGAATGACGAAGTGAAGGACGGAACTACACCTCACCACCATTCGTCGCCCCAATGGCTCCCCCACCCACCCCCGCGACTCACCAGAGAGTCCAGCCCAGCGACCCACGCCCCCAGGAGCCCCCATGTCCACCCACATCATCCACTTCACCGGCCCGATCAACTCCTCCACCTGCGGCAACCTCATCAGCACCTGCACCCGCGCCCTGCAGCAGGGCGCCAGCCACCTGCAGCTGAACATCGCCACCATGGGCGGCGACTGCAGCTACGGCTTCACCCTCTACAACTACCTGCTCTCGCTGCCGGTGCAGGTGGACACCCACAACCTCGGCACAGTCGAGTCCATGGGCAACATCCTGTTCCTCGCCGGCCAGGTGCGCACCGCGTGCCTGTACAGCAAGTTCCTGTTCCACCCCTTCCACTGGTCGCTGCACGGCGCGGTGGACCATGCGCGCATGGCGGAATACGCCATGAGCCTGGACTACGACCTGAAGCTCTACGCCGACATCGTCGACGAGCGCACCCGGGGCGCGGCGGAGCGCCTGGACATTCCCAGCTACCTGATGGCCTACCCGCGCATCCTCGGGGCGCAGGAAGCCATCGCCTGCGGCCTGGTCGAGCGGGTGGACGCCATGCCCATCGCCGATTCCACCTGCCAGTGGACGGTGCACGCCTGACGCCCGGGCAGATTCTTCGAACCCTGGCGGCGACGGACTTTCCACACAGGTGAGTCCACCCTTGAGGAGAACAGCGATGAAAGTCAGCGAAGTCATGAGCCGCGAAGTCCGCACCATCGACCCGGCCACCACCCTGCAGGAGGCGGCGCTGCTGATGCGCCAGGCGGACATCGGCGCCCTGATCGTCGGCGAGGGCGAGCGCATGACCGGCGTGGTCACCGACCGCGACCTGGTGGTGCGCGGCCTGGCCGATGGCCTGGACGGGCGCACGGCGGTCAGCGAGGTGATGAGTCCCGGCGTCTGCTACTGCTTCGACGACGAGGAGCTGGACCACGTGGCCAAGAACATGGGGCAGATCGAGAAGCGCCGCCTGGCGGTGGTGAACCGGCAGAAACGCCTGGTGGGCGTGGTGTCCCTGGCCAACGTCGCCAGCTGCAATGCCGACAAGCTGGGCGCCAACCTGCTGCGGGCGGTGGCGCGGCCGCATTGAGCGCAGGTCCCGCCGCCGGCGCATGCCGGCGGCGGGGCAGGGGGGTTACCAGCGCGGGTTGCGCTCGGCCAGGGCGCGCAGGCGCTCGCCGGCGACCACTATCTTGCGTGGCCGGTGCCGGTAGTTGCCGGGGACGAAGGTGCGCAGCTCGATACGCTTGAGGAACCAGTCGACGTTGTCCGGCTGCAGCGGACCCGACTCGGTGATCAGGTCGCGGCGGATGCGCTCCACCAGGCTGTTGAGCAGGACGTCGTTTTCCTGCTCTTCCTTGTGCAGCACGCGTAGGGCGATGCGCTCGCCGTTGGCGTCGTGCAGGTCCATCAGCACCGAGCCGTCGGGGCGGTAGGAGAATTGCGGGGCATAGGCGCGGAACTGGTTCTGCAGGTATTCGATGGCGGCGTTGGAAATGGCAGGCATGACGTACTCCCTGTGTGTTGGTTGGGTAGCCGATGCCTTTGCAGCAATCGTTCCGCCCGTGCCGCTATTCCTAAGCGGCTGTTTACGTTGAACTTTCAGCTGAATAGATGGCCCTTTGATGCTTGCGCATTGCAAAGCCTCGGCAACGCCCGGCGCCTTACTGCAAGCCCGGATGCTGGCGAAGTGGTGTCGAGGCGCGCCGCGGCTGCGGCAGGCGCCGGCGGTTGGTACGGCGGTACCGATAACGCCCTGGGGCGCGTACCGCTCGTCGGCCCCGGCGTCTTTTTTGGCGACAAGAAAGCGGCGCGCAGGTCCGCGGTCCCGCTAAGTGGATGACCCGCGGAGCGCTTTTGCCAATCAGGCATTCTGCATGGCCAAAGGATGGCGTCCTGCCAGCCTTTTTTCGCTGGCGACCGGCGCTACCTTTTCCCGAAAGAGGGGCTTTTTCCCGGGGAGGGTATCCGCATGACGCATTTCACTCGTGGCGAAATCGAAGCCTTGTTGCAGCACAACCATCCGGGGTTCCGCTTCAACTGCTGCCGGCAGCTCGATGGCTGCTACGCCATCAGCCTGCGCCACCCGTCGCAGGGCAGGGCGCCCACCACGGTGGTGGGCATCAGCGGCGAGGAACTCTGCACCGCCGAGCAGGTGGAAAGCCTGGGCCAGGAGCTGATCCGCACCTACGCCGCCGCCTGAGGCGCGGCGGCGTCGCCTGCGGGAAAAGCTGAACTCCCCGCTTGCGTCCGGCTCAACCGAGGTAGAGCTGACGCACGGAGGAGCCTGGAAATGAAACCCGATATCTGTGCCTGCCCCAACTGCATCTGCGAGCTGGACGCCGCCGCCGTGCGCGAGGGCGAGCGCTATTTCTGCTGCCAGGCCTGCGCCCAGGGCCACCCCGAGGACCGCCAGTGCAAGGACCCCGAATGCCCCTGCGCCGACAGCGGCAGGCTGAAGAAGGCGCAGGAACGGCAACTGGACCACTCCCTGGAAGAAACCTTCCCCGCCAGCGACCCCATTTCCCCCTGAGGCCCATGCGCCGCGCGCGGCCCGTAGGTGGCCGGACAGGGCGGCGCTCAGCAAGAGGAGAAGGCCATGAGCGACGATCGCAAGCACAGCCAGCCGCAGGAAATCGACGACACCGAAGACCGCATGGGCTCGGTGCGCGAACTGGATTTCGAGGACGAGCGCGCCGCGGGCCGCATCGGCGACGAGCGTCCGCGCCGCGAAGTGAATGAGGAGTTCCCGCCGCAGCGGGCCGCCGAGATGGGCATGACCGGCGGCGAGACCCTGGTCGACGGCGAGTACGAGGACCACGTGGACAGCGACGACCTGGCCCCGGAGACGCTGCTCGACGAAGGCACCGAGTCCGAACTCGACCCCGCCGACGAAACCCCGGTGGACCGCGAACTGCGGGTGGTGGGCGAGGAGGAGATCGGCGGCGGCATCGGCCTGGACGAGGCCGAGCTGGGCCGCTCCGCGCCTTTGGACGGCAAGCCCTGGACCGACCAGGTGTCGCCGCCGGACACTGACGAGGAAGAACGCTGAAGCGGCCCGCCGCGGAGGAAACGCCCATGGCCAGTGATACGCCGAGCCTGGAGGAGTACGCCCGCCGCCGTGACTTCAGTGGCACGCCGGAGCCGCGCGGCGAGGCCCCCGGACACCAGGCCGGGGAACTGGAGTTCGTCGTCCAGAAGCATGACGCCAGCCACCTGCACTACGACTTCCGCCTGGAACTCGATGGCGTGCTCAAGAGCTGGGCGGTGCCCAAGGGGCCCTGCCTGGACCCTTCGGTGAAGCGCCTGGCCATCGAGGTGGAGGACCACCCGCTGGAATACGCCGGCTTCGAGGGCCACATCCCCGAGGGCCATTACGGCGCCGGCGACGTCATCGTCTGGGACCGCGGCCGCTGGCAGCCCCTGGGCGACCCGCGGCAGGGCCTGGAGAACGGCCACCTGAAGTTCCGCCTGGAAGGCAGCAAGTTGCACGGCAGCTGGAACCTCATCCGCACGCGCATGGCCGGGCGCAAGCCGCAGTGGTTCCTGGTCAAGGGGCGCGACGATGAGGCCCGCGACTTCCCCCGCCACGACATCCTCGCCGAGGCGCCGCAGAGCGTGCTCAGCGGGCGGACGCTGCCCGGCGAGGCGGCACCGGCGCAAAAGCCGGCCGACCCGCCCAGGCGCGCCGCCGCGGCCAAGGCGCCGCGCCGCAAGGCCGCCAAGGCCGGCGCCATGCCCGAGCGTATCTCCCCGGAACTGGCCACGTTGCTGGATGCGCCCCCGGAGGGCGACTGGCGCTACGAGCTGAAGCTCGACGGCTACCGCATCCTGGCACGGGTGGAAAAGGGCGAGGTGCGCCTGCAGACGCGCAACGGCCACGACTGGGCGGAGCGCCTGCCGGACATCTGCGCCGCGCTGCGCGCCCTGCCGCTGGAGTCGGCCTGGCTCGACGGCGAAATCCTGGTGGTGGACGAGGAGGGCCGCCCGGACTTCCAGCGCCTGCAGAACGCCTTCGACGTCGGCGCCAGCGACGAGGTGCGCTACACCCTGTTCGACCTGCTCTGGCTGGACGGCGAGGACCTGCGCCGGCAGCCCGTGGAGCAGCGCCGCGCCATGCTGGCCGGGTTGCTGAAGCACAATGCCAGCGACCGCCTGCGCTACTCGGAGGATTTCACCGACGACCCGCGCAGCATCCTCGACAGCGCCTGCCGTCTGGGCCTGGAAGGGCTGATCGGCAAGCGCGCCGGTAGCGTCTATGTCGAGCGCCGCTCCACCGACTGGATCAAGCTCAAGTGCAAGCGCCGCCAGGAATTCGTCATCCTCGGCCTGACCCCGCCCAAGGGCAGCCGCCGGCATTTCGGCGCGCTGCTGCTGGGCCTGCACGACGACCAGGGCGAACTGCGCTACGCCGGCAAGGTGGGCACCGGCTTCGACGCCGCCACCCTCAAGCGGGTGCACGACAGCCTGCGCCCGCTGGCCAGCAAGACCTGCCCGCTGGCCTCGCCGCCGCGCGGCCAGGCCTTCCAGGGCGTGACCTGGCTGCGCCCCGAGCGGCTCTGCGAAGTGGCCTTTGCCGAAATGACCCGCGAGGGCCTGGTGCGCCACGCGGTGTTCCACGGCCTGCGCAACGACAAGCCCGCCAAGGCGATAGTCGAGGAACGCGCGAAGCCGGCGGCCGGGGAGGGCGCGCAGCCCACGGCGAAACGCCCGCGCAAGGCGGCGAAGGACGACGCGAAGGTGGCCGGCGTGGCCATCACCCACCCCGAGCGGGTGATCGACGCCGCCAGCGGCCTGCGCAAGCTGGACCTGGCGCGCTACTACGAGAGGGCCGCCGAGCACATCCTGCCCTGGCTCGGCGACCGTCCGGTATCGCTGCTGCGCGCCCCGGACGGCGTCGGCGGCGAGGTGTTCTTCCAGCGCCACGCCTCGCGCAACGCCATGCCCGGAGTGGAACAGCTGGACCCGCGCCTGGACCCGGGCCACGCGCCGCTGCTGCGCATCGCCACCGCCAAGGCCCTGGCCGGCGCCGCACAGATGGGCGTGGTCGAGCTGCACACCTGGAACGCCCGGGTGGACGACCTGGAGCACCCCGACCGCTTCGTCCTCGACCTGGACCCCGACCCCAGCCTGCCCTGGGCGCGGATGATCGAGGCGACCCGGCTGACCCTCGCAGTGCTCGACGAACTGGGCCTGGCCTGCTTCCTCAAGACCAGCGGCGGCAAGGGCATGCACATCCTGGTGCCGCTGGAGCGCCGCCACGGCTGGGACGAGGTCAAGGACTTCGCCCACGCCATCACCCGCCACCTGGCCAGGCAGATGCCGGACCGCTTCAGCGCCGTATCCGGGCCGAAGAACCGCGTCGGGCGGATCTTCGTCGACTACCTGCGCAACAGCCGCGGCGCCAGCACCGTGTGCGCCTGGTCGGTTCGCGCCCGCGAAGGCCTGCCGGTGTCGGTGCCGGTGGCCGAGGGCGAGCTGGATGCGTTGCGCGGCGCCAATGCCTGGAACCTGGGCAGCATCGACGAGCGCCTGGCGCTGAAGGGCGAGGATGACCCCTGGACGAGCTGGGGCGAGACCCGGCAACGCCTGACGCGGCGGATGTGGCAGCAGTTGGGCGAGGAGCGCTGAGGCCGGCCTGCCGGCCGGATCGCGGACGAAGTCCGCTCCTACGTCCGCAAGCACAATCCGTAGGATGGCGTTGAGCGAAGCGATACCCATCGCCACGACCGCATGGGTTTCGCCAAGGCTCAACCCATCCTACGAAAAGCGCTTCACAGTTGCTCCTACGTCCGGGCTGTAGGGCGCATAACGCCTATGGCGTTATCCGCCGTTTGGCCTTGGTTTCCAGCAGCTCCGGGGGGATCTGGGCGTTGGCCATGACCTCGGTGTATCGGCGGATAACCGCGAACGGTTATTCGCCCTACGTCACTGACGAAGTCTCAGGACGACTGCGAATTCATCGCCCACGCCGAACGGCTCCCTCTCCCTCTGGGAGAGGGCTGGGGTGAGGGCAACGGACTTCGCCGACACACCTCTGCCAACCCTGACTCCGCTCCCCCTCCCTAACCCTCCCCCGCAAGCGGGAGAGGGGATCGCTCGGCATGATGCGCAACCACGAAGCTCCCTGGCTCCACAGGCAGGCGAATAGCAGCAGCGAAATGCGCGCAGCCGGCGGGCCGCTGGCGGGAAAAGCTGAACTCCGCCGCCCACGGCCGGCCGAACCCTGTGACCGGCGGGGCTGCGGCCCCGCGCCACGAAGCGGAGGAGACCTGCCATGAGCGACCAACCCTGCGCCTGCCCCGGCTGCCAATGCAGCCTGGGCGCGGCGGCCGTGTTCGCCGACGGCCGCGCCTATTGCTGCCAGGCCTGCGCGGACGGCCATCCCGATGGCGAGAAGCACTGCCAGGACCCGCACTGCCATTGCGGCGAGACCCTGCCGCCGCGCGGCTGACGGCCCGCGCTACCGACCCACGCACCGGAGGACAGCCACCATGAGCGAGAAACTACCGCCCCAGCACCAGGACCGGCAGCCCGGCCGCGAGGAGATCATGCAGCCGCCGCCGGAGTTCGCCTCGGAAAGCTACCGCGCCGCCGGCAAGCTGGAGGGCAAGGTGGCGGTGGTCACCGGCGGCGACAGCGGCATCGGCCGCGCCGTGGCGCTGACCTTCGCCCGCGAGGGCGCCGACGTAATGCTGCTGTACCTGGAGGAAACCGAGGACGCGACCAAGACCTGCCAGTTGATCGAGGCCTGCGGCCGGCACTGCCTGGAACTGGCCGGCGACGTCGCCGATGCCGGTTTCTGCGCCGAGGTGGCGCGGCGCCTGAAGGAACGCTGGGGCAGGCTGGACGTGCTGGTGAACAACGCCGGCGAACAGCACCCGGCCGACTCCCTCGAAGACATCAGCGAGGAACAGTGGGAGCGCACCTTCCGCACCAACATCTTCGGCATGTTCCAGCTGACCAAGGCGCTGCTGCCGCTGATGGGCGAGGGCGCGGCCATCGTCAACACCACCTCGATCACCGCCTACAAGGGCAACCCCAGGCTGATCGACTATTCCTCGACCAAGGGCGCCATCACTTCCTTCACCCGTTCCCTGGCGCTGAACCTGGTGCAGCGCGGCATCCGGGTGAACGCCGTAGCCCCGGGGCCGATCTGGACGCCGCTGATCCCCTCGACCTTCAGCGCCGAGGAGGTGGCGAAGTTCGGCAGCAACACGCCGATGGGGCGCCCCGGCCAGCCCGACGAGCTGGCCCCGGCCTACGTCTACCTGGCCTGTTCCGACTCCTCGTATATGAGCGGCCAGGTGCTGCACGTCAACGGCGGAACCGTGGTCAACGGCTGAGACGCCCGGCCCCTGGCGCAATGCAGCGCCAGGGGCCAGGGATCAGGCCTTGCGCAAGGCCTCGATCAGCTCCTGCTTGCGCATGGACGAGCGTCCGCGGATGTTCTGCCGGCGCGCGCGCTCCAGCAGCTCCTGCTTGTTCATCGCCTCCAGGCGCTGGCCGGGGCGCGGCACGCCGTGCTTGGTGGCCACCGCGCGGCGCGCCGAGGAACGCCGCGATTCGGCCTTGGCCGTTGGGCTCTTCTTCTGGCCCGAGCCGCCGGCTCGCTCGCCGCCGCCGGACTGCTTGTTGACGGTGGCCCAGGCCCGCGCTTCGGCCTCGTCCCTGGACACGCCACGCTCCTCGTAGCTTTCCTCGATATGTTCGGCCTTGCGCTTCTGCTTGTCGGTGTACTTGTCTTTGCTGCCTCGGGGCATCGCTCTTCTCCTTTCGCGGCCGCTTCACTGCGGGGTTCGTTCGGGAGAGGCCGCGGCGCCGGGCGGTGTTCAGCGATTCGGACGGACGGCCGCCCCGGGCGGGGAAAACACCTGAACTCTGGCCGGCGCACCGGGCCTAGATACACGAGGCGGCCGCCGGCGCCGCCCTTTTCCCAAGGCGAACCACGGAGAACACGCCATGCACGGCTCCAGCACCCCCGTTCCCGAACAGGTGGAAACCTTCAAGCAGGAAGTGCTGACGCGACTGCGCTACGACGTCGGCAAGGACGCCGCCGACGCCTACGCCCACGACTGGTTCGAGGCCGTGGCGCTGGCCGCGCGGCGCTACATCGTCGACGGCTGGGACGAGGCCAGCCGCAGCATCGACCGCGGCCAGCGCAAGCGCGTCTACTACCTGTCGCTGGAGTTCCTCATCGGCCGCCTGCTGATCGACAACCTGAGCAACCTCGGCCTGCTGGAGATCGCCCGCGAGGCCCTGCTGCAACTGGGCGTAGACCTGGAGCAGGTGCGCCTGGCCGAGCCCGACGCGGCCCTGGGCAACGGCGGCCTGGGCCGCCTGGCGGCGTGCTTCATGGAGAGCATGGCGACCCTCGACATCCCCGCCTACGGCTATGGCATCCGCTACGAGCACGGGCTGTTCCGCCAGAGCATCGCCGACGGCTGGCAGCAGGAGCAGCCGGAGACCTGGCTGGACTTCGGCAACCCCTGGGAGTTCGAGCGCCCGGAATGCAGCATCAGCATCGGCTTCGGCGGCAGCGTGTACGCCATCGACGGCGGCGACGGCAGCGCGCGGCAGCACTGGGAACCCATGGAGCGCCTGCGCGCGGTGGCCTACGACATGCCCATCGTCGGCTGGCGGCGGGCCGGGGTGAACACCCTGCGCCTGTGGCGCGCCCGCGGCGAGGAAACCCTCAAGCTCGACCGCTTCAACGCCGGCGACCACCTCGGCGCGGTGGCCGACACGGCGCGCGCCGAGAGCATCTCGCGGGTGCTCTACCCGGCGGACAGCACCGAGGCCGGCCAGGAGCTGCGCCTGCGCCAGGAATACTTCTTCGTCAGCGCCTCGCTGCAGGACCTGCTGCAGCGCCACCTGGGCCAGGGCCTGGCGCTGGCCAGCTTGCCGGCGCGGGTGGCCATCCAGCTCAACGACACCCACCCGGCCATCGCCGTGGCCGAACTGATGCGCCTGCTGCTGGACGACCATTACCTGCAGTGGGAGCAGGCCTGGGAGCTGACCGTGGCGACGCTGTCCTACACCAACCACACGCTGCTGCCCGAGGCCCTGGAGTCCTGGCCGGTGGGGCTGATGGAGCGCATGCTGCCGCGGCACATGCAGATCATCTACCTGATCAACGCCTTCCACATCGACGCGCTGCGCGCCAAGGACATCCACGACTTCGCCCTGCTGCGCGCGGTGTCGCTGATCGAGGAGGACAACGGCCGGCGGGTGCGCATGGGCAACCTGGCGTTCCTCGGCTCGCACAGCGTCAACGGCGTCTCCGCGCTGCACACCGAGCTGATGCGCGAGACGGTGTTCCGCGACCTGCACCGCCTGTACCCGGGGCGCATCAGCAACAAGACCAACGGCGTGACCTTCCGCCGCTGGCTGTTCCAGACCAACCCGGAGCTGACCGGGCTGCTCTGCGAGTTCCTCGGGCGCGAGCTGCTCGACGACCCCGAGACGCGCCTGCGCGCCCTGGAGGCCCACGCCGGCGACGCCGCGGTGCAGCGCGGCTTCGCCCAGCAGCGGCGGCACAACAAGGCGCGCCTGGCGCGGCTGGTGGAGGAGCGCCTGGGCATCCGCCTGGACGTCGAGGCGCTGTTCGACGTGCAGGTCAAGCGCATCCACGAGTACAAGCGCCAGTTGCTCAACCTGCTGCACGCCGTGGCGCTGTACCAGGACATCCGCAACGACCCGGCCACCCCGCGGGTGCCGCGGGTGAAGATCTTCGCCGGCAAGGCCGCGCCCAGCTACCACCAGGCCAAGCTGATCATCAAGCTGGCCAACGACGTCGCCCGCATCGTCAACGACGACCCCACCGTGCGCGGCCTGCTCAAGGTGGTGTTCATCCCCAACTACAACGTCAGCCTGGCCGAGGCCATCATCCCGGCGGCGGACCTGTCCGAGCAGATTTCCACCGCGGGCCTGGAGGCCTCGGGCACCAGCAACATGAAGTTCGCCTTGAACGGCGCGCTGACCATCGGCACCCTGGACGGCGCCAACGTCGAGATGTCCGAGCGCATCGGCCTGGAGAACCTGTTCATCTTCGGCCTCACCGCCCAGCAGGTGGAGGCCCGCAAGCACGCCGGCGAGCTGTCCATGGCCGGCGAGATCGCCGCCTCGCCGCGCCTGCAGGAAGCCCTGAAGGCCATCGGCTCGGGGGTGTTCTCGCCGGACGACGCCAACCGCTACACGGCCCTGGTGGAGGGGCTGCGCCACGACGACAGGTTCATGCTCTGCGCCGACTTCGAGGCCTACTGGCAGGCCCAGGAACGCGTCGAGGCGCTGTGGCGCGAGCCGGCGCGCTGGTGGCGGGCGGCGGTGCTGAACACCGCGCGGGTCGGCTGGTTCTCTTCCGACCGCACCATCCGCGAGTACGCCGAGGACATCTGGAAGGTGCCGCTGGGCGGCGCCTAGGGCCTACCAGAAGCCGCCGCCGTGGCGGCGCGCCAGGTAGTCCGGGCTGAGGCCGAAGCCGGTCTGGAAGAAGGCCTGCAGGCGGGTGTCCAGCACCATGCGGTTGAGCGAGGCCAGCGGGCCGACGATGCGCTCCGGCTCGCTGCGCCCGCCGTAGTGGTTCTCGTGCACCAGGCTGGCGCTCTGCGGTTCGGCGCTGATCAGGCAGCGGCAGTCCAGGCCCTCGCCGGGGCGGCGGGCGTGCAGGCCCAGCTCGGAGAGCCCGCCGGCGCCACGGTGCAGGCCCACGTGGCAGAGCAGGCCGTGGGCGCGGGCGTACTCGCCGGCGGCGGCGAAGGCGGGCAGGGCCACTTCGGTCAGGGCCTGTTCGTAGGCCTGGGCGAAGTCGGTGTCGTCGCGGCTGTTCATGGCGCATTCCTTTGGTGTTCGACGCTTGCCGGGGTTGGACAGGCGCGGCGGGCGAATGCGCGGACGATCCGCCGGGCGGTAGTGCCGGCGCTACCGCCGGGGAAATCGTTCAAACCATCGGCCGGCGCGGCAGTCTGCACCTGCAACGGCCCTTCGCGGAGAAGCCCATGGAAACACTGTCGCGCATCGCCGCAGCCCTGCTGGCGGAGTTTTCCGACCTGCGCGAGCTGGAGCAGATCACCCGCGCCTGCTTCCGCCTGGCGCTCGCCGCGCTGCTCGGCGGCCTGCTGGGCTACGAGCGCGAGGCCCAGGGCAAGGCCGCCGGGCTGCGCACGCACATGTTGGTCACCCTGGGCGCCGCGCTCTTCGTCATGGCCATGAGCGAGGGCGGCGCCGGCGACGACGCCATCAGCCGGGTGATCCAGGGCATCGCCGCGGGCATCGGCTTCCTCTGCGCCGGCACCATCCTCAAGGGCGGCGCCGACACCGCGCGGGTGAAGGGGCTGACCACGGCGGCGGGGCTGTGGCTGAGCACCGCCATCGGCATCTGCGTGGGCCGCGGCCATTCCGCCACCGCGGTGCTCGGCACCCTGCTGGCGCTGCTGGTGCTGCACAGCCTGCCGCGCCTGTTCGAGCGGCCGCGGGCGCCGCGCAAGCCAGCCGAGACAGCGGAGCAGCGGCATGTTCCGTGAATTCAGCGGCAGCAGCGCCTGGACCGACGCCATGCGCAGCGGCGGCGCCTACGTCGGGCTGATCGAATACCAGCCCAAGCGCGAGGGCGCGGCGGTGCAGGTGCTCTGGGTGTTCGCCCCCGGCAGCCGCAACGAGGCCCAGGCCGAGGACGCGGCCCGGCGCATGCTGGCGCGCATCCGCGACATTTCGGCGGACGGCCGCGTCCGCTTCGACGACGGCATCTCACTGTAGGAGGCATGCATGGCGCGCGTGATCTGGAAGGGCGCGATCAGTTTCGGCCTGGTGCACATCCCCGTGGGGCTGAACAGCGCCAGCCGCTCCGGCGGCACCGACTTCGACTGGCTGGACGCCCGCAGCCTGGAGCCGGTGGGCTACAAGCGGGTGAACAAGGTGACCGGCAAGGAGGTGCCCAAGGAGCAGATAGTCAAAGGCGTGGAATACGAGAAGGGCCGCTACGTGGTGCTCAGCGAGGCGGAAATCCGCGCGGCGCGCCCACGGGCCACCCAGACCATCGACATCCTGCGCTTCGTCGAACGCGGCGAGATTCCCCTGGCGTACTTCGACTCGCCCTACTACCTGAGCCCCGAGCGGCGCGGCGAGAAGGTCTACGTGCTGCTGCGCGAGACCCTCGCGCGCAGCGGCAAGGTCGCGGTGTGCCAGCTGGTGCTGCACAGCCGCCAGCACCTGGCGGCGCTGCTGGCCGACGGCGAGGCGCTGCTGCTGATGACGCTGCGCTGGCCGGGCGAGGTGCGCTCGGTGGACGAACTGGGCCTGGAGCTGGACGACGTCGACCTGGACAAGCGCGAGCGCGAGATGGCCACGCGCCTGGTGGAAGACATGAGCCAGGCCTGGGACGACGCGGCCTTCAAGGACAGCTTCAGCGACGAGATCCACGCCCTGGTCGAGCAGAAGGCCGCCAAGGGCCAACTGGAGGAAGTGCCCGGCGCCGAGGCGCCGGAAACCGGGGAGGGCGCCGACATCATCGACCTCACCGACCTGCTGCGGCGCAGCCTGCGCGGCAACGCCGGGGGCGGCGGCAAAGCGGCGCCCAGGGGCAAGGCCGGAGAGGCGCCGGCGCCGCGCAAGAGCATCGGCCGGCGGCGCGCCCCGCGCTGAGCCGGCCCGCCGGCGAAAAGTCTGAACTTGCCGGCGGGCCCGGCCTCGGAAAGCATGGGGCCGCAGGTTGCGGCCGACGACGAACATGCGATCGCCTGGCGAGGAGGGCGCAGCGATGAATCCGGACCTGCAGGGGCGCGCCAGCGCCGCGGCCAAGGCGCCGCGCATCGCCATCGAGGGCATCGAGCCCCAGGTCGAGGGCGGGCGCTTCGCCGCCAAGGCCATCGCCGGCCGGGGCTGCCCGGTCAGCGCGCGCATCTTCATGGACGGCCACGAGCAACTGGGCGCCGAAGTGACCTGGCGCCTGGAGCCGGAAGAGGTCTGGCGCAGCCTGCCGCTGGTCTGGCAGGGCAACGACCTGTGGCGGGCCGAGCTGCTGCCGCCCCACGAGGGGCGCATCCAGTTCGTCATCCAGGCCTGGCTGGACCGCTACGCCAGCTTCCGTCACGACCTGGAGAAGAAGTACGCCGCCGGCCAGGCCGTGGACCTGGAACTCAGCGAGGGCGAGCAACTGCTGCGCGAGGCGCGGCAGGGCGCCCAGGGCGAGCCGGCCGCGCAACTGGACGCCCTGCTGGGCCAGCTCGCCGCCGAGCAGGCCCGCGACGGCCGCGTGGCCCTGCTGCTGGCCCCGGCCACCCTGGAACTGATGCAACGAGTGGAGCCGCGCCTGCACCGCGTGCGCAGCCCGCTGCTGAGCCTGGAGGTGGAGCGGCCGCTGGCCGGCTTCGCCAGCTGGTACGAGCTGTTCCCGCGCTCGGAGGGCGCGCAGCCGGGCGTGCATGGGCGCTTCGAGGACGTGCGCCGGCGCCTGGCGGAAATCGCCGCCATGGGCTTCGACGTGCTGTATTTCCCGCCCATCCACCCCATCGGCCGCACCCACCGCAAGGGCCCCAACAACAGCCTGCAGGCCGGCCCGGACGACCCCGGCAGCCCCTACGCCATCGGCGCCGAGGAGGGCGGCCACGAGGCCGTGCACCCGCAGCTGGGCAGCCTGGAGGACTTCCGTGCGCTGGTGGCCGACGCCCGCGCCCACGGCCTGGAGGTGGCCCTGGACTTCGCCATCCAGTGCTCGCCGGACCACCCCTGGCTGCGCCGGCACCCCGGCTGGTTCAGCTGGCGCGCCGACGGCAGCATCCGCCATGCCGAGAACCCGCCGAAGAAGTACGAGGACATCGTCAACGTCGATTTCTACGCCGCCGATGCCGTGCCCTCGCTGTGGCTGGCGCTGCTGGAGGTGGTGCTGGGCTGGGTGGCCCAGGGCGTGACGCTGTTCCGCGTCGACAACCCGCACACCAAGCCGCTGCCGTTCTGGGAATGGCTGATCGCCGAGGTGCGCCACCTGCACCCCGAGGTGATCTTCCTGGCCGAGGCCTTCACCCGCCCGGCGATGATGGCGCGCCTGGGCAAGCTCGGCTTCAGCCAGAGCTACACCTACTTCACCTGGCGCAACACCAAGCAGGAATTGCAGGAATACTTCGCCGAGCTGAACCAGCCGCCCTGGCGCGACTGCTACCGGCCCAACTTCTTCGTCAACACCCCGGACATCAACCCCTTCTTCCTGCAGCGCAGCGGGCGCGCGGGCTTTCTCATCCGCGCCGTGCTGGCGGCCACCGGCTCGGGGCTGTGGGGGATGTATTCGGGCTTCGAGCTGTGCGAGGCCGCGGCCATCCCCGGGCGCGAGGAATACGCCGACTCCGAGAAGTACCAGCTGCGCCAGCGCGACTACCGCGCGCCGGGCAACATCGTCGGCGAGATCACCCGGCTCAACCGCATCCGCCGCGAGAACCCGGCGCTGCACAGCCACCTCGGCTTCCAGGCCTACAACGCCTGGAACGACAACATTCTCTATTTCGGCAAGCGCACCGCGGACCTGGCCAACTTCGTGCTGGTCGCCGTGTGCCTGGACCCGGACAACGCCCAGGAGGCCGACTTCGAGCTGCCGCTGTGGGAGTTCGGCCTGGCGGACGACGCCGCCATGGGCGGCGAGGACCTGATGAACGGCCACCAGTGGACCTGGTACGGCAAACGCCAACGGATGCGCATCGAGCCCTGGCACCTTCCCTTCGGCATCTGGCGCCTGCATCCGCAGCGCCGCTAGGAGTCCGCCCATGGCCAGACGCCTGAGAAAGCCCCGTCCCTTCCTGCACGACCCGCTCTGGTACAAGGACGCGGTCATCTATCAGTTGCACGTGAAGTCCTTCTTCGACGCCAACAACGACGGCATCGGCGACTTCCCCGGGCTGATCGAGAAGCTCGACTACATCGCCGACCTGGGGGTGAACACCCTCTGGCTGCTGCCGTTCTACCCCTCGCCGCGGCGCGACGACGGCTACGACATCGCCATGTACCGTGGGGTGCACCCCGACTACGGCAGCCTGGCCGACGTGCGCCGCTTCATCGCCGCCGCCCATGCGCGCGGCCTGCGGGTGATCACCGAGCTGGTGATCAACCACACCTCCGACCAGCACCCCTGGTTCCAGCGCGCGCGGCGGGCGAAGAAGGGCTCGCGGGCGCGGGAGTGGTACGTGTGGTCCGACACTGACGAGCGCTACGCCGGCACCCGCATCATCTTCGTCGACAGCGAGACCTCCAACTGGACCTGGGACCCGCTGGCCGGGCAGTACTACTGGCACCGCTTCTACTCGCATCAGCCGGACCTGAACTTCGACAACCCGCAGGTGCTGCGCGCCGTGCTGGGGGTGATGCGCTTCTGGCTCGACCTGGGCGTGGACGGCCTGCGCCTGGACGCCATTCCCTACCTGATCGAGCGCGAGGGCACCAGCAGCGAGAACCTGCCGGAAACCCACGCGGTGCTCAAGCGCATCCGCGCCGAGCTGGACGCCCACTACCCCGACCGCATGCTGCTGGCCGAGGCTAACCAGTGGCCGGAGGACACCCGCCCGTACTTCGGCGGCATGGACGACGGCGGCCCCGGCGACGAATGCCACATGGCCTTCCACTTCCCGCTGATGCCGCGCATGTACATGGCCATCGCCCAGGAAGACCGCTTCCCCATCAGCGACATCCTGCGCCAGACCCCGGCCATCCCAGACAACTGCCAGTGGGCGATCTTTCTGCGCAACCACGACGAGCTGACCCTGGAGATGGTCACCGACGACGAGCGCGACTACCTGTGGAACTACTACGCCGCCGACCGCCGCGCGCGCATCAACCTGGGCATCCGCCGGCGCCTGGCGCCGCTGGTGGAGCGCGACCGGCGGCGCATCGAGCTGCTCAACAGCCTGCTGCTGTCGATGCCCGGCACGCCGACGCTGTACTACGGCGACGAGATCGGCATGGGCGACAACATCTACCTGGGCGACCGCGACGGCGTGCGCACCCCCATGCAATGGTCGGTGGACCGCAACGGCGGCTTCTCCCGCGCCGACCCGGCGAGCCTGGTGCTGCCGGCCATCCTCGACCCGCTGTACGGCTACCAGAGCGTCAACGTCGAGGCGCAGCTGCGCGACCCGCATTCGCTGCTCAACTGGACGCGGCGCATGCTCGCCGTGCGCAAGCAGCAGAAGGCCTTCGGCCGCGGCAGCATGACCCTGCTGTCGCCGAGCAACAGGCGCATCCTCGCCTACCTGCGGCAGTACCGCGGCGAGGAGGGCGAGGACAGCCTGCTGTGCGTAGCCAACCTGTCCGGCGCGGCCCAGGCGGTGGAACTGGAGCTGGCCGAGTTCGACGGCCGCGTGCCGCTGGAAATGCTCGGCGGCGCGGCCTTCCCGCCGATCGGCCGGCTGACCTACCTGCTGACCCTTCCGCCCTACGGCTTCTACTGGTTCTACCTGGCCGACTCCCAGCGCATGCCCAGCTGGCACCGCCAGCCGGAGGAACGCCTGCCGGAACTGCCGACCCTGGTGCTGGGCCAGCGCCTGGAAGAGATCATGGCCGGCGCCCCGCGCGAGCTGCTGGAGAAGGATTCGCTGCCGCGCTACCTGCCGCGCCGACGCTGGTTCCCCCATGCCCTCGCGCAGGCCGGCAGCGTGCGCCTGCTCTACGCGCTGCCGCTGGAAGAGGGCGACGCCGCGCCGCTGCTGGCGGAGCTGGAATACCGCGATGGCGAACTGCACGAGCGCTACCAGTTGCCCCTGGCCGCGGCGCCGGAAAAAAGCAGCAGCGGCTACGACCTGCCGCAGCAACTGGCCCTGGCCCGGCTGCGCCGCGGCCGCCGCGTCGGCCTGCTGACCGACGCCCTGAGCCTGCCGCGCTTCAGCCGCGTGGTGCTGCGCCTGCTGCGCGAGAACGCGACCCTGGCCGGCGACGGCGGCGAGGTGCAGTTCCTGCCGCAACCCGGCCTGGCCGAGCTGGAACTGGCCGAGGACATCCCGGTGCGGGTGCTGGCCGCGGACCAGTCGAACACCTCGGCGCTGGTCGGCGACGGCCTGCTGCTCAAGGTGCTGCGCCGCGTCTCGCCCGGCTTGCACCCGGAGGCGGAAATGGGCGCCTACCTGAGCCGCCACGGCTTTGCCAACGTCGCGCCGCTGCTGGGCGAGGTGCGCCGGGTGGACGAGCAGGGGCAGACGCACACCCTGATGCTGCTGCAGGGCTACCTGAGCAACCAGGGCGATGCCTGGACCTGGACGCAGAACAACCTCGAACGGGCCATCCGCGAGGCCCTGGCCGCCGGCGCCGCGCAGCCTCCGGAATTCGATGCCCTGGACGAGCTGCGCGGCTTCGCCGCCACCCTCGGCCGGCGCCTGGGCGAGATGCACCAGGTGCTGGCCGACGGCGCGGACGAGCCGGACTTCGCCCCGCGGCGCAGCGCCCCGGCCGATAGCCGCGCCTGGCAGGAGGGCGTCGGCGCCCAGGTCGAGCAGGCCCTGCGGGCGCTGGAAGACGCCCCGGGGCTGGACGAACGCGGCCGCGCCCAGGCCGCCCGCCTGCTGGAGCTGCGCGACGAGCTGCTGCTGGCGGTGGGCAACCTGGCGCGGCTGGCCGAGGGCGGCCTGATGATCCGCGTGCACGGCGACCTGCACCTGGGCCAGGTGCTGGTGGTGCAGGAGGACGCCTACCTGATCGATTTCGAAGGCGAGCCCAACCGCTCGCTGGCCGAACGCCGGGCCCTGAACAGCCCGATGAAGGACGTGGCCGGGGTGCTGCGTTCCTTCGACTACGCCGCCGCCATGGCCGAGCGCAGCCTGCAGAGCGCCGACGTCTCGGAAGAAGCGGTGCGGGTGCGCCGCGCCCTGGCCCAGCGCTACCGCGCGGACGCCCGCGACGCCTTCCTCGACGCCTACCGCCTGGCCGCCGCCGGGCTGCCCCACGAATGGCGCGGGCGCGAGGGGGAGGGCGCGGCCCTGGCGCTGTTCAGCCTGGAGAAGGCGGCCTACGAAGTGGTCTACGAGAGCGGCCACCGCCCCGACTGGGTCGCCGTGCCGCTGCAGGGAATGCTGGAACTGACGCTCCACCTGCTGGGAGGAAGGCCATGACACAAGCGTCGCAAGACGACGAACGCAACCACCTGCAAGGGCTGCAACGGGCCGAGCACGGCGACCCCTTCGCCTTCCTCGGCCCGCACCCGGAGGGCGACGGCTGGCGCGTGCGCGCCTGGCTGCCGGGGGCCTTCGCCTGCGAGCTGCTGGGCCGCGAGGGCGAATTCCTCGCGGCCATGCAGCAGCAGGACGCCAGCGGCCTGTTCAGCGCCCACCTGGATGCGCGCCAGGCCTACCTGCTGCGCATCCACTGGCCCGAGGGCGAGCAGATCACCGAGGACCCCTACGCCTTCGGCCCGCTGCTGGGCGACACCGACCTGTACCTGTTCGCCGAAGGCAACCACCGCCACCTGGGCCAGTGCTTCGGCGCCCAGGCCATGAGCGTGGACGGCGTGGCCGGGGTGCGCTTCGCCGTGTGGGCGCCCAATGCCCGGCGCGTGTCGGTGGTGGGCGACTTCAACGCCTGGGACGGGCGCCGCCACGCCATGCGCCTGCGCTACCCCAGCGGCGTGTGGGAACTGTTCGTGCCGCGCCTGCAACCCGGGGAAATCTACAAGTACGAAATCCTCGGCCCCGGCGGCCTGCTGCCGCTCAAGGCCGACCCTGTGGCGCTGGCCACGGAACGGCCGCCGGCCACCGGCTCGCGGGTGGCCGACCCGGCGCCGCGGCACTGGCGGGACGAACGCTGGATGAGCGAGCGGCGCAGCCGCCAGGGCGCGGAAAGCCCGCTGGCGATCTACGAACTGCACGCCGGCTCCTGGCAGACCCTCGACGGCCGCCCGCCGAGCTGGGACGAGCTGGCCGAGCGGCTGATCCCCTACCTGCAGGACATGGGCTTCACCCACGTCGAGCTGATGCCGATCATGGAGCATCCCTTCGGCGGCTCCTGGGGCTACCAGCCGCTGTCGCTGTTCGCCCCCACCGCGCGCTATGGCAGCCCGGCGCAGTTCGCCGCCTTCGTCGAGCGCTGCCACCAGGCCGGGATCGGCGTCATCCTCGACTGGGTGCCGGCGCATTTTCCCACCGACGCGCACGGCCTCGGACAATTCGACGGCACGGCGCTGTACGAATACGCGCACCCTTTCGAGGGCTTCCACCCGGACTGGGACACCTACATCTACAACCTCGGCCGCACCGAGGTGCACGGCTTCCTGCTGGCCTCGGCGCTGCACTGGCTGCGCGAGTACCACGTCGACGGCCTGCGCGTCGACGCCGTGGCCTCGATGCTCTACCGCGACTACTCGCGCAAGGAAGGCGAGTGGATCCCCAACCGCCACGGCGGGCGCGAGAACCTGGAGGCCATCGAGTTCCTCCGCCATCTCAACGAGGTGGTCGCCGCCGAGGTGCCCGACGCCCTGGTGATCGCCGAGGAATCCACCGCCTGGCCCGGCGTCAGCCGCCCGGTGGCCGAGGGCGGGCTGGGTTTCTCGCACAAGTGGAACATGGGCTGGATGCACGACACCCTGGCCTACATCCGCGAGGACCCATTGTACCGCGGCTACCACCACCACCGCCTGACCTTCGGCCTGCTCTACGCCTTCACCGAGCGCTTCATCCTGCCCATCTCCCACGACGAGGTGGTGCACGGCAAGGGCTCGCTGCTGGGCAAGATGCCCGGCGACCGCTGGCGCCAGTTCGCCAACCTGCGCCTGTACCTGAGCCTGATGTGGACGCACCCGGGGCGCAAGCTGCTGTTCATGGGCTGCGAGTTCGGCCAGTGGCGCGAGTGGGACCACGACGACCAGTTGGACTGGTACCTGCTGCGCTACGCCGAGCACCTGGGCGTGCAGACGCTGGTGCGCGACCTCAACCGCCTATACCGCGAACTGCCGGCGCTGCACCAGCTGGACGACAGTCCCGAGGGCTTCCACTGGCTGATCGGCGACGACCAGCGCAACAGCGTCTACGCCTGGCTGCGCCTGGACCGCGAGCGCTCGCCGCTGCTGGTGGTGCACAACTTCACGCCGCTGCCGCGCGAAGGCTATCGGGTAGGGGTGCCGCTGCAGGGCGCCTGGCAGGTGCGGCTGAACTCCGACGGCGCCTGCTATGCCGGCTCCGATGCCGGCAGCCGCGAGCGCTGCGAGACACTCCCGGAGCCGTCCCACGGCCAGCCGTACTCGCTGCTGCTGGACCTGCCGCCGCTGGGCAGCCTGGTCCTGGAGCCGGCGCCGGCCCTGCCGGCGTAATCGCGGATGAATCCGCTCCTACGCTGCGCCACCTGCGCCATTCCCCTGTAGGAGCGGGCCCTGCGCGCGATTCGCGGGCAGGGCCCGCTCCTACAGGTTTGCGCGAGGCACGGCATGCCCTTGTAGGAGCGGATTCATCCGCGATAGCCGGACGTCCCGGCGCGGTTCGCGGATAAGATCCGCTCCTACGCTGCGCCACCTGCGCCATTCCCCTGTAGGAGCGCGCCCTGCGCGCGAATCGCGGGCAGGGCCCGCTCCTACGGGTTTGTGCGAGGCACGGCATGCCCTTGTAGGAGCGGATTCATCCGCGATAGCCGGACGCTCCGGCGCGGTTCGCGGATAAGATCCGCTCCTACGCTGCGCCACCCACGCCATTCCCCTGTAGGAGCGCGCCCTGCGCGCGAATCGCGGGCAGGGCCCGCTCCTACGGGTTTGTGCGAGGCACGGCATGCCCTTGTAATTGGATGGACTCACCCTCACCGAGGCGTCGAGGCGCCACGGTGGCGGTCTAAGAAGCCACCGACAGTGAGGGTGAATCCATGAAAAAGCATACGACGATGAATAAGCCGGTGTCTGCAACCGATGTATCGGTGTGCACGACAGTCGCCGTGGATCTGGCGAAAAAGGTCTTCCAGGTGGCGGGGGAAGACGCCCTGGGTCAACTGGCATACGAACAGCGAATCAAGTCGCGTGAAGCGTTTCAGGTGTTTCTGCAGAAGCTGCCGGAGGGCGTGACGGTGCTGATGGATACCGGCCCTGGAGCACAAGCCTGGGCCCGGCTGCTGCAGGCGCAGGGCAACCCGGTGCGTATCCTGCCGGCCCAGCGGGTGGCCGAGCACCGGAGCGGAGCGAAGAATGATCGCAATGACGCCCACGCCATTCTGCGGGCGGGCCGGGATAGCAGTATCGCGTCGGTGCCGGTGAAGAGCGTCGCGGCACTGGCGATGCAGGCCTGGCACCGTGTCCGGCGGGGCTATGTGCAGCGGCGCACCGCCATGGGTAATCAGATCCGCGGGCTGCTGCTGGAGCAGGGTATCGCCCTGGCGCAGGGGGATGTGGGCTTGAAGCAAGGTGTCACCCGGGTGCTGGAAGACGCCCGCCAGCCGTTGCCGGCTCTGCTGCGCGAGCTGATCGACGAGATGCTGAACGAATGGAAACGGCTGGGCGAGCGTATCGCCGCGCTGACCGGGCGTCTGGAAGCCTGTGCCGCCGCCGACCCGACAGCGAAACGGCTGATGACGGTACGTGGTATCGGTCCGATCACGGCCACGGCCTTGCTGGCCAAACAGGTCGAGCCGGAACGTTTCGCCAATGCGCGTCAGTTCGCTGCCTACTTCGGTATCGTGCCCGACCAGCACAGCAGCGGGCAGAAGGTACGGCTGGGCAAGATGACCAAACGTGGCGACGCCTATGTGCGCAGCCTGATGGTCGTGGGCTCGCATGCGGTGTTGAAGCAACTGCGGCCCGATTCCGAACACCCGGACGATCGGCGCCTGCAGCGCTGGCTACAACGCCTGGGGCGCAAGGGCGCGGCAGTGCGACTGGCCAACCGCAACCTGCGTATCGCCTGGGTGCTGCTGTGCAGCGAACAGACCTACCAGCGCAAGCCGAATGCTTGCCGGGAGATGGAAATGAGCCACTGATCAACGAGTTCCCGCCAACGGGGCGCCAAGTCGCTCCAACCCTTGCTGAAGAACATTGACCCCTGGTCAGACCGTCGCGGATCGATGCCTACGCTCCTACCGGCCTTCGAGGCCTCTTTGTAATCGGCATTCCGCGGGCTTACCCAATGTTGGCCAGAAGCCCGACGTGGCTTCCTCGAACAGGCCTAATACATAGATGCAGTCGGGTTTTCATGTTCAAAAGCGGGTTGACGGTGGGGGTGAGTCCATACATAGGAGCGGATTCATCCGCGATAGCCGGACGTCCCGGCGCGGTTCGCGGATAAGATCCGCTACGCTGCGCCACCTGCGCCATTCCCCTGTAGGAGCGCGCCCTGCGCGCGATTCGCGGGCAGGGCCCGCTCCTACAGGTTTGCGCGAGGCACGGCATGCCCTCGTAGGATGGCGTTGAGCGAAGCGATACCCATCAACCCGCCCGCGCCAGGCGCCGTTGCCGGCGGCGCAGACGGCGTGCCCGGCGCTCCAGCCACAGGTAGACCAGGCAGGCCAGGAACAGCGGCACCAGGAAGTACAGCACCCGGTAGCCGATCAGCGCCGCCAGCAGGGGCCCGCGGCCCAGGTGGTCGTGGAGGATGGCGATGAACACCGCCTCCAGCACGCCCAGGCCCGCCGGCACGTGCAGCGCCACCCCGGCGATGCTGCTGATCAGCAGGGTGGCCAGCACCTCGGTGTAGCTGGCCTTGTCCGGCAGCAGCACGCTCACCAGCAGCGCCATCAGCGACCAGTTGGCCGCCCCCATGGCGCCCTGCAGCAGCGCCAGGCGCCAGCTCGGCAGGGCCAGGCTGAACTGCCGCCAACCCCAGGCGCGGCGCCGGGCGTAGCGGCAGGCCAGGGGGTAGGCCACGCCCAGGGCCAGCAGCAGCGCGCCGATCAGGCGCAGGCCGTTGCGCCCCACCGACCAGTCGTCCGGCAGGTCGGGGTAGCCGCTGGCGAACAGCGCGCCGGCCAGCAGCAGGTAGCCGTACCAGTTGGTCACCAGGCTGAAGCTGAGGATGCGGGTGATGTCCGCCGCGCTCATGCCCAGGCGGCCGTACAGCCGGTAGCGCAGGGCCACGCCGCCGACCCAGGAGCTGAGGTTGAGGTTGAAGGCGTTGCACACGAAGGCCACGGTGAACACCCGCCGCACCGGCAGCGGGTGGCCGATGTAGTAGCGGCTGAGCACGTCGAAGCTGCTGAACACGCCATAGCTGGCCAGGCTGATGCCCAACCCCAGGAGCAGAGTAGTGGCGCGGTACTCGCTGAGCAGGTGGAATACTTCCCCCCAGTCGGTGGCGCGGATCAGCAGGAACAGCAGCACCGGCAGCAGCGCCAGCAGGGCGATGGAGAAGCCGCGCCGGGCCAGCTTCCAGGCCTGCTTGTGCTTCTCCCGCGGCGCGGCGGCGTTCATGGGCGCACCCGCGGGGCGTCCGCCGCCGGTTCGCCTTCCAGGCCCCGCGGCGAGCGCAGGCGCTGGCGGTGCGCCGGCAGCTGCCCGGCGATGGCCGGGAAATGCCGCAGGAAGTGGAAGCTGAGGAACACCAGGGGCGCGCGCCACCAGTAGCCGCGGCGCGCCACCTTGCGGGTGATGCGCCGGCAGTTGTCGCGGGCCAGGGCGTCCAGGTGCGCCTGCAGTTCGTCGGCGAAGCGCGCGTCATCGATCATCAGGTTGCCTTCCAGGTTCAGCGACAGGCTCAGCGGGTCCAGGTTGCTCGACCCCACAGTGGCCCAGCGCCCGTCGGCCACCGCCACCTTGCCATGCAGCGGGCGGTCGCAGTACTCGTAGATCTCCACGCCGTCGCGCAGCAGGGTGTCGTAGAGCAACTTGCTGCACAGGCGCACCAGCGGCATGTCCGGCAGGCCCTGGAGGATCAGGCGCACCTTCACCCCGCGCTGCGCGGCCTGGCGCAGCGCCCGCAGCAGGCGGTAGCCGGGGAAGAAGTAGGCGTTGGCGATGGTCAGCCGCCGCTGCGCGCCCTGGATCGCCGCCAGGTAGTGCTGCTCGATGGCCGTGCTGCGCGGGCCGTTGTCGCGCAACACCAGGCAGGCGCGGGCCTGGCCGGCCAGCGGCGGCAGGCTGGGCGGCACCCAAGCCGGCGCGCTGCCGTACTCGTGCAGCAGGGCCAGGCTGGCCTGGCGGATGTCCCGGGCCACCGGGCCCTGCACCTGCACCGCGTAGTCCTGCTTGGCCATGGCGCCGAAGTCGGCCAGGTGGTCGGCGCTGAAGTTGATGCCGCCGACGAAGGCGGTGCTGCCGTCCACCACCAGCAGCTTGCGGTGCAGGCGGCGGAACAGGTTGGTGCGCAGGCCCAGCAGGCGCGGGCGCGGGTCGAACAGGTGCAGGCGCACCCCGGCCTCCAGCAGGCTGCGCACGTAGTCCCGGCCCAGGTCGGCGGTGCCGTAGCCGTCGACGATCAGCTCGACGCGCACGCCGCGCCGGGCCGCCGCCAGCAGCGCCCGGCGCAGGGCCAGGCCGACCTTGTCCTCGTAGATGATGAAGGTTTCCAGCAGCACCTCGCGCCGGGCCCGGGCGATGGCCTCGAACACCCGCGGGTAGAAGGCCTCGCCATTGACCAGCAGTTCGATGCGGTTGCCCGCGTGCCAGCGCTCGTTCATGGGCTCACCTCGGCGAGCAGCGGCAGATGGTCGGACAGGTGCGGCCAGGGGCGGCTGCCCAGCACCTGACTGCTGCGCACCCGCAGGTTGCGCAGGTAGATGCGGTCCAGGCGCAGCAGCGGCCAGCGCGCCGGGAAGCTGCGCGGCGCGCCGGCCTTGTCGGCGAAGGCCGGCTCCAGCCCGCAACCGGCGAGCAGGGCGCCGGCCTGGCAGCGCCAGTCGTTGAAGTCGCCGGCGACGATCAGTGGCGCCTGGGCGGGGAAGCCTTCCAGCAGGCGGCAGAGCAGCGCCAGTTGCTGCCGCCGCTGCGCCTCGCGCAGGCCCAGGTGCACGCACACGGCATGCAGCGGGGCGCTGCCCGGCAGGTCGATGCAGGCGTGCAGCAGGCCGCGCTCCTCGTTGCCGGCGATGGAGATGTCGTGGTTGTCGTGGCTGAGGATCGGGTAGCGCGAGAGCAGGGCGTTGCCGTGGTGGCCCTCGGGGTACACTGCGTTGCGCCCGTAGGCGAAGGCCGGCCACATGCTGTCGGCAAGGAACTCGTAGTGCGGCTTGGCCGGCCAGCCGGGGTGGCGCCCGGCGTGCAACTGGTGCTCGCCATGTACCTCCTGGAGGAACACCAGCTCGGCCGCGGTGCTGCGCACCGCCTCGCGCAGTTCGTGGAGGATGAAGCGGCGGTTGAAGGCGTTGAAGCCCTTGTGGGTGTTCACCGTCAGCACCCGCAGCGACGGGCCGCTGGCCAGCGCCGGGCCGGCGCCGGTGTTGGCCGGCTGGTTCATGTCCAGCCCTCCGCCGGTTCGCCCGGCACCTGCTGCTGCGGCAGGCGCACGTCGAGCAGCTGCATGAGGCGGAAGGCATCGAAGGGCGCGCGCACCTTGATGTCGTTGTCGAAATAGCAGTACAGCTCGCGGTGCCGGCGGTCGCCGCGCTTGTCCGCGTCGATCAGCTCGGCATCGGCGGGCTGCAGGCCGTTGCGCCACAGGCGGATGCGCTCGCTCCAGCGGCGCAGCGCCGCCTCGCCATAGCCGCTGGCGTACAGCTGCTCGGCGCCGTGCAGGCGCAGGTAGGTGAAATCCGGGGCGGTGAGGTCCTCGGCGTAGGGCCACTTCGAGGGCGCGTCGGCCATCACCAGGGCCACGCCGTGCCGGCGCAACTGGTCGGTGAACTCGGCGCTGCAGAAGCTCTTGTGGCGCACCTCCAGGGCATGGCGCAGGGCGAAGCGCCGGCCCGGCGAAGGCGCCTCGTGGCGCAGGCGCGCGTCCGCCGAACCGGCCAGTTCGGCCGCCGCATGGCTGTCGCGCGGCAGCAGGGCGAGGAAGGCCTCCAGCAGCTCGCCATCGTAGGCCAGGCTGGGCGGCAACTGCCAGAGGAAGGCGCCGAGCTTGTCGTCCAGCTCCAGCGGGCCGGAGGCGAAGAAGTTGGCCAGCCCCTGCTGCGGCTCGCGCAGGCGCCGCAGGTGGGTGACGAAGCGCGGGCCCTTGACGCTGAAGCGAAAGCCCGCGGGCGTCTGCGCCTTCCACTGGCGGTAGCGGCCGGGCGTCTGCAGGCCGTAGAAGGAGCCGTTCAGCTCGATGCTGGCGAAGGCATGGGCGGCGTAGCGCAGCTCCTCGCGCTGGGGCAGGCCCCTGGGGTAGAACTCGCCGCGCCAGGGAACGTAGCGCCAGCCGGAAATACCGATGTACAGGCCGTCCGTACCCATGGCGTCACTCCGCGGCGGGCGGCGCCGGCGGGCGGACGTGTTCCTCGTCGCCCTCGGCGGCATGTTGGCGCTGCGGCTGCAGCTCCACCTTCACCCAGCCGGTCTGGCGCTGGTCGAAGGCCTCGAAGGCGGCGATGGCGTCGCTGATGGGCTTGACCTGGGTGAGCACCTTGGCCGGGTCGATGCGCCCGCTGAGCACCAGTTCGATCAGCTGCGGGATGTACTTGCGGTGGTGGCAGTTGCCCATCTTCAGCGTCAGGTTGCGGTTCATCGCGATGCCGATGGGGAAGGTCCGCGAGTCCGGCCCGTACACGCCGATGATGCCCAGGGTGCCGGCCTTGGCCAGCCCGGCCACCGCCCAGTCGAGTACCTGGGCCGGCGCGTTGCCCGGCGTCCAGGGCATCTCGTGGCCTGCGCCGGGGGCCGGGGTGACTTCGCCGTGGCTGCGCTCGGCGTCCACCCCGACGGCGTCGATGGCGCGGTCCACGCCGATGCCGTCGGTGAGCCAGAGCAGCGCCTGCACCGGGTCCTCGCGTTCGAAGTCGATGACCTCCGCGCCCTGCTGGCGGGCCATGTGCAGGCGGTCGGGGTGGCGGTCGACGGCGAACACCCGCGAGGCGCCCTTGAGCAGCGCGCTGGCGATGGCGAACTGGCCCACCGGGCCGCAGCCGAACACCGCCACGGTGTCGCCGATGCCCACCTCGGCCAGCTCGGCGCCGAACCAGCCGGTGGGGAAGATGTCCGAGAGCAGGATCGCCTGGTCGTCGCCGATCTGCGAGGGCAGGCGGATCAGCCCGATGTTGGCGTAGGGGATGCGCGCCTTCTCGGCCTGCAGCCCGTGGAAGGCGCCGTTGGCCTCGGGGCCGCCGAAGAAGGCGGTGCCGGCGCGCTGGCCGCCGGGGTTGGCGAGGTCGCACTGGGCGTAGTAGCCGGCGCGGCAGTATACGCAGTTGCCGCAGGCGATGGTGGAGGGGATCACCACCCGGTCGCCCACCTGCAGGTTGCGCACCTCGTCGCCCAGCTCCTCGACTATGCCCACGCCCTCGTGGCCGAGGATGGTGCCGGGCTTCATGCCGCCCACGCTGCCGCGCACGAAGTGCAGGTCGGTGCCGCAGATCGCCGAGGCGGTGAGGCGCACGATGGCGTCGTTGGGCTGGCGCAGCGTCGGCTCCGGGACCTCGTCCAGGCGGATGTCGCCGACGTCGTGGAATACCACAGCTTTCATGTCGTTCTCCCCGCTATCCGGCCGGCCACGGCCCGGGCGGCGCCGTGGCCAGGGGAAGCTCAGTGGGCCTGGGCCACGCCGCGCAGCACGGTGTCGCTGGCCTTGGCATCGCGGCAGGCGGCGATGTTGCCGAGGGAGACCACGCCCACCAGGCGCTTCTCGCGGCTGAGCACCGGCAGCCGGCGCATCTGGATCTGCGCCATGTTGCTGGCCACGTGCTGCACGTCCTCGTCCTCGAAGCAGTAGTGGATGTCGCCGCTCATCACCCGCGCCACCGGGGTATCCACGCCCAGGCCGGCGGCCACCGCGCGGATGACGATGTCGCGGTCGGTGACCATGCCCACCAGGCGGTCGCCGTCGTTGACCAGCAGCGCGCCGCTGTCGATCCGCGCCATGGCCGCGGCCGCCTGGTGCAGCGGGGTGTCAGGGGCGGTGGTCTGGACGTTGCGCGTCATGATTTCGCTGATTTTCATGCTGTCCTCCGTAGCGGTTGCGGTTGGGGCGCCTTCGCGGACGCCTATAGCTTCCGACTGGGCGGTGGGGGCACCGTTCAGGCGGATTTCATGGATTGTTTGGGGAGGGGAGTGTGGGGCTGGCGGTGGAGTGGGGGCGGAGTCCGTTGCCCTCACCCCAGCCCTCTCCCGGAGGGAGAGGGGGCCGTTCGGCGTAGCTGAATAATGCAGCGTCAGCCGGTGATCGTAGGGCGCATAACCGTTCGCGGTTATCCGCCGCCTGGCCTTGGCCATAGGGCGCGCCGGATCCGAACCCGAAGCTTCCGTTTCCGCGCGCTCCGGGCTGGACCAGGAGGCCAATCGCAGGCGGCGTTCGCTCTACGAAGCCGTGGTGATGGGTATCGCTTCGCTCAACCCATCCTACGGGTGTGTTTGCCGGGGAGGTAGGTGCCGGGGTCAAGAGCACCCTCACCCCAGCCCTCTCCCGGAGGGAGAGGGGGCCGTTCGGCGTGGCTGGATAACGCAGCGTCAGCCGGTGATCGTAGGGCGCATAACCGTTCGCGGTTATCCGCCGCCTGGCCTTGGCCACAGGGCGCTCCGGATCCGAACCCGAAGCTTTCGTTTCCGCGCGCTCCGGGCTGCCCTCGCGGCTCCTTCAGCCATCCCCATCCTTGCGCAACACGAACAACGCCAACGACCGCGGCCCCATCTCGAAGGCCGCATCGAACCCGTGCACCAGCCCGTCGTCCAGCGCCGGCGGATCGGCCATGGTGTCCAGCAGGCACTGCCAGTCGCGCCCCTGAGCCACGCCGGGCAGCTGGAACTGCAACGCCTCATGGTGGGCATTGAGCAACAGCAGCAGGGTGGCATCGGCCCCGCTGCGGCGGATGCCGGTGGGCTGCGCGCGGCCGTCGAGGAGCATGCCCAGGCAGCGGGCCTGGGGCGTCTCCCAGTCCTCCTGGGTCATCTCGCGGCCGTCGGGGGCCAGCCAGGTCACGTCCTTCACCCCCAGCTCGGCGTTGTACTCGCCGACCAGGAAGCGCCCGCGGCGCAGGATCGGGTAGCGCCGCCGCAGGCGGATCAGGTAGCGGGTAAAGGCCAGCAGCTGGCGGCCCTCGTCGTCGAGGTTCCAGTCGATCCAGCCCAGTTCGTTGTCCTGGCAGTAGACGTTGTTGTTGCCCTGCTGGGTGCGGCTGAACTCGTCGCCGGCCAGCAGCATGGGGGTGCCCTGGGACAGCAGCAGGGTGGCCATCAGGTTGCACATCTGCCGCAGGCGCAGCTGGCGGATCGCCGGATCGCCCGTGGGGCCTTCCTCGCCGTGGTTCCAGGAGCGGTTGTCGTCGTGGCCGTCGCGGTTGTCCTCGCCGTTGGCCTCGTTGTGCTTGCGGTCGTAGGACACCACGTCGCGCAGGGTGAAGCCGTCGTGGGCGGTGATGAAGTTGACCGAGGCGTAGGGCCGCCGGCCGCGGTGGTTGTACAGGTCGCCGGAGGCGGTGAGGCGCCGCGCCAGGTCCGGCAGCTGGCCCTCGTCGCCGCGCCAGTAGCTGCGCACGGTGTCGCGGAAGCGGTCGTTCCACTCCACCCAGCCGGGCGGGAAGCGGCCCACCTGGTAGCCGCCGGGGCCGCAGTCCCAGGGTTCGGCGATCAGCTTGCGGTGGCTGAGCACCGGGTCCTGGCGGCAGGCCACCAGGAAGCTGTGGCGCTCGTCGAAGCCTTCGGCGTAGCGGCCGAGGATGGAGGCCAGGTCGAAGCGGAAGCCGTCCACGCGCATTTCCGTGGCCCAGTAGCGCAGCGAGTCGGTGACCATCTGCAGCACGCAGGGGTGGCTGAGGTCGAGGGTGTTGCCGGTGCCGGAGTCGTTGACGTAGTAGCGCCGGTCGTCGGCCTGCAGGCGATAGTAGGAGACGTTGTCGATGCCGCGCATGCTCAGCGTCGGGCCCAGTTCGTTGCCCTCGGCGGTGTGGTTGTAGACCACGTCGAGGATCAGCTCGATGCCGGCGTCGTGCAGGTGCGCGACCATTTCCTTGAACTCGTTGACATGGCCGCTGGCCAGGTAGCGGGCGTGGGGCGCGAAGAAGGCGATGCTGTTGTAGCCCCAGTAGTTGCTCATGCCCTTTTCCAGCAGGTGCTTGTCGTCGACGAAGCCGTGCACCGGCAGCAGCTCCAGGCTGCTGATGCCCAGGTGGCGCAGGTGCCCGAGCAGCTCGGCGTTCATCAGCCCGGCGCAGGTGCCGCGCAGGCGCTCGGGCACCGCCGGGTGGCGCATGCTGATGCCGCGCAGGTGCGCCTCGTAGATCAGCGTCTCGTCCCAGGGGATGCGGGTGAACTGCTGCTCGCCCCAGGTGAAGGCCGGGTCGATGACCTTGCACCTGGGCACGAAGGGCGCGCTGTCGCGGGTGTCGAAGCTCAGGTCGGCGTCGGCCGAGCCGATGGTGTAGCCGAACAGCGCCTCGGACCAGCGCAGCTGGCCCACCAGTTGGCGGGCGTAGGGGTCGATCAGCAGCTTGTTGGGGTTGAAGCGGTGCCCGGCGTCCGGTTCGAAGGGGCCGTGCACGCGGTAGCCGTAGATCTGCCCGGGGTGGGCGTCGGGCAGGTAGCCGTGCCAGATCTCGTCGCTGTACTCGGGCAGCTCGATGCGTTCCAGTTCGCGCTTGCCGGTGGCGTCGAACAGGCACAGTTCGACGCGGGTGGCATGGGCCGAGAACAGGGCGAAGTTGACGCCCAGGCCGTCCCAGGTGGCGCCCAGGGGGAAGGGGCGGCCCTCGATGACTCGCGAGTGCGAGCGTTTGCTCATGGGGGTTTCCTCTGCTGGCCGGTGGTTCGGGGCGGATGCATGGATCAGCCCTCGTCAGGGCGCTCGGGATCGGCGGCGGGCAGCTTGCCCTTGCGCCGTGGCGGTTTCTGCAGCAGCGCCGGTTTCTCCGGCGGCTCGCCAGGAGGCTCGCGCTGGGCGAGCTGTGCCTGCTCGGCCTCGGCCAGGCTGCGGGCCATGCGCCAGTGGCGCTCGGCCTGGCCTTCGGGGCGGCCCTCGGATTCCCATATCTGGTGGGCCAGTTCGCGGACGCGCGCTTCGTCGATCTTCATGGGCTTGCCTCCTGGTGCTCGTCGACGCTGATCAGCAGGTTGACCGGCAGTTCGCCCAGCACTTCGGCCACCGCCAGTTCGCCGCCGTCGTCCCGGTGCCCGGCGGCCAGGCCCTGCCAGTGACGGCCGGCCAGTTCGGCGGGCAGGCGCATTCGGGTGTCGCCCCAGCGTTCGGGCGGCACCTGCGGCCTGTCTTCCAGCAGGCCCGCGCACAGCCGCGGCACCAGCACCAGCAGGTGCCGGCCGGCCTGGCTGCGCAGGAAGCCGAAAAGGCAATCGGCGTACTCGCCGTGCAGTTCGAGCGGCTGGTAGCTGCCCTGGCTGAACAGCTGCGGCCAGCGCCGGCGCAGTTGCAGGGCCTGGCGCAGCAGGGCCTGCTTGATGCGTCCGTCGCGCCAGTGCTGCAGCAGCTGCGGCCAGTCCGGCTGCGCCTGCAGGGCGGCCTGGCGCCGGGCGTAGTCCGGCGTGCGGCGGTTGTCCGGGTCCACCAGGCTGAAGTCCCAGAACTCGCAGCCCTGGTACAGGTCCGGCACGCCCGGGGTGGTGCAGCGCAGCAGGCACTGCGCCAGGCCGTTGAGGGCGCCGGCGGGCATCAGCGCCCGGGCCGCCGCGGCAATGGCCTGGCGCAGCGCCTGGCCGGCGGGTTGCAGGAGCAGGGCGTCGAGGAAGTCCGCGCAGGCGTTTTCATAGGCCTGCACCGGCGCGCTCCAGTCGGTTTCCAGCTTGGCTTCGCGCAGGGCCTTGAGTTGCCATTGGGCGATGCGCGCGTGGTAGGCGCGCAGCCCCTCGGCGTCGTCTTCCGTCAGGTCGTGAGGCCAGCTGGCCAGCAGGCATTGGTAGAGGATCAGTTCGTCGCCGCCGCTGGGCGCGTGGGGCGTTTCGGGGTGGCGCAGGGTCGCGGCCAGGGGCCGCCACTGCGCCACCTGCTCGGCGAACCAGGGCGCGCGCTCGCTCAGCGCGGCCAGGCGGGCGCGGCAGTCCTCGCCGCGCTTGTGGTCGTGGGTGGCGGTGGCCAGCAGGGCGCGGGGGTAGTCGGCCAGGCGCGCCTGGCAGGCGGCGTGGAAGTCCGCCGGCGGGGCCGCCAGGCGCTGCGGGTCGAAGCCCACGTCGTTGCGCCCCAGGGCCGCGGCGTGACGGTAGCAGGCGGTGTCTTCCAGGGCCTTGGCGGCGATGGGCGGGGTCAACTGCTGGAAGCGCGCCAGCACCTGCCGGCGCTTCTGCCGCAGCGGCCCGGGCGGCACCGCGCGCAGCGGCTCGCCACCCAGCACCCGGTCGAGCCAGGCCAGGGTGCGGCGGTCGTGCTCGTCCAGCCGTTCGGCCGCCAGCGCGCGGGCCTGTTCGAAGTAGCGCCGGTCCTGCGCGGAGCGGCCGCAGGCGCCGGCGTAGCTGCGGTACACCGGGAAGGCCCGCAGCAGCTGGAACAGTGCGCGGCGGATGGAGCCCAGCGGCAGGTCGCGTCTGGCCAGGTCGGTGCGCGCCAGTTGCCAGAGCTGCTGGGCCATGCCTTCGAGGTCGCCGGCGAAGGCGCCGCACAGCACCCATTCGCGGGCCGCCAGGCGCTCTTCGTCGAAACCCTGGCGGCGGCCGCTGGTCTGCTCCCAGAGCGCGCGCAAGGGGATTTCGCCGCGCGGGTCGTGCTGCAGCAGCGACACCTGGTTCATGAAGTCGTAGCCGCTGGTGCCGTCCGCCTGCCAGTCCGCCGGCAGGTGTTCGCCGGGGGCGAGGATCTTTTCCACGTACAGCGGCGCGGCGCCGTCGCAAAAGGCGCGGCGCAGGCGCCGGCAGTAGCCGCGCGGGTCGGCCAGGCCGTCGACGTGGTCGATGCGCAGGCCATCCACCAGGCCTTCCTGCATCAGTTGCAGGAGGTAGGCGTGGCAGGCGCCGAACACGTCCGGCAGCTCCACGCGCAGGCCGACCAGTTCGTTGATGTCGAAGAAGCGCCGCCAGTTGATGTCGTCGGCCGCCACCCGCCAGTTGGCCAGGCGGTAGTGCTGGTGTTCCAGCAGGCGGTGCAGGGGGCGCCAGTCCTGGCCTTCGGCCACCCGGTAGAAACCCAGCAGGCGTTCGCGCAGGGCCGCATCGCCCAGCAGCGCGGCCAGGCGCCGGCACAGCGCGGTGGCGAGGACGCGGGCCTGGGGGTGGCCGCGCAGCTCGGCGAAGCGCGGCGCCAGTTCGTACAGCGGGCCCTGCTCGGCGTGCACCAGGATCATGCCGTAGCTGGCCGGGCACACCGGGAAGCAGTGCTCGCCATAGTGCAGCTGGAAGCAGCCGGCGTGCTCGGCGAAGCCCAGGCGGATGCGCCCGGCCTGCAGCTCGTCGAGGTAGTCGCCGCCCAGGCAGGGCAGCAGCACCTGGCGGTCCAGTAGCGGGTCGTCGCTGCGCCAGTGGATGTCGAAGAAATGCGCGTAGGGGCTGGCCAGGCCCCACTTGAGCACGTCCTGCCACCAGGGGTTGGCCTGGCCGATGCGCATGTGGTTGGCCACGCTGTCGACGATCAGCCCCATGCCGCGCAGGCGCAGGCCGCCGACCAGCCGGCGCAGGGCCGCCTCGCCGCCCAGCTCGGGGTTGATGCGGGTGGGGTCGACCACGTCGTAGCCGTGGCCGGAGCCGGGCTGGGCGGTGAGCAGCGGCGAGGCGTAGAGGTGGCTGATGCCCAGCTCGGCGAAGTAGTCCAGCCAGGGCAGGGCGTCGTCCAGGGTGAAGTCGCGGTTGAACTGCAGGCGCAGGGTGGCGCGGATGGCGTTCATCGCTCGCCCTCCCGGCGCGCCTGGTCCAGCCGCTGCAGGCGCGCGTCCACCGCGGGGATGTCGAGCATCTGCCCGGCCTGCGCCGGGTAGCGCCGGCGCCAGTTCGGGTGTTCGTCGCCGGGGCCGGGCAGGTTGGGCTGCTCGACGCTGCCCAGGGCGTCCTCAAGGGGCAGCAGCACCAGTGGCGCCGGGGTGCGGCCGACGAACTCGATGGCGCCATCCAGCGCTTCGCGACCGATGCCGTCCTCGTCCAGCGCCCGGGCCAGGCCCTGGACCTCGCGCTGGCGTTCCTCGCGGTCCTGCCTGGCCTGCTCCCCGCTGCGCTGGCCCAGGCGTTCGCGCCAGTCGATGTCGTGGCCCTGGCGCCAGCCTTCGAGGCTCGGCAGGTCGTGGGTGCTGGTGGTGGCCAGGGCCTCGGCGGACCACTGCCGCGGGGCGTGGAAGTGGCCGCCGGCCTGTTCGAAGAGCAGCACCCGCATGCCCAGGATGCCGTGTTCGGCGAGGCGCTCGCGCAGGCCCTCGGGAATGGTGCCGAGGTCTTCGCCGACGATCAGCGCGCGCGCCTGCCAGGCTTCCAGGCAGATGAGCCGGAGCAGGTCGTCCAGCGGGTATTCCAGGTAGGCGCCGGCCTGCGGCGGCGCGCCCTCGGGGATCACCCAGAGGCGACGCAGCCCCAGCACGTGGTCGATGCGCAGGCCGCCGGGGTAGCGCAGGTTGGCCCGCAGCATCTCGATGAAGGCGCGGTAGCCGTGCAGGCGCAGGCCGTGGGGCGAGAAGGCGCAGATGCCCCAGTTCTGCCCGGCGCGGTTGAGCACGTCGGGCGGGGCGCCGACGCTGACCCCGGCCAGCAGTTCGTCCTGGCGCATCCAGGCCTGGCTGCCGCGCGGGTCGGCGCCCACCGCAAGGTCGGCGATCAGGCCGATGCCCATGCCGGCCTCGCGCGAGGCCCGCTGGGTGTGTTGCAGGCTGCGCGCCAGCAGCCACTGGCAGAACTGCTGGAAGTCGATTTCCTCCGGCTGTTCGAGCAGGAACCGGCGCACGCCCTCGGCCTCCGGGCGGCCATAGGCCGCCGGCCAGCGGCGCCAGTCCAGGCCATCGCCGGCTTCGCCGCGCCGGCGTTGCAGGGCCTGGAAACAGCAGTGCTGCAGCAGGGCCTCGCCACCGTCGCGGCGGAAGCGCTGGAAGTCTCGGCGCAGGCCGGCGTCGGCCCGGGCGAAGCTGGCGTGCAGCTGGCGCAGCAGGCGTTCGCGGGCCCGGGCGCTGCCTGGCCAGTCCACCAGGGGCAGGCTTTCCAGTTCGTGCAGTTCCCCGGCGAGCCCGGCCTCGGCGATGGCCCGGTCCACCGCGGCCTGGCCGAACACCTGGCGCGGCGCGGCGTGCAGTTCGTTGAAGAACAGCCGGCTGGACGGCGAGTAGGGGCTGTAGGCCTGGCGGGCGGCGGCGAACATGGCGTGCAGCGGGCTGATGGCCAGGGCGTCGGCGCCCTTGGCGGCGGCGCTGCGGGCCAGGGCCTCCAGCGCGGCGAGGTCGCCCAGGCCGCCGTCGCCGGGCTCGCGCAGGGCGTACAGCTGCGCCGCCAGGCCCCAGGCGCGCCGGCGCCCGCCGCACAGTTCCGGCACTTGGGGGCAGCGCGGCGGGGCGACGGCCAGAGTCAGCTCGCGCTCGGCCAGTTGCAGGCGGTAGTAGCCGCATTGCGCCAGCGGGGGCAGGGCGGTGGCTTCGTCCAGGCGTCCTTCGATGTCTTCGCCGCGCTCGGGGATCAGCCGGAAGGCCTCGTTGGGCCTGGCCAGACGATCCAACCGCAGCGGCCGGCCCTGGTCGAGGGTCAGCAGCGACGGCGGCGCGGCGCGCTCCTGGCGCACCAGGGCGAGGCTCTGGCGCAGCTGTTCGGGGCTCTGCGCCGGCAGCCCCAGGGCCTCCAGCACCTGGCGCAACACGTCGGGGCCGGCCTGCTGCGGGCGGTTGTCGGCGTCCACCCAGTCGGGCTTCAGGCCCACTTCGCCGGCCAGGTCGCGCAGCAGCGCATCGCTCATGGGCTTTCCTCCAGGCTCAGGGCCAGGCTGCCGGGGGCGAGCCGGCCGGCGCGGTAGTCGGCGACTTCCTGGCCTTCGCAGAAGAGGATCTGCGCCTGCGCCGCCGGCGCTTCGACGAAGACTTGCTCGCCGCCCAGGTTGAGTTCGATGCGCCACAGGCTGCCATCGCCCAGGCGCCAGCGCGCGCTGACCGCCGCCTCGCCCAGGGGCACTGCGCCCAGTGCGCGGGTGCCGCCCAGGCGCGGGATGAGCCAGGCGTGGCGCAGCTCCAGCAGGCGCCGGTAGTGGGCGCGCCAGTTGCCGTCGGCGTGTTCCGGGCGCGGCCGCGAGGCGACGAAGGTTTCGTAGTCGTTGGGCTCGGGGATGGCGCCGGAGAAGCGGCCGAAGGCGGCGAACTCCTGGCGCCGCCCGTCGCTGACCGCCTTGGCCAGCTCGCCCTGGTAGTCGGTGAAGTACAGGAAGGGGTTGCGCTCGCCCCATTCCTCGCCCATGAACAGCATCGGCACCATGGGCGCCAGCAGCACCAGGGCCACCGCCACGCGCAGGCGCTCGGGGCGGCTCAGGGCGACCAGGCGCTCGCCCAGGGCGCGGTTGCCGACCTGGTCGTGGTTCTGCAGGAAGGCCACGAAGGCCAGCGGCGGGAGGTCCGCGCTGGGCTCGCCGCGCGCCCGCCCGCGATGGTCGCGCTGGCCCTGGAAGACGAAGCCTTCGCCCAGGCAGGCGCACAGCTTGGCGGTGGTGGCCTCGGCGTAGTCGGCGTAGTAGCCCTCGCGCTCGCCGGTCAGCAGGTGGTGCAGCACGTGGTGCAGGTCGTCGTTCCACTGGGCGTCGAAGCCCTTGCGCAGCAGGCTCGCCTGGTTGTCCTCGTTCTCCAGCACCAGGTGCAGGTGGCGGCCCTGGGCGGCGGCGCGGGCGCGCCCGGCCAGCTCGACCAGGAAATCCTTGTCGGCGATGGCGTGCACGGCGTCCAGGCGCAGGCCGTCGACGCGGTAGTCGCGCACCCACATCTCGGCGTTGCCGATGAAGAACTCGCGCACCGCCGGGCGGGCGAAGTCGATGGCGTGGCCCCAGGGCGTGGGCTGCTCGCCGAAGAAGCCTGAGGCGTACTCGCCCAGGTAGTTGCCCTGGGGGCCGAAGTGGTTGTAGACCACGTCGACGAAGACCATCAGGCCCAGCAGGTGGGCCTGGTCGATCAGCCGCTTGAGGTTTTCCGGCGTACCGTAGGCCGCGGCCGGGGCGTAGGGCAGCACGCCGTCGTAGCCCCAGTTGCGGCGCCCGGGGAAGGCGCCCAGCGGCATCAGCTCGATGGCGGTGACGCCCAGCTCGACCAGGCCCGGGAGGAAGTCGAGCAGGGCGGTGAAGCCGTCGAACAGGCCCACGTGCAGTTCGTAGAGCACCGTTTCGTGCCAGGGCCGGCCGCGCCATTCGCGGCTCTGCCAGGCGTAGGCGGTGTGGTCCAGCACCAGGCTGTCGGCTTCCACGCCGCCGGCCTGGGCCCGTGAGGCCGGGTCGGCCACCGACAGGCGCTCGTCGATGCAGAAGCGGTAGGCGCTGCCGGCCGCGCAGGGGATTTCCAGGCTGTACCAGCCGTCGTCCATGGCCTGCATGGGCAAGCGGCTGCCGTCACCCAGTTGCAGGTCCACCCGGCGCGCGTCCGGCGCCCAGAGGGCGAAGCGCGTCAGCCCGTCGGGTTGCGGCAGGGCGCCGGCGCGGGGCAGTTGGCGGCTCATCGGCGCACGCTCGCGGGCAGCTCCGCGAGCAGGTCGCGGTACAGCCGGGTGTAGGGACGGGCCGCCTCGCTCCAGTAGGGCGGGGCCTCCATGGCCTTGCAGCGCATGGCGTTGAGCAGCTCGGGGTAGCGGTAGATGTTCAGCGCGCGCTGCACCGCTTCGAAGTAGCTGTCCGCGTCGCCCTCGCGGAACAGCAGGCCGGTGACGCCGTCGACGATGGTGTCGGCCAGGCCGCCGGTGCAGCGGGCGATGGGCAGCGAGCCGAAGCGCTGGGCGTACATCTGGCTCAGCCCGCAGGGTTCGTAGCGCGAGGGCATCAGCAGGAAGTCGCTGGCGGCGTAGATGCGCCGCGCCTGGGTTTCGTCGAAGCCGATGCGCACGCCCACGCGGCCGGGATAGCGCTCGGCCAGCCGGGCCATGGCCTGCTCCAGCGGCGGCTCGCCGCAGCCGATCGCCACCAGGCGGCCGCCGGCCTCGATCATGCGGTCGGCGATGGCCAGGGTCAGGTCGATGCCTTTCTGCTGCACCAGGCGCGAGACCACGGCGAACAGCGGGCCGCGCCCGGGCAGCAGGCCGAAGCTGCGCTCGACGTACTCGGCGTTGCGCCGCTTGCCCTGCAGGTGGCGGGCGTCGAAGCGCGCGACGAGGTGCGGGTCGCTGCGCGCGTCCCAGCTGGCGTCGATGCCGTGGGTGATGCCGCTGAGGCGGCCCTCGCGGTGGCGCTGGGCGAGCACGCCCTGCAGGCCGCAGCCGAAGGTTTCGCCGGTGATCTCGCGGGCGTAGGTCTCGCTGACGGTGGTGATGTGGCTGGCATGGTTGAGGCCGGCCTTGAGAAACGACAGCCGGCCGTAGAATTCCATGCTCTCCGGCAGCCCGGCGTGCTCGGGCAGGCCCAGTTCGGCGCAGCAGCCCAGCGGGCAGGCGCCCTGGTAGCCGAGGTTGTGGATGGTCAGCACGCTGGGCGTGGCCTGGCCGCGCCAGGCCATGTAGGCCGGGGCCAGGGCGCTGGGCCAGTCGTTGACGTGGAGCAGCTCGGGGCACCAGCCGGGGGTGGCCAGCCCTGCGGCCAGGTCGGCGGCGGCCAGGCTCAGGCGGGCGAAGCGGATGTGGTTGTCCGGCCATTCGTTGCCGGCGTCGTCGCCGTAGGGGGTGCCGTCGCGGTCGTAGAGTTCGGGGCAGATCACCACGTAGACGCGCAGGCCGTCGTCCAGCTGCAGCTCGCCGATGTCGCAGGGCGGCAGCGCGGCCAGCCCCGGCAGGTGGCCGACCACCTTGCAGGCCACCGCGCCCTTGAGCACCTGGCGGTAGCCGGGCACCAGCACGCGGATGTCGTGCTCGGCCAGCAGCGCCCGCGGCAGGGCCGCGGAAACGTCGCCCAGGCCGCCGGCCTTGACGAAGTCGGTGAGCTCCGATGTGACGAAGAGGATCCGCCTGCGGCGCCTGGGCGCGACTTCCGCCGTGAGGGAAAACGGTGGCAGCTCGGGTGGGCAGGGGTCTTCCAGGCGCGCATCGGCCAGCAGGTTTTGCATCTTCCGCTTCCTCTTTGCAGTGGGCCGGGCAGTCCTGCCGGCCGCATGGGGTGGTCGCCTTCGCGGGCGGCCTCTTCCGGGGGACCGGAACGCACGGCGCGAAGTTTCGATTTTCTGCCGGGGTAGGCCGGCGGGTGCCGCTGTCACGCAGGCTCGCGGGCAGGCGGCGGGGCATGGGTGGCTCGCCATTCTTTCGGTGTATTGCGCAAGAGCGGGAAGCAGGCTCCGTACCAGGCGATGCGCTTGTTTCAGGTGGTTGATTTGGAAGGAGAAAGGGAGTGGTTGATAGCGTTGTGATGCGGGCGTGTTGCACGAATGGGGTGGGGGTGCCGCGCATTTTGCAGGGGTGGTAGGGAGGGCGTTCTGAGTGGCTTGTGGTGCGTGGGAGCCAGTTGCTTCGACCTGGGTGTTTCTGCGCCGCACCGAGTCTGCCCGACCGTCTTGTTTCGCCCCCTCGGGCGAGTCCCTTTTGTCAATCGGTGGAAGGCCACCCCCGCAAAAAGGAACCAAAAAGGCTTGCCCCGCATACGGGCCCGATGGAGCCGGGCTACCCTCGCGAATTCCTCCGCCACGGAGGCCCGCCCCGAGGGTACGTCCCTGTAGCCCATCGGGGCTCTCGCGACATCCATGTCGCATGACCTCCTGAGCGCCGGTTTCGCTCGGCCTGCTGAAGGGGCGTTTCGGAGTGCGCGGATGTTTCTCTGGAAGTCCGAATCGCGGACAAGGTCCGCTCCTACACCTCCGGCAAACACCACACCCCGTAGGATGGGTTGAGCGAAGCGATACCCATCACCATGACCGCATGGGTTTCGCAAGCTCAACCCATCCTACGAAAAGCGCCCCGGCGCGGCCTGCAAGACATCTGGCGTATCTGCGCTTCGCGGTCCGGGTCCATCGTCCTGTTCTCGCTTCATCGGGCGTGTAGAACCACTGACTGCGGGCACAGTCGAGTGTTCATGTGCCACGCACGAAGGGAGCGGCCGCATGATCCACGCCGAGAACCGCCGTATCGTCATCGCCACCTCGCCGCAGGCCGAACCGGCGCCCGAGGATGCCTGCAGCAACCGCGAACTGGCCCGCTGGCTGGCGGAAATCCAGGGGCTGGAGTTCTTCGACGGCCCGCCCGCGGAACGCGACCCGCGGCGGCGCTACTACTGGGTGCCCAGCGACACCCTGGTGGGCCGCGAGCAGGCCCGCCAGTTGGGCGTGCAGGGGCCGCTGGACCTGTTCGGCGGCTACGTCGAGCAGGCCCACCAGGCCGGCAAGGCCATCGTCCACCCGCTGATCGAGCAGGCCGCGTTGACGCCCAAGGGCTGGGCGGCCGGTTTCGCCGAGCGGGTGGCGCCGGTGGTGCTGGACGGCCACAGCGCGTTCTGCCGCCAGGACGCTTGGCGCTGCGCCAGCGCGCGCCTGCCGCGCGGGCCGCAGCGGCTCAAGCCGGCCGGCGGGCGCGGCGGCCTGGGGCAGCGGGTGGTGGCCGATGCGGATGAACTGGAGGCCGCGCTGGCGGGCTACGACGAGGCGGACTACCTGGCCGGCCTGGCCATCGAGGACGACCTCGACGCGGTGCGCACCCACAGCGTCGGCCAGGCCCAGGTCAGCGGCGTGCTGCTGTCCTACCACGGCTTCCAGCAGCAGAACCGCAACGCCCGCGGCGAGCTGGTCTACGGCGGCTCCGACCTGCTGGTGGTGCGCGGCGGCTTCGACGCCCTGCTGGGGCTGGACCTGGCCGCCGAGGTGCGCCTGGCCATCCAGCAGGGCCGGGCCTTCGACCGGGCCGCCAGCCAGTGCCTGCCGCATTTCTTCGCCTCGCGGCGCAACTACGACGTTGCCCAGGGCGTGGATGCCGCCGGCCACGCGCGCAGCGGCGTGCTGGAACAATCCTGGCGCGTCGGCGGCGCCAGCGGCGCGGAACTGGCCGCGTTGCAGGCCTTCGTAGCCGATCCGGCGTTGCAGGCGGTGCGTGCTTCGTCCTTCGAGATATTCGAGGACAAGGCGCTGCCGGCCAATGCCCGGGTGATCTACCGCGGCCCCGACCGGCGTGGCGACTTCCTGTTGAAATACGCCATGGTGGAGGACCTATGACGCCTTATGACGAGCGCGTCGACATCGATGTCGACTCCCTGCGCCTGCAGGGCAACTTCCTCAGCCCGCGCACCCACGTGCCCGGCGTGCTCTTCGTGCACGGCTGGGGCGGCAGCCAGCAGCGCGACCTCAAGCGCGCCCGCGGCATCGCCGGCCTGGGCTGCGTGTGCCTGACCTTCGACCTGCGCGGGCACGGCGCCGAGGAGCGCCAGCGCGAGTGGATCACCCGCGAGCACAACCTGCGCGACCTGCTGGCCGCCTACGACCGCCTGGCCGCGCACCCGCAGATCGACCCCGAGGCCATTGCCGTGGTCGGCACCAGCTATGGCGGCTACCTCGCCTGCATCCTCACCGAGCTGCGCCGCATCCGTTGGCTGGCCCTGCGGGTGCCGGCGCTGTACCGCGACGAGGACTGGGACCGGCCCAAGCGCGAGCTGCCCCGCGACGACCTGATGGCGTACCGCTCCAGCCGCGTGCCGGCGGCGAGCAACCGCGCCCTGCGCGCCTGCGCCGCCTTCACCGGCGACGTGCTGCTGGTGCAGTCGGAGCACGACGACTTCATCCCCCGCGCCACCATCCTCAGCTACCGGGCCGCCTTCCAGCAGACCCACTCGCTGACCCACCGGATCATCGACCAGGCCGATCACGCCCTGAGCACCGAGCTGGCCCAGGACGCCTATACCGACATCCTGGTGCGCTGGATCACCGAGATGGTGGTGGGCGAGCGCGCCAACCGCCTGGTGCTGGGCTGACGCACGCCGGGGTGCTCCTTTGGGCGGCCAGGGAGGTGCGCCCGGCGAAGCTGTGCTTTGCTGAAGCGATTCGGTGGAGGAACGCCATGTCAGGAACGATCGCCAGCAACGCGCAACTGGTGGAGGACGCCCGCTATCGGTTGCTGATGGAGGCAGTGACGGACTACGCCATCTACATGCTCGACCCCAACGGCCTGGTCGGCAGTTGGAGTTCCGGGGCGCAGCGGCTCAAGGGCTACGAGGCGCGCGAGATCATCGGCCGGCATTTTTCCTGTTTCTACCTGCCCGCCGACCGCGAGGCCGGGTTGCCCGAGCGGGCGCTGGCCACCGCCGCGCGCGAGGGCCGCTACGAAAGCGAGGGCTGGCGCCTGCACCGCGACGGCTCGACCTTCTGGGCCCACGTGGTGATGGACGCGGTGCGCGACGACAGCGGCGAGCTGCTGGGCTACGTGAAGATCACCCGCGACCGCACCGCCCAGCACGAGACCGAGCAGGCGCTGCGGCGCAGCGAGGAGCAGTTCCGCCTGCTGGTCAACGGCGTGTCCGACTACGCGCTGTACATGCTCGAACCCGACGGCCGCGTGGCCAGCTGGAACTCCGGGGCGCAGCGGATCAAGGGCTACCGCCCGGAGGAGATCGTCGGCCGGCACTTCTCCTGCTTCTACACCGTCGAGGATTGCAACGACGGCGTGCCCGAACGCAGCCTGAACATCGCCCTGGCCGAGGGGCGCTACGAGGAGGAGAGGCTGCAGGTGCGCAAGGACGGCAGCCGCTTCTGGGCCAACCTGGTGATCGACCCGGTCCACGACGAGGCCGGCACCCTGCTGGGCTTCGCCAAGATCACCCGCGACATCACCGACAAGCGCTACGCCCAGGAGGAACTGGAGCGGGCCCGCAACGAGCTGGTCCAGTCGCAGAAGATGGAGTCCCTGGGCCAGCTCACCGGCGGCGTCGCCCACGACTTCAACAACCTGCTCACGGTGATCATCGGTGGCCTGCAGTTGCTGCACCGGCACCTGCCGGCCGACGCCGAGCGCGTCCAGGACATCTGGCGCAATGCCCTTGAGGCCACCCGCCGCGGCGCCCAGCTGACCCAGCGGATGCTCGCCTTCGCCCGCAAGCAGCGGCTGTTCCCGCAGCCGATCGAGCTGCCGACGCTGCTGCAGGACATGAGCGAGCTGCTGCTCAGCTCGCTGGGGCCGACCATCACTATCGAAACGCGCTTCCCGCTGCACCTGAACCGGGTGATGAGCGACCAGAACCAGCTGGAACTGTCGATCATCAACCTGGCGACCAACGCCCGCGACGCCATGCCCCAGGGCGGCGCCATCACCATCTCGGCGCGCAACGAGACGCTGCTGGACGGCCAGCGCACCAACCTGGCCGGCGGCGACTACGTGTGCCTGGCGGTCTCCGACACCGGCCAGGGCATGGACGCCGAGACCCTGCGCCGGGCGGCGGAGCCTTTCTACACCACCAAGGCCACCGGCAAGGGCACCGGCCTGGGGTTGTCCATCGTCCACGGCCTTGCCCAGCAGCAGGGCGGCGCACTGATATTGCACAGCGCGCCGGGGCAGGGCACCACTGCGGAAATCTGGCTGCCGGCGGTGCTCCCGGCGGCGGACGGCGAAACGGACGACGCCGAGGACACGGCGGCCCAGGCGGCGCTGCCGGAAACGGTGGAACTGCGTGTGCTCATCGTCGACGACGACCCGCTGGTGCTGACCGGCACCGCGGCCATGCTGCTGGAGCTGGGCTGCGAAGTGCGCCGCGCCGACTCCTCGCAGCACGCCCTGGAGCTGCTGGAGAAGGAAGGCGATGCGTTCGACCTGCTGCTGACCGACTACGCCATGCCCGACCTGGACGGCATGCAGCTGATCCAGCGCGCCCGGCAGACGCACCCGGCGCTGTGCTGCGTGTTGATGAGCGGCTATTCGGCGCGCCTGGAGGGCTGCCCCGCGTCGCTGCGGCGCCTGGCCAAGCCCTTCGACCGCGAGCAGTTGCTGGCACTGCTGGTGGAGGTGCAGGCCGAGGCCGGAAAAACCGAACCAAACTGAGGCGCCGCTTCCAAAGCAAGGGTGACAGCCACCCTTGCCCAGGAGGTACGCCATGGCCCCGTTCACCGAACTCCAGCGGCCCCAGCCCGAGCAGCCGCCGACGCTGCCCGAGCGGGAAAGCCAGGTGCCCGAGGACTTCCCCGAGGAGGTGCCCATGCAGCAGCCCCCGGAGGAGCCGCTGCCGCCTCCGGGCTCACTGCTCCAGGTATTCGCCGCTGCCGGCCATGCTCTGCCCCCAGAGTTCGAGGAAGGCGAAGGCCGTGGTCAGTAGCGCCAGGAAGCCGAAGCCGAGGATGCAGCCGGCATAGAACACCGCCTTGCGCTGGCGCAGGTGCATGAACACCGGCAGCCCGCTGAACAGCAGGAAGGCCGAGCAGGCCGTGGCCAGCGCGGCGGCGAGCAGCATCAGCCAGCGCGAGGGCACCAGCGCCACTACCCCGGCCAGCATCAGCGGCACGGCGATGGTGGTGGTGAAGGCCATGCTGCGGCCGATGTCCGGTCGGCTCTCGGTGCGGAACAGCACCCAGCGCACCAGGTAGGCCATGATCACCACCCCGCAGAGAAAGCCCAGGTAGCACCACAGCGCCAGCAGCGCGCCGCTGCTGGCGCTCAGGTACTGCGTCTGGTCGTTGCCCGGCAGTCGCCAGCCCACCTGGGTGGTGCCGATGAACAGGCAGATCGCCGGGATCAGCGGCAGGGCCAGCCACAGCGGCACGAAGGCCCGCGGGTGACGGTCGACGCTGGCGCTGAGGTCGTCCCAGGCGTGTTTCGGTTGGGTCAGCAGGGTCGTGAACGGGATCATCGATGAGCCTCCTTCCGTTGCGGCGGGCTGTCAGCGGGAATGCTTGCCCTTGCTACCGGCGTCCGGCAGTTCGCTTTCCAGCAGCGAGCCGGGGTCTTCGTTGCCCGGGTCGTTGATGCCCGGATCGCTGATGCCGCCGTTGGGCGGCGGGGTGGTTTCCTGCAGGGGGATGTCCATCGGCAGGACGGCGGCGCCGGAGACCTCCCTGAGCCGCGGCAGCAGTTCGTCGCGGAAGCGTTGCTGCTGCTCCTCGGACAGCGCGGCGAAACCGTGCTCGAGGATGTAGCGGGCGAGGATCTCCTCGCGGCTGTCCGGTTCCAGGCTGCCCTGGGCGAACAACTGCCGCAGCGCGGCGGTGAATGCGGCGTCCTGATGGTCGTTCCAACCCATGTGCCGGTCCTCCTGTAGGTCGATGGCTGGCCGCCGGCATGACCCCCGGCGGTCTCTCGGAGGACTGGAGGGCGGCGGCCATGTTCAGCCACCGGGACGAACGGTACGCCGCCGCGGCGCCGGTCCAGGCGATGGAACCTTGGCCGCGCGGGCCGGCCCACCGCAGACATCGACTGTGCCGAGGAGGTGCGCCATGACCCCGTTCGTCTCCCTGATGCTGATCGCCGTGGCGGTGATCATCGTGCTGCTGGACCTGTGGGCCATCGTCAGCGTGTTCCGCAGCGACAAGGGCGTGAACGCCAAGGCCCTGTGGGCGCTGCTGATCGCCATCTTCCCGGTGGTTGGCCTGGCCATCTGGGGCATCGCCGGGCCGCGCGGCATGGCGCAGCCGCCGGGCTCGGCGGAGCACGGCGAGTGAGCGGCCGGGCAGGGCAGGTTCAGTCGGGCAGCAGCGGGTTGCGCGTGTTCTTCAACCGCTCGACCTGTTCGGCCGGGGTGCCGATCAGCAGGTGGGCGAATAGCCAGGGCTCGACGCCCATGGCGCGGGCGTGGATGCACAGCTCGGCCCAGCCCTTGCGCAGGCGGTAGGCCTGTGCGTCTTCGTTTTCCTTGAGGCGGGACAGTTCGATCTCCCGGGCCAGGGCAGGAACGCGGCGAAGAAACTCCGCCACGGCAGCCTGCCGCTGCGCGGAGTTCAATAGGATTTGCATGAGGAGGGGAGGAAAAGCCTGGTGAAGGGAAAGGCCCCGAGAACATCCAGGGAAATATGTAGCAGAAGACCTGAAAAAGTACGCCTGTAAGTGCGGTGGCTCAAGCGAAAAAGGCCATCAGTTGAAATTATGGATACGACGTTGCGCGCAAATTTCGAGCAATTCGCCGTATGCCGCGGATTCACTGGGTGCGAAGAAGCGATAGCATCATTTGGATATCAGCATGATGCGGTCATCGGCCGGCAATCCTTCATGCAATATGCGGGAATCGGCTTTATCGGTTCGATTTTTCAATGTCGATTGCGCCACCTGCCAGGCTCTGCCTGAATAGTTATTGCGAACTCCCCTTGATATGCACGCCCCAGGGACGGGGTGCTTTTTTCAAGCATCCATTCACGCCCTTGCCGATGCATTTCGGCGCATTGGTGAGGTCGGCGTCTGCCTGGCCACCGCCATCCACCTGCTCAACGGGCTGTACGACGCGCGCAGGAGCACCAGCCGGTGCTGGCCATCGTCGGCCAGCAGGCGGTGACCTCCTTGGGCAGCGATTACCAGCAGCAGGTTGAACAGGCTTCTTCGGGACCGGAGAAGCGGCTTCAGCGGAAGGTCATATGTCTGCGCAACGCCTTGAGTCTTTCCAATTCTTCGCTCGGCGTGCCGAGCAACATATGGGCGAACAACCAGGGCTCCAGCCCCGAATGCTTGGCTTGCGCGCAAAGTTCGCCCCAGCCCTTCCTGAGTCGATAGGAGTCCAGATCCTCGTCGCTTGCAAGTTGTGAAAGTTCTATCTCTCTGGCCAGGGTGGGCACCAGGCGCAGAAAGACGTTGACCGCCTCTTGTTGCTGTTGCGGGGAGAGCAATCTTTCCATCGGGCGACTTCACGATATGGGGTTGGATTTCTGCAAGACGCCGACAGGTTGCGGAAGGGAAAACTAAGGTAAGCCCCGGGCTGTTTCAAGGCGGAAAACCGGCGTGAAGAAATTTTGAATATAACCTTGGTGAGGTTTTTTAACATTGCCGGTTATAAGCAGAAAAGTTGCCGATGGCAGCGCCGCGATAGCCAGTGGATATCAGGCGAATTACACGGATTACATGGCAAAATGCACGCCTTATCAGGAGCTTGTGAAGGGTTTCAACAGTATTTTCAATGAATGTGGAAGCGCCCTGGGCTTGTACCTAGAATCACTTCGGTTCCTTTGTTCAGATGCCTCGCTTCAGGGATGAAGCTTCTTTTTCCCACTCTGATTGCACCCGGCGCAGCCGTTCGACCGCGCCGGGACGCCGCTCATTTGCGCGCCCCTTCAGGGCGAGATGGGGTCGCTGGCCGGAAAGGTTTCCTCCAGGGCGTTGTCCACGCGCTTTTCCTGGCTTTCGCGAGCCGGCCCAGGGATGACGCCAGGCGCTGCCTCGGCATGCCCGTCCCCGTGGCCGAGCAGCGCCGCCTTGACCCGACAATGGCCGGTCAGGCCGCGCTTGACCATCAGCGCCGAGGCGCCCACTTCCAGCCAGCCCTGCAGGCCGCCGCGACGAAAACCGTTGCGCATCCCGGCCAGGCCCAGGGCCACCGAGAACAGCCGCTCCCAGCGGCCCAGATTCTGTGCACTCATCTGTTGTCCCTCTGTCTGCATGGGTGGATGGGCCTCAGGCCGCCAGGGCCTGGCCGATGGCCTCGTTGAAGGCCGGCAGGTCGCTGGGGTTGCGCGAGGTGATCAGCGTCCAGCCCTGGGCCGGGCAGACCTTGACCTGCGCGTCCACCCACTCGGCCCCGGCATTGGCCAGGTCGGTGCGCACGCTGGAATAGGAGGTCAGCGTCTTGCCGGAGACCACGCCGGCATCGATCAGCAGCCAGGGGCCATGGCAGATCGCCGCGACCGTCTTGCCGGCCTCGGCGAACTCGCGGACCAGGCGCTGCGCATCGGCATCCTGGCGCAGGGTGTCGGCATTGACCGTGCCGCCGGGTATCACCAGGGCGTCGTAGTCCGCGGCGCTGGTGCCCTGGAGCCGGGCATCGGAATTCACCGTCACGTCCTTCTCGCTGTCCTTGAGCCAGGTCTGGGCTTCGCCGCCCTGGATGCTGGCATGGCTGACGCTGGCGCCCTGATCCTTCAGGGCCTGCAGCGGGCGCAGCAGTTCGTCGCGCTCGATGCCGGCGTTGGCGGTGATGATCAGGACTTTCTTGCCTTGCAGGTTCGCACTCATGATCGGGCTCCTTCGCTGAAGCGCCACGCGGGCGCAGTGGCCGGCCACGCCTCGCGGCGCGGCACTCACCAGGCTTTGGAAGCCGTGGCGGCGGCGAGTTCGAAAGAATTGCCCAACGGAACAGCGCGCCGCTGCTCGGTGCGTTCGAACCCATGGCGGGCCGGGCAGTCGCAACAGGCAGGGCCGGCGCGAAACACCGGCAAGCCAACGAAACGAACAGCGCGGGAGACACGCCATGAGCTACGACTGGGACCTGATCGAACAACTGCTGCTACACGCCCAGCAATGCGCCGACGAACCCTACAAGGCCCGCGAGTACGGCGAGGAGGTGGCCGAGGAACGCCTGGCCCAGGGCGAGCCGCTGGGCGGCAGCGTCGACCACATCAAGCGCGTGGCCGGCGACCTGGAGGGCGTGCTGTTCGACGGCGGCTTCATCCAGGACCGGCCGCGAGACCATGGCGGCACCGGCAACAACTTCGAGCTGACCGAGCGTGGCGTGCGCCTGCTGACGCTGATCGGCCGCAGCTTCCCGGAGCACCTGGTGTTCCGCCGGCTGCTCGACGAGCAGGGCGAGGAGGCGCTGAGCGCGGAAACCTTCGACGCCCTGGCCGCAAGCGCCGCGCGGGACCGAATCGACGACAAGCCGATGATCTGAGGCGAGGTGCAGCGATAGACATTGGTCTGCGGGGAAAAGTGCTCACCGAAGTCATCGTCGCCAATGTCCACTGGCATTTGCAAGTCACTGAAAAAAGGGCCGAAAGGCCCTTTTTTCGTTCCAGCGAAAACTACTGGAAATCATCCCGCCCAGCCCTCCCTTCCGCCGAGCCCCGGACAGAAAGACCGCCGGGTTGCCCCGGGCGGTCTTTTCAATTGGCGGTCTCGCCCATGCGCAAGCCGCAGCCGGGCACGCGACCCGGGCGGAATCGATTGGCTCGCGCGTCCCGCGCCTCACCAGTTGTAGCTCACCTTGGCCGTGATCTCGCGGCCCGGGTTGTAGTAGTCCGCGCTACCGCGACCGACCACGTGCTGCTCGTCGAACAGGTTGCTGACGTTGATGGCCAGGTCGGTGTCCTTGAGGAGCTGGTAGTTGAACGCGGCATCGAACAGCGTGGTGGCGTCGCTCTTGCCGGTGTCGTTGAAGTCGCCGAAATAGTAGGCCCCCGTATACCGGGCGCCCAGGCCGACGCTGACGTCCGTTCCCGGCACGCTGTAATAGCTCCAGAGCGAAGCCGAGTGCCTGGGTGCGGAGACGAGCTGGTTGCCCTTGATCGACACGACCTCGTAACCCGTCCCGCTCCATACCTGCAGCGCACCGCGAAGCACCTCGGTGTCCATGTAGGAGTAGCCGCCGACTAGGCTCAGGTTATCCGTCAGCTCGGCCTTGACCTCCAGGTCCAGGCCTCGCACGCGCTGCGAGCCTACGGTCTGCTGGTCGATGACGCCGTTCGGCTGCACGACCGCGGTGGCGACATCGTCCTGGGTCAGCTGGTAGACGGCAGCGGAGAACAGCGCGTTCATCTCCTGCGGCGAATACTTCACACCCACTTCGTACTGGGTGCCGCGCTCCGGGGTGACGCCGACCTCGGGCGGGGAAACCGACTCCACCATGCTGACGTAGGTGGAAACCTCGTCGTTGACGATATAGGTCAACGCGCCGCGGAAAGAGTTTTCCGAGAAATTGTCCGAGGACTTGATGCCGGAGAGGTGGTCGGTTTCGGAAACGTCCATGGAGTCGTTGCGCATACCGGCGGTGACGATGAAACGCTCGAAGAACGACAGGTTCTGCTGCAGGAACACCGACTTGATGGTGCTGTCCTGGTCCTTGTCCTGGTAGACGATGGCCGGCGAAACGCCGCGGTATACCGGGTTGGCAACGTCTATCGGGTCGGCGGAGCCATAGACGGAAACGTTCTTGGCGGAGGAGTCGAGATATTCCACGCCGACGATGCTGCTGCTGTCGATGTTCTCGAAGCGCGCGTCGTACTGCAGCATCAGGTTGCCGTTGAACTGCTCGGCGTCGCTGTCGGAACCCAGGTAGCCACGGTCGACCAGGGTTCCGGTATGCCCGGAAGCGTCGCTGATATAGGCATAGCCGTATTCATCGCTCAGATCGCTGTGGCGCAGGTTGCTGCGCAGGGTGAAACCGTTGTCGAAATCATGGGTGAAGTTGGCGCTGACGTTGGTGCGCTCGACATCGTGGAAGTTGTAGCTCGGCTCGCCGAAGAACTTGTCGCGGTCATACTCCCTGTCCATCGGGTAACCGCCACTGTTGGGCGTGTTGTCCTGGCGCAGGTGGTCCACCACCAGGGTGGCGGAGGTATAGGCCGTCGGCGCCCAGGTCAGGCCGCCCATCAGGAAGTTGTTGTCGTCCTGGGAGTGGTCGTATTCGCGATCGCTGTCCTGGAACTTGCCGGTGAAGCGGTAGGCCAGGGTCTTGTCTTCGTTCGCATCGCCGGTATCCAGGCCGGCCTCCATGTGGTTGAACGAGCCGTAGGTCGCATAGACCTGGCCGAACCTGCTGAAACGCGGCTGCTTGGTCACGAAGTTCACCGAGCCGCCCGGGTCGGCCGGGCCGAACAGCGTGGAGTTGGCGCCTCGCAGCACCTCGACGCGCTCATAGGCGAAAGGCTCCTCGCGCACGCCGCGCATCGAGCCCAGGGTCAGGCCATCGCGGTAGGTGGTGGCCTGGAAGCCGCGAATCAGGAAGTAGTCGTTGCGGTCATCGGTGCCGTAGTAGTCGGTGATGGTCCCCGGGGTGTACTGCAGGATTTCCTCGGTCGTGCTGGCGCTGCGCTGCTCGATTTCCTTCTGGGTCACGACGGAAACCGAGGCCGGGGTGTTCTGGATGTTGGTCGCCACCTTGCCGCCGACCCACAGTTCCCGGGTCACCACCGAGGCTGCGGGGTCGTCCGCTACCGCCTGGGCGTTGACGATGACGGGAGCGAGGCGATAGGGCTCCGCGCCTGGCGCCTTCTGCAGTCCATAGCTGCCATCGGCCTGCCGAACGGCCTCCAGGCCGGTTCCGGAAAGCAGCGCGGCCAGGCCGTCCGACACCGTGTAGCTGCCTTGCAGGCCCGGGCTGGTCACGCCCTCGGCCACGCTGCCGGCACCGACCAGATACACGCCTGCCTCGCGGGAAAAACGCGTGAGCACGCTGGTCAGCGGGCCGGCGGGAATGTCGTAGCTGCGCTCGGCGCTGGCCACGACGCCGTCCCCGGCCATGGCGACCGGCGACCAGGCCGCCAGGCCCACGGCGCTGCCCGATAGCGCCAGGTGAAGCGCCAGGGTCAGCGGGCGCAGGGCAAAAGCGTGTGCGACAACACCCGGGTGGGCAGCGCGCGGGTGACAGCGGAGGGACATGGACGGCATTCCTCTGGGGACAAGGGTTGATGAGCGAAGACCCTCAACAGCCGATGCCATACGGCCCCTCGAGGCGCCGATGCGGCGATGTTTCACGTCTTCTCACTGGGTAAACCAGCGAGCGGGCGAAACCCGGAACCCTTTTTCCGATTTTTTTTTGCCCGCCCGGCTCAGCGCCGGGCTTCGATGCTCGCCCACCAGGGCAGGGGCTGTTCGATACGGATCGGCAACGCTGAGGCCAGCATGCGCAGCACGCGCTCGGAGTCCTGGATGGGGAAGTTGCCGTACACCCGCAGGTCGGCCACCTCATCGGCAACGCCGAGGTGGCCGTGGCGATAGCGGCGCAACTCCCGCACCACCTCGCGCAGGGAGATGTTGTCGGCCAGCAGCGAGCCCTGGGTCCAGGCTTCACGGGCCGCGTCGGCGGTCTGGTTGTCACCGATGTGGCTGGCGCTGAAATGCGCCTGCTGGCCGGCCTTCAGCACGCGGACGGCGCCCTTGGCAGTGCGTATTTCCACAGCGCCTTCATAGACGGCCAGCCAGGTTCGCTCGCCCTCGCAGCGCACGTTGAAGCGTGTGCCCAGCGCTTGCAGGCGCCCATGCCCGGTCTCGACGTAGAAGGGGCGCGCGCCCTTGGCGGTGGCGATGAACACCTCGCCGCGCACCAGCGTGACGCGGCGAGCCCGGGCACTGAACGCCAGGTCGATGGCGCTGGCGGTGTTGAGCCAGGCGCGGGAGCCATCGGCCAGGGTTATTTCATGTTGCTCGCCGGTGGCGGTGCGGTAATCCGCGCCCCAGGCCATCAGGGCGGGCGGCAACAGCGCTTCCCGCCAGCCCAGCCAGCCGCACAGGGTGCCAGTGCTGACGGCCGCCATTGCGGTCAGCAGCCGGCGGCGCGAATGCATGCGTTCGGCGGCGATACCCAGCGCATCGGCGGCCAGGTGCGTGTCGGGCCGGCCGCGCAGCGGCTCGAAGTTGCGGCTGACGCCTTCGACATAACGCCAGGCCTGCTCGTGCATCTGATCCGCGCCCAGCCATGCCTGCCAGTGGGCGCGCTGCTGGGCGCTGGCCTGGCCGTCACGCAGGGTGGCGTACCAGTAGGCCGCCTGCTCCAGCACGGCGTGCGAGGGCAGGGGGCTTTCGTGACCGGGGTTCGCCATCAGTAGAGCGGCTCCTGGCGCAACGCGGCAGCCGTCTCGCCGGCGCGCAACGTCAGGCACGCGAGCATGGCCTGGGCCACGTACTTGCGCACCATGCGCCCGGAAACCCCCAACTGCGCGCCGACCTCGTCGTCGGTCATCTCGCACACCACGGCGAGGGTAAAGGCCCGTGCCGCCTTGGTGGACAGCGTCTGCAGCATGCAGCTGATTTCCTCCAGGGCTTGCAGAACCGCGGCCTGCCGCTCGGCGGAGGGGCACTGCTCTTCCGGCAGCGCCGCCAAGGTGTCGAGCCAGGCGCGTTCGATTTCCTGGCGCCGCCACAGGTTGATGCACAGGTTCTTGGCGGTGGTTCGCAGGTAGGCGCGCACTTCGGCCATGCTGGCGAAGCGCGGCTGGCTGGCCCCGCCGATCAGCCGCAGGAAGGTGTCGTGGGCCAGGTCCGCGGCATCGCTGGCGTGCCCCAGGCGCCTGCGCAGCCATGCCTGCAGCCAGCCGTGATGGTCGCAGTACAGCGTCTCCAGCGATGGAGGAGTGGCATAGGCAGATGAGCTCACAGACAGTCACCACGCCGCCGGGTGGTGTCCCGCGGCCATCAGAGTCTTTTGGTAAATGAGAATCGATACTAATCATCACATAGCTTGCCATTGGCCAGCAACTCGGCGCCGCTGCCGGCGCAGCTCGTATCGATGAGTCGTATAATTCCTGGGCTGTCGACAGAAGCTCCGGCGAGATCGCCTGGAAGGTCCACGCTGGAAATCGGCCCGGAGGCGAGCGAGATGAAAGTCCGTATCTACCGTTATCTCCCGGAACAGGATGCAGCGCCGCGCCTGCAGGACTACACCTACGACCTGCAGCCGGGCGAGGACATGATGGTGCTCGACCTGCTGGAGCACCTGAAAACCCAGGACCAGACGCTGACCTACCGGCGCAGTTGCCGCGAAGGCGTCTGCGGCTCCGACGGCATGAACATCAACGGTGCCAACTGCCTGGCCTGCATCACCAGCGTCTCGACCCTGCTCCACGGCGGGCAACTGCCATCCGGGCAGGCGATCAGGCCGTTGCGCGGCGAGGTGGACATCGTCATACGGCCATTGCCCGGCCTGCCGGTGATACGGGACCTGGTCGTCGACATGCGGACGTTCTACAGGCAGTACGAGCGGATAAAGCCCTACCTCATCAACGACCAGCCGCCACCGGCCATTGAGCGGCTGCAGTCGCCGGAGGAGCGGGCCAGGCTGGATGGCCTGTACGAGTGCATCCTGTGCGCCTGCTGCTCGACGCAGTGCCCCTCCTGGTGGTGGAACCCGGAGCGCTTCATCGGCCCGGCGGGCCTGTTGAATGCCTACCGCTTCCTCGTCGACTCCCGCGATACGGCCACCGAGGCGCGGCTGGCGGCGCTGGACGACCCGTTCAGCGTGTTTCGTTGCCGCTCGATCTACAACTGCATCGCCTTCTGCCCGAAAAAGCTCAAGCCGCGGGCGGCCATCGGGCATATCGAGAGGATGCTGCTGAAGCGCGGTACCTAGCCGCTCACGCCGGCGGCGAACCAGTCGCGGGATAGACCACCGAGCCATCCGCCTGGACGACGGCGCCGGGCGTCAACCGGGCCAGCTCCAGGCGGCCTTCCCCCATGATGTGGAAGACCGCCTCGCCCCTGGCGATGAGGTAGTCGCTGACGATGCGGCGGTGGCAGCGCCACCACACGGCTTCCGAGCACATGATCGCGCAGCGGCGCTGGCGCCCGGCTTCCAGCAACTGCTCCAGGCCCTGCTGGAACGGCGCCGAGAGCGCGTAGTCGGCATAGTTGTGGAAGCTGCGGTTGTCCCAGAATCCATTGACCTGCGCCGGCAGGCCCCGGGCCTTGCCGCGCAGCCCGCCGAGCGCGGCCAGGTGCTCGTAGGCAATACCGCAGTCGGCCAGCGCCCCGGGAAGCGTATCGGCATTGAACTGCGGGTTGGACGCGGAGCGCGGGACCTTGCGGATGTCCACGAGCAGCCCGACGTCGGGCCCGCGCAGCAACTCGACGAAGGCCTCGAGGCTTCGGTTGGAGTGGCCGATGGTGAAGAACGGAAGCTTCACGGGCCGCCAGCATCACACAAGGGTGAGGGCGCTGCCCTTGTGCGCCGCGATGTGGTCGGTCCTGTCGCTCTTGATCTCGTACTGCGGATCGTCTTCCGAGGCGTGATGGCGGTGGCCCTTGTAGTCGAAGTCGCGGGTATGGATGGCGATGATCGTCCCCGACACGCGGCCCGCCTCGGAATTCCAGCTCACATGATCGCCGATCTCGAATCTCCTGGTCATCGTGCAGGCTCCTCAAGACGTTGCGCTAACCGCTGGCGCTGCCAGCACGGACAGTCTAGCTCGCCCTGGATGCGCGAAGCCGAGCTGCGCCCGGCGGAAGTTCTTGATCCCGCTCAGGAGGCGCAACGCCCACATGGGTGTATCTTTGGACGGACGACTTGCAGCGACAGACTGCCAGCGTCCGAGGAGCCGTGCCATGTCTGAGTCGATGAGTTTCAACCGCGCGCTGGTCGAGAAGTACGATCGCCCCGGCCCGCGCTATACCTCCTATCCCACCGCGCCGCAGTTCCATGGCGCGTTCGCCGCCGACGACTATCGCCAGGCCGCCCGGTCGAGCAACCGGGCGCCGGCCAAGCCGCTGTCGGTCTACATCCACATCCCGTTCTGCAAGAGCCTCTGCTACTACTGCGCCTGCAACAAGATCATCACCCAGAAGACCCACCGCGCCGTGGAGTACCTGGACTACCTCAAGCGCGAGATTGCCATGCAGGCGGCGCTGTTCGAGGGCTCGCGCAAGCTCACCCAGTTGCACCTGGGCGGCGGTACGCCGACCTACCTGACCAGCGAACAGTTGTCGGACCTGATGGACAGCCTGCGCGAGCACTTCAACCTGGACGAGAGCGACGACCACGAGTTCTCCATCGAGGTCGACCCGCGCACCATCAGCCGCGAACGCATCGCCGAATTGCGCGCCCAGGGCTTCAACCGCCTCAGCTTCGGCGTGCAGGACTTCGACGAGAAGGTCCAGGCCGCGGTCAACCGCGTGCAGAGCGAGCAGCAGATCTTCGACCTGGTCCAGGCCGCCCGCGAGGCGCGCTTCAAGTCGGTCTCGGTGGACTTGATCTACGGCCTGCCGCTGCAAACGGTGGAGAGCTTCGACGCCACCCTGGGCAAGATCATCGCGCTGCGCCCGGACCGCATCGCCGCCTACAGCTACGCCCACCTGCCCGAGCGGGTGCGCGCGCAGCGGCTGATCCGCCGCGAGGACATGCCGCCGCCCGAGCGCAAGCTGGAGCTGCTGGAGCTGACTATCCGGCGGCTGACGGGGGAGGGCTATGCGTACATCGGCATGGACCACTTCGCGCTGCCCGACGACGAACTCACCGTGGCCCGCGCCAGGGGCACGCTGCAACGCAACTTCCAGGGCTATTCGACGCATGCCGACTGCGACCTGATCGCCCTGGGCGTGTCGTCGATCAGCAAGGTCGGCGACACCTACGGGCAGAACGTGAAGGAGCTGTCGCAGTATTACGCGCGCCTCGACGAGGGCCTGCTGCCGGTGCACAAGGGCTACCGGCTGACCGACGACGACCGCCTGCGCCGCGAGGTGATAGGCGCGCTGATGTGCCATGGCCGCGTGGACTACGCGCCGCTGGAGGCGCGCCATGGCATCCGCTTCAGCGAGTATTTCGCAGGCTCGCTGCGGCAGTTGCAGGAGCAGGTCGACGACGGGCTGGTGGAGCTGCGCGACGACGCGCTGATCCTGCTGCCCCAGGGCCAGCTGATGATGCGCAGTGTGGCGATGGCCTTCGACGCCTACCTGGGCGGCGAGCAGCAGGAGCGTTTCTCGCGCACGATCTGAGGCGGGCCACGGCGCCGCCCTGGCCGGCGGTCTTCCTATCGTCGCCCGCCGGGGGCCCGCTGCCGAGCGGGCTCCCCGGCGGGCTTCGCGCTACTCAGTCGAGCCCGAACAGGCGCGCGGCGTTGCCATGGAAGAAGCGCTCCAGGGCGTGTTCGCTCAAGCCCAGGCGCCGGGCGTCCTCGATGCTCTGGCGAATGGGCCTGAAGGTGTAGGAGGAGCCGAACAGCAACTGGTCGGCGAGGAAGCCGTTGGCGGCCTGCACGTAGGCTTCGCTGCCGGGCAGGAACAGGTACATGTCCGGCACCAGGTGGACGTTCTCGTAGCGGAACGCCAGGCCGATGGCCTGCTGCACGTTGGGCCAGAAGCCGTGGTAGACGACGATCCGCAGGTCCGGGAAGGCCCGGGCCACCGCCGCCAGGCGGCCGGGGTCGTTGTAGGTCGGGTCGGGCGTGGTCGGCCCGCTCATCAGGAACAATGGAATGGCGCGCTTCTGCAGGTGCTCGTAGATCGGCCAGTACAGCGCGTCGTCCGGGTGCCGCGCCGGTTCGCCAAAGCCGGGCTCCAGGTCGATGCCGGCCAGGCCCAGGTCGTCGATCGCATGGTCGATCTCCGCGAGCGCGCCTTCCACACCCTGCAGCGCCGGGTCCACCGAGCCGATGCCGAGCAATTGCGCGTGGCCGTCGACGATGGCGTGGATCCGCTCGTTGGGCAGGTGCTGCGCCGGCGTGTGCCGGCCGACCACCACGGCCTTGTGCAGGCCGGCGTCGCGCACCTCGGCGAGGAAGCCTTCCTGGGTCAGCGAGCGTTCGAAGTGGGCATCGTCGCCACGAGTGCCGACGCGCCGGTTCAGCCAGCGCGCCGTGGCGTGCTCGGCCGAGCCGGGCACGGCGCCGAAGAACGGATGCAGGAAGGCCGGGCGGCAGCGCATGTCGATGATCTTCATGCGCCGTGCTCCTGTTTCCGCTCGCCGCGGGAGAGGCTTGGCTGGCGGTTGTCGCTGGAAGAGGGTGGGGCGCGGAAAGCGTCCAGACTCATGTTGCTGTCCTCGTTGGCATCGGTTGGCGCCGTTCACCTGGCAGGGAAGGGGGCCATGGGAGGTGTTCCCGAAATAAGCGGTGATGCCCCGAGGCAATCCCTGTGCCACTGGCATACCTCAGTGATTTCGGGGGTTGTGGCTTTCTGCCAGGCTTTTACTGTTGTTCTTCCAACTGTTCTGTTGGGGCGCTGTCGGCGGGCCAACAGTTGGCCCGGCCTGCCGCAAGTGATTTCAGAACGGGTGGGCGACGGCCTTGAGGAAGATGCCGATCGAGAGCCCTGAGGCTGGCAGGTGAGTCTTCAGAGGCGAATGAAGAAATTTAATCTCAGGTGTTGCCAGCCTTGTCCCATTAGTCCATAATCCCGGCCATCGAAAGCGCAGGGCGATGAAAACTCTGTGTAATCAATAGGTTAGAGCTTGAAAGAAAGCCAAGCCGAACAGAATTGCAGCGAACCGCAGCGCGGTTTGCCAGGTTCAAAGGCTGAGTAGCAGAGTGGTTATGCAGCGGATTGCAAATCCGTGAACGCCGGTTCGATTCCGACCTCAGCCTCCAACAGAAAAGCCCCGTAGATCAAGGTCTACGGGGCTTTTTCTTTGCCCGCTGTAAGCCCGGCGATTTCCACTATTTCAGAATCATTTCCACTATCCGCGCGTCAACGTGTCGGGCTGACAACCTCGCCGACACGCCGATAAACGGTCTTCGTAATTTGCTCCTGCAGTGCCCGAGTAGTTTGCTGGCGTCGGTCAGGTCATCGATTTCGCTTGCCGCCTTCGGTTGGATATCGCTGAACCTGAACTGCTTGATTCGATGGGCGAGGGGAGAGTCTCCAGCATCGATCGCAGCCTGCATGGCGGCCGCTCTAGACTCCTGCCACCGATTGCGCAACATGGCGTAGCTCAACCGCACCCCGTCGGGGTTGGTGATCAGCCGTGAACTCGTGATACCGGCCAACTTGCGGCGCTCCAGCAGGTCATCAATGAAGGTGCCCGGCCCAGTACGCTGGCCGTTCTCCTCAAGGAGGATGCGCAATTTCTTCGTCGTCTTGCCCTGCGCTACCAGGAGGAACTCGACCGTCAGGTCGCCGGTACACGCCTTGAGTGTGTCAGCCGGACGCTGGCCGGTCAGGTAGGTTAGGTCCATTGCGTCGCGTACCATCGTGACCGTAAGCCGCTGTCAGTATCGTGTGTCGCGGATGTCCTTCATCCGGCTCCGCCGGAAGATCGAACGCACCTATCCGGTGCTCAACATCCTGTCGCTGATAATCCTTCAGGACGTCCTGGAAGAGTTCGGTGTAGGTTTCGGGATTGAACCCTACGATGACCGCCATCCTGGTGATCAGCTCACCAGGCGATATAGACGTTCGGTGCCGAGGTCAGCCAAGGCCTTGAGCCCTTCGCTGCTGACATCGCTCTGGAATACTTCCGGGGCGGTGTTGAAGAGGATCTCGTTCTGAACAGCCATGGCGCGGACTTTGGCCAGGTTTCGGCGCAGGGCGTCGTATTTTTCACCGATCACGGGTAGGCCAGATAGGGTGCTATCGGCAGGCACGGCCTCTTCTAGCTGGCGTAAGGTCTGCACGATCTCGGTGAAGGGCTGCTCGTTGAGCAGCGAATCCGGCACTTATCGCGCTATTGGCCGAGAGCGGCCATGGCTCGCTTGATGTCCTCACGAATCTTGGACTTTTGGGCAAGCTCTTGTGATGCTGCTTGCCGGCCTTCTGGCTGTCCAATTGGAGGGGCGCTGCCAACTGGGCGTATGAGGTCGAAATGCTCAGCGCCAGGCTGAGCATCGCTACCTTGGCGAAAGGAACCTTCGTGCGAGCCATGCGGCTCTCCCGAGCAAACTACGGGCCAAAGGTAGCACTACAATTTAATGTGAGGCTGCTATGGCCGGCTCTACAACGGATTCAGAGCCGGGGCAGGGCGGTCATCAGCTCAGAGCAGAGCCGGGAGGGAAGGGCTGGCAGAAACGAAAAGCTCGGCACTAGGCCGGCTTGGGGGCAGCGGAAGAGTTAGTCTTCTCGCGGGCCGCCGTTCAGGGCAGCTAGAACATGGACCGGATCATTATCGATGGCTCGGAGCAGCGCGCGAGCAGGCCCCTCGGGATCGCGGCGCCCTTGCTCCCAATTGCGCAGCGTGCCGACAGCAACATTAATTTTCCGGGCGAATTTGGCCTGGGACAGGCCAGTAGCGCGGCGGATTTCGCGAACCTTCACGGCGTCGATGTGGAATTCGCGGGAAGGTTGACGTTCGCCGCGCACGATCTCGTCCATCTGGGTCACGCTTTCGACCAGTTCAGCGAAGAGTTCTTTGTCCATGGCTATCTCCAGTTCTCAACGATCTGCCGAAGTACCTTTTTCTGATCGGCAGTCAGGTCCTCCTGCGATGCCTTGTCATAGACCAGCAGGAATGCAATTTGAGAGGCGGATGTGAAGTGGTAGTAGATGACCCGGGCGCCGCCTCTTTTCCCGTGTCCATTGGCAGCAATGCGAATCTTGCGCACGCCACCCGTGCCTTCAATGACTGCTCCGGCGTCCGGGTGGAGCGTTAGGTCTTCCTGAAGCTTGCGATAGGTCTCATCGTCTACTAGCGCGAGAATCCGCTTCGTGAAGACTGGCGTTTCGATGAAGATCATCCGTTTCTTCGTGCGTCATTGGCGTATGGCAAACTGTAGCTAATAGTGGTACTAGATTCAATACTGGCTTTCTGTGCAGCTACTCAGGATCGGATTTGGCTTCCTGGATTGCCAGATCGGCCATGGCGCCTGCCATGGCGTCCGCGTTCTCGATCAGCGTCTCCAGATGGAGCTTCACGGCGTCCGAGGTTTCGGTTGAGCCTCGTTGCTCAACCAAAGTCGCCAGCTCCTCGACAGCCGAGCCGATGGCGTTGATGTTCAGGTTGAGGCGGTAGAGTAGGGCGGGGAGGGGGAGTCGGCCATGGCAACCTCCTGGGCAGAGGTTTCAGCGTAGACCTTTGGCTAGAGGCTGGGCCTGCCTGGCCCTGAATGCAGGGTAAATTCGGCTGAAGCCCGCATGGTTGCTGGATCAGCACTTGGCCCAAACCTCTGGACCTAGGTTCTGTACGAAAAGTACTGCCGTAGACAGCGCAGGCTGACCGACGGAGGCCGTGATTGGCTCGACCAGCAAATCCGCAAGGTCACGCTGATCGCGGATAGCTCGGTTGACCGCAAGGACTTCGAAGTCAGATGCATGCAGGCGTTCGGGCTGCCGGGCCAGCTCCGGCTGATCTACCCACAAGCGGCCTAACCCCAAGCCCAACGAAAAGCCCGCCTAGCGCGGGCTTCGTCGTTTCTGGCGATACGTTCTTTAAACCTGATTAAAAGCCGGGTTGCGGATCAAGAGAGAAGCTATGCCCTGTAGCTCTCACAGCTACAAGGTTCGGCGAGTGAATTTTCGCCCTTTCCAAAAGACACTGGGCGCATACCGAAGCGAAAGTGAAGTACACGGCAATGAGCGTCACCCCCTGTAGGGTTTTGTCCTGGCAGGTCGTGACGGCACGATTTGCTCACCGGCCAAAAAACAAACCCCCGAGAGCTGGCCGGCTCACGAGGGTTTCTATTTCCACCCCTTGTCAGACCCAAGGAGCAGAACATTCGTGGATCTTAGCAAGATCATTCGCGAGGTGCGAATCATGACTGACAAGCTGTCGCCGCCGCGCTTCTGGGCGCTCTGGCTGATCGGCATCATGCTTGCTGCTGGATACCTGTCTGGGAATCTTCCGTGGGACAAGTTGCTCGGATGACGCTGCAACCTTTTGCGTTGCGCCCGAGCCTGAAGCGCCTAGTGTGGACCTAGTTGTTTCAGGAGTTCAGTGTCTAAATCGCCAGATTTTAACGGATTGGCGATACTTTATGATTTCTTCCGCCCGGCCGGAGTAGCGTATCCAGGCAATCTCGAACAGGTACATTGGACATGCAACCAACACGGCTACCCCTGGTGTACGTGCGAGCGGCACATCGGAAAAAATGAATGAGTCTCGTAGTCCCATTGCGAGAACCCATAGCCCAAGCCAAAGTAAAAACAGAATCTGAGAGGTGTGGCCTCGGCTGACTTCACGTCCGATCCACGCTGTGTCGAAGCGATGCTTGCGGATCCACCTAAGGTTTCTTAGTTTCAGGTGCCTGAAAGAATTGCGAATCCAATTCGAGCGCTTAAGTCGCACCTTGCGGAGGAAAGCAGGAGCTCTATTTGTGAGCCATTTTGCGATCCACTGAGCCTTGCGGAGTAAGCGGACTATGGCCCAGACGCAGAAGGTGCTCCAGATGCCTGAAGCCGCGTTGTCCCATAGCCACTGGACTAGATCGATGAACGTGGCTGTTTTGAAGTACATGGCCGATCCTTGACTATTTGATCAGTCGTTTTTGGGTGGTTGTGGTGGCGGCGGTGGAGCTAAAGGGGCTTTGGTGGGCAGCGCGCTAATAATCAGGGTTCCGGCTATCTAGGTCATTGAGTATCTGTTAGGCATCCGCTGAGAATTGCTGAAATAGATAATCGTAACCTGTGTCTCCCTGCCAGTAACGCCACCGCTGCCCATCAATGGATGCTCTGGATTTTACAGTGTTGTTCTCCTCGTCAGGCCAAGTCTGAACAGAAAATAAGTTGCGATTTCTTATGAACAATAAAACTTCATTATCCCGAACTGACGAGGCGAGCTCTACATCCGCCTTTCTTTGCGCTGGAATCATGAGGGTCTAGGGAGCGCGGCCATTACGAAGCTGTGCTTCAAAAAAACTATTTATATATCCTTTCCTGGGCCTGTTAGGTGGTGCAGGACGGTCGCTCATTTCTGCGAGTGGCGCATGAGGTCAAAAGGCTACTTCAGGCCCTGCCGGCTATCCGCAAGCACGGCATGTATCTTCACGCTCCGGTGATGTGCCCTTCGCTGACGAAAGAGCACTGGGCTGAGATTTACAGCAAGGTCGACAGCCTGGGCGTTCCAAAGGTCAGGTTGTATGTGGTCGACGAGGAAAACGATGATTCCGGCGAGCCTGGGTGATGGGTGAAATGATCCACTACCGCTCGTCGAACTGGGATCGATGCAGAAATTCAGGCCACCGGAGAGAACACGGCTTCGTCTCCTCGGACTAAGCGCTCTGCCCTTGCGGCGCACACGAAAAAGCCCCGTGGGTTCGTGCCCACGGGGCTTCGGCATTCCGGTGCGGCGCTGGATTTACTTCTTGCCGCCGAGGGCGCCGCCCGCCGCGCCGCCCAGGCCGGCGCCGATGGCCGCGCCGGTGCTGCCGCCGAGCTTGTTGCCGATGAGCGAGCCACCGGCGGCGCCCAGGCCGCCACCGATGGCGGCCTTGGTCTTCCTGCCTTTCTTGGCGGTGGCCGCGCTACCTGCCGCGCCGCCGACGCCGGCGCCGATCGCGGCACCGGTGCTGCCGCCCAGTTGCTGACCGACGACGTTGCCCAGGGCGCCACCCAGGCCACCGCCGACGGCTGCCTGGGTACCGCCGCCGGCCATGGCGGCTTGGGCGAAGAGCAGGCTCAGGGCCAGGGCGGGGAGTGCTTTGCGCATATTGCTAACCTCGAGGGATGAAGGGCGGCAGGCTTGCCGCCCGGGATGGTCGATGGAGCGTCCGGATCGCAGGGCGATCCGCAATGTGAATTCGCTGGCGGTGTCAGACCGGCCGCAGCCGTTCCGGTTCCCGGGGCGGCGGAATTCTACCGGGCCCGGCGCTGCGTCGCTCGTTTCCTTGCCTGCCGGTGAATGCCGGATGCCATCCATGGTTCGTCATGGCATACTGGCACTTTGGAATTGCGCTGCTCAAGGATGAGAGATGTCGCGCTTCGAATGGCTCGTCGTGGCCGCCGCCTGCCTTTTCATCGCCTGCTATCTGGCGGCCTATCTGCTGCTCCCATACGAAAACATCGCGCCCGGCTGGCTGCCGCTGCGCTAGGCCGCGCCGTCTAGAGTGAAGGGAAAGCCCGATCGCGGAGGGGCCCGGCATGGCTGGCGTGAATCGGCGGTTGCTCTGGCACGGCTTGCTGCTGCTGTTGCTCGGCCTGCTCACCGGGCTGGTCGAGGCGCAGCTGAGCAATCCGCGCATGGCCCTGGCGGCCCACCTGGAGGGCATCCTCAATGGCCTGCTGTTGCTGGCGTTGGGGGCGATCTGGGGTGAGGTGGCGCTGTCGCGCAGGTGGCAGGGTGTCACTTTCTGCGCATTGCTCTACGGCGCCTATGCCAATTGGGCCTTCACCTTGCTCGCCGCGGTTTTCGGCACCGCGGCCATGTCGCCCGTCACCGCCGCGGGGCATAGCGGGGAGCCCTGGCAGGAGCTGCTGGTGACCCTTGGTTTCGTCAGCGTCGGCCTGGCGATCATCGTCGCCATCGGACTGCTGCTCTGGGGATTGCGCGGCAGGGTGGCGCGCTGAGAAGGGCGAGTGGCTGGCCGTCGCGTCCCTGCTCGGCCGGCCATGTCCTCAGCAAGAGGGCCAGGCATATTGCCATTACGCGACAGCGAAATAAACATACATCCTCGATTGCATGTATGCGAATCGCTCATACCTTGAGCTGATGCAAGTTTTCACTCGAACGATGGATAGCGGAAAGGAAAAAGCCCCGCGGCGAGGCGAGGCTTCTTCGTACTACCGATGGGGGCTGGTCCGTCAGCCTTCATGCAGTATAGAAGCGTGATGTTGCTTTGATATTGCAGGCGGTCGAGCGATACGCTCTTTCGTCAGCCAGCCCGCAGGGCAGGGGCTGTCTGCGGGCTGGCCAGCATGGAAGGTGGCAGCGACCCGTCCAGGGTGGCGATCACGGTCGCTCCGTCGCGGGCCCGCAGCAGGTTGCGAACCACGCCGACGCGCTGGCGGCTCAGGGGCAGGCGGGTTTCCGTGCCGTCGATGCCGATGCTGGCCGAATAGGCGTCCCAGCGCAGGTTGCTGACCAGGCTGCGGCGCACCAGGTGGCTGCGATGGATGCGGATGAACTCCTCCGCGAACTCGATTTCCAGGGCCTTCAGGGTGGCGTCGAAATGGATGCGTCCCTTGGCGGTGAAGGCCGTCACATACTTTTCTTCCGCGCTGAAATGCGTGATGTCCTTGGTTTCGATGACGACCAGGGACCTGCCCACGCGGGTGGCAATACGTTGCCTCATCGGACCTCTCCTGTTTGGCGTTTCGTGATCCACTGAACGTCAAAGTCTTGTACCGATGATGGCTCTGTGCTGGCTTTTCGACGGTTATGTGATTGGGTTCACGCTGCTCGGCTGTCCAGGGAAGGTGGCGGAAGAAAAAGCGGCCGCATCCGGGGTAATGCGGCCCAAGACGGAGTCGGCTTCCCTTCCGCCCCGTGGGTGGGCAGCTTATGCGACAGGGGAGATGGCAAAAAGCCGGTAATTCCGACTAGTCCCTTGTGCAGGGCGCCCGGAAAGAAGGGAATCGGCTGTGCCATCAAGCGCTTACGCCCATGGTCCCGGCTTTACCGCAACGAGTCGACTCGGTATAGTCTCGGCCCTTCCACATTGCCCGGTGGCCGCGCTCTTCCGGCCTCGGCAATGCCCGCCCGGCTCGGATGGTGAAATTGGTAGACACAGCGCACTTAAAATGCGCCGGCCTCACGGTCTTGCGGGTTCGAGTCCCGCTCCGAGCACCAGAATCCCCCCTCTGCATTCCCAGCTTCCCGATTCGGCAGCGTGACAATCGGCCGCGCCGCCGATGCCTGCCGCCGCGTCATCCGCCGGCTTGCGCACGGGGCCTGCGCTTGACCATTGGTCAGAATGCAACTCGCTGAAATCTTTGAGAAATATTGTTGTCCTAGGGTGCTCGCACTTTGTCATGAGGACCTAACGTGCAACGTGCAGCCCGCAACATCCGCAAGGTGCTGGACTCGGTAGCCAGCAACAACGAAGCCACTGCCATCGAAGTGATGCGCGCCGTGGAGCAAGTGCCCGACGAACTGCTGCGCCAGCGGTTGCTCAAGGCCATCCACCACCTGAACCAGGATGCAGCCGAATTGCGCGCCCTGCGCGACGAGGTCACCGGCGCGGACATTCGCCTGGCCTGAGGCCGGGTAGCCGGGGGAGCCGGCCTGCTCCGGGGCTGTCCAGCCTCGCCCGTCGGGCGAGAAAGCCGGGGCAGGAGCCTGTGCGGGGTTTCCGAAAAGCCTGAATGACGGCGGCCTGCTGCCGCCTCAGCGATGACTCCACGTTAGCCAGCCGGCATGGCGCCTGCGCGGGGCCGCCTGCGGCTGCGCCTGGGGTGCCGGCGCCTCGTGGGAGTGGGCCTGGGCCTCGCTGCGCGAATGCAGCCGGGCCCGGCGCATGGGCACGCGCAGGAAGGCCCACAGGGTGACGCCCGCCAGCAGCAGCCAGCCGAAAATCATGAGTGTGACGAACGTGCCAGGATTCATGCTGAAACTCCTCGCCCCCACACGAAGGATAGACCACGCCGGTGCGCTTGCCGGCGGCTGTCAATGGAGTGGGGAATGGCTTGCCGGGTTCACATTGTTTCTGGTATCTGTATGTATGTACAGTATTCCGAGGATGCCCCGTCATGTCTCATACCGCTTTCCTTCCTGCCGCCGCCGATCCGTCGGCGTTCCTTCAGGCGCAGCCGCGGTCGCTGGATGACCTGCTCGAGCTGCACACGCCCCATACCTACATAGTCCGCGCACATGGCGATGGTATGACCGGCGCCGGCATCCACGACAACGACCTGCTGGTGGTGGACCGCGCCTGCCTGGCCAGCTCCGGCGAGGTGGTGGTGGCCGCGGTGAACGGCGAGCCGCTGATCCGCCGCCTGGACATCATCGATGGCGACTATGCGCTGCTGCCGGCCAACGACCGCTACCCGCCGATCCGCATCGGCGAGGGCGACGAACTGGCGATCTGGGGCGTGGTGCGCTGGAACCTGCACCGCCTGGCCAGCTGAGCCACTAGCGGAAATCGCGGCTGGGCACGTCCAGGCCGCTGAGCAGGGGCGTCAGGTCGACCAGTTGCTCGGCGATCACGTGGCGCACGCCGCTCTCGCTTTCCAGCCGGCCGCGCACCTGCAGCAGTTGCGCTTGCAGGAAGACGCGGCGCTGGCGCTCGGCCAGGTCGCGCCAGACCACCACGTTGACCAGGCCGAACTCGTCTTCCAGGGTGACGAAGGTAACGCCGCTGGCGGTCTGCGGCCGCTGCCGGCCGATGACCAGCCCGGCGACGCTGACCGGCCGGCCGTGCTCCAGGCCGGGCAACTCGCGGGAGCTGCGGCAGCGCAGCGCCTTCAACTGGCCGCGCAGCAGGTTCAGCGGGTGCGGGCCGAGGGTGGTGCCCAGGCTGGCGTAGTCGGTGAGCATTTCTTCGCCCAGGCTGGGCAGCGGCAGGCTCACCGCGGTTTCCGTCATCACATCCTGGCCGGCGAACAGCGGTAGCTGCGGCTCCACCCCGGCCACGGCCCAGCGCGCCCGGTGGCGGTGCCCGGCCAAGCCGCGCAGGGTGCCGGCGTCGGCCAGGCGTTCGCGGGCCGCGGCGTCCAGACCGGCCCGGTAGCTGAGGTCCTCGACGCTTTCGAAGGCCCGTCGCCCGCGGGCCCGGACGATGCGCAGGGCCAGCTCCTCGCGGAAGCCGCGGGCCATGCGCAGCCCCAGGCGGATCGCCGGCTGTGCCTCGCCCTTGTCCTCCAGGCCGCAGTCCCAGTGGCTGTAGCGCACGTCCACCGGGCGCACCTCGACGCCGTGGCGGCGGGCATCCTGCAGGACCTGGTCGGGGCTGTAGAAGCCCATCGGCCAACTGTTGACCAGGGCGCAGGCGAAGGCTGCCGGCTCGTGGCATTTCAGCCAACTGCTGGCGTAGGTGAGCAGGGCGAAACTGGCGGCGTGGGACTCGGGGAAGCCATAGCTGCCGAAGCCTTTGATCTGTTCGAAGATGCGCGCGGCGAATTCGGCGGTATAGCCATTCTTCAACATGCCTGCGGTCAGGCGCAGGCGGTGTTTTTCCAGGCCGCCGTGGCGTTTCCAGGCGGCCATGGAGCGGCGCAGGTCGTCGGCTTCGCCGGCGGTGTAGTCGGCGGCCACCACCGCGACCTCCATGACCTGTTCCTGGAACAGCGGCACGCCCAGGGTGCGGCGGAACACCTGTTCCAGGGCCGGCGAGGGATAGGTGATCGGCTCCTCTCCATTACGCCGTCGCAGGTAGGGGTGGACCATGTCGCCCTGTATCGGACCCGGGCGGACGATGGCGACCTCGATCACCAGGTCGTAGAAGGTCTTCGGCCGCAGCCGCGGCAGCATGGCCATCTGCGCGCGGGACTCGATCTGGAACACGCCTATGGCGTCGGCGCGGCTGATCATTTCGTAGGTGGCCGCGTCTTCCGGGGGGATGTTGGCAATGCTCATCGGCGTGCCGCGCAGGCGATGCACCAGGTCAAAGCAGCGGCGCAAGGCACTGAGCATCCCGAGGGCGAGTACGTCGACCTTGAGCAGCTTCACTGCGTCGATATCGTCCTTGTCCCACTGGATCACGGTGCGTTCGGGCATGGACGCGTTCTCGACCGGGACCAGGCTGGTCAATGGCTGCTCGGAGATGACGAAGCCGCCGGGATGTTGCGACAGGTGGCGGGGAAAGCCGATCAGCTCGGCGGTGAGCGCCAGCACCCTGCGCATGACCGGGCTCTGTGGATCGAAGCCCGCTTCGCGCAGTTGCTCTTCGGGTGGCGTTTGCTCGCTCCAGCGCCCGCAGCATCCGGCCAGGGCGTCCACCTGGTCGGGCGGCAAGCCCAGGGCCTTGGCTATGTCGCGCATGGCCCCTGCGCCGCGGTAGCTGCTGACCACGGCGGTCAGGGCTGCACGCTGGCGGCCATAGCGACGGAAGACGTACTGGATGACTTCTTCGCGCCGCTCGTGCTCGAAGTCGACGTCGATGTCCGGCGGCTCGTTGCGTTCGCGGGAGATGAAGCGGCCGAAAAGCAGCTTGCTGCGCGATGGGTCCAGTTCGGTGATGCCCAGGGCGAAGCACACCGCGGAGTTGGCAGCCGAGCCACGTCCCTGGCAGAGAATGCCCTGGCTGCGAGCGAACTGGACGATGTCGTGGACCGTGAGGAAGTAGTTCTCGTACTCCAGTTCGGCGATCAGCAGCAGTTCCTTGCCGATGCGTTTGAGCACCTTCTTCCGCGCCCCCTCTGGCCAGCGCCTGCGGATGCCGGCATAGGTCATCTGGCATAGCCAGGACTTCGGCGTATGCCCCTCGGGCACCAGTTCGCGGGGATACTGGTAGCGCAGTTGCTCGAAATCGAAACTGCAGCGCCCCGCGATCCGCACCGTCTCCTCCAGCAACTGCGGCGGATACAGCCCGGCCAACACTTCCCGCGGGCGCAGGTGGCGTTCGCCGTTGGGAAACAGATAGGCGCCGGCTTCGCTGACCGGCAGGTGCTGACGGATGGCCGTCATGCAGTCCTGCAGGGCGCGGCGGCCGCGGCTGTGCATGTGCACGTCGCCGCAGGCCACGGCGGCGATGCCATGGCGGGCGGCCTGGGCGAGCAAGGCTTGCAGGCGGGCGCTGTCATCCGCGCCGCGGTGCAGCTCGACGCCTAGCCAGAGGCGTTGCGGGAAGCGTTCGCGCAGCCAGGTTCCGTCGGTATCCGTTGGCGCGTCGGGCAGCCAGATCGCCAGCAGGCCCTCCAGGTCGGCCTGCAGGTCTTCGCGCAGCAGGCGGTAGCTGCCCTTTTCGGCCCGGCGCCGGGCGTGGGTGATGAGCCGGCAGAGGTTCTGGTAGCCGGCGAGGTTCTCGGCCAGCAGCACCAGCTTGGGGCCGGCCTCGATGCGCACTTCGCTGCCGACGATCAGCGCCAGCTTGCATTCCTTCGCCGCCTGCCAGGCGCGGACGATGCCGGCCAGGCTGCATTCGTCGGTGATCGCCAGGGCGCGGTAGCCCAGGCGCGCGGCGCGTTCGAAGAGCTCGCTGGCGCTGGAGGCGCCGCGCTGGAAACTGAAGTTCGACAGGCAGTGCAGCTCGGCGTAGGCGGGAGTCATGCGAACCAGCCGTGGATCAGCCACGGCCCCTCGCTGCCGACCTCGCGGTAGACCCAGGCCTGCTGGCCGGCGCGGGTCTGCACCCGGTAGTAGTCGCGGCGCAGGTCGGCGCCGTCCCACCAGCCGGACTCGATGCGTTCCGGCCCGGCGAGCACCCTGGGCAGGCTTTCGCGCAGCGCCTGTGGCTGCAACAGCAGCCACCCGGGACGCGGCCCGCAGGGCGGCAAGGGCAGGGCGCGCGGGCTTTCCCGGGGTTGCCAGGCCTGCTCCGGGCGGTGCTCGGCGAGGGCGCCCAGGCCATGCACGGCCTCGTCGCCGAGGCGGGCGCGCAGGCGTTCGCGCAACTGCTCCCAGGGTTGCGTCTGCTGGGGGCGCTCGTCGAACAGCTGGCGCCGTTCGGGGGCGAAGGGTGGCAGGTCGTCGGCCTGCAGGCGCACGGCGTGCACTGCGGCGGGTAGTTGCAAATGCTCCAGGCGGCCGCGGCTCAGCTCGAAGAGCATGGCCGGCTCGCGTTCGGCGCTGAGCAGGCCGACCGGCATGCAGGTGTCGCTGCGGCCGTGGTGCTCCAGGTACAGCTCGAAGCGCTGCACGCCGCTGTCGCGCCCGGCGAGGAAGGCGGCGAGGTCGCCGGTCAGGCGGCGCAGGGGGAAGAGCAGGGCCTGGGTCGATTCGATGTCGAAGTTCAGCTCGATGCGGCTTTCGAAGCGCTCCGGCGGCCGGTAGAAGTCCAGGGCCAGTGGCCGCTGGCCGAGCAGGCTGTCGACCTGCCGCAGCAGTTCCGCCGGAAAGCGCCGGGCCAGGCCATCGCGGGGCAGAGCGAGCAGTTGCTGCAGGCTGCGCAGGCCCATGCGCGCCAGGCTGGCCACGCTTTCCCGGGGCAGCCCGCAGCGCTCCAGGGGCAGGCGGCCGAGGGCGCTGCGCAGGGCTTGCGGCCGTTCCACCAGCAGGCCGTCGCCGACGTTGACCAGTACCCGCGCGGCGGCGGGATTGGGCGCCACGCCGATGCGGTGGCTGAAGCCCAGGGCCCGCAGCTCCTCGCGCAGACGGGCCTCGAAGCGCGGCCAGGGGCCGAACAGCGCCAGGCTGGAGGCGACCTCCAACAGCAGCGCGCGCGGGTAATGCTGGCTGACCTGGGAGCTGAAGCCGTAGGCCCAGGCGGCGAGCAGGTCCTGGCTGCGCTGGATGGCCGCCTGGTCGTACTCGGCGCAGTCGAAATCGCGGCACAGGGCGCGCGCCGCGGTCAGCGACAGGCCGGGACGCAGGCCGAGCCGGCGGGCCGCCGGGTTGACCGCCTGCAACATGCGCCGCTGCGGCGGGCCGGCGAGCAGGGCGAGGGGCGCCTCGGGATCGCTGCGCTGGCGCAGGGCGGCGTCCATGGCCAGCTGTGGCAGGAGAATGCAGGCCCAGAGCATGGCGACCTCAGTTCAGGGCAGCCAGCGGCAGGGGGCTGGCCGGGGCGAGGCCGCCACGGCACTTGAGCACCCGCAACTGTGCCGGGCGGGCTTCGAGGGCCAGGCGCAGGGCAGCCGGCGAGGGGTTGAGCGCCTCGCGCAGCGGGCGAAAGGCGAAGGCCAGCGTCTGGCCGCTTTCCGCCGCCACCTGCAGGCGGCGCAGGGCGCGGTCGTCGGCCTGCTGCGGCCAGCACAGCACGGCGCCGCAGCAACCCGAACGCAGGCATTGCTCGGTCGCCCAGAGCGCATCGCGGCCACTGGCCTCGACCCACACCAGGTGTTGCAAGTCGACGCCGGCCGCCAGCCAGGCGCGGGGGTAGGGAATGTGCGGCGGCGCCACCAGCACCACGCGCTCGCTTGCGCGGCTCAAGCGCGCCAGGGTCGGCCAGAGCAGCTGCAGCTCACCGATGCCCTCGGCGCCATGGAGAATCTCGCTCAGCGCCGACTCCGGCCAGCCGCCGCCGGGCAGCAGGGCGTCCAGCCGGGCGTGGCCGGTGGGCTGGGCCGCGCTGGGCGCGGTGCCGGCCTGGCCTTTCCAGACGCGTCGCTGGTCGAGCAGCGCGCCCAGGTCTACGGCGAGGCCCATGGTCGGCACCGGTGGTGGGGAAGGCAGAAGCGACGCAAGATGGAGTCCTATAGTACTGTATGTAAATACAGTATCCGGTCTCGTCCCTATCCGGTCAATACGGCCGGATCGCTCCGCCGCGACGATCCGCCGGAAGGCTGAGCCAGGTCAGCCCGAGGCGTGGCGGTGTCCTTCAGAGTGTGTAGGTCGAGGCCGACAGACGGTCGCCGAGGGCAGCCGGTGCTGACTTTTTGCCAGTATCGGCCGAACTTGCCGGCGCCGCGGCGGTCTGACTAGCCGTTGCCCATCTCCCGACGGGCCTGCGCCTCCGCTGGCGGGCGCGCAGCGTGGGCATTGTAAGCCGCACGCGGGCTCATTAGACTGCGCGCCATTCACACCCTCGTTCATGTCGAAGGACTTCCATGATCAAGAAATGTCTGTTCCCGGCTGCCGGCTACGGCACCCGCTTCCTCCCGGCCACCAAGGCCATGCCCAAGGAAATGCTGCCGATCGTCAACAAGCCGCTGATCCAGTACGGCGTCGAAGAGGCGCTGGAAGCCGGGCTGTCGGAGATTGGCATCGTCACCGGCCGCGGCAAGCGTTCGCTGGAAGACCATTTCGACATCAGCTACGAGCTGGAAACCCAGATCCGCAACACCGACAAGGAAAAGTACCTGGTCGGTATCCGCCGCCTGATCGACGAGTGCACCTTCTCCTACACCCGTCAGATCGAGATGAAGGGCCTGGGCCACGCCATCCTCACTGGCCGCCCGCTGATCGGCGACGAGCCCTTCGCCGTGGTCCTGGCCGACGACCTCTGCCTGAACCTGGAAGGCGACAGCGTCCTGAAGCAGATGGTCAAGCTGTACAACCAGTTCCGCTGCTCCATCGTGGCCATCCAGGAAGTGCCGCCGGAAGAGACCAACAAGTACGGCGTGATCGCCGGCGAGATGATCCGCGACGACATCTACCGCGTGAACAACATGGTCGAGAAACCCAAGCCGGAAGAGGCGCCGTCGAACCTGGCGATCATCGGCCGCTACATCCTGACCCCGGACATCTTCGAGCTGATTGAGCAGACCGAGCCGGGCAAGGGTGGCGAGATCCAGATCACCGACGCCCTGATGAAGCAGGCCCAGGACGGCTGCGTGCTGGCCTACAAGTTCAAGGGCAAGCGCTTCGACTGCGGTAGCGCCGAGGGCTACATCGAGGCGACCAACTTCTGCTACGAGAACCTCTACAAGACCGGCAAGGCCTGGTAACCCCAGCGCGTTCCCGGTCCGTCGAAGAAGCCACCCGCGGGTGGCTTCTTCGTTTCCGGCGCCCGCATGATCCACATGCTTTTCGTAGGAGCGAGGGGGACGCCTGGTTCTTGCTCGCGAACGCTCCTTCCGGTACGTGGGCGGTTCGCGAGCAAGCTCGCCCTACAAAAAACGCTGCAAAGCTATGGCGCCTGAGGGATCGGCATGTCTTCCGAGCCCGGCCCCAGCGGCTGGCCGTAGCTGAACTCGACGTAATTGCCTGCTGGGTCCCTGAGGCCGCAGTAATAGCCAACAGGGTATGGCTCCTGGCGCGGCGCCCAGATCAGGCAGCCGGCGCGTTCGGCCTCGGCGGCGATGGCGTCGACCTTCTCGTGGCTGTCCACCGCGAAGCCGAAGTGGCTGTAGTCGTCGCTGGCCAGGTGGCGGGCTTCGCCGCCGGGCATGATGACGAAGATGAACTGGTGCTCCTTGCCCGGCTCGGCCATCCACACGATGCGCGAGCCCTTGCCCTCGCGCTGGTGGATCACGCGCATGCCGCAGAAGCGTTCGTAGAAGGCGATGCAGGCCTCCAGGTCCGGTACGTGCAGGGCCAGGTGAGTCAGGGTGGGGCGCATGGCGGCTTCCTCCTGTGGGCTCTGCTGGCAGGATAGGCCAGCGGCGATGAGGTATGCTGCCGGGCATCTGCCAGTGGAGAACGACGATGGCTTTCGATTTCGACCTGTTCGTGATTGGCGCGGGTTCCGGCGGCGTGCGCGCCGCGCGGTTCGCCGCGGGGTTCGGTGCGCGCGTGGCGGTGGCCGAGAGCCGCTACCTGGGCGGCACCTGCGTGAACGTCGGCTGCGTGCCGAAGAAGCTGCTGGTGTACGGTGCGCACTTCCACGAGGACTTCCAGCAGGCCGCCGGCTTCGGCTGGAGCCTGGGCGAAGCGCGCTTCGACTGGCCGACCCTGATCGCCAACAAGAACCGCGAGATCCACCGCCTCAACGGCATCTACCGCAACCTGCTGGTGAACAGCGGGGTGAGCCTGCTCGAAGGCCATGCGCGCCTGGTCGACGCCCACACCGTGGAAGTCGATGGCCAGCGCTTGCGTGCCGCCAACATCCTCATCGCCACCGGCGGCTGGCCCCAGGTGCCGGACATCCCCGGCAAGGAGCACGTCATCACCTCCCAGGAGGCCTTCTTCCTGCCGCAGCTGCCGCGCCGGGTGCTGGTGGTGGGCGGCGGCTACATCGCCGTGGAGTTCGCCTCCATCTTCCACGGCCTGGGCGCGCAGACCAGCCTGCTGTACCGCCGCGAGCTGTTCCTGCGCGGCTTCGACCGCAGCGTGCGCGAGCACCTGCGCGACGAACTGACGAAGAAGGGCCTGGACCTGCAGTTCAACGCCGACATCGCGCGCATCGACAAGCAGGCCGACGGCAGCCTGCTGGCGACACTCAAGGATGGCCGCCTGCTGGAGGCCGACTGCGTGTTCTACGCCACTGGCCGCCGGCCGATGCTCGATGGCCTGGGGCTGGAGAACGTCGATGTAGCCTTGAGCGACAAGGGCTTCGTCAAGGTCGACGAGGCCTACCGCACCAGCGAGCCGTCGATCCGCGCCATCGGCGACGTCATCGGCCGCGTGCAGCTGACCCCGGTGGCCCTGGCCGAGGGCATGGCCGTGGCGCGCCACCTGTTCCGCGCCGAGGAGTACCGGCCGGTGGATTACAAGCTGATCCCCACGGCGGTGTTCAGCCTGCCGAACATCGGCACCGTCGGCCTCACCGAGGACGAGGCGCGCGCCGCCGGGCACCGCGTCAAGCTGTTCGAGAGCCGCTTCCGCGCGCTCAAGCTGACCCTGACCGAATCCCAGGAAAAGACCCTGATGAAGCTGATCGTCGACGCCGACAGCGACCAGGTGCTGGGCTGCCACATGGTCGGCCCGGAGGCCGGCGAGATCCTCCAGGGCATCGCCGTGGCGCTCAAGGCCGGGGCCACCAAGCGCGTGTTCGACGAGACCATCGGCATCCACCCGACGGCGGCCGAGGAGTTCGTCACCATGCGTTCGCCGGTGGCCTGACTTCGCGGGGCATCAACCTGTAGGAGCGGGCCCTGCCCGCGATTCGCGCGCAGGGCGCGCTCCTACAGGCAAATATGACACTCCGTAGGATGGGTTGAGCGAAGCGATACCCATCGCCGTGGCCGCATGGGTTTCGCCAAGGCTCAACCCATCCTGCGAAAAGCGCCTTGGCTCAGCGCGACTGCGCCACCTGCGCCGCCGCCGCGCTTTCCTGCTGGCGCCTGGCGTAGCGCTGGGCCAGCACCGCGCAGACCATCAGCTGGATCTGGTGGAAGAGCATCAGCGGCAGCAGGATCACGCCGATGCTGCCGGTGGCGAACAGCACCTGGGCCATGGGCACGCCGGTGGCCAGGCTCTTCTTCGAGCCGCAGAAGACGATGGTGATCTCGTCTTCCTTGTTGAAGCCCAGGCGGCGGCTGAGCTGGCTGGTGGCGAACAGGGCGATCGCCAGCAGGATGCAGCACACCACCACCAGGCCGGCCAGCGCGGTCAGCGGCACCTGGTGCCACAGGCCCTGGATCACCGCGGCGCTGAAGGCGGTGTAGACCACCAGCAGGATCGAGCCCTGGTCGACGTAGCGCAGCACCGGCTTGTGCCGGTCCACCCAGCCGCCGATCACGCCGCGCAGGGCCTGGCCGGCGATGAAGGGCACCAGCAGTTGCAGGGTGATCTTGCCGATTGCGTCCAGCGTGGAGACGCCGGTGTCGCCATGCACGCCCAGCAGCAGCTGGACCAGCAGCGGGGTGAGGAAGATGCCGATCAGGCTGGACGCCGAGGCGCTGCACACCGCCGCCGGAATGTTGCCGCGGGCCAGCGAGGTGAAGGCGATGGACGACTGCACGGTGGCTGGCAGGGCGCACAGGTACAGCAGGCCCAGGTACAGGTCCGGGGTCACCAGCGGCGAGAGCACCGGCTTGAGCGCCAGGCCGAGGATCGGGAAGAGGATGAAGGTGCAGGCGAACACCAGCAGGTGCAGGCGCCAGTGGGTGGCGCCGGCGATGATGGCCTGGCGCGACAGCTTGGCGCCGTGCAGGAAGAACAGCAGGCCGATGGCCAGGTTGGTGATCCAGCCGAAGGCGGTGGCCACCTGCCCCTGGCAGGGCAGCAGGCTGGCGATGGCCACGGTGGCGACCAGGGCCAGGGTGAAGTTGTCGGGGAGCAGACGTGGACGAGCCATGGCGATCATCTCGGGCAAGGTACGAAGAATACGGTCGCCGTCTCTGACGGACGGACGACGGTTCCGACTCTATGCCCGCGGTGGCCTTCCGGCTAACGCGAGAAAGCCAGCCTGTATCGCTGAACGGACAGATCGCTCCGTCAGCAGCCGCTGAACGCTAATTCCACCGCCGCCACGCTGACCAGCGAGCGCATGCGCTCGGCCATCACCTCGCCACGCTGCTCCGGCATGCCCGCGATGCGCAGGTCCACCTGCAGCCATTCGCCCGCCTGCACGGCATGTACTTCGGCCGGCAGCCAGCCCTGCAGAGCGAACAGGTTCAGCAGCTTGCACAGCACGTCGGCGTCGGCTTCGGCCCGGATGGCGAAGTGTGCCTGGCGCGCCATATCGGCCGGGCGGCGGGTCCAGCCGTCGGGGCGTTCGGCGGGAGCGGCGTCGAACAGGCTGGCGGGCAGGGTGGCGGTGCTGCTGGGCAGGGAAACGGCTTGGTTCATGGCGGGTGACCGGCAAGGCTGGGAGGTGGCTCATTGTCGGTGGCCCGGCCGGGTTTTGCTTTGCGGAATGGGCGCCAAGGTCGGCGATTTGGGAATAGACTATGCGTGAATTTATGGATTGGAGAATAAATCATGCCGATCGAGCTGGATGCCTATGACAAACGCATCCTCGCCCTGTTGCAGGAAGAGGCGACCCTCTCCACGGCCGAGATCGCCGAGCGCATCGGCCTGTCGCAGTCGCCGTGCTGGCGGCGCATCCAGCGCCTGAAGGAAGAAGGCGTAATCCGCCGCCAGGTGACCCTGCTGGACCGCAAGAAGATCGGCCTGAACACGCAGATCTTCGCCCAGGTGAAGCTGAACACCCACGGCCGCAACAACCTCACCGAGTTCGCCGCGGCCATCCGCGAGTTCCCCGAGGTGCTGGAATGCCATGTGCTGATGGGCGCGGTGGACTTCATGCTGCGCATCGTCACCGAGGACATCGAGGCCTACGAGCGCTTCTTCTTCGAGCGCCTGTCGCAGGTGCCGGGCATCCAGGAGATCAACTCCATAGTCGCGCTGTCGGAGATCAAGTCGACCACCAGCCTGCCGCTGCCGGGACGCTGACGGGAGGAGGGCGCCGGCCTGGCCGGCGCCCGCGGGCGGGCTCAGGCGCCGCCGAGGAAGTCCATCTTGCCCAGCTCCACGCCGTTGTGGCGGAGGATGGCGTAGGCGGTGGTGACGTGGAAGTAGAAGTTGGCGTTGGCGAAGCCGAGCAGGAAGTCCAGGCCCTTGAACTGCAGCTCGCGGCTCGGCGTCTTGATGTGGATGTCGCGGGTTTCGGCGCCTTCGAACTGCTCGGGCTTGAAGCCCTTGAGGTAGTCGACGGTCTTCGCGATGCGCGCCTGCAGGTCGGCGAAGCTCTGTTCGTCGTCGGCGTAGCTGGGAATCTCCACGCCGGCCAGGCGGGCGGCGCAGCCCTTGGCGGCGTCGCTGGCGATCTGCACCTGGCGCGTCAGCGGGAACATGTCCGGGGCCAGGCGGGCGTTCAGCAGCACCGTCGGCTCGATGGACCTGGCCTGGGCATGGGCCTCGGCCTTGGCCAGGATGGCCGAGAGGTTGCCGAGCATGCGGATGAACACCGGAACGGAAATCTGGTAGATCGACAGGGACATGCGAGGTACTCCAGACAGGGAAAATGAGGCCTGCGCGACAGGGCGCACCCGCTGAGTCTACTGCCGGGCGCGGCGGCCGTCGCCTGGCTTTCAGCGCCCGGCGACGCTGCCCGCGCTGCCGCAGCCCTGCAGGTCGATCTTGCCCACGTAGGGGTTGCCCCAGCCCATCACGCAGCCGACCATCTGGTTGCGCTGACGCTCCCAGCTTTCCACCGGGTACTGCTTGCTCCAGGCCTGGTACAGCTGGCGGTCCTGCCTGGACAGCCTCAGGCCGTAGCGGTCGCTCATGTAGAAGTAGGTGCGGGCGATCATCCCGCGGATCTGCGGGCGCGGCATGGCCTTCTTCGCCTTGAAGTCGATGACCATCGGGCAGGCGCCGTACTGCGGCGCCTGCTGCGGCAGCCAGCCGTAGCCGAAGTTGTTGCGGTCGCCGTTGACCTCGCCGATGCTCGGCACCAGGTTGAACAGGTCGGCCTCGGCGCGCTGGTACACCGGGTCGTGCCGCGAGCAGTTGCTGCGCCCGCCGCTCTGCCAGCACTGGCGCTGGTGGCCGATGACCCAGGCCGGGACTATGTGCTCCCACTCGATGCGCCCGGCGCGCTTGGCGTTCTTGCGCGGCACGTAGCCGCAACTGGCCAGGTCGACGCGGTTGCCCTTGTAGCGGCAGCCGCAATAGAACTCCACCGACTGGCGGGCATAGAGCTTCCAGCCGATCTTCTTGGCTTCCTGGAAGGTGCGCGGGGCGGCGGCGGAGGCGGCCAGGGGCAGGACCGCGAGCAAGAGGAACAGTGCTTGGCGACGAATATTCATCAGAAACTTCTTTCAGAAATCGTCGCATCTTACTGATATGAAACGATCTGCCAATCGTGGCAATCGAATGGCAAGGAACAGGTGCGTAGGAAACTGGAGTTGTTAGACTGGGAACATTTCCAGCCTAACCGGAGGTTCAGCCAGCATGACCCGCATGAAGAGCCGAGCGCTTTGCGGCCTGCTCGCCAGCCTGGTGGCCGGGGTGGCGCTGGCCGGCCAGCCGCCGGTGCGCAGCATCGAGCGCATCTACGTCAGCCCCGGTGCCAGCGGCAGCATCGACAGCTCGTCCAGCGTGCAGCGCTATGACGGCTATGGTGGCGTCCAGGTTCCGCGCAGCTACGAACAGGGCTCCAGCCGGGTGATCATCGACAACAGCGGCGGCGGTACCAACGGTGGCATCCGCCAGAGCATCGAATACCCCAATGGCGTGCAGTTCGACGTCACCCCGGGGACGACGCGTTCGAACGGGCAGCGGCAGTCGTATCCCTGAGGGAGTGGCGTTCGCGGGGCATGGCCGGCCTGGCGGCCGGATCGCGGATGAATCCGCTCCTACGTTGCCGGCTGCGCCGAGGTGCCTTTCGTAGGATGGGTTGAGCTTGCGAAACCCATGCGGTCGCGGTGATGGGTATCGCTTCGCTCAACACCATCCTACGAAAAGCCAGGTTCGCTCATACGGAGTGGGCCCGGTGCAGGACTACCGGAACGGTCCCTGCCCGCGATTCGCGCGCAGGGCGCGCTCCTACAGGGGGAGGGTGCGGGGTTACCTGTAGGACAACTGTCTTGCCGGCTGTGCCGAGATGCTTTTCGTAGGATGGGTTGAGCTTGCGAAACCCATGCGGTGGTGGTGATGGGTATCGCTTCGCTCAACACCATCCTACGAAAAGCCAGGTTCGCTCATACGGAGTGGGCCCGGTGCAGGACTACCGTAGCGGGCCCTGCCCGCGATTCGCGCGCAGGGCGCGCTCCTACAGGGGGAGGGTGCGGGGTTACCTGTAGGACAACTGTCTTGTCGGCTGCGCCGAGATGCTTTTCGTAGGATGGGTTGAGCTTGCGAAACCCATGCGGTGGTGGTGATGGGTATCGCTTCGCTCAACCCATCCTACGGGGTTACATCGCGATCACGCGTGGTATGTGGGATGGTGTAGGAGCGGACTCGGTCCGCGATTCGCGCGCAGGGCGCGCTCCTGCAAGGGGCTCGGTGCCGCGAAGGCTCAGGACTCCTTGCGCACCAGGCGCGACTTGCTCAGCCCGCCCTTGCAGTAGAAGGGGCCGGTGTCGCCGCGCAGGTGGTAGAGGGTGGCGAGGAAGGCGGAACTGGTGCGGCCGACGGAGAGGCTGCGAAGTTTGTGGTAGGCCCACAGCCAGTCCTTGGGGAGCGTCTTGCTCATGGACTCGTCCTTGATTCAGCGTGCTGGTGCGAAACTGCCCCAAGGACATTAGTGGCCGAACCCCTTGTGCGCAAGTCCGGCCGCTCTGCGGCAAGCCTTTGCGGCCTTTTGCCATCCCCGCGGAGGGGTTGGCCTCAGGCCCCCGCCGCCTCGCTGTGGGCCTCTTCCACGTATTCCTTCAGCCAGCGCAGCACCTGCACCGCCTCCCAGCGCGTGGGGTCGAACATGGCGTAGGCCTGGCCCTGGTAGCCCACCACGTCCAGCGGGCGGTGGTAGCCGGCGCGCTGCAGCAGCGCCTCGATCTCGGCGAAGCAGGTGTTGAAGTGGGTGCGCGAGAAGGGCGTCTTGCCCTCGGTGACCAGGCCCTCGAGATGCAACTCGGCGACCGCTTCGCTGACTTCCTCCACGCCCATGTGGTTCACGGTGTATTTCATCTGGCGGATGTCCACCATCGCTTTCGCTCCTGTTCGGGTCCTTGCCTGCCACCTGTTGCCAGGGTGCCTTTCGTCGATGACAGAAGCATAATCGAAAAATACTGTATGCATGAACAGTATTTTGTGGCTACCATGGTTTCGCTGGCTCACAGAATCCATGGCTGCCGCGAAACCGGGCCCCGCCCCGCGGCGACGACGAAGAAGAGGAACGCGTGATGAAGCAAGTCAAAGCCCTGCTGGTGCTCGCCCTCCTGGCCCTGCTCGGTGGCTGTGCCCAGCCGCCGGCGGAAGGCCCCAAGGCCAATGGCGCCTACCTGGTGATCGATGGCCGCGAGGCCTGGGCGGTGCTGGTGGCCGACGGCAAGCGCGTGGAGGAACACGGCATCGTGCGCGACGCCATTCGCGTGCCGCGCTCGCGCTCGGCGATGGTGGCCAGCTATGTGATCGACACGCCCAACTGCGGGCGCCTGCAGACGCTGACCGAGGTGTACGACGACGGCACCGGCGCCACCCGCCTGCTGAGCGTGGGCGAGGAGGGCGGCGACCTGTCCGCCTGCCGCATCCGCGACGACCTCAGCCGTGCCTGGACGGCGCTGGATTATTCCGGCTGAGCCCGAGTTTCTTCACGAAATTTTCACGCGCGTGGGGCGATGGTAGGCACATTGCTAAAGGACTAGCGCCCCAATAAAGAACCCGCCATCGGCGGGTTTTTTATTGCCAGCGATTCCTCTGCGGCGAAAGGCCGGCTCGCGGCGGCGCGGTGGGCGGGCTAAGGTTGCCTGGCGGGTCCGTTTCACGGATTCCTTCAATCGAGGTGCAGCATGCTCGCCAGCCAGATGACCAGGGCCCTGTGGCAGGCCCTGGAAGAGAACGCGGCCCTGCCCGCGTCCCTGTCCTTCGAGGCCGAGGGCGGGCTGCCCTCGACCTTCGCCGTCACCGACCTCGCTGGCGCCTCCATCGCCGCGGCCGGCCTGGCCGCCGCGGCCTTGCTCAAGCGCGCCGGCCTGGCGCCGGGGGCGCTGCAGGTGGACCGCCGCCTGGCGTCCTTCTGGTTCGCCTGGACGCTGCGGCCCCAGGGCTGGGCGCTGCCGCCCATGTGGGGCGACATCGCCGGCGACTACGCCACCCGCGACGGCTGGATCCGCCTGCACACCAACGCCCCGCACCACCGTGCCGCCGTGGTGCGGGTGCTGGGCCCGGTCGCCAGCCGCGAAGAGGCGGCGGCCCGCGTCGCCACCTGGAACAAGGCCGAACTGGAGCATGCGGTAGTGGCTACCGGCGGTTGCGCCGCCGAAATGCGCTCCATCGACGAATGGAAGGCGCACCCCCAGGGCCAGGCCCTGGCCGAACAGGACCTGATCTGGTGCCAGGAACAGGCCATCGCCCCCGCGCCGGCCTGGGCGCTGGCGGCGGAGCGGCCGTTGGCCGGGGTGCGGGTACTGGACCTCACCCGGGTGCTCGCCGGGCCGGTGGCCAGCCGCTTCCTCGCCGGGCTCGGTGCCGAGGTGCTGCGCATCGATCCGCCGGGCTGGGACGAGCCGGGGGTGATTCCCGAGGTCTGCCTGGGCAAGCGCTGTGCGCGCCTGGACCTGAAGGACCCGCCCGGGCGCGAGCGCTTCGAGGAACTGCTGCGCCACGCCGACGTGCTGATCCACGGCTACCGCGGCGACGCCCTGGAGAACCTCGGTTTCGACGCCGAAGTGCGCCAGGACCTGGCGCCGGGGCTGGTCGACGTGAGCCTGAACGCCTACGGCTGGAGCGGCCCCTGGCGCAACCGCCGCGGCTTCGACAGCCTGGTGCAGATGAGCACCGGCATCGCCGAGGCCGGCATGCGCTGGCGCCAGGCCGACAAGCCGGTGCCGCTGCCGGTGCAGGCCCTGGACCACGCCACCGGCTACCTGATGGCCGCCGCCGCGCTCTGCGGCCTGGGCCGGCGCCTGGCCAGCGGGCGCGGCAGCACCTGGCGCCTGTCGCTGGCGCGCACCGCGCAGTTCCTGGTGGAGCAGGGGATGCAGGCCGAGGCCTTGCCGGCGCTGGCCGGGGAGGCGCCGGCCGACCTCGACCCAGCCATCGAGGCCACCGCCTGGGGCCCGGCGCAACGCCTGCGCCCGCCATTGCTGCTGGAAGGCACGCCGCTGCAGTGGGCCTCGCCGGCGGCGGCGCTGGGCTCGTCGAAGCCGTACTGGGCCTTCGAGCGGGGCGCCTGAACGGCGCTCAGCGCTGCGGCGGCAGCAGCAGGCCGCCGCGGGCCTGGCGCCAGGCGCGGAAGCTGGCGGCCAGGCGCGAGAACCACAGGTAGATCACCGGCGTGGTGTACAGCGTCAGCACCTGCGACACCAGCAGGCCGCCGACGATGGCGATGCCCAGCGGCTGGCGCAGCTCGGCGCCGGAGCCGGTGCCCAGGGCCAGCGGCAGGGCGCCGAACAGCGCCGCCAGGGTGGTCATGAGGATCGGCCGGAAGCGCAGGGTGCTGCCCTCGATGGTCGCCTGCTCCGGCGTCATGCCGCCGCGTTCGGCCACCAGGGCGAAGTCGATCATCATGATGGCGTTCTTCTTGACGATGCCGATCAGCAGGATGATGCCGATCATCCCCATCAGCGACAGGTCCTGGCCGCACAGCAGCAATGCCAGCAGCGCGCCGAGGCCGGCCGAGGGCAGGGTGGAGAGGATCGACAGCGGCAGCAGCGGGCTCTCGTAGAGCACGCCGAGGACGATGTACACCGTGACCACCGCCGCCAGGATCAGCCACGGCTGGCTGCGCAGCGAGTCCTGGAAGGCCTGGGCGGTGCCCTGGAAGGTGCCGCTGACGCTGTCCGGCAGGCCGGCCTGGCGGGTGGCCTGCTGGATGGCGGCGACCGCGTCGCCCAGGGCGTAGCCCGGCGCCAGGTTGAACGACAGGGTGACCGCCGGGAACAGCCCCTGGTGGTTGATGGTGATGGGCGCCAGGTCCGGCTCCAGGCGGCCGAGCACGCTCAGCGGCACCAGCTCGCCGGTCAGGCTGGAGCGCGCATAGAGGTGCCTGAGGCTTTCCTCCGACACCTGCCAGCGCGGGTCCAGTTCGAGGATCACGTGGTACTGGTCCAGCGCGGTGAACAGCGTCGCCACCTGGCGCTGGCCGAAGGCGTCGTAGAGCACGTCGTCGATGGCCTGCACGTTCACGCCCAGGCGCGCGGCGCTGTCGCGGTCGATGTGCAGGGTGGCGCGCGGCGCCGCCTGCTGCTGGTCGGTGGCCACGTCGCGCAGTTGCGGCAACTGCTTCAGGCGCGCCAGCAGCACCGCGGCCCAGTGGTCCAGCTCGTGGCTGTCCGGGTCCTGCAGGGTGTACTGGAACTGCGTCTTGCTCGGCCGCCCGCCGATCTGCACGTCCTGGCGGATCTGCATGTACAGGGCGATGCCTGGCACCACGGCCAGTTCACGCTTGAGCCGCGCCACCACCTGGTCGGCCTTGGCCGCGCGCTGCTCGTAGGGCTTGAGGTTGATCATCACCCGGCCCTGGCTGAGGGTGGGGTTGGGGCCGATCCAGTAGTAGACGTTGGCCACGTCCGGGTCGCGCTGGATCACCTCGCTGAGCGCGGCCATGCGTTCGCGCATGGCGGCGAAGGAAATGTCCGCGTTGGCCTCTGCCACGCCCATGATCACGCCGGTGTCCTGCTGCGGGAAGAAGCCCTTGGGCACTTCGACGTAGAGCACGGCGGTGACCAGAAGGGTGAGCAGCGCCACCGCCAGGGTCAGGCGCTCGTGGCGCAGCACGCGGCGCAGGCTGCGCCGGTAGCCGTCGAGCAGGGCGTCGAAGGTGCGCTCGCTCCATTGCAGGAAGCGGTTCTGCGCGCCGTGCAGGTCGTGGCGGATGAACCAGGCGCAGAGCATCGGCGTGACCGTCAGCGAAACCACCCCGGACATCACCACCGCCACGCTCACGGTCACCGCGAACTCGCGCAGCAGGCGGCCGATCACCCCGCCCATGAACAGGATGGGGATGAACACCGCCACCAGCGAGACGGTCATGGAGACGATGGTGAAGGCCACCTCGGCGGTGCCCTCGATGGCGGCCTGCAGCGGCGGCTTGTGCATCTCCAGGTGGCGGATGATGTTCTCCATCACCACGATGGCGTCGTCCACCACGAAGCCCACGGCGATGCTCAGCGCCATGATCGACAGGTTGTCCAGGCTGTAGCCCAGCACGTACATGGCCGCGAAGGTGGCCACCAGCGACAGCGGGATGGTCAGCGCCGGGATCACAGTGGCGCTGACGTTGCGCAGGAACACGAAGACCACCGCCACCACCAGGACGATGGACAGCAGCAGATTGAACTGCACTTCGTCTATGGAGGCGTCGATGGTCTGGGTGCGGTCGCCCACCAGGTTCACTTTCACGTCGCGCGGCAGTTGCGCGATCAGCGCCGGCAGGCGGTCCTTGATCGCCTGGGTCACCGCCAGCACGTTGTAGCCGGGCTGCTTGTGGATGTCGACGATCACCGTCGGCCGGCCCTGCAGGCCGGCGGCCTGGCGCACGTCCTCGGCGCCGTCGATCACCGTGCCCAGGTCGCTGATGCGGATCGGCACGCCGTTGCGGTAGGCGATCACCAGCGAGCCGTACTGCGCGGCGCGGGTGAGCTGGTCGGTGGTGTCGAGAGTCACCGCGCGCTCGGCGCCGTCGAGGTTGCCTTTGGGCGCATCCACAGTGGCGTTGCCCAGCACCTCGCGCACGTCATCCAGAGTCAGGCCGCGGGCAGCCAGGGCGTCCGGGTCGATGCGCACGCGCACCGCCGGGCGCTGCTCGCCGTGGAAGTCCACCAGGCCGACGCCGGGAATCTGCGACAGCTGCTGGCCGAGGTAGTCGTCGGCGTAGCGGTCCAGCTCCGGCAGGGTGCGGGTGGGCGAGGTCAGGGCCAGGGAGAGGAAGGTGAATTCCGCCGGGTTGACCTTGTGGAAGGTCGGCGGCGCCGGCAGGTTCTTCGGCAGGTTGCCGCCGGCGGCGTTGATCGCCGTCTGCACGTCCTGGGCGGCGCCGTCGATGTTGCGCTCCAGGTCGAACTGCAGGGTGATCTGCGTCAGCCCGAGGGAGCTGGCGGAGGTCATCTGGGTGACCCCGGGAACGCTGGCGAAGGCCCGCTCCAGCGGCGTGGCCACGGAAGACGCCATGGTCTCGGCGCTGGCGCCGGGTAGCTTGGCCTGCACCTGGATGGTCGGCATGTCCACCTGCGGCAGCGGCGCCACCGGCAGCAGGAAGTAGGCGGCGGCGCCGAGCAGCAGCACGCCCAGGGCCAGCAGGGTGGTGGCCACCCGGCGGCGGATGAAGGGCTCGGAGAGGGTCATTGGCGCTGCTCCGCGCTGGCGGTCTGCCGCGCGTCTGCCAGGGCCGCGACCTTCAGCCCCGGGGCCAGGCGGTACTGGCCGCCGGTGACCACGGTTTCGCCGGGCGCCAGGCCCTGGTGGATCCACTGCAGGCCATCGACCACCGCGCCGGCCTGCACCTCGCGCACCTGGGCCTGCTGGTCGCGCCCCACCACGTACACGAAGCTGCCCTGCGGGCCTTGCTGCACGGCGCTGGCCGGCACTACGGTGGCGGCCTTCTCGGTGCGCAGCAGCAGGCGCACGCTGAGCAGTTCGCCGGGCCAGAGCTTGCCGTCGGCGTTGGCGAAGTCGGCCTTGAACAGGATCTGCCCGTTGCCGCTGGAGACCTGGCTGTCGATGAAGCTCAGCCGCCCCGTGGCGATGTGCTGGCGGCCGTCGCGGCTCAGCGCCTCGACCTGCAGCGGCTGCCCGGCGTTGGCCTGCAGCACTTCGGCCAGGTCCTCCTGGGGCAGGCTGAAGGCCAGGGAGATCGGCGCCATCTGGGTGAGCGTCAGCAGGCCGGTGTTGTCGCTGGCGTGGACGATGCTGCCGGCGTCCACCAGGCGCTGCCCGGTGCGCCCGGCGAAGGGCGCGGCGATGCGGGTGTAGCCGAGCTGCAGCTGGGCGGTGTCCAGCGCCGCCTGGTCGGCCTGGATCGTGGCCTGCAGGGTGGCCACCTGGCCGCGCAGGGTGTCCACGTCCTGGCTCGGCCCGGCATGGGCGGCGGCCAGCTTGCTGGCGCGTTCGAGGTTGACCTTGGCCACCGCCAGCTGCGCTTCGTCGCGCGCCTTGTTGGCCTTGGCCTGCAGCACCTGGGCGGCGTAGGGGCGCGGGTCGATTTCGGCGAGCAGTTGCCCGGCCTTGACCATCTGGCCCTCCTGGAAGTGCAGCTGTTGCAGCTCTCCATCCACCCGCACCTTGATGTCCACCGCGTTCAGCGCCTGCACCGTGCCGATGGTCTGCAGCCAGATCGGCAGGTCGCGCTGGTCGGCCACCCCCAGGCTCACGGGCACCGGCGCCTCGGCCGGCTTGGCCGTCGTGGTGGCGGAGAAGTGGCGCCAGGCGAAGGCGGCCAGCGCCACGGCCAGGAAGAGGAACGCCAGGCGCCAGTAGCGCCGTTGGGAGGAGGGTTGGGACGGGCTCACGGTCGAATCGCCTGTGCGGAAGGTTGATTGCTGGCCAGTTCGGCGCCCGCCGGCGCCTGGAAGCCGCCGCCGAGGGCGCGGTTCAGGCCGACGGAGGCCTGCAGGCGTTGCAGGCGCACTTGCAGCAGGCTGTCCTCGGCCTGGTACAGGGTGCGCTGCACGGTCAGCAGGGTGAGGAAGTCGGTGCTGCCCAGGCGATAGCGCACCTGGGCCAGGTCGGCGGCCTTGCGCGCCGAGTCCACGGCGGCCTGGTCGATGCGCTGGGTCTGCGCCAGGCGGGCGTTGGCGCTGAGCTGCGTCTCCACGTCCTGCAGGGCCTGGAGCACGTTCTGCCGGTAGTCGGCGACCAGCTCGCGGGCGTGGGCGCGGTCGGCCTGCAACTGGCCTTCCAGCAGGCCGCCGTCGAACAGCGGCTGGCTGAGGCTGGCGGCCAGCTGCCAGAGCCCGCCGCCGGTATGCACGTCGCTGCCGGCGAGGGCGCCCAGGGAGATGTTCGGCAGGAAGGCCGCGCGCGCCGCGCCGACATCGAAGTTGGCCGAGACCAGCCGCGCCTCGGCGGCCTGGATATCCGGCCGCTGGCTCAGCAGGCTGGCCGGCAGCCCGGCGCGCGCCTCGGGCAGCTGGATGCCGTCCAGGCCGCTGTGCTGCAGGGCGAAGCCCTCGGGCGCGGCGCCCACCAGCACCGCCAACTGGTAGAGCGCGGCGTCGCGCTGCTGGGCCAGGACGCTGACGTTGGCCTGGAAGTTCTGCAGGGCGTTGCGTTGTTGCTCCACCTCCAGGTCGGAGGAAGAGCCCAGGCGCGACTGCGTCTGCACCAGTTGCAGGATGTTCTCGGCGTCGTCGGCGATGTGCCTGGCCACGGCCAGGCGCTCGTCCAGCGAGAGCACCTGGAAGTAGCTGTCGGCGATGTCCGCCTGCAGGCCGATGCGCGCTGTCTCCAGGTCATAGGCCGTGGCCTGGGCCTGCGCCGTGGCGGAGTCGGCCAGGGCGCGGTTGCGGCCCCAGAAGTCCAGCTCGTAGCTGGCCTGGGCATAGAGGTCGTGGGCGTTCTTGCTGCTGTCGTGATCGTGGACGTAGCTGCCGCCCAGGCTCAGGTCCGGGTACAGCGCGGCCCCGGCGACGCGGGCGCTGGCCCGGGCCTGGTCGACCCGCGCCACTGCTGCCTGCAGAGTGAGGCTGTCGCTGCCGGCGCGCTGGATCAGGCTGTCCAGCTCGGCGCTGGCATAGTCCTTCCACCACTGCTGCGGCATCTGGGCGGCGGGCGCGGCGGCATTGTCCCAGTGGCTGGCGACGGGCACGCCGGGCCGCTGGTACTGCGGCACCAGCGAACAGGCCCCGAGCAGGGCCAGGGAAAGGGCGGCGGCCAGCCGGGGCAGGGCGCCGGCGGTGGTTGGGGGCATGGGTTCGTCCTTCTGCGTCCCGCGTGCTGCGGGCTGCTGTGATGGACGAGCCTAGCGCCGGGTAGCTACCGGGCGGTTCTTCCCAAGCTGAATAAAAGTTTAGGTGGCGCTTGGGAGGTTTCCGATTGGCTTTGCGGCTTTTGCCTAACCGTTGGCTGACAACTCCAGAGCTTTGCCGGTTGTACCGTGACGCGGTACATTTCCCTTCAAGGAAGCCGGCCCATGATCGGGAGTTTCAGGGATGCGTGGCTGGAAGCGTTCTTCGTGCGGGACAGGATGCCGCGGCAGATTCCCGCGGATATCCAGGAGCGCCTGTTCCGCAAGCTGCAGATGCTCGACGACGCCACCACGGACGCGGACTTGCGTAGCCCACCCAGCAACCATTTCGAGCGCTTGCAGGGGCGCCTGCGGGCATACCACTCGATCCGGGTGAATCGCCAATGGCGCCTGGTCTTTCATTGGGATGGCGAAAAAGGCGAAGCCTCGGACGTCTACCTCGACAACCATTCGTACCGATGAGGTGCAACGTGATCATCACCGAACGCAAGCCGGTCAGCGTCGGCGAGGTGCTCAGCAGCGAGTTCCTCGATCCGCTAGGCCTGACCCAAGGCCGCCTCGCCGAAGCGATGGGGGTGCAGCGCAAGCTGGTCAACGAACTGTGCAACGACCGGAGGGCAGTGACGGCCGATACCGCCCTGATGCTGGCCCGGGTATTCGGCAACTCTGCGGAGTTCTGGCTCAACCTGCAGCGGCGCAACGACCTGTGGGCGGCGTTGAATTCGCCAGAGCGACGTGCCCGCATAGAGCGGGCTCGGCCATTGAATCGGGCGGCCTGAATGCCAGGTGTGGTGGAGTTGCGGCCCTTATAGGCACGCTTGCAGGCTGCGCTGAGGTGTTTTGCAGGAGCGGGGGCCCTGCCCGCGATTCGCACGCAGTGCGCGCTTCTATATGGGAATGGCGCGCGAGCGGACTCTGCCCGCGATCCCGTCGGCAGGACCGGTGTTCGGTTGGGGGGCGATGGGTATCGCTTCGCTCAACCCATCCTACGAAAAGCGCCTTGGAGCGGCCTGTTCCGGCGGCGTTTCGCTGAGCATGTAGCCGGCGCCGGGGACCGTGTGGATCAGCGGGTGCCCGAAGCCCTGGTCGACCTTTTGCCGCAGGCGGTGGATGTGCTTGTCGATGACGTTGTCGCGCGGGTCGAAGTCGTAGTCCCAGGCGCTTTCCAGCAGCATGCCGCGGGTCACCACCTGGTCGGCGTGGCGCATGAGTTTTTCCAGGATCAGGAATTCGCGCTGCTGCAGCGCGATGCTGTGCCCCTGGCGTTGGGCCACGCGGCCTTCGCAGTCCAGTTGCAGGTCGCCGACCTGCAGGCGCGCGCCGAGCAGGCGGCGGCCGGGGCGGCGCAGCAGGGCGGCCAGGCGGGCGTGGACTTCGACGAAGGCGTAGGGCTTGGCCAGGTAGTCGTCGCAGCCGGCCTGCAGGCCCTCGACGCGGTGGTGGGTGGAGGCCAGGGCGCTGAGCATCAGCACCGGGGTGTCGGAGCCGGCGGCGCGCAGCCGGCGCACCAGTTCCAGGCCGTCCAGGCCGGGCAGGCGGCGGTCCACCACCAGGGCGTCGTAGAGGTTCTCCAGGGCCAGGTCCAGGCCCTGGACGCCATCGCCCGCGGCGTCGACTATGTGGCCGCTCTCGCGCAGGCCCCGCACCAGGTAGCCGGCGGTCTGCGGGTCGTCTTCGATGACCAGGATTCTCAAGGTTGCACCTAAACTTTTGTTCATCTTGGCGCGAGGCCGACGTTCGCCCGCGCCAGACAAAATATACTGCCGAACACCTCCCGCTGCCGCCACGGACCGCGCCCATGACCCAGGTTCTCGTCGTCGAAGACGACCCCGCCACCGCCGCCGAGATCGGCGCCGCGCTGCACGACCACGGCTACCAGGTCAGCCTGGCCGGCAACGGCCGCGACGGCCTGGTGCGGGCCCTGAGCGAAAGCTTCGCGGTGATCGTCCTGGACCGCATGCTGCCCGGCGGCATGGACGGCCTGGCCATGCTCACCGCGCTGCGCTCGGCCGGGGTGGAGACGCCGGTGCTGATCCTCAGCGCGCTTTCCGACCTAGACGAGCGCGTGCGCGGCCTGCGCGCCGGCGGCGACGACTACCTGACCAAGCCCTTCGAGTTCATCGAGCTGACCGCCCGCTTGGACGCCCTGACCCGCCGCGCCGCGCGCGGTGGCGAGGCGCGCGACAGCCGCCTGCGCATCGGCAACCTGGACATCGACCTGCTGCGCCGTTCGGTGCGCCGCGGCGAACGGTCGATCGACCTGGTGCCGCGCGAGTACCAGCTGCTTGAGTACCTGGCGCGCCACGCCGGGCAGATCGTCACCCGCACCATGCTCTTCGAGGCGGTGTGGAACTACCGCTACGACGAGCGCACCAACGTCATCGAGGTGCACATCGGCCGCCTGCGGCGCAAGGTCGACGTCGACGGCGAGCCGCCGATGATCCACACCGTGCGGGGGGCGGGCTATGTTCTCCGGGCGCCTGAGTGAGATTCCGCGCACCACCAGCTTCCGCGTGGCGCTGCTGTTCCTGCTGCTGTTCGGCGTGGCCTCGCTGGCGCTGTTCGGCTACGTGTATTGGCGCACCGCCGGCTACCTGCGCGCCGAGGTGCAGGCCAACCTGACGCGGCAGATCCACAACCGCGCCGGCCTGGAGTTGCCCGAACTGCTGCGCGAGGTGCAGGAGCACGCGGCCAAGGACCCCGAGCAGCACTTCCCCCAGGCATTGTTCGACGCCAGCGGCCGGCGCCTGGCCGGCACCCTCGCCGAGCAGCCGCCGACCACGGCGCTGGACACGCCCATCGAGTTCAGCCGGCGCAGCCTCTCCGGCGGCGAGCGGCGGGTGCGCGGCATCGTCCACCGCATGCCCTCGGGCGAGGTGCTGGTGATCGGTCAGGACATCCAGGACCTGCTGGAATTCGACGAACTGCTGGTCAGCGCCATGGCCTCCGGCGGGGTGCTGATCCTGATCCTCGGCCTGGCCGGCGCGATCATCGCCGGGCGCACCTCGCAGCAGCGCCTGGACGCGGTGACCGGGGCCATCGAGCGGATCGTCAAGGGCGACCTCAGCGAGCGCCTGCCGGTGCGCGGCAGCTCCGACGACGTCGACCGCCTGGCGGTGGTGGTGAACCGCATGCTCGACGAGATCGAACGGCTGATGCATGAGGTGAAGGGCGTGTGCGACGACGTCGCCCACGACCTGCGCACGCCCCTGACGCGCCTGCTCGCCGGCCTGGAGCGCGCGCAGCGGCGCGATTGCAGCAAGGAGGAGTATGCCGCGGCCATCGACCAGGCCATCGAGGACGCCCACGGCCTGCTGCTGACCTTCCGCGCGCTGCTGCGCATCTCCGAGATCGAGGACAGTGCGCGGCGCACCGGCTTCGTCGCGGTGGATCTGACCCAGGTGGCGGCCGACGTGGTCGAGCTGTTCGAGCCCCTGGCCGAGGAGCGCGGCCTGCACCTGAGCTACAGCTGCCCGGCGCAGCCGGCCTGGCTGCAGGGCGACGCGCACCTGCTGTTCGACGCCCTGAGCAACCTGGTGGACAACGCGCTGAAGTTCACCCCGGCCGAGGGGCGTGTCGAGGTGCGGGTGGAAGCGGGTGAGGATTCGGTGGAAGTGCAGGTGCGCGACAACGGGCCGGGGATTCCCGAGCACGAGCGCGAGGCGGTGCTGCGGCGCTTCTACCGTTCCGAGCGCAGCCGGCATACGCCGGGCAATGGCCTGGGGCTGAGCCTGGTGGCGGCGGTGGCGCGGTTGCATGACCTGGCGATGAGCGTGGGGGATGGGGCCCCGGGGTGTTGGGTGAGTTTGCGGGGGCGGGTGGTTTCGGCGGCGGTGCGGGGGTAGGGCTGGGTGTAGGGGTTGAGCGCGGCTGCCCTCACCCCGGCCCTCTCCCAGAGGGAGAGGGGGCTGCCCTCTGCCTGCTGAAGCATCAGAGCACTCCTGCACCACCGGCTGAGGCCAGGCCATCAGAGCATGCCGAACGGCCCCCTCTCCCTCCGGGAGAGGGTTGGGGTGAGGGGCTCTTGCTCTTTATGCCTTAACCACCTGAAACGCCTCCCCCGTCGCAAAGAAAGCCCCACCCGCCTGGTAATGAATGGTCCGCGACTCCTCGTCCGGAAAATGCCAGCGCCCCTTCGAGAACACCCGCTCGTCCGCATAGGCCGCCACCACCTCGGCGATGAACAGGTCGTACTTCTCCTGGTTGTGTGGCTCGGCGATCACCTTGCATTCCAGGTAGGCCAGGCAGCCTTCGACGATCGGTGCCTGCACCTGTTGGGCGCGGGCGGTGGCGATGTCGTAGCGGGCGAACTTGTCCAGTTCGCCGCCGTTGCTGGAGCCCACCGCCAGGGTGAGTTCGGCCTGGCGCCGCGAGGGCAGCTGGATGACGAAGGCGCCGGAGCCTTCCACCAGGTGCCGCGACCAGGTGTTGCGGTCCAGCACCAGCATCAGCTTGGGCGGGTCGAAGTCCAGCGGCATCACCCAGGCCGCGGCCATCACGTTGGCCACGCCTTCGTGTTCGCTGGTGACTATCGTGGACGGGCCGTGGTTGAGCAGCAGGTAGGCCTTGGCCAGGGGAACGTCTTGCAGGTGGTTCATGGATGGTCCTCGCGGATCAGAGCAGCAGGCCATCGACCGGCTCCAGCGGCGCCGGCAGCTCGCTTTCGCCGAGGATCTCCATGACGGCGATCTCCAGGTGGCGGCTCATGGCGTCCAGCGGCAGGTCGTTGGGCTGGGTGTCGAACGGGTCGGCGATCTGGTCGCCCAGGGCGTCCAGGCCGAAGAAGGTGTAGGCCAGCACGCACACCGCCAGCGGGGTGAACCAGCCGATGCTGTCGACCAGGCAGAACGGCAGCAGGAAGCAGTACACATGGACGATGCGGTGCAGCATCAGGATGTAGGGGGAGGGGATGGGCGTGCCCTTGATCCGCTCGCAGCCGCCGAGCACGTAGGACAGGCGGCTGACCTGCTGGTCGACGTTGGCCAGCAGCATGTCGCTGGCGTTGGCGCGGCGGCCGGCTTCGGCGAAGTCGCGGCCCAGGCGGGCGAGCAGGGCGCTGGCCGGGCCGGGCGTGTGCGCCAGGGCGTCGGCCAGTTCGCTGCCGAGCAGGCGGCGGGCGTCTTCGCTTTGCGGGCGCTCGCGCAACTGGTCGCGCAGCACGTAGGCGAAGGCGGCCAGGCGCTGGGCCAGCAGGCGGCGCCCGGCGTCGTCCAGGCCGGGCAGCAGCGACAGGCTCTGCCGCGCCAGGTTGCGCGACACCACCAGCAGTTCGCCCCAGAGCGTGCGCGCCTCCCAGAAGCGCTGGTAGGCCACGTTGTTGCGGAAGCCGAGGAAGATCGCCAGGGTCAGGCCCCAGAGGGTGAAGGGCGTGGAGGTGATCACCACCTTGTAGTGGTAGAGGGTGCCGTGGGTGGCCACCACCAGCGAGCTGAGCAGCACCGTGTAGAGCACCTTGCGCCAGATGGCCGGGATGATCGAGCCCTTGAGGGAGAACAGCAGCACCCAGAGTGTCGGGGTTTGCGGGCGGAGGATCATGCGCGGGCTTCCAGGCGGGGACACGGAGAGCGCGCATCATAGCCGAGATGGCCGCCGGGGGCAGCGGGGGCGGAGGGCGCAGCGCCCTCCGCCGTGGGCTCAGGCGCCGGCCTGTACCTGCCGGGCCTTGCGTTCGGCCAGTTCGTACAGCTGCCGCGCTTCTTCCAGCAGCGGCGCGAGGCTGGCGGACAGGCGCGCCACGCCCAAAGGCATGGGCATTTCGTCGGCGCTGTCTTCCAGCAGGCGCAGCAGCACGCTGAGGGATTCCAGGCGACGTTCGGCGGTGCCCATCAGATGGTCCACCGGGGCCTGCAGGTTGACGTAGAGCACGTCCTCGTGGGGTTGGGAAAGGGTGGTGAGGGGGATCATGTCAGGCATCGTCTGCCTCCGGATGAGAGGCAGCAGGGCGATGCACACGGATGGCCGGAAATTGCATGTCCATTGCTCCTCGAGTGGGTGAGGAACCGCCTTCCGGAATGGGAGGCGGGCCGCGCGGGGGTAGCAAACCGGAGCCAAGGAACCGGCCAGGCCAAAGCCTGCCCCGCGCGGCCCGCCACAGAAGCGAGAAAAAGCGCCAGCGCATCGAAATGCCTGGCGCTACCGCGCCTTAGCTATCCGGGTTGCTACACCCGTGTCACGGCATTGACCGTGACGGGCAGAGCCTACCGGCGGGGTTTGTAGGGGCTCAATGGAAAGGTCGGGTGTGAAATTTCGCAGAGTGCAGGAGGGGAGTGGAGCTTTTGTAGGAGCGAGCTTGCTCGCGAACAGGGTTCCGGGCTGGGAATGGTGTGGGCCCTGAAGAGCGCCCTCTCCCTAACCCTCTCCCTGAAGGGAGAGGGGACCGTTGGGCAGAACTGGGTGTTCTGGAGTCAGCCGGCAACACCGGAGGTTTCCGGCTGAAACCATTCCCTCTCTCGGCACGGACAAGCCCCCTCTCCCTTCAGGGAGAGGGCTGGGGAGAGGGTTCGGAGTCAACCTCAAGCACCACCACCGCCGGTTGACTCCATTCGCGAGCAAGCTCGCTCCTACGAGAGCAGAGGATCTCACCCCTCCTGATACAGCTTCACGATCGCCGAGAAGTCGAGCTGGCCATTCCCCTGGTTGCTGAACGCCTGGAACAGCTGCTGCGCCAACGCCCCGAGCAGCACCGGCTGGCGTACCTGGCGGGCGGCCTCGCTGGCCAGGCCCAGGTCCTTGAGCATCAGGTCGGTGCCGAAGCCGCCGCTGTAGCCGCGGGCCGCCGGCGCGCCGGTGAGTGGGTTGTTCACTTCCGAGGCCCAGCAGCGGCCGCTGGAGGTGTTGATGATGCCGGCCAGCACTTCTGCATCCATGCCCAGCTTCACGCCCAGGGACATGGCTTCGGCCACGCCGATCATGCTGATGCCCAGCAGCAGGTTGTTCGCCACCTTGGCCACCTGGCCGTTGCCGGCGCCGCCGCAGTGCACGATGTTCTTGCCCATGGCCGCCAGCACCGGCCTGGCGCGTTCGAAGTCGGCCGCCTCGCCGCCGACCATGAAGGTCAGGGTGCCGGCCGCCGCGCCCGCGGTGCCGCCGGAGACAGGGGCGTCGAGCATCGGGTTGCCGTGGGCCTGGGCCGCCGCCGAGACCTCGCGGGCGCTGTGCGGATCGATGGTGGAGGAGTCGATCAGCAGCACGCCGGGCTGCACCTTGGCCAGCAGGCCCTGGTCGCCGAGGTAGACCTGCTTCACGTGGGCCGCCGCGGGCAGCATGGTGATGATCACTTCCACGTCGGCGCCGGCCAGTTCCGCCGGCGAGGCCACGGCCTTGGCGCCCTGGGCTACCGCTGCCTGCACGGCGGCGCTGGAAAGGTCGAAGACGCTCAGGTCGAAGCCGGCCTTGAGCAGGTTGGCGGCCATGGGGCCGCCCATGTTGCCGAGTCCGATGAAGCCGATGCGCATGGGGTTTCCCCTTGTTGTCGTTGTCGGGAACAGGGCCCGCACCGCGCGTGGCCTGTGGCCCCGCTGCTTCCTGCTGGGGGGCCTGGCCGGCGGGGCGCGCGGGCGGGTTCTGGCGGCTTACTTGAGGTGGATGGTGGTGTTCACCGCGCCGCCCACTTCGTTCTCGTCGAACCAGCGTTCGGTGACCGTCTTGGTCTGGGTGTAGAACTGCACCACCTGCTTGCCGTAGGGGCCCAGGTCGCCCAGCTTGGAGCCGCGCGAGCCGGTGAAGGAGAACAGCGGCACCGGCACCGGGATGGGCACGTTGACGCCCACCTGGCCGACGTCGATCTCTTCCTTGAAGTGCCGCGCGGCGGCGCCGGAGCGGGTGAAGATGGCGGTGCCGTTGCCGTTGGGATTGGCGTTGATCAGCTCGATGGCCTCGTCCAGTGTCTTCACCGAGACCACGCAGAGCACCGGGCCGAAGATTTCCTCGCGGTAGATGCTCATCTGCGCGCTGACGCCGGAGAATATGGTCGGGGCGACGAAGTTGCCTTTCTGATAGCCGGCCACCTGCGGGTTGCGGCCGTCCAGCTCCAGCTTGGCGCCTTCCTGGATGCCGCGCTCGATCAGGCCGCTGACGCGGTCCAGGGCGGCGCAGGAGACCAGCGGGCCGACGTCGGTGCCGGCCTCGGTGCCGCCGCTGACCTTGAGCGTCCTGGCCTTGGCCACGAGGTCCGGGATCCACTCGTTGGCCTCGCCCACCAGGATGGCCACGGAAACCGCCATGCAGCGCTGCCCGGCGGCGCCGAAGGCCGCGCCGGCGATGGCGTTGAGGGTCTGCTCCTTGTTGGCGTCGGGCAGGATCACGGCGTGGTTCTTGGCGCCCATCATGCACTGCACGCGCTTGCCGGCCAGCGAGGCGCGGTTGTAGACGTGGGTGCCGACGCGGGTGGAGCCGACGAAGGACACGGCCTTGATGTCCGGGTGGTCGCAGATGGCGTTGACCACGTCCGGGCCGCCGTGGATGACGTTGAGCACGCCCGGCGGGATGCCGGCCTCATGGGCCAGCTCGACCAGGCGCATGGTCACCATCGGGTCCTGCTCGGAGGGCTTGAGGACGAAGGTGTTGCCGGTGGCGATGGCCATCGGGAACATCCACAGCGGGATCATTGCCGGGAAGTTGAACGGAGTGATGCCGGCGCACACGCCCAGCGGCTGCAGCAGGGTGAAGGTGTCGACGCCGCCGGCCACGTTGTTGGCCAGCTCGCCCAGCTGCAGGTTGCCGATGGCCGCGGCGTGCTCGACCACCTCCAGGCCGCGGAACACATCGCCTTCGGCGTCGGGCAGGGTCTTGCCCTGTTCGGCGGTGAGGATGGCCGCCAGTTCCTTCATGTTCTCGCGGATCAGCTGCTGGTACTTGAGGAAGATGCGCGCGCGGGCGCCGATCGGGGTTTTCTTCCAGGTCTTGAACGCGGCCTTGGCGCTGGCCACGGCGCGCTCGACTTCCTCGGCGGTGGCGAAGGGCACGCGGGCGAGGACTTCCTGGGTGGCGGGGTTGATCACCTCGCGCCATTCGCTGCTGGTGGACTCGACGGGCTTGCCGTCGATGAAGAGTTTGACCGTGGGAACGGCAGTAGTGGTGGTACTCATCGGAACTCCCAGCCTGCGGCGGTTTGTTGTTATGGGCCTTGGGCATGCCTCAAGGCGGTTGGATTGATCCTAGCAGTGCATTTTTGATGAATTCAATGCGGTGATGTGCAAGCATGCTCTGCGTTTTTGCACACTCGGAGCCGGCGATGGACTGGGACAACCTGCGTTTCTTCCTCGAACTCTCCCGCGCCGGCAAGCTCACCGTGGCCGCGCGGCGCCTGGGCGTGGACCACACCACGGTGGCGCGGCGCCTGCAGGCGCTGGAAAAGAGCATCGGCGCGCAGCTGCTGGTGCGCGAGCCTTCCGGCTATCGGCTGACCGAGGCCGGGCACGGCCTGCTGCCCCAGGCCGAGGCCATGGAAAGCGCCTGCAAGGTGATCGAGAAGCGCCTGGCCGGGGCCGAGGACAACCTCTCGGGCAAGGTGCGCATCGGCGCCACAGAAGGCTATGGCTCGACCCTGCTGACCTCGCAGCTGGTGGAGCTGAACCGCCGTCACCCGCACCTGGGCGTGGACCTGCTGGCGGTGCCGCGGGCGCTGCAGCTGTCGCGCCACGAGGCGGATATCGTCATCACCCTGGAACGCCCCGGCCGCGGGCCCTACCTGATCACCCGGCTGACCGACTACGTGCTGCGCCTGTACGCGGCCGGGGACTACCTGGCCGAGCGCGGGCCGATCCGCAACCGCGACGACCTGCGCAAGCACGCGCTGGTGGGCTACGTCGACGACCTGCTGTACAGCAAGGAGCTGCAGTACCTGGACGAGATCGGCCGGCCGCTGCACATGGCCCTGCGCTGCACCAGCATCCTGGCCCAGCAGCGCGCGGTGGCCGAGGGCGCGGGGCTGGCCATCCTGCCGGCGTTCGCCGCGGCGGAGGACCCGACGTTGCAGCCGGTGCTGGCGGACGAGATCGAGTTCGTGCGGACCTTCTGGATGCTGATGCCCACGGAGCTCAAGGACATCGCGCGTATGCGCACCACCTGGGACTTCCTCCGCGAGAAGGCCGAGGCGAGCCAGGCGGTGTTGATGGGGCGGGGAACGTAGGGCGAATAACGCTCCGCGTTATCCGCCGTTTGGCCTTGGTCGAACCCCGCCTGGGGGCGAGCCTGGGCATTGCGCTGCGTTTCGCGGATGAGATCCGCTTGTCCCGTAGGATGGGTTGAGCGAAGCGATACCCATCACCATGGTTCAGCCATGGCGTTGGCGATGAAGAAGGTGTAGCGGCGTATAACCGCGAACGGTTATACGCCCTACGCCCCCGGGAACCCGGCGCGTGGAGTCAGGCCAGGCCGACGTAGAGGTTCTGCACGTCGTCGTTGCCGTCCAGGGCGTCGAGGAAGGCTTCGACTTCCTCCAGCTCCGCGCCGGACAGGCTCACCGGGTTCTTCGCCTTGTAGCCAAGCTTGGCCGAGGCGACTGTGAAACCGTGTTCGGGCAGGGCGCGGCAGACGGCGTCCAGGTCGGTGGCGTCGGTGAGGAACAGGGTATCGCCGTCTTCCTCGCCCGCCTCGAAGTCCTGGGCGCCGGCCTCGATGGCGGCCAGTTCCGCGTCGGCGTCGCTGCTGGCCGGGGTGGCTTCGATCATGCCCAGGTAGTCGAAGTCCCAGGCCACCGAACCGGAGGCGCCCAACTGGCCCTTGCGGAACAGCACGCGGATTTCCGCCACGGTGCGGTTCACGTTGTCGGTCAGGCACTCGACGATCACCGGCACGCGGTGCGGGGCGAAGCCTTCGTAGACCACGCGCTCGAAGCTGGCGCCGCCGTCGAGCAGGCCGGCGCCTTTCTTGATGGCACGCTCCAGGGTGTCGCGCGGCATCGAGGCCTTCTTGGCCTGCTCGACCACCAGGCGCAGTTTCGGATTCATGTCCGGATCGGCGCCATTGCGCGCGGCGATCATGATTTCCTTGGCGAGTTTGCCGAAGACGCGGCCCTTGGCGTTGGCGGCGGCTTCCTTATGTTTGGCTTTCCACTGGGCGCCCATGGTGTTCTCTTGGCTGGTTCATGATGGGCGGCAAGTCTAAGCGCTGGCGCGGCGCCTGGCGATATCCGCCGGTGTCTTGCCGGCTGGACCGGGGCGCTCTTCGTAGGATGGGTATCGCTCCGCTCAACCCATCCTACGAAAGCTCGTCCTGGCGGGAGAGGAAGGCGTAGAGCCGTTCGTCCAGCGAGTGGGCGACGTTGAAACGCAGCCAGGGCACGTGGCGGCCGTCGGGCATGAACAACTGGCCGGGGAACAGCAGGATCTTCGCTTCCTTGGCCCGTTCGGCCAGTTGGGTGGCGTCGGCCACCGCGCGGTGCCGGGCCCAGAGGAACAGCCCGGCGCGCGGTTCGTGGAACAGCTCCAGCCCCGCCGCCTCCAGGCGCCGGGCCACGCTGTCGTGGGCCTCGCCGAGCTGTTCGCGGAGCTGGCGCACGTGCTTGCGCTGGCGGCCCTGGAGGAGGATGTCCAGGGCGAGAGTCTCGGTCAGCTCCGAGCTGGTCAGCCCGGCCACCATCTTCAGCGGCAGCAGTTCCTCGATCAGCTCCGGGTGGGCGGCGATGAAGCCCACGCGCAGCGCCGGGGCGATCACCTTGGACAGGCTGCCGATGTAGATCACCCGCGCCAGTTGGTCGAGGTTGGCCAGCAGCAGCTGGCCGGCGGGGTCGAGGTCGGCGTAGATGTCGTTCTCGACGATCAGGAAGTCGTACTTCTCCGCCAGCTGCAGCAGGCGGTGGCTGGCGGCCAGGGACAGGCTGGCGCCGGTGGGGCTCTGCAGCCGCGCCTGGGTGAAGTAGACCCTGGGCCGGTATTCGCGCACCAGCTGCTCCAGGCGCTCCAGGTCCAGGCCGTCGGCGCTGCGCGGCACGCCCAACAGGTTGGCGCCCTGCAGGCGCAGGTTGAGGAACAGGTTGTGGTAGCCGGGCTCGTCCACCAGCACCGGGTCGCCGCGCTGCACCAGGTAGCGCACGGCCAGGTCCAGGGCCTGGCTGGCGCCGCTGGTCAGCAGTATCTGCTCGGGGCTGGCGGCCACCCCGGCGTCGGCCAGGCGGTCGGCCAGCTTGCCGCGCAGGCGCGGGTTGCCCTTGCTGTGGCCGTAGTTGCCGAACTGCGCCGGTTCCTCCCGGGCCAGGGTGCGCAGGCCGCGCAGCAGGCCTTCGCCATCCAGCCAGTGCTCGGGCAGCAGGCCGACGCCGGGGCGCAGTTCCATGCCCAGGGGCTGGAACACCTTGTGCAGCAGCAGGTGGGCGTCGAAGTCGAATTCCGGCGCGGCCTGCTCGTCGGCGGTTTCCCCGGGCAGCGGGCCGCGCACGTAGAAGCCGGCGTTGGGCACGGCGTTCAGGCAGCCGCGCGCCACCAGGCGGTCGTAGGCCTCGACCACGGTGAAGTGGCTCACCCCATGGGTCTGGGCGAACCGGCGGATGGAGGGCAGCTTGGCGCCGGGGCGCAGGCGCTGCTCGTCGATGGCCTGGGCGATGCCGTCGACGATCTGGGTGACCAGGGGCGTTTCGCTAGTGGGGTCGAGCAACAGCATCGAAGCGTCCGGTGGAAGGGAAACGGAAACTGTACAGGCCGCGCGGCCATAACAGCACTGCAGGCACTCCAGCGCCCCTGTGCATGGCGGCCGGGCGGGCGGCCCAGCACACTGCGGGGCACGACGCGGCAGCCAAGCCGCGCAAGCCTGATAACAAGGAATTGCCATGCGCGACACAGCTTACAGCATCGACCCCGCGAGTATTTCCGCCGAAGAGTGGCAGGCGCGCTGCGACCTCGCCGCGCTGTACCGGCTGGTTGCGCACTTCCGCTGGACCGACCACATCGACACGCACATCTCCGCCCGCGTACCGGGCGAGCCGGGGCACTACCTGATCAACCGCTACGGCGTGATGTTCCACGAGATGCGCGCTTCCGACCTGGTCAAGGTCGACCACGCCGGCGACGTCATCGACCCGCGCTTCGGCCCGGGCAGCGTCAACCGCGCCGGCTTCAACATCCACTCGGCGGTGCACGCCGCGCGCCCGGACGTGGCCTGCGTGATCCACACCCACACCGCCGCCGGCATCGCCGTGTCGGCCCAGGAAGAGGGCCTGCTGCCGATCAGCCAGCACGCGCTCAAGTACCACAACCGCCTGGGCTACCACGACTACGAGGGCATCGCCCTGGACCCGGACGAACGCTCGCGCCTGGTCCGCGACCTCGGCCCGCACATGGCGATGATCCTGCGCAACCACGGCCTGCTGGCCACCGGGCGCTGCATCGCCGAGGCCTTCAACCAGATCTACTTCCTCGAACGCGCCTGCCAGGCCCAGGTCCAGGCCCTGGCCGGCGGCCGCCAGCTGCGCTACCCGCCCGAAGCGGTGCGCGAGCGCGTCGCCGTGCAGGAGGAGGAAGCCCTGGCCGGCGGCCTGCATCTGCTGGCCTGGGAGTCGGCCCTGCGCCTGATCGAGGACGGCGCGGCCGACTACCGCAGCTGATCCCTTCGCCTGCGTCCCGGCCCGCAGAGGCCGGGCGCCTAGCGTGCTTGCAATCTGCCAACAACAAAGCCAAGAGGTGGAAATGAAGAACCCGATAGCGGCGGCCCTGCTCATGGGCCTGGCGTCCGGCGCCATGGCGGCCGACCTGAGCGTGATCTCCTTCGGCGGCACCAGCAAGGATGTGCAGACCGAAGCCTTCTACAAGCCCTTCACGCAGGCCACCGGCAACAAGGTGATCGCCGGCGAGTACAACGGCGAGATGGGCAAGATCAAGGCCATGGTCGACACCCACAGCGTCAACTGGGACGTGGTCCAGATCGAGGGCCCGGAGCTGCTGCGCGGCTGCGACGAGGGCCTGTTCGAGCAGCTGGACCCGGCGCGCCTGGGCAATGCCGCCGACTTCGTGCCGGGCACCTTCTCCGACTGCGGCGCCGGCCTGCTGGTGTGGTCGATGGTCATGGCCTACGACAGCAAGCACCTCTCTGCCGCGCCCACGGGCTGGGCGGACTTCTGGGACACGAAGAAATTCCCCGGCAAGCGCGCCCTGCGCAAGGGCGCCAAGTACAGCCTGGAGATCGCCCTGCTGGCCGACGGCGTACCCCGGCAGGATATCTACAAGGTGCTGGCCACCCCCGAAGGCGTCGACCGCGCCTTCCGCAAGCTGGACCAGATCAAGCCGTCGATCCAGTGGTGGGAGTCCGGCGCCCAGCCCATGCAGTTCCTCGCCAGCGGCGACGTGGTGATGAGCACCGCCTACAACGGCCGGGTGTTCGCCGCCCAGGAAGAGGGCGCGCCGATGAAGGTGGTGTGGAACGACAGCCTCTACGCCATCGATTCCTGGGCCATCCCCAAGGGCAGCCCGAACAAGCAGGAGGCGGAGGACTTCATCGCCTTCTCGCTGCGCCCGGAGCAGCAGAAGATCCACACGGTGAAGCTGGGCTATGGCTCGGTCAATACCAGGACCAACGCGCTGGTCGACCCGGCCCTGGTGGAGCGCCTGAACACCGCGCCGGCTAACCTGGAGCAGGCGGTGCCGGTGGACTTCGCCTTCTGGGTGGACCACGGCGAGGAGCTGGAACTGCGCTTCAACGCCTGGGCCGCCAAGGGCAGCTAACCGACGCGCCGCCACACGCTGGCCAGCCAGGGCTGCTGCTCGCGCGGCAGCCCGGCGGGCCGGTAGTAGTGTTCCAGCTGCTCGAAGCCCGCTGCTTCGAGCAGCTGTTTCCAGTTATCCCAGTCGTGATAGGCACCGTAGCGCGGGCCGTTCCAGCCCTCGGCGTTGTCCCCGCGCGGGTTGGAGGCGAAGAGCACGCCGCCGGGCTTGAGCGCCGCGCGCATCTCGCCCAGTACCCGCGGCAATTCCTGGCGCGGCACGTGGAACAGGCTGGCGTTGGCATAGATGCCATCGAAGCGCGCCGCCGGCAGATCCAGCGCCAGGAAGTCCTGCAGCCACACCTCGCAAGCGCTGGCCTGGCGGGCCATTTCCACGAAGTCCGGGCAGCCGTCGAGGCCCACCGGCGCATGGCCCAGGGCCTTGAAGGTGCACAGATCGCGGCCGGGGCCGCAGCCGAAATCCAGCAGGGCAAAGGGCGGCTGGCCGTGGATGTGCCGCAGCAGGGCGGCGATGTTCTGGCTGACGTCATGGTCGCGAGTGCCTTCGCGGAAGGCCTCGGCGGTGGCCTGGTAGTGCTGCAGGGTCAGGCGAGAGATGTCGCGGAGGGTCTGGTCGTCTAGGGGCATGGCGGGCGTCGGTGGGTCGCTGGGAGGGTCATTCTACGCCGGGGTTTGGGGGGTAGGAGCGAGCTTGCTCGCGAACGGTGTTCTGCCGGTCGTGGGTGGTGCCTGTGCTGCAGAGCGCCCTCTCCCTAACCCTCTCCCTGAAGGGAGAGGGGACTGTTCGGAGTGCTCGGGTATTTCGGAGTTAGTCGGCAACACTGATGGTCCCCGGCTGAAACCATTCCTTCTCTCGGCACGGACTAGCCCCCTCTCCCTCTGGGAGAGGGTTGGGGTGAGGGGACGGCGTTCATCCCGAACACAACTGCTACCGGCTGGCACCGTTCGCCAAAAATAAAAAAGCGCGGCACACCCCGAAGGACTGGCCGCGCAACACGCTCAACAGGGAATCAGAACTGCTCGGCCTCCAGCCCATAGAGGCTTCCGCTGCCAGCCCGCACCGCGCTGGCCAGGGACTGGGTACGCGGCAGCAGGCGGGCGAAATAGAAACGCGCCGTCGCCAGCTTGCCCTGGTGGAAGTCATCGGCCTGGCCGCTGGCGGCGCGGGCCATGCGCGCCCACATGTAGGCGTAGGCGGTGTAGCCGAACAGGTGCAGGTAGTCCACCGCCGCGGCGCCGGGTTCGCGCGGGTTTTCCTTGGCGCGCTCCTGGAGTTGCCGGGTAAGGGCTTCCAACTGGTCCAGGGCTTCCAGCAGCGGGGTGCTGAACTCGTCGTCCGCCGCGGCCTCGGCGAAGGCGCGGATTTCCCCGGCGAACAGCGCCAGCAGCTCGCCGCCGTTGGCCAGCACCTTGCGCCCGACCAGGTCCAGGGCCTGGATGCCGTTGGTGCCTTCGTAGATCTGCGCGATGCGCACGTCGCGCACCAGCTGTTCCTGGCCCCATTCGCGGATGTAGCCGTGGCCGCCGAACACCTGCTGGCCGTGCACGCAGCTTTCCAGCCCGGTGTCGGTGAAAAAGGCCTTGGCCACCGGGGTGAGCAGCGCCACCAGGCCTTCGGCGCGGCTGCGCTCTTCAGCGTTGTCGCCGTACTTGGCGATGTCCAGCTGCTGCCCGAGGTAGGTGGCGAAGGCGCGGCCGCCCTCGGTCAGGGCCTTCATGGTCAGCAGCATGCGGCGCACGTCGGGATGATTGATGATCGGGTCGGCGGCCTTGTCCTTGGCCACCGGGCCGGTCGGCGCGCGGCTCTGGATGCGCTCGCGGGCGTAGCCCACGGCGGCCTGGTAGGACATCTCGGCGCAGCCGATGCCCTGGATACCGATGGACAGGCGCTCGTAGTTCATCATGGTGAACATCGCCGCCAGGCCCTTGTTCGGCTCGCCGATCAGCCAGCCGGTGGCGCCGTCGAAGTTCATCACGCAGGTGGCCGAGGCCTTGATGCCCATCTTGTGTTCGATGGAGCCGCAGTTGACCGGGTTGCGCGCGCCGAGGGAGCCGTCGTCGCCCACCAGCACTTTCGGCACGAGGAACAGCGAGATGCCCCGCGAGCCGGCCGGCGCATCCGGCAGCTTGGCCAGCACCAGGTGGATGATGTTTTCGGTCAGGTCCTGCTCGCCGCCGGTGATGAAGATCTTGGTGCCGCTGATTTTGTAGCTGCCGTCGGCCTGGGGTTCGGCGCGGGTGCGGATCAGCCCGAGGTCGGTGCCGGCGTGGGGTTCGGTCAGGCACATGGAGCCGGCCCAGCGGCCTTCGTACATGGCCGGCAGGTACTTCTGCTTCAGCGCCTCGCTGGCGTGGGCGTCCAGCGCCAGGCAGGCGCCGGCGGACAGGGTGGAGTAGAGGGCGAAGCTGGCGTTGGCCGCGTAGACCATCTCCTCGAACTGCACCGAGAGCATCTTCGGCATGCCCAGGCCGCCGAAGTCCGGGTTGCCGGCCAGGCCGACCCAGCCGCCCTCGGCGTAGGTGGCGTAGGCCTCGCGGAAGCCCGCTGGGGTGCTGACCGCGCCGTCCTTCCATTGTGCGCCCTGTTCGTCGCCGCTGCGGTTGAGCGGGGCGAGCAGGGTGCCGGTGATTTTCGCCGCTTCTTCGAGGATGGCCTCGGCGGTGTCGGCGTCCACCCGTTCGGCCAGGGCCGGCAGGCGGCGCCACAGGGCCGGGGCGTCGAACACGTCGGTGAGCAGGAAGCGCATGTCGCGCAGCGGAGCCTTGTAGTCGGGCATGAATGTACCTCGGCGCCCCGGCCTGGCCGGGGCGCTATCGCAAGTGGGAAGGGGAGGTCAGAGCTTCTGGGCCCAGTCGCGCAGGACGAATTTCTGCACCTTGCCGGTGGAGGTCTTCGGCAGCTCGGTGAAGACCACGGTCTTGGGCACCTTGAAGCCCGCCAGGTGTTCGCGGCAGAAGGCGATGATCTGCGCCGCCTCGGTGTCGGCATGGCCGGCCTTGAGGGTGACGAAGGCGCACGGGGTTTCGCCCCAGCGCTCGTCCGGGCGCGCCACCACGGCCGCTTCCAGCACCGCCGGGTGGCGGAACAGCACGCCCTCGACCTCGATGGTGGAGATGTTCTCGCCGCCGGAGATGATGATGTCCTTCAACCGGTCGCGGATCTCCACGTAGCCGTCGGGGTGCCACACGGCCAGGTCGCCGGTGTGGAACCAGCCGCCGGCGAAGGCTTCCTCGGTGGCGCTGGGGTTCTTCAGGTAGCCCTTCATCACGGTGTTGCCGCGCATGAAGATCTCGCCGACGCTCTGGCCGTCGCGCGGCACCGGCTCCAGCGTCTTCGGATCGGCGACCATCACGCCCTCCAGGGTCGGGTAGCGCACGCCCTGGCGCGACTTGATCCTGGCCCGCTCGTCCAGCGGCAGTTCGTCCCACTCCTCGTGCCAGGCGCACACGGTGACCGGGCCGTAGACCTCGGTGAGGCCGTAGACGTGGGTGACGCGGATGCCCATTTCCTCCACCGCGCCTATGACCTTGGCCGGCGGCGCGGCGCCGGCGACCATGGCGTGCACCGGGTGGTCGATGGCGGCCTTGGCCGAGTCGGGCATGTTGATCAGCGCGTTGAGCACGATGGGCGCGCCGCACATGTGGCTGACGCGGTGCTCGCGGATCAGGGTGAGGATCTTCTGCGGGTCGACGCGGCGCAGGCACACGTGGGTGCCGGCCAGTGCGGTGACCGTCCAGGGGTAGCACCAGCCGTTGCAGTGGAACATCGGCAGGGTCCACAGGTACACCGGGTGCTGGCCCATGGACCAGGTCATCTGGTTGCCCAGCGAGTTCAGGTAGGCGCCGCGGTGGTGGTAGACCACGCCCTTGGGGTTGCCGGTGGTGCCGGAGGTGTAGTTCAGCGAGATGGCGTCCCACTCGTCGCGCGGCCAGGCCCAGGCGTACTCGGGGTCGCCCTCGGCCAGCAGGGCCTCGTAGTCCAGGCTGCTGACCGGCTCGCCCTCGCCGTATTCCGGGTCGTCGACGTCGATCACCAGCGGCGGGTGGTCGAGCATGCCCAGGGCGGCGCGGATCACGTCGTGGAACTCGCGGTCGGTGATCAGCACCTTGGCCTCGCCGTGCTGCAGCATGAAGGCGATGGCCTCGGCGTCCAGGCGCACGTTGAGGGTGTTGAGCACCGCGCCGATCATCGGGATGGCGAAGTGCGCTTCGAGCATCTGCGGGGTGTTGGGCAGCATCACCGCGACGGTGTCGCCACGGCCGATGCCGCGCCAGGCCAGGGCCGAGGCCAGGCGGCGGCAACGCTGGTAGGTTTCGCGCCAGGTGCGGCGCAGGCTGCCGTGGATCACGGCGGTACGGTCGGGGTAAACGCTGGCGGTGCGTTCGATGAAGCTCAGCGGGGTCAGCGCGGTATGGTTGACCGAGGCAGGCGCGAGACCCTGTTCGAAGATCGACATATGGACACCCTGTGGCTGATTGTTAGCTCATTGTTCTTGGCTGCCCGCAGGCGGGTCGGGCGGCTGATGGGGCGATTTATAGCAATGCCGAGATAGTTATGGAAGTACAACCATATGCTTATGGTATAAATACTATATTCAAATAAAAGCACCCGGAACTGCCTCCATGCCTGAACTCAACACCCTGGTGCGCCTGCTCCGCGAGCCCGCGCCGGCGGCCGCCCAGGCCGATGCGCTGCTCGCCCTGTGCCGCGCCCGTGCGCCCCTGGAGCGCGCGCTCTACCTGGCCTGGCGGCCGCGTTCGCGCAGCTACGAGGCGCTCGGCGATGAACGCCTGCCGCCCGGTGCCGGCGACCCGCTGCAGGCCAACGACGAGGCCCTGCATGCCGCCTTCGCCGGCCGCCGCGACATGCCCCTGGACGAACTGCTGGCGCTGCCCGGCTGGCTGGGCGGGCGCCTGCGCCGCGCCGGCTGGAGCCATGGCCTGGCCTTGAACCTGGCCCTGGGCGGCGAACCCGGGCTGTTGCTGCTGGCCGCGCGGGATGCCGCCGCCACGCCCTGGCTGGGTTGGGTTGGCGAGCTGCTGGGTGAAGTAATGGCGCTGGCCGGAGGCGCCCGCCGCACCGCGCCGTTGCTGGCCGCCGAGCCGCTGCCGGCGTTGCTGCTGGATGGCGACGGGCAGTTGCTCGACGGCAACCCGGCCCTGCATGGCCTGGCCGCCGGACTGGGCCTGGACGACGTGCGCGAGCTGCTGCCGAGCAACCACCGCGAGCTGCTGCGCAGTTGCCTGGCCCAGGCCCGCGCGGTGCAGGACGCGCCCAGCGAGCAGGGCGGCCGGCACTTCCTCTGGAGCTTCATCCCCGACGCCGGCCAGGCCGAGGTGCTGGTGCGCGGCCGCGAGGCCAGCGCGCAGATCCAGGGCGAGCGCGAGGCGGCCCAGGCGCGGCGGCTGTACCGGCAGATCATCGAGAACACCAGCGACCTGATTTCGCGGCGCACCCTCGACGGCGTCATCCTCGACGCCTCGCCCTCGTCCTGGCCGCTGCTGGGCTACTGGCCGGAGGAGATGCGCGGCCAGTCGGTGCTGCCGCTGCTGCACCCGGACGACCGCAAGCGCGTGGCCCGCCACACCCGCGACGCCCTGGAACAGGACGGCTACGCGACCCTGACCTACCGCCTGCGCCACCGCGACGGCCACTACCTGTGGTTCGAGACCGCCAGCCGCGCCATCCGCGAGACCTACACCGGGGCGGTGGTGGAGGTGGTCAGCGTGTCCCGCGACATCACCGCGCGGGTGCGCGTCGAGGAGAACCGCCGGCGCCTGGCCGAGGTGGTGGAGGCCAACGCCGACCTGGTGCTGTTCGTCGATGCCGGCGCCCGCCCCAACTACGCCAACCCGGCGGCGCGCAAGGCGCTGAACCTGGGCGAGGATAGCCTGCCGGAAAGCCTTGCCGGGCTGTTCGACGAAGCCCTGCTGCAACGCCTGGCGGAGGAGGGCTGGAAGGCGGCCGACAGCCAGGGCGTGTGGCGCGCCGAGGGCCAGCTGCGGCCGCTGGGCGATGGCGCGCCGGTGCCGGTGTCGCTGGTGCTGCTGGGCCACCGCGCGGCCGGCGGCGAGCGCTACTACTCGCTGGTGGCCCGCGACATGACCGAGCGCGAACTGCGCGAACACCAGCAGCGCCGCCACCAGGACGAACTGGCCCACAGCGCGCGCCTGGTCACCCTCGGCGAACTGGCCTCGGGCATCGCCCACGAGATCAACCAGCCGCTGGCCGCGGTGGTCAACTACGCCGGCGCCAGCCAGCGCTACCTGGCGGCCCTGGGCAGCAACCCGGAAGCGGCGCAGCGCGTGGCCCAGGGCCTGGCGCGCATCACCGAACACGCCAACCACGCCTCGGAAGTCATCCGCCGCCTGCGCGCCTTCCTGCGCAAGGGCCAGCGCCGCCTGCAGGCGCTGGACGTCAACGAGCTGGTGCGCGAGTCCCTCGGCCTGTGCGCCTGGGAAGCGGGGCAGGGCGGGGTAGCCATCGGCCAGGCGCTGGCGGAGAATCTGCCGCCGGTCTACGCCGACCGAGTATTGCTGCAACAGGTGCTGCTGAACCTGCTGCGCAACGCCATCGAGGCCAACCGCGAGCGCCACGCCGGCGCGCCTTCGGCCATCGCCATCGGCTCGGCGCTGGAGGCGGACGGCCGGCTCTGCGTGTGGGTGGAAGACAACGGCCCGGGGGCCGACGAAGAGACGCTGGGGCGCATGTTCACGCCCTTCTACAGCAGCAAGCCGGACGGCCTGGGCCTGGGGCTGTCGATGAGCCGCGGCATGGTCGAAGGCTTCGGCGGCACCCTGGACGCGCGCCCGGCGGCCGACGGCCTGCGCCTGGAGTGCCGGCTGCCGGCGGCCGGCGAAGGGGGCAAGGCATGATGGAAAAAACACGGGAGCAGGGCATGGAAGTACCGCAAGAAGCGGTGGTGTACGTGGTGGACGACGACCCGGGCATGCTCGAGTCCACCGTCTGGCTGTTCGAGTCGGTGGGCCTGAAGGCGCTGCCCTTCACCAGCGGCCGCGACTTCCTCGAAGCCTGCCCGGCCGACGCCCACGGCTGCGTGCTGCTGGACGTGCGCATGCCCGGCCTGGGCGGCCTGAGCGTGCAGGAGGAAATGCGCCGGCGCGGCCTGGAGCTGCCGGTGATCTTCGTCAGCGGCCATGCCGACGTGCCCATCGTCATCCGCGCCTTCAAGGCCGGCGCGCTGGACTTCATCGAGAAGCCCTACAACGAGCAGTTGCTGCTCGACAGCGTGCAGCAGGCCCTGCAATCCCGCGCCCGCCAGCACGCCTCGCAGGCCGGCCTGGGCGAGGTGGACGAACGCCTCGCCGCGCTCACCCCGCGCGAGCGCGACGTGCTGCTGCCGCTGGTGCGCGGCTACACCAACCGCGAGGTGGCGGAGCAACTGGATATCAGCGTGAAGACCGTGGACCTGTACCGCGCGCGGGTGATGAAGCGCATGCAGGCGCAGACCCTGGCCGACCTGGTGGGGATGGCTATTGCTGCGGGGTTGGTGGATCCGCTGCGGTTGCGGCCGTAGAGCACCCTCACCCCAGCCCTCTCCCGCAAGCGGGAGAGGGTGCCGTTCGGCGTCAACCTGTAGGAGCGGGCCCTGCCCGCGATTCGCGCGCAGGGCGCGCTCCTACATTGGAATGGCGTGGGTGGGGTGGCGTAGGATCTTATCCGCGATCCGCGCCGGAGGCTCCGGTTATCGCGGATAAGGCCCTACGACTGTACTTGCATGGAGCGTAGGGCGAATAACCGTTCGCGGTTATCCGCCGATACACCGGAGCCATAGCCAACGCCAAGGTCAACCCTGGCGCCGCCGGAAGCCAAGGCCAAACGGCGGATAACGCCATAGGCGTTATGCGCCCCACGTGAAACGCCGCTGACCACCGGGGCATTCCCGGGAGCTAACCCCCCACCGCCGTTGTCTGAAACAACACGGGTATACTCGCCCGCCTGCCCGAACCCAGGAGCCCCGCTTGTCGAAGTCCCGTCCGTCGCGTCCGCTGCTTTCACTGCTCCTTGCCGCCGGCCTCAGCGCCAGCGCGGCGCTGTATGCCTGCCCGGCCGGGCAGTCGGAGGTCTGCCTGGGCGGCTGCATCTGCGTGGCCGACCCCGATGGGGTGTTCGGCGTGCTCCAGGAAGATGCCCGCAACGTCGCGGCACCCGCCCTGGCGCAGTGGCTCAGCCAGTCCCGCGAGCGCATGGTGGCCGCCGGCGTGCAGCCGCTGCCGCTGGACCTGCGCGCGCAACTGCAGGCCTGGTACCCGGACGACCTGCTGCAGGCGGTGCGCTATCGCGTCGGCCAGGGCCAGGACGTCGACGCCGCCAGCGCCATGCTGCAGAACCAGGACGTGGTCGCCGTGACGCTGATCGACGTGGTGGTGTTCCGCAACGAGGACGACGCGCTGCACAACCTGGCCCTCTGGGCCCACGAGCTCAAGCACGTGCAGCAGTACCGCGAGCTGGGCGTGGACGGCTTCGCCCGCCAGTACGTGCGCAACTTCAGCGCCCTGGAAGACCCGGCCTACGCCATCCAGAACCAGGTCTCCCGGGAAATGCGCAGCGCCCGGGCGCCGGCCGGCGACTAGCCGGGTTCGCCGCCGGTTGGCAGGCGCTGCGGCGCGTTTGATGCACATCAAGGGGCCGGCGGTGGCGAAGGCGCAGGCTTAGGGCACAACCCCTGTCCCCCTCCGGAGGTCCCCCATGAACGCCTACACGCGCCTGCTGCTGATCTGCGATCCCCTGCTCCGTGACTCCGCCGCCATGGCGCGGGCCAAGGCCCTGGCGTTGGCCGGTGGCGGCCATCTGCACATGGTCACCCTGGATGCCCTGCCGGTCGGCCTGGGCGTGCTCGACAGCGTGCTGCAGACCCGCGCCCGCGAAGAAACCCGCCTGCGCCAGGAGCGCTGGCTGGAGGAACGCGCCGGGGAGCTGCGCGCCCAGGGCATCGAGGTCGGCGTCGAGGCGATCTGGACCGAGAACCCGCTGGAGGAGGCGCTGCGCCTGGTGGAGCTGCATGGCATCGACCTGGTGGTGAAGGACAGCCAGTACGAGCCGGCGCTGAGCCGGGCGATCATGACGCCGCTGGACTGGCAACTGCTGCGCCGCTGCCCGGTGCCGTTGCACCTGGTCAGCACCGCCGACAACCCGCGCCCGCAGCGGGTGCTGGCCGCGCTGGACCTGTCCCAGGACGACGTGCTCGTCGACCAGCTCAACGACCACATCGTCGAGTCGGCGCAGGCCCTGGCCCGGCAGTGCGGCGCCGAGCTGCACCTGCTGCAGGCCTATGACCTGGCCAGCGGCTACCTGGCCTATGCCGCCGGGCCCGTGGCCTGGTCGCCGGAAGTCGCCGAGCAGATGAGCGGCCGCTCGCGCCAGCGCATGGACCGCATCGGCGAGCGCTTTGGCGTCGGCCGGCCCTACCAGCACCTGGTCAAGGGCGCGGCCACCCAGGTCATCAGCGAATTCGCCAACGAGAAATGCTTCGACGTGGTGGTCATGGGCACCCTCTACCGCCCGGGCCTGGCGAAGATCATCGGCAGCACCACCGAACAGGCGCTGTACCGGGTGCATTCGGGCATTCTCGCGGTCCGGCCCTGAGGCGCGCGGCCATGAAGATGGTCGCGTTCCTCGCCCTGCTGCTGTCGCTCTGGGCCATCGCCGTGGTGGCCTGGATGATGCTGCGCTACACCCCCGCCGGCGGTGACGCCCAGTACGTGTTCCTCTGGGACCGCTGGGAGAACCGCGTGTGCCTGGTGTCCATCGGCAACCCGTCGCGGATCATCTGCGACCCGCGCTCGCTCTGGGTGGAACAGCAGAAGGACGACGGGCCCACGGCGCGTCGTCCTTGATAGCAGGCGCTCAGCCGCCCTGGCGCCGTTGCGCGACGTCGCGGCGACGGGCCTCGGCCAGCGCGTGGGGCGCGGCCAGGCGTTGCTGCAGGCGCTCCAGGTAGTCGCGGGCCTGGGTTTCGTCGTGGAAGGGCACCCGGAACTGGTCGAGCTGGACGTAGCAGTGGCCATCGCGGGTGTGCAGCAGTTGCGTGCGCATGGAAGCCTCCTGGCGGAGCCGGCGGGGAAGTGGACTGCAACCACTTGTACGCCGCGCAGGGGGCGACGGCTTGATCCGCATCAACCTCGCGCAGCGGGCGCTGCCGGCCACAGCCGGACGGCAGCGCGGCGCTTTCTCAGCAGTCGCCCTGCAGGGCGGCCCTTTCCTGGCGGCGGCTGGCGGCCAGGGAGATCGACCAGAGCACGAAACCGCCGATGGCCAGCAGGCTGCCCACCCAGCCCGGCGAGGTCCAGCCGTAGCCGGCGGCCAGGGCCAGGCCGCCGAGGAACGGGCCCAGGGCGTTGGCGAAGTTGAAGGCCGAGTGGTTCAGCGCCGCGGCCAGGCCCTGGGCGTCCTCGGCCACGTCCATCAGGCGCGTCTGCAGCACCGTGCCCAGGGCGCCGCCGAAGCCGACGAAGAACACGCAGACCGCAATGCTCCAGATGTTGCCGGCGGTGAACGGGAAGATCGCCAGCACCACCGCGCTCCACACCAGCAGGCCGCCGGCGGTGGGCATCAGCGCGCGGTCGGCGAGCACCGGGATGAACATGTTGCCGAGGGTCATGCCGACGCCGAACACCGCCAGCACCAGCGGCACCACGGCGGGGGAGACGTGGGTGACCGCGCCGAGGATGTCGGCCAGGTAGGTGTACACCGCGAACAGGCCGCCGAAGCCGATGGCGCCGATGCCCAGGGTCAGCCACACCTGGCCGCGCTTGAGCGCGCCCAGCTCGCGCAGCGGGCTGGCGCCGGCCTCGGGCGGCGAGTAAGGCGCCAGCAGGCGCACGCAGAGCATGGTGGTCACGCCCAGGGCTGCGACCAGCGCGAAGCTCCAGCGCCAGCCCAACGCCTGGCCCAGCCAGTTGGCCAGGGGCACGCCGACGATGGTGGCCACGGTCAGCCCGAGGAACATCCGCCCGACCGCCACCGTGCGCCGGTGCGGCGGCACCAGCGAGGCGGCCACCAGCGCGGCGATGCCGAAATAGGCGCCGTGGGGCAGGCCGCTGATGAAGCGGAACAGCAGCATCCAGTGGTAGGTCGGCGCCAGCGCGCTGAGGCCGTTGCCGATGGCGAACAGCCCCATCAGCAGCACCAGCAGGGTGCGCCGCGGCAGGCGCGCGCCGAGCACCGCCAGCAGCGGCGCGCCCACCACCACGCCCAGGGCGTAGGCGCTGATCACATGGCCGGCGGTGGGCGCATCGATGCCCAGCGCCGGGGCGAAGAGCGGCAGCAGGCTCATGGTGGCGAACTCGGTGGTGCCGATGGCGAAGCCGCCCACGGCGAGGGCGAATAGCACCAGGGCCGCACCGCGGCTGCGCGGTTCGGTTGCGGAGGTAGTCATCAGGGGTCCTTTGGTCTTATGCGGTGCGCCGGGGCGCGGCTGTCACGGGGAGCACGGTCAAGGCAGTGACCGACAGCGAAAGGACGCACAGGATAGCAGAAGGTTCCGCCTGGGTGGACGGAAGGCTCGGAATAGACGGGTAGGGCGATGGTCGTTTGGGCTGGGTAAAGCGGTGTCTATGTCTGTAGGAGTGTTCCTGGTGGGCGTGTCTGTCAGGGTGATGGGTATCGCTTCGCTCCACCCATCCTACGTCAGGGTTTGCGCTGCTTTGCGGGATGGAGGCTGGGTCGGGAAGCGTCGGCGAAAGGGGGCTGGAGAGGGGCGACACCTTGCTTGGCGGGCAGCGGGGGCGGGCTGCCGGCGGGGCGATGACGGATTTGGATACTGAGTAGTATGTTGATCGCAAGACGGGATTCCGGCCTGCCCGGGATGCGTCGTCACTTTCTAAAAACCTACTCGGTAGTATTCTCATGAGCATCATCTGGAGCCCACCGCTGACCGCCGACGAGCGCCGCTGGCAGGAGATCGCCCGGCTGCTCGGCGAACGGCATTTCCGCCCACTGGCCGCCGAGATCGACCGCGACCAGCGCTACCCGCTGGAACACCTGCCCGTGCTGCTGGAAAACCGCCTGAGCGGCATGTTCGTGCCGCGGGAACATGGCGGCGAAGGGGCGTCGCTGTGCGCGCTGGTGGCCGTGGTCGAGGAGCTGGCGCGCGGCTGCGCTTCCACCGCCGCGATCATGGCGGCCTTGTCCCTCGGCGCGTTCCCCGTGCTGCTCGGCGGCAGCGACGCGCAGAAGCGCCGGCTGCTGGGCGGGCTCGCCGAAACCGGGGCCGCGGTGAACTTCGCGCTCAGCGAGCGTGGCGCCGGTTCCGACCCCGCCGCCCTGCAGACCACCGCCACCCGCACGGGCAAGGGCTGGCGGATACGCGGCGAGAAATGCTGGCTGGGCAACGGCGGCCACTCCCGGCACTTCATCGTCTTCGCCGCCACCGGCGAGAGCGCCGGGAGGAAGGCCATCAGCGCCTTCGTCGTGGCCCGGGACGCCGAGGGCGTGGTGATCGACCACTACGAAGACAAGATGGGCATCCGCGGCACCACCACCACCAACCTGAAGCTGGACACCTACGTCGAGGACGACGCCATCGTCGGCGAAGCCGGCAAGGGCCTGGGCCTGGCGCTGGCCACCCTCGGCGTGGGGCGCGTGGTCATCGCCGCCCAGGCCAACGGCATCGCCCTGGCGGCATTCGAGGAGGCCGCGGCCCATGCGGTGGAGCGCAGCACCTTCGGGCGCCCGATCATCGACCACCAGGGCGTCGGCTTCAAACTGGCCGACGCCGTCACCTCGCTGTCCGCGGCCCGCATGCTGACCTACGAAGCCGCCCGCGCATACGACCGCGGCGACGACATAACCGGGCTGGGGGCGATGGCCAAGCTGTTCTCCAGCGAATCTTCCCACCGCATTGTGGACGATGCCCTACAGATTCTGGGTGGCCGGGGCTACGTAAAGCCCAGCGCGATGGAACGTTATTATCGCGACCAGCGGATCACCGAAATCTACGAAGGCACTTCGGAGATCCAGCGAGTGGTCCTGGCGCGCCAGGTAAAACATTCGTTGTGTGCAAACCCGAACAAGAAGGAATGAAGTGTGGCCAATAAATCCGTCCGTTACGAAAACATGCCGCTGCGTCAGTCGGCGATATTGGATGCCGCGGCAGAGGCGTTTTCCAGAGTTGGTTATGAAGCAACTTCGATCGATTACGTGGCGGACCAGATTCAGGCTACCAAGGGCAGTGTCTATTACTACTACCGGAGCAAGGGGGACCTGTTCGCCGCCGTGCACCGGCGGGCCATGGAAATGAACCTGGAAAGCGTTGCGCCCATCGCCGCGGACTTAGCCCTGGGCGCGGACCAGCGGCTGCGGCGGATGGCGGTCGAGCATACCCGGCTGATGATGGAATACACGTCCTACCAGCGGGTGACCGTGCAAGGCGTCGAGAAGCACCTCACCGGCAGCCTGACCGATGCCCAGCGCGCCGAAATGCAGCGGCTCATCGTCATGCGCGACGAATACGAAGCGCTGTTTCGCGAAGTGATAGAGGAGGGAATCGTCGCCGGCATATTCAAGTCCGTCGATTCGCACCTGTTGGTCAAGCCGCTGTTGGGGGCATTGAACTGGACGACCATGTGGTATCGCCGCCAACCGGGCGAAACGGATATGCAGCGGCTGAAAGTTGCAGAAGAGATTGCGGATTACGTCGTAGATGGTCTCAGGCAAACCTAAAACAACTAGAAGGTAGTAGAGATGAATACGGTAGTCGATAAAGAAACCAGCGAGGCATGGCATGCGGTAGCGCACTGGTACCACTCGTTTTTCACCGGGATGGTACTTTCCTCGGTGACCCGGCAAGGCACATCCCGCGCGGCGGAACTGGTCTACCAGGTGTTCTGCCGGCAACGCTCGGAACGGTTCCTCCAGGGCCTGGCGAAACTGGGCATCGACAAGCTCCCGCCCGCGGTGGCCGCCGCGCAATATCACTACCTGTCGAACAACATCGGCGGCGTCTGCGTCGAGTACATGTACGAGAGCGACCGCAAGGCCTGGGTGCGCTACACGCCGCCGCGCTGGATCTGGTCGGGCACCGCGCTGTGCGGCATCCCCTCGGAGGTTTCCGCGGCCATGCTGCGCGGCTGGCATGCGCAGAACGGCGTCACCCTGGGCAACCCGCGCCTGGGCTTCGTCTGCACCAAGCAGACCGCCGATGGCCAATCCGGCCTGGAAGGCTACTACTACGAATACGACGCGCCCCTGGCGCCCCACGAGCGGCTGCGCTTCGCCCGCCACGAAGACGCCCCGGACTTCGACGCGGCCGCCGCGCCCACGCTGCCCTCCAGTGATTGGCCGCAGGCGCGCATCGAGAAGGCCAGCCGCAACTATGCGATGGAATACGTACGCTCGACCCTGCCCACCGCCGTCGACCTCTTCGGCCCCAGCGAGGCGGTGAACGTGCTGCGCCTGTCGGCGCGCCAGGTCGCCATGCAGTGCTATCACGAGACGGCGGCGCGTCTGGGCGTGGCGCAGGACAAGTCGCTGCACGCCTTCGTCGACTTCCTGGCCAGGCTGGCCCGGGCCCAGGGGGACGAGGTCAGGGTGCAGGAAAGCGCCGACGGCTACGCCATCAGCCAGCGCGGATGGACGCTGTTCGGCCAGGCACAGGCCCTGCACCCGGCGGTCTTCGACATCTGGAACGGCCTGCTGGAAGGCGCCGCCGATGCGCACAACCACCGGCTGGCGCTGAGCGTCACCCACAAGGACCTGGCCAACGGCCGCTTCGCCTGGCACGTCGGGGGAGGTGTGTGATGGCCGGCGCACTGGAAGGACTGCGCGTCATCGACGCCTCGCGGGTCCTCGCCGGGCCCTTCGCCGCGCAGATACTGGCGGATCACGGCGCCGACGTGGTCAAGGTGGAAGGCCCCGAGGGCGACGAGTGCCGGGGCTTCGGCCCGCCGTTCGTGGAGGGCAGCGCGGCCTATTTCAACGCGGTGAACCGCAACAAGCGGGCGATCACCCTGGACATGGGCTCCGAGGCCGGCCGCGAAGTGTTCTGGACGCTGCTGGAAAGCGCCGACGTGCTCATCGAGAACTTCAAGGCGAGCACCCTGCGCGCCTGGGGCATCGAATCGCCGCTGGAGATCACCCGGCGCTTGCCCCGGCTGGTGCATTGCCGCATCACCGGCTTCGGCGACGACGGCCCGCTCGGCGAACTGCCCGGCTACGACGCCGTGGTCCAGGCGCTGTCCGGCCTGATGAGCATCAATGGCGAACCCGGGCGGCTGCCGGTCCGGCTGGGCTCGCCCATCGTCGACATGTGCACCGGCATGAACGCGGCGCTCGCGGCCCTGCTGGCGCTGCACGAGCGCAACGGCAGCGGCCGCGGGCAGATGGCCGACGTCGCCCTGTACGACAGCGGGGTGAGCATGGCGCACCCGTACCTGGCGAACTTCCTGGCCTCGAAGGTGCCGCCGAAGCCGGTCGGCAATGGCCATCCGAACATCGTGCCCTACGACCTGTTCGAGACCGCGGGCGCGCCGATATTCGTCGCCGTGGCGAACAACCGGCAGTTCCGCCTGCTCGCCCAGCTGCTGGGGGCGCCCGGCCTGGCGGACGATGCGCGGTACGCCAGCAACGGGCTGCGCGTCGAGAACCGGGCCGCGCTCGAAGTCGAGCTGAAAAGGCTGTTCGGGCAGGTCCGCGGCGAGGCGTTCGGCGAGGAACTGCTGCGCAAGGGCGTGCCGGCTGCGGCCATCCTCGACGTCGGGACGGTGGCGCAGGCGCCGCATACGCTGCACCGCCAGATGGTCATGCACGAAGAGGGCTACAGCGGCCCGGGCATCCCGGTGAAACTGGCGCGCACGCCGGGCGCCCTGCGCAGGCGGCCGCCCCGGCTCGACGAGCACCGCGACGAAGTGCTCATGGCCTACGGTTTTTCCGCCGCGCAGATAAGGGCGCTCGCCGAGCGCGGCGTATTCGGCGCCGAACGGGAGCCTTGAGGCCTCCCGCGCGCCTTTCGCGTCTGGGCCGGCCGCGAGGCTGACCCCGCACTCACCAGCACGATCAATCGAATAGCGGCTGTCCCTCTGCGAAGAGCGGGCAAGGGCCTTTGCATGCTTTTCGCAGGCAGCCAACGGGTGGAGAACAACGATGCAATCAGCAACCCCCGCAATAACGCTGGCCGAACTGAACCCGTCGGACGTCGACGCGACCTATCGGAAACTCAACCTCAGAATCCTGCCTTTCCTGTTCATCTGCTACGTGCTCGGCTTCATCGACCGGGTGAACATCAGCTTCGCCCACCTGGAGTTCAGCGCCGACATCGGCCTCAGCGAAGCCGCCTACGGCTTCGGCGTGGGCCTGTTCTTCGTCGGCTACATCCTCTTCGAAGTGCCGAGCAACCTATGCCTGCAGCGTTTCGGCGCGCGGGTCACCATCTCCCGGATCATGATCCTATGGGGGCTGATCTCCACCTGCATGATGTTCGTGCAGACCCCCATGCAGTTCTACGTCGCGCGCATAGCGCTGGGCTGCGCCGAGGCGGGTTTCCTGCCCGGGGTGATTCTCTACCTGACGTACTGGTACCCGTCCGGGCGCCGCGCCCGCGTCACCTCCAGGTTCATCCTCGGCATCGCCGCGGCCGGCACCATCGGCGGCATCGTCTCCGGCTGGATCATGCACAACATGGTCGGCGTGTACGGGCTGAAGGCCTGGCAGTGGCTGTTCCTGCTCGAAGGCTCGCCGTCCATCGTCGCCGGCGTGATCGCATACTTCTACCTGGCCGACAAGCCGGAGCAGGCGAAGTGGCTCAGCCCGGCGGAAAAGGCCATCGTCCAGGCGCACCTGGCCGAGGACGCCAGCGCCAAGGCCGCCGTCGAGAAGGGCCACGACTTCTCCGCGGCGCTGCGGAACCCCTGGGTCTACATCGCCGCCTTCGGCTACTTCGTCATTCCCTGGGCCGGCTCGGTGCTGAACTTCTGGGCCCCCACGCTGATCAAGCAGTCGGGCGTGACCAACGTCTGGTACATCGGTCTGCTCTCCGCGCTGCCCTGGATGGTCGGCGCGGTCGGCATGCTCATCGTCTGCTGGAACTCCGACCGGGTGGTGGAGCGCCGCTGGCACTTCATGGCCTGCATCCTGGTGGTGGCCGGCGCCGTCGCCGCCATCGGCTACCTGCCGTCGAACTGGACGCTGTCGATCGTCCTGCTGTCGATCATGTGCGTCGGCTACCTCTCGGTGACGGCGTTGTTCTGGACCATTCCCACCGCCTTCCTGTCCGGCACGGCGGCGGCCGGAGGCATCGCGCTGATCAGCAGCCTGGGGCAGGTGGGCGGACTGACCGCGCCCATCGTCATCGGCTGGGTGCGTGGGGCGACGGGGAGCCTGTCGTGGGGGATGTATACGGTTGCGCTGGTGTTGATCGCGGGTGGCCTGACCATTCTGCTGGGGATTCCCAGGCGCATGTTGCGGGAGAACAAGGCGAAGTAGGGGGGCTTTTTACCGATGGGGCCGAGGTGCTTTTCGTAGGATGGGTTGAGCTTGCGAAACCCATGCGGTGGCGGTGATGGGTATCGCTTCGCTCAACGCCATCCTACGGGGCGTTGTGTTCACCGGTGGCTTCGGTGTTTTGGTTTGGCGCCTTTCCCTCTCCCTAACCCTCTCCCTGAAGGGAGAGGGGACCGTTGGGCAGACGCTGATGTTTTGGAGTCAGCCGGCTAGCGCAGAAGCTGCCGGCTGAAGCCAGGCCTCCTCTCGGCACGGACAAAGCCCCCTCTCCCTTCAGGGCGGGGCGCGCAGCCGAGGGCTGGGGAGAGGGAGCGGAGTCGACCAGACACACCAAGGCAACAACATATCGCCAATCTAAAAATAATGATTATCATTCGCCACCTGCCACCTGCCACCTGCCACCTGCCACCTGCCACCTGCCACCTGCCACCTGCCACCACACCCCACCAGGACACCCCATGCCCCCAGCCCCCGCACCCACCCAGGGCACCCCCGGCCTGGCCCCCATCCGCGATGGCCGCGAGCTGTTCTACCAGGCCCTCCCAGGCCCGGCAGATGGGCAGGCGCCCACCGTAGTGTTCGAAAGCGGCCTGGCCGCCAGCCGTTCCTTCTGGGGGCTGGTCCAGCCTTTGGTGGCTCAGTGGACCCGCGCCGTGGTCTACGACCGCAGCGGCCTCGGCCGCAGCCCGGCGGACGCCCGGCCGCGCAGCATGCAGCGGATGGCCGACGACCTCAACGACCTGCTCGACCACCTCGGCCCCGGGCCCTTCGTGCTGGTGGCGCACAGCGGCGGCGGCCCCCTGGTGCGCGCCGCCACCGCCGCGCGGCCGGAGCGCATCGCCGGCCTGGTGCTGGCGGACGTCTCCGACGAAGCCTGCGAGCTGATCTTCACCCCGGCCTTCCGCCGCCTGGAGAAATTCGCCCACGCGGCCAGCTGGCTGCTGGCCCGCTGCGGCTTGCTGGAGCGCTGCTACCGCAAGGCCATCGCCGTACTGCCAGAGGACGTGCTCGCCGACCTGCGCCGGGAAGGCTTCACCATGCCCGTAATGCATACCCGCGGCGCTGAGCTGGCCGGCCTGGTGGCGGCGCTGGAAACCTATCGCAACCAGCCGCCGGCGCTGCCGGACATCCCGCTGACGGTCATCTCCGGCGCCCTGGCGGACTTCGGCATGAGCGAGCGCATCCGCGCGGCGGCCAACGCCGCCCATGCCTACCGCGCCCGGCAGTCGCCTCAGGGCCGCCATGTGCTGGCCGCGCGTTCGGGACATGGGCTGATCCTCAGCGAGCCGGCGCGGGTGGCCGAGGAGATCGCGCGGCTGCTCGGCGTGGCGGATGCCCGTGGCTGACGCCGCTCACGGCCCCGGCCGCCAGACCGCCGGGGCGATGCTCACGGCGCGCGGCAGTATGCGGTTGGCGTAGAACAGGTCGGCGGTGCGTTGCTGGGCGGCGACGTCGGCGTCGTTCAGCGGACGGATCGGCGAGGCCGGCGGGCGGTGGCTGAAGGTGAGTTCGATCACCTGGGGCGACAGGCCGGTGACGCGGGCCATGATCGCCACGCTGCCGGCCTTGTCGCTGCGCGTCAGGGCTTCGGCCTGGGTGAAGGTGTCCAGCACCTGGCGCAGGAACTCGCCGTTGCGCTCGGCAAAGGCGCGCGAGGCCAGGTAGAAGGGGCCGGACAGGTCCAGGCCCTCGCCGTTGGCCAGCAGCCGCGCGCGGCCTTCCAGTTCCAGTTGCGAATACCACGGGTCCCAGATGGCCCAGGCATCCACCTGGCCGCTTTCGAAGGCGGCGCGGGCGTCGGCCGGGGTCAGGTACAGCGGCTGGATGTCGCCGATGCCCAGGCCGGCCTTCTGCAGCGCGCGCAGCAGGGTGTTGTGCGAGCTGGAGCCTTTCTGGAAGGCCACGCGCCTGCCTTTCAGCCCGGCCAGGTCATGGATCGGGCTGTCTCGCGGCACGATGATCGTTTCCGCCTGCGGCTTGGCCGGCTCGGTGCCCACGTAGAGCAGGTCGGCGCCGGCGGCCTGGGCGAAGATCGGCGGGACGTCGCCGCTGCCACCCAGGTCGATGGCACCCACGTTCAGCGCCTCCAGCATCTGCGGGCCGGCGGGGAACTCGACCCAGTCGATTCGGGTGTGCGCGAAGCGCTGCTCCAGCAGCCTGTGCTCCTTGGCCAGCACCTGGCTGGTGGAGGCCTTCTGGTAGCCGATGCGCAGTTGCGCGGGGGCGTCGGCCCAGGCGCCGCCGGCCAGTGCGAATAGGGTGAGCAGGGCCGCCAGGCGGCCCTTCAGGTGCTTGGTCATGCGTCCTGCCAGTCGGTGGAGGGTTTTTCCCAGAGGTTGATCCCGCCTTCCACGGCGTGGCGGTCGATTTCCGCCAGTTCCTCGGCGCTCAAGGCCAGGTTGTCCAGGGCGGCGACGTTCTCGTGCAACTGCTGCGGGTGGCTGGCGCCGATCAGCGCCGAGGTCACCCGCGGATCGCGCAGGGTCCAGGCCAGGGCCAGCTGGGCCAGGCTCTGGCCGCGGCGCGCGGCTATCTCGTCGAGCGCGCGGGCGCGGCGCAGGTTGTCCTCGGACAGGTGCTCGGGGCGCAGCGAAGCGCCGCCGGGGCGGTTGATCCGCGCGTCCTCGGGCACGCCGTTCAGGTACTTGCCGGTGAGCAGGCCCTGGGCCAGCGGGGTGAAGGCGATGACGCCGGCGCCGAGTTCGTCGGTGGTGGCCAGCAGGTCCTTTTCCACCCAGCGGTTGAACAGGTTGTAGGCCGGCTGGTGGATCAGCAACGGCACCTTCCAGTCGCGCAGCAGCGCCGCCAGCTCGCGGGTCTTGCCTGCGGAGTAGCTGGAGATGCCCACGTACAGCGCCTTGCCCTGCTGCACGGCGCTGGCCAGGGCGCCGGCGGTTTCCTCCAGCGGCGTGTGCGGGTCGAAGCGGTGCGAGTAGAAGATGTCCACGTAGTCCAGGCCCAGGCGTTGCAGGCTCTGGTCCAGGCTGGCCAGCAGGTACTTGCGCGAGCTGCCGCCCTGGCCGTAGGGGCCGGGCCACATGTCCCAGCCGGCCTTGGTGGAGATGATCAGCTCGTCGCGGTAGGCGGCGAAGTCCTCGCGCAGCAGGCGGCCGAAGTTGATCTCGGCGCTGCCGTAGGGCGGGCCATAGTTGTTGGCCAGGTCGAAGTGGTTGATGCCCAGGTCGAAGGCGGTGCGCAGCAGCGCGCGCTGGGTGTCCAGCGGCGTGGCGTCGCCGAAGTTGTGCCACAGGCCCAGGGACAAGGCCGGCAGCACCAGGCCACTGCGGCCGACGCGGCGGTAGGGGAGGCGCTGGTAGCGCTCGGGGGCGGCGAGGTAGGTCATGGGTAGCTCCGTGTTCAGGCGAATCGGTTGGCCGGGCGCGCCAGGCCCAGGTGGTCGCGCAGGGTGCTGCCGGCGTAGTCGCGGCGGAACAGCCCGCGCCGCTGCAGCTCCGGCACCAGTAGGTTGGCGACGTCTTCCAGGCCGCCGGGCAGGTGCGGCACCAGCACGTTGAAGCCGTCGGCGGCGCCCTGTTCGAACCAGGCCTGCAGTTCGTCGGCGATGCGTTGCGGGGTGCCGACCAGGCTGTAGTGGCCGCGCCCGCCGGCGATGCGCCGGCCGAGCTGGGCGAGGCTCAGGTTCTCCTTGCCGGCCAGTTCGGTGAGCAGCAGCTGGCGGCTGCGCTGGCCGCTGTCGGTCAGCGGCAGTTCAGGCAGCGGGCCGTCCAGCGGGTAGGCGGAGAGGTCGAAGTTGCCGAGCATGCGCGAGAGCAGGGCGACGCCTACTTGCGGCTCCACCAGTTCCTGGAAGGCTTCGTGCTTTTCCTGGGCCTCGGCCTGGCTGTCGGCGACCACGATGTACACGCCGGGCATGATCTTCATCTCGTCCGCCTGGCGGCCGAAGCGCGGCAGGCGGCCCTTGAGGTCGGCGTAGAAGTCGCGGGCGGCGGCCAGCGAGGTCTGCGCGGTGAACACCACCTCGGCGGTCTGCGCGGCCAGCTCGCGGCCGGTTTCCGAGGAGCCGGCCTGGATCACCACCGGGCGGCCCTGGGGCGAGCGCGCCACGTTCAGCGGGCCGCGCACCTGGAAGTGTTCGCCCTGGTGGTCGAGCTGGTGCAGTTTGGCCGGGTCGTAGTATTGGCCGCTGGCCTTGTCGCGCAGGAAGGCGTCGTCCTCCCAGCTGTCCCACAGGCCGCTCACCACGTCGTGGAACTCGCGGGCGCGGGCATAGCGCTCGGCGTGGCCGAGGTGCTCGCTGCGATTGAAGTTCAGCGCCTCGGCGGCGTTGTCCGAGGTCACCAGGTTCCAGCCGGCGCGCCCGCCGGAGAGGTGGTCCAGCGAGGCGAACTTGCGCGCCACGTGGTAGGGCTCGTTGTAGCTGGTGGTGACGGTGGCGATCAGGCCGATGCGTTCGGTCACCGCGGCCAGCGCGCTGAGCAGGGTGAGCGGTTCGAAGTGATCGGAACGGGCCATGCGGCTGGCGATGGGCGCGCTGGGGGCGGCCACGCTGTCGGCGACGAACAGGGTATCGAACTTCGCCGCCTCGGCGATCTGCGCCAGGCGCTTGTACTGCTGGAAGCTCAGCCCGGCGTCGGCCGGTACGTCCGGGTGGCGCCAGGCGGCGACGTGGTGCCCGGTGGCCATGAGGAAGGCGCCGAGGGAAAGGGTGCGGTTGCTTGCGGTCATGCTGGTGTCCTCTGCGGAAGGGTGGCGCACGCCGGGCGGGACGGTTTCTTGGTTGGCGCCCCGCCGGCGAGGGCGGGGCGCAGGTTCCGCGGCTCAGAAGTCCTTGCGCAGCTCGAAGCCGAAATAACGGCCGTCGTCGCGCGGCACCAGGCGGTAGACGTAGCTCCCGCCGCTGGCCAGCAGTGGCGAATAGGACTTGTCGGTGAGGTTCTTGGCCAGGAAGGCCACGCGCCAGCCGGCGTTGTAGTCGGCCAGGGCCACGCTGGCATTCCAGATGCCGTAGGCGCCCTGGATGGTGTCCGGGTTCTGGCTCAGGTCGTACTGCACCTTGTCCTGCCAGCTGTAGTCGGTGCCCAGCTCCACATCCAGGCCGTTGTCCAGCGGGATGTCGTAGTCGGCGCGCACGTAGCTCTTCCAGTCCGGCGAGAAGGGCAGCGGCTTGCCGTTGACGTTGCAGCTGGCGGCGGCGCCCGGCGGGCAGCTGAACTCGTCGATGCGCGCGTGGGTGTATGCCACCGAGCCGGACAGCTTCAACTGGCGGGTGGCCTGCCAGGCCAGGTCGGCCTCGGCGCCTTCGGTCTTCACCGAACCGGCGTTGATCAGGCGCGTCACCACCTGGTTGGCCACGGTGTCGTAGAAGTTCGCCTGGTAGTTGTCGTACTCGGTGTGGAACACCGCGAAGTTGGCGCTCAGGCGCTTGTCCAGGGCGGTGGCCTTCAGGCCCAGCTCCCAGGAGTTGGAGGTTTCCGGCTTGAGCGCCTCGGTGTCGCGCGGCTGCATGTTGAAGAACACGTTGTAGGCCGGGCCCTTGTAGCCGCGCGAGTAGGTCAGGTAGCTGGTGAGGTTCTCGCTCAGGTCGTACTGCACACCTAAACGCCCGGACCAGCCGTCTTCGTCGGTGGAGCCGGAGCTGCGGGTGGACGGCTGGATGCCGGTGACCGCGGTGGCCGAGGTGGACACCCGGCGGTGGTCGTATTCCAGCTCGTCGTGGGTGTAGCGCAGGCCGGCGATGCCACGGAAGGCCGGGGTGAAGTTCAGCGTCGCCTCGCCGAAGGCCGAGTAGCTGTCGCTGGTGGTGCCGTAGCCGGCCACGCCGGTGTCGACCGAGCCGGTGGTGGTCAGGGTGCGGCGGTAGGTCTCGTCGTCCTTGGCGTGCATGTAATACAGACCGGTGACGTACTCGGCGAACCGGCCCTTGGGCGAGGCCAGGCGGATTTCCTGGGAGTACTGGTCGTAGTCCAGCTCGCCCTTGTCGTGGGAGCTGGGGAAGGCCGCGCTGACCTGGGACAGGCGGTCGCCGTCCTGGTACTGGGTGTTGTCCCAGCCGCGCCAGGCGCTGATCGAGGTCAGGGTGTAGTCGCCCAGGCTCCAGTCCAACTGGGCCGACAGGCCCTTGTTGGTGTCGTCGACATGGGTGCGGTAGTCGGCGTTGATCTTGCGGTTGTCGCTGTCGGCCACCACCGGGCGCAGGGCATTGGCGAAGGCCGCGCTGCTGGTATCGGTGACGACGCCGCTGGGGCTGTCGTCGTTGGCCTGCATGTAGTCGGCGATCAGCGTCACCTTCAGATCGTCGCTGGGCGTCAGCTCGAACTTGGCGCGCGCGCCCTTGCGGTTGTAGCCGTTGACCTCGTGGCCGTTGTAAACGTTCTCCACGTTGCCCTCGTAGCTGCCCAGCAGGGCAGTGACGCTGGCCTTGAGCTTGCCCGGCACGAGGGTGCCGCCGATGCCGAAGCTGGTGCGGTTCTCGTTGCCGCCGCCGAAGTGCGAGTAGTCGACGAAGCCGCTGGTTTCGTCCGGCACCGCCCGGGTGACGATGTTGAGCACGCCGGCCGAGGCATTCTTGCCGAACAGCGTGCCCTGCGGGCCGCGCAGCACCTCGATGCGCTCCAGGTCGAGCAGGTCCAGGGTGGCCATGCCGGGGCGGCCGTAGACCACGCCGTCGACCAAGGTGGAAACGCTCGGCTCGACGCCCGGCGAGGTGCTGATGGTGCCCACGCCGCGGACGAACAGCGAGGTGTCCTTGTTCGAGGCGCCGGCGCGGTAGTTCAGCGTCGGCACTTCGCTGACGAGGGTCGAGACGTTGTTGCGGTTGTCGCGCTGCAGCTGCTCGCCGCTGATCACGCTGACCGCCACCGGCACCTTCTGCAGCGATTCCTCGCGGCGCGTCGCGGTGACGGTCACGGCATTGAGGGTGGGGGCCGCTTCCTCGGCCTTGGGCTGCTCGCCATCGGCGGCCTGCGCCGGCAGCTGCACGCCGCCCACCAGCGTGGCGATGGCCAGCGCCAAGGCGCTGAGCCGGGGGAATTGATCGTGGGCGTTCGCCCGGTACTGCTGAGTCATGGCCACTCCTGGATTGCCCTGGTCCGCCGCCAGCCTCTTGTGCGGGCCGCTGCGGCGCCTGTTCGCGGAAAACTTCACGAGCGCTCGCTCGTGCGAGTGGCCGATGGATGAAGAAGGCTTTTTGTCAGCGGCAAAGCTTGTTTGTTAGCGCTAACATCGGCGAGTATCCGGATCACGCTTTAGAGCGTCAAATACTGAAAAATTACTTTTATATTCCTGAAATGGAGGTCGTCACTGGACAGTCCCCGCAAGCGCCGCGGCGCCGGCCGCGTCACCCTCACCGCCGTGGCTGAGCGCGCTGGAGTGTCGGCCATCAGCGTGTCGCGCTACTTCAACCAGCCGGCGAGCCTTTCCGAGGAGTTGCGCGAGCGCATCGGCGAGGCGGTGGCGGCGCTGGGCTACGTGCCCAACCAGGTGGCTGGCGGGCTGGCCTCGGCGCGCGGGCGCATCGTCGGCATGGTGGTACCGAACATCTCCGGGCCGATCTTCGCCGACACCATCCAGGCCTTCAGCGACGTCCTGGCCGCGGCCGGCTACCAGCTGTTGCTGGCCTCCAGCTACTTCGACGGCGAGAAGGAAGAGAGCGCCGTGCGCGCCTTCCTCGGCTGGAACCCGGCGGCCCTGGTGCTGACCAGCCACTTCCACACCCCAACCTGCGAGAAGCTGCTGGAAGACGCCGATGTCCCGCTATTGGAAATGTGGGACTACCAGCCGGCGCGCCGGCCCATCCAGGTGGGCTTCTCCCACTACCAGGTGGGCGTGGACGCCGCGCGCTACCTGCATGGCAAGGGCTACCGGCGCATCGCCTTCGTGCAGAACAGCGCGCCGGGCGACTACAGCGCCCTGGACCGCCGCGACGGCTACGCCGACACTCTGCGCGCCCTGGGCCTGCAACCCTGGATGTTCGTGCCCACCGCCAGCGCCCCCTTCGAGGCCGGCAAGCAGGCGATGGAAGCGCTGATGGCGCGGCGCGAGCGCCCGGACGCCATCGTCTTCGCCAACGACAACCTCGCCGCCGGCGGCCTGCTCGCCGGGCAGCGTGCCGGCCTGCGCATCCCGCAGGACTGCGCGGTGCTCGGCTTCGGCGACTACCCCTTCGCGCCCATGCTGCTGCCCAGCCTCACCACCCTCAAGCCGCCGGCCCGGGAAATCGGCGAGATCGCCGCGCAGCGGGTGCTGCAGGCCATCGGCGCGCAGCCGGCGGAAGGGGTGGTGGAGCGCCTGAACCTGCTGCAGTGCCGGGTGGTGGAGCGGGAGAGCTGCTGAGGCAGCGAGGCGATGCCCATTGCCGTGGCCGCATGGGTTTCGCCAAGGCTCAACCCATCCTACGAAAAGCACTTCGGCGCGGCCGGTGCGAACAGCCTCGTGGGATGGGTTGAGCGAAGCGATACCCATCGCCGTGGCTGGTGCGAACAGGGGACCAGTCATATTGGCTGAAGGAAAGGCCATACGCCTGCCTAGCCGACGCTCCGTCGAGCCTCTAGACTCGTCCTACGCCCCGATCGCTACGAGTCGTGACCTTGCCCAGTGCAATAACAAGATCCTCGCCGCTCGCGCGCACACTCCCGACCCTGGCCCTGACGCTCTTCCTCGCGCTGCTGCCGGCCCTGGCGCTGGCCGGAGCGCGAGGTCTACGCCTACTTCTCCGGGGCCATCCTGCAGCCCTCGCGGAACATCCTGTTCATGCGCAAGGGTGACCCCGCCCGGGACGGTCTGCATGGCCTGCTGGACCTGTTGGGCACCTCGTTCCGCCTGGGCGCGCAGGTCGGCGTGAGCTACGGCGAGTCCTACCAGCAACTGCTCGCCAACGACGACTTCGCCAGCCGGATGTTCTTCAACCCCAGCCGCGGCAACCTCTGGCACATGATCGACAAGGGCCGCCTCGACGGCATCATCGCGGACGAGAACAGCGGCCTCTACGAGCTGGAGCAACTGGGCCTGAACGAACGCATCGGCCCCACCGTCGTGGTGGTTTCCAGCGATGCCGCGGAAGTCGCCTTCAGCAAGCGCACCACCACGCCGGCATTCGTCGAGCGCTATGCCCGGGCGATGCGCGAGCTGGTCGAGGGCGGGGAGTACCAGGCGATCCTGCAGCGCTACCTTAGCCCCCTGTAGGAGCGCGCCCTGCGCGCGATTTCGCGGGCAGGGCCCGCTCCTACAGGTCAGGCACGGTAGTCCTCCCCCCGTAGGAGCGGACCTTGTCCGCGATAGCCGGAGGTATCGGCGCGGTTCGCGGATAAGATTCGCTCCTACGCTGCCCCACCCACACCATTCCCCTGTAGGAGCGCGCCCTGCGCGCGAATCGCGGGCAGGGCCCGCTCCTACAGGTCAGGCACGGTAGTCCTCCCCCCGTAGCGGACCTTGTCCGCGATAACCGGATGCCCCGGCGCGGATCGCGGATGAGATCCGCCTACGCTGCCCCACCTACGCCGTTCCCCTGTAGGAGCGCGCCCTGCGCGCGATTCGCGGGCAGGGCCCGCTCCTACAACAGCGTCATGCGCCGGGCCTCAGCCCAACCCCTGCGCCCGCAGGTGCGCCTTCAGGGCCTCGATGAACACCCGCACCTTGCGCGTGTTGCGCCGGTGCGGCAGGAATAGCACGTGGATGGTGGCGCCGAAGGCGCTCTGGTCGCGCCAGCAGTCCGGCAGCTGTTCCACCAGTTCGCCGCAGGCCAGGTAGGGCAGGGCGCTCCATTGCGGCAGGAACTGCACGCCGCGGCCAGCCAGCAGGCAGGCGAGCAGGAAGTCGTAGTTGTCGCTGGCCAGGCGCGGCACCGGCTGCTTCAGGCGGATGCGCTCGCCGTCGCGGTTCACCCACCAGAAGTTCCGGTTGAGCATGGGGTGGCGGAAGATCAGCCAGTCGTGCTCGGTGTAGTTCTCCAGGGTCACGTCCATGCCCTTGCGCGCCAGGTATGCGGGGCTGGCGCACAGCAGCAGGTGGTTCTCCAGCAGCGGCTGGGCGATCACCCCGGGCAGGTCGACGGGGCCGTCGCGCAGGGCCAGGTCGTAGCCGCCTTCCACCAGGTCGGCGAACTCGTCCTGCAGGTCCACCTCCAGGCGCACCTGCGGGTATTCTTCGAGGAAGGCGCCGCACACCTGGTTGAGGAAGGCCGGGGCGAAGGAGGGCGGGGCGGCGATGCGCAGGGTGCCGCGCAGGTCCTTCTGCAACTGCTCCACTTCCGCGCCGGCCGCCTGCAGGTGCAGCAGCGCCTGGCGCGCGCCCTCCAGGTAGATCTGCCCGGCCTCGGTCAGCGCCATGCGCCGGGTGGTGCGCTCGAACAGCCGCGCGCCGAGTTCCGCCTCCAGCTGCGCCACGCCCTTGGTCACCGCCGAGGGCGTCTTGCCCAGGTGTTCGGCGGCGCGGCTGAAGCCGCCGTGGTCGGCGGTGGCGACGAACATGGTCAGGGCGGTCATCTTGTCCATTCATCTATTTCTGTCAGGCACAGAAGTTGTGCAAAAAATCGGCATTAAAGCCGTGCCGGGCTTTGGTTAACCTGCGTTCACACAACAAGAACCTGGGCGAACCCATGAAAATACTGATTCCGGCGCTGGTGTCCATGGCCTGTGTTTTTTCCTCAGCGGAAAGTATGGCCGCCGCTGACCTCATCCTCCACGGCGGCAAGGTCTACACCGCCGAGCCCGGCCAGGGCCTGCAACAGGCGGTGGCCATCGAGAACGGCAAGGTCCTGGCGGTGGGCAGCGACGAGCAGGTACTGCGCCTGAAGGCCGCCGGCACCCGCGTCGTCGACCTGCAGGGCAAGGTGCTGATGCCCGGCTTCATCGACTCCCACAGCCACACCGTGAAAGGCGGCCTGCAGATGCTCCAGGCCAACCTCGACGGCGAACTGCTGCCGGTGCCCGAGCTTGAGAAAAAGCTGCGCGAATGGCGCGACAACGGCAAGGCGAAGCGCGGCGAGTTCCTCAGCGTCGGCGGCCTGCCGTCCACCTACTGGGGCGACATCCCGGCGCTGGAGAAGACCTTCAACCAGGGCGAATGGGCCCAGGTGCCGATCCTCTTCGTCGGCTGGGACCTGCACACCGGCTGGGCCAACCAGGCCATGCTGAAACTCGCCAAGGTGGACGCGGCGAAAGTCGCGACGCTCAAGGGCGAGGAGAAAGCCACCCTCGGCGTCCACGCCGACGGCACCCCCAACGGCTTCCTGGTCGACGCCGGGCTCTACCCGCTGCAGGCGCTGCTGCCGCTGCCCAGCACCGAGGAACTGACCCGCGGCGCCTACGCCGCGCTGCGCTACTACAACAGCCTGGGCATCACCGCCTGGATGGACCCGCTGGCCAACGAAATCCCCGGCGCCGACATCACCAACGCCTCCACCGGCGTGCTGCCGATCTACAAGGCGCTGGCCGAGAAGGGCGACCTGTCCGCCCACGTCGCCGCGCTGCTGATGGCCGACTCCAAGGCCACCCCGAAGGACCTCGACGAGCTGGACAAGGTGCGCCAGCAGTTCCTCGGCGTGCCCAACCTGACGCTGCCGGGCATCAAGGTTTTCGCCGACGGCGTGGCCGAGGTGCCGGCGCAGAGCGCGGCCATGCTCGAGCCCTACAAGAACTCGCACAAGTTCGGCGAACTGCTGATCGACCCCAAGCACTTCGGCGAGCTGGTCAGCGCCGCCGACGCCCGCGGCTGGCTGGTGCACGTGCACGCCATCGGCGACCGCGCCATCCACGAGGCGCTCAATGGCATGGCCCAGGCGCGCCGCGACCGCCACAGCGGCATCCCGCACTCCATCACCCACCTGCAGATGGTCAACCCCAAGGACTTCGACCGCTTCAGGCAGTTGGACGTGATCGCCTCCATGCAGCTTTACTGGGCCAGTGCGGATGAATCGAGCATCGACCTCGTCAAACCCTACGTGGACGCCATGGTCTTCATGTACACCTACCCGGCCCATTCCCTGCTCAAGCACGGCGCCACGATAGCCGGGGCCAGCGACTGGCCGATCACCACGCCCGACCCGTGGAAGGCCATCTACCAGGCGGTGACGCGCAAGGGCCCCAAGGGCGTGCTCAACGCCGACGAAGCCATCGACCGCCAGGTGATGTTCCAGGCCTACACCCTCAACGCCGCGCGCATGCTCCGCCTGGAAGACAGCATCGGTTCGCTCAAGCCCGGCAAGCAGGCCGACATGGTGCTGCTGGACCGCGACGTCTTCACCGCGGAACCCGAAGCCCTGCGTGACACCCAGGTGCTGACCACCTGGTTCGCCGGCCGCGAAGTCTACAGCCGGCCGCTGACGGCCCAGCGCTGATCAGCCGGGCGGGGAAGCCCGCCCAGCGTTTTTCCAAATCGACAAAGGAGCCTTGCAGTGATCATCCATTCCTTCGTGAGCGAAACCCGCGAGCCGTTCGAGCGCGGGCGGCAGATTGGAGAGCGGTGGGCGGAACAGATTCGGCGCACCGTGGCGCTGTACCTCGACTTCTTCCCCCGCGTGGGCGTGCCCGCCGAGCAGGTGCGCGGCATCGGCGAGGCCAGCCTGGCCGCGCTGGACGCCTGGTGTCCGGCCCTGGCCCGTGAGGTCGAGGGCCTGGCCGCCGGCGTGCAGCTGCCGCTGTGGCAACTGGCGGCGCTGAACGCGCGCACCGAAATCCTCGCAGTGATGCCTGCGCAACCGCTGGAAGGCGAGTGCTCCACCGCGGTCTACGCGCCCCATGGCGCCGCCGCGCCGCTGAGCATCCAGACCTGGGACTGGCACGACAGCCTGGTGCCCCACGGCCTGCTGCTGCAGCTGGTCGCCGGCAGCGGCCTGACGGTCAAGCTGTTCACCGAGTTCGGCATGCTCGGCAAGATCGGCGTCAACAGCGCCGGCCTGGGCATGCACTTCAACATCCTCCACCATGCCGGCGACAACGGCGAAGCCGGGGTGCCGGTGCACGCCATCGCCCGCCGCGTGCTGGAAGAGGCCACAAGCGTGGCCGAGGCCATCGAACTGGTGGGCTCGGCCCGCGTCAGCGCCTCCACCGTGCTGACCTGCTTCAGCCGCGACGACGCCGAACTGCGCGCCGCCAGCATCGAGATGAGCCCGGCGGCCACCGCCGTGGTGCCGCCGCGCGCCGACGGCTGGGTGCTGCACACCAACCACTTCGTCGACCCGCAGCAGGCCCGCGGCGAGCGCACCGCCGACGTTTCCACCACCTACGCGCGCTTCGACCACCTGGCGGCCATGGCCCCGGGCATGGCCCGCGAGGTCCTGGCGCAGCGCGCCGAAGCCTTCTGCGGCGAGGCCGGCGAGCAGGCGGTGGTGTGCTTCCATCCGGACCTGTCGCAGCCGGACACCGAGCGCTGGGAAACCCTGCTGACCATCGGCCTGGACAGCGTCGGCTGCAACCTGGAGTACCACGCCGGCAACCCGCAGGCCCTGGCCCGCGACGGCTTCCAGCGCTTCTGAGCTGAACGACCCACCCCCGCGGCGGCCACCCGGCCGCCGCGCGGAACACTGCTGCCACAAGAACAAGAGCAGACCACCATGATCGACCACACCCCCACGCCCGGCTCGCGCTCGGCGTTCAAAACCTTCTGCGTCTCCGGCATGGGCACCGCGCTGGAGTTCTACGACTTCGTCATCTACGGCTACGCCGCCGCCCTGGTCTTCCCCAAGCTGTTCTTCCCCGGCATGGACCGCCTCACCGCGGTGCTGGTGGCCTTCGCCGCCTTCGGCGCCGGCTTCTTCGCCCGGCCCCTGGGCGGCGTGGTGTTCGGCCACCTGGGCGACCGCTACGGGCGGCAGAAGGCGCTGGTCGCCACGCTGCTGCTGATGGGCATGAGCACCCTGCTGATCGGCTTCCTGCCGGACTATGCCAGCCTCGGCATCGCCGCGCCCATCCTGCTGGTGGGCCTGCGCCTGGTGCAGGGCTTCGCCGCGGGCGGGGAGTGGGGCGGCGCCGCGCTGTTCGGCATCGAGGTGGCGCCCCGCGGCCGCCGTGGCCTGTGGGGCAGCTTCACGAGCATGGGCATCGGCATCGGCGGCATCTTCGGCTCCGCGGTGTTCGCCCTGGTCAGCCTGGCCTTCGACGACGACCTGGGCGGCATCGCCTGGCGCATCCCGTTCTGGCTCGGCGGCGTGCTGGTGCTGGTCGGCCTCTACGCGCGCCTGCAGAACCCGGCGCCGGCGCAACCGGCCAAGGCCCAGCCCAAGGCCCGCCTGCCGTTGCTCGAAGCCCTGCGCCAGCACCCGCGCGAACTGCTGCTGTGCACCGGCATCGCCTTCGGCTACATCACCGTGGCCTACATCAGCACCTTCTTCCTCGCCTACGCCACCGACATCGGCTACAGCAGCAGCCAGGCGTTGCTGTTCGACTTCGCGCTGTCCATCGCCATCGTCATCTCGGCGCCGTTCTTCGGCCACCTGTCCGACCGCTACGGCCGCCGCACGGTGATGATCTTCGGCGCGGCCATCATGGCCCTGGGGCTGTTCGCCTTCTTCCCGCTGCTGGGCACCCACCACCTGGCGCTGGCCCTGCTGGCCTACCTGGCCGTGGGCTTCTTCATGGGCGCCACCCAGGGCCCGATCCCGGCCTTCCTCGCCGAACAGTTCCCGCGGCGGATGCGCTACTCCGGTATTTCCGCCAGCTATCAGTTGGGGGCTGCACTGGGTGGTGGGACTGCTTCCAGCGCGGCTACCGCGATCCTTATCGCCAGTGGTCACCAGCCGGTCTACGTGGCGCTGTATGGCGCGGCGGCGATGGCGCTGGTGGCGGTTTGTTCGTTGGTGATGCGTGAGACGGCGTATCTGGAGATGGAGGAAGTGGACAGGGGCGTGGCGTCGACGGGGGAGGGGGTGCGTAGTTTGTCCTGAGGCGGGGAGCTTTTTTGTAGGAGTGAGCTTGCTCGCGAATGGAGTCAACCGGCGGTGGTGGTGCTTTGGGTTGACTCCGTCCCCTCTCCCCAGCCCTCTCCCTGAAGGGAGAGGGGGCTAGTCCGTGCCGAGAGAGGGAATGGTTTCAGCCGGAAACCTTCGGTGTTGCCGGCTGACTCCAGAACACCCAAACACACCGAACGGTCCCCTCTCCCTTCAGGGAGAGGGTTAGGGAGAGGGAGCGGTATCAAGCCCAGCTCCAGCGCAACCAGGTAACTCTGTTCGCGAGCAAGCTCGCTCCTACAAAAGCCCAAAGCCCAAACCCCAAACCCCCAACCTCAAACCACCCCCCGCCGCCGCACCCCAGGCACCAACCCCAGCACCAACGCACACCCCGCCAGAATGATCAGCGCCCCCAGCCCCTGCACCAGCGACAGCGGCTCGTGCAGCCACAGCGCCCCCACCAGCACCGCCACCACCGTCACCACGAACTCCACGCTGATGGTGCGAGTAGCCCCGATGCGGGCGACCAGGTGGAAGTACACCACGTAGTTGAAGGCGCTCATCATGCAGCCGCACAGCAGCAGGTAGAGCACGTCCAGCGCCGAGGGCACGCCCGGCGGCGGCACCCAGTACAGCAGCGGCAGGGTCAGCAGCCCGCCCACCAGGAAGGCGCCGCAGGTCACCTCCCAGGGGGCCGCCGTGCGCAGGCGCAGCGCCGCGTAGTTGCTGCCGAAGGCCGCGCACACGCCACCGAAGATCGAGGCCGCGCAGCCGAGCATGAAGGAAGGCGTCACCGGCACCGCCGGGAAGCCCACCAGCAGGAGCATGCCCAGCAGCCCCAGGGCCAGCCCGAAGGCCCCGGCCAGGGTGATGCGCTCCAGCCCCCAGAGGCGGCCGATGACCATGGAGAACAGCGGGATGGCCGCCACGAAGATCGCCGCCATGGCGGTGCCGATCAGCGGCGTGGCGAAGGTCATGCCGATCAACTGGCCGGCCACCGTGGTGGCGCCCAGCACGCACAGCGGCCGCCACAGGCCGCGGAAGTTCAGTACCCGCCCGCTCAGCCGCGCCGCCACCAGCAGGGTGAGGCTGGCGATCAGCGCGCGGAAGCTCACCGCGCCCACCCAGCCGAAGCCGGCTATCGCCTTGAGCAGCACCAGGAACGACAGGCCCCAGGCCACAGCGAGATACAGGTAGGCGACGAGATCGCGAGGTTGCATGGGGCACCGGCAGAAAAAGGGAAGGGGACACGCGCGAAAGCGCCCCGGTGGGGCGAGCCTATCTTGTCCGAACGGCCAGCTCGGCGGGAAGGGGGGGCTGTCGCTTCTGGCTGTCTGCATGCCGCAGCGATGCCAGCCGGGCGAACCACACGCCCCGGGCATTAGGAAAACTGATCGCGCATTCGCTGAAATCATCGGAGTCGATCTGGAGTGCGCCCCGCCGCGGTGCTAGAAATAGCCCGCGCCAGCCCCTCCGACCGCCGATAGAGAGATGCCTCGATGCAACCCGTACTGCCCCTGATCGACCCTGAGGTCGCCCGCCTGGCCCCCGGCTTCCGCGCCCTGAGCCTGACGGCCGAGGCCGCGCCCATCCTGCGCCCGGAGGTAGCCGGCGAGGCCGTGGAGCGCGCCTGCCGGGTGCTGCTCGACGGCGGCCCGGCCTGGGCCGAGGCGCACATCGCCGCCTGGGCCGAGGTGTTCCGTGGCTTCGGCGCCAAGCCCCAGCGCACCCCCTGCTCGGTGGAAGCCCTGCGCAAGCGCGTGCTGCGCGACGGCAGCCTGCCGAGCATCGACCCGCTGGTGGACCTCTACAACGCCATCAGCATCCAGTACGCGCTGCCGGTGGGCGGCGAGAACCTGGCCGCCTACGTCGGCACGCCGCGGCTGGCCATCGCCGACGGCAGCGAGCCGTTCGACACCTTCAAGGAAGGCCAGCCGGCCAACGACCCGCCGCTGCCCGGCGAAGTCATCTGGCGCGACGACCTGGGCGCCACCTGCCGCCGCTGGAACTGGCGCCAGGGCGTGCGCACGCGCCTGGACGCCGAGGCCCGGCAGATGTGGTTCATCCTCGAAAGCCTGCCGGCCATGCCGCTGGAGGCCCTGCACGAAGCCGGCGAGCGCCTGGCCGAGGGCCTGCGGCGGATGATGCCGGGCGTGCGGGTGGAGCAGCGGCTGGTGAGCGACACCGGAGCGAACTGACCCGGCTACCCATTGCCCATCAAAGCCGAAGGCCGGAGCCCGCGCCTCCACAAGGAAGCACAGGCCCCGGCCTTCGGCCATCCAGGCGGCGCGATCAGCCGCCGCTACGCTCGGCCCGTTGCTGGGCCAATTCGTACAGGTGCCGCGCCTCGCCGGCCAGCGGCACCAGCGCCGAAGCCAACCGCGAGGTTTCCTGCACCAGCACGTCGTCGCCATCGTGGCATTCCAGCACGTGCAACAGGTCCTCCAGCGCCGCCAGGCGGCGCGCGGCGGCATCGTACAGATGCGCCGCGGGCGCGCCGGCATTCACGAACAGAACATCCTCGAAGGACTGATGGTGCAGCGGCACCAGTTTCGGATCAGCCATGGCACACCTCCAGGGCGAGGACGCAGGGCAGGGGGGACGGCAAGGTGAACACAGCAAGATGTAAGCGACAGTGCATTTCCGTTGCTCCTTCTGGGAGGGAGAAACCGCCAGCCTGGAAAGAGGGGCGGCGGATCGTGCGGGGGTCGCAGTACCGGGACGAAACGCGCAAAGAACCGGCCAGGCTTCGGGGCCTGCCCCGCACGACCCGCCATGACTGCACGATGCAGCAGGCAAGAAAAAGCGCCTTTGCAGGTGCCGAGGCGCTTCGTGCACGCAATTCATCCGACGGGCTGCGACACCCGGCCACGGGATTGACCGTGACAGGGAGCGAATCTAGCGACGGCCTTTGTAGGCCCACAAGGGCGAATGTGGGTGGGAAATTTCAGGTGAATCTGCAGCCCGCATCACAGGCCGAAGAGGTAACCCAACACAGCCGCCGTCATGGCCAAAGCCGCCACCACAAAAGCCGGCCTGGACGTAACCAGCCCCAGGAAAAGTTGTCGGTTCCGCCGACGTATCTCCACCAACTCCCGCGCCGCCTCCGGATGAATGTCCCGGAGAAGCTGCTGGCTGCTATAGATCAAATGCCGCGCCTGCCCAAGCTCGCTCGCATTCAGGCAGACAATGGAAAACATCGCCTCACCCTCCGGACTGACGCCGGTGTTGAAGACATAAGAGTCCAGCCCATGCCTGCGCAGCGCCGAGTTCAGGTACTCGGCGAGGGCTTCTTCCTTGAAGTCGAGGAGGGTGTACATGGGGTAGTCCGCCTATTCGTTTTGTGCGCGCCTCAGACGGCAAGGCAGGACGTCACCATATCGTCGAGCATGTCCACCAGTTCAGGATCCATGAAGCGGTAGTCATCGGGAATATCCAGAACGTGAAGCCGCTTGTGTTCAAGCAGACGGGCATATTCCGCCCGCAGACGATTCAGGTGCTTGCGCTCCATCACGAAGATCACATCGGCCCAACGGATATCCGCTGGGCCGACGGGTTTGCGGGCGTTCGGGCTGGTGCCTGCCGAACGGGCATCGAAGCCAGGCCGGCGGCGCCAGATAGCTTCCGCGGTGGGGCTACGCCATTGATTTCGGCTGCAGATGAAAAGGAGGTTGGTCACTCTTGATCCAGCAGTTGGCGGACGGTGCGGATGGGATAACCCAGGCCAAGTTGGCGGGCCCTGAACAGCTTGTCGGCGCGGGTATATAACAGCTTCCAGTTCTTTTCCGGCCGGGGCCGCGGCGGACGAAACGCCTTTTGGGAGGCATGTCTACGGGCCTGCGAGCGTCTCCAGGCGCGAGTTCTTTCCATGGTCATATCCTCGTGAATACCGGGTTCAGCAGCCGCGGTAATACGGGATGGGGCGTATGGTAGACGTGGATCGAGGCGGTGGCCAGGATGGCGAGATTGCGGTGGCTCCAAGCCGAGCCTGAAGCCACCGTGCGCTTGTTTGTTGTCTGCTGCAAACGTCCGATTTTGGTCGACTGCTGCCCTTAGTCATAGGCTGCTTCCGACCCATAACGGCCACTCTCCTCTCGTCGAGCGGAGGTCATTATTCCGGTAGTTGCAGCGTAGGTATCTTGGTTACTGCAACAGAAAGTTTGTACTCGAAAAGCTCCACATCCTTGATACTAGAGCAGGCCAGTCGTAAATCTTCGGACATGCTGCGGCACACGATGATCCCTCGGACCCTCTGGCCTGGGTCGGCTAGGTCACGCCGTACCCAGTTCATGTAACGCAGAAGTTGGCCGACCACTCGGTCGTAGCCCCGAGAAACCTTGAGCTCAATCACTACGAAGGCACCATTGTGATCGACGGCGAGTATATCGATTCGTCTACCTCCGCCGGCTTCATACTCAATGCCCCGCAGATCTTCGTCCTCGTAAAGCTTAAGGCCTGGCTCGATACATTCGAGATTTTCCGCCAAGTAGCGCTGTAGGTCTCTTTCCAGCAGAAATTCGGTAGAGCCAGGCAAATTGGTTTCGGTGAGAACAATATTCTCAGTATCCGTCTCTTCCTCATCCTGCTCGGCGATGTCACCTTTCACCATCTCATGGATAGGCGCGGGATCCTTACCTGCTTCAAAGAGCCGAAACTCCCCTGGAGCAACCTTGAACAGAAGGTCATCGGTCGTGTTAGTAGAGGGGTGGTGTAGACGGCTGGGGTCGTTTGTGGCGGATTGAACAAGGTGCGCGCGAATGCTGCCTGGTTTCAATTTGGGATAGTGTGTTGCAAACCATTGAATTGCGCGAGTTGTGGTGAAGACCTGACCTGGTTTTAGGTCCCAACTCATGAGCATGTCCTTCAGCAGCGCGCGAGTCGATTTCTCGTAGATGGTTCGGGCCATGAGGAGCCTCCTTGTGAGGTTGTGAGATTTTCCGATTAAGGCCACATCTTGCCTATAGCAGCATGTAAGTATCGATTGGATTTGAGCTGCTGAATTCGAGCAGAGGCCGGAGCGTGCAAATAATTCTTTAACTTTGAGTGCCGTTTGGATCGAAATTTGCTCCGTTCAAATGTCCACCTCTGGCCCAGACTGTGCGAAAACCTGAGCGGCTCTTCGAAGAGCGCGTTCCTACGTGAAATCTGAAAAGGCTTGGCTATTCAGCAACCCAGAACCCGCGTAGAAACGCGAAATCGAGGTTGTTTTTTAACCAGCTGGACCGATCCGGAGGTTTTCACACAGCCTGAGCCGAAAGCAGACGTTTTTTGCAGCATCGGTACTCTTCCGGGCCAGGCGGGAGCATGGATGCGGTTACTACCCAGGCTGACAGCGATGATTGCCCCGTCGTCTTAAGTCCGCTCCCTTTCCCCACTGCGCTCGGTGAACCAGATGGCAACGGCCATCACCGCGACGCCCATCAACTGCAGAGCACCCAGGCGCTGCCCGTAGAACAGCCAGTCGATGACGATGGCCACGGCCGGGTAGATGAACTGGTAGACCGCGATCCTGTCGGTGTTCAGGCGCGCCATGCCGGCGTACATCAGCGAATAGGCGAGCCCGGTGTGGATCAGCCCCAGGCCTGCCAGCCATGCCCAGGAGGCGCCCCATTGCGGCCAGCCGTGGAGCATGGGCCACGCCAGCAGGGCCAGCGTTCCGATCGCGCACTGCCACCAGGCGAGGATGCCGGCCGACATGTGCCGTAACCGCCGGGCGACGATGGTGACGCAGGCGGTGCAGAAGGCGCCGACCAGGCAGAACGCCACGCCCCACCAGTAGCTCGCGGGGTAGGCCTGGTCCGCGCCGAACAGCGAAAGGTGCTCCAGTATGCCGGTCGCCAGCACCAGGCCGGCCATGGCGACGAGCACCGATACCACGCGCCGCTTGGCAGTCGGCTCCTTCAGATACCAGGCACCCAGGATCAGCACCCACAGCGGCTGCACATGGAAGAGCACCGTGGCCACGCCTGCGGAGGTGTGCTCGATGGCGGCGAAGAACAGGCTCCAGGCCAGCACCATCAGGCCTCCTGCTGCGAGCAGCGCGAAGGTCGCCTTCCTGCCCGGGAGCAGGCTGCGCAACTGGCGGCGACAGGCTGCCCAGAGCGTCAGCCCCAGCAGGCCGAAGGCGCAGCGGAACCAGGTCGCGGTCAGCGGATCGGCGCCGGACTGGTGCAGGAAGAGGCCGATGGTGCCCAGGACGACGCTGCCTAGTACGAAGGGCAGCGTTCCGCCGGTGACGTCGGAATGGACGTGTGCGGCTTGCTGGCTGAAGGCCGAAGCCTTCGGCCCCGCCATTTGTTCATGTGCGTTCATGCGGCGAGTGTGGGACTGGCCCGTTGGAACGAGAAGCGCATAATGCCGCATGCAAGTATTCGATAAACGAATTTAAAGGGCCGATCAAGATGATGCCGCGTGACCTGCAGCTGGACTGGCTGAAGTGCTTCGTTTCCGTGGTCGATGCGGGCTCGCTGTCGAACGCGGCGGGCGAGGTGCATCGTTCGCAGTCGGCGGTCAGCATGCAACTGAAGAAACTGGAAAACGCCCTGGGCCGGCAACTGTTGGTACGCGGCCCGCGCAGCCTGCAGCTGACCGCGGACGGCCAGACGCTGCTGGGCTTCGCACGCCGCATGCTCGACCTGCACGCCGAAACCCAGGCCGCCTTCCATGGCGAGGAACTCAGCGGCCGGGTTCGTCTTGGCGTGCCCGACGACTACGCGGCCAAGTACCTCACGCCGGTGCTCAAACGCTTCGCCCAGCGCTATGGCAGCGTGGAAATCGAACTGAACTGCGAGCAGTCGACGGCGCTCATCCCGCGGGTAGCCAGCGGCGATCTGGACCTGGCGCTGGTTTCCCGCGACCACTCCCGGCGCGGAACGCTGCTGTTCCACGAACCCATGGTCTGGGTGGGCTCGCCGCAGTTCGAGCTTTGGCGGCGCGACCCGCTGCCGATCGCGGTCTACGAGAGTACGAGCCTCGCACGGCGCAGCGCGATCAACTCCCTGGCGCTGCAGGGCCGGCGCTACAAGGTGGTGTACAACAGCTCCAGCCTCGCCGGGCAGCTCGCCGCGGTGGAGAGCGGCCTGGCGGTGGCGGTGCTGACGCAATGCAGCGCCCCCGATCACTTGCAGATACTGGGCGTCGAGCAGGGGCTCGGCCCGCTGGAGCCCATGGAGGTCGCCGTCTATCGAAGCCGCGCTTCCCAGGGCTCCAAGGCCGTGGACAGCCTGCGGAGCCTGTTGATCAGGACGTTGAGGTTGTCGAGCGAGGGCTGAAGGATTGCTGGTGGAGTTCGCCTCCTTCGAGGCGAGCGACATTCGATGCTGGTGCCGGCCCAGGTCGATCCGCTAGGCTTGCCGCTCCCGGCGCAGGTGCCGGACCCCAGGAACGCCACTTTCAAGGAGATGCCCCATGGCGAACATTCCCCAGGCGCTGCCGCGCGCCTTTCCCCTGAAGCTCGTCGCCGGCGGCCTGATCGGCCTGCTGGTGCTGGTCGCCGTGGGCGGCTCGTTCTACACCATCGACGAGAAGGAGCGCGGCGTGGTGCTGCGCAACGGCAAGCTGGTGGACGTGGCCGAGCCCGGGCTGGGCTGGAAGGTGCCGTTCATCGAGACGGTGAAGACCCTGTCGATCCAGAACCACACCAGCCGCTACGAGCAACTGCAGGCCTACAGCCGCGACCAGCAGAGCGCGGCGCTGGTTGTCTCGGTGTCCTGGCACGTGACGCCGGACGAGGTGGCGAAGGTCTACTCCGGCTACGGCGACCTGCAGGGGCTGGTGGACCGTCTGATCAGCCGCCAGGTGCCGACCCAGGTGGAAAACGTCTTCGGCCGCTATACGGCGATCCAGGCGGTGCAGAACCGGGGGCAGTTCGTTGCCGACGTGGCCACCGCGGTCAAGGCCGCGGTCAAGGGCCCGGTGGTGATCGACGGCGTGCAGGTGGAGAACATCGACTTTTCCGACGCCTACGAACGCTCCATCGAGGAGCGCATGAAGGCCGAGGTGGCGATCCAGACCCGCCAGCAGAACCTCGCCACCGAGCAGGTGCAGGCGCAGATCCAGGTCACCCAGGCGCAGGCCGAGGCCGACTCCAAGCTGGCCCAGGCCAAGGCCGACGCCGAGGCCACCCGCCTGCGCGGCCAGGCCGAGGCCGATGCCATCCGCGCCAAGGCCGAGGCCCTGGCCTCGAACCAGAACCTCATCGAACTGACCAAGGCCGAACGCTGGGACGGCAAGCTGCCGGAAACCATGCTGCCGGGCTCGACGCTGCCGTTCATCGATGTGAATCGCGCACGTCCCCACTGCTGTCCGGCACGCCTCATGCTATTAACAGCTGCCCCTGACGCAGGTTGATCTCGCGTATTCGCTCCTGCCGTCGTCGGTAACGTTCGGCCTCCAGGCCTGGGCGCTGAAACAGCGTTGCCTGTACCTCCACCATCAGCATCCACAGGCTTTGCCGCGTTCCCGTCCTGCGTTGGTAAAGGTTCAGCAGCAAGTAGCTGATCAGCGCACAGAGAATCTGGATGCGCACGGCATTCTCGCTACGGCCCAGGAAACGCCTGACCTTCAGGTGTTGCTTGATCCATTTGAAAAACAGCTCGATCCGCCAGCGATCCCGATAGCGCTCGGCGATTTCTGCCGCCGGGCTGCTCAGGTCGTTGGTCGCCAGGCTCAGAGGCGGCTCATCGCCTGGGCGGTTCACCAGGATCCGCCGCAGGGGCTGGGTGTAGTGATTACGCCGTCGGCCACCTGGGTTGCGGTTGGAGAAGCTCACCTCTTCGTCTCGCAGGATCGTTTCCCGGTCTTGCTGGGGAACCTCGCGCTGGGCCAGGACCTTGAGCCGCACATTGGACTTGAATCGTGTGACGAAGCGGGCCTTCTGGGCATCCAGGCTCGCCCACCAGTTGAAGTCGTAATAGCCCTTGTCGAATACGTAGGTGGCCTGTGGCTCGATACCCAGCGTCCGGCCTTCGTCGATGTCGTTGACGTTGGCTGCGCTGAAGCTGCAATGCACCGGTGCTGCCGCCTGCTCGGCATACAGCACATGGACTTTCAGCCCCTGGGAGCGGGTTCGATTGGACAGCGTCCATTCGTCGAAGCCAGGGCCCTTGAGGGTGATCGTGGTGGAGTCCAGCAGGTACAGCAGTTCCTTCCCGTCACGGCGTAACTGCCGGCAGACGCCCGCCATCAGGTAGTGCGCAACCTGGGCGAAGACCTCGGTATTACGGCGTTCGTTGGCATCGGCCAGGGTGGAACGCCGGATCGGGCCCGTCCCCAGGTGATAGTGCTGATGGGGATGGCTGTTGAAGCTGGTTTCAAGCGCCCGCAGGCTGCTCACGCCGGCCAGTTGGGCATACACCATGGCGACCAGGTGATCCCAGCTGCCAAAGCGCTTGCTGTGCTTGTCGGCGCCGTGTTCGGCGACCAGTCGATCGAAGACGCCGCGAGGCAGCGCTTTTAGTACATCGTGAAAACGGCTTATCCTGAACATCTTGCGGGGGCTGTGAGGTTGAGTTGGCGCTCAACGGTTTAACCCGTGCCTTCAGCCCCCGCAAGCCCTCCAGACGCCCCCTCGAAAATATTCCGGACAGTAGTGCGCACGTCCCTGATTCCGGCATCGGTTCCTCGTGGGGCCGGGCCCGGTGGGTTTGGCGCCAACCTGTAGGAATAACTGTCTGCGCCGAGGCGCTTTCCGTAGGATGGGTTGAGCTTGCGAAACCCGTGCGGTTGCACTGATGGGTATCGCTTCGCTCAACACCATCCTACGAAAAGCCATGCTCGCTACGTTCGTGTGTCCCTGGAACTGGACTGTGTTCCGTGCCGAGGTTGAGATCGGAGTGGAGGGCCGCGGAAGAGCACCCTCTCCCCAGCCCTCTCCCGCAAGCGGGAGAGGGGGCTGCCCGGCATGCTCGGGGAGTTCGGCACCACAACCTGTAGGAGCGGGCCCTGCCCGCGATTTCGCGCGCAGGGCGCACTCCTACATGCTGTCCGGGAGAGCGTAGCGGATCTCATCCGCGAATCGCGCCGGAGCCTCCGGCCATCGCGGACAAGGTCCGCTCCTGCCATACGGGTGGGCACGGCTTCTCGTAGGAGCGAGCTTGCTCGCGAACACACTTCACTGCGCTGCTCATTCACGAGCAAGAACCAGGCGTCCCCTCGACCCTACGAAGAGGCGATCTGCCTGTCTCCACCGAGCCTGGCAGATAGTCGATGACGTGGCGCATTCGATGGTCGGTGATGGCTGCGTTGATGGTGTAGGCGCCGCCTCCGCAGATGCCGATGGCGCCGATGCGATCGGCATCTGCGGAGGGTTGGGCCAACCTCTCCATCCCCCAGCGACCCCCTTCATACATTTGTCTAGCGCAACTGCCCGTCCCTTGGATTTTGTCGATGTTCAGCCCCGGTGGAGGTCCCTAACCTTCTGAAAAGGCAGCGTTGATTACCAATAATAAAAGGAGACGACCAGTGCCTATTCAGACAGAACACGACCCGCGCCTGAAGCGTGCGCTCAAGACGCGGCACATCAGCATGCTGGCCCTGGGCGGCGTTATCGGCGCCGGGCTTTTCGTGGGCTCCAGCGCGGTCATCGCCTCGACCGGGCCCGGCGCTTTCATCACCTATGCCATCACCGGGCTGATCGTCGCGCTGGTGATGCGCATGCTCGGCGAGATGGCCGCCGCGCATCCCGCCAAGGGTTCCTTCGTCGATTACGCGAGGCTGGCCTTCGGCCGTCCGGCCGGGTACATGACCGGCTGGCTGTACTGGTACTTCTGGGTGATCGTGGTGGGCTTCGAGGCCGTGGTCGGCGGCCAGATCATCAACGGCTGGTTCCCGGACATCCCGGTGTGGGCCATCGCCCTGGGGCTGATGGTGGGCATGACGCTGCTGAACCTGATGTCGGTGCACTCCTTCGGCGAGGCCGAGTACTGGTTCGCCGGCGTCAAGGTCGCGGCCATCGTCGTGTTCCTGGTCGTCGCCGGGGCCTATGCCTTCCGGCTGTGGCCGGGCTCCACCGCCAGCTTCGACAACCTCACCGCGCATGGCGGGTTCCTGCCCCACGGCGTGACGTCGCTGTTCACCGGCGTGGTGGTGGTCATCTTCTCCATGACCGGCGTGGAAGTCGCCACCCTCGCCGCGGCGGAGTCCGAGGACCCTTCGCGCAACATCCGCAAGGCCGTCAATACCGTGATGCTGCGCATCCTGGTGTTCTTCGTCCTGGCGACCTTCTTCATCGTGGTCGCGCAGCCGTGGACCGAGATCAAGGCCGGCAAGTCGCCGTTCGTGGCCACCCTGGAGCACATCGGCATTCCCGGCGCCGGCCACATGCTGACCGCGGTGATCCTGGTGGCGGTGCTGTCGGTGCTCAATGCCGGGCTCTACACCTCGTCCCGCCTGCTGTACGTGCTGGCCTCCAACGACGAGGCGCCAAGCTGGATCGCCGGGGTGAGCCGCAAGGGCGTGCCGGTGCGCGGCGTCATCGCCTCCACCCTGGTGGGCTATGGCTGCGTGGTCATCGCGGCGCTCTGGCCCGATACCGTGTTCCAGTTCCTGATCAACTCCTCCGGCACCGTCTTCCTGTTCGTCTACCTGATGATCTGCCTGTCGCAGCTCAAGCTGCGCCGCAGATGGGTGGAGGAGGGCAGCCTGAAGTTCGCGATGTGGGGCCACCCCTGGCTGCCGCTGCTGGTGACCGCGTCGATCGTGGCGGTGCTGGTGAGCATGGCCTTCGACCCCTCAATGCAGATCAGCCTGCTGCAGTGCCTGATCGCCATCGCCGCGATCGCTGCCTCCTACGCGCTGGTGCGGCTGTCCCGCTGCCGCCGGCAAGCCGCCGTGCTACCCGCACGCAGCGCTTCGTAGCCCCCACCCATGGCCGTCAATTGGAAGCCAACCCCATGACCGCAAAATTCGATCTGACCCAGTTACCCAACAAGCCGCTCTGGTTCGAACAAGGCCCGGTCCGCGCTGCGCTGGAGGGCACCACGGACGCTGATGTCGTCATCGTCGGCGCGGGGTACACCGGCCTGTGGACGGCCTACTACCTGCTCAAGAGCGACCCCTCCCTGCGTGTGGTGCTGCTGGAGAAGCGCGAAGTCGGTTTCGGCGCCTCCGGACGCAACGGGGGCTGGGCCTCGGCGATTTTCCCGATCTCGCTGTCCCGCGTGGCCGAGATGTATTCCCACGATGCCGCGCTGAAGCTGCAGCTGGCCATGAACGACACGGTGGACGAGATCGGCCGGGTGCTGGCGCTGGAAGGCGTCGACGCCGACTACGCCAAGCAGGGCTTCCTCTCCCTGGCCCGCAGCGCGCCGCAACTGGCCCGTGCGCGGGCGGCGGTGGAAGGCTCGGCGCGCTTCGGGCTGCCGGAGCAGTGGCAACTGCTCGATGGCGCCCAGGCCGGCGCCAGGGTCGGCGCCGAAGGCACGCTGGGCGGGCTCTATACCGAGCATTGCGCGCTGATCCACCCCGGCAAGCTGGTGCGTGGCCTGGCGCGGCTGGTGGAGACGATGGGCGCGACCATCCACGAGCATTCCGCCGTCACCGAGTTTGCCGAGGGCGTGGTGCGCACCGGGCGTGGTTCGGTGCGCACGAAGTTCACGGTGCGCGCCACCGAGGCGTTCACCTCGCAGCAACCCGGGCACTCGCGCTTCGTCATCCCGCTGTATTCGCTGGTGCTGGCGACGGAGCCGCTGCCCGCCGAGCTGAGACGCAGGCTGGGGCTCGACCACCGCCTGGCCTTCAACGACATGCGCCACCTTCGCGTCTACGGGCAGGTCACGGCCGAGGGGCGGCTGGTTTTCGGCGGCCGCGGCGCGCCGTATCGCCTGGGCTCCCGGATCACCGAGGAGGCCGACCTGGTGGACGGCATCCACGCGAAGATCCACCAGACGCTGCTGGAATTCTTCCCGGACCTGGCCGATGCGCGCATCACCCACCGCTGGGGCGGCGCGCTGGGCGTGGCCCGCGACTGGTGCCCGACGGTGAGCATCGACCGGAAGAAACGCATCGCCTGGGCCGGCAACTACGTGGGCGATGGCGTCGCCACCAGCAACCTGGCGGGGCGCATCCTGCGCAACCTGATCCAGGGCCGCGACGAGGCGATCAACGCCTTGCCCCTGGTCAACCACCGCTCCCCGTCCTGGGAGCCCGAGCCGCTGCGCTGGCTGGGTGTCAACAGCGGGCTCGCCGCAGCCTCGCTGAGCGACATCGAAGAGCGCATCACCCATCGTCCATCCCGCACCGCGATGTTGCTCGAGAAGCTGACAGGTGCGCATTAACAGGAGTACGCCGTGACCACTTTCACGATCATCAAGTCCGCCGCCATCCAGTCCCTGCCCCTGAGCCCCGCCGGCCAGCGCGCCGGGGCGGACAAGGGCGACCCGCAGATCGCCATCCAGCAACTGGCGCCCGAGGCGACCGGCAACCTCGGCGTCTGGGAATGCCAGCCCGGCGGCTGGCCGGTGATCGAGCGCCCCGACACCGAGTTCACCTACATCATCTCCGGTAAGGCGCTGCTCACCGATAGCGGTAGCGGCGAGGTGGTGGAAGTGACTGGTGGCGATCTGATCATCTTGCCTCCGGGTTGGACAGGGCGCTGGGACGTGCTGGAGACCGTGCGCAAGGTGTACGCGATCTACTGATTCTGCAAGGTGGTGGCTGAGCGCTACCGCTGTTATCCCTTGATGTGAGAAAGACAATGACCCAAACCATCATGAATTGGATCTCCGGCGCCCGGGTGGCGGCCACCAGCGGCCAGCAACTGCCGGTCTACAACCCGGCCACCGGCGTCGTCACCGGCCAGGTGCAACTGGCCAGCCACGCCGACGTGGACGCGGCGGTGGCTGCCGCCAAGGCCGCCTTCCCGGCCTGGAGCAATCTCTCGCCGCTGCGCCGCTCGCGGGTGCTGAACCGCTTCCTGGCCCTGCTCAACGAACACCGCGACGAACTGGCCCGGCTGATCACCGCCGAGCACGGCAAGGTGTTCACCGACGCCCAGGGCGAAGTCACCCGCGGCATCGAGATCGTCGAATTCGCCTGTGGCGCGCCGCAACTGCTGAAGACCGACTTCACCGACCAGGTCAGCAGCAACATCGACAACTGGACGCTGCGCCAGCCGCTGGGCGTGGTGGCGGGCATCACGCCGTTCAACTTCCCGGTGATGGTGCCGATGTGGATGTTCCCCGTGGCCCTGGCCACCGGCAATACCTTCGTGCTCAAGCCCAGCCCGATCGACCCCAGCCCGAGCCTGTTCATCGCCGAGCTGCTCAAGCGGGCCGGCCTGCCCGACGGCGTGTTCAACGTGGTGCAGGGCGACAAGGGGGCGGTCGACGCGCTGCTCGAACATCCCGACGTGCAGGCCATCTCGTTCGTCGGCTCCACACCCATCGCCAACCACATCTACGAGACCGGCGCGCGCCACGGCAAGCGCGTCCAGGCCCTGGGCGGGGCGAAGAACCACCTGGTGGTCATGCCCGACGCCGACATCGACCAGGTGGTGGATGCGCTGATCGGCGCGGCCTACGGCTCGGCCGGCGAGCGCTGCATGGCCATCAGCGTGGCGGTCTTCGTCGGCGACGAGACCGCCGAGAAGGTCATGCCGAAACTGATCGAACGCACCCGCGCGCTCAAGGTGCTCGAGGGCAGAAACCTGGCAGCCGAGATGGGGCCGATCGTCACCCGCGCCGCGCTCGAGCGCATCACCGGCTACATCGAGCAGGGCGTCCGGGAAGGGGCGACGCTGCTGGTGGACGGCCGCGGCTTCGACGGCGAGGCGGCGGGCGAGGGCTGCGGTGACGGCTTCTGGCTGGGCGGAACGCTGTTCGATGACGTCACCCCCGACATGCGCATCTACCGGGAAGAAATCTTCGGCCCGGTGCTGGCGTGCCTGCGCGTCAAGGACTTCGCCGAGGCGGTGCAGCTCATCAATGACCACGAGTTCGGCAACGGCGTGAGCCTCTACACCCGCGACGGCCACATCGCCCGCGAGTTCGGCCGGCGCATCCAGGTGGGCATGGTCGGCATTAACGTGCCGATCCCGGTGCCGATGGCCTGGCATGGCTTCGGCGGCTGGAAGAAGAGCCTGTTCGGCGACATGCATGCCTATGGCGAGGAGGGTGTGCGCTTCTATACCAGGCAGAAGAGCATCATGCAGCGCTGGCCGCAGGCCATCGCCAAGGGGGCCGAGTTCGCGATGCCGACCAGCGACTGAGGCTGGCGGCGAGTGGGCTCCGACGGCCCCGCACCCCAGGTGCGGGGCCGTTTGCATTCAAGGTGTCCGATCGAACAGCTCGGTGTTCTTCGCGGCCTGGAGCGCGATCCAGAAGCGTGCGATGCCATTGGTGGAGGTGGGCTTGAGGCCCGTCAGCTGCTCCACGAGCTTCAGCCGGTAGACCAGGGTCTGGCGGTGGATGCTCAGGTCGAAGGCGGTGGCTTTCCAGTTCCCGTCGTTTTCCAGGAAGGCCAGCAGCGTGGGCAGCAGCGCGGCGCCCTGGGTGCGGTCGTGCTCGATCAGTGGGCCCAGGTAGCGCCCCACCAGCGCCCGGGCTTCGGCGAGGGACTTCGGGGCCATGATCAGGCCGGTCTCCGCCTCGCCATAGCGCAGCACGCCGGCCTCCACTTCCTGCGCCTGGGCCAGGGCCAGGCGCGCCTGCCTGACGCTTTCGCGAAAGCCCGTCGCCGCGGCGATCGGCCCGCTCACGCCGATCACGGTGCCCTCGCCGAGATTGCTGCGCAGGGCATCGAATAGCTCGTTGTCGTCGCGGCTGATCGCCAGCAGCAGGCCCTTGTCGTTCAGCAGCAGGGGGCTGGCCTGGTGCAGGGCGGGCGCCTGGTGCAGCTCGTCCGGCCCCCAGGGCCCGTTGCCGCCCGGCTTGATCGCAAGGCACACCAGGGTGCCGAGCAGGCCGCGCTGTTCCAGGAGGGGGCGGGCGAGGCTGAACTCCGTCTCGCCTTCCAGCAGGCTGCGCAGCAGCGCCGAGCCCTCTTCGCGCTGCTGGTCGCGGTGGATCATCAGGCGTTCCAGCTCGACGCCGAGCAGGCCGACCAGCGAACGTACCAGGAGGGGGTCGTCGAGTGTCCTCTCGCCCTTGCGGGCCATGACCAGGTTGGCCCGCGCCCGCCCGGCGATGGGTATCCGTTCCAGCCGCTCCGGGGGCGGCCTGCGGGCCGAGCGGGTTTCGACGATGTCGACGCCGCTGACCGCGTCCTCGATCGCCAGGTACATGTCCAGCGTGGCGGCCAGGATCGAAAGGCGGCCGGCCATGTCAGGCTCCTTGCGCAGGGCTTCGGCGTAGGTCTGGAACAGCCGCTCGCTGGCATTGAAGCGCTCGCGCTGGGCCTGCAGCACGCTTTCGATCACATGGTGGGACAGCTTGACGAACTCGAGCTCGAAGCTGGCCCGGAGGATGGGGAACAGCAGGCGATCGGCCGCCGCCAGCAGCTCGTCCGACAGCGCCGGCGCGTCGTCCCTGGGCGCGACCACCAGTGCGCTGGCGTTGCTCTGCACCAGTTGTTCCAGCCAGGCGACCTGGTCCTGCGCGGCCGCGGGCAGGCCAACGCCGGTGGTCATGACCAGGTCGCCCGGGGAAACCCAGCGCCACGGGTCCGGCAGGTCGACGGCATGGGCCCAGGTGATCAGCCTGCCGGTGCCGGCGAGGCCGGCGACCGCCTGCAGTTTCAGCAGCTCGATCTCGATCAGGTCTTGCACGGTGAGCATTGGGGCCTCTTGTTTCGACGCGGGCGGGATGTCGTTCATTATCCGGAGTTATCCGGGGGCGCCTAGCTCTTCCTTGTCGTTCTTGTGAGCGTGGAGTGATGGGGTTGAGGTTGGAGCGGAGGTTCGCAGAAGAGCACCCTCACCCCAGCTCTCTCCCGGAGGGAGAGGGGGCCGTTCGGAGTGGGCGGGGAGTCCGGAGTCATCCTGGGACTCCTGTATCCGCCGTCGGCCGTGCCATCGGGGCGTTCGGCGTGGTCGGTGGGCCCAATCGCGGACGGAGTCCGCTCCTACAGTACGGGCTGGCAGCCTGCAAGGCAGTCGCTCTTGTGTCCGGGCTTGAACAGCTGCCAACAGAGCAAACATCCCTACCTCGCCGACTGCGCGATATAGCCGATGAACAACCGGAACAGGTCCGAGTTGCTGGAGATTTCCAGGCGCTGGTAGATGTTGTGCTTGTGGACCTTCACGGTGCCTTCGGAGATGCCCAGCAGGTGGGCGATGGAGGCGTTGCTGTGGCCTTGCAGGATGAGCTTGGCGATGTAGCGCTGGGCGTCGGTCAGCTGGCCGAGGGCACCGACGAAGGCGCTTTCCAGGTGACTGTCCGCATCGGAGGGTGCCACCTCGCGTGGCAGTTGGCGGCCGTGCAGTTCCAGGGCGGCGCTGATCAGCGGGGCCAGCAGTTGCAGATGGGCGACTTCGGCGCTGTCGAAGGGGCCGTGTTCCTGCGCCTTCATCAGGCTGAACACCAGCGCGGTACGCGCCTGCAGGTGGACGATATAGCCGATCTCGTCGATCTGTGTGCCGTGTGTGGACGACACGCAGGGGTGCAAGTCGGGGGAAATGGCGAAGCCGGAGGAAAAGAAGCTATCCGGGGCCAGTTCGCTCATCCGCCACAGACCGCCGGGGTGGAGGTTCATGCTCGCGACGTAGAAGGGGTCGAGCAGGTAGCCGCCACGGCAGTAGGCGTCCAGGGTGCGGGCGGCGACCTGGTCGTTGTAGCCGTTGTGCAGCAGTTCGGCAGGGCGGTCGAAACGAAACAGGTAGAGGCAGCTCATGTCGAAGCTGACCTTGCCGTCCAGCAGCGCGCAGAGGCAATGCCCCAGTTTGGCGCTACCGACGGCGGCGATCAGTTGCGCCACGGCGTGGGCGTCTTGGCTATTCATCTCGGCGCTCCTGTACAAGGGCGCCAAGACGGATAGCGCTCTCGGGTCGGCTCACTGATGCTGCGCAGCAGGGTTGAACGGGGCCTGTTCGGCGGCATCCTCGCTGGCCAACTCGTGGGCCTTGAGTACGGTCAGCCAGCATACCAGAAGCACTCCAACAGGCCGCTGGCGATCTTGCCAACAATCAGCCACCTGCGCCATGTAGTCGTCTTCCATGAGGGCAAGGAGCGACTATGGCCTCAACGGGTACATTGCCTACCTCTTCCAACCCCCACGGCCGGGGGGAGGAGGGAGGGGCCTGGCGGCGGCGCGCGGTCGAAACCGGAACACAGGCCACGCCTCCAGGACACCGGGAGCAATGCTGGGCGATGCTCAGCCGAACAAGGGGCGCAGGTGATCATTGAGGAAGTAGCCGTTCGGGTCCACGCTACGGCGCAACTGCCGGAACGCTTCGGCCTTGGGGAACCAGCGATCCACGTCGTCGCGCTGGGTGAAGTGCAGCTTGCCCCAATGCGGGCGGGAGCCGTACTGCCGCAGGATGTCGTCGACGTCCTTGAGAAACGGCCAGTAGTCCACACCATTGGGGCCCCCGGAACACGAGATAGTCACGCTGTCCTGGTTGTGGAAAGGACTGATCCATGCAGGGTCTCCCTTCGTGAAGCGGTACTCGACGGGGTAGATGCAGTTCGGGTGCTTGGTCAACACCAGGTCTCGGATTTCGCGCAGAGCCTGTTTGCCATGTTGCGCCGGGACGGCATATTCAAGCTCATGGAAGTTTGCCACATAGTGGATGGCGAACACTTCCGAGCTGTACGCGATTTTCTCGTGCTCGTCCTCGTAGAACGTGCGCTCGTCTGTCATGTCCATGACCTTGACCTCGCAGACGTCGAAATCCTTGTTGCTGCGCGAGACCTTCTGCGTGTCCGGAAGGCAGTACAGATGGCGGCTTTCCGACGTGGGGCACCAGAAAAAGCCAAAGTGCCGATGCCTGGAGGCAAGTTCGTCGTACCGTTCCATAAGCGACTCGAAGTCTTCGCGCCACACACGATCGTGCAGCCAGTAAGCGTCGCTCACCTGCAGCGTCATCTCCGAGATGACACCGAACATGCCGATGTTCACCTGCGTCGCATGGAGCAGATCCAGGTTGTCCGTGTCAGAGACCTCCATCACGGAGCCGTCTGGGCGAATGATCCTCATCCCGACAACTTGCGACGAAAGATTGCCCAGCGTCGTACCCGTGCCGTGGGTGCCGGTGGCCAGAGCCCCGGCGATTGCCTGCGAGTCGATGTCGCCCTGGTTCGTCAGCGAATAGCCCGCCTCCTTCAAAAAGCGGGTGATCGTGTTCAGCTTGGTGCCGGCCTTGACCGAGACACGCTTGCGTTGCTGATCGAGATGCGTAATGCCCTGGTAGTCCTGCAAGGACAGCAGCAAACCGCTGGTCGCCACGACCGGCGTGAACGAGTGCCCGGAGCCGGCGCAGCGGACCGATTTGCCCTGGCTGGTCGCTGCGTGGACCAGTGCCGAGATTTCGTCCTCGCTTTTGGGCGATGCCATGTGCGCTGCCACGAACGACTGATTTCCCACCCAGTTGCGCCAGTGCCCGCCACGTGGAAGTTCCATGTGTTTCTCCTTACAGATGAATGGCCTAAAAATCGTTATCGACGAACAAGTGGGTGCCATTGACGAAGCTGGATTCGTCAGGCGCCGGGAACTGCGCGCTGCTGGCCTTTCTACCTGCCAGGCGCTCCGATGTGTTCGCCATGCTCATGCGCTATTCAGGCTGGTGATGGTCGCGGTAGAGGAGTGGGTGTTTTCAAACGGCATCAAATGCAGTTTCTTGTGGCGATTCACGAGGTAATACAGCACGCTCGGAATGATCAACGCGGGCAGCCACGAGATGTCCGTGCCGACGATGTGATCGATAGGACCCTTGTAGAAGGACAGTTCCATGAACGGAATCTGCACCACGATGGTGAAGGCGTAGATGAGCAGGGTATTCCAGTTCACCTTGCCGTAGATGCCATTGACGTCGTACATCGCCGCCACGCTGTAGCGGCCCTTGCGGATCAGGTAATAGTCCGCCAGGTTGATCGCGCTCCAGGGCACCAGCACATATACCTGGCCGATCAGGATGTCGCTGAAGTACGCACTGAAGTTATATTGAGCCGCGATGGCGATCCAGGTCACGATGGTGGCGACGACGGCCATGATGATGAACTTGGTTAGCAGGCTGATCCGCGACGTGCCGTTGAAGCCGGTAAAGATCGTGGTGGTGGACATGTACGAGCTGTACAGGTTCATTACGTTCCACTCCAGCACCCCGATGATGATCACGTAGTACGCCAGATGCTCGTACCCGGGGAACAGCTTGGCGATGGCGCTGCCGGGATCGGTGGTGACGTCCATTGCGGTGGCGGCCATGACGGCGCCCAGCAACATGAGTAGCGTGGAACCCACCACGATACCCAGATAGCTGTACCAGAACGTCGATCGCGTGGATATGGAGGTTGGCAGGTAGCGCGAGTAATCGGCCACGTAAGGGCCGAAGCCCAGCGTCCAGGAAGCGGCTTGGGTCACCACCAGGCAGAAGGTGGCGAACTTGAAGGTGCCTGCCGATAGCATCCATACACCGTCCGGCAGGCCGCGTTGCAGCACGGCGTAGGCGGCCAGGGCGAAAACGATGCTCGAAATGGCGCTCATCCAGGCGCCAATCCTGTGAATCAGCTCATAACCCACAAAGCCGACGACCAGCGTGAGAACTCCGAACAGGATGATTGCGTTGTTGTCCGAGACCGGCACCACTGCCTTGATGGAATCTCGCATCACCACGCCATTGGCCGCCGTGAACAGAATGTAGGCCAGCACCACGATGGCCAGCGGTAGGCCGGCGCCGATCACGCCGAACTGCGCCCGGCTCTGGATCATTTGCGGAATACCCAGGTGCGGGCCTTGTGCGGAGTGCGCCGCCATGAAGATGGAGCCGATCAGGTTGCCCAGGATCAACCCGATGAAGGTCCAGCCAAGATCCAGCCCCGCCACCACGCCCAGCGCGCCGATCACCATGGTGGTGACTTGCATGTTGGCACTGCACCAGATGGTGAACAGCCGTTTGGCTGAACCATAACGTTCATTCTCGGGAATGAACTCGACGCTTCTGTTTTCGATTTCCATGTATTACTCCGTCTCGCCAAGGGTGTTGTAGGTTCTTGTCTTTGGCAGTTCAGGTGTTCGAGAGTCGCGTGTTGTTATTCAGTGCTCGCGCGGCTCGGGCCGGTCAGGCCGCGGTGTAGGCGTTGTCGACGAACAGGTGGGCGCCGTTGACGAAGCTGGCGTCGTCGCTGGCCAGGAACAGCGCCGCCGAGGCCACCTCGCGCGGGTCGCACAGGCGGCCCTGCATGGCGCGCAGCGCCTCGTCGGAAACCTCGGTGCCGAATTCGCGCAGCAGGTCCAGTTCGCGGCGGCCGTGGGCGGTGCCGATGAAGCCCGGGCAGATGGCGTTGCTGCGGATGTTGCGGTCGCGGAACTCCACCGAGATCGCCCGGGCGAACATGTGGCAGGCGCCCTTGGTGGTGCAGTACAGGACCTCCATGGGAGTGCCGACCACGCCGGAGATGGACGAGGTGCAGATGATGCTGCCGCCGCCGGCCTCGATCATCTTCGGCAGCACGGCGCGGGTCACCAGGAACATGCTCTTCACGTTGATGTTCATCAGCCGGTCCCAGTCGCTCTCGCGGGTTTCCAGGAAGGGCCCGACGTGGATGGTGCCGGCGTGGTTCATCAGCACGGTGATGGCGCCGAAGCGTTCTTCCACCTGGGCCACCGCGCGCTCGACCTGCTCGGCGACGGAGACGTCGGTGGGCACGAACAGGGCCGTGCCGCCGGCGGCGTTGATCCGCTCGGCCACGGCCTTGCCGTCGCTGTGCGGCAGGTCGAACAAGGCGACCTTGGCGCCTTCGCGGGCGAAGAGTTCGGACGCGGCCAGGCCGCAGCCGCCCGCGCCGCCGGTGATCAGCGCCACTTTGCCGTTCAGTCGTCCCATGGGTATCTCCTGCTTGTTGTTGGTGTGGGATTGCCGTGGGGTTCCACGCTAGGGACGGGCCTTGTGGGTGTCCATATGCCGGCGGATATACGCTGGCCTATCTATTTGTTTTTAAAGAAATAAAAGTCGTTTTTCCGATGAGCGGGAAGCGCTATGCGGGGAGGGCGGCGGCGCTGCGTTGTGGCCGTCGCTGTCGGGCCTGGTCAAGGAAGCGGCGCGCTGGAACAACTGTCCGGCAGCGCACGTGAACTAGCTTGGCTTCGCGCAATGCGGCCCTGGCTGGCGGCATTGGGCTCGGACATGACAAGAACAACGAAGAAGGCCTCAGGATGACAACGACAAGAACGCAAATCCGCAATGGCGAGCTCGCGCAAGGCTTCAAGCCGCGGCACGTCACCATGCTTTCCATCGCCGGCGTGATCGGCGCGGGATTGTTCGTAGGCTCGGGGCACGCCATCGCGGCTGCCGGCCCCGCCGCCATAGTGGCTTATGTGCTCGCCGGCACCCTGGTGGTGCTGGTCATGCGCATGCTGGGGGAAATGGCCGTGGCCAGCCCCGACACCGGTTCCTTCTCCACCTATGCCGACCAGGCCATCGGCCGCTGGGCCGGCTTCACCATCGGCTGGCTGTACTGGTGGTTCTGGGTGCTGGTGATCCCCATCGAGGCGATCGCCGCCGGGGTGGTGCTGAACAACTGGTTCCCGCAGGTGGAGTCCTGGTTCTTCGCCCTGGCGATGACCGTGCTGCTGACCCTGACCAACCTGTTCAGCGTGGCCAAGTACGGCGAGTTCGAGTTCTGGTTCGCCATGCTCAAGGTGATCGCCATCGTGCTGTTCATCGCCCTGGGCGCCGTGGCCCTGGCCGGCGGCCTGCCGGGCCGCGAGGTGAGCGGCCTTTCGCAGCTGATGGCGAGCAACGGTGGCTTCATGCCCAATGGCTGGACGGCGATCATCGGCGCGCTGCTGACCACCATGTTCAGCTTCCTCGGCACCGAGGCGGTGACCATCGCCGCCGCCGAGTCGGGCAACCCGGCGAAGAACATCGCCAAGGCCACCCGCTCGGTGATCTGGCGCATCTGCGTGTTCTACCTGCTGTCGATCTTCGTGATCATTTCCGTGGTGCCCTGGAACGACCCGCTGCTGCCGGTGCAGGGTTCCTACCAGCGCGCGCTGGAGGTGATGCACATCCCCTACGCGAAGTTCCTGGTGGACATGGTGGTGCTGGTGGCGGTGGCCAGCTGCCTGAACTCGTCGATCTACATCTCCTCGCGGATGATCTTCTCCCTGGCCAGGCGCTCCGACGCACCGGCCTTCATCCGTCGCACCTCGGCAGCCGGCGTGCCGCGGGCGGCGGTGATCGCCAGCACCGTCATCGGCATGCTGACCACGGCGGTGAACTTCTTCGCCCCGGCCCAGGTGTTCGCCTTCCTGCTGGCCAGCTCCGGCTCCATCGCGCTGCTGGTGTACCTGGTCATCGCCTTCTCGCAGCTGCGCATGCGCTCGATCCTGCAGCGGCGCAACGCCGAGATCGCCTTCAAGATGTGGCTGTTCCCCTGGCTGACCTGGGCGGTGATCGGCTTCATCGTGTTTGCCCTGGGCGTGATGTTCGTGATGCCGGAGCACCGCCTGGAGGTGACTTCCACCCTGGCGCTGGCAGTGGTCATCCTGCTGCTCGGCAACCTCACCGCGCGCCGGCACGCCACGGCGGCCGCGCGTTCCGGCACGGTGGAGCAGGGCGCCTGAGGCCCGCGTAGAAAGCGACGGGAGGCCGGGGCCGGCCTCCCGTCGTCGCGTCAGTGCACAGTGGATTGGGACAGCTTGCTGCGAGCCGAGAGGAGGGTGGCGAAGATGATCAGCGCCGCCCCCAGCAGCATGCGCAGCGAGGGTTGCTCGCCGAACAGCAGCCAGGCGCAGGCGATGGCGTAGACCGGCTCCAGCGCGATGATCATGCCCGCGCTGCGGGCTTCCAGCGCATCCAGACTCTTGACGAACAGGTACTGCGCCAGGCCCGTGCAGAAGATGCCCAGCAGCGCCAGGTAGACCCAGTCCGCCGGCAGCAGCGCATGGTGGGCGAGGTGCGTCAGGGCGAAGGGCGAAACCAGCACGGCGACGGTCAGGTTCTGCCAGAAGGCCACTTGCATGGCGTCCATGCCGCGCGTGGCGCGCCGGTTGGCGATCGCCAGCAGGGCGAACGACAGGCCCGAGCCCAGGCCCCAGAGCAGGCCCAGGGTGCCCTGGTCCGCCAGGTCGAACGACGGCACCACCAGCACCAGCCCCGCCGTGGCCATCAGCAGCAGGCAGGCTTCGCCGAAGCCGATCCGCTCGCGGAACACCGCCAGGTCCAGCAGGGCGATGAAGGCCGGGAAGCTGGCGAAACCGAGGGTCGCGACCGCGACGCCGCCGACCTTGACCGCGATGAAGAAGCTTACCCAGTGCGAAGTCAGCAGCGCCCCGGTCAGCGCCAGCACGCCGATCTTGCGCCAACCCAGGCCACGCAGCAGCGGGCGCCGCTGCAACTGGGCGACGGCGCCCAGGGCGACGATGGCGAAGGCGGCGCGGCCGTAGGTGATGACGCTGGCGTCGGCCTGGATCAAGGCGCCGAGGATGCCGGTCAGGCCGAACAGTACGGCGGCGACGTGGGCCACCAGCAGGGCGTTGCGGTGCGCCGAGGCGCAAGTTGTGTGGGGGAGGTCGGATGTAAGCATGGCAGTGATTCTTCAAAAATGGTGTGCGCGCCGCTGCGCCGTGCGCAACGGTTGGGTGTCTGGTCGAGAAGGTTGTGTGTGGTGAGCGGCACGGGCCGACACCGACGGCGATGCAGCATTGAGAAGCTCTTCCGTGAGCCGTGCTGTTCGTTCGCCGCCCTGGATGGGTGGCGCCCCCGGCGCCGGGCGGCGCAGGGGGCTGTACTGCGGGTCAGGTCAGGATTTTACCGCGGGTCTCACGAAGCATCGATCCAGATGGTCTTCAGCTCGGTGTACTGGTCGTGGGCCCAGATCGACTTGTCGCGCCCGCCGAAGCCGGACTCCTTGTAGCCGCCGAAGGGCGTCGAGGCGTCGCCTTCGCCGAAGCAGTTGACGGTGACGATGCCCGCGCGGATTTCCCGGGCCAGGCGCAGGGCGTTGCGCAGGCTGCCGGTGTAGGCCGAGGCGGCCAGGCCGTAGACGGTGTCGTTGGCCAGGTCGATGGCGCCGTCGATGTCGGTGAAGGGCGTGACCGACAGCACCGGGCCGAAGATCTCCTCGCGGAACAGCCGGCTCTGCGGTTCGACGTCGTCGACCACGGTGGGCTCGACGAAGATGTCGCCCTGGGTCTGGCCGCCATAGACGAAGTCCAGGCGCTCGTTGCGGGCCTGCTCGATGTACGAGCGCACCTTCTCGAAGTGGGCCTTGCTGACCAGGGCGCCGAGGCGGTTGTCCGGGTCCAGCGGGTCGCCCATCTTCCAGTCGCGCATGTGCACGCCGATGCGTTCGAGCAGGGCGTCCTTGATGTCGGCGTGGACGATCAGGCGCGAGGACGCCGAGCAGTTCTCGCCCATGTTCCAGAAGGCGCCGTTGACCACGTGCTGGGCGACCTGGTCGAGGTCTTCCACGTCGTTCATCACCACCGCCGGGTTCTTGCCGCCGCACTCCAGCACCACGCGCTTGAGGTTGGACTCGGCGGCGTACTTGAGGAACAGCCGGCCGGTCTCGGTGGATCCGGTGAAGCTGACCATGGCCACGTCCGGGTGGCGGCCGATGGGCTCGCCGGCCTCGCGGCCGCCGCCGGGCACCACGTTGAACACCCCGGCGGGGATGCCGGCCTGGTGCGCCAGCTCGGCGACGCGCAGGGCGGTGAGGGTGGTTTCCCGGGCCGGCTTGACCACGATGGAGCAGCCGGCGGCCAGCGACGGGCCGATCTTCCAGGCCAGCATCAGCAGCGGGAAGTTCCACGGCAGCACCAGGCCGACCACGCCGATGGGCTCGCGCACCACCATGGTCACGGCGCCGGAGCCGACCGGCGCGGTGCTGTCGTAGATCTTGTCGATCAGCTCGGCGTGCCAGCGCAGGGTGTGGATGGTCTCCGGCACGTCGATGTTCTGGCATTCGCGCACCGGCTTGCCGCTGTCCAGGCTCTCCATCACCGCCAGTTCGTGGGCGTGGTCTTCGAGCAGCTGGGCGAAGCGCTGCATGACCGCCTTGCGCTCGCCGGGGGAGCGCTTGCTCCAGCGGCCGTCTTCGAAGGCCAGGCGGGCGCTGGCCACGGCCAGGTTGACGTCTTCGGCGTCGCAGGCGGCGATGTTGGCTAGCAGCTCGCCGGTGGCCGGGTTGCTGCTGGCGAAGGTGCGGCCGGAGACGGCGTCACGGAAGCCGCCGTCGATGAAGGCCTGGGTGGGGAAGCGCAGTTCGGCGGCGATGGCGGCGTATTGCGCCTTGCTCAGCAATTCAGCCATTGTGGGTGCCCTCGGTGATCTGCGCGACTTCGCGCTTGAGTACGGCGACGATCTCTTTCAGTTCGGCCTTTTCGGCCTCGGTCAGGCCCTTGAGCGGGGCGCGCACGCCGCCGCTGCGCAGGCCGGCCAGCTCGCAGCCGTACTTGATCGACTGGACGAACTTGCCGCCTTCCAGGAAGTCCATCAGCGGCATCATCGCCGCCATGATGCGGCGGCCCTTGGCGAAGTCGTTCTCGACCACGCAGGCCTGGTACAGGGCGACGTGCTCGCCGGGGATGAAGTTGGAACCGGCGCAGACCCAGCTGCGCGCGCCCCAGGCGAAGAATTCCAGGGCCTGGTCGTCCCAGCCGCAGGACAGCGCGATGCGCGGGTGCTTGCAGGCCAGGCGGTGCAGCTGGCCGGTGGAGCCGGAGCTTTCCTTGATGGCGACGATGTTCTTGCAGCCGGCGACGGCGGCGAAGAATTCCTCGCCCATGTCCACGCCCATGCGCGCCGGGTAGTTGTACAGCATGATCGGCAGGTCGGCGGCGGCGTCGACGGCCAGCACGTGGTCGGCGATCTCCTGCTGGGTGGGCAGGGCATAGGGCGGCGAGCCGACCAGCAGGGCGTCGGCCTTGATCTCTTTCGCCGCCTTGGCGTAGGCCACCGAGTCCTCGGTGCGGATGGCGCCGGTGCCGACGATCAGCGGCAGGCGGCCGTTGATCACGTCCCTGGCCCTGGCCGCCAGGTCGAAGCGCTCCTGGGCGGTGTGGGCGTAGTACTCGCCGGTGGAGCCGCCGATGATGATGCCGTGGACCTTCGAGGCGATCAGGTATTCCAGCACTTCGGCGAAGGCCGGATGGTCGATCTGGCCGTCGGCCGCCAGGGGGGTGATGGCGGGGGTGTAGATGCCTTCGAATTGCATGATGCGTTCTCCAGTGGGGTCGTGGTGGTCGGCCGCCGCGCCCAGCGGCGCGGCGGCCCTTGATCAGGTGAGCGAAGCCGCCTGCTGCAGGTTGAGCGAGCGGGTTTCCGGGGCCAGCGCCCAGGCGAACAGCAGGCCGACCAGGGTGACGATGGCCGCGGCGTACATGGTCTGGGCGATGCCCAGGCTGTCCAGGGACAGGGGGACGAGGTAGGTGCCGACCGCGGCGCCGACCCGCGACAGCGAGGTGCCCACGCCGACCGCGCAGGCGCGGATCTCGGTGGGGAACAGCTCGTTCGGGTAGACCAGTTGCAGCACCTGGGCGCCGCCGATGAACAGGGCGTAGGCGCCGAACAGCGCGAGGATCACGGCTTCGGAGGAAGCGTGGAAGGCGCCGAGGCCGAGCAGCGCCAGGCCGGACCAAAGGAAGCTGTAGATCAGCATGCTGCGCCGGCCGATGACGTTGATCAGGCGGGTGGCGATGATGCAGCCCACCACGAACAGCAGGGTGATGGCTTCCGAGCCGAAGGAGGCCCAGTTACCCTGGAGGTTCAGCGCCAGCAGCACCTTGGGCGCGAAGGCGTAGACGGCGAACACCGGGATCACCGAGCAGGTCCAGAACATGCTGACGAACAGCATGCGTTTGCCGTAGCCGGAGTGCAGCAGGTTCCACACCGAGAGCTTCTTCTGCCTGGGCTGCTCGGGCAGGTTCTGCAGCGAGAAGCGCGGCCCGTAGACGCTCTTGATGACCTGCTCGGCCTCGGCTGCGCGGCCCTTGCCCAGCAGCCAGCGCGGCGATTCGGGGGTGCCCAGGCGAACCAGGAACAGGGCCGCGCCTATCACCGCGGCGCTGGCCAGCACCAGGCGCCAGGCGTCGTCGCCGCCGTGCTTGAGCAGGGAATTGCCGACCATGTAGGCCAGCGCGGCGCCGGCGAACCAGAGGATGGTCAGGGTCGCCAGGCGCGGGCCGCGGTGCTTCTTCGGCAGGAACTCCACCAGCAGGGAGGTGGCGACGGGGTATTCGATGCCCACGCCGATGCCGATGAGCAGGCGCAGCAGGAACAGCGCCAGGGCCGACTCCACCCAGTACTGCGCCAGCGAACTGAGGATGAACAGCACCGGGCCGACGAAGAAGATGCGCTTGCGCCCGAAGTGGTCGGTCAGCCAGCCGCCGATGAAGCCGCCGAAGAAAATGCCGATCAGCGCCGCGGCGGCGATCATGCCCTGCCAGAGGGTGCTCAGGCCCAGGGCGGCGGTCATCTGCACCATGGATACGCCGATGATGCTGAGCACGTAGCCGTCGACGAAGGAGCCGCCGCCGGAGCGGATCGTCAGCAATTTGTGAAAGCCATTGAGGGGTACGTCTTCGATCGAGGTGTCGTTGATTGTCATTGTTTTCTCCTGACTCTAAGAGCGGCCGGATGTTTTCAGGCTGAGCGAACCCGCAGGGCCGAAGAAGAGTCTTCAGCCCTGGTGGCTCGAAAAGCCGCCGAAACTGGCAGTCGGTCGGGGCCGACGTCCTGGGAGGCGCCTGCGGCGCCAAGCCTCCTACGTGATCAGCTTTCCTTGCCTGCCCGGTATTGACCCCACTTCAGGTTGAGGTTCACGCCCAGGGACAGGAAGGGTTCGGGCGGATTGGCATTGGGGCCGGGGGAGCGCAGCAGGAAGTCGATCAGCTCGTTCCGCTCGCCAGCCAGCCAATCGGCCAGGAGTTTTCCGGTGACGGTGCCGCGGGTCACGCCCAGGCCGTTGCAGCACAGTGCACCGTAGACGTTGGGGGCCAGCTCGCCGAAGTACCCGTTGTGGTTGCGGGACAGGGCCAGGGCGCCGCCCCAGGTGTATTCGAAGCCGACGTCGGGCAGCATCGGGAAGCGCGCGTCGAACGAGGCCTGGTGGCGGCTGACGAAGCGCTCCAGGTACTTGGCGTTGCTGCGCCCGTCCGGGTTGAAACTGAAACTGTTGCGGATCAGCAGGCGGTTGTCGGGCGTGCGGCGCACGGTGGTGCCGAACGGGTCCGCCGGGATGACGCCCCAGTAGGGCTTGCCACCGAGGCGGGCCTGCTCCTCGGCGGTCAGCGGCCGGGTGATGCTGGCGTAGGTGAAGACCGGCAGCATCTTGCCCTTGAGGAAGCCGAAGCTCATGCCGAAGGCGTTGTTGGTCAGCACCAGCTTGTCGGCGACGATGGCGCCGTTGGCGTGGCTGAGGACGATCTTCTCGCCGTACTCCACCTCTGTGATGGGGGTGTGCTCGTACAGGGTCACGTTGTTCGGCAGCGAGTCGGCCAGGCCCTTGACCAGCGCGGAGGGCTGGATGAGCACGGTGCCGGGGGTGAACAGAGCCTGGCGGTAGAAGTGGGTGCCGATGTGCGCGGGGAGGTCGGCGGCCTCGATCATCTCGTAGGCCTGGCCGAGCTTGTCGAGGCCGCGGCGGTAGGCCTCGAGCACGGCGATGCCGCGGTCCTCGATCGCCGCCTGGTACTTGCCGCAGGCCTTCATCTGGCAGTCGATGCCATGGCGCTCCACCAGTTCCGTCAGCTGGGACTGGCCGGCGAGGTTGAGCTTCAGGGCGATCCTGGCGGTGGCGATGTCGCCGATGTAGTCGTCGGCGCCGATGTCGTGGGGCAGGTCGATGGCGAAGCCGGCATTGCGCCCGGAGGTGCCGAAGCCCACTTCCTGGGCCTCGACCAGCACGATCTCCTCATCGGGAAAGTTCAGCGCCAGCTGGCGCGCCGCGGCCAGCCCGGTGAAGCCGGCGCCCACGACCACCCAGCGGGCGGCGCTCTTGCCATGGTGGGCCGGCTTGGGCTGCCGCGACCTGCTCAGGTGATACCAGCCACAGGTCGAATCGTCGGAAGGCAAGTGCGTCACTTTCATCATTTCAGGGACCTGACTCTTATTGTTTGTGCCTGTTAACCATCCCTTGCGTGAAATGACTCACTGTCGTGCGAGAACACCGGCGCTCGGGTTACTACCTAGAACTCAATAGACAAGTGCCACCTCGACCCCCACCGGGGCCGCGTATTCGGCCATGCGCCGGCGCGACAGCTCGAAGTGCGCCCGGACGATGTCGGCCGCGGCATCGGGGTCGCGCCGCTCGATGGCCTGGATCATCTGCTCATGCTGTTCGCAGGCGACTTCCAGGTCCTGCTGCATGTCGTCGGTGGTGGGGTGGCGGTAGAAGATCTTGCCCAGGCGCGCATGGTCGATCAGCAGCCGGCGCAGGCTGGGCATCAGGTAATCGTTGTGGGCCATCTTGCCGATCTCGAGGTGGAACTCGTCGTTGTAGAAGACGCGAGCCTCGACATCCTTTTCTTCGATGGCCTTGCGGAATCTCCGCTGGATGTCCTTCAGCGCCTCGATCTCGGCGGCGGACGCATGGGTGGCCGCCAACTGCGTGGTGGCGATGTAGATCAGCGGCGCGGCAAGGAAGAAGCTGTGCAGCGATTCGTGGCTCATGGACGCCACGCGCGGCGCGCGGTTGGCTTCCAGCTCGATGTAGCCCTCGGCGGCTATCTGGCGTAGCAGTTCCCGCACCGGTGGCCGTGAAAGGCCGAACTCGTCGCACAGGGCGAGTTCGTCAACGACCGCGCCGGGAGCCAGTTCCATGCTCAGAATCCGCCGACGCAGCGTATCGGCCAGCACCACCTTGCGGTCGAGCGGGGCGTCGATGCTGGATTGGTCGACTTCGATCTGGGCCTTCATGGGAGCCTTTCTGCTTGTCATGGTTTGTGTCTACAGTTTGTATAACGACTATAAAAGCCTGTTAGACAATATGTCTACAGGAATTTTTCGTACGACCTCGGACGCGACAAACGGCTGTTCCACCGCTCCCCGCCAGGCCTTCGCCACGGGCTGGCGACCAGGTGGGGCGGCTGTGGTGAGCCTGGGAGCGCAGGCGGTATCGCCGAGGAGGCGTCTGGAAAGGGACTGCTCAGGCAGCGCCGGGCCGTCCATCCGGGGGTATTTCACCATACTTCGCCCAAGAGGCCGGTTCCGCGTGGCCAGGGCGGGCTGCAGGGGATGTCGGTGGGGCTCCCATTTGGAAAAAGAACGCCCTTATCGCTGGAAGCGACCTCGGCATATCCGTTAACGACAAATAGCGCTGTCCGTATCGGCGCTCTAGTTGATTGAAATCCAAGGGGAAATGCGAGGAACTCGGTATTCTTTGTGAATTTATTGGGTATACACAAAGAATACAAAGCGATTGACCAGCCTTGGGACCCGTGCGAGTCTCCGCTCCATCAGCCATTTGCTACTACTTGGCTAGCGCTGGAGGCCTACGGTGAGAAGCGGCAAAAACAGTCTCTACGATGACTTGAAGCGGCAGATCCTGACCATGGAACTGGACCCCGACCAGGTATTGGACGAAGTCGGTCTCAGCGAGCGCTACGGGCTTTCCCGCACCCCGGTCAGGGAAGTGTTCCGCCGCCTGGCGGGCGAGGGCTACCTGGACATCCAGGAGAACCGCGGGGCGCGGGTGGCGCCGATGAATCACTCGACGCTGCGCAACTTCTTCCTGGTGGCGCCGATGATCTACGCCGCCATCGGCCGCCTCGCCGTGCAGAACTTCAAGCCCGGCCAGTTGCTGGCGCTCAAGGACACCCAGGAGCGTTTCCGCAAGGCCAGCCTTTCCCGGGACCCGATGGCCATGGTGGTGGAGAACAATCGCTTCCACGAAATCATGGGCGAAATGTCCGGCAACCCATACCTGGAGCCCAGCCTCGGCCGCCTGCTGATCGACCACGCGAGAATCGGACATACGTTCTTCCGTCCGCGCAACGAGGAAATGGAGCGGCACCTGGGCCTGGCAGTGGAACACCACGACGCCTTCATCGAGGCCTTTGCCCGGCATGACGAGACCGCCGTGGTGGACCTGGTCTTCGAGCACTGGGAACTGTCGCGCGGAAACATGGAGATCTTCATTGCCCCGCAAGGCCTGAAGGCCGATGCCTGGGCCGACAGCCCCGGCAACTGGTAGCGGGGAGGTCCATTGCGGGAGCGCTCGAAGTGACGCTCGGCCTGTACTGGCGAGCCGCATCGCACGCAAGAGAGCGCCCCAATTGGAGAAATGAATAGCAAGGAACGCCGACCGGCTCGCTTGCGAGCCGGTCGAGTGGGTGCGTGCGCCCGCTTGCTGGCAACGAATGCATTCGGCGCATGCGCGCCGGCTGCCATAAGAAACGGGCCGCCACAGGGTGGGCTCAAACAGCACCAAGCAGCAGAGGAAGAACCATGAAAAAGTTGTGGAAGACGCTATGCGCCGTGGCGGTAGTCGGCATGACCATGTTCCAGGCCCATGCCGAGGAAAAGGTCATCAACATGGGCACGCTGTCCTGGGAAGACCTGACGCCCATCACCGGTATCACCAAGAAGGTCCTGGAAGATTCCGGCTATACGGTGAAGGTCACCTCGTTCTCGGAATGGGGTATCGCCTATGCCGCCCTGAGCAAGGGTGACATCCAGATCCTCGCCTCGCAGATCGACTATGTTGCGCAGGACTACTGGAACAAGAACAAGAACCGCCTGGAAAAGCTCTCGCCCGTTTCCCATGGGCTCTACCAGGCGGTTGCCGTGCCCAAGTACGTGACCATCGACTCGATGGAGCAGCTCAACGAGAACGCCGACAAGTTCGGCAACAAGATCGTCGGCATCGAGCCCGGCTCCGGCCTGATGAGCGACGCGGCCAAGGCCGTCGGCGACTACGGGCTGAAGCTGAACCTGCTCGAAGGCAGCTCCGCGGCCATGACCGCCGCCCTCAAGTCGGCCATCGACCGCAAGGAGTGGATCGCCGTGACCATCTGGGAGCCGTCCTGGATGTTCCAGAAGTTCGACCTGAAGTTCCTCAAGGACCCCAAGGGCTCCTTCGCCCCGCCGCAAGGCTACTACTGGATAGCCCACAAGGGGTTCTCGGCGGAAGACCCGCACGCGCGTGAAGTCATCGCCAGCGTCTATGTCCCCCTGGCGGACATCACCGCGATCAATGGCGAAGTGAAGGACGGCAAGTCGATGGACCAGGCCGTGAAGGACTGGACCGACAAGCATGCGGACCTGCTCAAGCGCTGGGAGAACATCAAGAAGTACTGAGCTCCATCTGAATTGCCGCTGCCTACTCGATATTAATAATTAGACCAGAGTGCTCTGGTTCAAGGGTGCGAAATGAATACCTTGAGTAATGACGTCGACGACGTACTGGTGAGTTGCCAGTCGGTCTGGAAAATCTTCGGTGACAACGCTTCCGCCGCCATGAAGGCGTACCTGGAGCGGGGTCTGACCAAGAAACAGATCCTGCAGGATTTCAGCTGTGTCGTTGGCGTGTCCGATGTGAGCCTGAAGGTCCGCCGTGGCGAGATCTTCTGCATCATGGGACTTTCGGGTAGCGGCAAGTCGACGCTGATTCGCCTGCTCAACAAGCTGATCACGCCGAGCGCCGGCCAGGTTCTGGTCAAGGGCCAGGACCTGGCCAAGCTGGACGCGGCGGCCTTGCGTGAAGTACGGGCCAAGCACATCGGCATGGTGTTCCAGAGCGTGGCGTTGCTGCCCCACCGCACGGTGCTGGAGAACGCCGCCTTCGGCCTGGAGGTGCAAGGCGTCGCCAAGGCCCAGCGGCAGCGGGTGGCCGAGCAGGCGCTGGCCAAGGTCGGTCTTTCCGACTGGGCGTCGCGCTATCCCTCCGAGCTTTCGGGGGGCATGCAGCAGCGCGTCGGCCTGGCCCGCGCCATCGCCGCGGACCCGGAAATCATCCTCATGGACGAGCCCTTCAGCGCGCTGGACCCGCTGATCCGCCGCCAGCTGCAGGACGAGTTCCGCCAGCTCACCAAATCCCTCGGCAAGTCCGCGGTATTCATCACCCACGACCTGGAAGAGGCCATCCGCATCGGCGACCGCATCGCCATCATGAAGGACGGGGTGATCATCCAGGAGGGCACCGCCGAGGAAATCGTGCTGAAGCCGGCGGATGCCTATGTGGCCGACTTCGTCGCCGGCATCTCGCGGTTGCACCTGGTCAAGGCCCATTCGGTGATGACCCCAGTCGATGCCTACCGGGCGGCCCATCCCGCCGTCGACCTCGGCAAGCTCAACACCGCCTCCCCGCAGGCCGACCTGGACGAGTTGATCAACCTGATGGTGCGTTCCGAGCGCGACGCGGTGGTGGTCGTCGACCAGGGCGAGATGCTCGGGGTGATCACCCAGCGTGACCTGCTGCGCGGAGTCCAGGGGGCTCCGGACGAGTCCCAGGACGCTCGTTCGGGGGCGCTGCTGGAGGCTTCGCGATGAACATTGCAGACTTCGCCGCCGGCTTCGATGCGACGGTCGACTCGGCCCTGGAATGGGTCTCGGACAACGGCGCGTCGGCCTTCGATCTCATCAACGACGCACTCAAGGGGCTCTACGAGGCCGTCCTGTGGGTGCTCAACCTGGCGCCCTTCTACGTGGTGGCGCTGGTCATCGGCGTACTGGCCTGGCGGCTCGCCGCCAATCTGCGCTTCGGCGTGCTCTCGGCCCTCACGCTGGTCTTCTGCGCGGTCATGGGTCTGTGGGGCGAGACCATGAGCACGCTCGCCCTGGTCCTCACCGCCACCACCCTGGCGCTGCTGGTGGGCGTGCCCGCCGGCGTGGCCGCGGGGCTGTTGCCGGCGCTGGACAAGGTGGTCGAGCCGGTGCTGGACCTGATCCAGACGTTGCCGCCCTACATCTACCTGCTGCCGGCGATCGCGCTGCTCGGCTATGGGCCGGCGACGGCCATGGTGGCGACCTTCATCGTCGCCGTGCCGCCGGTGTTCCGCCTGACCTCGCTGGGTATCCGCATGACGCCCAAGGAGTTCATCGAACTGGGCCAGGCCAGCGGCACCAACGGCTGGCAGCTGTTCTTCAAGATCCGCCTGCCGTTCGCCCTGCCGAGCATCATGACCGGCGTGAACCAGAGCCTGATGATGGCCTTCGGCATGGTGGTGATCGCCGGCATCGTCGGTTCCGGTGGGCTCGGGGAGTCGATCTACGGTGCCATCCGCACCCTCGATATCGCCAAGTCGATCGACGCGGCGATCGCCATCGTCATCCTGACCTTGATCCTCGACCGCCTGGCGCAGAGCGCCTCGCGCATCGGACGGGAGGCTAGCCATGAGTCTCGCTGAAATGACCTTTTCCCCGGGCCGCTACCTCGCCCCGGCGGTGGACTGGCTGAACGCCAACCTGCACCCGCTGTTCGCGGCTATCAGCAAGGTGATAGAGGCCGTGCTGGGCGGCGTGGAGGGCGCGCTGCTGGCCACCCCCGCCTATGTGCTCATCGCCGTGGTGGCCGTGCTGGCGTACTTCCTCATCAACCTTCGCGCGGCGCTGCTGTCGGTCTTCATGCTCGGCTTCTGCCTGGTCTCGGGGCTGTGGACGGCATCGATGCAGACCATCGCGCTGGTCTCGGTCGCGGTGCTGATCTCGGTGGCCATCGCCTTCCCGCTGGGCATCCTGGCTTCGCGGGTGAAGCGCCTGGACGCCGCCGTGCGCCCGCTGCTCAACATCATGCAGACGGTGCCGCCGTGGGTGTACCTGATCCCCGCGGTGATCATCTTCAGCCTGGGCAAGGTGCCGGCGATCATCGCCACCATCGTCTACGGCATTCCGCCGATGATGCGGCTCACCACCCTGGCCTTCAACCAGATCCCCAAGGACCTGCTCGAACTGGGCCAGGCCATGGGCGCCAAGCCGCGGGACATCCTCTTCAAGATCGAGATTCCCACCGCCACACCGACGCTGATGGTCGGGCTCAACCAGTGCATCCTGCTGTCCCTGGCCATGGTGGTGCTGGCCGGCCTGGTCGGCGCCGGCGGGCTGGGCGCGGAAGTGACCCGCGGCCTGACGCGCATGGAAATGGGCCTGGGCCTGCGCGCCGGGCTGGCTATCGTCGCCGTCGCCCTGCTGCTGGACCGCCTGTCGCGCGGGGCGCTGCAGCGTCGCACCGTGCGCAGGATGGCCTGAGGAGAGATAGCGTGCGCCATTCGTTCTTCTGCATCGATTCCCATGCCTGCGGCAACCCGGTGCGGGTCGTCGCCGGTGGCGCTCCGCTGATGCCCCACCTGGGCATGGCCGAGCGGCGCGAACTGTTCGTGCGCGAGCACGACTGGGTGCGCAAGGCCCTGATGTTCGAGCCCCGGGGGCACGACGTGATGTCCGGGGCGATCATCTACCCCTCGGTGCGCAGCGACTGCGATTTCGCCGTACTGTTCATCGAGGTCAGTGGCTGTCTGCCGATGTGCGGGGCCGGCACCATCGGCCTTTCCACCGTGGTGATCGAGGAAGGCCTGGTCGTGCCCCGCACACCGGGAAGGCTGGCGATCGAGACCCCGGCCGGCAAGGTGGAGGTCGAGTACACCCAGGTCGGCGACAAGGTCGAGTCGGTGCGCCTGTTCAACGTGCCGAGCTACCTGCACCAGGCTGACGTGGAAGTCGAAGTGCCGGGGCTGGGCCGCCTGGTCGTCGACATCGCCTACGGCGGCAACTACTACGCGGTCGTCGAGCCGCAAGGGAACTGGCCGGGCCTGGATGGCCTGTCCTCATCCGAGATCGTCTCCCACAGCCGCAATCTGCGCGCCGCCCTGGCCGGCATCTGCGATCCGGTGCATCCCGAGGATGGCCGGATTCGTGGCGTCCACCACGCGATCTGGTGCGATACGGGCCGCAGCGGCGAATCCGATGGCCGCTGCGTGGTGTTCTATGGCGACAAGGCCATCGACCGCTCCCCCGGCGGCACGGGCACCTCCGCCCGCATGGCGCAGTTGCATGGCAAGGGCCGGCTTGCGGTGGGCGACAGCTACCGTAGCGAAAGCCTGATCGGGACTGTCTACAATGGGCGGATCGAAGCTCCCGCCCGGGTGGGCGCCTACCAGGGCATACTGCCCAGCGTCGCCGGCTGGGCGCAGGTGACGGGGCACAACACGATTTTCGTCGATGACCGCGACCCGTTGGCCCACGGCTTCCAGGTCGCTTGAACGGTGCGCGGGGGTTTCCCTCGCCTGATATGAACGCCAGTTGGTAGAGATAGAGATTGGTCGCGAGAAGGCAATTCAGCGGCGCCCTGCAGGGGCAGAACCTCCGCTTCATCGAAGAGAAGAAGAACGAGCCGGGACGCCAGGCGCGGGTGGGCTTCGTCCTGCTCGAGCATTTCTCCCTGCCGGCCTTCACCCAGGCCCTGGATACCCTGGTCACCGCCAACCTGATCCGCGCCGGGGCCTTCGTCACACGGACCTTCAGCCTGGACGGCGAGTCGGTGGCGAGCGACCTGGGCCTGGTCATCTGCCCGAACGCGGCGCTGGAGAGCCGGCACCTGCAGGAGCTGGACCTGCTGGTGATCTGCGGCGGATTGCGCACGCCGCTGCGTCCCCACCCGGCGCTCACTCACCTGCTGCATGCCGCGGACGAGAAGGGCGTGGCCCTGGCGGGGCTGTGGAACGGCGCCTGGTTCCTCGGTCAGGCCGGCCTGCTCGACGGCTACAAGTGCGCGATCCACCCGGAGCACCGCGCCGCGCTGGCGGAAACCGCCCGGGAAAGCCTGGTGACCAGCGAGAGCTACATGGTCGACCGCAATCGCCTGACCGCGGCGAGCCCGACCGGTGCCTTCAACCTGGTGCTGGAGTGGATCAACAAGCAGCACGGCCGCGCGCTGGTGGACGCCATCGTCGACATCCTCGCCTTCGAGGAGTCCCGCTACCGGAGGACGCGCCCGACGCTGCACGAGAAGATGAGCCAGCCGCTGCGCGACGCCATCAACCTGATGAGTGCCAACATCGAGGAGCCGCTGAGCCAGGACCAGATTTCCCAGTACGTCGGCCGCTCCAAGCGACAGATCGAACGGCTGTTCCGCGAACAGCTCGGCACCACGCCGGTACGCTACTACCTGGAGCTGCGCATCACCGAAAGCCGCCGCCTGCTGCAGCATTCGGACCTGCCGATCCTCGACGTGGGGGTTGCCTGCGGCTTCGTATCGCCCAGCCATTTCAGCAAGTGCTACGCATCGTTCTATGGCTACTCACCCTCCAGGGAGGTGCGCTATGGGTGTGTCAGGTCAATAAAGTAATGAACGGCCGAGAAGCCTTGGAAACGCCGATGCATTCGCATTATCCCTGAATCATCCCTGAATCATCCCTGAATCATCCCTGATAAGTACCGTGGCTTTGCGGCGGGTGCGCCGAAGTTGGATACCGGAGCCTGTCGCGACGAAACTTCCAGGGTGCTTTCCATCTGCCATCAATATTTCCCATACAGCGAATCCGATCATGGATCGATCCCGAGGTCGCCCCATGCGTCGGTCGAGAAGAGTTGCCGCGCGCATGAAAATCAAACAGAAACTGACATTGGCGTTCGCCTTTATTGCAGGCTTCCCCATCGCTCTCGTGGCGATACTGGTCATTCTCAACCTGCGTGACAAAGCCAGGGACGATTTTCTCGACGGTAGCAGCCGGGAGATTCGCCAGGTGAGCAACGCCATGAAAATATTCTTCCAGGGGATCGACCAGAATGTGGACTACCTGGCGGCGCAACCCTTGATTGCGGATACAGGCGGCAACCTGAACAAGTACTTGAATTCGAGCACGGACGCCGTTGCGCTTGGTGAACACGACAAGCAGCTGCTTGAATTCTTCACTCGGCTGGCGAGCACTCACCCTGAGTACGCTTATGTGTCTTATGGCGTGAGCGACGGTGGCTATGTTTCCTGGCCTGCCGGACAGAAGTTTTCCAACTATGACCCGCGCCGGCGGCCCTGGTATGAATTGGCCATGGCCAACCCCGGCAAGACCGTGCGTACGGGCGCTTATACCTGGGCGGCCGACAACGCCGTCTTGATCAGCACGGTGCGGGCCGTGACGAATCGGCTGGGGCAGGTGGGCGGCGTCGTGAATATCGATGTATCCCTCAAGGGCCTCACGGAAATCGTCAGGAACATCAAGCTCGGTGAAAGCGGCTATCTGATGCTGGTCGAGCAGGGCGGCAACGTGATGGTCGACCCCCATGATGCCGGCCACAACTTCAAGCAACTGTCCAGCCTTGGCAATGGCTATGCCGAGCTCGCCAGGACGGCCCGAGGTTTCGTCGAGGTCAGTATCGATGGCGAACGCTACATGGCCAATGTCCATCCGGACGAGAAATTGGGATGGACTTTCATCGGGTTGATTCGTCATGACGAGGTGATGCAGGAGACCACTCATCTTGCCTGGCTGATCGGCCTGATCGCGGTGATTCTGGCGGCCACCTTCGCCGTCATAGGCGCGGCCTTCGCCAAACTCATCGTCCGCCCGATCAACGGCGTGGCCAGCGGCCTGGAGGACATCGCCCAGGGGGAAGGCGATCTGACCCGTCGATTGCAGGTCCGTGGCCGCGACGAAACCGCGCTGTTGGCCGACTGGTTCAACCAGTTCCTCGAGGCTATCCGGGGCCTGATCCAGCACATCGGCGTGGCTGCCGGCAATATCCTCGGCACGTCGAGCCGCTCGACCCGGGTTTCCAACGACATGGCCGAGGCCGCCAGCCGCCAGCGCGAGGCCGTGGACATGGTTTCCACCGCGTTCCACGAGATGGTTGCCACTGCCAACGAGGTCGCCCGTTCTTGCAGCCAGGCTGCCCAGTCGGCCGACAATGGACAGCAGCAGGCTCGCGAAGGCCAGCACCAGATCGATGCGGCGGTGCAAAGTGTCGATCGCCTGAGCCATGAGATCGAACAGTCGGCGCTGTCGATTCAGCAGCTGGAGCGCGACAGCAACGCCATCCAGTCGATTCTCGGCACCATTCGCTCGATCGCCGAACAGACCAACCTGCTGGCCCTGAATGCCGCCATCGAGGCCGCCCGGGCCGGCGACCAGGGCCGTGGCTTTGCGGTGGTCGCCGATGAGGTCCGGGCGCTGGCCAAGCGCACCGCCGACTCGACGGCCGAGATTGACGGTCTGTTGGGGAACCTGGCGACACGCACGGCCCAGGTTGCCGATCAGATGCACGCCAGCCTCGAGGTATCCCAGCAGTCGGTCAGCCGTATCGGCTTGGCCCGTGATAGCTTCGGCCAGATCCGCGAGTCGGTGGACATCATCCGTGACATGAACACCCAGATTGCCACCGCCGCCGAAGAACAGCACCAAGTGGCCGAGGACATCAATCGCCATATCAGCCAGATCCATGGGGACGCTCAATTGGTGGCAGAGCTGGCGCATGCCGCACGCCAGGATTCCGAGAGCCTGGCCGGCCTTTCCAGCGAACTGGATGCCTTGGTGCGACGTTTTCGCACATGACCGTTGACTGCTGATCGGGTTTCGGCGGTGCAGGCAGCCGCCGAACCCGGCCGTCCGGCCCAGCGCCCGGCGCTACCCGCACCCGGGGCGTACCCAGGCCAGCCAGCGTGCGTTCGATACGGATGGCCGGGCTACTCTGTGATATTCCTGGATAGCCATCTCCTTTCAATCGGCCCTGCGGTGACCCTGTATGCCGGTTCAACCTTCCGCGCCGTTCTCGATCCTCGTCCTGGTGTTCCCGCACTACAACCTGGCGGCCACCACGGCCTTCATCGACCCGTTCCGCGCCGCCAACTACCTGAGCGGCCACACCCATTTCCACTGGGAGGTGGTGTCGATGAACGGCGGGCCGGTGGTGGCGAGCAATGCCATGAGCACCGACACCCGGGCGCTGGCCCAGGTGCAGGGCGTGCCCGACCTGGTGATGCTGTCTTCCAGCTGGAACCCGGAGACGCTGCACAGCCCGGCGCTGAGCGCGGCGCTGCGACTGTGGGCAAGGGAAGGGGTGGTGCTCGGCGCGCTGGACACCGGTGTCTACCTACTGGCCGAGGCCGGGCTGCTCAACGGCAAGCGCGCCACCGGGCACTACGAGCACATCGATTCGCTGAAGGAGCTGTATCCGGAGGTGGAGATCTGCGAAGACATGCTGGTGATGGACGGCAAGCGCATCACCTGCTGCGGCGGCGCTGCGTCCACCGACTGCGCGCTGCACGTCATCCGCTCGCTGCACGGCGACACCCTGGCCAACGAAACCGCGCGCTACCTGTTCCACGAGCGCCTGCGCCCGCTGGGCACGCAGCAGAACCCGGAGACGCCGCAGCCGCTGGGCAACACCGTGCCGGACCTGGTCAAGCAGGCCATCCGCATCATGGAGCAGAATCTGGAGGAGGCCGTGCCGATCCCGGACATCTGCGAGCGCATCGGCATCTCCCAGCGCCAGCTCGACCGCCTGTTCAACCAGATCGTGCAGAAGAGCCCGGCGCTGTACTACCGCGACATCCGCCTGGACCGCGCGCGCTGCCTGGTGACCCAGACCGACATGTCGCTGATGGAGATCGCCGTGGCCTCGGGCTTCGCCAACCAGTCGCACTTCAGCCGCATCTACCGCGAGCGCTTCGGCCTGACGCCGCGCCGCGACCGCCTCGACGGCCGCATTCCCTTCGAGTTCCGGGCCTGGCCGATGCACCAGGTCACGCCCTGACGCCTTTCCCCCAAAGCCACTGCTGACACCCTGCAACCCGCCCCGCGCGGGCGGCGGGAGCCTGCGCGCCCGGCCCAGGGCGGTCGCAAACAGGACGTTCATATCCAAAAGCGACCATGGCCAAAAACGAAAAAAACGCGGCGAATCCTGCACATTTCCCCCGCCCCGCGACGACCACTATCGGCCCCGAGACAAGAACACAAACCCAGGAATTTCCTGTACCGGAAGGCCGCTGATATGTCTGAAGTCATCTCCAAAGTACAACTCCAGAACATCGCCCGGGGCTACCACCCGGACCCGCTGATCTCCCAGTCGCTGCGCGCGGACGCCTACGTCGACCCGCAATGGTTCCGCCTGGACCAGCAGCAGATCATCGCCAAGTCCTGGCAGTGGGTCTGCCACGTGGAAAAGGTCCGCGAGCCGGGCACCTACACCACTGCGGAAATCGCCGGCAACCCCATCGCCGTGGTGCGCGACCACGACGGCGAGCTGCGGGCCTTCTACAACGTCTGCAAGCACCGCGCGCACCCGGTGCTCAGCGGCGAGGGCAAGGTCAACCGCATCATCTGCCCCTACCACTCCTGGTGCTACGGCCTGGACGGCCAGCTCAGCGGCGCGCCCCACGTCGGCGGCCTGAAGGAGTTCGACAAGGGCGAGATCCACCTCAGCCCCGTGCAGGTCGAGGAGTTCTGCGGCTTCATCTTCGTCAACCTCGACCCCGCCGCGCGGCCGCTGCGCGAGCAGTCCGGCGAGTTGCAGGAGGAGATCCTGCACTGGGCGCCGGACATCGCCAACCTGACCTTCGGCCACCGCCTGACCTACGCCATCAAGTCCAACTGGAAGAACGTCGTCGACAACTTCCTGGAGTGCTACCACTGCCCGACGGCGCACAAGGACTTCTGCACCCTGGTGGACATGAGCACCTACAAGGTGCGCACCCACGGCATCTACTCCAGCCACATGGCCGAGGCCGGCCAGGGCCAGAACAGCGCCTACGACACCTCCCAGGCCAAGGTGCGCACCCACGCGGTGTGGTGGCTGTGGCCCAACACCTGCCTGATGCGCTACCCGGGGCGCAGCTCGATGATCGTGCTGCACATCATCCCGGCCGGCCCCGACCTGACCTACGAGACCTACGACTTCTTCCTCGAAACGCCCGAGGCGAACGAGATGGAGAAGGAAGCCATCCGCTACCTCGACGAAGTGCTGCAGGTGGAGGACATCGCCCTGGTGGAGAACGTCCAGCGCGGCATGCGCACGCCGGCCTTCGAGCAGGGACGCATCGTCACCGACCCCAACGGCTCGGGCAAGTCCGAGCACGCGCTGCACCACTTCCATGGCCTGGTGCTGGGCGCGTATGAACAGGGAGTCGAGGCATGAGCGGCGCGCTGCAAGGGAAGGTCGCCTTCGTCACCGGCGGCCTGGGCGGGATCGGCCGCGCCATCTGCGCGCGCTTCGTCAGGGAAGGCGCCACGGTGTTCGCCGCCGACCTGAAGGAGTCCGCGGCCGTGCCGGGCACGACCTTCGTCCCGCTCGACGTCAGCTCGCAGGAGAGCGTGCGCCAGGCCATGGCGACGGTGCAGGCGCGGGCCGGCAAGCTCGACGTCCTGGTCAACGCCGCCGGCATCGAGATCGAGAAGACCATCGAGCAGACCAGCCTGGAAGACTGGAACCGCATCTTCGCGGTGAACGTCACCGGCACCTTTCTGGTCTCGAAATTCGCCCTGCCGCTGCTACGCGACAGCGGCGCGGCGAGCATCGTCAACTTCGGCTCCTACGACGGCTTCATCGCCGACCCGGGGCTGGCCGCCTACTGCGCCACCAAGGGCGCGGTGCACGCGCTGACCCGCGCCATGGCCTGCGACCACGGCCCCGAGGGCATCCGCGTCAACGCCGTCTGCCCCGGCTACGTGGACACCCCGATGCTGCGCAGCTTCTTCCGCGACCACGGCGACATCCAGAGCCTGGAAGCGGCCGTGCGCGACGTGCACCCGCTGCGCCGCTACGGCACCCCGGAGGACGTCGCCAACCTGGTGAACTGGCTCGCCGGTGACGAAGCCCGCTACGCCTCCGGGCAGCTGTGGGTGCTCGATGGCGGGCTGACCGCCCAAGTCCAACAAATGAAACTGTGAGAGCGACCATGCCCAAGTCCGTCATCATCACCTGCGCCACCACCGGCGGCGTGCACACGCCGACCATGTCCGAATACCTGCCGATCACCCCGGACGAGATCGCCCGCTCGTCCATCGAGGCGGCCGAGGCGGGCGCCTCGATCATCCACCTGCATGCCCGCCACCCCGAGACCGGCAAGCCCGACCCGCGCCCCGAGCTGTTCCGCGACTTCATGGGGCAGATCAGGGGCGCCAGCGACGCGGTGCTCAACGTCTCCACCGGCGGCGGCCTGGGCATGAGCCGCGAGGAGCGCCTGCGCGCCGCGGTGAGCCTGAGCCCGGAAATGGCCTCGCTGAACGTCGGCTCGATGAACTTCGGCATCTTCCCGATGAAGGCCAGGTACCCGAGCTGGAAACACGACTGGGAGCCGGCCTTCCTCGACAGCACCCGCGACTTCATCTTCCGCAACACCTTCGCCGACATCGAGTACATCGTGAAGGAGCTGGGCGAGGGCCACGGCACGCGCTTCGAGTTTGAGTGCTACGACCTGGGCCACCTCTACAACCTGGCCTGGGTCATCGACCAGGGCTGGATCAAGCCGCCGTTCTTCGTGCAGATGGTGTTCGGCGTGCTGGGCGGCGTCGGCGCCGACCTGGACAACCTGATGCACATGCACACCATCGCCCAGAAGCTGTTCGGCAAGGACTACGAATGGTCGGTGCTGGCCGCCGGCAAGAACCAGATGCACTTCGCCACCCAGGCCGCGCTGCTGGGCGGCAACCTGCGCGTCGGCCTGGAAGACAGCCTCTACATCGCGCCGGGCGAGAAGGCCAGAAGCAACGCCGAGCAGGTGCGCAAGATCCGTTCGATCGTCGAAAGCCTCGGCCTCAAGGTCGCCACGCCGGCCGAAGCCCGCGCGCGCCTGGGGCTCAAGGGCGGCGACAAGGTCGAGTTCTGAGAAGGGAGAAGCTCATGCAAACCCGAATGCTGATCGACGGCGAACTGGTGGCGGGCGAGGGCGAGGCCCTGGCGGTGATCGACCCCGCCAGCGGCGAGCGCATCGCCCAGGCCCACGAGGCCAGTCCGCAACAGGTGGACGCCGCCGCCCGCGCGGCGGAGGAAGCCTTCCACCGTTACGGCCGCAGCACGCCTGCCGAACGCTCCGCCCTGCTGCTGGACATCGCCGCAGTCATCGAGGCTCACGCGCCGGAGCTGGCCGCGCTGGAAAGCGCCAACGTCGGCAAGCCCTGGCCGTCGGCGCTGGACGACGAGATGCCGCTGACCCTCGACAGCTTCCGCTTCTTCGCCGGTGCGGCGCGCACCCTGGCGGGCGTCGCCGCCGGCGAATACGTGGCCGGACACACCAGCCTGATCCGCCGCGACCCGCTGGGCCCGGTGGCGGCCATCGCGCCCTGGAACTACCCGCTGATGATGGCCGCCTGGAAGCTGGCCGCGCCGCTGGCGGCCGGCTGCACGGTGGTGCTCAAGCCCTCGGAGCTGACGCCGCTGTCGACCCTGCGCCTGGCCGAGTTGCTGCAGGACGTAGTGCCCAAGGGCGTGGTCAACGTGATCAACGGAAGAGGAGCGAGCATCGGTGATCGTCTTGTCAATGCTGCTGGGATGGAAGGCGTCAGCATCACCGGATCGCCCGCCACCGGCGCCGCGGCCATGCGCGCGGCGGCGCAGCAACTGCGCCAGGTGCATCTGGAACTGGGTGGCAAGGCGCCGGTGATCGTCTACGCCGATGCCGACGTCGACAAGCTGGTCGCCAACCTGCGCGGCACCGCGTTCTTCAATGCCGGTCAGGATTGCGCGCAACCCTGCCGTCTGCTGGTGGCCGACGCGGTCTACGAGCGGGTCGTCGCCGCACTGGCCGACGCGGTGGGCTCGATACGCACCGGCGGCCCGCGCGAGGCGGGCACAGAGATGGGCCCGCTGATCAGCCAGGCGCACCGCCAGCGCGTGGCCGGCTTCGTCGAGCGCGCCCGCGGGCGCGCCGAAGTGGTGGCCGGCGGCTTCGCCGAGGAGCGCCCCGGCTTCTTCTACCGCCCCACGGTGGTGGCCAACGTCGACAACGATGCGGAGATCGCCACCTGTGAAATCTTCGGGCCGGTGGTCACGGTGTCGCGCTTCGGCGCCGGGGACGACCCGATAGCCATCGCCAACGCCGGCCGCTACGGCCTGGCCTCCTCGGTGTGGACGCGGGACAGCGCGCGGGCCATGGCCACCACCAGCCGCCTGCGCTACGGCTTCACCTGGGTGAACACCCACGGCGTGGCCACGCCGGAGATGCCCTGGGCGGCCATGAAGGGCTCGGGGCACGGCTGCGACATGTCGGTGTTCGCCCTCGAAGCCTACACCGCCGTCCGCCACGTCATGTTCGCGCACGGGTGAAGGCCATGGACAAGGACATCGTGATAGTGACGGGCGGCGGGCGCGGCATCGGCCGGGCCATCGTCGACCGGTTCCTCGCCCAGGGCGCGCAGGTCGCAACCTGCGGCCGGGGAGAGCGCCCGGCCGACCTGGATGAGGCCGTGCTGTGGGTGCAGGCCGACGTCTCGCGCAGCGCCGATGCCGGGCGGGTGGTGGAACTCACCCTCGAACACTTCGGCGCGCCCACCGTGCTGGTCAACAACGCCGGCGTGCAGGTGGAGAAGACCCTCGACGCGACCACCGACGAGGACTGGGAGCAGGTCATGGGCATCAACGCCAAGGGCACCTTCAACCTCTGCCGCGCCGTGTTGCCGGTCATGGCGGAGCGGGGCGGCAGCATCGTCAACCTCGGCTCGATCTCCGGGTTGAGCGCCGATCCGTCCATGGCCCTGTACAACGCCTCCAAGGCCTTCGTGCATGGCCTGACGCGCTCCATCGCCATCGACCACGGCCCGCGCGTGCGCTGCAACGCGGTGTGCCCGGGCTGGATCATGACGGCCATGGCCGAGGACGGTTTCGCCCAGGCCCGCGACCCCGGCAAGGCCAAGGCCGACGCCCTGGCCCGGCACGCCGCCGGGCGCTTCGGCCGGCCCCGGGACGTCGCCGGGCTGGTGGCCTGGCTCGCCAGTGAACAGGCCGGCTTCGTCACCGGTCAGTGCTATGTCATCGACGGCGGCCTGACCGCTGCCTCTCCACTCCAACCGAGGTTCTTCTGATGTGTGAATTCCAGAATGTGGCGGTATTGGGCGCCGGTGTCATCGGTGCCAGCTGGGCGGCGTTGTTCCTGGCCTCCGGCCGTGACGTGGCGGTCTTCGACCCTGCCGAGGGGATGGAGGACGAGGTGCGCGAGTACGTGAAGAACGCCTGGCCCACCCTGGTGGAACTGGGCCTGGTGAAGGAGGGCGCGCCGGGCGAGCTGAGCTTCCACCGCAACGCCGCCGACGCGGTGAAGCACGCCGACTTCATCCAGGAGAGCGTGCCCGAGCGCATCCGGATCAAGCATGCGCTCTATGCCGAAATCGAACCGCTGCTGAAGGCCGGCGCCATAGTCGCGTCGTCTGCCTCGGGCCTGCCGCTGAGCGAGATGCAGGCCGGCTGGCGGGACCCATCGCGCTTCGTCCTCGGCCACCCGTTCAACCCGCCGCACCTGATCCCGCTGGTGGAGGTCATGGGCAACCAGCGCACCGCGCAGGATGCGGTCGAGGGCGCGGAACGCTTCTACCAGCAGGTCGGCAAGGTGACCATCCGCGTGCACCGCGAAGTCCCCGGCCACGTCGCCAACCGCCTGCAGGCCGCGCTCTGGCGCGAGGCCATCCACCTGGTGAAGATCGGCGCGGCCAGCGTCGAGGACGTCGACACCGCCGTGTGGGCCGGGCCCGGCCTGCGCTGGGCGGCCATGGGGCCGACGCTGCTGTTCCACCTGGGCGGCGGGCCCGGCGGCCTGGAATCCTTCTGCCAGAAGTACGCCGAGAGCTTCCACCGCTGGTGGGACGACCTGGGCGACCCGCGGCTGGATGCCGAGACCGCGGCGCTGCTGGTCCAGGGTGTGGCCGCCGAGTCCGCCGACGGCACCCAGGCAGAGCTTTCCCGGGCCCGCGACGAGCTGATCACCGCGATGCTCAAGACCACCGCGAACCTGCGGCGCAAATAAGCCGTTGAGGTCGTTCGCAGGCTGGCGGGGCATAAGCGTTCCGCCGGCCGTAGTCCCCGATCCAGGAGCAGAGGTCATCATGTCGGTCCAACGTCTGACACTGCGGGTGGCGGAGATCGCCAGCGCCGCCCGGGACGCGCTGGTCATCGAGCTGCGCGATCCCGCCGGCGGCGAGCTGCCGGCCTTCACCCCCGGCGCGCACATCGAACTGCACCTGCCCGGCGGCCTGGTGCGCCAGTACTCGCTATGCGGCGACGCCCGGCAGCGCGACGCCTACCGCGTCGGCGTCGGCCTGGCGCCGGCCAGCCGCGGCGGTTCGAGCTACGTCCACCAGCAGTTGCGCGTCGGCGACCTGCTCAGCGTCACGCCGCCGCGCAACCACTTCCCGCTGTTCGAGGACGCCGCCGAGTTGGTCTTCTTCGCCGGCGGCATCGGCATCACGCCGATCCTCTCGATGATCCACTGGTGCGAGGCGAACCGGCGCCCCTGGCGGCTGTTCTACCTGGTGCGCAGCCGTGAACGCGCGGCCTTCCTCGACCAGCTCGCGGCCTACGGCAGCCGCGTGACCCTGCATGCCGACGAAGAAGCCGGCGGGCTGTTCGATATCGCCGGCAACCTGGCCCGCCTGCCGGCGCGGGCGCACCTCTACACCTGCGGCCCCACGCCCCTGATGCTGGCGGTGGAGGCGGCGGCCAGGGCCTTCCCCGCCGAGCAGGTGCATTTCGAATGGTTCTCGCCGCGGCAGGTGGAGAAGGCCGGGGCCGGCGCGCCCTTCACCCTCGAGCTCGCGCGCAGCGGCAAGTGCCTGGAGGTGCCGGCCGGGCAGAGCATCCTGCAGGTGCTGGAGGCCAACGGCGTCTGCGTCGAGAACTCCTGCCGCGAGGGCACCTGCGGCGCCTGCGAGACCCGGGTGCTGGCCGGCATCCCCGACCACCGCGACAGCGTGCTGAGCGAGGCGGAGCGCAAGGCCAACCGCACCCTGATGGTCTGCGTGTCCCGGGCGCTTTCCGCAACCCTGGAACTGGACCTGTAAGCCCACTCCCCCCAGAGCAGGACACGCCATGCTGACCTATCGAACGCCCGTGCTGCGCGAATGGATCGACTACAACGAGCACCTGCGCGACGCTTTCTACTTCCTCATCTTCAGCTACGCCACCGATGCGCTGATGGCGCGCATCGGCCTGGACGCGGCGGGCCGGGCCGACACCGGGCACACCCTGTTCACCCTCGAAGCGCACATCAACTACCTGGCCCAGGCGAAGCTGCACGAGGCGCTGGAAGTGCGCACGTCGTTCATCGACCGCGACCTCAAGCGCCTGCACATCGTGCACAACCTCTACCGCGAGGGCGCGGCCGAGCCCCTGGCGGTGAGCGAGCAGATGCTGATGAACATCGACAGCCGAACCGGCAGGTCCAGTGCCTTCGCCGGGGCGGTGGATTCGCGGATTTCCGAGCTTTTCCGGCAGTTCCAGGGGGCCCGGCACCCCGGCTATTGCGGGAAGACCATCGGCATACGCCGGTGAGGCGGGCCTGCCCTGCGCAGGCGCAACCCACAAAAACAAAACCTTGCCTTGAGGATTCTCCCGATGAAAGCTGCATCCCTGCTGTTCCTGGGCGCCCTGGCCGTTCTCCCCATTGCGGCGCAGTCCGCCGAGCCCGCGCAGTGCCAACTGGTCAGGATGTCCGACCCCGGCTGGACCGACATCCAGTCCACCACCGCCATCGCCAACACCCTGCTCAAGGGCCTGGGCTACAAGACCAAGGTGACCCTGCTGGGGGTGCCGCTGACCTACAAGGCGCTGGCCGAAGGCAAGAACATGGACGTCTTCCTCGGCACCTGGATCCCGACCATGGAGCCGGACCTCAAGCCCTACCGCGACGCCGGCAGGATCGACATCGTCCGCGTCAACCTCAAGCACGCCAAGTACACCCTGGCGGTGCCGGAAGAGCTCTGGAACCGCGGGCTGAAGGACTTCGCGGACATCCCGAAATTCAAGGACGAACTCAACGGCAAGATCTACGGCCTGGAGCCGGGCGACGGCGGCAACAACGCCGTGCTCAAGGCCATCGAGCAGAACGCCTTCGGCTTGAAGGACGCCGGCTTCAACGTGGTGGCGTCCAGTGAGTCGGGCATGCTGTCCCAGGTCGACCGGGCCATCCGCAGGAAGAACGCGATCCTCTTCCTGGGCTGGGAACCGCACCCGATGAACACCCGATTCAGAATCCGCTTCCTCACCGGCGGCGACGCCTTCTTCGGCCCGGACTTCGGCGACGCCACCGTCTACACCAGCACCCGCAAGGGCTACGTGGACGAGTGCCCGAACGTGGGGCAACTGCTGAAGAACCTCAGCTTCACGCTGGACATGGAGAACACCATCATGGGCTCCATCCTGGATGACAAGATGGAACCCGAGGACGCGGCGAAGGCCTGGCTGAAGAAGAACCCGCAGGTGCTGGAGCCGTGGTTGAAGGATGTGGCGACCGTCGATGGGAGGCCGGGGTTGGAGGCGGTCAGGGGGAGTTTGTAGCGCCCTCTCCCGCAAGCGGGAGAGGGGGCTGTCCGTGCCGCCGGGGCGCTCTTCGTCGGATGGGTTGAGCTGGCGAAACCCATGCGGTTGCGCTGATGGGTATCGCTTCGCTCAACGCCATCCTACGAAAAGCCGTGCTTCCCTGTAACCGTCGGACTCCGTCCGCGATTAGGATTTCCAGAGAAACCTCCGCGCACGCCGAAGCGGCGCAAACACACCCAAGAATCAGCGCGCCGCCCAGGCATTGAACCGCTGTTGCAGCTGCTCCCCATGGTCCGCCCAGAAGGCCGCATCCATCGCCAGTTGCTTGCCCAGGTTATCCGGCGCGCTGGGCAGGTTCTGGCTCTGCGCAGGCGCTATCTGCGCCGCAGCTTCTAGGTTCACCGGCCCGTAGGCGATGTGGTCGGAGTAGGCCTTCTGCTGCGGCTCCTGCAGCGCGAACCGGATGAACTTGCGCCCTTCCTCGGCGTGCTTGGCGCCCTTGGGAATGGCGTAGGACTCGATGTCGTAGATGCCGCCGTTCCACACCACCTTCAGGTTGCTTTCGTTCTGCACGGCGGAGATGCGCCCGTTGTACGCGGCGCTCATCACCACGTCGCCGGAGACCAGGTACTGCGGCGGCTGCGCGCCGGCTTCCCACCACTGGATGTACGGCTTGATCTCGTCGAGCTTGCGGAAGGCGCGGTCCTGGCCTTCCTTGGTGGCGAGCACGGCGTAGATGTCCTTGTACGGCACGCCGTCGGCCATCAGCGCGTACTCCAGGGTGTACATCGGGCCCTTGCGCAGCCCGCGCTTGCCCGGGTACTTCTTCACGTCCCAGAAGTCGGCCCAGCCGGTGGGCGCGGTCTTGAGCTTGTCGGCGTTGTAGGCCAGCACCGTGGACCAGACGAAGATGCCCGCGCCGCAGGTGTTGATCGCGCCCTTGACCAGCTTGGGCGCCAGGGCGGCGATGGCCGGGTCGTCGCCGATCTCCTCCAGCAGCCCCTCGTCGCAGGCGCGCAGCAGTTCCGGGGTTTCCAGCTCCACCACGTCCCAGGAGACGCTGCCGGTGTCGACCTGGATCTTGACCTTGGCCATCTCGCCGTTGAATTCGTCGGCAATGATCCGGCTGCCGGTCTGCGCGCTGTAGGGCTGGTAGTAGGCTTGCTGCTGCGCGTTCTTGTTCGCCCCGCCCTGGGAGGCCACGGTGAGGTCGGCCAGGGCGTGGGTGGAAAGACACGCGATGGAAAGGGCGATGACGCTGCTCAGAGACTTTGGCATTGTTATGGGCTCCGATGAGTCGAGGGAATGTCCGGTGAGGGCAATGGGCCGGGGCGCTGGACTGCGCGCGGCCTGACCTCCAGTTTCCCCAGGGCCCGGGCGCGGCGACATCAGACAGATTTACAATTCGCCAGCAGCTGGTTCATACCTTTGTATGGATTCAACGGCCCGGGGCCGATGCGATCCTCTGATTCGCTGCTGCGAACCCACCTGCCGGAGGCGCCGTGCCGATTTCGATTCAGGACATCCTCGATGACAACGCGCTGTCCACGCGCCTGGTCAGCGGCGCCAGCCACGTCGGGCGGCTGCTGCGCTGGGCCCACGTCTGCGAACTGCCCGATCCCTCGCAATGGCTGGGCGAGGGCGAGCTGCTGATGACCACCGGCCTGGGCATTCCCGCCGACGCCGCGGCGCAGCGCGAGTACATCGAGCGGCTGGTCAGGGCCCGGGTGGCGGGGCTGATGATCGGCGAGAACATGCACGCGCCCAGCGACATGGAAGCGCTGTTCGATACCGCCATGCAGCTGGATTTCCCGCTGCTGCTGACGCACAGCTCGGTGCCGTTCTCGGCGGTCGCCCGGGCGATCATCGACGCCAGCAAGCAGGAGGAGCAGGAGCGCCGCAGCGCGGTGGCGCGCATCTATGAAAGCGCCCGCATGGGCCTGCGCCACGTCGGCGTGGAGTTCCTGCTGCAGCGCCTGGCGGCGGACTTGCGCACCCAGCTTTACCTGTTCGACGCCGCCTCGCTGGAGCCCTGGCATGCGGGCCTGGCGCCGCTGCCGGCGCACTGGCGGGCGGCCCTGGGCAAGCGTGCGAACACCACGACCACCGTCACCCGCCATTCGACGGAGGAGGGCGACGCCCTGGTCATGGCGCTGCCTTCGGTGCCGGCCTGCAAGATTCTCGCGTGCGGCGGCGGCCTGATCGACTACGGCCTGCTGCACCACGTGACGGCGGTGCTGGGCATCGAGCTGGAGCGCCAGCAGGTCGAGCATGAGCGCCTGCTGCGCCAGGGCTGGGAGTTGCTGGATGACCTGTTGCAGCAGCGCCTGAGCGAGCGGCCCGCCCACGAGCGCCTGGGCGCCCTGGGCTATCCGGTCGGCCAGGCGGTCTTCGCCGTCGCCCGCTGCCGGGCGGACTTGCCCGAGCGCTGGTCGCAGCGGCTGCACTTGCAGGGCGTGGCGTTATTGTCGCGCGTGCAGGGCGAGGAACTGATCCTGCTGCTGGCCTCGGACGCGGCGGCGGAGCAGGTCCAGCAGGTGCTCGGTTGCCCGCTGGGGTTGTCCAACCCGCTGGGGCACTCGGGCCGCACTCCGGAGGCGCTGCGCGAGGCGCGCCTGGCCCTGGCGCATACCTCGGCCAGCCGCCAGGTCGCCCATTACGGGCGGGCTTCCGGCGAGCTGCTGTGGCTGCCGTCCAGCCTGGAGGAGGCCCAGTTGGTCCACCGCCGCGCCCTGGGCGCCCTGGCCGATTACGACCAGCAGCAGGGCGCGCAGCTGCAGCACACGCTGCAGGTGTTCCTCGAACAGAACCGCTCCTGGCAGAAGACCGCCGAGCGGCTCAACGTGCACCGTCAGACGCTGGTCTACCGCATCCGCCGCATCGAGGAGATCACCGGCCTCTCGCTGGATTCCACCGAGGACGTCGCCGTGCTGTGGATCGCCCTGCGCGCGGCGGACATCGCCGGCCTCAAGGCATGATCACGAAGCTCTTGCGCAGGGTTTCGCGGATGTCCCAGGTGCCGTGACAGTTTGCCGGGAACAGGATGGCGTCGCCGGCGCGCAGTTCGATGGGCTCGCCCTCGTCGGGAATGAAGAAGCCGTGGCCGCTGATGAAGTGGCTGAACTCGCGCTCCATGACCTGGCGGCGGAAGCGCCCCGGCGTGCATTCCCACACACCGGTCAGCAGGCCGCCCTGGCCTTCGGCGGCGTAGGTGGCGGCTTCGGCCACCGGCGTGCCCACGGGCGCCTTGGCTGGCACGCCGGCGGGCAGCGGGAAGCGGGCGGTATCGGGCAGATGGATCAGGTGCTGCATCGGGGGTCTCCTCGCCTGTTCAGGCGCTCTTGTCTTCCAGGCCCACGGGGGCGAATTTGCTCAGCCTGAGGTCGAGCCAGGACGGCTTGCGGTTCTGCGCCTCCTGCTCCTCCTTGCGCTGCACCGCGCCGCGCACCAGCAGGCCGCCGAAGTAGCGGATGGGCTCCGGCGGGAAGCTCTTGGGCCGGCGCCCCACCAGGCCGCAGCGGCTCCATTCGTCGCTGCGCCCCAGCACCAGGCTGGCGAGGATGCGCCCGCCCAGGCGGCTGGGGCCGACGCCGTTGCCGCTCCAGCCGATGCCGTAGAAGATGTGCGGCGCGCCTTCCAGGTGGCCGAACACCGGCATGCTGTCGTAGGTGCGGTCGATGGGGCCGCACCAGGCGTGGCTGATGGGCTCGTCGGCGAGGTTGGGGTAGGTGCGGCGGAAGTCTTTCTCGGTCTCTTCGCTCAGCCGCGGGTTGTCGTCGAAGCTGGCGTCGATGCGGCTGGCGTAGTTGATCATGCCGGTGCCCTTGCCGAAGGCGATGCGGCCGTCCTGCGTGGTGCGGTAGAAGTCCACCATCAGCTGCGAATCGGTGATCGACTCGCCGCCGGTCCAGCCGATCTGTTCCAGGCGCCGGGGGATCGGGTGGGTCGCCACTATGGTGCTGGTGACCGGCAGGACGACGCGGCTGAGTTCGGGGATCTGCGCGGCCCAGGCATTGGTGGCCAGCACCACGCGCCGCGCCGTGACCGAGCCCGAGGGCGTGCGCAGCACCGCCGGTTCGCTGCGCTGGATGTCGTCCACGGGCGTGTTCTCGAAGATCCGCACGCCTTTCTCCAGCGCCACCCGGCGCAGGCCGCGGGCGAGGCGGGCGGGCTGCACGGTGGCGTTGCTGGCCTCGATCACGCCTTCCAGGTGCTGGCGCGAGCCGGCGCGGCGCTGCACTTCGTTGTCCGGCAGCGAGCGGAAGACCTGCTCGCCCAGGCTTTCGCAGGTGCGCTGCACGCCTTTCCAGGCGCCGCGCTGGGCGTCGCTGGTGGCGGTCCACAGCCAGCCGCCGCGGCGGAAGTGCGCGTCGATGCCGTGCTGCGCGCAGAACTCGCCGATCTCGCCGATGTTCGCTTCCGAGGCGCGGGCCAGGCGCAGGGCTTCTTCCTTGCCGCACTGCGCCACCAGCGAGCTGATCTTCGGCCACCAGGACATCACGAAGCCGCCGTTGCGCCCCGAGGCGCCGCCGCCGCAGATGTCGCGCTCGAGGATCACGATCCGGCACTGCGGTTCGAGCTCCAGCAGGCGCAGCGCCGTCCATAGCCCGACGAAGCCGCCGCCGATGATGGCGACGTCGACGCTGAGGTCCTCCCGCAGGGGCGCGGTCGGGGTGAGTTCGTCAGCAATTTCCTGGAGCCAGAGGGAGCGTTTCATGGCGAGAGCCCATGGGTTGTTGTTTCCCATAATCTCGCCGAGCAGCGCCGGCGCCACCCATCGTGCATTTCTAACGATTGGGCGGCGGGTTTTCATACAAACATACGAACCCGGCGCTGCGGCCAGGGTGCCCCGGCCACGGCGCTCTTCGCGGGGTGGGGTGAGCGAAACCCATGCGGCCGTGGCGATGGGTATCGCTTCGCTCCACCCATCCTGCGTTGCCCGTCCTCACTCGCCGGAACCCTGGAGGTTCCGGCGCGGCGGGGTCAGAACAGCTTGAGGAAGTTGAGGTAGAAGCGCGGCGCCTTGCCGTTGTCGTCGTCCAGCTCTTCGGCCGAGACCTTGCGCGTCAGCGGGAAGGCCAGCTCGGGCGACACGTACATGTCCTTGAACACCTGCAGGTGGGCGCCGACGCCGGCCGAGGACAGGCTCTCGGCGCTGACCCAGCTCGGTTCCTCGCTCCATACCTTGCCGAAGTCCCAGAAGACGTAGTACTGCGTGGGCACCTCGTGGTCCCTGAAGGTGTGCAGGCGGTTGTACTGCAGCTCGACCTTGCCGGCGAAGCCCTTGTCGCCGGTGATCTCCGACGGGTCGTAGCCGCGGCCGAACTCGCTGCCGCCCACGCCGAACTGCTCGGGGCTGAGCAGCGGCTGGCCGAAGGAGGTCTGCGCGGTCATCGCCAGGTACAGGTTGAGGCCGTCCATGATCTTCGACAGGTCCTGCAGGCGCTGGGCATCCAACTGCAGCTTGGTGAAGTCGGTCTCGCCGCCCTCGCGCGAGGGGTTGGCGCGGTTTTCGCTGCTGGCGCCCATGATCTTCAGGCCGCGGCTCAGTTCCGCCTTGACCAGGTTCTTGCCGCCGTAGGCATCGAAGAAGTCGTAGCTGGCGCCCAGGCGCAGGGCGCGGATGCGGTCGTCGCTGGAGGGCGGGTTGTGCGGGTCGTCGAGGTACTCGGACTTGCCGTTGAACCAGGTGAAGGCCGCCGAGATCTTGAAGGTCTCGTCGCGCTGGCGGATCCACGGCCGGGTGATGCGCACGGCGAAGGTGTCGCCGGAGCTGTTGGCGTTGAGGAAGGAGTAGGTGTCGGCGTGGCCGTCGTTGTGCTGGGCGAGGAAGCTGAGCACGTCGCCGCGGTTGCCGACCGGGCGTTCGTACTGGCCTTCGAAGAAGGTCATCTTGTTGCCTTCCACCGATTTGCCGGCGCGCACGCCCAGGTGGTCGCCGTGGCCGGTCAGGTCGTTGACGCCCACCCCGCCGTACACCTGCCAGGGGCCGAAGTAGCGGCTGTCGCGGTTGTCGAAGCCGAAGAAGCCTTCGTACTTGCGCTGGGTGTTCTCCACCAGCAGGTCGGTGCCTTCGGCGACCGGCGAGGGGACGAAGGTGCCGCGGCTCTGGTTGCCGGACACGTCGTTCATCAGCAGCAGGTTGCGTTCCAGCGTGGCGCTCTTCACCGGCACCTCTTCACGGATGTTGCCGGCATAGCCTTCCAGCGCCTTGTTGCTCGGCCCCTGGAAGGTCACCTGGTTGACCCGGCCCTCGAAGACGTGGATGACCAGGTTGCCGTTCTCCAGGCGTTGCTCGGGCACGTAGGCCCTGGCCAGGAGGAAGCCGGCGCGGCGATAGCGCTGGGTGATGATGTCGGCCACGGCGTTCACTTCGGGCAACGACACCCTGTTGCCTTCCAGGCGCGCGAGCAGCGGCGCGAAGGTGGCGGGCGGGTAGCTGGTCACGCCGCTGAGGGTGACCTTGGCGACCTTGAAGCGGGTCTCGCCGCCGGGCAGCGCGGTCATCTCGGCAGGGACGTTCTCCGCGCTCGGGGTGACCACCGTGTCCGGCAATTGCAGCGTGGCGGGCATTTCGGTCGGCGCATTGCGGTGCCCGGAGGCGTCCGGCACCTCGACCCGCCCGGGGTTGAGCTGGCCGAGCGGGGCGGCTTGCAGCGCGCCGGCGGCGAACAGGCCGGAGCAGACGGCCAGGGCGAGGATGCTCAGTTTCGACGGAAGCGGTTTCATGGCTATTTCCCTCCCTTCTGGCCGGCCTTCAGGTCGTGGGGGATCACGCTGCGGTTCCAGTCGGGGGCGATGAACTGGCCGTCCCTGATCAGGCTGTTGGCGTAGGTCAGCACGTCGCGGATGTCCGGCGTGGTGCTGGTCTTGCCGCCGTAGGCGCGGGGTTTGCAGATCAGTTGCACGGCGTAGGTGCGGATCACCGCCGGCGATACCGAGTAGTTGGCCGAGACCGCTGAGGGCGATTCCAGCGCGGTGCAGCGGGTATTGCCGGGGGCCTGGGCGGTGAGCGGGATGCCCTGTTGCGGCTGTGGCGCGAGCGGTCCGGTGATGGTCAGGGCGCCGTCGCGGAACACCACGCTGTAGTTGCTGCCGGCCTCGAAGGCCTGGCCCTGGCCGATGGCGTAGCTGCCGGGCTCTTCGCCCGGGGCGCGGCTCAGCGAACCCCAGGCGACGTCGGCCGGGTCGCCGTTCTTCAGTCCGCTGACCGAGTAGGTCAGCCGCGGGTCGGGCTGGCCCTGGGCCTTGCGCTTGTCGTCGGCGCTCACCACCAGCGGCGCCGGGGTGATCTGCAGGTTGCCCTCCTTGAATACCAGGCTGTAGTTGCCGCTGCTCAGGCCCAGGTTGCCCTGGCCGATGGCGTAGCCCCGGGGCCGCACGTTCTCGCCGCGCTCGCGCTGCAGGCCGCCGTTGAGCACGGCAGCGGCGCTGTCACCGTTCTTCAGCCCGCTGACCGAGTAGCTCAGCGCCGGGTCGGCATCGCCGTAGACCTTGGTCTTGTCGTGGGCGATGACTTCCAGTTGCGCCGGGGTGATGTGCAGCAGGTTGCCTTCGAAGCTCAGGCGGTAGTTGCCGTTCAGGCTGCCGACGCCACCCTGGCCGATGGCGTAGTCGCCGACGTTCTGCCCGGGGGCGCGGTTGAGGTTGCCGCCCACCAGGTCGGCGGCGTTCTCGCCGAACTTTTGCCCGCTGACCTGGTAGGTCAGCGCCGGGTCGGCGTCGCCATAGACCTTGGACTTCTCGTCGGCCCTGACCTTGAGCTCGGCCTGCCGGACGCTCAGGGTGCCTTTGTTGTCCTCCAGCCGATAGCGGCCCTGGGCGCGCTGGTCCTGGCTGACGTTGTTGTCGATGGCGTAGCCGCCGGGCCTCACGTCGCTGTGTTCGGTGGCCGTGGTGGTCGGCGTGCCGACCTGGGTGCCGTCGCGGCCGAGCTGCTGGTTGACGTAGTCGTCGACGCCTTTCACCGCCTGGGCGTTGGCGTCGTACTCGGTGCGGTTGGTCAGCGTGGGGTTGCTGTCGCCGTAGGTGCGCGCCTGGTCGTCGGCGGTGACGGTGATCGTGGCCGGGGCGGCGCTGTTGAGGATCACCCCGGGCTCGTTGGTCTTGTCCACGGTTTCGTAGAAATGCACCCGGGCGCGCTCCAGTGTCTGCTCGCCGGGCTGCAGCGACGGGCCGTTCTGATCGGCTTTCTGCAACCAGGGGGTGTCGTTGACCAGGGCGCCGATCAGCGCTTCGACGGTGTTGTACTTGCCGCCGAGGTTGACGACCAATTGTTGGCTGCTGCCGTCCTGGGCGTTGTGCTGGATCTCCTTCTGATCGGTGGCGCCGGGGATGTACTGGTAGGGTTCCACGCCCCAGCCCGCCGTGCTGAAGGTGGACACCACCTCCAGGCCGCCGTTGGCGCCGAAGGCGAAACCCACTGGGAGGGTGGTTTCCACCGGGCTTCCGCCGGGGTCGGTGCGGGTCACCTTGGTCAGGCTGGGGTCGGCCGCATCGGGTGAGATTTTCCAGAGCACGCCGGCCGCGTCGGTGAAGCTCAGGCCGTTGACCAGGTAGTCCGAACTGTCCAGGTAGTTGAGCAGCAGGGCCGGATCGAGCTCGCGGTAGCCGCCGCTGCCGTCCGGGGTGACGAAGCCGGTGGCCTCGAACACCAGGTAGTCGAAGGCGTCGCCGTTCTCGGCGCGCAGGGTCACCGAGCGGGTCGCGGAGCCGTAGGTTGTACCGGGGTCGGCCACGATGTCCTGATAGCCGCGATACTCCAGCTGCTGGGCGGTGACACCGCTGAGGCTTTCGTTGGAGTAAGGCGAGGCCACGCTGCCGGTGGTGGTGGTGCCGCTGGCGTTGGTCTGGTTGAAGCGGAAGATGCCGTTGCTGGCCTTGCCGGCCAGGGTGCCGGCGTAGTTCAGGTTGCTCTCCATGCGCACGCTGGCGCCTTCCAGGGCCACCTTGTCGCCCATCAGCGCGGTGCCTTCCTGCTGGACGATGGAGGCGACGTTGGAAGTCTTCAGCCAGGCGATGCCCTGGCCGACGTCGATGATCGCGCGCTGGCCGTAGCTGTCGCCGGTGTTGTTCAGGCGGATGTCGCCGGTGGCGGCGATGAACAGGTTGCCGTCCTTGAGCAGGATGGGCGCGTTGATGTACACCGAGCCGCTGTCGTTGGAAAGGTCGGCGCCGGCGTAGGCCTGGCCCTGGCGCGGGTTGCCGGTGGCGATCAGGGCCAGGGTGGCAGGGTTGCCGTTGCCGTCCTGGCCGATGTTGGTGGCGACGATCGCCGAGTTGACGTTGATGCGCTGGCTGGCGCTGACCTCGACGTTGCCCGATGCCAGCCCATTGACGATGGCCTGGGCGGAGACCTGCCACAGGTCGGCCGTGCTCGGGCCCTGGGCGGTGCCGCCGGTGACGCTGGTGCCGGGGTCGGCATCGGCGTCGGCGACGATGTTCACCGTCTCGGGGTCCAGCAGCCATTTGCCGACGACCTTGCCGCCGGTGTCGACCTTGGCGTCGCTGGTCACCTGCAACTGCCTGCCGGAAGTCTCCACCACCCCGCCGCGCTGTTCGCCACGGGCGCTGGCGCTGCCGGCGAAGCTGGTCTGGCCGTTCGACCAGACCACCACCTGGCCGCCGTCGGTCCTGCCATCGGCCCTGAGCTGCGCGCCCTTGGCCACGCCGGTGGACTTCGCCGCCGGCTCGGGGCCCTTGCCCTGGTAGCTGCCGCCGACCAGCACCTTGCCGCCGGCACCCTGGCTGCCGGAGGCGTCGATCCTGGCGCTGCCGGCGAGGTTAACCGCGTCGCCCAGCACCTTGACGCTGCCGCCGCTGCTGCCCCTGGCGCTGAGGGTGCCGGTCACGTTGGTCTGCGCCGCGCTGCCCAGGACGATGCTGCCGCCTTGCTCGCTCACCGAGTCGGCGGCCACCTTGCCGCCGAGGTTGATCACCGAGTCCAGGTGCCTGGCCGCGCGCTCGGCGCTCATGGCCACCACGCCGTTGCCGACGTCGATCTCGCCGCTGTTGTGCACGCCGCCGGTGACGTCGGCGTTGACGCTGTCCTTCTCACCGGGGCTGCCCTGGACGGCGATGTTCATCAGCCCGTCGCCATGGAAGTCGAGGGTCGCGCGCGGGCCGGTGGCCAGTTGCACGCTGCCCTTGCGCGCCTGGATGACGCCGTGGTTCTCCACCTGGGCGCCGAGCAGGGCGACCATGCCGTTGTCGTGCACGGTGATGCGCCCGTGGTTGCTGACCACGCCCTTGAGCTGCAGGTCCAGCTTGCCGCTGCGGGCGAACTCCTTGGCCTGTTCGTCGGTGAGGAAGCCGGCGCTGGCCACCAGGGCGCTGGCGGAGATGCGCGAGTTCGGGCCGAGCCAGATGCCGTTGGGGTTGACCAGGATCAGTTGGCCGTTGGAGGTGACGGCGCCATAGATCTTCGACGGATCGCTGCCGATCACCCGGTTGAGGGTCACCGAGCGGCCGTCGGGCTGGAGGAAGGTGATGCTGTTGTCCGGGCCGACGTTGAAGCGCTGCCAGTCGATGGCGGTGCGCGTGCTGGCGGTGTTCACTTCCATGTTCGGCCCGTTCCGGGTGATGCTGGCCTGGCCGCCGACCACCTGGCCGCCCTCGGGCAGGGCGTCGGCCTGGGCCTGCAGCGACAGGCCGGCCGAGGCCAGGGCTATCGCGACGCAGAGCGTGTGCAGCGGCAGAGGGGAGGGGCCGCGGTTCCCCGAATGGCGATGTTTCATCGCTTGTCTCCTAGGAAATTTACTAGGAGAAAGCTTTGGGGAATTCCCTGCGGGGATTAATCAGGCGCGCCACGAAAGGCTTGTAGTGCTTCCCTGAGACGTCAGGGCTGCCGCGCGCTGCGGGGGAGTTCCAGATGCAGTTCGACGTGCAGCTCCGCACCGTTCTGCTCATGGACCTGCAGGTTGCCGCCGAGCAGGCCGGCCAGCGTCTCGGCCAGCACCAGGGCCGCGACGAAGGGCGGCACGCGCGCCGGCAAGGGCCCCGCCCGCAACGAAAGCCGCCAGTGCAGGCGGGCGCCGGAAACCTCGATGGCCTTCGCCGCCAGGTCGACCTGGCCGGCGCCCAGGCTTTGCGCATACAGGAGCAGGGCGCCGACCAGTTGGCGGTAGCGCTGCGCGTCCACCCAGACCCAGGGCTGCGTCCCGGCCTTCTGCAAGCGGCAAGCCGGCGCTGCGGGGGTGGCGAGGGCCTGCTCGGTCAAGGCATCCAGATCGGCCCGGCTGGGCATGGGCGTCATCTGGCCCAGTTCCAGGCGGGCCAGGTCGGTCAGCAGCTCGATGTCGCCGCGCAACCGGGCCAGGCCCTGGGCGAGGGCGTCGTCCTGGCCGGGCTGCTGCAGCGCCGCCAGCTCGCGCAGGGCCTGTTCGCCGAAGTCGACCAGGTAGCGTCCGCGCCGCGAGCGGATGCTGCGGACCTGTTCCAGGCTGTCGCGCAGCATCTGGATCTCCTGGTCCTGCTCGCCGATGTCGACGGCCGAGCAGAGCATGCCGATGAACCCGCCATCCTCGCCGCTGACGGGGATGCCGCCCTGCTTGAACACGTGGCGCACGCCGTTGATGTGGACCACGCATACCGTCATGTACGGGATCCTGGCCTGCACCGCGGCCTGGAAGGTCTTGCGCACGTACTCCAGGTGCTCGGCGTCCACCACCCCCAGCTCGCTGATGGTGCTGCCCGCGACCTGGTCATGGCTGAGGCCGGTCAGCCGGAGAAAGGCCGCGTTCGCCGCCAGCACGCGGCCTTCGCCGTCGCGCAGGCTCACCGGGTAGGGGACGCGGTCGATCAGGCTGTCGAAAGACGGCAGGGCGCCTGCCTGCGCGGGTGCGTCGCCCGGGCGCTCCACCAGCCCGTGCTGCGCGGCGACCTGGATCAGCTCGACCAGCGAGCTGGTGTTGGTCTTTTCCAGCAGCCGGGCCTTGTAGGTGCTGACGGTGCGGTCGCTGATCGCCAGTTCGGTGGCGATGTCCTTGACCCGGTAGCCGTCGGCCAGGTAGTGCAGGACCGTGATTTCCCGTGGCGTCAGCACCTCGGCCTGGGCGGCGGCGTGGGCCGCCGCGCCGATGGGTTCCTGGTGCAGCGCGCCAACCTTGAAGAAGGTGCGCCCGGCCAGCACCGCCGACACCGCTTCCAGCAGCGGCGCCCGGGTGTCGGACTTGGCGACGAAGCCGGCGGCGCCGCACTCCACGCATGCGTGCTCGTAGACGTCCGCCGGCAGGTCGGTGAACACCAGCACCTGGGTACTCTCCTGGCGGGCGCGGATACGGCGGATCACGTCCAGCCCGCCGAGGCGCGGCACCTTGAGGTCGAGCACGACCAGCTCCGGCGCCAGCCGCCGGCACAGGTCCAGGCCCTCGACGCCATTGTCGGCCACGCCGACGACCTGGTGGCCCTGGCTTTCCAGCAGGGCCCTGGCGCCCACGCAGGTGATGGGGTGGTTGTCGATGATGATGATGCGGCTCATCCCTCTGCCCGCTGTGCGATCGGGTTCCGGAAGGATAGTTCAGGCGCGCTTGGGTGGTGCGTGGAGGAATCCCCGTCCATGGCATAGAGGCTGATCCTTGCTGGGGCTGCACGGCCCCTGGTCCGCAACGCCGCATCCTGTCAGGCTAACTCCTTCCATGCCGCAACCAGGGAGTGGCCCCATGCGCTTCGATTGGCACAGCCAGCCGATCACCCGGCAGACCCCGGTCGATCCGGGCTACCGCAACACCCAGAACGTCCGCCGCTTCCTGTGCGAGCAGTGCGGCGAGGGCTTTCGTTTCGAGCGTGCCTTCATGGCCTGGATACGCAGTGGCGCCCCGGCGACCATGGGCGAGGTGGTGGACGAATGGCTGCGGCGGCACGGCCCGTAGGGGCGCGTTCGCCCCGGCTCAGTCCAGCCAGCTGTGCCAGGCCAGGCGCACCGCGCCGTCGCGCAGCGGCAGTACGGTGAGGTTGTCTGCGCCGCGCAGTTCCGTCAGCACCCGTTCCCAGGCCTTGGCGTCGTCGCCGGGGATGCGCTGCAGGGTCAGGCCGGGGCGCTGGCGGGCGTCGTGGGCGGCGATCTGGGCGTTAACCCGGGCGGCGAGCTGCTGGTAGGTATCGGCGTGCATGGTGTCCCCCTGGCGTCTGGGAAGTGGCTGATGGGTACTGTGGAAAATACTGTATGTGCATACAGTATTTCTGTAAAGCCTCTCCGACGACGAGAAGATGACCGGCGTGGGGGCGGGCGCGCGCGCCTGCGTTTGCACTGAACTCCCGCGCGCCGCAGCGGCCCTACCTGCACAGGGCGCAGTGGCCAGCCATGGGCCGCTGCGCTGTTAGCAGCCAGGAGGAAGAAGAGGACGGCCGCATGAGCACGCCCGCCCCCGTGTACCGCACCGACCTGCCCGCGCGGCTGGACCGTCTGCCCTGGGGGCGCTTCCACAGCCGGCTGGTGGTGGCGCTGGGCATCACCTGGCTGCTGGACGGGCTGGAGGTGACCCTGGCCGGCGCGGTGGCCGGCGCCCTGAAGGCCAGCCCGGCGCTGCGCCTGGACAATGCCGGGGTCGGCCTGGCCGGCGGCGTCTACATCGCCGGCGCGGTGCTGGGGGCGCTGCTGTTCGGCTGGCTGGCGGACCGGCTCGGCCGCCGCCGCCTGTTCTTCGTCACCCTGTTCGTCTATGTCGGCGCCACGGCGGCCACGGCCTTCTCCTGGAACCTGTGGAGCTTCCTGCTGTTTCGCTTCCTCACCGGGGCGGGCATCGGCGGTGAGTACTCGGCCATCAATTCGACCATCCAGGAGTTCACCCCGGCGCGCTTCCGCGGCTGGGTGGACCTCGCCATCAACGGCACCTTCTGGGTGGGCACGGCGCTGGGCGCGCTGGGTTCCCTGGTGTTGCTGGACCCGCAGCGGGTCGGCGGCGACCTGGGCTGGCGGCTGTGCTTCGGCATCGGCGCGGCGCTGGGCCTGGTGATCTTGGCGATGCGCCTGTGGCTGCCGGAAAGCCCGCGCTGGCTGCTGATCCACCAGCGCCCCGAGGCGGCCAGGCGCATCGTCGAGGGCCTGGAGGCGCAGCTGCGCGCCCAGGGGCACGTGCTGGCGCCGGTGGCGCCTGGCCAGGCGCTGTGCCTGCGCGGGCGCCACCACACGCCGCTGGGGGAGGTGGCCGCCACGCTGTTGCGCCGGCACCTGCGTCGCTCGCTGGTCGGATTGACGCTGCTGGCCGCCCAGGCCTTTTTCTACAACGCCATCTTCTTCACCTATGCGCTGGTGCTGGGCGAGTTCTATGGCGTGCCGGGGGAGCGGGTCGGCTGGTACATCCTGCCCTTCGCCTTGGGCAATTTCTGCGGGCCGCTGTTGCTGGGGCGGCTGTTCGACGTGGTGGGGCGGCGGGTGATGATCAGCGCCACCTATCTCATCTCCGGCGTGTTGCTGCTGGCCAGCGGCTACCTGTTCCTGCGCGGCTGGCTGGACGCGACGCAGCAGACCCTCGCCTGGACGCTGATCTTCTTCTTCGCCTCGGCCGCGGCCAGCTCGGCCTACCTGACGGTGGCCGAGACCTTCCCGCTGGAGATCCGCGCCCTGGCCATCGCCGTGTTCTATGCCCTGGGCACCGGCCTGGGCGGCATCGCCGGGCCGCTGCTGTTCGGCCAGCTGATCGAGACGGCCAGCCGGCAGAACCTGTTCATCGGCTACGGGATAGGCGCCGGGCTGATGGTGTTCGCCGGGCTGATGCAGGCGCTCTGGGGCGTGGCGGCCGAGCGCCGCGCCCTGGAGGCCGTGGCGCCGCCGCTGTCGCTGGCGGCGCAGGAGGACGGCGCTCCGGGGCGGGCGAAGATCCCTCGCTAGCGACCCTGGTGCAGGCCGAAGGCGGCGACCTGCGGTGCGCGGCGCTGGCCGGCGCGCACCAGGGCGAACTCGTTGCCCAGGGCGCGGCTGAGCGCGCGCACGGCCGGTTCGCTGGTGATCAGTTCGGGCTGTACGCCGGGGATGGTGAAGTGCGTTCGGGTGGTGACTCGGCTGTCGAAGTGGAGGGTGAGCTGGCCGTCCGCCTCCCGCGAAATGCGGCATTCGTAGAACGGCAGATATTGCTCGAGGATTTCGGCGATGCGCTCCGGGCTCATTGTTCGATTTCCTGTCGGTAGGTGGAGTGGGATGTGCTTCGCAGGGCCGTCCCTGGTGCTTTCGCCCTGTGCCGGCGAGACGGCCACGTCTGCCCGGCGGCCCTGCGAGCCGCCATGGGTGCTGCCGTCCGCTGCTGGCGCCCTAGCGGTGGCCCAGGTCCATGATGATGATGAGGGCCGCCACGGCGATGATCAGCAGGATGAAGAAGGTATTCATGGCCCGCGCCTCCCCGGTAAGAGCTGAACAGTCGAGGCTGCCCGTTCGCAGGAGTTCACAAAGTCTTGCCCGGCGGTCAGGCGTGGCGGCCCATGGGGCCGCGTGGCCGCTGCGCTTCGCCGACGGAGCCGATGCCCCGCCTCTGCACCGCATGGCCGGATGATCGACTACCGCGCAGGGCATGTTCACCAGTATTGACCTGCCGGTGGTTTCCCACTCGCCGTACGTCGCCGGGGTTGCATTCCGGCCGCTGCCGGCCTAAAAGCGAATCCCTTCAGCGCGCCGCCGCCCCGCCGGGCGGTGGCCGGCCACCGGAGCAGCAGAGGAAGCCCCCATGACAGCGGTCAGCACCCGCGAACACTGGATCGATACGCCGCACGGCCGGCTCTTCGCCCGGCGCTGGATGCCGGGTGGGGGCGGCGCCGCGGCGCCCATGGTGCTATTCCACGACTCCCTGGGCTGCGTGGCGCTGTGGCGCGAATTCCCCGAGCAACTGGCGCGGGCCAGCGGGCGCGAGGTGATCGCCTACGACCGCCTGGGCTTCGGCCAGTCCGACGCCCATCCGGGGACGCTGGCGCGGGGCTTCGTCGAGGACGAGGCGCGGCAGGGCTTCGCCGCGTTGCGCGAACAACTGGGCTTCGAGCGCTTCGTCGCCTTCGGCCACAGCGTTGGCGGCGGCATGGCGGTGGGCTGCGCGGCAGCCTTCGGTACAGCCTGCGAGGCGCTGGTGCTGGAGTCGGCCCAGGCCTTCGTCGAAGACCGTACCCTGGAGGGCATCCGCGCCGCCGAGCGCGACTTCGCCCGGCCAGGCGGACTGGAACGCCTGGCGAAATACCACGGCGACAAGGCGCACTGGGTATTGCGGGCCTGGGTGGATACCTGGCTGTCCGATGCCTTCGGCGACTGGAACCTGGATGCCCAGCTGGCGCGCCTGCAGTGCCCGCTGCTGTGCCTGCACGGCGAGCAGGACGAGTTCGGCTCGGCCCGCCACCCCGAGCGCTTCGTCGCCCGCGCCGCCGGGCCCGCCACCATGAAGCTGCTGGCGGACTGCGGCCATGTTCCGCACCGGCAGAAGGCCGCCGAGGTGCTGGCGCAGGTGTGCGCCTTCCTGGGCTGAGCGAGGCCGGCGAGAGGCGCGCCAGAGCCCTCGCGGACACCCGTCGTTGCGTTACAGGCCGCGCCAGCCGTGGGCTGTGGCGGAATCAATATGAATGATCCACCAGCGCGGCGGTCTACAGAACCGAGCGAAGCCGGCCGGCAGCGCCGCGAACAGGCGTGGCGCGCCAGGTGCCGGCGAGTGAGGTCGATCATGCGCTGGACAGCCCGGGTAGCGTGCATCGTCGCCTTGCTGTTCGGCGCCCCGGCATTCGCCGGGCCGCTCGGGCAGAAGGCCGCGGTGGCGGAGAACAAGGCCGAGGTGCTCGAGGAGCAGGCGGCCGAGCAGGGGGCGACCGGCACGGCCGCCCAGGTCAGGCCCATCACCCGCAGCGAAGCCCGCGCCGTGGACCCGGCCGGGGAGGCGCCGCTGGACGACGCCATCACCTGCCTGGCCCGCTCCGTTTATTGGGAGGCCAAGGGCGCATCGCGCGGGGATATGGAGGCGGTGGCCAACGTGGTGATGAACCGGGTGGCCAGCAAGGACTTCCCCGATACCGTCTGCGCCGTGGTCAAGCAGGGTTCGGAGAGCAGGAGCTGCCAGTTCTCCTGGTGGTGCGATGGCCGCCCCGACCAGGTGGTGGAGGAAAAGCGCTACGACCTGGCCCGCGACATAGCGCGCAAGGCGCTCAACCGCCAGTTGCCCGACCGCACCGACGGCGCGCTGTACTTCCACGACCGCCACGTCAGGCCGTCCTGGGCGAGGACCTACCTGAGGACGGCGCGGACCGAGCACTTCCTGTTCTACAAACCGCGCCTGGGCGGCGAGCCGCTAGCCCGCAGCGGGGCGGGACGGCGGCCGTGAGCGGGAGCGGCGGTCTTGTCGGGCCCGTAGGATGGGTTGAGCGAAGCGATACCCATCGCCACGGCCGCATGGGTTTCGCAAGCTCAACCCATCCTACGAAAAGCACCTCGGTACAGGGGGCAAACCGTAGGAGATTCATCCGCGATCCGGCCGGCAGGCCGGCGTGTGTCGGTGACCGCGGACGGAGTCTCATACCCCTGCCATTCCCATGTAGGAGCGCGCCCTGCGCGCGATTCGCGGGCAGGGCCCGCTTACAGGGAGGGTGCAAGGGGTTGGCCGGCGTGTATTGGTGATCGTGGATTAGGGTACGAGCGGGCACGGCTTCTCGTAGGAGAGAGCTTGCTCGCGAACAAGCCCCGTAGCGGAGTCTGTTCGCGAGCAAGAACCAGGCGTCCCTCTCGATCCTACGAAGAGCACCTCGGCGCAGCCTGCAAGGCAGTTGCTCCTACGGTGCTCCGGGGGCGTTACATGGAGTACTTGACGCTGAACATCAGGTTGCGCGGCTCGCCGTAGTTCAGGTTGCCGAAGCTGATGCCGCTGTAATAGTACTTGTCGAAGATGTTGTTGAAGTTGACGCGGGTGTCGATGTTCTCGCTGACCTTGTAGCCGAGCATGGCGTCGACCACGGTGTAGCCGCCCTGCTGGAAGCCGGTTTCCGTATCTTCGGTCTTGCTCTGGGTGGTCAGGTTGCCGCCCACGCGCCATTTGTGCAGGTCGCCCGGCAGGGTATAGGTGCTGGCCAGCTTGAACAGGTGGCGCGGCTTGCTCGGGTCGAAGGGCTTGCCGACGTTGGATTCGTCGGCGTCATGCTTGTACTTCGCGTCGACGTAGGTGTAGCCCACCATCGCCTGCCAGCCTTCGCTCAGCTCGCCGCTCAGTTCCATGTCCACGCCCTGGCTGCGGACCTTGCCGGAGGCGCGCTGGCAGTAGTCGAAGGAGCTGGGGTTGGCCGGGCACGGGTTGGGGCTGCTGGTGTCGTCGGTGGCGCGGTTTTCCTGGTCCACCTGGAACAGCGCGATCTGCGAGTTCAGCGCGCCGCCGAAGTGCTCGCCCTTCAGGCCGATCTCGTAGTTCTTGCCGGTGATGGGGGTGAGTACGTTGCCGGTGGCGTCCAGCGTGTCCTGGGGTTTGAAGATGTCGGTGTAGCTGGCGTAGACCGAGTAGGTGTCGTTGAGGTCGTAGATCACCCCGGCGTAGCGGGTGACCTTGCGGGTGACCTTGAGGACGTCGGTGTCGCCGTGGGCGTCGGCCTCGTACCAGTCCAGGCGGCCGCCGAGGATGACCTTGAGCGGGTCGGCGATGTTCAGCCGGGTGGTGACGTAGGTGCCTTTCTGCTCCTGGTCGAGCTTCATGCCCCAGAGGTTCATGTCGATGCTCGGCTTGAGGGTCGAGGCCGGGTCCCACTGCGTCGGGTCCATCTCGCCCAGCGGCGTGCCATCCTTCTTGAACAGGTCGCCCCAGCCGCCGTGGCCGTCGAAGCGCTCCTGGCGATAGCTGGCGCCCATCACCAGCTCGTGCTCGCGGCCCAGCAGCTGGAAGGGGCCGTTGGCGAAGGCGTCGTAGCTCTCGTGGTCGTCGGTGTAGTCGTACTTGCCGGCGCCCTGGGTCATGGTCGGGCAGTCCTGGGTGTAGTAGCAGCTGTTGTACAGGCCGAGCATGTTGATGCGCGCCCACAGCTTGTCGGCCGCCAGCTTCATCTGCCAGCCGTTGTCGAAGCGGTGGGTCAGGTCGCTGAACAGGTGGGTGGTCTTGGTATCCCAGTAGGACCAGTCGGCACCGTAGTAGTCGGAGCGCTTCAGGTCCAGGTGGCGGCCGCCCAGCGGGGCGGGCAGGCCCACCCAGTTGTCGTTGCGGTTGTCGTCCTGGTAGGAGGCGCCGATGGCCAGGGTGGTGTCCGGGCTCAGGTCGGCCTCGGTGATGCCGTAGAGCACGCCGCGCTCGCTGCTGACGTAGTCCTGGAAGCTGTCCTTGGTCTGGTAGGCCATCACGGCGCGGCCGCGCAGGGTGCCTTCGCTGTTCAGCGGGCCGGAGACGTCGGCTTCGCTGCGGTAGCGGTCCCAGGTGCCGGCGCTGCCCTCCAGGCTCATGTGGAAGTCCTGGGTGGGGCGCTTGCGCACCATGTTGATGGCCGCCGCCGGGTTGCCGGCGCCCTGCATCAGGCCGGTGGCGCCGCGCACCACTTCGACGCGGTCGAACATCGCGAGGTCCGCCGCGGAGATCACGTCCTGGGTGTAGGTGGAGATGCTGGTGGGCAGGCCGTCGTACATGATGTTGTCGACGTCGAAGCCGCGCGAGGCGTAGCTCACCCGCGCCGGGCCGTACTGCTGGACGGTCAGGCCGGTGACGCCCTTCACCGCGTCGTTGAGGTCGTTCATGCCCTGGTCGTCCATGCGCTGGCGGGTCACCACGCTGACCGACTGCGGCGTCTCGCGGATCGACATGGGGATCTTGGTCGAGGTGCGCATGGCCTTGGTGGTGTAGGAGCCGCTGCCTTCGGTGGTGGCGGCTGCGGCGGGGTCCTGGGTACCGAGCACCTCGGTGGCGCCCAGGTCCACACGGTCATCCTTGGCCGCGGCCTGGATGGCCAGGGGGAGGGCGGAGAGGCTTAGCAACAGGGCGCTGGATACTACTTGTCTCATTTTGCAGGGTCCTGGTCGGATGTAAGCCGCATGAGGCCGTGGCAGAGGCCGGCTGCGATTCTTGTTTACGTAGGAAATCGGAGAGGGATTTCTCCGCCGGCAAAATGGTAAGGAAAGGTAAATATGTTGTAAATAAAAACAATTAGCATTTACAGATTGTCACCAAGGTGGCCTTGAGGGGCGGCTGTTTCCAGGGAGGGATCATCGCGGACGGAGTCCGGGGGGAGCACGGACGTAGGAGCCGTGCCCACCTGCAATGTAGGAGCAACCGTCTTGCGCCGAGGAGCTCTTCGTAGGATGGGTTGAGCTTGCGATACCCATGCTGCCGTGGTGATGGGTATCGCTTCGCTCAACGCCATCCTACGAAAAGCCGTGCTTCCTGGAACCGTAGGACTCCGTCCGCGATTGGCCACCGGCCATGCAAGTCGTCGGACATCGGTGCTCCGGCCAGCGGCGGATAACCGCGAACGGTTATTCGCCCTACGCGCTGTCGGCAGAGGAGGATTCTTCCTGCGACCGGGCTTTCATTTCCGGCTGAGGGGGAATGTCGTAGGCGTTTGGTGTGGGGCAGGTCGGCTACCCATGCGCCTTACATGGCGCTACTTGCAGCGCGTACCGCAGGTAGCCGTTGGGTGAGGTGCCCAGGTGGCGGAAGCCTGCCCGTGGCCTCGTCAGCCTTGTGCCAGCGGCGGGGTGCGCGGCGGGACGATGCGGCGCTTGCCGGTCGACTCGAAGGCTGCGGCGAAGCGCAGCAGGGCCGAGTCGTCGTAGGCGCGGCCGGCGAAGGTCAGGCCCACCGGCATGCCGATGTCCGCCATCACGCCCATGGGCACCGTCACCGTGGGCACGCCCAGGTGGCGGATGGCGAGGTTGCCGTTGGCGACCCACACGCCGTTGCTCCAGGCGATGTCCGCCGAGGCCGGGTTGACGTCGGCGTCCGCCGGGCCCACGTCGGCCACGGTGGGGAAGAGCACGGCGTCGAGGCCGAGTTCGTCCATCCAGTCTTCCAGGTCGAGCTTGCGCGTCTTCTCCAGGCCGCGCAGGCCATCGGGCAGGGTGGCGATCTGGTCCCAGGGCTTGATGCCGCGCTGGGCCATGCGCACGTATTCGTCCATGCCGGCGGCGAGGTCGCCCTCGCGGTTGGGCAGGGTGCCGGGGTCGTGGGGGAAGATCAGCTCGCCCTGCACGTCGGCCAGGCGGTTCAGTTTGGGATCGCCGTTGGCCCGCAGGAAGTCGTCGAAGGCCCAGCCGCTCAGCTCCCACAGCTCGTCGTGGAGGAACTCCTTGGAGACGATGCCGCGGTTGAACACCGTCGGCGCGCCGGGGCGGTCGCCCTCGCAATTGGAAACCAGCGGGAAGTCCACCTCGACCACTTCGGCGCCGGCCGCTTCCAGGGCCTTGCGGGCCTGTTCCCAGAGGGCGATCACCGAGGGCCGGGTGTGGATGCGCTGCCCGGTCGGGCCACCGATGCCGGGGTTCTCGCTGGTGCCGGCCGCTTCATCCTTGTTGATGAACATGCGCGGCACGCCGAGGCGCTTGCCGGCCAGGGCGTCGGCCTTGGCGGCCAGTTCCAGGTAGGACGCCGGGCGCACCGAGGCGACGTCGGGGATCGGCACCCAGGGTTGCAGGCGCCACAGGTCGCCGCGCTTGTCGGCGTCCTCGGCCACCACCACGTCCAGCACTTGCAGCAGGTCGGCCATGCTCCGGGCGTAGGGCACCACCACGTCCATGGTCGGCGTCAGCGGCCAGTTGCCGCGCACCGAGATCACCCCGCGCGACGGGGTATAGGCGCACAGGCCGTTGTTCGAGGCCGGGCCGCGGCCGCTGGACCAGGTTTCCTCGGCCAGGCCGAAGGCGCAGAAGCTGGCCGCGGTGGCCGTGCCCGCGCCGTTGGACGAGCCGGAGGCGAAGGGCGCGGTGAGGTAGGCGGCGTTGTAGGGGCTTTCGGCGCGGCCATACACGCCGCGCTGCATGCCGCCGTTGGCCATGGGCGGCATGTTGGTCTTGCCCAGACAGATGGCGCCGGCGGCGCGCAGGCGCTCGATGGTGAAGGCGTCGCGGTAGGCCACCAGGTCCTTGAAGGCCGGGCTGCCGGAAGCCGCGGTCAGGCCCTTCACCAGGTAGCTGTCCTTGGCGGTGTAGGGGATGCCGTCCAGCGGGCCCAGCGTCTGGCCGCGGGCGCGGCGCGCGTCGGAGGCCTCGGCCTCCGCCAGCGCATCGGGGTTGCGCACCACGACCGCGTTCAGCGCGGTGGGGGTGTCGGCGCCGTCGTAGGCGTCGATCCGCGCGAGATAGGCCTTGACCAGCTCGACCGCGGTGGTGCGGCCGGACTCGAGCGCGTCGCGCAGCTCGGCAATGGAAACCTCGGTTACCTCGATCATGCTGTCACCGCCGCTTGCAGGTGGGTGGTCGCGAAATCGGCTTTCATACTGTCCTCGTTCACTTCTTGTTCGGCGCCCCGGCTTCCGGGGCAGGCCGCCGGGCACTGGGTCGGCGGCAGTTGATCAGTGTATCAGTGGCGGGGACCGGCGGCTGCCGTCATCCGCTCGTGCTCCTGCGCCCGCCTGCAGTACCCTGGCCGCCCGCTTTATGAACGAGAACACCGCGATGCCCGATGAAGACCGCAACCCGCTGCTGATCGATGGCCCGGCAGGCCGGATCCAACTGCTCATCGACGCCCCGGCCGGCCCGCCCCGCGGCGTGGCCATGGTCAGCCACCCGCAGCCGCTGCTCGGCGGCAGCCCACGGCACCTGGTGCCGCTGACCCTGGCGCGGCGCCTGAGCAAGGCCGGCTGGCTGGCGGTGCGCCCGAGCTTCCGTGGGGTGGACGGTACCGAGGGCGAGTACGCCGAAGGCATCGGCGAGGCGCAGGACAGCCAGGCGGTGGCCGCCTATCTGCGCGAGCGCTACCCGGACCTGCCGCTGGCGCTGGTGGGCTTCTCCTTCGGCGCCTACGTGTTTGCCCGCACCGCCCGCGACCTGGCGCAGCCGGCCGAGGCCGTGGTACTGATGGGCCTGCCGGTGGGCGCGGTGCCCGGCGGCCGGCACTACGAACCCATGTCGCTACCGGCGGACTGCCTTCTATTGCACGGCGAGGCCGATGAAATGGCGCCGCTGGCCAATCTGCTGGACTGGGCGCGGCCCGAACAGCGCCCGGTCACCCTGTTCGCCGGCGCCAACCACTTCTTCAAGGGCTGCCTGGACCGCGCGGTGGACCAGGTGCTGGCCCACTTGCGCAGTGTGGAGCAGCCGCTGGGCTGAGGTGCCTCAGCCGGCCTTGGCCGTGCGCACGGATGCAGGGCGCACGGCGAATGCATCGCCTTCTCGGAGAGATATCGCGGGGATGCAGCGGGAGGGGAACTTGTTGCCGTAGAGATGTCTACAGAAGCGGTTCCCCGCCCCGTCGGCATCGGGCGATGCTTCAGCGGTGGGGTGGGGAATCACCTCCCTGGCCTCGGGCAGCAGCCCTACGGCCCGTTCTATATATAGATGAGCGTGTGCGCCTGAATCGGCAGCGAGAAGCATCGTTTTGAAAGAAGCTGTTGACAGCTATTCGGATGTCTATATAATTCGCCGCCCGTCAACTGGCAAAGCCCACTGGGTTTTACATAAGACGCTGAATTTAAAGAAAATATTTTTTAAATCAGGTGTTGACGGGAAGCGAGGTTGCTGTAGAATGCGCGGCCTCGGTTGAGACGAAAGCCTTAACCAACTGCTCTTTAACAAGTTGAATCAAGCAATTCGTGTGGGTGCTTGTGGGTTAAGACTGGTGATCGCAAGATTATCAGCATCACAAGTAACACTCGTGAATTCGAGAGTTTTTTGCGATTGCTGAGCCAAGTTTAGGGTTTTCTCAAAACCCGATCAGTATTGAACTGAAGAGTTTGATCATGGCTCAGATTGAACGCTGGCGGCAGGCCTAACACATGCAAGTCGAGCGGATGAAGGGAGCTTGCTCCCGGATTCAGCGGCGGACGGGTGAGTAATGCCTAGGAATCTGCCTGGTAGTGGGGGACAACGTTCCGAAAGGAGCGCTAATACCGCATACGTCCTACGGGAGAAAGTGGGGGATCTTCGGACCTCACGCTATCAGATGAGCCTAGGTCGGATTAGCTAGTAGGTGGGGTAATGGCTCACCTAGGCGACGATCCGTAACTGGTCTGAGAGGATGATCAGTCACACTGGAACTGAGACACGGTCCAGACTCCTACGGGAGGCAGCAGTGGGGAATATTGGACAATGGGCGAAAGCCTGATCCAGCCATGCCGCGTGTGTGAAGAAGGTCTTCGGATTGTAAAGCACTTTAAGTTGGGAGGAAGGGCAGTAAGTTAATACCTTGCTGTTTTGACGTTACCAACAGAATAAGCACCGGCTAACTTCGTGCCAGCAGCCGCGGTAATACGAAGGGTGCAAGCGTTAATCGGAATTACTGGGCGTAAAGCGCGCGTAGGTGGTTTGGTAAGATGGATGTGAAATCCCCGGGCTCAACCTGGGAACTGCATCCATAACTGCCTGACTAGAGTACGGTAGAGGGTGGTGGAATTTCCTGTGTAGCGGTGAAATGCGTAGATATAGGAAGGAACACCAGTGGCGAAGGCGACCACCTGGACTGATACTGACACTGAGGTGCGAAAGCGTGGGGAGCAAACAGGATTAGATACCCTGGTAGTCCACGCCGTAAACGATGTCGACTAGCCGTTGGGATCCTTGAGATCTTAGTGGCGCAGCTAACGCGATAAGTCGACCGCCTGGGGAGTACGGCCGCAAGGTTAAAACTCAAATGAATTGACGGGGGCCCGCACAAGCGGTGGAGCATGTGGTTTAATTCGAAGCAACGCGAAGAACCTTACCTGGCCTTGACATGTCCGGAATCCTGCAGAGATGCGGGAGTGCCTTCGGGAATCGGAACACAGGTGCTGCATGGCTGTCGTCAGCTCGTGTCGTGAGATGTTGGGTTAAGTCCCGTAACGAGCGCAACCCTTGTCCTTAGTTACCAGCACGTTATGGTGGGCACTCTAAGGAGACTGCCGGTGACAAACCGGAGGAAGGTGGGGATGACGTCAAGTCATCATGGCCCTTACGGCCAGGGCTACACACGTGCTACAATGGTCGGTACAGAGGGTTGCCAAGCCGCGAGGTGGAGCTAATCCCAGAAAACCGATCGTAGTCCGGATCGCAGTCTGCAACTCGACTGCGTGAAGTCGGAATCGCTAGTAATCGTGAATCAGAATGTCACGGTGAATACGTTCCCGGGCCTTGTACACACCGCCCGTCACACCATGGGAGTGGGTTGCTCCAGAAGTAGCTAGTCTAACCGCAAGGGGGACGGTTACCACGGAGTGATTCATGACTGGGGTGAAGTCGTAACAAGGTAGCCGTAGGGGAACCTGCGGCTGGATCACCTCCTTAATCGAAGATCCCGGCTTTCTCATAAGCTCCCACACGAATTGCTTGATTCACTGGTAAGCGACGGTTAGGCAACCCTATATGGGTCTGTAGCTCAGTCGGTTAGAGCGCACCCCTGATAAGGGTGAGGTCGGCAGTTCGAATCTGCCCAGACCCACCAATCGTTGGAAATTAGGGGGCCATAGCTCAGCTGGGAGAGCGCCTGCTTTGCACGCAGGAGGTCAGGAGTTCGATCCTCCTTGGCTCCACCATCTCCGAATCGTTGTAAAGCTCAGACAGGAATGTTCGATAGATCGAACCTTGCTGTCTGGTCTTTGTACCGGAACCGTTCTTTAAAAATTTGGGTATGTGATAGAAGTAGACTGAATGATCTCTTTCACTGGGGATTGTTCAAGTCAAGGTAAAATTTGCGAGTTCAAGCGCGAATTTTCGGCGAATGTCGTCTTCACGTTCGAGACGTATGACCAGATTGCTTGGGGTTATATGGTCAAGTGAAGAAGCGCATACGGTGGATGCCTTGGCAGTCAGAGGCGATGAAAGACGTGGTAGCCTGCGATAAGCTTCGGGGAGTCGGCAAACAGACTTTGATCCGGAGATCTCTGAATGGGGAAACCCAGCCAGCACAAGCTGGTTATCACACACTGAATCCATAGGTGTGTGAGGCGAACCAGGGGAACTGAAACATCTAAGTACCCTGAGGAACAGAAATCAACCGAGATTCCCTTAGTAGTGGCGAGCGAACGGGGACTAGCCCTTAAGCTTCTTAGAATCTAACAGAACGCTCTGGAAAGTGCGGCCATAGTGGGTGATAGCCCCGTATGTGAAAGGTTCTTGGAAGTGAAATCGAGTAGGACGGCGCACGTGAAACGTTGTCTGAACATGGGGGGACCATCCTCCAAGGCTAAATACTACTGACTGACCGATAGTGAACCAGTACCGTGAGGGAAAGGCGAAAAGAACCCCGGAGAGGGGAGTGAAATAGAACCTGAAACCGTATGCGTACAAGCAGTGGGAGCCCACTTGTTGGGTGACTGCGTACCTTTTGTATAATGGGTCAGCGACTTATATTCAGTGGCGAGCTTAACCGAATAGGGGAGGCGTAGCGAAAGCGAGTCTTAATAGGGCGTTTAGTCGCTGGGTATAGACCCGAAACCGGGCGATCTATCCATGAGCAGGTTGAAGGTTAGGTAACACTGACTGGAGGACCGAACCCACTCCCGTTGAAAAGGTAGGGGATGACTTGTGGATCGGAGTGAAAGGCTAATCAAGCTCGGAGATAGCTGGTTCTCCTCGAAAGCTATTTAGGTAGCGCCTCACGTATCACTCCAGGGGGTAGAGCACTGTTTCGGCTAGGGGGTCATCCCGACTTACCAAACCGATGCAAACTCCGAATACCTGGAAGTGTCAGCGTGGGAGACACACGGCGGGTGCTAACGTCCGTCGTGAAAAGGGAAACAACCCAGACCGTCAGCTAAGGTCCCAAAGTTGTGGTTAAGTGGTAAACGATGTGGGAAGGCTTAGACAGCTAGGAGGTTGGCTTAGAAGCAGCCACCCTTTAAAGAAAGCGTAATAGCTCACTAGTCGAGTCGGCCTGCGCGGAAGATGTAACGGGGCTCAAACCACACACCGAAGCTACGGGTGCATCGCAAGATGCGCGGTAGAGGAGCGTTCTGTAAGCCTGTGAAGGTGAGTTGAGAAGCTTGCTGGAGGTATCAGAAGTGCGAATGCTGACATGAGTAACGACAATGGGAGTGAAAAACTCCCACGCCGAAAGACCAAGGGTTCCTGCGCAACGTTAATCGACGCAGGGTTAGTCGGCCCCTAAGGCGAGGCAGAAATGCGTAGTCGATGGGAAACAGGTTAATATTCCTGTACTTCTAGTTACTGCGATGGAGGGACGGAGAAGGCTAGGCCAGCTTGGCGTTGGTTGTCCAAGTTTAAGGTTGTAGGCTGGGCACTTAGGCAAATCCGGGTGTTCAAGGCCGAGAGCTGATGACGAGCTTTCTTTTAGAGAGCGAAGTGGTTGATGCCATGCTTCCAGGAAAAGCTTCTAAGCTTCAGGTAACTAGGAACCGTACCCGAAACCGACACAGGTGGTCGGGTAGAGAATACCAAGGCGCTTGAGAGAACTCGGGTGAAGGAACTAGGCAAAATGGCACCGTAACTTCGGGAGAAGGTGCGCCGGTGAGGGTGAAGTATTTACTGCGTAAGCCCACGCCGGTCGAAGATACCAGGCCGCTGCGACTGTTTATTAAAAACACAGCACTCTGCAAACACGAAAGTGGACGTATAGGGTGTGACGCCTGCCCGGTGCCGGAAGGTTAATTGATGGGGTTAGCGAAAGCGAAGCTCTTGATCGAAGCCCCGGTAAACGGCGGCCGTAACTATAACGGTCCTAAGGTAGCGAAATTCCTTGTCGGGTAAGTTCCGACCTGCACGAATGGCGTAACGATGGCGGCGCTGTCTCCACCCGAGACTCAGTGAAATTGAAATCGCTGTGAAGATGCAGTGTATCCGCGGCTAGACGGAAAGACCCCGTGAACCTTTACTGTAGCTTTGCACTGGACTTTGAGCCTGCTTGTGTAGGATAGGTGGGAGGCTTTGAAGCGTGGACGCCAGTTCGCGTGGAGCCAACCTTGAAATACCACCCTGGCATGCTTGAGGTTCTAACTCTGGTCCGTGATCCGGATCGAGGACAGTGTATGGTGGGCAGTTTGACTGGGGCGGTCTCCTCCTAAAGAGTAACGGAGGAGTACGAAGGTGCGCTCAGACCGGTCGGAAATCGGTCGCAGAGTATAAAGGCAAAAGCGCGCTTGACTGCGAGACAGACACGTCGAGCAGGTACGAAAGTAGGTCTTAGTGATCCGGTGGTTCTGTATGGAAGGGCCATCGCTCAACGGATAAAAGGTACTCCGGGGATAACAGGCTGATACCGCCCAAGAGTTCATATCGACGGCGGTGTTTGGCACCTCGATGTCGGCTCATCACATCCTGGGGCTGAAGCCGGTCCCAAGGGTATGGCTGTTCGCCATTTAAAGTGGTACGCGAGCTGGGTTTAGAACGTCGTGAGACAGTTCGGTCCCTATCTGCCGTGGACGTTTGAGATTTGAGAGGGGCTGCTCCTAGTACGAGAGGACCGGAGTGGACGAACCTCTGGTGTTCCGGTTGTCACGCCAGTGGCACTGCCGGGTAGCTATGTTCGGAATAGATAACCGCTGAAAGCATCTAAGCGGGAAACTAGCCTCAAGATGAGATCTCACTGGGAACTTGATTCCCCTGAAGGGCCGTCGAAGACTACGACGTTGATAGGTCGGGTGTGTAAGCGCTGTGAGGCGTTGAGCTAACCGATACTAATTGCCCGTGAGGCTTGACCATATAACACCCAAACAATTTGTGTGTTAGACGGTGAAGTCGACGAACCGAAAGTTCGTGAGAACCGCAAAGAAGACCTGTCACATACCCGAATCAGGGTGAGCGTGTGCGTAAGCCACGAGCATCCGAAAGAATTGCTTGACGACCATAGAGCGTTGGAACCACCTGATCCCATCCCGAACTCAGCAGTGAAACGACGCATCGCCAATGGTAGTGTGGGGTTTCCCCATGTGAGAGTAGGTCATCGTCAAGCACCTATCCCAAAACCCCTGATCAGCCTGGCTGGTCGGGGGTTTTGCTTTGGCGCGCGGAAAAGCCGGAACGGCAGAAGCGCTCCCGGCGTAGGGCGCATAACGCCTACGGCGTTATCCGCCGTTTGGCCTTGGCTCCCGGCGGCTCCGGGGTTGGCCTGGGCACGGCCTGTGGCCTCGGTGTATCGGCGGATAACCGCGAACGGTTATTCGCCCTACGGCTTGCCCTGGGCCGGCTGTGGCGATGGGTATCGCTTCGCTCAACGCCATCCTACGCGTCCCGCCGACGCCACCATCCTACGCCGCCCCACCTGCGCCATTCCCCCTGTAGGAGCGCGCCCTGCGCGCGAATCGCGAGCAGGGCCCGCTCAGCAGGCAGACGTTCGGAACTTCGCCTCGCTGTGTAGCGCCTATAGTCAGAAACAATAGGTAACAAGTTCCCGGCCACCGCCACTGCTCGCCGGGAGTCCACCGTCTGCAGGACGCGCTCTCGAGGATGGGGAGGCCCGGTCGTGGAGTCGGGTGCCGTGGCCAGGAGGGCCGGCGCCGATCTGGAGAAAGGTAGCCGCCATGAGCAAGAAACCCTTCTACAAGAGCCTCTACGTGCAGGTGCTGATCGCCATTGCCATCGGCATCGCCCTGGGCCACTTCTATCCGCAGACCGCGGTGCTGATGAAGCCCCTGGGCGACGGCTTCGTCAAACTGATCAAGATGGCCATCGCGCCCATCATCTTCTGCACAGTGGTCACCGGCATCGCCGGCATGCAGAGCATGAAGGCGGTGGGCAAGACCGGTGGCATGGCGCTGCTGTACTTCGAGGTGGTTTCCACCATCGCCCTGATCATCGGCCTGGCGGTGGTCAACATCGTCCAGCCGGGTGTGGGCATGCACGTCGACCCGGCCAGCCTGGATACCAGCAAGGTCGCCGCCTACGCCTCGGCCGGCGAGAAACAGAGCACCATCGAGTTCCTGCTCAACATCATCCCCAACACCGTGGTCGGCGCCTTCGCCAACGGTGACATCCTCCAGGTGCTGTTCTTCTCCGTGCTGTTCGGCTACGCGCTGCACCGCATGGGCAGCCTGGGCCAGCCGATCTTCCTGTTCATCGAGCGTTTCACCCAGGTGATGTTCAACATCATCAACGTGATCATGAAGGTCGCTCCTATCGGCGCCTTCGGTGCCATGGCTTTCACCATCGGCGCCTATGGCGTGGGTTCGCTGGTGCAACTGGGCGAGCTGATGGCCTGCTTCTACCTCACCTGCATCCTCTTCGTGCTCCTCGTGCTGGGCAGCATCGCGCGCTTCCATGGCTTCAACATCCTGCGTTTCATCAACTACATCCGCGAGGAGCTGCTGATCGTTCTCGGCACTTCCTCGTCGGAGTCCGCGCTGCCGCGGATGATCGCCAAGATGGAGAAGCTGGGTTGCGACAAGACCGTGGTCGGCCTGGTGATTCCCACCGGCTATTCCTTCAACCTCGACGGCACTTCGATCTACCTGACCATGGCCGCGGTGTTCATTGCCCAGGCCACCGATACGCAGATGGACATCATCCACCAGGTCACCCTGCTGGCGGTGCTGCTGATCGCCTCCAAGGGCGCGGCCGGCGTCACCGGTTCGGGCTTCATCGTCCTGGCCGCCACCCTGTCCGCCGTGGGCCACCTGCCGGTCGCCGGCCTGGCGCTGATCCTCGGCATCGACCGCTTCATGTCCGAGGCCCGCGCCCTGACCAACCTGGTGGGCAACGGCGTGGCCACCGTTGTGGTAGCCAAGTGGTGCAAGGAGCTGGACGAGGAAACCCTGCATCGCGAACTGGCCGCCGGACCCTCGGCGCTCGAAGCATCGATGGATCATTGAAAGCTTCACGCGCTACCCTCTACGGCGCCCCTGCACGGGGCGCTGTCGTTTCCTGAAGCCCGTCATGCAGGCAGTGGAGAAAGCCATGACCGAACGCAAGTCGAACTACCCGCTGTACACCCACTATTCGGGCCCGGCCCTGCTGGAGATGCCGCTGCTGAACAAGGGCAGCGCCTTCAGCCCGCAGGAGCGCATCGACTTCAACCTCATCGGCCTGCTGCCGCAGACCGTGGAGACCATCGAGGAGCAGGCCGAGCGCGTCTACCAGCAGTACCTGCAATGCGCCTCCGACCTCGACCGGCACGTCTACCTGCGCTCCATCCAGGACAACAACGAGACGCTGTTCTTCCGCCTGCTCGAAGGCCACCTGGAGGAGATGCTGCCGATCATCTACACCCCCACGGTAGGCCAGGCCTGCCAGGACTTCTCGAAGATCTACCGCACCCACCGCGGGCTGTTCGTCTCCTGGCCGGACCGCGAGCGCATCGACGACGTGCTGCGCAGCGCCACCAAGGACAAAGTGAAGATCATCGTGGTCACCGACAGCGAGCGCATCCTCGGCCTGGGCGACCAGGGCATCGGCGGCATGGGCATCCCCATCGGCAAGCTGTCGCTGTACACCGCCTGCGGCGGCATCAGCCCGGCCTACACGCTTCCCATCGTGCTCGACGTGGGCACCAACAACCAGGCGCTGCTGGACGACCCGCTGTACATGGGCTGGCGCCACCCGCGCATCAGCGGCAAGGACTACGACGACTTCGTCGAGCTGTTCATCCGCGCCGTGCAGCGCCGCTGGCCGGGCGTGCTGCTGCAGTTCGAGGACTTCGCCCAGACCAACGCCATGCCTTTGCTTGCGCGCTACCGCGACCAGCTGTGCTGCTTCAACGACGACATCCAGGGCACCGCCTCGGTGGCGGTCGGCACCCTGCTGGCGGCGTGCAAGGTCAAGCAGCAGAAGCTCAGCGAGCAGGTGATCACCTTCGTCGGCGCTGGTTCCGCCGGCTGCGGCATCGCCGAGCACATCATCGCCGCCATGCAACTGGAAGGGCTGTCCGAGGCGCAGGCGCGCCAGCGCATCTTCATGGTCGACCGCCACGGCCTGCTGGTGGAGGGCATGGACGGCCTGCTGGACTTCCAGCGCAAGCTGGCGCAGAAGGCTGCCGACGTGGCCGACTGGCAGCGCGGCGAGGACGGCATCGGCCTGCTCGAAGTGGTCAGCCGGGCCAAGCCGACGGTGATGATCGGCGTTTCCGGGCAGCGCGGGCTGTTCAGCGAGGCGGTGATCCGCGAGATGTACAAGCACTGCCCGCTGCCGCTGGTGATGCCGCTGTCCAACCCGACCTCGCGGGTCGAGGCGACGCCGGCGGAAATCCTCCAGTGGACCGAGGGCCGCGCGCTGGTCGCCACCGGCAGCCCGTTCCAGCCGGTGGAGCATGGCGGACGCAGCATCCACATCGCCCAGTGCAACAACTCCTACATCTTCCCCGGCATTGGCCTGGGGGTGATCGCCGCCGGCGCCCGGCGCGTGACCGAGGCGATGCTGATGGCCGCCTCCAACGCCCTGGCCGAGTGCTCGCCGGTGGTGACGGGGGAGGGCGATGCGGTGCTGCCGCCGCTGCGCGACATCCAGCAGGTCAGCCGGCGCATCGCCTTCGCCGTGGCCAAGCAGGCCCAGGCCGAGGGCGTGGCGCTGGAAACCCCGGACGACATGCTCCAGGCCGCCATCGAGCGCAACTTCTGGGTGCCGCGCTACCGCGAGTACCGCCGTCGCTCGTTGTGAGGTTGCCGCTACAGGCGTTGCGCTAGCGCTTCCAGCGCCCGTGGCGCTCTTCGCCTGCCGGGCGCCCTGCGCGGCGCTCCTGCAGGGCGAACTGCAGGGCCTTGGCTGCGCCGGCGCCGAGCAGTCCGCCCAGCAGGGTGGCGACGACCTGCAGCAGCAGGCCCAGCGCGCTGGCGGCGTTCATCTCGCGCAGGAAGGTCGCCGCTTCCGGCCAGAGCGCCAGCCACAGGCCGACGAAGCCCAGCACCAGGTCGTACCAGAAGGCGCCGACCCCGGCGGGGCGGTAACCGCGAACGAAGAGGATGAAGGCACTGAAGGCCAGCGCCAGGAGCAGAGTGCCCAGCGTCTGGTTGAGCGCATCAGGACCGGACATGGCCATCACCTCCCTGCCTCGCGCAGACGCAGGCACTGGCGGCTGTGCAGCCCCAGGCGCACCTCGTCGAGCAGCGCCTCGGCACAGGACAGGGCCTGCTGGCTCGCCTTGTCCATGGGCGCGGCGGCGCGGCTGAAGTCATCGATGCGCAGGCCTTCGGTCAAGTCCGGCGCCTCCACCAGCGTCCAGTTCAGGCCGCTCACCTCCAGGCTGCGCGCAAGGCCGGCGCCGAGTTGCTCGTCGGCGGCATCTTGCGGCGCCACCAGCCACTGCCAGTGGCCCACCAGGAACAGCCGCGGCATGCCGGCGCGCAACGCACCGTCGATGAGCGCGCCGCACTGCGGCGGCAGCTGTTGCGGCGGTTGGTCGCCGAGCATGGCGAAGACCACGTCGAGCCCCGTCACCGCCTCGCTGACCTCGATGGACGACGCCAGGCCGCCCAGCTTGCAGCGCAGGCCGGGGCGCGCACGCAGGTCGTTGAGATCCTCCACCAGGGCGCTGACCTCGTGCTGCCGGTGCAGCGCGGCGGCGACCAGGGCCTGGCCGAGGCTGTCGAAGGGGCGGAACACGCTCAGCTTCAGCGTGGGGGTCTCGAGGTTGTGCATGGCGCTTCCTCCGATTGAAGGGCAGGGCGGGCCTATGCATATCGAAGCCTTGGCGAGGGCGGAGGTTCCGCCGGCCTGGCAGTTGGCCGGGGCAGGGTGCGGAACACGCAGTCCGGTGTCGAGTGCGGGCGGGTTCTTTCCGAGGGGCTTTTCCTCTATCTTCTGCGCTTGCGCCTTCCTTCCTCACGCAGACTCGTCGAATGCCCGTCCCGTCGTTCCTTTCGCCATCCCTCACCGCCGGTATCGAGGCGTTGACCCGTCACTACGCCGACACCGTCCTGCCGCTGTGGCGCGCCGCCGGCTGGAACGAGGCGCTGCAGCTGCCCTACGAGTCGCTCGACGACCGCAGCGGGCAGCCCCTGCCCGCGGTGCGCTACCGCGCCATGGCCTGCGCCCGCCAGCTGTTCGTCTTCAGCCACGCGGGGCCTGCCGGCGCTGCTCGGGCCGAGGCATTGTTCGACTCGCTGCAACGCCATTTCGGCGATGGCCACGGGGCCTGGCTCTATAGCATCGACGCGGCCGGCAAGCCGCTGGACAGCCGCCGCGACCTCTACACCTTCGCCTTCGTGGTGTTCGCCTGCGCGCAATATCACAAGCTCAGTGGCAACGCGGCTGCGCTGGAGCTGATGACGCGCACCACCGAGCTGATCGAGCAGCGCTTCGCCGATGGCCAGGGGTTGTACCTGTCCGCGCTGGCCGAGGATTTCGCAGACGACGGCGCGCCCGTGCTGCAGAACCCCATCATGCACCTCACCGAGGCCTATCTGGCGGCCTATGCCATCGCCGGCGAGCCCTGGTACGGGGAGCGCCTGCAGGCGATCGGCGCCGCGGTATTGGCGCGCTTCGTCGACCCGGCCAGCGGCTGCATCGCCGAGCTGCCGCAAGGCGAGGCGGGCAACCGCATCGAGCCGGGGCATCAGTTCGAATGGTTCTCGCTGGTCATGGGCGCGCCGGCGTTGTTCGCCGGTTCGGCCCTGGAGGCCGCGCTGCGTCGCGCCTTCGTCTTCGCCCGGCAGCATGGCGTGGCCGCCGATACCCTCGGCGTCAGTGCCGCACTGGCGGCGGACGGCACGCTGCAGGACGCCACCCAGCGCATCTGGGCGCAGACCGAGTTCGCCCGCGCCCTGGCCGTGGAGGGTAGCGCCCGGTCCCTCGATACCCTGGCGCTCTGGACCGAGCGCTTCCGTTCGCGCTTCCTCCACGACGGCGGCTGGCACGAGGTGCTGGGGCCGGACGGCGAGGTGCTGCGCGCGGACATGCCGTCCACCACGCCCTACCACCTGCTGGGCGCCTACCAGGCGCTGCAGGCCCTGGTTGGGCGCGTCTGACTCCTTGTACCGCCCGGCGGCCATGCCTTTGGCAGGGGCGATCCGGCGGAACCGCTGGCAAGCTGGAGAGTCCGTGAAAGGGTGGGCGAGCGTCCGCCATCTCGCGCAACTCCAGCCATGTGAACGGCCTGCCAGCGGGCCAGGGGGAACGATGCATGCAACAGCGAACCAGTGAGCCGAACTTCATGCCACCCAGCGAGTACACCACCTCCAGCGGGGTGGCGGTGCTCATCTCGCCGCGCTACGCCGGCCCCGGCAAGGTCGCCGAGATGCTGCTTTCGCTGGCGAAGGTGCCCACTAGCGTATCGCCGCTGGACGTGGTGATCGGGCCCTGGGAATCCCATGAGGCCGCCTTCGAGGCCTCCTTCGCCGCCGCCGAACGCTGGGTGGACCAGCTCGACGGGAGGGCCTGAGCCGGGCTTTTCGCGTTATCCATTAGCGCATTCCCGGGGCATATGGGGCGCCGAGGTGCTTTCGTTTCTTGCAGGCCGCGCTGGGATGCTCTTCGTATGAGCGAGCCATGCCCACCTCCGGCTCTACCTGTAGGAGCGCGCCCTGCGCGCGAATCGCGGGCAGGGCCCGCTCCTACAGGTGTTGGGAGACGCTTCCTGCGCGTCGTGGAAAGGCGACCGGCCGTCCAGAATCGCGATGCGGAAAAGAAAATGCTGTTCAAATCCGTCGAACCCTGTATTCTGCTGCCACTGCCTGCCAGTTTAGCGCCTCCGTCTTGATGTTCAGTCCGTTCTGATTTCCATCTCCTCGGTTTCTCTTCACTCTGCATTCAGTTTCAGCCAGGCATGTCGCCTGTGCTCGTTCCTACCTTGGAGATCTACATCATGGCAAACCGCCAAACTGGTACCGTCAAGTGGTTCAACGCTGAGAAGGGCTTCGGCTTCATCACCCCGGAAAGCGGCCCGGACGTCTTCGTTCACTTCCGCCAGATCGAATCCACCGGCTACAAGAGCCTCGACGAGGGCCAGCGCGTCAGCTTCCTCGTGACTGCCGGCGCCAAAGGCCCGCAGGCCGAGCAGGTTCAAGCCCTGTAAGCGCACCTTCTGGTGCCCGAAGCCCCGCATCGCATTGCGGGGCTTTTCGTTTGTGCTCGAAAAATTCCCTCTCGCAATCGAAACTCCGCTACCTCGGCCGGGCAATCTGGTACTCGATGACCGACGCCGTCGCCTGTCTCGCCCCTGACCGGGCGCTCCGTACCTCCGCGCAGACGCTGTCCGTGGACGGTCGCTGCATCTAGCAGCGTCGCTGCCCTTCCTCTTCCTCCTCTTCCCGCCGATGTCGTTTTCATGCTGTCGCCAGCGCCGGGCCTGGGCGCTCGCGGGCGAGGCCATGTCGTTTTTGCTCATACCCATGGCGATCCTGGGCAAATGCCCGGATAACGCCCTGGAATAGGGTTGTGCCCGCGTCCTGCAGTCCGGGACGCCCGCCAGGTGGCGCCTTGCCACCGCATAACAAATTCAACAAAGGCCGACCGATGAGTATTCCAAGTGCGAAAGGCGCCAGTGGCGAACTGGTCCAGGGCTTCAAGCCGCGCCATGTGACCATGCTGTCCATTGCCGGGATCATAGGCGCGGGGTTGTTCGTCGGTTCCGGCCATGCCATCGCCGCCGCGGGGCCCGCCGCCATCCTGGCCTACGCGCTGTCCGGGCTGCTGGTGGTGCTGGTGATGCTGGTGATGCGCATGCTCGGCGAGATGGCCGTGGCCCGCCCCGACACCGGCTCCTTCTCCGCCTACGCCGACCAGGCCATCGGCCGCTGGGCCGGCTTCACCATCGGCTGGCTGTACTGGTGGTTCTGGGTGCTGGTGATCCCCATCGAGGCGATCGCCGCCGGGGTGATCTTCAACAGCTGGTTCCCGCAGGTGCAGACCTGGGTGTTCGCCCTGGTGATGACGCTGCTGCTGACCGTCACCAACCTGTTCAGCGTGGCCAAGTACGGCGAGTTCGAGTTCTGGTTCGCCATGCTCAAGGTGGGCGCCATCGTGCTGTTCATCAGCCTGGGCGCGGCGGCGCTGCTCGGCGTGCTGCCGGGGCACGAGGTCAGCGGCCTGGGCAACCTGATGCGCGGGCACGGCGGCTTCCTGCCCAACGGCTGGGGCGCCATCTTCACCGCGTTGATCACCACGCTGTTCAGCTTCATCGGCACCGAGGCGGTGACCATCGCCGCCGCCGAATCCAGCGACCCGCGGCGCAACATCGCCAAGGCCACGCGGGCGGTGATCTGGCGCATCAGCGTGTTCTACCTGCTGTCGATCCTGGTGATCATCTCCGTGGTGCCCTGGAACGACCCCATGCTCGCGGCGCAGGGCTCCTACCAGCGCGCCCTGGAACTGATGAATGTGCCCCACGCCAAGCTGATGATGGACGTGGTGGTGCTGGTGGCTGTGGCCAGCTGCCTGAACTCTTCGATCTACATCGCCTCGCGGATGATCTACTCGCTGAGCCGCCGCAACGACGCGCCGGCCTTCATCCAGCGCACCTCGGCGGGGGGAGTGCCGCGGGCGGCGGTGATCGCCAGTACGCTGATCGGCATGCTCACCACCGTGCTGAACTTCATCGCCCCGGCGCGGGTGTTCGACTTCCTCCTCGCCAGCTCCGGCTCCATCGCCCTGCTGGTGTACCTGGCCATCGCCGTCTCGCAGCTGCGCATGCGCGCCAATCTGCAGCGCAGCAACCAGGAGATCGCCTGCCGCATGTGGCTGTTCCCCTGGCTGACCTGGGCGGTGATCGCTTTCATCGCCTCCGTGCTGGTGGTGATGTTCATCCTGCCGGAGCACCGCGTCGAAGTGAGTTCCACCCTCGGCCTGACCGTGGCCACGGTGCTGCTGAGCTTCACCACCCGGCGCCAGGACGCCCATGCCGGCAGCCGCTTCGACCCGTTGCGTTCGGCCGGCTGAAGACAGGAGTCGCGATTGGTAGAACGGCGGCAATTCAGCGGCGCCATGCAGGGCCGCAACCTCAGGTTCCTTTCCGCGCCCCGGGCGGGCGCACAACGCCAGGGGCGGGTGGGTTTCCTGCTGCTGGAGCATTTCTCCCTGCCGGCCTTCACCCAGGCGCTGGACACCCTGGTCACCGCCAACCTGATCCGCGCCGGGGCCTTCGCCACCAGCACCTTCAGTCTGGGCGGCGAATCGGTCACCAGCGACCTGGGGCTGGTCATCTGCCCCGGCTCGGCCCTGGCGCCCGCGCACCTGGCGGGGCTGGACCTGCTGGTGGTCTGCGGCGGCCTGCGCACCCCGCTGCGCGCCGCGCCGGAACTGACGCGCCTGCTGCAACTGGCGGCGGAGAAGGGCGTGGCCCTGGCCGGGTTGTGGAACGGCGCCTGGTTCCTCGGCCAGGCCGGTCTGCTGGACGGCTACCGCTGCGCGGTGCATCCGGAGAGCCGCGCGGCCCTGGCGGAGATCGCCCGGCACAGCGAAGTCACCAGCGAGAGCTACATGGTCGACCGCGACCGCCTCACCGCGGCGAGCCCGACCGGGGCCTTCAACATGGTGCTGGAGTGGATGGACGCGCTGCACGGCCGCGACTGGTGGAAGCCGTGGCGGACATCCTCGCCTTCGAGGAATCGCGCTTCCGCCGCGCCCGGCCGGCGTTGCACGAGAAGCTCAGCGAGCCGCTGCGCGAGGCCATCAACCTGATGAGCGCCAACATCGAGGAGCCGCTCAGCCAGGAACAGCTGGCGCGCTACGTCGGCCGCTCCAAGCGGCAGATCGAGCGGCTGTTCCAGCAGCAGCTGGGCACCACGCCGGTGCGCTACTACCTGGAACTGCGCATCACCGAGAGCCGCCGTCTGCTGCAGCATTCGGACCTGCCGATGTTCGAGGTGGGCCTGGCCTGCGGCTTCGTCTCGCCCAGCCATTTCAGCAAGTGCTACACGTCCTTCTACGGGTATCCGCCGTCGAAGGAAGTGCGCCATGGATGTGTGAAGTCGGTGCGGTAGGTTGGCTTGCGGAAATGGCGGATAACGCTGGGGCGTTCGACCCGTACGCCCTCAGCCGGCGCCTGTTCGAGCGCTTCCTGCGCCTGCCGCAGGTGTTCTATAGCTTCGGCCACGGCCATATCGGCCTGACCTTGGGCGCCATCACCGGTCAACTACTGGCCGGCCCGGAAATGGGTGTGCCCTTATGAAGCATCTGGTACCTGCCGGGTATGCTCCTGCCGACGCTGCTGGGCGCCATGCTGGGGCCGCGTTTGTTGCGTTGGTGAGGGTGCCCGGGGTCGGCAAAAGCGTTCGATCCTGGCGGCCGTTCCCTCACCCCAGCCCTCTCCCAGAGGGAGAGGGGGCCGTTCGGAGTGGGCGGTGAGTTCGGCGTCATCGAACGCCTAACCCCACCTCATCATGCCCGTCGAATCGTGGACGGAGTCCGCTCCTATGCTTACAGGAGTGCCCGGGCGTAGGGAGCGGACTCAACGCCTCCGCCCTACGTTCCTGCGTTCGCAGGCATAACGGGGCTGGGACCAGAGCCTGAAACCAAATTCCAACCAAACAAAAACCTACCCACACACTGCCGACTGTCGGCTCGTCCGCTGGCCAGGCCAAATCGGAGCTATTCCTGCACTGCTCCAGCCGACAATGGAGGAGGAAATGGAACGACTAAGGAAGGTGTTGCTGGCTTCTGCCATCAACGAGACGTCTGCCGTCCAGGTCTTGCGCCAGGCCGCGGCGGAGGCCGTCTCGCCCGTTACCGCCGCGGCCCTGCTCACCGCTGCGAAACGCCTTGAGGAGAATGCCGATGCGCTGCTTCATGCCGCGCATCGGATCGAACTCACATTGCACCCCGACACCCGGGAGGAGGGCGTGGCCGGGCTCGCGCCACTGGACTGAGCCTGCCTTGCCGGCGCGCTCGTCAGGCTGCGGTCGTCGAGGTCCCCTTGCCGTGGACCATCACCCGGTTCCTGCCGGCCTGCTTGGCCTGGTAGAGCAGCTCATCCGCCTCCTTGAGCGTGGCGGCGACGTCGGACCGGTCCGCCGTCCAGCAGGCCACCCCCAGCGACAGGGTGACCTGCCCGGCCGGAGGCATGACGGCCTCGGCCAGCGAGCGCCGGATCCGCTCCGCCACTTCCGCGGCGTCGGCGAGGCCGGTCAGCGGCAGCAGCAGGATGAACTCCTCGCCACCCACCCGGCAGGGCACGTCGCCGTCGCGGCAGTTCTGCCGCAGCAGGTCGGCGAAGGCCTGCAGCACCTTGTCGCCGACGTCGTGGCCGAAGGCATCGTTGACCCGCTTGAAATGGTCTATGTCCATGCTAATCACCGCGAAAGGCTTCTCCAGCAGCGCCCAGTCGCGCAGGCAGTCCTCCAGCATCCGCCGGTTCGCCAGGCCGGTCAGCGGGTCGCTGAGCACCTGGTGGTTGAGCTTGCCGATGCGCTCCTGGGTCAGCAGCGCGCCCTGGATCAGCGCGCGGCGGATGCGCCAGGCCTCGTAGTACCAGGCGCTCACCTGGCCGATGCCGCGGGAGTCGTCCAGTTGCTCGGCGTAGTCGGCGAGCCTGCTCAGGGGCTGGCTGATCCGCGAGGCGGCCCACCAGAGCAGGACCAGCCCCAGCAGGATCATCGGCACTATGCCCTGCACCACCTGGAGCATCAGCGCCCGCAGGGCGGCGAGGGGCGCGCTCATCGGTTGCTGGACGACCACCCCCCAGCCGCTGTTGGGCACCGGGGCATAGCCCGCCAGCATCTGCACCCCGTCGGCATCGGTGACCTGCGTCGCGCCGCTCTCGCCGCGCAGCACGGCGTCCACCGCCGCGTTGCGGCCCACGGCCTTGCCGATGTGGTCGGCATCGGGATGGAACAGCAGGTGGCGGTTGCCGTCCACCAGGTACAGGTGCGAGGCGTCGGTCTGGAAGTGCTTGCTGACGATCTCGTTGAGCGCGTTGTTCTTGCGCAGGTAGATGGTCCCGCCGACCAGCCCCAGGTACTCGCCTTGCGGGCTGCGGATGGGGTGGGAGACGAAGACGATCAGGTTGCCCACCAGCGAATTGAAGGCCGGGCTGATCATCGCCTGGCGCCGCTCCAGCGGCTCCCGCGAGCGCAGGTTCTGGCCGGCCACGCTGAGCGCCGGCGGGTGCGAGGCGAGAATCCGGCCCTGGGCATCGGCGATCACCAGGGTGTTGAAGCTCTGGTCCTGCTCCGCCAGGCGCCGGGCCTCGGCCTGCATCGTCGCCCGGGAGGCGAAGTCCTTGCCCATCACCTGGGCGCTGTAGCGCAGCCGGCCGAGGTCGGCGTCGAGGCTCTGGCCGAGGGTCAGGGCGACTTTCGCCGCATAGGCGCGGTTGGTCTCCAGCGAATTGCGCACCAGCGTCTCGCGCTGGATCCGGTAGGTGGCATAGAGGTCGTTCAACAGCGTGGCGAGGATGGCCAGCGAGGTGAACAGCAGGATCAGCGTGCGCAGGTTGAGCTTGGGGATGGCCCCGGATGGCATGGACGTATTCCAGTGGCGCGTGGTAGATGGCGGCCGGAAACGGCGGGGCCGCCGGGTTCTGGCAAGGCAGCGGCCCGTCAGCGGCCGGTCCTCCGGTGCTGCGTCCGTCTATCCTGCCAAGGTTCATGTTAGGTGAGAAATTGGTGGCATATAGCCATTATTTGACCAATGGCGTGCGACGGCTTGTCCGTTCGCGGTTTGCTCTGGCCCGCCGGTTGGCGAACCGGGCCTTCGTCGGGCCGGGGCACTCGGTCGCCAGGCATGAGCTTAGAACCGCCAGCGATTTGTCGACGGGCCCGGGAAACCCCAGGATAGGCCGGTAATGGTGACGAAGGCTGCCCAGCCGGCCTCCGCTTGAAAAGAACCACGGCATTGGAAGTATCGATACATGCACGAGATCGGCAAACAGAACGAGAACGGCCCGGCAGGCTGGCAACTGGAGCGCATCGTCGAGGAACTGCGCGCGGCGCGCAGCGAATGGCGCAGCCGCAGCGGTCGGCCGCGGGAGCAGGGCGGGCGCGAGCTGCCTTCGCGGCGTTCCATCGAGGAGATCGTCGAACGCCTGGCCAGTGCGCTCTTCCCCATGCGCCTGGGGCCCAACGACCTGCGCGACGAGAGCGAGGACTTCTTCGTCGGGCGCACCCTGGACAGCGCCCTCAACGCGCTGCTGATCCAGGCGCGCCTGGAGCTGCGCTACAGCGCGCGCCAGCGCGGCGAAGCGGAGGACGGCATCGAGGAGCGGGCGCTGGGGATCGTCCGTGACTTCGCCCTGGCCCTGCCGCTGCTGCGCCAACTGCTGGACTCCGACGTGCTGGCCGCCTACCAGGGCGACCCGGCGGCGCGCAGCGTCGACGAGGTGCTGCTGTGCTACCCGGGGGTGCTGGCCATCATCCACCACCGCATGGCGCACCACCTGTACCGCGCCGGCCTGCCGCTGGTGGCGCGGATCATCTCCGAACTGGCGCACTCGGCCACCGGCATCGACATCCACCCCGGCGCGCAGATCGGCGGCAGCTTCTTCATCGACCACGGCACCGGCGTGGTGATCGGCGAAACGGCGATCATCGGCGAGCAGGTACGCATCTACCAGGCGGTCACCCTGGGCGCCAAGCGCTTCACCGCCGACGAGACCGGCCAGTTGCACAAGGGCCAGCCGCGCCACCCCATCGTCGAAGACGAAGTGGTGATCTACGCCGGCGCCACCATCCTGGGGCGCGTCACCATCGGCAAGGGCTCCACCATCGGCGGCAACGTCTGGCTGACGCGCAGCGTGCCGCCGGGCAGCCAGATCAGCCAGGCCAGCCTGCAGCAGCAGGCCAACGACGCGGGGCTGGACTAGGCGTAGGGCGGATAATCGCGGACGGAGTCCGCTCCTACGACCCTGCTTCCTGGAACCGTAGCGGACTCCGTCCGCGATCGGTCCGATCCGTTGCACCGAACTATGCAACTGCACGGCCCTCGTAGGATGGGTTGAGCTTGCGAAACCCATGCGGTTGCGCTGATGGGTATCGCTTCGCTCAACGCCATCCTACGAAAAGCCGTGCTTCCTGGAACCGTAGGAGCAACTGTCTTGCGCCGAGGTGCTCTTCGTAGGATGGGTTGAGCTTGCGAAACCCATGCGGTCGTGGCGATGGGTATCGCTTCGCTCCACTCATCCTACGAAAAGCGTCTTGGCGCGGCCTCGTCAGCGAGGCCCCTGCGCCGGCGCCAGCTTGTCCAGCACCTGCCGGGCCAGGGCGTGGTACAGCGAGACCGGGGCGATCCAGCCGGAAATGCTGGCGGCCATGACCGTGGCGGCCAGCATGGGGATGACCAGGTCGGGGCTGTGGGAGAGTTCCAGGACGATCACCGAGGCGGTCAGCGGCGAGCGGGTCACGCCGGCGAGGTAGGCGCCCATGCCCAGCAGCGCGCAGGTCTGCGGGTTGACGTCGGGCAGCAGCGCCAGCAGCGGGGCGAAGGCCGCGCCTATGCTCAGCGAGGGCGAGAACAGGCCGCCGGGGATGCCGGAGAGGTAGGACACCACGTTGGCCAGGAACTTCCATAGCACGAAGCCCTGGTCGGTCATCGGGTGGCCTTCGAGCAGGGCGCGGGTTTCCTCGTAGCCGGTGCCGAACACGTGGTTGCCCGAGGCCAGCCCCAGCAGCGCCAGCAGCAGGCCGCAGGCGGCGGCGAAGCGTACCGGCCAGCGCTCGCGCAGGCGAAACATGCGGCCCAGCCAGCCGGCCTGGGTGGGCAGCACCAGCTTGACGTAGAGCCCGCCCAGCAGGCCGCCGAGCAGGGCGCAGGCCGGCACCTCGCTCCAGCCCCAGCCGGCCGGCAGGCTGCCGCCGATTTCGCCGAAATAGGAGTAATGGCCCATCAGGCCGAGGGTGACGGCGCCGCCGATCAGCACCGCGGTCAGCACCAGGCCGCTGAAGCGCTGCTCGAAGGTGCGGCTGAGTTCCTCGATGGCGAACACGATGCCCGCCAGCGGGGTGTTGAAGGCCGCGGCGATGCCGGCCGCGCCGCCGGCGAGGATCAGCCCGGCGATGGTGCGTCGGCCGTGCAGGCCCAGGCGCCGGCCGAAGGCGTAGATGACCGCGGCGCCGACGTGCACCGTGGGCCCTTCGCGGCCCACCGAGCCGCCCACCAGCAGCGCGCCCAGGGTGAAGAGCATGCGCACGGCGGCCACCGGCAGCGCCAGCACCCGGGCGCGGAAGCGCCGCGAGGGCGACTCCAGCGCGGCGATCACCTGGGGAATGCCGCTGCCCTTGGCCTCGCCGAACCAGCGCTGGGTGATCCAGGCCAGCAGGGCGAAACCCGCTGGGGTGAGCAGCAGCGGCAGCCAGGGCGTGATGCCGAGCATGCGCTTGAACAGCGCGAAGGACTGGTCCGCCAGCCAGGCGAAGGCCAGCGCCACCAGGCCCACCAGCAGCGCACCGACCCAGAACGCCAGGCGCTGTCGCCATTCCAGCCAGCGTGGCCGTCGGAAGCGCCGGAGGCGGGCGGTGGGGGCGGGTTCTGCGTTGGCAGGGCTGGGCTGTTCGGACATCGACGGGGCCTGGATCGCGGGGCAAGGGCGGATTATGGCCGTCTTGCCATCGCCTTGCACTTCGCGTTCAGGTGTCTCCACGTTCTCCCGTGCAGGCGCTCGCCCTGCATGCGAGTCGTGGACGGAGACGCGATGTTATCCCGTAGGAACAACTGTCTTGCCCACTGCGCCGGGGTGCTCGCTCCTACGAAAAGCCGTGCTCGCCTGCCGCGCAGGAGCGGACTTTGTCCGCGATTGTGCCGGCAGGGTAGGCGATGGGTTTTGCAAATGTTCTGCCGGGACACATAGGTAACGCCTGGGGCGTTATGCGCCCTACGGTTGGGCTGGCGAGCGGGCATAAGAATGCCCTCGTCCTTCCTGAACGACAGGCCCCCGCCAGGGCCTGGCCCAGGAGCCTGGCCGGGCCCGGCGGGGAGCGCTCGCCCGCAACGTGGCGGGCCAGTAGGTCATTGCATCGGAACACGAGAGCCGCCCGCCCGGAACCGGGTGGGCGACACCCCAGGTATAGCCGATGGCTGTGGCCGCTTCGCTGGCGAAGTGTGGCGCAGTCGAGGGTTTCGAGAGTTCGCTGCGCCGGGCCGACGACACGCGGCCAGTCGGCGGCGGCCATCGACACGATGTTGGCGTCGCCGTGCAGGCGCCGGTGCTCCGGGGGCGTCATGTCGAACCAGCGCTGGTGCGCCCGGCCTGCGAGCAGGTGGCCGACGAACTGCGCAAGCAGGGCTACGAGGTGGCGGTGGAGGAGCGCGACGACGGCCGCGTGAGCCTGGCGCTGGACCATGCCGGCGAAGGCCGCTTCCTCTACGAGGTGCGCCCGCGGGCCTTCGCCTCGCCCAGCTTCGTGGTGCAGGACAGCGACGAGGGCAACGACGCCCGCAAGTATTTCCGCGCCGAGGTGCACCTGCGCGAAGGCGGCCAGGACTACGACATCATGGGCTGGAGCCGCGAGGACGTGATCGGCGACATCCTCGACCAGTACGAGCGCCACCTGCACTACCTGCACATGGTGCGCTGAAGCCTCCGGCGCGAGCAGCCCGCGGGGCGCTTCGCCGCGCTCAGCGCAGGTCCAGGCGGCGCGCCAGCTTGCGCAGGTTGCTCGGGTCCATCTTCAGCGCACGGGCCGCCGCCGCCCACTTGCCGCCATGGCGCTGCAGCGCGCGTTGCAGCAGGCGGCGCTGGTAGTCGTCGACCACCTCCTGCAGGGAACGGGCGTCCTCGGTCGAGGGGGCGGTTATTTCGACGGCATCCTCGGCCGCCGGCAGCTCCAGGCCGAGCCCTGCCGCGTCGATGCTCAGCAGTTCGCGCCGCGAGGCCGCCTGGCTCAGGGTCTTGAGCGCCGCGCGGCTGATGAGATGTTCCAGCTCGCGCACGTTCCCCGGCCAGGCGTAGTCCAGCAGGGCCTGCTCGGCATCCGGCGTCAGGCGCAGGCAGCGCAGGCCCAGGCGGGTGCGGTTGAGTTCGAGGAAGTGCCCGGCCAGCACCAGCACGTCCTGGCCGCGCTCGCGCAACGGCGGGATGTGCACCGGGTACACCGATAGCCGGTGATAGAGGTCGGCGCGGAAGCGCCCTCCGCGCACCTCGTCGGCTAGGTGGCGGTTGGTGGCGGCGATGATGCGCACGTCGACGTGCTTGGGCCGGTCGGCCCCCAGGCGCTGGATCTCGCCGCCCTGCAGGGCGCGCAGCAGCTTGGCCTGGATCGACAGCGGCAGCTCGCCGATCTCGTCGAGGAACAGCGTGCCGCCGTTGGCCGCCTCGAAGCGGCCCTGGCGGTCCTGGGCGGCGCCGGAGAAGGCGCCGCGCACGTGGCCGAACAGCTCGCTTTCGGCGAGGGTTTCCGGCAGCGCCGCGCAGTTCACGTAGATCAGCGGCTTGCGCGAGCGCGGCGAGCTGGCGTGCAGGGCGCGGGCGAACAGCTCCTTGCCGACGCCGGTCTCGCCCTGCAGCAGCACCGGCAACTCGGAGTCGGCGACTATCTTCAGCTCGTCCAGCAACTGGTGCAGCACCGGGCTCTCGCCGAGGATGCCGGCGCCGGGTTCCAGGGCCGGCTCGGCCAGAACGCTGCGGGTCAGGCGCAGGCGGCGCACCTCGCTTTCCAGGCGGCCGACGCGCACGGCGGCCTCGATCAGCGGCGCGTAGTGCTCCAGGCGCCGGACCAGCGCCGGCGAGAAGCTGCCGGGGCGCAGGGCGTCCAGGGTCAGCGCGCCCCAGGCGCGGCCTTCCAGGTAGAGGCTCATGCCCATGCAGTCGTGTACCGGCAGGGGCTTGTCGGGGCTGTCCTGGAGCAGGCCGTCGTAGGGATCGGGCAGCTCGCTGTCGGCGCTGAACTGCAGCGGCTCGCGCTGCGCGAGGATGTGCGCCAGGCGCGGGTGGCTGGCCACGGCGAAACGCCGGCCGAGCACTTCGCGGTCCAGGCCCACGGCGGCCTGGGGCTGGAGGCTGTCGCCATCGAGCTGCAGCAGCACCACGGCGCTGCAGGCGAACTCGTCGCGCAAAGCCACCACCAGCCGCTGCAGGCGCTCGGCGGTGGGCAGGTCGTCGGCCAGGTCCGCCAGGAGTCTGTCCAACAATGAGGTATTTTTTACCTTTACGAGGTCATTTGAACCCGTTCCGGGTGCGGTCATTTCGACTCGTGAGTTTCGCAAGTTATTGATCCTGAGAGGTTTATGGGATGGCACACAGCTTGCGATAGCGCAAGCAGTGCCTGACCAAGGAGCCATCCCATGCACGTCCCGCTCAGCAACATCCCAGGCCGCCGCGCCTACGTCAAATCCGCCAGCCCCATTCGCCCGGTCGCCGGGGAGGAGCGCCATCATGGGTGAATACCGCAAGTTGTGGTGGGCGCTGATCGCCGTGCTCGGCGTGACCTTCTGCATACTCGGCTGGTTCGGCCGCGAGGTCTACCGCCAGGCGCCACCGATCCCCGCGCAGGTGCGCAGCGAGACCGGCGAAACCCTGTTCACCGGCACCGACATCCTCGACGGCCAGACCGCCTGGCAGAGCGTGGGCGGGATGCAGCTCGGCTCCATCTGGGGCCACGGCGCCTACCAGGCCCCGGACTGGACCGCGGACTGGCTGCACCGCGAGCTGAGCGCCTGGCTCGACATCGGCGCCCACGAGCAGTACGGCAAGGCCTTCGGCGAACTGGACGGCGACCAGCAGGCCGTGCTGCTCGCCCGCCTGAAGCGCGAGTACCGCGGCAACCGCGCCGAAGATGGCGTGCTGACCTTGAGCGCACGCCGCGTCGAGGCCATCCGCCACACCGCCGACTATTACGTCGCGCTGTTCGGCGACGACCCGGCGTTGCAGCACAGCCGCAAGAGCTTCGCCATGAAGGAGGGCACCCTGCCGGACCTGGCGCGGCGCCAGGAACTGACGCACTTCTTCTTCTTCTGGACCGCCTGGGCCGCCGCCACCGAGCGCCCGGGCTCGGCCGCCACCTACACCAACAACTGGCCCCACGAGCCGCTGATCGGCAACCAGCCGACCGCCGAGAACGTCATGTGGTCCATCGTCAGCGTGGTGCTGCTGATCGCCGGGGTGGGCTTCCTGGTCTGGGCCTGGGCCTTCCTGCGCGGGCATGAGGAGGCGGAACCGGAGCCGCCGCTGCAGGACCCGCTCAGCCTGGTGGCGCTCACCCCGTCGCAGCGGGCGCTGGGCAAGTACCTGCTGCTGGTGGTCGGGCTGTTCGGCTTCCAGGTGCTGCTGGGCGGCGCCACCGCGCACTACACGGTGGAAGGCCAGGACTTCTACGGCATCCCGCTGTCGCAGTGGTTCCCCTATTCGCTGCTGCGCACCTGGCACATCCAGAGCGCGCTGTTCTGGATCGCCACCGGCTTTCTCGCCGCGGGGCTGTTCCTGGCGCCCGTCATCAACGGCGGCAAGGACCCGAAACACCAGAAGCTCGGCGTCGACGTGCTGTTCTGGGCACTGGTCGTGGTGGTGGTCGGCTCGTTCATCGGCAACTACCTGGCCATCGCCCAGCTGATGCCACCGCAGTGGAACTTCTGGCTGGGCCACCAGGGCTACGAATACGTCGACCTGGGGCGCCTGTGGCAGATCGGCAAGTTCCTCGGCATCGCCTTCTGGCTGCTGCTGATGCTGCGCGGCATCCTGCCGGCCTTCGGCAAGCCGGGCGACAAGAACCTGCTGGCGCTGCTGTCGGCCTCGGTGATCGCCATCGGCCTGTTCTACGGCGCCGGCCTGGCCTACGGCGAGCGCACCAACCTGTCGGTGATGGAGTACTGGCGCTGGTGGGTGGTGCACCTGTGGGTGGAGGGCTTCTTCGAGGTCTTCGCCACCACCGCGCTGGCCTTCATCTTCTCCAACATGGGCCTGGTCTCCGGCCGCGCCGCCACCACCGCCAGCCTGGCCTCGGCCTCGCTGTTCATGCTCGGCGGCGTGCCCGGCACCTTCCACCACCTGTACTTCGCCGGCACCACCACGCCGGTGATGGCGGTGGGGGCCACCTTCAGCGCCTTGGAAGTGGTGCCGCTGGTGGTGCTGGGCTACGAGGCCTGGGAGAACTGGCGCCTGAAGAACCGTGCGGCCTGGATGCAGCGGGTGAAATGGCCGCTGGCCTGCTTCGTCGCCGTGGCCTTCTGGAACATGCTCGGCGCCGGGGTGTTCGGCTTCATGATCAACCCGCCGGTGGCGCTCTACTACATCCAGGGCCTGAACACCACGCCGACCCACGCCCATGCCGCGCTGTTCGGCGTCTACGGCTTCCTCGCCCTGGGCTTCACCCTGCTGGTGCTGCGCTACATCCGCCCGCAGCTGCACTTCAACGAAAGGCTGATGAAGACCGCCTTCTGGTGCCTCAACGGCGGCCTGGTGCTGATGCTCGCCACCAGCCTGCTGCCCATCGGCATCATCCAGTTCCACGCCAGCGCCAGCGTCGGCCTCTGGTACGCCCGCAGCGAGGAGTTCATGCAGCAACCGCTGCTGCAGACCCTGCGCTGGGTGCGCACCTTCGGTGACCTGGTGTTCATCGTCGGGGCCCTGTCGATGGCCTGGCAGGTGGTGACCGGCGTGCTTTCCCCGAGCGGCAAGCCCGTGAAAGTCTTCGCGGAAGGAGGTGTGCAGGAACAGGTCTGACGATTCGTTAGGAATATGCGTTGGTAACGCACGTGGCCCGCCAGGGAGGTGGGCCGCGTGCGTTTTTGCATGTGCGGCGGAGTCCGCTTACGTGGCAGGCGAGCATTCCGGTGCGGTCGGCAATGCACCCTACCCCCTTGTAGGAGCGCGCCCTGCGCGCGATTCGCGGGCATGGTCCGCTTACAGGTCGATGCCGAACAGTTTTCGTAGGATGGGTTGAGCTTGCGATACCCATGCGGTCGCGGTGATGGGTATCGCTTCGCTCGACCCATCCTACGGGACTGCGCCTAGACGCTTTTCATAGGTTGGGCTGGCGGCCCCGGTCAGTCATTGGGGTCGATCAGCCCCTGGCGCACCGCGTAGAGCACCAGGTTGGGCACGTCGTGGATGCGCAGGCGGCGCATGATCTGGGCGCGGTGGGCTTCCACCGTCTTCACGCTCAGGCCCAGGCCGGTGGCGATGGCGCGGGTGGAGGCGCCGCGGCTGATCAGGCGGAGGATCTCGATCTGCCGCTGGGTCAGCTCGGGGTCGTTGGCCGCCGGCTTCTGCCGGGCCAGGGCCTGGGCGATGACCGGGGCGGCGATGGCCGAACTCAGGTAGCGCTGGCCGCGGCCCACGGCGCGCAGGGCCATGTGCAGTTCGTTGAGGGCGGCGTCCTTGAGCAGGTAGCCCTGGGCGCCGCGCTCCAGGGCCGCGAGCACCACCTCGGCGTCGGTGTGCATCGACAGCATCAGCACCCGCGAGGCCGGCGCCACGCTGCCCAGTTCGCACAGGGCGTCCAGGCCGCTGGAGCCTTCCATGGTGACGTCCAGCAGGATGATGTCCGGGCGCAGGGCACGGGCCAGTTCCACCGTCTGGCGGCCGTTCTCCGCTTCGCCGATGATCTCGTAGCCCTCCAGGCTGGCCACCATGGCGCGCACGCCGAAGCGGATCAGCGCATGGTCGTCGGCCAGCAGCAGGCGGCAGCTCATGGCCGTGCGACCTGCCCCCGGGCGTTCGCCGGGCCTCGGGCAGTCGACCGTTGTGGGTTCATTGCGACAAGCTCCTGTATCCATGTTCCATGGCCGCGCGCGACGGCCTTCGCTTCAGGACAGAGCCTTTTTTCCGGCCAAGGTTCGGCTCTTGCGCGCGGGCGGCGCGCTCATTCGTCGCCGCCCGCGAACTGAAGGATAGCCCGTGGCAGGTTGGCCAGCCGCTCGCTGGCCTGGGCGGCGCCCAGCCGCAGCGCTTCGCGCGGCATGCCGAACACCACGCAGCTGGCCTCGTCCTGGGCCAGGGTGCGCGCGCCGGCCTCGCGCATGCTCAGCAGGCCGCGGGCGCCGTCGTCGCCCATGCCGGTCATGATCACCCCCAGGGCGTCGGGCCCGGCGTGCCGCGCCACCGAACGGAACAGCACGTCCACCGAGGGCTTGTGGCGGTTGACCGGCGGGCCGTCGAGCACTTCGACCAGGTAGTGCGCGCCGCTGCGCCTGAGCTGCATGTGCAAGCCGCCCGGCGCCACCAGGGCCAGGCCCGGACGCAGGCGGTCCAGGTGGCGCGCCTCGCGTACTTCGATGCGGCACAGGCCGTCCAGGCGCTGGGCGAAGGCGGCGGTGAACTTCTCCGGCATGTGCTGGACGATGACGATGCCCGGGCAGTCCTCCGGCAACTGGCGCAGCACCTGCTCCAGCGCCTGGGTGCCGCCGGTGGAGGTGCCCAGGGCGACGATGCGCTCGCCGGCGAGCCGGCCGCTGCGGGTGGCTGGCGGTACGGCCGTGGCCGGCGCGCGCGGCGGCGTGGCCCGTGGGTGGCTGCGGGCGGCCGCCTCGATCTGCCGGATGAGTTCGCCGGCCAGTTGCTGCAGGCTTTCGCGCAGGCCCACGCTGGCCTTGGCGAAGACGCCCACGGCGCCGGCCGCCAGGGCCTCCAGGGTGACGGCCGCGCCGGCCTGGGTGAGGGTGGAGCAGATGATCGCCGGCGTCGGCCGCTCGGCCATGATCCGGCGCAGGAAGGTGATGCCGTCCATGCGCGGCATCTCCACGTCCAGCACCAGCACGTCCGGCCATTGCTGGCGCATCTTCTCCAGGGCGAACAGCGGGTCGGCCGCCTGGCCGATGACCTGGATGCCCGGGTGCCCGCCCAGGCAGGCGGTGAGCACCTGGCGCACCAGCGCCGAGTCGTCGACGATGAAGACCTTGATCACGCCCGTGCTCCTCTCATCGCGTGCGTTCGAAGACCGACGGGCACAGCGTGCGCACCGGCAGGCCCAGGCCGTGCAGGCTCTCGGCGTGGCCGATGAACAGCAGCCCGCCCGTCACCAGGCGCTGCAGCAGCCGGGCGAGCATGCCGCGCTTTTCCTCGGCGCCGAAGTAGATCAGCACGTTGCGCAGGAAGATGACCTCGAAGGGGCCGACGTCCGCCGGCAGTTCGCGGGCCAGGTTCAGTTCGGCGAAGGCCACCCGCTCGCGCAGGTGCGCGCCGATGCGGAAGTTGCCGGCGCTTTCGCCGATGCCGCGCTGGCAGTGGCGTTCCAGCCAGCCCCGCGGCAGGTGGGCCGCCTGTTCCATCGGGTAGATGGCGCGCCGGGCCTTCTCCAGCACCCGCAGGCTGAGGTCGGTGGCTAGGATGGACCAGTCCGCCGCGCCGCGCTCGGCCAGGGTCATGGCCATGCTGAAGGCTTCCTGCCCCGAGGAGGCGGCGGCGCTCCACAGCCGCAGCGGCCGGCGCCGGCGCGCGGCCCAGTCGCCGAGCACCTCGAAGTGCTGCGGCTCGCGGAAGAAGAAGGTCTCGTTGGTGGTGAGCAGGTCCACCACCAGGCGCCGCTCGGCGGCCTCGGCCGGCTGCGCCAGCAGGCGCAGGTAGGCGCCGTAGTCGGGCTGCCCGCGCGCCCGCAGGCGGCACATCAGGCGGCCGGCCATCAGGGTGCGTTTCTGTTCGCCCATGCGGATGCCCGAGGCCTGCTGCATCAGGCGCTGCAGGCGGCGGAAGTCCTCGTCGCCCAGGCGCGGCAGGTTGCGCGTGGGCATCAGCCGGCCTGCGCGGCCAGGCCGAGCTGGCGGATGTCGTCCAGCGACAGCGCGCGGCGCACGTCGAGGACGATGGTGAAGCCCGCCTCGTCGCGGGCCATGCCGGCGATGAACTCGGTGCGGATGCCGGCGCCGAACGGCGGCGCCGGCTCTATGCTGGCGGCCTCGATGTCCAGCACCGCGTCCACGGCGTCCACCACCAGCCCGGTGCGCTGCTGGCTGTCGCCCAGCTCGAGTTCGATGATGACGATGCAGGTGCGCTTGTCCGGCACGCTCAGCGGCATGCCGAAGCGGGCGGCCAGGTCCAGCACCGGCACCACGTTGCCGCGCAGGTTGATCACGCCGTGGATGAAGCCGGGCATCATCGGCACTGCGGTGATCTGGCCGTATTCGATGATCTCGCGCACCAGTTCGATGGGCAGCGCGTAGCGCGCCTGGCGCACGCGGAACGACAGGTGCTGTACCGCGCCGGGCGCCGTGCTCTGCAGGTTGTCCATGCTCGCTTTCCTCAGTCGAAGCTGACGAACTGGCCTTCGTCCACCCGCGCGGCGGCCGCCTTGCGCATCGGTCGATGGGGTTCGCGCGGGGTGCCGGCGACGCTGCCGCGGTAGGGCGCGTGGGCGCGGGCCTGCTCGTCGAAGCGGAAGTAGCCGATCAGTTCCAGCAACTGGCTGGCCTGGGCGTTCATTTCTTCGGCGGTGGCGGCCAGCTCCTCGGAGGCCGAGGCGTTCTGCTGGGTGATCTGGTTCATCTGACCCATGGCGATGTTGATCTGCCCGGCGGCGGCGCTCTGCTCCTGGGATGCGGCGGTGATTTCCTGGACCAGGTCGGAGGTCTTCTGGATGTTGGGCACTATCTCGTCGAGCAGGTGGCCGGCCTGCTCGGCCAGCTGCACGCTGCTGCCGGCCACGCCGCCGATCTCCTGCGCGGCCACCTGGCTGCGCTCGGCCAGCTTGCGCACCTCGGCGGCCACCACCGCGAAGCCCTTGCCGTGGTCGCCGGCGCGGGCCGCTTCGATGGCGGCGTTGAGGGCCAGCAGGTTGGTCTGGTAGGCGATGTCGTCGATGATGCCGATCTTGTCGGCGATCTGCTTCATGGCCTGGACCATCTCGCGCACCGCGCGGCCGCCGTCCACCGCGTCGCTGGCGGCCTTGCCGGCGATGCCGTCGGTGACCTGGGCGCTCTCGGTGTTCTGCGCGATGGAGGCGGACATCTGTTCCACCGAGGCGGTGGTTTCCTCGACGCTGGCGGCCTGCTCGGTGGCCGCCTGGCTGAGGGACTGGGAGGTGGCGCTGACTTCCTCGGAGGCCGAGGAGAGGGCGTCGGCGGCGCCGCGCACGTCGCCCATGACGTTGCGCAGGCGCTCGGCCAGGTGGCCCATGGAGCCCAGCAGGCGGCCGGTTTCGTCCGCGCTGTCGACCTCCACGCGCACGCCCAGGTCGCCCTCGGCGAGGCTGTTGGCCACGCCCATGGCGCGGTTGAGCGGGCGCACGATGCTGCGCGTGACCAGGATGCCGATGGCGAAGCCCAGGCCGGCGGCGACCAGCACCAGCACGAGCATCTGCAGGCGCGAGGCGAGGTAGATGTCGGTGATGCTGTCGTTGGCCTGGCGGGCGCGCTGTTTCTTCTGCTCCACCAGCGCGCTCATGTTGTCGTCGGCGGCGTTGCTCAGCTGGCGCAGCTTCGGCAGCAGGGCGCTGGCCTCGCTGCCTTCGCCGAGGCGGCCGCTGGCCTTGTTCAGGTCGAGGATGTGCAGGGCGGTCTTCTCGTACTCCGCCAGTTGCTGGTCCAGCTGCGCCAGGCGCGCCTTGGCTTCGTCGCTGACGAAGCTGGCGCGGGCCGCCTCCAGGTTGTCGTGCAGGGTCTTGATGGCCTGGGGCACCTGGGCCATGGTCGCGTCGCGTTCCTCGACGCTGGCGGCCAGCAGCGAGCTGCGCAGGTGGCGGCCGATGTACACCAGGTTGAGGTTGGCCACCTGCATGGCGTCGAGGGCGAGCATCTCGCGGTTGTACATCTGGTCGGAGAGGTCGTTGACCTTGCTCAGGTTGAAGATGCCCAGCGCGCCCACCGCGGTGGTCAGGGCCACCACCAGGGAGAAGCCGGCGATCAGGCGGATGCCGATCCGGAGGTTACGGATGAATTTCATGGGGTGTCTCCTGCGCACCGGCGGCTTGCGGGTGCCTGTGGCTCTGCTGTGGATCGCTGTCCACGGGGTGGTGCGTCGGCTGTTCGTCGAGGCTGGCGAAAAGCGTGGCGATATCGAGGATCAGGGCGACCTGGCCGGAGCCGAGGATGGTCGAGCCGGCGATGCCCTGCAGGTGCTGGAACAGCGGGCCGAGCGGCTTGATCACCGTCTGCAGCTCGCCGTGCAGGTGGTCGACCACGAGCCCGGCCTGCTGCCGGCCGTGGCTGACCACGACTATGTTGCGGCGCCCGCCGCGGCTGCCCGGCAGGCCGAAGTGCGTGGCCAGGTCGATGCACGGCAGCGGCCGGCCACGCAGATCGATGTAGCCGCAGGCGCCGTCGCCGGCGTGGGGCGGCAGCTCCATGCATTCGGTCACCAGGCCCAGCGGCACCACGAACTGTTCGTCGCCCAGGCTCACCTGGAAGCCGTCGATGATCGCCAGGGTCAGCGGCAGGCGGATGCGGAAGGTGCTGCCCTGGCCTGCGCGCGAGTCGATCTCGATGCTGCCGCGCAGCGCTTCGATGGCGCTGCGCACCACGTCCATGCCCACGCCGCGGCCGGACAGGTCCGAGACGCTGTCGGCGGTGGAGAAGCCGGCGGCGAAGATCAGCCGCTGCAGCTCCTGCTCGCTCAGGGTGGCGCCGGCCTCGATCAGGCCCCGCTCGACGGCCTTGGCGCGGATGCGCCGGGTGTCCAGGCCGCGCCCGTCGTCGCTGACTTCGATGACCACCGTGCCCGACTCGTGGAAGGCGTTCAGGCGCAGCAGGCCCTCGGGCGCCTTGCCCGCTTCGATGCGCTGCCCGGCCGGCTCGATGCCGTGGTCCATGGCGTTGCGCACCAGGTGGGTGAGCGGGTCGGCCAGCTTGTCGATCACCGACTTGTCCAGCTCGGTGTCGGCGCCGTGGATCTCCAGGCGAATGCGCTTGTCCAGTTGCTGGCTGACGTCGCGCACCACGCGGTGGAAGCGCGAGAAGGTCTCGCCGATCTCGACCATGCGCAGCTTCAGTGCTGCCTCGCGGATCAGCTCCACGTGGCGGTTGACCGTCTGCGCGCTTTCGCTGCTGGCGCTGTCGCCGCTGGCGCGGGCGTGCAGCTGGGCGGCGGCCGCGCTGATCACCAACTCGCCCACCAGGTTGATCAGCTCGTCGAGCTTGTGCGCGGCGACGCGGATCAGGCTGCTTTCCGGGGCGCGTTCGCGGACCTTCTGTTGCTGCGCCAGGGCGGCGTTCACCGCCTGCGCCGGCACCAGCCCCTGGTCCACCAGCACGCTGCCCAGGGCGGGCTTGAGCGCGTCGCTGTGCTGCGCCTGCAATGCCAGGCCGCGAGCCAGGTCCCGTTCGTCGAGCAGGCCGCTGGCGACCAGGATGGCGCCGATGCGCTCGTCGCTTTCCGGCAGCTCGCGCATCAGCGCCAGGTAGTCGTCCACCTGGCTGCCCGGCGGCAGGATGCGCAGGCTGCAGAAGTCGCGGATGAATTCGAAGGCTTCCTCGATGGCGGCGCGTTCCGCCGAGGTGCACAGGGCGATCTCCAGGCCCAGGTAGCAGCGCTCGGCGTCGAGCTCTTCCAGGGCCGGCACGGCGTCGTCGATCAGGTGCAGGCAGAGCACTTCGCCCAGGCGGCCGAGGTAGCGCACGAAGGTGGCGGGGTCGAAGCCGTTGCGCAGCAGCTCGCCGTCGAAGCGCAGCGAGATGTGCCAGGCGCCTTGCGCCTCGCAGCTGGCGCAGGCGTCCAGGCGTCCGCGGGCCGGGCAGTCGATGGCTTGCGTGGGGATCGGTTCCGGCTCGTTGCCGGTCAGTGCGGCCAGGGCGTCTAGCAGTTCGCGCTGGTGCGCCGCGTCTACCGGCAGCTCGCCGCTGGCCGGGTCGATCAGCGCGACCATCGAGGTGATCTCGTCCAGGCAGCGCAGCATCAGCGAGACCAGCTCGGCGGTCAGTACGCGCTCACCGTCGCGCACGGCCATCAGTAGGTTTTCCAGGTGGTGGGTGAAGTTCACCAGCGGCAGCAGCGAGAACAGCCCGGCCGAGCCCTTGAGGGTGTGCATGGCGCGGAACAGGCGGGTGATGGCTTCGCCGTCGGCCGGGTTACGCTCCAGTTCCAGCAGGCATTCCTCGGCCTGCCGGGCCAGGTCGCGGGCTTCTTCGATGAAGCCGCGCAGCAGTTCGCTCCATTGTTCGCCGTCGAGCATGGCATCAGGCCTCGGGCTGGGCCGCTGCGGCGGCATAGGGCAGGGCGGCGTGCAGCCGCAACAGGTCGACCAGTTCGCGCACCGCCTCGCTGGGCGCGTGCAGCGCCAGTACGGCGCCGTGGCGCTGCAGTTGCGTGCGCAGCGCCAGCAGCAGTTGCACGCCGGCGGTGTCGATCTCGTCGAGGCGGGACAGGTCCAGCGGCCATTGCCCGGCCACTTCCAGGCGGGCGCCGGCGACCGCCTCGCGCAGGGCGGCGCAGGCCTGGCCCACCTCGTAGATGGTCAGGCTGCCGGCCAGCGCCAGGGGGCGGCCGGGCTCGTCGCAAAGGTGCAGCATCTCAGCCCACCAGCCGGTCCACGGCGGCCAGCAACTGGGCCGGCTGGAACGGCTTGACGATCCAGGCGCGGGCGCCGGCGGCCTGGCCTTCGGCCTTCTTGCCCTGTTCGCTTTCGGTGGTGAGCATGACGATGGGTGTGAAGCGGTACTCGGGGCGCGCCTTCAGCGCCTTGACCAGGCCGATGCCGTCGAGGTTGGGCATGTTCAGGTCGCTGATGACCAGGTGCACCTTCTGGCCGCCGAGCTTGGCCAGGGCGTCGCGGCCGTCGATGGCCTCGATGACCTGGTGGCCGGCGCCGGCGAGGGTCATCTTGACCAGTTGGCGCATGGACGTGGAGTCGTCGACGATGAGAATGGTCTTGGCCATGTTGGGCTCCGGGGCGGTCAGAAGAAGGTGACGTCCGAGGCGGCGCCGCGGCTCGCCGGGCGGGCGCTGCGTTCCTCGTCGGTGGTGAACTGGCGGCGCATCTCGCCGAGCCAGCGTTGCGGCTGGGCGAGGGCGGCATCGCTGCTGGCGACGGCCTGGTGCAGGCGGCCGATGTCGCCCTGCAGGTGGTCGAGGATCTGGTCGCTGCGGTCCTGGAACTGCAGGCCGACGATGATTTCCTGGATGTCCGCCTGGGTGACGCGGGTGTCGTGCTGCAACTCGCCGGCGCTGGCGCTGAGCGCTTCGAGGTTGCGCGAGAGGTTCCGCAGGATGTCGGCGGCGACGCCGTCCAGGTAGTCGAGGTTGTCTTCCTCGCGGCTGGACAGCTCCTGCGCCGCGGTGACGGTGGCGTGGATGGCCTGGTTGATCTCGCCGACCTTCTCGACCATGCGCTGGCCGGTCTCGGCCGAGAGCCTGGACAGCTTGCGCACCTCGTCGGCCACCACCGAGAAGCCGCGCCCGTACTCCCCGGCGCGGGCGGCCTCGATGGCGGCGTTGAGGGCCAGCAGGTTGGTCTGGCTGGCGATGTCCTGCACGTGCTTGGACATGCCCTGCAGCTCGCTGGCGTAGCCGCTGAGGTTGCCGATGGTGGCCAGCAGCTCGTTCTTGCGCACGCTGGCGGCGTGGAAGGCCTCGGTGACTTCGTGCAGGCGCTGCTGGGCCTGGCGCAGGTCGTGGCTCAGGCCTTCGCCGCCGGTGACGCTCTCGGAGCGGGCCAGTGTCTGCTGCAGGCGCTCGGCCAGGGCGGCGAAGCGCGCGAACAGCTCGCCGACGTTGCCGGCCAGCAGCTTGCGCACCTGCTCCAGGTTCTGCTGCCAGGCCGGCAGCACGGCGTGCAGCAGGGGCTGGCAATCGACGGCGGCAGGGGCCTCGGCGGCCGGCGCGGGAAGCTCGGCCGGCAGTTGTGCGCGGGGGCGCAGGACGATGCCCGCGGCGCCGGCCATGGCCAGCCCGGCTGCGGCCAGCCACGGCTGGGTGAAACCCAGGCCGGCGAGGCCCAGGGCGATTCCTGTCCAGAAGATCGAATAGGCGAACACGGCGGCGCTCACGCAGTAGGAGATATGGCTGCGAACGATAGGGCCGGCGCGGTGGCGCGAAAATCGGGGAAACCCCTACGGGCCCCTAGGGGGAGGTGAGGGCGGGGCGTAGGGGGCCATTTCAAGAGCCCCTCACCCTAACCCTCTCCCGCAAGCGGGAGAGGGGACGTTGGGCAGGAACGGGCATTACGGCGTCAGCCGGCGGCTCCAGCGTTGCCGACTGGCATCGAATCCTCTCCCGGCACGGGCTGGCCCCCTTCAGGAGGGGGGCTCAGCCACGTAGGGCGAATAACCGTTCGCGGTTATCCGCCGTTTGACCATGGCCGAATCCCCCTCGGAGGTGAGCTGGAAACGCCACCCCGCATCGCCGGAAAACGCCAACGCATCATGCGCCACGAAAAAAAGGGCCCACCTCACGGAATAACGAGGTGGGCCCCGAAAAGTGCCAGACAGGCACGCGGGAGGGATCCGTCCCTGGATCGGGTAAATCAGGCCCGCAGGCGGCACTCGCGGCGCGGGTCGAACAGGCGCTCGCAGCGCTGGCCGGTGGCGGCGCTCATCCGCGCGGCGGCCTCGGGGTCGTCGGCGAAGGGCAGCAGCGCCGCCTGTTGCAGATCGTGGCGGCTGGCGCGGCGCAGGTGCAGGCAGGGGGCGACGGCCACGACCAGCAGCGTGGTCAGGGCGAGCAGCAGTTGCATGGCGGGCTTCCTCAGGCGGCGCTGGCGATGGGCATGCGGTCGATGCGCTGGCCGGCGCGCACGGTCAGCCAGGTGTTGCCGGCCATCAGGAACATGCCGCTGGCGAACAGGGCGCCGCCGAACAGCCGCACCATGTAGCCGGGGTGGCTGGCCTGCAGGGCTTCGACGAAGGAGTAGGTGAGGGTGCCGTCGGCGTTGACCGCACGCCACATCAGGCCCTGGGTGATGCCGTTGACCCACATCGAGGCGATGTAGAGCACGGTGCCGATGGTGGCCAGCCAGAAGTGCGCATTGATCAGCCCGACGCTGTACATCCGCTCGCGGCCGTAGAGCTTGGGGATCATGTGGTACAGCGCGCCGATGGAGATCATCGCCACCCAGCCCAGGGCGCCGGCATGCACGTGGCCGATGGTCCAGTCGGTGTAGTGGGACAGCGAGTTCACCGTCTTGATGGCCATCATCGGGCCTTCGAAGGTGGACATGCCGTAGAACGCCAGGGACACCACCAGGAAGCGCAGGATCGGGTCGGTGCGCAGCTTATGCCAGGCGCCGGAGAGGGTCATCATGCCGTTGATCATGCCGCCCCAGCTCGGGGCCAGGAGGATCAGCGACATCACCATGCCCAGGGACTGCGCCCAGTCCGGCAGCGCGGTGTAGTGCAGGTGGTGCGGGCCGGCCCAGATGTACAGGGTGATGATCGCCCAGAAATGCACGATGGACAGGCGGTAGGAGTACACCGGCCGCTCGGCCTGGCGCGGCACGTAGTAGTACATCATGCCGAGGAAGCCCACCGAGAGGATGAAGCCGACCACGCTGTGGCCGTACCACCACTGGATCATGGCGTCGGTGGCGCCGGAGTAGATCGGGTAGGACTTCAGCAGGCTGACCGGGCGCGCCAGGTGGTTGACCACGTGGACCATGCCGGTGACCACGATGAAGGCGCCGTAGAACCAGTTGCCCACATAGATGTGCTGCACCTTGCGGCGGGCGATGGTGCCGAAGAACAGGTAGGCGTAGGCGACCCACACCACGGTGACCCAGAGCGCGATGGGCCACTCCATCTCGGCGTATTCCTTGGAGGTGGTGATGCCCAGCGGGTAGCTCGCCAGCATCGCCAGGATGCTCGCTTGCCAGCCCCAGAACACGAAGTTGGCCAGGCTGTCGGAGACCAGGCGCACCCGGCAGGTGCGCTGCACTACGTAGAAGGAGGTGGCGAACAGCGCGCTGCCGCCGAAGGCGAAGATCACCAGGTTGGTGTGGATCGGGCGGATGCGCCCGAAGCTGGTCCACGGCAGGCCGAGGTTGAGTTCCGGCCACACCAGCTGGGCGGCGATCACCACGCCCATGCTCATGCCCAGCACGCCCCAGAACAGGGTGGTGAGGGTGAAACGGCGGACGATCTCGTAGTTATAGGTGTCGTTCTTGTCGAGGGCTTGCACGCTGGCCATCTTGGGTTCCGTCGAAATGCGCGGTGACTGGCTGCTCCCCCCACTGCACGGGGAACGTGGCAGCGGGTGCAAGACCCTGGTCGGAGTGGGGGGCCAGAACCTTTGCAGGGAGCCGATACAGTCTGCGGAACGTCAAAGCATGCAACAAATTAATAATAATGAAGGCTGAATAAACTTATTTTGATATGAACGCTGCAACCGTCGCCCGCGCGACCCTTTGCCGCAGGCGGGCATGGGCAAGGAAAGCGTGGCTTGCAGGGGGTAGATCCGGTTTTTCGAATACGGCTTACATATTCATTTTAATGAACTAATCGGCCATTAAATTTCATTTAAATTCAGTTAAGCCCAAGGCCTACCATTGTCCTGTCGCCGCTCTGCCTTGCGGCTTCAGGAGTACCGCCATGCCTCATCCCGCGCTGAACACCCCCCTGGTCGAACTCCTGGGTTGCCGGGTCCCCATCCTCTGCGCCGGCATGGGCGGCGTGGCACGCCATGAACTGGTCGCGGCGGTGAGCAACGCCGGCGGCTTCGGCTGCCTAGGCATGGTGCGCGAGCCGGTGGCGCTGATCCGCCGCGAGGTGGCGGCCTACCGCGAGCTCAGCCACGAACCCTTCGCCGTCAACCTGATCCCCGCGGCCACCCCCGCCGAACTGCTGGAGGCGCAGGTGGCCGTCTGCCTGGAGCTGCGGGTGCCGGCGGTGGCGCTGTTCTGGGACGTGCAGGCCGACGTGGTCCGCCGCTTCAAGGACGCCGGCATGCTGGTGCTGCACCAGGTGGGCCACCGCGCCGATGCCGAGGCCGCGCTGCGCGCCGGGGTGGACGTGCTGATCGCCCAGGGCGTGGAAGCCGGCGGGCACGTGCGCGGCCAGGTTTCCACCTTCGCCCTGGTGCCGGAGCTGGTGGCCCTTGGCGAGGTGCCGGTGGTGGCCTGCGGCGGCATCGCCAGCGGCGCCGCCATCGCCGCGGCGCTGGCCCTGGGCGCCCAGGGCGTGGCCTGCGGCTCGGCCTTCCTCGCCACCGACGAATCCTACGCCCACGACTACCACAAGCGCTGCCTGGTCGAGGCCGAGGCGGAGCAGACGCTGCTGACCGAGGCCTTCTTCCGCAACTGGCCGATGCCGGCGCCGGTGCGCGTGCTGCCCAACGCCGTGACCCGCGGCGACTACGCGAACCTGCACGAGCGCCGCGAAACGCCGGTGATCGGCGAGCAGGACGGCGGCCCCATCTACCTGTTCTCCACCGACTCGCCATTGCGCGGCGCCTATGGCCGCCTGGAGGACATGCCCATCTACGCCGGCCAGTCCTGCGCCCAACTGCACGACATCCGCCCGGCCGCCGAGCGCCTGGCGCAGCTGGTGGCGGAGGCCGATGCCTGCCTGGCGCGCCTGCAGGGTGGCGACGAAGACGCCGACCTCATCGACTGGCTGCAGGAACTGCTGAGCGCCGAGCGCGCCGGCGCCCGGGTGATGCTCGACAGCGCCCGGCAGACCGAGGATCCACAACTTCTGGAGCGCCTGCACGCGCTGCACCAGGGCGAGGCGGAAAGCTGCCGCCGCCTGCGCCGCAGCCTGCAGCGCCTGGGCGCCGAGCCCGGACGCGAACTCGGCGCCTTCCATGCCAAGGCCATGGCCATCGAGGAGATGGCCGAGCGCCTGCGCTTCGTCGCCCGCGGCCAGCGCTGGGTGGCGCGGCGCCTCGCCCAGCGCCTGCCGCGCATCCGCCAGGCCTGGCTGCGCGAGGAACTGCGCGCGGTCCTGCGCCTGCACCGCGACGACGCCTGAGCGCCAACGGATATCTAGAAAACACAAGGGAAACACCATGCCTTCCGAGCTCTCCACCTCCCGCCCGACCCCGGCGGCTGCCGACAGCCGCGCCCAGCGTTTCGCCCGCTCGCTACTCGAGCAGGCCGGCCTGGGCCTGGACGGCCACCAGCCCTGGGACATGCGCCTGAACCACCCCGGCGTGCCGCAACGCGCCCTGGCCCAGGGCAACCTCGGCCTCGGCGAGGCCTACATGGACGGCGACTGGGACTGTGACCAACTCGACGAGTTCTTCGCCCGCCTGCTGCGCAGCGGGGTGGTCGACCAGGTCAGCCCGGCCTCGCTGATCTTCCACGCCCTGCAGGCGCGCCTGTGCAACCTGCAGACGGCGAACCGCGCCTGGGCGGTGGGCGAGCGCCACTACGACCTGGGCAACGACTTCTACGCCGCCATGCTCGACCCGCGCATGACCTACACCTGCGGCTACTGGAAGGACGCCGAGGACCTGGCCCAGGCCCAGGAGGCCAAGCTCGACCTGGTGTGCCGCAAGCTCGACCTGCGCCCGGGCATGCGCGTGCTGGACATCGGCTGCGGCTGGGGCAGCTTCATGGCCTTCGCCGCCGAGCGCTACGGCGTGGAATGCGTGGGCGTGACCATCTCCCGCGAGCAGTGCGAATGGGCGCGCAAGCGCTACGCCGGGCTACCGCTGGAGTTCCGCCTGCTGGACTACCGCGACCTCGACGAGCGCTTCGAACGCATCGTCAGCATCGGCATGTTCGAGCACGTCGGGCGCAAGAACCACCGCACCTTCATGGAGGTCGCCTCGCGCTGCCTGGACGACGACGGCCTGTTCCTGTTGCACACCATCGGCAAGAACCAGCGCCGCAGCGTGCCGGACCGCTGGATCGACAAATACATCTTCCCCAACGGCGACCTGCCCTCCATCGGCCAGATCGGCGACGCCGCCGACGGCCTGCTGGTGGTGGAAGACCTGCACAATTTCGGCGCCGACTACGACCGCACGCTGATGGCTTGGGCGCGCAACTTCGAGGCCAGCTGGCCGCGCTTCGCCGAGGAGCTGGGCGAGCGCTTCTACCGCATGTGGCGCTACTACCTGCTGTCCTGCGCGGGGGCCTTCCGGGCGAGGGATATCCAGCTGTGGCAGTGGGTGTTGTCGCGGCGCGGGGTGTTGGGTGGGTATCGGCGGGTGAGCTGAAGGGGCTCCCCGGGGCTTCGGTGCCAAGGCAGAGCACCCTCTCCCTAACCCTCTCCCTGAAGGGAGAGGGGACCGTTCGGTGTGCGCTGGTGTTTCCGTGTCAGCCGATATGCGCCGGCGTAAACCAATTCTTCCAGCAGGCACAGACAAGCCCCCTCTCCCTTCAGGGAGAGGGCGGGGGGAGAGGGTTGCGGACCTTCACCCAATACCATTCCCCACCGGAAAAAACCACCGTCATTCCCCCAGCAGTCCCCCCACCCTGGTTTAGAATGCCGCCACCCGCCCCCAGCCCCGCCCCACAGCATGGACATCGACCTCACCCGCACCTTCCTGGAAATCGCCCGCCACGGCAGCTTCGTCGCCGCCGCCGAGCGCATGCACGTCACCCAGACGGCCATCACCGCGCGCATCCAGAAGCTGGAAAGCCACCTCAACTGCAAGCTGTTCGTGCGCAACCGCGCCGGCGCGCGCCTGACCGCCGACGGCGAGGCTTTCATCATCTACGCCAACCAGATGCTGCAGACCTGGGAAGCCGCGCAGCGCGACCTGCCGCTGCCCGAGGGCGTGGACAACGTGCTGCACATCGGCGGCGAGGTGAGCCTGTGCAACCCGCTGATGCTGCGCTGGGTCAGCCGCATCCGGCAGACCATCGACAGCTACGCGGTGCGCGCCGAGATCGGCAGCGGCGAGGTCCTGCTGCGCCAGTTGGAGCTGGGCGTGCTGGACGCCGCGCTGGTGTACCAGCCGCACTACTGGCCGGGCATGCAGGTGGAGCAGTTGCTGGAAGAGAAGCTCATCCTGGTGCGCGCCAAGAACCCCGAGCCCTACGTGTACATCGACTGGGGCGAGGGCTTCCGCCAGCAGCACGACAGCGCTTTGCCGGACAAGGCCCGCGCGCCGGTGGCCTTCAACCTCGGGCCGCTGGCGCTGCAGTACATCCTGGAGAACGGCGGCTCGGGCTACTTCCGCACGCGGGTGGTGCAGAGCTACCTCGACAAGGGCGTACTGCGCCGCGTGCCGCGGGCCCCGGAGTTCAGCTACCCGACCTACCTGGTGTATTCCCGCGAGCGCGACTCGGCGCAGTTGCAGCAGGCCTTCACGCTGCTGCGCGAGCTGGTGCGCGAGGACCCGGACTGGTCGCAACGCTGGGACCCGACGCTCTGACGGGGCACGGGGCTACACTGCCCAACGGCTAGCCTGTTTCCCCCGGGCGCGCCAACCTTCAGCGCCTCGGGAGGCCAGGCAAGGGCGGCCTGGGCGGCGGCCTCGGTGGCGGCGGGGGAGCGGGCGTGGCGCTGCCGCTGGACGGCGAGCGGGACCACCACGGCTAGGCGCTTCATGAAGAAGCCCGGCGGAACCTGGAGCTCCGCCGGGCCCGCTCAGGGCTACGGCCTAGCTCCTGCCGCCGCCGTGGCTGTGCTGGCCACCCTTGCGGCCGGCCTCCGCGGCTCTTTCACGGTCATTGGCGAAGTTGCCGCCACTGCGGGAGCCGCCTTTCTTGCCGGCTTCCGAGGCTTTCTCGCGGTCGTTGGCGAAGTTGCCGGGGTTGCTGCTCTTCGAAGTCATGATGAACTCCTCAGGGTTGGTTTCCACTGAATGGGCGAACCGTCATCGGCCCGCACATGTAGTGGGAAGGCCACGTGGCCGAATGGTTCGAAGAAGTTTCGCCAGCGGTTGCTCGGGGCCTGCCGGGCGGCAGGCGATCGATCGGTTTGAACCCTGGCGGCGCATGGGCTTCTTACCCTGATACCCATGCTTCGAGAGGGAGAGGCCCATGGCACGCTGGAAGATCAGTTACCACAAGGACAACAACACGAGCGTCCTGTCCATGCCGTCCGCGCACAAGCCGAGCATGCAGGAGGCGGAGCGCTACCTGCTGGAGTGGGCGCGCCGCAACCTGGAGAAGGGCGAGTACGGCGCCGCCCACGAGACTCCCGAGGGCGACGCGACCGATGCGTTGCTGCGCCTGTATGGCATCACCATCACGGGCATCACCCGCGAATGACGGGCCGCCGGGGAATGGCTCCCTGTGGCGAAGGGGAAATGGCTCTTTGTAGTGGACCAATCCCCGCGCATCATGGGGGCCTTCCCAGTACCCGGAGAACGGCATGTACCTGCCCGAGCATTTCCGCGAGACCCGTGTCGACGCGCTGCACCGCCTGATCCAGGCCCACCCGCTGGGCATGCTGGTGCACGACAGCGGCGGGGGGCTGGACGCCGACCACATTCCCTTCGAACTGCTCCCCGAAGAGGGTTGCCTGCGCGCCCACGTGGCCCGGGCCAACCCCTTGTGGCAGCACGCCGATGGCAGCGAGGTGCTGGTGGTGTTCCGCGGCGCGGAGCACTACATCTCGCCCAACTGGTACCCCAGCAAGCACCTGAGCCACGAGCAGGTGCCCACCTGGAACTACCAGGTGGTGCACGTGCGCGGCACCCTGCGGGTGGTCGACGACGAGCGCTTCGTCCGCGGCCTGGTGGGCCGCCTCACGCGCACCCACGAGGCCGGCGAGGCGCGGCCCTGGCGCATGGCCGACTCCACCCCGGAATTCATCGCCGGGATGCTGGCCAAGGTGGTCGGCATTGAGGTGCAGATCCACGAGCTGGTCGGCAAGTCCAAGCTCAGCCAGAACAAGGTGGCCGACGACGTTCGCGGCGCGGCCGGGCGCCTGGACGAGGAGGGCGCCGCCGAACTGGCCGGGGCCATGCGCGAGCAACTGCCGTCCTGACGCGGAGCTGGCCGGCCCCGCCGCCGCCGGCTATCGTTGGTCCTTTTCCATCGCTACCGGGGAGTTCCACCATGTCCGTCGCCCTGCTCGTCATCGACGTCCAGCACGCCCTGTGCGGCGGCGCCGACGCCTGCTTCGACCACCAAGGCGTGGTCGAGCGCATCAACGGCCTGGGCCGGCGCGCCCGCGACCTCGGCCTGCCGGTCATCTTCGTCCAGCACGAGGAGCCCGAGGGCGACTTCCGCCATGGCAGCGAGGGCTGGCAACTGGCTCCGGCGCTGCAGGTGGCCGATGGCGAGCCGCGGGTGCGCAAGACCACACCCGACTCCTTCCACGGCACCGAGCTGGATGCCCTGCTGCGCAAGCTGGGCGTGACCGGCCTGGTGATCTGCGGCATGCAGACCGACTTCTGCGTCGACACCACGGTGCGCCGCGCCCTGGCCGAGGGCTACGACGTGGTGCTGGCCGGCGACGCCCACAGCACCCTGGACAACCGCGTGCTGCGCGCCGAGCAGATCATCGCCCACCACAACGAAGTGTTCAGCCGCATGAGCAGCTTCGCCCCGCGCCTGGACGTGCTGCCCAGCGCCGCGGTGGCCTTCGACTGACGCCTGCCGTGCGTCCGGCCGCCAGCCCCGCCGGCGGCGCTGCGGATAAGGTGGAGTAGGGCGCCGGCGACTTTCCCGCGCCGGCGGCGCCCGTGGCGGAGGGATAGTCGATGGCCAGCCGAGCGACAGCCTGGCGACCGCTGCGCTGCCTGTTGCTGGCGGCGTTGCTGGCGCTTGCGGCCTGCGCCGGGCACAAGGCCGCCGAGCCGCTGGCGCCGGTGACGGCGGCCACCTGGGCACAGGTGGACCGCGACATCGCCTCCGCTTCCATGGCCGCCGCCGACAAGGCCGAGGACTACGCCCGCGGCGCCATGGAAAACTGGATGGACCTGGTCTACCAGCGCACCGACAGCGACTTCATCCCCTGGTTCTCCGGCTACTGGACGCAGCAGTGGCTGGGCCTGCGGGTGGCCTGGTACAAGCTTGGCGACAGCCAGAAGAGCCCGGCGGTCAGCCGCCTGTCCGTCTACCTGCAGGGCCAGTACCAGCGCCGCGTGCTCGAACCGGTGGCGCGGCAGGTCGACCCCGCCGCGGTGATGGAGGCCGCCACCCGTTTCTACGTGCAGGCCCTCGCCGGGCAGCTGGACGCCATCCCCGAACGCCTGGGCGTGCCGCGCGCGCAGCTGGACCAGCGTTTGCAGGCCATCCCCGCCATCGCCCTGGGCCCACCCGCCACACGGGATGCCTCGCTGTACCAGCTGTTGCAGGCGAAGCGCCTGGAGCAGTTGCCGGCCTACCAGGCGTTGATCGCCCGGGTGCACGATGCCTCGACGCGCACCGGCGTGGACGTGGACGAGCCGGACCAGGGCGTGTCCGCCGTGGCCCGGCGCACCAGCGAGAAACTGTTGGGCGAGGTGACCGTCAGCGGCGCCGTCGGCGCCATCGCCGCGGCGGTGGGCAAGGCGGCGGGTACGGTGCTGTCGCTGGGCAGCGCCGGCTTCACCGCGCTGTCCCGCGACCGCGAGCGCCCGCAACTGGAGGCGCAGCTGCGCAAGGACCTCAACGACGCCTTCGACCAGCAGTGGCTGGCGCTGATGGGCAACAGCCAGAGCGGCGTGCTGGCCGGCGTGCACTACCTGTCGCTGCAGGTGGAGGCGGGCGTGGCCACGCCCTGGACCGCGCAGCCATAGAGGGCGCGGCGCGGAACGGGTAGATTAGGCGCACTTTCCGCCGCCCTCCCGGAGCCGCCCCATGTCCACCGCCGCGCCCGCCAGGTTCATGCCCAGCCTGGATTCGATCATCGCCGCCCATGCCGAACTGCGCGCCGCGCGGCCGCTGGTGCAGTGCCTGAGCAACGTGGTGTCGGCCAACTTCATGGCCAACGTGCTGCTGGCCGCCGGGGCCTCGCCGGCGATGGTCGACAACCCTGAGGAGGCGGCCGGCTTCGCCCGCGTGGCCGGCGCCGTGCTGGTCAACCTGGGCACCCCGACCAGCGCCCAGGTGGAGGGCATGCGCCAGGCGGTGCGTTCGGCGGTGGTCCATGGCACGCCCTGGGTGCTGGACCCCATCGGCGCCGGCGGCCTGCCCTGGCGCGGCGGAGTGGCCGCCGAGCTGCTGCAGCAGCGCCCGGCAGTGGTGCGCGGTAATGCGTCGGAAATCATCGGCCTGGCCGGGCTGGGGCAGGGCGCGCCGGGCTTCGACAGCTCCGACGACCCGGCCCGCGCGGTGCCGGCGGCGGTGGAATTGCTGCGCAACTGCCAGGCGGTATCGGCCTCGGGCGCGGTGGACCACCTGCTGGGCTGGGTCGGCGATAGCCGCGAAAGCGCCGTGCCGCGCCTGCTGCGCATCGGCGGCGGCAGCGCGTTGCTGCCGCGGGTGACCGCCTCCGGCTGCGCCCTGGGCGCGCTGGTGGCGGCCTACACGGCGGTGGCGGTGGACGCCTTCACCGCCCTGGCGGCGGCCCACGTGCATTTCGCCGTGGCCGCGGAAATCGCCGAGGCGGCCAGCCGCGGGCCGGGCTCCTTCGCCGTGGCCTTCATCGATGCCCTGGACGCGGTGGACGCCAACCTGCTGCGCCAGCGCGCCAGGCTCATGTCGGTGCAATCCACGGCCTGAGGCGAGGCGTGTTCAGTCGTCGCGGGTCAGCACTTCCAGCAGCTCGATTTCGAAGATGAGGTTGGAGTTCGGCTTGATGTGCGCGCCGATCTGCCGCTCGCCATAGGCCAGGTGCGCCGGCACGAAGAGCTTGCGCTTGCCGCCGACGCGCATGTTCATGAGGCCGACATCCCAGCCTTTGATGACGCGTCCGGTGCCGATCACGCACTGGAAGGGGCGGCCCTTGTCGTAGGAGGAATCGAAGACGGTGCCGTCTTCCAGGGTGCCCCGGTAGTGGGTGGTGATCAGCGCGCCCTTGACCACCGCCTTGCCGTCGCCGGGGCGGATGTCCTCGATACGCAGTTCGTCGCTCATGTCTGTGCCTCTGTCGCAGGTGGCGGCCCGGCCGGGCCGTTTCGGGGCGCCGTTTTCGCAGGAAACGCCGCGCAAGGCAACAGGCGCGCTCAGGAATCCTTGTTGAGCAACGCGGCCAGCCCGGCCAGGGCCTTGTGCGTGACCTTCGGCCCGCTGGCGCCGGCGTCGTTGCCCTGGTAGTGGGCGTCGACCTGGCGCTGGTGCTCGTTGTCGTGGCAGTAGAGGCACAGCAGCTCCCAGTTGGAGCCGTCCTCGGGGTTGTTGTCGTGGTTGTGGTCGCGGTGGTGCACGGTCAGCTCGCTCAGGCGCTTGCCGGAGAACTCGCGGCCGCAGCGCCCGCAGATCCAGGGGTACATCTTCAGGGCCTTTTCCCGGTAGCTGCTTTCGCGGCGCTGCTGGGCCTCGGCCAGGAGCTGGTCGACCTTGCTGGTGGGTTTGGCGGGGGTGGACATGGTGGTGGCTCGGGTGGTTGGGGAGAGGTTTTCAGCATACCTCCGTTGGGGGGAATTTGCTTTTTGTAGGGGGCTTGGGGGACTTGCGGATGGAGTATCCCGGCTGCGCTGGTGCCAGGATTAAGAACGCCCTCTCCCTAACCCTCTCCCTGAAGGGAGAGGGGACCGTTCGGTGCGATCTGGTTTTCCCGAGTCAGCCGGCAAACACGGCGGTTTCCAGCTGAAACCATGCCTTATCTCGGCACGGACTAGCCCCCTCTCCCTTCAGGGAGAGGGTTGGGGAGAGGGAGCGGAGCAACCGGCAACACCATGGCCCTCGGCGAGCACGGTTCGCGAGCAAGCTCGCTCCTACAAGAGCCTGCCTGCCCTACGAATTCCGCTCTGACCCCGTCGCCGGCCGCTCATCCGGCCGCGACCAGATCCACAGGTTGCCGACCGCCATGCCCAGCACCACCGCATACAGCCAGTAACCATGGGGCAGGGTGAGCAGCATGATCGCCAGCGCCGCGAGCATCGCCAGGCTGGCGGCGACCTTGGCCCGGCGGGCGATGGCGCGGCCGTTGCGCCAGTTGGCGAGGATGGGACCGAACAGCCGGTGGTTCTCCAGCCAGGCGCTGAGCCTGGGCGAGCTCTTGGCCGCGGCCCAGGCCGCCAGCAGGACGAACTCGGTGGCCGGCAGGCCGGGCACCACCAGGCCGACCATGCCCACGCCCAGGCTGGTGTAGGCGAGCAGGGCATAGAGCAGGCGGACGGTGCGCGAACGGGCGGGCTGGGACATCGGGACGGCAGCGACGGGGGTGAAGGGCGCATCCTGGCGGCTGCCGGGATGCGCGTCAATCATCGCGTCAGGCGTGGGCGGCGGCATGCTCGTAGGCGTGTTGCAGCAGGGTGCCGAAACGCTCGAAGGCGGCCAGGGCGCCGGCTTCGGCCGCGCGTTCTTCCTCGGCGCTCAGCGCCAGGCCGTCGAGGGTGCGGGTGAAGCGCTTCCAGCCTTCGGCGCGGCCGCCGGCGGGCTCGCCCAGGTGGCGGGCGCCGAAGTTCTCGTCCAGGCCCAGGGCGGCCACGCGCTTGATCAGGAAGGCGGCGCCGAGCTTGGAGCCCTCGGAGACGAACAGCCAGCCCAGGGCCTGCGCGCGGGATGGGTTGGCCAGGGCGCCGGCCACCGGCGCCGGGACCTGGGCGCCAAGGTCGGCGAGGTCGGCCTTCGCCTGTTGGGCGCGGCAGCGTTCGGGCAGGTCGGGGAAGATCGCGCCCAGCTCGGCGTCCTGGTACAGCGCCTGCAGTTCCGACTGGAACAGGTACTGGGCGACGACGAAGGGGGTGAAGTTCTCGCGGCTGGCGAAGGGATCATGGGCCTTCACCGCGGCGTCCAGGCGCTGGTGCGGGGCGTGGGTCGCCAGGTTCAGGCGCTGGGAACGCAGGGCGGGGGCTTCCAGGGTGGTCATGCAGCAGGTTCCTTGAGCGATGGATTCACAGAAGACGAGACGAACGAGAGCGGGAAAAACGTAAAGAACGGATGAGAGGTTCCCCTGTAGGAGCGGGCCCTGCCCGCGATTTCGCGCGCAGGGCGCGCTCCTACAGGTGAATCTGGAGGTGCGCATGGCGTAGCGGATCTTATCCGCGAATCGCGCCGGTGGTTCCGGTTATCGCGGACAAGGTCCGCTCCTACACCGTCGGTACCCGCAACACTCCGTAGGATGGTGTTGAGCGAAGCGATACCCATCGCCACGACCGCATGGGTATCGCAGGCTCGGCCCATCCTACGAAGAGCGCTTACCTCAGATATCCCACACCAGGTTGACCGAGAAGTTGCGCCCCGGCTGGGTCAGGCGGTCGAGGTTGGCCGGAGCCAGCACCGAGGCTTCGCCGACGCTGTCGTAGCCGCGCACGTCGTCCCACAGCCAGTACTTCTTGTCGGTGAGGTTGTACACGCCGGCGTTCAGCGTCAGGTCGTCGGTCAGCTTGTAGTAGGCGGTCAGGTCGAGGATGCCGAAGCCGGGGGTCTTGAACTGGCTGCTGGTGCCGTCCGGGGCGTTGAAGGTGGTGTCGTCGACACGGTCCTTGCGCTTGACCAGGGTCCAGTTCAGCAGGCCGCCGTAGACCTGGCTGGGCGCGTCGTAGCCCAGGCCGAACACGCCGGTCAGCGGGTTGACGCTGTTGAGCGGCTCGCCGGTGTCCTTGTTGCGGCCGTAGGCGTAGGCCACCGAGCCCTTGCTGTAGAGGCCCTGCGGCGCGCCGAACGGGGCCAGTTCCAGGCGGCCCTTGAGTTCCACGCCCTTGATGATGGCGTGCTTGATGTTGTTGCTCTGGAAGGTGACCTCGTTGTAGCCGGCGGTGATGGCGTCTTCGTTAATGAAGTCGCGGTACTTGTTGTAGAACACCGAGACGTCGAACGAGCCGATGTCGAAGGTGCCGCGCAGGCCGGTCTCGTAGCTCTGGCTGCGTTCCGGGTCGAGGTCCGGGTTGGGCTCCACGCGGTAGCCGCTGGTGGGGTTGTCGAAGCGGCCGTACAGCGCCTTGGCGGTCGGGGTGCGGAAGCCCTGGGCGTACTGGCCGTACCACAGGTAGTTGTCGTCGAAGGCGTAGGTCACGCCGAGCTTGGGCGAGAGCTGGTGCCAGGTCTTGTCCTCGCTGCTGACCTCGCCGTCGCCGCTCTGGTCGGCGGTGTTGAGGAATTCCTCGGTGATGTGCGGCTTCAGCCGGGTGTAGTCGTAGCGCAGGCCGGGCAGGAAGGTCCAGGCGTTCCAGCGGATCTCGTCCTGGGCGAACAGGCCGTAGGTGTCGATGGTCGGGTCCGGGAAGTCGCTGCTGCGCGCCAGGGCGTCGCTGGCGCTGCTGGCGCCCACGGCGGTGCAGCCGCGGCCCACGGCCAGGCAGGTGCCGCTGCCTTCGCGGTAGCCGGTGACCTTCTGCCGCTTGAGGTTGGTGCCGTAGGTCAGCAGGTGGTCGGTCTCGCCCAGCTCGAAGCTCTTGTCCAGCTGCAGGTCGAACACCCACTGGCGTTCCTTGTAGAGGGTGTCGCGGGTGCGCAGGACCTGGCGGGTCATGGGGTAGTAGAACTCTTCGGTGCCCTGGTCGGTCTTCGCCACCTGGTAGTTGAAGGTCCACTTGGCGTGGTCGGCCAGGGCGCTGTCGACGAGGAACTGGTGGTCCAGGCCGAAGCGTTCGCGGGTGATGGTGTCGCTGGCCTTGCGCCACTGGTACATGCCGCCGGGCAGGATGCTCGGCGGCAGGGCCGGCGCGCCGTTGGAGTAGGGGCCGCCGTAGGCGCTCTTCTGGTCGGAATCGACGTCGTCCTTATAGTGCTCGTAGGTCAGGCCGAAGCGCGAGCCTTCGGCGTAGTTCCAGCCCAGCTTGGCCAGCACGTTGGTGGTGCGCACGTCCTCGGGGTTGGCCTCGGTGCGGGAGAGGCCGGTGCCGCCGTGGCTGCCGTAGGACTCGGTCTCGTGGCCGTTGCGCTGGCTGACGTGGAGCAGGGCGTCGAAGTCGTCGTGGCGGCCGGCGACGGTGGCGGAGGTCAGCCAGCTGTCGTCGGCCGAGCTGTAGCCGGCCTTCAGGCGCGCGCCGACGTCCTTGCCGTCCTTGATGATGTCGCTCGGGTCGAGGGTGAAGTAGCTCACCGCGCCGCCGATGGCGTTGCTGCCGTACAGCGCCGAGGCCGGGCCGCGGAGGATTTCCACGCGCTTGACGATCTCCGGGTCGACGTAGTTGCGCTCGGTCTGGGCGTAGGGGCCGTTGAAGAAGGAGCCGGGAATCTCGACGCCGTCGATTTGCGTCAGCACGCGGTCGCCGTCGATGCCGCGGATGTTGTAGCCGGTGATGCCCGAGCGCTGGCCGGTGCCGCCGACGCTGACGCCGGGTTCGTCGCGCACCAGGTCCTTGATGCTGTTGACGTTGTTGCGGTCCAGGTCGGTGCGGCTGCGCACGCTGACGGTGTTCGGCACCTCGTTGACGTTCTGCGCCTGGCGGGTGGCGGTGACGGTCTGCGGTTGCAGCTCGATGGCGCGGGCGCCCGGGGCGCGGAACAGCACGACGTTGCGCTCGGAGACCTGGCGATAGTCCAGGCCGCTGCCGGCCAGCAGGCGCTTGAGCGCCTGCTCGGCGCCCAGGCGGCCGCTGACGCCGGGGGAGGTGACGCCGCTGGCCAGTTCCGCCGGCAGGGCCACCTGCCAGCCGGTGACCGAACTGAAGGCGTTCAGCGCGCCGGCCAGGGGCTGGCGCTCGATGGCGAAGCGGTAGCCGGCCTGGGCCTGGTTGCTGGGCTCGGCGGCCTGGACGCCGGCGGCGGGCACGGCGGCCAGGGCGACGGACAGCGCCAGCAGCGACAGGTTGGCGGGTGCACACAGGCGTTGCAGGGGGGAGCGTCGGGCGTGGGTGGTCATCGAAGGCTCTCTTCTGAAGTTTCGCCGCATTTAAAATGCGAATCAGTTGCATTGGCATCTGACGAAACGAACGAGGCTTCGGGATCGCGTAAAAATAGTTTTCGGGGGGCGGCCGGGGGGCAATCGCGGACGGAGTCCTACAGTTCCAGGAGGCACTGCTTTTCGTAGGATGGCGTTGAGGGAAGCGATACCCATCAGCGCAACCGCATGGGTTTCGCAAGCTCAACCCATCCTACGAAAAGCGCCTTGGCGCAGCCGGCGAGACAAGTTGCCCCTACCGCTCTTGCTTCCAGCTTCGTAGGGCCAATAACCGTTCGCCGGCGGGAGTAGGAGGACGCTGTCCGCGATTCGGCGCCTGGCTCAGAACCCCAGCAACTGCCCCACCTGGTCCCCCTGTGGATTATCGCTGCGGCTCACCAGTGCATAGTTGTAGTCGCCCTGGCTCCAGTAGCGCGTCAGCAGCTCGCCGTCCTGCCGCTGGCCGTGGGGCAGCAGCAGGTGGCCGGGGCCCGGCGGGCGGATGAAGAAGCTCAGGCGATGGCCCTGGGCATCCTCGTAGATCACCAGCGCCGCCGCGCCCTGCTCGGTGGCCAGCAGGCGCGCGCCGACGCTGCGCAGGCCCAGGCGGTCGAGGTCGGCGGGCAGGTTGGCGTTCTCCAGGTAGCGGCCGAGCCAGTTGCGCACGTTCTCGCCGGCGCGGGTGTCCAGCGGGGCGCTGCTGCCGTTGGCGGCGAACAGGCGGTAGGCCTGCACCGCGTCCTCCATCGGCTTGCCGTGCCTGACCAGGCTCATTTCGCGGGCCTGCCAGCCGCCCAGGCTGCCCACGCCCAGGGCCAGCAGCAGGGCGGCGGCGGTGGCCAGGCGGGCGCGGCGGCGTTCGCGCAGCTGGCGGCGGATGCGCGCCGGGTCCAGCGCCGGGCCGGCCGGCGGCAGGGCGCGGCTGGCCAGGGCGGCGCGCAGGTGCTGGGCGTCCTGCCGCCATTGCTCGACGCGGCGGGCCTCCTGCGGGTGGCTGGCCAGCCAGGCCTCGATCCATTGCCGGCGCTCGGCGTCCAGCTGGCCGTCGAGGTAGGCGTGTAGGTCGCTTTCGGTAGGCGTCAGTTCGCTCATTTGAGTACCCGTAGGGAAGGGGCGCCGCTGCTGCCTTCGCTGAGCGCGCGCAGGGCCTGGCGTGCGCGCGACAGGCGCGACATCACGGTGCCGATGGGGATCTGCAGGGCCTCGCCGACCTCGCGGTAGCTCAGCCCCTCGACGCTGACCAGGGTGAGCAGGGCGCGCTGTTCGGCCGGCAGGCGTTCGAAGGCCTCCAGGGTGGAGCGCGCGCTGACGATGTCCTCGGCGGAGGGGCTGCGTTCTTCCGCGCCGCCGAACAGCGCGAGGATGCGCGCGTAGCGGCGGGCGCGGCGCTGGCCGTCGACGAACAGGCGGTAGAGGATGGCGAACAGCCAGGCGCGCAGGTCGCCGTCGCCGCGCTTGCCGCCCCAGGCCGACAGGGCCTTTTCCAGGGTGGCCTGGACCAGGTCGTCGGCGCTGGCCGCCTCGCGCGTCAGGGACAGCGCGAAGCGCCGCAGGCGCGGCAGCAGTTCGCGCAGTTGCTGGTCATCCAGTTCGTTCATCGCGCCGTGGCCGTCGGCCGTCTCCGTGGTTCGTCGAGCCGGTGGGACGAATCCCCGCGCAGTTTATTCCACCGCCGGTCGGCTTTCGGGCGAATTTCCGCTGCCGGGAATAACCCGGCGCCTGGTGCGTCGTACGGGCTCATCGAACCTGGCCCAATGAGGACCTACCCATGACCCAACCCGACTCGGCGCCGCCGAACCTGCCCCTGCGCCTGGCGACCATCGCCCTGGCCGTAGGCGGCCTGGCCGCAGCCTTCGCCTATGCCGCCGGCTGGATCGGCCCGCAACGCCTGACCCCGGCGCGCCTGGTGGACAGTCTGGAGCAGAACGCCGGCGTCTACCCGGCCTACCGCCGCAACCATGCCAAGGGCCTTTGCGTGGTCGGCCATTTCGACAGCAACGGCGCCGGCGGCGAAGTCTCCCGCGCTGCGGTGTTCGCCAGGGGCAGCGTGCCGGTGGTGGGGCGCCTGGCGATTCCCGGCGGCAACCCGGCCGCCAGCGACGGTGCCGCGCCCATCCGCAGCCTGGCCCTGCGCTTCCTGCCCGGGCACGGCGGGGAATGGCGCACCGGGATGAACGCCATGCCGGTGTTCGTGGTGAACAGCGTGCAGGGCTTCTACGCGCTGCAGCAGGCCTCGCAGCCGCAGCCGGGCAGCGGCAAGCCCGACCCGGCGAAGCTGGCCGCGTTCTTCCAGGCGCATCCGGAAACCGCCGCCTTCCGCGCCTGGGTGAAGAGTTCCACGTCTTCGTCCAGCTACGCCAACAGCGCCTACTACGGCCTCAACGCCTTCCTCCTGGTGGACGGGCAGGGCCGCGAGCACCCGGTGCGCTGGTCGGTGCAGCCGGAAGCGCCTTACCAGCCGATGAGCGCCGAGCAGCGCGGCGAGGCCGACTTCCTCGCCGCCGAGCTGCAGCAGCGCCTGGCCCAGGGGCCGCTGAAATGGCGGTTGATGCTGACCCTCGGCGAACCCGGCGACTCCACCGCCGACGCCACCCGGGCCTGGCCGGCGCAGCGCCGCAGCATCGACGCCGGCGAGCTGGTCATCGAGCGCGCGCTGCCCGAGCAGGGCGGCCCTTGCCAGGACGTCAACTACGACCCGCTGATCCTTCCCGACGGCATCCGCGCCTCGGACGACCCGCTGCTGAGCGCGCGCTCGGCGGCCTATTCGGAATCCTTCAACCGCCGTACCCGCGAGCAGGCCGCCATGCCGGCCAAGGAGCCGCAGCCGTGAACGCCGAACCCCGCTACTTCCCCTTGCCGCTGCGCGTGTTGCACTGGCTGATGGCGCCGCTGGTGATCGCCATGCTGCTGATCGGCCTGGCCATGGTCGCCAGCGCTTCGCCCGCCCATGCCACCCTGGTGGCGATCCACAAGCCCCTGGGCGCGGCGCTTCTGGTGCTGGTGCTGCTGCGCCTGGCCATCCGCCTGAGCCGGCGGGTGCCGGCGCTGCCGCGGGAAATGCCGGCGTGGCAGCAGCGCCTGGCCCACGCCTCGCACTACCTGCTGTACGCGCTGCTGATCCTGCAGCCGCTGGTGGGCTGGACCATGCAGTCGGCCGGCGGCTACCCGGTGGTGCTGTTCGAGGGCCACGAGCTGCCTGCCCTGGTCGACCCCTCGGTGTGGCTGCACAGCCTGTTGCGCAGCGCCCACAGCGTGATCGCCTACCTGCTGATGGCGACCATCCTGCTGCACCTGGCGGCCGCGCTGTTCCACGGCCTGATTCGCCGAGACGATGTGCTGCCCAGCATGACCGGCGGCCGCCTGCCGAGCGGCGCGGACGAGCCCTGAGGGGCTTCAGCGCGGCGTCACACCAGTTGGCTGTCGATATGGATTTCGCCGCTGAGCAGCTTGTGCACCGGGCAGGCGTTGGCGATTTCCAGCAGGCGCTGGCGCTGGGCGTCGTCCAGCGCGCCGTTCAGGCCGATGTCGCGGGCGATGCGGCTGTTGCCGGGTTTCTCCTGGCTGAGCCTGAGCTGCACCTGGATGCCGTCCAGCGGCCATTGCTTGCGCCGCGCGTACATGGCCAGGGTGATGGCGGTGCAGGCGCCCAGGGACGACAGCAGCAACTGGAAGGGCCCCGGGCCCTGGTTGCCGCCGCCCAGCTCGGCGGGTTCGTCGGCCAGCCACTGGTGCAGGCCGTCGGACAGGCTGACTTGGTAGGGAATGCCGGCGTGGCTGGCGGTGACGGTGGCGTCGCTCATGGCAAGGCTCCTTGGCCTGGAAGGGGAGGCCTGGGAGTCTAACCGCTCTGCCACGGGCTTACACGGCGGCTCGGATTCAAGCCCCGCGCATCTGCTGCAACCTGATATGCCGCCGCGCACTGCGCGCCAGGCGGATGCCGAGCAGGATCGCCGCGCAGGTCAGGCCGACGATCAGGCCTTCCCACAGCCCGCGCGGGCCGGTGGGCTGTTGCAGCCAGTCGGCGAGGCCGAGGCTGTAGCCCACCGGCAGGCCGATGCCCCAGTAGGCGAACAGGGTGATGAGCATGACCGCGCGGGTGTCCTGGTAGCCGCGCAGGGCGCCGGCGGCGGTGACCTGCAGACCGTCGGAGAACTGGAACAGCGCCGAGTACACCAGCAGCGCGGCGGCCAGCGTCAGCACCTCGGGGTCGCGGGTGTAGAGCGCGGCGATGTGTTCGCGGAACACCAGCATGGCGCTGGCCGAGATGGCCGCCCAGGCCAGCGCCGTGGCCATCCCGGTGCCGGCGGAGAAGCGCGCGTCGCGCGGGCGGCTGGCGCCCAGGGCCTGGCCGACGCGCACGGTCACCGCCATGGCCAGGGCGTAGGGGATCATGAAGGCCAGGGCGCTGATGTTCAGGGCGATCTGGTGCCCGGCCACGACCTTCTCGCCCAGCTCGCCGATCAGCAGGGCGATCACCGAGAAGATGCTCGACTCGGCGAAGATGGCGATGCCGATGGGCAGGCCGACGCTGACCAGGCCGCCGATCACCTTGCGGTCGGGCTGTTCCCAGCGCACGAACAGGGCGCTGGGCCGGTACACCCGGGCGCTTTTCACCCACACCAGCATGCCCAGCAGCATGAACCACATCACCGTGCCGGTGGCCCAGCCGCAGCCGGCGCCGCCCAGGGCCGGGACGCCCAGGTGGCCGTAGATCAGCACGTAGTTGAGGGGGATGTTCAGCAGCAATCCGCAGATGCCCAGCACCATGCTCGGCCGGGTGCGCCCCAGGCCATCGCTGAAGCAGCGCAGCACGTGGTACAGGGCCACCGCCGGCAGGCCGCAGGCGATGCCGCGCAGGTAGAAGCGGCTGGGCGCGATCAGCGCCTCCTCGACCTTCATCGCCCGCAGGATGGGCTCGGAAAGGAACCACAGCGCGGCCGCCGCCAGCGGCCCCACCAGCAGCGCCAGCCATAGCGCCTGGCGCACCAGCGGGCCGGTACCGGGCTGGTCGCCGGCGCCGAAGCGCTGGGCGACCTTGGCGGTGGTGGCCAGCAGGGTGCCGGTCATCAGCAGGAACACCGGAATCCAGATGGAGTTGCCCAGGGCCACCGCGGCCAGGTCGCGGGGGCCGACGCGGCCGGCCATGACGGCGTCGACGAAGCCCATGGCGGTGGTGGCCAGCTGGGCGATCATGATGGGCGCGGCGAGGGTGAGCAGCTCCCTGAGTTCGGTGGCGATGCGCCGTCCGCGCGAGACGGGCTGGGCAATGGCAGTCACGGCTGTCCTTGGCTGAGCTTACGTGGGGAAGCCGGCCAGTCTATCGCCTGACGGTAGGGTCAGGAAAGCGCCGCGCACGCGGGCCGCGACCCCCGGCCGTGGCGCTGGTAAAGTGGCGGGAATCATCCGTAGGAGCTTTCCCCAAGAGGAGCTTTCCCATGCGCATCCTTGCCGACGAGAACATTCCCCTGGCCGAGGCCTTCTTCGGCGCCCAGGGCGAGATCCGCCGCGTCCCCGGGCGCGCCATCGACCGCGCCACCCTGGGCGACGCCGAGGTGCTGCTGGTGCGCTCGGTGACCCAGGTCGACCGCGAGCTGCTGCAGGGCAGCGCGGTGCGCTTCGTCGGCACTTGCACCATCGGCACCGACCACCTGGACCTGGGCTACTTCGCCGAGGCCGGCATCGCCTGGTCCAGCGCGCCGGGCTGCAACGCCCGCGGCGTGGTGGACTGGGTGCTGGGCAGCCTGCTGGCGCTGGCCGAGGCCCACGGCGCGGACCTGAGCAAGCGCCGCTACGGCGTGGTCGGCGCCGGCCAGGTCGGTGGGCGCCTGGTGGACGTGCTGCGCGGCCTGGGCTGGGACGTGCGGGTGTGCGACCCGCCGCGGCAGGCCGCCGAGGGCGGCGACTTCGTCAGCCTGGAAGAGATCGTCCACGAATGCGACGTGATCAGCCTGCACACGCCGCTGACCAGCATGGGCGCGCACATGACGCGCCACCTGATCGACGCCGAGCGCCTGGCCCACCTGCGCCCCGGCGCCTGGCTGCTCAACGCCAGCCGCGGCGCGGTGGTGGACAACCTGGCGTTGCGCCAGCGCCTGGAGAGCGGCGCCGACCTCGATGTGGCGCTGGACGTGTGGGAAGGCGAGCCCCAGGCCGACCCCGAGCTGGCCCAGCTGTGCCGCATCGCCACCCCGCACATCGCCGGCTACAGCCTGGACGGCAAGCTGCGCGGCACGGCGCAGATCTACGAGGCCTTCTGCGCCTGGCGCGGCATTGAACCCGGCGTGCAGCTGGACGACCTGCTGCCGGCGCAATGGCTGATGGAGCTGAGCCTGGGCGAGGACTGCGCGCTGGACTGGGCGCTGGGCCTGCTGTGCCGCGCGGTGTACGACCCGCGCGGCGACGACGCGGCCTTCCGCCGTAGCCTGGTGGGCAGCGCCGAGGCGCGCCGCGAGGCCTTCGACGCGCTGCGCAAGCACTACCCGCCGCGCCGCGAGATCACCGGCCTGTGGGTGGACATCCAGGGTGAAGCGCCGGCGCTGGAGCGCCTGGTCCAGGCGCTGGGCGCCAACCGCGTCGGCGAGTAGGCAGGGGAAAGGGCCCGCCAGGGCGGCGGGCCGGAGGGGTCAGCGCGCGCGCTTCTGCACGCAGCTGCCTTCCAGTTCGCGGCAGGCGCGCTGGATCATGTCTTCGGTGATGGGTATCTCGCGGCCCTGGGCGTCGATGATCGAGCCGCCCACCGGCTGGTCCGGGGCGGGACGCGGGGGTTCGCGACGCGGGGCGTTGTCATGGGTGGGGTGCGAGCTCATGGCCAAACTCCTCATCGAAAGCTGCTGCAGTCTAGGCAGAATCACATGAAGTCCCGGTGACAGCGCGCGCCGGGCGAAACGACCGCCATGGCCGCGGGCGCGAGCCGGGCGGCGGGGCGGTGAATGCTTGTTATGAGCCGGTCCCTCCCGGACCTGGTATCCGTGGGAAAGTCCTTTGAGGTTGAGTATGGACGGATTTCACCTGGGCCTGATCGTCAATCCGCTGGCCGGTATCGGCGGCGCCGCCGCGCTCAAGGGCAGCGACGGCGTGGCTGAGCAGGCCCTGGCGCTGGGGGCCGCGCCGCGCGCGGCCGAGCGCACCCGGCAGGCGCTGGAGGTGCTGCTGCCGTTGCGCGAGCGCCTGCGCTTCCTCACCTTCCCGGGGCCGATGGGCGGCGACCTGCTGGCCGACATGGGCTTCCACTTCGAGGTGATCGGCGAACTGGCAGGCGAGCGCACCAGCGCCGAGGACACCCGCCGCGCCGTGACCCTGCTGCAGGACGCCGGGGTGGCGCTGATCCTCTTCGCCGGCGGCGACGGCACCGCCCGCGACGTCGCCGCGGTGGCGCGCGAGGGCCAGCCGGTGCTGGGCATCCCGGCTGGGGTGAAGATCCATTCCGGGGTCTACGCGGTCAGCCCGCGGGCGGCCGGCGAGCTGGCCCGGCGCCTGGTGGAAGGCGGCCTGGTGCGCCTGGCCCAGGGCGAGGTGCGCGACCTCGACGAGGCAGCGCTGCGCGAGGGCCGGGTGGCGGCGCGCTGGTACGCCGAGCTGACGGTGCCGGAGGAAGGCCGCTTCATGCAGCACGTCAAGCAGGCCGGGGTGGAGACCGAGGAGCTGGTGCTGGCCGACATCGCCGACTGGCTGCGCGACACCTGGGAAGACGGCGTGCGCTACGTCTTCGGCCCCGGCTCGACGCTGCACGGCCTGGCCCGCGAACTGGGCCTGGAGACCACGCTGCTGGGCGTGGACGTGATCGAGAACGGCGAGGTGATCGCCCGCGACGTCACCGAGCAGCAGCTGTTCGAGCTGGTGGACGACTACCCCAGCTGGCTGCTGGTGACGGTGATCGGCGGCCAGGGCCATGTGATCGGCCGCGGCAACCAGCAGATCAGCCCGCGGGTGCTGCGCGCCATCGGCCTGGAGCGCCTGCGGGTGGTGGCCACCAAGCGCAAGCTCGGCACCCTGGAAGGCCGGCCGCTGCTGGTGGACAGCGGCGACCCGCAGCTGGACGCGAGTTTCCCCGACGCGCTGCGGGTCTGGGCCGGCTACAAGGAAGAACTGCTCTACCCGCTGGCCGAGGCGCTGTAGCCGCCCAGGCCGAGGAAGCGGGCGAGCGGGGCGATGCGCGACAGCAGGCAGCGCTCCAGCAGCCAGACCAGCAGCAGCGAGGCGCCCAGCAGCGGCAGGTACAGCCCCAGCAGCACCAGCACGACGAAGGCCAGCGCCGGGTAGCGCGCACCCGCCAGGGCCGCCGGCGCGCCCAGCACGCCCTGCGGGCGGCGCCGCCACCACAGCACCAGGGCGCTGAGCGCCAGGCAGATCAAGCCCAGGGTGGTAAACAGCCCGAGCGCCTGGTTGGCTACGCCGAACAGTTGGCCCTCGTGGGCCGCCACGCCATAGCCGATCACGCGGTCGAGCAGCGGGCGCTGGGCGAAGTCCACGCGCTTGAGCACTTCACCGGTCTGCGCGTCCAGCACCAGGTTGACGCGCTGCGGGCGGTTGGCCGCGTCCGAACGCGCGGTCCACTGCGGGGCCATGGCCGAAGGCGGAGCCAGCAGAACGGGGTAGGGCAGGTCCAGCGCCTGCACGGTCGGCAACATGCGGTCCAGCGCGGCGTAGTCCGGCGTCGGTGGCGGCATGTCGGGCATGGCGTGGTGCATGCCCGACATGTTCGCGTGCTCGTCCGTCGGGGCGGCATTCTGCGCGCGGCGCTGGGCCATCTCCTCGGCGCGGCCGGTGGTCCAGTCCTGTTGCACCGTCTGCTTCGCCGCCCACTGGCGGACCTCCTTGAGCGCGCCGCCCCAGAAGGTCGCCCAGGGCAGGCCGCTCAGGATCAGCAGCAGGGCGAACAGCGACACCCAGAACCCGGTCACCCCATGCAGGTCGCGCCAGAACAGCCGGCCGCGCTGGCCCAGGCGCGGGTAGAGCACCCCGCCCAGGCGCGTGCCGCGCGGCCACCAGAGGTACAGGCCGGTCACCAGCAACAGCACCGTCCAGCAGGCCGCCAGTTCCACCAGGTAGGAGCCGGTGCTGCCCATCAGCAGCTCGCCGTGCAGGTGGAACAGCTGGCGAGTGAAGCGCTGGTCCTCGACGACCTGGTGCAGCACCTGGGCGCTGGTTGGGTCGACATAGACGCGGCGCAGGTCCTCGCCGTTGCCGACCAGGACCTGCGCGGCGTCGCGCGGGCCATCCGGCAACTGGTAGGCATTCAGGCGCGCGCCGGGCACTGCGGCCAGGGCTGCGCGCACCTGTTCGCTGACCGGCAGCCGCGCGGCGGCCGCGTCCACCTGGTTGTAGGGGCTGTCGAGCAGGGCGTCGATCTGCGGGCGGAACAGGTAGATCGAGCCGGTGAGCGACAGGGCGAGGATGAACGGGATGCAGAACAGCCCGGCGTAGAAGTGCCAGCGCCAGATCAGGCGGTACAGCGCGGCGCGGTTGGCTGGTTTCATGGCGGGCCTCAGTAGTCGTAGCTCAGGCCGAGGAAGGCCGTGCGCTGCGGGTAGGGGTGGCTGACGTAGTACTTCTCGTTGCCCAGGTTGTCGATCCCGGCCGAGGCGGTCAGGTGCTCGTCGATGCGGTAGCTGGCCTTGACGTCGAACACGCTGTAGCGGCTGATGCCTCCGTAGGTGTCATGGTTGTCGTCGGTGTTCAGCAGGGTGCCGTAGGAGGCGCTGGCGTAGCGGTAGCCCAGGGCGTAGGTCAGGCGCGCATTCTGGTGGTAGACCGCGGACAGGCGCGCCCGCCAGCGCGGGATGCGCGGGTAGTCGTTGCCTTCGGCGGCCGGGGTCAGGGCGTCTTCGAGGATTCGCGCCTGGGTCCAGGTCAGGCTGGCGGACAGGTCCAGGCCGGGCAGGCCGACGTCCTGCGCATCCAGCGCGCTCTCGATGCCGCGCAGGCGGGCGCGGTCGATGTTGTCGATGCGGGTGACGTTGGGGCTGACGCTGGTGTCGGTCTGCGAGAACAGCGCGTCGTGGCGTTCTTCCTGGAACAGCGAGACGCGCAGCAGGTAGCGGTCCCAGCCGTACTGGGTGGTCCAGTCGAAGGAGCGCACGTCCTCGGGCTTGAGGTCCGGGTTGTTCTGCACCAGCTGGGTGCCGCTGCTGATCTGCTGGAACAGCTCGCCCACGGTCGGGTAGCGCACCGCGCGGCCATAGGAGAAGCGCGTCTGCAGGGCGTCGGTGATGTCGAAGGTCAGCGCCGCCTTGGGCGAGATGTTGTTGCGCTGCTGGTCGTCGTAGCGGACCTGCTGCGGGGTGGTGGTGGCGTCGCGGTTGAAGCCGTCGAAGGCTTCCCAGTGTTCGGCGCGGGCGCCCAGGGTCAGGGTCCAGCGCGGGGCGAACTTCCAGGCGTCCTGCAGGTACAGCGCCTGGGTGCGCGTCTCGCCGCCGGAGGCCGCGACCTTGGCGCCGTTGCCGCCGGACTTCCAGTCGTCCAGCTGGTAGGTGCGCTGCTTCAGCAGGTAGTCGTCGATGTGGTAGCCGAAGCTGACCTCGTGGCTGTCGGGGCGCCAGATGCCGCGCAACTCGCCGGTCTGCCAGCCGGTGCCGTCCTGCACCTGGCGGGTGCCGGCCTGGCTCTGGCCGTAGTTGGAGGCGGTGCGGGTGGAGGAGTCGAGGTAGCGGTAGTCGCTGGCCGAGGCCTGCCAGTCGAAGAGGCCGCCGCTGTGGCTGGCGAACGACAGGCCGTTGAGCAGGTGCAGCTCGTCGGTGCGGCTGGGGTTGAGGCCGGAGACCTTGTACGAATGACCGTCGATGTTGACCGTGCCGTTGTACAGGGTGCGCCCGCTGGCGTCCTTCAGGTAGCTGTCGACGCCGGTGTGGGAGTCGTTGGACCACAGGCCCAGGGTGTAGACCGCGGTGATGTCGTCGTTCAGGTCCCAGCCCAGCTTGAGCTTGCCCTGGTCCTGCAGGCTGTGGTCGATGGAGTAGCCGCCGAACACCAGGCGCTGTTTGCCGTTCTGGTCGCTGTCCGCGTGGGCGCCGCCGGCCGTGGGCGCGCCGGCCACCGGCGCCTTGCTCGACAGGCCGGCGGTGGCGTAGCTCATCGGCTGGCCCTGGCTGTCCAGGTGGTCGTAGGACACCCACACCGACAGCGGCCCGCGGCGGTTGCCGGCGGCCAGGCTGATATTGCCGGTGGCGTAGTCGTCGTGGCTGCCGTAGAGGTCGAAGTCCTGCCGCGAGCCGGTGACCGAGGCGTGGAATTCCGGGCGCGTGGGCATGCGCGTTTCCAGTGTCACCACGCCGCCCAGGGAGTTGCCCGGGTAGAGCGCGCTGAACGGGCCGTAGAGCACGTCGACGCGGGCGATTTCGGCGGGTGTCACCAGACCCCAGCGCGGCGGGAAGGCGTAGCTGTTGCCGAGCAGGTTGGAGAGCAGCAGGTCGTCGGCGTAGACCAGCGACTGCGCGCTGGAAATGGTGCCGGTGGTGCGGGTGGCGAGGATGCCGTTGCGGTCGCCGATGAAGCGCTCGCGCACCTCGAGGCTGGGCAGGTACTTCAGGGCCTGGGCGGAAGTGACCAGGTTGGTGCTCTCGCGCAGCTGTTCGGCCGTGCGGCTCTCGACCACGGCGGGAGCGCTGGCCAGCGCGGCGGGCAGCGGCTGCTGGCCTTCGGCGCTGACTACCACGTCGGCCAGGCGGGTGGGGGCGTCGCCGTCGGCGGCGGTTTCGGCGTGGGCCGGCAGCAACAGGCTGCCGGCCAGGCCGCAGAGCAGGGTGCGGGCGGCCGGGGGCTTCAGTGCGTGGGCAACGCACCGGCACAGGGATGTGGACATCCGGATGATCCTTGTTCAGGACGACGGGAGCGCGGCCGGGCATGCGCGCAGGGGCACGCACGCCGGGGGCGCGGGTTCGGGGTGTCGTGGAACGGGATCAGGCCAGGGGCGGGCCGCGCGGACGGACGTCCAGCAGGTGCAGGAAGGGCGGGAGGGGCAGCGTCGGCGGTGGCGCCTGGGCATTGACTGGCCCCAGCGCCGGGGCCATGGCGATGGCCCAGAGCAGCGCCGGGCTGTCGTGCAGCAGGGTGCAGTAGCCGCAGGCGGGGTCGAGGCTGTTGTGGACCATGCCGCCGTGGTCGCCGGCCGGGGCATGCTGCATGGCCCCGTGGTCCATGGGCATCTGCCCCATGTCATGGGTGGAACACCAGGCGCCCTGGGGCGGCGGGGAGTGCTCGACGGCTTCGAGGGTGCGCGAGAAGGTCGGGGCGAACAGCAACAGCCCGAGGGCCATGACGGCCAGCCAGGTGGCGAGGCGGTACTGTGCTGAGTGACGGCGCAAGATGGAACGTCCCGATCGGTGGGGCCGGGGTCTGGGGGCGCTATGCTGCCATGCCGGGGGTGGGGGCTTCAATGTGGGGGGCTGAGAATGAGGGGGCCGTTCGGAGCGGGCGGCGAATCTGGCGTAATCGTCATGCCCGCGAACGCAGGAACGCAGGGCGGACGGAGTCCGCTCGGTTCCTGGGAAGCACGGGCGTAGGAGCAACTGTCTTGCCCACTGCGCCGGGGTGCTTTTCATAGGATGGGTATCGCTTCGCTCAACCCATCCTACGGACGTTGTGTTTACCGGAGGATGTAGGAGCGGACTCCGTCCGCGATTGGACTCACTGGCCCCGCCGAACTATCCGGTGGCACGGCCAACGGCGGATAACCGCGAACGGTTATGCGCCCTACGTTCCTGTGTTCGTAGGAATGGCGAGGTGAAGTTACCAGGGCCCGCAGCCTAGGCATCCCCCGGCTTCTGCTGGGCGTAGGCGCGGGCCTTTTCCTCCATCAGCCGCAGCACCCGGGTGGCGGTCTCGACGTCTTCCCGGGGGATGCTGCCGAGCACTTCGGCGCGCAAGGCGTTGAGGGCTTTCTCCAGGCGCTCGGCCAATTCCCGTCCCGCATCCTGCAAATGGATGGCGCGCAACCGCCGGTTGCCCGGCACCATGCGCCGTTCCAGCAGGCCGGCGGCTTCTGCCTGGTCGAGGGTGCGCACCAGCGCCGCCGGGTGCACGCCGATGCAGTCGGCCAGCACGTTCTGCAGCACCCCGTCGCCCATGCGCGAGACCAGCAGCACCGGCGTGGCCACCGCCAGCGACAGGCCGCTCTCGGCCAGCACCAGGCTGGCGGCCTGCTGCCAGGCGCGGCGCGCCGGTTGCAGCGAGCCGGTGAGGGCGAACAGGTGATCCTGGGGCGGGCTGGGCATGGGGCGGTCCGTTGCGGGTGGATTTCGCGCCGATGATACGGGCCCGGGCGGGGAGTACCAAACCCGCCTCGGCTTATCTGTGCAAAGTCAATAATTGCATTGACAGCAATTTGTCGCCGGTTCCAGAATTCGCCCAGGCCGGCGGCAGCACCGGCACCTCACGACCCACCCCAGGTTCGCCTTCCATGAGCACCGAATTCCGCCCGCCGAGCCTCGCCCTCACCACCCTCGGCCTGGCCCTGGCCATCTTCATGCAGGTGCTCGACACCACCATCGCCAACGTGGCGCTGCCGACCATCGCCGGCAACCTGGGGGTGAGCGCCAACCAGGGCACCTGGGTGATCACCTCGTTCGCCGTCAGCCAGGCCATCTCCCTGCCGCTGACCGGCTTCCTCTCCCGGCGCTTCGGCGAGGTGCCGCTGTTCATCGGCTGCTCGCTGCTGTTCGTGGTCGCCTCCTTCCTCTGCGGCGTGTCGCAGGACATGGGCATGCTCATCCTGTTCCGCGCGCTGCAGGGCGCCGTGGCCGGGCCCATGTACCCGATCACCCAGAGCCTGATGATCAGCATCTACCCGCCGCACAAGCGCGGCACCGCCCTGGCGCTGCTGTCCATGGTGGCGGTGGTGGCGCCCATCACCGGGCCCATCCTCGGCGGCTGGATCACCGACAACTATTCCTGGCCGTGGATCTTCTTCATCAACCTGCCCATCGGCGCCTTCGCCGTGTTCGTGGTCAGCCGGCAGATGCGCGGCCGCCCCGAGCGCCTGCAGCGCACCCGCATCGACTACGTCGGCCTGGCGACCCTGGTGGTCGGCGTCGGCGCGTTGCAGATCCTGCTGGACAAGGGCAACGACGAGGACTGGTTTTCCTCGCCCTTCATCATCGCCTGCGCGGTGGTGGCGGCCATCGCCCTGGCGGCCTTTCTCATCTGGGAGCTGACCGAGGACGAGCCGGTGGTGGACCTGCGGCTGTTCCGCCACCACAACTTCCGCTACGGCACCCTGGCGCTGGTGCTGTCGTTCTCGGCCTACTTCGCCATCAACCTGCTGCTGCCCCAGTGGCTGCAGCGCAACCTCGGCTACACCGCTACCTGGGCGGGCCTTGCGGCGGCGCCGCTGGGCATCGCGCCCTTGCTGCTGAGCCTGCTGGTGGGGCGCTACGCGGCCAACTTCGACCTGCGCCTGGTGGCCTCGGTGGCCTTCGTCGCCATGGGCGCCACCTGCTTCCTGCGCTCGGACTTCACCCTGGACATCGACTTCCGCCACGTCGCCCTGATGCAGGCGCTGATGGGCGTGGGCGTGGCGCTGTTCTTCATGCCCACCACGGTGATCCTGCTATCGGACCTGGAGGCCCACGAGATAGCCGCCGGCTCCGGGCTGTCGACCTTCCTGCGGACCCTCGCCGGCAGCTTCTCGGCCTCGCTCACCACCTTCCTCTGGGACCGCCGCGCGGTGCTGCACCACGCCCAGCTCAGCGAGAGCATCACCACGTTCGACAGCGGCACGCGCAACAGCCTGGAGCTGCTTGGCCGGGGCGACCCGCACCTGGGCGCCAGCCTGCTGAACCAGATGATCACCCAGCAGGCCTACCAGATCAGCTTCAACGAGCTGTTCCACGCCCTGGGCTGGATCTTCCTGATACTGATGAGCGTGATCTGGCTGACGCGCCCGCCGTTCAGCGGCAAGGCGCGGGTGGCGGTGGCGGACCACTAGGGCCGCCGTGCCCGCGCGGGGCACGGCGGGTCATTCAGTCTCCGGACTTGGGCGGCGTTCAACCGGTCGCCGTGGGCCTCCAGGGTGGCCAGCGCCGCTTCCAGGCGCGCCACCGGCCAGCCTAGTTCGCGGTCGGCGAAGGCGATTTCCGCCTCGGCCACCTGGCAGCGCGCGCGGACTACGGCTTCCGCGGGCCGAAGGCGCGGGCGGCGGCGTTGATCAGGGCATCCATCGGTCGGCTCCCGCAGTCTAGCCAGCGCACCGCTTGTGGGCATTCACACTGCGGCCGGCGAGTGGCGGCTTGCCCATGAGCGGTACACGACGAACGGCGCCAGCCCCGGCAGAGCGGGCGTCGTGGCGGCGCGGGCGGCAGCCGGGCAGGGCGCCAAGGCATGGGCCTTGCTGAACTTGCCGGGCCCCTGGAAGGTCCGTCCCAGGGCGGAAGATGCAGCCGGCGCGCTGGCCGCCCGGTGGATTTTCCCGTGTTAGTCTTTTGCATTCTCATTCGCTTCGCCGTCCGCAGCGACTTTTCGCGGGCGGCCCGAAACGTGGAGATCGGCCCATGTCCCGCCCGATCGATTCAGGTCTGGCCGACGCGGCCATTGCTGCTTGCGGTGATGCCTCGGCCAGGGCCCTGCTCGATGACTGGTTGAGCGAGCGCGACGCACCCTGCGCGCTCTTTCTCGATGTCGACGGTACCCTTCTGGATATCGTCGAAACCCCCGATGCGGTGCGCGTTCCCGACGACCTGCGCGCCGCCCTGCAAAGCCTGCACCGCCAACTGGACGGTGCCCTGGCGCTGGTCAGCGGACGCCCGCTGGCGCAGCTCGACGACCTGTTCGCTCCCCTGCGCCTGCCGGCCAGCGGTGGCCACGGCGCGCAGTGGCGCCTGGCCGGCGGGCAACCCCTGCAACAGTTGCCGGCGGCCCATCTTGGCGCGCCGCAGCGCGACCAGCTGCTGGCCCTGGCCCGGCGCCACCCCGGCGTGCTGGCCGAGGACAAGGGCAGCAGCCTGGCCCTGCATTACCGTGCCGTGCCCGAGGCCGGCCCGGCCCTGGCGGCGGCCCTGGAGCGCCTGCTGCGCGGCCCCGAGGGCGCCGGGCTGCGGCTGCTGCCGGGGAAGATGGTGTTCGAGGTGCTGGCCCATGCCAGCGACAAGGCCCAGGCCATCCGCCGCTTCCTCGGCGAGCCGCCCTTCGCCGGGCGCCGGCCGCTGTTCATCGGCGACGACCACACCGACGAGCCGGCCCTGGCGCTGATGCCGCAGTTGCACGGCCTGGGCCTTTCGGTCGGGCGCCTGGCGCCCGGCGCGCGGGCCGCCTTCGACCACCCGCGCGCGGTGCGCGAGACACTCATTCAGGCCACGAGGAGAACACAGGCATGAGCAAGCACAACGGCGCGCTGGACCTGGGGCTGATCGGCAACTGCCGCGTCGCCGCCCTGGTGAACCGGCAGGCGCGCCTGGTGTGGTGGTGCTACCCGAATTTCGACGGCGACCCGGCCTTCTCCCGGCTGCTGGCCGGCGACGAGGAAAAGGGCTTCTGCGACGTGCTGCTCGACGGCATGGTCAGCAGCCACTCGGAGTACCAGCCCAACACCGCGATCATCCGCACCACCCTCACCGACGCCGCGGGCAACGCCGTGCGCATCACCGACTTCGCCCCGCGCTTCCTGCAGTACGGCCGCTACTTCCGCCCGGCGCAGCTGTGCCGGCTGGTGGAGCCGGTGCAGGGGCTGCCGCGGGTGACCCTGCGCATGCGCCCGACGCACCACTACGGCAAGCCGTGCGAGGCGGTGGCCGGCTCCAGCCACATCCGCTACCTGGGCGGCGACCAGGCGCTGCGCCTGACCACCGATGCGCCGCTGTCCTACGTCATGCAGGAAACGCCCTTCGCCCTCAAGCACCCGGTGAGCCTGGTGATGGGCGTCGACGAACCGCTGGACGAATCCCCCGAGCAGGTGGTGCGCAGCTTCCTCGAACGCACACGCGCCGGCTGGTACGAGTGGGTGCGCTCGCTGGCGATCCCCTTCGAATGGCAGGACGTGGTGATCCGCGCGGCCATCACCCTGAAGCTGTGCAGCTTCGAGGAGACCGGGGCGATCATCGCCGCGGTGACCACCTCGGTGCCCGAGGCGCCGGGCACCCAGCGCAACTGGGACTACCGCTACTGCTGGCTGCGCGACGCCTACTTCGTGGTGCTGGCGCTGAACCGCCTGGGCGCCACCAAGACCATGGAGCGCTACGTCGACTTCATCACCACGGTGGCGGTGGAGGGCGCCGAGCTGCGCCCGCTGTACGGCGTGGTCCCGGCCATGGACCTGACCGAGCGCATCGAGCCGGACCTGGCCGGCTTCCTCGGCCACGCCCCGGTGCGCGTCGGCAACCAGGCGGTGGAGCAGGTGCAGCACGACGTGTTCGGCTCGGTGGTGCTGGCGGTGCTGCAGAGCTTCGTCGACCAGCGCCTGCCGCACCCCGGCGACGAAGGCATGCTGCGCCTGCTGGAAAGCCTGGCCGAGCGCGCCGCGCGCAACGCCTTCGTGCCCGACGCGGGCATCTGGGAATACCGCGGCCGGCAGCGCGTGCACACCCATTCGGCGATGCTCTGCTGGGCCGCCTGCGACCGCGTGGCGCGCATCGCCGCGCGCCTGGGCCACGGCGAGTCGGCGGCGCGCTGGCGCAAGGAGGCCACGCGCATCCGCGAGGGCATCCTGCGCGAGGCCTGGAGCGAGCGGCGGCAGTCCTTCACCGGCAGCTTCGGCGTCGACGACCTCGACGCCAGCGTGTTGCTGATGCACGAGCTGGGGCTGATCGAGGCCGACGACCCGCGCTTCGTCGCCACCGTCGACTGCATCGGCCGCGAACTGAACGTCAACGGCCACCTGCTGCGCTACGCCGCCGCCGACGACTTCGGGGTGCCGGAGACCGCCTTCCTGGTGGTCAAGTTCTGGTACCTGGACGCCCTGGCCGCCATCGGCCGCCGCGACCAGGCCCGCGAGCTGTACGCCGAGCTGCTGGCCGCGCGCAACAGCTTCGGCCTGCTGTCCGAGGACCTGCATCCGCACACCGGCGAGATGTGGGGCAACATTCCGCAGACCTACTCCATGGCCGGCTTGATCAACACCGCCATGCGTCTGTCCATGAGCTGGGAGGAGGGCCTATGTCGCGGCTTGTAGTGATTTCCAACCGGGTGGGCATGCCCGATGCCGAGGGCCGGCCCGCGCCGGGCGGCCTGGCCGTGGCGGTGGCGGCCACCCTGCGCGAGCGCGAGGGGCTGTGGTTCGGCTGGAGCGGCCAGGTGGCGGAAGTGCCGGCCGAGCCGACCACCCTGCAGAACGACAACATCACCTACATGGTCACCGACCTGCCGCCGCAGGACTTCCAGGAGTACTACAACGGTTTCGCCAACCGCGTCCTCTGGCCGATCCTGCACTACCGGGTGGACCTGGCCGAGTTCACCGAGGCCGACTTCGGCGGCTACCTGCGCGTCAACGAGTTCTTCGCCGAGCGCCTGAGCCCGCTGCTGCAGCCGGACGACGTGCTGTGGGTCCACGACTACCACCTGATCCCCCTGGCCGTGGCGCTGCGCGAGCGCGGCCACCGCAACCGCATCGGCTTCTTCCTGCACATCCCCATGCCGCCGCCGGACCTGCTCACCGCGCTGCCGCACCACGAGGAGCTGGTGCGCGCGCTCACCGAATACAACCTGATCGGCTTCCAGACCGAGAACGACGCCGACAACTTCGCCCGCTACCTGACCCGCGTGGTGGGCGCGGCCACCCCCGATTCGCGGCGCTTCAGCCTGGGCCACCAGCACTTCCGCGTCGGCGTGTTCCCGGTGGGGGTGGACGTCGAGGGCTTCCGCCGCCTGGCCGAGGAGGCCGAACACGGCCCGCTGGCTGCCAAGCTGGAGGAGAGCCTGGTGGGTCGGGCGCTGATGGTCGGGGTGGACCGCCTGGACTACTCCAAAGGCATCACCAACCGCCTGGACGCCTACGAGCGCTTCCTGGAGAAATACCCCGAGCGGCAAGGCAAGGTGACCTGCCTGCAGATCGCCCCCGGCAGCCGCCAGGAAATCCCCGAGTACGCCGAGATCGACGCCGCGGTGAGCGCCCGCGTGGGGCACATCAACGGCCGTTTCGCCGCGGTGTCCTGGGTGCCGCTGCGCTTCGTCAGCCGCAACCTGGGCCGCGAGGACATCGCCCTGGTCATGCGCCGCGCGCGCATCGGCCTGGTCACGCCGCTGCGCGACGGCATGAACCTGGTGGCCAAGGAATTCGTCGCAGCGCAAGACCCGGCCGACCCCGGCGTGCTGATCCTCTCGCAGTTCGCCGGCGCCGCCGCCGAACTGGGCGCCGCGCTCATCGTCAACCCCCACGACCGCGACGCCCTGGCCGATGCCATCGAGCGCGCCCTGGAAATGCCGCTGGAAGAACGCCAGGCGCGCCACCAAGAGATGTATTCGGTGCTGGAGGCCAACCACATCCGCTACTGGGGCCACGGCTTCATCGAGGCCCTGACGCGCCCGGGCGTGCCGCTGAACTGGCTGTCCAGCCGCGGGGCCAACCGCTGAGGGGGATGGTGCAGGTTGCACCGAGATGCTCTTCGTAGGAGCAACTGTCTTGCGCCGAGGTGCTCTTCGTAGGATGGGTTGAGCTTGCGAAACCCATGCGGTTGCGGTGATGGGTATCGCTTCGCTCAACGCCATCCTACGAAAAGCCGTGCTTCCTGGAACGTAGGAGCGAGCTTGCTCGCGAACGGGTGTTTACTAAGGTACAAGCCGGCTAACGCGGAAACATCAGCGCACGCCGAACGGTCCCCTCTCCCTTCAGGGCTGGGCGCGCAGCCGAGGGTTAGGGAGAGGGGACGGGACCAAGCCCAAACACCGTCATTCCCGGCCGGCATCAAAAACTCACTCCCCCTCAAACGTCCCCCACAGACAAGCCCTGCCACCAAGCACCACCTGCCGCCCCCGCGCAAAGGCCTGCACCAACTCCAACCGCTCATCCAGCAACAGGATGTCCGCCTCCAACCCCACCGCCAGGTGCCCCTTGCGCCCCTGGAGGCGCAGCAGGTCGGCCACGTTGCTGGTGAACGGCCGCAGTGCCTGCTCCAGCGGCAGTTGCTCGCGCAAAACCAGATCACGCAACTCGTTCATCAGGCTCTTGCAGCCTGCCAGGGCCAGGCCGGTCAGCCGGCCTTCGGCGTCGAACACCGGCTGGCTGCCGTTGGCGTCCGAGCTGATGGTCAGCCGCTGCAGCGCGACGCCCGCGCTCAGCGCCTGGATCACCGCGCGGCTGGACTTCAGCGCCTGCTTGGCGCCCAGTTCGGGGTTGATGCCGCTGGTGAGGTCGATGTTGCCGCCGTCCAGGGCGAAGCGGATCGCCGCCTCGTAGAGCGCCGCCGTGCGGTTGACGTGGGTCGGCAGCAACTGGCCGATGGGGACGTCGCTGTGTTCGAGGATGCCGTACAGCGGCTCCAGCGCCCGGCGGCCGTTGCCCAGGTGGAACACGCTGATGCCCGCCTTGCCGCCCAGCAGGCCGCCGAGCCGGGCTTCGGCGGCGATGCGCGCCAGTTCGCCGATGCTCGGCGCGGACGAGCGATGGTCGGAGATGGCCGTCTTCACCCCGATAATGGGATCGATGAAGGCGATGTCGCGCTGGATGCTGCCGGTGATGGTGGGCGTCGGGACGCCGTAGGCGCCCGTCAGCATGAAGGCTGTGATGCCCTCGGTGTTCAGCGCGCGGGCCTTGGCCAGCAGCGATTCGGGGTGGCGGGTGATGGCGTCGGTGCCGAGCAGGCCGACCACGGTGGTGATGCCACCCTCCAGCAGGCTGGACAGGCGCACCTCCGGCGTGCGGCTGTGGGGCCCGGCTTCGCCGCCGCCGCCGATCAGGTGCAGGTGCTGGTCGATGAGGCCGGGGCAGAGCGTCAGGCCCCGCGCATCGACCTCCTGGCAGCCCGGCAGGTTGGGCGCTTCCAGGTGCTCGGCGATCGCCAGGATGCGTTCGCCGCCGATCAGCAGGTCGCGCCGGCCGAGCTTCTCGGGGGCGTAGAGTTCGCCGCCGCGCAGCAGCAGGAACGCCGGCGGCGCGGGGGCCGCGTTGGTCATCGTCATTCGGCCCAGCCGCCTTGCAGTTGTTCGCGGGTTTCCTCGACGCCGACCTGCCACAGCTCCTGCATCAGCGCGTCATCCTTGTGGTAGGCGCCGCCGTAGTTGCCGTCGCCAATGTAGGCGCGCACGTCCTGGGCGCCCAGTTGGCGCAGGCGGGCCAGGTCGACCATCGGCTTGCGTTCCTCGGGCGGGGTCTGGCCGGGGATGCGCGTCCAGGGGAAGTTCTCCATCCACGAGGCATGGGAGGCCAGCGCGTCTATCTCGCGGACCTTGGCCAGGGTGCGCGGCGTGCTCCACCAGTTGTGCAGCTTGACCCGCGCCTGCGGGTGCCGGCACAGCCACTGCTGGATTTCCGCCTGCACCGGGCAGTTGCCGCCATGGCCGTTGACCAGCAGGATGCGGCGGAAACCCTGCTGGTGCAGGCTGTCCAGCACGTCGACCAGCAGCGCGAAGTAGGTCGCCGGGCGCAGCGAGACGGTGCCGGGGAAGTCGCCGAAGTAGGGCGTCATGCCGTAGGGCAGGGCCGGGAACACCGGCAGCCCCAGGGGCTCGGCGGCCTCGATGGCCACCCGCTGGGCGAGGATCACGTCGGTCATCAGGCTGAGGTAGGCGTGCTGCTCGGTGCTGCCCAGCGGCAGCAGGACGCGGTCGTCCAACTGCACCTGGCGCTCCACCTGCATCCAGTTCATGTCGCCGATGAACATGGCTTGCTCCTGTCGTTGCGGGCGGTTGTGAAGTGCCGTTCCAGCACCTCGCGTTCGACGGCCGGGGTGGCCAGGCTGACGACCACGGCGACGGCCATGCCGAGCAGCCAGGCCGGCAGCAGCGGGTCGGTCCGCAAGCTCAGCCAGCCGTCCAGCCAGCCGGCCTTCAGCACGACGAAGCACAGCTCGCCGAGCAGCACGCCGGCCAGCGCGCCGGCGGCGGTGGCGCGCTTCCAGTACATGCCGAGGATCACGGCGATGACCCAGATGCCCAGGCCGCCGAAGGCGAAGCGCACGATCTCGAAGATGCTGGCGGGCTTGAGCACGCCGATGGCGATGCCGGCCAGGCCGATCAGCAGCGTGACCCAGTGCGACAGCCGGAGCACCCTGGCGTCGCTGGCCGCGGGGTTGATCAGCTTCTGGTAGAGGTCGCGGCTGATGCCGCCGGTGGCCACCACCATCAGCGCCGACACCGTCGACATGCCCGCCGAGACGATGCCGGCGATCATGACCGAGGCCAGGATCGGGTCCAGCGAGCGCTGCAGCAGCATCGGCACCACGAAGTCGGCGTCGCGGCCGACGAGGCCCGGCAGCGAGACGAAGGCGTTGACCCCGGCCCACTCGATCAGGGTGGCCGAGACCAGCATGCCCAGAGTGCCCAGCAGCACGCTCTTGAACAGCACGGCGTGGCTCTTCATGGCGTAGAACTTGGTGAACAGCGTCGGCTGGCCGATGGTGAAGAAGCTCCACATCAGGATCATGGTGACGTAGACGCTCCAGCCGTACTCGCCCTTGCTGCCGGGGTGGGCGAGGTGGCCGGGGCTGTCCGCCGCCAGCTGCGCGTTGATGGCCTCCAGGCCGCCGCCGGCGCGGACGGAGATGACGAAGGTGACCACCGCGGTGAGCACCATCAGGCTGCCCTGCAACACGTCGGTGAGCATGGCGCCGCGCATGCCGCCGTACATGCAGTAGAGGATCACGATGCCGCCGGTCACCACCACGCCGACCCACTCCGGGTAGCCGGTGAAGGTCTTGACGATGATGCCGGCGCCCACCAGTTGCGCGCCGGTCATGGCGACCAGGAACACCACCATGGCGATGGCGTGGATGGCGCGCATCGGCGAGGACTGGTAGCGGTCGGCCAGGTAGTCGCTCATGGTCAGGTAGTGGTTGCGCCGGCCCAGCTCCATCAGCCGGCGGCCGACCAGCAGCGCGGGGATCAGCATGGAGAAGGCCACCCCGGGGATGGTGATGCTCATCCCGGCGAAACCGTTGCCGTAGGCGATGGCCGGCACGCCCATGAAGGTGCTCATGCTGTACTGGGTGGCGAAATAGGCGATGCCCGAGACGATGGCGCCGGCCTTGCCGCCCATCACCAGGAATTCCTTCATGTTGCGCGTCTGGCGCGCGGCGACGTAGCCGATGGCGGCGATGACCAGGAAATAGACGCCCATGGTCAGCAGGAAGGGGCCGGGCGTGGGCGTCAGCAGATGATCGATGTCAGACATGCGCGTCGGCTCCTTCCTGTTTCGCCTGGAAGCCGCGGTATTCCGGGCGCTTCAGGCATTGCACGGCGAACAGCGCGGTGAGTGCGATGACCACGCCGCCGTGGACGATCCAGCCGAAGAGAAACAGCGGCACGCCCCAGGGGCCGGCCACGTAGGTTTCGCTGTAGTACCAGGGCAGCGGCAGCATGATCAGCCCGTACATGAACATGAAGACGAGGAACCAGCCCCGCTCGAATCGGTTTTCCCAGACGCCCATCGTTACTGCTCCTGAATGCGAAGTGTGGTGAGGGGCCCGGCGAACGCGGGGCCCCGCATGTGCGTGCAAGGGCGGGCTACGGAGGCTCGTCCAGGTAGAGGTAGGGCAGCAGCCGTTCGGTCTGGGCGCTGATGGCTTCGAGCGAATCCCCGGTGTGCTGGGCCAATGCCGCGCCCAGGGCCTCGATGAGCGCGACCATGCCGGCGTTGGAGGCGTACAGCAGCGGGTGCTCCGCAACGGCATAGAGCGCGGTGTCGGCCAGCGCTGCGATGGGCGAGGCCGGGCCGTCGGTGAGGGCCAGCACCTTGCAGCCGCGCTGGCGGGCCAGGCCGAGCAGTTCGACGATGCCGCGGGAATAGCGGGGCAGGGCGATGCCGATCACCAGGTCGCCTGCGCGCAGCACGTTGATCCGCCGCAGGGCCGACTCGACGCCGCCCATGGCGGCGAGGTCCTTGACCCCGGCGCGGAACGGCTCCAGGCAGTTGGCGGCGAAGGCCGCGTGGATGGCGCTGACGCCGAGGCCGGCGACGTACACCTGGCTGGCGTTGGCGACCAGCTCGACGGCGCGGCGCACCTGCTCGTCCCGCAGCAGTCCGTGGCTGCGGCGGATGTTGCCGGCGGCGCTGTCGAGGGATTCGCGCACGACGCCGGCGGCGCCGATGTCCCGCGCAAGGCCCAGGCGCAGCTTCTCCACCGGGGCGTAGGCGCTTTCGTAGAGCTTGCGCAGCGTGGCGCGGAAGGGCGGGTAGCCGTCGCAGCCGCAACGGTGGGCGAAGCGGTTGATGGTGGCGACCGAGACGCCGGCGGCCCTGGCCAGCTCGTCGATGTTCATGGTGGAGACCGCCAGCGCGTTGTTCAGCACGAAGTCGGCCAGCTTGCGGAAGGCCGGGGAATAACCCGGGCGGGCGCGGGCGATGGCGCCGAGCAGCAAATGGGAGGGTTCATCGGACATGGCGGCGGGCCCCGCTGCGCTTGTGCCTGGAAAGCGCTGCTGTCTGGAAATCGGTTTTTACTTTTCGTGTTGCCTGAAAATTAATTTACAGGCAGGCACTTATCGGCCTCGCTGAATAGTTGGGAGGGAATATTCCGAAGAACTTGTGCGACTGGATCAGGCCCGCGCCCGGAGCCTGATCGCGGCGGTCATTCGATCTCGAACAGGCCGTTGCGGATCGGCCCCACGCTCAGGCGCTCGCGCACGTCGTCGTCGATGCGCGGGTCGTCCGGGCGGTACAGCTTCACCTGGCGGTAGGCGTTGATCCGGTTGATCTCCGCGCCCAGGTATTCCCAGACCACCCGGGTGCACGCCGGGGTGCGCCGGTCGCCGCTGGAGACGCCGGTCTTCAGGCCGTTGAGGCGGGTGATGCGGCTCTTGAAGCTGGGGATGAGGATGGTCTGGCTCATCTCGTTGACGGTGAGCGATTCGTAGTCGATCAGGAACAGCCGGTCCTGCAGCTGGAAGGCCGCGCCCAGGTAGCGGCAGCGCACCCAGTCCTCGGCCTGCACGTCGGTGCTGCTGGAGCGTTCCTGGCGCTCCTGGCGCTCGAACAGGAAGTTGCCGTCCTCCTCCCACAGGTGCACCAGCGACAGCAGGATGGAGCCGGGCACCGACATGCAGTTGGAGTATTCGAAGTAGTAGCCGCAGTAGCGCGACAGGTTGCCGGCCTGTTCGCGCAGCGGTTCGAGCAGGCGCAGCAGCGGGTCGTTCGCCTGCGTGCCGGCCTGGCTTGCGCGGGCGCCGATCAGGCGGGCGAACTGCTCCGGCGGCAGGCCCAGCTCGTAGTCCTCGACGCCGAAGAAATCGCCGATGCGCTTGAGGTTGAACGGGGTGGGGCGGCTCTGCCCGCTAAGGTACTTGTTGAACTGCGCGCGGTTGATCTGCAACTGGCGGCAGACCTCGGAGATGGAGCGGTAATGGCTGCAGGCGAGCTTGAGGTTTTCGCCCAGGTGATCGGACATCGACGGTATTCCGGTGTGATGCGAGTGGCGCAAGCCTAGCATCAACTCGCGCCAGAGCGTAACAAGATGCGAAATTGTCACGTCCCCTCGTCTTGGCCAACCTTGCCCGCCAGCGCCAGGCCCAACCCGCGCGCCTGGCGCCTCTCTTCCAACCGAAGAACAAGAATCGAGGTCACACCCCATGCTCGAAGCGCTCAACGACTTCCTTTCCGGGAAGGTTCTCATCGTGCTCATCGTCGGACTCGGCAGCTACTTCACCCTGCGCTCCCGGTTCGTCCAGTTCCGCCATTTCGGCCACATGTTCGGCGTGTTCAAGGAGTCCATCCGCGGCCAGGCCGGCCAGCTGAGCTCGTTCCAGGCGCTGATGCTGAGCCTCGCCGGGCGCGTGGGCGCGGGCAACATCGCCGGCGTCGGCATCGCCGTGACCCTCGGCGGCCCGGGCGCGGTGTTCTGGATGTGGGTGACCGCGCTGGTGGGCATGTCCAGCAGCTTCTTCGAGTGCACCCTGGCCCAGGTCTACAAGCGCGCCGACGGCGACGGCCTGTACCGCGGCGGCCCGGCGTACTACATCCAGCACGGCCTGAAGCTCAAGGGCATGGCCGTGGTGTTCTCGGTGCTGCTGCTGGTGACCTACGGCTTCGCCTTCAACGGCCTGCAGTCCTACACCGTGACCCATTCGCTGCAGAACGCCTTCGGCTTCGCCCCGCAGCACACCGGCATCGCCCTGGCCGTGCTGCTGGCCATCGTCTTCATCGGCGGCATCAAGCGCATCGCCGCGGTGTCCGACCTGCTGGTGCCGGTCAAGACCCTGGCCTACATCGGCGTGACCCTGTACGTGATCGGCAGCCAGATCGAGCACGTGCCGGCCATGCTGGAAACCATCTTCAAGAGCGCCTTCGGCCTCGACCCGGCCTTCGGCGGCCTGCTCGGCAGCGCCATCGTCATGGGCGTGAAGCGCGGCGTGTTCGCCAACGAGGCCGGCCTGGGCAGCGCGCCCAACGTCGCCGCCGTGGCCGCCGTGCGCCACCCGGCGTCCCAGGGCGTGGTGCAGGCCTTCAGCGTGTTCCTCGACACCTTCGTCATCTGCACCTGCACCGCGCTGCTGATCCTGCTCTCGGGCTTCTACACCCCGGGCTTCGAAGGCGACGGCATCGTCCTCACGCAGAACTCCCTGGCCGCGGTGGTCGGCGACTGGGGCCGGCTGTTCGTCAGCGTCGCGCTGTCGCTGTTCGTCTTCACCTGCATCCTCTACAACTACTACCTGGGCGAGAACAGCCTGCAGTTCCTCAGCCGCAACCGCCTGGTGCTGATCGGCTACCGCGCCCTGGTGCTGGCGCTGATCGTCTGGGGCTCGGTACAGAACCTGTCCACCGTGTTCGCCTTCGCCGACATCACCATGACCTGCCTGGCCTTCGTCAACCTGCTGGCCCTGGCGCTGCTGTTCAAGGTTGGCCTGCGGGTGATGGGCGATTACGATGCACAGCGTCGCGCCGGCGTTCAGCAGCCGGTGTTCGACTCCGCCCAGTTCGCCGACCTCGACCTGGACCGCGAAGCCTGGCCGGCCAGCCAGCGCGCCGAGGCCGCCCGCGAAATCCCCGCCGGCCTGCCGCAGGCGCAGGGCTGACGGCCGCGCGGGCCGTCCCGGCGGTCGGCCCGCGCCACTACAAGAACGCAGGATCAGCCCATGCGCGCAGTCAAGAACCTCTTCGTCCTCTACACCGGCGGCACCATTGGCATGCTGCAGACCTCCGAAGGCCTGGCCCCGGCCAGCGGCTTCGAGGCGCGCATGCGCGAGTGGCTGGCCGGCAGCGGCCGGCAGCCGACCTTCGCCTGGGCCTTCCGGGAAATGCAGCCGCTGCTGGACAGCGCCAACATGCAGCAGGCGAACTGGCTGGCCATGCGCGACGCCATAGTCGACGCGGTGGAGCAGGGCGGCCATGACGGCGTGCTGGTGCTGCATGGCACCGATACGCTGGCCTATACCGCGGCGGCGCTGTCGTTTCTGCTGCTGGGGCTGGATGTGCCGGTGTTGCTGACCGGCTCCATGTTGCCCGCCGGTGCGCCGGGCAGCGATGCCTGGGCCAACCTTGGCGGTGCTCTGGACGTGCTGGAAGGTGGCCAGGCCATTGGTGTGCAGCTCTACTTCGGTGGCGCGCTGCTGCACGGTGCGCGGGCTACCAAGCTGCACAGTGAGGCCTTCGACGCCTTTGCCACGCTGCCGCGTCAGCGTGATGGTCAGCGCGTGGGGCAGGTGCCGCCGGCCCTGGATTACCGCCAGCCGCGTCAGCCGGTGAGGCTGGCTGTGCAGCCGTTGTTCCCCGGTCTGCAGGCTGAGCAGTTGGAGGCTGTACTGAATAGCGGTGTGCAGGGGCTGCTGCTGGAGTGCTATGGCAGTGGCACCGGGCCTTCCGACAATGAAGCCTTGCTTGCTGCGCTGGGCGCGGCCCGTAAGCGTGGGGTGCTGCTGGCTGCCATCAGTCAGTGTCCGGCGGGTAGTGTGGTGTTCGATACCTATGCGGCCGGCAGTCGCTTGCGCGACACCGGTTTGGTGTCTGGTGGCGGTATGACCCGTGAGGCGGCTCTGGCTAAGTTGTTTGCTTTATTGGGCGCGGGGTTGGATGTGGAAGAGGCAGAGCGTTGGTTTGGCCTGGATCTGTGTGGGGAGTTGGCTGGTTAGTATGGGCCTGATGCCGTTTTTCTCCATGGGAGAAACGGCATTTTTCATAACGAACTCCCCAGCCACGAGGTCCGAACTAGGCGTCCCCCCCACGAGCGTACATCTCTGCAGCCCGCGGGGCTCTCGCGACATCCATGTCGCATGACCTCCTGAGCGCGGGTTTCGCTCGGCCTTCTGAAGGGGCGTTTCGGTGCGCTCGGGTATTTCTCTGGAAGTCCCAAAGCCAGAGCAAGAGCGAGCTTGCTCGCGAACTGGCCGGTGATATCTGCGCACCGGTTCAACGCCGCCCCTCTCCCTAACCCTCGGCTGCGCGCCCCGCCCTGAAGGGAGAGGGAATCGTTGGGCAGACGTTGGTGCTCTGGAGTCAGCCGGCTAGCACAGAGATTGTCGGCTAAAGCCAGGCCTCTTCTCTGCACGGACGGCCCCCTCTCCCGCTTGCGGGAGAGGGTTGGGGAGAGGGCGCTCTTGAGGCCAGCACCAAAAGTCCCCGGCAACTCCTGTTCGCGAGCAAGCTCGCTCCTACGAAAAGCGAAAAGCGCGTCACTCCGGCATTCGCCCCAGCCGCTGTTGCAGGCGCGTCAGGAAGCCGATCTCGAAGGCCATTCGCCGCCAGTTGTCCATGTGCTCTATGCGCCCATGGACGAGGCGCGTCCACAGGTAGCCGTCGGCTTCGCCGGCCAGCCAGCTTTCGGCCAGGAGAATGCCTTGGTCGGCGGCTGGCTGCGTGGGAATCGGCCAGGTGAGCGTCAGGCCGGGCTGGCCGTCGGCGGCGGGGATTTCGACGGGATGGGTGTTGCTGGGGAGGACGATCAGATTGTTGGAATTGGTCATCTAGAGCTGCTCCGTTTCGTTGGATTCAGGAGCTGCCGCCAAAGCTGTCAACCAATGGAGGCAGACCGCGCGGGGTTGACAGACCGGGAAACGGAGCCGGCAGACCCGAAGGTCTCCCCGCGCGATCTGCCATGACACTTGCGGTACGAACCGCGGACACGAGAGGGCCTGCAAAAAGCGTTCGCCGCTTTCGCATGCACCTCGGAGGGCAATCGCGCCGTTTCTTCAGGCTGTCAAACCCGGTCGCGGATGAGCCGCGACCGGCGCAGCTTAGGAACCGGCCGGTAGCGCAACAAGGGCAGAAACACGCTGCAGGAGAGTATCGGATATTTCCCGCAACGGGCACCGATGCGGAAGAAGGGAGACGGCGTAGGAAGAAAGAACTACAGCCCCTGGCCCGCAATGGCCTTGCGCATGAACACCCGGGCAAACCCGTTCTCCGTGGCCCGGTGCGTTTCGCGGTAGCCCAGCTTCGTGTAAAGGGCGATGTTCTCGGTCATCAGCTGGTTGGTGTACAGCTCGATGGCCTGGAAGCCCTGGGCCCGCGCACGTTCCTCGCAGAACGCCAGCAACGCCTTGCCGATGCCCTGGCCCTTGAACGCCGGCGCCACCGCGATGTTCTCCAGCAGCAATGCCGGCCCCTGGGGGCGCAGCACCAGCACGCCGGCGACTTCGCCATCGCGGGTACACACGAACGCATCGGCTTCGGCGATCACCTGCCGGTAGTCGTCGAGCATGGGCGCGGGCTTGCGGCCCATGCGCGGGATATAGGGGCTGTAGGCCTCGTCCACCAGCCGGGCGATGGCGGGTGCGTCGTCGGGAAGGGCCTGGCGGATTGCTGCTACGTCCATTGGCTGTGCCTGGTCATGTCGGGTGGAGAGGGCACTCTAGCGGATTCGCCGTTCCCCCGCCTCCCGCCGGCCATGGGCCGGCGGGATAGCAGCGCTCGCTCAGCCTAGCCGCAGGCTCAGCTCGACGTCTTCGGCGAAGGGCACCGACAGGTAGCCGTTGCCGATGTCGCGTACTCGCGCCAGGTACTCCGGGCTGTGGTCGGCGTTGTCGGCGACGATCAGCGCGCCGGGCCGCAGGCGGCTTTCCAGCAGGGCGAGGATTTCCGGGTAGAGCGCCTTGGCGCCGTCGAGCAGCAGCAGGTCGATACGCTGCGGCAGGTCGCGCGCCAGGGTTTGCAGGGCATCGCCCTCGCGGATTTCCACCAGGTCGGCGAGGCCTGCGGCATTCAGGTTGGCCTGGGCGCGCAGCACCTTGGAGGCTTCGAACTCGCTGCCGATCAGGCGGCCGCCGCCGTTGTCGCGCAGGGCCGCGGCGAGGTGCAGGGTGGAAATGCCGAAGGAGGTGCCGAACTCGACGATGCTGCGTGCCTGGCAACTGCGCGCCAGCATGTAGAGCAGCACGCCGGTGGCGCGCGAGACGGGGAGCGGCAGGTCCTTCAGGCGTCCGTAGAGCTCGCGGTACTCGGTCTTGCTGGCCATCAGGCGCGCCAGTTCCTCGCCGGACAGGCCGGTGACGGCGGGGCTTCTGCCCGGCTCGCTGGCATCGGCCTCGGCGAACAGGCGTTCCAGCAGTGGGGCGACGGGGGCGGTGGTGAGGGTGCTCATGCGGGGACTCCGAAGGTTGGTTGAGCGCTCCAGGGCGCCCGACTAGAATGCGACGAATTCGTCAGGTTTCACTATTCGCATTCCCGGAGCACCCCATGAGCGAACGCCGCAGCCCGCGGATTTCCTCGCGCAAGCAGCCGCGCCAGGCCCGCTCGACCGAGCTGGTCGCCGCCATTCTCGACGCCGCTGTTCAGGTTTTGGCTAAGGAGGGCGCACAGCGCTTCACCACCGCGCGGGTGGCCGAGCGGGCCGGCGTCAGCGTCGGCTCGCTGTACCAGTACTTCCCGAACAAGGCGGCGATCCTGTTCCGCCTGCAGAGCGACGAATGGCGCCAGACCGGCGAGATGCTGCGCGGCATCCTCGAAGACTCCCGGCAACCGCCCCTGGCGCGCCTGCGCACGCTGGTGCACGCGTTCGTCCGCTCGGAATGCGAGGAAGCGGCGGTCCGCACCGCGCTCAGCGACGCCGCGCCGCTGTACCGCGACGCCCCCGAGGCGCGGGAGGCCAAGGCGGCCGGCGAGTGCATCTTCCAGGCCTTCATGGAGGACGTGCTGCCCGATGCGTCGAACGAGGCGCGGGCACTGGCCGTGGACCTGGTCACCACCACGCTCAGCGCGGTGGGCAAGCAGTTCTCCGAAGCGCCGCGCACGGAGGAGGAAATCGAGCGTTATGCCGGGGCGATGGCGGATATGTTCTGCGCCTACTTGCAGGGGCTCGCGGCGGGCTGACGGGGATGTAGGGCGTATAACCGTTCGCGGTTATACGCCGCCATTCCGAGCGGCATGATCAACCGGGCGTCAGATGGGCCCTCCGAACGGCGGATAACGCTTCGCGTTATTCGCCCTACGTATCGCCGTAAGGCACGACGCTGCCGCCGTCGTAGGATGGGTTGAGCGAAGCGATACCCATCGCCACCACCGCATGGGTTTCGCAAGCTCAACCCATCCTACGAAAGCACCTCGGCGCCTAGGATGACGGGGAGGATCGCGGACGGAGTCCTCCTACAGGTTGATGCCGCCGCGGGCAAAAAAATCCCCCGACCACTCGCGCAGCCGGGGGATGAAAACGCCGGCGCAGGGGGTAACGCGCCGGACGCGGTAGGACCTTTTGCCTTACAGCTTGATCAGCACCGATTTCACCTCGGTGTAGTGCTCGATGGCGGCGGCGCCCATTTCGCGGCCCAGGCCGGACATCTTGTAGCCGCCGAAGGGCAGGGCCGGGTCCAGGGCGCTGTGGCAGTTGACCCAGACCGAGCCGGACTTGATCTTCGGGATCATCCGGTGCACCGCGCCCAGGTCGTTGGACCAGATGCTGGCGCCCAGGCCGTAGGGGCTGTCGTTGGCCAGGCGGATGGCTTCGTCGAGGTCGTCGAAGGGCATGGCCACCAGCACCGGGCCGAAGATTTCTTCCTGCACCAGCGGGTTCTTCTGGTCGACGTCGACGATCACCGTCGGTTTCACGAAGTAGCCGGGGCCGAACTGTTCGCCGCCGCAGGCGATGGTGGCGCCTTTCTCGCGGCCCAGTTCGATGTAGTTGTGCACGCGCTGCTGCTGGCGGGCGGAGATCAGCGGGCCCATGTCCACGCTCGGGTCCAGGCCGTTGCCCAGCTTCATGCCGTTGGCGATGCCGGCGATGTCGGCCACCACGTTGTCGAAGTGCTTGCGCTGCACGTACAGCCGCGAGCCGGCGCAGCACACCTGGCCCTGGTTGAAGAAGATGGCCTGGGCGGCGCCGGCGGCGGCGCTGTTCAGGTCGGCGTCGGCGAGGACGATGGTCGGCGACTTGCCGCCCAGTTCCAGGGTCACGCGGGTCATGTTGTCCATGGCCGCCTTGCCGATTTCCTTGCCCACGGCGGTGGAGCCGGTGAAGGTCAGCTTGTCCACCAGCGGGTGGTGGGTGAGGGCGGCGCCGGCGTTGACGCCGGTGCCGGTGACCACGTTGAACACGCCCGCCGGGTAGCCGGCCTCCAGGGCCAGCTCGGCCAGCTTCAGGGCGCTGAGCGGGGTTTCGTCGGCGGGCTTGAGCACCACGCTGCAGCCGGTGGCCAGCGCCGGGCCGAGCTTCCAGCAGGCCAGCAGCAGGGGGAAGTTCCAGGCGACGATGGCGCCGACCACGCCCACGGCCTCGCGGCGGATGAAGCCGTGGAAGTCGTCATTGGGCATCAGCGGCATGGACACCTCGACGCTGGAGCCTTCGATCTTGGTGGCCCAGCCGGCCATGTAGCGCAGGAAGTCGATGCCCAACTGCACGTCCATCACCCGCGCCACGGCGGCGCTCTTGCCGTTGTTCAGGCATTCCAGTTCGGCCAGCAGGTCGGCGTCGCGTTCCATCAGGTCGGCGAGCTTCCACAGCAGGTTCTGCCGCTCGCGCGGACGCATGCGGCTCCAGGGCGAATCGTCGAAGGCCTGACGGGCGGCGCGCACGGCGCGGTCGACGTCGGCGGCGCTGGCGGAGGGCACCTGGCAGAGCACTTCGCCGGTGGCCGGATTGCGCAGGTCCATGAGGGCGCCATCGGCGGCACCGGTCCAATCGGCACCGATGAGCATCTTCGGCGCGCGCTGCAGGAAGGCGCGGGATTCGGGCTTGATGGGCAGGGAAGCGAGCATTGCGGTTGCCTCTTGTTGAGTTGTCCAGGCAGCTATCGCAACCGCTATGCCAAGCCGGTCAATTTCATTCAACTTATTGAATCAAAACGATTTAATCGAAAAAGAGCCGAGCAATTCCGCGCCCCGCTGTCGCAGCTTGCGACAGCCCTGAGACAGCCTCCAACGAAACAGCCCGCGCGGGGCGGGCTGTTTCGCGAGGCGGGCGCGGCTCAGGCGTGGTGGATTTCGCGGTCCTTGGTTTCCGGGAGGAAGAAGGTGCCGAGGATGGCCGTCATCACCGCGATGACGATGGGGTACCAGAGGCCGTAGTAGATGTCGCCGGTGGCCGCCACCATGGCGAAGGCCACGGTGGGCAGGAAGCCGCCGAACCAGCCGTTGCCGATGTGGTAGGGCAGCGACATGGAGGTGTAGCGGATGCGCGCCGGGAAGAGTTCCACCAGCCAGGCGGCGATGGGGCCGTAGACCATGGTCACGTAGATCACCAGCACGGTCAGCAGCAACAGCACCGCCAGGTGGTTGGTCTTGGCCGGGTCGGCCTTCTCGGGGTAGCCGGCGTCCTTGAGCGCGGCGCCCATCTGCGCGGTGAAGGCCTCGGACTGCGCCTTGAAGTCCGCCGCGGGCAGGCTGCCGCCCTCGAAGCTGGCGATGACCTTGTCGCCGATGTGTATCTGGGCCACGGCGCCGGTTTCGGCCTTGACGTTCTCGTAGGGGATGGCTTTCTTCGCCAGCAGGCTCTTGGCCAGGTCGCAGGAGCTGGTGAATCTGGCCTTGCCCACCGGGTCGAACTGGAAGGCGCAGGCGGACGGGTCGGCGACCACGGTGACCGGGTTCTTCTCCTGGGCGGCGAATACCTCGGGGTTACCGAACTCGGTCAGGCCCTTGAAGATCGGGAAGTAGGTCAGGGCCGCGAGGATGCAGCCGGCCATGACGATCTTCTTGCGCCCGATGCGGTCGGACAGGCTGCCGAAGAACACGAAGAAGGGCGTGCCCAGCAGCAGCGAGCCGGCGATCAGCAGGTTGGCGGTCTGCGCGTCTATCTTCAGCGTCTGCAGCAGGAAGAACAGCGCGTAGAACTGCCCGGTGTACCAGACCACGGCCTGGCCGGCGGTGCCGCCGAGCAGCGCCATGATCACCACCTTGAGGTTGTCCCAGCGGGCGAAGGATTCGGTCAGCGGCGCCTTGGACGCCTTGCCTTCTTCCTTCATGCGCTTGAACACCGGCGACTCGGAGAGTTGCAGGCGGATGTACACCGAGATGGCCAGCAGCAGGATGGAGAGCAGGAAGGGGATGCGCCAGCCCCAGTCCTCGAAGGCCTCGGTGCCCATGACGGTGCGGCAGGCCATGATCACCAGCAGCGAGAGGAACAGGCCAAGGGTGGCGGTGGTCTGGATCCACGAGGTGAAGAAGCCGCGCTTGCCCTTGGGCGCGTGCTCGGCCACGTAGGTCGCCGCGCCGCCGTACTCGCCGCCCAGCGCCAGGCCCTGCAGCAGGCGCAGGCTGATGAGGATGATCGGCGCCGCCACGCCTATGCTGGCGTAGCTGGGCAGCATGCCCACCACGGCGGTGGAGATGCCCATGATGACGATGGTGATGAGGAAGGTGTACTTGCGTCCCACTAAATCGCCCAGACGACCGAACACGATGGCGCCGAAGGGGCGCACCGCGAAGCCGGCGGCGAAGGCGAGCAGGGCGAAGATGAAGGCGGTCGTCTCGTTGACCCCGGCGAAGAAGTGCTTGGCGATGATCGCCGCTAGCGAGCCGTAGAGGTAGAAGTCGTACCATTCGAAGACGGTGCCCAGGGAGGAGGCGAAGATGACCTTGCGCTCCTCCCGGGTGATGCCGTTGTGGGGTGTGTTGCCCGCGGTCGGGCTGTAGGTCTGCGCCATGTTCTTCTCCGTCTTGTTCTTGTGATGGGCCGGAGTCCTTGACCACCGTTGCCGCACTCGGGCCATGGGGTTGATGCAGCGGAACACGGATAGTCGAAGCGAGACTGCAGACAGGCTTCAGGCTGGCCCGGCAAGGCGTGCGGGCCATCTAGAAGCATAAACGCCATCTTCCAGATATCCAGCCGCGGCGGATCGGCTAGAACTAAGGGAGCTGTCTCAGGCTGCAATGGCTGTCGCGAATTGCAACGCCGCGCCGCCCCCGGCTTTGCGCCAAGCCACTGTCGCGCAAGGTGTTTTCGGCGCTGGCACACAATATGTAGAGGCCCGGATGCGCAATCCCGCGGACACAAGCGGGAGACATTCCAAGGAGGCCCGATTTGAAGAGGACGTTCACTCCGTTGCCCGTGTTGCCCGGGTTTGGCGCCCTGGTCGCCACCTGCCTGCTGCTCTGGTTCCTGCCGTTGCTGGGCAACGCCTGGCTGTGGATCGCCGCCGTGCTCATCGTCCTCGGCGCCGCGCGGCCTCAGTGGCGTTCCCCGGCCTGGCCGCTGGCCCTGGGGGCGCTGTGCGGCGCCTGCCTGGTGCTGGCCCTGCACCTGCTGGCCGACCATTTCCAGCTGCGCTACGCCTGGCTCTATAGCAGCGCCGGGCTGCCCGGCTACCTGAAGATGGCCAACCTCTGGGGCGGCGACGAGGGCACCGTGCTGCTGCTGGCGACCTTCTGCACGGGCATCGCCGCCGGCCAGGCGCGCCAGGCCGGCTGGGCCGGGCGCGGCATGGCGCTGGTGGCCGCCTGGTATGTGGCTACCGCGGCCTGGCTCGGACCCTTTTCCGCAACGCCGGCGGACTGGCTGGCGGCGCAGCCCAGCCAGGGCATGAACGCCCACCTGCAGACCTTCTGGATGGCCTTCCACGCGCCCCTGGTGTTGGCCGCCTACGCCTGGGCCCTGGCGCCGGCCGGGGCGGCGCTGGATGCCCTGGGCGGTGGTGGCGAGGCCTACGCCGCCGTGGCCCTGCGCTACGGCCGGCGCGCCTGGCTGGTGCTCAGCGCCGGCATCGGCGCGGGCATGGCCTGGGCCATGGAGGACTTCACCTTTGGCCAGCTGTGGCACTGGGACCCGGTGCAGACCTCGGCCTTCGTGGTCTGGGCGCTGCTCGGCGCGGTGCTGCACGGCGCGCGGCGCTGGCGCCCGGACGGGGCCAACCGGCGCCTGCTGCCGCTGCTCAGCCTGCTGGCGGCGGCCATGGCCTGCGGCGCCCTGGCCGTTACCCGCAGCACGGTGCTGGCCAGCTCGCACCGCTACATAGGCACCACCTCCTGGCTGGCCCACCTGGGCCTGGCGGCGGTGCTGCTGGCCCTGGCCGGCTGGGCGACGCTGCGGGCGCCGCGCACGGCGGGGCGCAAGACGCGTTCGGACTGGACCATGGACCTGGCCATCTACCTGTTCGCCGGCAGCGCATTGCTGGCCCTGGGCGCGCTACTGCAAGCGCACCTCTATGAATGGCTGGGGCTGGAGCGGCCGAGCGACCTCAAGCCGTTCTTCGAGACGCTTACCGCCTGGGCCACCACCGACGAGATGAACGGCCTGCGCCGCGCCTTCGACCAGTGGGACGTGGACGGCTACGGCCTGGTGCGCTGGCTGCTGCCGCTGCTGGGCCTGCTCGGCCTGGTCGGCGGCTACAGCTTCCTGCGCCGCAGCGGCTGGCCGAAGCTGGCGTTGCTGGCGAGCCTGGCGATGGCCGTGGCCATGCTGCTGGTGGGTTGGCACGGCGGCTGGCTGAGCGCCGGCTACAGCGGCCAGGGCATGCTTTCGCAGAACATCGTGGTGGTGCTGCCCTGGCTGGATGCGGCGCTGCTGGGCGGGGCCTTCCTGCTGGCGTCCTGCGCCTTCTGGTGCGTGCTAGCCCTGTGGCGCAGCCGGCGCCTGGGCAACCTGCGCTACAGCGGCGGTGTGGCGCTGATCCATGGCGGCGCGGTGGTCGCCCTGGTCGGCGGGCTGGCGGCCACGGCGCTGAACACCTACCTGCAGGTGACCATCCCGCCCGGCGCCTCTTTCGAGCAGTGGCAGGCGCTGGCCAACGGCATGCAGTTGCGGGTACTGCCCGACAGTACCCGGGCGGACCGCGCCGGCTACCACTCGGTGGCGCGGGTGGAGCTGCGCGAGGGCGGTCGCCAGTTGGAGGGCCACGCGCTGTTCCAGGACAGCCGCGGCAACCCGCCGGCCTACCAGGGCCCGGTGCGCCAGCTGTGCGAAATCCTCGACTACCACTACGCGCGCTTCGCCTCGGACCGCGGCTACGTGCTGCACCCCTTCATCATCCGCGGCTGGCTGGGCGACCTGCAGGTGTGGGTGCCGGCCTCGCCGCGGCTTATGGGGCAGAAGGGCGAGGCCATCGAGAGCCTGGTGGTGATCCGCAGCTACCCGCTGCTGTCGTTCGTCTGGCTGGGGCTGGCCTGCATGCTGCTCGGCGCCTTGCTGCTGCCCGGCGCGGGCGTATCGCGCAAGCGCGTCCATACTGCATCCCAGGCGCGCCTCGATGGCCTGTCTCAGAGTTAGACAGCAATCGCGAAATTAGACGCGCCAACTTGTCGCAGGGTGGGCCGGAATACCGTCGAAAGCCTGATTCGACGGGGCTTCCAGGGTAGTGGCACACAACCTGCTAAACAGCTGGAGAGCTAGACGGAACCAGCTGTTCGCCCAGCGGTGGGCACAGAACAATTTCAACAAGAAACACCGAGGAGGCCTGATCTTGAAGATGACACGACTTCGGCACTACCTGGGCGCCGGAGCCCTGGCCACGCTGGCCATGGCGCTACAGCAACCGGCCCATGCCGCCGATGGCCAGACCATCATCAACGCCAAGTGCATGGCGTGCCACACCCCTGAGGGCAACAATTCCCTGAGCCGCATCAGCCACCAGCGCAAGACGCCGGAGGGCTGGCTGATGAGCATCGCGCGGATGCAGGTGATGTACGGCCTGAAGATCAGCGACGAGGATCGCCGCGCGGTGGTCAAGTTCCTCGCCGACAAGCAGGGCCTGGCGCCCAGCGAGACCGACGGCGTGCGCTACGCCCTGGAGCGCCGGTTGAACACCGTCGAGCACTTCGATACCAACTTCGAGCAGATGTGCGCCCGCTGCCACTCGGCCGCGCGCATCGCCCTGCAGCGCCGCCCGGCGGCGGAGTGGGAGAAGCTGGTGAACTTCCACCTGGGCCGCTGGCCGTCGCTGGAGTACCAGGCGCTGTCCCGCGACCGCGACTGGTTCGACCTGGCGAAGAAGGAGATGGTCCCCGAGCTGGCCAAGCGCTACCCGCTGGACAGCAAGGCCTGGAGCGACTGGCAGAAGAGCCGGCCCAAGGCCGAGTCCCTGGCCGGCGAGTGGAGCTTCGCCGGGCACATGCCGGGCAAGGGCGACGTGGCCGGCACCATGAGCGTTTCCGGCGGCGCGGACGACCAGTTCAAGGTCAGCGTCAAGGGCCGGTACGCCGACGGCACGCCGTTCGACGGCGAGGGCAGCGCGGTGCTGTACAACGGCTACGAGTGGCGCGGCAACGTGAAGGTCGGCGACGTGACCCTGCGCCAGGTGTTCGCGGCGCTCAAGGGCCAGATGCAGGGCCGCATGTTCGACAAGGCCCATGACGAGCGCGGGCTGGACTTCGTCGCCGCGCAGAAGGGCACCAGCCACGTGCTGGGCGTGCAGCCGGCGTTCCTCAAGGCCGGCAGCGAGGCCGAGGTCAGCGTCATCGGCAGCGGGCTGAAGGGCAAGCCGTCGTTCGGCAAGGGCGTGGAGGTGATCTCCGTGGTCTCGGAAACCCCCGAGCGCGTGACCGTGAAGGTCAAGGCCGCCGCCTCGGCCGCCGCTGGCGAGCGTGAAGTCAGCGTCGGCAGCGCCAAGGGCGGCAGCCTGGCGGTCTACCAGGACATAGCCGAGGTCAAGGTGGTGCCGGAGTTCTCCGTCTCGCGCATCGGCGGCAACGGCGGTTCCACGCCCAAGGTGCAGGGCAGCTTCGACGCCGAGGCCTGGGGCAAGGGCGCCGACGGCAAGCCGTTCCGCATCGGCGTGTTCCCGGCCAAGTGGTCGGTGGAGCCCTTCGACGACCGCGCCAAGGAAGACCAGGACGTCAAGTTCGCCGGTGTGATGGACGCCGATACCGGCATCTTCACCCCGGGCGACGCCGGCCCCAACCCCGAGCGCAAGATGATGACCAACAACGCCGGCAACCTGAAGGTGATCGCCGCCGTGGACGACGCCGGCAAGACGCACCAGGGCGAAGGCCACATGATCGTCACTGTGCAGCGCTGGAACAACCCGCCCATTCCGTGATCCGGGGTGGGATGAACTGAACGCATGAACCCCCGCCCGCGGGCGGGGCGTACCAAGCAAGTTCCGGGAGGTCGCCATGGGCGCCATCTTGAATCTGGTCGAACGCAACCTGCACGAAGTGCGGGTGGACGCCGACCGCCTGTTGTTCCACATCCCCAGCTCCTCGCTGTTCGCCAGCGACGAGCTGACCGGCGGGATCATCGATGCCCTGCGCGGGCACGCCTGCTCGCCGGACGAGCTGACGCAGCGCCTGGCCGGGCGCTTCGAGGCCAACGAGATCGACGAGACCCTGCGCGAGCTGATCGCGCTGGAGCTGGTCAGCGACGGCTCGCCGCTCACCCCTCTTTCTTCACAAGAATTTGGCGGCATCAAGAAGGTCACCCGCACCGCGCTCAACACCGTGGTGCTGAACGTCAACACCGGCTGCAACCTCAGCTGCACCTACTGCTACAAGGAAGACCTGGACAAGCCCTCGGCCGGCAAGAAGATGGGCGCGGAAACCGCCGAAGCCTCGGTGGAGATGCTGCTCAAGGAATCGCCCGACGAGAAGCGCTACACCGTGGTGTTCTTCGGCGGCGAGCCGCTGTCCAACCGCCCGCTGATCGAGCACATGGTGGCCTACTGCGAGCGCCGCTTCGGCGAGCTGGGCAAGCAGGTGGAGTTCGTCATGACCACCAACGCCACGCTGCTCACCGAGGAGATCGTCGACTGGCTCAACGCCCACCGCTTCGGTCTTTCCGTCAGCATCGACGGGCCCAAGACCGTGCACGACCGCAACCGCATCACCGTGGGCGGGCAGGGCACCTACGACGTGGTGCGGCGCAAGGCCGACATGCTGCTGTCGCGCTACACCAGCCGCCCGGTGGGCGCGCGGGTGACCCTGACCACCGGCGTCACCGACGTCGAGACCATCTGGAACCACCTGTTCAACGAGATGGGCTTCGCCGAGGTCGGCTTCGCCCCGGTGACCTCCGGCGACATCAGCAGCTACAACCTCACCACCGACGAGTTGCAGCAGGTGTTCGCCAACATGAAGGCCCTGGGCCGCCGCTACCTGGCGGAGGCGCTGGAGGGGCGCAACATCGGCTTCTCCAACCTGCACCAGCTGATCACCGACATCCACGAGGGGCAGAAGAAGGCCCTGCCGTGCGGCGCCGGGCTGAAGATGCTGGCGGTGGACCACAAGGGCGAGCTGAACCTGTGCCACCGCTTCACCGGCTCGTCGCTGCCGACCTTCGGCAACGTGCATAACGGGGTGAAGCAGGCCGAGCTGAACGAGTTCCTCTCCCAGCGCCTGGACCGCACCGACACCGGCTGCGCCAGCTGCCGCATCCGCAACCTGTGTTCCGGCGGCTGCTACCACGAGAGCTACGCGCGCTACGGCGACCCGGCGCACCCCACCTACCACTACTGCGAACTGATGAGGGACTGGGTGGACTTCGGCATCGAGGTCTACAGCCGGATCATGGCTTCGAACCCCAGCTTCATCGACCGCCACATCACTCCGCGGAAGGCGCACTGACATGAAACATCTCAAAGCGATCAACAACAAGGCGCAGCAGCTGGAGCAGGCCGCCGCCGAGGACCGCATCGAGGACGTGGTGGCGATGAACTCGGTCGCCGGCTGCGCCTCCACCACCGACCCGGGCTGGGAGATCGACGTGTTCGGCGGGGTTTCCTCGCTGTGCCAGCCGATGGAAGCCGACCTCTACGGCTGCTCCGACCCCTGCTGGTGGCCGGCCCAGGTGCCGGACATGATGAGCACCTACCCCGACTGGAACAAGGACGCGCAGGCCTCCGCGGAGAACTGGCGCAACCTCGGCACCGTATTCCCGGACGACAAATGAGCGGACAGAAGAACAAGAGGAAGCACTGCATGTCCAGAAAAGCATTCGCCGCCGTCCTCGGTGGCCTCTCGCTGGCCTGCGCGCTGCACGCCGCAGCCGCCGCCAACGAGGACAAGGCCCTGGAAAGTGGCCACGAGTACCTGGTGTCCACCAACTACCCGAACAACCTGCACGTCATCGACATGCAGACCGACAAGCTCTACAAGACCTGCACCATTCCCGGCGCCTATGGCCCGGGCATGATCCAGCTGTCGCCCGACCGCAAGATCGCATACGTGCTGAGCAATCACTACGCGGACATCTATGGCCTGCAACTGGACGACTGCAAGCCGGTGTTCCACGCCACCATCGCGCAGAAGCCGGGCGAGAACGCGCGCTCGATGTTCTCCATGACCGTCAGCCACGACGGCAAGGAGGTCTATGCCATCGCCAACCCGACGCTGATCCTCGCCGAGCACTACGAGGTGCAGCAGCCGCGCCTGCAGGTCTACGCCGCCGACGGCGGCATGGACGCCAAGCCGATCCGCACCTTCCCGGCGCCGCGCCAGTTGACCATCATGCAGACCGGCGACGACGGCACCCTGTACGTGGCCGGCCCGGACATCTACAAGGTGGACGTGAAGACCGGCAAGTTCGACGTGCTGATCCCCAGCCGCAACTGGAAGCGCCCGAACTACTCGCCGCCGGACGTGCTCTACGTGTGGAACCAGCAGACCTACCCGCGCGACTTCTCGCTGCTGTACACCACCGCTAAGTTCAAGGACGCCAAGCAGGACCCGGCCACCGCCGACTACCTGTACGGCTTCTTCAACATCGACCTGGCCACCGGCAAGACCGAGACCGTGGACTTCGGCCCGGTCACCGAGGTGTACTTCAGCGGCATCCGCTCGCCGAAGGACCGCAACGTGATCTACGGCGTGCTCAACCGCCTGGTCAAGTACGACATCAAGGCGCAGAAGGTGGAGAAGGCGGCCAACCTCGACCACTCCTACTACTGCCTGAGCGCCAACAAGGCCGGCACCAAGCTGTACCTGACCGGCACCCTGAACGACGTGGCGATCTTCGACGCCGACAGCCTGGAGCGCATCGGCGACCTGAAGCTGCCCGGCGGCGACATGGCGATCACCACCAGCCAGGCCTTCATCCGCTGAAAACGCCGGGCGCCGCCTGCTGGCGGCGCCCGGTCGGGCTTTTTTTCAAGCGCCGGGGTCGACGACCTCCGGCTCCGCCTCCTCCGCGCTCAGGTAGCGTTGTGCGCCGCAATGGCTGCAGCGCTGATGAAGCATCAGCACCTCGCCCACGCGGGTGGGCATGCCCTCGCTCCAGCGGCAGCCCAGGAAAAAGCAACGTAATCGCATGAGACCTCCCGTCGGGAATGGCTCCCGAGCGCAGAACAGGCAGCGTGGGTTCGGATCGTCCCGGCTTGTTCTTGTCTGGCGACGGTCGCGGCCAGCATCCGCCCGGCGCTCTAGAATGGGCAATCTAATCGCCGCAGGGCCCGCGGGACGGGGCTGCGCGGCCTTGTCGCTCCAACTGGCGTCACCTTTTCGGTCGATTGACCCGCCGGGGCATATCCCTAGCATCCGGGGTGGCGGCGGTTCCGCACCCGGTGCGGACGCCAGGTTTCGAACGATGGGGGCCACGAGGGCCCGGGGTGAAGCAATGAGCAAGAACAAGAACGGCCGCGCGCTGGTGACCGGCGCCTCCGCCGGCATAGGCGCGGCCTACGCCCAGCGCCTGGCGTCGCGGGGCCACGACCTGCTGCTGGTGGCCCGCGACCGCGAGCGCCTGATGGCCCTGGCCGCCTGCCTGCAGGCCGAGTACGGGGTGGACGTCGACATCCTGCCGGCGGACCTGACCGAGCCGAAGGAGCGCGCCCGGGTGGAAGCCCGCCTGGCCGCGGACGCCGACATCGACATGCTGGTGAACAATGCCGGGATGGCGGTCAAGGGCAGCATGGTGGAGGCGGGGCTGGACCAGCTGGAGCAGATGATCACCCTCAACGTGCTGGCCTCGGCGCGCCTGGCCGGCTGCGCGGCCAAGGCCTTCGCCGCGAAGGGGCGGGGCACCATCGTCAACCTCACCTCGATCCTGGCCCTGGCGCCGGAGCAGTTCAACGGCGTGTACAGCGGCACCAAGGCCTTCCTGCTCAACCTGAGCATCTCCATGCAGCAGGAACTGGCGCCCCTGGGCGTGCGCGTGCAGGCGGTGCTGCCGGGCGCGACCCGCACGGAAATCTGGGACCGCTCGGGCACCGACGTGCCGGAAGACATCCTCATGGAAGTCGGCCACATGGTCGACGCCGCCCTGGCCGGCCTGGCCCAGGGCGAGGTCATCACCATCCCGGCCTTGCCCGACATGCAGGACTTCGAAGCCTACACCCGCGCCCGGCAGAACCTGGCGCCGCTGCTCTCCGGGCGCCTGCCGGCGGAGCGGTATGGGGTGCGGGTGGATTGAGCCGGGGCATTCCGGAGCGCGCGGCTTTTCGTAGGAGCGAGGGGGACGCCTAGTTCTTGCTCGCGAACGGTGTTTTGCCTGGCGTTGCGGGTGCCGGAGCTGAGAGCGCCCTCTCCCTAACCCTCGGCTGCGCGCCCCGCCCTGAAGGGAGAGGGGACCGTTGGGCAGAGCTGGATGTTCTGGAGTTAGCCGGCAACACAGAAGGTTTCCAGCTGAAACCATTCCTTCTCTCGGCACGGCCTAGCTCCCTCTCCCTTCAGGGAGAGGGTTGGGGAGAGGGAGCGGAGTCAAACCGAGGCGCCGACGCTGCCAGCGAATTCCCCTGTAGGAGCGCGCCCTGCGCGCGAAATCGCGGGCAGGGCCCGCTCCTACACTGGCCGAGAATACCGCGCTTCCCCGTAGGAGCGGACCTTGTCCGCGATAGCCGGACATATCGGCGCGATTCGCGGATGAGATCCGCTCCTACAGTTCACCCGCAATATCGCGCTTCAGGTAACGCCGGGTGCTTTCCAGAATGCGCCCGGACAACGCCGGATCGGCCACACTGCGCGACAGCAGCAGGGCGCCGACCAGCGTCGCCAGGGTCGCCACCGCCTGGTCCGGATCATGGCCCTCGGGCAGAACCTTCTCCAGGCGCTCCAGACGCTCGGCGAGGGCCAGGTCGGTAGTCGGGCTGGGCTTGCCGCGGGCGCCCAGCTCGGCGCTCAGGGTGGGGAAGGGGCAGCCGCGCTCGGGGTGGTCGCGGTGCTGCTCGGAGAGGTAGTCGTCGATGAAGTTCGCCAGCGCGTCCGGCCCGCCGAAGGTCCTGCCGGCCACTTCGGCGAGCTGCTCGGAGGCCGCCTGCAGGGCGATTTCCACCAGCTCTTCCTTGGACTTGAAGTGCGCATAGAAGCCGCCATGGGTCAGCCCCAAGGCCTTCATCAGCGTCTGCAGGCCGGTGGCTTCCACGCCTTCGCTGCGGAAACGCCGCGAGGCCTCGTCGATGATGCGCTGGCGCGTATGGGCCTTGTGGTCTTCGGAGTAGCGCATGGGCGTGTTCCCGGGCTGAATGACATGTCGGTCGTCATTCTAACCCCCAGGACCGATCCTGCGTCGTAGGACTTCAGACCAGGCTGTCGGGATCGCCGACGAACATGCTGATGCGCGAGCGCAGCCAGCGTTCGGCCGGGTCGTTGTCTTGGGCGCCGCGCCAGACCAGCGACAGCTCCGCCGGACGCGGGGTGAAGGGCGGGTCCTCGGCGCGCAGGCCGCCGGCGGCGGTCAGCGCCAGGGCCGCGTAGTCCGGGACGGTGGCGATCAGGTCGGTGCCGGCGAGCAGCGCTCCCAGTCCGTTGAACTGCGGCACCGCCAGCACCACCTGGCGCTTGCGCTCGAGGGTCGCCAGCTGTTCGTCGACGAAGCCTTCCAGGTCGCCGGCGTAGGACACCATGGCGTGGGGCCGGGTGCAGTAGTCGTCCAGGCTCAGCGGGCCGGGCACCGAGTCGGCGCGCAGCACCTTCCATTTGCTGCGGCGCAGGGTCTTGCGCTTGGCATTGGCCGGCAGCTCGTCGGTGTAGCTGACGCCCGCGGAAATCTCGCCGGAGGCCAGCAGCTGCGGCATCAGCAGGTAGTTGGCGCGGCGCACCACCAGGACGATGCCCGGCGCCTCGGAGCGCAGGCGGCGCAGCAGCGCCGGCAGCAGGCCGAACTCGACGTCGTCGGAAAGGCCGATGCGGAACACCGACTTGCTGGTGGCCGGGTCGAAGTCGGCGGCGCGGCTCAGCGCGGTGGAGATGGAGTCCAGCGCCGGCGACAGGTGGCCGAAGATCTCCTGGGCCCGCGCGGTGGGCTCCATGCTGCGGCCGGTGCGGACGAACAGCGGGTCGTCGAACAGGTTGCGCAGGCGCGCCAGGGCCGCGCTGATCGCCGGCTGGCCGAGGAACAGCTTCTCGGCGGCGCGGGTCACGCTGCGCTCGTGCATCAGCGTTTCGAAGACGATCAACAGGTTGAGGTCAACCTTGCGGAGGTCGTTGCGGTTCATGGGGGCTCCCTGACGATGGGGGAAAAGTGAAGCGCGGCGCGTCTGGCGTCAAGGTCTGACGGATAAGTCCTTGATCATTTTCCGCATTCTTCCTTAGCAAGACGCTTCATTGCCGTTATCCTTCCCTACTGCGCAGCCGTATTTTTCGGGCGTTGCCTGGCGCTCCGGCCTGCGCGATCGATAGGCCTGCGGAATCATCGGCATTTATGTCGACTATCGATAGCGGTGGGTAGCAAGCACAAGAAAGCCCGGATAGAGTCCGTGGCTATAAAGCATCAAAGGCGAGGTATGTGATGTCCCGCATGATCCGATTCCACCAGTTCGGTGATGCCTCGGTACTCAAACTCGAGGAAGTCCCGACCCCACGGCCGGGGCCAGATGAAGTCCTGATCCGCACCCAGGCGCTGGGCGTGAGCTGGCGCGACGTGCTCTGGCGGCAGAACCTGGCGCCCGACCAGGCCCAGCTGCCCGCCGGGATCGGCTACGAACTGGCCGGCGTGGTCGAGGCGGTGGGCGCGAACGTCACCGATCTTGCGCCCGGCATGGCCGTGGCCAGCTTCCCGGCCGACTCGCCGAACCAGTACCCGGCCTGGGGCGATTACGTGGTGATGCCGCGCACCTCGCTGACGCGCTACCCGGACAACCTGAGCCCCGTCGAGGCCGCGGTGCACTACACCGGCCTGCTGTACGCCTACTTCGCCCTGGTCGAGCTGGCCGGGCTGCAGCCGGGCCAGCACGTGCTGATCACCGAGGCCGGGCACTGCCTGGCGCCGCAGTCGATCCAGCTGGCCAAGGCCCTGGGCGCCAAGGTGATCGCCACCACCAGCCACGAGAACACCCGCGACTTCATCCGCAGCCTGGGCGCCGACAAGGTGATCTACACCGAGGAGCAGGACCTGGTGCTGGAAGTCGAGCGCTTCACCGACGGCAAGGGCGTGGAAGTGGTCCTGGACCAGTGCGCCGGCCCGCAGATGAAGCTGCTGGGCGACGTCGCCGCGCCGCGCGGCAAGCTGATCCTCTACGGCATCAACGGCGGCAACGACGCCACCTTCCCGGCCTGCGCGGCCTTCAAGAAGCACCTGCAGTTCTACCGCCACTGCGTGCTGGACTTCACCGGCCAGCCGGAAATCGGCCTGACGCGCAACGACGAGGCGGTGCAGCGGGCGTTGCAGGCGATCAACCAGATGACCGCCGACCAGTTGCTCAAGCCGAGCATCGACAAGGTCTTCGACTTCGCCAAGTTCCGCGAGGCCAGCAACTACATGGAAACCTGCCCCGGCGGCGGCCGGGTGGTGATGAAGGTCGCCGACTGACCTGCCTTCCCGCGCCATGCCAGAAGCCACTCCCCGGAGTGGCTTCGACGTTTCTGCGCACCCGTTTTTCGTAGGAGCGCCTCGGCGCGGGGAAACCTGTAGGAGCGGGCCCTGCCCGCGATTCGCGCGCAGGGCGCGCTCCTACAAGGGGCACGGTGCGAGGCAACCCGTAGGAGCGGATCTCATCCGCGAATCGCGCCGGGACCTCCGGCTATCGCGGACAAGGTCCGCTCCTACGGGGACATGCTGTGCCTCCCGGAGACCTGTAGGAGCGGGCCCTGCCCGCGATTCGCGCGCAGGGCGCGCTCCTACAAGGGCACGGCGCGAGGCAACCCGTAGCGGATCTCATCCGCGAATCGCGCCGGGATGTCCGGCCATCGCGGACAAGGGCCGCTCCTGCAAGGAATGGCGTGGGTGGGCCGCATCCACCGCAGGATCGGGCAAGCCTGCGCAGGACCGGGCAAGCCACTGGGCGGGGTTTTCCCGTATCGTCGCGGCATTCGGCCAGGGAAGCGCCTAGGCTGAATCCATTCCCCACGGAGCGGCCTTGGCTCCGGACTTCCACATCACCCGAACAAAGAGGTGAGCGCCTGATGATCAAGCTGAAACTCAACGGCAAGGACCACGAATTCGACGCGCCCGGGGAAATGCCCCTGCTCTGGGCGCTGCGCGACGTCGCCTTGCTCACCGGCACCAAGTATGGCTGCGGCATGGCCCTGTGCGGGGCCTGCACCGTGCACGTCGACGGCCAGCCCACGCGCTCCTGCGTGACGCCCCTGGCGGCGGTGGCCGGCAAGCAGGTCGCCACCATCGAGGCGGTGGCCGAGCAGGCCGCCGGCAAGGCGGTGCAGGAGGCCTGGCGCAAGCTGGACGTGGTGCAGTGCGGCTACTGCCAGTCCGGCCAGATCATGTCGGCCACGGCGCTGCTGGCCGGCAACAAGAGCCCCAGCGACGCCGACATAGACGCGGCCATGAGCGGCAACATCTGCCGCTGCGCCACCTACGTACGCATCCGCGCGGCCATCCACGAAGCCGCACAGAACCTGGCCTGAGGAGGCGCGACATGGCAGACCTGCAGCAACGAGCCAGCCGTGAGCCGGAAGACGCCGGCGCCGGCATCCTCAACGTCAGCCGCCGGCATTTCCTGCGCGGCGCCGGCGGCCTGGCCCTGGGCATCTACTTCGCGCCGCTGCTGGGCCGCTTCGGCGACCCGCAGGCCGCCGCGGCAAAGGCCTTCGAGCCCAACGCCTTCGTGCGCATCGCCCCGGACGGCACGGTGACGGTGATCGCCAAGCACGTGGAAATGGGGCAGGGCAGCTACACCGGCCTGGCCACCCTGCTGGCCGAGGAACTGGACGCCGACTGGAGCAAGGTCCGCGTCGAAGGCGCCCCGGCCGACGCCAAGCGCTACGCCAACCTGGCCTTCGGCACCCTGCAGGGCACCGGCGGCAGCAGCGCCATGGCCAACTCCTTCGAGCAGATGCGCAAGGCCGGGGCCACGGCCCGGGCCATGCTGGTGGCCGCGGCGGCGCAGCAGTGGAAGGTGCCGGCCGAGCAGATCGAGGTGCACGACGGCGTGGTCGAGCACAAGGCTTCCGGGCACAAGGCCGGGTTCGGCCAACTGGCCGAGGCGGCGGCCAAACAGCCGGTGCCGGCGGAGGTGAAGCTCAAGGCGCCGGAGGACTTCAAGCTGATCGGCCAGGTGAAACTGCCGCGCAAGGACAGCCAGGACAAGACCGACGGCCAGGCGCGCTTCACCCAGGACGTGCACCTGCCGGACATGCTGGTGGCCGTGGTGGCGCACCCGTCGCGCTTCGGCGGGGTGCCGGCGAAGGTCGACGACAGCAAGGCCAAGGCCGTGCCCGGCGTGGTGGCGGTGGTGCAGTTCCCGGGCAGCGACTCGCGCTTCGCCGGCGTCGCCGTGCTGGCGAAGAACACCTGGGCCGCGCGCCAGGGGCGCGACGCCCTGCAGGTGGAGTGGGACGAGAGCAACGCCTTCCGCATGGGCAGCGCCGAAATCTTCGCCAAGTACCAGGAACTGGCGGCCAAGCCCGGCGTGGTGGCGCGCAACGAGGGCGACATCGCCAAGGCGCTGGACAAGCCGGCCAAGCTGATCGAGGCGCAGTACCAGTTCCCATTCCTGGCCCATGCCTCCATGGAGCCGCTGAACTGCGTGGTCAGGCTCTCCGACGGCGCCTGCGAGATCTGGAACGGCGAGCAGTGGCAGACCGGCGACCAGATGGCGGTCGGGCAGTTGCTGGGCATCGCCCCGGAGAAGGTCTCGATCACCCAGCTGTACGCCGGCGGCAGCTTCGGCCGCCGCGCCAACCCACACTCGGACTATGTGCTGGAGGCCGTCTCGATCGCCAAGGCGGCCCGCGAGCACGGCCACAAGGGGCCGGTGAAGATGGTCTGGACCCGCGAGGACGACACTCGCGGCGGCTACTACCGCCCGGCCTTCCTGCACAACGCGCGCCTGGCGCTGGACGGCCAGGGCAACCTGGTGGGCTGGGAGCAGCATCTGGTGGGGCAGTCGTTCATCGTCGGCACGCCCTTCGAGAAGGTGATGGTCAAGGACGGCATCGACAAGGTGGCGGTGGAGGGCGCGGCGGACCTGCCCTATGCGGTGCCCAACCTGCGCGTGGAGCAGACCCTGGTGCCGGAGATCAAGGTGCCGACGCAGTGGTGGCGCTCGGTGGGCCACACCCACACGGCCTATTCCACCGAAACGCTGATCGACGAAGCCGCGGTGGCCGCCGGCAAGGACCCCTACGAATTCCGCCGCGCCCTGCTGGAGAAACACCCGCGGCACCTGGGCGTGCTCGACCTGGTGGCCGACAAGGCTGGCTGGAAGCAGCCGCTGAAGGCCGGCGGGGAAGGCGAGAAGCGCGGCCGCGGGATCGCCGTGCACGAGTCCTTCGGCAGCTTCGTGGCGCAGGTGGTGGAAGTCACGGTGAAGGCCGACAAGAGCTTCCGCATCGACCGCGTGGTCTGCGCCGTGGACTGCGGCCTGGCGATCAACCCGGACGTGATCCGCGCGCAGATGGAGGGCGGTATCGGCTACGGCCTGGCCATGGCCCTGCACAGCGCCATCACCCTCAAGGAGGGCGTGGTCGAGCAGTCCAACTTCCACGACTTCCAGGTGCTGCGGATCAACGAGATGCCGGCGGTGGAGGTGCACATAGTGCCGTCCAGCGAGGCGCCCACCGGCGTCGGCGAACCCGGCGTGCCGCCGGCGGCGCCGGCCCTGGCCAATGCCCTGGCGGCGGCCACCGGCAAGCGCATCCGCAACCTGCCGATCGGCAACCAGCTGCAGGCCTGAGGCCGGTGATGAGGGCGGCCCATTGCCTCGTGCAGCGGGCCGTTGCCTTTTCCGCGGCCGGCGCCCGATATTTCCGGCGCGGCCGCGCCAAGGCAGGTATCCTTGTCGGCAGGCGTCCGCCCGGATGCCCCTTTCTACTGGAGCTGTGACATGACCCGCGACAAGCAACTCTTCCCCGACGACGAGATCGGTGACGCCCTGTGGGCCCTGCAGGAAGATGGCGAGGACCTTTCGTTCGAGCGTGAGGTGGAATTCGCCGTGATCTTCCCGGAAGAGCAGGCGGCGCTGGATTTCGCCATCCTCCTGCTGCAGAACGGCCAGAAGGTGGCCTATTCCGAATACGACGGCGACCCGGCCAACCCCTGGCAGGTCCTGGCCTACCCGGTGATGGAGCCGACCCACGAGAGCATCAGCGGCTACGAGGAACTGCTGGCCGAGCATTCCGAACCGCTGGGCGGCAAGACCGACGGCTGGTCGGCGCTCTGAGGCGGGATGTGGTGGAAAAAGCCGGGGCAGGTCCCCGGCTTTTTTGTGGGCGCGGGATCTTATCCGCGATTGGGCATTACCTGTAGGAGCGGGCCCTGCCCGCGATTCGCGCGCAAGGCGCGCTCCTACAGGGGGATGGCGCGGGTGGGGTGGCGTAGGAGCGGATCTTATCCGCGAATCGCGCCGGGACGTCCGGTCATCGCGGACAAGGTCCGCTTACAGGTCGACGCCAAGCTTCCCGTGCGCGCCGAACGGCCCCCTCTCCCTCTGGGAGAGGGCTGGGGTGAGGGAACGGAATCACCCCGAACCCCAGCGGCTACCGGCCAACACCGTCGATTGCCCGCATCAGGATTTCAACTCCTCCAGCTCCCGATACAACTCCAGCGCCTGCGGGTTGGCCAGGGCGTCGGTGTTCTTCACCGGCCTGCCGTGCACCACGTTGCGTACCGCCAGCTCGACTATCTTGCCGCTGAGCGTGCGAGGGATGTCGGCCACCGCGATGATCTTCGCCGGTACGTGGCGCGGGGTGGTGTTGGCGCGGATGGTCCGGCGGATTTTCTCCTCTAGCGACTCGTCCAACTGCACGCCTTCGCGCAGGCGCACGAACAGCACCACGCGCACGTCGCCTTGCCAGTCCTGGCCGATGGCGATGGATTCCAGCACCTCGTCGACCTTCTCCACCTGGCGGTAGATTTCCGCCGTGCCGATGCGCACGCCGCCGGGGTTGAGCACGGCGTCGGAGCGGCCGTGGATCACCAGGCCGCCGTGGGCGGTTTCCTCGGCGTAGTCGCCGTGGGCCCAGATGCCGGGGAAGGTGGCGAAGTAGGCGTCGTGGAATTTCTCGCCCCGCGGGTCGTTCCAGAAGCCCACCGGGATCGACGGGAAGTGCCGGGTGCAGACCAGCTCGCCCTTGCCGCTGCGCAGGCGCCTGCCCTCGTCGTCCCAGACCTCCACCGCCATGCCCAGGCCCTTGCATTGCAGCTCGCCGCGCCACACCGGCGCCGTGGGGTTGCCCAGGGCGAAGCAGGAGACGATGTCGGTGCCGCCGGAGATGGACGACAGGCACAGGTCGGCCTTGATGTCGCGGTAGACGTAGTCGAAGCTCTCGTGGGCCAGCGGCGAGCCGGTGGAGAGCAGCGTCTGCAGGCTGTCCAGGCTATGCGTCTGCGCTGGCTTCACGCCGGCCTTTTCCAGCGCGGCGATGTACTTGGCGCTGGTGCCGAAGACCTTGATGGCCTCGGCGTCGACCAGGTCCATCAGCCGTTCCGGGCCGGGGTGGAAGGGCGAGCCGTCGTAGAGCACCAGGCTGGCGCCCACCGCCAGGCCCGAGACCAGCCAGTTCCACATCATCCAGCCGCAGGTGGTGTAGTAGAACAGCACGTCGCCGGAGTGCAGGTCGGTGTGCAGCGCGTGCTCCTTGAGGTGCTGCAGCAGCACGCCGCCGGTGGAGTGGACGATGCACTTGGGCACGCCGGTGGTGCCGCTGGAATAGAGGATGTACAGCGGATGGGCGAAGGGCACCGGGGTGAATTCGGGCTCGCCGCCGCTCTGGTAGAAGTCGTTCCACAGGGTAGTTAGAGCAACTGACTTGTAATCAGTTGGGCGAGCCTCTGGCCGCGCGTAGGGCACCACCACCAGTTGCTGCAGCGATGGCAGCTTTTCCAGTATCTCGTTGAGCTTGCCGGTCAGGTCCAGCACCTTGCCGGCGTAGCGGTAGCCGGCGCAGGCGATCAGCACCTTGGGCTCGATCTGGCCGAAGCGGTCGATCACCCCCTGGGTGCCGAAGTCCGGCGAGCAGCTCGACCAGGTGGCGCCCAGGCTGGTGGCGGCGAGCATGCCCACCAGAGTCTGCCAGGTATTGGGCATGAAAGCCGCCACGCGGTCGCCCACGCCCACCCCGGCAGCGCGCAGGCTGCGTTGCAGGCCGGCGACCTGGGCGGCCAGCTCGGCATGGCTGAGGCTTTCGCGGCTGCCGTCTTCGCCTATGGCCACCACTGCCGTGGCTTCGTCGCGGCGGCGCAGCAGGTGTTCGGCGAAGTTCAGGGTGGCGCCGGGGAACCAGCGCGCGTCGGGCATCCGCGGGCCTTCCTCCAGCACCGTGCGCGGCGGGCTGTGGAAGCGCACGTCGAAGCTGTCGACGATGGCCTGCCAGAAGGCCTCGCGGTGTTCGATGCTCCAGGCGTGCAGGGCGGGGTAGTCGGCTAGCGCCAGGCCATGGCGCTGGTTGACCTGCCGGCGGAAGGCGTCCATCCGGCTGGCGGCGATGCGTTCGGCGGAAGGGGTCCACAAGGGCTTCATAGGGGCGTCCGTCCATCCACTGCTTGTCCTGTCAGTGTGGCACGGGATTGCGACGTCTTCCGCCCGGCGACGATCCGGCGCTGGCCCCCGCCGGCTGGCGGCGGGGGCGGACGCTCACTGGGCGACCCAGCCGCCGTCCATGTTCCAGGCGGCGCCGCGCACCTGGGCGGCGGCCTCGCTGCAGAGGAACAGCGCCAGCTCGCCCAGTTGTTCGGGGGTGACGAACTCCAGGGACGGCTGCTTTTCCGCCAGCAGGTCGTGGCGCGCCTGCTCGGGGCTGGCGCCCTCGGCTATGCGCGCGTCTATCTGCTTCTGCACCAGCGGCGTCAGCACCCAGCCGGGGCAGATGGCGTTGCAGGTGATGGGCGTGGTGGCGGTTTCCAGGGCGACGCTCTTGGTCAGGCCGATCACCCCGTGCTTGGCGGCCACGTAGGCGCTCTTGCCGGCGGAGGCCACCAGGCCGTGGGTGGAGGCGACGTTGACGATGCGCCCCCAGTTGCGCCGGCGCATGCCCGGCAGCGCCAGGCGGGTGCTGTGGAACACCGCGGAGAGGTTGATGGCGATGATCGCGTTCCAGCGTTCCACCGGGAAGTCTTCCACGGCGTCCACGTGCTGGATGCCGGCGTTGTTGACCAGGATGTCCAGCGCGCCGAACTCGCGCTCGACGTAGGCGATCATCTCGGCGATCTGCGCCGGCTCGGCCATGTCCGCCGGGTGGTGGCCGATCCGCGTGCCGTGGCGGCCCAGCTCGGTCAGGGCGCCCTCGACATCGCCGAAGCCGTTGATCACCACCTGGGCGCCGGCCGCGGCCAGGCTGTGGGCGATGCCCAGGCCGATGCCGCTGGTGGCGCCGGTGACCAGCGCGATCTTGCCTTTGAGGTTCATGGTCGTTTCTCCTGCCTGTGGCGGCCCTCAGCGGGCCGCCGGGTGGTACTCGGCATCAAACGATGCCGGTTGCGTAGAAGGTAGCGATCACCACGAAGACCGCCAGGGTCTTGATCAGGGTGATGGCGAAAATGTCCTTGTAGGCCTCGCGGTGGGTCAGCCCGGTGACCGCCAGCAGGGTGATGACCGCGCCGTTGTGCGGCAGCGTGTCCATCCCGCCGCTGGCCATGGCGGCGACGCGGTGCAGCACCTCCAGGGGGATGTTGGCGGCATGGGCGGCGGCGATGAACTGCTCGGACATGGCCGCCAGGGCGATGCTCATGCCACCGGAGGCCGAGCCGGTGATGCCGGCCAGGGTGGTGACGGTGATGGCCTCGTTGACCAGCGGGTTGGGGATGCTCTTGAGCGCATCGGCCAGCACCAGGAAGCCCGGCAGCGAGGCGATGACCGCGCCGAAGCCGTATTCCGAGGCGGTGTTCATGGCCGCCAGCAGGGCGCCGGACACCGCGGTCTTGCTGCCTTCGGCGAGGCGGCTGCGGATCGCCCGGTAGCTGCTGACCAGTACCAGCAGGATGCCCAGCAGCAGCGCCGCCTGCACCGCCCAGATGCCGGTGAGCTTGCTCACGTCGCTGGCCACCGGCGCGGCCATGCCGGCCAGCTGCAGGCTGTGGGTCTTGCCGTAGAGCTGCGGAATCCAGTGGGTGAACAGCAGGTTGGCCACGCCCACCAGCACCAGCGGCGACAGCGCCAGCAGCGGGTGGGGCAGGGCGATGTCGCTGGCGGTTTCCGGCTCGTTGCGCAGCTCGTGGCCGTAGCCCTCGCCGGCGGCGCGGGCGCGTCCGGCCTGGCGGCGCAGGAACAGCATGCCGACGAAGAACACGAACAGGCTGCCGATCAGCCCCAGCCAGGGCGCGGCCCAGCCGTTGGTGCCGAAGAAGGCGGTGGGGATGATGTTCTGGATCTGCGGGGTGCCGGGCAGGGCGTCCATGGTGAAGCTGAAGGCGCCCAGGGCGATGGTCGCCGGGATCAGCCGCTTGGGGATGTCGCTCTGGCGGAACATCTCGGCGGCGAAGGGGTACACCGCGAACACCACCACGAACAGCGACACGCCGCCGTAGGTGAGCAGGGCGCACACCAGCACTATCACCAGCATGGCCTGGCGGGTGCCGAGCAGGCGGATGGCCGCCGCGACTATGGAGCGCGAGAAGCCCGACAGCTCGATGAGCTTGCCGAACACGGCGCCGAGCAGGAACACCGGGAAGTAGAGTTTGACGAAGCCGACCATCTTCTCCATGAACACGCCGGTGAAGGCCGGCGCCACCGCCGACGGGTCGGTGAGGAGCACGGCGAGCAGCGCCGCGATAGGGGCGAAGAGGATGACGCTGTAGCCGCGGTAGGCGGCCAGCATCAGCAGGGCGAGGGCGGCGAGGGCGATGACCACGCTCATGGGCAGTTCTCCTGGAGCCGCGCGGCGCCGTGGCCGCGCATGATTATTGTGATGGTGGCGCGAATGCCGGCGATTACCAGAGCGGCAGCACGTAGCTGAGGATCAGCCGGTTCTCGTCCAGGTCGTTGCCGAAGTGGCTGGAACGCACGGTAGCGTTGCGCCATTTGACGCCGAAGTTCTTCAGCGGGCCGCTCTGCACCACGTAGCCGATGTCCGTGTTGCGCTCCCACTCCTTGCCCTCCGGCTTGCCGGCGCCCAGCTCGATGTCGTCGCCGGACAGGTAGCGCGTCATGAAGGTCAGGCCGGGCACGCCCAGGGCGGCGAAGTCATAGTCGTAGCGTAGCTGCCAGGACTTCTCGTCGCGGTTGGCGAAGTCGCCGATCTGCACGAAGTTGACCAGGAAGGCGTCGGTGCCGCCGATGTAGGCGAAGCCGGTGTCGCCGTTCATGACCTGGTAGCCGGCGCCGAAGGCATGGCCGCCGAGGCTGTAGGTGAGCATGGCGCCGAAGGCGCGGTTGTCGACGTTGCTGTGGCCGTCGTCCTTGGAGCGGGCGAAGCGCAGGTCGGTCTTCAGCGATTGGCCTTCGGCGATGGGCAGCACGTGCAGCAGGTTGACGATGTGCTGGTCGTACAGGCCGTCGAGCCTGGCGTAGTTGTAGCCGGTGGTCAGCTGCGGCGTCCATTTGTAGCTCAGGCCGGCGAAGTCGAAGCGGTCGCTGTCGGCGCTGGCGACGATGCCGCGGGCGTTGCCGGTGGTGAGCGTCATGTCCTCGCTGTCGGAGGAATCGCGCTGGCTGACCTGGCGCAGGCGGCCGGCGTCGAAGGTCAGGCCGGCGAATTCGGCGGAATTCAGGTGCGCGCCCTGGAAGGTCTGCGGCAGCAGGCGCGAGTCGTTGGCCAGCACGCTGGGCAGCTTGGGCAGCAGGGTGCCGACCTTGAGCACGCTGTGGGAGGCGCGCAGCTTGGCGGTCAGGCCCAGCTCGCTGTAGTCGTCCTGGGCGCCGTGGACCTTCTCGCGATCGCGCGGCAGCAGGCCGGAGCCGGCGCGGTCGGGGCTGGAGTCGAGCTTCACGCCCAGCAGGCCGATGGCGTCGACGCCCACGCCTATGGTCCCCTCGGTGAAGCCGGATTCGTAGCGCAGCAGGAAGCCCTGCGCCCATTCCTCCTGTTTCGACTGGGGCGCGGCGTCCTGGCGGAAATCACGGTTGAAGTAGAAGTTGCGCAGTTCGAGGCTGGCCTTGCTGTCGGCGAGGAAATCGGCCTGGACGGGGAGCGCGATGCCGAGGGTGGAGCCCAGGGTGGCGAGGGCGACGGCATGGTTGAGCGGGGTTCTGCTCATGTTTGCTAGTACTCCTGGCGCGGCGCGGCGGCGAACCGGGGCGGGCCGTGGGCCCCATGGGTAACGTTCGTGCGCGGACGGCGTTGGTTGTTGTTATGTCGGCGTGCGGCGGATGGCCGCTCGGGCCGGATAGCGAGAACCGTGCCAGATGTTTAACTAGTTGATTTTAAAGGGATTTATTTTGGTTTGCGGAAAGCGTGCGCCGGGCTTTGTCTCCATTCGTGGACAAAGACGGTTGCCATGTACCTGAAGGCGCGTGGAATCCGGGTTGTCTCTGAATATAGAAAAGTCTCTGTTTCAGGACGAAAGGCCCAGGGCGGCCATCTTCTTGTACAGCGTCGAGCGGCCCAGCCCCAGGCGCCGCGCGGCCGCCTCGACGTTTCCGGCCTGTTCGGCCAGCACGTTGCTGATCAGCTCGCGTTCGAAGGCCTCGCGCGCGGCGTAGAAGTCCTGGCCCTCGGCCAGGCTGGCGCGGTTGCCGTCCGCCTGCGCCGGCGGCGCCTGCAGCGGGCCGAGGGCGGTGCGCAGGGCCTGGGCGTCCAGTTGCGCCCGGTCGTTGAGCAGCACGGTGCGCTCCAGCAGGTTGCGCAGTTCGCGCACGTTGCCCGGCCAGGCGTGGCGGCGCAGCAGGGCGAGGGCGTCGGCGTCCAGCTCGTAGAGGGCGTGGTTGTCCTCGCGCAGGTCGTCGAGGATCGCCTCGCACAGCGCCGGCAGGTCCTCCAGGCGCTCGCGCAGCGGCGGTATCCCGATGGGCACCACGTTGATGCGGTAGTACAGGTCGGCGCGGAAGCGGCCCTCGCGCACGGCCTTGTCCAGGTCGATGGAGGTGGCTGCGATCAGCCGCACGTCGCTGCGCAGCACTTCGTTGGAGCCCACCGGTTCGAATTCCTTCTCCTGCAGCACGCGCAGCAGTTTGCTCTGCAGCGGCAGGGGCATGTCGCCGATCTCGTCGAGGAACAGGGTGCCGCCCTGGGCGATCTGCAGCTTGCCCGGGCGGCCCTTGCGGTCGGCGCCGGTGAAGGCGCCCGGCGCGGTGCCGAAGAATTCCGCCTCCAGCAGGGTTTCCGGAATGGCCGCGGCGTTGATGCTGACGAAGGCCTTGCCGGCCCGCGCCGAGGCGCTGTGGATGGCGTGGGCGAGCAGCTCCTTGCCGGTGCCGGTCTCGCCCAGCAGCAGCACCGGCGCCTCGCTGGTGGCGGCGCGGCGGGCGCGGCGCTTGACCTCCAGGCTGGCGCTGCCGTTGCCGATGAAGTGCGCCAGGCTGTACTTGGCCTGGCGCGCCTGCAGCAGCGAGCGGGTTGAGGCCAGTTCCTGGCGCATGCGCTGGTAGCGGCTGAGCAGCGGCGACAGCGAGCGCAGCTCGTCGAACAGGGCAAAGCCGATGGCGCCGATGACCTGCCCGGCGTCGTCGCGGATCGGCATGCGCATCACCACCAGCGGGTCGCGCGGCATGTCGAGGATGTCCAGCAGCATCGGCCGGCCACTGCGCACCACCTCGCGCATCAGGCTGCCGGGGATCACGCTCTCCACTGGCCGGCCGACGGCCTGCTCGGCCTCGTCCAGGCCGAAGCGCTGGGCGTAGCGCTGGTTGATCCAGACGATATTGGCGTCGCGGTCGACGATCACGGTGCCCTCGCTGAACTGCTCGAAGATTTCGAACAGCGAGCGGATCGCCAACTGGCGGACGCTCTGGTAGTCCGTGAGGGGAGAGTTGTCGTGCATGGGCGGCCTGGTGCTTGGGGGCTTTGAGCGGGCACTGTACCGGGATGTGGGAGGTGGGTCAGTAGGGAAGGGGGAGAAAGCGGGAGTGGAGTATGGGGTGGGTTCTGGTGTGGCGGCGGAGTCCGCAACCCTCTCCCCAGCCCTCGGCTGCGCGCCCCGCCCTGAAGGGAGAGGGGGCTAGTCCGTGCCGAGAGAAGAAAGGGTTTCAGCCGGAAACCTCCAGCGTTGCCGGCGAACTCCGAAATACCCGAGCACACCGAACGGTCCCCTCTCCCTTCAGGGAGAGGGTTAGGGAGAGGGCGCTCTCACCCCCGAACACCCAAGCCCCCGGTAAACACCATCACTCCGCCGCCTGCATCCCCTGCGTCTGCTTCGCCTGCTTGTAACGCAGCGCCACCGCCGGCACCGGCGAGGCCTTGCCGGTTTCCACCCAGCGGCGGATGCGCGCGGCGTCGGCCACGTGGGTGCGCTTGCCGAAGGCGTCGAGCAGGGCCAGGGCCACCGGGCGGCCGTTCATCACCGTGACCATCACCAGGCAATGCCCGGCCTGGTTGGTGAAGCCGGTCTTGGTCAGGCGGATGTCCCACTTGCCGGCGCGCACCAGCGGGTTGGTGTTGAAGAAGCTCAGCGCGTAGTTCGGGTGGCTGAAACGCGCGTCCTTGGTCGCGGTGGTGCTCAGCTCGCGGATCAGCGGGTACTGGTAGGCGGCCTTGACCAGGCGGATCAGGTCATGGGCGGTGGAAGTGTTGTCGATCGACAGGCCGGTGGGCTCGACGTAATGGGTGTGCAGCATGCCCAGGGACTTCGCCTTGGCGTTCATCGCCTTGACGAAGGCCACGCTGCCGCCCGGGTAGTGGTGGGCCAGGCTGGCGGCGGCGCGGTTTTCCGAGGACATCAGCGCCAGCAGCAGCATCTGCCGGCGGTCGATGCGGCTGCCCAGGTGCACGCGGGAGAACACGCCCTTCATCTCGGCGGTCTCGGAGATGTCCACGTCGATCTGCTCGTCCAGCGGCAGCTTGGCGTCGAGCACCACCATGGCGGTCATCAGCTTGGTCACCGAGGCGATCGGGCGGACCATGTCGGGGTTGCTGGAATACACGACCTTGTCGGAGTTCAGGTCCACCACCAGGGCGCTGCCGGAGGCCAGGACCAACTGGCTGGGGGTGACTTCCGCCTTGCTGGCGGCGAGGGCGGGCAGGGCGAAGGCAAAGGTACAGGTGAAGAAAAGGCCCAGGATCGAACGACGAATGTTCATGGATGTGATTCGCACAAGTGGGAGGGTCTACATCCATGTAGGCAATTTCCCAGAATTCTAATCCATGACCGGTGAGCGTGCATCAGCCTGGCAGCGGGCCAGGGGAAAGAATTTCAAGGGCTTGCAGGCACAAGTGCGTGTATCACTTTGAAAGCGCAGCGGCGGGAATGAGAAAGTGTCTCGCCAAGTGTTGCGAAATGCGAATCCCGCGCCCGGGTGTCGGCTGTCGGATTATTCCAAGTGTCTGATTCTCAAGGTGTTGTACTTCTGTGGCATGAAGCTTGACTGGCTAAGCTGTAGAGAACGAGGCGGATTGCGGGCTTGCGTTTACCTTTACGTTAACGTAAAGATGCTCCGCGAGCCGCCGACCGGCCGGTCATGCCCATGCCTGTGGGCCCGGTCGTGAGCCCAGTCCCAGAACAAGCACAACAAGGGAACGCCATGAACCACCCGAGCTATACCCGTGGCCGCCAGGACAAGCCGCTGCTGGCCATGACCATAGGCGCTGCCTTCGACGACACCGCCAGCCGCTTCGCCGACCGCGAAGCGCTGGTGGTGCGGCACCAGAACCTGCGCTACACCTGGGCCCAGCTGGCCGAGGTGGTGAACGCCACGGCCCGCGCCTTCCTCGCCCTGGGCCTGCGCCAGGGCGACCGCCTGGGCATCTGGGCGCCGAACTGCGCGCAGTGGTGCATCACCCAGTTCGCCAGCGCCAAGATCGGCGCCGTGCTGGTCAACATCAACCCGGCCTACCGCGCCAACGAGCTGGAATATGCACTGAAGCAGTCCGGCTGCCGCTGGCTGGTGTGCGCCGACGCCTTCAAGACCTCCGACTACCACGGCATGCTCGCCGAGCTGCTGCCGGAGCTGCGCGACTGCCGCCCGGGCGAGCTGAACAGCGCGCGCCTGCCGGAGCTGAATGGGGTGGTCAGCCTGGCCGCCCAGGCCCCCGCCGGGTTCCTCCGCTGGGACCAGCTGGAAGGCATAGGCGCCTCGGTATCCGCCGAGGAACTGGCGCAGCGCCAGGCGCTGCTGCAGTTCGACGAGCCGATCAACATCCAGTACACCTCCGGCACCACCGGCTTCCCCAAGGGCGCCACCCTCAGCCACTACAACATCCTCAACAACGGCTACATGGTCGGCGAGAGCATCGGCCTCACCGAGCACGACCGCCTGGTGATCCCGGTGCCGCTGTACCACTGCTTCGGCATGGTGATGGGCAACCTCGGCTGCATGACCCACGGCGCCACCATGATCTACCCAGCGCCCAGCTTCGAGCCGGAAGCGACCCTCGCTGCCGTGGCCGAGGAACGCGCCACCGCGCTGTACGGCGTGCCCACCATGTTCATCGCCGAGCTGGACCACCCGCGCCGCGCCGAATTCGACCTGTCCAGCCTGCGCACCGGGATCATGGCCGGCGCCACCTGCCCGATCGAGGTGATGCGCCGGGTCATCAATGAAATGCACATGGCCGAGGTGCAGATCGCCTACGGCATGACCGAGACCAGCCCGGTGTCGCTGCAGACCGGCCCGGACGACGAGCTGGAAATCCGCGTGACCACCGTCGGCCGCACCCAGCCGCAGCTGGAGAGCAAGATCATCGACGGCGACGGCCGCATCGTCCCGCGCGGCACCATCGGCGAGCTGTGCACCCGCGGCTACAGCGTGATGCTCGGCTACTGGAACAACCCCCAGGCCACGGCCGAGGCCATCAGCCCGGCGCGCTGGATGCTCACCGGCGACCTGGCGGTGATGGACGAGGCGGGCAACGTGCGCATCGTCGGGCGCAGCAAGGACATGATCATCCGCGGCGGCGAGAACATCTATCCGCGCGAGATCGAGGAATTCCTCTACACCCACCACGCCGTGGCCGACGCCCAGGTGATCGGCATCCCCGACGACAAGTACGGCGAGGAGCTGGTGGCCTGGGTCAAGTTCCATCCCGGCCACGGCGTCGACGAGGAGGAACTGCGGGCCTTCTGCAAGGCGCGCATAGCCCACTTCAAGGTGCCGCGCTACTTCCGCTTCTGCGACGAGTTCCCGATGACGGTGACCGGCAAGATCCAGAAGTTCCGCATGCGCGAGATCAGCATCGAGGAACTGCGTGGCTGACAGACGCGAGGCGCCATGCCGGTAGAGAAGGGCACCATCTCCATCCGCCTGGTCAACGAGGCCCTGGCCGAACCCGTTCGCCAGGGCCTCGACGCGTCCGTGCTGCTGGCTGCGGCGGGCATCGCCGGCGAACTCGTCGGCAAGCCTTACGCGCGGGTGCCGATCCAGGCCTATTCGCGGCTCTGGCTGCGCCTGGCGAAGGCGCTGGACGACGAATTCTTCGCCATGAACCCGCGGCGGATGAAGTCCGGCAGCTTCAACTTCATGGCCCGCACGGCGATCCACGAAGCGACCCTGGAGGCCGCGCTGGAGCGCGCCCTGGCCTTCCTCGGCCTGGTCTTCGACGGCCTGCAGCCGCGCCTGGTGAGCCAGGACGGGGTGGCCGCCATCCAGCTCGACGAGGGCGCGGCGCCGCCGCAGCGGGCCTTCTGCTACTTCACCCTGTACCTGATGGTGCACGGCCTGGCCTGCTGGCTGGTGGGCCGGCGCATCCCCATCCTCGCCATCGACCTGCGCAGCCCGCAGCCGGACTACATCGAGGACTACCGGGTGATGTTCAGCGACAACCTGCGCTTCGCCCGCCGGCAGACGCGCCTGCTGTTCAACGCCGAGGCCCTGGCCCTGCCGGTGCGCCGCGACGAACGCGAGCTGCGGCGCTTCCTGGTCGGCGCCCCGGCCAACATCCTGGTGCGCTACCGCGACCCGCAAAGCCTGGCGGCGCGCATCAAGGCCTACCTGCGCAGCCAGCGCTGCGAGCGCTGGCCGGACCTGGAGGCGCTGGGCAGCCACTTCTACATGGCGTCCTCGACGCTGCGCCGCAAGCTCGCCGCCGAAGGCCAGTCGTACCAGGCGCTGAAGGACCAGCTGCGCCGCGACCTGGCCATCGCCCGCCTGGACGCCGGCGAAGGCAACTTCGCCGAACTGGCCGAGGAACTCGGCTTCGCCGACACCAGCGCCTTCTACAAGGCCTTCCGCAAGTGGACCGGCTCCACCCCCGGCCAGTACCGCGCGCTGATGCAGCAGGAAAACGACTGGCCCGACGCCTGCAGAAATCCTCCGCCAGGCCGATAGCCTGGGGCACTCCCACGTTCCTAGGACCTCCGCCCATGTTCCTGACGCGCCTTTCGATCCAGTGGAAGATCACCCTGCTGGCCGGCCTCTGCCTGTTGTGCACCGTGGCTTTGCTGGTGGGCAGCTCGCTGCTGCGCATGAACCACAACCTGCAACTGGTGAAGACGGCCAACGCACAGATGCTCGAGGACGCGGCCCAGGCGCGCATGCAGGCGCGGGCCGAGCAGCAGGCGGAGACCATCCAGCGCTTCTTCACCGACGTCTACCACTTCGGCGACCAGTTCAGCCGCCAGGTCGCCCAGTTGCGCGCCCAGAGCGCCCGGCACGGCGTCGATGCGCAGGTGCTGCGCGAAGACCTGGTGAAGCTGGTGCACGATGGCCTGAAGTCCAACCCGACGCTGCTCAGCCTCTACGTGGTGTTCGAGCCCGAGGCCCTCGACGGCCAGGACGCCCGCTTCGCCGGCCAGGAAGCCTTGGGCAGCAACGAGAAGGGCCGCTTCGGCGCCTACTGGGCGCAGAAGGCCAGCGGCGACAGCAGCCTGGCGGTGACCGAGGCGATGATCGCCGACACCACCGCGATGCTCGACGGCACCCCGTTCAACACCTGGTACCAGTGCCCGAAGCAGAACTTGCGGCCCTGCGTGCTCAACCCGTACTTCGACGACGCCTCCGGCCAGCGCGTGCTGATGACCACCGTGGTGTTCCCGCTGATGGAGAACGGCAAGCTGCTGGCCGTGGTCGGCGCCGACATCAGCCTGAGCCGCCTGCAGCAACTGGCCCTGGACGGCGACCGCGCGCTCTACGACGGCCAGGGCGCCATCCGCATCCTCAGCCCGGCCGGGCTGCTGGCCGGCGACAGCCAGGACGCCAACCAGCTCGGCCAGCCGCTGGCCAAGTCGGTGGCCAACGCCGCCGAACTGCTCGCCGTGCAGGCCGCCGGCACGCCCAGGGCGCTGATGGGCGAGGACAAGCTGCAGGTGGTCGAGCCGCTGCAGGCCATCCCCGATTCGAAGAACTGGGGCGTGCTGCTGGAAGTGCCGCGCGCGGTGCTGCTGGAGCCGTCGCTGAAGCTGCAGGGTGAGCTGGATGCGCGCAACCTCAGCGGCGCGCTCTGGGAAACCGCCTTCGGCGTCGGCCTGGCGCTGGTGGTGCTGGTCCTGCTGTGGCTGACCGCCCGCGGCGTGACGCGCCCGATCCTCGGCGTGGCCGGCATGCTGCGCGACATCGCCAGCGGCGAGGGCGACCTGACCCAGCGCCTGAAATACCAGGGCCAGGACGAACTCGGCGAGCTGGCCGGCTGGTTCAACCGCTTCCTCGACAAGCTGCAGCCGATCATCCGCGACGTGAAATCCTCGGTGCAGGACGCCCGCGCCACCGCCGACCAGTCCGCCGCGCTGTCGACCCAGACCAGCGCCGGCATGCAGCAGCAGTTCCGCGAGATCGAGCAGGTGGCCACCGCCTCCCAGGAAATGAGCGCCACCGCCCACGACGTGGCCAACAGCGCGGCCATGGCCGCCGACGCCGCCCGCGGGGCCGACGGCGCCACCCGCGACGGCCTGGCGGTGATCGACCAGACCACCCGCGCCATCGACGAACTGGCCCGCGACATGAGCCAGGCCATGACCCAGGTCGAGGGCCTGGCGGCCAGCAGCGAGCAGATCGGCTCGGTGCTGGAAGTGATCCGCGCCATCGCCGAGCAGACCAACCTGCTGGCCCTCAACGCCGCCATCGAAGCGGCCCGCGCCGGCGAGGCCGGGCGCGGTTTCGCGGTAGTGGCCGACGAAGTGCGCAACCTGGCCAAGCGCACCCAGGACTCGGTGGAAGAAATCCGCCAGGTGATCGAAGGCCTGCAGAACGGCACCCGCGAGGTGGTCCATGCCATGCACAGCAGCCACCAGCAGGCCCAGGGCAGCGTCAGCCAGGTCGAGCAGGCGGTGGCCGCGCTGCGCCGCATTGGCGAAGCGGTGGGGGTGATCAACGACATGAACCTGCAGATCGCCAGCGCCGCCGAGGAACAGAGTGCGGTGGCCGAGGAGATCAACCGCAACGTGGCGGGCATCCGCGACGTGACCGAATCGCTGTCCGGCCAGGCCCAGGAGTCGGCGCAGATCAGCCAGTCGCTGAACGACCTGGCGAATCACCAGCAGGGGTTGATGGGGCAATTCCGGGTGTGATCGGCGGGCTCCCATACACCCGTAGGATGGCGTTGAGCGAAGCGATGCCCATCACCACGGCCGCATGGGTTTCGCAAGCTCAACCCATCCTACGAAGAGCGCCTCGGCGCAGGGGCGTAGGGCGCATAACCGTTCGCGTTTATCCGCCGCTGGCCGAAACACCGATGCCTCGGTCCCACACACAACCCCCGTAGGATGGCGTTGAGCGAAGCGATACCCATCACCCCGCCCGCATGGGTTTCGCAAGCTCAACCCATCCTACGAAGAGCGCCTCGGCGCAGGGACGTAGGGCGCATAACCGTTCGCGGTTATCCGCCGCTGGCCGGAGCACCAATGCCCCGGTCCACACACCCGTAGGATGGCGTTGAGCGAAGCGATACCCATCACCGCGGCCGCATGGGTTTCGCAAGCTCAACCCATCCTACGAAGAGCGCCTCGGCGCAGGGACGTAGGGCGCATAACCGTTCGCGGTTATGCGCCGCTGGCCGGAACACCGATACCTCCGCCCCACACACAACCCCCGTAGGATGGCGTTGAGCGAAGCGATACCCATCGCCACGGCCGCATGGGTTTCGCAAGCTCAACCCATCCTACGAAAGCACCTCTGCGTCAGCCCTTGCTCACGCTGGCCGCGGTCTGGCCGAAGAGGATCTTCTTGCCTTCCTCGGTCACCGACGGCCGCGACGAATACGCCTGGCCCTTCTCGTAGGCGCGCACGGTCGCCGGCCGTGCCGCTATGCCTTCGAACCAGCGCTTGAGGTGGGGGAAATCGTCCAGGTCCTGCTGCTGGCGCTGCCACGGCACCACCCAGGGATAGCTGGCCATGTCGGCGATGCTGTACTGCTCGCCGGCGAGGTAGGGCACTTTCGCCAGGCGCTTGTCCATCACGCCGTACAGGCGGTTGGTCTCGTTGATGTAGCGCTGCATGGCGTAGGGCAGCTTTTCCGGCGCGTACTGCACGAAGTGGTGGTTCTGCCCGGCCATCGGGCCCAGCCCGCCGACCTGCCAGAACAGCCATTCCAGCACCGTCTTGCGCCCGCGCACGTCGGCCGGCATGAACTGGCCGGTCTTTTCCGCGAGGTAGACGAGGATGGCGCCGGATTCGAACACGCTGATCGGCTCGCCGCCGTCCGCCGGGGCGCTGTCGATGATGGCGGGCATGCGGTTGTTCGGCGAGAAGGCGAGGAACTCCGGCTTGAACTGGTCGCCGGCGCTGATATCGACGGGGTGGATGCGGTAGTCGAGCCCCGCCTCTTCGAGGAACAGGGTGATCTTGTGGCCGTTGGGGGTGGGCCAGTAGTACAGCTCGATCATGGGACCTCCTGAAATGGCGACGCCCCGGCACCATGCCGGGGCGTGCAACGCCCGCGCCCAGGAGAGCGGCGCGGGCTGAAAGCCAAGGCTATAGCTTTACTTGCGGTCGATCCAGACGGTCTGCGGGTTGAGGAACTCGCGCAGGCCGAAGTGCGACAGCTCGCGGCCGAAACCGCTCTTCTTCACGCCGCCGATCGGCACGCGCGGGTCGGAGGCGGAGAAGCCGTTGATGAACACGCCGCCGCTGACCAGGCGCCGCGCCATGTGCTGGGCCTTGGCCTTGTCGGCGCTCCAGATGGCGCCGGACAGGCCGAACTCGCTGTCGTTGGCCAGTTCCAGGGCGTGCTCGGCGTCGCGCGCGACTATCACCGAAGCCACCGGGCCGAAGATTTCCTTGGCGAAGGCGGTGTTGCCCGGCTTCACGTCGGCCAGCACGGTCGGCGCGTAGTAGTTGCCTTCGCCTTCCAGCTTGTGGCCGCCCAGCAGCAGGCTGGCGCCGTCGGCGATGGCCTGTTGCACCTGGCCGTGCAGTTCGTCGCGCAGGTCGAAGCGGGCCATGGGGCCGACGAAGGTGTCGTCCGCCAGCGGGTCGCCGATCTTCAGCGCCTTGACCGCGGCCAGCAGCTTCTCGGTGAAGGCCGGGGCGATGGATTCCTCGACGATCATGCGCTTGGCGGCGATGCACACCTGGCCGCAGTTGCCGAAGCGGCTGGCCACGGCGGCCTTCACAGCGGCGTCCAGGTCGGCGTCGGCCAGCACGATGAAGGCGTCGGAACCGCCCAGCTCCAGCACGCACTTCTTCAGCGCGGCGCCGGCCTGGGAGGCGATGGCCGCGCCGGCGCCCACGCTGCCGGTCACGGCGATGGAGGCGATGCGGTCATCGACGATGGCCTTGGAAACCAGCGGCGGCTCCACGTTCAGCACCTCGAACACGCCCTCGGGCAGGCCGGCCTGCAGCCAGGCATCGCGCAACTGATAGGCGCAGCCCATGACGTTCGGTGCGTGCTTGAGCACGTAGGTGTTGCCGCCGAGGATGATGCTCACCGCGCCGCGCATGACCTGCCAGGTGGGGAAGTTCCACGGCATCACGGCCAGCACCGGGCCCAGCGGCAGGTAGGAGATGTACGCGCCTTCGATGCTGGTCTTCTCGTCTTCCAGCATGGCCGGGCCGTGCTCGGCGTACCAGTCGCAGAGGTTGGCGCACTTGTTGATCTCGCCGCGCGCCTGAGTGACCGGCATGCCCATTTCCCGGGCTTCCATGCGGGCCATGGGCTCGACGTTGGCGCGCAGCACCTCGGCCATCCTGCGCAGCACGGCGACGCGCTCGGCCACCGGGGTTTCGCGCCACTGGCGGAAGGCGGCGTCGGTACGGGCCAGGGTGCTTTCCAGCTGGGCGGCGTCCTCGAAGGGGTAGCGGGCCAGTTCCTGGCCGGTGGCGGGGCTGCGCGAGATGGCAGCGGGGATGGCGGCGATCTGGTTCATGGAAGGTCCTTGCACGGCAGGTGGGGCTGGCCGCCGTCGGTCGGCGGCGTCGGTTGTCCGGCCGGCGTCACTGGCGCCGGCATGGGGAAGAAAGTAAGGTGGCGCTTCATTCATGACAAATGAATAATTCAGAAAGGATCATTCTCCCGGAGAGAAACGTGGACCTGACCCAACTGGAGTTCTTCCGCGCCGTCGCCCAGGACGGCAGCATCACCGCCGCCGCGGGCCGCCTGCACCGCGTGCCGTCGAACCTGACCACGCGCATCAAGCAGCTGGAAAGCGAACTGGGCGCCGAGCTGTTCATCCGCGAGAAGTCGCGCCTGCGCCTGTCGCCCACCGGGCGCAGCTTCCTCGACTACGCCGAGCGTATCCTCGACCTGGTGGAAGAGGCGCGCCAGGTGGCCAGCGGCGCCGAACCCCACGGCAGCTTCTCCCTGGGTTCGATGGAAAGCACCGCGGCGGTGCGCATCCCCGAGCTGCTGGCGCGCTACCACCAGCGCTTCCCCAAGGTGCAGCTGGACCTCTCCACCGGCCCCTCGGGCGAGATGATCGACGGCGTGCTCTCCGGGCGTTTCATCGCTGCCTTCGCCGACGGCCCGGCCAACCACCCGCAGCTGGACGGCCGCCCGGTGTTCCAGGAGGAACTGGTGCTGATGAGCGCCCAGGGCCACCCGCCGGTGCGCGACGCCCGCGACGTGGCGGGGGAGACGGTGTTCGCCTTCCGCGACACCTGCTCCTACCGCAAGCGCCTGGAAGGCTGGTTCGCCGAGCAGCGCGTGGTGCCGGGCAAGATCATGGAGATGGAGTCCTACCACGGCATGCTGGCCTGCATAGCCGCCGGCGGCGGGGTGGCGATCATCCCCAAGGCGCTGTTCGACAGCCTGGCCGGCGGGCGCAACGTGACCATCCACCACCTGGCCCCCAGCCACGCCGAAGCCACCACCTGGCTGTTCTGGCGCCGCGGCACCGACACCCCGGCATTGCGCGCCTTCATCGGCCTGCTGGAACCGGAGCAGCGGGAGGCGGCGTAGGGCGTATAACCGCGAACGGTTATACGCCCTACGGTGCTGTTAGGGATCAGGATGACTCTGAACTCCCCGGCCCCTCAGGACAGCCCCCTCTCCCGCTTGCGGGAGAGGGTTGGGGAGAGGGCGCTCTTCGTCATCAATGCGCCGCAGCCTTCACCGTCCTTGGCGGCGCATGTTCGGCCTGTTCGTGCTCCTCGTCGATCACCGGCACTTCGTTGCCATCCTTGTCGTGCAGCCTGCCGTTGAGGAAGTAGTCGCCCTCGTTCAGCGCGGCGATGTCGCGGTAGCGCAGGGTGCGCTCCTCGGCGGCGACGAACACCGACTGCTGGTCCGAGTTGCCGGTCTTGAAGTGGTTGAACAGCAGGTTCAGGGCGATGGCCATGATGGCCGAGGAGCTGATGCCGGAGTGGAAGATGGTTTCCACCCAGCCGGGGAAGTTGTGGTAGAAGTTCGGCGCCGCGATCGGCAGCATGCCGAAGCCCAGGGCGGTGGCGACTATCACCAGGTTCATGTTGTTGTGGTAGTCCACCTTCGACAGGGTGCGGATGCCGCTGGCCGCCACGGTGCCGAACAGCACCAGGCCGGCGCCGCCGAGCACCGCCGGGGGCACCGCGGCCACCACCCGGCCGACCACCGGCAGCAGGCCGAGGGTCACCAGGATCAGCCCGCCGGTGGCCACCACGTAGCGGCTCTTCACGCCGGTCACCGCCACCAGGCCGACGTTCTGGGCGAAGGCGCTCTGGGTGAAGGAACCGAAGATCGGCGCCAGGATGCTCGACAGCATGTCGGCGCGCAGGCCGTTGCCCAGGCGCTTGGAGTCCACCTTGGTGCCGATGATCTCGCCCACGGCGAGGATGTCCGCCGAGGTTTCCACCAGGGTCACCAGGATCACGATGCTCATGGAGATGATCGCCGCCAGGTGGAAGGTCGGCATGCCGAAGTGGAAGATCTCCGGCATGGCCAGCATCGGGCCTTCGGCGACCTTGGAGAAGTCGGTCATGCCCAGGGCGTAGGCGATGCCGGTGCCGATCACCATGGCCAGCAGGATCGACAGGCGCGAGATAGCGGCGCTGCCCAGCTTGCTCAGCAACAGCACGATGACCAGGGTCACCGCGGCCAGGCCGATGTTCGCCGTGCTGCCGAATTCCGCCGCCTTGGGGTTGCCGCCCATGGCCCAGCGCGCGGCCACCGGCATCAGCGTCAGGCCGATGGTGGTGATGACCACGCCGGTGACCAGCGGCGGGAAGAACTTGGTGATGCGCGAGAACACCGGGGTGATCAGCAGGCCGATGGCCGAGGCCGCCATTACCGCCCCCAGCACCGCGGGGATGCCGCCGCCCTCGTAGCCGGTGGTGAGGATGGCGAGCATGGTCGCCACCCCGGCGAAGGACACGCCCTGCACCAGCGGCAGCTGGCTGCCGAAGAAGGGCAGGCCGAGGGTCTGCAGCAGCGTGGCAAGGCCGCCGGCGAACAGCGACGCGGCGATCAGGGTGCCGATCTCGGCGGGCGACAGGCCGGCGGCCTGGCCGAGGATCAGCGGCACGGCGACGATGCCGCCATACATGGTCAGAACGTGTTGCAGGCCGTACGCCAGGTTGGCGCCGACACCGAGGTTCTCGTCTTCCGGGCGAGTGCTGGAAGACGCTACAGCTGAACGGTCATTCATGGCTGGAGGACTCGCTTGTTTTTGTTGTGCCGAGCACTGTAAACACGGTTGTTCCTGTTTGGCTACTGCCTTGTATACAAAATCTCGTTCGACAATCTGAACTATCTGATTCGAAAGAGAAAATAATCTTCCGAGAAATGCGCAAGCGACCGCCTGCACGCCGTCCGGAGCGAAGCAAGAATCTGGCCAGGTCGTCAGGAATTTTGGATACAAGGGTGTCGCTGGTCGGCACGGCCCGCGTGGCGCGAGGGCATGGCCATTGCGTCGGCCATGGAGCCAGGTGGCCAGAGGGAAGAAGTGCACGGAAGTCGGGCGCCGCGGCCTCAAGATGGTGCCGCCTACGCCCGGCTTCACGGAATGCGGGCGCGCAAATGAAAAACGCCGCGACGGGGAACCGTTCGCGGCGTTTTCGCAAGCTGCCGGGAGGGGCTTCAGATCATGAAGCGCAGGATGTCCGCCCGGTTCATCTCGGTGCGGCCTTCCTCGTACCAGCGCGGGATGACGTCCTTCAGGCCTTCCTTGGTGTCGTCCAGGTTGAATGGCGCCGGGTAGCGCTTCTTGCGGTAGGAATAAATGTAGTAGGTGCCGTCGCGGTAGAGGATGCGGTCGAAGGTGTAGAAGCCGATGTGCGAGCCGTTGCAGCGCGCGGTCAGCACCACGTCGCCTTCCTCGTAGGGCAGGGCGCCCTCGGCGCATTCGTAGGTGAAGAACTCGCGCACGTCGTCCCAGTCCACGCCGCTACTGGCGCGCAGGAAGCCCTCGGCGGTGGTCTCGGAGTCCTCGGAGTGGTCGCTGTACCAGATGAACAGCGGGATGCTCTGATTGGACTCCTCGCCCAGCCAGCTCTCGCCGTCCAGGTACTGCGCGGTGCGCGCCAGGCCCGCCTGCATGCGGCGGTGGTTCCAGCGGTAGGTTTCCAGCGCCTCGTCGAAGGCCTCGGTCTGGGTGCTGGGCAGCACGCCTTCGGTGGCCTTCAGCTGTTCGACGCGGGCCAGGTGCTGCTGGTAGAGCGCGGCGTCCTGGATGACCACGGCGTTGTCGCGGGACAGGCCGACGCCCAGTTCGGTGAAGTTGGCGCTGCCGAGGATGACCACGTCCGGCTCGATCAGGTAGAGCTTCCAGTGGATGCTCTTCTGGTAGCGGAAGTCGACGGACAGGGCCAGGTCGTCGCCGCCTTCGCCGATGCAGTACTCGATGAAGTCCGGCGAGGTGAAGGAGTTGATGGTCCCGACCACTATGTCCAGACGGTTGCCGTTGGCGCGCAGGCTTTCCACCAGGGGTTCGGTGCCGGCGGCGAAGGCGGTGACGACCGTGATCTTCTTGTCGCGCTGTTGGCCGAGGTAGCCCGCGAGGTCGTTCCGATTATCGAGGATCTGCATAGGTTCTCCAGCAGCATGGGTTCCGCAAAATGTAGGCATTGTCGCACGCCGTTGGGGGAGGTTTCACGCTTGGCGCGTAAAGGCTTGCGGTAGAGCAGGGGGCTTGGTTTTTTTGTAGGAGCGAGCTTGCTCGCGAACCGTGCTCGCCGGCGATCATGGTATTTCCGGTTGACTCCGCACCCTCTCCCCAGCCCTCTCCCTGAAGGGAGAGGGGGCCAGACCGTGCCGAGAGAAGGAATGGTTTCAGCCGGAAACCTGCGGCGTTGCCGGCTGACTCGGGAAAACCAGACCGCGCCGAACGGTCCCCTCTCCCTTCAGGGAGAGGGTTAGGGAGAGGGAAAGGAGCTGAAATCGGCGCCGAAGCAACCAGCAAGCACCGTTCGCGAAAAGCCAACCAAAAAAAAGCCCGCCGTAAGGCGGGCCGAAGCGGAACCAAAGGAGTCTTTCAGTCGCCCATGCCATCCTCGATGGCGATGCCCTGCTTGCGCATCTGGGCGATCAGCTGGGCGCGGGTTCCCGGCAGGTTGAGCATGGTTTCGTGGCGAATCCCCGCCACTTCCTCCGCGCTGTACGGCTGGTAGCTGGCCGGCATGCTGTTGCCGGCCATGCCGTCCTTGCGCAGCAGCCAGTTGAGCATGTCCGCCAGCTGCGCATCGTTGAGCGCCGACATCGACATGCCCGGCACCCGCACCAGGAACTGGCGGCCGCCCTCCACCTTGAGGAAGTTGCCGACGAAGCCGAGCATCCTCGGCACGTCGTTGGCCTTGGAGCCGGCGCCGTCGGACAGGTGGCAGCCCGCGCACTGCAACTGGTAGTTGGTGGCGTTGCTGTAGCCGGCCTCGGCGATCGGCGTCTGCGGCGCCTCGTTGCCCGGCGCGTGTTTCTGGTGCGGGTCGGGGATGCTGCGGGCCTGGGCCGCCGAGGCGGCCAGCAGGCACAGCAGCGCGAGGGTCGGCAGCGAGCGCTTCATCTGCCTTATACCGCGACGCCGCGGATGACCGAGACGGTGCAGTGGTAGATGTGCGACTTGGCCGCCAGGCACCAGTTCACGTCGTTGTTGTTGAACGGACGGTAGGCCGGTTCCTCGCTGTCGTTGCGGGTGCAGGCGCACTGGTTGCAGCTGTGCTTACCGCAGCAGTCGTTATAGGAAATGATGTAGTTCTTGCCGTCGGCCGGGTTGTGGCAGGTGCCCACCCAGGCCACCTGCGACACCTCGGTGCCCGGCGGGCAGCTGGACACGCTGCCGCCGCAGCAGGAGCAGAGGAAGCCGTCGATGGAGCAGTAGCGCCAGTAGTCGCAGCTGTTGGGGTCGCCCGGGTCGCCGGCCATCGGCTTGTCGGCGGCCAGGGCCTTGCCGGTGCGGTCGATGGGCAGCAGCACCGGCAGGGCGGCGCCGGCCACCAGCAGCGAACCCATGCGCGAGAGCAGCTTGCGCCGCGAAGTGGTATCGGCGATGCGACGGGAGGAGCGCTCGAAGAGCTGGTCGAGGAATTTCATCGGTTATCCCTTTTTATTGTTCAGTGGGCGCTGTGCGAGTGCGCGTGGCCGGGCTCGTGGCTATGAACCTGAGGCTGCTGGGCCTGCAGGTACTGCTGCAGGGTGGCGCTGCCCAGGTGCTCGGCCTCGAACAGGCTGTCCAGGTGCTCGCGGGAGTTGACCAGGCCCTTGGCGCGGAGGATGCCGTTCCGGTCGATCAGCGCCGCGTAGGGCAGCTTGCCGATCTGATAGGTCATGCCCACTTCCGGGCCGACCACGTAGGTGGCGCCTTCGAGCTTGTGCTCGGCGATCAGCGCCTGCTGCGCGGCCGGCTCGCCGTCGCTGACGAAGACCACGTCCAGGCGCTGCGCCTGTTCCTTGGCGATGGACTTGATCGCCGGCAACAGCGACTTGCAGATCGGGCAGGTGGGCGAGAGGAAGAACAGCAGCTGGGCCTTCTCGCCGGCGTAGCCGAAGTTCACCGGGCGGCCGTGGCGGTCGGCGGCGGTGACCTGCGGAGCCGGCTCATTCACAGCGACGCCCTTGTCGACCATCAGCGCGCCGGCCGGGGCGATGCGCCCGTGCAGCACGCCGATCTGGCGCACCAGGCCCATGACGACGAATGCCAGTGCCAGCAGCAGGCACCAGAGCAGGATGTTGGAAACGATCATGGCTTCCATGGTTCACCTTCCAATGAGTTTGAGCAGACGGGGGCCGTTGGCCAGCAGGCCGTCGGCGGAGACGTAGAGGAGCAGGGCGACGGCGCTGGCGGCCAGCGTCACGAAGCCGTCGAACAGGCCCAGCTCGCGGACCTGCGGCGGCAGGCTGGCGAGCAGGGCCAGGGCGATGAGCACGGCGTTGCGCGCCAGCAGCACCGGGCGCAGCGGCTGGGCCTGGTCGGGCCCGGCGCAGCCGCAGTCGATGTCGCGGCGGCCGCGCCACAGGTTGACGCCGATGGCCGCGGCGTACAGCGCCAGCAGCGCGGCGGCGGCCAGGGCCGCCAGCGAACGGCTGGCCGGCACCAGCAGGGCGAAGGCGACGGCGCCTTCCACCAGCGGCAACACGCGGGCGGCCGGCTTGAGCAGGGCCTGCGGCAGCAGCTGGTAATCCTCCAGCTGCCGCGCGAAGCGCCCCGGCGCGCGCCACTTGTGGCTGGCGGCGCTGGCCAGGATCACCGCCACCGAGACGGCGCCGGCGATCACGTAGATGGGATCGGCTTGCATGGTCGTGCCTCTGTCAGTGGGTCAGGACCTGGGTGGCGGTCTTGGCGATCTTTTCCACGGTGCCGGTGTGCTTGCCGGCCTTCAGGTCGAAGATCTCCAGGCCGCCTTCGATGTTGGCGCCATACAGCAGCGGGGCGTCGTCGCTGGTGGCGGTCATGCTCCAGACCGGGGCCGGGGCGCTGAGGGTGCCGATCTTCTTCTGCGTCTTCAGATCGTAGACCCAGATGTCGGTGCTCGGGTCTTCCCACTTCATCGGCTCGTGCTGGTCGTGCATCAGCACGTACAGGCGGTTCAGCTTCGGCGCCAGGGCCAGTTCCTGCCAGCCGCCCGGGGCCCAGCCGGCCTTGCGCTCGGCGTCGGTGACCAGCGACCAGCTCGGCAGTACCTTGGGCTGCTTGCCGGAAAAGTCGATGGCATGGATGACGCCTTCGGTGGTGGTGAAGTAGTAGGTCTCGCCATTGTTGATGGCGCGCTCCACCAGCTTCTCCTTGTTCGGGTCGAAGAACGGCGTGCGGCTGCGGGCGGTTTCCTTGCCGTCCTCGCCGAGGGTCACCAACTGCACGCTGCCGTCGCCGCACAGCGAGGCGAAGGCGCGCTTGCCCACCGGGTAGTTGAGCACGCAGCCGGGGATGGCGATCTCGGCGGTCACCGCCTTGGCCTGGGTGTCGACCACGGTCACCGAGGTGGACGGGGTGAAGTTGTAGACGTAGGCGAAGCGGTCGTCGCCGCTGACCGCCAGGCCGTAGCGCTGGGTCAGGGATTCGGAGCGCTTGCTGGGGATCACCACTTCCCAGGACGGCGACAGGGTGGAGGTGTCCCAGGCGGTCAGCACGTCGGTGCGGGTGCCGCGGGTGCCGCGCGAGTAGTACAGGTCGGCGGTGTACAGGGTGTGCTGGTCGTGGCTGAGGGTCGAGGGCGCGGCGAAGCCGGTGCTGACCATGCCGAGCATCTTCTTCTGCGCCGGGTCCACCACGGTCACGCGGCCGGTCACGAAGCTGTCGAACTCCACGTCGACGACGTAGGCGCGGTGCGGGTCCGGCGGGAACGGCAGGGTCGTCTGGCCGACGGTCTCCGGCGGCAGGTCGGCGAATGCGCCGCCGACGGCGGCCAGCGAGACGCCTAGCGCCAGCGTGGTACGAGCAAGGATCCTGGTTATTCGCATGGGGGGTGGCTCCCTCGATTTTATTGGATGGTCGGACCGCGGACCGGTGTGGACAGAAGACTGCAGCCCTAGTCTGCCCGGCGTTGCCCGCTGCTGCCTTGTTCTGCGTGCCAAGCCCTTGTCTATCCCTGACAGGGCTTGTGCCGGCGTGCCAGGGCAAGCATCGGCGGGGTTTGCGCGGCGCGCCCTACCGTTGGTCGGCGGGTTTCACGCAGGGCAGGGCGATGCAGAACATGGCGCCATGGGGCTCGACGTTCTGCGCCCAGATGTCGCCGCGGTGGCGCGAGACGATGTTGCGGCACAGCGCAAGGCCGATGCCGTTGCCGCTGACCTTGGAGCTGAAGAAGCCGTCGAACAGCCGCTCCCGCGCGCCGGCGTCGATGCCGCGGCCGCGGTCCTCGACGCAGAGCAGGGCGCTGTCGCCCTCGCGGCGGGTGTGGATGCGCAGCCGGCGGCGCTCGGCGGGCAGCTCGGCCATCTCCTCGATGGCGTTGAAGGCCAGGTTGAGGATCACCTGGCCGATCAGTACCTTCTCGCAGCTCACCGGCAGCGCCTCGGCGCAGGGCGCCAGCTCCAGGCGCACGCCGGCCGGCTGGCCCTTGAGGTCGATGAAGTAGCGGGCGTCGGCCAGCAGCTCGTTGAGGTCGACGCACTGCTCGGCCTGCTCCAGGCGCACCACGTACTCGCGCACGCTCTTGATGATCTCCGAGGCGTGCTCGATCTGCCGCACCGCGCTGTCCAGGCCCCAGGCCACGTTCGGCTCGACCTCGCCCTGCTGGCCGAGGCGGATCACCGAGCCCTCGATGAAGTTGCGCGTGGCCGCCAGCGGCTGGCTCAGCTCGTGGGCGATGGCCACGGCCATCTCGCCCATGGCGTTGTAGCGCGCCAGGTATTCCAGCTTCTGCTCGCTCTGCCGCCGGGCTTCCTCGGCGCGCACCTGCTCGCTGACGTCGCGGAACAGCAGCAGGTGGCCCTTGAGGTCGTCCTCGATCTCGATGTAGCGGCAGGTGGCGTGGTGCCAGCGCCAGTCGCCGTCGCAACGCCGCAGGTGGTAGCCGACGCTGTAGGGCTCGCGGCTCGGCGGCGTGCGCGAGAGGTGCTGGAGCAGGCGCTGGCGGGATTTCTCGTCGCAGGCGTCGAGGAAGTTGCGCCCCAGGTGGCGGCGGTCCGCGGCGCCCAGCAGGGCCAGGGCGGAATCGCTGATGAAGCGGATGTCGCCGTCGGGGCCGAGCACCGCCACGCCTTCGGCCAGGTCCTGCATGAAGGCCTTGAGGCGGCTTTCGGTGCGCTTCAGCTCGCGCTTGACCTTGTCTTCCTTGGAAATGTCGCGGAACTGCACCATCAGCACGTCGCGCTCGGCCAGGTGGACCAGGGTGGCGGTCGCCTCGGAAAGAATGTCCACGCCCTGCTTGGAGCGGTAGCACCACTCGATGGCACGCTGCCCGGTGCGCGCCGCGCCCTCCAGCCAGCGCAGGCCGATGGAACGGCGGTACTTGGGCGCCGGGTTGGTCATGTCCGGGGCCTTCAGCGGCACCAGTTCCTCCAGGCTGAAGCCCAGGGCCTGCAGCGCGGCGCTGTTGGCCCAGAGGATCTCCTTGGTCTGCGCGTCGTGCAGCAGGATGCACAGCGGCATGGCCTCGATGAGCGCGTGGAAGTCGGTTTCGGCAGGCTGGAACATGGCGGGCAACTCTTGGCGATGCGCGTTCCCGGACGCGGGGCACGGCTTTTATAGCGCGCAGCCTAGCGCGTCGGCGCTAGGAAACAACCCGGCGGGCACTAGGGGATTCCTTTAGCGCGCGGGCGGCACGCCCCAATAGAGGCCCGCTCGGCACGCTCCCTACACTGGGCCCCATCGACGGCCGCCGGCTCCCACCGGACGGCCGGCCCACAAGAACACAGGGAGACGCCCATGCCGCGTTCAGCCGCCGCCACAGATTCGCCCCTCGCCAGCCGTGCCAGCCTGTTCGAGCAGGTGCTCGACGAGGTCCGCCAGCGCCGCGACGAGTTCGATGTCCGCTCCCACGTGCCGCGCGACATGATCGAGCGCTTCATCGAGGCCGGCATCTACCGCTCCGCCACCCCGCGCTGCTTCGGCGGCGACGCGCTGCCGCCGGCCGAGTTCCTGCGCCTGGTCGAGCGCATCGCCGAGGCCGACGGCTCCGCCGGCTGGGTGGCCAGCTTCGGCAGCGCCAGCACCTACCTCACCGCGCTGCCGCGCGAGACCCTGGCCGAGCTGTACGCCGAGGGCCCGGACCTGGTGTTCGCCGGCGGCCTGTTCCCCATTCAGCCGGCCGAGCAGGTGGAAGGCGGCTGGCGCGTCAGCGGCACCTGGAAGTTCGCCAGCGGCTGCAAGGGCGCCGACGTGCTCGGCGTCGGCATCGGCCTCGGCGGCCCCGGCGGCAAGCCGCGCACCGCGCTGCTGCGGGCCCGCGACGTGGAGATCGTCGAGAACTGGGAAGTGGTCGGCCTGAAGGGCACCGGCAGCCACGACCTGCGCCTGGACAAGGTCTTCGTGCCCGACGCCTGGACCTTCATCCGCGGCGGCCAGAGCAGCATCGACGAGCCGCTGTACCGCTACCCGACCATCGCCTACGCCGCCCAGGTGCTGGCGGTGGTCAACCTCGGCCTGGCCCGCGCCGCCCTCGACGAGATCGCCCGCATGGCCTCCGGCAGCGGCGTGACCGGCGCGCCCAGACTGGCCGACCGCGCCTACGTGCGCATCGAGCTGGGCAAGGCCGAGGCGCAGCTGCACGCCGCGCGCGGCTTCTTCTACGACGCCACCGGGCAGGTCTGGGAATCCATCCTCGCCGGCAATGCCGTGACGCCCGAGCAGGTCAGCCTGCTGCGCCTGTCCGCCGTGCACGTGTCCCGCGCCGGCGCCGAGGTGGTGCAGCGCGCCTACGCCCTGGCCGGCACCACCGCCATCTACCTGCGCCACCCGCTGCAGCGCTACCTGCGCGACGCCATGGTGGTGACCCAGCACGCCTTCCTCAGCGACGGCATGTACGACGGCGCAGGTTCCGTGCTGCTCGATGTGCCGCCGTTCCCCGGCTACCTCTGATCGACCACAAGGACAACAAACCATGACCCGACCCACCGCCGAACCCATGCGCGTGCTGTTCTGCATCGGTATCACGCAGAACTTCTTCGACCTGCCCACCGGCGAAGGCATCAGCGTCTGGAAGGGCTTCAGCCAGATGCTGGGCGAACTGGGCGCGCTGCCCGGCATGAACGTGCTTGGCGTGCTCGACGACGACCGCCTGATGGTCGGCGCCTCCAGCACCGCGCCCTGGACCGTCTACATCATGGCCGACGTCGACTGCCACCAGACCGTGGTCGACGCCTGCAACCTGTTCCGCACCGTGCAGGTCGGCCAGTACAGCCTGTGGAAGTACGCCCGGATCGAGGCTCGCGTCGGCCGCCCGCTGAGCATTCCCGAAGCGGCGCGGAGCTGAGCCATGGGCCAGGCCCTGGAGCAGTTGCAAGCACGCCTGGCGCGCCTTGAAGGCGAGGCCGCGGTGCGCCGCCTGATGGCCCGCTACATGGACCTCTGCGACGTCCCGCGCGACAGCCTGGCGCTGCAAGCCGAGCTGGCCGGGCTGTTCGCCGAGGACGCCGTTTGGGAAGGCCTGGGCGCCCGCGCCGGGCAGAGCTTCGGCCGCCATGAAGGGCGTGCGGCGGTGGCGGCGTTCGTCGCCGGCTACCTGCCGCCGGCCGAGCATTTCGCGCTCAACCTGCACTTCCTCGGCAGCGAGTCGATCGAGGTCGGGGAGAGCGGCGACACCGCGCGCGGCCAGTGGCTGATGCAGCAGCTGTCGACCTACGTCGACGGCCGTAGCGAGCTGTTCGGCACCCGCCTGAACCTGGACTTCCGCCGCGTCGGCGAGGCCTGGCAGATCACCCATTTCCGTACCCGGCGGCTGCTGGCCATGCCGCTGGGCGCACTCGCGGAGGGCGAGGCATGAGCATCTTCGTCAGCGAATTCGTCATTGAATTAGAACCTGGCGGCGCCGGCAAGCGCGTCGCCGTCAAGGACACCATCGACATCGCCGGCCATCCGACGCGCTGCGGCAGCCGCGCATTGGCCGACAGCGCGCCCGTGCAACACCACGCCGAAGTGGTGCAGCGGGTGCTGGACGCCGGCTGGCGCATCGTCGGCAAGACCAACCTGCACGAGCTGGCCTTTGGCGTCACCGGCATCAACGACTGGAGCGGCACGCCGCTCAACCCGCAGGCGCCGGAGCGCGTGCCCGGCGGCTCGTCCAGCGGCTCCGCCGCGGCGGTTGGCGCGGGCCTGGCCGATATCGCCCTGGGCACCGACACCGGTGGCTCGGTGCGGGTGCCGGCGGCCTGCTGCGGCGTGGCCGGGCTCAAGCCGAGCTTCGGCCGCGTCAGCCGCGTGGGCGTACATCCGGAACACAGCAGCCTGGATTGCGTCGGCCCGTTCGCCGCGAACATGGCCGACCTCGTCGCCGCCATGCAGGTGCTCTGCCCCGGCTTCGGCGCCGTGAACCTGCCCGGCGCCAACGCCCGCGTGGCCTTCCTCGAAGTGCCCGCCGACCCGCACATCCAGGCCTGCCTGGGCGCCGCCGCCGACCGCGCCGGCTGGCGCCGGGCGAGCCTCTACCTGGGCGAGTTCGAGGCGGCCTTCGAGGCTGGCCTGGTGGTCATCAACCACGAGAACTGGGCGGCTCTGGGCCAGTTCACCGGCAAGGGCTTGCTGGGTGCCGACGTCGAGCAGCGCCTGCTCGCCGCCGGGCGCACCGGCGCCGCGCAGCTGGCCGAGGCCGAAGGCGTGCGCGCGAGCTTCACCCGCGCCATCGATTCCGCCCTGGACGATTACGAAATCCTGCTGCTGCCGACCCTGGCCAGCCTGCCGCCGCTGCTCAGCGATGCGCGCAGCGGCAAGAGCGTGGCCGCGCTGACCTCCCTGGTCCGCCCCTTCAACCTCAGCGGCCACCCGGCGCTGAGCGTGCCGGTGGAGCTGGAGCACGGCGGCCTCAAGGTCGGCCTGCAGATCGTCGGCCGCAAGGGCGACGACGAACGCGTCTGCGCCTTCGGCGCGCAGCTGGAACAGGCACTGGCCGCCGAGCGGCCGACGAACAAGAAAATGGCATGAGGAGACATCCATGAGCGCCCCCGAGTACCGGCTGATCGCCAAGACGGGCAGCCCCGAGCAACTGGTCCAGAGCGACCGCGTCGACGTTTCGCTGTACCACGACCCGGCGCTGTTCGAGGCCGAGCTGGAGAAAATCTTCTACCGCACCTGGGTGTGGGTCGCCCACGACAGCGAAGTGAGCAACCCCGGCGACTTCAAGACCACGATGATCGGCCGCCGCCCGGTCATCGTGGTGCGCGATAAGAAGGGCCAGGTCAACGTCCTGGAAAACCGCTGCCGCCACCGCGGCGCCACCGTCTGCGAGAAGCACAAGGGCAACGCCACCGGCTTCACCTGCCCGTACCACAGCTGGTCCTACGGCCTGGACGGCAAGCTGCGCGCGCTGCCGTACCCGGACGGCTACGAGGACATCCTCGACAAGGCCGAGCTGCCGCTGACCAGCCTGCGGGTGGAAAGCTACGCCGGCATGATCTTCGCCAGCTACGACGCCGACATCGAGCCGCTGGAAGACTTCCTCGGCGGGGCGAAGCACTGGATGGACCTGTTCATGAAGCAGGGCGCCGGCTTCCCGATCAAGGTCCAGGGCGAACACAAGTTCACCTTCAAGGGCAACTGGAAGATCCAGCTGGAGAACACCACCGACGGCTACCACTTCCCCATCGTGCACAAGTCGTGGATGTCCTCGGTGGACGACGAGACCAGCGAGATGCTCTCGTTCATGACCGACCCGCAGGCGGTGACCCACGCCCTGGGCAACGGCCACAGCGTGATGGTGATGGTGCCCGAGCACGTCGACCTCGACCACGACGACGGCACCGAGCAGCTGCAGGAGCGCTTCGCCCACGTCACCGAGGAACTGTCGAAAACCATGGAGCCTGCACAGGTGCGCCGTATCGTCCGCTCGCTGCACGGCGCCGGCTTCAACCTCAACCTGTTCCCCAACGTGGCCATGTCCATGTCGTTCTTCCGCGTGTTGCGCCCGGTGTCGGTCACCGAGACGGAAATCCGCCACGTCGCCCTGGGCATGGACGGCGGCCCGGAGATCGCCAACCGCGAGCGCCTGCGCATCCACGAGCACTTCCAGGGCCCGTTCGGCTTCGGCAGCCCGGACGACGCCGAGGCCTGGGACCGCGTGCAGCGCGGCTCCTACGCCGGCCCCGACGCGCCGATCCTGGTCAACCGCGGGCTTAACCGCGAAGTCGTGGCCGAGAACGGCGACAAGGTTTCCCATGCCACCGACGAAGGCGGCATGCGCGAGGCCTACCAAATGTGGAAAAGGATGATGAGCCAATGAGCAACGACACCCTGAACGGCTTCTCCGGCCCGCTGGCCAAGGCCATTGAATTCATCTGGCGCGAGGCCGAGCTGCTCGACCGCAAGGACTACGCGCAGTGGAGCGGACTGTGGAGCGAGGAAGGCATCTACGTGGTGCCCATCGACGCCGAGGGCGACGACTTCGCCGCCAGCCTCAACTACGCCTTCGACGACGCGCGCATGCGCGCCCTGCGCATCGAGCGCCTGAGCGCCGGCTTCTCGCCCTCGGCGGTGGATTCGGCGAAGACCGTGCGCACGGTGTCGCGCTTCCGCCTGGTGGAGGCCGCCGGCGATCTGGTCGAAGTGCATTCGGCGCAGATCCTCTACGCCTACAAGCGCGGCGTGCACACGCCCTTCGTCGCCGACCTGGAGCACCGCATCCGCTTCGCCGCCGAAGGCCCGCGCCTGGAGCGCAAGGTGGTGCGCCTGATCAACGCCCAGGACGCCCTGGGCGCCATCGGCTTCCTGCTCTGAGGATGCAGCCATGACCCGTACCGCACTCGTCACCGGGGCCTCGCGCGGCCTCGGCGAATGCATCGCCCGGCGCCTGCATGGCGCCGGCTACCGCGTGGCCCTGGCCGACGTGCGCCTGGGCGACGCCCAGCGCCTGGCCGATGAACTCGACCCCAGCGGCGCCAGCGTGCTGGCGGTGGAGCTGGACGTGCGCGAGAAGGCCGACTTCGAACGCGCCCGCGACCTGCTGCAGGCCAGGTGGGGAGGCTGCGACATCCTGGTGAACAACGCCGGGGTGTCCAGGGTCGCCGCGCTGATGGACATCACCCCGGAGGAGTTCGACGCCTCGCTGGCGGTGAACCTGCGCGGCACCTTCGTCGCCTGCCAGGTGTTCGGCGCGCACTTCGCCAGCCGTGGCTTCGGCCGCATCGTCAACATCGCCTCCCTGGCCGGGCAGAACGGCGGCACCGCCACCGGCGGCCACTACGCCGCGGCCAAGGGCGGCGTGGCGACGCTGACCAAGGTTTTCGCCCGCGAACTGGCGCCGGCCGGCGTCACCGTCAACAGCATCTCCCCGGGCCCGCTGGACCTGCCGGTGGTGCGCGAGACCGTGGCCCCGGAGCGCCTGGAACAGATTCTCAAGACCATCCCGGTGGGCCGCCTGGGCGACCCGGACTACGTGGCCGACAGCGTGCTGCTGCTGGTCGCCGACAACGCCAGTTCGGTGACCGGCGCCTGCTGGGACATCAACGGCGGCCTGTTCATGCGCTGAGGTTTACGCAGGACTCCCAGCACACACCATACAATCCCCTCTCCCTTCAGGGCGGGCCGCGTAGGCGAGGGCCGGGGAGAGGGTGCCGAGCCCATCAATACACTACGCCTTGCAGGTAACAACAATGATGAAGGTAAGAATCGAAAGGATCGTCGACGAAGCCCTGGGCATCCGTTCCTTCCGCCTCGTGCGCAGCGACGGCCAGCCGTTCGATGCCTACGAGCCGGGCGCCCACGTCGACGTCACCGGCCCCACCGGGGTGACCCGCCAGTACTCCCTGTGCAGCCCGCCGGAAGACCGCGCCGCCTACCTGGTGGCGGTGAAGAAGGAAGCCGCCTCCCGCGGCGGCTCCGCGGCCCTGCACGAGCAGGTGGAAGAGGGCATGGAGCTGGAAATGGGCGCCCCGCGCAACCTGTTCCGCCTGGCCGCGGAAGCCCGCGAGCACGTGATGTTCGCCGCCGGCATCGGCGTGACGCCGCTGCTGAGCATGGCCTACAAGCTCAACGCCCGGGGCGAACCCTACGTGCTGCACTATTTCGCCCGCTCGCCGGAGCACGCGGCCTTCGTCGAACTGCTGTCCGGCCCGGTGTTCGCCGGCAAGGTGGAGTTCCACTACGGCGTGGAGCCGGCCGACCTCGAAGCCGAGCTGGCCGCCAGCCTGGCGCGCGCCCCGGCAGCGGCCCACGTCTACACCTGCGGCCCGGCGCCGTTCATGAACAAGGTGGTGGACGTCGCCAGGCGCAGCCGCAGCGAAGACGCCATCCACCTGGAACACTTCCAGGCCGACCCGGCCGCCAACGCCGTCCCGGCCGGCAGCTTCGAAGTGGAACTGGCCAGCAGCGGCGTGGTACTGCAAGTGCCGGCCGACGCCAGCCTGGTGGACGTGCTCCAGGCCCACGGTTGCGACATCGACACCGAATGCCGCGAAGGCATCTGCGGCACCTGCATCGTGGAAGTGCTGGAAGGCGAGCCGGAGCATCGGGACAACTGCCTGTCGAGCAAGGAGAAGGCTTCGAACAGGCAGATTTGCGCCTGCGTTTCGCGGGCCAGGTCGGCGCGGTTGGTGCTGGACCTCTGACACCTGCTTTTCGTAGGAGCGAGCTTGCTCGCGAACGGGAGTCTGCCGGCGGCATTGGTGCCTTGGGTTGACTCCGCCCCCTCTCCCCAGCCCTCTCCCTGAAGGGAGAGGGGGCTTGTCCGTGCCGAGAAAGCTGATGGTTTCCGCCGGAAACCGCCGAGGTCGCCGGCTAACGCCAAAACATCAAACCCTGCCCAACGGTCCCCTCTCCCTTCAGGGAGAGGGTTAGGGAGAGGGAGCAAGGCAGGCCGAAAGCACCGTTGTTCCAGGGAGATACGGTTCGCGAGCAAGCTCGCTCCTACAGGAAAGCCCCGAAGCTCCCCTACGGCACCCCCAGATCCAACACCTCCCGCACCAACAGCGCAATGCTCGAAACCCCCATCTTCTCCTTGATCTTGGTGCGGTGCACATCCACCGTCTTCACGCTGATGTTCAGCTCGCGGGCGATCACCTTGCTGGCCTTGCCGTCGATCACCATGCCCAGTACCTCGCGCTCGCGCCCGGTGAGCAGGTCCAGGCGCTGCTGCAGCTGGCGCTTCTGCTCGGCGCCGGCGTGCACCTGCACCGCGGCTTTCAGCGCGGCCTGGATGCGCTCCAGCATCTGCTGCGGGTTGTAGGGCTTCTCGACGAAATCCAGCGCGCCGTTCTTCATCGCCTGCACCGACATGGGGATGTCGCCGTGGGCCGAGACGAAGATGATCGGCAGCGCCGCGCCGCGCTCGTTGAGCATGGCCTGCAGCTGGAAGCCGCTGGTTTCCGGCATGCGCACGTCGAGCACGAGGCAGGCGGGGCTGCTGGCGTCGTAGTGGGCGAGGAATTCCTCGGCGCCGGCGAAGCACTGCGCCTGGATGCTGACCGACTCCAGGAGCCAGGCCAGCGAGGTGCGCAGGTCCTTGTCGTCGTCGACGATGTAAACAACGGGTTTGCGGGTATCCATCAGGGCACTGCCACGGTTCTTCTTATTAGGTCTGGCTCGCAGTCTTCGCTGCGGCACGCACGGGCGGGCGCACAGGCGCCCAGGGGCCAGCATACCCAGGCGGCGCCGGGCTGGCGATAAAGAAACCCCCTAGTCGACTAAAGGCCAGCCACCGCCGCCATGGGATTCGCCTGGATACCGCGCCTGGCCGCGGGGCCGTAGATTGGCAAGCATCGACAACCGGCCACAAGGGCGCGCCATGAACAACCTGAGCCAGACCCAGATCGACTTCCGCAACGCCATGGCGCGGCTGCCCGCCGCGGTGAACATCATCACCAGCGACGGCCCCGGCGGGCGCTGCGGCATCACCGCCAGCGCGGTCTGCTCGGTCACCGACTCGCCGCCCACGGTGCTGGTGTGCATCAACCGCGGCAGCGCCAGCCACGAACCCTTCCGCGCCAACGGCCACCTGTGCATCAACGTGCTGCGTGGCGAACAGGAGGAACTGGCCCGGCACTTCGCCGGCATGACACAGGTGCCCATGGAGGAACGCTTCGCCTCGGCCCTGTGGGAAGAGGGCTGCGCCGGCGTGCCGGTGCTGCGCGATGCCCTGGTGACCCTGGAGGGGCGCATCAGCGAGTGCAAGGAAGTCGGCTCGCACTCGGTGCTGTTCGTCGAACTGGAACGCGCCGCGGTGCGCGAGCAGGGCGACAGCCTGGTGTACTTCAACCGCCTGTTCCATCGCCTGGACGGTGTGTCGGCGGCGGCCTGAGGGCCGGGGCAGGGGGCTTTCATCACTGCGCGGCATGATGACTATCGACGCCGACGCGTGGTCATGCGCCAGGCATGTGGTTAGAGTCCGGCTCAAAGCCACGCCCGCGCGCCTGCCGCGCGGGCCCTGACCGGAGCCTCCATGAAGTCCCTGTCCGAAACCGCCTTTTCCATGCTCGACCTGGTGCCCATCCGCGACCAGGGCACCGTCAGCGAGGCGCTGAACAACGCCGTCGAGGTGGCCCGCCACGTCGAGCGCCTTGGTTTCACCCGCTACTGGCTGGCCGAGCACCACAACATGGACGGCATCGCCAGCTCGGCGACTTCCGTGCTGATCGGCCACATCGCCGGCAAGACCGCGCGCATCCGCGTCGGCTCCGGTGGGGTGATGCTGCCCAACCACCCGCCGCTGGTGATCGCCGAGCAGTTCGGCACCCTCGCCAGCCTTTACCCGGGGCGCATCGACCTGGGCCTGGGCCGCGCCCCCGGCGCCGACCAGGCGACCATGCGCGCCCTGCGCCGCGACCGCATGCTCGGCGACGGCGAAGACTTCCCCGAGCAGGTCGCCGAGCTGGAAATGCTCCTCGGCCCGCGCCGCCCGCAGCAGAGCCTGCTGGCCATCCCCGGCGAGGGCACGCGGGTGCCGATCTGGCTGCTCGGCTCCAGCCTGTTCAGCGCCCGCCTGGCGGCGGAGAAGGGCCTGCCCTATGCCTTCGCCTCGCACTTCGCGCCGCGCTACCTGCACGACGCGCTGCGCATCTACCGGCAGAACTTCAAGCCTTCGGCCATTCTCGAACAGCCCTACGCGATGATCGGCGTGCCGCTGATCGCCGCGCCCACCGACGAAGAGGCCGAGTACCTGGCGACCACCGCGTTCCAGCGCGTGCTGGCGCTGATCCGCGGCGAAAGCCTCAAGCAGAAGCCGCCGGTGGAGCGCATGGCGGGCCTGTGGCTGCCCCACGAGCAGGAGGCGGTGGGCAACTTCTTCGGCCTGGCGGTGATCGGCGGCCCGGAGAAGGTGCGCAGCCGCCTGGAAATCCTCGTCGAGCAGACCGAGGCGGATGAGATCATCTTTACCAGTGATATCTACGACCATGCCTTGCGCTTGCGTTCGTTGGAGATTGTTGCTGGGTTGCGTTGAGGTCATCGACGCTTTGGTGTTTGTCGGTAACTTTGGCGCTGGGGGGAATTCCTTTCCCTCACCCCAGCCCTCTCCCAGAGGGAGAGGGAGCCCGTTCGGCGCAAGCTGGGAGTTCCATGCTCGCCGGCCACTCCGGTGCTGCCGGCGAACACCATTCTCACCACAGGCACGGACGGCCCCCTCTCCCCCCGGGAGAGGGCTGGGGTGAGGGGGCGAAGCCAACCCCAGGCACCCCCACCCCCAGCCACTCCCCGCTGTCCAATCCGCTCATCCACATAAGTCCCTTTCGACATTGCCGCGGCAACCGCCCGGCGCGAACATCCCGCTACTCCCTACAAGAACAAGCCAGGAGTTCCGCGATGCGCCCCTATGCCGCCGCCGCTGCCGAATTCGATTACGCGGCCACCGCCCGAGAGACCCTCGCCGGCAGCCTCGACGCCCTCAACGCCTGCGTCGAATGCTGCGACCGCCATGCCCCGTCCGGGCGCGTCGCCCTGTACTGGGAAGGCCGCAACGGCGAGCGCGCCGAATACAGCTTCGCCCAGCTGCAGGCCCTGTCCGCGCAGTTCGCCAACCTGCTCCACGACCTGGGCGTGCGCCCCGGCGACCGCGTCTCCGGCATGCTGCCGCGCACCCCGGAACTGCTGGTCACCATCCTCGGCACCTGGCGCCTGGGCGCGGTCTACCAGCCGCTGTTCACCGCCTTCGGGCCCAAGGCCATCGAGCACCGCCTGGGCATCGCCGGCAGCCGCGTGCTGGTCACCGACGCCGGCAACCGCGCCAAGCTCGACGAAGTGCCCAACGCCCCGCAAATCATCACCGTCAGCGGCGGCCAGGCGATCCCGGCCGGCGACCTGGACTTCAAGCAGGCCCTGGAAAGCCGCTCCGAGCAATTCGAACCGGTCCTGCGCACGGGCGAAGACCCCTTCCTGCTGATGTTCACCTCCGGCACCACCGGCCTGGCCAAGCCGCTGGCGGTGCCGCTCAAGGCCATCCTGGCGTTCACCGGCTACCTGCGCGACGCCGTGGACCTGCGCCCCGAGGACCGCTTCTGGAACCTGGCCGACCCGGGCTGGGCCTACGGCCTCTACTACGCCGTCACCGGCCCGCTGGCCCTGGGCCACGCCACCACCTTCTACGAAGGCGCCTTCACGGTGGAGAGCACCTGCCGGATCATCCGCCAGTACGGCATCACCAACCTGGCCGGCTCGCCCACCGCCTACCGCATGCTCAAGGCCTCGGCCGCCGAGGTGGAACGCGAGCTCAAGGGCCGCCTGCGCGCGGTGAGCAGCGCCGGCGAGGCGTTGACCCCGGAGGTGATCCGCTGGTTCGCCGAGGGCCTGGGGGCGACCATCCACGACCACTACGGGCAGACCGAGCTGGGCATGGTCCTGGCCAACCACCATGGGCTGCAGCACCCGGTGCACCTGGGCGCGGCCGGCTACTCCATCCCCGGCCACCGCGTGGTGGTGCTGGGCGAGAACGGCGAGGAACTGCCCGCCGGCCAGCCGGGCATCCTGGCCATGGACCGCAAGCGCTCGCCGCTGATGTGGTTCGCCGGCTACCAGGGCATGGAAACCAAGGCCTTCGTCGGCGACTACTATCTCAGTGGCGATACCGTGGAGCTGAACGCCGACGGCAGCATCAGCTTCGTCGGCCGCTCCGACGACCTCATCACCACCTCCGGCTACCGCGTCGGCCCCTTCGACGTGGAGAGCGCGCTGATCGAGCATCCGGCGGTGATGGAAGCGGCGGTGATCGGCAAGCCCGACCCGGAGCGCACCGAGCTGGTCAAGGCCTACGTGGTGCTCTGCCCGCAGCACCAGCCCAGCCCGGAGCTGGCCGAGGAGCTGCAACAGTACGTGCGCAAGCGCCTGTCGGCGCATAGCTACCCGCGGGAAGTGGAGTTCATCGCCGAACTGCCGAAGACCCCCAGCGGCAAGATCCAGCGCTTCCTCCTGCGCAACCAGGAGATAGCCCGGCAACAAGAGGCGGCCGAACGCGCGGCCGCGCAGCACTGATTCGGAGAGATTTCATGCACATCCAGGACAAGGTCTTCCTCATCACCGGCGGCGGCTCCGGGCTCGGCGCGGCCACCGCGAAAGCCTTGGTGGAGGCCGGCGCCCGCGTGCTGCTGGCCGACGTCAACGCCGAGGCCGGCGCCGCCCGCGTGGCCGAGCTGGGCGAGGGCAGGGCGCGCTTCGTGCGCACCGACGTGACCAGCGAGGCCGACGGCCGCGCCGCCGTGGAAGCCGCGCTGGAAAGCTTCGGCGCGCTGCACGGGCTGGCCAACTGCGCCGGCGTGGCGCCGGCCGAAAAAGTCCTCGGGCGCAACGGCCCGCACGGCCTGGACAGCTTCGCCCGGGCCGTCAACATCAACCTGGTGGGCAGCTTCAACATGCTGCGCCTGGCCGCCGAGGCCATGGCCCGCAACGAGCCGGACGCCGGCGGCGAGCGCGGCGTCATCGTCAACACCGCCTCGGTGGCGGCCTTCGACGGGCAGATCGGCCAGGCCGCGTATTCGGCGTCGAAGGCCGGGGTGGTCGGCATGACCCTGCCCATCGCCCGCGAACTGGCGCGCCACGGCATCCGCGTGATGACCATCGCCCCCGGTATCTTCGAAACGCCGATGATGGCCGGCATGCCCCAGGAAGTCCGCGACGCCCTCGGCGCCAGCGTGCCCTTCCCGCCGCGCCTGGGCCGCCCCGACGAATTCGCCGCGCTGGTCCGCCACATCGTCGAGAACAGCATGCTCAACGGCGAGGTGATCCGCCTCGACGGCGCCATCCGCATGGCCGCCAAGTGACAGGAGTAACGAAAATGAACGATCCCGTAGTCATCGTCAGCGCCGTCCGCACCCCCATGGGCGGCTTCCTCGGCGACTTCAAGGACGCCAGCGCCGCCACCCTCGGCGCCGCCGCCGTGCGCGCGGCCATCGAGCGCGCGCAGCTGGGCGCCGACCAGATCGACGAAGCCATCCTCGGCTGCGTGCTTTCCGCCGGCCAGGGCCAGGCCCCGGCGCGCCAGGCGGTGCTCGGCGCCGGGCTGGACCGCGGCACGCCCTGCACCACCATCAACAAGATGTGCGGCTCGGGCATGAAGGCCGTGATGCAGGGCCACGACGCGCTGCTGGCCGGCAGCGCCGGCGTGGTGCTGGCCGGCGGCATGGAGAGCATGTCCAACGCGCCCTACCTGCTGGAGCGCGCCCGCACGGGTTACCGCATGGGCCACGGCAAGGTGCTCGACCACATGTTCCTCGACGGCCTCGAGGACGCCTACGACAAGGGTCGACTGATGGGCACCTTCGCCGAGGACTGCGCGCAGGGCTACGGCTTCACCCGCCAGCAGCAGGACGACTACGCCATCGCCTCGCTGACCCGCGCCCAGCAGGCCATGCGCGACGGCCGCTTCGCCGCCGAGATCGTCCCGGTGACGGTCAAGGCCGGCAAGGAAACCCGCGAGATCGCTCAGGACGAGCAGCCGCCGAAGGCCAGGCTGGACAAGATCCCGACGCTGAAACCGGCGTTCCGCGAGGGCGGCACCGTCACCGCGGCCAACTCCAGCTCCATCTCCGACGGCGCCGCCGCGCTGGTGCTGATGCGCCTGTCCGAGGCCGAGAAACGCGGCCTGGCGCCGCTGGCGGCGATCCGCGCGCACTCGTCCTACGCCGCCGCGCCGAACCTGTTCCCCACCGCGCCGGTGGGCGCCATCCAGCGCCTGCTGCAGCGCAGCGGCTGGGGCCTGGGCGAGGTGGACCTGTTCGAGGTCAACGAAGCCTTCGCCGTGGTGGCCATGGCCGCCATGCGCGAGCTGGACATCCCCCACGCCAAGCTCAACGTCCACGGCGGCGCTTGCGCCCTGGGCCACCCGATCGGCGCCTCGGCGGCGCGCATCCTGGTGACTCTGCTCTCGGCGCTGCAGCAGTACGACCTGAAACGCGGCATCGCCTCGGTGTGCATCGGCGGCGGCGAAGCCACGGCCATCGCCGTCGAGCGCCTGTAAGGAGCGAAGCATGATTCCCAGCGAAGAAGACCTGCAGATCCGCGACGTCGCCCGCCAGTTCGCCCAGGAGCGGCTGAAACCCTTCGCCGCCGAGTGGGACCGCGAGCACCGCTTCCCGGCCGAGGCGCTGAAGGAAATGGCCGACCTCGGCTTCCTCGGCATGCTGGTGGCCGAGGAGTGGGGCGGCGCGCAGACCGGGCACCTGGCCTACGCCATGGCCCTGGAAGAAATCGCCGCCGGCGACGGCGCCTGCTCCACCATCATGAGCGTGCACAACTCGGTGGGCTGCATGCCCATCGCCAAGTTCGGCAGCGAAGAACAGAAGCGCCAGTTCCTGATGCCCCTGGCCCGTGGCGAAATGATCGGCGCCTTCGCCCTCACCGAGCCCCAGGCCGGCTCCGACGCCAGTTTCCTGAAGACCCGCGCGCGCCGCGACGGCGACCATTACGTGCTGAACGGCAGCAAGCAGTTCATCACCTCCGGCAGCCACGCCGGACTGGTGATCGTCTTCGCTGTGACTGACGCGGCGGCCGGCAAGAAGGGCATCAGCGCCTTCATCGTGCCCACCGACACCCCCGGCTACCGTGTGGTGCGGGTGGAAGACAAGCTCGGCCAGCACGCCTCGGACACCTGCCAGATCGCCTTCGACGACCTGCGCATCCCGGCTGGCTACCGCCTGGGCGAGGAGGGCCAGGGCTACGCCATCGCCCTGGCCAACCTGGAAGGCGGACGCATCGGCATCGCCTCCCAGGCGGTGGGCATGGCCCGCGCCGCCTTCGAATACGCCCGCGACTACGCCCACGAAAGGGAAACCTTCGGCAAGCCGATCATCCAGCACCAGGCGGTGGCCTTCCGCCTCAGCGACATGGCCACCGAGATAGCCGTGGCCCGGCAGATGGTCCACCACGCGGCGAGCCTGCGCGAAGCGGGCCTGCCGTGCCTGACGGAAGCCTCCATGGCCAAGCTGTTCGCCTCGGAGATGGCCGAGCGGGTGTGTTCGGCGGCGATCCAGACGCTGGGGGGGTATGGTTACCTGCAGGATTATCCGGTGGAGCGTATCTATCGGGATGTGCGGGTGTGCCAGATCTATGAGGGCACCAGTGATGTGCAGCGGTTGGTGATTGCGCGGAGTTTGTAGAGCGCTCTTGTAGGAGCGAGCTTGCTCGCGAATGGTGATAGCCCCGAAGAGCGCCCTCTCCCTAACCCTCTCCCTGAAGGGAGAGGGGACCGTTCGGCGTGCTTGGATGTTCTGGAGTCAGCCGGCAGCACCGAAGGTTTCCGACTGAAACCATCACCTTTCTCGGCACGGACAAGCCCCCTCTCCCTTCAGGGAGAGGGCTGGGGAGAGGGGACGGAGCCAGGCCCAGACACCTGCGTTGCCGACGAACTCCATTCGCGAGCAAGCTCGCCCCCACGCCCTCTCGAACCCTACCCATCCCCCCGAAACCGCCCCCGATACTCCGTCGGCGTCACCCCCAGCCTCTGCACGAACACCAGCCGCATCCGCGCCGCGCTGCCGAAGCCGCAGCGCCAGGCCACCACCTTCAGCGGCAGCCCGCTGCCCTCCAGCAACCCCCGCGCCGCGTCCAGCCGGGCGCGCTGGACGAACTCCGCCGGGGTGATGCCCGCCTCGCGGACGAACAGCCGGGCGAAGGTGCGTTCGCTCATGGTCGCTACCGCCGCCAGTTCCGCCACCGACAGCGCATCGGTGAGATGGGCCTGCACGTGGCGCTGCACCCGGGCGATGGGCGAGTCGCCATCCGCTGGCGCCTGCAGGTAGGGGCTGAACTGCGACTGGCCGCCCTGGCGCTGGGCTACCACCAGCAGGCGCTTGGCCACGCTCAAGGCCACCGCCGGGCCGTGGTCCTCGGCCAGCAGCGCCAGGGCCAGGTCGATGCCGGCGGTCACCCCTGCGGAGGTCACCAGCGCGCCGTCGCGCACGTGGATGCTGTCGGGCTCCACCCTTGCCCGCGGGAACAACTGCGCCAGCTGCGCGGCGTCGCCCCAGTGGGTGGTGACGCGCTTGCCGTCCAGCAAGCCGGCATGGCCGAGGAGGAAGGCGCCGGTGCAGATCGAGCCGTAGCGCGGCGTCTCGGCGCAGGCCCGGCGCAGCCAGGCGAGGAGGGCGGTGGAAGGTGTCTCGGCGGGCAGTTGCGGGCCGCCGGGCACCAGCAGGATGTCGAAGCCGCCGACGGCGCCGTCCAGCTCGTGCTGCGCGCCCAGCAACTGGCCGTTGGAGGCGGGGATGGGAAAGCTGCGTTCGGCCAGCGTCAGCACCTGGTAGCCGCTGCCCGGCGCGACGAAGGCATTGGCTTCGGCGAAGACGTCCAGCGGGCCGGCGACGTCCAGCGCCTGCACGCCGGGGAACAGCAGCATGGCCACGCGTTTCATGGCGGAGTCCTGGCGACGAATGGGCTTGCCATTGTGGCGCCGTGATTGGCTGGCAGCAAAGCGGAAAATGAATCGAATCCTGCCAGTCCAGGGGCTTTTTACCGCAGGTGAAAGGGCGGTCAATCCATTCAGCCAGGTTGGCAAGCCCTTATTGTTACGTGTTGCGCAGTAATCCCTTGTCGTATTGCCTCTGTGTCCGGAACGGCCGTTCAACTAAATTTGTATACACGGCAAGGCCAAATGGCCAGCACGCCGGAAACCGGAGAATCCCACCATGAAACGCACCCTGTTCAGCCTGTTCGCCATCCCCCTGATGGGCGCCGCCCTGGCCGCCAATGCCGCCGACGCCGCGCCCGTGGTCTACCACTACGGCATGCAGCTCGACGTGGCCAAGGTGATCAGCATCGAGCAAGCCAACGACCGTTGCGAAGTCGCCCCGGCGAAAATGACCTACGCCGACTCCAAGGGCCAGGTCCACGTGCTCGAGTACCTGCGCCAGACCGAGATGTGCAGCGACATCTGACCCTCCCGGCGCAACGGGCGGCATTCTCCCGCCGCCCGCGCCGCGCGGACCTTCAGTCCGCCGCTTCCCCCTCGCAGCCTTCGCGCTGCAACCTCGGCCAGTCGGCTATCTGCAAGAGCACGTCGCTCAGCGCCTGGGCGGCGCTGGAGAGCTTGTGCTCGACCAGGCTGAACAGGCCCACGCGGCGTTCCACCGTGGGTTCGTAGAGGTCCACGCAGCGCGCGCCCAGCTCCTCCATCTGCTTCACGCACAGGCGCGGCACCGCGCTCACTCCCAGCCCCTGGGCGACCATGCGCCCGACGGTGACCAACTGGTGGCTCTCGAAGGCCACCGCCAGCTTGCCGTGGCTGGCCGCCACGCTGTCTTCCAGCAGCAGGCGCACCGCCGAAGGGCGCTGCAGGGTGATGAAGGGCTGCTCCAGCAACTGCGCCCAGGTCAGCCGGCGCTGCCCGGCCAGGGGCGAGCCGGCCGGCAGCAGGGCGACGAAGCGGTCGCTGTAGAAGGCCTGGAAGCTCAGGCCGTCGAGGCTGTCCGGCTCGAAGGCGATGCCCAGCTCGACGCGGCGGTTGCGCACCATCTCCAGCACCTGTTCGTTGATCACGTCGTGCACCGCCACGTTCACCTTCGGGTAGCGCTGGCGGAAGGCCATGAGCGCGCCCGGCAGCAGGTTGCCGGCGAAGGAGGGCATGGCGGCGATGGAGACCTTGCCCAACTGCAGGGTGAAGTGCTGGCGCAGCAGCTCCTCGGCGTTGTCCCAGTCGGCCAGCAGGCGCCGGGCGATGGGCAGCAGGGTCTCGCCCTCGGGGGTGAGGGCGACGCTGCGGGTGGTGCGCACCAGCAACTGCCCACCGAGGGATTCCTCCAGGTTCTTGATCGCCAGGCTCAGGGCCGGCTGCGACAGGTGCAGGCGCTCGCCGGCCTGGGCGAAGCTCAGGCTCTGCGCCACGGCGAGGAAGGCGCGCAGTTGCTTGACGGTCATTGATAAGCAAAGCCGAATAATCGATTGGAAAAACAAACTTAACAAATCAGTCCCCAGCGGTGAAGCTGCAGACGCTCTCCGACCGGCCGGTCGGAAACCCAAACTACAAGAGAGGCAGCAGCAGATGGCAGGACTCGACAAGCGGGTTGGCAGTTACGCGGAGGCCCTGGCCGGGCTCACCGACGGCATGACGGTACTGGCGGGCGGCTTCGGCCTGTGCGGCATCCCCGAGAACCTCATCGCCGAAATCCGCCGCCTGGGCGTGAAGGGCCTGACGGTGGTGTCGAACAACTGCGGCGTCGACGGCTTCGGCCTGGGCGTGCTGCTGGAAGACCGGCAGATCCGCAAGATGATCGCCTCCTACGTGGGCGAGAACGAACTGTTCGAGCGCCAGCTGCTGTCCGGCGAACTGGAAGTGGAACTCACCCCGCAAGGCACCCTGGCCGAGAAACTGCGCGCCGGCGGCGCCGGCATCCCGGCCTTCTTCACCGCCACCGGCTACGGCACCCCGGTCGCCGAAGGCAAGGAAGTGCGTGAGTTCAACGGCCGCCCGCACATCATGGAGCAGGCCATCACCGGCGACTTCGCCATCGTCAAGGGCTGGAAGGCCGACCACTACGGCAACGTCATCTACCGCCACACCGCGCAGAACTTCAACCCGGTGGTGGCCACCGCGGGGCGCATCACCGTGGTCGAAGTGGAAGAGATCGTCGAGCCGGGCGAGCTGGACCCCACCCAGATCCACACCCCCGGCATCTACGTCGACCGCATCATCCAGGGGACCTTCGAGAAGCGCATCGAAAAGCGCACCGTGCGTTCCTGAGCCCACCGGACAAGAGAGACAAGAAGATGGCACTGACCCGCGAACAGATGGCCCAGCGCGTGGCGCGCGAACTGCAGGACGGCTACTACGTGAACCTCGGCATCGGCATCCCGACCCTGGTGGCCAACTACGTGCCCGAGGGCATGGAAGTGATGCTGCAATCGGAGAACGGCCTGCTCGGCATGGGCGCCTTCCCCACCGAGGAAACCCTCGACGCCGACATGATCAACGCCGGCAAGCAGACCGTGACCGCCGTGAAGGGCGCGTCTATCTTCTCTTCCGCCGAGTCCTTCGCGATGATCCGCGGCGGCCACGTCGACCTCACCGTGCTCGGCGCCTTCGAGGTGGACGTGCAGGGCAACATCGCCTCCTGGATGATCCCCGGCAAGCTGGTGAAAGGCATGGGCGGCGCCATGGACCTGGTGGCCGGCGCCGACAACATCATCGTCACCATGACCCACGCCTCCAAGGACGGCGAGTCCAAGCTGCTCGACCGTTGCAGCCTGCCGCTGACCGGCGCCGGCTGCATCCGCAAGGTGCTCACCGACCTGGCCTACCTGGAAATCATCGACGGCGCCTTCGTCCTGCGCGAGACCGCGCCGGGGGTAAGCGTCGCCGAGATCGCCGAGAAGACCGCCGGGCGGCTGATCGTGCCGGATGACGTCAAAGAGATGACCTTCTGACACCCCCTGTAGGAGCGGGCCCTGCCCGCGATCGCGCGCAGGAGTAGCACTCGTAGGATGGCGTTGAGCGAAGCGATACCCATCACCACCACTGAGTTAGTCGCGCTGTAAGAGCACCCTCTCCCTAACCCTCTCCCGCAAGCGGGAGAGGGGACTGGTCCGGCGCCGGGATGAGCACATGAGTCATCCTGGCACGGACAGCTCCCTCTCCCTTCAGGGAGAGGGCGGGGGGAGAGGGCAGCCCAAGCCACCGGAGTGAGCCAATCATGCAAGACGTAGTGATAGTCGCCGCCACCCGCACCGCCATCGGCGCCTTCCAGGGCAGCCTGGCGAACATCCCCGCCCACGAACTGGGCGCCATCGTCATCCGCGAGCTGCTGCAGCGCAGCGGCGTGAAGCCCGAGCAGGTGGACGAGGTGATCCTCGGCCAGGTGCTCACCGCCGGCTCCGGGCAGAACCCGGCGCGCCAGGCCGCCATCGCCGCCGGGCTGCCCCATGCGGTGCCGGCGCTGACGCTGAACAAGGTCTGCGGCTCGGGCCTCAAGGCCCTGCACCTGGCCGCCCAGGCCATCCGCTGCGGCGACGCCGAGGTGGTGATCGCCGGCGGCCAGGAGAACATGAGCCTGTCGCCCTACGTGCTGCCCAAGGCCCGCACCGGCCTGCGCATGGGCCATGCGCAACTGCTCGACAGCATGATTGTCGACGGCCTGTGGGACGCCTTCAACGACTACCACATGGGCATCACCGCCGAGAACCTGGTGGAGAAATACGGCATCACCCGCGAGGAACAGGACGCCTTCGCCGCCGCCTCGCAGCAGAAGGCCGTGGCCGCCATCGAGGCCGGGCGCTTCCGTGACGAGATCGTCCCGGTGAGCATCCCGCAGCGCAAGGGCGAGGCGCTGAGCTTCGACACCGATGAGCAGCCGCGTGCCGGCACCACCGCCGAGGCCCTGGCCAAGCTCAAGCCGGCGTTCAAGAAGGACGGCTCCGTTACCGCCGGCAACGCCTCCAGCCTCAACGACGGCGCCGCCGCCGTGCTGCTGATGAGCGCCGCCAAGGCCAAGGAACTGGGCCTGCCGGTGCTGGCACGCATCGCCTCCTACGCCAGCGCCGGCGTCGACCCGGCGATCATGGGCATCGGCCCGGTCTCCGCCACCCGCCGCTGCCTGGACAAGGCCGGCTGGCAACTGGCCGAGCTGGACCTGGTCGAAGCCAACGAAGCCTTCGCCGCGCAGTCCCTGGCGGTGGGCAAGGAACTGGGCTGGGACGCCGCCAAGGTCAACGTCAACGGCGGCGCCATCGCCCTCGGCCATCCCATCGGCGCTTCCGGCTGCCGCGTGCTGGTCAGCCTGCTGCACGAAATGCTCCGCCGCGATGCGAAGAAGGGCCTCGCCACCCTGTGCATCGGCGGTGGCCAGGGCGTGGCCCTGGCCCTGGTCCGCGACTGATCGAGCCCCGCGTGCCCGTGTGACGGACGCCCCGGACGAACTCCGGGGCGTTCGGCGTTACAAAGAAAAAATAAATCCAAGAAACAGAGGTAGGAAAAATGAACGCGAAACTGCAGCTGCAGGAAAGCCGTTCCGCGCGCTTCGCCATGGCCTGCTCGGCCTGGGCCGAGCGCTGGTTCCCGGACTCCTGGGTGTTCGCCACCCTGGCGGTGCTGATCGTGGCCGTGGCCACCCTGGCCATGGGCGCGGCCCCCGGCGATACCGCCAAGGCCTTCGGCGACGGCTTCTGGAGCCTGATCCCCTTCACCATGCAGATGGCCTTCGTGGTCATCGGCGGCTACGTGGTCGCCAGTTCCGGCCCGGCCTCGCGGCTGATCGCGCTGCTGGCGCGGGTGCCGAAGAACGGTCGCTCGGCGGTGGCCTGGGTGGCCGTGGTGTCGATGCTCGCCTCGCTGCTCAACTGGGGCCTGAGCCTGGTCTTCGGCGGCCTGCTGGTGCGCGCCCTGGCCCGCCGCACGGACCTGAAGATGGACTACCGCGCCGCCGGCGCCGCGGCCTACCTGGGCCTGGGCGCCGTCTGGGCGCTGGGCCTGTCGTCCTCCGCCGCGCAGCTGCAGGCCAACCCCGGCAGCCTGCCGCCGTCGATCCTCGCCATCACCGGGGTGATCCCCTTCACCGAGACCATCTTCCTCTGGCAGTCCGGCCTGATGCTGCTGGCCCTGGTGGTGGTGTCGGTGGTGATCGCCTACATGACCGCGCCGGGCGAATCCAGCGCCCGCGACGCCGATGCCTGCGGCGTGGACGTCAGCTTCACCCCGCCGAAGATGAGCAAGCCCAGCCGTCCCGGCGAGTGGCTGGAGCACAGCCCGCTGCTGATCCTGCTGCTGGTGGCCCTGGCCGCCGGCTGGCTGTTCCATGAGTTCGCCACCAAGCCGGCGATCCTCGCCATCTCCGGGCTGAACACCTACAACCTGCTGTTCCTTATGGTCGGCGCGCTGCTGCACTGGCGCCCGCGCAACTTCCTCGACGCTGTGGCCCGCGCGGTGCCCACCACCACCGGGGTGCTGATCCAGTTCCCGCTGTACGGCTCCATCGCAGCCATCATGACCACCGTGAAAGGCACCGACGGCGCCACCGTGGCGCACCACATCTCCACCTTCTTCGTGCAGATCGCCTCCCACGACACCTACGCGTTGCTGATGGGCGTGTACTCCGCGGTGCTGGGCTTCTTCATCCCCTCCGGCGGCGGCAAGTGGATCATCGAGGCGCCCTACGTGATGCAGGTGGCGACCGAGCTGAAGTACCACCTGGGCTGGGCGGTGCAGATCTACAACGCCGCCGAGGCGCTGCCGAACCTGATCAACCCCTTCTACATGCTGCCGCTGCTCGGCGTGCTGGGCCTGAAGGCCCGCGACCTGATCGGCTTCTCCTTCGTCCAGTTGCTGGTCCACGTGCCCCTGGTGCTGTTCCTGCTCTGGGCCCTGGGCACCACCCTGCAGTACCTGCCGCCGGTCATGCCGTAACCACGCAGACGGCCGCCAACGGCAGAGGCCCGGGCACCGCGAGGTGCCCGGGCTTTTTCATGGGCGGCCCGCCGGAGGTTCCGGCAATCGCGGAGATGGCTCGCTCCTACGAAGAGCGCTTCGGCGCGGCCTGCAAGACAGTAGCGTAGGCCCGAAACACCGTTGCGACGGCCAACCTGTAGGAGCGGGCCCTGCCCGCGATTCGCGCGCAGGGCGCGCTCCTACAGGGAATGGCGCGGGTGGGGCGGCGTAGGAGCGGATCTCATCCGCGAATCGCGCCGGAACCTCCGGCTATCGCGGACAAGGTCCGCTCCTACGCTGTTTTCCGGGTTCCCGTAGGATGGGTGGAGCGAAGCGATACCCATCGCCATGGCCGGAGGCAAAGCCCGGTTCGACCATGGCGTTGGGGAATGACACAGGTGTAGCGGCGAAGGACCGCGAACGGTTACGCCACCACCACCCGCTGCGGGTCGGCGGCTTCGCGGGCGGCCTTGCGGCTGGGCAGGGGCGGGTAGATCCACTGGGTGTTGATCTGCCGCTTGAGGGCCTTGGCCTCGGCGCCCTGCAGCTTGACCTGGCGGTCCCAGCCCTCGGTGTAGACCGCGCCCCAGGGGCCCAGGTCGAGGCAGGTGACGTAGACCGGCTGGGCGTAGGCCTGGGTGGGCAGGCCGAGAAGGTCGGCGGCGACGTTGTAGCCGGCGCTGCGGCCCATGTTCATCGCGTGCTGGCAGGACATCAGCGCGTGGTTGCCCGCATCGTCCACCTGCGCCAGGGCCACGTCGCCGGCGGCGAATACCGCGTCCACGCCTTTCACCCGCAGGTCGCGCGTCACGTGCAGGCGGCCGAGGGCGTCGCGTTCGCCGGGCACCTGGGCGGTCAGCGGGCTGGCCTGCATGCCGGCGGTCCAGATCACCGTCTTGGCTTCTATGCGCTCGCCGGTGGTGGTGCTCAGGCCGTCGGCGTCGATGGCGTTGACCGCGGCGCCGAGGAAGCGCACCACGCCCAGCTCGTCCAGGGCCTGCTCGATCTGCGGGCGCGGGCCGGGGCCCAGGTCGGGGCCGATGACGTGGCTGCGCTCGACTATCACCACCCGCACCTCGGCATCCTCGCCCAGCACGCGGCGTACCCGCGCGGGCAGTTCGCAGGCGATCTCGATGCCGGTGAAGCCGCCGCCGGCCACCACCACCGTGTTGCGCGCCTCGCTCGGCGGCAGGTCGGCCAGGCGCGCCAGGTGCACGTCCAGGGCGCTGGCTTCGTCGGTCTGGTCGATGCTGAAGGCGTGCTCGGCCAGGCCGGGGATGGCCGGGCGGAACAGGCGGCTGCCGGCGGTCAGCACCAGGCGGTCGTAGGCGAGGGTGAAGCGTTCGCCGCGCTCGTTCACGGCTTCGACGCTGCGCTCGCCGGTATGGATGCGCTCGACGTTGCCCTGCACGTAGCGCACCCCGGCGGCTTCGAACAGCGGCAGCAGCGGCGTGGTCATGGCGTGCGGGGCGGCCTCGTGCAGGCGCGGGCGCAGGTGCAGCAGCGGCTCGGGGGCGACCAGCGCGACTTCGACGTCGCCGCGGCCGTGCTGGTCGAGGACGCGGGCGGCGCCCAGCGCGGCCCACATGCCGGCGAAACCGGAACCGATGACGAGGATGCGTTGTTGCATGGCGGGACTCCTGGGAAGGGAAATTTCGTGAAGGGGATACTAGGCGTTCGGCGGGCGGGGAATAACGGACAATCCGGGCGAAAAGCGGCAGTCCAATCCTGCGGTGCTTGGACGTGATTGCCGGCAGCGCCTAGGCTGCAGCACATCGTCGCCCAGCCCTTGTTCGCGTAACCCCGCAGCGGAATCCGTTCGCGAGCAAGCTCGCTCCTACGAAAATCGAGAATCGAAAACAACCGAGAGCAGTGCCATGAATTTCAATCTGCAAGACAAGCTCGCCCTGGTCAGCGGTTCCACCAAGGGCATCGGTTTCGCCATCGTCCAGGGCCTGGCGCGCGAGGGCGCGCGGGTGGTCCTCAACGGCCGCAGCCAGGCTTCGGTGGACGCCGCCCTGGCCAAGCTGCGCGCGGCCCAGCCCGACGCCAGCGTCGAGGGCTTCGCCGGCGACCTGTCGCAACCTTCCGTCATCGCCGAACTGGTGCGTCTGCACCCGCAGGTGGACGTGCTGGTGAACAACCTGGGCATCTTCGATCCCAAGCCCTTCGCGGAGATTCCCGACGAGGACTGGGAGCACTTCCTGCAGGTCAACCTGCTCTCCGGCGTGCGCCTGAGCCGCGCCTACCTGCCGGGCATGAAGCAGCGCAACTGGGGCCGGGTGGTGTTCATCAGCAGCGAGAGCGGCGTGCAGATTCCGGTGGAGATGATCCACTACGGCGTCACCAAGACCGCCCAGCTCGGCCTGTCCCGCGGGCTGGCGGAGGACTGCGCGGGCACCGGGGTAACGGTCAACGCGGTGCTGCCGGGGCCGACGCATTCCGAGGGCGTCGACGAGTTCGTCGGCAAGCTCTCCGGCGGCCAGCCGTTCGCCGAGTTCGAGGCGGAGTTCTTCCGCAGTGCGCGGCCCAGCTCGCTGCTCAAGCGCTTCACCACGCCGGAGGAGGTGGCCAACCTGGTGGTGTACGTCTGCTCCGAGGCGTCCTCGGCCACCAATGGCGCGGCCCTGCGCGCCGACGGCGGGGTGGTGCGCTCGGCCTTCTGAGGCGCGGGCTGCGCGGCTTCAGGCGATCTGCCGGAGCAGGTCGCGCAGCTTGTCCAGGGCCGGGTCGATGTCCAGCTTCTCGATGGCGCCGAAGCCCATCAGCAGGCCCTGGCGCACCGGCTCGCGGTCGTAGAAGCCGTCCAGCGGATAGATGCCGACTTCCAGCTTGCGCGCCAGCTCCACCAGCAGCGGCAGCTTCACCGGCACCTTGAACAGCAGCGCCAGGTGGAAGCCGGCGTCGGACGGCACCGCCTGCAGCCAGGGCGAGAGGTCGCCCTCGACGCGCGCCAGGATGCGTTCGCGGCGCGTGGCGTAGATGCCGTGGCAGCGGCGGATGTGCTTGAGCAGGCAGCCGTCGGCGATGAACTTGGCCAGCGCCCACTGCGCCAGGGTCGAGCTGTGCCAGTCGTTCAACTGCCGCGCACGCAGCAGGGCCGGGCGCAGGCCCGGCGGCACCACCAGGTAGCCCAGGCGCAGCTCCGGCAGCAGCGTCTTGGAGAAGGTCCCGACGTAGGCCACCAGGCCCAGGCGGTCGAGGCTGTGCAGCGTCTCGTGGGGGCGGCCTTCGTAGCGGAACTCGCTGTCGTAGTCGTCTTCGATTATCACCGCGCCCAGCTCCGCGGCCCGCGCCAGCAGGGCCTGGCGCCGCGCCTCGCTCATCGGCATGCCGAGGGGGAATTGGTGCGCCGGGGTGCAGTAGATCAGTTGGGTGCCGTCGGGGATGCGCTCCACGCACAGGCCCTCGGCGTCCACCGGCACGCTGGCGATTTCCGCGCCCTGCATGGCGAACTGCAGGCGCGCCGGCGGGTAGCCGGGGTCTTCCATGGCCACCCGGGTGCCGGGGCGCACCAGCACCCGGGCCAGCAGGTCGAGGGCCTGTTGCGCGCCGTTGCAGACGATGACGTCCTCGTCGCGGCACTGCACGCCGCGGCTGTAGGCGATGTGCCGGGCGATGGCGTCGCGCAGGCTGGGCAGGCCCTCGGGCTGCGCGTAGACCGCCCGCGGGCCCTGCATCTGGCGCAGGGCGAAGTGCACGCAGCGGCGCCAGTCCTCGTGGGGGAAGGTATTGAGGCTGCTGGCGCCGCCGAGGAAGTCGGCGCGCAGGGTGACGCCGGCGTGGGGGTGGACGATGCGCGTCTGCAGCGCCTCCCAGGTGTCGATGGCCTCCTGAGCGGCGTAGCGGATGGCCTGCGGGCGCTGCTCGTGGCGTGGCACCCGGGCGTTGACGAAGGTGCCGCTGCCGACGCGGCCGACCAGCACGCCCTCGTAGGTGAGCTGGGCGTAGATGTCCGACACCGTCTTGCGCGACAGGCCCAACTGCTCGGCCAGCAGGCGGCTGGGCGGCAGCCGCGCGCCGGCGGCCAGGCGCCCGCTGTCGATGGCCTCGCGCAGCTGCGCGTAGAGTTGCCCGCCAAGGTCCTTCTGGCCCTGGATGACGATGTGCAACTCCATGAATGCCTCTCCGCGCTCGCTGTGTATTGGCGGAAGATTAGCCAGCGGCCGGGCCGGGCGCGAAGTTACGTAGCAGTTTTTCGTCGGATTGGCCACCCTGGCGCGGTGGCACGCCCGGCAGAATGGTCTTCATCTACCTTCGAGGAATTTCGCCATGGAACCACGCCTGGACTACTACACGGCCTCGCCGGAAGCGCTCAAGGCGATCCTGGCGCTGGAGGCGGCGACCTTCGACCTATCCATCGAGAAGCCGCTGCTGGAGCTGGTCAAGGTGCGCGTCTCGCAGGTCAACAACTGCGCGTTCTGCGCCGACATGCATGCGCTGGAGGCGCGGCGCAGCGGCGAGTCGGAGCGGCGCCTGTACGCCGTGGCGGTGTGGCGCGACTCGCCCTTCTTCACTGAGCGCGAGCGGGCCGCGCTGGCCTGGTGCGAGGCGGTCACGCTGCTGTCGCAGTCCAACGTGCCCGACGAGGTCTACCAGCAGCTGCGCAGCCAGTTCGACGAGCGCGAGGCGGTGGACCTGACCGTGGCCATTTCCGCCATCAACTGCTGGAACCGCCTGGCGGTGAGCTTCCGCCAGCTGCCGGCGCTCTAGCGCCGCCGGGGTTGCCGCGGCAGGCTGCCGGGCAGGGCATAGTAGCGGGCCCGCGCGCCCGGGCTGGCGCGCCAGCGGCGTTCGGCGGCGAGGTCGTCGGCCCAGCGGTCCAGGTCTTTTTCGGCGGGGTGCGGGAAGAGTCGGCGCAGCAGTCGGGCGAACATGGCAGGTCACCTCTGTAACTCTTTAAGCGTTTTTATGCGGTTACTCAAGGCTGTATTCTGCGCTCGCCTTGTAACCTGTCAATAACTGCTTAAAGAGTTACCGTGCCATTCGTCCGGGCCGACGCCGTCCGGCATCCGGGATAGGCCTTGGCGGGGAAGGAGAAAGTCGGCTGCGGCGGGTGCCGCAGCCGGGGCGGGGTGGGACTCAGTCGAGGATGGTCAGGGTGACGTCGATGTTGCCGCGGGTGGCGTTGGAGTACGGGCAGACGATGTGCGCGCGGTCCACCAGGGTCTGCGCCTGGTCGCGCGGCAGGCCGGGCAGGGAGATGCGCAGCTCCACCTCGATGGCGAAGCCGGTGGGCACCGGGCCGATGCCGACCACGCCCTCGATGGACGGGTCCTTGGGAATCGCCAGCTTGTCGCGGGCGGCGACGAACTTCATGGCGCCGAGGAAACACGCCGAGTAGCCGGCGGCGAACAGTTGCTCCGGGTTGGTGCCGCGGGCGCCGTTGCCGCCCAGTTCCTTGGGCGTGGTCAGCTCCACGTCGAGCACGCCGTCGGAGGAAATGGCGCGTCCCTCGCGGCCACCGGTGGCTTCGGCGTAGGCGCGGTACAGCACGTTGTCGATGGACATGGCAGGGCTCCTGATCAGGGAAGGGGACTGAACAGTCTTGGCCAGGCCGGCGCGGCTCGCCAGTCGCCCGATGCTGTAACTTGAAAACGCCTGGACGAGGGTTACCATGGGCTCGACACCTCGATCCCGGAGCGAGCATGCGCGAAACCACCCCCCAGCCGCCCTACATCCTCGCCGACCACCCGGTGCTGGACTTGCTCAACAGCCTGAGCCGCGCCGATGCCGCGGCCCTGTCGGCTTCCGATGCCTGGCACAGCGATGCCGACGTGCAGCACTGGCTGCGCCTGCTGGGCTTGCCGGCGGAGGGCGCGGACTTCGCCGAGGGCGAACTGCTGGCCGCCGCCATCGAGCTGCGCGAGACCCTGCGCGAGCTGGTGGGCAAGCGCAAGCGCGGCGAGCCGGCCGACCCGGCGCGCTTCAACGCCTTCCTGCGCAAGGTCGCGAGCTACCCGCAGCTGGATTGGGACGGGCAGGGTGCGCATCTGCGCCACCAGGCCGTGAAGCCCGGCGCCGAATGGCTGCTGGCGCCGCTGGCGGAGCAGGGCGCGCAATTGCTTGCCGAAGGGGATTTCGACCTGGTCCGCGTGTGCGAGCACCCGGACTGCACCCTGTGGTTCTACGACCGCACCAAGTCGCACCGTCGGCGCTGGTGCAGCATGGCCCTGTGCGGCAACCGCCACAAGGTCGCCGAGCACCGCAAGCGCCAGCGCCAGGGCGACGCCTGAGGCTCAGCGCGGGCAGCTTGCGGCGGCCCGCGCCGGCTGCCAGGTGCAGGCCGCCCCCAGCAGCAGGGCGGCGCCGGCCGCCAGCAGCGCCGGGCTGAAGCTGCCGTCCAGGTGGTAGAGCGCGCTGGAGGCCAGCGGCCCGACGATCTGCCCCACGCCGTACACCGCGGTCATGGCCGCCAGCATGTTGAAGCGCACCTTCGCCGCCGCCAGGCGCGCGGCGGGCAGGGCGATGGTCGGCGTGCCCATGAAGGTGCCGCCCACCAGCAGGGCGCTGGCCAGGTAGGCCGGGGCGCTGTGCTGCAGCACCGGCAGGATCACCCCCAGCGCCTGCACCAGCAGGTTCGCCGCCAGCGCCCGGCGCGTGCCCAGGTGCCCGTGCAGCCAGTGCCAGAAGAAGCACGACGGCGCCGCCGCCAGGCCGAACACCGCCCAGGCCTGCAGCGGCGACAGCGCGCCGCCGCGCATCAGCAGCGGCAGGTAGGTGGCGGTGATGATGTAGCCGAAGCCGGCCAGGCCGTAGATCAGCAGCAGGCTCGCCGGCGCCATGGGTACGGCGGGCGCCGCATGCGGCGCCGTCTTGGCGGGCGCGGGTGCGGGGCGACCCAGCGCCGCCCAGGCCAGCAGGGCGAGAACGCTCCCGGCGCCGGCCAGCAGCAGCCAGATCGCCGGGCTGCCCAGGCCCGCGCCATGGCCGCCGGCGATCAGCTCGGCGGAAATCAGGATGCCCAGGCCCACCCCGGAGAACATCAGCGGCGCGCCGCCGTGGCGTTGCATCACGTGCAGCAGCCACCCCGAGGCGCCCACCAGCGCCACCGCGCTGAGTACCCCGGCCAGCAGGCGCACGCCGATGGCGAACCAGGCTGGCGCCGGCACCGCCATGGCCGCCAGCCCCAGCAGGGTGCCCACCAGGGCCACGCGGCACAGGCTCGCCGCCAGGCGCTCCGGGCAGCGCGCCAGGGCCAGCGCCCCCAGCAGGTAGCCGGCGTAGTTGGCCGAGGCGGCCAGCGAGCCGCCGTTCACGCTGAGCACGCCTTCGCCGACCATCAGCGGGTAGAGCCCGGTGAAGGCGAAGCGGCCGAAGCCCATGCCGATGGCCAGGATGAGCGCGGCGCTCAGCGCCAGGGCGAGTTCGCTGCGTTGCTTCACGAGGCGGCCCCCAGGGTTTCGCGGAAACGTTCGAAGGCGCCGGTGGCGTAGCCTTCGCGCCAGACCAGGAGGGTGTCCACGCTCATGATCGGCAGCAGTCGCAGCGCCGGCGGCTCGCGCTGCAGGTCGAGCAGCGAGCGCGGCAGGATGCCCACGCAGGCGCCGGCGGCGACGCAGGCCAGGATGCCGTGGTAGGAGCCCACTTCCTGCACCTGCACGCGCGGGCCCTCGGCGTTCAGCCAGTCCTCGGCGATCTGCCGGTAGGTGCAGCCGCGGGCGAAGCCGGCCAGGGTCCGCACCTGCACGTCGCCCGGCCCGCGCACCGGCGGGTGGTCGCCGGGCAGGGCCAGCAGCAGTTCCTCGCGGAACACCGCCTGGCCCAGCAGGCCGCGCTCCAGGGCCGCCTCGAAGCCGGGTTCGGCGCGCAGCGCATCCGGGTGGGCCACCAGCGCGCAATCCAGGCGCCGCGACAGCACGCCGTCCACCAGCGCCTGGCTGGTGCCGGTGCTGACTTCCAGTTGCACCTGCGGGCAGGCGCGGTGGTAGGCCGCCAGCGGGCCGGGCAGGCGGCTGGCGGCGGTGCTCTCCATGCTGCCCAGGCGCAGGCTGCCGCTGGCCTCGTGGGGGTGCAGCGACTGCCGCGCCTCGGCGGCCAGGGCCAGGAGCTTCTCGGCGTAGGCGAGGAACTCGCGGCCCGGGTCGGTCAGCGCCATGCGCTTGCCGTCGCGCAGGAACAGCGCCACGCCCAGGTCTTCCTCCAACTGGCGGATGCGCGTGGTGACGTTCGACTGCACCCGCTGCAGGCGCGCGGCGGCGCGGGTCACGCTCTGTTCCTCGGCGACGCAGCGGAAGATTTCCAGGCTGGACAGGTCCATCGATGATCTCTGTTGGAGAATGTATTGCGTAGAATATTCTCTGTATGAGATTTTAAGTCAACCAGCGATCAGCCCAAGAGATCACCGCCATGCCCCTTCGCCAACTGCTCGGCATCGAACACCCCATCATCCAGGCGCCCATGGTCGGTGTCTCCACCCCGGCGCTGGCCGCCGCCGTGTCCGAGGCCGGCGCCCTGGGCTCCATCGGCCTGGGCGCGAGCAGCCCGGCGCAGGCCCGCGAGCTGATCGCCCAGGTGCGCGCGCTGACGGCGAGGCCGGTGAACTTCAACCTGTTCTGCCACCGCCCGGGGCAGGCCGACGCCGCCCGCGAGGCCGCCTGGGTGGAACACCTGCGGCCGCTGTTCGATGAGCTGGGCGGCGAGCCGCCGGCGGCGCTGCGGGAGATCTACCGCAGCTTCGTCGATGATCCGCAGATGCTGGAGGTGCTGCTGGAAGAGCGCCCGGCGGTGGTCAGCTTCCACTTCGGCCTGCCCGCGCAGGGCTGGATCGACCGGCTGAAGGCCGCCGGCATCGTCCTGCTCGGCTGCGCCACCAACCTGGCGGAGGCCCGCGCGGTCGAGGCCGCCGGGCTGCACGCGGTGGTCGCCCAGGGCTACGAGGCGGGCGGGCACCGCGGCATCTTCGAGCGTGATCACGATGAGCGCATCGGCACCCTGGCCCTGGTCGGCAGCCTGGCGCCGGCGCTGAAGGTGCCGGTGATCGCCGCCGGCGGCATCATGGACGGCCGCGGCATCCGCGCCGCCTTCGCCCTGGGCGCGCAGGCGGTGCAGATGGGCACGGCCTTCGTCGCCTGCCCGGAGTCCTCGGCCAACGCCGCCTACCGCGCGGCGCTGCGCAGCGAGCGGGCCTGGCACACCGAGGTGACCGCGGCCATCTCCGGGCGCCCGGCGCGCGGCCTGCCCAACCGCCTGTTCAGCGACCTGCAGCGCGCCGACGCCCCGGCGCTGCCGGACTACCCCATGGTCTATGACGCCACCAAGGCCCTGGTCGCCGCGGCCAAGGGCAATCCCGACTTCGCCGTGCAATGGGCCGGCCAGGGCGCGCCCCTGGCCCGCGAGCTGCCGGCGGCGCAACTGGTGGCCACGCTGGTTGAAGAGTTGAATCGGGCGTAGGGCGTATAACCGTTCGCGGTTATACGCCCTACGTTCCCTGTCGGTTCGTCGTCAGGCCCGCCGCTGGCCGCCAGCGCTCGGCAAGGAACACCCCGGCGAGGGTCAGCGCACCGCCATACAGGTGGTGCACGCCCAAGCGCTCATCCAGCAGCACGGCGGCGATGGCCGCGGTGACCAGCGGCAGCAGGTTGAAGAACAGCGCCATGCGGTTCGGGCCCATCTCCTGCACCCCGCGCATCCACGCCAGGGGCGCGGCGATGGAGGCCAGCAGGCCGGCGTAGGCCACCAGCGGCAGGTTGCCGGCGTCCAGTCCATGGTGCGGCGAGAGCAGGTACATCGGCAGCATCGCCAGCACCGCCACCAGCACCTGCAGGTACAGCAGCTGCAACCCCGGCAGGCGGATCTGCCACTTCTTCAGCAGCACGCCGTAGAGGCCGTAGGCGAGGGTGGCCACCAGCATCATGCCGTCGCCCGGGCCGATGCCCTGGTGCAGCAGGCCGGCCAGGTCGCCGTGGGCGATCACCAGCAGCACGCCCAGCAACGACAGCAGCGAGCCGAGCACGCCGCCGGCGTTGAGCCGCTGGCCGAGCAGGGCGCTGGCCAGGCCCAGGGACATCAGCGGCATCAGCGCGAGGATGATGCCCATGTTGGTGGCGCTGGTCAGGGACGCGGCGTAGTAGGCCAGGCTCTGGTACACGGCCATGCCCAGCAGGCCGAGCACCACGATCTTCGGCAGCAGCGGGGCGATCTGCGCGCGCCGCGCCAGCAGCGGGCGCAGCACGAAGGGGCTGAGCAGCACGGCCACCGCCAGCCAGCGGAAGAAGCCGATCTCGGCCGGGGCGATGCGGCCCACGGCGAGCTTGTTGACCACGGTGTTGCCGCCCCAGACGAGCACGGCGAAGAGCGGGAAGAAATAGGTCATTGCAGCGGACATCTTTGAAGGACGGGCGCCATTGTCCCGCCGTCCGGAATGGCGCTTATACTTCATTCCGGACAACTCGCCACGTCATCCGGACATGCCCACGAAGAAATACATCCCCCTGCCGCTGCCGGACCATGCAGCCCTGCCGGCGCCGCTGTACTTCCGCTACGACGAGTTCGGCGCCGACACCCGTTCGGCGCCCCACAGCCACCCCTGGGGCCAGCTCAACTACGCCTCCCACGGGGTGATGCAGCTGGACGTCGGCGGCCAGCGCTTCCTCTCGCCGCCGCAGTACGCGGTGTGGGTGCCGCCGGGCGTGGAGCACGGCTGCTACAACCGCGAGGCCATCGTCTACCGCTCGCTGTACGTCAGCGCCGAGCTGTCCCGCCAGTTGCCGACAGGGCCCTGCACGCTGCAGATCGGCGACATCCTCAAGGCCATCCTTTCGGATTTCGCCGCGCGCGGGGTGAACATCCCCGAGAGCGCGGCCGACAAGCGCCTGGCCCAAGTGGTGCTGGACCAGCTGCAAGCCTCGCCGCGCCACGAGGACTACCTGCCGTTCGCCCAGAGCGCGCTGCTGGGCGAACTGCTCGCCGCGCTGCAGGCCGAGCCCGGCGACAACCGTTCCCTGGCCGACTGGGCCAGGCAGGTGCACAGCACCGAGCGCACCCTGGCGCGCATGTGCCAGCGCGAGCTGGGCATGAGCTTCGGCGAATGGCGCCAGCGCCTGCGCTTCCTCGCCGCCATCGAGGCGCTGGAGGCCGGGCGCGGGGTACAGGAAATCGCCTTCGACCTGGGCTACAGCAGCGCCTCGGCCTTCATCGCCATGTTCCGCCGCCAGGCCGGCACCACGCCGGAGCAGTACCGCCTGGCGAGCCGGGGGTGAAAGGTAGAACGGCGTAGGGGCCGCGCCGAGGTGCTTTTGTAGGATGGGTTGAGCTTGCGAAACCCATGCGGTCGTGGTGATGGGTATCGCTTCGCTCAACGCCATCCTACGGGGTGTTCCGTGACGCCACAGGATTCCCCTTGTAGGAGCGGGCCCTGCCCGCGAATCGCGCGCAGGGCGCGCTCCTACAGGTGGCGATGGGCGGTTCAGCGCGCCGCAGTCACCGGCTGCGCGCCCGGCACCGCGGCCTGCACGGCCTTTTCCTCGCGCGGGGTGCCTTCCGGTACCCAGCTGTAGTCCACCGGCAGGGCGCGGTATACCCAGTTGCTCACGGCGTCGCCCAGCGGCGCCTTGCCGAAGTAGGGGCTGACGTATTCCCAGACGATCTCGCCGCCCGGGGTGACCTGGAAGAAGCGGCCGTTCTGCCCCTCGTCGATCAGGGTGTTGCCGTTGGGCAGGCGCCGGGCGCTGCTGATGAACGAGCTGAAGAAGGCCCAGCCCGGCTGCTTCGAGCTTTCCGCGGTGTACTGCCAGACGATCTGCTTCTTCTGCGGATCGATCTCCAGCACCCGCGAGCCGGAGATCACCCCGCGCTGCACCGAGGGGTAGCCGGCGTCGCCCTGGTTGTCGAACACCAGCAGGTTGCCGGCGCCGGGCAGGCCCTCGGGGATGATGTGCGCGTCGTGCTGGCCGCTGATCTGGTCCACCGGGCGCGGCAGCTTCTGCGCGTTGCGCGGGTCGATCGGCGGCAGGTTCGGGCCCAGGCGCCAGACCACCTTGCCGCTGGCCTTGTCGATGATGGCGATGAAGTTGGCGTTGCGCGAATCGAACAGCAGGTTGTCCGGGGCGAAGCGCTTGTCGCCGGCGGCGTGCCAGCGGTTCGCGCCCAGCGGCGCCAGGTTGTTGATGTGCAGGTAGTCCGGGTTCTTGGTCGCGTGCACCAGCTTGAGCTGCTCAGCGCCGAAGCCGAACTCGTGCAGGTGCTCGGAGGCGGTCCAGCTCCAGGCCACCTGGCCTTGCGGGGTGACTTCGTAGATCACGTCGTCGATCACCTCCGGCACCTGGAAGCCCTTCACCGCATGCACGCGGTTGGCCAGCACCAGGGTGTTGCCGTTGGCCAGCCGGCGCAGGTCGTGGTGCTGGCGGGCGGCGCCGCCGGGGGCCTGGTCGCCCCATTGCCAGACGGTCTTGCCGGCCCAGTCCAGCTCGCCCACGGCCTGGTTGCGCAGGCCGTTGCCGGCGGAGGCGAGCTTGCCCGGCTCGGCCAGGTCGGCGGTCTGCAGCAGCACGTGGCCGCGCTCGCCATTGGCGAGTTTCGGCTCGAGGATGGCCGAGGGGAAGCCGGGGCGGTCCCAGCGTTTCACCTCGTTGCCGTTCATGTCGATCAGGTGCGTCCAGTTGTCGGCGCCGCTGAAGATCACGTACTGATTGAAGGCCTTCTGCGGGTCGTAGCGCGTCACCCCGGTGGGGTAGACGCTGGGCGCGGCGCTGACGGCGGCGGCCAGCAGCGGGGCGGAGAGAGCGAGCAGGGCGGTGGCGCGGGCATGCTTCATGGCAGTGGTCCTCGGGTCAGAAGTCGTAGCGGGCGGTCACGCCCAGGGTGCGCGGGGTGCCCAGCACGCCGGCGTAGCCGCCGTTGGCCGAGTTCCACAGGCTGGTGTAGTAGGTCTTGTCGAAGGCGTTCTTCAGCCACAGCGACAGGTCCCAGCGGCCGTCGCCGTAGTCGCCGCGCAGGCCCAGGGCGGTGTTGACGATGGCGTAGCTGGGGATCTGCCCGTAGTCGGAGTCGTCGATGGTGCCCACGGCCTTGGAGCGGAAGGCGTAGCTGGCGGTAACGTAGGGCTCCAGGTTGTCTTCCAGGTGCCACTTGTATTCGCCGTTGGCGTTGAAGATGTACTTGGAGGCGCCCACCACCTGGTGTCCGCTGAGGTCGCAGGACGCCGGTGCGCCGCTCTGGAAGGAGACTTCCGGCGGGCAGGGCGCGTTCTTGTACGACAGGTAGCGCACGTCGTTGTACGAGCCGTTGAGGTTCAGCGTCAGCCCGCGGACGGGCAGGGCGGTGGCCTCGAACTCCACCCCGCGCGAGCGCACGTCGCCGGCGTTGGTCAGGTAGGAGGTGCGGGTGGCCTCGTCGTAGGCGTTGGCCTGGTAGCCGTGGACCACGGTGGCGAACAGGTTGGCGTTGAGGATCAGGCGGTGGTCGAACAGCGTGCTCTTGATCCCCAGCTCGGCGTCGTTGGCCCGCTCGCTGCCCACCAGCAGGGAGTCGGCGCCGGCGGTGGGGGCGCTGGCCACGGTCAGGTTCACCCCGCCGGACTTCTCGCCGTGGGACAGCGAGGCGTAGCCCATCAGGTTGTCGTTGAAGTGGTAGTTCAGGCTGAGCAGGCCCGAGGGCGAGAAGCTGTACACCGAGAGGTCGCCGGAGTCGTAGGCGCCGGCTCGGCCGTTGCGCGCGGCCAGAGCCGCGCCGCTGACGGCGGCCCCGCCGAGGGGCGCATCGCGGCTGACCGAGGCGGATTTCTCCTCGTAGGTGCCGCGGATGCCTGCGGTGAAGTCGAGCCTGTCGGTCAGGTGCCAGGTGCCCTGGGCGAACAGCGCGTAGCTGTCGGTGTCGATGTGGCCGTCGCCCAGGCTGGTGACGTTGGCCAGCGCGCCGCTGGCGGTGCCGTTCCAGATGTCCGCCTGGGGGCCGTAGAGGTTGAAGGAGTGGTTGTCCAGGTCCTGGCCGAAGTAGTAGGCGCCCAGCACGTAGTCGAAGAAGCCGCCGGTGGGCGAGGCCAGGCGCAGTTCCTGCGACCACTGCTTGTCGCGCACCGAGACGCCGGCGTTGTAGGCCGCCGCCACGTTCAGGCCGTCGTCGTTGCGCGGGGTGAAGTCCCACCAGCGGTAGGAACTGATGGAGGTCAGCGAGAAGTCGTTGGCCAGCTTCCAGTTGGCCTCCAGCGAAGTGCCGCCCTGGAACACGGTGACGCGCTGGGCGGCGTCGAAGTTGACCTTGCGGTCGTCGCCGTACACCAGCGTGGCGCCGGCGGCGCGGGCGCGCTGCTCGTAGCGGTTGACGCCGTTGATGGTCGGCCCGGTGCTGAACAGGGTGAGGATGCCGTTGCTGGAGTTCTCCTCGTTGTAGTCGCCGATCCAGCGCAGGCTGAAGTCCTCGTCGGGCTTGTACAGCAGCTGGCCGCGGAAGCCCTGGCGGGCGCCGCCGTTGAGGGTGTTGCCGTCGAAGACGTTCTTCACGTAGCCGTCGTCGCGGGTGCGGTAGGCCGAGAAGCGCCCGGCCAGCTCGTCGGTGAGCGGCCCGGAGACCGTGGCCTTGCCCTGGAAGTAGCCGTCCTCGCCGCCGGACACCTCGACGCTGCGCTCGGGGGTGAAGCTGGGCAGGCGGGTGGAGATGTTGATCACCCCGGCGGTGGTGTTCTTGCCGAACAGCGTGCCCTGGGGCCCGCGCAGCACTTCCAGCTGCTCGATGTCCAGCAGGTCGAAGGAGGCCATGCCGGGGCGGCCCAGGTAGACGTTGTCCAGGTACAGCCCGACGCTGCCTTCCAGGCCGTCGCTGGCCGGGTTGTTGCCCAGGCCGCGGATGGACACGCTGGACTGCCGCGCGTGGACGTAGGCGACGTTGGTGCTGGGCACCAGCTGCTGCAGGTCCTGCACGCGGTAGATGCGCTGGCTTTCCAGCGTCTCGCCGCCGAGCACGCTCATGGCGGTGGGCACGTCCTGGGAGTTCTCCTCGCGGCGCCGCGAGGTCACGGTGACGGTGCCCAGGGTGCTGGCCTCGCCCTGGGCCTGGGCGGCGGCCTCCTGCGGGGTGGCTTCCTCGGCGTGCAGGGCGCCCATGGCCAGGCCGCCGGTGGCCAGCAGGATGGACAGCGGCAACAGCCGGCGGCGGAAACGGGGCGCGGAATCTCGGTGGTGCATGGAAAGGTCCTGGAGAAGAGGTCGTGTCGCGCAGGACCGGTTTGGCCTGCAATCTTTTTATTCCGTATCGATCTTTATTTATGTATTTCGATTTATTTACGGAATAAGAGATTGCCTTTATAAGAAGGCCGTCCACCTTCGGACAATTGCATTTGCCCAATATTTTTTATGTAGAAAATGCATATAGACCTTCGCCAGCTCCGCCATTTCATCGCCCTTGCCGAGCACCGCAGCTTCGTCGCCGCGGCCGACGCCGTGTGCCTGTCGCAATCGGCCTTCAGCCGCAGCATCCAGGCCCTGGAACACAGCGCCGGCTGCCGCCTGGTGGACCGCGCAAGCAAGGAACTCAACCCCACCAAGCAGGGCCTGATCGTCCTGGAGCACGCGCGCCGGCTGGTCAGCGGCGCGCACAAGCTGGCCAACGAGATCGCCCTGTTCAATGGCCTGGAGGCGGGCGAACTGCGCTTCGGCGCGGGCCCCGCGCCGGCGGCCTGGCTGGTGCCGCGGGCCATCGCCGCGTTCAACGGGCGCTACCCCAAGGCGCGGGTGGCCTTCCAGGTGGAGCACTGGCAGGTGCTGGGCAAGCGCCTGCAGGCCGAGGACTTCGAATTCTTCGTCGCCGACACCCGCCATTTCGAGGCCAACCCCGAGTACCGCACCCTGCGCCTGAAGCCGCGCAAGTGGCACTTCTGCTGCCGCCCCGGCCACCCGCTGGCCGGCCAGGGGCAGGTGAGCGCGGCGCAGCTGCTGAGCTACCCCATCGCCACCAACCTCAGCCCGCCGAACATCCGCAAGGTGCTGGTGGACCTCAGCGGTCGCCCCGACTTCCGCCCGGACATCGAATGCGAGAACGGCCACGGCCTGAACGCCGTGGTGCTGGCCTCCAACGCCATCGGTATCGCCAGCGGCCCGGGGCAGGGCGCCGGCGAGGCGCTGGTGGCGCTGACGGTGGCGGAGCTGCCGGAGGACCTGGAGGAGCTGCATACCCGCTACGGCATCGTGCACCGCGCGGGGTACAGCCTGTCGCCGCTGGCGGAGGCGATGATCGGGGAGTTGCGGCGGATCGATGAGGAGACGGTGTAGGGGGGCTTTCTTCTTTTCGTAGGAGCGAGCTTGCTCGCGAAGGGTACCTCCCTGTGGCTACGGTGTTTCGGGGTTACTCCGCTCCCTCTCCCCAGCCCTCGGCTGCGCGCCCCGCCCTGAAGGGAGAAGGGGCTTGTCCGTGCCGAGAAAAGTGATGGTTTCAGCCGGCAACTCGGTACAAGCCGGCTAACGCCGAAACATCAGCGCACACCGAACGGTTCCCTCTCCCTTCAGGGAGAGGGTTAGGGAGAGGGCGCTCTCAACCCCAGTCCCCACAACTCCCGGTGAACTCTGTTCGCGACCAAGCCCGCCTCCACACCACCCACCCCATGCATTCCACGCATGCAAATCTTGCTGCAAATGCGTTTGCCAGAACGCCCCCGCGCCCCGCGAAATGACCGCTCCATCCGTCATCCCCGAACGCCCCATGAGCCAGCCCCAGCCCATCCGCAACGTCCTCTACATCATGTGCGACCAGCTGCGTCGCGATTACCTGTCCTGCTACGGCCACCCGCACCTGCACACGCCGAACATCGATCGCCTGGCCGCCGAGGGCGTGCGTTTCGCCCGGGCCTATACCCAGGGCACCATCTGCGGGCCTTCGCGCATGTCTTCGTACACCGGGCGTTACGTCAGCAGCCACCAGGTGAGCTGGAACGCCGTGCCGTTGCCGCTGGAGGAGCTGACCCTCGGCGACTACCTGCGCCCGGCCGGCATCCGCACCGCGCTGGTGGGCAAGACCCACGCCACCGCCAACCTCGAAGGCATGCAGGCGCTCGGGGTGGACCCGCAGAGCGAGCGCGGCCAGCAACTGGCCGAGGCAGGCTTCGAGCCCTACGACCGCAACGACGGCATCTACCCCGACGGCGAGCTGTTCGCCGACAAGCGCGAAAGCGCGCCCTACACCCATTACCTGCGCGGCCTCGGCTATGCCGGCGACAACCCCTGGCACGACTGGGCCAACGCCGCCGAAGGCGCCAACGGCGAGGTGCTCAGCGGCTGGCAGATGCGCAACGCCGGGCTGCCCACGCGCCTGCCGGAGCCGCACAGCGAAACGGTCTACGCCACCAGCCGCGCCATCGACTTCATGCGCGAGCAGGGCGACAGGCCCTGGTGCCTGCACCTGTCGTACATCAAGCCGCACTGGCCCTATATCGCGCCCGCGCCGTACCACGCGCTGTACGGCCCCGGGCAGGTGCTGCCGGCCCTGCGCGCGGCGCCGGGGGAGGAGAGCGAACACCCGGTGTACAAGGCCTTCCAGCAGCACCAGGAGAGCCTGAACTTCTCCCGCAAGGAGGTGCGCAACACCGTGATCCCCACCTACATGGGGCTCATCAGGCAGATCGACGACCAGCTCGGCCGGCTGTTCGAGCACATGCAGTCCAGCGGCCGCTGGGACGACACCCTGATCGTCTTCACCAGCGACCATGGCGACTACCTGGGCGACCACGGCCTGGGCGAGAAGGAGTTCCTGCTGGAACCGGCGGTGGGTGTTCCGCTGCTGATCCGCGACCCGCGCGCGGCAGCCGACGCCAGCCGCGGCACGGTGGAGCAGGCCCTGGTGCAATCCATCGACGTGCTGCCGACCCTGCTCGACGCCTTCGCGGTACCGCTGGCGGCGCACCGCGTCGAGGGCCGTTCGCTGCAGCCGCTGCTGCATGGGCAACGGCCGGCGGACTGGCGCGACTACGCCATCGCCGAATACGACTACGCCTTCCAGGCCCCGGCCCGCGAGCGCCTGGGCCGGCCCATCGACGCCTGCCGCATGTACATGGTGCGCAGCGAGCGCTGGAAGTACCTGGCCTACGACGGCTTCCGTCCGCAGCTGTTCGACCTGCAGGCGGACCCGGGCGAGCTGCGCGACCTGGGCGCCGAGCCGGCCTACGCGGACGTGCGCGAGCAGCACCAGCGCTACCTGTTCGACTGGCTGCGCGGCCTGAAGCGGCGCACCACCATCAGCAACGAGGAGATCGACCTGCGCGGCCAGGCCTTCCGCTATGGCGAGCCGGAAGGCGGCAAGCTGGTGCGCATCGGCGAGTGGTAGCGGCTCAACCCAGTTCGCGCAGGTAGCTCCAGGGATAGATGCCGCGCTCGTGGCCGTCGTCGAACACCAACTGTACGCCGTAGCCCTGGGGGGTCACGGCGCGCAGCCCGACTTCGGCGCCGACCAGCGTGATGCGCCCCTGCAGGCGCGCCGCGCGGCACTGCGAGCAGGGGCAGGCGCCGCGCAGGCGGGCGAAGGCGATGCGCTGCACTTCGCCGTCGCCCCAGTCGATGCGCAGCTCGCGCTCGTTGCTGGAACGGTGCAGGGCGCGGGGCGCGTTCATGCCGGCGCGCCCAGTTGGGTGAGGGCGATGCGCACGGCCTTGCGCACTTCCGGGTCGCCGTCGGCCTGGGCTGCCTGGAGAGCGGGCAGGGCGCGGATGTCGCCCAGCTCGCCCAGGGCCAGGGCGGCTTCCTTGCGCAGGTTGCTGATGGCGTGGCCGAGCAGGCCCTGCAAGGCTTCGCGGGCGGCCTGGTAACGGAGGTTGCCGAGGGCCCGCGCGGCGCGCAGGCGCACCTGCCAGAAGTCGTCTTCCAGCGCTTGCAGCAACGCCTCGCCGGCCTCTTGCAGGCCCAGCTTGCCGAGGGTGGCGGCGGCTTCCTCGCGGACCTTCCAGGCCTTGTCGCGCAATGCCGCGCCCAGCGCCGGCAGCACGCTGGCATCGCTGGCCAGGCCGAGGGCGCCGGCGGCGGCGCGGCGCACCTCGCTGTCGGCATCGTCGCTGGCCAGGGCGGCCAGGCGCGGCAGGGCCTCGATGCGCTTGAGCCAGCCGAGGATGCCCACCGCCTCGCGGCGCACGCCGGCGTCGGCATCGTCCAGGGCGGCCAGGGCCGGGTTCACGCTTTCTTCCAGGCGCAGTTCGCGCAGGGCGCGCAATGCGCTGCGGCGCACGAAGGTGTCGGCGTGGGCCGCCCAGGGCAGCAGCAGGCGCCCGGCCTCGGCGGTCTTCAGTTCGCTGAGGCTTTGCGCGGCGGCTTCGCGCACGCTTTCGTCGCTGTCGGCCAGGGCCTGGCACAGGGCCTGGACCACTTCGGGTTCCTCCCAGGCTTCCAGCAGGCGCGCGGCCTCGGCGCGCACGGCGGCGGCCGCGTCACCGGTCAGTGCCCGGGCCAGCCAGGGCAGGGCCTCGGGTTCCTCCAGGTCGGCCAGTTCGATCAGAGCGATGCGGCGCACGCCGGGGTCGGCGTGCTGCAGGCGCGGTTGCAGGTCGAGGATGTCGGGGTTGTCGGTCGTGAACGGGGTCATATGGCGAATCGCGCTCTTGTCGGATCATTGTTCGGCAGGCCTAGGGGCGTCAGGCGCGGCAGTTGGCGGCCGTCTTCGTGGCGCAGCAGTTCCAGGCAGTGGCGTTTGAGGCGGGCGAAGCCGGCGCTGGTCAGCAGCTCGGCATGGCGCGGGCGCGGGAAGTCCAGGCGGATTTCCTCGAGGATGCGCCCCGGGCGTGGGCTCATCACCAGGATGCGGTCGGCGAGGAACAGCGCTTCGTCTATGTCGTGGGTGATGAACAGCACGCTGGTGCGCAGGCGCGTCCAGATGTCCAGCAGCAGCTCCTGCATCATCATCCGCGTCTGCGCGTCTAGGGCGCCGAAGGGTTCGTCCATCAGCAGCAGGCGCGGCTGGTTGATCAGCACCCGGGCGATCTCCACACGCTGCTGCATGCCGCCGGAAAGCTGCGACGGCCAGCGATTGGCGAAGCCTTGCAGGCCCACCAGCTGGAGCATTTCCTCGGCCCGGGCGTGGCGTTCGGCGCGCGGCACGCCGCGCATCTTCAGGCCGAAGGCGACGTTGTCGCGCACCCGCCGCCAGGGCAGCAGGGTGTGCTGCTGGAACACCATGCCGCGCTGCGGCGAGGGGCCGCCCACCGGCTGGCCGTCCACTTCCAGGCGCCCGCCGCTGGGGCGCAGGTGGCCGGCCAGGGCGCCGAGCAGGGTGGACTTGCCGCAGCCGGAGGGGCCGAGCACGCAGACGAATTCGCCGGGCTCGATGGCGAAGCTCAGCGAGTGCACCGCTTCGAAGGCGTCGCGGCCGCTGCCCAGGTGGATCGACAGGCCCTCGACGCGCACGTGCCCGGCGGGCACTCGTTCAGGCAGGCTCATGGCTTGCCTCCGGCCTGGCGCTGCCAGGGCGTGGCCAGGGCGCCGAGCTGGCGCACCAGCAGGCTGCTGGCCATGCCGAGCACGCCGATGAGCAGCATGCCGACGACGATGTCGGGGTAGTTCTGCAAGGTGTAGGACTCCCAGGTGTAGTAGCCGATGCCCCATTGCCCGGAGATCATCTCGGCGGTCACCAGGCAGAACCACGAGGTGCCCATGCCGATGGCAAGGCCGGTGACGATGCTCGGCAGGGCGCCGGGCAGCACCACCTCGCGCAGCAGCGCCAGGCGGTTGGCGCCGAGGCTGCGGGCCGAGGCGAGCAGGCGCGGGTCCACCGCCTCGACGCCGTGGATGGTGTTGAGCAGGATGGGGAACAGCGCGCCGGTGAAGGTGATGAAGATCATCGACAGCTCGGCGCTGGGGAACATCAGGATCGCCAGCGGTATCCAGGCCACCGCCGGGATCGGCCGCAGCACTTCCAGCGGCGGCAGCAGGCCGTCGCGGGCCCAGCGGCCGCGGCCGATGGCCAGGCCCAGGAGCACGCCGGCGACGGCCGCCAGCAGGTAGCCGGCGAGCACCCGCGCCAGGCTCGCGCCCAGGTGCCGGCCGAGCTTGCTGGACTGCGCCAGTTGCACGGCGGCGTCCAGCACTTCGCCGGGGCCGGGGACGTTGGCGAAGGTGACCAGGCCGAGGTTCAGGTGCCGGGCGCTGGCCAGCTGCCAGAGCGCCAGGCAGGCCAGCAGCGAGGCCAGGCGCAGGCTCCAGCGGGACAGGGTTGTGAGGTTCATTTTCGTGGCTCCGCAAGGGCCCGGCGCGCAGGGCGCCGGGCGTGGACGTCAGCGGCTGGCGACGGCCTGCTGGCTGGCACCGGCGAAGTCGCGCACTTCGCCGCCGTTGCTCTGCGCGTAGCGCTCGGCCTGCTCCTTGAGCAGGAAGGCGTCCAGCGCGCCGTCCCTGCCCTGGACGAACCAGGCCTGGCTGGCCAGCAGCTTGATGCCGCTGTCGCTGGCCTGGGCATAGACGGCGCGGATGTCCTTGCCCTGCTGCTTGAGCTTGGCCGCTTCGCCCAGGGCTTCCCGCGCCGAGGCGTAGCTGCGCACCCTGGGTTCGCCGCGCACCCACACCTGCGCGACGTGGCGCGGGTCGGCGATGGCCTTGCCGGTCAGCGCGTCCGTGGCCGTTAGCGGCTGCTGGGCATAGTTCTTCAATGCGGCGTCGTAGTCGGCGCCGGCGGCCTTGAAGGCGGCGCGGATGTAGCGGTCGTCGACGAACTGCTCGACGTTCAGCCCGCGGTCGGCCTTCTTCAGCAGCTTCAGGGTGTCGATGGCGGTGGTCACGGCCTGGCGGTACTCCGGCTTCCAGGTCAGGTCGCGGGTCTGCAGGCCGAGCGGGCCGTGGAACAGGTAGTTCACCTCGGCGGGGATGCCGGCGACCTTCTCGATCAGCTCGCTGTACTTCTCCGGTTCCGCGGCCAGCAGCTGGTTGGCCTCGTAGGTGGCGCGCAGGTAGGCCTCGACGATCTCCGGGTATTTCTGCGCGTAGTCCGCCTCCACCAGGGCGCCGTGGAAGGTCGGCGCCTTGGCCTGCGAGCCGTCGTAGATCTTGCGGGCAATGCCGCGGCTCTCGAACAGCTCGGCGAAGGGCACGAAGTCGGCGTGGGCGGCGATCTTGTTGGCCTGCAGCGCGGAGCCGGCGACTTCCGGCGGCTGCGCGATGATGGTCACGTCCTTGTCCGGGTCCCAGCCCTGGGCGGCGATGGCGCGCAGCAGCAGGCCGTGGGCGGTGGAGGCGAAGGGCACGGAGATGGTCTGGCCCTTCAGCTCGGCCAGTGACTGCACCTTGGAAGAGGCCGGCACCACGATGCCGTTGCCGCTGCCCTCGATGCTGCCGGAGAGCACGCTGATGAACAGGCTGCGTTTGCCGGCGGCTTCATGGGCCACGCCGTTGAGCGAGCCGGGGAAGTCGGCCATGGCGCCGAAGTCCAGCTTGCCGGCGACCATCTCGTTGGTCAGCGGCGCGCCGCTGGTGAAGTTCTTCCACTGGATGTCGTACTGCGCGTCCTTGTACTTGCCGTCGTGGGGCAGGTACTTGGGCAGCAGGTTCAGCTCGCGGACCAGCAGGCCACCGGCGGCGCAGTTGATGGTGGTGTCCTGGGTGCCGATGGCCACGCGGAGAGTCTCGGCATGGGCGGAAAGGCTGGCGATGGCCAGCGCGAGGCCGGCCAGGGTGGTGCGCAAGGTCATGGGTGTTCCCCTCGAATCATGAGTGTTGGAATCGTCTCCGCCGCCGGTGTGCGGTGGGAAACGAGGGGGCGTTGCATCAGGCGTCCGGTGGCGTGTCCGGTAGCTTTTCGTAGGAGCGAGCTTGCTCGCGAACGCTCCTCTGCCAAAGCGGGTTCGCGAGCAAGCTCGCTCCTACAAGGGCAAAGGGTTGGCATCAACGCAGCAGGTAGGGAATCTCCACCTTCACCGCGCCGGTCGGGCAGTCCTTCTCGCAGGGCATGCAGTACCAGCATTCGTCGAAGGCCATGTAGGCCTTCTGGGTGGCCGGGTTGATCGCCAGCAGATCCATCGGGCAGACCTCCACGCAGACGGTGCAGCCCTTGTCGGCGATGCACTTGTCCTCGTCCACGGTGACCGGGGCGCTGGAGCGGAAGAAGATTTCCTGGGGTTGGTGGGGCATGGCACGGCTACCTCGTGGTTCGATTGCACCCGCTTTCGTGGCGGCGGGCTGGGTGTTTCTGTCGGGATATGGCGCTCGGCTCACCACCCTCTCCCCAGCCCTCTCCCTAAAGGGAGAGGGGGCCGTTCGGAGGTGCCTGGTAACCTGGCGTCATCCTGAAATCTGCGGGTTCCCGCTGCACGGACAGCTCCCTCTCCCGCTTGCGGGAGAGGGCGGGGGAGAGGGGCTCTAGGGCTCCTAGGCCGCCTCGTTCTTCACCCGCAACCGCTCATAGGCCTTCTGCTCCTCGTCGTCCAGGGCGATCAGGTACGGCTCCACCGGCTTCTTGAAACTGGTCATCTCGCCGCTCTCGTCCTTCTTCAGGTGCGCATGGCAGAACCACTCGGCATCGTTGCGCTGCGGATAGTCCACGCGGTGGTGGTACAGGCCCCAGCGGCTCTCGGTGCGGAACAGCGAGGCGCGCGCGGCCATCTCGGCGCAGTCGCGGATCACGCTGACTTCCATGGCGCGCATCAGCTCGTGGGGGTTGTTCGCCTTCAGCTGCTCCAGGTCGCGGCCGATCTCGGCGAAGCGCTGCAGGCCGATCTCCATCTTCTTCGTCACCTTCGGCGGCTGCAGGTAGTCGTTGACCATGCGCCGCAGCTTGTACTCCACCTGGGCCGGCGCCAGGCCGTGCTCGCGCCTGAGCGGGGCGAAGACGCGTTCGCGCTCGCGCTCCACCTGGGCCTGGTCGACTTCGCTGAAGTCCCGCTCGGCCACGTACTGCGCGGCGTTCTGCCCGGCGAACCAGCCATAGGTGAAGGCGCCGAGCATGTAGTTGTGCGGCACCGCGGCCATGTCGCCGGCGGCGTACAGGCCCTTGACGCTGGTCTCGGCCTTCTCGTTGACCCACACGCCCGAGGCCGAGTGGCCGGAGCAGAAACCGATCTCGGAGATGTGCATCTCCACCATCTGGCTGCGGTAGTCGGTGCCGCGGTTGGCGTGGAACTGGCCGCGGCTGGGGCGTTCGTTGCCGTGGAGGATTTCCTCGATGGTCTGGATGGTCTCCTCGGCCAGGTGGTCCAGCTTGAGGAACACCGGGCCGTTGCCGCCTTCCAGCTCCTGGTGGAACTCCCACATCATCTGCCCGCTCCAGTAGTCGCACTCGATGAAGCGCTCGCCCTTGGCGTTGGCGGTGTAACCGCCCAGCGGGCCGGTGACGTAGGCGCAGGCCGGGCCGTTGTAGTCCTTGATCAGCGGGTTGATCTGGAAGCATTCCAGGTTCGAAAGCTCCGCACCGGCGTGGTAGGCCATGGCGTAGCCGTCGCCGGCGTTGGTCGGGTTCTCGTAGGTGCCCATCAGGTAGCCGGAGGCGGGCAGGCCCAGGCGCCCGGCGGCGCCGCAGGCGAGGATCACCGCCTTGGCGCGGATCACCTGGAACTGCGCGGTGCGGCAGTCGAAGCCGAGCACGCCGTTGACCGCGCCCTCGGCGTCGGTGAGCAGCCGGGTGGCCACCAGGCGATTGGTGATCTCCACCCGCGCGCGCTTGAGCTGGCGGTAGAGCACCTTCTTGATGTCGTGGCCCTCGGGCATCGGCAGCACGTAGGCGCCCATGTGGTGGACCTTCTTCACCGCGTAGTCGCCCACCTCGTCCTTCTCGAACTTCACGCCCCAGCGGTCGAGCTGCTCGATGGTCTCGAAGCTGTGGGTGGCGTAGGCGTAGACGGCGGCCTGGTTGACGATGCCGTCGTTGGCCACGGTGATTTCCTTGGTGTACTGCTCGGGCGTGGCGTGGCCGGGGATGACGGCGTTGTTCAGGCCGTCCATGCCCATGCTGATGGCGCCGCTGCGCTTGACGTTGGCCTTGTCCACCAGCAGCACGCGCAGCTCGCGGTTGGCTTCCTTGGCCTTGATCGCCGCCATGGGGCCGGCGGTGCCGCCGCCGATGACGACGATGTCGTAGGCGCTTTGCTTGTCTTCGGGGAGGTCGCTGTGGCTCATGCTCGGGGGCCCTTGTGACGGTCGATGCGCAGGCGGTACTGGAAGGCGTCGCCGCGGTAATAGAGGTGTTCGTAGTCCAGCGGCTGGCCGTCGGCGCCGTGGGTGAGGCGTTCGATGCGCATCACCGGCGAGCCTTCCTCCACCTCCAGGGCGGCGGCCAGCTCGGCGTCGGCGAGGATGGCGTCGATTGCCAGGTCGGCATGCCCCAGGGGCAGGCCGCAGTCGTTCTCGAGGATCAGGAAGATGTCGCGGCTCACCAGGTCGGCCTTCTCCAGCCGGCGGCCGACGGCCTCGGGCAGGTAGGTGACCTCCAGCGACACCAGCTCGCGGTTGACCAGGCGCGCGCGCTTGATCTGCGCCACGCTGTCGCCCTCGGCCACCTGCAGGCGCACGGCCACCTGGGCGTCGGCCGGCACGAAGCGGAAGCTGCGCAGGCGGTTGATCACCTCGTAGCCGCGTTCGCCCATGGACTCGGCCAGGCCCTGCAGGGTGCTGACGTTCTGGAACGCCTTGGGCCGGGCGACGAAGGTGCCCTTGCCGTGGATCTTGAAGATCAGGCCTTCCTTCTGCAGGTCGCCCAGGGCCTGGCGCACGGTGATGCGGCTGACGCCATGGGCCTTGCCCAGCTCGGCCTCGGAGGGCATGCGGCTGAGCGGCGGGTAGCTGCCGTCGAGGATGCGCGTGCGCAGCAGCTCCTTGAGCTGGCTGTACAGCGGGACAGGGGAGAGGGGGAGTAGTTCGGTCATGGCTATGACTTGTTATGACGAGTTGTGGGGCGACTATAGGGGAATAAGAATCCGGGTGGGAAAGACCGGATTTGCATATGGATATATGCATGTAGGGCGTATAACCGTTCGCGGTTATACGCCGATACGCCGGGGTTATGGCCAACGCCCAGGTCAACCCCGGCGTCGCCGGGAATCAAGGCCAAACGGCGGATAACGCCGTAGGCGTTATGCGCCCTACAAAAGCCCCGCTATTCGTCCAACGAATGGAAATGACGTCGTCACACCCCTGCTGCTAGCGTCCCGACAAAATCCCGGAGATTCGCCATGCCCCCCATCGAGCGACGCCTGCTGCCGGTCAACGGCATCCACCTGTGCGTACACATCGCCGGCCCCGTCGATGGCCGACCGGTCTGGCTGCTGCACGGCTTCCCCGAATGCTGGCACTCCTGGCGCGCGCAGATTCCGGCGCTCGCGCAGGCCGGCTACCGCGTGCACGTGCCGGAGATGCGCGGCTACGGCCGCAGCGACGCCCCCGAGCCCATTGAGGCCTATGACCTGCAGAGCCTGTGCGGCGACGTCCTCGGCGCCATGGACGCCCTCGGCCAGGGCCGCGCGGCGGTGCTCGGGCACGACTGGGGCGCCCTGGTGGCCTGGCACCTGGCGCTGCTCGCCCCGGAGCGGGTGGCGGCCCTGGCCGCGCTGTCGGTGCCCTATGCCGGGCGGCCCAAGCGGCCGGCCACGGAGATCCTCCGCGAGGTCTTCGCCGGGCGCTTCAACTACATCCTCTACTTCCAGCAGCCGGGCGTGGCCGAGGCCGAACTGGACGCCGACATCGAGCGCAGCCTGCGCCTGTTCTTCCGCGATGCCGGCGACGACGCCCCCTTCCTCCAGGACAAACCCGCCGACGCCCGCCTGTTCGAAGGCCAGCCCACGCCCCGGCAACTGCCGGCCTGGTGCGGCGAGGCGGACCTGGCGCATTACATCGAGACCTTCGCCGGCCGCGGCTTTCGCGGGGCGCTCAACTGGTACCGCAACTTCGAGCGCAACTGGCGCTTCAGCGAGCCCCTGGCCGGCCGCCAGGTCGGCCAGCCGACGCTGTTCCTGGTGGGCGACCGCGACCCGGTGGCGAGCCTGGAGGCCTATACCCTCAAGCGCATGCCCGAGGTGGTGGCGGACCTCGAACAGCACCGCCTGCAAGGCTGCGGCCACTGGATCCAGAACGAGCGCCCGGCCGAGGTGAACGCCTTGCTGCTGGACTTCCTGGCGCGCCGCTACCCGGCCTGAACGGTGTCGGCGGCGGGCTCCGGCCACAGCGCCACCAGCACCAGCAGGGAGCCGACCAGCAGGTACGGCAGGCGCGGCTCGACGCCATAGAGCAGGCTGCCGGCCAGCGGCCCGAGCACCACGCCCAGGCCCTGGGCGGCGCCCATGGAGCCGGCGGTGGAGCCTTGCTCGTCGGCGTTCACCGCGTTGGCCGCCAGCGCCGAGAAGGCCGGGAACACCCAGCCCATGCCCGCCGCGGCGACGAAGAAGGCCAGCCACAGCTGCCAGGGCTGCAGCGCCAGGCTGGTGCCGGCGAAGCCGATGCCGGCCACCAGCGCGCCAACGCGGATCAGCCGCTGCGGCGCCCAGTCCAGGCGGCGCACCAGCAACTGGGCGAGGATCAGCGCCACGCCCACGCAGGTCAGCGCCACCCCGGCGGCCTGGGCCGCCGCGCCCGGCGCCAGGCCCAGGCGGTCGAGGGCGAAGAAGCCCACGGTGATCTGCGCCACCGCCACGCAGAACATGGCGACGAAGGCCACCAGCATGGGCCGGCGCAGGCGCGCATCGCCCAGGCGGATGCTCTGCGCCACGCGCTGCAGGTGGTGCTCCTGGCTCTGCAGGCGGGTGAGCAGCGCCAGGAACCCCAGCAGCGGCAGCACGCTCATGGCGTACAGCGGCAGGCTCAGGCTGTGCCGGGCGAGCAGGGCGGCGATGGCCGGGCCCAGCACCATGCCCACGGCATTGGCCGCGCCCAGGCTGGCCAGGGCGGCGGCGCGCTGGCGCGGCGGGTAGTTGTCGGCGACCAGCGCCTGCCCGGCGGCCGGCAGCGCGGCGTAGAAGGCGCCCACCGCGCCACGCCCGAGCAGCAGGCCGAGGAACGACAGCGCGGCGATGGGCTGCAGGCGCAGCGCAACATCGACGAAGACCGCCAACAGCACGTAGGACAAGGTCACCCCGGCGCTGCCCAGCAGCAGGATGCGCCGCCGGCCCAGGCGGTCGCTGGCATTGCCCCAGGGCCGCGCCAGCAGCAGCCAGAGCACGCCGGACACGGTGACCGCCGCGCCTGCCTGCCAGGCCTGCAGGCCGAGCAGCCGGGCGATGGGCCCGACCAGCGAGACGAAGGCCATCATCGCCATGGTCCCGGCCATGCTGGAGAACAGCAGCGGGCGCAGGTCGAAACGGGCGTCGGCGGTACCGGGCTGCGCGGCTTCGGTGGAATCGGACACAGCGGGCTCCTTGGGGTGAGGGAAGGCGCAAGGCTAGCACGGCGCTGAGAATTATTCTCGTTTGCTGGGCCTGTCAGCGCCCCTGGCCGCCGTCGCGGCCGCGCCGGTACGCCCCCGGCTGCTGCCCGGTGCTCTTGTGGAAGGCGCGGGTGAAGGCCGCCACCGACTGGTAGCCGACCGCCGCGGCCACCTCGGCCACGCTCTGGTCGGCCTTGAGCAGGCGGCAGGCCTGGCCCATGCGCAGGGCCAGCAGCACCTGGCCGGGGGACTGCCCGCAGGTTTCGTTGAAGCGCTTGAAGAACGCCGAGCGTGATAGCCCGGCGCAGGCCGCCATGTCCTCCAGCGTCCAGGGCAGCTGCGGCTGCTCGATCATGCGTTCCAGCAGGCCGGCGAACTGCGGCTGCCGGGCCAGGGCCACCAAGCCGCCGAGGCCGGGGTTGTCCAGCACCTGCTGGCGCAGCACATAGAGGAACAGCAGGTGGCTCAGGCGTTCCAGCAACTGCTGCGAGGGCGCCGGCTGGCGCGCGCATTCCTCCAGGATCAGTTCGAACAGGCTGCGCGCGGCGCGTTGCGAGGGTTCCTCGGCGCGCAGCACCAGATAGGCGGGCAGCGCCTCGATGATCAGCGCCGAGAGCCCGGAGTGGAAATGGAAGAAACCGCAGACCAGGCCGACGCCGTCCTCGGCCTGCAGCTCCAGGGCGGTCATGGCCTGGCGCGGCTGGCAGGCGGCGGCCTCGGCGCTGGCGGCGTCGGACAGCCGGTAGGGCAGGTCGCGCAGCAGGAACACGGCATCGCCGCCCTCCAGGCGCACCGGCGCCTCGCCCTCCAGGTGCAGCCAGCAATGGCCCTGCACCACCAGGTGGAAGCTGGCCCGCGCCAGGCCCTGGGTGGAGGCGTGCCAGCCGCCGCAGTAGCGGCCCACGTGGAACAGGCTGGCGTCCAGCTCCAGGCTGTCTAATAACCAATCGACAAGGGGGCTCGACGAAATCATCTAATGAAAAGACTCAGGAGCAAGTGATAGCGACTTTAGAATATTGAACGGTTTTCTTATTACCAACAGACTTTTTCGACACCTACCGCACACGGAGTCGAACTCATGTCCCGCCTGCCCATCCAGACCCTCGACAGCGCCCCGGAAGCGGCAAAGCCGTTCCTGCAGAACGCGCTGAAGAACTCCGGCTTCATTCCCAACCTGCTCGGCGTGCTGGCCAACGCCCCGGCCGCGCTGGAGACCTACGTCACCGTCTCCGGCCTCAACGGCAAGGCCGAGCTGGGCCTGGCCGAGCGCGAGGTGGTCCAGCTGATCGCCGCCACCACCCACGGCTGCGACTTCTGCGTGGCCGGCCACACCGCGGTGGCGGCCAACAAGGCCAGGCTGCCTGAGGAAGTGATAGCCGCCCTGCGCGAACAACGCGAGCTGCCGGAGCCGCGCCTGGAGGCTCTGGCTGCCTTCGCCCGCGAGGCCATCGCCAGCCGTGGCGCGGTCAGCGACGCGGGGCTCGCGGCCTTCCGCGCCGCCGGCTTCAGCGACGGCAATGCCTTGGAAGTGCTGCTGGGCATCAGCCTGGCGACCCTCTGCAACTTCGCCAACGTACTGGCGCAAACGCCGCTGAACCCCGAGCTGGGCAAGTACCGCTGGGAAAAGGCCTGAGTTGCGCATGACCGGGTGGCTGCCCCGCGGCTGCCCGCTAAAAGGAGAGCGACCATGCTCGATCCGACCCTGAGCCACTGGCTCGAGGCCCAGGCCGAGGCCCTCGACCTCGGCCATGCCGACCCGCAGTCGGTGCTGCCGCAACTGGCCAGCGCCGGGCTGTTCGGCATCGGCGTGCCCGAGGCGCGCGGCGGCGCCGGCGGCGGCCTGCTCGACGCGGTGGAGGCCATCGCCGCGGTGGCCGGCCATTCGCTGACCGCCGCCTTCGTCTTCTGGGGCCAGCGCGCCTTCATCGAATACCTGCTGCAGAGCCCCAACCAGGCGCTGGGCGAACGCCTGCTCGGCGAGCTGCTGGACGGCCGCCTGGCCGGCGCCACCGGGCTGTCCAACGCCATGAAGTTCCTCTCCGGCATCGAGAGCCTGCAGGTGCGGGCCACCCCGGCCGACGACGGCTGGACCCTGGACGGCCGCCTGCCCTGGGTGACCAACCTGCGCAAGGGCCACTTCGTGGTGGCCGCGGCCATCGAGCGCGAGGGCGCGGCGCCGCTGGTGGCGGCCATCCCTTCGGCCAGCACCGGCCTTGCGCGTTCCGACGATCTGCAACTGCTCGGCCTGCAGTCGAGCAACACTGCCGCTCTGGATTTCGACGGCGTGGCGCTGCCCCGCGAGTGGCTGCTGCACGACGACGCCCGGCGCTACCTGCCGCAGGTGCGCCCGGCCTTCCTCGGCCTGCAGTGCGCCATGACCATCGGCCTCGCGCGCCGGGCCCTGGAAGCGGTGCGCGAGCACCTGGGCGGCAGCCGCTCGGTGCTGCGCGAGGAAGAGGAACGCCTGCGCGGCGAACTGGACGGCCTGGTCGAGCGCCTGCGCGCGGGCCTGTCCAGCGGCGAGTTCGCCAGCGAGCCGGCGCGGCTGTTCCGCATCCGCATCGGCCTGGCCGAAGGCGCCGCCGCGGCGGTGCAGCTGGAGCTGCAGGCCAGCGGCGGCAAGGCCTACCTCAGCCGGCACGGCGCGGCCTTCGCCCGGCGCTGGCGCGAGTCGGCCTTCGTGCCCATCGTCACGCCCAGCCTGGTGCAGTTGCGCACCGAGCTGCAGCGCCAGGAGGCGCGGGCATGAGCGAGGTGCTGCTGCAGGCCGCCGGCGTCGCCCTGGGCTACCCCGAGGGCAAGGGCTGGCGCAGCGTGCTGGAAGGCTTCGAGCTGAGCCTGGCGCCGGGGGAGGTGGTGTCCATCCTCGGCCCCAGCGGCGTCGGCAAGTCCAGCCTGCTGCGCGTGCTGGCCGGGCTGCAGAAGCCGGCGGCGGGCAGCGTGCGCCTGCTCGGCGAGGCCATCGACGGCCCGCACCCGCGCGTCGCCGTGGCCTTCCAGGACCCGAGCCTGCTGCCCTGGCTGAGCCTGGAGAAGAACGTCGCCTTCGGCCTGGACTTCGCCCGCCAGCCGAAGCTGGACAAGGCTACGCTGCACCAGCGCGTCGACCAGGCGATCGCCGCGGTCGGCCTGCAACAGGCGCGCGGCTACCTGCCGGCGCAGCTTTCCGGCGGCATGGCCCAGCGCGCCGCGCTGGCCCGCTGCCTGGCGCGCCAGCCGCAGGTGCTGCTGCTGGACGAACCCTTCGGCGCGCTGGACGAAGTGACCCGCGCCGACATGCAGCAACTGCTGCTGCAGGTGATCCACGAACGGCGCACCGCCGCCGTGCTCATCACCCACGACATCGACGAGGCCCTGCTGCTCTCCGAACGCATCCTGCTACTGGGCGACACCCCGGCGCGGACGTTGGGCGAATGGCGCATCGACCTGCCGCAACCCCGCGCGGAGCTGGTCGAGGAACTGGGCGCGCTGCGGGTCGAGATCCTCAAAACCCTACGGCGGGCGAGCCGATCCCACGCGAATTCCCACCCTGCGCCGGAGGCTGCCCATGTGCCTGGACGATCCCACTCATTCTCGACGTGACATTCTCAAACTCGGCGCGCTGCTCACCGCAGCCGGCGCGCTGCCGCTGCTGACCAGCCTGCGCGCCCGCGCCGCCGCCGAGCCGGACGCCCCGGTGCGCATCGGCTACCTGCCGATCACCGACGCCACGCCGTTGCTGGTGGCCCACGCCAACGGCCTGTTCGAGGCCGAGGGCATCAAGGCCGAGCGCCCGGTGCTGCTGCGCAGCTGGGCGCAGGTCATCGAGGCGTTCATCTCTGGCCAGGTCAATGTCATCCACCTGCTGTCGCCGATGACCGTCTGGGCCCGCTACGGCAGCAAGGTGCCGGCCAAGGTGGTGGCCTGGAACCACGTCGGCGGCTCCGGCCTGACCGTGGCGCCGGACGTGACCGAGGTGAAGCAGCTGGGCGGGCGCACCCTGGCCATCCCGTTCTGGTACTCGATCCACAACGTGGTGCTGCAGCAACTGCTGCGCGACAACGGCCTGGCGGCGGTGAGCAAGCCGGCCGACGCGGCGCTGGCGGCCAACGAGGTCAACCTGGTGGTGCTGCCGCCCTCGGACATGCCGCCGGCCCTGGCCGGCGGGCGCATCGCCGGCTACATCGTCGCCGAGCCGTTCAACGCCCTGGCGGAGAACCTCAAGGTCGGGCGCATCCAGCGCTTCACCGGCGACGTCTGGCGCAACCACGCCTGCTGCGTGGTGTTCATGCACGAGCACGACCTGAACGGCCGCCCGGAGTGGTCGCAGAAGGTGGTCAACGCCATCGTCAAGGCCCAGCTGTGGACCCGTGACAACCGCGCCGAGGCGGCGAAGCTGTTGTCCAAGGACGGCGCCAACCGCTACACCCCGCACGCGCCGGAAGTGCTCGGCCGGGTGCTGGCCCCGGCGCCCGGCGAGCGCGAGAAGTACCTGGCCGACGGCGCCATCCGCCACGCCGACTGGCACGAGGAGCGCATCGACTTCCAGCCGTACCCGTTCCCCAGCTACACCGAGGAACTGGTCAGGCGCCTGAAGGACACCCTGATCCAAGGCGACAAGGGCTTCCTCGCCGCGCTGGACCCGGCGCACACCGCGCAGGACCTGGTGGACGACCGCTTCGTGCGCAACGCCCTGGCCCAGGTCGGCGGCCTCGGCGCCTTCGGCCTGCCCGAGGGCTTCGCGCGCAGCGAGGAGATCGCCACGTGACGGCGCCGGCACTCTCCGGCCGCCGCCACTGGCTGCTGGGCCTGGCCGGGCTGTTGGCGCTGCTCGGCCTGTGGTGGAGCGGCGTGCGCCTGTTCGGCGGCGACGGCCTGGGCCAGCTGTTCTCGCCCCAGGCCACCCTGGCCAGCCTGGGCGAGCTGCTGGGCCGCGGGGAGCTGTACCAGCACGTGCTGGTGAGCCTCAGGCGCGTGCTCCTCGGCCTGCTCCTGGCGCTGGCGGTGGGCGTGCCCCTGGGCTTGCTGGTGGGCGCCTCGCGCAATCTGGAGGCGGCCACCACGCCGGCCTTCCAGTTCCTGCGGATGATCTCGCCGCTGTCGTGGATGCCCATCGCGGTGATGCTGATGGGCGTGGGCGACCAGCCGATCTACTTCCTGCTGGCCTTCGCCGCGGTCTGGCCGATCCTGCTCAACACCGCCGCCGGCGTGCGCCAGCTCGACCCGCGCTGGCTGCAGCTCTCCCGCAGCCTCAGCGCCACGCCCTGGGAGACGCTGCGCAAGGTGATCCTGCCCGGCGTGCTCGGCCACGTGCTGACCGGCGTGCGCCTGGCCATCGGTATCCTCTGGATCGTCCTGGTGCCCTGCGAGATGCTCGGCGTCAGCGCCGGGCTGGGCTACTACATCCTCGACACCCGCGACCGCCTGGCCTACTCGGAACTGATGGCCATGGTCCTGCTGATCGGTGCCCTGGGCTTCGCCCTCGACGCCCTGGCGCGCAGCCTGTACCGCCGGCGGGCGGGCTAGGCCATGCATTTTCCCGGCACTGCGTCTATATACAGGCAATGAGCCGGCGCCATCGTGCCGGGCAGCCGAGGAGGGTGGGCCATGCGCATTCTGGTGGTCGGGGCGGGTTCCACGGGTGGTTTCTTCGGCGCGTGCCTGGCCCGGGCCGGGCGCGACGTGACCTTCCTGGTGCGCGCCGGGCGGGCGCACCAGTTGCAGCAGGAAGGGCTGCAGGTGCTCAGCCCCCACGGCGATTTCGTGCTGACGCCGCAACTGGTCGGCGCCGAGCACCTGGACGGGCCCTACGACCTCATCCTGCTGACGGTGAAGGCCTACGCCCTGGAGGCGGCGCTGCGCGACATCGCCCCGGCGGTGGGGCCGGGCACGATGATCCTGCCGGTGCTCAACGGCATGCACCAGGTCGACGCCATCGTCGATCACTTCGGCCGCGGGCCGCTGCTGGGCGGCGTGTGCAAGATCGCCAGCACCCTGGACGAGCGCGGCCGCATCGTCCAGTACGGCACCCTCAACGAACTCTCCTACGGCGAGATGGATGGCGCCCGCAGCGAGCGCATCCTGCGCCTGGACGCACTGCTGCAGGACGCCGGCTTCGACGCCCGCCTGAGTAGCGACATCCACCGCGAGATGTGGGAGAAGTGGGTGCTGCTGGCCGCCCTGGGCGGCATCACCTGCCTGATGCGCGGCAACGTCGGCTCGGTGGTCGCCGCGCCCCAGGGCGAGGCCTTCGTCAACCGCCTGCTGGACGAGGTGGTGGCGGTGGTCCGCGCGGTGGGCCTGGAACCGCGCGATGCCTTCCTCGCCGAGGCGCGCCGGCAGCTGACCCTGCACGGCTCGCCGCAGACCTCGTCGATGTACCGCGACCTGATCGGCGGCCGCCCGGTGGAAGCCGAGCAGATCATCGGCGACCTGCTCGGCCGCGGCCAGACGGCCGGGCTGGACCTGCCGCTGCTGCAGGCGGCCTTCGTGCACCTGGCGGTGTACGAGCAGGGGATGGGGTGATTGGCGTAGTCGGGGTGGCGATTTCCTGCACTTGGATTGGCCGGGAAGCTAAGTGCGTCCTCCCCAGTCATCAGGCCGCATCACGGGCTATAAGCGCTCTTCCAGGGTGTTGGCTGCGCTCAGCGCGGGTTCGTTGGCCAGTAACTTGGCGCGCCAGGCGAGTATCTCGCTGTCCTCGACATCCAGGCGCTTGAGCCACTGATCGGCGGACCAGCCGACCAGTCGTAGTTCGCCGTCGTGCGAACCGCCGTGCAGCGAACCCACGGTTTCGTAGCGGATGCCTTTGAGCAGGTGATTGAGCAGCACGTAGGCGGCGGGTTTTGGGTCTTCGGCATCACCGCCGAGATAGGGGGAGGCACCGGCCTGGATCACTACGCCGCCATCGTAGTCGTAGAAAGCGAAATGACTGGGTGGTAATTGCGAACGCAAAGCCTCCAGGCCACCAACCAGCTCCAGGCGTGCCTGATCGAGCACGGTCAACCAACTCACGGTCTTGATCTTGGTGGGTCTGAACTCGGGAATATTGGCCAACAGTGCGGCTGTTCCCACATCCAGACCTGGCATACGCGCAGCCATAAAGGCTTCGGTCGGCTCATTGTTGTCTCGGTTGGTCGGCGACAGATTGTAGGCGTGCCCGGCATAGCCCTGCGTGGGAGCCAATCGACGTGCGAAGTCGAGGAACAGGCGCAGGAAATTCAGCGGATTCTGCTCTTGGTACAGCAGCGGCACGGAGAAATCTAGAACGCTAAGATCACGCCCCTTCTTGGCCTGCCAGCCCCGCTTGCCATAAATATCAAACAGCCAGGCACTGGCGTCGCGAGACTGCTCGCCGCTGGTGTAGCAGAAGCTGAGATGGTCGTCTTCATCCATTGCTTCCATCATCTCGCGTAGTGGCTTGACATCATGGTACGCAGCCAGCGGCTTGCCCTCAGGTGGCTCTTCGCGCCAGAGCCAGGTGAGGTGGGGCTCGGCCAGTCGCTTGAACTCGTCGAAGCATTGGCACAGCGCCTCGCGCACCAAAGGGCTATGGGCCTTCTTGAAATAGAGCGTGCCGCGCAGGCAGAGCACGGCACCGATATAGTCCTCGGGGCCGCCTTTCATCAGCAGGTTGCCGGGCACCGGCGGCGGCTCTACGTACTTTGCCTGTATGCTCTCACCTTGCCTTGCAAGGCACTCAAGCAGTTGATCCGCCAAACGCTGCCGCTCGCTCATAGACGCTCCGGCAAGGTGTTGGCCGCGCTCAGAGCGGGTTCGTTGGCCAGTAACTTGGCGCGCCAGGCGAGTATCTCGCTGTCCTCGACATCCAGGCGCTTGAGCCACTGATCGGCGGACCAGCCGACCAGACGCAACTCGCCATCATGGGAGCCGCCGTGCAGCGAGCCCACGGTTTCGTAGCGGATGCCTTTGAGCAGATGATTGAGCAGCACGTAGGCGGCCGGCTTCGGGTCGTCGCCGTCGCCCCCTGACGGATAGGCACCGGCCTGGATTACCACGCCAGCACCGTAGTCGTAGAAGGCGAAATGGCTGGACGGCAGTCGGTCGCGCAGGGTATCCAGCCCGCCAGCCAAGTTCAGTCGCTGCTGATCGAGCACAGTCAGCCAACTCACGCTCTTGATCTTAGAATGTTTGAACTCGGGGGTATTGGCCAACAGGCCGGCCGTTCCCACATCCAATCCTGGCATACGCGCAGCCATAAAGGCTTCGGTGGGTTCGTTGCTGTCGCGACTGGTCGGCGACAGATTAAAGGCATGCCCGGCATAACCCTGCTCCGGAGCCAATAGACGTGCGAAGTCGAGGAACAGTCGTAGGAAACTCAACGGGTTCTGCTCCTGGTATAGCAGCGGCACGGAAAACTCCAGAACGCTTAGATCGTCTCCCATCTTCGCTTCCCAAGCAGCTTGGGCAAAGATATCGAAATACCACGGGCTCGCATCGTTAGATTGCTTGCCACTGGTGTAGCAGAAGCTCAGTGGATAATCCTCATCCATGCTGGCCAGCATTTCACGCAATGACTTTGAATCAGCATAAGCCGTCAACGGCTTACCCTCTGGTGGCTCTTCTCGCCAGAGCCAGGTGAGATGGGGCTCGGCCAGTCGCTTGAACTCGTCGAAGCACTGGCACAGCGCCTCGCGCACCAAAGGGGTATGGGCCTCCTTGAAGTAGAGCGTGCCCCGCAGGCAGAGCACGGCGCCGATATAGTCCTCAGGGCCGCCCTTCATCAGCAGGTTGCCGGGTATCTCCAGTAGGTGCGGCTGCTTGGCCAATTCTTCGGCCAGGTTGAGTTCTGGTTCCATGAGATTTTCTCCGAATCAATAGGCTGGAATCATGGGACGAGGGGAGCGGCCACGAGTCAGGATAAGCATCACCCCACTGGCGATGGCGGCAGCCCATCCCAGTTGCTCCACTGGAACCTTGGACTGCTGCTGTTCCTGGCTACAGTCACAGTCGGTGGACTTCATCTCAACGACCTTGCTCTTGTCGCCTGCGATCTTTCCATAGGCGTTTGTCTGCTTTCCATCCCGTGAGTCAGGTGGAAACTTCATCTCGACCACCTGCTTGATATTGTCCTGGGACGGCGGCTTGGTCGGGTCTTGGACGATCACCACGTCGGGCCGACGAATCATGCCTCGGCCCGGCTTGAACGGCGGATGCTCCGGGTCTTCGTCCCAGTATTTACTGATCCAGCCTGGAATCCAGCCATGCGGACTGTTGCCGGTATGGCTGTCGAGAATCGGCTGCGGCGGGTTCTTGGTCATGTCGTAACTGACCTCGGGCTTGTACGGGCTACGGCCTTGCAGGATTTCGTCCAACTCGCCCAGGCGCTGGGCCACGCAGGTCTGCTTGAGGTTCTTGCCATCCTGGCTGACGTTGGGCGTGCTGCTGCAATAGCAGATCGCCGAGCACAATACCTTCTTGTCCTGCGGGGCGAGTTTGGGTTCCAGGATGTTCAGCGGATTGTTCTGGCCTTCCGGGCTCATGCCGCCCTGGGCGAGGCTGGGCTGATCGCTCATGCTTCGCCCCTGGGCAGCAGGTCGATGTAGATGTTTTCCGCCGTCTCGTGCCTGACCCATGACGTCATGCCTTCGGCATCCGTGGTGTCGATGGCGGACCAGCCGGCGCTGGACCAGAGCTTGACCCTGCGGCCGGCGACGGGCTTGCCCGTTTCCTGGTCGATCAGCTGAAAGCGCCCGGAGTACGGCGCGGTGCTGCCAGGGAACGGCGCCACGGGAGTAACCGGCGCGGGGGTGAACGTATCGCCGATGATGACGGTGCCCGAGCCTCCGATGATGACGTTGCCGTGCGCACCCAGGCTGCCCAGTGTGGCGGCGGGCTGGCCATTGATGAACACGCTCGATGAAACGCCGGAGACGATCGGGCTGCCGCAGGCGCTGACATCGCCTTGTCGCGCTGCGGGCAGGCCGTCGAAGATAACGTCAGGCGAGCCGCTGACGATGGGGTTGGTGCCGTGGCCTGGTAGTGGACAGGCCGTTGGATCGGTGACGCGGGCTGCGGGTTTCCCACTCATGTGCGATTCCTTGCGATAGCCAGAGATGGAGGACGAAACGCTGTCGGCTAGTCAGGCTTTACAACCTGGTAGTCCGGCTGAAGCAGGCCGGGGATGCCGTCATCGTCGGCGTATTCGCGAATCTGCCCGGAGCTTTGCAAGCTGCTGACGATGGTGTCGCCGTTGTCGGTGGCGCTGCCCACGATGGCCATCGGTTGGCCGTTGTGAGAGAGCGCCGCACCGGCACCGGAGACGATCCTGCTTTCGGTGTTGTCCGGATAGCGAACCAGGTCGCCCACGCAGGCGATCGGGTAGCCATGGATTTTCATGCTGGTGCTGGCCGTAGCGACTTCACCGCCCAAACGGGTGCGGGCGCCCAGCGTGGCAAGGTCATAGGTGGCCTTCACGGGCCGTGCGGCGAGCTTCGCCATGGACTCGGAAACCAGACGTCGCGCTTCCTCTACGGTGTAATTCACGGCACATCCTTCCTGTGGGGCGAGCGCACTTTCGTGCGCAAATATAGGGAGTGCGAAAGTAACAAAGCTAAAGTGCGCAACTTCTTGCGCGCCTCCCCTCTAGCTCGCATGGATAGGATGCAAGAGAAATTTGTAACCCTTTATTCATGCCTGGCCGGCGTGGGGCGGATCGCACTTTTGAGCGTCCTGGCAACCTTCCCGCACCAGAAAAGGGGTTAGTCGTTCTTACAGGAGCAGCCTGTTCGCGAACCCGCCCCTCCGATAGTTCACGAATATCTGAACCGATTATTTGTTCGCCGCCATTTTCTCCTGCCCCTACCTGCGACAACTGCACCGACGCCAGGCCAGCCTTGGCGCTGCTCGACAAGGTCGGCCGCGCGCACAAGTCCCCCACCAGCTCTCCGGCGGCCAGCTGCAGCGCGTGGCCATCGCCCGCGGGCGGGCATCATGCTGTTCGACGAGTCGACCTCGGCGCTCGACCCCGAGTTGGTGGGCCCAGGGCCAACCGCAACCGCAGGCGACCATGGCGGGCCGAGCCGGGCACTTCCCCTCGGCAGACGGGCGTGCATCGGGTAAGGTGCGCGCTTGCCTTGTCGTCCGGGAGGGACCATGTCGTCAGACCCCGCGCAGCCGCGCCTGCGCCGCGCCGATAACGATTCCCGCCGCGCCGCCCAGGTCCTGGGCCTGTGCCTGCCCGGCGACGTGGTGCTCTACCTGCTGCTGCCGATGTACGCCGCCGACTTCGGCGTCAGCCTGGCCCAGGCGGGCATCCTGCTGGCGGCCAACCGCCTGGTGCGCATCGTCGGCTACGGCTGGGTGGTACGCTTCTACGCCCGCCACGGCGACCGCGCCACCTGCAGCCTGGCGGCCTGCGCCTCGGCGTTGTGCGCGCTGGGCTATGCGACGCTCTCCGGCGTCGCCGCGCTGCTGGTGCTGCGCCTGATGTGGGGCCTGAGCTACGCCAGCTTCAACCTCAGCACCCAGACCCTGGCCACCGCCGAGGCCCAGGGCGCCGCGCGCCGCGCCGGGCGTTCGCGGGCGACCATCTCCATCGGGCCGATGCTGGCGCTGCCGCTGGCGGCGGTGATGGCCCAGGCCTGGGGGCCGCGCAGCGTGTTCTTCGTGCTCTGTGCCAGCGCGTTGCTGGGCCTGTGGCGGGCGCGCTCGCTGCCGGCCCGAGGGCACGACCTGCATACCCCGAGCGGGCGCCGCCTGCGCCTGCCGGACAGCATCGCCACCTGGTCCTTCATCGAGGGCGTGACCCTCGACGGCCTGTTCATCTTCGGTCTGTCGCTGTACGCGGAAAGCCACCTGGGCGGCACCGGCGTGCTGGTGGCGGGCATCCTGATGGCGGTGCGCTACCTCAGCGAGATGCTCTTCAGCCCCTTCGGCGGCCGCCTGGCCGACCACTTCGGCGCGCTGCGCATGCTGGTGACGCTGTCCCTGGCGACCTCGGCGGCGTTGCTGATCTTCGGCAGCCACTGGCTGTTCGCCGGCGCCTTCCTGGTCCTGCTGCTGCGCGCCCTGCAACTGCCGCTGGTGATGACACTGGTGGCCCAGCGCAACCCGCAGAACCGCATCCAGGCCCTGGCCGGCAACGCCATCTGGCGCGACATAGGCGCAGGCCTGGGCCCGATGCTGGCCGGCGTGCTGCTGCCCGTTGTGCCGGCCTTCTGGGCCTACGCCGGCGCCGCGGCGGTGTTGGCGCTCAGCGCGCTGGGGTGTGCCTGGCGGCGTTGATCGTGTGGGTTAGATCGCGGATGGAGTCCGCTCCTACCCCTCCGGCAAACACAATGCCCGTAGGATGGTGTTGAGCGAAGCGATACCCATCGCCATGACCGCATGGGTTTCGCAAGCTCAACCCATCCTACGAAGAGCACCCCGGCGCGGCCTGTAGGAGCGCGCCCTGCGCGCGATTCGCGGGCAGGGCCCGCTCCTACAGGGAATGGTGCGGGCGGGGCGGCGTAGGAGCGGATCTCGTTCGCGATGCTCTAAGGGCTGGCCTCGATATTGACCGTGGCGGTCATGCCGGCGCTGAGGTGGATGTCCTTCGGCACTTCCAGCAGTTCGATGCGCACCGGGATGCGCTGGGCCAGGCGCACCCAGTTGAAGGTCGGCTCGACGTTGGCCAGCAGCTGGGTGTCGGGCAGGGCGTTGCGGTCGGTGATGCCGCTGCTGATGCTCTGCACCCTGCCCTTGAGCACGCGTTCGCCGCTCATCAGCGTCACCCGCGCGGGCTGGCCGACGTGGATGCCGGGCAGCTTGGTTTCCTCGAAGTAGGCGGTGACGTAGAACGAGCCCTGGTCCACCAGGGCCATGGCGGCCTGGCCGGTCTGCGCGTAGTTGCCCTGGGCCAGGCGCAGGTTGGTCACCTGGCCGTCGCGCGGGGCGCGCACCTCGCTGCGCTGCAGGTTGATCTCGGCCAGGCGCGCCGCGGCCAGGGCTTCCTGGTACTGGCTGTTGGCGATGTTGGCGTTGAGCTGCGCGGTCTCGCGGTCCTCGGCGCTGATCGCCGCGCTGGTCAGGCGCTTGCGGCGGTTGGCCTCGCTCTGCCGCAGCAGGTATTCCTGCTTGCGCGTCTCGGCCAGGGCGCGGGCCTGGTCGAGGTTGGCCTGGTAGCGGTCGCGGTCGATGCGCATCAACAGGTCGCCGGCCTTGACCTTCTGGTTGTCGACGATGGGCAGCTCGGTGACCCAGCCGGACACGTCCGGGGCGATCACCACCACGTCGGCGCGCACCCGAGCGTCCCGCGTCCAGGGCGAGAGCATGTAGTAGCGCCACAGCCAGAGCCCCGCCAGCACGGCGGCGGCGACCACCAGCAGGGTGGTCAGCACTCGCAGGAAGCCTCGCACGCAATGCTCCTCGTTATCCGTTGACGACGCCGGCGCACCAGGTGACGGCGGCCAGCAGCAGGGTGAACAGGGCGCAGTCGAACAGCGCCTCGTGCCAGATCCAGCGCCCCGCCGGCGTGGCCTGCAGCAGCTTGCGCAGCGCGATGGTCAGGGTCAGGGCGAGCAGCGCGTAGAGGAACATCGGGCTGACGTAGACGCCGCCCAGGGGCTGTTCAACCAGGGCCATGCTCGTCCTCCAGGCGGCACCAGGCGCGCCAGGTGTTGCTCAGCTGGCGCAGCGCGGCGCGGGCCAGGCGGTTGTTCTCGTCCAGGTGGCCGGGGTCGCTGCGCAGGGCGGCGTCCAGTTCGTCGCAGAGTTCGTCCAGGCGCGCCTCGCGCCCCGGGGCCGGGCCGGCCTGGAACAGGTCGCCCAGGTTGTCGAGGAAGGCCTGCCGGCGTTTGCGCAGCACGCCGCGGGCGCCGGCCAGGCAGTGGCGCAGGTGCAGCAGCTCGCTGCCCATGTCCAGCGCCAGCAGGCCGTCGAGCCAGCGCCGCTGCATGGCCTGGGGCAGCAGCGCGTAGTGCCGCGCCAGGCGGATCAGGCGGTCGGCCATGCGTCCGCCGAACCAGCTTTCCGCCTGGTCCAGCGGGTAGCGGGTGAGGCGCCCCAGGTCCAGCGCCATGGCCTGGCCCAGGCGGCGGATGACCCAGTCCGGCGGCAGCGCCAGCAGGCGGAACACCATGGCGGCGAAGCCCACGCCGATGACCGTAGCCTGGGCCGAGTTGAGCAGGCTGGCGAAGTCGTAGTGCATGTCGTTGCGCGGCGCGATGAAGGTGATGAACTGGATGGCGAAGGTGGTGGCGGTACCGATCAGCGCCGGCGGCCCGGCCATGCCCAGTGCGGCGAAGAACAGCGGCACGCCCAGGGCCATGCACAGCAGGGGGAAGCCGTTCCACTGCGGCAGCAGCCACTGGTCCACCACTATGGCGGCCAGCAGCGCGTAGAGGATGCCGCGCAGGAAGCTCATGCTCAGTTCCACGGCGTTGTCGCGGTTGGCGAACAGGCTGCAGAGGATGCCGGCCATGAGCATGCCGCCCACCGCCGCCGGCCAGGCGCTGGCCAGCCAGAAGGCGGCGATGCCCAGCAGCGCCAGGGCGCTGCGCAGGCCGTAGAACAGCGCCATCAGCCAGTCGCGGTGCCAGGACAAGCCGCTGCTGGCATCACCGCTGAACTCGCCGCTGGCCACCCCAGCGGCGGCCGTTTCGGCGGCTTCGACCTTGATCAGCAACACCGCGCAGCGCGCCAGGCAGTAGCGCAGGTCGTTGTCCAGGGCCTCGTCGGCGCTGGCTTGCAGCAGGCGGTCGCGCAGCGCCTGCAACTGTTCGGGGGTGTGGCGCGGCAGCAGTGCCAGCAGCTCGTCGAGCCAGGGTTGCAACTGCGCTTGCGCTTCGGGCGAAAGCACCTGCCGCTGGCGCGACGCCCCGCGTGCGGTGCGCAGCAGGCTCAGCACGTCGCGCGACAGGGTGCGCAAGGCCAGCGCGCGGCGCTGGCCCTGGTGGCCTTCGAACCAGGCGTGGTCGCGCTGGGCGTCGGCGGCGACGATCCGGCCGAGCAACTGGAGGATGCCCTCCGGCTCGCGGGCCTGGCCGCGCAGCGCGTTGGCCGCTGCCTGCAGCGCCGCGTCGAGGGTTTCGCGGGCGACCCGCGCGAGGTTTTCCTCGACCCGCTGCGGCCACAGGGTGGCGCTGACCACCGAGGCGCAGACGATGCCCAGGCAGATTTCCGTGCAGCGCGCCACGGCCTGGTCGAACACCTGCAGCGGCACGTTGATCGCCGGCAGGGCGATGATCGCCACCGTGTAGCCGGACAGCACGAAGGCGTAGGAAACGTGGTTGCGCAGCAGGGTCGAGGCCGCGGTGCACAGGCCCATCCACAAAGCCACCACCAGCAGGAACAGCCAGGGCGTCTGGGCGAACAGGGCCATGATGAGCACCGCCATGCTGGTCCCGACCAGGGTGCCGAGCAGGCGGAACAGGCCCTTGGCGACGACCATCCCGGACAGCGGCTGGGACACGATGAACACCGTCATCAGCGCCCATTGCGGCTGTTCCAGGTCCAGGCGGAAGGACAGCCAGAGGGCGATGCCGCCGGCCAGCAGGGTCTTGCCGGCGAAGCGCAGGGCAGGGCCGCTGGGGGCGATGAAGGCGGTCAGGGCAGGGCTGGCTAACACGGCGTCGACAGGCTCCGGCTGAGGCTTGCGGCCCGCTCAGGTGGCGCGCATCAAGGGCGGCGCGGCCCCGTTATCGGGAAGCATAGTCGATGGGGCGGTTCGCTCGGTGCATGGGGGTTCAGAGGGCGGGTTCGGCAGTGGTGTGTTGGTGGAGCCCGTTGCCCTCACCCCAGCCCTCTCCCGGAGGGAGAGGGGGCCGTTTGGAGCGGGGGGTGAGTTCGGAGTTGTCCTGTACTCCTCACTACCCCCGCCATTCCCGCGAGCGCGGGACGCGGCTCCATCACCAACAGCGCTTGCGCTGGCCCGAAGGGAAATAACCCAGTGCTTTGCACGTGGGTTCAGGGAGTTTGGTGATTGCGCTTCACGCTGAACGGTTCCCTCTCCCGCTTGCGGGGGAGGGTTAGGGTGGGGGAGCGGAGTAGAGGTTTGGCAGTGGAGTGTCGGCGGAGCCCGTTGCCCTCACCCCAGCCCTCTCCCGGAGGGAGAGGGGGCCGTTCGGAGTGGTTGGCGAAGACGGAGTTGTCCTGGGCCCCCTGTGCGCCCTGCGGGGCGCCATTCCCATGTAGGAGCGCGCCCTGCGCGCGATTCGCAGGCCGCACCGGGGGCTCTTCGTAGGAGCGAGCTTGCTCGCGAACAAACGCGGTGCCATGTGGTTCGCGAGCAAGCTCGCTCCTACGAAAAGCGTTGATAGCCGGCGGCGCGGATCACAGCAGCAGCGTTCGGATGTCCCCCAGCAGTTCGCCCAGGCGTTTGGTGAAGCGCGCGGCGGCGGCGCCGTTGATCACGCGGTGGTCGTAGGACAGCGACAGCGGCAGCATCAGGCGCGGCTGGAAGGCCTTGCCGTCCCACACCGGTTGCAGGGTCGCCTTGCTCACACCCAGGATCGCCACTTCCGGCGCATTGACGATCGGCGTGAAGCCGGTGCCGCCGATGTGGCCGAGGCTGGAGATGGTGAAGCAGGCGCCCTGCATGGCGTCGGCCGAGAGCTTCTTGGTGCGGGCCTTTTCCGCCAGCTCCGCCGCCTCGGCGGCCAGCTGCAGCAGACTCTTCTGGTCGACGTCGCGGATCACCGGCACCAGCAGGCCGTCCGGGGTGTCCACGGCGAAGCCGAGGTGCACGTACTTCTTGCGGATCAGCGCCTTGCCGCTGGGGGCCAGGGAGCTGTTGAAGTCCGGCAGTTCCTTCAGCAGGTGCGCGCAGGCCTTGAGCAGGATCGGCAGGATGGTCAGCTTGGTGCCGGCCTTTTCCGCCGCCGCCTTCTGCGCCACGCGGAAGGCTTCCACCTCGGTGATGTCGGCCGACTCGAACTGGGTCACGTGGGGCACGTTCAGCCAGCTGCGGTGCAGGTTGGCGGCGCCGACCTGCATCAGGCGGGTCATGGCCACTTCTTCCACTTCGCCGAACTTGCTGAAGTCGACTTCCGGGATCGGCGGGATGCCCGTGCCTGCCGCCGCGCCTTTCGGCCGTTGCAGCTGCTGCTTGACGAACAGTTGCACGTCCTCCTTGAGGATGCGGCCTTTCGGGCCGGTGGCCTGCACTTCGGCCAGCTCGACGCCGAACTCGCGGGCCAGCATGCGCACGGCCGGGCCGGCGTGGACCTTGGCGCCGTCGCGGCTGGGCGCGCCCACCGGAGGCGGCGCCTCGGCCTTCGCCGGCGCGGCGGCGGGCTTGGCTTCTGGCGCAGGTGCTTCCGTCGCTGCCGGTGCCGAGGGCGCTGCTGCCGGAGCTGCCTCGCCCTCGGCCTCCAGTTCGAGGATTTCATCGCCTTCCTTCAAGGTGTCGCCGAGCTTCACCTTGAGGGCCTTGACCACGCCAGCGGCGGGCGAGGGGATTTCCATGCTGGCCTTGTCGGATTCCAGTGTCAGCAGGCTCTGGTCGGCCTCGATGCGCTCGCCCACCTTGACCATCAGCTCGATGATCTCGCCCTGGCCATTGCCGATGTCCGGCACGCGCACTGTCTGCATGCCGCCACCGCCGCTGGCCCGGGGCGCCGGCTCGGGCGCTGCAGCCGGCGGCGCCTTGGGTTCCTCGGCGGCCGGGGCGGGGGCCTCGGCCTGGGTTTCGGCGGCGCCGCCCTCAGCCTCCAGTTCGAGGATTTCGTCGCCTTCCTTCAGGGTGTCGCCCACCTTGACCTTGATGCTCTTCACCACCCCGGCCTTGGGCGCGGGGATTTCCATGCTGGCCTTGTCGGATTCGAGGGTCAGCAGGCTCTGCTCGGCCTCGATCTTGTCGCCGACCTTGACCAGCAACTCGATGACTTCACCCTGGCCGTTGCCGATGTCGGGTACGCGGATCAGCTCACTCACAATGCGTCTCCTCAGCAGTCCAGGGGGTTGCGCTTGTTCGGGTCGAGGCCGAGCTTGACGATGGTCTCGGCGACCACCTTGGGCTCGATGTCGCCGCGGTCGGCCAGGGATTCCAGCGCGGCCAGGACGATCCAGCGGCGGTCCACCTCGAAGAAGTCGCGCAGCTTGCGGCGGCTGTCGCTGCGACCGAAGCCGTCGGTGCCCAGCACCTTGTATTCCTTGCCCGGCACCCATTGGCGGATCTGCTCGGCGTATAGCTTCATGTAGTCGGTGGAGGCGATGACCGGGCCCTTGCGGCCTTCCAGGCATTGCTCGACGTAGCTCAACCTGGGCTTCTGCTCCGGGTGCAGGCGGTTCCAGCGCTCGGTGGCCAAGCCGTCGCGGCGCAGCTCGTTGAAGCTGGGCACCGACCAGACGTCGGCGCCGATGCCGAAGTCCTCGCGCAAAATCTTCGCCGCGGCTTCCACCTCGCGCAGGATGGTGCCCGAGCCCAGCAGCTGCACGTGGTGGGCGGCGTCCTTCCTGTCCTCCTCCAGCAGGTACATGCCGCGGATGATGCCTTCCTCCGCGCCGGCGGGCATCGCCGGGTGCGGGTAGTTCTCGTTCATCACGGTGATGTAGTAGAAGATGTTTTCCTGCTCCTGCAGCATGCGCCGCGCGCCGTCGTGGATGATCACCGCCAGCTCGTAGGCGTAGGTCGGGTCGTAGGTGCGGATGTTCGGGATCACCGAGGCGAGCACGTGGCTCTGCCCGTCCTCGTGCTGCAGGCCTTCGCCGTTCAGGGTGGTGCGCCCGGCCGTGCCGCCGAGCAGGAAGCCGCGGACCATGGCGTCGCCGGCGGCCCAGGCCAGGTCGCCAATGCGCTGGAAGCCGAACATCGAATAGAAGATGTAGAACGGCAGCATCGGCTGGCGGTAGTTGCTGTAGGCGTTGCCGGCGGCGATGAACGAGGACATGGCGCCGGCCTCGGTGATGCCTTCCTCGAGTATCTGGCCCTTCTTGTCCTCGCGGTAGAACATCAGCTGTTCCCTGTCGACCGGCTCGTACAGCTGGCCCACCGAGGAATAGATGCCGAGCTGGCGGAACATGCCCTCCATGCCGAAGGTGCGCGCCTCGTCGGGGATGATGGGGACGATGCGGGGGCCCATCTCCTTGTCCTTGATCAGCTGCGAGATGATCCGCACGAAGGCCATGGTGGTGGAGATTTCGCGGTCGCCGGTGCTGTCGAGCAGGGCCTTGAGGGTGTCCAGCGGCGGCACCGGCACGCTGAAGGCGTTGCCGGGGCGGTGCGGCACCGAGCCGCCCAGCTCGGCGCGGCGCTCGGCCAGGTACCTGGCCTCGGCGCTGCCGGGCTCGGGTTTGTAGAAGGGCACTTTCTCAAGGTCCGCATCGCGGATCGGGATGTTGAAGCGGTCGCGGAAGGCGCGCAGGCTGGCCACGTCTATCTCGTGGATGTTGTGGGCGATGTTCTTCGCCTCGCCGGTGCCGGTGCCGTAGCCCTTGATGGTCTTGGCCAGGATCACGCTCGGCTGGCCCTTGTGGTTCACCGCCGCGTGGTAGGCCGCATAGACCTTGTAGGGGTCGTGGCCGCCGCGGTTGAGGTTCCAGATTTCCTCGTCGGAGAGGTCCTTGACCATCTCCAGCAGCTCCGGGCGGGTGCCGAAGAAGTGCTCGCGCACGTAGGCGCCGTCCTTGGCCTTGTAGTTCTGGTAGTCGCCATCCACCGCCTCGTCCATCCGCGCCTGCAGCAGGCCGGCGGTGTCCTTGGCGAACAGCGGGTCCCAGAGACGGCCCCAGATGACCTTGATGACGTTCCAACTGGCGCCGCGGAACACGCCTTCCAGTTCCTGGATGATCTTGCCGTTGCCGCGCACTGGGCCGTCCAGGCGCTGCAGGTTGCAGTTGACCACGAAGATCAGGTTGTCCAGCTTCTCGCGCCCGGCCAGGGAGATGGCGCCGAGGGATTCGGGCTCGTCGGTCTCGCCGTCGCCTAAGAAGCACCACACGCGCTGCTGGCCCGGGGGGATGAAGCCGCGGCTTTCCAGGTACTTCATGAAGCGCGCCTGGTAGATCGCCTGGATCGGCCCCAGGCCCATGGACACCGTGGGGAATTGCCAGAAGTCCGGCATCAGCCAGGGGTGCGGGTAGGACGACAGGCCGTGGCCGTCCACCTCCTGGCGGAAGTTCTCCAGCTGTTCCTCGCTCAGGCGCCCCTCGATGAAGGCGCGGGCGTAGATGCCGGGGGAGGCGTGGCCCTGAAAGTAGATGAGGTCGCCGCCGTGTTCCTCGGTGGGGGCGCGGAAGAAGTAGTTGAAGCCGATGTCGTAGAGCGTCGCCGAGGAGGCGAAGGTGGAGATGTGGCCACCCAGGGACGGGTCCTTGTGGTTGGCGCGCATCACCATGGCCAGGGCGTTCCAGCGCACCAGCGAGCGGATGCGCCGCTCCATGAACAGGTCGCCGGGCATGCGCGCCTCGTGGGTCACCGGGATGGTGTTGCGGTACGGGGTGGTGATGGCGTAGGGCAACTGGGTGCCGGTGCGGCTGGCCAGCTCGCCCATGCGCGTCATCAGGTAGTGGGCGCGCTCTTCGCCTTCGCGGTCGAGCACCGACTCCAGGGCGTCCAGCCACTCCTGGGTTTCAACGGGATCGATATCGTGCATTGCGGAATACCTTGCCGGTTGCGATAGGTCCACGCTTGTTCAGCGCCCCGGGCAATCCCCCGGCCGAAGGGGCCGGAAAGCCGCTGGACCAATCGCCGGCAGGGCCGACGTCCCGGCATGCGGGAGGCTGCTGGTCGCTGCGAAAGAAACCCGGGTGGTCGCTATAGCCTAGCTGGCAAGACGCGGGGCGCCACCGGCAATAAGTCGCAGAAGGCCCTTCAGGGCGCGCCCGGCGCTTCGTCGCGCAGCGCCAGGCTCAGCTCCTGCAGGCGCTGTTGCAGGGCCTGCAATTGCCGGGACTGCTCGCGGCCGTGCTGTTCCAGGCGCGCCAGTTCCTCGCCCTGGGCCAGGTTGCGCTGCTCCAGCACCGAGCGGGCGCCTTCGGCCTGGGCCCGCTCCTGGCGCAGGGCTTCCATCGCCAGGGCGTGGCGGGCCAGTTGTTGCTGCTGTTCCTGCTGCTGGTCGCGCAGCAGGCGGGCCTCGGTGAGCAGGCGCGCGTTGTCGCGGTTCAGCCGCGTCAGCTCGTCCTGGCGCGCGGCCAGGTGCTGCTGCGACTGGCGCAGTTCTTCCGTCAGCTGCTGCAACTGGGCCTGGTGCTGGCGTTGCTCCTGTTCCCGCTGTTCCTTCGTGGCCTGGCGCTGCTGCTCCAGGGCGAAGCGGGCGTGGTTGTGCTTTTCCTCCAGCGAGGCGATCTGCGCGTCACGCTCGCGCAGGCGGGTTTCCAGGTCGCCGGCGGCCTGGCGCAGGCGCGCGCTGGTCAGCTCGCCCTGGTGCTTCTGCTGGCGCGTCTGTTCCAACTGCTCGCGGGTTTCCCGCAGTTGCGCCTCCAGCGCCTGGTTCTGCGCCTGTAGCTGCTCGATGCGCGCCTGGGCGCTGCGGACCTGCTGCTGGTAGTCCAGGCGCTCGCGGGACAGCCGGGCGCGGTCCTCGGCCACCGAGTCGCGGGCTTCCTGCTGCAGACGCTCGGCCAGCTGAGTGACCAGATTGCCCAGTTCCTCGCTGAGGGAGAGGGGATGCCCGGCCGTGCCGCCGGCCTCGGCTTCCAGTTCCTTCAGATAGCGATGGATGGTGGTCTTGGAGCCGGTGTTGCCCAGCTCGACGCGCAGGGCATCGATGCTCGGGTTTTCCCCGCGGGCCAGTATGGCCATGCGTGCTTTCTGTACCAGTGCCTTGTTGATTCCGCCCCGTGCCATGGCCGCTCCAGTGATTTCGTACCGTACTACGTAGCATGTAATTACATACTAAAAATGTGCGATGCGAAAGCGCCCAATGCGCCGCTCCTGAGGGCGGCGCGTAGGGGGTGGGATTCGAAGGTCGATGAGCAGAGTGGGGCACGCGTGGCGCCGGTTCAGCGCCGGCGGCTCACCAGGCAGACGGCGGCCAGTACCCCGCAGGTGGCGGCGAGGATGAGCGCGACCTGCCAGGGATGCTCGCTGGCATAGTCGCCGCCGCGGCGCAGCGCGCGCCGGCCCTGGTAGGCCAGGCGGTCGCCGATGGCCTGGCAGTCGTCGCTCAGGTGGCGCAGGCGCGCCTTGAACGCGGGGATGTCCTTGGCGGCCAGCTCGCGGCCGCCATCGAGCAGCGCCGTCAGCTCGTCGACCAGGGTCTGCAGTTCGGCCACGCTGTCGTGGCGGCGGGAGGGAAACCATCGATGCGGGGTCATGGGGTTCTCCTGTGGTGTCTTCGGGCGGCCTGGTCCGGGGCGTTGCCCGGCGCCGTCCGCGGTTGATCGTCCCCAGTAGGTTTAGCCTGTTTCCTTCGGCAGAGGCCGGCGCCCGACGAGGGTTCGGGGATTCGGATGGCCGCGGCGCTCAGCCGGAACCGTGGGCCTGGGCCAACTGGCGGGCCATCTGCAGGTGCAGGCGCAGCACCGCCAGGTTGTTCTGGGCGAATTGCCGCAGGTCCTCGTCCTCGGTCTGTTGCGCCGCTTCGCTGAACAGCTGCAGCGCCTCTTCCTGGGCGCGGACCTGGCTGCTGGCGAAGGCCGCGTCGAAGTCGTCCTGGCGCGCCTCCAGGTCCTTCAGCCTGGCGCGGCTGGCCTCGTCGGGCCCATCCGCCAATTGCAGCCGGCGGCTTTCGGCCAGGGTCTTGAGCTGGACCTGGGCCTTGGTGTTGTCGTCGATGAGGTGGACGGCGAAGGTCTTCACGTCCGCCGAGCGGCTCTTGCTCAGCGCCAGCTTGGCCGCGCCCACATTGGCCAGGCTGGTGGCCGAGGCGCGGCTGACGAAATCCTGCACCCCGGCATCGGCCGCCAGCAGCGGTGCGGATACCAGCAGGGCGCCCCAGAGCAGGGCGCCGCGGAGGATGCCAGTGCCTTTCATATTCGATGCTCCTTACTCGTTGCGTTGCGTCTACATGGGTTGACGGGCGCAGGCGCCCCGGGGTTCCGGAGGCTTGCCGGGGAAATGCCGCGGGAAGTTGCCGGGCGGAGATTGCACGTGGAAAACAGGAAGCATTACCATTTGCTGATTCTTCGCGTTTATTCCTCCCATGCCCGCCAAACCCCCGCGCAAGCCTGGCCTCTTCGAACACTACGAGGAGCTCATCGGAGCCTGGACCCGCCGCCTGCGCAATCGGCACGAGGCGGAGGACCTGGCCCACGACACCTACCTGCGCCTGCTGGAAGCCCCGCAGGCCACGGTGGCGCAGCCGCGCGCCTACCTGCACCGCACGGCGCGCAACCTGGCCATCGACGCCTTCCGCCGCGAGCAGGCGCACCCGCCGGTGGGCATGGAGCACCTGGACGAGCACGAAGCGCCCGACGGCGACCCGGAGACCACCATGCACGCGGTACAGCTGGCCAGTTCCATCGAACGCGCCCTGGCCGAGCTGCCGGCCAATTGCCGCAAGGTATTCGTCTGGCAGAAGCTGGAGGGGCTGTCCCAGGCGGAAATCGCCGAGCGCCTGGGGTTGAGCAAGAACATGGTGGAAAAATATATGATCCGTACCCTGCGCCACCTCAGGGACCGCCTGGGCGACACACCGTGATGAAGGACCAGCCAGTGAAACCGACCCCAAGCACCTCGCCGGGGAGCGCCCCATGGCGTTGACCGAACAACCGCGCGACGCCGCCGCCCGCTGGTTCGCGCGGGTGCAGGACGGCGCCCTGGACGCCGCCGAGCAGGCCGCCTTCGACGCCTGGCTGGCGACGCCGGAACACCGCCACGAATTCGAGCAGCTGCAGCGCCTGTGGGGCGCCGCCGACCTGATCCCGGCGCAGCGCCTGCGCGAGCTGGCCGCCGACGAGCCGGTCGCCTTGCGTCCGCAAAAGACCCGACGGCGCTGGCCGGCGTTCGCCGCGGCGGCCTGCGTGGCCGGGCTGGCCGCCGGCATCGCGCTGTTCAGCGGCTGGGGCCGCGACTACAGCGCCGAGTTCCACACCGTCCTGGGCGAGCGCCGCCAGGTGGAGTTGCCCGACGGCAGCCAGTTGGAGCTCAACGGCAATACCCGCCTGCAGGTACGCTTCCGAGACCAGCGCCGCGACGTGACCCTGGAGCGCGGCGAGGCCATGTTCAGCGTCGCCCATGCCGCCGACAGGCCCTTCGTGGTCGACGCCGGCCTGGGCGCGGTGACCGTCACCGGCACGCGCTTCGACGTGCGCCGCGACGCCGACGAGGTGCGGGTGGCGGTGGAGGAGGGCAAGGTACGGGTCGCCGGACGTGAAGCGGCCAGCGCCGAGCAATTGCTGACTGCGGGCCTGGGCACGCACATCGACGCCCAGGGGCGGGTGGCGCCGGCCGCCGCCACCGACGTCGCCGCGCAGACCGCCTGGCGCGACGGGCGCCTGGTGTTCAACGGCGCGAGCCTGGCCGAAGTGGCCCGCGAGGTTTCCCGCTACCGCGCCCAGCCGCTGCGCGTCGGTAGCCCGGAAGTGGCGAAGATGCGCCTGACCAGCGTGTTCCGCGTGGACGACACCGACGCCCTGCTGATGGCGCTGCCGCACCTGCTGCCGGTCAAGGTGCGGACCTTGGCCGACGGCTCAAGCGAAATAATTCTCCGTTAGATTCAGGTTTTCATCACCCTGTTTCGTCTTCCCCGGCAAAGGCTCGCAAGGCCCGTTTCCTGCGCGCCGCCATTGGGACCTCAAGGAACAGGAACATCGTGACCAACCCTTCGCTCCGCCGCTCCAACCGCACCGCCCGCCACCTGCTGCCGCTGGCCCTGAGCCTGGCCATCGCCGCCGCCATCGGCCAGGCCCAGGCCGCCCAGGTGGACATCCGCCCGATGCCGCTGAACGACGCGCTCAAGCAACTGGGCCAGCAGACTTCGCTGCAACTGTTCTTCACCCCCGACCTGGTGGAAGGCAAGCAGGCCCCTGCGGTCAGCGGCGAGCTGACCCCGGAACAGGCCCTGGAACTCCTGCTGCAGGGCAGCAGCCTGGACTACGAAGTGGTCGGCAACGGCATCGTCCTGCGCAAGCGCGCGGCCGGCGCCGATGAGCCGCTGCAGATGGAATCCTCCGAGGTGAAGGTGGTCGGCGACTGGCTGGCCGACGCCCAGGAGCGCGACGTGCAGAACCACCCCGGCGCGCGCACCGTGGTGCGCCGCGAGGCCATGCAGGAGAAGGGCGTGGTCAGCGTGCGCGAGGCGCTGCGCGGCATCCCCGGCGTGCAGGTGCAGGACAACAACGGCACCGGCGGCAGCGACGTTTCCCTCAACGTCGGCGTGCGCGGCCTGACCTCGCGCCTGTCGCCGCGCTCGACCATCCTCATCGACGGCGTGCCGGCCGCCGTGGCGCCCTACGGCCAGCCGCAGCTGTCGATGTTCCCCGGCGTGGCCGGCAGCTACGACAGCATCGACGTGGTGCGTGGCGCCGGCTCCGTGCGCTACGGCCCGCAGAACGTCGGCGGGGTGATCAACTTCGTCACCCGCGCCATCCCCGAGAAGTTCTCCGGCGAAGTGGGCACCACCGTCGAGCACGCCGGCCACGGCGGCTGGAAGCAGATGCACAACGCCTTCATCGGCGGCACCGCGGACAACGGCATCGGCATGGCCCTGCTGTATTCCGGGGTGAAGGGCGACGGCTACCGCGACAGCAACAACCACAACGACATCGACGACGTCACCCTGAAGACCCACTGGGCGCCCACCGACGCCGACGATTTCGCCCTGAACCTGCACTACTACGACGGCACCGCCGACATGCCCGGCGGCCTGACCCAGGCGCAGTACGACCACGACCCGTACCAGTCGGTGCGCGACTACGACAACTTCCGCGGCCGCCGCAGCGACGGCTCGTTCAAGTGGACGCGCAAGATCGACGACCTGACCCAGCTGGAAGTGCTGACCTACTACAGCGACAGCTTCCGCGGCAGCGACATCGCCAACCGCGACCTCAAGACCCTCGCGTCCTACCCGCGCAACTACCACACCTTCGGCTTCGAGCCGCGCGTCTCGCGGATCTTCTTCGTCGGCCCGACCACCCAGGAGGCGAGCATCGGCTACCGCTACCTGAAGGAAGACATGGAAGAGCGCGCCTCCCAGGTGGCCCTGGTGAACAACGTGCCGACGCCGCAACCCGGCGCCGACGGCCACATCTACCAGGACCGCACCGGCGGCACCGAGGCCAACTCGCTGTACATCGACGACAAGATCGACGTCGGCAACTGGACAGTCACCCCCGGCATCCGCTTCGAGCGCATTTCCACCGACTGGCAGGACCGCCCGGTGCTGGACAACAAGGGCAAGCCGGTGCAGGCCAAGAACCGCAGCAAGGACTACAACGAGCCGCTGCCGGCGCTGAGCGTGATGTACCACGTCTCCGACGCCTGGAAGCTGTTCGCCAACTACGAGACCTCCTTCGGCAGCCTGCAGTACTTCCAGCTCGGCCAGGGCGGCCGCGGCGACCAGACCGCCGACGGCCTGGAGCCGGAGAAGGCGCGCACCTACGAGATCGGCACGCGCTACGACGACGGCGCCTTCGGCGGCGAGGTGACGCTGTTCTACATCGACTTCGACGACGAGCTGCAGTACATCAGCAACGACGTGGGCTGGACCAACCTGGGCGCCACCAAGCACCAGGGCATCGAGACCTCCGCGCACTACGACCTGGCGGCGCTGGACCCGCGCCTGGAAGGCCTGACCGCCTACGGCACCCTGACCTACACCCGCGCCACCTACGAAGGCGAGATCCCCGGCTTCAAGGGCCGCGACCTGCCGTTCTACTCGCGCCAGGTGGCCACCCTGGGCCTGCGCTACGTGCGCGACCGCTGGACCTACAACGTCGACGCCTTCGCCCAGTCCGCCCAACGCGCCCCCGGCCCGAGCACCAACGCCGACGGCAGCTTCACCCACGACTACATCACCGAACCGACCGCCGACGGCCAGTACGGCGACATCCCCGGCTACGCCCTGTGGAACGCCCGTGTGGGCTACGACTTCGGCCCGCAACTGTCCAACCTCAAGCTCGGCGCGGGGGTGAAGAACCTCTTCGACAAGGAGAGCTTCACCCGCTCCAGCGACAACAACGCCGGCATCTATGTTGGTCAGCCGCGGACGTTCTTCGTGCAGGCCAGTGTGGGGTTCTGACAGAGCCTGATCTGGGATGGGCGTCGGGGTGCCAGGATGACGCCCAACCTCCCGGCCACTCCGGACAGCCCCCTCTCCCTTCAGGGAGAGGGCTGGGGAGAGGGAACGGAGTTTGATCCGAGGCATGGTGTTTCTCCGGACGCCGTGTTTCCCCCTCCCTAACCCTCCCCCGCAAGCGGGAGAGGGGACCGTCCGGTGTGAACGGGAAGTCCTGAGTCAGCCGGAAAGGTCTGCACCGCGCTCGCGTTCCGTAGGATGGGTTGAGTTTGCGAAACCCATGCTGTCATGGCGATGGGTATCGCTCCGCTCAACCCATCCTACGCCGGGGTTTCGGCTGGCACGGCTTCTCGTAGGTGCGCGCCCTGCGCGCGATTTCGCGGGCAGGGCCCGCTCCTACGCGCTGAACCGGCGAATCGCCTCCAGCACCGTTTCGCGGTCACCACGCAAGGGCTGCCTGCCCAGGTATTCGACGAACCGCGGATCATCCAGCAGCGCCAGGAAACGCTCACCATCCTCGGTCAGGCGTTCGCCGTCGCTGGGAGTGCCGACCTCGTTGCCGTGGTAGATGCCCTCCAGCAACCCCAGGCGGCGCAACAGGTCGGTGAGGATCAGGGCGTTGGCGATGACCACGTCGGCATCCGGCGTTTCCGCGCCCAGGCGGCGGTGCAGTTCGGCGTGGTAGTGGCGGGCGATGGCCTCCACCGGGAAGGGCCCGCCGTCGGCGCGAAGGGCGCCGTCGAGCAGGCGCCGGGTCAGTTCCAGGTCGATCATGGCTTGGCCTCCGTCACTGCGCGCGGTCTCCTCGCATGGGTATTTCAATGGTTCCGCAGCCCCCTGGAGCGGCGGGCCGGCCCTGCTCGTAGTAAAGCAGGCGCCAGGGCTGCCGTCAGCGCAGGTGCCGACAGCGCCGGGCTGCGTTAGGCTGGCGAACCGTCATCGCCCGAAGAACCCCCGCCATGCCGACGCCACCCGTGGAGTACCGCCTGACGACCCGCGACGCCGTGCTGGTGCGCCCCAGCCTGGCGCTCTGCGAGCCCTTGCGCCGGGCGCTGCAGGACAGCTACGCGGAGCACGCGCCCTTCCTCGACTGGGTGACCCCGCAGGTGAGCGCCGAGCAGGTGCTGCGCTCGCTCAAGGGCGCCATCGCCAACTACGCCGTGCCCTTGGCGGAGAAGCGCCTGTTCCTGCTGTCCGCCGACCGCGCCGAGGTGATCGGCTGCATCGGCCTGCAGCCGCGGGGCAGGGGAGAGAGCTACGTGATCGGCTACTGGGCCAGTTCGCGCTTCGCCGGCCAGGGCTACCTGAGCGCGGCGTTGCGCGAAGTCTGCGGGCAGTTGCCGCGGGCCCGGCTGTACCTCACCACCTCCTCGGCCAACCCGCGCAGCCAGCGCCTGGCCGAGGCCGCCGGCTTCCGCCTGGTGCGCACCCTGCGCGGGGTGCGCAACGATGCCTGGCACGGCACCCAGGACACCCTCATCTACCGTCGTGAGCCACGGGCCTGACGCACGCAGGCGGCGAACAGCGGGTCCTGCAGGTAGGCCACGTTCAGGCGCATCCAGGGGTTGGCCTGGCCGCGGTCGGTGCTGAAGATCGCCCCCGGCGCCAGCGCCAGGCCCTGGGGCAGCGCATCGCGGGTGAAGGCCTCGGCGTCGTCGATGTGCGGGAAGCGCGCCCACAGGTACAGGCTCTGCTGCGGGCGGCACAGCACTTCGGCGCCCAGCGCGTCCAGTACCGCCAGCCCGGCATGGGTGGCGGCGGCGACCTGGGCCTGCAGGCGGGTGAGGTGGCGCAGGAAGTAGCCTTCGCCCAGCGCCACGTCCACCGTGCGCTCGCACAGCTCCGAGCAACTGGTGTGCAGCAGCATCTTCAGGTCCGCCAGCTCCTCGATGCGCTCGCGGCTGCCGGCGATGAAGCCGACCCGCAACGAGGCCGAGATCGACTTGGAGAAGCTGCCGACGTAGAGCGTGCGGCGTAGCTGGTCGAGGGTGGCGACCTTGATCGCCGAGCTGGGCTTGAAGTCGGCCATGGCGTCGTCCTCCACCAGCAGCAGGTCGTGCTCGTCGGCCAGTTTCAGCAACTGGTGCGCCTTCACCGGCGAGATGTCCGAGCCGGTGGGGTTGTGCCCCACCGACTGCAGGAAGAACAGCTTCGGCCGCTCGCGGCGCAGCAGTTGCTCCAGCGCCTGCAGGTCCGGCCCGTCGGCCAGGCGCGGCACGCTGAGCATGCGCGCGCCCTGCAGTTGCAGCTTGCCGAACAGCGGGTAGTAGCCGGGGTTCTCCACCAGCACTGCGTCGCCGGGGGCGACGAAGCGCCGGACGATCAGGTCCAGCGCATGGTTGGCGCCGTGGGTGGTGAGGATCTGCCGTGGGTTGCCGTCGATGGCGTAGCCGGCCAGGCGGCGCACCAGGCTCTGGCGCAGGGCCGGGTTGCCCAGGCGGTTGCCGTAGCGGAACAGCGAATTGGCGTCGGTGCGCAGCACCTGGCGGGTGAAGCGGTCCAGGCGCATGTCCTGCAGCCAGGCCACCGGCGGGAAGCCTTCGCCCAGCGGCGCCCGGGCCGGCTCGTGGACGAACTGCTGGCGCATCATCCAGATGGTGTCCAGGGCGCGGGTGTAGGGCAGGGGTTCCTCGGCCTCGCTGCTGCGCGGGGCGCTGGCGCGGACGAAGAAGCCCTTGCCGTGGCGCGCCTCCACCAGGCCCTGGGCGGCCAGCAGTTCGTAGGCGGTGATCACGGTGTTCTTCGAATGGCCGTGCAGGCGCATGTATTCGCGCAGCGAGGGCAGGCGGTCGCCGCGCTGCAGCGCGCCTTCGCGGATCTGCCGGGCGAGGGACTGGGCGACCTGTTCGGCGAGGGTCTGGCGGGACACGGCGGTCTCCGGGCTGTCATGGGTACAGTGTGGGTACTGTTGGGGCGAACTGTACCTTCATCGGCGGGACCAGTCATAGCACCTTGGGGCCTCGGGCGGCCCGGCGCCGCCCGCATCCCACTCCACACAAGAATGACAATGGACGCCCCGATGCTCATCGATTCCCGCCTTCCCGCATTCCGCAACCTGTCGCCACGCCAACGTCTCGACCACCTCGCGGCCCTGCTGCAACTGCCCGAACTGCAGCACCTGGGCACACCCGGCGCACTGCCGCTGGAGGTGGCCGACGGCATGATCGAGAACGTGCTCGGCACCTTCGAGCTGCCCTACGCGGTGGCCAGCAATTTCGTGGTCAACGGCCGCGAGCTGCTGGTGCCGATGGTGGTGGAGGAGCCGTCGATCGTCGCCGCCGCCTCCTACATGGCCAAGCTGGCCCGCGCCGGCGGCGGCTTCCAGACCTCCAGCAGCGCGCCGCTGATGCGCGCCCAAGTCCAGCTGGTGGGCCTGGGCGACCCGTTCAACGCGCGCCTGGCGCTGCTGCGGCACAAGGCCGAGATCGTCGAGCTGGCCAACCGCAAGGACCAGTTGCTCAACAGCCTGGGTGGCGGCTGCCGCGACCTGGAAGTGCACTGCTTCGCCGACAGCCCGCGCGGGCCGATGCTGGTGGCGCACCTGATCGTCGACGTGCGCGACGCCATGGGCGCCAACACGGTGAATACCATGGCCGAGGCCGTGGCCCCGCTGATGGAGCGCATCAGCGGCGGCCAGGCGCGCCTGCGCATCCTCTCCAACCTCGCCGACCTGCGCCTGGCTCGGGCCCAGGTCCGTATCGCCCCACAGCAGTTGCAGTCGCCGGACTACAGCGGCGAGGCGGTGATCGAGGGCATCCTCGACGCCCACTGTTTCGCCGCCGTCGACCCCTACCGCGCGGCCACACACAACAAGGGCATCATGAACGGTATCGACCCCCTGATCGTCGCCACCGGCAACGACTGGCGCGCCGTGGAGGCGGGCGCCCACGCCTACGCCTGCCGCAGCGGCCACTACGGCTCGCTGAGCACCTGGGAGAAGGACGCCGAGGGACACCTGGTGGGCAGCATCGAGATGCCCATGCCGGTGGGCCTGGTCGGCGGCGCCACCCGCACCCATCCGCTGGCCCAGCTGTCGCTGCGCATCCTCGCCGTGCGCAGCGCCCAGGAACTGGCCGAAATCGCCGTGGCCGTGGGCCTGGCGCAGAACCTCGGGGCCTTGCGCGCCCTGGCCTGCGAAGGCATCCAGCGCGGCCACATGGCGCTGCACGCACGCAACATCGCCCTGGTGGCCGGCGCCCGCGGCGAGGAAGTGGACTGGCTGGCGCGGCGCCTGGTGGAAGCCGGCGACGTGCGCGCCGACCGCGCCGTGGAACTGCTGCGCGAAAGGCGCGGCGCATGAGCGGCTTCGTCAGGATCGTCGAGGTCGGCCCGCGCGACGGTCTGCAGAACGAGCCACAGGTGCTGCCGGTGGAGGCGCGCATCGATCTGGTCCGGCAACTGGCGGACGCCGGGCTGCGGCACATCGAGGCCGGCGCCTTCGTCTCGCCGCGCTGGGTGCCGCAGATGGCCGGCAGCGACGAGGTGCTGCGGCGCCTCGGGCACCGGCCCGGGGTGCGCTTCAGCGCCCTGGTGCCCAACCTGGTGGGCCTGGAGGCGGCGCTGGCGGCCGGCTGCGAGGAGGTGGCGGTGTTCGCCGCCGCCTCCGAGGCCTTCTCCCAGCGCAACATCAACTGCTCCATCGACGACAGCCTGCTCCGCTTCGAGCCGGTGCTGGCGCTGGCCCGCGAGCGGGGCGTGCGGGTGCGCGGCTACGTGTCCTGCGTGCTCGACTGCCCCTACAGCGGCCCGGTGGCGCCGCAGCAGGCCGGCGAGGTGGCCGAGCGCCTGCATGCCCTGGGCTGCTACGAGATCAGCCTGGGCGACACCCTCGGCAAGGGCACCCCGGACGCCACCGCGCGGCTGCTGGAGCACTGCGCCCAGCGCCTGCCGCTGACGGCGCTCGCCGGGCACTTCCACGACACCTTCGGCATGGCCCTGGCCAACCTGCTCGCGGCGCTGCAGGCCGGGGTGCGCACCTTCGACAGCTCGCTTGCCGGCCTCGGCGGCTGCCCCTATTCGCCGGGCGCCGGCGGCAACGTCGCCACCGAGGACGTGCTGCACCTGCTGCACGGCATGGGTTACGCCACCGGTATCGACCTGCCGGCCGTGGCCCGCCTGGGCACCCTCATCAGCCGCCGCCTGGGCCGGCCCAACGCCTCGCGCGCCGGCCGCGCCCTGGTGGCCGCCGAGCGTCGCAGCACCGCGCCCGCACTCTGACAACAAGAAGCCCGGCAGGGCAGGAGACTCACCATGGACACCCGCGACAGGGCGCCGCTGCCAGCGCCGAACCCGCATCCCGACTCCCGCCTCTACGAAGTCTGGGGCGACACCGTCGACAGCCGCCACCTGGCCGGCGCCATCGCCATAGGCGCGCTGGTCAGCCTGGGCGCCTTCCTGCTCGCCGAGCGGCTGTTCCTCGGCGTCGTCGAATCGGCGCAGATGGCCCGCGCCTACGCCATGCTGGTGGGCATCCTCGGCTGCCTGGCCGGCGGGGCGATCAGCGCCGTGCTGTTCAAGCCCAAGCGCCGGGTGGTCGAGCACGTGGCCGACGCCGCCTGGCGCGAGCGCGCCCTGCGCGAGCTGGAGGCCGAATACGGCGGCCTCGGCGAGCTGGACGACCTGCCGCCGGAGGTGCTGGCGGAGCTGAAGGAAGTCCAGCTGTACGAGCTGTTCGCCCAGGCGCGCACGCCCCGGGAGAAGCCCGCGCCCGCCGGGTTGCCGGCGACGGGAGGGGCGGCCTGATGGAGCTTTTCATCGAGCAGTTGCCCATCGCCCTGCTGATGGCCGTGACCGGGGCGCTGCTGTTCGCCGCCATCGGCCTGGTCTCCGGCAGCGACGAAACCACCACCCTGGCGCCGCTGACGCTGCTGGTGGTGCTGCTGGGCGTGGCGCCGGCCGGGGTGTTCGCCTTCTTCCTCGCCGGCGCGGTGGCCAAGCACATGACCCACGCGGTGCCCACGGCGCTGCTGGGCATCCCCGGCGACACCATGGCCACGCCGCTGATGCGCGAGGCGAACTTCCTGCGCAACCTCGGCGTGCCGCACATCGCCCTGCGCAAGATGATCTCCGGCGCGGTGCTGGCGGCGTTCATCGCCGTGCCCCTGGCGGTGCTCTTCGCGGTGCTGCTGGCGCCCTTCGGCGCGGCCATCAAGCAGGCGGCGCCCTGGGTGTTCCTCTGCGCGGCCCTGGCCATCGCCTGGTTCTCCGCCGGGCGCTGGGCCGCGCTGCTGGCCCTGGGGCCCTTCGTGCTGCTGATCGTGGCGCTGCAGGCGCTGACCGCCCAGCACGGGGTGAAGCTTACGGTCAGCTACTTCCTCGGCATCGCCGTGGGGCCGCTGATCGTCTCGCTGTTCGCCCTGCTGGCGCCGGCCGAGCGCCAGCGCATGCGCCGCAGCGAGCCGCGCACCTTCGCCCTGGCGCCGGACGTGAAGGGCTGGGACGGCTACTTCCCCAACCCGCTCAAGGTGCTAGACCGCCGCCAGACCGGCTGGACCCTCGGCACCGCCGCGCTGTCCAGCGCCACCTTCGTGTTCAGCCCGGTGGCCATGACGGTGATCCTCGGCGAGGTCGTCGGTTCGCGCATCCGCCACGCCTACCACCGCCTGACCTCGGTGCTGGCCGTGCGCAACGGGGTGACCGAATCTACCTACATCGCCGAGGCGATGATCCCGCTGATCGCCTTCGGCCTGCCGCTCAGCCCGGTGGCCGCGGGCCCGGCGGCGCCGCTGTTCAACGCGCCGCCGCGCTTCCACGTGGACGCCGCCAGCGGCCAGGTGCACAACCTGCACAGCCTGATGGGCCCCTGGGAATTCCTCGTGGTCGGCCTGCTGGCGGTGCTGGTGGCGGCGCTCGTCGCCTATCCCTTCGCGATGAACTTCGCCCACCGCGCCGCCGCTTTCGTCGCGCGGCGCGTGAGCCACGAGGCGGTGATCGCCACCTTCGTCGGCCTGGTCCTGGTGGTCGGCCTGTGGGAGGGCGGGCTGCTGGGCCTGCTGGTGATCCTCAGCATGGGCCTGGTCGGCGGCCTGCTCGGGCGCTTCCTGGGCTTCAACATCGGCGTGCAGTTCATGGGCTTCTACAGCGCCGTGCTCAGCGTGCCGGCGCTGCTCGCGCTGGCCGGCTGACGCCCCTGGTCGGCCCGCCGCCCGCGCCGGGGCGGCGGCGCTAGACTGGAGCAAACGGGGGCGGGAAGCCCCCGCCAGCCGGCCGCGCCGGCGCCACGGGGCAGTGGGGCGGCGCCGCTTCCCGGAGGTGAGCCATGAGCATGTCCAGTCGCTTGCAGAATTGCCTGTCGCAGCATCGCAGCCGCTACGATCTGCTGCCCCACGCCACGTCCATGACCACCCGCGAGGCCGCCCGCCGCGCCGGCGTGCCGCCGCAGCAGATGGCCAAGCCGGTGATCCTCGACGACTTCCAGGGCCACTGGCTGATGGCCGTGGTGCCGGCCAGCCGCCAGGTCGACCTGCACAAGGTGCACAAGCTCACCCGGCGCAACTGGCGCCTGGCCCGCGAGGGTGATTTCTCCGCGCGCTTCGAGGACTGCGCGCCCGGCGCCATCCCTGCGGTGGGCAGCCTGTTCGGCCTGGAAACCCTGATCGACGAATCCCTGGGCGAGCAGGCGGACATCTACTTCGAGGCCGGCGACCACAACGCCGTGGTGCACATGAGCGGCCGCCAGTACCTGGAACTGATGCCCGAGGCGCGGCAAGGGCGCTTCTGCGAATAGCCGGGTCGGTGGGCGTCAGGCCATGTCGCTGTGGGCGAAGCCCTGGCCGAGGAAGTCCAGCAGGCCGCGCACCGACGGCAGCAGGCCGCGCCGCGACGGGTAGACGGCATGCACGATGCCGGTGCGCGGCGCCCAGTCCGGCAGCAGGTTGAGCAGGCTGCCGTCGGCCAGTTGCTCGCGCACCACCACCGAGGGCAGGTGCACGGCGCCCACGCCGGCCACCGCCGCCTGGCGCAGCGCCATCAGGTCATCGGTGATCAGCCGCGGCTGGTAGCGGGCCTGGGCGCGCACGCCGTCGGGGCCGTCCAACTGCCACTGGTAGTCGCGCTGCGGCGAGCCCCAGTGCAGCGTCGGCAGCGCCGCCACCTCGGTGGGCGAGGGGCGCTGGCCCAGGCGCTGGCGCAGGGCCGGCGCGCCCACCACCATCTGCCGGCTTTCGCCCAGCACCTTCATCACCAGCTCGCTGCCTTCCAGCGGCGGGAAGCGCACACGCAGGGCGATGTCGAAGCCTTCCTGGATCAGGTCCACCTGGCGGTTGGTGGCCTCCACCTGCAGCTCCACCAGCGGGTAGCGCAGCATGAACTCGGCCAGCATCGGGCCGACCCAGAAGTTCAGCAGCGCCGTGGGGCAGCTCAGCCGCACCCGGCCCTGGGGCTCGGCGCGGTGGCGCTCGATGACCTCGGCGGCGCCCTCGGCCTCCACCAGCATGGCCAGACAGTGGCGGTGGTAGTCCTGGCCGATCTCGGTCACCGAGAAGTGCCGGGTGGAGCGCTGGATCAGGCGCACGCCCAGGCGTTCCTCCAGGGCGGCGATGCGCCGGCTGAGCTTCGACTTGGGCTCGCCCAGGGCGCGCCCGGCCGGGGCGAAGCCGCCATGCTCGACCACCTGGGCGAAGTAGTAGAGGTCGTTGAGGTCTTCCACGGCGCTGTTCTCCAAATGGAACGCTGAAGGTGATTTTCGCAGTCTACCGGCTATAGCGTTGCAGTTCTAAGGTGGCTCCAGACTCTCAGGAGGCACCCCATGAAAGACATCCTCGGCATCTACAGCGCCCCGCGCCCGCACTGGGTCGGCGACGGCTTCCCGGTCCGTACCCTGTTCTCCTACGACCGCCTGGGCGACCAGCTCAGCCCCTTCCTGCTGCTCGACCACGCCGGGCCGCAGGACTTCCCCGGCGACGGCGCCCGGCGCGGCGTCGGCCAGCACCCGCACCGCGGCTTCGAGACCGTCACCCTGGTCTACCAGGGCGAGCTGGAGCACCGCGACTCCAGCGGCGCCGGCGGGCGCATCGGCCCCGGCGACGTGCAATGGATGACCGCCGGCGCCGGCATCCTCCACGAGGAGTACCACGCCCCGGCCTTCAGCCGCAGCGGCGGCACCCTGCACATGGTGCAGCTGTGGGTGAACCTGCCGGCGCGCGACAAGCTCACCGCGCCGGCCTACCAGACTCTGCTGGACGCCAGCATCCCCCGCGCCGAGCTGCCCGGCGGCACCGGCCAATTGCGGGTGATCGCCGGCGACTACCGCGGCCATCGCGGCCCGGCCCACAGCTTCAGCCCGCTGGATGTCTGGGACCTGCGCCTGAACACCGGCAAGGCCTTCGAACTGCGCGTCGAGCCGGGCCGCAACACGGCGCTGGTGGTGCTGCGCGGCAGCCTGCGGCTGAACGGCGGGCAACGGGCGGAGGAGGGCCAACTGGTGCTGTTCGAGCGCCGCGGCGATGCCATCCACATCGAGACCGACAGCGACGCCCTGGCGCTGCTGCTGTCCGGCGAGCCGCTGGACGAACCCATCGTCGGCTACGGCCCCTTCGTCATGAACAGCCGCGAGCAGATCGAGCAGGCCCTCGACGACTTCCGCCGCGGGCGTTTCGGACAGATGGCCGGCTGAGCGTCACGTGCCGGACTCGGCCAGCGCCTAGTCTGGTTGGATGCCCGCGCCGGAGCGCGCGGGCCGTTCGGGCAGGACGCCCACTTGCGAGGAAACGAAAATGAGCCGATTCGGCAACGTCGCCAACTTCGACGGCCAGCGCCCGGTGATCGACCCCGACGACACCGCCATGCTGCTGATCGACCATCAGAGCGGGCTGTTCCAGACGGTCAAGGACATGCCCATGACCGAACTGCGCGCCAACGCCATCACCCTGGCGAAGATCGCCAGCCTGGCGAAGATCCCGCTGATCACCACAGCCTCGGTGCCCCAGGGCCCCAACGGCCCGCTGATCCCCGAGATCCACGAGGCCGCGCCGCACGCGCAGTACGTGGCGCGCAAGGGCGAGATCAACGCCTGGGACAACCCCGACTTCGTTGCCGCAGTGGAGAAGACCGGCAAGAAGACCCTGGTCATCGCCGGCACCATCACCAGCGTGTGCATGGCCTTCCCGGCGATCGCCGCGGTCAACGCCGGCTACCGGGTGTTCGCGGTGATCGACGCCTCCGGCACCTACTCCAAGGCCGCCCAGGAAATCACCCTGGCCCGCGTGGTGCAGGCCGGCGTGGTGCCCATGGACACCGCCGCGGTGTGCTCGGAAATCCAGCGCACCTGGAACCGCCCCGACGCCGCCGAGTGGGCCGAGGCCTACAGCCACATCTTCCCGCACTACCGCCTGCTGATCGAAAGCTACGCGAAGGCCCAGGCGGTGGTGAGCAACCACGAAACGCTGGATTCGCAGCGCTGACAACCCACCTTGCCCGGCGCGGGCCGGGCGTTTCCCCCAGCAAGAGGAAAGCGCAATGAGCAAGCCCTATGTTCGCCTCGACAAGACCCAGGCCGCCGTGCTGCTGGTCGACCACCAGGCCGGACTGCTGTCCCTGGTGCGCGACATCGAACCGGACAAGTTCAAGAACAACGTGCTGGCCCTGGCGGACCTGGCCAAGTACTTCAAGCTGCCGACCATCCTCACCACCAGCTTCGAGAGCGGCCCCAACGGCCCGCTGGTGCCGGAGCTGAAGGAACTCTTCCCCGACGCCCCGTACATCGCCCGCCCGGGCAACATCAACGCCTGGGACAACGAGGACTTCGTCAAGGCGGTGAAGGCCACCGGCAAGAAGCAGCTGATCATCGCCGGCGTGGTCACCGAAGTCTGCGTGGCCTTCCCGGCGCTATCGGCCCTGGAGGAAGGCTTCGACGTCTTCGTGGTGGCCGACGCTTCCGGCACCTTCAACGAAGTCACCCGCGACGCCGCCTGGCGCCGCATGGAAGCCGCCGGCGCGCAACTGATGACCTGGTTCGGCGTGGCCTGCGAACTGCACCGCGACTGGCGCAACGACATCGAGGGCCTGGCGGCGTTGTTCTCCAACCACATCCCGGACTACCGCAACCTGATCAGCAGCTACAGCACGTTGACTGCTGGGAAGTGAGTCTGGGGCGCGCCGGTGCAGCGGTGCGCGTGGACCAACAGACCGCCGACCGGGGACGCCCGGTCGGCGGTTTTTTGGCTGAGCTTCGAGGGCGAAGTCTGTAGCCCGGCTCCCTGAGGGGCCGTTCGTGCCACCGGGACGTCCGGCGTGGCCGGTGAATCGCGGACAAAGTCCGCTCCTACGCCCGTGCTTCCCTGGAACGTAGGAGCAGTCTTGCCGATTGCACCGAGGCGCTTTTCGTAGGATGGGTTGAGCCTTGGCGAAACCCATGCGGCCGCGGTGATGGGTATCGCTTCGCTCAACACCATCCTACGGAGTGGTTTGCCGGCGGGCGTAGGAGCGGACTCTGTCCGCGATTCGGCGGATAACGCCGTAGGCGTTATGCGCCCTACGAACGCGCAGCCGAGGGCGCTCTTAAACCCCATCCGCAACCGCCCCCACGCTACCCTCATCCCCCACCCGCCGCAGCAACTCCACCAACGTCCGCGCACACCCCGGCAACGCCTCGCGCTCACGCATCAACACACTGCGCTCACGCACCACCCAGGGCTCGTCCAGCTGCAGGATGCTCAACCCCATGCTGCGCTGGTGGCGGCGCGCGGCGGTTTCCGGGAGCACGCCGATGCCCACCCCGGCCTCGATCATCCGGCAGGCCGCCTCGAAGCTGGCCACCTGGATGCGCAGGTTGAGGGTGCCGCCCAGGCGCTCCACCTGCTCGCGCAGGAAGCTCTGCAGGGTGCTGCCCTCGTGCAGGCCGACGTGGGAATAGCCGAGGGTGTCGGCCAGGGTAGGGCGGCCCAGGCGTTCCAGGGCATGGCCGGGCGGCACCACCAGCACCAGGTGGTCGGTGCTGAAATGGAGGATCTCCAGGCCCTCGGCGCGCACCGGGCCGGCGACTATGCCCAGGTCCGCCGAGCCGTCGAGGATGGCGCGGACGATGTCGCGGTTCAGGCGCTCCTGCAGGTCCACGGTGACGGCGGGGCGCTCGGCGAGGAAGCCGGCCAGCACCTCCGGGAGGAACTCGGTGACCGCCGTGGTATTGGCGAAGATGCGGATGTGCCCGGCCTGGTCGCCGCCCTGTTCGCCGAAGTCGTCCTTGAGCCGTTCCACCTGGCGCAGGATCAGGCGCGCGTGCTGCAACAGGCGCTGGCCGCTGGGAGTCAGCTCCACGCCGCGGTTGTCGCGGTACAGCAGGCGGCTGTCGAGCTGGCCTTCCAGGGCCTTGATGCGGGCGCTGGCGGCGGCCGCCGAGAGGTGCGCGCGGCGGGCGCCCTGGGTCAGGCTGGGGGATTCGGCGATATGCACGAAGAGGCGCAGGTCGGCCAGGTCGAAATGCATGGTGAAGGTATCCGGGTGGCGTTCGGTTTCGGTTAACGCCGGATTATGGAAATGCGGATTCTCGGAACGCAAGCCCCTCGGCATCCTGTTCGGAAACTTCCACGGAAGAGAAACCATGAGTGAAATGTCCTACACAGCCTGGATAGGCCGCACCCAGGAAAGCCAGGAAGAACTGAGCACGCTGCTGGTCAGCCGCCTGGCCGCCACCCTCGGCGAACCGGCCCCCGCCGCCGGCGAGGCGCTGCCGCCGCTGTGGCATTGGGCATTCTTCCAGGACGCCGTGCCCGAGGCCGGCCTGGGCGCCGACGGCCACCCGGCGCGCGGCGGTTTCCTGCCGCCGGCGGACGGGCGCAACCGCATGTGGGCCGGCGGCCGCCTGGAGTTTCACGAGCCGCTGCGTGTCGGCCGGCAGGCCAGCCGGGTGACCACCATCCTCAAGGTCGAGGAAAAGCACGGGCGCACCGGCGCGCTGCTGTTCGTCACCCTTCGCCACGACTACCTGCAGGACGGCCGCCTGGCCCTGCGCGAGGAGCAGGATATCGTCTACCGCGAACCCAGCCCGCCCAAGCTCGGCGGCACCGAGGCGCTGCCCGAAGGCGCCTGGCGCGAGGCGGTCGAGCCCAGCCCGGTACTGCTGTTCCGCTATTCCGCGGTGACCTTCAACGGCCACCGCATCCACTACGACTGGCCCTACGTCACCGGTGCCGAAGGCTACCCCGGCCTGGTGGTGCACGGCCCGCTGATCGCCACCCTGAACCTGCGCGCCTTCTGCCGCGCCAACCCCCAGGCGCGCCTGCGCCGTTTCGCCTACCGCGGCCTGCGCCCGCTGATCAGCCCCGAGCCGTTCGAGCTGGGCGGCCGCCCCAGCGGCCCCGGCAAGGCCGAGGTCTGGGCCGGCAACGCGGCCGGCATCGCCCAGCGCGGCGAAGTGGAATTCGACTGAACCCCCATCGAGGAACCCCCATGAGCAGCACCCCGGAAGAACTGCAGGCCATCCGCGAAGGCGTGCGCGCCCTGTGCGCGGAATTCCCCAGCGCCTACTGGCGCGAGATCGACGAACGCAAGGGCTTCCCCGAAGCCTTCGTCAAGGCCATGACCGAGGCCGGCTGGCTGTCGGCGATGATCCCCGAAGAATACGGCGGCTCCGGCCTGGGCCTGGCCGAGGCCTCGGTGATCCTCGAAGAGGTCAACCACTGCGGCGGCAATTCCGGGACCATCCACGGGCAGATGTACAACATGTTCACCCTCCTGCGGAATGGCAGCGAGGAGCAGAAGCGTTATTACCTGCCGAAGCTGGCCAGCGGCGAGCTGCGCCTGCAGTCCATGGGCGTCACCGAGCCGACCACCGGCACCGACACCACCAAGATCAAGACCACCGCCGTGCGCCAGGGCGACAAGTACGTCATCAACGGCCAGAAGGTGTGGATCTCCCGCGTACAGCACTCCGACCTGATGATCCTGCTGGCGCGCACCACGCCGCTGGCCGAGGTGAAGAAGAAGGCCGACGGCATGTCGATCTTCCTGGTCGACCTGCGCGAGGCCATCGGCAACGGCCTGACCGTGCAGCCGATCGCCAACATGGTCAACCACGAGACCAACGAGCTGTTCTTCGACAACCTGGAAATCCCCGCCAGCAGCCTGATCGGCGAGGAAGGCAAGGGTTTCCGCTACATCCTCGACGGGCTCAACGCCGAGCGCACGCTGATCGCCGCCGAGTGCATCGGCGACGGCCGCTGGTTCATCGAGAAGGCCAGCCAGTACGCCCGCGACCGCGTGGTGTTCGGCCGCCCCATCGGGCAGAACCAGGGCGTGCAGTTCCCCATCGCCGAGGCGCACATCGAGGTGGAGGCGGCCGACCTGATGCGCTGGAAGGCCTGCGCGGAATACGACGCCGGGCGCAACGCCGGGGCCGCGGCGAACATGGCCAAGTACCTGGCGGCCAAGGCCAGCTGGGAGGCGGCCAACGCCTGCCTGCAGACCCACGGCGGCTTCGGCTTCGCCAACGAGTACGACGTCGAGCGCAAGTTCCGCGAGACGCGCCTGTACCAGGTGGCGCCGATCTCCACCAACCTGATCCTGTCCTACGTGGCCGAGCACCTGCTCGAACTGCCGCGCTCCTTCTGACCTGCGAGCCCAAGGACGACAAGCGATGAACAATACCCACGCCCTGGCCGAATTCCTCGCCGGCCTGCGCTACGAAGACCTGCCGGCCGCGGTGGTCGCGCGCACCGAAGACCTGTTCCTCGACTGGCTCGGCTCGGCCCTGGCCAGCCAGGGCCGCCACCCGATCCCGCTGTTCCAGCGCCATGCACAACGCATGGGGCCGGCGGACGGGCGCAGTCGCGTGCTGGTCGATGGTTCCTCTACCTCGGCCTACTTCGCCGCGCTGGTCAATGGCGCCAGTTCGCACCTGGTGGAACAGGACGACCTGCACAACAGCTCGGTGCTGCACCCGGCCACGGTGGTATTCCCGGCAGCCCTGGCCGCCGCCCAGGACCTGGGCAAGTCCGGCCGCGAGCTGATCCTCGCCAGCGTCGCCGGCTACGAGGCGGGCATCCGCATCGGCGAATTCCTCGGCCGCTCGCACTACCGCATCTTCCACACCACCGCCACGGTCGGCACCCTGGCCGCCGCCGTAGCCGTTGGCAAGCTGCTGGGCTTCGACAGCCGCCAGTTGGTGAACTGCCTGGGCAGCGCCGGGACCCAGGCCGCCGGGCTCTGGGAATTCCTCCGCGACGCCGCCGACTCCAAGCAACTGCACACCGCCAAGGCCGCCGCCGATGGCCTGCTCGCCGCCTACCTGACCGCCGACGGCCTGAGCGGCGCGCAGAACATCCTCGAAGGCGAGCAGGGCATGGCCGCCGGCATGTCCAGCGATGCCGACCCGCGCCGGCTGGTGGACGGCCTGGGCAGCCGCTGGGCGCTGGTCGAGACCTCGTTCAAGTTCCACGCCTCCTGCCGCCACACCCATCCCGCGGCCGACGCCCTGCTGGCGCTGATGCAGCGCGAAGGGCTGCAGGCCGAGGACATCGCCCGCGTCACCACCCGCGTGCACCAGGGCGCCATCGACGTGCTCGGCCGTGTGGTGGTGCCGCAGACGGTGCACCAGGCGAAGTTCTCCATGGGCACGGTGCTGGGCCTGATCGCCGTGCACGGCAAGGCCGGGCTGGTGGAGTTCGAGCAGTTCGCCCTGCAGGACCCGCGCGTGGCCGCCTTCCGCGACAAGGTGGGCATGCAGTTGGATACCGAAGTGGACGGCGCCTACCCGCAGCGCTGGCTGGGCCGCGTCGAGGTGCTCACTACCGATGGCCGCCAGTTGCACGGCGGCATCGACGAGCCCAAGGGCGACCCGGGCAACAGCCTCAGCCGCGCCGAGCTGGAAGACAAGTTCCGCCGCCTGCTGGCCTTCGCCGGCGCCCGCGGCGAAGCCGAGGCCAGCCGGCTGATCGATGCCAGTTGGCGCCTGCACGACCTGCCGAGCCTGGAAGCCTTTGCCTGAGTAGCCCACGGCCCGGGCGGGCGGCCTCCGGAACCCGGGGGTTCACAGAGCGCGGGGCGCCGCCCGCCCGGACCGTGGATACACACCGACAGCGCCGCGCCGTCCATGGCGGCGGCGCACGAGACACCTGGAGCACCCATGAACCCGCGTCCCCTCGACGGCATCACCGTCATCAGCCTGGAACACGCCATCGCCGCGCCGTTCTGCACCCGCCAGCTGGCCGACCTCGGCGCCCGCGTCATCAAGGTCGAGCGCCCCGGCGTCGGCGACTTCGCCCGCGGCTATGACGAGCGCGTGCGCGGCATGGCCTCGCACTTCGTCTGGACCAACCGCTCCAAGCAAAGCCTGGCCCTGGACCTCAAGCAGGGCGAGGCCCACGCCGTGCTGGAGCAACTGCTGGAACAGGCCGACGTACTGGTGCAGAACCTCGCGCCCGGCGCCGCCGCGCGCCTGGGACTGTCGTTCGAGGCGCTGCACGAACGCTTCCCGCGCCTGATCGTCTGCGACATCTCCGGCTATGGCGAAGGCGGCCCCTACGAGCAGAAGAAGGCCTACGACCTGCTGATCCAGAGCGAGAGCGGCTTCCTCTCGGTCACCGGCGGCCCCGGCCCGGACGAAATGGCCAAGGCCGGCTGCTCCATCGCCGACATCTCCGCCGGCATGTACGCCTACAGCGGCATCCTCTCGGCGTTGCTGTTGCGCGGGCGCACGGGGGAGGGCAGCCGGGTGGAGGTCTCCATGCTCGAAGGCATGGCCGAGTGGATGGGCTTCCCCATGTACTACGCCTTCGAAGGCCAGGCGCAACCGCCGCGCGCCGGCGCCGCCCACGCCACCATCTACCCCTATGGACCGTTTCCCGCCGGCGACGGCAAGAACGTGATGCTCGGCGTGCAGAACGAACGCGAGTGGAAGGTCTTCTGCGAAATGGTGCTGCGGCGCCCGGAACTGGCGGAAGACCCGCGCTTCACCGCCACCAGCCTGCGGGTGGCCAACCGCGACGCCCTGCGCGCACTGATCATCGAGGCCTTCGCCGGGCTGAGCGCGGCGCAAGTGGTGGAGCGCCTGGAACAGGCGCAGATCGCCAACGCCCACGTCAACGACATGCAGGGCCTGTGGAACCACCCGCAACTGCAGGCCCGCGACGCCTGGCGCGAGATCGACAGCCCTGTGGGCCGCCTGCCGGCGCTGCTGCCGCCGGCCCGCAGCAATGCCTATGCGCCGCGCATGGACGCCGTGCCGGGCCTGGGCGAGCATACCGACAGCCTGCTCGCCGAGCTGGGCTACAGCGCCGCCGACATCCAGCGCCTGCACGAGCAGGGCGCAGTGTGAGCCGAACCTGACCAAGGACCCCGCATGAGCCCCATCGTCCGTTCCGCCCTGTTCGTCCCCGGCAGCCGCCCGGAGCGCTTCGCCAAGGCCCTGGCCAGCGGCGCCGACGCCGTGATCGTCGACCTGGAAGACGCCGTCGAGGCCGCGCTCAAGGCCCGCGCCCGCAACGACCTGGCGGCCTTCCTCGAAGCCAATCCGCAGGCCCGCGTGCGGGTGCGGGTGAACGCCGCCGGGCACCCCGAGCACGTTGCGGACCTGGAACTGTGCCGCCTGCCGGGAGTGGCGGGCATTCTTCTGCCCAAGGTCGAATGCGCCGACGACCTGCGTGCCGCGTCAGCCTGCGGCAAGCCGATCTGGCCGTTGATCGAAAGCGCCCGCGGCTTGCTGGCGGTGGGGGAGATCGCCGCCTGCGCCGGCGTCGAGCGCCTGACCTTCGGCGGCCTCGACCTGGCCCTGGACATCGGCATGAGCAGCGGCACCGCGGCGGCCGCCATGGTCTACGACCAGGTGCGCCTGAGCCTGCTGCTGCATTCGCGGGTCAACGGCCTGCAGGCGCCGCTGGACACCGTCTACCCGGCCTTCGACGACGCCGAAGGCTTCGCCGCCACCCTCCGCCACGGCCACGACCTGGGCCTGGTGGGCGCGCTGTGCATCCACCCGAAGCAGGTCGCCGTGCTCCACGCCGCCCTGGCCCCCAGCGCCGAGGAACTGGCCTGGGCACGCCGGGTGCTGGCGGCAGCCGAAAGCGGCGCGGCGGCCTTCCAGGTGGACGGCCAGATGGTCGACGCCCCGGTCCTGGCCCGCGCCCGCCGCCTGCTCGCCAATGCAGGCGAGCCGTAGGGCGTACAAAGTCCTACACCTTCCGGTAATGCCCCGTAGGATGGTGTTGAGCGAAGCGATACCCATCGCCACGGCCGCATGGGTTTCGCAAGCTCAACCCATCCTACGAAGAGCGCTTCGGTGCCGTAACGTAAACTAATCAGGCAAACACGAAATACTTGCGCACCGTCTCCACCACTTCCCAGGTGCCTTTCAGCCCCGGCTCGATGACGAACACGTCGCCGGCCTTCAGGTGCACCGGCTGCTCGCCCTCGGGGGTGATGATGCAGTAGCCGTCGAGGAAGTGGCAGTACTCCCACTTCTCGTAGTTCACCTCGAACTTGCCGGGGGTGCAGATCCAGGTGCCCATGATCTTGCTGCCGTCCGCCGAGGTGTAGGCATTGAGGTTGACGGTGTGCGGGTCGCCGCCGATGCGCTTCCACTTGGTGGCATCCAGCACGGGGGTGGGGCAGGTTTCGCGCAGTACGGTGATGAAGTCGGACATGACAGCTCCAGGTCGGTGGGATGTGGCTCGTCACCATAGGGGCATTGTCCGGGCCGGGGTTGCCTGGATTCGACATAAATGTGCTTGAAAGCGCTATATTTAAATGCCATTTCTGGCAATAGCGCTAATTGTTAAACTCCTGCCTTTACAGGTTTGAGTACCCAGCAGTCTGAAATATTCAGCTTGATGAGAGCATTGGAAACCACTTCGGAGAATCGCTTTGATGTGTCTTTGTCAATGTTGAATTTTCTAAATTGCCCATCCTCACAGATCCATTTTGTCATTTCTGGATTTTCATTTAGTAGTTTGGAGAGCTCCGAGATGGCCTCGTCCTTCATTGAGTTCTGGAAATAGAGTATTGAGAGATTGTAGCGAGGCCATACGTAAGATTTGTCGATATCTATAGCTTTTTCAAAGTGAGCCTTTGCCGATTTAAAGCTCTTTTCTTGTGTTTCTTTTAGTTTTGGTATTTTCTCTTTTGCGGTTTTTGGATTTTCCGCGCTTTTCTGAGAGAAGAGTGCCAGTCTGAGTTCGGAATACCCTGTAAGATTCAGGGCTTCAGTGCTGTCTGGGAATATATCTAAGTATTTTTTAAAACTTTCTGTGGCGTTCGAGTACTGTCCATTTTGCAAAAAGCGCATTCCTTCCTGCAGGTAATCTAGGGAGCCTTGTGCTTTTTTTAGATCGTTCTGTGCCGCAGCAAGCATTGACTCTGATTCTTTGAGTTCCAACTCCTTGCTCTTTGCATACGCAAGTAGGTGCTCATTGCTTTCTCTGAGTTTTTCTTCCTGCGCCTTCAGAGCTATGACTTGTTTCTCGAGAGGCGTTAATTTTGTTGCGCTGTAATATATGCTCCCCAAAAGAAAAACTCCTCCGGCAATAAGTAGTGCCATCGAAGCCACTGATGAGTTTCTCAGGCTGTTTAAGTCATTTAGGCTGCTTTTAAGCTCCAGAATTTCCATTTCTTGTCTTCCTTGTGGGAGGGGGCTTTTGAATTCCAGTCGCTACAACCTTTATCAGGTCTTCAACAATGTTAAATGCCCGGTTGAAGAAGAATGTTATTCTCGCGGATGAGATTGTGATAAGCCCGCCCGAACCATAGAAGGCTATTAGTGTCTGTGTGCTTATCTCTCTTTCAGAGAAGGTTAAATATATTGCGTAAATTAATAGCAGAAAGGAGAGTATGGTAAGGGCTAGATATACTATTCTTTCTATCTGAAATATTCTAAGAACTCTCTCAAGTGCATCCAGGCATGCTTTGAAGAGTTGTTCGTCTTTTGCTGACATACCGAAGCGCCTCCTGCGGTTTTCATGGCATGCATGAAATTTTTTCGTTTAGCGTAGGTATAGGTGGTTGCTTGGATTTATCAAGATATTTTTTCTTGCATGATTTTTTATTTTTTTGGCGACATTTTTTTGGCCTCAGGCTTTCGAGAAAAAGCCCGTTGCTTCTGGAGGGGAGCCACAGGTGAGGTGAGCTTTTGAATAAGCACGGAAGCTATTTATATTTTATTGGAATTTATCTGAGCTCTTAGCGGTTCGCTTTATTGATTCCAGCTTCGTCCCGCCTTTCGTTCTTTTCGTTAATCCAATCAATAGGTCTGGGGCGCTAGCCGAGCGCTCGGTCTTCACCGTCAGTGCGCCGTTGTCGTCGTGGAATTCGAATACCGGTGACTGGGCTTTCAGGAGGTAAGACGGTATTCCGCTGTAGGGTGCTGGTAGCGTATTTTTATCGCACCTTCAGGTTCTAGAGGTGGCATCCCATGAAAAGATGCCACGCGCGGTACTGTGCCTTGCCTTGCTCATCATGACCGCACGACTTGTAGCAAACAAAGCGCCTGAACAGGATATGAGGCTCCGTATGCGCCCATACTACTTGGGCTGCGAAACTCGGCCACCAAAGTTTGAAACCTTGCGATTCCTTGCCTACACCTAAAGTCGAGCCAGGCTGTTCCAGTGGTGCTGGGCAGCGAAGGGGTAGGGCACACCAACCATGTCAAACGACCAAGGAACGACATCCATGACAAGCAAACTGCTCGGCAAGAGTGCGATCTTCGCGGTTCTCGGCGCCGCCAGCCTGTTCGCCCAGGCGGACCAGGCCGGGGGCAACGGCTGCGGTTGGGGCAACATGCTGTTCGAAGGGCAGCGCGGGTTGTTCCCGCACCTGCTGGCTACCACCACCAACGGGACTTCGGGCAACGCCACCTTCGGCCTGACTTCCGGCACCAACGGCTGTAACTCCGATGCGCGGCTGGGGTATGGCGGTCGTTCGATCTTTGCCATGAACGGCATGCTCGACAACATTGCCGAGGATATGGCCAAGGGGCATGGAGATGCGCTGGATGCCTATGCCACTCTGCTGGGTGTGCAAGCGCAGGATCGTGCTCGCTTTGCCCAGGTTACCCAGCAGCACTTCGGTGAGATTTTCGCCAGCAAGGATGCGACCGGGGAGCAGGTCTATGCCAACACCCTGGCGGTGATGCAGCGGGATCCGACGCTGGCGCGCTACGCGAAGCAGCCCGCCTGAGGTTCGCGCAACGAGAATGCCCTCTTCGGGGGGAGTGCTGTTCACTTAAGGAAGAATGCCGTTTCTCTTCATGGGAGAAGCGGCATTTTTCATATGGGATGGGGCTGGGGCTTCGATCTCTAACCCGTCATTCGCGAATTCCCTCGCCACGGAGGCCCGAACCAGGCGTCCCCAGCGCGGGTTTCGCTCGGCCTTCTGAAGGGCGTTCCGGTGCGTAGGATCACCGGCCACGCCGAACGCCCCGGTGGCACGGACAGCCCCCTCTCCCTCTGGGAGAGGGCTGGGGTGAGGGCAACGGACTCCTCCCGCACACCTCTGCCAACCCTGACTCCACACACACTCCCTAACCCTCCCCCGCAAGCGGGAGAGGGGACTGTTCGGTGTGATGCTCAACCACGAACCCGCCTGAAATAGCCAATGGGCAACGGCGCATAACCGCGAACGGTTATGCGCCCTACGTTCTGGCGCGCTACCACCGGATGCTCCGGGCCGGGCCCTCAGGACGGATGAGGCTGCGCCACGCCAACCGGCCGCTCGTCCGCCACCATGACGCGGTTGCGGCCGGCCTGCTTGGCCTGGTAGAGCAGGGCGTCGGCGGTCGCGAGCACCGCGCCGACGTCCGTCCGTCCCTCGCTGCTGAAGGCCACGCCCAGCGACAGGGTCACCCGGCCCACCTGCGGGAAGTCCGTGCGTTCCGTCGTCAGGCGGATGCGCTCGGCGACTTCCGCCGCCACGCCGAGCGAGGTGGCCGGCAGCAGCAGGATGAACTCCTCGCCGCCGGCGCGGCACGGCAGGTCGCCGCTGCGCGAGTTGCACCGCAGCACCTCGGCGAAGGCTTGCAGCACCTGGTCGCCGGCGGCATGGCCGAAGGTGTCGTTGACCTGCTTGAAGTGGTCGATGTCCATGCTGATCACCGCGAAGGGCTCGCCGCGCGCCACCCAGCTCGCCAGGGTCGCCTCCAGCGCGCGGCGGTTCGCCAGGCCGGTCAGCGGGTCGCTCTGGGCCTGGCGGTTGAGCTGGCCGATGCGCTCCTGGGTCATCTGTCCGCCGATGATCAGCGCCCGACGGATGCGCCAGGCCTCGAAGTACCAGGCGCGCACTCCCTCGATGCGCTCGGTGTTGTCCAGCTGCGCCGCGTAGTCGGCCAGCCGGCGCAGGGGATGGCTGATCCGCGCGGCTATCCACCACAGCAGCGGGAAGCCGAGCAGGATCATCGGCACTATCCCCGCCAGCACCTGCAGCATCAGCGCGCGCACGGCGCCGAGGGTGACGCTCAGCGGCTGCTGCGAGACCACGCCCCAGCCGCTGTCCGGCACCGCCGCGTAGCCGGCGAGCATCTCCAGGCCCTCGTGATTGGTGACCTGCATGGCGCCGCTTTCGCCGCGCAGCGCGGCGTCCACCGCGGCGTTGACGCCGATCGTCTGGCCGATGCGTTCGCGCTCGGGGTGGTAGAGCAACTGGCGCTGCTCGTCCACCAGGTAGACGAAGGAGGTGTCCTTCTGGAAGTGCCGGCTGACGATGTGGTTCAGCGAATTGGCGCGGTTCAGGTAGATGGTCCCGCCGACCAGGCCGAGGTAGTCGCCGCGGGCGTTCCACACCGGATGGGAGACGAACACCACCCGCTCGCCGGACTGCGAATGGAAGGCCGGGCTGATCATCGCCTGGCGCATTTCCAGGGGGCGCTTGGAGAGGATCTTGCGCCCATTGGCACTGAGCCACTGGGGCAGGGCGCTGAGGATCCGCCCGGTCGCGTCGACGATGACCACTGTATTGAAGCTGCCGTCCTGGCGGGCCAGGCGTTCCACCTCGGCGCCGCGGACCGCCGCATCGGCGAAATCACGCCCGAGGACAGTCGCGCTGTAGGCCAGGCGGTCCAGGGACGAGGCGAGGCTCTGGCTGATGCTCAGCGCAACCTTGGCCGCATAGGCCCGGTTGTGTTCCAGCGCACTGAGGACCAGCGTCTCCCGCTGGATCCGGTAGGTGGCGAACAGGTCGTTGGCCAGGGTCGCGATGGCCGCCAGCGAGGCGAACAGAAGGATCAAGGTGCGCAGGTTGAGCCTGGGCATGGGCCCCAAGGACATGGTGGATTCCGTCGATACTGTGGAGATCGCCGCGCCATCCACCCGGGCCGGACATGCCTGGCGCGAGCGCGCTTTCGAGGGGCTCGACGCCGTGGCTGGAGGCGGGTGGATGGCAGACGCCAGGGCGCCATTATGGACAAGGCCGGGCGCCGCGCCGGGGTATTGGCGGAGATTCAGGGGCGGGGGCTGTAAAGCAGGAAGATTCCGTCGGGAATATGGGACAGGTCGGGGGCGGCTGCCCCTTGCCCCGGCGATGCATGGCATCCGGCACCGGGGCGCAAGGGGCTTCAGGCGCGGCGGGCGGGCTGTTCGTCCTTGGCCACGCTGGCGCAGCAATGCAGCAGGGCATCGCGGATCATGAAGTTGACCAGGGTCGGGGAAACCCCCAACTCGCGGGCGATCTCTTTCTGCTGCACGCCGTGCAGGCGGTACATCTCGAAGGCGTAGCGGGTACGCTCGGGCAGCTGGCTCAGGGCCTCGTCGATCTGTTCGAGGGTGTCGAAGTTGATGTGCAGGGTTTCCGGCGTGGCGCCGTAGGCCGCCTCGGCCTCCATCAGCTCCTGCGGCGCGCCGGTGTGGCGCTGCTCCAGCGCCTGCTTGCGGTAGTGGTCGATGGCCAGGTTGCGCACCACCTGGAACAGGTAGCTCATCTGCGCCTTCAGCGGAATGGAGGCGCCGGAGGCGCTCTGCAGGCGGAAGAAGGTGTCCTGCACCACGTCCTCGGCATGGGAACGGCAGCCGAGGAAGCGCGAGGCGAACTTGACCAGGATGGAACGATTCTCGATGAAGGTCGCGACCAACGGGGAGGCATAACGGGAGGTGGGCAGTTCATCCAGCATGAGAATCACCTAGCGGCAGTGTGGGTGGGCAAATCGCTAGTCAGGTACGCATCCAGCGAGCCGAGCCGGAAAGTATTTGAAATGAGAATCATTGTCAACAATTGTAAATGAATGTTCTTGCTGGCCGGAAAGCCCCGTGCAGACTGGCTTTGTGCCATCCGGGCGGGCTCGCCGGCCTAGCTGAGAACACTAATTATTTCGAATGATCGTCCGTACACCTCTGAGAGAACCGGCTGAAGGCCCAAGTGGGACTTTTCCGGTCGATGACCAGTCGCGGTTGCACTCAGCAGGAAATCCAAATGGACGCGTTCGAACATCCCTCCTCAATGGCCCAGGCCCTGCGCCAGCGTGCCGGCACCCAACCCGACCGGCTGGCCTTGCGCTTCCTGGCCGAAGACGGCGCGGGTGACGTGGTGCTCAGCTATGCCGAGCTGGACCGCCGCGCCCGCTGCATCGCCGCCGCCCTGCAGGCCCGGGCGGGGCAGGGCGAGCGCGCGGTGCTGCTGTTCCCCAGCGGCCCGGACTACGTCGCCGCCTTCTTCGGCTGCCTGTACGCCGGCATGGTCGCGGTGCCCGCCTACCCGCCGGAGTCGGCGCGCCGCCACCACCAGGAACGCCTGCTGTCGATCATCGACGACTGCGCGCCGCGCCTGGTGCTGACCCAGGCCGAACTGCGCGGGGCGCTGCTGGAAGGCTGCCCGGCGCTGTCCGGCGCTGCCGCGCCGCAGCTGCTGTGCGTCGACGAACTGGACCTGGCCGGTGCCGAGGCCTGGGTGGAAACCGAGGTCCGTCCCGAACACATCGCCTTCCTGCAGTACACCTCCGGCTCCACCGCGCTGCCCAAGGGCGTGCAGGTCAGCCACGGCAACCTGGTGGCCAACGAGCGGCTGATCCGCGGCGGCTTCGGCATCGGCGCCGACGACGTGATCGTCAGCTGGCTGCCGCTGTACCACGACATGGGCCTGATCGGCGGCCTGCTGCAGCCGGTCTACAGCGGCGTGCCCTGCGTGCTGATGTCGCCGCGCTACTTCCTCGAACGCCCGCTGCGCTGGCTGGAAGCCATCAGCCAGCATGGCGGCACCGTCAGCGGCGGGCCGGACTTCGCCTACCGCCTGTGCACCGAGCGCGTCAGCGAGTCGGCCCTGGCCGGCCTGGACCTGAGCCGCTGGCGCGTGGCCTTCTCCGGCTCCGAACCGATCCGCCAGGACAGCCTGGACGCCTTCGCCGACAAGTTCGCCGCCAGCCGCTTCGAGGCCTCCAGCTTCTTCGCCTGCTACGGCCTGGCCGAGGCCACCCTGTTCGTCAGCGGTGGGCAGCGCGGCCAGGGCATCGCCGCCCTGGGCGTGGACGAGGCGGCCCTGGCGCAGAACCGCATCGAAGCGGGCAGCGACAGCGTGCTCATGTGCTGCGGCCGCAGCCAGCCGGAACATGCGGTGATGATCGTCGACGCCAGCGATGGCGCCGCCCTGGACGAGAACCGGGTGGGCGAAATCTGGGCCGCCGGGCCGAGCATCGCCCACGGCTACTGGCGCAACCCCGAGGCCAGCGCCAAGACCTTCGTCGAGCGCGACGGCCGCACCTGGCTGCGCACCGGCGACCTGGGCTGCCTGCGCAGTGGTGAGCTGTACGTCACCGGGCGCCTGAAGGACATGCTCATCATCCGCGGCCACAACCTCTACCCGCAGGACATCGAACGCGCCGTGGAAACCGAGGTGGATGCCGTGCGCAAGGGCCGCGTGGCCGCCTTTGCCGTGCAGGTCGATGGCGAGGAGGGCATCGGCATCGCCGCCGAGGTCGGCCGCGCGCTGCAGAAGCGCATCCCTGCCGATACCCTGATCGACGCCATCCGCCAGGCGGTGGCCGAGGCCTGCCAGGAGGCGCCGAAGGTGGTGGCGCTGCTCAACCCCGGCGCGCTGCCGCGCACCTCCAGCGGCAAGCTGCAACGCTCGGCCTGCCGCACGCGCCTGGCCGACGGCAGCCTGGACGCCTACGCCGTCTACCCCGGCCAGGCACCCCGGGCCGAAGCCGCGCCGGAGCAAAGCGCCGATGCCTTGCAGGCGCGCATCGCCGAACTCTGGCGCGAGCACCTGGGCGTCGAGCGCGTCGGCGCGGACGACAACTTCTTCCTGCTGGGCGGCAACTCCATCGCCGCCGCCCAGGCCATGGCCGCGCTGCGCGATTCCCTGGGCGTCAACCTGAACCTGCGCCTGCTGTTCGAGGCGCCGCGCCTGGCCGACTTCAGCGCCGCCGTGGCCGCCCGCCTGGCCAACGGCGCCGCGGCGCAAGCGCCCATGGCCCAGCTGCCGCGCGGCGGCGACCTGCCGCAATCCGCGGCCCAGCGCCGCCTGTGGCTGAACTGGCAGATCGAACCCCAGGGCTGCGCCTACAACATCCCCGGCGGCCTGCTGCTGCGCGGCGAGCTGGACGAAGACGCGGTCTACGACAGCTTCGCCCGCCTGGTGCAGCGCCACGAGTCGCTGCGCACGCGCTTCCTCGAACGCGACGGCCAGGCGCTGCAACGCATCGAGCCGCGCGGCGAATTCCACTGGCAGGTGCTGCAACTGGACGCCGGCGAAGCCGGACGGCGCCGCGAGGCCGAGGCCCGCGAGCCGTTCGACCTGGAAAAGGGCCCGCTGCTGCGGGTGAGCCTGGTGCGCCTGGACGACGACCTGCACCAGCTGTGGGTGACCCTGCACCACATCGTGGCCGACGGCTGGTCGCTGAACCTGCTGCTGGACGAATTCGCCCGCCTGTACGCCGAAGCGCAGGGCGGCCAGGCCGCCGAACTGGCGCCGCTGCCGGTCGGCTATGCCGAGTTCGCCAGCTGGCAGCGCCAGTGGCTGGAGGCGGGCGAGGGCGCCCGCCAGCTGGGCTACTGGCGCGAACAGCTGGGCGAGGAAGCCCCGGTGCTGGAACTGCCCACCGACCATCCGCGCGGCAACGCCGCCTCGCCAGCGGCGCGCCTGAGCCTGCGCCTGGACGACAAGCTCGGCCAGGCCCTGCGCGAAGCGGCCCAGGCCAACCAGGCCAGCGTCTTCATGTGGCTGCTGGCGGCCTTCCAGGCCCTGCTGCACCGCCACAGCGGGCAGGCCGACATCCGCGTCGGCGTGCCCAGCGCCAACCGCCAGCGCCAGGAAGTCCAGGGGCTGGTGGGCTTCTTCATCAACACCCTGGTGCTGCGCGCCACGCCTGCTCCGCGGCAGGCCTTCGGGCAGTTGCTGGCCCAGGTGCGCGAAGCCACCCTGGGCGCCCAGGAACACCAGGACCTGCCCTTCGACAGCCTGCTGGAAGCCCTGCCGGGCCACGGCGGCCAGCCGTTCCAGGTGCTGTTCAACCACCAGCAGCGCGACCTTTCCGCCCTGCGCCGGCTGCCTGGCCTGCTGGCCGAGGAACTGCCCTGGCACAGCCGCGAGGCCAAGTTCGACCTGCAATTGCAGACCGAGGAAGACGCCCGCGGCCGCCTGCGCCTGAACTTCGACTACGCCGCCGAACTGTTCGATGCCGCCAGCATCCAGCGCCTGGCCGACCAGTACGTGGCGCTGCTGCGCCAGGTGGTGGCGCAACCGCAACTGTGCCTGGGCGACATCGCCCTGGCGACGGACGCGGAACTGGCGCGCCTGGAGCAGTGGGGCAGCGCGCCCTGCGAGCCGGCGCGCAGCTGGCTGCCGGAACAACTGGAACGCGAATTGCCGGCCCATGCCGAACGCGTGGCGCTGCAATGGGACGGCGGCGAACTCAGGCACGCCGAACTGCACGCCCAGGCCAACCGCCTGGCCCACTACCTGCGCGACAAGGGCGTGGGGCCCGACGTGCCGGTGGCCATCTGCGCCGAACGCTCGCCGCAGCTGCTGGTGGGCCTGCTGGCCATCCTCAAGGCCGGCGGCGCCTACGTGCCGCTGGACGCGGACTACCCCGCCGAGCGCCTGGCCTACATGCTCGACGACTGCGGTGCCAGCCTGCTGCTGACCCAGTCCCACCTGCTGGAGCGCCTGCCGAGCCTGGAGGGTGTCGCCACCCTGTGCTTCGACGGCCTCAAGCTGGACGGCTGGCCGAGCAGCGCGCCGGGCCTGCACCTGCACGGCGACAACCTGGCCTACGTCATCTACACCTCCGGCTCCACCGGCCAGCCCAAGGGCGTGGGCAACACCCACGCCGCCCTGGCCGAGCGCCTGCAATGGATGCAGGCCACCTACGCGCTGCAGGCCGACGACGTGCTGATGCAGAAGGCCCCGGTGAGCTTCGACGTCTCGGTGTGGGAATGCTTCTGGCCGCTGCTGGCGGGCTGCCGCCTGGTGCTGGCCGGCCCCGGCGAACACCGCGACCCGGCGCGCATCGCCCAGCTGGTGCGGCAGTTCGGCGTGACCACGCTGCACTTCGTGCCGCCGCTGCTGCAACTGTTCATCGACGAGCCCGGCGTGGAGGAATGCACCAGCCTGCGCCGCCTGTTCTCTGGCGGCGAGGCGCTGCCGGCGCAGCTGCGCGACCGCACGCTGCAACGCCTGCCCGGCGTGGCCCTGCACAACCGCTACGGCCCGACGGAAACCGCGATCAACGTCACCCACTGGCACTGTTCGCTGGAGGATGGCGCGCGCTCGCCCATCGGCCGGCCGCTGGGCAATGTGGTCTGCCGCGTCCTCGACAGCGAACTCAACCCGCTGCCGCCGGGCGCCGCCGGCGAGCTGTGCATCGGCGGCGCCGGCCTGGCCCGTGGCTATCTGGGCCGCCCGGGGCTGAGCGCCGAACGCTTCGTCGCCGACCCGCTGGGCGTGCCCGGCGCACGCCTGTACCGCACCGGCGACCGCGCGCGCTGGAACGAGCAGGGCGTGCTGGAATACCTCGGCCGCCAGGACCGCCAGGTGAAGCTGCGCGGCTTCCGCATCGAGCTGGACGAAATCCGCGCGCGCCTGCTGGCCCAGCCCGGCGTGGCCCAGGCCGTGGTGCTGATCCGCCAGGCCGGCAATCTCGGCAGCCAAGTGCTGGGCTACTACACCGCGACCGCCGATGCCCCGGCCGAGGCCGAACACGGCCAGGCCCTGCGCACCGCGTTGCAGGCAGCATTGCCGGAATACATGGTCCCGGCGCAGCTCATGCGCCTGGACAGCATGCCCCTGGGCCCCAGCGGCAAGCTGGACCTCAAGGCCCTGCCCGAACCGAGCGGGCAGCAGCGCGAGCACGTCGCCCCGCGCGACGAAGTGGAGCAGCGCCTGGCCAGCATCTGGAGCGAAGTGCTGGGCCTGCCGCAAGTGGGCCTGGACGACGACTTCTTCGAACTGGGCGGCCACTCGCTGCTGGCCACCCGGATCGTCTCCCGGGCGCGCCAGGCCTTCGCCATCGAACTGCCGCTGCGCGAGCTGTTCGACGCCAGCCGCCTGGGCGCCTTCGCCGAGCGGGTGCGCCAGCTGCGCGCCGCCGGCAGCCGCGACAGCCAGGGCGCGATCCGCCCGGTGGACCGCAGCCAGCGCGTGCCGCTGTCCTACTCGCAGCAGCGCATGTGGTTCCTCTGGCAACTGGAGCCGGACAGCCCGGCCTACAACGTCGGCGGCATGGCGCGGCTGCGCGGCGCGCTGGACCTGGACTGCTTCGAGCGCGCCCTGCAAGCCCTGGTGCAGCGCCACGAAACCCTGCGCACCCGCTTCCCCAGCGTCGACGGCGTGCCGCATCAGCAGGTGCAGGAGGGCAGCGAGCTGCGCATGCAGCGCCTGGACTTCTCCCACCTCGACACCGAAGCCCGCCAGCAGGCCCTGCAGCAACTGGCCGACGACGAGGCGCACAAGCCCTTCGACCTCGAGCAGGGCCCGCTGCTGCGGGTGTACATGGTCCGCCTGGCCGAGGACGAGCACTACCTGGTGGTGACACTGCACCACATCGTCACCGAAGGCTGGGCCATGGACATCTTCGCCCGCGAGCTGAGCGCGCTCTACGAGGCCTTCCTGGCCGGCCGCGAATCGCCCCTGGCGCCGTTGCCGGTGCAGTACCTGGACTACAGCGTGTGGCAGCGCGACTGGCTGGAGGCCGGCGAACGCCAGCGCCAGCTGGACTACTGGACCGCCCAGCTGGGCGACGAGCATCCGGTGCTGGAACTGCCCGGCGACCGCCCGCGGCCGCCAGTGCAGAGCCACCGCGGCGACCTCTACCGCTTCGACCTGGCGCCACAGCTGGCCGAGCGCGTGCGCCGCTTCAACGCCGGCAACGGCCTGACCCAGTTCATGACCATGACCGCCGCCCTGGCCGTGCTGCTGTACCGCTACAGCGGCCAGCAGGACCTGCGCATCGGCGCGCCGGTGGCCAACCGCATCCGCCCGGAGAGCGAAGGGCTGATCGGCGCCTTCCTCAACACCCAGGTGCTGCGCTGCCGCCTCGACGGGCAGATGAGCGTGGCCGGGCTGCTGGAGCAGGTGCGGCAGACGGTGATCGACGGCCAGTCGCACCAGGACCTGCCCTTCGACCACCTGGTGGAAGCCCTGCAGCCGCCGCGCAGCGCCGCCTACAACCCGCTGTTCCAGGTGATGTGCAACGTCCAGCGCTGGGAGTTCCAGCAGACCCGCCAGCTGGCCGGGATGACCGTGGAGTACTGCGTCAACGACGCCCGCGCCACCAAGTTCGACCTCAACCTGGAGGTCACCGACCTCGACCAGCGCCTGGGCTGCTGCCTGACCTACAGCCGCGACCTCTTCGACGAGCCGCGCATCGCCCGCATGGCGCGCCACTGGCAGAACCTGCTGGCGGCGATGATCGCCGACCCGCAACAGAGACTGGGCGAGCTGCCGATGCTGGATGCCGGCGAGCGGGACGCGCTGCTGACCTGCAGCGGGCCGCAACTGAGCGACACCCTGCACGGCCTGTTCGCCGCCCAGGCCGCGGCCACGCCGCAGGCCCCGGCGCTGACCTTCGCCGGCCAGAGCCTGAGCTACGCCGAACTGGACGCCCGCGCCAACCGCCTGGCGCGCCTGCTGCGCGAACGCGGCGTGGGCCCGGAAGTGCGCGTCGGCCTGGCCCTGGAGCGCTCGCTGGAAATGGTCGTCGGCCTGCTGGCGATCCTCAGGGCCGGCGGCGCCTACGTGCCGCTGGACCCGGAATACCCGCTGGAGCGCCTGCACTACATGATCGAGGACAGCGGCGTGCGCCTGCTGCTCGGCGAGCCGGCGCTGTTCGAGGCCCTGGGCGCGTTGCCCGAAGGCGTCGGCCGCTGCTGCCCGGCGCAGGAGGGCGAGGCCCTGGCGGCACTGGACGACGGCCCGCTGCCGGCCTTCGCCCAGCCGCAGCACCTGGCCTACCTGATCTACACCTCCGGCTCCACCGGCAAGCCCAAGGGCGTGGCGGTGTGCCACGGCGAGATCGCCATGCACTGCCGCGCGGTGATCGAGCGCTTCGGCATGCGCGCCGACGACTGCGAGCTGCACTTCTATTCCATCAACTTCGACGCCGCCAGCGAACGCCTGCTGACGCCGCTGCTGTGCGGCGCCCACGTGGTGCTGCGGGCCCAGGGCCAATGGGGCGCCGAGGACATCTGCCAGCTGATCGCCGAGCACCGCGTGAGCATCCTCGGCTTCACCCCCAGCTACGGCAGCCAGCTGGCCCAGTGGCTGCAGACCCAGGGCCGGCAGCTGCCGGTACGCCTGTGCATCACCGGTGGCGAGGCGCTGACCGCCGAGCACCTGCAACGCATCCGCCAGGCCTTCGCGCCGCGTTACTTCTTCAACGCCTACGGCCCCACCGAGACGGTGGTCATGCCCCTGGCGGCCCTGGCCCCGGAGCAGGTGGAAGCCGGCGCCGGCGTGCCCATCGGCAGCCTGGTGGGCGAGCGCAGCGCCTGCCTCCTCGACGCCGACCTGGCCCTGGTGCCCCAGGGCGCCGGCGGCGAGCTGTACGTCGGCGGCGCCGGCCTGGCCCGCGGCTACCACGAACGCCCGGCGCTGACCGCCGAACGCTTCGTGCCCGACCCCTTCGGCGCGCCCGGCGGGCGCCTGTACCGCACCGGCGACCGCGTGCGTCAGCGCGCCGACGGCCAGGTGGAATACCTCGGACGCATCGACCAGCAGGTGAAGATCCGCGGCTTCCGCATCGAGCTGGGCGAGATCGAGGCGCGCCTGCAGGAACACCCGCAGGTGCGCGAGGCGGCCGTGCTGGCCGTTGACGGGCCGAGCGGCAAGCAACTGGTGGGCTACGTGGGCTGCGCAGAGGCGGGCGCCGACGAGGCGGCCCAGGCCGACCTGCGCGAGGCGCTCAAGGCGCACCTCAAGCAGCAACTGCCGGACTACATGGTGCCGGCGCACCTGGTGCTGCTGGAGGGCCTGCCGCTGACCGCTAACGGCAAGCTCGACCGCCGCGCGCTGCCGGCGCCGGACGCCAGCCTTGGCCAGCGCGCCTACGAGGCCCCGCGCAGCGAGCTGGAACGCCAGCTGGCGGCGGTCTGGGGCGAGGTGCTGAACCTCGCCCAGGTCGGCCTGGACGACAACTTCTTCGAACTGGGCGGCGACTCCATCCTCTCCATCCAGGTGGTCAGCCGCGCCCGCCAGCAGGGCATCCAGTTTAGCCCGCGCGATCTGTTCCAGCACCAGAGCGTGCGCAGCCTGGCCGGCGTCGCCCGCAGCGCCGGCGCCAGCCTCGCCGAGCAGGGCGAAGTGCAGGGCGAGAGCGCGCTGACGCCAATCCAGCTGTGGTTCTTCGAACTGCCCCTGGAGAACCGCGCGCACTGGAACCAGTCGCTGCTGCTGGAGCCGCGCCAGGCGCTGGACGCCGAGCTGCTGCGCCAGGCCCTGCTGCAACTGGTCAAGCACCACGACGCCCTGCGCCTGACGTTCCGCCAGGAAGGCGGCCGCTGGCACGCCGAACACCGGGCTGCGGACGATGGCGCCTGGCTGCTCTGGCAGGCGCAGGTGGCGAGCTTCGACGACTGCGCCGAAGTGTTCGAGCGCGCCCAGCGCAGCCTGGCCCTGGACGGCCCGCTGCTGCGCGCGGTGCTGGTGGACGGCCCCGGCGCCCAGCGCCTGCTGCTGGCGATCCACCACCTGGTGGTGGACGGCGTGTCCTGGCGCGTGCTGCTGGAAGACCTGCAGCAGGTTTATCGCCAACTCGCCGCCGGCGAAGCGCCGCAACTGCCGGCCAAGACCAGCGCCTTCCGCGACTGGACCGCGCGCCTGCAGGCCTACGCCGGCAGCGAGCCGCTGCGCGAGGAACTGCACTGGTGGCGCAGCCAGCTGGACGGCGCCCCCGGCGCCTGGTTCTGCGACAACCCGCAAGGCCGCAACGACGAGGCCCTGGCCCGCAGCCTGAGCCTGCGCCTGGACCGCGAGCGCACCCGCCAGCTGCTGCAACAGGCCCCGGCGGCCTACCGCACCCAGGTCAACGACCTGCTGCTGACCGCCCTGGCCCGGGTACTCTGCCGTGTCAGCGGCGAGGCCTCGGTGCTGGTGCAACTGGAAGGCCACGGCCGCGAGGCGCTGTTCGACGACATCGACCTCAGCCGCACGGTCGGCTGGTTCACCAGTGCCTTCCCGCTGCGCCTGGCGCCCGCCGGCGAGCCGGGCGAGGCGGGGCTGGCGGCTTCGATCAAGGCGATCAAGGAACAGCTGCGCGCCGTGCCGCACAAGGGCCTGGGCCACGGCGTGCTGCGCCACCTGGGCGACGAGGCCGGGCGCCGCGCCCTGGCCGCGCTGCCGCAGCCGCGCATCACCTTCAACTACCTGGGCCAGTTCGACCAGAGCTTCAGCGAGGACGCCCTGTTCCACCCGCTGGACGAGCCCACCGGGGCCATCCACGACGCCGCCGCGCCGCTGCCCAACGAGCTGAGCGTGGACGGCCAGGTCTACGGCGGCGAACTGGTGCTGCGCTGGACCTACAGCGCCGAGCGCTACGAGGAGCAGACCATCGCCGAGCTGGCCAACGCCTACCGCGACGAACTGCAGGCGCTGATCGCCCACTGCCTGGACGACGATGCCGGCGGCCTGACGCCTTCCGACTTCCCCCTGGCGCGCCTGAGCCAGGCGCAGCTGGACGCCCTGGCGGTGCCGGCGGCGCAGATCGACGACGTCTACCCGCTGACGCCCATGCAGGAGGGCCTGCTGCTGCACACCCTGCTGGAGCCGGGCACCGGCATCTACTACATGCAGGACCGCTACCGCATCGACAGCGAGCTGGACCGCGAGCGCTTCGCTGCCGCCTGGCAGGCCGTGGTGGCGCGCCACGAGGCGCTGCGCGCGTCCTTCTCGTGGAACGCCGGCGAGGCCATGCTGCAGGTGATCCACAAACCCGGCCGGCTGCGCATCGAGTTCCTCGACTGGAGCGAGCTGCCCGCCGACGGCCACGAGGAACGCCTGCAGGCCCTGCACAAGAAGGAGCGCGAGGCCGGTTTCGACCTGCTCAACGAGCCGCCCTTCCACCTGCGCCTGATCCGCCTGGGCGCGGCGCGCTACTGGTTCATGATGAGCAACCACCACATCCTCATCGACGCCTGGTGCCGCGGCCTGCTGATGAGCGACTTCTTCGAGATCTATGCCGCCCTGGGCGAGGGCCGCGCGCCGCAGCTGCCGGCCGCGCCGCGCTACCGCGACTACATCGCCTGGCTGCAGCGCCAGGACCTGGAGCACTCGCGCCGCTGGTGGCAGCAGAACCTGAACGGCTTCGAACGCGCCACCTACATCCCCAGCGACCGGCCGATCCTCCACGAGCGCGCCGGGGAAAGCGGCGGGATGATCGTCGGCGACCGCTACACCCGCCTGGACGCCGCCGACGGCGCGCGCCTGCGCGAACTGGCGCAGCGCTACCAGCTCACCGTCAACACCTTCGCCCAGGCGGCCTGGGCCCTGGTGCTGCGGCGCTACAGCGGCGAGCGCGACCTGCTGTTCGGCGTCACCGTGGCCGGGCGCCCGGTGGGCCTGCCGCAGATGCAGCGCACCGTGGGGCTGTTCATCAACAGCATCCCGCTGCGCGTGCAGTTGCCGGCGCCGGGCGCGCGGCAGACGGTGCGCGACTGGCTGACCGGGCTGTTCGAACGCAACCTGGAACTGCGCGAGCACGAGCACCTGCCGCTGGTAAGCATCCAGGAAGCCAGCGAACTGCCCAAGGGCCAGCCGCTGTTCGACAGCCTCTTCGTGTTCGAGAACGCCCCGGTGGAAGTGGCGGTGCTGGACCGCGCGCAGAGCCTGAAGGCCAGCTCCGATTCCGGGCGCACCCACACCAACTTCCCGCTCACCGTGGTCTGCTACCCCGGCGACGACCTGGGCCTGCACCTGTCCTACGACCAGCGCTACTTCGAGGCGCCGACCATCGAGCGCCTGCTCGGCGAGTTCAAGCGCCTGCTGCTGGCCCTGGCCGACGGCTTCCATGGCGACGTGGCCGAGTTGCCGCTGCTGGGTACTGAGGAGCGGCGCTTCCTGCTGGAAGACTGCAACCGCAGCGAGCACGCCTACCCGCTGGAGCAGGGCTACGTGCGCCTGTTCGAAGCGCGGGTGGCCGCGCACCCGCAGCGCATCGCCGCCAGTTGCCTGGACCAGCAATGGAGCTACGCCGAGCTGAACCGCCGCGCCAACCGCCTGGGCCACGCGCTGCTGGCCGCCGGCGTCGGCTTCGACCAGCCGGTGGCCCTGCTCGGCGAGCGCGGCCTGGACCTGCTGGGCATGATCGTCGGCAGCTTCAAGGCCGGCGCCGGCTACCTGCCGCTGGACCCGGCGCACCCGACGCAGCGCCTGACGCGCATCCTCGAACTCAGCCGCACGCCGGTGCTGGTGTGCAGCGCCGCCTGCCACGAACAGGCCCTGGCGCTGCTCGCCGAACTGGGCTGCGGCAGCCGCCCGCGCCTGCTGGTGTGGGACGAGGTGCAGCACGGCGTAGCCGCCGAGCACGATCCGCAGCGCTACAGCGGGCCGCGCAACCTGGCCTACGTGATCTACACCTCCGGCTCCACCGGCCTGCCCAAGGGCGTGATGGTGGAGCAGGCCGGCATGCTCAACAACCAGCTGAGCAAGGTGCCGTATCTGGCGCTCGACGAGGGCGACGTGATCGCCCAGACCGCCTCGCAGAGCTTCGACATCTCGGTCTGGCAGTTCCTCGCCGCGCCGCTGTTCGGCGGCCGCGTGGCCATAGTGCCGAACGCCATCGCCCAGGACCCGCAGGCCCTGCTGGAACACGTGGTGGAGCAGGGCGTGAGCGTGCTGGAAAGCGTGCCCTCGCTGATCCAGGGCATGCTCGCCGAGGAGCACAAGGCGCTGCCCGGCCTGCGCTGGATGCTGCCCACCGGCGAGGCCATGCCGCCGGAACTGGCGCGGCACTGGCTGCAACGCTACCCGCAGGTGAGCCTGGTCAACGCCTACGGCCCGGCGGAGTGCTCGGACGACGTGGCCTTCTTCCGCGTCGACGCGGCCTCCACCGAGGCCACCTACCTGCCCATCGGCAGCCCCACCGACAACAACCAACTGTACCTGCTGGATGCCGAAGGCGACTTCGAACTGGTGCCGCTGGGCGCAGTGGGTGAGCTGTGCGTGGCCGGCACCGGCGTCGGCCGCGGCTACGTCGGCGACCCGCTGCGCACGGCCCAGGCCTTCGTCCCGCATCCCTTCGGGGCGCCGGGCGAGCGCCTGTACCGCACCGGCGACCTGGCGCGGCGCCGCGCCGACGGCGTGCTGGAGTACGTCGGGCGCGTCGACCACCAGGTGAAGATCCGCGGCTTCCGCATCGAGCTTGGCGAGATCGAGGCGCGCCTGCACGAGCTGCCGGAGGTGCGCGAGGCCGCCGTGGCTGTGCAGGAAAGCGCCACCGGCAAGTACCTGGTCGGCTACCTGGTGCCCGCCGCGACGGTAGTAGAGGAGGGCGCCTGGCTCGAACAGGTGCGCCAGCACCTGCGCGCCGACCTGCCGGACTACATGGTGCCGCTGCACTGGCAGGTGCTGGCGCGCATGCCGCTCAACGCCAACGGCAAGCTCGACCGCAAGGCCCTGCCGGCGCTGGACATCGGCCAGGCCCTGGCGCACGCCTACCAGGCGCCGCGCACCGAGCTGGAAGGCACCCTGGCGCAGATCTGGGCCGAGGTGCTCAAGGTCGAGCGCGTCGGCGTGCTGGACAACTTCTTCGAACTGGGCGGGCACTCGCTGCTGGCCACGCAGATCGCCTCGCGGGTGCAGAAGGCCCTGCAACGCAACGTGCCGCTGCGGGCCATGTTCGAGTGCAGCACGGTGGAAGAACTGGCCAGCTACATCGAGGCCCAGGCCGCCAGCGCCATCGACGAGCGCAAGGCGGCGCGCCTGGACGACCTGATGTCGCAGCTGGAAATGCTCTAGCCCGGCACTTCCCGCGGGGCAGCCGAGGCCCCGCGGGGGTATCGCGAAACACCTGCAGCCCACGCGCGGTTCGCCGCGCGCAGGCCGCCCCGCGCCCGCGGAAAGGGCGCCGGGGCAGGGCGCGGCCGGCAGTAAATCCCGAGCGCCGCGCTGCGTTATCCACTACAGCCGCTCCGCCATCGCGGGGCACCCGTCAACCGTGGCACACCACCACGTCTCGAGGTTGAAGACATGCAAGTCGCTACCAGCGTCATCGATGACCAGCCTGCCCATGCCGAACCGGCCGCGGGCGAAACCCTCTACGAATTCAGCGAGTCGCCGTTGCTGGCGCGCCAGCGCCACCAGGAATCCAACGCGCGCAGCTACCCGCGGCGCATCCCCCTGGCGCTGAAGAAGGCCCGCGGGCTGTACGTCGAGGACGTCGAGGGCCGCCGCTTCATCGACTGCCTGGCCGGCGCCGGCACCCTGGCCCTGGGCCACAACCACCCGGTGGTGATCGAGGCGATCCAGCAGGTGCTGGCCGACGAACTGCCGCTGCACACCCTGGACCTGACCACCCCGGTGAAGGACGCCTTCGTCCAGGACCTGTTCGGCCTGCTGCCGCCACAGCTGGCGCGCGAGGCGAAGATCCAGTTCTGCGGGCCCACCGGCGCCGACGCCGCGGAAGCTGCGCTCAAGCTGGTGCGCACCGCCACCGGGCGCAGCACCGTGTTGTCGTTCCAGGGCGGCTACCACGGCATGACCCAGGGCGCCCTGGGGCTGATGGGCAACCTCGGGCCGAAGAAGGCCCTGGGCGCGGTGCTGGGCAACGGCGTGCAGTTCCTGCCGTACCCCTACGACTACCGCTGCCCCTTCGGCCTCGGCGGCGAGGCCGGGGTGCGCGCCAACCTGCACTACCTGGAGAGCGTGCTGAGCGACCCGGAAAGCGGCGTGCCGCTGCCGGCGGCGGTGGTGGTGGAAGTGGTGCAGGGCGAGGGCGGCGTGGTGCCCGCCGACCTGCAGTGGCTGCGCGGCCTGCGACGCATCACCGAGAAGGCCGGGGTGGCGCTGGTGATCGACGAGATCCAGACCGGCTTCGGCCGCACCGGGCGCATGTTCGCCTTCGAGCACGCCGGCATCGTCCCCGACGTGGTGCTGCTGTCCAAGGCCATCGGCGGCAGCCTGCCGCTGGCGGTGGTGGTCTACCGCGACTGGCTGGACACCTGGCAGCCCGGCGCCCACGCCGGCACCTTCCGCGGCAACCAGATGGCCATGGCCGCCGGCTCCGCGGTGATGCGCTACCTGAAGGAACACGACGTGCCCGGCCACGCCGCGGCCATGGGCGAGCGCCTGGCCGAGCACCTGCGCATCCTCCAGCGCAGCTACCCGCAGCTGGGCGACATCCGCGGCCGCGGGCTGATGCTCGGGGTGGAAGTGGTCGACGCCGAAGGCGCCGCCGACAGCCTCGGCCACCCGCCGGCCAACCCCGCGCTGGCCTCGCGCATCCAGCGCGAATGCCTGCGCCGCGGGCTGATCCTCGAACTGGGCGGCCGCCACGGCGCGGTGGTGCGCTTCCTGCCGCCGCTGATCATCAGCGCCGAGCAGATCGACGAAGTGGCCCGCCGCTTCGCCCGCGCGCTGGCTGCGGCGGTGCCTGCCGGCAAATTGTAGGAGCGCGCCCTGCGCGCGATTTCGCGGGCAGGGCGCGCTCCTACATGGGAATGGCGCGGGTGGGGCAGCGTAGGAGCGGATCTTATCCGCGAATCGCGCCGGAACCCCCGGCTATCGCGGACAAGGTTCGCTCCTACGAAGACGAAGAGCTTCACCACCTAATTTTCCCACCACCCACTTCGTTAACCCATAGCGGCCACCCACAGGGTGGCCGGCCCATCCAGTTGAGGAAAGCGCAATGACTTCTGTATTCGACCGCGAAGACATCCCATTCGAAGTGGTGGTGAACCACGAGGAGCAGTACTCCATCTGGCCGCAGTACAAGGAAATCCCCGCCGGCTGGCGCGCCGTGGGCAAGAGCGGGCTGAAGAAGGACTGCCTGGCCTATATCGAGCAGGTCTGGACCGACATGCGCCCGCTGAGCCTGCGCCAGCACATGGACAAGGCGGCCGGCTGAGTGGCGCTGCGACTTTTCTGCCTGCCGTACTCCGGCGCCAGCGCCATGGTCTACAGCCGCTGGCGGCGCAAGCTGCCGGCCTGGCTGCAGCTGCGCCCGGTGGAACTGCCGGGGCGCGGCGCGCGCATGGCCGAGCCGCTGCACACCGACCTGGCCGGCCTGGCCCGGCAACTGGCCCGCGAGCTGCACGACGAAGTACGCCAGGGCCCCTACGCGGTCCTCGGCCACAGCCTGGGCGCGCTGCTCGCCTGCGAGCTGCTCTACGCCCTGCGCGAGCTGGGCAGCCCGACGCCCCTGGGGCTGTTCGCCTCGGGCACGGCGGCGCCGTCGCGGCGCGCGGAATACGACCGCGGCTTCGCCGAGCCGAAGAGCGACGCCGAGCTGATCGCCGACCTGCGCGACCTGCAGGGCACCCCCGAGGAAGTGCTGGCCAACGCCGAGCTGATGAGCCTGACGCTGCCCATCCTGCGCGCCGACTTCCTGCTCTGCGGCAGCTACCGCCACCAGCGCCGCGCGCCGCTGGCCTGCCCCATCCAGGTGCTCGGCGGCCGCGCCGACAAGGCCAGCGAGGAACAGCTGCTGGCCTGGGGCGAGGAAACCTGCGCCGACTTCGAACTGCAACTGTTCGACGGCGGGCACTTTTTCATCCATGAGCAGGAGGCCACCGTGCTGCCTTGCATCGAGCGGCGCCTGCAACGCTGGCGCGCGGGCGAGGGTTCGCTCGCTCCGCTGGCGCAGGCCGCGACCTTCTGAGCCCATCGGCAACGCGCGGGCCGGGTGCTGGCGACGGCACCCGGCTTTCGCCGCTTTCTGATTATAACTATTTGATATTTAGGTAGAAATTATTTCCTGCCGGCCGCCTCGATCAGTGCCGCGAAGCTAATTTTCCGCCGTTCCTGTCCGTTCCCCATGAGCCCACTCGAGCCCTGGCGCTCGTTGCCCACGTGCACGGAAGAAGACAGATGAACGCAGAACAGTCCCTGAAACTCGCCCGCCGCTTCATAGAGCTGCCCCTGGAAAAACGCCGGATGTTCCTCGAGAGCCTGGCCGCGGAAGGCGTCGACTTCTCGCTGTTCCCGATTCCGGCCGGGGTGGAGAGCGTCGAGCGCAAGCGGCCTTCCTACGCCCAGCAGCGCATGTGGCTGCTCTGGCAGCTGGACCCGCACAGCGGCGCCTACAACCTGCCCGGCGCCGTGCGCCTGCAGGGGGCGCTGGACCGCCAGGCCCTGGAGCGCGCCTTCGCCAGCCTGGTGGAGCGCCACGAAACCCTGCGCAGCGTCTTCGTCGCGGATGCGGACGGCACCCCGTTGCTGGCGCCCATGCCTGGCGAACTGCGCGTGGCCTACGAGGACTTCAGCGCCCTGGCCGCGGACGAGCGGGAAGCGCGCGTGCGCGAGGAAGCCCAGCGCGAGTCGCTGCAGAGCTTCGACCTGGGCCGCGGCCCGCTGCTGCGGGTGCGCCTGATCCGCCTGGGCGAGCAGGAACACGTGCTGCTGCTGACGCTGCACCACATCGTCTCCGACGGCTGGTCGATGAACCTGCTGATCGAGGAGTTCGGCCGCTTCTACAGCGCCTATGCCGAGGGCCGCGAGGCCCAGCTGTCGGCGCTGCCGGTGCAGTACGCCGACTACGCCCTGTGGCAGCGCAGCTGGTTGGAGGCCGGCGAGCAGGAGCGCCAGTTGGACTACTGGCGCAAACAGCTCGGCGAGCATCACCCGGTGCTGGAACTGCCGACCGACCACCCGCGCCCGGCCCAGGCCAGCTACCGCGGCGCCCGCTATGAATTCGCCGTGGAACCGGCACTGGCCGAAGCCCTGCGCGCCGCCGCGCGGCAGCAGGGGCTGACCCTGTTCATGCTGCTGCTGGGCGGCTTCGACGTGCTGCTGCAACGCTACAGCGGCGAGGGCGACCTGCGCGTCGGCGTGCCCATCGCCAACCGCAACCGCGCCGAGGCGGAAGGGCTGATCGGCCTGTTCGTCAACACCCAGGTGCTGCGCGCGGTATTCGACGCGCAGACGCCGGTGCAGGGCCTGCTGGCCCAGGTGCGCGATAGCGTGCTGGGCGCCCAGGCCCACCAGGACCTGCCGTTCGAACGCCTGCTGGACGCCTTCCAGGTGGAACGCAGCCTGAGCCACAGCCCGCTGTTCCAGGTGATGTACAACCACCAGCCGCAGGTGGCCGACATCGAGGCCCTGGACGACGTGGCCGGCCTGCGCCTGAGCCGCCTGGACTGGCAGAGCCGCACCACCCAGTTCGACCTTTCCCTGGACACCTACGAAAAGGGCGGCCGCCTGTACGCCGCGCTGACCTACGCCACCGACCTGTTCGAGGCGGCGACCATCGAACGCATGGCGCGGCACTGGCAGAACCTGCTGCGGGCGATGATCGACACCCCGCAGAGCGCGGTCGGCGAGCTGCCGATGCTGGATGCCGGCGAGCGCGAACTGATCCTGCAGCAGTGGAACGCCACGGCCGTCGAATACCCGCTGCAACGCGGCGTGCACCAGCTGTTCGAAGAACAGGCCGAGCGCCACCCGGATGCGCCGGCGCTGGCCTTCGGCGAGCAACGCCTGAGCTATGCCGAGCTGAATGCCCGCGCCAACCGCCTGGCCCATGCGCTGATCGAACGCGGCGTCGGCCCGGACAGCCTGGTGGGCATCGCGGTGGAGCGCTCCATCGAGATGGTCGTCGGGCTGATGGCGGTCCTCAAGGCCGGCGGCGCCTACGTGCCGCTGGACCCGGAATACCCCGCCGAGCGCCTGGCCTACATGCTGGAAGACAGCGGCGTGAAGCTGCTGCTGAGCCAGTCGCACCTCGACCTGCCATTGGCTAAGGGCGTGCAGCGTATCGATCTGGATCAGGACGGCGACTGGCTGGAAGGCTACAGCGACACCAACCCCGATGTGGTTCTGGACGGCGAGAACCTCGCCTACGTGATCTACACCTCCGGGTCTACCGGCAAGCCCAAGGGCGCGGGCAACCGCCATCGCGCACTGACCAACCGCCTGTGCTGGATGCAGGAAGCCTACGGCCTGGATGCCGGCGATACCGTGCTGCAGAAGACGCCGTTCAGCTTCGACGTGTCGGTCTGGGAATTCTTCTGGCCGCTGATGACCGGCGCTCGCCTGGTCGTAGCGGCGCCGGGCGATCACCGCGACCCGGCGAAGCTGGTGGAGCTGATCAACCGCGAAGGCGTCACCACGCTGCACTTCGTGCCCTCGATGCTGCAGGCCTTCCTGCAGGACGCCGCAGTCACCAGTTGCTCCAGCCTGAAACGCATCATCTGCAGCGGCGAAGCACTGCCGGTGGATGCCCAGCAGCAGGTCTTCGCCAAGCTGCCGCAGGCCGGCCTGTACAACCTCTACGGCCCCACCGAGGCCGCCATCGACGTCAGCCACTGGACCTGCGTGGAGGAGGGCAAGGACGCCGTCCCGATCGGCCAGCCCATCGCCAACCTCGGCTGCCATATCCTCGACGGCAATCTGGAACCAGTCCCGGCAGGTGTACTGGGCGAGCTGTACCTGGCCGGCGAAGGCCTGGCCCGCGGCTACCACCAGCGCCCGGCGCTGACCGCCGAACGCTTCGTCGCCAGCCCCTTCGTGGCCGGCGAGCGCATGTACCGCACCGGCGACCTGGCGCGCTACCGCGCCGACGGTGTGATCGAATATGCCGGCCGTATCGACCACCAGGTGAAGCTGCGTGGCCTGCGCATCGAACTGGGCGAGATCGAGGCGCGGCTGCTGGAGCACGAATCGGTGCGCGAAGCGGCGGTGCTGGCCGTGGATGGCAAGCAACTGGTCGGCTACGTCGTGCTCGATGCCGAGCAGGACGACTGGCGCGAAATCCTGGCCGCGCATCTGGCCGCCAGCCTCCCGGAATACATGGTCCCGGCGCAGTGGCTGGCCCTGGAAGGCATGCCCTTGAGCCCCAACGGCAAACTGGACCGCAAAGCCCTGCCCAAGCCCGACGCGACCGTGACCCAGGCCGACTACATCGCGCCGCGCAACGAGGTGGAACAGCGTCTGGCGGCCATCTGGCAGGACCTGCTGGGCATTCCCCAGGTCGGCCTGGACGACAACTTCTTCGCCCTGGGCGGCGATTCCATCATCGCCATCCAGGTGGTCAGCCGGGCGCGCCAGGCCGGGCTGCAACTGAGCCCGCGCGACCTGTTCCAGCACCAGAGCGTGCGCGGCCTGGCCCAGGTCGCCCAGCCCCTGACGGCTACTCCGGTGGAACAGGCACCAGCCCATGGCGAGGCGGAATTGGCGCCGGTGCAGCATTGGTTCTTCGAGCAAGCCATCCCCGAGCGCCAGCACTGGAACCAGTCGCTGCTGCTGCAAGCCCGCCAGCCGCTGGATGGCGAACGCCTGGAGCGGGCGCTGCTGCGCCTGCTGGCACACCACGACGCCCTGCGCCTGCGCTTCCGCCAGGAAGACGGTGCCTGGCACCAGGCCTATGCCGAACAGGCCGAAAGCCCGCTGTGGCGCCGACGGGCCACATCGCCCGAGGCGCTTACCGCCCTCTGCGAAGAAGCCCAGCGCAGCCTGGACCTGGAACGCGGCCCGCTGTGGCGCGCACTGCTGGTGGACCTGGCCGACGGCAGTCAGCGCCTGCTGCTGGTGATCCACCACCTGGTGGTGGATGGCGTGTCCTGGCGCATCCTGCTGGAAGACCTGCAGCGCCTGTACGCACAGCCGGACGCCGAGCTGCCGCCGCGCAGCAGCGCCTACCAGGCCTGGACCCGCCAATTGCAGGAACAGGCCCGACAACGCCAAGGCGAGCTGGCCTACTGGCAGGCGCAACTGGCCGACGCCCCGCGCAGCCTGCCATGCGACAACCCGCAAGGCGCGCTGGAGAACCGTCACGAACGCAAACTCGCCCTGACCCTCGACGCCGAACGCACCCGCCAGCTGCTGCAAGAAGCTCCGGCGGCCTACCGCACCCAGGTCAACGACCTGCTGCTGACTGCCCTGGCCCGGGTGATCTGCCGCTGGAGCGGCGAGGCCAGCGTGCTGGTGCAGTTGGAAGGCCACGGCCGCGAGGACCTGGGCGACGGGCTGGACCTGAGCCGCAGCGTCGGCTGGTTCACCAGCCTGTTCCCGCTGCGCCTGGCCCCGGCCGCCGACCTCGGCGCCTCGATCAAGGCAATCAAGGAACAGCTGCGCGGCGTGCCGGACAAGGGCGTCGGCTACGGCCTGCTGCGCTACCTGGCCGGCGCCGAAAGCGCCCAGGCCCTGGCGGCGCTGCCGCAGCCGCGCATCACCTTCAACTACCTGGGCCAGTTCGACCGCCAGTTCGACGAAAACGCCCTGCTGGTACCGGCCACGGAAAGCGCCGGCCAGGCCCAGGACCCGCGCGCGCCCCTGGCCAACTGGCTGAGCATCGAAGGCCAGGTCTACGGCGGCGAGCTGAACCTGAGCTGGGCGTTCAGCCAGGAGATGTTCGCAGCGGCCAGCGTGAAGCGCCTGGTGGACGACTACGCGCGCGAGCTGCAAGCGCTCATCGACCACTGCCGCGACCCGCGCCACGCCGGGGCGACGCCCTCGGACTTCCCCCTGGCCGGCCTGGACCAGGCGCAACTGGACGCGCTGCCGCTGGACCTGGCCTCGGTGCAGGACCTCTACCCGTTGTCGCCGATGCAGCAGGGTATGCTGTTCCACAGCCTGCACGGCCAGGCCGGCGACTACGTGAACCAGCTGCGCATGGATATCGGCGGGCTGGACCTGGCGCGTTTCCGCGCCGCCTGGCAGGCCGCGCTGGATGCCCACGACAGCCTGCGCAGCGCCTTCCTCTGGGCCGACGGCTGGGCGCAGCCGCTGCAGGCCGTGCTCGGCCACCTGGAACTGGACCTGCGCCTGGCGCCGGCCGGCAGCGACCCGCAGGCCCTGGCCGAGGCCGAGCGCGCCGCCGGCTTCGACCTGGCCCGCGCGCCCCTGCAGCGCCTGCTGCTGGTGCCCCTGGCCGACGGCGGCCTGCACCTGGTCTACACCTACCACCACATCCTCATGGACGGCTGGAGCAACGCCCGGCTCCTCGCCGAAGTGCTGCAGCGCTATGCCGGCCAGGCGCCCGAGGTGGCGCCGGGGCGCTACCGCGACTACATCGCCTGGCTGCAGCAGCGCGACCTCGGCGCCGCCGAGGCCTTCTGGCGCGAACAGTTGGCCGCGCTGCCGGCGCCCACCCGCCTGGGCGGTCGGGAGCATGCCCAGGACTCTGGCCAGGGCGAGCACCTGCACGAACTGGATGCCGCCACGACACAGCGCCTGACGGCCTTCGCCCAGGCCCAGCGCGTCACCCTCAACACCCTGGTGCAGGCTGCCTGGTCGGTGCTGCTGCAACGCCACGCCGGCCAGTCGACGGTGGCCTTCGGCGCCACCGTCGCCGGCCGTCCCGCCGAGCTGCGGGGCGTCGAAGGGCAGGTCGGCCTGTTCATCAACACCCTGCCGGTGATCGCCACGCCGCAGCCACACCAGAGCGTGGCGGACTACCTGCAGGAGCTGCAGGCGGCGAACCTGGCCTTGCGCGAGTTCGAGCACACACCGCTGTACGACGTCCAGCGCTGGGCCGGGCAGGGCAGCGAGGCGCTGTTCGACAGCATCCTGGTGTTCGAGAACTTCCCGGTGGAGCAGGCCCTGGACCGCGCGCCCGCTGGCCTGAGCCTGCGCATGGCGGCCAACCACGAGCAGACCAACTACCCGCTGACCCTCGGCGTCACCCTGGGCGAGCGCCTGGCGCTGCAGTTCGTCTACGCCCGCAGCGCCTTCGACGCCGTTGCGATCGCCAGCCTGGAGCAACAGCTGCGCCGGGTGCTGCTGCAGATGGCCGAGGCGCCGCAGCAGCGCCTGGGCGAACTGGCCTTGCTGGACGCCGGCCAGCGTCGCGAGGCGCTGGCCGACTGGCAGCAGCCGCTGCAAGGGCTGTCGGGGGAGGGCGTGGCCGCGCTGTTCGACCGCCAGGCTGCCGCGACGCCCGATGCCGTGGCATTGGTCCAGGGCGATGCGCAACTGACCTACGCCGAGCTTGCGGCCCGCGCCGAGGCCATCGCCCGGGGCCTGCGCGCCCGCGGCGTGGGTGCCGAGAGCCTGGTGGCGATCGCTGCCGAGCGCTCCTTCGCGCTGGTGGCGGGCCTGCTGGGCATCCTCAAGGCTGGCGCCGGCTACCTGCCGCTGGACCCGGACTACCCGGCCGAACGCCTGGCCTACATGCTGCGCGACAGCCGCGCGGCCTGGCTGCTGCACGACGTCGCCGCGGCGGCCCGCCTGGCGCAGCTGGAAGGCGTCGAGCGCCTGGCCCTGGACGATGCCGGCTGGCAGGCCCAGGCCCCGGCCGGGGCGCTGCCGCCGGTGAACGGCGGGCAACTGGCCTATGTGATCTACACCTCCGGCTCCACCGGCCGGCCCAAGGGCGTGGCGGTGAGCCAGGCGGCGCTGGCCGGACACTGCCTGGCGGCGGCCCGGGCCTACAAGATGGAGCCGGCAGACTGCGTGCTGCAGTTCGCCTCCATCAGCTTCGATGCCGCCGCCGAGCAGCTCTTCATGCCGCTGCTGGCGGGCGCCAGGGTGCTACTCGGCGCCGCCGGGCAGTGGAGCGCCCAGCGCCTGGCCGACGAGGTGCAGCGCCACGGGGTGAGCGTGCTCGACCTGCCCCCTGCCTACCTGCAACAGCAGGCCCAGGAGCTGCTGCGCAGCGGTCGCGGCATCGCCGTGCGCGCCTGCATCCTCGGCGGCGAGGCCTGGGACGCGAGCCTGCCGGAGCAGGGCGCGCTGCGGGCGCGGCAGTGGTTCAATGCCTACGGCCCCACCGAGGCGGTGGTCACACCCCTGGCCTGGCGCTGCCAACTGCCGCTGGCGGCGAGCCCGGCCATCGGCCGGGCCCTGGGCGCGCGCCGCGTGTGCATCCTCGACGCCGCCCTGCAACCCTGCGCGGCAGGCATGGTCGGCGAGCTGTACATCGGCGGCGAGTGCCTGGCGCGCGGCTACCTCGGGCGGGCCGGGCAAACGGCCGAACGCTTCGTTGCCGACCCCTTCGCCGGCGACGGCGCGCGCCTGTACCGCACCGGCGACCTGGCGCGCTACCGCGCCGACGGGCAGATCGAATACCTCGGGCGCATCGACCAGCAGGTGAAGATCCGCGGCTTCCGCATCGAGGTCGGTGAAATCGAGAGCTGCCTGCTGGCCCACCCGCGGGTGGCCGAGGCGGCCGTGCTGGCGCTGGACGCCGCCAGCGGGCCGCAACTGGCGGCCTACCTGGTGGCCGCCGGCGAGGCGGGCGACGCCTGGCTGGCCGAGGTTCGCCAGTGGGCGGCGCAGCGCCTGCCGGCGCACATGCTGCCGACAGCCTGGCAGGTGCTCGCCGGCCTGCCGCTGAACGCCAACGGCAAGCTCGACCGCCAGGCCCTGCCCAGGCCGGACCTGGCGGCCGGCCGCACTGCCGGCGAAGCGCCGCAGGGCGCCCTGGAGCAGCGCGTGGCGGACATCTGGGCGGAACTGCTGGGCGTCGAGGGCATCACCCGCGACGAGCACTTCTTCGAGCTGGGCGGCCATTCCCTCAGCGCCACCCGGGTGATCTCGCGCCTGCGCCAGGAACTGGGGCGGGAGGTGCCGCTGCGCAACCTGTTCGAGCAGCCGACACTGGCCGCCTTCTGCGCCGCCCTGCAGCGCCTGGAGGCGCAGGCCGCGCCGAGCCTGCGGCCGCTGCCCAGGGACGGCGAGCTGCCGCTGTCCCACGCCCAGCAGCGCATGTGGTTCCTCTGGCAACTGGAGCCGGACAGTGCCGCCTACCACCTGCCCAGCGTGCTGCACATTCGCGGCGCGCTGGACCGGGAGGCGCTGCAAGGGGCCTTCGACTGGCTGGTGCAGCGCCACGAGAGCCTGCGCACCCGCTTCGAGGCCGTGGAAGGCCGCGCCGTGCAGCGGGTCTCGCCGGCACTGCCGCTGCCCATTGCGAGCCGCGACTGCGCCGGCCTGGACGACGACGCCCTGCGCCAGCGGGTGGCGGAAGCCATCCGCCAGCCCTTCGACCTGGCCAACGGCCCGCTGCTGCGGGTGTGCCTGCTGGATCGCGGCGGGGACGACGCCGTGCTGGTGGTCGTTCTGCACCATATCGTTTCCGATGGCTGGTCGATGCAGGTCATGGTCGACGAGCTGCTGCAGGCCTACGCCGCCCTGCGCCGCGGCGAGCAGCCGGGCCTGGCGCCGCTGGCGCTGCACTACGCCGACTACGCGGCCTGGCAGCGCGCCTGGCTGGACGGCGGCGAAGGCGAGCGGCAGCTGGCCTACTGGCGCCAGCGCCTGGGCGCCGAACAGCCGCTGCTGGAATTGCCGGCCGACCACCCGCGCCCGGCCCAGGCCAGCGGCCGCGGCCGGCGCCTGGAACTGGCGCTGCCCGGCGAATTGGGCAAGGCGCTGCAGGCTTGCGCGCGCCGCGAAGGCGTCACGCCGTTCATGCTGCTGTTGGCGTCCTTCCAGGTGCTGCTGCAGCGCTACAGCGGCCAGTCCGACATCCGCGTCGGGGTGCCCATCGCCAACCGCAACCATGCCGGGACCGAGCGGCTGATCGGCTTCTTCGTCAACACCCAGGTGCTGCGCAGCGAGATCGACGGCCGCCGGGACGTCCGTAGCCTGCTCGGCCAGGTGCGCGAGGCTGCCCTGGGCGCCCAGGCGCACCAGGACCTGCCGTTCGAGCAACTGGTGGACGCCCTGCAGCCCGAACGCAGCCTCAGCCACAGCCCGCTGTTCCAGGTGCTGTACAACCACCAGAGCGACGAGCGCCAGGGCACGGAAGTCGAAGGCCTGCGCATCGGCAGCTTCCCCTGGGAAGGCGCCACGGCGCAGTTCGACCTGGCCCTCGACACCTGGGAAAGCCCGGCCGGCCTCGGGGCGGCGCTGACCTACGCCACCGACCTGTTCGAGCCAGCCAGCATCGAGCGCATGGCGCGGCACTGGCAGAACCTGCTGCGGGCGATGATCGACGACCCGCAGCGCGCGGTCGGCGAACTGCCGATGCTGGATGCCGGCGAGCGCGAGCTGATCGTCGAGCGCTGGAATGCCACGGCTGCTGAATACCCGCTGCAGCGGGGCGTGCACCAGCTGTTCGAGGAGCAGGCCGAGCGTCATCCGGATGCACCGGCGTTGGCCTTCCGTGAGCAGCGCTTGAGCTATGCCGAGCTGAATGCGCGTGCTAACCGCCTGGCCCATGCGCTGATCGAGCGGGGTGTGGGGCCGGATAGCCTGGTCGGCATCGCGGTGGAGCGCTCCATCGAGATGGTCGTCGGGCTGATGGCGATTCTGAAAGCTGGCGGCGCCTATGTGCCGCTGGACCCGGAGTATCCCGCCGAGCGCTTGGCCTACATGCTGGAAGACAGCGGCGTGAAGCTGCTGCTGAGCCAGTCGCACCTCGACCTGCCGCTGGCCGAGGGCGTGCAGCGTATCGATCTGGATCAGGACGGCGACTGGCTGGAAGGCTACAGCGACATCAACCCCGCTGTGGTTCTGGACGGCGAGAACCTCGCCTACGTGATCTACACCTCCGGCTCCACCGGCAAGCCAAAAGGCGCGGGCAACCGCCATCGCGCGCTCACCAACCGGCTGTGCTGGATGCAGGAAGCCTACGGCCTCAACGCCGGCGACACGGTATTGCAGAAAACGCCGTTCAGCTTCGACGTCTCGGTCTGGGAGTTCTTCTGGCCGCTGATGACCGGAGCTCGCCTGGTCGTCGCTGCGTCGGGCGATCACCGCGATCCGGCGAAGCTGGTGGAAGTGATCAACCGCGAAGGCGTCACCACGCTGCACTTCGTGCCCTCGATGCTGCAGGCCTTCCTGCAGGACGCCGCAGTCACCAGTTGCTCCAGCCTGAAACGCATCATCTGCAGCGGTGAAGCACTGCCGGTGGATGCCCAGCAACAGGTCTTCGCCAAGCTGCCGCAAGCCAATCTCTACAACCTCTATGGCCCAACCGAAGCTGCCATCGACGTTACACACTGGACTTGCGTGGAGGAGGGCAAGGACGCCGTACCGATCGGCAAGCCCATCGCCAACCTGGGTTGCTACATCCTCGACGACAGCCTGGAACCTGTTCCGGTAGGCGTACTAGGCGAACTGTACCTGGCCGGGGAAGGCTTGGCTCGCGGCTACCACCAGCGCCCGTCCCTGACTGCCGAACGCTTCGTCGCCAGCCCCTTCGTAGCTGGTGCACGCATGTACCGCACCGGCGACCTGGCCCGCTACCGCGCCGACGGCGTGATCGAATACGCCGGGCGCATCGACCATCAGGTGAAGCTGCGTGGCCTGCGCATCGAACTCGGCGAAATCGAGGCGCGCCTGCTGGAGCACGAGCTGGTGCGCGAGTCAGCAGTGCTGGCCGTGGACGGCAAGCAACTGGTCGGCTACGTCGTGCTCGATGCCGAGCAGGATGACTGGCGTGAAATCCTGGCCGCGCATCTGGCCGCCAGCCTGCCGGACTACATGGTGCCGGCGCAGTGGCTGGCCCTGGAACAGATGCCCCTGAGCCCCAACGGCAAGCTCGACCGCAAGGCGCTACCCAAGCCGCAACAGGACCCGCAGCAGGAACGCGTCACGCCACAGAACGAGATGGAACGGCGCATCGCCGCCATCTGGGCCGAGCTGCTGAAGCTCGACGACGTGGGCGCCACCGACAACTTCTTCGCCCTGGGCGGCGATTCCATCGTCTCCATTCAGGTGGTCAGCCGCGCCCGCGCGGCGGGCATCCACTTCACCCCGAAGGAGCTGTTCCAGCACCAGACGGTGCAGGCCCTGGCCCGAATCGCCCGCAGTGGCGCCGCGGCCCAGGTGGACCAGGGGCCGGTGACCGGCGAGACGCCGCTGCTGCCGTTCCAGCGGCTGTTCTTCGAGCAGGCGATCCCCAACCGCCGGCACTGGAACCAGTCGCTGCTGCTGCAGCCGCGCCAGGCATTGGATGCCGAAGCGCTGGAGGCCGCCTTGCAGGCGCTGGTCGAGCACCACGACGCCCTGCGCCTGCGCTTCACCGAGGTCGATGGCCAGTGGCGTGCCGAACACGCCGGAGTTACTGGCGAACCTCTGCTGTGGCAAGCCGAGGCCGAGAACGGCGAGGTCGTAGAGGCCCTGTGCGACGAAGCCCAGCGCAGCCTGGACCTGGCTCGCGGGCCGCTGATCCGCGCGCTCTTGGTGAGACTGGCCGACGGCAGCCAGCGCCTGCTGCTGGCCATCCACCACCTGGTGGTGGACGGGGTGTCCTGGCGCATCCTGCTGGAGGACCTGCAGCGCGCCTACGAACAGCGCCTCGCCGGCCAGGCACCGCAACTGCCGGCCAAGACCAGCGCCTTCAAGGCCTGGGCCGGGCGCCTGGCGGAATACGCCCGCGGCCCGGCGCTGCAGGCCGAGCGGCAGTACTGGCAGGACAGCCTCGGCGGCGTCGAGGCCGACCTGCCTTGCGACAACCCCGCCGGCAGCCTCAGCCAGCGCCACGCCGCCCACGTGCAGAGCCGCCTGTCGCGGCCGCTGACCGAGGCGCTGCTGAAGCAGGCCCCGGCCACCTACCGCACCCAGGTCAACGACCTGCTGCTGACCGCCCTGGCGCGCGTGCTGTGGCGCTGGACCGGCCGGCGCGCCAGCCTGGTGCAGTTGGAAGGCCACGGCCGCGAGGCGTTGTTCGACGACCTCGACCTGAGCCGCAGCGTGGGCTGGTTCACCAGCCTGTTCCCGGTGCGCCTGGAACCCGCCGAGGACCTCGGCGAGTCGCTGAAGGCGATCAAGGAGCAACTGCGCGGCGTGCCGAACAAGGGGCTGGGCCATGGCCTGTTGCGCTACCTGGCCGACCCGCAGAGCGCCGCGGCCCTGGCCGCGCTGCCCCAGGCGCGGGTGACCTTCAACTACCTGGGCCAGTTCGACGCCCAGTTCGACGAGGCGGCGCTGCTGCGGCCCGCCGCCGAGCGCGCCGGCGCCGAGGTGGACGCCGACGCGCCGCTGGACAACTGGCTGAGCCTCAACGGCCGGGTCTACGACGGCGAGTTCAGCCTGGACTGGAGCTTCAGCCGTGAGCAGTTCGCGCAAGCGACCCTCCAGCGCCTGGCCGAGGACTACGAACGCGAACTGGCCGCGCTGGTGGAGCATTGCCTGCAACCCCGGCAACGCACCCTCACGCCCTCGGACGTCCCCCTGGCCGGGCTGGCCCAGGCGCAGCTGGATGCACTGCCGGCAGCGCTGGCGACAGTCGAAGACCTCTACCCGCTGTCGCCGATGCAGCAGGGCATGCTGTTCCACAGCCTGTACGAGACGGACCAGACGGCCTACGTAAACCAGCTGCGCATGGACCTGCACGGCGTCGACCCGCAACGCCTGGCAAGCGCCTGGCAGCGCGCGCTGGACCTGCACCCGAACCTGCGGGCGGCCTTCGTCTTCGTCGACGACCAGCCGCTGCAGGCTATACCCGCGGCCGCGGAACTGCCCTTGGAAATGCTCGACTGGCGCGAGCGCGCCGATGCCCCGGCGGCGCTGCAAGCCCTGGCGCAGGCGCAATTGCAACGCGGCTTCGCCCTAGACGAGGCACCGCTGCTGCGCCTGCACCTGGTGCGCCTGGGCGCGGAGCACTACCACTGCCTGTTCACCCATCACCACATCCTGCTCGACGGCTGGAGCACCGCGCGCCTGCTCGGCGAGGTGCTGCAGGCTTATGCCGGCGAGACGCCGCAGCCCGCCGCAGGCGCCTACCGCGACTACATCCGCTGGCTGGGCGAGCGCGACGCGGCGGCGGCCGAGGCCTTCTGGCGGCAGCGCCTGGCGCCGCTGCAGGTGCCCACGCGCCTGGCCAGCGTGCTGGGCGCCGAGGCGCCGGCAGCCGAGGAGGGGCACGGCGACCACGTGCTGCGCCTGCCCCAGGCGCTGGTCCAGGCCCTGGACGGCTTCGCCCGGCAGCAGCGGGTGACGCTCAACAGCGTGCTGCAGGCGGCCTGGCTGCTGTTGCTGCAACGCTACACCGGGCAGGACTGCCTGGCCTTCGGCGCCACCGTGTCCGGCCGGCCCGGCGAGCTTGCCGGCATCGAACAGCAACTGGGGCTGTTCATCAACACCGTGCCCCTGATCGCCAGCCCGGCGCCGCAGTGCAGCGTCGCCGACTGGGTGGCCCAGGTGCAGGACGCGGCCAGCGCCGCCCGCGAGTGGGAACACACCCCGCTGTACGACATCCAGCGCTGGAGCGGGCACGGCGGCGAGGCGCTGTTCGACACCCTGCTGGTGTTCGAGAACTACCCGGTGGCCGAGACCCTGCAGCGCGGCCTGCCCGGCGGCCTGCGGGCCGAGAACGTGCAGGCCTTCGACCAGACCCACTACCCGCTGAGCATCGCGGCCCTGCTCGAAGGCGAGCTGCGCCTGGAGTTCCGCTACCAGCGCCGGCTGTTCGGCGCGGCGCGGGTGGCGGCCATCGCCGGGCACCTGGCGCAACTGCTGGAAGCCTTCGTCGCGGCGCCCGAGGCCAGGCTGGCCAGCCTCGACATGCTCGGCGCCGACGAGCGCCGGCTGCTGCTGGATACCTGGAACCCCTGCCTGCCGGTGGCCGACAAGCGCTGCGTGCACCAACTGATCGAGGAACAGGCGCGCCTGCGCCCGCAGGCGACGGCGCTGATCTTTGGCGACCTGCAGCTCAGCTACGCGCAGCTCAACGCCCGCGCCAACCGCCTGGCGCACCACCTGCGCGGCCTTGGCGCCGGCCCCGAGACGCTGGTAGGCATCTCGCTGCAGCGTTCGGTGGAAATGGTCGTCGGCCTGCTGGCCACCCTCAAGGCGGGCGCCGCCTACGTGCCGCTGGACCCCGACTACCCGGCCGAACGCCTGGCCTTCATGGTCGAGGAAAGCCGCATCGCGCTGTTGCTGACGCAGTCGCACCTGCAGGGGCGCCTGGCGCTGCCCGCGGGCGTGCCGAGCCTGAGCCTGGACACCCTGGCGCTGGACGCCGAGCCGGACGGCGACCTGCCGAACCTCTGCCGGCCGCAGCACCTGGCCTACGTGATCTACACCTCCGGCTCCACCGGCCGGCCCAAGGGCGTGGCGGTGGAGCACGGTCCGCTGGCCATGCACTGCCTGGCCATAGGCGCGCTCTACGGCATGACCCCGCAGGACCGCGAGCTGCAGTTCGCCTCGATCAACTTCGACGGCGCCCACGAGCGCTGGCTGGTGCCGCTGATCCACGGTTCGGCGCTGATGCCCCGCGACAACGAGCCGTGGAGCGTGGAGCGCAGCGTCGAGGAAATCCGCCGGCACGGCATCACCATCGCCTGCTTCACGCCGAGCTACCTGCAGCAGATGGTCGACCACGTCGAGCAGGACGGCATAGGCCAACTGCCTATCCGCTCCTTCACCGTCGGCGGCGAAGGCACCTCGCGGCACACCTTCGAGCGTATCCAGCAGGTGCTGGCGCCCGAGCGCATCATCAACGGCTACGGGCCCACCGAAACCGTGGTCACCCCGCTGATCTGGCGCGCCTACCGCGGCGACGGCTTCAGCGCCCAGTACATGCCCATCGGCCAGCCGGTGGGCGAGCGCAGCGCATACATCCTCGACGAGCAGCTGCGGCCGCTGCCGCTGGGCCTGGTCGGCGAGCTGTACGTCGGCGGCAGCGGCCTGGCCCGCGGCTACCAGGGCCGCGCGGAACTGACCGCCGAACGCTTCGTGCCCGACCCGTTCGGCCAGCCGGGCGGCCGGCTGTACCGCACCGGCGACCTGGCGCGCTATCGCGAGGACGGGGTGGTGGAGTACCTCGGCCGGGTGGACCACCAGGTGAAGATCCGTGGCTTCCGCATCGAACTGGGCGAGATCGAGGCGCGCCTGCTCGAACGCGAAGAGGTCGGCGAAGCCCTGGTGATGGCCGTGGAAGGCCCCACCGGCGCGCAACTGGTCGGCTACCTGGTGGCCGCGCCGGGACGCTCGGAGGCCCTGGATGAAGAGGCGCTGAAGGCGGCGCTGCGCGAAACGCTGCCCGACTACATGGTGCCGGCCCACCTGATGCAACTGGTCGCCATGCCGCTGTCTCCCAATGGCAAGGTGGACCGCAAGGCCCTGCCGCGCCCGGCCCTGGAACGCGCCGGCGGCGCCGGCGCGCGCCCGGTGACGCCGCTGCAGCGGGCCCTGGCGGCGATCTGGGCGCAGCTGCTGCAACTGCCGGAGGTGGGCCTGGACGACCACTTCTTCGAACTCGGCGGGCATTCGCTGCTGGCGACCCAGGTGGTCTCGCGGGTACGCCGCGAACTGGGCCTGGAGCTGCCGCTGCGCAGCCTGTTCGAACAGCCGGTCCTGGCCGCCTTCGCCGCCCTGGCGGCCCGCGCCGGGGCCGACCAGGCACCGCCGCTGCAGGCCCTGCCGCGCAGCGGCGACCTGCCGCTGTCCTACGCGCAGCAGCGCCAGTGGTTCCTCTGGGAACTCGACCCGCAAGGCTGCGCCTACAACATGCCGCTGGCCCTGGAACTGCGCGGCGAGCTGGACGTGGCACGCCTGGGCCGGGCCTTTTCCGCCCTGGTGCAGCGCCATGAGAGCTTGCGCACGCGCTTCGTCCGGCAGGACGGCGAGGTGCGCCAGCGCATCCTCGACAGCCAGGCGCCGGAGCTGGCCTTCCACGACCTCGGCGAGCTGCCCGAGGGCGAGCGCGAGGGCCGTGCCATGGCCATCTTTGCGGCGGCCCGGGCACAGCCCTTCGACCTGGAGCAGGGCCCGCTGCTGCGCATCGACCTGGTGCGCCTGGGCACCCGCCGGCACCGCCTGGGGCTGGTGCTGCACCACATCGTCTCCGACGCCTGGTCGATGCGCGTCATGGTCGCCGAGCTGAGCGCTCTCTACGCCGCTGGCGGCGATGCGCGGGCGGCGGGGCTGCAGCCGTTGCCGCTGCAGTACGCCGACTACGCGCAGTGGCAGCGGCAGTGGATGGACAGCGGCGAGGGCGAGCGGCAACTGGCCTACTGGCGCGCCTGCCTGGGCAGCCAGCACCCGGTGCTGGAACTGCCCGCCGACCGTCCGCGGCCGGCCCAGCGCAGCCAGCGCGGGGCCAGCCTGGCGCTGCAGCTGCCGGCGGCGCTGGTCAGCCGCCTGCGGGCCCTGGCCAGCGCCCATGACAGCACGCTGTTCATGCTCCTGCTGGCGGCCTTCCAGGCCTTGTTGCATCGCCTCAGCGGCCAGGAGGAAATCCGCGTCGGGGTGCCGGTGGCCAACCGCACCCGCCAGGAAACCGAGGGCCTGCTGGGCTTCTTCATCAACACCCTGGTGCTGCGCGCCGACTTCGCCGACGACCAGGCCTTCCCGGCGCTGCTGGGCCAGGTCCGCCAGCGCATGCTGGAGGCACAGGCCCACCAGGAACTGCCCTTCGAGCAACTGGTGGAGGCGCTGCAGCCGGAGCGCAGCCTGAGCCACAGCCCGCTGTTCCAGGTGCTGTTCAACCACCAGGGCGAGGCGGGCCCGCAGGCCGGGGCGGCGCTGGACGGCCTGCAGCTGGAGATGCTCGAGGGCGGCGCGCCCGGCGCCCAGTTCGACCTGCTGCTCGACACCGCCGAGCACCAGGGCGCGATCGCCGCCACCCTGGTGTACTCCACCGACCTCTTCGATGCGTCGAGCATCGAGCGCCTGGCCCGCCAGTGGACCTGCCTGCTGCAGGCGCTGGCCGAGGACCCGCAGCGACGCGTCGCCGAACTGCCGCTGCTGGACGAGGCACAGCGCGCCGCGCGCGCGGCCGAGGGCCAGGGGCCACGGCGCGACTACCCGTTGCAGCTGTGCGTGCACCAGTTGATCGAGGAACAGGTGCGCCGCACGCCCGAGGCGGAAGCGCTGTACTTCGCCGGCGAACGCCTGAGCTATGCCCAGGCGAACCGCCGGGCCAACCAGCTGGCGCGCCTGTTGCGCCAGCGCGGGGTCGGGCCGGAAGTGCTGGTCGGCGTGTGCATGCAGCGCTCGCTGGAGATGCCCATCAGCCTGCTGGCGATTCTCAAGGCAGGCGGCGCCTACGTGCCGCTGGACCCCGACTACCCGGCAGAGCGCCTGGCCTACATGCTGGAGGACAGCGGCATCGGCCTGCTGCTGACCCAGGCCGGGCTGCTGCCGTCGCTGCCGCCGGTCGCCGGCGTCGAGGCCCTGGCGCTGGAGCACCTGGCGCACGAGCTGGCGGCGCAGGAGGATTCGGACCTGGAGAACCTCTGCCAGGGCGAGAACCTTGCCTACGTCATCTACACCTCCGGCTCCACCGGCCGGCCCAAGGGCGCCGGCAACCGCCACCTGGCCCTGCACAACCGCCTGGCCTGGATGCAGGAGGCCTACGGCCTGGGCGCGGGCGACAGCGTGCTGCAGAAGACGCCGTTCAGCTTCGACGTCTCGGTGTGGGAATTCTTCTGGCCGCTGATGACCGGCGCGCGCCTGGTGGTGGCGCGGCCCGGTGAGCATCGCGATGCGCAGCAGCTGATCGAGACCATCCGCGAGCAGGGCATCAGCACGCTGCATTTCGTGCCCTCCATGCTGCAGGCCTTCCTCCAGCATCCGCATGCCGGGCAGTGCGAGAGCCTGCGGCGCATTATCTGCAGCGGCGAGGCGCTGCCGCTGGAAGCCCAGCAGCAGGTGTTCGCCAGGCTGCCGGCGGCGGCCCTGTACAACCTCTACGGCCCCACCGAGGCGGCCATCGACGTCAGCCACTGGACCTGCCGTGAGCGCGCCGGCCACTCGGTGCCGATCGGCCAGCCCATCGCCAACCTCGGCTGCCACGTGCTCGACGCCGAACTGGAACTGGCGCCCGGCGGGGTGACCGGCGAGCTCTACCTGGGCGGCACCGGCCTGGCGCGCGGCTACCACCGCCGCCCGGCGCTGACCGCCGAGCGCTTCGTGCCTGACCCGCGCGGCAACGGTGAGCGCCTGTACCGCAGCGGCGACCTGGTGCGCTGCGGCGCCGACGGCGTGCTCGACTACCAGGGGCGCATCGACCACCAGGTGAAGATCCGCGGGCTGCGCATCGAACTGGGCGAGATCGAGGCGCGCCTGCAGCAACTGCCGGGCATCGCCGAGGCCGTGGTGCTGGCCCTGGACGGGCGCACCGGCAAGCAACTGGTGGCCTACCTGGTGCCGGACGAGCGGCGCTGGCTGGACGACCCGCAGCAGGCCGAGGCCGCGCGCCAGGCAGTGCGCCAGGCCCTGCGCGAGACGCTGCCGGAGTACATGGTGCCGGCGCACTTCTGCCTGCTGGAGCGCATGCCGCTGTCGCCCAACGGCAAGCTGGAGCGTAAATCGCTGCCGGCGCCGAACGTTCAACAGACACACCGGAACCACAGGGCGCCCGAGAGCGCGCTGGAGCAGGAACTGGCGGAGGTCTGGCGGGAAGTCCTGCAGGTCGATGAAGTGGGGCTGGACGACAACTTCTTCGACCTCGGCGGACACTCCCTGCTGGCCTCCCAGGTGATCGCCCGGCTGCAGCAGCAAGGCCGCAAGGTTCCCCTGAAATGGCTGTTCGAGGCCGCCGATCTCGACGCGTTCGCGCGCCAGGTGGCCACGTTGCAGTCCCCCGCGGCCGATGCCGACCTGGGGGAACTGGAAGCCTTCCTCGACGAGTTGGAGAACGTGTGATGGACAAGACCACCGCCTTGCGGATCGCCCAGCGCTTTGCCGGACTGGGCCCGCAGCAGCGCCGGCAGTTCCTGGACAAGATGCAGGCGCAGGGGGTGAGCTTCGAGCAACTGCCGATACCGCCGGGGGAGCCGGCGGCGGAGGGCGAGCCGCTGTCCTATGCGCAGCAGCGGCTGTGGTTCCTCTGGCAGCTGGAACCGCAGGGCAGCGCCTACAACATGCCCCTGGCGCTGCGCCTGCACGGGCCGCTGCAACTGCCCGCGCTGCGCTCGGCGTTCGCCGCGTTGCTGCAGCGCCACGCGGTGCTGCGCAGCGTGTTCCGCATGGGCGAGGCGGGGCCCCGGCAGGTGCTGCGCGAGGACGTCGCGGTGGACCTGGCCGTGCAGGCGGTGGCCGACGAGGCGCAGCTGCGCGCCGCCGTCGAACACGAGACCGCGCGGCCCTTCGACCTGCAGGAAGGGCCGCTGCTGCGCACCCGCCTGCTGCGCCTGGAAGAGCAGGAGCACGTCCTGGTCATCACCCAGCATCACATCGTCTCCGACGGCTGGTCGATGCGCCTGCTGGTGGACGAACTGCTGGAGAGCTACGCCGCCTTCGCCGCCGGCAGGCTGCCGGAGCTGGCCGAGCCGCCGATCCGCTACGCCGACTACGCGGCCTGGCAACGCCGCTGGATGGAGGCGGGGGAAGGGCAGCGGCAACTGGACTACTGGCGCGAACGCCTGGGCGAGGCCGGCCAGGCACTGGAGCTGCCGCTGGACCGCCCGCGGCCCCGCGAGTTGCAAGGCGAGGGGCGGCGCCTAGGCTTCCAACTGCCGCCGGAGCTGGTCCAGGCTCTGGAGCGCCTGGCGCGCGCCGAGGGCGCCACGCTGTTCGCCCTGTTGCTGGCCAGCTTCCAGGCGCTGCTCTACCGCTACAGCGGCCAGGAGGACATCCGCGTCGGCGTGCCGGTGGCCAACCGCAGCCGGGTGGAAGTCGAGGGCGTGCTCGGCTTCTTCGTCAACACCCTGGTGCTGCGCGCCCAGGTGCAGGGCTCGCTGGGCTTCCGCCAGTTGCTGGCCCAGGTGCGCGACAGCGTGGTGGGCGCCCAGGCCCACCAGGACCTGCCGTTCGAACAGGTGGTGGAGGCGCTGCAGGCCGAGCGCAGCCTGGAGCGCAACCCGCTGTTCCAGGTGATGTTCAACCACCAGCAGGCCGCGACCTCGCTCGCAGCGCCCGGCGCGGCTCCCGGCGGGCTGCGCCTGGAGATGCTCGAATGGGAGAACGTCAGCGCCCAGTTCGACCTCACCCTGAATACCGAGAGCACCGCCGACGGCGGCCTGGTGGCCTCGCTGATCTACCCCCGCGAGCTGTTCGACGAGGCGACCATCGAACGCCTGGCCGGCGACTGGCAGCGCCTGCTGGAAGCGGCCGCCGCGGACCCGCAGGTACGCATCGGCGAGCTGCCGCTGCTGGCCGCCGAGGAACGCCAGGCCACCTTGCAGCGCTGGAACGGCGGCCTTCGCGAATACCCGGTCGCCGATGGCCTGGCGACGATCGTCGCCGGCTGGGCGGCGCGCACCCCGGACGCGGTGGCGGCCAGCCTGGGCGATGCGCGGCTGACCTACGCCGAGCTGAACGCCCGCGCCAACCGGCTGGCGCGCCACCTGGCGACGCTGGGGGTGACCGCGGAAGTGCGGGTGGGCATCGCCCTGCCGCGCACCCTGGACATGCTGGTGGCGCTGCTGGCCACGCTCAAGGCCGGCGGCGCCTACGTGCCGCTGGACCCGGACTACCCGGCAGAGCGCCTGGCCTACCTCGCCCAGGACAGCGGCATCGGCCTGGTGCTCGGCGACGCGGCGGCCGCGGCGCTGCCCTGGCCGGCCGGCGTCCGCCTGCTGCGCCTGGACGAGCTGGAAGCGAACCTGGCGCAATACTCCACGGACAACCTGCCGCCACGTTCCACGCCCGACAACCTGGCCTACGTCATCTACACCTCCGGCTCCACCGGCAAGCCGAAGGGCGCGTTGCTCAGCCAGCGCAACGTATTGCGCCTGTTCAGCGCCACCCGGGACTGGTTCGGCTTCGACGCCGGCGACGTCTGGACGATGTTCCACTCCTACGCCTTCGACTTCTCCGTCTGGGAAATCTTCGGCGCGCTGCTGCACGGCGGGCGCCTGGTGCTGGTGCCCTTCGAAGTCAGCCGTTCGCCCGAGGAGTTCCTGGCCCTGCTGCGGCGCGAGCGCGTCAGCGTGCTCAACCAGACGCCGTCGGCGTTCCGCCAGTTGCTGCCGCTGGCCTGCGCCGGCGGCGACGACCTGGCGCTGCGCTACGTGGTGTTCGGCGGCGAGGCGCTGGAGATCGCCAGCCTGCGGCCCTGGTTCGAACGTTTCGGCGAGCGCCGCCCGCAACTGGTGAACATGTACGGCATCACCGAGACCACGGTGCACGTCACCTATCGCCCGCTCGGCCTGGCCGACCTGGAAGGCGGCGCCAGCAGCCCGATCGGCGAGATGATCCCGGACCTGGGCGGCTACGTGCTGGACGCCGACCTCAACCCGGTGCCGCGCGGCTGCATCGGCGAGCTGCACGTCGGCCATGCGGGCCTGGCGCGCGGCTACCACCAGCGCGCGGCGCTGACCGCCGAGCGCTTCGTGCCCAATCCCTTTGCCGGCGACGGCAGCCGCCTGTACCGCTCCGGCGACCTGGCGCGCTACCGCGCCGATGGCGTGCTCGACTACGTCGGGCGGATCGACCACCAGGTGAAGATCCGCGGCTTCCGCATCGAACTGGGCGAGATCGAGGCGCGCCTGCTCGATCACCCGGCGCTGCGCGAAGCGGTGGTGCTGGCGCTGGATGCGGCCCACGGCAAGCAACTGGCCGCCTACCTGGTCCCCCGGGATGCGAGCCTGGTGCAGGAGGGCGCCGAAGAAGCCCGCCAGGCCCTGCGCCAGGCATTGAAGGCGCACCTGCTGGAAACCCTGCCGGAATACATGGTGCCGGCGCAGATGCACCTGTTGCCGGTATTGCCGTTGACCACCAACGGCAAGCTCGACCGCAAGGCCCTGCCCAGCACGGGCGGCGGCGAGCTGCGCCAGGCCTGGGCGGCCCCGCAGAACGAGGCGCAGGCGCGCCTGGCGCAGATCTGGGCCAACGTGCTGGGCCTGGAGCAGGTGGGGCTGGACGACAACTTCTTCGAACTGGGCGGCGATTCCATCATTTCCATCCAGGTGGTCAGCCGCGCCCGCCAGGCCGGGCTGCACTTCACGCCCCGCGACCTGTTCAGGCACCAGAGCGTGCGCGCCCTGGCCGAGGTCGCCCGGGCTGGCGCCGAAACAGCACCGCGGGCGGTGGCCGAGGGCGAGCTGCCGCTGCTGCCGATCCAGCGCTGGTTCTTCGAGCTGCCGCTGCCCGTGGCCGCGCACTGGAACCAGTCGCTGCTGCTGCGCGCCGAATCCGCGCTGGACGGCCAGGCGCTGGAGCGCGCCCTGGCGGCCCTGGTGGAACAGCACGACGCCCTGCGCCTGGGCTTCGTGGCGCATCCCCAGTGGCATGGCGTCTACCGCGACGCGGCAAGCCAACGGCAGTTGCAGCGACAGGACCCGCTGCTGTGGCGCCGGCAGGCACGCGACGCCGCCGAGCTGGAAGCACTGTGCACGGCGGCCCAGGCCAGCCTGCGCCTGGACGGCCAGCTGCTGCGCGCGCTGCTGGTGGACATGGCCGACGGCAGCCAGCGCCTGTTGCTGGCCATCCACCACCTGCTGGTGGATGGCGTGTCCTGGCGCATCCTGCTGGAAGACCTGCAGGGGCTCTACCAGCAGCAACTGGAGGGCCAGCCGGCGCAGCTGCCGCCGCGTACCAGCTCCCTGCAGGACTGGCACGCCGCCCTGCAAGGCTATGCCAGCGGCGCCGCCCGCGAGCAACTGGACTACTGGCGCGCCCAGCTCGATGGCGCCCCCGCGGGGCTGCCCGGCGTGCCCGCCGAGCTTCCGCCAGGCGCCCTCGACGGCCGCCTGGCCGCCAGTGCCTGTACGCGGCTGGACGCCGAGGCGACCCGCCAACTGCTGCAGGATGCTCCCGGCGCCTACCGCACCCAGGTCAACGACCTGCTGCTGTGCGCCCTGGCGCGTGTGGTGACGCGCTGGAGCGGCGAGCCGTCCATGCTGGTGCAGCTGGAAGGGCATGGCCGCGAGGACCTGTTCGACGGCATCGACCTGACCCGCAGCCTCGGCTGGTTCACCAGCCTGTTCCCGCTGTGTCTGAGCGTGCCCGCCGAGCCCGGCGCGGCCATCCGCGCGGTGCGCGACCAATTGCGCGCAGTGCCGGACAAGGGCCTGGGCTTCGGCGCGCTGCGCTACCTGGGCGATGCCCGCGCGCAGGCCGAGCTGGCCGCTCTGCCGGCGCCGCGCATCACCTTCAACTACCTCGGCCAACTCGACCGCAGCCTCGCCGCCCAGGGCCCGCTGCAGCCGGCGGGCGAATCGCCCGGCGCCGAGCGCGCCGAAGGTTCGCCGCTGGACAACTGGCTGGCGATCAACGGCCAGGTGTACGGCGGCGAGCTGCACCTGTACTGGACCTACAGCAGCGCGCTGTTCGACGCCGGCGTGGTGGAGGGCCTGGCCGCGTCCCTGGAGGACGAACTGCGCGCCCTGCTGGAGCATTGCCTGGGCGCCCGCGGCCAGGCGCGCCCGGAGGACTTCCCCCTGGCCGGCCTCGACCAGGCCGCGCTGGACGCCCTGCCGCTGGAGCTGGCACGGGTGGAGGACATCTACCCGCTGTCGCCGATGCAGAAGGGCATGCTCTTCCACAGCCTCGAAGACAGCGAGCCGGGGCTGTACGTCAACCAGTTGAGCATCCGCGTCGACGGCCTCGACCCGGCGCGCTTCGCTGCCTGCTGGCAGCAGGCCTGCGCGCGCCACGCGATACTGCGCAGCGGTTTCCTCTGGCAGGCGGGGCTCGGCGAGCCCCTGCAGTTCGTGCTGCGCCAGGCGCCGGTGCCGATCCGCGAGGTGGACTGCCGCGCCGCGGCGGACGCTGCGGCGCAGGTGGCCGAGCTGGCGGCGCAGGACTGCGCCCAGGGCTTCGATTTCGCCGCGCCGCCGCTGCAGCGCATCACCCTGGCGCGGTTGGAGGACGATGCCTGGCAACTGATCTGGACCAGCCACCACATCCTGCTGGACGGCTGGAGCAGCTCGCAGCTGGTCGGCGAGGTGCTCGGGCTGTATGCCGGCGAGACGCTGCCGGCGCCGCGGGGGCGCTATGCCGACTACATCGGCTGGCTGCAGCGGCTCGATGGCGAGCAGCTGCAGCGCTTCTGGCGCGAACGCCTGGCGCAGCTGGACGAACCCTGCTACCTGGCGCCCGGCATGGCGCCGCGGCCCGAAGGCGGGCGCAGCGGCCACGCGGCCATCTACTCCACCTTCGATGCGCCGACCACGCGCCGCCTGCAGGCCTTCGCCCAGGCCCAGCGGGTGACGGCCAACACCCTGGTGCAGGCGGCCTGGCTGTTGCTGCTGCAGCGCCACACCGGCCAGGCCAGCGTGGCCTTCGGCGCCACCGTGGCCGGGCGCCCGGCGGCGCTGCCCGGCGCGGAGAACCTGCTGGGGCTGTTCATCAATACGGTGCCGGTGATCCAACGCATCGAGCCGACGCAGCGGGTGGGCGACTGGCTGCGGCAACTGCAGCACTATAACGTCGAGGCCCGCGAGCACGAGCAGGCGCCCTTGCACGACATCCAGCGCTGGGCCGGGCAGGGCGGGCAACCGCTGTTCGACAGCCTGGTGGTGTTCGAGAACTACCCGCTGGACCGCCGCCTGCAGGAGGCCGCCGGCGGCGGGCTGCGCTTCGGCGAGTCGAACATGCGCGACGTCACGCACTTCCCCATGGACCTGGCGGTGCACCTGGGCGAGACCCTCAGCATCGAATTCCTCTACCTGCGCCAGTCGTTCGCCGACGCAGGCGTTCTGGCCATCCGCCGGCATTTCGAGCACCTGCTGCTGGCCCTGCTGGAGGACGCCGGGCGCGCCCTGGGCTGCCTCGGCCTGGAGCCGCCGCCCGGCATCCGCGCCTTGCCGCAGGAGACGCCGGCCGCGCTGCTGCCACAGCGCATCGGCGACTGGGCGGCGCGCCAGCCGCAGGCCACCGCGCTGGTCTGCGCCGGCCAGCGCATGAGCTACGCCGAACTGGACCGCCGCTCCAGCCAACTGGCGCACTGGTTGCGCGCCCAGGGCATCGGCCCCGAGGCGCGGGTGGGGGTGGCGCTGGAGCGCTCCTGCGAACTGCTGGTGGGCCTGCTGGCGGTGCTCAAGGCCGGCGCGGCCTACGTGCCGCTGGACCTCGGCTACCCGGCCGAGCGCCTGGCCTTCCTGGTACGCGACTCGGCCATGGCGCTGCTGCTGACGCGCCAGGCCCTGGGCGAACGGCTCGGCCTGCCCGAGGGGCTGGCCCGCGCCGACCTGGACGCGTTGCAGGCGGAGCTCGACGCGCTGCCGGCGCGGGCGCCGGCCGTCCAGCTGCACGAGGACAACCTGGCCTACCTGATCTACACCTCCGGCTCCACCGGCACGCCCAAGGGCGTGGCCGTGGCCCACGGCCCCATCGCCCGGCACTGCCGCGCCATAGGCGCGCTGTACGAGCTGGACGAGCGGACCTGCGAACTGCATTTCCTCTCCTTCGCCTTCGACGGCGCCCACGAACGCTGGCTCAGCGTGCTCGGCCACGGCGGCAGCCTGCTGCTGCGCGACGAGGAGCTGTGGACTCCCGCGCAGACCCTGGAGGCCATGCGCGAACACCGGGTGGACGTGGCCTGCTTCCCGCCGGCCTACCTGCTGCAACTGGCCGAGGAGGCCGAGCGCCAGGGCTGGGCGCCGCGGGTGGGCACCTACTGCTTCGGCGGCGACGCCGTCGCCGAGGCCAGCTTCGAACGGGCCAAGCGCGCCTTGCGACCGCGGCGCCTGGTGAACGGCTATGGCCCGACCGAGACGGTGGTCACGCCGCTGCTCTGGCGCGCCGACGGCGACGCCCATTGCGACGCCGCCTACGCCCCCATCGGCAGGGGCGTGGGCCCGCGCCGCCTGCGCCTGCTGGATGGCGACCTGAACGCGCTGCCTGCCGGCGTGGCCGGCGAGCTGTATCTCGGCGGCGCTTACCTGGCGCGCGGCTACCTCGGCCGTCCCGCCCTCACCGCCGAGCGCTTCGTTCCCGACCCCTTCGGCAACGGCGAGCGCCTGTACCGCAGCGGCGACCTGGTGCGCGAGCGTGACGACGGCCTGCACGACTACCTCGGCCGCCTCGACCACCAGGTGAAGATCCGCGGCTTCCGCATCGAGCTGGGCGAGATCGAAGCCGCCCTGCGCGCCCTGGAGACGGTGCGCGACGCCGCGGTGATCGCCCGCGACGGCGAGCAGGGCCGGCAACTGCTGGGCTACGCGGTGGCCCCCCCGGGCAGCGAGGCCGGGCTGCTGGCGGCGCTGCGCCAGCGCCTGCCGGAGTACATGCTGCCGGCGCGCCTGTTGTGCCTGGAGCGCCTGCCGCTGCTGCCCAACGGCAAGCTCGATCGCCAGGCCCTGCCGGCGCCGGAGGCGGCCAGCGAGCGCGCCTACCTGGCCCCGCGCAACGACCGGGAGCGGCGCCTGGCGGCCATCTGGGCGGAAATCCTGGGCGTCGAGCGGGTGGGCCTGGACGACAACTTCTTCGAGCTGGGCGGCGATTCGCTGCAGGCGCTCAAGGTCATCGCCAGGGTCCGCCAGGCGCCGGAGCTGGGCCTGGAGCTGCGCCTGCGCGACCTGATGCAGAAACCCAGCATCGGCGCCCTCTGCGGCGAGGCGGGGGAACAGGACTTGAACCCGCTGCTAGCGCTCAACGGCGCCGGCGCCGAGGCGACTCTGTTCTGCCTGCATGCGGGCTTCGGCACCGTGTTCGACTACGAACCCCTGGCCCGCGCGCTGGAGGGCAGCCACCCGGTGCAGGCGGTGCAGTGCCGCATGCTGCTGAGCGGCGAGTGGACGGACGATTCGCTGGAGGGCATGGCCATCGACTACGCCCAGTACATCCGCCAGCAGCAGCCCCGGGGCCCGTACCACCTGTTCGGTTGGTCGCTGGGCGGCACCCTGGCGACGCTGGTGGCCGCGGAGCTGGAGCGCCAGGGCCAGGAAGTGGCCTTCCTCGGCCTGCTCGACAGCTACGTGCCGGGCGAGGAGGGCGTGGCCGACGGCAGCTGGCAGGACGACCTCGAGGCCTTCCTCGGCGTGGTCCTGGGCCTGCCGCCGGGGGCGGCGGAGGACGAAGCGCCGAGCGCCGCGCCGCAAGCCGCCGAGGTGGCGCGGCGGACGGCCGCGGCCCTGGCCCGCGCCAATGGCGACAGCGCCTACGCGGCCCTGGGGGCGGACGAGCTGGCGCGAGTCTTCCTCGTCGCCTGGCGGCTGAAGCAGTTGTCCCTGGCGCTGCCGTCGCTGCCGGCCACCCGCGTCGCCACGCACTGCTGGTGGGCCGCGCAGCGCCAAATACCGCTGCTGCCGGGGCGCCAGGCGCTGCACGAGGCGATCGACGCCGGCCACTTCGAGCTGCCGCGCCACCCGCGCTTCATCGCCGCCCTGCGCCAGGCGCTGGCGAGCCGCACGGCGCTGGCCTGAAACCTTCCCCAACGCGCCGGCCAGGGTACCTCCTGGCTGGCGCCGGTCTTCCTGCGGAGTGATTGCATGTCCCTACATCCGGATCTCGAGGCCTTTCTCGAGCTGGTCGAACTGGGCCGCCTGAGCGGCAAGAGCCAGGCCTTCCAGGACCTCGGCGCAGAACGCGCGCGGCGCGATTTCGAGGCGGCCTCGCTGTCGCTCGACAGCCCCGTCGCCGCCGGCCTGGAGGTCGAGCGGCTGAACTACCCCAGCCGCGACGGCCAGGAACTCGCGGCCCGTCTCTACCGGCGCAGCGGTGCGCCACGCCCGGCGCCGGTGCTGCTGTACCTGCACGGCGGCGGCTACGTGGTCGGCAGCCTGGACTCCCACGACGCCCTCTGCCGGCGTCTGGCACTGGCGAGCCGCTGCGCGGTGCTGGCGGTGGATTACCGCCTGGCGCCGGCCTGGCGCTTCCCCACGGCGCTGGAGGACGTGGCGGACGCCCTGGTCTGGCTGCGCGAGCAGGGCGCGACCCTGGGCCTGGACCCCGCGCGGGTGGCCTTCGGCGGCGACAGCGTGGGTGCCAGCCTGGCCCTGGTGCTGGCCTTGCAGGCCGCCGCCGCGCCCGAAACCGCGGCGCTGCGACCGCGCGCGCTGCTGCTGGCCTACCCGGTGGCCGACGCCAGCCGCCAGCGCCCCTCGCACCAGCGCTACGCCAGCGGCTATCTGCTGGAGAGCGCGACCCTGGAATGGTTCTACGACAGCTACGCGCGCAACCCGCAGGACCGCCTCGACTGGCGCTTCTCGCCACTGCTGGCGCCGAGCCTGGACGGCCTGCCGCCGGTCCACCTGGCGCTGGCCGGCCACGACCCGCTGTACGACGAAGGCCTGGCGCTGGCCGAGCGCCTGCGCGAAGCAGGCAACGACCTCACCCTGGACCTGCGCCCGGACCTGACCCACGACTTCATGCGCATGCACGGGCTGGTGGGAGAGGTGGCCGCCATCCATGCCAGCCAGGCTGCCTGGCTGGATCGTTGGCTGGTGGGGTGAGCGTTTTGCCGGTTGCTTCCCTCACCCCAGCCCTCTCCCGGAGGGAGAGGGTGCCCTCGGAGCGGGCGGCGAGTCCAATCGCGGACAGAGTCCGCTCCTACGCCCCCCGGCAAACACAACCCGTAGGATGGCGTTGAGCGAAGCGATACCCATCACCGTGGCCGCATGGGTTTCGCCAAGGCTCAACCCATCCTACGGAAAGCGCCTCGGCGCAGCCGGCAAGACAGTCCGCAACCCTCAGCCCAGCCCTCTCCCTGAAGGGACAGGCGGTGAGTCCGGAGTCATCCTGCGTAGGATGGGTTGAGCGAAGCGATACCCATCATCACCTGTCGCGCAGACACGAAAACGCCGTTTCCCCGCGAAGGGAAACGGCGTTGTCGTTCAGGCCGACGGCCTGCGGTTCGCTCAGAAGTCCCAGCGGGTGGTGAGCATCAGGTTGCGCGGCTCGCCGTAGTAGCCGGTGTTGTAGAACCCGAGGTTGCTGAAGTACTTCTTGTCGAACACGTTGTTCAGGTTGAGCGTGGCCGACAGGTTGTCGGTGACCTGGTAGCGCGTCATCAGGTCCACCAGCCAGTAGCTGCCCTGGGTGTATTTCACCGTTTCGTAGTTCTGGTCGCTGACGTTCGTCCAGATCTTGCTCTGGTAGCTGGCGCCGCCGCCGACGGTGAACTGGTTCAGCTCGCCCGGCAGCTGGTAGGTGGTGTACAGGCGGAACAGCTGGTCCGGGTTGAGGGTGCGGATGCGGTGGCCGTCCTTGTCGCGGCTGACCGCGTGGGTGTAGCCGGCCTGCAGCTGCCAGCCCGGCAGGAGCTCGCCGGAAACCTCCGCCTCGAAGCCGCGGGTCTTGGTGCCGTCGACGCTTTCGTAGGCGATGCCGCCGGAAGGGGTGACGTCGCTGGTCTCGACTGCGAGGTTGTCCTGCTGCGACTCGAACACCGCGAAGCTGGCGTTGAGCAGGCCGTCGTAGAACTCGCCCTTCACGCCCAGCTCGTAGCTCTTGCCTTCTTCGGGCTCCAGCGGCTTGTCGTTGATGTCGCGCAGTTGCTGCGGCTGGAAGATGCCCGTGTAGCTGGCGTACACCGAGTAGTTGTCGTTCAGGTCGTACACCGCGCCGAGATAGGGCACCACCACGCCGCTCTTGCGGGTGCTCTGCGGGGTGACGTAGTAGCCGTACTGGCTGTCGGAGATCTGCTCGGCGCTGTCGTGGTAGTCGGCCACGCGGGCGCCGGCGATCAGCGCCAGGTCGTCGGTCGGCTTCAGGCGCACGGTGCCGTAGTAGCCAGACTGGTGCAGCTGCGAGTAGTTCTTCAGGTTGGCCTTGGAGCCCCAGTCCGGCTCGGGGAACTTGCCGTTCCAGGTGAAGATGTTGGGGATGCTGGAGTCGTAGGGGGTGGGGTAGTCCCAGTAGCCGTTGCCCTTGGTCACCGAGCGCGAGGCGTTGTAGCCGAACACCGCCTCGTGCTCGCGGCCGAACAGTTCGAAGGGGCCGGAGGCATACATGTCCACCGAGTCGCGGCGGGTGTCGCCGGTGTACTTGCCGTGGAAGAGGATGCCGCCTTCGCCGGTGACCGGGTCCGGGTAGCCGCCGCCGGCGGAGCCCAGCGGGGCGTGGTAGCCGCTTTCCTGGTGGTTCAGGTGCAGCTTGAGCGTCCAGTTGTTCTCCAGCGTGTGCTCGAGGGTGGCGAAGACCGTGCGGTTGTACTGTTCCCAGGAGCTCCAGTTGGCGCCGGGGTTGAAGGATCGCGAGAAGTCGGTCTTGGAACCGTCGGAGTAGAACAGCGGCACCCCGGCCCAGTTGGAGGCGGTGGGGGTGGTGTCCTGGTAGTCCATGCCGATGCTGAACAGGGTGCTCGGCGTCAGGTCGGCTTCGAGGATGCCGTAGTAGGTGGAGTTCTTCTGCTCGTAACGGTCCATGTAGGAGTTCTTGTCCTGGTAGGCCGTGACGAAGCGTCCGCGGATGTTGCCTTCGTCGGTCAGCGGGCCGCCGACGTCCAGCTCGCCGCGGTAGTTGTCCCAGGAGCCGGCGCCCAGCGACACGTGGCCGGCGAAGCTGCGGGTCGGGCGCTTGCGGATCAGGTTCAGGGCCGCGCCGGGCTGGCCGCTGCCGGTGAGCAGGCCGGTGGCGCCCTTGATCACCTCGATGCGGTCGTAGATGGCCATGTCGCTGAGGGTCTTGCCGTCGGCGTAGGCGGTATCCAGGTAGGAGGGGATGCCGTCGTACTGGAAGTTGGTGATCTGCGAGCCGCGCGCCCAGTAGGCGCTACGCTCGCTGTCGAGCTTCTGCACGGTGACGCCCGGGGTGTGCTTCATGACGTCGTCGATGCTGTTGAGGCCGAAGTCGTCCATCTGCTGGCGGCTCATCACGGTGACCGTCTGCGGGGTTTCCCGCGGCGTCAGCGGCAGCTTGGTGATGCTCGACACCAGGCCGGTGGTATAGGAGCCGGTGCCGTCGGTGGTGGCGCCCAGCCCTCGGCCCTCGATGGTCACCGCGCCCATCTGCAGCAGGTCGGAGGTGACCGCGCTGAGGGTGATGGTGTTGCCTTCGCGGTGATAGGAGATGCCACTGCCCTGCAGCAGCGTGTCCAGAGCCTCCTCGGGCTCCAGCGAGCCGCTGACTCCCCTGGACTTCACGCCCTTGACCACGTCCGGGCTGTAGAGGACTTCCAGGCCGGCCTGCTTGCCGAACTCGCGCAGGGCGCTGGCCAGCGACTGGGCGGGAATGTCCAGCTTCACCGGCTCGGCGTGGGCCACGCCGGCGCTCAGCAGGGCGGCGAGCAGGGCGCCGGGCAACAGCCGGCGCTGGGGGGCAACGGGGTGGATGGCCTTGGCCAGCCGGCTTCGGCTGATGCGGGGGCGGGACATGGGGGACGGACTCCTTATGGTAGATGCAGAATCTATATGCTGATGAGAAGCATTATTTTTATGAAGATGCAGTTGCTCTGACGGCATTCGCCCTGATAACGAACCAGGCGCAGCGGAATTTAGAAAAAAGTGGCGCTCTGCCATCGGATGCCTCGGGCGCCGCCTTGGCGCCCGAGGCATCCGGCCGGGGAGGGCTGTGGCCCGGCCCTCAGGCCAGGGCCCGCTCGCTGACCAGTTGCCCCTGCTCCATGCGCACCAACTGGTCGGCAACGTCGAAATAGCGGTCGTCGTGGGAGATGACGATGAGTGTCCGGCCCTGGCGCTTCAGGTCGGGCAGCAGCTCGGTGTAGAAGATGCGGCGGAAGGTTGGGTCCTGGTCGGCGGCCCATTCGTCGAACACCAGGATCGGCCGCTGGTCCAGCCAGGCATGCACCAGGGCCAGGCGCTTGCGCTGGCCGGTGGAGAGGTCGGTGGTGGTGAAGGCGCCGTCGGCCACCCCGACCTTGTGTGCGATCTCCAGGCGCTCCAGGTAGCGCGCGGCTTCGGCGGGTATGTCGCGCTGCCCGTCCATCAGCTCCTCGAAAAGGAAGAAGTCGGCGAAAATGGTGGTGAACAGTTGCCGGTAATCGTCGCGGCTGCTGGCCTCGACGACCTTGCCGTTGACCAGCACCTCGCCGCTGTGGGGCGTGTACAGGCCCAGCAGCAGCTTGATCAGGGTGGTCTTGCCGCCGCCGTTCTCGCCGACGACGAAGAGCATCTCGCCGGCCTCGATCTTCAGGTTCAGCGGACCCATGACGAAGGGCGGGGCGTCGCCCACCGCCGGGTAGGCGTAGCGCACGTCGCGCAGCTCCAGGGTGCGCAGGGGCTCCATGGCCGGCTCCCGCGCGTCGCCCTCCAGCAGCAGGTAGGGCTCGGGGTTGGAGAAGCGCTCATTGAGCTCGGCGATGCGGCGCAGGGCGATGCGGTTGCGGCCGAGCAGCGGCAGCAGGCCGAGCACGCTTTCCAGCGGGCCCTTCATGAACAGCAGGGTCATGATGAAGCCGCTGAGCACGCTGCGATCGCTGGTCGGCCACCAGGTCTGCACGGCGAGGGTGGCGCCTATCACCACGAAGAACAGCAGCGAGCCGAAGGTGCTGGCGGCGAGGAAGATGTTCACCGAGCGTACCTGCAGGCGGCAGATGTTGTCGGCGGTCTCGCCCAGCTGGTGGCGGTGCAGGCGTTGCCGGCGCGGGCGGTGGATGCGCAGTTCCTTGGCGCCTTCGGCCATGCCCCGGTAGTGCTTCTGCAGCAGGTCTTCCTGTTCTCGCGCCTGTTCGAAGCCGGCCAGGCCGCGGCCGCGGGCGATGTACTGGGCGATGGTGCCGAGGACCACGGCGCCGGCGGCGACGAGGAACATCGGCAGGGACAGGGTCGCCAGGTAGCCAAGGCACCCGAGGGTGACGGTCAGCGAGATGATCAGCTGTGGCAGGCCGAAGGCCAGGTCGCTGACGGTGTCGATGTCGTGGGTGAGCACCGGGATCAGGCGGTGGCTGCGGTAGCGTTCGAGTTGCTCGATGGGCGCCGAGAGCACCCGGCCGCCGAGGTCCTTGCGCAGCCGCGCGATCACCTTCTGGCCGACGTAGTTGGTGCCGACGTTCGACAGGATCGAGCTGAGCAGGGCCAGGGCGCAGATGGCGGCGAAGGCGAACATCATGCCCTGGGTCATGCCGCCTTTGGCGTTCAGCACGCGATTGATGGCGGTGAGCAGGGCGGTGATGCTGATGCCGCCGACCACGCCCAGGGCGATGGACAGGGCGAGGGTCGCCCAGAAGGGCTTGAGGATACCCAGGAGTTCCCGGGTGGCGCTGCGCTGCGTTGCGGACATGGGGTTACCTCGGCGCGTCGGGGCGCGACGCACGGGATGCGAAGGTTGAAGTGGCGCCCACCCCGGTAACGAGCGCGGGCGCGGGAAAATTAGCCGGTCGGCCGCCGAGGCCGCGCTCAGAGTTCGCGGGCGACGCGGAAACCTATCCAGTCGCCGCGGTCGCTCTTGTAGGCGTTGTTGCGGTTGCCCGAGCGGGAGAAGATCGGCGCCTCGCCCCAGTCGTTGCCGCGGATCTGCACCAGCTTGCAGTCGCTGTCGATCCAGGCGCTGCCGTCGCTGGGGGCGCCGTCGTAGTTGTCGTGCCAGCAGTCGGCGACCCATTCGTAGACGTTGCCGTGCATGTCGTACACGCCGAAGGCGTTGGGCGGGAAGCTGCCCGCCGGCGAGGTGAAGTTGTAGCCGTCGGCGGCGCCGTAGGTGTTGGCGTGCTTGGCGATGCTGTACTCCTTGCCCTCGTCGAAGGGGAACGGGAAGGGCCCGGCGCTGCCGGCGCGGGCGGCATATTCGCGTTCGGCTTCGCTGATCATCCGGTAATGCTGGCCGGTCTTCTTCGACAGCCAGGCCGCGTAGCCCTTCACGTCCTCGTAGTCGACGCACACCGCCGGCTGGCGCGGGCCCTGCCTGTAGCGCGGCTTGCCGGCGATGCATTCGCGGCCGGGGCGGGTGTCGCCGTTGGCCAGGCGCACGCCGGTGGCCTTCAGGTAGGCGTCCAGCTCGGCGGCGGTGACCTGGTAGCGGCTGATGGCGAAGGGCCGGGCGAAGGTCACGGTGTGCAATGGGCCTTCGTCCGGCTGGCGGCCCGTCTCGTCGTCCGGGGTGCCCATGGTGAAGCTGCCGGCGGGCAGCACCACCATCTCGGGGCAGTCCTTGCAGTCCTTGAACACGGCGCCCGGCTTGTGCGCCTCGGCGGCGAAAGCGGTGGGGGCGGCCAGGAGCAGGGTGGCCAGGGCCAGGGGCGGTAATGCGTGCATGGCGGTTCTCGTGAAGTGGGAAGCGGGTCAGGCGAGCTGCGGAGCGAGAATGTCCAGCACCCGGTCGATCTGCGCCTCGTCGTTGAGCAGGCTGGGCGCCAGGCGCACCACCGGGCCGACGTCGCGGTCCACGGCGTCGCTGATCACCTTGTGCGCCATCAGGTGCCGGGCCACGGCGTCGCAGTCGCGGCCGTCGACGCGGAAGAAGGTGAAGCCGGAGGAGAGTTCCGGGCTGGTCGGCGTGACCAGGCGCACTTTCGCGTGCTCGGCCAGGCGCTGCTTGAGGTAGCCGTTGAGCTGGTGGATGCGCGCCTGGACGTCGGCCTTGCCCAGCTGCAGGTGCAGCTCGAAGGCCTTGCCCAATGCCAGGCGGTGCTCGAAGGCGTGGTAGCCGCCGGGGGTCATCAGGGTGCCGAAGCTGTCGGCGCGGGTGAAGGTGGGGATGCTTGGCACCAGGTGCTCCTGCAGCTGCTCCTCGCGGGCGATGATGACGCCGGTGCCGCGCGGGCCGAACAGCCACTTGTGGGTGCCGGCGATGAAGTAGTCGCAGCCGAAGTCGGCGAAGTTCGCGTCCTCCACGCCGAAGCCGTGCACGCCGTCGACCACGTAGATGATCCGCTCGGCGGCGTCGCGGTTGCGGTTGGCCTCGGCCACCAATTGGCCGATCTCGCGCACCGGCAGCTTCACGCCACTGCCCGACTGCACCCAGGTCATGCCCAGCACCCGCGTCTCGGGGCGGATGTTGCGGTGGATATTGGCGAGGATTTCGTCGGCCGATGCCCCGTGCGGGTCCTTGAACAGGGGAAATTCGCGTACCTGTGTGCCCATGCGCTTGTGGCGGTATTCCAGGGTGGTGTAGGTGGAATAGTGCTCGTGGCTGGAGGTGAGGATTTCCTTGCCCGGCGCCACCAGCAGGCCGCCGTAGATGGCGGCGAGGCCGTCGGTGGTGCTGCCGGTGAGGGCCACCTGCGCCGGCTTGACGCCGAAGTAGCGGCCGGCCCAGGCGCGCGTCTCGTCCTCGTATTTCCAGATTTCCTCGCGGTCCCAGTCCACCGCCTCGCCGGGGTTGGCGTTGAAGCGCGCGCGCAGCGCGTCTATGGCCTGCTGCACCGGGCGCGGGTGCGAGGTCAGCAGGAAGTTGGCGAAGTGCAGGTAGTTCGGGTCGAGGTCGAATTGCCGGCGCAAGGCCTGCCACTTGTCCGCGCCGGCCGGCGCGGCGGCGGCCAGGGCCAGGTCGGAAGTCTGCAGCAGGGGCAGGCTGGCGGCGAGCAGCCCGGCCTGCTTGAGGAAGGTACGGCGGTCGTTCATGGAATGTCCTTGGCGCGGTTCAGCGGGTGGCGACGGGCGGTTTGGCGCGCTTCTGCACCTCGCCCCATACGCGCAGGAAGTTGCCGCCCCAGAGCTTGGCGATGTCGGCGTCGGAGTAGCCGCGGGTGATCAGCTCGGCGGTGACGTTGCGGATTTCGCTCTCGTCCTTCCAGCCGTCCAGGCCGCCGCCGTCGTTGAAGTCGGAGCTGATGCCGACGTGGTCGATGCCGACCTTCTTCACCGTGTAGTCGATGGCGTTGACGAAGTCCGCCAGACCGGCCTTGGGCTCCTCGTCGAGGATGCCGTAGAGGCTGCTGGCGTATTCGCCGAACTTCTTCTCCGGCCAGATGGCGATCACCGGGTCGCCGGGCATCAGGGCGTAGTCCAGGCCGGCCAGCGGCGGCAGGTCGAAGCGCGCGCGCAGGGCGTCGAGCTTCTCCAGGGTGGGCTTGCTCAGCGGGCGCAGGTAGGCCGGGAAGCCGACCACCTGGATGACCCCGCCGCTGTCCTTGATCAGCTGCATTTCGTGGTCGCTGAGGTTGCGGCGGATGTCCACCAGCGCCCGCGGCGCCGAATGCGAGGCGACGATGGGCGCGCGGCTGAGGGCGGCGACCTGCTCCAGTGCCCTGGTCGACATCTGCGAGACGTCGATGATCACCCCCAGGTCATTGAGCCGTTGCACCGCCTGCTTGCCCAGGGGCGAGAGGCCGCCCAGGGCGTCGGGCGAATCGTTGAAGAAGGGCAGGGGGCGGGAGGAGTCGGACCAGCTGTTGTTGCCCACGTAGTTGAAGCCGAACATGCGCATGCCGCGAGCCGCCCACAGGTCCAGCTGGGACAGGTCGTCGCCCAGCGGGTAGGCGTTGAGCATGCTCATGACGATGGCGAACTTGCCTTCCATGGCCAGGCGGCGGAAGTCCTCCGGCGTGTAGGCGATGCCCACCCGCTCGGGGAAGTCGCGGACCATGCCGGTGAGAATCCTGTAGCGGATTTCCTGCTGGTGCCGCGCCTCGTCGACGAAGCCCGGCGTGGGCTTGTGCGGGGCGTCGGGGCCGCTCCACATCTCCGGCCAGCCGAAGATCGCCAGGGCTGCGCCGGACAGGCGGCCGCGCCCGGCCTTGACCAGGTCCAGCTGCGAGGGGCCGTCTCGGTCGGCCTCGTGGCCTTCGGTGCCGAAGTCCAGGGGGACGGTCACCCGGCTGTCGAAAGACAGGATGCGCTCGTGCAGCGCCTCGGCGTGGGCCATCACCTCGCGCGGGTAGGGCTGGGCGCGGGCCAGCAGCAGCCAGGCCGCGGCGCCCGCCACGAGGGCCAGTACGAGCAGGGGCAGGGTGAGCCAGAGGATCTTTTTCGTGCGGGTGCTAGTCATTGCCGTCCCAGTCAGCGTTGGAGTCGGATGGCAGCCCGGGGCAGGGCATCGCCTGTGGGGGAGGACGAGGCGTGCGGGCGGAAATTTAGCGCCGGCGCGCCGCTAAATTTGCCGCCGGGCCGACCGTTCTAGCCTCGGTACAGCCTGCTTGGCGACGGACACAGGACGGACGATGACGGTTTCTCGACGCGGTTTCATGGCGGCCCTGGCAGTGACGGGGGCGGCGGCGTTGCCGACGGCGGCTTACTTCGGCTACCGCGAACTGCAACGCCGCGAGCTGGACGCGCGGGAGCCGGAGACGCCCGGCGAAGCCAGCCTGGAAACCAGCGCCGGCGCCGAGCTGCGCCTGGCCGACCGCCTGCGCGGCATCTGGGACCTGCGCCTGCTCGATGCCGGGCCCGGGCTGCCGGGCCTGCCCGCCGAAGGCCTGCAGTTGATCCTCGACTGCGGCCCACGCGGGCGCGGGCTGATCGGCTGGCTGGACACCCCCGAGCGCCTGCGCGGCACGGAACAGCCGCGCTACCGAGTGCTCGGCGACCTGGTCGGCGCCAGCTCGGCGAACATCCGCTGGCGCCTGCTGGGCGAGGACAACGCGCCCGGCCACGAATGCAGCGCCGTGTTCGACGAGGTGTGGGACAACTTCGCCAACGCCGGCGACGGCACCCTCAGCGGCCGCCTCCAGCGCCTGGACCGAGACCTGTCCCTGCCGCAGCAGGACTGCCGCTTCGTCGCCAAAAAACGCCCCTTTCCCCTGGCCCGCGAGCGCCTGCCGCTCAACGAGGCGCTGCTGGCCTGGCTGGTGTCGCCGCAGCACCGCCTGTTCCACCAGCTCTGGCATGCCTCGCGGGACAAGTGGCACCACCTCGACGAGGCCCAGCGCAACGCCCTGCGCGGCGTGGGCTGGCAGCCCGGGCCGCTGGACGCCGAACGCGACGCGCGCGGCCGGCACAAGGACCGCAACGCCTCGGGCATCGATTTCCTCTTCATGCACCGCCGCATGCTGGCCAAGGCTCGCTCGCTGCAGGACCTGCCGTCCTGGCAGCGCCTGCCGCCGCCGGCGGTGCCGCTGGAATACGACCGCGCCGGCTTCATCCGCTACTTCGAGAACGCCGACGGCTGCTCGGTGCCGCCGGCCTGGGTGGCGGTGGACGATGACGAATACAGCCAGTGGCTGCGCGGCCTGAAGAGCGCCGATGCCTACCACGGCAATTTCCAGGTCTGGGAGTCGCAGTACCAGGACCCGGCCTACCTGGCGAAGCTCACCCTGGGCCAGTTCGGCTCGGAGCTGGAACTGGGCCTGCACGACTGGCTGCACATGCGCTGGGCCAGCGTGACGCGCGACCCGTCCAACGGCGCGCCGCTGATGACCGACCGCAACTACGCCGACTTCGCGCCGCGCTGGTTCCTGCGCGAGAACGACTTCCTCGGCGACCCCTTCTCGTCCCACGTGAACCCGGTGTTCTGGTGCTTCCACGGCTGGATCGACGACCGCATCGAGGACTGGTTCCGCGCCCACGAGCGCTTCCACCCGGGCGAGGTGCGCCGCGCCGAGGTGCTGGGCATGCCCTGGTTCGCCCGCGGCCGCTGGGTGGAGATCGACGACCCCTGGCTGGGCCCATCCACCCACGGCTGCGGCCTCTCCGACCTGCAGGCGAGCAGCAGCGACCTGGCCCTGGACGTGGAGACCATGAAACTGGCGCTGCGCGTCATCCTCACCGAAGACGACGAGCGCAAGGGCTGGCTCAAGCGCGCGCCGCGGCGGCCGTGGTACGCGCGCAACCTGAAGCTGGCGGAGCGCTGAGCCGGGCGGCGAGTCGCTGGTGCGCAAGGGGCGTGTCGTTGCGAGGTGGGGGCTCAGACATCCAGCCCCTGTTCCCGCTCCAGATCGATCAGCCGGGTGCTGGGACCATCGGGGCGCAGGCGTTCGCGGACCAGCTCGGGCCATTGGCGGCGGGAGCGGCGCTTGGCGACGTCGTAGGTAAACTTCTGGATGGCGAACATGGGCGCAAAAAAAGCGCCGCCCACTATGCCTACAACATCGCTGTATTCGAGATAGTTACGCCCCTTGTTGGCCTTGTATTTTTCGACGAGCACTGCCCAAAAGGCGCCTATGAGCTGACCGGATGAGTTCGTGTCCGTCAGGCTTCGTATCAACGCATCCGACTCGCTGTGTCGTCCCTGTTCATCGAACCAGGGACCGTTGTCCATGAAGGCCCGCAGGTATTCCCAGAAGCCTTGCTGCATCGACAGGCGCTTGCCGATGGGTAGGCCCACGGGAACGATGACTCGCTCCTGTGGGTGGCCGTAGCGGTGCATCAGCACTTCCAGCGCAGCATGGCGCATCCGGCCATAGTTAGGGCCCACGGTGGCGAACTCGTAGGCTGCCGCCGTAATGCCATCCCAGGGGGAGTGATACAGCTTGCCGTCCTGCTCGTAATACAGCTCACGGGTTCGGCGGTTGATAACCAGGGGGAGGGGGAGGGGGCGTAAAACTTCCCAGAGAAAGGGGACAACTAGCGAAATCAAAACGAACAGTAGGCAATAGGTAAGCCATTCCCAATCCCTTTCCATGTAGGAATGCAGCGCTCCTACTAATCCAAGGATGCCGTTTATCTCCCCTATCATTCCGGTTGGAATACCTTTGAACGAACTATCCCCATGCTTGATGGCGATATGGCTCTGCGTATGTTCCTCCACATCCGGCAGGCTCATCAGGGGAACGCCGGTGGGCTGGTCGGCATGCAACAGGCAACTATCGGATGCCCCGCGCAAGCGAGGTTCGAAGGGGTGTGGACGGGGTTCGGTCATGGACTGGCCCGAGTTGGGTTTGCCGGGGAGTCCCTCAGACATTTGGCCCTTGCTCCCGCTCCAGATCGATCAGGCGGGTGGTGGGACCATCGGGGCGCAGGCGTTCGCGGACCAGTTCTGGCCATTGGCGGTGGGAGCGGCGCTTGGCGACGTCGTAAGTGAAATACTGGATCACTTCTATGGGAAACATCAGCGGGCCGGAGAGCAGCAGTAGGAAGCGGGTCGCACTTAGGAAGTTCTTTCCATTGTTGGCCTTGTATTCTTCTTTCAGCAGCATCCAGTCCAGGCTGAGGGAAGTTCTTCTCTTGTTGATGACCAGGCTGAGGTTGAACTCAGACGACTCGCTATGTCGGCCCCGCGCATCGAACCAGGGCCCGTTGTCCATGAAGGCCCGCAGGTATTCCCAGAAGCCTTGCTGCATCGACAAGCGCTTGCCGATGGGGAGACCCACGGGAACGATGACTCGCTCCTGCGGGTGGCCATAGCGGTGCATCAGCACTTCCAGCGCAGCATGGCGCATCCGGCCATAGTTAGGGCCTACGGTGGCGAACTCGTAGGCCGCCGCCGTAATGCCATCCCAGGGGGTGTGGTACAGCTTGCCATCCTGCTCGTAATACAGCTCACGGGTTCGGCGGTTGATAACCAGAGGGAGGGGAAGAGGACGTAAAACTTCCCAGAGAAAGGGGGCGATAAAGGACATCAAACCTACCAGTAGACAGCAGGTGACCCACTCCCAGTCTCGATCCAAATAGGCAGCCCAAGCTGTTACCAGCCCGAAGATACCGCCCAGCCCTCCCAGCATCCCGGTTGGAATGCCTTTGAACGAGCTATCCCCATGTTTGATGGCGATATAGCTCTTCGTATGTTCCTCCACATCTGGCAGGCTCATCATGGACGCACCGGTTGGCTGGTCGGCATGTAGCAGGCAACTGTCGGATGCTCCGCGCAAGCGGGGTTCGAGTGGATGCGAGTAGGGTTCGGTCATGAATCAATCCAGGTCGATATCGATGGGCGGCAGGCTCAGGCCGTCGATGGGCTGATACACCAGGGTTCCGCGGATGCGCTTGAGCGCCCGGGTGTCGTCTTCCTCGTGGTAGACCCGGCGCAGGCGCAGGCTGCCGTCCGGTTCCGGCGGCAGGGCGCGGGAACCCTGGTCCAGCTGGAAGGGGATGGGGTCGTCCTCGCCCCAGGCCAGGGGCCGGCAGCCGGCCGGCTCGCTGCCTAAGCCGAACAGGCCGCCCTGTCGCCATTCCTCCTGGCCGTCGAAGCTGAGCATGCCCTGGCGGTACTGGCGCTGGCCGGGCAGGCGGATGAACAGGTAGAGGCTGCTCAGGGCGCCGGTGTAGGGGTTGATTTCGTCGAGTCGTTCCAGGCTCATGCGCACCGGCAGCACCACCTGGTAGAAAGCCTGCAGGGTGGTGAGGTAGCTGCCGGCCCAGTCGGCCGGGCGGATACCGAAGCGGGTGCCCTTGATCCAACGCTCCAGCGGAGTGTCCTGGGTGAAGAGCAGCGATACCAGGCCGGCCAGTATGGTCACCGTCAGCCCCAGCAGGCTCAGGCGCAGGGGCAGCGAGAGCACGCGAACGCCGGTGGTCAGAGCTTTGGTCTCGCCAGCCAGTACCGCGGCGCGCGCTGCCCGGTATGTCTGCATGGCCTGCCACGAGACACGGGCATAGGCTGCACTGGTCCCCGACAGGCCAGCATAGGTGGCGCTACTATCCAGGTCGCCGGCGCGGTAGGTGTCCAAAGCTTTCCAGCCGAAGAGTAAGGTATCGAGGCCAGCGGTTACTGCTTGACCAAACATGGTGGCTGCACCAACTCCCAGCGCTTTCTCCAGAAGTTCCTGAGCTGCTGAATCAATTTGACTAAGCCGTGAGGTGTAGTGCTCCCAATCCAACTCCCTAATTTGTTGAATAGTTGAGGTATAAGCAGTTCCTACTGCCAACGTAGCGCTTCCTGCTGCGATAAAGTTCTGAGCCCTTCTCTTGTCAAACCACTCTTCCCCGGACTGCCAAAGATTCCACGCCGCTACCAGGAAAATCAGCGACTTCAGCGGCGCCTCTTCGATTATCTCGCCAATACTTCTGGGTAATTCCAGCGACACTCCTTGACCCCTGAGTAGCGTGGCCGCCTCCGCAGGAGGCAGCGGAGCAGCATGGCCGGGCCGGGGGCTGGGCAGGAGTTTCAGGTGTGGCACGGCGCGCCCTTCCTGGCGCGCCAGTTCCTCCATTTGGTTCTGCAGGTTGCGGCGGCGGCCCTCGCCGTGCTCCTGGCCCATTTGCAGGCTGAGCCATTGCAGGGCCTGGCGCGGGGTCAGGGGGTCCGCTTCCAGGCGTTGCTGGCTGCGGGCGAGCATGGCTGCCATCAGGACGTAGGCGGTCTCGTCGGTCTGCTCGGCGAGGTTGCGCAGGTGGCCGCCCAGGACCGGCGCCAGCGCTGCCGGTAGGGGTTCGCTGGCTGCCGCCACGGCCAGGCGTTCGAGTTGTCCGGCGCTGTGGTTGAGGGCGGTGCTCAGGGCAAGGGCCCGGGCCATGTTGGCGCCGGCCTCCGCCAGGTCGCCGGTGAGCGTTTCCAGGGTTTCGGGAATGTGCAGCAGTTGCTTGAGTTCGGCGCCACCGATGCGTTGGGCAACGCCCAGCACCGCCCATAGCAGCCAGGGTTCGTCCTGGGCGCCGGGGCGCAGGGCCCGCTCGATGGCCTTGATGCCCGACGCGGTGGCCGAGGGACCGAGGAGGGCGGCGGCGAAGCTGGCTTCGAGGCTGCTGCGGGCGGCGGGGTCGCCGATGTCGAAATGGCTGCAGGCGCTTGCCAGGCTGTGGCAGGTGTCCGCCTCTAGGGTGTCGAACCAGTGGCTCCAGCACTCGGCGATGCGCCGCCGGTCCTGTTCCAGGGCTTCGAACTCCCTTTCCTGCTCGTACAGGGTCGCTTGCAGGCGCGGGTAGTCGACCATGTCGGGCAGGCGAATGCCCTTGTCGCTGTCGCCGACCGCTCTTATCACAGAGGCCACTGCCCAGTCGTCATTGCGGTGCCGGGTGAGTTTGTCGAACGCCTGGTTGCGGGCGCGCAGCAGGCCGGCCAGGTCGATCAGCACCGCCCAGGGGTCGTCGACCACGGCGTAATGCTGTTGTTCGCATTCGCGGAGTCGCCGCAATTCCCGCTCGCTGAGCGCCCAGTAGGCCGGCTCGCGGGCGCAGCTCCAGCGGAAGTTCTCGGGCGCGTTGTCGGCGATCTGCGGGTGGAATGCGAGCAGCGGACCGCTGGCCGGCGCCAGTCCGGGGGTGATTTTGCGCATGCAGCGCTGGCGCAGGTCGGCCTGTTCCCTGGCGGCCTGGAACCGGGCATCGCTCCAGCGGATGGGCGACCAGGCCAGGCTAGCCGGGCTGCCGGCGACGAGCATCAGGTAGTGCAGGGCATCGTGTTGCAAGGTCGCCGGGTTGCGCCGAGTCGCCTTGAGCAGCGCTCCCTCGACCTGATATTCGTTGAGCGTCTGCCGGGCCTCCTCCCACACGTACAGCCAGCCGTCCCGCAGCAGCCGCGGTACGTAGCCCAGGGCGCGGTCCTGCAACTGCGGGTGATCCGGCCCCAGGTCCGGGATGGCCCCGGCCAGCGCCGGCAGGCCCAGTGTCTTGGCTTCCAGGCTGGATGGATGGCGGGGGTCGAGGGGGCCGATGGCATAGCGCACGGGCAGTACGGCGGCCAGCAGCGGGCAGGCCGCGGGCTTGAGTTGCTCGGCGGCGCTTGGGGTGTGAGTCATGCCTGGCTTTCCTGTTCGTCGTGGGGTTCCTGGGCCAGGCTTGCCAGCAATGGCCAGCCCAGTACGATTCGCGCTTCCAGGGCCGCCGTAGCGGGGGCGCAGTCGAGTTCCGGCGCGGGATTGCTCCAGGCCCGGATCGGCCCGTCGGCGCCCGGCAGCCAGACCGCCGCCACGCCGTGCCAGAAGCCGTCCGGCCAGGCCTCGGCATTCGCCCAGGCGTTGCGCAGGGGGTTGGCGTCCGCGAGCCTCAGCCAGAACTCGCGGCCATCCGGGGCGCGGATGCGCAGGCGGCGTTGCAGGCTGGCGCACAGCACCTTGAGTGGCACCGTTCTCTCCAGCCAGACCGCCCGCTCCAGACCCGGCGCCGCTTGCGCCCAGGCCTGCTGGAGCACGCCCCCTGCCGGGGCATCGAGGAGAAATGGCCCGGCGCTCTCGATCGGCGCATAGGGCGTGCCGCGCAACAGGGGAAGCGGGGCCTGGCCCGGATAGTGACGGCGCAGCCAGCCGCCGGGATCGTCGAAGGCTGCCCCGTCGAGCAGCAATGCGCCTTGCTCGTTCATCGGGCCTCCTGCTCCTGCCTGGCTGCTTCGCAGACTTCGCAGAGGCCGCCTTTGGCTTCCTTGAACAGCACGTGTTGCTTGACCAGGGCGCTGAGCGGCAGTCCTGGCTGGGACTGGTCCGCCTGTTGCTGCGGCCCGGGCAGCAGGGGCGCGGCCGGCGTGCCGACACCGGGGCTGCCGCCACTGTTGAGCTTGACGTCGGCGCCGCTGAGGGTGACGCCACCGGGGTCGAGCTTGACGAAGCTGCCGCCGGCCTTGAGCGTCAGTTCCTGGCCCGCGTCGATCGTCACCTTCTCGCCGGCGTAGTAGTGGATCTCGTTGCCGGCCTCGATGAACTGGCCACTGCCGAGCTTCAGGTGCTGGTCGTTGCCCACCGTCAGGTGGTCGTCGGCGCGCACCTCGACCTTGCGGTCGCCATGGGTGGTGCGGTGTTCCTCGGCTTTGAACTCGCTGTAGGCGTTGGCTTCCACGGTGTCGTGGCGTTCGTGGCCGACGCGGATCTTCTGGTCGTGCTCGATGTTCTCGTCCCAGTCGCGCTGGGCATGCAGGTAGATCTGTTCCTGGCCCTTGCGGTCCTCGATGCGCAATTCGTTGTAGCCACCGCCGCCGGGGCTGGAGAGTGTCTTGAACAGGCTGCGGGTCTTGTTCGCCGGCAGTTCGTAGGCCGGCAGGTGCTCGGCGTGGTACAGGCAGCCGCTGATCAGCGGCTGGTCCGGGTCGCCCTCGAGGAAGGTCACCAGCACTTCCATGCCGATGCGCGGGATGGCGATGGCGCCGTACTGCTTGCCAGCCCAACTGGAGGCCACGCGCAGCCAGCAGCTGGTCTTGTCGTCGGCCTGGCCCTCGCGGTCCCAGTGGAACTGCACCTTGACCCTGCCGTAGCGGTCGCAGTGGATTTCCTCACCCTTGGGCCCCGTCACCACGGCGGTCTGGCTGCCCAGCACGCGCGGCTTGGGATGCGCCAGCGGCGGGCGGTGGGGCACGTCCCAGGGTGTGGCGAGGAAGCGGTTGCGGTAGCCCTGCTGGAAGTCGTCCTTGCCGTCGCGGGCGTCGCTGGTGACCGACTCTTCCAGCACCTGCGGCTGCTTGCCTTCGTGCCGCACTTCGGTGAGCAGCCAGAGGTCGTTCCACTCGCCGCGCGGGTGCTCGCGCAGGGGCAGGAAATGGCCGCTGCGCAGGCCCGACTGGTCGCTGCGGCCTTCGGCCTGGCGGTAGTCGGCGCGGTGCCTTTCCAGGCTGCGCTGGCTCAGCAGCTTGCCGCGCTCGCGGTCGGTGAAGCGGCCGGGGTAATTGTAGTCCTCGAGGTCCGGGCGACTGTCGCTGCGCGCCATGCTTTCCAGTTGCAGCCTGGGCTTCTCGAAGTCGTAGTCGCGGCGGCTGACGCGGGCGGTACGGGTATCCAGACGCTGGCCGAAGCGCTTGATCACCGGCAGGTCGGCGACCAGGCCGGAGTCCTGCTGGTAGGCCACCGGCGCCAGCTTGGGGAAGGCGGTCTGGTCGTCGCCGAACACCAGCAGGTGCCCGTCGGGGCTGTGCTCGAAGTGGTAGTGGAGGCCTTCCTCTTCGCACAGGCGCTGGACGAAGTGCAGGTCGCTCTCGTCGTACTGGGTGCAGTAGTCGCGCGGCGGGTAGACGGTGGGGCCGAGCTGGAAGCGGTAGGCGTCGGCGAGGATGCCGTGTTCCTCCAGCACCCGGGTGATGATCTGCGGCACCGTCAGCTGCTGGAAAATGCGCTGGTTATGTCGATGCGCGAGGTAGGCCAGGCGTGGCACCAGGCTCACCTGGTAGCGAGTCAGGCGCTTGCCGGATTCGCCCTGGGCCACCCGGTGCAACTGGCCATGGATGCCGTGGCCCTGCCCCAGGTCCAGGTAGGCGCCCTTGTGCAGCAGGCTTTCCAGGTCCAGGTCGGGACGTTCGCTGACCAGTTCGATGTCGAAGCGGTAGGGCTGGTTCAGGGCTTCGCGGCCATGGAATTCGAGCACCTGCAGGTCGCTGTCGAGGCCGTCGATATTCAGGCTGAAATGGGGCTGGTTGGCGAGGGAGAACATGGCTGGCTTCCTTTCCAAGGAAAGCCGCTATCACAGCAGGTCCGCACTAGGCAGGCCTGTAGGGGGTATCCGTCAACGGAGGATGAATCGGCTGAAGAAGGCAGGAGTGTCAGTGCCTGGGTGTGAAGAGCGCGGCGTCAGGGCCGCCGGGCGAGGCTGCCGCTCTCTTCCCAGCCGCCCCCCAGAGCCTTGAACAACCCCACCGCCGCCTGCAGGCGCGCCAGGCGCAGCTGCACCGCGGCGTCCTGCGCCTGGTAGAGGGTGCGCTGGGTGTCCAGCACCGTGATCAGGGTTTCCGCGCCGGCCTGGTAGCGGCTGTCGGAGAGTTCGAAGGCGCGCTGCGCCTGTTCCAGTTCCTGCTGCTGCCAGTGCAGCTGGCGGTCGATGCCGTCGATGCCGTTGAGCGAGCGCTCGGTGTCGGCGAAGGCGCCGAGGATGGCCTTGCGGTAGTTCTCCAGCAGCTCGCGTTGCAGCGCCAGGCGGCGGTCGCGCTCGGCGCCCAGGCGGCCGTGGTTGAAAATGGGCGCGAGCAGGTTGGCGCCCAGGTCGTAGTAGGAGGTGCGCAGCAGGTCGGAGGCGTGGTTGGCGCCGGAGGACAGGTTGGCCGTCAGCGTCAGGCTGGGCAGCATGGCGGCGCGGGCCACCTGCACGTCGGCCTGGGCCGCCGCCAGTTGCGCTTCGGCGCGGGCGATGTCCGGGCGGCGGGTGAGCAGTTCGCTGGGCAGGCCGGCGCCGACCTGCGGCCACTGCACGCTGTCGAACGGCTGGCCGCCCAGTTTCAGGGCCGGCAGCGGTTCGCCGATCAGGGTGGCCAGGGTGACCTGGGCATCGCGCTCCTGCTGTTGCAGCAGCGGCAACTGGCGCTGCTGGGCGGCCACCAGGCCGCTCTGCTGGGCCACTTCCAGTTCGGTGGCGGAACCGGCCTCGCGGCGGCTGCGCACTAGGCCCAGGACCTGCTCGGCATTCTCCAGGTTGAGCCGGGCGATGCGCTGCTGTTCGCGCAGGGCGAGCACCTGCAGGTAGGCGTTGGCGACCCCGGCCACCAATGTCAGTTCGACGGTGGCGCGGTCGTACTCGCTGGCCTTGAGGCTCTGCAATGCGCTGCGGTAGGCGGCGCGGCGGCCGCCCCAGAAGTCCACTTCGTAGCTGGCGCTGAGGCCGGCGCTGAAGGTATCCACCGCTTTGTCGTCCTCGCTGGCGTCGATGCCGCTGTAGCCGGCGCCGTGCAGCAGCTTCTCGCGGGTAGCGCCCAGTTGCGCGTTGACTTCCGGCAGCAGCGGCGCGCCGGCGATCACCGCGCTGGCGCGGGCCTGGTCGACGCGGGCGATGGCCGCCGCCAGGTCCTGGCTGTTGTCCAGGGCACGCTGGACCAGGCCGTCCAGCTCGCCGGCGCCGAAGCGCGTCCACCAGCGCTGCAGCTCGCCGCGGCGGGTGTCGCCGGCGCCATACTGCCAGGCGGGCGGGGCGGCGATGCCGCTGTCGAGGGGTTGCGGGGCGCCGGCGCAGGCGCCCAGCAGCAGGCAGGCGGGCAGTAGGCTCAGGGCTTTCATTCGGGTGTCCGTCATTGGCTGGCCAGGGCGGCCACCGGGTCGAGGCGGGCGGCCTTGCGCGCCGGCATGAAGCCGAACACCAGGCCGGTGGCCAGGGCGCAGGCGAAGGCGCCGAGGATGGCCGCCGGGGAGAACGCCACCGCCACCTTGCCCAGCAGCAGCGCACCGCCGATGCCCAGGGCGATGCCGACGCCGGCCAGGCCGCCGACCACCGAGAGCAGCGTGGCCTCGGTGAGGAACTGGCGCAGGATGTCGCTCTGCCGCGCGCCGGTGGCCATACGGATGCCGATCTCGCGGGTGCGTTCGCGCACGGTCATCAGCATCACGTTCATCACCCCGATGCCGCCCACCAGCAGGGAGATGGCGGCGATGGAGCCGAGCATCAGCGACAGGGTGTTCTGGGTGTGCGCCTCGGCCTGGATCAGCGCGGCGTTGTTGGTCAGCTCGTAGTCGCGCTGGCCGCGGTGCAGGCGCTGCATCAGGCGGTCGATGGCCTTTTCCGTCTCGTGCACGCGGCGCGCGTCGGCGGCGGCGATGATCACGTATTCCGGGTTGCGCGTGCCGAACAGGCGGATGCTGGCGGCGGAGTAGGGCACGGCGATGCGGTTGTCGGCGTCCTGGTCGCCGGAGCTGGAGCCCTTGGCCTGCAGCACGCCGACCACCTGGAAGGGCACGTTCTCGATGAGGATGTAGCGGCCGATCGGGCTGGCGGCGCCGAACAGCTTCTCGCGCACCTTGGCGCCGATCACCGCGACCGTGGCGGCGTTGGCCTCGTCGCGTTCGGTGAAGTAGCTGCCCTCGCTCACCGGCCAGTTGAGGATGGCCGGGAAGTCGGTGTTGTTGCCGCCGACGTAGGCGTGGTAGTCGAGGCTGCCGTGGCGCACCACCAGTTCGCCGCCGTTCACCGGCATGGCCATCTTCACCTGGGGCAGGGTGGCGATGGCCGCGACGTCGTCCAGGCTGACGACGCCCATGGGCGTGCGCGGGTTGGGCGAGTAGCCGCTGAGGTAGATGATGTTGGAGCCGAAGGCACCCATCTGCGCCATCACCTGGCGCTTGCTGCCTTCGCCGACGGCGAGCATCACCACCACCGAAGCCACGCCGATGACGATGCCCAGCAGGGTGAGGGCGGTGCGGAAGCGGTTCAGCCACATTACCCGCCAGGCCGCGCGGATGGCTTCCAGCAGTTCGGCGCGCCAGGCCCCGGCGGGCTCGGTGCTGCCCTGCTGCAGGCGCTCGCGCAGCTCCTCGGCGCGCAGGCCGGGGGTGGCCGGTTGCAACGGCGCGCCATTGGCGCTGTCGCTGACGATCTCGCCGTCGAGCACCTCGATGACGCGCTTGGCGCGGGCGGCGACGTCGCGGTCGTGGGTGATCAGGATCACCACGTGGCCCAGGGCGGCCAGCTCGTCGAGTAGCGCCATGACCTCGGCGCCGCTGTGGCTGTCGAGGGCGCCGGTGGGTTCGTCGGCGAGGATGATGTGGCCGCCGTTCATCAGGGCGCGGGCGATGGACACGCGCTGCTGCTGGCCGCCGGAAAGCTGCTGCGGGCGGTTGCCGGTGCGCTCGCCCAGGCCCAGGCGCTCCAGCAGCTGGCGGGCACGGCCGTGGCGCTGCAGGGCCGGGGTGCCGGCATAGATGGCCGGCATCTCGACGTTTTCCTGGGCCGAGGCCGAGGGGATCAGGTGGTAGCCCTGGAACACGAAGCCGAAGGCCTCGCGGCGCAGCCAGGCCTGCTCGTCGCTGTCCAGCTCGGCGACGTCGCGCCCGGCGAACAGGTAGCGGCCGCTGCTGGGGCGGTCGAGGCAGCCGAGGATGTTCATCAGCGTCGACTTGCCGGAGCCGGAGGCGCCGACGATGGCGACGAACTCGCCGGGGTGGATGCTCAGGGAGATGCCGCGCAGCACCTCGACCTCGGGGCTGCCGTTGCCGCCGTAGCGCTTGCGTACGTCGCGCAGTTCGATCAGCGGGATGTCCTGGAGGGTTTCGCTCATTCAGCCCTCGCCATTGTCCGGGGCGGCCATCAGCAGGCGTTCGCCTTCCTGCAGGCCGGACAGCACCTGAACGTGCAGGCGGTCGCTGATGCCGGTCTCGACCTTGCGGCTCTCCGGCTTGCCGTTGCGCCCCACCACCCAGACGTGGCGGCCACCCTGGCCGTCTTCATGCAGCGCGGCCACGGGGGCGGTGAGGGTGCCCTGGGCGGTGGCGGCGACGAAGAACACCTGGGCGGTCATTTCCGCCATCAACTGGTGGTCGCTGTTGTCCACGTCGACCAGCACCGTGTACAGCACCACCCGGCCGCTGCCGCTGGAGCCGCTGGCGGAGCTGCTGCCGGTGCTTTCCTGGTTGTTTGGGTCCAGCGGCTTGGGCGGCACCGGGAGGATCTGCCGCACAGTGCCGCTCCAGCGCCGCTGCTCGCCGGCGAGGGTGGTGAAGTAGGCCGGCATGCCCGGCTTGACGCGGCCGATGTCGGCCTCGGAGACCTGGGCCCAGACGGTCATCGGCGAGAGCTTGGCGATGCGCAGGATCAGCGGCGTCTGTTGCTGGGCGTTGAGCGTCTGGCCCTCGCGGGCGTCCACCGCCACCACGGTGCCGGACATCGGCGCGTAGATGCGCGTGTAGCCCAGCTCGGCCTCGTCGCTGCGCAGGGTGGCCTTGGCCTGGTGGATCTGCGCCTGGTACATGTCTATCCGCGCCTGGGTCGCCTGCACCTGCGCGTAGGCGGTCTGCACGTCTTCCTCGCGGGTGGCGCTGGCGGCGGCCAGGCGCTGCTGGCGCTGGTACTGCTGGCGCGCCAGCAGGTGCTGGGCGCGCTGCTCGGCCAGCTGCGCCTTGAGCACTTCGATGGAGTAGCGGCCGGCGTCGACCCGCGCCTGCTGGGTAGAGGGGTCTATCTCCACCAGTAGCTGGCCTTCCTTGACCTCGTCGCCGGGCTCCACGTGCAGTTTGAGTATCTGCCCCGATGCCTGGGCGCCGACGTCCACGTAGCGCCGTGGTTGCAAGGTACCGAGCGCGGTGACGCTGCTTTCGATGTCGCCACGGGCGACGGGGGCGGTGATCAGGTCATCGCCGCCGAAGGGGTGGGTCTGCCAGGCGGCGACGGCGAACAGGGAGACGAGAAGGGCTGCGATCAGCAGTATGCGACCAGTACGACGGGGGCGTTTCATTCGGGGTTCCGGCCAGGGCTTGGAAGGCATGCCGCCGCGGGGGCGCGGCCAGGCATGCGCTTTCGGGAAGACGGATGATGCCCAAGGAAATTTAGCGCCGACAGGGCTGGCGGAGCTTTATTCGCGCTCTGTTACAACTGCGCGTAGCGGCTGCTGATGCGGATGCTGCCGTTGTCCAGGCGCTGCAGTTCGACCGGCAGTACACGGGGCAGGGCGTTGACCAGTTCCTGCAGGTTGCGCGTGCGGTAGGTGCCGCCGATGCGCAGGTTGGCCACCGTCTGGTCGGCCAGCACCAGCGGGGCGTCCAGGTAGCGGTTGATCAGCGGCAGGGCGGCGCCCAGCGACAGGTCGTCGAGCACCAGGCGGCCGTCGCGCCAGGCCAGGACCTGGGCGGGGTCGGCGCTGGCCACCCGGGGCTGGAGCATGCCGGCGCGGTAGCTGGCCTGCATGCCGGGGGTCAGGCTGCTGTCGTTGCCGTCCTTCTCGCTGCGCACCCGCACCGAGCCTTCGGTGACGGTCACGGTGACCTGGTCCTGGTACTTCCACACGTCGAAGCGCGTGCCGGTGACGGTGATGCTGCCCTTGGCTGCGCGCACCACGAAGGGGTGGCTGGCGTCGTGGCTGACGTGGAAGTAGGCCTCGCCCTGGTCCAGCACCACCCGGCGCACGTCGCGGAAGTTGGCATAGGACAGGCGGGTATTGAGGTTCAGCTCGACCTCGCTGCCGTCGGGCAGCAGCACTTTGCGCAGGGTGGCGTCGGCCTGGTAGCGGTGGTAGCTGTCCGGCACCCAGCCCTGCAGCCAGCCCAGGTAGCCGGCGGCCGGCAGTACCAGCAGGGCGAGGGCGGCGGCGCGCAGTTGCTTGCGCCAGGAACGCCGGCGGCGGCCCGCCTGAGCCGGTGGGCGTGGCAGCGGTGGGCGGCGGCCGGTAGTGCGCGGGGTGGGGCGGACTTCCAGCAGGTGCGCGCTGAGCTTCCAGATCTTCTCCACTTCGGCGTACTTGGCCGCATGCCGCGAGTCGCTTTCCAGCCATTGCTGGAACTGCGCACGCTCGGCATCGCTGCAGTCCGGCTCGTGCAGGCGCATGCACCAGTGCGCGGCGGCCTGCGCCACGGGATCGCTCGAAGGGGAACGGGGGGTAGTCATGAGGGGGCCGGTTGAACCTTGCCGCGCCTGGATCCGGCGCCGCCATGGCGGAGGGATGATGGGCGCAATTATAGGAGAGCTCGCATCCTACGGAAAGCCGCGGCCGGGCGCCAGCCACCCCGATCCAGCCTTGCCGGGGCGCCTACGGCGGGCGTCGGTAAAGTTTCCCGGGTGCGCTTCGTTCCCTGAATGCCGGCGTTCGGGGCGGAGCATTCATGCCGCCGAAGGCCGCGACTCCCAGTCGTCCTGCGCCATCCGCGGCGCGCTCGTACAGAGATGAATCGATGCAAAAGCGCACCCTCGTGGCCGGCCTCGCCGGCGCCTTGCTCGGCCTGCTGCCCCAGGCTCAGGCCGACAGCGCCCGCCCGGCCGCCCTGGCCGCCGACATCCGCTGGACCGCCTACGGCGTACCGCACATCCGCGCCATCGACGAAGGCGGCCTGGGCTTCGGCGTCGGCTACGCCTACGCCCGCGACAACGCCTGCCTGCTGGCCGACGAGATCGTCACCGCCCGCGGCGAGCGTTCGCGCTATTTCGGCGCCGAGGGCGAGTCCTCGGCGCAGGTCGGCAACCTCGCCTCGGACGTCTTCTTCACCTGGCTCAACCGTCCGGAATCCGTGGAAGCCTTCCGCAAGGCCCAGTCCACGGAAGTGACGCAACTGCTGGAAGGCTACGCCGCGGGCTTCAACCGCTTCCTGCGCGAGGCCAGCGCCGACACCACCAGTTGCCTGGGCCAGCCCTGGCTGAAGCCGATCGACAGCGGCGACCTGGTGCGCCTGACCCGTCGCCTGCTGGTGGAGGGCGGTGTCGGCCAGTTCGCCCAGGCTGTGGTAGCCGCGGCGCCGCCGGGCGCTGCCAGTGCAGCCCTGACCGGCGCGGAGGGCTTCCGCCTGGCCGAGCAGCGCCGCGAGCGCTTCCGCCTGGAACGCGGCAGCAACGCCATCGCCGTCGGTGCGGAGCGCTCGGCCAGCGGCCGCGCCCTGTTGCTGGCCAACCCGCACTTCCCCTGGCAGGGCGCCATGCGCTTCTACCAGTTGCACCTGAGCATTCCCGGCAAGCTGGACGTCATGGGCGCGGCGCTGCCCGGGCTGCCGATGGTGAACATCGGCTTCAACCGGCACCTGGCCTGGACGCACACGGTGGACACCTCCAGCCACTTCACCCTCTACCGCCTGGAACTGGACCCACAGAACCCGCTGCACTACCGCCTGGACGGACGCTGGCAGCCGCTGGAGAAGCGCGTGGTGGAGGTCCAGGTACGCGGCGCCGACGGCCAGTTGCAGACGGTCGAGCACAACGTCTACGAGTCGGTCTACGGCCCGGTGCTGGTCTGGCCCGGCAAGCTCGACTGGAGCGCCGGCGAAGCCTACGCCCTGCGCGACGCCAACCTGGGCAACACCCGGGTGCTGCAGCAGTGGTACTCGATCAACCAGGCACGCGACGTGGCGGACCTGCGCCACCGCGTGGAATCCCTGCAGGGCATTCCCTGGGTGAATACCCTGGCCGCCGACGAGCACGGCGACGTGCTCTACCTGAACCAGTCCGTGGTGCCCAACCTGACCCCGGGGCAGCTGCAGGCCTGCGCCATTCCCGCGCTGGTCGCCGAGGGCCTGCCGGCGCTGCAGGGCAACCTCGGGCGTTGCGGCTGGAGCCGCGACCCCGGCGCGGCGCAGCCCGGCATCCAGCCGGCCACGCAACTGCCGGCGCTGGTGCGCCGCGACTTCGTGCAGAACTCCAACGACAGCGCCTGGATGACCAACCCGGCGGCGCCGCTGGAAGGCTTCTCGCCGCTGGCCAGCCGTCAGGACCAGCCCCTGGGCCTGCGCGCCCGCTTCGCGCTGCAGGCCCTGCAGGGCAAGGGCGCTATCGACGAACCGCTGCTGCAGCGGCTGGTCACCGGCAACCACGTCTACGCCGCCGACCTGGTGCTGCCCGACCTGCTGCAACTGTGCCGCCAGGCGCAGGAAGCAGCGCTGTCGTCCGCTTGTGGCAGCCTCGCCAAGTGGGACCGCAGCGCCAACCTCGACGCCGGCCCGGGCTTCGTCTACTTCCAGCGCTTCATGACCCACTTCGACGCGCTGGAGGGCGCCTGGAAGGTGCCGTTCGACCCCGCGCGGCCGCTGCAGACGCCCAGCGGCATCGCCCTGGACAAGCCCGAAGTGGCGAAACAGGTGCGCGAAGCGCTGCTGGCCGCGACGAAAGAGGTGCATGAGCTGGGGCTCGACCAGCGCCAACGCTGGGGCGAAGTGCAGGTCAGCAGCACGGCCAAGCCGCCGATTCCGATCCCCGGCGGCGACGGCCACCTGGGCATCTACAATGCCATGCAGAGCGTGCCCCAGGGCGACCACCTGGAGGTGGTGAGCGGCAGCAGCTACATCCAACTGGTCAGCTTCACCGCCGAGGGCCCGCAGGCCAAGGGGCTGCTGGCCTTCTCCCAGGCCAGCGAACCGCGTTCGCCGCACCATGCCGACCAGACCCGGCTGTTCTCGCGCCAGGCCTGGTCGCCGCTGCCCTTCACCGAGGCGCAGATCGACGCGGACCCGACACTCCGGGTGGTGCGCCTGGCGCAATGAAAGGAGGCGTACTCCCATGATTTCCAATGAGCTTCAGGCACCTGCGCAACGGATTCGAGCATGCAAGAGGAGGGCGGCGCACCCGCAGCACTGGCTGCGCCCGGCCCAGGGGGACAAGGAGAAGCCAATGACCCAATCCAGAGCCAGCGAGCCCGCCCGGCGGATTCTGGCCCATGCCGGCCTGCGCACCAGTCTGCCGCGGCTGGTGGTGTTGAGCGCCTTCCACGAGCAGGACGCCTATACGGTGGAAGAGCTCTACCAGCGCCTGCGCGAGCCGACCAACTCCATCACCCAGGCCTGCGTGCAGAGCACCCTGCGCAGCCTGGGGCGCAGCGGCGTGCTGGTGCGCGATGCGCAGCGCCGCTACCGCCTGGCGCCCTCGTTCTCGATGGCGCTGGACGAAGAGGGCGAGCGTCGCCGCCTGCAGTGATGCGTCTGCGCCGCTGGAATTCCTACATAAAATGCCAATGAGACGCATTCTAAATTTCCGCAAAGCGGTCTCGTCTTTCTGAAACAAGGCGCCGATGCGGCGTCTCCATGGGCCGGCGAACCGCCGTCGCGCCTCCTGGCAAACGGGCTAAGGATATTGGCAGCATGAACCAGATGATCACCCCCACCTACGACGTTCTCGGCATCGGTTTCGGGCCTTCCAACCTGGCGCTGGCGATCGCGCTGCAGGAGCAGGCGCAACGCGAGGGCCTCGACTACCACGCGCTGTTCCTCGACAAGCAGGGCGACTACCGCTGGCACGGCAACACCCTGGTGGCGCAAAGCGAACTGCAGATCTCCTTCCTCAAGGACCTGGTGAGCCTGCGCAACCCCACCAGCCCCTACAGCTTCGTCAACTACTTGCACAGCCAGGGGCGCCTGGCGGACTTCATCAACCTCGGCACCTTCTACCCGTGCCGCATGGAGTTCAACGACTACCTGCGCTGGGTCGCCCGGCACTTCGCCGAGCAGGCCCGCTACGGCGAGGAGGTGCAGCGCGTGGAGCCGGTCGCCGGCGCCCACGGCATCGACCTGCTCAAGGTGGTCTCGCGTGATGCAGAAGGCCACGAGAACTTCCGCCTGGCGCGCTCCATCGTCCTTAGCACCGGCGGCACGCCGCGCATCCCGCAGGCCTTCGCCAGCCTGCGCGGCGATGCGCGGGTGTTCCACCATGCGCGCTACCTGGAGCGCATGGCCGAACAGCCCTGCGTGCGCCACGAGCCGATGCGCATCGCCGTGGTCGGCGGCGGGCAGAGCGCCGCCGAGGCCTTCATCGACCTCAACGACAGCTATCCCTCGGTGCAGGTCGACATGATCCTGCGCGCCGCCGTGCTCAAGCCGGCCGACGACAGCCCCTTCGTCAACGAAATCTTCGCGCCCAACTACACCGACCTGGTGTTCCAGGAGCCGGAAAGCGAGCGCGAGAAGCTGATCGCCGAGTACCACAACACCAACTATTCGGTGGTGGACCTCGACCTGATCGAGCGCATCTACGCCATCTTCTACCGCCAGAAGGTTTCCGGGCAGGCCCGCCACGGCTTCCTCTGCCGCCGCCACGTCGAAGGCGTGCGCGCCGACGCCGCCGGCGTGCACCTGAGCCTGCGCGACAGCGCCACCGGCGAGGTGGAACAGAAGCAGTACGACGCGGTGATCCTGGCCACCGGCTACGAGCGCAATTCGCACCGCGAACTGCTGGCGCCGCTGCAGGCGCACCTGGGCGACTTCCGCGTCGACCGCGACTACCGCCTGCAGACCGACGCGCAACTGCGCACGCCCATCTACCTGCAGGGCTTCAGCCAGGCCAGCCACGGCCTCAGCGACACCCTGCTGTCGGTCCTGCCGGCCCGTGCCGAGGAGATTTCCGCGTCGCTGTTCCGGCACCTGCAGGTGCAGCCGGCAGCTCGCACAGTCGCCGCCGAGACCGCCTGAGCCCATGGGCCCGTTGCCGCCCCCGTCGGGGCGGCGCCTGCAAGCGAGAGTATCCGCATGTCCAGTCCGCTTCCCGAATCCATCCTGCCACTGCCCGACGGCCGCCAATTGAGTGCCGAGACGCATGGGCGACGCCTGACGCTGTCCCTCGATGGCGCGGCGCTGCTCGCCCTGGAAAGCGATGGCCATACCTGGCAGCTGTTGTCCGAGGTGTCATCCTTCGCGCTCTGGGCCTTCGCCTACTGGTGCTTCGCCCATGACGAACAGCGCCAGGTAATCCTCCTGCAAGGCGCCGGCTGCCCGGCGCCGCCCTACGCCGAAGGGCTGCTCAGCCGCAATGGCGACGGCTTGGCGCAAGTGGAGCGCAGCGCCTTCTGGCAACTGCCGCAGCCTTGGCTGCGCCAGCCCCGCGAGGTGGCGTTCCCCCAGGTGTTCCGCATCGACGCCGGCAAGCGCCACCCGCTGCGCCCGCTCAAGCCCGAAGGCGAGGTCTACCGGCGCTTCGATGCCCGCCTGGGAAGCTGGATATCCTTGCGCACCCTGGATATCGACGCCGACCTGGACCGCTTCAACCGCTGGCAGAACCACCCGCGCGTGCTGGAATTCTGGCAGGAGGGCGGAAGCCCGGTGCAGCACCGGGCCTACCTGGAAAAGCTCGCGCTCGACCCTCACGCGCTGACGCTGATCGGCTGCTTCGACGACCAGCCCTTCGCCTATTTCGAAGCCTACTGGGCCAAGGAAGACCGCATCGCGCCGTTCTACGCAGCGGACGACTACGACCGCGGCATCCACATGCTGGTGGGCGAAGACAACCAGCGCGGCCCGCACAAGGTACAGAGCTGGCTGGATGCCCTGGTCCACTACCTGCTGCTGGACGAACCGCGCACCCAGCGCATCGTTGCCGAGCCCCGCGCGGACAACGCGCGCATGATCGGCCACATGCAGCGCCTGGGCTTCTGGCGGGAAAAGGAATTCGACTTCCCGCACAAGCGCGCGGCGCTGATGGTGCAGAGCCGGGAGAACTTCTTCGAGCGCTGCGCGCTGCGCTGACCGGCGCCGCCCAAGGGCGCTCCAGGCGGGGGCCTGCTTTTCTACGGGGCTACGGGTTTGCGACGGTGTTGAGGCAGAGGTTAAAGCGCACCCTCACCCCAGCCCTCTCCCGCAAGCGGGAGAGGGGACCATTCGTGCCACCGGGGTGTCCGGCGGGGGCGTTGAATCCAATCGCGGACAAAGTCCGCTCCTACGCCCTCCGGCAAACATCAGACCCGTAGGATGGCGTTGAGCGAAGCGATACCCATCACCACGACCGCATGGGTTTCGCCAAGGCTCAACCCATCCGTTGAGGCGCGCCTTGGCGCAGCCGGCAAGACAGTTGCTCCTACGCCCGTGCTTCCTGGAACCGTAGGAGCGGACTCTGTCCGCGATTCGGCGGATAACGCCGTAGGCGTTATGCGCCCTACGGATTTCCAGAGAAACATCCGAGCACTCGGAGCGGCGCGCTACACCAAGCCCCCAACCCCACCCCACATGAAAATGCCGTTCCCCTCATAAAGAGAAACGGCATTCTTCCTTGACTGAACAGCGCCCAGGGCTTTGTCGTTCGCCGCTCAGAACTTGTAGTTCAAGGTGGCCAGGACGTTGCGGGGGGTACCCCAGACGCCCTGGCCGTACCAGTTCACCGCGGTCTGATACTTCTCGTCGAACAGGTTGTTGACGTTCAGCTGCGCCGAGATCTGCGGGGTGATGTCGTAGCGGGCCATCAGGTTGGCGACCAGGTAGTCGGACTGTTCCTGGCGCTGGCCTTGGGGCCCTACGCCGTCGTAGTAGATGCGGCTCTGCCAGTTGGCGCCGCCGCCCACCGTCAGTTGCTTCCATTGCCCCGGCAGGCGGTAGGTGGTGAACAGGCGTGCCATGGTGCGCGGCAGCTGGGTGTTCACGTCGTTGTCGTCGGAGTCCTTGGCGCTGTAGTGGGTGGCGAAGAAGAAGGCGTTCCAGTTCTCGGTGAGCGCGCCGGACAGTTCGAACTCCACGCCCTTGGAGGTGGCGCCGTCGGTGGCGTAGTAGGCCGGGCTGTCGGGGTTGCCGGGCACGGAGTAGCCGACGTCCTGCTGGCCGAGGTTGTCCTGGACGATACGGAAGGCGGCCAGGGATGCGTTCAGCCTGCCGTCGAGGAACTCGCCCTTGATGCCGGCCTCGTAGGCGTCGCCGGTGACCGGGTCGAGCCAGGCGCCGTTGCGGTCGCGGTAGTCCTGGAAGTTGAAGATGCTGGTGTAGCTGGCGTACAGCGAGTAATTCTGGTTCAGGTCGTAGACCAGGCCGGCGTAGGGGATGAACTTGTGGTCGCTGTAGTCGTACTCGCCCGAGGAGGCCCAACCGGCGCCTTCGCGGTCGTACTGGGTGAAGCGGCCGCCGAGGATCAGCTTCAGCGGGTCGGCCAGGGACAGGCGCAGGGCGGCGTAGCCGGCCTTCTGCTTGGTGTGGTTGCGCTCGGAGAGTTCGCGGTTCTCGTAGTCCCACTCCGGTTCCGCCACGTGGCCGAAGTCGTACACGCTGACCGGGGATTGCCAGGGCGTCTTGTTGCCGATCCAGTCGAACGAGTACTTGTGGTCGAAGTAGGTGGCGCCGACCACGGCCTCGTGGGTGCGCCCGAACAGTTCGAACGGGCCGGACAGGCGCAGGTCGGTGCTCTGCTGCTTGCGCTCGCCGGGGAAGCGCGACTGCGAGGGTTCGGCGTCGATCAGGCCGGTCTCGGGGTCGGGAAAGCCCCAGTTGAAGATCCGCGCGTTGTCCACTTCGTTGCGGTTGTGCATGACGCGGAACTGCGCCTGCCAGTCGTTATCGAAGCGGTGCTCGAGGTTGGCGAAGAAGTTCTTGACCTCGACTTCCTCGGTGTTCCACTTCGGCGCGATGCTGAACGAGCGGCTGTAGTGGGTCTTCGAGCCGTCGCTGTTCCACAGCGGCACGCCGCCGTAGGTCAGGCCGTCGGCGTCGGACTTCTGGTAGCTGGCGCCCAGGCTCAGGGTGGTGGCGTCGGTCAGGTCCACGTCGACCACGCCGTAGATCACGTGGCCCTCGCGGGAATAGCGGTCGAAGAAGTTCTTCTTGTCCTGGTAGGCGCCCACCAGGCGGCCGCGCACGTTGCCGGTGGGCGTCAGCGGGCCGGACAGGTCCAGGGTGCTGCGGTAGTTGTCCCAGGAGCCGGCGCTGACCTGCGCCTCGCCGCGGAACTCCTTGCTGTCGGCGCGCTTGCGCACGAGGTTGACCGAGGCCGAGGGCTCGCCGGCGCCGGTGAGCAGGCCGGTGGCGCCGCGGACGATCTCGATGCGGTCGTAAATGATGGCGTCCAGCTCGGACTCGCCCGCGGCGTAGTTGCTCTTGTAGTAGCTGGAGATGCCGTCGTACTGCAGGTCGTTGATGAAGAAGCCGCGCGAGGCGAAGACGGTGCGCTCGCTGTCCAGCTGCGGCGCGGAGATGCCCGGCGCGTTGGCCAGCACGTCGCCGAGGGTGGTCATGTTCTGGTCGTCCATCCGCTGGCGGGTGATGACGCTCACCGACTGCGGCGTCTCGCGCGTCGACAGCGGCAGGCCGGTGGCGGCGGCGGTGGCGCCGGTGGTGTAGGAGCCGGTGCCTTCGGTGGTGGTGCCCAGGGGGCTGGAGATGACCTGGGTAACGCCCAGGTTCACCGGCTCTTCCGAGACCGGCTTCATGGTGTAGCGGCCGTCGCTGTCCTGCACGGCCTGCAGGCCGGAGCCTGCCAGCAGTCGCTGCAGGGCTTGCGCCACGTCGTAGCTGCCGTCCAGGCCCTGGCTCACGCGGCCGTCGGTCAGCGCCGGGTCGAAGGAGATCAGCACCTTGGCCTCGGTGGCGAAGCGCGTCAGCACTGCGCCCAGGTCGCCTTTGCCGATGTGGTATTCGCGCACGTCGGCGCCATCGGGCTCGGCCTGGGCGGGGACGCCCAGGCCCAGTACGGCGGAAAACAGCAGAGCCTGGGCCAGCGCCAGGGGGAGGGGACGTGGGGCGAAGGGTGCTCTCATGGTGGTGTCGTGCTCTTCCAGGTTGGCAGTGGGGCGTTTGCCCTCTGCTTGATGAGTCGAAGGAGCACGGGGAAACCTATCAGCGTCCCGCAGAAATTTTCAGCGAGGCACGACCTTGACCCAATAGCGGGTGCGCTGGACGACCCGCACCGGCAGGCTGGAGGCCACCGCCCGCAGGGCCTTGTCGGTGTCGTCCAGGGAGAAGGTGCCGCTGATCCTGAGCCCCGCGATGGCGGGGTCGCAGTGCAGCCAGCCGCTGCGATAGCGAGCCAGCTCGGTCAGGAACTCATCCAGCCGCTGCCGGTTGGCGACCAGCAGCCCGCTGCTCCAGGCATCCTGGCCCGGAGAAACGGGGAAAGGCCTGCCGGTAGCATCGGCACTGAGCGAGCACTGCTGGCCGGCCTCGAGCAACAGCGGCTGGCCGTGGGCCGGCGTGAGGCGGACACGGTGCTCGAAGACCGCGACCTGGGCGCTGTCGTCCTGCAGGCGCACGGCGAAGCGGGTGCCCAGCGCCTGCACCGTTCCTTGCGGCACCTGGACGAGGAAGGGGCGGTTCAGGCTATCGGGGGCCGTGGTCACCAGCAGCTCGCCGCGACGCAAGATCAACTGGCGCTGCTGGGCGTCATAGGCGACATCCACCGCGCTGTCGCTGTTGAGCTGTACGCGGGTGCCGTCAGGCAAGGTAGTGCCGAACCGCTCGCCCAGCGGGCTGCGCAGGTCCGCATCCCATCCCGCCGTCCTGGTGTAGCGAAGGCCGCCATAGCCCAGCGCCGTGCCGCCTGCGACGAGCACGAAGCCCTTGAGCAGCGTGCGTCGGTTCAGGCGTCCGTTCCGCTCGGCCTGGAGCAGGGCCCGGGGTGCGAGCGAAGCGGGCAGGCGGCCGAACTGGCCAAGCGTCAGCTCCACCTGGCGCCAGGCCCAGGCGTTCTCGCCGCGCTCTTCCAGCCAGCGCTGCCAGGCGCTGCGGTCGTGCTCGGTGGCGTGTTCGCTCTGCAGCAGGCTGTGCCAGGTGGCGGCCTGCTCCAGCGCTTCGCGCTGCTGTCGGTCGAGGCGGTCCAGAAGGCTCAGGGCAGGGCTCCCAGGCGGAAGAGCATGCAGTGGTGGGTGGCCTTGGCGATATAGCGGGTGATGGTGACCTCGCTGAGGTCCTCGGCTTCGGCGATCTTCCGGTAGGTCATGCCCTCGAGTTGGGAGAGCAGGAAAGCGCGCCGCACCTTCGGGCCCAGCCCGGCCAGCATACGGTCCAGCTCGCAGAGCGTTTCGAGCAGGATGGCCCGGTCCTCTTCGCTGATTTCCAGCGCCTCGGGCTGGCCGGCCAACTCCGCGAGCCAGGCACGCTCCAGGCGGTCGCGCCGATAGTGGTCGATCATCAGTCTACGCGCGATGGTGGCCAGGTAGCCCCGGGGCTCGCGTACTGCCTGCAGGCGATCCGGGGCGTCCTGCGCGGTCAGGATGCGGATGAACACATCCTGCACCAAGTCCCGGGCAAGCTCGGTGCAGTTGACCCGCGGCCGCAACCAGCCGAGCAGCCAGCGGTGATTGTCTTGATAGAGGTGACTCACCAATTCCCTGGTACGCGATGCCGACATGGATAGCCCGGGTTGTGAAATTGAGACTTATTACCATCTTATGATTTTCGCCAGGCGTCCGGCAAGGCTGGCACGGAAGAGGGGATGCATTTGCTGTACAGCGATCACCACGGCTGGCTCAAGGGCTGGCTGCACAAGCGCCTTGGCAATGCCGCCGATGCGGCGGACATGGCCCTGACGTGTTTTGCGCCTGCTGCTCAAGCCTGCCTCGCGCGGCTTCTCCAGCCCGGTGGACGCGCGTGCCTACCTGCGCACGATGGCCCGCGGGATGTGCATCGACCTGTGGCGCCGGCGTGAGGTGGAACAGGCCTGGCTGGACACGCTGGCGGCCTAGCCGGAGCCTTTCGAGCCGTCGCCCGAGTTCCGCAGAGATCGAGCTTCAGATCGGCGGACTGGGAATACGAAGTCGGTTCGTAACCGGGAGCGAGGCCAGGTGCGGACATGAATGCCGATCGAGCGGAGCTGCCACGGCAGATCGACGGATCGACTCAGGGAAGATGCCGAGACGGGCAAACGAGCGGTTTTCCCTGGTGAATTCTGCAGGGGCCCATCTGCAGCTGCGCTTATCCATGACTTCGCATAATGTATATTATGTTAAATTAAATATCTGTTCATGGAGTCCTGAGCCAATCCTGGCAAGGTCTCCTCCTCGCAAGCTCTTTCGCTTCTTCTTGCCACAAAGGCAATGCCTGACTATCGACTTCTACCAGCAACAACCATTCCGGGCTGAATGGTCGTTGAGCCGCTCTTGCGTCTTTCATGCCGCTCTCGTCGGCGTCCAAGCGTTCCACGACGAATTTAATAAAGCGCCCTTCGTCCTCGATTTCCCGCAGCCGTGGAACTAGCCGGGCGCCAGGAGCAATTCCAGTTGCTGCAGGTCGCTGCGGGAAAATTCCAGCAGCTCGTCGATCATCGATCAGTCGCTCCTTCAACGGCATCCACTGCGGGACATAGAACAGGTAGCCGCTGACCACGCAGCACACCAGGCCGCAGGCCATGATCGCCAGGGCGTTCATGATCAGCAGTTACGAGCGGCGGAGCATGGTAGTTCTCCCCATTCTGGCTACCCTGGCCTATTCATGGGAGCGCCTGATCCAGCCGTATCTCCGAGGAGCCCCCCGGCAAATGATCAGCCGACAAGCCCCCTCACCCAACGCCGATACCGCCAGGTGCGAACCTGCGTATCCAGCTGCTGCTCCAGCAGCGCCAGCGCCGGCGCGACATTCGGGTTGGCCAGCTTGCCGAGGCTCAGGCGGCGCAGTTGGTGCTTCACCATCGCCATGTAGCCGATCGACGCAAGTACCTTGTTCTTCCAGGTGATGGGCCGGAGCATGGGCGCGCTTGCCTGCCCCGCCCGCCAGTCCCTGGGCAGGTTGGGGTCGATGGCCAGCGCGGTGCCCATGCCGACCATGTCGATGCCGTTGTCCAGGACCTGCTCGGCCACCGGCAGCCGGCGCACGCCGCCGGTGACCATGACCGGCATCTTTGCAACGGACGAGATGTCCTTGGCGAACTCCAGGAAGTAGGCCTCCCGGGCTAGGGTGCGGCCGTCGCGGGCCTGGCCGTGCATCGCCGGCGCTTCGTAGCTGCCGCCGGACAGCTCGATCAGGTCCACGCCCAGCGGGTTGAGCAGCGCGACCACCTGCTTCGCATCGTCCGTGCTGAACCCGCCGCGCTGGAAGTCGGCCGAGTTGAGCTTCACCGACACGGCAAACCCGGGGCCCACGGCTGAGCGGACTTCCCTGACCACCTCGAGCAGCAGCCGGGCGCGGTTCTCCAGCGCCCCGCCCCACTGGTCCGTGCGCTTGTTGGTGATCGGCGAGAGGAACTGGCTGATCAGGTAGCCGTGCGCGGCATGGATCTGCACGCCGGTGAAGCCGAAGCGTTCGGCGAGCACGGCCGTCCTGACGAAGCGCGCCTTGACGTCAGCGATGTCCGCCTCGGTCATCGCCCGCGGCGGTATGAACTGTTTGGAGAAGTTGCCCAGGTCCATGGGGACTTCCGAGGGCGCGATGGTGTCCTGCTTCAGGGCCGCGGGCATCTGCCGGCCCGGATGGTTGATCTGCATCCACACCTGCCCGCCATGGGAGCGGGCGGCTTGCGCCCAGGCCCGGAAGCGCTCGCCGAAGCGCTCGGACTCCAGCACCACCCCGCCCGGCCCGGTCATGGCGCGGCGGTCGATCATGACGTTGCCGGTGATCATCAGCCCGACCTCCCCTTCGGCCCAGGTGCGGTAGAGGCGGATCAGGGCGTCCGAGGGCGCATGGTCCTTGTCCGCCATGTTTTCTTCCATGGCGGCTTTGGCGAGACGGTTGGAAAGGACGGCCCCATTGGGCAGGGTCAACGCAGTGAACACTGTCATCACAGGCTCCAGGATTGGCGACTGCTGCACCATAACCTTTAAGTCAACTTTAATGTCAAGGGTGTTTTCGCGTGTCGTGCCAACCACTCGGAATCCGGGATTTCAGGGGCTTGACCTTAAAGTTCAGTTAAAGGTTAGGGTTCGCCGGCAAGCTGCTGGCCAGCGTGCCGCAAGCCCCACGCCTAACCCTGGAGAGAGTGAACAGTGAAACTCGGAAGTGTTGCCGCGATAGCCGGACTTTTCGTCAATGCCCTTGCAGCCTCCGCATGGGCCGAGGTTCCAGCGACCGAAAGCACGATGATCGACATCGCCGGCCATGAAGTGCCTGTGGTGAAAGGCGGGTTGTACGACCGCTACCGTTCGAACCCGCCCCTCTCGGTGATCGCCGCCGAGGCGCCGGACGTCGACCTGAGCTGGTTCAAGGGGCTCGCCAAGACGAAGGTGGACATAGGCTTCGAATCCTACTCGCCGAACTTCTACTACAAGAACAGCCGGGTCACCGCCGTCTACACGGCGGACATCGACAAACTGAGGGAGCTGATACCCGCCAAGGTCCTGGAAAAGGTGCAGCCCCTGCAGGTCTGGCCGGGGCGCGGCCTGGTGGCATTCACCGCCTACTCCTATCACTACTGCGACAACGACAGCTACAACGAAGTCGCCCTTTCCATCATCACCAACAAGCCTGGCCGCTCGAACCTCGGCCCCCTCACGCTGGTTGGCCAGTCGCTGTCCAAGGATTATTGGGGGTACGTGCTCAAGCTCCCGGTGAACACCGAACTCGCAAGGGTTCGTGGCGTGGTTGGCTACAACCTGCCGAAGTGGCTGACCGGCATCGACGTCACGGAGGATGCGCACAAGGTGACCTACGACATCGTCGATAGCCGGACAGGCAAGGTGGATGTGGTGTTCCAGGCGGCCAAGCTTGCCGAGCTTTCGCAGAAGGACGAGTTGGTGACCAACAGCTTCACCAATACCGACCGGAACGGCGAGCTGACCTATGGCTACGCGGTGTCGCGCCAGCTCAGCCATGCCTCCAGCAGCGACGGGGATTCGGCGCGGCTGATCCTCGGCGACGGCGAGCTTTCCAGCTACATCAAGTCGCTGAAGCTCGGAAAGATGCTGAAGTACGAATACGTTCCGCAGTTCCAGAGCGCGCTTTATGCGCCCAAGCCGTTGAGCGCGCTTGTCGGCAAGGACTGACCAGGCGTAGGGCGGATAACCGTTTGCGGTTATCCGCCGTTTGACCTTGACCCCCGGCGCGCCGCGGATTCCATCCGCGATCGCGGACAAGGTCCGCTCCTACGAAAAGCCGTGCTCGCCTGCAACGTAGGAGCAACTGTCTTGCGCCGAGGTGCTCTTCGCAGGATGGGTTGAGCTTGCGAAACCCATGCGGTTGCGCTGATGGGTATCGCTTCGCTCAACACCATCCTACGAAAAGCCGTGCTTCCTGGAACGTAAGCGGACTCTGTCCGCGATTCGGCGAATAACGCCGTAGGCGGAGAAACAACCGGGAGCTCCGATGGCTCACTCGGCAGAAACGCTACCGACCTTGGCCTGCCTACGGACCGGCATTGCCACACTGCCCTCCTCCCGCAGCCGCTCCAGCACCCGCTGGGTGTTGTCTGCGCACTGCATCCCTTCCGGCTTGCTCTCGATGCTCTCGATGGCCACCAGCAACTGCGCCTTGTTCTGCTCCAGGCGCTTCTGCAGCACCTCGATCTCGCCCACCTTGCGCCTGAGGCCCTCCAGCAGTTCGCCATGCTGCCAGCCACTGGCGTTCAACGGCAGCAAGGGGCGGATCTCCTCCAGCGAGAAGCCCGCGCTCTGGGCGCCGGTGATGATCTCGAGGATCACCAGCGTCTCCGGCGCGTAGTCGCGGTAGCCATTGGCCTTGCGCTCGACCGAGTTGATCAGGCCGCTGGCCTCGTAGAAACGAATGCGCGAAGGCGCCAGCCCACTGAGCTTCGCCAACTCTCCAATTCTCATGCCGCACCCTCGAAAAAGCGTTGACCTTAAAGCTTACTTTAAACCTACAGTGATTGGACGGCCAAGCGATGGGGCGTTCACGCGGTGTCGCATCGCTGGTCACCGAACTCCACCTCACACAGGAGATGCGAACATGGGATATGTCACCACGAAGGATGGCGTCGAGATCTTCTACAAAGACTGGGGCCCCCGCGATGCCCAGGTGATCCACTTCCACCATGGCTGGCCGCTCAGCGCCGACGATTGGGATGCCCAGCTGCTCTTCTTCCTGGCCAACGGCTTCCGTGTCGTCGCCCATGATCGCCGTGGGCACGGGCGTTCGAGCCAGGTGTGGGACGGCCACGACATGGACCACTACGCCGACGACGTGGCCGCGGTGGTCGATCATCTCGGCACCCGGGGCGCGGTTCACGTCGGCCACTCCACCGGCGGCGGCGAGGTCGTCCACTACATCGCCCGCCATGGCGAGGACCGTGTTTCCAAGGCCGCCATCATCAGCGCCGTCCCACCGCTGATGGTGAAGACCGACAGCAACCCCGGCGGCCTGCCCAAGGCGGTTTTCGACGACCTGCAGGCCCAACTCGCGGCCAACCGCGCACAGTTCTACTACGACGTGCCCGCAGGCCCCTTCTACGGCTACAACCGCCCAGGCGCGAAGCCCTCGGAAGGCATCATCTGGAACTGGTGGCGCCAGGGCATGATGGGCTGCGCCAAGGCCCACTACGACGGCATAGTCGCGTTCTCGCAGACGGACTTCACCGAGGACCTGAAGAAAATCACCATCCCGGTCCTGGTGATGCATGGCGACGACGACCAGATCGTCCCCTATGAGGACTCTGGCCTGCTCTCGGCGAAGCTGCTTCGCAACGGCACGCTGAAGACCTACTCAGGCTTCCCCCACGGGATGCCGACCACCGAAGCCGATACGATCAACGCCGACCTGCTCGCCTTCATCCGCGGCTGACGAGCCCGGGAGCCAGGTGCGCCTATCCTGGCTCCCCTTCTTTCCTGGTCGATCAGATCGGCCATTTCCACGCTGCGTCAATGCTTATACCGAGGTTCGCAATATGAACGCGCCCAACATTCCTTCCCACATGACAGCCATTGAGATCAGCCACCCGGGAGGACCGGATGTTCTGGTCCCGGTCCAGCGGCCCACTCCCCGCCCGAGCGAAAGGGAAGTGCTGATCAAGGTGCATGCCGCCGGCGTGAATGGGCCCGACGTCCTCCAGCGCAAAGGCCTCTATGCTCCGCCGCCTGGCGCCTCGGATATTCCCGGGCTGGAAATATCCGGCGAAATCGTGGCGCTGGGCGCCGAGGTAAGCAATTTCGCCATTGGTGACAAAGTGATGGCCCTGGTTCCCGGTGGCGGCTATGCCCAGTACGCCGTTGCAGACGAGCGCACCACCCTCCATTTGCCCGAGGGCTTGAGCCTGGAAGAAGCGGCGGCCTTGCCGGAAACCTTCATGACCGTCTGGACCAACCTGTTCCAGCGAGGGCAGTTCAAGGCCGGGGAAGCGGTGCTGATCCATGGTGGCGCTTCCGGCATCGGCACAACGGCCACCATGCTGGCCAGGGCTTTCGGCGCCTCGCAGATTTTCACCACGGTAAAGAACGAGGAACAGCAGGCTGCCAGCCGGTCTCTGGGCTCGGATCACCCCATCAACTACACCCGGCAGGATTTCGTGGCAGAGGTCCTGCGCGAGACCGGGGGGCGCGGCGTCGACGTGGTGGTCGACATCATCGGCGGGGACTACGTCGATCGAAACTTCCAGGCAGCGGCCATGAACGGCCGCATCGTTCAGATCGGGCTGGTCAAGGGGCCCGCGGCCACCGTCGATTACTTCCAGATGCTGGTGAAGCGCCTGACGCATATCGGCTCGACCCTGCGTTCTCGAAGCCACGACGAGAAAAAGGCGATCATCGATGAGCTCGAGAGCCAGGTCTGGCCCCATGTCCGCAAGGGCGAGGTCAAGCCCCTGGTTTTCAAGGTCTTCGGCCTGACGCAGGCAAGTGCAGCCCATGAGTTGATGGACTCGGGCCTGCATATCGGCAAGATCGTTCTCGCAAGCCAGCCTTGACGATTCGACCGGCTCGCCATGAAACCACGGCGAGGCCGGTCTCCCCGCTATCTCCTTTTCCCTGCATCTCATAGCGACGCCGTTTCCCGGAGCCTGCGCGGGAAAGACCAGGGGCCAGCGAATCTGGGTGTCGCTGGCCGCTCCGCAAGGAGTGGCCAGCGCCGTCACCGGCCGAGCGAACCTTTACAGCGAAGCCGCAGCCTTCTCGATCGAGCGCGCCACCGCATCGGGATGCGAGACCATCACCACGTGGGAGGCGCCGCGGACCACTTCGACGTCTTTCGCGTGGGCCCGCTGGGCCATGAAGGCCAGGGCCTGCGGGGGGATGTTGCGGTCCTGGTCGCCGTAGACGAACCACGAGGGAATGCGCTGCCAGGCGGCGGCGCCGGCCTTCTCGTTCAGCGCGGCCTCGGTGACCGGGCGTTGGGCGGCGGCCATCAGCTTGGCCTGCGCAGCGGGCACGTCGGCGGCGAACTGGTCGTGGAACTTGTCCTGCTGGATGTACAGGTCCTTGCCGCCGCCGCTGAGCGCAACCGGCGGCGCCAGGGTCGGGCCGAGGGTGCTGCCGGGGAACTTGCCGGCCAGGTCCGCGGCGCTCTCCCCCGCCTCCGGGGCGAAGGCGGCGACGTAGACCAGCGCCTTGACGTTGCCGGCGTCGCTGGCCGCGGCGCTGATGACGTTGCCGCCGTAGGAGTGCCCGACCAGCACCACCGGCGTCTTCAGGCTGGCGAGGATGTTGGCGACGTAGGCGCCGTCGTTGGCGACGCCGCGCAGCGGGTTGGCGGCGGCCACCACGGTGTAGCCGTCGTGTTCTAGGATGCGCGTCACGCCGTTCCAGCTGGAGGCGTCGGCGAAGGCGCCATGGACCAGCACCACGGTGGGTTTCGCGGCGGCGGACGCGCCGGCGGCCATGAGCAGGCCGGCGGCGCAGGCCAGGGCACCGAGGGTTCTTTTCATCGGAGATTCTCCTTGCAGGGGAATGAGGCCGGGGCGCGCGACCCCGGCCGGTGGTGGGAATAGGCGCTAGGGCGCGTAGCGGGTGAACACCAGGTCATGGTTCTTCACCCGCGCCTGGTGGCAGGCGTAGCAGGTCTGGTGCTGCGCCTCGTCGGCCGGCTTGCCGTCGATGAAGCGGGCGAAGCCCCAGCCGCCGGTGGCCGCGTACTTCTTCGAGTCCTTGACCATGAACTGCACGGTGGTGGCCGCGCCGGGGATCGAGGCCGGCTCGAACTCCGGCGACTGCACGTGCTTCCAGGCCAGCTTGGCGAGCACGCTGCCGTCGGGGAACGGCAGCTTGCCCGCGCGGTAGGCCCGCATGGCGATGTCGTTGCCGAGCACGGCGCGCAACTCGTTCAGCGGCGCCGCTTCCTGCGCCGGGGCGACCAGCTGCCAGTTGCGGTAGCCCTCGGGCATGCGCACGCCGTAGATCGGCGAGGCGTCCGCGGCGGGCGCCGGGTCGGCGCTGGCGCCGCTGGCCAGGGCAAGCGCCAGGAGCGTCGCGGCGAGTGCGGTGAGTCTGGGTGTCATGGCTGCGCTCCGCTCACAGGTGGTCGGCGTCGACCACCGCCTGGACGAAGGCCTGCGGCGCCTCCTGCGGCAGGTTGTGGCCGATGCCGCCCTTGATCAGGCGGTACTCGTATTTGCCGCTGAAGCGCTTGGCGTAGGCCTCGGCCGGCGGGTGCGGCGCGCCGTTGGCGTCGCCTTCGAGGGTGATGGTCGGCACGCCGATCGTGGGGAAGGCCGCCAGGCGCTTCTCCAGTTCCGCGTAGCGCGCCTCGCCCTCGGCCAGGCCCAGGCGCCAGCGGTAGTTGTGGATGGCGATGGGGCCCTGGTCGGGGTTGTCCAGCGCCGCCGCGCTGCGCGCGAAGGTGGCGTCGTCGAAGTTCCACTTGGGCGAGGCCAGCTGCCAGATCAGTTTGGCGAACTCGTGGCGGTACTTGTCGTAGCCTTCGCGGCCGCGCTCGGTGGCGAAGTAGAACTGGTACCACCACTGCAGTTCGGCGCTGGGCGGCAGCGGCGCCTTGCCCGCCGCCTGGCTGCCGATCAGGTAGCCGCTGACCGAGACCAGGGCCTTCACCCGCTCCGGCCACAGCGCCGCGACTATGTCGGCCGAGCGCGCGCCCCAGTCGTAGCCGGCGAGCACCGCGCGCTTGATCTTCAGCGCATCCATGAAGTCGACGACGTCCACCGCCAGGGCTGCCGGCTCGCCGTTGCGCAGCGTCTTGTCGGAAAGGAAGCGGGTGTCGCCATAGCCGCGGGCATAGGGGATGAGCACGTGGTAGCCCTTGGCCGCCAGCTGCGGCGCCACCTCGCTGTAGCTGTGGATGTCGTAGGGCCAGCCGTGCAGCAGGATGACCACTGGGCCGTCGGCTGGGCCGGCTTCGGCGTAGGCCACCTTCAGCAGCCCCGCATCCACGTGGCGCAGCGCGCCGAAGGCGTCGTCCGCGGCCTGCGCCAGGGGGATGGCGAGGTTCGCCAGGGCGAATGCGAGCACCGGGGCGCCCAGGGCTTTGTACTTGAACGGGTTCATCGGGGTTCTCCCTTGCAGGGTGCCGGGAATCGGCGGGATGTCGGTCTAGCGCTCGACCAGCGAGGCGCGCTGCGGGCGGAAGGCCTCGCGCAGTTCCTCGCTGAACAGCTGCGGTTGCTCCCAGGCGGCGAAGTGGCCGCCCTTGTCCACCGCGTGGAAGTAGTCCAGCGAGGGATAGGCGCGCTGCGCCCAGCTCTTCGGCGCGCGGTAGATTTCGCCGGGGAACACGCTGATGGCCACCGGCACCTTGATCTGCGCGGTCTTCTGCGCGGCGGCGCTGAAATTGTTGTTGTTGTTTTCCCAGTAGAAGCGCGAGGACGAGGCGCCGGTGTTGGTCAGCCAGTAGAGGGAGATGTCGTCGAGCATCTCGTCGCGGCTGAGCACGCGCTCCGGCTCGCCGCCGCTGTCGGTCCAGGCGGCGAACTTCTCGTACATCCAGGCGGCCATGCCGGCCGGCGAGTCGGCCAGGGAATAGCCGATGGTCTGCGGCCGCGTCACCATCATCGCGCCGTAGGCGGCATTACGGCCGAAGAAGGTGCTCAGCGCCTGGTAGGCGGCGCGCTCGTCGGCGGACAGGCCACCGGGCGCAGGGTCGCCGCTGTTGATTGGCTTGACCAGCTCCGCCGGGATGGTCGCCGGCATGTTCAGGTGGATGGCCAACAGCCCGGGCGGCGCCAGGCGGCCCAGGGCGTCGGAGATCACCGAGCCGTGGTCGCCGCCCTGGGATACGTACTGCCGGTAGCCCAGGCGCTTCATCAGCACGTCCCAGGCCCGGGCCACCCGGTCGGGGTTCCAGCCCAGCTCGGTCGGCTTGCCGGAGAAGCCGTGCCCGGGGATCGCCGGGATCACCACGTCGAAGGCGTCCTCGGCCTTGCCGCCGTAGGCGGTGGGGTCGGTCAGCGGGCCGATGGTCTTGAGGAACTCCAGCGGCGAGCCGGGCCAGCCATGGGTGAGGATCAGCGGCATGGCGTGGGGCTGGCGGGAGCGCACGTGGATGAACTGGATGTCCACGCCGTCGATGCGGGTGACGAACTGCGGCAGGGCGTTGAGCTTCGCCTCGGCCTTGCGCCAGTCGTAGCCGTTGCCCCAGTAGTCGACCAGCGCCTTCAGCCTGGCCAGCTGCACGCCCTGGGAGGCATCGGCGACGGTTTCCTTGTCCGGCCAGCGGGTGGCGGCGATGCGTCGGCGCAGGTCGTCCAGCTGCGCCTGGGGCACCTCGATGCGGTACGGCCGGACGCTGTCGTCCTCGCTCGCCGTGGCGTTGGCGGACGCGACCAGGGCCAGCGGCGCCAGGTGCGCGTGGCTGCCGCCGAGCAGGAACAGGCCGACGGCGCCGGCCAGGAGCGAACGGGTGAACAGGTGCTGAGTCTTCCGTGGGTGCGATGCTGCGAGCATGGTCGATCTCCTTGAGTGGGGGGCGGGGCGTGGACGCAATCGTTCGCCCTCGGCGAAGCGCGAAGCTGGCCACTGTCGGTCGCGCCCGCCCCGCAGGCGGAGGCGCCGCGCAACCTGTGGCATCGATCAGAGCAAAGGACGGCGGGCCTGGGGATTGCACGAAGGTGTCGGTCGATACCTTCGTATCGTTGGCCCGCCGGCGCCGGGGCGCTGCGGCCACGCCGGCCTGGCGTGCCGCAGCAGGCTCGTTCAGGCGAGTGAGAGCGCCACGTCGATGTTGCCGCGGGTGGCTTTCGAATAGGGGCAGGTCTGGTGGGCCGTCTCGATCAGGTCCAGGGCGGCGTCCCGTTCCAGCCCCGGCAGGCTGACCTGCAGGCGCGCCCGCAGGAAGTAGCCTTCGCCGCCCTGGCACAGCTCCACTTCGGCGTCGATGGCCAGGTTGGCCGGCAGGGCGATCTTCTTCCGCCGCGCGGCGAGGCCCAGCGCGCCTTCGAAGCAGGCCGACCAGCCGGCGGCGAACAACTGCTCCGGATTGGTGCCGGTGCCCGGCGTGCCGGGCAGCGAATGGCGGATGTCCAGGCGCCCGTCGTCGCTGCGCGAGGTGCCGCCGTCGCGGGCCCCGGTGGTGTGGACCCTGGCGGTGTAGAGAACGGTTTCGGTGGTCATGGCTGCCTCCTGGCATGTGCTCGTGCATACCGGATTCGGTATGTGCCGCCGATCAGAGCAGAGGCTGGCCGCCGGGGACGATTGCACGAAGGTATCGAGCGCCCCCACGTAACCCCCTACCCCGTCAACGACGGCGCTTTCGCCCAGCCGACACCAAGGTATGATGGGCAGCTCCGCCAAGGTGGCGCATGCTCGCGAAACGGCTACCGCCGAGAGAGGATCGGTATGCACAACGAACCCGGCCCTGTCGTCGACAGGCTGCCCGGCCTGGCCTGGACCGCCGCTGCCGACGGCCGGGTCGACTCCGTCAACCGCCCCTGGTGCGCGTACACCGGCCACTGCGCCGACGCGGCGCTGGGCGATGGCTGGCAGTCGGCGGTACACCCCGACGACCTGCCGGCGCTGCTCCAACGCTGGGCCGCCATCTTTCACACAGGCCAGGCGCAGGACATGCAGGCGCGCCTGCGGCGTTTCGACGGCGCCTACCGGCGCTTCCTGCTGCGCGTCGAGCGCCTCGACGCCGCCGCCGGCACCTGGTGCGGCCTGGCCATCGACATCGAGGACCTCGGCCCGGGCCCGGCGACCACCAGCACCCCGGCCCTGGACGCGCTCATCGACAGCATCCCCGGCTTCGTCTGGCGCACCGCGCCCGACGGCAGCGTCGAGTTTCTCAACCAGCGCTGGTTCGACTACACCGGCATGACTCCCGACGAGGCCCGCGGCACCGGCTGGATGAACGCCGTGCACCCGGGCGACGCGCCGGCGCTGGGCGCCTACTGGCAGGGCCTGCTGGCCGCCGGGCTTGCGGGCGAGTTCGAGGCCCGCCTGCGGCGCTTCGACGGCAGCTACCGCTGGTTCCTGATCCACGCCGTGCCGCAGCGTGACGAAGCCGGCCGCGTGCTCAAGTGGTACGGCGGCAACACCGACATCGACGCACGCAAGCGCGCCGAGCTGCTGCTGGCCGGCGAGAAACGCCTGCACAGCCTGATGGCCGGCGGCGCCGCCCTGCCCCTGGTGCTCGAAGCGCTGTGCCAACTGGTGGAAGCCAGCCTCGACGACTGCCTGTGCGGCATCACCCTGGTCGCGCCCCGCCGCAGCCGCCGCGCCGTGCAGGCACCGGGCGAACTGCGCCTGCAACCCGGCGCCGGCCCCGGCCTGCCGCCGGGCCTCATGGCCAGCGACGGCCAGGCGGTGGACGCCGGCAGCAGCCCTGAATCCCTGGTCGTGCTCAGCGGCGAAACCCTGGTGGTGGCCGACCTCTCCGCCGAAACGCGCTGGCCCGCCTGGTGCGCCGCCGCCCTGGCCCACGGCCTGCGGGCGAGCTGGGCGACGCCGGTGATCGCCACCGGCGGCGAAGTGAGCGGCGTCCTCTCGCTGTTCTTCCGCCACGCCTGGCAGCCCGACGAGGCGCAGCGCAACCGCATCGCGCAGTTCAGCCACCTGGCCAGCATCGCCATCGAGCGTGCCCGCGGCGAGGCCGCGCTCAAGCAGAGCGAGGCCTTCCTCGCCAAGGCCCAGCGCATCAGCCTGACCGGCACCTTCTCCTGGCACGTGGATAACGACGAGATCGCCTGGTCCGACGAGATCTACCGCCTGCTCGACCTGGACCCGGGCCTGACGCCGAGCTTCGAGCTGGTCTATTCGCGGGTCCACCCCGACGACCTCTCCCGCCTCGACGAGGTGTTCCAGCGCCAGCGCCACGCCGCCCGCGACTTCGAACACGAGCACCGGCTGCTGCTGCCTGGCGGCGTGGTCCGCCACGTGCACATCGTGGCCCAGGCGATGCGCGACGCCGACGGCGCCCTGGAATACATCGCTGCCGTGCAGGACGTCACCCAGCGCCGCCTTGCCGACGAGGCCCTGGGCCGGGTCCGCGCCGAGCTGGCGCACGTGGCCCGGGTCGCCAGCCTGGGGGCGCTCACCGCATCCATCGCCCATGAAGTCAACCAGCCGCTGGCCGGCATCATCACCAACGCCAACACCTGCCTGCGCATGCTCGGCGCCACTCCGCCCAACGTCGATGGCGCCCGCGAGACCGCGCGGCGCACCATCCGCGACGGCAACCGCGCGGCCGACGTGATCAAGCGCCTGCGCGCGCTGTTCGCCAAGGACGGGGTGGCCAGCGAGCCGGTGGACCTCAACGCGGCGGCCCGGGAAGTGCTCGCCATGCTGCAGAACGAACTGCAGCGCAACGGCGTGGCCGTGGTGCCGCAGTTCAACGAGCAGCTGCCGCCCGTGCCCGGCGACCGCGTGCAACTGCAGCAGGTGATCCTCAACCTGATCATCAACGCCATGGACGCCCTGGCCGAGGTGCACGGCCGCCCGCGGCAGTTGCGCATCAGCAGCGGCTACGACCTGGATTCCAGCGTGTTCCTGGCGGTGCGCGACAACGGCAACGGCTTCCCCCCGCAGGACGCCCACCGGCTGTTCGACGCCTTCTACACCACCAAGCGCGCCGGCATGGGCATCGGCCTGCTGGTCAGCCGCTCCATCATCGAACACCATGCCGGGCGGATCTGGGCCACGGCCCACGACGGCCCCGGCGCGACCTTCATCTTTTCCATCCCGATGCCGGCCGCGGACGCCGACGACGCCAGGGGGAACGCCCGATGACCACGCCTTTGCTCGTGTCGCTGGTGGATGACGACGAGTCCGTGCGCGAATCGCTGCCGGACCTGCTGCGCGAGTTCGGCTTCGCCGTGCAGGCCTTCGCCTCGGCGCCGGCCTTCCTCGACTCGGACTGCCTCGCGCAGACGCGCTGCCTGATCCTCGACGTGGCCATGCCGGAGATGTCCGGGCCGGAGCTGCAGAAGGAACTGGCCCGGCGCGGCTGGCGCATCCCCATCATCTTCATCACCGCCCATGGCGACGCGGCCACCCGCCCGCGCCTGATCGCCCAGGGCGCCGTGGATTGCCTGCTGAAGCCCTTCAGCGAGGCGGAACTGCTCAAGGCGCTCAGCGCCGCGCTACCGGTCGGCTGACGCCGCAGGCCACCAGGAGAACCAGGCATGTTGAACGCTGTCCCTGCCCCCCAGGGGGGAACCCGGCCACAGGCCGACGCCACGCCGCTGGTCTACGTGGTCGACGACGACGTCTCGGTGCGCGAGTCGCTGGAGCTGCTGATCCGCTTCGCCGGCTGGCAACCGGTGCTGTTCGACTCCGCCCGGGCCTTCCTCGACCAGCCCGCGGCCCTGGTGCCCAGTTGCCTGGTGCTGGACGTCAACCTGCCCGACCTCAATGGGCTGGACCTGCAGCGCAGCGTGGCCGGCGAGCGCCCGGCCATGCCGATCATCTTCATCACCGGCTACGGCGACGTGCCGCTCACGGTGCGCGCGATGAAGGCCGGCGCGGTGGAATTCCTCACCAAGCCCTTCGACGACGACACCCTGCTGCGCGCCATCGCCGAGGCCCTGGCGCACAGCCGCGTGGCCCTGCAGCAGCAGGAAAGGCTGCGCACCCTGCGCGCCGCCTACGCCAGCCTCACGCCGCGCGAACGGGACGTGCTGCGCATGGTGGTCGCCGGGCGCCTGAACAAGCAGGTGGCCGCCGACCTCGGCATCAGCGAGATCACCGTGAAGGCCCATCGCGGCCGGGCCATGCGCAAGATGAAGGCGCGCTCGCTGCCGGACCTGGTGAAGATGGCGGCGCTGCTGGAGATCGCCCCCGACGGCGAGCGCTGAGGCGCCCTCGCCGCCCGGGCTCAGGCCGGGACCGACAGCGGCCTCCGGCAGCCCAGCCAGACCAGCAGGGCCGCCAGCAGCTGGCTGCCGGCGAAGAAGTCGAACAGGTCCTGCGTGCTCCACTGGGCATCGAGCAGCACCCCGGCGATGGCAGGCGACAGGATCGCCCCCAGGCGCCCGGTCGCCAGCACCAGGCCCACGCCGCTGGTGCGAATCGCGGTGAAGAAGGCCTGGGGCGCGAGGATGAAGAGCGCCGCGATGGCGCCATTGAGCGACAGCCCCGCGCCGAAGCCCACGGCAATGGCCAGCAGCGGGACGCGGGTGGCCGGCACCAGCAGCGTCATCAGCACGGCATTGAGCAGCAGCAGGCCCAGCAACAGCTGGCGGCCCCCCGCACGATTCGCCGCCAGGCCCACCAGCAAGGCGCCGAGCATGCCGCCGAGGCCCAGCAACAGCCCGCCGGCGGAGCCCTGCTTTTCGGAAAAGCCGTTGTGCAGCATCAGCGTCGGTGTCCAGCTCATCACGAAGTAATAGCCGAACATGAGCAGCAACAGCCCCAGGGCCAGCGAAAGGGTCAGCTGCCACTGGCCGGGGGCGAACAGCTGCCGGTATTCCGCGCCTCGCGATGGCCGTGCCCCTTCATTCGGTTGCCGGTCGAGGGCCAGGAATTCCGGCGACTCGCGCAGCCAGAGCGCACCCGCCGCCACGGCCGCGAGCGTGACCACGCCGCCGGCTAGAAACACGTAGCGCCAGCCGAGCCACTCGTTGAACAGGTGGGCCAGCAGGCCGCCCAGGCTCACGCCCAGCGCGAAGGCGAGGGATTGCAGGGCGATGGCCAGGCTACGCCGATGCGCCCCGGTGTACTCATGGGCCAGCACATTGGCGCCCACCAGCACCGCGCCGGTGCCGACGCCGGTCAGCATGCGCAGAAGCATCAGCACCTGGTGGTTCGGGCTGCAGAACGACAGCAGCATGCTGACGCTGCTGAGCGAAAGGCCCGCCAGCAGCAAGGGCCGGCGCCCGTAGCGGTCCGCCCGGGGGCTGATGAACGAGCCGCAGGCCATGCCCACCAGGCTGGCGCTGAGCAGCGCGCCGAGCTGGGTCGCACTCAGCCCCCACTCCGTCGACACGCTGCCGCCGGTGAAGGCCATGGCCATTGCATCCAGGCCGTCGATCACGTTGAAGAGCATGCACAGGCCGACGACGCCCCACGGGGACGGGGCCATTGCAGCATTGTTGTTCATAGCCTTGGGCACGCAGCCTGTTTCCTTTTTGACGCGCGGTTCGAAGCGGTGCTCGGCCATACCCTTGCGTGCATACCTAAGTATCGACCGACACCATCGTGCAATCGCCGAAGCGACATCCGGGTGCTTTGATCGATCTGCGCAAGCGGCGCCGAATGCAGGGCCGGAAGCATATTACGTCCCGGCCGCTACAGACAGGGCCCCGCGCCTCGAACCCCACCCCACCGGGTTCCGCCAGGAACCTTTCCAAGGAGAGCCCCCAGATGTTCCTGCATCTATCGACCTGGGCCGAGATCGGCCAGTTTCTCGAACGCAGCCGCACCATCGTCATCCCCATCGGCTCCAACGAACAGCACGGCCCCACCGGCCTGCTGGGCACCGACTGGATGTGCCCGGAGATCATCGCCGGCGAAGCGCAGAAGCTGGCGGACATCCTCATCGCCCCGACCTTCAACATCGGCATGGCCCAGCACCACCTGGGCTTCCCCGGCACCATTTCGCTGCGGCCCTCGACCTTCATGGCCGCCATCGGCGACTGGGTGCGCTCGCTGGCCGGCCACGGCTTCGAGAAGATCTTCTTTCTCAATGGCCACGGCGGCAACATCGCCTCGATCGAAGCGGCCTTCTCGGAGCTCTACGCCGAAGCGAGTTTCGCCCGGCGCCGCGCCGGCTTCGCCCTGAAGCTGTGCAACTGGTGGGACCTGGAAGGCGTCGATGCCCTGGCGCGGGAACAGTTCCCCACTGGCCACGGCATCCATGCCACGCCCACCGAGATCGCCGTGACCCAGTGGGCCTATCCGGACTTCATCAAGTCCGCCGAGTATTCGCCACGGATCGCCAACTGGGGCCCCATCCGCGAAGCGCTCGACTTCCGCGCGCGCCACCCGGACGGCCGCATGGGCTCGGACCCGGCGCAAGCCTCCGTCGAAAAGGGCCGGCAACTGGTGGCCCTCGCCGCCCAGAGCCTGGTGCAAGAGGTCCAGGCCTTCGGCGACGAGTCGATACCGGGCTAGATCCGCTGCGAGCCGGCCGCGCGCCCATGGATGGGCGCGCGGCTTTTTCCATGGGCAGCAGAAGCGGCAACGGCCGCTTCTGCCCCGGGCGCTAGCCCCGGCCCAGCCGTTCGATGGCGCTTGCCACGCCCGCGCCGTACGCCGGATCCGCCTTGCTGCAGTTATCGATATGCCGCTGCTTGGTCTGCGCCGAGGCGCCCTGGATCGAGCGCGCGGTGTTGTCGAACAGCGCCTGTTGCTGCTCGAAGGTCATCAGGCGGAACAGCGCGCCGGGCTGGGAGAAATAGTCCTGGTCCTCGCGATGGTCCCAGTGGCCCGCGCTGCCTTGCAGCGCCAGGGGCGGCTCGCTGAAGTCCGGCTGTTCCTGCCATTGCCCGTAGCTGTTGGGCTCGTAGCCCAGGGTGCTGCCGGCGTTGCCGTCGGTGCGCATCTGCCCGTCCCGGTGATAGCTGTGGAACGGACATTTCGGCGCGTTCACCGGAATCTGGTGGTGGTTGACGCCCAGGCGGTAGCGCTGCGCATCGCCATAGGAGAACAGCCGCGCCTGCAGCATCTTGTCCGGCGAGAAGCCGATGCCGGGCACCACGTTGGCCGGGCTGAAGGCCGCCTGCTCCACCTCGGCGAAGTAGTTCGCGGGGTTGCGGTTGAGTTCGAGGACGCCGACTTCGATCAGCGGGTAATCGCCGTGCGGCCAGACCTTGGTCAGGTCGAAGGGGTTGATCGGGCAGGTCGCCGCGTCCGCCTCCGGCATGATCTGCACATACAGCGTCCAGCGCGGGAAGCGGCCTTCCTCGATGCTGCCATACAGGTCCCGCTGGGCGCTTTCGCGATCGCGGCCGACCAGGGCTTCGGCCTGCTGGTCGGTGAGGTTCTCGATGCCCTGCTGGGTCTTCCAGGTGAACTTCACCCAGGAGCGCTCGTTCCGCGGGCTTATGAAGCTGAAGGTGTGGCTGCCGAAGCCGTGCATGTGCCGGTACGAGCGGGGCAGCCCGCGGTCGCTCATGACGATGGTGACCTGGTGCAGGGCTTCGGGCAGCAGGGTCCAGAAGTCCCAGTTGTTTTCGGCGCTGCGCAGATGGGTGCGCGGGTCGCGCTTGACCGCATGATTGAGGTCGGGGAACTTCAACGGATCGCGCAGGAAGAATACCGGCGTGTTATTGCCCACCAGGTCCCAGTTGCCCTGTTCGGTATAGAACTTTATGGCGAACCCGCGAATGTCACGCTCGGCATCGGCGGCGCCGCGTTCCCCGGCCACGGTGGAAAAGCGCACGAAAACTTCGGTGCTCTTGCCGATCTCGGAAAACAGCCGGGCCTTGGTATAACGGCTTATGTCGTGGGTGACGGTGAAGGTTCCATGGGCGCCCGAGCCCTTGGCGTGCATGCGCCGCTCGGGAATCACCTCGCGGTCGAAGTGCGCGAGCTTTTCCAGCAGCCAGACGTCCTGCAGCAGCACCGGGCCCCTGGGGCCTGCGGTCTGCGAATTGTTGTTGTCGACCACCGGCGCACCAGCGGCTGTCGTGAGCTTTTTCATGGTTTTGTCCTGGATGATTGGCGCAATGAACAAACAAGGGGAAACGCCAACCCATCAAACCAAGTTATGCAACCGCCAACCATGATACGAAGGTGTCGCCCGGTAATAGGAAAGTTGTTTGAAGCCTTCCGGTGCCGGATAAAAAAGAATAAACAGGCAGGATATGAATACAGTGGCCAGTTAAGGTAAACAGTTCTGTTTCGTTATATAGGGCGCACTCTTCTGCAACGTGCAGAAGAGTGCGCTCTACCCGCCTCAGCCCAGCTGCTGGCGCAACTGCGCCAATCGGCGCATGTCCAGGCTGTCGAAGCCTTCGCTGAGTGCGCAGGCATCGAGCAACTGCGCCGCCTCCGTGTTGCGCCCCTGCTCCAGGTGCAGCTTCGCGCGGTCCATGCCCGCGCGCAGCTCCCAGGCCCGCGCGCCTTGCTGGCGCGCCAGGGCCAGCGACTCGTCGAGCACGGCATCGACCGCCGCGGCGCCCTCGCCCAGCGCCTTGAGCACCTGAGCCTGCAAGCGCAGCAGTTCCGGCAGGGCGAAGGCGTCGCCGCTGCGCCGGCAGTGCTGGACGCTGCGCTGGATCACCGCCAGGGCCCGCGCGTATTGCCCATCGAGGATCAGGCCTTCGGCCAGGGAAATCTCGAACGAAGTGGTCAGCAGCTCGTAGCGCATGCCCTGCAGCCGCGACAGGCTCTCCTCCAGCAGCGGCACCGCGTCGCCGGGCTGCTCGCGGCGGATGGCGATGGCCCCGCGCAGGCCCAGAGAGGCCGCCACGTACGGGGCGAAGGCATTGGCGTGGGCGATCTGGCTGAAGGCCTGCAGGCTCGCCTCGGCCTGCGCCAGGTCGCCGTTCCAGATGTGGATGCACAGCGTCCACACCAGGGCGATACAGTAGGTGGCCGGGTGCTTCAGCTCCGCGGCTTCGGCCTCCACTTGCGTGGCGAGGCGCCGCGCCTGGTCCGGGAAGCCCAGCAGCCACAGCGTGCGCGCCAGCGCCAGGCCGGTGCGGTTGTGGTGGTCGAAGCCGTAGTGCAGGGTCCGGCTGCGCTCGGAGGGCAGGCTGTTGCGCAGCGAGCGCTCCAGTTCCTGGCGCGCCAGGCGCTGGTCGCCCAGCAGGTGGTGGGAAATACCCGCCAGCGAGGCGGCGATAGCGATGGCCTCCGGCTCGCCCAGGCTGTCGCCGATCGCCAGCGCGCGCTCGGCCCAGGCCAGCGACGAGGCGAAGTCGCCGATGCGCTCGTAGAAGATCTGCAGGCGGCCCAGCAGGCGCAGCTGCGCCCAGCGGTCGTCCAGCGCCACGGCGATGTCCAGGGCCCGCAGCAAGGCGGTTTCGGCCGCGCCGCTGTTGCCGCGGGTGAACATCAGCACCAGGCCCAGCGCGGCCTGCAGCTCCATTTCCGTGGGCGTGCCGTGGTAGCCCAGCTCCAGCAGTTCGGTGGCCCGCGCGCACCAGGTGCGGCATTCCACCTGCAGCGAGAAGTGCAGGAACAGGGGCGCGCTGGCCGCCGCCAGGGGCAGCGCCAGGCCGGGGTCGCCCTGGGGGCCGAAGCTCCATTCCAGGGCGCTGCGAATGTTGCCGAGCTGGCTGGCCAGGCGCGCGCAACCGTCGAAGATGTCTTCCGGCGAGCTGCCCAGGCCCTCCAGCAGCTTCAGGTAGAAAAGCGCATGGCGGAAGCCGAGGCTGTGCATCTCGGCCGCGCCGTGGGCCGGCAGCTTGTCGCGCACGTAGGCGCGGGTCATCTCCAGCAGGCGGTAGGTGACCGTCGTTTCGCTGCGGTCGACCGTCACCAGCCCCTTGGCGGCGAGTTCGTCCAGGGTGGCGGCGGCTTCCAGCTCGTCGATCCGGGCATCGGCGACGATCTGCGAGGCCGCCTGCAGCGAGAACGGCCCGACGAACACCGCCAGGCGGTCGAACACCAGGCGCTGCGGGGCGCTGAGCAGGTCATAGCTCCAGTCGAGCATCGCTCGCAGCGTCTGGTGGCGCGGCTGCGCGGTGCGCCAGCCGGCCCAGCCGAGCGAGAAACGTTCGCCCAGCAGGGCATGGGTGGCCTTGACGCCGTGGCTGGCAGCGCGCATCGCCGCCAGCTCGATCGGCAGCGCCATGCCGTCCAGGCGCCGGCACATGTCGGCGACCAGCTGGGCGTCGCCCTCCTCCAGCGCCAGCGAGGCGTTGCCGGCCTTCGCCCGTTCGACGAACAGCCGCAGCGCCGGGAATGCCAGCAGTTGCTCCAGGCTCAGCCCCTCGCTGTCGGCCGGAAAGCCCAGCGGCCCCAGCCAGTGCACCTGCTCGCCGCGCACCCGCAGCGGCTCGCGGCTGGTGGCCAGCAGCGCGACGCCGGGCGCGGCCTCGCCGATGCGCTCGGCGACGGCGGACACCGCGTCCACCAGGTGCTCGCAGTTGTCGATGATCAGCAGCAGCCGCTGCCCGCGCAGGTGGGCGAGCAGCACGAACAGCGGGTCCTCGACCTGCACGGGGATGCCCAGCGAGGCGGCCAGCGCCGAAGGCACCAGCGCCGCATCCTCGACCTGCGCCAGGTCGACGAAGCGCACCGGCTCCAGGCGCTCGCCGGCGGCGCGGTGGCCCACCTCGACGGCCAGGCTGGTCTTGCCGACGCCGCCGGTGCCGACGATGGTGAACAGCCGCGGCTGCGCCAGGCGCTCCAGCACCAGGGCCACGTCCGCCTCGCGGCCGAACAGCCTGGCCCGCGGCGGCAGGCCGCCCACGCTTTCGCCGAGCGGCGCCACGGGCGTGGCCGAAGGCGCTGCGTCCAGGGCCGGGCGCCGGTTCACCGGGGCGACGAAGGCATAGCCGACGCCGACCTGGGTGGCGATGTAGCGCGCCCCCTGCTCGCCGTCGCCGAGGGCGCGGCGCAGGCTGTTCATATGAAAGCGCAGGCTGCCCTCTTCGACCACCACATCGGGCCAGACGCGCTTGATCAGCTCACGCTTGGACAGCACCTGGCCCGGCTTCTCCAGCAGGGCGATGAGCAGGTCGAGGGCGCGGCCGCCGATCTCCACCGGCTCGCCATCGCGGCTGAGCAGGCGCTTGCCGGGCATGACGCGGAAGGGACCGAACTCGAGGGACGGGTCAAAGGAATCGTGCAATGCGTCCGTTACGGACTCCACGGGAAATTCTCTCGGGCTCGGAAATCCTACGAGGATAGGCGTTTTGCTCGGGCAATCAAGCACATCCTGTAGCGGCCGTGTGGACGCCGCCACAGGATGCGCACCTGTCTACTGCAGGCTCAGCAGCAGCGGAATGTTGCCGCGGGTGGCCTTGGTGAACGGGCAGCTCTGCCGGGCGGCGTCCAGCAGGCAGCGGGCCAGCTCCGCCTCGACGCCGGGCAGCGAGATGGCCAGGTGCGCCCGCAGGAAGAAGCCGTGCTCGCCGTGCACCAGGTCCACGTCCGCCTCCACCGTGGCATCGGGGGGAAACGGGACTTTCCGGGCATTGGCGGCATGCCGCAGCGCACCGATGAAGCTGGCCGACCAGCCGACGGCCAGGAGCTGCTCCGGGTTGGTGCCCTGCCCCGGCGCGCCCGGCGGCGAAAAGCGCAGGTCCAGGCGGCCATCGTCGCTGCGCGCGATGCCGTCGCGGCCGCCGAGGGTGCGGGTGTGCGCGGTGTAGAGAACCTTCTCGATCGACTGCATCGGTACTTCCTGACGAACGATGACCGGCGGGCCCGGCGATTCAGAGCACCCGCGCACACTTGCGGCTGGTGCGGGAAAGGCGTTGCCTGGCGTCGGCCTGGGGCAACACCACCTGCGCCGCCGAGCGCCGCTGGTATTCGCCCAGCTCCTGCCGGGCGATATCCAGCAGCCAGGCACGGAAAGGGCCCGCGGGGTCATAGCTGGCACGCTGTGAATCCACGGCCTTCAACGTAGCCCGCAGGACCTCGCCGAGGTCTTCCCCGCGCATCCGCCCGGCCTGTACCTGCCCTTCGAAGAACGCCACGAGCAGCGGAACCAGCGCCTTGAGCAGGCGCGGCGACGCCTCGCCACCGCCCTGTTGCGCCTGGACCAGCAATGCACCGAATTCCGCATTGCTGCAGCGCCCTGCCAGGCTCATGCAGCCGATACCTTCAGTCATCCGCCCAACCTCCCTTTCCCAAGCAGCCCTGCATTGACTGTCCTGCGCCTTGGCGCGAGGACAGGGACTGCTCATGAGAATGGGGCAGGAGTGCCAAAGTCGCCCGTTATATGCTGTTAGCGCCTGTTAGGCGGGTGCGGCCCCGGGGCACCGGCTCCGCTGCCGGGGGCGTGCGGCTCCCGACCAACCTGGGGCCGACGAGCGTCATCAGCAGCATGAGCGCCATAGGGAAGAACAGCAGCACGTCCAGGCCATAGTGATCGACCGCCAGCGAGATGCCGGCCGGCCCGACCAGCATGCCGGAGAAGCCCACGCAGTTGACGATGCCGATATTCCGGCCGGCGTTGCGCGGGTCCTTGCGGCCGGCGCTGGACAGCAACAGCGGGGCCAGGCAGGACATGCCCAGCCCGAACAGCGCGAACCCGATCAGGGCGAGCCGGGCGTCGCCGAGTTGCGCGAGAACCAGCCCGGCCAGCGACACCGCGCCGCTGGCCATGACCACCCGTGCGGCGCCGAAACGCAGGGTGAGGCGGTCGCCGATCAGCCGCCCGATGAATTCGGCGCCGGTGAAGCAACTGATGGCCAGCCCGGCGAAGGCCGTGGTCGCACCCAGTTCGCGGTGGATGAACTCCTGGCCCCAGTCGCCCACCGCGCCCTCTCCCACCATGACCGCAAGCAGCAGCAGGCCGAAGCCGAGCATCAGCAGGAACGGGCGCCCTTCGCCACGCTCGGCGGGCAGCGCTGTAGCATGCCCGCTTTGGGTTTGCGCCAGCACCTCGTCCTTCTCCAGCATGAAACCGCTGAACGCGAGGCTGAGCAGCAACAGCAGCGTCCCCGTGATCGCGAACGGGTACAGGGCGCTCTGTGGCTGCAGGCCAGCGAAATAGCTGCCCAGCATGCCGAACAGGAAGCCTCCGAGGGAGAAACAGGCGTGGAAGTTGGACATGATGGGCCGGCCGTAGAAGCGCTCGACCTGCACGCCATGGGCGTTCAGCGCCGTCTCGGTGGCACCGCGGAATACGCCTAGCAGCACGCCGACGGACAGTGCGAAGCAGAATTCGCTGGCGAAGCCCAGGGGAATGATCGAAAGCGGATAGAGGATCACCGCGACGCGCACGACCTTGCGCGCGCCGAAGCGGTCCAGCAGGCGGCCGGTGAACAGCGCGCCCGCCGCCGCCCCGGCCCCGATGCCGAAGGCGATCATGCCGTAGTTCAGGTCGCCGGCGCTGCCCGCCAGACCTAGCTGGTGGCGCAAGGCACTGACGCCTGTGGACCAGATGTACATCATGCCGCCGATCATCATGAAGCCCAGGATGGTGGCCAGGCGCGCATGGCGGATCCTGCGCGCGATTCCGGTGTCGTTGCGTATTGTCATTGTTCTGAGCAACCCGTTGGAAAGGAGGTTCGAAGCGGAAAAGGGGCCGCGATGACGGCCCCCTGGATCACCGAGAGGAATCTACCCTGCCCGGCGGGCCGGACGCCAAGCCGGCGGATAGCCGGGCAGCGAATGGCCGCGGATGGGATGAAGGCAAACGCCGGGCCGCCTTGTGTGCGCCCCGGGTGGAACCCCGCCGGGCGAGCCGGCGAGACAGGCGGCGGATTATCTCTCGGCTTCGTAGCGCGCGCGGTTTTCCGCGTTCGGTGGGTACAGGCCCGGCAGCGAGGCGCCGGCATCCACCTGTTGCATGATCCAGCCCTCCAGGCGCTCCTGTTCGGCGGCGATTTCCACCACCTCTTCCAGCAGCCCCTTGGGAATGAGCACCGCGCCGTCGTCGTCGACGACTATCACGTCGTCCGGGAATACCGCGACACCGCCGCAGGCGATCGCCTCCTGCCAGTTGACGAAGGTCAGCCCGGCCACCGACGGCGGCGCCGCCACGCCCTGGCACCAGACCGGCAGGCCGGTGCCGAGCACGCCGGCGACGTCGCGCACCACGCCATCGGTGATCAAGGCGGCCACACCGCGCTTGTGCATGCGCGCGCAGAGGATGTCGCCGAAGATGCCGGCATCGGTGACGCCCATGGCGTCGACCACGGCGATGCAGCCCTCCGGCATGGCTTCGATCGCCGCGCGGGTGGAGATCGGCGAGGACCAGGATTCGGGCGTCGCCAGGTCTTCGCGGGCCGGCACGAAGCGCAGGGTGAAGGCCCGCCCGACCAGGCGCGGCTGGCCCGGGCGGATTGGCCGGGTGCCGCGCAGCCAGACGTTACGCAGCCCCTTCTTCAGCAGTACGGTGGTCAGCGTCGCGGTGGAGATGCCGCTGAGAATCTCGCGGATGGAAGGATCGAGTGTCATCGCCATGTCCTCAGATGCTGGAGATCAGCCCGCCATCCACGCGGATGACTGAACCGGTGATGTAGGAAGCGCGAGCGCTGGCGAGGAAGGCCACCGTATCGGCGTATTCCTGGGGTTCGCCGTAGCGGCCCACGGGGATGGAGTCGGTACTCTCGCGGGACACCTCTTCCACGCTGCGCCCTTCCCGCTCGGCCTTCTTCTGGTCGAGGAAACGGATGCGGTCGGTGGCGATCCGCCCCGGCAGGATGATGTTGCTGGTGATGCCGTCGCGGGCGACTTCCCGGGCGAGGGTCTTCGACCAGCCCAGCAGCGATAGGCGCAGGGCATTGGAAATGCCCAGGTTGGGAATCGGCGACACCACGCCCGACGAGGCGCTGGTGATGATCCGCCCCCACTGGCGCTCGCGCATACCCGGCAGCAGCCGGTCGGTGATGGCGATCACCGACAGCACCATGGCCTGGAACTGCTTCTGCCACAGCACCGGATCCTGGCCGGCGACCGGCGTCGGCGGCGGGCCGCCGGTGTTGTTGACAAGGATGTCGACACCACCGAAGCGCGCCTCGATCGCTGCGGCATGGCCTTCCACCTGGGCGAGGTCGCCGAGGTCCCAGGTGAGCGCCATGCCCTGGGCGCCAGCGGACAGCAGCGCATCCAGGGTGGCCCGGGCCGCCTGCGGGTCGATGTCGGCGACCACCAGGTTCGCCCCTTCCGCAGCCAGGGTGCGTGCGATGGCGCCGCCCAGCCCTCCTCCGGCGCCCAGTACCAACGCGGTCCTGCCTTTCAATTGAAGATCCATGCCTTGCCCTCTTTCTGGTTCGCGCGCCCTGCGGGCGCCTTGGGTAATGGGTGGACGCCGGCCGCCCCGAACCGCGGGCAGCCGCACGCCTGCGCCAGGGCCGCAGGCCCGGGCGTGAATCGGAAAAACCGTGTTTCAGCGGTGCTCGGCGAAGGCCGCTTCCACCGCCAGGCCCAGGGCCAGAACCTCGTCGTCGCGGCCCTGGACCGCGGAGATCAGCGCCGAGGTCGGCAGCCCCTGGGGATCGACGCCGGAGGGGATGGCCACGCCCGGCATGTTCAGGAAGCTGCCGATCATGGTCAGGGACAGCGTGGCCATGTTCGTCGTGGCGAACAGCGCGTCGTCCCGTTCCAGCGGTGCCAGTGGCGGCGCGACGTGCCTGACCGTCGGCATCGCCAGGAAGGCGCCGTCCAGCTCGGCGGCGATGGCTTGCAGCAGGCGCTGGCGGGCCGCGCGGATCGCCGCCACCCGCTGCGCGGGAATGTCCGCCGCGCTGCGCAGGCGGCTGCTGACCCGATGGTCGATGACGCCGCCCTGCCGACCGCTGACCAGGTCCTTGAGGAAATCCCAGCCTTCGATGGCGCCCAGCCAGCCATCGCGTGGAATCAGCTGGCGCACCTCCGCCACCGCCGCGAGCCGCCGCCATTCGAGCCTGGCGCCCTGCGCTTGCAGGTGCCGCATCAGCGTTAGAAAGTTGCTGCGTACCGCCGGCTCGATGCCGCCGTCGTCGAGAATGCCCGCCTCGATGACCAGCCGGCTGCCCGCAAGGGGCGCCGCCTCGATCAACGGCGCACGCAGCCCGCGCATCGCGGCGTCGAGCAGTACGCAGTCGCCCACGGTGCGCGCGATGGGGCCAAGGCTGTCGAGGCTGCGGGCCAGCGGATGCACGCCCACCATCGGGTAACGTTCTGGCGAACTCTTGAACCCCGCCAGCCCGTTGAAGGCCGCCGGCACCCGCACCGATCCGCCGGTGTCGCTGCCCAGCGCGGCGCTGACGATGCCGCGCTGCACCGCCACCGCCGAGCCCGCCGACGAACCGCCGGGGGCCCTGGGCTCGACGCCCGGGAAATCCGGGGTGGGCGTGCCGAAGTGCGGGTTGAGGCCCAGCCCGGAGAACGCCAGCTCGCTCAGGTTGGTCTTGCCCAGGGCAATCATGCCGTTGGCCCTGAGGGCAGCCACCACCGCGGCATCGGCCTGCGCCGGCGGCACCTCGCGGCGGGTCAGGGAGCCGGCGAGCGTCCGGCTGCCGCGCACGTCGAAGATGTCCTTGATCGCCAGCGGTATGCCGTCCAGCGCGCTCAGCGCCTGGCCCCGGGCGCGCCGGGCATCGGCGGCGCTGGCCTGCGCCAGGGCCTCCGCGGCGAAGAGCTCGGTGAACACGTGAGCGCTGCTGCGGGCCCTTTCCAGCGCCGCAGTCACCAGCGCCAGCGCCGTCGTTTCGCCCCGTTCGAGGGCGCGGGATGTTTCTGCCAACGTAGCCATGGGTTCCTCGACTTCCTTCAGACCGGGTACCGGAATGCGCCTAGCGCAGTTCTGCGACCAACTCCACCTCGACGCAGGCGCCGCTGGGGATCTGCGCCACGCCGAAGGCGCTGCGGGCATGCTTGCCCGGCGCGCCGAGGATGTGTTCGAGGGTTTCCGAGAAGCCGTTGGCGACGATGTGGTGTTCCCGATACTGCGAACCGCTATTGACCAGGCAGAGTACCTTGACGATGCGCGCGATGCGGTTGAGGTCCCCGGTCGCCGCCTGCAGGGTGCCCAGCACGTCGATGGCGATGTTACGCGCCGCGCGGATGCCGGTTTCGGTGTCCATGTCCGTGCCCAACTGGCCCACCCAGGGCTGGCCCTTCTGCTTGGCGATATGCCCGGACAGGAACAGCAACTTTCCCGATTCCACGAAAGGCACATAAGCGGCCACCGGAATACCCGGCGGGCTCAATACGATACCGGCTTCTTCGATGCGTCCGTAAATGGAATTCGAATCACTCATTTCGACTCTCTCGGGATATTATAAGCAGCAATAAAACTCAAACTTTAGAGCAGCACTAACAGCTGAACTTTCGACGCTAGATTCTTTCAATCCGAGGCTTGATACAAGTTACTCTTTTCATCTAACCTGTAAATCAAACTAACATCTCAGCCTCGTGCAAGAGGGACTCCGAAATGCCCAGCATTCCTCCGCTCGCCAGCCTCCGCGCCTTCGAGGCCGCGGCGCGCCTGCGCAGCGTCACCAAGGCCGCGGCCGAGCTGAACGTCACGCATCCGGCCATCAGCCACCAGATCAAGCAGCTCGAGGACCACTTCGGCGTGCAGATGGTGCAGCGCGTCGGACGCGGGATAGTGCCCACGCCGATTGGCGAACAACTCTCAAATCTACTAACGGATTCATTCCAGCAGATCGAGAACTTCTGCGATGAAATAATCCGCTCCAAGAAAGGCAAGACACTGTCCGTCGCCTCGGTTGCCTCATTCGCTTCACGCTGGCTCATTCCGCGACTGCCGAAGTTCATGGCGGCCCATCCGGATATCGATATCCGGGTCATTTACGCGCCCCATGAAATATTCGAGATGCGCAGTGACTGCGATGTCGTGATCCGTTACCAGGCACACCCCGTCGCGGCCAATGAAGTGGGCGTCGAACTCTTTTCCGGTGAATCCCGCCCCCTGTGCAGCCCCGCCTTCGTGGCCCGCTACGGCGACCTCTCGACGCCGGAGAAGATCGCCCGCGTACCGCTGCTGCACGACAACGACCGCGAGGTCTGGGCCTCCTGGTTCAAGTCCGCCGGCGTCGAGCTCAACGCCCCGCTGGCCGGCATCGTCTACGAAGATTTCAACCTGATGAGCACCGCCGCCATCGCCGGCCACGGCGTGGCCCTGTGCCCGGTGGAGCTGGTGCGCGAAGACATCGCCCAGAACAACCTGGTGGTGCTGTCCGACATCGGCGTCAAATGCGATGGCAACTACTTGCTGTTGCACCGCAAGGTACCGAGCAACACCGTGCTGACCTTCCGCGACTGGATGCTCAAGGAAGTGAAGCGCGACGCAGGCAAGCCGGCTCGCGACTGACTTGCGCCGCCCAGGGCTCCGGCTCAGTGCTCGAACAGCCGGCCGAAGCCCTTCACCGGCGCAGCAGCCTTGCCCAGGCGCAGGGCATGCCAGAAGGTGGCCTGGTTGCTTGAGATGACGAACTTGCCGGTTTCCCGTTCGAGCCTTTCGATCACGTTCAACGAACGGATGGCGGTGCACGACAGGAAGATCGCGTCCGCGCTTTGCCAATCCAGCGCAAGCGCCTGTTGCAGCAACAGCTCCTCGCTGATTCGCGCATGGTTGTCGTCCAGGTCGACGCCCAGGCACGCCACGCTGCTTAGCTCCAAGCCATTGGATTCGAAGAACGCCACGGCCGCCTCGGTCACCGACAGCGTATAGGGCGTCAGCATGGCCACGCGCTTCGCACCGACCGCGCGCAGGGCCTCCACTACCGCGATCGCCGGGTTGGTCACCGCGATGCCCTCGCGGCCAAGCTGCACGGCGGCCTCCACTTCCGGCGTGCCGATCAGCATCGAGGCGGCGGTGCAACCGAACACCGCCACGTCCAGCCGTGAGCGCGGCAGGATGAGCTGCGCGATGTTGGGCAGCTCGCGCTCCAGTTCGCGGAAGGTTTCCTCGGTGTTCGGCTCGCGAAGCCGTATCCGGGTGGTGAACACGGCCACCTCGTCGGTGTTCGCCATGCGGTGGAAGTCACGCTCGATGGCGACATCGGCGGACAACGCGATCAGGCCGACGCGCAGCTGTTCGCCATAGGCGGGGCCGGCGGGGGTGGGAATGCGGATTTCGTTGATTTCAGCGCTCATCGTTGCTCCAGCTCAGAAGAAGGTACGTATGGCCGAGCGGACGTCGTAGACGTCGTCCACCACGGGGATCAGTTGCCACTTGTCGAAGGTGGTGCAGGGATGGGAAATGCCGAAGCCGATCAGGTCGCCGACCTGCACGTCGGCCTGCGCGTCGCACTGCACGAATGCGTGCTGGTCGTTGAGGCGGGTCACCCGGTACTGCGCATCCAGCGCCCTGGGCCGGGCGCCGAAGGCCGGCCGGTAATGCAGGCGCGCCACCGGCATCTCGAAGTCGAAGCTGATGTCGCGCTTGCCCACGGTGACGATGAAGGTCCCCGGCTCCGGGCGGGACTGGACGATGCCCCACACCTCCAGCGCCCCCGCCAGGTGCGGGGCGATGCCATCCAGTTCCGGCTGGCGCGCGAGCAGGCGGTCGAAGGCCCGCGCATAGGCCAGGTGGTCGTGGGCGAGGTAGCAGCCGCTGCGGATCACCACCACCTGCCCTTGCAGCGCGCGCCACTCGCTCAGCCGCTTCACGACGATGTCGAAGTATTCCGACCCGCCGCTGGACAACACGATCTCCCCTGCCGCGAACCACCCCGCCGCCAGGCAGTCGCTGGCGAGCCCGAGCATGGCCTGGAGCATGCGCTCGATGCGCGGCAGCTTGTCTTCCTCCGGCAGCCCGGGGAACACGCTTTCGTAGGACTCCAGGCCACGCAGCTCGACGATATCGCTACCAGCTATGCGCTGCGCCAATGCGCACGCTTCGGCTGCATCGCGCAGGCCCGTGCGGCCACCCGGCGCGCCGACTTCCAGCAGCACGCCGAGGCGGCGTTTCAGCGCCCTGCCCCGCCCGCCTTCGAGCAGCGCCTCTAGGGACGACGCGGAGTCGACTATCACCAGCAGCTCGGCACCCTCCTCGCGCGCCAGCTCATCGAACAGCAGGGCGACGTTCTGCCGGCCGAGCACCTGATTGGCGATGAGGATGCGCGGCACACCGAAGCGGCGCAGGACCGCCACCTGGTTCGCGGTGGCAGCCGTCAGCGCCCAGGCGCCGTCTTCCAGCTGGGCCTGGAACAGCTGCGGCGACATGCTGGTCTTGACGTGGGGCGCGATCCGCGCGCCGGTATGGCGCAGGAACGCTTTCATCCATTCGCGGTTGTTCTGCACGGCGCTGCGCTTGAGCACCGCGACGGGGAACGCCAGATCCTGGTTCAGCAGGTTCCAGCCCTGCTGGCCGATCTCGCGGAACGCGATGGGCGCCAGTGTCGGCGGCAGACCCTTGCAGGTGCCGTCGACCGGCTGCGCATCCAGTGCCTGCATGGCCCGCTCGAAGGCGGCGGGCAGTTTCGGCTCGATGTCGTTCATCGCGCGGCCCGTCATGCCAGGTAGCGCAGGGCGATGTCGGCGAAGATGCGCGCGGAGGCTTCGAGCTTGTCGAGCTCGACGTACTCGTCCACCGAGCCGCTTTTGCCCACTTCGCCGGGGCCGATGATGACCATGGGGACGTTGAGCGCGGGCGCTATCACCGCGGCGTCGGAGTAGTAGGAAACCCCGGTCACCACCGGCTCGGCGCCGCGCTCGGCGGTCACCGAGGAAACGCACAGCGAGACGAAGGGGTGCTCCAGCGGGGTGTCGATCGGCGGCTTCTCGTCGACGACTTCCAGGCTGACGTGGGGGCCGGCGATGGCCTGGAACTGCTGGACCACGTCGTCCGCGGTTAGGCCCGGCACGGTGCGGATGTCGATGCAGGCGTGGCACTCGGGGGCGATCAGCGGCCAGGAAATGCCGCCCTCGATCATGCCGACATTGACGGTCGGCGAGCCCAGCATCGGATGCACCGGGGCCTGCAGCTTCAGGTCGCGCACCCGGCAGAGGAACTCGGCCATGCGCAGGATCGCGCTGCCGCGATCGCCAGTGCGGTCCGCGGAGAAGGCGTTGTGGCCGTACTCGCCCTTGGCGGTGGCGCGAATCCACAGGGCGCCCTTCTCGGCGGTGAAGACGTCGAGGGAAGTCGGCTCGCTCACCAGCAGCGCACCGGCGCCGGCCAGCGCGCCACTTTCCACCAGGTGCTTGGCGCCCAGGCAGCTGGAGTTCTCCGCCGCGCTGAAGGCGAGGATCAGGTCGCCCTGGAGTTCGTCCTTGCGCTGCTGCATGGCGATGCCGGCCACCACCATGGCGGCCAGCGCGGCCTTCATGTCGGTGGCGCCGCGGCCGTAGAGGCGGCCATCCTTCACCAGCGCGCCGAAAGGCGGCACGCTCCACTCGCCCTCGTTGACACTGATGGTGTCCAGGTGGGCGGAGAAGATCAGTGCCGGGCGCTGGCCCTTGCCCTTGATCCGGGCGACCACGTTGGCGCGGTTCTCGCCGATGGATTGCAGTTCGCTTTCGATGCCGAAGTCGGCGAGTACCGAGGCGACCAACTGGGCGGCCGGCAGCTCATTGCCCGGCGGATCGAAGGTGACCAGTTGGATCAGCCGGCGGGACAGATCGAGAAGCAGGGTGTTGTCGATGTCGCTCATGAAACCTTCTCCAGGGCAGTGAGTGTCGCTCCCGCGTCGGCGCGGGCGGCGAGCATGATCGGTACGGCGGGAGCATCCACGGGGGCTCGTCCCGGCCGCTGGAGCCAGTTAACGGTCTCCCGCACGGGGGCTCAATTGATTAAATTTGCGTACCTGTAAGCTGGGCTTACACGAGCCCGGGCCCTGCAAGGACGCGCCTCGCCGGCCGGCGGTCGGGCATAAAAAACTGCCGCCGCACCGGGTGGGCGCGGCGGCAGAAAGCGTGGCAAACGGGTGTTTCGAGGCGCCTCAGCGGGCGTTGAAATGGCCCCAGGCATCCGCGCTGGTGTAGGTGGTGACCTGCTTGAGTTCGAGGAACTCGTGCATGCCCCACTCGCCCAGCCCGCGACGGAACCCGCTCTGCTTCACCCCGCCCCAGGGCGCCTGGATGAAGGCCGGCCCCGAGCAGTTGGCCCAGACGATGCCGGCGACCAGTTGCGCGGCGACCCGCTCGCGGCGTTCGCCGTCGTCGGAGAGCACCGCCGCAGCCAGGCCGTAGCGGCTGTCGTTGGCCAGTTCAATGGCCTGCGCCTCGTTGCCGAAGCGGGCGACGCAGAGCACCGGGCCGAAGACTTCCTCGCGCCACAGCACGTTGTCGCGGGAGACATCCAGCGCCACCGTCGGTAGGTAGAAATAGCCCTTGTCCAGTTGCCCGGGAGCCTCGCCGCCGCACAGCAGCCGGGCGCCCTGCTCCACGCCCTGGCGGACCAGGGCGGCGACGCGCTCGCGCTGGGCCGCGCTGATTAGCGGGCCGACCTGGGTCGAGTCGTCCAGCCCCGCTCCGACGCGCAGGCCCTGCACCGCGTGCCGCAGCTTCTCCAGCAGCGCGTCGAAGATCGAGTCCTGCACCAGCACGCGGCTGGTGGCGGCGCAGACCTGCCCCTGGTTGTACATCGAGCCCATCAGAATCCACTCGACCGCATGGTCCAGGTCGACGTCGTCGAAGACAATCATCGCCGACTTGCCGCCCAGCTCCAGCGCCAGGTCGCCGATCAGATTGGCGCGCGCCTGCATGACCTTGCGGCCCGACTCCGTGCCGCCGGTGAAGGACACCTTGGCAATGCCCGGGTGCGCGGCCACGGCGGCACCGCATTCGCTGCCCAGCCCGCACACCACGTTCAGCACGCCGGCCGGCAGCCCCGCTTCTTCGGCGATGCGCGCCAGGCGCAGGGTGGTCAGGGAGGCTAGCTCGGAGGGCTTGAGCACCACCGTACAGCCCGCTGCCAGAGCCGGCGCCACCTTCCAGGCGGCGTTCACCAGGGGGAAGTTCCACGGCACGATCAGCCCGACGACGCCCGCCGGCTCATGGCGCAGCTTCACTTCGAAACGCGGGTCGGACACTTCTACCGGCGTGCCCTGCTGGCCGTCCAGCGCTTCGGCAAGTCCCGCGTAGTATTCGAAGCAGGCCACGGCGTCGCTCATGTCGTAGCGCGCCTCGGTGATGGGCTTGCCGCAGTCGCGCACTTCCAGCTCGGCCAGGGCGCCGGCCTGTTGCTGGATGCCGGCGGCGATCGCCCGCAGCAGACGGGCCCGCTGCGCGCCGGTGGTGCGGCGCCAGCCGGCGGCCAGGGCGGCTTCGGCGGCCTGCACCGCGGCGTCGACCTCCGCCGCGCCGCTGCGCGGGATTTCCGCGAAGTTTTCTTCGCTGGCCGGGTCGGTCACCGGCAGCGTTTCGCCGGACAGGCTCTGGCACCAGCGCCCATTGATAAAGTTGAGATTCTGCATCGTTGCCTTCTTCGGTGTTGTTGCTGGACAGCTGTCGTCGAGCCTCAGGCCGGGATCTTCAGGCCGTTGCGACGCTCTTCGACGATGAGTTCCGCGGCGCGCTCGCCGATCATGATCGAGGGCGCGTTGGTATTGCCGCCGACGATGGTCGGCATGATCGACGCATCCACCACCCGTAGCCCGCGGATGCCATGGACGCGCAACCGGGCATCGACCACGGCCATATCGTCGCTACCCATCTTGCAGGTCCCCACCGGGTGGTAATGGCTGCCGGAGAGGTAGCTCATGTACTGGTCGATCTGGGCGTCGGTGGTGCAGTTCCGGCTTTCCGCGAACTCTTCGCCCACCAGGGCCCGCAGCGGCTCCTGGCGGAACAGTTCGCGAGCCAGGCGGAACGCGCGGCGGTTGGTGGCCTTGTCGGCCTCGTCGCTGAGGAAGCGGTGGCTGATCCGCGGCGGGTCCAGCGGATCGGCGGAATTGAGCGTGACCTCGCCGCGGCTCCGGGGGCGGCAGACCGCCCACTGGATCGCCAGGGCATGGCGGCGCGGCCAGGGGTCGTTGGCGCTGTTGGGGTTGACCGCGCTGGGGAACATCAGGAACTGCACGTCGGGCCGGGCAAGCTCCGGCAGCGTCTTGACGAAGGCCAGGGCGTTCATCGGGAATACCGAGAACGGCCCCTCGCGGCGCACCACGTACTGCAGCAGCGCGGACACGGCGTTCACCGGGTTCATCAGGCGGTAGTAGGTGTCCGAGGTGCGGCTTTCGTACTGGATGGTGGAACCGAAGTGGTCCTGCAGGTTCCGCCCCACGCCGGGCAGCACGTGGCGGGTGGCGATGCCGTGCTCGGCGAGCAGCTCGGGATCGCCGACGCCGGAAAGCATCAGCAGTTGCGGGGACTGGTAGGCGCCGGCGGACAGCACCGTGTCCATTCGCGCGCGGAAGGTCGCCTCCCTGCCCTTGTGGCGCACCACCACGCCCTCGCAGACGTCGCCGTCGAGCAGCAGGCGACAGGCGACGGCGCCGGTCAGGATCGTGAGGTTGCCGCGGTCCTTCGCCGGCCGCAGGTAGGCGCGCGCCGACGAGCAGCGGGCCACCGATTCATGGGTGTGTGTGTACTGCGACCAGGCGAAGCCTTCCTGGCTGGGGCCGTTGTAGTCCGGGTTGGCGGCGAAGCCCATGCGCGTGCCGGCATCGATGAAGGCCTGGTAGACGCTGTGCTGGTAATGCCCGAACGAGGTTTCCAGCGGCCCGCTGTCGCCGCGCAGCGGGCTCGGCCCCGCCTCCCAGCGCTCGGAGCGCATGAAGCACGGCAGGACCGAGTCGAAGCCCCAGCCCGGGTTGCCCAGCGCTTCCCACTCGTCGTAGTCCAGGGCGTTGCCGCGCACATAGAGCTTGCCGTTGATCGACGAGCTGCCGCCCAGCACCCGCCCGCGCGGCAGGTCGAAGCGCTGGCCCTGCAGCTCGGGCTCCGGCTCGGACTTGAACGACCAGTCGTAGCGGGTGCCCACGGTGACGGCCTCCCCCAGGGGGAAGGAGAAGCGTGGGTCCCAGTCCTTCGGCCCGGCCTCCAGCAGCAGCACCGAGACCGCCGGGTCCTCCGAAAGTCGGCCCGCCAGGGCGCAGCCCGCCGATCCGGCGCCGACGATGATGTAGTCGTATTGCTTGGAGCCACTCATGCTTTCTTCCCCGAAACCCGCTTCTCGCCGGGTGTTAGCTTGTTGACGGCCGCCCGCACGATGCGGTCGACCGAGATGGCCAGCGCCGCGATGCCCAGGCCCGCGATCAGGCCCTGGCCCGGCTGCACGCGGCCGATGGCCGAGAGTGTTTCCGCCTCCAGCCCCTGCGCGCCCACCAGGGCGACCACGATCAGCATGCCGAAGGACAGCATGATGGTCTGGTTGACCCCCAGCAGCATCTGCGGGAACGCCAGCGGCAGTTGCACGTGGAAGAACTCCTGCAGCGGCGTGCAGCCGTTCATGCGGGCGACTTCCTTGTACTCGCCGCCCACCTGCTGGAGGCTCGCGGCGACGTAGCGGCTTACCGGCGCGAGGCCGAACAGGACGATGGCGACGAAGGCGGCGAAGTCGCCCACCTCGAAGAGCACCACCACCGGAATCAGGTAGACGAAGGCCGGCAAGGTCTGCAGGGTGTCGGCGAATACCTCCAGCACCGCGTAGGCCCGGCGGTTGAGGCCGGCCAGGATGCCCAGCGGCAGGCCCAGGGCGATGGCGGTGAGGGTCGAGACCATCACCAGGTACAGCGACAGCATCGCCTTGGGCCACAGGCCGAACAGCGCCACGGCGCCGAGCAGCAGCACCACCATCGCCGCCAGCCTGCGCCCGCCGACCGCCAGCGCCAGGGCGCCCATGCCCAGCAGGGTGGTGAGCCAGCCGAAGGCGCCGAACAGCTCGCGAGCCGGGCGCAGCAGCCAGGAAATCATGCCGTCACGCAAGGCCGACAGCTCGGCCTGGTAGGCGAGGTTGAAGACCCGCAGCTGCTGGTTGAGGAACTTGCCCGGCTGGAACTCCAGCGCGCTGGGGAAGTGCGCGGCCGCCGGGAAGAACCACACGGCAACCACGCCCAGCAGCACGATGGCCAGACACAGCGGCAGCAGCGGCAGCCTGCTGCGCGCCTGACCCTGCTCGGGGCGGCGCATGACCCAGGTACGGCAGGCGCGATCGAGCATGATGGCCATCAGGGTGATCGCCACGCCAGCCACCAGGGCGCCACCCAGGCGCATGGACTTCAGGCCCTTGAGTACCTCGGCGCCCAGGCCTTCACCGCCGATGATCGCGCAGATGATTACGGTGGAGAACGTCAGCATGATGACCTGGTTCAGGCCCGTGAGCAGCGTCGCCCTGGCCGCCGGGACCTGCACGCTCCAGCAGCGCTGGCGCGGGGTGCAGCCGGTGATCTCGGCCAACTCGATGATCGAGCGCGGGGTGCGACGCAGGGCGAAGGTGGTGATGCGCGCCATCGGCGGCATCGCGTACACCACCAGCGCCACCAGGCCGGCGACCGGACCGAAGCCGAAGAACACCACGATCAGCACCAGGTAGGAGAAGATCGGCAGCGTCTGCATGGTGTCGTAGAACGGCTCCAGGATCGCCTCGGCCAGCGGGTGCCGGTACGCCAGGATGCCCAGCAGCAGCCCCAGCCCGCAGCCGATGGGAATGGCGACCATCACCGTCACCAGTGTCTGCAGCGCGGAGTCCCACAGGCCGGTGAACAGGAAGTACGCCAGGCACGCGCCCACCAGCAGGGCCAGGCGCTTGCCACCGAAACGCAGGCTGGTCAGCAGGCACACCAGGGCCACGGAGAACCACGGGATGGCGGGAATCCACAGCGGGCCGCCGCCGAACAGGCTGAACCTGAAGCCTTGGGTCAGCACGCCGGTGAGTAGGCGCTCCGGCCACGATAGCAGCGACGCTATTGCCCGGGTGAGATCGACGAGGGTCCAGGGCCCGACGCTGAGCGCGGTGACCGCGCCGAGAAAGCGGGTGACGTAGCTGCCGGCATCGACCGCCCAGGCCTGCGGGAAAGTGCGCGCCCACTCCAGTTGGTTGAGCAAGGCCAGCAGGCCGAGGGCAAGCGCCGTCAGGGCGACACTCAGCAGCGGGCGCAGGGCCTTGCCCGTGCGCGGCTTGCCGGCGGAAGCGTTGTTGTCCGGGGTGGCCGGCTCTGCGAGCAGGTTCGTCATGGCAGGACTCGTCATTTCTTCAACCACTTCGAGTAGGAGACCCGGGAAACCTGGCCGACGACGGCGCCGTCGGCGTCCACCACGGCGATGGGGCGGTCCGCTTCGATCAGGCGCTGGGCCGCCTGGCCGACCTTCATCTCCAGGCTGAACGGCGCTTCGCCGTCCATGTCGGCGCTGGCGGGTTCCAGCAGCGCCCGCAGCGAAACCACCTTCTCCCGCGGGATGTCCTGCACGAACGCCTTCACGTAGTCGTTGGCCGGCCGCAGCACCAGGTCCTCCGCGGTGCCGATCTGGAGGATCTCGCCGTGCTGCATGATCGCGATCCGGTCGCCCAGGCGCACGGCCTCGTCGAAGTCGTGGGTGACGAAGACGATGGTCTTGCGCAGGCTCGACTGCAGGCGGATGAACTCGTTCTGCATCTCCTTGCGGATCAGCGGGTCGAGCGCGGAGAACGGTTCGTCGAGGAACCAGATCGCCGGGTCGGTGACCAGGCTCCGGGCGATGCCCACGCGCTGCTGCTGGCCGCCGGACAGCTCGTGAGGGTAGAAGGATTCGCGGCCGGCCAGGCCGACGAGCTCGAGAACCCGCCGGGCCTCCTGCAGGCGCTGTTCGCGCGGCATTCCGTTCATGCGCAGCGGGAAGGCGATGTTCTCCAGCACCGTGAGGTGCGGCAGCAGGCCGAAGTTCTGGAAGACCATGCTGATCTTGCGCCGGCGGATGTCCCTGAGCTGCTGGCTGGTGGCGCTGGCCAGCGACTGATTGGCGATCATCACCTCGCCACAGCTGAGCGGGTAGAGCCCGGTCAGGCAGCGCAGCAGCGTGGACTTGCCCGAGCCGGAGAGCCCCATGAGGATGAAGATCTCACCCTCGCGCACTTCGAAGCTGGCTTCGCGCACGCCGGTGATGTAGCCGAGCCTGCCGAGTGTTTGCGCGTCGCGCGGCTGGCTTGCATTGCTGAGATAGCGCTCGCAGTCGGTCCCGAATACCTTCCAGACGTCGACGGCCTTGAGGGCAAGAGACTCGTTGTTCTGTACAGAAGTCGACACAATCATTACTCCCACGAAACCCGATGTTCGGCTGTTCGACGATTGCCCCAGGGCAATGCCCGTTGAACGGCCGACCGCTATTTCGCCCAGCCTTGCACCAGGTCCGCGTGCGCGGATATCCAGGTGTCGGCCTCCTCCTCGGGGGAACTTCCTTCGTTGTCGATCTGGTCCATCGCCTTGGCGACGGCGCCCTTGTCCAGGGTGAACTTCTGCAGGATCTTCTCCGCCACCGGTATTCGCGCGAACGCGGCCTTGTTGCCCAGCTTCAGGACGTCCACCTCCGGGCGCGAGTCGGGGAATTGCACGAAGGCGCCGGGGTTCTTCTCGGTGAACCAGTTGGGCGTGTACATCCAGCCCAGGATGGGTTGCTTGCGATCGATCGCGCCCTGGAAGGTCGCCAGCAGCGCGGCCGGGGAACCCGAGTTCACCAGGGCGAAGGGCAGTTCGAAGTGGCTGATGCGCTCATCCGAGCGCGAACCCCAGTCCGCCGGCGCATCGACGAAGCGCCCCTTGGGCGCGGTACCGGCGGTGGCGAGGGCCGCCGCGCACTTCGGCTGCTTGAGCGCTTCCCACGAGGGCAAGCCCGGGCAGACCTCCACCAGGTACTGCGGATACCACCAGCCCTCGGTGACCTTCACGCCGGTAGGCCCGTAGTTGTTGACCTTGCCGGAGGCCAGGGCGGCCTTGGTCATCTCCACACCCGTGGTCTGCCATGCGCCCAGGGTCACGTCGATATCGCCCGTCTGCACCGCGGTGTACTGCGCGGCGGAGTCCACGGTGACGTATTTGACCTCGTAGCCCGCCTGCTTGAGCGCCTGGCCGTACACGGCGGCGATGAAGTCCGAATCCGATGAGTTGATGAACGAGATCTTCACCGGTTCGGCCACCTCGGGAACGGCCGCCTGGACCGTGGCGATGGAGGCTCCCAGCAACGCCAGCATGCTGATGATCAACTGGCCTGACTTACGATTCTTCATACTCGAACGCCCTCGATGAATTGTTCTTGGAGGATTGGGCAGTGGTCATGGGTACGGCAGGAATTCGTTCTTGTTCTTCACTTCGGTTCAGCAATGGCCGCTCCGGTAAAAACGGATTACAGGAGCGACCGCCGTGGACTCACAATGCCCCCGAGGACGGGGCCCAACAAGTCACTTTTTTTGGCCACCTGTAAACGCCATGAACGGTTCCGGCAAAGCCCGCGCAGGCCCATGGCCGTGCGGCTTCTGGGCTGCTCCGAAGAGGCCGTTCGCGCCCTCGCCCGCCTTCGCGAAACGCATGGGTTCCATGAGTTTTGCCCGTTTTGGAAAAGCCCCGGGCGCGGCCTAGTCTGGGTTCGCCCTGCAACCCAAGCCTCCAAGGAGCACCCGATGCGACTGACCGCCCATGCCCAAGGCGTTTATCCGATAGCCCCGACGCCGTTTCTCGAGAATGGCAGCGTCGACCACGCCTCCATCGACCGACTGATCGACTTCTACCTGTCCTCCGGCGCCAGCGGCATCACCGTGCTCGGGCAACTGGGGGAAGCGGCGAAGCTGGAACACGGCGAATCGCTGGAGGTGGCCACGCGGATGATCCGCCGCGCTGGCGACCTGCCGGTGGTGGTGGGCGTGACGGCGCCGGGCTTCGCGGCGATGCGCGCGCTCACCCGGGAAGTCATGGAGCGCGGCGCCGCCGGGGTGATGATCGCCCCGCCCAATACGCTGCGGACCGACGACCAGATCGTCGGCTACTACCACCAGGCCGTGGAGGCCATCGGCAGCGACGTCCCGTTCGTGCTGCAGGACTACCCGCTGACCTTCTCGGTGCAGATGTCGCCGGGCGTCATCCGGCGCATCGTCAACGAACTCGACACTTGCGTGATGCTCAAGCACGAGGACTGGCCGGGCCTGGAGAAGATCAGCGCGCTGCGCCGCTTCGAAGCCGAAGGCAGCATGCGGCGCATCTCCATCCTCTGCGGCAACAATGCCCTGTTCCTGGACCAGGAGCTTCGACGCGGGGCGGACGGGGCCAACACCGGTTACTGCTTCCCGGACATGCTCTGCGAGATGCTCGCCACGATCCGCGCCGGCAACATCGAGCAGGGCCTGGACCTTTTCGATGCGCATCTGCCGCTGCTGCGCTACGAACAGCAGCCCGGCGTAGGGCTCGCCGTGCGCAAGTACGTGCTGATGCGCCGTGGCCTGCTGCGCAGCGATCGCCAACGGCGCCCGTTCACACCGCTGTCGGAGCAGGCGACAGAGGAAGTCGAGACGCTGCTCGCCCGGCTGGCCCGGCGCGACTCCCGCGCCGCCCTGGAACCGCGCTGAGGGCTACAGCTCGCCGAGCAGCCAGTCCCTGAACGCCAGGAAAGCCTCGTCGTGGACCCTGTGGCCCGGTGCGACGAGGTAATAGCCGGTGCCGCGCAGCCGCGCCGAGTCGAGCGGAATCCTCAGCGCTCCGCTGGCCAGTTCGTCCTCCACCAGGAAGCGCGGCACCAGCCCGGCGCCGAGGCCGGCGCAGACCGCCTGGAGCAGGTGGGCGGTGAGTTCGAACTGCGGCCCGAGCCTCAGCGCTTCACCGCCCAGGCCCTGTGCCCGGAACCAGTCGCGCCACAGGTCGGGCCTGGCCACCACCCGCAAGAGCTGCAGCGCGGCGAGGTCGGCGGGCTGCCGGAGGGTTTCCGGCAGGCGGGTCCGCCCGCTGACCACCGGTACCAGTTCCTCCTCGAACAGTGGGTAGGCGGTGAGGCCCTGCCAGCGCCCCTCGCCCACCACTATCGCCGCATCCAGCTCGCCGTCGAAATCGACGGGGCCGACCCGCGAGTGGATATGCACCTGGATGCCGGGATTTGCCGAATAGAAGCGCGGCAGCCGCGGCAGCAGCCACTTGGAGCCGAACGCCGGCAGCACCGCCAGGTTCAGCGTCGCCGCGTGGCGCCCCAGGCGGATCACTCGCTCCGTCGCCTGGCGTATGGCAGCCAGCGCGGCGGCGACATCCTCGGCATAGCGCTTGCCGGCCTCGGTCAGCAGGATATGCCTCCCCGTCCGCTCGAACAGCGTCACCCCGAGCGACTCTTCCAGCACCTGTATCTGCCGGCTCACCGCGCTTTGGCTCAGGCACAACTCTTTTGCAGAACGCGTGAAACTGCGGTTCCTGGCGGAAGCCTCGAACGCCAGCAGCGACGACATGGACGGACAGAGCACACGAGGGTTCATCGGGTTGGCTCCCCTGGGAAACGGGTCGACAGGTTGAGGGGCTTCCGGGAAGGGAACAAGTGAGCTTTATGGACGTTTCGTCAGGCTGATTTACAACTGGCGAACGGCCGAGGCTGGCCAATGTGCTCGGAGTCTGCCGGAAATGCTGCATTGGCCTGCAAAAGCAACATGAACTTTACTGAAGCATCTTCCTCGGTGTCGCAAGCCGATAGTCGTCGACCGGCTTCACGCCCGGCGAGCAGGTGGGCGGCGTTTCCGGCGCCCGGTCCTACCCGTTGAAATGAGCCTGCAAGAGGAGCACCGCGTGTCCACAGCCGTTCCCCAGTCGGTCACCGCCCCGCTGAGCCGGGCCGCCATCTTCCTGGTGCTGACGATCAACCCCGGCCAGGCCGGCGAAACCGCCGTGCGCGCGTTGTGCGCCGACCTGCCGGGCCTGTTGCGGGCCATCGGGTTCCGCGCCCCGCAGGGGCTGCTGTCCTGCGTCATGGGCTTCGGCTCGGCGGCCTGGGACCGCCTCTTCGGCCAGCCCAGGCCGCGGGAGCTGCACCCCTTCCGCGAAATCCAGGGCGCGCACCACGCCGTGTCCACCCCGGGCGACCTGCTGTTCCACATCCGCGCCGAGCGCATGGACCTGTGCTTCGAGCTGGAAACGCAGATCATGGCCCGCCTCGGCGACGCCGTGGCCACCGCCGACGAGGTGCAGGGCTTCAGCTACTTCGATGCCCGCGACCTGCTGGGCTTCGTCGACGGCACGGAGAACCCGGCGGGCCAGGCCGCGCTGGACGCCACCCTGATCGCCGGCGAGGACGAGAACTTCGTCGCCGGCAGCTACGTCATCGTGCAGAAGTACCTGCACGACCTGGCCCGGTGGAACGCGCTGCCGGTGGCCGAGCAGGAACGGATCATCGGCCGGCACAAGCTCTCCGACATAGAGCTGGACGACGCCGTCAAGCCGAGCAACGCGCACAACGCCCTGACCACGATCATCGAAGACGGCGAACAACTGGAGATCCTGCGCGACAACATGCCCTTCGGCGATATCGCCAAGGGCGAGTTCGGCACCTATTTCATCGGCTACGCCCGTTCGCCGCGGCGCATCGAACGGATGCTCGAGAACATGTTCATCGGCCTGCCCCCGGGCAACTACGACCGCCTGCTGGACTTCAGCCGCGCGGTGACCGGCAGCCTGTTCTTCGTGCCTTCGGCCAGTTTTCTCGAACAGGTAACCCCGGACGCCAGCGTAGCTGCCGCCCCTGCCCTCCCCGCGCAGGACGGCGTGCCCCCGCTGGCGCCCCGCGACGGCTCCCTCGGCATTGGCTCACTAAAGGAATCAGGCAATGAATAACCTGCACCGTGAACTCGCCCCCATCTCCGACAAGGCCTGGGCCCAGATCGACGAAGAGGCCACGCGCACCCTCAAGCGCCACCTCGCGGCCCGTCGCGTGGTCGACGTGCCGCCGCCGGGCGGCCTCGGCCTGTCCGCGGTGGGCACCGGCCACCTGCATGCGCTGCAGGCCCCGGCGGAAGGCATCCAGGCCGCCCAGCGCGATGCCCGGGCGATCGTCGAGCTGCGCGTGCCCTTCGAGCTGAGCCGCCAGGCCATCGACGACGTGGAGCGCGGTTCGGACGATTCGGACTGGGACCCGCTGAAGGACGCCGCCCGCAAGCTGGCCTTCGCCGAGGACCGCGCGGTGTTCGATGGCTACGCCGCGGCCGGCATCCAGGGCATCCGCCAGGCCAGCAGCAACGCCGGCGTGGTGCTGCCGGCCAACGTGCGCGGCTACTCCGGCGCCGTGGCGCAGGCGCTGAGCCAGCTGCGCCTGGCCGGCGTCAACGGCCCCTATGCCCTGGTGCTGGGCGCGGACGCCTATACCGCGGCCAGCGGCGGCAGCGACGAGGGCTACCCGGTCTTCCACCACATGGAGCAGCAGGTGGACGGCGGCATCATCTGGGCCCCGGCGCTGGAAGGCGGCTTCGTGCTCAGCACGCGCGGCGGGGACTTCGAGCTGGACATCGGCCAGGACATTTCCATCGGCTATGCCAGCCACAGCGCGACGAGCGTGGAGCTGTACTTCCTGGAGACCTTCACCTTCCGGGTGCTCACCAGCGAGGCCAGCGTGGTGTTGACGCCGGGGAAAAAAGGATAATCGCCCACGCCGGACACCTCGGTGGCACGGACGGCGGCGCATAACCGCGAACGGTTATGCGCCCTACACATGTTCCCACCGAACCCACCTGTAGGAGCGGGCCCTGCCCGCGATTTCGCGCGCAGGGCGCGCCCCTGCATGGAGTAGCGTAGGTATGGGGCTGCGTGGCCCGCTCTTCGTAGGATGGGTTGAGCGAAGCGATACCCATCAATGCGAGCTAGCTGAGAATCCAGGACTCCACGACCTCCTCGCCATAGGCGTCCTTCCAGCCCAGCAGCGTCTTGTGGTCGCGGTTGTTGGTCCGCACCGTCTCGCCGGTGTGCGGGTTGCGGTAGACCTTGCGGGCGCGGATCTTCTGGTATTTCGCGCCCTTGGCCTGGTCGCCGTTGGCGATCCAGTCGGCATCGGTCTCGAGGATTTCGATGACGTCCTCCAGGGTCTTGTCGTACTCGCCCATCAGTTCGCGGAGCGATTCCACGAACGCCTGGTTGTCGAGTTCGGCGTCGTTTTCCTGGGCGGCGTCGTCACGGACTGAATCTTTATCGTCTTTCATCACAAGGCTCCGTTATCGGTATCTGTACGGGCCGGCACGGGCGGCCCGCTGGAATTCGGAAAAAAGCGTCCCCGCGCCGGGGGCGGCCGCGCTCGGGCGCGGCCACCGCCAGCTGTCGTGTGGCTCGTGGGGAGTTAGTGGTAGGCGTCTGCGGCGGTGACCTTGCCGCGGAACACGTGGTAGCTCCAGAAGGTGTACATGAGGATGATCGGGATGATGAACAGCGCGCCGATCAGGGCGAACAGCTGGCTGGACGGCGGCGAGGCGGCCTGCCAGAGGTCGATGGCCGGCGGGATGATCTTCGGCCAGATGCTCACCGCCAGGGCGAGGTAGCCGAGGAACATCAGGGCCAGCACGCTGATGAACGGCAGGTGCGAATGGCGCTTGCGCAGGTTCGACTGGACCAGGCACATCGACGCCACCGCCAGCACGGCGATCACCGCGAAGAGCACCCAGTGGCGCCCGGAGAACCACAGCTGGGCGATGTTCGGGTGCAGCCAGGCGGTCCAGGCGCAGATCACCACGATCACCGCCGCCAGCAGGTAGGTCAGCGGCCGGCTGTAGTGGCGCATGCGCGACTCCAGCATGCCCTCGGTCTTCACCAGCAGCCAGGTGCTGCCCAGCAGCGCGTAGGCCACCACCAGGCCCAGGCCGCAGAACAGCGGGAACGGCGACAGCCAGTCCAGCGGGCCGCCGGCGAACTGCCGGTCCACCACCGGGATGCCGTTGATGTAGGTGCCGATGGCCACGCCCTGGAAGAAGGTCGCCAGGAAGGAGCCGGCGATGAACGCCTTGTCCCAGATGTGGCGCTTCTGCGGCTTGGCCTTGAAGCGGAACTCGAAGGCCACGCCACGGAAGATCAGCCCGGCCAGCACCAGCACCAGCGGCAGGTACAGCGCCTCCAGGATCACCGAATAGGCCAGCGGGAAGGCGCCGTAGAGCGCGGCGGCGCCCAGCACGGCCCAGGTTTCGTTGCCGTCCCACACCGGGGCGACGGTGTTCATCATCACGTCGCGTTCACTGGAGTCGGACACCAGCGGGAAGAGAATCCCCAGCCCCAGGTCGAAGCCGTCCATGATCACGTACATCATCAGCCCGAAGGCAATGATCACGCCCCAGATGACCGACAGGTCGATACCTTGAATACCCATGTTGCAACCTCCTCAGCCGGCAACCGACATAGGTCTGCGGATGCTGGAAGGCCCGGCGGGCTCGCTGTCCAGCGGATCGATCAGGTGCTGCTGGCCAGGCCCCTTGCGCACCAGGCGCATCATGTAGCCCAGGCCGACGGTGAACACCGAGAAGTAGATGACCACGAACAGCGCCAGGGTCAGGCTCATCTGCGCGACGTTGTGGTTGGAGACCGCCTGGCTGGTGCGTAGCATGCCGTAGACCACCCAGGGCTGGCGGCCCATCTCGGTGGTGAACCAGCCGGCCAGCAGCGCGATCAGCCCGGAGGGCCCCATCGCCAGCACCAGGCCCAGGAAGGCGCGGTTGCGGTACAGCGCGCCACCGCGGCGCAGCACCAGGGCGGCCAGGGCGCAGAGGATCATCAGCATCCCCAGCCCGGCCATCAGGCGGAAGCTCCAGAACACCACGGTGGAGTTGGGCCGGTCCTGCGGGGCGAAGCTCTTCAGCGCCGGGATCTGCTTGTCCAGGCTGTGGGTCAGGATCAGGCTGCCCAGGTACGGCACTTCCAGGCTGTAGCGGGTCCGCTCGGCCTGCATGTCCGGGATTCCGAAGAGGATCAGCGGCGTCGGCTCGCCCGGCACGTTCTCCCAGTGCCCCTCGATGGCGGCGATCTTCGCCGGCTGGTGCTCCAGGGTGTTCAGGCCATGGGCGTCGCCCACCAGCACCTGCAGCGGCGCCACGCCCAGGACCATCCACATGGCCATCGACAGCATGGTCCGCGTGGCCGGGTTGTCGCGCCCGCGCAGCAGGTGCCAGGCGGCCGAGGCGCCGACGAAGAAGGCGGTGGACAGGTAGGCGGCCAGCGCCATGTGCACCAGGCGGTAGGGGAAGGACGGGTTGAACACGATCTTCAGCCAGTCCAGCGGCACCACGCGCCCATCGACGATGTCGATGCCCTGGGGCGTCTGCATCCAGCTGTTGGACGAGAGGATCCAGAACATCGAGATCATGGTGCCGATGGCCACCATCACCGTGGCGAAGAAGTGCAGGCGGCGCCCCACCCGGTCCCAGCCGAAGAGCATCACGCCGAGGAAGCCGGCCTCCAGGAAGAACGCCGTCAGCACCTCGTAGGTCAGCAGCGGCCCGGTGATGCTGCCGGCGTAGTCGGAGAAGCGCGCCCAGTTGGTGCCGAACTCGTAGGCCATGACCAGGCCGGAGACCACGCCCATGCCGAAGTTCACCGCGAATATCTTCGACCAGAACTTGTAGAGGTCCTTGTAGACCGCGTTGCCGGACTTCAGCCAGAGCCCTTCGAGCACGGCCAGGAAGCTGGCCAGGCCGATGGTGATGGCCGGGAAGATGATGTGGAAGGAGACCGTGAACGCGAATTGAATCCGCGCCAGGTCCAACGCCTGTAGGTTCAACATGGCGAAACCCTTATTGATCGCTCATTCATGAAATGCCGGCAGCCGTCCTCCGGCTGCCGCACGGGAGTCCGCCTCAGGCGACAGTCGAATGGATCCGATTGTCTTCCCGGGCCTTCTCCAGCCTGATCGCGATGAACTTGGAAGTTGGCGTGAAGGTGCGCTCGCCATAGCTTTCCAGCGGCACCAGCGGGTTGGTTTCCGGGTAGTAGGCCGCGGCCTGCCCGGCCGGCAGGTCGTAGGCCACCAGCTGGAAGCCGTGGACGCGGCGCTCGATGCCGTCTTCCCAGAGCGACACCAGGTCGACCTTCTCGCCCGGCTCGAAGCCCAGGCGGCGGATGTCCCGCTCGTTGGCGAAGACCACCTCGCGCAGGCCGAACACCCCGCGGTAGCGGTCGTCCAGGCCGTACAGGGTGGTGTTGTACTGATCGTGGGAGCGCAGCGTCTGGAGGATCAGGTCGGGCCGCTCGCCACGGGCCAGCACCGCCTGGTTGACCAGCTCCAGCGGCAGTTCGCTGGGGGTGAAGCCGGCCTTGCCGCTGGCGGTCTTCCAGACCCGCTCGGCCGCGTCGTTGCCCAGGTGGAAGCCGCCGGGGCGCTGCAGCCGCGCGTTGAAGTCGGCGAAGCCGGGGATGACGTCGGCGATCAGGTCGCGGATGCGCCCGTAGTCGGCGATGGCCCAGTCCCAGTCGATCGGGCGGTTGCCCAGGGTGGCCTTGGCGATGCCGGCGATGATCGCCGGTTCCGAGCGCAGGTGCGGCGAGCGCGGCTTCAGTTGGCCGTGGGAGATGTGCACCATGCTGAAGGTGTCTTCCACGGTGACGCCCTGGGGCCCGTCGGCCTGCATGTCGACCTCGGTGCGGCCCAGGCACGGCAGGATCAGCGCGTCGCGGCCGGTGACCAGGTGCGAGCGGTTGAGCTTGGTGGCGATGTGCACGGTCAGCTCGCAGTTGCGCAGCGCGGCGTGGGTGCGCGGGGTGTCCGGAGTGGCCTGGGCGAAGTTGCCGCCCAGGGCCAGGAACACCTTGGCGCGCCTGGCTTCCATGGCCTGGATGGCGAGCACGGCGTTGTCGCCGTGGCCACGCGGCGCCTTGAACTTGAAGCGTTTCTCCAGGGCGTCCAGCAGCCAGGTCGGCGGCTTCTCGTCGATGCCCATGGTGCGGTCGCCCTGCACGTTGCTGTGGCCGCGCACCGGCGACAGGCCGGCGCCGGGCTTGCCGACGTTGCCGCGCAGCAGTTGCAGGTTGACCACCTCCTGGATGGTCGGCACCGAGTGGCGGTGCTGCGTCAGGCCCATGGCCCAGCACATGATCACGCGCTCGGCGCGGCGGTACATGCGCGCCGCCAGCTCGATCTCGGCCAGGCTCAGGCCGGACTGGCCGACGATGTGCGCCCAGCTGGTGGCGTCCACCGCCGCCAGGTAGTCGTCCAGGCCGCTGGTGTGCTCGCGGATGAAGGCGTGGTCGAACACCGGCGGCTCGCCGTTGGCCTGGGCCTCGCGCTCCCACTGCAGGAGGAACTTGGCCATGCCGCGGAACATCGCCATGTCGCCGCCCAGGGCCGGGCGGAAGTAGGCGGTGTTGGTCGGCTCCGAGCCGTTGCTGAGCATCTCGAAGGGGTGCTGGGGGTGCTGGAAACGCTCCAGGCCGCGTTCCTTCAGCGGGTTGATGCAGATCACCTGGGCGCCGCGGTGCACGGCCTCGCGCAGCGGTTCGAGCATGCGCGGGTGGTTGGTGCCGGGGTTCTGGCCGATGACGAAGATGGCGTCGGCCTTCTCCAGGTCGTCGAAGACCACGGTGCCCTTGCCCACCCCGAGGGTTTCCGCCATGCCCAGGCCGCTGGCCTCGTGGCACATGTTCGAGCAGTCGGGGAAGTTGTTGGTGCCGAAGGCGCGGACGAACAGCTGGTAGAGGAAGGCCGCCTCGTTGCTGGCCCGGCCGGAGGTGTAGAACTCCGCCTCGTCCGGCGACTTCAGCGCCTTCAGGTGCCGGGCGATCAGGGCGAAGGCCTCGTCCCAGGTGGTTTCCACGTAGTGGTCGGTCGCCGCGTCATAGCGCATGGGGTGGGTCAGGCGGCCCTGGTATTCGAGCCAGTAGTCGCTCTGTCCGGCCAGCGCGCTGACGCTGTACTTGGCGAAGAAGTCGGGGTCGACGGAGCGCCCGGTGGATTCCCAGTTGACCGCCTTGGCGCCGTTCTCGCAGAACTTCACCAGGCCGTTCTCGGGCGACTCGCCCCAGGCGCAGCCGGGGCAGTCGAAGCCGCTGTTCTGGTTGGTCTTGAGCATCGCCCGCAGGTTCTTGACCGCGTTCTCGCTGCCCAGCCAGCTCTTGGTCACGCTCTTGAGCGCGCCCCAGCCGGCGGCCGGTCCGGTGTAGTTCCTTATATGTTCGTCTTGGCTCATTCAGGCATTCCTCGATTACACGCAGAGAATGAAAGTTCTCAGGCAGAAAAAGGCGACGCTAAAAGCACGCCAATATCGGAACGCTGAGCGAGCAACTTCCTTGCGCGAAACTTGCTGTTCGCAACACCGGGTGAGTTGTGTTCAGGTCCAAGTTCCAGGGCTTTTTTCGAACAATCGGCCTGAAAGCTGGAAAGACATTGGTTCGCCTTGTGACATCAGGCTATTGAGAAGCGGAGATTGCGTCCAATCGAAATAAATTAAACCCTGATCAGAACCGTCTATCAGCCCTGGAATGTCCGCGGCAGAAGGGCGGAACTGACAATTAAGGCGCTTGATAGACCACTCTTATCAACCGGTAATCAAAAGCAATTTGACGCCCCTGGGCGAACTGACTAGCCTCACCTCGAAGATCGCCAGAGCATTAATAAAAAGATGCCAACGCCTGCGTGCAAAGAGCAATGAACGATCACTTCGAGAGGCAACTCGGAATTGAATGACAATACTGGCGAACTCATCGACGGTTTCAATCGGAAGATCGATTACCTGCGCATGTCGGTGACCGACCGCTGCGACTTCCGCTGCGTGTACTGCATGGCCGAGAACATGCAGTTCCTGCCGCGCCAGCGCATCCTCACCCTCGACGAGCTGTATCGCGTGGCGGAGCGCTTCGTCGCCCTGGGCACGCGCAAGATCCGCCTCACCGGCGGCGAGCCCCTGGTGCGCCAGGGCATCGTCGAGCTGTGCGCGCGCATCGCCGCCCTCCCCGGCCTGCGCGAGCTGTGCATGACCAGCAACGGCTCGCAGCTGCAGCGCCTGGCGCAGCCGCTGCACGACGCCGGCCTGGCGCGGCTGAACATCAGCCTCGACAGCCTGGATGCGCAGCGCTTCAAGGCGCTCACCCGCACCGGCGACCTGCAGCAGGTGATCGCCGGCATCGACGCCGCGCGCCGCGCCGGTTTCCGCCACACCAAGCTCAACTGCGTGGTGCTCAAGGGCCGCAACGACCACGAGGTGGTCGACCTGGTGCGCTTCGCCATCGACCGCCAGCTGGACATCTCCTTCATCGAGGAAATGCCCCTGGGCGTGATCGACGAGCACCAGCGCGACGAGTCCTACTGTTCCAGCGACGAGGTGCGCCAGCGCATCGGCGAGCGGTTCACCCTCATCGAATCCGCCGAATCCACCCAGGGCCCGTCGCGTTACTGCCGCCTGGCCGAGGCGCCAGAAATCCGCATCGGTTTCATCTCACCGCACAGCCACAACTTCTGCGGCAGCTGCAACCGCGTGCGCCTGACCGTCGAGGGCCACCTGCTGCTGTGCCTGGGCAACGAGCATTCGGCCGACCTCAAGCAGGTGCTGCGCGCCCACCCCGGCGACGCCGAACGGCTGGACAAGGCGATCCGCCAGGCCATGCGGCTCAAGCCCCAGCGCCACCACTTCGAGGTCGGCGGCGAAGTGCAGATCCTGCGCTTCATGAACATGACCGGCGGCTAGCCGCCCCTTCCGGAATCGCCATGATCGTCCAATCGCAACCCGACATGCTGCGCGTGCTGTTCACGCTCAAGGGCTCCATCGCCAAGCGCATCGCCTTCCGCAGCCTGATGGTCACCATCCTGGCGGCGCTGATCGTGCTGGTGGAGGAACACCACCCGGCGTTCTTCGCGCGGGTCAACGCCACACCCTTCACCCTGCTGGGGCTGTCGCTGTCGATCTTCATGAGCTTCCGCAACAACGCCTGCTACGACCGCTGGTGGGAAGGCCGCAAGACCTGGGGCAAGGTGATCATCGACATGCGCTCGTTCATCCGCGAGAGCGTCGCCATCAGCGACGCCGCCCTGCGCGAACGCCTGCTGCGCGCGCTCTGCGGCTACGCCCACGCGCTCAACGCGCGGCTGCGCAACGAGGACGAGCTGAAGGCCGCCCGCCCCTGGCTCGCCAGCGACACGCCGATCGCCGCGCACAACGTCACCGACGGCATCCTCCAGCACGTCGGCAGCGTCTGCTCGCAGCTGGCCGAAGAAAAACGCATCAGCGAATGGCGCTACGTGACGCTGGAGCAGCGCCTGGCCGCCTTCACCGATGCCCAGGGCGTGTGCGAGCGGATCAAGGCGACGCCCATCCCCTTCCCCTACACCCTGCTGCTGCACCGCACCATCTACATCTTCTGCATCCTGCTGCCCTTCGCCATGGCCGAGCCGCTGGGCTGGATGGCGCCCATCTTCACCACCATCGTCAGCTACACCTTCTTCGGCCTGGACGCCATCAGCAACGAGCTGGAAGACCCCTTCGGCCGCGAAGAGAACGACTTGCCCACCGACGCCATGGTCCGCGTCATCGAGCGCGACATCCTCGGCGCCCTGGGCTACAGGGACCTGCCGCCGCCCCTGCAACCGGTGGACTACGTCCTCAGCTGAGCGGCACGGTACGCCGAGGGCGGTATGCCCTCCCAGCGCTTGAAGGCCCGGCGGAAGTTGGCCAGGTCGGTGTAGCCCAGGGTGTAGGCGATTTCCTCGATGCTCAGGTGGCCGGCCTTCAGGTGCTCGATGGCCAGGGTGCGGCGCACGTCCTCGAGGATCAGCTTGAATGACGTTCCCTCCGCCAGCAGGTGGCGGTGCAGGGTGCGCGGCGTCATGTGGAACAGGCGCGCGGTGACCTTCAGGCTGGGGAAGCCGTTGTGCTTCTCCAGCATGGCGCGCCGCACCCGGGCGCCCATGGAGGCGGTTTCGCCCAGCCGCTCCAGCTCCCGCCGGCATATGGCTTCGGCCTCGCGGAAGGCCGCGGGGTCGGCCAGCTTCAGCGGCTGGTCGATGACCGCCAGGTCCAGGCTGAAGCCGGCCCAGGGCTGCCCGTAGGCCACCGGACAGCGGAACAGCTCCTCGGCCAGCGCGGCGTAGGGCTGCTCTGCGAACGGCAGCCTGACCTGGAGCAGCGGGCAGCTGCCGAGGGTCATCGCCGCGAAGATGTTGCTGACCGCCAGCATCACCGCCTCCAGCACCGTGCGCTCGATGTCGCCCAGGGCATAGCCGGGCTGGAAGCGCACCTGCACCTGCCCTGCCCGCTCATCGCATTCGTAGCTCAGGCTGAACAGCGTGGTGCGCAGCGCCAGGTAGCGCTGCAGCAGTTCCAGGGCCTGGCGCAGGGTGCCGCTCTGCATCGCCGCGTAGCCGAGGATGCCGTGGGTGTTGACCACCAGGCGCTCGCCGATCAGCAGCCCCAGCGCCGGCTCCGCCGTCACTGCGATGGCGTCGCGCAGCAGTTGCTGGAACTGCGGGAAACCGAGCTGGAAGCCCGGCTCGTCGAGCTGACGCTCGTCCAGGCCGCTGCGGGCGAACCAGGCCTGCGCGTCCTTCTGCATGGCCCGCAGCTGCTCGGCGATCTGCCGCAGGTAGGGCATTGGCAACACGAAGTCCGACAAGGGGCTCGACCTCACAGGGTTCCGGGGGCGCGAAGATGTCAACAAATGACCCCTGGAATGTCAATCGGGAACCTCTCCGCCGCCCGCCGCCGTCCCTAGCATTGAAGCGTCCCGACCCACAACGATTAGAACGGAGGACGCATGTTTGCCTTCCTGAACAGAAACCGTGCGGCAAACGCCTCGATCAACGGCGCCAGCATCCGTGTCGAGCCCGGCGAGACCCTGCTGCAAGCCGCCTTGCGCAACGGCATCGACTTCCCCCACAGCTGCCGCGTCGGCGGTTGCGCCAGCTGCAAGTGCCGGCTGCTGCAGGGCAAGGTCAGGGAACTGACCGAGACCGGCTACATCCTCAGCGCCGAGGAACTCGACCAGGGCTACATCCTGGCCTGCCAGAGCGTGCCGCGCGGCGACGTGAGCATCGAGGTCGACAGCGCGCAGCAGGAGGCCCGCCAGGTCCGCGGCAAGGTAGTGGCGCAGGAGCGCCTCACCCACGACATCACCCGCCTGACCCTCCAGCTCGAAACGGGCCTGCCCTACCAGGCCGGGCAGTACGCCGAGCTCAGCCTCGACTGCCTGCCCAATCACGCCCGGAGCTTCTCCTTCGCCTCGCCCCCGCGGGCCGACGCCAAGGTCAGCTTCTTCATCCGCAAGGTGCCTGGCGGCCGGCTCACCACGCTGGTCGATAGCCACTCGCTGGTCGGCCAGGGCGCGAGCCTCAAGGGCCCGCTGGGCCAGTTCCACCTGCGCCCGGCCGACGCCCCGCTGCTGCTGGTGGCCGGCGGCAGCGGCCTGGCCCCGCTGCTGGCCATCCTCCAGGACGCGCTGGCCGGCAACGTGCGGCGCCCGGTCACCCTGCTGTTCGGCGCCCGGCAGGAGCACGACCTCTACGCCCTGGAGGAAATCCAGGCGCTCGCCCGGCAGTGGCCCGGGCCCTTCCACTTCGTGCTTTCCGAAGCGGACCGCCACGCCGCCTGGGAAGGCGCGCGGGGCCTGGTCACCGAACAGATCCCGGTGCTGCTGCAAGCCGGCAGCCACGCCTACCTGTGTGGCCCGCCGGGGATGATCGACAGCGCCAGCGCGCTGCTGCAACGGCACGGCGTGGCCCGCGAAAACATCCATGCCGACCGCTTCACGCTGCAGCAGGCTCCCCATGCCGCTACAGAAAGCGCAGCCACGCAACCCGCAAGCCTGTAACCCGAAGCCCAATAACAAGAGAGACAGATGCCCATGAAAGCGCTGCACTACCTCAAGTACTTCCTGTTCCACGCCGTCGGCCTGCTCTCGGCCGCCGCCCTGCTCGCCGGCGGTTCCTGGATCGCCTGCGGCCTGGCCGCCGTGCTGACGATCTACGTGCTCGGCGACCTGGTCTGCGGCGACGACACCAGCACGCCCGAGTTCCATCACCCGGGCATCCTCACCTTCCAGTTGTGGCTGGCCCTGCCGCTGCTGTGCTTCATCGTCTTCGCGGCGCTCTGGGGCGTCAGCGACGGCGACTTCCTCGGCTTCGGCGCAGCCCTGGGCCAGGCAACGGGCTACGACCTGATCGCCGCCCGGGACGCCACCAGCCTCGGCCAGCATGTCTGCGCCTGGATTCTCACCGGCCTGGTGATCGGCACCATCGGCACCATCACCGCCCATGAGCTGACGCACCGCACCTGGGACCCGGTCTCCATGCTCATCGGCCGCTGGCTGCTGGCGTTCAGCTTCGACACCATCTTCTCCATCGAGCACGTCTACGGCCACCACCGCTACGTCTCCACCACCGAGGACCCGGCCACCGCGCCGCGCGGGCGCAACGTCTACGCCCACGTGCTGATCTCGACCGTGCGGGGCAACCTCAGTGCCTGGCACATCGAAAAGCAGCGCCTGGCACGCAAGGGCTACTGGCTGCTCGGCTGGCGTAACGCGGTGCTGCGCGGCCATGGCATGAGCCTGCTGCTGGTGGCCGCGGCCTACGCCATCGGCCAGTGGCCCGCCGCGCTCTTCTTCATCGCCTGCGCGCTGTGGGGCAAGGCCCTGCTGGAGATCGTCAACTACATGGAGCACTACGGTATGGTGCGCAACCCGGCCACCCCCGTGCAGCCGCGGCACTCCTGGAACACCAACAAGCGCATCAGCTCCTGGACCATGTTCAACCTGACCCGCCACTCCCACCACCACGCCCAGGGCGAGGTGCCCTACCAGGACCTGAAGCCCTTCCCCGATGCGCCGATGATGGTTGGCGGCTACCTGACCACCATCATCGTCGCCATGCTCCCGCCGCTCTGGCACAGGCTGATGACGCCCAAGGTGCTGGCCTGGGACCGCGAATACGCAAGCGCCGAAGAACGCCAACTGGCCGCGACCGCCAACGCCCGCAGTGGTATTCCGGCGCTGATGAAATATTCGAACTATCCGTCCCCTTCCTGATGAGCGTTACCTGCAAGTTCGAATGTTTCGCCCGGGAATGAAAGAGAACATCCCCGAAAAATTCACCTGAAACTTCCGCCGAGGGCCGGTTGACGCCGCAGCCCTCGGCGCCCGGGCATTCGCTGAAGTGTATAGTTGGAACTTCCACTGGGTGCGGCGCTTTTCGAAAAACAATAAGCCGGTACTTGCCCAATCAGGAAAGTCCATATCTTGCAAGATCGATCCCGAGTACCCGCCAATGCACTTCGCCTTTCATTCTCTAGGAAAATCAAATATCGCTTGACACTTCCCTTGCAGTTTGGCGTCATAGCCAGCGCCTTACGTAGCAAGAAGAAGCGCCCTTGTTTTCTATCAACGCCATATTCATGGCGTTTTTTACAAATATCGCTATATAAAAAAATAAATAACGGAAACGAGTTCAAGGATCTGATGCTGATCGGCGGCCAGCTGACCCACACCAAGGGCCGCAACTCCACCGACTGGCGCAGCATGTCCATCGCCGGTGCCAACGGCAGCAGCGCCAGCTCCCGCGACAGCAACAAGTTCTACTTCACCGGCGGCGACTACAAGGCCACCAAGGACCTGACGCTGCAGTACTACTACGGCCAGCTGACCGACTTCTACCAGCAGCACTTCCTCGGCCTGACGCACAACTGGGCGGTCGGCCCGGGTACCCTGAAGACCGACCTGCGGGTGTTCATCAGCGATTCCGACGGCAAGAACGGCAGCGCCTCCGGCCGCGCCGACGGCTACGTCAGCAGCGGCTACTACGGCAACAACCTGACCAAGGGCGAGGTGGACAACAACGTCTACAGCGGCCTGCTCACCTACAGCCTCGCCGGCCACAGCATCGGCGCCGGCTACCAGGTGCTCACCGGCGACAGCGACTTCCCCTACCTGAACCGCGGCGACGGCGAAGGCACCAGCACCTACCTGCACACCGACGCCCAGCTGCTGAAATTCAACCACGCCGGCGAACGCACCTGGATCGGCCGCTACGCCTACGACTTCGCCAAGCTCGGCGTGCCGGGCCTGACCTTCAGCGTGCTCTACCTCAACGCCGACGACATCCGGACCGGCCGCGGCGACCAGGGCGAATGGGAACGCGACATCGCGGTGGGCTACGTGGTCCCCGAAAGCACCTTCAAAGGCCTGGGCCTGGCCTGGAAGAACGCCACCATGCGCAGCGGCCTGCCGGTCAGCGGCTCGGGCACGGCGACGCAGCGGGACCAGGATGAGAACCGGTTGATCGTGAGTTATACGTTGCCGTTGTTCTAGGTCAGGTTGGGGGTTGTTGGAGCCAAGAGCCCCTCTCCCTAACCCTCTCCCTGAAGGGAGAGGGGACCGTTCGGAGTGAGTGGATGTTTCGGCGTCAGCCGGAGATGACGGTTCAGGTTGAAACCATTCCTATCCGCCGGCACGGACAAGCTCCCTCTCCCTTCAGGGAGAGGGAGCGGAGCCAACCCAAGGCACGAAAGCCACCGGGCCGCGCCGGAGGTGTTCTTCGTAGGAGCGAGCTTGCTCGCGAACCGCATGGCACCGTATTTGTTCGCGAGCAAGCTCGCTCCTACGAGAAGCCGTGCTCGCCTGCAGCGCTCTCTTGCTGGAGCACACAGTGCGGCAGCAGGTCCAAAGGTATCTGCCCACCCTGAACGATACGCGCAGCCACTCCCCCATCCTCCATCACCGGCGCTATGACAGCGCCGGGCCGCAGCTGGCGGATACGCGGAAGGTTCCGCGAGTCATTGACCGTCACCACCGTGAGCGCACTGCAGGCGAGCGCCTGCAATGCCCGCAGCACGGCCAGGTTGTGCGAATCGTCGTCGAGCATCGCCAGTATGGCCACCGCCCTCTCCGCGCCCGCCCGCCGGAGCACTTCCGCGTCCTGAGGATCGCCCAGCACGGCGTCCGGGGCTGCCGTCGAGGTTCGGCTGGGCAGCAGGCGGATCGCGGCCTGGCCCCTTGCGCTCAGTTCCCGCCAGGCGTTGTAGGCCAGGGCGTTGTCGCCGATGACGATGTAATGCTCAGCGCACGTCATTCGCCGCGCCCCAGAGCCCGTCGAACGGCAGGAAGTCCAGCCATTCCCCCGCCGCGAAAGTCCTGCCCGCCGGGACTTCCAGCAGGCCGTCGGCCACTGCCGCGCTCAGCAGGGTGCCGGAGCTCTGCCCCGGCAGCAGCCGGGCGACACCGTTCTCGATGCGCACCCGCAGGTATTCCTGGCGGGTACCCGCCGAAGGCCAGTCGAAGCCCGCCGGCAGCGGGTAGCGCCTGGGCCGGACCGCGGCCACGCCCATCCGCCGCAGCAGGTAGGGCCGCACCAGTAGCAGGAAGGTCACCAGGGACGAGCCGGGGTTCCCCGGTAGCCCGATGAAGGGCGTTGCGTCCAGTTGGCCGAAGGTGAACGGCTTGCCCGGCTTGATGGCCAGCTTCCAGAGCAGCACCTCGCCCTGCTCGCGCAGGAGCTGGCCGATGAAATCGGCCTCGCCCACCGAGACGCCGCCGGAACTGAGGATCAGGTCGTTCGCGCGGCCGGCGGCGAGGGCCGCGCGGATCGCCTCGGGGTCGTCTCCCACGCGGCCCAGCTCCACGACCTCGCAACCCAGGCGCTGGAGCAGCACCCGCAGCAGCGTGCGGTTGCTGTCGTAGATCTGCCCGGGCGCCAGCGCCTGGCCCGCGGCGACCAGTTCATCGCCGGTGGAAAGCAGCGCGACCCGGGGGCGCCGCACGACCGGCGCGCGCTCATAGCCCTGGGAAGCCAGAACCCCCAGGGATACCGGCCCCAATACCCGGCCGGCTTCGAGCAGAGGTTCGCCGGCGGCGATCTCGTCCGCCCGCGGCCGAACGTTGGCGCCGGCCCGCGGCTGGCCTTCGATCAGCACCCGCTGGTCGTCGAGCAGCCTGCAGTTCTCCTGGATCTGCACGCAGTCGGCCCCTTCCGGCAGCGGCGCGCCCGTGTAGATGCGCGCGCAGGTGCCGGGCTCCAGCGGCGCCGGCGCCTGGCCGGCGAAGATCGTCTGGGAGATGCGCAGCGCCCGCCCGTCCAGGTCCGCAAGCCTGAAGGCATAGCCATCCATGGCGCTGTTGGCCCAGGGCGGCGAGTCGGTCCGCGCGAACAGGTCGCGCGCCAGCACGCGGCCGTCGGCCAGGGCCAGCGCCAGTTCCTCGATATCGGCGATGGGCGAGCCTTGCGCCAGGTCGAGCAGGCGGCCCAGGGCCTCGTCGACCGGCATCAGCGCCGCGCCCTTCATTGGCGCGGCCCGCAGGCGTTGCCGGGCTTGAGGTGCGCGACGAAGTTGCAGGGGCGGTGCCGCGAATCGAGCTGCTCGACCAGGATGCCCTCCCAGGCCGTCCGGCAGGCCCCGGTGGAGCCCGGCAGGCAGCACACCAGGGTGCCGTTGGCCAGGCCGGCCAGGGCGCGGGACTGCACGGTGGAGCTGCCGATGTCGAGGATCGACAGCGCGCGGAACAGCTCGCCGAAGCCCTCGACCTGCTTGTCCAGCAGGCAGGCGACGGCCTCCGGAGTGCTGTCGCGGCCGGTGAAGCCGGTGCCGCCGGTGATCAGCACCACCTGCACGTCATCGTCGGCGATCCAGGCGGCGACCTGCGCGCGTATCCGGTAGAGGTCGTCCTTGAGCAGCACGCGCGCCACCAGGCGGTGGCCGATCTCGACGCAGCGGCTCGCCAGCAACTCGCCCGACCTATCGTTTTCGAAAGTTCGCGTATCGCTGACGGTCAATACCGCGATGTTCAGCGGAATGAATTCCGTATTCGGTTTGACACTCACGGGGCATCGCTCCAGTTGGAAGTTTCCGTGGAAACTAGAGACAAAGACCGGCGTCGTCCAATCGATATGGCAAACCCTCCGATCGGAGTCTTCTATCGACAAGAAGAGTGTTCCCGATAAGGCGCATCTATCTTCCGGTAAGCATTTGCAATTGGACTCACCCGCTGGAAGTTCTGTAGTTTTCCGCCTTCGATTCCGAGCCTTCGGATACAACGAGCATGAGCACTATCGAAATACCCTGTTCCATACTTCTGCTCGCCGGTGGAAAGGGCCAGAGAATGGGAGGAAAGGACAAGGGACTGATGCTCTTCCGCGGCAAGCCGTTCATCGCGCATATCCATGCCGTGGTGCGCGAACTGACCGACGACCTGATCATTTCCTGCAACCGCAACCAGGCTCTCTACGCGACCTATTCGGACCGCTGCGTGAGCGATTCGGTCGACGGCTATCCGGGCCCCCTGGCGGGTGTGATCGCGGGCCTGGAACAGGCCAGGCACGAATGGATGCTGGTGCTGCCCTGCGATGCGCCGCTGGTCGACCGGGCGCTCGTCCGCGCCATGCTGGCGCACCTCGGCAAGGGCCTCGGCTACCCGCTGATGCTGCGCCAGGGCAGCCAATGGCAGCCGATGTTCAGCCTGCTGCCCAAGGCCCTGTTGCCGACCCTGGAGGCGGCCTGGGCGGCGGGCGAGCGAAGTCTTCTGCGGCTACTCCTGGCCGCCCGGGCCAAGGGTCTGCCGTGCTCCTGCCAGGACCTGCGCCTGCAGAACCTGAACAGCCCCGAAGTGCTGCTGGCGGCGCAGAGCGGCGCCATCGAAACCCGGCCGTGAAAGCAACTTCCGGCCTGCATCGAATGCGTTGTTTCCGTCATAGAGGAGTCTTATTGACGGATCGGAACAAGCGATTGGACGTTATTTGATCGCCTGCGTAACCTGAAAACAGGCAATAAGACACAAGGTGCCGTGATGGAGCTGATCGACGAAGCTCGAACCGATATATCCGATATCAATGCGCCGCCCGCGCCCGCGCAAACCTATAGTTATGTCGAGTTGGGCGAGAGCTGGATAATCGGCGAGGCCGTACTTGCCCGGGAAACGGCATTGGCCATCAGTTATAACGGCATCAACCAAGCGGTGATGATGATATCGCCAGGTAATATGGAAGACTTCGTCAGGGGGTTCAGCCTGACCAATGAAATCGTCACTTCCCCGGATGAAATCCGCGATATAAAAATCACCGGTTCCGGCGAGTCGTACCTGGCCCAGGTCGAAATAACCAACCGCGCCTTCTGGGCGCTGAAGGACCACCGCCGGCAACTGGCCGGCACCAGCGGCTGCGGCATCTGCGGGGTCGAGGCGCTGGACCAGGCGCTGCCGGCGCTGACCCCGCTGCGCCTCGCGCCACTGCCGGAAGCGCGCCTGCTGGAGGGCCTGCGCGAGCGCATCAACGCCGCCCAGACGGTCGCCCGCGACAGCGGCGCCCTGCACGCCGCCCTGTACCTCGACGCCCAGGGCGAGGTGCGCCTGTGCCGCGAGGACATCGGCCGGCACAACGCCCTGGACAAGCTGATCGGCGCCATGGCCCAGGCGCGCTTCGAGCCCGCCGAGGGCTTCGTCGTCGTCACCAGCCGCTGCAGCCTGGAACTCATTCACAAGGCGGTGCGGGCGCGCATCGGCACCCTGGTCAGCCTCTCGGCGCCCACCGCCCTGACCGTGGAATGGGCGCGCCGCAATCAGCTCAACCTCATCCACCTTCCCCACCACAGCCTGCCCAGGCTCTACAGCCCGGCGCCCTGACCCGCGCGCCCCGGAGTCCCGATGAACCAAGCCCATGAGTCGGCGGCGACGCTGACCCACCTGGACAATCGCGGCCATGCCCGCATGGTCGACGTCACCGCGAAGCAGGACAGCCAGCGCGAAGCCGTGGCCGAAGCCTGGATCAGGATGAAACCTGAAACCCTCGACCTGATCCTCGAACAGGGCCACCCCAAGGGCGATGTCTTCGCCACCGCGCGGATCGCCGGGATCATGGCGGCCAAGCGCACCCATGAACTCATCCCGCTGTGCCACCCGCTGCTGCTCAGCGCGGTCAGCGTCGAGCTCAAGCCGGTGCTGCCGGACTCGGTGCGCATCGTCGCGAGCTGCCGGCTGAAAGGCGCGACGGGCGTGGAGATGGAAGCCCTGACAGCGGCCAGCGTCGCGGCCCTGACGCTCTACGACATGTGCAAGGCGATCGACCGCGGCATGCAGATCGACTGGGTGCGGCTGCTGCGCAAGGCCGGCGGCCGCTCGGGCCTGTACCAGGTGGAGGACGCGCGATGATCCACCTGCAGTACTTCGCCCGCTACCGTGAACTGCTCGGCAGCGAGGGCGAGCCCCTGCCCTGGCAGCCGGCCCTGGCCACGCTGGGCGACCTCCGCGACCACCTGGCCAGCCGCGGCGGCGCCTGGGCCGAGGTGTTCAGCCAGGGCAACCTGATGTGCGCGCGCAACCAGGAGTTATGCAGCCTGGACGAGCCCCTCGCCGATGGCGACGAAGTGGCGTTCTTCCCGCCGGTGACGGGAGGCTGAATGAGCATCTGCGTGCAACAGCAGGGCTTCGATGCCGGTGAACTCATCGAGCGGCTGCGCGGGCGCTCCGGCGGCGCCGGCGCCCTGGTGAGCTTCGTCGGCTACGTGCGCGACCTGGACGGCGGCGCCGAAGTCAGCGAGCTGTTCCTGGAGCACTACCCGGGCATGACGCAAAGGAGCCTGGAGCAGATCGCCGCGGCGGCGCGGGAGCGCTGGGCGCTGCTCGACCTCGAAGTGCTGCACCGCGTCGGCGCCCTCGCGGCGGCCGAGCCGATCGTCTTCGTCGGCGTCACCAGCCGGCACCGGCGGGACGCCTTCGAAGCCTGCGAATACATCATGGACCAGTTGAAGACCCGCGCCCCGTTCTGGAAGCGCGAACGCACGCCCCACGGCTGGCAATGGGTGGCGGCCCGCGAGACGGACAGCCAGGCCGCCGCGCGCTGGTGACGGCACGGGTAGCGCCCGCCGGGAGCGCTACCCGTCCGCCCGTCTTCAGGTTCCGGTCTGCTCCGCATCGGCCGGCGGCGCGGGCGGCTCGGCCGCCGGGGGCTGGGCGCCGCCCTTCTCCAGGGTCACCTTGCCGGCCTCCTTGTCGTAGCCCAGGGCGATGCTGTCTCCGGAAACCACCTTGTCCCCGAGGATTTCCCGCGCCAGGCGCGTCTCCACTTCCTGGCGTATCTGCCGTTTCAGCTCGCGGGCGCCGAACTCGGGCTGGTAGCCCACGTCGACCAGGTGATCGACCAGGGACTCATCGACCGTCAGGGTGATGTCCTGCGCGGCGGCCGTGCGCACCACCCGCTGCAGCTGGATGCGGACGATGGCGCGGATGTCGTCGCGGGACAGCGCATGGAACACGATGATGTCGTCGACGCGGTTGAGGAACTCCGGACGGAAGTGCCCCTTGAGTACGCCCATCAGCTCGTCGCGCAGCGCCTTGTCGTCCATGCGCTCGGCCTCGGGGCGTTCGAGGTTGTCCATGATGATCGAGGCGCCGAGGTTGCTGGTGGCGATGATGATGGTGTTGCTGAAGTCCACCACCCGGCCCTTGCCGTCGGTGAGCCGGCCGTCGTCGAAGACCTGCAGCAGCACGTTGTTGACGTCGGGGTGGGCCTTCTCGATCTCGTCCAGCAGGATCACGCTGTACGGCCGCCGGCGCACGCGCTCGGTCAGCTGGCCGCCCTCGTCGTAGCCGACGTAGCCGGGCGGCGCGCCGATCAGCCGGGCCACGGCATGGCGCTCCATGTACTCGGACATGTCGATGCGGATGATCGCCTGCTCGTCGCCGAACACGCTCTCCGCCAGCGCCTTGGCCAGCTCGGTCTTGCCCACCCCGGTCGGGCCGAGGAACAGGAAGGTGGCGATGGGCCGGTGGGCCTGGCCGAGGCCCGCGCGGGACAGGCGCACCGCATCGCTGACCGCCACCACCGCGTGCTCCTGGCCGATCAGCCGCTCGCGCAGCGTCTCTTCCATCTTCAGCAGCTTCTGGCGTTCTTCCTGGGTCAGCTCCGCCACCGGGATGCCGGTCAGCCGCGAGACCACCTCGGCGATGGACGAGGTGGTGACCTCCAGTGTCTCGGAACCGGTCTTGCGTTCCCAGGCCTCGGAGCGTTCCTCCAGCTGCGTCTGTTTCTCGCCGATCAGCTCCTCGAAGCTCTTCGCCTCGTCGAAGCGCTTGCGCGAGGTGGCGTAGTCCTGCTCGCGCTTGAGCTGGGCGATCTCCGCCTCCAGTTCCTGGATGTCCGCCGGCCGCGAGGTGGCGCCGATGCGCACGCGGGCGGCGGCCTGGTCGATCAGGTCGATGGCCTTGTCCGGCAGGAAGCGGTTGGTGATGTAGCGGTCGGAGAGTTCCGCAGCGGCGACGAAGGCGTCGTCGGCGAAGGTCACCTGGTGGTGGGCCTCGAGCTTGTCGCGCAGGCCCCGGAGGATGACGATGGTCTGCTCCACCGTCGGCTCGGGGACGAACACCGGCTGGAAGCGGCGTTCCAGCGCGGCGTCCTTCTCGATGTACTTCTGGTACTCGTTGAGCGTGGTGGCGCCGATCAGGCTCAGCTCGCCGCGGGCCAGGGCCGGCTTGAGCACGTTGGCGATGTCCAGCCCGCCCTCCTCGCCGCCCTGCCCGGCGCCGACGATGGTGTGCAGCTCGTCGATGAACAGCACCAGCTCGTCGTGCTTGGCGGTGACTTCGTCGATCAGCTGCTTGGCCCGCTCCTCGAACTCGCCGCGGTACTTGGCGCCGGCGACCATCGAGTTCAGGTTCACCTCCACCAGGCGCTTGCCGCGCAGCACTTCCGGCACGTCGCCGTTGACGATGCGCTGGGCCAGCCCTTCGACGATCGCCGTCTTGCCGACGCCGGGCTCGCCGATCAGCACCGGGTTGTTCTTCTTGCGCCGGGCCAGCACCTCGATGGCGTTCTCGATCTCCTGGGCCCGCCCCAGCACCGGGTCGAGCTTGCCCTGGCGCGCCAGCTGGGTGAGGTCACGGCCGAACTTGTCCAGCGTCGGCGTGCCGCTGGGGGTATCCACGCGGCCGTCTTCGGCGCCCTTGCCGACGATCTTGACCACCTTCTGGCGCAGCGTCTCGGGGGGCACGCCGTACTTCTTCAGCAGCGTGCCGGCCAGGCTCTCGGGCACCGAGGCCAGGCCGATCAGCAGGTGCTCCGGGCCGACGTAGGAATGCCCCAGGTCCCGCGAGGCCTGGAAGGCCAGCTGGAAGGCCTTCTTCAGGCGCGGCGAGATGGTCATGCGGTCCACCGGCGCGTCGGCGGAGGCGTTGCCGGTCTGCGCGTGCTGGTCGATGTAGCCCTTGATGTCCTGCGGGGACAGCTTCATCTCCTTGAGCAGGGCGACCACCACGTCGGTGTCGGCCAGCACGTACAGCAGGTGTTCGGTGTCCAGCTCGTTGCGTCTGAGCTCGTGGGCCTTTTCCGCGGCGCGCTGGAGAATCTCCAGGGTCTGGGCGCTGAAGGCGTCGGTGGCATCGACCGACTCGCGGGGCACTTCGGCGGCCATGCCGAAGCCATCGCCCTCCTCGCCCGCGCCGCCGAACCTGTCGAAGAAGCGCGAAAGCCCGCCGCCCCCCAGCAGCGAGTCGAACGGATTGAGCATGCTCTGGTGCCGCATCAACTGACGGTAGTCGTGGTCGCAGATCGACATCGACTTGCGCTCGCCATTCTGTACGACGGTCACGCGGGCAACGGCGGGTCGCGCATTACAGATTTCACAGAGAGTCGCCATGATGAACTTTCTCCACGCAACAAGTGGGCGCTTGTAATCGAGCGGCCGCATCTCCAGCAGCGCATACCCGTGGATGAGTTCAATAACGAACCCGAAGCCTGGACATGCACTGTTTTTTCGAAACGAAAGAGACAGGAAAACTCGAAAAGCAGGAACGGCTATTACACCGTCCGTTCACCATAGTCCGGGAAGTGGAAGAACGCCAGACGAAATCGACGATAGCCAAGCAACGAAAGATGATAAGCAACGACGCTATAGTTACAAAACAATGAAACGGCGGAAACTCAGCGGAACATGCCGGAGCAACTTCAGAGTTCCTGCGAAACTATTGCGGCGAAGTAAGTCGCCGCAATAGTCCGGGGAAGTTACTGGGAACATCGCCCGGATAGGGAAAGTTATTCGCCGAGCTGTTCCAGCAGGTCGGCGGAAGGCACGAAGAACAGGCTGCCTGTCACCGCGCGGCTGTAATCCAGCAGGCGGTCGTAGTTGCCCGCCGGGCGCCCGACGAACATGTTCTGCAGCATTTCCTCGATGGGCTCGGGCGAGCGGGCATAACCGATGAAATAGGTGCCGAACTCCCCCGCCCCCGGCCGGCCGAAAGGCATGTTGTCGCGCAGGATCTTCACTTCCTTACCGTCCTTGACCAGGGTGGTGAGGGAGCTGTGCGAGCAGCTCGGCTTGACCGATTCGTCCAGCTCGATGTCGGACAGCTTGGTGCGCCCGATGATGCGCTCCTGGGCCTCGATGGACAGCTGGTTCCAGCCGGCCATGTCGTGCAGGTACTTCTGCACGATGACATAGCTGCCGCCGGCGAAGCCGGGGTCTTCGTCGCCGATCAGGGTGAAATGGGCCGCCTCGCGGCCCGCAGGGTTCTCGGTGCCGTCGACGAAGCCGACCATGCTGCGCATGTCGAAGTAGCGGAAGCCCTGGACTTCGTCGACCACTTCCACCGCCTTGCCCAGCCGGGTGACCACCTGGGTCGCCAGTTCGAAGCACAGGTCCATCTGGTCCGCGCGGATGTGCAGCAGGATGTCGCCCGGCGTCGAAACGGCCACGCGCTCGCCGGAACCCACTTCGCGGAAGATGTGCAACGCCGCCGGGCGAGGCGCGCCGAACAGCCTGTCCCAGGCCTCGGAGCCGAAGCCTACGACGCAGGAAAGATTGCCCGCCGGCGCCCGCTTGCCGACCGAACGCACCAGGGCGGCGATATCCCCGCACAGTGCGCGCACGGCATCGCGGTTTTCCTCGCCGGAAACCAGCGTCATCACGAGAAAGATCGCGCTACTGGTGATCGGACTGTCGACTGCCTGGGGATTGGGGAGTTCTTCTGTCATTTTGCTTGGCAACTACCATCACGGTTGGGCGTTCGAGACTACCAGATAATAGCGGGCGCATGACAATCGTCATCGCGCGTGCCGAATGGTTTTATTCCGAACTGCAAGTAAGGCTGAAAAAAGGGGTGCCATTGGCACCCCGGTTATATGTTGGGCAACTTGGTTCAGTTGACTTCCGAGCGCATCACCCGAACCGGCACGGATTTATAGGAGGGCGTTCCGCTGTCCACGTCTATGTAGTCCAGCGGCACCAGTCTATTGGCTTCGGGATAGTACGCGGCGACCGAACCCGCGGCGATCTTGTATTCGATGGCGGTGATCTTCTCGTAACGCAGTTTGCGCCCCGCGGTAATTGTTTCTATATCCACCAGGTCGCCATGTTCCAAACCCCTGGCCGCCAGGTCGTCCGGGTTCATGAAGAGCACGTCGCGCCGCCCGAATACGCCGCGGTAGCGATCGTCCAGCGCATAGATGGTGGTGTTGTACTGGTCGTGGCTGCGGATGGTCACCAGGCGCAGGACGTCTTCGCCCTCCACCACCTTGTCTTCGTGCAGGCCGGGGAAGACGAAGAACTCGGCCTTGCCCGAGGGCGTGTCCCACTTGCGTTCGGTCGGCGGCAGCGGCATGCGGAAGCCACCCGGGACGCGGATGCGGGCATTGAAGTCGTCGAAGCCGGGCACCGTCTTCTCGATCAGCTCGCGGATGCGGTCATAGTCGGCGACCAGTTCCAGCCAGGGCACCTTGCTGTCCGGCAGGGTGGCGTTGGCCATGCCGGCGACGATGGCCGGCTCGGAGAGCAGGACGTCGGAAGCGGGCTTCAGCTTGCCGGCCGAGGCATGGACCATCGACATGGAGTCTTCCACGGTCACCGATTGCGGCCCGGTTTCCTGCACGTCCAGCTCGGTCCGCCCCAGGCAGGGGAACAGGAAGCTGTGCTTGCCCACCAGCAGGTGCGTGCGGTTCAGCTTGGTGCCGATGTGCACGCTCAGCTCCAGCTTGCCCATGGCCGGGAAGCACTGGCCGGGGTCGGGCAGCGCCACGGCGAAGTTGCCGCCCAGGCAGATCAGCGCCTTGGCCGTGCCGTCGATCATCGCCTGCATCGCCTGCACGGCATCGTGGCCATGCTCCGCCGGCGGCTTGAAGCCCAGCACCTGTTCGATCTTGCCGAGGAAGGCGCTCGACGGCTTCTCGGTGATGCCCACCGTGCGGTTGCCCTGGACGTTGGAGTGGCCGCGCAGCGGGCAGATGCCGGCCCCGGGCTTGCCGAAGTTGCCGCGCAGCATCAGCAGGTCGCAGATGAGCCGGACGTTGGCGGTGCCCTCGTTGTGCTGGGTGATGCCCATCCCGTAGGTCACGATGGTGGCGTTGGACTTCGCGTAGGCCGCCGCGACCATTTCCAGGTCGGATTTCTTCAGGCCGCTGGCGGCTTCGATGTCCGGCCACTGGGTGGCGTGCAGGTCGGCGACCAGCGCGTCGAAGCCGACGGTGTGCTGCTCGATGAACGCGTAGTCGAGCGCACCGCCCAGGCTGTCCTCGATCTCCAGCAGCGCCTTCATGATGCCCTTGATCGCCGCCGCGTCGCCGCCCGCCTTGACCATGAAGTAGGAGGACGCGATGCGGGTGGAGCCGTAGGTGGCCATCTCGATCATGTCCTGCGGGTCGGCGAAACGCTCCAGCGCGCGCTCGCGCAGCGGGTTGAACACCATGATCGGCACCTTACGCCGCGACGCCTCGTGCAGCGTGCCCATCATCCGCGGGTGGTTGGTGCCGGGGTTGTGGCCGATGGAGATGATCAGCTCGCAGGCCTCGAAGTCATCCAGCGATACCGTGCCCTTGCCGATGCCGATCGAACGCGGCAGGCCGACGCTGGTGGGCTCGTGGCACATGTTCGAGCAGTCCGGGAAGTTGTTCGTGCCGTATTCCCGGGCGAACAGCTGGTACAGGTAGGCCGCCTCGTTGGAGGCCCGCCCGGAGGTGTAGAACTCCACCTCGTCGGGCTTCAGGCCACGGAGAATCTCGCCGATGCGGGCGAAGGCGGTTTCCCACTCGATGGGCTGGTAGGTGTCCGAGGCGCGGTCGTACACCAGCGGGTGGGTGATGCGCCCGAGGTCTTCCAGCTCGTAGTCGCTGCGGTGCAGCAGGGAAGCCACCGGGTGGCTGGCGAAGAACTCGGGGGTGACGCGCTTGCTGGTGGCCTCCCAGGTCACCGCCTTGGCGCCGTTCTCGCAGAACTGGAAGGTGGACCTGTGCTCCTTGTCCGGCCAGGCGCAGCCGGGGCAGTCGAAGCCGTCGGGCTGGTTGGTGCGCATCAGGGTGATGGGCGCCTTGAGGGTATCCATCTGTTCCCGGACGGCCGTGGCCGTCGCCTTGAGAGCGCCCCAACCACCAGCGGGACCATCGTATTTACGAACACCAGGTACCTTGCGTCGAATAGTCATGATCGCTCCATATATACGAGCAGGCCGATAGTTGGGCGTGGCTCGACAGTTTTATATGTTCAGACGCTATAGCGATTATCTTTCTCCGCTATAGCGATATTGCCTTGCGCTCTACCCTCCCGAAAAAACAAAACTTCTTTCTTTCAAGAAGAAACCATCGTCGCCAGCCAACGAAAAACTGGCGCCTGTTACATGACTTGCCGGATGAGATCAACAGGAAGTTGCGAGAAAAAATAGCTTGCTCATGCCGCTCGATCGTGTTCTAGAATCTAAGCGGCGCACTTCCGAGATGTCAAGGCAAAGAACGAGAGTTGCACAGGCGCAAGCGGTCACTTAGTTAGCTTGCTTTGTGCCCGACACTCTCCGGCGAACTTTCCCTCCACTCCACAAGGCAGAGAAAGCATGGACACATACAGCTCGACCGCAAGTGATCTGGCTCGTCTGCAGTTTGCCTTCACCGTTGGCGTCCATATAGTCTTTCCGGCCATCACCATTGGTCTCGCCAGTTTCCTGACGGTACTCGAAGGTCTTTGGCTTAGAACCGGAAGAGATGTCTACCAGGATCTTTACAGCTTTTGGGTGAAGATTTTCGCCATCAACTTCGGCATGGGTGTCGTTTCCGGATTGGTAATGGCCTATCAGTTCGGCACCAACTGGAGCCGCTTTTCATACTTTGCCGGCGGTATTACCGGACCCTTATTGACTTATGAAGTTCTGACCGCGTTCTTTCTCGAGGCGGGCTTTCTCGGCGTGATGTTGTTCGGCTGGGAGCGCGTAGGCCGGGGCCTGCACTTCTTCGCCACAGCCATGGTCGCGCTGGGCACATTGATTTCCACCTTCTGGATATTGTCTTCCAACAGTTGGATGCATACGCCGCAAGGCTTCGAGATCGTCGATGGCCGGGCGGTGCCGGTCGACTGGCTGGCCGTCATCTTCAACCCGTCGTTCCCCTTCCGGCTCGCGCACATGGCCATCGCCGCGTTCCTCGCCACCGCCTTCTTCGTCGGGGCCTCCGGGGCCTGGCACCTGCTGCGCCGGAGCAACGACGAGGCCGCGCGCACCATGCTCTCCATGGCGGCCTGGATGGCGCTGCTGGTCGCGCCCATCCAGGCCGTGGTCGGCGATGCCCATGGGCTCAACACGCTGGAACACCAGCCGGCGAAGATCGCGGCCATCGAAGGGCACTGGGAGAATGTTCCGGGCGAACCTTCACCGCTGATATTGGTCGGCTGGCCCGACATGAAGGCGGAAAAAACCCACTTCGCCATAGAAGTTCCTCTGCTGGGAAGTCTTATTCTCACCCACAGTCTGGATCGCCAGATTCCCGCACTCAAATCATTCCCGCCGGAGGACAGGCCAAACTCCACGGTTATCTTCTGGACGTTCCGGATAATGGTAGCCATGGGACTCCTGATGATACTTACCGGCCTCTGGAGTCTATATCTGAGATGGCGCGGTAAACTCTACGAATCCCGCTTTTTCCTCAAGTTCGTGCTCTGCATGGGCCCTTCGGGACTCATCGCCCTGCTGGCCGGCTGGGTAACTACCGAAATGGGCCGGCAGCCCTGGGTGGTCTACGGATACATGCGCACCGTCGATGCCGCCTCGGCGCAAACCACCGCGCAAATGACCATCAGCCTGGTACTTTTCGTTCTTGTCTACTTCGCACTCTTCGGCACCGGCATCGCCTATATGCTGAAACTCGTACATAAGGGGCCGCAACCCCACGATGCGGAACATCCCATCGAAGGCGGTGCAGGCCAGATGCGTACGCCCGCACGTCCATTGTCGGCATCCGACGACCGTTAAGCGCAAGCACTGCAAACTTGAGGAGCGAATAACATGGGCGTCGATCTCACACTCATCTGGGCATTGATCATCATCTTCGGCATCATGATGTACGTCATCATGGATGGCTTCGACCTGGGCATCGGTATTCTTTTCCTTGCAATAAAGAACAAGGAAGAACGCGACGTCATGATGAATACCGTCGCCCCCGTATGGGACGGTAACGAAACATGGCTGGTATTGGGCGGCGCGGGATTGTTCGGCGCCTTTCCCCTGGCCTATTCGGTATTGCTCAGCGCGCTCTACCTGCCCCTGGTGCTCATGCTGCTGGGGCTGATCTTCCGCGGCGTGGCCTTCGAGTTCCGCTTCAAGGCCAGCGACAGGAACCGCCACTGGTGGGACAAGGCCTTCATCGGCGGCTCCATCGTGGCGACCTTCGCCCAGGGTGTGGCGCTGGGCGCCTTCATCGACGGCATACCGGTGGCCAACAACGCCTACGCCGGCGGCAGCCTCGACTGGCTGAGCCCCTTCCCGATCTTCTGCGGCTTCGCCCTGCTGGTGGCCTACGCGCAGCTGGGCAGCACCTGGCTGATCATGAAGACCGAAGGGCAGCTGCAGGCGGAGATGTACCGCTATTCCTCCTACTTCATCTGGATACTGCTGTTCGCTATCGCGATCATCAGCATCTGGACGCCCCTGTCGCACCCGCAGATCGCCCAGCGCTGGTTCAGCCTGCCGAACCTGATCTACTTTCTGCCGGTCCCGGCGCTGCTGCTGTTCAGCTTCTTCGCCACCCTGATCACCCTCGCCCACCGGGCCACGGTGACGCCCTTCATGCTCACGCTGCTGGTCATTTTCCTGGGTTACAGCGGGCTGGGCATCAGCGTCTGGCCGAACATCATCCCGCCGGCGGTCTCCATCTGGCAGGCGGCCTCACCGGTGCAGAGCCAGCTGTTCGCCCTGATCGGCGCGCTGTTCATCCTGCCCTTCATCCTGATGTACACGTCCTGGAGCTATTACGTGTTCCGCGGCAAGGTCAAGGTCGGCGAGGGCTACCACCACTGAGCAACGGGTGGCGGCATGGGATGGAATGCGAACCGGCAGGCGACCCCCGCCGGGTTTCGGCCAGCCGATCTAGGCAACCGGGGACGCCACGCCCCTGCCCCGCTCCGAGGACGGCAGCGCCCACTGGAAGCAGGACTTGCCCAAGGCCTTGGCGACCAGCATGGCCGAATCCGCGGCCAGGACCAGTTCGTCGGCCTGCCGGCCGTCGCGGGGAAACTCGGCGACACCGATGCTGACGCCGATCTGCAGGGCCGGGAACTCTTCCAGCAGGCTGGCTTTCGCCACCCCCAGCAAGCGTTCGCAGAGCGCTTCGACCTCCGCGCCGGTGGCGCCGGTGATCAGCGCGAACTCATCCCCGCCCAGCCGCGCCAGCAGGTCGCCGCCGCGTATGGTCCTGCTCCACTTGTTCGCCACCACCTGCAGCAGGCGGTCGCCCACGGCGTGGCTATGCAGGTCGTTGACCTGCTTGAAGCCATCCAGGTCGAGGTAGAGCAGGGTCAGCGACTTCTTCTGGTGCCCCGCCGCCGACATCGCCTGGCGCAGCGACAGGTCGAAACCACGGCGGTTGAGCACGCCGGTCAGTACATCGTGGCCGGACTCGTATTCAAGGCTCGACAAGAGTTTCGAACGGGTTTTCATGGTGCGGTGCATGCGCACCGCGACCAGTACCAGAAAGAACAGTTGCACCGAACTCAGGCAGGCTCCCAGAACGAAACAGGCGAATGACTTCACGCCCAGGGCCTGGCCATGTAGCCAGATGAATATCAATAGCCCGGCCATCGTCGCCCAGGAGAACAGTGATACGCCCAGAAGTGCATTGAACTGATGACGAAGATGGCGAACCAGACTTTCCTGACTAATCTGCAAGACACAACCCCTGGCAAAAATTTCTACCGCAATGAATCGTCAGCCAATTGAAATACTTGAGCCATACGGACGGACGGCAGTTCCCTGCGCGCACACTAATGGCACAGCGGGGAAATACCGCCGAAATTCTGGAATAAGAACGCGCGGAAACTCAGTGGCGGGCACCGAATCGGTGATCGAGCGCGGCGCTTTGGCTAACTCTGCGTAAAGTGGTTACTTCTTCTGCAGCCAGGAGTCCACGACATCGCTGCCATATTCCGCCTTCCAGGCCTTCAGAACTTTATGGTTGCCGCCCTTGGTTTCAACGACCTCGCCACTGTGCGGGTTGCGGTAGACCTTGACCGCCCGCGCGCGCCGCTTGGCGCGCACGCCCCGCCCCGCGCGCGCAGGCGCTTCGCCGTGGGCCCGGGGATCGAGGATGGCGGTCACGTCGCCCAGGGACTTGCCGTATGCCTGCATGAGTTCATTCAGTTTCTGCTCGAACTCGATTTCCTTCTGCAGATTGACATCGTTCTTCAGCGACTCCAGGTGGGCCATCTGTTCTGCGAGCGCTTTCTCGACAGCGCGAAACTCTGCCAGCTTGGACATGGGAAACTCCTTCAGCAAAAGTTTTTCCAACCGATGAATATACCGGACAATTTCTGCGAATCCAAACGCCCAAAGTCCTGAAGCCATACATCCGCAAAGGTCTTTCGAACCATAAGGCAGACCTCCATGGAGTTCACCTCGTTTTCAACGGTCATTCCAGGCCCGGTAATTCTATACGGCGATATCGTATATCCGCCCGTGGATAGCCGCTCTTTATCTGGAATCCTGGAACATACCTGCCGCTGCGATATCCGGATGCGCTTATAAGCAACTGTCTATTGGGTTATTCCCCTTCGGGCCAGCGCAAGCGCTGTTCGCGATGGAGCCGCGTCCCGCGTTCGCGGGAGTAACCCGGAAAACAATGTAGGCGCAACTGTCTTGCCGACTGCACCGAGGCGCTTTTCGTAGGATGGGTTGAGCTTGCGAAACCCATGCGGTTGCGCTGATGGGTATCGCTTCGCTCAACGCCATCCTACGAAAAGCCGTGCTTCCTGGAACCGGAGCGAACTCCGTCCGCGATTATCCATCGTTGAAACCTCCACAGAAACAACCGGGTGAATCGCACACAGGCACCTAGCGCGCCTCCCCCAACTGCCGCCACATCCGCCGTGTCAGGCGTTGGAGAGTGTCGCGCCAGGTGGCCCAGGGCTCGTCCCCGCCGCGCAAGGTCAGGCGCTCACCGCGTTCCCCCGGGTCCGTCGCCAGGCCCGCCCTGCCCCTGCCGCCACGGCGCTGCCGGGCGGCGAGGCGGTTGCCGAAAGGAGCGTTCGCTGGTTGCAGATGAGAAATCGTTATAACGGCAACTCGCTAGCAAGCTACTGTTCATTTCCTGACGTCGGCTTTTCGGCGTGATCGGACGACCGATCCCAGCTTCGCCGTACCCTGCGGACCCGCTTCAATCAAGTCGATAACTCGGGAGCCACCCGATGCAAACCTATTTGCAGGCCAAACGCATTCTCGAAGACAGCTTCACGCCCTACCGCTGCCAGTGCACCCTCGAAGCGGACGGCTCGATGACCGTGCAACTGCTCGCGCCCAACAGCTGCGACGTGGAACTGACCATCCCGCAGATTCCCCGCCACGACTGGGACAGCCTGCGCGCCGTGGCGAAACTGGCGCTGGAGCTGCGCCAGGCGCTGGACATGGCGCTGTCGGAACAGCAGCGGCCGGCCAAGCCCCTGAGCCTGGCGCCCGGCTAGCCACTCTTCGGGCCATCCTGGAGCCTGCTGCGCGGCGGCCAGGTCTGCCGCTTCCAGCTGCAACGCGGCGGCCACTGAGCCCGGCGGCTATCCTTCGCACACGCCGCCTCCGCCTTTGTTTGATCCCGGCCAAGTTCCCGCGCCGCGGTTCGTGCCTCAATGGCGCCAACGCCGGAGCCCGGCGTGCATCCATCCCCCTGCCGGCACGGGAGCGAGCATGGCCATGGAAAAGCACCATCAATGGAACCTCGGCTATTTCGTCGTGGCCTTCGTGGCCATGCTGCTGGTGCAGAACTGGCTGGGCGAGTACTCGGCCGAGGCGCCGATTCCCTACAGCGAGTTCCAGCGCCTGCTGGACGCCGGCAAGGTCAGCGACCTGCGCGTCGACCAGGAGCGCATCAGCGGCACCCTCAAGGAGCCGATCCAGGGCCGCACGCGCTTCACCACCAACCGCGTCGAGCCGCAGCTGGCGGCGGAGCTGGAGAAAGCCCAGGTCGACTTCTCCGGCGTCACCCAGAGCGGCCTGGCCAAGCTGCTGGGCTGGCTGCTGCCGGTGCTGCTGTTCTTCGGCCTGTGGGTGTTCTTCTTCCGCGGGCTGGCCGAGAAGCAGGGCTTCGGCGGCATGGTCAGCGTCGGCAAGTCGAAGGCGCGGGTGTTCGTCGAGCGCGACACCGGGGTGACCTTCGACGACGTTGCCGGCATCGACGAAGCCAAGGCCGAGCTGCAGGAAGTGGTGTCCTTCCTCAAGGATCGCCCCACCTACAGCCGCCTGGGCGCGCGGATTCCCAAGGGCATCCTGCTGGTGGGCCCGCCCGGCACCGGCAAGACGCTGGTGGCCAAGGCGGTGGCCGGCCAGGCCGGGGTGCCGTTCTTCTCCATCTCCGGCTCGGAGTTCGTCGAGCTGTTCGTCGGCGTGGGTGCTGCGCGGGTGCGCGACCTCTTCGAGCAGGCGCGCAAGGCCGCGCCCTGCATCATCTTCATCGACGAGCTGGACGCCCTGGGCAAGATGCGCGGGCTGGGCGCCTTCGGCGGCAACGACGAGAAGGAGCAGACGCTCAACCAACTGCTCGCCGAGCTGGACGGCTTCGACCCGCGCGAAGGCGTGGTGCTGCTGGCCGCCACCAACCGCCCGGAAGTGCTCGACCCGGCCCTGCTGCGCGCCGGCCGCTTCGACCGCCAGATCCTCATCGACCGCCCGGACCGCCGGGGCCGCGAGGCCATCCTGCGGGTGCACCTGAAACGCGTTAGCGCCGCCGCCGACCTCGATTGCGGGCAGATCGCCGCCATCACCACCGGCTTCACCGGCGCGGACCTGGCCAACCTGGTCAACGAAGCCGCCATCGGCGCCACCCGGCGCGGCGCCGAGGCGGTGGGCATGGCCGACTTCACCGCCGCGGTGGAGCGCATCGTCGCCGGTGCCGAGCGGCGCAGCCGGCTGCTGCTGCCGCAGGAGCGCAAGGTAGTGGCCTACCACGAGATGGGCCACGCCCTGGCCGCGGCCTCGCTGCCGCGCATGGACCCGGTGCACAAGGTCTCCATCGTCCCCCACGCCATCGGCGCCCTGGGCTTCACCCTGCAACGGCCCACCGAGGACCGCTTCCTGATCGGCCGCCAGGAACTCAAGGACCGCATGGTGGTGCTGCTGGCCGGGCGCGCCGCCGAATCCCTGGTGTTCGACGAGATTTCCACCGGCGCCGCCGACGACCTGGCCAAGGCCACCGACATCGCCCGCCAACTGGTGACGCGCTTCGGCATGAGCGAGCAGCTCGGCCAGGCCGTGCTGGAGCGGCAGAGCGCGCCTTATCTCGCGGGCGACAACGGCCACCTGGCGGGGCTGCGCGAGAAGGACTACTCGGAGCAGACCGCCCGCGAGGTGGACCTGTGCGTGCGCGAGCTGATCGACGAGGCCTTCCGCCGCGCCCGGGCCCTGCTGGAGCAACGCCGCAGCGACCTGGAGGCCGGCGCGCAACTGCTGCTGGAGCGGGAAACCCTCACCCCGGAGGATTTTCCCGCCCTGGCCGGCGCGCCGGCGCCTTGAGCGGGCCTACTTCGAACCCATGGCTATTTGCAGCGCCGCGCATATGCCGGGGAACTCATTGACAGATTGGCGCCAGGCAAGTGTCATGAGCGTTGTCGTCCGGCGCGGTCGAGGTGTGGCGCCGGGATTACGTGGTCCGTTTGCGTGTTTCCTTATCCCCCGCACAGGAGCCGCCGGCATGTACGACTCTGCACCCAGGGCCTCGGGGCCCGCGGAGGAAGACTTCCTCTTCACCTTCGAGACCCACGTCCTGCAGAAGGCCCTGCCCGCCTTCGAGGAAGCCAGCCGCTTCGCCCGCGACCGCGGCCTGGATTGCCAGGTCGAACTGCTCGTGGACGAGGACGACCACCTGCAACTGTGCCTGTTCGCCCGCCTGGGCGGCAGCCAGCAACCGAGCTTCTACCGCATCGTCGCCGATACCGAACTCCAGGGCCTGGTCCACGAGCAGTACGCCACCCATGGCCAGCGCATGCGCCGCCTGGGCGCGCAACTGGACTCGCTGGACGGCGAGGTGCTCGACGAACAGCTCGCCGAGTTCTTCCAGCTGGCCTTCGGCATGCACCTGGACGAGCCGGGGCACCGACGAGTCAGCGGCTTCTAGCAGCCGCCCCTTTTTGCCTTGCCTGCCGTTCCTCGCCTCGCCTTGCGCGGGCGGGTTTTCGCGCGACACTGTGCGCATGAAATGGATCGCACGCGCCCGCCTGCGTGCGGTCCGAGCAAAGGTAAGGGCCGCGATGCCCCTTGCAGGAGTGCCCCTATGAAAAGCCCCGTGGATACCCCACACCCCGATCCGGTGGTGACCAGGGAAGCCGACGAACTGGAAGAACTGGTGGAGCTGGACCCGGTCGACAGCGGCCAGGAACCGCACCTCTCCGCCGCCCACCAGGAAGGCGTGATCGACGAGCAGCACTGAGCGCCGTGAAGCTTGCATTCTGCCGTGCAGGCTTCGTGCAATCGTGCGAAATGCACGGGCGCGTCTCTATCGCTATCGAATAACCAGCTGATTTAAAAAGAGAAAATTTTCAAGCGAAGCTGGAACGCATGCTGCAACGGCTCTCCCATCGGCTTCACGGATACCAAGGGAGAGCGTCATGCACAACGACCGTAGCCAAGCCCCGCAACTCCTCGGCGAACAGTTCAGCGACTACCGCGTCGACCTCCAGCAGCGCCCGGACGGCGGCCTGCTGCTGAGGCTGCGTGACCACGAGAACCGGCGCCTGCTGACCACCTGGGCGATCCCGGCCAGCGAATGGCGCGACCCGACGCGCCTGAACAACTTCATCGAACGCATCCGCCGCGACCTGCTGACCGCCGAGGGCCGCCCCCTGCAGGAAGACCAGGTGGACTGCTTCCGCAAGCGCATCGAACTGCAGACCTTCAACCCCGGCCAGGGCCGCCACCGCCAGCGCAAGATCGTGGTGGCCGGCGAGCGCCTGCGCGCCCTGGCGGCCCACGCCTGAGTCAGTCCGCGCCCTGGCGGAACTGCCCGGGGGTCATGCCGCTCCAGCGGCGGAAGGCCTTGGCGAAGGCGCTCTCGTCGGAAAAGCCCAGGCGCTCGGCCACTTCCGCCAGCCGCGCGGAGCCGTGCAGCAGTTGCTCGGCCATGGCGTGCAGCACCCGCTCGCGCAACAGCTTGAAGCTGCTGCCCTCCTCCGCCAGGCGCCGGTTCAGGTGCCGGCCGCTGAGGCCCAGGCGTTCGGCGATGCGCTCCTTGCCCCACTGCGGGTGCTCGCGCAGCAGGCCCTGCACCTGCGCCGCCAGGCTCTGCGCGCCCAGGCGCTGCAACTGGGCGTCGGCGAGCTGGCGCAGGTGCTCGCGCATCAAGGCGTTGGCCTGGATCAGCGGCACCCGCAGGTCGTCCTCGGCGAACAGCAGACCCTCCTCGCTGGCGCTGAAGTCGGGCAACAGGCCCAGCAGTTCGCGGTAACTGCCCGCTTCGCCACGGGCTGGATGGCCGATTCGCACTGCCTGCGGGCGCACGCGCTCGCCGGTGATCCAGGCGCTCAGCCGCACCAGGCTGGCCAGCACCGCCTCCACCCGCGCCTCGCGGCGCACGCGGTAGCTGGGGCGATAGACCAGGGCCACGCCGCCGGCCTCGCGGCGCAGGGCGAACTCGCTGCCCTCGGCGATGATCGGGTAGTACTCCAGCAGCGCTTCCAGGGCTTCGCCGAAGGTCTCGCAGCTCATCAGCAGGGCGCCGACCATGTCCAGGTGGCCGACCTGCAGGGCGCTGCCCAGGCGCAGGCCCAGCAGCGGCTCGGCGCTGGCGGCGCACAGGCCCTCCCACAGCTCGTCCTGGCGCGCCAGCGGGATGCGCGCCTCGCGGCCCAGCTCGCGCAGGTCGGCGGGCAGTTGCAGGCCCAGGCGCGTAGCGGCCTGGAGGATGCCCTGGGCGTAATGCACGGTGATCGAGGGGCTGTTGGGCATGGTCCCGAAATAACCGGAAAAAGTCCTGATTGAGCCAGCAAAGCGAGGCGCGGGGCGGGTATCCTTGCCCATTACAACGAGAAACACAAACGAGCCGCGCATGCCTTGCAAACCGTGCCCCGCGCCCCTTAGGGAGGCGCGCTGATGCCCACCGTCCACCTGGAATTCGCCGGCGCCTCGATGCTGGCCCTGAACGCGATCATCGCGCTGATGATGTTCGGCGTCTCCCTGGAACTGCGCCGCGAGGACTTCGCCCGCATCGTCCGCGCGCCCAAGGCGCCGCTGATCGGCATGTTCATCCAGTTCCTGCTGTTGCCGGCCAGCGCCTGCCTGCTGGCCAACCTGCTGCCGATCGACCCGCAGCTGGCCCTGGGCATGCTGCTGGTGGCCACCTGCCCCAGCGGCAGCTTCTCCAACGTCATGACCTGGCTCGCGCGCGGCAACGTCGCGGTGTCGGCCAGCGTCACCGCGGTGTCCGGGCTGTCCGCCGGGTTCTTCACGCCGTTCAACTTCGCCCTCTACGCAAGCCTGGCGCCGGAGACCCGCGCGCTGCTCACGCAGATCCACATCGACCCGCTGGAGCTGCTGGCCACGGTGCTGCTGGTGCTGGTGGCGCCGATGCTCGCCGGCATGGCCCTGGGCCGCCGCCGCCCGCAACTGGCGCGGCGCCTGGAGAAGCCCATGCGGGTGTTCTCGCTGCTGGTGCTGGCGGCCTTCGTGGTGATGGCCTTCATCAAGAACTACGCGCAGTTCGTCGCCTACTTCCACCTGTTCTTCTGGCTGGTGGCGCTGCTCAACGGCGCCGCCCTGGGCCTGGGCTACCTGTGCGCGCGGGCCTGCCGGCTGGGCGAGGCCGACGTGCGCGCGGTGACGCTGGAAAGCGGCATCCACAATTCGGCGCTGGGCATGGCGCTGATCCTCACCTTCTTCCCCGAGGCCGGCGGCATGCTGCTGATCGCCGCTTTCTGGGGCTGCTGGCAACTGCTCACCGGGCTGGGCCTGGCGCTGTTCTGGTCGCGGCGCGCGCCGCTGCCCAAGCTCGCGGCGAGGCTGCCGTGAGCTACGTGGCGCCGGCCCTGGGCAGCTTCATCCTGCTGGCCTACACCCTGGAAGCGGTCACCGGCTTCGGCAGCGTGGTGCTGGCGCTGTCTCTCGGCGCCCTGCTGCTGCCCATCGAGCAACTGCTGCCGGTGCTGGTGCCGCTGAACGTCGGCCTGACCAGCTACCTGGCCTGGCGCCACCGGCGCCTGGTGCAGTGGCGGCTGCTGCTGGCCACCCTGCTGCCGGGCATGCTGCTGGGCATGGTGGCCGGCTACCTGCTGCTGCCCTGGCTGGACCCGCAGCTGCTCAAGCGCGGCCTCGGCCTGCCCATCCTGTGGTTCGCCGTCCGCGAGCTGCAGCGCAGCGCCAAGGGCACGCCCAGGGGCCAGGTGCCGGCCTGGGCGATGCGCCTGGCCACCGGCGCCGCCGGCGTCTGCCAGGGCCTGTTCGCCTCCGGCGGGCCGCTGCTGGTCTACGCCCTGGCCGGCCAGCAGCTGGACAAGTCGCGCCTGCGCGCCACTCTGGTCTGCGTCTGGTTCAGCCTCAACGGCCTGCTCACCCTGGCCTTCCTGCTCGACGGCCGGCTGCGCCCGGCGCTCCCCCAGGTGCTGGCCTACGCGCCGCTGCTGCCGCTGGGCCTGTGGCTGGGCGAGCACCTGCACCGGCGCTGCCCGGAACGCCACTTCCGCCTGGCCATCCACCTCCTGCTGCTGGTCAGCGGGGTCCTGCTGCTGTCTCCCTGGAGCCTCCTGTGAGCTACGACATCATCGTCAAGAACGGCCTCTACTTCGACGGCAGCGGCGCCCCCGGCGCGCTGCGCCACCTGGGCATCCGCGCCGGGCGCCTCGACACCTTGAGCGCCTCGCCGCTGGACGAGAGCGGCTGCCCGCAGGTGCTCGACGCCGCCGGCAAGTGGGTGACCCCGGGCTTCCTGGAAATCCACTCGCACTACGACGCCGAGGTGATAGCCGCGCCGGCATTGAAGGAATCGGTGCGCCACGGCGTGACCACGGTGGCCCTGGGCTCCTGCTCCATCAGCATGGTGCTGGGCGAGGCGGAGGACTGCTCCGACCTGTTCACCCGCGTCGAGGCGGTGCCGCGCGAGGTGGTGCTGCCGATCCTGCGCGAGAAACGCACCTGGCGCGACGCCGCCGGCTACCGCGCCTTCTACGAGCAACTGCCGCTGGGGCCGAACCTGTGCTCCTTCCTCGGCCATTCCGAGCTGCGCGTGGCGGTGATGGGCCTGCAGCGCGCCACCAGCGGCGCCAAGCCCACCGAGGCCGAGCTGCAGCGCATGGAGCAGCTGCTCAACGAGGCGCTGGACGCCGGCTGCTTCGGCCTCTCGGTGATGACCACGCGGCTGGACAAGATGGACGGCGAGCGCGCCTGGTCCAGCCCGCTGCCCTCCACCTTCGCCAGCTGGAAGGAATTCTCCCGCCTGTTCGCCGTGCTGCGCCGGCGCGGCGCGCTGATGCAGGGCGCGCCCAACGCGGTGACCAAGATCAACGTGTTCGCCTTCCTCTGGCAGGCCCACGGCTGGTTCCGCCGGCCGCTCAAGTGCAGCATGCTCACCGCCCTGGACCTCAAGTCGCAGCCCTTCATGCACCGCATCACCCGCGCCTCCGGCTGGCTGGCCAACCGCGTGCTGCGCGGGCGCTTCCGCTGGCAGACGCTACCGGCGCCGTTCAATGTGCGCATCGAGGGGCTGAACATGAACGGCTTCGAGGAGTTCGGCGCCGGCGAAATCCTCCGCGACATCAAGGACCCGGAAGAGTTGTACGCGCGCATCCAGGACCCGGCCTTCCGCGAGCGCTTCCGCAAGGACATCAAGGCCACCCTCAGCCTGGGCCTGTGGCACCGCCGGTTGTCCGACTGCTGGGTGCGCGAATGCCCGGACGCCAGCCTGATCGGCCGCAACTTCGAGGACATCGGCCAGCAGCAGGGCAAGGATGCGGTGGACGCCTTCTTCGACCTGGCCAGCCAGTACCGCAACGCGCTGAAGTGGACCACCTGCTACGGCAACCACCGCCCGCAGGTGATGGCCAGGCTGCTGGCCAGCCCCTGGACGCAGCCGGGCTTCGCCGACTCCGGCGCGCACCTGGCGTCCCACGCGCAGTACAACTTCCCGCTGCGTTTCCTCAAGTACGTGCGCGACGCCGAGCTGACCGGCCAGCCGTTCATGGACACGGGCCGCGCGGTGCAGCGCCTGACCGGCGAGCTGGCCGACTTCGCCGGACTGGACGCCGGCTACCTGCGCGTGGGCGACCGCGCCGACCTGGTGATCGTCAACCCCGAGGGGCTGACCGACGAGCTGGACGAAGTGAGCGAAGCGCCCATGGAAAACCTCGGGCTGGTGCGCCTGGTGAAACGCAACGATGCGGCGGTGGACGCCACCGTGATCAACGGGCGCGTGGCGTACCGGCGGGAAAGCGGCTTCGCCGAGGCGCTGGGCAAGGAACGCGGCTTCGGACGCTTCCTGCCGGGCCGCGAGGTGGTGCCGGCGTAGCGCGGATGAATCCACCCACGCCATTCCCCTGTAGGAGCGCGCCCTGCGCGCAATTTCGCGGGCAGGGCCCGCTACAGGTTTCCGGGAGGCACGGCATGTCCCCGGACCTTGTCCGCGATAGCCGGAACCACCGGCGCGGTTCGCGGATAAGATCCGCTCCTACGCTGCCCCACCCACGCCATTCCCTGTGGCACGAAGCGCGGACGGAGTCCGCTCAGGCACGCTCCGCCTGTTCACGCACCAGGCTCGCGCGATAACTGCCGCAGCCCTTCCACAACAGCCCGATGGTCAGCAGCGTAGCCACCGCGGAAACGATGGCGATCGACGCCCCCACCGCCGCCGGGTCACCGAACACCCGGTCGGTGATCAGCGCCACCAGGGTGGTGCCCAGGCCCACCGCCAGCAGGTTGCTGACCAGCAGGAAGATCGCCGAGACCTGCGCGCGCACCTGGTTCGGCGCCAGGTTCTGCATGGCCGTGGTGGAGGTCGGCAGGGGGAAGGAGGCAAAGAACATCGCCGGCACCAGCAGCGCCAGGGACAGCCACAGCGGTTCGACCACGGCGAACAGGGCCACCGGCACGAGCATGCCGATGGCGCCGATCACGCCCGTGCGCATGGCCGCGTCGCCGTGGCCGCGGCGGGCCAGCAGGTCGGTCAGCCAGCCGCCGCAGTACACGCCGGCAGTGTTGGCCAGCAGCAGCACCACGCCCAGGGTGTAGCCGGTGCTCACCGGGTCCAGGCCGTGCTTGCGCATGTACAGCGCCGGGGTCCAGCTGAGCATGGCGTACAAGGCCATGGCGTAGCAGGAGAAGCCCAGGTACAGGCAGATGAAGGTCAGCCGGTGGCGGCCGAGGAAGCGCACGCCGTCGCCCGGCGCCACGGCCTTGGCCTGGCCGCTGGCGTCGCGGCTCAGGCCCTGGCGCTGCGGGTCGCGCACGGTCAGCCAGATCAGCAGGCCCACCAGCACCCCGGGCAGGCCGACGATGAAGAAGGTCAGCTGCCAGGCCTTGACCTCGCCCAGCACCGGCAGCACCAGCGCCTGGGTGTCCTTGAGCAGGTCGATGACGTAGCCGCCGACCAGGAAGGCCAGGCCGCCGCCGAGGAAGGAGCCGATGGAGTAGATGCCCACCGCGCGGCCCAGCTTCTCCCGCGGGAACAGGTCGCTGAACATCGAGTAGGCCGCCGGCGACAGCGCCGCCTCGCCCACGCCGACGCCGATGCGCGCCAGGAACATCTGCAGGAAGTTCTTCGACAGCCCGCAGGCGGCGGTGGCCAGGCTCCAGAAGACCACGCCGACGGCGATGATCCGCGGCCGCGAGAAACGGTCGGCCAGGTAGGCGATGGGCCAGCCCATCACCGCGTAGAACAGCGAGAAGGCCAGCCCGTGCAGCAGGCTGAACTGGGTGTCGCTGAGCTGCAGGTCGGCCTTGATGGGCTCGATCATCAGCGCCAGGATCTGCCGGTCCACGAAGGAGAAGATGTACGCCACCATGCACAGGCTGACGACGTACCACTCGTAGGCGTAGCGCTTGCGCGCCGGGCGCGCCGCGCAGGCGTCGATGGCGGCTGGAGCCGTGCGCGGGGCGCGGCACGAGGAGGAAGGGTTCATGGCGAGGTCTCTTGTCGTTATGGGCAGGCGTGTCGCTGCAAGGCGCCCCCGCCCTCGAAGGGCGGGGCCAGGGGCACCTTAGGGGATGGGCCCCGGGGCGGACCATACGGGGAAACGGCCTCGGCATGGGGGTAGGCTCCCGTAGGCATTGGGGATTTCCTTAGGCGGAAAATCCGCCCCGCCACCGTACCCATGCGCAGGAATATGCAAGACGCCCGCGCCCCGGGGCCCTACCCTGGCCACTCGATGATCCAGGAGCTGAAACATGCCGCAAACATCCATACGCCCCTACCTGCCGGTCAACCTCGCCGCCAAGCTGGCGGCCATCCACGAGCAGTGGCAGCCGCGGGTGGTGGCCGAGATGAACGACTACCAGTTCAAGCTGGTGAAGCTGGAGGGCGAGTTCGTCTGGCACAGCCACGCCGATACCGACGAGACCTTCATCGTGCTCGATGGCGAACTGCGCATCGACTTCCGCGACGGCGCCGTGCAACTGCGCGCCGGGGAGATGTACGTGGTGCCCCGCGGCGTGGAGCACAAGCCCTTCGCCGCGTGGGAGACGCAGGTGCTGCTGATCGAGCCGCGCGGCGTGCTCAACACCGGCGACCAGGGCGGCGAGCGCACCGCGCCCAACGACGTGTGGATCTGAGCCCGCCTCAGGCCAGGCGGTACCAGGCCACGCCCTGCCCGTCCTCGCTGGCCAGCACCCGGCCGCGCTGCACCAGGTAGTTGAGGTTGGCCAGGCACTCGCCGGTGGCCAGGGCCAGCAGGTCCTGGTCGATGCGCCGGGCGAAGAGCGCGCCGAACAGGTCGATGGCGCGCTTCGGGCCTCCGCCCAGTAGTTCCTGCAGGCGTTCCAGGCCCCGCTGGTGGCCGCGCTCCAGGTGCTCCAGGCGCGCGTGCAGGGGCTGGAAGGGTTCGTTGTGGGCCGGCAGCACCAGCACGTCGTCGGGCACCTCGCGGCGCACCTTGGCCAGGGATTCCTGCCACTGGCCCAGCGGGTCGGCCGCCGGCTCCGTGGGGAACACCGAGACGTTCGGCGAGATGCGCGGCAGCACCTGGTCGCCGGCGACCAGCAGGCGCAGGCCGGGGCAATGGAAGCTGGCGTGTTCGGGGGAATGCCCGGAACCCACCACCACCCGCCAGTCGTGCGCGCCGATGCGGATGCGCTCGCCGTCGCGCAGGCGCCGGTAGCTTTCCGGCAGCGGCCAGATGAACTTGCCGAAGCCGCCGAAGCGCGCCCGATAGTGGGCGATGGCCGCCTCGTCCCAGCCGGCGCGGCGATAGAAGCGCACGCCTTCCGGCGGCGCCTCGCGGCCGCTGTCGGCGGCCAGCACGCGGCAGTTCATGTACTCGCCGAAGGTCATCCAGAGTTCGCAGCCGTACTCGCGGGTGAGCCAGCCGGCCAGGCCGACGTGGTCCGGATGCATGTGGGTGACGAACAGCCGCGTCGGCCGCCGCCCGCCCAGCGCGCCGCCGGGGGCCAGCAGCGCGCGCCAGGCGTCGAGGGTGGCCTGGGTGTGCATGCCGGTGTCGAACAGCGCCCAGCCGTCGCCGTCTTCCACGGCCCACAGGTTGATGTGGTCGAGGCTCAGCGGCAGGGGCATGCGCAGCCAGTGCACGCCCGGAGCGATCTCGCGGCTGGCGCCGGGGTCCGGAGCGGGGCCACAGGGGTAGTCCAGGGGGATGCGTTCGGGTTTCATGGGGTTGCCTGGGTTGTTCATGCCGAAGGGGCGTTCCGGTGCGCGCGGAGATTTCTCTGGAAGTCCGAATCGCGGACGGAGTCCGCTCCTACGGCATGAGCGAGCATGGCTTTTCGTAGGATGGTGTTGAGCGAAGCGATACCCATCACCTCGGCCGCATGGGTTTCGCAAACTCAACCCATCCTACGAAAAGCAGCTCGGCGCAGCCGGCGAGACAGTTGCTCCTACAGCTCCAGGGAAGCACAGGCGGTAGGAGCGGACTTCGTCCGCGATTGGACTCACCGGCCACGCCGGACGCCCACGACAATACTGTGCCAAAGACTCGTCCCCAACCCCACCCACATGGACTAACCCGCCATGAAATGGCGCATATGCCCTCGGCAAAGTCACAGCTGCCAGCCCCCCGTCCCGCAGGAGGCTCGCCCTGGGCCGGCGCCTGCGCTATCGTCGCCGCCGGCGCCGCGGGGCGCTTCATTCATCGCAGAGGAACGACAGGCATGAGTACAGCAGACACCACTCCCGGCATCCGCAAGATCGGCGTGATCGGCGCCGGCACCATGGGCAACGGCATCGCCCAGGTGTGCGCCGCGGCCGGGCTCCAGGTGGCGATGATCGACGTGTCCGACGCCGCCGTCGAACGCGGCCTGAAGACCATCGACGGCAACCTCGAACGGCTGATCAAGAAGGACAGGCTGGCCGCCGCCGACAAGCCGGGCATCCTCGCGCGCATCCACGGCGGCACCGACTACGCCGCGCTGAAGGACGCCGACCTGGTGATCGAGGCCGCCACCGAGAACCTCGAACTCAAGCTGCGCATCCTGCGCCAGGTGGACGAGCTGGTCGGCCCCGACTGCGTGATCGCCAGCAACACCTCGTCCATCTCCATCACCCAGCTGGCGGTGGGGGTGCGCAACCCGCAGCGCTTCATCGGCCTGCACTTCTTCAACCCGGTGCCGGTGATGGGCCTGCTGGAAGTGATCCGCGGCCTGCAGACCGCCGACGAGACCCACGCCCGCGCCCTGGCCTTCGCCGGCCTGGTCGGCAAGACCGCGGTGAGCGTGAAGAACGCCCCGGGCTTCGCGGTCAACCGCATCCTGGTGCCGATGATCAACGAGGCCATCTTCGTGCTCCAGGAGGGCCTGGCCAGCGCCGCCGACATCGACGCCGGCATGCAGCTGGGCTGCAACCACCCGATCGGCCCGCTGGCCCTGGCCGACCTGATCGGCCTGGACACCCTGCTGGCGATCATGCAGGTGCTCTACGACGGCTTCGACGACTCCAAGTACCGCCCCGCCCCGCTGCTCAAGGAAATGGTCGCGGCCGGCCGCCTGGGCCGCAAGAGTGGCCAGGGTTTCTTCAGCTACTGACCGCCCTCGAAGAAGGGGCCTTGCGCCCCTTCCGCCGGCCAAGCGCCATTAGATAGCCATCACACGATTCTCAGCGGCAGGCTCTAGCACGCGGTTTCCAGCCGTAGGAAATTTCCGACGAATGACAACCCGGTCACTGGTGATAGCACGAAAAACTGCTAAAACCTGAAAGTTGGAAACCAAAGGAGCTATATCCATGAGGATCATGAAACGCCACGCGCTGGCCTTCGCCGTGATGGCCGCGGGCGCCCAGCTGGCCCAGGCCAGCGCCCAGGACGAGGCGAAGGGATTCATCGAGGACGCCAGGCTCGACCTGCTGCTGCGCAACGTCTACTGGAACCGCGACTACAAGGACCACACCAACGACGCCAAGGTCTGGGGCCAGGGCTTCATCGGCACCTTCGAGTCCGGCTTCACCCAGGGCACCGTGGGCTTCGGCGTCGACGCCTACGGCCTGCTCGGCGTCAAGCTCGACAGCGGCCGCGGGCGCAACTACACCGGCATCTTCAACGAACACGACGACGGCAAGCCGGTGGACAGCCTGTCCGAGGCCGGCGGCGCGGTGAAGCTGCGCTTCTCCAATACCGTGATCAAGTACGGCAACCAGTTCCCCGACCTGCCGGTGCTCTCCCGCGACGACTCGCGCATGCTGCCGCAATCCTTCACCGGCACCCTGCTGACCAGCGAGGAGATCAAGGGCCTGCAGCTGAACGTCGGCAAGTTCACCGCCGACAGCCCCATGGGCAGCCCGGCGCGCGACCCCAACCACCTGGACGAGATCTACCTCTACGGCGGCAGCTACGCGGTCACCGACGACCTCAGCGTGGCGCTCTACCACAGCGACGTGCGCGACGTCTTCGCCAAGACCTACGCCAACGTCAACTACAGCCTGCCGCTGGCCGCCGAGCAGGCGCTGAACTTCGACTTCAACATCTACCGCACCAAGTACGACGATGGCTCCCAGGCCGCGCTGGACTTCGGCGGCGACGGCGACAACGACCGCAACACCATCTGGAGCCTGGCGGCCAAGTACAGCGTCGGCCCGCACGCCTTCATCCTCGCCCACCAGCGCAGCAGCGGCGATGCCGGCTACGCCTACGACTACGGCGACGGCGGCGGCACCATCTACCTGGCCAACTCCTACTACGCCGACTTCAACCTCAAGGACGAACGCTCCTGGCAGGCCAGCTACGAGCTGGACTTCGGCGGCTACGGCGTGCCCGGGCTGACCTACAAGATCGCCTACGTGCGCGGCGACAACATCGACACCGGCGGCGACTCCGACGGCACCGAGCGCGAGCTGTTCAACCAGGTCAAGTACGTGATCCAGAGCGGCCCGGCCAAGGACCTGTCGTTCAAGCTGCGCAACTCCATCTACCGCGCGGACAACGACGTCGGCCCGGACCTCAACGAGGTGCGCGCCTTCATCGAGTACCCGCTGAGCATCCTCTGATGCCCCGGGCCCGCGGCGAACCATCGTCCCGGCCCATATGCACTATCAAGCGCATTCATCATTAGCCTGCGAACAATTTGCTAGCTTATTACCCATCAGGTGTTGCTCGCCTGGTTTTGAAGCATCAAGGCCGTTACCACCCCCGCTTCCCCCGCGACTCGGTAACGGCCTTTTTTTTCGTCTGCGATTCAGGGTTGGGATTGCGCGGCGGGCTCCAGAGCACCCTCACCCCAGCCCTCTCCCGGAGGGAGAGAGGGCCTGCGGCGGAGGCGTTGAGTCCGCTCCACACCCGCCGGCAAACCACCCCGTAGGATGGTGTTGAGCGAAGCGATACCCATCACCGCAGCCGCATGGGTTTCGCAGGCTCAACCCATCCTACGAAGAGCGCCTCGAAGAGTGGCTTTTACGTTCCAGGGAAACCGGGCGTAGGAGCGGACTCTGTCCGCAATTCGGACTTCCAGAGAAACCTCCGAGCGCAGCGAAACGCCCCTTCAGCAGGTCGGGCAAACTCGGAGCGGCGCAGAAACACCCAGACCAAGGCAGTTGCCCGCGTTCGCGGGCATGACGCGGGGCGTGAGACCCATGGTTCCCCCTACGCCTGCCCACCCCACTGCTGCAACCGCTGCCGACAATGCCGCATGGCATTGACGATATGCTTCTCCACCATATCCCGCGAAATCCCCAGACGCTCAGCGATCTCGGCATGGGAACAACCCTCGACCTTGCGCAACAGGAAAGCCTCCCGACAGTTCTCCGGCAACTGCGCCAAAGCCCGACGCAACATCAGCAACTGCTGTTGCTGGATAGCCTCGGTCTGCGGACAACGCTCATCGAGACAACCTTCACGGTCCAGCGCCTCCAGGTCCTCGTTGCGACGGATACGCGCCCGCCGGCGCAAGTCGATGCTGAGATTGACGGCAGTCTTGAAGAGGAACGCCCGCGGCTGCTCGATGCGCTCCTCGGCCTTGCGGTCGAGCAGGCGCAGGAAAGTCTCCTGGGTCAGGTCCGCGGCGGCATGGCGGTCCCCCAGGGTGCGACTGAGGAAGGCGGTCAGTTCCTGGTAGTAGCGAATCAAGAAAAAAGCGCTCCGCCCGTTAGGGGGCTTGCGGGTAAGATCGGCTCTCGCAGCCGACGCTGGCTGACAGCCCGCGCCGGAGGTAATTATAATCACTCGCATCAAGCCGAAAAGAAAGCGTGATCTGGGCGCACTTCGCCGTCCAGCCGTGGAAGCCTTCGATGAACCAGCCCCCCGCCGAGCATGACGACCAGAGCCTGAGCGCCGAAGCCGCGCGCTGGTGCTCGCGCCTGCACGAGGCGGACTGCACCCAGGCCGAGCGCGACGCCTTCGACGCCTGGTGCGCCGAAGACCCGCGGCACCGCGACGAATACCTGGCGATGCTGGAAATCTGGCGCCTGGCCGAACGCCTGCAGGCCCCGGCGCGAGCGCCCCTGTCGCATCCTCCACGCACCACTGCGCGGCCGCGGCGCTCGCGCATCAAGCGCTACGCCACCGCCGCGGCCGTCGCCTGCCTGGCGCTGGGCACGGTCTGGTCGACGGGCTGGTCCGCCGGCTGGCTGCCGTCGCGCATCGGCTACTACAGCGCCACGGACGCGCCGCGCGAGCTGCGCCTGGCGGATGATTCGCAGGTGCGCCTGAACGCCCATTCAAGCCTGTTCTTCGCCCTCTACCGCGACCGCCGCGACGCCCGCCTGGGCAGCGGCGGCGAGGCCTACTTCAGCGTCAGCCACAACGCCCTGCAGCCGTTCACGGTGCGCACCGACAACGGCAGCGTGCGCGTCACCGGCACCCGCTTCAACGTCTGGACCGACGTCAACCAGATGCTCGTCACCCTGCTGGAAGGCTCGGTGATAGTCACCCCGCCGCCCGGCGTGGACAGCAACGCCGCCCAGCTGACCCCGGGCATGCAGGCCCGCTACAGCAGCGCCACCGGGCAGTTCGAACTGGCCCAGGTGGCCCCGGGCGACGCCATCGCCTGGCTCGACGGCCGCCTGGTGCTGCAGGACCAGCCGCTGCAGGCGGCCATCCCACAGATCAACCGCTACCTGGCGCACCCGGTGCTCCTGGACGACCCGGTGGTGGCGGCCATGCGCATCGGCGGCATCTACGACACCAGCGACCTGCAGGCGCTGGTCGACTCCCTGCCCAAGGTGCTGCCGCTGGAAATGCGCCGCCATGACGACGGCAGCATCACCCTGGCCAGCAGGTACGTGCCACTCTGACAGATCCCCCCGTAGGAGCGGACCTTGTCCGCGATGGCCGGCCATCCCGGCGCGAATCGCGGATGAGATCCGCTCCTACGCCGCCCCCCCGCGCCATTCCCATTGTAGGAGCGCGCCCTGCGCGCGAATCGCGGGCAGGGCCCGCGCCTACAAGGCGCGCGTCGTAGGATGGGTTGAGCGATCACCCCCAACCGCATAGGTTTCGCAAGCTCAACCCATCCTACGAAAAGCCATCGCCCCTGAGTGCCCCTCCTCCAATCCATGCCCGCGAAAAAAGTCTTCCGGTTTTTTCCGGTAGCTGCGTCATAGAAGGCTAATCATTCGCATTAATAACAAAACTGCATGGATAGGAGTGTCCCAGTGAACCGCAAGCCCCTGCACAGCAAGCGCAGTCCCCTGGCCCGCCTGGTCGGCGCCGCCGCGCTCGGCCTGACCCTGAGCGCCGCCAGCGTCTTCGCCGCGCCGGTGCGCATCGATATCCCGGCACAGCCGCTGGCCTCGGCGCTGACCAACCTCGGCAGCCAGGCGCACCTGCAGATCATCTTCAACCAGGCCCAGGTGCAGAACCTGCGCAGCCCCGGCGTGCACGGCGAGATGGAGCCGGCGCGGGCGCTGGAGCAACTGCTGCGCGGCACCGGCATCCGCTACCAGGTCGACGGCAGCCGCGTGACCCTGCTGGGCGCCGACGCCGCCGGCAACGACACCCTGGCGATGCCGGCCCAGGTGGTCACCGCCGCCCCCGAGGGCACCGACAGCTACGTACCGCGCACCAGCACCAGCGCCAGCAAGACCGATACCCCGCTGCTGGAAATCCCGCAGTCGGTCTCGGTGATCACCCGCAGGCAGATGGACGCCCAGGGCGTGCAGAACGTCAGCCAGGCGCTGCGCTACGTGCCCGGCGTGCGCGTGGAGACCTACGGCCAGGACCCCAAGGGCTATGACTGGCTGTTCATCCGCGGCTTCAACGGCCAGACCACCAGCGACTACCTCGACGGCCTGCGCCAGCTGAACAACAGCTACACCTTCTTCCGCACCGAGCCCTATGCGCTGGAGCGCATCGACGTGGTCCGCGGCCCCTCTTCCACGCTGTTCGGCCTGGGCGACGCCGGCGGCATCATCAACCGCGTCAGCAAGCTGCCCACCGCCGCCGGCGTGCACGAGGTGGAGCTGGGCTTCGGCAACCACGACCGCATCCAGGGCCGCTTCGACATCGGCGACCGCCTGGTGGACGACGGCAGCCTGCTGTACCGCGTGGTCGGCGTGGTGCGCAAGTCCAACACCGAGTTCGAGTACGACGACGGCCACGAGGTCAAGGACGATCGCTACTACGTCGCGCCCTCCTTCACCTGGGCGCCGGACGAAGACACCAGCTTCACCTTTCTCAGCAGCTTCATGAAGGACGACAGCGGCGGCACCATCGCGGTCAACACCCCGCAATACGGCCACACCGACAACACCCTGCTGGGCGACCACAGCTTCAACCACTCGTACCAGGACCAGTTCACCCTGGGCTACCAGTTCCGCCACCGCTTCAACGACAGCGTCGAGTTCCGCCAGAACCTGCGCTACGGCCAGGTCGACTTCATCCTCAACAACATGCTGCCGCTGGGCACCGTGCAGAGCGCCGTGCCGGCCCTGGCCGCGCTGGTCCCGTCCCTGGCCAACGACGTCCTGCGCTCGCCGCGGCGCTGGGACGAGCACATGAACGCCTTCACCGTCGACAACCAGTTGCAGTTCGACTTCGACACCGCGGGCATCCAGCACACCCTGCTGACCGGCATCGACTATTCGCGCACCGAATCCGACGTCAAGCGCTACTTCGAGAGCCTGAGCCTGGCCAACCTGTCGTACTTCCTGCCGCTGCTGCTGGACCCGAGCAACCCGAAATACGGCCTGAACATCAACCGCCCGAGCACCATCCAGGTCAACTACGACCAGGACATCGACGCCGTCGGCTACTACGCCCAGGACCAGATCAGGTTCGACGACAACTGGCTGCTGACCCTCGGCGGGCGCTACGACAACGTGCGCAGCAGCACCGACGACCACGTCGCCGGCAGCCACACCCTGGCCAAGGACGACGCCTTCACCGGCCGCGTCGGCCTGACCTACCTGACCGACTTCGGCCTGGCGCCCTACGTGGCCTACTCCGAGTCCTTCGTGCCCAACAGCGGCATCGACGGCAACGGCAACACCTTCGACCCGAGCACCGCGCACCAGTGGGAGACCGGGGTGAAGTACCAGCCCACCGACAAGCTCCTGCTGACTCTCGCCGGCTTCGAGATCGAGAAGACCAACGTGCTCACCAACGAGGTGCTCAACGGCGTCAGCACCGGCTTCCAGAAGGCCACCGGCAAGGTGCGCTCGCGCGGCATCGAGGCCGAGGTGAAGGCCCAGCTCGACGAGCACTGGGACCTGCTGGGCTCCTACACCTACACCAAGACCAAGATCCTCAAGAGCAACAACGGCGACGAGGGCAACCACTTCGCCAACGTGCCCGAGCACATGGCCTCGGCCTGGCTCAACTACACCTTCCACGAAGGCGTGGCCGATGGCCTAAGCGTCGGCGGCGGGGTGCGCTACACCGGCTCGGTGTACGGCGACAACGGCAACACCTTCCACGTCGACAACTACACCCTGTACGACGCCGGCGTGAGCTACCCGGTGAACAAGAACGTCACCCTCTCCTTCGCCGCGCAGAACCTGCTCGACGAGAAGTACGTGACCACCTGCGACGACATCGCCGAGTGCTACCCGGGCGAAGGCCGCACGGTGCTGACCAGCGTCAAGTACGTCTGGTAGGCCCACGCCATTCCCCTGTAGGAGGCATGGCATACCCCCGTAGGAGCGGACCTTGTCCGCGATAGCCGGACGCCCCGGCGCGTTTCGCGGATAAGATCCGCTCCTACGCCGCCCCACCCACGCCATTCCAATGTAGGAGCGCGCCCTGCGCGCGAAATCGCGGGCAGGGCCCGCTCCTACAGGTTGCCGGGAGGCACGGTATTTCTTCCCCGTAGGAGCGGACCTTGTCCGCGATGGCCGGACGCCCCAGCGCGTTTCGCGGATGAGATCACCTACGCCCCCCACCCACGCCATTCCCCTGTAGGATGGGTTGAGCGAAGCGATACCCATCACCATGGTCCGATGGGTATCGCAAGCTCAACCCATCCTACGAAAAGCACCTCGGCGCACAGGTACGTAGCTCACGCCCCGTCATAGGCCCTGCGCAACGCCGCGATATCCAGCTTCTTCATCCCCAGCAGCGCCTGCATCAGGCGTTGCGACGCCGCCGTCGCCGGGCCGGCTATCAAGTCCGTGAGCATGGCCGGCACTATCTGCCACGACAGGCCGAACCTGTCCTTCAGCCAGCCACACTGCTGCGCCTCCACCGGGCCACCGGCGGACAGGCGTTCCCAGTAGTGGTCGATTTCCGCCTGGTTGTCGCAGTTCACCTGCAGCGACAGCGCCTCGCTGAACTTGAACAGCGGCCCGCCGTTGAGCGCGGTGAAGGCGACGCCGTCCAGCTCGAAGGCCACGGTCATCACCGAGCCCGGCGAGCGGCCGTGGATTTCCTGGCCGGCCTCGCCGTAATGGCTGACGGCGCCGATGCGCGAGTTGGGGAAGATGGCCGTGTAGAAGGCCGCGGCCTGCTCCGCCTGGTCGTCGAACCACAGGCAGGGGGTGATGCGCTGGATGCGGGACATGGGCTGTCTCCTCGTCTGGGCGCGCGGCCACCGTGGCCGCGCCCTGTTCCTGGTCGTCCGGCGGGACGCGGAATCGACAAGTCTGGAACAGCTCCGACGAACCTGCCCACGCGCCGCTCAGCGGCCGAAGCGGCTGGTCTGCATCTCGCGCAGGCGGCTCAGGGTGCGGCGGAACGGGAATTCCAGGCCGCCCTGGGTGTACAGCGCCTCCAGCGCCACCTCGGCCTCCAGGTACAGCGGCACGCCACGGTCGTAGCATTCGTCGACCAGGGCGATGAAGCGGCGCACGCCGTCGTCCCGGGCCGACAGCGCCGGCAACTGGCGGTCGCCGGCGGCCACGCGCCGGGCGCCGTCCTCGGTGCCGCGGGCGATGCGCGCCTCGCGCCGCTCGCCGCCCAGCTCGGGGATGTCGCCAAGCAGGATGGCGTGGAAGCGATCGCACAGGCCGATGAAATCCTGGGCCGACCAGGGCCGCTCGCAGAGGTCGGCATAGCGGCACCAGAGCACCCCGCGGCCGTGGCGCACCACGGCCAGCTCGCGGTGGCCCAGCGCCAGCGGCGCCTCGCTGCCGCTGCCGGCCAGCGCCGCAAACACGTAGCCCAGGGCGCTGGGCACTCCGGCGCGGCACAGCCAGTAGCGCTGCACCGGCGCGCCCGGGTGCAGGCGGTGGTCCTGGCCGCCGTCGGTGGCCAGCACCTGCATGTGGTGCTCCAGGGCGGCGATGGCCGGGAGGAAGCGCTCGCGGTTGAAGCCGTCGGCGTACAGCCCCTGGGGCGGCTGGTTGGAGGTGGCGACCACCACCACGCCCTGCTCGAACATGGCCTGCAGCAGGCCGCCCAGCAGCATGGCGTCGCCGATATCGCTGACGAAGAGTTCGTCGAAGCACAGCACCCGCACCTCGCCGGCCAGTTCGGCGGCAAGCGCCTGCAAGGGCGAGGCGGTGCCGGACAGCTGGAACAGGCGCCGATGCACCCACTGCATGAAATGATGGAAATGCTGGCGCCGCGCGGGCACCCGCAGGCTGGCGTGGAAGCGGTCCAGCAGCCAGGTCTTGCCGCGCCCCACCGGGCCCCACAGGTACACGCCCAACGGCCGCTCGCCACGGTGCAGTGCCGCCTGGCATTCCTCCAGGCGCTGTGCCGCGTGCCATTGCGCGGCATCCTCGACGAACCCCCGCTCGCTCACAGCGAGGCGGTAGGCAGCCAATGGCGAAGACCGCTCCACGGCGACTCCTTACTCGGCCGGGACGATGATGGAGACCCGGCGGTTCTCCATGCGCCCGGCGGCGCTACTGTTGTCCGCCACCGGGCGCTGCATGCCGCGGCCGATGACTTCGAGGTTGTCCCGGGGCATGCCGATGCCGGCCAGCACCTGGGCCACAGACTGTGCCCGGCGCACCGAGAGCTGCTGATTGTAACCCGCATCGCCGTAGGAATCGGTATGGCCTTCCAGGCGCAGCTTGTCGATGCCCACCGCCAGCAACGCGTGGCCGATGCGCTCGACCTCGCCGCGGCTGGACGGGTCGATGCTGTCGACGTTGTTGCCGAACAGCACCTTGCTCGACAACCCCAGTTCCCAGCCCTCGTCGCCCAGCTGGAAGCCCTGCTGCTGGAGGGCTGCGACCTGCTCGGCGCTCAGCCCCTTCTGCGGCGCCGGCGGCGTCTGGCAGCCGGCCAGCAGCAGCGTCAGCAGCAGGCCGATGAACAGGCGGCTAGGTTTCAGGGGCTTGGCTATCACGGGCTATCTCCTTGTAGTCCTCGGTGTTGGAATCCGTGTCCTCGCCGGCCAGGCTGCGCATGCCCCGGCCGCGGCGCTTGGCCTGGTACATGGCGCCGTCGGCGCGGTGCAGCAGCTCGGCCAGGGTGCGCCCGTGGCGCGGGTAGAGCGCCACGCCGACGCTCAGCGAGGTGCTGATGCTGCTGCCGTCCGGCAGGGCGATGGGCGCAGCCATGCTGGCCAGGATGTCGTCGGCGACGCGCAGCGCCGCGCGGCTGTCCGGCAGCGGCGCCAGCAGCACGGCGAATTCGTCGCCACCCAGGCGCGCCACCAGGTCGCTGTCGCGCAGCTGGCCGCGGATGCGCTCGGCGATGGCCACCAGCACCCGGTCGCCGGCCGCGTGGCCGAGTTCGTCGTTGATCGCCTTGAAGCGGTCGGAGTCGATGTACAGCACCGCCGCCTGCTCGCCGCGCTGGGCCAGTTCGCGCAGGGTGCGGCTCAGGCGGCCCTCGAAGAAAGCGCGGTTGGGCAGGTGGGTGAGGCTGTCGTGGTTGGCCTGGTGCGCCAGGGAGGCGTTCTCGCGCTCCAGGTGCTGCTGCCAGGCTTCCAACTCGTCGAGCAGCGCGTTGAAGTCGCCGCCCAGCTCGTCCAGCTCGGCGATGCGCGCCGAGGGCACGCGCCGCGAGAACTGGCGGTCGCGGCGCACCGCGTGGGCCACCCGGGCCAGGCGGTCGAGCGGCGTGACGATGCGGCTGACCATGCGCCGCGACAGGTAGAAGGCGCCCAGGGCGGTCAGCGCCAGGCAGCCGAGCATGCCGCCCAGGCCGGTGATCAGGAAGGTCAGCAGGCGCCCGCCGGTGCCGGTCAGGCGGATTTCGCCGATCTGCCGGCCGTCGTGGACGATGGGCTGCACTTCCTCGTGGTTGAGCCACCAGCGCCCGACGAAATGCCGCAGCGCGCTCACTCCGTGGCCGCGCTCCCAGGTCGCCAGCAGGCGGCCCTGGGCGTCGTACACGGCGCAGCGGCGCACTTCCTCGGTGCTGGCCACCAGGCGCAGGGCTTCCTCGGCGGCGGCGCTGTCGTTGAACACCACCGCGGCCTCGACGGTGTAGGCCATCGAACGGCCGATCAGGTGCAGGTTGTGCTCGGCATAGGCGCGCAGGGTGAGCAGGCCGACCACCGCCACCGCCAGCCCGGCCATGCACACCGAGGCCAGGGCCACCCCCAGGTGCGCGCGGTACAGCAGGCGGCCCAGCGACTTGCGCCGGGTGCTGCGGCGCTCGGTCAGGCGCGGCAGGTTCATGGCTGGCCCCTCCGCCGGCCGAGGTTGAGCACGTTGGGGTGCACCCGCACGCCGCTGTGCGCCACCGAATCCAGGTTCACCGCGAAGGACGGCGGCGTGGCGCTGAAGTCCAGGCAGAACACGCTGCCGACGCTGCAGTCGGGGTCGTGCTCGCTGAGCGACAGCACCGGGTGCCCGGCGACCCCGGCGAACGCGCGCCGGCGCTGCGCCTCATCCAGCAGGCCGAGGTAGAGCACGTTGCAGCGCTCGCCCAGGGCGGGGTCGTCCACCTGCGCGCGGCGCACTTCGACGCGGCGGCCGTTGGCCTGCAGCAGGTTGCCCCGGCGCAGCAGGTCCTCGGCGTATTCGCTTTCGCCCAGCACGCACAGCTCCAGGGTCTGCGGCTCCCGCGGCCAGCGCACGTAGCTGAGGATGCCCAGCAGCATGCCGCGCAGGGCTGCGCCATCGCCGTCCGCGGCGCCGGAAGCCGCCAGGCACAGGGGCGCCGCCAGCACCCACAGGGTGAGTACCAGGGCACGCTGCAGCAGTGCGGGACGAAGGGAGGGAAAAACGAAGGACACGATGACGGCTCGGCGAGTACCAATACGGCGACAGCACGCGCGGCATCTTAATGGATTGCGGCAGGAATGTGACGTAGAACTGACTTTTAGCTTGACCTGGAACAAGTTTCGTCAGTTTTATGACGTAATTTTCAGCGGAGTCTTACCAGCAGTTGGCAGCGCATCGGCTTCACTTGGCAGGATTTGGCTCTCTGAGTCGATTGCTGCCAATGCGGCGCGAGCTTCCAATGAGGGCACGGCAGCACAGCGCCGCAACCACTCACCAGGAGGCCGCCATGACCCTCGACATCCAAGGGGTGAAAGTCCCCGACAGCCAGCTCGCCCGCGAGATCACCGAACTGGTGCGCGACACCGCCACCCCGCTGCTGTTCCACCACTCCTCGCGGGTGTACTACTGGGGCGCGCTGGCCGGCGCGCGCCGGGGCCTGCAGTACGACGCCGAGCTGCTCTACGCCGGCGCCATGTTCCACGACATGGGCCTGCTGCCGCGCTACTGCAGCAAGTGCGAGCGCTTCGAGGTGGACGGCGCCGACTGCGCCGCCGAGTTCCTGCGCAGCCACGGCATCGCCGAGCGCGACGTGGAGACCGTCTGGACCGCCATCGCCCTGCACACCACCCCGGGCATCCCGCAGCACATGCGCGCGGAGATCGCCCTGGTCACCGCCGGGGTGGAGATGGACGTGCTGGGCATCGACTACGCCGAGTTCCCCGAAGCCGTGCGCGACGCCGTGGTGGCCGCCCACCCGCGCGGCGGCGACTTCAAGAACGACATCATCGAAGCCTTCTACCAGGGCATCAAGGACAAGCCGCAGACCACCTTCGGCAACGTCAAGGCCGACGTCCTGGCCCTGAAGGACGCGCAGTTCGAACGCGCCGACTTCTGCCGGATCATTCTCGACTCGGACTGGCCGAGCTGAGGTTGTCCGCGGCCGGCTCAGAGGCCGGCCACCTCCTCCACCAGGCCCTGCAGCCACTGCATGAACAGCCGCACCCGCGGCGGCTGGCGGCGGTGCGCGTAGAGCAGCGTCACCTCCAGCGGCGCCGGGCGCAGGTCCGGCAGCACCTCCAGCAGGCGACCGTCGGCCAGGTAGTCGCGCAGGCCGTGGCGCGGCGCCTGGATGATGCCCAGCCCGCCGAGGCAGGCGCCCTCGTAGGCCTCGGCGTTGTTCACCGTCACGCTGCCGGCCATCGGCAGGAAATGCGTCCTGCCCTCGCGGCGGTATTCGAAGCCCGCCGGGCGCGTGCCCAGCACCGGAACGTAGTGGACCAGGCGGTGCCCGGCCAGGTCGTCCAGGCTGCGTGGGGTTCCGAAGGCCTGCAGGTAGGCGGGGCTGGCGCAATTCACCTGCTCGAAGCCGCCCAGCGGGCGCGCCACCAGCGAGGCGTCCGCGGCGCCGCCCACGCGCAGCACGCAATCGAAGCCTTCGCGCACCAGGTCGACGCGGCGGTCGGTGCTGCTCACTTCCAGTTCCAGCTGCGGATGGCGGGCGGTGAATTCGCCCAGGCGCGGCATCACCACCTTGCGCGCCACTATGGTCGGCATGTCCACCCGCAGGCGCCCGGCGAGCACCTCGCCGTCGCGGCGGAACAGCCCCTGCAGCTCGTCCATCTGCGCCAGCAGCTCCTTGCTACGCTCGTAGAACACCAGGCCGTCCTGGGTCGCCCGGACCTTGCGCGTGGTGCGCTGCAACAGGCGGGTGCCGAGCAGTTCCTCCAGCGCCTGGACCTGCTCGGAAACGCTGGAGCGCGGCAGCCCCAGCTGCTCGCCGGCCTGGGTGAAGCTGGAGAGTTCGGTGACGCGCACGAAGGTGCGCAACAGTTCGGGCTTGATCATGGGCGGCGGGGCCTGCGGATTGTTCGGCTATGACGATCAGTATTTCCGATTCCGCCAGGTTTATCAGCAACCAGCAGGACAATAACCTTGTCCCCGAAGCCAACCCCACAGGAGCCACGCCATGTCCCGCAAGATCGCCCTCATCACCGGCGCCAGCCGCGGTCTGGGCCGCAACGCCGCACTGCACCTGGCCGAAGCCGGCGTCGACATCATCGGTACCTACCGCAGCCAGGCCGACGAAGCCCGCATCGTCGCCGACGAGATCGAACAGCACGGCGCCCGGGTGCGGATGCTGCCCCTGGACGTCGCCGACAGCGCCGGCTTCTCCGACTTCGCCCAGCACGTGGAGAGCGTGCTGAAGGAGCACTTCGGCCGCCCGCAGTTCGACTACCTGGTGAACAACGCCGGCATCGGCATCCACGCGGCCTTCGCCGAGACCACCGAGGCGCAGTTCGACCAGTTGCTGAACATCCACTTCAAGGGCCCCTTCTTCCTCACCCAGAAGCTGCTGCCGCTGCTCGCCGATGGCGGGCGCATCCTCAACGTCTCCACCGGCCTCACCCGCTTCACCCTGCCCGGCCATGCCGCCTACGCGGCCATGAAGGGTGCCATGGAGGTGCTGACCCGCTACCAGGCCAAGGAACTGGGCGGGCGCGGCATCTCGGTGAATATCCTCGCCCCTGGCGCCATCGAGACCGACTTCAGCGGTGGCCTGGTGCGCGACAATGCCGAGGTCAACCGGCAGATCGCCGGCAACACCGCACTGGGCCGCACCGGTCTGCCGGACGACATCGGCGGCGCCGTGGTCGCGCTGCTGGCCGACAACAGCCGCTGGATCAACGGCCAGCGGGTGGAGGCCTCCGGCGGCATGTTCCTCTGAGCCTGCCGGCCATCCTGGCGCCCTTGGCAATGACGTTATCCGCCGAATCGCGGACGGAGCCCGCGCCTACCCCACCGGCGAACACGCCGCCGCGTAGGATGGCGTTGAGCGAAGCGATACCCATCACCCCGACCGCATGGGTTTCGCCAAGGCTCAACCCATCCTACGAAAAGCACCTCGGCGCAAGACAGTTGCTCCTACCCCACCGGCAAATATGACGTCGCGTAGGATGGCGTTGAGCGAAGCGATACCCACCACCACGACCGCATGGGTTTCGCCAAGGCTCAACCCATCCTACGAAAAGCACCTCGGTGCAGGACAGTTGCTCCTACCCCACCGGCAAACACGACGCCGCGTAGGATGGCGTTGAGCGAAGCGATACCCATCGCCACGACCGCATGGGTTTCGCCAAGGCTCAACCCATCCTACGAAAAGCGCCCCGGCGCAAGACAGTTGCTCCTACCCCACCGGCGAACACGACGCCGCGTAGGATGGCGTTGAGCGAAGCGATACCCGTCGCCACGACCGCATGGGTTTCGCCAAGACTCGACCCATCCTACGAAGAGCACCCCGGCGCAAGACAGTTGCTCCTACCCCACCGGCGAACACGACGCCGCGTAGGATGGCGTTGAGCGAAGCGATACCCATCGCCACGACCGCATGGGTTTCGCCAAGGCTCAACCCATCCTACGAAGAGCGCCCCGGCGCAGCCGGCAGGGAAGCTCGGTCGTAGGAGCGGACTCCGTCCGCGATTGGACTCACCGGCCACACCTGGCGCCCCAATGCATTGGCCGACGCTTCCAGGCGGCGCCGGCTACTTCAGCTGGCGCTGGGCGCAGATTTCCGGCAGGTCGGTGCGCCGCAGGTAGGTCTGCAGCGCCTCGCCGAATTCCAGGCGCTCGGCGATGTTCTGCGCCTGGAGGATCTGCAGGCATTCGCGGCTGAGGGTCATCAGCTCGCCGGTCTTCTGCGCCCAGACGAACTCGCAGGCCGGGACGATGCTGTCCTCGTCCACGTCGAGGCCGAAGGAGTCCTCGCTGAAGCGCACCAGGTACTTGCCGGTCTTGCGGTTGAAGCCGACGAAGCCCTTCAGGCGATCGGCGGCGGCGCAGATGTCGGCGGATGTCAGGGCCATGGTCTTTCCTCCCGTTCTTTCTCGGATCGCGGCCCGCGCCCTCCCCCGGGCCAGGCCGGTGTGTCAGGCGTTCTGCGTCAGGTGCCGGGCGATGGCCTGGCGCAGCGGCGGCAGGCCCTGGGCCAGGCGCAGGCCGGCGTTGCGCAGCAGGCGCGCCGGCGGGCGCGGGTCGTTGTACAGCCCGGCGATCAGGCTGGTGGCCTGGTACAGCGGCCAGGTCGCCAGGCGGTGCGCCAGGGCGTAGCGGCGCAGCGGACCGGCGGCGCCCGGGTCGCCGCCCTTGCGTTTGGCCGCCAGCACTTCGGCGGCCAGGCGCCGGGCGCTCTGCAGGCCGAAGTTGAAGCCGTGGGCGGTGACCGGGTGCATGCCCACCGCGGCGTCGCCCAGCAGCGCGCAGCGCGGGCCGGCGAAGCGGTCGGCGTAGACGCCCACCAGCGGGTAGCAATGGCGCTGCCCGAGCAGGGCCATGCTGCCCAGGCGGTGTTCGAAGCGGCGCTCGATGTCGCGGGCGAAGGCTGCTTCGTCCAGCGCCATTACCTGGGCCATCTCGTGCTGCGGCAGGGTCAGCACCACCGACGAGACGTCGCCGTTGAGCGGCAGCAGGGCCAGGGTCTGGCCGTAGCCGAACCATTCCCAGGCCACCTGCTGGTGGGGCTTGGCGTGGGCCATGCGGCAGACCAGCATGGTCTTGCCGAAGTCTTCCATGCGCGCGCCTATGCCGAGCATGCGGCGGGTTTCCGAGAAGCGGCTGTCGGCGGCCACCAGCAGGTCGGCGGTCAGTTGCTCGCCGTCGTCGAGGGTGAGCCGGGCGCGGTCGCCGGCGACCCTGGCCGATTGCAGTGCGCGGCCGTCGAGCAGGGTCACGTCGGCGCAGTCCTGCACCTCCTCGAAGGCGGCGCGGCGGATCGCCCGGTTCGGCACCAGGTGGCCGAGCTGGCCGGCGCCGGCCAGGCCGGCATCGATGCGCAGGGCGAATAGAGAGGGGCCGTTGAGCACCTGGGCATCGCGCAGCGGCGCGATGTCCTGGGCGGCCAGCCGCGGCCAGATACCGAGCCGTTGCAGTTGGTTGCGCGAGGCGTGCGTCAGGGCGATCTCACGGCCGTCTTCCGCCGGCTCGGCCAGGGCGGCGCGGGCCTGGCGCTCGATCAGCAGGATCGACAGGCCATGGCCGGACAGGGCGCGGGCCAGGCAGAGCCCGGCGGGGCCGGCGCCGACGATGGCGATATCCACGTGCATGGGTGACTCCTCTCGCGGGATGGGCGGTCACGGAGTCTAGGGCGGGCGCCCGGCGCGTTTCTTGTCGTGGATCAGTAGCCGGCGGCGGACGGGCCTGCGGCGCCGGCGCGCATACCGCTTGCGGGGTATCAGCCGCGGGCGCTCTCCGGCCCCAGCTCGCGCAGGGCATGGCGCACGCTCAGGCCTTCCAGCTCGGCGAGGTAGTCGTCCAGGCCCAGCAGGCCGACGCAGGGCGTGGCGCCGCGCTTGTCCAGGCGCCCGGCCGCCAGCTTGCGGGCCAGGGCCACTGCCGCCATGCAGGGGATGTTCGGCCCGTGGTCGTCGGCCGCCTGCAGCTCCCAGCACAGGCGCAGGGGCCGGCCGTCGGCGCCCTCGCCTTCCAGGCGCACGAACATGCCGCTGCGCCCGTCGCCCAGCGGCTCCAGGCCCTGGGCCAGGCGTTGCAGCCAGGGGCTCAGGCGGCTGGCGTCGCGCAGCACGCCCAGGCGCACCAGCCAGGACAGCGCCCAGGTGCCGAAATGCGTGCTGCGCAGGCCCAGGCCGGCGCCGAAGCGCACTTCGCGCACCGTCGGGTAGCGCTGCGGGAAGAGTTCCAGGTCGGGCACGTCGCAGTTGGCCAGCCAGCGCCGCCCCAGGGGCGCCGGGAAGCGGTGGGCGACCAGGTCCTGCCAGCCGTACACCGCCTGCCAGCGGCCGTCGCGCAACTGGCGCAGCGGCTTGCCGCAGTAGCCGAGCACGGCCGCCAGGGTGGCCTGGCCGGGAATCTTCGCCGACGAGCTGATGCCGTGGTGGATGGCGTCCAGGCGGGCGAAGCGCGGCAGCAGTTCATCGACCACCGCGGCGCTGAGCGCCGGCACCGAGCTGGCGCCGGCGCACACCAGCACCCCGGCGCTGCGCGCCGCGCGGTCCAGCTCGCCGATGGCGCAGACGAATTCGCGGGCGTCGGCCAGGTCGACGTAGTGCGCCCCCGCCGCTACCGCGGCGCGCGCCGCCCGGTAGTCCTGGGCCTGGAACGGGCCGGCGGTGGAAATCAGCAGGTCCACCCCCAGCTCGCGCAAGCGCCCGGCGAGGGTCGGCTGGTTCATGTCCAGGCACACCGCCTCGCCGCCCACCTCCGCGGCCAGCAGGCCGGCGCGCTTGCGGTCGCGCCCGGCGACCAGCACGCGCATGCCGTCGATGCCGGCCAGGCGGCGGACGATCAGGCTGCCGAAATTGCCATAGCCGCCGAGCACCATGACGCGAAAATGGCCGGGTGATGCCGACATCGTTTCTCCTTGACGATCAGCCACTCAAACGGCCCACAGGGTAACGCGCGGTGAACGCAACGAACATGACAACCTCGCCGCCGCGCTCAACCGGGCTTGCCGGCGGGATGGCGCGGCAGGTCGTCGTCCAGCGGCCACCAGTTGGCCGCCGAGGCCACGTAGTAATGAGCCTCCGGGCGGCTCGGCAACTCCCCGTCGAGGGCGCCGGCACGCAGCCGCAGGATGCCGGGCAAGGCGTCGCGTTCGCTGTAGATCGGCGAGCCGCAGCGCGCGCAGAACCAGCGGCGCTTGCCCGGCGAGGACTCGAAGGCGCGCAGCTGTTCCTGGCCCGCCAGCAGGCGCAAGGCCTCGCGGCGCACCGGGATGTTGGTGGCGAAAGGCCCGCCCTGGGCCTTGCGGCACTGCCCGCAGTGGCAGACCTGGATGGGCGCCAGCTCGCCTTCGAGCACGAAGGCGATGGCGCCGCACAGACAGCTTCCCCGGTACATGCCTTGCTCCCCTATCCATGAAAGACGCCAGTCTAGGGGATGTGCACGGGCGATGCAGCCCTGCCGTTGGCTGGTCCGGCCTCAGTCGCCATAAGGCGGGTACTGCTCGCCCGGCGCGCGTTTGTGGCGCTGCGGGCTGGGGCCTTCGCGGGGTGGGTGGGGCGGCTGCGGCGGGTCGATCTGCGGGTCGGCCAGGTCCGGCGAGTCGGGGTCGAAGCCCAGGGTCCTGGCGATTTCCGCGTCCTGCTCGGCGTCCCGCGGGTAGCCCGGCAGGCCGCGGGCGGCGTTTTCGCCGTCGCGTTGCGGCCAGGGGTTGCCCAGCCATTTGTGCAGAGTCGGGTTCATGGCGACCTCCGGTCGATGCGGCGATGGCCATTGGAGGACGATGGCGGGCGCAGGTTCGTTCTTTTCGTCGGACAGCCGTTCAATGTCCGGCTGGCGGCGGCAGGCGGATGTGCCGCGCCAGTTCCTCGAACAGCGTGACCACGGTGCGCAGGGCCCGGCAGTCCGGCCGCGTCAGCAGCCACAGCGCGGTGGCGCAACCCGGCAGGTCGTGCTGCAGCACGCGCAGGCCGTCGCCTTCGCGCAGCAGGTAGTCCGGCAGCGCCGCCAGGCCCAGGCCGGCGCGGCACAGTTCGAGCACCGAGAGGATGCTGCCGCAACGGTAGGCCGGGGTGAGCGCCGGGTACAGCTGGCGGCGCCAGGCGACGCTGGGGTGGTCGGGCATGAATTCGTCCGGGGCTATCCAGCTCAGTTCGCTCCAGTCGCGCCCGGCCTGGGCGGCCAGGTAGCTTTCGTGGGCGCACAGGGCGTAGCGCACCTCGCCCAGGCAGCGGCCCACCAGGTAGTCCGGCGGCGCGGTGGTCAGGCGCAGGGCGACGTCGGCGTCGCGCCGGCTGAGGTTGGCGAAGGCGTTGGAGGTGGAGAGTTCCAGGTGCAGGCCGGGGTAGCCGCCCATGAAACGGCCCAGCGCCGGCAGCAGCAGGCCGTGCAGCACGGCGTCGGTGCAGGTCAGGCGCACCGTGCCGCTGAGCACTTCGCGGCCCTGCTCCAGGCCCACCCGCGCCGCCTCCAGGGCCTGCTCGGCCAGTTCCGCCTGGCGCGCCAGCTGTTGCGCGGTGGCGCTGGGCAGGTAGCCGGCGCGGCCCTTCTCGAACAGCGCCATGCCCAGGGCCTTCTCCAGCCGGCGCACCGCGCGGAACACCGTGGACACGTCCACCGCCAGCAGTTCCGCCGCCCGCGCCAGGCTGCCGCCGCGCACTAGAGCCAGTACCAGGGACAGGTCGGCGTATTCCAGTCGATATTGCATTGACGCACTCTTGAATTGCGCAACCGCCCATTTCGATTGCATCGGCGCAACTATAAATTGCCCGGAGAAGCCCGCCAACGGGCGCCAGCGCAGGGGGAACGAGCGATGCGGAAGGTGCGGAAACTACTGCGGATCGGCCTGATCGGCGACCGCGACAGCCGGGTCACCGCGCACTGGGCCATTCCCCTGGCGCTGCAGCAGTCGCTGCTGCCCCATGCCGGCGCCCTGCGCCTGGAGTGGCTGGATACCGAACGGCTGGCCAACGGCCTGGCGCTGGATGCCTATTCCGGCTTCTGGTGCACCCCCGGCAGCCCCTACCGCAGCACCGAGGGCGCGCTGCGCGCCATCACCTACGCGCGCACCCGCGGCGTGCCCTACCTGGGCACCTGCGCCGGTTTCCAGCACGCGCTGCTGGAGCGCGCCCGCAACGTCCTGGGCTGGGACGACGCCGCCCACGGCGAGGTCGAACCCCGCGCGGCGCGGCCGGTGATCCACGCCCTGCCCTGCTCGCTGATCGAGGTGCGCGAGGACATCCGCCTGCAGCCCGGCTCGCGCCTGGCCAGCGTCTACGGCAAGCCGAGCATCCGCGAAGGTTATCGCTGCAGCTATGGCGTCAACCCGGATTACCAGGAGGCGCTGTTCGACAGCGGCCTGCACGCCACCGCCCACGGCGAGGACGGCAGCATCCGCGCCCTGGAGGCCAGCGACCATCCGTTCTTCGTCGCCACCCTGTTCCAACCCGAGCGCAAGGCCCTGGCCGGGGTCAGCGTGCCCCTGGCCGAAGCCTTCCTGCGCGCCGCCAACCAGTACGCCAGGAGCGCAGCATGATTGCCACGACGCCCGAGCCACCCTACTACGCGGTGATCTTCACCTCGCTGCGCACGCCGCTGGAAGCCGGTTACGGCGAGGCGGCCGAGCGCATGCTCGAACTGGCGGCGGAACAGCCGGGGTTCCTTGGGGTGGAGTCGGCGCGTGGAGAGGACGGGCTGGGTATCACGGTGTCGTACTGGCAGGACGAAGACAGCATTCGCCGGTGGCGGGAGAATGCCGAGCACAAGCTGGCGCGTGAAGGTGGGCGGCGGGATTGGTACGAACGCTTTCGCGTGCGGGTGGCGAGGGTCGAGCGAGCCTATGGGTTCGAACGCCACTGCCCGTAGGGCGCATAACGCCTACGGCGTTATCCGCCGTTTAGCCTTGATCCCCGGCGACTCCAGGGGAGACATGGGCGTTGGCCATGGCGTCGGTGTATCGGCGGATAACCGCGAACGGTTATTCGCCTTACGGATCCAGGGACGCACGGTCGTAGGATGGGGTGACCTGCGAAACCCATGCTGCCACGGCGATGGGTATCGCTTCGCTCAACACCATCCTACGAAAGACGCCGCCATGTAGGAGCGGACTCCGTCCGCGATTCGCTACAACCACCAGCGCAACAGGAAGAACACCCCCATGCTCAGCAGCACGCTGAGCAGCGTGTTGCGCGTCCACAGCACCAGCCCCACCGCCACCAGCGAGCCCAGCAGGTAGGGGTTGTCCGGGCGCAGGTTCAGCTGGTGCTCGGGCAGGAACACGATGGGCCCGCAGATGGCCGTGAGCATCCCCGGCACGGCGAAGCCGAGGAACTGCCGGACGTTGCTGCCCAGGCGGATGGGCAGGCGCGGTTCAAGGAACACGTAGCGGTTGAAGAAGACGATCAGCCCCATGCCGATGATCACGGCCCACACCATCATGCCGACCTCCCGCCGAACTTGTTGCAGACAAAGCCTGCGGTCATGCCCGCCAGGCCCGCGAGTACCAGGGCCGAGCCCAGTTGCCAGTAGCTGAACAGCACCGAGCAGAACAGCGACACCGCCACGCAGACCACCGTCGGCACGCTGCGCACCACCGGCGCGATCAGCGCCACGAAGGTGGCGGCCACGGAGAAGTCCAGGCCCAGGTGCTCCAGGCCCGGGATGCTGCTGCCCAGCAGCACGCCGGCCAGGGTGAAGAGGTTCCAGGCCACGTAGAAGGTCAGGCCCACGCCCAGAGCGTACCAGCGGTTGAAGGTCTCGCGGTCGTGCTGGCTGGTCAGGGCGAAGAACTCGTCGGTGAGCAGGAAGCCCAGGCCCAGGCGCCAGCGCCCGGGCAGTCCGGCGATCACCGGGCGCATGCTCATGCCGTAGAGCAGGTGCTGCGAGGTCAGCAGCAGCGTGGTGATCATGATCGAGAAGAACCCGGCGCCGCCCTTGAGCATGCCGATGGCCACCAGTTGCGCGGCGCCGGCGAAGACGATGGCCGACAGGCCCTGGCCGTGCAGCGGCGAGAGGCCGGCCTCGATGGCCAGCGAGCCGGCCAGCAGGCCCCAGGGCAGCACCGCGATGGACAGCGGCAGGATGGCGATGGCGCCCTTGAGGAAGGCGCGGGAGGGAAGCAGTTGTTCTGACATGGATGACGCTTTCGAGGCAGTAAGGCGCCCAGCTTGGCAGAAACCTTCGTCGCCCGCCTTGAACGTTCTTGCGCACTTGCCAGTGGCGCATTGGAAAGTGTTAGGCACTTTCCGCCTGGAGTAGATGAATTTTCCGACTGACCGTTCGTAGGCCGATACCTAGGATGGCTACAGCTCCCACTACCTCCTTGCGGTCCCTGTCGTGCGTATCTTCCTGCTGTCGTTGTTCTGCCTGTTTCCCCTGGCCACATCGGCCGACCTGCTGGACGCGCCGACCTGGCGCAGCTACCAGGCGCAGGAAGGCGCCCTGACGCAGTTCTTCAGCCCCGGCGCGCAGCCCGGCCTGAAGCCCGGCGCCCCGGACGGCGACATGCACCGCCTGCTGCAGAGCGCGCAGGAACTGGTGGGCACGCCGTACCGCTGGGGAGGTACCTCGGCGAAAACCGGCTTCGATTGCAGCGGCCTGCTGGTCTACCTGTTCCGCAAGGAGATCGGCCTGGAACTGCCGCGCACCACCCGTTCGATGATCCGCCAGAAGCACCGCCAGGTGCCGCGCCACGCGCTCAAGCCGGGGGATGCGGTGTTCTTCAGCCACAATGGCGGCGCGCGGGTCAGCCATGTCGGGCTGTACCTGGGCGACGACCGCTTCATTCACGCGCCGCGCAGCGGCAAGTCGGTGCGCATCGATTCGTTGAGCAACAATTATTGGGATCGTAATTTCACCACGGCGAGGCGGTTCAGGCACTGAAGTTCGCGGTTATCCGCCGATACACCGAGGCCACAGCCAACGCCCAGGCCAACCCCGGAGCCACCGGGAATCAAGGTCAAACGGCGGATAACGCCGTAGGCGTTATGCGCCCTACGCCAGACCCGACCTTGACGTAGGGCGTATAACCGTTCGCGGTTATCCGCCGAGACACCGGGGTCATGGCCAACGCCCAGATCAATCCCGGAGCCGCCGGGAACCGAGGCCAAACGGCGGATAACGCCATAGGCGTTATGCGCCCTACGGAGAGGGGCGGGGTCAATCGGCCTTGGCCGCCTTCTCGCCTTCGGTGGCGATCTGGCCGGCGTCCCAGCCGCCGCCCATGGCGGCTATCAGTTGCACGCTGGCCACCAGGCGGTTGCCATAGAGGCTCAGGACGTTGCGCTCGTTGGACAGCGCGGTGGTCTGGGTGGTGACCACGCTGTTGTAGTCCACGGTGCCGGCCTTGTACTGGTTGCTGGTCAGGCGCAGGGCTTCGCGGGCGGCGTCCAGGGCTTCGTTCTGCGCCCCGCTCTCCTCTTCCAGCACCTTGAGCTGGACCATGTAGTCCTCCACCTCGCGCATGCCATCGAGCACGGTCTGGCGGTAGCTGGCCACGGTCTGGTCGTAGCTGGCCTCGGCCTGTTCCACCTGGGAGGAAATCAGGCCGCCGTCGAACAGCGTCATGGCGAACTGCGGGCCGATGGACCAGTAGCGGTTGGGCGTCTCGATCCAGTCGTGGAAGCTGCCGCTGCGGTAGCCGCCGGCGGCGCTGAGGGTCAGGTCCGGGTACCAGGCGGCCTTGGCCACGCCGATCTTGGCGTTGGCCGAGATCACCTGGCGCTCGGCGGCGGCGATGTCCGGGCGCCGCTCCAGCAGCTGCGAGGGTACCAGCGCCGGGATCGCCGGCAGCTTCGGCACCTGGCCGGTGGCGGCCAGGCCGAAGTTGGCCGGGGCCTGGCCCACCAGCACGGCGATGGCGTGCTCCAGCTGCGCGCGCTGGTACTTGAGGTCGATGGCCTGGGCTTCGGTACTCTTGAGCTGGGTGCGCGCCTGGGCCACGTCGGCCTTGGTGACGATGCCGGCGTTGTACTGGTTGGTGGTCAGCTTGAGCGCGCGTTCGTAGGCCTCGACCGTGTCGTTGAGCAGCTTGATCTGCTGGTCCATGACGCGCAGCTGCAGGTAGTTCTGTGCCAGTTGCGACTGCAGCGACAGGCGCGAGGCGGCCAGGTCCGCGGCGCTGGCGTCGCGGCTGGCGGTGTCGGCTTCCAGCTGGCGGCGCAGCTTGCCCCACAGGTCCAGTTCCCAGCTCACGCCCAGGCTCGCGCTGTAGCTGTTGCTGATACCGCCGCTGCCGCCACTGCTGACCGTGGAGCCATCGGGCAGGCGCACGCTGCCGCTGCCACTGCCGCCCTGGCCGGAGCGGGTCTTGCCGACGTCGGCGCTGATGGTCGGGAAGAAGGAGGCGCGCGAGCCCTTCACCAGGGCGGCGGCCTGGCGGTAGGAGGCCTCGGACTGCGCCAGGGTCTGGTTGGCCTTGAGCAAGCGCTGCTGCAGGTCGTCCAGCACCGGGTCGGCGTACAGCGTCCACCACTGGCCGTGGCCCGCCAGGTCGGCCGGCTGCGCCAGGCGCCAGCCCTCGCCCTCCTTGAAGGCGGCCGGCACGCTCAGCTCGGGGCGCTGGTAGTCGGGGCCGACCGCGCAGCCGGCGAGCGCTGCGCACAGCGCCAGGGCGAGCAGGCTGCGGGATGGGTTCGGGCGGTTCATAGCGGAGTCTCCAGGGCGCCGTCGGTGCGCACGCCGCGCTTCTGGTTGACCCAGTGGCGCAGGCGGTCGAGGTAGAGGTAGACCACGGGGGTGGTGTAGAGGGTGAGCAACTGGCTGCCGATCAGGCCGCCGACGATGGTCATGCCCAGCGGGCGGCGCAGCGCGGCGTCGCCGCCGATGCCGAAGATCAGCGGCAGCGCGCCGAGGATGGCAGCCAGGGTGGTCATCATGATCGGCCGGAAGCGCTTCATGCAGGCTTCGAGGATGGCCTCGCGCGGCGACAGGCCGAGAGTGCGCTCGGCGTCCAGGGCGAAGTCGATCATCATGATGGCGTTCTTCTTGACGATGCCGATCAGCAGGATCACCCCGATCAGCGCGATCAGCGACAGCTCGGTGCGGAACAGCATCAGCGTCAGCAGCGCGCCCACCCCAGCCGAGGGCAGCGTGGAAAGGATGGTCAGCGGGTGCACATAGCTTTCGTAGAGGATGCCCAGGACGATGTAGACCGCCACCAGCGCCAGCAGGATCAGCCAGGGCATGTCGTTCTGGGTGTCCTGCACGGCGCCGGCGTTGCCTTCGAAGCTGGCCTGGATCTCCAGCGGCAGGTGCAGCGGCTCCAGGGCCGCCATCACCGCGTCGCGGGCCGGGCCGATGAGCGCGCCGGGAGCCAGGTTGAAGGAGAAGGTGGTAGCGGCGAACTGCCCCTGGTGGTTGACCGCCAGCGGCGCGCGGCTGGGCTCCACGTGGGTGAAGGCCGACAGCGGCACCTGCTGGCCGTCGGCGCCGATCACGTAGACCTGGCGCAGCTCTTCGGGGGTCTGCTGGAACGGCTGGTCCACCTCCATCACCACATGGTACTGGTTCAGCGGGTTGAAGATGGTCGACACCTGGCGCTGGCCGTAGGCGTTGTTCAGCACCGCGTCCACCGCCGCCACGTCGATGCCGAGGCTGGCCGCGCGATCGCGGTCGATCACCAGGCGGCTCTGCACGCCCTTGTCCTGGGCGTCGCTGTTGACGTCCACCAGTTGCGGGACCTTGTTCAGCACCGCCTCGACCTTCGGCGCCCAGTCGCGCAGCAGGGTGAGGTCGTCGCTGCGCAGGGTGAACTCGTACTGCGCGTTGCTCTGCCGGCCGCCGATGCGCACGTCCTGGCCGGCGGTGAGGTAGAGGTTGGCGCCGGGGATTTCCGCCAGCTTCTTGCGCAGCCGCGCGACTATGGCCTCGGCGGAGTCGCGCTCGGTGATGGGCTTGAGGGTGACGAAGAAGGAGCCGGTGTTGCTCGACTGCCACCTGCCGCCGCCGACGAAGCCGACCACGTTCTCCACCCCCGGGTCCCGGGAGAGAATGTTGCGGAACTCCGCCATCTTCTTGTCCAGGGCCTGGAAGGAAATGCTCTGGTCGGCCACCGCGAAACCGCGCAGGCGCCCGGAGTCCTGTTGCGGCAGGAAGCCCTTGGGCACGATGGCGAACAGGTAGAGGTTCAGCGCGATGCAGCCGAACATGATCACCACCATCAGCCGCGAGTGCTCCAGCGCCCAGGCGAGGCTGGCGCGGTAGCGCAGCATGAAGGCGACGAAGTAGCGGTTGCTCTGCCGCGCCACCGAGGCCTTTTGCGGCCGCTCGGCGCGACGCAGCAGGCGCGCGCAGAGCATGGGCGTGAGCGTCAGGGAAACCACCAGCGAAACCAGGATGGCCGCCGCCAGGGTCACCGAGAACTCGCGGAACAGCCGCCCGGTGATGCCGCCCATGAGCAGCAGCGGGATGAACACCGCCACCAGCGAGAGGGTCATCGACAGCACCGTGAAGCTCACCTCGCGGGCGCCGCGGATGGCCGCCCGGATCGGGTGGTCGCCCTCCTCGATGCGCCGGGCGATGTTCTCCACCACGACGATGGCGTCGTCCACCACGAAGCCGGTGGCGATGATCAGCGCCATCAGCGACAGGTTGTTCAGCGAGAAGCCGCACAGGTACATGACGGCGAAGGTGCCCACCAGCGACACCGGCACCGCCAGGCTGGGGATCAGCGTGGCGCGGCCGTTGCGCAGGAACAGGTAGACCACCAGGATCACCAGCAGCACCGAGATCACCAGGGTCAGCTCGGCCTCCTCCAGGGAGGAGCGGATCGACGGGCTGCGGTCGTCCATGACGCTGAGCTTGACCTGCGGGCCGAGCACGTCCTGGATGATCGGCAGCTGCGCGTGGATGGCGTCGGTGGCCTCGATGATGTTGGCGCCGGGCTGGCGGGTGACGATCAGCAGCACCGCCGGCAGGTTGTCGGAGAAGCCGGCGTTGCGCACGTCCTCCACCGAGTCGCTGACCTTGGCCACGTCGCGCAGGCGCACCGCGGCGTTGGTCTCGGCGTTGTAGTGGATGATCAGCGGCGCGTACTCGCTGGCCTTGCGCAGCTGGTCGTTGGCGTCCACCTGCCAGTGCCGCCCGCCGAACTCCAGGGCGCCCTTGGGCCCGGTGGCGTTGGTGTTGTCGATGGCGGTGCGCACCGTGTCCAGGGAAATGCCGTAGTGGCTGAGCTGGTCCGGGTTGACGTCCACCCGCACCGCCGGCAGCGAGGAGCCGCCGATGCTCACCTGGCCCACGCCCTTCACCTGGGACAGCTTGGGCGAGACGATGGTCGAGGCCAGGTCGTACATCTGCCCGCGGGTGTAGGTGTCCGAGGTCAGGGTGAGGATCATGATCGGCTGGTCCGACGGGTTCGCCTTGCGGTACGTCGGGTTGTTCGGCATGCCGGTGGGCAGCAGGCTCATGGCCGCGTTGATCGCCGACTGCACCTCGCGGGCGGCGCCGTCGATGTCCTTGGACAGGTCGAACTGGACGATGACGGTGGTGTTGCCCAGGGAACTGGTGGAGGTCATGTCGGTGACCCCGGCGATGCGCCCCAGCGAGCGCTCCAGCGGCGTGGCCACGGTGCTGGCCATGGTCTCCGGGCTGGCGCCGGGCAACGCCGCCTGCACCACGATGGTCGGGAAATCGACGTTGGGCAGCGGCGCCACCGGCAGCAGGCCGAAGGACAGCGCCCCGGCCAGCAGCAGCGCCAGGGTCAGCAGCAAGGTCGCCACCGGCCGCAGGATGAACGGGCGGGAGATGTTCATCAGCCCTGCTCCAGGCCTTCGTCGGGGCTGTTCACGTCCAGCCCGTGGCGCTTGCGCCAGTTGGCCCAGCGCAGCGCCAGGCGGTCGAAGTAGAGGTAGATCACCGGGGTGGTGAACAGCGTCAGCAGCTGGCTCAGCAGCAGGCCGCCGACCATGGTCACGCCCAGCGGCTGGCGCAGCTCGGCGCCGGCGCCGCCGGCGAGCATCAGCGGCAGCGCGCCCAGCAGCGCGGCCATGGTGGTCATCAGGATCGGCCGGAAGCGCAGCAGGCAGGCCTGGTAGATGGCCTCATGGGGCGGCTTGCCCTCGTTGCGTTCGGCGTCCAGGGCGAAGTCGATCATCATGATCGCGTTCTTCTTGACGATGCCGATCAGCAGGATGATGCCGATGATCGCCACGATGCCGATGTCCTGCCCGGCCAGCATCAGCGCCAGCAGCGCGCCCACGCCGGCCGAGGGCAGCGTGGAGAGGATGGTCACCGGGTGGATGAAGCTCTCGTAGAGGATGCCCAGCACGATGTACATGGTGACGATGGAGGCCAGCACCAGCAGCAGGGTGTTGGACAGCGACGCTTCGAAGGCCTCGGCGGCGCCACGGAAGCTGCCTTCCAGGCTGGCCGGCATCTGCATCTGCGCCTCGACGTCGCGGATGGCCTGCACCGCCTCGCCCAGGGCCACGCCCTTGGCCAGGTTGAAGGACAGCGTCGCCGAGGGGAACTGGGCGATGTGGTTGACCGCCAGCAGGGTGTGGCGCTCCTCCACCTTCGCCAGGCTCGACAGGCGCACCTGGGTGCCGTCGCTGGCCGGCACGTAGAGGTTCTCCAGCGACTGCGGGCCGAGCTGGAAGTCCGGCGCCACCTCCAGCACCACGCGGTACTGGGTGGCCTGGGTGAAGATGGTGGAGATCAGCCGCTGGCCGAAGGCGCTGTAGAGCACGCTGTCGATGCTCGACAGGCTCACGCCCAGGCGCGAGGCGGTGTCGCGGTCGATGTCGATGTAGGCCTGCAGGCCCTTGTCCTGCCAGTCGCTGGCCACGTCGGCCAATTGCGGCAGCTGCTGCAGGCGTTCCACCAGCTTCGGCACCCATTCGGCGAGCACCTCGGGGTCGGCGTCCTGCAGGGTGAACTGGTACTGGGTGCGGGCGATGCGGTCTTCGATGGTGAGGTCTTGCACCGGCTGCAGGTACAGCTTGATGCCGGCGACCTTGTCCAGTTCCGGCTGCAGGCGGCGGATCACCTCGCTGGCGGTGAGGTCGCGCTCGCTGTGGGGCTTGAGGTTGATCAGCATGCGCCCGGTGTTGAGGGTGGCGTTGCTGCCGTCGACGCCGATGAAGGACGACAGGCTCTCCACGTCCGGGTCGGCCAGGACCACCTTGGCCAGTTCCTGCTGGCGGCTGGCCATGGCCTGGAAGGAGATCGACTGCGGCGCCTCGGCGATGCCCTGGATCACCCCGGTGTCCTGTACCGGGAAGAAGCCCTTGGGCATGAACAGGTAGAGCGCGGCGGTCAGCAGCAGGGTGCCGATGGCCACCAGCAGGGTCAGCCCCTGGTGGCGCAGCACCACGCGCAGGGCGGCGGCGTAGCGCTCGATCATGCGTTCGATGAAGCGCCCGGCGGCGCGGGCGAAGCGGCCTTCCTGCTCCGGCTCGATGTGCTTGAGCAGCTTGGCGGCGAGCATCGGCGTGAGGGTCAGGGAGACGAAGCCGGAAATCAGGATGGCCACCGCCAGGGTCACGGCGAACTCGCGGAACAGCCGCCCGGCCACGTCGCCCATGAACAGCAGCGGGATGAGTACGGCGATCAGCGAGAAGGTCAGCGAGATGATGGTGAAGCCGATCTGCCTGGAGCCCTTGAGCGCCGCTTCCAGGGGGCTGTCGCCCTGCTCCAGGTAGCGGGCGATGTTCTCCACCATGACGATGGCGTCGTCCACCACGAAGCCGGTGGCGATGGTCAGCGCCATCAGCGTCAGGTTGTTGATGGAGAAGCCGGCCAGGTACATGACGCCGAAGGTGCCGATCAGCGACAGCGGCACGGCGAAGCTGGGGATCAGGGTGGCCGAGAGGTTGCGCAGGAACAGGAAGGTGACCATCACCACCAGGCACACGGCGAGGAACAGCTCGAACTGCACGTCGGCCACCGAGGCGCGGATGGTGGTGGTGCGGTCGGTGAGCACCGTGACTTCCAGGTTGCCCGGTAGGGTCGCCTGCAGCTGCGGCAGCATCTTCTTGACGCTGTCCACCACCTCGATGACGTTGGCCCCCGGCTGGCGCTGGATGTTCAGCACCACCGCCGGGGTGTCGTTGGCCCAGGCGGCCAGGCGCACGTTCTCGGCATCGTCCTCGACGCTGGCGACGTCGCGCACGCGCAGCGGCGAGCCGTTCTTGTAGGCGATGATCAGGTCGCGGTAGGCGTCGGCGGACTTGAGCTGGTCGTTGGCGTCGAGGGTCGAGGAGCGCGTCGGGCCGTCGAAGCTGCCCTTGGGCCCGTTGAGGTTGTTGCTGGTGATGGTGCTCTGCAGGTCTTCCAGGCTCAGCCCGGCGGCGGCCAGGGCCGCGGGGTTGGCGCGGATGCGCACGGCCGGGCGCTGGCCGCCGCTGATGCTGACCAGGCCGACGCCGGAGATCTGCGAGATTTTCTGCGCGAGGCGCGTATCGACCAGGTCCTGGATCTTCGGCAGCGGCATGTCCGGGGACATCACCGCCAGGGTCAGGATGGGCGCGTCGGCCGGGTTGACCTTGCTGTACACCGGCTGGTTGGGCAGGTCCTTGGGCAGCAGGCTCTGCGCGGTGTTGATCGCCGCCTGCACTTCCTGCTCGGCTACGTCCAGGTCGACCTGCAGGCTGAACTGCAGGGTGATCACCGAGGCGCCGCCGGAGCTGGTGGAGGACATCTCGTTGAGCCCGGGGATCTGCCCCAGCTGGTTCTCCAGCGGCGCGGTGACCGACGAAGTCATGATGTCCGGGCTGGCGCCGGGGTACAGGGTGACCACCTGGATGGTCGGGTAGTCCACCTCCGGCAGCGCCGAGATCGGCAGGAAGCGGTAGGCGATGATGCCAGACAGCAGGATCGCCACCATCAACAGCGTGGTGGCGACCGGCCGCAGGATGAACAGGCGCGACGGGTTCATTCGCTCTTACCGCTGTCCTGGGCTGGGGAGCCCGAGCCGAAGGGTTTCGGCGAGGCCGCCTCGCCCTCCTCGGTGGCGGCGGCGCGGGCCTGTTCGTCGCTGGCGACTATGTGCAGGAGGGTGCCGTCGCGCAGGCGGTCGGTGCCCTCCACCACCACGCGCTGGCCTTCCTTCAGGCCCTCGGTGATGACCACCCGCTCGTTCTCGCTGGTGCCCAGGCTGACTAGCTGGCGCTTGGCCTTGTTCCCGGCGTCGGCGATGTACACGTAGGTGCCGTCGTTGCCGCGCTGCACGGCGTTGGCCGGGATGGTCAGCACGCCATGCAGGGTCTCGGCGAGCAGCCGCACGTTGACGAACTGGTTGGGGAACAGCTTCTGGTCGGCGTTCTCGAAGACGGCCTTGAGCTTGACCGTGCCGGTGGTGGTGTCGATCTGGTTGTCGAGGGTCTTGAGCACGCCGCTGGCGAGGGTCAGGTTCTGGTTGCGGTCCAGCGCCTCCACCGGCACCGGCTGGCTGCCGGACAGCTGGCGGGCGACGGTGCCCAGCTGCTGCTGCGGCAGGCTGAACACCACGGAGATCGGCTTGACCTGGGTGATCACCACCAGCGGCGTGGTGTCGCCGGAGGTGACCAGGTTGCCGACGTCCACCTGGCGCAGGCCGACGCGGCCGGAGATGGGCGCGCGCACCTGGGTGAACTCGAGGTTGAGCTTGGCGTCGTCGACCTGGCCCTGGTTGGTGCGCAGGGTGCCTTCGTACTGGCGCACCAGCGCTTCCTGGGTGTCGAGGGTCTGCTTGGCGATGGAGTCCTCGGCGTACAGGCCCTTGTAGCGCGCCAGGTCGATCTGCGCGTTCTTCAGCTGCGCCTGGTTCTGCTGCAGGGTGCCCACCGCCTGGTCCAGCGCCGCCTGGAAGGGCCGCGGGTCGATCACCGCGAGGACGTCGCCGGCCTTGACCTGCTGGCCTTCCTGGAACGGCACCTTGACCAGTTGGCCGCTGACCCGCGCGCGCACGTTCACCGTGTTGTAGGCGGTGACGGTGCCCAGCGCGTGGTAGTGCACCGGCAGATCGCCCTTGGCCACCGGCGCCACGCTGACGGTGATGGCGGTGCCGCCACCCTGCCCGCCCGGCCCGCGCCCGGCCATGGCCGCCCCGCGAGCGCCGCGCCCGCCGCCGGCCTGGGGCTCCGGCGCCGAGCTGGTCTTGTGCAGCCACATGCTCAACCCCACCACGGCGGCGAAGACGGCGGCGGTGATCAGCCAGGGGCGCAGCTTGCGGAGTTTCGAGGGCGTTCCATTGCTTGGAGTCATAGCGGTCATCAGGCGGCCAAAGGTTTGGATGATAACGAGGCGCAAGGCAAAGCGCCGCATCCACGACGCGGCGCCCACACTTCTATACCTTCAGGGTCGAACGATAAGCACAGCAAGGCGCCGGGCAAAGCCTCTTTACCCGCTATTTACCTTTGTTTTACCGAGAGTTACGGCGCCCGGGCGAGGTTGCGCCGCAACTGTTGCCACAGCAGCAGGGCCAGGGCTGCTGCTCCCTGCGCAGCGCCAAAAACGAAGATGCCGCCCGGCCATTGGGCGGGGCGGCATCCGGGGCCTGCGGCAGCCGGGGCTGCGGCGGGCGATCAGCTCAGCGCGGCGACGGCGGCGGCGTAGTCGGGCTCGTCGGCGATCTCACCGACCAGTTGGCTGTGCAGCACCTGGTCGTTCTCGTCCAGCACCACTACGGCACGGGCGGCCAGGCCGGCCAGCGGGCCGCTGGCGATGGCCACGCCGTAGTTGGCCAGGAAGTCGGCGCCACGCATGGTCGACAGGTTGACCACGTTGTCCAGGCCTTCGGCGCCGCAGAAGCGCTTCTGGGCGAACGGCAGGTCGGCGGAGATGCACAGCACCACGGTGTTGGCCAGTTTGCTGGCCTCGACGTTGAACTTGCGCACGGAGGTGGCGCAGGTCGGGGTGTCGACGCTGGGGAAGATGTTCAGCACCTTGCGCTTGCCGGCGAAGTTCTCCAGGGTCACGTCGGCCAGGTCGCCGCCGACCAGCTTGAAGGCCGGGGCCTTTTCGCCTTTCTGCGGCAGTTTGCCGTCGACGTTGATCGGGGAGCCCTTGAGGGTGACTTGAGCCATTGCGGTATTCCTTCTATCGAGGGGATGGCCCCGCCGGAGAGGCCGGCGGGGCCGGGGATTTCGGGGCCGGGCGTCATCCTAGCATGAACTTGTCCGAGTGAATCTGTCGGGAATGACGGGGTAAGGTGAGGCGTATCAGGATGACTCAGGATTCTCCCCCCACTCCGAACAGCCCCCTCTCCCTCCGGGAGAGGGCTGGGGTGAGGGCAACGGACTCCGCCCGCACACCTCTGCCAAACCTCTACTCCGCTCCCCCTCCCTAACCCTCCCCCGCAAGCGTGAGAGGGAACCGTTCGGCATGAAGCGCAATCACCAGGCTCCCTGAACCACAATGCGCAAACCGCAGGCGAACGGCTCCAGGAAAGCACGGTCGTAGGAGCAACTGTCTTGCGGGCCGCACCGGGGCGCTCTTCGTAGGATGGGTTGAGCTTGCGAAACCCATGCGGTTGCGGTGATGGGTATCGCTTCGCTCAACACCATCCTACGAAAAGCCATGCTCACTCATGCGGCAGGAGCGGACTCCGTCCGCGATCGCCCCACCAGCCGCACCGGACCATCCGACGACACAGCCCCCTTGCGACGCTATCCTGCAACCACACCCTCAGGAGGCTCCATGCGACTGCTTCATCCCGCCCTGCTCCTCGCCCTCTCCCTCCCCGCTCTCGCCCAGACCGACGGCCCCTGCCAGGTCACCGCCGTCGCCAGCGGCGATCGCCTGACCTGCCGCCTGGCCGAGCGCAGCGTCGATGTGCGTCTGCGCGGCATCGAGGCGCCCAGGGCCGGCGAACCCTATGCCCAGGCTTCCCTGGACAACCTGCGGCGCCTGGCCGAGGGCCGCAGCGCCACCCTGGTGCTGCCGCGCGAGGAAGCCGCCGGTGCGCTCAGCGCCGCCGTATGGGTGGAGCCCGCGGACTGTCCGGGCTGCGGCCATACCCTGGACGTCGGCCGGGCGCAGCTTGCCGTGGGCATGGCGCGCTGGCGGGTGGACGATCCCCAGGGCGAGGAAGAGCGCGCCCAGTACAACTTCGAGGAACAGGAAGCGAAGGCGCGCAAGGTCGGCCTGTGGCGGCCGGCGCGCACGCCCTGAAAGCACGAAGCCCCGGCACTGCCGGGGCTTCGTCGTTCCACTCGCAGCGGATCAGGCGCTGGCGAAGGTCGAGGCGATCTCGGCGCGGGCGCCCTTGATGGCGTTGGCGCGCGGTTCCTCGCCGTAGGCCAGGCCCTCGGCACGGATCACTTCGATGTCGGTGATGCCGAGGAAGCCCAGCACCAGCTTCAGGTAGTCCTCGTGGGCGGCGCCGCTCGGCTGGCCGGCGTGCAGGCCGCCGGCGGTGGAGACGATGATCACCTTCTTGCCGCCAGCCAGGCCCTGCGGGCCGTTCTCGGTGTAGCGGAAGGTCTTGCCGGCCACGGCGATGCGGTCGATCCAGGCCTTCAGCTGGCTGGGCACGGTGAAGTTGTACATGGGCGCGCCGATGACGATGGCGTCGGCGGCGAGGAATTCCTCGATGCTGTTCTCGCCCAGGGCGACTTCGTGCTTCTGCGCGGCGTCGCGCAGTTCCGCCGGGGTGCCGGCGGCGACCAGGCTGGCGGCGGACAGGTGGCTGATGGCGTCGGCGGCCAGGTCACGGTAGGTCACCTGTACGCCCGGCTCGGCGGCGGCCCAGGCCTGGACCACTTCCTGGCTGAGCTGGCGGGAGGCGGAGGCGTCGCCGAGGATGCTGGAATCGATGTGCAGAAGTTTCATGGGGTGGCTCCTGTGAATGGGGGTAGGAAGCGATGGGATGGATGCTACGCATGTAGCCAATGAGCGATAAGTCGGCAAAAATGCGATGAATCGTCCCATCAGCAAGACAATCCCATGCAGGACCTCAACGATCTCTTCTATTTCGCCAAGGTGGTGGAAGCCGGTGGCTTCGCCGCCGCGGGCCGCGAACTGGGGCTGCCGAAGTCGCGGTTGTCGCGGCGCGTCGCCGAGCTGGAGGCGCGCCTGAACGCGCGCCTGCTGCAGCGCACCACGCGCAAGCTGGCGCTCACCGCCATCGGCGAGCGCTACTACCGGCACTGCCAGGCGATGCTGGTGGAGGCGGAGATGGCCGACGAGGTGGTCGCCCAGCTCAGCGCCGAGCCCCGCGGGCGGGTGCGCCTGTCCTGCCCGGTGGCGATGGCCGAGACGTCGCTCAACGCCATGCTGCCGGGCTTTCTCGCCAGCTATCCGCAGGTCAACCTGGAGCTGCTGCTGACCAACAGGCGCGTCGACCTGGTCAACGAAGGCGTGGACGTGGCGCTGCGCGTGCGCGCCCCCGGCGATGAGGACCCGTCGCTGGTCACCCGCCGCCTGCGCCCGGCCGCGGCAGTGCTGGTGGCCGCGCCGGAGCTGCTGCGCGGCCGCCGGTTGCAGGGCCCGGACGACCTGGCCGGGCTGCCGGTGCTGGGCGCCATCGGCAACGACCGCAAGGTGCACCTGCAGTTGCACGGCCCCGGCGGCGCAGTCCGCGAACTGGCCCTGGAAGCGCGCCTGGCGGCGGAAGACTTCAACCTGCGCAAGAACGTGGCGCTGGCCGGCCTGGGCATCACCACCCTGCCCCTCTATTACTGCCTGGAAGAACTGGCCAGCGGCCAACTGGTGCGGGTGCTGCCCGACTGGCAGGAACCGGCGGCCTTTATCCAGGCGGTGTACCCGCACCGGCGCGGGCTGCTGCCGGCGGTGCGGGCGCTGATCGATTACCTGGCCGAGGGCTTCGGCCGCAGCGACGAACCGCTGTAGGGCGGCTCAGAGCGCCGGCAGCACCCGCGCCAGCAGCACGCCACCGAGCAGGCGGTCCAGCCAGAACACCTGGTGCAGCAGCACTATCGCCCAGAACACCAACTGGTAGCTGGGCTTGCGCGTCTTGTGGCGCAGCAGGCGCTGGGCCAGGAAGGCTCCCGGCCAGCCGCCCAGCAGTTCCAGCAGGTGCAGGGTCTGTTCCGGCGTGCGCCAGGCGCCCTGCTCGGCGCTGCGCTTGTCGCGCCAGTAGGCGAAGAAGGCGACCAGGCTGAACAGCGGGTAGGCCAGCAGCCACCAGGGCGCGGCGCCGGCGAGCAGCAGGCGGCCGGCGCCAACCGCAGGCAATAGCAGCAAGGCAGCGAGCCAGCCCAGCGTCCTGCCCCAGCCGTTCGGCCGGGACGGCTCGGTGATCTGCCGGCCGCTGCGAACCTTGGCGCGGGTGGCAGGCGCCGCCGGCTTGCGGCGGATCTCGGGCAGGTCCACGGCCAGCCCGGCCAGGCGCGCATGTTCGGCGCGCGGGCGGCCCTGGCGATCGGAACCCGCGACGAAGCGCACCGCATCGCCGGCCTGGGGCCGGCGGTCGCCGCGGAATGCCGAGATGTGCAGGAAGAATTCCTCGCCGCCGGCGCGCGGGCGGATGAAGCCGAAGCCCTTGTCGTCGTCCCAGCGGCTGATGACGCCGTCCTTTTCCATGTTCATCCGCGCGGCCTCAGGGAGCGGCGCTGCTCCAGTCGATCAGGCTGAACTGCCAGGTCGCCAGGATCAGCAGGCCGAAGCCGATGCGGTACCAGGCGAACATCGCGTAGCTATGATTGGCGATGAACTTCAGCAGCCCGCGCACAGCGATCATGGCGAAGATGAAGGAGGTGACGAAGCCCACGGCGAACACCGGCAGGTCGCTGGGCTGGAACAGGTCGCGGTACTTGTAGCCGGAATAGACGGCGGCGCCGACCATGGTCGGCATGGCCAGGAAGAAGGAGAACTCCGTGGCCGCCTTGCGCGACAGGCCGAACAGCAGGCCGCCGATGATGGTGGCGCCGGAGCGCGAGGTGCCGGGGACCAGCGCCAGGCACTGGGCGCAACCGACCTTCAGGGCGTCCTTCCAGGTCATGTCGTCGACGCTCTCGGCGCGGATGCGGTGCTCGCGCTTCTCGGCCCAGAGCATGACTACCCCGCCGACCACCAGCGCAGCCGCCACCGTGATGGGGTTGAACAGGTAGTGGTGGATCAGGTCGGCGAAGGCCACGCCCAGCACCACTGCGGGGAAGAAGGCGACCAGCAGGTTGACGGTGAAACGCTGTGCGCGAGGCTGGCTGGGCAGGCCGCAGATGACCTCGAGGATTTTGCCGCGGAACTCCCAGACCACCGCCAGGATGGCGGCCAGCTGGATGATGATGTTGAAAGCCTGTGCCCGCTCACCGACGAACCCCAGCAGGTCGGCGACTATGATCTGGTGCCCGGTGCTGGACACCGGCAGGAACTCGGTCAGCCCCTCGACCACTCCCAGGACGAACGCCTGAAAGGCATTCCAAAACTCCATACTGCTTCCCCCGAAGGCGCATTTTTCGTGTTTCTTCTGTTTTGTGTGCAGCCATCCGGCCCCGCTGGTGGGCCCGACGAAAGGCTGGGCATGCTACTGCATTGCAGTGCCGCGGGTCAGCGTGTAACGAAAATTTCTCGCATCTGCGCAACCTACCCTCCGGCCCTGGCCGCGAACAGGCGGTGGAATGAGACAGGCAGCGCTCGCGATCATTCCCTTAACACTCGCATTCCCTTCGCTAAGCCCTTGAAATGAAAAGTGCACATTCGTACCAAAAGCCCCTCTGAGTGGCCATCATGTATCAGCCCTGAAACAGCCCGAGAGTGCTCAGCCTCAGGAATGACGCAAACAACGATGGCATCACGAAAAACTGTTTCAACGCTGATACGCCTGCACGCAAAGCCCCATTCCAGAGGACTTGCCCCACTTTTGGTGGGGATGGCCACCCATCCTTCTGTCTCAACGGCGAAACAGGTTTCTCTCAGAGGTTTCTGTCAGTAATTCGTAAGCCCATGAATTTCAAGCGATAAGCAAAAGCGGCACGGCTTCTGCTCCATCCCGGTACTGCTGTTTAGGGCACAGCGCACCAGAAGGGATCGCCATCATGGGGAACATCGACTCAAGGATCGTCGGACTGCTCGCCTCCCTCGCCTGCATGACCGCTGCTGCGTTGCCGCCGACGGTTCAAGCGGGTGACGGCACCATCGTCATCCAGCGCACCGTACAGCCACGGGTCGCCACCCGCCCGACCATGGTGCCCGATCCGAATCCGATCACCGTCAATCCGAACATCTCCGCCCAGATCAACCGCCAGGTCGGCAACGCCGAACTGGATGACGCCGAGTTCGCCCGCGTCACCAGCGGTTCGAGCCTGTCCCAGCGGATTCTCCCGGGCGGCAACCTGGTGGGCATGGACAACGGCGCCAACCAGACGCTGCAGTCCGGCAGCCTGGGTGGCGGCGGCGGCAGTGGCGCCGGCATCTCCAACTCGGTCAATCGCACCGTGCAGCAAGGCCTGTCGCCGCTGCGCATGCTGACGGGAGATCGCTGACATGAAAGCACGCCTGCCCCTTCTCGCCCTGCTCTGCTGCTCCAGCGCCTTCGCCGCCGACCCGCAACTGGTGAACAACGCCAGCATCGACAACGCCGGGCGCGGCTACAACGGCGTGGCCAGCGTCAACCAGGCCGCCGGCGACGAACAGCAACAGGCCAACGGCCGCGCCATCGCCATCGGCACCAGCGGCGGCGCCAGCACCCGGTTCCAGCAGACCGTCATCACCACCGCCGACCCGAGCCAGGCCGCCAAGGCCTCGATCACCGGCAACTCGTTCTCCAACGGCAGCGGCGCCCTGGGCGTGAACCAGGCCGCCGGTACCGCCAACCAACAGGTCAACGCCATGAGCATCAGCGTCACCGCGGTGCCTCAGAGCGTCGACGACAACGTGCTGTCGCAGCAGAACATCACGTTGTCCCAGAACTCCGGCCCAGCCGGTTCCACCATGGGCAGTCGGCAGGTCGTCACCAGCGACCAGGCATTCGCCGGCAGCCGGGGGGTGGTCCAGGTGAGCCAGAGTGCCGGTATCGGCAATCGCATTGCCAATACCTTGAGCATCCGGGTCGCAGATTGACCCACGCCAACAACCAGAAACACTAAGCACACTAAATGCAAGGAGATACACCATGAAACCTACAATGGCCCTCAAGCCTCTGGTTTTCGCTGTTACGGCAGTCATGGCTGTAAGTGTTTACGCAGGCAATGACCATGATCGTGACCGTCGCCACGGCCATGACCACGACAACCATCACGGCCAACAGCAGTACGATCCGTACAAGGACCCGCGGATTCAGGCCGGCGCCAGCGCTACCGTTACCGATAGCCAGAACAGCTACGACAACAACGTCATCAACCAGGGGACCAAGAACACCGCAGGTGTCAGCAACTCCCTGGGTGGCGCTTCGGGCAACGTCGGGGCCAACGTCGCCGCTGGCGACATGAACCAGCAGGCCAATGCCGCCGCGCTGGCCACCGCGGATGAACACTTCATCTTCGGCTCCGCCTACGCGTCCACTTCGGTGACCCAGACCAACACCAACAACACTGCCTGGAACTTCTCCACCGCCAACAACGCCGCTCTGAACAACTCGGCCAACGGCGCCTCGGGCAACGTCGGCATCAACATCGCCGCCGGCAACTACAACCAACAGAAAAACGACATGGCCGCCGCCGTTTCCGGTGGGCGCCTGGCCGGTGCCAACAGCGGCGCCAGCCAGACCTCCAGCGGCAACAACGTAGCCAACCTGGGCATCGCCACCTTCGACACCAAGACCCTCAAGTCCAGCTTCTACGCTCATGGCACCTATCAGGGCCATGGCTCGGGCGTAGTGCTGGATGACCCGGAAAAAGGTGGTCATCACGACTACAAAGACAACGACCGCAACAAAGTGGACAAGGATCCGCTGTACTTCAGCGAGTCGGGCTCCATCGATCTGCGTGGCCAGGCTACCTATCAGGTCCTGGTTCCCAGCGGCTGGAAGGACCCGGTCGTGAACAACGCGTCCATCAACAGCTCGCTCAACGGCGTGTCGGGTAACGTAGGCGTGAACGTTGCTGCCGGCGTCGGCAACCAACAGAGCAACTCGCTGTCCATCGCCGCCGGTTGCCAGGCTTGCGTAAGCACTGGCGCAGTCACTGGCTTCTAAGCGACATCGTGCTGTACCTGGAGGCTCCGGCAACGGAGCCTCCCCTTTCTCAGCGCTGGCATAGGCGTCACGATCATGCGCACGCTCGCTTTCCTGCTCCTCGCACTCTGCTCCGGCCTGCTCCAGGCCGCGCAGCTGCCCTTCGCCATACTGCCCGGGGGCACGCTGGCCTATAAGCATGTGGAGAGCATCCGCGAACGTCGCTTCAGCAACCTGGTGGAGCAGAAGACCGACTTCAGCTGCGGCGCCGCCGCACTGGCCACCATCCTGCGCACCGGCTACAACCTCGACGTCGACGAGGAGTTCGTCATCCGCGGCATGCTGGTCAAGGCCGACCCCCAACTGGTGCGTACCCAGGGCTTCTCCATGCTGGACATGAAGACCTACCTGGAAAGCATCGGCATGCGGGCCCGCGGCTACCGCATCCCGGTCTCCTCCCTGGAGAAGCTGACCATTCCGGTGATCGTGCTGCTGGACGTGCGCGGCTACAAGCATTTCGTCGTGCTGCAGCGCACGCACAACGGCCACGTCTACGTGGGCGACCCCGTGCTCGGCCACAAGCGCTACACGGAAGAAGATTTTCTCAAGGGCTGGAACGGCATCATCTTCGCCATCATCGGCCCCGGCTACGACAGGGCCAACGCCCTGATGAGCCCGCCGGAACCCCTGACCGCGAAGAACCGCCTCGATACCTTCCGCCCCGTCAAGGACGCGGAGCTCATGGATTTCGGATTCATCCAGAGCGACTTCCTGTGAGCCAAACGATAACGAGAGGTGGGATCCTCTCGGGGAGCGAACGATGAGAACCATTCCGCTGCTCGCCACCGCCTGCCTGGTGGCCAGCCTGCCGATCCAGGCCTCCGAGATTTTCCGGCCGATCGAGCTGCACGACCAGGAGCTGGCCCAATTGCGCGGCCGCTACGTCATGCCCGGGCGCATCATCAGCTTCGGCATCGTCATGAGCAGTACCTGGAAAAACGCCGTCGGCGACAACATCGGCGCCAAGGTGAGCATGCAGATCCAGGAATCCACCATCAAACCGCAGTTCTACGTCACCACCACCAAGGAAACCGGCAACGGCGGCACACCCTCGGCCGCGACCGGCAGCATCGTCGGTGGCGCGGGGCTCAACCAGACCCAGGGCGTCACCCAGAGCGCACGCTCGGCGGGTGACTACAACACCGCCTACAACAATGTCGGCATCAACGTGAGCGAAGCCGACCAGGCGCCCGCCGCAAGCAACCAGGGCACGCCCCTGAACGGCCCGGTCAGCGCCAGCAACGGCGCCGGCACCGTCACCGTGTCCCCCGGCAACGGGAACATCCAGTTGGCGATCAACGCCAACGGCCAAGGCTCGAGCCTCCAGCAACTGGGGGCCGGCGGCCTGGTGCAGGCCACCAACCTGCTGGGTAGCAGCAACCTGGTCAACAACCTCACCCAGCTGAACGTGGTCCTGCGTAACAACGCACCTTCCGTCGGAGCGCTGGATTGCAATCTCGACCAGCTCAAGGGCCTGCGATCCATGGGAATGTGATCTACGCTCAGTGGCGGAAGTAGTGCCCAAACGATAAAGATAGGGATAGCGCGCCATGCACCGATCGCTCACGCTTCGCACTGCAATCTGTGTATCCGCTTTGCTCCCCTCGACCTTCGTCCATGCTGCGACGGAGGCCGAGGTGGAGGCTCTGAAACAGGAACTCATCGAGCTCAAGCAACGCTACGAGTCGCAACAGAAAGCGCTCATGGTGCTCGAGCAGCGGGTTCGCCAGGTAGAGGAACAGCCGGCGGCGACCCCGGCGCAGCCCAAGCGCCTGGTCACTGCCACCAACAAGCCGACGCCGCCGGGCACCGGAAGCTCCTACGGCGAATCGCTCAAGGACGACAGCAACAACCCGCCCAAGAGCGTGGAGAACCTCTACGACGAGGCCAGCGGCTTCTTCGGCAACGGCGCCTTCAGCTTCGAGACGGGCCTGACCTACACCCACTACGACACCAAGCAGCTGATCCTCAACGGCTTCCTGGCGCTGGACACCATCTTCCTGGGCAACATCGGCGTGGACAACATCAAGGCCGACAACTGGACCCTGGACCTGACCGGCCGCTACAACTGGAACAACCGTTGGCAGTTCGACATCAACGTGCCCGTGGTCTACCGCGAGAGCACCTACTCCTCGGCCGGCGCCGGCAACTCCACCGCGCAGTCCACCGACGAGAAGGTCGACCGCGACCCGACCCTGGGCGACGTCAACCTCGGCATCGCCTACAAGTTCATGGACGAGACCGAATCGCGTCCGGACGCGGTGTTCAGCCTGCGGGTGAAAGCCCCCACCGGCAAGGACCCCTACGGCATCAAGCTGGTCCGCGCGCCGGACAACGACAGCCTCAACGTGCCCGACGACCTGCCCACCGGCAACGGCGTCTGGTCCGTCACACCGGGCATCTCGCTGGTCAAGACCGTCGACCCGGCGGTGCTCTTCGCCAGCCTGAGCTACACCCACAACTTCGAGCGCGACTTCAGCGACATCAGCCCGCAGCAGGGCACCAAGCTCGGCGGCAAGGTGGACCTGGGCGACTGGTTCCAGGTCGGCGCCGGCGTGGCCTTCGCGCTGAACGAAAGGACCAGCATGTCGTTCTCCTTCTCCGACCTGATCTCGCAGAAGAGCAAGCTCAAGCCCGACGGCGGCGACTGGCAGTCGATCACCGACAGCGACGCCAACGCGGCCTACTTCAACTGGGGCCTGACCTACGCCTGGAGCAACAACCTGACCATAGTGCCGAACCTGTCCATCGGCATCAGCCCCGATGCCCCGGACTTCAGCTTCAGCGTCAAATTCCCCTACTACTTCTGAACCCCGCATACGACAACGGCCCCTTTCGGGGCCGTTGTCGTTGCTGCGCTTCGCTCAGCGCAGCTGGTGTTTGTGCAGCAGGCGGTAGAAGGTCGGCCGCGAGATGCCCAGCATGCGCGCCGCCAGGCTCAGGTTGTCGCCGTGGCGGGCCAGGGCGTCGCACATGGCCTGGCGCTCGGCGCCCAGCTTGTACTCCTCCAGGGTCACCAGCGGCACCTTGCCGGAGCCGCCGCGCTGGCGCTCCAGGCCCAGGTCGCGGGCCTCGATCTGCCTGCCTTCGGCCAGCACCAGGCCACGGCGCACGCGGTTGGCCAGCTCGCGCACGTTGCCCGGCCAGGCGTGTTCGGCCATCGCCGCCAGGGCGTCGTCGCTGAAGCGCCGCGGGCGGCGGCCGGTCTCGACGCTATAGAGGTGGGCGAAGTGGTTGGCCAGCAGCGCCAGGTCGCCATTGCGCTCGCGCAGCGGCAGGGTCGACACCTGCAGCACGTTCAGACGGTAGTACAAGTCCTCGCGGAAGCTGCCGGTGCGGATGGCGTTCTCCAGGTCCAGGTGGGTGGCCGCCAGCACCCGCACGTCCACGGCGATGGGCTGGCTGCCGCCGACGCGCTCGATCTGCTTCTCCTGCAGCACCCGCAGCAGGTTGGCCTGCAACTCCAGGGGCAGGTCGCCGATCTCGTCGAGGAACAGGGTGCCGCCGTTGGCCTGCTCGAAGCGGCCGATCTTGCGCTGGTGCGCGCCGGTGAAGGCGCCCTTCTCGTGGCCGAACAGCTCGGACTGGATCAGGTGCTCGGGAATGGCCCCGCAGTTGATCGCGATGAACGGCCGGTTGGCCCGCCGCGACTGGCGGTGCAGGGTACGCGCCACCAGCTCCTTGCCGGTGCCGCTCTCGCCGCGGATCAGCACCGGCGACTCGGTGGGCGCGAACTTCGCCAGCAGGCGGCGCAGCTCCTGCATCGAGCGGCTCTCGCCGAGCAGCTCGTGCTGGTGCTCCAGGCTGTGGTAGGTACCGCCGCGCCCGCGCAGGCGCGCCATGCCGAAGGCGCGGCCGAGGGTGACCTGCACCCGCGCCACGTCGAACGGCAGGGTATGGAAATCGAAGAACCATTCGCAGACGAAATCGCCCACCTCCTGGATGGGCAACGCGTCCGGGCTGAGCACCGCGATCCACTCGGTGCCGCTGCGGGTGATGAGGTCCTTCACCGACTCCGGGCGCTCCAGGTGTTGCGGATGCAGACGCAGCAGGCCGACGTCGCAGTTGCGTTCGCTCGCCACGTCGAGCCCGCAACTGTCCACCTCCCACCCTGCTGCCCGGAGCCCGGGCAATAATCGCTGGCAGTCATCGCAGGGATCGACCACCAGCAGGCGACGCCGTTTCGACGCTACTTCGAGCATGCTCCCTTCCTTGGCGCCATTTTTTTGAAAAACTTTATAAAACAGAAACTTGGCGCTCCAAGTTGTAAAGCTAGCAATATCTTGACGCGTCCATTGACCGTTTTCCTATAAGGCCGATGCCGAAACGATCTCAGCAGCCCGTTCCGGCCTATTGACTTATGCCGAAAGCCTCTGGGAAAGCCCTCCTTCATGCCCTTTCCACTCACCTCGCGTCGGAAAATCGTCTTTTCCGGGTGACGAGGGCCCGCAGCCGGCTGTTCAGGGCACCATGGCCATGCCGACGCCGAAGCGGTTCCAGGCGTTGATGGTGGCGATGGCCAGGGTCAGGTCGACGATCTCGGTGTCGTTGAAGTGTTCGCGCAGGGCGTCGAACTGCGCCTGCGGGGCGTGCTTCTCGGCCAGCAGGGTGAGGCTTTCCACCCAGGCCAGCACGGCGCGCTCGCGAGCGCTGAAGAAGTTGGTCTCGCGCCAGACGCTGAGTGTCTGCAGGCGCGCCTCGCTCTCGCCGGCCTTGCGCGCGTCGTCGGCGTGCATGTTCACGCAGTAGGCGCAGCCGTTGATCTGCGAGGCGCGCAGGCGGATCAGCTCCAGCAGGCCATGGTCCAGGCCGGACTTCGCCAGCGCCTGCTCCAGCCCGAGCATGGCCTTGTAGGCGCTGGGGGACTGCCCGGCCCATTCGATACGTGCACTCATGTCTCTCTCCAGTGGGGCCCGCCGGTTGCGGGAATGGAGCTACCTTAGCCGTCGTTGCCGGGCCGCCGAATAGCCAATGCCGGGCAATAGCGGGAGTCCATTGCCGCCCTAGCGGTCGATGCGGGTGGAGAGAATGATCGACGACATGGTGCGCTCCACCCCGTCCAGCGCGCCGATGCGGTCGAGCAAGGCATCCAGGTCGCGGATCGACAGGGCCTCGACAATGGCGATCATGTCGAACTGGCCGCTCACCGAGTGCAGCGTCTTCACCTCGGGAATCTTCTCCAGCGCCTGCACCACCGGGTGCGACAGCTTGGGCAGCGCCGTCACCAGCACGTGGGCGCGCACCAGCGACTGCGCGTAGCTGTCGGCCACCTTGATCGAATAGCCGCTGATGATGCCCTGCTGCTCCAGGCGCTCGATCCGGCTTTGCACCGTGGAGCGCGACACCCCGAGCTTGCGCGCCAGCTCGGAAACCGACTCGCGGGCATTGGCGCGCAGGAGGCTGAGCAGGGCCGCATCGGCGTTTCTCGTCATTTTGTCGAATCCATTGGTTGAATTGCCTGGAATAGCTCCGTCATTTTGCAGATTGGCGGATTCATTTCAACGACCGGCTTTGCCACCATGTGCACCAGCGCCGGCCCGCCAGGGCCGGCCGACAAGCCTGGCCAGGCTTGCCCTCTCCGCGTTCGCGCCATCCATCGGAAGGCCGGCTGCGGAGCGCGTGCGGCGGTGCAAGAGACACCTGCCTGGGCAATGCTGGAACAAGGGCCAGGCACGCCAGAATCCTTGGGAGAGATAAATGCACAACAACCGCCACCCCCATACCCCCGGCAAGCAACCGGTGACCATCTTCGGCCCGGACTTCCCCTTCGCCTTCGACGACTGGCTGGAACACCCGGCGGGCCTGGGCAGCATCCCGGCGCACAACCACGGCCAGGAAGTGGCCATCGTCGGTGCGGGCATCGCCGGGCTGGTGGCGGCCTACGAACTGATGAAGCTGGGCCTGAAACCGGTGGTCTACGAGGCCTCCAAGCTGGGCGGCCGGCTGCGTTCGGAGCCCTTTGAGGGCGCCGAGGGCGTCATCGCAGAACTCGGCGGCATGCGCTTCCCGGTTTCCAGCACGGCCTTCTACCACTACGTGGACAAGCTGGGTCTTGAGACCAAACCCTTCCCCAACCCGCTGACGCCGGCCTCCGGCAGCACCGTGGTGGACCTGGAAGGCACCAGCCACTACGCGGAGAAGATCGACGACCTGCCGCAGATCTTCCGCGAGGTCGCCCAGGCCTGGGCCGACGCCCTGGAGGACGGCGCGCGCTTCTCCGAGATTCAGGACGCCATCCGCGAACGCGACACCGTCAAGCTCAAGGCGCTGTGGGACGAACTGGTGCCGCTGTGGGACGACCGCACCTTCTATGACTTCGTCGCCACCTCCAAGGCCTTCTCGCGGCTGTCCTTCCATCACCGCGAAATCTTCGGCCAGGTCGGCTTCGGCACCGGCGGCTGGGACTCGGACTTCCCCAACTCCATGCTGGAGATCTTCCGCGTGGTGATGACCAACTGCGACGACCACCAGCACCTGGTGGTCGGTGGCGTCGAGCAGGTGCCGCGCGGCATCTGGAACCACGTGCCGGAGCGCTGCGCGCATTGGCCGGCCGGCACCTCCCTGGCCAAACTGCACAATGGCGCGCCGCGCCCGGGGGTGAAGAAGATCGCCCGCGCCGCCAGCGGCAACCTGGCGGTCACCGACTACTGGGGCGACACCCGCGAATACGCCGCGGTGCTGACCACCTGCCAGAGCTGGCTGCTGACCACCCAGATCGAATGCGAGGAAGCGCTGTTCTCGCAGAAAATGTGGATGGCCCTGGACCGCACCCGCTACATGCAGTCGTCGAAGACTTTCGTCATGGTCGACCGGCCGTTCTGGAAGGACAAGGACCCGCAGACCGGCCGCGACGTCATGAGCATGACCCTCACCGACCGCCTGACCCGCGGCACCTACCTGTTCGACAATGGCGACGACAAGCCCGGGGTGATCTGCCTGTCCTACTCCTGGATGAGCGACGCCATGAAGATGCTGCCGCACCCAGTGGAGAAGCGCGTGCAGCTTGCGCTGGATGCCTTGAAGAAGGTCTACCCGAAGGTGGACATCGCCAGCCACGTGATCGGCAACCCCATCACCGTGTCCTGGGAGGCCGACCCGCACTTCCTCGGCGCCTTCAAGGGCGCCCTGCCCGGCCACTACCGCTACAACCACCGCATGTACTCGCACTTCATGCAGGACGACCTGCCCGCCGAGCAGCGCGGCATCTTCATCGCCGGCGACGATGTATCCTGGACCCCGGCCTGGGTCGAAGGCGCGGTACAGACCTCGCTGAACGCTGTGTGGGGCATCCTGCACCACTTCGGCGGCGCCACCCACCCGGACAACCCCGGCCCCGGCGACCGCTATGCCGAACTGGGCCCCGTGGCCCTGCCCGACTGACCAAGGAGGAAGCGCCATGCGCCTCGCCCTCTACCAGTGCCCCCCGGGGCCCAACGACCTCGCCGGCAACCTGCGCCGGCTACGGGAGGCCGCGCAACGCGCGGCCGCCCAGAGCGCGGACCTGCTGGTCTGCCCGGAAATGTTCGCCAGCGGCTACAACATCGGCGCCGAACGCGTCGCCGCCCTGGCCGAAGCCGCCGACGGCGCCATCGCCGAGACGGTGGCGGGGATCGCCCGGGAGTTCGACGTCGGCATCCTCTACGGCTACCCGGAAAGCAACCCGGCCGGCGCGCCGTTCAACAGCGTGCAACTGATCAACCGCCGCGGCGAGCGCCGCGCCAACTACCGCAAGACGCACCTGTACGGCGACCTTGACCGCGACCAGTTCAGCCCCTCGGACGAGCCGCCGGCGATCGTCGAGCTGGACGGCTGGAAGCTCGGCCTGCTGATCTGCTTCGACGTCGAGTTCCCCGAGGCCGTGCGCACCCTGGCCCTGGCCGGCGCCGACCTGGTGCTGGTGCCGACGGCCAACATGCATCCCTACGAGTTCGTCTGCCAGGTGCTGGTGCCCACCCGCGCCTACGAGAACCAGGTGTTCCTCGCCTACGCCAACTTCCAGGGCAGCGAAGGCGAGCTGGAATACTGCGGCCTGAGCTGCGTGGTGGCCCCGGACGGCCAGGTGATGGCCCGGGCGAAACAGGCCGGGGAACTGCTGATCGCCGACCTTGAGCCGGAACGCATCGCCATGGTCCGCGAGGGCTACAGCTACCTGCGGCTGCGCAGGCCGATGCTGTATCGGTCCTGATGGAGCGGCTGCAAGGTACACCCCTCCCCCCTGTCTTGCGCCGAGGTGCTCTTCGTAGGATGGGTTGAGCTTGAAACCCATGCGGTTGCGGCGATGGGTATCGCTTCGCTCAACACCATCCTACGAAAAGCCGTGCTTCCTGGAACGTAGGACCTTGTCCGCGATAGCCGGACGTTCCGGCGCGGATCGCGGATAAGATCCGCTACGCCGCCCCACCCACACCACACCCTGTAGGAGCGCGCTCTGCGCGCGAATCGCAGGCCCGTAGGATGGGTTGAGCGAAGCGATACCCATCACCACGGCAGCATGGGTATCGCAAGCTCAACCCATCCTACGCAAAGCGCCTCGGCGCGGCCTGCGCGTGAAGCGCAGGCTCACCCGTTGTTCTTCTTCACGATGGCATCGGCGATGTTCGCCGGCGCCTCGGCGTACTTGGTGAACTCCATCGAGTAGCTGGCGCGCCCCTGGGACATGGAGCGCACGTCGGTGGCGTAGCCGAACATCTCGCCCAGCGGCACCTCGGCGCGGATCACCTTGCCCGCCGGGGTGTCTTCCATGCCCTGGATCAGGCCGCGGCGGCGGTTCAGGTCGCCCATCACGTCGCCCATGTAGTCCTCGGGGGTCACCACCTCGACCTTCATCACCGGCTCCAGCAGCACCGCGCCGCCCTTCTGCGAGAGCTGCTTGGTGGCCATGGAGGCGGCGATCTTGAAGGCCATCTCGCTGGAGTCGACGTCGTGGTACGAGCCGTCGTACACCGTGGCCTTCAGGCCGATCAGCGGGTAGCCGGCGAGCACGCCGTTCTGCATCTGCTCCTCAATGCCCTTCTGGATCGCCGGGATGAACTCCCGCGGGATCACCCCGCCGACCACCTCATTGTGGAACTCCAGGCCGTCCTTGCCCTCGTCGCCCGGCTCGAAGCGGATCCAGCAATGGCCGAACTGGCCGCGCCCGCCGGACTGGCGGACGAACTTGCCCTCGATCTCGCACTTCTTGCGGATCGCCTCGCGGTAGGCCACCTGCGGCTTGCCGATGTTGGCCTCGACGTTGAACTCGCGGCGCATGCGGTCGACGATGATGTCTAGGTGCAGCTCGCCCATGCCGGAAATGATGGTCTGCCCGGTCTCCTCGTCGGTCTTCACGCGGAACGACGGGTCTTCCTGTGCCAGCTTGGACAGGGCGATGCCCATCTTCTCCTGGTCGGCCTTGGTCTTCGGCTCCACCGCCACCGAGATCACCGGGTCGGGGAAGTCCATGCGTTCGAGGATGATCGGCTTGTCGATGGCGCACAGGGTGTCGCCGGTGGTGACGTCCTTCATGCCGATCAGCGCGGCGATGTCGCCGGCGCGCACTTCCTTGATCTCTTCGCGCTGGTTGGCGTGCATCTGCACCATCCGCCCGACGCGCTCCTTCTTGCCCTTCACCGAGTTGAGCACCGCGTCGCCGCTGCTCAGCACGCCGGAGTAGACGCGGGTGAAGGTCAGGGTGCCGACGAAGGGGTCGGTGGCGATCTTGAAGGCCAGCGAGGAGAACGGCTCGTTGTCGTCGGCGTGGCGCTCGTCGTGCTTCTCCTCGTCGTCCGGGTGGGTGCCCTTGATCGCCGGGATTTCCGAGGGCGCCGGCAGGTAGTCGATCACCGCGTCCAGCACCAGCGGCACGCCCTTGTTCTTGAACGAGGAACCCAGCACCGCCGGGACGATCTCGTTGGCCAGGGTGCGCTGGCGCAGGCCGGCCTTGATTTCCTCCAGGCTCAGCTCCTGGCCCTCGAGGTACTTGTTCATCAGCTCGTCGTTGGCCTCGGCGGCGGCCTCGATCATGTGCGCGCGCCACTCCTCGGCCAGCGCCTGCAGCTCGGCGGGGATCGGTTCCTCGCGGTAGCTGGTGCCCTGGTCGTCGTCGTTCCAGTAGATGGCCTTCATCTTCACCAGGTCGATCTGCCCGTTGAAGTTCTCCTCCGCGCCGATGGCCAGCTGGATCGGCACCGGGTTGTGGCCCAGGCGCCGCTTGATCTGCTCGACCACGCGCAGGAAGTCGGCGCCCTGGCGGTCCATCTTGTTCACGTAGGCCAGGCGCGGCACGTGGTACTTGTTGGCCTGGCGCCACACCGTCTCGGACTGCGGCTCGACGCCGTCGGCGCCGCTGAACACCACCACGGCACCGTCGAGCACGCGCAGCGAGCGCTCCACCTCGATGGTGAAGTCGACGTGGCCGGGGGTGTCGATGATGTTGAAGCGGTACTTGTGCGGGTACTGCTTGGTCGAGCCCTGCCAGAAGGCGGTGGTGGCCGCCGAGGTGATGGTGATGCCGCGCTCCTGCTCCTGCACCATCCAGTCCATGGTCGCCGCCCCGTCGTGCACCTCGCCCATCTTGTGGTTGACCCCGGTGTAGAACAGGATGCGCTCGGTGGTTGTGGTCTTGCCGGCGTCCACGTGCGCGACTATGCCGATGTTGCGATAAAGCTCGATGGGCGTGGTGCGAGCCATGATGTGCTCCGTTTCTGCTGGATGACTTGAGGTTTCGACCGCGAACGGCAAAGCCGTCCGCCGAAGAAGGCAAACCCTCGAATTATGCATTCGGGACAGGCTCAAGGTAGCGCGTCTGCGCGGCAATTCCAGTGCCGATGACGGCGCCCGGCACATGCGCCGACCGGCTGCGGCATCACGGCATTGCGCCGCGCGGCGGAACCGACATAAAATGAGAGTCATTCGCAAATGATCATCTGGCGCACGACACCGTGGCATTCGCCGAACCCTCCGCCGACCAGCACCTGCACACCCTCTACGAACGCCACCACGGCTGGCTGCAGCAATGGCTGCGCGGCCGCCTGGGCAACGCCTGGGATGCCGCCGACCTGGCCCAGGACACCTTCCTGCGCCTGCTGCGCCGGCCGCTGAGCGACGTCGGCGATCGCCCGCGCGCCCTGCTCACCCACATCGCCAAGGGCCTGCTGGTGGACCGCTGGCGCCGTCAGGAACTGGAACGCGCCTACCTCGAAGCCCTCGCCGCGCTGCCCGAGGAACTGGCCCCCGGCCCGGAGGCCCGCGAACTGATCCTGGAAACCCTGGAGCGCATCGATGCGGCGCTGGGCGAACTGCCCGCCCTCACCCGCGAAGCCTTCCTGCTCGCGCAGCTGGACGGCCTCACCTACCCGGCCATCGCCGAGCGCCTGGGCCTGTCCCTGGCGACCGTCAAGCGCTACATGCGCGCGGCCTTCATCGCCTGCCTGAGCCTGGCCTGATGCACGAGCAGACGCTGGACCCGCGCATCCTCGGCGAAGCCGCCGACTGGCTGGTGCGCCTGGGCGAACGCCCGGCCAGCGCCGCCGACCTGCGGGCCATCGAGCAATCCATCGAGCAATGGCGCGGGCGTAGCGCGCAGCACGCCGAAGCCTGGCGCCGCGCCGAAAGCCTGCTCGGCGGCCTGCAGCAACTGCCGCCGGGCATGGGCCGGCAGAGCCTGCAACACCTGGGCGAACGCGGCCTGAGCCGGCGGCAGATGCTCAACCGCCTGGGCCTGCTGCTGGCGGTGGCGCCCGCGGCCTGGCTGGGCGCGCGCCAGCTGCCCTGGGCCGAATGGAGCGCCGACCAGCGCACCGCCACTGGCGAGCGCAAGCGCGTGCAACTGCCCGACGGCAGCCTGCTGACGCTCAACACCGGCAGCGCCGTGGACATCCGCTTCAGCCCGCGGGAACGCCGCCTGCGCCTGCTCGACGGCGAAATCCTCGTCGCCACCCACGCCGACCCGGCGCCCGCGCCGCGGCCGTTCCTGGTGGAAAGCCGCCAGGGCCTGCTGCGCACCGCCGGCGCGCGCTTCGCCGTGCGCGACCTGGGCGAGACGTGCCGGGTGGCCGTGCTGGAAGGCAGCGTCGCCGTGGAACCCTTCGCCACCGCCGCGCGGCGCCAGGTCGAGGCCGGCCAGCAACTGCTGTTCAGCGCCGGCGCCCTGCAGGCCGTGCAGACGGCGGACGCCAATGCCAGCAGCTGGGAAAACGGCATGCTGCTGGCCCAGGACATGCGCCTGGACGCCCTGCTGGCCGAACTGGGCCGCTACCGCAACGGCGTACTGCGCTGCGCGCCCCAGCTGGCCGGGCTGCGCGTCAGCGGTGCCATCCCCCTGGGCAACGACGACGCCGGCCTGCGCCTGCTGGCCGACATGCTGCCGCTGAAGGTCAGCAGCCTGACGCGCTACTGGGTGACCCTGGAGCCCGCCTGAACCCCGCCGCTACGCCGCCCCAACGACCCCCGAAAAATTTTTCATCCACCATGACACCTTTTTCCTGCTCGTCCGGTGAAGGAGGAAACACCTCATTCACTCCTCGCGCCGACAGGATCACCGCATGACCACCCGCCTCCGCCTGAAGTCCCACACCCTCGCCCTGGCCATCGGCCTCGCCCTACAGGGCGCCACCCTGCCCGCCCTGGCCGCGGAAACCGCCAGCGTGCAGCGCCAGTACGACATCGCCCCCGGCCCGCTGGGCGAGGTGCTGGCCCGCTTCGCCGCCCAGGCCGGCGTGCCCCTGGCCTTCGAGGCCGCCACGCTGAACGCCCGCCACAGCGACGGCCTGAAAGGCAGCTACGACGCCGAGGACGGCCTGATGCGCCTGCTGGAAGGCAGCGGCTACCGCCTGGTGCGCAAGCCCAGCGGCTACGGCGTCGAGCCCATCGCCCGGGACGGCGAGGCCCTGGAGATGGGCGTCACCACCGTCAGCGCCGTGGCCCAGGCCCCCGGCGAACTGCCGCCGGCCTATGCCGGCGGCCAGGTGGCCCGCGGCGCCCGGCTGGGCATGTTGGGCAACCAGGACATGCAGGACGTGCCCTTCGCCTTCTCCAGCTATACCGCGCAGGCCATCAAGGACCAGCAGGCGCAGACCGTCGGCGACGTGCTGCTCAACGACGCCGCGGTGCGCCAGGGCAACGGCTACGGCAACTTCTCGCAGATCTTCGTCATCCGCGGCCTGCCGCTGAGCACCGACGACGTCTCGCTCAACGGCCTGTACGGCGTGACGCCGCGGCAGATCATCGGCACCGAGTCGCTGGAGCGCGTCGAGCTGTTCAAGGGCTCCAACGCCTTCATCAACGGCGTGACGCCCAGCGGCAGCGGCATCGGCGGCGCGGTGAACCTGCAGACCAAGCACGCCGAGGACGTCCCCACGCGCAGCTTCGCCCTGGACTACGGCAGCGACAGCCAGGTCGGCGAACACCTCGACCTGGGCCAGCGCTTCGGCGAAGACAACCGCTTCGGCGCGCGGCTCAACCTGGCCCAGCGCGAAGGCGACAGCGCCATCGACGACAACGCCCAGCGCTACAAGCTGGCCAGCGTCAACCTCGACTACCGCGGCGAACGCCTGCGCCTGAGCAGCGACTTCGGCTACCAGAAGCAGCGCATCAACCAGGGCCGCCCGGTGGTCTACGTCGGCAGCGGCGTCACCAGCATCCCCCACGCGCCCGACGCCGACAGCAACTACGGCCAGGCCTGGAGCTACTCGCAGCTGGAAGACACTTACGGCATGTTCCGCGGCGAGTACGACCTGAACGACAACTGGACGGTCTACCTCTCCGGCGGTGCCAAGCACACCCGCGAGAACGGCAGCTACTCCTCGCTGACCCTGAGCGACAACGCCGGAACCGCCGGCGGCGGCACCATGGACGCCACCCACGACGAGGACAACAAGAGCGCCATGGCCGGTCTCAACGGCCGCTTCCACACCGGAGCGGTGAGCCACCAGCTGAACCTCGGCCTGGCCGGCATCTGGGCCGAGCAGCGCAGCGCCTACCGCATGGCCCTGAGCAAGTACCCGGCCAACCTGTACCGCCCCGTGCAGGTTGCCAAGCCGGCCACCACCTACTCCGGCGGCGATTACAACGACCCCGGCATCGTCGGCAAGACGCGCAACCGCAGCGCCGCCGCCTCCGACACCCTGGGCTTTCTCGACGACCGCGTGCTGCTGACCCTCGGCGTGCGCCGCCAGAGCATCGGCACCGACGGCTGGAGCTACGCCGGCGTGCGCAACGCCGACTACCGCGAGTCCATCACCACGCCGGTGTACGGCATCGTGGTCAAGCCCACCGACTACCTGTCGCTGTACGCCAACCGCATCGAAGGCCTGGCCGCCGGCCCCACCGCGCCCTCCACCGCGGTCAACGTCGGCGAGGTGTTCGCCCCGCAGCGCTCCAAGCAGATCGAAGTGGGCGCCAAGCTGGACTTCGGCAGCTACGGCGGCAACCTGGCGTTCTACCGCATCGAACAGCCCACCAGCGTCACCGACCCGGACACCAAGGTCTTCAGCGTCGATGGCGAACAACGCAACCGCGGCGTCGAGCTGAACCTGTTCGGCGAACCGCTGCAAGGCCTGCGCCTGCTGGCCGGCGCCACCTGGATCGACACCGAGCTGCGCAACACCGCCGGCGGCGCCAACGACGGCAACCGCGCCATCGGCGTGCCGCGCTTCCAGTACAACCTCGGCGCCGACTGGGACGTGCCCGGCCTCGACGGCCTGGCGCTCAATGGCCGCCTGCTGCGCACCGGCGGCCAGTACCTGGACCAGGCCAACAACCTCAGCATCCCGGCCTGGACCCGCGTCGACCTGGGCGCCCGCTACCGCTTCAAGGTCGAGCAGCGCGAGGTGACCCTGCGCGCCAACCTGGAAAACGTCGCCAACGAGGACTACTGGGCCTCCACCATCGGCGGCTACCTGACCCAGGGCGAGCCGCGCACCCTGCGGGTGTCCGCCACCGTCGACTTCTGAAGCCGCGGGCCGGGCGCGCGCTCGCCCGGCCCTCGTTCAGTCGAGATACAGGCCCACACCGGGGGCTATCGGCAGCCCCAGCTCCATCCAGAGGATGAGGAACAGCGTCCAGCACAGCAGGAAGCCCAGGGCCACCGGAATGGTCATCGACGCCAGGGTGCCGATCCCGGCATCCTTCTGGTAGCGCTGCAGGAAGGCCAGGCACAGGCTGAAGTAGGGGCTCATGGGCGTGACTATGTTGGTCGAGGAATCGGCGATGCGGTACGCCGCCTGCACGAAGGCCGGCTCGAAGCCCACCAGCATCAGCATCGGCACGAAGATCGGGGCCATCAGCGACCACTGCGCCGAACCCGAGGTGATGAACAGGTTCATCAGCGTCACCAGGCCCAGGAACGCCAGCACCAGCGGGATGCCGCCGAAGCCGCTGCTGTCGAGCAGGTGCGAGCCGCCGACGGCGATCCATTCGCCCAGGTGCGTCCACTTGAACCAGGCGAGGAACTGCGAGATGGCGAAGAACAGCACCAGGGTCGGCGCCAGCTCCTTGATCGCCTCGGCCATGAAGCCGATGGCATCGCGGGCGTCGCCGATCTTCCCCACGCTGCGGCCGTAGACCCAGCCCAGGACCAGGAAGAAGATGGCGAAAACGGCCACCGCGCTGGTGAGGAACGGCGAAGGCACCAGCCCGCCCTCGGGGTTGCGCAGCGGCGAGCCGGCCGGCAGCACCGCGGCGAGGACCAGGGCGGCCAGCACCAACGCCGCCCAGCCGGCGCGCTTCAGCCCCTTGAGCTCCCGCGCGCTGATCGGCTGGATGTCGACCACCACGCTGCCGCGGTACGGGCCGGCCAGGGGCTCGACGACGCGCTCGATGATGAAGGCGCCGATCACCGACAGCAGCACGGCGGAACAGGCGACGAAATAGTAGTTGTCGATGGGCGAGACGTAGGCCGCGGGGTCGATGGTCTGCGCCGCGCTGGTGGTGATCCCGGAGAGGATCACGTCGGTCGGGGTGATCAGCAGGCTGGCATCGTAGCCCGCCCCCACCGCAACGAAGCCGGTCACCGCGCCGACCAGGGGGTTGCGCCCGGTGGCCTGGAAGATCATCGCCGACAGCGGGATGAGGATGACGAAGGCGGCGTCGGCGGCCACGTGGCTGCACATGCCGACGAGGAAGATGACGAAGGTGGTCAGGTAGCGCGGGGCCTTCATCACGCTCACCTGCATCAGCGCCCCGACCAGCCCGGTCTTGTCGGCCACGCCGATGGCCAGCAGGATGACCAGCACCGCGCCCAGCGGCGGGAAGCTGACGAAGTTCCTGACCACCGAGGTCAGTGCGAAGACCAGGCCCTCGCCGGAAACCAGGCTCCTGACCGTGACCAGGTCGCCGGTCTTGGGATGGACGCCGGACACCCCGGACGCCGCCAGCGCCCAGGACAGGAGCGCGACGCCCAGGCACAGCCAGGCGAACAGGACGACCGGGTGCGGGAGCTTGTTGCCCGCCCGCTCGATGGCGTTGAAGAAACGCTGCATGGTGAATTTTCCTTTGCCAGCCGCCGGCCGCTCGGGGGCGCGGCGAAGCTGGCCTGCACGGGTTGCCGGATGGCCCGCCTCGGCGCCGCCGCAGGATGGCGGCGCGGCGCGGGCCCGTGAGTGCCTTCGCTCAGGGATTGGCCCCGAGGCGCCGCTCGGCGATGGCGACGAACATGCCCGCCGCGACGGGCAGGATTTCGTCGCGATAGTCGTAGTGCGGATGGTGAAGGTAGGCGCCGTCCTCGCCGTTGCCGACGAAGAAATAGCAACCCGGCACTTTCTCCAGGTAGAAAGCGAAATCTTCCGCCCCCATGGTGGGAAGCTGGTGCATGTAGCCCGCCTTGTCCGCGCCGAGGGCGTCGATGGCGGTTTCCACCACGAAGGCGGTTTCGGCGGCATCGTTGACCAGCGCCGGGATGCGCATCGTCCGCGCCAGCTCGGCGCTGGCGCCATGGGCCTGGCAGACCTGGGCGACGACGCGGCGCAGCGTCTCGTCGATCACCGCGGCGGCTGCCGGCGAGCCGTCGCGGGTGTTGATCATCAGCGTCGCCTGGCCGGGGATGACGTTCTGGCTGTTGCCGCCATGGAACTGCGTGACCGTCACCACCCCGGACTCCAGCGGCGACAGGCGGCGGCCGACCACGCCCTGCAGCGCCTGGACCACCGCCGCGCCGACGAAGATCGGGTCGATGGCCAGGTCCGGGCGCGAGGCGTGGCCGCCCTTGCCGCTGATGATGACCTCGTAAAGCGAGCTGCCGCCCATGCTCGGCCCGGCCTTGGCGAACACCCGGCCCAGCGGATAGCCCGGGCGGTTGTGGTAGCCGAAGATGGCCTCGACGCCCTCCAGCGCGCCCTCCTCGATCATTCGTTCGGCGCCCAGGCCACCTTCCTCCGCGGGCTGGAACAGCAGCTTGATGCGCCCGCGAAGATGGTCGTGGTGCCGGGCGAGCCGGCCGGCGGCCAGCAGCAGCGAGGCGGTGTGTCCGTCGTGGCCGCAGGCGTGCATCTTGCCCGGCGTCCGCGAGGCATAGGGCAACCCGGTGTCTTCCTGGATCGGCAAGGCATCCATGTCGGCGCGCAGGCCGATGGTGGGGCCGGGGCGGCCGGTATCGAGCAGCGCGACGACGCCGGTCCCGGCCACGCCGGTGCGCACCTCGTAGCCATGGCGGCGCAGGAAGGCGGCGACGAGGTCGGCGGTGGCGTGCTCTTCGTACTTGAGTTCGGGGTGGCTGTGCAGTTGCTGGCGGATGGCGGTGGCCTCGGCAATCGCCTCGCCGGTGAATACGGACATCGATGATCTCCCAGAGGGGTTTCGTTGTTGTTGTTCTGCCCGGTCTGTCGGCGAGGATTGTTAGCAGTCCGCGCGCGATGCCACAATTTCATTAATTCGCAGCCACCCTTGCCTTTTATGCAAAGCACAACCGCCATGCAGCATCTAGCCCTGCGTTACTTCCTGGAAGTGGCTCGCAGCGGCTCCATCACCGAGGCCTCGGCCCGATTGCACGTCTCCGGCTCGGCGATCAGCCGGCAAATCGCCCGCCTGGAACAGGAACTGGGTGTCGAGCTGTTCGAACGGCGGCCGCGCGGCATGCTGCTCAGCCCGGCCGGCGAACTGCTGGCCCAGCGCGCCAGGCGCATCGCCCTGGACACCGAAAGGGCCCTGGCGGACGTGCGCGAACTGCAGGGCCCGCACCGCGGCCTGGTGCGCCTGGCGGCCTACGAGGGCTTCGCCATCGACTGGCTGCCACGGATACTCGCGGACTACCGCCGCACCTACCCGGGCGTGCGCTTCCACGTCTGGGTGGGCAACTCGGCGGATATCTGCGCGCGCGTCGGCGACGGCAGCGCCGACATCGGCATCACCTACAGCTATTCCGCGCCGGCCGGGGTGAAGGTGGAACGCATCGTGCGCCGGCCGATGCACGTGCTGGTGCCGCGCGACCATCCGCTGGCCACGCGGGAACAGGTCACCCTGGCCGACCTGGCGTCCGAGCCCATGGCCCTGCCGGACCAGCAGCGCACGCAGCGCCAACTGGTCGACACCGCGCTGGCCACCCAGGGGCTGTCCATGGAGCCGGTATTCACCACCAACTCCATGGCAAGCCTGAAGGCCTTCGCCCTGGCGGCCGGGACGCTGATGTTCATCAGTTCCCTGGGCAGCCGGGGCGGCAACCTGCCCGAAGGCGTGGTCGCGGTGCCGGTGGCGGACGACACCATGCAGGCCAGCGTGCTGCAGATCGTCACCCTGCAGGGGCGCCATCTGCCTGCCGCCATCGTCGAATTCCTGGGTTTCCTCGATCGGGCGATCGAGTGAGGGCGGGTTGCCGGGGCGTGGGCAGGACAGCTAGCAAACCTCGAAAATAATTCCATTATTTTCAGTAGGTTGCATTTCATTTCTAATGTCGAATATACGATTTCCGGCAGGAATAACCTGCACATTTGCATGATAAATCATTGAATATCAATAGCTTATGATTGACATAGAGAAATAGTCTCACGCTCAGTCACTTCCTCCGCATCCCGCCATCGCGCCGGAGTCCAGGTAAGGCAAGGCCTGTAGCCTGTACCTGGGCAGTTGGAAGCACGCCTGAGTTAAAGTCATTTCTAGAATATAAATATTCCTTATATATCAAATAGATAAAAATAAAACATAAAGTCATCAGAGAGGAGTAGCTACACCACTCCCCGCCGGCACTGGATCACCCAGGGCAAAAAGGTCCATGCTTGAACACCGAAACCCCAAGGCGGAGATCGCCCGTATGCGCGAAGCCATCACCCTCGATTTCGTCTCAGACGTAGTCTGCCCCTGGTGCGCCATCGGCCTTTGCGGATTGCTCGAAGCCATCCAGCGCGTCGAAGGCGAGATCGACGTCGAACTGCAGATCAAGCCCTTCGAACTCAATGCCGACATGCCCGCCGAAGGCGAGGACCTGGTCGAGCACCTGCAGCGCAAGTACGGCAGCAGCGCCGAAGACATCGCCAGCAACCACAAGCGCATCCGCGACTTCGGCGAGGAAGTCGGCTTCCACTTCGACCTGCACAAGCGCCAGCGCATCTACAACACCTTCGACGCCCACCGCCTGCTGCACTGGGCCGCCGAACAGCGCCGCGACCTGGCGCTGAAGCAGGCGCTGCTGCACGCCTACTTCGGCGAAGGGCGCAACATCAGCGACAGCGAGGAACTGCTGGACCTGGCCACCAGCATCGGCCTGGACCCAGTGCGCACCCGCGAGATCCTCGACAGCGACGCCTATGCCAGCGAAGTGATCGAGGAAGAGGAATTCTTCACCAGCCACGGCATCCGCGCCGTGCCGGCGGTGATCATCAACGGCCGCCAGCTGATCTCCGGCGCGCAATCGGCCGACTACTACGAAAAGGCCCTGCGCCAGGTGGCCGAGAAATCCGAGCCGATGCCGTAAGCCGGCTACGCCAAGACGCTCCTACGAGAATCCATGCTCGCCTGCTACGTAAAGCGGGCCCTGCCCGCGATTCGCGCGCAGGGCGCGCTCCTACATGGACACACCGCGGCTGGCACCCCGTAGGATGGGTTGAGCGAAGCGATACCCATCACCAGGGTCCGATGGGTATCGCAAGCTCAACCCATTCTACGAAAGCACCTCGGTGCAGTCGGCAAGACAGGCGCATCAAGCGCGGAGGAAGGCCAGCACCTTGTCGCTGAAGGCCTCGCCGGCCTGGACGTTGGACAGGTGCGCGGCGTGGAATTCCACCAGCTCGGCGCCCTGGATGCGTTCCTGCATGAAGCGGCCGTGCTCGGTGGTGGTCACCGGGTCGCCGCTGCCGCAGACGACCAGGGTCGGCGCGCGGATGGCGCCCAGCTGCTCGCGGAAGTCGGCGTCGCGCACCGCGGCGCAGTTGGCCGCGTAGCCTTCCGGCGAGGTCTGCGCCAGCATGGCCACGATGGGCTCGACCTTGCCCGGCTGGGCCTCGGCGAAGTCGGCGGTGAACCAGCGCGAGATGGAGGCGTCGCGCAGGTCGCGCATGGCCTGGGCGCCACCGGAAAGCACGGTGTCGATGCGCGGATTCCAGACTTCCGGGGTGCCGATCTTCGCGGCGGTGTTGCACAGCACCAGGCGCTCGATGCGCTCGGGGGCGTTGATCGCCAGCCACTGGCCGATCAGGCCGCCCATGGACAGGCCGCAGAAGCTGGCCCTGGCGATGTTCAGCGCGTCCAGCAGGGCCAGCACGTCGCGGCCGAGCTGCTCGATGCTGTAGGGGCCTGCGCTGACCAGCGAGACGCCGTGGCCGCGGGTGTCGTAGCGCAGCACCTGGAAGTGTTGGGTGAAGGCCGGGATTTGCGCGTCCCACATGTGCAGGTCGGTGCCCAGGGAGTTGGACAGCACCAGCACCGGCGCGCCGGCCGGGCCTTCGAGGAGGTAATTCAGTTCGCCGTCGGCGAGCTTGACGGTAGGCATCGGGGACTCCGTTGAATCAGGAACGACGCCCGCTCGGGGCGGGCGTCGGGGATTTTGCCAGGAAGATGGGTATCGCTGCGCTCCACCCATCCTACCGGGAGTGACGACCGTTCAGACGCGCTCGACAGCCAGCGCAACGCCCTGCCCCACGCCCACGCACATGGTGCACAGGCCGCGCTTGCCGCCGCTCTTCTCCAGCTGGTGCACGGCGGTCAGGACCAGGCGGGCGCCGCTGGCGCCCAGCGGGTGGCCGAGGGCGATGGCGCCGCCGTTGGGGTTGACCCGCGCGTCGTCGTCGGCGATGCCCAGCTCGCGGGTGACCGCCAGGCCCTGGGCGGCGAAGGCTTCGTTCAGTTCGATGACGTCGAAGTCGCCCACCGCCAGGTTCAGGCGCTCCAGCAGCTTGCGCACCGCCGGCACCGGGCCGATGCCCATCACCCGCGGGGCGACGCCGGCGCTGGCCATGCCCAGCACCTTGGCGCGGGGTTTCAGGCCATGTTTCTTCACCGCCTCGGCGGAAGCCAGGATCAGCGCCACCGAGCCGTCGTTGACGCCCGAGGCGTTGCCGGCGGTGACGGTCTTGTCCGGGCCGTTGACCGGCTTGAGCCTGGCCAGGGCTTCGGCGGTGGTGTCCGGGCGCGGGTGCTCGTCGGTGTCGACGACGGTCTCGCCCTTGCGGCCCTTGATCACCACCGGGACGATTTCCTCGGCGAAGTAGCCGGCGGCCTGGGCGCGCCCGGCCAGTTGCTGGCTGCGTAGGGCGAAGGCGTCCTGGTCGGCGCGGCTGACCTGGTAGTCGTCGGCGACGTTGTCAGCGGTCTGCGGCATAGCATCGACGCCGTACTGGGCCTTCATCAGCGGGTTGATGAAGCGCCAGCCGATGGTGGTGTCCTCGATCTTCTGGCCACGGCCGAAGGCGCTGTCCGCCTTGCCCATCACATAGGGCGCGCGGGACATGGATTCCACGCCGCCGGCGATGGCCAGCTCGATCTCGCCGCTGGCGATGGCGCGGAAGGCTGTGCCCACCGCGTCCATGCCCGAGGCGCAGAGGCGGTTGAGGGTCACGCCGGGGATGCTTTCCGGCAGGCCGGCCAGCAGCAGCGCCATGCGCGCGACGTTGCGGTTGTCCTCGCCGGCCTGGTTGGCGCAGCCGAGGTAGACCTCGTCCAGCTGCGCCCAGTCGACCTGCGGGTTGCGCTCGACCAGGGCCTTGATCGGGGTGGCCGCCAGGTCGTCGGCGCGCACCGCCGAGAGCGCGCCGCCGAAGCGGCCGATGGGCGTGCGCACGGCGTCGCAGATGTAGACCTCGCGGCTCATTCCTCACCCCCTTGCTGGCCGTGGGCGGCCGCGGTGCGGGCTTCCAGGGCGCGCAGGGCTTGCAGCTCGACCTCGGTGGGCGCCACGGTCTCGGCGACCTGCTCGGCGAAGCGGATGGCCCAGCCGGTGTTCTCGATCACCTGCTCGCGGCTCACGCCCGGGTGCAGCGAGGTGACGATGAATTCGTTGCTGCCAGCCTCCGGCTCCATGATGCACAGGTCGGTGATGATTGCCACCGGGCCCTTGCCGGGCAGGCCGAGCTGCTGGCGATGGTCGCCGCCCTCGCCATGGCCAACCGAGGTGATGAAGGCCAGCTTGTCGACGAAGGTGCGGTGCGACTGCTTGAGGATGATCAGCACTTCCTTGGCGGAACCGGCGATCTCCGGGGCGCCGCCGGCGCCGGGCAGGCGCACCTTCGGCCTGTCGTAGTCGCCGATGACGGTGGTGTTGATGTTGCCGAAGCGGTCCACCTGGGCGGCGCCGAGGAAGCCGACGTCGATGCGCCCGCCCTGCAGCCAGTAGCGGAAGATTTCGCCGGTGGGCACCACGGTGTCGGCGGTTTCGGCCAGTTCGCCATCGCCGATGGACAGCGGCAGCACGCTGGGCTTGGCGCCGATGGGGCCGGATTCGTAGATCAGGACCACGTCCGGCGAGGAAGTCAGGCGCGCCAGGTTGGCGGCCTTGGACGGCAGGCCGATGCCGACGAAGCAGACCGCGCCGTTCTTCAGGCGGCGGGCGGCGGCCACGGTCATCATTTCATTGGTGCTGTAGGCGCTCATCATTTGCCCTCCGCGATTTTCTTCTGGAACTCGGCGAAATCCTTGGTGCCGCGGATGTAGGTGTCGATCCAGGCGGTGAAGGTCTCGCGGTCGCGGGCGATCGGGTCCCAGGCCTGGTAGAAACGGTTGTCGCGCTCGTAGTAGCCGTGGGCGTAGGACGGGTGCGCGCCGCCGGGCACGTGGCAGACGGCGGACAGCGCCCAGGTCGGCAGCACGCAGGCGTTCATCGGCGCGTTGAGGTCGTCGACGATCTCTTCCACGGTGACGATGCAGCGCTTGGCGGCCAGGGCGGCTTCCTTCTGCACGCCGAGGATGCCCCACAGCAGCACGTTGCCCTTGCGGTCGGCCTTCTGCGCGTGGATCACGGTGACGTCCGGGCGCACCGAGGGCACGGCGGCCAGCTGCTCGCCGGTGAACGGGCAGTTGATGAACCTGATGTTCGGGTTGACCTTCGGCAGGTCGGAGCCGGCGTAGGCGCGCAGCACGGCGAACGGCAGGCCGGAGGCGCCGGCGACGTAGGAGTTGGCCAGGTCGGCGTGGCTGTGCTCGTCGATTTCCAGCGGCTGCGGCCAGCCCTTCTCCACCGCGTCGCGCAGGCGGTGCAGCGAGCCCACGCCGGGGTTGCCGCCCCAGGAGAAGGTCAGCTTGCGGGCGCAGCCGGCGCCGATCAGCAGGTCGTAGACCAGGTCGGGAGTCATGCGCACCAGGTGCAGGTCTTTCTTGCCCTGGCGGATGAGTTCGTGGGAAGCGGCGGTGGGGATCAAGTGGGTGAAGCCTTCGAGGGCGACGGTATCGCCGTCGTTCACGAAACGCTCGACCGCTTCGCGCAGGGTCAGGAGTTCAGCCATTGTCGGTCTCGTCTTGGGGTCCAGGGCATCCGTGGATGCCGATGGGCAAGACAGTAGCGCCGGGGCCGGGGGCCAAACAATGCGATTATCGACTATCGGTGCGGTTATCGAACAATTCCAACCTACAGGCCCCTACCGCCCAAACCACGAAAATGACCAGGGACGCGCAGGAGAAACTGTCTTGCAGGCCGCGCCGAGGCGCTCTTCGTAGGATGGTGTTGAGCTTGCGAAACCCATGCGGTTGCGCTGATGGGTATCGCTTCGCTCAACACCATCCTACGAAAAGCCATGATCGTTCGTGCGCTAGCGGGCCATGCCCGCGATCGCGCATGGCGCGCTCCTACGGTGGAGGCATATGCCTATCAGCGGTCCTGCTCGCAGTTGATCATCCAGGGCACCCCGAAGCGGTCGGTGAACATGGCGAAGGCGGCGGCCCAGAAGGTCTGCTGCAGTTCCATGGTGACCTGGCCGCCTTCGCTCAGGGCCTCGTAGATGCGCCGGGCTTCGGCCTTGCTGTCCACCTGCAGGGAGACGGACACGCCCTTGGTGCCCTCGTAGGGCATCGGCGGGCAGTTGTCCGAGCCCATCAGCACCTGGTCGCCCACCTCCAGGCGCACGTGCATCACGCGGTCGGCGGCGTCGGCTGGAGTCTGCCCCATATCCGGGGCGTCCTTGAAGCGCATGAGCATCGGCAGCTTGCCGCCAAGCACCTCGGCGTAGCGGGTGAAGGCTTGCTCGCAGTTGCCGTCGAAGATCAGGTAGGCCTGGATTTTCATCTGGAGTCTCCTGCCGGCTCAGTCCTTGCCGGCGATGCGGGCGCGTAGGCGTTCTTCCTGCTCGCGCAGTTCCTCGGTGAATTCGGCGCCGAAGTCCTCGGCCTCGAAGACCTGGCGGATCTCGATCTCCGACGGGCCGTCGAAGGGGCTGGGGCAGCGCTTGATCCAGTCGATGCATTCCTGCAGCGAATCGCACTGCAGCAGCCAGAAGCCGGCGATCAGCTCGCGGGTCTCGGCGAAGGGGCCGTCGACGACCGTGCGCGAGGCGCCGTCGAAACGCACCCGGGCGCCCTTCGAACTGGGCTGCAGGCCTTCGCCGGCGAGCATCACCCCGGCGGCGACCAGCTCCTCGTTGAACTTGCCCATGGCCGTCAGCAGTTCTTCCGAGGGCATGACGCCGGCCTCCGAATCCGCGGTGGCCTTGACTATCGCCATGAAGCGCATGGTGGTTCTCCTCTTCTCGTGAAGTCGAGTGGGCCCACTGCCCCGCTCTGCCTGGTAGTCGATGCGCGCGGGGCGCAATCGACAACAGCGCAGACCGTTCGTCGGCAGCGCCTGGGCGGTGGTGGCGGCAAACAGGAAGAACGATAGACAGGCCCGGCGACCGGGCAAGCCGGCGCGACGAACGCACGCGCCAGGCTGGACGCCCGCCGCCCGAGGCCCTAGATTGGCCGGTTCCCGAGAAATCCCGAGCAAGGAGCCCCAGCATGAGCCTGGAATCGGTCCGCGCCTTCTTCGCCGAGAAGGCCCCCGACATCGCCATCATCGAACTGGACACCAGCACCGCCACCGTCGCCCTGGCCGCCGAGGCCCACGGCGTGGAGCCGGGGCGCATCGCCAAGACGCTGTCGCTGCGGGTGGGCGAGCGCACCGTGCTGGTGGTCGCCCGCGGCGACGCCCGCCTGGACAACCGCAAGCTCAAGGAAGCCCTGGGCGGCAAGGCGAAGATGCTCGGCGCCGAGGAAGTGGTGGAACTCACTGGCCACCCGGTGGGCGGCGTCTGCCCCTTCGGCCTGGCCAGCCCGCTGCCGGTGTACTGCGACGTGTCGCTGCGCGCCTTCGACGAAGTGCTGCCGGCGGCCGGCGCCCTGCACAGCGCCGTGCGCATCGCCCCGGAGCGCCTGGCGAGCCTGGTCGAGGCTGATTGGGTGGATGTCTGTCAGGAGCCGGTCTGAGGTCATGTGGGGGTTGAGGGGCGGGAGCATTCGAAGAGCACGAAGAGCGCCCTCTCCCTGAAGGGAGAAAGGACCGTTGGGCAGACGCTGATGTTCTGGAGTCAGCCGGCTGGCACCGTGGCTGCCGGCTGAAACCAGGCCTCCTCTCGGCACGGACCAGCCCCTATCCCTGAAGGGAGAGAGGACCGTTGGGCAGACGCTGATGTTCTGGAATCAGCCGGCTAGCACCGTGGCTGCCGGCTGAAACCAGGCCTCCTCTCGGCACGGACCAGCCCCCTCTCCCTTCAGGGAGAGGGTTGGGGAGAGGGTACGGAGTCCACCGAAAGCACTGCAGCCGCCGGGAAACACAGTTCGCGAGCAAGCTCGCTCCTACGAAAATGCCAGCGTCCAGCGGTTACGCCTCAACGCTCCCGCAACGCTTCGGCCCGCGCCCGCAGGATGGGCTTGAGCAGGTAGCTGAGGATGCTCTTCTTGCCGGTCATGATGTCCACGCTGGCGACCATCCCGGGGATGATCAGCAGCGGTTTCTCGTCGCTGCCCAGGTGGCTTTTGCGGGTGCGCAGTTTGATCAGGTAGAAGCTGTTGCCGTCCTCGTCGGTGACGGTGTCGGCACCTATCTGCTCCAGTTCCGCCGGCAGGCCGCCGTAGATGGTGTAGTCGTAGGCGGTGAACTTGACCATGGCCTTCTGCCCGGGGTGCAGGAAGGCGATGTCCTGCGGGCGGATGCGCGCTTCCACCAGCAGGGTGTCGTCCAGCGGGACAATTTCCACCAGGTCGCTGCCCGGCTGGATCACCCCGCCGATGGTGTTCACCAGCAGCTGCTTGACGATGCCGCGCACCGGCGAGGTGACCAGGGTGCGATTGACCCGGTCCTCCAGGGCCTTGCCGGTGGCCTCGGCCTTGCTCAGGTCGGTGCGCGCCTCGTTGAGTTCCTTGAGCGCGTCGCTGCGGAAGCGCGCGCGGGTCTCGGCGACCTTGCGCTCGACTTCCTTGATCGCCGCCTCGGCGCGGGGGATGGCCAGGCTGGTGGCGTCCAGTTGGCCGCGGTTCTCCACCTCGGCGCGCTTGAGGCGCAGCAGCTCCACCTGGGACATGGCGCCCTGCCCCACCAGCGGCGCGGACATGGCGATCTCCTGGCGCAGCAGCTCCAGGCTGTTGCGGTACTGCGCCTGCTTGGAGGCGAACTCGCGCAGCTCCTGCTGCTTCTGCACCAGTTGCTGCTCCAGGCCGGCGACCTCGTCCTTGAGCTGCTGCTGGCGGCTCTGGAACAGCGCCTCCTCGCTGCCGGCCTGGCCCGGGACCTTGGCGCGGACGTCGTCGGGGATGCGCAGCTCGCGGTCCTCCACCTCGGCGGAAAGGCGCTCCACGCGCAGGAACATGGCCAGGCGGTCGGCCTCGGTCTCGCCGACGTTGGACTGGAAGCGCGTCGGGTCCAGGCGCATCAGCGATTCGCCGGCCTGTACCACCTGGCCTTCGTGAACGAAGATCTGCAAGACGATGCCGCCCTCCAGGTTCTGGATCTTCTGCACCTTGGACGAGGGAATCGCCTTGCCTTCTCCGCGGGTCACCTCGTCGATCTCGGCGAAGTGCGCCCAGAGGCCGAGGAACAGGGCGAAGCCGACCAGCGCCCAGATGGTCAGGCGCACCACCCGCGGGGCGTCCTCCACCAGGGCCTTGCTGACTTCCGGCAGCGGCTGCCCGGAAAGGTCTTCGCTGCCACGGAAATAGCCGCGGATGGACTGGCCGAAGAGGCCGAACGGATTAAGCGACACTGATCTGCCCCTTCTTCAATGCGTCCAGCACCACGTCCTTCGGCCCGTCGGCGATGATCCGCCCGCGGTCGACGATCACCAGGCGCTCCACCAGGCTGAGCATGGAGGCGCGGTGGGTGACCAGCAGCAGCGTCTTGTCGGCGATGAGCGGCTGCAGGCGCTGCTTCAGGAGTTCTTCGCCGGCGTTGTCCATGGAGCTGGTCGGCTCGTCCAGCAGCAGGATCGGCGGGTCCAGCAGCAGCGCGCGGGCCAGGGCGACGTTCTGCCGCTGGCCGCCGGAGAGGTTCAGGCCGCGCTCGCCCACCTGCAGTTCGTAGCCCTGCGGGTGCAGCCGGGCGAACTCGTGCACACCGGCCAGCTCGGCGGCGCGCAGCGCCGTCTCGTCGTCGACGTAGCGCGCGCCGGCCACCAGGTTGTCGCGCAGGCTGCCGCTGAACAGGTTGATGTCCTGGGGCAGGTAGCCGATGTTGTAGCGCAGGTCGCTGACGTCCAGTTGGCGGGTGTCGACGCCATCCACCAAGAGGCTGCCGCTGTCGGCACGGTGCAGGCCGACGATCAGCTTGGCCAGGGAGCTCTTGCCCGAGCCGCTGCGGCCGATGATGCCGACCTTCTCGCCAGGGCGGATCACCAGGTTGATGTCGTGCAGCGCCTCGACCTGCTGGTTGGGGTAGGCGAAGTTCAGCTGGCGCAGCTCGATGCCGCCGCGCAGCTGCTGGCGGCTCAGCGGGCGCTCGCTGCTGTTGCGCTCCTGCTCCAGGGCCATCATCTGGTCGGTGCTGTGCATGGTCAGGCGCGCCTGCTGGTAGCGCTGGATCAGCCCGGAAAGCTGGGTCAGCGGGCCCAGGGCGCGGCCGTTGAGCATGTAGCAGGCGATCAGGCCACCCATGCTGAGGTCGCCGGCGATGATCAGGTAGACGCCACCGATGATCATCACCACCCCGGCCAGGGCCTGGATCAGCAGCGTCAGGTTCATCGCCAGGCTGGACAGCAGCTTGACGCGCAGCTCCAGGCGGCCGAGGGTGCCGATGGTCTGCTCCCACAGGTACTGGCGCTCGCTCTCGGCGTTGTTGACCTTGACCGCGTCGAGCCCGGCGAGGGTCTCGATCAGGCTCGACTGGCGCTCGGCGGCCAGGGCCATGGTGCGGTTCATGGTTTCCACCAGCGGCTTCTGCAGCAGCCAGCCGATGCCGGCGGCCAGCGGGAAAGCCAGCAGCGGGACGAACACCAGCGGCCCGCCGATGATGCCAATCACCAGCAGGATCAGCAGGGTGAACGGCAGGTCGATCAGGCTGGTCAGCGTCAGCGAGGCGAGGAAGTCGCGCAGCGTCTGGAACTCGTGGATGTTCTGGGCGAAGCTGCCGACCCGCGCCGGGCGCTGCTTCAAGTCCATGCCGACGATGCGCTCGAAGAGCGTCGCGCTGATGATCAGGTCGGTCTTCTTGCCGGCCAGGTCCAGGCACAGGCCACGCAAGGTCTTGAGCAGCAGGTCGAACAGGTAGGCGCCGCTGATGCCGACGGCCAGCACCCACAGGGTGGCGGCGGCCTGGTTGGGCACCACGCGGTCGTAGACGTTCATCACGAACAGCGGCGCAGCCAGGGCGATGAGGTTGATCAGCAGGCTGGCCGCCACCGCGTCGACGTACAACCAGCGCGAGCGCAGCAGAGTGTCGCGGAACCAGCGCCGCGCGCGCGGGATCATCTCGCCGTGCTGCAGGTCGTGCTGGTGCTGCGGCTGGGCGAAGAAGGCCTGGCCGGCGTAGTCCTCGGCCAGCAGCTCGCGGGCTACCCGCACCTCGCCGCCGTCGCTCTCGCTGAGCAGCAGGCGCGCCTCGCCGCCGGCCTCCCAGCCCAGCAGCACGGCGCAGCGGCCGTCGCGCAGCAGCAGCATGGCCGGCAGCGCGATGGCCGGGATGCGCTCCAGCGGCCGCCGCAGCAGGCGCCCCTGGAGGCCGGCGCGGGCCGCCGCGCGCGGCAACAGCTCGGCGGACAGGCGCTGCCCGGGCAGCGGCAGGCCGCTGGTGAGCATGGCCCGGCTGGCCGGCTTGCGGTGCAGCGCGCAGAGGCTCAGCAGGCTGTCCAGCAAGGGGTCGTCCAGCAGGACGCGCGGATCACGACTCAAGGGGACTCGGCTGGTTTCCTGATCCACGCGGGGCTACTCCGGGGGTTGGGCGCGCGGCCGGCTCAGTTGAGGCCGGGCAGCTGCACCTGGGGTTTGATGTCTTCGCTGGCCACGCTGGCCAGGGGCGCGACCACGCCCTGGCTCTTGAGCAGTTCGCCCAGGGTGGCCTTCACCCGGTACTGGGTGAACAGCTCGGTGTAGCGCAGGTCGACCAGGCGGCGCGAGGCGTTGAACAGTTCGTTCTCGCTGTCCAGCAGGTCCAGCAGGGTGCGTTCGCCGATGCTGAACTGCTTCTGGTAGGCCTCGCGCACGCGGCTGCTGTAGTCCACGTACTGGCGGGCGATGGGCAGCTGATCGCGGGCGTTGGCCAGGGCATTCCAGGCCAGGCCGAGTTCTTCGTTGAGCTGGCGCAGGGCGTTGTTGCGCACGTCCAGGGCCTGGTTGGCCAGGTACGACTTGGACTGCAGCTCGGCCTTGTTGCTGCCGCCGGCGAACAGGTTGTAGCGCATGCGCAGCATGGCCTGCCAATCGTTGTTGTGGCCCGGGTCGCCGGAGAGGTTGTTGTCGGCATTGCGCGACAGCTCGGCGTCGAAGCGCGGGTAGAACGGCGCCTTGGCCGCTTCGTACTGCTTCTCGGCGGCGGCCACGTCGGACTCGGCCGAACGCAGGATCGGGCTGTTCTCCAGCAGCTGCCGGCGCGCGTCCTGCAGGTCCTGCGGCAGCAGGCCCGGCAGGCCGGCCGGCTCGCTCAGCTCCAGCGGCTCGGCGCCGACCACGCTCAGGTAGTTGGTGCGCGCATCGGCCAGGTTGGTCTGCTCGGTGAGCAGGTTGTTGCGCGCCTGGGCCAGGCGCGCCTCGGCCTGGTCCTGGTCGGCCAGGCGGCCGACGCCGCGGGCGCTGCGCAGGCTGATCTGGTCGTAGATGCGCTGGTGGCTCTTCAGGTTCTCCTCGGCCAGGCGGACCATCTCCTGGCGGCGCAGCACGTCGGTGTAGACCTGCGCCACTTCCAGCCCGGTGCGCTCGGCGGTGCCCAGCAGCGCATAGGCGCGGGAATTCACCGTGGCCTTCTGGCGGCCCACCTCGCTGGAGGTGGCGAAGCCGTCGAACACCATCTGCCGCAGGCTCAGCGCCGACTCGCCGCGGTTCATGGTCCGCCAGTGGTCGCCCTCGCCGCGGGTGGTGGGGTTGTCGGCGCCCTCGCGGCCATAGCCGGCGGTGAGGTCGACCGAAGGCAGGTAGCCGCCCTGGGCGGCGCGCAGCTGCTGGTCGGCGGCCAGGCGGCTGTTCACCCCGGCCTGGATCTCCGGGTGCACGTCCATGGCGCGCTGCATGGCTTCGCTCAGGGTGGTGGCATGGGCCGGGGCCGCGCAATAGAGCGCAAGGGGCAACAGAGGCACGAAACGCAAACGCATGGTTTGAACATCCTTATCGCAGGGATATGGACAGCGATTCGTGTACCCAGGGGTGGCATCGGAGGACCGGCGAATGCGCTGCACGTGAGGAGGTCACTGGCGCCCGGAACCCCGTTGGAAATTTTTTCGCGGGGCTCTTTGACATCACAGTGACATCGTTTTGCCAATTGTTTAGGATGCCTCGGAAATGGTCAATAGATTGGCATAAACCTAATCGCGAAAACTCATTAAGCCAATTAGTTGACGCCAGTTTTACAGCTCCAATCGACAAGGGAATGCCACCTGGCGCGCCGCAATCACGGCCGCGACCCGGCCGGCACGCCAGCATCCGCCTCAGGGGAGAAGTGCAATGAGCAGCGTCGTCGCAGTGGTGAAAAGCGTCATCGGGCAAGTGCTGGCGGTATCCGCCGAGGGGCAGCGGCGGGTGCTGGTCGAGGGCGACCGCCTGTTCCTGGGCGACCTGGTGCAGACCGGCGACGCCGGCGCGGTGGCCCTGCAATTGCCCGACGGCCGCGTGCTCGACCTGGGCCGCGACAGCCAGCTGAGCGCCAGCGAACTGGCACCCCATGCGCCGGCCCAGCCCGCCGTCACGGCCAGCACCGAGGAGCTGCAGAAAGCCATCGCCGCCGGCGCCGACCCGACCCAGACCCTCGCCCCCACCGCGGCCGGCCCGAGCGCCGGCGCCGGTGGCAGCGGCCCGGCCGGCGGCGGCCACAGCTTCGTGCTGCTGGAGGAAACCGGCGGCCACGTCGACCCGAGCATCGGCTACACCACCAGCGGCCCGGGCGCTGCCGGCCAGGGCGACGGCGAACGCCAGCAGGAGCAGGCGCCGAACCTCGCGCCCAGCTTCATCGACGACCAGGGCAACGCCCTCGCCGGCCTGCAGCTGAGCACCGCCGAGGACACCCTGCTGCAAGGCGCCTTCCAGGCCCGCGACCCGAACGGCGACAGCCTCACCTACTCCCTCGCCCGGGGCCCGGCCAACGGCAGCCTGATCGTCAATGCCGACGGCACCTGGCAGTACCTGCCCAACCCCGACTACAACGGCGCCGACAGCTTCGTGGTGACGGTCACCGACAACCGCGGCGCGTCCAGCAGCCTGACCGTCGACATCGGCGTGAGCGCAGTCAACGACGCCCCGGTGGCCAGCGGCAGCTACGGCGCCACCCTGGTCGACACCGCGGCCAACGACAGCTTCGCCGACATCAAGGGCCAGCTGCAGGCCAGCGACGTCGACGGCGACCAGTTGACCTGGAGCGGCAGCGCCAAGGGCGCCTTCGGCCAGCTCACGGTCAACCCCGACGGCAGCTACGTCTACGTGGTCGACGCCGCCGCGGTGAACGCCCTGCCGGCCGGCCAGCACCCGCAGGACAGCTTCACCGTCACCGTCCGCGACCCGTCCGGGGCCAGCGATACCCGGGTGATCGAGATCGACATCCAGGGCGCCAACGACACGCCGCAGGCCAGCAACGCCCAGGCCCAGGCCACCGAGGACGGGCAACTCACCGGCCAGATCGCCGCCAGCGACCCCGACACCGGCAGCAGCCTGACCTTCACTGTGGACGGCAAAGCTCCCGCCGGTTTCACCCTGCAGCCCGACGGCAGTTGGAGCTTCGATGGCAAGGATCCGGCCTACCAGCACCTGGGCGAGGGCCAGACCCAGGTGATCGTCGTCCCGGTGGTGGTGACCGACGACCAGGGTGCCAGCAGCACCAGCACCCTGACCATTACCGTCACCGGCACCAATGACGCGCCGGTCGCCCAGGCGGGCAGCGCGACTACCGCCGAGAACGATGTGCTGAATGGCCAGGTTCCGGCTGCTAGCGATGTCGACGGCAGCATTGCCGGTTACCAACTGGCCAATGGTGTCGGTACTGGCAACGGCACGCTGACCTTCAACAGCGACGGTAGCTATCGCTTCGATCCGGGCCAGGATTTCGACAGCCTGCCGGCTGGTGTCAGCCGTGACGTCACCTTCACCTACCAGGCCAAGGATGACAGCGGTGCGCTGAGCGATCCGCAGACCATCACCATTACCGTCACCGGTACCAACGACGCACCGGTAGCCCAGGCGGACAGCGCAACTACTGGCGAGAACGGCGTCCTGAATGGCCAGGTTCCGGCTGCTAGCGATGTCGACGGCACCATCGCCGGCTACCAGTTGGCCAGTGGTGTCGGCAATGGCAACGGCACGCTGACCTTCAACAGCGATGGCAGCTATCGCTTCGATCCGGGCCAGGATTTCGACAGCCTGCCGGCTGGCGTCAGCCGCGACATCACCTTCACCTACCAGGCCCAGGATAACAGCGGCGCACTGAGTGCCCCGCAAACCATCACCATTACGGTCACGGGCACCAACGACGCGCCGGTGGCCCAAGCCGCCACAGCCGCAGTCAACGAGGACAGCCAGATCAACGGCCAGTTGCAGGCCACCGATGCGGACCAGGGCGCCCAACTGCAATTCGGTTCGGATAGCCCCCTCCCCGCCGGCTTCACCCTGGGCCAGGATGGCAAGTGGAGCTTCGACGCCAGCGATGCCGCCTATCAGCACCTGGCTGCGGGACAAACCCAGGTCATCAGCGTTCCGGTGGTCGTCACCGATGATCAGGGGGCTACCAGTGGCAGCACCCTGACCATCACCGTCACTGGCACCAATGACGTACCAGTGGCCCAGGCTGCGAGCGCCGCGGCCGACGAAGACCAGGTGAGCACCGGGCAACTGACGGCCAGCGACGCCGACGACGGCGCGGTCCTGACCTTCAGCATCGACGGCAATGCACCGGCCGGCTTCACCCTGAAAACCGATGGCAATTGGTCGTTCGACGGCAAGAACCCGGCGTACCAGCATCTGGCCGATGGAGAGGCCCAAGTCATCAGCATTCCGGTGATCGTTACCGACGAGCATGGCGCCACCAACACCAGCACTCTGACGCTGACCATTACCGGCACCAACGACGCACCGGTGGCCCAGGCCGCCAGTGCCGCGGTCAACGAAGACAGCCAGATCGATGGCCAACTGCAGGCCACTGATGCCGACCAGGGGGCCCAGTTGCAATTCGGCTCGGACAGCCCCCTACCCGCCGGCTTCACCCTGGGCCAGGACGGCAAGTGGAGCTTCGACGCCAGCGATGCCGCCTATCAGCACCTGGCTGCGGGACAAACCCAGGCCATCAGCATTCCGGTGGTCGTCACCGATGACCAGGGCGCTACCAGTGGCAGCACCCTGACCATTACCGTCACCGGAACCAACGATGTCCCCGTCGCCCAAGCTGCCAGCGCAGCAGTCGACGAAGACCAGGTGAGTACAGGCCAACTGGTAGCCACTGACGCCGATGGTGGCACCGTCCTGACCTTCAGCATCAACGGCAATGCGCCCGCCGGCTTCACCCTGCAATCCAATGGCAGCTGGACCTTCGATGGCAAGGACCCGGCCTATCAACATCTGGCGGATGGTGAGACGCAAGTAATCAACATCCCGGTCATCGTCACCGATGACCATGGAGCTACCAGCTCCAGCACCCTGACCATTACCGTCACCGGGACCAATGATGTGCCGATAGCGCAGGCATCCAGCGCAGCGGCCGACGAAGATCAGGTCAGCACCGGCCAACTGACGGCCAGCGACGCCGACGACGGCGCGGTCCTGACCTTCAGCATCGACGGCAATGCGCCCGCCGGCTTCACCCTGCAATCCAATGGCAGCTGGACCTTCGACGGCAAGGACCCGGCCTACCAACATCTGGCGGATGGCGAGACGCAAGTAATCAACATCCCGGTCATCGTCACTGATGACCATGGAGCTATCAGCTCCAGCACCCTGACCATTACCGTCACCGGGACCAATGACGCACCGGTCGCCCAGGCTGGCAGCGCCACGACCGAAGAAAACACCATCCTCAATGGCCAAGTCCCGGCCGCCAGCGACGTCGACGGCACCATTGCCGGTTACCAGTTGGCCAGTGGTGTCGGCACCGGCAACGGCACGCTGACCTTCAATCCCAATGGCGGCTATAGCTTCGATCCGGGCCACGACTTCGACAGCCTGCCGGCTGGTGTCAGCCGTGACGTCACCTTTACCTACCAGGCCAAGGATGACAGCGGCGCACTGAGCGATCCGCAGACCATCACTATTACCGTGACCGGCACCAACGATGCGCCGGTGGCCCAGGCCGCCAATGCCGCCGTCAACGAAGACAGCCAGATCAATGGCCAGTTGCAGGCCACCGACGCAGACCAAGGCGCCCAACTGCAGTTCAGCTCGGACAGCCCCTTGCCCGCAGGCTTCACGCTGGATCAGGACGGCAAATGGACCTTCGACGCCAGCAACGCTGCCTACCAGCACCTGGCCGAGGGCGAAACCCAGATCATCAGCATTCCGGTGGTCGTCACCGATGACCAGGGCGCTACCAGCGGCAGCACCCTGACCATTACCATCACCGGTACCAACGACGCGCCGGTGGCCCAGGCCGCCAGTGCCGCGGTCAACGAAGACAGTCAGATCGATGGCCAACTGCAGGCCACTGATGCGGACCAAGGCGCCCAGCTGCAGTTCGGCTCCGACAGCCCTCTCCCCGCCGGCTTCACCCTGGATCAGGACGGCAAATGGACCTTCGATGCCAGCAATGCCGCCTACCAACACCTGGCGGCCGGTCAGACGCAGATCATCAGCATCCCGGTAGTCGTCACCGATGACCAGGGGGCTACCAGTGGCAGCACTCTGACTATTACCGTCACCGGCACCAATGACGCGCCGGTAGCTCAGGCTGGCAGCGCTGCGACTGAAGAGAACACCATCCTCAATGGCCAAGTCCCGGCGGCCAGCGATGTCGACGGCATCATTGCCGGTTACCAGTTGGCCAGTGGTGTCGGCACCGGCAACGGCACGCTGACCTTCAACTCCAATGGCGGCTACACCTTCGATCCGGGCCACGACTTCGACAGCCTGCCGGCCGGTGTCAGCCGCGACGTCACCTTCACCTACCAGGCCAAGGATGACAACGGTGCGCTGAGCGTCCCGCAGACCATCACCATCACGGTCACCGGCACCAACGACGCACCGATTGCCCAGGCCGGCAGCGCGACTACCGAAGAAAACACCATCCTCAATGGCCAAGTCCCGGCCGCCAGCGATGTCGACGGCACCATTGCCGGCTACCAGCTGACTACCGATGTCGGCACCGGCAACGGCACGCTGACCTTCAATTCCAATGGTGGCTATAGCTTCGATCCGGGCCACGACTTCGACAGCCTGCCGGCTGGTGTCAGCCGCGACGTCACCTTCACCTACCAGGCCAAGGATGACAGCGGCGCGCTGAGCGCCCCGCAGACCATCACCATCACGGTCACCGGCACCAACGACGCACCGATTGCTCAGGCTGGCAACGCGACTACCGAAGAGAACACCGTTCTCAATGGACAAGTCCCGGCCGCCAGCGATGTCGACGGCACCATTGCCGGTTACCAGCTGGCCACCGATGTCGGCACCGGCAACGGCACGCTGACCTTCAACTCCAATGGCGGCTATACCTTCGATCCGGGCCACGACTTCGATAGCCTGCCGGCCGGTGTCAGCCGCGACGTCACCTTCACCTACCAGGCCAAGGATGACAGTGGCGCACTGAGCGATCCGCAGACCATCACCATTACCGTCACCGGTACCAACGATGCGCCGGTCGCCCAAGCCGCCAGTGCCGCCGTCAACGAAGAGAACCAGATCAGCGGCCAGTTGCAGGCCACTGATGCCGACCAGGGGGCCCAACTGCAGTTTGGCTCGGACAGCCCCCTACCCGCCGGCTTCACCCTGGGCCAGGATGGCAAGTGGAGCTTCGATGCCAGCGATGCCGCCTACCAGCACCTGGCGGCCGGTCAGACGCAGATCATCAGCGTTCCGGTGATCGTCACCGATGACCAAGGGGCTACCAGTGGGAGCACCCTGACTATCACCGTCACTGGCACCAATGACGTACCAGTGGCCCAGGCTGCGAGCGCTGCAGTCGATGAAGACCAGGTAAGCACCGGCCAGTTGGTGGCCACAGACGCCGACGACGGCGCGGTCCTGGCCTTCAGCATCGACGGCAATGCACCGGCCGGTTTCACCCTGAAGACCGATGGCAGTTGGACCTTCGACGGCAAGGACTTGGCCTACCAGCATCTAGCGGATGGCGAGACGCAGGTCATCAGCATTCCGGTGATCGTCACTGACGACCAGGGCGCCACCAACACCAGCACTCTGACTATTACCCTCACCGGCACCAACGACGCGCCGATCGCCCAGGCTGGCAGTGCTACGACCGAAGAGAACACCACCCTCAATGGCCAGGTCCCAGCCGCCAGCGACGTCGACGGCACCATTGCCGGCTACCAGTTGGCCACCGATGTCGGCACCGGCAACGGCACGCTGACCTTCAACTCCAATGGCGGCTATACCTTCGATCCGGGCCACGACTTCGACAGCCTGCCGGCCGGTGTCAGCCGCGACGTCACCTTCACCTACCAGGCCAAGGATGACAACGGTGCGCTGAGCGCCCCGCAGACCATCACCATCACGGTCACCGGCACCAACGACGCGCCGGTCGCCCAGGCTGGCAGCGCTGCGACTGAAGAGAACACCATCCTCAATGGCCAAGTCCCAGCGGCCAGCGATGTCGACGGCATCATTGTCGGTTACCAGTTGGTCAGTGGTGTCGGCACCGGCAACGGCACGCTGACCTTCAACTCCAATGGCGGCTATAGCTTCGATCCGGGCCACGACTTCGACAGCCTGCCGGCCGGTGTCAGCCGCGACGTCACCTTCACCTACCAGGCCAAGGATGACAACGGTGCGCTGAGCGCCCCGCAGACCATCACCATCACGGTCACCGGCACCAACGACGCGCCGGTCGCCCAGGCTGGCAGCGCGACTACCGGAGAAAACACCGTACTCAACGGCCAGGTCCCGGCCGCGAGCGATGTCGACGGCACCATTGCCGGTTACCAACTGACTACCGATGTCGGCACCGGCAACGGCACGCTGACCTTCAACTCCAATGGCGGCTATACCTTCAATCCGGGCCACGACTTCGACAGCCTGCCAGCCGGTATCAGTCGCGATGTCAGCTTCACCTACCAAGCCCAGGATGACAGTGGCGCACTGAGCGCTCCGCAGACCATCACCATTACCGTCACCGGCACCAATGACGCGCCGGTAGCTCAGGCGACCACTGCGGCGGTCAACGAGGACAGCCAGATCGATGGCCAGTTGCAGGCCACCGATGCCGACCAGGGCACCCAACTGCAATTCGGCTCGGACAGCCCGCTTCCCGCCGGCTTCACCCTGGATCAGGACGGCAAGTGGAGCTTCGACGCCAGCAATGCCGCCTACCAGCACCTCGCCAAAGGCGAAACCCAGGTCATCAGCATCCCGGTGGTCGTCACCGATGGCCAGGGGGCTACCAGTGGCAGCACCCTGACCATCACGGTAACCGGCACCAATGACATCCCCGTCGCTCAGGCTGCCAGCGCGGCGGCCGACGAAGACCAGGTGAGTACCGGGCAACTGGTGGCCACTGACGCCGATGACGGCGCCGTCCTGACCTTCAGCATCGATGGCAATGCCCCGGCCGGGTTCACCCTGAAAACCGATGGCAGCTGGACCTTCGACGGCAAGGACCCGGCCTACCAACATCTGGCGGATGGCGAGACGCAAGTAATCAACATCCCGGTCATCGTCACCGATGACCATGGAGCTACCAGCTCCAGCACCCTGACCATTACCGTCACCGGGACCAACGACGCACCGGTCGCCCAGGCTGGCAGCGCCACGACCGAAGAGAACACCGTTCTCAATGGCCAAGTCCCGGCCGCCAGCGACGTCGACGGCACCATTGCCGGTTACCAGTTGGCCAGTGGTGTCGGCACCGGCAACGGCACGCTGACCTTCAATCCCAATGGCAGCTATAGCTTCGATCCGGGTCACGACTTCGACAGCCTACCGGCCGGTGTCAGCCGCGACGTCACCTTCACCTACCAGGCCAAGGATGACAGCGGTGCGCTGAGCGATCCGCAAACCATCACCATCACAGTTACCGGCACCAACGACGCCGCCGCCATCACCGGCGCCCAGGTGAGCATCAACGAGACCAACGCCCCGATCAGCACCGGCGGCCAACTCACCATCACCGACGTCGACAGCCCAGCCACCTTCGTCGAGCAGACCAACGTCGCCGGCCAGTACGGCCACTTCAGCCTGGCTGCCGACGGCACCTGGAGCTACACTGCCGATTCGGCCTACAACGAGCTGAGCGTCGGCCAGTCGCTGACCGACACCTTCACCGTTACCAGCGCCGATGGCACCACCTCCAGCGTCAGCGTGACCATCGACGGCACCAACGACGCCGCCGTCATCACCGGCGCCCAGGTGAGCATCAACGAGACCAACGCCCCGATCAGCACCGGCGGCCAACTGACCGTCACCGACGTCGACAGCCCGGCCACCTTCGTCGAGCAGACCAACGTCGCCGGCCAGTACGGCCACTTCAGCCTGGCTGCCGACGGTACCTGGAGCTACACCGCCGACTCGGCCTACAACGAGCTCAAGCTGAACGAAACCCTGACCGACACCTTCAATGTCCAGAGCGCGGACGGCACCCAGTCCAGCGTCACCGTCAACATCGTCGGCAGCAACGATGCACCGGTGGCCCAGGCCGCCAGCGCCAGCGCCGTGGAGGGCGGCAGCCTGCAGCCGGGCGTCGTCGCCGGCGCCACCGATGGTTCGGCGCTGACGCTGACCATCACCACCACCCAGCCGGGCGAAGCCATCAGCTTCAACTGGACCTTCACCACCCAGGACTACGCGCCCTACAACGACTTCGCCTTCGTGCAGGTCAACGGCCAGGTCGTCACCCTGCTGAGCAGCGTCGCCGCGGTGGGCGACTACGGCACCTCGGGCCCGCAGACCTTCAGCCACACCTTCGACCAGCCGGGCACCTACACCCTGGTGATCGGCGTGGCGGACAGCGGCGACAGCTCCGTCGACTCCACCCTGGTGCTGAGCAACCTGCCGCCGCAAGCCAGCGTCGTCGGCTCGGTCGGCCAGGCGGTACAAGACGGCACGGGTTGGACCCTCACCAGCAACGGCGCGAACAACCAGGCCCTGGTCGACCAGCTCAAGCCGGTCAGCGAGATCACCGGCCAGCTGCAGGCCAGCGACGTCGACCATGGCGCCCAGCTGAGCTACTCCGTCAACGGCGCCGCGCCGGCCGGCTTCACCCTGCGCAGCGACGGCAGTTGGGTCTTCGATGCCAAGGACCCGGCCTACGACAGCCTGGCCGCGAACCAGGTGAAGGTGCTGCAGATCGGCTTCACGGTGACAGATGAACACGGCGCCACCGGCAGCAGCACCCTGACCCTGACCATCACCGGCACCAACGATGCGCCGGTGGCCAACGCCGACCAGGCGCTGACGCCGATCAACGTGGCGCTGCCGAGCATCGACGTGCTCGGCAACGACAGCGACGTCGACGGCGATGCGCTCAGCGTCACCAAGGCCGTGCTCGCCGACCCCAGCCAGGGCAGCGTCAGCATCAACCCCGACGGCACCCTGAACTTCGTGCCCGCCGAGAACGTCAGCGGCAGCGTGGTGATCCACTACGAGATCAGCGACAGCCATGGCGCCAGCGCCAGCAGCAGCCTGACCGTGCAGGTGGGCGACAACACCCCGCCGCAGGGCGCCGATGGCAGCGCCAGCCTGGACGAGGACAGCAGCCACAGCTTCAGCGCCGCCGACTTCGCCTTCAACGACACCGATGCCGGCCAGCACCTGCAGGCCGTGCGCATCGACAGCCTGCCGGGCGCCGGCAGCCTGACCTTCGACGGCGTCGCCGTCGTCCCGGGCCAGGTGATCGCCGCCGCCGACCTCGGCAAGCTGACATTCACCCCCGACGCCAACGACAATGGCGCTCCCTACGCCAGCTTCGGCTTCAGCGTGCAGGACAGCGCCGGCGCCTTCGACAGCGCTTCGCACACCTTCACCCTGGACGTCACCCCGGTGGACGATCCCTCGGTGCTGCTCCCGAACGTCGCGAGCATGGACGAGGACGACGGCAGCGCGACCGGCAACGTGCTGGACAACGACAGCGACGTGGACAACACGCTGAGCGTAAGCAGCTACAGCGTCGCCGGCTTCAGCGGCAACATCGCCGCCGGCACCGGCACCACCATCGTCGGCGTCGGCAGCATAGTGATCGATGCGAACGGCCACTACAGCTTCACCCCGGACGCCAACTACCACGGCGCCGTGCCGCAGATCACCTACACCACCAACACCGGCGCCAGCTCGACCCTGGACATCACCGTGAACTCGGCGAACGACCTGCCGGTGGCCGAGAACGCCAACAAGACCACCCTGGAAGACACGCCGGTTTCCGGCCAGGTCGTCGCCAGCGATGTCGATGGCGATGCCCTTACCTACACCCTGAAGCCAAGTAGCGGACCGGCAAACGGCACCCTGGTACTCGACTCCAGCAACGGCAAGTACACCTACACCCCGGACCACGACTATAACGGCAACGACAGCTTCACCGTGGTGGTCAGCGATGGCCAGGGCGGCACCGTCGAGTCCGTCGTCAGCATCACGGTCACGGCGGTGAACGATGAGCCGGTGACCGCCGACAACAGCAACACCACTGCCGAGGACACCGCCGTCTCCGGTCAGGTCGTCGCCAGCGACGTCGATGGCGATGCCCTCACCTACACCCTGAAGCCGGGTAGCGGACCGGTGAACGGCACCCTGGTACTCGACTCCAGCAACGGCAAATACACCTACACCCCGGACCACGACTACAACGGCAACGACAGCTTCACCGTGGTGGTCGGCGATGGCCAGGGCGGCACCGTCGAGTCCGTCGTCAGCATAACCGTCACGGCAGTGAACGATGCCCCCATCGCACACGATGACAGCGCCACGATCGATGAAGACCACAGCGTCACCATCGACGTGCTGGCCAACGACACCGACATCGACAGCAGCAGCCTGAGCGTCACCGGCGCCAGTGCCAGCCATGGCAGCGTGACCATCAACCAGGACGGCACCCTGACCTACACCCCGGACGCCAACTACGGCGGCAGCGACACCATCGTCTATACGATCAGCGACGGCGATGGCGGCACCAGCAGCGCCAGCGTGACCGTCGGCATCACCCCGGTGGCCGACGCGCCGCTGCTCAGCCTCGACGCCTCCAGCGGTCATCCGGCGTCCACCGGCCTCACCGTGCAGACCTGGACCGGCCTGGCCCTGGGCAGCAACGGCAACGGCATAAACCCGGACACCCTGCAGAGCGTCATCGACGCCGCCGGCGCGCCGGCCAGCACGTCCTCCACCAACAGCGTGAGCAACGGCAGCGTCAGTGCAGGCACCGCCACCAAGGTCAGCGGTCTGATCTTCCTCGAGGCCGGCCACACCTATACCTTCGCCGGCGTCGGCGACGACAGCATCCGCCTGGTGGTCGGCGGCACCAAGGTCGCCGAAGCCACCTGGAGCGGCTCCAGCGGCAAGTTCAGCGGCACCTTCACCCCCAGCGAGAGCGGCTACTACACCCTGGCGCTCTACCAGCACAACCAGAGCGGTCCGGGCAACTACAGCCTGACGCTTTCCGACAACGGCAGCCCGGCGCAGACCCTCGGCACTGGCAGCGCCCTGCTCTACCACGACGGCAGCGAACTCACCGCCGCCGGCGAGCGCCTGGCGGACCTGGCCGGCAGCAACGGCCAGGGCTACTACCAGGTCTACGGGCTGAACGAAGGCCGCGAGGACAGCAGCATTCCGCTGTCGAAGGTCAACGCCGCGCTGGTCGATACCGACGGCTCGGAAACCCTCAAGGTCAGCATCGGTTCGATCCCGCTCGGCGCGGTCCTCAGCGACGGCACCCACAGCTTCACCGCCGGGGCCGGCAAGACCAGCGTCGACGTCACCGGCTGGGACCTGGGCAAACTCACCATCACCCCGCCGCAGGACTTCAACGGCAGCTTCCAGTTGCAGGTCAGTGCCACCGCCAGCGAAACGGCCAACGGCGACCAGGCCACCAGCAGCCAGACGCTGACGGTGCAGGTCCATCCGGTCAACGACGCCCCGGTATTCACCAGCGCCGCCAGCCAGAGCACCTTGGAAGACAGCGTGCTGCACGGCCAGCTCGGCGCCAGCGACATCGACGGCGACAACCTGACCTACGCCCTGAAGAACGGCGGCAACCCAGCCCATGGCAGCGTGGTGGTCAACGGCGACGGCAGCTACAGCTACACCCCGGCGGCCGACTACAACGGCCCGGACAGCTTCGTCGTCACAGTCAGCGACGGTCATGGCGGCGAGGCCGAGCAACTGGTGACGGTCACCGTCACCCCGGTCAACGACGCCCCGGTATTCACCAGCCCAGCCAGCCAGAGCATCGCGGAAGACGACGTGCTCCACGGCCAGCTCGGCGCCAGCGACGTCGACGGCGACGACCTGTCCTACGCCCTGAAGAACGGCAGCGCTCCGGCCCATGGCAGCGTGGTGGTCAACGGCGATGGCAGCTACAGCTACACCCCGCTGGCCAACTATAACGGCACCGACAGCTTCACCGTCACAGTCAGCGACGGCCAGGGTGGCCTGGCCGAGCAACTGGTGACGGTCACCGTCACCCCGGTCAACGATGCCCCCGTGGCCGCCAGCGACAGCAAGACCACTGGCGAGAACAGCGTGCTCAGCGAGCAGGTGCCGGCTGCCAGCGACATCGACAGCCCGGTCAACCCCAATGGCTACGCCCTGGTCAGCGGCCCGGGCACCGGCAACGGTAACCTGACCTTCAACGCCAACGGCAGCTACGTATTTAACCCAGGCAGCGACTTCGACAGCCTGGCCCCGGGCGAAAGCCGCCAGGTCAGCTTCACCTACACCGCCAAGGACAGCGCCGGCGCCACCAGCGCCCCGGCCACCGTGACCATCACCGTGACCGGCGCCAACGACGCGCCCACCGGCAGCGACGGCACCATCACGCTGAATGAAGACAGCAGCCGCAGCTTCAGCGCCCTCGACTTCGGCTTCAACGACGTCGACCACAACGACGCCCTCGGCGCGGTGCGCATCGACAGCCTGCCGGGCGCCGGCAGCCTGACCTTCAACGGCGTCGCCGTCACCCAGGGCCAGGTGATCGCCGCGGCCGACCTGGGCAAGCTGGCCTTCACCCCGGCGGCCAACGCCAATGGCAACAACTACGCCAGCTTCACCTTCTCGGTGAAGGACAGCAACGGCGCCTTCGACAGCACGCCGAACAAGCTCACCGTCAACGTCACCCCGGTCAACGACGACCCCGTGGCAGCCAACGACCACTACCTGGTCGGCGGCCTGCAGGGCAACTACTGGGGCTACCGCGAGGGTACCGACGGCAACAACCTGACCAGCCTGAGCATGGTCAGCGCGTTCATCGCCAAGACCGCGCCCGGTGCCACCTTCACCGCCACTGCGCTCAACTACGGCAACGGCGTGAGCACCGACCTGGGCGGCGACAAGCAGCTGCAGAAGTTCCTCGGCAGCGACGCCGCCTCGCTCAGCACCGACCCGGCCAACACCAGCGACGCCATCGTCCAGCTCACCGGGCTGGTCAACCTCGCCGCCGGCAACTACACGTTCAGGGTGACGGCGGACGACGGCTTCAGCATCCGCATCGACGGCGTGGAGGTGTTCAAGTACGACGCCAACCAGAGCCCGACGGCCCGCGTCTCGGACAGCTTCAACATCGCCCAGGGCGGCAACCACCAGATCGAGATCCTCTACTGGGACCAGGGCGGCAACGCCCAGCTGAAGGTCGAGCTGGCCCCCGCCGGCGGCAGCTACAGCGTGCTCGGCGGCAGCAGCCTCAGCCACCCCCTGGCCGAACTGGTGACCAACGAAGACACCGCCCTGACCATCGCCGCCAATACCCTGCTGGGCAACGACAGCGACATCGACGGCGACAGCCTGTCCATCCTCAGCGTGCAGGGCGCGGTCAACGGCACGGTGAAACTGGAGAACGGCAACGTCGTCTTCACCCCGGCCAAGGACGTCAACGGCACCGGCAGCTTCACCTACACCGTCAGCGACGGCCACGGCGGCACCTCCACCGCCACCGTGACCGTCGGCATCAATGCGGTGAACGATGCGCCGGTGGCCAAGCCCGACATCGCCTCGACCCAGGAAGACAAGCCCGTCACCCTCAACGTGTTGGCCAACGACAGCGACGTCGACGGCGACAGCCTGAGCGTCACCAGCGCCTCCGCCAGCAACGGCAGCGTGACGGTCAATGCCGACGGCACTCTGACCTACACGCCCAAGGCCAACTTCAGCGGCAGCGACAGCATCACCTACACCATCAGCGATGGCCACGGCGGCACCGCCAGCTCCACGGTGGCGCTCAGCGTCACGCCGGTGGCCGACGTGCCGCTGCTCAACAGCGGCAGCATCTTCGCGCTCAACCCCGGCGCCACCAGCATCACCACCAACCAAGCCATCACCCAGGCCAACCTGGAAACCGAGACCGGCCTGAGTTCCGGGGCGCTGGACGGCATCAATCCACCGGCCGGTACCACGACCAGCGACCAGGGCAACGTCGACGTCATCGACGGCTCGCTGACCAGTTCGGACTACACGCTCAAGGCCGGCACCCAGGTCAACTTCGCCTGGACCTTCACCAACGGCGAAAACTCCACCAGCGAGATCAACAACGGCTTCAACGACATAGTCGCGCTGGTGGTCACCGGCCCCGACGGCGTCCGCCAGCTGATCCAGGTAACCTCCTCCGAGCAGCGTGGCGCCAGCGTCAACGGTAGTGGCGTACAGAGCTACACCGCCAGCAGCAGCGGCAACTATCACTTCGACTGGCTGGTGCTCAACGGCGGCGACGCCAACAAGGACTCCAGCCTGAACCTCGACGCCCCCACCTTCACCCTGGGCGGCAAGACCTACGGTGCGCCGATAAACGTCGGCATCAACGCGGCCCTGAGCGATACCGACGGCTCGGAAAGCCTCTCGGTGAAGATCACCGGCATGCCCAACGACGCCACCTTCACCAGCGGCACCCACAACGCCGACGGCAGCTGGAGCTTCACCCAGGCGCAGCTGCACGACCTGCAACTGCTGCCGGCCAGCGGCTACAACGGCACCCTGACCCTTGGCGTCACCGCCATCGCCACCGAGTCCGACGGCAGCACGGCCAGCGCTACGCAAACGCTGAGCATCACGGTGGCCTCGACCAACAGCAGCGGCAACGACCTGCTGCACGGCTACGGCACCAACAGCAGCAATAGCACCACCGACACCCTCAATGGCGGCGACGGCCACGACATCCTCTACGGTGGCGCGGGCAACAGCATCCTCAATGGCGGTACCGGCAACGACAGCCTGTATGGCGGCCTGGGCAACGACACCCTCGACGGAGGCAAAGACAACGACCTGCTGGTCGGCGGCAAGGGCGACGACACCCTGACCGGCGGCGACGGCGCCGACACCTTCATCTGGCGCGCAGGCGACACCGGCAAGGACACCATCACCGACTTCAAGCCCACCGACGGCGACCGCATCGACCTGGTGGACCTGCTGCCGGATGCCGCGCACAACGACATCCTCAGCTACCTGAAGGTGGACACCGCGACCTCGACCCTGCAGATCAGCACCACCGGCCAGGTGAACAGCTCGCCCGACGTGACCATCAAGCTCACCGGCGTCGACCTCAAGACCTACGGCGCGACCTCGGCGGACATCGTCAAGTCGCTGGTGGCCGGCGCCGACCCGCTGGTGAAGACCGAGCACCACTGAGCCCGCCTGGCGGCGCCCCTCCGGGCGCCGCCAGGTATCCCGAACACCTGATGGAGACGAGGCGATGCCTTACATCCAGCGTGACGCCGAAGGCCGGCTGATACGCGTCGAAAGCGCCACCTTCGCCGGCATGAGCGGCAGCCTGGCCGACGACGACGAGGAAGTGCACGCCTGGCGCGAGGCCGAATACAGCCTGCGCCAGCTGCAACGCAGCGACCTGGAGATGATCCGGGTGCTGGAGGACCTGATCTCGGTGCTGATGGCCAAGGGCGTGATCCGTATTACCGACCTGCCCGAGGCGGCGCGCTCCAAGCTGCTCAGCCGTACCCAGGCGCGTGAGGCGCTGGGAGGCCTGCATCGGTTGATCGACGAGGAGGAGGATGGGGGGTTGATCTGACATCGCGAACAGCGCTTGCGCCGGCCCGAAGGGGAATGACCCAGTGACCTTCATGTCGCCTGGTCTCCTGAGCGGGTTTCGCTCGGTCTTCTGAAGAAACGTTCCGATGCGTGCGGATATTTCTGCGTAGGTTCCAGGAAGCACGGCTTTTCGTAGGATGGCGTTGAGCGAAGCGATACCCATCAGCGCAACCGGGTTTCGCAAGCTCAACCCATCCTACGAAGAGCACCTCGGCACAAGACAGTTGCTCCTACGGCTCCAGGAAGCGCGGGCGTAGGAGCGCGCCCTGCGCGCGAATCGCGGACAGAGTCCGCTCCTACGGGGGGACGGAACAGCCGTCGCTAACCCCGCCCCCACGGCCGCGGCGCGCCGAACAGTTGCCCCTGCGCCCCCTCGATGCCCATCCCGCGCAGCACGCGGAATTCCGCTTCGGTCTCGACGCGTTCGGCGATCAGCGGCAGGTCGATGCTGTGCGCCGCGTGCTGCATGGCCTCGATGAACAGGCGCTTGTCGTTCTCCACGTCGATGGCGCGGATGTGGCTGCCGTCGATCTTCAGGTAGGCCAGGCCCAGGCGCGCCAGGTTGCCGATCATGCTGAAGCGCCCGCCGAAGTGCTGCAGCGCCAGGCCGTAGCCCAGCTCGCGCAGGCGGCGGGTGAGTGCCTCCAGCGCCGCCTGGTCGGGCAACTGGTCTTCTTCCAGCTCCAGCACCAGGCGGCCGCCGTACTGCGGGTGCTGGCGCAGGCGCTCGAAGGCGCGGGCCAGAGCGCGTTCGTCGCGCAGCAGCGCGCCCGAGAGGTTCAGCGCCAGCAGCTGGTCGTGGCCGGCCAGGTGTGCCAGGGTCAGGTCGAGCATCAGCAGGTCCAGCTGCGCCGACCAGCCGAAGCGCTCCAGCCAGGGCAGGAAGCGGCCCGCCGCGAGGCTGCCGCCCTGCCCGTCCGGCAGGCGCGAGAGCACCTTGTGGTGCAGCACCAGCTCGGTGTCCTCGCAGGCCACCACCGGCTGGAAGTACAGCTCGAAGCGCTTCTCGCGCAGCGCCCGCTCCAGCAGTTGGTGCCAGCTGTGGCGCGCGTCGGCCACCGGCGCCGCTTCGCTGTCCAGCCGTGCCCAGGCACTGTGCTGCTGGCACTCGGCCTGGGCCAGGGCCTGGTCGGCGCGCAGCATCAGGCTGGCCGGCGCCTCGCCGGGGTGAAACGGCACCAGGCCGAAGGCCGCCACCCGCGGCTGGTCGCTGGCGCCGGTGCTGGCCAGGCTGGCGAGCATGCCCTCCAGGCGCGTGGCCAGTTGCTCGGCTTCTTCCTCCAGCAGCCCGGGGGCCAGCAGGGCGAACTCGCCGCCCCGGGTGCGCGCCAGAGTGCGCCCGGCGCCCAGGCCCTGGCTGGCGCGCTGCAGTTGCTCGGCTACCGCCTTGAGCAAGGCGTCGGTGTGCTGGGCGCCCAGGCGCAGGTTGAGGCCGGCGAGGTCGAGCACCCGCAGCAACAGCAGGTAGCCGCTGCTGACCTGGTCCTCGGCGCTCAGCCGCGCCTGCAGCTGCAGGTCGAAGAAGCGCCGGTTGCCCAGGCCGGTCAGGCTGTCCTGGTAGGCCTCGTCGCGCAGCCGCTCGCTGCGTTCGGCCTGTTCCTGGAACAGCGCCTTGAGCTTCTCCACCATCTGGTTCATTGCCTGCACCACGCGGCGCAGTTCCGGGGTGCGCGGCAGCTCCGGCAGGCTGAGGAATTCGCGGCGGGCGATAGCGTGGGATTGCGCCACCATGTAGTCCAGCGGGCGCAGCTGGCGGCGCAGCAGCCAGGCGCCGAGCAGCGCGCTGACCACCCCGCACAGCAGCAGCCAGCCGAGGCTGCCCAGGGCGCTCTGCCAGAGCCTGGCGATGGCGAACATCGGGTGGCTCACCACCTCCACCCGCGCCGCCTGGGTCCAGCCGCGGCTGACCACGGCGTCGCCGCCGGCGGACGGCAGGCCGATCAGCGAGACGAACCACTGCGGCGCGCCCGAGGCCACCGCGTCCGGCACGCCCTGGCGCTCCACCAGCACCTTGCCGGTGGCCAGGTCGACTACGCGGATGCGCTCGAAATAGCCGCTGTCGAAGATCGAGCTGACCATCAGCTCGACCATCGCCGGGTCGTCGATGTGCGGGGTGAGCGACAGGCCCAGCGCCGTCGCGGCGTCCTGGGCGTGGGAGCGCAACTGGTTGACGTACTGCTCGCGGGAGCTTTCCAGGCCGACCATGAAGCTGCCGCCGAAGGCCACCACCAGGAACAGGCAGATGGCGATCAGGAGTTGTTTGAACAGGGACATCTCGACTCCGCTACTCGCGCGAGGGGAACCCCTCGGCCTCCATTTTCCGCAACAGGTCCTGCCAGCGCGACAGCCGCTTGCTGTCGCCCACCTGCTTGCCTCCGCCGCCGTCGGCCAGCCACAGCCCCTCGCCGTTGAAGGCGTACACCGGCTGCAGGTCGTCGCGCTGCGAGGCCGGCAGGATGCTGCCGATCAGGTTGTCCAGCACCAGCGGCACCGCTTCGGGCCGCGGGTAGTAGGTCAGCACCATGTGCGCCTGGTTCAGGCGCAGCGCCTTGACGTAGGTGATGCGCAGTTTCTGCGCCGGCACCCCGAGGTGGCGCAGGCTGACGTACTTGGCGATGGCGAAGTCCTCGCAATCGCCGGCCCCCTTGAGCAGGGCCTCCACCGGCGTGGCCCAGTAGTCCACCTGGTGCCACAGGCCGAGGTCGTCGGTGAAACGCAGCTGGCGATTGAAGAAATCGTTGACCGCCCGCAGCTGCTCCTGCTCGTCGGCGCCCGCCTCGTCGGCCAGCACCCGCTGCCAGGCCTCGATGCGCGCGCGCCCTGCCCCCAGCGGGCCATACAGCGCCTCGGCGCGGCGGGCGATCAGGGTGAAATCCCAGTCCGCCTCCAGCCACCCGGGGAACCATGCAAAGGTAGCGGTCACGACCACGGTGGCCAGCCACGGCAACCTCCGCCGCGGGCCACCCATTCGCCCGTTCGACAACATCGTCACTTCCTGCCAGCGGACCATCCGGCGCCCCACGGGGGCCGGCGCCGCATGGTGCGGGCTGGCGCGGGAAAAGGCAATGGCAATATGAAATCATCGAAACAGTGCTGCAGGCTCCCCCGCCTGCCCGCAGCCGCGTGTCACAAAAGGAATACATCCGGGCCACGGCGGTTTCCCGAGGCGCAGTTGTGCAGTGGAAGAAGCGATCCAGAGCGCTTGGCGAATCATGACCATCAGGTCATGAAATACTTACCTGCGGCTTCATTCATCAAGTGCATATACCTCAGAAACTTCCTTAAGAAATTGATGTAACAAAACTGAGCAAATCCACGATTCCTGACTAGGCTAATGGCCAGGGAAAAGCTCGCGTTAGAAGTCCGGGCGTTGTTTTTCGATCGCTGATTTCTGATGTGGGAATTCGTATGGACATGTCGAAACCAAGCCGTCCGATCGCTGCGTTCCGGCCCCGTAGCCAGGCCCTGGCCCTGGAACCCAGGATTCTCTTCGACGGCGCCGCCGCTTCCGCGGCCGACCAGCAGCACCACGCCAGCGACCACGCCGACCAGACCGACGCCAGCCACACCCCCAGCACCCCGGACGCCGCCGCGGCCAAGGCCCCGGGCCAGCCGCGCACCCTGGTGGTGCTGGACAGCCGCGTGGAGAACCGCGAGCAACTGACCGCCAACCTCGCGGCCAACGTCACCACCCTGGTGGTGGATGCCGGCCAGGACGCCCTGGCGGCGATCAGCGCGGCGCTGGCGCAGCTGGGCAAGGTCGACTCGATCCAGATCTTCTCCCACGGCGCCTCCGGCCAGTTCACCCTGGGCAACCAGACCTTCACCGCGGCCAACCTCGACCAGTTCGGCAGCACCCTGAACAGCTGGCGCGGCGAACTCGATGCCGGCGCCGACATCCAGCTCTACGGTTGCGCCGTGGGCGCCGGCAGCGCCGGCCAGGCCCTGGTCGACCGCCTGGCGCAATGGACCGGCGCCGACGTCGGCGCCTCCAGCAACGCCACGGGCGCCAGCGCCGCCGGCGGCGACTGGAACCTGGAGGTGCGCCACGGCGACCTGGACAAGAGCATCGCCCTGTCCGCCAGCACCCTCGACCATTTCCAGAGCCTGCTGGCCGACGCCGACCCCACCACCAGCATCGGCAGCGGGGCCGCGGTGCGCCTGGGCGACGACGTCACCTTCACCGTCAGCTTCAGCAACCCCTCGGCCCAGGTCGGCTTCGCCCCCTACATCGACCTGTTCCTGCCGGCCACCGGGCGCGACGGCGACGACGGCCTGAGCTTCGTCAGCGCCACCTACCTGGGCCAGACGGTGAAGTCCTTCGTCGTCACCTTCGACGCCAACGGCAATGCCACCCACCCGCTGGCCAAGGACGCCAACGGCAACGCCCTGGTGATCAACGCCGCCAGCGTCGGCATGAAGCCGGGCGATCAGATGGTGGTACTGCAGCTGCCCTACGCCAGCGTCACCAACGGCCAGCCGAGCATCGACGTGCAGGTCACCGCGCACCTGAGCGACCTGGCCGACACCAGCCTCTCCGACGGCGCCCCCAACCTGACCATCAACGCCCGCGGCGGCTTCGAGTACGGCAACGATTCGCTGAACAACCCCACCCTCGACCCCAGCCGGGTGGAAGGCTCGCTGCATGCCTTCGTGGTCACCCCGACTCTGCTCAGCGTGACGCAGACGCTGGACATGCCCGAGGGCGAGACCGTCACCGGCCCGAACTACACCCGTACCGAGAGCGTCACCGTGACCCCGGCCGACGGCCAGACGCTGACCGACGTCACCATCACCCAGACGGTGCCCGCCCAGGTCCACGTCAGCGCCATCACCCCCGGCGCCGGCGGTACCCTGACCTCGGTGACACTGCACGACGGCACCGTGCTGACCAACCCGGCGCTGATCGCCGTGGCCCTGGCCAACCCGAGCGTCTTCATCAGCAGCTACAGCATCCACTACGACACCCTGAGCGGCCCCAGCACCACCCAGGTCAGCTTCTACGTACCGGAAATCGACGCCAACGGCAGCCCGGTGATCGACCCGAGCACCGGCAACCCGGTGACCATCACCTTCGGCACCGCCACCGCGAGCGGCAACTGGAACCCGCTCGACCCGCGCGACCGGCCCACCGACCCGGATGGCTACCCCTTCACCATCACCGGCGATGGCCAGGGCATCACCTTCGTCGCCAAGTCCATCACCCTGCTCAAGCAGGTGAACCTGCAGAGCGACGTCGGCACCCCCGGACTGACCCCCGGCGACACCCTGCGCTACACCATGGACATCGCCATCTCCGACTTCTTCGGCTTCGGCGAGAACATCCTCCAGCAGGGCCGCTTCACCATCACCGACCAGCTCGGTGACGGCCAGACCTTCGATACGGCCAACCCACCGACCCTGGTCATCCGCCAGGGCGCCAACAGCCAGACCATCGCCCTGGTCTACACCGCCACGCAGAACGCCGACGGCAGCACCACCCTGGTCTTCGACATCGCCCAGTCGATTCTCAACGCGGTGGGCGGTGCCGGCCTGGGCGCCCTGTTCGGCGACCTGGCCCGGGACGACGTGCAGGACGGCGCCGTTCACGCCTTCATCACCTACGACGCCACGGTGGACACCACCTACACCACCGACCACCCGCCCCACGACCAGCTCAACGAGGGCGACAGCATCGGCAACAGCGCCACGGTCAACGCCACCGTGATACGCGACGCCGTCAACCTCGGCAGCGAACAGACCGATGGTTCCAGCACCACCAGCACCATCCAGAGTTCCAGCGTCGACATCGAACTGACCACGGTGAATGGCGGCACGCCGCCGGCCGACGGCGAGCTGCGCCCCGGCGACGTGGTCACCTTCACCATCAGCTACGACCTGCTGGTGGCCGACTACGAGAACTTCAAGCTCGTCGCCTACCTGCCGCTGCCGCTGCTGGACGCCACCGGCATCGCCTGGAGCGTCGGCAGCGGCGTGGGCCAGTGGTCCTTCGGGCCGGACAACACCATTCTCGACGTGCCGGACAGCGTCACCACCGGCCCGGGCAACTCGATCGTCTTCGATTTCGGCGACTTCATCTCCGGCGGCCTCGACGGCGGCACGGTGCAGGTGCACTTCACCATGGTCGTCGGCGACCAGCCCTTCGCCGACCAGCGCTCGCTGGACGTGCTGGCGCAATCCAGCCAGACCACCACCATCGACAAGGACGTGCTGGTCTCCTCCGATGTCGCGGTGATCGCCTCGATCGCCGAGCCGGTGCTGGACATCAAGCACGGCGTGGTTTCCAGCAGCAACGGCAGTGTCACCGGCACCAGCGGCAACTGGACGGCGCCGGGTACCGGCGGCAAGCCCTTCAGCGGCAACGTCACCGACCTTGCGGCGATCAACGGCGACGTCAGCGGCATCGACGGCGGCGACACCCTGCGCCTGGCCACCGCCATCGAGAACAGCGGTGGCGGCGCCGCCTACGACGTCAGCACCAGCATCACCCTGCCGCCGGGGCTGGCCTTCGTCGGCGGCAGCCTGGGCGCGGCCAACCTGCAGGTCTACCGTGGCGACGGCACCCTGCTGGCGCTCGGCACCGACTACAGCATCAGCGGCAACACCATCACCTTCCTCGACGCCAACGGCCAGGCGACCCTGCTGGCCGGGCGCAGCGGCACGACCAACGACCTCTCCGGCGCCAACCTGGTGGTGATCACCTACGACGTCACCGTCGACAACGCCATCCTCGCCTCGCGCACCCTGCAGAGCAGCGCCGCGCTGACCAACTACGCCAGCGTCGAGGGCGGCCAGGACTTCACCCCCACCGACCTGACGGAAATCGCCAACCAGCAGGTGGCCGCGCCGACCCTCGTCAAGAACTACAAGGACGGCAGCCTCAGCGACGACGACTCCAGCGCCGGCCACACCAGCGGCAGCAACCTGGTGATCGGCGAGGGCATGACCTACGACATCGTCGTCACCCTGCCAGAAGGCGGCACCGCCAACCTGCGCATCGACGACCTGATCCCCCCGGGCCTGCGCCTGGACCCGCGCTTCAACGGCAACCTCGGCTACCAGATCATCACCACCGCGGCCGGCAGCGGCGCCCTGGGCCAGGACTTCAACGGCACGCTGAGCGTCTCCAGCTTCAGCGCCGACGGCAGCGACGGCGGCGACATGCGCCTGGTGTTCAGCACTGCCGGCGCCACGGCCGACAACAACACCGGCAACAATGCCTTCGTCATCCGCCTGGTGCTGGTGGCCAGCAACGTGCCGGGCAACCAGGCCGGGGTCAGCCTGAACAACGGCGCGCAACTGGTCTACAGCGACCCGGACGGCGACGCCCCCAACGGCGCCACCGCCCTCGACCGCACCGTGGCCAGCGCCCAGCAGCCCGGCGTGGCCATCGTCGAGCCGACGCTCACGATGACCCAGCAGATCACCTCCAGCGGCGGCCTTGGCGGCTACGATCAGGGCGACACCATCAGCTTCGACATCACCATCGCCAACAACTCCGGCACCGATGCCTTCGACCTCAGCCTGCTCGACCTGTTGCCAACGGAAATCGACGGCCTGACCATCACCAACGTGACCTACAACGGTGGCGCGACCAACAATGGCGGGCCCGGCTTCGTCATCCTCAACGGCCAGTTGGTCAGCGCCGGCGGCGCCAACATCGACATCGCCAACGGCGGCAGCATCGTCATCAGCCTGAGCGGCGTGGTCAACGCCAGCGCCGCCGGCGAGGCGGCCATTCCGAACAACGCCGAAGTGCGCTGGACCAGCCTCGACGGCAGCAGTAGCGCCACCGACACCGCCAACGGCGAGCGCAGCGGCGACGACGGCCTGCTCGAGGGCGGCACCCTGAACGACTACCGGGTCATCTCGCCGCTGCTGATCCCGGTGGCCAACGGCATCCAGATTTCCCGCGTCGGCGGCATGCAGGACACCCCGCCGCCCAGCGATGCCGGCGGCACCAACACCGCGGCCCTCGACGAACAGGTGGCGGTGGGCGAAGTGATCCGCTACCGCGTGGCGGTGCTGGTGCCCACCGGCGACAACCCCAACTACCAGGTCCGCATCGAACTGGCCGCCGGCCTGGAATTCATCCCCGCCGACCTCAACAACATCCTCATCGCCCTGGTCTCGAGCAACCTCAACGGTCTGTCCAGCGACATCACCCTGACCAGCAACGGCCAGCTATGGATGAACGGCAACGAGGCCAGCGACGTGGCCCAGCCGATCAGCGCCAGCCTCGGCGGCACCGTGCCCGTCGGCCGGTTCGACGCCAGCGGCGGCCGCCTGGACATCGTCACCAACGCCGACGGCAGCCAGACGGTGACCTTCAACCTGGGCAACCTGACCAACACCGAGGCCAACGACAGCGACCTCGAAGGGGTGGTCCTCGAGTTCAACGTGCGCGTCACCAATGTCAGCGGCAACCAGGCCGGCAAGCAGCTCGGCGTGAGCGCCCACGAACACGTCGGCCTGGACGGCGGGGTCGACCGCGGCAAGAGCGACACCCTCTTCGAAACCGTGGTGGAGCCCAGCCTGGCCGGGCTGGACAAGCACGTCATCGACATCCAGCCCGGCGCCGGAAACACCACAGATACCACCGTCTCGGTCAGCTTCACCCAGAACGGCAGCGTGCCGGCCTACAACATCCACCTGCAGGACCAGTTCCCCAACGGCAGCGACTACCAGGTGCAGGGCATCCTGCTCAACGGCGTGGCGCTGGACCTGGCCAACCTGCCGGAAGGCGTCGCCTTCAGCGACGGCAGCGCCATTTCGGTGGACTTCGCCCGGCTCGCCCCCAACGACCAGGTGCAGGTGATCTACAGCGTCACCCTGCCCAACGGCGTGATCGCCGACGACGCCAGCAGCGCCGCGGTGCTCACTTGGACCAGCCTGCCGACGGACTTCGAAAACACCGGCTGGGGCGGCTCCCTGCCCGGCAGCGGCGGCAGCACCGATGGCGAACGCAACGGCCAGGATGGCGCCAGCGGGCTGAACAACTACGTCCTCAGCGAGGGCGCGGGCATGGGCGTGGTCCAGGGCACCCTATGGAACGACAGCCGGTCCGCCACCAGTATCGCTACCCCGGACGGCCCGGGCCTGGACGGCGTGGCCGTACAGCTGACCTGGGCCGGCGCCGACGGCCAGTTCGGCACCGCCGACGACCGCGTGTTCAATACCGTCACCGCCAACGGCGGCATCTACCAGTTCGCCATCCTGCCCGCCGGCAACTACCTGATCGCCGTGCCGCAGGACTATCAATTGGCGGCCAACAACCGCTTCCACATCCGCATCGACACCGACACCGGCACCAGCGCCGCCGGGCTGGGCACGGTGAGCCTCGCCCTGGGCGAAGGCGCCACCGGCACCGCCGATTCGGGCTACGTGCACCTCAACGAGGCGCCGATCAACACCGTCGCCGACCAGCACGGCACGGAAGACACGGTGCTGCACATCGTCGGCCTGGTCACCAGCGACGTGGACGTCAACGCCGGCAACGCCGACGGCATCATGACCATCACCCTGAGCGTGCAGCACGGCGTGCTCTGGCAGTCGGCCACGCCGCCCGCCGCCGATGCCACGCCGCCCACCGGCGCCGGGCGCACCCTGGTGCTGAGCGGCACCCTGCAACAGCTCAACATCCTGCTCGGCCAGCTCTATTACAAGGGCGACCAGGACTTCAACACCTTCCGCGACAGCGAAACCCTGACCATGGTCACCAACGACCAGGGCAACTTCGGCGACAAGGACGGCGACGGCATCCCCGGCGAGAACCTGGACGATGCCCTGAGCGACACCGACACGGTGAACATCGTCATCGACCCGGTGAACGACGCGCCTCAAGCCAACAACGACATCGCCATCGCCGTGGAGGCCGGCGGCTCCAACAACGCCAGCCCCGGCACCAACCCCACCGGCAACGTGCTGGCCAACGACACCGACGTCGACATCCAGACCAACAACGACTTCCTCAGCGTCACCCACATCGCCAGCAACGCCAACCCCGCCGGGCTGGAGCTGCCGTCCAGCGGCGTCATCAGCATCCAGGGGCGCTACGGCACCCTGCTGATCAACGCCAACGGCGGCTACCAGTACATCGTCGACAACAGCAACCCGACGGTGCAGGCGCTACGCACCGCCAACGACCGCCTCAGCGACTTCTTCGACTACGACCTGGTCGACAGCGGCGGCCTGACCAGCAGCGCCGTGCTGCAGATCAACATCCACGGCGCCAACGACACGCCGGTGGCCGAGCCCAACACCGGTATCGCCATCGAGGCCGGCGGCACCCTGAACGGTACCGCCGGCCAGGACGCCACCGGCAACGTGCTGAGCAACGACACCGACGTCGACTCGGTGGCCCTGGGCGAGACCAAGACGGTCAGCCTGGCCCGCTACGACGGCCCGGGTGGCGGGCGCGTGATTCCGGTCGCCAGCGGCCAGCCGGCGGTGATACAGACCGCTTTCGGCAGCCTGACGCTCAACGCCGACGGCAGCTACCGCTATGTGATCGACAACGACAGCCCGGCAGTGCAGGCGCTGTCCCCCGGCCAGACACTCACCGAAGTCTTCACCTACCAGGTCACCGACGCCGGCGGCCTGAGCGCCATCACCACCCTGACCATCACCATCCAGGGCGCCAACGACGCCCCGCTGGCGGTCGACGACCAGGGCAGCGCCAGCGCCGGCGCCAGCGACGGCAGCCCGGCGCCGGTGAACGCCAGCGGCAACGTGATCACCGGCGCTGCCGGCGTCGGCACCGATACCGACGTCGACAACCTCGACCAGCCCAACGCCGACGTGCTCAAGGTCGACGGCGTGCGCAGCGGCCTGGAAAGCGCCGGCGGCAGCTTCACCGCGGTGCCGGCCAGCGGCTCGGTGAGCCTGACCACCGAAGTGGCACGCCTGGCCAACGGCAGCCTGATCAACGGCAACTTCGGCCAGCTCAGCCTGAGCGCCGACGGCAGCTACAGCTTCTTCGTCAACAGCGCCAACCCGGACATCCGCGCCCTGGGTGCCGGCGAAAGCCTGGAGGTGATCGTCACCTACCAGATCCATGACAGCGGCGGGCTGACCGACCAGGCGCAACTGGTGATCACCGTCACCGGGGTCAACGACCCGCCACAGATCAACCCGGTGACTGTCGATGCCATCGAGGCCGGCGGCCTGAACAACGCCACCGCGGGCCTGGACCCCAGCGGCAACATCGCCGCGTCCTACAGCGACCCGGACGGCGATACCCTGAGCATCACCGCCATCGTCAGCCCCACCGGCGCCAACGGCACCGTCGGCCAGAGCCTGGCGGGCAACTACGGCAGCCTGGTGCTCGACGCCCAGGGCAACTACAGCTACGTGATCGACAACAACAATGCCGCCGTTCAGGCCCTGCGCACCGACGCCGAGCGCCTGACCGAGGTATTCCAGTACAGCGTCAGCGACGGTAACGGCAAGACCGTCACCGCCACCTTCAGCGTGGTGATCCACGGCCGCAACGACACCCCCATCGCCAGCGAAGACGCCCCCATCGCCGTCGAGGCCGGCGGCACCGACAACGGCACCCCGGGCACCGACCCCAGCGGCAACGCCCTGCTCAACGACACCGACGTCGATGGCGGCGACGGCAAGACCGTCGATGGCCTGCGGACCGGCGCCCTGGCCGCCGGCGGGAGCTTCGTCCAGGTCGGCGCCGGCAACACCTCGGTGGCCGGCAGCTACGGCAGCCTGAGCATCGACGCCAACGGCAACTACGTCTACACGGTCAACAACGGCCTGGCCGCGGTGCAGGCACTGAAGGCCGGCGAGAGCCTCAGCGAAGTCTTCACCTACCAGATGCACGACACCGCCGGGGCCACCTCCCAGGCGCAGATCCGCATCACCATCCAGGGCGCCTGGGACGCGCCGGTGGCCCACGACGACCTGGACTTCGCCGTGGCCACCGACGACGACGGCAATGGCGGCAGCAATCCGATCGGCAACGTGCTGCCCAACGACACCGACGTCGACGCCGGCGACCACAAGACGCTGACGGGCATCGGCCTGGGCGCCGAAGGCGACAACCCGGCGCTGACCGGCGTGCCCGGCGGCACCACCCAGGCCAACGGCCAGGTGCTGGTCGGCCAGTACGGCACCCTGACCATCGGCGCCGACGGCAGCTACCAGTACGTGGTCGACTCCAGCAACGACGTCATCATCGCCCTCGGCCCGCTGGGCTTCGTCATCGAGCAGTTCACCTACCAGGTGACCGACGACGGCGGGCTGAGCGACACCGCCACCCTGAACATCGTCATCCGCGGCCAGGACCAGCCGCCGATCACCGCGCCCGACCAGGGCACCGCGGTGGAGGCCGGCGGCCTGAACAACGCCACGCCGGGCAGCGACCCCGGCGGCAACGTGCTGGACAACGACCACGACCCGGACACCATCGACCTGTTCCCGGAACAGATGACCATCCTCGCGTTCTGGAGCGGCGACCGCCCCCTGCCCGGCGACGCCGCCGCGGCCGGGCAGACCCTGCGCGGCCAGTACGGCGACCTGCGGATCAACGCCGACGGCAGCTGGAGCTACATCCTGGACAACAGCCTGGCAGCGGTGCAGGCCCTGCGCGTCAGCGGCCAGACCCTGATGGAACGCTTCACCTACCAGGTCACCGACATCTGGGACGCCACCAGCAACGGCGTGCTGACCATCACCATCGACGGCCGCAACGACACCCCCATCGCCCAGGACGACGCCGCCATCGCCGTGGAGGCCGGCGGGGTGAACAACGGCACCCCGGGGGTGGACCCCACCGGCAACGTGCTGGACAACGACAGCGACGTCGACGGCGTGCAATACGGCGAGACCAGGCAAGTGATCTTCTTCAGCGGCGAGAACGGCCAGCAGGCCCAGGCCGGGCAACGTCTTGCCGGGCGCTACGGTGTGCTGCTGCTCAACGCCGACGGCAGCTACCGCTACGAGGTGAACAACGCGGACCCGGTGGTGCAGGCCCTGCGCACCGCCGGCGAGACCCTGCGCGAAGTCTTCACCTACCGCATGCGCGACACCGCCGGCGCCACCTCCGATGCGCGCCTGACCGTGACCATCCAGGGCGCCGACGACAACCCGGTGGCGCGCAACGACAGCAACACCGCCAGCGACCAGGTGGTCGCGCCCCAGGCCAGCGGCAACGTGCTGCCCAACGACAGCGACGTCGACGGCGGCGACCGCCTGAGCGTGGTCGGCGTGCGCGTCGGCGCGGAAAGCGCCAGCGGCGCGGCCGGCAGCGTCGGCCAGGTGCTGGCCGGGCGCTACGGCTTCCTCACCCTCAATGCCGACGGCAGCTACACCTACAGCATCGACCAGACCAACCCCGAGGTGCTCGCCGCCGCCGGCCTGGGCCGGGTGCTGCAGGACGTCTTCACCTACACCGTCGCCGACCTCGCCGGCGCCACCGACCAGGCCGAGCTGACCATCACCCTGGAGATCGCCTCGCCCTACATCCAGCCGCCGGCCGGCCCCTACTTCGGCCAGCGCCCCGGCGACGGCCAGCGCAATGCCCCCGGTCTGGGCCTGGAGCCGGCGATCTTCGTGCTGCCGGAAGTCGAGAGCATCGAGCAGCGCCTCATGCAATCCATGTGGCACGTCGACGGCAACCGCGCCGACCTGTTCCTCACCCCCGAGGTCGAGGCGGACTCGATCGGCGCGGGCCTGGGCCTGGTGCCCGGCCAGTACGTGGCCCAGGCGGTGGCCGAGAGCCGCGAAGCCAGCGAACGGGAAAGGGCCTGGATCGACGGCCGCCACGGCCGCGCCAACCTCAGCGCCGACGGCCTGCTCAGCGAGCCCTCGCTCTGGGCGCCGCGCGCCAGCGACCTGGTGCCGGCCGCCGAGAAGCCCGCGCAGACCGCCCGCGGCTTCCGCCAACAGCTGCGCGAAGCCGCGCAACGCAGGGGGAGCGCGAATTGAATCGGGATCGACAGAAAAAAACACGCATTGAACAAGGAATGCTTATGCCGGGACAACGCCTCAAGGCCTTGAGTGCCATCATCGCCGTCAGCACCGTGCTTGGCGCCTGCTCCTCGCTGATGGAGTCCAAACCCTACGACGAACAGCAGATGCGCCAGCGCGTCATCGACGACCAGGCGCGCATGTACCGCGAGCAGGAGCCGGTGAACGCGCCCATCACCTTCTACGAGGCCGCGGCGCGAGCCCTGAAATACAACCTCGACTACCGCCTGAAGCTGCTGGAAAGCGCCCTGGCCGCCGACCTGCGCGACGTCACCGCCCACGAGATGCTGCCGCGCCTGGTGGCCTCGGCCGGCTACGCCGGGCGCAACAACGACTCCGGCGGCACCTCCATCGGCATCCAGGACCGCCAGGTGTCCCTGCGCCCGTCCACCTCCGAGGAGCGCTACCGCGACATCGACAGCCTGGGCCTGTCCTGGAGCCTGCTGGACTTCGGCGTGGCCTACTACCGCACCCAGCAGAAGGCCGACCAGATCCACATGGCCGAGGAACGCCGCGAGCGCGTGGCGCAGAACGTCATGCAGGACGTGCGCAACGCCTACTGGCGGGCCCTGGGCGCCCAGCGCCTGCTGCCGGAGGTGGACAACCTGCTGATGCGCACCCACCGCGCCCTCACCGCCGCCCGCGAGGCCGAGAACCAGGGCCTGCTGCCGCGCCAGGACATCCTCGCCTACCAGCGCGCCCTGCTCGACTCGGTGTACATGCTCACCGTGCGCCGCCAGGACCTGGAGTTCGCCCGCGCCGAACTGGCCGCGCTGATGTCGCTGCCGCCGAACTCGAAGATGCTCCTGGCCGACACCAGCGAGCCGCCGCTGCCGCTGGTCACCAGCAACGTCGAGAGACTGGAGCAGCTGTCGCTGCAGCACCGCCCGGAAATCATGGAGGAGTGGTACCGCAAGCGCGTCGACGAGAACGACCTGAAGATCGCCAAGGCCCAGCTGTGGCCCAACGTCAGCGTCAACTACGGCTACCAGTACGACTCCAACAAGTACCTGTACAACAACCACTGGAACGAGACCGGCGTGCAGGTCTCCATCAACCTGCTGCGCCTGCTGCAGTACCCGGCGCTGAACACCGCCCAGCAGACCCAGGCCAAGACCGACGACATGCGCCGCACCGCGCTGTCCATGGCCATCCTTACCCAGGTCCGCGTCGGCCTGCTGCGCTACCAGCTGGCGCGCCAGGAAGTGGAATTCGCCGACGACAGCCTGCGCGTCGACAAGAGCCTGCTGGACTACGCGCAGAAGGCCCGCAGCGCCGCCCTGGGCACCGAGCTGGAACTGATCCGCGCCGAGGGCCGCTACCTGCTCTCGCGCTACCAGCGCGAGGCCGCCTACTCCGACGCCCAGGCCGCCTGGGGCCGGCTGTACAACTCGGTGGGCTTCGCCGTGCTGCCGGACAAGGTGGAGAACCACGACGTGAAGACCCTGGCCCGGGAAATCCAGCGCACCCTGGAACAGGAGAGCGGCAGCAACCTGCTCACCGCCAGCAGCGCGGGCGCCCCCAGCAGCAATCTTTCCGGCAACAACCTCTCCAGCAGCAACGAAGGAAGCGCCAATGCCGCACAGCCGTAAGTCCTGCCTGTCGTGCCTGCCGTTCCTGTTCATCGCCCTGCTGCCGTCGGCCTTCGCCGCCGACGGCGACCCCACCCTCCCGCCGCCAGCCGCCGGCGACGAACCCAACGCCATCCGCGTGCTGCTGGTATCGGACCTGGAGACAACCCTGTCCAGCCAGATGAACGGCACCCTCGGCGAGCTCAAGGCCAGCCTCGGCCAGAAGGTCGCCAAGGACGCCCCGCTGGCGCAGTTGCAATGCGTCGAGGTGCAGGCCCGCGCCAAGGTCGCCGCCGCCGAGCTGGGCATGGCCCGGCAGAACCTGGCGGCCAAGCGCAACCTGCAGAAGCTCGACGCCGCCGGCGAGCTGGAAGTGGCCATGGCCACCACCGAGGTGAGCAAGGCCGAGGGCGCCCTCACCCTGGCCCGCGCCCAGGCCGGCTACTGCCAGGTGCAGGCGCCCTTCGCCGGGCGCGTGGCCAAGGTCTACGTCAAGCCGTACCAGACCGTGCAGGCCGGCGCGCCGCTGTTCGACCTGGTCAGCGACGGCGCCCTCAAGGTGCGCCTGAACGTGCCCTCCACCCTGCTGCCGCAGCTCAAGCCCGGCATGCCGGTGGAAGTGGAGATCCACGAGACCGGCAAGCGCTACCCGGCCAAGGTCAGCGCCATCAACGCGCGGGTCGACGCCGTAGCCCAGACCGTCGAGCTGGAGGCCCGCCTGGATGCGGCCTATCCTGAACTGATCGCGGGCATGAGCGGTACCGCGCGCTTCCCCGACGCGCAAGAGTAGGCAGCCATGAGCGAGATGTTTCCGCCACCCCAGCTGCTGCTGAGCCTGGCCAACCTGCGCGACCGCGCCCTGGCCGCGGAGTCGCTGAACGCCCTGGCCTTCTCCATGGCCAACGACCTCTACGCGCTGCTGCGCTTCCACCAAGCGCTGGTGCTGGCCCAGCACGGCCAGCAGCTGGAGCTGCTGTGCATCTCCGGCCTTGCGCGCCCCACCGAGGACTCGCCCTATCTGGTCTGGCTGCGCCGCGCCGGGCGCTGGCTGAGCGGCCAGGTAACGGACGCAGCGCCGCGCTGGCTGCCCCGCGAATCCCTGGAGGTGCCCGAGGACATCGCCGAAGGCTGGGCCGAGTGGTGGCCCAGCGGGCTCTGGGTCATCCCCCTGCATGACCGCCACGGCCAGCGCCTGGGGCTGCTGGTGTTCCTCCTCGACGAAGCCCCGGCGCCCTCGGTGGAGAACCTGCTGCAGGGCGTGTTCCAGACCTGGGCGCACTGCTGGGCGGCCTTCGGCAAGCCGCGCTCGCTGCGCTTCTGGCGCCCCAGCCGGCGCCAGCTGCTGCTCGGCGTTGCGGTGCTGGCGGTGATGCTGCTGGTGCCGGTGCGGCAGACCGCGCTGGCCCCGGCCGAAGTGGTGTCGCGCAATGCCCAGGTGATCAGCTCGCCGATCGACGGGGTGATCGCCCGCATGCTGGTGCGGCCGAACCAGAGCGTCGAGGTCGGCACCCCGCTGTTCGCCCTCGACGAAACCACCCTGCGCAGCCGCGCCGAAGTGCTGGCCAAGGAAGTCGCGGTGGCCGACGCCGAGCTGCTGGCCGCCAGCCAGCGCGCCTTCGACAACCCGCAGAGCAAGGGCGAGCTGGCGGTGCTCAACGGCACCGCGCGGCAACGCCGCGCCGAACTGGCCGCGGTGCAGGCGCAACTGGCGCGCACCACGGTGCTCTCGCCGCGCGCCGGGGTGGCGGTGTACAGCGACCCCAACGACTGGCTGGGCAAGCCGGTGGTCACCGGCGAGCGCATCCTCCAGGTCGCCGACCCCAGCCAGCCGGGCATGCGCATCCAGCTGCCGGTGGCCGACGCCATCGCCCTGGACAGCGGCGCGCCGGTCACCCTGTTCCTCACCGCCTACCCGCTCTCGCCGCTGCACGGGGAAATCCTCGAAACCAGCTACGAAGCGCGCCCGGGCGACGACGGCGTGGCCTCCTACCGCCTGCTGGCCAGCGTCGAGGGCGCCCCGGCCCACGCCCGCCTGGGCCTGCACGGCACCGCCAAGCTCTACGGCGAGCGCGTGCCGCTGGGCTACTACCTGCTGCGCCGGCCCCTGGCCGCCGCCCGCGCCTGGACCGGCTGGTGATGGACGCCGCCGCCGAAGACCTGCCCACGCCGCCGCTGCGCGACGACCTCGACATCGCCGAGGCCGGCAGCAATGCCGACGGCGAGCCGGCCTGGGTGATCCACGACAACGTCACCAACCGCTTCTTCCGCATCGGCTGGCTGGAATTCGAATGCCTGCTGCGCTGGGAGCAGACGCCGCGGCGCATCGCCGAAGACATCGCCGAGCAGACCGCGCTCAAGCCCGACGTCGAGCAGGTGCTGGGCTTTCGCGCCTTCCTCGAACGCCACCAGCTGGTGCGCCCCGGCGCCCAGGCCCTGGAACGCCTGCGCGAGGCCAGCGAGGGCAACCAGTTCCTGACCTGGAAATGGTGGCTGCACCACTACCTGTTCTTCCGCATCCCGCTGCTGCACCCGCAACGCCACCTGCGGCGCCTGGCCGGCGCCCTGGGCTGGCTGTTCCACCCCTTCATGGGCGTGCTGGTGGTGGGCCTGGGGCTGCTCGGCATCGTCCTGGTGGCGCACCAGTGGGACACCTTCCGCCACGACGTGGTGGAATCCTTCTCCACCGAGGGCCTGCTCAGCTTCGCCCTGGCCCTGGTGGTGGCCAAGACCCTCCACGAAATGGGCCACGCCCTGGTGGCCACGCGCCTGGGGCTGAAGGTGGCGCACATGGGCATCGCCTTCGTGGTGATGTGGCCGATGCTCTACACCGACACCGGCGAGAGCTGGAAGCTGCGCTGCTCGAAACAACGCCTGGCCATCGCCAGCGCCGGCATCCTCACCGAGCTGGGCCTGGCCGGGCTGGCCACCCTGGGCTGGGCGCTGAGCGACCCGGGCCCGCTGCGCAACGCCCTGCTGTACCTGGCCACCACCAGTTGGGCGCTGTCCCTGGCGCTGAACGCCAGCCCCTTCATGCGCTTCGACGGCTACTTCATCCTCTCCGACCTGCTCGACTTCCCCAACCTGCACGAGCGCGCCACGGCCCTGGCCAAGGTCACCCTGCGGCGCAACCTGCTGGGGCTCGACGAAGCCTGGCCGGAAGCCTTCCCGGCGCGCCAGCGGCGCCTGCTGGTGGCCTTCGCCATGATCACCTGGGTGTACCGCCTGGTGCTGTTCCTGGGCATCGCGGTGACCGTCTACCTGTTCTTCTTCAAACTGCTCGGGATCTTTCTCTTCGCCGTGGAAATCTCCTGGTTCATCGTGCAGCCGATCTGGCGCGAACTGAAACACTGGTGGCAGCACCGCGGCGAAGTGCGCCGCGGCCGCCGCCATCTCTTCCTCCTCCTGCTGGCGGCCGCCCTGCTGCTGGTCGCGGTGCCCTGGCGCAGCCAGATCCACGCCGTGGGCCTGGCCCGCGCCGAGCGCCAAGTGCGCCTCTACGCGCCCTTCCCGGCGCTGCTGCAGCAAGTGCGCAAGGCCGGCCCGGTGCGAGCCGGGCAAACCCTGGTGGTGCTCGACCAGCCGGACATCACCATCCGCCTGGCCGGCAACGAAGCCAGCATGCAAGGCTACCGCGCCCGCCTGGCCGGCCTGCTGGCCGACCCCGGCGGCCTGGCCGAGGAAGCCGCCACCCGCCAACGCTACGGCGTGCAATTCCAGGAAGCCCGCGCCGCCCGCTCGGAAATCGCCCGGCTGAACCTGCAGGCGCCCTTCGCCGGCCAGTGGCTGGACCTGAACCCGGACTGGCGCGGCGGCCAATGGATAGGCACCCGCGAGCCCCTGGGCGTACTGATCGACCCACGCAGCTGGCAGGTGGACGCCTACGTCGGCCCCGACGAAATCCAGCGCCTGGGCGAAGGCAGCGCGGTGCGCTTCTACCCCGAGGGCGTGCCCCGGGCGATCACCGGCAAGGTCCTGCAGATAGGCACCACGCGCATCGGCCAACTGGGCCAACCGGCCCTCGCCTCCCGCCACGGCGGCCCCCTGGCGGTGCAACCCCACGGCGACCAACTGGTGCCCAGCAGCCCGCTGTTCCACGTGCTGGTGCAACTGGACGAAGCCCCACCGAACCTCCACGAAACCCGCGGCCACCTGCAGATCGAAGGCCAGCGCCGCAGCCTGCTGGCCGATGGGTTGATGCACCTGGCGGCGGTGTTCATGCGCGAGAGTGGGTTCTAGCGCTCCCGCGATTTCGCGCGCAGGGCGCACTTCTGCATGGGAGCTGCGCCGAGGCGCTCTTCGTAGGATGGGTTGAGCCTTGGCGAAACCCATGCGGTCGTGATGATGGGTATCGCTTCGCTCAACACCATCCTACGAAAAGCCGTGCTTCCTGGAAGGTAAGCGGGCCCTGCCCACGATTTCGCGCGCAGGGCGCGCTCCTGCATTGGAATGGCGTGGGTTGGGCGGCGTAGGCGCAACTGTCCTGCCCCGCGCCGAGATGCGGCGGATAACCGCGAACGGCTATGCGCCCTACGAACTTGCCGGTTGACGCTGAACTATCCGACCGCTCCGAACGGCTCCCTCTCCCGCTTGCGGGAGAGGGCTGGGGAGAGGGCGCTCTCACCCCCCCACAACAAATTGCAACGCCTTCCTCCCCATAACAGCCACCCCCTTCGGTTACCCTCCCCGGCTCCCACGAAAAAACGACCCGCCCCAAGCCCCCTCGGCAAGGCCGGCGTCCGCCAAAGAGGAACCCCCGTGACCCAAGCCCGCTACACCCCCGCCCAGATCACCCTGCACTGGCTCAGCGCCCTCCTGGTGCTGGCCATCATCGCCCTGCCCTACGGCAAGGACCTGTTCGCCGGCCTGCTCGGCGGCGTCGGCGGGGTGTTTACCCTGCACAAGTCCCTGGGCCTGACCGTCCTGGCCCTGACCGTCACCCGCCTGCTGGTCCGCGCCCGCCATGGCGCGCCGCAGCTGCTGCCGGCCGACGAGCGCCTCAAGCTGCTGGCCGCCAAGGCCGGCCATGCCCTGCTCTATGCGCTGCTGATCCTCATGCCGCTCACCGGCCTGCTGTTCGGCAAGCGCCCGGTGAACCTGTTCTGGCTCGTGGAAATCCCGCCGCTGCCGCTGTCCGATGCCGCGCGCGAGGCGGCCAAGGCCTTCCACGTCACCGCCCAGTACCTGCTCTTCGCCCTCATCCTCGGCCACGCCGCCGCGGCCATCTGGCACCACCACGTGCGCCGCGACGGCGTGCTGCGCGCCATGCTGCCGGCCCGCGAACAGGCCTGAGGCGCCACCCTGGGCCGGCTCGCCACGCGCCGGCCCATCATCCCCATTCATCATCCTGATCGCACTTCCGGGCGATACCGCCGTTCCGCCCCGCTGCCTATCCTCGCCTGGCCGGCCCCGCCCCTAGACGCGCCTCCTGATCCGACCGGGGGCGGTGGCCGGCCCCTTTCGCAACCGTTCCCGGAGCAGCCCATGTCCACACCCGCCCCCTTCGACCTCAGCGGCAAGGTCGCCTTCGTTTCCGGCGCCAGCCGCGGCATCGGCGAAGCCATCGCCCACCTGCTGGCCCGCCAGGGCGCCCAGGTCATCGTATCCAGCCGCCGGCTGGAGGGCTGCCAGGCGGTGGCCGAGGCCATCCAGGCCGCCGGCGGCAAGGCCAGCGCCGTGGCCTGCCACATCGGCGAGCCGGAGCAGATCCAGGCCACCTTCGCCTGGATCCGCGAACGCTTCGGGCGCCTCGACATCCTGGTCAACAACGCCGCCACCAACCCGCAGTACGGCAACGTGCTGGACACCGACGTCGCCGCCTTCCAGAAGACCGTGGACGTCAACATCCGCGGCTACTTCTACATGTCGGTGGAAGCCGGCAAGCTGATGCAGGCGCAAGGCGGCGGCAGCATCGTCAACGTCGCCTCGGTGAACGGCATCACCCCCGGCGAGCTGCAGGGCATCTACTCGGTGACCAAGGCCGCGGTGATCAGCATGACCAAGGTCTTCGCCAAGGAATGCGCGCCCTTCGGCATCCGCTGCAACGCGCTGCTGCCGGGGCCCACCGACACCAAGTTCGCCGCCGCCCTGGTGCAGAACCAGGCGGTGCTCGACGGCATCCTGCAGCGGGTGCCGCTCAAGCGCGTGGCCAACCCCGAGGAAATGGCCGGCGCCGTGCTCTACCTGGCCAGCGACGCCTCCAGCTACACCACCGGCATCAGCCTGGTGGTGGACGGCGGCTACCTCATCTGATCCGCGCGCCCGCGGGCGCCCTTCCGACCTCCTGACGCACCGGGCCCTGGCCCGGTGCGCGCGTTGCCCCGCGGAATTCCTTCAGACAAACCCCACATCTCACCGAGCCAGTGAATGAAGGACCATTCAGCGTATTGCTGGACCCCGCTGGAACCCGCGCCACAGCGCGACTCATACCTTCTTCCGATGCGCCACTCGTACTTTCGCGCGCTTATCCGCCCCCGGCGCTCCACATAGCTTGTGCCTGCAGTCTTCCACCCCCTGCACTGGAGCGTTTCATGAGAACAATAACAAGACCTGGATTCTTCCAACCGCAGCTGCTCGCGCTGGCCGTCGCCCTGGGCGTGGCCGCCCCTGCCAAGGCGGTCAACTTCAACATCGGCGAGATCGAGGGGCAGTTCGATTCCTCCCTGTCCCTGGGCGCCAGCTGGAGCACCCAGAGCCCCCACCAGGACTTCATCGGCTACAACAACGGCGGCAACATCGCCACCCACACCACCGACGACGGCCGCGTGAACTTCGAGAAGGGCGAGACCTTCTCCAAGCTGTTCAAGGGCATCCACGACCTGGAGCTAAAATACGGCGACACCGGCCTGTTCGTGCGCGGCAAGTACTGGTACGACTTCGAGCTCAAGGACGAGAGCCGGCCGTTCAAGGACATCAGCGACGACGGCCGCGACAAGGGCGCCCGCTCCTCCGGCGCGCAGCTGCTCGATGCCTTCGTCTACCACAACTACGACATCAAGAACCTGCCGGGCAGCGTGCGCCTGGGCAAGCAGGTGGTGAGCTGGGGCGAGAGCACCTTCATCCCCAACAGCATCAACAGCATCAACCCCATCGACGTTTCCGCCATCCGCCGCCCCGGCGCCGAGATCAAGGAAGCGCTGCTGCCGGTGAACATGTTCTACCTGTCGCAGAGCGTGACCGACAGCCTGTCCGTCGAGGGCTTCTACCAGCTCAAGTGGGAGAAGACGGTACTGGACAACTGCGGCACCTTCTTCGGCACCGACGTGGTTCCCCACGGCTGCAACCTGAACAACGCCAACAACGCCGCGCCCGGCTTCGGCTCGCTGATGGCGCAGTTCGAGCCCATCGCCGCGGCCGCAGGCCAGGGCTTCATCGCCAACGACGAAGGGGTGATCCTGCCGCGCAGCGGCGACCGCGAGCCGGGCGACAGCGGCCAGTGGGGCCTGGCCCTGCGCTGGATGACCGACGACGTCGAGTACGGCGCCTACGCCATGAACTACCACAGCCGCAACCCCTACTACAGCAGCCAGACCGCCAACGGCGCCACCCTGGCCTCGCTGGGGCGCATCCTGGCCGCCACCGGCGCCGCCTGCGGTGGCCGCCCGGGTTGCTCCTCGGTGGTCCAGGGCATGGCCCTGAGCACCGTGCTGGGCAACAGCAACTACTTCATCGAGTACCCCGAGGACATCCGCCTCTACGGCCTGAGCTTCGCCACCAGCCTGCCCACCGGCACCGCCTGGAACGGCGAGATCAGCTACCGGCCGAACATGCCGCTGCAGATCAACACCCCGGACGTCTCCCTGGCGGTGCTCAACCCGATCGCGGCGACCAGCTCGCCGACCATGCCCAACGTGCCCGGCGGCATCAACCGCGGCTACGAACGCAAGCCGATGACCCAGGTGCAGACCACCTTCACCCACTTCTTCGAACAGGTGATGGGCGCCGACCGCCTGACCCTGGTGGGCGAACTGGGCCTGACCCAGCTGAGCGACCTGGAACCCACCAGTTCCATGCGCTACGGCCGCTCCCCCGAGTACGGCCAGTGGGCGCCGGGCAACACCCACGGCTTCTACACCAACACCTCCTGGGGCTACCGCGCCCGCGGCATCCTCGACTACGGCAACGCCATCGCCGGCATCAACCTGAAGCCGAACATCGCCTGGTCCCACGACGTGGAAGGCTACGGCCCGACCTTCAACGAAGGCGCCAAGGCCATCAGCCTCGGCCTGGATGCCGACTACCGCAACACCTACACCGCCAGCCTGTCGTACACCAACTTCTTCGGCGGCGACTACAACACCCTGATCGACCGCGATTTCCTCGCGTTCAGTGTCGGCGTGAACTTCTGATCCGCGAGGACTCAACGATGAACAAAGCACTACGAGTGATCGGCGCATTCACCCTGTCCCTGCTGGCCGGCAGCGTGCTGGCCGCGGTGTCCCCGGACGAAGCCGCCAAGCTGGGCGCAAGCCTCACCCCGCTGGGCGCGGAAAAGGCCGGCAACGCCGACGGCAGCATCCCGGCCTGGACCGGCGGCCTGGCGCAGAACGCCGCCGCGGTGGATGCCAAGGGCTTCCCCGGCAACCCCTTCGCCGGCGAGAAGCCGCTGTTCACCATCACCGCGCAGAACGTCGAGCAGTACAAGGCCAAGCTGTCCGAAGGCCAGCTGGCGATGTTCAAGCGCTACCCCGACTACAAGATGAACGTCTACCCGAGCCACCGCAGCACCGTGGTCCCGGACTTCATCTACCAGGCGGCCAAGACCAGCGCGCTGAAGACCAGCCTGGTGCAGGGCGGCAACGGCCTGCAGGGCTTCGCCGACAGCCGCTGGGTGGCCTTCCCGATTCCCAAGGACGGCCTGGAAGTGGTGTGGAACCACATCACCCGCTTCCGCGGCGTGAACATCCTGCGCGCCTCGGTCACCGCCGCGCCGCAGACCAACGGCAGCTTCACCGCCATCCGCTACGAGGAAGACCTGGCGGTGCCCAAGGGCATGGCCGACCTGGATCCCAAGGACGCGGAAAACCTCCTGTACTACTACAAGTCGCGGGTCACCGAGCCGGCACGCCTGGCCGGCAACGTGCTGCTGGTGCACGACTCCCTGGACCAGGTGAAGGAACCGCGCATGGCCTGGCAGTACAACGCCGGCCAGCGCCGCGTGCGCCGCGCCCCGCAGGTGGCCTACGACAGCCCGACCACCGAGGTGGACGGCCTGCGCACCTCCGACGGCCTGGACATGTACAACGGCGCGCCCAACCGCTACGACTGGAAGCTGGTGGGCAAGAAGGAAATCTACATCCCCTACAACAACTACGAGCTGGCCTCGCCCAAGCACAAGTACGACGAGATCCTCAAGGCCGGCCACATCAACCAGGACCTGGCGCGCTACGAGCTGCACCGCGTCTGGGTGGTGGAAGCCAACCTGAAGCAGGGCGAGCGGCACATCTACGCCAAGCGCCGCTTCTACGTCGACGAGGACTCCTGGAGCATCGCCCTGTCCGACCAGTACGACGGCCGCGGCCAGCTGTGGCGCGTAGGCGAGGCCATGCTGACCCAGGACTACAAGCAGCAGGTGCCCTGGTACGCCCTGGAATCCCTGTATGACCTGATCTCCGGCCGTTACGCGGTCAGCGGCATGATGAACCAGGAGAAGAGCTGGATCCGCTTCGGCGAGCCCTCCTCCGCCGCCAAATTCACCCCGGCTGCCCTGCGCAGCGACGGCGTGCGCTGAGCAGCAGCACCTGTGGTTTTGGGCGACCTTCGGGTCGCCATTTTTTTTGTAGCCCGGGCCGAACCGTGGCGCCTCCAGTGCTCTTCGTAGGAGCAACTGTCTTGCCGGCCGCGCCGAGACGCTTTTCGTAGGATGGGTTGAGCCTTGGCGAAACCCATGCGGTTGCGGTGATGGGTATCGCTTCGCTCAACACCATCCTACGAAAGCCATGCTCGCTCATGCGGTAGGAGCGGACCTTGTCCGCGATAGCCGGACGATCCGGCGCGGTTCGCGGATGAGATCCGCTCCTACGCAACCCCACCCACGCCATTCCGTTGTAGGAGCGCGCCCTGCGCGCGAATCGCGGGCAGGGCCCGCTCCTACAGGTCGCCGTGAAGCACGGTATTCCTCCCCCGTAGGAGCGGACCTTGTCCGCGATTAGCCGGAACCTCCGGCGTGGTTCGCGGATGAGATCCGCCCCTACGCAACCCCACCCACGCCATTCCGTTGTAGGAGCGCGCCCTGCGCGCGAATCGCGGGCAGGGCCCGCTCCTACCGCCGTGAAGCACGGTATTCCTCCCTGTAAGCTCGCTCCTACGAAAAGACTCGCGGAAGAGCGCCCTCTCCCCAGCCCTCTCCCGCAAGCGGGAGAGGGGGCCGTTCGGAGCGGTCGGGTGGTTCAGCGTCAGCCGGCGAGTTCGTAGGGCGCATAACCGTTCGCGGTTATCCGCCGCATCTCGGCGCGGGGCGCAGGACAGTCGCACCTACGCCGCCCCACCCACGCCATTCCCCTGTAGGAGCGCGCCCTGCGCGCGAATCGCGGGCAGGGCCCGCTTCTACAGGTCGCCGTGAAGCCCGGCATTCCTCTTTGTAGGAGCGGACTCCGTCCGCGATCCGCCGCGCCGCTAGCGGGCGCGGGTCACTTGCGGCAGCGCGTAGCCGCCATCGAGAATGCTGGCGTCCGGCTGGTACAGGCGCAGCAGCAGGTAGAAGTCGCCCTTGGGCGCCGGTAGCCAGTTGGCCTTGCCTGCGCCGGCCGGCTGGGCGTGCTGGATGGGGATGCTGATCGAGCCGTCCGCCGCGACCTGCAGGCCCGGGGTGTCCGAGCCGACCTTGTAGCGGCCGATGGGGTTGTCCACCAGCATCTTGTCGCCGGCGTTGTAGATCGTCAGCGACCAGAACGCCCCCACCGGCGGCGCCTTGGCGAAGGTCAGGCGGTACGGGTTCTCGCCGTTGAGCGGCTTGCCCTGCTCGTCGGTGAAGCGGATCGGGTAGACCGCCTCCTCCGCCAGGTTGCCGCCCAGGTAGGCGCCGGCCATGACCGAGCGGCCCGGGTAGTCGTAGCCGAACGCCTTGACCAGGGCCACGTTCCAGCCATTGCGCAGCACGGTGGAAGTCATGGTGGCCTTGCCCGCCACCAGTTGGCCATCGGCCAGGGCGCGCTTGAGCCCGCGCAGCTGCTCGGCGGTCAGCTTGCTGCGGTCGAAGCCGTGCTCGGGGGTGAGGCCGATGCGCGCCAGTTGCCCCACCAGCGCCTGGTCCACGGTCTTCATGCGGTTGTGCTGCATGGCGTAGCCCAGGTGGGTGAAGAAGCCCAGCTCGTCGCCATCGATCGACGGCAGCGCCGGCAGGCTTTGCTTCGCCGGCACGTAGCCGGCCTTGCCCAACTGGCTCAGCGGGCGCAGGTCGAACTGCTTCTGCAGCGCCAGCACCGGCGCCAGGTCCTCGCCCTGGCGGATGTGCACGCGGCCCCACAACCAGACCTTGTCGGTGCTCGCCGGCAGCGCCTTGACGCCTGCCGGCAGGCTGCCCTCCCAGCCCGGCGGCACCAGGGCGAAGCGCCCGGCCCGGGTGCCGGTGGCGCGACGGCCGATGTAGTGCTCCAGGTCGTGGTACATGTCGAAGACGTTGATCACGTAGTAGCGGTCGGCGGTGTCCGGCACGCTCAGCACGTAGGGCTCGTCCAGCTTGACCACCGCGCTCATGTACAGGGTGTCGTTGTTGGCGGTGGGCATGTCCTTGTCCGCCGGGGTGGACAGCGCCGTGGCCCAGCCGATCTGGTTCAGCGGCCCGCGGTAGCTGGTCGGCGGCTTGTTCGCCGGCACGTCGATGTACTCGCGCAGGATCCGCTCCAGGCGCACCAGCGGGTAGCCCCAGGTGTAGGCCATCACCCCCAGGTTGTAGGCGTCGATCTCCTGGGCCTGGGCGACCTTCTGCGGCGTCATCACCAGGCTGACCTGCGGGTCGGCATAGCTCGGCGCGGCCAGGCAGTGACCGGCGGCCAGGGCGACGGCCACGCTCAGCGCGGACAGCATCGTGCGTGTGGCTTTCATCATGAATTCCTTGCTCTGGGTTGGAACTGGTGCGGCCCCCGCCCGTGCGTCAGAACGAAGCCAGGGGCACGGAAAGCGTCAGGTAGGCGGCGTGGCCTTCCAGGCGGTTGTAGGTGCCCTGCTCCTTGTAGGCCTTCAGGCGCAGCGACCAGGGCCGCGCGCCGGGAAAGTTCCAGGCCAGGGTCGCGCCCAGGGCCCGGGCGCGGCCCCGGAAAGGCCCGAGACTGGCGCCGCGGCCGCTGTCGCCAGTCAGCTGGCGGTAGTGGTAGCCGACCAGGCCGGCGGAGAAGCGCGGGCCGAAGTGCTGCTCGGCGGCCCACTCCAGGTGCGCCTCGTTGCCGCTGCGGTAGTCGGTGCTGGGATTGGCGGCGTTGATGGTGACGCCGGCGGCGACGGACAGGTCCAGGCCGATGGCCGGGTCGAACCAGGTCAGCGCGGCGAAGGGGTCGGCGCCCCAGTGGTGGAAGGCGAGGTTGGCCAGGGCCTGGTCGTCGTAGTCGCCGGCCGGCACGTTCAGCGACACCCCGCCCTGCCAGTGGAAGTTGCCGCGGTGCCAGCCGAGGAAGGCCGCCAGCACCGGGTCGCCGTAGGTGTAGTTGGAGGCGTGCACGTCGCTGGCGAAGCGCCCGCCCTGGGGCCCGGTCAGCTCGGCATCGACGTCGAGGCCGGGCCCGCCCAGGGGCTGGCTCCAGGACAGCCCCAGGTTGCCGCCGAGCAGTTGCGCGGGCGTGGACCAGAGCAGCGTCGGCATCGCCAGCCAGGTTTCGACCTGGATGCCGGCCACCACCTTGCCGTTGAGGGGGAAGTCCCGGCTCGCCCCGGCGCTGCCGTCGTAGCGGTAGAGGTCGTTCTGCAGGTACAGCCCCGGCGGCGGCAGCACCCCGGCCATGGGGCCGCGGGAACCGAGCAGGTAGAAGCCGGCGCCGTTCTCCACCGCCCAGCCCTGGCCGGCGCCGAACAGCAGGCAGCCGGCCAGCAGGGTGGATTTACAGCGCATGCCAGGCATCCGTCATGGCAGCAGGTGGCTGCCCATCGCCAGGCCGATGGGCGTGGCGCTGGGCGCGGCCGCGGCGGCCGGTTCGTCGAGTCGCTCGAAGTCGGGCATCTTGAACTGCTTGTCGAACAGCGCGTCGGTGCCGCCGTAGAAGCGCAGGGCCGGCAACGGCCGCTTGCCGCCGGTGGGAATCCAGTTGGACTCCAGGCCCTTGGGCGCCTGCGGGCCGACGTAGAGGGTGACGCTGCCGTCGGCGTTCTTCTTCATCTTGTCCAGGCCGTAGGAGTCCAGCGTGGTGCGGTTCTGCCGGGTGTAGATGAAGGCCATGGTGGCGCGGTCGTAGACGGTCAGCGACCAGAACTGCTTCACCGGCATGTCGGCCGGCACCACCAGCCTGTAGCTGGCGCCCGCCTCCAGCGGGCGGCCCTGGCTGTCGGCCATGGCCATCAGGTAGTAGGCCGCCGGCCGCTCGGGCACCTGCCGCGGCACCAGGGTGCACCAGAAGAACGCCAGGGCGCGGCCGTCCACGTCGAGGCGCCCGGGGTAGTCGAAGCCGAAGCCGCGGTTGGCGTCCGGCAGCAGCAGCGGCACGTACTGGCGGTCGGCCCAGTAGTAATAGTCCCGGGGCAGCTGGTCGAAGCGCTGCTGCAGGTAGTACCAGACGTCCACCACGGCCTGGCGCATGGCCCGGCGGGTCTTCTCGTCCGGCTGGTAGGGCTTGCCCTGCTCGATGCCCAGCGAGGCCAGCAGGCCGAGCATGTGCTTGTCCTCGGGCTGCACCGGCTCGTAGGTGACGGTGTCGTGGAGCAGCTGGAAGTAGCGCTCGTCCTGCGGCAGCAGGGACGAATAGCGCTGTTTCACGGGGTCGGCGAAACGCTGCTGCGGCGGCTTGGCCGCCTGCGACAGGTAGTACATCTTCAAGCGCTTGGCATAGGCGTAGGCGTCCGCCGCGCTCTTGCCCGGCGCGCGCACCGAGCGGAAGGCGAAGACGATCCGCCGCGTCGGCGACACCACCTGGCGGTAGCCGGCCGGCACCGTGCCCTTGAAGTCCGGGCCGGTGAGCAGCAGCTTGTCGCCGCGGCCGGCGTCGATGCCGGAGGGGCCGATGTCGGCGATGGTCCGCTGCCAGGCGTCCACCACCTGGCCGTAGAGGCTGCCGTCCGGGCCGGCCGGCGGCACCTCCAGCACCACCGGCTCGCGCTTGAGGTCGGAATAGGCGAAGACGTAGGGCGTGGAGCTGTTGGCGGTCCAGGTCTCGAACTTGGGCGTGGCCGTGCCGGACATGGCGACTATGTCGTTGTCCTTGATGCCGAGCCCGCCGAGGGTGGCCTCCCGCCCGCCCTGGGTCTGCACCCTGGGCAGCGACCAGAGCACCGCCTCGAAGGCGCGCTGGTACTTCACCTGGTAGTCGAAGTCGCTCACCGAGGGCTTTTCCCCCGCGGCGGGTTGCCCGCCCACCGGTTCCGTGGTGACGGACTCGGCCGCCTGGCCCTGCAGGGCCAGGGCCAGCAACAGCGGCATCATCAGAGTTCTACGCGACATGGGTGGCTCCCCTGGAAATGACGGACGGGTCGCCGGCCACGGCCCCAGCCGCGGCCGGCGCGGCTCAGCGGCGCTCGGCCTGCAGCGCCTTGGCGAGGGTCTGGTCGGTGAGCCAGCGCAGCAGCGCGCTGGTCTTGCGCGCCATGCCGCGCAGCAGCCGGGCGCGCAGGCCCGGGGTGATCATGAATTCGCGCTTGCGCAGCCCGGCGAGGATGCCGGCCACGGCCTCCTCCACCGTCAGCACACCGGCGGTGGCGTTGAGCGCCTCGGTGACCTTGCTGCCGTGCTGGCGCTCGTAGCTCAGCAGGGGCGTGGCGATCTCGCCGGGGCACACCACGGAGACGTCGATGCCGCGCGGCTTCTGCTCCAGGCGCAGGACCTCGGCCAGGCCCACCACGCCGAACTTGGAGGCGCAGTAGGCGGCCTGGGTGTAGCCGCCGATGACTCCCGACAGCGAGGCCACCAGCACCAGGTGGCTGCCCCGCTGCATGTAGCGCAGCACGCCGGCGGCGAAGTTGCGGCTGCCGATCAGGTTGATACGCACCACCAGCTCGAAGGTGTCCGCCGGCAGCTCGGTGAACAGCGCGGTGCGCAGGATGCCGGCGGAATTGAAGGCGAAGTCCGGCGCGCCCAACTTGGTTGCGGCGGCATCCACCGCCGCGTCCACCTCGGCGGCGCGGGTGATGTCGACGATGAAGGCCTCGACCTTCTGTTGCGGCTGCCGGCACAGGCCGCGCAGCTCGGCGAGCACGTTCTCGTCCACCCGCAGGTCGAACAGCGCCACGCTGGTGCCCTCGCCCACCAGGGCCTTGGCGATCTGCAGGCCGATGCCGCTGCCGGCGCCGGAAATGAAGGCGACGCGCGGCGTGCCGTGGGTCCACTGACTCATGCCTGGCTCTCCAGTCCTGCTGTTGCACCGGCGGCGCCTGCCGACGCCTGGCGCTGTGTGCGGAAATGCTCGGTCAGCTCCGCCATGGCCGCCTCGAAGCTCACCGGCGGCCGGTAGCCGAGCAGGCGCCGGGCCTTGTCGATGGCGAACTCGTTGGGCCCGCCCATCAGGCGGAAGGTCTGCCGCGTCAGGTGCGGACGCTGCGTCTGCTTGCGCAGATGCCCCCACCACTCCAGGGCGCTGGCCATGAAGCGCGCCAGCCAGTTCGGCAGGCTTTTCGGCGGCGGCGTCTGCGCGGCCTTGGCCAGGGCCTCCAGGTAGGTCTTCCAGGTCACGCCGAAGCCGTCGGCGGCGATGAACACATCGCCGTGCACGTACTCCGAGCGCGCGGCGGCGATCAGCAGCGCCACCAGGTTGTTCACGTGCACCAGCCCGGCGTCCCAGTCGCCGGAGCCCAGCAGGCAGGGCGCGCCTTCGCGCAGCACCTGCACCAGCGAGTTCACCCAGGGCATGCTGCCGACGCCGAAGACGTTGGCCGGCCGCACGATGGTGCCCTTGAGCCCGCGCGCCACGCCCTCGCGGGTGACGCGCTCCTGTTCCTGCTTGCAGAACTCATAGGCCGACGACGGCACGCCGACCGGGCTGCCCTCGCTCAGCCGGCCCTTGGCCAGGGCGCTGGCGAAGGCGCAGACGCTGGTGGTCACCACGAAGTGCGCGTCCCAGCCCAGGGCCAGTTCGATGGCGTGCTCGGTGCCCTTGACGGTCACTTCCACGTGGGACTGGGTGCTGCCCCAGTCGCTGACCACCGCGGCCAGGTGGAAGATGGCGTCCACCGGGCCGATCTGCTCGCGCAGTTCGAGCAGCCGGCGCACGTCGCCGACCACGATGCGGACCCTGTCGCCCCACTCCGCCGGCACGGGTTCGCCGGGCATCATCAGGGCGACCACGGCCACCTGCTCGGCCAGCAGCTGGCGCACCAGGTGGCGGCCGATGAAGCCGCCGGCGCCGGTGACGAATGCGCTCTGCAACCGGCTCATCTCACTCACCGAGCACGATCAGCTTGTCGCAGCTCTTGCCTTCGGCCGCGCACAGCGCGCGGTAGACGGCCAGGGCGGTCTTGGCGTCGAGGATGCGGATGACGTCGCCCTTCTCGTCGATGTCGACGTTGCTGCCGAAGATGGCGAACCAGACGTCGGCGATCTCGCTGGCGTCTTCGGCCACGCACAGGGTGTGCAGCGAATGCGCCGGCTCGTAGAGGTAGGAACCGGCCTTGTTCACCTTGTCCGGGTATTCGCGGTAGAACCACTCGCCCTGCAGGGTGACGGCGAACACCGGGCCGGTGTGGTAGTGGGTGTCGACGCCGAAGCCCGGCTTCATGCGGGTGCGGTTGATCCACAGGTTCTGGTTCAGGTCCACGTGCAGCAGCTGGATGGTGGAACCGTCGGGCAGGGCGACCCAGGGCAGGTCGTCTTCCAGCAGCAGGATCGCTTCGCGGGCGTGGTCACGGGACACCACCGGAGCGTTCTGCATGGCAGCGAAGACTTGCATGGCGGCGGGACTGAGCTGACTCATCGGGGTAGAACTCCAATCTTGTTGTTATGGGCGCGCGCTGGCGCACGGGTATGCCGGGCGACCGCTCGCGGCCGCCCGGCAAGATCATTTCTCGGCGGACTTGGTGATCTGTTCCTTGAGCTGGTCGAAGCTCAGCGACACGCCCTTCTGCGCCGGCGGGAAGTCCTTGAAGGTCTTCAGGTGCGCGACTATGGCGTCGGTCATCCGGTTGAACACGTAGGTCTTCTTCTGCAGCAGGTTGGCGCGCGGGCCGGGCGCCTGGTCGTAGCTCTCGAAGGGGTCCTGGCGGATGTTGAACAACCAGGGCATCTCCAGGGTCTTGGTGCTGCCGTAGTAGCCGTCGCGGGTGTAGAAGTGCGCCTTCCACTGGTCCAGGCGCACGGCCTGCAGGCGGCTCTCGGCGTAGTAGAAGATCTCGTGGCGCGCCGACTGGTCGGTCTTGCCTTCCCAGTAGGCCAGGTTGTCGAGGCCGTCGATGTAGTTCTTCTTCACCACGCCGGTGCCCAGGTCGTCGCCCTTGGCCAGGCGCTCGCGCACGTCGGGCATGCCGGCGGCCGACGCCAGGGTGGTGAACAGGTCCTCGTGGGACTGGATGCCATTGAGCTCCTCGCCCGCCGGGATGTGCCCCGGCCAGCGCACCATCATCGGCACGCGCACGCCGCCTTCCCAAGTGGTCATCTTGGTGCTGCGGTAGGGGCTGGTGCCGCCGAACGGGTAGGTCTCGTGCTCCGGGCCGTTGTCGGTGGAGTAGATGACGATGGTGTTGTCGGCGATGCCCAGGTCGTCGAGCTTCTTCAGCACCGTGCCGACGTCCTCGTCGTGCTGCAGCATGCCGGCGCAGTGTTCGTCCTCGCCGCTGGTGAACTGCTTGCAGCGCTCCAGGTACTGGTTCGGCGTGTGGGTGAAGACGTGCATGCGCGTGGTGTTGATCCAGGCGAAGAACGGCTTCTTCTGCGCCACGGCCTTGTCCATGAACTTGAACGAGGCCTGGATCAGCTCCTGGTCCACGGTTTCCATGCGCTTGCGCGTCAGCGCGCCGGTATCCTCGCAGCGCTGCCTGCCCCACTTGCCGAAGCGCGGGTCCTCGCCGGGCGTCTCGCTGTCGGTGGCATAGCAGTGCAGCACGCCGCGCGGGCCGTAACGCTTCTTGAAGTTGGGGTCGGTCGGGTAGTCGATGTCCTCCGGCTCCTCCTCGGTGTTGAGGTGGTAGAGGTTGCCGAAGAACTCGTCGAAGCCGTGCACCGTCGGCAGGTACTCGTTGCGGTCGCCCAGGTGGTTCTTGCCGAACTGGCCACTGGTGTAGCCCTGGGTCTTGAGCACCTCGGCCAGGGTCACGGTCTGCGGCTTGAGGCCCAGCAGCCCGCCCGGCTGGCTGACGGTGGTCATGCCCGAGCGGATCGGCAGCTGGCCGGTGATGAAGGCGGCGCGCCCGGCGGTGCAGCTGGGCTGGGCGTAGTGGTCGCTGAAGATGGCGCCGGCCTTGGCGATGCTGTCGATGTTCGGCGTGCGATAGCCCATGGCGCCACGGCTGTAGGCGCTGAGGTTCCACATGCCGATGTCGTCACCGAAGATCACCACGATGTTGGGTTTTTCCGCCGCCTGGGCGGCGCCGCCCAATATCGACAGACCAAGGAGCAGCAGCGGCGCGGCTAATGTCGCGGCGAAGCGAGGCAGACAGGTAAGGATCATGTTTCTCGTTCTCGGTTTATCATCAACGGCAGGCGTGTCTGGTCATCGATCGGCAGGGCGAGACAGCACGCTCGAACGGTCACATGAAACGGCAAGAGGACGCTGGCGAACATGCCCGAAGAGGACAAAAACCGAACCAAAGTGGCCACGCCGGTCCAGCCGCGGCACCGCGGCGCCATGGGCCGGGTGCTGGCGCGCTTCCTCAGCGAGCACAGCGAAGCCGAGGAATTCGACCGGACGCAGCTGGAGCAGCTATGGCAACGCGCGGCGCACATCGATCCGGCCGTCGGCCTGCACCTGTTCAGCCATTTCCTGCCCAGGGAGCGTTTCGTGCTGGTGCCCCTGACGCTGTGCTGCGCCAACGTCGGCGAGGCCCTGCGCTACTGGCAGCGCTTCGCCCACCTGGGCTCGGACCTCGATCGCCTGCGCATCGTCGAAGCCGCAGGCGAGGTGGCGCTGGAGGTGCAGATAGAGGCCTCGGAGCGCCTGCGCCGGCACTACAGCGAACATGCCCTGGCCATGACCATGACGCAGATGCGCGAAGGCTGCGTCGAACCCGTGCTGCCGCTACGCGCCGAGTTCGCCTACCCGCGGCCGCCCTACCATGCGCAGTACCGGGAGTGGTTCGGGCCGAACCTGCAGTTCGGTTGCGAACGCACCCGCCTGGTCTTCGACAGTCGCGTGCTGGAGGTGCCGATGCGCGGCCACCACCCGGTGCTGGTGGAGCTGATCGTCAGCGGCCTGGAACAGCGCCTGGCGCGCCTGCAGCAGTTCAGCGGGGCCGCCGCGCGGGTGGCGCGGCACATCCGCGGCGAGCTGGAAAGCGGCGCCGCGCCCAGCCTGGAGAGCGCCGCCGCGGCGCTGCACATGACCCCGCGCACCCTGCGCCGGCGCCTGCTGGAGCAGGACCTGGGCTACCGCCAGGTGCTGGCCGCGGTGCGCACGGAGCTTGAGCAGTACCTGGAGCTGCAGGGCCTGGACCGCGAACGCATCGCCGCCCGCCTCGGCTACGCCGACACCGCCGCCTACCTGCGCGCGCGCAAGCGCTGGCAGGAGTGCCAGGAAGGCTGAAGCCTCATGCCCGGGCCAGCGCCTCCAGCCGGCCCCGGTCGAGCACCACGATGCAGCCGTACTTCTGCTCGATAATGCCGTCCTGGCCCCACTTCTTCAGCAACTGGCTGACCCGCTGGCGGGTGCTGCCCAGCAGCAGCGCCAGGGTCTCCTGGGACAGGCGCAGCTCGATGGCCAGCCCGCCATCGGCGTTGGCCGAGCCGAAGGCCGCGGCCAGCGCCAGCAGGCGGCTGGCCAGGCGCTGTTCCAGCGACTGGGTGGAAAAGGCCTCGAAGCCGACCAGCAACGCGCGCAGCATCGAACTTTGCAGGTGCAGCAAAAAGCGCGCGAAGGCGGGATGCCGGCCGATCAGGCTTTCGACGTCCGCCGGGGTGAGCTGCAGCACCAGGGACGGCATGGCCGCCTGGGCATCATGGATGCGCGGCTGGCCATCGAGCAGCGACACCAGGCCGACCCAGCAGCCCGGCTCGTAGAAGTTCAGCACCGCCTCCAGCCCATCCCGGGAAGTGCCGCTCAGGCGCAGCGAGCCCTCCAGCACTATGTACAGCCCATCGGCCCTGTCGCCACGGCGGAACAGCCGCTGCCCGGCCGCCAGCCGGCGTTGCCGGCCGTGGGCCAGGACCTCGTCGCGCACCTCCGCCGGCAGCAGGGCGAACGAGGGGTTGCCCAGCAGCGTCCGCAGGTGGCTTGCCGATACCTCGGAAGGGGTAGTCATGAGTACTCCTACAGCGTCCTCGCATTGCAAATACCTAACAGTCTCCCGCGGTATCGCGCCGCACTATTTTCCAACGATCGCCGTGGCGCCATGAGCCGCCCGGCGGGCATGCCCTGCCCGCCCCCGCCGCTTGTACTCCGCGAGAGACGCCAGAACAAGAATAAGCAGGAGACACCGTGATGAACGCCCCTCTGCCCCACCCGAGCGTCAGCCTCGACGACAAGTTCGAAACCCGCGAGGGCTGGATCTACCTCACCGGCACCCAGGCCCTGTCGCGCCTCCCGTTGCAGCAGCGCTGGCGCGACCAGGCCGCGGGCCTGGATACCGGCGGCTTCATCTCCGGCTACCGCGGCTCGCCGCTGGGCCGCTACGACATGGAGCTGTGGGCCCAGCAGGCGCGCCTGGAGGCCAACAATATCCACTTCATGCCGGGGGTCAACGAGGACCTGGCGATCACCGCGGTGTGGGGCTCGCAGTACGTCGGCCTGCTGCCCGGTTCGAGCGTGGACGGCGTATTCGGTATCTGGTACGGCAAGGGCCCGGGCACCGACCGCAGCGCCGACGCCATGCGCCACCTGGGCAGCGCCGGCACCCACAAGCACGGTGGCGTGCTGGCCATCGCCGGCGACGACCACGGCGTCAAGTCCTCCTCGGTCATCAATTTCTCCGACCCGATCTTCATCGCCGCCGGCCTGCCGATCCTCTACCCGTCGAACACCCAGGAACTGCTCGACCTGGGCCTGCACGGCTTCGCCATGAGCCGCTTCTGCGGCTGCGCCGTGGGCTTCAAGGTGCACAACGACGTGGTCGAGGGCGGCGGCTCGGTGCGCGTCGGCCCCGACTCGCCGCGCATCGTCCTGCCCGAGCTGCAGGTTGCCCCGCACCTGGGGCCCCAGGGCCTGAACATCCGCACCTTCGACATCCCGCTGATGGGCGAGGAGCGCCTGGTCAACCACCGGCTGCCGGCGGCCGTGGCCTATGCCCGCGCCAACCGCCTCAACCACCTGTTGCAGGAGGTGCCCGGCGCCCGGCTCGGCGTGCTGTCGGCCGGCAAGTCGTACCAGGACGTGCTGCAGGCCCTGGCCGGGATGGGCCTGGACGAGGCGCGCCAGCGCGAGCTGGGCCTGCGCATCGGCAAGGCCGGGCTGATCTGGCCGCTGGACCCGCAGTTCGTCCGCGAATTCGCCGACGGGCTGGACGCCATCCTGGTGGTCGAGGAAAAGCGCGGCATCCTCGAAGACCAGGTCAAGGGCATCCTCTATGACCTGGCGCTGCCCAACCACCCGCGCGTGGCCGGTAAATACGAAGCGGCCCAGGCCTTCGCCCCCGAGCATGGCGAGGCTGTGCTGCAAGGCTGGGGCGAGCTGTCGCCGACGCAGGTCATGCACGCCATCCACGGGCAACTGCGCAAGCTGCACCCCGAGTTGCCCGACATGGCGCTGCCGCCGGCCACCAACAAACTGCCCGGCCTGCCCGACCCGGCCGCGCCCAACCGCAACCCCGGCTTCTGCTCGGGCTGCCCGCACAACCGCTCGACCCAGGTGCCCGACGGCTCGCGGGCCATGGTCGGCATCGGCTGCCACGCCATGGCCGTGCTGCACGACCCGGTCAAGACGCCGCCGATGTTCGCCCAGATGGGCGGCGAAGGCATGCACTGGCTGGGCCAGCACCGCTTCACCCGGGAAAAGCACGTATTCGTCAATATCGGCGACGGCACCTACTTCCATTCCGGCTTCCTGGCCATCCGCCAGGCCATCGCGGCCAAGGCCAACATGACCTACAAGGTGCTGTTCAACGGCTTCGTCTCCATGACCGGCGGCCAGCCCATCGACGGCGAGCTGACGGTGCCGCAGGTGGTCACCGAGCTGATGGCCGAGGGCGTCCGGCACATCTTCGTGCTGACCGACGACCTGGCCAAGCACCCCGCCGGCAGCCTGCCGGCCGGCGTGCCGCTGCTGCACCGCACCGAACTCGACGCGGTGATGCTGCGCTGCCGCGAGATCGAAGGGGTGTCGGTGATCGTCTACGACCAGCCCTGCGCCACCGAGCGCCGGCGCCTGCGCAAGCGCGGCAAGTGGGCCGACCCGGCCAAGCGCAGCTTCATCAACGCGGCCGTCTGCGAGGGCTGTGGCGACTGCTCCAGGGCCTCCAACTGCCTGTCCATCGAACCGCTGGAAACCCCCTTCGGGCGCAAGCGCAAGATCAACCAGAGTTCGTGCAACAAGGACTACTCCTGCGTCGAGGGCTTCTGCCCGAGCTTCGTCACCGTGCACGGCGGCAGGCTGCGCAAGACGCGCACCGCGGGCGTGGCCGCGGCGGACTTTCCGGCCATCGCGGAACCGGCGCTGCCGGCGCTCGCCGGCGAGTTCTCGCTGCTGATCACCGGCGTCGGCGGCACCGGCGTGGTCACCATCGGCCAGGTGCTCGGCATGGCCGCGCACATCGAGGGGCTGGCGGTCTCGGTGCTGGACGTCACCGGCCTTGCGCAGAAGTACGGCGCGGTGATGTCCCACGTGCGCATCGCCGCCGATGCGCAGCGGCTGCATGCCACGCGCATCGCCACGGCCGAAGCCGACACCATAGTGGGCTGCGACCTGGTGGTGACCGCCGGCGACGAGGCCTTGCTGCGCGTGCGCCCCGGCCGCACGCGGGTGATAGTGGCGAGCGACCTGGTGCCCACCAGCGACTTCGCGCGCAACCCCGACTGGAAGATGGATGCCGGCGCGCTGGTCGAGCGCATCCGCCAGCGCTGCGGCGACGGCCAGTTGCTGGCCATGGAGGGCCTGCGCATCGCCGCGCAGCTGATGGGCGACAGCATTGCCGCCAACATGTTCATGCTCGGCGCGGCCTGGCAGCTGGGCAGCGTGCCGCTGTCCCACGCGGCCATCATGCGCGCGCTGGAACTCAACGCCGTGCAGGTCGATTTCAACAAGGCGAGCTTCCTCTGGGGCCGCCGCGCGGCGGTCGACCTGCAGGCGGTGGAACGGGCCGCCTGCGCCGGCAAGCCGGTCGCCCCCGCGCCGCGCATCGACATGTCCCTCGAGGCCATCGTCCAGCGCTCCATGGCCTACCTGGCCGAGTACCAGAACAAGGCCTATGCCCGGCGCTACAAGGCCCTGGTGGACCGCGCCATGGCGGCCGAGCGCGGGCAGGGCCTGGGCGAGCGCTTCAGCACAGCGGTGGCGCGCTACTACTTCAAGCTGCTGGCGATCAAGGACGAGTTCGAAGTAGCCCGCCTCTATGCTTCCGCCACCTTCATGCAAGAACTCGATGCCGTGTTCGAGGGCGACTACAAGGTCCACTTCAACGTCGGCGCCTGGCCCTTCGGCGGCCTGGACCAGCACGGCAAGCCGTACAAGAAGGAAGTCGGGTCCTGGCTGCTGAAGGCCTTCGGCCTGCTCAAGCACTGCAAGAGCCTGCGCGGCACCCTCCTCGACCCCTTCCGCAACAGCGCCGAACGCCGGCTCGCGCTGCGCCTGCTGGCCGAGTACGAGCGGGAGATCGACGGGCTGATCGCCACCCTCGATGCCGGCAACCTCGACACCGCCGTCGCCCTGGCTTCGCTGCCGGAGAAGATCCGCGGCTATGGCCACGTGCGCCAGCGCCACGTCGAGCAGGTGGAAAAGGAACGCGCGCAGCTCAGGGCCTCGCTGCACGACACCGCCCGAGCGCCCGCCGCTCCCCGCTAGGAGACGATTGCATATGGACCCCATAGTCGAGGCGCTGCGCGCCATCGTCGGCGACAACGGCGTGCTCTGCGCGGCCGATCTCGCCAGCCGTTCGGCCGGCGCCTTGCGCGCCGACCACCTGCGGGCGCGGGCGCTGGTGCGCCCGGCCAGCACCGGGGAAGTCGCCGCCGTGCTGCGCTGGTGCCACCAGCGCCAGCTGCCGGTGGTGCCGCAAGGCGGCCTGACCGGCCTGGTGCGCGGCGCCGACGCCGGGCCCGGCGAGATCATCCTGTCGCTGGAGCGCATGCGCGCCATCGAGGCCATCGACCCGCAACAACGCACCGCCACCGTACAGGCCGGCGTCACCCTGCAGGCCCTGCAGGAAGCCGTGGAGGCCCAGGGCCTGCTCTACCCGCTGGACCTGGGCGCGCGCGGCAGCGCCACCCTGGGCGGCACCGCCGCCACCAACGCCGGCGGCACCCGCGTGCTGCGCTACGGCATGACCCGCGACATGGTGCTGGGGCTGGAGGCCGTGCTGGCCGACGGCACCGTGGTGTCGTCCCTGCGCCCGCTGATCAAGAACAACACCGGCTACGACCTCAAGCAGCTGTTCATCGGCAGCGAAGGCACCCTGGGGGTGATCACCCGCCTGGTGCTGCGCCTGCGCGAGAAGCCGCTGGCCAGCCACACCGCGCTGCTGGCGGCGCCGGGCTTCGATGCCGTGGCCAGGCTGCTGCGCCACATGGACCGCGCGCTGGGCGGCTCGCTGTCGTCCTTCGAGGTGATGTGGCAGTCCTTCTACCGCCTGGTGACCACGCCGCCGGCCAGGAGCCTGCCGCCGCTGGGCCAGGAGCACCCCTTCTACGTGCTGGTCGAGGCCCAGGGCAGCCAGCGCGAAGCCGACGGCCAGCGCTTCGAGGCCGCGCTCGAAGCGGCCCTGGAGCAAGGGCTGCTGAGCGACGCGGTGCTCGCCCGCTCCGACGCCGATGCGCAGGCCTTCTGGACGCTGCGCGACGACGTGGAACAGGTGATGCGGCACGGCATGCCGCTGGGCTTCGACATCTCCCTGCCGATCGCCGAGATGGACGGCTACGTGCGCCAGGTGCAGCAGCTGCTGCTCGCGGAAGCCAAGGCGCACTGGCTCTACGTGTTCGGCCACCTGGGCGACGGCAACCTGCACCTGGTCGTCACCCTGCCCCACGCCGACCTCGAACGGTTCAAGCCGCGCATCGAGGCGCTGGTCTACGCGGAACTGCGGGCGCGCGGCGGCTCGGTATCGGCCGAGCACGGCATCGGGCTGGAGAAGAAGCCCTGGCTGTCGATCACCCGCAGCCCGCAGGAACGCGCGCTGATGGGCGCGATCAAGCGCGCGCTGGACCCCGCCGGCATCCTCAACCCGGGCAAGCTGCTCGACGGCGGCGCGCCATGACCTGCATCACCTGCATCGAGGACCTGCGTGCCCTGGCCCAGCGCCGCGTGCCGCGGATGTTCTACGACTACGCCGACTCGGGCTCCTGGACCGAGAGCACCTACCGCGCCAACCAGGCCGACCTGCAGCAGTTGCTGCTGCGCCAGCGCGTGGCCATCGACATCGACCGGCGCAGCACCGCCACCACGCTGCTCGGCCAGCGCCTGTCCATGCCGCTGGCGCTCGCCCCGGTGGGCGCGCTGGGCATGCAGCACGCCGACGGCGAAATCCTCGCGGCACGGGCGGCGCGGGCCTTCGGCGTGCCCTTCACGCTGTCCACCATGAGCATCTGCTCCATCGAGGACGTGGCCGAACACGCCGGCCCCGGCTTCTGGTTCCAGCTCTACGTGATGCGCGACCGCGCCTTCGCCCGGCGCCTGGTCGAGCGCGCCAGGGCCGCCGGCTGCACGGCGCTGGTGCTGACCCTCGACCTGTCGCTGGTGGGCCAGCGCCACAAGGACCTGAAGAACGGCCTGACCGATCCCTCGCGCATGAACCTGCGCCAGCTGCTCGACGTGGCCAGGCACCCGCGCTGGGCGCTGGGCATGGCCGGCACGCCGCGGCGCGCGTTCGGCAACGTGGTCGGCCACGCGCCCGGCATCGACAGCATGGCCGACATGGCGCGCTGGCGCGGCGGCGAGCTGGACCCGTCGCTGAACTGGGCCGACGTCGCCGAAATCCGCCGCTGGTGGGATGGCCCGCTGCTGCTCAAGGGCATCCAGGACGTCGACGACGCGCGCAACGCCGTGGCCCACGGCGCCGACGCCATCGTGGTCAGCAACCACGGCGGGCGCCAGCTCGACGGCACCCAGTCGAGCATCCGCGCGCTGCCGCCGATAGTCGAGGCGGTCGGCGCGCAGACCGAAGTCTGGATGGACGGCGGCATCCGCAGCGGCCAGGACGTGCTCCGCGCCCGCGCCCTTGGCGCGCGCGGCTGCCTGCTGGGGCGCGCCTTCGTCTACGGCCTGGGCGCCCTCGGCGAGGCCGGCGTGAGCCGCACGCTGGAGATCATCCACAACGAACTGAGCCTGAGCATGGCCTTCTGCGGCCACACCGACATCGAGGCCGTCGGCCCGAGCATCCTGCTGCCCCCGTGCCCCTGGCCGGGGGCCAGCGCCCTCCCGCACGGCCCGCTCCATCCGGGACGGGACGCGCGGCTACCCACCGGAGACCTGTCATGACCACGCAAACCCCCATCCAGCGCCTGGAGCGCCTGTTCGCGCTGCAGAAAGCGGCCTTCGCCCAGGACATGTTCCCCAGCGCCGAGACGCGCATCGAGCGCATGTCGCGCATCGTGCCGATGATGTACAACTACCGCGCCAGGATCCACGAAGCGCTGGTGGCGGACTTCGGCAGCCATTCGGGCGCGGCGGCGGACCTCACCGAAATCCTGTCGATGGTCGAGCGCGTGCGCTTCGACTGCGCCAACGTCCAGCAGTGGATGAAGCCCATCGCCAAGCCGGTCGACCCCGCCACCCAGGGCGAGTCGCTGGCCTACGTGCAGTACAGCCCCAAGGGCGTGGTGTGCAACATGGCGGCGTGGAACTTCCCCTTCGACGTCGGCATCGGCCCGCTCATCGACATGCTCGGCGCCGGCAACCGGGTGATCCTCAAGCCCTCGGACCTCACGCCCAACAGCGGCGCCCTGCTGCAGGAAATGTTCGCGGCCTACTTCGCCGAGGACGAGGTCGCGGTGGTCAACGGCGACCTGGAACTGGCCCGGCACTGCGCCACGCTGCCCTGGGACCACCTGCTGTTCACCGGCGGCACCGCGGTGGGCCGCGAGATCATGAAGCGCTGCGCCGAGAACCTGGTGCCGGTCACCCTCGAACTGGGCGGGCGCAACCCCACCATCGTCGGCCGCGACAAGCTCGGCGACGCGCAGACGCTGGCGGCCATCGCCGGCATCAAGGCCATCAAGCGCGGCCAGTTGTGCATCACCGTCGACCACCTGCTGGTGCCCGAGGAGGGCCTGCAGGACTTCGTGAAGGCCTTGAGCGAAGTGATGCAGCACAGCTTCGGCCACGACAACGGCGCCAGCAGCGCCAGCGGCATCATCAACCAGCGCCACGTCGAGCGCCTGCAACGCCTGCTGGAGGACGCCCAGGACAAGAGCGACCAGGTGATCCGCATCGGCCGCGAGATGGATGCCGGCGCCCGCGACATGCCCTTCCACATCGTGGTCAACCCGCGCGACGACGCCCAGGTGGTGCGCGAGGAAATCTTCGGCCCGATCCTGCCGGTGCAGACCTACAAGAGCACCGACGACCTCATCGCGCGCATCAACCAGGGCGACACGCCGCTGGGCATCTACCTCTTCAGCGACGACCCGGCGCTGCGCCAGGCGATCGCCACGCGCACCCGCTCGGGCGGCGTGTGCTTCAACATCGCCGTGATGCAGGGCGCGCTGGCGTCCATGGGCTTCGGCGGGGTGGGCGCCAGCGGCATGGGCCGGCACCACGGCGAGGAAGGCTTCCGCGAGTTCTCCAACCCGCGCGGCTTCTACGAGCGCCGCGCCGGCGGCAGCTTCGAGCTGATCACGCCGCCCTACGGCGCCGCCACGCGCCAGTTGATCGACACGGTGGCCTATCCGCAGGTGGCAGCTGCGCTAGGGCTGGAGCCGTGACCTGCACAGCGCGTCACGCCTGACGGCCGGCCCCGGCGGCGGCCTGCCGCCGGGGCACCGTCCTGCGCACTGAGCCTCGCCCGAAACGCGCCGCCGCTGGCGGCACCATGGGGGAACCCAGCATGAAAGCACCTTGGAATACCGGGGCGGCGCTGCTGCTCGCGGCTCCGCTGGCCTGGGCGGGCGGCCCGGCGGCGGTCGACGCCCAGCGCCTGACTGCCGCAGACAGCGAGCCCGGCAACTGGATGAGCACCGGCCGCACCTACGGCGAGCAGCGCTATTCGCCGCTGGAGCAGGTCAACGAGCAGAACGTGGGGCAGCTGGGCCTAGCCTGGGACTACGGGTTCGGGCTGGACCGCGTGGTCGAGGCCACGCCCCTGGTGGTGGACGGCGTGATGTACACCACCAGCGCCTACAGCATCGTCCACGCCCTGGACGCGCGCACCGGCAAGCTGCTATGGCAGTACGACCCGGGGGTCTACCGCGGCATCCAGGGCTCGGGCTGCTGCGACGCGGCCAACCGCGGTGTGGCGGTGTGGAACGGCAAGGTCTACGTGGGTGTCTACGACGGCCGGCTGGAGGCGCTGGACGCGCGCAGCGGGCAACGCGTCTGGTCGGTGGACACCGTGCTCGACCACGCGCGCAACTACACCATCACCGGCGCCCCGCGCATCATCAAGGGCAAGGTGGTGATCGGCAACGGCGGCAGCGAGTTCGGCGTGCGCGGCTACGTCACCGCCTACGACGCCGAGACCGGCGCGCAGGCCTGGCGCTTCTTCACCGTGCCGGGCGACCCGGCGCAGGGCGACGAAACCGACACCATCGGCATGATCCGCAAGACCTGGTTCGGCGACCAGTACTGGAAGCAGGGCGGCGGCGGCACCGTGTGGGACTCGATGGCCTACGACGCCGAGCTCGACCTGCTCTACCTCGGCGTCGGCAACGGCTCCTTCTGGAACTACGGCCAGCGCTCGCAGGGCAAGGGCGACAACCTGTTCCTCTCCTCCATAGTCGCGGTCCGCCCCGACACCGGGCAGTACGTCTGGCACTACCAGACCACGCCGGGCGACGCCTGGGACTACACCGCCACCCAGCACATCATGGTCGCCACCCTGGCCATCGACGGCAAGCCGCGCAAGGTGGTGATGCAGGCGCCGAAGAACGGCTTCTTCTACGTGCTGGACGCGGCCACGGGCAAGCTGCTCTCGGCCGCCCAGTACGCGCCCAAGGTCAACTGGGCCAAGGGCGTGGACCTGCACAGCGGCCGGCCGATCGTCGACCTGGAGGCGGCCGACTACTGGAGCAAGGGCGAGACCAAGCTGGTGTTCCCCGGCTCCCAGGGCGCTCACAACTGGCACCCGATGAGCTACAGCCCGAAGACCGGCCTGGTCTACATCCCCACGCAATCGACGGCCGACATCCTCCACCCGAAGGCGAAGATCGACATACCCGCCAAGGGCCAGTGGAACTCCGGGGTAGAGCTGCCGCCGATGCCCAGGGACAAGAAGAGCATCGACGAATTCGCACGGATCTACACCGGCAAGCTGCAGGCCTGGGACCCGCTGCGGCAGAAGGAAGCCTGGTCGGTGCCCTACGCGCAGATCGCCAACGGCGGCACCCTGGCCACCGCCGGCAACCTGGTGTTCCAGGGCACCCACGATGGCCGCCTGCTGGCCTACGCGGCCGACAGCGGCAAGCTGCTCTGGCAGCGCGAAGTCAGCAGCGGCGTGGTGGCCGCGCCCATCACCTACAGCGTGGACGGCGAGCAGTACGTGACCTTCAGCAGCGGCTGGGGCGGCGCCTACCCGATCACCCTCGGCGCCCTGTCCGAACGCACGCGCACCGTGCCCGACGCCCGGGTGTTCACCTTCAGGCTCGGCGGCAACGCGCCCATGCCCGAGGTCAGGCGGCGCGCCCTCGTACTGCCCGAACCGCCGCCGCTGAGCGCCGACGCGGCCACGGTGGCGGCCGGCGACCAGCTGTTCCGCGAGCACTGCGGGGTGTGCCACGGCCTGGGCGCCTTCAGTGCCAACGTGATTCCCGACCTGCGCTACATGACGGCGCAGACGCACAAGGACTTCCAGAGCATCGTCGCCGGCGCGCGGGCCGGCCGCGGCATGCCGCCGTTCGCCGGGCGGCTGGCGCCGGAGCAGGTGGAGCAGATCCGCGCCTACCTGATCGAGCGCGCCCACGACCGGCGCGCCGAACTGCAGGCCGCGGGCCAGCCGCTATCGGGCACCTAGGGTCGCTGGGCTAGCGGTCCGGCCGCTCCTGGGCCAGCGTCTGCAGGGCGTCCGGGCGCAGCAGCAGGAGCTGGCCGTAGCGCTGGCGGATCAGGCCCTGCTGCTCCCACTGCTTGAGCACCTGGTTGACGCGCTGGCGGGTGGCGCCGATGAGCTGCGCCATGGACTCCTGGGACAGCCGCAGGTCCAGGGCCACCCCCTGCGCCTCCTTCGTCCCGAAGGACTCGCTCAGCCCCAGCAGGCGCCCGGCCAGGCGCTGCTCCAGCGACTGCGTGGAAAAGGCGGAGAAGGCCACCAGCATGGCGCGCAGGCGCGACACCTCCAGGTCCAGCAGCATGCGCACCAGCGCCGGGTGCCGCTCGCACAGCTCGCCCAGGGCCAGCGGGCTGATGTGCAGCACCTGGGAGGGCTCGTGGGCATGGGCGTCGTGCAGGCGGTTGCTGTGGTCGAGCATCGACACCTCGCCCAGCCAGCTGCCCGGCTCGTAGAAGTTCAGCACCGCCTCCTGGCCGTCGCGGGTGGTGTTGCTCAGGCGGATGATGCCCTGCAGCACGATGTACAGGCCATCCGGCGGCTCGCCGCAGCGGAACAGCTGCTGGCCGGTGTTCAGGGCGCGCACGCCGGCGCGGGCCAGCATGTCGTCGCGAACCTGTTCCGGCAGGCCGCCGAACCAGGGGCTGGCCAGCAGCACGGCAAGATGGGACTCCGACAACATCGAGGGGAAGGTCACGCCTGAAGGCTCCATGGAATCCGGGACGTTGCTCCCATTATTCGGCCGACGGGCGAGCCAGCACAAGGCGCATCGACGGCCTCCCCCAATCGGCCGCAAGGGGCGACCGGGCGCCAGCAGGACGGACGTCAAATTCAGGACAGTCGCCGCACCTCGCCACGCCTTAGCCTCGGGCGCTCCACCACAACACCTACAAGAACACCTACAAGAAGGAATGCCCCATGGCCCACGAACTCGCCCTCCCCCATGTCCGCGACCAGGTGAGCGACGAAGAATGGCAACTGCGCGTCAACCTCGCCGCGTGCTACCGGCTGGTCGCCCTGTTCGGCTGGACCGACCTGGTCTTCACCCACATCAGCGCCCGCGTCCCCGGCCCCGAGCATCACTTCCTGATCAACCCCTACGGCCTGCTGTTCGACGAGATCACCGCCTCCAACCTGGTGAAGATCGACCAGGACGGCAACAAGGTGATCGACAGCCCCTACGACGCCAACCGCGCCGGCTTCGTCATCCATAGCGCCATCCATGCCGCGCGCCACGACATCCAGTGCGTGCTGCACACCCACACCCGCGCCGGCGTCGCGGTCAGCGCCCAGGAATGCGGCGTGCTGCCGATCAGCCAGCAGTCCACCTTCGTGCTCTCCTCGCTGGCCTACCACGACTACGAGGGCGTGGCCCTGCGCGACGACGAGAAGCCGCGCCTGCAGGCGGACCTGGGCAACAAGCTGTTCTTCATGCTGCGCAACCACGGCCTGCTCACCGTCGGCCGCAGCGTCGCCGATGCCTTCCTCAACATGTACACCTTCGAGACCACCTGCCAGATCCAGCTGGCGGCCCAGGCCGGCGGCCAGCTGGTGCAGGTCGATCCGCAGATCATCGACGGCGTGGCCGAGGTGGTCGACAAGCAGACCGGCGGCCAGGGCGGCGACTTCGTCTGGCCGGCGCTGCTGCGCAGGCTCAACCGCATCGACACCAGCTATCGCGACTGAGGAGCCAGCGATGAACACCACTCCCTGCATCGCCCTGTCGCGCCAGGTACCCGATGCGCTGTTGGGAAGCCTGCGCGAAAGGGCCGAGCTCCGCATGCCCGAACGCGGCCTCCCGGATGACCTGGGCGAGCTGCTGAGCGGGGCCGACTACGCCCTGGTGCTGCCCGCCGACCGCATCGACGCCGCCCTGCTGGAGCGCTGCCCGCGCCTGAAGGTGCTGAGCACCGTCAGCGCCGGCTTCGACCACATCGACGTGGCCGCCTGCACGGCCCGCGGCATCCGCGTCTGCAACACCCCCAAGGCGGTCGCCGCGGCCACCGCCGACCTCGCCTTCGGCCTGCTGCTGGCCGCGGCCCGGCGCATCGTCGAGGCCGACGCCTTCGTCCGCGGCGGCGGCTGGCGCGCCGACTCCTCGCCGCTGTTCGGCCAGGACGTGCACCACAAGCAACTGGGCATCCTCGGCCTGGGCAGCATCGGCATGGAAGTGACCAAGCGCGCCCGCGGCTTCGACATGGACGTCACCTATTGCAACCGGCGGCGCCTGCCGGTGGAGGAAGAAGTCCGGCTCGGCGTGCGCTACCTGGACTTCGACAGCCTGCTGGAGCAGAGCGACGCGCTCATCCTGCAGCTGCCCTACAGCGTCGCCACCCACCACATCATCGGCGCGCCGCAGCTGGCGCGGATGAAGCCCGAGGCCATCTTGATCAACACCGCCCGCGGCGGCCTGGTGGATGAAACCGCCCTGGCCACGGCCCTGCGCGAAGGCCGGCTGGCGGCGGCCGGGCTGGACGTCACCGAAGGCGAGCCGGCGGTGAACCCGGCGCTGCTCGGCCTGCCCAACCTGGTGCTGTCGCCGCACAACGGCGCCTCCACCCGCGAGACGCACAAGCGCATGACCCTCGAGGCCTTCGACAACCTGCTCGACGCCCTGCAGGGCGCGCCGCTGCGCAACTGCATCAACCCGCAACCAACAGAGGAATGCTGCCCATGAGCGTGCATTGCGTAGTCGTGTCCTGGCTGAAAGAGCCGGGCAACCTGGAACACATCGCCCAACTGACCGCCGCCTGCGAAAGCCTGCGGCAGATCCCCGGCGTCAGCGAAGTCCGCTTCGGCCCCCGGGCCAACCTGGGCGGCGTCGGCTCGGACGACAGCTTCGACTTCGCCATGATCATCAGTTTCGAGTCGTTCAAGGCGGCCCAGGACTATGGGCCCCATCCCAACCATGTGCAGGCGGCGCAACTCACCGTGCAACTGGCGGAGCGGTTCCAGAGCTTCTATTTCGAGACCTGAGTTAATCGCGGACGGAGTCCGTTCCTACGGCGCCTGGCACAGGGGTCGACCGTAGCGGACTCCGTCCGCGATTCGCGCGCAGGGCGCGCTCCTGCAGTCCAGGGAGGCATGGTGTGTTTCCTGGGAGCGAGCTTGCTCGCGAACAGTTTCCCGGTGGCGTGGATGTCGGGTGCAAGAGCGCCCTCTCCCCAACCCTCTCCCGCAAGCGGGAGAGGGGGCTGTCCTGAGCGATGCGTCGGTCAGGCGCAATCCTCCCACCCTCGTCATTCCCGCGAACAGCGCTTGCGCTGCCTTGGCTTGGGTGTTTCTGCGCCGCACCGAGTCTGCCCAACCGTCTTGTTTCGCCCCCTCGGGCGAGTCCCTTTTGTCAAACGCCACAAAAGGAACCAAAAAGGCTTGCCCCGACATACGGGCCCGATGGAGCCGGGCTACCCTCTCGAATTCCCCCGCCACGGAGGCCCGCCCCGAGGGTACGTCCCTGTAGCCCATCGGGGCTCTCGCGACATCCATGTCGCATGACCTCCTGAGCGCGGGTTTCGCTCGGCCTTCTGAAGGGGCGTTTCGGAGTGCGCGGATGTTTCTCTGGAAGCCCCAAGAGCGAACGCGCTTTTGCTTTTGCTCTTCGTAGGAGCGAGCTTGCTCGCGAACCTAGCAGTCACTGGGTTATTCCCCTTCGGGCCAGCGCAAGCGCTGTTCGCGATGGAGCCGCGTCCCGCGTTCGCGGGAATGACAGGGGTCGTGAGGAGTTTCAGGATGACTCTTGATTCCCCGTCCACTCCGAACGGCCCCCTCTCCCGCTTGCGGGAGAGGGTTGGGGAGAGGGCGCTCTTCAACCCAGCACCTACGCCCCCGGCAAACCCCATTCGCGAGCAAGCTCGCTCCTACAGGAAACACCCCCCGCCAACCTGCAGGAGCACAACGCGAACGGCGGACACAACAGCCTCAAACCACAACTGCTTATCCCCCCACGCCAACCACCCCATAACCCCCATGAATCCCCCGCCCTCCACGCCACTGATCACGCCAGAACCCCCGCCCCAGAGCCTCTCCAGCCCCCGCTCATCAGCCTTTGGCACGAACGCCAGCCCCCACCATCGGCACTTTCTCCAAGCCGCAAATTCCGGACAGTTCATACAAGCGCCGCAGCCTCACCATGCTTGCAAACAATAAGGAGACACCAGCAAGTGCAAACCCCCTGGACTCGCTCATACCCTGCCGGCGTGCGCTGGAACACCGACCTCTCCGGCCTCAGCGTGCTGGACATGCTCGATGACTCGGTGCGCCGCTGGGCCGACCGCCCGGCCATCGACTTCATGGGCCGCAACATCGACTACCGCGAACTCGCCTCGCTGATCGACCGCGCCGCCAAGGGCCTGCAGGACCTGGGCGTCGGCCCCGGCGTCCACGTCGGCCTCTACCTGCCCAACGTGCCGCAGTACGTCATCACCTTCTTCGCCATCCTGCGCGCCGGCGGCACCGTGGTGAACTACTCGCCGCTGGATGCCGGCGAGGTGCTCGCGCACAAGATCGAGGACAGCCGCACCGACATCCTCGTCACCCTCGACCTCAACAGCCTCTACCCGCTGATGGCCCGCCTGCTCGACAGCACCCGCCTGCACACCCTGGTGGTCGGCTCGCTGGGCGAGTTCGGCGCGCAGCCGCGGGAGATCCGCGCCCGCCTGCAGCAGGAGGGCCAGCTCGCCCAGGTGCACTACAGCGAGCAATGCCTGCCCTTCGAACAGCTGCTGGACAACGAAGGCGACTGGCAGCCCCACGCCCTGCCGCCGCTGGACGAGGCCCTGGCCGTGCTGCAGTACACCGGCGGCACCACCGGCCTGCCCAAGGGCGCCATGCTGACCCACGCCAACCTCGGCGCCGCCGCGGCCCAGGTGATGATGATCAACGTCGACAACGACCAGCGCCTGCACGAAGGCCGCGAGAGCATCCTGGTGGTGCTGCCGCTGTTCCACGTCTACGCCATGGTCGGCTGCCTGCTGTTCCCGGTGGCCGCGGGCGCCGAAATGCGCCTGCACACGCGCTTCGACGCCGGCGCCGTATTGCGCGACATCCACGACAACCGGGTGAGCTGCTTCCCCGGCGTGCCGACCATGTTCACCGCCCTGCTCAGCCACCCGCAGGTCAGCGAGTACGACCTGCGCTGCCTGAAGATCTGCGCCTCCGGCGGCGCCCCGCTGCCGGTGGAGCTGATGCAGCAGTTCAAGGCCCTGACCGGTTGCCAGATCACCGAGGGCTGGGGCATGACCGAGACCTGCACCGGCGGCACCTTCACCCCCGCCGAGCGGCCCCAGGCCGGCTCCTGCGGCGTGCCGCACATCGGCGTGGACATCTGCTTCCTCGACCTGGAGGACCCCGGGCGCAAGGTGCCGCCGGGGCAGAACGGCGAACTGGCCATCCGCGGGCCGAACATCATGCGCGGCTACTGGAACAACCCCCAGGCCAGCGCCGAGTCCTTCACCCACGACGGCTACTTCCGCACCGGCGACGTCGGCTACATGGACGCGGACGGCTACATCTACATCGTCGACCGCACCAAGGACATGCTCCTGTGCGGCGGCTTCAACGTCTACCCGCGGGTGATCGAGGAGGCCATCTACGCCCACCCGGCGGTGGAGGAAGTCATGGTCCTGGGCATCCCCGACGCCTACCGCGGCCAGTCGCCCAAGGCCTACGTCAAGCTGCGCCCCGGCCACGCGGCCTTCGACCTCGACGCGCTCAAGGACTTCCTCAAGGACCGCCTGGGCAAGCACGAGATGGTGCAGGCCCTGGAAATCCGCGCCGACCTGCCCAAGACCGCCGTGGGCAAACTGTCCAAGAAGCTGCTCAAGGACGAAATCGCCGCCGCTCAAGCGAGCGCCGGTAACTGAACCCGTAGTACCCCCGTACAAGGAAACCGCCATCATGCCCGCCGCTTTCTACGAGTCCCTCACCGCCCCCTTCCGCCGGCACCCGGTGGAGCGCCGCCCCTCGCCCATGCTCTGGGCGCTGGAGTCGCGCGCCCTGCTGGAATGGGCCTCGATCCCGGCGGCCATGCCCTGGCTGCTGCTCAACGTGCCGCGCGGCGATGGCCACAGCGTGCTGGTGCTGCCCGGGCTGATGGCCAACGACTGCACCACCCTGCCCCTGCGGCGCTTCCTCGACAACCGCGGCTACGACACCCACGGTTGGGGCCAGGGCCTCAACCGCGGCCCCAGCCGTGGCGTGGTCGAGCGCCTGCTGGCGCAGTTGCAGGAGCTGCACGAGACGTCCGGGCGCAAGGTCAGCCTGATCGGCTGGAGCCTGGGCGGCATCTTCGCCCGCGAACTGGCCCGCGCCATGCCCGCCAGCGTGCGCCAGGTGATCACCCTCGGCAGCCCGCTGTACGGCCCGCCGCAGACCAGCACCAACGCCTGGGAGCTGTACCGCCTGGTGCGCAGCTTCAATCGCGAGAGCGAGGAGCGTGGCGAAGAGGCGCCGCCGGTGCCCACCACCTCCATCTACAGCCGCGCCGACGGCATCGTCGGCTGGGGCGGCAGCGTCGAGCGCCGGGGGCGCCTGACCGACAACATCGAAGTCAACTGCGCCAGCCATATCGGCCTGGGCGTACACCCACTGGTCTGGTACGCCATCGGCGACCGCCTGGCGCAAGCGCAGGACCAGTGGCGGAAGTTCCGGCCGCGTGGCCTGAAGCGCGCGCTCTATCCCTTCCACGCCCCCCGGCGCTGAGGGGAACACCGGCCCGGCGGCAATGGGCCTTGCGAGTACTTTCCCTGCAACGACAAGAACGAAGGTTGGTGATGCAATGAAACATTTGAGCGGGATGGACGCCTTGTTCCTACACATGGAATCGGCCGAGATGCCCACACACGTCGGTTCGCTGCATGTGCTGCAACTCCCCGAGGGCTATGACGGCGACTTCTTCGAGGAGGTCAAGCAGTACCTGACCGGGCGCCTGCACCTGGCCACGGTCTTCACCCGCAAGCTGGCGTTCATGCCCTTCGACCTGTCCGACCCGGTGTGGGTGGAAGACGAACAGCTGGACCTGGAGCACCACATCCGCCACATCACCCTGTCCAAGCCGGGCAGCAACCGCCAGCTGCAGCAGGCCGTGGCGCGCAGCCACGCCAGCCTGCTCGACCGCAGCCGGCCGCTGTGGGAAGTCACCATCATCGACGGCCTGCGCAGCGGCGAAGTGGCGCTGTACGCCAAGGTGCACCACGCCAACGTCGACGGCCAGGCCGGCATCGAGCTGGTCCGCTCGCTGTTCGACGACGTGCCCAGCGGCCGCGTCATCCCGCCGGCGCAGCCCAGGCTGCGGCGCAACCAGTACCAGCTCGGCGTCGCCGAACTGGCCGGGGCGGCCATCGGCAATGCCGGCCGCCAGTACGTCAAGCTGGCGAAGATGCTGCCGGACATGCTGCGCGCCGGGCGCAGCATGCTGCCGGTGATCGGTGACGGCAACCTGCGCAACTGGCGCAGCCTCGACCCGCGCAAGCTGCTGGCCCCGCGCACCCCGCTGAACGTGGCCATCACCAACCAGCGCAGCTTCGCCGGGCGCACCGTGCCCCTGGCCGAGATCAAGGACATGGCGCGCCAACTGGACGTGAGCTTCAACGACGTGGTCATGGCCACCGTCTCCGGCGCCCTGCGCCGCTACCTCAAGGCCAGCGGCGAGCTGCCGGAGAAGCCCCTGACCGCCGCCGCGCCGGTGAGCCTGCGCGCCCCCGGCGACGACACCGCCAACAACCAGGTGAGCATGCTGGTGGTCGACCTGGCCACCGACGAGGCCGACCCGCTGCAGCGCCTGCAGCGCATCAACGCCTCCTCGACGCAGCGCAAGGCGGCGATGAACAAGTTCCGCTCGGCCATCCCCATGGACTTCCCGATCTTCGCCGCGCCCTGGCTGCTCTCCGGCATGGCCGCCATGTATGGCCGCTCGCGCCTGGCCAACTGGATGCCGCCGCCGGCCAACCTGGTGATCTCCAACGTCACCGGCATCCCCGCCCAGCTGTACTTCGCCGGCGCCAAGGTGCTGTGCTACTACCCGGTGTCCATCCCCTCCCACGGCATGGCGCTGAACGTCACCGTGACCAGCTACCACGACCGCCTGGACTACGGCCTGATCGCCTGCCGCCGCGCCCTGCCGGACCTCAACGACCTGGGCGACCACCTGCTGGCCGAACACCGCCGCCTGCTCGAACTGGCGCGCAAAAAGGCCGCCGCGGCAGCGCAGGACAAGGGCGGCGACAAGCCGGCCAGCCAGAAGCACAGCGCCGCCGCCAAGGCCGTCGCCAGCAAGCAGGGCGAAGCCGCAGACAAACCGGCAGCCAAGGCCGGGAACCCCGCCAAGGCGCTGCCCAAGGCCCGGCCGGCGGCCCCGCCGCGGCGCAAGGCGAACGGCGCCGCGGCGCAACAGCCCAGCCCCGCGCCGCAGCCGGCAGCGGCCGAAGCCACACAGGTCCAGTGATCCCGGCGCCGGCCCGCCGCGCGGCGGCCCCACGAGGGCCCCGTGGCGGCGGCCGGTAACCCGCGGTAGACCCCACCCCGGAGCCTCGCATGTCCACAGTCATCAGCGCCCCCGCCGCGGCACAGGCCGCCCTGGCGCCCCAGGGCGACGCCGAAGCCGTCTACGGCAAGATCACCCGCCGCCTCATTCCCTTCCTGTTCATCTGCTACCTGCTGAACTTCATCGACCGCGCCAACATCGGCTTCGCCCAGTTGCAGATGAAGACCTCGCTGGGCTTCAGCGACGCCGTCTACGGCCTCGGCGCGGCCATGTTCTTCGTCGGCTACGTGCTCTTCGAAGTGCCCAGCAACATGCTTCTGCAGCGCATCGGCGCGCGCCTGACCATCATGCGCATCATGCTGCTCTGGGGCCTGGCCTCCAGCGCCACCCTGCTGGTCACCACGCCCACCCAGTTCTACGTGGTGCGCTTCCTGCTCGGGGTGTTCGAGGCCGGCTTCTTCCCCGGCATCGTCCTCTACCTCACCTTCTGGTACCCGCCGCAGCGCCGCGCCCGGGTGCTGGCGTTCTTCTGCATGGCCCAGGTGGCCGCGGCCTTCATCACCAGCCCGGTGTCGGGCTGGATCCTGAAGAACCTGCACGGCGCCCATGGCTGGGAAGGCTGGCAGTGGATGTTCTTCATCGAGGGCATGCCCACGGTGCTGCTCGGCCTGCTGGTGCTGTGGCTGCTGCCCAACGGCCCGCAGGACGCCAAGTGGCTGACCCCGGACGAGCGCGAACTGGTGCGCCAGGGCGTGCAGGGCACCACCGGCGCCGACGTCGACGGCGGCGGCCACGGCAAGGGCGCGCTGGCCGCGGCGCTGCGCGACCCACGGGTCTACCTGCTGGCCTTCGGCGCCTTCGTCTCCGGCTGCGCCGGCTACTTCCTGGCCTTCTGGACGCCGACCATCATCCGCGAGCTGGGCGTGGCCGACCTGCAGCTGGTCGGCCTCTACGCGGTCATCCCGAACGTCTTCGCCCTGTTCGCCATGTTCTGGTACGGCCGCCGCTCCGACCGCCGCGACGAACAGCGCCTGCACTGGGCCTGGGCCTTCGTCGTCGCCGCCGCCGGCTTCCTCCTGCAGGCCTGGGCCATCGGCAACGGCAGCCTGGCCTGGACGCTGGTCGCCATCAGCACCGGCGGCTCGGCCCTGGTGGCGGCCACCCCGGTGTTCTGGGCCATGGTCACCCGCTACCTGGCGCGCGAACGCGCCGCCGTCGGCATCGCCCTGGTCAACACCCTGGCCAGCGTCGCCGGCATCAGCCCGGCCGTGGTCGGCGCCATCAAGACCCGCACCGGCAGCCTGGACGATGCCATCTACCTGCTCTGCGCGCTGTTCGTGATCGCCGCCCTGGCCATGGCCCTGGGCATGCGCAAGGCCCTGGCGGCGCCGCAGCAGCCGGCCTGAACCGGCCCCGAGGAACAGACATGTCATCGCCGATCCACGCACCCGCCTGCTTCGCCCTACGCTACAGGCATGCCCGTGACCCATTCCGCGGCGCCGCCCGTACAGGAGCCCCCGCATGAACGATTCGCTGCACCTGCTCGACGCCACCGCCCAGGCCCAACTGGTCTACCGCGGCGAAGTCACCCCGCTGGAACTGGTGGACGCCGCCATCGCCCGCATCGAAGCGCACGACCCGGCGCTCAACTCGGTGATCTGGCGCCAGTTCGAACTGGCCCGCGAGCGCGCCCGCGGCCCGCTGCCCGGCGGCCCCTTCCGCGGCGTGCCCTTCCTGCTCAAGGACCTGGCCGGCGGCGCCGAGAGCGGCCAGCCGCTGTCCTACGGCAGCCGCCTGGGCCTGGGCAACCGTGCCGATCACGACACCGAGCTGGTGCGCCGCTACCGCGGCGCCGGGCTGATCACCGTCGGGCGCAGCAACACCCCGGAATTCGGCATCACCCCCACCACCGAGCCGGCGGCCTTCGGCCCCTGCCTCAACCCCTGGAACCTCGGCCTCTCCGCCGGCGGCTCCAGCGGCGGGGCCGCCGCCGCGGTGGCCGCGCGCCTGGTGCCCATGGCCCACGCCAGCGACATCGGCGGCTCCATCCGCATTCCCGCCTCGGCCTGCGGGGTGTTCGGCCTGAAGCCCAGCCGCGGGCGCAACCCGGCCGGCCCCAAGGTCGGCGAAGGCACCGGCGGCCTGCCCGCCGAGCACTGCTGCTCGATCTCGGTGCGCGACAGCGCCGCCCTGCTCGACGCCACCTCGGCGCCGGACTATGGCGCGCCCTACGTGGCCCCGTCCAAGGCCCGCCCCTACCTGCAGGAAGTCGATGCGCCGCACCGCCGCCTGCGCATCGGCCTGCTGCGCACCCCGCTCACCGGCATCGACGTGCACCCCGACTGCCTCGCCGCGCTGGAGTCGGCCGCCCTGCTCTGCCGTGGCCTGGGCCACGAGGTCACCGACGAGGCGCCGACGGTGGGCGACATGCCCGCCGTCGGCCAGGCCTTCGCCCGGCTCTTCGTGGTGTCCGCGGCGCTGCACCTGCGCAGCCTGGAGCGACAGGTGGGCCGCCAGGCCGGCGAGCACGACATCGAGCCGCTGACCCGTGCGGTGGTCGGCCTGGCCGGCCAGGTCAGCGCCACCGACTACGTGCTGGCCCAGCGCACCCTGCAACGCATGGCGCGGGAGATCGCCGCCTTCCACGAGCGCTACGACCTGATCCTCAGCCCGACCATGGCCTGCCCGCCGAGCGCCATCGGCGAGCTGGCCTTCCGCGAGGGCGAGTCCATCGAGGCCTTCTTCGCCCGCTCGGGCCCCTTCGCCGCCTTCACCTCCGTGTACAACGCCACCGGCCAGCCGGCCATGAGCGTGCCGCTGCACTGGACCGCCGGCGGCACGCCCATCGGCGTGCAGTTCGCCGCGCGCCTGGGCGACGAGGGCACCCTGTTCCGTCTCGCCGCCGAGCTCGAACGCGCCCGTCCCTGGGCCTCGCGCCTGCCGCCGCTGCGCGGCTGAGCCGGCAGCACATCCGCATCAGCGCCCCGGCAGCCCGGGGCCAGGAGTTCCGCAGATGAATTCGCACCCCAACCTCCACGCCATCGCCAGCCGTCCCGCCCCACGCCCCCTCAGTGGCGCGCTGCCGCTGCTGCCGGCCCGCCACGTGGCGCGGCCGCGCCTGCTGCAACGCCTGCTCGGCGGACGCCAGCGGGTGAGCCTGCTGCACGCCCCCGCCGGCTTCGGCAAGAGCGTGCTGCTCAACGAATGCGCGCGCCAGGCCGGCCCGCGCGGCCGCGTCGCCTGGCTGGACCTGCGCGGCCGGCCGCTGCAGGAGGGCGACTTCCTCAGCCGCCTGGCCATAGTGCTGGACCTGGACCCCAGCGCGCGGAACTGGCAGGAAGACCTGCAGCGCCTGCTGGAGGGCAGCGCGCAACCGCTGTGGATCGTGCTCGACGACTACCCGCGGCAGGGCGATGCGCAGCTGGACGCCTGCGTGGCCCGCCTGCTGGAGACCAGCGCCAGCGACATCCGCTGGTGGATCGGCTCGCGCCGCCGCCCGGACTGGAACCTGCCGCGCCTGCTGCTGCAGGGCGAGCTGCTGGAGCTGGATGCCAGCGACCTGGCCCTGGACCATGACGAACTGGAGCACCTGCTGCGCAAGCAGCAGGCCGAGGCGAGCGACGGCGACAGCGTCGACCTGCTGAGCCACAGCGCCGGCTGGCCGGCGCTGCTCGGCCTGCTCGCCCTGCAGGGCCGCATGCGCTGGCCCGAGGCCGGCGGCGGCCTGCTGCACGACTACCTGCGCCGCGAGGTGCTCGCCCCGCTGCCGGCGCAGCTGCGCGGCGCCTTGCGCGTGCTCAGCCACCTGCCCCGCTTCAAGGCCGGCCTGTGCCGGCACCTGGGCTCGGTCGGCGAGGCGGCCTTCGCCCAACTGGGCCAGTTGCAGCTGCTCCGGCGCCTGGACGAGAACTCGGGCTGGTTCGCCGTCTGGCCGCCGCTCGCCGAGCTGCTGCGCCAGGAACAGGACGACGCGCCGCCCACCGTCGCCCTGCTGGAAGCCAGCCAGTGGTTCGCCGAGCACGGCGACCTGCGCCAGGCCACCCAGCTGGCCCTGGCCGCCGGCTCCATCGAACGCGCCGTGGCCTTGCTGCAGGACGCCAACAGCGACCAGATGATGGTCGAGCACAGCGCCGTGCAACTGCTGCGCTGGCGCGACGAACTGCCCGCCGGCCTGCTGCAGTCCAGCCCCAAGCTGATCCTCCTGGAGACCTGGGCGCTGATCATCTGCGCCCGCCTGGACGAGGCCATGGACTGCCTGCAGGCGCTGGCGCGCTTCCTGCCGCGGCCGGACGCCCACCGCCAGCGGCTCAGCCTGGCGCACTACCAGTCCATCCTCGGCGTGCTGCAACGCCAGTTCGCCCTGCCCGATGCGCGGCGCAACTGCAGCGACGCCCTGGAACACCTGGAGGAACACTACTGGGGCCAGCACATCCTCTGCCACCAGGCCCTGGCCCAGCAGGCCATGGTCGAGGGCGACCTGATCGTCGCGCGGCAGCACTGCCAGGCCGGCCTGCGCCTGTCGCGGCGGCACGCCAGCCTGTGCTTCGAGGCCCTGCTCAGCGTCGAACACATCCACCTGCTGGCCCTTTCCGGCGAGCACCACCACGCCCTGGACTACGCCGAGCAGATGCTCGCCGAACTGCGCAAGGGCACCCACGGCGGCCCCATGAGCGCCCGCCTGCACGTGCTGCGCGGCGAACTGCTGACCCTGCGCGGCGAGGACGTCGCCGCCGAAGCCGCGCTCCAGCAGGGCCTGCGCGAGGCCGAGGAATGCCAGGACGCCTACCTGCTCTACGCCTACCACGCGCTGATCAGCCTGACCTGCGAGCGCGGCGAGGTGGAGCGCGCCCACCAGCTGCTGCTGGCCGCCGAGCGGCGCATGCAGCGCCTGTGCATCCCCGAGATCCGCTACCGCGAAGTGCTGCGCCTGGCCCGCGCCCGGCTGTGGCTGGCCAGCGGCGAACCGGCCAAGGCCCGCGACGAGCTGTTCGGCGTGCTCGCCGAGCTGCGCCTCAACCCGCTGCTGGCGCCCACCGGCTTCTACGACCTGCAGTACCGCGTGCGCCTGCTGCTGGCCCAGGCCCATGGCGAGCTGGGCGAAACCACCCGCGCCAGCCAGGAACTGCTGGCCCTGCAACGCGACTGCCAGCGCCTGGGCCTGCGCAGCCTGGCCTGCGAAAGCCAGCTGCGCCTGGCCGAGGCCCTGCACGGCCTGGACCCGGCCGCCGCCGAGGAACACCTGCGCGAAGCCCTGCAGGACTGCCGCCGGCTGTCCCTGCTGCGCCCCCTGGCAAGGCTGCAACGCAAGGACGCCAGTTGGTCGCGGCAACTGCTGGCGCAACTGCCCACGGCCCCCCAGGCCCAGCCCACAGCGACCACCGCCCCGGCGCCGACGGAAATGCTCAGCCAGCGCGAACTGGAAGTGCTGGAACTGATCGCCCAGGGCTGCTCCAACCAGGAAATCGCCGAGCAGCTGGAAATCTCGCTGCACACGGTGAAAACCCACGCCCGGCGCATCAACATCAAGCTGGAAGTGGAAAGACGCACCCAGGCGGTGGCAAGGGCCAAGGCGAGTGGGTTGTTGGCTTGATGGGGGGCTTGGTGGGTGTTTTTTCCTGGGGGATCGGCGCACTGGGGTTAGTCCGCTCCCTCTCCCCAACCCTCTCCCTGAAGGGAGAGGGAGCTAGACCGTGCCGAGAGAAGGAATGGTTTCAGCCAGTAATCTCTGTGCCAGCCGGCTAACGCCGAAACACCAACGCACACCGAACGGTCCCCTCTCCCTTCAGGGAGAGGGTTAGGGAGAGGGCGCTCTTAAACCCAACACCGCAGCCACCGACAAACTCCATCGCGGACAAAGTCCGCAGTTTCTGGGTTCCCGCATTCGCGGGAACCCAATAAACAGTTACCCCTACGGCACAGCCAGGCACGGCCTCTCGTAGGAGCGAGCCACCCTCTGCACCGCTTTTTCCCACCCCACCTGAACCTACCCCCCAACCCCGCCCCGGCACACACTATCAACCGGATCAGCGAGGCCAATCGCCCCGCTGCCGATCTGCAGCCTCCGCCGCCCCAACCCCGGTCGCACCCGGGATGGGTGCGGCGGCTTTTTTTCCCGCAACTGTACTGGTAGCGCCCCATCGCCCGGCGCTAGAGTGCCTGCTGCGCAACGGGAAAAGAGAACGCCATGGGCCAGCCACTGACCTTCGACGCCACCGACGGCTACCCGCTCCGGGGCCGCCTCTGGCGCCATGCCGAAGCGGCGGCGCAGCCGCGCCCGCTGGTGATCGTCAACCCGGCCACCTCGGTGCGCAGCGACTACTACGCACGCTTCGCCGACTACCTGCACGGCCAGGGCTTCGACGTGCTCTGCTACGACTACCGCGGCATCGGCGGCTCGCGCCCGGCCTCGCTGCGCGGCTTTTCCGCAAGCTGGCTGGACTGGGGCCGCCTGGACTTCGAAGGCGCCCTGCAATGGGCCGACGCCAACGCCCCGCAGCAACCCATCCAGGTGGTGGCGCACAGCGTCGGCGGCTTCCTCGTCGGCCTGGCCCCTTCCAACCACCTCATCCAGCGCGTGTTCAGCATGGGCGCGCAGTTCGCCCACTGGCGCGACTACCACCCGCAGCGGCGCCTGCGCATGCTGCTCAAGTGGCACCTGGCGATGCCGGTGCTCAGCGGCCTGTTCGGCTACTTCCCGGCCAAGCGCCTGGGCTGGATGGAAGACACGCCCCACGGCGTGGTGCGCGACTGGACGCACCGCGCCCCGCGCTTCGAGGACGCCTACCGGCGCGGCCCGCGGGCCATGTCGGCGGAAGAACGCAGGCGCCTGGCCGAAGGCTTCGCCGGGCTGCGCGGCGACACCCTGGCCCTGAGCGTGACCGACGACGAATTCGGCACCGGCCCGGCCATCCAGCGCCTGCTCGACTACTACCGCAACAGCCGCTGCCTGCACCTGCGCCTGCCGCCCCGGGCCATGGGCTTCGCCAGCATCGGCCACTTCGCCTTCTTCCACAGCCGCTTCCGGGACAGCCTCTGGCCCATCGCCCTGCGCTGGCTGCGCGACGGCGAACTGGACGACAGCCTCGCCGCCTACCTGGTGCACCCGGCCCGGCGCCATCCGACGCCCGCCTGACAGCGAAATTCCCCAGGCAAATCAAGGCACTGCCCGACCGAAGGCTGTGATATCCCTTGGCCATTACACAAGACTGTCACATGGCTTTCATATGCTCTGCGCGTCCGAAACCCGCTCGCCAGAGCATCACAGCAGTCCGTGGTAGCCCGTGATGAAGACACTCCAAGCCCTCCTCGGCCGATTCGCCCGCTGGGAGCCCCTGCGGCGCCTGCGCATCGGCCAGCGTACCCTGCTCTGCTTCCTCTTCAGCGCGGCGCTGCTGGGAGGCGTCGGCGCCTATTGCCTGTACCAGATGGCGGCCATCCGCGCCCAGGGCGAGGCCATCGACAGCGACCAGCTGCCGAGCATCGCCCTGGCCGACAGCATCGCCCTCAACCTCGCCCAGCTGCGTGTGCGCTCCATGCAGCAGGTGGCCAACCCCGAGCCCATGGTGCGCAGCGGCAACAAGGTGATCATCGAGCAACTGGCCCTGGACATCGAACAGGAATTCCGCGCCTACCAGACGCTGATCAGCGACGACACCGAGCGCGGCGCCATCGAGGCGCTGCACCAGGCCTTCGGCCAGTTCATCCAGACCATCCGCGAGGAACAGCAACTGCTGGAGCAGCAGAAGCTGGACGAGGCGCGCACCCTGCTCATCGCCAACATCGACCAGCAGGGCGAAGCCATCGACACCCAGGTGCAGCTGCTGCGCGAACTCAACCGCCAGGCCGCGGACAGCGCCACCAGCGCGGCCGCCAGCGCCTACGCCCAGGCCCTGCGCATCGTCTGGGCGGCCCTGGGCGGCGCCCTGCTGGTCACCCTGCTGCTGGCCTGGCGCCTGACGCGCAGCCTGGTGCGGCCGCTGGCCGAGGCGCTGCAGGTGGCCGAGCGCATCGCCGGCGGCGACCTCAGCCAGGGCGTGCACAGCCGCGGCCGCGACGAGGCGGCGCAGCTGCTGGAGCGCCTGGGGCGCATGCGCGACAACCTGCAGGGCACCATCCGCCAGATCGGCGAGGCCGCCGAACAGCTGGCCACCTCCAGCGAGCAGATGAGCATGGTGATGGACGAAGGCAGCCGCGGCCTGCACCAGCAGCACGGCGAGATCGACAACGTCAGCCGCGCCATGAGCCAGATGAGCGCGGCGGTGGGCGACGTCGCCGAGCACGCGCAAAGCACCGCCGCGGTGGCCCGGCGCTCCAACGACGAGGCCCTGGACGGCCAGCGGCAGCTGGCCACCACCCTGGGCTCGCTGCGCGAGCTGGGCGAAGGCGTGCGCCACGCGGCGCAGCAGGCCCAGGGCCTGGCCGAGCAGACGCTGAACATCAGCAAGGTGCTGGACGTGATCCGCAGCGTCGCCGAGCAGACCAACCTGCTGGCACTCAACGCCGCCATCGAGGCAGCCCGCGCCGGCGAGGCCGGGCGCGGCTTCTCGGTGGTGGCCGACGAGGTGCGCGCGCTGGCCAAGCGCACCGGCGACTCCACCCGCGAGATCGAACAGCTGATCGGCGCCATCCAGCAAGGCACCGGGCGCACCGTCGAGGCGCTGCAGCAAAGCGCCGAGCAGGCCGAGCACACCCAGGGCCAGGCCAGCGCCGCCGACCGCGCCCTGGCGCAGATCATCGAGGCCGCGCGCAGCATCGACGAACGCAACCGGCGCATCGCCGAATCGGTGGAACACCAGGCCGCCATGGCCCGCGACATCGAGACCAACCTGGGCAACATCCGCGACCTGTCCAACCAGAGCGCCGCCGGTTCGCAGCAGACCAGCAGCGCCAGCCACGAACTGTCGCGCCTGGCCGTGGACCTCAGCGGCCTGGTGCAGCGCTTCCGCCTGTAAAAACGACCTGTTCTTCGTAGGAGCGAGCTTGCTCGCGAACGGGGTTTACCGGTGGCTACGGTGTTGGGTGCAAGGGCGCCCTCTCCCCAGCCCTCTCCCTGAAGGGAGAGGGGGCTTGTCCGTGCCGAGAGAAGGAATGGTTTCAGCCGGTAATCACTGTGCTAGCCGGCTAACGTCGCACTATCAGCATCTGCCCAACGGTCCCCTCTCCCTTCAGGGAGAGGGTTAGGGAGAGGGAGCGGAGTCAGCCGAACACGCCGAAGTCACCGGTACCGTCCGTTCGCGAGCAAGCTCGCTCCTACGAAAAGCGCATCGGCGCGGTCGGCAAGACTCTTGCGCCTGGGGTATGCCCATCTGTAGGAGCGCGCCCTGCGCGCGAATCGCGGGCAAGGCCCGCGGCTACACGAGAAGACCAGGTGCCATGACGCCGGATTTGCCCCGGATCAACCCCTTTCGAGCCGCAGCTGGCCTAGACTTGTTCCAACGACACAATGGATAAGGCCCACCCATGGATTCCTTCGGCGTCACCCTCGCAGTCATCATCTTCGGCATGTTCATGCTCGGCATCGGCTTCACCATCCGCGAGCGGGGCGCGGGCGTGCTGCTGATGTGGGTCGGCGTGCTGAGCATGCTGTCGATCATCACCTACCGCATCTACCTCGCCACCTCGGCGGTCTGAGCGCCGCGCCAGCCGTGCATCGCCCGGGCATAGCCGGCCGGGGCGAAGCGCAGGGTCACCCCCAGCATCAGCAGCACCGACAATGCCAGCAGCGTCCAGGAAGCCTGGAAGCTGCCGGTGGCGTCGCGCAGCCAGCCGGTGACGTAGGGGATGATGCCGGTGATGATGAAGCCGATGCCCTGCACGAAGGCCGCCAGGCTGCCCGCCGGGCCGGGTTCGGCCAGGTGGTCGAGGGTCAGCGTCAGGCTCAGTGCGAAGCAGGCGCCCAGGCCGTAGCCGATCAGCGCCACCCAGGCCGCCGGCAGCCCCAGGGGCGACAGCAGCAGGCCGGCAAAGCCGCCGAGCTGGATCAGCAGGCACAGGCACAGCCAGGGCCGGCGGTCCGCCGAGCCACGGCTCAGGGCCGGCATGCTCAGTGCGCCGAGTACCTGGAAGAGGGTCATCAGGCCGATCAGTTGGCCGCTGCCCTGGGCGCTCCAGCCCAGTTGCCGGTAGAACATCGGTAGCCAGGCCACCATGCTGGTGTAGCCGCCGTTGATCAGCCCGAAGTACAGCGACAGCAGCCAGGCCCGGCGGCTGCCGAAGAAGTGTTCGCCACGCCGCGCCACGCTGGGCACCGCCGCCTCGCGCGGGCGCACCAGGGCCCACAGCGCCAAGCCCAGCACGGCCAGCGCCACCCAGGCGCCCAGGCCCAGCTGCCAGTGCCCGGAGCCACCGGCCAGCACCGGCGCCAGCACCGCGGCGGTACCGCCGCCGGCCATCAGCGAGGCCGAGTACAGGCCCATGGCCGCCGGCACCCGCTGCGGGAACCAGCGCTTGACCACCCCCGGCACCAGGGCCTGGATGATCGCCACGCCGGTGCCGGCCAGCACCGCGCTGGCGATCAGCGCCAGGCCGCTGTCCAGCAGCAGGCGCCAGGCGCAGGCCACGGCGATGGCCAGCAGCCCGGCGAGCATGCCGCGGCTCTCGCCCAGGCGCGGGCCCACCCAGGGCAGCGCCAGGGCGAACAGGCCCATGCACAGCACCGGCAGCACGGTCAGCAGCGACGCGCCCTGGAAGCCCAGCCCGGTGGCCTGGCGGATTTCCGCGAGCAAGGGGCCGATGGAGGTGAGGATCGGCCGCAGGTTGATGCCCAGCGCGACTATGACCAGCAGGCCAATCCAGCCGACCCGCGCCTTGTCGCCGCTCACCCCTGGTGCTCCCGCCAGAACCCGTAGAGCCCCTCCTCGTCTTCCGGGCGCAGCGGCTGCAGCGGCAGCGACTGCCACTCCAGCGGCTGCGCCATCTGCGCGTACACCGCCGCGGTGGACAGCCCGTAGGGCTCGCCGTCGGCGTTGGAATAGGCATAGTAGGCGGCGCTGACGCCGCTCAGGTGCATGGCCGCCAGGCACATCGGGCACGGGTGGCCGCTGGCGTAGATCACGCAGCCGTCCAGGCGCGGGCTGCCCAGGGCGCGGCCGGCCTCGCGCATGGCCAGCAGTTCGGCGTGGGCGGTGGGGTCGTGGTCCAGGTGGATGCCGTTGGCGGCGCGGGCGAGCACCTCGCCGTCGCGCACCAGCACGGCGCCGAACGGACGGCCGCCGACCTCGACGTTGGCCCGCGCCAGGGCCAGGGCTTCGCGCATGAATGCCAGGTGTTGCATGGGGAGTCCTCCTCAGCGGGGCCCGTGCGGCGCCCCTTCGTCGAAAGGGATTATCCCGGCCTGGCTTTGCATGGTGAAATTAAATGGAAAAATGACTTCCAGTGGATTTCCAAATGCTAGACCCGACCCTGCTGCGCAGCTTCGTCATGGTGGTGGATGCCGGCAACTTCACCCGCGCCGGCGAGTGGCTGCACCTTACCCAATCCACCGTCAGCCAGCAGATTCTGCGCCTGGAGGAACAGCTCGGCTGCCGCCTGCTGGAACGCGGGCGCCGCCAGGTGCTGCCCACCGAGGCCGGCGAGCGCCTGCTGGGCTATGCCCGGCGCATCCTCCAGCTCGGCGAGGAGGCCCGCGCCGCCCTCGGCGAGGAACACAGCGAGGGCGTGCTGCGCCTGGGTATGCCCGAGGACTTCGCCGGCGAGCGCATGATGCCGCTGCTGGCGGCCTTCGCCACGCAGCGCCCGCGCCTGCGCCTGGAGGTTTCCAGCGGGCTCAGCCACGAGCTGCTGCGCCAGTACCGCAACGGCGAGCTGGACCTGGCCCTGGTCAAGCAATGGGGCGCCGACAGCGACTGCCTGGCGCGCTGGCCCGAACCGCTGTGCTGGCTGGACAGCGCCGCCAACCCGGCGGCCGCCCGCGAGCCGCTGCCGCTGGTGGCCTTCCCCCTCGGCGCGCTGTACCGCCAGGAGATGATCCACGCCCTGGAGGCCCAGGGCCGGCGCTGGCGCATCGCCTACGGCAGCGCCGCCCTGGCCAGCCTGTCGGCGGCGGTGGCGGCGGGCCTGGGCGTCAGCCTGCTGCCACAGCGCTGCCGGTTGCCGGGGCACCGCGTGCTCGGCGCCGCCGAGGGCTTCGCGGAAATCACCGGCCTGGAACTGGCGCTCTACGCCCGCGCCGACCTGCCCAGCGCCGGCCGCAGCCTGTGCGAGCAACTGCGCGAGCTGTGCGCGCCTCCAGGCAGGCGTCGAGCACGGAGGTGAGCAGCGCGATGGCGAGGATGGCCAGGGGCACGGGGATCACCAGCAGCGCCAGCCAGCCGCTGTCCAGCCCGGCCGGCGACCACCAGGGGCAGGCCGAACAACAGCGGGTCGTAGTCGATGCCCGGCTGCATGAGCATGGCGTACATGCCCAGGTAGCGCATGCCGGCGATGCCACAGCCCCAAGCGCCGGTACCTTCAACCAGATGCATTTCCATGCCGGGGCGCCGCCGGGTTTGCCGCTCGTCGGCCACAACACCTAAGCTGAGCAGGTCCACTCCGCGAGGAACCCCCTTGGCGAACATCCTGCAATCCCTGGCCCTGCCCTGGCGCCGCCTGGCCAACCCCTACACGCGCTACCGCTACGCCGCCTGGATTCACTGCGTGCGCGTCGGCCTGGCGTTGCTGGCCTCCATCCTGCTGACCACCGGCATCGACATCCCCCACGGCCTCTGGGCCTCGGTCACGGTGCTGGTGGTGATGGGCGGGCTGGTGCACCAGGGCACCATCCGCGGCAAGTCCCGCGACCGTATCCTGGGCACCCTGCTGGGCGCCGCCGTGGGCCTGGCGATCATCCTGGTGCACAACCTCAGCGGCTCCAACGTGCTGGTCTACCTGCTGATGTCGCTGGCCGGCGCCGTGGCCGCCTTCTACGCCATCCGCCGCCCCGGCTACGTGGCGCTGCTGGCGGGCATCACCATGTGCACCGTGGCCGGGCATGGCGACAACAGCATGACCGAGGGCCTCTGGCGCATGCTCAACGTGCTGATCGGCGTGGCCCTGGCGCTGGTCTTCGCGCAGATCTACCCGCTGCGCGCGGTCTACGTCTGGCGCTACCTGCTGTCGGACAACCTGCGCGCCTGCGCCCGCCTGTTCGGCCAACTGAGCAGCAGCGCCGACCTGCGCGCCGAGCACTTCGCCAGCCAGTTGGAGGAACTGGACCAGCGCCTGGTGGCCTCCCGTGCGCACCTGGCGCCGGTGGCGCGGGAAACCGGCATGCCGCTGCGCGAGCTGGAACTGATCCAGCGCGCCCACCGGGCCATCATGGGCACCCTGGAATCGCTGCTCGCCTCGCGCCAGTTCGCCGCCCAGGCCGGCGACATCGCCCCGCCGCCCGCCGACCTGGAGCCCATGCGCCAGGCCATCGGCCGCCTGCTGCTGCAATCGGCCCACGCCCTGAAGTTCAGCCGCACCTCGCGCCTGGTCCAGGAATGCCAGGGCAGCGGCCACCTGCCGCCGCGCCCGCAGAGCCTGGCCGGCTCCTTCGAGGTACAGGGCTTCTACTGGCTGACCCTGCGCCTGTACGAGCAGGTAGAACAGCTCTCCGCACAACTGGCCGGCAGCGCCGCGCACTGGAACATCCAGAGCCGCGACCGGGTGCCGGCGCGGTGAGTCTTCGGGCGCCCACTGCGGTGTCGGGAAACTACAGCTCCAATTGCGCCGGCGCTATGCCGAGCGCACTGGCGATGCGCTGTAGCGCGAAAAAAATGACACGTCCGGCAAAAGGCAAGGTCGAAACAGGCGTCAGGTATTCCTGACCGCCCCGATCGGCATCGGGTGAAGCGCCATCCACGGACCCGCAGGCTCGCCCTGCCAAGGCCCTGCGCCCTCAGGTTCATGGTGAACCCATCCAGGAGACAGCCCCATGAAGAAGATCGCCCTCGTCCTCGCCGCCACCCTTGCCCTGCCGCTGGCGGCCATGGCCGACAGCAAGCTCTGCGACGCCAACCTGACGCAGTTGAAGGACTTCATCGCCACGGCCAGCAAGAACGCCACGGGCGTGAAGGTCAACGTGGTGCAGGAGCATATCGACCAGGCCGAGAAGGCCCGCGCCGCCGGCGACTACGAGTCCTGCGTGAACCACACCACCCAGGCGCTGCGCATCATCCGCAAACCGGCCAATCGCTGACCGGGCTCTACCAGTGCGGGAGCCCACACCGGGCTCCCGTCACCCCGCGCCCGGGCATTGCACGCCGGGCGCCGTTTTTCGCCTCAACCGCAGTTGAGCCCGCGCACTATTTCGCTGTCGTCGACATTGATGTTCAGGCGCTGCGAGTTGTATTCCAGGGTCACCGCGTCATGGGGGTGCAGCGCGCGTGCGCTCTGCGCGCCGGAGTCGCGCCGGGCCTGCTCCACCAGCGCCTGGGACAGCGGCTTGCCGACCAGCGACTGCACCGCCCCGGCATTGCAGCGACCGGTTTCGGGCGCGGCGGCGGCCGGGGATTCGGCGGGCTTGTCGGCACTGCTGCAACCGGCCAGCAGGATGGCGCCGAACAGCATGGCCGGCAGGGCTCGATTCAAGGGCATAAAGCCTCCTTGGCTTGAGGGAAAACCGCAACCATAACAAGCCGCGCCGCAGCCGGCCCGGTTTTTGTGTTGCCGGCTGCATCGAATCAGCCCCAGAACGACCGTACGGCGCCCTTTACACAGGATTTACACAGCGCCGGTTACACTTTGCGGGAACAGAATGTCTTAGAAGTATCCGGCCCCCAGGCCGGGAATTTCAGGAGGTAAGACAGATGATTCGCCGGATCCCGCAACTCGCCCTGGTGTTGTGCGCGTCCTTCGCCCTGGCCGGGCAGGCATCGGCCAACAGCAATACCGATGCGGCGGCCATCGGCGCGGTGGTCGGCGCCGTCGTGGGTGGCGCTGTCGTCGCCGGCGCCTCCGCGCCGCCTGCCCCGGTCTACGTGCAACCTGCCCCGCCGCCGGCGGCCTACTATCCGCCGGCCCCGGTGTACTACGCTCCGCCGCCGCCTCCGGTGGCCGTGGTGGTGGCGCCGCCGGTGCGCTATTACCGGCCGGTGTACTACGGGCCGGCATACTATGGGCCGCGTTATTACGGGCCGCCCCATGGTTACTATCGTGGGTATCGGCATTGGTGATGGATGGGTAGTGCCTGGGTCTGGAAGAGCGCCGTTTCCTGTTGAAGGGAACGGCGTTTTTTCTGGGGCATGTTTTGTTTGCATCCTGAACCTTGGCCCCGCGTTCCTGACCTTCCCTCGTCATTCCCGCGAACGCGGAAGCCAGTGGCTTGGGGGCTTGGTGTAGCGCGCCGCTCCGAGTCTGCCCGACCGTCTTGTTTCGCCCCCTCGGGCGAGTCCCTTTTGTCAGTCGCCACAAAAGGAACCAAAAAGGCTTGCCCCGACATACGGGCCCGACACAGTCGGGCTACCCTCACGAACTCCCCCGCCACGGAGGCCCGCCCCGAGGGTACGTCCCTGTAGCCCATCGGGGCTCTCGCGACATCCATGTCGCATGACCTCCTGAGCGCCGGTTTCGCTCGGCCTGCTGAAGGGGCGCTCCGGTGCGCTCGGCTATTTCTCTGGAAATCCAAATCGCGGACAAGGTCCGCTCCTACGGTTACAGGAAGCACAGCTTTTCGTAGGATGGCGTTGAGCGAAGCGATACCCATCGCCGTGACCGCATGAGCACCTCGGCAAAAGACAGTTGCTCCTACGGTTCCAGGAAGCACGGGCGTAGGAGCGGACCTTGTCCGCGATTGGATTCACCGGCCACGCCGGACGCCCCGGCGGCACGAACGGCCCCCTCTCCCTCCGGGAGAGGGCTGGGGTGAGGGTAACGGACTGCACCGCCACTCCGCTGCCAACCTGTACTCCGCTCCCCCGCAAATGCCACCCCAATCCCATTCCTGAAAAACACCCCGCCACTCGATGGCCGCCCCGCCAGGCCGTGCCTATTCTTTGAGCATTCCGCCGCTTCGCTTACAGCCCCAGGAGGCCTGCATGGCCACGACCAGGAAGATGGGCCTCACCGGGCTGACCACCCTGGTGATGGTCAACATGATGGGCTCGGGGATCATCATGCTGCCCTCCAGCATGGCCCAGCTGGGCGCGGTCTCGCTGCTGTCGTGGGTGTTCACCGCCGTGGGCTCCATGGCCATCGCCTACTGCTTCGCCCAGTGCGGCATCTACTGCCCGCGCTCCGGCGGCATGTCCGCCTACAGCGAGGAGGCCCATGGCAAGTCGGCGTTCTTCCTCTGCTCGTACCTGTATTTCCTGTCCCTGGTGATCAGCAACGTCGCCATCAGCCTTTCCGCGGTGGGCTACCTGACGCCCTTCTTCCCCTGGCTGGGCAGCGGCTCGGTGCCCCTGCTCCTCGGGACCCTGGGGCTGATCTGGCTGACCACCCTGGCCAACTTCGGCGGCCCGCGGATCACCGGGCGGCTGGGCTCGGTCACCGTCTGGGGGGTGATCATCCCGGTGGCCGGGCTGGGCTTCTTCGGCTGGTTCTGGTTCCGCCCCGAGGTCTTCGCCGCCGCCTGGAACCCCAACGACCTGCCGGTCGGCCAGGCGATCACCGACAGCATCCCGCTGACGCTCTGGGCCTTCCTCGGCATGGAGTCGGCGGCGCAGAACTCCGACGCGGTGGACAACCCCAAGCGCAACGTGCCGCTGGCCTGCCTGCTGGGCACCCTGGGCGCGGCGGTGGTGTACGTGCTGTCCACCACCGTGATCCAGGGCCTGGTGCCCAACCCCGAGCTGGCCAACTCCAGCGCGCCCTTCGCCCTGGCCTATGCGCGCCTGTTCAACGACGGGGTGGGCAACCTGGTCATGGCCCTGGCGGTGATGGCCTGCGTCGGCTCGCTGCTGGGCTGGCAGTTCACCCTGGCCGAGACGGCCAAGGTCACCGCCGCTCAGGGCCTGTTCCCGCAGCTGTTCACCCGCGTCACCAACGCCGGCGCGCCCCTGGCCGGGCTGGTCACCTGCGCGGTGCTGCAGAGCCTGATCGCCCTGTCGACCATCTCGCCCAACGCCACCGCGCAGTTCAACAAGCTGGTGAACCTGGCGGCGGTCACCAACATCATCCCCTACATCACCTCGCTGACCGGGCTGGTGGTGATCCTCTACAAGGCCGGCGTCGGCCTGGAGCTGGTGCGCCGCAACACCGCCGTGATGCTGGTCGCCGCCTGCTACTGCTTCTACGCGCTCTATGCCTCGGGGCTGGAAGCGGTGTTCGGCGCGGCCCTGGTGATGGTGGTCGGCTACCTGCTGTTCGGCTTCATCGCCAAGCGCTTCGTCAAGGCCTACGAGCGCCTCGCCGCGCCGCCAGAGTCGCCATGAACCGCCTGCTCGCTCCCCTGCTCGCGCTGCTGTTGCTGGTGCCCGCCGCCCAGGCCGACACCCTGGCGCGCATCCAGGCCAGCCATACCCTGACGCTGGGCTTTCTGGCCGACAACGCGCCTTTCTCCGAGGGCGACGAGCGCACGGCCAGCGGCTACGCCATCGACCTCTGCCAGGCGCTGGTCGCCCGCCTGCACAGCGAGCCGGGCCTGGGCGACCTGCAGGTCCGCTACCGCCCGCTGCCCCTGGAGCAGGCCCTGGAAGCCGTACACGGCGGCCAGGTCGACCTGTTCTGCAGCCCGCTGGTGGAAACCCTGCAGCGCCGCGAGCTGGTCAGCTTCTCGCTGCCGGTGTTCACCGCCGGCCTCGGGGTGATCCTGCGCCGCGACGCCGACCCCACCCTGCTGGCCGCGCTCAGCGGCGCCCCGCGCGAACGCACCCCGACCTGGCGGGCAACCATCAACCAGGGGCTGAACCGGCGCAGCTTCGCCGTGCTGCGCGGCAGCACCAACCTGCAATGGGCGCAGCAGCAGGCCCGCGCCCTGGGCCTGCAGTCGCGCCTGGAGGAAGTCGGCAGCTACCAGGAAGGCGTCGAGCGCGTGCTGCGCCGCCAGGTGGACGCCTTCTTCGGCGAGCGCCTGTCGCTGCTCAACTACCAGGCCCGTTCGGCCGAAGGCAACCGCCTGCAGGTCTCCGAGCACCTGTTCGAAGTGGCCCGCGTCGCCCTGGCCCTGCCCCGCGACGACGACGCCTTCCGCCTGCTGGTGGACCGCTCCATCAGCGAAACCCTGCGCGGCCCCGGCGGCGAGGCGCTGTACAGCCGCTACTTCGGCCGGCCCTCGGAACAGCAACGCATGCTGCTGCGCCTGTACACCCTGCCCTGAGGCGGCGGAAGGTCCAGGGGACAAGGCCTCGCCTGCCTGCGCAGCTGGATGGAGCGCGGCCTGATCGCCACGGCCGACCCGCAGCACCTGCTGCTGTTCCTCTGGTCGGCCACCCAGGCGCACACCCACTTCGGCTGGCAGGCCTCGCTGATCACCGGCAAGGCCCGGCCGGCGGAGGCGGACTACCGGGCAGTGGCTGAAAGCGTGAGCCGGCTGTTGCTGGGTGCCCTTGCGGTGGATGGTGCGCGGGGGCGGTTGCGGCCTTTTCCGCTTTAGTGGGCGGCGGGCTTTCGTAGGCCGCTCCGGGGCGCTCTTCGTAGGAGCGAGCTTGCTCGCGAATGGGGTTTGCCGGTGGCTACGGTGTTGGGTGCAAGAGCGCCCTCTCCCCAGCCCTCTCCCTGAAGGGAGAGGGGGCTTTGTCCGTGCCGAGAGAAGGAATGGTTTCAGCTGGAAACCACCGGGACTGCCGGCTGACTCCAGAATACCGAGCCCTGCCCAACGGTCCCCTCTCCCTTCAGGGAGAGGGTTAGGGAGAGGGAGCGGAGTCAGCCGAACACGCCGAAGTCACCGGTACCGTCCGTTCGCGAGCAAGAACTAGGCGTCCCCCTCGCTCCTACAAAAAGCCACCAGGCACTACACGTCCCCCAGCAAAGCGCGACACCGCACAAAGCACAGCCTGAATCGACGCGCTGACGATGTTGGCATGGCAACCGGCGCCGAAGCGCGTGCCCGCCTCGCCCGGCCAGGCCACTTCCACCAGCGCCAGGGCCTGGGCGTCGGCGCCGCCGCCGAGGCTGCGTTCCTCGTAGGCGTCGATGCGGATCGGCAGGCCCAGGGCCGCCACGGCGGCGTCGATCGGGCCGTTGCCCACGCCCTGCAACTGGCGGCGGCGGCCGTCGGCCAGTTCCACCTCCAGCACTATGCCCTGCCCGCCCTCGGCCTCGAACAGCCGGTGGCCGACGTAGGCCAGGGAGCCGCCGGGCCGCGCCGGGGCCAGGTAGGTCCGGGCGAACAGTTGCCACAGCGCCTCGCTGCTCAGCTCGGTCTCGCTGCTGTCGGCCTGGCGCTGCACGATGGCGCTGAACTCCACCTGCATCCGCCTCGGCATCACCACGCCGTGGTCGCGCTGCAGCAGGTAGGCGATGCCGCCCTTGCCCGACTGGCTGTTGACCCGCACGATGCTGTCGTAAGTACGCCCCAGGTCCCGGGGGTCGATCGGCAGGTAGGGTACTTCCCAGAAGCCGTCCGCGGCCTGGGCGGCGAAGCCCTTGGCGATGGCGTCCTGGTGCGAGCCGGAAAAGGCGGTGAACACCAGGTCGCCGACGTAGGGATGCCGCGGGTGGATCGGCAGCCCCGTGCAGGCCTCGGCCACCCGCGCCACGCCGGCGATGTCACTGAAGTCCAGGCCCGGGTGGATGCCCTGGGTGTAGAGGTTCAGCGCCAGGGTCACCAGGTCGAGGTTGCCGCTGCGCTCGCCGTTGCCGAACAGGCAGCCCTCCACCCGCTGCACGCCGGCCAGCAGCGCCTGCTCGGCGCAGGCCACGCCGGTGCCGCGGTCGTTGTGCGGGTGCACCGACAGCACCACGTGCTCGCGGCGCTCCAGGCGCTGGTGCATCCACTCGATCTGGTCGGCGAAGACGTTGGGCGTGGCCACCTCCACCGTGGTCGGCAGGTTGACGATGATCGGCCTTCCGGGACCGGCGTCCCAGGTGCGGATGGCGGCATTGCACATGCGCAGCGACACCTCCAGCTCGGCCATGCAGAAGGTCTCCGGCGAGTACTGCAGCACCCATTCGGTCTGCGGGTGCGCCGCCACCTTTTCCTTCAGCAGTTGCACGTGGCGCACCACCAGTTGCTCCACCTCGTCCACCGACAGGCCGAACACCACGCGCCGCCACACCGGGGCGATGGCGTTGTACAGGTGCACGATCACCCGCCGCGCGCCCGCCACGGCGCGCACGGTCTCGTCGATCAGGTCCTCGCGCAGCTGGGTCATCACCATGGGCGTGACGTCGTCGGGAATGCCGCCTTCGTCGATCAGTTGGCGGATGATCTCGAAGTCGGTGCGCGAGGCGGCCGGGAAGCCCACCTCGATCTCCTTGAAGCCCAGCCGCACCAGCTCGGCGAACAGGCGCAGCTTGCGCTCGCGGTTCATGGGCTCGAACAGCGCCTGGTTGCCGTCGCGCAGGTCGGTGGACAGCCACACCGGGGCCTGGACGATGGTCTGCGACGGCCAGCGGCGGTTGGGCAGGTCGATGGCAGGGAACGGGCGGTACTTGGTTTGTGGGTTCGCTTGCATGGTCTGACCTCGAACGGGTGTTCGGGCCCAGCATAGGCGGGGCGCAGCCGTCCAACTCGCGCCAAAGGGTCCATCGTTGTCGCGAAAGGGTCATCCTGCGCTAAGCTCGCCCTTCCCCCGCAACGGACGCGCCCCATGGTCGACCACGCCAGCCTGCCCTACGAATCCCTGGAGATGCCGGTCACCGGCGTCGCCATCGACTACCCCAGCGGCCACGTGGTGCCGCCCCACAGCCACCCGCGCGCACAGCTGATCTACGCCATCGAGGGCGTGCTGGTGGTGGAGACCCCGGCCGGGCGCTGGGTGACGCCGCCGACCCGCGGCGTCTGGCTGCAGGCGGGCGTCGAACACTCGCTGCGCATGCGTGGCGTGACGCGGGTGCGCAGCCTGTTCGTCAACCCCGACGCCATCGACGGCCTGCCGCTGGGCGACTGCGTGATCGACGTGTCGCCGCTGCTGCGCGAACTCATCCAGGCCGCCACCCAGGTGCCCGGGCGCTACGAAGGCGACAGCCGCGACGGCCGCCTGATGCGCTTCCTGCTCGACGAACTGCGCAGCCTGCCGGTGCTGCCCTTCCACCTACCCTGGCCGGACGACGAGCGAATCGCCCGGGTCTGCCGCGCCCTGGCGGAAAACCCGGCGCAAGGCAGCAGCGCCGAGCACTGGGCCGAGCAATTGGCGATGAGCCCGAAGACCTTCCACCGCCGCTTCCAGCGCAGCACCGGCATCACCTTCGGCCGCTGGCGCCAGCAGGCGCGCCTGCTGCTCTCCCTGGAAGCCCTGGCCCAGGGCCTGCCGGTGCTGGAAGTGGCGCTGCAGCACGGCTACGACAGCCAGAGCGCCTTCGCCGCGGCCTTCCGCCGGCAGTTCGGCGTGGCGCCCTCGGCCTTCTACCGCTGACCTGGACGTAGGGCGCATAACCGTTCGCGGTTATCCGCCGATACGCCGAGGCCACAGCTAACGCCCAGGTCAACCCCGGAGCCGCCGGGAATCGAGGCCAAACGGCGGATAACGCCGTAGGCGTTATCCGCCCTACGCCCCGGCCCCGGCGTTGTCCGATGTGCGGTCCCGCGCGGATGACGCCACCGGCCCCGGCGGGTAAGCTGCCGCCCCTCGTCCCACCCGCAGAAAGAGGCCCCCATGGCTAACAACGACCTCAGCTTCCTCCCCGACGCCGACCCGCACTCGATCTCTTCCGACGTCGCCGGCTTCGGCGGCCTGCTGGTCTCTACCCAGATCCCCACCCGCGAGGACGGCAGCCTGGAGCTGGGCGGCATCGTCGAGCAGAGCGAGTGCACCCTGCGCGCGCTGAAAAGCGCCCTGGAACGCGCCGGCAGCTCCATGGAGCGCGTGCTGCACCTGACCATCTACCTCACCGACATGGCCGACCGCGCCGCCTTCAACGAGGTCTACCAGCGCTTCTTCGCCAAACCCTGGCCGGTGCGCGCCGCCGTCGGCGTGGCCGCCCTGGCCGTGGAAGGCATGCGCGTGGAAGTCACCGCGCTGGCCGCCAGGGCCTGATGCCGCCGCGACGCCGCCCGGCACCCCGCCGGACGGCGCCGCCATCGGGCAGCGCACGGGTGCCGCGCCGGCGTTTCGCCGCTACAATGCGCGCCTTGCCGTGTCACGCCTGATGAAGAAGAAACCATGTCCCTGCCCAAGAACCATCTGGAACTGCTCAGCCCTGCCCGCGATGTGAGCATCGCCCGCGAGGCCATCCTGCATGGAGCCGATGCCGTGTACATCGGCGGCCCGAGCTTCGGCGCCCGGCACAACGCCTGCAACGAGGTGAGCGACATCGCCCGGCTGGTGGAATTCGCCCACCGCTACCACGCGCGCATCTTCGTCACCATCAACACCATCCTCCACGACGACGAGCTGGAGCCGGCCCGCGCGCTGATCCACCAGCTCTACGACGCCGGCGTCGACGCGCTGATCGTGCAGGACCTGGGCGTGCTCGATCTGGACATCCCGCCGATCGAGCTGCACGCCAGCACCCAGACCGACATCCGCACCCTGGGCCGGGCGAAGTTCCTCGACCAGGCCGGCTTCTCCCAACTGGTGCTGGCCCGCGAGCTGAACCTGAAAGAAATCCGCGCCATCGCCGACGAAACCGACGCGGCCATCGAGTTCTTCATCCACGGCGCGCTCTGCGTGGCCTTCTCCGGCCAGTGCAACATCTCCCACGCGCAGACCGGGCGCAGCGCCAACCGCGGCGACTGCTCCCAGGCCTGCCGCCTGCCCTACACACTGAAGGACGACCAGGGCCGCGTGGTGGCCTTCGAGAAGCACCTGCTGTCGATGAAGGACAACAACCAGAGCGCCAACCTCAGCGCCCTGGTCGACGCCGGCGTGCGCTCGTTCAAGATCGAAGGGCGCTACAAGGACATGGGCTACGTGAAGAACATCACCGCCTACTACCGCCAGCGCCTGGACGGCATCCTCGCCGAACGCCCGGACCTGGCCCGCGCCTCCAGCGGCCGCACCGAGCACTTCTTCCTGCCCGACCCGGACAAGACCTTCCACCGCGGCAGCACCGACTACTTCGTCAACGAGCGCAAGGTGGACATCGGCGCCTTCGACTCGCCGACCTTCACCGGCCTGCCGGTGGGTGTGGTGGAAAAGGTCGGCAAGCGCGACCTGATCGTCGCCACCGAGCAGCCGCTGTCCAACGGCGACGGCCTCAACGTGCTGGTCAAGCGCGAGGTGGTGGGCTTCCGCGCCAACATCGCCGAGCCGAAGGGTGAATTCGAGGAAGACGGCGAGAAGCGCTACCGCTACCGCGTCGAGCCCAACGAAATGCCCGAGGGCCTGTACCGCCTGCGCCCCAACCACCCGCTGTCGCGCAACCTCGACCACAACTGGCAGCAGGCCCTGCTCAAGACCTCCGCCGAGCGCCGCGTGGGCCTGGACTGGCAGGCCCGCCTGCGCGAAGAACGCCTGGAACTGACCGCCACCAGCGAGGAAGGCGTGAGCGTCAGCGTCGCCCTGGACGGCCCCTTCGGCGCGGCCAACAAGCCGGAGCAGGCCCTGGAGCAACTGCACGACCTGCTCGGCCAGCTGGGCACCACCCAGTACCACGCCGAGCGTATCGAGCTGGACGCGCCGCAGGCGTTCTTCATCCCCAACTCGCAGCTCAAGGCCCTGCGCCGCGAGGCCATCGAGGCGCTCACCGCCGCCCGCGTCGCCGCCCACCCGCGCGGCAGCCGCAAGGCCGAGACGAACCCGCCGCCGGTGTACCCCGAGGCGCACCTGTCGTTCCTGGCCAACGTGTACAACCACAAGGCCCGCGAGTTCTACCACCGCCACGGCGTGCAGCTGATCGACGCGGCCTACGAGGCCCACGAGGAAGCCGGCGAGGTGCCGGTGATGATCACCAAGCACTGCCTGCGCTTCTCCTTCAACCTGTGCCCGAAGCAGGCCAAGGGCGTCACCGGCGTGCGCACCAAGGTCGCGCCCATGCAACTGGTGCACGGCGACGAGGTGCTGACCCTGAAGTTCGACTGCAAGCCCTGCGAGATGCACGTGATCGGCAAGATGAAGGGCCACATCCTCGACCTGCCGCAGCCCGGCAGCGCCGTGGAGCAGATCGTCGGCCAGATCAGCCCGGAAGACCTGCTCAAGACCATCCGCCGCGCGCCGCACTGAGGCGCCGACACGACAGCGCGGGGCGGCCCCATGACCGCCCCGCCGCTGTTCAGCCCGCCGGCTGCCCGCGCTCCTTGAGGAGTTGGCGGATGATCGCCTCCTGCCCCTGGTAGTCGCCTTCGCCCACGTGCTGGTAGCGCACGTGGCCCTTGGCATCGATGAAGTAGTGCGCCGGCCAGTACTGGTTGGCGAAGGCGTTCCAGATGCGGTACTGGTTGTCCAGCGCCACCGGGTAGTGGATGTCGTTGCGCGCCACGGCCTTCGCCACGTTCGCCGGGATGCGTTCGTAGGGATACTCCGGGGTGTGCACGCCGATCACCACCAGGCCCTGGTCGGCATACCGCTTCGCCCACTGGTTGACGTACGGCAGCGTGTGCTGGCAGTTGATGCAGTCGTAGGTCCAGAAGTCCACCAGCACCACCTTGCCGCGCAGGTCCGCGCTGGCCAGCGGCGCGCTGTTGAGCCACTGCACGGCGCCGTCCAGGCTGGGCATGGCGCCCAGGTCGGCCAGGTCGGCGGCGCTGGCACTGGGCATCAGTTTGTCGAGCAGCTTGGGCACACCATCCAGAACTTTGTGCTCCAGCACGGCCAGGGTGCGCGAGGCGCCGGAACCCACCAGCTGCGCGCTGGCGCCGCTGCCGATGACCACCACCGCCAGCAAGGCCAAGGCCCCTGCCCCGCGACGCAGCCACTCCAGCGCACCCAGCGACGGACGCAGGCGCTGGTACAGGCCGCGACCGAGGAACAGCGCGGCGCCCAAGGCGACGGCGCTGCCCAGCCCATAGGCGAACAGCAGCAGGCTGGTGGACGCATTGGGCCCCTGGAGCATGGCGCCGGAGAGGATCAGCCCGAGAATGGGCCCGGCGCAAGGCGCCCACAGCAGGCCGGCGGCGAAGCCCAGCAGCCAGGCGGACAGCGCCGGCGGCAGGCCGCGGGCCTGGCCGTGCAGGCGGTCGCCCAGCCAGGCCCAGGGCCGCGAAATCCAGGTGCCGAAGCGTGGCGACAGCAAGGCCAGGGCGGAAAGCCCGAGCAGCCCCAGGGCCAGGTAGCGGCCGACCTCGCTGGCTTCCACCACCCAGGCGCTGGACACCGCCGCCAGGCTGGCCAGCACGGCGAAGCCGCTGGCCAGGCCCGCCAGGGTCAGCAGCGGCGACCAGGCCGGGCCGCCGGCGCGCTGCAGCAACAACGGCAATACGGGAAGGATGCAGGGGCTGAGCAGGGTCAGCACCCCGCCGAGAAAGGCGACGATCAGCATGGGAATCTCCTTTTGAAGGGGGCTGGAGCGGCAGGGCCATCCCTGGCCGGGGCGGCGTGCATCAACCGCCTTCGTTGCAGTCGCTGGAGAACTTCTGGTAGGCCAGGCTGTGGGGCTGGCCGTTGGAGTCCAGGTAGTCCATGCGCGCCTGCACCACCTGGCAGCTGCCGGGGTCTTCGTGCAGGGCCAGGACCTTCTTCACGTCCAGCTGCTGGCCGTAGTGGTATTGCTCCACCGGCGCGGGGGCGCTGGCGGCGAAGCTGGCCAGGGGCGCGGCGAAGGCGAACAGGGCGGCGGCAAGAGTCAGGGTTTTCATGGCGGTGTCCTCAGTGTGGGTTCGTGGCGCGGAGGCCTTGTGCCTTCCGCTTGGTGCCCATTTCACCCGCCGCGGGTATCCCGCCTGTGTCCGCCACGGCCCGCGAATGCCGCCCCAGGTATCGGCGCGGCGAATAGATACACTGGTATACAAACCCTGGCGGGAATGCACCGCCTTGCTCTATACACTTGCCCCAACGAACGCACCGATTGGGGAACCACCATGGAACATGTCGATCACGTCCTGATCGTCGACGACGACCGCGAGATCCGCGAGCTGGTCGGCAACTACCTGAAGAAGAGCGGCCTGCGCGTCAGCCTGGCCGCGGACGGCCGGCAGATGCGCGCCTTCCTCGAAGCCAACGCGGTGGACCTGATAGTGCTGGACATCATGATGCCCGGCGACGACGGCCTGAAGCTGTGCCGCGAGCTGCGCGTGGGCAAGCACAAGGCCACCCCGGTGCTGATGCTCACCGCGCGCAACGACGAGACCGACCGCATCATCGGCCTGGAAATGGGCGCCGACGACTACCTGACCAAGCCCTTCTCCGCCCGCGAGCTGCTGGCGCGGATCAACGCAGTGCTGCGGCGCACGCGCATGCTGCCGCCGAACCTGTCGATCACCGAGAGCAGCCGGCTGATCGGCTTCGGCCCCTGGCGCCTGGACACCAGCGCGCGCCACCTGCTGGATGCCGAAGGCACCCTGGTCGCCCTGAGCGGCGCCGAGTACCGCCTGCTGCGGGTGTTCCTCGACCACCCGCAGCGGGTGCTCAGCCGCGAGCAGTTGCTGAACCTGACCCAGGGCCGCGAGGCGGACGTCTTCGACCGCTCCATCGACCTGCTGGTCAGCCGCCTGCGCCAGCGCCTGCGCGACGACGCCCGCGAGCCGGACTGCATCAAGACGGTGCGCAACGAAGGCTACGTCTTTTCGCTGCCGGTGCAGCTCATCGAACCCGCCGAGTGACCGCCATGCCCCGCACCCTGGCAGCGCGCCTGGCGCTGATCTTCCTCACCGGACTGGTGCTGGCCTACGGCCTGTCCTTCAGCTCGCAGTTCTACGAACGCTACGTCAGCGCGCGGAGCATGATGCTCGGCAACCTGGAAAGCGACGTGAGCACCGCCGTGGCCCTGCTCGACCGCCTGCCGGCGAACGAGCGCGAGCAATGGCTGCCCATGGTCGACCGCCCCAACTACCGCTACCGCCTGGACGAAGGCGAACCCGGCCAGGCCATGGACATGGCCCGGGCGCCCATGGCCGCGAGCAGCATCGAGAGCGCCATCGGCTCGCGCTACGCCCTACGCTTCGAAACCCTCCCCGGCCCGGCCGCGCACTTCCAGGCGCACCTGCGCCTGGCCGACGGCAGCCCGCTGAGCATAGACGTCACCCCGCGCGGGGTGGCGGCGGTGGCGCGCTGGCTGCCGGTGGTGCTGGTGCTGCAGCTGGCCGTGCTGCTGGTCTGCACCTGGCTGGCGGTGCGCACCGCGATCCGCCCGCTGACGCGCCTGGCCCAGGCCGTCGACCACCTTGACCCGGACACCCCGGCCGCGCCGCTGGACGAGAACGGCCCCAACGAAGTGGCCTACGCCGCCCGCGCCTTCAACGCCCTGCAAGGCCGCATCGGCGACTACCTGAAGGAGCGCATGCAGCTGCTGGCAGCCATCTCCCACGACCTGCAGACGCCCATCACGCGCATGAAACTGCGCGTCGAGCAGATGGAGCCGTCGCCGGAAAGCGAACGCCTGTGGAGCGACCTGGAAGAAATGCAGCACCTGGTCCGCGAAGGCGTGGCCTACGCCCGCAGCATGGACGGCGCCAGCGAGGCGCAACGCCGCGTCGACCTCGACGCCTTCCTCGACAGCCTGGTGCTCGACTACCAGGACGCCGGCCAGCAGGTCAGCCTGCAAGGCCGCGCCGGCGTGCCCCTGGAAACCCGCCCCCACGCCCTGCGCCGGGTGCTGGGCAACCTGCTGGACAACGCCGTGAAGTTCTCCGGCGCCGCGCAACTGGAGGTGGGCCGCGAAGACGGCAAGCTGTGTATCCGCGTACTCGACCGCGGCCCGGGCATCGCCGAGGAAGAACTGGAGGAAGTCCTCAAACCCTTCTACCGCGTGGAAAGCTCGCGCAACCGCAGCACCGGCGGCACCGGCCTGGGCCTGGCCATCGCCCACCAGCTGAGCCAGGCCCTGGGCGGCCGCCTGACCCTGGCCAACCGCGACGGCGGCGGCCTGTGCGCGCAACTGGAACTGCCGCTCCCGGCCTGAGCGAGCGTACAAGCCGATACAAGGCGGCCCCCGGCGGGACACACCCGGGACAAGCCGCCTTGCCAGCATGGCTCCACCCGCCGACCACCCGGCCCAAGGAGACATCGCCATGCAAAACACCCTCGCCACCACCCTGCGCCCCCTCGACCGCCTCGGCGCCTGGGGCGCCGACATCCCCCTGCGGCTGTTCCTGGCCTGGGAATTCCTCGAATCCGGCCTGGAGAAGTGGAACGGCGAAAACTGGTTCGCACAAATCCACGACGCCTTCCCCTTTCCCTTCGACCGCCTGCCGGCGAGCCTGGACTGGCAAATCTCCCTGTGGGCCGAACTGATAGCCCCGGCGCTCCTGCTGCTGGGCCTGGGCACCCGCTTCGCCTCGGCGGTGCTGATGGTGCTGACGCTGGTGGCCATCGCCGCCGTGCACTGGCCTACGCACTGGTCCAGCCTGGGCGAACTGGCCATGGGCTACTCGATCAGCGATAACGGCTACGGCAACTACAAGCTGCCGCTGATCTACCTGGTGGCGCTGCTGCCGCTGCTGCTCAAGGGGGCCGGGCGGTTGAGCCTGGATGCGTGGTTGGGGCGGCGGTTTGCGTAGGCTGCCGCACAGCACTGACGAACCCGCCGCATGGCGGGTTCTTTTTTTCCTGGTGTCGTTGGTGCTGGGTTTAAGAACGCCCTCTCCCCAACCCTCTCCCTGAAGGTAGAGGGGGCTGTCCCGTGCGCTTTGGAAGCTCGGCGCTGTCCTTTTACCGCTGCCCTGCGGGCTTCCAGAAGGCGTAGGAGTGAGCTTGCTCGCGAACCGCGACGTATCAGGATGACTCCGAATCCTCCGGCCACTCAGGACGGCCCCCTCTCCCCCTGGGAGAGGGCTGGGGTGAGGGAACGGAGGCGATCCGAAAAGCCCTCGCCAACGGTAAACACCCTTCACCAGCAATCTCCAAGCCCTCGCCTCCCCAAAACGAAAAAGCCCGCGCACCTGACCAGGCACGCGGGCTTTCCAATCATCACCTCACCCCATCACGGAACCTCGAAAGTCACCTCGATATTCCCCCGGGTAGCCCGGGAATACGGGCAGATCTGGTGCGCCGTCTCCACCAGCTTCGCCTTGTCCCCGGCGGCCAGCCCCGGCAGTTCCACCGTCAGCCTGGCCGCCAGGGCGAAGCCGCTGCCGTTGTCGGTGGTGCCCAGGGTCACGTCGGCGGCCACCGCCACGTCGGCCGGCAGGCGGATGTCCAGTTTCTGCCCGGCGCGGCGCAGGGCGCCGATGAAGCAGGCGGACCAGCCCACGCCGAACAGCTGCTCGGGGTTGCTGCCGGGGCGGCCGGAGCCGGGTGGGCTCAGGCGCACGTCCAGCTCGCCGTCGCTGGAGCTGCCGCGGCCGTCGCGGCCGCCGGTGGTGCGGGTGTGGGCGGTGTAGAGGATGCTGTCCAGGATGTCGGTCATCGCGGTGTCTCCTTGGGGGCTGGGGAAGGCTGTCGGCGGTGGGTGGCGCACAGGTTGCGCGTGCTGAGCACCACGCCTTGTGCGTGAAGGCTGCGCAGCAGGGCCAGGCCCTGCCGCAGGATGGGTTCGGGGTCGGCGCCGATGGCCTCGGCCAGCGCCAGCAGGTGCTCGCGGCCGCTCAGTTGGCGGTCGCGCAGCGACTCCAGCAGCGCATGGGCCAGCGGCGCCAGGCGGGCGAAATGCACCTGCCGGTCGTCGCCGCGGCGGGCCAGTAGCAGGGTCGGCTGCTCCGGCGGCTGCTCGGGCAGGTGGCCGGGGCCCAGTTCGCTCACCGGCCAGGCGTAGGCCAGCGGCCAGGCCAGGGACGACAGCAGCGGCACGCCGTGCAGCAGGTCGCCCTGCGGATCGTGGGCCGGCTCCTGGCTGTCGCTAAGCAACAGTGCGGTCTCCACCCACTCGTAGTGCGCCAGCTCGGCGGCCCAGGCTGGCGCGTCTATCCCGCCCTGTTCGAGGAAGGCGACGAACTCGCCGGCCAACTCGGTGAACAGCGGCGTCTGGCAGCGGTAGTCGGCATAGAAGGCTTCCGTCAGCGCCTGCCAGTGGGCCTCGGCCAGGCTGGCGCGCAGCACCGGGAAGCTGCCGGCCAGCAGCGACTGCACGTTGCCCAGGAACAGCTGGCGGTACACCGCCAGGCGCCGCGCCTCGATGCCCGGCGGTGGCGCGTTGCGCTGCGGGTCGCGGATGTACCGGGCCAGTTGCAGTTGCTGCTCGCGCAGGGTGTCAGCCATGGCGTACCTCCCGCGGTGCGGCGGCGCCTTGCAGGGTGCGGATGTGCTCCACTTCCGCCAGCAGCTCGGCCAGCGGCGGGAGGTTGAAGTCACGCTCCAGCAGCGTCGGCACCAGGCCGCAGTGGGCATAGGCCTGCGCCAGCAGGTTCCACACCGGCTGTTGCACGCTGGCGCCGTGGGTGTCGATCTTCAGGTCCGGCGCCTCGTCGTAGTGCCCCGCCACATGGATGCAGGCCACCCGCTCGGCGGGCACCTGGGCAAGGAAGGCGGCGGCGTCGTAGCCGTGGTTGCAGGCGTTGACCACCAGGTTGTTGACGTCCAGCAGCAGGTCGCAGTCGGCTTCCGCCAGCACGGCCCGCAGGAACTCGATCTCGCTCAGCGCCTGGTAGGGCGCGGCGTAGTAGGAAATGTTCTCCACCGCGATGCGCCGCCCCAGCACGTCCTGGACCTGGCGGATGCGCTCGGCGACGTGGCGCACCGCCTCGTCGGTGAAGGGCAGCGGCAGCAGGTCGTAGAGCTGGCCGTCGTCGGCGCAGTAGCTCAGGTGCTCGCTGAACAGGCCGACGCGGTGGCGGTCGAGAAACTGCCGGGTGCGCCGCAGCAGCTCCAGGTCCAGCGGTCCGGGGCCGCCGAGGGACAGCGACAGGCCGTGGCAGGCCAGCGGGAAGCGTTCGGCGAGCTGCGCCAGGCCGTCGCCGTAGGCACCGCCGACGCCGATCCAGTTGTCCGGCGCGCATTCGAGGAAGTCCACGGCGGTGGCGGGCACCGCCAGCAGCTCGGGCAGCAGCGAGCGACGCAGGCCGAGGCCAGCCCCGCGCAATAGGGAATGGGCATTCATGGCAAGGCTCCGCGGAGGGGGAACGCCCTCCCGGCAGGGAGGGCTGGGTGGCGCGTCCGGCTTAGTGGCGGTCGCCCTGGAACCTGGCGAACAGCCCGGCCGGCATTGGCTTGCCGTTGGATTCGAAGACGTTCTTCAGGTGCTGGTAGGCCTCGGCTTCGGAGATGAAGCCATCGTGGTCGGCGTCGATCCTGTCGAAGTCGCCGGCGCGGTCCCTGGCCACGGCCAGGAACTCATCGCGCGAGACCTTGCCGTCGTGGTCGCTGTCGGTGCGCGTGAAGGAAGCGTCGCCGCACTTGCCCTCCCCGCACTTGCCTTCGGCCTGGGTGACCTTGGCCTTGCTGGCGCCGCACTTGCCTTCGCCACACTTGCCCTCCCCGGCCTTGTCGGCGGCGGCGAGCTGGTAGCCCTGGGGCAGCGCCTCGACGGCGAAGGCCGAGGTGGCCAGGTTGGCGCCGCCCACCAGGGCGATGGCGAGCAGGCCGATGCGGGTCTTGGTCTGGATCGGGTTACGGGACATGGGTGGTTCTCCGATGCTGGGCGCGTGGTGCGCGGCTCAAGGGGCTTGGTCGAACCGGGATGCGCGAGGGGCTGGTTTTCCGAGCCCGCCGGGTGTCGCGTCCGGGTGTGGCCATTTGGCCCGCGCCATGTATCGGTGGCGTATCGGAGGGGGGTTGGGTTTGTATGCGTGCCTTGCGGAGGGGTGGGTTGGATACATTGGGATACAGCGGAGGGCGTGGTGTGTGGCTGGCGATGTGGGAGTCAAGAGCCCCTCACCCCAGCCCTCTCCCGGAGGGAGAGGGGGCCGTTCGGCGTGGGTGGGGAGGTTTGGCGTCGACCTGTAGCGGGCCCTGCCCGCGATTCGCGCGCAGGGCGCGCTCCTACAGGGGAATGGCATGGCTATTTCAGGCATAACCGTTCGTGGTTATCCGCCCTACGACTCCGTGCCGAGGTGCTTTTCGTAGGATGGGTTGAGCTTGCGAAACCCATGCGGTGCTGGTGATGGGTATCGCTTCGCTCAACGCCATCCTACGACGGCGCCGGGCCCCTCACCCCAGCCCTCTCCCGGAGGGAGCGGGGGCCAGGCCGCGCCACCGTCAGGCCCAGTTCAAGCCCCCTCCCCCACAAAACCCCAACCTCAGAAGTTGTAACTCACCGAAGCCGTCACATTGCGCGACGGCCCATAGAAACCGGACCCACCGCTATACAAGCTCATCAGGTACTTGCGATTGGTCAGGTTGTTCAGGTTCAACGACGCACTCCAGTGCTTGTCGATGTCATAGCTCCCCATCAAATCCACCAGCGCATAGGCGTTCTGCCGCACACGGCTGTCGTCGTCGAGCTGGATCGCGCTCTGCCAGCTCACCCGGGTGCCGACCTTGGCCTGGGGCAGGCCGGGCAGCTGGTAGGTCAGGCTGCTGCGCAGGCTGTGCCGGGGTACGTACTGGCGCGCCTTGTGGCCGTCCGGGTCCTCGATGTGCACGTAGGTGTAGCCGCCCTGCAACTGCAGGCCGGGGGCCAGTTGGCCGCTGGCTTCCAGCTCCGCACCGCGGCTCTTGAAGTCCTCGCCGTTGTAGATGGTCTCGCCGCCGGGCAGGCTCTGGTCGGTGGCCTCGGCGACGTTGCGCTGGTCGGTCTTGAACAGCGCGGCCGACACGCTCAACTGGTCGTCTAGCAGGCTGCCCTTGATGCCGGCCTCGTAGCTCTTGCCCTCCAGCGGGTCGAGCACCTTGCCCTGGGCGTCCATCACGTACTGCGGGTTGAAGATCTTGGTGTAGCTGGCGTACAGCGAATACTGCTCGTCGAGGTCGTAGACCACGCCGGTGTAGGGCGTCACCTCGCCGTGGATGCGCACGTCGCGGGCGCTGCCGTAGTCGGTGCCGTCGCTGTCGACGCTGAGCATGCGCGCGCCGAGAATCCAGTGCAGCTGGTCGGTGAGGTTCAGCCGCGTGCCGGCGTAGACGCTCTTCTGCCGGTCGGTGAAGCGCGCCATCTCGATGGTGTCGTTGGTGTAGGTCAGGCTCGGCCTGGGCACCGCGCCGCTGAGGGTCTGGCCCAGGTCGGCGTCCATGAACTCGTCTTCGTTGTTGTAGTAGCCGCGGTCGCTGTGCCGCGAGCGGCCGTAGTCCACGCCCAGGGTCAGCTCGTGCTGGCGCCCGCCGAGGCTGAACGGGCCGCTCAGCTGGGCCTCGCCCAGCAGCTGCTTCTCGCCGGAATGGCTGTGGCTGGGGTCGGCCAGCCAGGGCGTGTCGGCGTCGTTGGCCATCAGGTAGTACATGTCCGCCTGCTGGCTCTGGTCCACGCCGGTGACGTTTAGCTTGCCCTCCCAGCCGCCGCCGAAGTCGTGGGCCAGCTCGACGAAGGCGCGCTGGGTGTGCACGTCCCAGTAGGTCCAGTCCTGGCCGATGTTGGCGCCGCGGCGGCTGTAGTGGATCAGGTTGCCGGCCTGGTCGGTCAGCGGCAGCGCGCCCCAGCTGCTGCCGTTGGAGTTGCTCTTGTTGTCGGAGAAGCCGACCGTCAGGGTGTCCGCCTCGGAGAGGTCGAAGGCCAGCATGCCGCTGAGCACGTTCTTCTCGTGGGAATAACGGTCCAGGTAGGAATTGCCGGTCTCGTTGGCGTAGATGAAGCGGCCGCGCACCTTGCCCGAGTCGGTCAGCGGGCCGGAGGCGTCGAGGTCGACGCGGCGGGTGCCCCAGGAGCCCACCGACAGCTTCACCTGCGCCTGCGGCGTGTAGGTCGGGCGCTTGCGGATGAAGTTGACGGTGGCCGAGGGGTTGCCGGTGCCGCTCATCAGGCCATTGGCGCCGTGCAGGATGTCCACCTGCTCGTACTCGGCCAGGTCCAGGTCGCCGCTGAGCAGGCCGGCGCTGAACGGCGAGCCGATGCCGTCGTACTCGAAGTTGTTGATGTCGAAGCCGCGCGAGGTGAAGTTGGTGCGGTCGGTCTCGTACTGCTCCACCGTCACCGAGGGCGCGCTGCGCAGCGCGTCCTTCACGCTGTTCATGTTGAAGTCGTCCAGCTGCTGGCGCGACAGCGTGGTGACGCCCTGGGGCGTTTCCCGCGGCGTCAGGCCCAGGCGCGTGGTGCTACTGTCGCTCAGTTGCTGGTAGCCGGTGGGGGTGCCGGCGCCGTTGGCGTTCGCCTGGATCACGGTCGCGGACATGGCCAGGGTGTCGCCGCCCTTGCCGACCACGGTTTCGGCCGGCATCTGCAGGGCTGTGCCGGCGTCCTGCAGGGCGTAGATGCCCGCGCCGCGCTGCACCAGTTGCAGGCCGCTGCCGCGCAGCAGTTGCTGGAAGCCCTGCTCGAGCGTGTAGCGGCCCTTCAGGCCCGGGCTGTTGCGCCCGGCGAGCCTGGCCGGGTCGAACACCAGCTGCACGCCGGCACTGGCGGCGAAGCGGGCCAGCACGTCGCTCAGGGCGCCGGCGCCGATGGCATAGTCGCGCGCGGCCTCGGCGGCCATGGCCACGGACGGGGCCAGGGCCAGCCCGACGCAGCCCAGGGCCACGCCATGGATCGTCGCCGCCAGGGCCAGGTGGGTGAATCGACGAGTGCCGGAATGCCGTCGGTGCTTCGAAGCCATGTGCTTTGCCATCCTTCAAGCCGCGCCTCGCGCGGGCTGCCCACCCCTCCCCATGAGGCGTGTTCACCCTCTATCCCGGACGAGATGGAAAAAGTGCTCAGGGGGGGGCGCGAAATTTTTTCGCTAGCGGGCCGAAACCGTCACCCAGTAGCGGCTCAGGCGCGACACCTGTACCGGCAGCGTCAGCTCCAGGGCGTTCAGCGCCTGGTCCGTGTCCGCCACCGACAGCGCGCCGGAAACGCGCAGCCCGGCCACCTCGGGGTCGCAGCGCAACAGGCCGTGGCGGTAGCGCGCCAGTTCCGCCAGCACCTCCGCCAGCGGCTGGTCGCGGGCCACCAGCATGCCCTGCTCCCAAAGCGCGGCGCTGTCGTCCACCGGGGCGCTGCGCAACACACCGCGCGCGTCGAACCAGGCCTGTTGGCCGGCGGAAAGGCGCACCGCAGCACCGGCGCGCGGGCGAATCTCCACCTGGTGCTCGAACACCGCCACCTGGCACTGCTCGCCCAGCTGGCGCACGCTGAAGCGCGTGCCCAGCGCCTCGACCACGCCCTGCTGCGCAGCGACCAGGAACGGCCGCCGCGGCGCCAGCGGGTCGGCATGGGTGGTCACCAGCACCTCGCCGGTGCGCAGGCGCAGGCGGCGCGCCGTAGAGTCGAAGTGGACATCCAGCGCCGACACGGTGTTGAGCACCACCCGGCTGCCATCGGCCAGCGTCAGCGCCTTGCGCTCGCCGGTGGCGGTGCTGGCGTCGGCCATCCAGCTGTCCCAGGGGGCGCTGCGCGCCACCAGCCAGCCCGCCGGCGCGGCCATCAGCAGCGCGCTCAGCAGGCGTAGCGCGCGGCGGCGGCTCAGGCCCTTGAGCCCTTCCAGGCCATGCAGCGCCTGGCGGCCCAGCTCCGTGGGCACCGCGTCGAAGGTGCCGAACACCCGCTCGGCGCGCGCCCAGGCCTCGCGATGCGCGTCGCTCTGCCCGCGCCAGCGCTCGAAGGCCTGCCACTGCGCCTCGCCGGGGGCGTCGAAGCGCAGCGTCATGACCCACTCGGCGGCCTCCTCCAGCAGCCTGGCCGCCGGCGCGGCGCGGGCCTCCCCGCGGCTCATGGCTCGCAGGCCGTCATGCAGGCCACCAGCGCCTTGTGGATGTGCCGGCGCACGGTGATCAGCGCCATGCCGGTGCGCTCGGCGATCTGCTGCAGGGTGAGCTCGTGGAATTGCGCCAGCAGGAACACCTCGCGCGTCTGGCGCGGCAGGCCGTCCAGCATCGCGTCGATGCGCAGCAGCGACTCGACGATCAGCCAGTGGGTTTCCGGCGCCGGCACCTGCGCCTCGGGCAGGTGCGCGATGGCCTCGCGGTAGGCCCGCTCCACGTCCTGGCGGCGCCACAGGTCGATGACCAGGCCCTTGGCCACCTGCACCAGGTAGCGCCGCGAATCGGCCAGCGGCGGCGTGCGCCCGGAGCTGAGGATGCGCAGGTAGGTGTCATGGGCGATGTCCGCCGCGTCCGGGGCATTGCCCAGGCGCTGGCGCAGCCAGCCGAACAGCCAGCCGTGGTGGTCGCCATACAGGCGCTCCAGCGCGACGACCGGCGAAGCGTGGGACGAAGCGGAAAACATGCGCGGGCATCCTTGGCGGGAACGCCAAAAGAGTGAAAATGAGAAAGCGTCTCATTTTATTTCAATGCCGTGCATTTCCACAATGCGGACCTCGCCGGCCCCGCGCCCCGGCGAGCAGGGCTCAGCCCAGGCTGGCGATGGCCCGGGCCAGTTGCATGTCGCTCAGGCCGGACTGCGGATGCGCCTGCCGGTAGAAGCGCAGCGCCTGCTCCAGCTGCGCGCCATGGATGCGCCCGTCGGAGGCGATGTACGCCAGGGCATCGTCGCGGGCGGCCCGGTAGGTCCGCAGCGGCTGGCTGGTGGACTCGCTGAGCGCCGCGCTGCCCAGGCTGGTGGCGACGGTGAAGTGGTCGGACGAGTTGCCTTTCCCGTCCATGGCCCCCGCCTGGCCGGCGGCGGCCAGGAGCGTGGCGATCAGCAATGGGCTTGCGTGTTTCAAGGCATGGGCATCCTGCGGCAATGAACCCGCTCTTTTACCCTGCCCTGGCGCTGGTGGCCATAGCGGACATGGGCACGGGATGAGCAGGCTTTGATGCTATGCTGCGCGGATAGATGGAGGCCCTTATGAGTAAAACCGCCGCTGCCAGCGTCGCCAGTCAAGTCCGCAAGCTCGCCAAGGCTCACAAGGTCACCGCAGAGCGCGACGAAATGAGCCGCATGGCGGAGACCATCACCCGCCTTGCCGGTGATGTGGTCGAACTCGATAGCGTTGAGCGGCTGCTCGTCAACCTGAAGAAGAAAGGCGTTCTGAGCAAGACGGAAACGCTTGCCCTCCAAGGGCGATACCTCCAGGAAAAGAGGGGCTCGAAAAAGAGACTCAGTGCATGAGTTTCGACCCTTTCGGCGATTTCGAAACCGCCGGCTACCTGCGGAATCTTCAAGGCCTCAAGGATCCAGTCGAAGTCAAGGAGTCCGAGCACTTCATCTTCGAACTGAGTATCGAAGAGGCCTTTTCATATCTGGCCCAGAAGAAGCCGATCGACTACGGGGCCGTCCTCGAGGTTCACAAGATACTCTTTGGCGGTTTCTATCCGTGGGCCGGCCAGGATCGAAACAAGCTCGTTCCGCACCTGGCGGTCTTCAAAGGCGCGCACGATGACCCGCGCAGCACCGTCTTCGAACGCCCGGCCTTCATCAGGATGTCCGTCGACTATGCGCTCAAGCTCTCGGCAGACAAGAAGAGGTTCAGGCAAAAGCCGGGCGAAGTCATGGGCCAGTTGGCATTCGCACACCCCTTCCTCGACGGCAACGGGCGCACCATCCTGCTCGTATTCATGGAACTCTGCTACCGGGCCGGGTTCGCGATCGACTGGTCCGGTACGGGCAAGGACGACTACTTGCGGGCGCTTGGCGAGGAGATTCGGGAGCCCTTCAAAGGGCACCTCGACAACTACCTGAAGCCTTTCGTGGTCGACATAGCCAGCCGTGACGAGTGGCCGGGGATCGTCGGCGGCATTCGCGGCCTCGATGGACTCGACAAGGAAGACATCAGGTACCAGAGCCTGGACGACCCGGAAATCCAGCAGCTCTACAAAAGCTACCAGGCCCGCTATCGAGATGCCCCGGAACCGCCGGAGCCTGAGGACTGATCGCACACCGGATACAGGCCTTGCCGGTCACCAGGCACCGGAAGCCGCCGGCAACCGAAACACGCCCCCGATAGAACACCTCCCCCTTCATCTCCCATCCCCAGAACCCTTGACCTTAAAGTTATATTCAAGCTTAGAGTTCCCCCACGCCGCCGATACAGGCCGGCAAGGTCAACCTCCGGGAAGGAAGGGCAAATGAGCAAGCGCATTCTCCACGTCGTCAGCAACGTCGCGCACTACGCCGACCCGGCCGACCCCACCGGTCTGTGGCTGTCGGAGCTGACCCACGCCTACGACCTGTTCGCCGCCAAGGGCTACGTGCAGCGGATCGTCAGCCCCAAGGGCGGCGTCACGCCGCTGGAGCCGCGCTCGCTCAAATGGCCGAACCGGGATGCCTCGGCCAAGGCCTGGCTGGCCGACGACGCCCACCGGGCGCTGCTCGCCAACACCGCCAAGCCCGGGGACATCGACCCGGCGGACTTCGATGCCATCTACTTCACCGGCGGGCACGCGGTGATGTGGGACTTCCCGGACGACGCCGGCCTGCAGCGCCTCACCCGCACCATCTACGAACGCGGGGGCATAGTCGCGTCGGTCTGCCACGGCTACTGCGGCCTGCTGAACACAACGCTGTCGGACGGCAGCCTGCTGGTGGCGGGGCGCAGGCTCACCGGTTTCTCCTGGCGCGAGGAAATCCTCGCCGGCGTCGCGAAGAAGATGCCCTACAACGCCGAAGAGCAAATGAAGCGGCGCGGCGCGCACTACGAGAAGGCCCTGCTGCCGTTCGTGCCCAAGGTGGTGGTGGATGGCCGCCTGGTGACCGGCCAGAACCCGCAGTCGGCGAAAGCCACGGCGCTGCGGGTGGCCGAACTGCTGCGCTAGGCGCCCTGCTCGCCCGGCTGCAGCGCCAGCACGCTGCCCTGCACATGCTCGATCAGGTGCTCGGTGGTGCTGCCGATCAGCCTGTCCACGGCCCTGCGGTGGATGCGGCCCATCACGGTCACGTCGATGGCGTTCTGCTGGACGAAGTTGGCGATGCCGCGCACCGCCGTGCCCATCAGGAAGTGGCGGCGCTCCTCGGGCACGCCGTACTTGTCCGCCAGGGCGACGAAGGGCTTGTGCAGCGCGCCGCGCATCTCCTCGACCAGGTCGACCCAGGCCACGCCACCCTCGCCGCCATTGGCCATGTAGGCCGGCATGCAGTCGTAGACGAACAGCAGGTGCAGCTCCGCGTCGCATTGCAGGGCCAGGCCGTTGGCGGCCGCGATGATCCTGTCGTTGATGTCGCTGAGCTGGGTCTGCGGGTCGGACGGGTCCACCGCGGCGACTATCTTGCGCGGCATCGGCTGGCGGATGTCGTTGACCAGCAGCAGGGGCGCCGGGCACTCCCGCAGCAGGTGCCAGTCCAGCGGGGTGACGAAGGAACGCTTGAGCGCCGATTCGTGCCGCACGTCCTTGATCACCATGTCAGGCTGCAACTCGCGGATGTCCTGGAGCATCTCCTCGCGCAGGTTGTCCGCCGCCACTACCGAGGCGGTGACCTCCAGCCCCCGCCCGCGCAGGGCCGCGCATTCGCCTTCCCAGATTTTACGCTGCGCCTGCACCAGGCTTTCGCGGGCCTGCTCCATGACCTTGCGGTCCAGCAGGAAGGTCGCGAAGGGCCCCACGTAGACGAGCACGTGCAAGGCCGCATTGCAGGCCGATGCCAGGGCCAGCGCGCGCTGCAGGCCGGGGGAATCGTGCTGCTCGGGGTGGGTCAGGAACAGGAGCTTGCGTGGCTGGCTCATAGCGCACCTCGTGGGTATCCGGCCACGCCGCCAGCGCGCCGGAAGGCAGGGGCCCGCATCGGGCTCGATGGGGGAACTACGGACGAGTTTCAGCCCCCTGGCCTGCGCCGGATTTGCGTTGGATCAAATTCGCCCCTCGCCCGACGCGCGATGGTGAAAGCCATGCCCGGCAACGGCCTGGAGGCCCACCATGGCGACCCCGAACGCTCCGCAACGCCTGACCCTGTACGACGCCCGGGAGCTGGATGCCGTGCTCCAGGCCATGGCGCAAAAGGCCGCCCCGCTGCTGCCCCCGGGCGAAAGCGCGCTGGTCGGCATAGTCCGGCGTGGCGAACCCCTGGCGCACCGGCTGCAGGAACACCTGGTGCAATGCGGCCACCCGCCCCTGCCCGTCCACGCCCTGAAGGTGAAGCGCTACGCCGACGACCTGAGCCTGCTGCACCCCGAGACGGAGCTGACGGAGAACCCGCAACTGGCCGGCATGGACCTCAGCCGCACCACGCTGCTGGTGGTGGACGACGTGCTCTACGAAGGCCACTCGCTGCTGCGCGCCTGCGCCTACCTGGCCCAGCTCGGAGCGCGGCACGTGCTGGCCGGCGTGCTGGTGGACCGCTGCGTGAGCCGCCAACCGGTGCACGCCGACGTGGTGGGGCTGCGCCTGCAGGTGGCGCCGGACGACATCGTCGAATGCAACGTGCCGCCCTACGAGCCGGAGCTGCGCATCGACGTGCTACGCCACGGCCGGCGCTGCACCTGAGGCTAGGCTTCGCCCGCCTCCCGCCGCCAGGCCCGTTGCAGCAGTTCCACCACCTCGGCGTCGCTGGTCTGGGAGAAGTCCAGGTACCAGCGGCCGATGGCGCTGAACGGCTCCGGGGTGAACGGGCAGACCACCTCGTCGACCTCGTTACGCAGCTCTTCCAGCACCTCCGCCGGCGCCACCGGCACGGCGACGACGATGGCCGCCGGCGCCAGTTGGCGTACCGCGCGCACGGCGGCCAGCATGGTGGCGCCGGTGGCCAGGCCGTCGTCGACCAGTATCACCTGGCGGCCAGCCAGCTGCGGCATGGGCCGCTGCCCGCGGTAGGCGCGCTCGCGCCGGTGCAGCTCGGCGCTTTCCCTGCGCTCCACCGTCTCCAGGGCGTGCGCGTCGACGCCCTGCATCCGCAGCACGTCGTCATTCAGCACCCGCACACCGCCGCTGGCGATGGCGCCCATGGCCAGCTCCGGGTACGAAGGCACGCCGAGCTTGCGCACGATCATCAGGTCCAGCTCCACGCCCAGTTCGCTGGCCACCTCATAGCCGACCGGCACCCCGCCGCGCGGCAGGGCCAGCACTATCGCCCCGGGGCGGCCCCGGTACGCCGGCAGCAACCGCGCCAGGGCCTTGCCGGCAGCGGCGCGGTCGACGAAGGGAAGCGTCACGTCATGCATGGCAGCCACCTCGCCTAGTAGTCGGCTTCACGCTCGCCTTCTTCGCGCAGGTTCTGGAAGCCCACCAGGCGCGAGAGGTCGCGCAGGTTGTCGGCCAGCACGCCGAGCAGGTCGTCCGCCGAGACGATGCCCACCAGCAGCCCCTGCTCGTCGACCACCGGCATCCGCCGCACGCCGGCCTGGCGCATGCGGGTGATGACGTCGAACACATCGTCGCTTTCCTTCGCGGTGATCAGGTTGCGCAGCTGGATGTCGCCGGCCTGGATGCTGCCCGGCTCCGGCTCGTTGTTGGCGACCACCTCCAGCACGATGTCGCGGTCGGTGATGATGCCCACGGGCCGGTAGCGCTCGCGCTCCACCTGCTCGGCGAGCACCAGGTCGCCGACGTGGTATTCGCTCATTAACCGGGCGGCGGTCAGGATGGATACGGTAGGCGCCGCGATGACGACGTCGCGGTTGCAGTATTCGCCGATGGCCATGGCTCGTCTCCTGTGCGGGCAAGCGGACATTCGCTCGCCTTGCACGATGGGCGCGCCGATATGGCCCGACTTTGATCTCGATCAGATTGGCGGCGCGCCCGGCGCCCGCGCCGCGGCCAGCGGATGAACGGCCCGGGAGCCGCCTACGGGCGCCCCGCCGCGCGCTCCGGCTGCGCCTCCAGGCCACTCATCCGGCACAGGCCCTGGCGGTCGAGCAGGCGCACCTCGCGCCCGTGGCAGTCGATCAGGCCGGTCTGCACGAAGCGGGTGAACAGCCGGCTGACCGTCTCCATGGTGAGGTCCAGGTAGTTGCCGATGTCGCCGCGGCTCATCGGCAGGGTGAAGCGGTCCTGCGACAGGCCGCGCTGCTGGTAGCGGGCCGACAGGCCGAGGAGGAAGCCGGCCAGGCGCTGTTCGGCGCGCTCGCGGCTGCAACGGATGTGCGCGTACTCGCCCTGGATGCCCTGGCTGAGGATGTGCAGCAGTTGGTGGCGCAGGCCGGGGATGCGCCCGGACAGGTCCTCCAGCTGTTCCAGGCCGATGCTGCACACCATGGAAACCTCCAGCGCCACCGCATAGCCCGGGAAGCGCGGCGAGCCGATGGCGTCCAGCCCCAGCATCTCGCCCGGCAGCACGAAGCCGGTCACCTGTTCGCCGCCGTTGGCATCGAGCAGGTAGCTCTTCAGCGCCCCGGAGCGCACGGCGAACACGTGCTGCATCGGCTCGTCGGCGCGGAACAGGTACTCACCCTTTTGCAAGGGGCGGCTGCGCCGGACGATACGGTCCAGCTCTTCGACCTCGCCGTCGCTGAGGCTCGCCGGCAGGCACAGGCGGCTCAACGAGCACGCCTGGCAGTTGACCTGCGGGCGCGGCGGGGAGCGGTAAGCGTCGGACATGGCGGCGCCTCCGGCAATAAGGGGATTTTCCCACTATAGCCGTTGCGCTTGGCCGCGCTACGCCACTCGACGAAGGGGCGCGCCTGCCGCCAGCAGGCGCGCCCGAGTGCATCAATCGCCGTTCTTCACCGGGATGACCTTCTCCGGGTGCACCGCCTCGGCGCGCTTGGGCAGGTGCACTTGCAGCACGCCCTTGGAGAACTGCGCGTGGACCTTCTCCGCGTCCACTTCCTTGGGCAGCCGGAACACCCGCTCGAAGCTGCCGTAGTGGCGTTCCGACAGGTGGTACTCCTTGCGCTTCTCGTCCTTCTCTTCCTTCTTCTCGCCCTTGATGACCAGGTTGCCGTTGGCCAGCTTCACCTCGATGTCCTTCTCATCCATGCCGGGCAGCTCGGCGCTGATGCGGTACTCCTCGGCCTGCTCGCTGACGTCCACCGCGGGCAGGCCGCGGCTGAACGGCTCGCGCCGCCAGAACGGCTCCACGTCGAAGGCGCTATGGCCGAAGGGCAGGCGCAGCGGCGTGCGGCCGAAGTCGTCGAACAGGCTGTCGATCTGCCGTCGCAGCGTATCGAAGGGGCTGGCGCCGGGGGTTGGCGCCTTGGCCGGTTGGCTGGGGGACGGCGTGACGGGGACTTGCTTTGCGGGGTCGGACATGGGGAATTCCTCCGCTGGATGAACCGCCTCGGAAATGGGGCGAATCGATTCTGCGACGGCCATGGCGGCTGTCCTTGATCCCGGTCAAAACGCCGGCATCGGCCCCCGCGGCGCAGAACTTGATGGCGGTCAAGGCGGCCCGGCCCGCGGCGCCTAGCCTGACCCGAAACGACGCGTCTGGTCGACCTCGCCAAGGGGGCGCGCAATGGAACGGGTACGGCTACTGGAAGTGCTTTGCCTGCCGGGCACCGGGCAATGCCTGCGCCTGCTGCTGGAGGACGACGCGGGCAGCGCCGTCATACCCGGCCAGTATTGCCTGCTGGGCGTGCATGGCGGGGCCCTGCAGCCGTGCAGCTACATCAGCCTGCCGGAGCACCACGGGCCGTTCATCGTCAGCGCCAGCCACCCCGGCCGGTTCGCGGCCACGGACGGCTGGCTGGACTACCGCGGCCCCCTGGGCGTCGGCTGGCCCCTGCCGCTGCGCGCCGGCCGGCTGCTGGTGGTGGCCAGCGGCAACGGCCTGCTGTCGGTGGCGGCGGCGATAGACGAACTGGCCTGCTGGATGCCCGCGCTGCGCCTGGACCTGATCGCCGACGCCGCCAGCCTGGCGGGCCTGCCCGAGGAATGCCGGCGCTGGCTGCACTCGCTGGGCCTGCTCGACGAAAGGGTCCACGGCGCCTGCCTGCTGGAACGCCTGCACCGGCAGCTGCTGGAGCGGCTGCCCGACGTGGTGTTCTGCGCCACCCCGGATTTTCTCGGCCGCAGCGCGGCCCAGGCGTGCCTGCGCAGCGGGGTGCCGGCGGCGAGCATCTGGCTGCGCAACGAGCGCCTGCTGTCGCCGCCCCCGGCCGAAGGACCGGTGGTCCGCTTCGACCGCCTGCCGCCCCCTCTCCACTATCGTTCTTGATGCATCGTTCTTGATGCGCATCAAAGTGCCCGCACGCGCCCCGGCCCAGGCTCACAGCCACCCAGCCCGCGCCGCCCGTGGCGCGGGCGCCGCTGCGGAGACCGCCATGAACGCCTACTCGCGCCTGCTCCTGATCTGCGACACCCACCAGCACTATTCCGCCGCCATGGCCCGCGCCCAGGCCCTGGCCGGCTCCGCCGGCGCCAGCCTGCACATGCTGATGATCGACAGCCTGGCGCCAGCCCTGAACACCCTCGACTACGACCTGCAGCAACGCGCCCGCAACACCATCCAGGAGCGGCACCAGGCCTGGCTCGACGACCAGGTGGAGCTGCTGCGCGGGCGCGGCATCGAGGCCAGCGCCGAGGCGGTGTGGAGCGACGACCCGCTGCAGGAAGTCCTGCGCCGGGTGCGCGAACGCGGCTTCGACCTGCTGGTCAAGGACGTCCACTACGAAACGGCCGTGAGCCGGGCGCTGATGACGCCGCTGGACTGGCAACTGCTGCGCCAGTGCGCGGTACCGCTGCACCTGGTCAGCCACGCGGAGCATCCCCTGCCGCGCAAGGTGGTGGCGGCGCTGGACCTGTCCCAGGACGACACCCGCGTCGACGAACTGAACGAACGCATCGTCGAATCGGCCCAGCAGCTCGCGCTGCAATGCGACGCCGAGCTGCACCTGCTGCAGGCCTACGACCTGAGCAGCAGCTTCCTCGCCTATGCCGTGGGGCCGGTGGCCTGGACCAGCGAAATACAGGAACAGATGAGCGGCCGCGCCACCGAGCGCATGCAGCGCCTGGGCGAGCGCTTCGGCATCGAGCAGAAGTGCCTGCACCTTATCAAGGGCGCGGCCAACCGCGTCATCGCCGAATTCGTCGACGACTACCGCATGGATGTGGTGGTCATGGGCACCCTCTACCACGCCGGGCTGGCGAAGATCGTCGGCAGCACCACTGAGCAGGCGCTGTACCGGGTTCACTCCAGCATCCTGGCGATACGCCCCTGAACGGCCGGTGAGCGGCCGCCCCTTGTGGGCGGCCAGGAGGCCCACGGCGCGCCGGCCGTGACCGCGGCCCGTGGAAGGCTCAGCCCGCGCGGCGCTGGGCCTGGCGCTTGTCGGCGTCGCGGCGCTGCGCCTCGGCCAGCACGTGGGGCGCGGCGATGCGCTGCTGCAGGCGCTCGAGGTAGGCGTTGGCCTGCTCCGCGTTGCGGAAAGGCACGCGGAACTGGTCGAGCTGGACGTAGCAACGCCCGTCGCCGGTGCACAGCAGTTGGATGTGCATGGCAGCCTCCCCGCTTCAGGTCGCCGGTTGCAGCTGCAGGGTATGGATGGTCTGCGTGGGGTCTTCGGGGTCCTGGTGGCTGCTGAAGCCGAGGAAGCGCACCAGCTCGTGCATCGGCGCGTTGGCTGCCGAATCGATCGAATACATCTGCGTCATGCCGTTGCGCCGGGCGGTTTCGATCAGGTGGCGCATGAGGGCCACCCCCAGGCCGCGGTGCCGCCAGTCATCGGCCACCGTCACCGCGCACTCGCAATGGCCGGCGTCGGCGCCGCGGGCGTAGCGGCTGACACCCACTTCCACCAGCTCGCCGCCCTGGTGCACCAGGGCGATGTAGGCGGCGCTGTCGTGGAAGTCCACCGTCATCAACTGGTCGAGCAGCGCCGGGCTGACCTCGCGCATGCTGCACAGGAAGCGGAAATGCCGCGCCTCTGGCGACAGCCGGGCGATGAAGTCCGCCTCGCGCTGGCGGTCTTCCGCGCGCAACGGCCGGATCAGAACATGGCTGCCGTCGGGCAGGGCCTCGACCCAATGCTCGTCGGGAGCTTCGGTGGTGGGCTGTGAAGGCTGGGTGGTGGGCATGGAAACCTCCTGGCGTGGCGCCGGCGTGGGAAGGAACCGCCGGGTCACTTGTACGCCGCGGGGCGAACGGAAGTTTGACCACGATCAAATCACGGGGAGGACGACGCTGCCGGCGGTCGAACGGTACGCCGCCAGCGCCGCCCCGTCATGGCCCCGGCGCGCCCGGGGCCGGGGCATTACCCCCGCTTGACCTGCGCCAGCTCGTACAGCTGCCGCGCTTCCGCCGCCAGCGGCGCAAGCGCGGCAGCCATGCGGGCCTGGAGGTGGGTCAGGGGCATTTCGTCGGCGCTGTCCTCCAGCATGTGCAGCAGGTCTTCCAGCGCGCTCAGGCGGCGGACGGCGGCTTCGTGGAGGTGGTCGGCGGGGGCGTTGGGGTTGACGTACAGCACGTCGTCGTGGGGCTCGGTGGCCGGGCTGAGGGGGATGAGGGGAACGAGGTCAGCCATGACGGACCTCCTGGCGGGTGCTGCGGGAGTGTTGCTTGGACTGAACGACAAGGCGATGCATGTTCCATCTTGCTCCTCTATGGGATATGGGAGCCGCCTCCTGGAAGGGAGAGGCGGACCGTGCCAGGGTAGGAATACCGGACAACAGAGAAACCGGCAGGCCGAAGCCTCCTCGCACGGCCCGCCATGGAAACGCAGGGAGTCAGACACAAGAAGCTGCCTTTCCCTGCGGCTATGGCGCCGCCGTGCTCTGTTGTCGTTCAGGGGTTCCTACGCCCCACCACGGGCGAACCGTGGCAGACGGAATCTACGGATGCGCCTTGTAAGGGCTCAAGGCAGTTGCCGCGACGGAAACTTCCCCTGATTCCGCCCGAAGAATCGCCACAAGTCCCCCGCCCTGCGCCCCCCGCGGCCTCAAGCGTGCGGAAAGTGGATAGAACGCCCCCGCCCGGCGGACGAAACTAGCCCCGCGGCCAGGCAGCGCCACGCTGCCGGTGCCCCCACCCAGAACCCATGAACCATCCGAGGCTTGTATGAGCACCCCCGCCGAGCAACTGGAGCAACGGCTGAAGCAACAGAAAATCACCGAAGTCGAATGCGTGGTCAGCGACCTGACCGGCATCGCCCGCGGCAAGATTTCCCCCACCAACAAGTTCCTCGGCGAAGGGGGCATGCGGCTCCCGGAAAGTGTGCTGCTGCAGACCGTCACCGGCGATTTCGTCGACGACGACGTCTATTACGACCTGCTGGACGAGGCCGACATCGACATGCTCTGCAAGCCCGACCCGGACGCCATCTTCGTGGTGCCCTGGGCGCTGGAGCCGACCGCGATGGTCATCCACGACACCTTCGACAAATACGGCAACCCCATCGAGCTGTCGCCGCGCAACGTGCTCAAGCGCGTGCTGAAGCTGTACGCCGACAAGGGCTGGAGCCCGGTGGTGGCGCCGGAGATGGAGTTCTACCTGACCAAGCGCAGCAGCGACCCGGACTTCCCCCTGGAAGCCCCGGTGGGCCGCTCGGGCCGCGCCGAGAGCGGCCGGCAGAGCTTCTCCATCGACGCCGCCAACGAGTTCGACCCGCTGTTCGAAGACGTCTACGACTGGTGCGAGCTGCAAGGCCTGGACCTGGACACGCTGATCCACGAGGACGGCCCGGCGCAGATGGAGATCAACTTCCGCCACGGCGACGCGCTGCACCTGGCCGACCAGATCACCGTGTTCAAGCGCACCATGCGCGAGGCCGCACTCAAGCACGACGTGAGCGCCACCTTCATGGCCAAGCCGATCACCGACGAGCCGGGCAGCGCCATGCACATCCACCAGAGCGTGCTGGACATCGCCACCGGCAAAAACGTCTTCGCCAACGAGGACGGCTCCATGAGCGAGCTGTTCCTGCACTTCATCGGCGGCCTGCAGAAGTACATCCCGAAAGTGCTGCCGATGTTCGCGCCGAACGTGAACTCCTTCCGCCGCTTCCTGCCGGACACTTCCGCGCCGGTGAACGTCGAGTGGGGCGAAGAGAACCGCACCGTGGGCCTGCGCGTGCCGGCCGCCCCGCCCGCGGCCATGCGCGTGGAGAACCGCCTGCCCGGCGCCGACGCCAACCCCTACCTGGCGCTGGCCGCCAGCCTGCTGTGCGGCTACCTGGGCATGGTCGAGCGGCTGAACCCCAGCGCCCCGGTGCAGGGCCGCGCCTACGAGCGCCGCAACCTGCGCCTGCCGATCACCATCGAGGACGCCCTGGCGCAGATGGAAGACTGCGAGGTGCTCGGCGAATACCTGGGCCGCAAGTTCGTGCAGGGCTACGTCGCGGTGAAGCGCACCGAGCACGAGAACTACAAGCGGGTGATCAGTTCCTGGGAGCGCGAGTTCCTGCTGCTGAGCGTCTGATCCGCCCTTTTCGCCTCAACCACAACAACAATTCAGGAGTCGTCATGAGACTGCTGCGCTACCTTGCGCCCTTCGCCCTGGCCACGCTGGCCGCGGGCGCCCACGCCGAACCGACCGTCAGCGTGTACAACTGGACCGACTACATCGCCCCGGACACCCTCGGCGGCTTCCAGAAGGCCACCGGCATCAAGCCGGTCTACGACGTCTTCGATTCCAACGAAACCCTGGAAGGCAAGCTGCTGGCCGGCCGCTCCGGCTACGACGTGGTGGTGCCCTCCAACCACTTCCTCACCCGCCAGGTGCAGGCCGGGGTGTTCCTGGAGCTGGACCGCAGCAAGCTGCCGAACTGGAAGCACCTGGACCCGCAGCTGCTCAAGCTGCTGGAGCAGAACGACCCGGGCAACAGGCACTCGGTGCCCTACCTGTGGGGCACCAACGGCATCGGCTACAACGTGGCGAAGGTCAAGCAGGTGCTGGGCGTCGACCGCATCGATTCCTGGGCGGTGCTGTTCGAGCCGGAGAACATCAAGAAGCTCAGCGCCTGCGGCGTGGCCTTCATGGACTCGCCCGACGAGATGATCCCCTCGGTGCTCAACTACCTGGGCCTGGATCCCAACAGCACCAACCCGGCGGACTACCCGAAGGCCGAGGCCAAGCTGGCGGCGGTGCGCCCCTACGTCACCTACTTCCACTCCTCGAAGTACATCTCGGACCTGGCCAACGGCAACATCTGCGTGGCCTTCGGCTACTCCGGCGACGTGTTCCAGGCCGCCGCGCGGGCCCGGGAAGCGAAGAACGGCATCGAGATCGCCTACGCCATTCCCAAGGAAGGCGCAAACCTGTGGTTCGACCTGATGGCCATTCCCTCGGATGCGACGCACCCCGAGCAGGCCCTGGCCTTCATCAACTATGTTCTCGATCCGCAGGTGATCGCCGGCATCAGCGAGTACGTCGGCTACCCCAGCGCCAACGCCGACGCCAAGGCGCTGCTGCCCGCCCAGATGCAGAACGACCCCGAGGTCTACCCGAGCCAGCAGGTGCTGGACAAGCTGTACATCTCCAAGGCGCCGCCGCCCAAGATCATGCGCCTGATGACCCGCAGCTGGAGCAAGATCAAGTTCAACCAATGAAGCGAGAGCGAGCCATGAGCCACACCGACGAGCAGGTCGCGTCCTACTACGCCGCCAGCGCCCGGGACAAACAGCCCTACCCCGCGCTGGAGGGCGAGGTTCGCGCGGACGTCTGTGTCGTCGGCGGCGGGCTCACCGGCGTCAACACCGCGCTGGAGCTGGCCCAGCGCGGCCTCAGCGTGGTGCTGCTGGAGGCCCGCTGCATCGGCTGGGGCGCCAGCGGGCGCAACGGCGGCCAGCTGATCCGCGGCATCGGCCACGACGTCAGCGGCTTCGCCAAGTACGTCGGCGAGGAAGGCGTGCGCTACCTGGAGCGGGCCGGCAGCGAGTCGGTGGAGCTGGTGGCGCAGCGCATCCGCGGCCTGGCCATCGAATGCGACCTGCGCTGGGGCTTCTGCGAGCTGGCCAACACCCCGGCGCAATATGCCGGCCTGGTGGAGGAGCACGCCCAGCTGAGCGCCCAGGGCTACCCGCACGAGACGCATCTGGTGGCGCCGGAGCGCATCCGCGAAGTGGTGGCCAGCGACCAGTACGCCGGCGGCCTGGTGGACATGGGTTCCGGGCACCTGCACCCGCTCGACCTGGTGCGCGCCGAGGCCCGAGCGGCGGCGGCCCTGGGCGCCAGGGTATTCGAGCGCAGCCCCGCCCTGCGCATCGAGCATGGCCGCCAGGTGGTGGTGCACTGCGCGCGGGGCCGGGTGCTGGCCGCCAACCTGGTGCTCGGCTGCAACGCGCACCTGGAGGAACTGGAACCGCGCCTGACCGGCAAGGTGCTGCCCGCCGGCAGCTACGTGGTGGCCAGCGAGCCGCTGCCCGAGGCGCTGGCGGCGCAGCTGATTCCGCAGAACATGGCGCTGTGCGACCAGAAGGTGGGGCTGGACTACTACCGCCTGACGGCCGACCGACGCCTGCTGTTCGGCGGCGCCTGCCACTATTCCGGGCGCGACCCGAAGGACATCGGCGCCTACATGCGGCCGAAGGTGCTCAAGGTGTTCCCGCAACTGGCGGACGTAAGGCTGGACTACCAGTGGGGCGGCATGATCGGCATCACCGCCAACCGCTTCCCCCAGGTGGGGCGGCTCAAGGCGTACCCGAACGTGTTCTTCGCCCAGGGCTACTCCGGCCACGGGCTGAACGTCACGCACTGGTCGGCGAAGCTGCTGGCGGAAGCCATCCACAGCGGCCACAGCCAGGGCCTGGACCTGTTCAGCGCGGTGCCGCACCTGACCTTCCCCGGCGGCAAGCTGCTGCGCTCGCCGCTGCTGGCCCTGGGCATGGCCTGGTACCGGATACGCGAGAAGCTGGGCTGAGGCCGCGCCGAAATGCTCTTCGGCAAACACAACACCCGTAGGATGGGTTGAGCGAAGCGATACCCATCATTTCTTTGCGTGGCGCGAAGAGCTTTTCGTAGGAGCGAGCTTGCTCGCGAACGGTGTTTCCCGGTGGCGTAGGTGCTGGGCACAAGAGCGCCCTCTCCCCAACCCTCTCCCGCAAGCGGGAGAGGGGGCTGTCCTGAGTGCGCTGGTAGTCCGGCGCCATCCTCGCACCCCGTATTTCCGGCGAACACCGTAGGGCGCATAACCGTTCGCGGTTATCCGCCGCTGGCCGAAACGCCAATGCCCGGAGTTAACGGCACTAAGGCCGAGCCCCCTGCCTGACAGTAGCCTTGGGATACTCACCAAACAGCGCATGGTAGGACTGGGAGAAGCGCCCCAGGTGCCAGAACGACCACTTCATCGCCACCTCGGCGACGGTCATGCCCGACTCGGCGGCGCCCAGCAGGTCGCGGCGGGCGGCGTTCAGGCGGCGGTTGCGCAGCCAGACGATGGGCGGCATGCCGGCGTAACGCAGGAAGGACTGCTGCAGGGTGCGCGGCGAGACGCCCGCCTTCGCGGCCAGCTCGGCCATGGCGAAGTTCTCTTCGGGGCAGTCGTTCACCACGTCCTTGACCCGCTGCACCACGCGCTTGGCCTGGACGATGGAACGCGAACGCTGCTCGTCGCCGGCTGGCGCCTCGCAGAGCAGGGAGAAGCAATTGGCGACTATGGCCTGCGCCACGCCGGGGGCCTCCACCGGATGGCGCCCGGCGCCTGCGCCGGCGAGCAGGTCGCTCAGCGAAGCCGCCAGCGAGCGGCAGCCGTCGGAGCGCAGGGGCGTCAGCACCAGGTCGGCGAAGTCGTCCAGCGCCTGGCCCCACTGCCCCGCCTGCTTGATCACCACCGCCACCTCGCGGTAGTTCTCCGGCGTGACCCAGGCGTTGCGCGTCTCGCCATCGAGCAGGTAGAGGGTGTTCTCCGACATGTCGAAGCTGAACACCAGCGCGCCGGGCGGCGCGTGGAACTCCTGCTCCACGCGCAGGTTCATCTGCTCCTCGTAGAGCTCGATGCCCTCGACCTCGGCATGCAGGATGCGCCCGGCGAAGCGCCCGGCGGACATCTGCGTGTACTGCTGCTCCCAACCCGGAATGGCTATCCGCTGCTGATCGACTTCCTGCGCTTCGACAACCCTGATCACCATACCCGGGGCCTGTGTTCTTCTTAGGCCGCGAAGGCTATCAATGGCGGCGAAGGTGGTGCAAGCGGCAACCCGTGCCGGCGGGCCCGGAAGGCGGCGGTTCCGGCACTCAGGCCTGCCGTGCGGCCGGCAGCGCCGCGCCCAGGCGGTAGAACACCCCGCCGGCGACGACGAAGGCGCCCAGCATCACGAACATCCAGTGCGCCGGCAGGCTCGCCAGCACCCAGCCGCAGAGCACCGGCCCCAGGGCGCCGCCGAGGTTCGATAGGTTCTGCGCACCGTAGTACATGCCGCGCAGCTGCGGCGGGGCGATGCGGTCGATGAACATGTATTCGGCGGGGAACACGATGATCTCGCCCAGGGTGAACACCGTCATCGCCAACACCCAGTGCAGCACGCTAGTGGACAGCGCGAAGCCGATCACCCCGGCCAGGAACAGCGCCAGCCCGGCCAGCAGCCAGGTCTCCAGGCGGTTCTCGTCGATGCGCCGGCCCAGCGGGTACTGCAGGGCGATCACCACCAGGGCGTTGACCGCCACCACGGTGCTGATGACCTGGTAGGCCACCTCGGCGCTGCGGGTGGTGACCAGGTATTGCGAGAGGTAGGCGGTGAACTGGCCGAACACCACCGCGCTGAGCACCCCACCCAAGGTGAAGCAGACCAGGCGCCGGTCATCCAGCAGCACGCGGCCCAGGGCCAGGAAGGACACCGGCGCCTGCCCCGTCGGCGCCGGACGCTGGCTGCGCTCGCCGTAGCCCAGGTACAGCAGCAGGAAGCCGGCGCCGAGCAGCGCGGAAACCACGAACGGCAGCTTCGGCGCCCAGTGCGCCAGCCCGGCGCCGAGGAAGGGGCCGACGGCGTAGCCGATGTTGATGAAGGTGTAGCGGATGGAGAAGGCGCGGCCCTGCTCCTGCGCCGGCAGCAGGCGGCCGAAGCTCGCCTTCACCACCACGTCCACCGCCGAATAGGCGAAGTTGAAGGCCACCAGGAAGCCGAAGAACAGCCAGAGGTTGGCGGTGAGGCACATGCCGACGAAGCCGGCGATGAAGCACGCGGTGTAGCCCAGGATCAGTCCGCGGCTGGACAGGCGGTCGGTCAGGTAGCCGCCGTACAGGCTCAGCACGGAGCCGGCGATCAGCGCGCCGCCGACGATGGCGCCGATGCGGGCGATCGGCAGGGCGAAGGCCGAGGACAGGTAGACGACCAGGAACGGCAGGCTGATGGCTCGCCCCAGGGTCAGGACGAAGGTGGCGCAGAACAGCAGGTTCACCGACCGCGGGTAACGCTTGAGTGCAGCGAGCATCCGTGTTCACTCGGCTGGAAGGACAACCGCCTCAGCCTAGCACAGGGCGCCGCCGCACCCGGGGTTCGGCCCGGCGCGTATTCCGGGCCGATGGGGTTTCCGGTCAGGCCTTGGCCGTCGCCAGGTAGGCGCCCACGCGCCGGCCCATTTCCTCGCCCAAGGCCTGCAGGCCGCTCATGGGGCGCACCATGACTTCGAACTCGACGATGCGACCCTGTTCGTCGAAGCGGATCATGTCGATGCCCTTGAGCTCGCGGCCGTTGACCTTGGCGCTGAACTCCAGCACCACGCTCAGGCCGTCGGCGCTGGCCAGCTCGCGGTGGTAGGTGAAGTCGGCGAAGACCTGCAGCACGGTGTTGAGGATGGTCGCCGCCACCTTCGCGCCCGGGTAGGGCGTGTGCGCCATGGGCGAGCGGAACACCACGTCCTCGGCCAGCAGCTCGGGCAGCGCGCCGAAGTCGCGCTTCGCGATCATGCGGTGCCAGTGCTGGAGGGAGGCGGCAGCCCGGGGTTGCAGTTGCAATTCGCTCATCATCGGTTCCTCTGTCTCGTCGTTCTTGTAATGCAGGGCCATCCGGCAGCGCCGGACGCCGTGGTCAGAGGAACCATAAGACCGGCCCCGGCGCGGCTCAATGATCGCAAATGACAGACCTATGACCCGCGCGCGCAGCGGCTCAGTGGATGGCCGGCGTCACCAGGTAGCTCAGCAGTTGCTCGTCGTCGCCCGGCTCGACGGGCAGCGCCGGCCGCGGCAGCACCTCCAGCACCGCCTGCCAGAAGGCCCGTGCCGCCTCGTCCTGGCGGTAGAAGCGCACCAGCCAGGCGCCCTCCCCGCGCGTCAGCACCTGGGTCGCCACGGCGCGGCCGATGCCCTGGCGGCGGTACTTCTTCAGGATGAACAGGTCGGCCAGCTCCAGGGCGTCGATGCCCGGCAGCTCGCTGCGTTCGATGAGCACGAAGCCGGCGATGAAGCCGTCCACCAGCACCAGCTCGGCGCTCCACTGCGGCGCCTGCCAGTAGCGCGCCAGGTGTTCCTCGTGGATGTAGAAGCGGCCGTCGGCCTCGACGTCTTCCTGCTCCCAGTCCGAGGACTCGTAGGCATAGAACTGGTAGAGGTTGCGGATCAGCTCGCTGTGCTCGGGGCCGGTCCGCATCAGCTCGACGGTGGTGGTGCTCATGGGCGGTGCTCGCGGGTGGCGGTCATGGGGTGCTCGGTGTCTGGCGCGGGCGCGCATTCTTCACCAAAGCGCGTACCGGTGCCAGCGCGGGGCACCGGACACGGGCCCCGCTTAACCTCTAGACTAGGCGCTTTCCCACGCCCAGGAGGCGCCATGTCGCAGGCCCGCTACCAGTTCACCCCCGGCGCCGATCCCCAGGCCCGGGCCGTCGTGGAGGAAGGCCTGCGTGCCTACAACGTCGAGCGGATGGGTACGGCGTATGGCTACGAGGGTTTCGAGCTGTATGCCCGTGATGCCGAGGGGCAGGTGGTGGGCGGGTTGTTCGGCCATTCGGGGATGGGTTGGTTGTACGTGGACTATCTGTGGCTGGATGCGAGGCAGCGCGGTGCGGGGTTGGGGGCGCAGTTGCTGGCGCTGGCCGAGGAGGAAGCGCGGCGTCGAGGGTGTGTGGGGGTGTTCCTTTATACCTACAGCTTCCAGGCGCCGGGGTTCTATCAGAAGCAGGGGTTCGAGCTGATGGGCGTGCTGGAGGATTGCCCGCCGGGGCATCAGCGGTTTTATCTGAAGAAGCGGTTGGTGGGGCCGGATGGTTGTGGTGTGTGATCTGGGGAGCGCCCTCTCCCTAACCCTCGGCTGCGCGCCCCGCCCTGAAGGGAGAGGGGACCGTTGGGCAGACGCTGATGTTCTGGAGTCAGCCGGCTAGCACTGAGATTGCCGGCTGAAACCAGGCCTTCTCTCGGCATGGACTAGCCCCCACCAGATCAAGCAGAACCACCGCAGTTACCGGCCAGGTTCGGTATGTGGCCTGAAGAGCGCCCTCTCCCTAACCCTCTCCCTGAAGGGAGAGGGGACCGTTGGGCAGGACTGGGTGTTCTGGAGTTAGCCGGCAACGCCGAAGGTTTCCGGCTGAAACCAGGCCCTCTCTCGGCACGGACTGGCCCCCACCAGATCAAGCAGAACCACCGCAGTTACCGGCCAGGTTCGGTATGTGGCCTGAAGAGCGCCCTCTCCCTAACCCTCTCCCTGAAGGGAGAGGGGACCGTTGGGCAGACGCTGGTGTTCTGGAGTCAGCCGGCTAGCACTGAGATTGCCGGCTGAAACCAGGCCCTCTCTCGGCACGGACTAGCCCCCTCTCCCTTCAGGGAGAGGGCTGGGGAGAGGGAGCGGCGTCAACCCAACACACCTCACCCACCAGCAAACACCCTCCCCTCCGCCCCCTCAAACACCGCCACCAGATCGAGCACCGTACTCTCCAGATAATCCCCCGCCCGATACGCCGGCTTCACCCCGTCCCACCCCGCCACCACCACCTGCGGCCGTTCGATGAAGCGCCCGACCACCTCGAACCCGGCATCCAGCACCGTCACCAGCGGAATGGCCACGCGCTCCAACCCCAGGCGCTGCTGCAGTTCATCCTCGGCACGCCCCTTGGAGATCACCGCCAGGTCGATGCGCGGCTGCTGGCGGCACAGCCAGTCCAGGGCGGTGATGTTGAGCTGGCAGTCCGGGCACCACATCTCGCCGGCCACCAGCAGGTGGTAGCGGCCTTGCACCGCGGCCAGGCGTTCACGGGTGGCGGTGCTGATCAGGCCCGGCCCCTCGAGCCTTTGCTGCACCGCGCGCACCGCGGCGATTTCCGCCGGCAGGCCGCGGGCGACGAAGGCGTCGAAGCCTTCGCCGATGGCGAAGAGTTCCTGGTAGCTGGCCATTGCGGGCTCCCTCGTTTGTCGGTCGATCGGGGCATCCCAGCAGAAATGGCCGGCGGCGGCAATCTCACTGCTTCAGCGGCGTCAGCACCGGGGCCTTTTCGTCCAGCAGCATCCACACCAGCAGCCTGGCCGGCTGCGTCGCGCTGGCGTTGCGCGAGACCAGGTGCGGCGTGTTGGCCGCCTCGTACCAGGACTGGCCGGCCTTGTAGGTCACCGGCGGCTGGCCCTGCAGTTGCGACACCACCGCGCCTTCCAGCACGTAGGCGAACACCGCGCCGGCGTGGACGTGGGGCGCCGAGGCCTCGCCAGGCTTGTAGCTGACCTCGATCAGCAGGCCCTTCTTGCCGGGGGCGTCGGGCAGCGCGTGTTCCTGCAGGGTGGCGATCTTCTCGTGCTCGGCCCCGTGGGCCAGTGCGGGCAGCGCCAGCGCCAGGCCGGCGAACAGCAGATTGCGAAGGGACATCGGACGGCTCCTCGGGCCAGGGGGCCCAGCGGGTTGAAGGGCGGTTGCCCCCAAGCTACGCCGGCCCCGGGGCGGGCCCAATAGCCAATCGCGGCGAAGTTCGCCAGTCCACTGCCCTGCCCTAGCCGATGAACAGCCGGTACGCCGGGTTCTCGCTCTCGTCCCAGTAGCGGTAGCCGATGGCGTCGAGCACCGCGCCCAGTTCGCCGCGCTCGTGCTCGGGCACCTGCAGGCCGGCCAGCACGCGGCCGTCGGCGGCGCCGTGGTTGCGGTAGTGGAACAGGCTGATGTTCCAGCGCCCGCCGAGACGTTCGAGGAAGTTGAACAGCGCCCCCGGCCGCTCGGGGAATTCGAAGCGGAACAGCCGCTCCTGCTCCACCTGCGGCGCGCGGCCGCCGACCATGTGGCGGATGTGCAGCTTGGCGGCCTCGTTGTCGGTCAGGTCCAGCACCGGGAAGCCCCGCTCGCGCAGTTGCTCCACCAGCGCCGGGCGCGGATCGTTCTGCGGGTGGGTCTGGATGCCGACGAAGATCTGCGCTTCCTCGCTGCGGTCGTAGCGGTAGTTGAACTCGGTGATCTGGCGCTTGCCCACCGCCTCGCAGAAGGCCTTGAAGCTGCCCGGGCGCTCGGGGATGGTCACCGCCAGGATGGCCTCGCGCTTCTCGCCCAGTTCGGCGCGCTCGGCGACGTGGCGCAGGCGGTCGAAGTTGATGTTGGCGCCCGAATCGATGGCCACCAGTGTCTGCCCCGCCGCGTCGTCGCGCTCGACGTACTTCTTGATGCCGGCCACCGCCAGGGCCCCGGCGGGCTCGGTGATGGAGCGGGTGTCGTCGTAGATGTCCTTGATCGCCGCGCAGATTTCGTCGCTGCTGACGGTGATCACCTCGTCCACGTGATGACGGCACACTTCGAAGTTGTGCGCGCCTATCTGCGCCACCGCCACGCCGTCGGCGAACAGCCCGACCTGGCTCAGCACCACGCGCTCGCCGGCGGCCAGGGCGGCCTGCAGGCAGTTGGAGTCGTCCGGCTCGACGCCGATGACCTTCACTTCCGGGCGCAGGTATTTCACGTAGGCGGCGATGCCGGCGACCAGGCTGCCGCCGCCCACCGGCACGAAGATGGCGTCCAGGCGCCCGGGGTGCTGGCGGAGGATTTCCATGGCCACGGTGCCTTGCCCTGCGATCACGTCCGGGTCGTCGTAGGGCGGCACGAAGGTGTAGCCGTGGGCCTCGGCCAGTTGCAGGGCGTGGGCCAGGGCCTCGGGGAAGGCGTCGCCGTGCAGCAGCACCTTGCCGCCGCGGGACAGCACGCCCTGCACCTTCAGCTCCGGCGTGGTGCGCGGCATGACGATGGTCGCGCTCACACCCAGTTCCTTCGCCGCCAGCGCCAGGCCCTGGGCGTGGTTGCCGGCGGAGGCGGCGATCACCCCGCGCGAGCGCTCCGCGGTGCTCAGTTGCGCCAGCTTGTTGTAGGCGCCGCGGATCTTGAAGGAGAACACCGGCTGCAGGTCCTCGCGCTTGAGCAGCACCTGGCAGCCCAGGCGCTCGGAGAGCTGGCGGGCCGCTTGCAGCGGGGTTTCGATGGCCACGTCGTAGACCGGCGCGGCGAGGATCTTGCGCACGTATTCCTTGAGCAGCGCGTCCTGGCTCATACGCGCGCCTCCCGGGTTCGGCCGCCGGCAGGCAGCTTGTCGAGCAGGTCGGTGCCGTAGGCGTCGTCGGTGTAGAAATCCATGAGGGGCTCGAACTGCCGGGCGTTGATCAGCCGATCCGCCTGTTCGATGGCCTGGGTGACGCGGTGGGGGCTCATTGGGCCTGTCTCCTGCTGGGCTTTTTCACGGTGCCCAGGAGACAGTCAGAAAAAACCCGCCTCCAGGGCGGGTTCGGTGGACGTCGGCTAACCCGCCAATTGCGTAATGGCGGTAATAATGATTCGGCCGAAGTTCAGGGTTGTGCGGGTCATGCCGGCCAACTTAGGCGAAGCCGGGGGCGGCCGTCAAGCGTCGGCGTCGAGGTGGACCAGGACGTTGACGATGTGCCCGGCCGGGTCGCGCAGGAAGAAGCGGCGAACGCCCCAGGGCTCGTCCCGCGGCTCGAAGAGGATTGCCGCGCCGGCCTCGCGGGCCCGCTGCAACACGGCCTCCAGGTCGTCCACCTCCACCGACAGCGCCGGCACCGGGGCGCCCCCGCCGCCCTCGCTGGCCAGGGAGAACTGCGCATGGGCGCGGCCCTCGCCGCCCAGGGTGAGAATCCAGCCGTGGTCCATCAGCAGGTCCAGCTCGAATACCTGCCGGTAGAAGGCCGCCAACGCCGCCGGATCGTCCACGGCCAGGTTGGCGACCAGGCGTCTGACAGCCATGGCCTACTCCATTTTTCAATTCGCCGGGGAACAGTAGCGATCTTCGACGGTCTTTCCAGGATAGGCCAGGAAATCGCCGGCAACAGCCCCATCGCCATGCAGGCAAACCGGCAGAAATCCCAGGCCTGGCCATACTGTCGATACCGCTCGATGCAGGGATCGCCCAACCGCGAACAGGGAGAAGTCCTTCGTGCAGAACTTCCTTCACCACTACCAAGCCGCCTACCGCAAGCTGCGCAACCTGCATTGCAGCGGCCTCACCGCCATGCACCGGGCCTTCCGCTATGCGGCCTTCGGCAGCACCGGGCGCTTCGTCAACGGCTATACGCAGATGCGCATCCACCTCAGCCGCTGAGAGCGCCCGCCTCAGCCGAGCAGCGCGCTCACATCGAGCAGGCCGTCGCGGCGCGGCGGGCACCAGTAGTAGCCGCCGGTCAGCGGGCGGCTGAAACGGTACAGGGCGTCGACGATGCCGTCGTCCAGGCCGCTCATGCGCCGCAGCTGCGCCTCGAAGGCGTCCAGGCTGCGGCCGAAGGCCAGGAACATCAGCCCGGCCTCGGCGCCTGCGGTCCAGGGCATCGAGCGGCGCACCACGAAGGCCTCGGGCTCGAAGCTCTCCTGGGCGGTGCGCTTGACGTGTGCGGACTCGGGCGCCTCGTCCAGTTCCTCGTTGTCGCTCTTGCGCCGGCCGATGATGTCGTCCTGCTCGGCCTGGGGCAGCGCGGCGAACGCCTGCAACTGGTGGCGCCACTGCTGGATGGCGGCGAAACTGCCGCCGTCCAGGCCGGCGCCGGCACCGGCGACGACCGCCGCATCCACGGCGTCTTCATCCTGCGGGTTCTCGGTGCCGTCTTCGTAGCCGGTCAGGTCCAGGCCGGCGCCGTGGCGGAAGGCCTCGACCTGCTCCACCAGCTGCAACGCCGGCGCCAGCTCGCGCTCCAGCGCATGGGTGCGCAGCAGCAAATCGCCACGGTCCTCGCCGCGCAGCCACACCCACAGGGCGTGCTGGGTGGACGGGTTGTCGACGCCGGCGCCGGATAGCGCCGGGAACTCGCGCAGCCCCTCGACCTGGCGGCCCAGCACGCGCACCAGCGATGCGCCGAAGCCGACCACCGCGCTCTCGCCGTCGGCCAGCTGCAGCAGGCGGTCGAGGGCGGCCGGCAGGTGTTCCGCGGCCTGCAGGTCGAAGAACAGGTGGCGGGCCTGGGCGGGAACCGGGGTGGCGAGAATGCCGGGCTGGTAGAGGCTCATGGGGCGTCCTTGGGCGAAAAGGCGCGATTCTACTGGCTGGCGGCGGCTCTGCGTCAATGCGCGGCGCCCGCTGCGGCGCTTCTGCCCATGCCGGGCAGGCCGGACGCAGCGGTCACGAAACGCCTTGCAGGTCAGCCCGGAGCCGCACATTCGTTGTTCTTATCGAACACCTACTGTCAAATATTTCTGACTACCGGCGCAGCTCAACCGCACTAAATCAAACAGTTGAACGAATCAAGCCTGCTCGCCTGTCATTTTTTTCATTCAATCGCTCTGTAATTGTTTGACATATTTTACGTCTTTGGCAGACTGCTCGCCCGTTGCGTTCCGGCCGGCAGTCCCTCCTGCCGACCGGGCCCGGCACCCGCCGGGGCCGCCAAGTCCAAAAACAAAAACCGCCAGTCTGCGCCTCCCCTACCCGCCAAGCGCACCTGGCCAGCCAATGGAAAGAACGAACAAATGCTGATCTGGTTTGTCGGGATCTACCTGCTGATTACGGTCATCGTCGGCTTCTACGCCGCGACCCGCGTGCACAACTCCTCGGACTACGCAGCGGCCGGCCGCAGCATGTCCTTCCCCCTGGTCGTGACCATGGTGTTCGCCACCTGGTTCGGCTCCGAGGCCGTTCTGGGCATTCCCGCCACCTTCCTCCAGGAAGGCTTCGCCGGGATCATCGAAGACCCCTTCGGTTCCTTCGGCTGCCTGATGCTGGTGGGCCTGGTCTTCGCCCGCCCGCTGTACCGCCTGAACCTGATGACCATCGGTGACTTCTTCCGCAAGCGCTTCGGCCAGCACGTGGAAATCTTCACCAGCCTGGTGATCATCGTCTCCTACATGGGTTGGGTGGCCGCCCAGCTGACCGCGCTCGGCGTGTGCTTCAGCGTGCTTTCCGACGGCGCCATAACCACCACCCAGGGCATGCTCATCGGCACCGTGATCGTGCTGCTGCACACCCTGTTCGGCGGCATGTGGTCGGTGGCCCTGACCGACTTCCTGCAGATGATCATCATCGTCTGCGGCCTGTGCTACCTGGTCTGGCTGATCGGCGACATGGCCGGCGGCCCGCAGGTGGTGATCAGCCACGCCGCGGCCGAAGGCAAGTTCCACTTCCTGCAGGGCACCTCGGCCAAGGACATAGTCGCCTTCCTCGGCGCGGCGGTGACCATGATGTTCGGCTCCATCCCGCAGCAGGACGTGTACGCCCGGGTGATGTCGGCCAAGACCGAGAAGATCGCCTCGCGCGCCACCATGACCGGCGCCGCCTGCTACCTGGTGTTCTGCATGCTGCCGATCTTCCTGACCTACGCCGCGTCGATGATCGACCCGCAGATGGTCAAGCACTGGCTGAACGAGGACGCCCAGCAGATCCTCCCGCACCTGATCATGGAGCGCACCCCGATGTTCGCCCAGATCATGTTCTTCGGCGCCCTGCTCTCGGCGATCATGTCCTCGGCCTCCGGCGCCCTGCTGGCCCCGTCGGTGACCCTCACCGAGAACATCCTCAAGCCCATGCTGCCGCACCTGAACGACCACCAGGCGCTGAAGCTGATGCGCGCCAGCGTGCTGGCCATGACCATCGCCACCTGCCTGTTCGCCTTCTACTCCAACGCCAGCATCTACGAGATGGTCGGCAACGCGTACAAGGTGACTCTGGTCGCCGCCGTGGTGCCGCTGTTCTTCGGCCTGTTCTGGAAGCGCGCCACCACCCAGGGCGCCCTGACCGCCATCGCCTGCGGGCTGATCGGCTGGATCTCGCTGGAGATGGGCCACCAGGAAGGCGACTTCTGGCCGCCGCAGCTGGTGGGCCTGATCTGTAGCGCCTTCGGCATGATCATCGGCTCCCTGGCCCCGCAGTTCAGCAAGAACCACGGCGACCACACCGAGACGCTGACCGAGCAGGCCGCAGCAGCTGCCGCTGGCAACTGAGCCTCGCGCTGAATGGAAAAGCCCCGCCTTGGCGGGGCTTTTCTTTTGCGCGCTCTTCGCAGGAGCAACTGTCTTGCGCCGAGATGCTCTTCGTAGGATGGGTTGAGCCTGCGATACCCATGCTGCCGTGGTGATGGGTATCGCTTCGCTCAACGCCATCCTACGACGGTACGCCTTCTGCTATGTGAGCGGAGCAATTGCCTGTGGAACCAACCATTCGTGACTTCACGGCAAATATCCTTTGCCGCTACCCGCGTTTTTCTCAGCAGTGCATCCCCGGATACTAAGCTCCAGTGCAACCCATTCCCCCACAGGAGCTTCCCATGAGCATTCCCGCCCTCGGCCTCGGCACCTTCCGCCTCAAGGACCAGGTGGTTATCGACTCGGTATCCACCGCCCTGGAGCTGGGCTACCGCGCCATCGACACCGCGCAGATCTACGGCAACGAGGCCGAGGTCGGCCAGGCCGTGGCGGCCAGCGGCGTGCCGCGCGGCGAGCTGTACCTGACCACCAAGATCTGGACCGAGAACCTCTCCCGCGACCGGCTGATCCCCAGCCTGGAAGAAAGCCTGGACAAGCTGAAGACCGACTACGTCGACCTCTGCCTGATCCATTGGCCCTCGCCGGGCGGCGCGGTGCCGGTCGCCGAATACATGGCGGCCCTGGCCGAGGCCAAGGCGCGTGGCCTGGCCCGCGAGATCGGCGTGTCCAACTTCACCCTGGCGCTGATGCAGCAGGCCATCGACGCGGTCGGCGCCGGCGAGATCGCCACCAACCAGGTGGAGCTGCACCCCTACCTGCAGAACCGCAAGGTCGCCGGGTTCGCCGAACGCCACGGCATCCGCATCACCTCCTACATGACGCTGGGCTACGGCAAGGTGCTGGGCGACGCGGTGATCGGCGGGATCGCCCAGCGCCACGGCGCAACCCCGGCGCAGGTGGTGCTGGCCTGGGCCATGCAGCTGGGCTACGCGGTGATCCCCTCCTCCACCAAGCGCGCCAACCTGGCGAGCAACCTCGCCGCCCGCGAACTGCGCCTGAGCGACGCGGACATGGCCGCCATCGCCGCCCTGGAGCGCAACGAGCGCATCACCAGCCCGGCCAGCCTGGCCCCGGCCTGGGACTGAAGCCAGCGGCTTGCGCTGCGGCCACGGCGCGGGTAAATGTCGTGGCCGCCACTTTCGCGGCGCCGAGGCGCTGGAAGCCACCGCCGCGGAACTGCGCCAGCACGCGCCGGGCATCGAGGCGCGCTGCGTGCCTTTGTCTGCTGTGCCCATGCCCGGGCAGAATCTGTTGCTGGATGGCGGGGCTTATCCGGGGACGTTTTGAGGGGCGGCTTTACTTGGAGCGAGCTTGCTCGCGAACAGAGTTCACCGGGAATGCAGGTGCTGGATTTGAGAGCGCCCTCTCCCTAACCCTCTCCCTGAAGGGAGAGGGGACCGTTCGGAGTGCGCTGATGTTTCCGCGTTAGCCGGTTTGTACCGAGTTGCCGGCTGAAACCATCCCTTCTCTCGGCACGGACAAGCCCCCTCTCCCATCAGGGAGAGGGCTGGGGAGAGGGAACGGAGTCAACCCCATGCCCCCCCACCGGCAAACACCATTCGCGAGCTAGAAGCAGCCACCGACAGGCCCCCGATGAAAGTCCAATCCGACGAACTCCGCACCTTCACCACCGTCATCGACAGCGGCTCCATCACCGCCGCCGCCGAGCAGCTGGGCCTCACCGCCTCGGCCGTCAGCCGCACCCTGGCGCGCCTGGAGGACAAGCTCGGCACCACCCTGCTCAACCGCACCACGCGGCGCATGAAGCTCACCGAGGAAGGCCAGTTCTTCCTCGACAGCGCGCGGCACATCCTGGCGCAGATGGACGAGCTGGAAGAACGCCTGGCGCTGCGCCAACAACGGCCGGCCGGGCGCCTGCGGATCAACGCCGCCTCGCCCTTCATGCTGCATGCCGTGGTGCCGCACATCGACGCCTTCCGCGCGCAGTACCCGGACATCGAGCTGCAACTGAACACCAACGACCTGAACATCGACCTGCTGGAACAGAGCACCGACGTCGCCATCCGCATCGGCACCCTCAGCGATTCGACGCTGCATGCCCGGCCCCTGGGCAGCAGCCGGCTGAACCTGCTGGCCAGCCCGGCCTACCTGGAAAAGCACGGCGCGCCGCAGAGCGTGGAGGACCTGGCGCAGCACAGCCTGCTCGGCTTCACCCAGCCGGAAAGCCTGAACGTCTGGCCACTGCCCCATGCCGGCGGGGAAAGCCTGGTGATCACCCCCGACCTTTCCGCCTCCAGCGGTGAGACGCTGCGCCAGCTGGCCCTGGCCGGCCAGGGCATCGTCTGCCTGGCGGGTTTCATGACCTGCCACGACATCGCCGCCGGGCGCCTGGTCAAGGTGCTGCCGGAACTGGTGCGCGAGACGCGCCAGCCGATCAACGCGGTGTACTACCGCAACTCGCAGCTGGCCCTGCGCATCCAGTGCTTCCTGGACTTCATCCAGGAGCGGCTGGCGACCACCCTCGGCGGCTGATCAGTCCGCCGCCACCACGCTCGCGGCGGGCTGCTTCGGCTGGCTGGTCAGGGTGGTGCCCACCGAGGCGAGCATGATCGCGGCGATGGCCAGCCACTGCAGCACGGTCAGCTGCTCGCCGAGGAACACCAGGCCGGACAGCGCGGCGAAAGCCGGCTCGATGCTCATCAGGGTGCCGAAGGTGCGCGCCGGCAGGCGTGTCAGGGCGATCATCTCCAGGGTGTAGGGCAAGGCGCTGGAGAGCACCGCCACGCCCAGCAGCGCCGGGATCAGTTGCAGGTCGAACAGCGCGGCGCCGGAATGCACCAGGCCCACGGGGAAGATGCATATTGCCGCGATGGTCACGCCCATGGCCGCCGTCTGGGTGCCGTGGTCGTTGCCGGCGCGCTGGCCGAACAGGATGTACATCGCCCAGCATACGCCCGCGCCCAGGGCCAGCGCGGCGCCCAGCGGGTCGACGCCATGCCCGAGTTCGCCGATGGGCAGCAGCAGCCAGAGGCCGCACACGGCGATGGCGATCCACAGGAAGTCGATGGGCTTGCGCGAGAAATACAGCGCCACCGCCAGCGGCCCGGTGAACTCCAGAGCCACGCCGACGCCCAGCGGAATCGTGCGCAGGGCCATGTAGAACATCAGGTTCATGCCGCCCAGGGTGATGCCGTAGGCCAGCAGCGGCCCCCAGGAGCCGCGCGCGATTGGCTTGCGCCAGGGGCGCAGCACGGCGAGCAGGATGATCGCCGCGAACAGCAGGCGCATGGCCGTCACGCCCTGGGCCCCGAGCACCGGGAACAGGCTCTTGGCCAGGGCCGCCCCGCCCTGGATCGAGGCCATGGAGACGAGCAGCACGGCGACCGGGAAGAACAGCGTGGCGAAACGGGAACGCGGCATGGAGGCAGACCGAAAAGGTTGAAATGCAGCCAGGGACCTGGCGTATGCTTATGCGCAACATAATGCGCAAAATCGGTCGAATGAGCAATATATTGCCCAACACCAACGAACGCCCCAGCGTGCTCGTCCACGTCGCCGACAACGTCAAGACTCTGCGCCGCGCCGCTGGCCTGAGCCAGGACGCCCTGGCCAAGGCCAGCGGCGTCAGCCGGCGCATGCTGGTCGGCATCGAAGGCGGCGACACCAACGTCAGCCTGGCCACCCTGGACCGCATCGCCGCGGCCCTCTCGGTGACCTTCGCCGACCTGGTGCGTGCCCCGCAGACCGGCGACCTCTCCCGCGTCGACGTGGTGGCCTGGGCCGGCCGCCAGGCAGAGAGCCGCGGCACCCTGCTGGCCAGCACTCCGGCCCGCGGCCAGGCCGAGCTGTGGCACTGGGCCCTGGCGCCGGGGGACAGCTACGAAGCAGAGCCCGATGCCGAGGGGTGGTATGACATGGTTTACGTCATCGAGGGGCACCTGACGCTGGAGATCGGCGACCAGCGTTGGGAGGTGGCCAGCGGGGGGTTCCATGTGTTCAAGAGCAACCAGCGGTTTTCCTATCGGAACCTGGGGGATGGGTTGCTGCGTTTTGTGCGCAATGTGGTGAATTGAGGGGGCTTTTCGTAGGAGCGAGCTTGCTCGCGAACAGAGCTCGCTGGGGATTGTGGTGCTGGGTTTGAGAGCGCCCTCTCCCTAACCCTCTCCCTGAAGGGAGAGGGGACCGTTGGGCAGAAACGGGTATTACGGTGTCAGCCGGCAGCTCCAGGGCTTCCGGCTAAAACAATTGTCGACACTGGCATGGACTAGCCCCCTCTCCCTTCAGGGAGAGGGCTGGGGAGAGGGTTACGGAGCCAACCCAATACGCCACAACCGCCGGTGAGCACCACCCAGCAACGGAAAAGACCCGCCGAAGCGGGCCTTTCTCTCATGCCGCAAGCCTCAGAAACTCTGCGGCATCTCCCCCCGCGCCAGGCGGGCGTTGATGTCGGCCACCACCGCCGGCAGCTCCGCAATGGTGTCGATCAGGTAATGCGGGCGCGAACCCTCGAACATCTGCCCGATGCGCCGGCGCTCCTGTTCCAGCTTGTCCTGCGGCAGCGCCTTGTACTGCTCGTAGGTCAGGCCCAGGGCGTTGCCCGAGCAGGTCAGCGCCACGGTCCACATGCCGGCGCGGCGGCCTTCGAGGATGCCCGGCCAGGTGTCGTCGACCTTCACGCAGGCGGCCACGTCGTCGATGCCCAGGGCGATCACGTTGGCCAGGGCCTGGGCCGGGTGCGGGCGGCCGTTGGGCACTTCGTCGGTGGCCACCACGTGGTCGGCGACGTAGCCATTGCTGGCGGCCAGCTTGACCACCTTTTCCATCACCACCGCCGGGTAGCCGGAGCAGGAGCCGATCTTCAGGCCCTGTTCGCGCAGTTGGGCGATGGCGTCGAGGGCGCCGGGGATCAGCGCGGAGTGCTCGGCGATCTTCTCGATCTGCAGCGGCATGAAGCGCTCGTAGATGGCGGTGACGTCATCGTCCGTCGGCGTGCGGCCGAACTTGGCCTGGTAGCGCTCGGCGATGGCCGGGATGTCGCACAGGGTGCGGATGTGGTCCCACTTGCCCATGCCCATGGGGCCGCGGGCTTCTTCCAGGCTGACCTGCACGCCGAACTCGGCGAAGGCCTCGACGAAGATCTGCGTCGGCGCGAAGGAGCCGAAGTCGACCACGGTGCCGGCCCAGTCCAGTACCACGGCTTGCAGTTGCTTGGGTTGTTCGTAGTTCATCGTTTGCATCCTGTTGTCGGGCGCAGGCCGGGCCTGCGCCGGGAAAGGGGTTCAGATCTCGAAGACTTCCATCTCGCGCAGCGTCTGGGCGATGGCCGCCACCGCCTCGCGCATGCCCTGGGCGTCGACCTGGCCGATGCAGCCGACGCGGAAGGTTTCCACCTGGGTCAGCTTGCCCGGGTAGAGGATGTAGCCCTTCTCGCGCACCCGGTTGTAGAACTCGGTGAAGCTGTAGCGGGCATCGCGCGGGGCGTGGAAGGTGACGATGATCGGCGCCTGGATCGCCGCCGGCAGGAAGCTGCGGAATCCGAGTTTGGCCATCTCGCCCAGCAGAGTCTGGCAGTTGTCTGCGTAACGATTGTGACGGGCCGCCAGGCCGCCCTCCTCCTCGTACTGGCTCAGCGCCTCGTGCAGCGCGGCGACCACGTGGGTGGGCGGGGTGAAGCGCCATTGGCCGGTCTTGGCCATGTAGGCCTGCTGGTCCTGCAGGTCCATGGCCAGGGAATGGCAGTTGCCGGCGCTGGCCGCCAGCGACTCGTTGCGGGCGAAGACGAAGCCCATGCCGGGCACGCCTTCCAGGCACTTGCCGGAAGCGGCGATCAGCGCGTCGAAGGGCACCTTGCGAGCGTCGATGTCCAGAGCACCGAAGGAGCTCATGGCGTCGATGATCAGGCGCTTGCCGTGGGCCTCGACGACCTTGGCGATGGCTTCCAGCGGGTTGAGGATGCCGGTGCTGGTCTCGCAGTGGATCAGCGCCACGTGGGTCACGGCCGGGTCGGCGGCGAGCAGGCGGTCGACGTCCTCGGCGGTGGTCGGCACGTCCTCTTCGGTCTCGAAGGTGCTGAACTGCCGGCCGATCACCTGGCAGATCTTCGCCAGGCGCTTGCCGTAGGCGCCGTTGATCAGCACCAGCACCTTGCCGTCGCGCGGCACCAGGGTGCCCACCGCGGCCTCGACGGAGAAGGTGCCGCTGCCCTGCAGCGGCACGCAGGTGTGGCTGCCTTCGCCATGGATGATGGCCAGCAGGCGGGAACAGACATCGGCGGTCAGGGCGTTGAAATCGTTGTCCCAGGAGCCCCAGTCGACCAGCATGGCGCGGCGGGTCCGCGGGGAGGTGGTCAGGGGGCCGGGGGTCAACAGGATGGGCGCGCGCTCGGCAGTGCTCATGCTCGGTTCCTCTATCAGGGGAAAACCTGTGCGGGGTGAGGTTCTTGTCGCGGCCCGTCGAGCGGGCCTGGACATACGTTGCCAAGCGACGAGTTATCGCTCAAATTGTTTGTCATGATCCCAGGCATAAGTCGGACCTATACCCTATGAACCTGTTCCAGCTCCGCGCCTTCGACGCCGTGGCCCGCGAAGGCAGCTTCACCCGCGCCGCCGAGCGCCTGTTCATCAGCCAGCCGGCGGTGACCGGGCACGTCAAGGCGTTGGAAGAGCACTATCAGGTCAACCTGTTCCGCCGCACCGCCCGCGCCGTGGAGTTGACCGAGGAAGGCCGCCGCCTGGCGGCCATCAGCCGCACGCTGTTCGCCCTGGAGGAAGAGGCCGAGACGCTGCTGGACGCCAACCGCAAGCTGCTCAGCGGGCGCATCGAGGTGGCGGCCGACGGCCCGCACCTGGTCATGCCCCTGCTCGCCCGCCTGCGCGCGCGCTACCCCGGCATCACCGTCAACCTGCGCCTGGGCAATGCCCAGGAGACGCTGAACGCGCTGCTCAGCGAGCACGTGGACGTGGCCGTGGTGACCGAGGTGGACGAGCGGCCGGGGCTGTACCTGCGCGAGCTGGTGCAGTCGCACCTGTGCGCCCTGCTGCCGGCGGAACACGCCTGGTGCGGGCGCGGCGAAGGCATTCCACTGGCGGAGCTGGACCAGCAGATCATGGTGCTGCGCGAGCCGGACTCCATCACCCGCCGCACCTTCGACCGCGCCTGCGGCGCCCTGCCGATACAGCCACGGGTGCTGATGGAGCTGAGCAGCCGCGAGGCGGTCACCGAGGCGGTGGCGGCGGAGCTGGGCATCGGCATCGTCTCCTCGCTGGAAGTCAGCCGCGACCCGCGGGTGCGCGCCGTGCCGCTGCTCGGCGAGGCGCTGGTGAACCGGCATTCCCTCGGCTGCCTGGAGCGGCGCCGCGGCTTGCGGGTGGTGAGTGCGTTCCTGGAGCTGGCGGAGGATGGCGGGGCGTAGGCCTACCGGCGTATAACCGCGAACGGTTATACGCCCTACGGAGGGAATGACAGCGTAGCCAGGAGTATCAGGATGACTCCGGACTCACCGCTCACTCAGGACAGCCCCCTCTCCCGCTTGCGGGAGAGGGCTGGGGTGAGGGGCTCTTGAACCCAGCGCCCGGACCGCCGGCAAACCCCGTTCGCGAGCAAGCTCGCTCCTACGAAGAGCCAGCCCCCTCCCACAAATCCTCGCGCACCACATCGAGGAAGGTCGACACTATCCGCCGCGAACTCTGCTCGCGCAGGCACACCAGGGTCTCGCTCATCCGCCTTTCACAATCGACTATCGGCAAAGCATGCACCCGGCTATCGGCGCCGAACTCGGCGGCCGACACCACGCCCAGGCCGATGCCCGCCACCACCGCCTCGCGGGCGGCCTCGCGGCCTTCCACCTCGATGGCCGGGCGGATGCGCAGGCCGGCGCGGTGCATTTCCTCTTCCAGCGTCTGGCGCGTCACCGAGCCCTGCTCGCGCAGCACCAGCGGCGCGTCGTCCAGGTCCGCCAGGCGGATCGACTCGCGCCCGGCCCAGGGGTGGCCGCTGGCGACGAAGGCGACTATGGGGTCGCTGCGCAGGGTCACCGACAGCAACCGCTCGTCCTCCACCGTGCGCCCCAGCAGCGCCAGGTCGGCCCGGTAGTTGAACAGCGACTGCAGCGATTCGTCGGTGTTGCCGCTCTCGATACGCACGTGGATGCCCGGGTAGCGCTGGCAGAAACGCGCCACCTGCGGCAGCAGGTGCACCGCGGCGTCCACCGCCAGGGTCAGGTTGCCGGTCTGCAGGGCGCTGGAGGCCGCCAGCAGTTCGTGGGCCTCGGCCTCGATGACGAACAGCCGCTGGGTCACCGCCAGCAGGCGCTCGCCCAGGTCGGTCAGGCGCACCGAGCGCTTGTTGCGGTGGAACAGCAGCACGCCGTAGCGCTCCTCCAGCTTGCGCACCTGGTCGGAAACCGCCGGCTGGGTGAGGAACAGGCGCTCGGCGGCGCGGGTGAAGCTGCCGGTCAGCGCCACGGCGTGGAAGGCCTTCAGTTGCGCGTGGGAAACCTGCATGGGCCTGGCTCCGTAGGGTTCGGGAAGGTCGCCACTGTAGTCGGCCGGCGCCGTGACTTACAAGTCAGGCTTATTTTTAAAATTTGATAAATCGATTTTATTTATTTATCCGAACTTGTTTCCATGCGTTTCACCAAGGGCTCCGGCCCACGGCAACCTCACCGCATCCGCCCTGACCCGTCACCTCCGGAAAGGTACGGCCCGCTCATATAACAACAACAAGTTTTTCCCTGACTGCCGGCACTCCAACAACAACGAGGTCAGATCAGATGAGCAACCCCACCGGCACCGCAGCCCACGCGGGCAAAGGTTCCATGCAGCGCTGGCGCGTGCAGATCTTCGCGATCACCTGGCTCGCTTACGCCGCCTTCTACTTCACCCGCAAGGCCTTCTCCGTGGCCAAGCTCGGCATCGCCGAGGACACGACCTTCGAACTGGACAAGGCCATGATGGCCGACATGGACGCCATCTACCTGGCCGCCTACGCCGTGGGCCAGTTCACCTGGGGCGTCTTCGCCGACCGCTTCGGCCCGCGCATCGTGGTGTTCGGCGGCCTGGCGATCTCCACCCTCGCCGCCCTGGTCATGGGCACCTTCGCCACCGTGCCGATCTTCGCCAGTTGCATGGTCATCCAGGGCCTGGCGCAGTCCACCGGCTGGTCCGGGCTGTGCAAGAACATGGGCAGCTTCTTCGCCGCCCACGAGCGCGGCCGCATCCTCGGCCTGTGGAGCACCTGCTACGCCTTCGGCGGCCTGGTTGCCTCGCCCTTCGCCGGCTGGTGGGCCTACAGCGTGTTCGGCACCTGGCACGCGGCCTTCTATTCCTCCGCCGCGGTGGTCGGCGGCGTCGCCCTGCTGTTCCTGCTACTACAGCGCAACCGCCCGCAGGACGTCGGCCTGCCGCCGGTCGAGGCGGACGAGCCGCAGGCCGTGCACTATGCCGGCTTCCATGAGCAGGGCAAGAACCCCGGCTTCTGGGAAACCCTCGGCGCCGTGCTGCGCAATCGCACCGTGATGACCCTCGGCCTGGCCTACTTCCTGCTCAAGCCGGCGCGCTACGCCATCCTGCTGTGGGGCCCGGTGATCGTCTACGAACGCATGCCGGCCCTGGGCAAGGTGGGCGCCGCGGTGCTGCCGACCTCCTTCGAGATCGCCGGGCTGCTCGGCCCGATCCTCATCGGCCTGGCCTCGGACAAGCTGTTCGGCGCCCGGCGCATGCCCGCCTGCGTCATCAGCCTGATCGGCCTGACCGCCTGCCTGGCGCTGTTCGTCCCGGCCATGCAGACCGGCAGCGCGATGCTGGTGTTCGCCCTGCTGTTCATGATGGGCCTGACTCTCTACGGCCCGGACTCGATGATCAGCGGCGCCGCCGCCATCGACTTCGGCACCGGCAAGGCCGCGGGCACCGCCGCCGGCTTCGTCAACGGCTGCGGCTCGGTGGGCGCCATCCTCGGCGGCCTGCTGCCCGGCTACTTCGACACTTACAGCGTGTTCATCGGCTTCACCGTCACCGCGCTGATCGCCGCCGCCATCCTGGTGCCGCACTGGAACAGCCTGCCCGAAGGCGCGCGCAAGAGCGCCCCGGCCACGCCGAACCGCCCCCTGAAGGTACGCCCGGCGCGCTCCTGATTCCCGGGGCACAGGGACGTGCCCACCCCGCCCGATAAACCGCATACCGAACGCCCCTACCCTGCGCCCCGATCACGGAGACTCCCCATGCGCCCCTTCTGGCTCGCCCAGGCCCTGCAGCACGACAGCGACAGGGCCGCCCCGCTGCAACAGGACACCCGCGCCGACGTGTGCATCGTCGGCGGCGGCTACACCGGCCTGTGGACCGCCATCCAGCTCAAGGAACAGAACCCGGAGCTGGACGTGGTGATCGTCGAAGCCGACATCTGCGGCGCCGGCGCCAGCGGGCGCAACGGCGGCTGCGCGCTGTCCTGGTCGGCGAAGTTCTTCACCCTGGAGCGGCTGTTCGGCCTGGCCGAGGCGATCCGCCTGGTGAAGGCCTCCGAGCGCAGCATCCAGGCCATCGGCGAGTTCTGCGAAAAATACGGGGTGGATGCCGACTACCGCCTGGACGGCACCCTGTACACGGCGACCAACGCCGCCCAGGTCGGCGCCACCGACGGGGTGATCGCCGCGCTGGAGAAGCACGGCATCAACTCCTTCACCCGGCGCCCGCAGGAAGACGTGCGGCGCATGGCCGGCTCGGACAAGCACCTGGAAGGCTGGTTCTCCCCCGCCGCCGCCAGCGTGCAGCCGGGCAAGCTGGTGCGCGGCCTGCGCCGGGTGGCGCTGCAGCTGGGCGTGCGCCTGTACGAGGGCACGCCGATGACCGGCCTGGAGGAAGGCCACCCGGCCCGCGTGCACACGCCCAATGGCCAGGTGGCGGCGGACCGCGTGGTGCTGGCGATCAACGCCTGGATGGCGCGGGCCTTCCCGCAGTTCGAGCGCACGGTGGCCATCGTCTCCAGCGACATGATCATCACCGAGCCGCGCCCGGACCTGCTGCGGCAGATCGGCCTGACCTCGGGGGTGACCGTGCTCGACTCGCGCATCTTCGTGCACTACTACCACAACACCCCGGACGGCCGGCTCATGCTCGGCAAGGGCGGCAACACCTTCGCCTACGGCGGGCGCATGCTGCCGGTGTTCGACCAGCCCTCGCCCTACCTCGACCTGCTGCGGCGCAGCCTCGGCGAGTTCTTCCCGACCTTCGCCGAGGTGCCCATCGCCGCGAGCTGGAACGGCCCCTCCGACCGCTCGGTGACCGGCCTGCCGTTCTTCGGCCGGCTCGGCGCCGGCGGCAACATCTTCTACGGCTTCGGCTATTCCGGCAGCGGCGTCGGCCCCTGCCACATGGGCGGGCAGCTCCTCGCCTCGCTGGTGCAGGGCCTGGACGACGAGTGGACGCGCTCGCCGCTGGCCCAGGGGCCGCTCGGCCACTTCCCGCCGGAGCCAGTGCGCTACCTGGGCTCGCTGATGGTGCGCAACGCCATCCGCCGCAAGGAGCAGGCCGAGGACCACGGCCGCCGCCCGCGGCGCCTGGACGTGCGCCTGGCGAAGTTCGCTGCGGCCGCCGGCAAGGCCGACAAGGCCTGAGCCCCTCCCCCTTTTCCCTCACAAGCCGGCTGAGGGACGAGCGAGGCGCGCTTGCGGGCCTCGCTCTTTTTTTCTCGGCGCCCCGGCTTGTGCCGAGCATGCCTGTCGAACGATAATTATTCTCATCAGAAAATGACTTGCATGGACGTCGCGTGAGCCTTTCCCACCTCGACACCGTGTTCCTCGCCCAACGCACCCCGCTGCTGCGCACCCTGGCGAGAATGGTGAAGAACCCCAGCATCGCCGAAGAACTGGTCCAGGAAACCTACCTGCGCGTGGCCCGCACCCTGCGCGAGCGCCCGGTGGAACACCTGGAGCCGTTCCTCTTCCAGACCGGCCGCAACCTGGCCCTGGACCACCTGCGCCACCTGCGCATGCAATCGCGCACCCTGCTCGACGACGTGCCCCAGGAGGTGCTCCAGGCGGTGCCCTCCAGCCAGCCATCCGCCGAGGACGGCCTGCACGCCGAGCAGCTGCTGGAGCGCCTGGGCTCGGCCCTGGAACGCCTCACCCCGCGCCAGCAGCGGATCTTCATCCTCAGCCGATTGCACGGCTGCGGCTACGCGGAAATCGCCGAGCAACTGGGGGTGTCGCCCAGCACGGTGCAGAAGGAACTGAAGCTCATCATGGCCATCTGCATCGGCGTGCTCGGGCGCCTGGAGCCGCCGGCATGACGGGCTACCCATCGGCCCGCGGCTGGCCCACAATGTGCGCCCCCGATTCGAGGAACGCCGCGTGACCGCCCCGGACCCGCACCTGGCCGAAGCGCTGGACTGGCTGATCCAGCTGGAAGACGCCGACGCCGCCACCCGCGCGCGCTTCGACGCCTGGCTAGCCGCGCACCCGGCCAACGCCAGCGCCTTCCGGCACGCCAGCAGCCTGTGGGACTCGCCGCTGCTCGGGCTGGCCGCCACCGGCCTGGAAGCCCAGGCGCAGCACCAGGCGCGGCAACGCAAGCGCCGGCGCTGGCGTTCCTTCGCCGCCGCTGCCGGGCTGTTGCTGGCCCTCGGCGTGGCCCTGCAGGGCGACCTGCTGACGCACATCCGCGCCGACCACTACACCGCCGTGGGCCAGCGCCAGAGCCTGCAGCTGGCCGACGGCTCGCGCATCCTGCTGAACACCGACACCGCCCTGTCCAGCCACCTCGACGAGCAGCGCCGCAGCGCCCGGCTGTACCGCGGCGAAGCCTACTTCGACGTGGCCCACGACCGCAGCCGCCCCTTCGAGGTGGAGGCCGGCCCGGTGCAGGTGAGCGTGCGCGGCACCGCCTTCGCCGTGCGCTACCTGGGCAACGAGGCGGAAGTCAGCGTGCAGCACGGCGAGGTCGACCTGCGCAGCGCCGGCGACGACACCCGCGTCAGCCTCGGCGCCGGCGACAGCATCCGCGTCGGCCCCGGCGGCTTCGGCGAGCGCCGCCACAACGGCGAGAGCCAGCGCCTGCTGGCCTGGGTGCAGGGCCGCCTGGTGTTCGAGAACTGCCCGCTGAGCCAGGTGCTGGCCGAACTGCGGCGCTACTACCCGGGCTGGATCGTCAACGCCGACGAGCGCCTGGAAGACGTCAGCATCACCGCCAACTACCGCCTGGACGACCCGCTGGGGGCCATGCGCTCCCTCGCCCAGATCACCTCCTCGCACCTGCGCGAATACCCGCGCCTGCTGATCCTCAACTAAGGCGCGCCCGCCACCGCGGGCGGCGTGTGGCAGCCCTTGCAGGAACGCACCGGGCCGGCCTGCCGGAAGGATTGCAGGCGCTTGAGGTGGCAGCTTTCGCAGAACTGGTGGAAGTCGTGCTCGATGGTCACGGCCAGCTGCGGCGACTCCTTGTGGCAGAGCACGCAGGTGCGGCTGCCGCTGGGCGAGGCCGAGGTGGAGCGGTCGACGAAGTCGTGGTGGCAGGTGACGCAGTTGATGCTGCCGTGGTTGGTGTGGTCGAAGTTCATCGGCAGCAGCGGGTGCTGGCGCACCAGTTGGTCGTGGCCATGCCGCGCGCCGAGGACGAAGGCCGCCAGCAGCGGGATGGCCAACAGCAGGTACCAGCGCTTCATAGCAGCGGCAGGTCGACGCTGCCGAGCAGCGCATAGAGCCCGGCCAGGGCCAGGCCGGCGCAGAGCACGCCCAGGCTCAGGCGGCTGGCCAGGTAGGCGCTGTGCCGCCGGCGCCCGCCCTCGGCATAGTGCGGCGTGGGCCGCGGCAGCCGCGGCCAGGCCAGCGCGGCGACGCTGAGCACGCCCCAGAGCACGGCCTTCCAGGTGGCGCCGCTGTAGTAGCCGGCGCCGATCATGTGCACGCCGGCCAGCACGACGATGGCCGCGCTCCACCCATAATGCCAGCGGCGGAAGTCCGCATGCCTGGGCCAGATGCGCCGGCGCACGGCGGTCAGGCTCAGCGGCAGGATCAGCAGCAGGAGCAGGGTCGCGCCATCGGCGGCGAGCATGTGCCAGGGCGCGCCGGGCAGCAGTTCGTCGAGCACCAGCGGCTCGTCCACCAGCAGCACCGCCACGTGGACGACCAGCAATACGGCGGCGACGAACGACAGGTCGCGGTGCAGCACCATGAAGAACTTGCCATCGTGCCGCGGCCGGGCCATGGGCTTGCCGGTGTAGGCGAACAGCAGCAGGAACAGAGCCCCGGCGACGAAGCCGGCGACGTTGGCGAAGTCCCAGGCCGGGTGCACGCCGGGCATGGCGTCGAGCAGGAAGATGGCGGCGAACGGCAGCAGGCAGGCCAGCGCCACGCGCAGGGTCAGGGCGAACATGCGATCAGCCTCCTCTGCCGCCATCCGGGAAAGCGGCGTAGCGTGCCGCCGCGCGGCACGCTACGCAAGGCGCCCTCAGTGGGCGATGCACACCGACTTGATCTCGGTGTAGGCCTCGACCACCGCGCGGCCGAACTCGCGGCCCATGCCGGACTGCTTGACGCCGCCGAAGGGCATGCTCGGGTCCAGCAGCACGTGGGCGTTGACCCACACGGTGCCGGATTCGATGCGCGGCACCAGGTTCATCGCGCGGGTCAGGTCGTTGGTCCACAGGCTGGCGCCCAGGCCGTACTCGCTGTCGTTGGCCATCTCGATGGCCTGGTCCTCTTCCTTGAAGGAAAGCACCGCCAGCACCGGGCCGAAGACTTCATTGTGGGCCACGGCCATGTCCTGGGTGACGTCGGCCAGCACGGTCGGGCGCACGAAGAAACCGTCGCAGTCCATCGGCTCACCGCCGCAGACCACCCGGGCGCCTTCGCGGCGGGCGGTCTCGATGTGCTTGAGCACCGAGGCCTGCTGCTTGCGCGACACCAGCGGGGTGATCTGCGCAGTGTCGTCCATGCCCTGGCCGATGCTCATGCCGGCGACCACCGCGCCGAGCTTCTCGACGAACTCGGCGTAGCGCGACTCGTGCACATAGAAGCGCGAGGCCGCGGCGCAGACCTGGCCGCTGTTGAGCAGGCCGCCCAGCAGCGCGCCCTGCACGGCCTTGTCGATGTCGGCGTCGGCCAGGATGATCATCGGGTTCTTGCCGCCCAGTTCCAGGGCGAAGCGCGTCATGTTCTGCATGGCGGCGATGCCGACGCTGCGGCCCACCGCGGTGGAGCCGGTGAAGGACACCTTGCTGATCAGCTTGTGCGAAGCCAGGCCGCCGCCGATGCGCGCACCGTCGCCGGTGACCAGGTTGAACACCCCGGCCGGCACGCCCGCCTCGAAGGCCAGCTCGGCCAGGCGCAGGGCGGTCAGCGGGGTTTCCGAAGCGGGCTTGATGACCACGGTGTTGCCGGTGGCCAGGGCCGGCATCAGCTTCCACACGGCGATCATCAGCGGGAAGTTCCAGGGCACGATGCCGGCGACCACGCCCACTGGCTCGCGGCGGGTGAAGGCGGTGAACTTGGTGCCCGGCGGCAGCGGGATGGACACGTCCAGGGACTGGCCCTCGATCTTGGTCGCCCAGCCGGCCATGTAGCGCATGAACTCGACGGTGGCGCCGACGTCGAGCATGCGCGTCAGGTTGATCGACTTGCCCTGGCTGAGGGTTTCCAGCTGGGCCAGTTCCTCGGCGTGCTGCTCCACCAGGTCGGCGAAGCGCAGCAGGATGCGCTCGCGGTCGGCCGGGCGCAGGTCGGACCAGACGCGCGACTTGAAGGCGGCGTGGGCGGATTTCACGGCGCGGTCGAGCATGTCGGTATCGATGTCGGCGATCTGCGCGATGGTTTCGCCGGTGGCCGGGTTGAGCACGTCGCTGGTGGGGCCGTCGTAGGCCACCCAGGCGCCGTCGATGAAGCAGCCGTGGCGGCGCTGGAGGAACTCGGCGACCTGCGGCAGGGTTGCGGTGATGCTCATGGTGACTCCTGTTCTTGCGGCCCGCGGGCCAGGCAGGGAACCGCTCGCCGGGAGCGGCCGGGAAAGGTCAGTGCTGCTGGCTCAGCCACAGGCTCAGGGCCTTGCGCTCGTCGGCGTCGGCCAGGCCCTGGTAGGGCATGTAGGTGCCCGGCACGGCGGCCTGGGGCTGGGTGACGAAGGCTTCGAGGCTCTCGCGGCTCCAGGCCGCGCCCTTGTCCTTCATCGCCTGGGAATAGCTGAAACCGGCCAGGGAGCCGGCGTTGCGGCCGATCACCCCATGCAGGTTCGGCCCCATGATGTTGGCACCGCCGGCATTGGCGGTATGGCAAACGGAGCAGTCGCGCTCGAAAACGGCCTGGCCCTTGGCGGCCAGGTCATCGGCCAGGGCCAGCCCGGACTGGGCGCCGGCCACGGCCAGCAACAGGCCGCAGAGGCCGGTCTTGATTCGGGTTTTCACGGTGAAAAGCATGCAGGGGCACTCTCGATCGATTCTTATCGGCCGGGCACAAGGCAGGTGCCGGTCGAGGACGATTGTCGCCAGGGGCGCGAGTGCGGGTGTTTTTCTGTGTGCCAGTCGTGTTGGTGGGGGTGCCAGAAGAGCCGCTGGAGGCTGGAAGCTGGAAGCAAGAGCGGTGGGGTCAACCGTCTCGCCGGCTGCGCCGAGGGGCTTTCGTGGCTTTTCGTTTGCGAAACCCATGCGGTGGGGGCGATGGGTATCGCTTCGCTCAACCCATCCTACGGGGCTGGGAGGCTATGGTGCCGGCCCCAAGAGCACCCTCTCCCTAACCCTCTCCCTGAAGGGAGAGGGGACCGTTGGGCAGGGTTGGATGTTCTGGAGTTAGCCGGCTAGCACAGGGATTGCCGTCTGGAACCAGGCCCCCTCTCGGCACGGACAAGCCCCCTCTCCCTTCAGGGAGAGGGCTGGGGAGAGGGAGCGGAGTCGACCTGATATGCCAGTGCCACAGGGAGCCCCCGTTCGCGAGCAAGCTCGCTCCTACGAAAAGCAGGTGCGCGCAGCCGGCCTGGCTAGCACCGCGGACTCCAGCTGAAACCATTTCTCCTCTCGGCACGGACAGCCCCCTCTCCCGCTTGCGGGAGAGGGTTGGGGAGAGGGGCTCTTCACGCTCTTGCTTGCAGCTTGCAGCCGGGGTGGCGTTCTGGCCGACGGCGGATAACCGCGAACGGTTATTCGCCCTACGAAGCTGCCTCTCTCCCTTCAGAGAGGTGCTCTTGGCGCTCTTGCTTCCAGCTTCCAGCCTCCAGCGGCTCTTATATCAATGCACATACCGCTTCCGATACTCCCCCGGCGAAACCCCGAAGCGCGACTTGAACGCCGTGGAGAAGTAGCTGGAATCCGAGAACCCCCAGGCATACCCCAGCGCCGACAGCTTCTGCTCGCCCGCCGCGTTGCGCAGGGATTCGGCGCAGAAGTCCAGGCGGCGGTTCTTGATGTACTGCGCCACCACCAGGCCCTTCTTGGCGAACATGCGGTACAGGCCGCGCACCGATACCCCCACTTCGCGGGCGATCAGTTCCGGGCAGAGTTCCTCGGCGCCGATGTGCTCGTCGATGAAGGCCAGCGCCTTGCGGAACAGCCTTTCATGGCTGTCGCCCTCGGCTTCCGCGCCGGCCAGCGCCGGGCGCAGCAGGCTGACCAGGGCGTCGAGGGTGGCCTCGCTTTCCTGCATGCCCAGGCCGTTCTGGCGGGTGGTTTCGAGGATCAGGGTGTTGGCCAGCACCGCCACCGGCGAGCTGGCCGGGATGCGCCGCGCGCAGTCGATGCCGGAGAAGCGCAGGCCGCGCTCCAGCACCTGGCGCGGGAGGATCAGCGACAGCTGCCGCGAGTCTTCCTCGTAGGTCATGTCGCAGGGGCGGTTGGCGTCCACCAGGGTGATGTCGCCGCGCGCCAGCTGCACGCGGCTGCCGTCCTGCTCCAGGCGCGAGCGCCCGTCGAGCTGGAACACCGCGTAGAAGTGGCCGTTGCCGCTGGCGCTGACCTCCTTGCTGGTGCGGTACAGGTGCACCTGGGACATGTCGACCACGCTGAGCTTGATGGCACCGCCCTGGTACTCCCGCAGCTTCCCGTGGAAGGACGGCCCCAGGGTGCGCGCGTCGAAACGCCCGCACGCCTGGTTGACCTGGCACAACCACGCTTCGAAAGCCTCATCCCTGGAAATCGATGAAGGGTTCATGACCTAAAGCCTCATGCACGCATTGTTTTTATCAGCGGACGCTCAGGCAGGCGCCCGTCATGGTCCGGCCGTCCGGCCGGTGGTCCCGCAGCGCCGCCTCGGTCCGGCGCTTGTGAAGCATGTTTCGAGCCAGCCTGGCTCAGTTCAATCCTCCGAAGCGCCGGTAGAAGCTCTCGCCGGCATCCGGCAAGGGGCCGTCGGCGGTCTCCAGGGCGCTGTTCAGCCACACCTCGGCCCTGGCGTACACCAGGCGGTAGAGGTTGCGGCACAGCTGCCGCGCCGCGCGCCCTTCCCAGTCGCCGGGGAGCAGTTCGTCCGGCAGTTGCGGGTCGCGCAGTAGCAATTTGCGATATTCGTGGATCAGCAGGGTGCGCGCCAGGAAACAGTCCTGGGCATCCGGCTCGCCCGGCTCGCGCAGCGCCTGCCACAACGGGCGGAACAGGCGGATGAATTCGCTGTAGTGCTGGCCCAGTTCGTCGATCTTCCAGCTCTCGCGCACCTGCAGGCGCATGGCCTTGGAGGCGAGCACCTCCTGGGCGTGGGTCTCGAAGACGATGCTGTCGTCCAGCGCGTCCAGGTCCAGCAGGGTCGCGGTGAGGTCGGCGCGGTCGCAGCGCGGGCAGGCCAGCACGCTCGGGGCGATGGCGCCGAAGCCCTGCCATTCCAGCTCCTCGCGCACCTGCTTGCGCTTGTCCGCCGCCAGTTGCGACAGCAGCACCAGCGTCCAGGCGCCGTCCCAGGCCGGCAGGCCGGGGCTGTACACGCGCTTGAAGGCCTTCTCGAAACGCCGCCGGCCGGTGCCGGTGAGGCTGTAGTAGCTGCGCCGGCCGACCTTCTCGGCGGTCAGCCAGCCTTCCTTGGTCAGGCGGAAGATCGAAGTGCGGATCAGCCGCTCGTTGATCCCCATGGGCTCCAGCAGGCCGATCAGGCTGCCCAGCCAGACGGTGCCGCCATGGGGTTCGATGGCGTCGCCATAAAGGGTGATGATCAGCGAACTGGCGCGGATCGGCGTCTGTTCCTGGAAGCGGGCGATCAGTTGGTTCAGCGGGGCGAGACTGCTCATGGCTCGGTCGGGCGCGGATAAAGCGCCGACTATACCTGCCCGCCGGGCCGCCTGGCCATTGGAGCGAACCCCAATGAAGCTCATGCGCCCTGCCCCTTCGGGCGGAACCCGGAATCGCCCAGGCGCGGGCGGCCGGCCTCCACCGCGGCCAGCGGCTGGCATTCCACCAAGCTGGCCAGGCAGCGCTTGCTCAATTGCTGGTATTCGGCGGTGCCGCGCTGCTTCCAGGCGATTTCCTGCTCGCTCAGCTCGCGCTTGACCGTGGCCGGCGAGCCCATCACCAGGCTCTGCGGCGGGCATTCGAAACCGGCCTTGACGAAGGCGGTGGCGGCGACGATGCAGCGCTCGCCGATGTGCGCCTTGTCCATCACCACCGCGTTCATCCCCACCAGGGCGTCGGCGCCGATGCGGCAGCCGTGCAGCACCGCGCCATGGCCGATGTGGCCGTTGCGCTCGACCACCGTGTCGCTGTCCGGGAAGCCATGCATGACGCAGGTGTCCTGCAGGTTGGCGCCCTCCTCCAGGATGATCCGCCCGAAGTCGCCGCGCAGCGCCGTCAGCGGCCCCACGTAGCAGCCGGGGCCGACGATGACGTCGCCGATCAGCACCGCCGTGGGGTGGACATAGGCGGTCGGGTCGACCACCGGGGTCAGACCTTCAAGGCTGTAGCAGGGCATCTCAGGCCTCCTCTTCGGGCAGTTCGAGGTGGCGCTGCACCCTGAACGGGCATCCAGCTTCGGCGAAGGGTTCCAGCGCGCAGGCGACGGACGGCATCGGGGTGGCTCCTTGTGCACGGCGGCGCCAGGGGCGCCGGCAAGGCGGGACGGGAAAGCGACCCGTCGTGATTCGTTGTTTGGAAAATCTTGTATCACAACAAATCCGATCGTCAATGCGCCCGATGCTGTATCGCTTTCCCGAGCGACCACCGGCACGCCTGCCAAGCCGCAAACCCTATAGCTCTCAGCCCTTGCCCAACGGGCTTCGCAGCCCCTTGCGGAAGCCCGAACCTGGCAGCTCGCTCGACATACGAGACACATAAATCAATTTTGTTATTGTTGTTTTGTATCACTTAAGGCATATACTGGATGCCAGCCAGGGCCCGTCCGCACCCAAAGAGGCGCGACGGGCCCGCATAACAATTCCAATGAGCCGGCCTCAGGCCGTGCGTGCAGCCTGAGGAGCTTTACATGCCTCGTACCCTCGCCGTGCAGGCGCCCGAGGACGGCGTCCGCCTGATCACCCTGCAGCGCCCCGAGGCGCTCAACGCCCTGAACACCGAACTGCTGGGCGAACTGGCCGCGGAACTGGACGCCGCCGAGCGCGACGCCGAGACCCGCGTGGTGGTCATCACCGGCAGCCGCAAGGCCTTCGCCGCCGGCGCCGACATCAAGGAGATGGCCGAGCGCGACCTGGTCGGCATCCTCGACGACCCGCGCGTAGCCCACTGGCAGCGCATCACCGCCTTCGCCAAGCCGCTGATCGCCGCGGTCAACGGCTTCGCCCTGGGCGGCGGCTGCGAACTGGCGATGCACGCCGACATCCTCATCGCCGGCGAGGACGCCCGCTTCGGCCAGCCGGAAATCAACCTCGGCATCATCCCCGGCGCCGGCGGCACCCAGCGCCTGCTGCGCGCGGTGGGCAAGTCCCTGGCCATGCAGATGGTCCTCACCGGCGAGGCCATCGACGCCCGCCACGCCCTGCGCGCCGGCCTGGTCAGCGAAGTCACCCAACCCGAATTCACCGTCGAGCGTGCCTTGCAGGTCGCCCGCGTCATCGCGCGCAAGGCGCCGCTGGCCGTGCGCATGGCCAAGGAAGCGCTGCTCAAGGCCCAGGACACGGACCTGGCCAGCGGCCTGCGCTTCGAGCGCCACGCCTTCACCCTGCTGGCCGGCACCGCCGACCGCGAGGAAGGCATCCGCGCCTTCCAGGAAAAACGCCCGGCGCGCTTCCTCGGCCGCTGAAGCCTCTTCCTTTCTATATACCGATTGATGGAGCGAGCCCGCCCATGACCTTCGAGCACATCCTGTTTTCCATCGAGGACGGCGTCGCCCTCCTCAGCCTGAACCGCCCGGAGCAGCTGAACAGCTTCAACGCCAGGATGCACGGCGAGGTGCGCGAAGCGCTCAAGCAGGTGCGCCAGAGCGAAGAGGCCCGCGTGCTGTTGCTGACCGGCGAAGGCCGCGGCTTCTGCGCCGGGCAGGACCTGTCCGACCGCAATGTCGCCCCGGGCGCCGAGATGCCCGACCTGGGCGAGTCCATCGAGAAGTTCTACAACCCGCTGATCCGCACCCTGCGCGACCTGCCGCTGCCGGTCATCTGCGCGGTCAACGGCGTGGCCGCCGGCGCCGGGGCGAACATCCCGCTGGCCTGCGACCTGGTCCTGGCGGCGCGTTCGGCCAGCTTCATCCAGGCCTTCTGCAAGATTGGCCTGATCCCCGATTCCGGCGGCACCTGGACGCTGCCGCGGCTGGTCGGCCTGGCCCGCGCCAAGGCCCTGGCCCTGCTGGGCAACCGCCTGTCCGCCGAGCAGGCCGAGCAATGGGGCCTGATCTACCAGGTGGTGGACGATGCCAACCTGCGCGAGGAAGCCCTCAAGCTGGCCCGCCACCTGGCCACCCAGCCGACCTACGGCCTGGCGCTGATCAAGCGCAGCCTCAACGCCAGCCTGAACAACAGCTTCGACGAGCAGCTGGAGCTGGAGCGCGACCTGCAGCGCCTGGCCGGGCGCAGCGAGGACTACCGCGAAGGCGTCGGCGCCTTCATGGAAAAACGCACCCCCAGCTTCAAGGGCCGCTGACATGCACGCACTGGATATCAATGCCCAGGTCGCGGTGATCGGCGCCGGCGCCATGGGCGCCGGCATCGCCCAGGTGGCGGCCCAGGCCGGCCACCCGGTGAAGCTCTACGACAACCGCCCGGGCGCCGCCGCCCAGGCCATCGACGGCATCGACCGCCAGCTCGGCCGCCTGGTCGAGAAAGGCAAGCTCGACGCCGAGCAGCGCAGCGCCATAGTCGCTCGCCTGCAACCGGTGGAAGCCATCGAGGCCCTGGCCGATGCGCGCCTGGTAATCGAGGCCATCGTCGAGAACCTGGAGGTCAAGCGCGGCCTGCTGAACCAGCTGGAAGCGCTGTGCGCGGCCGACTGCATCCTCGCCAGCAACACCTCCTCGCTGTCCATCACCAGCCTCGCCGCCGGCCTCAAGCACCCCGAGCGGGTGATCGGCATGCACTTCTTCAACCCGGCGCCGCTGATGGCCCTGGTGGAAATCGTCTCGGGCCTTGCGACCTGCCCGGAACTGGCCAAGGCCCTGCACGCCACCGCGAAGCACTGGGGCAAGCAGCCGGTGCATACCCGCTCCACCCCCGGCTTCATCGTCAACCGCGTGGCCCGCCCGTTCTACGCCGAAAGCCTGCGCCTGCTGCAGGAAGGCGCCGCCGACTGCGCCAGCCTCGACGCCCTGCTGCGCGATGCCGGCGGCTTCCGCATGGGCGCCTTCGAGCTGACCGACCTGATCGGCCACGACGTCAACTACGCGGTGACCTGCTCGGTATTCGCCGCCTACTACGGCGACTTCCGCTTCCAGCCCTCGCTGATCCAGAAGGAGCTGGTGGACGCCGGCCGCCTGGGCCGCAAGAGCGGCCGTGGCTTCTACGACTATGCCGAAGGCGCCGAGCGCCCGCAGGCGGCCGAGCTGGACAGCATCGCCGAAGTGGCCTGCTGCGTGGTCGAAGGCGACCTGGGCGTGGCCCAGCCGCTGGTGCAGCGCCTGAAGGATGCCGGCGTGCAAGTGATCGAGCGCGCCGGCAGCGGCCTGCTGCGCGTCGGCGACGCGGTGCTGGCGCTCTCCGACGGCCGCCTGGCCAGCCTGCGCGCCAAGGACGACGGCCTGCGCAACCTGGTGCTGTTCGACCTGGCGCTGGACTACGCCAAGGCCTCGCGCATCGCCATCGGCTGGTCCGCCGACACCAGCGCCGAAGCCCGCGACCAGGCCGTGGCCCTGCTGCGCCGCGCCGGCCTGAAGGTCACCGCCCTGGCCGACCTGCCCGGCCTGGCCGTGCTGCGCACCGTGGCCATGCTCGCCAACGAAGCGGCAGACGCCGTGCTGCAAGGCGTGGGCTCGGCCGCCGACATCGACCTGGCCATGCGCGCCGGCGTCAACTACCCGCGCGGCCCGCTGGCCTGGGCCGAAGCCATCGGCGTCGGCTACGTGCTGCGCACTCTGGACAACCTGCAACGCAGCTACGGCGAGGAACGCTACCGCCCGTCCCTGCTGCTGCGCCGCAAGCACGCCGAAGGGAGCCGCCTGTATGACTGAACGCACCCCCGAACGACTGGCCCGCGCCTGCGCCGACGCCATGTTCAGCCGCGACCAGGCCACCCAGCGCCTGGGCATCGCCCTGCTCGACGCCGGCCCCGGCAGCGCGCAACTGCGCATGCCGGTGCGCGAGGACATGATCCAGGGCCACGGCACCTGCCACGGCGGCTTCCTCTTCGCCCTGGCCGACTCGGCCTTCGCCTTCGCCTGCAACAGCTATGACGAAGCCACCGTGGCCATCGGCTGCAGCATCGACTACGTGGCCCCGGCGCGCCTGGGCGACGAACTGACCGCCACGGCCAGCGAGCAGAGCCGCAGCGGCCGCACCGGCAACTACGACGTGCGCATCGAAAACCAGCACGGACAGCTGATCGCCCTGTTCCACGGCAAATCCTACAAAGTGCGCGGCACCGTGCTGACGCAGGAGACCCCCGAATGACCAACGCCACCCTCAGCGACGCCCTGATCATCGACGCCGTGCGCACGCCCATCGGCCGCTACGCCGGCGCCCTCAGCAGCGTGCGCGCCGACGACCTCGCCGCCATCCCGCTCAAGGCCCTGGTGCAGCGCCACCCGCAGCTGGACTGGAGCGCCATCGACGACGTCATCCTCGGCTGCGCCAACCAGGCCGGCGAGGACAACCGCAACGTCGCGCACATGGCCTCGCTGCTGGCCGGTCTGCCCCAGGAAGTGCCGGGCACCACCATCAACCGCCTGTGCGGCTCGGGCCTGGACGCCATCGGCAACGCCGCCCGCGCCCTGCGCTGCGGCGAGGCCGGGCTGATGCTCGCCGGCGGCGTGGAATCCATGTCCCGCGCGCCCTTCGTCATGGGCAAGTCCGAGCAGGCCTTCGGCCGCACGGCAGAGATCTTCGACACCACCATCGGCTGGCGCTTCGTCAACAAGCTGATGAAGGCGCAGTTCGGCATCGACTCCATGCCGGAAACCGCGGAGAACGTCGCCGAACAGTTCGACATCTCCCGCGCCGACCAGGACGCCTTCGCCCTGCGCAGCCAGCACAAGGCCGCCGCCGCCCAGGCCCGCGGCCGCCTGGCGAAGGAAATCGTCCCGGTGGAAATTCCCCAGCGCAAAGGCCCGGCCAAGGTGGTCGAGCATGACGAGCACCCGCGCGGCGACACCACCCTGGAACAGTTGGCCAGGCTCGGCACGCCGTTCCGCGAAGGCGGCAGCGTCACCGCCGGCAACGCCTCGGGGGTCAACGACGGCGCCTGCGCGCTGCTGCTGGCCAGCCCGCAGGCGGCCCAGCGCCACGGCCTGAAGGCCCGCGGCCGGGTGGTCGGCATGGCGGTGGCCGGCGTCGAGCCGCGGATCATGGGCATCGGCCCGGTGCCGGCGACGCGCAAGGTGCTGGAGCTGACCGGCCTGAGCCTCAACGACATGGACGTGATCGAACTCAACGAAGCCTTCGCCGCCCAGGGCCTGGCCGTGCTGCGCGAACTGGGCCTGGCCGACGACGACGCGCGGGTCAACCCCAACGGCGGCGCCATCGCCCTGGGCCACCCGCTGGGCATGAGCGGCGCGCGCCTGGTCACCACCGCGCTGCACGAACTGGAAGAGCGCGGCGGCCGCTACGCCCTGTGCACCATGTGCATCGGCGTCGGCCAGGGCATCGCCATGGTCATCGAGCGCCTGCCGCAGTAACTCTGGCAGGGACGCCAAAGACCCTGGCCAGAAGCGCAAAGACCGGATTCCGCGGGGGGCGTATCCTCCCCCCATGACACTCGCAGCCCGCACGCGGGCTGGCGTACAAGAACAAATCGAGTGAACCCATGAATATGTACCATGATGCCGAACGCGCCCTGCTCGACCCGCTGGAGACCGCCAGCGTCGATGAACTGCGCCAGCACCAGTTGGACCGTCTGCGCTGGAGCCTGAAGCACGCCTACGACAACGTCCCACTGTACCGCCAGCGCTTCGCCGAAGCCGGCGTGCACCCCGACGACCTGAAATCCCTCGACGACCTGGCGAAGTTCCCCTTCACCGGCAAGAACGACCTGCGCGACAACTACCCCTACGGCATGTTCGCCGTGCCGCAGAGCGAGATCGTGCGCCTGCACGCCTCCAGCGGCACCACCGGCAAGCCCACCGTGGTCGGCTACACGCAGAACGACATCGACACCTGGGCCAACGTGGTGGCGCGCTCGATCCGCGCCGCCGGCGGGCGCAAGGGCGACAAGGTCCACGTGTCCTACGGCTATGGCCTGTTCACCGGCGGCCTGGGCGCCCACTACGGCGCCGAGCGCCTGGGTTGCACGGTGATCCCGATGTCCGGCGGCCAGACCGAGAAGCAGGTCCAGCTGATCCGCGACTTCCAGCCGGACATCATCATGGTCACCCCGTCCTACATGCTCAACCTGGCCGACGAGATCGAGCGCCAGGGCATCGACCCGCACAGCCTCAAGCTGCGCCTGGGCATCTTCGGCGCCGAGCCGTGGACCGCCGAACTGCGCCGAGCCGTGGAAGAGCGCCTGGGCATCACCGCCCTGGACATCTACGGGCTGTCCGAGATCATGGGCCCGGGTGTGGCCATGGAATGCGCCGAGACCAAGGACGGCCCGACCGTCTGGGAAGACCACTTCTACCCGGAGATCATCGACCCGGCCACCGGCGCGGTGCTGCCCGACGGCGAATACGGCGAGCTGGTGTTCACCTCGCTGTCCAAGGAAGCGCTGCCGATGATCCGCTACCGCACCCGCGACCTCACCCGCCTGCTGCCGGGCACCGCGCGGCCGATGCGGCGCATCGACAAGATCACCGGGCGCAGCGACGACATGCTGATCATCCGCGGGGTGAACGTGTTCCCCACGCAGATCGAAGAGCAGGTGCTTAAAGTGAAACAGTTGGCCGAAGTCTACGAAATCCACCTGTATCGCAACGGCAACATGGACAGCATGGACGTGCACGTCGAGCTCAAACACGAACTGCAGCACCTGGACGCCGAGCAGCAGAAACAGGTGGCCAACGAGCTGAGCAAGCAGGTGAAGACGCACATCGGCATCAGCGCGCGCATCCTGATCCAGCCGTTCCACAGCCTCAAGCGCTCCGAAGGCAAGGCCTGCCACGTGTTCGACAAACGCAACCAGGGCTGATCGCCCCGCGCCACGAAAACCCCGCCGAGGCGGGGTTTTTCGTTTGCACGCGGTGCCCTGCCGGCGATTGCGCCGTGATGCTTTTCGTAGGATGGGTTGAGCGAAGCGATACCCATCACCATGGCCCGATGGGTATCGCAAGCTCAACCCATCCTACGGGGCTGCGGCGGGGAGTTTCTCGTTGGCACGCGACCCCACACCCTGTAGGAGCGAGCTTGCTCGCGAACGCTCTTGCGCTGGGCGGTTCGCTCCTACGAAAAGCCCTCTCCCGGCAACATCCCGACACGAACTTCGCCCGCACCACCCTCCCCGCCCCACGCCCGCTGAGCGACAATCAATTCCGATACGTAATTACAAACAAACAATATATTTACGTATCACACAAACCGCCTCGACAACCTCACAACAACAGAGAGCGCGCCATGACCCTGCCCCTGGAACGCCTCCGGGAACACCCGGACTTCCTCCTGCTCGTCCGCCGCAAGCAACGCCTCACCTGGTCCCTTACCGCCACCCTGCTGCTGGCCTACTACGGCTTCGTCCTGCTGGTGGCCTTCGCCCCCGGCCTGCTGGGCCGCCCGCTCGCCGGCGGGGTGACCAGCGTCGGCATGCTCGCCGGCGTCGGCCTGATCCTGCTCTCGGTGCTGCTCACCGGCCTCTACGTGCACCAGACCAACAAGGTGCTGGACCCGCTGAACGACCGGCTCAAGCAGGAGGCCCAGGCATGAAGGCCCTGTTCCTGCTCGCCGGCCTGGCGCTGTCCGAGCCGGCCCTGGCCGCCGGCGCCGAACGCCCGCTGAACTGGCACGCCATCGGCCTGTTCCTGGCCTTCGTCCTGTCCACCCTGGCCATCACCCGCTGGGCCGCCCTGCGCACCCGCTCGGCGGCGGACTTCTACACCGCCGGCGGCGGCCTCACCGGCATGCAGAACGGCCTGGCGATCGCCGGCGACATGATCTCCGCGGCGTCCTTCCTGGGTATCTCGGCGATGATGTTCGCCAGCGGCTACGACGGCCTGCTCTACGCCCTGGGCGTGCTCGCCGGCTGGCCGATCATCCTGTTCCTGATCGCCGAGCGCCTGCGCAACCTGGGCAAGTACACCTTCGCCGACGTGGTCGCCTACCGCCTGGAGCAGGCGCCGATCCGCATCACCGCGGCCTTCGGCACGCTGATCGTGGCGCTGCTGTACCTGGTGGCGCAGATGGTCGGCGCCGGCAAGCTGATCGAACTGCTGTTCGGCCTGAGCTACCTGCAGGCGGTGCTGGTGGTGGGCGCGCTGATGGTCTGCTACGTGACCTTCGGCGGCATGCTGGCCACCACCTGGGTGCAGATCATCAAGGCCGTGCTGCTGCTCTCGGGCACCAGCTTCATGGCCTTCATGGTGCTGCGCCACTTCGGCTTCAGCAGCGAGGCGATGTTCGCCGCGGCCAGCGAAGTGCACGCCAAGGGCATGGCGATCATGGCGCCGGGCGGCCTGCTGGCGAACCCGGTGGACGCCATCTCCCTGGCCCTGGGCATGATGTTCGGCACCGCCGGCCTGCCGCACATCCTGATGCGCTTCTTCACCGTCAGCGACGCCCGCGAGGCGCGCAAGAGCGTGTTCTACGCCACCGGCTTCATCGGCTACTTCTACCTGCTGCTGATCGCCGTAGGCTTCGGCGCCATCGTCATGGTCGGCAACAACCCGGCCTTCCGCACCGCCGAGGGCGCGCTGATCGGCGGCGGCAACATGGTCGCCGTGCACCTGGCCCAGGCGGTGGGCGGCAACCTGTTCCTCGGCTTCATCTGCGCGGTGACCTTCGCCACCATCCTCGCGGTGGTAGCGGGCCTGGCGCTGTCGGCGGCCTCGGCGGTGTCCCACGACCTCTACGCCTGCGTGCTGCGCAAGGGCCAGGCCAGCGAGGCCGAGGAAATGCGCGTGTCGCGCCTGGCCACCCTGGGCATCGGCGTGCTGGCGGTGATCCTCGGCGTGCTCTTCGAGTCGCAGAACATCGCCTTCCTCTCCGGCCTGGTGCTGGCCATCGCCGCCTCGGTGAACTTCCCGGTGCTGTTCCTCTCGATGTTCTGGCGCGGCCTGACCACCCGCGGCGCGGTGGCCGGCAGCCTGGCCGGCCTGCTCACCGCCATCGCCCTGCTGGTGCTCGGCCCGCCGGTGTGGGTGGCGGTGTTGGGCAACGCCGAAGCGGTGTTCCCCTACAGCAACCCGGCGCTGTTCTCCATGAGCGCGGCCTTCCTGGCGGCCTGGGGGTTCTCGGTGAGCGACCGCTCGGCGCGGGCGGAAGCGGAGCGTGGGCGGTACCTGGGGCAGTTCATCCGGTCGATGACGGGGATTGGGGCGGCGGTGGCCAGTCGGCATTGAGAGGTAAGGCTTGGCTTCATCGTCAAGCGGACCTCCGCTCCCTCTCCCCAGCCCTCTCCCTGAAGGGAGAGGGAGCCGTCCGGCGTGGACGGGAAGTCAAGCGTCAGCCGGGAACCGCAGGAGTACTCGGATGCTTCAGCAGGCAGAGGACAGTCCCCTCTCCCTTCAGGGAGAGGGTTAGGGAGAGGGCGCTCTCAAACCCAGCCCCCGACCGCCCATCACCTTCCGCCACACCCCTGTCGATACTCCCCCACCCTGAACGACTAGCAATCGACCCCCACGGGAGACCCACCTCCCCCTCAAACAGCAAAGGGAGCCCCACCATGAACTACATCGACGGCTTCATCGTCCCCGTCCCCACTGCCAACCGCGAGGCCTACACCGAGCTGGCCCGCAAGGCGGCGGTGGTCTTCAAGGAGTACGGCGCGCTCAGCGTGGTCGAGTGCTGGGGCGACGACGTCCCCGAAGGCAAGCTGACCTCCTTCCCCATGGCCGTGAAACGCAAGGACGACGAGGCCGTGGTGTTCTCCTGGATCACCTGGCCGTCCCGCGAGGTACGCGACGCCGGAATGAAGAAGGTCATGGAAGACCCACGCCTGAAGGACAACTTCCAGTCCATGCCCTTCGACGGCCAGCGCATGATCTTCGGCGGCTTCCAGATGATCGTCGACGCTTGAACCGATACCGGCGCCCGCCCCGGCGGGCGCCATCGAAAACACACATTCCAACCTGAGCCGAATTTTACGTATCGCTTTAACCCCTCCATTCATCACTCCGGTATCGCGCCGGAGCCGCGACCACCCGCCAGATCCAGGCCCTCCTCTATCATCACGTTCACCGCCAGATAGCCGCAAATTCCAGCAACCAGTCACTACAAGCCTTCCACTGGCGCCCAACGTTCCACCCCCGTCTACCCCCAAAGCGATACAAAAAACACATACGACACACTATTTAGTGTTAGACATTGCTTTCTGTATCATTTAAAAATAGCGCCATGGCCAAGGCCTCCCCACAACAGAACAAAGGCTGGAGACACAGCATGTATGCACAACTGGTCGAGACTGGCGTAAAGCGCGTCAAGTCGCTCGAGGACATGTCCCCCGAGGAGCGTGCCTTCCAGGAGAAGATCGACGCCGAGATCAAGATCGAGGCGAAGAACTGGATGCCCGACGCCTACCGCCAGACCCTGATCCGGCAGATTTCCCAGCACGCCCACTCGGAAATCGTCGGCATGCTGCCGGAGGGCAACTGGGTCACCCGCGCGCCGACGCTCAAGCGCAAGCTGCAGCTGATGGCGAAGATCCAGGACGAAGCCGGCCACGGCCTGTACCTGTACAGCGCCATGGAAACCCTCGGCGCCGACCGCGACGAGGAAGTCGCCAAGCTGCACGCCGGTCGCGCCAAGTACTCCAGCATCTTCAACTACCCGACGCTAAACTGGGCCGACATGGGCGCGGTGGGCTGGCTGGTGGACGGCGCCGCCATCGTCAACCAGGTGGTGCTGCAGCGCACCTCCTACGGCCCCTATTCGCGCGCGATGATCCGCATCTGCAAGGAAGAGAGCTTCCACCAGCGCCAGGGCTACGAAATCCTCCTGACCATGATGCGCCACGGCACCCAGGCGCAGAAGGACATGGTCCAGGACGCCATCGACCGCCTCTGGTGGCCGGCACTGATGATGTTCGGCCCCAGCGACGAGCACTCGCCCAACAGCGCCCAGTCCATGGCCTGGAAGATCAAGCGGCAGAGCAACGACGAGCTGCGCCAGCGCTTCGTCGACCAGACCGTGCCGCAGCTGGAACTGCTCGGCTGCACCGCCCCCGACCCGCACCTGAAGTGGAACGAGGAACGCGGCCACTACGACTTCGGCGAAATCCAGTGGGAAGAATTCTACGAAGTGCTCAAGGGCAACGGCCCGTGCAACGCCGAGCGCGTCGCCACCCGCCGCAACGCCATCGAGAGCGGCGCCTGGGTCCGCGAAGCCGCGGTCGCCCATGCCCGTAAAAAACAACAACGCAAACGCGACGCCGCCTGAGCCGCGAGGAGAACACCATGAGCGAATGGACCCTTTTTGAAGTCTTCGTGCGCAGCAAGCACGGCCTCAACCACAAGCACGTCGGCAGCGTGCATGCCGCCGACGCCGCGATGGCCATCGAGAACGCCCGCGAGCTGTACACCCGCCGCAACGAAGGCGTGAGCCTGTGGGTGGTGCCCTCGGCGCTGATCACCGCCTCCTCGCCCGACGAGAAGGACCCGCTGTTCGACCCGGCGCAGGACAAGGTCTACCGCCACGCCAGCTTCTACAAGCTGCCGCCCGAAGTCGGCCACATGTGAGATCGCGTGCATGAACCCGCATAACGACAAGATCGAATACCTGCTGCGCCTCGCCGACAGCGCCCTGGTCCAGGGCCAGCGCCTGTGCGAATGGTGCGGCCGCGCCCCGGCCCTGGAAGAAGAGCTGGCGCTGATGAACGTCGGCCTCGACCTGGTCGGCCAGGCGCGCAACTGGTACGAGTACGCAGCCGAGCTGCTGGACGACGGCCGCGACGCCGACCACCTGGCCTTCCGCCGCGACGAGCGCGCCTTCCGCAACCTGCTGCTGGTCGAGCAGCCCAACGGCGACTTCGCCGTGACCATGGCCAAGCAGTTCCTCTACGACGCCTGGCACTTCCACGTGCTGCGCGCCCTCAGCGATTCCAGCGACGCGCGCATCGCCGCCATCGCCGCCAAGGGCCTGAAGGAAGTCACCTACCACCTGCGCCGCTCCGGCGAGTGGATCGAGCGCCTGGGCGACGGCACCGAGGAAAGCCACGCGCGCATGCTGGCGGCGATTCCGCAGGTATGGCGCTTCACCGTCGAGATGACCAACGCGGATGAGGTGGAACAGCGCCTGTTCGCCGAGGGCGTGGCGCCCAACCCGGAAGAGCTGGCCGCCGCCTGGCGCGCCAAGGTCGCCGACATCTTCGCCAGCGCCACCCTGCCGCTGCCCGAGCCCGCGGTGCACTTCTACCTCAGCGGCCGCCGCGGCCTGCACACCGAGCACCTGGGCATCCTCCTGGCCGAGATGCAGTTCCTCCAGCGGGCCTACCCCGATGCGACCTGGTGAGCTGATCGCCAGCGACCGCGGCGCGCGCGCAGGCTCCGCCGACGACCTCAGCCGCGCCTGGCACGTGCTGGGCCAGGTGATGGACCCGGAAGTGCCGGTGGTCAGCGTGGTCGACCTCGGCATCGTCCGCGGCCTGGACTGGTACGGCGGGCACCTGCACGTGGTGGTCACCCCCACCTACTCCGGCTGCCCGGCCACCGAGGTCATCGAGCAGGACATCCAGCAGGCCCTGGAACACGCCGGCTTCGCAGCGCCGCAGCTGGAACGCCGCCTGGACCCGGCCTGGACCACCGACTGGATCAGCGACGCCGGCCGCCAGGCGCTGCGCGAATACGGCATCGCCCCGCCGGCCGGCAGCACCAGCAAGCGCAGCCTGCTCGGCGAGACACCGGAAGTGCGCTGCCCGCAGTGCGGCAGCCTGCACACCGAGCAGCTCAGCCAGTTCGGCTCCACGGCCTGCAAGGCGCTGTACCGCTGCCTCGATTGCCGCGAACCCTTCGACTATTTCAAGTGCATCTGAGCGGCCTCGCCGCCGGAGAAGAACAATGAGCAAATTCCACAGCCTGAAGATCCGCGAAGTGCGCCCGGAGACCCGCGACGCCGTGTCCATCGCCTTCGACGTCCCCCAGGACCTGCAGGACAGCTTCCGCTTCGAGCAGGGCCAGCACCTGGTGGTGCGCGCCCAGCTGGACGGCGAGGAAGTGCGCCGCTCCTACTCCATCTGCAGCGGCGTCAACGACGGCGAGCTGCGCGTGGCGATCAAGCGCGTGCCCGGCGGGCGCTTCTCGGCCTACGCCAACGAGGCGCTGAAGGCCGGCGCCAGCCTGGAAGTGATGCCGCCGGCCGGCCACTTCAACGTGCAGCTGGATGCGGCGCGCCACGGCAACTATCTGGCGGTGGCCGCCGGCAGCGGCATCACGCCGATCCTGTCGATCGTCAAGACCACCCTGGAAAGCGAGCCGCACAGCCGCGTCACCGTGCTCTACGGCAACCGCTCCAGCAACGCCGCGATGTTCCGCGAACAGCTGGAAGACCTGAAGAACCGCTACCTGCAGCGCCTCAACCTGATCTTCGTGTTCAGCCGCGAACAGCAGGACGTGGACCTCTACAACGGCCGCATCGACGCCGACAAGTGCGGCCAGCTGTTCAGCCGCTGGCTGGACGTGAAGCACCTCGACGCCGCCTTCATCTGCGGCCCGCAGGCGATGACCGAGACCGTGCGCGACCAGCTCAAGGCCAACGGCATGCCGGCCGAGCGCATCCACTTCGAACTGTTCGCCGCCGCCGGCAGCGAGAGCAAGCGCGAAGCCCGCCAGGCCGCCGCCGCGAGCGACAGCGGCAAGAGCCAGGTCACGGTGATCAGCGACGGCCGCGAACTCTCCTTCGAACTGGCGCGCAACAGCGTCAGCGTGCTCGACGCCGGCAACGCCCAGGGTGCCGAGCTGCCCTACTCCTGCAAGGCCGGCGTGTGCTCCACCTGCAAGTGCAAGGTGATCGAAGGCGAAGTGGAGATGGACAGCAACTTCGCCCTGGAAGACTACGAAGTGGCGGCCGGCTACGTGCTCAGCTGCCAGGCCTTCCCGCTGAGCGACAAGGTGGTCCTCGATTTCGACCAGCTCTGACTGCTCTTCGTAGGCCACGATGATGGGTATCGCTTCGCTCAACCCATCCTACGCGGTCTCCATGTAGGAGCGCGCCCTGCGCGCGAATCGCGGGCAGGGCCCGCTCCTACAAAGAGCCAGGTTTCACCGCCCCGGGCCCAAAAGGCCCCTGGCGTCCCTGATCCGGCGGCCTTTTCCCGCCACCGTTCCAACGCGCCGCCGCAGCCCACCCGGCTACGGCGGTCACCGGCCGCGGCCGGAACCCTTGCGTACCTTTTGGAGGATAGAGTGATGGCCCAAGAGCCCACCCTGCAGAGTTTCATCGGCGGCCGCTGGATCGGCCAGCATGGCGCCCAGGCGCTGCGTAGCGCACTGAACGGCCAGCTCGTGGCGCGTACCCACGAAGAGGCCCCGGACTTCGCCGAAGCCGTGGCCCACGCCCGCCAGAGCGGCCTGGCCGCACTCATGGCCATGGACTTCCAGCAGCGCGCCCAGCGCCTGAAGGCCCTGGCCCTGTACCTGACCGAGCGCAAGGAACAGCTCTACGAGATTTCCCGCCACACCGGCGCCACCCGCGCCGACAGCTGGATCGACATCGAGGGCGGCGCCGGCACCCTGTTCGCCTACGCCGGCGTCGGCGGCCGCGAGCTGCCCTCCGGCAACGTGGTCCACGAAGGCCCCGCCATGCCCCTGGGCAAGACCGGCAAGTTCGCCGGCAGCCACATCCTGGTGCCGCGCGGCGGCATCGCCGTACACATCAACGCCTTCAACTTCCCCATCTGGGGCATGCTGGAAAAGTTCGCGCCCAGCTTCCTGGCGGGCATGCCCTGCATCGTCAAGCCGGCCACCGCCACCAGCTACGTGACCGAAGCGGCCGTGCGCCTGATGCACGAATCCGGCCTGCTGCCGGCCGGCAGCCTGCAGCTGATCATCGGCGGCACCGGCGACCTGCTCGACCGCCTGCAGGGCCAGGACATCGTCACCTTCACCGGCTCCGCCGACACCGCCGCCAAGCTGCGGGTGAACCCCAACCTGATCCGCAACTCGGTGCCCTTCAACGCCGAGGCCGACTCGCTGAACTGCGCCATCCTGGCCCCGGACGTCACCCCGGACGACGAGGAATTCGACCTCTTCGTCAAGGAAGTGGCCCGCGAGATGACCGTCAAGGCCGGGCAGAAATGCACCGCCATCCGCCGCGCCATCGTCCCGGCCAGGCACATCGACGCCGTGGCCGAGCGCCTGCGCGAGCGCCTGGCCAAAGTCGTGGTCGGCGACCCGTCGGTGGAAGGCGTGAAGATGGGCGCCCTCGCCTCCCACGCCCAGCAGGCCGACGTGGCCGAGCGCGTGGAAGCGCTGCTGAAATCCAGCGAGCTGGTCTTCGGCGCGAAGGACGGCTTCGCCCCGCGCGGCGAAGGCGTGAGCGAAGGCGCGTTCTTCGCCCCCACCCTGCTGCGCAGCCGCGACCCGCATGCCGAAGGCGGCGCCCACGACATCGAGGCCTTCGGCCCGGTCAGCACCCTGATGGCCTACGACGACCTCGACGAAGCCATCGCCCTGGCCGCGCGCGGCAAGGGCAGCCTGGTGGCCAGCCTGATCACCCGTGATCCACAGGTCGCGGCCAAGGTGGTTCCGGTGATGGGCGCCCTGCACGGCCGCCTGCACATCCTCGACCGCGAGTCGGCGGCCGAATCCACCGGCCACGGCTCGCCGCTGCCGGTGCTCAAGCACGGCGGCCCGGGCCGCGCCGGCGGCGGCGAGGAGCTGGGCGGCGTGCGCGCGGTCAAGCACTACCTGCAGCGCACCGCGGTACAGGGCTCGCCGACCATGCTGATGGCGGTCACCGGCGAATACGTGCGCGGCGCCAAGGTCTACGAGACCGACGTGCACCCGTTCCGCCGCTACTTCGACGAGCTGAAGATCGGCGAATCCCTGCTGACCCACCGGCGCACCGTCACCGAGGCCGACCTAGTCAACTTCGGCTGCCTGTCGGGCGACCACTTCTACATGCACTTCGACGAGCTGGCGGCCAAGGACTCGCAGTTCGGCAAGCGCATCGCCCACGGCTACTTCGTGCTCTCGGCGGCCGCCGGCCTGTTCGTCTCCCCCGGCGTCGGCCCGGTGCTGGCCAACTACGGCCTGGACACCCTGCGCTTCATCAACCCGGTGGGCATCGGCGACACCATCCAGGCCCGCCTGACCTGCAAGCGCAAGATCGACCAGGGCAAGAAGAGCCCCAAGGGCGAGCCGCAAGGCGTGGTCGCCTGGGACGTGGAAGTCACCAACCAGCTCGGCGAGCTGGTGGCCAGCTACGACATCCTGACGTTGGTGCTCAAGCGCGGTTGATCTCTCCTACTTCGGTGTCACCCTCGACCGGCCCCAGGGCCGGTCTTTTTTTTGCGTTCGTGCAGAGCCCCCTCACCCCAGCCCTCTCCCGGGGGGAGAGGGAGCCGTTCGGAGTGGGTGGGGAGTTCGGGGTCATCCCGATCGGATGTTTCATCGTAGGGCGGATAGAGTCCGCTCGGTTCCAGGAAGCACGGCTTTTCGTAGGATGGCGTTGAGCGAAGCGATACCCATCACCCCGGCAGCATGGGTTTCGCAAGCTCAACCCATCCTACGAAAAGCACTCCCACCCCACCGGCAAACACGACGCCGCGTAGGATGGCGTTGAGCGAAGCGATACCCATCACCACGGCAGCATGGGTATCGCAAGCTCAACCCATCCTACGAAGAGCACATCGGCGCAAGACAGTTGCTCCTACCCCACCGGCGAAACACGACGCCGCGTAGGATGGCGTTGAGCGAAGCGATACCCATCACCACGGCAGCATGGGTATCGCAAGCTCAACCCATCCTACGAAGGGCACATCGGTGCAAGACAGTTGCTTCTACGACCGTGCTTCATGGAACCGTAGGAGCGGACTCTGTCCGCGATTCGGCGGATAAAGGTTCGCGAGCAAGCTCGCTCCTACAGGGATGGCGCGATCAGACCAGCAGTTCCGGCTCGACCATGTCGCATTCGAAGCTGATCCGCCCACCGGCCTCATCGGCGCTGCCGCCGGTGATCGGCCCGTAGTAGTTGAGGCCGTTATCCAGGCTCACGCAGACGTGAGTCGGCTCCTCCGGCGCATCCAGCTGCCCCTGGAACACCAGCTCCATCACCCCCGGCTCCAGGGTACGCAGCTCGACGGCGATGGCCGGGTTGTCCACGGCCTCGGTTTCGCGCCCCCGGTGCTCGGCGCTGACGGTGACGGTGGCGGTGAAGTGCGGCATGAAGTGCTCCAGGGCTGGGGAAATGAATGCGGGCGCCAATCTGCCCGGCGCGGCGGCGCCTGGCAAGGGTCAGCCGACGTGAAAGCGAAAGCGCAGGTGCGGCCAGGCCTCGGGATCGTCCACCGGCAGCGGCACGGTGCCGCACGGCACCACCCGCAGCCAGAACGCCAGGGCGTTGCGATTGCCGGTCAGCACGTTGAGCTGCCAGTCGCCGGGCTGCCCTTCGAACAGCGTCCAGGCCGCGGCGCGGCCCACGCCCTGGCGGCGGAACGCCTGGCCGACATAGAACTCGGCCAGCTCGTGCAGCCCCGGCCGCTCCAGGGCGCGCACCAGGGCGAAGCCGGCCACCTGGCCGTCGACGCGGATCAGGTAGGGCCGGCGCCCGGGCTCCAGCCAGTACAGCGCCAGGTACGGGTACAGGTCCGACTCGACGCCGAGCTCGCGCAGGTAGCCCGGCAGCATGGCCGCCAGCAGCGGCTCCTCGTCCGGGCCGGCGACCTGCACTTCGACTTGCGGGTTCACGGTGGCCTCCCTTGGGCGGTGCTCCCTGCACCATAGCCCAAGGCAGGCCATCCGGCCCGTTCAGAGGTACTCGATGCGGTTGCGCCCGGCCTGCTTGGCGCGGTACAGCGCCAGGTCGCTGCGCGACAGCACCGCCTCGGCCGTGGCGTCACCGGCGAGCATGTCGGCCACGCCGATGCTCAGCGTCAGCGGGATACGCTCGCCGGCATGCAGCAGCGGCGTCTGCGCCAGGTGCTCCTGCAGGCGCTGGGCGAAGGCCACGGCATTGTCGCGGCTGGCATCGCTGAGCAGTACGGCGAACTCCTCGCCGCCCATGCGCCCGACGCAGTCGCTGCGCCGCACCAGGCCGGCGAGCACGTCGGCGAAATGGCGCAGCGCCAGGTCGCCCACCGCGTGGCCCCAGCGGTCGTTGATCGCCTTGAAGTGGTCCAGGTCGCACATCAGCACCGCGGCGCTGCGCTCGCCGCCGCGCTGCACGCGGCCCAGCTCGGCCTGCAGCTGGTGCATGAAGCAGCGCCGGTTGGGCAGCTGGGTGAGGAAGTCGGTGGTGGCCAGCACCTGCAGCTCGGCCTCGATGCGCTTGCGCTCGGTGATGTCGGTGATGAAGCCGTGCCAGAGCACGCTGCCGTCGGCCTGGCGGCGCGGGTGGGCGTTGCCCTGGCGCCAGCGCAGGCCCTGGTCCGGCAACTGCACGCGGTACTCCAGCTGCCAGGGCACCAGGGTCCGCGCCGAGGCCTCCAGCGCGGCCAGGTAGCGCGGCATGTCCTCGTCGTGGATGATCGCGCGGATGCGCTCGGTGGGGCCGTCGGCCAGTTCCTCCGGGGCCATGCCGTAGATTTCCCGGCTGCCGGCGCTGACGTAGGGGAAGCGCGCCGAGCCGTCGGGCAGGCGGCGGTACTGGAAGACCATGCCGGGAATCTCGTTGGTCAGGTCGGTGAGCAGTTCGAGGTTCTGCCGCAGCTTCTCGGCCAGCACGCGCTGGGCGGTGATGTCGGTGGTGGTGCCGAGCATGCGCAGCGCCCGCCCCTGCTCGTCGCGCTCGACCACCTTGCCGCGGCTGCACACCCACATGTAGCTGCCGTCCTTGCGGCGGATGCGGTGCTCCACCTCGTAGGCCGCGGTCTGCCCGGCGAAGTGCGCCTCCATGGTCGCCCTGACGTAGGCCAGGTCGTCGGGGTGCACGCGGGCGTAGCTTTCCTCGATGCGCTCGCCGATCTCGTCCTCGGCGTAGCCCAGCAGGGCCTTCCAGCCGGAGGAGTAATGGATGACGCCGCTGGGCACGTGGCGGTCCCAGATGCCGGTGCCGCTGCCCTCCACCGCCAGCGCCAGGCGCCGCTCGGTGATGCGGGTGCGCTCGGCGCCGCACTCCAGTTCCAGCAGCGCGGCGGCCAGGCCGGCGTATTCGGCCAGGGCCTCGGCCTGGGGAGCGTCCAGCTCGCGCGGGCGCTCGCCCAGCAGCCAGAGCTGCCCCAGCGGCAGGCCGTCGGCCGAGCGCAGCGGGCACAGGTGCCGGAACGCCCAGCGCGCGGCCAGCGCCGCCGCGCCGTCGTCGGGGAGCCCGCCCGGGCGTTCCAACCAGGCCCTGTCCTCGGCGCCCAGGCCAAGGCAGGCGCACAGCCGCCAGGCGCCGCCGTCATCGCGCATCAGCACCGCCGCATCCAGGGCCAGGTGGCCCAACGCCAGGCGCAACAGCCCGGCATGGTGGCGCTCGCCCATACTCTCCATCGCGTATCCCGTACTCACGGACTGCATCTGCACACTGCTCGCTCAGGCACCCAGGGAACCGCCGGGAAAGTCGGCCGTCGTTTCGAGTCTATCCATAATGGCGTTCTGGCGTCATGACAGCCCATCAGCTGACAGACACAGCTCATCGGCCACTGTCCGCGCGGCATTCCCGAGAAAAACATGCCAATTCGCCATCATGCAGAGGTAGGCTTTCGTAATCTAGGCTAGCCTCATGCCAGAATTTTCCTACACCAGAATTCTCCTACAAAAGTGTTCCGCTGGAGCAATGGAATGCCGGAAGATCCGCGTAACTTCGACTCGGTCATCCTGATCGTCGACGACCAGGTCAGCGACATACAGCTGCTGGGCGAGGCGGCCAGGGGGCTGGGCGTGACGCACTTCGCCTCGGACGGCCGCCAGGCCCTCGAACTGGCCCGGCGCATCCGCCCGGACGTGGTCCTGCTGGACATCGAGATGCCCGGCATGGACGGCTTCGAGGTGTGCCAGGCGCTGATGGCCGACGCCAAGCTCAACGACGCCGCGGTGATCTTCGTCACCGCCTACGACCAGGTGTCCCACGAGCTGCGCGCCCTGCAGATGGGCGGCGTGGACTTCATCACCAAGCCGATGAACCTGCCGGTGGCCCGCGCGCGCATCCGCACCCACGCACGTCTGCGGCACATGGCGAAGATCCTCGCCAACCAGGACCCACTGACCAACCTGCCCAACCGCGCCCTGCTCGCCGACCGCATGGCCCAGGCCATCGAGGGCGCGCGGCGCAACCAGCAGCGCGTCGGCCTGTTGCTGCTGGACCTGGACAACTTCAAGGCGGTCAACGACGCCGAGGGCCACTCCCTGGGCGACGCCATCCTGCAGGAGACCGCCCTGCGCCTCAGCCGCCAGTGCCGGGCCATGGACACCGTGTGCCGGCCGGGCGGCGACGAGTTCGCCGTGCTGCTGCCGGAGGTGCACAGCCTGGAGTCCATCGGCGACTTCGCCGCGAGGGTGCAGGCGGCCCTGGGCGAGCCCTACGTCATCCGCGGCACCAGCTACCACCTCACCGCCAGCATCGGCATCAGCCTCTACCCCGACGACAGCGACGGCGCCGAGGACCTCTACCGCCACGCCGACGCCGCCATGTACCAGGCCAAGGCCGCCGGGCGCAACGGCTACAGCTTCTTCTCGGCGGACATCGAGGCGCGCATGCGCGAGCGCCACCTGCTCGAACGGCACATGCGCCTGGCCCTGGAGCTGGGTGTGTTCGAGGTGTTCTACCAGGCCAAGGTGCACGCCGCCACGCGCGCCATCGTCGGCGTCGAGGCGCTGATCCGCTGGCGCGACGGCGAGGGCCGCCTGGTGCCGCCGGCGGAGTTCATCCCGCTGGCCGAGGAAACCGGGCTGATCGTGCCCATCGGCCAGCAGATCCTCCTGCGCGCCTGCCAGGACGCCCGCGCCTGGAACGATGCCGGGCACGCGCTGACGGTCAGCGTGAACATCTCGGCGGTGCAGTTCCGCAGCGAGAGCTTCGTCGACCAGGTGGCCGAAATCCTCGCCCAGACCGGCATGCAGCCGGGCAACCTGGAACTGGAGATCACCGAGGGCGTGCTGGCCAGCGACCGCTACGCCTCGCGCCAGACCCTGGCGGCGCTGCGCGAGCTGGGGGTGCGCATCGCCATCGACGACTTCGGCACCGGCTACTCCAGCCTGGCCTACCTCAAGCGCTTCCCGGTGGACGTGTTGAAGATCGACCAGAGCTTCGTCCGCGACATGCTCCAGGACCGCAGCGACGCGGCGATCATCGAGGCCATCATCAAGCTCGCCCAGGCCCTGGGCCTGGAGCTGGTGGCCGAAGGGGTGGAATGCCCGAACCAGGAGCGCGCGCTGGCGGCGCTGGGCTGCCCGGTGATGCAGGGTTACCTCTACTGCCGCCCGGTGCCGCGCGACGACATGAGCCGCCTGCTGGCCGACGGCCTGCAAGCATGAACCTCCGTGCCACGGGCACCACCGCAACGGGAAGGATCGGGTGAAGACGACACCGGGCAACCTCAGGTTCAACCGCTGGTCCTGGGCCGTCCTGGCCCTGGGCGTGCTCTGCTCGGCCCTCGGCGCCGCCCTGGTGCAGCGCGGCAACCAGCAGCAGGCGCGCGCCGCCGTGGCCCAGGAGGCCAACCGCCTGGCCGACACCGTGCTGGCGCGCATCGAGCTGTACCAGTACGGCCTGCGCGGCGCCCGTGGCGCGGTGCTGACCGCGGGCGAGGCGCACATCAGCCGCGAGGTCTTCCACCGCTACGCCCAGACCCGCGACGTCGCCCGGGAGTTTCCCGGCGCCCGCGGCTTCGGCTTCGTCCGCCGGGTGCCGGCCGGGGCGCTCGACGACTTCCTGCGCAACGCCCGCGCCGAAGGCCGGCCGGACTTCGCCGTGCACGAGGTGAAGCCCAACCCCGGCGAGCGCTACGTCATCCAGTACATCGAGCCGGAACAGCCCAACCTGGCCGCCATCGGCCTGGACGTGGCCTCCGAGCCGCGCCGCCAGCAGGCCGCCCAGGCGGCGCTGCGCACCGGGCTGCCGCGGCTCTCCGCGCCCATCACCCTGGTGCAGGCTTCCGGCGCATCCCAGCAGTCCTTCCTGATGCTGCTGCCCATCTACCGCGGCGGCGTCACCCCGGCCAGCATCGAACAGCGCGAGGCCCAGGCCATCGGCCTGGGCTACGCGCCGCTGCTGATGCGCGAGGTGCTCGACGACCTGCGCCTGGACGACGCCGCCGTGCACTTCCAGCTCGCCGACGTGACCGATGGGGAGCCCGGCGACATCTTCTACAGCAGCGCCGACGACGCCAAGGCGCCGCGGCTGTACCCGCAGAGCCTGCAGCGCGACGTGTTCGGCCGCCGCTGGCAGATCGACTTCAGCGCCCACCCGGCGTTCGTCCAGCGCCTGCACCCGCTCTCCCCGCCCCTGGTGTTCGGCGCCGGCTGCCTGGGCAGCCTGCTGCTGGCCGCCCTGCTCGGGGCCACCGCGGTCAGCCGCCAGCGCCGCGCCCAGGTGCTGGAGCAGCAGGCGCGGCTGGCGGCGATAGTCGAATCCTCCGCAGACGCCATCGCCGGCAAGAACCTGCAGGGCGAGATCACCAGCTGGAACGCCGGCGCGCAGAAGCTGCTCGGCTATACCGCCGAGGAAGTCCTCGGGCGCCAGGCCAACGGCCTGCTGGTGCCCGCCGAGCGGGTGGCCGAAGAGGAACCGCTGCTGCGCCGCGTGGCCCAGGGCGAGCGCCTGCCGCCCTTCGACACCCAGCGCCGACACAAGGACGGCCGGCTGATCGACGTGTCGCTGAGCGCCTCGCCCATCCGCGGCCCCCACGGCGAAGTGGTGGGCACCTCGACCACGGTACGCGACATCTCCGCGCAGAAGGCCGCCGAGGCGCGTATCCACGAACTCAACAGCGGCCTGGAGCGCCAGGTGGCCGAGCGCACCGCCGAACTCGCCGCGGCCAACCGCCTGCTGAGCGGCGTGCTGCACTCGGCCTCGGAGGTGTCGATCATCGCCACCGACGCCAACGGCATCATCCGCATCTTCAACCGCGGCGCCGAGCGCCTGCTGGGTTACCGCGCCGAGGAACTGGTCGGCCGCGCCACCCCGCAGGACCTGCACGCGGAGGAGGAACTGAGCACGCGCGCCGCCCAGCTGGGCGAGGAATACGGCCGCCCGGTGCCGGGCTTCCGCGCCCTGGTGCAGAAGGCCGAGGACGAAGGCGCCGAGACCCGCGAATGGACCTACCTGCGCAAGGACGGCAGCCGCGTGCCGATGAGCCTGGTGGTCACCGCCATGCGCGACGAGGGCGGCCAGGTCAGCGGCTACCTCGGCATCGCCGTCGACATCACCGAGCGCAAGGCCGCCGAGGACCGCCTGCGCCTGGCCCACGACCAGCTGGCCCTGGCCGCCGAAGCGGCCGGCCTGGGCATCTGGTGGTGGCGCCCGGCAGACGACACCCTGCACTGGAACGAGCGCATGTTCGAGCTCTACCAGCAGCCGCCGGCGCTCAACGGCAATGGCCTGTGCCTGGAGCACTGGCGCGAGCGCCTGCACCCGGACGACATTGATGCCACCCTCGCCAGCCTGAACGCCGCGGTGCAGGGCCAGGGCCACTACGAGCCGACCTTCCGCATCGTCCGCCCCGACGGCCAGGTGCGCTACATCCAGGCCGCCGCCCGCGTCGAGCGCGACGCCGACGGCACGCCGCTGCGCGTCACCGGCATCAACCTGGACATCACCCGCGAGCGCGAGATGCAGGCCTCGCTGCGCCAGGCCAAGGAGCAGGCCGACGCCGCCAACGCGGCCAAGTCCAGCTTCCTGGCCAACATGAGCCACGAGATCCGCACGCCGATGAACGCCGTGCTGGGCATGCTCTTCCTGGCCCGCCAGACCGAGCTGAACCCGCGCCAGCGCGACTACGTCGACAAGGCCCATTCCGCCGCCACCGCCCTGCTCGGCCTGCTCAACGACATCCTCGACTACTCCAAGATCGAGGCCGGCAAGCTGCTGCTGGAGGAGCACCCCTTCGAGCTGGAGACGCTGATGCGCGACCTCGCCGTGGTGCTCTCCGGCAACCTCGGCAGCAAGGACGTCGAGATGCTCTTCGACATCGACCCCAACCTGCCCGGCAGCCTGCTGGGCGATGCCCTGCGCCTGCAGCAGATCCTCATCAACCTGGCCGGCAACGCCATCAAGTTCACCGACCACGGCCAGGTGGTGGTCAGCGTCAGGCAGCTGGGCCGCGAGGGCGAGCGCCTGCGCCTGCGCATCGGCGTGCGCGACAGCGGCATCGGCATCGGCCCGGCGCAGCTGCAGAGCATCTTCGACAGCTTCACCCAGGCCGAGGCCTCCACCACCCGGCGCTTCGGCGGCACCGGCCTGGGCCTGTTCATCTGCAAGCGCCTGGTGGAACTGATGGGCGGCCGCCTGCAGGTGGAAAGCCAGCTGGGCTTCGGCAGCCGCTTCTGGTTCGACCTGGACCTGGCGGTGGTCGGCGAACGGCCGCTGAAGGCCGGCTGCGCCGTCATCGACCGGCCGCTGCGGCTGCTGGTGGTGGACGACAACCCCAGCGCCGCCGAACTGCTGCTGCGCACCTGCGAATCCCTGGGCTGGCAGGTCGACCAGGTCAGCGGCGGCATGCAGGCGGTGGCGCGCTACCGCGAGGCCACGGGCCAGGGCCTGAGCTACGACGTGGTGCTGATGGACTGGCGCATGCCCGACCTCGACGGCCTGCGCGCCGCGCGGCTGATCCAGCGCGAGGCCGGGGCGCACACGCCGCCGACAATCATCATGATCACCGCCTACGGCCGCGAGGTGCTGGCCGACGTGCGCGACGGCGACACCCCGCCCTTCATCGACTTCCTGACCAAGCCGGTCACCCCGCGGCAACTGGCCGACAGCGTGCAGCAGGCCCTGGGCGGCCAGGCCGCCGAGCCGGCCACGGCGCCCGCCGCCGACAGCAGGCGCCTGGCCGGGCGGCGCCTGCTGGTGGTGGAGGACAACGCGCTGAACCGCCAGGTGGCCGCCGAACTGCTGGCCAGCGAGGGCGCCGAGGTGCTGCTGGCCGAGGGCGGCCTGGAAGGCGTCGAGCAGGTGTGCCACGGCGGCGTGCCCCTGGACGCCGTACTGATGGACGTGCAGATGCCCGACATCGACGGCCTGGAGGCCACCCGGCGGATCCGCGCCGACGGCCGCTTCGCCGCCCTGCCGATCCTCGCCATGACCGCCAACGCCGCCCAGGCCGACCGCGAGGCCTGCCTGCTGGCGGGGATGAACGACCACATCGCCAAACCGATCGACAAGGAACACATGGTCAACCGCCTGCTGGCCCACCTGGAGGCGCCGCAGCGCGCGCGGGAAGCGCCGCCGCAGCTGCCGGAGGAAGACGCCATCGTCGAGGGCCGCGACAGCGTGCTGGGCCGCTTCGGCGGCGACGAGAAGCTGATCCACCGCGTGCTGCGCAGCTTCGAGCCGGAGATGGACAAGCTGCTGGGGCGCCTGGACATGCTGCGCGGCAGCGGCGACGTGAGCGCCAGCGCCGGCCTGCTGCACACCCTCAAGGGCAGCGCCGGCACCATGGGCGCCAGCGCCCTCGCCGCGCGCTGCGCGGCCCTGGAGAGCGACCTGCTGCGCACCCCGGCCGAGGCGCAGGCCGCTGCCCTCGCCGCGCTGCCGGTGGACGAGCTGCGGCAATTGCTGGCGGTGACACTGGCCGAGCTGCAGGCGCTGTTCGCCGAACCGCCCGGCCTGGCCCCGGGCACCGCCGCGCAACTCAGCCGCCCGCAGGTGCGCGAGCGGGTGGGGGAAATCCTCGGCCTGCTGGAGTCGGGCAACCTCGACGCCCTCGAACGCCTGGAGGCGCTGGCCCGCCACCAGCACGCCTGGCCGCGGCAGTTCCTGCGCTTCAACGACCTGGTCCAGGCCCTGGACTTCAAGGGCGCGCTGCAACTGGGCCGGGAGATGCTCGATGAGCTGTGAGCCGCGCGGCGGGCATGGCCGGCGTCCGTTCAAGCCGGCGGACATGTTGCCGACACACTCCTGCAGTAGCGTGCCTGGCGTGGGCCTGCGCGCGGCATCCCGATGAGGCGGGCGTCATGAGCTTACCCGAGCAACCCCTGGCCAGCAGCGAGCGGCACATCCCCGAGCACCTGCAGCCGGCCCTGCGCGCCTATGTGCTGCAGCACTACCGCGGCTTCCTGCTGGCGATCAACTTCATCGCCATGGCGGCCTACGACGCCTACGTCCTCGCCGACGCCGCGCTGATCCCGGACATGGCCCTGCAGTCGCTGCTGCTGCGCGGCGGGCTCAGCCTGGTCGGCCTGCTGAACATCTACCTGGTGTTCCGCCACAGCCGCAGCGTGCTGCTGATGGATCTGCTGATGCCGCTGCACGACATCGTCTCGGCCATCGCCTGGTTCGAACTGCTCAAGCGCAGCGCCTCGCCGGAGGTGCCCATCTTTCTCTACGCCTCGGTGGTGTTCATCGTCCTGGGCAACCTCGGCGTGCGCTATTCCTTCGCCGGCATCCTGGCCTGCTCCATCGCCATCTCGGCGGTGATCCTCGGCAACGTGGCGCTGATCCACGCCGGCGAGCCCAAGGCGCTGCTGGTGTTCACCCTGGTCTACCTGCCGGTGCTGGCCTTCAGCCTGTTCATCAGCTGGACCAACATCAACGGCGTGCGCCGGGCCTTCCTCGCCGACCTGGAGGGCCAGCGCCAACGCGCCGAACTGGCCGAGCTGAACCAGCGCCTGCAGGCCCTGGCCGCCACCGACGCGCTGACCGGCGTGGGCAACCGCCGCGCCTTCGACCTGCACCTGGAGCAGAGCTGGCGGCAGATGCGCAGCCACGGCCGGCCCTTCGCCCTGCTGCTGGCCGATATCGACTACTTCAAGCCGTTCAACGACCACTACGGCCACCCCGCCGGCGACCGCTGCCTGTGCGAGGTGGCGAACTGCATGGCCGACACCCTGCGCAGCGGCCAGGCCCGGGTGTTCCGCTACGGCGGCGAGGAATTCGTCATCCTCCTGCAGGTGGCCAGCCCGCTGGAGCTGCGCCAGGTCGCCGAGCGCCTGCGCGAGCGCGTAGCGGAACTGGACATCGAGCACCTGAAGCGCCCCGACCGCCTCTGCCACCTGACCATCAGCCTGGGCGGCGGGCTGTCCGACGGCGCCGCCGAAGCGGGCGAGCTGCTCGACCGCTGCGACCGCCTGCTCTACCAGGCCAAGCAACAGGGCCGCGACCGCGTGTGCCTGGCCGGCGACTAGCCGCCGCTGCCAGTTCCAGGGCCGGGAAAGGCCCGCCGGGATAGTTCGCTAAACGTTATTCCGTCCGAACTTTCCAGGGCCCGCTGCAATTGAAAGAACGCCGTCATCCACGGAACTTCCGACCACGCCACCCCTGTCGGCCATCGTCCTGAAAAGCCCGTGGCAAAGCGCCCGGAGCCTGGTCGCAAGAGGCCGATAGAGCACACTTATCGGCTGGTAACCAAAAGCGATTTGACGCTCCCGGGGCGTCTCTCTAGCCTCGGCGCAAGGCTGTGAAGACAGTTCCTCCGAATACGCCGCAAGCCCTCGACCGGCCATGCCCGGGCGCGAAGGCGAACGCCACCGCCGCGCGGCCGGCGACGCTGCATGAACCCGGCGGCCGACCGCCCCCTGTCCACGGAAGTACCATGATCGTTCACCCCCAGCCCAACGTGTTCAGCGTGCTGTTCACGCTCAAGGGCTCCATCGCCAAACGCATCGCCTGGCGCAGCCTGCTGGTCACCCTGCTGGCCTCGCTGATCGTGCTGGTCGAAAGCCGCCATCCGGCACTCTTCGCGCGGGTCAGCGCCACGCCCTTCACCCTGCTGGGGCTGTCGCTGTCGATCTTCATGAGCTTCCGCAACAACGCCTGCTACGACCGCTGGTGGGAGGGCCGCAAGGCCTGGGGCCAGGTGGTCGTCGAGATGCGCTCGTTCATCCGAGAAAGCGTCGCCATCACCGACGCCGCCCTGCGCGAACGCCTGCTGCGGGCGCTCTGCGGCTATGCCCACGCGCTCAACGCGCGGTTGCGCAACGAGGACGAACTGCAGGCGGCGCGGCCCTGGCTGGCGGCCGATGCGCCGGTGGCGCTGCACAACGTCAGCGACGGCATCCTCCAGCAGATCGGCGCGGCCTGCTCGGCGCAGGCCCGGCGCAACGCCCTGGGCGAGTGGCGCTACGTCACCCTGGAGCAGCGCCTGGTCGGGCTCAACGAGGCGCAGGCGGTGTGCGAGCGGATCAAGAGCACGCCGCTGCCCTTCCCCTACACCCTGCTGCTGCACCGCACCATCTACATCTTCTGCATCCTGCTGCCCTTCGCCATGGCCGAGCCGCTGGGCTGGATGGCGCCGCTGTTCACCACCATCGTCAGCTACACCTTCTTCGGCCTGGGCGCCATCGGCAACGAGCTGGAAGACCCCTTCGGCCGCGACGAGAACGACCTGCCCCTGGACGCCGTGGTCCGCGTCATCGAGCGCGACATCCTCGGCGCCCTCGGCGAGCGTGCGCTGCCGCGGCCGCTGGAGCCTGTGGACTGCATCTTCAGCTGAAGACGGCGGCGCCCGGCGCAGAGTGCGCCGGGCGACGAGGGCTCACTGCCGCGATTCGCAGCGCTGGCCGGGCTTGAGGTGGGCGACGAAGTTGCAGGGGCGGTGGCGGGCGTCGAGCTGTTCGGCGAGGATGCCTTCCCAGGCGGTGCGGCAGGCGTTGGTGGAGCCCGGCAGGCAGCACACCAGGGTGCCGTTGGCCAGGCCGGCCAGGGCGCGGGTCTGCACGGTGGAGGTGCCGATGTCGAGGATCGACAGGGCGCGGAACAGCTCACCGAAGCCCTCGACCTGCTTGTCCAGCAGGCAGGTGACCGCCTCGGGGGTGCTGTCACGGGCGGTAAAGCCGGTGCCGCCGGTCACCAGCACCACCTGGACGTCGTCGTCGGCGATCCAGGCGGCGACCTGGGCGCGGATCCTGTAGAGGTCGTCCTTGAGCAACACGCGGGCCGCCAGGCGGTGGCCGATCTCCATGCTGCGGCTGGCCAGCAGTTCGCCGGACGTGTCGTTGTCGAAGGTCCGGGTATCGCTGACGGTCAGCACGGCAATATTCAGCGGAACGAATTCCGCATTGGGTTTGACGCTCACGCCCTTGTCTCCGCGAAATTGAACTCGCAGCCACGCTAGAGACAAACCCCTACCCCGTCCAATCGATATGGCAGACCGGGTGATCGACGCCCTCTATCGGCGCCGGCGACCTTTCGCGGCGCGATAAGGCCGGCCTATCGGGCGGTCGGCAGCAACGATTGGACGCCGCCCGCCGCGCCCGGTAACGTGCCGCTCATCCGCATTCCCACGACAAGACCGACGGCGCAGCGCCGCACGTTCGGCTACATACCGATAAATGACGCCGGCCAGGCCTTGGCCCCACTACCCGACAGGCAGCTCCCATGGACATCAAGCAGCTCAAGTTCCTCATCGCCCTGGACCAGACCCGCCACTTCGGGCAGGCTGCCGCGCTCTGCCACATCACCCAGCCCACGCTGTCCATGCGCCTGCGCAATCTCGAGGACGAGCTGGACCTGGTGCTGGTGACCCGCGGCCAGCGCTTCGAGGGCTTCACCGAGGCCGGCGAGCGCATCCTGGCCTGGGCCCGCACCCTGCTGGCCGCCTACGACGGCCTGCAGGCCGAGGCCGCCAGCTGCCGCGGGCAACTGGTGGGCAGCCTGCGCCTGGGCCTGGTGCCGCTGTCCAGCTTCAACCCGATGCAGGTGCTCAAGCCGCTGTCCCAGCGCTACCCGGAGCTGCAGTTCCAGCTGTCGTCGCTGAGCTCGGAGCAGATCATCGACGGCCTCAGCCGCAACCAGCTGGACCTGGGCATCTGCTACCTCGACCAGGTCAACACCACCTACTTCGAGGTGCTGGAACTGGCCACCACCACCATGGGCCTGCTGCACGACGTGCGGCACTTCCAGTTCGACGACGGCGAGCTCAAGTGGGACAAGCTCAACGACCTGCCCCTGGGGCTGCTGAGCAAGGGCATGCACTACCGCCAGTCCGTCGACCTGAGCTTCCGCAGCCGCGGCCTGGACCCGCTGCCAGTGCTGGAAAGCGACTCCACCTTCCAGCTGATCCAGGCCATCGGCGAAGGCATGTGCTGCGCCATCATGCCGCTGAACTGCGGCCTGGAAACCCTCAGCGAGCACCTGCGCATCACCCCCATCGCCGGCGCCAGCATCCACAGCCCCATCGGCCTGCTGCAGCGTCGCACCGAGCCGCGCTCGGCCCTGGCGGAGAAATGCTTCGCCGAGGCGCGCACCATCCTCGCCGGCGAAAGCCCGGCCGAATGAGCCACTGAAACCCAGCCACGGAGCCCACATGAGCCCTACCCCGAACCCCGCGCCGCAGCAGCCGGGCCAGCCCCTGCGCAAGCAACTGCTGTGGCTGCTCGCCCTCTGGCTGGGCGGCGTCGGCAGCGTGCTGCTGGCCGCCGAGGCGATCCGCCTGGCCATGGCCGCCGCCGGCCTCAAGACCCACTGACGCGCCGCTAGCCGCGGCGCTTCGCCAGGTTCGCCGCCACGGCCGCGCGGATCAGCGCGCGAAACGCCGCCTCGTCCAGTACCTCGCCCTCATGGATATCGATGGCCCGCCGGGTCGTACCTTCGAGGCTGGCATTGAACAACCCCGCCGGGTCCTCCAGCGCCGCGCCCCTGGCGAAAGTCAGCTTCACCACCTGCTTGTAGGTCTCGCCGGTGCAGAGAATGCCGCCCCTCGACCACACCGGCACGCCCCGCCACTTCCACTCCTCGACCACCTCCGGTTCGGCCTCGCGCACCAGCGCCCGCACCCGCGCCAGCACCTCGCCGCGCCAGTCGCCCAGCTCGGCGATCCGCGCGCTGATCAGGGCGCCGGCGTCGTCCGCCGCCACAGGCTTGTCTTCACTCATCGCACTCTCCCTCTCGCGCGCCGGCGGCCGCCGGCATGACCGCTTGAGTATCGACCAGGGACGGGCCCGCGACAGGCGAAATCGTCACGTCGGCGGCGGTGCTCCCACCTCGAAGATGGCCCCCTCGATGCCGAGTACCTCGCCGGTGTCGGCATAGATGCCCACTCCCTTCTCCCAGACGTTCTTGATCCGCCCGTCGGCGCAGCGGATGCGGTAGGTCAGCTCGTAGGGCTCGCGGCGCAGCAGGGCCTGCTGCACGCCGGCCCAGACGTATTCGGCGTATTCCTCGAGGATCAGCGTGCTGTAGCTGTGTTCGTAAGTGTCGGTGAGGTACTGCGCCGGGTAGCCGGTGAGCTGCAGGCAGCCGGCGCTGACGAACTCCATGGTCCACTGGCGGTTGTTGCGCCCGCGGTAGATCAGCCCGGGCAGGCCGTCGAGCAGGCTGGCGGCGCCGCGCCGGCTGGCCTCCAGACGGGCGTCCTGGCGGCGCTGGCTGGTGGCGTCGCTGAGCGACAGGTAGAGCGTCTCGGCGTCGCCGTCCAGCTGCACGTCGAACCAGCGCAGGCGCCCGTGGGCATCGATGAAGCGCAGGCACTGCCGCGCGCCGTCGCCCTGGCGGGCCTGGCGCAGCACCGCGCGCCAGCCGGGCAGGTCCTCCTGGTGCAGGCAGGCGGCCAGTTCCTCGCCCAGGCCGCTGTCGCCCATCAACAGGCGCCAGGCGCGGTTGGCCCGGCGGATGCGGCCGCGGCCGTCCAGGCGCAGCAGCGCCACCGGGTAGCGGTCGCCGTCGTCGCGGCCATCGGCGAAGGGAGTTGCCATGTGCCGTCCTCCTCAGTGCGGGCCGCCGCCGCGGTGGACCCAGGCGGCCAGTTCCAGGCGCGAGCCCAGGTGGAACTTGCGCAGCAGGTTCTTCACGTAGATTTTCACGGTGCCGTCGCTGATGCCCAGCTCGCGGGCGATGCGCTTGTTGCTCAGGCCCTGGGCGATCAGCGCCAGGGTCTGGCCCTCGCGGGCGGTGAGTTCGTCCGGCGGCGCGGCGGGACCGGGCTCGGCGAGCAGCGCCACCAGGCTGCCGTCCAGCTGCACCGAGCCGCGGCCGCAGCCGCGCACGTAGTCCAGCAGCGCCTCCGGCTCGGTGTCCTTGAGCAGGTAGCCCTCGGCGCCCAGGCGCAGGGCGGCGGCCAGCTCGGCGCGGTCGGCCGAGGCGGTGAGCACTATCACCTGGCTGTCCAGCTCCAGCTGGCGCAGCTCGTCGAGCACCTGCAGGCCGCCCAGGCCGGGCATGTGCAGGTCCAGCAGGATCAGCTCCGGGCTCAGCTGGCAGGCCAGGCTGATGCCCTCGCGGCCGCTGGAGGCCTGGCCGACCACGGTGAACTCGCCGCTTTCGCTGAGCAGCTCGGCCAGGCCGCGGCGGAACAGCGGGTGGTCATCGATCAGCAGCAAGGTGGCGCTGTGCATCGACTTTCTCCTCCGGGTTGAGGGCCACGCCGGGCAGCCGCAACGCGACCCGCGTGCCCCGTGGCGGGATGGTCTTCACGCTCAGGCCGGCGCCGATGGCCAGGGCCCGCTCGCGCATGATCGACAGGCCGAAGTGGCCGGTCTCGCCGCAGGCCTGCAGGCCGACGCCGTCGTCCTCGACCGTCACCCGCAGCTCGCCCCGGGCCAGGCGCAGGTCGATGCGCGCGGTGCGCGCGTGGGAGTGGCGGACGATGTTGGCCAGCGCTTCGCGGACGATCTGCAGCACCTGCAGGGCCTGCTCGTCGTCGAGCAGGCCGTCGGGCAGGCGGTTGTCCAGTTCGAAGACGATGGTGCTGCGCCGGCCGAACTCCTCCACCGAATCCAGCAGCGACTGGCGCAGGCTGCGCCCGCCCAGGCTCAGCCGGGCATTGCCGATCAGCTCGCGGACCTGGCGCTGCACCGCTTGCAGGCCGTGGCGCAGTTCCTCCAGCAACGGCGCGGCCTGCTGCGGGCGCTGCAGCTGGCCCTGCAGGCGGTTCGCCTGGAAGGCCAGGAAGCCCAGCTGCTGGGCCACCGAGTCGTGCAGCTCGCGGGCCAGCAGGGTGTCCTGGCCGTGGCGCTCCAGGCGCAGCCGCGCGCGCTGGCGGGCGATGCCGTGGGCGCTGGCGGCCAGCAACGGCAGCCAGGCCAGCAGCGCCCGGTGCTGGCGGCCAGTGGCGTCCTGCAGCGCCAGCGCGGCATGGCCGCCCGATTCCAGCGGCCACAGCTGGCGCGGCTCGCCACGCGCCCGGCAGGGCCGGCAGGGGCCGGCGCGCAAGGCCGGCAGGTCGCGCAATGGGCAGTCGGGCTCGGCGCAGAAGGCCGCCGGGCGGCGCAGCGGCTCCGCCAGACCGGGCTCGTCCAGCAGCAGGCAGGGCGCGGCGGCGGGATGGGCCGCCGCCAGGTCGGCGAGCAGGCGCGCCAGCGGCGCCCAGCTGCCCGGCTCCTCCAGCAGCCCGCGCAGCAGCTCGGCCTCGGCGCGCCGTGGCGCGGACGCGACGGCGCCTGCGAGCCATCGTTGCCGCCAGCAATCCAGCCACCCCGCACGCCGTGCGCCCATGCCCAGCCCTCGTTCGCAATTGCGCTAGCGGCAGCAACTTTCATGCCCTCGGCGGGGCCTCCCCGCGGCCCTTACCCCTTTGGAGATATCACCTCCTGCGGATTGAGCGGTTATTCGCAACAGGAAAATATTTTCCCCAACGCGAAACACGAAAGTTCGCCGCCGCCAGCGCCCGGATGCGCACCAACACAAGGCCCCGCGCCTCAGGATCGGGCACGGCGGCGACCCACCCAGCGAGGAAGCCATGACCGATACCGCTCTCTGCGCCAGCGCCCCGCCGCTGCCCAGCCTGCCCCGCTACGACGCCCCGCCGCGCCTGGCCGGCGGCCAGGCGCTGCTGGTGATGCAACAGGCCGACGCCGACCAGGCCCGCGCCCTGGCCGCTCGCCTCGGGCTGGCCGCCGGCGAACTGGAACTGCTGGCTACCGACGCACAGAACGCCCAGCGCGCCCTGCGGGAGCGCCTGGCCAGCGCCAGCGTCGGCCTGCAGCTGCTGCTGTGGGGCGACGAGGCCTTCCTCTGGCCGCTGCATGCCCTGGCCCGCCAGGCCGGCCTGCGCCCCGACGAGATCCACCTGCTGCGCCAGGGCGGGGCCGCCCGCACGCTGTACTGCGTGCACTGCGGCACCTTGCAGAGCGCCGGCGCCGCCGACCATCACGACTGCCGCCAGTGCGGCGTGCGCCTGGAAGTGCGGCGGCATTTCTCCCAGCGCCTGGGCGCCTACCTGGGCGTGTGCGCCGACGCCGACCAACCCTATGCGGAGGCCCGCCCATGAGCGCCTTCTTCGACGTGCGGGTGAGCGCCGTGCGCGCCCTCACCCCGGTGATCCGCGAATTCACCTTCGAGGCCGTGGACGGCGCGCTGCCCGGCTTCTCCGCCGGCAGCCACGTGCAGCTGTGCCTGCCCAACGGCCTGCGCAACGCCTACTCGCTGCTGGGCGACCCGGCCGACGCCAGCCACTACCGCATCGCCGTGCGCCGCCAGGAAAAGTCCCGCGGCGGCTCGCGCTACCTGCACGAGCAACTGCAGGTCGGCGACCGGCTGCGCGTCGGCGCCCCGGCCAACCTGTTCGCCCTGCACGGCGAGGCGCGCCGGCACATCCTGGTGGCCGGCGGCATCGGCATCACGCCCTTCCTCGCCCACTGCCGCGAGCTGCTGCGCCGCGGCGCGGATTTCGAACTGCACTACGCCTACCGCAGCGGGATCAGCGACGCCTACCTGGGCGAGTTGCGCGAGCTGCTCGGCGAGCGCCTGCACGAATACGACGGCGCCCAGCGCGCGCTGAACCTCAACCAGCTGCTGCGCCACCGCCCGCTGGGCAGCCACGTCTACGCCTGCGGCCCGCAGCGCCTGCTGCTGGCCCTGCGCGAGCAGGCCGCGGCGCTGGGCTGGAGCGATTCGCGGGTGCACTGGGAAGCCTTCGCCGCGCCGGAGCCGGGCCAGCCGTTCCGCGTGGAGCTGGCGCGCAGCGGCCGCCAGCTGGAAGTGGGCGCCGAGCAGAGCCTGCTCGAAGCCCTGGAAGGCGCCGGCGTGGAAGTGCCCAGCCTGTGCCGCGGCGGGGTCTGCGGGCAGTGCCAGACGCGCTACCTCAAGGGCGAGGTGGAGCACCGCGACCACGTCCTCGACGCCGGCGAACGCGCCGGCAGCCTGATGCCCTGCGTATCCCGCGGCTGCGGCCCGATCCTGCTCGACCTCTAGGAGAACCACGATGCCCACGACCCTCAAGCCGGTGGAGCGCTACCGCGAGGCCTTCAGCTTCGCCAACAGCGCGGAGGCCATCCGCCGCTTCCCGTTCCCCTTCCCGGAAGACCGCTATCAGTACTCGGTGAACATCGAGCCGGCCGTGCCGCGCGAGCCGGGTTCGGTGTTCGAGCACCTGTTCGACATCGACGAGCATTACCGCTCCGAGGTGGCCGAGCGCGCCCTGGTGCTGCAGCGCGACCCGACGCGCTGCCTGGTGATGCCGCACATGCAGCCGGCCGCCTGGGACGCCCTGGCGCTGCTGATGGAGCGTCTGGCCGCCGACTACCCGCAGTACTTCCAGCTGCGCTGCGAGGGCGCGCAGTGGGAGTGGCGCAACCTGGTGCTGGGCATCCACCAGCGCTTCACCTACGGCGATGCGAGCACCCTGCCCTGCGAGCCGCTGGAATACATCACCCGCCAGGTGCAGGGCGACTTCGCCCTGCTCGACCAGCGCGACGGCGACCTGTTCATGGACGCCGGCATGGTCACCGGCCCGGCCGACTGGTCGCTGGCCTTCGACGCCGGCATGAGCTTCAAGCAGTGGCACTCGCCGGTGCCCATGGCGCACCAGATGGGCGTGTTCGACCGCGCCCTGAAGTACCTGCTGAACCTGCAGGTGGGCCAGCCGATACGCCGGCTGAACTGGACCATGACCATCAACCCGCGCCTGGACACCTCGCCGGAGACCTACCACGAGTGGGGCGCCGACCGCGGCAGCGTCACCGCGCAGAACGCCGGCGAGCTGGTGCACCTGCGCGTGGAGCTGCAGGTGATGGCGCGCCTGCCGCGCAGCCACGCGCTGATGTTCAGCATCCGCACCTACCTGATCAGCATGAACGAGCTGGCCACCCAGCCGCACTGGGCCCGGCGCCTGTACCGCGTGCTGCGCGACCTGCCCGAGCCGATCGCCGACTACAAGGGCCTGAGCCGCTACCGCGGCGCCCTGCTCGACTGGCTGCGGCCGTTCGATCCACAAGCCTGAAGAACCGCCACCCACTACAAGAGGATTACCCCATGGCCAATTCCTGGCGCATCAGCGCCCTGCGTGAACGCCACCTGGCGCTTGGCTCCAAACTCGAGGACTGGAACGGCATGGGCACCGCCTGGACCTACGCCAGCGACCTCGCCGACCACCACGAGGCGATCCGCACCCGCGCAGGGCTGATGGACGTGTCCGGGCTGAAGAAGGTGCACTACGTCGGCCCCCACGCCGAGAGCCTGCTGGACTGGGCCACCACCCGCGACATCTCCAAGCTCTACCCGGGCAAGTCGGTGTACGCCTGCATGCTCGACGAGGACGGCAGGTTCGCCGACGACTGCATCGTCTACCGCACCGGCCCCAACGCCTTCATGGTGGTGCACGGGGCCGGCGTCGGCCACGAGATGCTCATCCGCTCGGCCCAGGGCCGGCAGGTGGCGGTGCTGTTCGACGACGACCTGCACGACCTGTCGCTGCAGGGCCCGCTGGCGGTGGACTTCCTCGCCAGGCACGTGCCGGGCATCCGCGAGCTGCCCTACTTCCACCACCTGCAGGGCAAGCTGTTCGGGCATCCGGTGATGATCTCGCGCACCGGCTACACCGGCGAGCGCGGCTACGAGATCTTCTGCAAGGCCGCCGACGCCCCGGCCATCTGGGACGGCATCCTCGAACAGGGCAAGGACCTGGGCATCATCCCCTGCGCCTTCACCGCCCTGGACTGGCTGCGGGTGGAGAGCTACCTGCTGTTCTACCCCTACGACAACTCGCAGATGTACCCCTTCGCCGACGAGAAGGCCGGCGACAGCCTCTGGGAGCTGGGCCTGGACTTCACCGTGTCGCCCGGCAAGCAGGACTTCCGCGGCGCCGGCGAGCACTACCGGCTCAAGGGCCAGGAGCGCTTCCGCATCTTCGGCGTGCTGCTCGACGGCGAGCAGGCCGCCCAGGCCGGCGACACCCTGTGGCATGCCGGGCAGGAAGTGGGGCTGATCACCTGCGCCATGTACTCGCGGCTGACCGGCCGTTCCATGGCCATCGCCCGGCTGAGCACCGACTGCGCCGAACAGGGCGTGCCGCTGCAGGTGCGCGGCAGCCTGCAGGCCGGCGCCATCGCCCACACCCTGCCCTTCGACGACCCCGAGAAGAAGAAGCGCACCGCCAAGGGCTGAGCCCTGCCCGCCCGGTGCGCCGGGCGGCCTTCCACCCCGCTGCGAGACCGAACATGGACACCCACTACATCCTCACCATCGACTGCCCGGCGCGCTCCGGGATAGTCGCCGCCGTCAGCACCTACCTGGCCGGGCGGCAGTGCTACATCAGCGAGCTGTCGCAGTTCGACGACGAGATCACCGGGCGCTTCTTCATGCGCGCCGTGTTCCGCTTCGACGCCGACGCCAAGGGCGACATCCAGGCCCTGCGCGACGGCTTCGAGGACGTCGCCGTGCCCTTCGACATGCACTGGCAGCTGTTCGACGGCCAGCGGCCGATGCGCGTGCTGCTGATGGTCAGCAAGTTCGACCATTGCCTGGCGGACCTGCTCTATCGCCATGCCAAGGGCGAGCTGAAGATGCAGATCACCGCCATCGTCTCCAACCACCTCGACCTGCGCCCCATGGCCGAGCGCGAAGGCATCCGTTTCATCTACCTGCCGGTCACCAAGGACACCAAAGCCCAGCAGGAAGCCGAGTTGTTGAAGATAGTCGCCGAGACCGGCACCGAGCTGGTGGTGCTCGCCCGCTACATGCAGATCCTCTCCGACGACCTCTGCAAACAGCTCTCCGGCAAGGCCATCAACATCCACCACTCCTTCCTCCCCGGCTTCAAGGGCGCCAAGCCCTACCACCAGGCCTACGAGCGCGGCGTGAAGCTGATCGGCGCCACCGCGCACTACGTCACCAGCGACCTCGACGAGGGCCCGATCATCGAGCAGGAAGTGCAGCGCGTGGACCACGCCTACAGCCCCGAGGCGCTGGTGGCCATCGGCCGCGACACCGAAACCGTGGCCCTGTCGCGGGCGCTCAAGTACCACCTGCAGCACCGCGTGTTCATCAACCGCGACAAGACCGTGATCTTCTCCTGACAACGACGAACGTGGAGCACCGGACATGAAGCAAAGAGTCGCCATCATCGGCGCCGGCCCCAGCGGCCTGGCCCAGCTGCGGGCCTTCCAGTCGGCGCGCGACAAGGGCGCCGAGATCCCCGAACTGGTCTGCTTCGAGAAGCAGGCCGACTGGGGCGGCATGTGGAACTACACCTGGCGCACCGGCCTGGACGAGCACGGCGAGCCGGTGCACGGCAGCATGTACCGCTACCTCTGGTCCAACGGGCCGAAGGAATGCCTGGAGTTCGCCGACTACAGCTTCGACGAGCACTTCGGCCGGCCCATGGGCTCCTACCCGCCGCGCGAGGTGCTCTGGGACTACATCAAGGGCCGCGTGGTCAAGGCCGGCGTGCGCCCCTACATCCGCTTCAACACCACGGTGCGCAACGTCACCTGGGACGAGGCCGGCGGCACCTTCGAGGTCACCGCCCACAGCTACGACGACGACCGCACCTACAGCGAGGCCTTCGACTACGTGGTGGTCGCCAGCGGCCACTTCTCCACGCCCAACGTGCCCTACTTCGACGGCTTCGAGAGCTTCGCCGGGCGCGTGCTGCACGCCCACGACTTCCGCGACGCCCTGGAATTCCAGGGCAAGGACGTGCTCATCGTCGGCGGCAGCTACTCGGCCGAGGACATCGGCTCGCAGTGCTTCAAATACGGCGCGCGCAGCATCACCAGTTGCTACCGCAGCGCGCCCATGGGCTACAAGTGGCCGGAGAACTGGGAGGAGAAACCGCTGCTCACCCAGGTCAAGGGCAGCACCGCCTTCTTCGCCGACGGCAGCAGCAAGCGCGTCGACGCCATCATCCTGTGCACCGGCTACAAGCACCACTTCCCCTTCCTGCCGGAGGAGCTGCGGCTGAAGACCGACAACCGCCTGTGGCCGCTGAACCTCTACAAGGGCGTGTTCTGGGAGCAGAACCCGCGGCTGGTCTACCTCGGCATGCAGGACCAGTGGTACAGCTTCAACATGTTCGACGCCCAGGCCTGGTACGCCCGCGACGTGATCCTCGGGCGCATCGCCCTGCCGAGCCCGGCGCTGATGCGCGCCGAGGACCTGGCCTGGCGCCAGGAGGAGGAAACCCTGGAGAACGCCCGGCAGATGTTCGAGTTCCAGGGCGAGTACATCCGCCAGCTGATCGAGGCCACCGACTACCCCAGCTTCGACATCGCCGAGGTGAACAACACCTTCCTGCAATGGAAGCAGGACAAGTACGAAAACATCATGGGCTACCGCGACAAGTGCCACCGCTCGCTGATCACCGGCACCCTCGCCACGCCGCACCACACGCCCTGGCTGCAGGCCCTGGACGATTCGCTGGAGGCCTACCTGGCCGACCAGCCGGTGGACCAGTTCAGGAAAGCCCTCTGAGCCTTCTCCCGGGGCGGCCCCGCCGCCCCGCCTTGCGTGGAGCACGAGAATGAACCTGCCCGTGACGAGCCGGCCCTTCGAGCCGGCCCTGTTCGCCCGCGCCCCGGCGCTGGAGCGCCACCGCGTCGCCCCCGGCGGCCTGACCGTGCTGGCCCTGGAAGCCGGCGACCGGCTGCAGGTCGTCGACCTGGAAGGCGACCAGGGCGCCGAGCTGCTGGCCTTCGCCACCGATGGCCGTCCGGCCCTGGCCGACCTCGGCCTGGTACCCAGCCCCGGCACCGACTTCATCCACCACCTGTTGCACGACGGCAGCCGCGAGGCTGCCCACGTCAGCGCCGGCCTGGCCCGGCGCGGCATCGACTGCCGCCACCTGCCGAGTGCCGCGCGGCTGTGGGAAGGCGGCACGCCGGCCGGCTTCAGCCGCACCCTCGACGCCAGTGCGGCGCTGCTGGTGATAGTGGCCGCGCCCGGCGGCCCCACGCCGGTAGACAGCCAGGCGCGGGCCAGCGAACTGCGCCTGCTGGTGCACCGCGCCAACCCGCGCCAGCTGCTCGCCCCGCCGCTGCCGGCGCCGCTGGGCGAGGTGCTGGACGAATTCACCATCCGCCCCGGCAGCGCCAACGCCTACACGGTCGCCGCCGGGCAGTACATCCAGGTGCTCGACGTCGCCGGCCGCCAGTGCTCGGACTTCGTCGCCTTCGACCGCCGCGGCCTGGACGCCGGCCGCGAGATCGACCTGGACCCCACCGTCACCCGCACCCTCAACGGCAACGCCTACCCCGGCCCGGGCCTGTACAGCCGCTTCTACGACCGCGACCTGCAGCCGATGCTGGAGGTAGTGCGCGACACCGTGGGCCGCCACGACACCTTCGCCCTGGCCTGCACCGCGCGCTACTACGAAGCCCAGGGCTACTTCGGCCACGCCAACTGCAGCGACAACCTCAGCCGCGCCCTCGCCAGCCATGGCGTGCGCGGCCGCGCCGGCTGGCCGGCGATCAACTTCTTCTTCAACACCGGGGTCGACGCGCACCAGCAGCTGACCCTCGACGAACCCTGGTCGCGCCCCGGCGACTACGTGCTGCTGCGCGCCCTCACCGACCTGGTCTGCGCCAGCAGTTCCTGCCCCGACGACATCGACCCGGCCAACGGCTGGCAGCCCACCGACATCCACGTCCGCGTGTACAGCGAAAAGGAGCGTTTCAGTATCGCCATGGCCAACCGCAAGACGCCCGACGCCGACCCGCAACTGACCCGCGAAAGCGGCTTCCACCCCGGCACCGCCGCCCTCACCCGGCAGTTCGTCGACTACCGCGGCTTCTGGACGCCGACGCATTTCGACGGCTACGGCGCCATCGAGGAATACCACGGCTGCCGCGGGAAAGTGGCGGTGATGGACCTCTCCGCCCTGCGCAAGTTCGAGGTGCTGGGCCCGGACGCCGAGGCCCTGCTGGACTACTGCCTGACCCGCGACGTGCGCAAGCTGGCGGTCGGCCAGGTGGTGTACTCGGCGATGTGCTACGAACACGGCGGCATGCTCGACGACGGCACCCTGCTGCGCCTGGGACCGGACGCCTTCCGCTGGATCGGCGGCGAGGACTACGCCGGCGACTGGCTGCGCGAACAGGCGCAGAAGCTGGGCATGAAGGTGTGGATCAAGAGCGCCTCCGAGCAGATCCACAACATCGCCGTGCAGGGCCCGCTGGCCCGCGAACTGCTCAAGGGCATGGTCTGGACGCCGGGCACCCAGCCAAAGCTGGAGGACCTGGGCTGGTTCCGCTTCCTCACCGGCCGCCTCGACGACTACAACGGCGCGCCGCTGATGGTCTCGCGCACCGGCTACACCGGCGAGCTGGGCTACGAGCTGTGGTGCCACCCGAGCGACGCCATGGCCGTGTGGCAACGCCTGTGGCAGCTGGGCAAACCCCTGGGCCTGGTGCCCCTGGGCCTGCACGCGCTGGACATGCTGCGCATCGAGGCCGGGCTGGTGTTCGCCGGCTACGAGTTCGACGACCAGACCGACCCCTTCGAGGCCGGCATCGGCTTCTGCGTGCCGCTGAAGACCAAGCAGGCCGACTTCATCGGCAAGGATGCCCTGCTAAAGCGCAGCGCCAACCCGCAACGCCGCCTGGTGGGGCTGGAACTGGAAGGCAACGAGCCGGCCGCGCACGGCGACTGCGTGCACGTCGGCCGCGCCCAGGTCGGCGTCGTCACCAGCGCCACCCGCTCGCCGCTGCTGGGCAGGAACATCGCCCTGTGCCGGCTGGACGTGGGCTACTGCGAGCCGGGCACGGCGGTGGAGGTCGGCAAGCTCGACGGCCAGCAGAAGCGCATCCGCGCGCAAGTGGCCGCCGGCACCGTGGCCTACGACCCGCAGAAGAGCCGCGTGCGCGCCTGAGGCGCTTTCTGGAGTGGCTTTTGCAGTGTGTAGGCAACGCGTCGCTCGCAGACCAAGGAGGAACGGCCGATGTGGTTCAGCAAGGCATCCCGCAACCTGGCCGAGGAGCTCGGCCAGTGGCTCGACCAGCTTTCCAGCGAACCTGACACGGCGCCGCCGCGGCACTGCGAGCCGCGCCTGCGCGCCAGCCTGGAACGCCTGCAGCGTGGCTGGCAGGAGCTGCTGAGCTTCCGCCAGCACGCCGAACGGCAGCCGCCAGCGCCCTGCAGCGCCGAGGAATACCAGGACCTGACACGGCGCCTGGCCCAGGCCAAGCAGCAGAACCAGCAGTTGCGCGACGAGCTGGAACAGCAGCAGCGCCAGCTCGGCGAGCTGGAGGCCGAACGCCGGCAATGGCAGGAGGAACGCCAGGTCTGGGAACTGACCCAGCGCACCCTCACCGAAGGCTGCTGGGCGATGAACGTGGTCAACGGCGACCCGGACCACCCGCACAACCTGATCCGCTGGTCCGAGCAGTTCCGCGAGCTGATCGGCTACCGGCGCGAGGAATTCCCCGACGGCTGGGACAGCTACTTCGGCGTGGTCAACCCGGACGACCTGAAGACGGTCATGCAGACCTTCAACGCCGCCATGGCCGACAGCAACGGCGACGGCTCCTACGCGGTGGAATACCGCATGCGCCACAAGAGCCGCGGCGAAATCTGGTTCCGCGAACGCGGCCGCTGCCTGCGCGACAACCGCGGCCGCCTGCTGTACGTGACCGGCGCGGTGCGCGAGATCAGCGACGAAAAAGCCGCCGCCGCCCTGCACGAACGCGAGCAGGCGAACATCCAGACCACCTACGGGCAGATCGCCCAGGTGGCCGGCGTGATCCGCGGCATAGCCGAGCAGACCAACCTGCTGGCCCTGAACGCCGCCATAGAAGCCGCCCGCGCCGGCGAACAGGGCCGCGGCTTCGCCGTGGTCGCCGACGAGGTACGCAACCTGGCACGGCGCACCCAGGAGTCGGTGCAGCAGATCCAGGCGATGCTGCAGCAGCACTGAACCAGCAGGCGCAAGCTTTTCGTAGGAGCGAGCTTGCTCGCGAACGGTACTCGCCGGTAGCAGCTGTGCTTGAGATGAACGCCGTCCCCTCTCCCCAGCCCTCTCCCTGAAGGGAGAGGGGGCTAGTCCGTGCCGAGAATGGATTTGGCGTCAGCCGGCAACTTCGTGCTAGCCGGCTGACTCCAAAATACCCGAGCACTCCGAACGGTCCCCTCTCCCTTCAGGGAGAGGGGAGAGGGCGCTCTCAACCCCAGCACCTCTATCCCCCTGTAGGAGCGCGCCCTGCCCGCGATTTCGCGCGCAGGGCGCGCTCCTACATGGCAATGGCACGAACGGGACAACGCCCACGATCCCCCCTACACCACCTCCCCTCCCCCCACCAGCTTCAACCCGACGATCCCCCCCACGATCATCACCAGGCACAGCGCCTTCAACGCCCCCAACGGCTCCCCGAGAAACAGGCTGCCATAGGCCACCGTACCCAGCGTGCCAATTCCCACCCACACCGCATACGCCAACCCCAGCGGCAGCTCCCGCACCGCCAGGCTCAGCAGGTAGATGCTCAGCGCCAGGAACACCCCGCAGTAGAGGCTCGGCCCCAGCCGGGTGAAGCCCTCGGTGCGGGGGATGATCGAGGCGTACAGCACTTCGCAGAGCCCCGCCAGGACCAGGTAGCCCCAGCCGTTCAACCAGGCCATCGGTCATTTCTCCTTTGCCAAAAAACAACGCCGACGCAAAGGCGTCGGCGCTGGGTGCTGCAAGGGGCTCAGACGGCGTCTTCGCCCAGCTCGCCGGTGCGGATGCGCACGATGCTCTCCAGGTCCTGGACGAACACCTTGCCGTCGCCGATCTTGCCGGTGCGCGCCGCCTTGAGGATGGCGTCGACGGCGGCCTGGCACAGGGCGTCGCCGACCACCACCTCCAGCTTCACCTTGGGCAGCAGTTCCACGACGTACTCGGCGCCCCGGTACACCTCCGAATGGCCCTTCTGCCGGCCGTAGCCCTTGACCTCGGTGGCGGTCACGCCGTGCACGCCGGCCTCGGTCAGCGCCAGGCGCACGTCGTCCAGGCGGAAGGGTTTGATGATCGCGGTGATGAGTTTCATGACGGCCATCCTCAGTTGGAGTACTTGTAGCCGACTTCGCCGTGGGCGGAGAGGTCAAGCCCGTCCACCTCGGCTTCCTCGTCCACGCGCAGCCCGCCGCACAGCGCCGCGGCCACCTTGAAGGCGACCAGGCTGGTGACGCCGGAGAAGCAGATGCTGAAGAGAATGGCGCCGCCATTGACCAGCAACTGGTCGAACAGCCCGCGGCCTTCGGGGAAGCCCTGGCCGCCGATGGCGGTGAGGGCGAACACCGGGGTCAGCAGGCCGCCGAGGATGCCGGCCACGCCGTGCACGCCGAACACGTCGAAGGCATCGTCCAGGCCGATCATCGGCTTGAGCTTGTCCACCGACCAGACGCACACCGGACCTGCGATCAGGCCGAGCAGGATGGCGCCCATGGGGCCGACGTAGCCGCACGCCGGGGTGATCGCCACCAGCCCGGCGATGGCACCGGACACCGCGCCGAACAGGCTCGGCCTACCCTTGTGCTGCCATTCGACGAGCATCCAGGCCAGGGCGCCGGCGCAGCTGGCGAGCATGGTGTTGACCATCACCAGCATGGCGAAGCCGCTGGCGGCCAGCGCGCAGCCGCCGCAGAAGCCCAGCCAGCCCACCCACAGCAGCGAGCCGCCGGTGAGGGTCATGGTCATGTTGTGCGGCGCCAGGGTGGCGGTGCCGAAGCCGCGGCGCCGGCCCAGCAGCCAGGCGCCCACCAGCGCGGCGATGCCGACGTTGAGGTGCACCACGTTGCCGCCGGCGAAGTCCTGCACGCCCAGGTCGAACACCCAGCCGCCGCCCCAGGCCATGTGCGCCATGGGGATGTAGTTGATGGTCAGCCACACCGCCATGAACACCATGACCGCGGCGAACTTCATGCGCTCGGCGAAGGCGCCGACGATGATCGCCGGGGTGATGGCGGCGAACAGCAGCATGAACAGGAAGTACAGGTACTCGGGGATGGTGCCGACCACCGAGTCCTTGGTGATGCCGACCATGAACAGCTTGTCCAGGCCGCCGACCACCGACTGCAGCGCGCCGCCGTCGGTGAAGGTCAGGCTGTAGCCGTACACGGCGAACAGCACCGACATCAGCGAGGCGGTGCAGAACACCTGCATGAGGATCGACAGCACGTTCTTGGTCCGCGCCATGCCGCCATAGAACAGCGCCAGGCCCGGCAGGGTCATCAGCAGCACCACCAGCGAGCAGAGCGCGACGAAGGCGGTGTCGCCGCTGTTGATCGCCGGCGGCGCCTCGTTCGCCAGGGCGGCGACGCTGCCGAACAGCAGGGAAAGGCCCAACATACTGCGGCTCACGTGTGAAAACCGGATCATTGCCTGTTGCCTCCAACCGACGGGGACGGGGCCGGCCCGCGGTCGGGGCACGGGCCGGCGTTTCGAGCGCCCTGGGCAGGTGGCCGGGCCGTAGCCAGTGCCTTCCTGTAGGGCAACTTTATTTCCCTGGAGGCATAGCAATTGGCCTGCCAAGGCTCGCCGGAAGCCGGTAATTTCTGCTAGGTGATTGAATGGAAAGGCTTTGTTCCGGAGGGGCGGTGAGCGGGCCAGGGTTGTGGCCGGCGGGCTGCGCATTTTCTTGGTGCGAATTTGAATTTCCTGCCAAGCAATATGGCAGGCCCGCGAAGAGCTTCTTCGTAGGAGCGAGCTTGCTCGCGAATGAACCCCGCTGCGGAATCTGTTCGCGAGCAAGCTCGCTCCTACGAGAAGCCGTGCCGCCGGGGTGTCCGGCGTGGCCGGTAAATCCAATCGCGGACGGAGTCCGCTCCTACGCCCGTGCTTCCCTGTAACCGTAGGAGCGGACTCCGTCCGCGATGCCCTGCCGGCGAAAACAAAAAGGCCGGCGATCGCTCGCCGGCCTTCGGGACTACCCGCCGTGGCTCAGTACTGCACCTGCCCCGGCACCCAGTTGGTGCCCGCCAGGGGCACGCGGGCCATGGCCGCGGCTTCCACGGTCAGGGCCACCAGGTCTTCCGGGTCGAGGTTGTGCAGGTGCGACTTGCCGCAGGCGCGGGCCATGGTCTGCGCCTCCAGCACCAGCACCCGCAGGTAGTTGGCCAGGCGGCGGCCGGCTTCCACCGGGTCCAGGCGCTTGGACAGCTCCGGGTCCTGGGTGGTGATGCCGGCCGGGTCGCGGCCGTTCTGCCAGTCGTCGTAGTAGCCGGCGGCCGAGCCGATCTTCTTCAGTTCCTCATCCAGGCGCGGGTGGTTGTCGCCCAGGGCCACCAGCGCGGCGGTGCCGATGGCCACCGCGTCGGCGCCCAGGGCCATGGCCTTGGCCACGTCGGCGCCGTTGCGGATGCCGCCGGAGACGATCAGCTGCACCTGGCGGTGCATGCCCATTTCCTGCAGCGCCTGCACCGCCTGCGGGATAGCCGGCAGGATGGGGATGCCGACGTGCTCGATGAACACTTCCTGGGTGGCCGCGGTGCCGCCCTGCATGCCGTCGAGGACGATCACGTCGGCGCCGGCCTTCACCGCCAGCTTGACGTCGTAGTACGGGCGGCTGGCGCCGATCTTCACGTAGATGGGTTTTTCCCAATCGGTGATCTCGCGCAGCTCGGCGATCTTGATCGCCAGGTCGTCCGGGCCGGTCCAGTCCGGGTGGCGGCAGGCGCTGCGCTGGTCAACGCCGATCGGCAGGGTGCGCATGCCGGCGACGCGCTCGGTGACCTTCATGCCCAGCAGCATGCCGCCGCCGCCGGGCTTGGCGCCCTGCCCCAGGACGATCTCGATGGCGTCGGCCTTGCGCAGGTCGTCGGGGTTCATGCCGTAGCGCGAGGGCAGATACTGGTACACCAGGTGCCGGGACTGGCCGCGCTCTTCCGGGGTCATGCCGCCGTCGCCGGTGGTGGTGCTGGTGCCGGCGATGCTGGCGCCGCGGCCCAGGGCTTCCTTGGCGTTGGCCGAGAGCGCGCCGAAGCTCATGCCGGCGATGGTCACCGGGATCTTCAGGTGGATCGGCTTCTTGGCGAAGCGGGTGCCCAGCACCACGTCGGTGCCGCACTTCTCGCGGTAGCCTTCCAGCGGATAGCGCGAAACGCTGGCGCCCAGCAGCAGCAGGTCGTCGAAGTGCGGCAGCTTGCGCTTGGTGCCGCCGCCGCGGATGTCGTAGATGCCGGTCTCGGCGGCGCGCTGGATTTCCTGGATGGTCAGGCGGTCGAAGGTGGCGGACTCGCGCAGCACCGGGGTGTGTTTCTCGCTCATGGGGGGTCTCCTCGCGGCGCGATCAGTAGGCCGAAGCGTTGTCGACTTTGAAGTTGTACAGCTGGCGGGCCGAGCCGTAGCGCTTGAAGGCGGCCGGGTCCTCGTCGAAGCCGGCGCGGTTGAGCAGCTCCTTCAGCTCCACCAGGTGCTCGGCGCGCATTTCCTTCTCGATGCAGTCCGAGCCCAGGGACTTGACCTCGCCCTTGACGTAGATGCGCACCTCGTAGAGCGAGTCGCCCAGGGCGTCGCCGGCGTCGCCGCAGACCACCAGGCGCCCGGCCTGGCCCATGAAGCAGCTCATGTGGCCGATGCTGCCGCCGACCACGATGTCCACGCCCTTCATCGAGATGCCGCAGCGCGCCCCGGCGTCGCCTTCGATCACCAGCAGCCCGCCGTGGGCGGTGGCGCCGGCGGCCTGGGAGGCGCTGCCCTTCACCCGCACGCTGCCGGACATCATGTTCTCCGCCACGCCCACACCCACGTTGCCGTGCACGGTGACGCTGGCCTTCTGGTTCATGCCCGCGCAGTAGTAGCCGGCGTGGCCCTGGATATCCACGGACACCGCCTGGCCGATGCCCACGGCCAGGTTGTGCTTGCCGTCGGGGTGGGTCACCAGCCATTCGCGGTCCTGCACCTCGCCGTGCAGGGCCTGGTTGAGTTCGCGCACCGAGGCGCTGGAAAGGTCGATGGTCTTCATGCAAGGGTCTCCAATGTTCTGCTCGGTGCGGGTCAGGCGCTTTCGCGCTCCCAGACGTAGAGGGTGGCCGGCTCCGGTTCCCAGACGCGCGCCTTGTCGATGCCCGGCAGGCTGGCCAGGGCCTGGTACTCCGAGGCCATGGCCACGTAGTCGTCGGTTTCGGCCAGCACCGCCGGCTTGCAGGCGATGGGGTCGCGGATCACGGCGAAGCCGTTGCGGGTGCCGATGGCGAAGGTGAAGAAGCCGTCCAGGTCGTTCAGCGCGCCGTCCAGGGCCTGGGCCAGGCTGTCGCCCTGGCGCAGGCGCCAGGTCAGGTAGCCGGCGGCCACCTCGCTGTCGTTGTCGGTCTCGAAGGCGATGCCCTGGCGCTTGAGTTCCTGGCGCAGGCGGAAGTGGTTGGACAGCGAGCCGTTGTGCACCAGGCACAGGTCGGCGCCGGTGGAGAACGGGTGGCTGCCCTCCATGGTCACCGCGCTCTCGGTGGCCATGCGGGTGTGGCCGATGATGTGGCTGCCCTTCATGCCGGCCAGGCCGAAGCGCTGCGAGATTTCCTGCGGCAGGCCCATGCCCTTGAGGATTTCGATGCTCTGCCCGGCGCTCATGATGCGCACCGCCGGGGCCAGCTCGGCCAGGGCCTGGCGCACCGCGGCTTCGTCGCAGTGGATTTTCAGCACCGCGGCGCTGGCGTTCTGGAACCAGTCCAGCGAGCAGCCCAGGCGCGCTTCCAGCGCGCCCATCAGCTCGGCCCAGGGGTAGCCGGCGTCGCTGGCCTGCAAGGTCAGCTTGACCCAGCCGTCGGCCACTTCGTCGCCGTAGATGGCGAAGCCGGCGCTGTCCGGGCCGCGGTCGGTCATGGCTTGCAGCATGGGTTCGAAGAGCTTGCCGAGCTGGCTCTCCAGTTCGGGCTTCTTCAGGTAGAGGCCTACGATTCCGCACATGGTTCGTCTCCTTCGAGGCAGCAGGCGGCCGCCGCTTGGTCGTCACGGTCGCCCAGAGGGGTAAATGGGGTGCGCCCGGCGGGCGCGGCGGTCAGAAGAATTCGGTGTAGCGCTGGATCTCCCAGTCGGAGACGTGGCGGCTGTATTCCACCCACTCCATGCGCTTGAGCTTGATGAACTCGTCGACGATCTCGGCGCCGAGCACCTCGCGGAACAGCGGGTCGGCCTCCAGCGCGTCGGTGGCTTCCTTCAGCGACTGCGGCAGGGTCTTGATGCCGCGCGCGGCGATCTCCTCCAGGCTGAGGTTGTAGAGGTTCTCGTTGCACATCTCGCCCGGCTCCAGCTGGCGGTCGATGCCGTCCAGGCCTGCAGCGATGATGGCGGCGGTGACCAGGTAGGGGTTGCAGCCGGCGTCGGGCAGGCGGAACTCCAGGCGCCCGTAGGGGATGCGCACCATCGCCGAGCGGTTGTTGGCGCCGTAGGCGATGAACGCCGGGGCCCAGGTGGCGCCGGACAGCGAGCGGCCCACCACCAGGCGCTTGTAGGAGTTGACCGTGGGCGCGGCGAAGGCGCACAGCGCAGGTCCATGGGCCAGCAGGCCGGCGGCGAAGTGGTAGGCCAGCTTCGACAGGCCCACGCCGCTGGGGTCGGACGGGTCGTGGAAGAGGTTCTTGTTGCTGGCGCTGGCGATCGACAGGTGGAAGTGCATGCCGTTGCCGGCGCGCTTGGGATCGGGCTTGGGCATGAACGAGCAGATCATGCCCAGGTCGTTGGCGATCTCGCCGGCGGCCATGCGGAAGAAGGTGAAGCGGTCGGCCGATTCCATGGCGTCGCTGTAGGTGTAGTTGATCTCGAACTGGCCGTTGGCGTCCTCGTGGTCGATCTGGTAGATGTCGAAGCCCACCGGCTGCAGGGCCTCGGTCAGGCGTTCGAGGAACTCGCGGGAGCGCGACAGGCCCTTGTAGTCGTAGCAGGGCTTGTCCAGGTTGTCCGAGGCGTCCACCAGTTGCAGCTTGCCCTGGGCGTCGCGGCGGAACAGGCTGAATTCCGGCTCCAGCCCGGTGTTCAGCACCCAGCCCTTATCGGCCAGGCGCTGCACCTGCTGCTGCAGCACGAAGCGGCTGTCGTAGGGGTGCGGCTTGCCGTCGACGTGGCCGATGCACACGACGCGGCCGTAGCCCGGCTGCCAGGGCACCGGGATCAGCGTGGAGAGGTCGCCGCGGGCCATGAAGTCCGGGCCGTGGGGCTCCATGCCCATGCCGCAGATGGCGAACCCGGCGAACCCGGCGCCCTCCTCGGCCACCGCCTTGAGGCCGGACACCGGCACCGACTTGGTCTTCGCCGCGCCGTGGATGTCGACGAACTGGGCCAGCACGTACTTGATGCCGTGCTGGTCGATGGTGCGCTGGGTTTCGCTTGGCAACATGGGGGAGCTCTCCGGTTGAATGGGCAAGGCGTTGTCGGTGCCTGGGGCGGTTTGCGCCGGGGCTTCCGCCCCTCGAATTCCGCTCAGGAAACTTACTTTCCCATTAGGAATGCAATGCCAGTGCCAAGTCCGGAGCGCCGTGATGGGAGGCAGCCACGGCGGCTTTTCTTCTGTATATATGGGAAACTTGCTTTCACTGTGGGAAAGTTGCCAAGCCGCAGCCGCCCCTCCGCACTTTCTCAGTGCGAAATAATTATTCTTGAACCTAAACCGTGCAGGAACCCTGAATGTCGACCGAGACCCAACCGCGCCTCCGCCTGGAGCAGTACCTGGGCATGCAGATCAAGCGCCAGCGCCAGGCGCAGGAGCTCAAGCTGGCGGACGTGGCGCGCATCGCGGGGATCAGCCAGGGCATGCTGAGCAAGATCGAGAACGCCCAGGTCTCCACCAGCCTCGACACCCTGAGCCGCCTGTGCGACGTGCTCGGCATGCCGATGTCGAAACTCTTCAGCCAGTACGACCAGCCCGACGGCAACGCCCTGCTGGTGAAGGCCGGCGACGGCCTGGAAGTGGTGCGCCGCGGCACCGAGAAGGGTCACACCTACCAGTTGCTCAACCACACCCGCGGGCCGAAGAAGAACTTCGAGGCCTACATGGTCAGCATGGACGACGCCAGCGAGGAGTTCCCGACCTTCTCCCACCCCGGCACCGAGTTCCTCCACCTGCTGGAGGGCGAGTTGGTGTACCGCCACGGCAACCAGCTCTATCCCATGCAGGCCGGCGACAGCCTGACCTTCGACGGCGAAACGCCCCACGGCCCGGAGAAGCTGGTGCAGGTGCCGATCCGGCTGTTGTCGATCATGAACTACGGCAACGATTGAGCGGCCGGGAGACCAGGCACGCCATTCCCCTGTAGGAGCGAGCTTGCTCGCGAACCGCATGGCACCACGTTTGTTCGCGAGCAAGCTCGCTCCTACGAAAAGCCGTGCCCACCTGCAACGTAGGAGCGGACCTTGTCCGCGATAGCAGGAATCACCGGCGCGATTCGCGGATGAGATCCGCTCCTACGCTGCCCCACCGCTCCATTCCCATGTAGGAGCGCGCCCTGCGCGCGAAATCGCGGGCAGGGCCCGCTCCTACGGTCCAAGGTGAGGCGTGATTCCCACGTAGGGCGCATAACCGTTCGCGGTTACCCACCGATGTCAATGCCTGCACCGTCCCCTGTAGGAGCGAGCTTGCTCGCGAACCGCATGGCACCACGTTTGTTCGCGAGCAAGCTCGCTCCTACGAAAAGCCGTGCCCACCTGCAACGTAGGAGCGGACCTTGTCCGCGATAGCAGGAATCACCGGCGCGATTCGCGGATGAGATCCGCTCCTACGCTGCCCCACCGCTCCATTCCCATGTAGGAGCGCGCACTGCGCGCGATTCGCGGGCAGGGCCCGCTCCTACAGTCCGAGGTGAGGCGTGATTCCACGTAGGGCGCATAACCGTTCGCGGTTATCCGCCGATGTCAATGCCTGCACCGTCCCCCTGTAGGAGCGAGCTTGCTCGCGAACCGCATGGCACCGCGCTTGTTCGCGAGCAAGCTCGCTCCTACGAAAAGCCGTGCCCACCTGCAACGGAGCGGACCTTGTCCGCGATAGCCGGAACCACTGGCGCGATTCGCGGATGAGATCCGCTCCTACGCTGCCCCACCGCTCCATTCCCATGTAGGAGCGCGCCCTGCGCGCGATTCGCGGGCAGGGCCCGCTCCTACAGTCCGAGGTGAGGCGTGATTCCCATGTGGGGCGCATAACCGTTCGCGGTTACCCACCGATGTCAATGCCTGCACCGTCCCCTGTAGGAGCGAGCTTGCTCGCGAACCGCATGGCACCACGTTTGTTCGCGAGCAAGCTCGCTCCTACGAAAAGCCGTGCCCACCTGCAACGGAGCGGACCTTGTCCGCGATAGCCGGAATCACCGGCGCGATTCGCGGATGAGATCCGCTCCTACGCTGCCCCACCGCTCCATTCCCATGTAGGAGCGCGCCCTGCGCGCGAAATCGCGGGCAGGGCCCGCTCCTACGGTCCAAGGTGAGGCGTGATTCCCACGTAGGGCGCATAACCGTTCGCGGTTACCCACCGATGTCAATGCCTGCACCGTCCCCCTGTAGGAGCGAGCTTGCTCGCGAACCGCATGGCACCACGTTTGTTCGCGAGCAAGCTCGCTCCTACGAAAAGCCGGAATCACCGGCGCGATTCGCGGATGAGATCCGCCTACGCTGCCCCACCGTTCCATTCCCATGTAGGAGCGCGTCCTGCGCGCGATTCGCGGGCAGGGCCCGCTCCTACGGTCCAAGGTGAGGCGTGATTCCCGCGTAGGGCGCATAACCATTCGCGGTTATCCGCCGATGTCAATTCCTGCACCCTCCCCCTGTAGGAGCGAGCTTGCTCGCGAACCGCATGGCACCGCGTTTGTTCGCGAGCAAGCTCGCTCCTACGAAAAGCCTTTCCCGACCGCTCGGCCGAAAACTTTCCTGCCAGGATAAAAATTTTCCCCAGGGTATGGACCCACGGATTCGCTTCGCCTATAAAAGCGCGAAAGGAAATTTATATTCCCAACAGTAAAAATCAATTCACCGGCAAAAGCCGTCCCCGCCGGTGAAACTTCCGCCCTTGCGCGCCGAGCTGCCTCCACACATCACGAGGACCCGACATGCACCACGCCCCCAGCCACTTCATCATCCGCATCAGTTGCCCGGCGGTGTCCGGGATAGTCGCGGCGGTGACCACCTACCTGGCCGAGCAGGGTTGCTACATCAGCGAGATGGCGCAGTTCGACGACGAAGGCAGCGGCCGCTTCTTCATGCGCGCCGTGTTCCGCTTCAACGAGGGCCTGGAGGGCGACATCGGCAATATCGAGTCCGGTTTCGCCGACGTGGCCAGCCGCTTCGACATGGACTGGAGCCTGCACAGCAGCGCCAAGCCGATGCGCGTGCTGCTGATGGTCAGCAAGTTCGACCATTGCCTGGCCGACCTGCTCTACCGCCACGCCAAGGGCGAGTTGGAGATGAGCATCACCGCCATCGTCTCCAACCATCTCGACCTGCGGCCGATGGCCGAGCGCGAAGGCATCCGCTTCATCTACTTGCCGGTCACGAAAGACACCAAGGCCCAGCAGGAAGCCGAGCTATTGAAGATAGTCGCGGAGACCGGCACCGAGCTGGTGGTGCTCGCCCGCTACATGCAGATCCTCTCCGACGACCTCTGCAAGCAGCTCTCCGGCAAGGCCATCAACATCCACCACTCGTTCCTGCCCGGCTTCAAGGGCGCCAAGCCCTACCACCAGGCCTACGAGCGCGGCGTGAAGCTGATCGGCGCCACCGCGCACTACGTCACCAGCGACCTCGACGAGGGCCCGATCATCGAGCAGGAAGTGCAGCGCGTGGACCACGCCTACGCTCCCGACGACCTGGTGGCCATCGGCCGCGACACCGAGACCATCGCGCTGTCCCGCGCGGTGAAGTACCACCTGGAACATCGCGTCTTCCTCAACCACGACCGCACGGTGATCTTCAAATGAATGCCATTCCCAGCGTCAAGCTCATCGACGGCAAGGCCACCTCGGCGCGGGTGCTCGCCGAGGTCCGCGAGGAAGTCCTGGCCCTGCGCGAGCATGGCATCCAGCCGGGCCTCGCCGTGGTGCTGGTGGGCAGCGACCCGGCCAGCCAGGTCTACGTGCGCAACAAGGTGCTGCGCGCCGAGGAAGTCGGCATCCGCTCGCTGGAGCACAAGCTGCCGGCGGACACCGGCGAGGCCGCCCTGCTCCAGCTGATCGCCGAATTGAACGAAGACCCGGCGGTGAACGGCATCCTCGTGCAACTGCCGCTGCCCAAGCACATAGACGAAAACCGCGTGCTCCAGGCCATCGACCCGCTGAAGGACGTCGACGGCTTCCACAGCGAGAACGTCGGCGGCCTCAGCCAGGGCCGCGACGTGCTCACACCCTGCACCCCGGCCGGCTGCATGCGCCTGCTGCAGGACACCTGCGGCGACCTCGCCGGCAAGCACGCGGTGGTCATCGGCCGCTCCAATATCGTCGGCAAACCGATGGCCGCGCTGCTGCTCAAGGCCCACTGCACGGTGACCGTGGTGCACTCGCGCAGCGCCAACCTGCGCGAGCTGTGCCGCCAGGCCGACATCGTGGTCGCCGCCGTGGGCAAGCCGCGCCTGGTCGACGCCAGCTGGCTGAAGCCCGGCGCGGTGGTGATAGACGTGGGCATCAACCGCATCGACGAGGACGGCCGCAGCAAGCTGGTCGGCGACGTCGACTTCGCCAGCGCCCTGTCCCAGGCCGCGGCCATCACCCCGGTGCCCGGCGGCGTTGGGCCGATGACCATCGCCTACCTGATGAAGAACACCCTGGCCGCCGCGCGCCTGCAACGCGCCGGCACCACCGCGGAGTAAGCAGCATGCCTTTCGCCCTCCTGAAATACGGCCTGAGCGCCGACTACCCGGTGGAAGTCGACTTGCCGCCGCCCTGCGAGCTGAAGCCGCGCTACGACGTGGTGATCATCGGCGGCGGCGGCCACGGCCTGGCTACCGCCTACTACCTGGCCAAGTACCACGGCGTGACCAACGTCGCGGTGCTGGAGAAGGCCTACCTGGGCGGCGGCAACACCGCGCGCAACACCGCGGTGATCCGCTCCAACTACCTCACCAGCGAGGGCGTGAAGTTCTACGCCGAGTCGGTGCGGATGTTCCAGGGCCTGTCCAACGAGTTCGACTTCAACATCATGTACTCCGAGCGCGGCCAGCTGACCCTGGCCCACACCGACGCCACGGTGCGCGCCTTCCGCCAGCGCGCCGAGGTGAACAAGCACTTTGGCGGGCGCACCGAGATGCTCGACCGCCAGCAGATCCGCGAGCTGGTGCCCACGCTCAACCTCGACCCCGGGCACCTGCCGGTGATCGCCGGGCTGTGGCACATCGACGGCGCCACCGCGCGCCACGACGCCGTGGCCTGGGGCTACGCCAAGCAGGCGGCCAAGCGCGGCGTGGAAATCCACCAGCTCACCGAAGTGCAGGACCTGGTGGTGCGCGACGGCCGCATCGAGGCCGTGAAGACCAACCGCGGCACCGTGCAGTGCGGCTGCGTGGTCCAGGCCATCGCCGGGGCCAGCTCACTGCTGATGGCCAAGGCCGGCATCCGCGCGCCCATCCACACCTACCCGCTACAGGCCATGGTCACCCAGCCGTTCAAGCCGTTCCTCGACCCGCTGGTGAGCTCCTCGGCGCTGCACTGCTACGTGCAGCAGACCAGCCGCGGCGAGATCGTCTTCGGCGGCGGCTCCGACCCCTACCCGCTGTACAACACCCGCTCGACCCTGGACCTGAAGGAAAGCCTGCTGGCCCACGCCATCGAGATGTTCCCGTTCATGGCCAACGCCAAGCTGATGCGCCAGTGGGCCGGGATCACCGACATGACCCCCGACTACAGCCCGATCATGGGCCTGTCGCCGGTCGAGAACTACTACCTCGACGCCGGCTGGGGCACCTGGGGCTTCAAGGCCACGCCCATCTGCGGCAAGACCATGGCCGAGCTTGTGGCCAGCGGCGGCAAGGTGCCGGAGCTGATCGCGCCCTTCGCCCTGGAGCGCTTCAGCCGCTTCCAGCAGGTCAACGAAATGGGCGCCACCGCGGCCAGCCACTGAGGATGCGCAGATGAAGATCATGACCTGCCCGCTCAACGGGCCCCGCAACATCAGCGAGTTCACCTACGGCGGCGAATTCAAGCGCATGCCCGACCCGGCCGGCTGCTCCGACGCGGAGTGGGCCGACTACGTGTTCAACAGCGACAACGCCGCCGGCGTGGTGCTCGAATGGTGGCTGCACAACGCCTCCAGCTACTGGTTCCTGGCCGAACGCCACACCGTCAGCGACCAGGTGATCCGCACCTTCGACCCGAAGGAAATCTTCGACCGCCGCATCGACTTCGCCCCGCAGGAGACCGCCCAATGAGCGCCCTCACCCGCCTGCCCGCCCCCATGGGCCTGCTGATCGACCGCACGCGGCCGCTGCGCTTCTCCTTCGACGGCCGCGACTACCAGGGCTACGAGGGCGACAGCATCGCCAGCGCCCTGCTCGGCAACGGCCGCTGGCTGCTCTCGCGCTCGTTCAAGTACCACCGCCCGCGCGGCCCGCTGACCCTCGCCGGGCAGGACGCCAACGCCCTGGTGCAGTTGCCCGACGAGCCCAACGTGCTGGCCGACATGCACCCCGCCCGCGAAGGCCTGGCGGTGGAAGGCCAGAACTTCTCCGGCAGCCTCGACAACGACCGCGACGCCTACCTGGGCAAGTTCTCGCGCTTCATGCCGGTGGGCTTCTACTACCGCTCGTTCTACAAGCCCAAGGGCATGTGGAAGGTGTGGGAACCGCTGATCCGCAAGAAAGCCGGCCTCGGCGTGCTCGACCTTGGCTTCAAGCCGCAGTACTACGACAAGGCCTACCTGTTCGTCGACCTGGCGGTGATCGGCGCCGGCCCCGCCGGCCTGCGCGCCGCGCTGGACGCCGCCAACGCCGGGGCCAGGGTGTTGCTGGTGGAACAGCAGCCGGTGCTCGGCGGCTCGCTGAACTACGCCCGCTTCGACATCGCCGGCCGCCGCGCCGCCGCGCTGCGCGCCGAGCTGGTGGGCGCCGTCGAGGGCCACCCGAACATCCAGGTGCTGACCCAGGCCACCTGCAACGCTTGGTTCACCGACAACTACCTGCCGGTCATCCAGCACAAGCGCATGTACAAGGTGCGCGCCACCCGCTGCCTGGTGGCCGCCGGCTCCTTCGACCAGCCGGTGGTGTTCCGCAACAACGACCTGCCCGGCGTACTGCTGACCAGCGCCGCGCAGCGGCTGATGAAGCTCTACGCGGTGAAGCCGGGCAAGCGCGCCGTGGTCCTCACCGGCAACGACGACGGCTACCTGGCCGCCCTCGACCTGCAGGAACAGGGCGTGGAGGTGGCCGCGGTGGTGGACATGCGCGCAGCCCCGGCCGACGCCGAGCTGGCCGCCGAACTGCAGCGCCGGCACATCCCGCTGCACGTTGGCAGCACCGTCTACGAAGCCCTGCACGAGGCCGGCATGCGCCACGTCAGCGGCGTCGACATCCGCCGCATCGCCGGCCAGGGCGAGGTCGCCGCGCAAGGCACGCAGCTGGCCTGCGACCTGCTGTGCATGTCCGCCGGCTACATGCCGGTCTACCAGTTGCTGTGCCAGGCCGGCGGCAAGCTGGCCTACGAGGAGGAGCGCGCCGAGTTCGCCATCAGCGGCCTGCCCGCCGGGCTGGACATCGCTGGCTCGGTGAACGGCCGCCACGCCCTGGGCAACGTGCTCGCCGACGGCGCCCATGGCGCCGCCGCGGCCCTCGCCGCGCTGGGCCTGGACGCGCCGGCGCCGGCCGCCTTCGCCGGCGAGGCGCAGGTGAACTTCCCCTGGCCGATCTTCCCCCACCCCAAGGGCAAGGACTTCGTCGACTTCGACGAGGACCTGCAGGTGCGCGACATCGTCAACGCCACCCGCAGCGGCTACCGCGACGTGCAGCTGGTCAAGCGCTTCTCCACGGTCGGCATGGGCCCGTCCCAGGGCCGCCACTCGGCGCTGCCCACCGCGCGCCTGGTGGCCCGGGCCACCGGCCGCGGCATCGGCGAAACCGGCGTGACCACCGCGCGCCCGCCGTTCGAGGCGGAGAAGCTCGCCCACGTCGCCGGCCGCGCCTTCGACCCCTACCGGCAGACGCCCATGCACCGCCGCCATGTCGAGGCCGGGGCGAAGATGATGCCCGCCGGCATCTGGCAGCGCCCGGCGTTCTACGGCAAGGCCGAGGATCGCGAGCGCTGCATGCAGGAAGAGGCCCGCCACGTGCGCGAGCAGGTCGGCCTGATCGATGTCTCCACCCTAGGCGGCCTCGACGTGCGCGGCCCCGACGCCGCCGAGCTGCTGGAACGCCTGTACACCTTCGGCTTCGCCAGGCTGGCGGTCGGCCGCACCCGCTACGCGCTGATGACCAACGAGCACGGCGTGGTGATCGACGACGGCGTGTGCGCGCGCCTGGGCGAGCGGCACTTCTACGTCACCGCCACCACCAGCGGCGTCGACCGCATCTACCAGCAGATGCTCAAGTGGAATGCGCAGTGGCGCCTCAACGTGGACATCGCCAACGTCACCGCCGCGCTGGCCGCGGTAAACCTGGCCGGGCCGCTGTCGCGCCAGGTGCTGGCCAAGCTCTGCGACGACGTCGACCTGTCCGCCGCGGCCTTCCCCTACCTGGGCGTGCGCAGCGGCAAGGTCGCCGGCATCCCGGCGCGCATCCTGCGGGTGGGCTTCGTCGGCGAGCTGGGCTACGAGGTCCACGTGCCAGCGCGCTTCGCCGAGCGCCTGTGGGACGCGCTGATGGAAGCCGGCGCCGAGCACGGCATCCGCCCCTTCGGCGTGGAGACCCAGCGCCTGCTGCGCCTGGAGAAGGGCCACGTGATCATCGGCCAGGACACCGACGGCATGACCCACCCGGCGGAGATCGACATGCAGTGGGCGATCGGCCGCAAGAAGCCGTTCTTCGTCGGCAAGCGCTCCATCGAAATCCTCGAGGCGCAGCCGCTCAAGCGCAAGCTGGTGGGCTTCGTCCTGCCCAAAGGCAGCGCCCAGCCGCTGGAGGGCCACCTGGTGCTCGACGGCGCCGACATCAGCGGCAACGTCACCTCCTGCGAGTACTCGCAGAGCCTCGGCCAGATCGTCGGCCTGGCCTACGCCGGCGCCCACCAGGCCACCCCGGGGATGCAGATCCCGATCCGCGTGGAGGGCGGCGCGGTGGTGCGCGCCACCGTCGTCCAGCTGCCCTTCTACGACCCGCAGAACCTGCGCCAGGAGCTCTGAGCCATGTCCAGCCTGAAAGCCGAAGACTTCATCGAACGCAGCCCGCTGTACCCGCTGCACCGCGGCGCGCGCCTGGCCGCCCTGGGCCGCGCCGCCATAGTCGCGCGCTACGGCGAGCAGGAAGAGCACGCGCAGTTGCGCAGCTGCGCGCTGATCGACCTGAGCAACCTGCCCCGCGCCGGTTTGCGCGGGGCCGACGCCTCCGCCTACCTGCAAGCCCGCGGCTACGCCCTGCCCGAGGCGCCCAACCGCGCCCTGCGCCAGGCCGACGGCGGCCTGGTGGCGCGCCTGTCGCAGACCGAGTACCTGCTGCTGGGCAGCCTCCACGACGGCGGCGCGCGCGTCGCCGCCGAAGAGGCCGCCTGGCAGCTGGACGACAGCGCCAACTACCTGCTGCCGCGCCAGGACAGCCACGCCTGGCTGCAACTGAGCGGCGAGCACTACGCGCAGGTGATGGCCAAGCTCTGCGGCGTCGACCTGCGCCCGACGGCCTTCGGCCCCGGCGCGGTGGCGCAGACCTCGGCGGCGCGGCTCAACGTCATCGTCATCAACGCCAGCGACGACGACCTGCCCAACCTGCAGATCCTCTGCGACCGCGCCTCGGTGCAGTACTTCTGGGAAGCGCTGCTCGACGCCATGGCCGAGTTCGACGGCCGCCCGGTGGGCATCGACGCCCTGCTCGACTGACCGGCCGGCGGCGCCCCGCGACGGGCGCCGCCGTGGAGGCCCCATGAGTGAAAGCGACTACCGCGTGCCGGCCCTGGAACGCGGCCTGAACCTGCTCGGGCTGTTCAACGCCCACCAGCGCAGCCTGGGCATGAACGAGATGGCCGAGCGCCTGGGGGTGAGCCCCTCGGCGCTCTACCGCATCGTCCAGACGCTGCAGGACATGGGCTACCTGAACCGCCTGGAGCGCAACCAGTACGAACTGGGCGCGCGGGTGATCTCCGACGGCTTCGCCTACCTGAGCAGCCGCGACATCGTGGAAATTGCCCTGCCGCACCTCAACGCCCTGCGCGACAGCACCTCGCTGTCGTGCCACCTGAGCATCCGCGAGCAGACCGACAGCCTGTACATCTACCGCGCCTTCGCCCCGCAGCGGCTGACGGTGAACATCCCGGTGGGCACCCGCCTGCCCTGCCACGTCACCGCCCTGGGCCGGGTGCTGCTCACCGCCCTGGACGAGGACGGCCTGGCCCAGCTCTACCAGCAGGTACGCCTGGACGACTACCCGCCGCCGGCGCCGCGCACCCTGCTGGAACTGCAACACACCATCGCCGAGGACCGCGAACGCGGCTGGGTGCTGCACCGCTCGGACTACTCCACCGCCATCGCCACCGCCATCCGCGACCGCAGCGGCCAGGTGGTGGCCGCCATCAACCTGTCTGGCCCGGAGGCGGTGCTGGCCACGCCCAGCGCGGAAGACCGCTACCTGGGCCTGCTGCGGGAAACCGCGGCGGCCATTTCCGCCGAGCTGGCGCTCTAGGCCAGCCGGGGCGGCGGCCCAGCCGCCCCGTGCCGCTCACCTCGCCCCGATAGATTGGTTGAGTACGCTTTTTCTCACCTTCAGGTTTCAAAAACCTCACGCAAGCCCTCCCCCTTCAATCCCTTTCCCCAGCGCCCCAGCCCGCCTCCGGCGCGCGTCGGCGGCCGCTTGGCGGCCTGACGCGACCGGCCATTGCGCTCTGTGACCGGCCGACGCAGCCGACCGGTCGGTCATTCGCTGAAGAAAAAGCCCGCGGCCTCTGTTGACAGGTTTTGCCCATCGCCCATACGCTGAATACATCGCTGCACACATCAAAGCGCACAACACACCACACAGCGATGAAAGTTGTTTGCCTTCTGCCTACAAAAACAAATTTACGGAGAGGTCAAAATGGCTCGTATGTTCCCCCGCTCCATCCGCAAGGCCCTCGCCTGCGCGGCCGCCGTCGGCGCGCTGCTCACCCAGACCCCGTCCCAGGCCGCCGATACGTCCATGTGGCAGGGCGTGCAAAAGGCCGGCGTATTGCGCTGCGGCGCGGCGGTCGCCGCGCCCTATGTGATGCGTGACGCCAGCAGCGGCCAGTACAGCGGCTACTTCGTCGACCTGTGCCGCGACTTCGGCGAGAAGGTGCTGAAGGTCAAGGTGGAGTTCGTCGACACCAACTGGGACAACCTCGTCGCCGGCCTGCAGAGCGGCAAGTGGGACCTGGCCATGGCCCTCAACCAGACGCCCGAGCGCGCCCTGGCGGTAGCCTTCTCGGCGCCGGCCACCGACTACCAGGTGTCGCTGGTGGTGAACAAGGAGAACCCCAAGTTCAGCGGCGCCGGCAACGCCATCGCCGACTACGACAAGCCCGGCGTGACCTTCGCGGTGATGTCCGGCACCGCCCAGGACAAGGCGATTTCCTCTGTGCTCAAGCAGGGCACCGTCATGCGCCTGCCGGGCATGGACGAAACGCGCCTGGCGCTGATGTCGCGGCGCGCCGACGTGCTGGTCGACGCCAGCGACACCAACCACCTGTTCGCCATGGCCAACGACTGGGCCAGGGAAGTCCTGCCCAAGCCGGCCCTGGCCAAGCAGGGCGTGGCCTTCGGCATGCGCCGCGACATCTCCGCGGCGGACCTGCAGGTGCTGAACATCTACGTGACCCAGCGCCGCGAGACCGGCGAGATCGACCGCCTGGTCGACAAGGCCTCCGCCGAAGTCAACGCCAAGACCGCCGCCAAGTAACTCCCGCCGACACCGGGGGCCGCGCAACGGCGGCCCCCGCGGAGAACACCGCTCATGAATACCCCGCGTTTGGTGGCTGCCCAGCCACAGGCTCCGTTCGCCCCGGATTCCACCGCCGGCGGCGACTTCATCCAGCTCCGAGGCGTGTGCAAGGCCTACGGCGAACAGCTGGTGGTGATGGACAACATGGACCTGGACATGCGCGCCGACGACCGCCTGGTCATCATCGGCCCGTCCGGCAGCGGCAAGAGTTCGCTGCTGCGGGTGCTGATGGGCCTGGAGGGCATCCAGGGCGGCAGCATCGCCTTCCAGGGCCAGCCCTACATCAGCGGCGGCCAGCGCCGCGGCAAGCCGCTGAACGAGGCGCTGCGCACGCAGATCGGCATGGTCTTCCAGCACTACACGCTGTTCCCGCACCTGTCGGTGCTGGGCAACCTGATCCTCGCCCCGTGCAAGGTCCATGGCCTGTCCCGGGCCGCGGCGACGGAGAAGGCCCGCGCCTACCTCGCCCGCCTGGGCCTGGAGAGCAAGCTGCACGCCTACCCCAGCCAGCTCTCCGGCGGCCAGAAGCAGCGCGTGGCCATCGCCCGCGCGCTGATGCTCGAACCCAAGCTGATGCTGTTCGACGAAGTCACCTCGGCGCTGGACCCGGAGATGGTCATCGAGGTGCAGAACGTGATGCTGCAACTGGCCGAGCAGAAGATGGCGATGATCATCGTCACCCACGACATGCACTTCGCCCGCCACATCGCCACCCGCGTGGTGTTCTGCGCCAACGGCAAGGTGGTCGAGCAGGGCCCGCCAGAGCAGATCTTCAGCCAACCCAGGGAAGCCCGCACCCGCGAGTTCCTGGAAAAGGTCGTGCACCTGGATTGAGGGCGGCGCCATGAATTACCAATTCGACTTCCATTTCTTGAGCGGCAGCCTGCCGGCGCTGCTCGGCGGCCTGAAGGTCACCCTGGAGCTGGCCCTGGTGTCGAACCTGATCGGCCTGGTCTGCGGCTTCGGCCTGTGCCTGATGACCCTCAGCCGCTGGTTCTTCGTCCGCTGGCCGGCGCAGCTGTTCATCGAGTTCTTCCGCTGCACCCCGGCGCTGCTGCAGATCGTCTGGTTCTTCTACTGCGTGCCGATGCTCTTCAACGTGTTCATCGACCCCATCGCCATGGGCTTCCTGGCCCTGGGCCTGAACCTCACCGCGTTCAACGCCGAGGCCTACCGCGCCGGCGTGCAGGCGGTGCCGCGCGAGCACCTGGACGCCTGCGTCGCCCTGGGCCTGAAGCCCTGGCAGCGCACGCTCTACGTGGTGCTGCCACAGGCCCTGCGCAGCGCGGTGCCGGTGCTGATGACCAACGGCATCGGCAGCCTGCAGCAGAGCGCCCTGGTGGCGATAGTCGCGGTGTCCGACCTGATGTACGTCGGCAAGAGCCTGGCCACCGAGGCCTACCGCCCCCTGGAAACCTACACCCTGATCGCCCTCGTCTACTTCGCCCTGTCGCTGCCCATCGGCCAGCTGGTGCAGTACCTCGAACGGCGCCAGGACCTGGCGACGCAGCGCTGAGGAAACCGCCATGAGCCTCGATTTTTCCGTCGTCTTCTCCTACTGGCAGGTGCTGCTCAAGGGCCTGGCCCTGACCCTCGCCTTCACCCTCGGCTGCGCCGTCATCGGCAGCCTGGCCGGCTTCGTCCTGGCCCTGCTGCGCAACGTGCGCAGCCGCCTGCTGAAGCTGCCGGTGACGCTGTTCGTCGAGTTCTTCCGCGGCACGCCGCTGCTGATCCAGCTGTTCTGGGTGTTCTTCTGCTTCCCGGTGGTGTTCGGCCTGGACATCCCGCCCTACGTCTCGGTGGTGATCTCGCTGACGCTGTACATGGCCGCCATCACCAGCGAGACCTTCCGCGGCGCGCTCAAGTCCATCGCCGGCGAGCAGCACGACGCCTGCACCGCGCTGGGCCTGACGCCGCGGGTGAAGGTGCTCTACGTGGTGTTCCCGCAGGCGCTGCTGCGCGCGGTGCCGCCGCTGCTGTCGAACGTCGTCAGCCTGTTCAAGGAGAGCGCGCTGATCTCCTCCGTCGGCGTCGCCGACCTGATGTTCGTCGGCCAGAACATCTCCAACAGCACCGCGCGGCCGGTCGAGTTCCTCTCCGCCGTCGCGGTCATCTACTTCCTCGTGGCTTTTCCGCTGACCCGCCTGGTCGGCGTGATCGAAGCCCGGATGCTCAGGCGCTACGCCTACTAACCCCCACCACCGATGCGGAGATCCACCATGCAACTCACTGGCATCCTGCCCGCCCTCGTCACGCCCTTCGACAAGTCCGGCGCGGTCGACCACGACACCCTGGCCTCGATCCTCGAATACCAGCTCAAGGCCGGTGTCAGCGGCTTCGTCCCGCTGGGCTCGACCGGCGAGTACTACGCGCTCACCAACGAGGAGCGCCGCCAGGTCCTGGCCACGGTCAAGGAAGTGGTCGGCGAGCGCGGCACCCTGATCGCCGGCGCCAACGGCTCCTGCACCCGCGAGGTGCTGGAGCAGGTCAAGCAGACCGTCGAGGCCGGCTACACCAACCTGCTGATCGCCCCGCCCTACTATGCGCTGCCGTCCCAGGAAGAACTGCTGGCGCACTACCGGACCATCCTGGAGACCTTCCCGGAGATCAACCTGGTGCTCTACAACTACCCGGTGCGCACCAACGTCGAGGTCGGCATGGGCGTGGTCCAGGCGCTGGCCGAGCACCCGCGGGTCATCGCCATCAAGGAAAGCAGCGGCAACCTGCTGCGTGCCATCGAGATCGGCACCAGCTACAAGGACAAGGTGCAGCTGTCCTGCGGCTCCGACGACCAGGCCCTGGACTTCTTCCTCTGGGGCGCCAGCAGCTGGATCTGCGGCCCGGCCAACTGCTTCCCCGACCAGGTGACCGACTTCTACCGCAAGTTCGCCTCCGGCGACCTGGCCGGCGCCCAGGACGTGATGCGCAGCCTGTTCCCGGTGATGGCCAGCCTGGAAAGCGGCAAGTTCGTGCAGAAGGTGAAGTACGGCTGCGAGCTGGCCGGCTTCAGCGCCGGCAACGCGCGCGCCCCGCTACTGCCGCTGACCGACGAAGAAAAGGCCGAATTCCGCAAGGTATTCGAGGCTTCCCAGCGCTGAGCGCATGGACGCCGCTGCCCGCCCGGCAGCGGCGTCCCCTGGAGGACGCACCCCATGAGCCGACAGAGTTTCACCTGCATCGAAGGCCATACCGAAGGCATGCCCGTGCGCATGGTCATCGACGGCGCCCCCGAGCTGCACGGCGCCAGCATGAGCGAAAGGCGCCAGCACTTCCTGGCCGAGCACGACTGGATCCGCCGCGCGCTGATGCTCGAACCGCGCGGCCACGCGCACATGTCGGGCACCCTGCTCTACCCGCCCGTGAGCGAGGACGCCGACCTCGCGCTGCTGTTCATCGAGACCTCCGGCTGCCTGCCCATGTGCGGCCACGCCACCCTCGGCTCGATCACCTTCGCCCTTGAAGCCGGCCTGGTCCGGCCGAAGACGCCGGGCACGGTGATCGTCGACGTCCCCGCCGGGCGCGTCAGCGCGCAATACCGCATGCAGGACGGCAAGGTCGGCGGCGTGCGCTTCACCAACGTGCCGAGCTTCCTCCTGCACCGCGACCTGAGCATCCGGCTGCCGGCCCTCGGCGAGCTACGCCTGGACATCGCCTACGGCGGCAACTTCTACCCGATCATCGAGCCGCAGCCGAACTACCCCGGCTGCGAGCACTTCACCCCGCAGCAATTGCTGGCCTGGGGGCGCGAGGTGCAGGCGCTGGTGAACCGCGAGTTCGCCGTGGCGCACCCCGAGGACGCCAGCATCCGCGGCGTGAAGCACTGCATGTGGGCCGGCCGCCCCTTGGCAGCCGACGCCGATGGGCGCAGCGTAGTGATTGCCGGCGACAGCCTGATCGACCGCTCGCCCTGCGGCACCGGCACCTCGGCCCGGGTGGCCCAGCGCCATGCCCGCGGCCTGCTGGCGCGCGACGCCGTGTTCCGCCATGAAAGCCTGATCGGCAGCCGCTTCGACGGCCGCGTCGAGGAAGTCCTGGCCCTGGCCGACGGCACGCCGGCGGTACGCCCGAGCATCGAGGGCCGGGCCTGCATCACCGGTCGCGCCGAACATTACGTCGACAGGGCCCAACCCTACTGGCAGGGTTTCAGCCTGGAAGACTTCACCGACCACCGCTGCCCGGAAGAGACCCTGAAATGAACGACCCGCAAGCCGCTTCGCAAAACGCCATCGTCGTCGGTGGCGGCATCGTCGGTGTCTGCTGCGCCCTGTACCTGCAGCGCGAAGGCTACCGCGTGACCCTGGTGGACCCGGCCGCGCCGGGCGACAGCACGGCGAAATGGAGCTGCGGGCAGATGGCGGTGAGCGAGGTCATCCCGCTGTCCAAGCCGGGCATCCTGATGAAGGTGCCCGGCTGGCTGCTCGACCAGCGGGGCCCGCTGGCCCTGCGCCCCAGCGCGCTGCCGGGCATCCTGCCGTGGTTCCTGCGCTTCGTCGCCTGCGCGCGGCATTCGAAGATCGCCGAGATCGCCCGCGACATGGCGCGCCTCACCCACCACGTCTATGAGGACTACGCGCCGCTGCTCGACGCCTGCGCGGACAAGAGCCTGCTCGGCCAGCGGCCGATCATCGAGGTGTTCGACTCGCCCGCCGCCCTGGTCCACGAGCGCCCGCACCTGGAGCTGCGCAAGTCGCTGGGCTTCCAGTCCGAGGAACTCGACGGCGCCGCCATCGGCGACCTCGAGCCGGCCCTGGCCGGCAAGTTCCAGCACGGCCTGCTGTTCCCCGACTGGCGCGCGGTGAACGACACCGAAGGCTTCATCGCCGCGCTGACCGAGAGCTTCGTCGCCCAGGGCGGCATCCGCGTGCGCGAGCGGGTGAAGCACATCGACGAAAGCGCCGACCGCGCCGCCGGCGTCACCCTGGCCGACGGCAGCCGCTACCCCGCCCAACTGGTGGTGGTGGCCGCCGGCACCGGCTCGCGGCAGTTCTTCGAGCAGCTCGGGGTGAGCATCCCGCTGGCCGGCATCGCCGGCTACCAGGCGGTGCTGCCCACCCCGGGCGTGGACATCCACCATTCGGTGATCTACGCCGACGGCGGCTTCTGCTTCGCCCCCATGACCCGCGGCCTGCAGATCGGCGGCACCATCGAGTTCGCCGGCCCCAATGCCGAACCCAACTTCCGGCGCGCCGAGATCATCCTGGAAAAGGCCCGCCGCGTGCTGCCGCAGCTCGACACCGCCAAGGTCGAGTTCGGCGTCGGCTACCGCCCCTTCCTGCCCGACACCAAGCCGGTGATCGACCGCTCGCCGCGCCTGGGCAACGTACTCATGGCCTTCGGCCACGGCCAGCTCGGCCTCACCCTGGGCGCCACCACCGGCCGCCTGGTCGCCGACCTCGCCGCCGGCCGCCGCCCGGCCCAGGACCTCAGCCCCTTCAGCGCTCGCCGCTTCGCCTTCATCGGAGGAACCGCATGAACTACCAGCAGCTCTACATCGACGGCCAATGGCTCGCCCCCGCCAAGGGCGGCAGCTTCGACACCTTCGACCCCAGCGACGAAACCCTCCTCGCCCGGGTGGCCGCCGCCACCGCCGAGGACGTGGACGCCGCGGTGCGCGCCGCCCGCCGCGCCTTCGACGAAGGCCCCTGGCCGCGCATGAGCGGAGCCGAGCGCGCCGCCGTGCTGCGCCGTATCGCCGAAGGCATCCGCGGCCGCCAGCAGGAACTGGCCGAACTGGAAGTGCGCGACAACGGCAAGCCGCTGCCCGAGGCGCTGTGGGACATCGGCGACACCGCCGGCTGCTTCGACTTCTACGCCGATCTGGCGGAAAAGCTCGACGCCAGCCAGGAGCAGGAAATCGCCCTGGCCGACGAGCGCTTCAGCTCGGTGGCGCGCAAGGAGCCGGTGGGCGTGGCCGGCGCCATCATCCCCTGGAACTTCCCCATGCTGATGGCCGCCTGGAAGGTCGCCCCGGCCCTGGCCGCCGGCTGCGCCATGGTGCTCAAGCCCTCGGAATTGACGCCGCTGACCGCCCTGCACCTGGCCCAGATCGCCCATGAAGCCGGCCTGCCGGCGGGCGTGCTCAACGTGGTGACCGGCCTGGGCGCCGACGCCGGCGCGCCGCTGGCCGAGCACCCGGGCGTGGACAAGCTGGCCTTCACCGGCAGCGTGCCCACCGGCAGCCGGATCATGCAGGCCGCCGCCCGCGACATCAAAAACATCAGCCTGGAGCTGGGCGGCAAGTCGCCCTTCGTGATCTTCGCCGACAGCGACATCGAGGCCGCCGTGGAGTGGATCCTCTTCGGCATCTTCTGGAACCAGGGCGAAGTCTGCTCGGCCACCTCCCGCGTGCTGGTGCAGCGGGCGCTGTACGAGCCGCTGCTGGCGCGCCTGGCCGAAGAGGCGCGGAAGATCACCATCGGCAACGGCCTGCGCGAAGGCGTGCTGCTCGGCCCGCTGGTCAACAAGGCGCAGTACGACAAGGTGCTGCAGGCCATCGCCCGCGGCCAGGAAGAAGGCGCGCGGCTGGTCTGCGGCGGCGAACGCCCGGCCGGGCTGGACAAGGGTTATTACGTGCAGCCGACGGTGTTCGCCGACGTGCCCGAAGACGCCTGGATCTGGAACGAGGAAATCTTCGGCCCGGTGGTCTGCGTGCGCCCGTTCGACAGCGAGGACGAAGCCGTGCGCTCGGCCAACGCCTCGCGCTTCGGCCTGGGCGCCGCGGTGATGTCCCGCGACCTGCCGCGCTGCGAGCGCGTCGCCCGGCGGTTCCGTGCCGGCATCGTGTGGATCAACTGCTCGCAACCGACCTTCAGCGAGGCGCCCTGGGGCGGCTACAAGCACAGCGGCATCGGCCGCGAGCTGGGCGAATGGGGCCTGAACAACTACCTGGAGACCAAGCAGATCACCCGCTACGACAGCGAGCAGCCCTGGGGCTGGTACATCAAGTGAGGTGCGACTGATGCGCTGGAAGAAGACGCTGCAACTGGCCGACGTGCACTGCGAAGGCGAGATCGGCAAGGTCATCACCGGCGGGGTGCTGGGCATCCCCGGCGAAACCATGCTGGACAAGATGAACTACATCAACGAGGTCGACGACAGCCTGCGCCGCCTGGTGGTCATGGAACCGCGCGGCTGCCTGCAGATGTCGGTGAACCTGCTGTTGCCGCCGACCAACCCTGCGGCCGACGCCGGCTTCATCGTGCTGCAGGCGGACAAGGCCCACCCGATGTCCGGCAGCAACTGCATCTGCGTGGTCACCGCGCTGCTGGAGCTGGGCATGCTGCCGATGCAGGAGCCGGAAACCACCGTGGTGCTGGACACCCCCGCCGGGCTGGTGACGGCCCGCGCGCGCTGCGCCGACGGGCGCTGCCTGGGGGTGTCGCTGGACATGGTGCCGGCCTTCGTCGAACAACTGGACGTGCCGATCGACGGCGGCGAGTTCGGCCCGCTGAAGGCCGACATCGCCTTCGGCGGCGTGTACTACGCGCTGATCGACGTCGAGCAGGTCGGCCTGGCCATCGCCCCGGAGAACGCCCGCGAACTGGCCGATGCCGGCGTGAAGCTGCGCGGCCTGATCAACCAGCAGGTGCGCGTGCGGCACCCGCTGTACCCGCAGATCGACGAGGTGGCCTACGTGATGTTCCGCAACCGCCTGGACGCGCGCACCTACCAGACCTGCACCACCCTGCCGCCGGGGCGCGTCGACCGCTCGCCCTGCGGCACCGGCAGCTCGGCCAACCTCGCCACGCTGAGCGCGCGCGGCCTGGTGCGGCCCGGCGAGCGCCTGGTGTCGCGCTCCACCATCGGCGGCGAGTTCCAGGTGGAGCTGCTCGGCGCCACGGAAGTGGCCGGCAAACCGGCGGTGCTGCCGCGGGTGGAAGGCCGCGCCTGGCTGTACGGCATCCAGCAGATCGGCGTCGACCCGGACGACCCGCTGGCCGCGGGCTTCATGCTCAGCGACACCTGGGGCCCGGCGTTTCCGCGCTGAACGCGGCCACGCTAAGATGACGGGCTGGTCTGTATGACACAGCCCGCGCACACCGAGACCTGATGATGGCCAAAGAAGAAGAAGTGGAAAGCCCCGGGCGCCGCCATGGCGGGCGCTATATCTACGAGGAGCTGCGCAAGCAGATCCTCACCCTCAAGCTCAAGCCCGGCGTGCAGCTGGACGAGGTCTCCCTGGCGGCGCAGTTCGGCCTGTCGCGCTCGCCGGTGCGCGATGCCCTGGCCCGGCTGACCAGCGAAGGCCTGGTCACCATCCTGCCCAACCGCACCACCCTGGTCACCCCCTTCGAGATCGAGGAGTTCCCCAACTACGTGGCCGCGTTGGACCTCATCCAGCGGGCGGTCACCCGCCTGGCCGCGCTCCAGCGCAGCGACGAGGACCTGCAGGCGATCCGCAAGGCCGACGCGGCCTACATGGCGGCCGTGGAGTCCGGCGACTTCCAGGCGATGTCCGAGCTGAACAAGGCCTTCCACATGGCCATCGCCGAGGCCGGGCGCAACCCCTACTTCGTCAGCTACTACGAACGCCTGCTGGGCGAAGGCCAGCGCCTGCTGCACCTGCACTTCGACTACATCGTCAGCTCGGCCGGCACCGCCCGCCTGGGCCGCGACCACGAGGAAATCATCGAAGCCATCGCCGCCCGCGACGCGGAAGCCGCCGAAAAGGCCGCCCACGAGCACACCATGCTGTTCCAGCGCCGCTTCCTGGAATACATGCAGCAGAACCTGACGGCGAAAATGAGCCTGGCCTGAACTTCAACCCCCCCTGAACTTCAACCGACACAGGAGCAAGGGATGTCTTCCGCGAAACCGCTGTGCGGGCAAAACATTCTGGTCACCGGCGGCTCCGGCCAGATCGGCGCGGCCATCGTCCGCCGCCTGGCGCAGGAAGGCGCCCGGCCGATCATCCACTTCGGCCGCGACCGGGCCGGCGCCGAGGCGCTGCTCGCCCAGGTCGGCGGCGAAGGCTGGCTGGTCCAGGCCGACCTGTCGGACGCGCAGGGGCCCTTCCAGCTGTGGCGCGAGGCCCAGGCCCTGGCCGGACGGGTGCACGGCCTGGTCAACAACGCCGGCATCCGCACGGAAATCTCCATCGATGCCGACGAGGCGGCCTGGACGGCGGCCTGGCAACGGGAGTTCCAGATCAACCTCTTCTCCGCCGCCACGCTGTGCAAGGAAGCCCTGCGCCATTTCCGCGCCCTCGGCGGCGGGCGCATCGTCAACCTCGCCAGCCGCGCCGGGCAACGTGGCTATGCCGCCGACGCCATGCCCTACGGCGCGACCAAGGCGGCGCTGCTCAACCTCACCAAATCCATCGCCCGCAGCTTCGGCCAGGACGGCGTGGCGGCGGTGGCCATCGCCCCCGGCTGGGTGCGCACCGACATGGCCGAAGACTTCATCGCCAGGCACGGCAAGGCCGCGGCGGTCGCCGAAATCCCCATCGGCGAAATGGCCGAGCCGGACGAAGTGGCCGAACTGGTGGCCTTCGCCCTGCGGCCCTCGCTGCCGTCCCTGAGCGGCGCGACGCTGGACCTGAACGGCGGCAGTTATATCCGCTAGCGGCCGGCCCCAGTCGCCGCGCAGGTTGCCGGAGGCCGCCCCTCCCGTTACAACGAGAGGCTGGACATCAGGCGGCTGACAGGGTTTTCTGAAGGGCTTTAGCGGCCACGACAGAACCAAGCGCGTGGCGACCGACGAACTCCGTCCAAGGCGAGGATCGACATGCCGAACGAAACCTACACTCCACCGCGCGTCTGGACCTGGGACAAGGACAACGGCGGCACCTTCGCCAGCATCAACCGTCCCGTCGCCGGGGCCACCCACGACAAGCCCCTGCCACGCGGCAAGCATCCGCTGCAGCTGTATTCGCTGGCCACGCCCAATGGCGTCAAGGTGACCATCCTGCTCGAAGAGCTGCTGGAACTGGGCCTGGACGGCGCGCAATACGATGCCTGGCCCATCAGCATCAGCCAGGGCGAACAGTTCGGCAGCGGCTTCGTCGAGATCAACCCGAACTCCAAGATCCCCGCCCTGCTGGATACCGGCCTGGAGCCCGCGCTGCGCGTCTTCGAGTCCGGCTCGATCCTGCTCTACCTGGCCGAGAAGTTCGGGCGTTTCATCCCCGGCAACATCGCCGGGCGCACCGAAACCCTGAACTGGCTGTTCTGGCAGGTCGGCAGCGCCCCCTTCCTGGGTGGCGGCTTCGGCCACTTCTACGCCTACGCGCCGGAAAAGTTCGAGTACCCCATCAACCGCTATGCCATGGAGGTCAAGCGCCAGCTGGACGTGCTCGACCGGCAGCTGGCGAGCAACCGCTACGTCGCCGGCAGCGAATACAGCATCGCCGACATGGCGATCTGGCCCTGGTACGGCGCGCTGATGAACAACCAGGTCTATGCCGCCGCCGAGTTCCTCGACGTCGAGACCTACACCCACGTGCGCCGCTGGACGGACGAAATCGGCAAGCGCCCCGCCGTGCAGCGTGGGGTCAAGGTCAACCGGACCTGGGGCGAGGCCCACGAGCAAGTGCCCGAACGCCACGGGCCCGACGACTTCCGGCGCTGAGACGGGCAGCCGGTCAGGCGGAACCGCCGCCGGGCGGCGGCTCCCGGCCACGGGCCGCCTCCATGGCCTGCACCAGGCCGCGGGCGCCGGAGCCCCATTTGGTGATGACCTTCACCGCCTCGGTGAAGGGCACGTCGACCGGGTGCACGCGATGCGCCTCCAGTACGTACACGGCGCCGGCGAAGGGTGTCGGCACCGAGGGCACGAACACGGTGTAGCGGCCGTCCTCGAAGGCCTCGATGATGAAGCCGGGCACCAGGGCCTCTTCGATTTCCACCAGGGCCGGCTTCCAGATGCCGTCGTTCTTCTCGCCGGCCACCTGCAGGGTCAGGCTGCGCAGCAGTTCGTAGCCCGGAATGCGCTCGAACACCGAGCGCTCCAGCCGGCCACGGGCCAGCTTTCCCAGGCGGGTGCGCACGGCGAGGCCGATGACGAAGCAGATCACCAGCACGAGCAGCGCGGACAGTATCTGCTGGGCCGGCAGGCTCTCCGGCAGCAGCTGGGTGAAGGGCCGGACCAGTTGGCCGGCCGAGGCGATGCCCTTGAGCAGGAGCAGCAGGGCCAGGTAGATCGGCAGGATGACCAGCAGGCCTGCCAGCACGCACCTGCCGATGAAAGCGACGGCGTTTTTCACGGAAGCACCTCCTCGGGTTGCAGGCCGCGGCCCGTGGAAAACACCTGCGCAGGGTCGGCCACGCGTGCCGGCGGGAGGCCGGCAGGGCTTGGAGATAGCCTAGACGACGGTGGGTCGTTTCACTTTACAGGGCCTGGTCCGAACTCTCTCTCCAACCCTATCCTTCGTGCCGACCTCAATCTCGTCATTCCCGCGAACGCGGGACGCGGCTCCATCGCGAACAGCGCTTGCGCTGGCCCGAAGGGGAATAACCCAGTGGCTTGGGGGCTTGGTGTAGCGCGCCGCTCCGAGTGCGTTGATGTTTCTTGTTTCGCCCCCTCGGGCGAGTCCCTTTTGTCAATCGCCACAAAAGGAACCAAAAAGGCTTGCCCCGACATACGGGCCCGACAGAGTCGGGCTACCCTCACGAACTCCCCCGCCACGGAGGCCCGCCCCGAGGGTACGTCCCTGTAGCCCATCGGGGCTCTCGCGACATCCATGTCGCATGACCTCCTGAGCGCCGGTTTCGCTCGGCCTTCTGAAGGGGCGTTTCGGTGCGCTTGGATGTTTCTCTGGAAGTCCAAAATCCAGAGCAAACGCGCTTTTGCCTTTGCTTTTCGTAGGAGCGAGCTTGCTCGCGAACCCCGCAGTCACTGGGTTGCCGCGTTCGCGGGAATGACGGGGGATGGTTAGGCGTTTCAGGATGACTCAGGATTTTTCTCCCGCCCCGAACGGCCCCCTCTCCCTTCAGGGCGGGGCGCGCAGCCGAGGGCTGGGGAGAGGGTTACGGACTCCCCCCACACACCTCTGCCAACCCTGACTCCGCTCCCCCTCCCTAACCCTCCCCCGCAAGCGGGAGAGGGAACCGTTCGGCATGAAGCGCAATCACGAAGCGCCCTGCCCCCACATCCGTCTAGCCAAACCAATCGCGGACGGAGTCCGCTCCTACGGGTCCAGAATCGCTTCGGCGTTTCGGCCAACGGCGTATAACCGCGAACGGTTATACGCCCTACGCGCTCAGGATGATTCCGAACTTGCCGCCCACGCCGAACGGCCCCCTCTCCCTCCGGGAGAGGGCTGGGGTGAGGGTGCGGAGCCTGGACTGAGCGCCTTCGCTGAACCAAGCCCCCCCCCCTAATCCCACCGCAACCAGCGCCTCAGATCCACTGATCGTTGCGCTTGCGCCGTACCCGCAGCAGGGTCGGCAGGATCAGCCCGACCAGCAGGCCGGCGCCGGCGATGCTGCCGCCGTAGGCCATGTAGCGCATCAGCACCTGCTTGTTCTCGTCGCCCAGTTGCGCCTGCGCCGCGCGCAGTTCGGAGCGGGCCTTGGTGAGTTCGTCGTCGAGGCCGGCGCGGGCCGCCTGCAGTTCGTCGATGAGTTTCTTGCGCGAGTCCAGGGTTTCCTGCATGCCCTGCACGCGGGTCTTCCAGCTGTCGTTGATGCCCGCCAGTTCAGCGCTCAGCTCGCTCACCTTCTGCTCCAGCTGCGGCAGGCGCTCGGCCTGGCCGGGCTTGTCCTGCAGGTCACGGCTGGGGATCCACACGCTGCTGCCGCTTTCGCCGCGCACCTGGCTGTAGTCGCCCTGGGTGTTCAGCAGCTCGACCTTCTGCCCCGAGGTCAGGGTGCCGACGATGCGGTAGCCGTCGGTGGGGCCGCTGCGCACGTAGGTCGTCAGGCTGTCGCTCACCCAGCGCGCATTGCCGGCGCCCTCCTCGGCCTGCGCCGCGGCGCCGGCCGCCAGCAGGCCACCCAACAGGCAGGCGCCCAGGACGCGGGTGGGAAGGGATACGGAGGCGGGGAAATGACGGGATAGGGACATGGGCAATCTTCACATGGCGATAAACGAACCCCGGCGAGCGGGCGCGGTAAAAAGCCGGCCAGGCAGATGCTCCGGGGCGGCTACGATCTTGCTATCGGCGCGGCGCAATCACCCGGCTGGCGCGGGCCCGGGCCCGCCGCCCGGGGGGCCGACAGCAGACAGACAGCGCAACGGCGCAATGAGTTCACCGGGCGCCGTGATGGGGGGATGGGTGGTCGGTGGCGCACTGATGACTGACGGCGCGCCTGTAGTTCGTCGCACCACCCGCCTCCGCTCGTCGCCCGCCCGGGCGCCCGCGGGCATTCGCGTGTTTGCTTTAAGCACCACCTTCGCGGAGGGCCCGCCATGTGCCGGCAGATCCTGTTCTCGCTCGCCACGCTGATCGTCCTGACGCTGGGAGCGGCCGCCTGCAGCAGCCGGGACTGCGCCTCCGGGCAGCAGACGGACTGCAAGGAACGCGACAGCCGCCAGCAGATTCCCAGGCAACAGATCGATCCGCGGATTCAGTCGTTGCCCAGGTATTGAGGTTTGGATTGGCGGCGGTGCCGGGGTGCTTTTCGTAGGATGGGTTGAGCGAAGCGATACCCATCCTACGGGGTGTGGTGTTTGCCGGAGGCGTAGGAGCTCATCCGCGAATCGCGCCGGTGGTTTCGGCTATCGCGGACAAGGTCTCCTACGGTTCCAGGAAGCACGGTCGTAGGACCTTGTCCGCGATTGGACCCGCCGGCGGCGCCCCCTACGGCGCCTCCTTCCCCGTGGTATCGCCGATCAACGTCGCCGCCTTCAGCTCCGGCCTGGGCTGGCTGCGCAAGGCCTTTACCTGCCCGGCATCCACCGGCTCGGCCTGGTTGCCCCAGCTGCTGCGGATGAAGTTGACCACCTCGGCCACCTGCTGGTCCGACAGGCGCCAGGCGAAGCCGGGCATGCTGAAGGTGGACGGCGCCGTCGCCGTGGCCGGCAGGGTGCTGCCGTCGAGCACGATGTGGATCAGCGAGGTGGCGTCCGCGCTCTGCAGCACCGGGTTGCCGGCCAGCGCCGGGAACACCCGGGCGTAGCCCTTGCCGTCGGTGCGGTGGCAGGCGGCGCAGTTGTCGACGTAGAGCGCGGCGCCGGTCTTGCCGTCGTCGCCCTTCCACAGCGCCCCGGCGACCTGGCGGTCTTCCCGGAACGGCTTGTCGTCCGGGTTCACCGGCGGCAGGGACTTCAGGTAGCGGGCGATGGCGGTCAGGTCGGCGTCGGTCATGTACTGCATGCTGTGCTCGACCACGTCGCTCATGCCGCCGAATACCGCGCTGCGTTCGCTGCGCCCGGTCTTGAGGAAGGCGACGATCTGCGCCTCGCTCCAGCTGCCCAGGCCGTCCTTGTGGTCGCCGCGCAGGTTCTTGGCGATCCAGCCTTCCAGCGGCGCGCTGCCGGACAGGTACTCGGGCCCGTCGGCGGCGTCCAGGGCCTTCTCCTGCATGGTCAGCGCCCGCGGCGTATGGCAGGCGCCGCAGTGCCCCAGGCCTTCCACCAGGTAGGCGCCGCGGGCCAGGATCGGGTCCTGCCCGGCGGCGGCGAAGGGCTTCACCTCGGGGGCGAACAGCCCGCGCCAGATCGCCAGCGGCCAGCGCATGCTCAGCGGCCAGGGGATGTCGCTGTCCTTGTTCTCCTGCACCACCGGCGCCACGCCGTGCATGAAGTAGGCGTAGAGCGCGCGCATGTCCTCGTCGCTGACGCGAGCGTAGGACGGGTACGGCATGGCCGGGTACAGGGTGCTGCCGCCCTTGCCGATGCCCTGGCGCACGGCGCGCTCGAAGTCCTCGTAGCTGTAGTTGCCGATGCCGGTCTTGTCCGGGGTGATGTTGGTCGAGTAGATGGTGCCGATGGGCGTAGCCATCGGCAGGCCGCCGGCGAAGGGCTCGCCGCCCTTGGCGGTGTGGCAGGCCACGCAGTCGCCGGCGCGGGCCAGGTATTCGCCCTGCTTCACCTGCGCCGGGTCGGTCGCATCGGCGGCGTATAGCGCGGTGCTGGCGGCCATGGCCAGGGCGGCGCTGAGGAATGTCTTCATGTTCCGGCCTCCTATGCCTGCACCAGCGGGCCCGGGTGCTTCAGGTATACCTCGCGGATGGCCCGCGCCGACCAGTAGGTCAGCGCCGCCACCAGCCCGGTGGGGTTGTAGCCCAGGCCCTGGGGGAAGGCCGAGGCGCCGGGGACGAACACGTTGTGCACGTCCCACACCTGCAGGTAGCGGTTCAGGGCGCTGGTCTTGGGGTCGGTGCCCATGATCGCCCCGCCGTTGAGGTGGGTAGTCTGGTAGACGGTGGCGTCGAAGTGCTGGCCGAACTCCTTCATCGGCGCGGTGACCACCTTGGCGCCCATGGCATTGGCGATCTTGCGCATCTGCGCGACCATGAAGCGGTTCATCTTCACGTCGTTGTCCTTCCAGTCGAAGGTCATGCGCAGCAGCGGCTGGCCATAGGCGTCCTTGTAGACCGGGTCGAGGTCCAGGTAGTTGTCGCGGTAGGACTGGTGCGCGCCGTGGGTGTCCATCGCCAGCATGTGCCGGTAGCTGTCGGCCAGTGCGGCCTTCCAGGCGCTGCCCCACTTGGGCGTGCCCGGCGGCACCTTGGCCCCGGCGATGGGCTTGGTACCGGCCTGGTTGACCCAGAACGGCGAGCCGCCGACGAAGCCGTGGGGGCCGTGGTCGAAGTTGTCGGCGTTGAAGTCGTCCACCGCCACGCCGTTGCCGCCGGCGCCGATGAAGGGGTTGGTGTGGTGGCTGGCCTTGTCGAAGAAGGCGCTCACCGTGGAGATGTTCTGGAAGGCGAAGTTGCGCCCCACCACGCCCTCGTTCCTCAGCGGGTCGTAGGGCTTGCCGATGCCCGAGAGCAGCATCAGGCGCACGTTGTTGAACTGGAAGGCGCCGAGGATCACCAGGTCCGCCGGTTGCTCCACTTCGCGGCCCTGGGCGTCGACGTAGGTGACGCCGGTGGCCAGGTCCTTCTCGGCGTTGAGGTTCACCCGCAGCACGTGGGCGTTGTTGCGCAGCTCGAAGTTGGGCACCTGGCGCAGCGCCGGCAGGATGTTCACGTTGGGCGAGGCCTTGGAGTACATGTAGCAGGCGTAGCCGCTGCAGAAGCCGCAGAAGTTGCACGGCCCCATCTGCGCGCCGTAGGGGTTGGTGTAGGGCCCGGAGGTGTTGGCCGAGGGCAGGTTGTAGGGGTGGTAGCCGACCTCGCGGGCGGCCTTCTCGAACAGCTGCGCGGACACGGTGTTCTTCTGCGCCGGCAGCGGGAAGTCACTGGAACGGTCGGCGGCGAAGGGGTTGCCGCCCTTGTCGCGGCCCACCACCTGGCCCTTGATCGACCAGGCCGTGCCGGAGGTGCCGAAGACCTTCTCGGCGAAGTCGAAGTACGGCTCCAGCTCGTCGTAGCTGACGCCGAAGTCCTGGATGGTCATGCCCTCGGGGATGAAGGCCTTGCCGTAGCGTTCCTCGTAGTGGCTGCGCAGGCGCAGTTCCACCGGGTCGACGCGGAAATGCACGCCCGACCAGTGCAGCCCCGCCCCGCCGGTGCCGGTGCCAGGCAGGAAGGCGCCGAACTGGCGGTAGGGCACGGCCAGGTCGCTCAGGCCGTGGCGCAGGGTCACGGTCTCGCGGGAGATGTCCATGAACAGCTTCTTGCGCGAGTTGTAGGTCAGCTCGTCCATGGTCTGCGGGTAGACGCCGTCGGGGTAGGTGTCGCGGGCCGGGCCGCGTTCCAGGGCCACCACCTGCAGCCCCGCCTCGGTCAGTTCCTTGGCCATGATGGCGCCGGTCCAGCCGAACCCGACGATGACCGCATCGACTTTCTTCAATACCTGGGCCATTGCCTCAACCTCGCTCGCCACTGATGGAAACCGGCGGGAAGGGATAGCGCTCGTCGCGCTCCACCCAGTCCATGAAGTCGGCGCGGGCGCCGGGGAAGCCGATCAGCTTCCAGCCGGCCAGGCCCTGGTTGCCACCGTGCAGCGGGTCGCTGAAGAAGCCCTCGCGGGTGTTCAGCCAGAGCATGGCGAAGAAGGTCGCCGCCGGCACCGCCTGGAATTCGGCCTTGCCGCCGTCCAGGGCTTCCAGCGCCTGCTGTTGCTGCGCCGCGTCCAGCTCGGCGAAGGGCTTGTTCCACTTGGCCTTGCACCAGGCGTCGGTCTCCTGGATGCCCAGGCGGTAGATTTCCTGCGGGCTGAGCTTGAGCTGGTGGCCCAGTTCCGGCGCGGTATCCGGGTGGAAGGGCCCCTGCATGTACCAGAGCCCGCCGCTGCCGTAGCGGGTGTTCAGCTGGCGGTCGATGAATTCCGGCACGCCGGCGTCCGCGGCCCCCGGGCCCAGCGCGTCGGTGGGGATGAGCACGGCCACGGCGGCCTGGACGAAGGCCCATTCCTGGGCGGTGAAGAAGGTCGGCTGGTAGGCGCGCGCGCCGCCCTGCCGCGGCTCGGCGGCGGGCTGCGGGTCGGCCGCGGGCGTGCTCGGGCCGCCGAGCACCACGCTGCCCACGCCGGTGCCGGCCAGGGTGGCCACTGGGATCAGCGCCAGGGACTTGCGCAGGAAGTCACGCCGCGCCGGTTGCGCGGCGGCTGGGTCGTCGTTGGACATGGCTGGGTCTCTCCTTTTTCCAACAGGTCAATCAGGTCGTGTAGGTCTTCTCGCCCCTTTTGCGGCCGGTGGTGCCGGGCGCGTGGGGCTGTTGTTCGTGTCGGTAAGCATAGGTGGCTATCGAAAGCTCGCCGGTTACAGGGAAGCACGGGCGCTTTTCGTAGGATGGGTTGAGCTTGCGAAACCCATGCGGTCGGGGTGATGGGTATCGCTTCGCTCCACCCATCCTACGGGGCTGGAAATCCGAATCGCGGACGGAGTCCGGAGGCATGGGACTCTCCCGCTTGCGGGAGAGGGCTGGAGAGACCTCAGCGCAGGAATTTCAGATCGGAAGGCGAGTCGATGGCGAACTTCTGCACCGTCTCCCCCAGCTTGCCGCTGGCCGGATCGCGGCGCATGACCACGACCTGGTTGCTCTTCTGGTTCGCCACCAGCAGGAAGCGCCCACTGGGATCCAGGCTGAACTCGCGCGGCTCGACACCCTCCACCGAGCGCCGCTGCAACTCCTTCAACTGGCCACTGGCCGGATCCACCGCATACACCAGCAGCTCGCTGGCCTTGCCACGGTTGCTGGCGTAGAGGAACCGCCCGTCTGGCGACAGGTGCACGGCAGCGGCAGCCTTGTGCGCGGAGTCCTGGCCGGCGGCCATGTCCACCAGTTGCGTGCGTTGCAACTGGCCGTCGCGCACCTCGAACACGGCGATCTGCCCGGCCATCTCCAGGGTCAGGTAGGCATAACGGCCATCGCGGCTGAACAGCAGGTGGCGCGGGCCGCTGCCCGGCGGCAGGTCCACCGCCGCCGGCTGCGCCGGGCTCAGCGGGTGCTCGCGGTTGGCCGCCTCGTAGCGGTAGACGAATACCTTGTCCGCGCCCAGGTCCTGCACGTAGACGTAGCGCCCGTCCACCCCGGAAACCACCGAGTGCACGTGGCTGCTGGCCTGGCGCTCGGGGTTGACGCGGGAGGCGCCGTGGCGCTCCTGCTGCACCACGCCGGTCAGTTGGCCCTGCTCGTCGATGCCGAGCACCGCCAGGTTGCCGCCGGGGTCCGGGTGCACCGCGTAGTTGGCCACGAACAGGTGCCCTCCCCCGGCCGCCAGGCTGGAGTAGGTGGGCTCGTCGCCACGGCTTTGCACCTGGTTCAGCAGGCTCAGCTGGTGGCTGGCCGGGTCGATGGCGAAAGCGCTGACCTTGCCGAGCGGGTCGCTCGCGCCGGGGCCGTTCTCGTTGACGGCGTAGAGGCGCGTCTGGTCGGCATTGAGCGTCAGCCAGGAGGGGTTTTCACTGGGCACCACCTGCAGCGCCTTGGCCTGGATGTGGCCGCTGGCGCTGTCGAAACGGTAACGGTAGATGCCCTGGCTGCCGGCGCCGGTGTAGGTGCCGACCAGCAGGTCGTATTGCTGGGCGGCGCCGGCCGGCCCGGCGAACAGGCCGGTGCCGGCGCACAGCAGCAGGGTCAGGGCGGCGGGTTTGATCATGATGGGCAGGTCCTTGCAGGCTGAGGGGCGGTCACGGGTCGGACCGGGTGCAAAGCTGGCAGTTCAACCGGATCGACGCGCCCAGGCGCCGGGGTTGACCAGGTTCGCCGGGCGTTCGCCGGCCAGTGCCGCCAGCAGGTTGTCCACCGCGCAGCGGGCCATGGCCTCGCGGGTTTCCTCGGTGGCCGAGCCGATGTGCGGCGTCGCCACCAGGTTGTCCAGCCGCAGCAGCGGCGAATCCGCCGGCAGCGGCTCGCGCACGAACACGTCGAGGCCGGCGCCGCGGATGCGCCGCTCGCGCAGGGCCCGCAGCAGCGCCTCCTCGTCCAGCACGCGGCCGCGGGAGATGTTCACCAGGATGGCAGAGGGTTTCATCAGCGCCAGTTCGCGTTCGCCGATCAGCCCTTGCGTCTCGGCACTCAGCGGCACGCACAGGCAGACGAAGTCGGCCTCGCCCAGCAGCGCATCCAGCGACAGGTGGCGCGCGCCGTAGCGGGCCTCCACCTCCGGCCGCGGCCGCCGCGCGCTGTACAGCACCCGCATGCCGAATCCGGCCTGGGCGCGGCGCGCCAGGGCCTCGCCGATGCGGCCCATGCCGACGATGCCGAGGCTCTTGCCATGCACGTCGCAGCCGAACTGCGCCGGGCCGATGCCGGCCTGCCAGTGCCCGGCGCGGATCCAGCGGTCCAGCTCGGCCACCCGCCGGGCGCTGGCCAGCAGCAGGGCGAAGCCGGTGTCGGCGGTGGTCTCGGTGAGCACGTCGGGGGTGTTGGTGAGCAGCACCCCGCGGCGCTCCAACTCGGCGATGTCGTAGTTGTCCACGCCCACCGAGACGCTGGAGACCACCTCCAGCTGCGGCGCCAGGTCCAGCAGCCCGGCGTCCAGGCGCAGGCTGGCGCCCAGCAGGCCCTGGGCGCCGGGCAGCGCCGCGCGCAGGCGGGCCAGGCCGTCGGCGGCCGGGTCCTCGATCAGGGTCACCTCGGCGTGGGCCTGCAGGCGCTGCATCAGCGCGTCGGACAGGCGCTTGTAGAGGACGATGCGTTTCTTCATGGTCGGATCTTCCTAGTGGCCCAGCGCCGGACGAAGGCGCTCGGCTTTCTGCGAGGGGTTGAGGATGGCGGTCAGGGCGACGGCCGCCAGCAGCGCGCCGCACATGAACAGGTAGGAGGCGCCGGGCCCGCCGGTGGCGCCGTTGAGGTAGCCCACCAGCCAGGAGCCGGAGAACGAGCCCAGCGCGCCCATGCTGTTGATCAGCGCCATGGCGCCGCCGGCGACGTTGCTCGGCAGCACTTCCGGGACGATGGCGAAGAACGGCCCGTAGGGCGCGTACATGCAGGCGCCGGCGATCACCAGCAGCGCGTAGGAGGCCCAGAAGTGCTGGCTGCCCAGCGCGTAGGAGCCGTAGAAGGCCAGGGCCGCGACCAGCAGCGGCGGCCAGACGAAGCGCTTGCGCTTCTGCAGGCGGTCCGAGGCCCAGGACACCCCGAGCATCGCCAGCACCGCCACCAGGTACGGCAGCGCCGACAGCCAGCCGGCGCTGACGATGTCCAGGCCCGAGGCCTGCTTGAGGATCGACGGCAGCCAGAGCACGAAGCCGTACACGCCGATGCTCCAGCAGAAGTACTGCAGGCAGAGGACGATCACCTTGGGCGAGCGGAACGCCTCGCGGTAGTTCTTCACCGGCTTGATGCCCTGCTGCTCGGCGGCCAGGGCGCGCTGCAGCGCGGCCTTCTCGGCCTCGTCCAGCCACTTGGCCTGGGCCGGGCGGTCATCCACCAGGCGCCACCAGATGAAGGCCCAGAGCACCGCCGGCAGGCCCTCGATGATGAACATCCAGCGCCAGTCGAACTGGCTCACCAGGTAGCCGGAGAGCACCGACATCCAGAGGATGGTCACCGGGTTGCCGAGGATCAGGAAGGTGTTGGCCCGCGAGCGCTCGGCGCGGGTGAACCAGTGGCAGAGGTAGACCAGCATGGCCGGCATCACCGCCGCCTCCACCACGCCCAGCAGGAAGCGGATGCCCACCAGCAGATAGACATCGCGGACCATGCCGGTGAGCGTGGCCAGGCCGCCCCAGAGGATCAGGCTGGCGAAGATCAGCTTCTTCACGCTGCGCTTCTCGGCGTAGATGGCGCCGGGCACCTGGAAGAAGAAGTAGCCCAGGAAGAACAGCGCGCCCAGCAGCGAGGACAGCGCCGGGGTGATGTTCAGGTCCTCGGCCATGCCGGAGGCGGCGGCGAAGCCGTAGTTGGCGCGGTCCAGGTAGGCCAGGCTGTAGGTGACGAAGACGATGGGCATGATGTGCCACCAGCGGCGTGGGGCGAGTCGGTCGATCTGCATGGCATTTCTCCTGAGCTTGTTGTTCTTGTCGCAACAGGTGCCGGCCGGGCCGGCGGTTTCGGGGTTCAGGCGCGCAGGCGGGCGTCGTGGGCTTCGAGTTCGTGGCGCAGGGGCAGGCCTTCCATGTCGCCGCGCGACTGCACCGCGCGGCTGCCGCACCAGTTGCCGCGGGCCACCGCGTGGCGCAGGTCGCAGCCTTCCAGCAGGGCGCTGATCACGCCCACGGCGAAGGCGTCGCCGGCGCCCACGGTGTCCACCACCCGCGCCACCGGCTGCGCCGGCACCACGCCTTCGCGGCCGTCGGCATCGCGGAAGTAGGCGCCCTCGGCGCCGAGCTTGATGGCCACGCATTCCACGCCCTGCTCAAGGTAGAAGCCGGCGATGGCCTCGGGCGACTGGCGGCCGGTCAGCAGGCGGCCCTCCTCCAGCCCCGGCAGCACCCAGTGGGCCTTGGACGCCAGGGCGTTGATCTCGCGCACCATGGTGGCGCGGTCCGGCCACAGCGAGGGGCGCAGGTTGGGGTCGAAGGACACGCTGCGGCCGGCGGCGCGCATGGCGTCCAGCAGTTGGTGGGACAGCTCGCGGCAGCTCGCCGAGAGCGCCGGTACTATGCCCGTGGCGTGCAGGTGGCGGGCGCGCAGCAGGCCCGGGCGCAGCAGCGCCGGCGACATGCGGCTGGCCGCGGAGTTGCGGCGGAAGTATTCCACCCGCGGGTCGCTGCCGTCGTCGCAGCGGGCCTTGAGCTGGAAGCCGGTGGGATGCTGCGTGTCCACTTCCACGCCGTCGCAGTCCAGGCCCTCGCGGCGCAGGCTGGCGAGCACGAAGCGGCCCAGGCTGTCGTCGCCCACCCGGCTCAGCCAGTTCACCCGCAGGCCCAGGCGCGCAAGGCCAATGGCCACGTTGCTGTCGGCGCCGGCGATGCGCTTGCCGAAGCCTTCCACCTCGGCCAGGTCGCCGCACTGCTCGGCGACGAACATGGCCATGGTCTCGCCGAAGCAGAGCACGTCGTGTTCAGCCATGGCGCACCTCCGCGGCGCGGCCCAACTGCGCCAGTTGCGCGACCTGCTCGCGGGTCAGGCTGGCCAGGTCGTCGCCGGCCAGCGGGTATTCGATGGCGCGCGGCACGCCGGGGGCGAAGCGCGCCAGCAGCGCCTCCCACTCGTCGAGGTCGGCGGGCTGCGGTGGTATGGCCACCAGGCGCCCGTCCTCGCGGCGGCGCACCGCCTTGCAATGCACGTAGCGCACCCAGGGCCCGAGCAGGCGCGCGGCCTGCTGCGGCGACTCGCCCTGCCAATGCCAGTTGCCGATGTCGAAGGTCATGGCCAGCGGCAGGCCCAGCTCGGCGGCGCGGCGGAAGCAGCGCAGCAGCGGCTCGACGCGGCCGCCCTGGGCGGTCTGGTCGTTCTCCACCAGCAGCGCCGGCCCCTGCGCCAGCAAGGGGCGCAGGGCCTCCAGGTCGCATTCGTCGCGGTAGTGGCCGAGGGAAACCTTCAGCGCCACGGCGCCGGCCTCCCCTGCCAGGCGCAGGCGTTCGGCCACCGCCGGCTCCAGGCTGGCGTCGGCGCGCCACAGCTCCAGCGGCGCCGAGTACAGGCTTTCCAGGCCCTGGGCGGCGCTGGCCGCGGCCAGGGTGGCGGCATCGGGCAGCGCGTCGAAGAGTTCTTCGCGCCATTCGACGCGGCTCGCGCCGGCCTCGGCCAGCAGCGCCAGGTAGGCGGCCTGGCCCCGCTGGCGCACGGCATCGGCGCCGAAACTGGACAGGCTGATGGATACGGGGTTCGCGTGCATTGTTCTTGTCCTTCTCGTTCAGCCGGATGAAACCGGTTTCATTTCTGACCGAAAACCATCGCGGCGCCGCGCCGCCCCGGTTTCAGCCGCGTGCTGGGGTGGAGCCTCTGACGATGAGTTCGGCGCGCAGGTCCAGACGCCGCGCCGGCAGCGTGGCGCCCTGCAGGCGTTCCAGCAGGCACTGGAAGGCCGCCTGGCCGATGCGTTCGGTGGGTTGGGCCAGGGCGGTGATGCCGCCGCCGACCAGGGGGTACCAGTCCAGTTCGTCGAGGGCCAGCAGGCCGACGTCGTCGAACAGGCGCACGCCCATCTCGTGCAGAGTGCGGGTGGCGCACAGGGTGGCCACGCCGTTGCAGGTGAACAGCGCCTGCGGGCCGTGCCCGGCGCCGGCGAGGAAGGCGGCCAGCTGCCCGCGCAGGTCGCCGCCGGTTTCCAGCACCTGGCCGCGCAGGCCGGGCCGGCGGGCGATGGAGGCCTGGAAGGCGGCCACCCGCTCCTGCCGCGAGCTGGTGCCGTCCAGCGGCTCGCTGACCGCCAGGATGTCGCGGTAGCCGCGGGCCTGCAGGTGGTCCAGGGCCTGCTCCACGGCATCGGCGTTGTCCAGCCCCACCAGGTCGGAGCGCAGCTCTTCCAGCTGGCGGTCCACCAGCACCATGGGCAGCTCGCGGGCCAGGCTGGCCAGCTCGCCGGCATGGTGGCCGAGGGTGTTCACGATCAGGCCTTCGACGTTGTACGACTGCAGCGCTTCCAGGTGCAGGCGCTCCTGCTCGTCGTCGCGGTCGGTGTTGCACACCACCAGGCTGTAGCCGTGCTGGCGGCAGGCGGTCTCCACGCCGTGCATCACGGCGATGGAGTAAGGGTTGCGGATGTCCGCCAGGAGCATGCCGACCAGCCGCGTGCGGCCGCGCTTGAGGCCGCTGGCCATGCGGTTGGGGCGGTAGCCGAGCTGCTCGATCACCGCCTCGATGCGCTGGGCGGTGGCGTCGGCGAGCAGTTGCCGGTCGCCGCCGATGTAGCGCGAGACCGTGGCCTTGGAAACGCCGGCAGCACGGGCCACCTCGCTGATGGTGATCCGCCCGCGGGCAGGCGGCAGCATGTCGTTCACCCTTTCGATCCTTTTGTATGCGCTTCTGCGGGAAGGGTTATGAAACCGGTTTCAATAAATCAGGGATGAAGTCTGTCGTCAAGCGCCGGCGGACGCAACGGGATTCTGCTAGGGTTGAAACCCAGGAGATGGCATTCCTCCTTTAACCGCCCCCGTGCTGATGATGCCTACGTGAACCCTGGACAGGGTGCGTAGGTGTGCGTCCTGTCCTTTTGCAAAAGGACAGGACCGTGACCGCAACACCCCACCCATTCCCCTCCCCCGCATCGCCCGTACCCTCTTTCCATGGGGGCTCGCCGGCATGTTGAAATCCATCCTGGTGATCGTCCTCGGCGGCTCCATCGGCTGCCTGCTGCGCTGGTTCCTCGGCCTGCAGCTCAACGCCCTGTTCCCCACCATTCCGCCGGGCACCTGGGCCGCCAACATGATCGGCGGCTACGTCGTCGGCCTGGCCGTGGCCTTCTTCGCCGCCAACCCGAGCCTCAGCCCGGAATGGCGCCTGCTGCTGATCACCGGCTTCTGCGGCGGCCTGACCACCTTCTCGACCTTTTCCGCGGAAACCTTCTCGCTGCTGCAGACCGGCCGCGTGGCCTGGGCGCTGGGGGAAATCGCGGTGCACGTCGTAGGTTCGCTGCTGGCGACCGCCGCGGGCGTTCTAACCTACACATTGCTGGGCGCACGCTGACGGAGGCGCAATCATGAAAGGCTACCTGGTGACATTCTTCACCCAACAGAGCCGCCGCCACGGCGGCAAGCTGATCACCGACTGGATGGTCGACCTGGCCCGGGGCATGAAGCTCAAGGGCGCCACCCTGGTCGTCGGCGCGGAAGGTTTCGGCCACGCCGGGCGGGTGCACTCCTACCACTTCTTCGAACTGGCCGACCAGCCGGTGGAAATCTGCCTGGCCGTCACCGAGGACGAGTGCGAGCGCCTGTTCGAACGCCTGGAGGCCGAGGACCTCGCCCTGTTCTACGTGAAGACCCCCGTGGAAATGGGCACCGTGGGCAAGCGCAAGGCCGACCGCGACGCTCCTGCCAGCTGACGCTTACGCAGATCCGCTGGACATCCAGGTCGTTACCCGCGAGGAAACCCACGAATCGGTGGCGTGCACGCCCACTGGCAAGGCACCGACTTCCAGGCATTGAGGTGCTCACTGCTTTCGTAGGCGCGAAGCGGCGCCCTGTTCTTGCTCGCGAGCCGTGTTTACCGTTGGCGATGGCGCATTGGGTTGATTCCGGCCCCTCACCCCAGCCCTCTCCCGGAGGGAGAGGGGGCCGTTCGGAGCGGGCGGAGACTTCGGAGTCATCCTGATACTGCGCCGTTGGCTGTGCCACCGGGACGTCCGGCGTGGCCGGCGAATCCAATCGCGGACGGAGTCCGCTCCTACGCCCGAGGTTCCCTGGAGCCGCCGAGGTGCTCTTCGTAGGAGCGAGCTTGCTCGCGAACGGGCGTAGGTGTCTGGTTTAAGAGCGCCCTCTCCCCAGCCCTCTCCCTGAAGGGAGAGGGGGCCAGACCGTGCCGAGATAAGGAGTGGTTTCAGCCGGAAACCACCTTGCTTGCCGGCTGACTCGGGAAAACCAGACCGCACCGAACGGTCCCCTCTCCCTTCAGGGAGAGGGTTAGGGAGAGGGAAAGGCGTCCAGCCAAAACACCGCAACCACAGGTGAGCACCGTTCGCGAGCACGAAAAGCCGTGCGTCCTGGAACCGTAGGAGCGGACTCCGTCCGCGATTATCCGCCGTTGAAAACGGCCTCACCCCTTCAGCCTTCAGCCTTCAGCCCAACCAGATGATAGGTCTCATTGATCCGATACAACGTAAACACCTCATCCTCAACGCCAATCTCATTGACGCAACAAGGCTCCTGCTTCAACCGCCAATACCGCGCCAACGGCAACCCCAGCGCCTGCAGCAACAGAACCCGATTGATACTGTCATGCCCCACCAACACCAGCGTCTGCCCAGCGTGACGTCGCAGCACCTCACGCAGCACCCGGGTACCCCGGGCCAGCACGTCGGCCAGGCTCTCGCCATCGGGGATGGCCGCCAGGTCCGGCGCCTCCAGCCAGGTGCGGTGTTCTTCCGGCCAGCGGGCGCGGACTTCATCGTGGGTCAGGCCCTGCCACTGGCCATAGTCGGTGTCCGCCAGGCCTTCCAGCGCCTGGGCCGGGGCACCGGTGGCCTGGGCGATGGCGGCGCCGGTATCGATGCAGCGCGACAGCGGGCTGGTGTAGATGGCCACCGGCTGCCAGCTTTCGGCTATGCGCCGCGCCACCGCCTCGGCCTGGCGCCGGCCCAGGGCCGACAGCGGCAGTTCGGCGCGGCCGCGGAAGCGTTCCGGGGCGATCCAGTCCACGTGGCCATGGCGGGTCAGAATGATCCTGGTCATCGTCCTGCTCCTTCGAAGGTTCAGCAGCGCAGGCTGGCGATAATGCGCTGCGGGTGGGTCAGCATATCCAGGGCCGAGAGGATGTCCAGCGCCACCAGGTCCGCCGAGCCGATGGCCACCGAGGACGCGCCCTCCGGGCCGATCACCGCGATGCCCAGGGCCGACTGCTGCAGCATGTAGCGGTCGTTGCTGCCATTGCCGATGGCCACCACGCCGTGCAGGCCCAGGGTGCGCAGGTAGTCCTCCTTGGAAATGGCCTGGTCCTTCTCCGACAGCACCAGCAGGTTGACGTCCAGCGCCGCCAGTTCCGCCTCGGCGCTGCCGAAGGCGTCGCCGGTGACCACGTGCAGCGCCAGCTTGCGGCCCAGTGCCTCCAGGCGCTCGGCCACCCCGTCGATCATCCGGCCATCCACCGCCAGGGTGCCGTTGTAGTCACAGATCATGTGTTTCAACTGCAAGCTCCCCAGCCCGGGAATGTCGATCTGCAGCATGTCGCTTCCTCCCCTGCCCGCTCAGCCGCGGATGACCGTGACCGCGCAGGGTGCGTGGTCGATCACCTGGCGCGCCACCGAGCCCAGCAGCCAGCGCTCGAAGCCCGAGTGGCCGCGGTGGCCGATGACGATGTGGTCGATGTGGTGCTCCTCGGCGTAGCGCACGATCTGCTCGGCCGGGCGGCCCACCGAGACGTGGGTGGTCGGCCGTTCCTCGACCGGCAGGCGGCTGTAGCCCAGCAGCTTGAAGGCGTGGTGGAAATGCGCGCGGGAGCGCTCGATCACCGCCTCGGTCTCCACCTCGTCGCCGAACTCCGGCGGCTGCGCCACCGAGAGGATGTGCAGGCCGGCGCCGAAGCGTTCGGCCAGCTCGTTGGCGAAGTTCAGGGCCAGCTCCGCCGCGGTGGAGGCGTCGTAGGCCACCAGGATGCGCTTGATCATGCTTCACCTCCTCTGCGCCGCGTCTGCGGGCGCAAGTCGTCGTGGCGCGCGGGCTCTGCCGGCGGGGCGGCGCCCTCCTCCTGCGGGTCGCCCTTGGGCAGCAGGTGCCGGGGCAGGAAGAAGGCGTTGGCGATCAGCGTCGGCACCACAGCGCTGCCGATTACCGCGGCCACCAGCGCCGAATACTGGCCCTGGTCGATCAGCCCGTGGGCCAGGCCGAACAGCGCCGAGATGGTGCCGAAGGTCAGCCCGGTGGACATCAGCAGCGTGGTGTAGGCCCCCTCCCGGCGCGGCGAGCCGTAGACCAGGCAGGTGGGGTACACGCCCACCAGCTTGCTGAGCATCTTCACCAGCAACAGCAGCACGAAGGCCGCGGGCGCGACGGCCAGGGTCGGCAGCGACACCAGCGAGCCGGCGCGGATGAAGTAGAACGGCGTCAGCAGGCCGAAGGTCAGGGTGCGCAGGCGGCGGATCAGCGCGTGGTCCTTGCCCACGGTGCCGGCCAGCACCATGCCGATCAGGTAGGCCGGCAGCACCGCCTCGCTGCCGGCCCAGGTCGCCGCCGCGCCCAGGCCGAACAGGCAGAGCATGAGGAACTTGGCCTCCAGCTCCGAAGGGCGGCCGCCGAAGCGGCGGAAGAAGCGCGGGGTGAGCCACGGCAGCAACAGCGCGGCCAGGACCAGGGCCCCGGCGAAACCGGCGGTCTTCAGGGTGAAGGGGGCGAAGATCAGCCCCAGGGCGATCACCGTGGCCAGGTCGTTGACGAAGCAGGCGGCCAGCACGATCTTGCCGTACTCGCTGGTGTTCAGCCCCAACTCCAGCATCACCGCGTAGACCACCGCCACCGAGGTGGTGGACATGGCGATGCCGGCCAGCCAGCTGGCCTGCGCGTCCCAGCCCAGGCCCCAGCGCGCCAGCGCCGCGCAGCCGAGGAAGGGCACCACGAAGCCGACCAGGCCGATGACCGTGGCCTGCTTCCAATGCGTGCGGAACACCTTCGGGTCCAGCTCGGCGCCGGCCAGGAAGGTCAGCAGGATGGCCCCGGCGCCGGAGAGGAACTTGATCCAGCTGGCGTCGCCCTGCAGCACCGCCATGCCCAGCAGCGCGCCGATGATCAGCTGGGCGATGGTCCCCACGACGATTTCCGACAATGCCGTGGCGATGCGCAGGAAGATCGACACCAGCGTCGCCAGCAGCGCCAGCCCCAGCCACAGGGCGGCCTGGGCCCAGATCTCAGTCATGGCGGCGGCTCCGCTGAAGCCGGGGGACGGCGCGGAGCGCAAGAGGAAAAGCGGCGGAACGGGATGGGTTGGGCATGTTCGCTGTCCACGGGCAAACCATGGACAGCAGAACAATGCCTACGCCGCCCATGAAGGGTTATGCGTAGGCATCATCAGCCGGGGGGCGGTTAGAGGAGGAATGCCATCTCCTGCCTAACGACATTAGCAAAGCCTTGGGAAAATGCACGCCCCTAGTGGCTGCCGCCCAGCAGGTCGAAGGAGTCGAGCAGGCGCCAGGCGATTTCCGGGGTGCGTTCCAGGCCCCGGCGGATGGCCGCGGGGATGGCCTGGCGAGTCTTGCGGCACAGGCCGGGCTGCGCGGCGATGCGGATGTCGAGACCGCGCATGCTGCGCACCTCGTTGAAGCCGGGGGCGATGCTCAGGCGCAGGCCGAGCTGTTCGTACATGCGCTGCTGCATGTGCTGCAGGTCGGCCAGGTCCTTGAGCTGTTCCAGGCGCTGTACCAGGCGCTGCTCTTCCTGGCGGGTGAGCAGGAGGATGCGGATGTCACCATGGGGCTCGGCCAGCAGCGCCTCGCGCCCGCAATCGCAGGCGCCCGGCGGGCAGGGTTGGCGGAGGGGGAGCTGGCCGTTCATGGCGTCGAGCATAGCGATTCGGCCGGTTCCGCGCCGCTACCCTTCGTGAAAATTCCCACGCTGAAATCGCCTTGAGGTCCTACGAGGGCGCTGGATAGATTCCGCCCTGCCGCAACCTTGTTGTGGTCGGGGGTAGGATCCCGCAGTAAAGGGTGGTGCGTCGTAGCCGTGAGAGCAGTCGGTCCATCGTTGTATGCACTCACGTTCCATGGCGGGCCGTCCGGGGAGGCCTTCGGGCCTGCCGTCTCCTTTGCTGCGGTATCCTACCCCCGTACGGTCCGCCTCCCTTTTCCGGGAGGCGGCTCTTGATCCCGCTCAGGAGCAATGGAACATGCACTATCCGTACTTCGCCCTCCACACCCTGGAGGCGCACCATGACTGACCTGCAACCCGTCACCACCCTCTCGCAACCCCACGACGACGTGCTGTTCGTCGACGCCAGCGCCCCCGCCGAGCATCTGTACGAGGCCGCCGAGCGTCGCCTGATAGCCCTGGAAGACCTGCTCTGCCTGCTGGCGGACTGCCCCGACGAAATGCCGCTGGTACAAGGCCAGGCCCGACTGGTCTCGGCCCTGCTGCCGATGGCGGCGGAAGCGCGGCAACTCTACCGACTGGCCCAGAGCCGGAGCTGAGCGCCTCTGGGCGCTTGCGTGCGGGGCGGCGCAGCAGTGCCGCCCCGCGCTTCACGAGCTGGCCGGCCCCTCGGACAGCAGGCGGCAGCCCTGGCGGCGGATTTCGATGTTCGGATAGATCGGCGGCCGCGCCTCGCCGCTGGCCCGCAAGGCCTCCACACGCTCCAACGCCTCCTCGATGCGCTGCAACGGCAACGCGGCGATCTGCGCCGGCGCCAGGTCCCACCAGCGGCTGGCATGCAGGCGCTCGCAGATGTCCGGCGGGAAGCGGTAGCGCACCACCTTGGCCGGCGAGCCGGCGACTATGGCGTAGGGCGGCACGTCGCGCGTCACCACCGACATGGCGGCCACCACGGCGCCGTCGTGGATCTTCACCCCGCTCATCACCACTGCGCCCTCGCCGATGAAGGCGTCGTTGCCGATCCAGGTGTCGGCGTCGGTGTCCTCGTAGCGCTGGCGCGGCGTGTCGTAGCGGTCGAACACGCCCGGCTCGTACTGCACCGAGCTGGTGCTCAGCCAGTCCATCGGGTGCGCCCGGGCGGCCAGGCCGATGCGGCAGAGCTGGCCGGTGGAGCTGAAGCGGCCGATGTGCGAAATGCGGTGGAAGCTGGTGGCACGGATGGTGGAAAAGGCGCCGATGTGCATCTCGTCCCGGTAGATCTTGAACTCCGCCTCGCCGATGCTGCCCGGCGCCTCGACCAACAGGCGCTTGCCGCGCCCCAGGCGGCTGACGCCGCTGCGGAATTCGATGTCGTAGCCTTCCAGCCAGTGCTTCCAGTGACTGTTGCGCCAACGCTTCAACATGGGGTCCGTGATCCTTTGTATGTTTTCCGATACGGACCTCTGACAGGCGGGATGGCTGCAAGGTTCGCTCGAAATGGATCACGCGGCGGCCGTGGTGGCGGCGCCCTGCCCTCCGGCCAGCACGCGGCAGCCCTGGCGGCGTATTTCCACCCGGGGGAATAGCGCGTCCTGCGCCTCGCCGCTGGCGCGCAAGGCCTCGATGCGCTCCAGGGCGTCCTCGATGCGGTTCATCGGCAGGGCCGCGACCTGTTGCGGCGCCAGGTCCCACCAGCGGCTGGCCTGCAGGCGTTCGCAGATGTCCGGCGCGAAACGGTAGCGCACTATCTTCGCCGGCGAGCCGGCGACGATGGCATAGGGCGGCACGTCGCGGGTCACCACCGACATAGCGGCCACCACGGCGCCATCGTGGACCTTCACCCCGCTCAGCACTGCCGCGCCCTCGCCGATGAAGACGTCGTTGCCGATCCAGGTATCGCTGTCGCCCACGCTTTCGTAGCGCAGCCGCGGCGCGTCGAAACGGTCGAAGAAGCCCGGCTCGTACTGCACGGAGTTGGTGCTCAGCCAGTCCAGCGGGTGGGCCCGCGCGCCGAGGCCGACGCGCGAGTCCTGGCCAGTGGTGACATAGCGGCCGATGTGCGACACGCGGTGGAACAGCGTCTTGCGCAATACGGCAAAGGCGCCGATGTGCAGTTCCTGGTCACGCAGCTTGAAATCGGCCTCGCCGATGCGCGCGGGGGCCTCGACGATCAGGCGCTTACTGCGCCCCAGCTGGCTGACGCCGCTGCGGAACTCGGTATCGTGCCGTTCCAGCCAACGTTTCCAGTAGCTGTCGCGCCAGGTCTTGAACATGAAGGTCGGGCCTTGCCGTTTGTAAGGGGGCCGGCATTTTACTGTACCTGTGCGTACATGGCAGGCCTGCGCCGAAGTTTTCAGCGCGGCGCAACCGGTCAACTGCGAGCGATGCTCTCACGCGAAGAAAGCGCCCCCAGCGCCTACCGCTCGGCCGGCCGCCGCCGCCGACGCCGCCAGCGGCGTAGGCTGGTGCGAGAACAAGAGGAGGATACGAGCATGCGGCACCACAGCCACCCGGATTTCCACCTGCACGAGGCGCGCCGCGCCATGCTGCTGCGCTGGGCGCAGATGGCGCAATGGTTCGGCCTGGTGATGATCCTGCTGACCATCGGCCTGGCGGCCCTGGGCGACAGCCTGGAAGACCCCACCGCCACCAGCATCATCACCCTGTGCGGCGCCTTGGGCCTGGCGGCGCTGATCCCGGCGCGGATGATCCTGGCGCACTACCAGAAGCAGGACGAGCGCGACGGGCAGCCCTAGCCGAAGCGCACGCAGTAGATCGGCGGCAGGTGCGCGGACAGGCATTCCCAGCGCTCGCCGCCGTCCTCCGACAACCACAGGCCGCCGGTGGTCGAGCCCATGGCCAGGCGCTCGCCGTCGTCGTCCACGGCCAGGCCGTGGCGGTACACCAGGTCGTAGCACGGACCCTGGGGCAGGCCGTGGTCCAGGGCCTGGAAGCTCTGGCCGCCATCCTCCGTGCGGTTGACCAAGAATCGCCCGGCCACCGGGATGCGGCAGATGTCCTTCGTCGCCGGGACGAACCAGGCGGTGTCCGGCCGCGTGGGGTGCACGGCCACGGCGAAGCCGAAGCTGGACGGTTGCGCCGGCACGTCGCGCCAGTGGGCGCCGCCATCGCTGGAAACGAAGATGCCGTTGTGGTGCTGCACCCACAGCCGGTCCGGCCGCGCCGGGCAGTGCACCAGGCGGTGCGGGTCCTGGATGGCGCCCTCCTCGCGCAGGTCCGGCGGCATGTAGTCGGCGTACATGCCGGCGGTGGTGTTGCGCCAGCTGGCGCCTTCGTCGTGGCTCTGCCAAACGCCGCCGCAGGACACCCCGACGGTGAGGTGGCGGCTGTCGCGCGGGTCGACGCTGATGGAATGGATGCCCGGCCAGTCGTAGCCGCCGCCGAACCAGCGGGCGCGTTCGGGGCGGTCCCACAGCGGGCGATTGAGCGTCCAGCTGTCGCCATGGTCGTCGCTGCGGAACAGGCCGCCGGGGATGGTCCCGGCCCAGAGGGTGCCGGCCTGGTCGGTGCCGCCGGTCTCCAGGCACCAGATCAGCTGCAGGCTCCAGGGCGCCTGCGGGGCCTCGCCTTCGGCCGGTGGCGGTAGCGGGTCCGGCTGCGGCGGGTAGACCGGCACCGCGCATTCCTGCCAGTCGCCGCCGCAGGGCTTGCGCCACAGCTTGCAGCCGAAGTGGCCGAGGTCCAGGGCGGCGTAGAGGGTGTCGTCGCGGGGGTCGGCCAGCAGCATGTTCACCGGCTCGCCGAGGAAGTCCTGGCCCGCCTCGTGCCAGGTGCCGCGATCCTGCAGGAAGCTGAACAGGCCCTTGCGCGTGGCCACCAGCAGTCGGTCTTCCATCTGCCCTCCTCCGGGTTTCAGCCGCCGGACAGCGCCTGCACCACGTATACCTCGCTGTCGTCCGCCACCACGTCGCCCAGGCCCCGGCGGTCGCGCAGGCGCAGGCCGTCGATGAACACGGTGACATGCCGGCGCAGGCCACCCTGGTCGTCCAGCAGGTAGCCGCGCAGGCGCGGATGCCGGGCGAACACGCCCTCCAGCAGGCCGCCGAGGGTGGCGCCGGGCAGGTCCTGCTCGGGCACTTCGACGTGGCGCTGGATGGACGGGGCGAAGACGATATGGGCCATGGGCTGCGCGGCGTGACGGGTTTCGCTCAGTTTAGGCGGCAGGGCCGGCGCTGGCGGCGCGGATCGACCGGGCGGCAATCAGTTTCGATTTCGCTCAAGTGAGTTCAACTAGATTCACATTTAAAGCACCCATCTCCTGTGCGAGTCTCCGGGCATCGTCCCCCACGCAGCCACCCATGCACCTTCTGCAACAGCACTTCGCCGCCGCCAGCGCCTCCGCCTCCCAGGCAGAGCCCCTGCGCCTGCCGCGCGAACGCTGCCGCTGGCTGCGCCTGCAACCCCTCTCGCTGCCGCTGGAGCTGGCCTTCTGGGCGCTCTGGCACTGCCGACACGCGCGTCCACCGGATAGCACCGCACGCTGACGGGCGCCCCGCGCCCGCCCCTTTGCTGGAACTACGCTGAACGCAGGCGTCCGACACTGCGCGAGTTGGCGTAGCCATTGCATCGCCTGCCCTGCCGCAGCCCGGCCGCGCAGGCCATCAGCGCGCCCATTGGCGCTATGCGAGAACATCGATGAAATTCGCCCCTGTGCAAGAGGCCCAGGCCTTCCTGGCTGCCAACCCCGACATCGAGATGGTCGAGCTGTTCATCCTCGACGCCAACGGCGTGCCCCGCGGCAAGCTGCTGCACCGCGAGGAACTGCTGGCGGTCTACGAGTCCGGCCGGCCCTTGCCGAGCACCATTCTCGGCCTGACCCTGCACGGCGACGACGTGGAGGATTCCGGGCTGGTGTGGGAGGTCGGCGACATCGACTGCCGCGCCTACCCGCTGGCCGGCAGCCTGGTGCGCCTGCCCTGGCGGCAGATTCCCACGGCCACGGTGCAAGTCAGCATGCACCCGGTCGAAGGCAAGCCGGCGGACATCGCCGACCCGCGCCACGTACTGGTCAAGGTGATCGACGAACTGAAGGCCTCCGGCTACCACCCGGTGATGGCCTGCGAGCTGGAGTTCTACCTGCTGGACGCCAAGCGCGACGCCAACGGCCGCCCGCAGCCAGCGCTGGACGCCGACGGCGGCCGCCCGCGCTCCACCCAGGTCTACGGCCTGCGCGAACTGGAGCAGATCGAACCCTTCCTCGCCGACCTCTATGCCGCCTGCAAGGCCCAGGGCATCCCGGCGCGCACCGCCATCTCCGAATACGCCCCGGGTCAGGTGGAGATCACCCTGGAACACGGCGACGCCCTCACCGCCATGGACCAGGCCGTGCGCTACAAGCGCCTGGTGAAAGGCGTGGCGCACAAGCACGGGATGCAGGCCTGCTTCATGGCCAAGCCGTTCGACGACCTGGCCGGCACCGGCATGCACATGCACGTGTCGCTGGCCGATGCCGCCGGGGCGAACCTGTTCGCCAGCGCAGACCCGGCCGGCACGCCGCTGCTGCGCCAGGCGGTGGGCGGCATGCTCGCCAGCCTGCTCGACTCGCTGCTGCTGTTCTGCCCCAACGCCAACTCCTACCGGCGCTTCCAGGCCAACAGCTATGCGCCGCTGGCGCCGACCTGGGGCGTCGACAACCGCACCGTCAGCCTGCGCGTGCCGGGCGGGCCGGCGCACACCCGGCACATCGAGCACCGCATCTGTGGGGCCGATGCCAATCCCTATCTGGCGGCGGCGGCGATTCTTGCCGGCATTCACCGTGGCATCCGCGAAGCCATCGACCCGGGCGCGCCCGTCGAGGGCAACGGCTATGCCCAGGCCAAGGAACTGCTGCCCACCGACTGGCTGACCTCGCTGTGCGCGCTGGAGCGGTCGAGCTGGGCGCGGGATGCGCTGGGGCGGGAGTTCCTGGGCGTGTACCTGAAGGTGAAGCAGGCGGAGTACCGGCAGTTCATGGGTGAGGTCGGGGAGCAGGATTGGCGGTGGTATCTGCATCAGGCTTGAGGCCTAAGAGCCCCTCTCCCCAGCCCTCTCCCGCAAGCGGGAGAGGGGGCAGTCCGGCGTAACGCTGAACAACGGCGCAACCGGCTGAAACCGAATCAAAAGCCCGCTCCGATCCAGTCCCCTCGCCCTTCAGGGAGAGGGCTAGGGAGAGGGAAACCAGACAACAGGAAAAACACAAGAATGAACGCCGCACTGAAACCCGCCAAAGCCGCCCCCGAGCGCGCCCCTTCCTATTATTCCGCCAGCCTCAACACGGAAACCGACTACCCCACCCTGCAAGGCGAAGTGAACGTCGACATCGCCATCATCGGCGGCGGCTTCACCGGTGTGACCACCGCCGTGGAGCTGGCCGAGCGCGGCTACAAGGTGGCCATCGTCGAGACCAACAAGGTCGGCTGGGGCGCCAGCGGGCGCAACGGCGGCCAGGTCACCGGCAGCCTGTCCGGCGACTCGGCCATGCGCAAGCAGATGCAGCAGTGGCTGGGCAACGACGTCGACGACTTCATCTGGCACCTGCGCTGGCGCGGCCACGAGATCATCAAGAGCCGCGTGGCGAAATACGGCATCGCCTGCGACCTCAAGTTCGGCCACCTGCACGCGGCCATGAAGCCGTCGCACATGGCCGAGCTGGAAGCCTCCTACGAAGAAGCCGTGCGCCGCGGCATGGGCGCCGAGGTCAACCTGCTCGACGCCGCCGGCGTGCGCCAGCACCTGGAAAGCGACCTGTACTGCGGCGCCATCAAGAATATGCGCAACATGCACCTGCACCCGCTCAACCTGTGCATCGGCGAGGCCAAGGCCCTGGAGAGCCTGGGCGGGCTGATCTTCGAGCACTCCGAGGTGCTGGACATCGTCCACGGCCCGCGGCCGGCGGTGGTCACCACCGGCGGGCGGATCAACGCCGCCCAGGTGCTGCTGGCCGGCGACGTCTACCACAAGCTGGAGCGCAAGCAGCTCAAGGGCATGATCTTCCCGGCCATGGGCGGCATCGTCACCACCAAGCCGCTGGGCGCGCTGGCCAAGCGCATCAACCCGCAGGACCTGGCCGTCTACGACTGCCGCTTCGTCCTCGACTACTACCGCCTGACCGCCGACGGGCGCCTGCTGTTCGGCGGCGGCGCCAACTACTCTGGCCGCGACTCGCGGGACATCGCCGGCGAACTGCGCCCCTGCATCGAACGCACCTTCCCGGCGCTCAAGGGCGTGGAGATCGAGTTCCAGTGGAGCTGCGCCATGGGCATCGTGATGAACCGCATCCCACAGCTGGGCAAGCTCTCGGACAACGTCTGGTACTGCCAGGGCTACTCCGGCCACGGCGTGGCCACCACCCACATCATGGGCGAGATCATGGCCACGGCCATGAGCGGCGACCTGGAGCAATTCGACACCTTCGCCCAGTGCAAGCACGTGAAAGTGCCCCTGGGCGACGTGTTCGGCAACCCGATGCTGGCGGCGGGGATGTGGTACTACCAGCTGCTGGAGAAATTCCGCTGAGCTTCGTGGCTCCTGTAGGACCTTGTCCGCGATAGCCGGAACCTCCGGCGCGATTCGCGGATAAGATCCGCGCTGCCCCACCCACAGTCGTCCCCATGTAGGAGCGCGCCCTGCGCGCGATATCGCGGGCAGGGCCCGCTCCTACAGGTTGCCGGGAGGCACGGTATTCCTCCCCCCGTAGCGGACCTTGTCCGCGATGGCCGGAACCTCCGGCGCGATTCGCGGATGAGATCCGCTCTTACGCTGCCCCACCCACGCCATTCCCATGTAGGAGCGCGCCCTGCGCGCGAATCGCGGGCAGGGCCCGCTCCTACAGGTTGCCGGGAGGCACGGTATTCCTCCCCCCGTAGGAGCGGACCTTGTCCGCGATGGCCGGAACCTCCGGCGCGATTCGCGGATGGGATCCGCTCCTACGCTGCCCCACCCACGCCATTCCATGTAGGAGCGCGCCCTGCGCGTGATATCGCGGGCAGGGCCCGCTCCTACGAAGAGCCTCGCGTCAGGCGGCCAGGCACTGTTCCAGGCTGGCCTCCAGACGCTCGCGCAGTCCGGCAGCGGCGCTGGCGATGAAGACCAGGCAGTTGTCGCCCTCCTGCGCCTGCGCCGCCAGGAACTGGCTGCGCCCGCCGACGTATTGCAGCCACAGCGGCTGTTCGCGGCCGCTGACCTGTACGCGGCCCTTGAGGCGGAACAGGCCTTCCGGCAGCTGGTCGAGCCAGGCGCGCAGGCGCTGGGGGTCGAGCTGGCCGGCGTGGCGCCAGGTCCAGCTGTCGAACAGCCGGCTGTGATCGACACCCAGCGGCGCCAGGCGTTGCGCGCGCTCCGGGCGTTCGCCGTAGAGCAGCTCGTCGGGTATTTCCGCCTGCACCGTCTGCAGCATCCGCCGCGGCTCGCCGAAGCGCTGGCGCAGGGCCTGCAGTTGTTCCGGCGTCGCTATGTCGGCCTTGTTCAGCAGCAGCAGGTCGGCCGCGGCCGCCTGGCGCCTTTCCAGTTGCGCGTATTCGCCTTCCAGCGGCTGGCTGCGGGCCGCGTCCACCAGGGTGATGAGCGCGTCCAGGTGCATGTGCCTGAGCAGCTGCGGGTAGCCCAGGGCCTGGATGATCGGTTGCGGGTCGGCCACGCCGCTGCATTCGATGACGATGCGCTCCACCGCCGGCTGCATCGCGGCCAGGCGGCCGAGCTGGGCCAGCAGGTCGTCCTGCATGGTGCAGCACAGGCAGCCGTTCTGCAGGGCGTACACCGCGTCGCTCTGCTCGGCGATCATCTCGGCGTCCACGTTCAGTTCGCCGAAGTCGTTGACGATCAGCGCCAGGCGCTGCCCGGCGCACTGCTGCACCAGGCGGCGCAGCAGGGTGGTCTTGCCGGCGCCGAGGAAGCCGGCGACCACGGTCACCGGGATGCTCATCGGTCGTCCCTCATGATCTGCGGCACTTCGCCCTGCCACACCGCCTGCAGCGGGCCGCTGAACACGCCCTGGCGGTCGTAGACCGGGCGGCCCTCGACGAAGGTCTGCTCGACCTGGGTGCGGTGGATGTAGCCGCGCGGCGGCTGGGCGAAGAGGTCGCGGTCCAGCACGATGAAGTCCGCCGACTTGCCGGCCTCGATGCTGCCGGTCAGGTGCTCCAGGCCCATGGCGTGGGCGCCGTTCAGCGTCACCACCTGCAGCGCCTGCTCCAGGCCGATGGGCTCGCCGAAGCAGGCCGGGTCGTCGTTCCAGGGGTTCTGCCGGGTGATCATGGTTTCCAGGGCCAGCCAGGGGTCGATGGAGGCCACCGGCCAGTCGGTGCCCATCACCGCGATGCCGCCGGCGGCGAGCACGCCCTTGTAGTCGTAGATGCGCTTCAGGCGCTCGGCGCCGTAGCCGGAGCGCGCGCCGCTGGCGAAGGGCGTGGGGTACCAGGCCGCCGGGGAGAATTCGGCTATCACTTCCAGCTCGCGGAAGCGCCTGAGGTTGCCCGGGTGCAGGATGGTGCTGTGCGCGCACTGGTGGCGGATGCCGCTGAAGCCGTTGCGCCGGCGCGCCTCGGCCACCGCGTCGAGGAACACGTCGGAGGCGCCGTCGCCGGTGCAGTGGGCGATCACGCGGATGCCGCGGCGGTCCATGTCCACCACCATGTCGGTGATGTGCTCGGGGGTCAGGTTGAGCTTGCCGCGCCAGCTGTCCTCGCCCGGCCAGGGGCTGATGAGGAACGACGAGCGCGGCTCCACGGTGCCGTCGAAGTGGAACTTCACGGCGTTGGCCGACAGCCGCGCGCTGTGGTAGTAGTGGCGCTCGCCGCTGAGCAGTTCCCAGCGCCGGCGCACCGGGAAGATGTCGTCCTGCCAGCTGATGGCCGCTTCCACGCGCAGGGTCAGCTGGCCGGCGTCGTCCAGTTCCTTGAGTGCCTGCAGGCGGCGTTCACAGACGTGCACGTACTTGCTGGCGGTGACGCCGCGGGCGCTCTGGAAGTGCACGCCATCGCGGTAGGCGCGGCGCAGCACCTCGATGGGTGTGGGCGGCATGGCGGCGTGGATCAGCGCGTAGGCGCCGTCGATCAGCAGGCCGTTGGGCTCGCCGGTCAGTTCGTCGCGCTCCAGGTAGCCGTTGCGCGGGTCGGGCGTGGCGGCATCGATGCCGGCCAGTTCGAGGGCGCGGGAGTTGACCATCATGGTCCCCCACATGCGGTCGAGCAGCGCCACCGGGCGGTCCGGCATGACGCTGTCGAGCCACTCGCGGCCCGGCTTCAGCCCGGCCTCGCGGAAGGTGTAGCGCACCCAGTACTGGCCATAGACCCAGCCATCGCCCGGGTGGCTGTCGGCGTAGGCGCGGATGGCCGCGGCCAGTTGCTCGGGGCTCGGGTCCTCGATGCCCACGTCGAGGTCGTCGGCGTAGCGCGGGGCCAGGGCCAGGTCCGGGTGGGTGTGCATGTCGTGCAGGCCGGGCATACAGAAGGCGCCGCCGAGGTCGTGCTGGCGGGTCTGCGGGCCGACCAGGTGCGCCAGGTCCTCGGCGCGGCCGACGGCGAGGAAGCGGCCGTCGCGGATGGCCACGGCCTCGGCCCAGGGCTGCGCCGGGTCGAGGGTGTAGAAGCGGCCGCTGCGCAGCAGCAGGTCGGCGTGGCGGTTGGCAGGCGAATGGGACGAACGGAATGTATCGGGCGCCGTCATGTCGGTGCTCCCCTTGTTGTTTTGCGCCGAGTATAGGGAGCTGCCAGAAGCCTTTGACTAGCATAAGATGACAACTCGCTAGCCTCAGATAACAAGCACGAGCATGCCCGACCAGCAGTCCGACATCGACTACGCCGCGCGCCAGCTGTACCAGCGCTTCCTCGAGGAATGGCAGGCCCGGCCCCGGCTGCCGCCGCTCGCGCCGCTGCTCGCCGGGCTCGGCGTGCCGGCCGCCGAGGCCGCCGCCAACATGACCTTCGCCCGCTACTACCGCCTGCTGCGCCAGGCCGCCGGGCTGCTCGGCGCCAGCGATTTCTTCCTGCGCCTGGGCCAGCGCTACAACCTGTTCGACCTGGGGGTGATCGGCTACGCGCTGATCAGCGCGGCCAACCTGCGGCGCTCCTGGGACATCTCCCTGGGCCAGCCCTCCAGCCTGCTGCCGCACCCCATCCACGTCACCCGCGAGGAACACGGCGAGCACCTGGTGCTGGCCCTGCAGGCGCCGCCCTACAGCCCCATGGAAACCCAGGCGCTGCTGGAGGAATGGTTCAGCAGCACCTGGCGCTGGCTGTGCCAGCGCCTGCCGGAGCTGGCCGAGTGCGCCGGCATGCAGGTGCGCCTGCCGTTCGCCGCGCCGCCCCACGCCGCGCTCTACGCCGAGCTGTTCCCCGGCCGCAGCGAATTCGCCGCCAGCCGCGCCGAGCTGCGCATCCCGCGGGAATTCCACGAGCGCCCCTTCTCCACTTCCAACCCCTCGGTGCTGCGCCTGTGCCAGGCCCAGGGCGCGGCCACCCTGGCCAGCTTCGAGAGCGGCGAGGCCCTGCCCGACGACCTGCGCTTCTACCTGCTGCAGAACGCCCGGGTGCCACTGCCGGACCTGGAGCAGGCCGCCGCGCACTTCCGCCTGCCGCCGCACACCCTGCAGCGGCGCCTGCGCGCCCATGGGCTGACCTTCAAGGGCGTGGTCTACGAGGTGCGCATGGCCCTGGCCGAGCGCTACCTGCTGGCCAGCCGCATGAGCCTGCAGGAGATCGCCTTCCTGCTCGGCTACGAACACGTCACCAGTTTCCACCGCGCCTTCCTGCGCCACGCCGGGACCACCCCGGAAGGCTTCCGCCAGCGGCGCGCCCGCACTAATCAGGAGTGAGCCCATGCGCTTCCCTTCGATGACCGCCCTGCGCGTGCTCGACGCCGTCGCCCGCCTGGGCAGCCTGTCCGCCGCCGCCAGCGAGCTGAGCCTTACCCGCAGCGCCGTGAGCCACCAGTTGCGCAGCCTGGAGGAATGCCTGGGCACCGCGCTGATCGAGAAATCCGGGCGCGGCATCGTGCTGACCTACCGCGGCGAGTACTTCGCCCGCGAGACGCAGCGCGCCCTGGGCATCCTCAACGAGGCGCGGCGCTTCACCGACGCCCAGGAGATCGCCGGGCGCCTGTGCGTGAGCTGCACCCCGGGCTTCGCCACCTACTGGCTGTGCCACCAGATCGGCAAGTTCCAGCGCGCCCACCCGCAGGTCGAACTGAACCTGGTGTCGCCGCGGATTCCCGACGACGTCAGCAACCGCGACGTCGACCTGTTCATCGCCTACGGCGTGGGCGACTGGCCGGACCTGCGCGTGGAACTGATCGCCACCCTCGACACCTTCCCGGTGTGCAGCCCCTCGCTGCTCAACGCCGCCGGCGGGCTGGACTCGCCTGAGGACCTGGCCAACCTGCCGCTGCTGCACATGGTCGACCACTCCGACTGGCTGCTGTGGGCGGCCGCCGCCGGGGTGCGCGACCTCAACGTGCGCAACGGCATCGTCTTCTCCGACGCGCACCTGGTGCAGTCGGCGGCCATCGCCGGGCAAGGCGTGGCCATGGGCGACGCCCTGGTCAGCGGCGACGCCATGGCCAAGGGGCAGTTGGTGCGGCTGTTCAACGTCTCCATCGAGCCGCCCAACCGCTACTACTTCGTCACCGACGCGGCCAAGAGCGAACGCCCCGACGTGCAGGCCTTCAAGGCCTGGATGAAGGCCGAGCTGCGGCTGTCCGAGCAGTTCCGCAAGGGCAGCCGCGGCGGCGTGATTGGTGAAGGAATTTGAACAATGACGGCGAAAAAACGCGATTGAAGCGCAGGAGGATTTGACAATACTGCGCAAAAGGACGGCTGACCGCTGGGTCGCCGCGCCACAGAACAAGAATAAGACGAGGTGAATGCAGTGGAGCGACAGCCCCAACTTCGTGCCATCGACATCGGCAAGCGCTACGGCGATTTCCGCGCCCTGAGCGATGTGTCCATCGATATCCAGCAGGGCGAGTTCCTCACCCTCCTCGGCCCCTCCGGCTCCGGCAAGACCACCTTCCTGATGATCCTCGCCGGCTTCCAGGACCCGTCCAGCGGGCGCCTCGAAGCCCTCGGCCAGGACATCACCCGGCGCCCGGCGGAGAAGCGCAACTTCGGCATGGTGTTCCAGGGCTACGCGCTGTTCCCGCACATGAGCATCGACGACAACGTCGCCTTCCCGCTGAAAATCCGTGGCGTCAAAGCCGAGGAACGCAACCGCCGGGTGCGCCACATGCTCGAAGTGGTGGGCCTGGGCGAGCACCGCGGCAAGCGCCCCGGCGAGCTCTCCGGCGGCCAGCAGCAGCGCGTGGCCATCGCCCGCGCGCTGGTGTTCGAGCCGGACCTGCTGCTGCTCGACGAACCCCTCTCGGCGCTGGACAAGAACCTGCGCGAACAGCTGCAGGCCGAACTGCAGCGCATCCACCGCCAGGTCGGCACCACCTTCGTGTTCGTCACCCACGACCAGAACGAGGCCCTGGCGCTGTCCACCCGCATCGCCATCTTCAACCGCGGCCAGGTGGCGCAGATCGATACCCCGCAGGCCATCTACAACCAGCCCGCCAACCGCTTCGTCGCCGAGTTCCTAGGCAAGATGAACCTGTTCCCGCTGAGCCAGGTGGGCCGCGCCGGCGCCCTCGCCTGCGGGCGTTTCGGCGACGCCCAGCTGCACGCCGAACCCTCCGCCGCCCTGGACGCCGCCGCGCCGCTGCTGGCCGTGCGCCCCGAGCACATGCAGCTGCACAGCGCGCCGCCGCTGGTGCAAGGCCACAACGTGGTGCAGGCGGTGCTGACCACCAAGACCTACCAGGGCGCCAGCACCGAGCTGGGCCTGGCCACCGCCGCCGAGGGCGCGCTGCCCATGAGCCTGGCGGTGCACGCCGAGCACCAGGCCGCGCGCCTGGACCAGGGCGCCCGCGTGTGGCTGAGCTGGCCGATCGAGAAGAGCCTGCTGCTCGCCTGATTCCCGGGGCGCCCGCGCGCCCTCCCCCTTTTCGCCATCCCCGCCTGAGAGCTGCATTCATGTTCAACCCGCATCAGCAAGACTGCATCGAAGTCCTCATGGAAAAGGCCCACCGCGGGCAGATCGACCGCCGCACCTTCCTCAAGGGCATGGGCCTGCTGGCCGCCCTGCCCCTGGCGCTGCGCAGCGGCGTCAGCTTCGCCGCCGGCGACAAGCCGCTGGTGGTGGTGAACTGGGGCGGCGACGCCATCAAGGCGTTCGGCAAGGCCTGGACCGAGGGCTTTTCCAAGAGCACCGGCATCCCGGTGAAGATCGACGGCAGCGGCCCCACCGAGGGCGCCATCCGCACCCAGATGAGCAGCGGCCGGGTGAGCTGGGACGTGGTCGACGCGGAAAGCTCCATCCTGCAGAACCTGGGCAAGGAAAACCTGGTGGAGCCGATCGACTACAGCATTGTCTCGAAAGACAAGGTGCTGCCCGGCTTCGCCTACGAATACGGCATCGCCGACTACATGCTCAGCTACGTGATCGCCTACGACAGCGAGCGCTTCGGCGACAAGGCGCCGAAGACCTGGAAGGACTTCTGGGACGTGCAGGCCTTCCCCGGCAAGCGCACCCTGTACAAGTGGATGAACGGCATGCTGGAGGCCGCGCTGCTGGCCGACGGCGTGCCGGCGAACCAGCTCTACCCACTGGACGTGCCGCGCGCGCTGAAGAAGATCGACGAGCTCAAGCCGCACATCCTGGCCTTCTGGGGCTCGGGCGCCGAGACCCAGCAGTTGCTGATAGAGGGCGAGGTGAGCATGGGCGCCATCTGGAACACCCGCGCCCAGGTCATCACCGAGGACAGCGAGGGCCGCATCAAGTGGACCTTCGACAACGCCCTGCTGGGCTGCAGCAACTGGGGCGTGCTCAAGGGCAACCCGGCGGGCAAGGACGCGGCCATGCGCTTCATCGCCTACGCCCAGGACCCGCAATCCCAGGTGGAGCTGTTCAAGCTGTTCGGCAACGGCCCGGCCAACCCGGCCGCCGCCTCGCTGATCCCGGCCGACCGCAGGCACCTGAACTGCACCGACCCGGACAACCTGCCCAAGCAGATCATGCTCAGCCACGAGTGGTACACCGACCACTACGCGGTGGCCCTGGAGCAGTACCTGACCCACGTTTCCAAGTGAGGTGAGCCCATGGCGGAGAACCCCTCGAGGCTGAAGCTGGCCCTGCTGCTGGCGCCGCTGCCGCTGGTGCTGCTGCTGTTCTACGTGCTGCCCTTCGCCGGAGTGGTGGGCTGGAGCTTCAGCCTGCCCACCCCGGGCATCGAGCAGTACCAGCGCATCGCCAGCGACCCGGCGATCCACGACGTGCTCTGGCGCACCTTCCGCCTGTGCACCACGGTGAGCGTGGTGTCGCTGCTGATCGCCTACCTGATGGCCTACTGCTGGGTGTACAGCCCGCCGTTCTGGCAGCGCATGGTGGAAATCTGCGTGTTCATCCCCTTCTGGCTGTCGGTGCTGGTGCGCGCCTTCGGCTGGCTGATCGCCCTGCGCAGCAACGGCCTGCTCAACGGCTGGCTGCAGGCGCTGGGCATCATCAGCGAGCCCCTGCAGCTGACGCGCAACGAGCTGGGGGTGGTGATCGGCATGGTCCACTTCATGGTGCCCTTCGCGCTGTTCCCGCTGGTGTCGACCATGCGCCGCCTCGACCCGCGCGTGCTGCTGGCCGCCCGCGGCCTGGGCGCCGGGCAGCTGCGCACCTTCTGGAGCATCTTCGTGCCGCAGACCATCCCCGGCATCCTCGGCGCCTTCATCATCGTCTTCGTGTTCTGCCTGGGCTTCTTCATCACCCCGGCGATCCTCGGCGGCGGGCAAACGGTGATGGTGGCCGAGTACGTCTACCTGCAGATGTTCCAGACCAGCAACTGGGGCCTGGGCGCGGCGCTCTCGGTGGTGCTGCTGGCGCTGGTGGCCGGGCTGATCTGGGCGCTGCTGCGCATGACCCGCGTCGACAAGCTGGTGGGATAGGAGTCGCCGAATGAACGCACACGAAAGCCGCGCGCCGAGCCGCCTGCTCGCCGCCATGGCGATGATCTTCATGCTGTTCCCGCTGCTGGCGGTGATCCCGGTGTCCTTCACCGGCAAGCGCTTCCTGTCGATGCCCGACGGCAACTGGTCGCTGCGCCACTACAAGGCCCTGCTGGACAGCCCCGAGTGGCTCTCGGCGGTGGGCCAGAGCCTGGTGGTGGCCAGCGCCGCCTGCGTGGTCGCCACCGCCCTGGCGGTGAGCTTCGCCCTGGGCATCTGGTACCTGCGCTCGCGCTGGGCGGCGCTGCTGATCGGCCTGGTGCTGCTGCCCATGGCCATCCCGCCGATGATCTCGGCGATGGTCCTGTACTTCATGGAAACCACGGTGAGCAAGTTCGCCCCCGGCCTGGGCTACGACACCCTGTTCGGCCTGACCATCGCCCACATCGTGATGGTGGTGCCCTACGGCGTGGTGACCATGCTGGTGGCCCTGAGCCAACTGGACCGGCGCATCGAACTGGCCGCGCGCAACCTCGGCGCCAGCCTGGCGCAGACCACCTTCCTGGTGGTGCTGCCGAACCTCAAGCTGGGCGTGGCCAGCACCGCGCTGCTGTGCTTCGCACTGAGCTGGGAAGAGATCGCGGTGACGCTGTTCGTCACCAGCACCGAGGTCAACACCCTGCCGCGGCAGATCTGGTCCGGCCTGCGCGACAACATCGACCCGGCGGTGGCGGCCATCTCGGTGCTGCTGATCGCCCTCACCCTCCTCGCCCTGCTCGGCCGCATGCTCGCCGGGCGCGCCGCCGCCAAGCCGGCCGGGCACTGAGCAGCCAAGCCGGCGGCGTTGTCCGGGGGATTGTCGGCGCCCCGGACAGCGCCGCCGGCCTGGTTCACCTACAGGCACCACGGTGCCGCCCGTATGGTAGGAGCAACTGTCTTGCCGGCTGCGCCAAGGCGCTTTTTGTAGGATGGGTTGAGCCTTGGCGAAACCCATGCGGTCGTGGTGATGGGTATCGCTTCGCTCAACGCCATCCTACGGGTCTTGTGTTTGCCGGAGGGCGTAGGAGCGGACCTTGTCCGCGATAGCCGGGAACTCCGGCGCGGTTCGCGGATGAGATCCGCTCCTACGCTGCGCCATTCACGCCATTCCCATGTAGGAGCGCGCCCTGCGCGCGAATCGCAGGCAGGGCCTGCTCCTACAGGTTTCCGTGAGGCACTCGCCCTGCATCCCGCCACCTGCGCCGAGATGCTTCTCGTAGGATGTTTCCCTTGCAGCCGAAGCGGGCTCCGTCCGCGATCTGGCAAGCACATCCAAGCACTTGGCAGACAGGCACAAGGCCAGCAGCGCCCATGGCCTTAGCATCCCAGGCAGTTTCGTCCCCTGCCAACAATAACGATACGGATGCACGCCATGACCCGATCCACCGTCCTGCGCCCGACGCTGCTCGCCCTGCTGATCGCGGGCAGCGGCCAGGCCAGCGCCTATTCGCTGTATTCCACCGACGACACCCACCTCAACGCCGACCTCACCGCGGTCTATGCGCTGCTGCACAGCCAGGAGAACTACGCGCAAAGCGGCACCAAGGACAAAGGCTCGTCCTATTGGCAGGAAGGCTTCATCAAGTACGGCCTCAGCGGCGACCAGCGCCTGGGCGGCGCCGGCAGCGTGTATGGCGCCTTCGCCCTGCTCAGCTCGGCGACCTGGGGCGATGGCGACGCCGCCGGCTTCACCGACGGCTCCGAGCGCACCACCAAGATCGAGGACGCCTACCTGGGCTGGCGCTCGGGCACGCTGTTCCCGGTGCTGGGCGAGGACGGCATCGACTTCTCCTTCGGCCGCCAGAACATCGTGGTCGGCGACGGCTTCCTGATCAACGGCGACGCCCTCAACTTCGGCAATGGCCTGGCCGACGGCATGTTCGACCGCGGCGGCGCCTACTACCTGGCCGGCCGCCGCAGCTTCGACGAGACCGCGGTGCTGCGCATCGGCGGCAAGCAGGGTTGGCGCGGCGACATCATGCGCCTGAAGTCCGACAACCCGGCCCAGGCCAAGCCCGAGCTGTACGTCGGCACCCTGGAGCACGTCAGTGACGCCGGCACCCTGGGCCTGACCTACATCGACGTCACCGACATCGACGAGCAGTACGCCTCCCCCGCCCAGCTCGACCGCAAGGACATGAAGACCTACAGCCTGCGCGGCCAGGGCAACGCCGGCGTGGAGAACCTGTTCCTCTCCGGCGAGTACGCCTGGCAGGACAAGCGCCACGCCGACGACGAGAACGCCTGGTACCTGGAGGCCGGCTGGACCTTCGCCGACGCCGCCTGGAAGCCCTACGTCAGCTACCGCTTCAGCCGCTTCTCCGAAGGCTTCGATCCGCTGTTCTACGGCTTCAGCCGCGGCTTCGGCACCTGGTTCCAGGGTGAGGTGGCGGGCAACTACTCCGGCCCCTTCAACAGCAACACCCGCGTCCACAACGTCGGTGCCAAAATCCAGCCGACGGAGACCTTCGACGTCGGCCTGCAATGGTTCCGCTTCGACACCATCGACAAGGACCTGGGCAACCTCGGCGGCCACGAGATCGACCTGTACGCCGACTGGACCGTCAGCCCGCACCTGACCATCACCCCGCTGGTCGGCGTGTACAAGCCGAAGAAGAGCGCCGAGCAAGGCGGCACCCAGATCGGCGGCAACGACGACAACCTCTACACCCAGCTGATCTTCACCAGCACCTTCTAAGCCACAAGCCACGAACCCGCCTCCGCGCCACCGCCGGCCCCCATCCCGGCGGTGGCGCGCCGGCGGGTTTCGCGGTTTCCAGGGAGGCCTCCCATGCGCAGCATCCACTCCACCCTCCAGGGCCGCATCACCTGGCTCGCCGGCCTGTGCCTGCTGGGCATCGCCGCCACCCTGATCGGCCTGTCGCTGTACCAGGCACGCCAGGACAGCCAGGTGATCGCCGACGACAGCGGCAAGCTGTTCGCCGGGGCCGAGCGCGCCAGCCAGCAGGGCTACGCCACCATCGAGGCCACCAGCGCCGGCATCGATGCCCTGGCCGGCGACATGAACCAGGCCATGGGCGAGCTGCAGAACCTGGCCAGCAGCAACGAGCAGATCGGCGCGATCTTGGAAGTGATCCAGAGCATCGCCGCGCAGACCAACCTGCTGGCGCTCAACGCCGCCATCGAGGCGGCGCGGGCCGGCGAGTCCGGGCGCGGCTTCGCCGTGGTCGCCGACGAGGTGCGCGGCCTGGCCAGGCGCACCCAGGATTCGGTGGAGGAGATTCGCGGGGTGATCGAGAACCTGCAGGCGCGCAGCCTGTCGGTGGCCGACGCCATGCACAGCAGCTACCGCCAGGCGCAGGACAATGTGCAGCAGGCGCGCCAGGCGATAGACGCGCTGCAACGCATCACCGGCGCGGTGAACCTGATCAGCGACATGAACCTGCAGATCGCCAGCGCCGCCGAGGAGCAGAGCAGCGTGGCCGAGGAGATCGGCCGCAACATAGGCGCCATCCGCGACGTGACCCAGGCCCTGTCGGACCAGGCCGAGCGCTCGGCGCACCTGAGCCAGCAGCTGAACCACAGCGCCGAGCAGCAGCACCGCCTGGTGCAGCAGTTCAAGGCCTGATCAGCGCGGGCGGTAGCCCTGGCTCAGCAGCCAGCCCTGGAAGATGCGCCGCTGCTGTTCCGGCAGCGCGGCCAGCACCTGCGCCTGCGGTTCGCTGCGCAGGCGCCGCAGCCAGGGCGCCAGCTCCAGGCCCTGCAGGTGCCAGATGCCCAGGGGCTGGTCGGGGCTGACCACCACCTCGGCCTCGTCCACCAGGCCGTCGCGCAACACCGGGGCGCGCTCGATGCGCAGGGCCTCGAAGTCCGCCCGGGCGTGGCTGGGCACCGCGTCCGGCCAGGCGCGGCGGGCCTGCCAGAAGGGCTGGTCGGGCCATTGTTTTTCTTCGGCGTAGAAGTCGCGGCCGACGCGGGCGAAGCGCAGGAACAGCTGCTCCACCCGGCGCTGGTGGAAGCGCTTGGCCAACTCGGCGCGCTGCGGGGCGCGCAACAGCGTGTTGATGACAGCAGGGGCCTGCAACGCCGAGGACAGCGACTGGAAGATGCCGTTGCCGGACAGCGGGTCCACCGCCATGGCCGCGTCGCCCACGCGAATCCAGTTCTCGCCGCAGGCCTCCAGGCAGAGGATCGGCGTGCTGCTGCGGGCGTGCAGTTCCAGGTCCTGTTCGGGGTGGCCGCCGAAGAATGCCTGGCTGAGCGCGGAGCGCTGGCGGCGTTCGCGGCAGTAGTCGAGTAGCTGTTCCTTGGGCGGCAGCGCGCTGCTGGCCACGTCCAGGGTCAGTTGCCAGTAGCAGCGCCCGTCGGCCAGCCGCGCCATCCACGCCCAGCCGCCGGCCAGGCTCTGCACCGCGCTGGCCACCGGCCCCGGCGCGCCCTGCCAGCGACTGAGCAGGCTGAGGGTTTCCGGGCCGCGACGGGCCTTGCCGGCTCTCTGGTTCAGCGGCGCCTGGCGGCCGCGGGCTTCGACCAGGAAGGGGGTGTGCAGGTACTGGCCACTTTCCAGGCGCACGTGGTGGCCCGTGGCGTCGGATTCCACACCGAGCACGCGGTCTTCCAGCACTTGGATGCCGGCGTCATGCAGGTCCTGGCGCAGGCCCTGGTCGAACAGTGGGCGGTCGAGGATGAATTCGATGTTCTGCGCGCTTTCGCTGCCGTTCCAGTTCACCCGGCGTTGCGAAGGCGGCGCGGAGCAGGCAAGGGCGTGGTCGAGGCCGGCATGGCGCAGGCCGTCGAGGACGCGCTGGGAGACGCCTTCGACGGCGGCGAAGCGGCGCCATTCGCTGATGACGGTGACGGGGTGGCCGAGGCGGTGGAGGCCGATGGCGGTGGCCGCTCCGGCGGGGCCGGCGCCGAGGATCAGGATTGGGGGCATGGGGGTGTTCGCTGGGGGGGTTGGTGTTGGCTGTGGGGCCGTGCCCTCTCCCCAGCCCTCTCCCTGAAGGGAGAGGGAGCCGTTCGGTGCGAGCTTGAATTCCGAGTCATCCTGCTGCTCCGACGTGGCCGGCGGAATGTCGAACCTCGCCGCCGCTCCGTACAGTCCCCTCTCCCTTCAGGGAGAGGGTTAGGGAGAGGGAAAGGAACCCAACCCCCACTCATAAGCTCACCTTCCGCTCGATCCCCTTGTACACAGCCCCCTCACGCATCAACGCCAACAATTCTTCATTCGACAACGCCGGCCGCTCCCCCAGCAAAGCCGCCACGTGCCCACAAAAAGCCGCACACCCCAAACTCGCCCCCGCCTGTCCCCCAACCCGCACAGCCGCCCCGAAATCCGCCTGCGCACTCCCCAGCCAAGACCACTCTCCCTCGCCACACCGCGCATCCCCGGTCACCCGCACCACCCCCGTATAGGCCGCCGGAAACACCGGCTTGCCCCGCGCCGGGCTCGACGCGCAGACCAGAACGCCCGCCTCCACCAGTTCGGCGACGGCCTCGCGGAGGATCGGCCGATCCTGGCGCACACCCAGACTCAGGTTGACCACGCGCGCACCCTGCCCGCCCAGCCATTGCAACGCGGCCGCGATCTGCAACGGGCTGGTCACACCGCGACCGTCGAACACCTGGGCCACGCTGAAGCGTGCTTGCGGCGCACGGGAAAGCACTGCCTGGATCACCGCCGAGCCATGACCCAAAACATCAGCCGCCAGTGGCAATCGGTCCACTCCCTCATCGGCCAGACAGAAACGCTGCCCGGCCACCACGCAACCCGCCTGCTCCACGGCATGGCCGCTGTCGACCACTCCTACCCGCACCTCAACCACCCTGCCCTCCCACGGCCACCAGTGGCACCTCGCGCACGCTCAGTTGGCCGTCCTGCAGCTCCAGGCGCAGGTCGGCCTCGGCCAATGTCGAGGGGCGGTGGCTGACGAGGATGCGCGTGCGCCCGGCGAACAGCCGGTCGATGGCGGCTATCACCTCGCGCTCGGTGCTTTCGTCCACCTGCGAGGTGGCTTCGTCGAGGATCAGCACCAGCGGGTCCTGCAGCAGCGCGCGGGCGATGGCGATGCGCTGCTTTTGCCCGCCGGACAATTGCTGGCCGCGCTCGCCCAGGGGGCTGTCGAGGCCTTCGGGCAGGCTGGCTATCAGGCCGTCCAGCTGGGCCAGGGTCGCCACCCTTTCGATCTCCTCGCGGCTGACGTGGGGCGCGCTGTACGACAGGTTGTCGGCCAGGCTGCCGCGGAACAGCACCAGCTCCTGGCTGACCACGGCGATGCGCCGGCGCAGTTCGAACAGGTCCAGCTCGCGCAAGTCCACGCCGTCCAGCAGGATGCGCCCCTGGTCGGGGTCGTAGAAGCGTTGCAGCAGGTCGGTCAGGGTCGACTTGCCGACGCCCGAGGGCCCGCTCAGCGCCACCTTGCGCCCGGCCGGGATGCAGGCGTCCACCTGGTCCAGCAAGGGCTGGCTACGGCCGGCGTGGTTGAAGCTCACACCCTCCAAACGCAGTTCGCCGACGTTCGGCATCGGCCTGGGCTGCGCCGGCGACACCACGCCCGGCGCTTCGCCGCGCAGTTCCATCACCCGGCCCAGGCTGACGGTCATGCGTTGCAGCGCCACGTACAGGCCGAGCAGGCTCTGCACCGGGCCGATGGCCATGCCCAGGTAGGTGGAGAAGGCGATCAGCGAGCCCAGTTGCCAGGTGCCCTGCACTACCCAGTAGCCGCCGACCAGGAAGGCGCAGGCGCGCGACAGCGACATCAGCGTCCCCGGCAGCGCCTGGGTGAAGAACTCGGTCAGTTGCAGGCGCAACAACTGGCCCAGATAGCCTTGCCCCAGCCCCTCCAGGCGTTGCGCCTCGCGGTCCTGCTGGCCGGCGGACTGGATGAATTTCATCGCCGGCAGGGTCTCGACGAAGAACGACGACAGGTCGGCCGAACGTTCGCGCAGCTGGCGCGCCTCGCGCTCGACCTTCTTGCGCATCCAGCGCAGCCAGAGCACGTCCAGCGGGATCAGCACGGCGACCAGCAGCGACAGTTGCCAACTCAGCGTCAGCAGCAACGCCAGCGAGCCGACCAGGCCGATCACCGCGGACACCGCGGAGAACAGCGAGTCCACCGCGAAGCGCTGGATTTCGGCGACATCGCCGTCCAGCCGCGACATCAGGTCGCCGATGCGGCGGCGGGCGAAGAAGGTCGGCGAGAGGCTTTGCAGGTGGCGGTACAGCGCGTCGCGCAGGGCGAACAGGATGCGCCCGGACAGCCGCGTGTGCAGGTAGCGGTTGAGCCCCGACAGCACGGTGCCGACCAGCCCGACCACGATCATCACCCCGGCCAGCAGCGCCAGCAGGGGGAAGTCGCGGGCCAGCAGGCCGTCGTCGATCAGCAGCTTGGTCAGCCAGGGTTGCGCCAGGGCCAGCAGCGAGGCGCACAAGGCCAGGCCGAGCAGGCCGAGGATGGCCAGGCGCTGCGGGCGGACGAAGCCGTACAGCCAGTGCAGCGCCTCCTTGAGGGCCTTGGGGTCGTCGCTGTCGATCAGGCGGGTGAAGAACATCAGCCGCCCTTCAGTTGCTTGAGCTTGCGGTACAGGGTGGCGCGGCTGATGCCCAGGGCGTCGGCGGCCGCCGAGACGTTGCCCTGGTGGCGGTCCAGGGCCTGGCGGATCAGCTCCATCTCGGTCTCGCGGATGCGCCCGCAGGGCTGCCGCTCGCCAGCGGCGAGTTCTTCCAGAGTGCTGTCCGGCAGGTGTTCCAGGCCCAGGGTGTTTTCGCCCGGCTCGCGCATGGCCAGGGCGGTGCGCAGCACCATTTCCAGCTGGCGGATGTTGCCCGGCCAGTGGTAGTCGGCCAGCAGCGCGAAGAGTTCGTCGTCCAGCCGCGCCTCGGGCGCGCCCAGCTTGGCCAGCAGGCCCTGGGCCAGCTGGCCGAGGTCGTCGCGCTCGCGCAGGGCCGGCAGGCGCACGCTGATGCCGTTGACGCGGTAGTAGAGGTCTTCGCGGAAGTGCTTCTCTTCCACCTGGCGCTTGAGGTCGCGGTGGGTGGCGCAGATCAGCGCCACGTCTATGTCCTGCTCCTCGCCCGCGCCCAGCGGCGCCACCTTGCGCTCCTGCAGCACGCGCAGCAGGCGGGCCTGCAGGGCCAGGGGCATGTCGCCGATCTCGTCGAGGAACAGGGTGCCGCCGTGGGCCTGTTGCAGGCGGCCGACCATGCCGCCGCGGCGCGAGCCGGTGAAGGCGCCCTCGCGGTAGCCGAACAGTTCGGATTCGATCAGCCCTTCGGGGATGGCCGCGCAGTTCACCGCGATGAACGGCTTGCCGGAGCGCGCACTGCTCTGGTGCAGGGCGCGCGCCACCACTTCCTTGCCGCTGCCGGTCTCGCCCAGCAGCAGCACCGGCAGTTCGTTCAGCAGGCCCTGGCGGGCCATGCGCAAAGCGCGGGCGTAGCGCGGGTTGCCACCGGCCAGGGCTTCCAGATCCGGCGCGGCCGGGGCCGGGCGCTGCGGCTGGCGCGCCGGCACCGACACCGCGCTGGCGCGCAGCGGCGCCTGCAGCACCTTGTAGAAGAACTCGCCCTTGGCCGTCTGCAGGCTGCCCAGGGCGCCGGATTGCAGGCGCGCGAGCAGTTGCTCGCCCCTGGCGCCCAGCAGGTCTTCGCAGCGGCGCCCGACCAGCGTCTCGCGCGGCGCGCCGAGCAACTGGCAGGCCGGCGTGCTGAGGGCCAGGATGCGGCCCTCCAGGCTCAGCGCCAGCAGGCCCTGCCAGGGCGAATCCAGATACTGGCGGCGGCTGTGGAAGGACAGCACCACCTGCCCCGGGAAGCTGGCGGCGAACAACCGTTCCTCGATCTGCACCGCGGCGCGGTTGAGCAGGCTGAGGCTTTCCACCGGGCCGGCCAGGGGGCCTTCGCGGGTCAGGTCGAGCACGCCGAGCAGGTTGCCCTGGGGGCAACTGATGGGCACGGAGGTGCAGGAGAAGCGGCTGAGCCGCTCCAGGTAGTGCTCGCCGCAGTCGATCTGGGTGGCGCGGCCTTCCACCAGGGCGGTGCCCAGGGCGTTGGTGCCGCGCGCGGCCTCGCTCCAGCAGGCGCCCGGGGCGATGTCTTCCAGGCCGATGCGGCGCATGCGCTCGTGGGCGCCGGCCACCGAGACGATGGTGGCGTCGGCGTTGGCCAGGATCACCAGGGCGTCGTGGCCCTGGCGCTGGCGCAGGAAGTCCAGTTCGGGGGTGGCGGCGTCGAGCAGCAGGCGGTTGTTCTCCAGCAGCAGCTCGATGCCGGCGCGGTTGTCCAGCTCCTGGTCGTTGCCGCTGCCGCAGTCCAGGCCGTGGCCCAGGCTGCGCCGCCAGGAGGCGTCGATTTCCTCGCGCAGCACGCCGGCGGGTAGCTCGCCCTCGCGCTGCAGGCGTTCGCGGGCCCGGTGGGCCTCGCGCAGCAGGTCGCTGCCTATTGTTCTTGTCATGTCGATCTCGGCTCCGCTTGCCCGCGCGGTGCGTTGCCGCGCGGGACGTCAGGCTGGTCAGGGACTGTCTACACCCGTCCTCCCCTTCAGTAAAGAGGACTCCCGGTTGCCCGGCAACGCACGCAATTAGCGGGCCAGCCGGTCGGCGGCGAAGTGATTGACAGTCCCTCGACGCAGGTTTACGTTAACGTAAAGGTAAACGAACGAGCAAGCCCGATGCCGACCACCTACAGCATTTCCGACCTGGCCCGCGAACTGGACGTGACCACCCGCGCCATCCGCTTCTACGAGGAGCAGGGCATGCTCAGCCCCGAGCGCCGCGGCCAGGAACGCATCTACAGCCCCAAGGACCTGGTGGCGCTGAAGCTGATCCTGCGCGGCAAGCGCATCGGCTTCTCGCTGGCCGAGTGCAAGGAGCTGATCGACCTCTACGACCCCAGCAGCGGCAACCGCAAGCAGCTCGAGACCTTCATGGGCAAGATCGCCGCACGCCGCGCGCAGCTGGAGCAGCAGCTGCTCGACATCGAGCAGATGAAGCTGGAACTGGACACGGCCGAGGAGCGCTGCCTGGCGGCCCTGGCCGAGACCGAGAAGAAACAGCGCGCCTGAGCGCGCCCTACCCTTATCCAAGTACAAGAAAGCAGGTGCAACCATGAGCTACCCGTCCCTCAACTTCGGCCTCGGCGAAACCATCGACATGCTCCGCGAGCAGGTGCAGGGCTTCGTCGCCAGCGAACTGGCCCCGCGCGCCGCGCAGATCGACGCCGACAACCTGTTCCCCATGGACATGTGGAAGAAGTTCGGCGACATGGGCCTGCTCGGCATCACCGTCAGCGAGGAATACGGCGGCGCCAACATGGGCTACCTGGCCCACGTCATCGCCATCGAGGAGATCAGCCGCGGCTCGGCCTCGGTCGGCCTGTCCTACGGCGCGCACTCCAACCTGTGCGTCAACCAGATCAAGCGCAACGGCAATGCCGAACAGAAAGCCAAGTACCTGCCCAAGCTGATCAGCGGCGAGCACGTCGGCGCGCTGGCCATGAGCGAGCCCAATGCCGGTTCCGACGTGGTCTCCATGAAGCTGCGCGCCGAGAAGCGCGGCGACCGCTTCGTGCTCAACGGCAGCAAGACCTGGATCACCAACGGCCCGGACGCCAACACCTACGTGATCTACGCCAAGACCGAGCCGGAAAAGGGCGCGCACGGCATCACCGCGTTCATCGTCGAGCGCGACTGGAAGGGCTTCAGCCGCGGCAACAAGTTCGACAAGCTGGGCATGCGCGGCTCGAACACCTGCGAGCTGTTCTTCGATGACGTGGAAGTGCCGGAAGAGAACGTGCTGGGCGCGGTCAACGGCGGCGTCAAGGTGCTGATGAGCGGCCTGGACTACGAGCGCGTGGTTCTTGCTGGTGGCCCGATCGGCATCATGCAGGCGTGCATGGACGTGATCGTCCCCTACATCCACGACCGCAAGCAGTTCGGCCAGAGCATCGGCGAGTTCCAGCTGATCCAGGGCAAGGTCGCCGACATGTACACCCAGCTCAACGCCAGCCGCGCCTACCTGTACGCGGTGGCCCAGGCCTGCGACCGCGGCGAGACCACCCGCAAGGACGCCGCCGGGGTGATCCTCTACACCGCCGAGCGCGCGACGCAAATGGCCCTGGACGCCATCCAGATCCTCGGCGGCAACGGCTACATCAACGAGTTCCCCACCGGCCGCCTGCTGCGCGACGCCAAGCTCTACGAGATCGGCGCCGGCACCAGCGAGATCCGTCGGATGTTGATTGGGCGCGAGCTCTTTAACGAAACCAAATAAGCCTGAAGCTAGAAGCTTGAGGCTGGAAGCAAGAGCTCTTCGCTTCCGGCTTTCAGCTTCCGGCTTCCAGCTCGCGGAGCCTCCAATGACCATCCTTAGCACCCAGATCAACCCGCGCTCCCCCGAATACGCCGCCAACGCCGCGAGCATGCTGGAGAGCGTCCAGGACCTGCGCGCCCTGCTCGGCCGCGTGCATGAAGGCGGCGGCGCCGCTGCCCAGGCCAAGCACAGCGCGCGCGGCAAGCTGCTGGTGCGCGAGCGCATCAACCGCCTGCTCGACGCCGGCTCGCCGTTCCTCGAAGTCTCCGCCCTGGCCGCCCACGAGGTGTACGGCGAGGACGTGGCCGCCGCCGGCGTAGTCGCCGGCATCGGCCGCGTGGAAGGAGTGGAATGCATGATCGTCGGCAACGACGCCACGGTGAAGGGCGGCAGCTACTACCCGCTGACCGTGAAGAAGCACCTGCGCGCCCAGGCCATCGCCCAGCAGAACCGCCTGCCGTGCATCTATCTGGTAGACTCCGGCGGCGCCAACCTGCCGCGCCAGGACGAGGTGTTCCCCGACCGCGAGCACTTCGGGCGGATCTTCTTCAACCAGGCCAACATGAGCGCCCAGGGCATCCCGCAGATCGCCGTGGTGATGGGCTCGTGCACCGCCGGCGGCGCCTACGTGCCGGCGATGAGCGACGAGACCATCATGGTCCGCGAGCAGGCCACCATCTTCCTCGCCGGCCCGCCGCTGGTGAAGGCCGCCACCGGCGAGGTGGTCAGCGCCGAGGACCTCGGCGGCGCCGACGTGCACTGCAAGACCAGCGGCGTGGCCGACCACTACGCCGAGGACGACGAGCACGCCCTGGCCATCGCCCGCCGCTGCATCGCCAACCTCAACTGGACCAAGCAGGGCAAGCTCAACACCCTGCCCCCGCGCGCGCCGCTGTACCCGGCCGAGGAGCTGTACGGAGTGATTCCGGTGGACAGCAAGCAGCCCTTCGACGTGCGCGAGATCATTGCCCGCCTGGTGGACGGCAGCGAGTTCGACGAGTTCAAGGCGCTGTTCGGCACCACCCTGGTGTGCGGCTTCGCCCACCTGCACGGCTACCCCATCGCCATCCTGGCGAACAACGGCATCCTCTTCGCCGAGGCCGCGCAGAAAGGCGCGCACTTCATCGAACTGGCCTGCCAGCGCGGCATCCCGCTGCTGTTCCTGCAGAACATCACCGGCTTCATGGTCGGCCAGAAGTACGAGGCCGGCGGCATCGCCAAGCACGGCGCCAAGCTGGTCACCGCGGTGGCCTGCGCCCAGGTGCCGAAGTTCACCGTGATCATCGGCGGCAGCTTCGGCGCCGGCAACTACGGCATGTGCGGCCGCGCCTACGACCCGCGCTTCCTGTGGATGTGGCCCAACGCGCGGATCGGCGTGATGGGCGGCGAGCAGGCCGCGGGCGTCTTGGCCCAGGTCAAGCGCGAGCAGGCCGAGCGCGCCGGCAATACGCTGAGCGCCGAGGAAGAAGCGAAGATCAAGGCGCCGATCCTCGCCCAGTACGAGCGCCAGGGGCACCCCTACTACTCCAGCGCGCGGCTGTGGGACGACGGCGTGATCGACCCAGCTCAGACCCGCGAAGTGCTTGCCCTGGCCCTGTCCGCCTCGCTCAACGCGCCTATCGAGCCGACCCGCTTCGGCGTATTCAGGATGTAAGAAAGCTGGAAGCTTGAAGCCGGAAGCTGGAAGTCGCGCGGCTTTCGCTTCCAGCTTCCAGCTTTCGGCTTCCAGCCAGGAAACGACCATGCCTACTTACGAAAACATCCAGCTAGAGAAAGACGACCGCGGCGTCGCCACCCTGTGGCTGAACCGCCCGGACAAGAACAACGCCTTCAACGCCGCCACCATCGCCGAGCTGATCCGGGCGCTGGACCAGGTGGCCGACGACGCCGAAGTGCGCCTGCTGGTGCTGCGCGGCCGCGGCAGGCACTTCTGCGGCGGCGCCGACCTGGCCTGGATGCAGGAGGCGGTGAAGCTTGACTACCAGGGCAACCTCGCCGACGCCCAGCAACTGGCCGAGCTGCTGAACAACCTGCACCTGCTGAAGAAACCGACCCTGGCCGTAGTCCAGGGCGCGGCCTTCGGCGGCGGCGTGGGCCTGGTGGCCTGCTGCGACATGGCCCTGGGCAGCGAGCAGGCGCAGTTCTGCCTGTCGGAAGTGCGCATCGGGCTGATCCCGGCGACCATCGGGCCCTTCGTGACCAAGGCCATCGGCCAGCGCGCGGCCACCCGCTACGCCCTCACCGCCGAGCGCTTCGACGGCGCCCGCGCCCGCGAGCTGGGCCTGCTGGACGAGTGCTACGCCGCCGAGGAACTGGAGGAGAAGGTCGAGGCCTGGGTCGCCAACCTGCTGTGCAATTCCCCTTGCGCCCTAATGGCTTGCAAGGCGCTGTTCCAGGAGATCGGCAGCGGTGAATTGAGCCCCAACCTGCGCCGCTACACCGAGGCCGCCATCGCCCGCATCCGCATCAGCCCCGAGGGCCAGGAAGGGCTGCACGCCTTCCTCGAGAAACGCAAACCGAAATGGCAGAAGAGCAGCTAGAAGCTTGAAGCTAGAAGCTAGAAGCGGGAGTGCTCTTCAGCTTCCAGCTTATAGCTTCCGGCTTCCAGCTCTCCAAGGGAGCAAAACAATGATTACAACGCTACTAGTGGCCAACCGCGGCGAGATCGCCTGCCGGGTGATGCGCACCGCCAAGGCCCTGGGCCTGACCACCGTCGCCGTGCACAGCGCCACCGACCGCCACGCCCGCCACGTCGAGGAGGCGGACATCGCCATCGACCTGGGCGGCGCCAAGCCCGCCGAATCCTACCTGCGCGCCGACGCCGTGCTGGCCGCGGCCAAGGCCGCCGGCGCCCAGGCCATCCACCCCGGCTACGGCTTCCTCTCGGAGAACGCCGGCTTCGCCCGCGCCTGCGAAGAGGCCGGGCTGGTGTTCCTCGGCCCGCCGGCCAGCGCCATCGACGCCATGGGCAGCAAGTCCGCGGCCAAGGCGCTGATGGAAGACGCCGGCGTGCCCCTGGTGCCCGGCTACCACGGCGAGGCCCAGGACTACGCCACCTTCCAGCGCGAAGCCGCGCGCATCGGCTACCCGGTGCTGCTCAAGGCCGCCGCCGGCGGTGGCGGCAAGGGCATGAAGGTGGTGGAGCGCGAAAGCGAACTGGCCGAGGCCCTGGAATCCGCCCAGCGCGAGGCGCAGTCCGGCTTCGGCGACTCGCGCATGCTGGTGGAGAAATACCTGACCAAGCCGCGCCACGTGGAAATCCAGGTGTTCGCCGACCAGCACGGCAACTGCCTGTACCTCAACGAGCGCGACTGCTCGATCCAGCGCCGCCACCAGAAGGTGGTCGAGGAAGCCCCCGCCCCCGGCCTCTCGGTGGAACTGCGCCGCGGCATGGGCGAAGCCGCCGTGCGCGCCGCCCAGGCCATCGGCTACGTCGGCGCCGGCACCGTGGAATTCCTCTACGACGAGGGCAGCGGCCAGTTCTTCTTCATGGAAATGAACACCCGCCTGCAGGTGGAACACCCGGTCACCGAGGCCATCACCGGCCTCGACCTGGTGGCCTGGCAGATCCGCGTGGCCCGTGGCGAGCCGCTGCCGATCACTCAGGAACAGGTGCCGCTGAACGGCCACGCCATCGAAGTACGCCTCTACGCTGAGGACCCGGAAGGCGGCTTCCTGCCCGCCAGCGGCCACCTGGCGCTGTACCGCGAAGCGCCGGCCGGCCCCGGCCGCCGGGTGGACAGCGGCATCCGCGAGGGCGACGACATCTCGCCGTTCTACGACCCCATGCTGGCCAAGCTGATCGCCTGGGGCGAGAACCGCGAGGAAGCCCGCCAGCGCCTGCTGTCGATGCTGAGCGAAACCGCCGTGGGCGGCTTCAAGACCAACCTGGCGTTCCTGCGCCGCGTGCTGGCCCATCCGGCCTTCGCCGCCGCCGAGCTGGACACCGGCTTCATCGCCCGCCACCAGGAGCAACTGCTGCCGGCGCCCGGCGAACTGCCGCCGCAATTCTGGCAACTGGCCGGCGAGGCCTGGGCGCAGAGCGAAGCCGAGCGCGTGCGCAACGACGACGCCCACTCCCCGTGGAGCGCCCGCGATGGCTGGCGCAGCGGCCTGCCGGGGGAAACCGACCTGCACCTGCTGGCCAAGGGCGAATCCCAGGTGGTGCGCCTGCGCCATGCCGATGGCGTGCGCGGCGCGACGCTCAAGGGCGAATGGCTGGAAGTGGACCTCGACGGCCTGCGCCGCCGCCACCTGGCCCTGCGCCAGGGCGACAGCCTGTACCTGGAATGGCAGGGCGAACTGGTGCCGGTGCGCTGCTACGACGCCATCGCCGAAGCCGAGGCCGCCCACGCCCACCACGGCGGCCTGGGCGCGCCGATGAACGGCAGCATCGTGCGCATCCTGGTCCAGCCCGGCCAAACGGTGGAAGCCGGCGCCGCCCTGGTGGTGCTGGAAGCCATGAAGATGGAACACAGCATTCGCGCGCCGCACGCCGGCGTGGTGAAATCGCTGTATTGCAACGAAGGCGAACTGGTGGCCGAGGGTACGGCGTTGGTCGAACTGGAAGAGGCTTCGGCGTAACAGCCGAAGAGCCCCTCTCCCCAGCCCTCTCCCTGAAGGGAGAGGGAGCATTCGTGCCATGCGGACCGTCCGTGTGAGCCGGAAGCCACCGCTGCGCAGGACAGTCCCCTCTCCCTTCAGGGAGAGGGTTAGGGAGAGGGCAACGGCCGAGCCCGGCACCCTCCCCCACAGAACACAACGAGGACCCAGCATGCCCCTGCCCCAACACGTCCGCCTGGTCGAAGTCGGCCCGCGCGACGGCCTGCAGAACGAGAAACAGCCCATCAGCGTCGCCGACAAGGTGCGCCTGGTGGACGACCTGAGCGCCGCCGGCCTGGCCTACGTCGAGGTCGGCAGCTTCGTTTCGCCCAAGTGGGTGCCGCAGATGGCCGGCTCGGCCGAAGTCTTCGCCGGCATCCAGCAGAAACCCGGCGTCACCTACGCCGCCCTGGCGCCCAACCTCAAGGGCTTCGAGGCCGCGCTGGAGGCCGGGGTGAAGGAAGTGGCGGTGTTCGCCGCCGCCTCCGAGGCCTTCTCGCAGAAGAACATCAACTGCTCCATCAAGGAGAGCCTGGAGCGCTTCGTGCCGGTGATGGACGCCGCCCGCGAGCACGGCATCCGCGTGCGCGGCTACGTGTCCTGCGTGCTCGGTTGCCCCTACCAGGGCGAGGTGGACGTGCAGCAGGTCGCCGCCGTGGCCGCCGAGCTGGACGCCATGGGCTGCTACGAAGTCTCCCTGGGCGACACCATCGGCGTCGGCACCGCCGGCGCCACCCGCGCCATGTTCGAAACGGTCGGCGCCCGCGTGCCGCGCGAACGCCTGGCCGGGCACTTCCACGACACCTACGGCCAGGCCTTGGCGAACATCTACGCAAGCCTCTTGGAAGGCATCGCGGTGTTCGACAGCTCGGTCGCCGGCCTCGGCGGCTGCCCCTACGCCAAGGGCGCCACCGGCAACGTGGCCACCGAGGATGTGCTCTACCTGCTCGACGGCCTGGGCATCCACACCGGCATCGACCTCGACGCCCTGATCGCCGCCGGCCAGCGCATCTGCCAGGTGCTCGGCAAGGAAAACGGCTCGCGCGTGGCCCGCGCCCGCCTGGCCAAGGCCTGATCCCACGCCGCTATCGCTCGGTCATGGCGATGGGTATCGCTTCGCTCAACCCATCCTACGATGGCGTCTCTCCTGTAGCCTGGGGCGCATAACGCCCCAGGCATATTAGGGATGACTCCGGCTTCGCCGCCCGCGCCGGACGGCCCCCTCTCCCTCTGGGAGAGGGCTGGGGTGAGGGTTGCGGACTTCGCCGACACTCCGCTGCCAACCCTGCACTCCGCTCCCCCTCCCTAACCCTCCCCCGCAAGCGGGAGAGGGGACCGTTCGGCGTGAAGCGGAACCTGGAAGCTCCCTGAATCCATGTACGCAAACGGTCCACCGCACAGCGAGTAGCAGAAAATCCCCCATCGATTGATACGGATAATGCAACAGGGTTTATCACTGGCCGTGATAATAAGAATGCTCCCGTTCGATTAGCGACTTAGACGCCTGGAACGCAGACTCCGCCCATTACAGAAAAAATGCCGGAGTCTTCCCCATGGAGCGTTCACTCAAACCCTTGCGTATCCCCCTGGCACTGGCCGCCGTCCTGGTGCTCAGCGCCTGCGGCAAGACCCAGGAAGCCGCGCAGAACATGCCCGCGCCCAAGGTCAGCGTCGCCGAGGTCATCGAACAGCCGGTCAACGAGTGGGACGAGTTCACCGGCCGCCTGGAGGCGCCGGAGTCCGTCGAGCTGCGCCCGCGCGTCTCCGGCTACATCGACAAGGTGACCTTCCGCGAAGGCGCCCTGGTGAAGAAAGGCGACCTGCTGTTCCAGATCGACCCGCGCCCGTTCCAGGCCGAGGTCCATCGCCTTGAGGCCCAACTGGCACAGGCCCGCGCCAACCAGACGCGCACCGCCAACGAAGCCGCCCGCGGCGACCGCCTGCGCGCCACCAACGCCATCTCCGCCGAGCTGGCCGACGCCCGCAGCGCCGCCGCCACCGAGGCCCGCGCCCAGGTCGCGGCGACCCAGGCCGAGCTGGACAACGCCCGGCTGAACCTGTCCTTCACCCAGATCACCGCGCCCATCGACGGCCGCGTCTCGCGCGCCGAAGTGACCGCCGGCAACCTGGTCAATTCCGGGCAGAGCCTGCTCACCACCCTGGTTTCCACGGACAAGGTCTACGCCTACTTCGACGCCGACGAGCGCGTCTACCTGAAGTACGTGGCCATGGCCCGCGCCGGCGGCCCGGACGCCCGCGGCAGCACCCCGGTGTACCTCGGCCTGACCGGCGAGGACGGCTTCCCGCACCTGGGCCGCCTGGACTTCCTCGACAACCAGGTCAACCCCAAGACCGGCACCATCCGCGGCCGCGCGGTGTTCGACAACAAGGACGGCCTCTACACCCCCGGCCTCTATGCGCGCATCAAGCTGGTCGGCTCCGGCACCTACGACGCCGCGCTGATCAAGGACGAAGCGGTCGGCACCGACCTGGGCAAAAAGTTCGTGCTGGTGGTCGGCGCCGACAAGAAGGTGGCCTACCGCGCCATCGAACTGGGGCCGAAGCTGGAAGGCCTGCGCATCGTCCGCAGCGGCCTGGCCAAGGGCGACCGCATCGTGGTCAACGGCCTGCAGCGCGTGCGCCCCGGCGCCGAGGTGGATGCCCAGGGCGTGCCCATGGCCAGCCCGGACACCCTCGCCGCCCTCGCCCGCTCGCGCCAGGCGGTGGAAGACAGCGAGCCGCCGAAGGTCGCCGAACAGTCGCCGGGCAAGCCCAGCCGCATCTGACGACGACCCGCCCCTGAGCGGGGCACATCGACAACGCAGTACCCGGCCCTGGCCCCACCCAGGGCCGCGGGTGACCTTTTGCCCAGGGTTTAGCGCCCCGCGCGCCAGGAACGAACCATGAACTTCTCGCAATTCTTCGTGCAGCGGCCGATCTTCGCCGCCGTGCTCTCGCTGATCATCCTGATCGGCGGGGCCATCTCGCTGTTCCAGTTGCCGATCAGCGAATACCCCGAAGTGGTGCCGCCCACCGTGGTGGTGCGCGCCACCTTCCCCGGCGCCAACCCCAAGGTGATCGGCGAGACCGTCGCCGCGCCCCTGGAGCAGGCCATCACCGGCGTCGAGAACATGCTCTACATGTCCTCGCAGTCCACCGCCGACGGCAAGATGACGCTGACCATCACCTTCGCCCTGGGCACCGACCTGGACAACGCCCAGGTGCAGGTGCAGAACCGCGTGACGCGCACCGAGCCGAAGCTGCCCGAGGAGGTCACCCACATCGGCATCACCGTCGACAAGGCCTCGCCCGACCTGACCATGGTCGTGCACCTGACCTCGCCGGACAACCGCTACGACATGCTCTACCTGTCCAACTACGCCATCCTCAACATCAAGGACGAGCTGGCGCGCCTGGACGGCGTGGGCGACGTGCAGTTGTTCGGCATGGGCGACTACTCGCTGCGCGTGTGGCTCGACCCGAACAAGGTGGCCTCGCGCAACCTCACCGCCACCGACGTGGTCAACGCCATCCGCGAGCAGAACCGCCAGGTCGCCGCCGGCGCCCTCGGCGCGCCGCCCGCGCCCAGCGCCACCAGCTTCCAGCTGTCGATCAACACCCAAGGCCGCCTGGTCAGCGAGGAAGAGTTCGAGAACATCATCATCCGCAGCGGCCCGGACGGCGAGATCACCCGCCTGAAGGACATCGCGCGCATCGAACTGGGCTCCAGCCAGTACGCCCTGCGCTCGCTGCTGGACAACCAGCCGGCGGTGGCCATCCCGATCTTCCAGCGCCCCGGCTCCAACGCCATCGCCATCTCCAACGAGGTGCGCGAGAAGATGGCCGAGCTGAAGAAGCAGTTCCCCCAGGGCGTGGACTACTCCATCGTCTATGACCCGACCATCTTCGTCCGCGGCTCCATCGAGGCGGTGGTGCACACCCTGTTCGAAGCCCTGGTGCTGGTGGTGCTGGTGGTGGTGCTGTTCCTGCAGACCTGGCGCGCCTCGATCATCCCGCTGGCCGCCGTGCCGGTGTCGCTGATCGGCACCTTCGCGGTCATGCACTTCTTCGGCTTCTCGCTCAACGCGCTGTCGCTGTTCGGCCTGGTGCTGGCCATCGGCATCGTGGTGGACGACGCCATCGTGGTGGTCGAGAACGTCGAGCGGAACATCGGCCTCGGGCTGACACCCATCGAGGCGACCAAGCGCGCCATGAAGGAAGTGACCGGGCCGATCATCGCCACCGCCCTGGTGCTGTGCGCCGTGTTCGTGCCGACTGCGTTCATCTCCGGCCTCACCGGGCAGTTCTACCGGCAGTTCGCGCTGACCATCGCGATTTCCACGGTGATCTCCGCGTTCAACTCGCTGACCCTGTCGCCGGCCCTGGCCGCCGTGCTGCTCAAGGGCCACCACGAGCCCAAGGACCGCTTCTCGCTGATCCTCGACAAGCTGCTGGGCAGCTGGCTGTTCCGCCCGTTCAACCGCTTCTTCGACCGCGCCAGCCATGGCTACGTCGGCACCGTCACCCGCGTGCTGCGCGGCAGCTCCATCGCCCTATTCATCTACGCCGGGTTGATCGCCCTCACCTACCTGGGCTTCTCCAGCACCCCGACCGGCTTCGTGCCGCAGCAGGACAAGCAGTACCTGGTGGCCTTCGCCCAACTGCCCGACGCGGCGACCCTCGACCGCACCGAGGCGGTGATCAAGCGCATGTCGGAAATCGCCGGCAAGCACCCGGGCATCGAGCACACCGTGTCCTTCCCGGGCCTGTCGATCAACGGCTTCACCAACAGCCCCAACAGCGGCATCGTCTTCACCCCGCTGAAGGACTTCGACCAGCGCAAGGGTCCGGGCATGTCCGCCGGCGAGATCGCCGCCGAGCTGAACAAGCAGTTCGCCGACATCCAGGACGCCTACATCGCCATCTTCCCGCCGCCGCCGGTACAGGGGCTGGGGACCATCGGCGGCTTCCGCGTGCAGGTCGAGGACCGCGGCAGCCTGGGCTACGAGGAGCTCTACACGCAGACCCAGAACATCCTCGCCAAGGCCCGCGCGCTGCCCGAGCTGAACCCCATGTCGGTGTTCACCAGCTACCAGGTGAACGTGCCGCAGGTGGACGCCGCCATCGACCGCGAGAAGGCCAAGACCCACGGCGTGGCCATCAGCGACATCTTCGACACCCTGCAGGTGTACCTGGGTTCGCTGTACGCCAACGACTTCAACCGCTTCGGCCGCACCTACCAGGTCAACGTCCAGGCCGACCAGAACTTCCGCCTGGACCCGGAGCAGATCGGCCAGCTGAAGGTGCGCAACAACCTGGGTGAAATGGTCCCCCTGGCCACCTTCATCAAGATCAGCGACACCTCCGGCCCCGACCGGGTGATGCACTACAACGGCTTCATCACCGCCGAGATCAACGGCGCCGCGGCGCCCGGCTACAGCTCCGGCCAGGCCGAGGCGGCGATGGAGAAACTGCTCAAGCAGGAACTGCCCAACGGCATGACCTACGAGTGGACCGACCTGACCTACCAGCAGATCCTCGCCGGCAACACCGCGGCCTTCGTCTTCCCGCTCTGCGTGCTGCTGGCCTTCCTGGTGCTGGCCGCGCTGTACGAGAGCTGGGGCCTGCCGCTGGCGGTGATCCTGATCGTGCCGATGACCCTGCTGTCGGCCATCGGCGGGGTGATAGTCGCCGGCGGCGACAACAACATCTTCACCCAGATCGGCCTGATCGTGCTGGTGGGCCTGGCGTGCAAGAACGCCATCCTCATCGTCGAGTTCGCCAAGGACAAGCAGGAAGAAGGCATGGACCGCGTCGCCGCCGTGCTGGAAGCCTGCCGCCTGCGCCTGCGGCCGATCCTGATGACCTCCATCGCCTTCATCATGGGCGTGGTGCCGCTGGTGCTGTCCACCGGCGCCGGCGCCGAGATGCGCCACGCGATGGGCGTCGCGGTGTTCTCCGGGATGCTCGGGGTGACCTTCTTCGGCCTGCTGCTGACACCGGTGTTCTACGTCCTCATCCGCCGCTTCATGGAAGCCCGCGAAGCGAAGAAACAAGCCCGCCTGACCCACGAGGCCAGCCACGCATGAACCTGAAACACTTCGCCCCGGCGCTGCTGGCCCTGAGCCTCAGCGCCTGCATGGTCGGCCCCGACTATAAGCAGCCGGACACCGCGCCGGCCAAGCTCGAAACCGGCGCGGCAGCCTTCGACCGCAGCCGCTTCGAAGACGCCTGGTGGAAACAGTTCGACGACCCGGTGCTGAGCCAGCTGGTCGACCAGGCCCTGCAGGAAAACCGCGAGCTGCGCGTGGCCTACGACCGCGTGCTGGCCTCGCGGGCGATCCGCGACGACGTCTCCAACGACCGCTTCCCCACCGTGACCAGCCGCGTCTCCTCGGAGGTCGGCAAGGGCCAGGTGCCCGGGCAGACCGAGGACCGCGTCAACCAGGAGCGCTACGACCTGGGCCTGGACATGATCTGGGAAGTCGACCTGTTCGGCCGCGTGCGCCGCGAGCTGGAATCGGCCGACGCGCAGAGCCAGGCCGCCCAGGCCGACCTGCAGCAGCTGCAGGTCAGCCTGGTCGCCGAACTGGCCGACGCCTACGGGCAGCTGCGCGGCGCGCAGTTGAGGGAAGGCATCGCCCGCGACAACCTGAAGAACCAGCGCGAGTCCCGCGACCTGACCATCCAGCTGCGCGACAACGGCGTGGGCAACGAACTGGACGTACAGCGCGCCGAAGCGCGCCTGGCCGCCACCGAAGCCACCCTGCCGCAACTGCAGGCCGAGGAAGTGCGCCAGCGCAACCGCATCGCCACCCTCCTCGGCCAGCGCCCGGACCAGCTCAGCGTGGACCTCTCGCCCAAGCAGCTGCCGGCCATCGCCAAGGCCCTGCCGATCGGCGACCCGGGCGACCTGCTGCGCCGCCGCGCCGACGTCGCCGCCGCCGAACGCCGCCTGGCCGCGGCCACGGCGGACGTCGGCGTAGCCACCGCCGACCTGTTCCCGCGGGTGAGCCTCGGCGGCTTCCTCGGCTACACCGCCGGGCGCGGCTCGCAGATAGGCTCAGGCGCCGCCCGCGCCTGGGGCGTGGCGCCGACCATCAGCTGGGCCGCCTTCGACCTGGGCAGCGTGCGCGCCCGCCTGCGCGCCTCCAAGGCCGACGCCGACGCCGCGCTCGCCAGCTACGAGCAGCAGGTGCTGCTGGCCCTGGAAGAGTCCTCCAACGCCTTCAGCGACTACGGCAAGCGCCAGCAGCGCATGCTGGTGCTGGTGCGCCAGTCCGAGGCCAGCCGCAAGGCCGCCGAACTGGCCGGCGTGCAATACCGCGAAGGCACCCTGGACTTCCTAAACCTGCTGGACGCCGAGCGCGAACAACTGGCCGCCGAAGACGCCCAGGCCCTGGCCGAAGTCGACGTCTACCGCGGCATAGTCGCCATCTACAAGGCCCTGGGCGGCGGCTGGCAACCCCGGGCCTGACAGGTTCCTCCCTGGCCACTCTCCGGCCACTTGGCCCCGCGACGCACGCTGCTGATCGCGGGGCTTTTTTATGCCCGCTGCGCCGAAGCGCTTTTCGTAGGATGGGTTGAGCTTGCGAAACCCATCGGACCATGGCGATGGGTATCGCTTCGCTCAACCCATCCTACGAGAGCATGTCACCTGCACCTGTAATTGGATGGACTCACCCTCACCGAGGCGTCGAGGCGCCACGGTGGCGGTCTAAGAAGCCACCGACAGTGAGGGTGAGTCCATGAAAAAGCATACGACGATGAATAAGCCGGTGTCTGCAACCGATGTATCGGTGTGCACGACAGTCGCCGTGGATCTGGCGAAAAAGGTCTTCCAGGTGGCGGGGGAAGACGCCCTGGGTCAACTGGCGTACGAACAGCGAATCAAGTCGCGTGAAGCGTTTCAGGTGTTTCTGCAGAAGCTGCCGGAGGGCGTGACGGTGCTGATGGAGACCGGCCCTGGAGCACAAGCCTGGGCCCGGCTGCTGCAGGCGCAGGGCAACCTGGTGCGTATCCTGCCGGCTCAGCGGGTGGCCGAGCACCGGAGCGGAGCGAAGAATGATCGCAATGATGCCCACGCCATTCTGCGGGCGGGCCGGGATAGCAGTATCGCGTCGGTGCCGGTGAAGAGCGTCGCGGCACTGGCGATGCAGGCCTGGCACCGGGTTCGGCGGGGCTATGTGCGGCGGCGCACCGCCATGGGTAATCAGATCCGCGGGCTGCTGCTGGAGCAGGGTATCGCCCTGGCGCAGGGGGATGTGGGCTTGAAGCAAGGTGTCACCCGGGTGCTGGAAGACGCCAGCCAGCCGTTGCCGGCGCTGCTGCGCGAGCTGATCGACGAGATGCTGAACGAATGGAAACGGCTGGGCGAGCGTATCGCCGCGCTGACCGGGCGTCTGGAAGCCTGTGCCGCCGCCGACCCGACAGCGAAACGGCTGATGACGGTACGCGGTATCGGTCCGATCACGGCTACGGCCTTGCTGGCCAAACAGGTCGAGCCGGAACGTTTCGCCAATGCGCGTCAGTTCGCTGCCTACTTCGGCATCGTGCCCGACCAGCACAGCAGCGGGCAGAAGGTAAGGCTGGGCAAGATGACCAAACGTGGCGACGCCTATGTGCGCAGCCTGATGGTCGTAGGCTCGCATGCGGTGTTGAAGCAACTGCGGCCCGATTCCGAACACCCGGACGATCGGCGCCTGCAGCGCTGGCTACAACGTCTGGGGCGCAAGGGCGCGGCAGTGCGACTGGCCAACCGCAACCTGCGTATCGCCTGGGTGCTGCTGTGCAGCGAACAAACCTACCAGCGCAAGCCGAATGCTTGCCGGGAGATGGAAATGAGCCACTGATCAACGAGTTCCCGCCAACGGGGCGCCAAGTCGCTCCAACCCTTGCTGAAGAACATTGACCCCTGGTCAGACCGTCGCGGATCGATGCCTACGCTCCTACCGGCCTTCGAGGCCTCTTTGTAATCGGCATTCCGCGGGCTTACCCAATGTTGGCCAGAAGCCCGACGTGGCTTCCTCGAACAGGCCTAATACATAGATGCAGTCGGGTTTTCATGTTCAAAAGCGGGTTGACGGTGGGGGTGAGTCCATACATAGGAGCGAGCTTGCTCGCGAACGGCGCTCCCGGTTGTGCCGGGACATCGGGCTGACTCCGCCCCTTGAGCCCCTCCCACACCCACCGGCAAGATAGTCCCCCGCCCGCCGCCCCCGGAGCTCCCCCATGACCGACACCCGCCAGTTGTTCAGCCAGCAGGCCGACGCCTACCGCGCCGGTCGCCCGACCTACGATCCGGCGTTCTTCGCCTGGCTGGCGCAGGTGGCGCCCTCCACCGCCCTGGCCTGGGATTGCGGCTGCGGCTCGGGCCAGGCCAGCCTCGACCTGGCCCGGCACTTCCAGCAGGTGGTGGCCACCGACATCAACGCCAAGCAGCTGGAACAGGCCCCCCGCGAGGCCAACATCGACTACCGCTGCGAACCGGCGGAAAGCACCTCGCTGCAGCCGGCCAGCGTCGACCTCACCCTGGTGGCCCAGGCCCTGCACTGGTTCGACGTCGAGCGCTTCTACGCCGAGGTGCGCCGCGTGTCGCGCCCCGGCGCGCTGCTGGCGGTGGTCTCCTACAACCTGCTGAACATCGACGAGCGCCTGGACGCGCTGATCCGCCACCTCTACCACGACCTGGTCGGCCCCTACTGGGCGCCGGAGCGCAAGCATGTGGAGACCGGCTACGAAACCATCCCCTTCCCCTTCGAGCGCGTGGAGACGCCGCTCTTCGCCCTGGAGGCGCAGTGGAGTTTTCAGCGCCTGGTCGACTACCTGTACAGCTGGTCGGCGGTGGCCAGCTACCGCCAAACCACCGGCCAGGACCCGGTCGAGGCGCTGCGCGGGGAGTTGCAGGCGGCCTGGGGCGAGGTGGAAACGCGCCAGGTGAGCTGGCCGCTGACCATCAGGCTGGGCAGGGTATAAGGCGCAGGCTTCCCGTAGGGGGAGCCTGCCGGGCCATGGTTTCCGCCGTGCGAAGAGCAGGCGGGTTCGAGTTTCGCCCGCGGCATCTCGATGCCGTGCTGCTTCACCCGGCGGTACAGCGTCGCCCGCGAGATGCCCAGGGCCTGGGCCGCGGGGCCCGGCTGCCAGCGGTGGCGCACCAGGGCGTCGAGCAGGGCCTGGCGCTCGGGGCTGGCCAATGCCCTCAAGCCGCAGTTGGTACAGCTGTTCTCCGACGCCGCGCTGGTGAACCGGCAGATGCTGGAGGACATGCTCAAGTACAAGCGCCTGGAAGGCGTGGACACGGCGCTGGTGATCCGGGGCGAGGCCGACGCCATCATCCCGGCCAGCCACGCCCAGGGCCTGAGCGCCGAAGTCCACGTGCTGCCGGAGCAGGCACACATGCTGCAGATGGAGGCGGCGGAAGCGGTGAATGCGCTGCTGATGGATTTCCTCGGGCATCACTGAGCCGGGAACCCCTGACCTTGGGCCGCGATGGCGGCCCGGCCCTGGCGCCAGGCTGGGGCTTTTTTTGGGGGGTGCCCAGGTGGGGTTTTGGGTGTTTGCTGCAGGCCCGCAACCCTCACCCCAGCCCTCTCCCAGAGGGAGAGGGGGCCGTATGGCCTGAAGCGATATTCCAAATCTCCCTGGTCGTTTTATCCGCGCCTGAAACCTCAATGAGGCACGGCTCCAGCATCGGCACGGACAGTCCCCTCTCCCTTCAGGGAGAGGGTTAGGGAGAGGGGCTCTTGAGCAGCGTCAACCCAACGCCCGCAGACACGCCAAAGGCACCCACCCCGAATCCCCTTCCCGGCAACACCAGACCCATCCCCCAAGAATCCTGCCACCAACCACTCTCTCCCCAACCCCCACCTCCATCTCCCGCGCCGTATAGTCCTCCAGCGCCCGCCCAACGCCCTCGCCCACCCGTTCGAAGACCTGAGCCGGCACCCAGCCTTCCCGCCCAGCTGCCGCGCAGAAGTACCAATCGTCCCAACCCTCAGGCCCCTCGTAGCGCTCCCCCACCTTCAGCAACGCGCCCCTGGCAAAAGTGATCGGCTCCGGATACTCGCTACGGTGGGCCACCACGACCTCGTAATGCATTGCACGCTCCTTCGTCTGCTGTACGGCAGGCGATGGTACGCAGGGCAGCCCTCAAAGCGCATCGTGAAAGATGACACCCAATGTAAACCGCTCCCCCCACAACAACCGGCTGACCCCATGGCGCATGCTCACCCGATAGTCCCCACGCGCGCCCCGCACCGGCCGCTGCGAGACAGCGAACACCACGGCATCACCCTGGCACAACGGCGCCACCTCCACCCGCGACTGCATGCGCGGGCGCTGTTCGGTGAGGACGAACTCGCCGCCGCCGAACTCCTCGCCCGGCTGCGACAGCAGGATGGCGACCTGCAGCGGGAAGGCCAGTTCGCCGTACAGGTCCTGGTGCAGGCAGTTGTAGTCGCCCTCGCCATAGCGCAACAGCAACGGCGTGGGGCGCAGTTGGCCGGCGGCGTGGCAACGTTCGAGGAATTCGGCGTGCTGCGGCGGGTATGCCGGCGCCAGGCCCAGGCGCCGTTGCCAGGCGTTGGCGATGTTCGCCAGGGGCGGATAGAAGGCCTCGCGCAGCGTCTGCAGCGGCGCCGGCAAGGGATAGGCGAAGTAGCGGTACTCGCCCAGGCCGAAACCGTGGCGGGCCATGACCACCCGGCTGCGGAAGGGTTCGTCGCGGGCGTAGAGGGCGCGCAGCCACTGGCATTGACGCGGGTCGAGCAGCCCGGGGACCAGGGCGTGGCCGCCGGCGTCCAGGCGCGTGGCCAGCGCTGGCCAGTCCAGGGCGGCGATGCGCTCGGCGAGTGGGGTCATGGGCGGGCTCCGCGGGGCGATGCCGCCAGTCTAGGCGAGCGGCCAGCCGCCCTGCGCCCCGATGCCGACTTTCAAACCCGGGGGTTCGCGAACAAGCTCGCTCCTACAGTCGCAGGAGGAATGCCCTCGTAGGATGGGTTGAGCGCAGCGATACCCATCACCATGGCCCGATGGGTTTCGGCTCAACCCATCCTACGAAGAGCGCCTCGGCGCGCGGGGCAAGACAGTCGCTCCTGCAGGGGCATGGCGCAGGTGGGAGCGACGTAGGATCTCATCCGCGATCCGCGCCGGAACGTCCGGCCATCGCGGACAAGGTCCGCTCCTACCCTACGGACGGGCACGGACTCTCGCAGGATGGTGTTGAGCGCAGCGATACCCATCCTGCGAAAAGCGCCTCGGTGCGGCCGCTCAGTCGTCGTCGCCGGGGTGGTCCGCCAGGCCTTCCAGTTCGGCGCGCGCCACCGCGCGTTCGTCGAGTTTGCGCCGGGCCGCCTCGGGCAGGTCGGTGTAGCGGATCACCCCGCGCTCGACCAGCACGTTGACCACGTCTTCCAGCACGCGGATCACTTCCAGGTCGGACTGGCGCAGCAGGTCCAGCCGGCTGCGCACCTCGGTGCGCGCATCCAGCCACTGCCGGAGCTCCTCGCTCTGGTAGGCCAGGGTGTCGTTCATGCCTTCGAAGGGCTGGCTTTCCACTCTCAACAGATTTCCTTGCCCATCGCGTTGTACGTAAACCATGCGGATCGACCTAACCGTCATTGTCAAGGGTACGAACGGAGCCTTCCTGTCCGTCGTCTGCGAACTGGGACCGTCGATCGGCCCCAGGGTTCGGCGCAGCTTAACAAGCCCGGCTCAAGAAAGCAGGCTGACCACCGCGAAACGGCTCAGGTTGGCCTGGGCCACCACGGTCTGGGTCACCGCCGCGTAACTGGAGCCGCTGTCGCGCACCAGGTTGAATATCGACGCCGCGTAGTCCTGCGCCCATTGCTGCTCGTCGCGGTCGGCCTGGCGGGCGAGGAACTCGCGGATCTCGCCCTGGCGCTGGCGTAGCTGGTCGCGCAGGGTGCCGATGCGGTCCAGCGCGTCTATCACCTGGTCGAGCATGTGGCGCAGTTCGCGCTGGTCGCTGCCGACCAGGCTCTGCGGCAGGTCCAGCAGGCGCTGCTCGCGGGTGCGGGCAGGGCTGGCGCGGTCCTTGGCGAAGCGCTTGCCCTCCCCCTGCACGTTGAGCTGGCCGCCCTGCTTGCGCCAGTCGGCCTCGGCCATGGAGAAAGTCAGCCTGCCGTCGGCGTCGAGTTCCGCGCGGATGCCGCTGGACGCCAGGCCGATGTTGAAGCTGCGCAGCAACTGCTGGTCGCTCATGGCGTCGTCCAGCACCACCACGCCGGGTTCGCCCTGGGCGCGGCCGGTGTGGAACAGCAGGGTCTCGCGGCCGCCTGCGCGGGCTTCGTCGAGGGTGGCCAGGCCGTCGATGGCGAAGCGGGTGCGCGCCGCTTCGTGCAGGTGCAGGTCGAGGTTGGCGTCCAGCCCGCCGGCGCTGCGCTCGCGGCGTTGCGCCAGCAGCTCGGCGGCCTGTTGCAGCGGCTGCTCCAGCTGCTTGCGGTTGCCGCCCTGGCCGCTGCCCAGTTCGCGGCCCAGGCTGAGCTTGAGCTGGTTGAGGCGGTCGGCCAGCTCGCCCAGGTAGCCTTCGGCGCTCTGCATGGCGCTGAGCTGCTGGTTGAGCTGGATGCTGAAGCCGGCGGCCTTGCCCGGGCTGCGTTCGCCAGTGCTGGCCGCGCTGCGCGCCGGCTTGCGCTGGCGCAGGGTGCGCTCGCCCACTGCCGCCGGCGCCTGGCGCGGCTGGCCGTCGATGGCGGCGACCGCCGGGAACGGGTTCTCGACCTTCATCGCGCCAGGGTCCTCAGAGCAGGCTGAACAGCGACAGGCCGTTGACCGTCAGGTAGGTCTTCTGCGTCGCCTGCAGGGCCAGCTTGTAGTTGCCCAGGTCGATGCTGGCCTTGGCGTAGTCCAGCGCCGAGAGGTCGCCCTCGACCTTCTGGTTGACCAGGGAGCTGTCCTGGTTGCTGTTGTCCAGCAGGGTCAGGGTGTTCTGCCGCCCGCCCAGGTCGGTGATGGCCGACAGCAACTTGCCATGGCTGTCGTCCAGCAGGTCGAGGGTGGCCGCGATGCTCTGGTGGATGGCCGGGTCGCTGCTGTCCAGGGCCGGGTCCTGCAGCTTGGCCACCAGGGCGTGGAGGCCGTTGAGCAGGTCCATGCCGTTGCCGAACAGCGGGCGGATGGCGACGTTCTCGTCGACCATCACGCCGTTGGCCACCACCGCCTGGCGCGTCTTGTCGTTGCCGGTGGCGCTGTAGGTGCCGCTGGCCTCGTCGTAGGTCACCGCCGGCTGGTCGGTGAGGGTGCCGGAGAACAGGTAGCGGCCCTCCTCGTCCTTGACGTTGAGGTAGCTGACCAGGGTCTTCTCCAGGTTCGACAGCTCGCCGGCCATGGCGCCGAGCTGCTCGTTGGCGTTGGAGCCGTTGGCCGCCCACAGCAGCAGGTCGCGGATGTCCAGCAGGGTGTCGGAGGTGGACTGCAGGTTGGTTTCCTGGATCGACAGGTTGCCCGAGACCCCGGCGATGTTGCTGCCGTACTGGGCCAGGCTGGCCTCCGAGCGCTGGATGCGCAGGATGCGCACCGCGGCGATGGGGTCGTCCGAGGGGTGCTGGATGCGGTTGCTGCTGGACATCTGCTGCATCAGCTGCGACATCTTCTCGGTGTTGCGGCTCATCGAGTCCAGGAGGATGGCGGTGCTCTGCGAATTGGTGATGCGCATGGGGCGTCTCGTCGGGTGGCGGGCTACGGCGTTCAGAACGCCGCGAGCATGCTGTCGAACAGGTCCTTGGCGGTGCTGATGACCTTCATGTTGGCCTGGTAGGCCTGCTGGTAGGTCATCAGGTTGACCGCCTCCTCGTCCAGGTTCACCGCGCTGACGCTGTCGCGCTGGTTCTGCGCCTGCTGCGTCACGGTCTTGGCGGTGTCCAGGTCGGCCTGGTTCTGCCGGCTGTCGCTGGCTACCCGGCCGATCAGCCCGGCGTAGGCGTCGTTGAGCGTCACCTGGTTGCCGTCGAGGGTGATGACCTGGCTCTTCAGGTCGATCAGCTTCAGCAGGTTGCCGTTGTTGCCCTTCTCCCCGGCGCTGTCGGACAGCGCTAGTTCGGTGGGTTGCAGGCCGGTGAGGCTGAGCAGCTTGGCGGTGCTGCCGGGGTTGGCCTGCAGCAGCGCCTGGCCGGGGTTGCCGTTGAGGTCGTAGCCGCCGGCCAGGGTGGAGTTGACCAGGTCGGCGACCTGGGTGGCCATCTGCGCCAGGCTGTCGAGGTTCGGCCGCAGGGTCTGGTATTCGGTGTCGTACAGCGCGCCCATGGCGCCGCCCAGGTCCTGCTGGTGGATGGCGAACTGGGTGCCGGCGAAGGCCAGGCTGACGTCCTGCTCGCCGCTGCTGGTCAGGCTGACCTTCAGCTGCGCGGCGGAGGCGCCGGCCACCAGCGGCTGGCCGTTGGCCAGGGACACCGAGACCGAGCCGTCGGCGGCGGCGCTGGTGCGGATGCTGCTGTACTGGCTGAGCTGGGTGATCAGCGCGTCGCGCTGGTCCTGCAGGGCCGAGGGGTCGGCGGCGGCGGACTGCGCGGCGACGATCTTCTTGTTCAGCAGGGCGATGTTGCCGGTCAGGCCGTTGATCTCGCCGACCATGGTGCCGCGCTGTTCCTGCAGGGACTTGAGCTGGGTGTCGAGGTTGCCGGAGAGGGTGTTGAAGCGCTGCGCCAGGTTGCCGGTCTCGGCGATGATCTGCTGGCGCAGGGCGGTGGAGTCCGGGGTGGCGCTGGCCTCGCTCAGGGCGGCGAAGAAGTTGTCGAGGCCGACGCTGATGCTGGCGCCGTCGCTGGACATCAGGTCCTCCAGCGCGCCCAGGTACTGCTGGGCGTTGCTGTAGTAGTTCTGCGCGGTGGTGGCGCGCCACAGCTGCTGGTTGAGGAAGTCGTCGGACATGCGCCGGATGCCGGTCACCTTCACCCCGCCGCCGGGGCTGAGCGAGCCCTGCCCGCCGAGGGAGCTGGTGAGCACCGACAGGCGGCTGAACCCGGGGGTGTTGACGTTGGAGGTGTTCTGCCCGGTGATCGACAGGCCGATCTCCGAGGCGCGCACGCCGCTGTAGGCGATCTGCGTCAAATTGCTCACGACTGCTTCCCTTTGGGCTGAAGGCGGATCGGTTGGGCGAAGGCGGCGGAGAGTGCCTGGTGTTGCGTGCCCTGCTGTTGATAGGCGACCGGTTCGGCCGCCGGCTTAAGCGGCGCCGGCGCCGCAGCCTGGCCGCGGCGATCGAGGTCGTCGAGGATGCCGCGGGTGTAACGGCGGGTTTCCTCGAAGGGGATGCGTTCGATCCAGGCCTCGCCGCTGATCTCGCCGCGGCGCGGATCGCCGTTGCTCTTCAGCCACTCGTCCACCCGGCCGGGGCCGGCGTTGTAGGCGGCCAGGGCCAGGGCGCGGTGGCCGTCGTAGCGCTGCAGCATCTCGTCGAGGTAGGCGCTGCCGAGCTGGCGGTTGTAGGCGCCGTCCTGGGTCAGGCGCTGCGGGTCGAACTCCAGGCCCAGCTTGGCGGCCATTTCCCGCGCGGTGTCGGGCATCAGCTGCATCAGGCCGCGGGCGCCCTTGGGCGAGATGGCAGCGACGTCGCCGGCGGATTCGTGGTCGATCAGGCTGTCCACCAGTTCGCCGAAGGCCGCGCTGCCGCGTTGCCAGAGCCGCCCGGCGGCCTGCACGCCACGCTGCCAGTCGGCCGCCACGGCCTGCTGCAGGCTGCGCGGCAGGCCCAGCTGGTCGCCGCCGGCCAGCGCCTCGCCGCGGCTGTCGGCGTCCTGGCCGGAAAGCTGGCGCACCAGCAGCGCGGCGATGCCGGTCTGCTTGCGCTCGGCCAGGTTGTCGGCGAGCACGCCGTCGTAGAAGTCGCGCATGGTGTCCAGGTCGCGGCTGCGGCCGATGCCGCCGGCCGAGAGCACGTCGCCGGCCTTGCGCATCTGCTTGAGGATCTGCTGCAGGAACAGCGCCTCGAACTGCTCGGCGGCCGCCTCCAGGCGCGCCTGGGGATTGCCGTCCTGGCCGCGCGCGGCGTTCAGCGCGGTGGGGAGTGAAACGATGCTCATGCGCGCGCCCTAGATGATGATGAGTTCGGCGTTCAGCGCGCCGGCCTTCTCCAGCGCCTGGAGGATGCTCATGACGTCGTCCGGGGTGGCGCCGAGGCTGTTCACGGTGTCGATGATGCCCTGCAGGCTGGCGCCCTCGGGCCAGCGGAACATCGGCTTCTTGTCCAGGGCGACGTTGACGTCGGACTGCGGCGTGACCGTGGTGCGGCCGCCGGAGAACGGCGCCGGCTGGCTGACCTGGGGGTTCTCGCTGATGGTCACGGTGAGGCTGCCGTGGGACACCGCGGCGGCCTTCACCCGCACGCCCTGGCCGATGACCACGGTGCCGGTGCGGCTGTTGAACACCACCTTGGGCCGTTCGCGGCCTTCCTGCACCTCCACGCCTTCGAGCAGGGCCATGAAGCTGGTGCGCTGGTTGGCCGAGACCGGCGCGCGCACGCTGACCTTGGTGCCGTCCAGGGCCTGGGCGCTGCCGGCGCCGAGCAGGTTGTCCAGCGCGGTGACGATGTGCGCGGCGGTCTGGAAGCTGGGCTGGCGCAGGTTGAGCATGATGTCCGGGCGGCTGGCGAAGTCGCTGGGGATCATCCGCTCGACGGTCGCGCCATTGGGGATGCGCCCGCCGTTGGCGGTGTTGATGGTGACGCTGGAGCCGCTCTGGCCGCTGGCGTTGAGGCCGCCCACGGCCACCGCGCCCTGGGCCAGGGCGTAGGTTTCGCCGTCGATGCCGCGCAGCGGCGTGAGCAGCAGCTGGCCGCCGCGCAGGCTCTTGGCGTCGCCCAGCGAGGACACGGTGACGTCCACCGTCTGCCCGGGGCTGTACGAGGGCGGCACTTCGGCGGTGATGCTCACCGCGGCGACGTTCTTCAGCTTGGGGTCGATGTTGGCCGGCAGGTTGACGCCGAACTGCTTGATCATGTTCACCACCGACTGGCTGGTGAACTTCACCTGGGTCTTGTCGCCGGTGCCGTCGAGGCCGACCACCAGGCCGTAGCCGATCAGCTGGTTGCCGCGGATGCCCTCCACGTCCACCAGTTCCAGCAGCGGCACGGCGCGACTCGCCAGGGGCCAGCAGAACAGCGTCAGCGGCAGCAGGTACTTCAGGATGGCTCGCATGGCCGGCAGCGCCTCACAGCGGGAACAGGGGGTGGGTGAAGAAGCGCGTCAGCCAGCCGGCCGAGTTGCTGTCGTTGAGCACGCCGCGCCCGGCGTAGGAGATGTTGGCGTTGGCGACGTTCTGCGAGGACACCTGGTTGTTGCGGTTGATGTCCTCCACCCGCACCAGGCCGGTGAGGCGGATGAACTCCGAGCCCTGGTTCAGGCGCAGATTCTTCTCGCCGCGGACCACCAGGGTGCCGTTGGGCAGCACCTGGTGCACGGTCACCGCGATGGCGCCGCGCAGGGAGTTCTGCTGCTCGCTCTTGGCGTCGCCCTTGAAGTCCCGCGAGCTGTCCGCCGAGCTTTCCAGGCGGTCGTAGCTGTGGCCGAGGATGGTGGGGATGCCGATGCCCAGGCTGGAACTCTTGTCGAAGCTGGTGCCGGCGCTCTTGCTCGACTGCGTCTGCTCCTCCAGCACCACGGTGAGTACGTCGCCCACGCGCAGGGCGCGCTGGTCCTGCACCAGGCCGCCGTAGTAGCCGGGGCGGTACAGCCCGCCGCCGGTGGTGGGCGGCAGGCTGTAGTCGAGGGTCGGCGGCTGGTAGGCGCTGGAGTCCTCTTCCGGGAGCATCTCGTTGAAGCTCGCGCAGCCGCCCAATAGCAGCAGGGCGAGCAGCGTCGGCAGGCGGCTCATGGCGGTCATACGGTCTGGTTGAGGAACTGCTGCATGCCGGAGGCGGCGTCCAGCACCTTGGCGTTGGCCTCGTAGGCGCGCTGGATGGCGATCATGTTGACCATGGCCTCCACCACCTGCACGTTGGAGCCTTCCAGCACGCCCTGCTTGAGGGTGCCCAGGCCATCCTCGCCGGGCACGCCTTCCACCGGCTGGCCGCTGGCCACGGTCTCGCGGTAGAGGTTGCCGCCCAGGGCTTCCAGGCCCGCCGGGTTGGTGAAGTTGACCAGGGTGATCTGGCCCAGCTGGGTCGGCTGCGTCTCGCCGGCCATGATCGCGGTGACGGTGCCGTCGCTGCCCACGGTGAAGCTGCTGCTGCCGGCCGGCACCTCGATGTTGGGGATCAGCGGCAGGCCCTGGGCGTTGACCACCACGCCGTCGGAGTTGAGCTGCAGCTGGCCGTTCTCGGTGTACAGGGTGTCGCCGTTGGGCGCTTCCACCTGGAAGAAGCCGCGGCCGACCACGGCCAGGTCCATCGGCTGGCCGGTGGTCTGCATGCTGCCTTCGGTGAACACCTTCTGCGTGCCGGCCACGCGCACGCCGCTGCCCAGCTGGATGCCCGAGGGCACGGTGTTGACCTGGTCGGCCTGGGCGCCGGGCTGGCGGTCGATGGAATAGAACAGGTCCTCGAAGACCACCCGGTCGCTCTTGAAGCCGGTGGTGTTGACGTTGGCCAGGTTGTTGGCCACCGCCGACAGCGCGGTGTCCTGCGCGGCCAGGCCGGTCTTGCTCACCCACAGTGCCGAACTCATGCGGTATCTCCTTCGCGGGCCGCGCGCGGCGCGGCCGGGTTGTACGGGGCGCGTCAGTCGCGCAGCAGGCGGTCGCCGGCGGACGCCATGTCCTCGGCGGCCTTCATCATCTTCACCTGGGTCTCGAACATGCGGTTCAGGCTCATGGTCGCGGTGAGCTGGTCGATCGACGACACGTTGCTCGCCTCCAGGTAGCCGCTGACCAGGCGCACGTTGTCGGCAGCCTCGGCCGGCTGGCCGTCCTTGCGCACCAGCAGGCCGGCGGCGTTCTTCTGCAGCTCGGCGGCCGGGGCATCGACCAGCTTGATGCGGTCCACCTCGGTCATCAGGTAGTCGCCGCGGGGCATCACCGAGACGGTGCCGTCCTCGCCGATGTTCACGCTGTCGTACTCGGGCAGGACGATCGGGCCGCCCTCCCCCAGCACCTGGCGGCCGTTGATGGTCAGCCGCCCTTCGCTGTCGACGAGCATGCTGCCGTGGCGGGTGTAGGCCTCGCCCTCGCCGTCCTGCAGGGCGATCAGGCCCTGGCCGCGGATGGCGAAGTCGAGGTCGCGGCCGGTCACCGTGAGGGTGCCGGGCGCCATGTCGACGCCGTTGCTCTCCAGGCGCGCCAGGTGCCGGCTGTCGTAGCCGTAGCCACTCACGTCCACGGCGCTGACGCGCTCCATGTCGGCGCGGAACCCCGGGGTGTTGGCATTGGCCAGGTTGTTGGCGCGCACCTGCAGCGACTGCAGAGTGCGGCTGGCGGCGCTCATCGCGGTATAGGCCAGGCGGTCCATGGGTCAGCCTCAGACGGCGCCGAACAGCGCTTGGGTGAGTTCCTTGTCGGTGGTCAGCACCTTGGTGTTGGCCTGGTAGTTGCGCTGGCCTTCCATCAGGCTCACCAGCTGCGCGGTGAGGTCGACGTTGGAGCCTTCCAGCGCGCCGGCCACCAGGTCGCCGAACTGGCCGCCGCCGGGGGCGCCCACCAGCGGGCCGCCGGAGGCCGAGGTCTCGGTCCAGGCGGTGCCGCTGACCGCGCGCAGGCCCTCGGGGTTGACGAAGCTGGCCAGCACCACCTGGCCCTGCAGCAGGCGCTGGCCGTTGCTGTAGTTGACGTAGACCATGCCGTCCTCGTCGACGGTCAGGCCGGTCTTGTCGCCGGAGGCATAGCCGGAGGCCTTGTTGGTGGTGACGGCGAAGTCGGAGCCGTACTGGGTGGTGCCGGTGTAGTCGACGTTGATCGCCAGGGCGTTCACGCCGCCGGCCAGGCCGCCGACGTTGAGGGTGAAGGGCGCGCTGGGCGAGGTCAGCATGCCGGCGCTGTCGAAGCTCAGCGCCTGGGTGCCCACGGCGTTGCCGTCGGCGTAGTAGTGGCTGGTCCAGGCGTTGTCGGCGGTCTTCACGAAGTACTGCGTCAGGGTGTGTTCCTTGCCCTGGGAGTCGTAGACCTTGGTGGTGTAGGTGGAGTTGTAGGTGGAGGCGTCGGCCGGGTCGAAGGCCAGGGCCGGCACTTCGCCGTCGGCGTCGAGGTTGGCGACGAAGTCCAGGCTGTCGGTGGCCTTGGCCGGCAGGCTGGCGGTCTTCACCTGCAGGTCGCCGAGCACGCCGGCCTGCAGGTTGCCGGCGGCGTCCACCGAGTAGCCCTGCAGGCGCTGGCCGGAGGCGTTGACCATGTAGTTGGCGTTGTCGGTGTTGAACACCCCGGCGCGGGTGTACTGGGTCTCGCCGGTGGCGCTCTTGACCATGAAGAAGCCGGCGCCGGAGATGGCCAGGTCGAGGTTGCGGCTGGTGTTGGTGAGGCTGCCGCCGAGGCTGATGCTCTGGGTGCTGCCCAGCACTTCCACGCCCATCGCCTGGCTGTCGGCGTAGACGCTGCCGAACTCGGTGCGCGAAGACTTGAAGCCGACGGTGCCGACGTTGGCGATGTTGTTGCTGACGGTGTCCAGCTGCTCGCTGACGGCGTTCAGCCCGGTCAGGGAAATATTGAAGCTCATCGGGGTTCTCCTGGGCGGGATCAGGCAGCCGCGCTGCCGAATTCGACGATGTTGTAGAAGGGCACGGAACCGGCGCCCTCGACTTCCAGTACCGGGCCGCTTTCGCTGACGCGTACGTGGCTGACCTTGCCGCCGACCTCGACCTTGGGCTTCTCGCCGCTGCTGGTCTCGACCTCGACGCCGTACTTGCCCGGCGCCAGGCCGAGCTTCTGCGGGTCGACGCTGAAGGCCACGCTGCCGGCCTCCTGCGGGCCGAGGGCGAGCTTGGTCACCTCGCCGGTGGCGGCGCTGGTCAGCTTCAGGGTGGTGCTGGTGGAGGCGTGCTCCAGCTGCACCTGGCCATCGACCACGGCGTCGTCCAGCTGCAGGCTGTCCACCGAGACCATCACCTTCTGCCCCACCAGGCCGGCGGCGGTGAGGTTCTGCAGGTTGTCGGCGAGCACCAGGCTGTTCTTCTGGATGGTGTTGAGGTTCTCCAGGCTCTGCACCTGGGACAGCTGCGAGTACTGGTTGACGAACTGGGTGCTGTCCACCGGGTCGGTCGGGTCCTGGTACTGGATCTGCGCGACCATCAGGGTGATGAAGTTGTTCTGCAGCTGCGACACGTCGGTCAGGTTGACGCCGACGCTGTCGCCGCCAGCGCTGCTGCCGCTGGCGGAGTTGGTGCCGTTGACGCTGCTGGTCATGACTGTTCTCCCAGCTTCAGCAGGCCCTGCTGCATGCTGCGTACGCGGTTGAGGACGTCGACGCTGGTCTCGAAGCTGCGGGTGGCCGACATCATGTCGGTCATTTCCTCGATCTCGTTGACGTCCGGGTAGTAGACGTAGCCGTCGCGGTTGGCCAGCGGGTTGTTCGGCTCGTAGCGGCGCTGCGGCGCGGTGCCGGAGGTCACCACGTCCAGCACCTGCACGCGGGCGCCGCCCATGCCGGCGTCGCGCACCAGTTCGTCGTTGCCGTAGACGGCGGCGAACATCGGCTTGCGCGCCTTGTACGCGGCATCGGCGCTGGAGGCGGCGGAATCGGCGTTGGCCAGGTTGCTGGCCACGGTGTTCAGGCGCACGGTCTGCGCGGTCATCGCGGAACCGGCGATGCGGTAGATGGAGTCCAGTGCCATGCTCAACGTCCTTCGATGGCCTGCTTGAGGCCGCGGAACTTCATGCCGAGGAAGGTCAGGCTGGTCTGGAAGCCCATGGCGTTGCGGGCGAACTCCGACTGCTCCACGCCCTGCTCGACGGTGTTGCCGTCTTCCGACGGCTGATTGGGGATGCGGTACTTCAGCTGCGCGTCGTCGTCGGCGAAGGCCAGGCCGGCGTCCTCGGCCTGCGGGTCGAGGCGGCGCATCTCGCCGGCAAAGTCGATATCGCGGGCGAGGAAGCCCGGGGTGTCCTGGTTCGCCAGGTTGGCGGCGAGGATCTCGCTGCGCTGGGTGCGCACCTGCAGCGCACGCACGTGCACGGCGAGGGATTCTTCTACCCGTATGCTCATCGGTGGCTGTCTCCGGCCTGACTCTTGCTGGCGTCCCCTTCAGCAGGAACCGTGCCTAACTTGAGAACAGCGAGCGAAGCCTTGATTTCACTGACCTCCAGCCCACACCGCCAGCCCCCGGCCGCCCCCCGGCTTCCGCTTTCGCGTCGTCTGGCGGGCCGGGGCGGAAAAAGCCTTTCCGCCCTCTTCCTGATCCTCGCCGCCGGCCTGGCCGGCCCCGCCTGCGAGGCCGCCGGCGAAGCCCGCGCGCAAGTCGAACAGGCGGTGAGCGCGCAACTGGACGCGCAGCTGCGCGAAGAAGCCCGGCGCAACGGCTGGCAGGGCCTGCGCAGCCAGTTCAGCCACGAACTGCTCGGCAGCCTGCCGCCGGCGCCCTGCAGAACGCCGCTGCAACTGCAAAGGCGCAGCGACGAACCCTCGGCCCTGGCCCGCCAGCGCTACGAAGTGCGCTGCGCGGACGGCGCCGGCTGGGCGGTGACGGTCAGCAGCCAGGCCGACGCCTTCCTGCCGGTGCTGGTGACCGCCGCCATCATCGACCGCGGCCAGGTCCTGGGCGCCGGCGACCTGAAGCTGCAAGCGCAGAACATCGCCCGCGCCCACCACGGCTTCTTCACCCGCCCCGAGCAGCTCATCGGCCAGGGCGCCCGCCGCCGCCTGCGCGCCGGCCAGCTGCTCACCCCGCAGGTGCTCAGCAGCGCGCAACTGGTCAAGCGCGGCCAGCAGGTCCGCATCAACGCCAGCCGCGACGGCATCCAGGCCAGCACCCCGGGCCAGGCCCTGGCCAACGGGCAGCAGGGCGAAGTGATCAAGGTACGCAACCTGAGCAGCGAGAAGGTGATCCAGGCGCGGGTGGTCGAGGCGGGAGTGGTCAGCAGCACGTTCGAATGAACGAGCGCCGGCCCTGCCGGCGATTCGCGCGCAGGGCGCGCTCCTACAGGGGAATGACACGGGTGGGGCAGCGTAGGAGCGGATCTCATCCGCGAATCGCGCCGATGGTTTCGGCTATCGCGGACAAGGTCCGCTACGGGGGAGGAATACCGTGCCCCCGGCAATCTGTAGGAGCGGGCCCTGCCCGCGATTTCGCGCGCAGGGCGCGCTCCTACAGGGGAATGACACGGGTGGGGCAGCGTAAGCGGATCTTATCCGCGAATCGCGCCGATGGTTTCGGCTATCGCGGACAAGGTCCGCTACGGGGGAGGAATACCGTGCCCCCCCCGGCAATCTGTAATTGGATGGACTCACCCTCACCAAGGCGTCGAGGCGCCACGGTGGCGGTCTAAGAAGCCACCGACAGTGAGGGTGAGTCCATGAAAAAGCATACGACGATGAATAAGCCGGTGTCTGCAACCGATGTATCGGTGTGCACGACAGTCGCCGTGGATCTGGCGAAAAAGGTCTTCCAGGTGGCGGGGGAAGACGCCCTGGGTCAACTGGCGTACGAACAGCGAATCAAGTCGCGTGAAGCGTTTCAGGTGTTTCTGCAGAAGCTGCCGGAGGGCGTGACGGTGCTGATGGAGACCGGCCCTGGAGCACAAGCCTGGGCCCGGCTGCTGCAGGCGCAGGGCAACCCGGTGCGTATCCTGCCGGCCCAGCGGGTGGCCGAGCACCGGAGCGGAGCGAAGAATGATCGCAATGATGCCCACGCCATTCTGCGGGCGGGCCGGGATAGCAGTATCGCGTCGGTGCCGGTGAAGAGCGTCGCGGCGCTGGCGATGCAGGCCTGGCACCGTGTCCGGCGGGGCTATGTGCAGCGGCGCACCGCCATGGGCAATCAGATCCGCGGGCTGCTGCTGGAGCAGGGCATCGCCCTGGCGCAGGGGGATGTGGGCTTGAAGCAAGGTGTCACCCGGGTGCTGGAAGACGCCAGCCAGCCGTTGCCGGCGCTGCTGCGCGAGCTGATCGACGAGATGCTGAACGAATGGCAACGGCTGGGCGAGCGTATCGCCGCGCTGACCGGGCGTCTGGAAGCCTGTGCCGCCGCCGACCCGACAGCGAAACGGCTGATGACGGTACGTGGTATCGGTCCGATCACGGCTACGGCTTTGCTGGCCAAACAGGTCGAGCCGGAACGTTTCGCCAATGCGCGTCAGTTCGCTGCCTACTTCGGCATCGTGCCCGACCAGCACAGCAGCGGGCAGAAGGTAAGGCTGGGCAAGATGACCAAACGTGGCGACGCCTATGTGCGCAGCCTGATGGTGGTGGGCTCGCATGCGGTGTTGAAGCAACTGCGGCCCGATTCCGAACACCCGGATGATCGGCGCCTGCAGCGCTGGCTACAACGTCTGGGGCGCAAGGGCGCAGCAGTGCGACTGGCCAACCGCAACCTGCGTATCGCCTGGGTGCTGCTGTGCAGCGAACAAACCTACCAGCGCAAGCCGAATGCTTGCCGGGAGATGGAAATGAGCCACTGATCAACGAGTTCCCGCCAACGGGGCGCCAAGTCGCTCCAACCCTTGCTGAAGAACATTGACCCCTGGTCAGACCGTCGCGGATCGATGCCTACGCTCCTACCGGCCTTCGAGGCCTCTTTGTAATCGGCATTCCGCGGGCTTACCCAATGTTGGCCAGAAGCCCGACGTGGCTTCCTCGAACAGGCCTAATACATAGATGCAGTCGGGTTTTCATGTTCAAAAGCGGGTTGACGGTGGGGGTGAGTCCATACATAGGAGCGGGCCCTGTCCGCGATTTCGCGCGCAGGGCGCGCTCCTACAGGGGAATGACACGGGTGAGGCGGCGTAGCGGATCTCATCCGCGAATCGCGCCGATACCCCTGGCTATCGCGGACAAGGTCCGCTCCGTTCGTGCGTCCCTGGTGCGACTGGAGCAGTTGCCTTGTCGATCGCGCCGAGGTGCTCTTCGTAGCGGGCCCTGCCCGCGATGCCCTCTTCCCGCCTCCCGCAAGAATTTCTCGAATCGGCCCTTAAGCCCTTTTCCATCCCGGTCGCCCTACCCCTTCAGCAGGCGATCAAAGCCGGCTTTACACAAGCCCAATCCGAGGATTCATTCCATGGCTCTGTCGATCCATACCAACTATTCCGCCCTGACCACCCAGACCAACCTGAACAAGACCAACGCCAAGCTGGCCACCAACCAGCAGCGCCTGGGCACCGGTTACCGCGTGAACAGCGCCGCCGACGACGCCGCCGGCCTGCAGATCGCCACCCGCCTGGACGCCCAGTCCCGCGGCATGGCCGTGGCCACCCGCAACGTCAACGACTCCGTGTCCCTGCTGCAGACCGCCGAAGGCGCCTTCAGCGAAATGACCGACATCGTCCAGCGCATGAAGGACCTGGCCACCCAGTCCTCCAACGGCACCAACAGCGAGAAGGACCAGGACTCCATGCAGTCCGAGTACGACGAGCTGGGCAAAGAGCTGGCCAACATCATGAAGAACACCAGCTACGCCGGCGACAAGCTGTTCAGCGACGGCACCAAGGTCGACGGCAGCGACGGCAAGTTCTCCGCCGCCATCAACTTCCAGATCGGTGCCAGCAGCGCCGAGACGCTGGAAGTGAACGCCTCCAGCAACCTGACCGACGTCGCCACCAAGCTCAGCGACATCTCCTCGGTCTACGCCGCCAGCGGCGCAGCCACCGCCGCCAGCGGCAGCGAACTGAGCGCGGCCAACGCCAACGGCATGATCGACAAGCTGAGCACCGCCCTGGACAGCATCGGCACCCTGCGCGCCCAGTTCGGCGCCAACATCAACCGCCTGAACCACACCGCCAACAACCTGGCCAACATGAAGGACAACACCGACGTGGCCAAGGGCACCATCATGGACGCCGACTTCGCCTCCGAATCGGCCGCCATGACCAAGAACAGCATGCTGATGCAGTCCGGCATCTCCATGCTCAAGCAGGCTGGCCAGATGCCGGGCATGGTCATGTCCCTGCTGGGCTGATCCGTCCCGCGCAGCTGACCGAAAGCAAACGCCCCGACCCGTTCGGGGCGTTTGCCGTTGAGGCCGGGCAATCCGGCGACGCGAGTGGAATTAGTAATCTGTCAAGCAAGAAAGGTATAGAAATGGGACTTGTCTCTACATTTTATTGACGCCAGAATGTCGTCCCTCTTCATCAGAACCGATACGAATTCGTACAGGGACAGGCTGCCAGACGCTTCATGGACATGATTCAGATCACGCCCGTCGCCGACGCCCGCCCCCTTCCCGCCCGCCTCATCCGTACCGGCCTGGCCGACGGTTGCCTCGCCCACTTCCAGCCCGAGCTGTACCAGTTGGTGCTGCAGCGCGAGGGCTTCGAGGAAAAGGTCGAGCTGGGCTTCTCCGGCAGCCGCCTGCTCGAACGCCTGCTGCGCGAACCCGGCGAGGTGGTGGCGCGCGACGAATTGCTGGCCCACGCCTGGAGCGACCGGGTGGTCGGCCAGGGCAGCCTCAACCAGCAGATCTACACGCTGCGCCAGATACTCGGCGACGAGAAGCGCCGCGAGATCATCCAGACCCTGCCGCGCCGCGGCTACATGCTCAACCCGCGCTTCGCCGTGCGCGCACCGGTCGAAGCCGAGGACGCGCCCCTCCCCGATCAGGAACCGGCCCCGGCCGCCATGCCCGCCACCCCGCCGCTGCGTCCGGCCCGCCGCTGGCGCAGGCCCGAGCTGCTGGCCGTGGCGGCGCCGCTGCTGCTGGTTGGGCTGGCCCTGGCCGCCACGCTGCACTATGCCCTGCAGCGAACCCAGGACCTGCGCGCGGACCTGGACATCGGCAACAAGCATTTCACCTATTTCGATGCGCGCCCCCAGGGCCTGGCCCAGCTGCGCGAACGCACCGGCGCCCTGAGCGCGCGCCTAGCCGCGCTGAGCGAGCAGCCCGCGCGCTTCACCCTGTCGCGCCATGCCGGCTTCTACGAAGTGGCCTGCAGCAGCGCCCAAGCCTCCACCCGCCTGCTGCTGATCCACCAGGACCAGCTCGCCCGCCTGGGCGACGAGCAACTGCGGAGCTGCCTGCCATGAAGCGCCTGCACCTGCTCGCCGGCAGCGCAATGCTGAGCCTGGGCCTGTTCAGCGGGATGACCGCCACCTGGCTCAACTACCGCTCCGCCAGCGAGTTCGACGGCCGCTACCGCAGCAGCGGCCAGCTGATCCTCGCCGACGGCCGCGTCCTGCGCCTGGAGCACAGCCTGCTGCTGCGCGACGGTCGCTTCTATGCGGTGACGCGCCAAGGCGATACCGTGCAGAAGACCTCCGGCCACGTCGAGTCGGGCTTCCTCGACCACCTACGCCTGCGCGTGGAAAAGAGCGAGCTGGCCGAACTGCAGCAGGCCGCGCAGCTGGACAACGAGCTGCTGTTCAACCTGCTCTACGGCAGCGACAACGACAGCGTGCTCAACCTGCAGCCCCACGGCGACTGTCTGTTAGCCGAGGAAACCCGCCAGCTCTATTGTGCCGAGCGCTTCGCCGGCGAACCTTGAGAACCTATCCACGATCTGCTGCGCGTCGGCATAACTGCGTTAAAAACAGGCGAGTGATGCTCATTTAGCGGACTAAACTGCGCTCCCTCGCCTGTTTTCGCCTTGTTCTGCTCTAGCTCGCGAGATCGTGAACAGGCTCTAAAGAACCATCAAGGCTTGGCCGCAGAGGCCCCCTGCCCACCACTGAACTTCGCCCCCTCGGAACCGACCTGCACACGCGCCTGTTCGTCGCTGAACAACTGGCGGTACAGCTGCTCGGCGCTGTCGGTCAGCAACAACAGTTCGATGCGACGGTTGGCGCCGTTCTGCGGGTCCTCCGGCAGCAGCGGCATGCCGTCGGCCTGGGCGGTCACCTGGAGCACGTTGTTCGCCGGCAGGCCGGCGTCCACCAGCACGTTGCGCGCCTGCAGGGCGCGGTCGCCGGAGAGGTTCCAGTTGTTGTAGCCGTTGGCCCCGCGGTAGGGCACGGCGTCGGTGTGGCCGCTGAGGATCAGGCGGTTGTCGACCTTCGCCAGCACGCCGCCCAGGGCCGCCAGCAGCGTGCGGAAATGTGGATCGAGGATGGCGCTGCCGCGGGGGAACATGAAGCGCTTGGGGTCGTCCTTGATCAGCACGCGCAGGCCCTGGGGCACCACCTTGACCTCGATGTTGGCCAGCGCGTCGGTCTGCGCGGACACCGCGCGGATCAGCGCCGCCAGTTCCTGCAGGTCGACGCTGGAATCGTAGTGGCGCGGCTCGCTGGCCTCGCCCGGCTGGCTGCCGTCGACACTGGCGCGGGTGCCCTCGGGCGTGCGCGGCGGGTTCTGCGGCTGCACCGGCATGGGCAGGCCGTCCAGTTCCACCGGCGTGCGGCTGGAGCCGTCGAACACCCCGGCGCCGCCGTCCACCAGCGGGTTGCTCTGCAGGTCGCCCACCGCCGGGTTCTGCATCACGCTGCGCGGCTGCACGATCCACAGCACCATGAACAGCGCCATCATCGCCAGGGTGAAGTCGGCGAAGGCCACCTTCCAGGCGGAGCTGTGCTCCTCGGCGTGGCCCTTCTTGCCGCGCCGCTTGATGATGACTTCGTGGGGCTGCTCGCCACGCTTCCTCATGCCGCTTCCCTTTCATCCTCGTACTGGTTGACCCAGGTCTCGAGCTGGCGGAAGGCCGGCTTGACGTCCTGCTCGATCAGCTTGCGCCCGGCGTCCACCGCCAGCAGCGTGGGCTTGCCGGCGACGTGGGCGACCAGGGTGGTGCGCACGCACTCCAGCGCCGAGAGTTCGGTCTTCACCCGCTGGGCCATGGCGTTGGACAGCGGGTCGAGCAGGCAGTAGCAGAAGAAGATGCCGAGGAAGGTGCCCACCAGCGCCGCGGCCACGTGGGCGCCCACCTCGCCGATGGTGCCGCCGATGCTGCCCATGGTGATGATGATGCCCATGATCGCCGCCAGGATGCCGAAGCCGGGCATGGCCTCGCCGACCTTGTGCAGCGACTTCGACGGCTGCAGCAGGGCGTGCTCCATGGCGTCCAGCTCCTGTTCGAGGAAGCCTTCCAGCTCGTGGGCGCTGATCTTGCCCATGGCCATCAGGCGGAAGTTGTCGGCGATGAAGGCCATCAGGTTCCTTTCCTGGAGGATCAGCGGGTAGCGGGCGAACAGCTCGCTCTGCTCCGGCTCCTCGATGTGCTCGTCGAGCACCTTCAGGCCGCCCACCTCGACCATCTCCAGCAGCTGGTAGAGCAGCATCAGCAACTGGCGCTGGAACTCCTCGCCGCGGCGCTTGTAGACGAACACGCCCTTGACCTGGGAAAGCATCTCCAGCAGCACTTCGCGCGGGTTGGCCACCACCAGGCTGCCCAGGCCGGCGCCGAGGATGATGACCACCTCGGCCGGCTGCCAGAGCACGCCCATGTCGCCGTTGGCCATGGCGTAGCCGCCCAGGACGCAGGCGACGATGATCAGCGCGCCTATGACTTTCTGCATGATTTAGCTTCTCTCGCTCAGGTAGCGGCAGGCCTTGTTCAGCGCCTGCTTGCTCAGTTGACAGACCCGGGCGTCGCTCACGTCGAGCACCAGGGCGATTTCCTTCAGGCTCAGCTCGTGCTGGTAGTACAGCGTCAGCACCAGGCGCTCGCGCTCGCTGAGCTGTGCCAGGGCCTGGGCTAGCATGCGCTCGCGCAGCACCCGCGCCTCCAGCGCCGACTCGCCGTCCACCAGGTTCTCCAGGCCCTCGCCGAGCAGCGCGTCGAGGCTCTCGATGGCCTCGCAGGCCTCGGCCTGCAGGTAGTCCTGGTAGGCGCGCTCGTCGAGCCCGGTGTGGGCGAGGATTTCCTTGTCCGTGGGCACCCGCCCCAGGCGCCGGGCCAGCTCGCGGATGCCGTCGCGCACCTTGTGCGCCTGCAGCCGCACCTGGCGCGGGCGCCAGTCCTGGCGGCGCAGCTCGTCAAGGATGGCGCCGCGGATGCGCAGCACGGCGAAGCCGGCGAACTGCTCGTCGGGCGTGCCGTAGCGGCGCAGACTTTCCAGCAGGCCCATCAGGCCGATCTGCTCCATGTCCTCGCGGTCCAGCACCTGGTTGGCCTGCAGCGACAGCTGGCTGACCACCCGCCGCACCAGCGGCAGGTAGCGCATCAGCCATTGCTGCTCGGCGCCCGGGGCGAAGGCCGGGTGGCCCGCCTCGGCGGGGTTGCAGTAGTCGAGGGCGCAGTGGGCGTTCATGGGCGGGCCCCTATTGCACGATCAGCTTGCTGACCAGCACGTGCTGGAAGGGCGCGGCCACCTTGCGCGTGGCGAAGTCGGCCAGCAGCACCTGCTCCAGCTCGCCCTGCAGCCCCGGGATGCTCTTGCCGCGCAGTTGCTCGTAGGTCAGCGCGGAGAGGTGCGCCACCGCCGAGTTGCGCACCACGGGGTCGATCTGCTGCAGCTTCTTCTGCTCGGTGCCCAGCTCGGCCTGCAGCACCAGGTCGAGCACGAAGTAGTGCTCGCGGCCATCGCTGCCCGGCAGGCTGACGATGATCTTGTTGACCGGGAAGAACTCGTATTCGCCCGGCGCTTCCTCTTCCTGCGCCGCGTCCTGCCCGGCGCCGGCCGCCTCGCCGGCCTTGGCCTGGGCGGCCAGCAGCGGGCGCGCCAGGTACCAGGTGCCGGCCACGCCGCCGGCGGCGATCAGCAGATTCAGAACAGTGAACAACAACATGATGCGGCGCATCGTCATGACGGTTTCCCGATCCTCGGTTTGCATTGATTGCCCGGCGCTAGACGGTGACCAGCACGTCGCCCGGGCGGCGTGCCTCGTCCGGCGCCGCTTCGGGTTCCAGAATTGCCGCGCGGCTCGGCGCGTCATCCAGCCAGGGCGCCGGGCGTCCCTGCTGGGCCTGTTGCTGTTGCGCCTGCTGCTGGCCGGCGCGGCCGTCGGAGACCTGCACCTCCACCGGCTGCTGGCTGGCCCCGGCGATGTCCTGGCGCAGGCGTTCGGCGCCCTGCTGCAGCAGGCGCGCGACGTCGCCCTGGGCGGCGTGGATCTGCACCGTCAGGCCGGCGTTGTCCCGGCTCAGGTAGATTTCCAGGCGCCCCAGCTCCGGCGGGTCCAGGCGGATGGCAGCGCTCTGCTGGTTGTGCCGCAATTGCAGTTCGACGTTGTCGCGCAGGGCATTGAGCAACTGCTCGCCCCAGCGCTCGGCCGGCGCCTGCAGGTTCAACTGGCGCTCGGGCACGTGGCTGGCCGGCAGCGGCTGGGCATCGCTCGCCACGGCCGGGGCGTTCGCCTGCACCGGCGCAGCACTCGGCTGCGCCTGACCGGCGAGTTTGTCGAGCTGGATGCGCAGCAGTTCGTCGCCGGCGCTTTCGGTCTTCGCCGGCGGCGCTTCCTCGGCCTTGGCTCGCAGCGCCAGGCTCGGCAGCGGCTGGCCCTGGGCCGGCGTCGGCGCGGCCTCGACCACGCCCTGGGGCAATTGCGGCAGCGGCAGGTTGGCGGGCAAGCCACGGGATAGCGGGGCGCTCGCGGCATCGCCGGCCTGTCCGGCATCGCGGGCCTGCAGCGTTACCTCGCGCTGGCCGAGCATGCTGGCCAGCCATTGCTCGGCGCCCGGCAAGGCGCCCAGGCTCGGGTCGGGCTGCGGTTGTGCGTCCTGCGATACGGCCGGGTCGGCGGGGGTCGATGGCGTTTCCGCCGGCGCCTCGGCCGCTTCCGCGCCCTTGGCCAATTGCGCGGCGAAGGCCGGCAGCACCTCGCCCGCCGCCTCCGAGCCCCTGGCGGCAACACCTTCGGCCATCTGCCCGGTGCCCATGGCGGCCACGGCCGGCAGGGGCGCGTCCTTGCCCGGCGCGGCGTCCGCGGCCAGGCGGCTGTTCAGCTGCAACACTGTCATCTCCCGGCCAGCAGGCGGTCTATCTGCATGTAGGCGGAGCGCCCTTCGGCGTACTCCAGGTGGCTCGCCAGCAACTGGCGCAGGCGCTCCACCTCCTGCGCGCAGGCGCGCCGCGCCTGCTCGTGCAACTGCTGCAAACGACGCTTGGCCTCCATGCCGGCGGCGTCCAGCGCGGGGCCGGCGGCCAGGCGTTCGAGCAGCGCGCGGATGGCGCCGTCGACCTCGCCCAGGTTCGCCCACTCACTGCGCGCCAGCACCTCGCCCAGGCGCGCGTGGAGGCTGCGCAGCTCGCGCACACGCGGATCAGCCACGGGCGGCATGGACACCGGCCCAGCCTTCGCGCAGGGTGCCGAGCAGGCCGGCCACCTCGTCCAGGCCCTCCAGGGACAGGTTCACGCTGACGTCCGAGAGGCGGTAGATGCAGTAGTCGTAGAGCCGCGCCAGGTCCTGCACCACCTGCCCGCCGGCCTCGTAGTCGAGGGCGCTGGACAGGCCGTTGAGGATGTTCATGCACTTGTCCAGGGAGCGGCCCTTGTGCTGGAAGCGCTTGGCCTCGATATGCCCGCGGGCGCGGGCCAGTTCGTCGAGCAGGCCGTCGAACAGCACCAGCACCAGTTCGTAGGGCGACGCCGCGGCGGCGCGCGCCTCCAGGTCCGTGGTGCGGTAGCTGTCGTAGCCTTCGTTCATCGAATAGGTCATGTGAACATGCTGGAGGTCTGGTCCATGGAATTCATGACTTGCATGAGGTTGGTGTACTGCTTGAGGTAGCGCGCGTACGAGTTGTTGTAGCGCGTCTGCAGGTCGTCGAACTGGTCGTCGATGTCGGCCAGCTTGTCGTTCAGGCTGTTCACCCGCGAGGTCAGCAGGCCGCTGGTGGAGCTGGTGTAGGTCTTGAGCGCGCTGCTCAGGCTGTCGATCAGGTTGCCCTTGTCGCTGAACAGCTGCTCGAAGCCGTCGGCGTTCTGCGCCAGAGCCTTCTCCAGCTTGCTGCTGTCGAGGGTCAGCTTGCCGCTGCTGTCGGCGCTGACGCCGTAGCCGATCAGGTTGACGCCGCCGAAGCTGGTGCGGATCAGGCCATTGACCGCCGACTTGATCGCCTGCACCGCCGAGTCCCCGGCCAGCGCGCCGCGGGTTGTGCTGCCGCTGCCGCTGGCGGTCAGCGTGCCGATGCTGCTCATCAGGGTGTTGTAGGCGTCCAGGAAGCCCTGCAGCTTCTTGCTGGTGGCGTCCTTGTCGCGGCCGATGTCGAGGCTCAGCGGCGCCTCGGCCGGGTCGCTGACCTTGGTGAAGGTCAGGCTCACGCCGTCGATGGCCTTGTCGAAGGTGTTGCTGGCGTTGCGCAGCTCGATGCCGCCCTGCCCGCCCAGGTAGACGATGGCGTCCTGGGCGCTGGAAAGCTGCTTGCGGGCATCGATGGAGCCCTGCATCGCGGCATTGCTGCTGGACAGAGTGATGGCCTGGTCCTCGCCGCTCTCGTCGCTGGTCAGCACCAGGTTCACCGCGCCGTCGCTGCGCACCAGGGTGGCCTTGACGCCGGTGTTGTCGGAAGCGCCGTTGATGGCCGAAGCCAGGGCGCTGAGGCTGGTGATGCCGCTCATGTCGATCCTGAAGCTGTCGCTGCCCTGGCCGATGGTCAGGTCGCCGCTGCCCAGGTCGCCGTCGCTCAGGCCCTGCAGGGCCACCTGGTCCTTGGCCGCCAGCTGCTTGACGAAGAACTGGTAGCTGCCGGAAACCGCGGTGGAACCGACGCTGGCGGTGGCATAGCCCTCGGCGCTGAAGGTGGCGCTGTTGACCAGCATGTTGCTGGTGCTGCTGGAACTGCTCTTGAGCCCGCTCACCGCCGAGGAGAAGGTGCTCAGCGCCGACTTCAGCTGGGTGACCGCGGACAGCTCGCTGTTGTAGCTGGTCTTGTTGCGGTTCAGCCGCGTCTGCGACGCCTGGATGTCGTACTGGGCCAGCTGGGTCGCCATCTGCTGGACGTAATCGGAATCTATGGTTGCCATGGTCGGGTACCCCTTTGCGAGCCTGGGAGCAATATCGGTGCCAACGCCTGGAAGGCCCGTATTCCGGGCGTTGCGGGCAAAGGCGAGGTGAAAGGACGCTTCCGCACGGAGGAACCGGAAGCCGGGCCGGAAATGTCGTTTCCGCCTGGCGCTGCGGGAGGTGCTCTCCCTCCAAGGCGACCGGATACAGGCATGGGTTAAGCCCACCGATACGCGGGCCGGGCTGACCGGCAACGGCTTGGCATCTGCAGATGCCTTCACCTGCGTCCGCCAACACTCTCGGAAACGGCCGACATCCAGCTCCCGGCTTCGTCCTCTTAATGACGGGCTCCGCACCAGGGAGCCCGAGCATGTTCAACCCGGCCAACCAGACCCACTTCAGCCTGACCCTCGACGGCCTGGAGCACGACTTCCAGGTCCTGCGCTTCCACGGTCGCGAAGTCATCAGCCAACCCTACCGCTTCGAGCTGGAACTGGTCAGCGAACGCCCCGGCCTCGACCTGGAAGCCCTGCTGCACAAGCCCGCGTTCCTCGCCTTCAGCCCCGCCGGGCCGGGCGTCCACGGGCTGATCCAGCAGGCTGGGCAAGGCGACGCCGGCCAGCGCCTGACCCGCTACCGCGTGGTCCTGGCGCCGCAGCTGGCCTGCCTCGCGCTGCGCAGCAACCAGCGCATCTTCCAGCAGCTGACGGTGCCGCAGATCATCGCCCGGGTGCTGGAGGAGCACGGCATCCTCGCCGACGCCTACCGCTTCCAGCTCGGCCCCACCGTCTACCCGCCGCGCGACTACTGCACCCAGTACGACGAGAGCGACCTGCACTTCGTCCAGCGCCTGTGCGAAGAGGAAGGCCTCCACTACCACTTCGAGCACAGCCCCGACGGGCACCTGCTGGTGTTCGGCGACGACCAGACCGCCTTCCCGCGCCTGGGCCAGCCCACGCCCTACATCGCCGACACCGGCCTGGTGGCCGACGAGCCGGTGATCAAGGGCTTCGTCCTGCGCCTGGAAGGCCGCACCAGCCGCGTGACCCGTCGCGACTACGACTTCCAGAAGCCGCGCCTGCGCATGGAAGCGGCCTACCGGCCGCAGCAGAAACAGGACCAGCCGGACCTGGAAGATTACGACTACCCCGGCCGTTTCACCGACCGCGAGCGCGGCAAGCTGCTGAGCCAACGCAGCCTGGAAAGGCACCGCGCCGACTACCGCCAGGCCGAGGGCCGCAGCGACCAGCCGAACCTGTGCAGCGGCCACTTCCTGGAAATGTCCGAGCACCCGCGCGGCGAATGGAACGACCTCTGGCTGCTCACCGAAGTACGGCACGAAGGCAGGCAGCCGCAGGTGCTGGAAGAGTCCATCACCAGCGACACCGCCGACAGCCAGGACGACTTCCATCAGGGCTACCGCAACCGCTTCCTCGCCACCCCCTGGGACGTGCACTACCGCCCGCCGCTGGCCCACCCCAAGCCGCGGGTGCTGGGTACCCAGACCGCCGTGGTGACCGGCCCGGCGGGCGAGGAAATCCACTGCGACAAATACGGGCGGGTCAAGGTGCAGTTCCACTGGGACCGCGAGGGCCAGGCCGACGACAAGACCAGTTGCTGGCTGCGCGTGGCCAGCGGCTGGGCCGGCAACGCCCTGGGCGCCGTGGCCATCCCGCGCGTCGGCATGGAAGTGCTGGTGGACTTCCTCGAAGGCGACCCGGACCAGCCGCTGGTCAGCGGCTGCCTGTACCACGCCGAGCACCTGCCGCCCTACGAACTGCCGGCCCACAAGACCCGCACCCTGTTCAAGAGCAACAGCTCGCCGGGCGGCAGCGGCTACAACGAACTGCGCATCGAGGACCGCAAGGGCCAGGAGCAGATCTTCATCCATGCCCAGCGCGACTGGGACGAAAACATCGAGCACGACCAGAAGATCCGCGTCGGCCACGAGCGCCACGACACCGTGGAAGCCAACGCCTACAGCGAGTTCAAGGCCGAGGAGCACCAGACCATCCACCTCGACCGCAAGGTGGAAGCCAAGCTCGACGACCACCTGGCGGTGGCCAACAACCAACACATCCGCCTGGGCAACGCCCAACTGACCCGCGCCGGCCGGGAAATCCACCTCAAGGCCGGGCAGAAACTGGTGATCGAGGCCGGCCAGGAACTGACCCTCAAGGCCGGCGGCAGCTTCATCAAGCTCGACGCCAGCGGTGTCACCGTGTTCGGCCCGCTGGCGAAGATCAACGCCGGCGGCTCGCCGGGCAGCGGTTCGGGCATCGCCCTCAAGTCGCCGGTGCCACCAGGAGCAGCGGATAATGACAAAGCGGGGGAGGTGCTCAAGCAGGTAGCCAGTAACTTGGCCGCCTCTCAGCCTACACAGGAACTAGGCAACCGATTGCGAGTACAGCTCAAGCGGCCATTTGAGAAGGAAGGCATAGCTGGTCAGCCGTATATATTGAATATGGACGGAATTGAACTTAGAGGAACCACTGCTGCGGGCGGATATATTGATCACCCGATTTCGGATGGAGCAAAAAAAGCCACTCTGACGTTCTATCCATTCGGGCAAGAGCATCAGGCATGGGCATGGGCATGGGCATGGGCATGGGCATGGGAGCTCAATATTAATAAACAAGCTCCTGCCAATGAAGTCCTCGGCCGGCAGTCTCGATTAAAAAACTTGGGCTTCTACAGTGGTGAATTAGACGGAATTGATGGTCCAAAGACTCAGTATGCAACGCGATGTTTTCAACGAGCTTGTCAACTAACTGATAAGGATCACATAACCGCCTCTGAGCAAGATCTTTTAGTTAAGCAGCACAATGTATAGGAAGGCAGAAGTATGAAATACGGAAATTTCGATCTTTGTCGAGGCGACCACGACGGGAATGCACAGCAGAGTACGCCTCCACGTTGGGGTGGGGTAGATAACCCCTCTATACAGCAAGGGACTGCAGAAACAGGGGCTTCCGGAGCTTCCAGCAGTACCGTATCACTCACGATTCCAGAGCATGTAAGACACCTACAAGAAGACTTGCGAACACTTGGCTTCGCTATTATTGGTACCCCTGATGGCGGCTTTGGTAAATCGAGCGAGTGGGCAGTCAGAGAGTTTCAGATATATGCCAGAATGACTCATGCGGCACGAGTTAAAGAAAACAGAATTGGTCAGTTGTTACTGACATCCACTGGGAGCCCGAAGCTAGTTAATAACAGCGAAGTTTATTATGACAGTTCCGCTCACATTGTTGCCCAGGCAGGGCAGGCGCCTAACGCACTTGGGTCAACAGATGAGCCGAAATCATATTATGTTGACTCTCTAGAGCAAATAGCCAATGGTCATTTGTATACAGGCCCCGTAAGTGGAGTGGTTAATTCAGGCACTAGGGCAGCCATTGAGTTCTGGCTAGAGAATCATTACCGATGTCCAGTTGTGATTGAGGCTTGGTCGGTAAACCAGGCAGGAGCGCGGACTACCTTGCCCGATGGTGGTTCGAACCTATGGAAGCATGACAGTTTTACAAGTAGTGCTCCGCGCATCTTTGCTCGGGATTTCACTCAATATTACACCTACCCCGCTACTAGAACCGCATCTAAATATCACGCTATTGGTTACTATGATACTCAGGGTGGTCCCAATTCGACTAAAAGACATAGCTGGTCTCCAGAAGCGGAAATGACAGTCGAAAACATGCTAGGCATCCCAGCAAATCCAGAGCAACTGAATACAGCACCAATATCTACATATCGCGTAATAAGAGTCGTTGCCGAGGCTGAGTGCTATGGGAGGTTTGATGTAATCAACGCTTGGGATAACTCCTTGATTTCGACTGGGCCATGTCATTGGACAATGGGGGCATCTAATGGAAATGAGTACGACAAGGCAGAATTTCCGGCATTCATCGCATATTTTGCAGGGCGTAGCGAAGCTAGTTTTAGTAAGGTGTTCGGGAGCTTTGGTCTTTATCCTGAATACGAGTGGGGTAACGAGAATCTTTATTCGCCCAGTACGAGAACATATACCACATGGATCAAGCTGACTAACGAAACTCATTTACCATTACAATCAACTCACGCCGAAACTGAATTCAACCCTCTCTTGAAGGAAAAGGCAGAGGCCGCCTATTTAAAGAACTGGCATTGGATCTACAGAATTAGTATGGCAGGCAGAACGATTCCTGAGTATCGGCAGGCGATGTGGGGAATGGCCAAACAGAGAATTCGGGACATTCGAAGAAAAAGTGTTAGCTTTCAAGTTAATACAAGTACGACAAATAGTACTTTGGGGGAGGTTTTTACATCTGAAAAGGCTGTCGCTATTCTATTACGTTGGCATGTTTATAGACCATCCCACGTAGTGCATCCCACCTATGAGCGGATTACTGCAGCAATTCAGGGTGCGATAAACGATAACCCCTTGGTGAACTGGCAATTACAAGTGGCAAACTGGGATGATACTCATGAGTCTGCGTTGACAGAACGCCTGCTTACTGCAGCCTCAGCTGTGAACAATACTGTATCTACTAGTATTCTGTTTGGTACTGGCCAGCCGCAAGGCTCGGTGCGTACCGGCAGAGGTACTTTCTTGATGGATGTCTGAGTATGAAACTACCGATAATCATGTTGCTTTTCGCTAGCTTCAATGTGGTCGCTGGTGAAGTCGAAGTCTGCAAAGGAGAAAAAAATACAAGAAATTTCCTATCTGAGTGGCGGGAGGGTGACAGAGTTACGAATATTTTAACTACTATTCAAGACACTGACATTTCACGGGAGCGAGGACGTATTGCCTATCAAGCAGACCTTAATGGTGATGGCAATAAGGACTACATATTTGAGTCATTTGATAGTCAGGGGTCTGCCAAGGATAGAACTTTCGGAATTTTCGTCCAATGCAAGGGCTTTCTTCAATTTGTGGGGGGGGGGATTATTTTGCGGGTGTGAAAGAGATTGGTTCGTTAAATAACAGCTATAGAGATGTCGTGTTCCTCTCCTATCAGCGAGATAAGTCGGGTGAAATCATATATGCGGACGGCCAGGCACTTATCAGGTCGCACGTTTGGAGCTTCAATCCAGGCTCTGGTAAGTATGAGGGTGGCATAGACTAGGTGCTGTCGCAGGTAATGAGGGTGAAAGTCGAGACGATTTTTTAACGCTCATTCCTCTCGCTATCTTGAGTTATTGCCACAGAAACTACATTCGGCATGGAGGTGCTGGTGGACTTCCTCGAAGGCGACCCGGACCAGCCGCTGGTCAGTGGTTGCCTGTACCACGCCGAGCACCTGCCGCCCTACGAATTGCCGGCCCACAAGACCCGCACCCTGTTCAAGAGCAACAGCTCGCCGGGCGGCAGCGGCTACAACGAACTGCGCATCGAGGACCGCAAGGGCCAGGAACAGATCTTCATCCATGCCCAGCGCGACTGGGACGAAAACATCGAGCACGACCAGAAGATCCGCGTTGGCCACGAACGCCTCGACACCGTGGAAGCCAACGCCTACAGCGAGTTCAAGGCCGAGGAGCACCAGACCATCCACCTCGACCGCAAGGTGGAGGCCAAGCTCGACGCCAGCGGCGTCACCGTGTTCGGCCCGCTGGCGAAGATCAACGCCGGCGGCTCGCCGGGCAGCGGTTCGGGCATCGCCCTCAAGTCCCCTCTGCAACCGGGCGCCGCGGATGCGGACAAGGCCGGCGGGCCGATGGACGAGGCGCTGGCCAATCAACCGCTGGAGCGGACGATCGACAGGCCCCGAATGGTCAATTTCTCCTTATGAACACCAGGAAGGTGGCGGCTGCTACCTCCGCTCCCCCCATTGAATCCCCACGATACAAGGAGTCACGAATTGACCGCCATGGAAAAGAACGAAGCCCGGGAACAGGCACAGAAACCGAAGCCGTCCGCCAGGATGCTGTCCTTGCTGGGCCCCCTCGTCACCGCGGCGAGCCTGCCGATCCTGTACCTCAACGGCAAGGCCTATCACGATGCCTACCTGGGCTATTTCAAGCTCGAGCCCTCGATGTTTCCCCAGGACACCGCCTCGACGCTGATAAGCGCAGTCATCGGCTGGTTCCATGCAATGCTCGCCGGCCTGAAAGGGGTCCTCGGGCTGCTGGAGCAGCACTACGGCCTGGTCCTGAGCATGGCTCTTGTGATCGTGCTCATCATGGCGCCGATGAGCGTGATGCTGGCCCGGCTGGGCAAGAGGCTGGACAGCCGCCGCAGCGCGTCAAGGCAGAACCGGCTGCTCTCGGAGTACGTCAAGGAGGCCGGTCTCTACCTGTTCTGGCTATTCACCGTCAGCTACAGCGTATTCGCGCTGATGTTCATGATCGCCCTGCTGCTGTCGCTTTCCATCTCCCCTTTCTACGCCATTGGCAAGAAGGTCGCGGCGGAGGACCTGAAGGCCGGCTTCGTCAATGCCCCGAGGGTCGAGCTGAGCGACCCGAAAGGCCGAAGCGGAGACTTCAGGATCATCGAGTGCTCGTCGATGTTCTGTGCGCTCTATGCCTCCGGGCGCGCCGTGGCCGTACCGGTTTCGGCGATCGACTGGGCCGAGTCCGACCTGTCCGACCGTCAGTGATACGGCTGTCGGGGTGCTGGCCAGCCACCTTGCCGTAGGCAAGCGCTGGGGGAAAACCAGGCGCGATACCTCCCTGGCGGCCAGGTAAAAAGCCGTTTTCAACGACGGATGATCGAGAGTCCGCGTTGCAGGCGAGCATGGCTCGCTCCTACGAAGAGCCCCCGGTGCAGCCTGCAAGACAGTTGCTCCTACGGCTCCTGGGAAGCACGGGTGTAGGAGCGGACTCCGTCCGCGATTGGATTCACCGGCCGCGCCGGATGCCCCGGTGGCATGGACGACGGCGGATAACCGCGAACGGTTATGCGCCCTACGTCTTCGTAGGTGCGAGCTTGCTCGCGAAGGGTGTTGCCCGGTGGCTTCAGTGTTGGGCCCAAGAGCGCCCTCTCCCCAACCCTCTCCCTGAAGGGAGAGGGGGCCGTTCGGAGCAGATTGGAAGCCCGGCTTACTCCTGATGCCTCGAGTCACTTCAGTTGCAATCACAGGATTACACCAAACCCACAGCGCGCAGCGGACAGCCCCCTCTCCCGCTTGCGGGAGAGGGGGCTCTTAGGCCCTTCGCCAGGCAAAAAAACGGCGCCCGAAGGCGCCGCGAAAGGAAAACCTCAATACTCCGGCGAGTACACCCCATGCCCGCCCTGCCCCGCCAGCAGCTGGCCGATGATCTCGTTGTGCATTGCCAGCAGGCGGCCGTTGCGTTCGTTGAGCAGGCGGCATTCCTCCACCTGTTCGGCCAGCGCCTGCCAGTCGCGCTGCAGGGGCTGGCGGCCGGCGCCGGGGAAGTGTTCGAGCAGGCGCTGCATGCCGGCGCGGCCGATGTCCAGGCCGAAGGCCTGGAGCACCTTGGCGCGGCGTTCGGCGCGTTGGCGCACGGCTTCCACCAGTTCGCCGATGCGGGTGTTGCTGCGGGCGATGGCCTCGCTGTCGCGGGCCAGCAGTTGGTCGTGCAGGTCCAGCAGTGCGCTGCGCAGGTACAGGTAGTCCGCGCGGTCGAGGCGGATGTCGGCCTCGATCAGTTGCAGCAGGCGGGCGCGTCTTTCGCTCATGCACCGCCGCCGTGGAAGTCGAGCATGCTGCGCGACAGCGCCTCGGGGTCGAGGGAGACTTCGCCGCGGGCCAGGGCGTCGCGGATCGCGGCGACCTTGTCCAGGTCCACTTCCGGCAGCGCGCCCAGGGCTTCCTGGACCTGCTCCAGCGGCAGCGCGCCGCTGCCGGCCGGCGCCTGGGCGGCGGGGCGCGCGGCTTCCTCGCGCGGGCTGCGCTGGGGGGCGGCGCTCTGCACGGGGGCGCCGATGACGGGCTTTAGTTGCCGGGTGATTTCCATGTTCGCGTCCAGAAGAAAGGGGGTCTACCGACCGACAGGCGACCGGTTCGGCGAAGAACTTAAATGCTGCCTCATGCGCCCTGGCTCCGCCACCAGCTCTGCGCCGCCAGGCCGTCCTGGATCTTCTGCTCCTGGCGCGCCAGTTGCGTCTGCCATTGCTCCAGGCGCGATTCGATGACCTGTTCCAGCACCTTCTCGCCGCGCATGGCCTGCAGCAGCTCGCCCTGGATGCGCTCCAGCGTCTGCTCGGCCACTTCCAGCTCGCGCTTCTGCAGGGCCAGCATCCTGAACAGCGTGGCCTTGTACTGCTGCTGGTTGCCGCGCTGCAGCTCGGTGCTGGTGGGCACCACGAAGCCGCACAGGCGCGTCAGGCCGGTGATGTTGTTGCGGTAGCGCTGGCACAGGCCGCGCTGGTAGTTCACCCGGCCGAGCATTTCGCGCACGCGGTTGCTCCGCACGCTGGCCAGGCGGCGCAGGGTGTCGATCTGTTCCTTCATAGCCGCAGGGCCTGTTGCAGGTGTTCGAGGCTGGCGGCCAGGTCGGCGCCTTCGTTGACTTCCTGGCGCAGGAAGCGCTCCAGCGCCGGGGCCAGTTGCACGGCGCGGTCGGTGCGGGCGTCCAGGCCGGCGGTGTAGCCGCCCAGGGGGATGAGTTCGCGGATTTTCTCGTAGCTGCCATGCAGTTCCTTGAACTGCCGCGCTGCGCGCAGGTGCGCCGGCTCGCCGACCTGGGCCATGCAGCGGCTGACCGAGGCGCCGATGTCGATCGCCGGGTAGTGGCCGACGTCGGCCAGCCGGCGCGACAGCACGATGTGGCCGTCGAGGATGGCGCGGGCGCTGTCGGCGATCGGGTCCTGCTGGTCGTCGCCTTCGGCCAGCACCGTGTACAGCGCGCTCAGGCTGCCGCTGCCGGCCACGCCGTTGCCGGCGCTTTCCACCAGTTCCGGGAGCATGCCGAACACCGACGGCGGGTAGCCCTTGGTCGCCGGTGGCTCGCCCAGGGCCAGGGCGATCTCGCGCTGGGCCATGGCGTAGCGCGTCAGCGAATCCACCAGCAGCAGCACGTCGCGGCCCTGGTCGCGGAAGTAGGCGGCGATGCTGTGGCACAGCTCGGTGGCCTTCAGGCGCATCAGCGGCGACTCGTTGGCCGGCGCCACCACCACCACGGCCTTGCGCCGGCCTTCCTCGCCGAGGGAGTGCTGGATGAATTCCTGCACCTCGCGGCCACGCTCACCGATCAAGCCGACCACCACCACTTCGGCCTTGGTCTGCCGGGTGATCATGCCCAGCAGCACGCTCTTGCCCACACCGCTGCCGGCGAACAGGCCGACGCGCTGGCCCTTGCCGAGGGTCAGCAGGGCATTGATGGCGCGCACGCCGACGTCCAGCGCCTCGGTCACCGGGCGGCGCTTGAGCGGGTTGACCGTGGGCAGTTGCGCCGAGAGCGCGTCGCGCCCGCCCAGGCGGCCGCGTTCGTCCAGCGGTTCGCCGAGGCCGTTGACCACCCGCCCCAGCCAGGATTCGTCGATGCGCAGCGCGGCCTGCTCCTCGGCCGGGAACACCCGTGAGCCGGCGGCCAGGCCCACCGGCTTCTTGAACGGCATCAGGTAGGTGGTGTCGCGGTTGAAGCCGACCACCTGGGCGTCCAGCAGGCTGCCGTCGGCCTGTTCCACCAGGCAGCGCTGGCCGGTGGCACGGCGGCAGCCGAGGCTTTCCAGCAGCAGCCCGGAGACGCGCACCAGGCGCCCGCTGACCTTGGCCAGCTGCACCGAGTCCAGCGAGCGCAGGGCCTGATCGACGTCGAGGCTGAAGCTTTCGCCCAGGGCCATCGTCAGTCGTCGCCCAGCAGGTGTTCGCCGAGCACCTGCATGCAGCTGTCCAGGCGTTGCTGGCAGCCGATGTCGGTTTCTTCCTCGGCGGTGAGCAGGCGGCATTCGCCCAGGGCCAGGCGCTCGTCGGGCACCAGGCGCCAGGCGGCGGCGCGTTCCGGCGCCAGTTCGCGGATGCGCGCGCACTCTTCGGGGTTGAGCAGCAGCTGCACGCTGTCCGGCTGTTCCGGCATGGCCGCCAGGGCCTCGTCGGCCAGGCTCAGCAGTTGCGTGGGGTGCAGCGTCAGCTCGCAGCGGATGACCTGCCGCGCCACCTTCTGCACCAGTTCCAGCAGTTGCTCGCGGCGCTGCGCCTCGAAGGCCTCGGCGAAGCGGCGGAATTCCTCGCACAGCCGGTCCAGCGGCTGGGCGGCGGTCTCGAAGACGCGGCGGCCCTCCTCGCGGCCTTCCTCACGCCCCTGGCGCAGGCCTTCCTGGCGGCCCAGGCGCAAGCCCTCTTCATGGCCAGCCTCGCGGCCCTGCTCCAGGCCTTCGCGGTAGCCCTTGTCGCTGCCCTGCTGGTAGCCGTCGGCCACCGCCTTCTGCAGTTCGGCCGGGTCGCCGCCCTGCCATTGTTCCTGCAACGCCCCGCTGCAGCGCGGCGGGAAGCGGTACGGCCGCCAGTCGCGGGCGCCGCCGCGGATCACCTTGACCGTCATGGGCGCCTCACTCCACCGTCTGTTCGCGGAACAGCTGCAGCTGGATCTCGCCTTCGGCGGCCAGCTCGCGGACCATCGCCATGATGTCGCGGCGCACCTGCTCGACGCGGCTCAGCGGCACCGGGCCCTGGCGGCGCTTGATGGCGTCCATCTGCTGCGCCTGGCGCTTGGGCATGGCGCCCTGGATGGCCTTGACCAGCGCCGGCTCCGCGCCCTTGAGCGCCACCACCCACTCTTCCAGGGGAATGGCTTCGAGCAGCGCCTGCAGGGTGTCCTGGCTCTGCCGGGAGAGGATGAAGAAGTCGTACATCTCTTCCTCGATGCGCTCCACCAGGCCGGAGTCGTGGCTGCGCAGCAGCTCGAACATCTGGTTCCGGTCGCCCTTGAAGCGGTTCATGATGTCCGCCGCCTGCTTGATGCCGCGCACCTGCGAGCCCTGGGTGGAGAGCACCGCCAGGCTGCGGTCGATCAGTTGTTCCAGCTCGGCGATGACCTCGCCGCTGACCTCGCTGAGGTTGGCGATGCGGTACAGCAGCTCGTCCTGGCGCTCGGCCGGCAGGCATTCGAGCACCTGGCTGGCCATGGACGGCGGCAGGAAGGCGAGGAACACCGCCTGCATCTGCGCGTGCTCGTTGGCGATGAGGGCGGCGAACTGCTTGGGGTCCAGCCATTCCAGGCGGGCCATGCGGGCGCGGATTTCCTCGCCGTAGATGCTGTCCAGCAGGCTGCGGGTGATGTCGCTGCCCAGGGCCTTGCCGAGCATGCCGGCGAGGTAGCCGCGGGAGGCGCCCTTGATGCTGCTCTGCTCCTTGTAGTCCTCGAAGAAGCGGCCGATCACGTCCGACACCATGGGCAGCTTGACGTTGTTCAGCCGCGCCATGGCCTGGCTGATGCTGATGATTTCCTCGCGGGAGAAGTGCCGCAGCACCCCGGCCGAGGTCTCGTCGCCCATGCTCAGCATGAGGATCGCCGCCTGCTCCATGGAGCTCATGGCGCGCCGGCGCACCGGCACGCGCGCTTCGTCAGCCGACGGGGTTGAGGTCTCGCTCATTGCGCCCTATCCATTGCTTGATCACTTCGGAGACCCGCTCGGGATCGTTCTTGGCGAGCATCTGCAGGTGCTCGATCTGGTGTTCCAGGCCCGAGCCCGGCGCCGGCAGGCGGATTTCCGAGAGCGGGTTGAGTTCGCTGAACACGCCCAGGGCGCGCGGCGCATCGCCCACCCGCGCCAGCAGGCGTTCGCCGTGCTCGTTGCCCAGCAATGTGCCCAGGCCCTCCTCGCCCGCGGCCGGCGCCGGCTTGCGCTGGGTCAGGCTGCGCACCGCGGGGCGCACCACCAGCAGCAGCAACAGCAGGCTGACCAGGCCGAACATGCCCAGGCGCACCCAGCCCTGCAGCTGGGCGTCGTCCCACCAGCGCACAGGTTCGTCCAGCGGCGCGGCGGCGACGAAGGGCAGCACCGAGACCGACAGGCTGTCGCCGCGCGCAGCGTTGAAGCCCACGGCGTTCTTCACCGCCAGTTCCAGCTGCTTGCGGGTTTCCTCGCTCCAGCCGCCCTCGGGGGCCGCGGCGGCGTTGATCATCACCGCCACGCTCTGCTGGCGCAGGTTGAAGGGCGCGTGCTTGACGTGGGTGATGTTCTGGTCGTAGTCGAGCTGGCGGTTGGATTCCTTGCGCTGCGAGGTGGCCGCCTTGTCCTGGGTGTTGCTGGCCTGGGCGGCGCCGGCCTGGGCGTTGCCCTGGCCCTGCTGTGGCTCCGGCGGCTTGACCGGCGCGCGGTTGCTCAGCGAGCCGGGCACGCCCAGGGCCAGTTCGTCCAGGGTGCTGTCGTCGCGCAGGGTCTCGCGGCGCAGGCGCGGCGTGTCGCCGTAGCTCTGCAGCGTCTCTTCCTTCTGGCTGAAGTCGATGTCGGCGGCCACGCTGACGCGATAGTTGCCCGGCCCGACGATGGGCGCCAGCACCTGCTCGACGTTGGCCACCGCCTTCTGCTGGAAGTCATCCACCAGTTGGCCGTTCTGCTGCGCCCCGCCCCAGGCGGCGAGCCCGCGGGAGAGCAGCACGCCGTGCTGGTCGACCACGCTGACGTTCTCCGGCTGCAGCTGCGGCACGCTGTTGGCCACCAGGTTGACCACCGCCGCCACCTGCTCCGGCTTGGGCCGGAAGCCCGGGGCCAGCTGCAGCATCACCGAGGCCTTGGCCGGCTCGCGCTGGCTGACCACGAAGGAGCTCTGCTGGTCAATGGCCAGGTGCACGCGGGCCTGCTGCACCCCTTCCATGGCCATCACGGTGCGCGCCAGCTCGCCTTCCAGGCTGCGCTTCAGGCGCACGTCCTGGACGAACTGGCTGGTGCCCAGCGGCTCGTCCTTGTCGAACAGTTCGTAGCCGGCCGGCACCGCGACCTTCACGCCCTTGGCCGCCAGCAACATGCGCGCCCGCGCCAGCTGGTCGTCGCGCACCAGCACCTGGCCGCTCTGCGGGTGCAGGCGGTAGGCGATGCTGTCGGCGTCCAGCACCTGCATCACCTCGGCCGCCGGGTAGGCTTCGCCGGCGCCGTACAGCGGGTGGAAGGCGCCCTGGTCGCGCCACAGGTACCAGGTGCTGCCCAGGGCCAGCAGCGCGGCGCCGCCGGCCAGGCCCAGCAGGCTCAGGCGCGGGTCCAGGCGCAGCTTGCCCAGGGGCAGGCGGTCTTTGATCTTCTGCAGCACGGTTCAGCCCTTGTGCGCCGTCACAGCGGCATGTTCATGACTTGGTCGAAGGCGGTGGCGAGCTTGTTGCGCACCTGCAGCAAGGCGCTGAAGGACACGCTGGCCTGCTGGCTCTGGACCATGGCGCCGGCGAGGTCGTCGCTGCGCCCGGCATCCACCGCGGCCATGGCCTCGCTGGCCTGGTGCTGCTGGGCGTCGACGGCGCGCAGGGCGTCCTCGAAGGCGTTGCCGAAGCCCGGCTCGGCGCCGGGGGCCTCGCTGGCCGGGCGGATGGGCGCCGCCGACAGCGCGCGCAATTGCTGCATCTGCCCGAGCATCTCGCTGCGGGCCTGCTCGATGGGGTTCATGGCGACTCTCGTTTCAGAAGGACAGGTTCACGCCCTGCTCGCGCATGGCGTTGAGGCGGTAGCGCAGGGCCCGCGGCGTCATGCCGAGGCTTTCCGCGGCCTTGGTCTTGTGCCCGCCGAAGCGGCGGATGGTGTCGATCACGTGCTGGTACTCGGCCCACTTGCCGCTGGCGCGCAGGGCCGCCTTGCCGCCCTCGCCCGGCAGCGGCGCCGCCGCGGCCACGCTGGCCAGCTGCTCGGTGGGCGGTGCGAGCCCCAGGTCGCGCGGCTGGATGAACAGCCCGGCGCGCAGCACCAGGGCGCGCTGGATGACGTTCTCCAGCTCGCGCACGTTGCCCGGCCAGTCGTGGGCCAGCAGGGCCTGCCGCGCCGCTTCGGTGAGCAGTTCGGCGTGGCGCTCCTGGGGTGCGTACTGCTGGATGAAGCGCTGCGCCAGGGGCAGGATGTCGTCCTTGCGCTCGCGCAGCGGGCTGATGTGCAGCGGCAGCACGTCGAGGCGGAACATCAGGTCGGCGCGGAAGCGCCCGGCGCTGACTTCTTCCTGCAGGTCGCGGTTGGTGGCGGCGATGACGCGCACGTTCAGGCGGATTTCGCGCTGCCCGCCCAGGCGCTCCACGCGCTGCTCCTGCAGCACGCGCAGCAGCTTGGCCTGCAGGCCCAGGGGCAGTTCGCCGATCTCGTCCAGCAGCAGGGTGCCGCCGTTGGCCTGCTCGAACTTGCCCGGCTGGGCGCTGACCGCGCCGGTGAAGGCGCCGCGCTCGTGGCCGAAGAGGATGGATTCGAGCATCTGCTCGGGAATCGCCGCGCAGTTCACCGCCACGAAGGGCGCCTGCGGCTCGGCAGAGAAGCGGTGGATGTAGCGTGCCATCAGCTCCTTGCCGGTGCCGGTCTCGCCAGTGATCAGGATCGGCGCGCGGGTCTGCGCCACGCGCTGGGCCAGGGCCAGCAGGCGGCGCCCGGCGCGCGACTGCGAGACGAAGCCCTCGCCGGCCACCGCCGCCTGTTCCTGGCGGTGCAGCAGCGCGGCCAGCTGGCTTTCGCTGAAGGGCGCCAGCAGGTAGTCGATGCAGCCCATTTCCAGCAGCTGGGCGGCCATTTCCTGGTCGGCGTATTCCACCACCGGCACCAGGCTCAGCTGCGGCACGCGCTGCAGCAGTTCGCCGATCTGCGGGAAGCTGCGCTGCGGGCGGCGCTCGGCGAAGACGAAGACCGGGCCGCAGGCCGCCAGGTCGACGGCGTCCAGCCCGGCCGCGTTCTTCACCCGCAGCACGCGCCGGCCCAGGCGCGCCAGGCCGTCATTGAGCAGGTCCAGGCCGATCTCGCCGGCGCCGCCGACGATCACCACCTGTTGCGCCGCCAGGCTGGCTTCTTCACTGCAACTGGCCAATTGACTGAACTGTTTCAATGCAACTTTCCTGCGTCTGGGCCGCCCTCGGGACGGCGCTCGGTTATTCCATCGAAGCCACGGCGGCGATGAACTTTCATTTACCGGCGGGCAGTGGCCGAATGAACTTCCGGCCTCTATAGGAAGGAATTACCGAACGCCTTCCCTTTAATTACGAAGGGGCCTTAAGGAATGACTTTTTCCTGTCGCCCTTCAACTGTGCGAGGGAACTTTTTCAACAGAACCTCGTCACAGGCGCAACGTTAACCAGCGCACACCGCGACCGACGAGTCAGTTGTCGTCAAATCCGCTCAGGCGCCCGCGAATGACGATCAAAAACGTCATTTGATATCTATTGATTTAACCGCCAGGGCCCGCCTGCCTAGACTTCCGCCCCAATCGCAGGCTCTGCCGCGCGTCGAACCGATGCCCGCGGCGAGCACCCAGGGTTCACCCCGCGCCGCCTCAGGCCGCGCCCCGGCGAACCCCTGCGCAGCCCCACTTCTGGAAGTCGACCCAACCCATGACTGGCCAATCCAAAGTCCACCACGGCGTGCCCTCGGAAAGACTCGTGCGCCTGCAGCCGCACAAGTTGGGCCGGCATTACCACAAGGTTCCGCAATATATTCGCGAGATCGCCCACAAGCATCCGCGCATCATCAGCGATTATTTCCTGCGTAGTTACCGCATCAACCTGGAACTGCAGAAAGTCGAGGTCCAGGAAAGTGCGCCGCGGCCGGCCGAATGCATCTTCCGCTGCCCTTCCGGCAAGGTCGGTTTCGCCATCGACCGCCCGCTGCTGACCGAAGCCCTGGAGTGCTACTACGGCGGCACCTCGCTGCCCAGCCACGACACCCCGCCGATCAGCACCTCCGAGCAGCGCATGCGCAAGCGCCTGGGGGTGGACGTGACCCAGCTGTTCGCCCGCTCGCTGCTGCTGGGCGACACCTTCGGCGAGCTGACGCCCCACGACAACGACTACGAGCTGGCGAGCTGGGAGTACGTGGCCGAGTTCCACTTCCTCAGCCACATCACCGGCAGCCAGGCCTCGCTGTTCATCTACCTGGACGCCGAGCTGGCCGACGCGCTCACCACCCGCCTGGCCGGCCCGCCGCCGGCGCGCCTGGGCGGCAGCCCGGCGCAGCATCTATTGCACCTGCCGGTGCGCCTGGACTGCGTCATCGCGGCGCTGCAGATGCCGCTGGCCCAGGCCCTGCAGCTGCGCCCCGGGGACATCCTGCCGGTGCGCCTGCTGGAGCGCTGCGAGGTGCAGGTGAACCAGCAGAAACTCTTCCGCGGCACCCTCTTCGAAGAAGACGGCGGCCTCTTCCTGACCTCCCTCGAGAGCGTGAAAAGCCCATGAGCCAAGTCACCGACAGCGAACTGGACAACCTCCTCAACGACGCCGGCCTGGCCCTGGACGAGGCGCCGGCCGCCGGTCCCGAGGCGCTGGCCGCGCCGCGCCAGGACCTGAGCTTCTTCGGCAAGATCCCGGTGAACCTCACCCTGGAGGTGGCCTCCACCGAGATTTCCCTGAAGGAGCTGATGGAAGTCGACGCCTCCAGCGTCATCGTCCTCGACAAGCTGGCCGGCGAGCCGCTGGACCTGAAAGTCAACGGCGCGCTGTTCGCCAAGGCCGAGGTGGTGGTGATGAACGGCAACTACGGCCTGCGCGTGCTGGAACTGTGCGGCGCCGGCCTGGACGACCTGGCCCGATGAGACGCGCGCGGCACTGGCTGGCCCTGGGCCTGGCGCTGGCCGGCATGCTGCCCGGCGTGGTGCTGGCCGCCGGCGGCGAGATTTCCCTGCTGAGCCTGAACGACACCGGGCACGGCCAGGAGCTGAGCGTGAAGCTGCAGATCCTGGTGGTGATGACGCTGCTCGGGCTGCTGCCGGCCATGCTGCTGATGATGACCAGCTTCACCCGCTTCATCATCGTGCTGGCCATCCTGCGCCAGGCCATGGGCCTGCAGCAGAGCCCGCCGAACAACGTGCTGGTGGGCATCGCCCTGTGCATGACGCTGCTGGTCATGCGCCCGGTGTGGAAGGAGGTTTACACCGAGGCCTACGAGCCCTTCCAGGCCGACGCCATCACCCTGGAGCAAGGCCTGGGCAAGGCCAAGGCCAGCCTCAGCCGCTTCATGCTCGCGCAGACCGGCAAGACCTCGCTGGACACCCTGCTGGCCCTGGCCGGCGAGAAGATGCCGGCGGACAAGGCCGACCTGGACTTCTCCCTGCTGCTGCCGGCCTACGTGCTCAGCGAGCTGAAGACCGCCTTCCAGCTCGGCTTCATGATCTTCGTGCCCTTCCTGGTCATCGACCTGGTGGTGGCCAGCGTGCTCATGGCCATGGGCATGATGATGCTCTCGCCGATGATGATCTCGCTGCCGTTCAAGCTCATGGTGTTCGTCCTGGTCGACGGCTGGGCGCTGCTGATGGGCACCCTCACCTCCAGCATCCAGCCGTTCTGAGGCCGCCATGCTCACTCCGGAATACGCCGTCGAGGTCATCGCCAACGCCGTGCACATCACCGCCATCGTGGTCTGCGTGCTGGTCCTGCCGAGCCTGCTCGGCGGCCTGCTTGTGAGCATCTTCCAGGCCGCCACGCAGATCAACGAGCAGATGCTCAGCTTCCTCCCGCGGCTGCTGATCACCCTGGGCATGCTGGTGTTCGCCGGGCACTGGATCCTGCGCACCCTCAGCGACCTGTTCATCGAAACCTTCAAGCAGGCCGGGCACCTGGTCGGCTAGCCATGCACGCCAACGAGTCGCTGCTGCAGGCCAGCCAGTACCTGCAGGAACTGCAGCGCTACTGGTGGCCGTTCTGCCGGATCATGGCCATGCTCGCCATGGCGCCGTTGCTCAACCACCGCTCGCTGCCGCGCCAGGTGCGCATCCTCCTGGCCATCGGCCTGACCCTCGCGCTGGCCGGCGCCCTGCCCCGCCCGCCGGCCATCGAGGCGCTGTCGGCCGAAGGGCTGCTGGCGGCGCTGGAACAGATCGCCGTGGGCGCCGTGCTGGGCCTTGCGCTGCAGCTGGTGTTCGTGATCTTCAGCCTGGTCGGCGAGGTGGTCTCCACGCAGATGGGCATGGCCATGGCGCGCTACAACGACCCGGTGAACGGCGTGTCCTCGTCCTCGGTGGTCGGCCAGCTGTACTTCCTGCTGCTGGCCCTGCTGTTCCTCGCCAGCGACGGCCACCTGCTGGTGGTCAGCGTGCTCTACCAGAGCTTCCACTACTGGCCGGTGGGCGGCGGCCTGGCCTACGCCGGCTTCGCCACCCTGGCCTACGCCCTGGCCTGGGTGTTCTCCGCGGCCACCCTGATCAGCCTGCCGCTGGCCTTCTGCATGTTCCTCGTGCAGTTCTGCTTCGGCCTGCTCAACCGCATCTCGCCGGCCATGAACCTGTTCTCCCTGGGCTTCCCCATGGCCATCCTCACCGGCCTTGCGTGCATCCGCCTGACCCTGCCGGACCTGCCCGACACCTACCTGCAGCTCACCCGCGCGCTGCTGGACAACCTCGGCCAGCTGCTGCGAGGCACCGGCCATGGCTGAACAGGGCGGCTCCCAGGAAAAGACCGAAGAGGCCAGCGAGCACAAGCTGCGCCAGAGCCGGCAGAAGGGCCAGGTGCCGCGCTCCAAGGACCTGGCCGGCACCGTGGCGCTGCTCTGCACCCTGCTGGTGCTCAAGGCCTGCGTCGGGCGCTTCTTCGACGGCCTGGCCGACAGCTTCCGCTTCGCCTACCTGGACCTGCACCGCAGCGAGGTGGGCCTGGACGACCTGGCGCTGATCCTCGGCCAGCACATCTGGCTGATGGTCCAGCTGCTGCTGCCGCTGCTGCTCACCCCGCTGCTGGTGGTGACCTTCGGCATGGTTCCCGGCGGCTGGATCTTCGCCTCGGCCAACCTGGCGTTCAAGGCCGGCAAGCTCAACCCCATCACGGGTCTTGCGCGGATGTTCTCGCTGCAGAACCTCACCGAGCTGCTCAAGTCGCTGCTGAAGATGGCGGTGCTGCTGGGCGTGGCCTGGTACCTGCTGCTGGACGCCCTGCCGCAGCTCATCGCCCTGCAGCGCAGCGACATCCGCAGCGCCATCGGCGGCGCCCTGGGCCTGCTGTTCGACACCCTGATCGGCCTGCTGGCGGTGTTCGTGTTCTTCGCCCTGCTGGACATCCCGCTGCAGCGCTTCCTGTTCCGCAAGCGCATGCGCATGACCAAGCAGGAGCGCCGCGACGAGCACAAGAGCCAGGAAGGCCGCCCGGAAGTGAAGGCGCGCATCCGCCAGGTGCAGCGCCAGCTGCTGCAACGCCAGATCAACCGCGTGCTGCCCAGGGCCGACGTGGTGCTGACCAACCCGACGCACTTCGCCGTGGCCCTCAAGTACGACCCCAGGAAGGCCCAGGCGCCCTACGTGCTGGCCCGCGGCATGGACGACATGGCCCTGTACATCCGCCAGATGGCCGCCAGGCACGATCTTGAAGTGCTGGAAGTGCCACCGCTGACCCGCGCCATCTACTTCAGCACCCAGGTCAACCAGCAGATTCCGGCCGGGCTGTACACCGCCGTGGCCCACGTCCTCACCTACATCCTGCAGCTGCGCGCCTACCGCCAGGGGCGAAGACAGCGCAAGCCGGAACTGGCCAAGAACCTCCCCATCCCCGACAGCCTGGCAAGCAGAGGCCAACCATGAACTTCCTCGAGCAGCTCCTGCCGACATTGCGCAGCGGGCGGATCGGCATCCCGCTGGTCATCCTCTCCATCCTCGCGATGATCATCCTGCCGCTGCCGCCGCTGCTGCTGGACGTGCTCTTCACCTTCAACATCGGCATCGCCCTGCTGGTGCTGATGGTCAGCGTGTCCTCGCGCAGCCCGCTGGACTTCTCGCTGCTGCCCACGGTGGTGCTGGTCACCACCCTGCTGCGGCTGTCGCTGAACGTGGCCTCCTCGCGGGTGGTGCTGCTCGACGGGCACACCGGCTCGGCGGCCGCCGGCAAGGTGATCGAGGCCTTCGGCCACGTGGTCATCGGCGGCAACTTCATCGTCGGCCTGATCGTCTTCGTGATCCTCACCATCATCAACTTCATGGTCATCACCAAGGGCGGCGAGCGCATCTCCGAGGTCACCGCGCGCTTCACCCTGGACGCCCTGCCGGGCAAGCAGATGTCCATCGACGCCGACCTCAACGCCGGCCTGATCGACCAGGCCGAGGCCAAGAAGCGCCGCGCCGAAGTGTCCAAGGAAGCCGACTTCTACGGGGCCATGGACGGCGCCAGCAAGTTCGTCCGCGGCGACGCCATCGCCGGCATCCTGATCCTGCTGATCAACCTGTTCGGCGGCGTGGCCATCGGCGTGTTCGTCTACGCCATGGCCGGCGCCGACGCCTTCCGCCAGTACGCCCTGCTGACCATCGGCGACGGCCTGGCGGCGCAGATCCCGGCGCTGCTGCTGTCCACCGCGGCGGCGATCATCATCACGCGGGTCAACGAGTCGGCGGAGATCACCGCGCTGGTGCGCCGGCAGATGCTCGCCTCGCCCTCGCTGCTGTACACGGTGGCGGGCATCGTCACGGTGCTGGCGATAGTCCCCGGCATGCCGCACCTGGCGTTCCTCAGCTTCGCCGCGCTGATCGCCTTCGTCGCCTGGCGCGTGTCCCTGGCCGAGCCGCCGGGCGAGGCGCAGAGCCTGGAGCAGGTCGAGGCCATCGGCAAGGCCATGGACCAGGAACGCGCCCAGCAGCTGGGCTGGGAAGACATCCCGCTGGTGGAGCGGCTGTCCATCTCCCTGGGCTACAAGCTGGTCGGGCTGGTCAACGAGGCCGGCGGCGCGCCCCTGGTGCAGCGCGTGCGCGGCGTGCGCCAGACGCTGTCGGAGAGCCTGGGCTTCCTGCTGCCGGAAATCCACATCCGCGACAGCCTGCGGCTGAAGGCCTCGCAGTACGCCATCCATATCAGCGGCGAGCGCATCGACGGCGCCGAGCTGCACGCCGACCGCCTGATGGCCATTCCCTCGGCGGAAACCTACGGCGAGGTCGACGGCATCCTCGGCCACGACCCGGCCTACCTGATGCCGGTGGTGTGGATCCGCCCGGAAGACAAGCCGCGCGCGCTCAACCTGGGCTACCAGGTGATCGACTGCGCCAGCGTCATCGCCACCCACCTGAACAAGGTGATCCGCGAGCACCTGCCGGACATCTTCAAGCACGACGACGTCGAGCACCTGATGCAGCGCCTGGCGGCCCAGGCGCCGAAGCTCGCCGAGCACCTGCGCGCGCAGCTGAGCTTCAGCCTGCAGCACCGGGTGTACCGCCAGCTGCTGCAGGAACAGGTGCCGCTGCGTGACCTGGTGAGCATCGCCACCACCCTGGTGGAAGCCGCCGAGACCACCAAGGACCCGCTGCTGCTGGCCTCCGACGTGCGCTACGCGCTGCGCCGCAGCATCGTCTCGGGCATCGCCGGGGAGCGCGGCGAGCTGTCGGTGTTCATCCTCGACAACAACCTGGAGAACACCCTGCTCAGCGCCCTGGCCATCGCCCAGCAGGCCGGCCCGGTGAGCCTGGACAACATCCCGGTGGAGCCCAACCTGCTCAACCAGCTGCAGAACACCATGCCAGTGGTGAAGGAGAAGCTGCGCAAGGAAGGCCACCCGCCGATCCTCACCGTGATGCCGCAGCTGCGCCCGCTGCTGGCGCGTTATGCAAGGGTCTTCAGCCCGGGGCTGCACGTGCTGTCGCAGAACGAGATACCCGAGCGGGTCGCGGTGAACGTCCTCGGCACCCTCGGCTGATCAGTTGGGCGTGGCGCTGCGGCGCCCGGCGCGCAGCTCGGTCATCAGCTCGTTGAAGGAAACCGAAGGCTGCTCCAGCGCAAGGCCGGCCTCGTACTGGCCGGTCTGGGCGTTCTCCCCCGACCACACGCAACGCACCTTCACCTGCGCCTCGCGCATGCGCTCCTCGCGGTCGCGCATGCGCAGGCGCAGCTCCAACTGGCTGTCCGGCGCCAGCAGCACGTCGCAGCGGATCTTCAGGCCGCTTTCGGACAGGTCGGCGACATAGCCGAGCAGCTCGCCGCCGGCGTCGAGCACGCGGATGCGGAACATGGAGCGGAATACGATACGGTTGTGCTGGCGCATACCCGACCTCGTCGTACGGGGGATTTGAAATGCAGGGCGACCGGGGGGCGGGAAACCTTAAGGCCTACGTTGAAACTGGGAGCGAGCTTGCTCGCGAACAGCGGTGCCAAGCCTGGCTCCGGAGCAGGGCCGAAGTCCGTAACCCTCTCCCCAGCCCTCGGCTGCGCGCCCCGCCCTGAAGGGAGAGGGGGCTAGTCCGTGCCGAGAGAAGGAATGGTTTCAGCCGGAAACCTTCGGTGTTGCCGGCTGACTCCAGAACACCCAGCCCTGCCCAACGGTCCCCTCTCCCTTCAGGGAGAGGGTTAGGGAGAGGGAGCGGAGTCAACCCCAGGCGATGTAGCGACAGGGAGACGCCATTCGCGAGCAAGCTCGCTCCTACGAAAAGCCCGAAAGCCCAACCCCCCACCAACAAATCCCCCCGCCCATCCCCCACCGATTGCCAATCCCCATCCCGCCTGATATCTGTATAAAGATACAGCCCCTGCCCTCGCCCATGCCCTTCCAGACCGACCCGCGCTTCTACTACCTGGCCAACTTCCACCGCGCCCTCGGCTGGCTGGAAGAACGCTACGACGACCTCTTCGACACCGCCGAGCGCGCCTTCCTCCGCGACTTCCAGGCCATGCCGCTGGAGGCCCGCGCCCTGTTGGTGCGGCTGATCATGCGCAAGGGCCCGCACTTTCGCGCCAGCAAGCTGGACTACGCCGAGATCGGCTGCCCGCGCCGGGCCGCCGCGCCGCTGCTGGAGGCCGGCTGGCTGGATGGCGCCGCCGCGTTGGGCCTGGAGGAACTCTTCGGCCTGCTGCGCAAGGACGAAATCCTCGACTGCTTCGGCGCCCAGCTGTCCAGCCGCCAGTTGCGCAAGCCGGAGCTGCTGGCCGAACTGGCCGAGGCCGAACCCGCACCGCGCACCTTCGCTGCCTGGTGCCCGCAACTGGACGAGGCGGTCTACAGCCTGGCCATCGCGCCCCAGGTGGAGCGCCTGCGCCTGATGTTCTTCGGCAACCTGTACCAGGACTGGACCGAATTCGTCCTCACCGACCTGGGCATCCTGCGCTACGAAACCGTCCCGCTGACCCGCGAATCCCGCGGCTTCGCCAGCCGCGAGGAGATCGACGCGCACCTGTTCCTGCAACGCTGCCGCGAAGCCTTCGACCTGGGCGCCGCCGCCCAGGAACTGCTGCCGCTGATCGCCAGCGTCGACTGCGGCACCGCCCAGCTGCAGCGCCGCCGCGGGCGCGTGCTGTTCCACATCGGCCAGCAACTGGAGCGCGAGGCCGACTGGGAAGGCGCCCTGCAGGTCTATGCCGCCAGCGAACACGCCAGCGCCCGCCAGCGCCAGGTGCGCGTGCTGGAGCGCCTGGAACGCCACGCCGAAGCCTATGACCTGGCCCTGCAGGTCGCGGCCCAGCCCCAGGACGCCGCCGAGGCGCAGCTGATCGAGCGCGCCCTGGTGCGCCTGCGCCGCCAGCTCGGCCACGCCCAGCCGGCTAAGGCCAAGGCCGCGCCGCCGCCACGCATCGACCTGGAACTGCAGCCGCAGCCCGGCCTGAGCGTCGAGCAGTGCGTGCAGCTGCACCTGGCCCGCCCCGAAGCGCCGGTGCACTACGTGGAGAACACCCTGGTCCTCGGCCTGTTCGGCCTGCTCTGCTGGGAAGTGATCTTCACCCCGCTGCCCGGCGCCTTCTTCCACCCCTTCCACGCCGGCCCCGCGGACCTCTACGACAGCCGGTTCCGCGCCCGCCGCGCCGAGCTGTTCGAAGCACGCCTGGCACTGCTCGACAGCGGCGCCTACGCCGACGAGATGCCCCGCATCCACCGCCAGAAGCAGGGCCTGCAATCGCCCTTCGTGTTCTGGGAGCTGCTGGACGAAAGCCTGCTGGAACAGGCCCTGGCCTGCCTGCCGGCGGCGCACCTGAAGGCCTGGTTCGGCCGCCTGCTGGAAGACCTGCAGGCCAACCGCGCCGGCATGCCCGACCTGATCCAATTCTACCCCGCCGAGCGCGGCTACCGGATGATCGAGGTGAAGGGCCCCGGCGACCGCCTGCAGGACAACCAGAAGCGCTGGCTGGCCTTCTGCGCCGAGCACGGCATGCCGGTGGAGGTCTGCTACGTGACCTGGGCCGGGGAGCCGGCCGCATGAACTACCAGGTCGCGGTGCGCGCCCTCTGCGAATTCACCGCCAAGGTCGGCGACCTCGACCTGCGCTTCACCCCCTCGCCCACCGCCCAGGAAGGCATGGCCGGCCACGCCACCGTGGTCGGCCGCCGCGGCCCCGGCTACCTCGCCGAGCTGCCGCTGGCCGGCGCCTACCGCAACCTGCTGGTGCGCGGCCGCGCCGACGGCTACGACCCGGCGCGCAACTGCCTGGAAGAGATCAAGACGCACCGCGGCGACATCTCGCGCATCCCCGACAACCACCGCCAGCTGCACTGGGCCCAGGCCAAGGTCTACGGCTGGCTGCTCTGCGCCCTGCAGGACCTGGAGCAGATCGACCTGGCGGTCGTCTACTTCAACGTCATGACGCAGAAGGAAACGGTGTTCCAGGAAAGCTTCAGCGCCGACGAACTGCACGCCTTCTTCGAGGAGCACTGCCAGCGCTTCGTGGTCTGGGCCGAACGCGAGATGGCCCACCGCGCGGCCCGCGATGGCGCCCTGGAAAGCCTGCGCTTCCCCTGGCCGCAGTTCCGCCACGGCCAGCGCCAGCTCGCCGAGGCGGTGTACCGCGCCGCCCGCGACGGCCGCCACCTGATGGCCCAGGCCACCACCGGCATCGGCAAGACCCTCGGCACCCTGTTCCCGCAGCTCAAGGCCATGCCCGGCCAGGGCCTGGACCGGTTGTTCTTCCTCAGCGCCAAGACCCCCGGCCGGCGCCTGGCCCTGGAAGCCCTGGCCAGCCTGCGCCAGGACGAGCCCGAGCTGCCGCTGCGGGTGCTGGAGCACGTGGCCCGCGACAAGGCCTGCGAACACCCGGACAAGGCCTGCCACGGCGACTCCTGCCCGCTGGCCAAGGGCTTCTACGACCGCCTGCCGGCCGCGCGCCTGGCTGCCCTTGACGGCGCCTGGCTGGACCAGGCGCGGGTCCGCGAGGTGGCCCGCGAGCACGCCATCTGCCCCTACTACCTGAGCCAGGAACTGAGCCGCTGGGCCGACGTGGTGGTGTGCGACTACAACTACTACTTCGACATGAGTGCCCTGCTCTACGCCCTCACCGCGCTCAACGAATGGAAGGTGGCGCTGCTGGTGGACGAGGCCCACAACCTGGTGGAGCGCGGGCGCAAGATGTACACCGGCGAGCTGGACCAGGCCGACTTCCAGGACCTGCGCCGCGTCGCCCCGGCCAAGCTCAAGGGCGCGCTGGAACGCGTCGGCCGCCACTGGAACCAGCTGCACCGCGACCAGGAGCTGGAATACCAGGTCTACCCGCTGGCCCCGGAGCTGTTCATCCTCGCGCTGCAGAAGGCGGTGACCGCCATCACCGACCACCTCAGCGAGCAGCCCGACGGCAACAGCCTGGAGCTGCTGAGCTTCTACCTCGACGCCATGGCCTTCTGCCGCCTGGCCGAGGCCTTCGGCGAGCATTCGCTGTTCGACATCACCCGCCGCCAGAGCGAAAGCGGCCGGGTCTACTCCACGCTGTGCCTGCGCAACGTCATCCCCGCGCCCTTCCTCGCCCCGCGCTTCGAGGAAGCGCACAGCTGCACGCTGTTCTCCGCCACCCTGACGCCGGCGCACTACTACCGCGACCTGCTGGGCCTGCCCGAGAACACCGCCTGGATCGACGTGGAGTCGCCGTTCCGCGCCGAGCAGCTGGAGGTGCAGGTGGTGCGCAACCTGTCCACCCGCTACCAGCACCGCGCCCAGTCGGTGCGGCCGATCTGCGAGCTGATGGCGCGCCAGTACCACGAGCGGCCGGGCAACTACCTGGCCTTCTTCAGCAGCTACGCCTACCTGGAGCAGGTGCGCGAACGCTTCGTCCGCGACGAGCCGGGCGTGCCGGTCTGGGTGCAGGCGCGCAACATGGACGAGACCGCGCGCGAGGGCTTCCTCGAACAATTCCGCAACGGCGGCCGCGGCATCGGCTTCGCGGTGCTCGGCGGCGCCTTCGGCGAGGGCATCGACCTGCCCGGCGACCGCCTGATCGGCGCCTTCGTCGCCACCCTGGGGCTGCCCCAGGTGAACACGGTGAACGAGGAAATCCGCCAGCGCATGCATAACCAGTTCGGCGACGGCTACGACTACACCTACCTCTACCCCGGCCTGCAGAAGGTGGTGCAGGCGGCCGGCCGGGTGATCCGCACCCAGCAGGACGAAGGCGTGGTCTGGCTGATCGACGACCGCTTCGGCCGCAGCGAAGTGCGCCAGCTGCTGCCGCGCTGGTGGACGGTGCGCAGTTGCCGCCTGGCCCTGCCGCCGCCGGAGCCGGAAGCGGAAAACAGCGCTCCACGCAAGGCGCCCTTACCACCGGCCCGCCAGCGCCCGGCACGGCCGAAGCCGGAACAGGCCCAGGGCGAGCTGGGTTTCAATGATTTCTAGATCAAATCACTGAAACAATCGTCCATATCTGTTTTACATAATTTAGACCGAGCAGACTCCTTCCAGCCCACGCTGAAAAGGAGCCCGCCATGTTCGCCATGCAATACAGCCACCGCCTGCCGGCGGAGCACGATCTCGACGCCATCCGCCAACGCGCCGCCGCCAAGGGCCCGCAGTGGGACGCCTGGCCGGGCCTGGCGTGCAAGGCCTTCGTCCTCCAGGAAAAGGGCCGCCACGGCGCCGAAGGCAACCTCTACGCCTCAATCTACCTCTGGCACGAACCGGCCGCCGCCGCGGCCTTCCTGGCCGGAGAAGCCTTCCAGGGGGTGATCGACGCCTTCGGCCGCCCGCCGGTGGAAACCTGGCTGCCCCTGGACGCCCGCCGCGGCCCGGCCTTCGATCGCCCGGCCCGCGCGCTGTACCGCGAAGAACTACCCTTGCCAGGTAGAGGCGCCGCCGCCCTGCGCGACGGCGCCCTGGCCGCCGGCGAGGCGTTGCTGGACCGGGAGGATGTGCTGGCGGTCTGGGTAGTGGCCGACCTGCAACGCTGGAGGCTGCTGCGTTTCAGCGTGAGCGCCGGGGCGCTGGAGCTGCGTGCGGACAGCGTCGGCTACGAAGTCCTGTACCTGGCACGGCCAGGACTGGAGCGACTGCCATGAACGACAGGCAGAAACGGGAACTGGCGGCACAGCTGGCAGGGCTGGCCTTCGGCGCCTTCATGGTGCTGGGCATGGCCTGGGGCGTGGCGCGGGTGGCGCGGGTGCTGGTGGGGTGAGGGTGGGCTTTTCGTAGGAGCGAGCTTGCTCGCGAATGGAGTTTCCCGGTAACTGCGATGTTTCGGATTGACTCCGCTCCCTCTCCCTAACCCTCTCCCTGAAGGGAGAGGGGACCGTTGGGCAGAAACGGGTATTACGGAGTCAGCCGGAAACTCTGGCGTATCCGGCGAACATCAGGCTTGCAGCCGGCACGGACAAGCCCCCTCTCCCTTCAGGGAGAGGGCTGGGGAGAGGGTGCTCTTGGTCTGGCGCTGAAGTCCCAGGAAGCCTCGTTCGCGAGCAACCTCGCTCCTACGAAAAGCCCCCAGGTCGGATAGCCATCCCCTACCCCACCGTACTCCGCACCGCCGCCACCAACGTCCGCAACATCCCCCGCGCCTGCGCATCCCGCGGATGGGAAAACAGCAACACATCCCGCCCCGGCAACGCCGGCAGCCCCAGCCGCGCCCCCACGTCCTCGCAGCCCGCCGGCGCCACCCGGCGGCCCAGGGCCGCCACGGCTATCCCGGCGCTGACCGCCGCGCCAATGGTCATCAACCCACCGCCGACGAACACCTCGCGCCAGGCCACCCCGGCCTGGTCCAGGGCGTCCACCGCCATGCGCCGCACGCTGCAAGGCTCGGCCTGGGTGGCCAGGGGCAGCGGTTGGCCGGGCAATGGCTGGAAGTCGGCAGCGCCCATCCAGGCGAAGGGTTCCTGCAGCACCACCTCGCCGTCCTGCCGCGGTGGGCCCTGTTGCAGCACCAGGGCCACGTCCAGTTCGCCACGGTCGAAGCGTTCCAGGGTTTCCCGCGAGCTGTCCACCCGCAGTTCCAGCAGCAGGCCCGGCTCGGCGCGGGTGAGCTGGCGCAGCAAGCCCGGCAGTTCGGCGCCGACGATATGGTGGCTGATGCCCACCACCAGCCGCCTGGGTTGGCCGCCGGCGAACGCGCCCAGCGCCTGGCGGTGCGCCGCCACCAGGCCGCGGGCCGCCTCCAGGAACACCCCGCCGTCGGCGGACAGGCGCACCAACCGCGGCGTGCGCTCCAGCAGGCGGCGGCCGAGGTGGTCTTCCAGGCGCTTGATCTTCAGGCTCACCGCCGACTGGGTGCTGGCCAGGGCCTCGGCGGCGCGGGTGAAGCTCTTCAGCTCGGCGACCAGCACGAAGGCCTGCACGGCCTCGATGTCCAGGGCTTTCATGGCGGGCATGTCCATTTCCAATGATGGAGAACGGGCAGCATTCGTTTTCGCCATGGAAAGGTCAAGCGCGAGGTGTTTCGTGGTGGCCGGCGTAGGGCGCATAACGCCTACGGCGTTATCCGCCGACTGGCCTATCTCATCGTCAACGCCATGGCCGGGCCTGGCGCTCCCCGCAAGCATGTCCAGGCTCGGCCCCGAGCGGGGTTCGGCCAAGGCCAAACGGCGGATAACCGCGAACGGTTATTCGCCCTACGCCCAGGAAACATCGTCGGCGATGAGAGGCTCAATCGAGCTTCTTGCGGATCCAGTACAGGTAGGTGCCCGCCTCTTCCTGCTGTTCCACCAGTTCGTGGCCGAGGAAGATGCAGAACTTGGGGATGTCGCGGCGGGTGGAGGGGTCGGTGGCGATGACCTTGAGCAGGCCGCCGGCCGGCAGGTCGCGCACCTTGTTGTGCAGCATCATGACCGGTTCGGGGCAGTTCAGGCCGGTGGCGTCGAGAATGGCGTCGACAGGTTGGGACATGGAAAGGCTCCGCAAAACGAATGGCGCATTGTCGCCCAAAGCGGGGGCAGGGTCACGCCTGGCGGGCGAACGGCGGCGGGCCAATCTTTCGTCGGGCCCGTGGCCTGGCCCGCTGGGCTAAGCTCGGCGCCTTCCCCGACAGCGGATGTCCCAGTCCATGCGCCTGCCCGCCCTGCTCTGCCTCGCCTTGCTGCTCGCCGGCTGCGCCGCCCGCGACAACCTCCCCGACTATTCCGCCAGCGCCGGCCAGGATCTGCCCGCCACCTGGTACGACGCGCTGATCACCGCCCGCGACGGCACGCGGCTGTCCGCCACCGTGTTCCAGCCGGCGCTGAAGGCCGGCGAGACGGCGCCGCTGATCGTCCACACCCACGGCTGGGGCGGCTGGCGGGTGACCGGGCCGGAGGGTTTCTACGGCAAGAACATGATGTCCGGCCGCGCCGCGCTCAAGGCCTGGAAGGCCGGCTACTGGGTGCTCAGCTACGACCAGCGCGGCTGGGGCGGCAGCGACGGGCGCATCGAGATGATGGACCCGCGCTTCGAGGTGAGCGATGCCAGCGCGGTGATCGACTGGGCCGCCGCGCACCTGCCGCGCCTGCGCATGGACGGCCCGGGCGACCCGCGCGTGGGCATGCTCGGCGAGAGCTACGGCGGCGCCGTGCAGCTGCTGGCGGCCAGCGAGGACCCGCGCATCGACGCCATAGTGCCCATCGCCACCTGGTACGACCTGAGCGACGCCCTGGCCCCGGGCGGCCAGTTGAAGATGGGCTGGGGCGGCGTGCTGCTGGGCCTGGGCATCGCCACCGGCTACGACCTGGGCAAGTTCGCCCAGGCCGACTACCTGCACAGCGCCAGCGGGCGCATGGCCGAACCGGTGCGCGCCGAACTGGCCGCCCACAGCCTGGCGCGCTACTGCGCCGAGGGCCGCCGGCCCCACGCCGACGCCCTGCTGATCCAGGGCCTGCGCGATACCCTGTTCCCCCTCGACCAGGGCCTGCAGATCCGCCAGTGCCTGCGCCAGGGCAGCGCCGACGTGCGCCTGCTGGGCATGCAGGGCGGGCATATCCTGCCGCCGCCGCTGCAGGCCTGGAGCGGCCTGCCGCCGTTCAACAACGAGCCGGTGATCCACTGCGGCGGGCGCGCCATCGACCTCTACCAGGGCATCCTCGCCTGGTACGAGGAGAAGCTGCGCCAACGCCCCGGCGCCGCCGACAGCGTGCCGTCGCTGTGCGTCAGCCTCGACCTGGACCAGGGCCTGGCGCTGGACGAGCTGCCCGCACCCGGCCCCGTCGTGGCCCTGCCGCCAACGCCGGTGCGCCCGGTCAGCAGCGGCCTCTTGCAGCCGCGCACCTTCATCCCGCTGCAGCAGGTCGCCGAACCCAGCGCCCTGCTCGGCAGCGCGGAGATTCGCCTGGCCCGGCCGCTCGGCCCGGGCGACCAGGCGCTGCTGTTCGCCTCGCTGGCGATCCGTGGCGCCGACGGCCGCACGCGGGTGCTGGACGAACAGGTCAAGCCGTTGCTCAACCAGGGCGCCACGCGGCTCAACGCGGTCAGCGCCAGCCTGGCGGCGGGGGACGAGATCGGCCTGCTGGTCAGCGGTTTCAGCGGCCAATACCTGTTCAACGGTTCCTGGAAGCTCGCCGCGGTGGACCTGCAGGGCGAAGTGCAGTTGCCCGCCCTGCTGCCGCTGCAGCCGCGCCTGGCGGCCGGCCGCTGAATCAGCGCAGCGGCCCGGCGGGCGCCTCGTCCAGCTGGGCCAGCAGCATCGGCTCGTCGCCGCCGTCCACCGGCAGCAGCGCCCACTGTTCCTTGTGGCCCAGGCGGCGGTGGCTCTGGCGCACCTGGCTGCCCAGCGGCAGCGGCGCCTTGAAGTGCACGTCCAGGCGCACCTGCTCGGCCAGGCGCCGGCCGGTGAGGCTGCGCGCCAGGCTCCACATGCCGTGGGCGAAGGGTTTGCCGAAGCCGTAGCGCGAGGCCATCAGGCGCGACAGGTGCAGCGGGTTGAAGTCGCCGCTCAGGCCGGCGTAGCGCCAGCCGGCGATCTTCGGCACGCGCCACTGCACGCCGGGGTGCGCGGGCACGTCGAGGGTGTGCCACTGGGCGCGCTCGGGCAGCGCGTCGGGCTCGGCGTGGTCGTCGAGGAAGTCGCCGCGGCGCAGGTAGGTGGTGATCGACTGCCAGTAGAGCATGTCGTGGTGCCAGACCTCGGTCGCCACGTCCACCTCCAGCCCCAGCGGGCTGCGCCGGCTGGTGAGGATGCGGCAGTCCAGCTGCAGCTGGGCGTCCTCGTCGAGCATGCGGTAGCGCTGGATGTGGCTGCGCAGGTGGATCAGCCCGAGGATCGACAGCGGCATGCGCGAGCGGCTGAGCAGGCGCAGGTGCAGCGGCAGGCTGATCACCTGCGGGTAGAGCAGCGGCACGCCCAGCGCCGGGTCCAGGCCGAAGTGCTGGCGGTAGGCGCGCAGGTGGCGGGCGTCGAAGCGCAGGCTGCGGCTGTCCATGGCCAGGTTCGGCAGGCGCTCGCCGCGGCCCAGGCCACGGCGCGGCAACAACATGCGGCTGTAACTGCCCAGCAGCGAGGGCAACTTTCGCTTCACGAGCGGCTCCGGGAGGGGGTGCGCCGCACAGCATGGTCGCTGCGCGGCGCAACGGCAAGTCGCCGAAGGTCGCGGGTCGCAGGCGCCTACAGGCGTCGCAGGTGCACCGTGACTTCCTCGCGGTCGTGGTACAGCTGCTTGCAGCCGATGGCCACGCGCAGGCCGCGCTCGCGGAAACTCTCGCGCAGGCGTTCGAGGATCTTGCGCACCTCGGCGTAGCGCTGCTTCATCGGCAACTTCAGGTTGACCACCGCCTCTCGGCACAGGCCCTCGCCGATCCAGGTGTCGATCAGCCAGCCGGTGCGCGCCGGCTTCTCGACGATGTCGCAGACCATCCAGTCGACCATCTGCCGCGGGCGGAACACATAGCCGTCGGCGCGCTGGTGGTCCACCAGGCCGGAGTAGATCAGGTTCTCGGCCATGGGCCCGTTGTCCACGGCGATCACCCGCATCTCGCGGTTGACCAGTTGCCAGGTCCAGCCGCCGGGCGCCGCGCCCAGGTCGACGGCGAGCATGCCCGGCGCCAGGCGCTTGTCCCATTCGCCGCGCGGGATGAAGTGGTGCCAGGCCTCTTCCAGCTTGAGGGTGGAGCGGCTGGGCGCCTCGCGGGGGAACCGCAGGCGCGGGATGCCCATCGGCCACATGGCGCTGTTGCGCGGCTCGGCGAGGCCGACGAAGACCTCGCGGCCGGAGCGGAAGGTCAGCAGCAGGCGCGGCAGGCTCGGGTCCTCGCGCAGCTTGCCGGCCTTGACCAGGGCGGCGCGCAGGGGCTTTTCGAACTTGCGGCAGAAGGTCGACAGTTCCTTGCCGTCGTTGCTGTCGAAGACTTCCAGCCACAGGCTGCCGCACAGCGGGTACGGGCCCAGCTCCTCCAGCAGCGCGCCGATGCGGTCCTGCTCGGGCAACTGCACGAAGCCGGTGCCGCGGGCCCATTGGCGCGGGAAGATCAGCTCGGCGAAGCGCAGCTGGCGCATCAGCCGGTCGGCGCCGTCGGCCTCCTGGCAGACGAACTCGGCATAGGCGGTGGCCGGCTTGGCGCGGGCGTAACCGGCCACGTCGAGGCCGGCGGCCAGGTCGGAAATCTCCGCGCAGACCTCGTTCTCGAAGCCCGGGCGGCAATGCAGTAGCAGGGTGTTCATCGGGGTGTCTCCTTGGCCGCGCACTATAGTCGCTGCGCGGCCGGCTTTCACCCGGATTCGCCGCACGCCAGGGGAACCCCCGGCTGCGGCAAAAGGTCCAGAACCCATGGCAGGACCGCGCGCAGCGGTCTAGTTTGAGAGTTCCGAAGTCGCGATCCAGGGCTTGCCGTGCCCCGGAGAGCGCATGCCGGAAGTCGCCAGGATGCCGCCCGATATGCAGAAGATGACTGCCAATCTGCATTCCTTTTGCGCCAAGCCAGGAAGTCCGCCCGGACTTTCCGCCAGTATCGCAGCGGTGCCGTCGATCACCGGCAGAATCCAGCCTGAGGAGAACGTCATGCCCGCAGTGGACAGCCTGAACAGCCTTCGCACCCTCGAGGTGGGCGGCAAGACCTACCACTATTACAGCCTTCCGGAAGCCGCCAAGCAGCTCGGCGACCTGGACAAGCTGCCGAAGTCGCTCAAGGTGCTCTTGGAAAACCTCCTGCGCTGGGAGGACAACCATACGGTCAACGCCGACGACCTGCGGGCCCTGGCCGGCTGGCTGAAGGAGCGCCGTTCCGACCGCGAGATCCAGTACCGCCCGGCGCGGGTGCTGATGCAGGACTTCACCGGGGTGCCGGCGGTGGTCGACCTGGCCGCCATGCGCGACGCCATGGCCAAGGCCGGGGGCGATCCGCAGAAGATCAACCCGCTGTCGCCGGTGGACCTGGTCATCGACCACTCGGTGATGGTCGACCGCTACGCAAGCCACGCCGCCTTCGCCGAGAACGTCGAGATCGAGATGCAGCGCAACGGCGAACGCTACGCCTTCCTGCGCTGGGGCCAGAACGCCTTCGACAACTTCCGCGTGGTGCCGCCGGGCACCGGCATCTGCCACCAGGTCAACCTGGAATACCTGGGCCGCACCGTGTGGACCAGGGACGAGGACGGGCGCACCTACGCCTTCCCCGACACCCTGGTCGGCACCGACTCGCACACCACCATGATCAACGGCCTGGGCGTGCTCGGCTGGGGCGTCGGCGGCATCGAGGCCGAGGCGGCGATGCTCGGCCAGCCGGTGTCGATGCTGATTCCCGAGGTGGTCGGCTTCAAGCTCACCGGCAAGCTCAAGGAGGGCATCACCGCCACCGACCTGGTGCTCACCGTCACCCAGATGCTGCGGCAGAAGGGCGTGGTGGGGAAATTCGTCGAGTTCTACGGCGACGGCCTGGCCGACCTGCCCCTGGCCGACCGCGCCACCATCGCCAACATGGCTCCGGAATACGGCGCCACCTGCGGCTTCTTCCCGGTGGACGAGATCACCCTGGGCTACCTGCGCCTGTCCGGCCGCCCGGAAGAGACGGTCAAGCTGGTGGAGGCCTACTGCAAGGCCCAGGGCCTGTGGCGCGAAAAGGGCCACGAGCCGGTATTCACCGATGCCCTGCAACTGGACATGGGCGACGTCGAGGCCAGCCTGGCCGGGCCCAAGCGCCCGCAGGACCGCGTGCCGCTGGGCCAGGTGGGCAAGGCCTTCGCCGACTTCCTCGCGCTGCAGCCCAAGGCCGCGCGCAGCCCGGAGGTCTCGCGCCTGCTCAATGAAGGCGGTGGCGGCGCCGCGGTGGGCAGCACCGAGAGCCAGGGCGTCGAGTACCAGCACGAAGGCAAGAGCTACCACCTTCAGGACGGCGCGGTGGTCATCGCCGCCATCACCTCCTGCACCAACACCTCCAACCCCAGCGTGATGATGGCCGCCGGGCTGCTGGCGAAGAAGGCGCTGGAGAAGGGCCTGCAGCGCAAGCCCTGGGTGAAGAGTTCGCTGGCGCCCGGCTCCAAGGTGGTCACCGACTACTTCAAGGCCGCCGGCCTGACCCAGTACCTGGACGAGCTGGGCTTCGACCTGGTGGGCTACGGCTGCACCACCTGCATCGGCAACTCCGGGCCACTGCTGGAGCCCATCGAGAAGGCCATCCAGCAGGCCGACCTGACGGTGGCCTCGGTGCTCTCCGGCAACCGCAACTTCGAAGGCCGCGTGCACCCGCTGGTGAAGACCAACTGGCTGGCCTCGCCGCCCCTGGTGGTGGCCTACGCCCTGGCCGGCAGCGTGCGCCTGGACCTGACGAAGGACGCCCTGGGCACCGGCAAGGACGGCCAGCCGGTGTACCTGAAGGACATCTGGCCGAGCCAGCGGGAAATCGCCGAGGCGATCCAGAAGGTCGACACCGCCATGTTCCACAAGGAATACGCCGAGGTGTTCCAGGGCGACGAGAAGTGGCGCGCCATCGAAGTGCCGCAGGCGCAGACCTACACCTGGCAGGCCGACTCCACCTACATCCAGCACCCGCCGTTCTTCGAGCACATCGCCGACGCCCCGCCGAAGGTGGCCGACATCGAGAAGGCCCGGGTGCTGGCGGTGCTGGGCGACTCGGTGACCACCGACCACATCTCCCCCGCCGGCAACATCAAGAAGGACAGCCCCGCCGGGCGCTACCTCAGCGAGCACGGCGTGGCCTATGCCGACTTCAACTCCTACGGCTCGCGGCGCGGCAACCACGAGGTGATGATGCGCGGCACCTTCGCCAACATCCGCATCAAGAACGAGATGCTCGGCGGCGAGGAAGGCGGCAACACCCTGCACGTGCCCAGCGGCGAGAAGCTGGCGATCTACGACGCGGCCATGCGCTACCAGGCCGAGGGCACGCCGCTGCTGATCATCGCCGGCAAGGAGTACGGCACCGGTTCGTCCCGCGACTGGGCAGCCAAGGGCACCAACCTGCTGGGGGTGAAGGCGGTGATCGCCGAGAGCTTCGAGCGCATCCACCGCTCCAACCTGGTGGGCATGGGCGTGCTGCCGCTGCAGTTCACCGGCGGCCAGGACCGCAAGGCGCTGAACCTCACCGGCAAGGAAGTGCTGAACATCCGCGGCCTGGACGGCGAGCTGAAGCCGCACATGACGCTGAAGGTGGAAGTCACCCGCGAGGACGGCAAGCAGGACAGCTTCGAGGTGCTGTGCCGCATCGACACCCTCAACGAGGTGGAGTACTTCAAGGCCGGGGGGATCCTGCACTACGTGCTGCGCAGCTTGATCTGAGGGCTGCGCGAGGACGCTTTCGTAGGATGGGTTGAGCTTGCGAAACCCATGCGGTTGCAGTGATGGGTATCGCTTCGCTCAACCCATCCTACGGAGCGCGGTGTTTGTAGGAGCGCGCCCTGCGCGCGATTCGCGGGCAGGGCCCGCTCCTACGAGAAGCCATGCCCCACCTTTCACCCGGCCCAGGTCCTGTATAAAAACTTATTAGCTCATAGGAAAATCTCTTACGACCATGTGACAAGTAGCATTTTGATATCGTCCACTGCCAATATTCCCACGCCAAATATCGAACAAGGCTTCAACTTCCGTTGATCCCAGCCGATAACAAAACCGTCACATGCCTTCTTCGTGGACCTTGCCCTGAATGCGCAACAACCAGCCCGTCACCCAGCGTGAACGCACCTACCCGGCGGAACAACGCCTGATCTCCACCACCAACAGCCGTGGCGTGATCACCTATGCCAACGATGCCTTCATCGACATCAGCGGCTTCGCGCGGGACGAGCTGGTGGGCTCGCCGCACAACCTGGTGCGCCATCCCGACGTGCCGCCCGCGGTGTTCGCCCACATGTGGGCCACGCTGAAGAACGGCAAGCCGTGGATGGGCATCGTCAAGAACCGCTGCAAGAACGGCGACCACTACTGGGTCAGCGCCTACGTCACGCCCATCTTCGAGCGCGACGAGATCGTCGGCTACGAGTCGGTGCGCGTGCGCCCCACCGCCGAGCAGGTGGAACGCGCCCAGGCCCTGTACCAGCGGATCAACACCGGCAAGCCGGCGATCCCGCGCCGCGACCTGTGGCTGCCGGTGCTGCTGGACTGGCTGCCGTTCATCCTGATCAGCCAGGTGGCCTTCCTCATCGGCGCCTGGCTCGACTCGCACTGGGGCTTCGCCCTCGCCGCCCTGCTCGCCGTCCCCCTCGGCCTGGCCGGCCTGGGCTGGCAACAGCGCGGCCTCAAGCGCCTGCTGCGCCTGGCCGAGCAGACCACCTCGGACCCGCTGATCGCCCAGATGTACACCGACAGCCGCGGCGCCCAGGCGCGCCTGGAAATGGCCATCCTCAGCCAGGAAGCGCGCCTGAAGACCTGCCTGACGCGCCTGCAGGATACCGCCGAGCAGCTCACCGAGCAGGCCCGCCAGGCCGATACCCTGGCCCACCACAGCTCCTCCGGCCTGGAGCGCCAGCGCGTGGAGACCGAGCAGGTGGCCACCGCGGTCAACCAGATGGCCGCCACCACCCAGGAAGTGGCGAACAACGTGCAGCGCACCGCCGACGCCACGCGCCAGGCCAACGAGCTGACGCGCCGCGGCCGCAGCGTGGCCAGCGAGACCCGCGAGGCCATCCAGCGCCTGTCCGCCTCGGTGGGCGAGACGGGCCTGGCGGTGAGCCAGCTGGCCCAGGACAGCAACGAGATCGGCGGCGTGGTCGACGTGATCAAGGGCATCGCCGACCAGACCAACCTGCTGGCGCTCAACGCCGCCATCGAAGCGGCCCGCGCCGGCGAGATGGGCCGCGGCTTCGCCGTGGTGGCCGACGAGGTGCGCTCGCTGGCCCAGCGCACCGCCGAATCCACCGAGCAGATCCACGGCCTGATCGCCAAGCTGCAGCAAACCGCCGAGGGCGCGGTGAGCGCCATGGAAGTCGGCCGCCGCCAGGCCGACGAAGGCGTGGAACGGGTGCTGCTGGCCGACCAGGCGCTGTCGGGCATCAGCGACTCGGTGGCCAACATCGCCGACATGGCCAACCAGATCGCCGCAGCGGCCGAGGAACAGAGCGCGGTGGCCGAGGAGATCAACCGCAACATCGCCACCATCGCCCAACTGGCCGACCAGACCTCCGACGAGGCCCAGCGCACCGCGCAGCTGAGCGAGGAGCTGACGGGGACGGCGCAGAGCCAGTATTCGCTGGTGGAGCGGTTCAATCGTTGAGTGTTGGCGTAGGGCGTACAACCGTTCGCGGTTGTACGCCGATACACCCCTCTTCTATCCGGCTTCGTGGCCGGGAGCGGAGCGCCCTCAAGCAGGTGCTTCGGGTTCAAGTCCGCAGTGTTTGGATGCCAAGGTCAGGCGGCGGATAACCGCGAACGGTTATTCGCCCTACGCTCCCGGCGGTTTCGGTGTCTGTATTGACTCCGCTCCCTCTCCCTAACCCTCTCCCTGAAGGGAGAGGGGACTGGTCGGCGCGTTTGACGAGGTTGGAGTCAGCCGGGGGCTCCGGCTGAATCCATATCCCACCATCGGCACGGACGGCCCCCTCTCCCTTCAGGGAGAGGGCTGGGGAGAGGGTTACGGACTCCCACGCCACTCCGAAGCCGAACCTGGCGACGCTCTGGTTCGCAAGCAAGCTCGCCCCTACGAAAGCCCCTCCAGAAACCCCGCCACCACCTCCGCCGCGCTCTCCAGATGCTGCTCATGAGTCAGCCCTGACGCCTTCAACGGCTTCAGGTCATGGTCCGCCGCCGCCAGCCACTCGACACGGATCGCCGGCGACAGCACGTATTCCGCCACATGCGCCCGGTCGCCCAGGGCATCGCGTTCGCCCTGGACGATCAGCGTCGGCGTGCGCAGTTCGGCCAGGTGCGCCACCCGCGGCTTCTCCGGCTTGCCCGCGGCGTAGAAGGGGTAACCCAGGCACACCAGGGCGTCGGCGCCCTGTTCGTCGGCCAGCAGGCTGGCCATGCGCCCGCCCATGGACTTGCCGCCGATGGCCAGCGGGCCCTGCACCTGCCTGCGCACCTGTTCGAACACCTGGCGCCAGCACTCCAGCAGTTGCTTCTGTGGGTTCGGCGGGCGCCGGCGGCCGTCCTCGCGGCGGGCGGCCATGTAGGGGAACTCGAAGCGCGCCACCGCCACGCCGCGAGCGGCCAGGCGCCGGGCCATTTCGTCCATGAACGGGCTGTCCATGGGCGCGCCGGCGCCGTGGGCCAGGACGAGGGTCGCCGACAATGCGCCGACCGGCCGGTTCCACAGCAGCGACAAAGCGCCACACTCCCCCGCCGGGCCGGCCGCCGAGGGCGATTGATCAAAATCAATATTCGGTTTCCGGGGTTTATCCATTCTTCGCTCCGCTAGTTGCGTAATTAGTACCTGTCCCTGGGGGAGGGGCGGCGTTCGCCGTAAGGAACCCGCCGGGATGGGCTAGCCCATAACCGTGGATGGAAGCCCATATACCATGAGCACAACCAATCAGACCGCTTATAACTACAAGGTGGTCCGCCAGTTCGCCGTGATGACGGTGATCTGGGGAATCGTCGGCATGCTGGTCGGCGTCGTCATCGCCGCCCAGCTGGTGTGGCCGGAACTCAACCTCGGCTTGCCGTGGACGAGCTTCGGGCGCCTGCGCCCACTGCACACCAATGCCGTGATCTTCGCCTTCGGTGGCTGCGCCCTGTTCGCCACCAGCTACTACGCGGTGCAGCGTACCTGCCAGGTACGCCTGTTCTCCGACACCCTGGCCTCCTTCACCTTCTGGGGCTGGCAGCTGGTGATCCTGCTGGCCGCCATCAGCCTGCCGCTGGGCTACACCTCCTCCAAGGAGTACGCCGAGCTGGAATGGCCGATCGACATCCTCATCACCATCGTGTGGGTCGCCTACGCCGTGGTGTTCTTCGGCACCCTGGTGAAGCGCAAGACCAAGCACATCTACGTGGGCAACTGGTTCTTCGGCGGCTTCATCCTGACCGTGGCGCTGCTGCACGTGGTCAACAACCTGGAGCTGCCGGTCGGCTTCATGAAGTCGTACTCCATCTACTCCGGCGCCACCGACGCCATGGTGCAGTGGTGGTACGGCCACAACGCCGTGGGCTTCTTCCTCACCGCCGGCTTCCTGGGGATGATGTACTACTTCGTACCCAAGCAGGCCGAGCGTCCGGTGTACTCCTATCGCCTGTCGATCGTGCACTTCTGGGCACTGATCGCGGTGTACATCTGGGCCGGCCCGCACCACCTGCACTACACCGCCCTGCCCGACTGGGCGCAGTCCCTGGGCATGGTGATGTCGCTGATCCTCCTGGCACCCTCCTGGGGCGGCATGATCAACGGCATGATGACCCTCTCCGGGGCCTGGCATAAGCTGCGCAGCGACCCCATCCTGCGCTTCCTGGTGGTCTCCCTGGCCTTCTACGGCATGTCCACCTTCGAAGGCCCGATGATGGCCATCAAGACCGTCAACGCCCTCTCCCACTACACCGACTGGACCATCGGCCACGTGCACGCCGGCGCCCTCGGCTGGGTCGCCATGGTCTCCATCGGCTCGCTGTACCACATGATCCCGAAAGTGTTCGGCCGCGAGCAGATGCACAGCGTGGGCCTGATCAACGCGCACTTCTGGCTGGCCACCATCGGCACCGTGCTCTACATCGCCTCGATGTGGGTCAACGGCATCACCCAGGGCCTGATGTGGCGTGCGGTCAACGCCGACGGCACCCTCACCTACTCCTTCGTCGAAGCGCTCGCCGCCGGCCACCCCGGCTTCGTCGTGCGCATGATCGGCGGCGCCGTGTTCCTCAGCGGCATGCTGATCATGGCCTACAACACCTGGCGCACCATCGCCTCCTCCAAAGCCGAGGAAGCTGAAGCGGCCGCCCGGATTCCCGCCGTCGTAGGAGCCCACTGATGAAACACGAAGTACTCGAGAAGAACGTCGGCCTGCTGGCCCTGTGCATGGCCGTGGCCGTGAGCATCGGCGGCCTGACGCAGATCGTCCCGCTGTTCTTCCAGGACGTGACCAACACCCCGGTGGAAGGCATGAAGCCCTACACCGCCCTGCAGCTGGAAGGCCGCGACATCTACATCCGCGAGGGCTGCGTCGGCTGCCACTCGCAGATGATCCGCCCGTTCCGCGCCGAGACCGAGCGCTACGGCCACTACTCCGTGGCCGGCGAGAGCGTCTGGGACCACCCCTTCCTGTGGGGCTCCAAGCGTACCGGCCCGGACCTGGCCCGCGTCGGCGGCCGCTACTCCGACGACTGGCACCGCGCGCACCTGTACAACCCGCGCAACGTGGTGCCGGAGTCGAAGATGCCGGCCTACCCCTGGCTGGTCGAGAACAAGCTCGACGGCAAGGACATCGAAGGCAAGCTCAAGGCCATGCGCACCCTCGGCGTGCCCTACACCGACGAGGACATCGCCGGCGCCCGCGAGAGCGTTCAGGGCAAGACCGAGATGGACGCCGTGGTGGCCTACCTGCAAGGCCTGGGCACAGCGATCAAGAACAAGCGGTGATGGCCATGGACATCGGAACCATCCGCGGCCTCGGCACCGTCGTGGTGATGCTCGCCTTCATCGGCGTCACCCTCTGGGCCTACAGCGGCAAGCGCAAGCAGCGCTTCGACGCCGACGCCCTGCTGCCCTTCGCCGACGATCCGCAGGCTCTGCGCCACGCCGAGCATGAACAAGCTTCTGGGAGCAACAAAGCATGACTACCTTCTGGAGTCTGTACATCACCGTACTGACCGTCGGATCGCTGATCGCCCTGCTATGGCTGGTCTTCGCCACCCGCAGCGGCGAGACCAAGGGCGCCACCGACCAGACCATGGGGCACTCCTTCGACGGTATCGAGGAATACGACAACCCGCTGCCGCGCTGGTGGTTCCTGCTGTTCGTGGGCACCATCGTCTTCGCCGTCGGCTACCTGGCCCTGTACCCGGGCCTGGGCAACTGGAAAGGCGTACTGCCGGGCTACACCGACGGCTGGACCCAGGTTAAGCAGTTGGAACGCGAGCAGGCCCTGGCCGACGAGAAATACGCGCCGATCTTCGCCAAGTACTCGGCCATGTCCGTCGAAGACGTGGCCAAGGACCCACAGGCCATGAAGACCGGCGAACGTCTGTTCGCCACCTACTGCTCGATCTGCCACGGCTCCGACGCCAAGGGCGCCATGGGCTTCCCCAACCTGACCGACCAGGACTGGCGCTGGGGCGGCGACGCGCAAACCATCCAGACCACCATCCTCGGCGGGCGCCACGCGGTGATGCCGGCCTGGGGCGAGGTGCTGGGCGACCAGGGCGTGCATGACGTGGCCGCGTTCGTCACCACCAAGCTGGACGGCCGCAAGCTGCCCGAAGGCGTGACCGATGCCCAGGTGGCCAATGGCGAGAAACTCTTCGCCACCACCTGCGTCGCCTGCCACGGCCCGGAAGGCAAGGGCACCGCCGCCCTGGGCGCGCCGGACCTGACCCACCCGGGTGCGTTCATCTACGGCTCGGGCTTCGCCCAGCTGCAGCAGACCATCCGCCATGGCCGCCAGGGCCAGATGCCGGCCCAGGAAGCCTACCTGGGCAAGGACAAGGTCCACGTCCTGGCCGCGTACATCTACAACATTTCCCGCCCGGAAAACGCCAACTGATCCACCCTCCGCTCGCGCCCGCCCGGGCGCGAGCAACTTCCGCGCAGTTACGCGACCAAGTGTCGCACCTCGCGCGCGCCATTCCTTCACACTGCTCTAGATCAAGACTAAGCTCATTCCATCCGTGAGTCGGCAGTAATTGGGGGAATCCCTACGCTTATCAGGGTTTCCACGCCGATAGAAAGCCAGAAAAACATTGGCAGAAATGCCTTCAAAGCAGCATGCGCAGCGGCTCCGGGGCTTATTCCGGCGCGTTGCATTGCCTAGTGGCTTTCTACATACTTGCCGCCGTTTTTTGTCCCTAAATAGCAAAAAAACCGTGGAACCTTAGAATGAGCACAGCAATCAGTCCGACTGCTTATAACTATAAGGTAATCCGCCAGTTCGCCATCATGACGGTGGTCTGGGGAATACTAGGAATGGGGATGGGTGTTTTCATCGCCTCACAGTTGGTATGGCCCGAGCTGAACCTCGGCTTGCCGTGGACCAGTTTCGGGCGACTTCGCCCGTTGCACACCAACCTGGTGATCTTCGCCTTCGGCGGCTGTGCTCTGTTCGCAACGTCCTACTACGTGGTGCAACGCACCTGTCAGACCCGTCTGATCTCCGATAGCCTGGCCGCCTTCACCTTCTGGGGCTGGCAGGCGGTGATCGTACTGGCCGCCATCACCCTGCCGCTGGGCTACACCTCCTCCAAGGAGTACGCCGAGCTGGAATGGCCGGTCGACATCCTGATCGCCATCGTCTGGGTCACCTACGCCGTGGTGTTCTTCGGCACCATCGTCAAGCGCCAGACCAAGCACATCTATGTGGGCAACTGGTTCTACGGCGGCTTCATCCTGGTGACCGCGATGCTGCACATCGTCAACAACCTGGAGATCCCGGTCGGCTGGTTCAAGTCCTACTCCATCTACTCCGGCGCCACCGACGCCATGGTCCAGTGGTGGTACGGCCACAACGCCGTGGGCTTCTTCCTGACCACCGGCTTCCTCGGCATGATGTACTACTTCGTGCCCAAGCAGGCCGAGCGCCCGGTCTACTCCTACCGCCTGTCCATCGTCCACTTCTGGGCGCTGATCACCCTGTACATCTGGGCCGGCCCGCACCACCTGCACTACACCGCCCTGCCCGACTGGGCGCAGTCCCTGGGCATGGTGATGTCGCTGATCCTCCTGGCCCCGAGCTGGGGCGGCATGATCAACGGCATGATGACCCTCTCCGGCGCCTGGCATAAGCTGCGCACCGACCCCATCCTGCGCTTCCTGGTGGTGTCCCTGGCCTTCTACGGCATGTCCACCTTCGAAGGCCCGATGATGGCCATCAAGACGGTGAACTCGCTGTCCCACTACACCGACTGGACCATCGGCCACGTGCATGCCGGGGCGCTGGGCTGGGTGGCGATGATCTCCATCGGCTCGCTGTACCACATGATCCCGAAAGTCTTCGGCCGCGAGCAGATGCACAGCACCGGCCTGATCAACGCGCACTTCTGGCTCGCCACCATCGGCACCGTGCTCTACATCGCCTCGATGTGGGTCAACGGCATCACCCAGGGCCTGATGTGGCGCGCGGTGAACACCGACGGCACCCTCACCTACTCCTTCGTCGAAGCGCTGCAGGCCAGCCACCCGGGCTTCATGGTCCGCGCGCTGGGCGGCTTCTTCTTCGCCTTCGGCATGCTGCTGATGGCCTACAACACCTTCCGTACCGTGCGTGGCTACAACGCTGCTGAAGTCGATGCCGCTGCCCGCATTCCCGCTGTAGGAGCTCATTGATGAAGCACGAAGCAGTCGAGAAGAACATCGGCCTGCTGGCCTTCTTCATGGTCATCGCCGTGAGCATCGGCGGCCTGACGCAGATCGTCCCGCTGTTCTTCCAGGACGTGACCAACAAGCCGGTGGAAGGCATGAAGCCGCGCACCGCGCTGGAGCTCGAAGGCCGTGACATCTACATCCGCGAAGGCTGCGTCGGCTGCCACTCGCAGATGATCCGTCCGTTCCGCGCCGAGACCGAGCGCTACGGCCACTACTCCGTCGCCGGCGAAAGCGTCTGGGACCACCCCTTCCTGTGGGGCTCCAAGCGTACCGGTCCGGACCTGGCCCGCGTCGGCGGCCGCTACTCCGACGACTGGCACCGCGCGCACCTATACAACCCGCGCAACGTGGTGCCGGAGTCGAAGATGCCGGCCTACCCCTGGCTGGTCGAGAACAAGCTCGACGGCAAGGACATCGAAGGCAAGCTCAAGGCCATGCGCACCCTCGGCGTGCCCTACACCGACGAAGACATCGCCGGTGCTCGCGATGCCGTGAAAGGCAAGACCGAGATGGACGCCCTGGTGGCCTACCTGCAGAGCCTGGGCACCATCATCAAGAGCAAACGGTGACAGCAGATGGATATCGGGACGATTCGCGGCCTCGGCACCGTCGTAGTGATGGTCGCCTTCATCGGCGTACTGCTCTGGGCCTACAGCGGCAAGCGCAAGCAGCGCTTCGACGACGACGCCCTGCTGCCCTTCGCGGACGACCCGGCAGCCATGAAGCACGTCGAGAAAGAACAAGCTTCTAGGAGCAACAAAGAATGACAACCTTCTGGAGTCTGTACGTCACCGTACTTACCCTGGGCACCATCTTCGCCCTGGCCTGGCTGCTGTTCGCCACCCGCCGCGGCCAGCGCAGCGAAGCCACCGACGAGACCGTCGGGCACGCCTTCGACGGCATCGAGGAGTACGACAACCCGCTGCCGAAGTGGTGGTTCATGCTGTTCGTCGCCACCTTCGTCTTCGCCCTGGGCTACCTGGTCCTGTACCCGGGCCTGGGCAACTGGAAGGGCCTGCTGCCGGGCTACCAGGAAGTCAGCGACGGCAAGCCCTTCGCCAATGGCCAGCCGGGCTGGACCGGCGTGCACCAGTGGGAGAAGGAAATGGCCAAGGCCGACGAGAAGTACGGCCCGATCTTCGCCAAATTCGCCGCCATGCCCATCGAAGATGTGGCCAAGGACCCGCTGGCGCTGAAGATGGGCGGCCGCCTGTTCGCCTCCAACTGCTCGGTGTGCCACGGCTCCGACGCCAAGGGCGCCTACGGCTTCCCCAACCTGACCGACCAGGACTGGCGCTGGGGCGGTGCCACCGCGGACATCGAGACCACCATCAAGGGTGGCCGTCACGCCGCCATGCCGGCCTGGGGCGAAGTCCTGGGCGACCAGGGCGTGCATGACGTGGCCGCGTTCGTCACCAGCAAGCTGGACGGCCGCAAGCTGCCCGAAGGCGTGACCGACGAGCAGGTGGCCAATGGCGGCAAGATCTTCGCCACCACCTGCGTCGCCTGCCACGGTCCGGAAGGCAAGGGCACCGCCGCCATGGGCGCGCCCAACCTGACGCACCCGGCCGCCTTCATCTACGGCTCGAGCTTCTCCCAGCTGCAGCAGACCATCCGCTACGGCCGCCAGGGCCAGATGCCGGCCCAGCTGGAACGCCTGGGCGCCGACCAGGTGCACCTGCTGGCCGCCTACGTGTACAGCCTGTCCCAGGGTGATGCGCAGAAGAGCGAATAAGCGCTTCCGCCCTCCCCTCGCAACACCCAGCGGCGCCGGTTCCTACCGGCGCCGCTCTATTTCGGGGAACGAAAAATCTTCCGAATATTCTGACGCGACCAACGGTCGCACCGTTGCACACCGGGCCAAGTCGTATCATGTTTAGGCGTGCAGCCATATCCTGACCCTTTCGGCACGTATCGACAGGGCGCCCTCCCACTGCCGTGGTACGCACTGATGAGCAAACAGATTCCCGTGCAAGACGTCACACCGCCCGCGAAGAAGGGTGGGGAGAACGTCGACTTATATGCCTCCCGCGAGAAGATCTACACCCGGGCCTTCACCGGGTTCTTCCGCAACCTGCGCCGTGTCGGCGGCGCTTTCCTGTTCCTTCTCTACTTCGGCACCGTGTGGCTGACCTGGAACGGTCGGCAGGCGGTGTGGTGGGACCTGCCCGAGCGCAAGTTCTACATCTTCGGCGCCACCTTCTGGCCGCAGGACTTCATCCTTCTCTCCGGGTTGCTGATCATCAGCGCCTTCGGGCTGTTCTTCATCACGGTGTTCGCCGGCCGCGTCTGGTGCGGCTACACCTGCCCGCAGAGCGTGTGGACCTGGATCTACATGTGGTGCGAGAAGGTCACCGAAGGCGACCGCAACCAGCGCATGAAGCTGGACAAGGCGCCGATGAGCGGCAACAAGCTGCTGCGCAAGGCCGCCAAGCACACGCTGTGGCTGCTGATCGGCCTGGTCACCGGCCTGACCTTCGTCGGCTACTTCGCCCCCATCCGCGAACTGCTGATGGATCTGGTCACCGGCGAAGCCGACGGCTGGGCCTACTTCTGGGTCGGTTTCTTCACCCTGGCCACCTACGGCAACGCCGGCTGGCTGCGCGAGCAGGTGTGCATCTACATGTGTCCCTACGCGCGCTTCCAGAGCGTGATGTTCGACAAGGACACCCTGATCGTCTCCTACGACCCGCGCCGCGGCGAGAAGCGCGGCCCGCGCAAGAAGACCCTGGACTACAAGGCCCAGGGCCTGGGCGACTGCATCGACTGCACCATGTGCGTACAGGTCTGCCCCACCGGCATCGACATCCGCGACGGCCTGCAGATCGAGTGCATCGGCTGCGCCGCGTGCATCGATGCCTGCGACAGCATCATGGACAAGATGGGCTACCCGCGCGGGCTGATCAGCTACACCACCGAGCACAACCTGTCCGGGCAGAAGACGCACCTGGTGCGCCCGCGCCTGATCGGCTACGCCATCGCCCTGTGCGTGATGATGAGCCTGCTGGCCACCGCCATCGTGATCCGCCCGCTGGTGGGCTTCGACGTCAGCAAGGACCGCGTGCTCTACCGCGAGAACGCCGAAGGCCGGATCGAGAACGTCTACAGCCTGAAGATCATGAACAAGGACCAGCGCGACCACACCTACGTGCTCGGCGCCAAGGGCCTGGAAGGCCTGACCCTGGAAGGCCGCAAGGAAGTGCAGGTGGCCGCCGGCGACATCCTCGCCATGCCGGTGGAACTGGCGGTGGACCCGGACAAGCTGCCGTCCAGCACCAACAAGATCACCTTCACCATCCAGTCGGTGGACGAGCCGTCCATCAGCAAGGAAGCCGACAGCCGCTTCATCGGCCCGGTGGTACGCTGAACCCCGGCTGAACCGCAACGCATCCCGCCCCCGCGGCGGGATGCCAGCGGCACGCGGAGCACGTAGAATCCGCCCCACCCAGGCGCGCCGCCCACCCCTCGGGCAGGCCGCTTCCGCCCCGCGGACCACGAGAGAGAAAACCCATGCAGTCGGCGCCCGCCCAACAACCCTGGTACAAGCACCTCTGGCCCTGGATCATCATCGGCATGCTCGCCACCTCGGTGTTCCTCAGCCTGACGATGGTGCGCATCGCCGTGGAGAACCAGGACACCCTGGTCAACGACAACTACTACGAGGCCGGCAAGGGCATCAACCGCTCGCTGGACCGCGAACATCTGGCCCAGCAACTGCACATGCAGGCCCAGGTGCGCCTGGACAAGCTCACCGGCGAGGTCGAGGTACGCCTGAAGGGCGACAGCCAGCCGGCGCAGCTGACCCTCAACCTGATCTCCCCCACCCTGGAATCCCAGGACCGCCACGTCGCCCTGCTGCCGGCCAACGAACCGGGCCGCTACACCGGCCGCCTGGACAGCGCCGTCGAAGGCCGCCGCTTCGTCGAACTGCTCGGCGAGCAGGACGGCCACGCCTGGCGCCTGTTCGAAGAAGAGAAGCTCATCGCCGATGGCGAGATCCTTCTCGGCGACGAACCCCTCAAGGGGGATGAAGTCCAGCGCCCATGAGCGCCCCCCTGCCCTGCTACCACTGCGCGCTGCCGGTTCCGCCCGGCAGCCGCTTCACCGCCCGGGTCCTCGGCGAGACCCGCGAATTCTGCTGCCCCGGCTGCCAGGCCGTGGCCGAGGCCATAGTCGCCGGCGGCCTGGAAGGCTATTACCGGCACCGCACCGAATCGGCCGCCAACCCCGAGGCGCTGCCCGCGCAACTGGGTGACGAACTGGCCCTGCTCGACCGCCCCGACGTGCAGCAGCCCTTCGTCCAGCACCAGGGCGAACTGGCCGAGACCACCCTGATCCTCGAAGGCATCAGTTGCGCCGCCTGCGGCTGGCTGATCGAAAAACACCTGCGGCAGATGCCGGCGGTGGCCGAGGCCGGGCTCAACCTGTCCAACCACCGCCTGCACGTGCGCTGGGCCGACGGCCAGCTGCCGCTCAGCGGCCTGCTCGCCGAGCTGCGCAAAATCGGCTACGCCGCCCACCCCTACCGGCCGGACAAGGCCGCCGAGCAGCTCGCCGAAGAGAACCGCCGCTCCCTGCGCCAGCTGGGCGTGGCCGGCATGCTGTGGTTCCAGGCGATGATGGCGACCATGGCCACCTGGCCGGAATTCAACATCGACCTCAGCGCCGAGATGCACGAAATCCTGCGCTGGGTAGCGATGTTCCTCACCACGCCGATCGTCTTCTACTCCTGCCAGCCGTTCTTCCGCGGCGCCCTGCGCGATTTGCGCACGCGCCACCTGACCATGGACGTCTCGGTGTCCCTGGCCATCGGCGGCGCCTACCTGGCCGGCATCTGGACCGCCATCACCGGCAAGGGCGACCTGTACTTCGACGCGGTGGGCATGTTCGCCCTGTTCCTGCTCGCCGGCCGCTATCTCGAACGCCGCGCCCGCGAGCGCACGGCGGCGGCCACCGCGCAACTGGTCAACCTGCTGCCGGCCTCCTGCCTGCGCCTGGACGACGCCGGCAACAGCCAGCGCATCCTGCTCAGCGAACTGCGCATCGGCGACCGCGTGCTGGTGCCGCCGGGCGCGGTGCTGCCGGCCGACGGCCTGATCCTCGCCGGGCAGTCCAGCGTCGACGAATCCCTGCTTACCGGCGAATACCTGCCGCAGCCGCGCCAGGCCGGCGACAGCGTCACCGGCGGCACCCTCAACGTCGAAGGTCCGCTGACCCTGCAGGTGCAGGCCCTGGGCGACGACAGCCGGCTGTCGGCCATCGTCCGCCTGCTGGAACGCGCCCAGGCCGACAAGCCGCGCCTGGCGCAGCTCGCCGACAGCGCCGCGCAATGGTTCCTGCTGGTACTGCTGGCGCTGGCCGCGGTGGTCGGCCTGTTCTGGTGGCAGCACGACGCCTCGCGGGCCTTCTGGGTGGTCCTGTCGATGCTGGTCGCCACCTGCCCCTGCGCCCTCTCCCTGGCCACGCCCACCGCCCTCACCGCGGCCACCGGCAGCCTGCACAAGCTCGGCCTGCTGCTCACCCGCGGCCACGTGCTGGAAGGCCTGAAACGCATCGACACGGTGATCTTCGACAAGACCGGCACCCTCACCGAAGGCCGCCTGACCCTGCGCGCCGTACAACCGCTGGGCGAACTCGACGGCGAACGCTGCCTGGCCCTGGCCGCGGCCCTGGAGAACCGTTCCGAACACCCCATCGCCCGCGCCTTCGGCCGCGCCCCGCAACCCGCCGAGGCCGTGGAAAGCCACCCCGGCCTGGGCCTGGAAGGCGTGGTCGACGGCCAGCGCCTGCGCATCGGCCAGGCCGCCTTCGTCTGCGCCCTGAGCGGCCAGCCCGCGCCAACCATGCCCAATGAGCACGGCCAGTGGCTGCTGCTGGGCGACGCGCGCGGCCCGCTGGCCTGGCTGGTGCTCGACGACCGCCTGCGCGACGACGCCCCGGCCCTGCTGCAGGCCTGCCGCGAGCGCGGCTGGCGCACCCTGCTGCTGTCCGGCGACAGCTCGCCGATGGTGCAGAGCGTGGCCGCCGAACTGGGCATCGACGAAGTCCACGGCGGCCTGCGCCCGGACGACAAGCTGGCGATCCTCAGGCAACTGCACGGCGAAGGCCGCCACGTGCTGATGCTCGGCGACGGCGTCAACGACGTGCCGGTGCTGGCCGCCGCCGACATCAGCGTGGCCATGGGCAGCGCCACCGACCTGGCCAAGACCAGCGCCGACGCCGTGCTGCTGTCCAACCGCCTGGACAGCCTGGTGCAGGCCTTCGTCCTGGCCCGCCGCACCCGCCGGGTGATCGTCGAGAACCTGGTCTGGGCGGGGTTGTACAATGGCCTGATGCTGCCCTTCGCCGCCCTCGGCTGGATCACCCCCGCCTGGGCGGCCATCGGCATGTCGGTCAGCTCGCTGACCGTGGTGCTCAACGCCCTGCGCCTGACCCGCGTGCGCGCCCTGCCGGCGGCCCCCGAAGCCGCGCCGCTGGCCCTCCCGCTCGCCGCCCACTGAAGGCGCGCAGGCCTTTTCAACGGAGTCGATATGCCCGCTCTCTACGTAATGATCCCGGTGGCGCTGATCATCGTCGCCATCGCCGTCTGGATCTTTTTCTGGGCGGTGAACAGCGGCCAGTACGACGACATGGACGGCCCGGCCCACAGCATCCTGTTCGACGACGAGGACCCCAAGCACCAGGCCGGCATCGACGAGGCCGAAGGCGCCAAGGATGCGCAGACCGAAGCCCGGGACAAGGACTCGCGCGATGCTTGAGCTGGCGCCCATGCTGGCGTCCGCGCTGATCCTCGGCCTGCTCGGCGGCGGCCACTGCCTGGGCATGTGCGGCGGCCTGATGGGCGCGCTGACCCTGGCCATTCCAGCGGAACAGCGCGGGCGCCGCCTGCAGCTGCTGCTGGCCTACAACCTCGGGCGCATCCTCAGCTACGCCGCCGCCGGCCTGCTGCTGGGCCTGGCCGGCTGGGCCATCGCCAGCACCCCCTTCGCCTCGGCGCTGCGCGTGGTCGCCGGCCTGCTGCTTATCGCCATGGGCTTGTATCTGGCTGGCTGGTGGAGCGGCCTGACGCGCATCGAAGCCCTCGGCCGCGGCCTGTGGAAATACATCCAGCCCTTCGCCAGCCGCCTGCTGCCGGTGGCCAGCGTGCCGCGCGCGCTGCTGCTCGGCGCGCTCTGGGGCTGGCTGCCCTGCGGCCTGGTCTACAGCACCCTGCTGTGGACCAGCAGCCAGGGCTCGGCGTTGGAAAGCGCGCTGCTGATGCTCGCCTTCGGCCTGGGCACCTGGCCGGTGCTGCTGGCCACGGGGCTTGCCGCCGAACGCATCACGGCGCTGCTGCGCAAGCGCAGCGTGCGCATGGCCGGCGGCCTGCTGGTGATCCTCTTCGGCCTGTGGACACTGCCCGGCCCGCACCAGGCGTGGCTGATGGGCCACGCGATGCACTGAAGCCCCCGCGCTTGGCTTTTCGTAGGAGCGAGGGGGGCGCCTAGCTCTTGCTCGCGAACAGGATTCACCCTGGTGCCTGGCCCGAAGAGCGCCCTCTCCCTAACCCTCTCCCTGAAGGGAGAGGGGACTGTTCGGAGCAGGCGGGTAGCAAGGAGTCATCCGGCTAGTGCCGAAGTGGCAGGTTGAAACCATTCCCCTTCTCGGCACGAACGGCCCCCTCTCCCTTCAGGGCGGGGCGCGCAGCCGAGGGCTGGGGAGAGGGTCACGGACTCCACCCCAACTCCAAAGCCAACCCCAACACCACTGCTCACAAGCAAGCCCCTCCAACGAGGTACCCCCTGCGACCGCTTGATGCAGGTCAAGAGGCTTTTCCCACAGTCTCCCTAGACTGCGCCGAAAAGCTCGCCTGATTCGGGGACTGCGGCATGCTCGACGATATCCGCTGGGACACAGATCTGATCCGTCGCTACGATCTGTCCGGCCCGCGCTATACCTCCTATCCCACCGCCGTGCAGTTCCACGAAGGCGTGGGCCCCTTCGACATGCTGCATGCCCTGCGCAACAGCCAGAAGGCCGACCGGCCGCTGTCGCTCTACGTGCACATCCCGTTCTGCGCCAACATCTGCTACTACTGCGCCTGCAACAAGGTCATCACCAAGGACCGCGGGCGCAGCGCGCCCTACCTCGCCCGGCTGATCCACGAAATCGAGATCGTCAGCCGCCACCTGGGCAAGGACCAGTGCGTGGAACAGCTGCACTTCGGCGGCGGCACCCCCACCTTCCTCAGCCCCGGCCAGTTGCGCGAACTCATGGGCCAGCTGCGCGAGCACCTGAACCTGGTGGAAGACGACTCCGGCGACTACGGCATCGAGATCGACCCGCGCGAGGCCGACTGGTCGACCATGGGCCTGCTCCGCGAACTGGGCTTCAACCGCGTCAGCGTCGGCGTGCAGGACTTCGACCTGGAAGTGCAGCAGGCGGTGAACCGCATGCAGAGCTTCGACGAGACCCGCGCCATCATGGACGCAGCGCGCACCCTGCAATACCGCTCGATCAACATCGACCTGATCTACGGCCTGCCCAAGCAGAACCCCGACAGCTTCGCCCGCACCGTCGAGCAGGTCATCGGCCTGCAGCCCAACCGCCTCTCGGTGTTCAACTACGCGCACCTGCCCGAACGCTTCATGCCGCAGCGGCGCATCAACGCCCAGGACCTGCCCTCCCCCGCGCAGAAGCTGGAAATGCTCCAGCGCACCATCGAGCAGCTCAGCGCCGCCGGCTACCGCTACATCGGCATGGACCACTTCGCCCTGCCCGACGACGAACTGGCCAGCGCCCAGGAGGACGGCACCCTGCAACGCAACTTCCAGGGCTACACCACCCACGGCCATTGCGACCTGGTGGGCCTGGGCGTTTCGGCGATCAGCCAGATCGGCGATCTCTACTGCCAGAACAGCACCGACATCAACGACTACCAGAACAGCCTGGACAACGGCCAGTTGGCCACCCGCCGCGGCCTCTACTGCAACGCCGACGACCGCGTGCGCCGCGCGGTGATCCAGCAACTGATCTGCCACTTCCAGCTGGACTTCGAAAGCATCGAGGAACGCTTCAACATCGAGTTCCACGGCTACTTCGCCGACATCTGGGACGAGCTGGAGCGCTTCGCCAAGGACGGCCTGATCGAGCTGAGCCCGCGCGGCATCGACGTCACCGCCGCCGGCCGGCTGCTGGTGCGCAGCCTGTGCATGCTCTTCGACCACTACCTGCCGCACCAGAACCTGCAACGGTTCTCGCGGGTGATCTGAAGGAATTTGCTTAGAGAATAAGTACGAATCTGACCTTTTTTACATAAGGTTTCGGAATAAACGCCGGAATGTTCCGAAATCCACCCGGCAAGCTGGCAGCCGAACCCTTGGGTGCGTTACCCTTGCGTTTCTTGTGCCTTTCCACCCAAGGATCAACCATGGCCGAAACCATCAAGGTGCGCGCCTTGCCGCAAGCGCATTGCAAGGATTGCAGCCTGGCGCCGCTGTGCCTGCCCCTGTCGCTGAACAACGACGACATGGACGCCCTCGACGAAATCGTCAAGCGCGGCCGGCCACTGAAGAAGGGCGAGTTCCTGTTTCGCCAGGGCGACGCCTTCGGTTCCGTGTTCGCGGTGCGTTCCGGCGCGCTGAAAACCTTCAGCATCACCGACGGCGGTGAAGAGCAGATCACCGGCTTCCACCTGCCCAGCGAACTGGTCGGCCTGTCCGGCATGGACACCGAGGCCTACCCGGTGTCGGCCCAGGCCCTGGAGACCACCTCGGTCTGCGAGATTCCCTTCGAGCGCCTGGACGAGTTGTCCGAGCAGCTGCCGCAGCTGCGCCGCCAGCTGATGCGGGTGATGAGCCGCGAAATCCGCGACGACCAGCAGATGATGATGCTGCTATCGAAGAAGACCGCCGACGAGCGCATCGCCACCTTCCTGGTCAACCTCTCGGCGCGCTTCCGAGCCCGCGGCTTCTCCGCCCAGCAGTTCCGCCTGGCGATGTCGCGCAACGAGATCGGCAACTACCTGGGCCTGGCGGTGGAAACCGTGTCGCGGGTGTTCACCCGCTTCCAGCAGAACGGCCTGATCGCCGCCGAAGGCAAGGAAGTGCGCATCCTCGACTCCATCGAGCTGTGCGCCCTGGCCGGCGGCCAGATGGAAAGCTGAAGGCGCGACCTTCCGGTCATCGCGCAAAACGGGCTCGCCTTGTGGCGGGCCCGTTATACTTGGGGGCTTCGAAAAGCCGTCACCAGGTACCCTGCCAGCATGATCCTCAACCAGCTCGACCTGAAATCCATGATCCGCGCGGTCCCCGACTTCCCCAAGGCGGGCGTGGTGTTCCGTGACATCACCCCGCTGTTCCAGTCGCCGCGCGCGCTGCGCTTCGTCGCCGACAGCTTCATCCAGCGCTACGTCGAAGCGGATTTCAGCCACATCGGCGCCATGGACGCGCGCGGCTTCCTGATCGGCTCGATCATCGCCTACGAACTGAACAAGCCCCTGGTGCTGTTCCGCAAGCAGGGCAAGCTGCCCGCCGACGTGCTGGCCCAGGCCTACCAGACCGAGTACGGCGAAGCCCTGCTGGAAGTGCACGCCGACAGCCTGTGCGAAGGCGACAGCGTGCTGATCTTCGACGACCTGATCGCCACCGGCGGCACCCTGCTGGCCGCCACGCAACTGGTCCGGCGCATGGGCGCCAGGGTCCTGGAAGCCGCCGCCATCATCGACCTGCCGGAACTCGGCGGCTCGGCCAAGCTGGCCGACGCCGGCATCCCCACCTACAGCCTCACCGCCTTCGCCCTCGACGAGCAGTGAGGAGCATGTAGGAGCGCGCCCTGCGCGCGAATCGCGGGCAGGGCCCGCTCCTACAGGTTGCCGGGAAGCACGGCGCTTTCCCGTAGGATGGGTTGAGCGAAGCGATACCCATCAGCGCCACCGCATGGGTTTCGCAAGCTCAACCCATCCTACGAAAGCGCCTCGGCGCAGCCGGCAAGCCAGTTGCCTGCCCCCTCAAAGCGGCGGCGCCGAGCGCTTGAGCACCGACTTCAAGGCGAACGCCGACTTGATCCCGGCCACCCCGGGAATCTGCGTCAGGGTGGTGGTGAGGAAGGCCTGGTAGGCCGCCAGGTCCTTGACCACCACGCGCAGCATGTAGTCCGCGTCGCCGGTCATCTGGAAGCAGCTCATCACCTGCGGCGCCTGGACGATGCTTTCCTCGAACCGCGCCAGGTAGTCGCCGGTCTGTTTTTCCAGGGTGACCGAAACGAACACGCTCATGGCCCCGGACAGGCGCTCCTCGTCGAGCTGGGCGAAGTAGCCCTGGATGTACCGTTCCTCCTCCAGGCGCCGCACCCGGCGCAGCGTCGGCGTCAGCGACAGGCCGATCTTCTGCGCCAGGTCGCGCCAGCTCAGGCGGCCGTCGTCGGCCAGGGCGCGGAGGATCTTGAGGTCGGTGCGGTCGATGTCGGCCATGGCGCTCACTTCTACGGAAGAGGGTTTTTGTAGTTCAAAGACACTAAATCTTCTGCTCAAAGCTAGTCAAATTGGAGCAAAAAACCAGCCGGTCACACCTATACTGAAATCACAAGAACAACGAACGAGGACCTCACCATGAGTGATGTCAGCACCCGCCGCGCTACCGCGCGCGGCACCCGCACCGTCGCCCAACCAGGCCAGCCGCACCCGCCCGGTCCGGCGTCTTCCGTCTGCTGATCCCCACCCCCGATCACAACTGGAGACCCACCATGACCGACTACGCTCCCCTCCGCCTGCACGTCCCCGAACCCACCGGGCGCCCGGGCTGCAAGACCGACTTCTCCTACCTGCACCTGTCCCCCGCCGGGGAAGTGCGCAAGCCCGACGTCGACGTCGAGCCGGCACAGACCGCCGACCTCGCTTACAGCCTCGTGCGCGTGCTCGACGACCAGGGCAACGCCCTCGGCCCCTGGGACCCGCAGCTCAGCCACGAACAGCTGCTGCGCGGCCTGCGCCTGATGCTCAAGACGCGCATCTTCGACGCCCGCATGCTCACCGCGCAGCGGCAGAAGAAAATGTCCTTCTACATGCAGTGCCTGGGCGAGGAAGCCATCGCCACCGCCCACACCATGGCCCTGCAGGGCGGCGACATGTGCTTCCCCACCTATCGCCAGCAGGGCATCCTGATCACCCGCGACTACCCGCTGAAAGACATGATCTGCCAGCTGCTCTCCAACGAGCAGGACCCGCTCAAGGGCCGCCAGCTGCCGATCATGTACTCCAGCCGCGAGAAAGGCTTCTTCTCCATCTCCGGCAACCTCGCCACCCAGTTCATCCAGGCGGTGGGCTGGGGCATGGCCTCGGCGATCAAGGGCGATACCAGGATCGCCTCGGCCTGGATCGGCGACGGCGCCACCGCCGAGTCGGACTTCCACACCGCGCTGACCTTCGCCCACGTCTACCGCGCCCCGGTGATCCTCAACGTGGTCAACAACCAGTGGGCGATCTCCACCTTTCAGGCCATCGCCGGCGGTGAAGGCACCACCTTCGCCAACCGCGGCGTGGGCTGCGGCATCGCCTCGCTGCGGGTGGACGGCAACGACTTCCTCGCCGTGTACGCCGCCTCGCAGTGGGCCGCCGAACGCGCCCGCCGCGGCCATGGCCCGAGCCTGATCGAGTGGGTCACCTACCGCGCCGGCCCGCACTCCACCTCGGACGATCCGTCCAAGTACCGCCCGGCCGACGACTGGACCAACTTCCCCCTCGGCGACCCCATCGCCCGCCTGAAGCAGCATGTGCTGGCCCTGGGCATCTGGAGCGAGGAACAGCACGAGGCGCTGCACAAGGAACTGGAAGCCGAAGTGATGGCCGCGCAGAAAGAGGCCGAACGCCACGGCTCGCTGGTGGACGGTCACGTCTTCAGCGCCGCCAGCCTGTTCGACGACGTCTACAAGGACCTGCCGGAACACCTGCGCCGGCAGCGCCAGGAGCTCGGGGTATGAACGCCATGAATCCGCAACACGAGAACGCCCAGGCGCTCACCAGCATGAGCATGATCCAGGCGCTGCGCTCGGCGATGGACGTGATGCTCGAACGCGACGACGACGTGGTGGTGTTCGGCCAGGACGTGGGCTACTTCGGCGGCGTGTTCCGCTGCACCGAAGGCCTGCAGAAGAAGTACGGCACCTCGCGGGTGTTCGACGCGCCCATCTCCGAAAGCGGCATCGTCGGCGCCGCGGTGGGCATGTGCGCCTACGGCCTGCGCCCGGTGGTGGAAATCCAGTTCGCCGACTACGTCTACCCGGCCACCGACCAGCTGGTATCCGAGGCGGCGCGCATCCGCTACCGCTCGGTGGGCGACTTCGTCGTGCCCATGGTGGTGCGCATGCCCTGCGGCGGCGGCATCTACGGCGGGCAGACGCACAGCCAGAGCCCGGAAGCGATGTTCACCCAGGTCTGCGGCCTGCGCACGGTGATGCCGTCCAACCCCTACGACGCCAAGGGACTGCTGATCGCCTGCATCGAGAACGACGACCCGGTGATCTTCCTCGAACCCAAGCGCCTGTACAACGGCCCCTTCGACGGCCACCACGATCGCCCGGTGACGCCCTGGTCCAAGCACCCGCAGAGCCAGGTGCCCGAAGGCTACTACCGGGTGCCGCTGGACAAGGCGGCCATCGCCCGCCCGGGCAGCGAGCTGACCGTGCTCACCTACGGCACCACCGTCTACGTGGCGCAGACCGCCGCCGAGGAGACCGGCATCGACGCCGAGATCATCGACCTGCGCAGCCTCTGGCCGCTGGACCTGGACACCATAGTCGAATCGGTGAAGAAGACCGGCCGCTGCGTCATCGTCCACGAGGCCACCCGCACCTGCGGCTACGGCGCCGAACTGATGTCGCTGGTGCAGGAAAACTGCTTCCACCACCTGGAAGCCCCCATCGCCCGCGTGACCGGCTGGGACACCCCCTACCCGCACGCCCAGGAATGGGACTACTTCCCCGGCCCGGCCCGCGTCGGCGCCGCCTTCAAGCGTGCCATGGAGGTCTGAATGGGCATTCACGTGATCAAGATGCCGGACATCGGGGAAGGCATCGCCGAAGTGGAACTGGTGGAATGGCACATCAAGGTCGGCGACGAGGTCCATGAGGACCAGGTGCTGGCCGAGGTAATGACCGACAAGGCCACCGTGGAAATCCCCTCGCCGGTTTCCGGCCGCATCCTCGCCCTGGGCGGCGAGCCCGGCCAGGTCATGGCCGTGGGCGGCGAACTGGTGCGCCTGGAAGTGGAAGGCGCCGGCAACCACCGCGAAGCCGCGGCCAAGCCCCATGAAAGCGCGCCCGCCGCAGAACCCGAAGCGAAAGCCCAGCCGCTCAGGGAAGCCCCGCGCGCCGAAGCCAAACCAGCCCCCGCGCCGCGCCCGGCAGCCGCCGCGCCGGCCCCGCGCCGCGCCCCCGGCGAGAAGCCGCTGGCCTCCCCGGCGGTGCGCCAGCGCGCCCGCGACCTGGGCGTGGAACTGCAGTTCGTGCAAGGCTCCGGCCCCGCCGGGCGCATCCTCCACGACGACCTCGACCAGTACCTGGCCCATGGCGGCGCGGTGGTCGCCTCCGGCTACGCCGCGCGCCACGACGAGCAGCAGATCCAGGTCATCGGCCTGCGCCGCAAGATCGCCCAGAAGATGGCCGAGGCCAAGCGGCGCATCCCGCACTTCAGCTATGTCGAGGAAATCGACGTCACCGACCTCGAAGCCCTGCGCCAGCACCTCAACGCCAGGTACGGCGCCAGCCGCGGCAAGCTCACCCTGCTGCCCTTCATCGCCCGCGCGATGGTGGTGGCCCTGCGCGAGTTCCCGCAGCTCAACGCCCGCTATGACGACGAGGCCGAAGTCATCACCCGCTACGGCGCGGTGCACCTGGGCGTGGCCACCCAGAGCGACAGCGGCCTGATGGTGCCGGTGCTGCGCAACGCCGAATCCCGCGACCTGTGGGGCAACGCCGCGGAAGTGGCGCGCCTGGCCGAGGCCGCGCGCCACGGCAAGGCCAGCCGCGAGGAACTCTCCGGCTCGACCATCACCCTCAGCAGCCTGGGCGCGCTGGGCGGCATCGTCAGCACGCCGGTGATCAACCATCCGGAAGTGGCCATCGTCGGCGTCAACCGCATGGTCGAGCGGCCCATGGTGGTCAACGGCCAGATCGTGGTGCGCAAGATGATGAACCTGTCCTCGTCCTTCGATCACCGGGTGGTCGACGGCATGGACGCGGCGGCCTTCATCCAGGCCGTGCGCGCCCTGCTCGAACACCCCGCCACCCTGTTCCTGGAGTGACCGCCGTGAAGCAGAACCAGACACTGGAAACCACCCTGCTGATCATCGGCGGCGGCCCCGGCGGCTACGTCGCCGCCATCCGCGCCGGGCAGTTGGGCATCCGCACCCTGCTGGTGGAAGGCGCGGCCCTGGGCGGCACCTGCCTGAACATCGGCTGCATCCCCTCCAAGGCGCTGATCCACGCCGCCGAGGAATACCTCAAGGCCCGCGAGTTCGCCGGCAAGTCCGCACTGGGCATCAGCGTGCAGGCGCCGAGCATCGACATCCAGCGCACCGTGGAATGGAAGGACGGCATCGTCGACCGCCTGACCACCGGCGTCGCCGCGCTGCTGAAAAAGCACGGCGTGGGCGTGGTGCACGGCTGGGCGCAGGTCGTCGACGGCAAGACCGTCGAAGTCGCCCTGGCCGACGGCGGCACCCAGCGCATCCACACCGAGCACCTGCTGCTGGCGGCCGGTTCGCGCTCGGTGGAACTGCCCTTCCTGCCAGTGGGCGGCAAGGTCATCTCCTCCACCGAAGCCCTCGCGCCCAAGGCCCTGCCCAAGCGCCTGGCGGTGATCGGCGGCGGCTACATCGGCCTGGAACTGGGCACCGCCTACCGCAAGCTGGGCGTGGAAGTGACGGTGGTGGAAGCCCAGCCGCGCATCCTGCCGAGCTACGACGAAGAACTGACCAAGCCGGTGGCGGCGGCCCTGCGCAAACTCGGCGTGGAACTCTACCTGGGCCACAGCGTGGTCGGCCTGGAGCCCGACGGCAAGGGCCTGCGCCTGCGCGACGGCCAGGGCCAGCAGCGGGTGATCGAGACCGACCAGGTGCTGGTCGCCGTCGGCCGCCGGCCCAACACCGAAGGCTGGAACCTGGAGAGCCTGCACCTGGACATGGACGGCCGCGCGGTGAAGATCGACGAGCAGTGCCGCACCTCGATGCGCAACGTCTGGGCCATCGGCGACATCGCCGGCGAACCCATGCTGGCGCACCGCGCCATGGCCCAGGGCGAGATGGTCGCCGAACTCATCGCCGGCAAACGCCGCGCCTTCACCCCCGCGGCCATCCCGGCGGTGTGCTTCACCGACCCGGAAGTGGTGGTGGTCGGCCTCACCCCGGACCAGGCCCGCGCCAGCGGGCATGAAGTGCTGACAGCGAACTTCCCCTTCGCCGCCAACGGCCGCGCCATGACCCTGGAGGCCCACGACGGCTTCGTCCGCGTGGTGGCCCGCGCCGACAACCACCTCATCCTCGGCTGGCAGGCGGTGGGCAAGGCGGTATCGGAACTCTCCACGGCCTTCGTCCAGTCCATCGAAATGGGCGCACGCCTGGAAGACATCGCCGGCACCATCCACGCCCACCCGACCCTCGGCGAAGCGGTACAGGAAACCGCCCTGCGCGCCCTGGGGCACGCGCTGCATATCTGAGCCCCCTGCGATACCCGCCGATGGGTATCGCTGCGCTCAACCCATCCTACGTCGCACACACAGGATGGGTCGAGCCTGCGAAACCCATCGACGCCCACGCCGCTAGCTGCCCGCCTCCTGCGCCAACAAACGCTGCTGCAAGCGCGCCAGGAAAGCCACCTCGTACGCTGTGCGTTGCCCCTCCGGAACCTGCCCCTCGCGACCGACCAGCAGAACCGCCCAGAGGCTGGCCGGCTCCTTTTCCATCAGCCAGCGCTCGGCACGTCGCTGCCCGGCATCGATGGCGGCCTGGCAGTCCTGCAGCCAGAACAGCTCCAGCGCCGGCTGGCCGTCGGCGGCGGGGATGTGGGTGGTGAAGAGTTTTCCAGTCGGGTGGTGCGCGCGGGTAAAAGCGGGTGAATGCATTTTCTTGTGCTCCTGCATCGGATGGGAGCCACCTTCCAGCCTTCTCACGGGCAAGGGAGGCGGACCGTGCGAGGGTGAGAATCCGGTAATGCAGGCTACCGGCCGGGCATGAACCCGCCTCGCACGGCCGCCATAGAAATGCGTACCGCAGGCACAAAAAAAAGCGCCTGCTGTACAGCCATGGCGCCGCCGCGCCTGCATACGTTCCACCGGGTTCTCACGCCCGATCACGACAATCGCCGTGACGGACGAACCCTAGCGAGCCCCACTCAGGCGCAACAAGGCGAAGTATCGCAGGCTCGCGCGTGAGCTTTCCCAATTTTCAGGGAAGGCCGGAAATATCTGTAGGAGAGAGCTTGCTCGCGAATGGAGTTTTGCCGGTGAGTCAGGTGCGGGGCTGAGCGCCGGCCCTCTCCCTAACCCTCTCCCTGAAGGGAGAGGGGACCGTTGGGCAGAGTTGGGTGTTCTGGAGTTAGCCGGTACCCCTTCCGGGCGAAGCACGGCAACACGGCTCGACCGGGGACGCCCGAATGCCTTTATCAGAGAATCGCCTGCAAGCCCTTGTCGGCAATGACGTTGAGCAGTTTGAGCGCAGGCCCCGTCGGATGGGTTTCGCCTTGCTCCCGCTTGCGCACGGTCGAAGCGATGGTGTACAGGTGGAGGGCGAACACCGGCTGGCTGAATTTCAGCTCTTCGCGAAGGCGTTTGATGTCGGCAGCACTGAACTCCCGTACCGGCGGCGGGCAGATCGTGTCGAACTCGCGCATCGTCACCTTGCTGATCGCACCCGCTTCATGGAGCACAGCCAGGTCGTCACGCAGGGAGTCAATGAGCTTGCTCACAATGCACCTCCAATAGCACGCCAGCTAGGTACTCGCATCCTGCGCCAGCAAACGCTGCTGCAAGCGCGCCAGGAAAGCCACCTCGTACGCCATGCGTTGCCCCTCCGGAACCTGACCTTCGCGGCCGACCAGCAGGACCGCCCAGAGGCTGGCCGGCTCCTTTTCCATCAGCCAGCGCTCGGCACGTCGCTGCCCGGCATCGATGGCGGCCTGGCAATCCTGCAACCAGAACAGCTCCAGCGCCGGCTGGCCATCAGCGGCGGGGATGTGGGTGGTGAAGAGTTTTCCAGTCGGGTGGTGCGCGCGGGTAAAAGCTGGGCGGTGCATATCCATCACTCCTGCATAGTAGGTTCGGAAGCCACCACCCAAACTTTCCACAGTTGGGGTGGCAGGCCGTGCAAGGGTGGAAATACCGGCTATGCAGGACCCGGCCGGGCCGAAGCCCGCCTTGCACGGCCCGCCATAGAACGACGTTCAGCGGGCACAAAAAAGCGCCAGCTGAACAGCTATGGCGCTACCGCGCCTGCATAGTTGGTCCGGGTTTCCACACCCGATCACGACAACCGCCGTGACGGACGAACCCTAGCGAGCCCCACTCAGGCGCAACAAGGCGAAGTATCGCAGGCTCGCGCGTGAGCTTTCCTAATTTTCAGGGAAGACAGGAAATATCTGTAGGAGAGAGCTTGCTCGCGAACAGGGGTGCCGAGCCTTGCTCCGGAGTGGGCTCGAAGTCCGTAACCCTCTCCCCAGCCCTCTCCCTGAAGGGAGAGGGGGCTTGTCCGTGCCGAGAGAAGGCATGGCATTAGCCTGAGACTTTTGGCGTTGCCGGCTAACGCCTGTACATCCGCATCTGCCCAACGGTCCCCTCTCCCTTCAGGGAGAGGGTTAGGGAGAGGGGCGAGGCCCAGCCCACCACCATGCCTTGCATGGATATGCCCAGCCCCAATGATGGGTATCGCTTCGCTCAACCCACCCTACGTCGGCTCCCCGGCCGATTATCGACCAGTAGTTGCGCCCGGCAGCTTGCCTTCTCTCCGCCCCAAACAAGATTATGGAACCAAGTTCCAAAAACAATCCCGCGGAGTCCCCTGCCCATGTCCCCTGCCCCGAACCTGCCGCCCACCGACTGCGACCTGCTGGTGGTCGGCTCCGGCGCCGCCGGCCTGGCCGCTGCCGTCACTGCCGCCTGGCACGGCCAGAAGGTCATCCTGGTGGAGAAGGAAGCGGTGTTCGGCGGCGCCACCGCCTGGTCCGGCGGCTGGGCCTGGGTGCCGCGCAACCCGCTGGCGCGGCGTGCCGGCATCGAGGAGGACATCGAGCAGCCGCGCACCTACCTGCGCAACGAGCTGGGCGACTACTACGACGCCGCGCGGGTGGATGCCTTTCTCGAAGCCGCGCCGCACATGGTGGCCTTCTTCGAGCAGCACACCCGCCTGCAGTTCGCCGACGGCAACGGCATCCCCGACATGCATGGCGACACCCCCGGCGCCGCCAGCGGCGGGCACCAGGTGATAGCCGCGCCCTACGATGCCCGCGAGGTCGGCGACCTGCTGCCGCGCCTGCGCAGGACAATGCGCGAGACCTCCTTCCTCGGCATGCCGATCATGGCCGGCGCCGACCTGGCCGCCTTCCTCAGCATGACCCGCTCGCCGCGCGCGTTCGTCCACGTGGCCAAGCGCGTGCTCACCCACTTCTACCACCTGGCCCGCTACGGCCGCGCCATGCACCTGGTCAACGGCGTGGCGCTGGTGGCGCGCCTGGCCAAGTCGGCGCAAGACCTGGGCGTGCGCCTGATGGAATCCTGCCCGGCGCAGCGCCTGCTGCTGGAGGATGGCGCCGTGCGCGGTGCCGTGGTGAAGACACCGCGCGGCGAACTGGAAATCCGCGCCAAGGCCGTGGTCCTCGCAGCCGGCGGCTTCCCCAACGACCCCGAGCGCCGCCGCCAGCTGTTCCCCCGCGACGCCAGCGGCCACGACAACCTCGCCCTGCCGCCGACCTCCTGCTCCGGCGACGGCCTGCGCCTGGGCGAAGCCGCCGGCGGCAGCGTCGAGACGAACCTGCGCTCGCCGGTGGCCTGGGCCCCGGTGTCGAAGGTCACGCACCGCGACGGCAGCGTCGGCCACTTCCCGCACATCATCGAGCGCGGCAAGCCCGGCATCATCGGCGTGCTGGCCAACGGCAAGCGCTTCGTCAACGAGGCCCACGGCTACTACGACTACGTCAGCGCGATGCTCGCCGCCCTGCCCGAGGACCAGGAGCCCTGCTCCTGGCTGGTCTGCGACCAGCGCTTCCTGCGCCGCTACGGCCTGGGCTACGTGCGCCCGGCGCCGCTGCCCATCGGCGCGCACCTGCGCAGCGGCTACCTCAAGCGCGGCGCCAGCATCGAGCAACTGGCGCAGGTGTGCGGCATCGACCCGCAGGGCCTGGCGCAGACCGTCGCCGACTTCAACCGCCACGCCCGCAACGGCGAGGACCCGGCCTTCGGCCGCGGCAGCACCGCCTTCAACCGCAAGCAGGGCGATGCGGCCAACCCCGGCCCCAACCCCTGCGTCGCGCCCATCGAGCATGGCCCGTTCTATGCGGTCAAAGTGCAGCCGGGCTGCTTCGGCACCTTCGCCGGGCTGAAGACCGACGGCCAGGCCCGCGTGCTCGGCGCCGACGGCCAGCCGATCCCCGGCCTGTACGCCGCCGGCACCGACATGGCCAGCGTGTTCGGCGGCCACTACCCCTCCGGCGGCATCAACCTCGGCCCGGCGCTGACCTTCGGCTACGTCGCCGGCCGCCACGCCGCCGGCGCACACGACTACGAACCCCAAGCAGGAGCCACCCCATGCAAGCACGCATCCGCAACCGCCACGGCCTGAACATGCCCAAGCTCGGCCTGGGCACCTGGCCGCTGACCGGCGCCGAGTGCACCGGCGCCGTGCGCCAGGCCCTGGAACTGGGCTACCGGCACATCGACACCGCCGCCGGCTACCACAACGAAGACGCCGTGGGCCAGGCGCTGGCCGACAGCCCGGTGGCCCGCGAGGACGTCCACGTCACCAGCAAGGTCTGGTGGGACCGCCTGGCCCCGGCCGACCTCGCCCAGTCCCTGGACGACAGCCTGCGCGCGCTGCGCAGCGACTACCTGGACCTGTTCATGATCCACTGGCCGGGCAAGAACGGCAGCCTCGTCGGCGACGACCTCAAGCGCAGCGTCGAGGCCCTGGTGGCCGCCCGCGACAGCGGCAAGGCGCGCGCCATCGGCGTGGCCAACTTCCCCCTGGCGCTGCTGCGCGAGACCGTGGAAACCCTGGGCGCGCCGCTGGCGGCCATCCAGGTCGAATACCACCTGATGCTGAACCAGCTACCGCTGCTGGACTACGCCCGCGCCCACGACATGGCCCTCACCGCCTACACCCCGCTGGGCCGCGGGCGCATGCTGGAGGAACCGGCGATCCAGGCCATCGCCCGGCGCCACGGCGTGCTGCCTAGCCAGGTGGCCCTGGCCTGGCTGCTGGAGCAGGACGGCGTGGCCGCCATCCCCAAGGCCGCCAGCCTGGCCAACCAGCGCTCCAACCTCGCCGCCCTCGACCTGCGCCTGGACGACGAGGACCGCGCGCAGATCGCCGCCCTGCCGAAGAACGTCCGCCTGGTCAGCCCGGAATTCGCCCCGAAGTGGGACTGACCGTCCGCTGATCGCACACTTCCTCGCCCCCCTCCTTCCGCCCGGCCCGGCCAGAAACCGCGCCGGGCCTTGCCGCGCCTGGCTTGCAGCGCTTTTGCCCAAAGCCCGGTGAGCCAATTGACGAAAGTAACCATTTGGTACATTTTCTGATGACCGCACTCCAGCGGCGACAAGACCTACAAGAGACACCCGCATGCCCCTCCCGATCCTGATCCTCAACGGCCCCAACCTGAACCTGCTGGGCACCCGCGAACCGGCCACCTACGGCCACGAGACGCTGGCCGACGTCGAAGCGCTGTGCCAGGCGCGCGCCGACGAACTGGGCCTGCAGGTGGCGTTCAAGCAGACCAACCACGAGGGCCAGCTGATCGACTGGATCCACGAAGCGCGCGGCCGTTGCGCCGGCATCGTGATCAACCCGGCGGCCTGGACGCACACCTCGGTGGCCATCCGCGACGCCCTGGCGGCGGTGGAGCTGCCAGTGATCGAGGTGCACCTGTCCAACGTGCACAAGCGTGAGGAGTTCCGTCACCACTCCTTCGTCTCGGGCATCGCCGTGGGCGTGCTGGCCGGCTTCGGCAGCAACGGCTACCGCCTGGCCCTCGACCACTTCGCCCACCTGCTGCGGGGCTGATGCCATGAGCCAGAAGACCGCCATCCTCGCCGGCCTGATCGGCGCCGGCATCCAGGCCTCGCGCACCCCCGCCCTGCACGAGCACGAAGGCGACGCCCAGGGCCTGCGCTACCTGTACCGGCTGATCGACCTGGACCAGCTGAAGCTGAACCTCGACGCCCTGCCCGAACTGCTCGACGGCGCTCAGCGCCTGGGCTTCACCGGGCTGAACATCACCTTCCCGTGCAAGCAGGCGATCATCCCGCTGCTGGACGAGCTGTCCGAGGAAGCGCGCGGCATCGGCGCGGTGAACACCGTGGTGCTGAAGGACGGCAGGCGCGTCGGCCACAACACCGATTGCCTGGGCTTCGCCGAAGGCTTCCGCCGCGGCCTGGCCGACGTGAAGCGCAACCGCGTGGTGCAGTTGGGCGCCGGCGGCGCGGGCGCGGCGGTGGCCCACGCGCTGCTCAGCGAAGGCGTGGAGCAACTGAGCGTCTACGAAGTGGACGCGGCCCGCGCCGAGGCCCTGGTGAACAACCTCAACCAGCATTTCGGCCATGGCCGGGCGCTGCTCTGCACCGACCTGCCGGCCGCCATGGCGGTGGCCGACGGCCTGGTCAACACCACCCCGGTGGGCATGGCCAAGCTGCCCGGCACGCCGCTGCCGGTGGGCCTGCTGCGCGCCGAGCTGTGGGTGGCGGAGATCATCTACTTCCCGCTGGAAACCGAACTGCTGCGCCACGCCCGCAGCCTCGGCTGCCGCACGCTGGACGGCGGCACCATGGCGGTGTTCCAGGCGGTGAAGGCCTTCGAGCTGTTCAGCGGCCGAGCGGCTGATGCGCAGCGGATGCAAGCCCACTTCCGCAGCCTGGATTGAGCGTAGGGCGTATAACCGTTCGCGGTTATACGCCGCTACACCTGGCCCCCCTGCCCGGCTGCGAGGTTCTGCTGGACGTCTCATCGGCCACCAAAGCGGAGCCCCGTTCTACAACCAGCGGGCGTTCGACCAGGGTCAGGCGGCGGATAACGTGGAACGTTATTCGCCCTACGCTCCTTGGGTCCATGGTGTTTGCGTTGAAGAGCGCCCTCTCCCTAACCCTCTCCCTGAAGGGAGAGGGGACCGTTCGGAGTGCGCGGGTGTTTCTGTGTTAGCCGGCTTGTACCGAGTGACCGGCTGACACCAAATCCATTCTCGGCACGGACAAGCCCCCTCTCCCTTCAGGGAGAGGGCTGGGGAGAGGGTTGCGGACTCCACCCCAGCTCCGGAGTCAAACCTGACGCCATTGTTCGCGAGCAAGAACTAGGCGTCCCCCTCGCTCCTACGAAAAGCCCTGCCCCCTATCCCCACCAATTCTCCCAAACCAACTGCACCCCGGTCGCCAGCAACCCCAGCCGCGCAATGCGGTAGAACCACACATGGTTGACCTTGTCCTGCAACCAGATCCCCAGCCACACACCCAGCACCACGATGGGCGCCAGCAGCAGGCTGGTCCCCAGGTTGCTCCAGGTGAACTGGCCGAGCAGCGCGTAGGGCACCAGCTTGATGGCGTTGGTCAGCAGGAAGAAGCAGTTCACCGTGGCGATGTAGCGCACCTTCTCCAGTTGCTGCGGCAGCAGGTACATCATCACCGGCGGGCCGCCGGCGTGGGCGACGAAGCTGGTGAAGCCGGCGATGCCCGAGAGCACCACGCCCTTGCCCGCCGCCGCCGGCTTTGGCTGGGCCGCGGCGCGGGCCACCAGGGTGTTGAGCAGCACGAAGGCGATGGCGATGCCGCCGATCAGCAGGGCGATGAAGCGCTCGCTGAGCAGGCCGAAGCTCAGCGCGCCCGCCGCCACGCCCAGCAGCGCACCGGGCAGCATGATCTTCAGGTTGCGCACATCCCACTTGCCGTAGAAGCGCCGCAGGCCGGTGAAATCGGCCATGCAGAGGATCGGCAGCATCAGCGCCGCGGCCTGGGTCGGCGGCATGGCCAGGGCCATCAGCGGCACGGCGATGCCGCCCAGGGCGCCGCCGAAGCCACCCTTGGAAACGCCGGTGAGCAGCACGGCAGGGATCGCCACCAGGAGGAATTCGAGGGTCATCACGCAACTCGTCGGCACACGGAGCCGCCGATTATGCCGCGTCGACGCGTCTGCGCCAGGCCCCGCGGGCGATCAGCGCCCGCTCAGTCCACCACCGGGCGCAGCAGCGCCTGGGCCTCGTACAGCGCCGGCAGGTAGCGCAGGCGCATCTCGTCCAGGCCCAGGCGCGAGGCGTGGGTGGTGATGGCCAGGCTCGCGCGCATGCGCCCGCTGCGGTCCAGCAGCGGCACGCCGATCACGCGCATGCCGATCTCGTATTCCTGGTCCACCACGCAGTAGCCCTGCCGGGCGACCTTGGCGATCTCGGCGTGCAAGGCGTCCATGTCCGTCAGCGTGTAGGGCGTCAGCGCCCGTGGCGGACTGCGTTCGAAATAGGCCGCCAGCTCCGCCTCGCCCAGCGCCGCCAGCCACAGGCGGCCGCTGGCGGTGCAGTACATGGGCACCCGCGAGCCGGGGCGGATCGACAGCGAGGCGATGTGGCTGTAGCGGCTGCGCACCACGTGGACGATCTCGTCGCCGTCGCGGGTGCCCACCGAGACGTGCTCCTGGGTCTGCCGCGCCACCTGCTCGACGATGGGCCGCAGCATGCGCGGCAGCTGCGCCGAATCCACGTAGGCCTGGCCGATGCGCAGCGCCTTGGGCGTCAGCCAGTAGTGGCGGCTGTCGGTCTCGGCGAAGCCTTCGTGCACCAGGGTCAGCAGGAAGCGCCGCGCGGCGCTGGGGGTGAGGCCGGACAGCCGCGCCGCCTCGGGCACGCTCAGGCGCGGGCGCTCGGCGCTGAACAGCTGCATCAGCGCCAGGCCCTTCTGCAGGCCGGCGATCAGGTCGCGGGGATGGATGCTGGGGGTTTCCAAGGCACGGGCTCCGGGTAATTCGGCCGAATATTGCGATTATCGCAGCATCAATGCGAATAACGCACTAAAGCGCCGTCAACCGCATTGAGCGCAACAGCCCGCCGCCGCACCCTGGCCGCCAGAACAACGCCAAGAACCCCTGGAGGTCAGCATGATTCGCGGTTCCACCGAACTGGTCGCCATCGTCGGCACACCCATCGCGCAGGTGAAGTCGCCGGAGAACTTCAACACCTGGTTCGCCCACAACGGCCACGACCTGGCGATGATCGCCATCGACCTGGGCGCCGACGCCCTCGATGCCTTCGTCGCCACCCTGCGCGGCTGGCACAACCTGCGCGGCTGCGTGGTCACCGTGCCCTACAAGCAGGCCCTGGCGCCGCGCCTGGACGGCCTGAGCGCCCGCGCCGAGGCGCTGGGCTCGGTCAACGTGATCCGCCGCGAGGCCGACGGCCGCCTGCTGGGCGACAACGTCGATGGCGCCGGATTCCTCAACGCCGCCCGGCGCCATGGCCTGCAACCGGCCGGCAAGCGCGCGCTGGTGGTCGGCTCCGGCGGCGTCGGCAGCGCCATCGCCTATGCGCTGTGCGAAGCCGGCATCGGCGAGCTGCGCCTGCGCGACCTCGACCAGGTGCGCGCCGCCGCCCTGGTCGAGCGCCTGGGCGCCCTCTTCCCCCAGGTGCGCATCGGCGTGGGCTGCGACGACCTGGCCGGCCTCGACCTGCTGGTCAACGCCTCGCCGGTGGGCATGGGCGGCACCGGCGAGCTGCCGCTACCGGGCATGCTGCTCGACGGCCTGCAGGCGCACACCCTGGTGGCCGACGTGGTCACCAAGCCGGAGATCACTCCGCTGCTGGAGCGCGCCCGCGAGGCGGGCTGCCGCATCCAGACCGGCGCCGAGATGGCCTTCGCGCAGCTGGGCAACCTGGGCGCCTTCATGGGCGTCACGCCGCTGGAGATCCAGCCATGACCAGCCTCAACGCCCCGGCCTGGAGCCGCGAGTGCGACGTCCTAGTGCTGGGCAGCGGCGCCGCCGGTTTCGCCGCCGCGGCCACTGCCGCCTGCCAGGGCCTGCGCGTGCTGATGCTGGAGAAGGCCGATAGCTTCGGCGGCACCTCGGCCATCTCCGGCGGCGCAGTGTGGATCTACGGCACCGACCAGGCCCGCGCCGCCGGCGCAAAGGATTCCGAAGAGGCCATGCGCACCTACCTGCGGCGAACCATCGGCCCGGGCTACAAGCCCGAGTTGGTGGACAGCTTCATCCACAACGGCCACCAGGCCCTGCGCTGGCTGGAGGCCAACACCGAGCTGCGCTACGCCCTGCGCCCGCACTCGCCGGACTACTACCCCGACGAACAAGGCGGCACCGAATTCGGCCGCGCCCTGGAGATGGTCGAGTACGACGGCCGCCACCTCGGCGAGCGCTTCCGCGACCTGCGCATGCCGCCGCCGGGCATGCTGCTGTTCGGCGGCATGATGGTGAACCGCGTGGACATCCAGCATTTCCTCAGCTTCCGCCGCTCGCCGAAGTCGTTGTGGCACTGCCTGAAGCTGCTGGCGCGCTATGGCGTCGACCGCCTCAGCCACCACCGCGGCACGCGCCTGACCACCGGCAACGCCCTGATCGCGCGCCTGGCCACCACGGCCTTCGCCAAGGGCGTGGAGCTGTGGCTGAACAGCGAGGCGCAGCAGTTGCTGGTCGAGAACGGCGCGGTGGTCGGCGCCCAGGTGCTGCACGAAGGCCGCATCGAGCGCATCCGCGTGCACGGCGGCGTGGTCTGCGCCATGGGCGGCTTCGCCGCCGGCAAGCTGGCCGAGCGCTTCCGCCCGGCGAGCGACGGCGAGCACCTGAGCATGTCGCCGGAACACAACGACGGCGCTGCCCTGCGCCTGGGCGAGGCCATAGGCGCGGCAGCCGGCGAGGGCCTGGCGGCGAACTTCTTCTGGGCGCCGGTCTCCGAGCTGCGCCACGCCGACGGTAGCCGCGAGCGCTTCCCGCACCTGGTCACCGACCGCGCCAAGCCCGGGGTGATCGCGGTGAACCGCGCCGGCCGGCGTTTCGTCAACGAGTCCAACTCCTACCACCACTTCGTGCAGAGCATGTTCGCCAGCGGCAACACCGAGTGCTGGCTGATCTGCGACGCCAGCGCCATGAACCGCTACGGCCTGGGCCTGGCGCGGCCCAAGCCGGTCGACAACAGCGCGCTGGTGCAAGCCGGCTACCTGTACCAGGCCGACTCGCCGGAGGCCCTGGCCCGCGCCATCGGCATTGACGCCGAGGGCCTGCGGCAGACGCTGGCGCGCTTCAACGCCAACGCGCGCAACGGCGTCGACGCGGATTTCGCCAAGGGCGGCAACAGCTACAACCGCTACATGGGCGACCCGGACCACCGCCCCAACCCCTGCCTGGCGCCGCTGGAGAAGGCGCCCTACTACGCCGTCCGCCTGCACACCGGCGACCTCGGCTCGGCCCGCGGCCTGGTCACCGACGGCCAGGCCCGCGTGCTCGGCCGCGACGGCCAGCCGATCCCCGGCCTCTACGCCGCCGGCAACGACATGAACTCGCTGATGGACGGCACCTACCCCGGCCCCGGCATCACCCTCGGCCCCGGCCTGACCTTCGCCTGGCTGGCGGCCAACCACATAGCCGCGCGCCTCGCCGCGCCGGCCTCGCAACAAGCAACCCTGGAGCACTGACGATGTACTACGAACTGCGCACCTACAGCATCGACCCGCTGAAACTCGCCGACTGGCTGGCCCTGTACCGCAGCCACGCCTACGAGGTGCAGACCGAGCACCTGGGCAGGCTGGTGGGCTTCTTCACCACCGAGTTCGGCGAATGCAGCCAGGTGGTGCACCTGTGGGCCTACGAGAGCCTGGACGAGCGCATGCAGCGCCGCGCCAGCATGGCCGCCGACCCGCGCTGGGCCGAGTTCGGCAAGCTGAACCGGGAACTGGGCGCGGTGCTAAAGCTGGAATCGCGGCTGATGAAGCCCACCGGCTTCTCCCCGCTGCAGTGATGGCCCCGGCGCGCGGAGCCCTTCCGCGCGCCCCGATAACGACAAGAGAAAGCCCATGCCCACCTTGCAAACCCTCGACTGCGACGTCCTGGTGATCGGCTCCGGCGCCGCCGGCCTGGCCGCCGCCGTGACCGCCGCGCACCACGGCCTGCGCGTGGTCGTCGCGGAAAAGGCCGCGCAGCTCGGCGGCACCAGCGCCTGGTCCGGCGGCTGGCTGTGGATCCCGCGCAACCCGCTGGCCCTCGCCGAAGGCCGCGTCGAGCCGGACGACGCGCCGGAGCGCTACCTCAAGGCCCAGGTCCATGCCGAGCAACTGGACGAGCGCCAGGCCGCCTTCCTCCGCCACGGCCCGGAGATGGTCGAGTTCTTCCAGCGCCACAGCGCCGTGCAGTTCTTCAGCGGCACGCGCATGCCGGACATGCGCGATGGCGAGGGCTCCGCCGCCGGCGGCCGCTCGCTGTGCGCCCAGCCCTACGACGGCCGCGAACTCGGCCCCTGGCTGCGCCACCTGCGCGAGCCGCTGGACATCGTCAGCCTGGCCGGCATGGGCATCGCCGGCGGCGCCGACCTGGCCAACTTCCTCGACGCCACGCGCTCGCCGAAAGCCGCGCTCTACGCGCTCAAGCGCATCGCCCGGCACTGGTACGGGCGCCTGCGCTACGGGCGCGGCACGCAACTGGTCAACGGCAACGCCCTGGTGGCGCGCCTGCTGCGCAGCGCGCTGGACCTGAAGGTGCAGTTGCTGACGCAAACGCCGATCCACGAACTGCTCCGCGAAGGCGGCAAGGTGACCGGTGCGCGTAGCGACACCCTGGAATTCCGCGCCCGTCGCGGCGTGGTCCTGGCTTGCGGCGGCTTCCCCCATGACCGCGAGCGTATCGCCCAACTCATGCCCCACGCCCCGGACGGCTGGCAGCACCGCTCCGCCGCGCCGTCGCAGAACAGCGGCGACGGCCTGCGCCTGGGCGAAGCCGTGGGCGCGCAGGTCCGCGACGACCTGGCCCACGCCGGCGCCTGGGTGCCGGTGTCCCTGGTGCCGCGCCGCGACGGCAGCGTCGGCCACTTCCCGCACCTGATCGAACGGGCCAAGCCCGGCTTCCTCTGCGTGCGCCGCGACGGCCGGCGCTTCGCCAACGAGGCCGACTGCTACCACGACTTCATGAGCGCCCTGTTCGCCGCCACGCCACCGGGCGAGCCCCACGAGGCCTGGCTGATCGCCGACGCCCGGGCGCGGCGGCGCTACGGCATCGGCTGGGTGAAGCCCTCGCCCTTCCCGGACTTGCCCTACGAACGCCGCGGCTATCTGGCCAAGGCCCGCAGCCTGGCGCAACTGGCGGCGCGCTGCGGCATCGACGCCGAGCAACTGCAGGCGACGGTGGAGCGCTTCAACGAATATGCGGCGCAGGGCGAGGACCCGGACTTCCAGCGCGGCCGCTCGGCCTACAACAAGGCCCAGGGCGAGGCGCGGCAGCGCCCCAACCCATCGCTGCGGCCCCTGGAAAAAGGTCCGTTCTACGCAGTGAAGCTGCTGCCCGGCAGCCTCGGCACCTTCGCCGGCCTGCGCACCGACGCCCGCGCGCGGGTGCTGGACGGCAGCGGCGCGGCCATCGAGGGGCTGTACGCGGTGGGCAACGACATGGCCAGCGTGATGGCCGGCCACTACCCCAGCGGCGGCATCACCCTGGGGCCGGGCATGACCTTCGGCTACCTCGCCGGCCTGGAGCTGGCCGGGCTCAGCGCTGGATGTAGCGCAGCACCGCCTCGCAGATCATCTGCTTGTGGCGTTGCTTGACCTGCTCGTCGGCCAGGTCGATCTGGAAGATTTCGCCGAAGGTGTTGCGGTTGGACACGCGGTAGAAGCAGAACGAGCTGATGAACAGGTGCAGGTCCAGCGGGTCGATGCCCTCGCGGAACAGGCCCTGCTCGGCGCCGCGGCGGAGGATTTCGGCCAGCGACAGCAGCATGTTGTTGCTCATCGAGCGGATCGCCGTGGACTTCTTCACGTACTCGCCGTGGTGGATGTTCTCGATGGAAACGATGCGCACGAAGTCGACGTTGCGGTCGTGGTGGTCGAAGGCGAACTCGACGGTGCGGCGGATCGCCTCCAGCGGCTCCAGTTCCGCCAGGTGCAGCTTGTCCTCGGTGTGGCGGATGTCGCCGTAGAGCTTCTCCAGCACTTCGACGTAGAGCTGCTCCTTGCTGCCGAAGTAGTAGTAGATCATGCGCTTGGAGGTGTGCGTGCGCTCGGCGATGGCGTCCACCCGGGCGCCGGACAGGCCCTGCTGGACGAACTCGGCGATGGCCGCCTGGAGGATGCCCTCGCGGGTTTTCTCGGGGTTGTTCTTGCGGCCCTTGCCACGCACTTCGGCGGGGTCCAGGGGTTCGACGACATTCGGCATGGTTGGCTCGCAGCCTCACGGAGAGCGCCGATTATGGGCCTCGCCACCCCGCCAAGGGAAGCGGCGCGGGGCTTGCCGCGCCGCCCCCGGGCACTACAGCTTGGGCTTGCGCGCGGCGCCGCTGCGCGCCTGGGCCATGGCCGCCAGGCGCACGGCGACGTTGGCCGCGCCGTAGCCGGCATAGCCGTTCCTGCGCTGGAGGATTTCGAAGAAGAAGCGCCCCTCGAACGGCTCGGTGTAGACGTGGAACAGCTCGCCGCCCTGGGCGTCGCGGTCGTAGAGCACGTTGAAGTAGGCCAGTTCGCTGAGAAACTCGTCGTCGAAGTCGAAGCGCGCCGCCAGGTCGTCGTAGTAGTTCAGCGGGATGTCCAGCAGCGGCACCCCGGCCTGCTTGGCGCGGGTGACCTCGGCGAAGATGTCCTCGCAGGCGAAGGCGATGTGGTGCACGCCCGAGCCGCGGTAGCTGGACAGCGCGTGGGAAATGGCGGTATTGCGGTTCTCCGAGATGTTCAGCGGCAGGCGCAGGCTGCCGCAGCGGCTGCGGATGGCGCGGCTTTTCACCAGGCCGTAGGGGTCGGGCAGGACCACCTCGTCGTCGGCCTCGAAGTCGAACAGCGCCTTGTAGAACAGCACCCAGCTGTCCAGGCTGTCGGCCGGCAGGGCCATGGCCATGTGGTCGATGCGCTGCAGGTTGCCGCTGGCCTGGGCCTGGGTGTCGAGGCGGAAGTCGCTGTCGTAGATGGTCTGCCCCGGCGCGCCCGGCTCCACCAGGTAGATCAGGCTGCCGTCGGGGGCGCGCACCGCGGGCACCTCGCGTTCGTTGGGGCCGACCAGGCCGCGGAACGGCTGGCCACGGAAGGCCTGGGCGCGCTCCAGGGCCTGGGCGCCGTCGCGCACCCGCAGGGCGGTGGCGCACAGCGAGGGGCCGTGGGCCTCGAAGAAGTTGTGGGCGAAGGAGTACGGCTCGGCGTTGAGCACGATGTTGATGTCGCCCTGGCGCAGCAGGCTCACCGCCTTGGAGCGGTGTTCGCCGGCGCGGGCGAAGCCGAGCTTCTCCAGCCAGTTGCCCAGGCGCGCGCCCAGGTCCTCGTCCACGGCGAATTCGAGGAATTCCACGCCGTCGTAGCGGCTGGCCGGCGGCGGCGCGAAGAGGATGCCGGGGTCGCCGGCGGGCGCGGCGTCCTGCTCCAGCAGGCGGCGCGTCTTCTCCTCCAGGTAGAGCAGCGAGCGCAGGCCATCGGCGGCGTTGGAGCGGGTCGGCGCGGCGCGGAAGCCGTCGTTGAAGATTTCCAGCGACAGCGGGCCCTGGTAGCCGCTGCGCAGGATGGGCGCGAGGAAGCCCGCCAGGTCGAACTCGCCCTGGCCGGGGAAGCAGCGGAAATGCCGGCTCCACTCCAGCACGTCCATGGCCAGCACGGGCGCGTCGGCCATCTGCACGAAGAAGATTTTCTCGCCGGGGATGTCGGCGATGCCGCTGGGGTCGCCCTTGATCGACAGGGTGTGGAAGCTGTCCAGCAGCACGCCCAGGGCCGGGTGGTCGGCGGCTTTCACCAGGTCCCAGACCTGCTGCCAGGTGTTGACGTGGCGGCCCCAGGCCAGGGCCTCGTAGCCGATGCGCAGGCCGCGCTTGCCGGCGCGCTCGGCCAGCTCGCGCAGGTCGTCGACGAGGATGTCGCGCTCGCCCAGGGAATCGGCGACGGTGTTGCTGCACACCAGCACCAGGTCGGTGCCCAGCTCCTGCATCAGGTCGAACTTGCGCTCAGCGCGCTCCAGGTTGCGCGCCAGGCGCTCGCGGCGGCAGCCCTCGAAATCGCGGAAGGGCTGGAACAGGGTGATCGCCAGATTCAGGTCGGCGCACATCTGGCGCACATCGCGCGGGCTGCCGTCGTAGTACAGGAGGTCGTTTTCGAAGATCTCCACGCCGTCGAAGCCGGCGGCGGCGATGGCTTCGAGTTTCTCGGGCAGGGTACCGCTCAGGGAGACGGTGGCGATCGAGCGCTGCATGCTGGGGCTCCTGTGCTGCTGGCTTCTGCGAGCCATGGCCTGGCCGCCGGCTGTCGGCGACCTTCGGAAATATCGCCAGCCGTAGGACGCACGGCTGGTCATTGGATTATTCGCAGGGTATTTTCCAGCGGCAAGGCAAATTGTACGAACCAGTTAGTTTTGTGTTCGATCAGCGAACAAAAGGCCGATCAGCGAATTGACGGTTTTTCGTCCAGTGGCCGACCATGGATTCACCGCGACACACCAGGGCCATGCCTCCCCTGGCCCGCGAGACGCCTTGCCCTATAACAATTTCAACAAGAGTCCCTGCCCATGTTGACTGCACGCCTCCTCACCGCCGCCGTCTCCAGCCCAACACGAACGCCGGCTCGCCCCCAGCCCTGAGCCGCGCCGCCCGGCGCATTTCCGACACGGGCCCCGGCCAGGGGCCTTAGCGACGACCTCAGTGCCCCTGTTCGATCAGCGCACACGCCCCTGAAGGGCGCGGCGCCCGGACAGGCACCGACAACAACAAGAACCGGAGACAACGATGGCGACTTCCTCCAGCTCCCAAGCCAAGAAAGCCACCGCCAGTGGCTGGATCGGCTCGGCTCTCGAGTACTACGACTTCTTCATCTACGCCCAGGCCGCTGCGCTGATCTTCCCGCAGCTGTTCTTCCCCTCCTCCGACCCGAAGATGGCCATAGTCGCGTCGCTGGCGACCTACGGCGTGGGCTACCTGGCCCGCCCGATCGGCGCCTTCTTCCTCGGCCACTGGGGTGATACCCGCGGGCGCAAGAACGTGCTGCTGCTGTGCATGTTCATGATGGGCCTGTCGACCATGGCCGTGGGCCTGCTGCCGACCTACCACGACGTCGGCTTCCTCGCCCCGGCGCTGCTGGTGGTGCTGCGCCTGGTGCAGGGCTTCGCCGTGGCTGGGGAAATCTCCGGGGCCAGTTCGATGATCCTCGAACACGCGCCCTTCGGCCGCCGCGGCTACTTCGCCAGCTACACCCTGCAGGGCGTGCAGGCCGGCCAGGTGATGGCCGCCGCGGTATTCCTGCCGCTGGCCTACTTCATGCCCAACGACGCCTTCAACGCCTGGGGCTGGCGGATTCCCTTCCTGCTCAGCGCCGTGGTGCTGATCGCCGGCCTGATCATCCGCCGCGAAGTCCACGAGACCCCGGCCTTCGTCAGCGAGGAAGCCAAGCAGCAGGTGGCCAAGTCGCCGATCGCCGAAGCCTTCCGCAACAGCTGGAAGCAGATGCTGCTGGTGATGGTCATGTCGCTGATGAACGTGATCCCGGTGGTGGCCACCATCTTCGGCGCGGCCTACGCGGTGCAGCCGGCCTACGGCATCGGCTTCGACAAGAGCGTGTACCTGTGGATCCCGGTGGTGGGCAACATAGTCGCGGTGCTGGCCATTCCCTTCGTCGGCAATCTCTCCGACCGCATTGGCCGCCGCCCGACGCTGATCTTTGGCGCCCTGGGCTCGGGCCTGCTCGCCTTCGGCTACCTGTACGCCATCAACATCCAGAACGTGCCGCTGGCCTTCCTCATGTCGCTGCTGATGTGGGGCCTGGTGTACCAGGGCTACAACGCGGTGTTCCCGTCCTTCTACCCGGAGCTGTTCCAGACCCGCTACCGCGTCTCGGCCATGGCCATCGCGCAGAACATCGGCACCATGCTCACCGCCATGCTGCCGGCGCTGTTCGCCGCCGTCGCCCCGCCCGGCTCGGACAACGTCCCGATGGTGATCGGCAGCCTGGCCTTCCTCATCACCTGCCTGTGCGCCTTCGCCGCCTACCTGGCCCCGGAAACCCACCGCCTGCCGATGGAAGACCTGGGAAAGCCTGACGCCAAGCCACTGGAAAAAGCCGCCTACGACAGCGCGCGGCAGAACAGCCTGCGGGTGGCGAGCCACTGAACAGGTAATGCCCGAGCATGAAAAAAGGCCCCGTGAGGGGCCTTTTTTCGTGGGGCGGCGTCAGGCGACATGCACCGCCCGCACCTGGATTTCCACCCCCAGGGTACGGCGCAGGGCATCGAAGATCGCCGCCAGGTTGTCCATGCCCGGGTTGCCCGAGGCCGACAGCATGCGGTGCAGGCTTTTGCTCGGCCGTTCCGTCTCCAGCGCCAGGCGCTCGAAGCCCAGGGTGGCGTTGACCAGATCGCGGAGGATCAGGCGCGCGGCGTCCGGTTCGCCGTTGAGGAACAGCGAAGCGGCCTCGTCGAGCAGCGCGGTGGCGAATGCCGGTTCGCGCTGCACCCGCGCGACGACGGTCTGCTTGAAATCCCTGGTCAGTACCATTGGAATCACCCTCTCATCTGCGGCCCGAACCGGGCCTTCTTGCGTTGCTTGTACTCGGCATGCAGCGTCTTCGCCTTGCGGATATCCGCCGCCTGACCGGCCTTGCTGCCACCACCGAACAGCACGATGAGCGCCTCGCCATCCCTCGCCAGGTAGATCCGGTAGCCCGGGCCCCAGTCGATGCGGTATTCGCCGATGCCATCGAACCATTTGACATTGGAGGTGTTGCCCACCGCCATGCGCACCTTGGCGGTGGCAACCTTGGCCGCCGCCTGGAAATGCAGGGAGTCGAACCACTCCTGATAGGGGCAGGACGCGTCTTCCCGGACATACTCGACCACCTCTATGGCCGTCATAGTAACCTACTCGTTACCATTTACCAATAGGTCTCAGACGAGGCGAGTGCTGCTTCGGGAATGGAATCCCCTCACCGGCGTCTGTGCGAGGGGAAGAAAGTACGGTTACCGGGCGCCTGCCCGGGGTGCGCGGCTGCACACCTGGCTATCACCCTGGAGAAGAAACGGAAGTTGCCTACATCGCGAGAGCCCAGGTCCGACGCCCCGCAGCGGAAAATCGCGGACAGAGTCCGCGATCGGATTCACCGGCCCGCCGGACGCATCGGTGGCACGGCCAACGGCGGATAACCGCGAACGGTTATGCACCCTACGCTCCAGGAGTATCAGGATGACTCCAGACTTCCCGGCGGCTCAGGACAGCCCCCTCTCCCTCCGGGAGAGGGTTGGGGTGAGGGGCTCTTGAACCCGGCACCGACGCCACCGTGAAACTCCATTCGCGAGCAAGCTCGCTCCTACACCACCCCTCACCCCCGCCGCTGCATCCAGGCCGCCGCCAGCCCGCTCAGGCAGATCACAGCAATGCCCACCAAAGCACTGGCGCTCGGCACGTGGCTGAAGACCAGCCAGCCGATCAGCCCGGCGAAGACGATCTGGCAATAGCCGAAGGGCGCCAGCAGCGCCGGGGCGGCATGGCGGAAGGCCTGGGTGAGGAACAGGTGGGCAGACATGCCGCAGGTGCCCAGGGCGAGCATCAGCAGCGCGTGACCGAGGCTCGGGGTGTGCCAGACGAAGGGCACCATCGCAGTGGTCAGCGCGGTGTTCAGCAGGCCGGCGAAGAAGTTGCTGGTGGTCGGGCTGTCCACCGCCGCCAGCTTGCGCGTCAGCAGCTGGTAGAAGCAGAAGCACAGCGCCGAACCCAGCGGCAGCAACACCGCCGGGGTGAACAGTTCGCCGCCGGGATGGACGATCGCCAGCACCCCGGCGAAGCCCAGGCTCACCGCGGCCCATTGCCCGGCGCTGACCTTCTCGTGCAGCAGCGGCACCGACAGCGCGGTGACCATCAGCGGTGCGAGGAAATTGACCGCCGTGGCCTCCGCCAGGGGGATGTACTGCAGGCCGGTGGTGAACAGCAGGCTGGTGCCCAGCAGGCACAGCGCGCGCAGGGTCTGCAGCCCCGGCCGGCGGGTGCGCAGCACGCGCAGGCCCGACTGCGGCAGGAAGATGCCGGCCATCAGCAGCGTGTGCACCACGTAGCGGGCCCAGACCACCAGCAGGATCGGGTAGAAGCCGGAGAGGTACTTGGACAGGGCGTCGTGGGTGGAGAACAGCGAGGTGGCCAGCACCACCAGAAGGATGCCCTTCAGGGGCTGGCTGCTGCCGGACAACGCGGAGGCGGCGGTCATCGGGTTTCCCGTGGTTTACAAAGCAAGGCGCCCGGCAGTGTGCCGGGCGAACGGGTGGATGGGAATGGCGCAGTTGCCGGCATCAGAGCCGGGCGAGCACCGTGCGTGCCTTGTCCAGCGCCAGGCTGGCCCGCTCCAGGGCGCTGACGCCCTGCTCCAGCAACTGCCGGGTGGGGATTTCCAGGCTCAGCGGCACGCTCGCCGGCAAGGTCCGCAACAGACCCGCCAGGTCGCAGTCGCCATCGCCGGGGAAGCGCCGCTCGTTGCGCGCCTGGCGGAGGATTTCCTGCATGTCGTCCGGGCGTGGGCCGGCCACGTCGCACAACTGGGCATAGCGCATGCGCGAGGCCGGCAGCTGCGCCAGGTCCTGCAAGGATGAGCCGGAACGGTCGAAGTGGAAGGCGTCGACCAGCACGCAGCCGTTGTCGCGCCCGGCGTTGCGCACCACGCGCCAGGCCGTGGCCAGGTCGGGGGCGTCGGTCCAGGGCATGAACTCCAGGTGCGGGTGGATGCCGTAGCCCTCGGCCAGTTCGCACAGTTCGGCGAAGCGTTCGGTCATGCGCGCCTCATCCGCGTCGTTGCCGGCCACCAGCAGCTCCGTGCCGCCGAACTCGGCGCCGACGGCGAGGATGGGCTCGAAGTCGGCCACGCGGGTCTCCGGCTTCAGGCGCAGGATTTCCAGGTCCAGCACGCGGATGCCGGTGTCGCGCAGGCGCGCCTGGGTCTGCCGGCGCAGCTCGGCATCGGCCACCAGCGGGAAGTGGTGCTCCTCGGCGGTGGCCGGCACCAGGCGCAGGCCGACGTGGCTGTAGCCGGCGCGGGCGGCGACCTCGACCATGTCCGGCGGCGACAGTTCGAGGACAGTCAGAGCGGCGAGGGAGAAGATTCGGTCGGTCATGGGTATCGGTATCCGGTTCACAGGTGAATTGTAGGAGCGCCCCCTGGGCGCGAATCGCGTGGCTTGCAGGCCGCGCCAAGGCGCTTTTCCTTTTCGTAGGAGCGAGCTTGCTCGCGAACGGTATTCACCGGCAGCCCAGGTGTCAGGTTCAAGAGCGCCCTCTCCCCAACCCTCTCCCGCAAGCGGGAGAGGGGGCTGTCCGGCATGGACGGGAAGCTCGGCGTCAACTTGTAGGATGGGTTGAGCTTGCGATACCCATGCGGTCGTGGTGATGGGTATCGCTTCGCTCCACCCATCCTACGGTGGCCCCTCTCCCGTACGGGTTCATTCACTCAACCCGCGCCGGCGCACACGCCCGGCCGCTGGCGGCGGCCTCGCGGATGGCCTCGATCAGCGCCAGGGTGCGGCCGCCGTCCACGGCGTCGGTCAGCGGCTGCTCCTCGCCATGCACCACACGCACAAAATGCTCCAGTTGCCGGCGCAGCGCCTCGCCCGGGGTGAAGGGCTCGCTGCTGCGCAGCAACGGCTGGTGCCAGCCGGCGCCCGGCTGCGCGTAGTGCCAGCGCTGCAACTGCGGGATGCTCAGCGCACCCTCGGTGCCGGCCAGCAGGTAGCAGGGCTGGTCGACCTGACGCGGGTAGACCGGGCTCTCGCCGGAATCCAGCTCCCAGCTCCAGGGCGCGGCCACGCCGTCGGAGCCGGTCAGGCTGCCAAGGGCGCCGTTCTCGAACTGCAGGAGGATGGCCGCGCTGTCCTCGTTGACCAGGCCGCGCACCGCGTTGCCGGTGAAGGCCTGCACCTGCGCCACCTCGCCGCACAGGTAGCGCAGCAGGTCGAGGTCGTGGATCAGGTTGGTGAGCAGGAAGCCGGCGCCCGGCTCGCGGCGCCAGGGCACTTCGAAGTAGCTGTCGGGCTTCTGCAGTTGCCACAGCGCGGTGACGTTGACCAGACGGCCCAGGGCGCCCGCAGCCAGGATTTCCCGCGCCTTGCCGATCAGCGGGTTGTGCCGGCGGTGATGGCCCACCAGCACCGGCACACCGCTGCCCCGGCTCGCCTCCACCAGCTCGCGCACTTCGTCCAGGTGCACGCCCACCGGCTTCTCCAGCAGCACCGGCACGCCGGCGGCCAGGCAGTCCAGGGCGGTGGCCACGTGCAGGTTATTGGGGTTAGCGATGATCGCCGCCTGCGGTTGCGCCTCTTCCAGCATGCGCCGGTGGTCGGCGTAGTACGGCACCCCGCATTCGGCGGCGAACCCGGCCGCGCCGGGACCCGGGTCGGCCACCGCGCAGAGTTGCAGGGCAGGCACCTGGAGCAGGTGCTGGTGATGCTGGCGGCCCATGATGCCGGCGCCGATCAGGGCAATGCGCAAGGGAACGGTCACGCGAGATTCCTCTTCTGCTTGTTGTGCTGGAGCCTCGCTGCACGGGGCTCCATGGAATGGCACGAGCAAATTTAGAACTTGGTTCCATTTTTACTCAAGCGCAATGCGACAAGCAGCGGGCGATTATCGACCGCCGTTACATCCGGGCAGGCGCAAGCGGCCCTCCTCCATGGGAGGAAGGCCAGGCAAGGGGGAATCAGGCGAAGAGGTCGGAAGCCTGGCTGGCGGCGGACAGCTCGGCGCTGGCGGCCAGCAGCAGCGGCGCCAGTTCGTGCAGGCGCGCTTCCGGCAGGCGCGCGCTGGGCCCGGCGATGCTCAGCACGCCGATCGTCCGGCGGTCCACCGGGCTGTGCACCACGGCGGCCAGGGCCGAGGTGCCGAGCGCCGAGGTTTCTTCGACCCAGGCGTAGCCACGCTCGCGGGCACGGCGCAGGTAGCCGAGCAGTTCGTCCTCGCTGCGCGGGGCGCGCGGGCCGAAGTTGGCGGGGTCGCCCACGCCCTGCCGACGCACCAGTTCCAGGGCCTGGGCGTCGTCCAGGCTGGCCAGCCAGGCGTGCCCGGAGGCGGTGTAGAACAGCGGCGCGTCGCGGCCCATGTCCGGGTCGTAGCGCAGTCCCGAGCGGGCGCCCTGGGACTTGGCGATCCAGGTCTGGCGGCTGCCGTCGATCACCCCCAGGCGCACCAGTTCGCTGCTGTCCTGGGCCAGGCGGTCGAGGATCGGCTGGACGATGTCGGCGCCGCTGCAGGACAGGTAGCGGAAGCCCAGCGCCACCAGCTTGGTGGACAGCTGGTAGCGGGCGTTCTCCGGGTTCTGCCGCACGTAGCCCAGGCGGATCAGTTCGGCGAGCATGCGGTGGGTGGCGCTCTTGGGTATCTCCAGGCGCTCGGCGAGGGTCTGCATCGGCAGGCCGCGGGGCTCGCTGGTGAGGCTTTCGAGAAGGCTGAAGGCGCGTTCGATCTGGCTACCGGCCATGGGCGTCGTCCACTACGAGGATCGGCGGATTCTAATGAGATCGACCGGGCCGGGGAACCGCCGGGCTGGATCGGATGCCTTCGCCAAATGTTCGAACCGGTTAATTAATGTTCGCTATTCGCACAAGAAGCGTTTTCGCCGATTGTCCACTGCCTGCCGCCCTTCCACTATCGAGCCGTACCGAAACACCCGGCAGCGCCTGCTGCCCTCGGACGCGAACACCCTCGAACAATTACAAGAAGGTCCAGAGCCATGCCGCACAGCACACGCCCCTCTCTCGATCCGCGAACGCCGGGCCGCCCAGCCGCCTAGCGCCGCGTTTCCCGGCGCCCCGCCGCGCCGCACAAGCCTCTCCCACAACAATGACTCCAGAGAGATCGTCATGGGCTACCCCTGCATCCGCCGTTTTCCCCGTTACCTGCCCGCCGCCCTGGCCCTGGCCGGTACTACCCTGCCCGCCTTCGCCGACGGCTTCCTCGAAGACGCCAAGTCGAGCCTGACGCTGCGCAACTTCTACATGAACCGCAACTACCTGGGCGACACCGCCCAGGGCAAGGCCGAGGAGTGGACGCAGAACTTCATCCTCGACTTCAAGTCCGGCTTCACCCAGGGCACCGTCGGCCTGGGCCTGGACGTACTCGGCCTGTACAGCGTCAAGCTCGATGGCGGCAAGGGCACCGCCGGCACCCAGTTGCTGCCGGTGCACGACGATGGCCGCCCGGCCGACGACTTCGGCCGCCTGGCGGTGGCCGGCAAGGCGCGCATTTCCAAGACCGAGCTGAAGGTCGGCGAATGGGCGCCGGCGCTGCCGATCCTGCGCTCCGACGACGGCCGTTCGCTGACGCAGACCTTCCAGGGCGCGCAGGTGACCTCGAAGGAACTCGCCGGGCTGACCCTCTACGGCGGCCAGTTCCGCCAGAACAGCCCGCGCAACGACGCCAGCATGGAGGACATGAGCCTGTTCAACCGCACGGCGTTCAAGTCCGACCGCTTCAACTTCGTCGGCGGCGAATACCGCTTCAACGGCGAACGCACCCTGGTCGGCCTGTGGAACGCCGAGCTGAAGGACATCTACCAGCAGCAATACCTGCAGGTGCAGCACTTCCAGCCGGTGGGCGACTGGGTGCTGGGCGCCAACCTCGGCTACTTCTGGGGCAAGGAAGACGGCAGCGCCCGCGCCGGCAACCTGGACAACCGCACCGCCTCCGGGCTGTTCTCCGCCAAGTACGGCGCCGGCACCTTCTACCTGGGCCTGCAGAAGGTCATGGGCGACGACGAGTGGTTCCGCGTCAACGGCGCCAGCGGCGGCACCCTGGCCAACGACAGCTACAACTCCAGCTACGAGAACGCCAAGGAGCGCTCCTGGCAGCTGCGCTACGACTACGACTTCGCCGGCCTCGGCCTCCCCGGCCTGACCCTGATGAACCGCTACATCCATGGCAGCAACGTGCACAACGCCAGCACCGACGACGGCACCGAATGGGGCCGCGAGAGCGAGCTGGCCTACACCGTGCAGTCCGGGTCGCTGAAGACGCTGAACCTGAAGTGGCGCAACTCGACGATGCGCCGCGATTGGGGGCGGACCAACAGCTTCGACGAGAACCGGTTGATCGTGAGTTATCCGCTGGATCTGTTGTAACGCCCGAACCGGGCGCTTTTCGTAGGATCGAGGGGGGACGCCTGATTCCTGCTCGCGAATGAGCCCCGCAGCGGAGTCTGTTCGCGAGCAAGCTCGCTCCTACAATGCGCCCACCTGTAGGAGCGGGCCCTGCCCGCGATTCGCGCGCAGGGCGCGCTCCTACAGGGGCATGGTTGTGCGCCGGAAACCGCGGTTATCGCGGACGGAATCCGCTCCTACGCTGGACCCACTTTCGAACCCACGTTCAAGTAGGAGTAACTGTCTTGCCAACTGCGTCAGGGTGCGCCTCAACGGATGGGTTGAGCCTTGGCGAAACCCATGCGGTGGCGGCGATGGGTATCGCTTCGCTCAACCCATCCTACGGGGCTGCCTTGCCTGCCACGCCGAGGGGCTCTTCGTAGCGAGCCCTGCCCGCGATTCGCGCGCAGGGCGCGCTCCTACATTTATTGGCGCGCCATGGCTGATGCAGCGTAGGAATCGCGGATGGAATCCGCTCCTACGGGGGCGTCCCGGAGCCTTGCGTGACCGGGGTCTCGAACAGGCGCTCCATGGTCGAATCCGCGGCGCGCCGGGGATCAAGGTCAAACGGCGGATAACCGCGAACGGTTATCCGCCCTACGGTTGAGTTCGACCGTAGCGGGCCGGGCCTCGCCCTACCCGGCCTCCAGGCTATAGCCCACGCCGTATACCGAGCGGATGGGATCGTGCCCCGGGGCCACCGCCGCCAGTTTGCGTCGCAGGTTCTTCACGTGGCTGTCGACGGTGCGGTCGGCGACCACGCGGTGGTCCTGGTAGATGTGGTTCATCAGCTGGTCGCGGGACAGCACCTGGCCAGGGCGGGCGGCCAGGGCGGCGAGCATGCGGAATTCCACCGGGGTGAGGTCCAGCGCCACGCCCAGGTAGCGCGCCTGGAAGGCCCGCGGGTCCAGTTCCAGGCCCAGGCTCGGCGCCTGGGCGCCGCTGCGGCGCAGCACGGCCTTGACCCGCGCCACCAGTTCGCGGGGGGAGAAGGGTTTGCAGATGTAGTCGTCGGCGCCCAGTTCCAGGCCCAGCAGGCGGTCGATCTCCTCGACCCGCGCGGTCATCATGATCAGCGGCATGCGGCTGAAGCCGCGCAGCTCGCGGCAGATGTCCAGGCCGTCGCGGCCGGGCAGCATCAGGTCGAGCAGCAGCAGGTCGTAGGTCTTGCCGCGCAGCGCCGGGATCACCGCGTTGCCGTCGGCGAGGTGTTCCACCTGGTAGCCGGCGACGCGCAGGTAGTCGCCCACCAGCGCGGCCAGCTTGGGTTCGTCTTCCACCAGCAGGATGTCGCCCTGGCTCATGGCGCGTCTCCGGCCTGCGGCAGTTCCAGCGTCATCAGCAACCCTCCCATGCTCGATGCCCGGGCGCTCAGGCGGCCGCCGTGCACCTCGGCGATGCCGCGGCAGATCGCCAGGCCCAGGCCGGTGCCGCCGCTGGCGCGGTTGCGCGAGCGCTCGGCGCGGTAGAAGCGCTCGAACAGGCGCTCCAGCGCCGCCGGATCGACGCCCGGCGCGGAATCCTCGCACTGTACCAGCACCCGTTCGCCCTCGCGCAGCGCGCGCAGCACGGTGCGGCCGCCGGGGTCGGTGTAGCGCCGGCTGTTCTCCAGCAGGTTGTGCAGCAGTTGGCCCAGGCGCGATTCGTCGCCCAGCACCCACAGCGGCTCGTCGGGCAGCTCTACGTCCAGGGCCAGGCCGCGTTCGGCGAAGCCGGCGCGGAAGGCGTCGGCCACCACCGGCAGCAGCACCCGCAGGTCGATGCGCTCGCGGCGGTAGGTGGGCCCGCCGACCTCGGCCAGGGACAGGTCGAAGAGGTCGTCCACCAGCTTGGCCAGGGCCCCCACCTCGGCCTGCAGCGAGCGCAGGGCGGCGCCGTCCAGGGGGCGGATGCCGTCCTCCATGGCTTCCAGCTCGGCGCGCATCACCGCCAGCGGGGTGCGCAGTTCGTGGGAGATGTCGGCCATGAAATCGCGGCGCAGGCGTTCGTTGCTGGCCAGGGTGGCGGCCATGCGGTTGAAGTCGGCGGCCAGCTGGCCGGCCTCGTCGGCCGAGCGCACCGGCAGCTGGATGGCATAGTCGCCGGCGGCCAGGCGATGGGTGGCCCCGGCCACCTGGCGGATCGGCCGCAGCAGGCTGCGGGTGAGCCACCAGGCGATCACCGCCGTGGCCAGCAGGCAGGCCAGGCCGATGAGCAGGCTGGAACGCAGCTGGTTGAGCTGGAAGCGCCGGTCGCCGACGCTGGTCACCGACTGCAGCGGCGCCAGGGCCATCCAGCCGACCACCTGGCCCTGGTGGCGGATCGGCCGCAGGACCATCTCCCGCGGCGGCGCCTGGTAGCCGATGATCGGGCGCTGCGCCTCGTCCAGCAGGGCGAAGCGGACGAAGGCGCCGGTGAGGTCGGAGACGGTCAGCAGGCTGGGGTCGAAGTCGCGGTCCTGGGTCGCCGCGTCGGGGCGCAGCATGTCGAACCACTGTTCGTGGTCGCGGCGGATGAAGTCCCAGCTGCCGTGGGTGGCGAAGGCCCGCTCGGCGCGCGGGACGATGAGTTCCATGCGCTCCTCGGCCTGCTGGTTGAGGTAGCCGAGGAAGCCGTACCTGAGGCTCAGGTAGGCGGCGAAGACCATGCCCAGCACGGCGAAGGCGCAGACCGCCAGCATGGCCAGGAAGAATTTGCTGGAGAGGCTGATTTTCATGGCACCGCCGGGCTCTGTCGGGATGCCGCCATTGAAGCGCGGCCCCCGCGGCCCTTCAAGGCGCGGCGGGCAATCTCCCAGATTTCTGCACATTGCCTGCACATTCGCCGAGCACCCTTGACGCTGAATCCAACCTGGATCGGAGTCCCGGATGTCCCCCCTCGCCCCCCCGCTTTCTTCGCTGGCCCGCGCCCTGTTGCTGGGCGCCGGCCTGCTCGCCCTGGGCGGCTGCCTCGACGACGAGGCGGCCGCGCCGCAAGCCGACCTGCAGGAGGTCGGCATCTACCAGGTGCGCAGCGCGCCCCAGGCGCTCAGCCTCACCCTCCCCGGCCGCGCCAGCGCGCACCTGGTGGCGGAGATCCGCCCGCAGGTCGGTGGCATCATCCAGCGGCGGCTGTTCGAGGAAGGCCAGACGGTGAAGGCCGGTCAGGCGCTGTACCAGATCGACGCGCAGCCCTACGAGGCCGCCCTGGCCCAGGCCGAGGCCAGCGTCACCTCCGCCCGTGCCACCCTGAAGGCGGCCGAGCTCAAGGCCCGGCGCGACGCCCAGCTGGTGAAGATCGACGCCATCAGCGCGGAGGACAACGAGAGCGCCCAGGCCGCGCTGCTGGAGGCCCGCGCCAACCTGCAGTCGGCCCAGGCGGCGTTGAAGACGGCGCGCATCAACCTGGGCTACACGCGGATCGACGCGCCGATCTCCGGGCGCACGGCCACCTCCTCGGTCACCGCCGGCGCGCTGGTCACCGCCGAGCAGACCACCGCCCTGACCACGGTGCAGCAGCTGGACCCGATCTACGTCGACTTCACCCAGCCCAGCACCACCCTGCTGCGCCTCAAGCGCGAGCTGGCCGAGGGCAAGCTCGCCCCCGCCGAGGCGCAGGACGCCACGCGCATCAGCCTGCAGCTGGAGGACGGCAGCGCCTACGCCCACGACGGCACCCTGACCTTCAACGGCGTGAGCGTCGACGAGAGCACCGGCAGCGTGACCCTGCGCGCCCTGGTGCCCAACCCCGAGGGCCTGCTGCTGCCGGGCATGTACCTGAAGGCGACGCTGGCCGAGGGCGTGCAGCCGGACGCCATCCTGGTGCCGCAGCAGGGCGTGGCCCGCGACGAGCGCGGCCAGGCCACCGCCCTGGTGGTGGTTGACGGCAAGGTCGAGCAGCGCCAGCTGAGCCTGGCCCGCGCGGTGGGCAACCACTGGTGGGTCGACAAGGGCCTGGCGGACGGCGACCAGTTGATCGTCCAGGGCGCGCAGAAGGTCCGCGTCGGCCAGCAGGTCAAGACCCTGGACGCGCAGCTGACCGCGCAGAACGACGCGCGCGACTGAGGACCCGCCATGGCACGCTTCTTCATCGACCGGCCCATCTTCGCCTGGGTGCTCGCCATCCTGGTGATGCTCGGCGGCACCCTGGCCATCTTCCAGCTGCCGCTGGCCCAGTACCCCAGCATCGCGCCGCCGCAGATCCGCCTCAGCGCCACCTACACCGGCGCCTCGGCCAAGACCATGGAAGACTCGGTGACCCAGGTCATCGAGCAGCAGATGACCGGCCTGGACGGCCTCACCTACATGTCCTCCAGCAGCAGCTCGGCGGGCAGCGCCAGCATCACCCTGACCTTCGACGCCGGCACCGACATCAACACCGCGCAGATGCAGGTGCAGACCAAGCTGGAGCAGGCCAAGGCGCGGCTGCCCGACGAGGTGCAGCAGCAGGGCATCGAGATCCGCAATTCCTCCAGCGACTTCCTGATCATCCTCTCGCTGGTCTCGGACAACCCCGAGGTCGGCGCCACCGACATCAGCGACTTCATCGCCAGCACCCTGTACGACCAGGTCAGCCGCGTCAGCGGCGTCGGCGAGGTGACCACCCTGGGCTCCAGCTACGCCATGCGCATCTGGCTGGACCCGGACAAGCTCAAGCAGTACTCGCTGATGCCCTCGGACATCAGCAGCGCCCTGCAGGCGCAGAACGTCGACACCTCCGCCGGCCAGCTCGGCGCCCTGCCGGCGCGCCCGGGGCAGCAGCTCAACGCCAGCATCAATGCGCGCAGCAAGCTCAAGACCGCGGCGCAGTTCCGCGAGGTGGTGCTCAAGTACGCCAGCAACGGCGCCGTGGTCACCCTCGGCGACGTGGCGCGGGTGGAGCTGGGCAGCGAGAGCTACGACGTGGTCGCCGAGCACGGCGGGCGCCCCTCCGGCGGCCTGGCCATCAGCCTGGCCACCGGCGCCAACGCCCTGGACGTGGCCGAGGCGGTGCAGGCCAAGGTGGCCGAGCTGCAGCAGTTCTTCCCCAGCCGGCTGCAGCTGCGCGCCGAGGTAGCCTACAACACCGCGCCCTTCGTGAAGATTTCCATCGAGGAGGTGGTCAAGACGCTGTTCGAGGCCATCGCCCTGGTGGTGCTGATCATGTACCTATTCCTGCAGAACCTGCGCGCCACGCTGATCCCGGCGATCGCCGTGCCGGTGGTGCTGCTGGGCACCTTCGGCGTGCTGGCGCTGATGGGCTACTCGATCAACACCCTGACCATGTTCGCCATGGTCCTGGCCATCGGCCTGCTGGTGGACGACGCCATCGTGGTGGTGGAGAACGTCGAGCGGATCATCGCCGAGCGCGGCCTGTCGCCACGGGAGGCCACGCGCGAGTCGATGGGCGAGATCAGCGGCGCGCTGGTGGGCATCGCCGTGGTGCTCTCGGCGGTGTTCGTGCCCATGGCCTTCTTCGGCGGCTCCACCGGGGTGATCTACCGGCAGTTCTCGGTGACCATGGTCGCCGCCATGACGCTGTCGGTGCTGGTGGCCATGACCCTCACCCCGGCGCTGTGCGCCACCCTGCTCAAGCCCGGCCACGGCCAGCCGCGGCACGGCTTCTTCGGCTGGTTCAACCGCAACTTCGAGGCCGGCTCGCGGCGCTACCAGCGCGGCGTCGGCAACCTACTGGCGCGGCCCGTGCGCGCGCTGGCGGTCTACGCGCTGGTGCTGGCCGGCGTCGGGCTGATGTTCCACAAGCTGCCCACCGCGTTCCTCCCCGAGGAGGACCAGGGCATGCTGATGATGCAGATGACCCTGCCGGTGGGCGGCACCGACGAGCGCCTGCAGGCGGTCACCCGCCAGGTGACGGACTACCTGCTGCAGCAGCCGGAGGTGGACACGGTGCTCACCGTGCGCGGCCTGGGCAACGGCGGCAACGCGCAGAACAGCGGCCGCGGCTTCATCAAGCTCAAGGACTGGAGCCAGCGCCAGGGCGAGGCGCACAGCGCCGCGGCGGTGGCGCGGCGGGCCAACCGGGCGCTGGCCGGGATCATCGATGCCGACGTCTTCGTCATCGCCCCGCCGGCCATCCAGGGCCTGGGCGAAAGCTCCGGCTTCGACGTCGAGCTGCAGGACCTCGCCGGCCTCGGCCACGCCGAGCTGCTGGCGGCGCGCAACCGCTTCATCGAACTGGCCCGCCAGGACCCGCGCCTGGCCAACGTGCGCGCCCAGGGCCTGGAAGACACCCCGCAGCTGGACCTGCACATCGACGACCGCAAGGCCGGCGCGCTGGGTGTGGCCGCCAGCGACATCAACGACACCCTGAGCGTGGCCCTGGGCGGCAGCTACGTGAACGACTTCCTCGACGCCGGGCGGGTGAAGAAGGTCTACCTGCAGGGCGACGCCGACAAGCGCATGCAGGCCGAGGACATCGGCGACTGGTACGTGCGCAACGACCAGGATGCCATGGTGCCGCTGGCCACCTTCGTCAGCACCGGCTGGAGCACCGCCTCGCCGCTGCTGGAGCGCTACAACGGCTTCGGCGCCTACGAGATCGTCGGCGAGCCGGCCGCCGGCGTCAGCTCCGGCGACGCCATGGCCGCGGTGCAGGCGATCATGGCGCAGCTGCCCGAGGGCATCGGCTACGCCTGGACCGGGCAGTCCTACCAGGAACGCCTGGCCGGCAACCAGGCGCCGCTGCTCTACGCCATTTCCATCCTCTTCGTGTTCCTTTGCCTGGCGGCGCTCTACGAGAGCTGGTCGGTGCCCTTCGCGGTGATGCTGGTGGTGCCCCTGGGCATCCTCGGCGCCCTGGCCCTGACCGGCCTGCGCGGGCTGTCCAACGACGTCTACTTCCAGGTCGGCCTGCTGACCACCGTGGGCCTGGCGGCGAAGAACGCCATCCTCATCGTCGAGTTCGCCAAGGAAGGCTACGACCGCGGCCAGGACCTGCTCGCCGCGACACTGGAAGCGGTGCGCATCCGCCTGCGCCCGGTGCTGATGACCTCGCTGGCCTTCATGCTCGGCGTGCTGCCCCTGGCGCTGAGCCAGGGCGCCGGCGCCGGCGGGCGCCAGGCGATCGGCACCGGCGTGCTCGGCGGCATGCTCGCGGCGACCCTGCTGGGCCTGTTCTTCATTCCCCTGTTCTACGTGCTGGTGCAGCGCCTGGTTGCGCGCCGTGCCCCGGCCACCGTCGAAGGAGACGCCTGATGCGCACCTCCCCTCTTCCCTTGCTGCTGGCTTTGCTGCTGGGCGGCTGCGTCAACCTGGCGCCGGACTACCAGCGCCCCGCCGCGCCGGTGGCGGCGCAATGGCCCGGCGCCGCGCCGGCCGGCGCCAGCCAGGCCGACGTCGACTGGCGCGAGTTCTTCGTCGACGCCCGCCTGCGCGACACCGTGGCCCGCGCCCTGGCCAACAACCGCGACCTGCGGGTGGCGGCGCTGAACGTCGAGTACCAGCGCGCGCAGTACCGCATCCAGCGCGCCGAGCTGTTCCCGGCGGTCTCGGCCAGCGCCGAGGGCACCCGCCAGCGCGCGCTCTCCGACGGCACCACGGCGGTCAGCAGCCAGTACAGCGTCGGCCTGGGCGTGAGCAGCTACGAGCTGGACCTGTTCGGCCGCCTGCGCAACCTCAAGGACGCCGCCCTGGAGGACTACCTGGCCCTGGAGCAGACCCGCCGCAGCACGCAGATCAGCCTGGTGGCCGAGGTGGCCAGCGCCTGGATGACCCTGGCCGCCGACCAGCAGTTGCTCAAGCTGGCCCGCGATACCCACGCCAGCCAGCAGAAGACCTACGAGCTGGTGCAGCGCAGCCACGGCCTGGGCGGCGAGTCCGGGCTGAGCCTGGCGCAGGCGCGCAGCACGGTGGAATCGGCGCGCGCCGAGGCGGCCAGCTACGCCAGCCAGGTCGAGCAGGACCGCAACGCCCTGGAACTGCTGGTGGGCGAACGCCTGGACGCCAGCCTGCTGCCGGGCGACACCGGCCTGGACGCCGCGCTGCTGGTGACGGTGCCGGCGGGCCTGCCGTCGAGCCTGCTGCAACGCCGCCCCGACGTGCTCGCCGCCGAGCACACGCTCAAGGCGGCCAACGCCGACATAGGCGCGGCGCGCGCGGCCTTCTTCCCCAGCGTGAGCCTGACCGCCAGCGGCGGCAGCGCCAGCGGCGAGCTGTCCGGGCTGTTCAAGTCCGGCAGCCGCGCCTGGAGCTTCGCCCCCTCGATCAACCTGCCGATCTTCGACGCCGGCAGCAACCAGGCCGGCCTGGACGCCGCGAAGATCACCCGCGACATCGACGTGGCCAACTACGAGAAGGCCCTGCAGACCGCCTTCAGCGAAGTGGCCGACGCCCTTTCCGTGCGCAGCCACATCAACGAGCGCCTGGACGCCCAGCGCGAACTGACGGCGGCCACCGACAAGAGCTACGACCTGTCGCTGGCGCTGTACAAGCAGGGTTCGGACAGCTTCCTGGAAGTGCTGGACGCGCAGCGCTCGCTGTACTCCGCGCAGCAGACGCTGATCAGCCTGGAGCTGGCCGAGCAGGTCAACCGCGTCACCCTGTACAAGGTCCTGGGCGGCGGTTGGCAAGGCTAAGGCTTAGAACAGCCGCGGCAACTCGATACGCACCAACAGCCCGCCGCCCTCGGCGGGCTCGGCGGCGATCCGCCCGTGATGCAGCTGCACCGCCCGGCTGGCGATGGCCAGGCCCAGGCCGAAGCCGTCGGGGCCGGCGTCGGGGCCGCGCTCGAAGGGTTCGAAGATGCGCCCCAGGCGGCTCTCGTCGACGCCCGGGCCGTGGTCGCTGATGCACACCACCAGGCGTTCGCCGCCCTCCACCAGGCTCGCACCCACGCGCACCTCGGTGCCCGCCGCGGTGTAGCGCACGGCGTTGCGGATGACGTTCTCGAAGGCCCGGTAGAGCAGCTCCTCGTGGGCGCGGCCGAGGAACGGCTGCTCGGCTACAAGGCGCACCTGGCAGCCCTTGCCCGCCGCCTCGAAGCGGGCGTCCTCGACTATCTGCGCCAGCAGCTCGACGACGTCCAGCAGGCGGTATTCGCCGCTGTCCTGGCGCGACTGCGCCCGCGCCAGGGTGAGCAGTTGCTCGATCAGCTCGTCCATGCGCCGCGACTCGCGCTCGATGCGCTCCAGCATGCCGGGCTGCCCCGGCGCCTGCCGCAGCAGGCCGATGGCGGCGCTCATCCGCGTCAGCGGCGAACGCAGCTCGTGGGAGATGTCGTGCAGCAGGTGCTGCTGCGCCTCCACCAGCGCCTTGAGCTGCCCGGCCATGCGGTCGCAGTCCTCGGCCAGGTAGACGATCTCGTCGCGGCGCCGCCCCAGACGCGGCTTGACGCGCACCTCGAAGCGGCCCTGGGCGACCTGGCCCATGGCCTGGCGCAACCAGGCCAGCGGCCGCGCCAGGTACTGGCTGAGCAGCAGGGCGAAGAGCGCGCTCATCAGCGTGCCGGTGAGCAGCGGGCCCAGGCTGCGCGGCGGCGGCGCCTGGTCGAGGGTGGTGGCGGCCGAGGCGCGCAGCAGCAGGCGATGGCCGTCCTGGCTGGTGACCGCCTGCTCGAAGCGCACCTGGGCCACGGCGCGCCCGGCCAATAGCGCGCCCTGGGCGTCGTAGAGGCCGACCTGGACGTCCGGCTGCTGCGGCGACACCTCCAGTAGCTGGCGCCCCGCCGCTTCGCCGAAGCGCTGCAGCAGGCGCACCTCGGTGGCCAGCAGCGAGCGCAGCGCCGGGGTGTCGCCGCGCAGCTCGTCGAACATGAAGGCGCCGGCGCCCACCAGGAAGGTCAGGCTGTTGGCCAGCCAGAAGGCCAGGAACAGCTTCCAGAACAGCCGCCCGCGCTTCATTCGACGATCAGCAGGTAGCCCATGCCGCGCACGCTCTGGATCCAGCTGCTGCCGTCGGCGCGCGGGCCGAGCTTCTGGCGGATGCTGCTGACGTGCACGTCTATGCGCCGGTCGTAGCGGGTCAGCGGGCGGCCCAGGGCGTCCAGCGACAGGTCCTGCTTGCTGACCAGTTGCCCGGCCCGGCGCACCAGCACCTCCAGCAGGCTGAACTCGGTGCCGGTCAGCTCCAGCGGCTGGCCGTGCCACAACGCCTGGCGCTTGCCGGGCCAGAGCGCCAGGGCGCCGCTGCCGACGGCCTCCGGCGCGTTGCCGAGCGGCACCTGGGGCTGCACCCGGCGCAGGATGGCGCGCAGCCGCGCGACCAGCTCGCCGGGCGAGCTGGGCTTGGGCACGTAGTCGTCGGCGCCCAGCTCCAGGCCGGCGATGCGGTCGATGTTGTCGCCCCGCGCGGTCAGCAGCAGGACCGGCACCTGGCTGCGCGCGCGAATGCGCCGCAGCACCTCGATGCCGGACAGGCCCGGCAGCATCACGTCCAGCACCACCAGGGCGTAGGCGCCACCCAGGGCCTCGGCCTCGCCTTCCTCGCCGGTGCCCACGGCGGTGGCCTGGAAACCCTCGCGGGCCAGGTACTGGCTGAGCATCTCGGTGAGTTCGCGGTCATCGTCGACCAGCAGTACGGGAATCATGCAGGGCACGCGGTTCAAGGCCTGGAGGGCGCAATGATCCCTTCCGCGGGGCCGCCCTGTCACCGCCGCATGGGCAAACTTTACACATCTTTACCCTGGGTTAACCGCGCCGAACACAGCCCGCTCTTATCCTCATCGGCCGCCAGCCCGGGCCGGGCGGCAGCGCCCGGACGATCGCCGTGCGAACCGTCCGCGCCCCCTGCCACCGCCTGTCTGGAAGTCACGATGCGCCCTACCCGCCTGCTGTTCCCGATCCTGCTGTTCAACGCCGCCCTGGCCCACGCCGCAGGCTTCAAGATCGCCGACATCCGCGTCAACGGCCTGCAGCGCGTCTCCGCCGGCAGCGTGTTCGCCGCCCTGCCGCTGAACGTCGGCGACCAGGCCGACGACCACGCCCTGGTGGAAGCCTCGCGCTCGCTGTTCCGTACCGGTTTCTTCCAGGACATCCACCTCGGCCGCGACGGCAGCGTGCTGGTCATCGACGTGGTCGAGCGCCCGTCCATCTCCGGCATCGAGATCGAAGGCAACAAGGCCATCAGCACCGAGGACCTGATGAAGGGCCTCAAGCAATCGGGCCTGGCCGAAGGCGAGATCTTCCAGCGCGCCACCCTCGAAGGCGTGCGCAACGAGCTGCAGCGCCAGTACGTGGCCCAGGGCCGCTACTCGGCCACCATCGAAACCCAGATCACCCCGCAGCCGCGCAACCGTGTGGCGCTGAAGATCACCGTCAACGAAGGCACGGTGGCGGCCATCGCCCACGTCAACGTGGTCGGCAACACCGTGTTCTCCGACGAGGACCTGACCGGCCTGTTCGAGCTGAAGGAAAGCAACTGGCTGTCCTTCTTCAAGAACGACGACAAGTATTCCCGCGAGAAGCTCTCCGGCGACCTGGAACGCCTGCGCTCCTACTACCTGGACCGCGGTTATATCCACATGGATATCGCCTCCACCCAGGTTTCCATCACCCCGGACAAGAAACACGTCTACATCACCGTCAACATCAACGAGGGTGAGAAGTACAAGGTCCGCGACGTGAAGCTGACCGGCGACCTCAAGGTGCCGGAAGAGGAAATCAGGAAGCTGATGCTGGTCGAGCCGGGCCAGGTGTTCTCGCGCAAGGTGATGACCTCCACCTCCGACCTGATCACCCGCCGCCTGGGTAACGAGGGCTACACCTTCGCCAACGTCAACGGCGTGCCCGAGGCCCATGACGACGACAAGACCGTGTCCATCACCTACGTGGTCGACCCGGGCAAGCGCGCCTACGTCAACCGCATCAACTTCCGCGGCAACACCAAGACCGAAGACCAGGTGCTGCGCCGCGAGATGCGCCAGATGGAAGGCGGCTGGGCCAGCACCTACCTGATCGACCAGTCCAAGCAGCGCCTGGAGCGCCTGGGCTACTTCAAGACGGTCAACGTCGAGACCCCGGCGGTGCCCGGCACCGACGACCAGGTGGACGTCAACTACAGCGTCGAGGAGCAGGCCTCCGGCTCGCTCAGCGCCAGCGTCGGCTTCTCCCAGAGCGCCGGGCTGATCCTCGGCGGCTCCATCAGCCAGAGCAACTTCCTCGGCACCGGCAACTACACCAGCATCGGCCTGACCCGCTCGGAGTACCAGACCAAGTACAACTTCGGCTTCACCAACCCCTACTTCACCACCGACGGCGTGAGCCTGGGCTACAACCTGTTCTACAGCAGCACCGACTACAGCAAGTACTACGACGACGATGACGAGGTGTCGTACTACTCCCTCGACAGCTTCGGCGCCGGCGTCAGCGTCGGCTACCCGATCAGCGAGACCTCGCGCCTGACCTACGGCCTGACCCTGCAGCACGACGCCGTCAGCCCCGGCACCTACAGCGCCGACGAGATCTACGACTTCATCGCGCGCGAGGGCAAGAGTTTCAACAACCTCAAGGCCTCCATCGGCTGGTCCGAATCCACCCTGAACAAGGGCGTGCTGGCCACCCGCGGGCATTCCCAGAGCCTGACGCTGATGGCCACGGTGCCCGGCAGCGACCTGTCGTTCTACAAGCTCGACTACAGCGCCCAGCGCTTCGTCCCGGTCACCGACCGCACCGCCCTGCGCCTGCACACCAGCCTGGGCTACGGCAACGGCTACGGCCCCACCGACGGCCTGCCCTTCTACGAGAACTACACCGCCGGCGGCCTGAGCTCGGTGCGCGGCTTCAAGGACGGCACCCTGGGCCCGCGCAGCACCCCGGCCACCGGCAACTACTCCAGCGCCGGCCAGGCCTACTACTCCGACCGCGACGCCGAGGTGTTCGGCGGCAACATCCTCATCGCCGGCGGCGTCGAGTACCTGTTCCCGCTGCCCTTCGTCAAGGACCAGAGCCAGCTGCGCAGCACGCTGTTCTGGGATGCCGGCAGCGTCTTCGCCGACAAGTGCTACCTGTCCACCACCCAGGGCTGCGGCAACGTCAGCCTCGGCCAGATGGCCATGTCCATGGGCGTCGGCCTGACCTGGTACAGCCCGCTGGGCCCGCTGAGCTTCAGCCTGGCGACGCCGCTGAAGAAGCCCGACGGCGCCGAGACCGAGGTGTTCCAGTTCTCCCTCGGGCAGACCTTCTGAGGCACGCAATTACCCGCCTTTACCCCGGCTTAACCCAAGTTCACAGTCGCCTTCCCTATGCTGGCGGCACCTGTTCCGGCGGCCGCCCCGGCCGCCGCCCTGCCACTCAGATCCCGGGACGACCATGGGCCAGACCGACCCCACCGCGCTGCTGGAAGAAGTGCCGCGGCAACTGCTGCACGACGTGCAGCGGCAACTGGCGCGCATCCTCGGCGCGCACTTCACCGCCACCCTCGCCGGCAGCGGCGGGCGCACCGGCGCCAGTCACTACCACCTGGCCATCCGCCACGCACCCAGCGGCCTGTCGGTGGAACACCAGGGCACGGTGGCGCCGCCCTTCATCGAGGAGCTGTTCGCTCTCGCCTGGCGCATGAAGGCCATGCTCGAATCCGCCGAACTGCAACGCCTGGACAAACCCGGCCCGGTGCGCCGCCTGGCGTGGATCAGCGAACTGGTCTGCCCGGCGGAACTGCAGAAGGTAGCCGCCAGCCTCTACCCCTCGGCCCGGGTGCTGCTGCCCCAGGGCTGAGCGACAAGCCAAGCCCCGTAGCCCTGTAGGATGGGTTGAGAGAAGCGATACCCATCACCCCCACCGCATGGGCAGGCACAGCTTCTCGTAGGAGCGAGCTTGCTCGCGAACGGTGCTTACCGGCGACAGCGGTGTTTCGGGTTGACGCCGCCCCCTCACCCCAGCCCTCTCCCGGAGGGAGAGGGAGCCGTCCGGCGCGAACGAGAAATTCGGCGTCAACCTGTAGGAGCGGGCAGGCACGGCTTCTCGTAGGCGCGAGCTTGCTCGCGAACGGTGCTTACCGGCGACAGCGATGTTTCGGGTTGACGCCGCCCCCTCACCCCAGCCCTCTCCCGGAGGGAGAGGGAGCCGTCCGGCGCGAACGAGAAATTCGGCGTCAACCTGTAGGCGCGGGCAGGCACGGCTTCTCGTAGGCGCGAGCTTGCTCGCGAACGGTGCTTACCGGCGACAGCGTGTTTCGGGTTGACGCCGCCCCCTCACCCCAACCCTCTCCCGGAGGGAGAGGGAGCCGTCCGGCGCGAGGGGGAAATTCGGCGTCAACCTGTAGGAGCGGGCCCTGCCCGCGATTTCGCGCGCAGGGCGCGCTCCTACATGGGAATGGCGTGGGTGGGGCAGCGTAGGAGCGGACCTTATCCGCCCTACGGATTTTCGATGGGGTTGAGGCTGGAGCGGAGATTGAGAATCCGTAGAAGCCACCCTCACCCCTCCAGGCGCTCCACCTCCAGGCGATTACGCCCACCAGCCTTCGCACGATACAGAGCCCGGTCGGCAGCATTCACCAACTGCCACTCCTGCCCCCCTGCTACCGTGGCCGGTGCGGTGGCCAGGCCGATGCTGGCAGTAACCACACCGAAGGGGCTCTCACGGTGCGCCAGCCGCTCCCCCGCCAAGCGCTGCAGGAAGGCCCTAGCCACCGCCTCGGCGCCAGCGCTGTCAGTGCTAGGCAGAATCACCGCCAACTCCTCACCGCCATAACGCGCCACCAGGTCCCCCGGTCGCCGCACGCAGGCCGCAAGCAACCCGGCCACCACCTGCAGACAGTCATCGCCCGCCTGGTGCCCGTAGCTGTCGTTGTAGCGCTTGAAGTGATCGATATCGACCAGCAACAGCGACAGCGGCGCCCCCTCGCGGGCACAGCGGCGCGCCTCAGTGGCCAGGGTTTCGTCGAAACTGCGGCGGTTGGCCAGGCCGGTCAGCGCGTCCTGGGCGGCGAGCACGCGCAGCTGGTCGTTGGCCCGCAGCAGTTCTTCGCGGGCGGCGGCGAGCTGGCGGCTGGTGCGGGTGCGCTGGCGGATGTCGATGAGCAGGCGCTGGCCGGTCAGGCCGAGCACCGCCAGCAGCACCAGGACGATGCCGGCGTTGAGCTGGGCCTGCTTGCGCCAGTCCCGCAGGGCCTCCGCCTTGCTCAGCGCCACGGTAGTCACCAGCGGGTAGTGGTCGTTGCGGCGGAACACGTAGATGCGCTCCACGCCGTCGAAGCGCGAGGTGCTGCTGGCGCTGCCGGAGTCGGCGTGGCGCAGGTAGTCGGTGAACAGCGGCGAGCCCGACAGGTCGCGGCCCAGGTCGGCCTCGCGGAAGGGGTAGCGCACCAGCAGTTGGCCGTTGCCCTGGCTCAGGCTCATGGCGCCGTGCTGGCCGATGTCCAGGCGGCCGAACAGGCTGAGGAAGTTCTCGATGCCGAGGGTGGTGGCCACCACGCCGGCGAAGCTGCCGTCGGGGTGGTCAAGGCGGCGGCTGACGGTGATCACCCACAGGCCGCTGGAGCGGCTGCGGATCGGCGGGCCGATGAAGATGTCCCGCGAGGGGTTGTCGCGGTGGTGGATGAAGAAGGCGCGGTCTGCGCTGTTCGCCCCCGGCGGGATGGCGCCGTGGGAGAGCAGCAGCCAGCGGCCGTGCGCATCGAACAGCGAAATGCCGACTACCTGGCTGAGCACCTTCTGCTGACGCTCCAGCAGCCGCTGCAGGCGCGCCAGCTGCGCGGGGCCCAGGCCGTCGCTCTCGATGCGGTCGGCCAGGTCCAGCAGCAGCACCTCGCACTGGCGCACCACGCCCTCGGCGTAGGAGTCCAGCGCCTGGGAGAGGTTGAGCATGTCGGTGTTCACTTCGCGCAGGGTGCGCTCGCGCGCCGACCAGGTCTGCCAGGCGGTCAGCAGGGCCAGGGAGACGCAGATCATGAACAGCAGCAGGGAGGCTACGCGGGTATCACGCTTCACGACATCACGGGCTCGACGCGGGGTAATCCGTAGCGGACGGCATGGCCCGCGCAGCGGGTATTCTAGCCCGCGTGGGCGAATCCGCCCATGACCGGCCGGTCAGGCCGGCGTATCGAGCAGGGCGCTGAGCACCGCGCGCAGCTTGCCCGGCTTCAGCGGCTTGTTCAGCTGCGGGATGCCCAGGCGCTGCAGGGCGCGGCGGCATTCGTCGCTGCGGTCGGCGCTGATCATCACCGCGGGGATCTCGCGGCCGTAGTGGCGGCGCAGGTCGCGCACCAGCTCGCAGCCGGTGGCGCCGTGGTCCAGGTGGTAGTCGGCCAGTATCGCCTCCGGCGGCTGCGGGCCGAGCAGCGCCAGGGCGGCGTCGCGGTCGGTGGCGGTGAGCACCTCGCAGCCCCACTGGCCGAGCAGCGCGGCCATGCTGAAGAGGATCGAGGTTTCGTTGTCCACCACCAGCAGGCGCCGGCCCGGCAGCGGGTCGCCGGTGCTCGGGCGCGGCGCGGCATCGCCGCCGGCGCGCGGCGGCAGCGCCTCGGCCAGGGGCACTTCGAGGGCGAACAGCGAGCCGCGCCCGGGCACCGAACGCACCTGCACCGCGCAGCCGAGCAGCCCGGCGATGCGGTCGACGATGGCCAGGCCCAGGCCCACGCCCTGGCGCTCGGCGGCGCGGCCGGTGTCGAGCTGGTTGAATTCGAGGAAGATCGCCTGCAACTGGTCCGCCGGGATGCCGCGGCCGGTGTCCCACACCTCCAGGCGCACGCTGGCGCCGCGCCGCCGTGCGGCCAGCAATACGCCACCGCGCCCGGTGTAGCGGCAGGCGTTGCTGAGGAAATTGCGCAGGATGCGCGACAGCAGGCGCGCATCGGTGCGCACCGAGAGGTTGGGGATGCGCACGCGCCATTGCAGGCCGGACGACAGCGCCACGCTTTCGAACTCCGAGGCCAGCGGGCCGAGCAGTTCGTCCAGGCCGTGGACGTCCAGGTCCGGGCGGATCGCGCTCTGGTCCAGGCGGGCGATTTCCAGCAGGTCGGTGAGCAGGTTCTCGGCGCCTTCCAGGGCCTGGTGGGTGCGTTCAACCAATTGCTGCTCGGCGCCCGGCAATTGCCGCTCGCGCAGGGTGGCCACCAGCAGGCGCGCGGCGTTGAGCGGCTGCAGCAAATCGTGGCTGGCCGCCGCCAGGTACTTGTCCTTGCTGTGGTTGGCCGCCTCGGCGGCGTCGCGCGCCTCGCGCAGTTGCTGGTTCAGCGCTTCCAGCTCGCCGGTGCGTTCGGCGACGCGCTGCTCCAGTTCCTCGTTGAGGGTCTGCAGGCGCTGCTGGGCCAGGATGCGTTCGGTGATGTCGGCGACGAAGCCTTCCACCAGGCCTTCTTCGTCGGGCTTGAGCAGCAGGTTCATGAGCACGTCGACGTGGCTGCCGTCCTTGCGCAGCAGGCGCGTCTCGTAGCCGAACAGCCCGCCCTGCTCGCGCAGCAGGTCGCGGATGCGGCGCATCTCCGCCTCGCCGCCGGCGAACAGTTGCGTGGCCATGTCCTGCAGGTTCCACAACACCTGCTGCGGGTCGGCGTAGCCGAGCATCCGCGCCAGGGCCGGGTTGGCCGCGCGCAGGCCGTCGCTGAGGCTGGCCTGGAAGATGCCGTGCACGGCGTGCTCGAACAGCCACTTGTAGCGGTTGCGCTCGGTTTCCAGTTCCTCCAGGCGCGCCAGCAGCTCGGGGTAGTGGCTCTTGCGCGTGGAGTGGCTGCCCAGGCCGAGCAGCGCCGCCAGGGCGTCCTGCTGCGGCTCAGAGGGCCTCGCCATAGACCACCTCGACGTCGCGCTGGCTGGATTCGCGGGGGTTGGTGAGGATGCACGGGTCCTGCATGGCGTGGCGCGACAGGAAGGGGATGTCGGAGATGCCCACGCCGTGCGGGCCGAGGGTCTCGTGGAAGCCCACGGCGCGCTTGAGGGCGATCAGGTGCTCGACCAGGCGCTGGCGGATTTGCGCGTGGCTGAGGCCGCGGCAGTCGATGCCGAAGGTCTCGGCGATGACCTTGAAGCGCTCGGGCGCGGCGTTGTAGTTGAAGGCCACCACGTGCTCCACCAGCACCGCGTTGCACAGCCCGTGGGGCAGGTCGAGGTAGCCGCCCAGGCTGTGGGACATGGCGTGCACCGCGCCGAGGATGGCATTGGAGAAAGCCAGCCCGGCCTGCATGCTGCCGAGCATGATTTTCTCGCGCAGGGCGATGTCGTTGGGGTTGGCGATCATCTGCACCAGGTTGCCGTCGATCAGGCGCATGGCCTCCAGCGCGTGGCTGTCGGTGAGCGGGCCGTGGCCGGTGGAGACGAAGGCCTCGATGGCGTGGACCAGGGCGTCGATGCCGGTGCAGGCGGAGAGGAAGCCGTCCATGCTCAGGGTGGTTTCCGGGTCGATCAGCGACACGTCGGGCACCACCGCCTTGCTCACCACCGAGAATTTCATGCGCTCGTCCTGGTTGGAGATGATGACAAACTGCGAGACGTCGGCCGAGGTGCCGGCGGTGGTGGGGATGAGGATCAGCGGCGGGCTGGGCACGCGCAGCTTGTCCACGCCCTCGAACTCGAGGATGTTGCGGCCGTGGGCGGCGACGATGCCGATGCCCTTGGCGCAGTCCATGGGGCTGCCGCCGCCGACCGCGACTATCACGTTGCAGCCCTCGCTGCGGTAGATGTCGGCGCCGCGCATCACTTCTTCCACGCGCGGGTTTGGGGATACGTCGGTGTACAGGCAGTGCTCGATGCCCTGCCCGGCCAGGCTGGCCTGCACGTCGGCCACCCAGCCGGCGGCGAGCACGCCGGGGTCGGACACCAGCAGCACCTTGCGGGCGCCGAAGGTCTTGGCGTAGTTGGCGACGGTGTGCCGGCAACCGGCACCGAAGATGATCTCTGGCGAGACGAATTTGCGCAGCAGGCTGAGGTCGTGGCTCATGGGGTGCTTGTTCTTGTTATGAAATGTTTCCGCGAGCCTACTGCATCCTGCGCTGATTGCAATGCGACCTTGGCCCGGCCGTCAGCCGCCCAGCAGCGCACGGTAGAAGCGCCACTCGGCGTCCAGCGCGTGGGCCAGGTTGGCCGCCTGTCGGAAGCCGTGGCGCTCGCCGGGGTACAGGTGGCATTCCACGGCCAAGCCGCGCTGGCGCAGGCTGGCGACCATGGCCTGGGTCTGCTCGGGCACCACCACGGCGTCCAGTTCGCCCTGGAAGAAGATCACCGGCGCCTGGATGCGCGCGGCGTGCAGCAGCGGCGTGCGCGCCCGGTAGCGGCGGGCGTCGCGTTGCGGGTCGCCGATCAGCCAGCCGATGTAGTCGGCCTCGAACTTGTGCGTCACCCGCCCCAGCGCCAGCGGATCGCTGACGCCATAGAGGCTGGCGCCTCCGCGGAAGCCGCCGACGAAGGCCAGGGCGCAGAGCGCGCTGTAGCCGCCGGCGCTGGCGCCGCGGACGAACACCCGCTGGCGGTCGATCAGGCCATCGGCGGCCAGTTGCACCACCGCCGCCCAGATGTCCTGCACCTCCGCCCTGCCCCATTCGCCGCGCAGCCGTTCGCGGTAGGCACGGCCGAAGTTGGCGCTGCCGCGGTAGTTGAGGTCGGCCACGGCGAAGCCGCGCTGCGTCCAGAACTGGATGCGCGCGTCGAACGCCGGGTAGCAGGCCGAAGTGGGCCCGCCATGCAGGAACATCACCAGCGGCGGCCGCCGCCCCGCCGGGCCGCGGCACTGGGCGTTGCGCGGCGGGTAGAAGAAGCCGTAGCCGCGCTCGTTGCCGGCCACCGGGTAGCCGAAGGGTTGCGGGCGCGATAGCTCGGCCTCGTCCAGCGGATGTTCGCCACCGGCGATTACTTGCACCTGGCCACTCTCGCGACTGATGACCAGCAGCGCCGGCAGGCGGTCCTCGGCGGAGGCGATGCAGAAGAAGTGCCCGGCATCGGCGACCAGGGCGCGGAAGCGCGAGAAGTCCGGGGCCAGGCGCCGTTCGCTGCCATCGGCGGCGCGCAGCACCAGCAGCCCGCGGCCTTCCTCGAAGCGGCTCAGCAGCATCTCGTCATTGGCCAGCGGCAGGTAGTTGCGTCCACCCAGCTGCCAGGGCGCCGGGGCGTGGTCGGCGGCAGCGAAGGCACCGCCCTGCCCGTCCTCGGCCTCGGGGCGCCACCAGCCGCCGCGGTCGCTGAGCCAGTGCAGGCGGCCCTGGTCGTCGAAGCGCGGTTGCTGGATGGATTCTTCGCCGCCCTCGCCTACCAGGCAACACTGCGTGCCGTCCCGCAGCAGGCACAGGCGCGTGGCGGTCCAGGGCTGTCGCGGGCGGTCCCATTCCACCCAGGCGATGCGCGCCGCGTCGGAGCTGGCTGTCGGCGCGGCGTAGAAGTCCGCGCCCTCGGCGATGACCTGGCGCGCGCCGTCGGCATCCAGGCGCACGATGCGGTGGACCACTGCGTCGCCCTCGCGGCTTTCCTCCACCGTCAGCAGCGCATTCCAGGCCGCCACGTAGTGCAGGTCGCCATAGCGGCACTGCGGGCGCTCGGTCAACTGCCGGGGCGCCTCGCCGAAGCGCAGCCAGCGCACCTGCTGGTCGCCCTCCTCCACCCAGGCCACGCCCTCGGCCGTGGCGCAGCAGGCGCCGCCGCCGTATTCGTAGACGCGGCTGCGCGCCGAGGCGCCGGGCGGCGTCAGCTCCTGCAGCGCGCCGTCGCGCCACAGGTACAGGCGGCAGCGCGCGCTGCGCGGCTCGAACTCCAGCCACAGCAGCCCGCCGTGGGCCGCATGCAGTTCGGCGAAGTCACGCCCCGCCGCCACCGCGCGCTCGGCGCTCCAGGCGCTGGGCCAGTCGCCATGGGCTAGGCTGCGCACCCTCAGGCCTTGCAGATCAACTGTGAGGCGCGCTGGTTGCGCCAGGTCAGCTGGTCCAGGCCCAGCGGCGCTTCCTCGGCCTGGCGCCGGGCGTCGAGAATCTTCCCGTGGTGGGCCGACTTGGCGCACACCGGGTCGGTGGCGTCGGCGTCGCCGGTGAGCATGTAGGCCTGGCAGCGGCAGCCGCCGTGGTCGCGTTCCTTCTCCGAGCAGGAGCGGCACGGCTCGGGCATCCAGGCGTCGCCGCGGTAGCGGTTGAAGCCGAAGGATTCGTACCAGATGTGCTGCAGGCTGTGCTCGCGCACGTTGGGGAACTGCACCGGCAGTTGCCGCGCGCTGTGGCACGGCAGCGCGGTGCCGTCGGGGGTGACGTCGAGGAACACGCTGGCCCAGCCGCCCATGCAGGCCTTGGGGCGCTCTTCGTAGTAGTCCGGGGTGACGAAGATCAGCTTGCAGGGGTTGCCTTCGGCGGCCAGGCGTTCGCGGTATTCGTGGGTGATGCGCTCGGCGCGCTCCAATTGCGCACGGGTCGGCAGCAGGCCGGCGCGGTTCAGCTCGGCCCAGCCGTAGAACTGGCAGGTGGCGAGTTCGACGAAGTCGGCCTCAAGCTCGATGCACAGCTCGATGATCCGCCCGATGTTGTCGATGTTGTGCCGGTGGGTGACGAAGTTGAGCACCATCGGGTAGCCGTGGGCCTTCACAGCGCGGGCCATGGCCAGCTTCTGGGCGAAGGCCTTGCGCGAGCCGGCGAGCAGATTGTTCACCTCCTCGTCGGCGGCCTGGAAGCTGATCTGGATGTGGTCCAGCCCGGCCTCGGCGAACTGCGCCAGGCGCGCCTCGCTCAGGCCGATGCCGGAGGTGATCAGGTTGGTGTAGAAGCCCAGCCCGCGGGCCGCGCTGATCAGCTCGGCGAGGTCCTGGCGCAGCAGCGGCTCGCCGCCGGAAAAGCCCAGCTGCGCGGCGCCCAGCTCGCGGGCCTGGCGGAACACCTCGATCCACTCGGCGGTGCTCAGTTCACCGCTCTGCCTGGCGAAGTCCAGCGGGTTGGAGCAGTACGGGCACTGCAGCGGGCAGCGGTAGGTCAGCTCGGCCAGCAGCCACAGCGGCGGGCCGGCGCTTTCAGTGCAGCTCGATCCAGAATTGCGCATGGGCCACCTCGAGGAATGCCAGGATGTCTTCGTCGATGCCCGGCACGCCGGGGAAGCTCTTGCTCAGCTCGGCGATAATGGCCGCCACGTCGCGCTGGCCATCGACGCGCTGGAGGATTTCCCCGGCGCTGTCGTTGAGCTTGACCATGCCTTCGGGGTAGAGCAGCACGTGGCAGCCCTGGGCCGGTTCGAATTGCAGGCGGAAGCCGCGGCGGATGCGCGGCACGCTGTCCAGCGCGGGCAGGCTCATCACAGCAGCCCCCTGTGCCAGATGCGCTCGCGCGTCACCGTGTGGTACGGCGGGCGGCCCAGCTCGTAGGCCATGCTCATGGCGTCGAGCATGCTCCAGAGCACGTCGAGCTTGAACTGCAGGATGTCCAGCATGCGCGCCTGGGCCTCGCGGGTGCGGTAGTGCTCCAGGGTGATGCGCAGGCCGTGCTCCACGTCACGGCGGGCCTGGGACAGGCGGCTGCGGAAGTAGTCGTAGCCGGCCGCGTCTATCCAGGGGTAGTGCTGCGGCCAGGCGTCCAGCCGCGACTGGTGGATCTGCGGGGCGAACAGCTCGGTCAGCGAACTGCTGGCCGCTTCCTGCCAGCTGGCGCGGCGGGCGAAGTTGACGTAGGCGTCCACGGCGAAGCGCACGCCGGGCAGCACCAGTTCCTGCGACAGCACCTGCTCGCGCTCCAGGCCCACCGCCTCGGCCAGGCGCAGCCAGGCCTCGATGCCGCCGGGCTCGCCGGGGCGGCCGTCGTGGTCGAGGATGCGCTGCACCCACTCGCGGCGGGTGTCGCGGTCCGGGCAGTTGGCGAGGATGGCGGCGTCCTTCAGCGGGATGTTCAGCTGGTAGTAGAAGCGGTTGGCCACCCAGCCCTGGAGCTGCTCGCGGGTGCAGCGGCCCTCGTACATGGCCACGTGGAACGGGTGGTGGATGTGATAGCAGGCGCCCTTGGCGCGCAGCGCCTGCTCGAATTCGGCGGGGCTCATGGCGGCGTTCATCGCGCGCTCCCTCTACAGATGGATGGCCATGCCGTCCCAGGCCACTTCGACGCCGCGGGCGTCCAGTTCGGCGCGTTCGGGCGAGGCCGGGTCGAGGATGGGGTTGGTGTTGTTGATGTGGATAAGCACCTTGCGCGGCCCGGGCACGCCGTCCAGCACCTCGAGCATGCCGCCGGGGCCGCTCTGGGCCAGGTGGCCCATCTCGCTGCCGAGCTTGTCGCCCACTTCGCAGCGGCGCATCTCGTCGTCGCGCCACAGGGTACCGTCCACCAGCAGGCAGTCGGCGCGGCGCATCCAGCCCAGCAGCGCCTCGTCCACCTGGCCCAGGCCGGGGGCGTAGAACAGCTTGCCGCCGCTGCCCAGGTCCTCGACGAACAGGCCGATGTTGTCGCCCGGGTGCGGGTCGTGGCGGTGCGGCGAATACGGCGGCGCGGCGCTGCGCAGCGGGATGGCGGTGAAGCGCAGGTTCGGGCAGGCGGGCACGGTGAAGGGCGCGCCGTCCAGCTCGATCGGGTGGTGGCGCAGGCCGCCGTTCCAGTGCTGCAGCATGTTGAACAGCGGGAAGCCGCTGGTCAGGTCCTGGTGGACCATCTGCGTGCACCAGACGTCGTGCGGGCAGCCCTCGCGCAGGCTGAGCAGGCCGGTGCAGTGGTCGATCTGGCTGTCCAGCAGGAGGATGCCGGCGATGGCCGTGTCGCGCACCTTGCGCGCCGGCTGCAGGGCCGGGAAGGCGGCCAACTGGGCGCGGATGTCGGGCGAGGCGTTGCAGAGAATCCAGCGCTCGCCGTCGTCGGACAGGGCGATGGACGACTGGGTGCGCGGCTGCGCCAGCACCTGGCCGCTGCGCACGCCGTGGCAGTTGCGGCAGTTGCAGTTCCATTGCGGGAAGCCGCCACCGGCGGCCGAACCGAGAATACGGATGTGCATGACAGTGCCCCGTGGGCAGGGGCCCCGGAAGACCGGGGCCGGGTGGATCAGCGGTTGGCGAAGTACAGGGTCACTTCGAAGCCAAGGCGCAGGTCGGTGAAGCTAGGCTTGGTCCACATGGGTCTGTCCTCTTCTTGTTGGCCGGCGATTCCGGCAGGTCGAGTTAAACACCAGGGGTGGGCCCTCCGAATGATACTTTCGAAGGAGTTTTCCCCCTGATTTGGTAGGGAGGGGCGATGGGTGTCGCGGTGCTTTTGTGAGTGGTGCCTCCCGGCTGCAGGGGTGCAAGCATTGACGCCGTCCCCTCTCCCTAACCCTCTCCCTGAAGGGAGAGGGGACCGTTCGGCATGCGCTGGTATTTCCGCGTTAGCCGGCTTGCACCGGGTGGCCGGCTGACTCCAGATCCTCTCTCGGCACGGACTGGCCCCTCTCCCTTCAGGGCGGGGCGCGCAGCCGAGGGCTGGGGAGAGGGAACGGAGTGACGCCAAGAACACCGCGATCACCGGGAAACACCCTGCCCAAAAACAAAAAACGCGGCCGAAGCCGCGCTCGATAGCCCCGCAACGCCCGGAAGTGGGAGTGGCGCGCGGGTCGCCCAGGCTGGGCGCATCGAAAGGAAGGTGGCCCGGTGGAGCGCCGGGCGCGGGTGTTGAACACGCTTGCCGGAACCGGCCCGCGCCCCCGGATGGGGACGGGGTCGCGGGCGGCCGGTCTACCTCAGAAGAACCCCAGCGGGTTGACGTCGTAGCTCACCAGCAGGTTCTTGGTCTGCTGGTAGTGGTCGAGCATCATCTTGTGCGTCTCGCGGCCGACGCCGGACTTCTTGTAGCCGCCGAACGCGGCGTGCGCCGGGTACAGGTGGTAGCAGTTGGTCCACACGCGGCCGGCCTTGATGCCGCGGCCCATGCGCCAGGCGCGGTTGATGTCGCGGGTCCAGACGCCGGCGCCCAGGCCGAACTCGGTGTCGTTGGCAATCGCCAGGGCCTCGGCCTCGTCCTTGAAGGTGGTCACGCCCACCACCGGGCCGAAGATTTCCTCCTGGAACACGCGCATGCCGTTGTGGCCCTTCAGCAGCGTGGGCTGGATGTAGTAGCCGCTGGCGAGGTCGCCGGACAGCCGCTCGCTCTGGCCGCCGGCCAGCAGCTGGGCGCCTTCGTTCTGGGCGATGTCGAGGTACGACAGAATCTTCTCGTACTGCTGCTGCGAGGCCTGGGCACCGACCATGGTCTCGGTGTCCAGCGGGTTGCCGCGCTTGATCTGGGCGATCTTCTTCTGCACCTCGGCCATGAACGGCTCGAAGATCGACTCCTGCACCAGGGCGCGCGACGGGCAGGTGCACACCTCGCCCTGGTTGAAGAAGGCCAGCACCAGGCCCTCGGCGGCCTTCTCGATGAAGCTCGGCTCGGCGCGCAGGATGTCGTCGAAGAAGATGTTCGGGCTCTTGCCGCCCAGCTCCACGGTGGACGGGATGATGTTCTCCGCCGCGCAATGGAGGATGTGCGCGCCCACCGGGGTGGAGCCGGTGAAGGCGATCTTGGCGATGCGCTTGCTGGTGGCCAGCGCCTGCCCCGCTTCCTTGCCGAAGCCCTGGACGATGTTGAGCACGCCCGGCGGCAGCAGGTCGTTGATGATCTCGGCCAGCAGCATGATCGACAGCGGCGTCTGCTCGGCCGGCTTGAGCACCACGCAGTTGCCGGCGGCCAGGGCCGGGGCCAGCTTCCAGGCGGCCATCAGCAGCGGGAAGTTCCACGGGATGATCTGCCCGACCACGCCCAGCGGCTCGTGGATGTGGTAGGCCACGGTGCTGTCGTTGATCTCGGCGGCGCCGCCTTCCTGGGCGCGGATGCAGCCGGCGAAGTAGCGGAAGTGGTCGGCGGCCAGCGGGATGTCGGCGTTGAGGGTTTCGCGCACCGGCTTGCCGTTGTCCCAGGTCTCGGTGACGGCGAGCACTTCCAGGTTCTGTTCGATGCGGTCGGCGATCTTCAGCAGGACCAGCGAGCGCTCCTGCACCGAAGTGCGGCCCCAGGCATCGGCGGCGGCGTGGGCGGCGTCCAGCGCGCGCTCCACGTCCTCGGCGGTGGAACGGGGGAATTCGGCGATCGGTTGGCCGTTCACCGGGGAAGTGTTGGTGAAGTACTGGCCGAGCACCGGCGGCACGAATTCACCGCCGATGTAGTTGCCGTAGCGCGGCTTGAGGGTGACGACGGCACCGGGGGTTCCGGGTGGGGCGTAGATCATGGCGAAGCTCTCCTGTGGCGTCCCGGCGCACCAAGCCCGGGCCTTGCGGCGATCTTAGGCAGCGCCCTTGCCGGCCAGGAATGCGCCCATGGGCGTGAGGGGGTAGTTATTTGGTAGTAGAGGGGGGTGTTCGTGGGGGCGAGCTTGCTTGCGCGAACCACCACATGGAGTCTGCCGGCGATTCCAGTGCAGGCTCGAATCTCGCCCCCTCTCCCCAGCCCTCGGCTGCGCGCCCCGCCCTGAAGGGAGAGGGGGCTTGTCCGTGCCGAGAGAGGACTTGGTGTCAGCTGGCCACTCGGTACAAGCTGGCTAACGCCGAAGCATCAGCGCACACCGAACGGTCCCCTCTCCCTTCAGGGCGGGGCGCGCAGCCGAGGGTTAGGGAGAGGGGCCGGAGTCAACGCTTGCACCACTGCAACCGGGAGACACCGTTCGCGAGCAAGCTCGCTCCTACGAAAAGCAAAAAGCAAAGCCCCCAAAAAGCAAAGGGCCGGCACCAGCCAGCCCCCTGCCCTACCCCAGCGAACTCAACGCTTGCTCACCAGGTCCTTCGGCAGCTTGAAGGTCCAGATCATCCCGCCCTGGTCCAGGTCCTTGATGCGCTTGGCCACCTCGCCGCCCCACAGCGGCACGGCGCCGCCCCAGCCGGAGAGCACGGTGACGTACTGCTCGCCGTCCATCTCCCAGGTGATCGGCGAGGCGATCACGCCCGAGCCGGTGTTGAACTCGTAGAGCTTCTTGCCGGTCTTGGCGTCGAAGGCCATCAGGTAGCCCTCGGGGTTGCCGGTGAACACCAGGTTGCCGTGGGTGGCCAGCACGCCGCCCCACAGCGGCGCGTAGTTCTCGTAGCGCCACACCTGCTTGCCGGTCTTCGGGTCGATGGCGCGCAGCACGCCGATGTACTTCTCGTTCAGCGGCTTGATGGTGAAACCGGCGCCCAGGTAGGCCGCGCCCTTCTTGTAGGTCACGTTCTCGTTCCACATGTCCATGCCCCACTCGTTGGAGGGCACGTAGAACAGGCCGGTGTCCTGGCTGTAGGCCATGGGCATCCAGTTCTTGCCGCCGAGGAAGGACGGCGAGACGAACACCGAGCTTCCCTTGGCGCCCTCGCCCGGCGCGCCGGGGCGGTGGGCGTCGTCGTAGATCGGCCGGCCGTTCGGGTCCAGGCCCTTGGCCCAGGTCACCTTGTCGACGAAGGGGAAGCCGCGGATGAACTTGCCGTTGGTGCGGTCCAGCACGTAGAAGAAGCCGTTGCGGTCGGCGGTGGCCGCGGCCTTCACGGTCTTGCCGCCGTCCTTGTAGTCGAAGGACACCAGCTCGTTCACGCCGTCGAAGTCCCAGCCGTCGTGGGGGGTGGTCTGGAAGTGCCACTTGATCGAGCCGTCCTCCGGGTTCAGCGCCAGGCGCGAGGAGGAGAACAGGTTGTCGCCCGGGCGCAGGTGCGAGTTCCACGGCGACGGGTTGCCGGTGCCGATGAACAGCGAATCGGTGCTCGGGTCGTAGTAGCCGCCCAGCCAGGGCGCGGCGCCGCCGGTCTTCCACAGGTCGCCCGGCCAGGTCTTGCCGGCCTCGCCGCCGGAGATGCCGTTCTCGATGGCCTTGCCGTCCTTGTACACGTAGCCCATGTGGCCTTCGACGGTCGGGCGGCTCCACAGCAGGTCGCCGTTAGTGGGGTCGTACGCCTCGATCTTGCCGACCACGCCGAACTCGCCGCCGGCCACGCCGGTAATCAGCTTGCCCTTGGCGATCAGCGGCGCGGCGGAGATGGAGTAGCCGGCCTTGTAGTCGGCCACGGTCTTCTTCCACACCACCTTGCCGGTGTCCTTGTTCAGCGCCACCAGCTTGGCGTCCAGGGTGCCGAAGATCACCAGGTCGCCGTACAGGGCCACGCCGCGGTTGATCACGTCGCAGCAGGGCATGATGCCGTCGGGCAGGCGCGCGTCGTACTGCCAGAGCTTGCGCCCGGTGCGCGCGTCCACGGCGAACACCCGCGAGTAGGAGGCGCTGACGTACATCACCCCGTCCTTGACCAGCGGCTGGGCCTGCTGGCCGCGTTGTTTCTCGCCGCCGAACGACAGCGCCCACACCGGGCGCAGTTCCTTGACGTTGTCGCTGTTGAGGGTCTTCAGCGGGCTGAAGCGCTGGCCCTGCTGGTTGATGCCGTTGACCACAATCTGGTCGGTGCGCTTGGCGCTGTCGCTGATGTCCTGGTCGGTAACCGCGGCCCGGGCGCCCAGGCTGGCCAGGGCGAGTGCGGCGAAGAGCGCGCTGCGCGCGAAGGAAGGGGTGGGACCTGCATGTCTCATTGCGGCTACCTCTGCGGATTTGTTGTTGTACCCGGGAAGTTTTCCCGGTCTGCCGCAGATTCTTGGCCCGGTGCGGTGGGCCAACAATTGACCGCTTTGCCGAATTCCCTAGTTCCTTGGTAGCAATACCCGGCTTTGTGATCGCTGTTTTCTGGGTTCCCGCGAACGCGGGAACCCAATAGACAACTCCGTGACGTGCGGAAGACCTGTAGGAGCGGGCCCTGCCCGCGATTCGCGCGCAGGGCGCGCTCCTACAGGGGAACGGCCACGCGGCCCGTTACAGGTGAACACGGCCTTTCGTAGGAGCGAGCTCGCTCCTACGAAGAGCCGGGGCGGCTCATTGCCGGTCGATACGCGGCAACGCCTGCTGTTCGTAGCGCGGGTACAGGTGGGTGACGCTGCGGATCAGCTCGTAGCGCGTCAGGCTGATGCCGGCGAAGCGTTCGGGGATGGGGGTGCGCAGCAGGTCGTTCATGTCCGCGCCTTCGCGGGTGCCTTCGCGCATCACGCCATCGAGCCAGCCGAGGTAGTCGCGCATCTGGGCGAAGGGTTTGGCGTCGGTGGCGATGGGCCCGTGGCCGGGGACGATCAGCTTCCAGGGCAGCGCCTGCAGGGTATCGAGATCGGCCAGCCAGACGTCCAGCCCAGGACTGTTGGGCGTGGTCAGCGCGCGCTCGTAGAACACCAGGTCGCCGGCGAACAACACCCCGCTGGTCTCGTCGAGGATCGCCAGGTCCGCCCCGGTATGCCCGCGCAGGCCGAGCAGGCGGAAGCGGTGCGTGCCGACCTGCAGCTCGCCCGGCTCCACCGTCTGCGTCGGCAGCATCACCTCGGTGCCGCGCATCCAGTCGCCCACCAGGCGGTACATGTTCTCCGCCATGGCGTTGCCCTGCTCCTTCAGCAGCTTGCCGGTGCCGGCCAGCGCGCCGATGGGCACGTCGGCGAAGGCCTGGTTGCCCAGCACGTGGTCGGGGTGGTGGTGCGTCAGCAGCACCTGCTTCACCGGCTTGCCGGTGGTCTGCTGGATCACCGCGCGCAACGCCTCGCCGTAGCGCCGCGAGGGGCCGGTGTCGATCACCAGGATGCCGTCGCCGGTGTCGATGAACGCCACGTTGACGATGTTGCCGCCGTTGTCCTTGGCGAAGTTGTCGGTGCTGCCCTCCACCAGCCAGGTGCCCTCGGCGATCTGCCGGGGTTGCAGGTGGTACTGCAGGTCGGCGAGGACCTGGGTGCAGAGCAGCAGCAGGAAGGTCAGCAGGTAACGCATGGGCACCTCGCGGGCGGGCCGGCCGCCTCAGAGGGCGGCCTCGAATTCGTTGCCGTTGTTGTCGTGCAGGAACAGCTTCGCGTGGGGGTGGCCGCGCAGTTCGAAGCTGAAGCTGGGGTTCTCGCTCACCGCCGGGAACAGCTCCAGGCGCGCCAGCACCTCGCCCTCGGGCGTGCGCAGCTCGGCGTGGTCGAGGTAGAACTCGGGGATGCCGCCGACCAGGCCGTTGTCCATCGGGTGGTCCACCTTCAGCCGCAGCCGCGTGTTCGGCCCGCGCGAGAAAGCCCCGCCGTGCACCTGGCCCAGGCGCTGTTCCCAGCCGGCCTGGGCGCGCACCACGCTGGGCGCGGTGCAGCCGCCGCCGGCGGCGTCGATCCACGCAGAGCCCACGTGCCACACGCCATCTTCACCACGCAGCGCGGCGCGGATGGCAGTGGCCTGCTCGATGCGGATGCGCACCGCCAGCAGCGCCTCCAGGCCCTTGCCCGGGTAGAGCGTCAGCACGTGGGGGATGGGGTTCAGCTCGGCCCACAGCACCAGGCGCTCGAAGCGCCCGGGCAGTTGCCGCGCGTCCACCTCCACCGGCACCTGCCGCGCGTCCTCGGCGAAGGGCGGCACGCCCAGCTTCACCCGCTCGTCGAAGACGAAGGGCTCGCCGCCGAGCAGGCGCTTGTGGTGGTAGTTCCACATCACCGAGGGCACCGGGTCGCCCTCCACCGCCGCGGCCAGCAGCGGCAGGCCGCACAGGCCCAACAGCAGGCTACGTCTACGCATCCCTCCTCCTCGTGCTATTGCACGTCCTGGTACAGCCCCGGCAACTCGTAGCGCACGCCGTAGCCGGCGTAGAGCCTGGCCAGCTCGCCGCTGCGCACCAGTTCCTCCAGCTCGCCGTCGAGGGCGTTGGAGAGCTGGCGGTTGCTCTCGTGCACCGCCATGCCGATGTCCCAGTCCGGCTGGCCGAGGCTGGGGTAGGTGTTCTCGGCGTTCTTCAGCTGGTCGTCGTGGGCCTGGGCGCGCATCCAGTCCAGCTCGCCGCGCAGGGCCATCACCGCGTCCACCTTGCCGGCGCGCATGGCGTCGAAGGCCGCCTGGGTGCTGGGGAAGTGCACGGTCATGGCGCTGAGCTGGCCGCCCAGCACCGAGGTCAGGTAGAACGAGGGCACGCTGTCCAGTTCCACGCCGATGCGGTGCTCGCGGAACGCCGCGATGGTGTCTACCTGCGGTAGCCGGCGGGCGTCGTTGACCACCTGCCAGCGCTCGCGCTGGTAGGGGCCGAACATCACCACCTGGTCGTTGGCCAGCTCGCCGACGTCGTTGCGCTTGTTCGAATAGTCGCGGTCGTAGGGCACCCGCAGCATCACGTCGGCGACCACGCCCGGGCGCAGGTAGTGGCCCTTCCAGATGAAGTTGCGCAGGTCGTCGTCCAGGCGCTCGCCGGGAATCACCCAGAGGAACTCCGCGCGCAGCCCCAGGCCCTGGGCCAGGCGCGTGGCGAGATCCACGTCGATGCCGTGGGGCTGGCCGCCCTGCATGAAGCTGTAGGGCGGGAAGTTCTGGTAGACCGCCACCCGCAATACGCCGGAAGCGACCATGTCTTCGTAGGGCCGGACCTTGGCCTCGGCCTGCCCCAGCAACAGGAGCAGGCCGCACAGCAGGCTGAGCAGGCGCATGGCGGCGTCACTCGTCCACGTGGACGCTTTCCAGGTAGCTGCGGATGGCCCACAGGCCTTCCTGGCTGATGAAGTCGGCCATCTTCGGCATGTACACGGCGCCGTCGCGCACCGCGCCGTTGATCACCCGCTCCTTGAACCACTCGTCGCCCTCGGCGCCCAGGTCGAGCTTGCGCAGGTCGGGGGCAATGCCGCCGGACTTGGCCTCCAGGCCATGGCAGCGCGCGCAGTTCTGGTTGTAGGCGGAGGAGCCGATCTCCACCGCCAGCTTGTGGTTGGCGTAGGGCTCGCGGTACGGGTTGGTGTCGCGCCACTCCTTGCCCAGGGGCTCCAGGCCCTTGGTATCCACCGCTTGCGGGGTCACGTTGCCATGGGCCAGGGCCAGGGCCGAGACGCTGAGGCCGGCCAGCACCAGCAGGCCGCGCAAGGAGTTCTTCTTGTTCATCACTTCATTCCTCTGGGGGTAGGACAAGGCACGGGCGCCACCGGAGGCGCTCCTCGACCATGTTAGGAAGCCCCGCCCCCGCCCCGAATGCTGCTTTGGATGCCCCCGCCTACTCCCTTCGTACTAGGGCGCAGGGCTGCCGCGCCAGGGCCTTCGGCAGCAAGCCCAAGTCATGCCCCGACCGGGAACTTGTCCCGGCCGATGCGGGAGCTTTTCCGTTTCCGCCACCGCCGCCGGCTCCCACCATGGAACCGCCGCGGCCCGAGCAGCGGCCCGCCGTTTCTCGACCCAACACCAAAAACGGGAACCCGAAGATGACAACAAGAACCTCCCCCGCCTCTTCACCAACGCCTGCCGGCCCCCTGCGCCTCGCCCTGCACAGCCTGACCCTCGCCATCGCCCTGGGCGCCGGCGGCGCGGCGCTGGCCAAGGACGTCAGCTGGGACGACATCGCCAACGACCACAAGACCACCAGCGACGTGCTGCAGTACGGCATGGGCACCAACGCCCAGCGCTGGAGCCCGCTCAAGCAGGTCAACGCCGACAACGTGTTCAAGCTGACCCCGGCCTGGTCCTACTCCTTCGGCGACGAGAAGCAGCGCGGCCAGGAATCCCAGGCCATCGTCAGCGACGGGGTGATCTACGTCACCGCCTCCTACTCGCGGCTGTTCGCCCTCGACGCCAAGACCGGCAAGCGCCTGTGGACCTACAACCACCGCCTGCCCGACGACATCCGCCCGTGCTGCGACGTGGTCAACCGCGGCGCCGCCATCTACGGCGACAAGATCTTCTTCGGCACCCTCGACGCCTCGGTCGTGGCGCTGAACAAGAACACCGGCAAGGTGGTATGGAAGAAGAAGTTCGGCGAACACGGCGCCGGCTACACCATGACCGGCGCGCCGACCATCGTGAAGGACCAGAAGACCGGCAAGGTGCTGCTCATCCACGGCAGCTCGGGCGACGAGTTCGGCGTGGTCGGCCGCCTGTTCGCCCGCGACCCGGACACCGGCGAGGAAATCTGGATGCGGCCCTTCGTCGAAGGCCACATGGGCCGCCTCAACGGCAAGGACAGCAGCGTCACCGGCAACGTCAAGGCGCCATCCTGGCCGGACGACCCCAGCTCGCCCACCGGCAAGGTCGAATCCTGGAACCACGGCGGCGGCGCGCCCTGGCAGAGCGCCAGCTTCGACGCCGAGACCAACACCATCATCGTCGGCGCCGGCAACCCCGGCCCGTGGAACACCTGGGCGCGCACCGCCAAGGGCGGCAACCCGCACGACTACGACAGCCTGTACACCTCAGGGCAAGTGGGCGTGGACCCGAGCACCGGCGAGGTGAAGTGGTTCTACCAGCACACCCCGAACGACGCCTGGGACTTCTCCGGCAACAACGAACTGGTGCTGTTCGACTACAAGGCCAAGGACGGCAAGATCGTCAAGGCCACCGCCCACGCCGACCGCAACGGCTTCTTCTACGTGGTCGACCGCAGCAACGGCAAGCTGCAGAACGCCTTCCCCTTCGTCGACAACATCACCTGGGCCAGCCACATCGACCTGAAGACCGGCCGCCCGGTCGAGCGTGAAGGCCAGCGCCCGCCGCTGCCGGAACCGGGGCAGAAGCACGGCAAGGCGGTGGAAGTCTCGCCGCCCTTCCTCGGCGGCAAGAACTGGAACCCCATGGCCTACAGCCAGGACACCGGCCTGTTCTACGTGCCGGCCAACCACTGGAAGGAGGACTACTGGACCGAGGAAGTCAGCTACACCAAGGGCAGCGCCTACCTGGGCATGGGCTTCCGCATCAAGCGCATGTACGACGACCACGTCGGCAGCCTGCGCGCCATGGACCCCACCAGCGGCAAGGTGGTGTGGGAACACAAGGAGCACCTGCCGCTGTGGGCCGGCGTGCTGGCCACCGCCGGCAACCTGGTGTTCACCGGCACCGGCGACGGCTTCCTCAAGGCCTTCGACGCGAAGAACGGCAAGGAACTGTGGAAGTTCCAGACCGGCAGCGGCATCGTCTCCCCGCCCATCACCTGGGAACAGGACGGCGAGCAGTACATCGGCGTGACCGTCGGCTACGGCGGCGCCGTGCCGCTGTGGGGCGGCGACATGGCCGACCTGACGCGCCCGGTGGCCCAGGGCGGTTCCTTCTGGGTGTTCAAGCTGCCCAGCTGGGACAACAAGACCGCCAGCCGCTGAGCCCACCGACCGCGCCCCCAGGGGCGCGGTTTTCCATGCCCCGGGAGAAAGCCATGAAAACCACCACCCTGCTCGCCGCCCTGCTGCTGGCCGGCCTGGCCCACGCCAGCGACGAATCCGCCGACACCGACGACGACGCCACCGTCATCGCCCACTGCCGCATCGCCCCCGCCAGCCAATGCCCCGGCGCCGACCTGCGCGGCGCCGACCTGAAAGGCCAGGACCTCAGCCGCATGAACCTCGCCGGCGCGGACCTTTCAGGCGCCGACCTGCGCCACGCCACCCTCGACCTGGCCAACCTGGAAAAAGCCAACCTGCGCGGCGCCAACCTCACCCGCGCCAGCCTGCAACAAGCCAACCTGCGCGCCGCCGACCTCTCCGGCGCCAGCCTGGTGGCCATCCAGGCCTGGGGCCTGTTCGCCCAGGGCGCCCAATGGCAAGGCGCCGACCTGACCGCCGCCTACCTCGAATTCGCCCGCCTGAGCGGCGGCAAACTGCACCAGGCCAACCTGCGCGCGGCGGACCTGGAGATGACCTGGCTGTCCCGTGCGGACCTGAAGGGAGCGGATTTGCGCGATGCGAACCTGCAGGAGGTGAAGTTGGCGGAGGCGAATCTGGAGGATGCGGATTTACGGGGGAGCAAGCCGAGGTTCGGGAACTTCCAGGGGACGAATATGCGGGGGTGCAAGGGGTGTCCCGGCGGGTGGGATTGAGCGGCATCAACTCTAGGAGCGAGCTTGCTCGCGAATGGGATGTCCCGGGTAACGCGTAGGGCGCATAACGCCCCAAGCGTTATCCGCTGTCGGCCCCTGTACCGAGGCCACCGGCGGATAACCGCGAACGGTTATGCGCCCTACGAACATGACCATCAAGACAGCTTTAGAGCAGAATAAATTCATCCAATCGCCCTCAGCATCACAAGCTTTATCTGGCTAGTTGCTTTTTAGCTTCTTACGCTTTTGTTTTTTAAATAGCGTTATGTCTCCCTTTCGCTCATGTAGTAAATAATGAACCTCACAAAGCACACGATATTCACGAAAGAATCTCTCGAATGCATCGTGCAGTTCGATTGACCAAGAAAGACGGTTAGCGTCTGGAGCAAAGAAACTTCGGGCTGCCGCAAGATTCTCACGGAGGTGAAAAACTGTATTTCTAAACTCACGAAGTGTGTCAGCATGCTGCTTCATTAGACGTCCAATTGGATCTGCAAAAACCGTCAAATCAGCAAACATTTTAGGTCTATTTTGGGTTAGTAAACCCTGACACTCAGACCTTTAAAACCTTCACAAGTTACAGCAAGAAATCCCAACCATGAAGAGAAATAAATTCTAAAATCCACTCCTTCATCTTGATTAAGCCCTCCATCCTTACTCCATTTCCCATTAAGCTTTTCATAGTTCTTCCGCATAAGATCTGCCGCAAGAAAATAATGCGCATACAACGTCAAGACAGGGTCATGATTCCGATTTGGCAGTAAATCATCATGATCTCGGAATTCGACATCTGTGGCGTAAAGGCGAGGAGTGCCTGCAACATAATAGAGATCGAAGTCCAAAGGAAGGAGTGTACTTTCACCAACAGCTTCATCAAAGCACTTATAAACCTCAGAATCACTTAAGAAGCCATATTCCAACAATCGATTTTTAGAAAAGACAACCAACCTCCATGCATCAAAAACATTACACTCCCCTTGCGCTCCAAAATCAAAATCTATTGTTCCAGAAGAGAAACAGACCCCACAGCCGGCGCCATGCTTATAATACTCAGATCCATCAATAAGCCTGCCACTCCCAGGAATATCTGATTCAATCCACTGAGAACTACCACAAGGCATCGAGATACCCGAACGCCTCATTAGAGCAAGAGTGGACTCTACAGCCTTCTGATAATCATGAATTAATTTAGCTAGTCGAGCATCCATGTAAACTCCTATATTCGGCCCATTGACATAGACGTAGAAGAAAAGGAGGTAGATTTATTTTTCTACTCTAAAGCCTACTTGGAGATCAGGACTAGAGTGGCGAAAGTGAATCTGTCCTTTTTCCCTTCAGACCATCTGGACGGTCAGCCCTCCTTCAACATCCATTCCAATTGACAGCATCTTAGCAACTCCCTAACGTTGCCCAGCCACCCAACAGGGCGATTCGGGATTGGCGTCCCGATAGACGCATGAGCATCCGCTCGGCGTCTCGCATGGCTACACCTGCGTTATGGGCGGGCCGCGCAGGGCATCTTCGGATGCGCCGGTTCCCTTGTCCCGGTACGCCAACCTGTGCGGTCCGCCCTCCCTGATTGGCGAGCCCAAGCTCTACCCCGTCCCTGACGAGCACCACCGCCCCGTCGGACCTCTACGACACCGCCCAAGCCCGCCAATCGGCCCTGGTCAACCTGCTACGCCTGCTGGCTGGCGCGCCGGACCTGGGGGCGCCTGGTGAGGATGTGCTGGACGGCACCTTCAGCGCCCTGGAGTACCTGGCGGCCGATGCAGAGCGGTTGTATGCCGCGGCTGAGAGAGGCGGCCGGGCGTAGGGAACGTGATGCGAAGCGTCAGCCGCTGGTGGTGGGTGGCGCTTCGCTTCATATCGATCCTGTAGGAGCAACTGGCTTGCAGGCTGCGCCGAGGCGCCCTTCGTAGGAGCGAGCTTGCTCGCGAATGGCGCTTCCCGGGCGCCATTGATGTTTGGATAAACTCCGTCCCCTCTCCCCAACCCTCTCCCTGAAGGGAGAGGGGGCCGTTCGGAGCGTTCGGCGAGTTCAGTGTCATCCTGATACGCCTAGCTATCCTCGTCATTTCCGCGAACGCGGGAACCCAATAGACACCCTCACACCGAGCCCCATGTAGGAGCCCGCCCTGCGCGCGAATCGCGGGCAGGGCCCGCTACAGGTTGACGCCAAACCTCCCGGCCATGCCGGACAGCCCCCTCTCCCGCTTGCGGGAGAGGGTTGGGGTGAGGGAACGGAGTCAACCCGAGACACCAGCGCCACCGGGAAGCACCACCTGCAGTCAGACCCGGCACGCCATCAGCTCCGTCAACTCCGCGCCTGCGCCTCCAGCACCTCGATCTCGGCGATCCGCCATTGCCGCCTTTTGCCTTCCAGCACACCCTGCCGTTGCCATTCGGCCAGCAGGCGGTTCAGGGTTTCCGCGCGCACGCCCAGCTTGGCAGCCAGTTGGCGCTGGCTCAGCGGCAGTTCGATGCTCTGCCCCGGGCGGCGTGGCAGGCGCAGCAGGTAGGTCGCCAGGCGTTGCGGCGCGTTGAAGCCGGCGAGGCTGTCGACGTCGTCGATCCTCGAACTCAGCGCCTGGCCGGCTATGTCCAGCATGTCCAGCGCCAGGGGCGGGTGTTCCAGGCAGGCGCGGCGCAGGTTTTCCCGGTGCAGGCGGCACAGCAGGCTCGGCATGGCCGCGCGGGTGCCCACCGGGTATTGCCGCTGCGGCATGAACATCACGATGGGCGCCAGCAACTGGCCGCGGCCCACGTGCTGGATCACCCGCTCCTCGCCGTCCATGCCGTAGCGCAGGGTATCGATGCGGCCCTCCAGCACCACGTACCAGAACAGCGCCGACTGGCCCTGGCTGAACACCGCCTCGCCCTCCTCCAGCGCGCACAGGCTGGCGTCCGCCAGCAGGCTTTCGCGCAGCGCCTCCGGCTGCGCGCCCAGCAGCGGGTGGCCGGCGAGCAGTTCGCGGGCCAGCGACAGGCCACTCTTGACATTTCTCATTTGATACAAGCCCGCAAAGGTGGATTATTCGCAAATGATAATTCATGTCATTTACAGCGTGCAGCTCTTTTGCTAAGGGCGCACACCATCCTTGGGGGAGGCATTGATCGTGGTTCTGAAGTCCTATCGTGCAGTGTTGTTGGCACCCGCCCTGAGCGGCCTGTTCACCCTGAGCCCGCTGGCCCAGGCGGAAGACAATAAAGAGCTGGAAAGCCTGACGGTGACCGCCACCCGCTCCTCGGCGGCGGCCGAGGATTCGCCGCGCACCCTGACCGTGATCAGCGGCGAGCAGGTCCGCGAGCGCGTCGGCAGCGGCGGCATCCAGAGCCTGCTGGCGGAAATCCCCGGCATCGAGTTCGCCCGCAGCGGCGGCCTTGGCGGGCAGTTGGTGGTACGCGGCTTCAACAGCAACTCGGGGCGCTCGATCCTGGCCATCGACGGCGACCGCTACCGTGGCCGCAGCACCCTGGAATTCAACATGATCGACCCGGACTCGATCGAACGCATCGAGATCATCCGCGGCCCCGCCTCGGCGCTCTATGGCTCCGACGCCATGAACGGCGTGGTCAACATCGTCACCCGGCGGGCCAAGGTCGACCCCACGCAGAGCTTCGAGCTGACGCCAAAGCTACGCGCCCTGGAATGGAACAGCGGCAACAGCATGTTCGGCGGGCGTGCCGAGATGGTCGGCGGCGGCAACGGCTTCGACGTGCTGCTGGGCGTCAACCAGCGCAGCGCCAGCGACTATTCCACCCCCATCGGCGACGCCAGCAACAGCGGCTACAGCTCGCTCGGCGGCGACTTCGCCATCGGCTACAGCCCCGACAGCGATTCGCGCTGGGAACTCTCCGGGCGCTACCAGCGGGTGGTCAGCAAGCGCGCCGGCGGCCTCGGCGCGGCGCCGGGCGAGCCCTTCATGGACGTGCGCGAAGACCCGATCACCGAGCGCTACCTGCGCCTGGGCTACCAGAACTACAACGTCGGCGCCTGGGCCGACAGCCTGGACAGCAGCCTCTACGTGCGCGACTTCGAGACCGACATCTACCAACGCAACAGCACCGTCGCCACGGTCGACGCCTTCGCCCACATCAAGGTCTACACCCCCACCGTCTGGGGCGGCCACCTGACCGCCATGAAGCAGTTGGGCGAACACAACCTCAGCTACGGCGGCGACTTCTTCAACGAGCGCTTCGACGGCCGCGAGAACAACGCCCGGCGCTACAACCGCAGCACCGGCGCGCTGCTCTCCGACAGCGGCTGGAACCAGATGGAGCGCGACTCCGAGCAGACCAACCTGGGCCTGTTCGTCAACGACGACTGGCGCTTCGACGAACGCTGGTCGTTCACCGGCGCGCTGCGCGGCGACGTGGTCGACGTGGACATCGGCGACACCTTCGCCGGCGAGGCCGCGAGCCTGGCCAACGCCTACCGCGGCAACACCGACCAGCGCCACTACGCCGTCACCGGCAGCCTGGGCGCGGTGTACCGGCTGACCCCGGCCTGGCACCTGGTGGGCAACCTCAGCCGCGGCTTCCGCGCGCCCTCGGGCAACGAGCTGACCATCTCCAGCACCGCCGGCACCCAGCCGACGCTGCCCTCGCCGGACCTCGACCCGGAAACCAACGTCACCGCCGAGGCCGGCGTGCGCTGGTACGGCGAGCGCAGCCAGCTGAACCTCACCGCCTACCAGAGCAAGTACAAGGACCTGATCAGCCTGGTGCGCCTGGACTCCACCCTCTACCAGCGGCAGAACGTGGCCAAGGCCACCATCCGCGGCCTGGAGCTGGACGGCCGCACGCAGCTGGCCGAACGCTGGAGCCTGGGCTACGCCGCCACCCTGACCCGCGGCCGCGACGACAAGACCGACCAGGACCTGCCCTACATCGCCCCGCTCACCGGCAACCTCAAGCTGCGCTACGACACCGGCCACTGGTACGGCGAGGGCGTGGTGCGCGCCTACCAGGGCAAGCACCACATCGACGAGAAGCAGGAACGCGAGACCTCCAGCTACGCCATGGTCGACCTGTACGCCGGCATCGACCTGGACCGCGTGCTCGGCAACGGCTGGCAGGACTGGAAGCTGATGGGCGGGGTGGAGAACCTGTTCGACCGCGTGGGCCGCAACCCCACGGTGGCGGAGAACCTGGCCTACCCCAACGACCTGGTGGGCAACCCGCTGGTGGAGCCGGGCCGCGCCCTGGTGGTCAAGCTGTCGGTGGACTACTGATGCGGCGCCCCATCGCACTGCTGCTGGCCCTGCTCGGCGCCGCCCCGGCGCTGGCCGCCCAGGTCGTCGACCAGAGCGGCCGCAGCGTGGAACTGCCGGCGCGGGTCGAGCACCTGGTGGCCATCCCCATCCCGCTGGCGTCGATGATCATGGCCGTGGACGGCGGCCCGCAACGCCTGGCCGGGATGAACTCGGCCAGCCGCGCCGACTTCGAGCACGGCCTGCTCGGGCGCATGTACCCGCAGGCGCAGCAGGTGCCCTCGCAGGTGGCCGGCGAAGGCTTCGTGCCCAACGTCGAGGCGCTGGCCGCCACCGGCGCGGACCTGGTGTTCCAGTGGGGCGACCGCGGCGACGACATCGTCCGCCCGATCAGCGCCCTGGGCATCCCGGTGATCACCCTGCGCTACGGCGACAGCGCCCTGGCCGCCGGCTGGCTGCGGCTGGTCGGCGCCGCCCTCGGCAAGCCCGAGCGTGGCGAGCGCCTGGCGCAGTGGTTCGAGGCGCGGCGCCAGGCCATCGCCACGCGCGCAGCGGGCATCCCCGCGGCGCAGCGGCCGCGGGTGCTGTACCTGCAGCGCACGCGCTCGGGGCTGATCGCCGCCGGCGCCGGCACCAGCATGGACGGCGACATCCGCCTGGCCGGGGGCAGCAACGTCGCCGCCGGCATCCCCGGCTTCGCCCCGGTGGACGTCGAGCAGTTGCTGGTGTGGGACCCGCAGGTGGTGCTGCTGAACAACTTCGAACCGGGCCTGGCCCCGGCCGAACTCTATGGCGACAGCCGCCTCGCCGGCCTGGCCGCGGTGCGCGAGCGGCGCGTCTACAGCTACCCCCACGGCGGCTTCCGCTGGGACCCGCCGAGCCAGGAAACGCCCCTGGCGCTGGACTGGCTGACCAGCCTGTTCCACCCCGAACGGGCCGAACCCGGCCTGCGCCAGCGCATCACCGAGGCCTACCAGTTGCTCTACGGCTACGCCATGAGCCCGGCCGACCTCGACGACCTGCTCAAGCTCGCCGGCAACGGCGACAGCGCCCACTACCGCGCGCTGTTCGCCGGGGAGGCCCGATGAACCTGCGCCAACGCCTGGCCACGCCGCTGTTGCTGCTCGCCCTGCTGCTGGCCGCGGTGCTCGCCCTGGGCGCCGGGCGCTACGCCATCGAGCCCTGGACCGTGCTGCGCATCCTCTTCGCGCCGCTGTTCGGCGAAGGCGGCTGGAACGCCATGCAGCAACGCGTGGTGGAAGGCGTGCGCCTGCCGCGGGTGCTGCTGGCCGCGGTGGTCGGCGCCGGCCTGGCCGGGGCCGGGGCGGCGCTGCAGGCGCTGTTCCGCAACCCGCTGGCCGAGCCGCAACTGCTCGGCGTGTCGTCCGGTGCGGCGTTCGGCGGCGTGCTGGCCTTCCTGCTCGCCGGCGACGGCTGGCCGGTGGTCACCGGTGCGCTGGTCTGGGGCCTGCTGGCCCTGCTGGCGGTCTACTGGCTGGCCGGCGGGCGCGGCAGCCGTGGCAGCAGCACGGTGCTGCTGGTGCTGGCCGGCATCGTGGTCAGCGCCGTGTTCGCCTCCGGCGTGTCGCTGATCAAGCTGGTGGCCGACCCGCAGAACCAGCTGCCGGCCATCGTCTTCTGGCTGATGGGCAGCCTGTCCGCGGCCGACACCGGCAAGCTGCTGATCGCCCTGCCCTGCATCGGCCTCAGCCTGGCCGTGCTCTACGGCCTGCGCTTCCACCTGATGGCGCTGTCGGTCGGCGACAGCGATGCGCGCAGCCTCGGCGTACCGGTGCAGCGCGTGCGCCTGCTGGCCCTGCTCGCCGTCGGCGTGATCGCCGCCTCCAGCGTGGCGGTGTGCGGCGTGGTCGGCTGGGTCGGCCTGGTGGTGCCGCACCTGGTGCGCATGGGCTGCGGCAGCGACCACCGCGGCTTCCTGCTCAACACCGCGCTGGCCGGCGCCACCTACCTGATCCTGGTGGACACCCTGGCGCGCACCCTCACCCAGCTGGAAGTGCCCCTGGGCGTGCTCACCGCACTGCTCGGCGCGCCGCTGTTCGCCTTCCTCATCCGCCGCCTGGGGGGAACCCTGCATGGCTGAAATCGCCCTGCGTTGCCACGACCTGCACCACGCCTACGACAGCCGCCCGCTGCTGCGCGGCCTCGACCTTGCGCTGCCGCGCGGCGCCCTCTGCGCGCTGCTGGGCGGCAACGGCGCCGGCAAGTCCACCCTGCTGAAAATCCTGGCCGGCAGCCTCACGCCCAGCCGTGGCCACGTCGAACGCCGCGGCCGCCTGGGCTTCGTGCCCCAGGAAGTGCACCCGGCGCTGCCGATGAGCGCCCTGGAGATGGTCCTGCTCGGGCGCTCCGCGAGCATCTCCCTGCTACGCGCCGCCGGCCGCGACGACTACGCCGCCGCCCACCGCGCCCTGGAGCGCGTGGAGGCGGCGCACCTGGCGGACCGCGCCTTCGCCTCGCTGTCCGGCGGCGAGCGCCAGCTGGTGCTGCTGGCCCGCGCCCTGGCCGCCGAGGCCGACATCCTGCTGCTGGACGAACCCACCGCGGCCATGGACTGGCACAACCAGGCCCTGACCCTGCGCCTGCTGGCGGAACTGGCCGGCGCCGGCATCACCCTGGTGTTCAGCACCCACGCCCCGCAACACGCGCTGGAGTTCGCCAGCCACGCCCTGCTGCTGTTCAACGAAGGCGCCCACGCCTTCGGCGAGCCGGCGCAGGTGATGGACGAAACGGCGCTGTCGCGCCTGTACCGCATCCCCGTACGCCGGGTCCGCCTGGACGAGCTGCCGCAGAGCGGCACGGCGGTCCCGATCTTTTCCCAACTCCCACAGGAGAACCGTGAACAGCCATGAGCAGCATCCTCCACATCCGAGCCGTCTCCCATGAACTGCCGGCCTTCGCCGCGCGCCTGGAAGCGCTCGGCATCGACTCCCTGTCGCTGCGCCAGATGACCGACGAGCACTTCGCTGGGCGCAGCGCCATCCTCGTCGAGGGCCACGTCGACCAGCGCGCCCTCCTCGCCCACCGCGACGCCCTGCGCCGCCACCTCGACGCCGGCGGCACCCTGGTGTTCAACGGCCACCTGGTCTACCCGATCTTCGACGGCCTGGCCGACTTCGTCGTGGCGCCACGGCGCGGCGTGAAGGAGCTGGAAGTGGAACGCGTGAACCCGCACCCGGTGTTCGACGGCGTGGACTGCCACGACCTCAGCTACCGCCGCGGCGTGGCCGGCTTCTACGCCCGCGGCGCCAACCCGCCGCCGCCCGGCGCCGTGGTGCTGCACCGCCTGCGCGTCGACGGCTCGCCCATCGACTGGGTATGGCAGCGGCCGGATGGCGGGCAGGTGTTCATGCACAGCGGCAACAACCTGTGGATGTACATCAACGACGACACCAGCGCGGCGCGCATCGCCCCGCAGCTGCTGGACTGGGTGCGCGCCGGCGCGCCCGCCGCCATCTACCCGGAACAGGAGTGAAAGCATGCGAATCGCCTTCGTCGACGGTGGCACCTACTACCACCACGCCACCTACAACGACCCGCAGCTACGCCCCTGCTTCCACAGCAACCTCTATGCCCCGGAACTGCCCGGCGCCGACCTCGACGACATCGACTGCCTGTACGTCGCCAGCCGGCAGAACCCCGAGGACCTGATAGCCGCGCAAGACACCATCGCTGCCTTCCTCGCCGCCGGAAAACTGGTGGTGGCCCTGGGCGAAAGCCGCGCCGACCTCTGGCTGCAAGGCGTGCGCTGGCGCCCCTGCGAAACCAACTTCTGGTGGTGGCTGCAACCCGGCGCCGACTCCGGCCTGCGCCTGGGCGCCGCCGACCACGGCCTGTTCGCCCACCTCGACCTGGCCGCCGCCACCTGGCACCGCCACGGCGAACTGCAGCCGCCGGAAGGCGCCATCTCCCTGGTGAACACCGTGGACGGCGGCTCGGTGCTCTACGACGACAGCGTCACCACGGCGGGGCGGATGATCGTCTCCACCCTGGATCCGTGCTACCACCATGGCAGCTACTTCATGCCGGCGACCACGCGCTTCCTGCATGGGTTCCTGCCGTGGTTGAAGGCGGGGGCCAAGGTCAGGCGGGAGAGTTGAGGCGATGCCGAGGTGCTCTTCGTAGGAGCGAGCTTGCTCGCGAATGAACCCCCGCTGCGGAATCTGTTCGCGAGCAAGCTCGCTCCTACGAGAAGCCAGAAGCCAGAAGCCGTGCCCGACCCACCACACCCACGCCATTCCCCCTGTAGGAGCGCGCCCTGCGCGCGAAATCGCGGGCAGGGCCCGCTCCTACGACGGACCGGGCGTAGGGCGGATAACCGTTCGCGGTTATCCGCCGTTACACCTTTCTCATCGCCAACACCGTGGCCGGTCCTGGCGTTCCCACCCAAGATGCCCAAGCCCGCCCCGAGCGGGGTTCAACCAAGGCCAAACGGCGGATAACGCGGAGCGTTATTCGCCCTACGCGCCGAACTCCGCCAACGGCTGCAACGCTCGGCACGCATGGGCGCTACAATGGCGCCCGCGCCGATCTCCCCCAATCGGGCACGCCCGGAGCCAGCTTCAGATGTTTACCCTCGTAACCCTGGACACACCGCCGCCGGAGTCCCTGAAGAATCAGGTTCTGCAAATGGTGGTGGACTACTTCAGCGATATCAGCCCGGTGCCGCTGACGCCCAGCAATCCGCTCTACCAGCTGTACCAGTACGTGATCGGCTACGAGGTGCACCTGTATCTACAGGCCATGGACCGCGCCGTGGACAGCAGCGCGCGGTTGGTCCTGGCCCTAGACGACGAGGATCCCTCCCAGGTCCTGGGTTTTGCCCTGTACCTGCCGAGCCAGGATGATGCCCAGGCCTGCACGCTGGCCTACCTCGCCGTCACGGCCAGCCATCGCCGGCACGGCATCGCGCGGGCCATGCTGCAACAGGTGGCCGGCCATCGGCCCCACGTCGAACTCGCCTGCGCGGCGAGCAAGGTGCCAGCCTTCGAGTCGATGGGCTTTAAGGTCCTGGCCGCACAAGGGCCGCACGTGCTGCTCAACACCCGCGATCACCGCTCCGACGGCATGGTCGCGGTGCAGGACCTGGCCCCGATCTATCAGTCCAAGGAAGTGCGGCAGATCCACGCCTACCTGGTGCAGCAACACGGCCGGAAGGCCATGGCCGATGCCGAGAAAAAACGCGACCGCCTGCTTGACCAGATGGCCCATCAGGCCCAGGCGCTGGTGAAAGAGCGCTTCCCCACGCTGCACTGACAGCCAGCGGAAACGGATTCGGCTTTGAGTGTCTGCTAACGGCCAGAAGCAATGGTCATTCGCAGCCGACTGCTTGAGCGCTATGCTTCACTGGCGTTCGTCCCTGCTCTGAGAAGGCGAGCATCGACCAGGAAAGCAGAATGGACTTCATCGCAGACTTCATAGTCCACTATCTGGCGCATCGTATCGGTGTCCGTGTGTTGGGATTTCTGAGCGGTGGCCGGTTCAAGGGTGAAAGCGGCTTTGCCTATGGCTGGGCAGAAGTTGTCGGCGGCCTGATTCTGTTTGCTCCCTTCGTAGCATTCATCGCTTGGCTCATTCATAACAGCGGCCATTGAGTCGATGTCGGCTATGGGGCCGAAAGCAGACCTCGGTAATCGTCAGCTTCCGCCCCCATGGCAGCCATACCGCCGCGATGCCAAGCGCTAAGCCGGCTGATGCCAGGCGTCCATGGGCCTCCTGCGCTTCTCCACACGGTCAGGCCTGCGCCCGCGGCCGCTTCAAAAACTGTACTTCACCGACAACATCAGATTCCGCGGCTCCCCATACACATTGCTCGGCACCGTGACAGACGAACTCAAGGAGTTGTAGTACTTCTTGTCGAACGCATTGTTCAGGTTCAGCTGCGCATCGATATGGGCAGTCGGCTTGAACCCCAGCATGAAGTCCACCAGCGTGTAGGCGTCCTGCTCGATCATGTAGGTGGTGCCTTTGTTGTAGATGCGGTTCTGCCGGTACAGGGAACTACCAATGCGCCATTGGTCGAGCGCGCCTGGCAGGGTGTAGGTGGTGCTCATCTTGAACAGGTGTCGCGGGATGTCGGTATCGAACAGGCGACCTTCGTTGGACTTGTTCGCATCCTTGCGGTATTTGGCTTCGGTGAAGGTGTAGCCGGCGCCCAGTTGCCAGTTGGGCGTGAGCTGCCCTTGCAGTTCCAGTTCGATGCCTTTGCTGCGCACCTCGCCGGCCGCCTCGTAGCAGGAAGTGGTGGGATAGCTGGGGCAAAGGCTCTGGTCGGTGATGGCCTTGGCGCGGTTTTCCTGGTCCAGCTGGAAGATGGCGGCCGAGGCGTTCAGGGCGCCGTCGAAATACTCGCCCTTGATGCCCAGCTCGTAGTTCTTGCCGGTGATGGGTTCGATGACCGAGCCTGAGGTGTCGAAGTAACTCTGCGGCTTGAAGATGTCGGTGTAGCTGACGTACACCGAGTGATGCGCGTCCAGGTCATAGATCAGGCCCGCGTACTTGGTGACGTGGCGGTTGACCTTGAGTTCGGTCTCGGTGCCTTTGTAGGGGGCGCTGGTATCGTTTTCGTACCAGTCCAGGCGGCTGCCCAGAATCAGTTTCAATGGGTCGGCCAGGTTCAGGCGGGTGGTGGCGTAAACGCTGTTGAGCTTGGCGTTGGTGTTCTGCCAGCCGTATTTGGTCTGGCTGGCGATTTTCGGGGTGTCGCCGTTCCAGTTGTAGATATCGATATTGCTGTGCAGCAGCACGTTTACCGGCACGTCGCCATTGAACACCACGCGGCGATGGCTGGCACCGAACACCAGTTCGTGGTCGCGGTCCATCAGGCGGAACGGGCCGCTGGCGTAGGCATCGAAGCTGTTCTGGCTTTCCCGATAGTGGCCGGCGCCCACGTACTGGTCATAGGTCTGGGTGGCGGTGCGCCCCAGTATGTAGGTGCCCAGCATGTCCAGGTCGGCCCAGGACTTGGTGGCCGACAGGTTGAGTTTCCAGCCGTTGTCCAGGGCGTGCTCGATGGCGGCATATGCGGAGGTGCTGGTCTTGTTCCAGTACTCCCAGTCATTGCTCAGAGAAGTGGAGCGCGACAGCTTCAGGTCGCTGCCGTCGAAGCCCACCGGCAGGCCGGTCCAGCCGTTGCCGTTGTAGTCGTCCTGCTGGCGCGAAGCGCTGAGCGTCAGGGTGGTGCTGTCGTTCAGGTCGGCCTCTACGATCCCGTAGAACAGGTTCCGCTCGTTATCCAGCGAGTCGCGGAAGCTGCCCTGGGTCTGGTAGGCGGTGACCAGGCGACCGCGCACAGCGCCGTTGTCGGTCAGCGGGCCGGACAGGTCGACGTCGGTGCGGTAGCGATCCCAGGTGCCGGCGCTGCCCTGGATGCTGGCCTGGAACGTTGGCGTAGGACGCTTGCGAACCAGGTTGATGGCCGCGGCCGGGTTTCCGGCGCCCTGCATCAGGCCGGTGGCGCCGCGCACCACCTCCACCCGGTCGTACATGGCCATGTCTGCGGAAAGCAGGTCCTGGGACAGCTGGGAACTGTCGAGGCTGGTGGGCAGGCCGTCGTACATGATGTTGTCGAGCGCAAAGCCGCGGGCGTAGTAGGTGGAACGCTCCGGCCCCGTGCGCCGGATGACCATGCCCGGGGTGTTCTGCACAACGTCGTTGAGGTCGGCCAGGGCCTGGTCGTCGAGGCGCTGGCGAGTCATCACCGTGACCGACTGCGGCGTTTCACGCAGCGAGAGGTTCAGCTTGGTGGCGGTCTGCATGGCGCCGGTCGTATAGGAGCCCGTTCCCTCGGTCAGGCCATCCTGGCGAACGCCCATGATTTCGCTGCTGTCCATCTTCAGTGGCTGCTCGGCCTCGGCTACCGGACGCAGGACATAGAGGCCGTCGCCCTGCCGTGAGGCGCGCAGTCCAGTCCCCTCGAGCAGCCGGCTCAGGCCGGTGTCGACGTCGGCATCGCCGCTCAGGCCTCGACTCTTCAGCCCCTGTACCCGCTGCGGCTGCAGCGGCAGTGTGATGCCCGCCTGGCTCGCGAACTCCGCCAGCGCAGCGCCCAGCGGGCCAGGGGCTATCTCGAAGTGGCGTTGCCGACTGGCCTGATCGGAGGTGTCGGCCTGCGCGGACGCGACGAAGCTGATCGGGCCCAGGCACAGCCCGAGCGCAGCGGCGCGCAATGCCTGGGCGAGTTCGCTGGGTCGTGCTGCGCGGCGCGAAGCGAAGGGGTGAAGCTGCATGAGTGACTCCCTGTGTCGAGCATGTTTTTTCGTTGTGTGCTCGGGTGACACGCGAGAGACGAAAAAGGCGACAAAATAAGTTCGGCAGCGCCAATCAGCTGGGCCGATCAGCTGGAAAGGGGCGCGATGGTGACCCAGTAACGGGTGCGATAGCGGATTTCCACCGGCAGCACCTGGGTCAACGCATGGAGCGCCTGGTCGGTGTCGTGCAGTTGAAACGCCCCGGAGACTTCCAGTTGCGCAACCTCGGGGTCGCAGCGCAACAGGCCGGGCCGGTATCGCCCCAGTTCGGCGGCGAAGCTTGCCAGGCTCATACGCTCGGCCTTGATCACGCCTCGGGTCCAATCGGCGATGCGTACATCGAGCGGCTCGACGCCGCCCACATGCCGAGCGTTGAATCTCGCCTGTTCGCCGGCCTTCAGCAGCTGGGATTCTCCAGCCCGCGAGTTCAGCTTCACCGCGCCTTCGAGCACCGCAACCTGGCTGTCCTCGGGCCATTGCCGTACCAGGAAGCGCGTGCCGATGGGCTCGATCTCGCCCTGGGCAGTTTCCACAATGAAGGGTCTGCCGGCCGGGTCCTTGGCGGTGATGATCAGCACCTCGCCTGCAACCAGCCGTACCCGCCGGCTCGCACCGTCGAAGGCCACATCGACTGCGCTGTCGGTATTGAGATGAATCTGCGTGCCGTCGGCCAGAGACATCTGGCGCTGCTCGCCTACCCCGCTGCGAACATCGGCATTGAGCTGCTGCCAGGACTGCGTACGGCGAATCAGCAAGGCTGCAGGCGCCGTTGCCAGCAGCAGCGCGAGCAACTTGAGGGCCTGTCGGCGCGTAGCGGCATGGGAACGATCCAGCGTTTCAAGCCCCAGCTGAGGCGGGATCAGCCCCAGTCGCCGGTTGAAGCCCTCCGCCAACTGCCAGGCGCGTTCGTGCTCCGGGTCGGCTGCGCGCCAGCGCTCGCAATCGCGACGTTGCGCCTCGCTGACGCGCGGCCCCTGAAGGCGCACATACCAGCGCGCAGCCTGGCGAGCGATATCACGGTCGATGGGTTGCGCGCTCACGGGTGCTCCGGCACTTCCGCCGCCAGCACGATGCACTCTTCGAAAGCCAGCGCGAGATAGCGCTGAACGCTACGTACGCTCACGCCCAACCGCTGGGCGATGGCATCCTGGGTGAGCCCTTCGAGCTGGTACAGGAGGAATGCCTGGCGTGCCTTGCTCGGCAGGCGGGCCAGTACCGCGTTGACCTCATGCAGGGCTTCGAGCACCAGAGCCTGATGCTCCAGCGAAGGCGTGCACGCCTCCGGCAGGCTGGCCAGGACTTCCAGATACGCCTGCTCCAGCGAGCGCCGACGGTAGAGATTGATCACCAGCCGCCGGGCGATGGTCAGCAGGTAGGCTCGCGGCGTCGCGATGGGCTGCTGCAGCGCAGCGGGCGAAACGAGCAACCGGACGAAGGTATCCTGGGCCAGGTCGGCCGCATCGCAACGGTTGCCCAATCGACGATGGAGCCATCCGCGCAGCCATCCGTGGTGGTCCTGGTACAGCCGGCCGAGCAGCAGCTGATCCTCTGTAGCGACAGTAGCGTGCATGGAGTGGCATTCCATCATATGCGAATGACTCGCATTATATTTTTATACCACCTCTTCCATCAAGGCATTCGGGACGGGATCAGCGCGCCTTATCGTGGATGCCCGCCATGGGGGCCGTGCGGGGCATCTTCGGATGCGCCGGTCCGAGTCCGGTACGCCAACCTGCATGGCCCGCCCTGGTGCCGTAAGAGCGACTCTCTTACCGGCCGTGCGGGGACGCTTCGTAGGATCGAGGGGAGACGCCTGGTTCTTGCTCGCGAATGAGCCCGCAGCGGAGCCTGTTCGCGAGCAAGCTCGCTCCTACGAGAAGCCGTGCCCACCGGTATGGTGTCCGTGCAAGACAGGTTTATTTTCAGCACTCTAGTCTCGTCCATCCGGACAGCTTTAGAGCAGAAGGAATAAATCTGTTCCTCTTCCACAATGGGGCGTCTGCGTCATTGCCGTTCAAGCCCTTGAGCGTCGCGGCTCCCGGCGTTTCTGGCGTTACAGGGCATAGCCACCATCCAGCGTCAGGCTCGCCCCGGTCATGTGGGCCGCTGCCGGGCTGGTGAGATACGCGACCAGGCCGGCGATCTCCATGGGCTGGGCGACGCGTCCGAGTGGGACGAGTTCCGCCAGCGCGTCCAGGTGCGCTTGCGTCATGTCGGTCGCGGTCGGGCCGGGTTGGATATTGTTGACGGTGATCCGGCGCGCCGCGAGATCCAGCGCGAGCCCTTGCACCAGGCGCGCGACGGCGGCCTTGGTCATCGCATACACCGCGCCTTCGACCGAAGTGCGCCCAGAGGCCGAGTTGCTGCCGATGGTGATCACCCGCCCGCCGTCGCGCATGCTGGCCACGGCGGCCTGGATCGAGAGAATGACCCCGCGGATGTTCACGTCGAGCATCAGGTCGAGGTCCTCGACGCCAAGGGCATCGATACGGGCGAGCCGCAGCACGCCGGCATTGACCACCGCCACGTCGATCGCGCCAAAGCGCTCGACCGCCGCCGACACCGCATTCCGGATGGCGGCGGCATCCTTGCTGTCGGCCTGGATCGCAAGGGCACGGCCGCCACCCGCCTCGATCTCGGCGGCCAGCGCTTTGGCGCTGTCCGGCCGGGACACATAGGTCAGCGCCACCGAGAAACCGTCGGCGGCGAGTTGCCTCGCCGCTGCCGCGCCAATGCCCCGGGAGCCACCAAAAACAATGGCGACCTTGTCATTCCCTGCTTCGTCTCGCTTCATCGCCTCACCTTCATTGACTGAAAACGTGAAAACCCGGGAATCAGACGGTTGCCGATTCATGGGACGACGCCACGCGCTTGCCCAACGGCGTCCGACTGTAGCCATCTGCGGCAATGGTCTGTTGCGCAGGCGCTGCCGAGTTCACACGCATGCCCAGGGGCGTCCTGCTGAAGCCATCTTCCGCCAGTTGCGGGGTTGCGCCTTCTTCAGCCAGGGGCGTCAGTTGGAAACAGACGGTGCCGTGGGAGCAGCGCGCTTCGGCTGCACTCGCATGCACCGCCACACCAGCCAGCGAAAAGGTAATGGCGGTCACGAGGGTCTTCAGAGTGTTCATGGCATTGTTCCTCAAGGGTTAGGGGGAACAGTCCATCGGAGTGGGAAAGAGCGCTCTGGAAGAGTGCTGGCTCCAACCGCGCGCCGATGTCCTGTTGGAGTGAATTAAAAGCCCTTGGGGTATCTGCGCCGTGTCGAGAAAAGGCGTGGCCGTCTCTGCGAATGTCAAAACGGTCTGCGGACACACTGGAATACAAAGCGCCTCCGGGAAAGTGCGGATGGGCAGGCAGCGAGCTTCCGTCGTCATTGCCAAGACGGGGCGTCGCAACGTTCGCTATGGGTCAAGAGCTGCCGCTTAACGAAGGCAGCTTTCGGCCAGAAGCGGTCTCTCGCAGCGAGTACGTATTTCGTTGTACGACCAGCTTCAAGGACACCAGTTCAAAGGTGTTCCAAACGCTTCTGCAACACGAGCCAGCTTCTCAGCGGACTTGGCAGAAATAGCGAGAGGCGGCTCTTTGATCATGTAGAACAGATGATCAAGGGCGATACCCGCCTCGCCGTGTGCAAGGTAGTCCAGAACGATTTCTGCCCCATTCTCAAGACCCGCCTGAGCCAGTGGATGGTCATCAGGTATGGGGCCGAGCTGCGCATAGGCAGCGGACATCAGTGCAGAGACCTCATCCAGCACTTCGGAGAGGTCTGCATGTAGCGTGGGGCTCAGCTGACTCATTTCGCCTTATTCCCTGCGATCATCGGTTCAGTTTGTATCGGCAGAACCTGAAGAGTCAAAGCGATGATTCTGCTAAGGGCTGCAATCGGCCAAAAGCGGACGTAAATCTGATCTCAGGTAAGGCTTCATTACTACAGTGATGGCTACACTCGCATTCCCAAAAGAAGGGACGGTTCAACATGCCGCATGCGAGCACTAGACAGTTATACCCTCGAAGGAGACATGCTTAACCTCGATAATTAGCTTAATTTTTGCAAATTCATCAATCACTGAGTTCAAAGTCTTTCTATTTCTTGAGTCGAGATTGGCATCCCACTCATCAAGCATGACAATAGAGGATTCGCTCTCGAGAGCCAACATGACTTGGTGAACTCTGCTCTCACCCGTAGACCTATTTTCTTGTGCAACACCAAGATTGACATCAGGGAGCAACAGAGTCGAGTCGTGGCTTTGAGATTTAAAAGTTTTTAGCATGCTCGATTTTCCCGCCCCATTTGGGCCGGTAATACAAAACCTTCCTGAAGAAATTCCTCCGTTCAAAACGAGCCGTTCAAATTCTTCTGGAGACTCCGTATCTCCCGTCATGGCATTGATAATGCGCAGACTACTATATGAGACTTTTGTCGAGAAATCATTTTTATCTAATGTCTCAATAAACTCATCGAGATTTCTAACCTTCCGTCGAATCAGGTAGTATTGACTAAGATACATAGTGAGCGAGTGTATGTTGCCAAATAACTGCAAGCTTCTTGGAAGAATTGCAACAAGAGTCCCGATGGCTGCTGCGGTATATGCTCCTGGAATAACAAGCATGGCCACCACAGCGAGGACAGCCGTGATTACTGGCAAGCATGCCACTGTTTGCTCGAGAAGAGTGTAACGCTCTGTCTCTCCGAAGTAGCTTGACGCATTTAATCTGAAGTTTTTAAGTCCTTCATTTCGACAGTTTTGACCGCCAAACGTTGCCAAATCCCAGAGAGCGTCAACGAACGTTAAGGTTGAAAGTCTCTGAGCTTGCATGCCTGTTGCAAGGCGATCAATACGTTTTCTAAGCCCCGTGACAAGCAATGCGGAAAGCAACAGCGCAATGCAGATAGTCAATGTAAATGACAACCCTATGGAGATATAGAAAACAAAAACCGTCAGCACCACGTTCAGCACAAGCGAAATAAAACCCAAATAGAACTGAGTAGCATGTGGAATGGTCGCCGCGGCCTCTCCGTTCACCCAATGAACAACATTGCTTTTGTTTTTAGATGAGCAGTAAGAGATATCACTAGATACCGTCTCGATGGTATTCCTAGCATATGCGTACCAAATTTCATTGCCGGCCCTAACGGACAAGAATGTCGAAAATGAACTAAGAATGTATGCAGAAAGAGCAAAAACAAAAAACCAAATTATACTAACTATCGCCTGCTCTGGCAAAGAAGTCAGCTGAGCACCTGCAGATGCAATATAGTACGTCGAAAGCGCAAGTGCAATTTGCTGAAAAACAACCATAATAGCGGATGCAATATAGTTTAAGTTTTTTGAGAACATACTACCCCCATAGAGCCTTAAACATGAAGACTAAAACGGCAGACCCAAATAGAAAAGCAGCCAGATTTCTAGTTAGTGAAGCTGCTCTATAGCGCAACCTAAGGGTTTTCGCTCCTGTCACTTGTTTCATCAGGGATCGCTTTCCTTCTGTGCCGGAAAACTTCTTAATGTACGAATTCAAAAATCTGATTTTTTCCTTCGTTCCGTAGTGATCTGGCGTTAGAAACTGCAGATCCTGCGAGGTCAAATCTCGGATCACCATGGTAGGGGTCGGAGTTCTGAGCGGGAAATAGTCATGGGAGTGCAGACTTGGTGCCGAACTATCTCTGTAAAGAAGACCAAGCATCAGATCCTTCTCCATGCAGAGCAGCTTACCAGCCACATGTAGCTGATGGAGTTTCACCAGATCCGCAGATGGAGCGAACATTATAACAATCGCCCCATGTCCCAAACTCTCTCGCTGCTTGAAGAAGTCAATGCAAGCTTTTAGCGACTCTTGCAAATGGGAAACTGACATATTTGCATCAAAAAATGAAACAAATATATCGTCATTCTCTAAGGCTTTCGGCATGAAGGGACACATCACTCCCCCCCTATGCGGATGGCGAGAAGTCAGAAACTGAGTGAGATAGGGTATGAGTCCTTCTTGTAACTTGGCGACGTGATTAGGCACATCCTCTGGGGGAGCAGAGGTAAGGCTCCAAATTGATGTCATGCGTGTGCTCCATTACACGATCAAAACTAAAAGGCCTCTCTTAGAAAGAGAGGCCCTTTTTACTGCTTAGCGATTACCACTTCCAGCCAGCGCAGAACGGAGGCGGGCCAGGGAGGCAGCCGATGCTCAATGCCATGCGACGAATAAGGCTTTTCGGACGAGCGTCCTGAAAACCTACATCGCGTTCGTTCTTTTGGGTGAATGCCGCCGAAAGTGGCTTAGAGAAATCGTCCATAGTATCTCCAGTGATAAGTATTTGTGATCGCGAATGCGTCACGTTCTCATTATCAGCACAAGAGTATCCACAATGCAAGTATCTAGGAGCGCCTAACGGGCCGGCGCAGATAGGGCTCCGTCACTCAGGTCGTCATCCGAATGATCCGGATGACGGCTTCTCTTTCAGGGCCATAGATCAGCTTTGATCTCATTAGCTGGCTCATCCATCGAAGTGCCCATTGAGCGAGAGTCCGCTATGGGTCGGAAGCAGCCATTCGCCTACGGCTGCTATGCAGGCCAACTGCACACCCCGCCTCGCTCTTTGCCACGCCCGATTGACAGCCTCACGGCAACTCCCTGACGTTGCTCAGCCGCTCAACAGAACGGTGTGGGATTGGCGTCACGGAATTCTGGAAGGTGTCTGGGTCAATCTCCGGCACCTTGCATGGCTGTACCCATGTTATGGGCGGGCCGTGCGGGGCATCTTCGGATGCGCCGGTTCCCAGATTCCGGTACGCCAACCTGTACGGTCCGCCCTCCCCGATTGGCGTCGGGAGGCGGAAGACTGAATCAATCTGGGAGATTTTCATGAGCCTTTCTGCCCAAGTTCTACCCCATCCCCTCAAGCACGCTGTCCCATCGGACTTCTACGACGCTGCCCAATCCCGTCAATCCGCCCTGATCAATCTGCTGCGCCTGCTGGCCGGCGCGCCGGACCTGGGAGCGCCTGCCGAGGATGTGTTGGACGGCACCTTCAGCGCACTGGAGTACCTGGCGGCCGATGCCGAGCGGTTGTATGCCGCAGCTGAGGAGCATGGGCGGGCGTAGGGCGCATAACCGTTCGCGGTTATCCGCCGTCGACGGTGCCACCGAGGCGTCCGGCGTGGCCGGTGAATCCAATCGCGGACAGAGTTCGCTCCTACGACCGTGCCTCCCTGTAACCGTAGGAGCAACTGTCTGCGTCGAGATGCTTTTCGTAGGATGGGTTGAGCTTGCGAAACCCATGCGGTCATGGCGATGGGTATCGCTTCGCTCAACACCATCCTACGAGGGGACCTGCCCCCGTAGGCGGACCTTGTCCGCGATAGCCGGACGTCCCGGCGCGATTCGCGGATGAGATCCACGCCTACAGGTTGATGCCGAATGGACGGCCCTCTCGCGGCTAGCCGAGCTTCTGCGCCAGTTCGCCGATGAACTGGCGCAGCCATTCGTGGTGCGGTTTGCTGTGCTTGGCGATGTCCCAGACCATGAAGCAGCGGAAGGACGGCACCGGCAGCGGCGCCGGGCTCGCGCGCAGCTGGGTCATGGCCGCGTAGCTCTCGGCGGCGAAGGTCGGGAGCGTGGCGATGGCCTCGCTGCTCACCAGCGTGGTCAAGGCGCCGCTGAAGTGGGTGAAGGAGGCGATGACGCGGCGGGCGTAGCCGGCGGACTCGAACATGTCGTCGATGAAGCCGCGGCGGCCGTCGTAGGAGATGCGCACGTGGTCGGCGGCGAAGTATTCCTCCAGGCCGATGGGTTCGTCCGCCGCGCCGGCGTGCGGACGGAACAGGCAGGAGTACGAGGAGGAGAACAGCACCTGGGACGAATAGCTGGTGTTGAAGTCCTTCGGCTCGCTGCAGATCACCAGGTCCATGTCCGGATCCTGCAGCGACTGCTTCCACAGCGAGCTGTTGCTCTGGTGAAAGGCGAAAGTCACGCCCAGGCCCCGCTCCGCCGCCGCGCTGACGATGCGCGGGGCGAGGTAGGACTCGATGTCGTCGGACAGGCCGATGTTGAACAGGTAGCTGGAATCGCGCGGGGAGAACTCCGGCTCGGCGCCCAGCACGCCGGAGATGGAGGTCAGTGCCTCGGCGATCTTCGGCGCCAGCTCCATGGCCTTGCGCGTGGGCTGCATGCCGGAGGCGGTGCGGATGAACAGTTCGTCGCCGAAGTGCTCGCGCAGCCGGCGCAGCGCCGCGCTCACCGCGCCCTGGGTCACGTGCAGCATCGCCGAGGCGCGGGTGGCGCTGCGCTCGGTCATCAGGCAGTGGAAGGTGAGCAGAAGGTTGAGGTCGATCCGCGAGATATTACGTACGTTAATCCGGCTCATATTTGCTAATCGTTTGCCCCGTGCCCGAGGAGATTCCTAGTCTGGCGTCCACAACAACATAACAAGCGCTGGAGAATTCTGTGGACGCGATTGAGCAAAGCATGGGTGCAGGCGGCATCCGGAGCAGGGGCGGACAGTCGGATATCCGCAAGCGGGCCATCGCGGTCGGCATCGGCAATTTCATGGAATGGTTCGATTTCGCCATCTACGGCTACTTCGCCGCGGTGATCGGCATGCTGTTCTTCCCCTCCAGCGCGCCGGGCGTGTCGCTGCTCTCATCGCTGGCGGTGTTCGCCGTCGGCTTTCTCTCCAGGCCTTTCGGCGCGTTGATCCTCGGGCCCATCGGCGACCGCTTCGGCCGCCGCGCGGTGCTGATCATCACGGTGTTCGGCATGGGCGTGTGCACCACCATCATCGGCCTGCTGCCCTCCTACGAGGCGATCGGCATCGCCGCGCCCATCCTGCTCATCGCCATGCGCTTCATCCAGGGCATGATGGTCGGTGGCGAGTGGTCCAGCGCCGGCATCTACATCGTCGAGAGTGCCCCGTCCAACCGCCGCGCCACCGCGGCCAGCGTGATCACCGGCACGGCGGGGCTGGCCTTCCTGTTCGGCACCTTCACCGCCGCGAGCATCGCCTCGGCGCTGGACGACCAGCAGTTGGCGGCCTGGGGCTGGCGCCTGCCGTTCGTGGCGTCCATCGTGATGACCGGCATCGCCGTGTTCATCCGCCGCAAGCTGGGCGACACCCCGGTGTACGAGGAAATGGTCCGCCAGCGCGATTCGCACAAGGCGCAAGCCCCTAGCCGCGCCGTGCGCCGCCGCGCCTTCGTCACCACCTTCGCCTTCTCCGCGCTGTTCGGCGTCTCGCTCTACTACTTCATCACCTACGCCAACAACCACCTGGTCTCCACCGTCGGCCTGCCGCGCAGCAGCGCGCTGTGGCTGTGCAGCGCGGCGCTGGTGGTCTATGTGATCGTCAACCCGCTGATCGGCCAACTCAGCGACCGCATCGGCCGGCGCAAGCTGCTGCTGGGCGCTGCCGCCGCACTGACGCTGCTGGCCTATCCGATCTTCCTGCTGCTCAACAGCGGCAACCCGCTGGCGATCCTCACCGGGCTGATCGTGATGGGCGTGCTGGTGGCGATCACCGCGGTGATGGACGTGGTGCTGCTGGTGGAAGTCTTCCCGGCCTCGATCCGCTCCACCGGCGCGGCCCTGGGCCACAACCTGGCGCTGGCGATCCTCGCCGGGCCCGGGCCCTTCATCGCCGCCGCGCTGATTCGCCAGACCGGCGACGCGAACCTGCCCGCGGCCTACCTGGCGGCGGTCTCCCTGGTGTGCCTGGTGGTGCTGTGGAAGACCCTGCCGGAAACCCGCGACAACGACATCAGCCGTTTCTAAGCCTTTCAACAGATAGTCAGGAGTCCCCCATGACCCGTGTAGCAATCATCCAGGCCGCCTCCGTTCCCTACGAGCCGATGGCCAGCGTCGAGAAGGCCTGCGGCATCCTCCGCCGCGTGGCGGAGCAGGGCGCGAAGCTGGCGGTGTTCCCCGAAGCCTTCATCGGCGGCTACCCCAAGGGGGTGGCCTTCGGCAGCGTGGTGGGCAACCGCAGCGCCGCGGGGCGCGAGCTGTACCAGCGTTACGTCGAGGGCGCCGTGGCGCTGGACGGCCCGGAGCTGGCGGTGCTCGCCGAGTGCGTGGAGCAGACCGGCGTGACCGTGGTGGTGGGCATCATCGAGCGCTTCGGCCGCACCCTGTACTGCACCGCCGTGACCCTGGCGCCGGGGCGCGGCATCGCCGGCTACCACCGCAAGCTGATGCCCACCGGGCAGGAACGGCTGATCTGGGGCTTCGGCGACGGTTCCACGATAGCGCCGGTGGACACCGAGTTCGGCGTGCTGGGCAGCGTGATCTGCTGGGAGAACTACATGCCGGCGCTGCGCCAGGCCATGTACGCCCAGGGCGTGCAGCTGTATTGCGCGCCCACCGCGGATGACCGCCCGTCCTGGGCCAGCTCGATGGTGCATATCGCCCTGGAAGGCCGGGTGTTCGTGCTCTCGGCCTGCCAGGCGATCCGCTTGGGCGAGTACCCGCAGCAGCACCGCGAGGCGTTCGGCCTGGACTATCAGGAGGACGAGTACGTGATGCGCGGCGGCAGCATGATCGTCAGCCCGCAGGGCGAAGTGCTGGCCGGCCCGGTGTTCGACTGCGAGACCGAACTCTACGTCGACCTCGACATGGCCCAGCTGAGCAAGGGCAACCTCGATTTCGACGCCTGCGGCCACTACGCGCGGCCGGATGTGTTCGAGTTGAAGGTGAATACCGCACCGCTGCGGCCGGTGACTTTCGAGCCTTGAGGGCGACCGTTGCAGGAGGCGTGACCGCGGATCGCGGACGAAGTCCGCTCCTACAGGGGAGGTGGTGCGCAGGGGGGTGATGGGTATCGCTGCGCTCCACGCCATCCTACGGAGCAGCTCCCCGATGCTTCGGAACAGGCAAGGCCCCGCATTCGCGGGGCTTTTCAGCTTTCAGGCGATATCGGCGAAGCGCTCGATATGTGGTTGTTCGCGGTGCCTGGCCTGCCAGATGTCGTAGTCGGCCTGCACGCCGAGCCAGGTGCGCGCCGTGCCGATGCCGGCCAGTTCCAGGCGCACGGCCAGGTCCGGGCTGATGGGCGCGCGGCCGTGCAGCACCCGCGACAGGGTTTCGCGTGCGAAGCCCAGGCGGCGGGCCAGTTCGGTGACGCTGATATCGAGCGCCGGCAGCACGTCTTCGCGCAGGGTTTCGCCAGGATGTGGTGGATTGAACATGACCATGGGCACCCCCTCCTGTTCAGTGGTAATCAAGATAGTCGACAAGTTCCACGTCGTTGCCGATGAAGCGGAAGATCACCCGCCAGTTGCCGCTGACCGTGAGTGACCAGAAACCGTCCAGTTCTCCCTTCAAGGGATGCAGACGCCAGCCCGGCAGGTTGAGGTCGTCCGGAGCGGCCGCTCGATCGAGGAACGGCAACATACGCGCCAGGCGTTTGGCGTGGTCGGCACGGATTCCTCGGGTGGAGCCAGTTCTGAAGAACAGAGCCAGGCCCTTGTGCTGGAAGCTGACGATCATGCGGCGAAGTGTGATGCAATACATCACACCAAGCAACAGGTAGTTGGAAACCCAATCAGGTTATGCGTGGGAAAAAGATGGGTATCGCTGCGCTCCACGCCATCCTATGCCTGCGCCTCCCAGACCCTGGGGGAGCGACTGCCTTGCCGGCTGCGCCGGAGCGCTTTTCGTAGGATGGTGTTGAGCGAAGCGATACCCATCCTACGAAAAGCCATGCTCGCTCCTACGCGGCACCACCCACACCATTCCCTGCAAAGACAGGTCCCTACCCCGCCAGCGCCTCGCCGCTCACACGCAGCACCCCGCTGTCGATGGCGAGGTGCACCAGCTCTGCATGGGAACTCACCTGCAGCTTCTGCTTCAGCAGCGTCACATGGTTGGACACCGTCTTGGCGCTCACGCACAGGTGTTCGGCCACCTGCCTTGCCGGCAGGCCGCGGGCGAGCATGACGAAGATTTCGAATTCGCGGCGGGTCAGGCCGTGCAGGCGCGGGTCGCCCTCTTCCAGGCCCCTGGGCTGGCAGGCCAGGCGGGTGGCCAGGGGTTGTTCGATGTAAAGCTGGCCGGCCAGCACGCGGCGCACCGCTTCGAGCAGCACCGCCGGGGCCGCGCCCTTGGTCACGTAGCCGGCGGCGCCGGCGTCCAGGGCCTGGCGCACCAGGGGCAGTTCGTCGTGCATGCTGAAGAACAGCACGCGCAGCTGCGGCAGGCGCTGGCGCAGCCGGCGGGTGACTTCCAGGCCGCTGATGCCGGGCAGGCCGATGTCGAGGATGACCAGCGCGGGAATCTCGCGCTGCACCGCCTGCAACGCTTCCTCGCCGTCGCCCGCCTCCACCACGTCCGCTTCCGGCAGCAGGCCGCGCAGCAGGGCGGCTATGCCTTCGCGCACCACGAAATGGTCGTCCACCAGCAGGATTTTCATCGCTTTCTCTCCTCTCATGCCGCCACCGGCAGCGGCACCCGCAGGCGCAGCGCCAGGCCCAGGCCGGGCTGGCTGCGCAGTTGCAGTTCGCCGCCCAGGCAGCGGGCGCGCTCGCGCATGGAGCGCAGGCCGATGCCGGCGCGCGGCGGGCCGTCGCTGCCGCGGCCGTCGTCGCGCACGGCCAGGTACAGGTGGCCGCCGCGGGTTTGCAGGCGCACCCACACGCGGGTGGCGCCGGCGTGGCGGGCGACGTTGGTCAGCGCCTCTTGCAGCAGGCGGTACAGATGCGCCTTGGCCGCGTCGCCCAGGGGCGGCAGGCTGTCGGGCAGGCGCAGGGTGCAGGCGATGCCCTGGCTGGCCTGCCAGTCCTCGACGTAGGCGCGCACCGCTTCGTCCAGGGCCAGGTGCTCCAGCACCACCGGGTAGAGGTCGCGGATCAGCGCGCGGAAGCTGTCGTTCAGGCCGCGGCAGTGCTGGTCCATGCGTTCCAGGGTGGGCTGCGCGGCGGGTTGGTCGTGCAGGCTGCGCAGCAGGAAGAGTTGCGCGCGGATGCCGGCCAGGTATTGGCCGATGTCGTCGTGCAGGGCCTGGGCCAGTTCCTGGCGCTCTCGCTCCTGCACGGCGAGCAGCGAGCGGGTCAGTTCGGCGTTTTCCTGGCAGGCGCGCTCCAGGGCCTCGGCCATGCCGTTGAAGCGCCCGGCCAGGCGTTGCGCTTCGGGCAGCGAATGGCCGGGCAGACGCACCTGCAGGCGGCCCTGGGCGATCTCGCCGAACGCGGTCTGCAACTGTTCCACCACCCGCAGCCCGCCGCGCACCGCCCAGCGGATCGCCAGCAGGCTGACCGCCAGGGCCACGCCGAACAGCGCCAGCAGCTGCACCAGGGAGTCGCGGACTTCGTCGATTTCGTCGCGCGGGTCCACGCTCAGCTGCACGCGGCGGCCGTCGGCCAGTTGCAGCGGCGCGGCGTGGTAGACGTCCGGGTACAGGCGCGCCGCCAGCCATTCGTCGAGCCAGCCGCGCAGCGCCGGCGGCGGCTGGTCGAGCCAGTGCACGCGCACGTGGCGCAGGCCGCCGGTAAGGCTCTGGTCGAGGCTGGCCGGGTCGCGCAGCGCCGCCTCGCGCAGGTATTCCACCACGGCGCGAGCGGCGTCCAGTTCGCGGCGCACGTCCTCGTCGCCCTGGTGCAGCAGCACGGCAACGCACAGCGCGGCGACCAGGGCGAAGAACAGCCCGACCAGCAGGTTGATCCGCCACAGCGCCGACATGGCCGCGCCCTAGGGCCCCACGCGGCAGGGCTGGCCGACGACGCAGGCACTGGGCACGCCGGGGCGGGTGTGCAGGCTGTACATGAAATCGAAGCCCAGCAGGCTGAGGATCAGCAGGATGGGCAGTACCAGGGTGACGGCGATACGCATGGCTCGGCTCCCGTTGTCTTTGTTGTTGTAGGGCCATGCTAGGGGGCGGCCGCGGGCGGCGATCTACTACCTTGGTATTGCCCCGGCGGTACTTTCTGCATATTTCCCAGGCCCTGGCGCGTTCCTATGCTGGCGACACAACAACAATGGAGTCGCCCATGCGCCAGTTCGCCCTGCACGGCGTGGCCTACCTGCTGGCGGTCGCCTGCGCTGCCCTGCTCTGCCTGAACGCGCGTGCCGAGGATGCCCCGGCCGAGCTGCAGGTGCGCATCGCCTACCTCGGCTACACGCCCGACCCCGGCCCGCTGCTGTCCAATATCATCCCTGAACCCAGCGACGCCGGCCTGCGCGGCGCCGAGCTGGCCATCGACGACAGCAACACCACCGGGCGCTTCCTCAAGCAGCGCTACAGCCTGGTCAGCGCCACCAGCGCCGATGCCCAGCAGCTGCTGGCCGAGGCGCGCAAGCTGCACGACGACGGCCTGCGCCTGTTCGTGGTCAACGCCCCGGCCGAGAGCCTGCGCCAGCTGGCCGCCGCGCTGCCGGACAGCCTGCTGTTCAACGCCGGCGCCGCCGACGACGAGCTGCGCGCCGAGCAGTGCCCGGCCAACGTGCTGCACACCCTGCCCAGCCGGCTGATGCTGACCGACGCCCTCACCCAGTTCCTGGTGCTGCGCAAGTGGACGCACTGGCTGCTGGTGGTCGGCCAGCGCCCCGAGGACAAGGCCTACGCCGCCGCCCTGCGCCGCTCGGCCAGGCGCTTCGGGGCGAAGATAGTCGAGGAGAAGGCCTTCACTTTCGCCAACGACCAGCGCCGCAGCGCCCAGGCCGACATGCCGCTGTTCACCCAGGCCGGCGACGATTACGACGTGGTGCTGGTGGCCGACGAGCACGGCGACTTCGGCGAGTACGTGCCCTACAACACCTGGCTGCCGCGCCCGGTGGCCGGCACCCAGGGCCTGGTCGCCACGGGCTGGCACAAGACCGTGGAAACCTTCGGCGCCGCGCAGCTGCAGAAGCGCTTCGAGGCCCAGGCCAAGCGCTGGATGAACGACCGCGACTTCGCCGCCTGGGTCGCCGTGCGCAGCGTGGCCAGCGCCGTGACGCGCCTGCGCAATGCCGAGCCGCAAGCCATCCGCGCCCTGGCGCTGTCGCCGGACCTGCCGCTGGACGGTTTCAAGGGCTACAAACTCAGCTACCGCCCCTGGGACGGCCAGCTGCGCCAACCCATTCCCCTGGTGCAGCCGCGCGCGCTGGTCAGCACCTCCCCGCAGGAAGGCTTCCTGCATCCCGCAAGCGAACTCGACAGCCTCGGCCTGGATGCCCCGGAAAGCCGTTGCCGCCTCGCCGACGCCAAGCCCTGATCTGGAGATACGCCATGTTCCGCGCCGCCATTTTCCGACCTGCCATGCTCCAGGCCACCCTGGTCCCTTCCCTGCTGGCCGCCGCCCTGTGCCTGGCGCCGCCGGCCTTCGCCGCCAAGGCCTACGTGTCCAACGAGAAGGACAACAACATCAGCGTCATCGACCTGGACAGCATGACCGTCACCGGCACCCTGGACACCGGCAAGCGCCCGCGCGGCCTGGCGCTGTCCCACGACAACAAGCTGCTGTACATCTGCGCCAGCGACTCCGACACCGTGCAGGTGATGGACCTGGCCAGCGGCAAGATCGTCAAGCAGCTGCCCTCCGGCGCCGACCCCGAGCAGTTCGCCCTGCACCCCAACGACCGCTGGCTGTACGTCTCCAACGAGGACGACGCGCTGGTGACGGTGGTCGATACCCAGACCGCCCAGGTGCTCGGCCAGATCGACGTGGGCGTGGAGCCCGAGGGCATGGCGGTGAGCCCGGACGGCAAGTGGGCGGTGAACACCAGCGAGACCACCAACATGCTGCACTGGATCGACACCGCCACGCAGAAGCTGGTGGACAGCACCCTGGTGGACCAGCGCCCGCGCCACGCGGAGTTCAACAAGGACGGCAGCCAGGTCTGGGTGTCGGCGGAGATCGGCGGCAGCGTCAGCGTGGTGGACGTGGCCAGCCGCAAGATCCTCAAGAGCCTGCGCTTCGCCATCAAGGGCGTGCACCCGGACAAGATCCAGCCCGTGGGCGTGAAGCTGACCAGCGACGGCAAGTACGCCTTCGTCGCCCTGGGCCCGGCCAACCACGTGGCGGTGGTGGATGCGAAGACCTTCGAGGTGCTCGACTACCTGCTGGTGGGCCGTCGCGTGTGGCACCTGGCGTTCACCTCGGACGAGAGCCTGCTGCTGGCCACCAACGGCGTCAGCGGCGACGTGTCGGTGATCGACGTGAAGGACCTCAAGGTGACCCGTTCGATCAAGGTCGGGCGCTACCCCTGGGGCGTGGTGGTGACGCCATGAACGCCCTGCGGGTGGCGGGCGTGGGCTTCGCCTACGGCGCGCGCAAGGCGCTGGACGGCATCGACTTCACCCTGCCGGCCGGGCGCTTCACCGCCCTGCTGGGGCCCAACAGCGCCGGCAAGTCCACGCTGATCGCCCTGCTCACGCGCCTGTACGACCTGCAGGTTGGCGAGATCGAGGTGTGCGGCTGCAGCCTGGCCCGCCAGCCGCACCTGGCCCTGCGCCAGCTGGGCGTGGTGTTCCAGCAGAGCACCCTGGACCTGGACCTGAGCGTGGAGCAGAACCTGCGCTACCACGCCGCCCTGCACGGCCTGCCGCGGGCCCTGGCGGCCGAGCGCATCGAGCAGGAACTGGCCCGCCAGCAGTTGCAGGAACGCCGCCGCGACAAGGTGCGCACCTTGAACGGCGGCCACCGCCGCCGCGTGGAGATCGCCCGCGCGCTGCTGCACCGCCCGCGCCTGCTGCTGCTCGACGAGGCCAGCGTGGGGCTGGACCCGGCGGCGCGCCAGGGGCTGAACGAACACGTGCGCCAGCTGTGCCGCGACGAGGGCCTGGCGGTGCTGTGGACCACCCATCTGCTGGACGAGGTGCGCGGCGACGACCAGTTGCTGGTGCTCGACCGCGGCCGCCTGGTAGCCCAGGGTGAAGCGGCGCAGGTCAGCGCCGCCGACGACGGCGACCTGCCCCGCACCTTCGCCCGTCTCACCCGCCTGGAAGCCTGCGCATGAAGCCATACGACACCCTCGGTTTCGGCCCCGCCGCCTACTGGCAGTGCCTGCGCGGCATCGTGGTGCGCGAGTGGCTGCGCTTCGTGCTGCAGCGCTCGCGCTTCCTCAGCGCCCTGGTGCGCCCGCTGCTGTGGCTGCTGGTGTTCGCCGCCGGCTTTCGCGCCGCGCTGGGCATCTCGATCATCGAGCCCTACGACACCTACGTGACCTACGAGACCTACATCGTCCCTGGGCTGTGCTGCATGATCCTGCTGTTCAACGGCATGCAGGGCTCGCTGTCGATGGTCTACGACCGCGAGATGGGCAGCATGCGCGTGCTGCTCACCAGCCCGCTGCCGCGCGCCTTCCTGCTGGCCGGCAAGCTGCTGGCCACGGCGCTGGTGTCACTGCTGCAGGTGTACGCCTTCCTCGCCATCGCCTGGCTGTACGGCGTGCAGCCGCCGGCCTGGGGGCTACTAGCCGCGCTGCCGGCGCTGCTGCTGGCAGCCCTGCTGCTCAGCGCCCTGGGGCTGCTGCTGTCCAACGCCATCCGCCAGCTGGAGAACTTCGCCGGGGTGATGAACTTCGTGATCTTCCCGCTGTTCTTCCTGTCCTCGGCGCTGTACCCGCTGTGGAAGATGCGCGAGGCCAGCGTGGGCCTGTACTGGCTGTGCGCGCTCAACCCCTTCAGCCACGCCGTGGAGCTGGTGCGCTTCGCCCTGTACCAGCGCTTCGACCCGCTGGCGCTGGCGGTGTGCCTGGGGCTGACGCTGCTGTTCGCCGGCCTTGCACTGCTCACCTTCAACCCGCAGCACGCGGCGCTGCGCAAGGGCTGAAATCTCCTACTTTGGTACTGGATCAACCCTCCGGACGTCGAATTTCCAAAGCAGCGCCCCTGGCATGTAATGGCGGGTAGAAGAATAAATATCGAGATGCCACCATGCCTCGCCTAGCCCCTGCCCTGCTCTGCGCATTGCTGGGCCTGCCGCTGGCCCATGCGGACGAAGCGCTGTTCTCCAGCGACGGCTACCGCACCAGCCAGTACCGCAGCCCGACCCCGGCCAGCGCCGACCACGCCACCACCCTGGACACCGCCGCCCTGCAGGCGCTGCTCAAGCGCGAGCCGCGCACGCGCCTGGTGGACGTGTACCGCCGCACCTGGCTCAACGGCCAGTTCGTGGCCAACGAGCCGCACCGCAACCTGCCCGGCAGCCTGTGGCTGGCCAATACCGGCGACGGCGTGCTGAGCGCGCCCTGGCAGGCCTACTTCCGCGAGAACCTGCGGCAGCTGAGCGAGGGCGACCCGACGCGCCCACTGGTGTTCTACTGCCGCTCGGACTGCTGGGCGAGCTGGAACGCGGTCCGCCGCGCCCACGCGCTGGGCTATTCCAGGCTCTACTGGTACCGTGACGGAGTAGACGCCTGGGAACAGGCCGGCCTGCCCCTGCAGGACGCCCAGCCGCACCCTTTCCCCTGAGCACACCCGGCAACGGCTAGCCGCCGCCCATAACGACAACAACGAGGTGTAGGCCATGTACAAGATCCTGATCGCCGACGATCACCCGCTGTTCCGCGAGGCCATCCACAACGTCATCGCCGACGGCTTCCCCGGCAGCGAGGTGATGGAGACCGCCGACCTCGACAGCGCCCTGGGCCTGACCCAGGAGCACGACGACCTGGACCTGATCCTGCTCGACCTGAACATGCCCGGCATGCACGGCCTGAGCGGCCTGATGAACCTGCGCAACGAGGCGCCGACCATCCCGGTGGTGATCGTCTCGGCCGAGCAGGACAAGCAGGTGGTGCTGCAGGCCATCACCTACGGCGCGGTGGGCTTCATCACCAAGTCCTCGCCGCGGGCGCAGATGACCGAGGCCATCGAGCAGATCCTCAACGGCAACGTCTACCTGCCCTCGGACATCATCCGCACGCAGAAGGCCTCGCCGCGGCGCAACGGCCACGAGGAGCACGGCATCCCGCCGGAGCTGCTGCAGGCGCTGACGCGCAAGCAGCTGCTGGTGCTCGAACGCATGACCAAGGGCGAGTCGAACAAGCAGATCGCCTACAACCTGGAGATCGCCGAGACCACGGTGAAGGCCCACGTCTCGGCGATCCTGCGCAAGCTCAAGGTGCACAACCGCGTGCAGGCCATCCTCAGCGCCGGCGACATCGACTTCGCCGCCTACCTGCGCCGCTAGGGAGCCGCCATGCCCGCCTCGCGCACCCTGCTGCTCACAGCGCTGGCGATGCTCGCCTTCGCCGGCAATTCCCTGCTCTGCCGCCTGGCCCTGAAGGCCACCCAGCTGGACGCGGTGAGCTTCACCGGCATCCGCATCCTCTCCGGCGCGCTGATGCTCGGCCTGCTGCTGCGCCTGCGCGGCCGGGCCAGCCAGGCCAGGGGCAACTGGCGCGCGGCGGCGGCGCTGTTCGTCTACGCCGCGGCCTTCTCCTACGCCTACGTGCAGCTGGACGCCGGCACAGGCGCGCTGCTGCTGTTCGGCGCGGTGCAGGTGACCATGCTGGTGGTCGGCCTGCTGCGCGGCGAACGCCTGGCCGGCCAGGCCCTGCTGGGCTTCGCCCTGGCCCTGGGCGGGCTGCTGGTGCAACTGCTGCCCGGCGCCGGCGCCCCGCCCCTGACTGGGGCGCTGCTGATGCTGCTGTCCGGCGTGGCCTGGGGGTTGTATTCGCTGCTGGGGCGTAATGCGGGCGATCCATTGGCGGTGACTACGGGCAACTTCGTTCGAGGTATCGCCTTTGCTGCCGTGCTGGCCCTGGTGTTCCATGGCCAGTTGCGGGGGGATGTGCCGGGAGTGGTCTACGCGGTGCTGTCCGGGGCGCTGGCTTCGGGGATTGGCTACGCCATCTGGTACGCGGCGCTGCCGGGGTTGTCGGCGATCCAGGCGGCGTCGGTGCAGTTGAGTGTGCCGGTGCTGGCGGCGTTGTCCGGGGCGTTGCTGCTGGGGGAGCACATCGGTTTGCGGTTGTTGCTGGTGTCCTGCGCGGTGTTGGGGGGGATTGCGCTGATACTGCGGGCCAAGGTGCGCGTGCCGGCTGCTCAGCGGGCTTGAGCACTGGTTGGCTTTTCGTAGGAGCGAGGGGGACGCCTAGTTCTTGCTCGCGAACCTGTTTGCCGGTGACTCCTCTGCTGGGCCAACCTCCGCTCCCTCACCCTAACCCTCTCCCAGAGGGAGAGGGGACCGTTCGGCGTGCGCTGACGTTTCGGCGTTAGCCGGTTTGTACCGAGTATCCGGCTGGCACCAGATCTCTTCTCCGCACGGACAAGCCCCTCTCCCTAACCCTCTCCCTGAAGGGAGAGGGGACCGTTCGGCGTGAAGTGTGATTTCAGCGCTCGCCGGCCACGCCGGTGTTGCCGGATGGCACGAAAACCACCAGCGGCACGGATAGCCCCCTCTCCCTTCAGGGCGGGGCGCGCAGCCGAGGGCTGGGGAGAGGGTTGCGGACCCAAACCCTGCGCCAAAGTCGAACCTTCACTGCCACGACCCCCAACCAACGGCGGATAACCGCGAACGGTTATCCGCCCTACCCGGCCCACCCACCATTCCCCATGTAGGAGCGCGCCCTGCGCGCGAAAATCGCGGGCAGGGCCCGCTCAGGTACGGCGCCAGCCTCAGCCAGCCCTATCCATCAAGTGACACAACGCCGTCTTCAGCTTCATCGGCCTCACCGGCTTGTGCATCAGCGTATGCCCCAGCTCCCGCACCTGCTGCTTGAGCTCGTTGCTGTAGTTGGCCGTGATCATCAGCGCCGGCAGCGGCGCGCCGCGGCGGGCGTTTATCGAGGCCACGGCGTCCACGCCGTTGCAGCCGTCGTCCAGGTGGTAGTCGGCTATCAGCAGGTCCGCCTCGGCGTGGAAGTTGTCCACCTGGCGCGCCAGGTCTTCTTCCGATAGCGCCGTGACCACCCGGCAGCCCCAGGCTTCCAGCAGGGTGCGCATGCCGGCGCAGATGGCCGCGTCGTTGTCCAGCACCCACACCCGCGAGCCGCGCAGGCGTTCCACCAGGTGTTCGGCCTGCTGCGCCGGCTCCGGGCGGGCGCGCACCGCACCGCGCGCCAGCGGAACCTCGATGGCGAAGCGCGAGCCCTTGCCGGGCACCGAGCCGACCTGGATGCGGTGGCCGAGCATGCGCGCGATCTTCTCGACGATCGCCAGCCCCAGGCCCAGGCCGCGGTCCTGGTGGGAGCGCTGGGTGTCGCCGCGCTTGAACTCCTGGAAAATCTCGCCGAGCTTGTCCGCCGGGATGCCCATGCCGGTGTCCCAGACCTCGATCCACAGGCTCTGCCGGCGCCGCCGGCAGCCCAGCAGCACGCGGCCGGCGGGCGTGTAGCGGATGGCGTTGGACAGCAGGTTGCGCAGGATCCGCGCGAGCAGTTGCAGGTCGCTGCGCACCTGGGCGTCGCAGGCCACGTAGTCCAGGCGCAGGCCTTCGCTGGCGGCGATCTGGCGGTATTCGGCGGCGAGGTTGCCGAGCAGCTCGCCCACCTCGAAGGGCGCGATATCCGGCTTGATCACCCCGGCGTCGAGCTTGGAGATGTCCACCAGGGTGCCCAGCAGGTTCTCCACGTCTTCCAGCGAGTGGCTGATGTTGCGCACCAGGCCGTCGCCCTCGCCGCGCTCCTGCAGGGCGCTGGTGAACAGTCGCGCGGCGTTCAGCGGCTGCAGCAGGTCGTGGCTGACCGCGGCGAGGAACTTGGTCTTCGACAGGTTGGCCTGCTCGGCCTCGCGCTTGGCCTCGCGCAGGCGCGCCTGCACCTGGCTGCGCTCGTCGATCTCGCGCTTGAGCTGGTCGTTCAGGCTGGTCAGCTCGGCGGTGCGTTCGCGCACCCGTTGCTCCAGGTTCTGGTAGGCCTGGTGCAGCGCCTCGGCGGTGCGCCGGCGCTCGGTGATGTCGCGGATCAGCACGAACAGCCCGGCGACCTGGCCGTCGGCCTGGCGGTTGGGCACGTAGGAGCGCTGCATGTAGCGCTCCTGCCCGGCCAGGTTGGTCTCGGCGATCTCGAAGGTCACGCTCTCGCCCGACAGCGCCCGCTCGAAGTACGGCTCCAGGCGCCGGCAGTGCTCGGCGCCGTGCACCTCGCGCAGGTTGCGCCCGAGCATCGCGCCGCTGGGCCAGCGGTACCACTGCTCGTAGACCTTGTTGGTGAACTCGTAGACCAGGTCGGCGTTGAGGTAGGCGATCAGCGCCGGCACCTGGTCGGTGATCAGGCGGATCCAGCGTTCGCTCTCGCGCAGCGCCTCGGCGTGGCGGTAGCGCTCGGTGATGTCGGTGAAGGTGTTGACGAAGCCGCCGGTGGGCAGCGCGTGGGTGCGGATTTCTAGCATGCGGCCGTCGAACAGGCGCTGCTCCAGGGCCGCCAGGGGCGCGCCGTCGTCGCCGCGGCTGCGCGGGGTGAGCAGCGGCAGGCCGCTCTCGCCCATGACGTCGGCGAAGGGTCGGTGCGCGCCGATCGGCGCCAGCCCGCAGAGCTCCAGGAAACGTCGGTTCCACAGCTCCAGCGCGCCTTCGGCGCCGACCATGGCCACGCCCTGGGACAGGTTGTCCACGGCGCGCTGCAGCAGGTGCGACTTCTGCGCCACCGCCTGCTCGCGGCGCGCGGTCTCGCTGAGCTTGATCTCGGTGATGTCGGTGTAGAGCACCACCAGCCCGCCGTCGCGGGTCGGCCGCTCGCTCATGCGCACCCAGCGGTCGTCGCGCAGGCGGTAGAGAGTGTGTTCGTCGTCGTTGCTGCGCTGTTCCTCGACTATCAGCCCGCTGCTCTGCGCCAGGCGGCGCACCTCGGCCAGCCGGGTGCCGGCGCCCAGGCGCGCGCGAGTGGGCGCCCAGAGCGCGCGGAAGCGTTCGTTGAAGAGCACGATGCGCTGCTGCGGGTCGAACAGCACGAAGGCGTCGGAGATGCTTTCGATGGCATCCAGCAGGTGCTGGTGGGCGGTCTCGGCGCGCAGGCGGGCGTCGCTGAGCAGTTGGTTGCTGGACTTCAGCTCGGCCATGGCCTGGCTCAGGGCGTCGGTGCGCTCGCGCACCTGCTCGGCCAGCACCACCGAATGCTGGAAGGCCCCGTAGGCGCCGTCGCCGCGCGAGGCGCTGGATTCGATGCGCTCGATCAGCGCGGTGTTGATGCGCTGCAGCTTGAGCTTGTCGCGCTCGAGTTCGTCGATGCGCGCCAGCAGCTCAGCCGGCGCCGCCACGGGGACGGCCAATGGCGACGCCGGTGAAGGTCTGGTTGATGTGCATGCCATTGAATTGCTCTCCGTAGGTGTTGAAGCCGATCACCTGCTGGTGGCGGAGAAAAGCGGCGGTGGCTGCGCTGTCGCCCGTCACTTCCAGCTCCAGGCGGCGCAGGAAGCAGTCGCAGCCGATGGTCAGCAGCGGCGGGCCGAGGCGTTCGTGCAGGCGCGCGAACTGCGCCTGCAGGTTGGGCAGCAGCGGCCCGGTGCTCATGGCGGTGAGGACGATGCCGTTCTCCACCGCGCAGTAGAAGGTCAGGCTGAAGTCGTCGTGCACCTGCTGGATGGAGCGCACGTAGTACTGGTCCTTGATGCGCACCGCCAGCGGGTGGCGGGAGAACAGCTCGAAGCTCAGTTCGTGGGGCTCCACGCCGACCAGCCGGGCGTATTCCAGGGCGGCGGGCTCGGCGTTGAGTTCCAGCACCCGGCGGCTGGCGCTGTCGGCGCGGGTCACCACCAGCTTCTCGCCGCGCGGTACCACGTGGTGGGTAGTGAACACCTCGAAGTCGAGCCAGGTGTTGAACAGCAGCACCACCGCCGCGCCGGTGTGGAACTGGCCCTGGTAGTAGACGTGGGTATGGGTGAGGTGGTTGTCGTCGCCGGCCGAGCCGCCGAAGTGCGGGATGGCGCCAAGCGCCGCGCTGAGCGCCGCCAGCACCACTTCCTCGCGGCTGGACAGGCCGTCGAGCAGGGTCAGGGCGAAGCTGTGGTCCTTGATCGGCGCCAACTCGCTGCTGCGGCAGTCGGCCACCAGGGCCTCCACCAGTTGCTGCGCGTCGATCAGGCTGAAGCGTTCCATCTCGTCGATCAGCGCGCTGGCCACGGCGAAGCTGCGCACGTCGAAGCCCACCGCGCTGACGCAACCGCGGCCGTAGCCCTGGGGGGTGATCTCGCCGGCGGTGGTGCAGCCGACCAGCTCGATGCCGCCGAAGTACTGCTCCAGGGCGGCGGCCAGGGCCGGCAGGTCGTACTCGGCGGAGCAGAAGAACAGCACGAAGCCCAGGTGCGGGTGGATCAACTGGCGCGCCAGATCCTGGGCCACCGCCTCCGCATCGCGGGCGCTGGACATGCCCCTGACTACGCCTTCCCCCTGCCCTTCCTGCATACGCCTGCCTCAACGCCGGTTGACCACGGGGGCATTCTACGAAGGCGCCCGGCGCGGCCCCATGCTACTTGGGTGCTGGCGGGGACCTCCAAAAGGCGTAGCTCCGTGTCATTCGTAGGAGCGCGCCCTGCGCGCGATTCGCGGTATAGCGAACAGCGGAGTCAGGTTCAGTTGCGGAGCGGGGTTGGTGTCCGCAACCCTCTCCCTAACCCTCTCCCTGAAGGGAGAGGGGACCGTTCGGTGTGTGCTGATGTTTCGGCGTTAGCCGGCAAAACCGAAAGTTACCGGCTGAAACCACTCCTCCTCTCGGCACGGACTAGCCCCCTCTCCCTTCAGGGAGAGGGCTGGGGAGAGGGCGCTCTTCAAAGACTCTCCCGACAGAACACCATCCCCCCACAAAAAAAACGGCGGACCGACGCCACCGCCGCCCCGCCCAATTACTGCCAAAGGAGCCCTGAGGATTACCAGTTCAATACCGCGCCAACCGCAAAGGTGTCGGTGTCCTCGCTCACCAGCGAGCCCTTGCGGCCGTCGATCTCGTACTGGTTGTACTCGGCCACCAGCTTGAGGTTGTCGTTGATGGTGCGGAAGTAGGCGATGCCGCGGGTGGAGTAGTCCGCCGCGCTGCCCAGGCCGTTGCCGTCGTCCTCGGTCTTGCCGTAGGACAGCGCCAGGCGGTTCTTGCCCCAGGTGTAGGAGCCCTGCAGCAGCATGCCGCGGCTGTCCACCTCGCGCAGCGCGGCTTCGCCGGCGTTGTTGGTGAAGAAGGGGTTGATGCCCTTGGCGGTGAAGCCCGAGCCGGTCAGCGACACGCCGCCGAACTTGGCCTGGATGCCGTAGCCCAGGCCCTTGGAGGTGACGTCGTCGACCTGGTCGTTGGTGTTCTTCGAGGTCTGGTAGGCGCCGTTGACCCAGCTGTAGATCTGCGCGCCGCCCAGGTCGAACTGGTAGCTGATCTCACTCTCGTAGCGCGGGTTGTCCTGGTAGGCCTTGTCGTCCAGGCCGTCGCTGGCGTCCTTGTCGATCTGGTTGGTGTCGATCGGGTCCATGATGCCCACCGCCACGCGCAGGCCGTCCACCAGGTTGTTGTTGCGGTAGGTGATCTGCGAGGTGGGGAACGGGTACGGGTAGCCGGTGCCGATGTTGCCGAAGGACACGCCCTTGCCGTCCACCAGGCCGAGGGTGTCGCTGGCGTTGCCGAAGCCGGCCAGCAGTTCGTCGAGGAAGATGTTCGAGCGCGAGAACAGGCCGAAGTCCTTGCCGATCAGCACCTCGCCCCAGTCGCCGGCCACGTTGCCGTAGAACTGCCGCACGTCGATGGCGGTGTCGGTGCCGTCCTGCTCGCTGTCGTTGATGGTCACCCAGAACGAGGAACGCCCGGTGAGGGTCAGGCCGTCGATCTTCTTGCCGAAGTTGAAGCCGATGTAGTTGGGCAAAAAGCCCATCTTCACCCGCGACTGGCGGCGGTCGTAGGTGTCGCCCTCGCGGTCCACGTCGCTGTTGACGTAGAAGGCGTTGAAGTAGCCGTCGGTGGAGAAGGTGGTGTCGTCCTTGTCGTACAGCTTGATGTCGGCGACGGCCGGCAGGCAGCCCAGGCTGCCCAGCGAGGCCAGGGCCAGGGGCAGGAAACGGCGAATGGCGGTGTTGTTCTTGTTCATGACGCGCTCCGCAGGGGATGGATGACCGTTCGGGGTCGTGGCGGAGGCGATTATCGAAACGCCCCGCGCGGCGCCATACGCTGCTTTGGGCGCGCTTCGACGCTGCTTGCGTGGGGCTTGCCGGAGCGCTGCGCAAGGCCATGGCACCAGGCCACCACAAGGCCCGGCGCCTTGGTCGCGGGGGTAGCGGCACCTTGGCAGCGGGCCTTGTGGCGCAGGACCAAAGTCGCAGGCGTACGTGCCCGGGGCGGTAGGCCCGGGCAGTAGCGGAAGAAGGTCTGGAGGGTGGATCAGGCGCGGTGGGTCAGCAGCCAGCAGCCGCCCTGTTCGTCCAGCAATGCGGCGTGAGCGGCCAGGAGGTCGGCACGGGCGGTGTGGCGGGCGGCCTCGGCCACGCGTTGCGCGTGGCCGGCATCCACACCGGCGAGTTGGTCGCGCCAGGCCGCGTTCTCGTTGGCCGGCTCGTTCGCCAGGCTGTGGGCGAGGTCGTGCAGGCGGGCGTCGGGCAGTTCGCCCAGGGAGATGGCGGCGTCTTCCAGGAAGGTGCGCAGGTGCTCGAACAGCGCGTCCGGCTGCGCGTGCGGCGACTGCACGGCGAACAGCAGCCCGCGCCAGCCGGCGACCTGGCGGAAGCCACAGAACAGCGCATAGCCCAGGTTCAGCTCGACGCGCAGGCGCTGGTAGAAGCCGCCTTCCAGCTCACGTGCCAGCAGGCGCCAGGCGGCCTCTTGCGGCGCATCCCGCCCTGGCAGCGGGTAGAACAGCAGCAGCGCCGACTCGCCCTCACCCGCCATGACGCAGCGATGGCGGCCGGGAACCAGTGCCGGCGGCAACAACGGTTCCGTCGCCAACCGGCCGGGCACCCGACTCGCCAGCGGTGGCTCGACGTTGCGCACCAGCACATCCCAGCGCGCCGAGGACCAGTCCGGCAAAGCCGCACCCTCCCCCGCCAAATGGACCGGCAAGGCGTCGAGCAGGCGGCGGATCGGCAGTTCGGCGGCCTTCTGCTGCCGCTCGCGCAACAGCAGGCGCTCCCCCTGGGCCAGCACTGCCGCGGGGGGCTCGGCCAGCAGCGCCAGGGCGCCGTCCAGGCAGCTTTCCAGGCGATCGGCCGGGCCTTGCAGGCCCAGGGCCCAGTCGGCGCCCTCCTCGTCCAGGCGCAGGCTCACGCCATTGCGCCGCGCCAACCCCGCCAGCGGGCGCAGGCCGTGGCGCAAGGCGAGGAAGTGGCTACGGGCCGGCGCGCACGGGAAGTGCCAACGCAAATGAATCGCACCCGTCGCCGCCGTGCTGGCCGCAGGCGGCGCCGCAAAACGCCAGGGCTGTGGGGCAAAGGCCACGGGCTCGACCGGGCTGCGCCCCAGGTGCAGGTCGAAGCCGGCTACGCAGGCGGGCTGGCCCGGCGCATCCGCCGCGACCAGCAGGCGGACCAGGCATGATGCGTCCAGCGCCGCCAGCCATTGCGGCGAGACCGGCGCCGGCAGGCCCCGGGCACGCCGCTGCAGTTGCTCCAGGGGAGGCAGTTGCCGTGCTTCGTCCGTCACCAAGGCATCGCCGCCACTCTCACGCAACGCCCGCAGCCAATCGAGGAAGGCCGCCTCGACCTGCGCGGCATCCCGAGCCTGGGCCAGTTCGAAGGTCGCCGCCAGCAGCGCCTGCCCCGGCGCGCGGTAGGCCACCCGCAAGCTCGCCGCATCGCACAGCCCGCGCTCGCCCAGCCAGGCCAGCAGCCCGCCGTCCGCCTCGTCGCCCAGCAGGCCGGCCAGGGCGTCGAAGGTCTGTTCGCCGGCAGCATCCAGTTCGGCCACGGCGAAGCCCAGCACCAGGCGCGGCGCACCGGGCAGACGCAGGTGCAGCCTGTCGCCGGCCAGCGGCGCCAGGGCCGGCGGCAGGTCGCGGACCGGCACTGGGCCAGCCAACCAATCCCCGCAGTGCCGGACGGCCAGGGCCTGCAACTCGTCGAGGGACTGCGGCCCCTGCAACCACAGCTGCACATTGCCGGGCCGGTAGAAGCCGCCATGGAAGTCCCGCAGCGCGCTCTGGAAATCCGCCGCCTCCACCGCCAGGCTGGCGCGCCGGCCGGCCACGAAGCGGCGCAGCGGATGCCCCTCGGCCACCCCGGCGGCCAGGGCCGCGTCGATCAGCGTGCCGGCATCGCTGGCGCGGGCGATGTATTCCGCCTCCAGCACCTCGCGCTCGCCGAGCTGCGCGCTAACTTCCAACCGCGGCCGGGCCAGCATGTCGAGCAGGCGCGCCAGCCCACCTTCCAGCTCCGCGGCGGGCACTTCGAAGAAGTAGTCGGTAGTGCGCGCCCGGGTGCTGGCGTTCAGCCGCCCGCCCCGCGCCTGCACCCAGGGCATCAGCCGCTCGCCCGCGGCGAAGCGCGCGCCGCCGAGGAACAGCAGGTGTTCGAGGAAATGCGCGAGCCCGGGGTGCGCCCGCGGCTCGTCATGGCTGCCGGCCGCCACCCGCGCCAGGGCGGCGGCGCGGGTGGCCTGCGGGGCGTGCACCAGGGTCAGCCCCAGGCCGTTGGCCAGGACGACCTGGCGGGCCTGCGGGGGCGCGGCGTTGCGGTTCATGGGCAATCCAGCGGTGTTCTGCCGCCACCTTACCCGCACGCCGGTGGAAGGGAATAGTGCTTTGGAGGGGTCAGGGGCCGCTGGCGCTGATGACGCCCGTGCGCACCTGCTCGGCCATGGCGATCAGCCGTTCGGCATCGCCCTGCAGGAACGCCGCCATGCGCACCAGGTGCACCGCCTGGGATGCCGGCAGCTGCTCGGCGGCCCGCCCCAGGTCGGTCGCCAGCCCCTCATGGCGGAAGGCCATGTTCAATAATTCGCGCCGCAGCCGCTGGCTCGCTTCGTTCAGGCCCATGACGCACCCTCGCTGGCAATCGAAAACTCCAGCATAGACGAGCCGGTTTCCGCGCCCCGCCGGCCGTCATACCCAGGTATGCCGGGCCTATACCCAGGTGCATTTCTGGTCGCCGGGCCGCGTTCCTATAATCGCCGTCCGAAGTCACGCGCCGGGCAAGCCCGGGCGCTTGACCTTGACACTAGCGTCAAGCCCCTAGAGTTCCGCCGGTGGAGGTGAACATGCGGATTGGCGAACTGGCACTGCGTACCGGCGCGAGCACCCGCGCGCTTCGTCATTACGAAGCCCGGGCGCTGATCGCGTCGTCGCGGCTGGAAAACGGGTATCGCGACTACGCCCCGGCCATGGTGCAACGCGTGCTCTGGATACGCGAACTGATCGAGTGCGGCTTCAGCACCCGGCAGATCCACGGCCTGTTGCAGTACCTGGAAGAGGAGGAAGACAGCGAAGGCTTTCTCGCCTGCCTGCAGCAGCACCTGGAGAAGCTCCAGGCGCTGGACGCGCTCCAGGCCCGGCTCGCCGATCGCCGCGCGAAGCTGGCGGAGAAGATCGGGCGCTACCTGCCGCTGCCGGCCGATCCTGCATGGCAATCCCCCACGCAAACTCACTCGGCAACGACGTTGGAGGAACGATGGGAAAGCTGAATGACAAGATCGCGCTCGTGACGGGCGGCAACAGCGGTATCGGCCTGGCCACCGCGCAGCGGTTCGCCCAAGAGGGCGCGACGGTGGTGATCACCGGGCGGCGCCGCCAGGTGCTGGACGAGGCCGTCGGGCAGATCGGCGGCAACGCCCTGGGCATCTGCGCCGATGCCGGCCGGCTGGCCGATATCGACGCGCTGTACCAGCGCATCGGCCAGCTGTACGGGCGGCTCGACGTGCTGGTCGCCAATGCCGGCATCATCCGCCCCGCCGCGGGAGAACAGGTGGACGAGGCGCAGTTCGACGAGCAGTTCGACATCAACGTCAAGGGCGTCTTCTACAGCATCCAGAAGGCCCTGCCGCTGCTGCGCGACGGCGGCTCCATCGTGCTGGTGTCGTCCATCGCCCACCTCAAGGCCCTGGACGCCCATGTGGTGTACGCCGCCACCAAGGCCGCCGTCCGCTCCTTCGCGCGCAGCTGGGCGGCGGAACTCAGGCAGCGCAACATCCGCGTCAATTGCCTGAGCCCGGGCCCGGTGCTGACGCCGATCATCGGCAAGATGGGCATCGGCGACGAGCAGTTCGCCGCGTTCGAAAGGCAGGTGGCGGGCCTGATTCCCCTGGGCCGGCTCGGCCGCCCCGAGGAGCTGGCGAACGCCGCGCTGTTCCTCGCCTCGGACGACAGCAGCTTCATCACCGGCGTCGACCTGTGCGTGGACGGCGGCCTATCGCAGCTCTAGGGCCTGCCCCGGGCAGCCCCGCAGCTCGAAGCGGACCCGCGCGCCGCGCGGCGGGTTGGCCAAGGCCTGCAGCTGCCCGCCATGGGCCTCGATGATCGAACGGCAGATCGACAGGCCCATGCCCAGGCCGCTGGGCTTGGTGGTGTAGAAAGGCGCGAAGACCTGCCCGGCGTCCTGCGCGGCGAAGCCCGGCCCGGTGTCGCTGACGCTCACCCGCACGCCGCCTGCGCCGTCCGGCGCCGTCTCGATGTCCAGCCGGCGCACGCCGTCGTCGACCTCGCCCATGGCCTCGATGGCGTTGATGATCAGGTTGAGCAGCACCTGTTGCAGCTCCACCCGGTCGCCCTCCACCGGCGGCAGGCCCTCGGCCAGCCGCGTACGCACCGTGGCGCCACCCTTGGCGGCCTGGCCGCGGGTGAACTCGACCATTTCCAGGATCGCCTCGTTGATGTCCACCGCGCTCTTCTGCGACGGCGCCTTGCGCAGCAGCCCGCGGATGCGCTTGAGCACGTCCGCGGCGCGGTTGGCGTCCTTGACGATGCGTTCGAGCCCCTGCCCCACCTCGCCCAGGTCCGGCGGCTGCGCCCCCAGCCAGCGCTGCGCCGCGTAGGCGTTGGTGATGGTGGCGGCGATCGGCTGGTTGACCTCGTGGGCGATGGACGCGGTGAGCTGGCCCATGGTCGCCACGCGGTTGGCGTGGGCCAGTTCGCCCTGCACCTCGCGGTAGCGCCGCTCGCGCTCGGCGAGGTCGCGGTACAGCCGGGCGTTCTCCAGCGAGGCGGCGGCCTGCGAGGCTACCAGCTTGAGCACGGCGGTGCGCGCCGGGCTGAAGGCGCGGGCGGTCAGGTTGTTCTCCAGGTACAGGGCGCCGCTGAGCTGGCCCTGATTCATCAGCGGCAGGCAGAGGATGGAGCGCGCCTGGCGGTTGCGCACGTAGGGCGAGGTGGCGAACGCCGCCTCGGCCAGGGCGTCGTCCAGCGCCAGGCTCTCGCCGGTGCGCAGCACCTGGTAGAGCAGCGCTTCCGGCAGCAGCGTCTCGCTCAGCGGCTCGTCGCGCAGTTGCAGGCGCGGCGCGTCGTCGTCGACCGTCACCTGCGCCACGATGCGCGGCCCGTTGGCGCCCTGGAGCACCAGCACGCCGCGCTCGGCGCCGGCCTGTTCGAGGGCCGTGCGCATGACGCTGTCCACCAGCCGCTCCAGCACGATTTCGCCGGAGGTGGTCTGCAGCACCTTGAGCACGGTGGCCAGGTCCAGCTGCTCCACCGGTGCAGCCATGGTGGCGGTGGCGCCCGGCGCCGGCGCCTGCTCGCCGAGGAAGGGATGGCGCGCCTCCAGCTGCCGCAGCTTGCCCTCGGCGCCCCAGCGCCGGTAGCAGGCATACGCGCCCTGCTGGTAGACGCGGGCCACCCTGTCGAGCCCGCGCGCGGCGTAGCAGGCGGCCGCCAGTTCGTTGGCCAGCGCCTCCACCTGGAGGAAGCCGTCGTCCTGGGCGGCGCGGATGGCCTGCTCGTAATGCAGCTCGGCGTCGGCCACGCGGCCCTGCAGGCGGGCGAGTTCGGCTTCCAGCAGCAGGACGTGGCAGCTGAAGTTAGCCGGGCAGAGGTCGGCCCATACCCGCAGTTCGTCCCGGTGCGCGGCTATCGCGTCCAGGCGGCTATCGTCCGGCGAGGCGGCATCGCACAGCGCGGCATGGGCGAGCGCGTCGAAGAAGCAGTACTCGCCCTCCTCGATGAACGCGTGGGAGGTCCACAGCAACGGCTGCGCCTGGGCGGAAGCCTCCAGCGCCGCCGCGTACTCGCCGGCGAAGTAGCGCGCCTGCAGCTTGCGGATCCAGTACCAGCAGCTGTACACCCGCGAGGCGCCGGCCAGGCGCGCCTCGGTATCCGTCTCGCGGAAGCCGCCCTGGTCGAGATGGCCGAAGCGCGGGGCCAGGCCGCGCAGGGTGCGGATCAGCGCGAGCTGGTTGTCGAGGAAGTCGATCACCAGGCCGAAGCCGACCTTGCCGGCGTAGGCCAGGCCGCGCTCCGCCTCGGCCTGCAGCTCGGGCAGCGGCTCGCCGCTGAACAGCAGGTTGGACACCAGGCTGTTGCAGGCGAAGGCGCCGAACGGCAGGTCGCCGGTGCGGTTGGCGCTGTCGAACACCCGGCGCAGCTGCTCCTCGCAGGCACGCACCGGCTGCACCCAGCGCTGGGCGAACAGCGAGAACGACAGGTAGGTGCGCGCCTCGTAGCGTTCCAGGCGGCGGCGTTCGACGAGTTCGCAGCCGAGCCGGCCGAACTGGAAGCCGGCCTGGTAGTCGCCGAAGCGCCGTCCGGCGACCCGCGGGATGTTGGCGTAGGCCACGCAGGAGGCGTCGCCGTTGCCGTGTTCCAGGCTCAGGTTGATGGCCTTGCAGATGGTCAGGCAGGCCAGGTTGCCGTCGGTGTGCAGGGCCGGCGAGAACAGCGTGGTCAGCGCCTCGATGGTGGCCAGGGCGAGCGGCTCGCGCATCGGCGGCAAGTCGATGAGCGTGTCGATGGGCCGCGCGCCGAGCTGCGCGCGGATGCGCTCGTACTCGGCCTGCACCGTGGCGTCGTCCGGGTGGGCCGGCCAGTCGATGCCCACGTGGCGGAGGAAGTCCAGGCAGACCGCCACGGCATCGTCGCGGCGGTCGAGGATCAGGTAGACGTCCACCTGCAGGCAGGCCACCCAGGCGCGCTGCACGGTCGTCGCGGCGCGCCCGGAGAGCATCCGCAGGCGCTGCTCGGCCTGGGCCACCTGGCCGGTGGCGAACTCGCATTCGGCGCGGCCGGACTCCAGGGCGAACAGCAGTTCGTGGCGGCCCTGCCAGCTCGCCTCGTCCAGCAGCTCCACGCCGCGGGCGAAATAGGCCAGGGCCGAGGCATAGGCGGTCGAGGCCTTGGCCCGCTGCCCGGCGAGCAGGTTGAACCCGGCCAGGCGCTCGCGCTCGGCCGGCTCGGCGATCAGCGCGGCGCCGCGGTTGAGCTGGCCGACGATCTCGAAGATCGCCTCTTCGCGCGCCTGCGGCGGCGTCTGCTCGGCCAGCAGGCGGCCGATCCGCAGGTGCGCCGCGGCGCGCTCGGCCTGGGGAATCAACAGGTAGGCCGCTTCGTGGATACGGTCGTGGGCGAAGGCGTAGGCGCCCTCCCCGCGCTCCACCAGCTCCTGGCGGATGGCGTCCCACAGGGCCCGCTGCAACTGGCTGCGCGATAGTGCCAGCACGCTGCCCAGGGTCCCGGCCTCGGCGCGGTTGCCCAGGCAGGCCAGCTGCTGCAGCACCTCCTGGGTCTGCGCCGGCAGCCGCGCCAGCTTGTCGAGCATCAGGTCGACGACATTGTCGGTGTAGCCCATCGCCTGGATGCGCCCGAGGTCCCAGCGCCACTGCCGCGCCTGCGCCTCGAAGGCCAGCAGGCCCTCCTCGGCCAGGGCCTGGAGGAACTGGATGACGAAGAACGGGTTGCCGGCGGTCTTGTCGTGCACCAGCTGCGCCAGCGGGCGGATATGCGCCGGCGCGCCGTGCAGGGCCTCGGCGATCAGCTGCTCGACGTGGCCGCGGCCCAGCGGCGCCAGGCAGATCTCGTCGATGCGCACCTGCGCCTTGCCGACCTTGCGCAGCGTGGTGCGCAGGGGGTGGGCCTCGTCCACCTCGTTGCTGCGGTAGGCGCCGAGCAGCATCAGGTGGCGCAGGTCGTCGCTGGTCAGCAGGTCTTCCAGCAGGTCGAGGGTGGCCGCGTCCAGCCATTGCAGGTCGTCGAGGAACAGCGCCAGCGGGTGTTCCGGCCGGGCGAACACGCCGATGAAGCGCTTGAGCACCAGCAGGAAGCGGCGCTGCGCCTGCTGCGGTTCCAGCGCCGGCAGCGGCGGCGGCTCGCCGATGATCAGCTTCAGCTCCGGGATCAGCTCGGTCATCACCCGCGCATTGGCGCCCAGCGCCTGTAGCAGGGCCTGGCGCCAGCGCGCCAGCTCGCGGTCGTTCTTGCCCAGGAGCATGCGCACCAGGCCCTGGAAGGCCTGCACCAGGGTGGAGTACGGGATGTTGCGCTTGTACTGGTCGAACTTGCCGGAGGCGAACAGCCCGCGCGGCGGCACCAGCAGCTTGTGCAGCTCGTTGACCACCGAGGACTTGCCGATGCCGGAGTAGCCGGACACCAGCACCAGCCCCGGCGCATCGCCCGCGACTATGCGTTCGAAGGCCGCCACCAGGGTGCCGACCTCGCGTTCGCGGCCGTAGAGCTTCTCGGGGATCAGCAGGCGCTCCGGCACGCTGTGCCCGTCCAGCGGGAAGTCGTCGATGCGCCCGTGGCGCTGCCAGCTCGCCAGGCAGCGGCGCAGGTCGTGCTCCAGCCCGGCGGCGCTCTGGTAGCGCTCCTCGGCGGTCTTGGCCAGCAGCTTCATGACCAGCTGCGACAGCGGCGCGGGGATGCTCGCCACCCGCGCCGTGGGCGGCACCGCCTGGCGCGCGATGTGGCAGTGCACCCACTCCATGGCCTCGCTGGCGGCGAACGGCAGGTCGCCGGTGAGCATCTGGTAGAGGCTGATGCCCAGGGCGTAGAGGTCGCTGCGCGAGTCGATCGAGCGGTTCATCCGCCCGGTCTGCTCGGGCGCCATGTAGGCCAGGGTGCCGGCGATGGTTTCCGGCGGCTCCGGCGCCTGGCGTTCACGCGGCAGCCAGGAGGCCAGGCCGAAACCTGTGAGGCGCACGCGGCCGTCGGCGCAGTCGACCAGGATGTGCGGCGGCTTCAGGTCCTTGTGCACCAGGCCGCGCTGGTGCAGGCGGCCCAGGGCCGCGCTGATACCCACGGCCAGTTGCAGGAAGCGGCCGATCTCCATGGGCGCGCCCAGTTGCGCGGACAGCGGCTCGCCGCCGGGGTCTTCCAGCACCAGCAGGCTGCGCCCGCCCTCGCGCAGCAGCTCCAGCGGGCGCACCGCCCAGGCGCCGTCCAGCTGGTCCTTCAGGCCGAACTCGTGGGCCAGGCGCTCGACGCTGGCGGGCTGCGGCGGCTCGCCGGCCGGGCGCGCGAGCAACACGCCGAGCCCATCCTGGCGCGGATGCCGCCCACGGCTGAACACGCGCTCGCCGTCGTCCCAGAGGACCTGTCGTCTGTCGCTCATCCCCGCTCCACGCCGCGCCCGCTCAGGGGGCCCGGCGCGTCTGCGGCGCGATGCCCAGGGCCTCGGACTTGCGCACCAGGTCCGCCACCGAGCGCGCCGCCAGCTTGCGCATCAATTGCCCGCGGTGGACCTTCACCGTCACTTCGCTGAGGTTCAGCTCGGCGGCGATCTGCTTGTTCATCAGGCCGGCTACCACGTAGCCCATCACCTCCCGCTCGCGGGGGGTGAGCGCGGCGTAGGCCTCGCGCAGCCCGGCGCTGGAGCGCTCGGCGGCGAGCCGTTCGGCGTCCTTGGCCAGGGCGTTGGCCACGGCGTCGAGCATGTCCTGGTCGCGGAACGGCTTGGCGAGGAAGTCGACCGCGCCGGCCTTCATGGCCTTGACGGTCATGGCGATGTCGCCGTGGCCGGTCATGAACACGATGGGCATGCGCAGGCCGTGCTTCTCCACCTGTTCCTGGAAGGCCAGGCCGCTCTCGCCGCGCAGGCGCACGTCGAGCACCAGGCAGCTGGGGGCGTCGTCGCGGGGGAAGGCGAGGAAGTCCGCGGGGGACTCGAAGGTCTCCACGCGCAGGCCGATGGAGCGCAGCAGCCCGGACAGCGCCAGGCGCATCGACTCGTCGTCGTCGACCACGTAGACCACCGGCTCCCTGGGCTTGGCGCTGCCCGGCTGCGCCCCCGATTGCGACCACGAATTCATCCGGCTTGCTCTCCTGCGACCGACGCCGCGCATGGCATACGACTGAAAAAACTAGTCCACCACGGCGCCTCCGACAACGCGGCGGGACGCCCGGCATCCGGACGAAGTTAGCGCGCCGCCGCGCCCACTCGCCAGGACAGAAATCCCAGGTTATCGGCCAGCGCCGGCGCCGGGCTTGCCAAGCGCCGCCGCAGGCGGTATCTCGCTGCTGATTGGAATTGGCATGGCAGCATTGGCAATGAGCATCACCCCAAGCGACAACCCCCAGAATGCGTTGCCCGGCAACGGCCCGCGCGAGGTGCTGTTCGTGGCCTACCCGGACATGGGCCTGCTCGACCTCAGCGGCGCCCAGACGGTGTTCTGGGCCGCCTCCAAGGCGCTGGCCGAACGCGGCCTGCCCGGCTACCGCCTGCACACCGCGAGCCTGGCCGGCGGCCTGGTGCGCACCGTGGAAGGCCTGGCGGTGGACAGCACGCGCCTGCCGCCGCCGCACGCCGTGGCGGCCGACACCCTGGTGGTGCCCGGCGCCCCGGACATCTGCCACACGCTGGACAGCCACGCCGAGTTGGCGGGCTGGATCAGCGCCGCCGCGCCGCGCATCCGGCGCGTCGCCTCGGTGTGCAGCGGCGCCTTCCTGCTGGCCCGCGCCGGCCTGCTCGACGGCCGCCGCGCCGCCACCCACTGGGCCCTGTGCGACGCCCTGCGCCAGCGCTTCCCGGAGGTGGAAGTGGATGCCGACGCGATCTTCATCCAGCAGGGCGAAACCTGGACCTCGGCGGGCGTGAGCGCCGGCATCGACCTGGCCCTGGCGCTGGTGGAAGCCGACTGCGGCCGCGAGGTGGCCATGGCCGTGGCCCGCGAACTGGTGGTGTACCTCAAGCGCCCCGGCGGCCAGGCGCAGTACAGCACCCTGCTGCAGTCCCAGGCCGCCGACAGCCCGCTGTTCGACGAACTGCACCTGTGGCTGGCCGAGCACCTGGGCGAGCGCAGCCTCACGGTGGAGCAACTGGCCGAGCGCGTGCGGATGAGCCCGCGCAACTTCTCGCGGGTCTACAAGCAGCGCACCGGCCGCACCCCGGCCCGGGCCATCGAGCTGTTCCGCCTGGAGGCCGCCCGGCGCCTGCTGGAGCACTCGACGCAGAGCATCGAGCAGATCGCCCGGCAATGCGGCTTCGGCAACGAGGAGCGGATGCGCGTCACCTTCCAGCGCCATCTGTCGATCGCCCCGCGCGACTATCGCAGCCGCTTTACCCGCGAGGCCTGAGCACTATATGCGTATCCATGAACTTGCCCTTCATTGATCGAGGCAAGTTGCCAAGTTGCGGAAAGTGCCTCGACGGAAGTTTGCATAACCCCATACCCAGGTCTCGCCGGACTATACCCAGGTATACTTCTTCGCCTTGTTCGCTGGCGTATCTTGAAGTCTCGACAGATACCGCCACGAGCGATTCCCGATGACCCAAGACCCTCCGAGTCGCCAGACGGCCGTGATTGCCGTGGTCGACGACGATGACTCCGTGCGCGCGGCGCTGCAGAGCCTGCTGCGCGCCAGCGGCTATCGCGTGCGCAGTCATTCCAGCGCCCTGGACTTCCTCGCCGCCGGAGAGCCTGGCGAGGCGCAGTGCCTGGTGTCCGACGTGCAGATGCCCGGCATGAGCGGCCTGCAGCTGCACGCAAGGCTCATCGCCATGGGCCTGCGCATTCCCGTCATCTTCATCACCGCCTACCCCGAGGCGGTCCCCGCCCCGCTCGCCTGCCTGCCCAAGCCGTTCGACGCCGAGCGCCTGCTCGCGTGCATCGAAACCGCCCTGCGCCAGCCGCGCTGAAACTTCCCCGGCAAGTCCTGTCGATACCTGGGTATATATCCGCCAGACCAACGCACTATTCCGCGAACCCCATGTAGAAGTGTGCGGCGCAACTTCCCCGAATAGCATGAATTCCACAGCGGACGACTCGACAGTCACGCCGGGCTTGGAGCCGAAACTTCAAGGTCATTCATCACTACGTATATTCGGGAGCAAATCATGAAACAGCAGATTCTGGTGGTGGGCGCAGGCTTCGGTGGGCTCTGGAGCGCCTTGAGCGCGGCACGCCTGCTGGACCGACACGAGCGTCACGACGTGCAGATCAGCCTCCTCGCGCCCCAGGCGGAGCTGCGCATCCGCCCGCGCTTCTACGAACCCGACGTGGGCCGCATGTTCGCCCCGCTGGACGCGCTGTTCGACACGGTGGGCATCCGCTTCGTCCAGGGCAGCGCCGAGCGCATCGACGAGCAGGCGCAGAGCGTCGGCTACCGCGACGCCGCCGGCCGCCAGGGCGAGCTGGGCTACGACCGCCTGGTGCTGGCCACCGGCAGCCAGCTCGCCCGACCGCCGGTGCCGGGCCTGGACAGCCACGCCTTCGACGTCGACCAGATCGAATCCGCGGCGCGCCTGGAAGCGCACCTCAAGGCCCTGCGCAACCGCCCCGCCAGCCCGGCGCGCAACACCGTGGTGGTAGTCGGCGGCGGCTTCACCGGCATCGAGACCGCCACCGAAATGCCGGCGCGCCTGCGCGAGGCGCTGGGCGCGGAGCAGGACATACGGGTGATAGTCGTCGACCGCGGCGCGCAGGTGGCCGCCGCCCTGGGCGAAGGCATCCGCCCGTCGATCATCGAAGCCTCCGCAAAACTGGGCATCGAATGGCTGCCCGACGCCAGCGTCGCGGCGGTGGACGCCGACGGCGTGAGCCTGGCCGACGGCCGCCGCATCGACAGCCACACGGTCATCTGGACCGGCGGCCTGCGCGCCAGCCCGCTGACCGGGCAACTGAGCGGCGAACGTGACGCCCTGGGCCGCCTGCACGTGGACGGCAACCTCAAGGTGCGCGGCCAGGCCAAGGTGTTCGCCGCCGGCGACGTGGCCTACGCCGCCACCGACGACCTCGGCAACCACGCAGTGATGTCCTGCCAGCACGCCATCTCCCTGGGTCGCCACGCCGGCAACAACGCCGCCGCCGACCTGCTGGGCGTGCCGCCCACCCCCTACCGCCAGCCCAAGTACGTGACCTGCCTGGACCTGGGCGCCTGGGGCGCGGTGTACACCGAGGGCTGGGACCGCCAGGTCAAGCTGCTGGGCGAGCAGGCCAAGGAGCTGAAGACGCAGATCAACACCCTGTGGATCTACCCGCCGGCGGCCGACCGCAGCATCGCCCTGGCGGCGGCCGACCCGCTTATCCCGGTGGCCTGAAACCCTGAACGCGTAGGGCGCATAACCGTTCGCGGTTATGCGCCGCCGGGGCGTCCGGCGTAGCCTGGAATTGTAGGATGGGTTGAGCTTGCGATACCCATGCTGCCGTGGTGATGGGTATCGCTTCGCTCAACGCCATCCTACGAAAAGCCGTGCTTCCTGGCACCGTAGGAGCGGACTCTGTCCGCGATCAGGCAGACTTCAGGAACCACACCCTCACCCCTGCGCGCTCGGCACCTCATCCTCACTGATGCAATGCTCTATCTCGGTCACCTTGCGCAACGCCTGGTCCGCACAGGGATAGGCCCCGAAAATACGCCCTTGGTAGAAGACCACCCAGACGAATCCCAACGGTTCCCCGCCCGCCAGGCCGCGGACCAGCGCCTGGAATCCGGGGGGCAGGTCGTCGATATGCATCTGTGCCATACCGCGCAGGATCATGGCCGCTCACCTCTGGCTCGGAAGGCTGCATTCTCGATGCCCGCGGGCCTGCGGGCAATACGACGGAAGCAGCCCCGCCGCCGCTAGCGCGCCGCGGCGCCCAGCGGCGGGAGCAGTTCGGTGGCGATCAGCGGCAGCTTCGGCGGCGCCCTGAAATCGATGGGCAGGCGGGCCTGGGCCGCGGCAACGGAGGCTTCCACGCCCAGCAGGCCGAGGGTCAGCTCGGCGACATCCTCGATCATCTCCATGGGCAGCCGGCCCTGGTAGATCTCCTGCATCACGCCGTAGGAACTGCCGGAAACCATCGCGATCACCGCGGACTCGTTGCTGACGTGAAAGGCGCCGTTGTCCATGCCGTTCTCCAGGTCGCGCCGGAAGAACTGCCGCACGCCCAGGATGAAGTGCTGGGTGGGTAGGTTGGCGTCGAACAGCAGATGGCCGACGGCGTGCCCCGGCGCGGCCATGCGCAAGGTCTGGCGCACGGAGGTGGCGACTATGGCGCGCAGGTCCGTCATCCCCTCGGTGACCTCGACGACGGCCTGGCGGGCGGCCATGACCAGCAATTCGAAGACGTCGTCCAGCACGTCCTCGCGGGTCCGGTAGTAGTTGTAGAAGGTGCCGGGGGCCATCTCGGCCCGCTCGGTCAGGTTGTAGACCGTCAGGGCGCCCGCCCCGCCTTCGAGGGCCAGTTCCTGGGCCGCGATCAGCAGTTTGCTGCGTGTCCTGTCTCGTTTGCCTATGGCCATAGATGCTCCGTTTGCTTGCCACGAAGAATAGCGGACAGGCCAGGTATTGAAAATCTTTCATTTCTGAAATACCTTCAATTAACGCTTCCAAACAATAACAATGGAGCCGGCCCCGATGCCCATCCAACAACGCATTGCCTTTGCGTGCAGCCCCAGTGCCCTTCGCTCCCGCCTGCCGGCATCTGCCGGCAGCCACGTCGCCGCCGGAGGGTACGCCGCATGATCCTGCGCAACCTGGCCGACATCGAACACCTGGAACGCACCCCGCTCGCCGCCCACGACCTGCCGCAGAACACCTACGCGGCCCTGCAGCGCAGCGCGCAACGCAGCCCGGAGGCCCCGGCGCTGAGCTTCTTCTTCGATGCCGAACATTACCAGCAGGCCTGGCACTGGAGCCATGCCGAACTGTTCGCCCGCATCACCCGCACGGCCAACGCCCTGCACGCGCTGGGCGTCGGCCCGGACGACGTGGTGGCGCTGGTGCTGCCGAACCTGCCGGAAACCCATTTCTGCACCTGGGGCGGCGAGGCGGCGGGCATCGTCATGCCGATCAACCCGCTGCTGGATGGCGCGCAGATGGCCGACCTGCTGCGCGCGGCCAACGCCAAGGTGCTGGTGACCCTGGAACCGACGCCGGGGCAGGACACCTGGGAACGCCTAGCCCCGCACCTCGACCAGTTGCCGGCGCTGCGCGAAGTGGTCTGGGTGAGCACCGCGCCCTACCTCGACGCCGAGCGCGCCCAGGCCTTGCGCGAGCATGTCGAGCGGCAACGCCAGGGCCGCAACGTCCACGACCTGCATGGCCTGCTGGCGGAACAGCCGGCCGATCGCCTGGCCAGCGGCCGCGTCATCCAGGCCACGGACCCGTCCTCGTACTTCTGTACCGGCGGCACCACCGGCCTGCCGAAGATCGCCGTGCGTACCCACGGCGCCGAGGTGTTCGACGCCTGGGCGCTGGGCGCCGTGCTCGCCGGCGACCCAGCCAACGAGCGCTACTTCTGCGGCCTGCCGCTGTTCCACGTGAACGCCCAGCTGGTGACCGGGCTGCGCCCCTGGCTGCAGGGCGGCCACGTCATCCTCGGCACGCCCCAGGGCTACCGCAGCGCCGGGTTGCTCGCGCGCTTCTGGCAGATCGTCGAGCACTACCGGATCACCTTCTTCTCCGGCGTGCCCACCGTCTACGCCACGCTGTTGCAGCAGCCGGTGGGCGATGCCGACATCTCCAGCCTGGACTACGCGCTGTGCGGCGCCGCGCCCATGCCGGTGGAGCTGTTCCGCGAGTTCGAGCGCGTCAGCGGCGTGCGCATCCTCGAAGGCTACGGGCTGACCGAGGGCACCTGCGTATCGTCCTGCAACCTGCCCGACGGCGAGCGGCGCATCGGCTCCATCGGCCTGCGCCTGCCCTACCAGCCGATGCGCGCGGTGGTCCTCGACGACGACGGCCGCTACCTGCGCGACGCCGAGGTGGATGAAGTGGGCGCCATCGTCCTGCGCGGGCCCAACCTGTTCGCCGGCTACCTGGACGAGGCGCACAACCGTGGCGTGTGGCTGGACATCGACGGCCAGCGCTGGCTGAACAGCGGCGACCTCGGGCGCCTGGATGCCGAGGGCTACTTCTGGCTCACCGGGCGCAAGAAGGAACTGATCATCCGCGGCGGCCACAACATCGATCCCAAGCAGATCGAGGAGGCCCTGCAGGGGCACCCGGCGGTGGCCCTGGCGGCCGCGGTGGGCAGCCCGGACGCCTATGCCGGCGAGGTGCCGGTGGCCTACGTGCAGCTGGTGCAGGGCGCCCGGGCCGACAGCGAGGAACTGCTGGCCTTCGCAGCCCGCCACGTCAGCGAGCGCGCCGCGGTGCCCAAGCGCATCGAAATTCTCGCCAGCCTGCCGGTGACGCCGGTGGGCAAGCTGTTCAAGCCCGCCCTGCAACGCCGCGAGATCGAGCGCGTGGTGCGCCAGGAGGCCGCCCAGGCCGGCTACGCGGTTGAAGTGGAAGTCGTCCAGGACGGCCGCCGCGGCACCCTCGCCCGGCTCCAGGGCCCGGACCGCCACGACCTGGCCGCGGCGCTGGGGCGCTACGCCTTCCAGGTCGAATGCCTGCCATGAACGACCGCGCCTTGCCCGCGCATTGACGAATTTTCGCCAACCGCCCCGGCGGGAAAAGCCGGGGAGTTGATGCAAGTCGCCAGCAAGGCGCCAGCGAAGTTTGACCGCAACCGACCGAGCGAGGGCCAAGACCACGGAAAAACACCATAGGAATCAATAGGAAGCCCTCTCCGGCAGAGGCTATGCATGGCGCCGCGCAGCGCGCCTGGCACAGCCATTGCCCTGGATGAGCCCAGTGCCTGCCGCTTCCGGATTTTCTCGAGCAAGGGAACCTTTCACGTCGCCGCCGCGAAGAACGCCGCGTTCCTCGCAGGGGACCTGTCTGCCCCGAAAAAAGTGCACTGCATGCCACACAACAACAAAAAGGTATGAGTCATGAACCACAAACCCATGTTCCGGCACCGCGCCTGCATGCCCCTGGCGCTCGGCCTGGCCGGCAGCCTGGCCGTGCCGGCCTACGGCGTGACCTTCAATGCCGGCGAGATCGAAGGCCAGTTCGACAGCACCTTCAGCCTGGGCGCCAGCTGGGCCCTGCGCGGCGCCGACTCCAGGCTGGTCGGCGAGAACAACGGCGGCAAGGGCCTCGCCACCGGCACCGACGACGGCCGCCTGAACTTCAAGAAGGGCGAGACCTTCTCGAAGATCTTCAAGGGCCTGCACGAACTGGAACTGAAATACGGCGACAGCGGCGTGTTCGTCCGCGGCAAGTACTGGTACGACTTCGAGCTCAAGGACGAGCACCGCCTCGTCCGGGACATCGACGACCACGGCCGCGAGGAAGGCGCCAAGTCCTCCGGCGGGCAACTGCTCGATGCCTTCCTCTACCACAACTACATGATCGCCGACCTGCCCGGCACCGTGCGCCTGGGCCGGCAGGTGGTCAGCTGGGGCGAGAGCACCTTCATCCAGGGCGGCATCAACAGCATCAACCCGGTGGACGTCTCGGCGTTCCGCCGCCCCGGCGCCGAGATCAAGGAAGGCCTGATCCCGGTGAACATGTTCTACCTGTCCCAGGCCATCACCGACAACCTGTCCGCCGAGGGCTTCTACCAGCTCGGCTGGCAGCAGACGGTGATCGACAACTGCGGCACCTTCTTCTCGCAGAACGACTTCGTCCCCGACGGCTGCAACGGCGTGCCGGTGGGCCCGAACCTGACCGGCAACCCGGCGGCCATGGCGGCGCTCACCCCCTTCGGCATCAACCTCAGCCGCCAGGGCATCGTGGTGCCGCGCCTGGGCGACGACGACGCGCGCGACAGCGGCCAGTTCGGCGTGGCGCTGCGCTGGATGGTGCCGAGCCTGGACACCGAGTTCGGCGCCTACTTCATCAACTACCACAGCCGCCAGCCCTACGTTAACTCCTACTCCAGCCCCAACGCCGACAACCTGAACTTCGTCCCGCAGCTGTGCGGCAACCTCGGCATCGGCGACCCCGGCGCCTGCGCCGGCGCCCTGGGACCTGCGCTGAACGACCTGGCGGTGGCCTACCGCCTGGGCACTTCCAAGTACCAGGTCACCTACCCCGAGGACATCCGCCTCTACGGCCTGAGCTTCGCCACCACCCTGCCCACCGGCACGGCGCTGTCCGGCGAGATCAGCTACCGGCCGAACATGCCGCTGCAGCTCAACGCGGTGGACCAGGTGTCGGCCTCCAGCGGCATTCCCGCCCTCTCCCCGCTGCTGTCCTCGGGCGCCTATCCGGTGGCCGACGATGCACTGATCCAGGGCTACCAGCGCAAGCCGGTGACCCAGGCGCAGGTCACCGCCGTGCAGTTCTTCGACCAGGTGATGGGCGCCGACCGGGTCACGCTGATCGGCGAGGTCGGCGCGGTCCACGTCGGCAACCTCGAAGGCAAGGGCGGCCTGCGCTATGGCCGCGACCCGGTGTTCGGCCAGGGCGCGCTGTACCCCGACAACAGCCTGTGCCAGGCCTCCAACAGCCCGGCGACCGCGCGCAATTGCAACAGCCACGGCTTCACCACCGACTTCTCCTGGGGCTATCGCATGCGCGCCATCTGGGAGTACAGCAACCTGATCCCCTCGGTGACGCTCAAGCCCAACATCGCCTGGTCCCACGACGTCGAAGGCTACGCGCCGGAGCCGGGCTTCAACGAAGGCAGCAAGGCCGTCAGCCTCGGCATCGACGCCGACTACCGCAACACCTACAGCGCCAGCCTGTCGGTCACCGACTTCTTCGATGGCCGCTACAACACCAACGTCGATCGCGACTTCGTCGCCTTCAGCGTCGGCATGTCCTTCTGAGCCGGAGTCCCCTCATGAACCACCTGATCAAAGGCACCACCCTCGGCCTCTCACTGCTGGCCGGCAGCGCCCTCGCCGCCGTCTCCCCGGAACAGGCCGCGGAGCTGGGCAAGCGCCTCACCCCGCTGGGCGCCGAGCGCGCCGGTAACGCCGACGGCAGCATTCCCGAATGGACCGGCGGGCTGCCCAGCAACGCCGGCAGCAAGGACGGCGCGGGCTTCCTGAGCAACCCCTACGCGGCGGAGAAACCGCTGTTCGTCATCGACGCGAAGAACGTCGACAAGTACAAGGACAAGCTCAGCCCCGGCCAACTGGCGATGTTCAAGCGCTACCCGGACAGCTACCGCATGCCGGTGTACCCGAGCCACCGCAGCGTCTCGCTGCCCGATGCCATCTACAACGACGCCAAGGCCAACGCCCTGCACGCGAAGATGGTCAAGGACGGCAACGGCCTGGCCGACTTCCTCACCGCCTACCCCTTCCCCATCCCGCAGAACGCCCAGGAAGTGATGTGGAACCACACCACCCGCTACCGCGGCGGCAGCGTCAAGCGCCTGAGCGTGCAGGCCACCCCGGACAAGGACGGCGGCTTCACTCCGGTGTTCTTCCAACTGCAGTTCACCTACCGCGACCGGCTCAAGGAGTTCGACCCGGGCAACCCCGGCAACGTGCTCTTCTACTACAAGGAAGCGGTGACCGCGCCGGCGCGCCTGGCCGGTGACGTGCTGCTGGTGCACGAGACCATCGACCAGGTCGCCGAGCCGCGCCAGGCGTGGATCTACAACGCCGGCCAGCGCCGCGTGCGACGCGCCCCGCAGGTAGCCTACGACGGCCCCTACCCGGCCTCCGAGGGCCAGCGCGTGGGCGACAACTTCGACTTGTACAACGGCGCCCAGGACCGCTACACCTGGAAGCTGCTGGGCAAGCGCGAGATGTACATCCCCTACAACGCCTTCGCCCTGGACGCGCCCGGCAAGCAGTACACCGACGTGATCAAGGCCGGTCACCTCAACCCCGACCTGACCCGCTACGAGCTGCACCGCGTGTGGGTGGTGGAGGCCAACCTGAAGCCCGGCGCCCGGCACATCTACGCCAAGCGCGTGTACTTCGTCGACGAGGATTCCTGGCAGATCGCCCTGGCCGACCACTACGACGGCCGCGGCAACCTGTGGCGCGTCGCCGAGGGCCACATGGAACCCTTCTACGACGTGAAGGTGCCGTGGCTGGCGGTGGAAACCCTGTATGACCTGCAGAACGGCCGCTACATCGCCTCGGGCATGCGCAACCAGGAACGCAACGCCATCGAGTTCGGCGTGAAGGCGGTGGCCGCCGACTTCACCCCGACCGCGCTGAGGAATGCCGGCGTGCGCTGAGCACGCCGCCCCGGGCATGGGCGGGCCCCGGCCTGCCCCTGCAACTCCTGACGCAACGCCTTGCAGCCACCCAGGTGGCTGCTTTTTTTCCGCCGCTGGCACGGGCGCCGCGGCGGCGCGCAGACATCCCCGGGAAGGCATCGAGGACTTCGTGCACCGCGGCAGAGGTTGCTTTTCGTAGGAGCGAGCAAGCTCCTACGAAAAGCCACACCAGCCACCCACCACACGCCCTCCAACCCTCACCTTCATCTCGTCGATTTTATTTTTTGAATATCCTTCAAATTTGATGCTAGTATCAAACCACCTCCCCTCCCAGCTCAGCCGGGGGAGGCGCAGAAGAGCCTTGATAACAATCGACAAGACAAAGGTATTTCCATGAGCACCATCGCCTATGCCGCAACACCCGCCAGAACCGAGCGCAGCGCCGACGACCTGCGTGCCTACGCCGCCTCGCTGATCCCCACCCTCAAAGCCCGCGCCAAGGACACCGCCGCCCTCGGCCGGCTGCCCGCCGAGACCATCGCCGACCTCGAGGCCGGCGGCCTGCTGAGCATGACCACGCCGCGCAAGTACGGCGGCCCCTCGGTGTCGGTGCGCACCTTCCTGGAAGTCGTCGCCGAGCTGGGCAAGGCCGATGCCTCGGTGGCCTGGGTCACCGCCCTGACCAACGTCAGCACCTGGAGCGCCGCGACCTTCTTCGGCGAGCAAGCCGCCGAGGAGCTGTTCGGCGAGGGGCCCAAGGCCCGCGTGGTCGGCGTGCTCTCGCCGCGCAAGGCGGTGGTGAAGAAGGTCGAGGGCGGCTACCTGATCGAGGAAGGCCTGTGGGGCTTCAACTCCGGCATCTACCACGCCAACTGGGACCTGCTGGGCATCCCCATCGTCGACGCCGCCGGCAACGTGATCGACCAGGGTGTGTCGCTGGTCCCCACCTCGCAGGTGAAGATCCTCGACGACTGGAACGTGATCGGCATTTCCGGCAGCGGCAGCTCCAGCGTCTCGGTGACCGACGTCTTCGTGCCGGATGCGCGGGTCACCTCGGTGAGCAAGGCCATCGTCGGCGACTACGAGTCGACGCACCTGGCGGACGAGCCGCTGTACAGCGTCGCCTGCATGCCGATGCTGGCGATCATCCTCGCCTTCCCGGCCCTGGGCCTGGGCGTCGCCGCCCTGGAAACCTTCCTCGAAGGCCTGCCGCGCCGCGGCATCCAGTACAGCTGGTACACCAAGCAGGCCGAAGCGCCGGTCACCCACCTGATGGTCGGCGAGGCCTCGGCCAAGCTGGAAGGCGCGCGCGCCATCCTCGAGAAGCACGCCGATGCGCTGGACGCCTGCGCCCGCGACGGCCGCTACATGGAGTTCCTCGACCGCGCCCGGGTGCGCCGCGACGTCGGCTTCGCCGAGAAGCTGCTGTGGGAGGCCGTGGACATGCTGGCCACCGCCTCCGGCGGTTCCCTGGCGGCGGTGGGCAACCCCTTCAACCGCCTCTGGCAGGACGCGCGCATCGCCTCGCTGCACGGCATCGTCACCCCGGCCACCAACTTCGAGACCTACGGCCGCATCCTCTGCGGCATGGAACCGGGCACGCCCTTCATCTGAACCCGTGGCCAGCCAGGAGAAGTCCATGGACATGCAGACAGCGGCACTCGATGCCAAGCGCTTTCGCCGGGTGATGGGCAAGTTCGCCACCGGCGTCACCGTCATCACCTACCAGCACGAGGGGCAGCCGGCGGGCATGACCGCCAACGCCTTCATGTCGCTCTCGGTGGACCCGCCGATGGTGCTGGTGTCGATCCGCAAGGAGTCGCGCTTCGCCGGCAGCGTGAAGCCCGGCGACGGCTTCGGCATCGCCTTCCTGCGCGAGGAGCACGAGGCGCTGAGCCGGCACTTCGGCGGCCGCCCGGACGCGGCGTGCCAGGTCGCCTTCGGCGAGCACCGCGGCACCCCGCTGCTGCAGGGCGCGCTGGTGCAGCTGGCGGTGCGCGCCAACGCCGTGCACCCCGGCGGCGACCACCTGATCTACACGGCCGACGTCGAGGCCATCGAGGAGTCCGATGGCCGCCCGCTGCTGTTCTTCTCCGGCGCCTACAAGCAGCTGCATGCCCTGGACCCCAGCCACTGCTGGCACGACTTCGGCTGAGCCGCCTTTCCTTCACGAACGACAACAAGAGTGCACAAACATGATCAGCGTGCGCGACATCGCTTACGTCCGCTACCAGGTCCCGGACCTGGACGCCCAGGCCGCGTTCCTCGAGGACTTCGGCATGCGCCGACAGCGCAGGACCGACACCGCCCTGTACATGGGCTCCTACACCGGCGGCTACCCGCTGCACATCTCCCAGCTGGGCCCGCGCCAGGCCCTGGGCATCGGCTTCATCGCCCAGGAGCTGGCCGACCTGCAGCGCATCGCCGCCGAGTTCGGCACCCAGGTGCGTGACAACGACGAACTGGGCGCCGGCTCCATCGTCACCCTCGCCGACCCCGACGGCTTCCGCGTCGACCTGCTGCACGGCGGCGAAGTGGTCCAGGCCGCCCCCACCCGCGCCGCGCTGCGCCTGAACAACGCCCAGCAGCGCCCGCGCCTGGGCCAGGCCGCGCGGGTGCCGGCCGGCCCCTCGCACGTCATGCGCCTGGGCCACGTGGTGCTCAAGACCGTCGACTTCCCGGCCATGATGGACTTCTACCAGAAGGTGCTGGGCCTGCGGATTTCCGACAGCTACTACGCGCAGGCGCCGGAAAACATGGTCGCCGCCTTCCTGCATTGCGGCCTGGGCGAGCACTACACCGACCACCACACCGTGGCGCTGATCAACATCGGCAGCCAGGAGCGCGATTTCGACCACAGCGCCTTCGAGGTGCTGGACTGGGACGACCTGGTGCGCGGCAACCAGCACCTGGCGGCCCGCGAGCGCCAGCACGCCTGGGGCATCGGCCGGCACATCCAGGGCAGCCAGGTGTTCGACTACTGGCGCGACCCCTTCGGCAACAAGATCGAGCACTGGACCGACGGCGACCTGGTCAACGACGCCACGCCCACCACCCACGAGCCGCTCACGCCGGACGCCTTCGCGCAATGGGCGCCGCCGCTGTCGCCGGACTTCCTGAACTGAGCCGTCCCCACCCCAGCCCCGCCCCGGCCACCGCCCGGGGCGGCAACGCACAAGAGGAAACCCCATGAAACTCGCACGCTACAGCCACAACGGCCGCACCTCCCTGGGCAAGGTCGAGGGCCAATACCTGATCGACCTGTCCGAAGTGCTGCCCGCCGGCGCCCGCGACGTCGCCGACATCCTCGCCTCGCCCGCGGCCCTGGAAGCCGCGCGCACCCTGCAGGGCCACGCCGGCAACCGCCTGGCGCTGGAAGAGGTGCGCCTGGGCGCGCCCATCCTGCGGCCGTCCAAGTTCATGGCCCTGGGCATGAACTACAAGGACCACGAAGCCGAAGCGCGCCGCGCCGGCGTGCCCATCCCCACCTCCCAGGTGTGGTTCAGCAAGCAGGTGTCCTGCATCACCGGCCCGTTCGACGACGTGCACTACCCCGCCGTGTGCGAGCGCATGGACTACGAGGCCGAGCTGGGCGTGGTGATCGGCAAGCCGGGGCGCTACATCGATGAGGAACAGGCCCTGGAACACGTCGCCGGCTACTTCGTGGCCAACGACGTCAGCGCCCGCGACTGGCAGGCCAAGAGCCCGACCTGGACGCTCGGCAAGTCCTTCGACACCCACGGCCCGATCGGCCCGTGGATCGTCACCGCCGACGAGATCGCCGACCCGCAGGCGCTGAACATCCGCCTGCAGGTCAACGGCGAGACGCGCCAGGAATCCTCGACTTCGAAGATGACCTACAGCGTCGCCAAGCAGATCGCCTACCTCAGCCAGGTGATGACCCTGCAGCCCGGCGACCTGCTGATCACCGGCACCCCGGCCGGCATCGGCCTGGCCATGGACCCGCCGCGCTTCCTCGCCGTCGGCGACGTGATGCGCGTGGAGATCGACGGCATCGGCCACATCGAGAACCGCGTCATCGCCGAACCGCGCTGACCGCGCCCACCCCGCGCAGCCACAAGCCGCGCGGGGTTCCCCTCATCCAGCCTCAGGCGCTGGAACCCGCCGCCAACGGCCGGTGCGCCACCCGCTCGGCCGCTTCCCCGGCAACGCCCAGGCCGAGCAGGAAGAACTCCACAGCGCCTTCGATGGCGCTGGCCTGCCGCTCGCCTTCGAGAATCTGCCGCAACAGGTAGAGGCAGCCGCCGATGATGCAATCGGCCGCGGCCTGCGCGTCGGCAATGGCGAACGATCCCTGCTGCGCGCCGCTGCGCAGGTCCCGCAGCAGCCGGCTGCCGAGGGTGGCGCCGAGGTCGTTGATGCTGTGCGCCGAGTGGATGAAGAACCAGCCCCACACCGGGTCGTGCAGCGCATGGTGCAGCGTCCTGCGGATGTTGTGGCCGACCTGCTCGACGATGTCGCGGCTGTTCGCGGCCTCGGCGTCCAGCAGGTCCGCCAGGGCCAGGGCGTCCTCGATGAACACCGCGCGGGCGATCGCTTCCTTGCTGCTGAAGTAGTTGTAGAACGAGCCCAGCGACAGCTCGGCGCGCTCGGTGATCTCGCCGATGGCGGTGGCCTCGATGCCCTGCCGGCCCATGACCTCGCGCGCCGCGCGGATCAGCTTGGCGCGGGTGCGCGAGCGCGCCTTGGCGTTGCGCGTGGCCGCGCCGGCATCCGCTTGGGGCGCGGGCGCCCCGGGCTGGTTGTGTGGCTTTCTGCTCGACATGCGCCGTCCTTCGATCACGCCCTTGCGCTCCGCGGGGCGGAGCTTTGCGAAGGCGTACTCTACAGCAGTGGCCCGGCCGAGCGCTGGTCGGCCGCGGCGCTCGGCCGACCGGGCCTCAGCTGGCGCCCTGGGGCGTGGCCTCGCTTAGCGCGGCGCTCTGCCGGTGGGCATCGGCGGCGTAGGTGCGCGCCCCCATCAGCAGCGCCAGCATGCACAGCAGCAGCGACACCGGGATCAGCAGCATGGCGTCGTGCAGGCCCAGGGCGCGGAACTCCTCGCGCATCTGCCCGGTGCCGGCGGCGAGCATCGCCAGGTGCGAGAAGTGGTCGGAGAGCAGGCCCACCACGATCGGCCCCAGGCCGCCGCCGAGCAGGTAGAGGAAGATGAAGTACAGGGCCATCGCGGTGGCCCGCAGGCGCGGCTCGATGACGTCCTGGATCGCCGTGTAGACGCAGGTGAAGAAGGCGTAGGAGAACAGCCAGCCGACGCCGAACACGGCGATGAACAGGCCGGTATCGATGCGCCCGGCGAGCAAGGCGCCGCCGGTGGCCAGCGCGGCCACCAGCATGCTGAAGGCGGCGAACAGCAGGCGCCCGCTGCGGCTGCGCTGGTGCAGGTAGTCGGCGACCCAGCCGCCGGCGGTGAGGCCGATCAGTCCGGTCAGACCGACGATCAGCCCGGTCGCGATGCCCGCCTGCTCCAGCGGCAGCAGGAAGTAGCGCTGCAGCAGCGGCACCATGAACGAGTTGCAGGCGTAGCTGGCGAAGTTGAACGCCAGCCCGGCGAGGATCAGCCACCAGAAGGTACGGATCGCCAGCACCCGGCGCATGGGGCGCGCCACCGGCGTGCTGTCGGCGACCACGCCGTCGGCCGCGCCACGTGCCGGCTCGCGGATGCGCAGGGTGAAGAACGCCAGCAGCAGCCCCGGCACCGCGGCGATGAAGAAAGGCGCGCGCCAGCTGTCGAAGGCCTTGACGATGGCGCCGGTGGTGAAGAACGCCAGGATCAGCCCCAGCGGCAGGCCGAGCATGAAGATGCCCATGGCGCGGGCGCGCTTGTGGGCCGGGAACAGGTCGCCGATCAGCGAGCTGGCGGCCGGCCCGTAGCTGGCCTCGCCGACACCGATGCCCATGCGGATGAGCAGGAAGCTGGTGTAGTTCCAGGCCAGCCCGTTGAGCGCGGTCAGCCCGCTCCAGGCGGCCAGGCCCCAGCCCATGATGCGGCTGCGCGAGCCGCGGTCGGCCATGCGCCCCAGGGGCAGGCCGGCGATGGCGTAGACCAGGGTGAACACGGTGCCGGCCAGGCCCAGCTGGAAGTCGCTGAGGTTCCACTCGTGGCGGATCGGCTCGACCAGGATCGCCGGGATGGTGCGGTCGAAGAAATTGAACAGGTTGGCGAGGAAAAGCAGGAAGAGGATGCGCCAGGCATTGTCCGCCTGCTGGCTGTGCTGCTGCATGGTGTTTCCCTTGTTCTTGTTGTCATGGACACCGGCACGCCGGGCTTCAGCGCGGCAAGGCCGCGGAGCCTGCCGCCGGGTGGCCGAGTTGCCGGGACAGTTCGGCGGCGGCCGCGAGCAGGCGCCGGGGAACCTCGCCCTCCCAGTCTGCACCCAGGCGTGCCGGGCTGCCTGCCAAGGTCAACGCCATGATCATGTCACCATTCGTGTCGCGAATGGGTGCGCTGAAAGTATTCACCGCGGTTTTGTGCAAACGCGCCGGCGCCGGCCCCAGCTCGCGGGCCAGGCCGCGCTGGCGCACCTCGTCGAGGGCCGCGCGGAACTGCTCGCGGCGTGCATCGAGGTCCTGCCCGGGCTCGGCGAACTGGCGCAGTTCCTCCTCGATGAAGGGCGTGGTCCAGGCCTCCGGCAGGAAGGCGGCGAAGGCCTGGCCGGTGGCCGAGCGGGTGACCGGCATGACCAGGCCGCTGACCAGGTGCTCGCTGACCGGCTGGCGCGACGCCTCCCAGTGCAGCGCCACCGGCCCGCGGTTGCCCCAGGCCGCCAGGCACAGGCTGTGCTCGCCCAGGCTCGCGGCCAGCTCCGGCAGCGCCGCGACGACGTTGCGCAGGGCCTGCGGCGGCAAGGCCGGGGCCTGTTCGAACTGCAGGTAGGACGCCTCCAGGTCCCAGGAATGCGCGAGCATGTAGCGGCCGCCGGCGAAGGCCAGCGGCCGGCGGTTGGCGTGGCCGATGCGCAGCACCCGGCCGATGTAGATCAGGTGGTCGCCGCTGGGATAGGCGGCCACCTGCTCGCATTCCAGGTGCGCCGCCGCGCCGGCCAGCACCGGCGCGCCGCCGTGGCCATCATGGTGCTCGACGCCGTTGAACTTGTCCTCGCGGGACTTGGCGAAGTGCCCGGAAAGCGCCACCTGGTCGTGGGCCAGGATGTTCACCGCGAAATGCCGGCTGTCGCGGAAGGCCTCGAAGCTGCGCGAGGTCAGCGCCTGGCTCCAGAGCACCAGCGGCGGGTCGAGGGACACCGAGCTGAAGGAGTTGGCGGTGACGCCGTGGGCCACGCCCCGGGCGTCGCGGGTGGTGACCACGGTGACGCCGGTGACGAAGGTGCCGAGGACGTCGCGCAGTTGCCGCTGGTCGAAGGGAGCGACGGAGAGAGTCATGTCGTCATACCTGCAAGGGGCCGCGCCGGGCGGCCGCGAGATCGAAGAAGAAAGCCGCGGCTCAGCGCGGAACCGTGAGGCCGACGGCGACGTGGTCCCAGGTGTCGGCGGTCAGCCCGGCTTCGCGCAGGGGGACCTTGAGCACCTTGCCGGTGGGCGTGCGCGGCAGCACCTGCACCACGCGGTAGTAGCGCGGCACCATGAAGCGCGGCAGTTGCCGCACGCAGTGCTGGAACAGCGCGCTGAAGTCCAGCGCCTGCGGGGCGTGGTGCTCCACCACCACCATCACCTCGTCCTCGCCCAGGTCCGAGCGCACGCCGATGGCCGCCGCGTCCACCACCCCGGGGAAGGCCGCCAGGGCGCGCTCCAGCTCCATCGAGGAGATGTTCTCGCCGCGCCGGCGCAGCGAGTCGGACTTGCGGTCGTGGAAGTAGAAGAAGCCGTCCTCGTCCATCGAGCCCAGGTCGCCGGTGTGCCACCACAGGCCGGCCATCTTCTCCAGGGTCGCGGTCGGGTTGCGGTGGTAGTGGCTGAGCATGATGTGCGGCAGCCGCGGGCGGTAGACGATCTCACCGACCTGGCCGGGCGCCAGGCGGTTGCCCTGCTCGTCGTGGATTTCCAGGATCGACGAGGCGGTCGGCTTGCCCAGCGAGCCGACCTTGCGGCCCTGGCGCGGGTTGTACAGGACGTTCTTGATCTCGGTCTGGCCGTAGCCTTCGAGCACGTGCACGCCGAAACGCGCCTCGAAGCGGTAGAGCACCTCGGCCGGCGCGGGCGCGGCGAACACCAGTTGCACGTCGTGCTCGCGGTCGCGCGGCGACGGCGGCGTGGACAGCAGCATGTGCAGCATCGAGCCTAGGGCGTTGAACTGGGTGGCGCGGGACTCGCGCACCTCGTTCCACAGGTTGCTGACACTGAAGCGCGGCGACAGGATGATGCAGGCGCCGGCGTAGATGGCCGCGGCGCAGGTGGTCACCTGGGCCATGCCGTGGAACAGCGGCATGCAGGTGTACAGCCGGTCGCGCGGGGTGAGGCCGAAGGCCTGGGCGGTCTCCCGCGCCATGATCACGCCCTGCAGGTGCGGCGCGACCACGCCCTTGCTCTTGCCGGTGGTGCCGGAGGTGAAGCTGATGGCGCCGATGTCGTGGTATTCCACGCGGGGGAACTGCGGCGCGTCGCTGGCGCCGGCGAGCAGCTCGGCCCAGGACAGCACCCGCAGCCCCGGCGCGTCGATGCCTGGCGCTTCGTCGCCGAGGTAGACCAGGGTGCGCAGCGTCGGCGGCAGTTCGTCAAGCTGGGCCACGGCCTGGGCCAGGCGCGAGTCGGTAATGAGTATCTGCACCCCGGAATGCTCCAGGGCGTAGTGCAGGAACTCGCCCTTGTAGGCGTTGTTGATCGACACATTGACCAGCCCGGCGCGGGACGAGCCGAGGGTGGTGAACAGGTATTCCGGACGGTTGCCGAGGAACACGCCCAGCACGTCGCCCTTGCCCAGGCCCTGCGCCATCAGCGCCGAGCCGAGCCGGTCGGCCTCGCGGTTCAGCTCGGCATAGCTGTACTCGCGGCCCTCGAACAACAGCGCCGGGTTGTCCGGCGCCTGCCGGGCGCGCCGGGCCAGCAGGCCGGTCAGGGTGCCGCCGCCAAGGTCCTCTAAGTCATGCACGTTCATGGATTCGCCTCTTGTTGTTATGGTGGCCCGGCATACCGGGCGCATGTTTCGTGGGCTACCGGCCGGCGGCGCTCTGTGGCGCCTGGCGGCCGGGCACGCAGGCCCTGTGTTCTATCGCCTGGCCCAGTCGAAGGTACCCTGGGCCTTGCGGAAGGCTTCCAGCTCGGCCTGGTCCAGCGGTACCTTGCCGACGCGCCGGGTGAAACCCTTCTCGCCTGCGCCGAGGATAGCGTCCAGCCAGTTCGCCGTGTCGATCAGCGCGCCCAGGTCCAGCCCGGTTTCCACGCCCATCAGCTCCAGCAATTGCACCGCGTCCTCGGTGCAGACGCCACCCACCGAGGCCCCCGGCGCCGCCGGATGGCCGCCGGAGCCGGCCAGGGCGGTGTCGATGTTGGCCACGCCCAGGCGCGCCAGCTCGGCGACGTTGGCCACGCCCATGCCGCGGCTGTCGTGGACCTGCACGTTGAGCCGGTCGATGCCGGTGAGCCCGGCGGCGAACTCGACCATGGCGCGCACCTGCGGCGGCGCCGCGTAGCCGCAGGAGTCGGCCAGGATCCAGTGCTCGACGCCCATGGCCAGCAGGCGCTCGGCCAGCGGCCGCACGCTGGCCGGGCCGCGCGGCAGGCCGATGGGCCCGCCGAAGGCGGCGATGATATAGGTGCCCAGGCCGGTGCCGGTGCCCTCGGCCAGCTCGCGCATCTTCTCAAGCTCAAGCAGGGAATCGTCGATGGAGCGGCCGATGTTGGCGCGGGCGAAGGCTTCGTCGGCGGCCAGCAGGAACCAGGCGACGTGGGCGCCGGCGTCGATGGCGCGCTTGAGCCCGGTGAGGTTGCCCACGCAGCACTCCAGCGACAGCCCCTCGCGGCGCTGCACGCCGGCGAACACCTGCTCGGCGTCGGCCAGCCCGGGCACCAGCTTCGGGTGGACGAAGGACGACACCTCGATGGCGCGCATCCCGGCCGCGCTCAGGCGGTCGACCAGCTCGATCTTCTGCGCGGTGTTCGCCGGCCGTGCCTGGAAGGCCAGGCGTGGCGAGATGTCGCGAAGGCGCACCGGCTTCATTGCAGCTCCTGCTTGACGCGCACCAGGAAGTCCTTCAGCGACGGTTCCCACAGGCCATCGGCGCCGCCGGTGAAGAGGAAGGCGCCGATGCCCAGGGCGTGGTACTGCTTGAGGGTGGCCATGACGCGGTCCGGGGTGCCGACCAGCGCCGCCGAGTTGGCGAAGCCGCCGAGCAGCTTGACCAGCCCGCTCCAGAAGCAGTCGTCGTGGACGTCGGCGTTGGTCAGCGACAATTGGCGCTCGCGCCCCACCGAGGTGTCGCCGGCGCTGGAGCGGGCGAAGCGGTTGCTGCCCTGGGCGGCGAGGATGGTGTCCTCGGCGGCGTGGGCGGCGGCCCAGGCGGCCTCGTCGGTGTCGCCCAGGAACAGCCGCAGGCTCAGCGAGAATTCCGGCTTGCGCCCATGCTTCTCGGCGGCGGCGAGCACCCGCTCGATACGCTCGCGGGTGCCGGCCAGGGGCTCGCCCCAGAGCATGTAGGTGTCGGCATGGCGGGCGCCGAATTCGATGGCCGCGTCGCTGTCGCCGCCCATGAACACCGGCACGTGGTTCTTCAGCGGACGCAGCAGCTGGCGCACCGCCTCGGCGCGGTAGAACTCGCCCTGGTAGTCGAAGGACTTCGGCTCGCTCCAGCAGCGCTTCATCACTTCCACGTACTCGCCGGCGCGCTCGTAGCGGGTGGCCTTGTCGGCGTAGTCGCCCTCGCGGTGCACGTCCTTGTCCGAGGAGCCGGTGACGAAGTTGATCGCCAGGCGCGCGCCGGACATCACGTCCATGGTGGCGAAGCAGCGCGCCGCGGCGGCCGGGTGCATGACACCCGGGCGGTGGGCGACGATCAGCTTGACGCGGCTGCTTTCGGCGAACAGCAGCGGCGAAGTCACCAGGTTGTGCGGCCACAGGGACGAATAGCCGCAGAGTATGTAGTCGATGACCTCCGCCGCCTCCCATTTGCGCGCCTGGCGCGCCAGTGCCTCGGGGCTGGGGACGTTGTTCTCGAAGGGACTGTCCACGGTGAATATCTTGACCATCTGCTGCCGTTCCTCGTTGTTGTTATGGGGCATCGCCGCCACGGGGAGCGGCGATGAGCTTGAGGCGACTATAGGGCGCGGCCGCAGGGCTCCATAGGACAGGCCACGACGGACAGGGGACCGAAGACGACAGACTGGAAGATTCTCGATGCAGGGTATGGCGGGCAAATGAAAACGCCGTTTCCCAGGGGTGGGAAACGGCGTTTGTGCGCTGCTTTTCGTAGGATGGGTTGAGCCTTGGCGAAACCCATGCGGTCGTGGCGATGGGTATCGCTTCGCTCAACCCGTCCTACGTTGGTGTATTCCTGCAGTTGTAGGAGCGAGCTTGCTCGCGAAAGGTGTTCGCCGGTGGTTGCGGTGTGCTGGGTGGACTCCGCCCCTCTCCCTAAAGGGAGAGGGGGCTGTCCTGAGCGGATTTGGGGCTTGGTGTCATCCTGGAACAACGGAGGTTTCAAGAGCGAAAGGAGTATCAGGATAACTGCTGACTTCCCGCACACACCGAACGGCCCCCTCTCCCTTCAGGGAGAGGGTTGGGGAGAGGGTTGCGGACGTCAACACCGCTCCAGCGCCAAACCATGCTCCCCTTCCCTCACCCTCCAGTCCCAGCGACCTTCACCAGAGCCTGATACACCACCTCCTCCACCTCGACACGCCCCTCCGCCAGCCGCCGCTCACGCTCCGCCGCCGACCGCTCGAACGGCACCCTCACCGGCCTACCTTCCTCCAGCGGACGAGTCGCCCGCAGGCTTTCCAGATACTCGCCCACCCTCTGCCGGAACGCCTCGCGCTCGCCGAACAACCCGGGATCCACCACCAGCAGGAAGAAGCCGCAGTCGCGCAGCCCCTCGGGGGCCGCCGCGGCGCCGCAGAGCATGCCCAGCAGTTGCACCACCAGCGCCAGGCCCGAGCCCTTGTGGCCGCCCCAGACGCTGAAGGCGCCGGCCAGGGCTTCGGCCGGTTCGCGGGTCGGCTGGCCTTGCCCGTCGAAGGCCAGGCCCGGCGCCAGCTGCTCGCCCAGGCGCAGCTTCAGCAGCACCTCGGCGAGCATCACGCTGGAGGTGCCGATGTCCCAGATCATCGGCGCCGTCGGGGTGGGGAAGCCGAAGGCGATGGGGTTGGTGCCGAAGCGCTTTTCGGTGCCGCCGTGGGGCGCCACTATGTGCCCGCCGCTGCCGGCGATCATGCCGGCGAAGCCGGCGCCGGTGACCTGTTCCAGGTAGTAGGAGAACATCCCCGTGTACCAGGTCTGGCGGGCGCCGACCACGGCCACGCCGCTGTCGCGGGCCTTGGCGATGGCCAGGTCGGTGGCGCGCTGGGCGACCAGGTAGCCGACCTGGTCGCCGCCGTCGATGGCCGCCGACACCGCGCTTTCCCGCTCGATACGGATCGGCCGCGGCGGCGTGGGGCTGGCGGCGATCCGCTCGATGATCGACAGCGCCCGCGGCAGGCCGCCATAGGACAGCCCGCGCAGTTCGCAGTCGATCAGGTGGTCGGCGATCACCCTCGCCTCTTCGGCGCTGTGGCCGCAACCGCGCATGCCGGCTTCGGCCAGTTCGCGGGCCTGCTGGATACTCAGAAACATATCGCCTCCCTTAGCGCACGCCGTCGTTGCGCAGTGCTGCTGTACTGAAGTCACTGGAAGAAAGCTCGATCCCGTATTGCACAGGCGCCTTTTCCTCGTTGCCCAGGCCGATGGCGATGTAGCGCCCGGCGATCAGGTCATACAAGGCTTCCAGGGCGTACACCGGGATCTGCTTGTCGTACTGCTGGTACAACTGCGCCTCGCCCACCCGCCAGAGCTGGCCGCGGCCGTCGTAGAGCTCCGACTCGGCGATCTGCCAGCTGTCCTCGTCGAGGTAGAAGCGGCGCTTGGCGTAGATGTTGCGCTCGCCGCTCTTCAGGCTCGCTTCCACCACCCACACGCGGTGCAGCTCGTAGCGCGTCAGGTCCTGGTTGATGTGCCCGGGCTTGAGGATGTCGGCGTATTTCAGCTGCGGCGAGGCCAGCCGATAGTTGTTGTAGGGAATGTAGATTTCCCGCTTGCCCAGCAGCTTCCACTCGTAGCGGTCCGGCGCGCCGTTGAACATGTCCAGGTTGTCCGAGGTGCGCAGGCCGTCGGCGGCGGTGCCGGGGCCGTCGTAGGCGATCTGCGGGGCGCGCCGCACGCGGCGCTGGCCGGCGTTGTAGACCCAGGCCAGGCGCGGCTCCTTGACCTGGTCGATGGTCTCGGCCACCAGCGACACGTTGCCGGCCAGGCGCGCCGGCGCGGTGACCTTCTGCTTGTAGTAGAAGAGCAGGTTGGCCGCCTTGTCCGCCGGCAGGTCGGGCAGGCCGTCGGGCATGGCGATCTCGTCCTCGAAGTTGACCAGGCTGTATTCGCCATTGGTCTGCGGCGCCGCCTGCACGATGGAGCGCCGCAAGGTGCCGCCGCGGTAGCGGGTGATGTGGTTCCAGATCACCTCCAGGCCGTTGTGCGGGATGGGGAAGGCGTAATAGCGGCTGTCGGTGAAGTCGGCCAGGCCGCTGCCGCCCTCCACCAGCCTGGTGCGCTGGGCGCTGACCTTGGCCAGGTCGTAGATCTTCTGCGGCAGCGCCGCGCTGCGGTGGCTGCTGTACACCGGGATGCGGTAGCTGTCCGGGTAGCGCTGGAACAGCGCCAACTGGCCCTCGGTGAGTTTGCCGCGGTACTGCTGCAGGTTCTGCGCGGTGATCACGAACAGCGGCTTCTCGCCGGCATAGGGGTCGCCGACGAAGCCGCCGGCGGCGATCGGCGCGGCATCGGTCGGCAGGCCGCCGGTCCATGCCGGGATGCTGCCGTCGGCGTTGCCGGCCTTCTCCGCGCCCAGCGGGGTGAGGCTGCTACCGAGTTTGGCGGCCTCGTCGGGGGTGGCCGCGGCCAGCACGCTGGTGGCCAGCAGGGAAAGGGTCAGGGAAGCGAACCATCGGGTTGTTGCACGCATCTGTGGCTCCTCAGAAGTTCACGCCGAAGCTGAGCGCAAGGAAGTCGCGATCGCCCTGGGTGTTGTACTTGCCGTCGAAGAAGTTGGTGTAGGAAAGGCTGGCCGTATAGGTATTCAGGTAGTCCGCGTCCAGGCCGACGCTGGCGGCCTTGGCGCCCTGGTTGAACTGCCCGTTGGGGCCGTAGCCGTCGACGTCCTGGGACCAGGCCAGGTTGGGCTTGAGGTTCACCCCGGCGAACACGTTGTTGTAGTCCCACAGCGCGCGCACGCGGTAGCCCCAGGAGTCGCGGGTGACGAAGCCGGCGGTGCCGAACTCGGCGCGCTGCGCCGGGTCGTCGACGCTGCCGAAGTTGGGGTCGCGGCCGTAGCGCAGGTCGTGGGTGCTCTCCAGGCCGCCGACGTGGTCGTAGGCCACCTCGCCCACCAGGGTCAGGCGCTCGGCGCCCATCACCTGGTCGAAGAAGTGGGTGAAGGTGGTCTGCAGTTGGGTGATCTCCTTGCGCCGGTAGCCCTGGTTGTAGGCGCCCTCGCTGGTGGGGATGGTTGGCGAGGCGAGGCCGCCGCTGATGGGGTTGAGCAGCGCCCGCGGCAGGTCGGTGGTGTTGATCTGCAGCGGCGCGTTGGGCCGGTAGCTGATCTCGCCGCTCCAGGCGGTGCCGGTGGGCAGCGTGGTGGCGAAGCTCAGGCCGTAGAGGCGGATGTTTTCCGGGTATTCGAGAAAATACTGGCCGGTGCCCAGCGCGGCGCTCTGCAGCAGGCCGCCGGCCAGGGGCCCTGCGGCAGCGTTGAAGGCCGGGTTGGCGGCCACCGCGAGCAGGCCGCTGGGCGTCCGGGTGGAGAGGAACGGCGTGCGGCTGTGGTAGTTGATGAAGTAGCCGCCGTACTCGACGTTGTCGGTCTGCCAGCGCAGGGCCAGGCCCCACTGCCCGGAGTCGCGCGCCTCGCGGTCCTTGCCGCGGGGGATGGCGACGCCCTCGGCGTCGACGTCGAAGCCGATGCCGAAGGCCCGCGCCAGGGGCTCCAGGGGCGCGATGGCCGGCGAGCCGACGCGGTTGTTGTCGTTGCAGCCCTTGGCCACCACATCGGAGCTGGAGAAGAAGGTGCCGCAGTTGTCGACCACGGTCTTCTGCCATTCCAGCTGGTAGAAGCCGTCGACGCTCAGCGAGTCGCCGAGGCTCTGCGACAGCGAGAGCATGTTCACCGGGATCAGCGCTTCCTTGACCTCGGCGCCGGGGCGGCGCAGGGCGGAAACGTCCACCGGGTTGATGGCGTTGATGCCGTTGGCGATGAAGGTGCTCTCGCCCCAGCTCACCACCTGCTTGCCCAGGCGCACCGCGCCGGGCTGCCCGCCGATGTCGTAGTTGCGGTAGACGAAGGCGTCGAGGATTTCGCCGCCGGAGGCCTTGGCGCCCTCGTCGCGGCCGTGGTCGTCGATGTCCTTCCAGGGCCGGTTTTCGTCCTTGAGTTCGAAGTCGTACCAGTAGCGGCCGCGCAGCAGCGCACCGTAGTCGCCGTACTTCAGCTCCAGGTCGTGGATGCCCTTGAAGATCTTCGAGAAGGTTTCGCCGCGCTTGAAGTTGAGGCGGCCGTCGTCGCCGGTGGCGGTCGGGCCGCGCCCGCCGTTGTTGATGCCGACCAGGTTCCTGTCGATTTTCGAGGTCCCCCAGCTGGCGCCGAAGGAAAGCGAGGAGTCGAGCTGGCCTTCGATCTCGCCGAGGGTGAAGTTGTAGGCATGGGCGGGGGCGGCCAATCCCAGTACGACCGAGAAGGTCAGTACCTGCGACGCAAGGTTGGCCTGCCGATTTGTTCTTGTCATTCGGCGCTCCTGAGGCTGGGCCTCTTATTGTTCTGGCACCGCCCGCCTGGCCGGCGGGGGTGTGGCAGAACGATAGGGCCAGGCCCGGGGCGCAACTAGGACCGCCCGCGACGCCCAGGGGACCGAAGACGACAGTCGAAGGCGGTCGCTGCCAGCCGGGCCCTCAGCCCTTCTGCGAACGCCGGAAGACGCTGGGCGACATGCCGGCCCAGCGGCTGAAGGCCCGGGTGAAGGCGCGCCGTTCGGAGAAACCGAGGCGCTCGCTGATGCTGTCCAGGTCCAGGTCGGTTTCGCGCAGCAGCTTGCTGGCCTGGCGGAAGCGCAGGCGCGCCTGCAGCGCGGCGAAGCTCTCGCCCTCGCTCCGCAGGCGCCGCTGCAGGGTGCGCACCTGCATGCCGAGTTCCTCGGCGCTGCCCTCGATGCCCAGGCTGAGCAAGGCCGGGCGCTCGCCGAAGAGCCGTTCCAGCTGGCCGCTGATGCCCACCTGCGAGGTCAGCCGGGAAACCCGTTGCTCGATGCTCACCTCGGCCTGCCGATGCAGCTCGGGCAAGGCGCCGAACAGCGGCTGGTCGAGCAGTTCGCGGGGCAGCACGATGGCGTTGCAGGGCTGCTCGAAACGCACTTCGGCAGCGAAGTGGCGGGCATAGAGTTCGCCATACTCCGGCGCGGCATGGCGCACCAGCACGCGTTCCACGGCGTTGCGGCCGATCAGCGTGCGGGTGAAGCGCAGCATCGAGGCCAGCCAGGCCTCGGTGAAGTAGCGCGTCGGCGCCGGCCAGGCCTGGTAGTCGCCCAGGTCGATGCGCAGCTGGGCGTAGCGGCTGCTTTCGTGCAGGGTCATGCGCAGGCTCTGGCTCATCAGCTCGCTGACCCAGTCCAGCGCGCGCAGCGCCTTGCGCAGCGTGGTGCAGGTGGCCAGGTAGGTCTCGATCTCGGGGATCGAGCCGAAGGCGAAGGACTCGCCGAAGACGAAGGGGAAATGCTCGCCACGCGCCCTGGCCGCCTCGGAGCGGGCGACGCAGGCCTCGATCAGCCGGCTGGACTGGGCCAGGCTGATGCTGACCTCGTTGAGGCGGATGCCATCCACCCGCACGCCGATCTCGCGGAGGATGGGGTCGATGGCGAAACCGCAGCGCGCCGCTGCCTGGATCCAGCTGGGCAGCGGTACGAAAGCGATCTTTTCCTGCGGCGAAACAGGCCGGGAGGGCCTGGCGGCGGGCGGTGCGGAGGGACTCTTGGGCATGCCGCCCATACTATCGGAGTCACTCGTGGCAAACCAGAATCCCCCGCGCCAGAGCCCTCCCCCGCGCCGCGTCAGCTGCGCCAGGCGCCTTCGGCCTGGTTGGGCCCGGTATCGGCCAGCGCGGCGCGCAGGCCGGCGCTGTCCAGGCGCCGGCAGTAGGCCGGGCGCGCGCGTTCGAAACGCCAGCCCTCGGCCAGGGGGCCGGCGTCGACCACGTCGTAGCCGAAGCGCTCGTGCAGTTCAGCGGCCGCCTGCTTGGCCTGCGCATCGTCCCCGGCGATCGGCAGCGCGCGGCGGTCGGCGGCGCCGGCGGGCCGCGCGTCGGCCACCAGGTCGCGTTCGAGGATGGCGTTGAAGGCCTTGACCACGCGGGCGCCTTGCAGGTGCTGCGCCAGCAGTTCGCTGGTGGTGGTCGCCTGGCTGTCCAGCTCGGCGAACTGGCCGTCGCGCTGCGGGTAGTAGTTGTTGGCGTCCAGCACGATCTTGCCGGCGAAGGCCTGGGCCGGCAGCTCGCGGTAGCGGCCGAAGGGGATGGCCAGCAGCAACAGGTCGCCGAAGCTGGCGGCCTGCTCCACGCTGCCGATCCGGCAGCCCAGGGCGATCATGGTGCTGGTCAATGTGTGCGGGCCACGGGAGTTGCTGAGCATCACCTCGTAGCCGTTCTTCACGCCCAGTTCTGCCAGGGCGCGGCCGATGAAGCCCGCCCCGATGATTCCGATACGCATCGCCTGTCTCCCGTTGTCCATTCTCGGTGGGGGGCGGCTGGCGCTTGCCAGCCAACCCGGAAGCCAGGATGCTATTTGAAACCTGGAGGCGGAAAAATCGGCCTCCATTTGCAAGTGCCGAAACCATTGGTTTTGAATCGCGAGTTTTGAATCATGGATCGTCTGCAAAGCATGGCGGTATTCGTCAAGGCCGCCGACAGCGGCTCCTTCTCCGCCGCCGGCGCGGCCCTGGGCATGTCCTCGCAGATGGTCGGCAAGCACGTCGGCGCACTGGAGGAGCGCCTGGGCGTCAAGCTGCTCAACCGCACCACCCGCCGGCAGAGCCTCACCGAGGTCGGCCAGCAGTACTACGAACGCTGCAAGCTGGTGCTGGCCGAGGCGGAAGCGGCCGACGCCCTGGCCCTGAACCACAGCGCGGTGCCGCGCGGGCGCCTGCGCATCAGCGCCCCGGTGACCTACGGCACCTACTGCCTGCTGCCGCTGCTCGGCCGCTACCTGCGCACGCACCCCGAGGTGCAGGTGGAACTGTCGCTCAACGACCGCCTGGTGGACCTGATCGACGACGGCTTCGAGGCGGTCATCCGCATTGGCACCCTGGGCGACTCCAGCCTGGTGGCCCGGCCGCTGGCGCCCTACCGGCTGGTGGCCTGCGCCTCGCCGGACTACCTGGCCGAGCACGGCACGCCACATGCCCCGGCCGAGCTGGCCCGGCACCAGTGCCTGGGCTTCACCTTCCAGTCGCCCGCGGCGGCCAGCGACTGGCTGATGCTCGACAGCGAAAGCCTGCAGTACTTCTCCCGCGGCAGCCGCTTCCAGGTCAACGACGCGCGCGCCCAGCGAGCCGCGGCGCGCGACGGCTTGGGCATCCTCCTCGGCGCCGAGGCGATGCTCGCCGAAGACCTGCGCCGGGGCAGCCTGGTGCGGCTGTTCCCCCAGCTGCAGATGCCGGCGCGGCCGGTGCACCTGCTGTACGCCAGCGACCGACGCATGCCGCCGAAGCTGCGCAGCTTCGTCGACCTGGTAGTGGCGGATCTTGGCGCCGGCCAGGCCTGAACGCCACGCTGGCGAGCAAGGCGCCACCGCCCTGCCCGCTCACGCGCACAGGGCGGTGGCCGGGTTTCAGCGCACCCCGGTGCTGCGCAGCGCCGAGGGGGTGAAGTCGGCCGGCGAGGCCTTGAGGTCGAACTGCACGAAGGTCTTCTCCTCGTTGCTCAGGCCGGTGACGATGTAACGTCCGGCGATCAGGTCGTCGAGTTCCTCGAAGGCATAGGCCGGCACTTCGCGCTGGTAGTAGGGCATCAGCATGGCGCGACCGACCCGCCACAGCTGGCCGCGGCCGTCGTAGAGGTCGGACATCGCGATCTGCCAGCTGTCCTCGTCGAGGTAGAAGCGGCGCTTGGCGTAGATGTTGCGCTCGCCGCTCTTCAGCGTTGCCTCCACCACCCACACCCGGTGCAGTTCGTAGCGCGCCAGCTCCGGGTTGGTGTGGCCGGCCTTGAGGATGTCGGCGTACTTCACCGTCGGCGCGGCCAGGCGGAAGTTGTTGTAGGGGATGTACAACTCCTTCTTGCCGATCAGCTTCCAGTCGTAGCGGTCCGGCGCGCCGTTGTACATGTCGAAGTTGTCCGAGGTTCGCAGGCCGTCGGCGGCGGTGCCGGGGCCGTCGTAGGCCACCTGCGGGGCGCGGCGCACGCGGCGCTGGCCGGCGTTGTAGATCCAGGCCATGCGCGGCTGCTTCACCTGGTCGAGGAAGTCGTGCACCAGCAGCACGTTGCCGGCCAGGCGCGCCGGCGCGGTGATCTGCTGCTTGAAGTACAGCAGCGCGTTGGCGGCGGTGTCCGCCGGCAGGTCGGGCATCTTGTCGGGGAAGGCCACCTCGTCCTCGAAGTTGACCAGGCTGTAGCTGCCGTTGACCTGCGGCGCGGCCTGCACGTACAGGCGCCGCAGGTTGCCGCCGCGGTAGCGGGTGATGTGGTTCCACACCACTTCCAGGCCGTCGTGGGGGATGGGGAAGGCGTAGTAGCGGCTGTCGGTGAAGCCTTCCAGGCCGTTGCCGCTGGGGATCAGGCGGGTCTTCCGGGCGCTGACCTTCGCCGCCGCGTAGATCGCCTCGGGCACCGCGTTGGAGCGGTGGCTGGTGTACACCGGCATGCGGTAACTGTCCGGGTAGCGCTGGAACATCGCCAGCTGCCCCTCGGACAGGCGCGCGCGGTACTGCTCGAGGTTCTTCGCGGTGATGGTGAACAGCGGCTGCTCGCCGGCGTAGGGGTCGCCGAGGAAGCCATTGGCGGTCACCGGCGCGGCGTCGGGCTTGAGGCCGCCGGTCCAGGCCGGGATGCTGCCGTCGGCGTTGCCGGCCTTCTCCGCGCCCAGCGGAGTCAGCGAAGTGCCGAGCTTGGCCAGCTCGTCCGGCGTGGCCGCCGCCAGCGCGTGGCCCGCCAGCAGGCTCAGGACCAGGGCGATGCCGTGCAACTGTATCTTGGGCTTGTTCATGCAGGCTCCCTCCTCAGAAGTTCACGCCGAAGCTGAGCGCGACGAAGTCGCGGTCGCTGATGGTGTTGTAATCGCCGCCGAAGAAGTTGGTGTAGGAAAGGCTGGCGGTGTAGGTGTTCTGGTAGTCGGCGTCCAGGCCGATGCTGGCGGCCTTGCTGCCCTCGTTGAACACCGGGCCGTAGCCGTCGACGTCGTGGGACCAGGCCAGGTTGGGCTTGAGGTTGATGCCGGCGATGACGTTGGGGTAGTCCCAGATGGCCCGCGCGCGGTAGCCCCAGGACGACGAGGTGTAGAAGCCGTGGCTGCCGTAGCGGCTGGCCGCCGCCGGGTTCTCCGGCACGCCGTAGACGGCGTCGCGGCCGTAGCGCTCGCCGACGTCGTCGGTCATGCCGCCGACGTAGGTCAGGCCCAGCTCGCCCACCAGGGTCAGGCGCTCGGCGCCCATCACCTGGTCGAAGAACTGGGTGAAGGTGGTCTGCGCCTGGGTGACCTCCTTGCGGATGTAGCCGTGGCTGACCTGCCCGGCCGTCCCCAGCGCGCCGGCCACGCCGCCGCTGGCGAAGCCGCCGGCCACGGTGGTGGCCAGCAACGGGGTGAGGTCGGTGGTGTTGGTCTGCAGCGGCATGTTCGGCCGGTAGCTGATCTCGCCGCTCCAGGCGGTGCCGGTCGGCAGCGTGGTGGAGAAGCTCAGGCCGTACAGGCGGATGTCCTCGGGGTATTCGAGGAAGTAGCTGCCGCGGCCGAGCAGGATCGGCTGGGCCAGCGCCGCGGTGGCCGGGCTGGAAAGCGCCAGCAGGGCATTGCCGATGTCGCCGCGGTTGGCGTTCTGCATGCTGACGATGGGCGTGCGGCTGTGGTAGTTCATGAAGTAGGCGCCGTACTCGGTGTTGTCGCCCAGCCAGCGCAGGGCCAGGCCCCACTGCCCGGAGTCGCGCGCGTCGCGGTCGGCGCCGCGCGGCACCATCAGGCCCTCGGGGGTGACGGTGACGCCCAGGGAGTTGAGCACGGCCTTGGTCGCCGGCGCGTTGAGGCCGGCGACCGAGGCCGGGTCGAGGATGTTGTAGTTGCTCCGGCAGCCGTCGGCGGCCACGTCGGTGGTGGAGAAGAAGGTGCCGCAGTTGTCGATGACGGTCTGGTCCCACTCCAGCTGGTAGAAGGCTTCCATCGACAGCTGGTCGGTCAGGCCCTGGGAGATGAAGGCCATGTTCACCGGGATCAGGCCTTCCTTGATCTCGGCGCCGGGGCGGCGGAAGGCGGCGACGTCGATGGGGTTGATGCTGTTGATCGAGTTGAGGATGAAGGTGCTCTCGCCCCAGCTCACCACCTGCTTGCCCAGGCGCACGCTGCCGGGCTTCTCGGCGATGCTGTAGTTGTAGTAGCCGAAGGCGTCGAGCAGCTGCGCGCCGGAAGACTTGGCGCCTTCCTTGCGGCCGTGGTCGTCGATGTCCTTCCACTGGCGGCTTTCGTCCTTGAGCTCGAAGTCGTACCAGTACTTGCCGCGGGTGAAGACGCCGAAGTCGCCGTACTTCAGCTCCAGGTCGTGGATGCCCTTGAAGATCTTCGAGAAGGTCTCGCCCTTTTTGAAGTTCAGCCGGCCGTCGTCGTTGGTCTGGGTGAAGCCGTGGCCGCCGTTGGCCGCGCCGATCAGGTCCTGCTTGGGACTCTGGGTGCTCCAGCTGGCGCCGATGGACAGCGAGGAGTCGAACTGCCCCTGGATCTCGCCGATGTTGAAATTGACCGCCGAGGCCTCGGCACTGACGCCGACGCCCACCACCACCGCCAGTACCTTCGTGCTGAAGCCGGCGAACCTTATTGTTCTTATCATTTGGCGCTCCTTGATGGATGACTCGATCCACGTCCGCCGCGGCCCGGCCGCGGCGGGGTTGGCATGTGCCGCGCGGCCCGCCGGGCCGGCGCGAACCCCCTCCCCCTCAACCGCCGACGGCAGCGGCGATCAGGGCGTCGGCCAGTTCGCCGTAGGGGGCGAACATGGCGCGTACCCGGTCGTCCTGACCGCGCTCGACCACCGAGCGCAGGTTGGAAAACTCCAGGAATCCTTCATGGCCGTGCTGGCGCCCGCTGCCGCTCTTGCCGATGCCGCCGAACGGCAGGCCGGGCACCGCGGCCTGCAGCGCCGCGCAGTTGATGCAGGCGCCGCCGGAAACGGTGCGGCCGAGCACCCGGTGGGCGCTGGCCGGGTGGGCCGAGAACACGTAGATGCCCAGCGGCCGCTCGTGGGCGTTGACGTAGGCGATGGCCTGGTCCAGCTCGCGGTAGGTGAGCACCGGCAGGATCGGACCGAAGATCTCCCGCTGCATCAGCTGCATGCCGTCGTCCACGTCCAGGGCCAGGGTGAAGGGCAGGCGCCGCGCCTGCGGCTGCGCCTCGCCGCCGAACTGCACCAGGCTGGCGCCCCTGGCGCGGGCGTCGTCGAGGTAGCCGAGCAGGCGCTGCAGGTGCCGCGGGTTGATGATGCCGGTGGTGTCGGCGCGGCTGGCGTAGCCCGGCAGGCGGCTGTCCAGCAGCGCGCCGACCATCCGGACGAAACGCTCGCGGTCGTCCTCGTGGACCAGCACGTAGTCCACGGTCACGCACATCTGCCCGTTCTTGATGGTCTTGCAGCCGACGATCTGCTCCACCGCGGCCTCGTCCAGGCCGCCGGGGGCGATGATCGCCGGGCACTTGCCGCCCAGCTCCAGGGTCACCGGCACCAGGTTGTGCGCCGCGGCCACCGCCACCTGGCGGCCGACCTCGGTGCTGCCGGTGTACATCAGGTGGTCCCAGGGCTGTTCGGCGAAGGCCCGGGCCAGGTCGAGGCCGCCGGCCACCGCGGCGAGCTGCTCGGCGTCGAAGTGGCTGGCGAGCATCTCCAGCAGCAGCTCGCTGCAGGCCGGGGCCAGGTCGGAGGGCTTGACGATCACCCGGTTGCCGGCGGCGAGCATCTCCACCACCGGGCCCAGGCCGATGTCGAAGGGGAAGTTCCACGGCGCCATGTTGCCGACCACGCCCTTGGGCTGCGCCACCACGTAGGCCTTGGCGCTGCCGTACAGGGCCGGGTCCATGGGCCGCGCCTGGGGCTTCATCCAGCTCACCAGGTGCTCGGCGACGTACTGCGCGCGCCCCGCCACGCCCAGGCACTCGACCAGGTCGGCGAACTGCTTCGGGTGGCTGCCGAAGTCGCTGGCGATGGCCTCCTGGATGCGCGTGCGGTTGGCCAGCAGCATGCTCGCCAGGGTGCCGAGCAGCGCCAGGCGCTGGGCCAGGCTGGGCATCGGCTCGGCGAGGAAGGCGCGGCGCTGGGCGGCGAGCAGCCGCTGCAGTTCGGCGATCTGCGCCGCATCGCCGGCGCCGGGGGTTTCACGTTCGATAAAGGCCATGGTCGTTCCTTCGCAGTCTGGTAGCGGGCCCGGCTGTGGCGCCGGCCCTGATCATCGTCACGGGAAGCTGCAGCGGCGCGGCTCAGGTGCCGGGTTGCAGGGCCTCCCCGGCCGGCGTGGTGCGGTGGAACTTCAGGTTGCGCTGGGCCAGGCGACCGAAACGCATGTCCAGCAGGTCGCCCAGGTAGCTCTGCTTCTGCCGCCAGGGCGCGCCCGGGCCCTGCTTGGGGAACAGCGGCGCGGCGCGCAGGATGTAGCCGGACTGCAGGTCCAGCAGCGGCGCGGCGGGCATCCGCGGGTCGTCCGCCTGGGCTACGCAGTGGCTGTAGCCCTTGCGCGCCATGTAGCGCAGCAAGCGGCAGACGTAGAGGGAGGCGAGGTCCGCGCGCAGCGTCCAGGACAGGTGGGTGTAGCCGACGCAGACCGCCGCGTTGGGCAGCCCGGACATCATCAGGCCCTTGTAGCTGTAGGTGTCGCCCACCGCGACCGGGCGCCCGTCGACCTCGAAGCGGATGCCGCCGCAAGGCACCAGCTCCAGGCCGGTGGCGGCGACCAGGATGTCCGCCGCCAGCTCCTGGCCCGAGGCCAGGCGCACGCCGTGCTCGCTGAAACCCTCGATGCGGTCGGTGACGATGGAGGCGCTGCCCTTGCGCAGGGCGCGGAACAGGTCGCCGTTGGGCACCAGGCACAGGCGCTGGTCCCAGGGCTGGTAGCTGGGTGCGAAGTGCGGGTCGAGGGGAAAGCCCTCGCCCAGGTAGCGGCGCATGCCGCTGCGGATCAGGCGCTTGGCCAGGTTCGGGCGGTGCCGGCAGAGGCGGTAGAGGAACAGGCTCAGCAGCACGTTCTTGGCGCGCACCAGCTTGTGCGCCAGTTTCTCCGGCAGCAGCTTGCGCAGGCCGTCGGCCAGGGCATCGGTGTCCGGCAGCGACAGCACGTAAGACGGCGAGCGCTGCAGCATGGTGACGTGGGCCGCCTCGCCGGCCAGGCTCGGCACCAGGGTCACGGCGGTGGCGCCGCTGCCCACCACCACGATGCGCTTGCCCTGGTAGTCGAGGTCCTGCGGCCATTGCTGGGGGTGCACCAGGCGCCCCTTGAAGCGCTCGATGCCGGGGAACGCCGGCAGGTGGCCGGCGTCGTAGCGGTAGTAGCCGCTGCACAGGTAGAGGAAGTTGCAGGTGAAGCCGCGCAGCTGGCCGCCCACCTCGACCTGCAGCTGCCACAGCGCATGCTGCGACGACCAGGCCGCCGAGACGATGCGGTGGCCGAAGCGGATGTGCCGGTCGATGCCGAACTCCCGCGCGGTGTCGCGGATGTATTCGAGGATGCTGGCGCCGTCGGCGATGGCCTTGCCGGCCTTCCAGGGGCGGAAGGCATAGCCCAGGGTGAACATGTCCGAGTCCGAGCGCACGCCGGGGTAGCGGAACAGGTCCCAGGTGCCGCCGATGGATTCGCGCGCCTCCAGGATCGCCAGGCTGCGCTCCGGGCAACGCGTCTTCAGGTGGTAGCCGGCGCCTATGCCGGACAGCCCGGCGCCCACCACCAGTACATCGAAATGCTCGACCGACATCTGGATCTCCACGCTGTTGTCGTACCCCCGACGCCGCCGGGGGATGCTTTTTTATGCGGTGAAGCGTCGCTAAGATGCAAAAACTCCGGCGCCTGCTTTAAGGTAGGCACCTTAAAACCGAATCTAAGGTGAACACCTTACAATGTCAACCGCCGAACAGGTGAAGCCCATGAAGCGCCAGAACACCCGGGAGCGCATCCTGGTCACGTGCCGCAAGCTGTTCAACACCAGCGGCGTGGCCGCCGTGACCACCGCGGCCATCGCCGAGGCGGTGGGCATCAACGAGGGCAACCTGTACTACTACTTCAAGAAGAAGGCCGACATCGTCAGCGAGCTGTTCGAGCAGTTCGCCGCCGAGCAGCTGCGCGTGGCCTCGCAGCAGGACGACCTGCACCTGTGGTTCCAGCTGATGTGGGAATGGCGCTTCTTCTACCGCGACAGCATGACCCTGTTCGCCCTCGACCCCAGCCTGCGCCCGCGCCTGCAGACGCTCTCCGACGAGGTCCAGGCCCACGGCCGCGCCAAGCTGCTGGCGATGATCGGCAGCGGGCGCATGAACCTGCGCGAGGAGCAGATCGAGGCGCTGCTGGAGAACGCCTGGATCGTCTCCACCTACTGGATCGAATACCTGCACTCGCGGCACGGCATCGTGCGCGTCACCCGCAAGCACCTGAACTGGGGCTACAACCAGATGGCGGCGCTGTTCGAGCCCTACCTGGTGCGCTCGCGCGACGTCCGCGCGGCCGCCGGCGACCCGGCCGAGTGACGCGCGGGGCCGCTCGCCGGCCCCGCGCCCGGCGTCTCAGTCCGTGGCCTCCACCTTGTCCATGCGCGCCCGCATGATCCGCTGCATCAGCCGCGGCGACAGGCGCTGCAGCAGCCAGCCGACGCCCACCTCGCTGCGCGGGGTGACGCAGAACAGCCGCCCCTTGCTGATGTCCGTGAGCACGTCCGCCGCCACCCGGTCGGGCGACACGCCGCGCCGCGCGTAGTACTCGACGGCCCGCGACTGCCGCTGCTCGGCGCCGGCCCCGCGCATGCGGGTGTTGCGGATGATGGCGGTGTCGATGGTGCCCGGGCAGAGGATGGTGACGTCGACGTTGCGCCCGGCCAGTTCCGCCGCCAGCGACTGCGACAGCCCGACCACCGCGTGCTTGGAGGCGCAGTAGGGCGCGGTGCGCGGCATCGGGATCAGCCCGGCGCCGGAGGCGGTGTTGACGATGTGCCCGCGCCCGGGCTGCGCCAGCATGCGCGGCAGGAAGGCGTGGATGCCGTGCACCACGCCCATCAGGTTGACCTCGAAGACCCAGCGCCAGTCGGCCAGCTCGGTGTCCTCCACCCGCCCGGCATGGCCGACGCCGGCATTGTTGAACAGCAGGTCCACCCTGCCCTCGCGGGCATACACGCGCTCGGCGAAGGCCGCCAGCGCCGCGGCGTCGGTGACGTCCAGCGCCTCGCCGGCGGCATTGGGCAACCCCTCGGCGACGCGCTGCGCCGCCGCGCCATCGACGTCGGTGCAGTACACCCGGGCGCCCAGCGCGCCCAGGCGCTGGGCGATGGCCCGGCCGATACCCGAGCCGGCGCCGGTGACCACGGCGATCTTGTTGTTGTAATAGCTGGCCAGTTTCGACAACGCGGCATCCTCCTCAGGATCGTTCGCCATACGGCGCCGCTGCGCACCCAGGCCATGCGCAAAGGCACGGCGGGCGGCGCAACGAGCCCCACGCCTAAGGTGATTACCTTAAAAAGTGCAAGAGGTCAAACCCGTCGCAGCTCGCCGCGGTTGTCGTACTGGTCGACCTTTGCGATCGCCCGGCTGATGGCCGGGGTGGTGTACGTGCCTGCCGATGGGAAGCGCTGATCACAGTCTTGCCGACTACGCCGAAGCGCTTTTCGTAGGATGGGTTGAGCCTTGGCGAAACCCATGCGGCCATGGCGATGGGTATCGCTTCGCTCAACGCCATCCTACGACGCGCCAGGGTTGGCCTGGGCACACGGCCATGGCCTCGGCGTATCGGCGGATAACCGCGAACGGTTATTCGCCCTACGCTCCCGGGAGCCTCCGTCGCAGGAGTAGCTGTCTTGCCGGCTGCGCCGAAACGCTTTTCGTAGGATGGGTTGAGCCTGCGAAACCCATGCGGCCATGGCGATGGGTATCGCTTCGCTCAACGCCATCCTACGACGCTCCAGGGTTGGCCTGGGCACACGGCCATGGCCTCGGTGTATCGGCGGATAACCGCGAACGGTTATTCGCCCTACGCTTCCGGAAGCCCGAATCGCGGACGGAGTCCGCCCCTACGGTTCCAGGAAGCACGGGCGTAGGAGCGGACCTTGTCCGCGATAGCCGGTCGTCCCGGCGCGATTCGCGGATGAGATCCGCTCCTACACTGCCCACCCTCGCCATTCCAATGTAGGAGCGCGCCCTGCGCGCGAAATCGCGGGCAGGGCCCGCTCCTACAGGTTACCGGGAGGCAGGGTATTCCTCCCCCGCGGCTACCCGATCACAGGGTGAAGACGATGCGCTCGGCGGCGCTGCGCTGCCAGGCCGACTCGACCTCGCTCAGCGGCACCGCCTCGGCGTCCACCTTCAGCCCGGCCGGCTCGATGGCCCGCAGCAACTGGCCGATCACCTGCACCAGGCCTTCGTTGGAGACGCTGCCCAGGCCGCTGCCGAGCAGCTCCAGGCCGGAGCTGCGCAGCGCGCCGGCGTTCAGCGGCAGGCTCGCCCCGGCGAGCGAGCCGATGTTGACGAAGCGCAGGCGCGGCGAGGCTTCGCCGCTGCCGTGGCTGGCCGCGGCGTCGAGGATGCAGGCCGCCGGCGGGCCCCACAGGTAGTCCAGCACCACGTCGATGCCGCGGCCCTGGATTTCCTCGCGCAGCTCGGCGGTCAGCTGCTCGGCCGGCTGGTCCAGGCGGATGAACTGGTCCGCGCCCAGGGCGCGCAGCTCCGCCTCCACCGCCGGGTTGCGCGCGGTGGCGATCACCCGCGAGGCACCCAGGTGCCTGGCCACCTGGATGGCCAGGCGCCCGGAGGTGCCGGCGGCGCCGTTGACCAGCACGCTTTCGCCGGGCTTGAAGTGCGCGCGTTCCTGCAGCGCCGCCCAGGACGACATGCCGGGGTTGGCGATGGCCGCGGCGGTGATGTCGTCGATGCCGTCGGGCACCGCCACGCAGTAGCGCGCGTCCACCGCCACGGTCTCGGCCATGGCGCCGTGGGGCGCGCGGGGGAAGGCGAAGTACACGCGGGTGCCGTCTTCCAGCAGGCCCACGCCGTCGACGCCGGGCACCGCCGGCAGGCTCCGGGGGCTGCTGTAGTGCTTGCCGCTGGCCTGGGCGCGCACCAGTTGGCTGAGGGCGGCGGCGCGCACGCGCACCAGCACCTCGCCGGCGGCGGCTGGCTGCGCCTCGAACTCGCCGTAGCGCGGCGGCTGGTCGAAGGCATGGACGATGGCGGCTTTCATGGGTTTCTACTCCGGTGGGTCAGGGGAATCGGGATGCCGGCTTCAGGCGTGCCAGCAGCGGTACCAGCCGTCCTGCTCGTCGATGCGCAGCTCGGTCTGGTAGAGGTCGGACAACCGGGCGCTGGTCAGCACCTCGGCCTTGGGCCCGTCGGCGACGATGCGGCCCTTGTCCAGCAGCACCACGCGCTCGATCTCGGGGATGACCTCGTCGATGTGGTGGGTGGTGATGATCATGGCGTGCGCCTCGCCGCAGAAGCGCCGCAGCAGCTTGAGCATGCCCAGGCTGGCGCCCATGTCCAGACCGTTGGCCGGCTCGTCGAGGATCAGCGCGCGCGGCCGGTGGACCAGCGCGCGGGCCAGCAGCAGGCGGCGCTTCTGCCCGGTGGACAGGCGCTGGAACATGGTCCGCTCGTGGCCGGCCATCTCCACCACCGCCAGCAGCGCGCGGGCCTGCTCCAGTTGCTCGTCGCTGGGCTGCAGGTGGCCGTGGGCGCCGATCGAGCCGAAGAAGCCGGAGACCACCACGTCCAGGGCCTGGGTGTAGGGTGTGTAGTCGTCCTGCAGGTCCTGGGAGATGAAGCCGATGCGGCTGCGCAGGTCCCAGAGGTTGACGGTGTCGCTGCCGAACAGCCGCAGGTGGCTGCCCTCGCGCTCCACCGGGTACAGCTCGCGGCTGATCAGCTTGAGCAGGGTGCTCTTGCCGGCGCCGTTGGGGCCGAGGATGGCGACCTTCTCGCCATCGCCGATGTGCAGGGAAAAGCCGTCGAGCACGCGGGTCTGCTGCTGGAAGGCGGTGACGTTGTGGATGTCGATCATGAAGGGTTCGTCGTCGCGGGCGTGGGAATGCCGATACTACATCAGGTGGCACCGGGCGGCGCCGGCTCGTGACCGGCGCCGCCCAGGCCCTGCGCGAGGGAAGGAACATCGGCCGGCGCGGATGGCGCCGGCGATGGCATGCGCATCCCGCGCATGACGCGGACGAAGCCGGGACGGTGGGCCCGGCTCCGCCCTGCCGACATCCTGTCGGCGGTAACGGCCAGCGGCTTCAGGCCACGTCTCCGGCCTGCCCGACCGGCGCCTTGCGTCGCAGCGGCGCGGTCTCGCGCAGCAGGCTGGCGGCGGCAACGCCGAGCGCCACGCCGCCCAGGGCCAGGTAGAGGGTGTACTGGATGCCGTGGTGCTGGGCGATGTAGCCGGCCAGGGCCGGCGCCACGCCGCCGCCGAACACCTCGCCGATGCCCACCACCAGCCCGGTGGCGGTGGACACCAGGGGCAGCGGCACCGACTCGCCGGTGAGCGGGCCGACGGTCATGCAGATCATGCTGAAGTTGAAGAAGGTGGTGAGGAACAGCAGCGCGAACAGCGTCAGCGGCTCGGCCCCGGTGTGCATCAGCAGCCAGATGCAGGCACCGGTGGCGACGAAGCTGCCCAGCACCACCGGCTTGCGTCCCAGGCGGTCGGAAAGCCCCGGCAGCACCAGCTGGCCGATGAAGCCGCCCAGGCCGATGGCGGACATGACGAAGCCCATCTGCTGCACGCCCAGGTGCAGGTAGTCGGTGAGGTAGTTGGGCATCATCACGCTGAGCACGAACAGGCTGGTGAGCATGCAGAACATGCCGAGGATGTTCAGCGGCACGTTGCGGTAGCGTAGCGCGTCCAGCCAGCGGCCCTGCTCCTGGGGCGCCTCGGCGGCCGCCGGCGCGCGGGTCTCGCGCAGGCGGCGGTACATGAACCAGGCGAGCAGGAAGCCGGGCAGCGACACCACCACGAACACCCAGCGCCAGGACGGCAGCACCAGCAGCAGCTGGGTGGCGAGGATCGGCGCCAGGCCCAGGCCGAGGATCGGGAAGAAGGCCTGCTGGATGCCGATGTTCAGCCCGCGCCGCGACGGGTGCGAGGACTCTGCGGTGGCGGCGATGGCGGTGGGTGTGAAGGCGCCCTCGGAGACGCCCATCACCGCGCGGATCAGCAGCAGCGCGGCGACGCCGTTGGCCAGCCCGGACAGCCCGGCCAGCAGGGAGAACAGCAGCACCGCGGGGATCAGCACCTTGCGCCGGCCGATATGGTCGGACAGCCGGCCCATGAAGATCGAGGAAATCCCCCAGGCGATGGCGAGGACCGCCGAGATGTTGCCCAGGTCCTGATAGTCCAGGTTCAGCTCGCTCATCATCACCGGGAACAGCGGCAGGATGATGAAGCGGTCCAGGCCGACCAGGCCGAAGCCCAGGGCGAGCATGGCGACGGCCGTGTATTCGTAGCGCGCATTCCACTTGTTGTCGTTGTTGTGCATGGCATGGGTACTCGGGACGTTGGCGGGCGGTCAGAAGTAGAACAGCGCTTCGACCATGGTGGAGAGTTGCGAGCGGTCGCGGCCGTTGCCGTAGGGGCGGTCGTGGTCGCGGGGGTCGAACCAGTCGTAGCGGACTTCCGGGCGCAGCGAGAGGTTGCCGGTCACATCCCAGCGCAGGCCGGTGGTGAGGGCGTTGTAGTCGCCGCGGGCGGTGCTGGTGGGGAACAGGATGAAGCCGTCCGGGTCGCTGAAATGCTCGCCGCGCAGGGAGAAGGACAGGTCCGGGCGGTACTGGTAGGTGACGACCGCGTTGGCGCCCCACCAGCGGGCGCCGTCGAAGCCGGGGCCGCTCACCACGTCGACGGTGGAGGCCTTGCCATCGCCGGCCTGGTGGCCGTAGACCAGCTCGGCGCCCATGGACCAGCGCTCGTCGAACCTGTGCCAGCCGTTGAGCGAGTGCTGCTGCTTGAGCTGGCCGCTGTCGGCGACCAGCCGCGCGGTCGGCGCCTGCACGTCGGAGAAGCTGTCGTTCTGCTCGTTGCCGACGATGAACTCGTAGTCGAGCCAGGTGTTCATGTCCGCCGTGCGCCAGCGCAGGGCGCCCATCAGCGACTTGCCGTCGTTGTTGTCGCGCAGGTTGTTCCAGCCCTGCACCACGCCCAGCTCCAGGCCGAGGATGCCGCTGGCGTCATTGCGCAGGCGGGTGCCGACCAGCACGCCGGAGACGGTGCCCGGCTCGCTGACGAAGGCGTAGGTCTTGCTGGCGAAGGGGTTGCGCGCCTGGCGGATGTTCGGCGGGATCTCGTAGCCCAGCGCCGGGCCGAACACCCCGGCCATGAAGTTGAAGCCCGGCCCGTAGGGCACGTAGGCGGTGGCGGCGATGTTGGGGACGGCGAGGAAGCGGTCCTTGTCCTTCTGCGCCTTGGCGGCGTCGTCCTCGTTCATGTTCCAGTGCATGTCCCAGCCGAAGGTCCGGGCGAACTGGGCGTTGCGCCCGTAGTTGGCCTCGAAGGTGAAACCGAAGGCGAAGTCCTCCGGCTTGGGCCCCGGCAACGGGGTGATGCGCGGCACGAAGGTGCCCTTGAGCGCCTTGTCGACGAACAGGTGCAGGCTGCCCCACTCCAGGCCCTCGTCGGACATGCCGGTGAGCGGCAGGTTGCTCAGGCCGTCCTCGCGTTCGTCGTGGGTGGAGCGGTTGTTGCGCGCGTAGGCGATGTCCAGCAGGCCGGAAACCGTAATGCCGTAGTCGCGCTCCAGGCTGTCGCCGAAGAGGCCCTTGAACAGAGCGCCCTCCCCCGGCGCCGGCGCCTCGGCGGCATGGCATTCGACGATCGCCAGGGCGGCCAGGACCGCACCAAGCGTTTTCACCTTGATGTTGAGCATGCTTCTGTCTCTTGTTGTTGTTTTCAGAGGGGTGCCGCGGGGGAGTGCCCCGCGGCAGAAGGGACCTAGACCTGGGCGGCGAGCGGCCGCCGCGCCTCGCGCAGCGCGCCGCCCTGGCCCTGCTGCAGCGCCAGGTCGCGGCGCAGCGCGTCGAGCAGTTGCGGCAGTTCGCTGGCGTGGCCGATGCCGCCGTAGATGTAGAAGTCCGGGCGCACCAGCACGGCTTGCAGCCCGGCGGCGCGGAGGAACTGGTGGTACTTGCCGGACAGGTCGCGGCAGGTGCCTGGCGCGCCGTCCTCGCTCAGGCGCACGTCCTTCACTTCCAGCTGTTCGAGCAGTGCCTTGTGCGCCTCGTCCAGCCCGGCCAGCGGGTCGTCGCCGATGCTCACCAGGTGGAAACCGCGGCCGAAGGCGTCGTCGTAGCGCTGGCGGTGTTCGTCGCGCTCGATCTCGCCGTGTACGCCCAGGCAGCCGGCCGGGCCCAGGGCGCGGCCGTTGCGTTCGTCCTTGTGCACCACGCCGTCGACCAGGCCGGGGAACGGCGGCAGCGGCGGCACCTGGCCGGAAAGGAAGGCGGCATCGCGCTCGGCGGCCTTCTGCGGGTCGGCCACGCAGACCACCTTGCCCATTTCCACCGAGGCGTCGATCACCGCGCGGATCTGCGGCTTGCGCTCCAGGGTGTAGCTGTCCAGCAGCTGCTCCGAGCAGATGCCGCGGAAGATCAGGTCCAGGCGCCAGGACAGGTTCCAGGCATCGCGGATGCCCGAGCACATGCCCTGGCCCATGAACGGCGGCATCAGGTGCGCGGCGTCGCCGGCCAGCAGCACGCGGCCGTGGCGCCAGGTCTGGGCGATGCGCGAGCGGAACTGGTAGACGGCGTGGCGCACCAGGCTGGCGGTGTCCGGGGTGACCCAGGGCGCCAGCAGTTCCCAGACCTTGTCGGTGCTCTGCAGGTCCTCGATGCTCTCGTGGGGCAGGCGCATGAATTCCCAGCGGCGGTAGCCGGGGCCGCCGGGGACCATGGTGGTCGGCCGCGCCGGGTTGCACCACTGGCCGATGTCCGGCACGTCCAGCTCGACGCCGGGCTTGGGCTGCAGGTCGACCACCAGCCAGTCCTCCTGGAAGCCCAGGTCCTGCCAGTCGATGCCACATTCGCGGCGCACCACGCTGTTGGCGCCGTCGGCGCCGATCACGTAGCGGGCGCGCACGCTGCGCTGCTCGGTGGCCTGCGCCGCGTCGCCGCGCTGGGTGCGTTGCATGCGCAGCTCGCAACCCTGCGCGTCCTGGCTCAGCCCCAGCACTTCCCAGCCCTGGTGGACCTCGACGTTGGCGATGGCCTTGGCCCGACGGTCGAGGATGGCCTCCAGGCCCGGCTGGTTGAACAGGTAGCCGAAGGGGCCGTCGCTGATCGACTCGGCCGACCAGTCGATTTCCACCAGCACCTTCCAGTCGGCGTTGAACCACTGGTAGCAGGCCGAGGGCTGGGAAATCTCCTGCAGTTCCTCTTCCAGGCCCATCATGCGGAATACGCGGCGGATCTCGTGGTCGTGGAACACCGCGCGCGGCAGCGGGTAGAGGGACTGCCAGCGCTCGTACACGGCGACGCTGTAGCCCATCTTGCCGAGGAGGATGGCGAGGGTCTGGCCGACCGGGCCGTAGCCGACGATGGCTACGTCATGGATCTTGTTTTCGTTCATCTGTGCTGACCTGAAACCGGGTGGGTTTTGGGCAAGCCGCTCCCCGCCTCCCTGCGCGGCAGGAAAGTGTTCGGGACCAGGGCGCGGCCTGCGTCGCTGGGGGCGCTAGCTTTTGGCCGGCGCGCTGTCCGTCTCGGTGTTGAGGACGAAGTACTCGGGGACGCTGGGGCCCCAGAGGTACAGCGAGTTCTCGGGCGGGAAGTCGCCGGCCGGCCACTGGCTGCCGGCGTCGATGAAGTCCATGTCCGCCGAGTACTCGCAGAACGAGCCCCAGGGGTCGCGGACGTAGTGGAAGTAGTTGGAGCCCAGGCAGTGCCGCCCGGTGCCCCAGCCCTCGCGGTAGCCGGCGTTGGCCATCTGCTCGGCGCCGTTGCCGACCTCGTCGACGCCGTCGACTTCCCAGGCGGCGTGGTGGAAGCCCTTGGCGCCGCTCTTGCAGAAGGCCACCAGGTGGTGGTCGCAGCCGTGCGGGGCGTGGGTGAAGGCGATGATGTCCTGGGAATGGTCGGACAGCCGCAGGCCCAGGGCCCGCTCGTAGAAGGTGACGGCCTGGGGCACGTCGGGGCTGAACAGCAGCACGTGGGACAGCCGCCGCGGGCGCACCCGGGCCACTTCGTCGCGGGTGCCGACGCCGCGCACGGCGGGCCGCACCGGCGCCGCGGCGTGCTTGCTGTCGGGCATGTGCTTGGCGCCGACCCTGACCTGCAGCAGGTTGCCGTCGGGGTCGCGGAACCAGAAACCCTCGCCGTCGCCGGCCTCGAAGCGCGCGCCGGCGACCTCGGCCTGCTGGCGCAGGGCGTCATAGTCCTCGGCGAAGCAGTTGAAGCTCAGGTAGGCCAGGCTCTTGCGCGGGCCCTGCAGCATCCGCGCCCAGCGGTGGCCGTCGGCGGCGCGCAGTTCCAGGGCATCCGCGGTTTCGCCGACTTCCAGGCCGAAGCTGGCGAAGAAGGTCCGCGCCTCGGCCAGCGAGGGCACGAACAGCGCGTAATGATCGATCGAATGCACACTGCGGGGAGTGACAGTCATGATCGCCTCCGTTTGTTGTTCTTGTCGTCGAAGCCTCGGAGCGGGAGGCTTCGATCTGGCCGGGAATGCCCGGGGTCAGGCTTCGTCCACCACCGGGTTGACCAGGGTGCCGATGCCTTCGATGGACACTTCCACCACGTCGCCGGCCTTCAGGTAGACCTTCGGGTCCATGCCGAAGCCAACGCCGGCCGGGGTGCCGCTGACGATCACGTCGCCCGCTTCGAGGGTCACCGCCTCGCTGAGGGTGGAGATGATGGTGGCCACGTCGAACAGCATGTCCTCGGTGTTGGCCGATTGCACCACCTTGCCGTTGACGCGGGTCTGCAGCAGCAGGCCCTTGCCGCCGGCCGGCAGTTCGTCGGCGGTCACAAGGTCCGGGCCGAAGGCGCCGGTGTCGTCGAAGTTCTTGCCCACGGTCCACTGCGGCGACTTGAACTGGTACTCGCGCACCGAGCCCTCGTTGAACAGCGCGTAGCCGGCCACGTGCTGCAGCGCCTGCTCCTTGGCAATGTGCCGGCCGCCGCTCTTGAGCACCACGGCCATCTCGCCCTCGTAATCCAGGGTGTCGGAGATGCGCGGGCGCACCAGCGGCTGGTTGTGGGCGATCAGGCTGCTGTTGAAGCGCGGGAACAGCGTCGGGTAGTCCGGCTGGGCGTAGGGCGATTCCTTGGTGTGGTCGGCGTAGTTCAGGCCAACGCAGACGATCTTGCCGGGCTTCTTCATCAGCGGCAGGTAGTCCTGCTCGCCGATCTGCACCAGCGGCCCCTGCGCCTCGGCGCCGTAGGTGGCCAGGTCCACGCCGCGCTCCAGCAGCGACTCCAGGGTTTCCTCGCCGAGGACCCGGACGCCTTCGGCAGTACGCACGCCCAGTACCGGGCGGCCTTGGTGAGTGAAGCGAACGTAGCGCATGGAGCTGACCTCTTGTTGTGGTTCGTGACGACCGCCAGGCAGTGCGGTATGGGCCCTAAGCTAATCCGAGGAAAATATGCCGTCAACGATAAAATATATTTTTTCAGAATTATCGATAAAAGGCCGCCATGTGTATCATCTGCCTCATCCGTCATCACCCGTGGTAAAGCCCATGAACCGAGCCGAACGCTGGGCACAGCAGCCCGAAGTCTCGGAAAAGCGCACCATGGCCTCGCAACTGGAGGCCAGGGTCCGCGAAGACATCATCAACGGCCGCCTGGCGCCGGGCAGCCGCCTGCGCCTGAAGGAGCTGGCCGAGCACTACGACGCCGGCGTCATCCCCCTGCGCGAGGCGCTGTCGCGCCTGGCCGCCAGTGGTTTCGTCAGCGCCGAGGACCAGAAGGGTTTCAGCGTCGGGCGCATCTCCGCGGAGGAAATCCGCGACATCACCCACACCCGCCTGCTCATCGAATGCCAGGCCCTGGCCGAGTCCATCCGCAACGGCGACCTGGAGTGGGAAAGCCGGCTGATCGCCGCCCACCACCGCCTGGACCGCCTGCCCATCGTCGAAGGCCCGGAACGGCTGATGAAGCCGGAATGGGAGAACGCCCACGAGGCCTTCCACGAGGCGCTGATCGCCAATTGCCGCTCGCCCTGGCTGCGGCGCCTGTCGCACATGCTGCGCGACCAGACCGCGCGCTACCGCATGCTCTCGGTGCACTACAACGACAGCGCCAGCCGCGACGTCCCCGGCGAACACCGCGAACTGCTCGACGCCGCCCTGGCGCGCGACGTGGACAAGGCCTGCGCGCTGCTGGCGCAGCACTACGAGACCACCACCCGCAGCGTGCTGGCCCATGAGGCGTTGAAGGGCTAACCGGCCCCGGACTCACTCGCCAGCCAGCCCCTGGCGGGCGATGCCCAGGAAGGCGCGCACGGCGCCGCCGGTTTCCTCGTTGCGGCTGACCAGCAGCAGGTCGGCCTGCGGTTCCATGCCGCCGAGCCGGCGGTAGGCCACCCCCGGGATGTGCACCTGCAGCAGCGGCTCGGGCACCAGCGCCACGCCCATGCCGGCGGCCACCAGCGCCAGCACGCTGAGGGTGCTGCTGGTGCGGTGCACCTTGGGCTCGCGCCCCAGCGCCCGGCGCAGGCCGCCGAGCATGTTCTCGTCGGCGCCGTGGGCGGCATAGACGATCAGCGGTTCCGCGCCGAGCATCGACACCTGCAGCGGCTGGGCATCGACCAGCGGATGGCTGTCGGGCATGGCCACCAGCAGCGGCCAGGTGCCGATGCGCTCGAAGCACAGCGAGTCGTCGACGATCTGCCCGCCGTGGCTGGGGGCGTAGCCGATATCCAGCTGGCCGGCCTGGATCGCCTCGACCTGCAGGTGCGGCGCCAGTTCGCGCAGCACCACCTCGGCCTCCGGGTAGACGGCGTGGAAGGCCCGCACGTCCGCCATCAGCCGGCCGCTGAACACGGCGTTGCCGGCGAAGCCGATGCGCACCGTGCCCATCTCCCCGCGCAGCGCCCGCTGCACCGTGCGCTGGGCGTGTTCAGCCTGGGCCAGGGTGCGTTCGGCCTCGCCACGCAGCATCCGCCCGGCCTCGGTCAGTTCCACCCGGCGGCTGGTGCGCACGAACAGCGGGCCGCCGAGTTCCTCTTCCAGGGCGCGTATCTGCATGCTCAGCGCCGACTGCACGATGTGCAGGCGCTGGGCGGCGCGGCCGAAATGGCCTTCCTCGGCGACGGCGAGGAAGTAGCGCAGGTGACGCAGGTCCATGGGCATATCCTTCAGAATTAGTGATTGATTGTTCAGATCAATCTATTTGAGTTCGCTACCGCGCGGGAAGATGCTGAGGCGATTTCCCACAAGCAAGAGAACACACCATGCACAGTTACCTGGAAGACCGTCTGCAGATCACCGACCTGATCACCGGCTGGATCCACCGCGACCTCGGCCAATGGGAGCGCCTGGCCGGGCTGTTCCACCCGGACGGGGTGATCGAGGTCACCTGGTTCGAAGGCCCCTTCTCCGACTTCATCGAAGGCTCGCGGCGCATGGGCGCCTCCGACCTGCGCACCAAGCACCTGATCGGCACCCCGGTGGTGGAGATGAACGGCGAGCGCGCCATCGTCGAGACCAACGCGGTGATAGTCGCCGAGAACGTGCGCCTGGGCCTGGGCTGCAGCGTGCACAACCGCTTCTACGACCTGGCGGAAAAACGCGACGGCCAGTGGAAGCTGCTCAAGCGCCAGAGCATCTACGACATGGGCGGCTTCAGCTTCCCGCGCGGGCCGGTGGCGGTCGAGGCGCAGGTGCTGGAGCGCTATCCGCGCGAGTATGCGCCCCTGGCCTACCTGCTGGAGAAAAGCGGCTTCCCGTTGGGCCGGACCTTCGCCACCCGCGGCAGCGAGCTGGAACGCTCCATGCGGCAGGCGGCCCAGGCCTGGCTCGCCGCCTAGCCTTCGCCCGGCGCCAAAGGATCGGAAAACCACAACAACAAGAAGAGGAGCGAAAAACCATGTGCAAGCAGGACTATGTCTTCCGCGGGCTGGGCGTCACGCTGTCCGGCCGCGGACGGATACCGGAGGCCGAAAGCCCGGACCGGCATCCGCTGATCATCGCCATCCACGGCGGCACCTATTCCTCCCGCTACTTCGACGTGGCGGGCTATTCGCTGCTGGACCGGGCGCAGGCGCAACAGCTGCCGATCTTCGCCATCGACCGTCCGGGCTACGGCCTGAGCGCGGACTACGCCGCCAACGCGCCAAGCATCATGGACAACGCGGAGATTCTCGACTCGGCCATCCATGGCCTGTGGCACAGCTATTCGCACAAGGCCTGCGGCATCGTCCTGGTCGGCCACTCGATCGGCGGGGCCATCACCATCGCCATCGCCGCGCGCCAACCGTCCTGGCCGCTGCTGGGCATCGCCATCTCCGGCGTCGGGCTCGACCCGGTGCCGGCCTCCAAGGACAAGTGGAACCAGGTGCCCGCGGAACAGGCCCTGGTCAGCGTGCCGCCGGAGGCGATGGACGGGTTCTTCTTCGGCCCGCCGGGCACCTACGAGCAAGGCGTCATGCCGCAGGCCAGCTACAGAGCGAGCGCCCCTGCCCCACGCAGCGAACTGATCGACATCGGCATGCACTGGCCGAAGCAGGTCGGCCGGCTGGCTGCGCAGGTCAAGGTGCCGGTGCACTATCGGCAGCCCGAGTTCGAACAGCTGTGGCCGGTGGACGAGGCGACTATCCAGCGTTTCGCCGATGCCTTCGTCAACTGCCCGGAGATGGATGCGGCGCTGTTCAGGGACGCCGGCCACTGCATCGATTTCCACCGCTCGGGCGAGGCCTTCCAGTTGCAGCAACTGGCGTTCGCCAGGCGCTGCGCCGCCCGCGCATAGGTCCCGGGCCGGCAGAAAAGCCCTGGCAGCTTGGGCTGCCAGGGCTTTTTTCATTGATCGTCAGAAGTACAGGAGCGCTTCCACCATCGCCGTCAACTGGTCGCGATCCCGGCCGTTGCCGAACGGGCGATCGTGTTCGCGGGCGTCGAACCAGTCATAGCGCAGCTCCGGGCGCAGCGAGAGGTTCTTGCTGACTTCGTAGCGGAAGCCGCTGGTGATGGCGTTGAAGTCCCCGCGGGCGGTGGTGGTGGGGAACAGCGTGAAGCCGTCCGGGTCGCTGAAATGCTCGCCGCGCACCGAGAACGACAGGTCGGGCCTGACCTGGTAGGTGACCACCGCGTTGACGCCCCACCAATGGGCGCCATCGAAGCCCGGCCCGGTGATGATGTCCACGGTCGATGGCTTGCCGTCGCCGTCCTGGCGGCCGTAGACCAGCTCCGCGCCCATCGACCAGCGCTCGTCGAAGCGGTGCCAGCCGTTCAGCGAATGCTGCTGCCGGAGCTGGCCGTCCGGGGAGATCAGCCGCGAGGTCGGCGCCTGGACGTCCTTGACGCTGTCGTTCTGCTGGTTGCCCAGCATGAACTCGTAGTCGACCCAGGTCTGCATGTCGGGCGTGCGCCAGCGCAGCGCACCGAACAGCGCCTTGTCGTCGTTGTTGTCGCGCAGGTTGCTCCAGCCCTGGGCCACGCCGAGTTCCACCCCCAGCAGCCCATGCGGGCTGTCGAGCAGGCGGGTGCCCAGCATCACGCCGCTGACCGTCACCAGGTTGCTGACGAAGGCGTAGGTCCGGCTGGCGAAGGGGTTGCGGGCCAGGCGGATGTTCGGCGGAATCTCGTAGCCGAAGGCCGGGCCGAAGATGCCCGCCATGACGGTGAAGCCCTGCCCATAGGGCAGGTAGGCGGTAGCGGCCAGGTTGGGCATGGAGACGAAGTTCTGCCTGTCGCGCCGGGCCTTCTCGGTGTCGTCGTCGCCGGGCGAATTGACGTCCCAGTGCATGTCCCAGCCGAAGGCCCGGGAGAACTGGGCGTTGCGCCCGTACAGGGCTTCGAAGGTGAAACCGAAATCCGCCTGCTCGGGAGCCGGGCCCGGCAGCGGGGTGATGCGCGGGATGAAGTTGGCCTTCAGCGGCTTGTCGACGAACAGGTGCAGGCTGCCCAGCTCGAAGCCTTCGTCGGAAAAACCGGTGATGGGGAGGTTGCTGAGGCCGTCGCGGCGCTCGTCGTGGGTGGAGCGGTTGTTGCGGGAGTAGCCGATGTCGAGCAGGAAGGAGGTGGTGATGCCGTAGTCGCGTTGCAGGCCGTCGCCGAACAGGCTGCGGAACAGCGTGCCTTCGGCGGGCTCGCCGGCCGGCTCGGCGTGGCAATCGATTATCGCGAAGGCGGCCAGCACCGCACCCAGCGCTTTCACCCGGATGTTGTTCATGGAAGTGGACTCTTGTTGTTGTTCTGTCAGTGGGGTGGGTTCCGGCGTCCCTGCCGGCGCGGGCCGTCGCCGGCCCGCGAACTTGCATCGGTCTCCGTCAGAGGTTGGTGGCCTGGAAGGCGCACTGGCGCCAGCCGTCCTCCCCGCGCAGCCACACCTGGGTGGTGTAGGCCTTCATCAGCCGCTCCTCGCCGCTCTCGCGCAGGACGATGGCCTGTTCCAGGCGGCCGCTGGCGATGGCGGTGTCGCCGAACACGCGCACGCGCATGTCGCTGCGCTCGACGCTGAGGAAGTCGATGTGCCTGGCGACCATTTCCAGGTACTGCTCCTTGTCGTCCACCTTGCCGGTGGCGTGGACGTGCACCAGGGCGTCGTCCATCAGCGCCGCCAGGGTTTGCAGGTCGCGCTGCACCAGGGCGCGGCAGCGCTCGCTCTCTAGACGCAGGATTTCCTGCTGGATGGCTTCAGCGTGCATGGCCGTCTCCTGCCGCGCGCTCGGCGCGGACGATGTTCTCGATGGCGCCCAGGCCGTCGATCTCCACCCGTACCCGGTCGCCCTCGCGCAGCCAGCGCGGCGGCTTGAAGCCCACGCCGACGCCACCGGGGGTGCCGCTGAAGATCACGTCGCCCGGCTCCAGGGTCATCACCTTGGACAGGTGCTCCACCTGCTGGTAGCAGTCGAAGATCAGCTCGCGGGTGTTGGAGTCCTGGCGCTTCTCGTCGTTGACGAAGCAGCGGATGCCCAGTTCGTGCGGGTTGCCCAGCTCGTCCGGGGTGACCAGCCAGGGGCCGAAGGGCGCGTGGCCGTCGAACGACTTGCCGAGCACGAACTGCGAGGTGCGCAGTTGCCAGTCGCGCACGCTGACGTCGTTGCCCACGCAGTAGCCGAAGATCGCTTCGCGCGCCTGCTCGCGGCTGACGTGGCGGCAGCGCTTGCCGATCACGAAGACCATCTCGGCCTCGTAGTCCAGCTGCTCCGACACCCGCGGCAGGTCGATGGGCGCGTAGGGGCCGTTGGCCGCGGTGTTCATCATGGCGAACCACAGCTGGTCGGCCGGCGTGGCCATGCCCGACTCGGCGACGTGGTCGGCGTAGTTCAGGCCGATGCCGAGGATCTTGCCCGGGCGCGGCACCGGGGCCAGGAGAGTCACCTCATCGAGGGCGAAGTCCGCCTTCTGCAGCTGCGCCAGGCGCTGCAGCGGCTCCTGCCAGAGCTGCCATTCGCCGATCAGCCCGGCCATGTCGCGCGGCGCGGCGGACAGGTGGTCGGCGACGCGGATGATGCCCTCGCCGCTGACGATGCCGACGCCCACCAGGCCGCCGGGGGTCTTGAAGGTGCAGAGTTTCATGGTCGTTTCCTTATCCCAGTACGGTGCGGGTGCCGGTGGCGGCGGTGCCCAGCTGGCAGAGCTCGGCGTCGCTGGCGCCGCTGCGCCACAGCTCGACCATGGCGTCCGGGTCGAACTCCAGGCCGATGGGGTCGTTGGCGAAGGTTTCGCTGTGGAAGAAGGCCGCGGCGTCGGCGGCCTCGACGAAGTTGTCCACCTGCAGCTCGATGTCGTTGCCTTCCGGGTCGCGGAAGTACAGCGAGGTGGTCGGCCCGTGGTTGATGCACCAGTAGGGGCGGATGCCCTCTTCCTTCAGGCGCAGGTAGGTGTTGAGCAGGTCGGCGATGCTGGCGTAGCTGTAGGCGATGTGGTGCACGCCGGTGACCTCGTCGGACTTCGGCGGCAGGTGCGGCATGTTGAAGAAGGCCAGGCGGTGGTGCTCGTCGTCGTAGGTGATGAAGGTGAGGATGTCGTCCTCGAACACCAGTTCGGCCTGGAACAGCTTGCGGTACCAGTCGACCATGGCCTTGCGGTCGGCGCAGCGGAACACCAGGTGGGCCATTTTCATCGGCACGATGCGTTCGGCGGGCGTGGCTTGGGAAGCAGTCATCTCGGTTCTCCTTGTTGTCGTACTCAGACCAGCACCCGGCGGAAGTCGCCGAGCAGGGTCGCCAGGTAGGCGAGGAAGCGCCCGGCCTCGGCGCCGTCCACCGCGCGGTGGTCCCAGGACAGCGACAGCGGCAGTTGCAGGCGCGGTTCGAAGGCGCTGCCGTTCCAGCGCGGTTGCAGCTCGGCGCGGCCGACGCCGAGGATCGCCACTTCCGGCGCGTTGATGATCGGGGTGAAGTGGCCGCCGCCGATGCCGCCCAGGGACGAGATGGAGAAACAGCCGCCCTGCATCTGCGCCGGGCTCAGCTTGCCGGCGCGGGCCAGTTGCGAGAGCTCGGCCATTTCCTGCGCCAGCGCGGCGATGCCCTTGCGCTCGGCATCGCGGATCACCGGCACCACCAGGCCGTTGGGGGTGTCGGCGGCGAAGCCGATGTGGAAGTAGTGCTTCTGCACCACTTCGTCGCCCTCCAGGCTCACGTTGAACTGCGGGAAGCGTTGCAGCGCCGCCACGCAGGCCTTGATCAGGAAGGCCAGCAGGGTGACCTTGGCCTGCCCTTCGCGCGCCTCGCCGTTGAGCTGCACGCGCAGCGCTTCCAGCTCGGTGACGTCGGCCTGGCTGTGGTTGGTGACGTGGGGGATGCTCACCCAGTTGCGGTGCAGGTTGGCCGCCGAGATGCGCTTGATGCGCGACAGCGTGCGGCGCTCGACGTGGCCGAACTGGGCGAAGTCCACCTGCGGCCAGGGCAGCAGGTCGAGCCCGCCGCCGAGTTTGGCGGCGGCCGCCGGTTGTTCGCGCTGGGCCTTGACGAAGGCCAGCACGTCCTCGCGCAGCACCCGGCCGTTGGGGCCGCTGGCCGGCACCTGGTCGAGGTCCACCACCAGTTCGCGGGCCAGCTTGCGCACCGCCGGGCCGGCCAGGGCCAGTTGCGGTTTGCGGACTTCTTCAGCGGCGGGCGCCGGCGCAGCTTGCACGCTGGGCGCGGGAGCGGCGGCCACCGGCTCGGCTTTCACTACGACGGGCGCGGCCTCGGGAATCGCAGGCGCAGCTTCGGCGACCACAGGCGCGGTGGCGCCCTCCCCGGCCGGTTCGATATGGGCGATCACGCTGCCCCGGGAGACCTTGTCGCCCGGCTTGATCAGCACTTCGCGAATGGTGCAGGACAGGGTGCTGGGCACGTCCATCACCGCCTTGTCGGATTCGAGCACGATCAGCGGCTGTTCCACGGCGACCACATCGCCGGCCTTGATCAGCACCTCCACCACCGGCAGGTCCTTGAAGTCGCCGATATCGGGAACCATCAGTTGTTGCATGGCGTTCACTCCTCAACGGTTCCAGGGGGCGCCGGCGGCGCCGTCGATGGCGTAGCGCGCGCGGGCCTGGGCATGCTTGTCGCGGTCGATACCGGCCAGCGCCGCCAGGGCGATGTGCTGGCGGTCCAACTCGAAGAAGCGGCGCAGCGCCGGGCGGGTGTCGCTGCGGCCGAAGCCGTCGGTGCCCAGGGCGGTGTACGGCGCCCGCAGGTAGGGCGCGATCAGCTGCGCGTAGCCGCGCACGTAGTCGCTGGCGGCCACCACCGGCACTGCGCCGGGCAGGCAGGTTTGCAGGTGGCTGCGCGCTTCGGTCTGCTCGCCGAACAGTTGCTCGCGCTCGACCTCGCGGGCCTCGCGGGCCAGTTCGGAGAAGCTGGTGACGCTCCAGATCTCGCTGGCCACGCCCCACTCTTCGGCGAGCAGTTCGGCGGCGGCGATGACCTCGCGCAGGATGGCCCCGGAGCCGAGCAGGCGGACCGCAGGCGCGCCCTCCCCGCGGCTGCCGAACAGGCGCATGCCCTTGATCACGTCGGCGTGCTGCGCGGCGTCCAGCGGCGCCTGCACGTAGTTCTCGTTGGTCACCGTCAGGTAGTAGAACTCGTCGTGCTGCGCTTCGAGCATGCGCCGGCCGCCGTGGTCGATGATCACCGCCGCCTCGGAGGCGAAGGCCGGGTCGTAGGCGCGGCAGTTGGGCACGGTGGAAGCTATCAGCTGGCTGGTGCCGTCCTGGTGCTGCAGGCCCTCGCCGGCCAGGGTGGTGCGCCCGGCCGTGGCGCCGATCAGGAAGCCGCGGGCGCGCTGGTCGGCGGCGGCCCAGATGAGGTCGCCGATGCGCTGGAAGCCGAACATCGAGTAGTAGATGTAGAACGGCAGCATGGCCACGCCGTTGACGCTGTAGGAGGTGGCCGCCGCGACCCAGGAGGAGATCGCCCCGGCCTCGGTGATGCCTTCTTCCAGCAGCTGGCCGTCGCGCGCTTCCTTGTAGTAGAGCATCGCCCCGGCGTCTTCCGGCTCGTAGAGCTGGCCGGCCGGCGAGTAGATGCCGATCTGGCGGAACAGGTTGGCCATGCCGAAGGTGCGCGCCTCGTCGGCGACGATGGGCACGATGCGCGGGCCCAGCTGCTTGTCCTTGAGCAGGTTGGAGAACAGCCGCACCACCGCGGTGGTGGTCGAGCTTTCACGCTCGTCCGGTTGCAGGGCGAACTGCGCGTAGCTCTCCAGCGCCGGCAGCGCCAGGGGGTCGGCCTGGCCGACGCGGCGCGGCAGGTAGCCGCCCAGGGCCTCGCGGCGCTCGCGCAGGTAGCGCAGCTCGGCGCTGTCCTCGGCCGGCTTGTAGAAGCGCATTTCTTCCAGAGCGGCGTCGTCCAGCGGCAGGGCGAAGCGGTCGCGGAAGGCCTTGAGCGCGTCGATGTCCAGCTTCTTCTGCTGGTGCGAGGTGTTGCGCGACTCGCCGGCCTGGCCCATGCCGAAGCCCTTCTTGGTCTTGGCCAGGATCACCGTCGGCCGGCCGTCGTGCGCCTTGGCGGCGGCGAAGGCGGCGTGCAGCTTGCGGAAGTCGTGGCCGCCGCGGCGCAGGCCGTCGATCTCCTCGGGGCTCATGTGCGAGACCAGCGCCTGCAGTTCCGGGTCGAGGTCGAAGAAGTGCGCGCGGTTGTAGTTGCCGTCGTTGGCGCCGAGGGTCTGGTACTGGCCATCCACGGTGTGGGCGAAGCGGCGCAGCAGCACGTGGTTGCGGTCGCGGGCGAACAGCGCGTCCCAGTCCGAGCCCCAGATCACCTTGATGACGTTCCAGCCGGCGCCGCTGAACAGCGCCTCCAGCTCCTGGATGATCTGCCCGTTGCCGCGCACCGGGCCGTCCAGGCGCTGCAGGTTGCAGTTGATCACGAAGGTCAGGTTGTCGAGCTTCTCGCGGGCGGCCAGGGACAGCGCGGCGAGGGATTCCGGCTCGTCCATCTCGCCGTCGCCGAACACGCCCCAGACATGGCGCTGGGCGGTGTCGGCGATGCCGCGGTGCTCCAGGTAGCGGAGGAAGCGCGCCTGGTAGATGGCGCTGATCGGGCCGATGCCCATGGAGCCGGTGGGGAACTGCCAGAAGTCCGGCATCAGCCAGGGGTGCGGGTAGGAGCACAGGCCGCCGCCGTCCACTTCCTGGCGGTAGCGCTGCAGCTGTTCCTCGCCCAGGCGCCCTTCGAGGAAGGCGCGGGCGTAGACGCCGGGCGCCGAGTGCGGCTGGAAGTACACCAGGTCGCCCTTGCCGGCGGCGCTGTCGGCGCGGAAGAAGTGGTTGAAGCCGACCTCGAAGATCTCCGCCGCCGAGGCGTAGCTGGCGATGTGGCCGCCCAGCTCGCCGTAGGCCTTGTTGGCCCGCGCCACCATGGCCAGGGCGTTCCAGCGGATGATCGAGGTGATGCGTTCCTCCATGGCCAGGTCGCCGGGGAAGGCCGGCTGCTGCTCCAGGGGGATGCTGTTCTGGTACAGCGAATAGGGGTGCGCCGAGGGGCGCACGCCCAGGTGGCTGGCATGCTCGGCCAGGCGCTGCAGGAGGAAGTCGACGCGCTCGCCGCCGGCGCTGCGCGCCACGGCCTCCAGGGCGTCGAGCCATTCGTGGGTTTCCTGGCGGTCGCTGTCCTGTTCGGCGCGCTCGCGGGGTGATTCGGTGATCCTGGCTGTCATGGTTCTTCGCTCGATCAGGGTTTCGCAGGCGCGAGCCGCCCCCGGGCGCCCCCTGCCGGGGGCGCCGTGGCGTTCGCGCGGTCAATCGTCGGTGCGCGGGCCTACCAGCCTTCGCGGCAACCGTTCCACTCGGCGCCCGGCGAGCGGGCGTGCATCTGGTGGTAGCGGCCGCTGTAGAACAGCAGCGGCTTGCGCTGCTCGCCGATGCGCAGGTGCTCCACCTCGCCGATGTACAGCTGGTGGTCGCCGGCCGGGTGCACGTCCACCGTGCGCGCCACCAGCTGCACCAGGCTGCCGTCCAGCAGCGGGGTGTCCTGGTGCCGGCAGAACGGCAGCTCCAGCCCCTCCTCCGGGCGCCCGCCGAAGTGCGCACTCAGCGGGCGCTGGGTCTCGGCGAGGAAGTTCACGCCGTAGCGCACGCCCTCCTTCACCCACTGGTTGAAGCGCGAAGCGTTGCGCACCGAGACGAGGATCAGCGGCGGCTCCAGCGACACCGACATGAAGGCGTTGGCGGTCATGCCGGCCGGCTCGCCGTCGGCGAGGTAGGTGATCACGGTGACGCCGGTGGCGAACTGGCCCATCACCGTACGCAGGAGTTTGGGGTCCATGGGGTTGCCCTCCCGGTCAGATCAGCGGGGTGACGGTGTTTTCCAAGCCCAGCAGCGCCTTGCCGTACAGCTCCAGGCCGATGCTCGGCAGGGCCACGGCGTGCCGCGCGGCGGTGTTGGAGTCGCGCCACCAGCGCTGCATCGGGCTGCTCTCGGCGAAGCTGCCGGCGCCGTGGGCAGTGAGCAGGATGTTGATGGCGTCGGTGATGTGGCTGTTGACCAGGCCGACGTCGGCGCGGATGCGCGCGCGGGTGGTGGCGTCGAGCTTGCGGCCCTCGCGCGCGGCGGCGTCGATCTCGTCGACGGCGCGGAAGGCGCGCAGCTCGGCGCTGTCGATCTTCAGCGCGGCCTCGGCGACCTGGGCCTGGAACAGCACCGAGTCGGTCTGCTTCTCGAACGAGGTGTAGGCGATGGCGCGGCGCGGCGCGTTGTCGATCACGTACTTCAGCGCGGCGCGGCCCAGGCCCAGCTGCGGGCCGTTGAGGATCAGCGCGGCGAAGGGCACGAACAGCGGGCGGTAGCTGGCCTCGTCCTTGAATTCGGTGGGGTAGTCGCCCTCGATGGCCGCGCCCATGTTCAGCAGGCGGTGGTCGGGCACGAACACCTCCTCGGCGACGATGCAGTTGCTGCCCGAGGCGCGCATGCCGGTGGTGAACCAGGTGTCTTCGATGCAGAACTGTTCGCGCGGGATCAGCGCCAGGTACTGGGCCACCAGCGCGCCGTTGGCGTCGCGCTCCTCGGCGCCCACGGCGGCCCAGTCGGCGTGCAGGCTGCCGGAGGAGAAGTACCACTTGCCGGAGACGATCAGGCCACCCTCGACGCGGCGGGTGTTGGGCGAGGCATTGAACACGCCGGACACGCGGGCGTCGGGGTTGGCGCCGAACACGTCGTTCTGCGCGCGCTCGCTGAACAGACTGGTGAACCAGGCGCAGACGTTGGTCAGCGCGGCCACCCAGGCAGTGCCGCCGCAGCCTTCGGCGAGCGCCGCGGACACTTCCAGGTGCGAGCGCAGGGTGCCTTCGTGGCCGCCGAAACGCTTGGGCACCATCAGCCGGAACAGCCCGGCGTCGCGCATGGCCTGGATGTTCTCCTCGGCGGCGCGGCGATTCCTCTCCGACTCCGCAGCGTTCTTGCGCAGCAGCGGCTGCAGCGCTTCGGCGCGCTTGACCAGCTCCTGCAGGGAGGGACGCTGCTCGGCCACGGGCAGCACGCTTACGTCGGACACTTTCATCGCTTCTTTCATGGCTTCGACCTTGTATGTCACAATGACTAAAATGTCATTCATTTGTTCTGGGCGAACGAATCCCGCCGGCCGCGGCGCCAGGGCGCACCGGATGGCAACGGATTCCTCGCGGGCAGGCGTCGGCGCTCAGGACCTTGATGGTCCCGCAGGCATACGGTTACCCGGAGTGGCTAGGAATGCGGGGAAATATCAGGCGCGCGGGCGCTTGCGGCGCGGCGGCGGAGGAAGCGGGCGGGACAGGCGGGGTGGCAAGGCGTTACGGATCATTTTTCGTCTCCTGTTGTTTTTATGACGAAAGCGCCAGAGCGACGAATACGTTATAGACTGAACATACTTGTCATTCCGACATTGGTCAGCAATGTAGGACAGACGCCCCGCTCGTACAAGGGGTGCGATCAAATAAATTTATTCACCCGACTATCGGCATAGTTTTTAACAATGACATTTTGTCACTCCCGGAGATGAAGTCCGTGTCCGACGACCAACAGCCCTCCCCCCGCGGACGGGCCAACCCCGACCACCGCCCGAAGATGGCGGAGAAGAAACGCCTGCTGATGCGCACGCGCCTGCTCGACGCGGCGATGCGGGTATTCGCCGAGCCCGGCTCGGCCACGCCGGTGATCGACGACGTGATCCGCGAGGCCAAGGTCTCGCGCGGCACTTTCTACCGCTACTTCGACTCCCTGGACCAGGTGCTGGTCGCCCTCGGCCAGGACCTGAGCAACCAGATGACCACCGACATCCTGCCGCTCTACGACATCCTCCAGGAGCCGTGGAAGCGCATTTCGGTGGGTTTCCGGGTGTTCCTGGTGCGCGCCCTGCTGGACCGCAAGTGGGCCGGCTTCGTCACCCGCGTCGACGTCTGGCCGCACCACGCGCTGGTGGCCGAGTACATGGGCCGCGACCTGGAGGGCGGGCGCGCCGCCGGCGAACTGCACTTCGAGCGCCTCGACGCCGCCACCGACTTCCTCATGGGCGCCTCGGCCCTGTGCATCCAGACCATCCTGCAGGGGGTGGAGAAGGTCAACGAGTACGTCGACGCCTGCGTGCACATGGCCATGGCCAGCCTCGGCTACGACGCGGCCACCTGCCGGCGCGGCGTGAACTTCTCGCTGACCTACCTGCAGGACTGGGGCTCGGGCGCGCTGGACCTGCCGCGCCCGGTATGGTCGCTGAACCTCAACTCGCGCGAGGGCCGCGAATTCCTCGCCTATCGTCGCAACGGGGCCTGAGCCTCACCGCCGCACCCGGCCAGGCGCGGCCGCGGGCGCGCCCAGTAGCGCGGGTCGTCGAGCACCGCCAGGTCGCGGGCGAAGGCCTGTGGCAGTTGCGCCTTGAGGAACTCGACCCAGGTGCGGATCTTGGCGTCGAGGAAGCGCCGCGAGGAATACAGGGCGAAGACGTCGCGGCCGTGCAGGCGCAGCTGTGGCAGGACCCGCAGCAGCCGCCCTTCGCGCAGCGCGCGGGCGGCGACGAAGCCCGGCAGCAGGCACACGCCCATGCCCGAGGCGGCGGCCAGGCAGGCCGCCTCGGGGAGGTTGACGCGCAGCACGTCCTCGAAGGCGAAAGGCGCCTCCTCGGCCTGCTCGCTGAAGTACCAGCCATCGGGAAACAGCGGGTCGGCCAGCATCAGGCAGCGGTGTTCGCGCAGGTCTTCCGGGCACCTCGGCACCCCGTGGCGGTGCAGGTACCCGGGCGCGGCGCAGAGCACGCTGAACACCCGCCCCAGGCGCTGGGCGACGAAGGCCGAGTCGGGCAGCCCGCGGGACAGGGTGACCAGCACGTCCAGGCCCTCCTCCAGCAGCGCCGGGGTGTCCTGGGTCAGCGACAGGTCGATGGACACCTCCGGGTAGCGCTCGCGGTACGCGGCGATCAGCGGTGTCAGGTGCTCCAGGCCGAACTCGGTCACCGCGTGCAGGCGCAGCCGCCCGCTGGCCCGCGACAGCGAGCCGGCGGCCTCGGCGGCGGCATCGTCGATCTCGCCGAGGATGCCCTTGCAGCGCTTGAAGTAGCGCCGGCCGGCCTCGGTCACCGCCACGCTGCGGGTGGTGCGTTGCAGCAGGCGCGCGCGCAGCTGCTCCTCCAGGCCTGCTATCAGCCGCGAGACCTTCGACGGCGACATGTCGAGGGCGCGGGCGGCCTGGCTGAAGCTGCCGCTCTCCACCACCCGCACGAAGGCCTGCATGCCTTGCAAGAGGTCCATGGCCCTACTCCCCGGCGGCGCGCGCCGCGGCCCTCATCTGTCGCCCCCGCCGAGGGCCTTGTACAGCGCCACCAGGTTCTGCTGGCGGGCCAGTTCGGTGGCCACCAGTTCCTGCTGCGCGGCGAACAGGCTGCGCTGCGCGTCCAGGGAGTTGAGGTAGGTGTCCACGCCCTGCTCGTAGCGGGCCCGGGCCAGGTCGTAGGAGTGGGCGTTGGCCTTCACCAGCAGCGCCTGGGCGCGCACCTGCTCCTGCAGGGTGCCGCGCGCGGCCAGGCCGTCGGCCACCTCGCGGAAGGCCACCTGGATGGCCTTCTGGTAGTTGGCCACTTCGATGGAGGCCTGGACCTTGGCCACGTCGAGGTTGGCCCGGTTGCGGCCGCCGTCGAAGATCGGCAGGCTGATCGACGGCACGAAGCTCCAGGCGCCCTGCCCGCCGGCGAACAGCTGGCCGAGCTCGGCGCTGGCCGAACCGGCCGAGGCGGTCAGGCCGATGCGCGGGAAGAAGGCCGCGCGCGCCGCGCCTATGTTGGCGTTGGCGGCCTTGAGCGCGTGCTCGGCGGCGAGGATGTCCGGGCGCCGGGTCAGCACCTCCGAGGGCAGGCCCACCGGCAGCGCCTCGTCCAGCGCCAGCGCCTGCGGCGCCGCCTGGCGCAGCCGCTGCGCATCCAGCGGCCTGCCCACCAGCAGCACCAGGGCGTTGCGGTCCTGCGCCACCAGGCGCCGGTACTGCGCCTGGCTGGCCTCGGCGGCCCGCACCGTGCTTTCCGCCTGGCTCAGGTCCAGCTCGGTGGCGACTTCCGCGGCGTAGCTGCTGCGGATGGTGGCGTAGCTCTGCCGCTGGCTTTCCAGGGTCTGCCGGGCGATGGCCAGGGACTGCAGGTCCGCCTGCAACTGGTAGTAGGCCGTGGCTACCTCGGCGACCAGGGCGATGCGCGCGCTGCGCTGCGCCTCCACCGTCTGCAGGTAGGTCTGCAGCGCCTGTTCGTTGAGGCTGCGTACCCGGCCGAAGAAGTCCAGTTCATAGGAGGCGATGCCCACCCCGGCGTCGTAGCGGTGGGTGGTCTCCGTGCGGCCGCTGCTGGACAGGTCAGCCGGGGTGCGCTGGCCGTTGCCGGAGGCGCTGGCGTCGATCGACGGCAGCAGGTCGGCGCGGCTGATGCGGTACTGCGCCCGCGCCTTCTCGATGTTCAGCACGGCCACGCGCAGATCGCGGTTGTTCTCCAGGGCATCGGCGACCAGGGCCTTGAGCTGTTCGTCCTTGAAGAAACCCTGCCAGGGCAGCAGCGCCTGCGCCGCGTCGGCCCGGGGCGCGGCCCAGTCCTGCGCGACCGGGCTTTCCGGGCGCTGGTAGTCGGGGATCAGCGAGCAGCCGCCGAGCGCGCCCACCGCCAGGGCGACGCTGAGCATCGCCCGCCATTTCAGCTGATTCATGCGTGTTCTCCCTGCTGGGCGTCGAGTGGTTTCGCCTTGCGGCTGAACAGGCGGGTGATCAGCACGTAGAACATCGGCACGAAGAACACCGCCAGGAAGGTCGCGGTGAGCATGCCGCCGACCACCCCGGTGCCGATCGAGTGCTGGCTGCCGGAGCCCGGCCCGTGGGAGATGGCCAGCGGCAGCACACCGAGGACGAAGGCCAGCGAGGTCATGATGATCGGCCGCAGGCGCAGGCGCGCCGCCTCCGAAGCCGCCTTCAGCAGCGGCATGCCCTGTTCGTGCAGCGCCTTGGCGAACTCGACGATGAGGATGGCGTTCTTCGCCGACAGGCCCACGGTGGTCAGCAGGCCGACCTGGAAGAACACGTCGTTGGCCAGGCCGCGGCCGAGGGTGGCCAGCACCGCTCCGATGACGCCCAGCGGCACCACCATGATCACCGCCAGGGGCACCGTCCAGCTTTCGTAGAGGGCCGCCAGGCAGAGGAACACGATCAGCACCGAGATGGCGTACAGCGCCGGCGCCTGGGAGCCGGACAGGCGTTCCTCGTAGGAGATGCCGGTGAACTGCAGGCCGATGCCGTCGGGCAGTTGGGCGACGATGCGCGCCACCGCCTGCATGGCGTCGCCCGAGCTGTAGCCCGGCGCCGGCTCGCCCTGGATCTCCACCGCCGGCACGCCGTTGTAGCGTTCCAGCTTGGGCGAGCCGTAGGTCCAGTAGCCGGAGGCGAAGGCGGAGAACTTGACCATCTCGCCACGGGCGTTGCGCACGTACCACTTGGCGAAGTCCTCGGGCGAGATGCGCGAGTCGATGGCGCCCTGCACGTAGACCTTCTTCACCCGTCCGCGGTCGACGAAGTCGTTGACATAGGCCGAGCCCCAGGCGGTGCTCATGGTGGCGTTGATGTCGCTGATACTGACCTGCAGCGCGCGGGCCTTTTCCTTGTCGATCACCACCTGGTACTGCGGCTCGTCGTTCATGCCGTTGGGCCGCACGTTCTTCAGCACCGGGTCGGCGGCGGCCAGTTCGAGGAACCTGTCGCGGGCCTGCATGAGCTTCTCGTGGCCCAGGCCGACGCGGTCCTGGAGGAACAGGTCGAAGCCGGTGGCGTTGCCCATCTCCAGGATCGCCGGCGGCACGATGGCGATGGCGGTGCCGTCCTTGATCTGCGCGATCCGCGCCTGCAGGCGCTGGGCCAGGGCGAAGATGCTGGTGTCGTCGCGGCCGCTACGCTCCTCCCACGGCTTCAGGCCGATGAAGAGCATCCCGGAGTTCTGCCCGCGACCGGCGAAGTTGAAGCCGCTCACCGTGTACGCGGAGTCGATCAGCCCGGCCTCGTCGTGCAGCAGGTAGTCGCGGATCTCGTCCAGCACCACCTGGGTACGGGCAGCGCTGGCGTTGCTCGGCATCTGCACCTGCACCACCATGTTGCCCTGGTCCTCGTCGGGCAGGAAGGCGCTGGGAATCTGCGGGAACAGCCACACCAGCGCGACCACGATCAGCCCATAGATGCCCAGGAACAGCCCCTTGCGCCGGGCGATGGCGTCCACGCCGGTCTTGTAGCGCTCGGCGCCGCGGTCGAAGCTGCGGTTGAACCAGCCGAAGAAGCCCTTCTTCTCGTGGTGGCCATGCACCGGTTTGAGCAGGGTGGCGCACAGCGCCGGGGTGAAGATCATCGCCACCAGCACCGACAGGGCCATGGCCGAGACGATGGTGACCGAGAACTGCCGGTAGATGATGCCGGTGGCGCCGCCGAAGAAGGCCATGGGCACGAACACCGCCGAAAGCACCATGGCGATGCCCACCAGGGCGCCCTGGATCTGTCCCATGGACTTGCGCGTGGCCTCCCGGGGCGAGAGCCCCTCCTCCACCATCACCCGCTCGACGTTTTCCACCACCACGATGGCGTCGTCCACCAGCAGGCCGATGGCCAGGACCATGCCGAACATGGTCAGGGTGTTGATGGTGAAGCCGCAGGCCGCCAGCACGCCGAAGGTCCCCAGCAGCACCACCGGCACCGCCAGGGTGGGGATCAGCGTGGCGCGCAGGTTCTGCATGAACAGGTACATCACCAGGAACACCAGGAGGATGCCTTCGAACAGCGTCTTGACCACCTCATGAATGGAGGCGCTGACCACGGGCGAGGTGTCGTATGGGTAGACCACCTTCAGGCCCTTGGGGAAATAGGGCTCCAGCTCGGCCACGGTCTCGTGCACGCGCTTGACGGTGTCCAGCAGGTTGGCCCCGGTGGCCAGGCGCAGGGCGATGGCCGCCGCCGGCTTGCCGTTGTAGGTGCCGGAGATGGAGAAGTTCTCCGAGCCCAGGCCGACCTCGGCCACGTCCTTCAGGCGCACCTGGGAGCCGTCCGGGTTGACCTTCAGGAGGATCTCGCGGAACTGCGCCGCGGTGGTCATCCGCGACATGCCCAGCACGGTGGCGTTCAGCTGCACGCCCTGGTGCGTCGGCAGGCCGCCGAGGGCGCCGGAGGATACCTGCACGTTCTCCGCGCGCACCGCGTCGATCACGTCCTGCGGCGTCAGCTGGTAGCTGAGCAGCTTCTGCGGGTCGACCCAGATGCGCATGGCGTACTGCGCGCCCAGCAGCAGGAAGTCGCCGACGCCCTTGGTGCGGGTGATCGGGTCCTTGAGGTTGGAGGCGATGTAGTTGCCGATGTCGAAGTCGTCCATGCTGCCGTCCTCGGAATACAGGCCGACGATGAGCATGAAGTTGATCTGGTACTTGGCCACCCGCAGCCCCTGCTTCTGCACCTCTTCGGGCAGCAGCGGGGTGGCCAGCTGCAGCTTGTTCTGCACCTGTACCTGGGCGATGTCCGGGTCGGTGCCCTGGTCGAAGGTAACGATGATGTTGGTGCTGCCGTCGGCGTTGCTCTCCGAGGAGATGTAGCGCAGCCCGTCGAGGTTGTTCAGCTGCTGCTCGATGGGTTGCACCACGGTGTCCTGCACCGTCTGCGCCGAGGCGCCGGGATAGGTGACGGTGGTGATGATCGCCGGCGCGGCGATGTTCGGGTACTGGTTGACCGGCAGCTTGAGGATGGAAAGCCCACCCGCCAGCATGATCACGATCGCGATCACCCAGGCGAAGATCGGCCGGTTGATGAAGAAGGATGCCATTGGGAATTACCGGAAGATTGCGGCTAGGCCGGGGCAGTTCTATTCGTGGGAACTGGCGAGGGTCTGCACGGGCGCGACGTTGTTCGCCGCCACCGGCTTGAGCACGGCGCCGGGACGCACGCGCTGCACGCCCTCGGTGACGACGCGCTCGCCGGCGGCCAGGCCCGACTCCACCAGCCACTGGTTGCCCAGGGTGCGCGACACCCGCACCTGGCGCAGCTCGGCCTTGTCGCCCTCGCCCACCACCCAGGCGGTGGCCTCGCCCTTGAGGTCGCGGCTGATGCCCTGCTGCGGCACCAGCAGCGCCTGGCGGCGCATGCCCTCGGCCAGGGAGCCGTGGACGAACATGCCCGGCAGCAGGAGGCCGTCCGGATTGGGGAACACCGCGCGCAGGGTCACCGCGCCGGTGCTCGGCTCCACCGTCACCTCGGAGAACTTCAGCACCCCGGGCAGCGGGTAGCGCGAGCCGTCCTCCAAGCTCAGGTGCACCTGCACCTGGCCCGGGCCGGCCATGCTCAGTTGCCCGGAATCCAGCTCGCGGCGCAGCCGCAGCATGTCGGTGGCGGCCTGGTTGACGTCGACATAGATGGGATCGAGCTGGTTGATCGAGGCCAGCTCCTGGGCCTGGCCGGCGTTCACCAGCGCGCCCTCGGTGACGTTGGAACGGCTGATGCGCCCGCCGATGGGCGCCAGCACGCGGGTGTACTCCAGGTTGATGCGGGCGGTCTTCAGCTCGGCCTCGGCCTGCTTCCAGGCCGCTTGCGCATCATCGAACTGCTGGCGGCTGATGGCGCGGGTCTCCAGCAGGCGCTGGTAGCGCTGCGCCAGGTTGCGCGCGCTGTCGCGGGTGGCCTGGGCCTTGTCCACCGCGGCCTGGTACAGCGCCGGGTCGATCTGGTAGAGCTGCTGGCCCTTCTTCACCACGCTGCCTTCGGCGAACAGGCGCTTCTGGATGATCCCGCTGACCTGCGGCCGCACTTCGGCCACGCGGTAGGGCGCGGTGCGCCCGGGCAGGTCGCCGCTGAGCAGGACGTCCTGCGCCTTGAGTTCGACCACGCCCACCTCGGGGGCCGCAGCCTCCATCTTCTGCTCGGTCTTGCCACAGGCCGCCAGCACCAGCGCCGTCGACAACAGGGCCCCGAGGCTCCGCAAAGCTCTGACTTTCATCGTTTCTCCTTGGACATGCCGCCAATGCCCGAATGGCCGCGCGGAGGACTTCCGCCAACGGCGGGGTCGGATCGGGCGAGGCGGCAGTGTACCACAATACGATTATCTGTATCGCAATATGGTACAACTGAATTCACAGCCCCTGCCGAGCGCGCGGCAAGGCTGTACACTCCGCCGGTCGCCACGGCGCATGCGGCGATGCAGAGCTTCGAGGAACCAGATGAGCGAAGAGAAAGACATGCCGGAAGAGGCGCGCAGCGGCGGCATCCAGGTGATCGCCCGGGCCAGCGCCATCATGCGGGCGCTGGGCGCGCAGCCCCAGGGGCTGAGCCTGGCGGCCATCGCCCAGGCCGTCGGGCTGCCGCGCTCGACGGTGCAGCGCATCATCGGCGCGCTGGAGGCCGAGGCGCTGGTGGAGGCGATCCGCCCCGGCACGGGCTACCGCCTGGGCCCGGCGCTGGGGCAACTGATCCACCAGGCCCACAGCGACATCATCTCGGTGGCCCGGCACTCCCTGGAACGACTCTGCGACGCCCTGCAGGAAACCGTGGCGCTGTCCTGCATCCGCGCCCGCCAGACCCACGTGATCGACCGCGTGATCGCAGAGACCGAGTTGCGCGTGGTGATCCCCATGGGGCACTCGCTGCCCATGCATGCCACGGCCGACGGCAAGGTGCTGCTGTCCACCCTGGACGACGACAGCATCGCCCAGTGGCTGGGCCCCTCCCCGGCCAGGCTGACCCCTCACACCCGCGACCTGCCGGCGCTGCTCGCGGAAATGCCGACCATCCGCCGCAGCGGCATGGCCCGGGACCTCGAGGAACACACGCCGGGCATCAGCGCCCTCAGCATCCTGATCCCCACTTTCATGGGGCCGCACGCGGTGTCGGTGGTGGCGCCCAGTACGCGCTTCCAGGCTCGCGAGGCCTACTTCCGCGAAGCGCTGGAGGTGTGCAAGACGGAAATCAGCCGGCAGGCGGGGATGTAGCCAGAAGGAGCGACCGCCGCTGCGCGCGGCGGTATGGCGGCAGGCCTAACGCTCGATACGGGCGAAGCGCGCGCTCTCCCCGGGCGCCGGCGTCGCCCTGGCGGGGAGCCGGGCCGCCTGTTGCAGCTGCGGATCGCCGCACAGCGCCTCGTGCAACGCTTCCAGCAGCACCTGCACGCGGGCGTCGGCCAGGCTGTAGTAGATCGAGCGGGATTCGCGGCGGGTCTTCACCAGTTGGTTCTGCCGCAGCTCCGCCAGTTGCTGCGACAGGCCGGGCTGGCGCAGGCCGAGGTCGCGTTCCAGTTCCGCCACGGAGCATTCGCCACGGGCGATCTGGCAGAGCAGCAGCAGGCGCGTCGGGTTGGCCAGCAGGCGCAGCAGTTCGGCGGCGTCGTTGGCGCGTTCCTTCAGGGCTTCCAGGCCCTCGTCGACCGGCGCTTTCATGGTTTCTTCCAGCGGTAGTACCAGGTTTCGTCCGGGCCGGGTTCGACCTGCAGCGCCTCATGGGCATCCAGGGCCACCGGCTCCAGCAGCGCGCCGCCGGGCTGCCAGCCCTCCGGGGTGGAGGCGGCGTGCCGGTCGCTGGCCTGCAGCGCGGCGACCAGGCGCAGCAGTTCCTCCACCGAGCGGCCGACGTTCATCGGGTACCAGCTCAGGGCGCGGATGATGCCCTCCGGGTCGATCACGTAGCTGACCCGGGTGGTGGAGCTGTCCACCGCGTCGGGGCCGACCATGCCGTAGCCGCGGGCGATGGCCATGGAGGGATCCTCGATGATCGGGAAGTCGATGGCCACGCCGAAGCGCTCGTGGATGTCGCGTATCCACGCCAGGTGCGAGTAGAGGCCGTCCACCGACAGCGCCAGCAGCTCGCAGCCCAGTGCGTCGAAGCGCGGCTTGGCGCGGGCGAAGGCGATGAATTCGCTGGTGCACACCGGGGTGAAGTCCGCCGGGTGGGAGAACAGCAGCAGCCAGCGGCCGCGGTAGTCGCTCAGGGCAACGTCGCCGCGGGTGGTGCGGGCGCGGAACTCCGGCGCACGGTCGTTCTGGCGCAGCGGCGGCATGGAGGGAGCGGAACAGGCATTGGCTTCCACGGTGATCCAGATCCTCGGCTGAACAGGCCCGTCATGCTACCGCCCCGGCCCGGTAGCGTCGACGGCGACACTTCGACGTTTTCATAATTGCACTATTAAAGAAATAGTGTAAGCATGATTCAGGTCAATGTCGCAGGAGACGTCCCCCATGTCCGCCCTCCACGCCGATGCCGCCCTGGCCGCCGCCAGCGCACTGGTCGACGACGCCACCAGCGGCCGCGCCCCCGCCCCGCAGGTCACCTCGTTCTTCGACGAAGCCACCTTCACCGTCAGCCATGTGGTGCGCGATCCCACCAGCAACGCCTGCGCCATCATCGACAGCGTGCTCGACTTCGACCAGGCCAGCGGCCGCACCCACCAGGAGTCGGCCCAGGCCCTGGTGGAGTTCGTCCAGGCCAACGACCTGCGGGTGTCCTGGCTGCTGGAGACCCACGCCCATGCCGACCACCTGTCCGCCGCGCCGCTGCTGCAGGAACGCCTGGGCGGGCGCCTGGCGATCGGCGAGCGGATCACCCGGGTGCAGCAGACCTTCGGCAAGGTCTTCAACGCCGGCAGCGCCTTCGCCCGCGACGGCAGCCAGTTCGACCATCTTTTCGCGGATGGCGAAAGTTTCCGCATCGGCAACCTGCAGGCCATCGCCCTGCACGTGCCCGGGCATACCCCGGCCTGTATGGCCTACGTGATCGGCGATGCGGTGTTCCCCGGCGACACCCTGTTCATGCCCGACTACGGCACCGCGCGCTGCGACTTCCCCGGCGGCGACAGCGCCACGCTGTTCCGCTCCATCCGCCGGCTGCTCGGCCTGCCGCAGCGGGCGCGGGTGTTCCTCTGCCACGACTACAAGGCCCCCAGCCGCGACCACTACGCCTGGGAAACCAGCATCGGCGCGCAGCGCGCCGGCAACATCCACGTCCACGACGGCGTGAGCGAGGCCGCGTTCGTCGCCATGCGCGACGCCCGCGACGCCACCCTGCCGATGCCGCGCCTGATGCTGCCCTCGGTGCAGGTGAACATGCGCGGCGGCCACCTGCCGGAGCCGGAAGACAACGGCGTGCGCTACCTCAAGCTGCCGCTGAACCTGCTCTGAGCCGCCGACGGCGGGCCATGACGGCCGCTGTCCCGCCGCCCTCCCCTTGCCTTGCGCCGCCGAAAGAAGAAGAGGAATCCGCCATGCAACGTCTGCCCCTGGACGATGGCTTTTGCGTCGCCCCGCAACTGAACCCCGAAGACCTTTCCGCCCTGGCCGCCGCCGGCATCCGCAGCCTGGTCTGCAACCGTCCCGACGGCGAGGCCGACGACCAGCCGGGCAGCCCGGCCATGGCCGCGGCCGCCGCCGCCCAGGGCCTGGAGTTCGCCTACCTGCCGGTGATCAGCGGCGCCATCGGCGACGCCGACGTCCATGCCTTCGCCGCCGCCCTGGAGCAGTTGCCCGGCCCGGTGCTCGCCTACTGCCGCACCGGCACCCGCTCGGCCACCCTCTGGGCGCTGTCCCAGGCAGGGCAACGGCCCCTGGACGACATACTCGCCCGCGCCGCCCGCGCCGGCTTCGACCTCGGCCAGCTGCGCCCGCGCCTGCAGGCCGCCGCCAGCCCCCGCCCGGGGCGTGGCGAGCCCACCTACGACCTGGTGGTGATCGGCGCCGGCGCCGCCGGCCTGGCCACCTGCGCCAGCCTGCTCAAGCGCCGCCAGAACCTGAGCATCTGCATGGTCGAGCCGGCCACGGAGCACTACTACCAGCCGGGCTGGACCATGGTCGGCGCCGGCGTCTTCACCCAGGACCGCACGGTGCGCCCGATGGCGGCGCTGATCCCCGACTGCGTGGCCTGGGAACGCTCCGCCGCGGCGGCCTTCGCGCCCCAGGACGACCGAGTGATCCTGGCCAACGGCGCCAGCCTGAAGTACCGCGTGCTGATCCTGGCGCCCGGCCTGAAGCTGGACTGGAACGCCATCCCCGGCCTGACCGACACCCTGGGGCGCAACGGCGTGACCTCCAACTACCGCTTCGACCTGGCGCCCTACACCTGGCAACTGGTGCGCGGCCTGCACCGCGGCCGCGCGCTCTTCACCCAGCCGCCGATGCCGATCAAGTGCGCCGGCGCGCCGCAGAAGGCCATGTACCTGTCCGCCGACCACTGGCTGCGCGGCGGCCGCCTGGAGGGCATCGACATCCAGTTCCACACCGCCGGCGCCGCGCTGTTCGGCGTGGCGGACTACGTGCCGGCGCTGATGGAGTACGTCGAGCGCTACCGCGCCCAGCTCAACTTCGGCTCGACCCTGGCGGCCGTCGACGGCCCGGCGCGCACCGCCACCTTCGCCCGCACCGATGCCGACGGCCAGCGCCACGAGGAAGTGCGCGAGTTCGACATGCTCCACGTGTGCCCGCCGCAGACCGCTCCGGACTTCATCCGCAGCAGCCCGCTGGCCGGCGACGGCGGCTGGATCGACGTCGACCCGGTGACCTTGCGCCATGCGCGCTTCGCCAACGTCTTCGCCCTCGGCGACGCCAGCGCCGCGCCCAACGCCAAGACCGCCGCGGCGGCGCGCAAGCAGGCCCCGGTGGTGGCGCACAACGCCCTCGCCTGCCTCGACGGCCTGCCCCTGACCGCGGCCTACGACGGCTACGGCTCCTGCCCGCTGACCGTGGAGCGCGGCAAGATCGTGCTCGCCGAGTTCGGCTACGGCGGCAAGCTGCTGCCCACCTTCCCGCGCTGGCTGCTCGATGGCCGCAAGCCGTCGCGCCTGGCCTGGCACCTGAAGTCCGAGGCGCTGCCGGGCATCTACTGGAACGCCATGCTCAAGGGCCGCGAGTGGCTCTGCGCGCCCGGCCGGCGCCGCGCCGGACAGTCCGCCTGAGGAAGCCGCGATGCCGACCCTCAGCCTGTTGCAGTACCTGCTCGGCGCCGCCGCCGGATCGCTGGTGGGCTTCACCCTCGGCCTGGTCGGCGGGGGCGGCTCGATCCTCGCCGTACCGCTGATGGTCTACCTGGTCGGCGTCGACAACCCCCACGTCGCCATCGGCACCAGCGCCCTGGCGGTGGCCGCCAACGCCGCCGCCAACCTGCTCAACCATGCCCGCCGCGGCAACGTGAAGTGGCCCTGCGCCTCGCTGTTCGCCCTGGTCGGGGTGGTCGGCGCCTTCTTCGGCTCGTCCCTGGGCAAGGCCTTCGACGGCCAGAAGCTGCTGGCGCTGTTCGCCCTGCTGATGCTGGTGGTGGCGGCGCTGATGCTGCGCGGGCGCGACAGCGAAGGCGACGCCGCGGTGGCCCTGGGCCGCGGCAACGCCCCGCGGCTGGCGGCATTCGGCGGCCTGGCCGGGGCCCTGTCGGGGTTCTTCGGCATCGGCGGCGGCTTCCTCATCGTGCCCGGCCTGATGGCCGCCACGCGCATGCCGATCCTCTTCGCCGTGGGCAGCTCGCTGGTGGCGGTGACCGCCTTCGGCCTGACCACCGCGCTCAACTACGCGCGCTCGGGCCTGGTGGACTGGCCGCTGGCGGTGGTGTTCATCGGCGGCGGGGTGGCCGGCGGGCTGTGCGGCGCCTGGCTGGCGACGCGCCTGTCGCGCAGCCAGGGCACCCTGAACCTGGTGTCGGCGGCGATGATCGGCGCCACCGCGCTGTACATGCTCTACCGCAGCCTGGGGGCGCTGGGCGTCATATGAACGGCCGGGCAGCGCACCGCTCAGGTGTACTTGGTGAAGATCGCCCGGACCCGCTGCAGCGTCTGCGCCGCGTCCTGCCCCTGGTCCTCGAACGCCTCTTCCAGCAGGCAGGCGAGCAGCTCCTGGTAGGCCTTTTCCAGGGCCTTGCGCGCCGCGCGGAACTGCAGCGCGATGGTCTCGCACTCCTCGCCCCGGCGGATCATGGCCTGCAACCCGCGGATCTGGCCCTCGACCCGGGCCAGGCGGTTGAGCATCGCTTCCTGGGGGGTGATATCGCTTTTTCTGCTCACGTGTACCTTCCAACGCGCATCCCAAGGTGAAGGCTCCATGGGATTCCCATCCACGGCAACCCGGCGCCCGGGCGTGAGGGTAGCGTTGTTCGGCGGGCACAGCCAGCCCGGCGGCGCGGCAGCCGCCGGGCATGGCCCGCGCCCGGCCTCAGGAGCGCTTGCAGCTCCCGCAGGTGCTGATGCCCAGCAGCGGATAGGCCGGGCAGAAACGGAAGATGCCGGTGGCCAGCGGCACCACGCCGATCCACCCCCACCAGCCGATCACGCCGGCGAGGCTCAGCCCGATCAGCAGCAGCCCCACGACGATGCGCACCGCGCGATCGATGGTCCCCACATTCGCTTTCATGACGATCTCCTTGGTCAGGTCCCGCGCCGGCCATCCAGCGCGGTGAAGATGAGCGGCCGGCTTGCCGGGTCGGGCGCCGGACGAGGGTCCGTGCGCCCGCTGCGTCAATCTGCCATCTCATTGGAAGGGCATTTCCAACATACCCTATGGGGTATTACAGCAGTCGCTCCGGAGGTGCACAAGTGAGTGCGTCAATCCGCTACCCGAAGCTGGTGAAGGAACTGGCGGCCATCCTGCTGATCAAGCTGGTGCTGCTCCTGGCCATCAAGGCCATCTGGTTCGACCACCCCACCCTTCCCGCCGAGGGCGAACGGCAGGTCAGCGCGCACCTGCTGGGCACCCCCGACCCCGTATCCACCCCCACCTCATCCCCCGCCAAGGAGTCCCCGTGATGATTTCCGAAGCCGTAGTCGACCTGTCACGCCTGCAGTTCGCGATGACGGCGATGTACCACTTCCTGTTCGTGCCCCTGACGCTGGGCCTCGCCTTCCTGCTGGCGATCATGGAGTCGGTCTACGTGATGACCGGCAAGCAGGTGTACAAGGACATGACGCAGTTCTGGGGCAAGCTGTTCGGCATCAACTTCGCCCTCGGCGTCACCACCGGGCTGACCATGGAGTTCCAGTTCGGCACCAACTGGGCCTACTACTCCCACTACGTCGGCGACATCTTCGGCGCGCCCCTGGCCATCGAGGGGCTGATGGCGTTCTTCCTCGAATCCACCTTCATCGGCCTGTTCTTCTTCGGCTGGGATCGCCTGTCCAAGGTCCAGCACCTGAGCGTGACCTGGCTGGTGGCGCTGGGCTCGAACCTCTCGGCGCTGTGGATCCTGATCGCCAACGGCTGGATGCAGAACCCGGTGGGCGCGGAGTTCAACTTCCAGACCATGCGCATGGAGCTGACCGACTTCGGCGCGCTGCTGTTCAACCCGGTGGCCCAGGTCAAGTTCGTCCACACCGTGGCCGCCGGCTACGTGACCGGGGCGATCTTCGTCCTGGCCATCTCCAGCTACTACCTGCTCAAGGGCCGCGACCAGGGCTTCGCCCGCCGCTCCTTCGCCATCGCCTCGGCCTTCGGCCTGGCCTCGATCCTCTCGGTGATCATCCTCGGCGACGAGTCCGGCTACGAGATCGGCGACGTGCAGAAGACCAAGCTGGCCGCCATCGAGGCCGAGTGGAACACCGAGCAGGCGCCAGCCGGCTTCACCCTGTTCGGCATCCCCGACCAGGAGCAGATGCGCACCCATTACGCGATCAGGATTCCCTACGCGCTGGGCATCATCGCCACCCGCTCGCTGGACAAGGAGGTCACCGGCATCAAGGACCTGCTGGTGCAGCACGAGGCGCGCATCCGCAACGGCATGCAGGCCTACGCGCTGCTGGAACAGCTGCGCAGCGGCGACACCTCCGCGGCCACCCTCGCCGCCTTCGATGATGTGAAGCAGGACCTGGGCTACGGCCTGCTGCTGAAGAAGTACACCGACAAGGTGGTGGACGCCAGCGAAGAGCAGATCCGCCTGGCCACCCTGGACACCATCCCCGACGTGCTCACGCTGTTCTTCAGCTTCCGCATCATGGTCGCCTGCGGCTTCCTCATGCTCGCCCTGTTCGCCTGCGCCTTCTGGGCCTCGGCGCGCAAGAACGAGGAGCGCAAGCCCTGGCTGCTGAAGTGGGCGCTGCTGAGCCTGCCGCTGCCCTGGATCGCCGCGCAGACCGGCTGGTACGTCGCCGAGCACGGCCGCCAGCCCTGGTCCATCGGCGAGGTGCTGCCGGTGCACCTGTCCGCCTCCAGCCTGGGCACCCACGACCTGTGGGGCTCGCTGATCGCGCTGGTCGCCTTCTACAGCCTGCTGCTGGTGGTGGAGCTGTACCTGATGATCAAGTTCGCCCGCCTCGGCCCGTCAAGCCTGCACACCGGCCGCTACCACTTCGAGCAGGGCGCCGCGCAGCGCCCGGCCATTGCCTGAGGAGCCCGCCATGGACTACGAAACCCTGAAGATCACCTGGTGGGTGCTGATCGGCGTGCTGCTGATCGGCTTCGCCCTCACCGACGGCTTCGACATGGGCGCCATGGCGCTGCTGCCCTTCGTCGCCCGGGACGACCACGAGCGCCGCGTGGCGATCAACACCATCGCCCCGCACTGGGACGGCAACCAGGTGTGGTTCATCACCGCCGGCGGCGCGCTCTTCGCCGCCTGGCCGATGGTCTACGCCACCGCCTTCTCCGGGCTCTACTGGGCCATGCTGCTGGTGCTGTTCGCGCTGTTCTGCCGGCCGGTGGGCTTCGACTACCGCAGCAAGCTGGAGAACCCGCGCTGGCGCGCGGCCTGGGACTGGGCGCTGTTCGTCGGCGGCTGCGTCCCGGCGCTGGTGTTCGGCGTGGCCTTCGGCAACCTGTTCCTGGGCCTGCCGTTCAACCTCGACGACATGATGCGGCCGACCTACAGCGGCTCGTTCTTCGCCCTGCTCAACCCCTTCGCCCTGCTCGCCGGGGTGGTCAGCCTGAGCATGCTCTGCCTGCACGGCGGCGCCTGGCTGATGCTGCGCACCGACGGCGAACTGGCCGAACGCTCGCGCCGCGCCGTGCAACTGTGTGCGCTGGTGTACCTGGCGGCCTTCATCGGCGCCGGGCTGTGGCTCAGCCTGGGCATGCACGGCTTCAGCCTGGCCTCGGCGGTGGACGGCAACGCCGTGCTCAACCCGCTGCACAAGCAGGTGACGCTGGACAACGCCGGCTGGCTGGCCAACTACCACAGGCAACCGCTGACCATGCTCGCCCCGGCGCTGGGCATCCTCGGCGGGCTGCTGGCCCTGGCCAGCGCCAGCGGCAACAGGGGCGGCCCGGCCTTCCTCGGCAGCGCCCTGGCCATCGTCGGCACTATCTGCACCGCCGGCTTCGCCCTGTTCCCCTTCGTCTTCCCCTCCAGCGAGAACCCGGCGGCCAGCCTGACGCTGTGGGACGCGGTGTCCAGCCACAAGACCCTCGGCATCATGTTCGCCGTGGCCTGCATCTTCGTGCCGCTGATCCTCTGCTACACGCTCTGGGGCTACGTGCGCATGTGGGGCCGGCTGAACCGCGGGCACATCGACGCCAACCCCCACGGACTCTACTGAGGAGCGACAAGCATGTGGTACTTCACCTGGATTCTCGGCGTGCTGCTGGCCTGCAGCTTCGGCATCATCAACGCCCTCTGGCTGGAAACCACCCAGGACCTGGACAGCGATGACCGCCGCCAGTCCTGAACGCGCCCTGCGCCGCCGCTGGAGCCGCGCGCTGTCGCTGCTGCTGGCGGCGCCGCTGGCGCTGGTGCTGCTGATCCACCCGGCGCTGATGCTCGACGCCAACGGCGGCTACAGCCACGGCCTGCTGATGCTGGTGATGCTCGGCGTGAGCGGCGGCTTCGTCCACGGCGTGGGCTTCGACCCGCGCGGCCGGCTCTGGGCGCTGCTGTTCGGCCCGCCCGTGGCCTGGCCGCTGATGCTGCTGGGCTATGGCCTGCTGCTCTATGCGCGGACGAGTTGAGGCCGTCTCACTTCGAAAGCGCCAGGCCAAACCTGAACAACAGTTGAACGGTGCGGTCATCGCGCATGGAAACAGTCCGGAAGCCTTGACCCAGGTCATTCGTTTCCGGCCTCCGGCGAAAACATAGTGGAACCGAGCGCCCGAGGGGGCCAGACATGGACGCCGGCGAGTTATCCCACCCTCGGGCGCTCCCCCATCGCAGCGTAGGGCGCATAACGCCCCGGGCGTTATCCGCCGTTGGCCCCGGCTCCGGCGTTCCGACCGTCGTAGGATGGGTTGAGCTTGCGATACCCATCGGACCCCGGTGATGGGTATCGCTTCGCTCAACCCATCCTACGAAAAGCGCCTCGCATGGCGGGTAAGACAAGCTGCCCCGGCACCGTGCCCATGTAGGAGCGGACCTTGTCCGCGATTTTCGGCTGCGGGCCGGAACATCGGTGACAGGTCTAAGAGCCCCTCTCCCTAACCCTCTCCCTGAAGGGAGAGGGGACCGTTGGGCAGGGTTTGATGTTATGGCGTTAGCCGGCAATCTCGGCAGTTTCCGGCAGGAACCATTACCTTTCTCGGCACGGACAAGCCCCCTCTCCCTTCAGGGCGGGGCGCGCAGCCGAGGGCTGGGGAGAGGGCGCTCCAAAGCCCAACACCCAAAGCCGCAGGCACACACCATTCGCAAGCGCGATTCGCGGATGAGATCCGCTACGGGCGGCCCCGGCACCGTGCCCATGTAGGAGCGCGCCCTGCGCGCGATTTCGCGGGCAGGGCCCTACGATTCCAGGAAGCACGGCTTTTCGTAGGATGGGTTGAGCTTGCGAAACCCATGCGGTTGCGCTGATGGGTATCGCTTCGCTCAACGCCATCCTACGAAGAGCACCTCGGCGCAAGACAGTCGCTCCTACGCAAAGCTCTCCGATCCCCCATGAAAAAGCCGCCACGACGCATGGGGTCGTCGTGGCGGCCAAGGGGAATGAATCGGACGGCCGAAGCCGGCATTCACGAACTCAAGGTGGTTTGAATGAAGTCAATGGACAACCCTCGATATAGGGAGCATGCGGTATCAACTGATACTTCGAAAAGTCTTTAATCCGCAGCAAAACTAGAACTTGGCCTCCAGATCCAATTGCAACGTATCGATATCCGCATCTTTACGCGAACCACTGGCGGCATCCGACCTGGCCATGAAATAAGTGGCACCCAGGGCGAAATTCTTGTCGATGTCGTAGGCAACTTTGAACTTATGACCACGAGATGCGGTGTAACCATTGGCGAAGTCCGAATCGGTAAATGCCCCGACCACCGCATTACGCTGCACGTCGCGATAGTTGTAGTCGAAGCTGAAGTCGCCCACCTTGGTCTTCGCGCCGGTCAGCCAGGCAGTATCTTCGTTGCTATCGGTCGCCTGGTTGACTACGTACTGGCCGTATAGCGAAAGCGGAACCGGCAGGTTGCCGAAGTCCAGTTGGCCGAAGCCTTCGTAGAGGCGGAAGTCCCTGGTGGTGTTGCCGTTGGCGGAAAGCTGGCACGGCGTCGTGGTGGCCGAGCCGCAGGCACTGTCGGTGTCGTTGTCGTAGGCGTAGAGGCTCGCCCCGAGGGTCGCCTTGATGCCGTCGATGGGCGCGAAGCGGGCGCCGAACTGGCCGCTGTACAGGCGCAGGTCATGCTGGAAGGCGTAGCCTTCGCCGTCGACGTTGTCCTTCAGGTTGAAGTAGCCGGCGCTGCCGAACAGCTCGGCGCTGCCGCCCAGCGGGTATTTGTAGGTGGCGGCGAAGCCTTCGGGGTTGATGTCGCCGTCCCAGATGACATCGCCTGCGCTGACCCACGGCTGGTTCATCTTGCCGCCGATCAGGTGCAGGTTCTTCACCGCCGCGGGGTGGAAGTCGATGTAGGCCTGGTCCAGCCACAGCTGCTTCTTGTCGAAGTAGTTGTCCATGCTCTGGTTGGTGGAACGGGCGTCGTCGCCACTGCCGGTGGCGATGCGGATGCCGGTGTCCACCTGCGGGTTGATCTGGCTGTAGAAGCCGACCCGCGCGCGGATGCGCTGGCGGTTCTGGTCGCCCTTGCTGCCGCTGTTCTGCGCATGCACGGTTTCCTGGCGCACGCGGACATCGCCCTTCACCTGGGTCCTGGCGGCCCAGGCGATGCTCTGCTCGAAGGCGCTCATCTGCTCCTTCTTCGCCTTGGCCTGCTCCGCGGCGGCCTGGTTCTCCCTGTCCAGCTCGGCCGTGAGTTCGGTGTACTGGGCGGCGCTGATCGAGCCATTGGCCTTGAGCATTTCCAACAGCCTGGCATCGACCCCCGCCTGCGCCGGCACACTCAGAACGAGCAATGCCCCGGCACAAACCCCCATTCCGCCCAGTGCAGAAATACTACGCATCAAGAATCTCCTGAAATCCGATAAAGGCGGCAACTGCCACCCAATTAATTCGGTTCCCACAAAGTTCTCCGCCACCGGCGAAGACCTTGTCCCCAAACCGGGGCAGATTCTTGTTTTTCGAATATTGCAGAATGGTTTCAGGCGAAGACGGGATATGAACAAGCAGAACATCAAGAGCCCTTGCAGCCCTTATGAATCGCGGATTCATATACTATTTGGCGAGGGTGTTTTTACGCGCAGCGGCTATATTGCCGGGCGGGAAATACCTAGCATTTTAAAAGTGAAGAACCCTGCTGTTTTCGGTCGAATGAAAGTTCGATCGACTCTCTGAATAGAGCAACCAGAATTCAGCGATCCCGGGCCCCCTTCGGCCTCGTTGCCGAAGGGGGCCGGGCGATCAATCCGCCATACCGGCGTCGTCGCCAGGCTGGCGCGTCTTCAGGCGGTGCTCCAACTGCCGGCGGGTGATGCCCAGAAGCCGCGCGGCGCCGGCGACATTGCCGCCGGCCCGGCCCAGGGCACGCTTCACCGAAGCCTCGATCAGTTCCTCCAGCGGGTGCTCGTCCAGCCACTGCTCGATGATCCGCTGCCGCTGCTGCGGGGCCTCGAAGGCCGGCCGGGCTTCCGCCTCCCGCGCCGGGGACAGGAACAGGTCGCTCAGGCCGATGGGCTCGTTGTCGTCGGCCAGGACCACGCCTCGCTCGATGATGTTCTCCAGCTCGCGCACGTTGCCGGGATAGTGGTATTCCAGCAGCGCCCGCACGGCCGCGCGCGAGAGGCCCTTGATGGTGCGCTGGTGCTGGGTGGAGAAGCGCTTGATGAAGTAGCGGATCAGCAAGGGGATGTCGTTGCGCCGCTCGCGCAGCGCGGGGATGTGGATGGGGACGACGTTGATGCGGTAGTACAGGTCCTCGCGGAAACGGCCCTGCTGGACATCCTTCTCCAGGTCCGCGTTGGTGGCGGCGATGACGCGGATGTCGACGGGGCGCGGCGCATCGCCGCCCAGCCGGTCGACCTCGCGTTGCTGCAGCACGCGCAGCAGCTTCTCCTGGGCCACCGAGGTCAGGGTGCCGATCTCGTCGAGGAACAGGGTGCCGCCGTCGGCCTGCTCGAAGCGCCCTGGCCGGCTGCGGTGGGCGCCGGTGAAGGCGCCCTTCTCGACGCCGAACAGCTCCGACTCGATGAGGGTTTCCGGCAGGGCCGCGCAGTTGACGGCGACGAAGGGCTTGTCCGCGCGGTGACTGAGCTGGTGCAGCAGGCGGGCGAAGCGCTCCTTGCCCACGCCGGTCTCGCCCTGGAACAGCACGGTGACGTCGCGCGTGGCGATCTTCTCGATGCGCCGGCAGGTGGCGAGGAAGCTCGGGTCCGCGCCGATCAGGTCGGAAACCGCCAGGGCCTCGTCCAGCACGGGGTCGTTCAGCGAAGCGTTGATGTAGTCGGTGGAGCCGAACAGCTCCAGCTGATCGCCGTCGGGGCCCCACTCCTCCAGCGGCTTGCCGATGATCCGGCAGTGCGCGTGGCCCATGCCGCGGCACTCCACCTCGCGGAACAGCACCGTGCGGCCGAAGAAGGCGCTGTTGAAGCCGGAGGCGTGGCCGACCTGCATCCAGCAGACCGGCTCGGCGGAAGGCGGCAGGTGCGCCAGGTGGGCGCTGGCCTCGAAGGAGTCGTGCCAGATCTGCTCGACATAGTGGTGGCCGGACTCCACGTCCACCTCCATGCGCAAGGTCTCCACTTGCGTCACCCCTTCCAGCGCATGCAGCAGCGGCCCCGCCATGAAGGCGTGGTCGCTCTCGTCGCCACGCAACTGGCGCGCCAGCCCGGCGTCGCTGGAGCCCGTCGCATAGCCCATGCGGGCCAGCAGGCGACGCGAATGGGCCACGCCGATCTCGGCGATCAACTCACGGCGGAAGGCGGCGAAGGCGGACAGCTGCATGAGGAATGCGCGTTGCTGGCCGATCCAGATCTGGCCCTTTTCGGGCTGCATGCGGAACTGACGGAGCAGGTCCTGGGGGAAGCTGCGGGCACCCATGGCATCTCAACATTTTTGTTATTAGTGAATTCGAAATTAACAAACACGTTAATTCCGCGGCAATCCAGCCTTGGCGCCAAAGGTGCCGAAAAATCCTTTAAGCCTCTGTTTATCCTGAAGAAAACAAAATCAACGAACCATTGGCATGCCGCTTGCCATTGCCCTCTCAAGCGCAACGCGCTGGGGACGGACGGGACGCCGCGCCCTGCCCACCACGGAGGGCTACCCGATAACAAGATGGCGATGCCGGGCGTGGCGGCCCGGTATCCGGAGAGCGAGAACAATGACAATGAGCATGCCTGGTTTACCCGCCGACAATGCCGGCGAAGCGCGCTACGACGCGGACGTGGCCATCGTCGGGGCCGGCCCCGTCGGCACCCTGCTGGCCATTCTGCTGGGCCGCAAGGGCCACCGCGTCACCCTGGTGGAGCGCTGGCCGCAACCCTACGACCGCCCCCGCGCCGTGACCTTCGACCATGAGATCGCCAGGATACTCGCGGGCCTGGGTATCGACTCCGACAACGACCCGGCGATCAACTACCACGACGAGCTCTACTACTGGCGCAACGCCGCCGGCGAAGACCTGCAGATCGTCGACTGGAAAAGCGCCTCGGCCTCCGGCTGGCGGGTGCGCTACTGGTTCAACCAGCCCGGCCTGGAAAGGCGCCTGCTGGGCATCGCCGAGGGCATCGCGAACATCCGCCTGATCCGTGGCTGGGAAGCCAACGAACTGCAGCAGGATGACCAGGGCATCTGCCTGGGCGGCATTGGCGATGCGCCAGACGCGCCCAGCCGCATCCGCGCCCGCTACGTCGTGGGCGCCGATGGCGCCAACAGCTTCGTGCGCAAGGCGCTGGGCCTGAGCCTCACCGACTGCGGCTTCTTCTACGACTGGCTGATCCTCGACATGATCCCGCACCAGGAACAGGTGCTGGACCCGGTGCACTGGCAGCTGTGCGATCCCAGGCGCCCCACCACCATAGTGCCGGGCGGCCCCGGCCGCCTGCGCTGGGAGTTCATGGCGCTGCCCGGCGAGTCGGCAGAGGCGCTGGCCAGCCCGGAAAACGCCTGGAGCCTGATGCAGCCCTGGGGCCTGACGGCAGCCAACGCGACGCTGGAACGCAGCGCCGTGTACCGCTTCCAGGCCTGCTGGGCGGAGTCCTGGCGCAACGGCCGCGGCCTGATCGCCGGCGATGCCGCGCACCTGATGCCGCCCTTCGCCGGCGAGGGCATGTGCGCCGGCCTGCGCGACGCCGTCGCCCTGGCCTGGCGCCTGGACGCCATCCTCGACGGCACCCTGGGCGAGGCGGTGCTGGACAGCTACACCAGCGAACGCCGCGAACATGCCAAGCACTACATCGAGTTCTCCATGGAGCTGGGGCGCATCATCTGCATCACCGACCCGCAGGAAGCCGCCGAGCGCGACCGGCGCATGAAGGCGGAACTGGAGGCCTCCGGCCGTACGCCGGTGCCCACCGACAAGGCGGCGCTGGGCCCAGGCATCTGGTGCAAGGACGCGGCCCACGCCGGCGAACTCTCGGTGCAGGGCATCGTCCGCGCGGGCGAGCGGCGCGGGCGCTTCGACGACCTCGCCGGCCGCGGCTGGCTGGTCATCGGTTTCGAGCAATCGCCCCGCCAGGCCCTGCCCTCCCATCAGTTGCAGGCGCTGGAGCACCTGGGCGCACGCTTCGTCACCCTGGGCCGCCCGGGCAGCCATTGCGACCTGGAAGACGCCGAAGGCACCTATGCCGCCTGGCTGGAAGAACTGGGCGCCCGCTACCTGGTGATTCGCCCGGACTTCTACGTCGCCGCCAGCGCCGGCTCGGCCGAGGCGCTGCAGCGCCAGCTGGACGAACTGCTGGGGCAGCTTCACCTGACGCACCTCCAGGCCGCTTCCCACGAAGCGACCGCCGCCTTCGCCTGACCGACACGACCGGGAGTCCATCCTGATGCACGAATTTCTCTATACCCAAAACCCCGCCCGCGTGGTCTTCGGCGCCGGCAGTTCCCTGCGCGCGGCCGCGGAACTGGAGGCCCTGGGTTGCCGGCGCGCCCTGCTGCTCTCGACGCCCGCGCAACAGGCGGACGCCGAGCGGCTGCTCGACAGCCTTGGCGGGCTGGGCGTCGGCGTCTTCGCCCAGGCCACCATGCACACCCCCGTAGAGGTGACCGAGGCGGCGCTGGCGCGCTATGCCGAGCTGGGCGCGGACAGCGTCGTGGCCCTGGGCGGCGGCTCCACCATCGGCCTGGGCAAGGCCATCGCCTACCGCAACGACGCCCCCCAGGTGGTGATCCCGACGACCTACGCAGGCTCCGAGGTGACGCCCATCCTCGGGCAGACGGAAAACGGTGTGAAGACCACGGTGAGCGCGCCGTCGATCCTCCCCGAAGTGGTGATCTACGACCCGCAACTGACCCTCGGGCTGCCGGTGTCCATGAGCATCACCAGCGCCCTCAACGCCATGGCCCACGCCGTGGAGGGACTGTATGCGCGCAACCGCAACCCCATCACCTCGCTGATGGCGGTGGAAGGCATCCGGGCGCTGAAGCAGGCCCTGCCCGGCGTGGTCCGGCAGCCGGAGGACATCGCCGCGCGCAGCTCGGCCCTGTATGGCGCCTGGCTGTGCGGCACGGTGCTGGGCAGCGTCGGCATGGCCCTGCACCACAAGCTCTGCCACACCCTGGGCGGCAGCTTCAACCTGCCCCACGCCGAAACCCACGCGGTCATGCTGCCCCACACCGCCGCCTACAACCAGCAGGCCGCGGCCGAGGCCCTGCAGCCGGCGGCCGAACTGTTCGGCGGCGACCTCGGCGGCGGCCTCCACGACTTCGCCGGGCAGCTGGGCGCGCCCCTGGCGCTGAAGGACCTGGGCCTGCGCGAAAGCGACCTGGACCGCGCCGCGGACCTGGCCGTGACCAACCCGTACTGGAACCCCCGACCGGTCGAGCGCGAGGCCATCCGCGCGCTCCTGCAACGGGCCTGGGCTGGCCTGCGGCCGGAATGAACGCACCGCCCCGGCGGCCACACGAAAGCATCAAGGTGAACCAGATGATCGAATACTTTACCGAGGCAGCGTCGGCGAAGACCGTCAACGCACGCATGGGGGATGCCATCGACCCGCGCCTGCGTACCGTCATGGCTTCGCTGGTCGAGCACTTGCACAGCTTCGTCCGCGAGGTGGAGCTGACCGAGGCCGAATGGGAACTGGCGATCGACTTCCTGACCAGGACGGGGCAGCTCTGCTCCGACCACCGCCAGGAATTCATCCTGCTCAGCGACACCCTGGGCGTCTCCATGCTGGTGGACGCCATCAACCACCGGCGCCCGCCCGGCGCGACCGAGAACACGGTGTTCGGCCCCTTCCACGTGGAGAACGCGCCCATCCGCGCCATGGGCGACACCATCTCCCTGGACGAGAAAGGTGAAAGCTGCCTGTACGAAGGCCGCGTCCTCGACCTGCAGGGCCAGCCCATCGCCGGCGCCGTGCTGGACGTGTGGTCGGACAACGCCGAGGGCTACTACGACGTGCAGCAACCCGGGCTGCAACCGGAGTGGAACAACCGTGGCCGCTTCGTCACCGGCGCCGACGGGCGCTACCGCTTCCGCGGCATCAAGCCGGTGCCCTACCCGATCCCCGACGACGGCCCGGTCGGCCAGTTGCTGGCGCGCCTGGGGCGGCACCCCTGGCGCCCCGCCCACATGCATTTCATGGTGGGGGCCGAGGGCTACCAGCGCCTGGTGACGCACACCTTCGTGTCCGGCGACGCGTACCTGGCCTCCGACACGGTGTTCGGCGTTAAGCAATCCCTCATCCAGATATTCGAGGCGAACCCGGGCGGCGCCACCCGCTGGACGGCCAGGTTCGACTTCGTACTGGCCCCCGACTGACCGACGACGCAGTACCAACCCAAAGTGCCGGCCAGGCGTGCACCCCGTGGTACCGGCACGTTCCTATTACAAGAACAACAGTGGACGAAAACATGAAAGACACCCAGGGCAATCGCCCCGATACCTCGTACGAGTGGAAAGCCGTCCTGCTGCTGGCGCTCGGCTTCGGCCTGGTCAGCATCGACCGTTTCATGATCATGCCGCTCTTCCCGGTCATGATGAAGGACCTGGGCCTGGACTATCAGGACCTCGGCCTGATAACCGGCATCCTGGCCGTGACCTGGGGCTGCTCGTCCCTGTTCATGGGCAAGCTGTCCGACCGCCTTGGCCACCGCGCGGTGATCATCCCCGCGGTCATCCTCTTCTCCCTGCTGGCCGGCTGCAGCGGCCTGGCCACCGGCCTGGTCAGCCTGATGCTGATCCGCGCGGTCATAGGCGCGGCCGAGGGCGCCTACACGCCGGCCAGCATCGTCGCCACGCTGGAGGCCTCGAGGCCCAGCCGCCACGGCCTGAACCTGGGCATCCAGCAGGCCGCGATGCCGCTCTTCGGCCTGGCGCTCGCCCCGCTGCTGGCCACCCAGCTGCTGCACCTGTTCGACTGGCACTGGGTGTTCGCCATGGTGATGCTCCCCGGGTTGATCGTCGGCTACCTGCTGTACAAGGTGCTGCGCAACACCGACGCGGCCACGGCCGCGGAACACACCAGCACCCACGACGCCGGCCGCCATCACTGGCGCGATGCCTTCAAGAGCCGCAACGTGCCGCTGAACATCCTCGGCATGATGTGCTGGCTGACCGTCCTCGTGGTGCTGGGGGCGTTCCTGCCCAACTACCTGCTCGACTACCTGGGGCTCAGCCTGGCGCAGATGGGCTACGTGCTCTCCGCCATCGGCTTCGGCGGCGCCGTCGGCACCATCGTCCTGCCCAGCCTGTCCGACCGCATCGGCCGCAAGCCGGTGATGGTGCTGTCGGTGCTCTGCGGGGTGGCCTCGCTGTACCTGCTGATCAACACCGGCGCGGATACCTCCCGCCTGTTCCTCACCCTGTTCTTCACGGTCTTCTTCGACTTCGGGCTGATCTGCCTGACCGTGGGGCCGGCCACCACCGAATCGGTGCCGGCGACGCTCATGTCCACCGCCTCGGGTTTCGTCGTCGGCATCGGCGAAATCTTCGGCGGCGGCATCGCTCCCGGCCTGGCGGGCTACGTCGCCAACCACCACGGCATCCAGCACACGCCCCTGCTGGCGCTCGGCGCCATGGCCTGCGGGCTGCTGGTGACGCTCTGCCTCAAGGAGACGGCGCCGCTGCGCATCGGTGCCGGCCTCGAGGCGACCTGACCTCCGCCTGACGCCCGAAACCACACCGGGGCCCCGCCTGCATACCGGCAGGGCCCACGGCTTCGCTCATCCGCCAGAAAGGGCGGAACCCACCCCTGAGAGGAAAAAAGCCCCATGCCCATCATCAGCATCCATCTCGTCGAAGGCCGCACGGACGAGCAGAAGGAGCAACTGATCCACGAAGTCACCGAAGCCTGCCACCGCGCCCTGGCGGTCCCGCGGGACGCGGTGCGGATCATCCTCAGCGACATGGCCAGGCAGCACTACGGCGTCGGCGGCCAATCCAGGCTGAAGTCGGAAAGCCAGTGAAAACGGCAGTCCCCCGCGAAGCAACCCGGCATTGACCACACCCACCCTGCCGACCTACCGGAAGACACCATGAGCATTACCAAGAACAAGAACCTCGCTCCCGCAATCCTGGCCCTGCTGCTGCCCCTCTCCGCCCTGGCCGGGGGCCATTACAGCCCTGGCGTCGAAGGCATCGACGGCGCCGTCGTGCCGCCTCCCGGCGTGTACTACCGCGGCTACGCCGTGCACTACCAGGCCGACCGGCACGACGCCGTCCCCGACAGCGACGTGCGCGTCGACGCCCTGGCCAACCGCCTGGTCTGGGTCACCGGGCAGAAGGTCCTGGGCGGCGACCTGACCTTCGAGACCATAGTCCCGGTGACCCACACCGACCTGCACCTGGCGTCGGGAGCCGTCGACGACTCGGCCTGGGGCGTGGGCGACATCTACGCCGGCAGCGTCATCGGCTGGCATGGCCAGCGCTGGGACGCCGTGGCGGGCGCCGGGTTCTGGTCGCCCACCGGCCAGGACGACCGGCCGGCCGACCCCGGGCTGGGCTATTCCGAACTGATGCTCACCCTGGGCGGCAACCTCTACCTGACCGAGCGCAAGGACCTCAGCCTGAGCGTCCTCAGCCGCTACGAAGCCGCGGACGACTCTGACGTGGAAGACACGTTCCTGGTCGAATGGGGCCTCGCCAAGCGCCTGGACAACGGCCTGAAACTCGGCCTCGTCGGCTACGACCAGTGGCAACTGGGCGACGGCGACGCGCAAAGACACGCGGCCGGCCTGGAGGGCGGCTACTTCTGGCCGGCCGCGGGCGTCGGCCTGAACCTGGCGGCCTACCAGGAATACGCGGTCAACGACGACTTCAAGGGCTACCTGTTGCGGGCCGTGCTGACCAAGGCGTTCTGAACCGGGCCTCCGGGGCGGCGGGCGTTGCCGCTCCGGAGGTTTCCATCGCCATCGCCGAAGCGTGCATGTCCCCGGCAGAGGGGAAGCCCCAGCTACATCAGGATTCAGCCTCGCCCCTTCAGCTCCAACCCCAGAACATCAACCACCAGCCGCCCAGCACCGGCACGCAGGCCAGCGCCAGGCAGGCCAGCGCGACTGGCTGGCGCAGGGGCGCGACGCCGCGGCGGCGGAGGATCCGCCAGCCCAGCCACAGCGTCCAGGCGCAGGCGCCCGCCAGCAGCAGGGCCCGCGCCGGCTGCACCCAGCCGAGGGCCAGCCCTTCGTAGCGCAGCAGTTTCACCGTGGTGGCCGAAAGCCCCAGGAACAGCCCGCAGCCGCCCAGGGGAATCAGCGCCTGGGCCAGGTGCCCGTGCAGCCCCCGCCCTTTCCCCGACACCCTGCCAGCCAGGCGCAGCAGCGCCGTCAGCCAGGTGCCCATGAGCAGCGCCCAGGCCAGCACGTAGAAAACCAGCACGCCGCCGTCGAGCCAGGTGAAGAGGTCGTTGTTCTGCGGGTAATGCGTCAGCACCCACCAGGGCGCGTTGGCCTCCAGCGGCCAGAGGATGCCCCGCTCCACCAGCCACTCCGCACTCGTCTGCTTGAGCGCGATGAACCAGGGGCTGAGCGTCCAGTTGAAGGCGCCCATGGCCAGGCCGATCACCCCGAACAGCAGCAGGCGCGCCGGCCAGGGGCTTTCCGTGCGCTGGCCGTGCACGACGATTTCCTCGTTCGGCCAGCGCGGGCTCAGGGCCACGGCGCCGCGCTGGCCGCTGCAGCGGCCGCAGGAATGGCAGTCGGCGCAGCCGCTCATGCGGCGGATGTCGATCAGCGGGGCGCAGTTGGGCGTCGGCAGGTGCGGCCCGGCATTGGCCAGCCAGCGCGCCTCGTCGACGCGGAAGTGCACCGGCGCCAGCCGCGCGAGCAGGTTGAACACGCCGCTGACCGGGCACAGGTAGCGGCACCAGACGCGCTTGCCGCGCCCGTAGAGGAAGCCCACCAGCATCGCCGCCAGGGTCGAGCCGCCGAGGATCAGCAGCGCCGGCAGCGCGTAGTCGTAGACGCTGACCAGTTGCCCGTACAGGGTGGTCAGGCAGAAGGCCAGGAACGGCCAGCCGCCCCAGCGCATCCAGCGCGGCACGCCGCGCCCGCGGCCATGCCGGCTCGCCCATTCGCTGAGTGCGCCCTCGGGGCAGAACAGCCCGCACCAGAGCCGCCCGAACAGCAGCATCGACAACAGCACGAAGGGCCACCAGATGCCCCAGAACACGAACTGCGCAAACACCGCCAGGTTGTCCAGCATGCGCGCCTGGGCCGGCGGCAGGTCCAGGCAGGCCGGGACGATCAGCAGCACCGCGTAGAACAGCACCACGGCCCATTGCAGGGCGCGGATCAGCCCGGCATGCCGGCGCATGCCGTCCCCCAGCCGGGCCAACGACCGGGCCAACCAGAGGGAAGGCGCGCCGTTCATGCCAGTTGGGTCTCGACGCGGCGCTCACCGCGCCGGCACAGGTAGCTCGCCAGCGCCCAGTAGGCCGGCAACAGCAGCACCGCCAGCAGCGAGGGCGCGGCGCGGTAACCGGCGAAGCCGGCCAGGGCCGCGCCCAGGCCGTGGCCGTCGCTGAGCCAGGCGGAGGTGTCCCAGAGCGGATCGCCGAACAGCCCGTAGCACCATTCGGGCAGGTCCAGCGCCATGACCTGCCCCGCCACCCGGTCCAGCGCCGCCATCAGCAGGGCGCCGCCGAGCAGCAGCAGGAGGACTTCGCTGACGCGGAAGAAGCGCCGCCAGGTGAGTATCCGCGAGGACCACTGCAGCGCGGCGTAGGTGGCCAGCGCCAGCAGGAAGCCGAGCACGCCGCCCAGGGCGAACCAGGTCCAGTCCGCCCCCTGCTGCGCGCCGATGCCGTAGAGGAACACCACCGTCTCGCTGCCTTCGCGGGCCACCGCCAGCATCGCCAGCAGCAGCACGCCCCAGCCGCCGTCCTCAGCGATGCTGCGCTCGGCGTCCCGCTCCAGCTGGCGCTTCATGCCGCGCCCATGGCGGTGCATCCACACCACCATCTGCAGGATCAGCAGGCTGGCGCAGAGCACCATGGCGGCCTGGAACCATTCGCCGGACGGCCCCGCCAGCCACTCCCCGGCGAGCATGAAGAGCGCGGCCAGCGAGCAGGCCAGCACGACGCCCAGCCCTACCCCGCTCCAGAGCATGCGCAGGCCACGCGCCGGCTCCGGGCGATGGCAGAGCCAGGCATGCAGGATGCCGACGACCAGCAGCGCCTCGACGCTCTCGCGCCAGACGATGAACAAGGATTGCAGCATGCTTGGCTCCCGGTCAGTGCGCCACGATCTCGCCTTGCGGCAGGTCCATGTGGAATTCGTCGAAGAAGGGATAGCGGCCGGGACGCAGGGGGTGGATCACCACGAACGAGGTGACGCCCGGCGAGAGCACCTTCTCCACCCGCAGCGGCGTGCTCTCGAACTCGGCCGGCCCGCTGCCGGCGTTGCGCACCACGACCTTGAAGCGCTGCCCGGCGGGCACTTCCAGGGTCTGGGGGGTGAAGTGGCCATCGCTGATGGTCAGCTCATAGGTGGGGAGCGGCGCCGCCTGCGCGGCAGCGGCGAACGACAGTGCCAGCAGGCAGAAGAACGAGCGCAACATGACGGCCTCGCGACTCTCGGGGAAGGTAACGCCGCACCCGCAACGGGTGCGGCCCGCGCATCAATAGCCGCCTTTCTTGCCGATGCCGGCGTAGGTGAAGTCGTATTCCACCTTGCAGGTCTCGAACCAGGGCGCCACGCCGGTTTCCTTGTCGACGTGGCGGCCGAACATGGAGGCCTCCGACGGCGGCAGGATGGTGTAGGTCAGGTGGTACTTGCCCGGGCCGAGCAGCTTGATGTTGTCGCCGTAGTGCGGGCCGTCGCTGGCCACCATGCCGTGGAAGTCGCCCTTGAGGACCTGGTCGCTGCCGTCCTTGCGCAGTTCGTAGGCCACCCGCAGGTAGGGAATCCAGCTGCCCTCCTGGAAGCCGTTGGGGTTGTCGGCGGTGGCGGCGATGTCGGCCTCAAGGTGCACGTCGGACTGCGCGGCGGCGCGCATCATCCCGGGCGGGTCCATCTCGATCGGCTGCAGGTACACCGCGCCGATCTCCATCCCGCCGCAGGCCTGCGGCGCGCCGATGGGGTACTCCTTGGCCGCCGCGAACGGGGCGGCGAGCGCCAGTATCACGGGAACGGCGCGGTTGATTCGCATGGTCTTCTCCTTGGCTCGACAGATGAGGAATCGCGAGCTCGCATTTAGGGACCAAACGACGCCATTGAGAATGATTTGTATCAAGAATTCCTGAAGTAAATCCGCAAACCTGCGCGGCGAGGACAGGAAGACCAGGGCTGTTCACTTCCACGCTCACGGCGTTGATTGCCGATAGGCCAGCCCGGCGCAGAAGAGGGAGCGCCAGGTGGCGCTCCCCTTTCGGCCGGCCCTGCCCTACCAGAGCGGCAAGGTGTAGCTGACGATCAGCCGCGTCTCGTCCAGGTCACGGCGATGGCCCTTGTCGCCGTTGATCGTCACGCTCAGGTCAACCAGCGGGGCGATGGCGGTTCTCCGCGAATTCAGGGATGAAGCCGAGAGCGAGGCGTAAGGTAGGCCAGCCACGGGCTGGCATCGGCCAGGGCGGCGACAGCCTGCGACCCGCCCGCCAGGACCGCGAGGTCGGTGTCGCGGAGCAAGGAAGCAAGGCCACTGGGCCACCGACACGCCTTTCGACCTGACGGCAGCCAATCCGCGGCCGAGGTCACTCTAGTAGGACCAGACTGCCAATAACTGGGCATACAGGTTGGTTCTGTCATCGCCCAGTTGCGTGCCGCCTCCTGACACACTTCGCTGGGGCTTGTAAAAGCCCAGCAGAGGCAACAGCGTCCAATGCGGATCGATATTCCATTCGGCGTAGATATCGATCTCCCGTCCATCCCGATTCCCCAGCGATCGATCGAGGGTATCGAAAGAGTAGACGAGCACCCCAAGGTTCAGGCCGTCCATGACGGAGGCCTTCAAGCCCACATGGTGAACGGCCGTGTTGGTATTGAAAGGACCTGCATAGTTCGAGGCAACCTCGCCCTGGAACCAGGTGCCCAACGCCCGCCCGTTGCCGTAGAAAAGCGGGTCGTAGCCTTCCGAGAAACGGCTGTAGCGATAATTGATGCTGGGTTTTCCCGGCAACTCGGCGAATGTCCAGCCCACCTCCAGGTACCAGGCGCTTTCGTTCCCGCCACGCTTGTCTTCCCAGGCACGTTCCGCGGCGAGGAACAGGTTGGGAACCCCCATGTTGCCCTGCCCTCGCAGGCTGCCCACCTTCATCCCCCTTCGTTCCGGGTAAAGGAGCTCGCCAAGCTCGCGGTCGGTATCCAGGACCTTGATGAGGGTCAGCCCCAGCGTCCCTTCGTCGACGACATGCTCGAGCGTGGCAACCCCGAGTTCGGGTTTGGCCTGGGCCGGGTTGTCCGACTCCAGCCACATCAGGTCGCCCCGCAGCCCACGCTCACCGCCCCAGCGAAGAATGGCCGTCTTGTCGAACGCCCTGCGGCCCGTGAGGTAGTAGGCGCCCCCTCGGTTCACCCTGCCATCCAGCAGGCCGCGCCCAAGGTTCAAGGCGTCGCCGGCGATGAGGAAGCCGTCCCCCACGACCACCGTTTGCCTTCCCGCGGAGACGTCGAGGGCGTTCTCGCCAAGCTGGGACAGGGCGTCCATGGAGCGCCAGCCCAGGTAGGCATTCTCGATCTTGGTGGTCCGCTCATCCCCCATGGTCCAGCCTGCCGCATCGCCGTCCCCGAAGGTGGCGCTGCTGACCCAGTCGAGCGCTCCGTATAGCTCGCCCGTCGCAGGTCTGCGTTGCCTGAAGTCGATTCCGTATTGCAACGTCGCCTCTTGCCAACGGCTGCTTCCTGCGTCCCTGGTACCGGCCTGGGCATAGCTCTCACGGCTGTGAAAAGCGCCAACGGCGCCTTGCAGCTTCGCATCGAGTTCTGTCTCGGCATCCTGATAGAGCACTGCGGCATCCGCCCAGCCCGACAACGACAACAGCAGCGGAAGGGATGCCTTGAGTTTTTGTTTTCGCATCGGAGGTCTCTTCGGGCAAGGAAGCGGCCTCGCTGCGAGGCCGCAGGAAGTCAGGCGGGAATTTCACCTTCGGCGTACATATCCGCCGCTATGCGCCAACCGCTGTCAGTGAGCACCCAAACGAAGAGGCTCTTCATCGAGAAGGCCTCGCCATCCCGGGGCAGGACGCTCCAGGTCACCCAGGTGTAGGCCGCGGCGCCACCAAGCGAATGGATACGATCGAGGCGGATGGCCGCGCCACGGGAGTCGTCGACGAGGGTCCTGACGAGTCCGACCAGCACGTCGGAGCCCTGGAGCAGAGGCTCGCTGCCCGGGCCGGCGATCTCGGTGGTCTGGGTATAGAGTTCATTGACGATGCCCTCGGCATCTCGACGCATCCACAACGACTGCAGTACGTCCAGGCGCTCTCGCAGGGCTGATTTCAGGGCAGCAGAAGCCATCTTCGAATCCTCTTGGTCGAATTGATTGGAGAGAAATGAGGCCTCGTCGAGGCCGGTTGGATCGGGCCGGCGTGTCAGCGCCGGCCGTTGCCGTATCCCGCGAGCTGGTGGCAGACCTTGCCCAGGGTGCAGATCAGGTTGCGCAGGCTGTCCTTGGCGTAGATGCGCGTGCGCGGGATGGAACTCATGACGTCCCAGTGGCGGGAACCCTCAGTCATGCCCTCGGCGACGACCCGGCTCACCACGTGGCTGGGCGTCACCCCGAAACCGGAGTACCCCTGCACGAAGAAGGCATTGGGGCGGCCGGGCAAGGTCCCGATCTGCGGGAACAGGTTCGCCGTGCATTCCATCGGGCCGCCCCAGGCCAGGTCGATCTTCACATGTCCGAGGTAGGGGAAAACCTTCAGCATCAGGTTGCGGTTCCAGGCCTTCAGGTCGTTGGGGATGTATTCCAGCGCGCGGGTGGCCGAACCGAAGAGCAGCCGGTTCTCGTTGGTCACGCGGTAGTACTCGATGACCGGCCGGATGTCGCTGAATGCGCCACGGATAGGGCTGATCTGCTCGATGAGCGAGTCCGGCAGCGGCTCGGTCACCAGTTGGAAGGCGTAGGTGCTGATCATGGTCCGGTGCAGTTCGGGCTCCAGGCGGTCGAGGAATGCACCGCAGGACCAGAGGATCTTCTTCGCCCGTACCGAGCCTTTCGCCGTGCGCACGTGGATCGTTTCGCCGTAGGTCACCTCCAGCACCGGCGAGTTCTCGAAGATGCGCCCGCCCAGGCCCATCAATGCCTTTGCCGAGCCCAGCAGCATGTTCAGCGAATGGATGTGGCCATTGCCCATGTGCTTGAGGGCGCAGCTGTAGATGTCGGAACCGACGATGTCCTTGACCGCGCTGCCTTCCAGGTAGGCGATCTCCTGGTCGGGGTTGAGCTGGCGGAACTCCTTTTCCCAGGCCTGCAGCAGCTTTCCCTGGCGTGCGTTGAAGCCCAGGTATCCATAGCCATGGCGAAAGTCGGCATCGATACCGTACTTCTCGATCCGCGACTTGATGATGGACGAACCCAGGTCGCTGATCTCGAAGATAGCCTGCAGCCCTGATTCGCCGACGCTGCGGCGAATCTTCTCCAGGTCATGGCCTATGCCGGCCATCACGTGTCCGCCGTTGCGCCCCGAACCGCCGAAGCCCAGGTAGCGCGCCTCCAGCAGGACGATGTCCGTCACCCCTCGTTCGGCCAGCTCCAGGGCGGTGTTGACGCCGGAAAAACCACCGCCGATGACCACCACCTCGGCCTCCAGGTCCTGTTCCAGATCGGCAAACCTGAGGTCGTACTTGCGGGTAGCGGTGTAGTAGGTAGTGGGTGTTTCGACAGACAGCATGGGATCACCTTGTTCTTGTGGTTTCGGTTCGGGTCAACGGGGCAGCGCCGTTCGGGAAGGCAGCCGGTCCTGCCATCTGCGCAGGGCGAAGAGCACCAGCGACAACAGCAGGATGCCGATGCCGGTGACCACCTCGCGCAGGCCGCCGTAGCCCGCCAGTTCCGCCGAAGCAGCGCCGACCACCACGACCAGGCCGGTGAAGATGCTCAGTAGCCAGGCCACGGGCATCCAGCCACGGCCCAGGCGCACGGGCCGTGGCACGGCGGAGGCGTCCTTGCGCAGGAGGATGAACCCGGACAGGGCGAAGAAGATGGCCACGAGGTAGCCGATATTCGCGGTGACCAGCATCGCCAGGGGCGAAGACAGCAGGAAGATCATGCCCAGGTTGAGCACGACCGCGACGGTCATGCAGCGCCCCGGCACCTGGTGCTTGTTGAGGACGCCCAGTTGGCGGATGGTGAGCCCTTCGAGCGCCATGCCGTACAGAGCGCGGGAACCGTCCGCCAGGGCCGCGTTGAGCCCCATGAAGAGCCCCACCAGCAAAGTGGCCACGAAGAAGCCGCTGAAGCCGCTGCCAAGCACCGCATTGAACGCCTGGATGTAGAAGCCGCTCGGGTTGGCCATGGCCTCCTCGCGGCCAACCATCCCTCCCAGCCCGAAAGCCACGGCGGCGAAGACAGCCACCGTATAGCCGCCGGAGGTCAGCAGCGCCAGGCGCATGTCCCGCTGGCTACGGTATTCCGGACCGAAGGCCGCGCACATCTCGGTGCCATAGGCGCTCCAACTGACCAGGAACAGCCAGACCAGAGCGGTGCGCAAGGTCCCCCAGCTCCACACGACAGGTTGCGCCAGCTCCTCCCGGAAGCGCTCGAGGCTCCATCCGTCGCCGAACAACGGGGACACGGCGAGAACCAGAATCGGCACCAGCAGCAGCGCGCCCATGTACTTGGAGACGGCGGCGGCCATATGCACGCCAAGGCGGTTGAATTGCCAGAAGAGCAGCAGCAGGCCGGCGCCGACGCACTGTGCGAAACCTATGTTCAGCGGCCCCAGCGCCAGCGTCCAGTCCTGCCCGGCGAACCACTGGGCCTGGATCAGGGCGCCGGCGCTGACGCTGACGATGGACAGAACGGCCGACCAGCCGAGCCAGTAGCCGAAAGACGCCAGGGGCCCAACCAGGACGCAGCGGCGGCGCCAGCCTTCGGTGGCGATCATGGCGATGCCGCCCGGCTTGTCCGGGAACATCGCGCAGACCTCGAGGAAGATCCAGTTCTGGCACGCCCCGATGGCCGCGGAGCCGACCCACAGCAGTAGCGCGCCGACGGGCCCGAGGACGCCCAGGGCGAACCCGAAGGAGGCGAATATGGAGCCGGACACCGCCATCGACAGCGCGAAGGCATCCGTCCAGCGGAGGGTTTTCTGCAAGTGCTGATTATTGTTGTTGTCGTTCACGGAAGGGCTCCGCGCAGGTTGTAAAGGAGCCTCTATTTAACGCGCCCGCGCAGAGCGGCGACATTGCTCAGAGCGCACACCGCATGGCCTGGCGTGCCAAGCCGTAATTGCCTTGAAACAACCATTAACATGTTAGTAAATTAGCCCAGCCTCCGGCCGCTCCGGCAGGGCGGGCATAACAAGAAGTCCGGTGCAATCCGGTAGCGGAGGTGAAGCGATGAATCATCCTCTCGACCACGCCAGCGTGTTCCAGGGCCGCCAAGGGTTCGAAGCCTGGCATGGCGACCTCTCCTCCAACTGCGGCACCTTCCACGTCGAGCCTCCAGCCGATGCTGGCATCGCCTCCTTCCGGGGCGCGGTAACCGCCGTCACGCCGGACCTCAGCTCGCTCCAGGGTGCGCGCATCACCAGCAACTGCCGGCATGTCCACCGCTCCCGGCGGGACATTCGCCAGGATGACAAGGACTTCTTCTACCTGGTCATGCAGGTAGGAGGCGAAGCGCTCATGTGCCAGTCCGACTCGCAGACCCGGCTGGGCAGCGGAGACCTGGTGCTGCTCGATATCACGCAACCCTGCGATTTCTACTTCGAGGGGCTGAGCGACCAGTTCTCGGTGATCCTCCCGCGCAACCAGGTGCTTCAGCGCTTCAGGGAGGGGCAGATACTGCTCAACCGACGCATCGGCTCCGCCTCCCCCCTGGGGGCGATGGGCGGCATGCTCGTAGGTCAGCTCTTCTCCACCCCCCTGCTCCGCATCGATGAAGCGACGGCCATGCGGGAGGCGATACTCGCGCTACTTCGCCCGGCCCTCGACCATGGCGGACTAGGCGCACAGGCCGACGGCCCGTTGCTGCTCAAGGCCAAGACCTTCATCGAGAGGCACCTTGCCGACGAGGCCTTGTGCCCCGAGCAGATCGCCGGCTCGATAGGGACGTCGCTGCGCAACCTGCATCGGCTTTTCGCCCAGATGGAAACGACGGTCGGACGCTACATCCTGGATCGCCGCCTGCAATCGTGCGCAACGGCCATACGCGAGAGCGAGCAGAAAATCAGCAGCATCGCCTTTGCCCGGGGCTTCAAGGACTTCAGCCACTTTTCCCGTTCGTTCAAGAACCACTTCGGTGTTTCTCCCCGCGGGTACCGAACGAGCAAATGAACGCCCCGGCCCCGCTGGATTTACGGTCGTACAGCCGGGGCGCCAAAAGGCGGGAGCTCGACCATCACCCAAACTATCGAACCGCTCCCAGATGGAAGCACCTGGCGCCTACTGGCTTGATACGAATCAGCAGCCCGTACCTGATCATCAGCGCCAGAAGCAGGCGCGCAGGGCCGTCGATGCTGCGTGACCGCAGGGAGGCCGCCCGGGAAGCGGCTCAGCAGGCCGCTATCGAGGCCGGCGATCCGAAGTTCGGCACCATCATCCGCAACTTTCAGTTCAAGGACATCCGGCCAAAGGCGACCACCGAGATCAACGACTTGAAAGATGCCAGCCGGCTCCTGGGGCATACGGAGGAGGAGATCACCGAGAAGTTCTACATCCACCGCGGCTTCGTCGCGAAGCCAGCGAAATAGCCAGAGTTCTGGGACGCATGGAGATTTATTTTGGGACTCTTGCCATTTTCAGCCCATCATCGAGCCTTAATGTTGGTCGCCGAAAATGAAAAAGGCCCTGAAAAATCAGGGCCTTGGAGATGGCGGAAGCGCAGAGATTCGAACTCTGGGGGCTGTTACACCCGGCGGTTTTCAAGACCGCTGCCTTAAACCACTCGGCCACACTTCCTTTCGGGGGCGCATAGTACCGGATCGCAACACACTGTCAAACTCTGATCCTACGTCTGACAGGCGGCTTTGATATCATCACTGCAACTATGGTCACGGAATCCCATTCCGCTTACAGGAGTGTCTAGCCATGCAAGAACGGCAATATCTCAACCCCGCCGCGGCGGAACAACGGGAAGTCAGCGGAGTCCTGCGCAACACCTACGGCCTGCTGGCCATGACCCTGGCCTTCAGCGGCCTGGTCGCCTACGTCTCGCAACAACTGCACCTGCCCCACCCGGGCCTGCTGCTGACCCTGGTCGGCTTCTACGGCCTGTTCTTCGCCACCCTCAAGCTGCGCGACAGCGGCTGGGGCCTGCTCACCACCTTCGCCCTCACCGGCTTCATGGGCTACACCCTCGGCCCGATCCTGAACCTGTACCTGGGCATGGCCAACGGCGCCAGCATCATTTCCTCGGCGTTCTTCATGACCGCCCTGGTGTTCTTCGGCCTGTCCGCCTACGTGCTGACCACCCGCAAGGACATGAGCTTCCTGTCCGGCTTCATCACCGCCGGCTTCTTCGTCCTGCTGGGCGCCATGCTGGTCTCGCTGTTCTTCCAGATCAGCGGCCTGCAACTGGCAATCAGCGCCGGCTTCGTGCTGTTCTCCTCGGCGGCCATCCTGTTCCAGACCAGCGCCATCATCCACGGTGGCGAGCGCAACTACATCATGGCCACCATCAGCCTGTACGTGTCGATCTACAACATGTTCCTCAGCCTGTTGCAGATCTTCGGCATCATGGGCAGCGACGACTGACGCTTCCCGGCAACACCGGAAAAGCCCGCCTTGGCGGGCTTTTTCCTTTTCCGGCGCAGCAAAATCCCCGCGCTGGCCTTATCATCGCGCTGTAATCCGCCGACCGGCCCATGCCATGAAATTCGCCATTGCCCTCTTCGCCCCGCCCCACTCGCCCGCCGCCCGACGCGCCCTGCGCTTCGCCGAGGCGGTGCTCGCCGGCGGCCACGAGATCGTCCGCCTGTTTTTCTATCAGGACGGCGTGCACAGCGCTTCGAGCAACCCGGTGAGCGGCCAGGACGAACTGGACGTGGCGGCGGCCTGGACGCGCTTCGTCGGCGAGCACCGCCTCGATGCCGTGGTGTGCATCGCCGCCGCCCTGCGCCGCGGGGTGCTCAACGCCGAGGAAGCCGCCCGCTACCAACGCCCGGCGGCCAACCTGCAGGCGCCCTGGGAGCTGTCCGGCCTCGGCCAGCTGCATGAAGCGACGCAGATGGCGGACCGCCTGGTCTGCTTCGGAGGCGACTGATGGCCAAGTCCCTGCTGATCGTCAGCCGCCAGGCCCCGTGGAGCGGCCCCGGCGCCCGCGAGGCGCTGGACATCGCCCTGGCCGGCGGCGCCTTCGACCTGCCCATCGCCTTCCTTTTCCTCGACGACGGGGTGTTCCAGTTGGCGCCCGGCCAGGCCCCCGCCAGCCTCGAACAGAAGGATCTGCAGGCCAACCTACAGGCCCTGCCGCTGTTCGGCGTCGAAAGGCTCTACGCCGCCAGGCGCAGCCTCGCCGAGCGCGGCCTGGCCGATGCCAGTCTGAGCCTGCCGGTGGAGGTGCTGGACGACCTCGCATTGCGCCAGCTGACCCAGCAATACGACCAGGTGATCACCCTCTGATGAGCACGCTGCATCTGCTTTCCCATTCCCCGTTCGGCGACGGCCGCTTCGACAGTTGCCTGCAGCTGCTGTCCCACGACGACGGCCTGCTGCTCAGCGGCGATGCCGTCTACGCCCTCGCCGCCAGCAGCGCCCCGCGCCAACGCCTGGAGCACCTGCCCAACGCTTGCTTCGCCCTCGCCGAGGACCTACAGGCGCGCGGCCTGCAGGAGCACCTGCCGGCCAACCTGAAGGCCGTGGACTACCCCGCCTTCGTCGAACTCTGTACCCGCTACGACAAGGTCAACGCCTGGCTATGACTACCCTCATGGTGGAAGGGCGCGCCATCGCCCTGGACAAGGACGGCTACCTGCAATACCTGGACGACTGGTCGGTAGCCGCCGCCGAAGCCCTGGCCCGCCAGGAAGGCCTGCACCTCACGCCGGAGCACTGGGAAATCCTCCACCTGCTGCGCGAGTTCTATGCGCAGTTCCAGCTGTCGCCGGCCAACCGCCCGCTGATCAAGTACGTGGCCCAGCGCCTGGGAGCGGAAAAGGGCAGCAGCCTGCACCTCAACCTCCTGTTCAAGGGCACCCCGGCCAAGCTTGCCGCCAAGCTCGCCGGCCTGCCGAAGCCGACCAATTGCCTATGACCGCCACGCCTCTCGTCCTGCAGACACCCGCCGAACACCCTTTCGCGCAGTTCGTGCGCATCCTCGGCAAGGGCAAGCGCGGCGCGCGCAGCCTGACCCGCAAGGAAGCCCGCGAGGCCCTGGGCATGATCCTCGACGGCCAGGTCGAGGAAGCGCAGCTGGGCGCCTTCCTGATGCTGCTGCGGCACAAGGAGGAAAGCGCCGATGAGCTGGCCGGCTTCACCGAGGCCGTGCGCGCACGCCTGGACGCGCCGCGGATTGCCGTCGACCTCGACTGGCCCAGCTATGCCGGCAAGAAGCGCCACCTGCCCTGGTACCTGCTCGCCGCCAAGTGCCTGGCCGGCAGCGGCACGCGCACCCTCCTGCACGGCGGCGGCGCGCACACCGCCGGGCGCCTGTACACCGAGCAGTTGCTGCAGACGCTGGACATCCCGCTGTGCCGCGACTGGAACGCCGTGGGCGAAGCGCTCGACCGGGGCGGCCTGGCCTTCGCCCCGCTGGTGGACTGGATGCCGGCGCTGCAGCGGATGATCGACCTGCGCAACACCCTCGGCCTGCGCTCGCCCATTCATTCCCTGGTGCGCCTGCTCAACCCGCTGGGCGCGCACTGCATCCTGCAGAGCATCTTCCACCCCGGCTACCAGGAAACCCACCGCGAAGGCAGCCGCCTGCTCGGCGACCGCGCCATCGTGATCAAGGGCGAAGGCGGCGAGATCGAGATCAACCCGGACAGCCCGGCGCATCTCTACGGCACCGAAGCGGGCCAGAGCTGGGACGAGGAATGGCCGGCCCTCTCGGCGCTGCGCCACGTCAAGCCGGAGCGCCTGGAGCCGCAGGTGCTGGTCGAGTTCTGGCGCGGCGAACGGGAGGACGCCTACGGCGAACTGGCGGTGGTCGCCACCATCGCCCTGGGCCTGCGCGGGCTGGGCCGCAACCGCGAGGCGGCCTTCGCCGAGGCCCGGCAACGCTGGGCCGCCCGGGACAGATCGATCGGCTAGATAGCTTCTACCCTGTTTTTGCGGCGATCCATCGATGGCATGGGCGTAGACTGATCCCCATACCCTTTCCTGAGGAGCCAGTCATGGGACAGCTCATCGATGGCCGCTGGCAAGACCAGTGGTACGACACCAGCAAGGATGGCCGCTTCCAGCGCGAGAACGCGCAACGCCGCAACTGGGTCACCGCCGACGGCCAGCCCGGCCCGAGCGGCGAAGGCGGCTTCCGCGCCGAGGCCGGGCGCTACCACCTGTACGTCTCCCTCGCCTGCCCCTGGGCACACCGCACGCTGATCTACCGCCAGCTCAAGGGCCTGGCCGGGCTGATCGACGTTTCGGTGGTCAGTTGGCTGATGCAGGAGAACGGCTGGACCTTCGACCGCAGCCTGGGCTCCACCGGCGATGCCCTGGACGGCCTGGAGTTCCTGCACCAGCGCTACACCCGCGACGATCCGCACTATACCGGCCGCGTCACCGTGCCGGTGCTGTGGGACAAGCAGCGCAAGCGCATCGTCAGCAACGAGTCGGCGGAAATCATCCGCATGTTCAACTCGGCCTTCGACGGCCTGACCGGCAACGACCTGGACCTCTACCCCACCCCGTTGCAGGGCGAGATCGACGCGCTGAACGAGCGCATCTACCCGGCGGTGAACAACGGCGTATACCGCGCCGGCTTCGCCACCAGCCAGGAAGCCTACGAAGAGGCCTTCGTCACTCTGTTCGAGGAACTGGACTGCCTGGAGAAGCGCCTGGGCGAACGGCGCTACCTGACCGGCGAATACCTGAGCGAAGCCGATATCCGCCTGTTCACCACGCTGATCCGCTTCGATGCCGTGTACCACGGGCATTTCAAGTGCAACCTGCGGCGCCTGGCCGACTACCCGAACCTGTCCGGCTGGCTGCGCGAGCTGTACCAGTTGCCGGGGGTGGCCGGCACGGTGAACTTCCAGCACATCAAGAATCACTATTACGGCAGCCACCGCACCATCAACCCGACCGGCATAGTGCCGCTGGGGCCGCAGCAGAATTTCAGCGGGCCGCACGGGCGCGAGCATCTGCCGGGCAAGGGGATTGCGCGCAAGGGCTGAGACCCGGGCTATTCGTAGGAGCGAGGGGGACGCCTAGTCCTTGCTCGCGAAGGGGTTTGCCGGGGGAGTAGGTGCTGGGTTTAGAGCACCCTCTCCCCAACCCTCTCCCTGAAGGGAGAGGGGGCTGTCCTGAGTGGACAGTGAGTTCGGAGTAATCCTGAAAGCCCTCTCTATCCCCGCCCTTCCCGCGAGCACGGAAACGTAGGGCGTATAACCGTTCGCGGTTATACGCCGTTGGCCCGAGCATCGAAGCCAAGGACGGCAGCGCATTCGCCCCCGTAGGAGCGGGCCCTGCCCGCGATTCGCAGGTGAATAGAGCGAGGCTCAGAGCGGCTTGTCGATGCCGTCGTAGATCTTCTGCAGGGCGTCCAGGCGTTCCTGGTAGCGCTGCTTCAGGCAGGCCTTGTCGCGGCCGCAGGCGCGGCGCTGGTCCAGCCAGGCGAGTTGGGCATCGCCCATGTTGCCGCGCATGCCCATGGCGAACAGGCCGCTGAGCAGGCGGTAGGTGGTGGCCATCTGCACGTCCAGCTCGGACAGCTGGCGGTCGGCGCAGATGGCCTTTTCGTCGGCGTGGCGGGCCTTCTTGCAGTCGAAGCTGGCGGCGCCGGCCGGCAAGGCGGCGGCAGCCAGGGCGCAGGCCGCGCCCCAGGCCATCGCCGCATGCCAAGCCTTCATTGCTGACCTTCGAACCAGGCGAGCTTGTCGCGCAGGGTGACCACCTCGCCGACGATCACCAGCGTCGGCGCGTGCACTTCATGCTCGGCGACCAGTTTCGGCAGGTTGGCCAGGGTGCCGGTGAACACGCGCTGGTGTTCGGTGGTGCCCTGCTGGATCAGCGCGGCGGGCGTATCGGCGGCGCGGCCGTGGCGCACCAGTTCCTCGCAGATCACCGGCAGGCCCACCAGACCCATGTAGAACACCAGGGTCTGGCCCGGCGCCACCAGGTCGTTCCACGGCAGGTCGGTGCTGCCGTCCTTCAGGTGGCCGGTGACGAAACGCACCGACTGCGCGTAGTCGCGGTGGGTCAGCGGAATGCCGGCGTAGGCCGCGCAGCCGCTGGCCGCGGTGATGCCCGGCACCACCTGGAAGGGAATGCCGTTGGCCGCCAGTTCGTCGATTTCCTCGCCGCCACGGCCGAAGATGAACGGATCGCCGCCCTTCAGGCGCAGCACGCGCTTGCCCTGCTTGGCCAGCTCGACCAACTTGCGGTTGATCTCGTCCTGGGGCACGGCGTGCTCGGCGCGGCGCTTGCCGACGTACAGGCGGTCGGCGTCGCGGCGGCACAGTTCGAGGATGGCCGGAGCCACAAGACGGTCGTAGAGCACCACGTCGGCCTGCTGCATCAGGCGCAGGGCGCGGAAGGTCAGCAGGTCCGGGTCGCCCGGGCCGGCGCCGACCAGGTAGACCTCGCCGCGGGCCTCGGCCTGGCCGTGTTCCAGCTTGTCGGCCAACAGGCGCTCGGCTTCCGCCGGCTGCCCGGCGAGCATGCGTTCGGCCACCGGGCCCTGGAAGACCTCCTCCCAGAACTGGCGGCGCTGCTGCAGGTCCGGTAGGCGCTGCTTGACCGCTTCGCGGAAGCGGCTGGCCAGCCCGGCCAGTTGGCCGTAGGTGGCGGGAATCCAGGTTTCCAGCCTGGCCCGCAGCAGGCGTGCCAGCACCGGCGCGTCGCCGCCGCTGGAGACCGCCAGCAGCAGCGGCGAACGGTCGACGATGGCGGGGAAGATCACGCTGCACAGCGCCGGCGCGTCCACCACGTTGACCGGCACACCGCGAGCGTGGGCATCGCGGGACACCTGGGCGTTCAGCGGCTCGTCGTCGGTGGCGGCGATGGCCAGCACGCAGTCGCCGAGATCGGCCTCGGCGTAGCGGCGTTCCAGCAGTTCGCCACCGCCCTGCTCCACCAGCTCGCGCAACTCGCTGTGGACCTGCGGCGCGACCACGCGCAACACGGCGCCGGCACTGTCGAGCAGGCGCGCCTTGCGCAGGGCGACTTCACCGCCGCCGACCAGGAGTGCGCGACGCCCGCGCAGGACGTGGAACAGCGGCAGCGCATCCATCTCAGCCGATCACCTCGATGCCGCCCATGTAGGGCTTGAGCACCTCGGGCACGCGGATGCTGCCGTCGGCCTGCTGGTAGTTCTCCAGCACGGCGACCAGGGTGCGGCCCACCGCCAGGCCGGAGCCGTTGAGGGTGTGCAGCAGTTCCGGCTTGCCGGTTTCCGGGTTGCGGAAGCGCGCCTGCATGCGGCGGGCCTGGAAGTCGCCGCAGTTGGAGCAGGAGGAAATCTCGCGGTACTTGTCCTGGCTCGGCACCCAGACTTCCAGGTCGTAGGTCTTGGCCGCGCTGAAGCCCATGTCGCCGGTGCACAGGGCCAGCACGCGGTACGGCAGCTCCAGGGCCTGCAGCACCCTCTCGGCATTGCCGACCAGGCTTTCCAGGGCTTCCCAGGACTTCGTCGGCTCGACGATCTGCACCATCTCGACCTTGTCGAACTGGTGCTGGCGGATCATCCCGCGGGTGTCGCGGCCCGAGGCGCCGGCTTCGCTGCGGAAGCACGGGGTATGGGCGACGAACTTCAGCGGCAGCTCCTTGGCGTCGAGGATCTGCCCGGCGACGATGTTGGTCAGCGAGACTTCGGCGGTGGGGATCAGGTACAGGTCGGCTTCGCCGTCGCGGCCGATCTTGAACAGGTCTTCCTCGAACTTCGGCAGCTGGCCGGTGCCCTGCAGCGCCGGCGCCTGCACCAGGTACGGGGTGTAGGCTTCCTCGTAGCCGTGCTCGCGGGTGTGCAGGTCGATCATGAACTGCGCCAGGGCGCGGTGCAGTCGGGCGATCGGGCCGCGCATCAGGGCGAAGCGGGCGCCGGACAGCCGCGCGGCGGTCTCGAAGTCCAGCCAGCCGTGCTGCTCGCCGAGGGCGACGTGGTCCTGGATGGGGAAGTCGAAGCTGCGCGGGGTGCCCCAGCGGCGCACTTCCAGGTTGTCTTCTTCGTCCGCGCCGACCGGCACCGACTCATGGGGCAGGTTGGGGATGGTCAGCAGCAGGGCGTCCAGCTCGGCCTGAATGCCATCCAGCTCGCGCTTGCCGGCCTCCAGCTCGTCGGCCATGCGGTTGACCTCGGCCTTGAGCGGCTCGACGTCCTCGCCACGCTTCATGGCCTGGCCGATCGCCTTGGAGCGCGCGTTGCGCTCGGCCTGCAGGGTTTCGGTGCGGGTCTGCACGGCCTTGCGCTGGTTCTCCAGCGCTTCGATGCGCGCCACGTCCAGGGTGAAGCCGCGGGCGGCGAGGCGGTCGGCCACTTCCTGCGGCTGGGTGCGTACCAGTTTGGAATCGAGCATGGTCTGTTCTCGTGTCTAGTGTCGGCGGCGTGCGGGCGCCGCTCAGGATTTTCTGCGTTTTCTCGGGCTGGCCCGGTCCAGGGCCGCCAGGTGCTTGAGCTTCTCGCCGATCTTCAGTTCCAGGCCGCGGGGCACGGGCTGGTAATACTGGCGCGGTTCGAGCTGTTCGGGGAAGTAGTCTTCCCCGGCGGCATAGGCGTCGGGCTCGTCATGGGCATAACGATACTCCTCGCCGTAGCCGAGGTTCTTCATCAGTTTGGTCGGCGCGTTGCGCAGGTGCAGCGGCACTTCCAGCGAGCCGTTCTCGGCCACGTCGCGGCGCGCCGTGTTGTAGGCGTTGTAGACGGCGTTGCTCTTCGGCGCGCAGGCCAGGTAGACGATGGCCTGGGCGATGGCCAGCTCGCCTTCGGGGCTGCCCAGGCGCTCCTGCACGTCCCAGGCGTGCAGGCACAGGGTCAGCGCGCGGGGGTCGGCGTTGCCGATGTCCTCGCTGGCCATGCGCACCACGCGGCGGGCGATGTAGAGCGGGTCGCAGCCGCCGTCGAGCATGCGTGCGTACCAGTAGAGCGCGCCATCGGGGCTGGAGCCGCGCACCGACTTGTGCAGCGCGCTGATCTGGTCGTAGAAGGCCTCGCCGCCCTTGTCGAAGCGCCGGCGGCTGTCGCCCAGCAGGTTCTGCAGCAGTTCGGCGCTGATCTCGCCGCCGTCCTCGGCCAGGTCGGAAGCATTCTCCAGCAGGTTGAGCAGGCGCCGGCCGTCGCCGTCGGCGGCGGCCATGAGAATGGCGAAGCTCTCCTCCGGCAGGCTCAGGTGGCGCTTGCCCAGGCCCTTGTCCTCGCTCAGGGCGCGCTGCACCAGCTTGCGCAGGGCGGCTTCGTCCAGGCTTTTCAGCACGTAGACGCGGGCCCGCGAGAGCAGCGCGTTGTTCAGCTCGAACGAGGGGTTCTCGGTGGTAGCACCGATGAAGATCAGGGTGCCGTCTTCGACGTAGGGCAGGAAGGCGTCCTGCTGGCTCTTGTTGAAGCGGTGCACCTCGTCGACGAAGAGGATGGTGCGGCGGCCGTACTGCGCGGCCTGCTGCTTGGCCATCTCCACCGACTGGCGGATTTCCTTCACCCCCGAGAGCACCGCGGAGATGGTCTCGAAGTGGGCGTCGGAGACCTGCGCCAGCAGCTTGGCCAGGGTGGTCTTGCCCACGCCCGGCGGGCCCCAGAAGATCATCGAGTGCAGCGCGCCCTGCTCCAGGGCCTCGCGCAGCGGCTTGCCGCGGGCGAGCAGGTGCTCCTGGCCGACGTATTCGTCCAGGCTGGTGGCGCGCAGGCGCGCGGCCAGGGGCTGGGCTACGGGTTCGGAACGGAACAGGTCCACGCTGCTACCTCATGGGCGCCGCGCCAGGCGGCGGCCCTTCACTCCTGGATGACGTCGACGCCCTTGGGCGCTTCGAACACGAACTGCTTGGCATCCACCGGCTGGTTCATCTTCACGTCGAAGAACAGGATGTTGGTGCGCTGGCCGACGCTGTCGATCAGCTGCATGTCGTTGACCACCCCGTTGCGGAAGGAAATCCGCAGGTTGTCGAACAGGGTGTCCTTGTCCTTCGGCTTGAGGATGAAGTCGACCACGTTGCCGCCGTCCTTGCTGGTGATGTCGAAGCTCTCGTGGATCTTCGAGATGTCGCCGGAAAGCAGCAGCGCCGGGGTCTGGGTCAGGCGCTGGTCGAGCTTCTGGATGGTCACCTGCTGCAGGTCCGGGTCGTACAGCCAGATCTTCTCGCCGTTGGAGATCAACAGTTGCTCCTGGGGCGCGTCGGTGTGCCAGCGGAACAGGCCCGGGCGCTTGAGCGCCAGGTTGCCGGCGGTTTCCTGCAGGCGGGTGCCGCTGCCGTCCAGGGTCAGCTGGGAGAAGCGCGCGCTCAGGGTCTGGGCCTTGCTCAGCATGGCGCTCAGGCGCTGGGTGGCGGCGTCGTCGGCGTGGGCCTGGACGCCGGCGACGGCCAGCGCAGCAAGCACGAGCATGCGGATCAGTCGCATGGAAATCCTCGATCAGTCGCGGATGGGAGCCGGCGCGACCACTTCGCGCGAGCCGTTGGTATTCATCGGGGTGACCACACCGGCCATTTCCATCGCCTCGATCATGCGCGCGGCGCGGTTGTAGCCGATCTTCAGCTTGCGCTGCACCGCGGAGATGGAGGCGCGGCGGCTCTCGGTGACGAAGCGCACGGCCTCGTCGTACAGCGGGTCGTCCTCGCTGCCCTCGCCGCCTTCGCCACCACCGCCGCCGCCACCGTCGAAGCCGCCGCCACCGCCTTCATCGGCGCCGGCGAGGATGTCCTCGATGTAGTCGGGCGCGCCGCGCAGCTTCCAGGCCTCGACCACGCGGTGCACTTCCTCGTCGGAGACGAAAGCGCCATGCACGCGGATCGGCAGGCCGGTGCCCGGCGGCAGGTAGAGCATGTCGCCGTGGCCGAGCAGCTGTTCGGCGCCGCCCTGGTCGAGGATGGTCCGCGAGTCGATCTTGCTCGACACCTGGAAGGCGATACGCGTGGGGATGTTGGCCTTGATCAGGCCGGTGATCACGTCCACCGACGGGCGCTGGGTGGCGAGGATCAGGTGGATGCCCGCGGCCCGCGCCTTCTGCGCGATCCGGGCGATCAGTTCCTCGACCTTCTTGCCGACGATCATCATCATGTCGGCGAATTCGTCGACCACCACGACGATGGTCGGCAGCGTCTGCAGCAGCGGCGCCTCGTCTTCCATGCTCTCGCGGCGGTACAGCGGGTCGGTCAGCGGCGTGCCGGCTTCCTCGGCATCCTTCACCTTGCGGTTGAAGCCGGCCAGGTTGCGCACGCCCATGGCGGCCATCAGCTTGTAGCGCCGCTCCATCTCGGCGACGCTCCAGCGCAGGGCGTTGGCCGCCTCCTTCATGTCGGTGACCACCGGGCAGAGCAGGTGCGGGATGCCTTCGTAGATCGACAGTTCGAGCATCTTCGGGTCGATCATGATCAGCCGCGCGTCCTGGGGCGTGGACTTGAACAGGATCGACAGGAGCATGGCGTTCACCCCCACCGACTTACCCGAGCCGGTGGTACCGGCCACCAGCAGGTGCGGCATGCGCGCCAGGTCGGTGATGACCGGGTTGCCGCCGATGTCGTGGCCCAGGGCCAGCGGCACGGTGGACTTGTGCTCGTCGTATTCCGGCGACATCAGCACTTCGGAGAAGCGCACCATCTGCCGGTCTTCGTTGGGGATCTCGATGCCCACGGTGGTCTTGCCGGGGATCACCTCGACCACCCGCACGCTGATCACCGCCAGCGAGCGCGCCAGGTCCTTGGCCAGGTTGGAGATGCGGCTGACCTTGACGCCGGCCGCCGGCTGGATCTCGAAGCGGGTGATCACCGGGCCCGGATGGACCGACTCGACCACCACCTCGACGCCGAATTCCTTGAGCTTGATCTCCAGCAGGCGCGACATGGCCTCCAGGGATTCCGGGGAGTAGCTGCGCTTCTTCTCGCCGGCCGGGTCGAGGATCGACAGCGGCGGCAGGGTGCCCTCGACGGCGGTGTCGACGAACAGCGGCGCCTGTTTTTCCTTGAGCACGCGCTTGCTGGGCTCGACCGGCTTGGGCGGCGGCGGCGCGTCGATCTTCGGCGCCGTGCGCTTCTCGCGCTCCTGCACGCTCTTGACCAGGGCCTCCTCGCGCTCGATCAGGCGCTCCTTGACCTTGGCCTGCTCGCGGCGGTCCGGCACCACGGGCGCGGCCACCTCGGCGACGCGCTCGTCCACCTCGCGTAGTTGCGCGACCAGTTGCTTGCGCTCGCTGCGCGCGCTCAACCAGCGGTTGAAGGCGTTCTGGATCAGCTCGAAGAGGTCGAGGGTGATCTTCCCGGTGACGTCCATCACCTGGAACCAGGACAGGTCGGCGAACACCGTCAGGCCGAACAGGAACAGGGCGATGAACAGCAGGGTGCTGCCCTGCACGTTGAGGGCGTTGAGGGCCAGTTGGCCGAGGCTTTCGCCCACGGCGCCGCCGGCGGAGGCCGGCAGGTGGCCGCCGCCGATGTGGAAATGGATGTAGGCCAGCGCCGAGCCGGAGAGGATCAGGAACACCAGGCCGATCAGCCGCCAGGAGAACAGCCAGCCGCTGAACTCCCAGGCCATGTGGCGCTTGCGGAAGATCTGCCAGGTCTTGACCCCCAGCAGCAGCGGGAACAGGTAGGCGAAGTACCCCAGCGCGACGAAGAGGATGTCGGCGCTCAGGGCCCCCAGGCGACCAGCGGCATTCTGCACCTGCTCGACGTGGCTGGAATGGCTCCAGCCCGGATCGGACGAATCGTAGGTGAGCAGCGCCATCCACAGGTAAAGGCAGAGCGCGCCGAGCGCGATCAGGGCCCCTTCCTTCAGGCGAATGTGCAATTGCTGACGCCAGGCTGCGGCGTGGCTAGCGGTGGTCGAGTCCTTCAAAACGCGTCTATTCCTGCGCACTGGGCGCGTCCGAGAGTCATCTGGCGACAAAACGGGCCTATTGTACGGCTTTGGCCGCTCGATGCCACAGGGCCCGCCGCGGCGCCTTTTGCCGCCTTTTCCAGGTTCGGTGTAGCATAGCCCACCAAGGTTTCACGGCTGCTCAATTGGAGCATGCATTCTCTTACGTGACAAAGGCTTATGGAGTCTTTTTATGAGTGAAGTCAAGCATTCGCGCCTGATCGTCCTGGGCTCCGGCCCGGCGGGTTACACCGCTGCCGTGTACGCCGCGCGGGCCAACCTCAAGCCTGTTGTCATCACCGGCATCCAGCCCGGCGGCCAGCTCACCACCACCACCGAGGTCGACAACTGGCCGGGCGACGTCGAAGGCCTGACCGGTCCGGCCCTGATGGAGCGCATGGAGCAGCACGCCAAGCGTTTCGATACCGAGATCGTCTACGACCACATCCACACCGCCGAGTTGCAGGGCAAGCCGTTCATCCTCAAGGGCGACAGCGGCACCTACAGCTGCGACGCGCTGATCATCGCCACCGGTGCCTCCGCGCAGTACCTGGGCATGAGCTCGGAAGAGGCCTTCATGGGCAAGGGCGTCTCCGCCTGCGCCACCTGCGACGGCTTCTTCTACCGCAACCAGGTGGTCTGCGTGGTCGGCGGCGGCAACACCGCGGTCGAGGAAGCGCTGTACCTGGCCAACATCGCCAAGGAAGTGCACCTGATCCACCGCCGCGACAAGCTGCGCTCGGAGAAGATCCTCCAGGACAAGCTGTTCGAGAAGGCCAAAAACGGCAACGTGCGCCTGCACTGGAACACCACCCTGGACGAGGTCCTGGGCGACGAGATGGGCGTGATCGGCGTGCGCCTGAAGGACGTGGACAGCGGCGAGACCCGCCAACTGGACCTGGCTGGCGTGTTCATCGCCATCGGCCACAAGCCCAATACCGACCTGTTCACCGGCCAGCTGGAAATGCGTGACGGCTACCTGGTGGTCAAGGGTGGCGGCGAAGGCAACGCCACCGCCACCAGCATCCCCGGCGTGTTCGCCGCCGGCGACGTGGCCGACCACGTCTACCGCCAGGCCATCACCTCGGCCGGCGCCGGCTGCATGGCCGCGCTGGACGCCGAGAAATACCTCGACGACAGTCACTGACAGGCCCGGGGAGGGCCCCGCCCTCCCCTACCCCGCCATGCTCAGCTGGCTTTCCCGCGGCAATTTCGACTTCCCGCCCCTCGAACAGGCCCTGCACGAGCCCAACGGCCTGCTCGCGGCCGGCGGCGACCTCGATCCGCGCCGCCTGGTGGCCGCCTACCGCCACGGCTGCTTCCCCTGGTACCAGGACGACCAGCCGATCCTCTGGTGGTCGCCGGACCCGCGCACCGTACTCTTCCCCGACGAACTGCACGTTTCCCGCAGCCTGGCCAAGTGCCTGCGCCAGGGCCGCTACCGGGTGACCTTCGATACGGCCTTCGACCGGGTCATCGCCGCCTGCGCCGCGCCACGCGACTACGCAGACGGCACCTGGATCACCCAGCCGATGCAGGACGCCTACCGCCAGTTGCACCGCATGGGCATCGCCCACTCGGTGGAAAGCTGGGACGGCGACCACCTGGTCGGCGGCCTCTACGGCCTGGCCATGGGCCGGCTGTTCTTCGGCGAGTCCATGTTCAGCCGCGCCGACAACGCCTCCAAGGTGGCATTCGTCACCCTGGTGCAACATCTGCGCGCCGCCGGGTTCGTATTGATCGACTGCCAGATGCCCACCCAGCACCTGCACAGCTTCGGCGCCCGCGCCATCAGCCGTGCCGATTTCGCCAGCCACCTGCGCCGTCATCTCGACGAAACGCCGCTCTGCGACTGGCGTTCGCAAGCGGACTCGCGCGGACTGGCATAAACTTGCCAGAGGGTTATCGCGGGGGTTGACCATGACCGAACTGGCCCGACTGAAGTTCTACGCGACGCAGCCGCATCCATGCAGCTATCTGCCCGAGGAGCAGGCCACCACCCTGTTCCTCGATCCCAGCCAGCCCATGGACGCGCAGCTGTACGCTTCGTTGTCGGAAGTCGGTTTCCGCCGCAGCGGCGAGCACCTCTATCGCCCGCACTGCCAGCACTGCACCGCCTGCATCCCGGCGCGCATCCCCGCCGCGGGCTTCCAGCCCAACCGCCAGCAGAAGCGCATCATCAAGCGCAACGCCGATCTCAAGGTGCTCAAGCGCCGCCCGGCCTTCACCGAGGAGTACTACGCGCTGTACATGCGCTACATCGAGCAGCGCCACGCCGACGGCGACATGTACCCGCCCAGCCGCGACCAGTTCAGCACCTTCCTGGTGCGCGACCTGCCGTTCAGCTGCTTCTACGAGTTCCGCCTGCAGGGCCGCCTGCTCGCCGTGGCGGTCACCGACGTGCTGCCCAACGGCCTGTCGGCGGTCTACACCTTCTACGACCCCGACGAGGAACGCCGCAGCCTGGGACGCTACGCCATCCTCTGGCAGATCGCCGAGACCGAACGCCTGGGCCTGTACGCGGTGTACCTGGGCTACTGGATCAAGAACTGCCGGAAGATGAACTACAAGACCCAGTACCGGCCGATCGAACTCTTCGTCAACCAGCGCTGGGTAGCCCTCAGCTGAAGCCGGCACTCCGCTTCTGGCGTATGACGCGGATTTCAGGCACAATACTCGCCTTTTTTCAGGCCACCCAGGCCATTCATAGACACCGAGGGCTCTACTGCATGTCGAAAGAAGACAGCTTCGAAATGGAAGGCACTGTCGTCGACACCCTGCCCAACACCATGTTCCGCGTGGAGTTGGAGAACGGGCACGTCGTTACCGCGCACATCTCCGGTAAGATGCGCAAGAATTACATCCGCATCCTCACCGGCGACAAGGTTCGCGTCGAACTGACGCCCTACGACCTGAGCAAGGGTCGCATCACCTACCGCGCCCGTTGAGCGCAAGGTGAATCCGGGCCTCGGCCCGGACGAATAGCAAAACGCCCGGAATTGCCGGGCGTTTGCATTTGGGCCGCGAGGCCGACCGTCAGGCCGGCTCCGCGGTGACCACCTCGTACTCGAAGACCAGCTCGCCGTCCTTCAGGTCGATGTGCGCCACGCCGCCGTGCTCAGCCAGTTCGCCGAACAGGATCTGCTCGGCCAGAGGCCGCTTGATCTTGTCCTGGATCAGCCGTGCCATCGGGCGCGCGCCCATCTGCGGGTCGTAGCCCTTCTCCGCCAGCCAGTTGCGCGCCACGTCGCTGACCTCCAGCTGGACGCGCTTGTCCTCCAGCTGCGCCTGCAGCTCGGTGAGGAACTTGTCGACCACGCTCTTGATCGTCTCGTGGCTGAGCCGGCCGAACTGGATGATGGTGTCCAGGCGGTTGCGGAACTCCGGCGTGAAGCTCTTCTTGATCACTTCCATGGCATCGCTGGCGTGGTCCTGCTGGCTGAAGCCGATGGAGGCCCGCGCTGCGGTTTCCGCGCCGGCGTTGGTGGTCATGATGACGATGACGTTGCGGAAGTCCGCCTTGCGCCCGTTGTTGTCGGTCAGGGTGCCGTGGTCCATCACCTGCAGCAGCAGGTTGAAGACTTCCGGGTGGGCCTTCTCGATCTCGTCCAGCAGCAGCACGCAGTGCGGCGTCTTGGTGATGGCCTCGGTGAGCAGGCCGCCCTGGTCGAAGCCGACGTAGCCCGGAGGGGCGCCGATCAGCCGCGACACGGTATGCCGCTCCATGTACTCGGACATGTCGAAGCGCACCAGCTCCACGCCCATCGCCTTGGCCAACTGGCGGGCGACCTCGGTCTTGCCCACCCCGGTGGGGCCGGCGAAGAGGAAGGAGCCGACCGGCTTGTCCGGCGACTTCAGGCCCGCGCGGGACAGCTTGATGGCGGTGGACAGCGACTCGATGGCCGCATCCTGGCCGAACACCGTCAGCTTGAGGTCGCGCTCGAGGTTGCGCAGCAGCTCCTTGTCCGAGCTGGTGACGTGCTTCGGCGGAATCCGCGCGATCTTCGCCACTATGTCCTCGACCTGGGCCACCTCGATGCGCTTCACGCGCTTCTCTTCCGGCTGCAGGCGCTGGTAGGCGCCGGCTTCGTCGATGACGTCGATGGCCTTGTCCGGCATGTGCCGGTCGTTGATGTAGCGCGCAGCCAGTTCGGCGGCGGCACGCAGGGCCTCGTCGCTGTACTCGATGTGGTGGTGCTGCTCGAAGCGCGGCTTCAGGCCCTTGAGGATACCCACGGTGTCTTCCACCGACGGCTCTGTGACGTCCACCTTCTGGAAGCGCCGCGCCAGGGCCCGGTCCTTCTCGAAGATGCCGCGGAATTCCTGGAAGGTGGTCGAGCCGATGCAGCGGATTTCCCCGGAGGACAGCAGCGGCTTGAGCAGGTTGGACGCGTCCATCACCCCGCCGGACGCCGCGCCGGCGCCGATGATGGTGTGGATTTCGTCGATGAACAGCACCGCGTGCGGGCGCTTGCGCAGCTCGTTGAGCAGCGCCTTGAAGCGCTTCTCGAAGTCGCCGCGGTACTTGGTGCCGGCCAGCAGCGCGCCCAGGTCCAGGGAGTAGACCACGCTGTCGGCCAGCAGGTCCGGCACCTGGCCGTCGACGATGCGCTTGGCCAGGCCTTCGGCGATGGCGGTCTTGCCGACGCCGGCCTCGCCCACCAGCAGCGGGTTGTTCTTGCGCCGCCGGGCGAGGATCTGCGCCACGCGCTCCACCTCGGCCTCGCGGCCTACCAGCGGGTCGATGCGGCCCTGGCGCGCCAGGTCGTTGAGGTTGCTGGCGTAGGCGTCCAGCGGGTGGCTGGAGGTGGAGGACTCGCCGCCCTCCTCGTCCTGCATTTCCTGGTCGCTTTCCGGGTGCTCGGCATGGCCCGGCACCTTGGAGATGCCGTGGGCGATGTAGTTCACCACATCTATACGGGCCACGCTCTGCTGCTTGAGCAGGAACACCGCCTGGCTCTCCTGCTCGCTGAAGATCGCCACCAGCACGTTGGCGCCGGTCACTTCGCGCTTGCCCGAACTCTGCACGTGGAACACGGCGCGCTGCAGCACGCGCTGGAAGCCCAGGGTCGGCTGGGTCTCGCGGTCCTCGTCGTGCTGCGGGATCAGCGGCGTGGTGGAATCGATGAATTCCTGCAGATCACGACGCAGCTTGTCCAGGTTCGCCCCGCAGGCGCGCAGCACCGTGGCCGCCGCCTCGTTGTCCAGGAGCGCCAGCAGCAGGTGCTCGACGGTCATGAACTCATGCCGTTTTGCCCGCGCTTCCTTGAAGGCGAGATTGAGGGTGACTTCGAGCTCTCGATTCAACATGGCTTCACCTCGCTCCAAACATCCGCATCAGCTTTCTTTCTCAATCTCACACAACAGTGGATGCTGGCTCTCCCTCGCATATTGATTGACCTGCATGGCCTTGGTCTCGGCGATGTCACGGGTGAACGTGCCGCAGACCGCCTTACCTTGAGTATGTACCGTCAACATGACCTTGGTCGCCTGCTCCCGGTTCATGTTGAAGTACAGCTCCAGTACCTCTACCACGAAATCCATCGGCGTGTAGTCATCGTTGAACATGATGACCCTGTACATCGGCGGAGGTTTCAGGGCCGGCTTGGATTCCTCGACCGCAAGCCCGGCCCCCTCTTCCTCGAGGGGATCGGGACGGTCCTGATTGAATGTTAGTCGAATCTGGCTACTTGCATGCATGCTGGAATAAATGGGTTCGCAACGTGGGAATTAAAGGCCTGAGTGGAGTTTGACCGGAATCTCAGGCACGGACGAGAGCGCCTTGACTAACCCCGAAACGGTGTTACAAACAAAGGATACCCCACAGCGGGTATCAGGCGTTCTGCGGCCCTGGAACCTCTGGGGCTGGAGCGGAATCGTAGTGGATGATACTCCAGCGATGGAGTCCTTTGCAGAGGGATATCAGCATGCTCAGCGGTAAGGTCAAGTGGTTCAACAACGCCAAGGGCTATGGATTCATCCTGGCCGACGGCCGAGATGAGGACCTGTTCGCTCATTACTCGGCAATCCAGATGGATGGCTACAAGACGCTCAAGGCCGGCCAGCCGGTCAGCTTCGAGATCCTGCAAGGTCCGAAGGGTCTGCATGCGGTGAACATCCAGCCGATCGGCGCCGGCGCGCCGGCCAGCGCCGCCCAGGCCAGCCCCAGCAGCGAGGTGCAGAGCGTCACCGCAGAAGCCTGATTCCCCCTGCCCCGCCATTTCCGGCGAAGCGATGAAAAAAGGCCGGTGAGAACCGGCCTTTTTTCGTTGTCTCACGCCCGTTACATCCTGGCGATCATGGCCTCGCCGAACTCCGAGCAGGACACCAGCTTGGCGCCGTCCATCAGCCGCTCGAAGTCGTAGGTCACGGTCTTGGCCGCGATGGCGCCGTTCATCCCCTTGATGATCAGGTCGGCCGCCTCGGTCCAGCCCATGTGGCGCAGCATCATCTCGGCGGAGAGGATCAGCGAGCCGGGGTTGACCTTGTCCTGCCCGGCGTACTTGGGCGCGGTGCCGTGGGTCGCCTCGAACATGGCCACCGAATCCGACAGGTTGGCCCCCGGCGCGATGCCGATGCCGCCCACTTCCGCCGCCAGGGCGTCGGAGAGGTAGTCGCCGTTCAGGTTCAGGGTGGCGATCACGTCGTACTCGGCCGGGCGCAGCAGGATCTGCTGCAGCATGGCGTCGGCGATCACGTCCTTGACCACGATGTTCTTGCCGGTCACCGGGTTCTTGAATTGCATCCAGGGGCCGCCGTCCAGCAGCTCGGCGCCGAACTCCTCGCGGGCCAGCTCGTAGCCCCAGTCCTTGAAGGCGCCCTCGGTGAATTTCATGATGTTGCCCTTGTGCACCAGGGTGACCGAGCTGCGGTCGTTGTCCACGGCGTACTGCAGGGCCTTGCGCACCAGGCGCCGGGTGCCGTCGCGGGAGACCGGCTTGATGCCGATGCCGCAGTTCTCGGTGAAGCGGATCTTCTTGACGCCCATCTCCTCGGTGAGGAACTTGATGACCTTCTCGGCTTCGGGCGAACCGGCCTTCCATTCGACGCCGGCGTAGATGTCCTCGGAGTTCTCGCGGAAGATCACCATGTCCACGTCGCCGGGCTTCTTCACCGGGCTGGGCACACCCTCGAACCAGCGCACCGGGCGCAGGCAGACGTAGAGGTCGAGCTGCTGGCGCAGGGCCACGTTGAGGGAGCGGATGCCGCCGCCGACGGGGGTGGTCAGCGGGCCCTTGATGGACACCACGTAGTCGCGCACGGCTTCCAGGGTCTCTTCGGGCAGCCAGGTGTCCTGGTCGTAGACCTGGGTGGCCTTCTCGCCGGCATAGACCTCCATCCAGGCGATCTTGCGCTGTCCGCTGTAGGCCTTTTCCACTGCCGCATCGACGACGTCGATCATGACCGGACTGATGTCCACGCCTATGCCGTCGCCTTCGATGTAGGGAATGATCGGGTTGTTCGGTACCTTCAGGGAATTGTCGGCATTGACGGTGATGCGCTCACCTGCGGCCGGCACCTGGATCTTCTGGTATCCCATGCTGAACTCCGTGCTGTGGTTGAACCTCAGGGACCAGCCCCGCTTCGTCGCGGCGTGACGGGAACAGGCCCGGGTTCCTGAGGGTAGCCCAGTTGCCGGCCCCTAACCACAATCTTATGCCTTAGTCTAAAAGCCGCGGGTGCGTCACCCCGCCGCGAGAGTGGTATACTGCGCGCCGTGACTTCACAGTCATCGAGGTCCGAGCCGTCTGGGACCAGACCCCCTCCCCTCGCAACGGCCACGTCGCCACCCTGACGCGGTCGTACAACGCTCTACTGGCGCCCCTATATCCCCGCGGCAATTCTCGAATGCCGGCACCTTGCCGTGTCGGACGAAAGCGCCCACCAAGGCGTATCGAGACTCTGTGCGCGCCCAGCAAAGAAGAGAGTCATAGTAGATGTCCAACCGCTCGAAGATCACCTACACCTTCACCGACGAAGCACCCGCCCTCGCCACCTACTCGCTCCTCCCGATCGTCAAGGCGTTCGCCGCCTCCGCCGACATTGACGTCGAAACCCGCGACATCTCTCTTGCAGGACGCATCCTCGCCGCCTTCACCGACAAGCTCGGCGACAAGGCCATCGAAGACGACCTGGCCTACCTGGCCAAGCTGGCCACCGCCCCCGACGCCAACATCATCAAGCTGCCGAACATCAGCGCGTCGGTACCCCAGCTCAAGGGCGCCATCGCCGAGCTGCAGGCCCTGGGCTACGCCATCCCGGACTTCCCGGAAGACCCGCAGACCGACGAAGAGAAAGACACCCGCGCCCGCTACGCCAAGGTCCTGGGCAGCGCCGTGAACCCGGTCCTGCGCGAAGGCAACTCCGACCGCCGCGCCCCCGCCGCGGTCAAGGCCTATGCCCGCAAGCACCCGCACAGCATGGGCAAGTGGAGCATGGCCTCGCGCTCCCACGCCGACTACATGCGTGGCGGCGACTTCTTCTCCAGCGAGCAGTCGGTCACCATCCCCAAGGCCGGTGAAGTTCGCATCGAGTTCGTCGGCAAGGACGGCAAGGTCGAGCTGAAGAAAACCCTGAAGATGCAGGAAGGCGAAGTCCTCGACAGCATGTTCATGAGCTGCAACAAGCTGCGCGCCTTCTTCGAGAAGACCCTGCAGGACTGCAAGGAAACCGGCGTCATGTGGTCCCTGCACGTCAAGGCGACCATGATGAAGATCTCCCACCCGATTGTCTTCGGCCACGCCGTCACCGTCTACTACAAGGACGTGTTCGACAAGTGGGGCCAACTGTTCGACGAGCTGGGCGTGAACCCGAACAACGGCATCTCCAGCGTCTACGACAAGATCAAGTCGCTGCCGGCCTCGCAGCAGGAAGAGATCCTCCACGACATCCACGAGGTGTACAGCCACCGTCCGGAAATGGCGATGGTCGACTCGGTCAAGGGCATCACCAACCTGCACATCCCCAGCGACGTGATCGTCGACGCCTCGATGCCGGCGATGATCCGCAACTCGGGTCAGATGTGGGGCAAGGACGGCAAGCAGAAGGACACCAAGGCGGTGATGCCGGAGAGCACCTACGCCCGCATCTACCAGGAGATGATCAACTTCTGCAAGACCAACGGCGCCTTCGACCCGACCACCATGGGCAGCGTGCCGAACGTCGGCCTGATGGCGCAGAAGGCCGAGGAATACGGCTCCCACGACAAGACCTTCGAGATGGAAGCCGACGGCACCATGCGCGTGGTCGACGAAGACGGCAAGGTGCTGATGCAGCACGAAGTCGAAGCCGGCGACATCTGGCGCGCCTGCCAGACCAAGGACGCCCCGATCCGCGACTGGGTCAAGCTGGCCGTCACCCGCGCCCGCCAGTCCAACACCCCGGCCATCTTCTGGCTGGACCCGGAGCGCGCCCACGACAACGAGCTGCGCAAGAAGGTCGAGCTGTACCTGAAGGACCACGACCTGACCGGCCTGGACATCAGCATCAAGGGCTACAACGAAGCCATCCGCACCAGCATGGAGCGCATGATCCGCGGCCAGGACACCATCTCGGTGACCGGCAACGTCCTGCGCGACTACCTGACCGACCTGTTCCCGATCATGGAACTGGGCACCTCGGCCAAGATGCTGTCCATCGTTCCGCTGATGGCTGGCGGCGGCATGTACGAGACCGGCGCCGGCGGTTCGGCGCCCAAGCACGTGCAGCAGCTGGTTGAAGAGAACTACCTGCGCTGGGATTCCCTGGGCGAGTTCCTGGCCCTGGCCGTGTCCCTGGAAGAAGAAGGCATCAAGACCGGCAACGCCAAGGCCAAGGTCCTGGGCAAGACCCTCGACGAGGCCACCGGCAAGCTGCTGGACAACAACAAGTCCCCGGCGCGCAAGGTCGGCGAGATCGACAACCGCGGCAGCCACTTCTACCTGGCGCTGTACTGGGCCCAGGCCCTGGCCGCGCAGAACGAAGACGCCGAGCTGAAAGCCCACTTCACCCCGCTGGCCAAGACCTTGACCGAGCAGGAAGCGACCATCGTCGCCGAACTGAACGGCGCCCAGGGCAAGGCCGTGGACATCGGTGGCTACTACCGCTCCAACCCGGAGAAAACCAGCCAGGTGATGCGCCCCAGCGCCACCTTCAACGCCGCCATCGACTCGCTGAACTGAATCGAAGGCTAGCGTGACCGACGAAAACCCCGGCCTGGTGCCGGGGTTTTTGCTTTTCCGGGGCTGCGCCTCCACCCAACACCACCCCACCCTCCAGCGTTATCATGCCCATTTCCCCCGGAGGACCGCCCATGCGCTGGCAACCGCATATCACAGTCGCAACCATCGTCGAAGACCAGGGCCGCTTCCTGCTGGTAGAGGAAACCTCCCACGGCAAGACCGTGCTGAACCAGCCCGCCGGCCACCTGGAGGCCGACGAGAGCCTGCTGCAGGCAGCCGTACGCGAAACCCTCGAAGAAACCGGCTGGGAAGTCGAGCTGACCGCGGTCACCGGCATCTACCTCTACACCGCCCCCAGCAACGGCGTGACCTACCAGCGCGTATGCTTCGCCGCCCGCCCGCTGCGGCACCGCCCGGAACTGCCGCTGGACGACGGCATCATCGGCCCGCGCTGGCTGACCCGCGACGAGCTGGAAGCCTGCCGGGACAGCTGGCGCAGCCACCTGGTAGCGCGCTGCATCGACGACTACCTGGCCGGCGGACGCTTCCCCCTGGCGCTGATCCGCGACGCCGAACTGCCCGTGCCGAACCCGGCCTGATAGAATCCCGCTTTTGCACCGACGCCTGCGATAGCCCGCCATGTCCGATTCCAGCACCACCTCCCCCGTCCAGCCCGGCAAGGGCCGCGTCATCGTCGGCATGTCCGGCGGCGTGGACTCTTCGGTTTCCGCCCTCCTGCTCAAGGAGCAGGGCTACGAGGTGGAAGGCCTATTCATGAAGAACTGGGAAGAGGACGACGGCACCGAATACTGCACCGCCATGACCGACCTGGCCGACGCCCAGGCCGTCTGCGACCGCATTGGCATCAAGCTGCACACCGCCAACTTCGCCGCCGAGTACTGGGACAACGTCTTCGAGTACTTCCTCGCCGAATACCAGGCCGGGCGCACGCCGAATCCGGACATCCTGTGCAACCGCGAGATCAAGTTCAAAGCCTTCCTCGACTACGCCCTGGCCCTGGGCGCCGACCTGATCGCCACCGGCCACTACGTGCGCCGCCTCGACATCGACGGCCGCACCGAGCTACTCAAGGGCCTGGACCCGAACAAGGACCAGAGCTACTTCCTCCACGCCGTGGGCGGCGAGCAGATCGCCAGGACGCTGTTCCCGGTCGGCGAGCTGGAGAAGCCGGAAGTGCGCGCCATCGCCGAGAAATACGGCCTGGCTACGGCGAAGAAGAAGGACTCCACCGGCATCTGCTTCATCGGCGAACGGCGCTTCAGCGACTTCCTCAAGCAGTACCTGCCGGCCCAGCCGGGCGACATCGAGACCACCGACGGCACCGTCATCGGCCGCCACGCCGGGCTCATGTACCACACCATCGGCCAGCGCCAGGGCCTGGGCATCGGCGGCATGAAGAACGCCGACGACAGCCCCTGGTACGTGCTGGAGAAGGACCTGGCGCGCAACGTGCTGATCGTCGGCCAGGGCAACGACCACCCCTGGCTGTTCTCCCGCGCCCTGCACGCCTCCAGCATCTTCTGGGTGAACCCGCTGGAGCTGCCCGAGCCGCGCGCCCTGCGCGCCAAGGTGCGCTACCGCCAGGCCGACCAGGACTGCGTGCTGGAACGCACCGCCGACGGCTACCGCGCGGTGTTCGACCAGCCGCAGCGCGCCGTCACCCCGGGTCAGTCCGTGGTGTTCTACGACGGCGAGGTGTGCCTGGGCGGTGGTGTGATCGAATCGGCCGAACCGGCCTACGCGAAGGAGCGTGCATGAGCGAGTTGCGCGACCAACTGATCGCCCTCGCCGGCGTCTTCGAAGCCGCCGCCCTGGTGGACCGCCTGGCCCGCACCGGGCAGATTCCCGAAGCCCCGCTGGGCTGCATGCTCGGCAGCCTGCTGGTGCGCGAGCCGAAGACCACCCTGGACGTGTTCGGCGGCGACATCCACAACCTGCGCGAGGGCCTGCGCGCCCTGGCCAGCGCCCTGGAGCGCGATCCCAACAGCCTGCAGCGCGAACCGCTGCGCTATGCGCTGTCGCTGATCGGCCTGGAACGCCAACTGGCCAAGCGCGACGACATGCTCGACCTGATCGGCTCGCGCCTGGACCAGGTGCAGCAGCAGGTGCAGCACTTCGGCCTGGTCCACGAGAACGTCATCGCCTCCTGCGCCGGCCTCTACCAGGACACCCTGAGCACCTTCCGCCAGCGCATCCAGGTGCATGGCGACATGCGCTACCTGCAGATCAACGCCAACGCCGCGCGCATCCGCGCCCTGCTGCTGGCCGGCATCCGCTCGGCGCGCCTGTGGCGGCAGCTGGGCGGCAACCGCTGGCAAATGGTGTTCGGCCGGCGCAAGCTGCTGGGCGAGCTGCGCCCGATCCTGCGCGGCACCGACTGATCCGCCGAGGCGCCCGCCCGGGCGTCTTCGTGCGGCAGCGAGTACGGGCGAAAGCGCGTTCGTTCGTGTATGATGTGCGCCCTTTTCGTTGACCGACAGCCACGAGAACGCCCCATGCAGCTTTCCTCCCTCACCGCGGTTTCCCCCGTCGACGGCCGTTACGGCAGCAAGACCAGCGCCCTGCGTCCGATCTTCAGCGAGTACGGCCTGATCCGTTTCCGCGTCCTGGTAGAGGTCCGCTGGCTGCAGCGCCTCGCGGCGCACGCCGGCATCCCCGAGGTGGCGCCCTTCTCCGGCGAAGCCAACGCCCTGCTCGACAAGCTGGCCGAGGACTTCCAGCTGGAGCACGCGCAGCGCATCAAGGAAATCGAACGCACCACCAACCACGACGTGAAAGCCGTGGAGTACCTGCTCAAGGAACAGGCGGCCAAGCTGCCGGAGCTGGCCAAGGTCAGCGAATTCATCCACTTCGCCTGCACCAGCGAGGACATCAACAACCTGTCCCACGCCCTGATGTTGCGCGAAGGCCGTGACCAGGTGCTGCTGCCGCTGATGCGCCAGATCGCCGAGGCGATCCGCGAGCTGGCGGTCCAGTTCGCCGACGTGCCCATGCTCTCGCGCACCCACGGCCAGCCGGCGTCGCCGACCACCCTGGGCAAGGAACTGGCCAACGTGGTCTACCGCCTGGAGCGGCAGATCAAGCAGGTCGCCGCGGTCGAGCTGCTGGGCAAGATCAACGGCGCCGTGGGCAACTACAACGCCCACCTGTCGGCCTACCCGCAGGTGGACTGGGAAGCCAACGCCCGCGAGTTCATCGTCCATGACCTGGGCCTGGCCTGGAACCCCTACACCACCCAGATCGAGCCGCACGACTACATCGCCGAGCTGTTCGACGCCATCGCCCGCTTCAACACCATCCTCATCGACTTCGACCGCGACGTCTGGGGCTACATCTCCCTGGGCTACTTCAAGCAGAAGACCGTGGCCGGCGAGATCGGCTCCTCGACCATGCCGCACAAGGTCAACCCGATCGACTTCGAGAACTCCGAAGGCAACCTGGGCATCGCCAACGCGATCTTCCAGCACTTGGCCAGCAAGCTGCCGATCTCCCGCTGGCAGCGCGACCTGACCGACTCCACCGTGCTGCGCAACCTGGGCGTCGGTTTCGCCCACAGCGTCATCGCCTATGAAGCCAGCCTCAAGGGCATCGGCAAGCTGGAGCTGAACGCCGCGCGCATCGCCGAAGACCTGGATGCCTGCTGGGAAGTCCTGGCCGAGCCGGTGCAGACCGTGATGCGCCGCTACGGCATCGAGAACCCCTACGAGAAGCTCAAGGAGCTGACCCGCGGCAAAGGCATCAGCGCCAAGGCCCTGCAGGTGTTCATCGACGGCCTCGACATGCCCGCCGAAGCCAAGGCCGAGCTGAAGAAGCTGACCCCGGCGAACTACATCGGCAACGCCGCCGCCCAGGCCAAGCGCATCTGACATGCGCTGAACATTTGCACGCCCGGCTGTGCCGGGCGTTTTTGTTTCAAGGACTTACATATGAATCCTGCTATTCCTCTTCAGCTCCTGGGCGGCATCAGCGCCGATGAATTCCTCCGCGACTACTGGCAGAAGAAACCCCTGCTGGTGCGCCAGGCCATCCCCGGTTTCGAAAGCCCGCTGGAGGCCGACGAGCTGGCCGGCCTGTCCCTGGAAGACAGCGTCGAGTCGCGCATCGTCCTCGAACACGGCAACACCCCCTGGGAAATGCGCCGCGGCCCCTTCAGCGAGGACACCTACAAGGAACTGCCCGAGCGCGACTGGACCCTGCTGGTGCAGGCCGTCGACCAGTTCGTGCCGGAAGTCGCCGAACTGCTGGAGCACTTCAAGTTCCTGCCCAGCTGGCGCATCGACGACGTGATGATCAGCTACGCGGCTCCCGGCGGCGGCGTCGGCCCGCACTTCGACAACTACGACGTGTTCCTGCTGCAGGGCCACGGCCGCCGCCGCTGGAAAGTCGGCCAGCTGTGCGACGCCGACAGCCCGATGCTGCAGCACGCCGACCTGCGCATCCTCGCCGACTTCCAGCAGAGCGACGAGTGGGTGCTGGAACCCGGCGACATGCTCTACCTGCCGCCGCGCGTGGCCCACTACGGCATCGCCGAAGACGAGTGCATGACCTACTCGGTGGGCTTCCGCGCCCCCAGCGCCGCTGAGGTGCTGACCCACTTCACCGACTTCCTCGCCCAGTTCCTCTCCGACGAGGAGCGCTACAGCGACGCCGGCATGGCCGCCGTGCAGAGCGGCGAGGACCAGCACAAGATCCAGCGCGACGCCCTCGACCGCCTGAAGAACCTGCTGCAGGAGCACATGAGCGACGAGCGCCTGCTGCTCACCTGGTTCGGCCAGTTCATGACCGAGCCGCGCTACCCGGAACTGGTGGCCGGCGAGGAGATCGACGACACGGACCTGCGGCAGGCCCTGGAAGACGGCGCCGTACTGGTACGCAACCCCAGCGCGCGCCTGGCCTGGAGCGAAGTGGACGTCGGCCTGCTGCTGTTCTCCAGCGGCCAGAGCGTGGTGCTGCCCAAGGCCATGGAGCCGCTGCTCAAGCTGGTGTGCTCGGCGGACGCCCTGCACAGCGACAACCTCGGCCAATGGCTGGGCGACGAGGATGGGCGTAAGCTGTTGGCAGAATTGGTCAAACAGGGCAGTTTGGAGTTTGCCGATGAGTAACAAGATCAGGGTTCGCCTGGCCGATTGGCAGAAGGACAATGCCGACCTGCGACGCATCCGCGAGGCGGTCTTCATCGCCGAGCAATCGGTGCCGCCGGAACTGGAGTGGGATGCCGAGGACGCGGAAGCCGTGCACTTCCTCGCCTTCGAGGGGGATTACGCAATCGGCACGGCGCGCCTGCTGCCCGACGGCCACATCGGCCGCGTCTCGGTACTCAAGGACTGGCGCGGGCTGAAGGTCGGCGACCAGTTGATGCGCGCCGCCATCGAGGAAGCCGAGCGCCGCCAGCTCAAGCGCCAGTTGCTCACCGCCCAGGTCTATGCCATCCCCTTCTACGAGCGGCTAGGCTTCAAGGTGGCCAGCGGCGAATTCCTCGAAGCCGGCCTGCCCCACGTCGACATGGTGCGCGAAAGCGCCTGAGGAAGCCGCGATGAAAGACGCCCCGGACCACGAAGGCCAACTCCCGGCCATCGACTTCCAGTCCCCGGGGCGTTTCAGCGTGCACAACCCGGCGCCCGACCTGCCGGCCTCCCAACCCTGGGAACCGGCGCCCTTCCGCCTCGGCGAGGCCAGCGGCCTGCAACGCTTCGGCGAACCGGAGGCCGCCCGCTCCCACGCCCTGGCGCTGATGCAGCAGGCCAGCCGCAGCCTGTGCCTGTACAGCCCTGACCTGGAAGCCTGGCTGTACAACCACAGCAGCATCCAGGAAGCCTGCACCCGCCTGCTGCTGCGCCATCCGCAGAACCGCCTGCGCATCCTCCTGCGCGACAGCACCCGCCCGGTCAGGGAAGGCCACCGCCTGCTCAACCTCAGCCGGCGCCTGTCGAGCAACCTGCACATCCGCCTGCTCAACCCGGACTACCCGAGCCCGGAACAGGCCTTCCTGCTCGCCGACCAGCTCGGCCTGCTGCTGCGAACCGAACCGGCGCTGCCCGCCGGCCACGCCCACTACAACGACCCCGGCCGGGTGCGCCAGTTGCAGGCGCAGTTCGACCAGGCCTGGGACACCAGCCTCGCCGACCCGAACCTGCGGAGCTTCCTGCTGTGAGCCATCGCCGAACCGCCCTGCTCCTCGCCTGCGCCATCAGCCTGGCCGCCCAGGCCGCGCCGCGCACCGAGATCCTGCCGCTGAGCTACCGCACCGCCGACGAAATCCTCCCGGTGGCACAGCAGGTCCTCGGCAACGAAGGCCGGGTGACCGCCTACGGCAACCAGTTGGTGGTCAACGCCGAGCCGGCGAAGATCCGCGAACTGCAGCAGGTACTGGAGCAACTGGACACCCGCCCGCACCGCCTGCTGATCAGCGTCGACACCAGCGACTCCAGCCAGCGCAGCCGCAGCGGCTATTCGGTGAACGGCTCGGCCAGCGTCGGCAACGTCGAGATCCACAGCGGCCGCGGCGAGGTCCACGGCCGCGACCAGGTGCGCATCATCGACAGCTCCACCGCCAGCCGCAGCGGCGGCGTGCAGCAGATCCAGACCATCGAGGGCTCGCCGGCGCTGATCCAGGTCGGCCAGAGCCAACCGGTGTACAACGTCGGCGTCGGCCCCTACGGCCAGGTCTACAGCCAGACCGAGTACCGCGACGCCAACCGCGGCATGTACGTGACCGCCACCTTGAGCGGCAACATCGTCCACATCGACCTGGACACCCGCAACGACCGCTTCAACAACAGCGCCCCCGGCGCCATGGACACGGCCGGCGCCAGCACCCGCCTGAGCGGCCGCCTCGGCGAGTGGATCGAGGTGGGCGGCGTCAGCGAAAACAGCCAGGGCAGCCAGGGCGGCCTGACGCGCAATTACAGCACCCAGGGGCGCAGCGACAGCAGCCTGCGGGTGAAGGTCGAAGTGCTCGACTGAGCCTTCCGAAGGTGACCGGAGAGTCCTCCTTAGACCTTCGTGTAGTAGTCCAAAAAAAACACTACAAAACGTTTGACGAACGTTTGTTCGAAAGGCATGATGGCCTCGCTCCCGCTAACCAGGGGCCCTGAACCGGGCCTCCGGATCGAGCCCGCAGCCCACTCGCTGTGCCGGTCCGTGTTGTTACAGCCCACAAGGCGAAATGACGAGGTTGCGACTGGCAAGAAGTTGTCCTGAGGGACGGGGAAGCAACCAACGTATCAGCAAGATGGTCGAATGCAGCCATTCGCCCTCGCCCAACGGCAGCCACGAGCCGGCAAGCGATCCCGGATGCCATCGCTGCGATCATCTACCTGTTCGCCCGCGCCACCCCTCCCCCTCTGCGTCAATCCTTCCAGTCGTCATTTCGCCATCCGCGGCGAGCGATCCCACGAGCCCTGCGTGGGAAGTCGGTGCTCAACCAACACATTTTTTGAAGGATTGTTGACCATGTCCGCATATCAGAACGACATCAAGGCCGTTGCCGCCCTGAAAGAGAAGTTCGGCAGCAGCTGGAGCGCTATCAACCCCGAGTCCGTCGCCCGTATGCGCGCCCAGAACCGCTTCAAGACTGGCCTGGATATCGCCAAGTACACCGCGGCCATCATGCGCAAGGACATGGCCGAATACGACGCCGACTCCTCCGTCTACACCCAGTCCCTGGGCTGCTGGCACGGCTTCATCGGTCAGCAGAAGCTGATCTCCATCAAGAAGCACCTGAAGACCACCAACAAGCGCTACCTCTACCTGTCCGGCTGGATGGTCGCCGCGCTGCGCTCCGAGTTCGGCCCGCTGCCCGACCAGTCCATGCACGAGAAGACCGCGGTCTCCAGCCTGATCGAAGAGCTGTACACCTTCCTGCGCCAGGCTGACGCCCGCGAACTGGACCTGCTGTTCACCGCCCTGGACGCCGCCCGCGAAGCCGGCGACAAGGCCAAGCAGGAAGAGATCCAGAACCAGATCGACAACTACGAAACCCACGTGGTGCCGATCATCGCCGACATCGACGCCGGCTTCGGCAACCCGGAAGCCACCTACCTGCTGGCCAAGAAGATGATCGAAGCCGGTGCCTGCTGCATCCAGATCGAGAACCAGGTTTCCGACGAGAAGCAGTGCGGCCACCAGGACGGTAAAGTGACCGTCCCGCACGAAGACTTCCTCGCCAAGATCGCCGCCGTTCGCTACGCCTTCCTCGAACTGGGCGTTGACGACGGCGTGATCGTCGCCCGTACCGACTCCCTGGGCGCCGGCCTGACCAAGCAGATCGCCGTGACCAAGCAACCGGGCGACCTGGGCGACCAGTACAACTCCTTCCTGGACTGCGACGAGATCAGCCCGGCCGAACTGCAGAACGGCGACGTGGTGATCAACCGCGGCGGCAAGCTGCTGCGTCCCAAGCGCCTGCCCTCCAACCTGTTCCAGTTCCGCAAGGGCACCGGCGAAGACCGCTGCGTCCTGGACTGCATCACCTCGCTGCAGAACGGCGCCGACCTGCTGTGGATCGAAACCGAGAAGCCGCACGTTGGCCAGATCAAGGGCATGGTTGACCGCATCCGCGAAGTCATCCCGAACGCCAAGCTGGTGTACAACAACAGCCCGTCGTTCAACTGGACCCTGAACTTCCGCCAGCAGGTGTTCGATGCGTTCGTCGCCGAAGGCAAGGACGTTTCCGCCTACGACCGCGCCAAGCTGATGAGCGTCGAGTACGACGAGACCGAACTGGCCCAGATCGCCGACGAGAAGATCCGCACCTTCCAGCGCGACGGTTCGGCCCACGCCGGCATCTTCCACCACCTGATCACCCTGCCGACCTACCACACTGCGGCCCTGTCCACCGACAACCTGGCCAAGGGCTACTTCGCCGACCAGGGCATGCTGGCCTACGTGAAGGGCGTGCAGCGTCAGGAAATCCGCCAGGGCATCGCCTGCGTCAAGCACCAGAACATGGCTGGCTCCGACATCGGCGACAACCACAAAGAGTACTTCGCCGGCGAAGCCGCGCTGAAGGCCTCGGGCAAAGACAACACCATGAACCAGTTCCACTAAGAACCGGTTCGCCCGGCCCCTCGGGGCCGGGAAGCGGCCCAGCCGCAAAGGTGTAGCACCAATGAAAACGCCGCTTCCCCAGGGAAGCGGCGTTTTTTCATGTCCGCCGCCGAGATGCGGCGCATAACCGCGAACGGTTATGCGCCCTACGAACTCGTCGGCTGACGCTGAACTATCCGCCTACTCCGAGCGGCCCCCTCTCCCGCTTGCGGGAGAGGGTTGGGGAGAGGGCGCTCTTCGCGAGTACGCGGAGTGAACAACTGGCTTGCCGGCTACGCCGAGATGCTCTTCGTAGGACGGGTCGAGCCTGCGAAACCCATGCGGCCACGGCGATGGGTATCGCTTCGCTCAACACCATCCTACGACGCCCCTGTCCCCTGAGCGGACCTTGTCCGCGATAGCCGGACATATCGGCGCGATTCGCGGATAAGATCCGCTCCTACGCTGCCCCACCCACGTCATTCCATGTAGGAGCGCGCCCTGCGCGCGAATCGCGGGCAGGGCCCGCTCCTACAGTTCGCCGGAAGGCACTGCGCTCCGGCGCTGACACCCACCCTGTAGGAGCGGATTTATCCGCGATCCGGCCGGCAGGCCGGCCCATGCCGACGATTGCCCCTACGCAGCAGCCTCCCCCTAAACAGACCATTGGGAAATTCCCGACACCAATTGACGCCCATAAACCCTTAAAACCGCCGACAATAAAAAGTACGACGCCTATATGTAGTAAAGTTACGGATAAACGACACCGCGAATGATAATATTTATCATTTAAAGAGCGCTAGAAACACTTTCTTCATATCCGTAAAAGTGCCATTCGACCAAAGCCTGAACCGTGCCAGCCCAGGCGTGGAGCGGCCTGCAGCCGGGGCCCGGACAAAAATGCAAAAGCCTTTTGCCCGATTTGGAAGCATCTGTTTGTGTTAGAAAAATTTACTTGCCCGAGGCTTTGGGCATAAAATTGGAAAGATCACTCGAACCCTTAGCTCGCTATCTTGAGCCCGAGGTTCATGCAGCCGGGCGAAGGCCCGGAATCCAAGACCACCGCTAATTTTTGTAGGAAGGAGTATCGGCATGCCCAACCCAGCTGAACTTGCAGCTCAACACTGGGGACTCGCCGCCTTCCTTCTAGGCGTGGTCGGCCTGCTGGCCTTCATGCTAGGGGTTTCCTCGCTGCTGGGCAGCAAGGCATTTGGTCGCAGCAAGAACGAGCCCTTCGAATCCGGCATCGTTCCCACCGGCAGCGCACGCCTGCGCCTGTCGGCAAAATTCTATCTGGTCGCGATGCTCTTCGTGATCTTCGACGTCGAAGCCCTCTTCCTCTTCGCCTGGTCCGTGTCCGTCCGTGAAAGCGGTTGGGCCGGTCTGGTCGAGGCCACCATTTTCATTGCAATTCTGTTGGCAGGTCTTGTCTACCTCTGGCGGGTCGGCGCGCTCGATTGGGCGCCGGCGGCACGTCGCGAGCGGCAGGCGAAGCTAAAACAATGAGGCTTTGGCGATGCAATACAAACTTACCCGGATCGACCCCGATGCGGCCAACGATCAGTACCCGATCGGCCAGCGCGAAACGGTAGACGACCCTCTGGTAGAGGGGCAGGTCAGCAAGAACATCTTCATGGGCAAGCTCGAGGATGTTCTCAACGGCGCCGTCAACTGGGGTCGCAAGAACTCGCTGTGGCCCTATAACTTCGGCCTGTCCTGCTGCTACGTGGAGATGACCACGGCGTTCACCGCGCCGCACGACATCGCCCGCTTCGGCGCCGAAGTGATTCGTGCCTCGCCGCGCCAGGCGGACTTCATGGTCATCGCCGGCACCTGCTTCATCAAGATGGCCCCGGTCATCCAGCGCCTGTACGAGCAGATGCTGGAACCCAAGTGGGTGATCTCCATGGGCTCGTGCGCCAATTCCGGCGGCATGTACGACATCTACTCGGTGGTCCAGGGGGTCGACAAGTTCCTCCCCGTGGACGTCTACATCCCCGGCTGCCCGCCCCGCCCCGAGGCGTTCCTGCAAGGCCTGATGCTGCTGCAGGAATCCATCGGCCAGGAGCGTCGCCCGTTGTCCTGGGTGGTTGGCGATCAAGGCATCTACCGTGCCGAAATGCCTGCCCAGAAGGACCTCAAGCGCGAACAGCGCATTGCGGTCACCAACCTGCGCAGCCCCGACGAAGTGTGAAGCCGACCTCCACGAGAGGCCCTTACTTCACTCCACCGTTGACCGATAGCGACCGAGACCATGACCGCAGACTCCGCTCTGTACATCCCGCCCTATAAGGCGGACGACCAAGACATAGTCGTCGAACTGAATTCCCGCTTTGGCGCCGAGACCTTCACCGTCCAGGCCACCCGCACCGGCATGCCGGTCCTCTGGGTGAGCCGCGAGAAGCTGATCGACGTCCTCACCTTCCTGCGCAACGTACCCAAGCCCTACGTGATGCTCTACGACCTCCACGGGGTCGACGAGCGCCTGCGCACCCACCGTCGCGGCCTGCCGGGCGCCGACTTCAGCGTGTTCTACCACCTGATGTCGCTCGAGCGTAACAGCGACGTGATGATCAAGGTGGCCCTCTCCGAGAACGACCTCAACCTGCCCACCGCCACCCGTATCTGGCCGAACGCCAACTGGTACGAGCGTGAGGTCTGGGACATGTACGGCATCCACTTCAACGGCCACCCGCACCTGGCCCGCATGCTGATGCCGCCGACCTGGCAGGGCCACCCGCTGCGCAAGGACTACCCGGCGCGCGCCACCGAGTTCGATCCCTACTCGCTCTCCGTGGCCAAGCAGGAGCTGGAGCAGGAAGCCCTGCGCTTCAAGCCCGAAGACTGGGGCATGAAACGCCACGGCGAGAACGAGGACTTCATGTTCCTCAACCTCGGCCCGAACCACCCCTCCGCCCACGGTGCCTTCCGCATCATCCTGCAGCTCGACGGCGAAGAGATTCTCGACTGCGTGCCGGAGATCGGCTACCACCACCGCGGCGCCGAGAAGATGGCCGAGCGCCAGTCCTGGCACAGCTTCATCCCCTACACCGACCGCATCGACTACCTCGGCGGGGTGATGAACAACCTGCCGTACGTGCTCTCGGTGGAGAAGCTCGCAGGCATCAAGGTGCCGCAGCGCGTCGACGTCATCCGCATCATGATGTCGGAGTTCTTCCGCATCCTGAACCACCTGCTGTACCTGGGCACCTACATCCAGGACGTGGGCGCCATGACCCCGGTGTTCTTCACCTTCACCGACCGCCAGCGCGCCTACAAGGTGGTCGAGGCCATCACCGGCTTCCGCCTGCACCCGGCCTGGTACCGCATCGGCGGCGTCGCCCACGACCTGCCGCGCGGCTGGGACAAGCTGGTCCGCGAATTCCTCGACTGGATGCCCAAGCGCCTGGACGAGTATGAAAAGGCGGCGCTGCAGAACAGCATCCTGCGCGGCCGGACCATCGGCGTGGCGCAGTACAACACCAAGCAGGCCCTGGAATGGGGCACCACCGGTGCCGGCCTGCGCGCCACCGGTTGCGACTTCGACCTGCGCAAGGCCCGCCCCTACTCCGGCTACGAGAACTTCGAGTTCGAAGTGCCGCTGGCCCACAACGGCGACGCCTACGACCGCTGCATGGTGAAGATGGGCGAGATGCGCCAGAGCCTGCGCATCATCGAGCAGTGCCTGAAGAACATGCCCGAAGGCCCGTACAAGGCCGACCATCCGCTGACCACGCCGCCGCCCAAAGAGCGCACGCTGCAGCACATCGAGACGCTGATCACCCACTTCCTGCAGGTTTCCTGGGGCCCGGTCATGCCGGCCAACGAAGCCTTCCAGATGGTCGAGGCGACCAAGGGTATCAACAGCTACTACCTGACGAGCGATGGCAGCACCATGAGCTACCGGACGCGCATCCGCACGCCCAGCTTCGCGCACCTGCAACAGATTCCGTCGGTCATCAACGGCAGCATGATCGCCGACCTGATCGCCTATCTGGGCAGCATCGACTTCGTTATGGCTGACGTGGACCGCTGATCATGAGCACCATCATCCAGACTGACCGTTTCGCCCTGAGCGAAACCGAGCGCTCGGCCATCGAGCACGAGCTGCATCACTACGAGGACTCCCGCGCGGCGTCCATCGAGGCCCTGAAGATCGTCCAGAAGGAGCGCGGCTGGGTGCCGGACGGCGCCATCGGCGCGATCGCCGAGATCCTCGGCATCCCCGACAGCGACGTCGAAGGCGTGGCCACCTTCTATAGCCAGATCTTCCGCCAGCCGGTCGGCCGCCACATCATCCGCGTGTGCGACAGCATGGTCTGCTACATCGGCGGCCACGAGTCGGTGGTCGGCGAGATCCAGAAGCAACTGGGCATCGGCCTCGGCCAGACCACCGCCGACGGCCGCTTCACCCTGCTGCCGGTGTGCTGCCTGGGCAACTGCGACAAGGCCCCGGCGCTGATGATCGACGACGATACCCACGGCAATCTCGAGCCGTCGGCAGTCGCCAAACTGCTGGAGGCCTACGCATGACGCTCCTCACCTCCTACGGCACGCCCAACCGCACCGCGCGCGCCGCGGAAACCCACCCGCTGACCTGGCGCCTGCGCGACGACGGCGCCCCGGTATGGCTGGAGGAATACCAGGCGAAGAACGGCTACGCCGCCGCGCGCAAGGCGCTGGCCGAAATGGCCGCCGACGACATCGTCCAGACCGTCAAGGACTCCGGCCTCAAGGGCCGCGGCGGTGCGGGCTTCCCCACCGGCGTGAAGTGGGGCCTGATGCCCAAGGACGAATCCCTCGACATCCGCTACCTGCTGTGCAACGCGGACGAGATGGAGCCCAACACCTGGAAGGACCGCATGCTCATGGAGCAGCTGCCGCACCTGCTGGTGGAAGGCATGCTGATCTCCGCGCGGGCGCTGAAGGCCTATCGCGGCTACATCTTCCTGCGCGGCGAATACGTCGACGCGGCGCGCAACCTCAACCGCGCCATCGACGAAGCCAAGGCCGCCGGCCTGCTGGGCAAGAACATCCTCGGCAGCGGCTTCGACTTCGAGCTGTTCGTCCACACCGGCGCCGGCCGCTACATCTGCGGTGAAGAAACCGCGCTGATCAACTCCCTGGAAGGCCGCCGCGCCAACCCGCGCTCCAAGCCGCCCTTCCCCGCTGCCGTCGGCGTCTGGGGCAAGCCGACCTGCGTCAACAACGTCGAGACCCTGTGCAACGTGCCGGCGATCGTCGAGCACGGCGTCGACTGGTACAAGGGCCTGGCGCGCCCGGGCAGCGAAGACATGGGCACCAAGCTCATGGGCTTCTCCGGCAAGGTGCAGAACCCCGGCATCTGGGAACTGCCCTTCGGCATCCCGGTGCGCGAGGTCTTCGAGGACTACGCCGGCGGCATGCGCGAGGGCTACAAGCTCAAGGCCTGGCAGCCCGGCGGCGCCGGCACCGGCTTCCTGCTCCCCGAGCACATGGACGCCCTGTTCTACGCCGGCGGCATCGCCAAGGTCGGCACCCGCATGGGCACCGGCCTGGCCATGGCGGTGGACGACAGCATCAACATGGTCTCGCTGCTGCGCAACATGGAAGAGTTCTTCGCCCGCGAGTCGTGCGGCTGGTGCACTCCGTGCCGCGACGGCCTGCCGTGGAGCGTGAAGCTCCTGCGCGCGCTGGAGCGTGGCGAAGGCCAGCCCGGCGACCTCGAGACCCTCGAGCAACTGGTCAACTTCCTCGGCCCGGGCAAGACCTTCTGCGCCCACGCACCGGGCGCCGTCGAACCGCTGGGCAGTGCCTTGAAATATTTCCGTCCCGAGTTCGAAGCGGGCGTCTCCCGCCAGGCTCAGGCCGCGCCGCAACCGCAACGCGTCGGCGCGTAAAGCTTTGGATGCCGGGCCCGCGGGCCCGGCGATGTTCCGTCGTAGCGCCGCGGCATGCCGCCGGCCCGACGGAGCCGTGATTTCCCTTAGCCAAGCCCGCTGACAACGGGCCAACGAAGAACTTGAACCATGGCCACTATCCACGTAGACGGCAAGACGTTAGAAGTCGATGGGGCGGACAACCTGTTGCAGGCCTGCCTGTCCCTCGGACTCGACATCCCCTACTTCTGCTGGCACCCGGCGCTCGGTAGCGTCGGCGCCTGCCGGCAGTGCGCGGTCAAGCAGTACACCGACGAGAACGACAAGCGTGGTCGCCTCGTCATGTCCTGCATGACCCCCGCCACCGACAACACCTGGATCTCCATCGAGGACGAAGAGGCCAAGGCCTTCCGCGAAAGCGTCGTCGAATGGCTGATGACCAACCACCCGCACGACTGCCCGGTGTGCGAGGAAGGCGGTCACTGCCACCTGCAGGACATGACGGTGATGACCGGCCACAACAAGCGCCGGTACCGCTTCACCAAGCGCACCCACCAGAACCAGGAGCTCGGCCCGTTCATCGCCCACGAGATGAACCGCTGCATCGCCTGCTACCGCTGCGTGCGCTACTACAAGGACTACGCCGGCGGCACCGACCTGGGCGTCTATGGCGCGCACGACAACGTGTATTTCGGCCGCATCGAGGACGGCGTGCTGGAGAGCGAGTTCTCCGGCAACCTGACCGAGGTCTGCCCGACCGGCGTGTTCACCGACAAGACCCACTCCGAGCGCTACAACCGCAAGTGGGACATGCAGTTCGCCCCGAGCATCTGCCATGGCTGCTCCAGCGGCTGCAACATCAGCCCCGGCGAGCGCTACGGCGAGATCCGCCGCATCGAGAACCGCTACAACGGCTCGGTGAACCACTACTTCCTCTGCGACCGCGGCCGCTTCGGCTACGGCTACGTCAACCGCGAGGACCGTCCGCGCCAGCCGATGCTGATGCTCAGCAAGCAGAAGCTGAGCCTGGATGGCGCCCTCGACCAGGCCGCCGCCCTGCTCAAGGGCCGCAAGGTGATCGGCATCGGTTCGCCGCGTGCCAGCCTGGAAAGCAACTACGCGCTGTCCGAGCTGGTCGGCGCCGGCAACTTCTACAGCGGCATCGCCGCCGATGAGCTGCAGCGCCTGCGCCTGGTGCTCAAGGTGATGCAGGAAGGCCCGCTGCCCTCCCCCACCATCCGCGACATGGAAGACCATGACGCGGTCTTCGTGCTCGGCGAGGACCTGACCCAGACCGCCGCCCGCATCGCCCTGGCCCTGCGCCAGTCGGTGAAGGGCAAGGGCGAGGACATGGCCGCCGCGATGAAGATCCAGCCGTGGCTCGACGCCGCGGTGAAGACCATCGCCCAGCACGAGAAGAACCCGCTGTTCATCGCCAGCCTGGCCGAGACGCGCCTGGACGACGTCGCCGCCGAGTGCGTGCACGCCGCCCCCGAGGACCTGGCCCGCCTGGGCTTCGCCGTGGCCCACGCGATCGACCCGAGCGCCCCGGCCGTGGCCGGTCTGGAACCGGAAGCGCAAGCCCTGGCCCAGCGCATCGCCGATGCCCTGGTGGCCGCCAAGCGCCCGCTGGTGGTCTCCGGCGTTTCGCTGCGCAGCAACGCCCTGATCGAAGCCGCGGCGAACATCGCCAGCGCGCTGAAGCAGCGCGAGAAGAACGGCTCGCTGAGCCTGGTGGTGCCGGAAGCCAACAGCCTGGGCCTCACCCTGTTCGGCGGTGAATCCGTCGAAGCCGCGCTGGAGCAACTGACCTCCGGCGCCGCCGACGCCGTGGTGGTGCTGGAGAACGACCTGTACCGCCGCGCCGAAGCCGCCCAGGTCGACGCCGCCCTGGCCGCCGCCAAGCTGGTGATCGTCGCCGACCACCAGAGCACCGCGACCAGCGCCAAGGCGCACATCGTCCTGCCGGCCGCCAGCTTCGCCGAAGGCGACGGCACCCTGGTCAGCCAGGAAGGCCGCGCCCAGCGCTTCTTCCAGGTCTTCGACCCGACCTACTACAACGCCGACAACCTGGTCCGCGAAGGCTGGCGCTGGCTGCACGCCCTGCACAGCACCCTCGAGGGCAAGCGCGTCGACTGGACGCAGCTGGACCACGTGATCGACGCCGTGGTCGCCGCCAAGCCGCAACTGGCCGGCATCCGCGACGCCGCGCCGAACGCCGCGTTCCGCATCAAGGGCCTGAAGCTGGCGCGCGAACCGCACCGCTACTCCGGCCGCACCGCCATGCGCGCCAACATCAACGTCAGCGAGCCCCGCGCCCCGCAGGACATCGACAGCGCCTTCGCCTTCTCCATGGAAGGCTATTCCGGCAGCACCGAGCCGCGTCAGCAGATTCCCTTCGCCTGGTCCCCGGGCTGGAACTCGCCGCAGGCCTGGAACAAGTTCCAGGACGAGGTCGGCGGCCACCTGCGCGCCGGCGACCCGGGCGTGCGCCTGATCGAGGCCAAGGGCGAGGCCCTGTGGTTCAGCGACGTACCGGCGCCGTTCCACACCCCGGCCAGCCAGTTCAAGGTGGTGCCCTTCTACCACCTGTTCGGCAGCGAGGAGAACAGCGCCCGCGCCAAGCCGGTGCAGGAGCGCATCCCGGAAACCTACGTGGCCCTGGGCCGCGAGGAAGCCGAGCGCCTGGGCCTGGCCGAAGGCAAGCTGCTGCGCCTGAGCGTCAAGGGCCACGAGCTGCGCCTGCCGCTGCGCATCAGCGAAGAGCTGGGCGCGGGCCTGGTCGCCCTGCCGGCCGGCCTGGCCGGCATCCCCGCCGGTGTCTTCGGCGGTGTCGCTGAAGGTCTGCAGGAGGCTGCCCAATGAGTTTGATGAGCATGAGCTGGCTGACACCCGCCATCGTCGACATCATCGTCGAGGTCATCAAGGCCATCGTCATCCTGCTCGCCGTGGTCGTCTGCGGCGCGCTGCTGAGCTGGGTCGAGCGGCGCCTGCTGGGCCTCTGGCAGGACCGCTACGGTCCCAACCGGGTCGGCCCGTTCGGCGCCTTCCAGCTCGGCGCGGACATGATCAAGATGTTCTTCAAGGAAGACTGGACGCCGCCGTTCGCCGACAAGATGATCTTCACCCTCGCCCCGGTCATCGCCATGGGCGCACTGCTGATCGCCTTCGTCATCATCCCGATCAGCCCCAGCTGGGGCGTGGCGGACCTGAACATCGGCATCCTGTTCTTCTTCGCCATGGCCGGCCTGACCGTGTACGCGGTGCTCTTCGCCGGCTGGTCGAGCAACAACAAGTTCGCCCTGCTCGGCAGCCTGCGCGCCTCGGCCCAGACCATCTCCTACGAGGTGTTCCTGGCCTTGTCGCTGATGGGCATCGTGGCCCAGGTCGGCTCGTTCAACATGCGCGACATCGTCGACTACCAGGCCCAGCACCTGTGGTTCATCATTCCGCAGTTCTTCGGCTTCTGCACCTTCATCATCGCCGGCGTCGCCGTGACCCACCGTCACCCGTTCGACCAGCCGGAAGCGGAGCAGGAACTGGCCGACGGCTACCACATCGAGTACGCCGGGATGAAATGGGGCATGTTCTTCGTCGGCGAATACATCGGCATCGTGCTGATCTCGGCGCTGCTGGTGACGCTGTTCTTCGGTGGCTGGCACGGCCCGTTCGGCCTGCTGCCGCAGATCCCGTTCATCTGGTTCGCCCTGAAGACCAGCTTCTTCATCATGCTGTTCATCCTGATCCGCGCCTCGCTGCCGCGTCCGCGCTATGACCAGGTGATGGCCTTCAGCTGGAAGTTCTGCCTTCCGCTGACCCTGATCAACCTGCTGGTGACCGGCGCCTGCGTGCTGGCCGCGGCCCAGTAAGGAGAACCACCATGATCAAAGAAATCCTGCACATCGTGCATGGCACCTACACCCAGCTGCGCAGCCTGGTGATGATCTTCGGCCATGCCTTCCGCAAGCGCGACACCCTGCAGTACCCGGAAGAGCAGGTCTACCTGCCGCCGCGCTACCGCGGCCGTATCGTCCTCACCCGCGACCCCGACGGCGAGGAACGCTGCGTGGCCTGCAACCTGTGCGCCGTGGCCTGCCCGGTCGGCTGCATCTCGCTGCAGAAGGCCGAGACCGACGACGGCCGCTGGTACCCCGAGTTCTTCCGCATCAACTTCTCCCGCTGCATCTTCTGCGGCCTGTGCGAGGAAGCCTGCCCGACCACCGCGATCCAGCTGACCCCGGATTTCGAGATGGGCGAGTTCAAGCGCCAGGACCTGGTGTACGAGAAGGAAGACCTGCTGATCTCCGGCCCCGGCAAGAACCCGGACTACAACTTCTACCGCGTCGCCGGCATGGCCATCGCCGGCAAGCCCAAGGGCAGCGCGCAGAACGAGGCCGAACCGATCAACGTCAAGAGCCTGCTGCCGTAAGGAGACGTCGCGTGGAATTCGCTTTCTACTTCGCCGCCGGCGTCGCCGTGCTGGCAACCCTGCGGGTCATCACCAACAGCAACCCGGTGCATGCCCTGCTCTACCTCATCGTTTCGCTGCTCGCCGTGTCGATGACCTTCTTCAGCCTCGGCGCCCCGTTCGCCGGCGCCCTGGAGATCATCGTCTACGCCGGCGCGATCATGGTGCTGTTCGTCTTCGTGGTGATGATGCTCAACCTGGGCCCGGCGATCGCCGAGCAGGAGCGCAAGTGGCTCAAGCCCGGGGTCTGGATCGGCCCGGGCGTGCTCTCCGCCGTCCTGCTCGTCGAGCTGCTGCTGGTGCTGTCGCGCAACCCCAGCGGCGCCGGCATCGGCCACACCACCGTGGACGCCAAGGCCGTGGGCATCGCCCTGTTCGGCCCCTACCTGCTGGTCGTCGAACTGGCCTCGATGCTGCTGCTGGCGGCACTGGTCGCCGCCTACCACCTCGGCCGCCACGACGCGAAGGAATAACACCATGAATGCAATCCCCCTGGAACACGGGCTGGCACTCTCCGGCGTGCTGTTCTGCCTCGGGCTGGCCGGCCTGATGGTCCGGCGCAACATCCTGTTCGTACTCATGAGCCTGGAAGTGATGATGAACGCCGCCGCGCTGGCCTTCGTGGTCGCCGGCAGCCGCTGGGCGCAGCCCGACGGCCAGGTGATGTTCATCCTGGTGCTCAGCCTGGCCGCGGCCGAGGCGAGCATCGGTCTGGCGATCCTGCTGCAACTGTATCGCCGCTTCCATACCCTCGATGTCGACGCTGCCAGCGAGATGCGCGGATGAACCTGCTGCCCCTCACCTTCCTGTTCCCCCTGGTCGGCTTCCTGCTGCTGTCTTTCTCCCGCGGCAAGTGGTCGGAAAATCTCTCCGCGCTGGTCGGCGTCGGCTCGGTCGGCCTGGCCGCGCTGTCCGCCTTCTGGGCGATCTGGAGCTTCCACAGCGCCCCGCCGGAGGGCGGCGCCTACACCCTGGTCCTGTGGCAGTGGATGAACGTCGACGGCTTCGCGCCGAACTTCGCCCTGTACCTGGACGGCCTGTCGGTCACCATGCTCGGCGTGGTCACCGGCGTCGGCTTCCTGATCCACCTGTTCGCCAGTTGGTACATGCGCGGTGAAGCCGGCTACTCGCGCTTCTTCGCCTACACCAACCTGTTCATCGCCAGCATGCTGTTCCTGGTGCTGGGCGACAACCTGCTGTTCCTGTACTTCGGCTGGGAAGGCGTGGGCCTGTGCTCCTACCTGCTGATCGGCTTCTACTACAGCCACGTACCGAACGGCAACGCGGCGCTCAAGGCCTTCATCGTCACCCGCGTGGGCGACGTGTTCATGGCCTTCGGCCTGTTCATCCTGTTCCAGCAGCTGGGCACCCTGAACATCCAGGAACTGCTGGTGCTGGCCCCGCAGCACTTCGCCCAGGGCGATATGTGGGTGAGCCTGGCGGCCCTGGCGCTGCTCGGCGGCGCGGTCGGCAAGTCGGCCCAGCTGCCGCTGCAGACCTGGCTGGCGGATGCGATGGCCGGCCCGACCCCGGTTTCGGCGCTGATCCACGCGGCGACCATGGTCACCGCGGGCGTCTACCTGATCGCCCGCTGCCACGGCATCTTCACCCTGGCGCCGAACGTGCTGGAACTGGTCGGCGTGGTCGGCGCGGTCACCCTGGTCCTGGCCGGCTTCGCCGCCCTGGTGCAGACCGACATCAAGCGCATCCTCGCCTACTCGACCATGAGCCAGATCGGCTACATGTTCCTGGCCCTGGGCGTCGGCGCCTGGGACGCGGCGATCTTCCACCTGATGACCCACGCCTTCTTCAAGGCCCTGCTGTTCCTCGCCTCCGGCGCGGTGATCGTCGCCTGCCACCACGAGCAGAACATCTTCAAGATGGGCGGCCTGTGGAAGAAGCTGCCGCTGGCCTACGCCAGCTTCATCGTCGGTGGTTCGGCCCTGGCCGCCCTGCCGCTGGTCACCGCCGGCTTCTACTCCAAGGACGAGATCCTCTGGGAAGCCTTCGCCAGCGGTCACCAGAACCTGCTGATCGCTGGCCTGGTGGGTGCCTTCCTGACCTCGATCTACACCTTCCGCCTGATCTTCATCGCCTTCCACGGCGAGCAGAAGACCGAGGCCCACGCCGGCCATGGCATCAGCCACTGGCTGCCGCTGTCGGTGCTGATCGTGCTGTCGACCTTCATCGGCGCGCTGATCACCCCGCCGCTGCACGGCGTGCTGCCGGAAAGCGTCGGCCATGCCGGCGGCGAAGCCCAGCACAGCCTGGAAATCGCCTCGGGCGCCATCGCCCTGGCCGGTATCCTGCTGGCCGGCCTGCTGTTCCTCGGCAAGCGCCGCTTCGTCAGCGCCCTGGCCAAGAGCGCGCCGGGCCGCTTCTTCGGCACCTGGTGGTACCACGCCTGGGGCTTCGACTGGCTGTACGACAAGCTGTTCGTGAAACCCTACCTGCTGCTCTGCCGCCTGCTCGGCCGCGACCCCATCGACCAGACCCTGGTCCTGGTGCCGCTGTCCGCCCGCGGTGGGCACACCCTTCTGAGCCTGACCGAGAACGGCCGCCTGCGCTGGTACGCCGCTTCCCTGGTCGGCGGCGCGGTGCTGCTGCTCGCGCTGCTACTGGCCTAACGCATTCACGAAAGAGATCGAGCCCGTCATGATTCTGCCCTGGCTAATCCTGATCCCCTTCATCGGCGGCTTCCTCTGCTGGATCGCCGAGTACACCAGCAAGACCCTGCCCCGCTGGGTCGCGCTGGGTTCCATGACCCTGACCCTGGCGCTGAGCCTGTGGCTGTGGCACACCGGCGACTTCCACCTGGCGCCCGCGCCGGGTGGCGAGCCGCAGTGGACCGCCGAATTCAAGCTGCAATGGATCGAGCGCTTCGGCATCAGCGTGCACCTGGCCATCGACGGCCTGTCGCTGCTGATGGTCGCCCTCACCGGCCTGCTCGGCGTGCTGTCCGTGCTCTGCTCGTGGAACGAGATCCAGCGCCGCATCGGCTTCTTCCACCTGAACCTGCTGTGGATCCTCGGCGGCGTGATCGGCGTGTTCCTCGCCGTCGACCTGTTCCTGTTCTTCTTCTTCTGGGAAATGATGCTGGTGCCGATGTACTTCCTCATCGCGCTCTGGGGCCATAGCTCGGACGACGGCAAGAAGACGCGCATCTACGCCGCCACCAAGTTCTTCATCTTCACCCAGGCCAGCGGCCTGGTGATGCTGGTGGCGATCCTCGGCCTGGTGTTCGTGCACTACAACAGCACCGGCGTGCTGACCTTCAACTACGCCGACCTGCTGAAGACGCAGATGAGCGAGCACGTCGAGTGGCTGCTGATGCTCGGCTTCTTCGTCGCCTTCGCGGTGAAGATGCCGGTGGTGCCGGTGCACTCCTGGCTGCCGGACGCCCACGCCCAGGCGCCCACCGCCGGTTCCGTGGACCTGGCCGGCATCCTGCTGAAGACCGCCGCCTACGGCCTGATCCGCTTCGCCCTGCCGCTGTTCCCCAACGCCTCGGCGGAGTTCGCGCCCATCGCCATGACCCTGGGCCTGATCGGCATCTTCTACGGCGCCCTGCTGTCCTTCGCGCAGACCGACATCAAGCGCCTGGTGGCCTTCTCCAGCGTGTCGCACATGGGCTTCGTGATGATCGGCATCTACTCCGGCAGCCCGCAGGCGCTGCAGGGCGTGGTGATCCAGATGATCGCCCACGGCCTGTCCGCCGCCGCGCTGTTCATCCTCTGCGGCCAGCTCTATGAGCGCCTGCACACCCGCGACATGCGCAAGATGGGCGGCCTGTGGTCGCGCATCCCGTACCTGCCGGCCGTGGCCCTGTTCTTCGCGACCGCGTCCCTGGGCCTGCCGGGCACCGGCAACTTCGTCGGCGAGTTCCTGATCCTGCTGGGCGCCTTCAAGACCGTGCCGGTGGTCATCGTCATCGCCACCTTCGGCCTGGTGTTCGCCTCGATCTACTCGCTGATCATGATCCACCGCGCCTACTTCGGCCCGGCGAAGGCGGATACGCCGATCGCCGGCCTGAACGCCCGCGAGCTGAGCATGGTCCTGGGCCTGGCGGTCCTGCTGATCATCCTCGGCATCTACCCGCAGCCGGTTCTCGATACCTCCGCCGCCACCATGCACGGTGTCCAGCAGTGGTTCGATTCCGCCCTTTCCACCCTTGCCGCACGGTAGTCGCGAAATGACCTTCACGATCCAACACTTCATCGCGCTCCTGCCGCTGCTCATCACCAGCGCCACTCTGGTGGTGGTGATGCTGGCGGTCGCCTGGAAACGCAACCACCGGCTGATCGCCACCCTCTCGATGATCGGCCTCAACCTGGCGCTGCTGTCGATCCTCTGGGCGATCAAGGCGACCCCCATCGCCGTCACCCCGCTGCTGCTGATCGACAACTTCGCGTTGTTCTACTCGGCGCTGATCCTGATCGCCGCCCTCGCCTGCTCGACCCTCGCCCATGCCTACATGGAGAGCTACCCGGGCAACCGCGAGGAGCTCTACCTGCTCCTGCTGCTGGCCACCGCCGGCGGCCTGGTGCTGGTGGCGGCGCAGAACCTGGCCGGCCTGTTCATCGGCCTGGAACTGCTCTCGGTGCCGGTCTACGGCATGGTGGCCTACGCCTTCTTCAACAAGCGCAGCCTGGAAGCCGGCATCAAGTACACCGTGCTGTCCGCGGCGGGCTCGGCCTTCCTGCTGTTCGGCATGGCCATGCTCTACGCCGAAGCCGGCACCCTGGACTTCGCCGGCCTGGGCAGCGCCCTGGCCGAAGGCACCGTGCACAGCCCGCTGCTGACCATCGGCGTGGGCATGATGCTGGTGGGCCTGGGCTTCAAGCTGTCGCTGGCGCCCTTCCACCTGTGGACCCCGGACGTCTACGAAGGCGCCCCGGCCCCGGTGGCGGCGTTCCTCGCCACCGCCGCCAAGGTCGCCGTGTTCGCCGTGCTGCTGCGCCTGTTCCAGATCGCCCCGGCGGCCCTGCACAGCGGCGTGCTGCACGTCGCCCTGGCGGTCATCGCGGTCATCTCGATCCTGGTCGGCAACCTGCTGGCGCTGACCCAGAGCAACCTCAAGCGCCTGCTCGGCTATTCCTCCATCGCCCACCTGGGCTACCTGCTGATCGCCGTGGTGGCCAGCAACGGCCTGGCCGTGGAGACCGTCGGCGTCTACCTGACCACCTACGTGGTCACCACCCTGGGCGCCTTCGGCGTGGTCACCCTGATGTCCACCCCCTACGGCGGCCGCGACGCCGACGCGCTGTTCGAGTACCGCGGCCTGTTCTGGCGCCGTCCGGTGCTGACCGCGGTGATGACCGTGATGATGCTGTCCCTGGCCGGCATCCCGCTGACCGCCGGCTTCATCGGCAAGTTCTACGTCATCGCCAGCGGCGTCGAGTCGCACCTGTGGTGGCTGGTCGGCGCCCTGGTGCTGGGCAGCGCCATCGGCCTGTACTACTACCTGCGCGTCATGGTCACCCTGTTCCTGGTCGAGCCGAACATGAAGCGCCACGACGCGCCCCTGGACTGGGCCCAGCGCGCCGGCGGCATCATGCTGGTGGCCATCGCCCTGCTGGCCTTCTTCCTCGGCGTCTACCCGCAGCCGCTGCTGGACATCCTCCAGCACTCCGGCCTGGCGGTAGCCGTCGCCGGCTGAGCGCAGGCAGCAAGAAAAAACCCCGCCTCGGCGGGGTTTTTTATTGCCTGCGAAACGCCGTGCTTCCTGGAACCGCATGAGCGAGCACGGCTTTTCGTAGGATGGTGTTGAGCGAAGCGATACCCATCAGCGCAACCGCATGGGTTTCGCAAGCTCAACCCATCCTACGAAAAACGCCTCGGCGCAGACCGTTGCTCCTACGCTATCCCCAGGCCCTCCCTCCCCTACCCCGCCGGGTCTTCCAGTTCCTCGCGGCCGGTGAACAGGTCCCAGCTGGCGATGAACAGCGCGGCGATCAGCGGGCCGATGACGAAGCCGTTGAGGCCGAACAGCGACATGCCGCCCAGGGTGGAGATCAGCACCACGTAGTCGGGCATCTTGGTGTCCTTGCCCACCAGGATCGGGCGCAGGATGTTGTCCACCAGGCCGATCACCAGCACGCAGAAGAGGATCAGCACCACGCCCTGCCAGATCGCCCCGGTGAGCAGGAACCAGGCCGCCACCGGCACCCACACCAGCCCCGCGCCTATCGCCGGCAGCAGCGACAGGAAGGCCATCAGCGTGCCCCACAGCAGCGAGCCCTGGATGCCCAGGAACCAGAAGATCAGCCCGCCCAGCGCGCCCTGGGTGGCGGCCACGGCGATGTTGCCCTTCACCGTGGCGCGCACCACGGTGGTGAACTTGGTGAACAGGTGCTGCTTGTGCTCGTGGTCCAGCGGCACCGCCTGCTTGATCCGCCGGCCCAGGGTGCGGCCGTCGCGCAGCAGGAAGAACAGCAGGTAGAGCATCACGCCGAAGCTGACGACGAAGTCGAAGGTGTTCTGGCCGATGCTGAAGGCCTTGGTGGCGACGAACTGGCTGGCCTGCATGGCGCCGCTGGAAAGCTTCTCCTGCAGGCTCGACAGGTCGCCCAGGTCGAAACGTTCCAGCCACTGGTGGGCCCATGGCGGCAAGGCGGCGAAGGCCTGCTGCACCAGGCCGGCGAGGTTCAGTTGGCCGGACTTCAGGCTCTGGTAGAGGTTGGCGCCTTCCTGCACCAGCGAGCCGGCGATGAAGATCACCGGCAGGATCACGATGAGGATACAGGCGCTCAATGTGATCAGCGCCGCCAGGTTCCTGCGCCCACCCAGGCGCGCCTGCAGCCGGCGGTGCACCGGGGTGAAGATGATGGCCAGGATGGTGCCCCAGAACACCGCGCCGTAGAACGGCAGCAGCAGCCAGGCGAAGGCGATGCTGACCACCGCCAGCAGTATCAGGAACGTCCGGTTTTCCAGTTTCGAATCGAGCATGTGCAATCCCATCTGCCGAGAGTGGCCTGCACATTAGTCAGCAGATGGGTGGCGAAGTGCAACCCGGCGCGAGACTGGCGCCCCAGAAGCCCAGCCGACGGACGGTAGCAATGTCTGTAAAGAAAATCGCACAGCCGCCGATATTTCCGAACATCCCCAAGGTTCCCGCAGAGGACACCCCCAATGCCCTTCCGTCGCCTCTCCATCCAGTGGAAGATCACCCTGCTCGCCGGCCTGTGCCTGCTCGGCGTGGTCTCGCTGCTCGCCGGCCTCTCGATCTTCCGCATGCAGCACAGCACCGCGCTGGTGAAGGAATCCAGCACGCACATGCTGGACGATGCCGCCGAAGCCCGCCTGCGCGCCCGCGGGGAAATCCAGGCGATGCGCATCCAGCGCTACTTCAGCGACGCCTACCGCTACGCACAGAGCTTCGCCCGCCAGGCCCTGGCCATGCGCCAGCTCGCCGCCCAGCGCGGCCTGGACACCCTGGCCCTGCGCGAGGAGCTGAACCGGCAGATGCGCGACGCGGTGGCAGCCAACCCCGAACTGCTCGGCCTGTACCTCGCCTTCGAGCCCGACGCCCTCGACGGCCATGACGCGCAGGCCGAAGGCCGCACGGAGATCGGCAGTAACGAAAAGGGGCGTTTCTCGCAATACTGGGCGCAGGCCACCCCCGGCAAGCTGGAAGCCGAGCCGATGGACGAGAAGATGCTCGCCGACACCAGCCCCGGCCCTAGCGGCGCGGCCTACAACGCCTGGTACACCTGCCCGAAGGCCGCCGGCAAGACCTGCGTGCTGGAGCCCTACGTCGACGAAGTGGGCACCCGCAAGATCCTCATGACCAGCATCGCTCTGCCCCTGTGGGTGGACGGCAAGCTGGTCGGCGTGCTGGGCGTGGACATCGCCCTCGACCGCCTGCAGGAAATCGCCCATGAAGGCAGCCAGGAACTCTACGAAGGCCAGAGCCGCGTCGCCATCGTCAGCCCCGCCGGCCTGCTCGCCGGCTACAGCGCCGACGCCGGCAAGCTCGGCAAGAAGCTGCAGGAGGTCTACCCCGCTCAGGGCGGGCAGCTGCTGCAACTGCTCGGCGCCGACCAGCACAAGGTCCTCGAACACGACAGCGAACTGCGCGCCCTGCAACCGCTGCGCCCGATCCCCGAGGCCGACGCCTGGGGCGTGCTCATCGACGTGCCGCTGCAGGCGCTGCAGGGCCCGGCGGTGAAACTGCAGCAGGAACTGGACCAGCAACGCACCCAGGGCACCGTCGTCGAACTCGGCCTGGGCCTGCTCGCCGCCCTGCTCGGCCTGCTGCTGGTATGGCTGACCGCTCGCGGCGTGACCCGCCCGATCCTCGACGTGGCCGGCATGCTGCGCGACATCGCCAGCGGCGAGGGCGACCTGACCCAGCGCCTGAAATACCAGGGCCAGGATGAACTGGGTGAGTTGGCTGGCTGGTTCAACCGCTTCCTCGACAAGCTGCAGCCGATCATCCGCGACGTGAAAGCCTCGGTGCAGGACGCCCGCGCCACCGCCGACCAGTCCGCCGCGCTGTCGACCCAGACCAGCGCCGGCATGCAGCAGCAGTTCCGCGAGATCGAGCAGGTGGCCACCGCCTCCCAGGAAATGAGCGCCACCGCCCACGACGTGGCCAACAGCGCAGCCCAAGCCGCCGACGCCGCCCGCGGGGCCGACGGCGCCACCCGCGACGGCCTGGCGGTGATCGACCAGACCACCCGCGCCATCGACGAACTGGCCCGCGACATGAGCCAGGCCATGACCCAGGTCGAGGGCCTGGCGGCCAGCAGCGAGCAGATCGGCTCGGTGCTGGAAGTGATCCGCGCCATCGCCGAACAGACCAACCTGCTGGCGCTCAACGCCGCCATCGAAGCGGCCCGCGCCGGCGAGGCCGGCCGTGGTTTCGCGGTGGTGGCCGACGAAGTGCGTAACCTGGCCAAGCGCACCCAGGACTCGGTGGAGGAAATCCGCCAGGTGATCGAAGGCCTGCAGAACGGCACCCGCGAAGTGGTCACCGCCATGCACAGCAGCCACCAGCAGGCCCAGGGCAGCGTCAGCCAGGTCGAACAGGCGGTAGCGGCGTTGCAGCGCATCGGCGAGGCGGTGGGGGTGATCAACGACATGAACCTGCAGATCGCCAGCGCCGCCGAGGAACAGAGCGCGGTGGCCGAGGAGATCAACCGCAACGTGGCGGGCATCCGCGACGTGACCGAATCTCTGTCGGGCCAGGCCCAGGAGTCGGCGCAGATCAGCCAGTCGCTGAACGACCTGGCGAATCACCAGCAGGGGTTGATGGGGCAGTTTCGGGTGTGAAGGGCGGGCTCCCATAGACTCGTAGGATGGCGTTGAGCGAAGCGATACCCATCACCGCCACCGCATGGGTTTCGCAAGCTCAACCCATCCTACGAAGAGCGCCTCGGCGCAGGTCGACAAGCCCGCCCGTGTTTTCCTGGAACCCACAAAAAACGCCGTTTTCCATGACGGGAAACGGCGTTCTTTCTCGAACCGCGGGCCATCGCCGGCCCGTCGGCATTACAGGCTGAGCTGGCGGTTCGACGCCTTGAGGAACTCCTGCTTCAGGTCCTCGTAGGTGTGCACCGCCGGGAACTGCGGGAACTCGCGGATGACGTTCTCCGGCGCATGGAACAGGATGCCGGCGTGGGCTTCGCTGAGCATGGTGGTGTCGTTGTACGAGTCGCCCGCGGCGATCACGCGGTAGTACAGGCTCTTGAGGGCGATCACCGACTGGCGCTTGGGGTCCTTCTGGCGCAGTTGGTAACCGACCACGCGGTCGGTCTCGTCGGTGACCAGCTTGTGGCACAGCAGGGTCGGGAAGCCCAGTTGGCGCATCAGCGGCTGGGAGAACTCGTAGAAGGTGTCGGAGAGGATCACCACCTGGAAGCGCTCGCGCAGCCAGTCGACGAACTCCACCGCGCCGTCCAGCGGCTTGAGGGTGGCGATCACTTCCTGGATGTCGGCCAGCTTCAGGCCGTGCTCGTCGAGGATGCGCAGGCGCTGCTGCATCAGCACGTCGTAGTCGGGGATATCGCGGGTAGTCGCCTTGAGCGCTTCGATACCGGTTTTTTCAGCGAAGGCGATCCAGATTTCCGGGACCAGTACCCCTTCCAGGTCGAGACAGGCGATTTCCACGAACGATTCCCCGCAGGTTTGGACAGAAGGCGGCACTCTAGCGGCTAGCCCGGGCCGGCGCAACGCGGCACTTATACTCAAAGCACACAGTCGACCTTCCTGATGGTTATTTAGGGGCATATCCCTGCCTTTGTTAAGATCGGCAGCCTTATAGCGCACCGCGCAAGTACAAGTGGAAAACCGCCTGATGAGCCATCCGTTCGACGTCGCCGAAATCGCCGCGACCTATGCCAGCAAGTCCCCCCAGGACATCCTCAAGTTCGCCTTCGAGCACTTCGGCGATGACCTGTGGATTTCCTTCAGCGGCGCCGAGGACGTGGTGCTGCTGGACATGGCCTGGAAGATCAACAAGAACGTCAAGGTGTTCAGCCTGGACACCGGCCGCCTGCACCCGGAGACCTACCGCTTCATCGAGCAGGTGCGCGAGCACTACGGCATCGCCATCGAGGTCATGACCCCCGATCCGCGCCTGCTGGAGCCCTTCGTCAAGGAAAAGGGCCTGTTCAGCTTCTACAAGGACGGCCACGGCGAGTGCTGCGGCATCCGCAAGATCGAGCCGCTCAAGCGCAAGCTCGCCACCGTCAGCGCCTGGGCCACCGGCCAGCGCAAGGACCAGAGCCCCGGCACCCGCAGCCAGGTGGCGGTGGTCGAACTGGACGGCGCCTTCTCCACGTCGGAAAAGCCGCTGTACAAGTTCAACCCGCTGGCCAGCATGAGCAGCGAGGAAGTCTGGGCCTACATCCGCATGCTGGAGATCCCCTACAACAGCCTGCACGAGCGCGGCTTCATCAGCATCGGCTGCGAGCCCTGCACCCGCCCGGTGCTGCCCAACCAGCACGAGCGCGAAGGCCGCTGGTGGTGGGAGGAAGCCACCCAGAAGGAATGCGGCCTGCACGCCGGCAACCTGATCAGCAAGGGCTGAGCTCGTCGCCGGCGGGTTTTCCGCCGGCGCCGCAGCGCTTAAGGTAGGCCCTGCCCCTACCGCGAGAGGAAAGCCCCATGCGCATCACCATGGTCAAGAAGGTCCTGGCCGACGGCGAGGACTGCGGCAAGTGCAAGGACGTGCAGCAACGCCTGGAGAAAGGCGGCTACCTGCCGCGCATCGACCGCGTGCTGGTGGCCGACGAACGCAACCCGGGCAGCGCCGGCTGGATGGTCGCCGCCCAGTACGGCGTGGACAGCGCGCCCTTCTTCGTGGTGCGCCACGACGACGGCCGCGAGCAGGTGTTCACCGTGTTCATGAGCTTCCTCCACGAGATTCTCGAAGACCGCGGCCCGGCGCCGCAGGACTCGCCCGAGGCACTGGCCGAGCTGGCCCTGCGCAGCGACCTCGACCGACTCTGATCGCCTCCGTCCCGGCTTAATGCCGTCTTCAGGCTCCGACGCCTATAGTCCTGCGTGCCCTCTTACAAGAATCGACCATGCCCACCTTGCTCCCTACTCCCGGCCCCAGCCTGCTGGAGGCGCTCGACCGCCAGGCGTTCCTCGCCATCAACGCCACCGCGCAGACGCCAGCCTGGCTGATCGACGCCGCGCGCTTCATCGCCACCGTGCCGCTCTACCTGTTGCCGCTGGCGTTGCTGTACCTGTGGTGCCGGGGTGACCACGACCTGCGCGGCCGCCTGCTGCGCGCCCTGGGCGTGACCTCGCTGGCGCTGGGGCTCAGCCTGCTGATCGGCCTGCTCTGGCCGCACCCGCGCCCCTTCGCCATAGGCCTGGGCCACGCCTGGCTGGCCCACGCCGCCAACGCCTCCTTCCCCAGCGACCACCTGACCCTCTTCGCCGGCTGCGCTCTCAGCCTGCTGTTCGACGATGCCTGGCTGCTGGGTGCGTTGATCGGCGCCGTCGGCCTGGCGGTGGGCTACGCGAGGGTCTACCTGGGCATCCACTCCCCGCTGGACATGCTCGGCGCGCTGGCCGTGGCGGCGGTGAGCAACAGCCTGGTCTGGCTGCTCTGGCAGCGCCACGGCGGCACGTTGACCGCCCAGGCCGAGACGCTATACCGGCGCGCGCTGGCGCCGGCAATCAGCCGGGGGTGGTTGCGTCACTGAATGCGCCTGGCGAGCGGCATGGTTTCGGTCGTGAACCTGGCCTCGAGCGCCGCTTTCTATCTTGTCATTCCCGCGAACGCGGGACGCGGCTTCATCGCGAACAGCGCTTGCGCTGGCCCGAAGGGGAATAACCCAGAGACGTCTTGTTTGGGTGTAGCGCGCCGCTCCGAGTGTTCGGATGTCTCTTGTTTCGCCCCCTCGGGCGAGTCCCTTTTGTCAATCGGTGGAAGGCCACCCCCGCAAAAAGGAACCAAAAAGGCTTGCCCCGCATACGGGCCCGATGGAGCCGGGCTACCCTCGCGAATTCCCCCGCCACGGAGGCCCGAACTAGGCGTCCCCCCCCGAGCGTACGTCCCTGTAGCCCATCGGGGCTCTCGCGACATCCATGTCGCATGACCTCCTGAGCGCCGGTTTCGCTCGGCCTGCTGAAGGGGCGTTTCGGAGTGCGCGGAGGTTTCTCTGGAAGTCCCAAAAGCAAGAGCGGCGTGCTTTTGCTCTTCGTAGGAGCGAGCTTGCTCGCGAAGGGAGTTTCCCGGCGATATAGATGTTTGGGATCGACTCCGTTCCCTCTCCCTAACCCTCTCCCTGAAGGGAGAGGGGACCGTTGGGCAGAGCTGGATGTTATGGCGTTAGCCGGCAGCTCCGGTGCTTCCGGCTAAATCCGTTGTCGACGGTGGCACGGACAGCCCCCTCTCCCGCTTGCGGGAGAGGGTTGGGGAGAGGGCGCTCTTGAACCCAACACCCACCCCACCTAAACCCCGCCAATCCCCACCCGTTTCACACCTGCCTCAATAAACCGGCAGCTCGATCCCCTCGAACAGCTCATCCAGCTCAGCCTTGTTGTGGCACTGCACCGCCTTGGCCAGCAACTCGCGAGTCAGGTGCGGAGCGAACTTCTCGATGAAGTCGCACATGAAACCGCGCAGGAAGGTGCCGCGGCGGAAGCCGATCTTGGTCACGCTGGACTCGAACAGGTGGCTGGCGTCGAGCATCACCAGGTCGCTGTCCAGCTTCGGGTCCACCGCCATGTGCGCCACGATGCCCACGCCCAGGCCCAGGCGCACGTAGGTCTTGATCACGTCGGCGTCGGCGGCGGTGAACACCACCTTGGGCACCAGGCCGCGCTGGTTGAAGGCCTCGTCCAGCTTGGAGCGGCCGGTGAAGCCGAACACGTAGGTGACGATCGGCTGTTCGGCGAGCAGTTCCAGGGTCAGCTTCGGTACCTTGGTCAGCGGGTGGCCCTGGGGCACTATCACGCAGCGGTTCCAGCGATAGCAGGGCATCATGATCAGGTCGCCGAACAGCTCCAGGGCCTCGGTGGCGATGGCGAAGTCGACGGTGCCGTCGGCGGCCATCTCGGCGATCTGCATGGGCGTGCCCTGGTGCATGTGCAGGGAGACGTCCGGGTACTGCTTGATGAAGCCGCTGATCACGCTCGGCAGCGCGTAGCGCGCCTGGGTGTGGGTGGTGGCGATGGACAGGGTGCCCTTCTTCTCGTTGGAGAATTCCTGGGCGATCTGCTTGATGCTCTCGACCTTGCGCAGGATCTCGCCGGCGGTGTTGATGATGCGCTCGCCGGCGGGGGTGACACGGGTCAGGTGCTTGCCGCTGCGGGCGAAGACTTCCACGCCCAGTTCGTCTTCCAGCAGGCGGATCTGCTTGCTGATGCCCGGCTGCGACGTGTACAGGCTCTGCGCGGTGGCGGAAACGTTGAGGTCGTGGTGCGCGACTTCCCAGATATAGCGCAGTTGCTGAAGCTTCATGGAGATTCCTCGAAATGGATGTCGCGGCCCGCGACCCGGGCTCTGCTTTTATAACCATATTAATGGTTTGAGGAATAAAGTTAGACGTTTTTTTCGAGCTTGCCTACTACGTCCCCTCTGGCAACATCCCGGCACCCCACGGACACCGGGAAAAGTGCGCGGCAGAGCGCCGCATCCGTTCGTCGCGCAGCCGTGCTCAGCTGCGGTGCTGCAGCATGGGCACCAGGTAGACCGGCACTTCCGCCAGCTGCACCACCCGTGCGGCGGTGCGCCCCAGGGGCGTGTTCATGCCCTCGCCATGGCTGTGGCTGCCGGCGACTATCAGGTCCACGGCCAGGCGCTGCGCCTCGTCGAGGATCACCTGCGGCGGGTCGCCCTGCAGCACGCGCACCGAACGGATCATGTCCGACTCCTCGTGCAGTTCGCCGAGTTCGTCGCGGAAGCCTTCCATCACCCGCCGCTCGATGTTGCCCATGACGGTGCTCAAACCGCTGCTGCGCAGCTCGGCGAGGGTGTCGGCATCCAGGTAGGTCTGCAGCACGGAGTCGGCGAACAGCCCCATCGGCTCCACGGCGTGCACCACGTGGATCTCGGCATCGTAAGCGCGGGCGAGGGACATGGCGTGCTGGAGGACGTACGGGGCGTAGAGACCAAGGTCGGTAGCGTAGAGAATCGATCGGATCATGCGGCCTCCTACTGCCTCGGCGGCGGGCCTCTGAGCAGAGTAGCAGCAAGCGGCCGAGGCCGCGCTAGCTGGCCGTCTGCGGCTCGTTGCTGACGCCGTGGGGCACGTGGCCGGTGGCGACCACCTCCCGGGCCCGCTCGCAATGCCCGGGCTGGTCGTCGAAGAACACGTCGGCGCTGAAGGCCTCGAGGAACGCCGACTTGTCCAGGCCGCCGAGGAACAGCGACTCGTCCAGGCGGATGTCCCATTCGCGCAGGGTGCGGATGACGCGCTCGTGGGCCGGCGCCGAGCGCGCGGTGACCAGCGCCGTACGGATCGGGCAGGATTCCTGGGGGAAGGCCTGCTGCACGCGGTTCAGCGCCGCCAGGAAGGGCTTGAACGGGCCGCCGCCCAGCGGCTCGCGGGCGGACGCCTGCTCGCGCGTCTGGAAGGCCTCCAGGCCGCCCTGCTGGAACACCCGCTCGGCCTCGTCGGAGAACAGCACGGCGTCGCCGTCGAAGGCGAAGCGCAGTTCGCCGGCGGTCTCGCGGCGAGCCCCGGCGGAGAGGATGGTGGCCGCGGCGAAGCCGTTCTCCAGGGCGCTGCGCACATCCTCGACGTGGGTGGAGAGGAACAGGTGGCAACCGAACGCCGCCAGGTAGGGATAAGGGCTGCGCCCGCCGACGAAGGCCGCGCGGGAGATGCCCAGGCCATGCTGCTGGATGGAGTTGAACACCCGCAGGCCGGTGTCGGCGCTGTTGCGCGAGACCAGCACCACTTCCACCAGTTGCCGGCCGAGCATCTCGTTGAGCCCCAGCAGCTTCTGCACCAGGGCGAAGGCGTCCCCGGGCGACAGCACCTCGTCCTCGTGGGCGATCTGGTACTGCCGGTAGGCCTCCACGCCTTCGGATTCGTAGATGCGGTGACTCTCGTCCAGGTCGAACAGCGCCCGCGAGGAGATCGCCACCACCAGCTTGTCGCCCAGCCCCTTGCCCATTGCCCGTTCCCCCGTGATGGATCAGCGCGCCTGGTTGCGCGCGTCGATGAAGCGTAGCGCCCGTTGCAGCGCCTCGATGCGCGGCATCGCCACCCCGGCGGCGGCCGCCGCGGCCAGGGGCGCGTCGTAGATGGCCTGCAACTCCAGCGGCCGGCGCTGGGCGAAGTCGTGGTACATGCTCGGCAGGTAGTCGGGCATGCGTTCGGTCGCGCTCAGCATCGCCGCCGGGTAGCCGGCCGGCAACTCATGGCCGCAGGCAGCCGCGCCGGCCATCACCTCGTCCATGATGGCGGCGATCAGCGCGCGGCTGTCGGCGTTGGCCATCAGCGCCCGGGTGCCGCTATCCAGCAGCACCGACAGGCCGTTGTAAGGGACGTTCCATACCAGCTTCTGCCAGCGCGCGTGCTCCAGCGCCGGCATCGCCACGGAATCCAGCCCGGCCTGGCGGAACAGCGCCGCGCCCTCCTCGGCGATGGCCTGGCCGGCGGCAGCGGCGGCCGGCCCGCTGTGGTAGCCCAGGTGCACCGCACCCAGGGCCTGGTGTTCGATCACTCCCGGCGCGGAGCGGTGCACGCAGATGTAGCAGAGCCCGCCGAGCAGGTGCAGCGCGTCCGGCAGCAGCGGGCGCAGGCCCTCCTCCACCGCCAGGCCGTTCTGCAGCAGCAGGACCTTGGCGCCCGGCGCCGCGGCGCGGGCGATCAGCGGCGCCAATTCGGCGTTGCTGGTGGTCTTGGCGCCCACCAGCAGCCAGTCGCACGGCGGCATCTCGGCGACGTCGTGGTAGGCCTGCACCGGCGCCAGGCCCAGGGCGCCGTGCACCTGGCTGTTCAGGCGCAGGCCGTGCTCGGCCACCGCGGCGTATTCGCTGCGCAGCAGGAAGTGCACATCGAAGCCGGCGCGGGCCAGCATCAGGCCGTAGAAACCGCCGATGGCGCCAGTGCCGATCACGCCGATGCGGACGGGGGAAACAGTCATTCAGGGCAACTCCTCGGGAATGCGCAAGGCCGCGGCGCGCAGGGCCTGGGCCAATGGGCCGGCGCGCAGGGGCGCGTCGAGGCGGCCATGGAAGGCGCCGTCGCGCACCAGGAACAGCGCCGGCAGGTGGAAGACTTCATAACGCTCGACCAGGCCGCCATTGCGCCCGGCATCGACCCAGCACAGGCGCCGCACCGGCAGGCCCATGCCCGGCAACTGCGCGCGGGCCCAGCGGCAGGAAGCGCAGCCCTCGGCGCTGAACACCAGCAGCGACTCGCCTGGCAACTCGAGCAACCGGTGATCGGCATCCAGGTCGGTGAGTTCCAGCGACGGCACTATACTTTGCCCAATGCCAACGCCAAAAAGATTGCAGTCGGAGCCTTCCGTCATGCGACAGTTCCTGCGTCACCCCTGTGATCTACCGGTGGAGCTGGTGGTCCGCAGGCAGCTCTTCCTGCCGCGCCAGCGCCTGTACAATATCAGCCTCGGCGGGGTGGCCTGCAACGCCCCGCGCGGTTTCCGCCGCGGCACCGCGGTCGAGCTGCGCATCCCGCTGCTGGGCGACGCCGCGCGCTACCCCGGCGTGGTGGCCTGGAGCCGCAAACTCAGCGACGACTACCTGGTGGGCGTGGCCTTCCTCGACGAAGACACCCTGTTCCGCGCGCGCATGGTCGAACAGGTCTGCCAGATCGAGCACTTCCGCCGCCAGCGCGAGCGCGAAAGCGGGCAGGCGCAGCCGGTGGAAGACACCGCCCTGGAGTGGATCGCCTGCAACGCCGCCGACTTCCCCCTGTTCTGCGCCATCTGAAACGCCGCCAAACCCCGTCATCCGGGCATTTTCCCGCTGCCTGCCCATTGTCGAGCCGGCGTCCGACGCGTTAAGGTTCGACTTCCCCTTAGCGAGATTCATGCCTGCGCCCCATCGCATGGGGGGTTCCTGGCGGCCGGCACCCGTGACCTGACTGAGTACCACGATGGCTGATTTACAGATCGACGACCTTAACGTTGCCTCCAACGAGACCCTGATCACGCCGGAGCAGCTCAAGCGCGAAATCCCCCTGACCGATGCCGCCCGGCAGACCGTCGCCCATGGCCGCCAGGTCGTTCGCGACATCCTCGATGGCAAGGACCACCGCCTGTTCGTGGTGATCGGCCCCTGCTCCATCCACGACGTCAAGGCCGCCCACGAATACGCCGAGCGCCTCAAGGTCCTGGCCGCCGAAGTCGCCGACACCCTGTTCCTGGTAATGCGCGTGTACTTCGAGAAACCGCGCACCACCGTGGGCTGGAAAGGCCTGATCAACGACCCCTACCTGGACGACTCCTTCAAGATCCAGGACGGCCTGCACATCGGCCGCCAGCTGCTGCGCGACCTGGCCGAGATGGGCCTGCCCACCGCCACCGAGGCGCTCGACCCGATCTCCCCGCAGTACCTGCAGGACCTGATCAGCTGGTCGGCCATCGGCGCGCGCACCACCGAATCCCAGACCCACCGCGAGATGGCTTCCGGCCTGTCCTCCGCGGTCGGCTTCAAGAACGGCACCGACGGCAGCCTGACCGTGGCGATCAACGCCCTGCAGTCGGTCTCCAGCCCGCACCGTTTCCTCGGCATCAACCAGGAAGGCGGCGTGTCCATCGTCACCACCAAGGGCAACCGCTACGGCCACGTGGTGCTGCGCGGCGGCAACGGCAAGCCCAACTACGACTCGGTGAGCGTGGCCCTGTGCGAGCAGGAGCTGAACAAGGCCAAGGTGCCGCTGAACGTGATGGTCGACTGCAGCCACGCCAACTCCAACAAGGACCCGGCCCTGCAGCCGCTGGTGATGGACAACGTCGCCAACCAGATCGTCGAGGGCAACAACTCCATCGTCGGCCTGATGGTGGAAAGCCACCTGGGCTGGGGCAACCAGCCGATCCCGAAGGACCTCTGCCAGCTGCAGTACGGCGTCTCCGTCACCGACGCCTGCATCGACTGGGAAACCACCGAAAAGGCCGTGCGCAGCATGCACGCCAAGCTCAAGGACGTGCTGCCCAAGCGCCAGCGCGGCTGAATCGGACGCAACGAAAAACGCCGGGCATTGCCCGGCGTTTTCATGGGTGCTGGCGGCTCAGGCCATGCGGTCGGCGTGGCGCGGATGGCGCTCCAGGTAGCGCTCGACGTAGGAGCAGGAGGGAATCACGCTGTAGCCCTTGCGCTCGGCGTACTGCAGCGCGTGCTCGGTGAGCGCTGCGGCGATGCCGCGGCCGCGCAGGCTGTCGGGCACGAAGGTGCGGTAGATGTCCAGCGTCTGCTTGCCCAGATCCATGTAGGCCAGGTAGGCACGATGACCGTCCACCGTCGTGACGAACTGGTGGCTGGACTCATCATGATGGATGGACAACGACTCACTCACTTGCACTCTCCTCTTGCGCGTCTCACAACTCGACGCGCACCTGATTGATCTTGTTCAGGCGGAGGTTCATCTCGGCCGAGCCCGTCCCCATGAGGACCGTGATATAGACTCGTCCGTTCTCCACCTTGTGCAGTACACCCTGATAATAGGCACCATCGAAGGTGATGAACTGCAGGCGCTTGCCGGTGTACTGGGCAAGGCTGTCGATACTGACGAAGCCATATTGCTGCGTTCTCTTCTCCGACTCAACCGTTTCTTCGGCTGAAATCTTATGCGTGGCCGAATCGGCGGTGACCTTGTGCTTCAGCGGGTCGACCCAGGCGAAGCCGATCGGGTTCACCGCCTGCTGGTTCACCAGCACCACCGGGCGCAGCATGCCGACCACGTCCTTGGCCTCGAAGAACTGCAGCCCGCTCCAGGTCATGCCCTCGCTGGGGTTGAGTTCCAGGCGCAGCGACTGCGGGTCGGCCAGGTAGCGGGCGTAGGCGTCGAGCAGCGGCTGGTCCAGCGCCACGCGCTGGCTGCGCATGGCCTTGTCGAACTGCGCCAGGGCCTGCTTGAGGTACTCCTCGCGCTTCACGCCCAGGCGCGCGGCGCAGAATTCCTGGACCTTGCGCTGGTACTGGTTGTCGTCCAGCTCGACGGTCACCTGGGACACCCGCGGCGGGTTCACGCGCATGTCGCCGGGGCGTTCGGAGACGTTGCTCAGGGACATGCCGACGCGGGTGTCGAGCATGCCGCGGGCGTCCGAGCGCAGGTTGAAGGTCAGCTTCTGCGCGCCGGGCTCGAACAGGTAGGAGAACTCGATATCCGATTCCAGGGTGCGGTAGCCCATCTGCAGCAGCTCGTCGGAGCCGATGTTGCGGATGTTGCCGCAGGCCACCTCGCTCATGGCGGTGAACACGCTGCTCTCCGCCGGCTGCTGGTACAGCGCCTGCATGAATGGGCCGTGCACCTGCAGCTCGACGCCGGTGAGTTCCATGGCCATCTGCTTGGGCAGCTTGCCCTCGGCCAGGCGCTCCTTGAAGCTCAGCAGCTCGCGCAGGCCGTTGAACCTGAGCTGGGCATGGGCCACCTTCAGGCTGTCGCGGGCGGCCGGCACGCGGATCTCCACGTTCTTCAGGCCGACGCGGCCGTCGAAGGAAGAGGAAATCCCGCCGTAGGTGATCTCCACCATCGGCGATAGGCGCGCCACGGCGTCGTCGACGATGCTGCGCACGGACAGCCACAGCGACACCTTGATGATGAGCGCGACGGCCACGATGCCGAGCAGGCCCCACTTGAGCAGTTTCGACATTCGGAAGGACTTCCCTGTAAGCGGATTGATACGGACGGCGGTGCTGGCAGCTTAACAGCACGGCCTGCGCGCCTCCACGCACACCCCGCGAAATTCACCGGCTCGCCCATCGGAGAGTGAAGTCCGTCGCAAAACCGCGGTGACCGGCCGGTCGGACACAGCGCTTTACGGTCGCCGTGGTCGCCAGTATGTTCTGCGCCACGCCCCTTTTCCGGATGTCCTGCCATGAGTGAACCGATCAGCTATCAACTCGACGACGGCGTCGCCACCCTGACCCTCGCCAACGGCAAGGTGAATGCCATCTCCCCCGCCGTGATCGAGGCCTTCAACCAGGCGCTGGACCGTGCCGAGCAGGACCGCGCGGTGGTGATCCTCACCGGCCAGCCGGGCATCCTTTCCGGCGGCTACGACCTCAAGGTGATGACCTCCGGCCCGGAGAACGCCGTGGCCCTAGTGGCCGCCGGCTCGACCCTGGCCCGGCGCATGCTGGCCCACCCCTACCCGATCATCGTCGCCTGCCCCGGCCACGCGGTGGCCAAGGGCGCCTTCCTGCTGCTCTCGGCGGACTACCGCATCGGCGTCGACGGCCCCTTCCAGATCGGCCTGAACGAAGTGGCCATCGGCATGACCATGCACCACGTGGGCATCGAACTGGCCCGCGACCGCCTGCGCAAGTCGGCCTTCAACCGTTCGGTGATCAACGCCGAGATGTTCGCCCCGCAGGAGGCCATGGCCGCCGGCTTCCTGGACAAGGTGGTGAGCGCCGAGGAGCTGCTGGACACCGCCCGCGCCGCCGCCCAGCAGTTGAAGAAACTGAACATGACCGCGCACCGCAACACCAAGCTGAAGGTGCGCCGGCAACTGCTGGAAACCCTCGACCAGGCCATCGAGAAGGACAAGCAGCACCTGGGCTGAGGTGCTCCTACGCCGCCCCACTGTTCCTACAGGTGCGGGGGAAATGCCGTGCCTCACGAAGCGCATAGAGGCACGGAATCGAGCGAGCAGGCCTGCGGCCCCCCTCACCCTAACCCTCTCCCGGAGGGAGAGGGGACCGTTCGGCGTGCGTTGGTGTTTCGGCGTTAGCTGGCTAGCACAGGGATCGCCGACTGAAACCAGGCCTTCTCTCGGCACGGACTGGCCCCCCTCTCCCTCCGGGAGAGGGCTGGGGTGAGGGAAAAGCCCGAGCGCCGATGCCATTCCCCTGTAGGAGCGCGCCCTGCGCGCGATTTCGCGGGCAGGGCCCGCTTACAGGTGCAGGGGAAATGCCGTGCCTCACGAAGCGCATAGGGGCACGGAATCGAGCGAGCAGGCCTGCGGCCCCCTCACCCTAACCCTCTCCCGGAGGGAGAGGGGACCGTTCGGAGTACATGGGTGTTTCGGCGTTATCCGGCTAGCACAGGGATCGCCGGCTGAAACCAGGCCTTCTCTCGGCACGGACTAGCTCCCCCTCCCTCCGGGAGAGGGCTGGGGTGAGGGGAAAGCCCGAGCGCCGATGCCATTCCCCTATAGGAGCGCGCCCTGCACGCGATTTCGCGGGCAGGGCCCGCTTACAGGTGCGGGGGAAATGCCGTGCCTCACGAAGCGCATAGAGGCACGGAATCGAGCGAGCAGGCCTGCGGCCCCCTCACCCTAACCCTCTCCCGGAGGGAGAGGGGACCGTTCGGCGTGCGTTGGTGTTTCGGCGTTAGCCGGCTAGCGCAGGGGTTGCCGGCTGAAACCAGGCCTTCTCTCGGCACGGACTAGCCCCCTCTCCCTCCGGGAGAGGGCTGGGGTGAGGGGAAAGCCCGAGCGCCGATGCCATTCCCCTGTAGGAGCGCGCCCTGCACGCGATTTCGCGGGCAGGGCCCTACGGTTCCAGGAAGCACGGCTTCTCGTAGGATGGCGTTGAGCGAAGCGATACCCATCAGCGCAACCGCATGGGTTTCGCAAGCTCAACCCATCCTACGAAGAGCACCTCGGCGCAAGACAGTTGCTCCTACGGGACGCCTCGAATAGTTACGAAAAAGGCAAAACTGATTAAGCCCGTTCAGTCTTTTTCAAAAATTATTGCGCGTTAACCTATTGATGAACCCACAGGAAAAGCAACCAACGAGGTGTTCATCATGAAACTGCAACTGATCGCCACTGCCCTCCTCGCCAGCGCCACTCTGCTCGGCGCCCAGTCCGGCTTCGCCGAAGAATCGCCGCTGATGCAGAACCGCATGGTCAACCTGAACCAGGCCGCGCTGCAGCACCAGGCCGAGCGGACCGCCAGCCAGCAGCACGACGCTACCCCCGCCCACCAGGGCTGACCGGCGCTCGCCGGCATTCCGACGGCCCCACGCGCCCCGGCTCCGGGACGCGCCAGGCCGCCGGCCACGCCTCAGCCGAGCTTCTCGTCGGCGGCGACGCCCTTGCGATAGACCGCATAGACCACCACGGGAATGTCCAGATGGCCGAGGTACCTGTCCAACAACGGTCGCACATCCTTCCACTCCAGCCCGCCGACACCGGTGGCCAGGCACGGCAGCGCCAGGCTGCGGACGCCCTCCCCCTCGACGTACTTCGCCAGCTCCCGCAGGCAGTGCCCGACATTCTCCAGACTGGCCTTGGCCGGCTTGGCGCTACGCCCGCTGCCCTGCATGTCCTGGGTGAGCAGGTTGACGATGCCGCGGGTCGAACCGTCGGCGTCCACCCCCGACCAGGCCCAGATGGAGCCCGGCGCGGGCGCCGAGGCATGGGCCGCATGACGGTAGTCGCGGACCAGCGACGGCCAGCGCTCGCGCAGGGCCAGCGCCAGGCCGCTGTCGAACGGGTCCTGGGGCGCGATGCCATGGGCGATGACCTGGGCCTTGCTCAGCAGAATGTCGCCTTCAACTTCTCGAATCATGAATCTTTCCTTGCTCGGTGGAGTACCTCGGAAGCCTTGCCTTGCGCTCCCGTCAACTTCCACGTTACGCCTGGCCGCACCGCGAACCTTGACCCGCATCAAGGCCGCATCCCCCTCGCGGCGGTCGGCAAACCATCAATTCCGCCGATAGTTGAAAGCAACGAACTTCGTTATTCCATCGACCAGACTGCTGGGAAACTGGCCCCACTCCCACTTCCGGCAGCCACCGCCATGCACCGTTCCACCGCCCGCACCCTGCGCAACGGCGCCCTCGCCAGCATCGGCCTGTACAGCATCGTGGTCCTGGTGGCGCTGGCCCTGAGCGGCGGCTTCCAGGGCGCCCGCAACATCCAGCCGGACGGCGTGGACAAGAGCGCGCTGTTCCAGCGTTTCAACGAAGTGCTGCCCAACGCCCTGGCGGTGCTGCAGCAGAGCCTGCGCCCGCACTCCTGACCTCTGCGCTGGCGGCCTGCGCCAGCTTGCCCATACTTTGCAGATCGCCGCCGGTGCCCGCCGGCACCGCCCGCCTCCGCCTGCCGGGAGAACGCGCCATGGGTCGAGTCGTCGCATCCGCCGTCTACTGCAAGGGCAAGAAGGTCGCCGATATCCCGCTGGAGGCGGGCTATCGCTGGGCCTGCCAGCCCGACCACTTCGTCTGGACCGGCCTGCAGGAACCCACGCCGGAAGAGCTGATGAACCTGCAGAAGCAGTTCAACCTGCACGAGCTGGCGATCGCCGACGCCCTGGAGAAGCACAGCCGGCCGAAGCTGGAGACCTTCGGCGACGCGCTGTTCATGGTGATCTACTCGCCGGTGCGCGCGGACAGCCGGCTGATGTTCGTGGAAACCCACCTGTTCGCCGGCATCGGCTACATCATCAGCGCCCGCCACGGCTTCTCGCAGTCGTACTCGCAGGTGCGCCAGCGCTGCGAGGCGCGCCCGCTGCTGCTGGCCCACGGCACCGACTTCGTGCTCTACGCCCTGCTCGACTTCGTGGTCGGCAACTACGAGCCGGTGGTGGAGGAGATCCGCGGCGAGATCGAGGTGCTGGAGCAGCGCGCCCTGCGCACCTCGCTGAGCCAGGAGGAGATCGAGCGCATCTACGGCCTGCGCCGCGAGGTGCTCAAGCTGCGCCACTACGCGGCGCCCATGGTGGAGATCTGCCAGGAGCTGCAGCGCCTGGACTTCCCCTTCATCGACAAGCAGATGCGCCCCTACTTCCGCGACGTGGCCATCCACGTCAACCGCCTGCTGGAAGACCTCAACTCGCTGCGTGACATCGCCAGCCAGACCATCGAGGTCGGCCTGCTGCTGGAGTCCTCGCGGCAGAGCGTGGTGCAGCGCAAGTTCGCCGCCTGGGCGGCGATCCTCGGCTTGCCCACGGCGGTGGCCGGCATCTACGGGATGAACTTCGAGTACATCCCGGAGCTGCACTGGCACTACGGCTACTTCCTGGTGATGGGCCTGCTGGTGATCGGCTGCATCGGGCTGTACGTCAGCTTCAAGCAGGCGGATTGGCTCTAGCCCGCCGACCGCGCCACAGCGCTTGTGTAGGATGGCATCCTGCGCGGAATGCCCTACGCCCGTGCGTCCCTGGAGCCGTAGGAGCGAACCTTGTCCGCGATAGCCGGAAGTGCCGGCGCGATTCGCGGATGAGATCCGCTTACAGTTCCAGGAAGCCCCGTAGGATGGGTTGAGCGAAGCGATACCCATCACCATGGCCCGATGGGTTTCGCAAGCTCAACCCATCCTACGAAAAGCACCTCGACGCAGACAGTTGCTCCTACGAAAGGCGGTTCGCCTCGGCGCGGGAATGAAAACGCCGCTCCGGGGAGCGGCGTTGGTGGACGCAGCGAGCTCAGGCGGCGTTCTGCTCGTCCTTTTTCCGGCCCAGCTGGACGAAGCGCATCATCCATTCGGCCACGGTGGCGCCCTGGTGCTCGCGGTCGAGGCTGTCGATGCCCTTCCGGTAGACCGGCTCGCTGAAGATTTCCCGGCGCAGGTCGAGGATCGCCTGGGAGTAGTCGGCGACGAACTCCGGGTGGCCCTGGAAGCACAGCACCTGGTCGCCGATGGCGTAGGCGGCGTTCGGGCAGAAGTCGCTGCTGGCGATGCGCCGGGCGCCTTCGGGCAGCTGGGTGACCTGGTCCTGGTGGCTGACCAGCAGGGTCAGGTCGTCCAGTTGCGGCTGCATCCACTGCGGCTGCTCTTCGATGCGGTAGTCATGGATGCCCACGCCCCAGCCCTGGTCGGCGCGCTCGGTCTTGCCACCGAGCAGCAGGGCCAGCAGCTGGTGGCCGAAACACACGCCCAGCAGCTTGTCGCCGCGCTCGTAGCGGCTCAGCAGGTAGTCCTTGAGCTTGCGGATCCAGGGTTCGTCGCCGAAGGAGTCGTACTTGCTGCCGGTCACCAGGTAGGCGTCGTAGTGCTCGCTGTCGGGCGGGTAATGGCCCTCCACCACGTTGTACACCTTGAACTCGGCGGGCACCGGTTGCTTGGCGAACAGCTGCTGGAACATCCAGCCGTAGCCGGTGTACTGGTCGATCAGCTCGGGACGCAGGATATCGGTTTCCAGAATGCAGATTTGCAGCGTCATGTAGTGGTGGGTTCCTGAGGTTGAGCGGGCACGAACGCGCGCTTTCTTAACAAACTGCACGCCCCGTGAAAACTACACACTGTTTTTTCACGACACAAGATGACAAAGCCATTCCTTGCATCGGAATTTCAGGGGAAATACCCGAAAAACCGCCGCGCATCAATGCCGGCGGGAACGATGGCGACCGGCTGCTCAGCCGTCCCGCGCCATCCCCAGCGCCTGCGCGGTCTCCAGCACCCAGGCGTACTCGCCCTGCAGGTTGCCCAGGGCCATGGCATGGACCTCTTCGGCGCTGCGCAGGGTGCCGTGGTAGTCGCGCTGTTCGAAGGCGAAGCAGGCATCGGCCACCACGAAGGTGCGAAAGCCCAGGTTGCCGGCGCTGCGCGCGGTGCTTTCCACCGAGTTGTTGGTGCTGACGCCGGCGATCACCAGGGTGTCGATGCCGCGCACCCGCAGCCAGCGCTCCAGGCCGCTGTTGGCGAAGGCGTCGGGGACGTTCTTCTCCAGCACCTGCTCGTGCTCCAGCGGCGCCAGCGCGTCCTGGAACTCCACCCCCGGCTGCCCCGGCCAGAACGGCGAGCCCGGCGTGCGCGAGATGTGCCGGACGTGCAGCAGCGGCGCCCCGGCCGCGCGCCAGGCGGCCAGGAGTTCGGCGATGCGGGCTTCGGCGTGGGGGTTGTTGCGGGGGACCGGTGTGCTGGCCATGCCTTTTTGCATGTCGATGATGATCAGGGCGGGGGTGTTGGGCATGGTGGATCCGGGGGTGATGGGTTTCGCTGCGCTCAACGCCATCCTACGGGGGTCGTGGGGAAGAAAAAACCGGTGGTGGGGGCGGTTTCGGGGGGCGCGTCCTTGCTTTGGCTTTTGCTTTTCGTAGGAGCGAGCTTGCTCGCGAATGGTGCTCGCCGGCGGCCATGGTGTCTCCGGTTGCTCCGTCCCCTCTCCCCAGCCCTCTCCCTGAAGGGAGAGGGGGCTTGTCCGTGCCAAGAGAAGGAATGGCCTCAACCTGAAACCGCCGGCAGGCCCGGCTAACTCAAGAGCATCCGCACACACCGAACGGTCCCCTCTCCCTTCAGGGCGGGGCGCGCAGCCGAGGGTTAGGGAGAGGGAGCGGAGTTCCCCCAGAACACCGCTGCCACAGGTAACTCCCGTTCGCGAGCAAGAACTAGGCGTCCCCCTCGCTCCTACACCAAACCCATTCAGAAGGTCTCGTTGCGCAACGCCTTGTCCAGCAACAGCGCCGGCGGCTCGAAGCGCTCGCCATACTGCTCGGCCAGGTATTGCGCGCGGGCGATGAAGTCCTGCAGGCCGTACTGGTTGATGAACTGCAGCGCGCCGCCGCTCCAGGCGGCGAAGCCGATGCCGAAGATCGAGCCGATGTTGGCGTCGGCGGTCGACAGCAGCACGCCCTCCTCCACGCAGCGCACCGTCTCGATGGCCTGGACGAAGAGGATGCGGTCGCGCACGTCTTCGGCCGGGATCATGCCGTCGGGCTTCTCGAAGCGCTGCTTCAGCTCCGGCCACAGGTGCTTCCTGCCGTTGGCGGGGTAGTCGTAGAAGCCGCCGCCAGCCGCCTTGCCCGGGCGCTTGTACTCGTTGAGCATCAGGTCGACCACGGCGAAGGCCGGGTGCTGCGGCAGGGCCTTGCCTTCGGCTTCCAGATCCTTGCGGGTCTGCTCGCGGATGTGGCTCATCAGGCTCAGCGAGACCTCGTCGCTGATCGCCAGCGGGCCCACCGGCATGCCGGCCTGGCGCGCCTGGTTCTCGATCATCGCCGCCGGCACGCCCTCGCCGAGCATGGCCAGGCCTTCGTTGGTGAAGGTGCCGAACACCCGCGAGGTGAAGAAGCCGCGGCTGTCGTTGACCACGATCGGCGTCTTCCTGATCTGCAATACGTAGTCGAAGGCGCGGGCCAGGGTGGCGTCGTCGGTCTTCTCGCCGCGGATGATTTCCACCAGCGGCATCTTGTCCACCGGGCTGAAGAAGTGCAGGCCGATGAACTTCTGCGGTTGCGCCACGGCCTGGGCCAGGCCGGTGATCGGCAGGGTCGAGGTGTTGGAGGCGATCACCGCATCGGGCAGCGCGGCGGCCTCGGCGGCGGCGGTGACCTTGCCCTTGAGCGCGCGGTCCTCGAACACCGCCTCGATGATCAGGTCGCAGCCCTCGAAGTCGGTTTCGCTGGCGCTCGGCTTGATGCGGGCGAGGAAGGCGTCGCGCTTCTCGGCGGTCATCTGGCCCTTGCTCACTTTCTTGTCCAGCAGCGCGGCTGAGTACGCCTTGCCCTTCTCCGCCGCTTCGATGGAGACGTCCTTGAGCACCACCTCGATGCCGGCGGCGGCCGAGACGTAGGCGATGCCCGCGCCCATCATGCCGGCGCCGAGCACGCCGACCTTCTTCGTCTGCTGCTGCGGGTAGCCCTGCGGGCGCGACTTGCCGGCGTTGATCTCGTTGAGCTGGAACCAGAAGGTGCCGATCATGTTCTTCGCCACCTGGCCGGTGGTCAGCTCGGTGAAGTAGCGCGCCTCGATCAATTGCGCGGTGTCGAAGTCCACCTGGGCGCCCTCGACGGCGGCGCACATGATCTTCTCCGGCGCCGGGAAGCAGCCCTTGGTCTTGTCGCGCAGCACGCTCGGGGCGATGGCCAGCATCTGCGCCACGTTCGGGCTGGACGGGGTGCCGCCGGGGATCTTGTAGCCGGCCGTGTCCCACGGCTGCTTGGCGTTGGGGTTGGCGGCGATCCATTCGCGGGCCTTGGCCAGCATGTCTTCACGGCTGGAGGCCAACTGGTGGATCAGCCCGGCCTTGAGCGCCTGCTCCGGGCGCACCTTCTTGCCTTCGGCGAGGTACGGCAGGGCCTTCTCCAGACCCAGCAGGCGCACCATGCGCACTACCCCGCCGCCGCCGGGCAGCAGGCCCAGGGTGACTTCCGGCAGGCCCAGCTGCACGTGGCTTTCGTCCAGGGCGATGCGGTGGTGGCAGGCCAGGGCGATTTCCCAGCCGCCGCCCAGGGCCGCGCCGTTGATGGCGGCCACCACCGGCTTGCCGAGGGTCTCCAGGCGACGCAGCTGGCCCTTGAGCACCAGGATGCCGGCGTAGAAGGCCGGGGCGTCGGCCTTGGTGACCTTGATCAGTTCGTTGAGGTCGCCGCCGGCGAAGAAGGTCTTCTTCGCGGAAGTCAGGATGACGCCGGCGATGGAATCCTTCTCGGCCTCCAGGCGGGCGACGGTGGCGGCCATGGCCTCGCGGTAGGCGCCGTTCATGGTATTGGCGCTCTGGCCGGGCATGTCCATGGTCAGGACGACTATGTTGTCCTGGCCCTTTTCGTAGCGGATGGCTTCGGTCATTTTTATCTTCTTCCCAGGGTGGGGGATCGCTTCAGGGGCGTCACGAGCGAAGGTCAGGCAAGGCGGAAATTCTTCGGCAAGCGGAGTTGGCTGCAGCCAATGAGCATTCCCGGAGAATTTCCAACGCAGCATGGCCGAGCGCAGTAGCCCATGATCGATCCTTAAACGCGTTCGATGATGGTGGCGATGCCCATGCCGCCGCCCACGCAGAGGGTGGCCAGGCCGTAGCGCAGGTTGCGCCGCTCCAGTTCGTCGAGCAGGGTGCCGAGGATCATGCAGCCGGTGGCGCCCAGGGGGTGGCCCATGGCGATGGAGCCGCCGTTGACGTTGACCTTGCTCTCCGGCACGCCCATGTCCTTCATGAACTTCATCACCACCGAGGCGAAGGCTTCGTTGACCTCGAACAGGTCGATGTCGTCTACCCGCAGGCCGGCCTTGGCCAGGGCCTTGCGGGTGGCCGGCGCGGGGCCGGTGAGCATGATGGTCGGGTCGGTGCTGGTGACCGCCGTGGCGACGATCCGCGCGCGGGCCTTCAGGCCCAGCTCGCGGCCCTTGGCCTCGGAGCCGATGAGCATGGCGGCGGCGCCGTCGACGATGCCCGAGCTGTTGCCCGGGGTGTGCACGTGCTCGATGCGCTCGACGTAGCTGTACTTGCGCAGGGCGGTGGCGTCGAAGCCCATCTGCCCCATCATCTCGAAGCTCGGCTTGAGCGCGCCGAGACCTTCCAGGCTGGAGTCGGCGCGGATGAATTCGTCGTGGTCGAGGATGACGATGCCGTTCTGGTCGGTCACCGGCACCAGGGACTTGCCGAACAGCCCCTCGGCGCGGGCCTTGGCGGCCTTCTGCTGGGAGCGCAGGGCGAAGGCGTCGACATCGCTGCGGCTGAAGCCCTCCAGGGTGGCGATCAGGTCGGCGCCGATGCCCTGGGGCACGAAGCTGGTGTGCAGGTTGGTTTGCGGGTCCAGCGCCCAGGCGCCGCCGTCCGAGCCCATGGGCACGCGCGACATGGATTCCACGCCGCCCACCAGCACCAGGTCCTCGAAGCCCGAGCGCACCTTCATGGCGCCCAGGTTGACCGCCTCCAGGCCCGAGGCGCAGAAGCGGTTGATCTGCACGCCCGCCACCTGCTCGTCCCAGTCGGCGACCAGGGCGGCGGTCTTGGCGATGTCGGCGCCCTGGTCGCCCACCGGCGTCACGCAGCCCAGGACGATGTCGTCGACCTGCGCGGTGTCCAGTTGGTTGCGCCGCTGCACTTCGCGCAGCAGGCCGGCCATCAGGTCCACCGGCTTGACGCTGTACAGCGCGCCGTCCTTCTTGCCCTTGCCGCGGGGCGTGCGCACCGCGTCGTAAATCAATGCTTCGGTCATGGCGTTCTCTCTTGGGAGTGCTCTCTTGGCGTGGAGGTCACGCAGGCAGCGTGTCGGCCTACCTTAACCGCGCGGCGGCGTCCGGCAATGACCGGATCGCTCAGGCGGATTGACCCCCGCGCTCAGCCCGGGCGACCGGCGGTCGCCTGGCGCACCGCTCTGGGCTGCGCGCCGACGGGCGGTCGGATGAGCGGTCGGGCCGCGAGCCAGAGCCGTCACCGCGTTGTCATATAGATGGAATATGCCTGGAACCATAGGATTTGCTGCCAGATCGTCTAAGCCCGCGCCAGCCGGGGCTTAGACTGAAATTTCGCAGTACCTATGGGACGTCGCTGCCGGGTCTTGCCGGGGCGGCCGGTATGCAAAGCCAAGGTCGCAGCCACCCGGCGCCGGGCCGTATGAGCGCGCGGGAGCGGGCCAACAACAAGAAAGGCGGGAACATCATGATGGATCAACAACCGAAGAAATGGCGGCAGGCCAGCCTGATCGTCTTCGTTACCGCAGTGGTGCTCATCATCCCCAACCTCAGTCGCCTGGTCGGCTAGCCAACCGTCCGCCTGCCGCTGCGAAGCCGGCGTCGCCCGAAGGGCCGCGCCCTCGCAGCGCAGGTGGCAGTGCCGTTCGTCGGCATCCTCTGCTATGTTTGCGCAGCCCATCGCTGGAGCCCGCCCATGCGCTTCATCCTGTCGCTGCTGATCCTGCTTTGCCCCACCGTATTCGCCGCCGAACTGACCCTGGAGCTGCCCGCCGGCACGCGCACGCTGAGCAGCGCCGAGCTGCTGGGCAACGCCCAGGCGCGCAACATCGAGATCAAGGACGACGTGGCCTACAAGCGCACCATGCACTACCGCGCGGTGCCGCTGGCGGCGCTGCTGGAGGGCGTGGACGGCCGCGCCCACGTGCAGGCCGTGGCGCTGGACGGCTTCGCCGCCGAGCTGCCCGCCGCGCCGCTGTTGCAGAAAGAGGGCGCGCGGGCCTGGCTGGCCATCGAGGACGAAAAGAAGCCCTGGCCGCCGCTGGGCCAGGACAAGCCTTCGGCCGGGCCCTTCTACCTGGTCTGGACCGACCCGCAGGCCTCGGCCATCGGCCCGGAGCAATGGCCCTTCCAGGTAAGCAGCCTGCGCGTGCTGGATTCGGTGGAAATCCGCTTCCCGGCCCTGCTCCCGGCCAAGGACGCCAGCCCCGACGTGCAGGCCGGCTTCGCCCTGTTCCAGAAGCACTGCCTGGCCTGCCACCGCCTGAACGGCGCCGGCGACGCCCAGTTCGGCCCGGACCTGAACCAGCCCTACAGCCCCACCGAGTACTTCGCCAGGGACTTCCTCCACGCCTACATCCGCGACCCGCAGAGCCTGCGCCGCTGGCCCCAGGCGAAGATGCCCGGCTTCGCCCCGGAAACCCTCGACGATACCGAGCTGGACCAGCTGATCGACTACCTCGCGCACATGGCGGCGCGGCGCCAGGCGCTGATGTAGAGCGCGCCGGCAAAGAAAAAGGCGGGCGCTCCACAGGGGCGTCCGCCTTTTTTTCGCACCCAGGGCAGCGCAAACGCCGCCCTCCCCGCCTCACAGCTTGGCGATGGACACCTCGGTGGATTTCACGAAGGCGATCACTTCGCTGCCCACGGCCAGTTCCAGTTCCTTCACGGAGCGGGTGGTGATCACCGAGGTGACGATGCCGGCGGCGGTCTGCACGTCGATTTCCGAGAGCACCGGGCCTTCGAGGATTTCCTTCACGGTGCCCTTGAACTGGTTGCGGACGTTGATGGCTTTGATGGTCATGGCGTTTCTCCTATGGGGAATGTCGGTAGTGCACGGATGAACGGTGGATCAGAGCGCCCAGCGCAGTTGCGTGGGCAGTGGGGATACAGGTTCCGGCTCGGGCGGCAGCGGCGGCAACGCCAGCACGCGGTCGAGCACCTCGGCCTCCAGCGCGGCCAGGCGCGCCGAGCCGCGGGAGCGCGGGCGGGCCAGGTCGACGTTCAGGTCCAGGCCGATCTCGCCTTCCTCGATGAGGATCACCCGGTCGGCGACGGCCACCGCCTCGCTGACGTCGTGGGTGACCAGCAGCACGGTGAAGCCGTGGCGTTGCCAGAGGTTCTCGATCAGCCGCTGCATCTCGATGCGGGTCAGCGCATCCAGCGCGCCCAGCGGCTCGTCCAGCAGCAGCAGGCGCGGCCGGTGGATCAGCGCGCGGGCCAGGGCCACGCGCTGCTTCTGGCCGCCGGACAGGCTGGCCGGCCATTCCCGGGCGCGGTCGGCCAGGCCCACCGCCTCCAGGGCTTCCAGGGCCTGCTTGCGCCAGTCGCCGGACAGGCCCAGGCCGACGTTGTCGATCACCCGCTTCCAGGGCAGCAGGCGGGCGTCCTGGAACATCAGGCGGGTGCCTTCGCGGGCCTCTTCCAGGGGCGCGGAGCCGGCCAGCAACTGGCCTTCGCTGGGGGCGTCGAGGCCGGCCAACAGGCGCAGCAGGGTGCTCTTGCCGCAGCCGCTGCGGCCGACGATGGCGACGAACTGGCCGGCCGGGATGCGCAGGTCGATGCCCTTGAGCACCTCGCGCTCGCCGAAACGCTTGACCACGCCGTTCAGCGCCAGCGGGATGCCCTGCTTGAGGTTCTGCGGAATGCTGAGGGCGTTCATGCCGCACCTCCCTTGGCCTGGTAGGCCGGGTGCCAGCGCAGCCAGACGCGCTCCAGGCCGCGGGCGGCGAGGTCGGCCAGCTTGCCCAGCACGGCGTAGAGCAGGATCGCCAGGACCACCACGTCGGTCTGCAGGAACTCCCGGGCGTTCATCGCCAGGTAGCCGATGCCGGAGCTGGCGGAGATGGTCTCGGCGACGATCAGCGTCAGCCACATGAAGCCCAGGGCGAAGCGCACGCCCACCAGGATCGACGGCAGCGCGCCGGGGAGGATCACCTGGCGGAACAGGGCGAAGCCGGACAGGCCGTAGCTGCGCGCCATCTCCAGCAGGCCGGAGTCGATGTTGCGGATGCCGTGGTAGGTGTTCAGGTAGATGGGGAACAGGGTGCCGAGGGCGACCAGGAAGATCTTCGCCGACTCGTCGATGCCGAACCACAGGATCACCAGCGGGATCAGCGCCAGGTGCGGCACGTTGCGGATCATCTGCACCGAGCTGTCGAGGAAGCGTTCGCCCCACTTCGACAGGCCGGTGACCAGGCCCAGGGCCAGGCCGATGGAGCCGCCGATGACGAAGCCGATGGCGGCGCGCCAGGTGCTGATCGCCAGGTGCTGCCAGAGCTCGCCGCTCTTCACCAGCTGGTAGCCGGCCTCGACCACCGCGCTGGGCGCCGGCAGGATGCGGCTGGAGAGGAAACCGCCCTCCACCGCCACCTGCCAGACCAGCACCAGGGCCACCGGCAGGGCCCAGGGCGCCAGGCGCTGGGCCACTTGGTTGAGAGTATTTGTCTTCATGTCTTGTGCTTCTCCGGGTTGCTCGCGGGGTTCGCGAGCAAGCTCGCTCCTACAAAGTCGACTTCAGCTCTGCGCGGCCTGCTGCTTGGGCAGGATGTCGTTGGCCACCATCTCGCCGAACGGGCTGACGTAGCCGCGGGCTTCGGGCTGCTGCGGGCGGGCGAGGTCCAGGTGCGGGAACAGCAGTTCGGCGACGCGGTAGGACTCTTCCAGGTGCGGGTAGCCGGAGAAGATGAAGGTGTCGATGCCAAGCTCGGCGTATTCCTTCACCCGCGCGGCCACGGTCGGGCCGTCGCCGACCAGCGCGGTGCCGGCGCCGCCGCGCACCAGGCCGACGCCGGCCCAGAGGTTGGGCGAGACTTCCAGGTTGTCCTTGCTGCCGCCGTGCAGGGCGGCCATGCGCTGCTGGCCCACCGAGTCGAAGCGGGCGAGCGAGGCCTGGGCGCGGTCGATGGTGTCCTGGTCGAGGTGGCTGATCAGGCGGTCGGCGGCCTTCCAGGCTTCCTCGTTGGTTTCGCGGACGATCACGTGCAGGCGGATGCCGAAGCGCACGCTGCGGCCCTGCTTGGCGGCCTTCTCGCGGACCTGGGCGATTTTCTCGGCCACCGCGGCCGGCGGCTCGCCCCAGGTCAGGTACAGCTCGACCTGCTCGGCGGCGAGGTCCTGGGCGGCTTCCGAGGAGCCGCCGAAGTACAGCGGCGGGCGCGGCTGCTGGATCGGCGGGTAGAGCAGCTTGGCGCCCTGCACCTGGATGTGCTTGCCGTCGTAGTCGACGGTCTCGCCTTCCAGCACGCGGCGCCAGATACGGGTGAATTCGACGGAGGCCTCGTAGCGCTCCTCGTGGTTCAGGTGCAGGCCGTCGCCGGCCAGCTCGTCCGGGTCGCCGCCGGTGACCAGGTTGAACAGCGCGCGGCCGTTGGACAGGCGGTCGAGGGTCGCTGCCTGGCGCGCAGCTACGGTCGGCGAGATGATCCCCGGGCGCAGCGCCACCAGGAACTTCAGGCGCTGGGTCACCGGGATCAGCGAGGCGGCGACCAGCCAGGAGTCCTCGCAGGAGCGCCCGGTGGGGATCAGCACGCCGCCGAAGCCGAGGCGGTCGGCGGCCTGGGCCACCTGCTGCAGGTAGCCGTGGTCGACCGCGCGGGCGCCCTCGGCGGTGCCAAGGTAATGGCCGTCGCCGTGGGTGGGAAGGAACCAGAAGATGTTGAGGCTCATCGCTATAACTCCAGATTGAGCGCGCCGGCGTGGCGTAGCCGCGCGATGATGGGGTGTCGGAATCGGGTGAAGTCGCTGGGTTCCCGCGAACGCGGGAACCCAATGAACGCTTACTGCGCCTGGGCCACCTTGGCCTTGCTGTCCGCCGGCGGCGTCCAGACCACGTCCTTGATGCTCAGCGCCTTGGGAATCAGCTTCAGCTGGGTGAAGGCGTCGGCGATCTTCTGCTGCTTGACCACCACCTCGGGGGTGATGAACTGCGCGCCGTAGCCCTGGCGCTTGACCGCGGTGAGGGTGATGTCGGCGGGCAGGCCGAGCAGCGGGGCGACCTGTTCGGTGACCTGCTCGGGGTTCTTCTGCGACCACTCGCCCACCGAGCGCACTTCTTCCACCAGGGTTGTCAGCACCTGCGGGTGCTCCTTGGCGTAGGTGCGGGTGGCCAGGTAGAACTGGTGGTTGTCGGCCAGGCCGCGGGCATCGACCAGGGTGCGGGCGTGCAGCTGCTTCTCGGCGGCGGCCTGGTACGGGTCCCAGATCACCCAGGCGTCGACGGCGCCGCGCTCGAAGGCGGCGCGGGCGTCGGCCGGCGGCAGGTACACCGGCTGGATGTCGCTGTACTTCAGGCCGTTCTCCTCCAGGGCGCGCACCAACAGGTAGTGCACGTTGGAGCCCTTGTTCAGGGCGACCTTCCTGCCCTTGAGCTCGGCGACGGATTTGATCGGCGAGTCCTTGGGCAGCAGGATGGCCTCGCTGGTGGGCGCCGGCGGCTCGCTGGCGACGTAGACCAGGTCGGCGCCGGCGGCCTGGGCGAACACCGGCGGCGTCTCGCCGGTGACGCCGAAGTCGATGCTGCCGACGTTCAGCCCTTCCAGCAGTTGCGGGCCGCCGGGGAACTCCGTCCACTGCACCTTGACGCCCTGCTCGGCCAGGCGCTTCTCCAGCGTGCCGCGGGCCTTGAGCAGCACCAGGGTGCCGTACTTCTGGTAGCCGATACGCAGGGTACCGGGTTGTTCTTCAGCTTGGGCGCCATGGGCCAGGGCCGCGATCAGCAGGGCCGCCAGTCCACCACGCAAAGTGAGGTTGCGCATTGCATGCTCCTTTGTCGTTGTGTGCTCGCCGGACCTGCGCTCCCGTTGGCGGGATGCTGAGGACCTGGTTTCTTGTCGTCTGGCAGTCACGCACCTGCCTATTCGAGGCTCGGTAGCGCTCCACGCTTTTTCTTGCAGCTTGCCGCTTGTAGCCTGCAGCCGCTTCTTTCAAATACTCCAGCGCGCCTTGAGCAACCGCTCGCTGAGCAGGTTCGGGTCGATCGGCCGGGGCCGCCGCGCCAGGGCGCCGTGGAACTGTTCCAGGGACTCCAGCAGGCGCCGCTCCAGGGCCGGCTCCAGCTGCGCCGGCGCATCGGCCGTGGCGTAGGCGATCTGCGAATCCTCGGCGAACACGCCGTGGAGCATCTCCTGGGCCTTCAGCGCCGCCAGCACCGGCTTGAGCGCGTAGTCCACGGCGAGCATGTGGGCGTTGCTGCCGCCGGTGGCCAGGGGCAGCACCACCTTGTGGCTCAGGGCGCGCTCGGGCAGCAGGTCCAGCAGCACCTTGAGGGCGCCGGCGATGGAGGCCTTGTACACCGGGGTGGCGATCACCAGGCCGTCGGCCCGCGCCACCTGCTCCAGCAGCTCCAGCACCTGGGGGCTGTCGAAGCGGGCATGCAGCAGGTCCTCGGCGGCGAAGTCACGCACCTGGTAGGAACGCACCTCCACCCCACGCTCGTGCAGCCACCGGCGGGCAACGTCCAGCAGGACCGCGGAACGGGAGCGCTGGCTCGGACTGCCGGCGAGGGTCACCACATACATTGCACGCTTCCTTATAACTGAAAGAGCCGACTTGAAGCCGGCTCGCTAACCAACGTGCATAGACCTTAACAGGGGTTTTGATATTCCAATAAATGTTATTTATTCATTTGCTTATAACTTGAATAAAGACTGTAGGAGCGAGCTTGCTCGCGAACGGGAGTTACTTGTGGCAGCGGTGTTCTGGGGAGATTCCGCTCCCTCTCCCTAACCCTCTCCCTGAAGGGAGAGGGGACCGTTCGGAGTGCTTTGGTATTCCTGAGTCAGCCGGCAATCTCGGCTATCCGGCTGAATCTGACCTTCCCGCTGGCACGGACAAGCCCCCTCTCCCTTCAGGGAGAGGGCTGGGGAGAGGGCGCTCTTGAACCCAGCACCTAGGCCACCAGCAAACGCCAATTCGCGAACAAGAACCAGGCGTCCCCCTCGCTCCTACGAACAGCGCGACGTCTAGATCACGTGGGAATGCTGCAACTCCGTCAGCGCCTCGCCCCGCAGATACGCCAGCTCCACCGCACGGCGGTCGCGCGGGCGTGGCAGGGGCACCGGGAACTCGCGGCGCAGGCGGCTCGGGGCGCCGCCCAGGAGCAGCACGCGGTCGCCCAGGTAGAAGGCCTCGTCGAGGTCGTGGGTGACCAGCAGGATGCTGATGTCGTATTCCAGGGCCAGTTGCTGGATCAGGTCCTGCAGGCGCAGGCGGGTGAAGGCGTCCACCGCGCTGAAGGGCTCGTCCAGCAGCAGCACCTGCGGGCGGCCGTAGAGCCCGCGGGCGATGGCCGCGCGCTGGGCCATGCCGCCGGAGAGCTGCTTGGGCAGCAGGCCGCCCTTGCCTTCCAGGCCGACGTCGCGCAGCAGCCGGGCGATGCGCTGGTCGTCGGCCAGCCAGCCGTCGGCGAAACCGACGTTCTGCGCCACCGTCAGCCAGGGCAGCAGGCGCGGTTCCTGGAACACCACGCCGATGCCGCCGCCGCGGCCGCTCTCGCCGTCCGGGCCGAAGCCCAGCAGCGGGTTGCGTTGCAGCTGCCCGGCGAAGTCGGCGTCCAGGCCGGCGGCGATGCGCAGCAGGGTGCTCTTGCCGCAGCCGCTGGGGCCCAGCAGGCTGACCACCTCCCCCGGCGCCAGCGCCAGGCTGACGTCGTCGAGCACGCGCAGGCCGTCGAAGCTCTTGCGGATGTTGTTGAGTTCCAGCAGCGCGCTCATGCCTTGCCCTCCAGGCCTTCGAAGCTGTCGCGCCAGGCCAGGGCGCGGCGTTCCACGGCCTTGAGCAGGCCGTCGCTGAGCTTGCCGAGCACGGCCAGGACCAGGATGGCGGCGATGACGATGTCCGGCCGCGAGGTCTCGCGGCCGTCGCTGAGCAGGTAGCCCAGGCCACGGGTGGCGGCGATCAGCTCGGCGGCGACGAGGAACATCCAGCTCAGGCTGAGGGCGCCGCGCAGCCCGGTGAACAGGCTCGGCAGCGCCGCCGGCAGGAGGATGCGCCGCGCCAGGGTGAAGGTCGACAGGTGGTACAGCCGGCCCAGCTCCACCCACTTGCGGTCCACCCCGCGCACGCCGGCGACCAGCGCCAGGTACACCGGGAAGAAGGCGCCGAGGGCGATGAGCACCACCTTGGGCGTCTCGTCGATGCCCAGCCAGAGCAGCAGCAAGGGCACCCAGGCCAGGCTGGGGATGGCCCGCAGCGCCTGGAAGCTCGGCTCCAGGTAGGCCTCGGCGCGCTGGCTGAGGCCGACCCAGGTGCCGATCAGCAGGGCGGCGAAGGAGCCGATGGCGAAGCCGCTGGCCACCCGCGCCAGGCTGGCGCCGATGTGCTGCCACAGCTCGCCATGGGCCAGTTGCCAAAGGGTGAGCACGACGCTGCTAGGCGCCGGCATCTGGTTCTCCGCCAGCCAGCCGGCGCGCACCGCGAGTTCCAGCGCGGCGCACAGCAGCAGCGGCAGCACCCAGGCCCGCCAACGCAGCGGGCGCGGCCGCAGCGACAGGGCCAGGCGGCGGCTACGGCCCAGGTCGAGGGGCTGGCTCGGCACACCCATGGTTCATTCCGCCCTGGCCAGGGGTTGCTTGCCGATGACTTCGCCGGCCAGTTGCGGGTCGATCAACTGGTCCACCACCCTGGCCACGTCGGTACCGGGGCGCACCAGTTGCTCGTCCACCAGGATGGGCGCGGCGGCCTTGAGCGCGGCGACCTGCTCGGCGCCGGGCAGCGGCTGGCTGAAGTCGGTGCGCGAGAGCTGCAGCCTGGCCACTTCCAGCGGCAGCTTGGCCTCCTCGGCCAGCAGCCTGGCGGTCTCCTCCGGATGCTCGATGGCCCAGTGGCGGGCCCGCTCGTAAGCGCCGATGACCTGCTTGATCAGTTGCGGCTGCTCACGGGCGAAACGCTCGGTGACGCTGAGCACGCCGTAGCTGTTGAAGTTCACGTTGCGGTACAGCAGCCGCGAGCCGGCCTGCAGCTCGCTGGCCGCCATGTGCGGGTCGAGCCCGGCCCAGGCGTCCACCTGGCCGCGCTCCAGCGCGGTGCGGCCGTCGGGGTGCTGCAGGTGGACGATCTCCACGTCGCCCTTGCCCAGGCCGACGCTCTGCAGGCTGCGCAGCAGGAACAGGTAGGGGTCGGTGCCCTTGGTGGCGGCCACCTTGTGGCCCTTGAGGTCGGCCAGGGATTTCAGCGGCGAGTCCTTGGGCACCACCAGCGCGGTCCATTCCGGGCGCGAGGCGATGTAGACGGTCTTCAGCGGGCTACCGTTGGCGCGGCTGAGCACCGCGGCCAGCCCCGCGGTGGAAGCGAAGTCGGTGCTGCCGGCGTTGAGGTATTCCAGCGAGCGGTTGCTGCCCTGGCTGAACACCCAGCGCACCTCGGTGCCCTGGGGCTTGAGCGCGTCTTCCAGCCAGCCGAAGTGCCTGAGCACCAGGCTGGTGGGCGCGTAGTAGGCGTAGTCCAGGCGGACTTCCTTTGGCGTTTGTGCGCAAGCGGTGGCAGTGAAGGCGCCGAACGGCAGACACGCCAGGAGAGCGGCGGTCAGGCTGCGGCGCCAGGTGGACGGACCCATGGTCGATCTCCTTGGCGGCGTGGCTGACGTCTTCTCCCCGTGTGGCGGGCAAGTCAGAGCGGGAAAACAAAGCGCGGCTCGAGGCCGGGCGGGAACGGAAAAAAAGGCGGCCGGCGAACCGGCCGAATACCCTACTCGTGGTTTGGAACAACGGCGCGGCTGCGCGGGGCAGCCGCGGGAAAATCAGCGGTTGGGCTGCGGGGTCAGGCGCAGGTACGGCTTGACCGCGCGGTAGCCTTTGGGGAAACGCTGGCGAATCTCGTCCTCGTCTTTCAGCGAGGGCACGATGACCACCTCGTCGCCGTCCTGCCAGTTGCCGGGCGTGGCGACCTTGTGGTTGTCGGTCAGTTGCAGCGAGTCCACCACCCGCAGGATCTCGTTGAAGTTGCGCCCGGTGCTGGCCGGGTAGGTGATGGTCAGGCGCACCTTCTTGTTCGGGTCGATGACGAACAGCGAACGCACGGTCAGGGTGTCGTTGGCGTTCGGGTGGATCAGGTCGTACAGCTCGGAGACCTTGCGGTCGGCGTCGGCGATGATCGGGAAGTTGACCACGGTGTTCTGGGTTTCGTTGATGTCGTCGATCCACTTCACGTGGGACTCCACCGGGTCCACCGACAGCGCGATCACCTTGACGCCGCGCTGTGCGAAGTCGTCCTTGAGCTTGGCGGTCAGGCCCAGCTCGGTGGTGCATACCGGGGTGAAGTCCGCCGGGTGGGAGAAGAGAATGCCCCAGCTGTCGCCGAGCCATTCGTGGAAACGGATGCGGCCTTCGCTGGATTCCTGTTCGAAGTCGGGGGCGATGTCGCCGAGACGCAGACTCATGGGTTGGGCTCCTGGTTCGTGTGGGGTTCACTATGCACAAGGCCGGACTGCATTAAAAAGAATATATTTTGATTTTCTTATAACCAAAAAGACATGCAGCCGCCTGGCCTCGCGCCACTGGCCATTGAGCATAGCCGCCAAGGCCCCCGCCGCCGTCCATTCGTCGCCTGCGCCCCGCCGCCGTCCGGCCTGACTACACTGAAATCATTAACCCGCAAGGTGTGGGAGGTATCTTCATGTTCGGTAAACGAGTGACTGACGGCGAGCCGGGCACCCACTATCGGAGCGACCGGATCAGCGCGGTCAATGGCCAGTATTTCTTCTCGACCCGCGAAGGCACGCTGGAAGGGCCGTTCTTCACCCGCTTCGATGCGGAACGCGAGGTGATGCAGTACATCAGCCGGATGCAGCAGGCCGCCGGGTTGTATGCGCGGGTGGCGCAGTAGGTGTTGTCTGGGTCATGAACCCCGGCCAGGTGCCGGGGTTTTTCTTTGGGTGTCTTCCGGGGGCAGGTTCTTTTCGTAGGAGCGAGCTTGCTCGCGAACAGAGTTTCCCGGGTGTATTGGTGCATCGACTGACCTCCCTTCCCTCTCCCCAGCCCTCTCCCTGAAGGGAGAGGGGGCTTGTCCGTGCCGAAAGAAGATTTGGCGTCAGTCGGAAACTTCGCGATAGCCGGCTAACGCCGCAACACCCGAGCACACCGAACGGTCCCCTCTCCCTTCAGGGAGAGGGTTAGGGAGAGGGGACGGCGTCAACGCTTGCACCGTAGCCGCCGGGTAACTCCGTTCGCGAGCAAGCTCGCTCCTACAAAAAAAACCTCCCCAACGAAAAAAGCCCCGGCATCGCTGCCGGGGCTTCGCTATCGGCCCTCCTGCGTGGGGACGGCCGCCAGACTCAGCGGAGCGCTTCGAACAGGCCGGTGGCGCCCATGCCGCCGCCCACGCACATGGTCACGATGCCGTAGCGCAGGTTGCGCCGCTGCAGTTCGCGCACCAGGTGGCCGACCTGGCGCGAGCCGGTCATGCCGAAGGGGTGGCCGATGGAGATGGAGCCGCCGTTGACGTTGTATTTCTCGTTGTCGATGCCCAGGCGGTTGCGCGCGTACAGGCACTGCGAGGCGAAGGCTTCGTTGAGCTCCCAGAGGTCGATGTCGTCGATCTGCAGGCCGCGGGCCTTGAGCAGCTTGGGCACCGAGAACACCGGGCCGATGCCCATCTCGTCCGGCTCGCAGCCGGCCACGGTGAAGCCGCGGAAGAAGGCCTTGGGCTTGAGGCCCAGTTCCAGGGCCTTGTCCAGGCTCATCACCAGGGTCATGGAGGCGCCGTCGGAAAGCTGCGAGGCGTTGCCGGCGGTCACCGAGCCGTCTTCGGCGAACACCGGCTTCAGCGAGTTGAGGCCTTCGAGGGTGGTGTCCGGGCGGTTGCAGTCATCGCGGTCGACCACGCCTTCGACCACCTTCTTCTCGCCGGTGGCCTTGTCTTCCACGGCGTAGCGCACGTTCATCGGCACGATTTCGTCGTCGAACAGGCCCTCGGCCTGGGCGCGGGCGGTGCGCTGCTGGCTCTGCAGGGCGTAGAGGTCCTGTTCCTCGCGGGTGACGTTGTAGCGGCGGGCGACGATCTCGGCGGTCTGCCCCATGGGGTAGTAGATCCCCGGGAACTCCGCTTCCAGACGCGGGTTGACGAAGTGGTCGGTGTTGCGCGACTTGGCCGTCAGGGTGATGGACTCGACGCCGCCGGCCACCAGGATGTCGCTGCAGCCGGAGGCCACCTGGTTGGCGGCGATGGCGATGGCCTGCAGGCCCGAGGAGCAGTAGCGGTTGAGGGTCATGCCGGCGACGTGGATGCCCAGCTTCGACAGCACCGCGGCGTTGCGGCCGATGTTGTGGCCCTGGGCGCCCTCGTTGGAGCCGGCGCCGACCACGCAGTCGTCCACCAGCAGCGGGTCCAGGCCGTTGCGCGCCAGCAGCGCGTCGATGCAGTGGGCCACCATGTCGTCGGGCCGGGTCATGTTGAACTTGCCGCGGAACGACTTGGCCAGGCCGGTACGGACGCTGTCGACGATCACCACTTCACGCATGGGAAACCTCGTTGCTTGTTGTTCGATTGGGGAGGTGCACTCGGCCAAGCATAGGGCGAGCGAATGCCGGGGCGCGACGATCATTCATCCCGGATATGCGCTGCCATCCCCCAGCGGATACGCGACCGCCGCCCAAGGGCGGCGGTCGCAGGCGCCCTTGCGGCGCGGTCAGACGGTGTCCACCTTCACCGCGTGGTCGGCCAGCAGGCCGTTGAGCACCGCGTGGGTGTCGCCGCTGGAGACGATGGCGCCGCCGTGGTGGTCGGTGTACTTGGCCACCAGGTCGACGTTGGCCAGGTCGATGCTCTGGGTCGTCGCGCCCCCTGTCGCGCCGGTGGGGTTCACCGAGATGGTGGTGGTCGAGGTGGTGGCGTTGACCGAGAAGGTCAGGTACTGCGCCAGCGAATCGGCGGTGGCGTGCTCGCCCTGCAGCAGGTCGGCCAGGTTCAGCGAGTCGCCCTCGCCTATGTTGAAGTCCTTGATCACGTCATGCCCGGCCTCGCCCTTCTGCCAGACGAACTGGTCGGCGCCGGCGCCGCCGGTAAGGGTGTCGTCGCCCATGCCGCCGAACAGGATGTCGTTGCCGTCGCCGCCGAGCAGCGTGTCGTTGCCGCCCTGGCCGAACAGCAGGTCGTCGCCCTTGCCGCCTTCGAGGGTGTCGTTGCCGCCGCGGGTGTCGCCGGCGACGTTGAGTTCATAGGCGTGGGCGACGATGTAGTTGGTCACCTGGCCCTGGGACGGCGCGGCGCCGCCGTTGGCGGCGGTCAGGTAGTCCACCAGGCCCTGGTAGCCGGCGCCGTTGTGGGTGCCGGCGGCGTGCCCGGTCCAGCTCAGGGCGTCGGTGTTGATCACGTCGCCGAAGAGGATGTCGTTGCCGTCGCCGCCGACCAGGTGGTCGTGGCCCACCGCCTGCGGCGAGGTGTTGCTGAAGCCTTCCTGCAGCGCGGTCTGCAGCTGTTCGGCGGTGTTGATGATCTGCGGCTGGCCGACGTTGGCGGTGAGGTCCGGGGTGTTGCCGGTGAAATGCAGGGTGGCGGTGCCCGTGGTGCTGGTGTTGTCGAAGAACTGCAGGATGCCGCTGTTGATGCCGTCGCCGATGCCGATGGCGTTCACCGACACATGGTCGCTGCCGCTGAACAGGCCGCCGCCGTTGAGCAGGTTGTTGGCGACGTCCAGCGCGTCCTTGATGTCGTGGTAGTTGGTGACGGTGCCGCTGTTGCTGTTGTCGCCGATGTAGGTGGTGGGGTTGCCGTCGGTGAGGAAGAACGCCAGGTTGATGTAGTCGTGGGCGGCGTTGGCGCCCCCGCCCACCGTGGCGTTGAACCAGTCGACGGTGGACTTCAGCGCCGCCTCGTAGTTGGTCCCGCCCACGGCGCCGAGGCTGTTGATGGCGCTGATCAGGGTGGCGACGTTGGTGCTGTTCAGGCCATGCACCTGGGTCAGCGTCGAGCCGTCGGCGAAGGACACCAGGGCCAGGTTGATGGTGCCGTCGTGGCCCTTGATCTGGTTCAGCAGGTTGATCAGCGCCGCCTTGGCCAGGGCCATGCGACTGAGCCCGGTGGTCCCGGAGGCGTCGGCCATGCTGCCGGAGGTGTCGATGATCAGCGCGATGTTGTAGTTCTTGCCGGGCGTGGTGGTGACGGAAACGCCGCCCACGTCGCCGATCAGCACGTCGTTGCCGAAGCTGCCGGCGATGGTCCCGTGGTCCGGCCCGAGCGGGCTGGGCACGGTGTGGGGCGTCGTCGAGCCATCGGTGTCGCTGGCGTTGCTGCCCACCACCAGGATCGGCGCGCCGTATTTCACGCAGATGTCGAGGTTGGCCGAGGCGGTGTCGCCGTCGCCATCGACGATGGTGTACTGGAACGACTCGCTGATCTGCCCGCTTTCCGGGAAGCTCACGCTGGCCTTGACCGCGTAGGTGTAGTCGCCGGCGTGGTGGCCGCCGCCATCCTTCAGGTACAGCGTCAGGGTGCCGTTGTCGGTGCTGATGGTCAGCAGGCCGCTGCTGGCGTTGTAGCTGCCGGTGGCATGGCTGGCGCCGGGGTCGAGGTTGGTGAGGTGGCCGTTGGCGTCCACCGCGAAGGTCTCGCCGCCGGTGCTCACCTGGGTGATGCGCACGGTGCCGTCGGCGCTGACCGGCAGGTCGTTGGCCAGCACGTTGCCGCTGACCGCGTCGAGGTGGCTGAGGTTGACCAGGGTGGCGCTGAGGTCGCTGGGGTCGGTGACGATGACCGGCGTGCCGTGGCTGTCCACCCGCACCAGGTCCTGGTCGGTGATGGAGGTGCCGACGCCGACGGCGAAGGCCTCGACGTTGTTGGTGCTGCCGTTGTGCGCGGCGAGGAAGCTCTGCCAGGCGTTCAGCGCAGCGTTGGTGCTACCGGTGGTGGGCTGCCCATCGGAGATGAAGTACACCCGGTTGATCGCCGCGGGGTCGGCCCCCGGCGCGTTCAGGTCGGCGTTGATGCTGGTCTGGGCGCGGTTCAGCGCGGCCTCGTAGTTGGTGTTGCCGCCGGCCTGCAGGCCGTTGATGGCGTTCACCAGGCTGGTGTAGCCGCTGTCGCCGGCGTCGTCGAAGCTGTAGTGGCTGGCGGCGCTGGCCGAGGTGGCGAAGCTGATCAGCGAGACCTGGATCAGCAGGCCCATGGAGGCGTACTCGTGCAGCATGTTGATCAGCGCGGCCTTGGCCTGGGCCAGCTTGCTGCCCTGCATGCTGCCGGAGACGTCGAGCACCAGCGTCAGGTTGACCGCCGGCGGCGGCTGCACCAGCAGGCACGCCGGGTGGTCGTCCACCGCGGTGGGGCCGTCGTCGGCGAAGCCGATCTTGTTGCCCAGGTCGAGGGTCTGGCTGCTGCTGGCCTTGTCGCCGTCGTAGTCAGTGATGCTGGCGGTGCCTTCCAGGCCGACCAGCCCGGTCTTCAGCCAGGCCACCTGGCTGTCGTAGTTGCCGGAAGCCCCCGGCCCGTCGTGCTGGATGGCCGAGTACTGGGTGAGGATCACCTTGCCGCTGTTGCCGTCCAGGCGCAGGTCGAACACGGTGTTGGCCGTGGTCACGCCCTGCAGGCTGGTGGCGGTGCTGCCGACAATCTTGCCGCCGACGTCGTAAAGGTGGATGGTCGCGTTGCCGCTGCTCAGCCCGCTATCGGCGCCCTGCCCGGCCAGCAGCTTGAGGCTGTAGCTCCAGCTCACGGCGGAGGCCGGGGCATCGGCGCCGGCGCTCTGCGAGGTGATGACGAAGGCGCCGGTGAAGTCGCCGCTGGCGGTGTCGGAGTTGGCGCCTATGGTGTCGGCGTCCTGGGTCTGCACCAGCACCGACTGGCTGCCCAGGCCGACGCTGATGGACGGGCCGTCGTCGGCGAAGGCCACCTTGTTGCCCAGGTCCAGCGAGGCCGTGGAGCTGGCCTTGTCGCCGTCGTAGTCGGTGATGGTCGCGGTGGCCTGCAGGCTGACCAGGCCGGTGGCCAGGGGGGTCTGCTGGGTGGCGTAGTTGCTGGTGGCACCCGGCAGCGCGTGGTCGATTTCGGCGTACTGCGTCAGGGTGACATTGCCGCTGCCATCCACCTTCAGGTTGAAGATGGTGTTGCTGGCATTCACCCCGCCTTCGGTGTTCGAGGTGCTGCCGATGATCTGGCCGTTCTGTTCGTACAGATAAATCTTCTGCCCCGCACTGTTCAGGCCCGATTGGGTGCCTTCGGCCACGTCCAGCTTCAGCGCGTAGCTCCAGCTCACCGCGGCCGGGGTATCGGCGCCGGTGCTTTGCGAGGTGATGGCGAAGGCTGCGGCGAAGCTGGTGGTGGCGGTGTCGAAGTTCGAGCCGATGGTGTCCGCGTCGTGGGTCAGCAGCACGATGGGTTTGCTGCCGCTGAGGTCGATGCAGATGGAGGGGCCGTCGTCGTCGAAGGCCACCTTGCCGCCCAGGTCGATGCTGGCGCTGGACGAGGCCTTGTCACCGTCGTAGTCGGTGATGGTGGCGCTGGCCTGCAGGCTCACCAGGCCGGTGGCCAGGGGGGCCTGCTGGGTGGCGTAGTTGCTGGTGACGCCCGGCAGCGCGTGATCGATTTCGGCGTATTGCGTGAGGGTGACGTTGCCGCTGCCGTCCACCTTCAGGTTGAAGATGGTGTTGCTGGAATCCACGCCAGCTTCGGTGCTGGAAGTGCTACCGATGATCTGGCCGTTCTGCTCGTACAGGTAAATCTTCTGCCCTGCACTGTTCAGCCCCGACTGGGTGCCTTCGGCCACGTCCAGTTTCAGCGCATAGCTCCAGCTCACCGTGGCCGGGCCGTCGGCGCCGGCGTTCTGCGAAGTGATGGCGAAGGCCGCGGCGAAGCTGGTGGTGGCGGTATCGAAGTTGCTGCCGATGGTGTCGGCGTCCTGGGTCACCAGGTTGCCGAGCAGCGCGCCGCTGGCGCCGATGCCGATGCTCGGGCCGTCGTCGGCGAAGCCGATCCGGCCGCCCAGGTCGAGGTTCTGGCTGGCGCTGGCCGGGTCGCCGTCACGGTCGGTGATGGTGACGCTGCCCTGCAGTTGCACCAGGTCGCTGCCGAGGGTGACGTGCTGGCTGTCGAAGCCGCTGGTGGCGCCCGGCAGCGCATGGTCGATGGCGGCGTACTGGGTCAGGGTGACCTTGCCGCTGGCGGCGTCCACTGCCAGCGAGAAGACGGTGTTGGCGCTGCTGACCGCGTCGGCGCTGGCGGCGGTGGAGCCCATCACCACGCCATCGATCAGGTAGAGGTGGATGCCCTGGCCGCCGCTGCTCAGGCCCGAGGCCTCGCCCTGGCTGGTGACGTTCAGGCTGTAGTGCCAGGCCACGCTGCCGGCGCCGTCGGCGCCATAGGCCAGGGTCGCCTTGAAGGCGCTGGCGAAGTCCGCCGAGACGCTCTCCGAAGCGCCGCCGCGGGTGCCTTCGTCATGGCTGAGCAGGCTCGGCGCCTCGCCCTCCTGGGCCAGGGAGGCGGTGGGGCTGTCGTCGTTGATGAGGATGGCCAGGTTGCCGCTGGCGGGCGTGCCGTTGCCGTCGGTCAGGGTGTAGGGGACGCTGAGGGCGATGTCGTCCTCGACGCCGTGCTGCGGGTGGTCCAGCGGCTGCTGCAGGACCAGTTCGTAGGTGCCGTTGGCGAGGTTGGTGAGGCTCAGGGTGAACACCGTCTGGCCATTGGCCGAGGCCGTCAGCACGTGGCCGTCGGGGCTCACGCTGTAGCTCAGGGCCACGCCGCCGGAGGTCAGCGCCGGCAGGCCGGTGGTGCTCCAGGCGAAGGTCCCGGGGCCGTCGGCGCCGAAGTCGTAGCCGAGGCTGCCGGAAGCGCTGGCGCCGACGCCGGGCAGGCCGTCGTTGCCCTGGATGCCGCCGGGCAAGCCGTCTTCATCCACCACGGCGCTGGCGTTGCCCGCGCTGGGCACGCCGTCGACGGGCGGGGCCGGTGGTTCCGGCGGGGTCGGCGGCGCCGCCTGGGCCTGCTCGGGGCTGGGTACGCCATCGAACAGCCGCGGGAACAGCGGGCCGCTGCCCAGGGGCCCGGTGGGGAAGCCGATGTCCGGATCAATGTGGCCGCCGATCTCGGTCAGCAGTACGAAGGAGTGCCCGCCGCCGGCCTTGGCGTTGCCGCCGGCGGAGAACGACGGGCCGGCCGCGGTGGCCTCGGCCACCTGGCTCGGGTCCTGCCCGGCGGCGATGGCCGCCTGCAGCGCCTTGACGTCGGTGATGTCCTGCTGGCTGGGCGCGACCGGCGCCTGCGCCGGCGCGCTGTCCGCGTACTGGTGGTGGGCGGCGGCGACCAGTTGATTGCTCATCGGCATCGAACTGTCGCGCCCCAGGGTGAGTTCGCCGCCACCGGCGATCGCCACGGCCACGGCACCTTCGTGCCCGGTCACCAGTTGTTCGCCGACGAACAGCTTGTCGCCCTGGTGCAGGATGCGACGCGAACCATCCGCGGCCACGGCGAAGACCTCGCCCACCGCCTTGCTGACGATACCTACCAAGCTGGCCATGACTGCATCCTCCGCGCTTACTCTGCGCTTGCCGCCCGGCGCCGCCTCCGGCGGCACCCAAGACCTCCGAGTTGGCCATGCCGTCACCGGCGCGCAGTGATGCGTAGAGGGAAGCGGAAGCCTGAAGGCGCTTTGGCATCAAAAAGCCAGCGGATGAATCCGCCATTTTTTTGACCACGCTTGCTTCGGTACTTCGCGGAAACGCCCGCCCTAGCCGCCTGAAACGTACATGGCTGTATGTGCAAGCCCTATTCGTCCCCATAGCCAAGAAAAATCAGGGTTTGCGAGTTTTACAATGTGCCGCTTTTCACAGGTGTCATAAGACTTTTTCTGAATATGGGATGTGAAAAATTCTTCTGATGTTCGCGAAAAGTTGTTCTTAGCTCTGATGTTACAGGCGTGAAACGCTTGATATCAGAAAAAAGCCAAGTTTTTGGCGAATTGCAAGAGCATCGAAGTCGAGAACACCAGGAGAACGCCATGCGCAGTCGTAACGCGACGCTATGGAGCGGTGTATTTCTGGCGGCCACCTGCGCTCAAGCCAACGCGATGAGCCTGACCCAAGCCATACAGAGCACCCTGCAATATCACCCGGAGATCAGCCAGAGCATGAACAGCCGGCTGACCGCAGACCAGGAACTGAAGATCGCCCGCGGCGGCTACCTGCCCACCGTCGATCTACTGCTGGGTTACGGCCGCGAAGGCGTCGATAGCCCCTCTACCCGTCAGGAAGGCAACCACAACAAGGAAACGCTCAACCGCGGCGATGCCGAGCTCCGCCTGCAGCAGATGCTGTTCGACGGCTTCGCCACGCCCAACGAGGTGGCGCGCAACGAGGCCAACGTCAATTCCAAGGCGTTCCGCGTGCTGGGCACCTCGGAGAACGCCGCGCTGCGCACCGTCGAGGTCTACCTCAACGTGCTGCAGCACCGCGAGATGGTGAGCCTGGCGCGCAACAACCTGCAGGCCCACCAGCGCATCGGCGACCAGATCCGCATGCGCAGCCAGCAGGGCGTCGGCAGCACCGCCGACAACGACCAGGCCACCGCGCGCCTGGCCCTGGCGCAGAACAACCTCTACACCGAGGAAGTCGACCTGCGCGACGCCGAGGCCAACTTCTACAGCGCCGTGGGCAAGCAGCCCGACGAGCTGGAGACGCCCTCCACCGTCAAGGCCCTGGTGCCCAGCGACATCAACAAGGCGCGCCAGGAAGTGCTGAGCAACAACCCGCTGCTCAAATCGGCCCAGGCCGACGTGAATGCCGCCGAGAAGCAGTACGAGGCGGCCAAGTCGCCCTTCTACCCGCGCTTCGACCTGGAACTGTCGAAGGCGGCGAACAACAACGTCGACGGCGAAGTGGGCCACTACAACGACTGGGAAGCCCAGGTGGTGATGCGCTACAACCTGTTCAACGGCATGCGCGACAAGAACCGCCTCGGCGCCACTTCGCACCAGATCGACGAAGCCAAGGACGTCCGCGACAATGCCCTGCGCCTGCTCAACGAGAACCTCTCGCTGGCCTGGGACGCCATGGAGAACGCCAGCAAGCAGACCGGCCCGGCGCGCGAATACGCCGACTACACGCGCAAGGTCCGCGAGGCCTACCAGCAGCAGTTCACCCTCGGCCAGCGCACGCTGCTCGACCTGCTGGACAGCGAGAACGAACTCTTCACCGCCAACCGCCGCTACACCCAGGTGCGCTACACCGAGGAGTACTCGCGCTACCGCGTGCTGGCCGCCATGGGCGCCCTGCTGCGCTCGCAGAACGTCGTGCCGCCCCATGAGGGCGTGGCGCTGTCCGACGTGAAGACCGAGACACGCCTGCCCGACATGAAATAAGGCCCTGCCCGCCCCGCGTCCGCCGCCGGCCCGCCCGGCCGGCGGCGCCTGCGGGGCGCGGCGGCCGCATGGGGCTCGCAGAAGCCCGGGAGAAGTAGCGTGACCATGATCATCCAGGAGCGTGGCAACCCCGCAGCGGACGATCCCCGCCTGAGCCACGACGACCCCCTGCTCGACGGCCTGCTGATCCTCTGCCGCCTGCACGGCTGTTCGGTCAGCCGCACCAGCCTGAGCGCCGGCCTGCCGTTGCCGCAGCAACGCCTGAACGCCGAGCTGCTGCCCCGCGCCGCGGCCCGCGCCGGCCTGCAGGGGCGCCTGCTGCGCCGCGAGCTGAAGGCCATACCGGCGCTGAACCTGCCGGTCCTTCTGCTGCTCGAAGGCGGGCGCAGCGCGGTGCTGCGCCAGTGGGGCGCGGACGGCCAGGCGCTGATCCTGCCCTGCGAGACCGAGGGCGGCGAGCAGTGGGTGGGCACCGAGGAGCTGGCCGCGCAGTACAGCGGCCTGGCCCTGTTCGCCCGCCCGCGCCACGAGCTGGAGGCGGCGCGCCAGCCGCTGGTGCCGCGGGTCGAGGCCTGGTTCCGCGACACCCTCAAGCTGTCGCGCTGGCTCTACACCGACGCCCTGGTGGCGAGCCTGCTGATCAACCTGCTGAGCATGCTGGTGCCGCTGTTCGTCATGCAGACCTACGACCGCGTGGTGCCCAACCAGGCCATCTCCACCCTCTGGGTGCTGGCCAGCGGGTTGCTGCTGGGCACCCTCTTCGAGCTGCTGCTGCGGGTGCTGCGCTCGCACCTGCTGGACATGGCCGGGAAGAAGACCGACGTGGTGCTCTCGGCCACCCTGTTCGAGCGCATCACCGGCATGGCCATGAAGTTCCGCCCGGCCACGGTCGGCGGTTTCGCCCAGAGCATCCACGACTTCCAGGGCCTGCGTGAATTCCTCACGGCGCTGACCCTCACCAGCCTCATCGACCTGCCCTTCTCGCTGCTGATGATCGTGGTCATCGGCCTGCTCGGCGGCGCTCTGGTGGCGGTGCCGCTGCTGGCCTTCCCGCTGACCATCGGCTTCGCCTACCTGATCCAGGTGCGCCTGCGCGACACCGTGCAGAAGAGCCTGACCCTCGGCGCCGAGCGCCAGGCCCTGCTGATCGAGACCCTCGGCGGCCTGGAAACGCTCAAGGCGTGCGGCGCCGAGAGCGAGCGTCAGTACCGCTGGGAAGCCACCCACGGCGCCCTCACCCGCCTGGACAACCACGCCCGCTTCCTCGCCACCCTGGCCACCAACGGCACCCTGTTCGTCCAGCAGTTCGCCGGCATGGCCCTGATCATCTGCGGCGTCTACGCCATCCTCGACGGCCAGCTCAGCGTCGGCGCCCTGGTCGCCTGCTACATGCTCAACAGCCGGGTGCTGGCGCCGCTGGGGCAGATCGCCGGGCTGATCACCCGCCACCAGCAGGCGCGCCTGACCATGAAGAGCACCGACGCGCTCATGGCCCTGCCCCAGGAGCGCCAGGCCAGCCAGCGCCCGCTGGAGCGCACCCAGCTGCACGGCGCGCTGGAGATGCGCCAGGTGGAATTCCGCTACCCCGAGCAGAACGCCGCGGCGCTGAGCCAGATCGGCCTGCGCCTGGCCCCCGGCGAGAAGGTCGGGCTGATCGGCCGCAGCGGCTCGGGCAAGAGCACCCTGGCGCGCCTGCTGCTGGGCTTCTACCAGCCGGACGAGGGGCAGATCCTGCTCGACGGCCTGGACCTGCGGCAGATCGACGTGGCCGACCTGCGCCAGCAGGTAGGCTACGTGGCCCACGACCTGCCGCTGCTGGCCGGCAGCCTGCGCGACAACCTGACCCTGGGCGCGCGCTACGTCGGCGACGCGCGCATGCTGGAAGTGGCCGAGCTGACCGGCGTCAGCGAACTGGCCCGGCAGCACCCGGCCGGCTTCGACCGCCCGGTGGGCGAGCGCGGCCAGCTGCTTTCCGGCGGCCAGCGCCAGGCCGTGCTGATGGCCCGCGCGCTGCTGCTGGACCCGCCGATCCTGGTGCTCGACGAGCCCACCAGCGCCATGGACAACAGCAGCGAGGAAGCCCTGCGCCGGCGCCTGCAGGCGTGCTGCGCGGGCAAGACGCTGCTGCTGGTCACCCACCGCACCTCAATGCTCGCCCTGGTCGACCGGCTGATCGTCCTCGACGCCGGGCGCATCGTCGCCGACGGGCCGAAGGAAGCGGTGATCGAAGCATTGCGCAAGGGCCACGTCGGCCCGGCAGCGGGGTGAAGCCATGAGCAGCATGCAACCGACGCCGGGCTACCTCGGCGGCCGCAGCGACACCGAGTTCATGCCCGAGGTCCAGGGCACGGTGCTGGAAGACTCTCCGCTGGCCGCGCGCATCACCCTCTGGGCGGTGCTCGCGCTGCTGGTCTGCGCGCTGGCCTGGGCACACTACGCGCACCTGGAGGAAGTCACCAAGGGCGAAGGCAAGGCCATCCCCTCCAGCAAGGTGCAGACCATCCAGAACCTGGAGGGCGGCATCGTCTCGGAAATCTTCGTCCACGAAGGCCAGGTGGTGGACAAGGGCCAGACCCTGCTGCGCCTGGACGACACCCGCTTCGCCTCCAACAAGGGCGAGACCGAGGCCGACCGCAACGCCCTGGAGGCCAGGGTGGAACGCCTGAGCGCCGAGGCCGAGGGCCGCGAGCCGGCCTTCTCCGACGCCCTGAAGCAGACCGCGCCGCAGGTGGTCGACGACCAGTTGCAGCTCTACCACAGCCGCCAGGCGCGCCAGGCCAGCGAGGTAAGCATCCTCCAGGAACAGCTGCGGCAGAAGACCCAGGAACTGCAGGAATTCCGCGCCAAGGCCCAACAGTACCGTTCCAGCCTGGGCCTGGTGCAGCAGGAGCTGAACATGTCCACGCCGCTGGTCAAGAGCGGCGCCATCTCCCCGGTGGAACTGCTGCGCCTGCGCCGCAGCGTGGTGGAGATCAACGGCGAACTGAACGCCACCACCCTGGCCATCCCCCGCGCCGAGGCGGCCATGCAGGAGATCGCGCGGAAGATCGACGAGTCGCGCCAGGGCTTCCGCACCGACGCCCTGAAGGACCTCAACGAGGCCCGCACCGAGCTGAACAAACTCACCGCCACCAGCCGCGCCATCGACGACAAGGTCAGCCGCACCACCGTGGTGTCGCCGGTGCGCGGCATCGTCAAGCAGCTGAAGGTCAACACCATCGGCGGCGTGGTGCAGCCGGGCAGCGACATGGTGGAAATCGTCCCGCTGGAGGACAACCTGCTGGTGGAAGCGAAGATCCGCCCGCAGGACGTCGCCTTCCTCCACCCCGGCCAGCCGGCCACGGTGAAGTTCAGCGCCTACGACTACACCATCTACGGCGGCCTGAAGGCCAAGCTGGAGATGATCAGCGCGGACACCATCACCGACGACAAGGGCAACGCCTTCTATCTGATCCAGGTGCGCACCGACAAGAACCACCTGGGGCCGGACAACAAGCCGCTGCTGATCATTCCGGGGATGGTGGCGACGGTGGATATCATCACTGGCGAGAAGAGTGTGCTGGATTATCTGCTCAAGCCGGTGCTGAAGGCGCGGTGGGAGGCGTTGCGGGAGCGGTGAGGGGTGTTGTGGGGGCGAGCTTGCTTGCGAATGGGGTTTGCCGGGGGCTGTGGTGTTGGGGGGAAGAGCGCCCTCTCCCCAGCCCTCTCCCTGAAGGGAGAGGGGGCTGTCCTGAGTAGGCGGAAAATCTGGAGTCATCCTGAAACTCCTCACTCCCCCTCGTCATTCCCGCGAACGCGGGAACCCAGCTGCCTTGGCTTGGGTGTTTCTGCGCCGCTCCGAGTCTGCCCGACCGTCTTGTTTCGCCCCCTCGGGCGAGTCCCTTTTGTCAAACGCCACAAAAGGAACCAAAAAGGCTTGCCCCGACATACGGGCCCGACAGAGTCGGGCTACCCTCACGAATTCCCCCGCCACGGAGGCCCGCCCCGAGGGTACGTCCCTGTAGCCCGCGGGGCTCTCGCGACATCCATGTCGCATGACCTCCTGAGCGCCGGTTTCGCTCGGCCTTCTGAAGGGGCGTTCGGAGTGCGCGGAGGTTTCTCTGGAAGTCCCAAAAGCCAGAGCAGAGCTGCTTTGCTCTTCGTAGGAGCGAGCTTGCTCGCGAACCCAACCACCCGTCACTGGGTTCCCGCGTTCGCGCACTACTGTCCGGAATATTTTCGAGGGGGCGTCTGGAGGGCTTGCGGGGGCTGAAGGCACGGGTTAAACCGTTGAGCGCCAACTCAACCTCACAGCCCCCGCAAGATGTTCAGGATAAGCCGTTTTCACGATGTACTAAAAGCGCTGCCTCGCGGCGTCTTCGATCGACTGGTCGCCGAACACGGCGCCGACAAGCACAGCAAGCGCTTTGGCAGCTGGGATCACCTGGTCGCCATGGTGTATGCCCAACTGGCCGGCGTGAGCAGCCTGCGGGCGCTTGAAACCAGCTTCAACAGCCATCCCCATCAGCACTATCACCTGGGGACGGGCCCGATCCGGCGTTCCACCCTGGCCGATGCCAACGAACGCCGTAATACCGAGGTCTTCGCCCAGGTTGCGCACTACCTGATGGCGGGCGTCTGCCGGCAGTTACGCCGTGACGGGAAGGAACTGCTGTACCTGCTGGACTCCACCACGATCACCCTCAAGGGCCCTGGCTTCGACGAATGGACGCTGTCCAATCGAACCCGCTCCCAGGGGCTGAAAGTCCATGTGCTGTATGCCGAGCAGGCGGCAGCACCGGTGCATTGCAGCTTCAGCGCAGCCAACGTCAACGACATCGACGAAGGCCGGACGCTGGGTATCGAGCCACAGGCCACCTACGTATTCGACAAGGGCTATTACGACTTCAACTGGTGGGCGAGCCTGGATGCCCAGAAGGCCCGCTTCGTCACACGATTCAAGTCCAATGTGCGGCTCAAGGTCCTGGCCCAGCGCGAGGTTCCCCAGCAAGACCGGGAAACGATCCTGCGAGACGAAGAGGTGAGCTTCTCCAACCGCAACCCAGGTGGCCGACGGCGTAATCACTACACCCAGCCCCTGCGGCGGATCCTGGTGAACCGCCCAGGCGATGAGCCGCCTCTGAGCCTGGCGACCAACGACCTGAGCAGCCCGGCGGCAGAAATCGCCGAGCGCTATCGGGATCGCTGGCGGATCGAGCTGTTTTTCAAATGGATCAAGCAACACCTGAAGGTCAGGCGTTTCCTGGGCCGTAGCGAGAATGCCGTGCGCATCCAGATTCTCTGTGCGCTGATCAGCTACTTGCTGCTGAACCTTTACCAACGCAGGACGGGAACGCGGCAAAGCCTGTGGATGCTGATGGTGGAGGTACAGGCAACGCTGTTTCAGCGCCCAGGCCTGGAGGCCGAACGTTACCGACGACGGCAGGAGCGAATACGCGAGATCAACCTGCGTCAGGGGCAGCTGTTAATAGCATGAGGCGTGCCGGACAGCAGTGCGCGTTCGCGGGAATGACGAGGGTGGAGGATGGTGCCTGACTCCAACCCCGCTCAGGACAGCCCCCTCTCCCGCTTGCGGGAGAGGGTTGGGGAGAGGGCGCTCTTGAACCCAACACCCTCCGCTAGATGTTGTACTCCACCGGCGGCGCCGGCAGCTCCGCCAGCAGCTCATGCAACCCCGCCGACCACTGCTTGCGGATGCTCGCGTAGTACGCATCCTCCTCCGTCACCCGGTAGCCCGCCGGGACGATCAGGCTGTCGCGGTGGTACACCAGCAGGTCCAGCGGCATGCCCACCGATAGGTTGCTTCGAATCGTCGAATCGAAGGACACCAGCGCGCAACGCAGGCCCTCGGCCAGGCTGGTGGTGAACTCCAGGTTGCGGTCGAGGATCGGCTTGCCGTACTTGCTCTCGCCCAGTTGCAGGAAGGGCGTGTCTTCGGTGGCCTGGATGAAGTTGCCCTGGGGGTAGATGCTGTACAGCTCCGGCGGGCCGCCGGCGATCTGCCCGCCGACCAGGAAGGAACAGGTCAGGTCGGTGTTGCCGGCCAGGGGCGCGGCGTCGCGGGCCACCACCTCGCGCACGGTAGCGGCCACCAGCGCGGTGGCTTCGTAGAGCGTCGGCACGCTGTGCAGGTTCACCTGGCCGGCGTCGCCCAGGCGCTGCTTCAGCAGGTTCACCACCGACTGCGAGGTGGCCAGGTTGCCGGCGCTCTGCAGCACGATCAGGCGCTCGCCGGGCACGCCGAAGGTGAACAGCTTGCGGAAGGTGGCGATGTGGTCGATGCCGGCGTTGGTCCGCGAGTCCGAGGCGAACACCAGGCCCTCGTCCAGGCACATGGCTACGCAATAGGTCATGGGATGGCCTTCTTCAGGGGTTGCCCGGCAATACTAGACCACCACGGGTTTCCATCCCGTGGCAGCCTCCCCGCCGGCCTCACTGCTGGCTGCGCAGCAGCGGCGCCACCACCACCCGCGCGTGCATCTGCTCGCCCAGGCCGCTGCCGCGGCGCATGCCGCGCACCGGGCAGGCGTCCAGGTAGTCCAGGCCCACCGCCAGCTTCAGGTGGCGCTCCGGGCGCGCCAGTTCGTTGGTCACGTCGAAGCTGTACCAGGCGTCGTCCAGCCAGGCCTCGGCCCAGGCGTGGCTGGCCAGGTCCTGGTCGCTGCCGCGGTACAGGTAGCCGGAGACGAAGCGCGCCGGAATGCCCAGGCTGCGCGCGCAGGCGAGGAAGGCATGGGTGTGGTCCTGGCAGACCCCGGCGCCGCCGGCGAAGGCTTCGGCCGCGGTGCTTTCGACGCCGGTGGCGCCCGGCTGGAACGGCATCTGCCCGTGCAGGGCATGCATCAGCCTGATCAGCGCGCTGCGGTCGCGGGCCTCGCCGCACTGCGCCAGGGCGAAGGCGCGCAGCGCGTCGTCCGGGGTGGTCAGGCGGGTGAAGCGCAGGAACGGCAGCGGCGACTGGTCGTCGTGCTCGGCCTCGCGGCTCTCGTCGATCTCCACCAGGCCGCGGGCGCGGATCACCACGGCCTCGTGGGGTTCGTCGATGCTCAGCACGTGCAGCACGTTGCCGTAGGGGTCGCGCTGGGCGCGAGCTGGGCGCGGCAGCGTGAGCTCCCAGCTGAGCACGTGCTGGCGCTCGCTTTCCTGGGGCGTCAGGCGCAGGTACTGGATGCTGGCGCGCACCGGGTCGTCGTAGCGGTAGGTGGTGTCGTGGCTGATGGCGAGTTTCATACGGCCTCCAGATAGGAACTGTGGATTGCCCGGGCCAGTTGGCGGATCAGCAAAATGAAGTCGGTGAGCCAGGCGTGCAGGCCGTCACCGAGGATTTCGTCGATCGCCGTGTAGCGCAAGCGCGCGGCCAATTCGGCGGCCAGGCGCTGCGCCGGGCGGCCGTTGTCGCCGGGCAAGGTGGATAGGATGCCGTCCAGTTCCTCCACGCAGGCTTGCAGGGAACGGGGCACCTCGGCACGCAAGAGCAGCAGTTCGGACACCTGGCGAGCATCGGGCGAGCCACGGTAGATCTCGTTGTAGGCTTCGAAGGAGGACAGCGCGCGCAGCAGCGCGCTCCACTGGTAGTAGCCGCGCGCCGAGGTGTCGCTGACCTCCTCGGCCTCCTCGCCGAGCAGTTCGTAGCGGGCGTCGAGCAGGCGCAGGGTGTTGTCGGCGCGTTCGATGAAGGTGCCCAGGCGGATGAAGCTGGAGGCCTCGCCGCGCATGATGGTGCCGTAGGTGGCGCCGCGGAACAGGTACGAGCGCTCCTTGACCCATTCGCAGAAGCGGCTGATGCCATAGCGGCCCAGGCCCTGCTGGGCGATGCTGCGCATCTCCAGCCAGGTGGCGTTGATGTTCTCCCAGATGTCCGCGGTGATCCGCCCGCGCACCGCGTGGGCGTTGCCGCGGGCGGCCTGCAGGCAGCGGTAGATGCTCGCCGGGTTGTCGGCGTCGAGGGCGAAGAAATGCAGCATGCGCTCGGGCTGCATCTTCCCGTGGCGCTCCAGGTAGTCGTCCATGGTGCCGGTGATCAACAGCGGCATGGCCAGTTCGTCGGCGCCGCCGCCGCGGTCGTCCGCCGGCATCAGCGACAGCGAATAGCTCACGTCGAGCATGCGCGCAAGGTTCTCCGCGCGCTCCAGGTAGCGGGACATCCAGTACAGGTCGGCTGCGGTACGGCTCAGCATCTCAGTCCTCCACCACCCAGGTGTCCTTGGTACCGCCACCCTGTGACGAATTGACCACCAGCGAGCCTTCGCGCAGCGCCACGCGGGTCAGCCCGCCGGGCACCAGGCGCGTCTCGCGGCCGGACAGCACGAACGGCCGCAGGTCGATGTGCCGCGGCGCGATGCCGCTGTCGACGTAGGTCGGGCAGGTCGACAGGCACAGCGTCGGCTGGGCGATGTAGGCGTGCGGGCGGGCCTTGATGCGCTCGCGGAAGGCCTCGATCTCCTGGCTGCTGGCCGCAGGACCGACGAGCATGCCGTAGCCACCGGAACCCTGGGTTTCCTTGACCACCAACTGCGGCAGGTGCGCCAGCACGTGGGACAGGTCGGCTGGCTTGCGGCACTGCCAGGTGGGCACGTTCTTCAGAATGGGCTCCTCGGACAGGTAGAAACGCACCATGTCGCCGACGTAGGGGTAGATCGACTTGTCGTCGGCCACCCCGGTGCCGATGGCGTTGGCCAGCACCACGTTGCCGGCGCGGTAGGCCGCCAGCAGGCCGGGCACGCCGAGCATCGACTCGGGGTTGAAGGCCAGCGGGTCGAGGAAGGCGTCGTCCAGGCGCCGGTAGATCACGTCCACCGGGCGCGGGCCGGCGGTGGTGCGCATGTACACGCGCTCGTCGCGGACGAACAGGTCGGCGCCTTCCACCAGTTCCACGCCCATTTCGCGGGCGAGGAAGGCGTGCTCGAAGTAGGCGCTGTTGAAGCGCCCGGGGGTCAGCACCACCACGCTGGGGTTGTCCAGCGGGCTGGAGCTGCGCAGGGTCTCCAGCAGCAGGTTCGGGTAGTGGTCGATGGGCGCGATGCGCTGCGCGGCGAACAGCTCGGGGAACAGCCGCATCATCATCTTGCGGTCTTCGAGCATGTAGCTCACGCCGCTGGGGGTGCGCAGGTTGTCCTCCAGCACGTAGTAGCTGCCGTCGGCGTCGCGCACCAGGTCGACGCCGGCGATGTGGGCATAGAGGTCGCGGTGCAGGTCCAGGCCCTGCATGGCGATCTGGTAGCCCTCGTTGGTCAGCACCTGTTCCGCCGGGACCACCCCGGCCTTGATGATGCGCTGCCCGTGGTAGAGGTCGGCGAGGAACATGTTCAGCGCGCGCACCCGCTGGATGCAGCCGCGCTCCACCACGCGCCATTCGCTCATGGGAATGCTGCGCGGGATGGTGTCGAAGGGGATCAGGCGCTCGGTGCCCTGCTCGTCGCCATAGAGGGTGAAGGTGATGCCGGCGCGGTGGAACAGCAGGTCGGCCTCGCGCCGGCGCTGCTCCAGGGTTTCCGGCGGCGCCGCCGCCAGCCAGCGGGCGAATTCGCGGTAGTGCGCCCGGCACTGGCCATTCGCGTCATACATCTCGTCGTAGAAAGTGCGGGACATGCCGAACTCCTTGTCGCCACCAGTAGCCTTGCCATCGCAAGCCCCGTGCCATCGAAACAAAGCCTTGGGTTTCAATGGCTTGCAAAACACGCCCGGCACTGGCGCGCCACTTTGGTGCAAGCGGCGCGGGCAGCGGGCCGGCGCCGCCCCTTTTGGCGCCAACCGCTTCAGTCTAGGCCAGTGGCGGCGACCGGCGCGCTTGCGCCTATGCTTATGCGTGGATGGCGAGCCTGCGCTTGTAGCCCCCGGCGGGCGCGACTAGGCTGCCAGAGATGTCGTTTCGCCATGACACATGCTGTCCGCCCAGGTGCCCCACCCGCGGTGCGCTACGACCGCAGAGGCTCCGAACCCCCAACAGGAGTCCGACCATGCCTTCCCCGAAACTCGCCCCCCTGGCCTTCGCCGGCGCCTGCGCCCTGGCCAGCGCCGCCCCGCAGGCCGCCCAGCTCGGCGCGCCCGAGGGCGCCCTCGACATCATCGCCTGGCCCGGCTACATCGAGCGCGGCGAGAGCGACAAGAACTACGACTGGGTGACGCCCTTCGAGAAGGAGACCAGCTGCAAGGTCAACGTGAAGACCGCCGCCACCTCCGACGAGATGGTCAGCCTGATGGCCAAGGGCGGCTACGACCTGGTCACCGCCTCGGGCGATGCCTCGCTGCGCCTGGTGTACGGCAAGCGCGTGCAGCCGATCGACGTCAGCCTGATCCCCAACTGGAAGAACGTCGACCCGCGCCTGCAGGACGCGCCCTGGCACACCGTGGACGGCAAGCACTACGGCACGCCCTACCAATGGGGCCCGAACGTGCTGATGTACAACACCAAGGTCTTCCCCAAGGCGCCGGAAAGCTGGAGCGTGGTGTTCAAGGAGCAGCAACTGCCCGACGGCAAGAGCAACAAGGGCCGCGTGCAGGCCTACGACGGGCCCATCTACATCGCCGACGCCGCGCTCTACCTGAAGAGCACCGAGCCGTCCCTGGGCATCCAGGACCCGTACCAGCTCACCGAGGCGCAGTACGCCGCGGTGCTCAAGCTGCTGCGCGCCCAGCACGCGCTGATCCACCGCTACTGGCACGACGCGACCGTGCAGATGAGCGACTTCAAGAACGAAGGCGTGGCCGCCTCCGGCTCCTGGCCCTACCAGGTCAACGCCCTGCAGGGCGAGAAGCAGCCGATCGCCTCGACCATCCCCGCCGAGGGCGTGACCGGCTGGGCCGACACCACCATGCTGCACGTCGACGCCAAGCACCCGAACTGCGCCTACAAGTGGCTGAACTGGTCGCTGGAGCCCAAGGTGCAGGGCGACGTCGCCGCCTGGTTCGGTTCGGTGCCGGCGGCGCCGGCCGGCTGCAAGGGCAGCCAGCTGCTCGGCGCCGAGGGCTGCGCCACCAACGGCTACGACCAGTTCGAGCGCATCGCCTTCTGGAAGACGCCGCAGGCGGAGGGCGGGAAGTACGTGCCCTATAGCCGCTGGACGCAGGATTACATCGCGATCATGGGTGGCAGATAGCGCTTTAGATTTTCGTAGGAGCGAGCTTGCTCGCGAACGGGGTTTGCCGGTGGCTTCGGTGCTTTGGGTTAACTCCGCTCCCTCTCCCCAGCCCTCTCCCTGAAGAGAGAGGGGGCTAGTCCGTGCCGAGAAGTAATGGCTCAGCCGGCAACTCGGCACAAGCCGGCTAACACCAGAACATCAACGTCTGCCCAACGGTCCCCTCTCCCTTCAGGGAGAGGGTTAGGGAGAGGGAACGCCCTCCCCGCCACGGTCAAACATCCAGGAGCGTAGGGCGAATAACCGTTCGCGGTTATCCGCCGCCTGACCTCGATCGCCGGCCCACTCGGGTTCGACCTCGGGCACAACGGCATACAACCGCAAACGGTCGTACGCCCCACGTCGGCCCCTCCCCCATGCACTACCCTGTTAAAGCACACCAGCCACGCGGGTAGCGCCATGACCACAGCCGTCCAGTTCACCGAGGTGAGCCGCCACTACGGCGAGGTGAAAGCCGTCGACCGGGTGTCCATCGAAATCCGCGATGGCGAGTTCTTCTCCATGCTCGGCCCCTCCGGCTCGGGCAAGACCACCTGCCTGCGCCTGATCGCCGGGTTCGAGCAGCCCTCCTCCGGCTCCATCCGCATCCACGGCCAGGAAGCCGCCGGGCTGCCGCCCTACGAGCGCGACGTGAACACGGTGTTCCAGGACTACGCGCTATTCCCGCACATGAACGTGCTGGACAACGTCGCCTATGGCCTCAAGGTCAAGGGCGTGGCCAAGGCCGAGCGCCTCAAGCGCGCCGAAGAGGCGTTGGACATGGTCGCCCTCGCCACCTACGGCAGCCGCAAGCCGGCGCAGCTTTCCGGCGGCCAGCGCCAGCGCGTGGCCCTGGCCCGTGCCCTGGTCAACCGCCCGCGGGTGCTGCTGCTGGACGAACCGCTCGGCGCGCTGGACCTGAAGCTGCGCGAGCAGATGCAGGTGGAACTGAAGAAACTGCAACGCCAGCTGGGCATCACCTTCATCTTCGTCACCCACGACCAGGGCGAGGCGCTGTCCATGTCCGACCGCGTGGCAGTGTTCAACAAGGGCCGCATCGAACAGGTGGACACCCCGCGCAACCTCTACATGAAGCCGGCCACGCCCTTCGTCGCCGAGTTCGTCGGCACCGCCAACGTGCTGCGCGGCGACCTCGCCCGGCGCCTGCTCGGCGCGGCCGGTGCCTGGTCGCTGCGCCCGGAGCACGTGCGCTTCGGCCAGCCGCGCGAGGGTGAGCTGCAGGTCGCCGGCACCCTGGTGGACGTGCAGTACCTGGGCGCCGCCAGCCGCTACGAGATCGCCCTGGACGCCGGCGGCCGGCTGGTGGCCGCGCTGCCCAACGGCGAGCGCGAGGAGCAGCGCCCGCAGCCCGGCGAGGCGGTCAGCGCCTGCTGGGCGCGCAGCGCGCTGGTGCCGCTGCGCGAGGAACCGCTGCCATGATGCGCGCCGTCTCCAGCTTCCTCTACCGGCGCAGCAACCTGTACCTGCTGATGCTGCTGATCCCGCCGCTGCTGTGGTTCGGGGTGATCTACATCGGTGCGCTGTTCGCCCTGCTCTGGCAGAGCTTCTACACCTTCGACGATTTCACCATGGCGGTGACGCCGCAGCTGACCCTGGCCAACTACGCGGCGCTGTTCAACCCGGCCAACTACGACATCGTCCTGCGCACCCTGGGCATGGCCGTGGCGGTGTCCCTGGCCAGCGCCGTGCTGGCCTTCCCCATCGCCTACTACATGGCGCGCTTCGCCGGGCCCAAGGAAAAGGCCTTCTTCTATATCGCGGTGATGCTGCCGATGTGGGCCAGCTACATCGTCAAGGCCTACGCCTGGACGGTGATCCTGGCCAAGGGCGGCATCCTCTACTGGATCATCGAGAAGCTGCACCTGCTGGGCCTGCTCGACCTGCTGCTGGACGTGCCCGGGGTGGGCGGCAACACCCTGTCCACCTCGCACCTGGGGCGCTTCTGGGTGTTCACCTACATCTGGCTGCCGTTCATGATCCTGCCGATCCAGGCCGCCCTGGAGCGCCTGCCGCCATCGCTGCTGCAGGCCAGCGCCGACCTGGGCGCGCGGCCGCGGCAGACCTTCGCCCAGGTCATCCTGCCGCTGGCCTTCCCCGGCGTGGTGGCCGGCTCCATCTTCACCTTCAGCCTGACCCTGGGCGACTTCATCATCCCGCAGCTGGTGGGCCCCAGCGGGCTGTTCATCGGCACCATGGTCTATGTGCAGCAGGGCTCCATCGGCAACATGCCGCTGGCCGCGGCCTTCACCCTGGTGCCCATCGTGCTGATCGCCGTCTACCTGTCCATCGCCAAGCGGCTGGGGGCCTTCGATGCACTCTGAGCGAGCTTCCTGGGCCTTGCGCCTGGCCGCCTGGGGCGGGCTGGTGTTCCTGCACTTCCCGATCCTGGTGATCCTGCTCTACGCCTTCAACACCGAGGAGTCGGCCTACAGCTTCCCGCTGCAGGGCTTCACCCTGCGCTGGTTCGCCGAGGTGGCCCAGCGCGGCGACGTGCTCGACGCCATCTGGCTGTCGGTGAAGATCGCCTGCGTCGCCACCCTGGTGGCCATGGTCCTCGGCACCCTGGCCGCCGGCGCGCTGTACCGCCGCGACTTCTTCGGCAAGGAGGGCATCTCGCTGATGCTCATCCTGCCCATCGCCCTGCCCGGCATCATCACCGGCATCGCGCTGCTCTCGGCGTTCAAGACCCTCGGCATCGAACCGGGCTTCCTGACCATCGTCATCGGCCACGCCACCTTCTGCGTGGTGATCGTCTACAACAACGTGATCGCGCGCTTCCGCCGCACCTCGTTCAGCCTCATCGAGGCCTCCATGGACCTGGGCGCCGACGGCTGGCAGACCTTCCGCTACATCGTCCTGCCGAACATCGCCACCGCCCTGCTGGCCGGCGGCATGCTGGCCTTCGCGCTGTCCTTCGACGAGATCATCGTCACCACCTTCACCGCCGGCCACGAGCGCACCCTGCCGCTGTGGCTGTTGAACCAGCTCACCCGCCCGCGCGACGTGCCCATCACCAACGTGGTGGCCATGCTGGTGATGCTGGCGACCATGCTGCCGATCCTCGGCGCCTACTACCTGACCCGCGGCACCAGCGACGTGGCCGGCGGCGGCAAGTGAACCGGCGGCCCGCCGCGGCGGGCATCCAGCCACCGAAGCAGAGGAGCCCCGCAATGCAAAGCAAACTCCTGATCAACGGCCAGTTCGTCGCCGGCGAAGGCGAGAAACTGGACATCCTCAACCCCTCCACCGGCGAGGTGCTGGGCCAGATAGCCGAGGCCAGCGAGGCCCAGGTGGACGCCGCCGTGCGCGCCGCCGACGCCGCCTTCGACGGCTGGTCGCAGACCACCCCGAAGGACCGCGCGCAGCTCCTGCTGCGCCTGGCCGATAAAATCGAGGAACACGCCGCGGAGCTGGCGCGCCTGGAATCGCAGAACTGCGGCAAACCCTACGCCGCCGCGCTGAACGACGAAATCCCGGCCATCGCCGACGTGTTCCGCTTCTTCGCCGGGGCCTGCCGCTGCCTGCCCGGCTCGGCGGCCGGCGAGTACCTGCCCGGCTTCACCTCGATGATCCGCCGCGACCCGGTGGGGGTGATCGCCTCCATCGCGCCCTGGAACTACCCGCTGATGATGGCCGCCTGGAAGCTCGGCCCGGCCCTGGCCGCCGGCAACTGCGTGGTGCTCAAGCCCTCGGAGCAGACGCCCCTGACCGCCCTGCGCCTGGCCGAGTTCATCGCCGAGCTGTTCCCCGCCGGGGTGGTCAACCTGGTGTTCGGCCGCGGCCCCACGGTGGGCAGCCCGCTGGTCAGCCATGCGCTGGTGCGCATGGTCTCGCTGACCGGCTCGGTGGGCACCGGCAAGAGCATCATCCGCAGCGCCGCCGACAGCGTGAAGCGCCTGCACATGGAACTGGGCGGCAAGGCCCCGGTGATCGTCTTCGACGACGCCGACCTGGCCGACGTGGTCGAGGGCATCCGCACCTTCGGCTTCTACAACGCCGGCCAGGACTGCACCGCGGCCTGCCGCATCTACGCCGGCAAGAAGATCTACGACAACTTCGTCGCCGACCTGGCCAACGCCGTGTCCAGCCTGAAGACCGGCCTGCAGGACGACCCGGCCACCGAACTGGGCCCGCTGATCACCGCCAGCCAGCGCGAGCGCGTCTCCGGCTTCGTCGAACGGGCCAAGGCCAGCCCGCACATCCGCATCGCCACCGGCGGCGCGGCGGTGGCCGGCAACGGCTTCTTCTACCAGCCGACGGTGGTGGCCAACGCCCAGCAGGACGACGAGATAGTGCGTAACGAAGTGTTCGGCCCGGTGGTCTCGGTCACGCCGTTCAGCGACGTCGAGCAGGCCATCCGCTGGGCCAACGACTCCGAGTACGGCCTGGCCAGCTCGGTGTGGACCCGCGACGTCGGCCGCGCCAGCCGGGTGGCGGCGCGCCTGCAGTACGGCTGCACCTGGGTCAACACCCACTTCATGCTGTGCAGCGAAATGCCCCACGGCGGCTTCAAGCAGTCCGGCTACGGCAAGGACCTGTCGCTGTACGGCCTGGAGGACTACACGGTGGCGCGGCACGTGATGATCAAGCATTGAGGCTGGCCGGGCGCGAAGAGCCCCTCTCCCCAACCCTCTCCCTGAAGGGAGAGGGGGCTGTCCTGAGCGGATGGGAAGTTTGGAGTCATCCTGAAACTCCTTACTATCCTCGTCATTCCCGCGAACGCGGGACACGGCTCCATCGCGAACAGCGCTTGCGCTGGCCCGAAGGGGAATAAGCCAGTGACGGATGGTTGGGTTCGCGAGCAAGCTCGCTCCTACGAAGAGCGCATCGGCGCAGCCGTCAGGGCAGGATGTGGGGCCAACCTGTAGCGGATCTCATCCGCGAATCGCGCCGATACCTCCGGCTAACCACCTGTAGGAGCGGGCCCTGCCCGCGATTCGCGCGCAACGCGCGCGCCCACGAAGCGCATCGGCCTCAGAGATCGATCACCAACCGCGCCGTCCGGGCGCGCGATACGCACAGCATCAGGCTCTGCTGCGCGGCCTTTTCCGCGTCGCTCAGGTACTGGTCGAAGTGCTCCGCCTCGCCTTCGAGGATCGCCGTCTCGCAGGTGCCGCAGACGCCCTCGCGGCACAGGCATTCGACCTTGGCCGCCTTCACGTTCTCGATGGCCTGGAGGATGGTCATGCCCTCCTCCACCCGCAGTTCGCGGCCGGAACGGGCCAGCACCACGGTGAAGGCGGCGCCTTCGGCCGGGGCGGCGGCGAACTGTTCCCAATGCACGCGCCCGTCCGCGATGCCGGCTGCCTTGGCGCCTTCGATCACCGCGTCGATCAGCGGCTTGGGCCCGCACACGTACACATGGGCATCCCCGGCCAGGCCGGCGAACAGCGCCGCCAGGTCGAGCCTGCGCCCCAGGCTGTCGATGTAGAAGCGTACGTGCCCGGCGTGCGGGCCCTGCTCCAGCTCGGCCTGGAACGCGCCGTGCTCCGGGCTGCGGAACGCGTAGTGCAGCTCGTAGGGCGTAGCGCCGCCTTCCAGGTCGTGCAGCTGGGCCAGGAACGGGGTGATGCCGATGCCGCCGGCGATCAGCACGTGGCGCCCGGCGCCGGGGTCCAGGGCGAACAGGTTGTTCGGCGTAGAGATGGTCAGCCGGGTACCCACTTCCACCTGGCCGTGCATGAAGGCCGAGCCGCCCCTGGACTGCTCTTCCAGGCGCACGCCGATCTGGTAGTGGCTGAGGTCGCGCGGGTCGCTCATCAGCGAGTAGGCGTTGCTGAAACTACCCGCCGGGTCCTGCACGATCACATGGCTGCCGCCGCTGAACGCCGGCAGTGGCTGGCCGTCCTCGCGCACCAGGGTGAAGCGCTTGATCAGCGGCGTCGCCTGTTCCACCGCGCTGACGCGGACGCTGAACATCTCGTATTTGTTGGCCATCATTCACCTCGACTGCATCGGCGAGCGGCAGGCCCTGCCGCTCGCCGCGACCTATCCCCGCTCAAACGGCGAGGCACAGGTACTTGATTTCCAGATAGTCCTCGATGCCGTACTTGGAGCCCTCGCGGCCCAGGCCGGACTGCTTCACCCCGCCGAACGGCGCCACCTCGTTGGAGATCAGCTGGGTGGCGCTAGCCAGCGCGATCACCTCGGCGGCGGCGCTGGCCATCAGTCTTCCAGGTGGGCGACGGCGATCAGGTTGTGGAAGTGGGCGATGCCGTGCTCGCTGATGCCGCTGCGCTGCTTGTCCACCATGATCCGACCCTGGCCGCGGTAGCCGCGGGACTTCAGGCCCTTCTGCACGCTTTCCACCAGGCGCAGGTCCTCGGGGCGGAACACGTCGCGGTACCACTCCACCAGCACCTTCTGCTCCTCGGTCAGCTCCTTGTTGAGGAAGTAGATGTCGTAGTGCTGCAGGGTGGTCTCGGCGTCCACCGGGAACTCGTAGATCACGGTCATGAAGTTGGCGCCCGGCGGCACGTTGAACATGGTGCACGGCCAGGCCCAGAAGCCGGCGAAGGACGGGTCCTTGACCGACTCGTCGACCTTGAACGACTGCTCCGAGGACTTGGCGATGCCGTACTGCAGCGACCAGTTGCCGTGCAGGGTGTGGCCGTACTGGCCGACGTCCACCGAGTCGGCGAAGCTGGGGTGCGCCGGGCCGCAGTGGTAGCACTCCAGGTAGTTGTCGACGATGGACTTCCAGTTGGCCGGGGTGGTGGTGACGAAGCGCGCCGCCAGCTGCAGGTCGTCGATCACCGCGCAGGCCTGGCGCATGCGCGCCTGCAGGCCCGGCAGCTGGTCTTCGACGCTGCCGGCGTCGTTGTCCATGTTGATGAAGATGAAGCCGGCGTATTCCTCCACGCGCAGCGGCACCAGGCCGTAGTCGCCCTTGTCGAAGCCCTGCACGGCGTCGCAGTTGCGCACGTGGGTCAGCTCGCCGTCGAGCTTGAAGGTCCAGGCGTGGTACGGGCAGGCGATGACGTTCTTGGCCTTGCCGCTGCCTTCCAGCAGCTGGTGGCCGCGGTGCGGGCAGACGTTGTAGAAGGCGCGCAGCACGCCGTCGCGGCCACGCACCACGATGATGCTTTCGCCGATCACTTCGCGGGTGATGTAGGCGTTGTTCTCCGCCACCTCGCTGCGGTGCGCCACGCAGATCCAGCTGCGGGCGAAGATGGCTTCCTTCTCGTGCTCGTACACCGCCTTGCTGGTGTAGAAGTGCGCGGGGATGGTGAAGGCCTCTTCATGGTTGGCGCAGAAATCGGCGGGCAGGCGCTGGAAGTCATTCATCGGTTGGTCTCCGGTTTCAGGCACGGGCGTCGCCGTGCTTTTTACTTATTGGTTAACGGATATCTGTTGGTTAACAAGTCGGGCAAAAAAATTTGCCGCGGAGTGCCCGCCTCCGCTCGGGAGGCGGGCCGTACCCTTACTGCGCGGGCGCCCCGGCGGCCACCGGCTGCGGCTCGGCGTGGGGCTCCTCGCCGGCCAGGCGGGCGGCCTCCTCCTCGATCAGGTGCGCCGGCATCGAGCCGTAGTCCTGCACCATCCACTTGAGGAAGCCGTAGATCTTCACCAGCAGGATCGCCATGAACGGGATGGCGGTGAGCACCACCGCGGTCTTCATGGTCGACAGCGAGGCCTTGGCGAAGAGCATGGCCAGCGGCACCAGGGTCAGGGTCACGCACCAGAACAGCCGGTGGGTCGGCGTCGGGTCGTCGCCTTCCTGCAGGTTGCGGGTGCTGGTGGCGGCCACCGCGTAGGCCGCGGCGTCCATGTGCGAGGCGCAGAACACCGCCATGATGAACAGGTACACGGCGAGGAACGCCTTGCCCATCGGCAGGGCCGCCAGCAGCGCTTCCACCGCGCTCTCGCCGCCGTGCTCGCTGAGGATCTTCGGCACGTCGACGGCGCCGCTGATGAACTGGTGCATGCTGTAGCTTTCCAGCGCGCCGAAGAAGAACCAGCAACCGAAGCTGCCGCCCATCAACAGGGCGAACACCACTTCCCTGATCTGCCGGCCGCGCGACACGCGGGTCACGAACATGGCCACGCCGGGCGCGTAGGACACCCACCAGAGCCAGTAGAACACCGTCCAGTTGCGGGTGAAGGCGCCGTCCCCGGCGGGGTCGGTGAACAGGCTCATGTGCACGTAGTTCTGGATCATCAGGCCGACGGCGTTGGCCGTGTTGTTGATGGTGAACTGCGTCGGGCCGACCAGCAGCACCACCGCGGCGAACACCAGGGCGCCGTAGCAGACCATCTTGCTCAGGTGCTGCAGGCCGCCGTCGATGCCGATGTAGGAACTGAGCGAGAAGAGCACGGCGATCACGCCGATGACCATCAGTTGCACCATGAAGGTGTCGGGCGTGCCGACCAGGCCGGAGAGGCCGCGGGTGAGCGTCGAGGCGGTCAGCGCCAGGGACACGGTGAGCGCGCCCATCATGGTCAGCAGGAAGATCAGGTCCACCGCGCGGCCCACCGGGCCGGTGGCCTTGAAGCCGGTGACGGCCTCGACGATGGAAGCCAGGTTCAGGCCGCTCTTCTTGCGCACGTGGAAGTGGTAGGCCATGGCCAGCGAGGCCAGGGCGTAGATCGACCAGGCGCTGATGCCCCAGTGGAAGAACGAGTAGCTGACGCTGTATTCCAGCGCCTGGGCCGACTCGGGGACCATGTTCAGGCCGGGGGTCTGGTAGTAGTAGGCCCACTCCATCACGCCCCAGTACAGGGTCGAGGAACCCATGCCGGCGCAGATGAACATGAACACCCAGGTGGCGGTGGAGTATTCCGGCTTGCCGCTCCCCAGGCGGATGTGGCCGTACTTGCTGAAGGCCAGGTACAGCACCACCAGGGAGCTGGAGAACACCAGCAACTGCACGCTGGTACCGAAGGTGCGGGTGGAGAGTTCGAACAGGGTGTTGGCCAGCTGCCCGGACTGTTCCGGGAACGCGGCCAGGCCGACCACGGTGAGCAGCACGGCGACGAGGCTTACGGTAATCAGGAACACATCAATCTTTTTGTTCTTGTGCGACATCAATCGACTCCTGGAGCTATGGAAGTCTCCCCGCCCGCGGGTAGGCAAATCCCGTCTGTGGGTGGGAAGGATTGTTTCGTTCGGCTGTGCTTGCGCTTCCTTCTGTAAACCTTAAGTTAACCAAAATCCAATGGTTAACATTGTGCCCGCAACGCTTTCTCCCTGCAAGCCTGAAGCGCAGGTCTCATGGGGCCTTCCGGATCATTGGCGGCCCGCTGCGCCTTCCCGTTGCGCAGCGGGCCGGGGGAACTCAGCCGGCGACGCGCGCGGCGATGGCCTCGCCCACTTCCTGGGTGGAGCGCTGGCCGCCCATGTCGCGGGTCACCTCGCCTTCGGCGATGACCTGCTCGATGGCCGCGAGGATGTCGTCATGGGCGGCGCGGTAGCGCGCATCGCCCTGGCCGAGGAAGTCCAGCATCAGCGCGCCGGACCAGATCATGGCGATGGGGTTGGCGATGTTCTTGCCGTAGATGTCCGGCGCCGAGCCATGCACCGGCTCGAACAGCGAGGGGAACTTGCGCTCGGGGTTGAGGTTGGCCGAGGGTGCGATGCCGATGGTGCCGGCGCAGGCCGGGCCGAGGTCGGAGAGGATGTCGCCGAACAGGTTGGAGGCCACCACCACGTCGAAGCGCTCGGGCTGCAGCACGAAGCGCGCGCAGAGTATGTCGATGTGCTGCTTGTCCCAGGTGATCTGCGGGTAGTTCGCGGCCATGGCCTCGGTGCGCTCGTCCCAGTAGGGCATGCTCACGGCCATGCCGTTGGACTTGGTGGCCGAGGTCAGGCGCTTGCGCTCGCGGCTCTGGGCCAGGTCGAAGGCGTACTTGAGGATGCGGTCGACGCCGCGGCGGGTGAATACCGATTCCTGCAGCACGAACTCGTTCTCGGTACCCTCGAACATGCGCCCGCCCAGGGAGGAGTACTCGCCCTCGGTGTTCTCGCGGATCACCACGAAGTCGATGTCGCCGGGCTGTTTGTTGGCCAGCGGGCACGGCACGCCGGGGAACAGGCGCACCGGGCGGATGTTCACGTACTGGTCGAACTCGCGGCGGAACTTCAGCAGCGAGCCCCACAGGGAGATGTGGTCGGGCACCTTGTCCGGCCAGCCGACCGCGCCGAAGTACAGGGCATCGAAGCCCTGCAGCTGCTGGAACCAGTCGTCGGGCATCATCTTGCCGTGCTGCAGGTAGTAGTCGCAGCTGGCCCACTCGAAGTGCTCGAACTCCAGCGCCAGGCCGTGTTTGGCGGCCGCCGCCTGGACGACGCGCAGGCCTTCGGGGAGGACTTCGTTGCCGATGCCGTCGCCGGCGATGGCGGCGATGCGATAGGTCTTGCTCATGCTGGACACACTCTTGTGGCTGTAGGGCTTGTCGTGCCGACCATGCTATAAGCGCCATTCGAAAACATAATCCTGCTTTCCATGGATTCTTAAGACACGAATCGTGAACAATCTGCCGAACCTGGAAGACCTCGCCGTCTTCGTCCAGGTCGCCAAGCGCGCGAGCTTCGCCGCCGCCGCCAGCGAGCTGGGCATGTCCACCGCCTTCATCAGCAAGCGCATCCGCCTGCTGGAGCAGAACCTCGGCGTGCGCCTGCTGCACCGCACCACCCGGCGGGTGTCGGTGAGCGAGGACGGCGAACGGGTGTACCACTGGGCGCTGCGCATCCTCGATTCGGTGCAGCGCATGGGCGACGAGGTCTCGGCGCTGCACCGCGAACCCAGCGGCCAGCTGCGCATCGCCAGCAGCCTGGGCCTGGGCCGGCGCTTCGTCGCCCCGGCGCTGTCGGAGCTGGCGGCGCGCTACCCGCAGCTGGACATCCGCCTGGACGTCCACGACCGCCTGGTGGACCTGGTGGCCGAGGGCGTGGACCTGGACATCCGCGTGGGCAACGAGATCGCCGCCAACCTCATCGCCAAGCCCCTGGCAAAGAACCGCCGGGTGCTCTGCGCGGCGCCGGCCTACCTGGAACGCCGCGGCACGCCGCGCAGCCTGGCCGAGCTGACCAGCCACGACTGCCTGGTGATCAAGGAGCGTGACCACCCCTTCGGCGTCTGGCACCTGGAGGGGCCCAGCGGCGAGGAGAACGTGAAGGTCACCGGGCCGCTGTCGTCCAACCACGGCGAGGTGGTGCACCAGTGGTGCCTGGACGGCCGCGGCATCCTCCTGCGCTCCTGGTGGGACGTGCACGACAGCCTGGCCGACGGCCGCCTGGTGCAGGTGCTGCCGGAATACCAGCAACAGGCGGACATCTGGGCGGTGCACGCCGCGCCCCTGTCCAGCTCGGCCAGGGTGCGGGTGGCGGTGGAGTTCTTCCGGCAGTATTTCGCCGAGCGCTATACGCTGCCGGAGAGTTGAACGGGGAAGGCTGAAGGCTGAAGGCTGAAGGCTTTTCGTAGGAGCGAGCTTGCTCGCGAACGGTGTTCACCGCTGGCAGTTGCGGTGATGGGTATCGCTTCGCTCAACACCATCCTACGGGTCTTGTGCTTACCGGAGGGGGTAGGAGCGGGCTCCGTCCGCGATTGTGTTCACCGTCGGCGGTGGTGTTTCGGGTTGACTCCTTACCCTCACCCCAACCCTCTCCCAGAGGGAGAGGGGGCCGTTCGGCGCGGCCGGGTTGATCGGTTTCAGCCTGATACCGCAACGCAGTAGAACTTTCAGAATGAAGCCTGACTTCCACTCCACTCAGGACAGCCCCCTCTCCCTTCAGGGCGGGGCGCGCAGCCGAGGGTTGGGGAGAGGGCGCGTAGTCACACCCCGCACCGAAACACCCGGCATACACCACACCACCCCAGCCCTCAAACCTCCGGCAACGCCCAATCGATCGGCGTCTTGCCATTCTGCTCGAGGAACTTGTTGGTCCGGCTGAAATGCCCGTTGCCGAGGAAGCCACGGTAAGCCGACAACGGCGACGGATGGGCGGACTTGAGGATCAGGTGCTTGCGCGGGTCGATCAGCTTCTGCTTGCTCTGCGCGTGGGAGCCCCAGAGCAGGAAGACCACGCCGTCGCAGCGCTCGTTGACCACCTCGATCACCCGGTCGGTGAACTGCTGCCAGCCGGCCTGGGCGTGGGAGCCGGCGCGGGCCTGCTCCACCGTCAGCGAGGTGTTGAGCAGCAGCACGCCCTGCTCCGCCCAGTGCTGCAGGTAGCCGTGGCTGGGAATGGGGACGTTGAGGTCGCGCTGCAGCTCCTTGTAGATGTTCTGCAGCGACGGCGGCGCCGGCACCCCCGGCTGCACCGAGAAGCACAGGCCGTGGGCCTGGCCGGGACCGTGGTAGGGGTCCTGGCCGATGATCACCACCTTCACCTTGTCCAGCGGCGTGGAGTTGAGGGCGTTGAAGATCAGCGGGCCCGGCGGGTAGATCACCTTGCCGGCGGCCTTCTCCCTGCGCAGGAATTCGCCCAGCTCGCGCATGTACGGCTTGTCGAACTCCTCGCGCAGGGCACTCTTCCAGCTCTCTTCCAGTTTGATACGATCGTCGGTCTCGGTCATGGGACACCTGATGGAACATGGCCGCCGCACCCTAAGAAAAGCTCCCGCCCCTTGTCAATGCGGCAAAGTCCATGGATCCCTCGGAAAGCTCTCCTGCCATCCCCCCTGCCGACGCCGTGCGCTTCGCGCTGTACAACCGTTTCCTCAAGGGCGAGGCCAAGGTGCCGCAGATGCCCGAGTCGCACCTGCGCGTGCGCCGCCTGCTGGGCGATGCGCGCACTTCGCTGGAGCAACTGGCGCGGGTGATCAACGCCGACCCGCCGCTGGCCGCCTACCTCATGCAGTTCGCCGAAAGCCCGCTGCTGCGCGGCGCCCGCCCCTGCGCCTCGCTGCGCGACGTTTTGGCGCGCCTGGGCACGCGGCGCCTGGGCAACCTGGTGCTGGGCTTCTCCCTGCGCAACCTCTACATCGGCAAGGAACGCATCCTCCAGCAGATGTTCCGCGCGCGCTGGAACGCTGCCCGCGAGCGCGCCGCCTACAGCGCCCTGCTCGCCCAGCACAGCCAGGTGGCCGAGGCCGACGATGCCATCCTCGCCGGCCTGCTGCAGGACGTCGGCAGCCTGCCGCTGCTGGCCGAGCTGGAGCGCTGGCCGCAGTACCCGCGCGATGCCGAGTCGCTGCAGCGCCTGTGCGAGCAACTGTCCGGCGACATCGGCGTGGTCATCATGACCGTCTGGAAGCTGCCCACCCTGACCATCGAATGCGCCCGCCAGCGCAGCCGCTGGGAGCGCGAGCACGACGGCCCGGCCGACCTCGCCGACCTGGTGCAGGTGGCCGAGCAACTGCGCAATCCGGCCTTGGCCGGCGATGCCCTGGCCGAGCTGCCGGCCTTCCGCCGCCTGGCGCAGGGCTGCCCGGCGCTGCAACAGCCCATCCCGCAGCTGCGCGCGCAATTGAACGAAGAAGTGAAGCTCTGGCAGCGCCTGCTCGCCGGCCGCTGAGCCTCAGCCCTGGTGCAGCGCCCGGTAGTGGCTGGGCGCCATCCCCACCACCCGCTTGAACAGCCGCGAAAAGTAATAGGCATCGGCATAGCCGAGCTGTTCGGCCACCTGGCGCACCTCCAGGTGGCCCTGGTCGAGCAGGCGGCAGGCGTGGGTCATCTTCAACCGGATGAAGTCCTGGATCGGCGCCCGGCCGGTCAGCGCGCGGTAGGTCTTGGCGAAGTGGAAGCGCGACAGGCGGAACTGCGCGGCTAGCTCGTCGAGGTTGAGGCTGCTGTCCAGGTGCTCGCGCATCAGCGCCTGCACCGCCTCGATGTCCAGCACCGCGCCGGACTTCAGCCGGGCGCGCACCGGGCGCAGCGCCAGGGAGGTCAGCAGGGCCTGCAGCAGGTGCGCGGCATGGATGAAGTGCGGCAGGCTCAGGCCCTGGCGGCGCAGCGCCAGCAGCGCGTCGAACTCCCCGCGCAGGCGCGGCTGCACGCCCACCCGCAGGCGCGGCGAGGAACCCAGCGGGCGCAGGAACTCCTCGGCCAGGGCGCCGTCCAGGTGCACCCAGTAGATCGACCAGGGCCGCCCGGGCGCGGCGCCATAGGCGTGGGCCAGGCCCTTGGGCAGCACCAGCAGGTCGCCGGCCAGCACCTCGAATCGTCCATCCGCGCAGCTCAGCCAGCCCTCCCCGGCGCTGCAGTAGATCAGCAGGTGGTCGTCCGGCGCCTGGCGCTCCATGCGGTGCCCGGCGGCGGCCGGGTAATAGCCCAGCGCCAGCGGGTAGCAGGCCTGGCCCAGCGGGTGCCGGGCCAGGGCGCGGCGCAGCCGCGGCGGGGTGATGAAGCGGACACCCTGCTGCGGCAGGGGCCAGGCCGAGAGAAGCGGGCTGCCGGACATGCGGATGAATACCCTGGGAAGTCGATCCAATGCCAAGATCGTCCATCCCCGAGGCAAGATCGTCAATCCACAGCGGGGCCCGCCTCGCGCTATAACCGTGGCAGGCTGTCCCACTTCACAAGAACAAACCGAGGAAGCTCCATGGAATTCGATCTCAGCGAAGAACAGCGCCTGCTGGTGGAAAGCGCCAAAGCCTTCGCCCGCCACGAACTGGCGCCGCACGCCGCGGACTGGGACCGCGAGCACCACTTCCCGGTCGACGTCATCCGCCGCGCCGCCGAGCAGGGCTACCTCGGCCTCTACATCGCCGAGGAAGACGGCGGCCTGGGCCTGTCGCGGCTGTCCGCGTCGCTGATCTTCGAGCAACTGGCCGCCGGCTGCGTGGCCACCACCGCCTACATCACCATCCACAACATGGCCGCCTGGATGCTCGCCAGCTTCGGCGACGCGGCGCTCAAGGAGCAGTGGCTGCCCGGGCTGATCGGCGGCGAGTCGCTGGCCTCCTACTGCCTCACCGAGCCGGACGCCGGCTCCGACGCCGCGCACCTGCGCACCCGCGCCCGCCGCGACGGCGAGGAGTACGTGCTGGACGGCGCCAAGACCTTCATCTCCGGCGCAGGCTCCACCGACGTGCTGATCGTCATGGCGCGCACCGGCGCGGACGGCGCCAAGGGCATCTCCTGCTTCCTGGTGCCGGCCAACGCCGAGGGCATCCGCTACGGCCGCAACGAGGACAAGATGGGCTGGAAGGCCCAGCCCACCCGCACCATCACCTTCGAGGGCGTGCGCATCCCGGCGGGCAACCGCATCGGCCCGGAAGGCCAGGGCTTCGTCTACGCCATGAAGGGCCTGGACGGCGGCCGCCTGAACATCGCCAGCTGCTCCCTGGGCGCGGCCCAGGCGGCGCTGGAGCAGTCGCTGCGCTACGTCGAGGAACGCAAGCAGTTCGGCAAGGCCCTGGCCGAGTTCCAGGCCCTGCAGTTCAAGCTCGCCGACATGCTCACCGACCTCACCGCCAGCCGCCAGATGGTGCGCCTGGCCGCGCACAAGCTGGACCACAAGGACGCCGAGGCGACGCTGTACTGCGCCATGGCCAAGCGCTTCGCCACCGACCGCTGCTTCGCCCTGTGCAACGAGGCCCTGCAACTGCACGGCGGCTACGGCTACCTCAACGACTACCCGCTGGAGCGCTGGGTGCGCGACAGCCGCGTGCACCAGATCCTCGAAGGCACCAACGAAATCATGCGGGTGATAGTCGCGCGCCGCCTGCTCGACCAGGGCGGCATGCTCGACCGCCTGCTGTAACCGCCCCGCACCCGGCCCTCGCCCGTAGGATGGGTTGAGCGAAGCGATACCCATGCCACGAAAAGCACCGCGCAGAAAGATGGAAAAAACGCCCGCCCGCACGGTCCAATCCGAACGCAACGGACATGGACGCCCAGGCCCGGGCCCCCTAGAGTCCCCGCATACCCCGGCGCCGGCCCCGGCCCGCGCCCTGCCAAGGAGAACCCCATGAGCACCGCCGTCGAACCCTACAAGCCCGGCCACTTCGACCTGACCCACAAGCTCACCGTGGAGAAGCATGGCCACACCGCGCTGGTCACCATCAACCACCCGCCGGCCAACACCTGGGACCGCGATTCGCTGATCGGCCTGCGCCAGCTCATCGAGCACCTCAACCGCGACGACGACATCTACGCCCTGGTGATCACCGGCCAGGGGCCGAAGTTCTTCTCCGCCGGCGCCGATCTGAACATGTTCGCCGACGGCGACAAGGCCCGCGCCCGCGAAATGGCCCGGCGCTTCGGCGAGGCCTTCGAGGCGCTGCGCGACTTCCGCGGCGTGTCCATCGCCGCGATCAACGGCTACGCCATGGGCGGCGGCCTGGAATGCGCCCTGGCCTGCGACATCCGCATCGCCGAGCGCCACGCGCAGATGGCCTTGCCCGAGGCCGCGGTGGGCCTGCTGCCGTGCGCCGGCGGCACCCAGGCGCTGGCCTGGCTGGTCGGCGAAGGCTGGGCCAAGCGCATGATCCTCTGCGGCGAGCGGGTGGACGCCGAGACCGCCCAGCGCATCGGCCTGGTCGAGCAGGTGGTGGACAGCGGCGAGGCCCGCGGCACCGCCCTGCTGCTGGCGGCCAAGGTGGCGCGGCAGAGCCCGGTGGCGGTGCGCACCATCAAGCCGCTGATCCAGGGCGCCCGCGAGCGCGGCCCGAACACCTGGCTGCCGGAGGAGCGCGAGCGCTTCGTCGACCTGTTCGACGCCGACGACACCCGCGAGGGCGTCAACGCCTTCCTGGAGAAACGCGAACCGAACTGGCGCAACAAGTAAGGATGACCCGATGAATGTACTTTTCGAGGAACGCCACGGGCTGCACGGCTTCCGCATCGGCATAGCGACCCTGGATGCGGAAAAGAGCCTCAACGCCCTCAGCCTGCCGATGATCGAGGCGCTGCTGCAACGCCTGCAGATCTGGCGCGACGACCCGCACATCGCCTGCGTGCTGCTGCGCGGCGCCGGCACCAAGGCCTTCTGCGCCGGCGGCGACGTGCGCAAGCTGGTCGACGCCTGCCGCGAACACCCCGGAGAGGTGCCGGAACTGGCGCGGCGCTTCTTCGCCGACGAATACCGCCTCGACCACCTCATCCACAGCTACGGCAAGCCGCTGCTGTGCTGGGCCCACGGCTACGTGATGGGCGGCGGCATGGGCCTGATGCAGGGCGCCGGGGTGCGCATCGTCACCCCATCCAGCCGCCTGGCCATGCCGGAGGTGAGCATCGGCCTGTACCCGGACGTCGGCGCCAGTTGGTTCCTCGCCCGCCTGCCGGGGCGCCTGGGCCTGTTCCTCGGCCTGGGCGCCACCCAGATGAACGCCCGCGACGCGCTGGACCTGGACCTGGCCGACCGCTTCCTGCTGGACAACCAGCAGGAGGACCTGATCACCGGGTTGATCCAGCTGAACTGGCGCGAACAGCCGGACGTGCAGTTGCACAGCCTGCTCCGCGCCCTGGAGCACGAGGCCCGCGGCGAACTGCCCGAGGCCCAGCTGCTGCCGCGCCGCGAGCGCCTGGACCAGTTGCTCGACGTGGCCGACGCCAACGACGCCTGGCAGGCCCTGGCCGCCCTGCAGAACGACGCCGATCCGTTGCTGGCCAAGGCCGCGCGGACCCTGGCCAGCGGCTGCCCGCTGACCGCCCGGCTGGTCTGGGAGCAGATCCGCCGCGCGCGCCATTCGTCGCTCGCCGAGGTGTTCCGCATGGAATACGCCATGAGCCTGAACTGCTGCCGCCACCCGGAATTCCCGGAGGGCGTGCGCGCCCGGCTGATCGACAAGGACAACACGCCGCACTGGCACTGGCCACAGATCGCTGCCATACCTGAGGCAGTGGTGGACGCGCATTTCGAGGCGACCTGGGAGGGCGCGCACCCGCTGGCGGACCTGTAGCCCCGCCCCCTCCCCGTGAAAGACGTGCTTCGTGGCGTTCACCCCTGGCAACCAGAGGAGAACGCGGATGAAACAGATAGCCTTCATCGGCCTCGGCCACATGGGCGCGCCCATGGCCGCCAACCTGCTCAAGGCCGGTTACCTGCTGCGGGTCTTCGACCTGGTGCAGAGCGCCGTCGACGGCCTGGTGCCGCTGGGCGCCAGCGCCGCGCGCAGCGCCCACGACGCGGTGGACGGCGTCGACGTGGTGATCACCATGCTGCCGGCCAGCCAGCACGTCGAGGGGCTCTACCTCGGCGAGCAGGGCCTGCTGCAGCACATCGCCCCCGGCACCCTGGTGCTGGAATGCTCCACCATCGCCCCGGCCTCGGCGCGCAAGGTCCATCATGCGGCGGCTGAACGCCGGATTCCCATGCTCGACGCGCCGGTCTCCGGCGGCGTCGGCGGCGCCGTCGCCGGCACCCTCACCTTCATGGTCGGCGGCGACGCCCAGGTGCTGGAGAAGGCCAAGCCGATCTTCTCCGCCATGGGCCGCAACATCTTCCACGCCGGCAGCGACGGCGCCGGCCAGGTGGCCAAGGTGTGCAACAACCAGTTGCTGGCCATCCTCATGATCGGCACCGCCGAATCCCTGGCCCTGGGCGTGGCCAACGGACTGGACCCGCTGGTGCTGTCCGAAATCATGCGGCGCAGTTCCGGCGGCAACTGGGCGCTGGAGGTCTACAACCCCTGGCCCGGGGTGATGGAGAACGCCCCGGCCTCGCGCGGCTACGAGGGCGGCTTCCTCAGCGCGCTGATGGCCAAGGACCTCGGCCTGGCCCAGGAGGCCGCGCAGCTCACCGGCAACGCCACGCCGCTGGGCAGCCTGGCCACCAGCCTCTACCGCCTGCTGCTCAAGCAGGGCTTCGGCGACAAGGACTTCTCGGTGGTGCAGAAGCTGTTCGACCAGGGATTGTGAAGCACAGCTTACGAGTGCATGGCGGCCCGGCCGGTTTTTCCCGCGCAGGGCGTGGCCGATCATGGGCGCCATTCCGCCGTGCTACGGCCTTTGCCCTGGAGCTTAACGATGAAAATCGCCCTGATCGGTGCCACCGGCCATGTCGGCCATTATTTCCTGGAAGAAGCGCTGCGCCGCGGCCTGCTGGTGACGGCGCTGGTCCGCGACCCGGCCAGGCTGGCCAACCGCGCCGGCCTCACCGTCGTGCGCGCCGACGTCTACGACGCCGCGCAGGTGGCCAAGGCGGTTGCCGGCCATGACGTGGTCATCAGCGCCTTCAACGCCGGCTGCGGCAACCCGGACATCCGCGCCGCCCACGCCCGCGGCAGCCAGGCCATCCTCGACGGCGCCAAGGCCGCCGGGGTGAAGCGCCTGCTGGTGCTCGGCGGCGCCGGCAGCCTGGAAATCGCCCCCGGCCAGCGCCTGGTGGACAGCCCGGAATTCCCCGAAGCCTGGAAACAGGGCGCCCTGGGCGCCGCCGACGCCCTCGACCAGTTGCGCGGCGAAAAGGACCTGGACTGGGCCTTCCTCAGCCCGGCCATGCTCCTGGAAGGCGAACAGCGCACCGGCAGCTTCCGCATCGGCGGCGACCAGGTGCTGTTCGACGCCAAAGGCGAAAGCCGCATCTCCCTCCCCGACCTGGCCGTGGCCATGCTCGACGAAGCGGAACGCCCCGCCCACCACCGCCAGCGCTTCACCGTGGCCTATTGAACGGAACACCGTAGGCGGGCCCTGCCCGCGAAATCGCGCGCAGGGCGCGCTCCTACAAGGGAACACCGCGGGTGGGGCGGCGTAGGAGCGGATCTTATCCGCGAATCGCGCCGGTGGTTCCGGCCATCGCGGACAAGGTCCTACGGGCGAGAACGCCATGCCTCCCAGCAAACTGTAGGAGCGGGCCCTGCCCGCGATTTCGCGCGCAGGGCGCGCTCCTACAAGGGAACACCGCGGGTGGGGCGGCGTAGGAGCGGATCCCATCCGCGAACCGCGCCGGTGGTTCCGACCATCGCGGACAAGGTCCTACGGGGAAATGCCGTGCTTGTAGGGGCGCCGAAATGCGGCGGGTAACCGCGAACGGTTATCCGCCCTGCGAACTCGCCGGCTGACGCTGAACTATCCCCCGCTCCGAACGGCCCCCTCTCCCGCTTGCGGGAGAGGGCTGGGGAGAGGGCGCTCTTCCGGGAGTGAACAACTGGCCCGCCGCCTGCGCCGCGATGCTCTGCGTAGGATGGGTTGAGCTTGCGATACCCATCGGACCCTGGTGATGGGTATCGCTTCGCTCAACCCATCCTACGAGGGTACGTCTTCCCGCATCACCCCTCGCGCTTCCCCGGCGTGGCGATATCGAACCAGAACTCGAAGTCATCCAGCATCCCGAACAGCTTGGCCAGCAACAGCGGATTGCCCGAGCTCTTCAGCTTGCCCTGGGCGATCAGCACCACCGGGTTGGCCTCCTTGAGCAGTAGGCGGTTGAGGTCGGCGCGGTCGATGGTCACCGTCTGCCCGGCGTCCTCGCTGTGCACGCCGCGGATGTTGTTCAGGTGCGAGTTCTTCAGCTCCAGCAGGTATTCCTGGCCGATGTCCGGCAACACCAGGTTGATGGCGAAGTCCTCGCCCTCGGCCTTGCCGGCGTTCAGGCGCACGCCCAGGTAGTCGAACAGCAGGCCGGTGTCCATGGCGGCCAGGGCATCGGCGCTGGAGGTCTTCAGCGACGGCAGGTCGCGCGGCACGCCGTGGCGCAGCTCGTCCGCCGCGGCCAGGTAGCTGTTGCGCCAGCCGGCGTTCTCCGCCTGGTAGCCCAGCTGCTCCAGGGCGTCGGCCTGCAGGCGGCGGGCGGCCTGGTTGTCCGGCTCGGCGAAGACCAGCTTGTTGACCACCTCCACCACCCAGCGGTACTCGCCCTGGTCGAAGGATTTCTGCGCCATCTGCAGCACGTGCTCGGCACCGCCCATGAACGCCACGTACTTCTTCGCCGAATCCTCCGGCGCCAGCGGGTTGAGGGTGGCCGGGTTGCCGTCGTAATAGCCCAGGTACTTGTTCACCACCGCGCGCACGTTGTGGCTGACCGAGCCGTGGTAGCCGCGGTTGTACCACTCGTTGGCCAGCTCCGGCGGCAGCTGGAAGCGCTCGTGGATCTGGTTGATGGTCACGCCCTGGTTGGCCAGGTGCAGGCTCTGGTCGTTGAGGTAGCCGTAGAGGTCGCGCTGCTTCTCCAGGGTGCGGACGATGTCCTCATGCCCCCAGCGCGGCCAGTTGTGCACGGCGAACATCACCTCGGCCTGGTTGCCGTAGCGGTGCAGCGCCTCGTTGATGTACTTGCTCCAGCCCAGCGCGTCGCGGGTCTCGGCGCCGCGCAGGGTGTAGAGGTTGTGCAGGGTGCCGGTGACGTTCTCGGCCATCAGCAGGGCCTTCTGCTTCGGCAGCCAGACGTTCATCTCCGAGGGCGACTCGGTGCCGGGGGTGTTCTGGAAGGCGAAGTCGACGCCGTCGATGCGCAGCTGCTCGTCGTCCTTCTCGATCAGCCGGGTCGGCGCGATCAGGCTCATCGGCCCGTGGGCGACGGCCTTGCCGATGGCCATGTCCACCAGCCCGCGTGGGCCCTTGGGCAGCTCGGTGCCGTACTGGTAGGTGGCGCGGCGCAGCATGGCGTTGCCGGCCAGCACGTTCTCCTTGATCGCCGACTCCATGAAGCCCTTGGGCGCGATGATCTGCACCTCGCCCTTGTCCACCTGTTCCTGGCTCACCAGGCCCTTCACCCCGCCGAAGTGGTCGACGTGGGCGTGGCTGTAGATGATCGCCTTGATCGGCTTCTGCCCCAGCTCCTGGCTGACCAGGGCGTAGGCAGCCTTGGAAGTGGCCGGGGTGGTCAGGGTGTCGATGATGATCCAGCCGCTGTCGCCCTGGACGAAGGTGATGTTGGCCAGGTCGAAGCCGCGCACCTGGTAGATGCCGTCGGCGACCTTGTACAGCCCGTACTTGAGGTTGAGCAGGGCCTGGCGCTGCAGGCTGGGGTTGATGCTGTCGATGTCCTGGCCAGCATCGAGGAAGCCGAAGCCGCCCAGTTGCCAGGCCACGCTGCCGTCGTCGTTGCGGATCACCAGCTGTTCCGGGCGCTTGATCAGCCCCTGCTCGACCCGCGCGAAGTCGGCGCGGTCGTTGAACGGCAGCGTCTCGCGGACCTTCTGCTGCAGGGCCACGGTGAAGGCGCTGGGCGGCTTGGGCGCATCGGTGGGGTCGTCGGCGGCGAGCAGCACGGGCGACAGGCCGGCCAGCAGGACGGCGGCGGAAAGGCGCAGCATGGAAAACTCCGGTTCTTGTTATGGGAATGCCTGGCACTATGCCGGCAGGCATGGCAATAATTCCAATGCATTCCTTTACCGATCCTGATGCATACCAAGCATGACCGACCTGCGCCAGCTCCGCCATTTCGTCGCCCTCGCCGAACACGGCCACTTCGCCCGCGCCGCCGAAGCGGTGAACCTCAGCCAGCCGGCGCTCTCGCGCAGCATCCAGGCCCTGGAAAACCAGCTCGACTGCCGCCTGCTCGACCGCAACCCGCGCGGCATCAGCCTGACCGCCCACGGCCGGCTGGTGCTGGAGCACGCCCGCCGCCTGCTGGCCGGCAGCCGCGCGCTGGACAACGCGGTGAGCCAGCTGGGCAACCTGGAGGCCGGCGAACTGCGCCTGGGCGCCGGCCCCTTCCCCGCCGCGCGCCTGCTGCCGCAGACCCTCGCGGCCTTCAGCCGCGCCCACCCGCGGGTCAGCGTGGCGCTGGCCATCGAGAACTGGCAGCTGCTGCACCGGCGCCTGCTGGACGACGAGCTGGAACTGTTCGTCGCCGACTGCCGCGAACTGCAGGGCGACCCGCGCCTGGACATCCAGCCGCTGCGCGAGCACGACAGCCTGCTGTTCTGCCGACCCGGCCACCCGCTGCTGGCGCGCGGGCGCCTGGCCATCGACGACCTGCGCGACTACCCGCTGGCCGGCCCGCGCCTGCCGCGCGACGCCCACCAGCGCCTGGCCCGCAGCCTGGGCCGCGAGCAGCCGCTGGACGTGCAGTGCGACGACGTGCTGATGCTCAAGGAACTGGTGCGCGGCAGCGACGTGCTGTGCCTGGCGGTGGCCGACGTGGTGGCCGCCGACGTCGCCGCCGGGCGCCTGGCCACCCTGCCCTGGCCGCGCCAGGCCGGCGACGCCGCGCTGCGCGGCTCGGCCTACGGCCTGGTGCGCCACGCCAGCCGCAGCCTGTCGCCGGCGGCCCAGGCGTTCGTCGAGCTATTGCTGCAGGTCGACGGCCAGGGCGTCGAAGGCCCGGCGCAGAACGACTGACGGCACCCGAAGGTGCCGTCAGTCATAGCCAGGAAACTATCCAGTCCAAGAAAGCTTCTCCAGCAATCGGGCCACCTCAAGCACATGCTCGTCACGCCCCAACCCACCGACCAGTTGAAGCCCTATGGGTAGTCCCTCCACCGTTCCACAAGGAATGCTGATGGCAGGAAGCCCCAGCAGGTTCCATGCATTGGTCAAGCCCAGCAAGGAGTCCCGCACAGGGATGTCCCGTCCGTCGATATGGACCAAGCGCTCATATAGCCTTGGGGCGACAAGGGGAACCGTCGGCATGGCCAAGAAGTCGTGCTCCCCTAGCAAGGACCCGAAAAGCGCCTGGCATCTTTGGCGTAAGGCCATTCCCCGCACGTACTCCCAGCCCCTGACCTCGCATGATGCCAATAGGCGCTCAAGCACTTCGGGCTGGAACAGTTCGGGGTGCTCCGCAATCCGTTCCGCATGTACCTCGTATGCTTCGCTTTTCTGCACCCAGCCAATGGCTTTGCGCAGATCGTCGACCATCGCCTCCATCAACTGGGCAACAGGAGGCTCTTTCTCCAGGACCGAACTCAGGACCCCGTATACGGACCTCTCGACAGCAGGGCCATATGCCTCGAACAAAGCGGGCGGAACCCAGGCGATCGATATCTCGGCGAGAGATCGCTCCGCAGCCATTGCGGACATGTCCTCCTTCGGTGCGAAAAGAATCCCGGACACTACCGCGGCATCCGCAGCGCTCCCGGCGATCACACCAACATGGTCCAGGGTTTTCGACAGCGGGAATACGCCGTCCATGGGAATGCGAGCGTAGCTGGGCTTGAAGCCGACCACACCGGTCAAGGCCGCGGGTATGCGCACGGAACCTCCCGTATCCGTGCCCAAGGCCACGGGCAGAATGCCGGCGGCAACCGCCACGGCACTCCCGCAACTCGACCCGCCTGGAATTCTCGTTGTGTCCCAAGGATTTCGAGTGGCCCCCTGCACGGCACAGTCCCCCGTGGGGCCGTAGGCGAACTCATGGGTAGTCGTCTTGCCGAAAATGATCGCTCCGGCCTTTCTCAGCGCGGCAACGCATGCCGCATCCCGATCCGGGACATATCCATTGAAGTGCGCGGAGCCCATGGTCATAGGCACGCCGGCAGTGGAAATATTGTCCTTTATGCCGACGGGAATACCGTGCAACGGCCCCTTATCGATGCCTGTGGCCAACTCACGATCAGCCCTCATGGCCTCTTCGAGAGCCTTATCCCTTGCCACATGAGCGAAGGCATTGAGCGCCGGGTTCAGCTTCTCCACGCCATCCAGCGCATGCTTCACCAAAGCCACCGAGGTCAGGCTTCCTGCTCGTATTTCCCGGGCAAGCGCGGTCAGGTCCCTGCCAGCGAAGAAACCAACCGCAGGGGGGTGCAGCTTGTTGCTAATGGACATTTTCAATCCCCATATCGAACCTATCGCGCCTCGGTGACAGCATCGTCGGCGCGCCTGTCTTCATTTCGTGATTTCAGCCCAGGGCGTACCAGCACCATGGCCGACATACCAATGGCCGTTGCCACTGCGGCGGCCATGAACATCGATGAATAGCCGTACTGCAGGGTGAGATATCCCGTCAGCGTGGGAGCCGCGACCGCGCCGATGTTGGCGATGAAATGCATCAATCCACTGAAGGTTCCCACCCGGTTGGCAGGAGAGCTGTCGATGACCACGGCCCAGTAGACCGAATTGGGCAGGGCATTGAGCGCATTCGCCAGCGTCATCAAGGCCACCACCACAACCGCCGACTCAGCCTGGGAAACCAGGAGGAAGCACAGGGTAGTCAACAGCAGGCACGCCGAGGCGAACCAACTACGAGCCACCACCAGCCGGCCACTGCGCCTGAGTAGCCAATCGGACAGGCGCCCTCCGAGCAAAACGGTGAAGCAGGCGCCAATCCAGGGGATCATGCCCATGTACCACAGGGAGGAAAGGGAATAATTGAATTGGTCCTGAAGATATTTAGGCGTCCAGGTCAACAGCAGGAAGTTCACATAAATAAAAGAAAAGTACCCGACTGTATTCAGCACCAGAGTCCTGCTGCGGAAAAACTCCCACCAAGCAAGCTTCAGGCTCCCCTCAACCGACCTGGAGCCGCTGGAGGTTTGTGAGCTTTCAATCTCAGCCAGTTCTTCAGCACAGACGCGTGGATTATCCCTGGGGTGATCGGTAAAAATCCTCATGAACAGGAAGAGAACTACCAACCCTGCAACCCCAAGGATAATGAACATACTTCTCCAACTGCCGGTCAGGTGCAGCAGCCCGACTGAAACCGGAGCGGTCAGCAAGGCCCCCAGGGGAGTGCTCAGCAAACCGAAGCCGACAACGAAGCCACGTTCCCGCGTCGTTGCCCAGTTGCTTATGGTCTTATTGATGATGGAATAGGCCGGCCCTTCGGAAAAACCAAAACACACACGGACCAGCGCGAAACCCGCCAGGGCGGAGCCACCAGCCATGGCCAGGCCAATTTCTCCGGCATAGGCGGTGGCTATCTCGAAGACGGACCAGGCAAAACCCGCAACTATCCATACCCGGCGCGGGCCGAAACGGTCCGCCAGCATCCCGCCGACCAGGGCACCGAACATATAGCCATAGCCGAAGTAACCTAATACAGCACCCCACTCTTTTTTATCTAGTCCGTACTCCCCGGTAATAGCTTCGGCAGCATAAGAGATCGCTCCACGATCAACATAATTGATCAGAGCCAATAGCACGATCATTGAGAAAATCACATAGCGGAAATTTCCATTATTCGAATACACGGGCATACCTCTACAAGGAAGGCGCGAACAGAACACCTTCTGAAAGGAACAGTCAGGCATGAGACATATTCCAATGTCCCGGGCCCCAGCTGGTTTAATTAATGGATACGCAGTGGCAAGAACGGCCGTTCAGTGTTGGCGGGAAGTGAAGAATCAGGGTGTTCATACCCCTGGCAAGTAGCCAATGAGCGGGACGACGAGCAATGTGCAAATTGCCATGGATACCACGTTACCCACATAGGGATGGATATCCCTGGGCAAGCGGCTAGAAACAAAGGTTGCCAACGGCGGCCCCAACAGCGCTCCCAAAGTGGCGCCGACCAGGATGGCGATTGGCGCTCCCCCATAGGTCAATACCGCCGCAGGCGCGACAGAGACCACAGGGATATAGGTCGGATACCAACCTCTGGCTATCCACTGGCGACGCCAGATCACGACTCCCACGGCCGAAGCCAGAGCCTGGGCCGTCAACAGCGGGGCAAGCAGCCCGGTCCCGTAGACAGGTCCCAAAGGATTCAATACCGCAGCGAGCATGACGCCCAGGATAAGCCCCAGGCTGGCCAGCTCGTTTCCCCAGAACGGGGCCTCCGTGAAGTCCGCCAGGATTCTTCTGACCGTCCAGATCGCACCATGGCCCGTCTGAACGGATGGGTTCGGCGAATCACCCGTCTCCACGTCCCCGGTATTACCGCGCAACCACTGCAGGCGACGGCAAAGAATGAACGCGATCACGCTACCAAGCGCCATGCCGCCGACATTACCGATGACGCTTGGCAGGGAGAGTGGATTGCAGAAGTAATTGACGATCAGCAATGAGCAAGGGGTGACCAGCAACGCCCCCATTACCGCTCCGGTCAATGCCACCCGCCAGCCTCGGCCAAACATGAGGACCATCGCCGCCGGCAAGGAAACGAAGGGGACGAAGGTGGGTTGCCAGGCAGTGCTGGCAAACAACGTCCAGCCCCACAGCAGATTACTCAGGACCAACCCAAGTACCGAACTCAGCAGTATCCAGAGCCAAAGCCCCGTGCCATAGGCAATGGCAAAACCCTGCCAGGCTCTCCCCTTCCGGTATCCCCAGTAGGCCAGGAGCGCACCGGCGAGCATGCCAATGGAGGCGAGCTCATGTTTGTAAAAGGTCGCCTCGCTCATGTCGCCCAATAGCCAACGCAATGCTGCCATGGGCCCGGGCAGTTCGGCCATCAGCCCGGCGAACCCCGGCCAGGATGCGCTGGACGACTGGCCGAGAAAGGTGGCGGCATAGGCGAGACTCGACAGAACGGCCACCAATACAGCAGCGGCCATGCCGTTCACGACCAGAGTGAGAATGGGAGCGTTCCGGCTGCCGGCTTTTCCAGCCATGGATGCGTTTTCCATGAAGAGTCTCCTCAGCGTGGAAAAGCGCGATGGCCGGTATAGCCCAGCATGGCGTCGTAGAGATCGACACGACGATCACGCAGCAGGTCGTTCAGGTTGTTCCATATCGGCGCGCTGCGCGCCGAGCTCAGGTCCACATCGGCATAGAGGATGACCTCCTTGTCCGCGGGAGCCACCTCGCCGATAGGCCATCCATTGGTGCCAGCGATCAGCGAACATCCCAGGAAACGCTCGCCCCTGTCCGTTCCCACGCGATTTGCCGCTGCGATGAAGACATTGTTCACATGGGCAGCGGTCATCGTCAGATAGGACGCCATGCACTTGCCCGACTCGTCGAACAGCGGCGGCGGCGTCCACACCCAGTTGTTGACGCTGCAGATGATGTCGGCGCCTTGCTGCGCCAGCAGACGCGGAACTTCGGGAAACCAGATATCCCAGCAGATCAGCAGGCCAATGCGGCCAATCGGCGTATCGAACACCGGGAAGCCCAGGTTCCCCGGAGTGAACCAGAGTTTTTCCAGGTTCCACAGGTGGGCCTTGCGATAGTGGCCAATGAAGCCTTCCGGCCCAACCAGCACGGCAGAGTCGTAGAGTTGCATCCCCTCCCGCTCGGCCACGCCGGCAACAAGATAGACCTTGTGCTTGCGCGCGAAATCCATCCAGACCTGAACACTTGGCCCGTTGGGTACCTCCTCGGCGTGCTCGAACGCCTCCTCGCGCGAAGTGAACAAATAGCCCGTGTTCGCCAGTTCAGGCATCACGATCAGGTTGGCCCCAGCCTCCGCCGCTTGCTGAGCCATCCCCAGCCCGTGCCGTAGATTGCGATCCCGATTTTCCATGCCGACCTGCGGATCGAACTGGAGTACTGCGATGCGCACCGGGCTCACGCCCGCGCCTTGGGTTTGACTCATGACTTTTTCCTCTTTTTGTTGTTAGGCAAACGTTTGGCCAAAACAACCCAAACGTTTGGGTTTGCGAAATATGGAGGATCAGGAAAAAAAGTCAACCCTCATGAAAAGCACTTCGTCGCCCTCGAAAAGACTGGCCGAGACCTGCTTGCCCCAGCCGTCGATGTTCAAATCCCGCTGGGAAGGCGGCACACTTGCGGCTCCTCCCCCGCAACACACCCGCATGAAGGAAGGTATGGAGAACCGGAGAAACAAGCCCATCACGCTGAAGGAGCTTTCTGCGCGCCTGGGGGTCCATGTCTCCACGGTATCCCGCGTGTTGAATGGCTCGCAGGACAGCGCTGCACTGGCGGCCTCCCCCGAAACGGTCCAGCGCATCAGGCAACTCGCCGCGGAATTGAACTATCGACCCAACCCACACGCCACCAGCCTCAAGACCCAGCGCAGCCAGGTCATAGGGGTTCTGGTACCGCGCCTGTCGGACCTGGTGCTGGCGACCATCTACGAAGGCATCGACGAAGCAGCGACGAACAATCGCGTCTTCACCTTCGTCTTCAACACCAACGACTCGCTGGAGAACCAACGCGAAAGAGGAGAAATGGCCCTGGCCCGACGGGTCGACGGGCTGATCATCGGCGATGCGCACATGACCTCGGACAATCGGTTCCTGCAGGACATCGCCAAGCGAGGCATTCCGTTCGTGCTGGTCAGCCGCCATGCCGGCGACTACTGTGCGGTTACTTGCGACGACTACCAAGGTGGCCGCCTGGCCGCGCAGTACTTCCTGGAACAAGGGCATACCCGGCTAGCGGTGATTGCTGGGGAAACCTTCGCCAGCACCGGTCTGGACAGAACCGCGGGCTTCGTCGAGCGCTGCCGGGAAGCAGGTATCCGGATTCCACCCGAGTGGATCCTGAACAGCCATTTCGATGCACCTGCCGGCTATGAATCCGGTATGAAGCTGCTTTCCGAATCCACCCCACCCACTGCAATATTCGCGGTCAACGACTTCCTCGCAATCGGGCTCATGGGTGCGGCCAGGGCCCATGGCCTAACGCCGGGGCGCGATATCGCCATCATTGGATTCAACGATACGCCCCTCGCCTCCCAACTCCCGATACCACTGAGCAGCGTGCGCTCTCCCATGCACGAGATGGGCTATCGCTCCGTCGAACTGCTGCTGAAGCTCATGGAAGGGAAAACAGTGGAATCCGAAAAGCTGGCGCCATCGCTGATCGTCCGGGATAGCGCCCAGTACCACCATCCTTGATGGCCGCCCTTGGCACTGACGGCACCCGAAGGTGCCGTCAGCAGGGGCATCAGCGACGCCAGTAGTAGCCGGGGGCCGGGGCGTAGCGTACCGGCGGCGGCGGAGGCGCGTAGTAGCGATGGCCACCGCGCCAGCCGCCATGGTCGTGTTCGTAGACCACGCAGCCGGACAGCGGCAGGAACAACAGCAGGGCAACGAGAAGGCGACGCATGGCTAACTCCTGATCGGCATCCGCTTCGAATCAGCGGCTTATACGATCAGACCCGGCGCCCCGGCGGCGGTGCCCGGCTACAGGGTAAAGCTTATGTAAATCACGGATTTACCCGCAGCGCGGGCAGGTGCAGCACGCCGAAGAACAGTACCTGCAGGCGTTCCAGCCAGGGTTGCCGGCGCGCCTTCAGGCGCCGGCCCAGCAGCAGCACCTCGCCGGCGTGCAGCGCCAACAGCACGACCGAGAGCAACAGCAGCGGGCGGTACAGCTCGCCGAACGGGTACAGCAGGTTGACCGCGGCGGCCAGCCAGAACATGGCCAGCGCGCCCTTGGCGAAGGACAGCAGGTGCGACATGGGCGACTCCGATGGGGTGGATGGTCCGCGCAGTCTGCCGTGGGCCGCGCACCGGCCGACACCGACTTTCGACTGGCGCACCAGGATGTGGCGGCGTGCCTCATCAGGGCGCATGGCGGCCCGGCGCAACACCCCGCCCGGCGGAGCCAAGCCTTCTGCCACGGGCCCTGGGCGAAGTTGGCACGCCCCTCGCTTTGTCAGCGGCGTGCAGGAATCGCCCGCCAACGCGGGCCGGCGGCACCACAATTCGAAAATGGATGGCTAGGGTTCCGGCTCGCATGGCGAGTGACTGGTCCGAGAGCCATCGACCTCCAGCGAGGTTACACGGCGGGACAAAAGCCCGGGAGAAGAGCGCGACCTAGCCGCCCGACTCCTGCCCGCCCGACAACCAACCGGAGGTTCCCCATGCGCAAGCCCCGTCTGCCCGCCCTGCTCGCCGCAGCCCTGACAGCCCTAAGCCTCGGCGCCTCCGCCGCGCCCAAGGACAGCTTCAACCTCTGCTGGACCATCTACGCCGGCTGGATGCCCTGGGAATACGCCGCCAGCCACGGCATCGTCGACAAGTGGGCGAAGAAGTACGGCATCCAGATCAAGGTCACCCAGCTCAACGACTACATCGAGTCGATCAACCAGTACACCGCCGGGCAGTTCGACGGCTGCACCATGACCAACATGGACGCCCTGACCATCCCCGCCGCCGGCGGCGTGGACTCCACCGCGCTGATCGTCAGCGACTTCTCCAACGGCAACGACGGCATCGTGGTCAAGGGCGCGGGCAAGACCGTCGCCGACCTCAAGGGCATGGACATCAACCTGGTGGAACTGTCGGTCTCCCACTACCTGCTGGCCCGCGCCCTGGAGCACGCCGGGCTGAGCGAGAAGGACGTGAAGACCGTGAACACCTCCGACGCCGACATCGCCGCGGCCTTCAACACCGACGAGGTGCAGGCGGTGACCACCTGGAACCCGATGCTCGCCGAAGCCCGCGCCAAGCCCGGCACCAGCGAGGTGTTCGACTCCAGCAAGGTGCCCGGCGAGATCATGGACATGATGGTGGTCAACAGCCGGACGCTGAAGGACAACCCGGCCCTGGGCAAGGCCCTGGCCGGCGCCTGGTTCGAGACGGTGGCGCTGATGAAGGCCGACGACGCGCAAGCCAAGGCTGCCCTGGAACACATGGCCAAGGCCTCGGGCACCGACCTCGCCGGCTACCAGGCGCAATTGGCCACCACCCGGCTGTTCGCCACCCCGGCCGAGGCCCTGGCCTTCGCCACCAGCCCGGCGCTGGCGGAAACCATGCAGCGCGTCGCGAAGTTCTCCTTCGCCCACGGCCTGCTCGGCGAAGGCGCCAAGTCGGCCGACGCGGTGGGCATGAGCTTCGCCGGCGGCGCCAGCTACGGCGACGCCGGCAACCTCAAGCTGCGCTTCGACCCGACCTACGTGCAGCTGGCCGCCGACGGCAAGCTCTGACGCGTGGTTTCTGGTTCCCCGCGTTCGCGGGGATGACGAGACGAGGCTCCTTCCCCCAGCGTCATTCCCGCGAACGCGCACTACTGTCCGGAATATTTTCGAGGGGGCGTCTGGAGGGCTTGCGGGGGCTGAAGGCACGGGTTAAACCGTTGAGCGCCAACTCAACCTCACAGCCCCCGCAAGATGTTCAGGATAAGCCGTTTTCACGATGTACTAAAAGCGCTGCCTCGCGGCGTCTTCGATCGACTGGTCGCCGAACACGGCGCCGACAAGCACAGCAAGCGCTTTGGCAGCTGGGATCACCTGGTCGCCATGGTGTATGCCCAACTGGCCGGCGTGAGCAGCCTGCGGGCGCTTGAAACCAGCTTCAACAGCCATCCCCATCAGCACTATCACCTGGGGACGGGCCCGATCCGGCGTTCCACCCTGGCCGATGCCAACGAACGCCGTAATACCGAGGTCTTCGCCCAGGTTGCGCACTACCTGATGGCGGGCGTCTGCCGGCAGTTACGCCGTGACGGGAAGGAACTGCTGTACCTGCTGGACTCCACCACGATCACCCTCAAGGGCCCTGGCTTCGACGAATGGACGCTGTCCAATCGAACCCGCTCCCAGGGGCTGAAAGTCCATGTGCTGTATGCCGAGCAGGCGGCAGCACCGGTGCATTGCAGCTTCAGCGCAGCCAACGTCAACGACATCGACGAAGGCCGGACGCTGGGTATCGAGCCACAGGCCACCTACGTATTCGACAAGGGCTATTACGACTTCAACTGGTGGGCGAGCCTGGATGCCCAGAAGGCCCGCTTCGTCACACGATTCAAGTCCAATGTGCGGCTCAAGGTCCTGGCCCAGCGCGAGGTTCCCCAGCAAGACCGGGAAACGATCCTGCGAGACGAAGAGGTGAGCTTCTCCAACCGCAACCCAGGTGGCCGACGGCGTAATCACTACACCCAGCCCCTGCGGCGGATCCTGGTGAACCGCCCAGGCGATGAGCCGCCTCTGAGCCTGGCGACCAACGACCTGAGCAGCCCGGCGGCAGAAATCGCCGAGCGCTATCGGGATCGCTGGCGGATCGAGCTGTTTTTCAAATGGATCAAGCAACACCTGAAGGTCAGGCGTTTCCTGGGCCGTAGCGAGAATGCCGTGCGCATCCAGATTCTCTGTGCGCTGATCAGCTACTTGCTGCTGAACCTTTACCAACGCAGGACGGGAACGCGGCAAAGCCTGTGGATGCTGATGGTGGAGGTACAGGCAACGCTGTTTCAGCGCCCAGGCCTGGAGGCCGAACGTTACCGACGACGGCAGGAGCGAATACGCGAGATCAACCTGCGTCAGGGGCAGCTGTTAATAGCATGAGGCGTGCCGGACAGCAGTGCGCGAACGCGGGAACCCAATGAAAAACAGGTAGGGAACCATGCGCCTGATCAACCTCCACCCCCAGCGCGGCGGCCGCCTGTTCCTGGTGCTGCTGCCCTTCGCCCTGCTGCTGTTCGCCTACCTCACCGGCTCGGCGGCGCGGCTGGCGGAGAACCCCAACGACAAGCTGCTGCCCGGCGTCGCGCAGATGGCCGACGCCGTCCAGCGCCTGGCCTTGCACGAAGACAAGCGCACCGGCGAAGTGCTGTTCTGGGGCGACACCGGCGCCAGCCTGCAGCGCCTCGGCCTGGGCCTGGGCATCGCCGCCCTGCTCGGCCTGGTGCTGGGCATCGCCGCCGGCAGCGTGCCGCTGTTCGGCGCGCCGCTGTCGCCGCTGCTCACGGTGCTGTCGATGATCCCGCCGCTGGCGATATTGCCGGTGCTGTTCATCGTCTTCGGCCTCGGCGAGCTGTCCAAGGTGGTGCTGATCGTCATCGGCGTCGCCCCCTGCATCGCCCGCGACATCGAGCAGCGCGCCCGGGAAATCCCCAACGAGCTGCTGATCAAGGCGCAGACCCTCGGCGCCAGCACCTGGACGCTGATCCTGCGCGTGATGCTGCCGCAACTGCTGCCGCGCCTGCTGGTCTCGCTGCGGCTGATGCTCGGCTCGGCCTGGCTGTTCCTCATCGCCGCCGAGGCCATCGCCGCCACCGACGGCCTGGGCTACCGCATCTTCCTCGTGCGCCGCTACCTGGCCATGGACGTGATCCTGCCCTACGTGGCCTGGATCACCCTGCTCGCCTGGCTGATGGACTGGGCCCTGCGCGTGCTCACCCGGCGCGCCTTCCCCTGGTACGAAGGAGGCAAGGCATGAGCTTCATCGACGTGAACAACGTCTGGCAGGAATACGCCGACAACGTGATCCTCGAACGCCTGAACCTGCGCGTCGCCGAAGGCGAGTTCTGCACCCTGGTCGGCGCCTCCGGCTGCGGCAAGTCCACCTTCCTGCGCCTGCTGCTGGGCCAGGAACGCCCCAGCCGCGGCGAGCTGCTGCTGGACGGCAAGCGCCTGGCCGCCGAACCCGACCCGAGCCGCGGCGTGGTGTTCCAGCGCTACTCGGTGTTCCCGCACCTGAGCGTGCTCGACAACGTCGCCCTGGGCCTGGAGCTGCCGCGCTCGAAACTGCTCGGCCGGCTGTTCGGCGCGGCCCGCCGCGAGGCCCGCGCACAGGCCGCCGAACTGCTGCGCAAGGTCGGCCTCGGCCATGCCCTGGACAAGTACCCCAGCGCGCTCTCCGGCGGCATGCAGCAGCGCCTGGCCATCGCCCAGGCGCTGGTGATGAAGCCGCGCGTGCTGCTGCTCGACGAACCCTTCGGCGCCCTCGACCCGGGCATCCGCAAGGACATGCACGAACTGCTGCTGCAGCTCTGGCGGGAAACCCAGCTGACCGTGTTCATGGTCACCCACGACCTGTCCGAGGGCTTCAGCCTGGGCACCCGCCTGCTGGTCTTCGACAAGGTCCGCCACGACCCGCAGGCGCCCAACGCCTACGGCGCCCGCATCACCTACGACATCCCGCTCAACGCCGACCGCCGCGCGGCCCGCGCCGCCCTCCCCGCGCCCCTGGCGGCGCGCCTGGAGCAGCCGGCCGCGCCGGTGATCACCCCGGCCTACTGAGGAAACCCCCATGACCGCATCCCTCGCCCTGCGCCCCACCCTCTACGAGGAAACCGTCCCCGGCGGCGGCCACACCTCCTTCGTCCTCAAGCGCGGCCAGTTGCTGCGCCTGACCGACCTCGAAGGCGGCGGCAACGTCAGCCTGCTGCTGTTCAACGCCCAGGAGAAAAGCGAGCGGCTGAACCTGCCGGACAGCCTCAAGGCCCAGCACACCGCCAAGCTCACTGCCGGCCACTGCCTGTACTCGGACATGGGCCGGGTGCTGGCGGCCATCAGCGCCGACACCTGCGGCTGGCACGACAGCTTCGGCGGCGTGCTCAACGCCGCCGAAGTGCTGGAGAAGTACGGCCAGGGCCGCTACCAGGAACTGCGCAACGGCTTCCACCGCAACGGCGCGGACAACCTGCTGGTGGAAATGGGCAAGTGGGACATGCGCCTGCAGGACCTGCTGATGTGCCTGAACCTGTTCAGCCGCGTGGACGTCGACGCCGACGGCTGCTTCCGCTTCGTCGAGGGCAACTCCAAGGCCGGCGACTACGTCGAGCTGTACGCGCCGATGGACACCCTGGTGGTGCTCACCGCGCTGCAGCACCCCATGGACCCGAACCCGCGCTACGCGCCCAAGCCCATCGGCCTGTCCTGGCACAAGGTCGAATCCGACGGCATCAGCGTGCTCTGCCGCACTTCGCGGCCGGAGAACGGCCGCGGCTTCCACAACACCGAACGCCTGTTCATCTGATTGGAAAAGACAGAGGACACTTGCATGCCCATCAGCCACAGCGCCAAGCACCCCGAAGCCGCCGTCTCGCGCACTCTCATCAATGCCGGCGAACCCAGCCTGAGCGAACTCAAGGCCGGCCAGACCCTGCGCATCCTCGACCTGGAAGGCAACCAGGCGGTCGACACCCTGTTCTACAACGCGCGCAACCCACGCGAGCGCTACGACGTGCAGCGCACCCTGCGCAAACAGGGCAGCGTCTACCTCAGCGCCGGCAGCGTGCTCTATTCCAACCTCGGCAACCCGATGCTGAGCATCGTCGCCGACACCTGCGGCCGCCACGACACCCTCGGCGGCGCCTGCGCCCAGGAAAGCAACACGGTGCGCTACGCCCTGGACAAGCGCTACATGCACAGCTGCCGCGACAACTTCCTGCGCGCGGCCCTGCACGACGGGCGCCTGGGCAAGGCCGACATCAGCCACAACATCAACTTCTTCATGAACGTGCCGGTCACCGCCGAGGGCGGCCTGACCTTCGAGGACGGCATCTCCGCCGCCGGCAAGTACGTCGAGCTGCTCGCGCACATGGACGTCATCGTGCTGATCTCCAACTGCCCGCAACTGAACAACCCCTGCAACGGCTGGAACCCGACGCCGGCGGAGTTGCTGGTATGGGACTGAAGCAGCCGCAAGCAGCAAGCGGCAGGCTGCAAGCGGTACGGCGCTGGCTGTTCCTGCTGTGCCAGAGCCGTTCGGGACAATGCCTGCACGGAGCCCCCGTAGGATGGGTTGAGCCCCGCGAAACCCATCGCGAATCCTCCGGCGATTGATGGGTATCGCTTCGCTCAACCCATCCTATGGAACCTGTTTCCACCACGGACGACCGTGGTGCGCACCGACTGACGGCGGGACGGCCCGCCACCCCATGGGGACTTCCTCATGTTCGACAAGCTCCTGATCGCCAACCGCGGCGCCATCGCCTGCCGCATCCTGCGGACGCTTCGTGAACTGCGCGTGGGCGGCGTGGCGGTCTACGCCGAGGCCGACGCCGCCAGCCTGCACGTGCAGCAGGCCGACGAAGCCTTCGAACTGGGCGCCGGCCCCGCCGCCGGCACCTACCTCGCGGTCGACAAGATCCTCGCCGCCGCCCGCGCCAGCGGCGCCCAGGCCATCCACCCCGGCTACGGCTTCCTTTCCGAGAACGCCGCCTTCGCCGAGGCCTGCGAAGCCGCCGGCATTGCCTTCGTCGGCCCGACGCCGGAACAGCTGCGGCTGTTCGGCCTGAAGCACACCGCCCGCGCCCTGGCCCGCGAACAGGGCGTGCCCTTGCTCGAAGGCACCGACCTGCTGGAAAGCCTCGACGCCGCCCTCGCCGCCGCCGAACGCGTGGGCTACCCGGTGATGCTCAAGAGCACCGCCGGCGGCGGCGGCATCGGCATGCGCGTGTGCCGCTCGGCGCAAGAGCTGGGCGAAGCCTTCGACGCGGTGAAACGCCTGGGGCAGAACAACTTCAGCGATGCCGGGGTGTTCATCGAGAAATACATCCAGCGCGCCCGCCACCTGGAAGTGCAGGTGTTCGGCGACGGCGCCGGCGAGGTCATCGCCCTCGGCGTGCGCGACTGCTCGGTGCAGCGGCGCAACCAGAAGGTGCTGGAGGAAACCCCGGCGCCGAACCTGCCGACGGGCATGGCCGACGCGCTTTGCGCGGCGGCCATCCAACTGGCCAAAGCGGTCAGCTACCGCAGCGCCGGCACCGTGGAATTCGTCTACGACAGCGAGGCCGAACGCTTCTACTTCCTCGAAGTGAACACCCGCCTGCAGGTGGAGCACGGCGTCACCGAGCAGGTCTGGGGCGTCGACCTGGTGCGCTGGATGATCGAACTGGCCGCCGGCTGCCTGCCGCCGCTGGCCGAACTGGCCGCCGCGCTCAAGCCCAGCGGCCACGCCATTCAGGCGCGCCTGTACGCCGAGGACCCGGGCCGCGACTTCCAGCCCAGCCCCGGCCTGCTCACCGCCGTGCGCTTCCCGCCGGCCGACGGCCGGGCCCTGCGCATCGACACCTGGGTGGAAGCCGGCTGCGAGATACCGCCCTACTTCGACCCGATGATCGCCAAGCTGATCGCCTGGGCGCCCAGCCGCGCCGAAGCCGGCGCCGCCCTCGACCACGCCCTGGCGGACACCCGGCTGTACGGCGTGGAAAGCAACCGCGCCTACCTGCGCCAGATCATCGCCGACGCGCCCTTCGCCAGCGGCTCGCCCTGGACGCGCTGCCTGGAGGGCCTGCGCTACCGCGCCGACACTTTCGAGGTGCTGGGCGCCGGCACCCAGACCAGCGTGCAGGATTACCCCGGCCGCCTAGGCTACTGGGCCGTGGGCGTGCCGCCGTCGGGGCCGATGGACGACCGCGCGCTGCGCCTGGGCAACCGCCTGCTGGGCAACCCGGAAGGCGCGGCGGCGCTGGAGATCACCCTCAGCGGCCCGAGCCTGCGCTTCAACACCGACGCGGTGGTGGCCGTGACCGGTGCGCCGCTGGCCGTGCAACTGGACGGCCGCGAGCAGCCCATGGACACCAGCCTGTTCGTGCCCGCCGGCTCCACCCTGAGCCTCGGCGCCATCGCCGGGGCCGGCGCGCGCAGCTACCTGTGCCTGCGCGGCGGCCTGCAACTGCCGGACTACCTGGGCAGCAAAAGCACCTTCACCCTCGGCCAGTTCGGCGGCCACGGCGGCCGCGCCCTGCGCGCCGGCGACGTGCTGCACCTGGCGCCGCTCGCCGACGCCCGCCACGGCGCCAGCCTGCCCGCCGAACTGCGCAGCGAGCTGCCGGCGCTGCGGCGCATCCGGGTGATCTACGGCCCCCACGGCGCGCCGGAATACTTCACCCCGGCGTACATCCGCACCTTCTTCGCCACCGACTGGGAAGTCCACTTCAACTCCAGCCGCACCGGCGTGCGCCTGATAGGGCCGAAGCCGGAATGGGTGCGCGACAGCGGCGGCGAGGCCGGCCTGCACCCGTCGAACATCCACGACAACCCCTACGCCATCGGCGCGGTGGACTTCACCGGCGACATGCCGGTGATCCTCGGCCCCGACGGCCCCAGCCTGGGCGGCTTCGTCTGCCCGGTGACGGTGATCGAGGCCGACCTCTGGCAGCTCGGCCAGCTCAAGGCCGGCGACAAGGTGCGCTTCGAGCCGGTCGATATCGCCACCGCTCGCGAACTGGCTCTCTCCCAATCCGCGGAATATCGCGCTCTTCGTAGGAGCGAGCTTGCTCGCGAACAGCTCGGCACCGGGTTCGCGAGCAAGGGCTGGGGCGCCCCCCTCGCTCCTACAAGAGCAACCGAGCCAAGCTCGCCCATCGTCCTCGACCTCGGCCGCGATGACACCCGCCTGCTCGCCCGCCTGGCCGGCGACACCCACCTGCTGCTGGAAATCGGCCAACCCGAGCTGGACCTGGTGCTGCGCTTCCGCGCCCACGCACTGATGCAGGCGCTGGAGGCCCTGGCGCTGCCCGGCGTGATCGACCTCACCCCGGGCATCCGCTCGCTGCAGGTGCACTACCAGCCCGAGACGCTGCCCCTGGCGCAGCTGCTGGAGACGGTCGCCGGGCTGTGGGACGAAGTCTGCGCGGCACGCGACCTCAAGGTGCCCTCGCGGATCGTCCACCTGCCGCTGTCCTGGGACGACCCGGCCTGCCAGTTGGCCATCGAGAAATACATGACCACGGTGCGCAAGGACGCCCCCTGGTGCCCGAGCAACCTGGAGTTCATCCGCCGCATCAACGAGCTGCCGGACTTGCAGGCGGTGTACCGCACGGTGTTCGAGGCCAGCTACCTGGTCATGGGCCTGGGCGACGTCTACCTCGGCGCGCCGGTGGCCACCCCGCTGGACCCGCGCCACCGCCTGGTCACCACCAAGTACAACCCGGCGCGCACCTGGACCGCCGAGAACTCCGTGGGCATCGGCGGCGCCTACCTGTGCGTGTACGGCATGGAAGGCCCCGGCGGCTACCAGTTCGTCGGCCGCACCCTGCAGATGTGGAACCGCTACCGCGAGGTCGAGGCCTTCGCCGGCAAGCCCTGGCTGCTGCGCTTCTTCGACCAGATCCGCTTCTACCCGGTGAGCGCGGAGGAGCTGCTGCGCATCCGCCGCGACTTCCCGCTGGGCCGCTACCCGCTGCGCATCGAGGAAAGCGAGCTGCGCCTGGCCGACTACCAGGCCTTCCTGGCCCGCGAGGCGGACGGCATCGAGGCCTTCCGCAGCCACCAGCGCGCCGCCTTCGACGCCGAGCGGCAACGCTGGATCGCCTCCGGCCAGGCCCACTTCGAGAGCGAGGAAGTCGCCCCCGAGCTGGGCGAGGACGCGCCCCTGGGCGCCGGCCAGCACGCCATCGAAAGCCACGTCGCCGGCAACCTCTGGCAGGTGCAGGTGAGCGAGGGCGCCAGCGTCAAGGCCGGCGACACCCTGGTGATCCTCGAGTCGATGAAGATGGAGATCCCCCTGACCGCCCCGCGCGACGGCGTGGTCCGCGAGGTCCGCGTGCAGCCCGGCTCGCCGGTGCGGGCGGGGCAGCGGGTGGTGGTGCTGGAGGAGGGTTGAGCGGGCGTGCCAAGCAAGAGCAAAGAGCCCCTCTCCCCAACCCTCTCCCGCAAGCGGGAGAGGGGGCTGTCCGGAGCAGGGATAGAGATTCGATTCATCCTGAAACCACGGTCCAGCCCGTGATTTGAACCCGACATCGCGCCGGGCCGCTCTTCCCCCTCTCCCTTCAGGGAGAGGGCCGGGGAGAGGGTTGCCGGCCCCGAACTGGAATCCCGAGCATGCCCCACACCTTCGACCTCCGCCTCGCCACCCTCCGCGCCGCCTACCGCGAAGGCCGCGCCACCCCGCGCCAGCTGATCGCCCAACTGCGCGACCGGGCCGCCGCGTTGAACCCGGACTACCACCTGTTCATCCACCTGCTCACCCCGGCGGAACTTGAGCCCTACCTGGCCGCGCTGGACGGCCGCTCGCCCGACGAGCTGCCGCTGTACGGCATCCCCTTCGCCATCAAGGACAACATCGACTTGGCCGGCATCCCCACCACCGCCGCCTGCCCGGCCTTCGCCTATACCCCACAAGCGTCGGCGACGCTGGTGCAGCGGCTGGTCGAGCTGGGCGCCGTGCCCCTGGGCAAGACCAACCTCGACCAGTTCGCCACCGGCCTCAACGGCACCCGCTCGCCCTACGGCGAATGCCGCAACAGCGTGCTGGCCGACTACCCCTCCGGCGGCTCCAGCGCCGGCTCCTCGCTGGCCGTGGCGCTGGGCGTGGCGAGCTTCGCCCTGGGCACCGACACCGCCGGCTCCGGCCGCGTGCCGGCGGCGCTGAACAACCTGGTGGGGCTCAAGCCGAGCAAGGGCCTGCTGTCCAACCACGGCCTGGTGCCGGCCTGCCGTACCCTCGACTGCATCAGCTACTTCAGCGCCACGGCGGCCGAGGCCAGCGAACTGCTCGCCCTGAGCGCCCGCCACGACCCGCTGGACGCCTACAGCCGCGCCAACCCGGCGTGGAACGACGGCAGCGCCTTCGGTGCGCCGCGCCCCTTCCGCTTCGGCGTACCGCGCGCCCGGGACCTGGAATTCTTCGGCTGCGCGGAAGGCCCGGCGCTCTTCGCCCAGGCCATTGAGCAACTGCGCGGCATCGGCGGCACGCCGGTGGAGATCGACTTCGCGCCCTTCCTCGAAGCTGCCCGCCTGCTCTACGAAGGCCCCTGGGTGGCGGAGCGCTACAGCGTCGCCGGCGAGCTGATCGAACGCGAGCCCGACGCCGTGCTGCCGGTGATCCGCGCCGTGCTGGAGAAAGCCCCGGCGGCCAGCGCCGTGGAACTGTTCCGCGCCCAGTACCGCCTGCAGGCGCTCAAGGCGCGCTGCGACGCCATCATGGCCGGGCTGGATTGCGTGCTCACCCCGACCATCGGCCGCCCCGTCAGCCTCGCCGAACTGCACGCCGAACCGGTGCTGCGCAACGCCGAGCTGGGCTACTACACCAACTTCATGAACCTGCTGGACTACGCCGCCCTGGCCCTGCCCAGCGCCTTCATGGACAACGGCCTGCCCTGGGGCCTGACGCTGTTCGGCCGCGCCTTCAGCGACCAGTACCTGCTCGGCCTGGGCGATGCCCTGCAGCGCGCCAGCACCCTGCCCCTGGTCGGCGGCAACGCCCCGGCCGACCCGGCGCCCAAGGCCCCGGCGCGCAACGACCGCACGCGCCTGGTGGTGTGCGGCGCGCACCTGGACGGCCTGGCGCTCAACTGGCAGCTGCGCCAGCGCGGCGCGCGCCTGCTGCAGGCCACCCGCAGCGCGCCGGCCTACAGGCTCTACGCCCTGGCCGGCGGCCCGCCGCTGCGCCCGGGCATGCTGCGGGTGGCCGAGGGCGGCGTGGCCGTCGAAGTGGAAGTCTGGGAACTGCCCAGCGCCGAACTGGGCTCCTTCCTCAGCGGCATCCCGGCGCCGCTGGGCCTGGGCAAGGTGGAACTGGCCGACGGCAGCTGGGAAACCGGCTTCATCTGCGACGCCTGGGGCCTGGCCGGCGCCGAGGACATCAGCGCCTTCGGCGGCTGGCGCGCCTGGCTGGCCAGCCGCGGCTGAGCGCCGCAGTGGAGAGCCGCCGCGGGAGTCGCTAGAGTGGAAAAGTGACCGGCCCCACTCCACCGGATGAACGCACTCGTAGGATGGGTTGAGCCTGCGAAACCCATGCTGCCGTGATGATGGGTATCGCTTCGCTCAACCCATCCTACGAAAAGCGCTTCGGTGCAGTCGGCAAGACAGTTGCTCCTACGAGGTGCGCCATGCCCACGCTCAGCCATCACGACGCCCAGCAGCGCGTCGATGACATCCACGCCTTCACCCGCGAGCTGCAGCGCCTGGGCGAGGAAGGCGCGCTGAGCCTGGACGCGGCCCAGCGCGAGGGCCTACAGGCGCACCACCTGCGCCTGCTGGACGAATACCGCGAGCAGTTCGACATCGACCGCGACAGCCAGGACAGCCGCCTGTCCCTGGGCATGCGCATCGCCTCCTTCCTCGGCGCGCTGGCCCTGGCCGCCAGCCTGTTCTTCCTCTTCTACCAGTTCTGGGGCCTGTTCGGCGAAGCCGTGCAGGTGGGCATCCTCGTCGGCGCTTCGGTGATCACCCTGCTGGCCACCTTCTGGCTGCAACGCCGCGACGCCTCCGGCTACTTCGCCAAGCTGGCGGCCATGCTGGCCTTCGCCGCGCTGGTGCTGAACATCAGCATGCTCGGGCAGATCTTCAACATCACTCCGTCCGAGCGCGCCCTGCTGCCCTGGGCGGCCTACGCCCTGCTGCTGGCCTACCTGTGCGACGCGCGGCTGCTGCTGGGTGCCGGGCTGCTCTGCCTGATGGGCTTCATCGCCGCGCGCTTCGGCACCTGGGGCGGCGTCTACTGGCTGGACGCGGGCGAGCGCCCGGAGAACTTCTTCCCCGCCGCCGTGCTGGTGTTCCTGGTGCCGCTGCTGTTCGAGCAGCGCCGCTTCGACGGCTTCGCCGCGCTGTACCGGGTGTTCGGCCTGCTGGCGCTGTTCGTGCCCATGCTGGTGCTGGCCAACTGGGGCAACGGCAGCTACCTGCCCTTCGCCCCGCACCGCATCGAGGGGCTGTACCAGGTGCTCGGCTTCGTCTGCGCCGCCGCGGCCATCTGGCTGGGCGCGCACCGCGAGTGGCCGGAGGTGGTCAACACGGGGCTGGCGTTCTTCGTCATCTTCCTCTTCACCAAGTTCTACGACTGGTGGTGGGAGGTGCTGCCCAAGTACCTGTTCTTCCTCGCCCTGGGCGTGGCGGCGGTGCTGATCCTGCTGTTCCTGCGCTACCTGCGCAACGCCCACGGCCTGCTGGGAGGACGCCTGTGATGAACATCACCCGCAACCACGGACTGCTGCTGGGCCTGGGCCTGATCCTGCTGAGCAACGCCGCCGCCCTCGGCGCCGCGGCCTGGAACCGCAGCGGCGAGCCGGACAGCCGCCTGAACCTCAGCGAACGCGAGCTGCAGCGCAACAGCGACTGGCACCGCGAGAACAGCGGCGTGAGCCTGCGCCTGCTGTGGCGCATCCCCGGCGACGAGGCCACTGCCGCCTGGGCCCCGCGCATTCCGCTGGAGACCATGCGCGCACTGGGCTTCCGGGTGCCGGACAAGGTCGACCGCGACAGCGCCCTGGCCTTCGACCGCCAGCAGGCCCGCGACGCCCTGCTGGTGCTGGAACTGGACGGCCCGCTGTACCAGCGCGAGCTGGCCCTGGCCCGCGAGCGCCTGGCCCAGGCGGAAAAACGCCTGGCCGCCAGCCCCGACGACGTGCACCTGAAGAGTGAGCGCGACTTCCAGCGCAGCGCCCTGGACAACGAGGAACAGCGCGCCAGCCGGCTGTTCCTGGCCGACGCCGGCACCGACCTGCAGGCCCTGCGCCAGCAGTACCCGGACCGCCAGCACTACGCCATCGTCCACGGCCAGGTGCGGCCCATCTCGCTGTACCGCAACCGCGCCTGGGCCCTGGGCGGCAGTGCCAGCACCGAAGGCGTGCGCGCGCTCAACGTGCCGCAGCGCTGGCACGACGAACTGGAGGGCCTGGCCCCGCGCGCCGAACAGCGCGCGGCCCAGGAGCAGCCGCAGCCCTTCGGCGCCGAGGTGGCCTTCGGCCAACGCCTGGAGCCGTGGATAGAACAGATCCAGGCGCGCTGAGCGGCCACCGCCACGCCCCGCGAAGAGGCATGGCCAGGTGCCATCTAGGACTTTGGGCCTAGTACCTATTGAACATTGCGCTCCATGGCCGGGTGACTAAGGTGGAATACAGGCCCTGCCGATATCCGCGACGGAGCCCGTGCCAGTTGTAGCCTCTCGAGGATTGCTCCCTGCCTCCCAGCCCCGCCGTCCGGCGGGGCTTCTTTATGCCCTGGCGGTAGCCTGGCGCTGTCCTTGCCCCTGGCACTGCCCTTGCTAGAGCTTCTGCGGCACGGCCCAACGGCGGGTCGTCCACCGACACCGGCGTTCCTTCGCCCACCCGCCTGGCGCGGGGCGAAGCGGCGCCTTTTTGCCCCGAGGTAGCGATGACCGACATGACCGCCGAACTGCACCCACTGGCCTGGGTCGCGGGCTCCGATGCACCAGAAAAGAGCGTGCTCGACCTGGGCTTCATGGCCCTGAGCGACGCCGCCTCGCTGATAGTCGCGGCCACCCAGGGCTTCGCCCAGCCCTACGGGCTGACGCTCAACCTGCACCGCCAGGGCTCCTGGGCCATGCTCCGCGACGGCCTGCTCGGTGGCCAGCTGGATGCCGCCCATTGCCTGTACGGGCTGGTCTACGGCGTGCAGCTGGGCATCGGCGGGGTGCCGGCCACCGACATGGCGGTGCTCATGGGCCTGTGCCGGAACGGCCAGGCGATCAACCTCTCCGCCGCCCTGCAGCGCGACGGCGTGACCAGCGCCGATGCCCTGCGCCGGCTGGTCCTGGACCAGGGCGCGCGGCTGACCCTGGCGCACACCTTCCCCACCGGCACCCACGCCCTGTGGCTCTACTACTGGCTGGCCAGCCTGGGCATCCACCCGCTGCGCGACGTCGACACCCTGGTGGTGCCGCCGGCGCAGATGGTCGAGCACCTGCGCGCCGGGCGCATCGACGGCTTCTGCGCCGGCGGGCCCTGGGGCGCCCTGGCCATCGACGAAGGCATGGGCTTCACCGTCGCCACCAGCCAGTCCATCTGGCCGGACCACCCGGAAAAGGTCCTCGGCGCCACCCGCGCCTTCGTCGAGGAGTGCCCCAACGCCGCCCGCGCCCTGGTCATGGCCCTGCTCGACGCCAGCCGCTTCATCGAGGCCAGCGAGGCGAACCTGCGCGGCACCGCCCAACTGATCAGCGGCAGCGACTACCTCGACGCGCCCCTGGCGAGCATCGAGCCGCGCCTGCTCGGCCACTACCAGGACGGCCTCGGCCACGCCTGGAAGGACGCCCACCCGCTGCGCTTCCACGACGCCGGGCGGGCCAACCAGCCCTGGCTGTCCGACGGCCTGTGGTTCATCACCCAGTTCCGCCGCTGGGGCCTGCTGCGCGGTGAGCCGGACTACCTCGCCATCGCCGGGCAGGTGCAGCAGCAGGCGCTGTACCGCGAAGCCGCCCAGGCCCAGGGCATCGCCGTGGACGAGCGCGGCCTGCGCAGTTCGACGCTGCTCGACGGCAAGCCCTGGGATGGCACGGACCCGGCCGGCTACGCCCGCGGCTTCGCCCTGCACGCCCTGAACGACGCCTGAGGGAGCTGCGAAGATGCTGCGCATCCTGCTGATCAACGACACCGCCAGCAAGGTCGGGCGCCTGCGCGCCGCACTGGTCGAGGCCGGTTTCGAAGTGCTCGACGAATCCGGCCTGAGCGTCGACCTGCCGGCGCGGGTCCAGGCCCTGCACCCGGACGTGATCCTCATCGACAGCGCCTCGCCCGGCCGCGACGTGCTGGAGCAGGTGGTGCTGGTGAGCCGCGACCAGCCCCGCCCCATCGTCCTGTTCACCGACGAGCACGACCCCCAGGTGATGCGCCAGGCCATCCGCTCGGGGGTCAGCGCCTACATCGTCGAAGGCATCCAGGCCGAGCGCCTGCAGCCGATCCTCGAAGTGGCCATGGCCCGCTTCGAGAGCGACCAGGCCCTGCGCGCCCAGCTCCAGGCCCGCGAGCAGCAGTTGGTGGAACGCAAGCGCATCGAGCTGGCCAAGGGGCTGCTGATGAAGATGAAGGGCTGCCCCGAGGAAGAGGCCTACACCCTGATGCGCCGCCAGGCCATGAGCCGCCAGCAGAAGCTGGTGCAGGTGGCCGAGCAGATCATCGCGATGCATGAGATGCTGGGCCACTGAGCCGCGGCCAGTGGCCAGCGGCGGCACCGCGCGATCATCGCGCCAGCGCCACTGCTGGCCCAGCCCGCGAGCGAAGCGGCCTATGCTGCCGCCGCCCCGCCGCCATGGCGGGGCCAGGACCCGCTTCCGCCGCCTGCGCGGAAGCCCGCAGTGGGCGCGCCTGGCCAGGCCCCCGGACGCCCACCCGTCAGCGCCGGCACGCCGGCCCAGCAGAGGCACCCATGCTCGACATCAGTACCTGGAACCTCAGCGTTCCCACCGACCCCAGGCCCACCGAGGTCACCACCCAGCAGATCGCCCGCGGCTACCAGAGCCACTTCTTCACCCGCAACAGCGCACGGATGACCTTCTGGGTGCCGGTCACCGGCTCGCACACCTCCGACAGCGTGTTCCCGCGCAGCGAACTGCGCGAGACGCTGCCCGACGGCTCCATCTACAACTGGTACTACCGCGCCGCCGACAACGAGCTGCGCGCCACCCTGACGGTGGAACAGGTGCCGTCGAAGAACAAGGTGATCATCGGCCAGATCCACAGCAAGTCGCCCTACAGCAACGACGGCGAGCCGCTGGTCAAGCTGCAGTACCACTACATCCCCGGCCAGGAGAGCGGGCGCATCGAGGCCCTGGTACGCAACCACCCCGACGACTCCGCGGTGGTCAACGTGCCCCTGCTCAACGGCGTGCAGCTGGGCGAGCGCGTCACCTACAGCCTGCGCGTCACCTCCTCGGGCAACCTGGGCATCCGCGCGCGCAGCGCCGACGGCGCGGAGAACTACTACAGCAAGGCGCTCAGCAGCACCTGGTCGAAACAGCTGCTGTACTTCAAGGCCGGCGCCTACATCGCCGACAACTACGGCCCCAGCGACGAGGGCGCGCGGGTGACCTTCTACCACATCAACATCGCCCACCGCTGAAATCGCCCGCCGGCAGGCTGCCCGGGCGGGCCGCCAGGGCCTAGAATCGGCCTCCTCTTCCACCGCTTCGCGCAAGGTACCCATGGCCCGCCTCGACCTGCAGTTCCCCGAGGAACTGTTCTGCTACCAGACCCAGCTGACCGTCCGCGTCACCGACATCAACGGCGCCCGCCACCTGGGCAACGACTCCATGATCTCGATGATCTCCGAGGCCCGCGCGCGCTTCCTGTTCGACTTCGGCATCAGCGAGAGCGTCGGCGCGGACGGCACCGGCATCATCGTCACCGACCTGGCCACCACCTACCGCGCCGAGGCCCACGCCCGCGACCGCCTGCTGTTCGAGGTGGGCGTGATGGACTTCAACAGGTACGGCGGCGACATCATCTTCCGCATCACCCGCCCGGCCGACGCCACCCTGGTGGCCATGGCCAAGTCCGGCTTCGTGTTCTTCGACTACCGCCAGCGCAAGGTGGTGCCCATGCCCGAGGCCATGAAGGCGGCCTTCCCGGCGGTCAACCGGGTGGACTGAAGCGCCCCATCGGCGGGCACCGGGTCCGCCCCGGCGCCCCTTTCTGGTTCGCCCATGGGCCGGTTTCGCCGGTCAGGTAGCCGATTCCACGTCACCTGCGCGGTTGGCCCGGCCCTTGCTGTGGCACCTGCGGTGGCGATCAACGGCGATCCCCCATTCACACGACAAAGGCGTCGCATCCGCACCTGCCCCACGGGGTAGTGCGCGGAGCGGCGCCTTTTTCGTTTCACCCCGGCGCAGGGGTGTGCGGGACCTGAACGAGACGCGCGACCGCCGCTGACGGCGGCGCCACGAACCCCTCTACCGTTGCTGACGAGGTACCCTCCATGAACACCAGCTTCTGGAAAGCCGGCCACGCGCCGACGCTGTTCGCCGCCTTCCTCTACTTCGACCTGAGCTTCATGGTCTGGTACCTGCTCGGCCCGCTGGCCGTGCAGATCGCCGCCGACCTGCAGCTGACCACCCAGCAGCGCGCCCTGATGGTCGCAACGCCGATCCTCTCCGGCGCGCTGCTGCGCTTCGTCATGGGCCTGCTGGCCGACCGCTGGTCGCCCAGGCGCGCCGGCCTGTTCGGCCAGGTGATCGTCATCGCCAGCCTCGCCGGCGCCTGGAGCCTGGGCATCCACAACCTGGAGCAGGCGCTGCTGTTCGGCGTGCTGCTGGGCATGGCCGGCGCCTCCTTCGCCGTGGCCCTGCCGCTGGCCTCGCAGTGGTACCCGCCGCAGCACCAGGGCAAGGCCATGGGCATCGCCGGCGCGGGCAATTCCGGCACCGTGTTCGCCGCCCTGTTCGCCCCGGTGCTGGCGGCGGCCTTCGGCTGGCAGAACGTCTTCGGCTTCGCCCTGATCCCGCTGTTGCTGACCCTGGCGGTGTTCGCCCTGCTCGCCCGCAACGCCCCCGAGCGGCCGGCGCCGAAATCCCTGGGCGACTACCTCAAGGCCCTGGGCGACCGCGACAGCTGGTGGTTCATGTTCTTCTACAGCGTGACCTTCGGCGGCTTCCTCGGCCTGGCCGCCACCCTGCCCGGCTACTTCCACGACCAGTACGGCCTGGACCCGGTCACCGCCGGCTACTACACCGCCGCCTGCGTCTTCGCCGGCAGCCTGATGCGCCCGCTGGGCGGCGCCCTGGCCGACCGCATCGGCGGCATCCGCAGCCTGCTGGCGATGTACACGGTGGCCTCGGTGTGCATCGCCGCGGTCGGCTTCCACCTGCCCAACGCGGTGGCCGCCCTGGGCCTGTTCGTGGCCGCCATGCTCAGCCTGGGCGCCGGCAACGGCGCGGTGTTCCAGCTGGTGCCGCAGCGCTTCCGCCAGAGCATCGGGGTGATGACCGGGCTGATCGGCATGGCCGGCGGCATCGGCGGCTTCTGCCTGACCGCGGGCCTGGGCGCCATCAAGCAGGCCAGCGGCGACTACCAGCTGGGCCTGTGGCTGTTCGCCGCCCTCGGCGTACTGGCCTGGTTCGGCCTGCATGGGGTGAAGCGGCGCTGGCGTACCACCTGGGGCAGTGCTGCGGTGACTGCGGCGCGGGTTTGAAGGCTTCCTGGGGCGTAGGTGCCGGGTGTAAGAGCGCCCTCTCCCCAACCCTCTCCCTGAAGGGAGAGGGGGCTGTCCTGAGCGGGTGGGGAGTTTGGAGTCATCCTGATACTCCTCATCCGCGAACGCGGGAACATAGGGCGAATAACCGTTCGCGGTTATCCGCCGTTGAAAAGGCGGATCGGGAATGACGAGGTGAAAGGATGAAGACGGTCCCCCAGCCCCCTCCGAACGGCCCCCTCTCCCTCTGGGAGAGGGTTGGGGTGAGGGCGCGGAGTCAACCTGATTCACCGCAGCCCAACCCCCTTCGCGAGCAAGCTCGCTCCTACGAAGAGCACGCAACCCCCATGACTTTGCAACTGACCATCGCCCAGGCCAGCGCCACCGGCCCGCGCACGGAAAACCAGGATGCCCTGCGGGTGGTCACCCCGCCCGCCGACCTGGCCGCCAGCAAGGGCCACCTGTTCGCCCTGGCCGACGGCGTCAGCCAGTGCGCCGACGGCGGCCTGGCCGCGTGCCTGACCGTGCAGGCGCTGGCCAGCGACTACTACGCCACCCCGGAGACCTGGGCCATCGCCCAGGCCCTGGACCGCCTGCTGCTCTCGCAGAACCGCTGGCTGCAGGCCAACGGCGGCGGCCAGCCGCTGCTCACCACCCTCACCGCGCTGGTCCTGCGCGGCCGGCGCTTCACCCTCGCCCACGTCGGCGACTGCCGCCTGTACCGCTGGCGCGACGGCGAGCTGGAATGCCTGACCCAGGACCACGTCTGGGAACAGCCGGGCATGCAGCACGTGCTCAAGCGCGCCCTGGGCCTGGACCAGCACCTGGTGGTGGACTACCGCGACGGCGAGCTGCAGGAGGGCGAGAGCTTCCTGCTGGCCAGCGACGGCGTCTGGGCCACCCTGGGCGACGCCGGCATCCGCCGCATCCTCGCCGATGCCCGCGAACCGCGGGGTGCCGCCGAAGCCCTGGTCAAGGCCGCGCACCTGGCCGGCAGCCAGGACAACGCCAGCGCCCTGCTGGTGCGCATCGACGCCCTGCCCGCCAGCGGCCTGGGCGACACCCTGGCGCAACTGGAGCACTGGCCGCTGCCGCCGGAACTGCGCCACGGCCAGATGTTCGAGGGCTGGCAGGTCGAAGGGCGCCTGGCGCAGTCGCGGCAATCGCTGATCTACCGCGTGCGCGACGCCCAGCAACGCCCCTGGCTGCTGAAGACGCTGCCGCCTGCGCTGCACGACGAGCCACAAGCCAGCCAGGCCCTGCTGCTGGAGGAATGGTTCCTGCGCCGCGTGCAGGGCCGCCACTTCCCCGAGCTGCACGGCCTGCCGCAGCGTCAGCACCTGTACTACGTGATGCGCGAATACCCCGGGCAGACCCTGGCCGAACGCCTGCGCCAGGGCCCCCTGCCACTGGCCCAATGGCAGTCACTGGCGCCGCGCCTGTTGCACGCCCTCGGCCAGCTGCACCGGCGCAACATCCTGCACCGCGACGTCAAGCCGGAGAACCTGCACCTGGGCGAGGACGGCGAGCTGCGCCTGCTGGACTTCGGCCTGGCCTACTGCCCGGGCCTGTCCGGCGACGAAGCCCACCAGTTGCCCGGCACGCCCTCCTACCTGGCCCCGGAAAGCTTCCAGGGCGCCGCCCCGGAGCCGCGCCAGGACCTCTACGCCGCCGGCGTCACCCTCTACCGCCTGCTCTGCGAACGCTACCCCTACGGCGAAATCGAAGCCTTCCAGCACCCGCGCTTCGGCAGCCCGACGCCGGCCAGCCGCTACCGCCCCGACCTGCCGGCCTGGCTCGACGCCTGGCTGCTGCGCGCCGTGGCCGCCGACCCGGCGCAGCGCTTCGAGACCGCCGAGCAAGCCCTGCTGGCGCTGGAACAGGGCGAACGCCAGGCCGGCCAGGCCAGCCGCCCGCGGCCGCTGCTGGAACGCGAGCCGCTGCGCTTCTGGCGCGGCCTGGCGCTGGCCTCGCTGCTGTTCAACCTGGCGTTGCTGGCCTGGCTGCTGCGCCACTGAGCGCGCACCAGTTCGAACCCGCCCGCCTCATCACGGTGCAGAAAAACCCCGGCAGCACCGCGAAACCCCGCTGAATCCGCGCTCCGACGACCTGGCACGGCACCTGCAAGAGCACTGGCAACAATCTACAAAAGCGCGTCCCTCAACGAAGAGGCTCGCACTTCCCGATCGATCGGGACTTGGACAAAGGCGTCCTCGCCGGGCAACCGGCGGGACGCCTTTTTTGTTTTCCGTGATACCAGGAGCCCTTGCATGAAGAAGCTCAAGCTCGTCCTGATCGGCAACGGCATGGCCGGCATCCGCACCCTCGAGGAACTGCTGAAGATCGCCCCGGACCTCTACGAGATCACCGTGTTCGGCGCCGAGCCCCACCCCAACTACAACCGCATCCTGCTCTCGCCGGTGCTGGCCGGGGAGCAGACCTTCGAGGACATCGTCCTCAACGACCTCAACTGGTACGCCGACAACGGCATCCGCCTGCTGCTCGACCGCAAGGTGGTGAAGCTCGACCGCCGCCTGCGCAAGGTCTACGCCGCCGACGGCAGCGAGGCCGAGTACGACCGTCTGGTGATCGCCACCGGCTCCAACCCCTTCATCCTGCCGGTGCCGGGCAACCGCCTGGAGGGCGTGATCGGCTACCGCGACATCGCCGACACCCAGGCCATGATCGACACCGCGAAAAGCCACAGCCACGCGGTGGTCATCGGCGGCGGCCTGCTCGGCCTGGAAGCGGCCAACGGCCTCAAGCAGCGCGGCATGGACGTCACCGTGGTGCACCTCGCCGACTGGCTGCTGGAGCGCCAGCTCGACCGTACCGCCGGCAAGCTGCTGCAATCGGCCCTGGAGGCGCGCGGCATCCGCTTCCGCCTGAACACCGTCACCGACGAGCTGGTGGACAACGGCGACGGCCGCGTCTGCGCCGTGCAGTTCAAGGACGGCGACGTGGTGGCCGCCGATCTGGTGGTGATGGCCGCCGGCATCCGCCCCAACACCGAGCTGGCGGAAAAGTCCGGCATCCCCTGCAACCGCGGCATCCTGGTCAACGACACCCTGCAGACCTACGACCCGCGCATCTACGCCATCGGCGAGTGCGCCAGCCACCGCGGCATCGCCTACGGCCTGGTGGCGCCGCTGTTCGAGCAGGCCAAGGTCTGCGCCAACCACCTGGCCCAGTTCGGCTTCGCCAGCTACAAGGGCTCGGTGGTCTCGACCAAGCTCAAGGTCACCGGCATCGACCTGTTCTCCGCCGGCGACTTCATGGGCGGCGAAGGCACCGAGACCATCACCCTCTCCGACCCCATCGGCGGCGTCTACAAGAAGCTGGTGATCAAGGACGACGTGCTGGTCGGCGCCTGCCTGTACGGCGACACCGCCGACGGCGGCTGGTACTTCCGGCAGATCCGCGAGAACCACAACGTGGCGCAGATCCGCGACCACCTGATGTTCGGCGAAAGCAGCCTGGGCGACGCCGGCCACCAGGGCCAGAGCAGCGCCGCGAGCATGCCCGACAGCGCCGAGGTATGCGGCTGCAACGGCGTGTGCAAGGGCACCATAGTCAAGGCCATCCAGGAGAACGGCCTGTTCAGCGTCGACGAGGTGAAGAAGCACACCAAGGCGGCCAGCAGCTGCGGCTCCTGCGCCGGCCTGGTGGAGCAGATCCTGATCAGCACCGTGGGCGGCGCGGCGGACGTCAAGCCCAAGAGCGAGAAGGCCATCTGCGGCTGCAGCGAACTCAACCACGGCCAGGTGCGCAAGGCCATCCGCGAGCACCACCTGACCTCCATGGCCGAGGCCATGCGCTTCATGGACTGGAGCACGCCCAACGGCTGCGCCACCTGCCGCCCGGCGCTGAACTACTACCTGATCTCCACCTGGCCGGGCGAGGCGAAGGACGACGCGCAGTCGCGCCTGATCAACGAACGCGCCCACGCCAACATCCAGAAGGACGGCACCTACTCGGTGGTGCCGCGCATGTGGGGCGGCGTGACCAACCCGGCCGAGCTGCGGCGCATCGCCGACGTCGCCGACAAGTACCAGGTGCCCATGGTCAAGGTCACCGGCGGCCAGCGCATCGACCTGCTGGGGGTGAAGAAGGAAGACCTGCCGGCGATCTGGAAGGACCTCGACATGCCCTCCGGGCACGCTTACGGCAAGTCCATCCGCACCGTGAAGACCTGCGTGGGCAGCGAGTTCTGCCGCTTCGGCACGCAGAACTCGACGCAGCTGGGCATCGACCTGGAGCACGACCTGTTCAACATGTGGTCGCCGCACAAGGTCAAGCTCGCCGTCTCCGGCTGCCCGCGCAACTGCGCCGAGGCCGGCATCAAGGACATCGGCATCATCGGCGTCGACTCCGGCTGGGAGCTGTACATCGGCGGCAACGGCGGGATCAAGACCGAGGTGGCGGAGTTCTTCGTCAAGCTCAAGACCTCGGACGAAGTGCGCGAGTACAGCGGCGCCTTCCTCCAGCTCTACCGCGAGGAAGCCTTCTACCTGGAGCGCACCGTGCACTACCTGCAGCGCGTGGGCATGGAGCACATCAAGAAAGCCGTACTGGAGGACGCGGAGAACCGCAAGGCGCTCAACGCCCGCCTGCAGTACGCCCTGTCGCTGGAGCAGGACCCGTGGCAACAGCGCATCGAGCAGCCACGGCTGAAGCAGGAATTCGAACGCATCCCGCTCGTGCAACTGGAAAGCGCCTGACCGGCCTGGGAGAACACACCATGAACTGGCAAGACATCTGCGCCCTGGAAGACATCCAGCCGCTGGGCTCGCGCGTGATCGCCGCGCCCCGTGGCGACATCGCCCTGTTCCGCACCGCCGACGACGAAGTCTTCGCCCTCGACGACCGCTGCCCGCACAAGGGCGGGCCGCTGTCCCAGGGCCTGATCTTCGGCAAGCGGGTGGCCTGCCCGCTGCACAACTGGCAGATCGAGCTGGACAGCGGCAACGCCGTGGCCCCGGACGTCGGCTGCGCCCACCGCCACCCGGTGAAGGTGGAGAACGGCCGCGTGCTGCTGGCCCTGAAAGACCTGGCCGCCTGCGCCTGAGGCGGCCGCGACACGGGAGAGCCCCATGAGCGAACGCCAAGTCACCGCCAGCACCTGCTGCTATTGCGGCGTCGGGTGCGGCGTCCTGATCGAGCACGACGGCGAGCGCATCCTCGGCGTGCGCGGCGACCCGGACCACCCGGCCAACCTCGGCCGCCTGTGCAGCAAGGGTTCCAGCCTGCACCTGACCGGCGACCTGGCCGCCCGCGCGCTGCATCCCGAGCTGCGCCTGGGCAAGCAGCTGGCGCGCACCCGGGTGGACTGGGACAGCGCCCTGGAGCACGCCGCCGGGGTGTTCGCCGAAACCATCCGCGAGCACGGCCCGGACAGCGTGGCCTTCTATGTCTCCGGGCAACTGCTGACCGAGGACTACTACGCCTTCAACAAGCTGGCCCGCGCCCTGGTCGGCAGCAACAACATCGACAGCAACTCGCGGCTGTGCATGTCCTCGGCGGTGGTCGGCTACAAGCGCAGCCTCGGCGCCGACGCCCCGCCCTGCTGCTACGAGGACCTGGAGCAGAGCGACTGCGTGCTGATCGCCGGCAGCAACATGGCCTACGCCCATCCGGTGCTGTTCCGCCGGCTGGAGGCGGCCAAGGCGGCGCGGCCGCAGATGAAGGTGATCGTCATCGACCCGCGGCGCACCGACACCTGCGAGCTGGCCGACCTGCACCTGGCGATCCAGCCCGGCACCGACGTGGCGCTGTTCCACGGCATCCTCCACCTGCTGCTCTGGGAAGGCTGGGTGGACCGCGCCTACATCGAGGCGCACACCCAGGGCTTCGACGAGCTGAAGAACCTGGTGCGCGACTACGGCCCGGTGGCGGTGGCGGAAATCTGCGGCATCGCCGTGGAGGACCTGCAACGCTGCGCGCAGTGGATCGGCCATGCGCCGAGCTTCCTCTCGCTGTGGTGCATGGGCCTGAACCAGTCCAGCGCCGGCAGCGCCAAGAACAGCGCGCTGATCAACCTGCACCTGGCCACCGGACAGATCGGCCGTCCCGGCGCCGGGCCCTTCTCCCTCACCGGCCAGCCCAATGCCATGGGCGGCCGCGAGACCGGCAGCCTCGCCAACCTGTTGCCCGGCCACCGCGACGCCGGCGATGCCGCGCACCGCGCCGAAGTCGCGCGGTACTGGGGCGTCGAAGCGCTGCCGGAGCAGCCCGGGCTGACCGCCATCGAGCTTTTCGACGCAGTGCGCGACGGGCGCATCAAGGCCCTGTGGATCGCCTGCACCAACCCCGCGCAATCCCTGCCGGACCAGGCGCGGGTACGCGAAGCGCTCGCAGCCTGCCCCTTCGTGGTGGTGCAGGAAGCCTTCGCCACCAGCGAGACCTGCCGCTACGCCGACCTGCTGCTGCCGGCCGCCAGCTGGGGCGAGAAGGAAGGCACCGTGACCAACTCCGAACGCCGCGTCAGCCACGTGCGCCGCGCCGTGCCGACCCCCGGCGAGGCCCGCGCCGACTGGTCCATCGCCTGCGACTTCGCCCGCCGCCTGGAACGCCACCTGCGCCCCGGCCGGCCGAGCCTGTTCGACTTCGCCGCCCCCCAGGCGCTGTTCGACGAATACCGCCCGCTCACCCAGGGTCGCGACCTCGACCTGGGCGGCATCAGCTACGACCTGCTGGATGCGCGCGGCCCGCAGCAATGGCCGCTGCCTGAAGGCGCCGGCCAGGGCCTGAAGCGCCTCTACGCCGACGGCAACTTCGCCACCGCCAACGGCCGCGCGCGCTTCATCGCCGAGGCCTACCGCGCGCCGAAGGAACGCCGCGAGGCGCGCTTCCCGCTGATCCTCAACACCGGCCGGCTGCGCGACCAGTGGCACGGCATGACGCGCACCGGCACCGCCGCCAGCGCCTTCGGCCACGTCGAGGAAGCCTGCCTGGGCCTGCACCCGGCGGAACTGCGCCGGCGGCGCCTGGAAGACGGCCAGCTGGTGCGCCTGAGCAGCCGCCGCGGCAGCCTGGTGCTGCCGGTGCAAGCCGACGACGGCCTGCTGCCCGGCCAGGCCTTCCTGCCCATGCACTGGGGCGAACGCTTCCTCAACGGCCTGGGGGTGAACGCCCTGACCCTGCCGGCCTTCGACCCGCTGTCGCGGCAGCCGGAACTCAAGCACGCCGCCGTGGAAGTCGCCGCCGTGGCGCTGCCCTGGCGGTTCTATGCGCTGGTCGAAGGCGACCTGCAACAACGCTTCGAGGCGCTGCGCCCGCTGTTCGACGGCCTGGACTACGCCAGCTTCACCCTGGCCGGCCGCGAGCGCCCTGCCCTGCAGGTGCGCGCCGCCGCCAGCGCGGCACCGGACGCCGCCTGGCTGCAGCAGGTCGATGCGCTGCTCGACCTGCTCGACGGCCCGGTGCTGGCCTACGACGACCCGCGCCGCGTCCAGGGCAAGCGGGTGCGCCTGGAAGACGGCCGCATCGCCGGCCTGCGCCTGGCCGGCAGCGGCATCGCCAGCGACTGGCTCAAGGCGCTGTGGCTGTCCGGCGAAAGCGACGCCGACCTGCGCCGCAAACTGCTCGCCCCGCCCGGCGCGCAGGTCGCCGCGGCCAGCGACAAGACCTTGTGCAACTGCAGGAACGTGCGCCTGAGCCAGGTGCGCGAAGGCATCGTCCGCGGCCTGGACCTGGACGGCCTGAAGCGCGAACTGGGCTGCGGCAGCCAATGCGGTTCCTGTGTTCCCGAAATACGGCGGTTGCTGGCCAGCGAAGCCGGCGCCCTCGCCGCCAACGCCTGAGGAGAGAGAAGATGAGTGGAAAAGTCTGGCTGGTCGGCGCCGGTCCCGGCGACCCGGAGCTGCTGACGCTGAAGGCCGTGCGCGCGCTGTCCGGCGCGCAGGTGGTGCTGATCGACGACCTGGTCAACCCGCAACTGCTGGAGCACTGCCCCGGCGCCCGGGTGGTGCGCGTGGGCAAGCGCGGCGGCTGCCGCTCCACGCCCCAGGACTTCATCCAGCGCCTGATGCTGCGCTACGCCCGCCAGGGCCTGTGCGTGGTGCGCCTGAAAGGCGGCGATCCGTGCATCTTCGGCCGTGGCGGCGAGGAAGCGGCCTGGCTGGAGGCCCGTGGCATCGCCTGCGAGCTGGTCAACGGCATCACCGCCGGGCTGGCCGCCGCCACCTCCTGCGGCATACCCCTGACCCTGCGCGGCATCAGCCGCGGCGTCAGCCTGGTCACCGCGCACACCCAGGACGACAGCGAGCCGAACTGGCCGGCGCTGGCCCAGTCCGGCACCACCCTGGTGATCTACATGGGCGTGGCGCGCCTGGCGGAAGTCCGCGACGGCCTGCTGGCGGGCGGGATGCGCCGGGGCATGCCGGTGGCGATGATCGAAAACGCCTCGCTGCCCCGGCAGCGCGAATGCCGCAGCACTCTGGGTGCAATGCTCGACGACGCCACCGCCTTCGGCCTGCGCAGCCCGGCCATTCTGGTGATCGGCGAAGTGGCCGCCGAGGCCGCGCTGGAGCTGGCGCGCAGCGCCTGAACGACTGTTCCGAGACGTAGGGCGGATAACCGTTCGCGGTTATCCGCCGTTGGCCAGTGCGCCGATGCCATCATGACTGTAGGAGCGAGCTTGCTCGCGAATGGGGTTTCTCGGTGGCGTAGGTGCTGGGTTCAAGAGCACCCTCACCCCAGCCCTCTCCCGGAGGGAGAGGGGGCCGTTCGGAGTGGGTGGGGAGTTTGGAGTCGTCCTGATACTCCTCACTCCCCCCGTTGCTCCTGCGCGGGAACGTAGGGCGTATAACCGTTCGCGGTTATACGCCGTTGGCCAGTACGCCGATGCCATCAGGGCTGTAGGAGCGAGCTTGCTCGCGAACGGAGTTTCCCGGTGGCGTCGGTGCCGGGTTCTAGAGCGCCCTCTCCCCAACCCTCGGCTGCGCGCCCCGCCCTGAAGGGAGAGGGGGCCGTTCGGAGTGGGTGGGGAGTTTGGAGTCATCCCGGAACACCTACCTCCTCCCGTCATTCCCGAGAACGCGAACCCTGGGTTCGCGAGCAAGCTCGCTCCTACGAAAAGCCAAAGCGCATTCGCTCTGGCTTTTGGACTTCCAGAGAAATACCCGAGCGCACCGGAACGCCCCTTCAGAAGGCCGAGCGAAACCGGCGCTCAGGAGGTCATGCGACATGGATGTCGCGAGAGCCCCGATGGGCTACAGGGACGTACCCTCGGGGCGGGCCTCCGTGGCGGGGGAATTCGCGAGGGTAGCCCGGCTCCATCGGGCCCGTATGTCGGGGCAAGCCTTTTTGGTTCCTTTTGTGGCGTTTGACAAAAGGGACTCGCCCGAGGGGGCGAAACAAGAAACGTCCGAGCACGCCGAAGCGGCGCAAACACACCCAAACAAGAAGTCTCTGGGTTATTCCCCCTCGGGCCAGCGCAAGCGCTGTTCGCGATGAAGCCGCGTCCCGCGTTCGCGGGAATGACGAGATTAGGTTGGGTGCAAGGGCTCGCAAGCGAATCCATAGCCCCATCCCAACCACCTAAACGAGCTTTTCCCCAGACAAAGAAAAACCCGGCCTAGGCCGGGTTTTTCCTGGAACTCAGACCGATTACTGCTGCTTGGCCTGGGCTTCCACTTCGGCTTCTACGCGACGGTTGACGGCGCGGCCTTCAGCGGTGCTGTTGTCAGCAACCGGACGGCTCTCACCATAACCAACGGCGTTCACGCGGCCGCCTTCCACACCGTACTCGTTGACCAGCACGTCACGAACGGCGTTGGCACGACGCTCGGACAGTTTCTGGTTGTAGGCGTCGGTGCCGACGGAGTCGGTGTGGCCTTCAACGGTGGTGGAGGTGGACGGGTACTGCTTCATGAAGTCAGCCAGGTTCTTGATGTCAGCGTAGCTGTTCTCTTTGACCTTGGACTTGTCGAAGTCGAACTTGACGTCCAGCTGGACGCGGACGACTTCAGCGACGGCCGGGCAGCCGTTGGCGTCAACGGTGACGTTGGCCGGGGTGTTCGGGCACTTGTCGACGTTGTCGCAGACGCCGTCGTGGTCTTCGTCGGAGCAGACTTCAGCGACCGGCTCCGGAGCCGGGGCCGGCTTGGCGCCGCCACCGAAGTTCATGCCGACGCCGACGCCAGCCATCCACTCGCCCTGGTGACCGTTGTCACGCTTCTCCAGGCCGTACTGGCCGTCGAGGCTGGCCTTGGCGAAGAAGTTCTCGGTGAAGTAGTACTTCAGGCCGGCGCCGATGTTGGCCATGGTCAGGTTCTGACGGCCGCCGTTCTCGCTGTTGACGTTGGTCAGGCTCTGGTGACCGATGCCGGCGGAAACGTACGGACGCAGGCCGACACCCGGGGTACCGAAGTGGTAGATGGCATCCAGGGAAGCCAGGTTGCCATGGACCTTCTTGTTGCCGGACTCGTAGGTGCCACGAATGTCGTGGTATTCACCGTAGGAGAGCGCCAGCTCGACGTCGTCGGTCAGGAAGTAGCCGACGGAACCGCCGTAGAGGTCCCCGTTCTTCATGTTGCGGGTGCTGTCAGTGAAGTAGCGCTTGCCGAAGGCTTCGGCTTCGACTGCGCCTTGGCCTTGAGCGAAAGCATTCACGGCGGAAGCAGCGATCATGGAGCCGATCACGACGCCCAGGGTGTTCTTCAGTTTCATCCGTTAAATCCCCATCTTGGTGGTCAGTAAGCCGATGACCGCCGACAAAAGGCAGGCCATACAACTTGCGGGCAAGTTTATCAGAACTTGCGAATTAGAGAGACAACATTTACCCAACTATGTTTCGGATATGCCCGAAAACTTTTCGCGCAGCCGATCCAGTGCACGCTTGTATCGCATCTTGGTCGCACTCAGGCCCATGTGCATGATGTCGGCGATCTCCTGGAATTCGAGCTCTGCGACAAATCGTAGCACCAGAATTTCCCGATCGATGGGATTGACATGTACCAGCCATCGGTCCAGGCCGCCTCGCTCCTCGACCTTCGGCGCCTTCTCCTCGGAAGCCTCCTCGAGCGGGTCCAGGCTCAGCGCATCGAGCAGCCGGCGCTTTCGTCTTTCCTTGCGATATTGGGTTATGCACTCGTTGTAAGTGATGCTGTACAACCAAGTTTTGAACTTCGATTTGCCCTCGAAGTTCTTCAATCCATACAGCACCTTGAGCATCACTTCCTGGCACACGTCGTCGGCATCCCGATCGTTGCCCAGATAGCGCGCGCAGACGTTGAACAGCGTGCGCTGGTATCGGCGCATCAGCTCCTCGTACGCCCGGGTGACGTGGAACAGCTCGTCATGGGCGCGCTCCACCAGCTCCTCGTCGGTCAGCTGGCGCGGGTCGTAGCGCTGGGACAATGATTGCGGCTTGTTCAAGTCGGGTTCGGGCCAGGTCATGTCGGCCGCCGACGCGGCTTACGCGAAGCGGCGTCGGCGTTGCACGGGATCATCTCAGCGGCTGGTCACACGGCGCTCGAGGAGCACGCGGTTGGCAATGGACACCAACTCGCCCTCATCGGTCATCAGAATAGTCTTGATGGTGCCGATTTCTTCGATGATGCCTTCGACATCGTCCACTTTCACCTCTTGCCCGACCTGGTACAGCTCGCGCACGTAGATGCCGGCGATGATCTGCCCGGCGATCTCCCGGCTGCCCAGGCCCAGGGCCAGGGCGGCGGCGAGGCCGACGGTGATCAGCACGATGGCGATGATGTAGTTGAGCAGGTCGGTCTTGACCTCGAGCTGGCCGACGGCCACCGAGATGCTGATGATGATCACCAGCCACTGAGCCACGCGCCCCAGGCCGCCGGCGTATTCCAGGCCCACGCCCTCGGCGGCGCCGCGCACCACGCTGTTGAGCAACTGCGCCAGGAGCACGCCGACGATCAGCACCAGGGCCGCGCCGAACACCTTGGGCAGGTACAGGGCGAGCACGTCGAGGGTGGCGGAGACGCGCTGCAGGCCCAGGGACTCGGCGGCGGAGACCAGGAACACCAGCAGCACGAACCAGTAGACGATCTTGCCCACCAGGGTCGAGACCGGCACCTGGATGCCGATGCGGGCCATCAGCTTGGTCAGGCCGGTGCCGCCCATCAGGCGGTCCAGGCCGAGCTTGGCCAGCAGCTTGGACAGCAGGGCGTCGAGCAGCTTGGCCACGACGAAGCCCAGCAGCACCACCACCAGGGCGCCGAGCAGGTTCGGGATGAACCCGGCGAGCTTGCCCCACAGGGTGTTCATGGCGGTGAGCAGGCTTTGCGTCCAGATATCGAATTGCATCTTCAGTCGGCCTTGTCAGCGGAAGGGGCGGAATTCTGCGGGCGCCGGGACACCGGCGCAAGGTGGGCGGCGCCGCGGCTCACGCCCAGGCTCAGGGCTTGCAGCCAGTGGCCCATGAGGCTGAACAGGTCGCCGGCGCCGACCTGGCGGTTGGCGGTCTTCAGCACGCGACCCAGGCGCGCGTCTTCCTCCGGCTCCTGGTCCGGCATGCGCAGCAGGTTGCGCAGGGATTCTTCGAACGGATCGTGCATGCACAGCTCTCCTTCGTGTGCTGCCTTGACGCAGCCACACCCCCACAAGTCACATCAGAGCCAGCGCAGGCGGCGGAAGATCCACCACTGGGTCGCGGCGATCACGGCCATCAGCAGGCAGGCCATGGCGAAGCCGTGCGGCGCGCTGGAGCCCGGAATCCCGCCTACGTTGATGCCCAGAAGCCCGGCCACGAAACTCATGGGCAGGAAAAAGCCGGTGATGATACCAAGAATGTACATGGTCTTGTTCATCCGCTCGGTGATCCGCCGGTGCTCGGCCTCCTGGATCAGCGAGATGCGCTCGCGCACCAGCTCCAGTTCCTCGAGGTTGCGCGTCAGGCGGTTGTACAGCTCGTTCCAGTAGTCGGCGTCGTCGCCCAGCGTCCAGGACAGCTTGATCCGCGTGAGCTGCGAGTAGATGTCGCGCTGCGGCGCCAGGTAGCGCCGCAGGCCCGCGGAGCGCCGGCGCAGGGCGCGCAGCTCGGCCTGGTCGGGCACGTTGCGCTCGTCTTCCTCGATGGCCTCCTCCATGGCGTCGAGTTCGTCGGCCAGGCCGCCGATCAGGGTATCGATGCGGTCGGTGAGGTAGTGCGCCAGGCTCAGCACCAGCTCCGAGGCGTTCTTCGGGCCGCGCCCGGCGGCCAGGTCCTGGCGCAGGTCGGCCACTGCCTTGAGCGGGCGCAGGCGCAGGGAGATCACCCGCTGCTTCTCGGCGAACACCCGCAGCGAGACCATGTCCTCGGGCACCGCGCCGGGGTTGAGGTTGACGCCGCGCAGGAACAGCAGCAGGCGCTCGGCGCCCAGGTCCAGCAGGCGCGGGCGGGTCGCCTCCTCCAGCAGGAGGTCGCAGGTGAATTCGTTCAACCCGCTGGAGTCGCGCAGCCAGGACTGCGCCTCGGGGACGCCGCGGTCCCAGTGCACCCAGAGGCTTTCCTCGGGCTTGAGGTCCAGCAGCGGCAGTTCGCTGCGGGAAATCTGCCGGCCGCCGCCGTGGCCATCGAGGACGTAGCCGTAGATCAGCCCACGCTCGGTGCCGCTTTCGTATTGCTGCATCGCCTGTTCCATGAAGTGCCAGAGATGCCGGGCGCCGCCGGCAGGTGCGGTCATTGACCGGCGAAGGCGCCCGGCGTTCAGCTCACTCGGGCATTTTCAGGGCCTGGGGGGAGACGATGATGCCGTTGTTGTCGGCGTAGACGAACTCGCCCGGGCGGAAGGTGACGCCGCCGAAGGTCACGGCCACGTTGAGGTCGCCGATGCCGCGCTTGTCGGTCTTCATCGGGTGGCTGGCCAGGGCCTGCACGCCCAGGTCGGTCTGCGCGATCACGTCGACGTCGCGGATGCAGCCGTAGACCACGATGCCTTCCCAGCCGTTCTTCGCCGCCTTCTCGGCCAGCATGTCGCCCAGCAGCGCGCGGCGCAGCGAGCCGCCGCCGTCGACCACCAGCACCTTGCCCTTGCCGTCCTTGTCCACCTGCTCCTTGACCAGCGAGTTGTCCTCGAAGCACTTGATGGTGACGATCTCGCCGCCGAAGGAGTCGCGACCGCCGAAGTTGCTGAACATGGGCTCGACGACCTGGACCAGGTCGGGATAGGCATCGCACAGATCAGGGGTGACGTATTGCATGGAGAGACTCCTTGGAGTGTCGGGATGAACCTGCGGCGGACCGGCGGAGCGGCGATGAAGCCCGGAATGACCGGAACCCGGCTTGGCGTCACAGTCTAGCGACTGTCACGCCATCCGCCTACGCCCGCCGCCCTGCCCCGCGGCTTGGCGCCTTTCGCCGGGAGGCACGCGTAGGGCGCATAACGCCTACGGCGTTATCCGCCGTTTGGCCTTGATTGCCGGCGGCGCCAGGGTTGACCTGGGCGTTGGCCATGGCCTCGGTGCAGCGGCGGATAACCGCGAACGGTTATTCGCCCTACGCCGCCCCACTGCACCATTCCCCTGCGCGCGAATCGCGGGCAGGGCCCGCTACAGCCCGCCGGATGGCACGGTATTCCTCCCCCCGTAGGAGCGGACCTTGTCCGCGATAACCGGACGTCCCGCGCGAATCGCGGATAAGATCCGCTCCTACGCCGCCCCACCCGCGTCATTCCCCTGTAGGAGCGCGCCCTGCGCGCGAAATCGCGGGCAGGGCCCGCTACAGCTCGCCGGATGGCACGGTATTCCTCCCCCCGTAGCGGACCTTGTCCGCGATAACCGGACGTCCCGGCGCGGATCGCGGATAAGATCCGCTACGCTGCCCCACCCGCGTCATTCCCCTGTAGGAGCGCGCCCTGCGCGCGAAATCGCGGGCAGGGCCCGCTCCTACGAAAAGCACCTCGGCGCAGCCTGTAATCCTACGGGTTGCCGGGAGGCAGGGCCTGGTGCTGCAGCCAGTGCAGGACCCGCGGCCAGACCTCGCGCTGGGCGCTCTTGCTCACCAGCATCTCGACGTGCCCGAAGTTTTCCGAAAAGCCCTGCCGGCGCCCCAGGCAGAGGTATTCGCGGACTTCCGAGCCGAACTGCTCGAACAGCTTGCGGCAGGCCCGGGGCGGGTCCTGGCGGTCGCCCTCGGCGCTGACCGCCAGCACCGGCGCCGTCACCTTGGCCAGGCCGCCCCACCAGTCGTTGTCGCGTTCGCCGAAGCGGCCGAACAGGCCGTACCAGCGCAAGGCCTCCAGGGCCAGGCCGATGGGCTCGTCCTCCGGGCCGCGGCGCAGGCGCGGGCCGGGGATCACGCCCATGCGCTTGAGCAGCAGGCGCCCGCTCCAGGCCACCGGCGGCAGCTTCAGCGCCCAGTAGTCGCGGCTGACCTGGCTGCCGAACAGGGCCACGCTGGCCACCTGCTCCGGCGCCAGGTAGCCGCCGCCGAGGGTCGCCGCCAGGCTGATGCCGCCCAGGGAATGGCCGATCCAGTGCGGCGCCTGGCCGCTCTGCTCGACGACGAAGGCGGCGATGGCCGGCAGGTCGAAGCGCGCGTAGGCGGCGACGCTGTTGCGCGAATAGTCGAGGTTGCGCGGCGACAGGCCGTGGCCGCGCATCTCCGGTATCCACACGTCGAAGCCGGCGCGCGCCAGGTACGGCCCCAGGCCGATGCCCTTGGGCGAGTACCAGAAGCGCCGGTTGGAGAAGCTGCCGTGCACCAGGATCACCGGTACGCCACGCTGCTCGCGGCCCGGCAGGCCCAGGCGGGTCAGCGCCAGCTCGACGCTGGGGTCCGGGCTGTTGTTGGGTTTCAGGCGGTAGACGTCCTCGGTGAGGTCGCCACGCAGTTCGGCGCTGACGAGCGCCACGGGAAAGAGTCGGCTACTGCTGTGCATGTCGTTGGATGGGCTGGCACGAAAAAGGGCGGGTGCAAGCACCCGCCCTTCCTGAACCCGCAGGTTCGGTTGGCGTCAGGCCTGGCCTTCGGCCAGGAAGAACCAGGTGTCGAGCACCGAGTCGGGGTTCAGCGAGACGCTCTCGATGCCCTGCTCCATCAGCCACTTGGCCAGGTCCGGGTGGTCCGAGGGGCCCTGGCCGCAGATGCCGATGTACTTGCCGGCCTTGTTGCACGCCTGGATAGCGTTGGCCAGCAGCTTCTTGACCGCCGGGTTACGCTCGTCGAACAGGTGCGCGACGATGCCCGAGTCGCGGTCCAGGCCGAGGGTCAGCTGGGTCAGGTCGTTGGAGCCGATGGAGAAGCCATCGAAGAACTCCAGGAACTCCTCGGCCAGCAGGGCGTTGGACGGCAGTTCGCACATCATGATGACCTTCAGGCCGTTCTCGCCGCGCTTCAGGCCGTTGGTGGCCAGCAGTTCGACCACCTGGGAAGCCTCGCCGAGGGTGCGCACGAAGGGCACCATCAGCTCGACGTTGGTCAGGCCCATCTCGTTGCGGACCTTCTTCATCGCCCGGCATTCCAGCTCGAAGCAATCGCGGAAGGATTCGCTGATGTAGCGCGAGGCGCCGCGGAAGCCGAGCATCGGGTTCTCTTCTTCCGGCTCGTAGAGCTTGCCGCCGATCAGGTTGGCGTACTCGTTGGACTTGAAGTCCGACAGGCGCACGATGACCTTCTTCGGCCAGAAGGCCGCGGCCAGGGTGCTGACGCCCTCGACCAGCTTCTCGACGTAGAAGCCCACCGGGTCGTCGTAGCCGGCGATGCGCTTCTCGACGCTTTCCTTGATGTCGGCCGGCAGGCTGGCGAAGTTCAGCAGCGCCTTGGGGTGCACGCCGATCATGCGGTTGATGATGAATTCCAGGCGGGCCAGGCCCACGCCCTCGTTGGGCAGTTGGGCGAAGTCGAAGGCGCGGTCCGGGTTGCCGACGTTCATCATGATCTTGAACGGCAGCTCGGGCATGGCGTCGACCGAGTTCTGGCGCACGTCGAAGCCCAGCTGGCCTTCGTAGATCAGGCCGGTGTCGCCTTCGGCGCAGGATACGGTGACCTGCTGGCCGTCCTTCAGCACGGCGGTGGCGTTGCCGCAGCCGACCACGGCCGGGATGCCCAGTTCACGGGCGATGATCGCCGCGTGGCAGGTACGCCCACCGCGGTTGGTGACGATGGCGCTGGCGCGCTTCATCACCGGCTCCCAGTCCGGGTCGGTCATGTCGGAGACCAGCACGTCGCCGGGCTGCACCTTGTCCATCTCGGAGACGTCGTGGATGACCTTCACCGGGCCTGCGCCGATGCGCTGGCCGATGGCGCGGCCTTCCACCAGGACCTTGCCCTTCTCCTTGAGCAGGTAGCGCTCCATCACGGTGGCGCTGGAACGGCTCTTCACGGTTTCCGGGCGGGCCTGGACGATGTACAGCTTGCCGTCGTCGCCGTCCTTCGCCCATTCGATGTCCATCGGGCGCTGGTAGTGCTTCTCGATGATCAGCGCCTGCTTGGCCAGTTCGGTGACCTCGGCGTCGGACAGGGCGAAGCGCGCGCGGTCGGCCTTCTCCACGTCGACCACCTTGACCGACTTGCCGGCCTTGGCTTCGTCGCCGTAGATCATCTTGATCGCCTTGCTGCCCAGGTTGCGGCGCAGGATCGCCGGGCGGCCGGCTTCCAGGGTGGGCTTGTGCACGTAGAACTCGTCGGGGTTCACCGCGCCCTGCACCACGGTCTCGCCGAGGCCGTAGGCGCCGGTGATGAACACCACGTCACGGAAGCCGGACTCGGTGTCCAGGGTGAACATCACCCCGGCGGTGCCGGTTTCCGAGCGGACCATGCGCTGCACACCGGCGGACAGGGCGACCAGCTTGTGGTCGAAGCCCTGGTGCACGCGGTAGGCGATGGCACGGTCGTTGAACAAGGAGGCGAAGACTTCCTTGGCCGCGCGGATCACGTTGTCCACGCCGCGGATGTTCAGGAAGGTCTCCTGCTGGCCGGCGAAGGAGGCGTCCGGCAGGTCTTCGGCGGTGGCCGAGGAACGCACGGCCACGGCCATGTTGTCGTTGCCGCCGGCCATCTCGGCGAAGGCCTTGCGGATGTCGGCGTCCAGCTGGGCGGGGAACTCGGCGTCCATCACCCACTGGCGAATCTGCGCGCCGGTCTTGGCCAGGGCGTTGACGTCGTCGACATCGAGGGCGTCCAGGGCGGCGTGAATGCGGTCGTTCAGGCCACTCTGCTCGAGGAAGTCACGGTAGGCCTGGGCGGTGGTGGCGAAACCACCGGGAACCGAAACCCCAGCACCGGCGAGGTTGCTGATCATTTCGCCCAGGGATGCGTTCTTGCCCCCCACACGTTCGACATCATGGACGCCGAGCTTATCGAGGGAAACTACGTACTCTACCAAGGTGATCTCTCCACTGAATGTTGGAAAAGCTCAAACGGGCCACCGCGACACCGCCCCTTTCTGGCCGCGGCCAGAAAAATAAGTGACAATGCCCCGGCAGGAGGCCTTGCAAAAGCGCGGCCTATCATACTCAGGATTCTTTCCTACATTAAGGCCCGCAGCGCAATGAAACGTACGGCTTTCTTCATTTCCGACGGAACCGGCATCACCGCCGAAACCCTCGGCCAGAGTCTTCTTGCGCAGTTCGAGAACATCCATTTCCACAAACTGACGCGACCGTACATCGACACCGAAGAAAAAGCGCGCGTCATGGTACAGCAAATCAACGCGGCTGCGCAGGCGGACGGCGCCCGCCCGATCATCTTCGACACCATCGTCAACCGTGAGATCCGGGCGGTCCTGGCCCAGTCGAACGGCTTCATGATCGACATCTTCTCGACCTTTTTGTCCCCTCTGGAGCAGGAATTATCCGCGGACTCGTCGTATTCCGTCGGAAAATCCCACAGCATCGGCCACAATCCGCACTACATGGAGCGGATCGACGCGGTCAACTTCGCCCTCGACAACGACGACGGCGCCCGCACCCACTACTACGACAAGGCCGACCTGATCCTGGTCGGCGTGTCGCGCTGCGGCAAGACGCCCACCTGCCTCTATATGGCAATGCAATATGGCATTCGTGCGGCGAACTATCCGCTGACCGAGGAGGACATGGAGCGCCTGCAGCTGCCCAACGCCCTCAAGCCCTACAAGGGCAAGCTGTTCGGCCTGACCATCGACCCCGACCGGCTCACCGCCATCCGCAACGAGCGCAAGCCCAACAGCCGCTACGCCAGCTTCGCCCAGTGCGAGTTCGAGGTGCGCGAGGTGGAGAACCTGTTCCGCCGCGAGAACATCGCCTACATCAACTCCACCCATTTCTCGGTGGAGGAGATCGCCGCCAAGATCATGGTGGAGAAAGGCGTCGAGCGCCGCCTGAAGTAGCCCCGCACGGCCCTGTGAACCGGCTCACGCTGCCGCCCGCCGGGGCCTGGCGGGTGTCGTCACACGGCACCTGCGTGCTAGAATCGCGCCCCGCATCCCTCCTGGGGGGCCCAGGCCCCGGCCAAGGATGACTCGCCCGCAGGCCGTGGCGTTTGCCGGATGTACCCGTTCACTGGCCTACGGCCCCCAGCGCTCAGGACTTATGAGACTCAAGCCCACAGCCCTGCTGCTCCTGATTTTCCTGGCGGCCTTCGGCGGCCCCGCCGGCGCCGCCGGCAAGACCGTCTACGGGCTCATCGAATACGCCCACATCGGCCAGCTCGACCAGGTGCTGGCGGCCAAGCTCGACACCGGCGCCAAGACCGCCTCCCTGAGCGCCCGCGACATCAAGCGCTTCAAGCGCGACGGCGAAACCTGGGTGCGCTTCTACCTGGCCACCGACACCGCCGACAGCCAGCCGCTGGAGCGGCCGCTGGCGCGCATCAGCAAGATCAAGCGGCGCCACGGCGACTTCGACCCCGACGAGGGCAAGGCCTACACCGCGCGCCCGGTCATCGAACTGGATGTCTGCCTGGGCAGGCTGCGCCGCACCATCGAAGTGAACCTTACCGACCGCAGCGCATTCCAATATCCCCTGCTGATCGGCTCCGACGCGCTCAAGCGCTTCGGCGCCCTGGTCGACCCCAGCCTGAAATACGCCGCCGGCCAGCCCGGTTGCCCCGTTGCGAAACCTGCCGAGTAAAGCCCATGCGCTCCATCAACCTGCACCTGAAGATCCTGATCGCCATCCTGGTGGTCCTGGGCGTTTCCATCACCGCCTACCAGATCTTCATCCTCGGCATCCCCATGACCGAGGCGGAAACCGACGACCTGTGGAACATCGACGCCAAGGTCGAATTCCTCGCCACGCCGAAGACCCCGGTCAAGGTGCAGATGTTCGTGCCGCCGCTGACCCAGGGCTACGTCAGCCTCAACGAGAGCTTCGTCTCGAACAACTACGGGGTGAGCATCAACCGCGCCGACGGCAACCGCAAGGTGACCTGGTCCTCGCGCCGCGCCAACGGCAAGCAGACGCTCTACTACCGCCTGGTGCTGACCAAGCGCTTCAGCGGCGAGCAACCCAAGGAAAAAGGCCCGATCTTCCGTGACAGCCCGCCCCTGGAAGGCCCGGAGAAGATCGCCGCCGAAGCGCTGATCGCGCCCATCCGCCAGCACTCGGCGGACATCGAGACCTTCGTCAGCGAAACCATCAAGCGCGCCAACAACCTGGCCGACGACAACGTCAAGCTGCTGCTGGCCGGCGACACCAGCCTGGAGAAGCGCTCGTACATCGTCGAGACCCTGCTGGCCCAGGCCCACGTGCCCATGGAGCGCGTGCACACCCTGCGCCTGCTGGCCAACCAGGCGCAGAGCCCGGAACTGTGGCTGCGCAGCTACAACGGCAAGGACTGGCTGTACTTCAACCCGGAAACCGGCGAGCGCGGCCTGCCCGCCGACCGCCTGATCTGGTGGCTGGGCGACGAGCCGCTGCTGGCGGTGGAAGGCGGCAAGAAGGCGCTGATCAGCTTCAGCCTGAACAACAGCGAGATGAACGCCATCCGCCTGGCCAAGCTGACCAACGAGAACACCGACGCGTCCTTCCTCGACTACTCGCTGTACGGCCTGCCGCTGTCCACCCAGCAGACCTTCCAGATCATGATCATGATCCCCTTCGGCGTGCTGGTGATCCTGGTCCTGCGCAACCTGATCGGCATCCAGACCCTCGGCACCTTCACCCCGGTGCTGATCGCCCTCGCCTTCCGCGAGACCGGCCTGCAGTGGGGCATCGGCCTGTTCACCGTGATCACCGCCCTGGGCCTGTCGCTGCGCTCCTACCTCGAGCACCTGAAGCTGCAGATGCTGCCGCGGCTGTCGGTGGTGCTGACCTTCGTGGTGGTGATGATCGCCGCCATCAGCCTGCTCAGCCACCGCCTGGGCTTCGAGAGCGGCCTGTCGGTGGCGCTGTTCCCCATGGTGATCCTGACCATGAGCATCGAGCGCCTGTCGATCACCTGGGAAGAACGCGGCGCCGCGCACGCCATGAAGGCGGCGGTGGGCACCCTGTTCGCTGCGGCCCTGGCGCACATCCTGATGCGCGTGCCGGAGCTGGTGTACTTCGTGTTCACCTTCCCGGCGGTGCTGCTGCTCCTGGTGGCCTTCATGCTGGCGATGGGTCGCTACCGCGGCTACCGCCTGACCGAGCTGTTCCGCTTCAAAGCCTTCCTGAAGGACTGAGCCATGTTCGGCCTGATCAAGCGGTGGAAAGCCCTGGAAGCCAAGGGCATCATGGGCATCAACCGGCGCAACGCGGACTTCGTGCTGAAGTACAACAAGCGCCACCTGTACCCGATCGTCGACGACAAGATCATCACCAAGGAACGCGCCATCGCCGCCGGCATCCACGTGCCGGAGATGTACGGGATCATCTCCACCGAGAAGGAAATCGAGAAGCTCGATTCCATCATCGGCGAGCGCAACGACTTCGTCATCAAGCCGGCGCAGGGCGCCGGCGGCGACGGCATCCTGGTGATCGCCGACCGTTTCGAGGGCAACTTCAAGACCGTCTCCGGGCGCATCATCAGCCGCGAGGAGATCGAGTATCAGCTCTCCAGCATCCTCACCGGCCTGTACTCCCTGGGCGGGCACCGCGACCGCGCGCTGATCGAGTACCGCGTCACCCCCGACCAGATCTTCCGCAGCATCAGCTACGAGGGCGTGCCGGACATCCGCATCATCGTCCTCATGGGCTACCCGGTGATGGCCATGCTGCGCCTGCCGACGCGCCAGTCCAACGGCAAGGCCAACCTGCACCAGGGCGCCATCGGCGTGGGCGTGGACCTGGCCACCGGCATCACCCTGCAAGGCACCTGGCTGAACCGCAAGATCGCCAAGCACCCGGACACCACCAACGCGGTGGACGGCGTGCAGCTGCCGCACTGGGACGGCTTCATGAAGCTGGCCGCCGGCTGCTACGAGCTGTGCGGCCTGGGCTACATCGGCGTGGACATGGTGCTGGACCAGGACAAGGGCCCGCTGATCCTCGAACTCAACGCCCGCCCCGGGCTGAACATCCAGATCGCCAACGACTGCGGCCTGACCGGCCGTGCCCAGGCGGTGGAGGCCCACCTGGTGGAGCTGCAGGCCAAGGGCGTGCAGGAGACACCGGAGGAGCGGGTGCGTTTCTCGCAGAAGCTGTTCGGGCATGTGCCGGCGCGGGAGATCTGAGGCGGAGTCGGGGGCTTTTCGTGGGAGCGAGCTTGCTCGCGAACGGTGTTTCCCGGGGGCTTTCGGTGCTGGGTTCGAGAGCGCCCTCTCCCCAACCCTCTCCCTGAAGGGAGAGGGGGCTGTCCTGAGCGACGCGTCGGTCAGGCGCCATCCTTCAACCCCGTCATTCCAACGCGGGAACCCAGAGACTTTTGGGGTTGGGCTCGGTGTAGCGCGCCGCTCCGAGTCTGCGGAGATTTTTTGTTTCGCCCCCTCGGGCGAGTCCCTTTTGTCAAACGCCACAAAAGGAACCAAAAAGGCTTGCCCCGACATACGGGCCCGATGGAGCCGGGCTACCCTCACGAACTCCCCCGCCACGGAGGCCCGCCCCGAGGGTACGTCCCTGTAGCCCGCGGGGCTCTCGCGACATCCATGTCGCATGACCTCCTGAGCACCGGTTTCGCTCGGCCTTCTGAAGGGGCGTTTCGGTGCGCTCGGCTATTTCTCTGGAAGTTCGAATCGCGGACAAGGTCCGCTACACCACCCCACCCACACCATTCCCTGTAGGAGCGCGCCCTGCGCGCGAAATCGCGGGCAGGGCCCGCTCCTACAATCCGCCGGGAGGCATGGTGTTTCCCCGTAGGAGCGGACCTTGTCCGCGATAGCCGGAACCTCCGGCGCGATTCGCGGATGAGATCCGCTCCTACACCACTCCACCCACACCATTCCCTGTAGGAGCGCGCCCTGCGCGCGATTTCGCGGGCAGGGCCCGCTCCTACAATCCGCCGGGAAGCATGGTGTTTCCCCGTAGGAGCGGACCTTGTCCGCGATAGCCGGAACCTCCGGCGCGATTCGCGGATGAGATCCGCTCCTACACCACCCCACCCACACCATTCCCTGTAGGAGCGCGCCCTGCGCGCGATTTCGCGGGCAGGGCCCGCTCCTACAATCCGCCGGGAAGCATGGTGTTTCCCCGTAGGAGCGGACCTTGTCCGCGATAGCCGGAACCTCCGGCGCGATTCGCGGATGAGATCCGCTACGGTTCCAGGAAGCACGGCTTTTCGTAGGATGGTGTTGAGCGAAGCGATACCCATCACCATGACCGCATGGGTTTCGCAAGCTCAACCCATCCTACGGTTCAGGGAGGCACGGGCGTAGGAGCGGACTCCGTCCGCGATCGACCAACCGCTCGCAGCGGGCTATCCGGTGACGCTCAGCGCACCACCGCCAGTTCGAACCCACCCTGGTCGGCATGCTGCCGCACCTTCATGCCCTCCTCGTTCACCGCCAGGTTTTCCAGCGGGCGCTTGTAGGGTTTGTTGTCCAGCGTCTGCAGGGCGCGGTCCTCGTCGGTGGTCAGCAGCAGCACGTAGCGCTCGCCCTGGTTGGCGCGCACCGGTACCGTGCCTTCGATGAAGGCGTAGCGGTACCAGGTTTCCGGGTTGAGCTTGTAGACCGCGTCGCTGACCAGGCGCGTCGGGCGCTTGCGTTCGTCGAGGAACAGCAGCGACGGGTAGACCACCTGGTGGTTGGAGAAGCTGCGCACGCGCAGGCCGTAGACCTGCTGCGAGGCCGGCAGCTTCATGGCCACGTAGTAGCTCTTGCCCATGGGGAAGTCGAAGCTCGGCGAGAACTTGTTGAGTTCCTCGTAGCGCGGCTCATCGGCGTTCAGCTCGGTGAACTCGCCCTCGGCGATCTGCTCGCAGCAGCGCCTTTGCAGGTCCTGGTAGAGGTCATCGAGGGTCTTGCCGCTGCCCTTGAGCAGGGCCTTCATGGCGTCGGTCTGTTCGCCGCTGCCGTCCAGCCCCGGCAGGGCCTGCGGGCGCTGCTTGAATTGCACCTCGCGGCCTTCGGTGAAGGCGATCTGGCTGCGGCGGATGCCGTCGGCGCGGTCCTGGGCGGTGATCGGCGAGTTGTGCATGCGGCCCTGCTCGTCGACCCAGGTGTAGTACGGGTTGCCGTTCTCGCTGCGGACGAAGCCCTTGTCTTCGTAGGCCTCGGCGTCGATGTACTCGGAGGAGTGGTCGCCGTTGGGCAGCACGTAGTCGCCGCGCCCAGCCGGCACCTGGTTGCCGGCGTAGAAGCTGTTCTGCAGGTTGCCCTGGCCGTCCACCCAGGTGAAGTAGCGGCGCTTGCTCTCCCCCGCCGGCGCGCTGCCGGGCCAGAGGGTGCCGCCGTCGTCGCGCAGGCGGGCGCGGTCGCTCTGGTCGATGCGCCTGGCCGCCTGGCGCTGCTGCTGGCCGTAGCCGGCGTCGACGAAGGTGTTGTGCACCTGGCCGTTGTCGTCGATCCACGACAGGTAGCGCCCGGCGTCGGCCAGCGCCGGCGGCGGCGCGGCCGCCGTGGCCAGCAGGCAGAGGAACAGGTGGCGGGAACGCTGCATCGGGCCGCTCCTCAGAAGGTGGTGTTGTAGGTCAGGGCGAAGATATAGGCCTTCACCGTGGTGTGTACATCCATGCCGGCATAGGGGTTGTAGACCAGGTTGTCGATGCCGGTACAGGTCAGGTTGCAGCTCTGCCCAGCCTTGATGCTCTGCTTGGAGACGAAGTAGTTGAAGCCCAGGTCGATGTTGGTGTCCTTGTCCCAGCGGTAGCCCAGGCCCAGGCCGTAGAGGTCGGCGTCGCCGATGGGCACCAGGGCGTCGGCCTTGCTCTTGGGGATCGCCGAGGGCCGGTATTCGTAGCCGGCGCGCAGCTGCAGGCGGTCGTTGACGTCGTACTGCACGCCCATGGCGTAGCTCCAGGTGTCGCGGTAGCCACGGTCGAGGATGATGCTGTGGTCGGTGGCGCCGTTGGGGGCGAAGTTCTTGGCGATGCGCAGCAGGTCCAGTTCCCTGTCGAACTCGATCTCCAGGTTGTTCCAGTCGCTGTAGCCGCTCCACTTCAGGTCGAAGTTGAACTGCCAGTCATCGAACGGGCGCAGCTTGATGCCGGTGGAGAAGTTGTCCGGGTTGGTCATCTTCAGCGTCGCCACGCCATGCTCCTCCTCGGCGTTGCCGTAGGGGAACAGCGGGCTGAGAAAGGCGCCGAACACCGAGTTCTGCAGGCCCGACCAGAAGCCCTGCCAGTCCTTGGTGTAGTCCACCCGGTACTTGCCCTTGAGCTTCATGCGCGACTCACTCTGGTACACCGCACCCCAGGCGAACCAGTCGGTGGGCTCCCAGAGCACGCCCAGGTTGTAGCTGGGCGAGAGGGTCTGCTGCATGTCCAGCTTGAGGTTGGCCAGGGTGTCGTAGGGGCCGATGCGCCCGCCGCAGACGTTGAACACCAGCTCGACGATCTCCTGCGCGCCGGGCACGCAGGTGGTGTCGTGGAGGGTCTGCAGCAGGCCGGTGAGCAGGCCGGGGTTGCGGAAGTCGGTGTCCAGGGCCATGGCCTGGTGCGAGAAGCCGATGGACAGGCCGAAGGACAGCGTGTCGTTCATCTGGTAGCCCACCGAGGGCGAGAAGTAGGTCAGCCGCTGCAGCGACACGCGGCGCCCGTCGTAGCGCCCCGGGTCGCCGTCCGAGTCGCGCGAGTAGCCCAGCGCCTGGGGCGTGTAGACGTTGGTGGCGAAGGTGAACTTGGAGCCCGGCGGGTTGATCGACAGGCCCGCCAGCGGCGCCACCAGCATGGGCACGTCGGTCATGCCGCCCAGGCCCGGCAGGTACATGGTCGGCGTCATGGTGCGGCTGTGGGAGTTGGCCACCGGGTCGTCGGACACGCCGAAGGTGCTCTCGCCGTAGTTCGGCGGCGCGTGGAAGCCGGCGCGGATGTCCATCACCCCGCTGACCAGCTTCACCGTGGTCTGCCGGCCCTTGAGCTTGGTCAGCGCCGCAGGGTTGTAGTGCACGGCGTCGATGCCGGTGGAATCGGCGGTGACCGCGTTGCCCAGGGCCATCGCCTTGGGGTTGCCGATGGTGATGTCGTTGGCCAGTTGGGCCTGGGCCGGCAGAATCCAGCCAAGCCCCGCCCCTGCCATCGCCAGCAGAAGTGGCGAAATGCGCTTCGTCATGGGAACTCCGCTCGCCGTTTAGTCGGGCTTAAGGCCCTTGATATCCAGGGGCAGGGAAACCCCCAGCAAGATATCCGGTGAGTCTTCGGTCAGGCCGAAGCCGGCGTTCACGTTGACGATGTAGTCAGGCGAGGTGCGCAGGCCGAGCGAGAAGTTCATGACCGCGCTGGTCTGCTCGGGAGCCTCCACCGTGCGGGTGTCGAAGTGGTAGCGGCTCTTCATCTGGTAGGCCATCTGGTAGGAGGTGGCCAGGGACACGTCGTAGGACAGCGCGTAGGCCATGCCCATGGCGAAGTTCAGGGTGTCGCCCGGGGTGACCTTGTTCAGCTCCTCGCCGTACTGGTTCTGGTGGATGTTGTCGACCTTGAGGTTGTAGGTGTAGCCGAGCGAGCCGTAGAGCACGACCGGGTCGATCACGTAGGACATGTTCGCGCCCACGCCGAGGCTGTAGTAGCCGTTGCCGGTGGACACGTCCTTGTCCGGGTTCATGTCGAACGGGCTGTCGCCGGTGGGCAGGCCGAGGGTGGCGTAGAAGGTGGTGACCGGGCGCCCGCGCATCGCCGCCCAGGGCTGCCAGCGCAGGGTCGCGGAAATGTCGCCGAGGCTGTAGGCGTGGACGTCGCTCTCGGTGTCGTACTTGGCCACGAAGGGCAGGCGCAGGCTGAAGGTCAGGTTGTCCCAGATGCCGTAGTCGAAGGTGAAGGAGTTGGTGAAGGTGTGCTGCGCCTCGCTGGTCGCCAGCACGCTGTAGACGCTGTCGCCGGTGCGCACCTGCTGGATGCGGGTGTCGCGCATCATCGAGTAGTCCAGGCCGTAGGTGAGGGTCCGCTCGCCCTTCTTCAGCAGGGTGTAACTCTTCTCCGCCGCCTGGAACACCTCTTCCAGGGCCTTGGCGCTGTCGGCGTCGTCGGCCTTCTTGGCCAGCGCGTCACGCGCCTGGTCGACCGAGCCTTCCTCGGCCGGCGCCGGGCCCGATGCCAGCAAGGCCAGTATGGCGGCGCACGCATACCCCCTGAATCTCATGATGCAATCCCCTGGTCTTGTTCTTATGGAAGGATGAAACGTCGATCACTTGCTGCGTATGAACTGCACGTCGCCTTTGGATGCGGCCTCGATCATCCGGTTGCTGGTGAACTTGCTCATCTCCGGGAACTCGCGGAAGGCCAGCAGGCTCACGGTGCGGTCGTCCACCAGGCGCAGGTCCTGCTCCTTCAGGGCCAGGGCGTTCTTCGGCTCCTGGCCGCTTGGGTAGATGACGAAGAGCACGTTCTGGTCCCAGATCGCCTCGAAGCGGCTGCGGGTGAAACTGATGTTGCCCAGGGCAGGATCGGCAACGAAGACGTGGTCGTTGTAGACGTCGCGCACCACCACGAAATGCTTGAAGCCACCGTAGTGGATGGGCACCAGCGCCGGGTGCTCCAGCGAATCCAGGTCGGAGAATTCGGCGCGGAAGCCGCCGCTCCTGTAGCCCAGCGCGGCCGCGTAGCGCTTCATGTCCAGCAGCGAGAAGCCGCGGCGCTGGACGATCTTGTCGGCCTCACCGTACTTCAGCAGGCCTTCCATCACCTGGCGTTCCTGCAGGTCGCGGCCCAGGTAGTAGTCCAGCAGGGTGGTCAGCGCCGCCGAGCCGCAGCTGTAGTCGTAGGCCTGGCGGATGACGTTGCGGAACTGCACCTGGCTCATGGGTTCGAGTTGCACGGCCTCGCGGAAGGGGCCGTTGGGCGTGAGCTGCTGGGTGATGTTCACCGTGCCCCGGGGTTGCGGTTGGGTATCCACCGTCTGGGTGAAACCGAACAGGCCGAGCAGGCTTCCCAGCAGTATCTCGAACATCCCCTCTCCTCTCTCCTGGAAGAACCCTTGCCGGCACGGGCCGGCAAGGGGATACGCGTCACACGACCGATGGATCAGTGGCCCCAGATGCGAACCTGGGAACCGGCCATGTTCAGGTTGGAAACGGTCAGCGAACCGATGCTGGCGGCGCTGGTGTCGCCCACCTTGATGGCGCCCACCGAGACGTCGCCGGTCATGCCCGGCAGGCCCAGGGCCAGTTGCTGGGTGTCGGCGGTGCCGATCTTGGTGGTGACCACGTCGACGGTCAGCGGGTTGGCATCGTCGATCTTCAGGGCGGTGCCGCCCGGGCCGGTCAGGGTGATGTTCTCCAGGCGCAGGGAACCGGACTTGGTGTCGTCGATCTTGTCGGTGTAGACCACCGCCCCGATGCTCGCCTTGAAGTCACCGGCGATGCTGATGCCGTCCTGGCCGGTCACGCCGGCGAGCGCGCTGTCGTCCATGGATTTCAGATCGGCATGGGCCAGGAAGGGAGCGGCCAGAACAGCACTTGCAAGAACCAGTTGTTTGATTTTTTTCATTCTTGTTTCTCTCCAGTGTTCAGGTGGGTTGCCCCAGGGCACTGCAGGGGGCGTCCTGCCCCGCTGCAGGTTGGCCGGCCAAGCCGACCCTCCAGACCCGCGCCGTCTTCCCTAGGTGCCGCGGGCATGGATTCGTGAAGCTCCAGGCTTCGCGTCCTGTTTCCCAAGCTACTGGGCAACCCCCCACCTGCCAGCCCATCCAAGGGATGGAGCCGGAAACGTCGTTCGCCTCAGGCTTCGCTGAGCAACCCCAGGCTCTTGCCCTTGAGTACCGCCTGGGTGCGGCTGCGCACCCCCAGCTTGGCGAACAGGTTGTGCAGGTGCCACTTGATGGTGGCCTCCGACAGATGCACCGCCTGGGCGATGTCGCGGTTCGAAAGCCCGGCCGCCACCAGCCGCAGGATTTCCCGCTCGCGGTGGCTAACATCTTGATTTTCCTCGAAACCTGCTGGGTCGACGGACAGCCTGCGGCACTGTTCGCGGAGCAGTTCCGCCACCCCCTGCCAGGCCGCGGCGCGCTTGGGCTCGGCCTCGCGCCAGGCGTCCCAGAACGGCAGCAGCCAGATGGCGTCGTCCTGGAACAGCCGGCGGTAGCCCTGGCTCCAGGCTTCCTCGAGGGTGGGCGCGAACAGGGCAAAGGCCTTTTCGCTGTTACCTTTCTGCCAATACGCCACAGAAAGTAACAAGGCCAGACGCAACCGCCGGTCGCGCTGATAGGGCGAGGCGTTCGCCGCCAACACCGATTCCAGACGCTGCTGGGCGCGCTCGGCGCGCCGCTCGGACAGCGCCACCCGCGCCTCGGCCAGGGCCAGCGCGGCCTGGGCATCGGCATAGCGCTCGGCGGACAGCCCCGACAGGTGCCGGGCCAGTTGCAGGCAGACGCGCTCGGCCTCGTTCGGCCGGCGCAGCCACAGCAGCAGCTGCACCTTGCAGCCCATGGCCAGCGCGTAGACGCGCTCGTAGCCCGGCGACTGCAGGCCGGCCAGCCATTCGTCGAGCTGGGCCAGGCCCTGTTCGGCCTCGCCGGCGAAGAAGCGCGCCTTGGCCATCACCAACTGGCCGCGGCTGATCAGCTCCATGGGCGTGGCCACGTCGCGCCAGGTGGTGGCCAGCGGCAGTTCGGCGAGGATGGCCGCATGGCGGTCCTGCTCGTAGAGGATGTCGGCGTAGGCCAGGGCCAACGGCCCGCCCACCCGGCTGCGCCGGCCGAACACGCGCTCGACGCGGCTACGCGCGCCCTCGGCGATGGTCCGGCCGCGCTCCAGCTCGCCGCTCTCCTTGCAGATCAGCGCCTCGATCATGCTCGCCACCACCTGCAGGTACTCGCTGTCGGCCATGCGCAGGCACTCGCGGGCCACGCCGATGGCGCCGGCGGCCTCGGCGTAGTCGCCCAGCAGCGCATGGGCGGCGGCCAGGATGCAGGCCAGGCTGGCGCGGAACACCGGCTGGTTGGCCGGCACCAGCGCCAGCCACTGGCGCGACACCTTGAGGCTGGCCTCCAGCTTGTCCTGGTACAGCAGCACCAGGGCCTTGAGCACCTGGGCCACGGCCAGCAGCTCAGCCAGGCCGAAATTGCGCGCCTTGCCCTGGCCCATCAGCAGGCGGGCGCTGAGTTCCTCGATGAGCGCCTCGGCCTCGGCGAACTTCTGTTCGAAGGCCAACTGCCAGGCGTAGAAGATCTGGAACACCGGATGCTCGCGGATCACCTCGGCGGGAATGCCGCCGAGCATGCCGAGGATGCTGTACACCCGGTTGCCGGCGATCAGCCGCGCGCCCTGGCGCTCCAGCAGGTCGGCGGCGAAGGCGTAGTCGCGGGCGCGCAGGGCGTAGCGCACGGCGCGGTCGGCCATGTCGCGGCTTTCGCACCAGCGCGCGGCGGCGTTGAGCAGCGGCGTGGGGTCGGCGCTGCGGGCCAGGCGGCCCTGGAGGAAATCGGCGAACAGGTGGTGGTAGCGGAACCACTCGCGCGTATCGTCCAGGGGGATGATGAACAGCTGCTCGTTCTGCAGGCGCATGAGCATGTCCAGGCCGTCGCGGCGCCCGGTCAGGGCGTTGCACAGCTCGGCGCAGAACTCGTCGAGCACCGAGGTCTGGTCGAGGAACTGCTGCAGCGCCGGCGGCAGGCTGGCCAGCACATCCTCGGCGAGGTAGTCGGCGATGTCCCGCTCGGTGCCCGACAGCCCGCGCAGGAAGCCCTCGCGGTCGCTGTGCCGGGCCAGCGCCAGGGCGGCCAGGTGCAGCGCGGTGATCCAGCCCTCGGTGCGCTTGTACAACAGGCCCAGCTCGGCGTCGTCCAGCTGCAGGCCCTTGAGCTCCAGCAGGTAGGTGTCGGCCTCCTCGCGGGTCAGGCGCAGGTCGGCACCGTTGAGGCAGAAGGCCCAGGGCGCCAGCGCCGGCTCGTCCACCAGGAAGCGCGGGCGGTAGCGGGTGCTGGTGACCAGGCGCACGTTGTCCGGCAGGTGCTCGATCAGGTAGCGCGCCCCCGGTTGCAGGGCCGGGTGGCGGATCTGGTGGAAGTCGTCGAGGAACAGGTAGAGCGCCCCGTCGATGCGCTTGAGGTCGGCGAGGAAGGCATCCAGCAGCCCTTCCAGCGGCAGTGTCATGTCCGACTGCAGCAGGTTCGAGGTATTGGCGCCGAAGCCGGGGACGACGCTGCGGATGCTCTCCACCAGGTACTGCAGCAGGCGCTGCGGCTCGCTGTCGCCCTCGTCGCAGGACAGCCAGGCCACCAGCGCGCCGCTGGCCAGCAGGCGCTCGCGGAACAGGCTGAGCACGGTGCTCTTGCCGAAGCCGGCCGGCGCGCTGAGGATCAGCGCGCGCTGCTGGCGCGCCGCGAACAGGCGGTCGATGAGCGCGCGCCGCGGCAACAGCAGGGCGCCGTCGGTGCGCGGCGGGAACAGCTTGGTGCGCAGCAGCGGCAGGGGCGGCTGCTGGGAGTTGAGTGTGGTCATGTCAGAGCAGGCTCAGCTCGCGGGCACGGCGAATCGCTTGGGTCCGATTGCGCACCTTGAGCTTCTCGTAGATGTTGTGCAGGTGCCATTTGACGGTGCCCAGGGCCAGCGACAGCTGCTGGCCGATCTCCTCGTTGGAGAGCCCCTGGGCCGCCAGGCACACCACTTCCCGCTCGCGGTCGGTCAGCCCTTCCTCGAGCACGTCCTGTGCCTTGCGCGTTTCCTGGCCGGGCCACAGCCCCAGCAGGCTGCGGATGAACACCTGCAGCGCCGGCTGGCGCTCGGTGGCCTCCAGTTGCTGGAGCATCTGGCGGATGCCCTCGCCTTCCTCGATGAACAGGCTGCGCACGCCTTCGCGCTCGGCGCCCACCAGGCATTGCCCGAGCAGGCTGTTGGCGCGCTCCTGGTAGCCCAGGCGCTGGTAGCTGAGCGCCGCCAGCAGGTCCAGGCGCAGGCGCTGCAGGCCGTGCCAGTTGGCTTGCAGCAGGCCGCGCAGCTGGGTGATCTCGTGCAGCGCCTCGCTGAAATGGCCGCGCGCCTGCAACAGGCGCACGCGGCTCAGGCCGCGCACCCAGAGCACCGGGTTGAACGGGCCCTGGCGGTAGGAGGCGGCGAGCTTCTGCCAGTCGATGCCGTTGAGGCGCTGCTCGGCGCGCTTGCAGCGGTCGGCCGCCGGCTCCTGGAGGATCAGGTTGATCTCCTCGCCCACGGCCATGGCGAAGATGCGCCAGGAATGGTTGCGCGAGGCCAGGCTCTGCATCAGCCCGAGAGTCGCCAGGGCTTCCTTGCCGCGCCCCTGCAGGCGCTGCACCCGCGCCAGGCACTGCATGCCCTGGGCGTAGAGGTCGATGGGGTTGATCACGTCGACGCGCCCCAGCGCCCAGCGCAGGCGCTCTTCCAGGCCGTCGACGTCCATGCGGTAGTAGGCGGTCAGGCCCTCGGTGATGGCCGGCAGGGCCAGCGCCTGGGAACGCCGGTCGAACAGCGGCACGGCCTGCTGCTTGACGCGTTCCACCAGCAGTTGCGCCTGCTTCACCTGGCCCTGCTCCAGGGCCAGCATCACCTCGATGGTGGACAGCTGCATGTGCAGGTAGCGGCCGTCGAGGAAATGGTTGCGCTGCTGCGCCAGGCCCATCAGGCGGCGCGCCTGCTCCGGCTGGCCGTGCATCACCTGGGCGAAGGCGGCGACCAGCAGGATGGCGCATTCGAGGAAGGCCGAGTTCTGCCCCAGCTGGCTCTCCACCCGGCGGGCCAGGGCGATGCACTGCTCCAGGTCGTCCTTCTGCAGCGCCAGCACGGCCTTGACCGCCAGCGCCGAGAGGTACTGGTCGCCCATCGGCGTCTGCGGCTTGCCGTCGCTCCAGCGCGCCAGCAGCTCGTCGAGCATGCGGTTGGCCTCGGGCAGGCTCAGTTCGCTGGCGCGGGTCCAGACGTCGCTGAGCACCAGGATCGGGTAGCGCGCGGCGATCTCGTCGGGCACCTGCCGGCGCCAGCGCGAGATCAGGTACAGCTGGCCGCGGTTGATCAGCTCCAGGCCATAGCCGTCGACCAGGGCGGCGAGCATCTCCGGGTCCTCGGCCAGGCAGGCGTGCTCGATGGCCAGGGTCGGCATGTGGTGGTTGGTGAACCACAGGCTGGCGTTGAAGTGCAGTTGCTTGAAGCGTTCCGGCTCGCGTTCGCGCAGGTGCGCGCGGAGGAAGTCGGCGAACAGCTGGTGGAAGCGGTACCAGTGGCGCTCGCGGTCCAGCGGCATGAGGAACAGTTGCAGGCTGTCCAGGCGCTCCAGCAGGGCCTGGCCGTCCTGGCGGCCGGTCAGGGCGTTGGCCAGCTCGCCGTTGAAGCGGCTCGCCACGCTGAGCGTCAGCAGGCTGTCGCGGATGTCCCGGGGCAGGCGCTCGAAGACGCTGCGCAGCAGGTAGTCGCCGACCTCGGCGGGGCCGCCGCCCAGCTCGGCCAGGTCGCGCTGGGCGCCGGCGGGCGGCTGGCGCAGCCACAGGCCGAACAGTTGCACGCCCATCACCCAGCCCTCGGTGCGGGCGTACACGGCCTTCAGGCAGGCCTCGTCGAGTTCCACGCCCTCGCCGCTCAGGTATTCGCGGGTCTGCTCCTGGGACAGGCGCAGCTCTTCCACCCCGACTTCCAGCAGCAGGCCCTTGGCCCGCCAGGTGGCGAGGTTCAGCGGCGGCTGCGAGCGGCTGCCGATGGCCAGGGTCAGGCCCGGCGGGGCGTACTGCACCAGGCGGTTGAGGCCGGCGAAGATGTCCGGCTGGGTGATCCGGTCCAGGTCGTCGAGCACCAGCAGCAGCGGCACGTCGACGCGCAGCAGGTCGGAAAGCAGGCTCTCCATGACCGCCACGGCCGGCACCCGCAGGGTGTTATGCAGGTAGGCGGCGGCGTCCCGGCCGACGTCCGGCAGGCTGGCGGCCAGGGCCTCGGTGAGCTTGCTGCAGAAGCGCCCCGGGTCGTCGTCGGAGCCCTCCAGGGAAAGCCACACCACCTTCTGCCCCTGCGCTTCGCGGCGCTCGGCGAGCATGGCCAGCGCGGCGCTCTTGCCGAAGCCGGCGGGGGCGCTGAAGAGCAGGACGCGATGATGGGCCGAACGCTCCAGGGCAGCCTGGAGCTGGGGGCGGTACTGGTATTCGGCAGGCACCCCGGGAGGTGTCGATCTGGTACGCAGAAGGCTGCCGGCTGCGGTTTTTAGCACTACGTCCACGGCCTCTATCCCTGTTTCATTATCGTTGTGGTACGGAGCATGGCTTCCGCGGGATAATCCAATTCTTATCAGAATGCTTACCTTGCGTAAACCGAAGAGAAGGGCTCTAGCATCGACTCTTCGGGCCTGCGCAGGAATGGCTCTCAGCCTAGCCCAGGGTTCCTGTTCCTACCTATGTCCCGCTATTGTGTACACCCGCTCCCCTACCGGGAGGATCCGACGGCGCGCTTCGCCCGCATCGCCCAGGCGCCCGGCGCCGTGCTGCTGGACGCCGGCAGGCCTGGCGCCGACCGTGGACGCTATGACCTTATGAGCGCCTGGCCATTGGCAGAACTGGCGCCAAGTGCCGACGAATCGGCCAAGGCGTTCTTCGCCCGCCTGCGCACGGCGCTGCAGAGCCTCGGACAGGCCGACGCGGGGGAAATTCCGGACCTGCCATTCGTCGGCGGAATGATCGGCTATCTGAGCTACGACCTGGGACGGCGCATCGAACGCCTGCCGCAGCACAGCCGCGACGACCTCGGCCTGCCCGATGCGCGGGTCGGCCTGTACGCCTGGGCGCTGGTCACCGACCACCAGTGTGGCACCAGCCAACTGGTGTTCCACCCGCGCCTGGAAGCCGCCGAGCGCCAGCGCCTGCTGGCGCTGTTCGAGGCCGACGCGGCGGCGCCGGCGCTGCCGCCCTTCCGCCTGCATGCCGGCTTCCGGCCGGACCTGAGCCGCGAGCAGTACCGCCAGGCCCTGGAGCGGGTGCAAGGCTACATCCTCGCCGGCGACTGCTACCAGGTGAACTACACCCAGCGCTTCCGCGCGCCCTGCAGCGGCTCGCCCTGGCAGGCCTACCTGGCCCTGCGCGAGGCCTGCCCGACGCCCTTCGCCGGCTACCTGGGCCTGGGCGACGGCGCCATCCTCAGCCTGTCGCCCGAGCGCTTCATCCGCATGCACCGGCGCCAGGTGGAGACGCGCCCGATCAAGGGCACCCGCCCGCGCGGCCGCACGCCCGCGGAGGACGCGGCCAATGCCGAGGAACTGCTGGCCAGCCCCAAGGACCGCGCCGAGAACCTGATGATCGTCGACCTGCTGCGCAACGACCTGGGGCGCAGCTGCACGCCCGGCACGGTGCGGGTGCCGGAACTGTTCGCGCTGGAAAGCTACCCCAACGTGCACCATCTGGTCAGCAGCGTGACCGGCGAGCTGGCCGCCGACAAGGACGCCCTCGACCTGCTGCTGGGCAGCTTCCCCGGCGGCTCCATCACCGGCGCGCCCAAGGTCCGCGCCATGCAGATCATCGACGAGCTGGAGCCGAGCCGCCGCGGCATCTATTGCGGCAGCCTGTTCTACCTGGACGTGCGCGGCGAGCTGGACAGCTCCATCACCATCCGCACCCTGCTGGTGAAGGACGGCCAGGCCAGTTGCTGGGGCGGCGGCGGGATAGTCGCCGATTCGGACTGGGAGGCGGAATACGCGGAGTCGCTGACCAAGGTGGACGTGCTGCTGCGCACCCTGGAACGCCTCGGCGACTGAGCGCCGCGCAGAGCGCTATGCCGCAGCCCGCCTCGGCAGGGCCACCCGCACCCGCAGGCCGCCCAGTTCGCTGCCTTCCAGCGCCAGGCTGCCGCCGCAGGCCGCGGCGATGTCGCGGGCGATGCCCAGGCCCAGGCCGTGGCCGGCCACCTGCTCGTCCAGGCGGGTGCCGCGCTCGAGCACGCTGTCGCGCAGTTCCTCGGCGATGCCCGGGCCGTCGTCGTCCACCAGCAGGCGGTAGCCGTCCTCGCGCTTCTCCACCTGCAGGCGCACCTCACCGGCCGCCCACTTGCAGGCGTTGTCCAGCAGGTTGCCGAGCAGTTCCAGCAGGTCCTCGCGGTCGAACGGCAGGCGCAGGCCGGGCGCCGCCTCGCAGGTGATGCGCAGGTGCTCGCCGTGGATCAGCTGGAGCATCTCGCGCAGGCTGGGCAGCTCGGCGTCGCAGTCGAAATGCGCGCCGGGCAGCGCCTCGCCCACCAGGCGCGCGCGGCCCAGTTCGCGGGCCAGGCGCTGGTCGATCTGCTCCAGCTGCTCCTGCAGCACCCGCTTCAGCTCGGGGTGCTGCCGCAGTTCCTCGCGCTCGGCCAGGCTGATCAGCACCGCCAGCGGCGTCTTCAGCGCATGGCCGAGGTTGCCCAGGGCGTTGCGCGAGCGGCGCAGGGTTTCCTCGGTGTGCTGCAGCAGGTGGTTGACCTGCTCCACCAGCGGCTCCAGTTCCTGCGGCACCCGGGTGTCCAGTTGGCTGCGCTGGCCGTCCTGCAGCTGGGCGATCTGCTGGCGCACCTGTTCGAGCGGGCGCAGCGCGCGGCGCACCGTCAGGCGCTGGAAGAACAGGATCAGCAGCAGCGCCAGCGCCCCGGCGCCCAGGCCAATGTTGCGCAGGCGGTTGAAGCTCTTGAGGATCGGCGTGTAGTCCTGCGCCACGCTGATCCGCAGGCTGCGCCCGTAACGCTTGTAGTCGCCGCGGAAGACCAGCAGGCGCTGGCCTTCCGGCCCCTTGGCCAGGCCTTCGCGCAGCCCCGTGCGCTCCGGCACCTTCAGCTCATGGTCCCACAGCGAGCGCGAGCGCCAGTCGGTCTGTTCGAAGTGGATCTGGAAGTAGCGCCCGGAGAACAGCCGCTCGTAGGCGCCGTCAATACGCTGCGGGTCCAGCTGCAGGCCGGCCGGGCCGCGGATGATCGCCACCAGCAGGCTTTCCGCCTCGTCCTGCAGGCCGCTGGCCAGGTAGCGGCGCAGGCCCTGGTCGAACAGCCAGAGCCCGGCCTGGGCCAGCGCCAGGCCGACCACCAGCAGCACCGCGGCGAGGCCGAAGCCCAGGCGCCGCTGGATCGAGATCAAGCCGCGCCCCCGCTGCTGCCGGCGAAGCGGTAGCCCTGGCCGCGGCGGGTCTCGATGATCTCGCGGCCGAGCTTGCGGCGCAGGTGGTTGATGTGCACCTCGATGACGTTGGAGTCGCGCTCGGTCTCGCCGTCGTAGAGGTGCTCGGCCAGGTGCGACTTGGACAGCAGCTGGCCCGGGTGGAGCATGAAGTAGCGCAGCAGGCGGAACTCGGCGGAGGTCAGGTCGACCTCGCGGCCATCCTGCTGCACGCACTGGCGCGCCTCGTCCAGGCGCAGGCCGCCGGCCTCCAGCTGGGCCTGGTTGGCCACGCCGTGGGCGCGGCGCAGCAGGGCCTGGATGCGCAGGAAGAGTTCTTCGGGGTGGAAGGGCTTGGTCAGGTAGTCGTCGGCGCCGGCCTTCAGCCCGTCGATGCGCTCGGCCCAGGAGCCGCGCGCGGTGAGGATCAGCACCGGGGTGGCCAGGCCCAGGCCACGCCATTCGCGCAGCACGTCCAGGCCGGGGCGGCCCGGCAGGCCGAGGTCGAGGATGATCAGGTCGTAGGGCTCGCTGGCCCCCTGCACCGCGGCGTCGCGGCCGTCGGCCAGCCAGTCCACGGCGTAGCCCTGGCGGCTCAGCCCGGCCAGCAGTTCGTCGGCGAGGGGGACGTGGTCCTCCACCAGCAGCAGACGCATCAGTCGTCTTCCTTATCCTTGAGGATGCGCCCGTCACGGGCATCCAGTTCCAGTTCGCGGACCACGCCGCCAGCGGTGAGCAGCTCTATCTCGTAGATGTAGGCGTCGTGCTCCTTCTCCAGCTCCGCCTCGAGCAGGCGCGAGCCGGGGTAGCGCTGCAGCGCGGCCGGCAGTATCGACTCGAAGGGGCGGATCACCCCTTCGCGGGTCAAGCGCAGGGCCTCGTCCTGGCTGATGTCGTGGGCCGACGCCGCCCCGGCCAGGCAGACCGCGACGAGCAGCGCGTAACGCAGAGGATAGGTCATCAGTGGTCCTGGCGGTCCTTGAGCACTTCACCGCTCACCGCGTCCAGCTCGACATCCCACTTCACCCCCTGGGCGTCCTTGATGTCGACCTTGTACAGGTAGCGGCCGTGTTCCAGTTCGAGCTCGCTATCGTACACGGTTCCGCCGGCGTGCTTGGCCAGCGCGGCCTGGTTCAGGCGCTGGAAGTCCTGGATGGTGCCGGCGTCACGCAGGCGCAGGGCCTCGTCGGGGCCGATGTCGTGGGCCAGCGCCAGGCTGGAGGCACCGAAAAGAGCGGTGGCGGCGATCAGACGGGTGAGGGTTTGCATGGGAAGGCTCCTGCGAATTGCCAATGCTCGCAGGCTATCGAAAGGCCATTAACTCAAGCTGAATGGATGCAGGACGGATCATTCACCGGATGAAGGATGCTGCCTAGGAAAATACAGCGCTTATAATCGGCGGCTCGCCAGAGAGTGCCCCCATGACCGCCATCCACATCAAGTCCCCCGCCCTCACCCTCAAGGCCGGCGCCCGCGCCCTGCGGCGCATCCGCGAGCGCGGCCTGAGCCCCGCCGACGTCGGCATCCTGCCCGGCGCCGCCGGCGGGCCGAAGGCGCTGGGCATCCAGGGGCTGGACCTGGCGCTGTTCGGCGAATGGCTGCCGCGCGCGCCGCGCGAGCGCTCGCTGATCGGCGCCTCGATCGGCTCCTGGCGCTTCGCCAGCGCCTGCCTGGCGGACGCCGCCGCCGGCATCCGCCGCCTGGGCGAGCTGTACACGCAGCAGCGCTTCTCGCGCAATGCGGACATAGCCGAGGTCTCGGCCAGTTGCACGCGGATGCTCGACGACCTGCTCGCCGGGCAGGACGCCAGCGTGCTGGCCAACCCGCACTACCGCCTCAACGTGGTGGTGGTGAAGAGCCACGGGCGCCTGGCCGACGACGGCAAGCGCACGCTCGGCCTGGGCCTGGGCGCGGTGATCCGCGACAACCTGCTCGGCCGCCGCCACCTGCACCGCCACTTCGAACGGGTGATCCTCCACGACGCGCGCCTGACCCCGCCGCTGGCGCCGCTGCGGGACTTCCCCTCGCGCTGCCTGCCGCTGGACGTCGGCAACCTGCGCCACGCGCTGCTCGCTTCCGGCTCCATCCCCATGGTCATGCAGGGCGTGCGCGACATCCCCGGCGCCGGCCCGGGCACCTACCGCGACGGCGGGCTGCTCGACTACCACCTGGACCTGCCCTACGAAACCGACGGCGTGGTGCTCTACCCGCACTTCACCGACAAGGTCATCCCCGGCTGGTTCGACAAGGGCCTGCCCTGGCGCCGCGGCGACGCCACCCGCCTGCAGGACGTGCTGCTGCTCGCCCCCTCCCCCGAGTACCTGGCACGCCTGCCGCACAACAAGCTGCCGGACCGCAAGGACTTCAGGCGCTACCTGGGCGACGACGCCGGCCGCGAGCGCTACTGGAACAAGGCGATGGACGAAAGCCGGCGGATGGGCGACGAGTTCCTCGAACTGGTCGACGGCGGGCGCCTGGGAGAAAGGTTGGTGCCGCTGTAGGGCGCATAACGCCTACGGCGTTATCCGCCGCTTGACCTTGGCCATAATCCCGCTCGCTGCCGGGCACGGAGCCGCCGTCGAAGCCGCGCCAGGTTCAACCACGGAGTTGCCGGCAAGAAAGGTGAAGCGGCGGATAACCGCGAACGGTTATTCGCCCTACGTCCATGCTGGGCTTGGCGTAGGGCGCATAACGCCTACGGCGTTATCCGCCGTTTGGCCTTGGCATAATCCCGCTCGTTGCCGAGCACGGAGCCGCCGTCAAAGCCGCGCCAGGCTCAACAGGGAAGCACATACCTAGGAGCGGACTCCGTCCGCGATGGGCCGAGCCCGCACACCACGCCCCACAGATGAATCCCCTACCCCGGCTGCCCGTCGATCCGGGCCTTCCACAGCATCGGCCCGTAGTACCCGGCGAAGATCAGGAACGCCAGCGACCAGCACAGCGCCGCCAGCAGCAAGCCACCCAGCGGCAGCCACCACACCACCAGCACCCGCGCCAGCACGCCCAGGTTGAGCAGGCCGAAGCCCCAGGCCATCGCCTTCGGCGGCTGCAGCGCGCGGCCGGTGTGGCCGAGGCTGACGCGGGCGATCATCGCCAGGATCAGCCCGCCGACACCGCCCACGGTCAGCGCGTGCAGCGGCAGGCTGAAGGGCAGCGCCACGCCGGCCGCGGAAGCCGCCAGGCCGAACAGCGCCAGGGTCATCCAGGCATAGGCCAGGTGCAGCGACCACAGCAGCGGCACGCTCCACAGGTCGCGGTCGTACCAGCGCACCAGGCGCACCAGGTGGCCCAGGCCGAGCAGGCCGAAGAGCAGCGCCAGCACAGGCCCCGGTTGCAACGCCGGGCCGGTGGCGCTGAGCACCGCGAGCAGCGCGCCACCCAGCAGCAGCACCCAGTCCAGCCACGGCCAGGCCGGCACCTGGGCGGTACGTCCCAGGCCGCGCTGGGTGAAGAAGGGAATCACCCGCCCGCCGATCAGGCTCATCAGCGCCACCACCAGCCACAGCGCAGCCAGAACGCCGCCACGCTGCCAGGCCTCGTTGCCCAGCGCCTGTCCGGCCATGACCAGGGCGTCGGCCAGGGTCAGCAGGACCAGCACCATCAGCACCGGGTAATTGCGCGTCTGCCGCACCTGGTAGAGGCTGCGGCCGACGAACCAGGCCAGGGCCGGCGGGAAGGCCAGCTCCAGCACCGTGGCCAGCCACCAGGGCGCGCCCAGCAGCCAGGCCAGCCGTGCCGCCAGCCAGAGCAGGGCCAGGTTGCGCAACGGAGCGCCACTAAGGCCCGGGCGGCCGGTCCAGGTCTGCACCGCGGTGAGCAGGAAGCCGGCGATGATCGCCAGGGCGAAGCCGAACACCATCTCGTGGCGGTGCCAGCCCAGCCAGCCGCCCAGCGGCTGCCACGCGGGCAGCCAGCCGGCCAGTGCGGCGAGCCAGAGGAATATGGCGAGCGCCGCGAACAGCGCCCCGCCGAGGAAGAAAGGACGGAAACCCAGCCGCCACAGCGGCGGAATCGCCAATAGAACCTTGCGATCAACCAACAGCACAACAGACCTCCCAGCCTGGTTGGCGCATCTGCCGCTGGGCGATCAGGCGCAGCACGTAGCCCAGCTTGATGGCGGTCGGCCCGAGGACGGTCAGGGCGTGGGCGGCCACCAGTTGCGGCAGGTTGAGAAAGGCGTCGATGAAATAGGCGCCGAAGATGCCTCCCAGCAGCATAGCGGCCCCCGCGCTGAGCAGGGCGTTGGAGTGGCTGAGATTGCGTTGCGGACAGGCGAAGAAGCCTTTCATCACACACCTCCGGTAGTTCGGGGTGGCCGGCCCGCATGGGCCGGCCGGTCTAGCCTCAGGCCTCCAGCGCGCTGGCGGGGCCGAAGAACTCGTAGTGGCACTGCTTTTCCGGCACGCCCAGCTCGCGCAGGAGGCGCTTCACCTGGGCCATGAACGGCTTGGGCCCGAGGAAGTAGGCGTCCAGGTCGCGCTGCTCCGGCAGCCAGTTGCTCAGCAGCTGCTGGCTGATGAAGCCCTCGGCATCGGCCTGGTCCTGCTCGCGCGGCTCGCTGTAGCAGAAGAAGTGCAGCAGCGTCGGGTGCTTGCGCGCCTGGTTCTCGATGAACTCGCGGAAGGCGTGCACGCCGCCGTGGCGCGCGCAGTGGATGAAGTGCACCACGCGGCCGGCGTCCAGCGCCTGCTGCAGCATGGCCAGCGACGGGGTGATGCCGACGCCCGCGGTGATCAGCGCCAGCGGCTTGTCGCTGTCGCCCAGGACGAAGTCCCCGGCCGGCGGGAACAGGTCGATCTCGTCGCCTTCGTGGAGCTGGTCGTGCAGGTAGTTGGAAACCCTGCCCTCGGGCTCGCGCTTGACGCTGATGCGGTACTCGCGGCCGTTGGCCGGGGCCGACAGCGAATAGTTGCGGCGTACTTCCTCGCCATCCAGGTCCAGGCGCAGGCCGATGTACTGGCCCGGCTCGAAGTCCAGCAGCGCGCCGCCGTCCACCGGTTGCAGGTAGAAGGAGGTGATTTCCTCGCTCTCGGCCACCTTGCGCGCCACGCGGAAGCGCCGCGCACCGCGCCAGCCACCCTCTTCGGCGGCATTGCGGGCGTATACCGACTCCTCGGCGCCGATCAGGATGTCGGCCAGTTGCTGGTAGGCGGCGGCCCAGGCGGCGATCACCTCGTCGGTAGCGATCTCCTCGCCCAGCACTTCGCGGATGGCGCGCAGCAGGCAGGCGCCGACGATGGGATAATGTTCCGGCAGAATCTGCAGCGACACGTGCTTGTTGACGATCTGCCCCACCAGCGGGCCGAGGCGCTCCAGCTCGTCGATGTGGCGGGCGTACATCAGCACACCGTTGGCCAGGGCCCGTTGCTGGTCGCCGGAGGCCTGGTGGGCCTGGTTGAAGAGCGGACGCACCTGCGGATACTCGGTCAGCATCAGCTGGTAGAAGTGCCGGGTCAGGGCTTCGCCACCGGTTTCCAGCAGCGGGACGGTCGCCTTGATCAGGGTGCGTTGTTCGTTGGACAGCATGCGGATCTCCTTGGAACGCAAGACAGGGTGGGAACTGCCTGTAATCCTTCAGAAAACGTGCCAAGGCCGGCGCCCAGTATTCGCGGGACTTCCGCGGCATCAGAAGTCATAATGACCAGCAATCATTCGAGTCATACGGACTACATAGAGGTCAGAATGACCAGCAACCCCTTGCTTGCCACCCTGCTCCCCCTGGTCGACGACCTGTCCCGCGAACTGCCCGACGAAGAACGCTACCGGCGCCTGCTGGAAGCCCTGCGCGAACTGCTGCCCTGCGACGCCAGCGCCCTGCTGCGCCTGGAAGGCGAGCAGCTGGTGCCCCTGGCAGTGGACGGGCTGAGCCCGGACACCCTCGGCCGCCGCTTCAAGATCGCCGAACACCCGCGCCTGCAGGCCCTGCTGGAACGCCCCGGCCCTACCCTGTTCGACGCCAACTGCGGCCTGCCCGACCCCTACGACGGCCTGGTGGAAGGCGTGCACCTGGAAGTGCACGACTGCATGGGCTGCCCGCTGTACCTCGACGAGCAGCCCTGGGGCCTGCTGACCCTCGACGCCCTCGAGCCCGGGCGCTTCTCCAGCGGCGACCTGGACAACCTGCAGGCCTTCGCCAGCCTGGCGGCGGCCACGGTGAAGGCCAGCCAGCGCATGCTCGACCTCACCCTGCGCGCCGAGCACGAACAGCAGCGCGCCGACGCCTACCAGCGCGCCGCCGGCGAGGCCCCGCGCGAACTGGTCGGGCAGAGCCCGGCGCACCGCCAACTGGTGGACGAAATCAAGCTGGTGGCCGGCAGCGACCTCAGCGTGCTGGTCACCGGCGAGACCGGCGTGGGCAAGGAACTGGTGGCCCAGGCCATCCACCAGCGCTCGCTGCGCCACGCCCAGCCGATGATCAGCCTGAACTGCGCGGCGCTGCCGGAAACCCTGGTGGAGAGCGAACTCTTCGGCCACGTGCGCGGCGCCTTCTCCGGCGCGGTGGGCGAGCGCCGCGGCAAGTTCGAACTGGCCGACGGCGGCACCCTGTTCCTCGACGAAGTGGGCGAGCTGCCCCTGGCGATCCAGGCCAAGCTGCTGCGCGTGCTACAGAGCGGCCAACTGCAGCGCCTGGGCTCGGACCGCGAGCACCGCGTAGATGTGCGCCTAATCGCCGCCACCAACCGCGACCTGGCCGCGGAAGTGCGCGCCGGGCGCTTCCGCGCCGACCTCTACCACCGCCTGAGCGTCTACCCGCTGCGCGTGCCGCCGCTGCGCGAGCGCGGCAACGACATCCTGCTGCTGGCCGGCTACTTCCTCGAACAGAACCGCCCGCGCCTGGGCCTGCGCAGCCTGCGCCTGAGCGCCGAGGCCCAGGCCGCCCTGCTCGGCTACCCCTGGCCGGGCAACGTGCGCGAACTGGAACACCTGATCGGCCGCGCCTCGCTCAAGGCCCTGGCCTCAAGCCCCGAACGCCCGCGCATCCTCACCCTGGAGCTCGACGACCTCGGCCTCGAACAGGGCCTGCACCTGCCGGAAGCCGGCAAGACAGCACCCGCCCGCGAACTGCCCAAACCCGGCATCGAACTGCGCACCGCGCTGGACGACTTCCAGCGCCAGCTGATCGCCGCCAGCCTGCAGCGCCACGCCGGCAACTGGGCGGCCGTGGCCCGCGAACTGGGAGTGGACCGGGCCAACCTGAACCGCCTGGCCAGGCGCCTGGACCTCAAGTGAGCCGGGCCTGGGCTATCTTTGCAGACGCATAGCCCATGCCCCGGAGAAGCCTTCATGCGCCACCTGTTCGTCGCCCTGCTCGGCCTCGCTCTGGCCGGCTGCATCTCGCCCAACCAGGGCCGGCCACTGAACTTCGGCGAGTTCCCCAGCGCCGAGTACCAGGCGCTGGCGGTCCACGGCAACGGCAGGATCGACGGCCGCGCCTTCCTCAAGACCCGCGCCGGCACCCTGAAGCCGGCGGCCGGCAAGGACGTGGCGCTGATCCCGGCGACGCGCTACATGGCGCCGCTGTACAAGGCCTACCAGGAGCGGCGGCCGCTAGGCGAGCCCGACGCCCGGGCGAAGATCTACACCCGCACGGTGCGCGCCGACGCCGAGGGCCGCTTCAGCTTCGCCCAGGTGCCGGCGGGGCGCTATTACCTGAGCTGCGAAGTGACCTGGGAAACCACCGGCGCCAACGGCCCGACCACGGTGGGCGCGGCCGTCATGGCGCCCTTGACGCTGCGCGAGGGCGAGGAAGTCCAGGTCGAGTTGACGCGCTGAGCCGCCGACGGGGTGTGCCCGGGCGGCGGGCAAAGTGGGTACAATGGGCGGTTGCAATTGCCCACTGATGATCTGAAGGCCACCTCTTGGAACTGTTCAAGGAATTCACTTTCGAGTCCGCCCACCGCCTGCCCCACGTCCCGGAGGGCCACAAGTGCGGCCGCTTGCACGGCCACTCCTTCCGCGTGGCGCTGTACATCGAGGGCGAGGTCGACCCGCATACCGGCTGGATCCGCGACTTCTCCGAGATCAAGCAGATCTTCAAGCCGATCTACGAACAGCTCGACCACAACTACCTGAACGACATCCCCGGCCTGGAAAACCCCACCAGCGAGAACCTCTCGCGCTGGATCTGGCAGCAGGTCAAGCCGCTGCTGCCGGAATTGTCGCGGGTTCGGGTGCATGAGACTTGCACCAGTGGGTGTGAGTATCGCGGGGATTGAGGCTCGCCCCTCTCCCGCAAGCGGGAGAGGGGCCGTTCGTGCCACCGGGGCGTCCGGCGTGGCCGGTGAATCCAATCGCGGACAAAGTCCGCTCCGCATGAGCAAGCATGGCTTTTCGTAGGATGGTGTTGAGCGAAGCGATACCCATCGCCGCAACCGCATGGGTTTCGCAAGCTCAACCCATCCTACGAAAAGCGCCCCGGCGCGGCTTGCAAGACACTTACTCCTACGCCCATGCGTCCTGGAACAGTAGGACGGTGTTTCTCCCGTTCCTTGTAGGAGCGCGCCCGGCGCGCGAATCGCAGTCAGCCTGGAAACACGGCACTCCCCTGCAGGACACCGTCCGCGACAAAACCCTTTGCTGAAAACGAAAAAGCCCCGCGCTCAGGCAAGGCTTTCCATTGGCGCAAACCTCAACGCGCCGCAGTACGCCCGCCCTTCTTCTTGCCACCGAGCAAATGCGAGAACACCGCATGCAGGTCGCCCGAGGCGCTGTCGCCTTCCAGGTTCAGCTTGTCGTCGATGTGCGCCATGTGGTGCATCATCAGGGTCACGGCCTTTTCCTTCTCGCCCTTCTCGATGGCGTCGAGGATTTCGTTGTGCTCGTCGAACGAGCAGTGCGAGCGGCCGCCCGCCTCGTACTGGGCGATGATCAGCGAGGTCTGCGACACCAGGCTGCGCTGGAAGCTGACCAGCGGGGCGTTCCTGGCCATTTCCGCCAGCTTCAGATGGAACTCGCCGGACAGGCGGATGCCCGCGCCGCGGTCGCCGCGGGCGAAGCTGGCCTGTTCCTGCACCACCATCTCGCGCAGCTCGGCCAGGGCCTCGGCGCTGGCGTTGTCCACCGCCAGCTCGGTGATGGCGCGCTCGACGGTGCGCCGGGCGAAGAGGATCTGCCGGGCCTCGTCGATGCTCGGGCTGGCCACCACCGCACCGCGGTTGGGGCGCAGCAGCACCACCTGCTCGTGGGCCAGGCGCGACAGGGCGCGGCGGATGATGGTGCGGCTGACGCCGAAGATTTCGCCCAGGGCCTCCTCGCTCAGCTTGGTGCCCGGCGCCAGGCGCTGTTCGAGGATGGCATCGAAGATGTGCGCGTAGACGATCTCGTCCTGCGTGCCGGTACGGCTCTTGCCGTTGCGCGCCGGCTTCTTGATCTGTTGCAGCGGGTCGGTCATGGATCCTCAACCTTGTTGGGCGGACCGGCGGCCTGGGCAATCCGCTACCAGGTACGCGGGCGCGACGAAATGATGGCCACCAGTGTACACAAAATGCCCAGCACCGCGCACCCGGCGCATCCCCCCTGCCATGCGGCATTCAGCCGTTCCCTCTGTACAAATTCCGCGCAATGCCTGAGCGAATCTTCCGATGAATTGTTTGGAAGAAGGCGGGAGGTAGGTACGAAACATTATTTGATTTTTTTGTATACAACCTCATAATCGCCGGCGTGACTTCCTGACTCGCAAGTCAAGAACACGCCCTCAAGCCTTCCGCCGAGCCAGGGACGCAGGTGAACCAGCCGACGGCAAGGACCAACAACAAGAGCGTTGAGGAGTACCCGCTGTGGAAAGCACCAAACAAGAACAACAAACCGCTGTCGCCTCCAGCCCACCCGCCACCGGCCTGCTCGAACGCCTGTTCAAGCTCAGCCAGCACGGCACCACGGTGAAGACGGAACTGGCCGCCGGCCTGACCACCTTCATCACCATGGCCTACATCATCTTCGTCAACCCCAACATCATGGCCGACGCCGGGGTCAACCACGGGGCGGCCTTCGTCGCCACCTGCCTGGCCGCCGCCCTGGGTTGCTTCCTGATGGGCCTGTACGCCAACTGGCCGGTGGGCCTGGCGCCGGGCATGGGCCTCAACGCCTTCTTCACCTACACCGTGGTCAAGACCATGAACTACAGCTGGGAGATCGCCCTGGGCGCGGTGTTCATCTCCGGCGTGCTGTTCATGGTGCTGACCTTCTCGCGCATCCGCGAATGGCTGCTCAACAGCATCCCGCCGAGCCTGCGCTTCGCCATGGGCGCGGGGGTCGGGCTGTTCCTCGGGCTGATCGGCCTGAAGACCGCCGGCATCGTGGTCGCCAGCCCCGCCACCCTGGTGCACCTGGGCGACCTGACCAAGCCCGGCCCGCTGCTGGCGGCGATCTGCTTCCTGATGATCGCCGTGCTGGAATACCGCCGGGTGTTCGGCGGCATCCTCATCAGCATCCTCACCGTCACCGCGGCCGGCATCGCCCTGGGCCTGGTGCAGTTCGGCGGAGTGTTCTCGATGCCGCCGAGCCTGGCGCCGACCTTCCTGGCCATGGACATCGCCGGCGCCTTCAACGTGACCATGATCAGCGTGATCCTGGCCTTCCTCTTCGTACACATGTTCGACACCGCCGGCACCCTGATGGGCGTGGCCCAGCGCGCCCACCTGGTGCGCGAGGACGGCCGCATCGAGAACCTGTCCAAGGCGATGAAGGCCGACAGCACCTCCAGCGTGGTCGGCGCCGTGCTCGGCGTGCCACCGGTGACCAGCTACGTGGAAAGCGCCGCGGGCGTGGCCGCCGGCGGCCGCACCGGGCTGACCGCGGTGACCGTCGGCGTGCTGTTCGTCGCCGCCATGTTCTTCGCCCCGCTGGCCGGGATGATCCCCGCCTACGCCACCGCCGGCGCGCTGATCTACGTGGCCATGCTGATGATGGGCGGCCTGGCGCACATCGACTGGCAGGAGCACACCGAGACCATCCCGGCCATCGTCACCGTGATCATGATGCCGCTGACCTTCTCGGTGGCGGACGGCATCGCCATGGGCTTCGTGACCTACGTGGCGATGAAGGTCTTCACCGGCCGCCACAAGGACGTGACCGTCAGTCTGTATGCACTCTGTGCAATATTTGTAGCCAAATTCATCTTCCTGTAATCTGGAGCGGCCCCGCCACGGCCCCGACGCATGCCTGCGTCGGGGCCTTTGCATTCGAGAGCCCGCGATGAACCTGGAAACCTGGCTGCTCTACAGCAGCGCCGCCCTGATCGTGATCCTGATTCCCGGCCCGCTGTCGCTGCTGATGGTCAGCAACAGCCTCAACTATGGCCTGCGCCGTTCGCTGCCGGCCTTCCTCGGCGGGGTCAGCGCCTCCATCTGCCTGCTCAGCGCCTCGGCCCTGGGCCTGGGCGCCCTGCTGCTGGCCTCGGAGAAGCTGTTCAGCGTGCTCAAGGTGCTGGGCGCGCTCTACCTGTTCTACCTGGCCTGGCAGAGCTGGCAGGAATCGCGCATCGCCGGCCAGCCGCGCGCCGCCGAGGAGATGCCGGTCAACCCGGGCTTCCGCAGCCTGTACTGGAAGGCCTTCGGCCTGGGCGCCAGCAACCCGAAGGACATCCTGTTCTTCGCCGCCTTCCTGCCGCAGTTCCTCAAGGCTGACCACCCGCTGTGGCAGCAGCTGCTGGTGATGATCCTCACCTGGGCAGTGCTCGACTTCGCCTGCAAGCTGTTCTACGGCCTCAGCGCCCGCGGCGCGGCGCGCTTCCTGCGCTCGGGCAAGGGCCAGGCCTGGTTCAACCGCGGCAGCGCCGCGCTCTTCGCCACCGCCGGCGGGGCTTCGTTGTTGAGCCGCTGAGGTCCATAGAACCGTTCGCGAGCAAGTTCGCTCCTACAGGCGCCAACGCTTTTCGTAGGAGCGAGCTTGCTCGCGAACGGTGTTTACCGGCAGCAGGGAGAGGGAGCTGTCCTGCGCGAACGAGAGGTTCGGCATCAACCTGTAATTGGATGGACTCACCCTCACCAAGGCGTCGAGGCGCCACGGTGGCGGTCTAAGAAGCCACCGACAGTGAGGGTGAGTCCATGAAAAAGCATACGACGATGAATAAGCCGGTGTCTGCAACCGATGTATCGGTGTGCACGACAGTCGCCGTGGATCTGGCGAAAAAGGTCTTCCAGGTGGCGGGGGAAGACGCCCTGGGTCAACTGGCGTACGCACAGCGAATCAAGTCGCGTGAAGCGTTTCAGGTGTTTCTGCAGAAGCTGCCGGAGGGCGTGACGGTGCTGATGGAGACCGGCCCTGGAGCACAAGCCTGGGCCCGGCTGCTGCAGGCGCAGGGCAACCCGGTGCGTATCCTGCCGGCCCAGCGGGTGGCCGAGCACCGGAGCGGAGCGAAGAATGATCGCAATGATGCCCACGCCATTCTGCGGGCGGGCCGGGATAGCAGTATCGCGTCGGTGCCGGTGAAGAGCGTCGCGGCGCTGGCGATGCAGGCCTGGCACCGTGTCCGGCGGGGCTATGTGCAGCGGCGCACCGCCATGGGCAATCAGATCCGCGGGCTGCTGCTGGAGCAGGGCATCGCCCTGGCGCAGGGGGATGTGGGCTTGAAGCAAGGTGTCACCCGGGTGCTGGAAGACGCCAGCCAGCCGTTGCCGGCGCTGCTGCGCGAGCTGATCGACGAGATGCTGAACGAATGGCAACGGCTGGGCGAGCGTATCGCCGCGCTGACCGGGCGTCTGGAAGCCTGTGCCGCCGCCGACCCGACAGCGAAACGGCTGATGACGGTACGTGGTATCGGTCCGATCACGGCTACGGCTTTGCTGGCCAAACAGGTCGAGCCGGAACGTTTCGCCAATGCGCGTCAGTTCGCTGCCTACTTCGGCATCGTGCCCGACCAGCACAGCAGCGGGCAGAAGATAAGGCTGGGCAAGATGACCAAACGTGGCGACGCCTATGTGCGCAGCCTGATGGTGGTGGGCTCGCATGCGGTGTTGAAGCAACTGCGGCCCGATTCCGAACACCCGGATGATCGGCGCCTGCAGCGCTGGCTACAACGTCTGGGGCGCAAGGGCGCAGCAGTGCGACTGGCCAACCGCAACCTGCGTATCGCCTGGGTGCTGCTGTGCAGCGAACAAACCTACCAGCGCAAGCCGAATGCTTGCCGGGAGATGGAAATGAGCCACTGATCAACGAGTTCCCGCCAACGGGGCGCCAAGTCGCTCCAACCCTTGCTGAAGAACATTGACCCCTGGTCAGACCGTCGCGGATCGATGCCTACGCTCCTACCGGCCTTCGAGGCCTCTTTGTAATCGGCATTCCGCGGGCTTACCCAATGTTGGCCAGAAGCCCGACGTGGCTTCCTCGAACAGGCCTAATACATAGATGCAGTCGGGTTTTCATGTTCAAAAGCGGGTTGACGGTGGGGGTGAGTCCATACATAGGAGCGCGCCCTGCCCGCGATTTCGCGCGTAGGGCGCGCTCCTACATGGGAACGCGGTGGAGGTGAAGTGGAGCGATACCCATCCTACGAAAGCACCTCGGCGCAAAAGCACACAGGCAAAAAAAGACCCGCCAGAGGCGGGCCGATGGGACTCCACGAAGAGTCGGGTAGGAAGTCGGTGGCGGCCTAGCTGCCGCGGTAGGTCGAATAGCTGTACGGCGAGATCAGCAGCGGCACGTGGTAGTGGTCGCTTTCCGAGGCGATGCCGAAGCGCAGCACCACCTGGTCGAGAAAGGCCGGCTGCGGCAGTTGCACGCCGCGGGCGCGGTAGTAGTCGCCGGCGTTGAACTGCAGCTGGTAGACCCCGGCGCGGAAGTCCTCGCCCTGCAGCAGCGGCTCGTCGCAACGGCCGTCGTCGTTGGTCACGCGGGTGGCGACCAGTTCCAGCTGCTGGCCTTCCACGCGGTAGAGCTCGACCTTGATGCCATGGCCGGGGCAGCCGTGGGCGGAATCCAGTACGTGCGTCGTCAAACGTCCCATGGGCTCTGGGCATCCCCGGCGCGGCCGGCGGACGCCGTCCTCCTTCTCGGTGTGGTGTGGGTTGCACCCCGCAGGCGGCGGCCGGCCGGGTGGATTGGATGGGACGAAAATACGCCATCACCCAAACATTGTATACAAAAAATTTGCTCCAGCACCCCGAAACGGCGCCCACGCACCAGCACGCGGCACTTCGATCCGCAGCCGGAGCCAGGAAGGCCACAGCCCGCCGGGCTGACCGTTCGGGCAGTCAGTTTGCTTGCTTTACCGACGGATGCGGATGACGACGGATGGCGAAATCGGCACGCGGGATTGTATTTACATACGGCCACACAACTTGTATACAATGTCTCGCAACACGGTGACGCACGCCCTACCGCCCGCGCCACCCCCAACAAGAAGGAACACTGCAGTGAGCGCTGACTACCCACGCGATCTGATCGGTTACGCCGACAACCCTCCCCACCCGCACTGGCCGGGCGACGCCCGCATCGCGCTGTCCTTCGTGCTCAACTACGAGGAAGGCGGCGAGCGCTGCATCCTCCATGGCGACAAGGAATCCGAGGCCTTCCTCTCCGAGATGGTCGCCGCCCAGCCGCTGCAGGGCGCGCGCAACATGAGCATGGAATCCCTCTACGAATACGGCAGCCGCGCCGGCGTCTGGCGCCTGCTCAAGCTGTTCAGGAAATACGACCTGCCGCTGACCATCTTCGCCGTGGCCATGGCCGCCCAGCGCCACCCGGACGTGATCAGGGCGATGGTCGCCGCCGGCCACGAGATCTGTAGCCACGGCTACCGCTGGATCGACTACCAGTACATGGACGAGGCCCAGGAGCGCGAGCACCTGCTGGAAGCCATCCGCATCCTCACCGAGCTGACCGGCGAGCGCCCGCTGGGCTGGTACACCGGCCGCACCGGCCCGAACACCCGGCGCCTGGTGCGCGAGGAAGGCGGCTTCCTCTACGACTCCGACACCTACGACGACGACCTGCCCTACTGGGACCCGCAGAGCACCGCCGAGAAGCCGCACCTGGTGATCCCCTACACCCTGGACACCAACGACATGCGCTTCACCCAGGTGCAGGGCTTCAACAAGGGCGACGACTTCTTCGAATACCTCAAGGACGCCTTCGACGTGCTCTACGCCGAAGGCGCCGAGGGCGCGCCGAAGATGCTCTCCATCGGCATGCACTGCCGCCTGCTCGGCCGCCCGGCGCGCCTGGCCGCGCTGGAGCGCTTCATCCAGTACGTGAAGGGCCACGAGAAAGTGTGGATCGCCCGCCGCGTCGACATCGCCCGCCACTGGCACGAAAAGCACCCGTTCAAGGAGAGCCAGGCATGAGCCGCTTCCAGACCCTCACCCCGGCCAGCCTCGACCGCGCGGCCTTCGTCGTCGCCTTCGCCGACATCTACGAGCACTCCCCCTGGGTGGCCGAGAAGGCCTACGACCTGGGCGTGGACGAAAGCCTCAACGACATCGAGAGCCTGCAGCAGCGCATGGCCGACATCCTCCTGTCGGCCAGCCATGAAGCCCAGCTGGCACTGATCAATGCCCACCCGGACCTCGCCGGCAAGGCCGCGGTGCGCGGCGAGCTGACCGCCTCCAGCACCTCCGAGCAGGCCGGCGCCGGCATCCACGAATGCACTGCCGAGGAATTCGCCCGCTTCAACGAACTCAACGATGCGTACAAGGCGAAATTCGGCTTCCCCTTCATCAAGGCGGTGAAGGGCAGCAACCGCCACCAGATCCTCGCGGCCTTCGAGGAGCGCATCCACAACACGCCGGAGCAGGAATTCCAGACCGCCCTGGCCGAGATCAACAAGATCGCGATGTTCCGCCTGCAGCAGCTCTGAGCCGCGCAACCGGAAATTCACGTCACCAAGGAGAACAAGATGAGAACCTACAACGCTCCCTTCGAGAAATTCGTCAACCTGGCCGACGAGCGCCTGGGGAGCAAGGTGATCAGCGTCACCGACGAATGGTTCGCCGCTGCCAGCCGCATGCTGCAGCCCACCCCCGCGGTGTGGAAGGAAGGCGTATTCGACGACAACGGCAAGTGGATGGACGGCTGGGAATCCCGCCGCAAGCGCTTCGAAGGCTATGACCACGCGGTGATCCGCCTGGGCGTGCCGGGCTCGATCAAGGGCGTGGACATCGACACCAGCTTCTTCACCGGCAACTTCCCGCCGTCGGCCTCCCTCGACGGCTGCTTCGTGGCCGAGGGCGAGCCGAACGACGACACCCAATGGACCGAAGTGCTGTCCTCCGTCGAACTGCAGGGCAATAGCCACCACTACCACGAGATCAGCGACGAGCGCCCCTACACCCACCTGCGCCTGAACATCTACCCGGACGGCGGCGTGGCGCGCCTGCGCGTGTACGGCATCCCGTTCCGCGACTGGGCCAAGCAGAACCCCGACGAGCAGGTCGACCTGGCCGCGGCACTGAACGGCGGCCGCGCCCTCGCCTGCTCCGACGAACACTTCGGCCGCATGAGCAACATCCTCAACCCCGGCCGCGGCGTGAACATGGGCGACGGCTGGGAAACCGGCCGCCGCCGCACCCCGGGCAACGACTGGGTGATTGTCGCGCTGGGCCACGCCGGCATCGTCGAGAAGATCGTCGTCGACACCCTGCACTTCAAGGGCAACTACCCGGAGAGCTGCAACATCCAGGCGGCCTTCGTGAAGGGCGGCACCGACAGCCAGATCGCCACCCAGAGCCTGTACTGGCGCGAACTGCTGCCGAGCCAGAAGCTGCAGATGCACAACGAGCACACCTTCATCGAGCAGATCAGGGAACTGGGCCCGATCACCCACGTGCGCCTGAACATCTTCCCGGACGGTGGCGTCAGCCGTCTGCGCCTGTTCGGCAAGGTGGCCAGGTAAGCGAAACACCGCCGTCGTCCCCGCTGGCGCGGGGGGCCAGAGACACTGGGCCCCCGCGTTCGCGGGAGTGACGGAAAAAGCGGTTCCCGGGCCCCGCCCGGGTTCAGTACAACAAATACAAGTGACCAGCCATGCGTACCCTGAAGATCGAACCGTTGACCAAGGAAGCCTTCGCCCCGTTCGGTGATGTCATCGAGACCGAGGGCAGCGCCCACTTCATGATCAACAACGGTTCCACCCGCCGCTATCACAAGCTCGCCACGGTCGAGACCGCGCAGCCCGAGGATAAGGCGATCATCAGCATCTTCAGCGCCGAAGCACTGGAGATGCCCTTGCGCATCCGCATGCTGGAGCGTCATCCGCTGGGCAGCCAGGCCTTCGTCCCGCTGCTCGGCAACCCCTTTCTGGTCGTGGTCGCGCCACTTGGCGACGTACCTGTACCGGGCCTTGTCCGCGCCTTCCTGACCAACGGAAGGCAGGGCATCAATTACCACCGCGGCGTCTGGCACCACCCGGTGCTGACGATCGAAAAGCGGGATGACTTCCTGGTGGTCGATCGCAGCGGTTCCGGCAACAACTGCGACGAGCATTTCTTCACCGAGGACGAGCAACTGCTCCTCGACCCCCAACTAAACTAATAAGAGAGGCCCGTCCGCCGCGACGCCGGCGCCCGGGCAAGAGGTAATGACTGTGGAAGCACATCTCATCGAATGGGCGAACCTGCTGGTTCGCTGGATTCACATGATCGTCGGCATCGCCTGGATCGGTGCCTCGTTCTACTTCGTCTGGCTGGAAAACAACCTCAACCGCGTCAACCCGCGCGAGGGGCTCTCGGGCGACCTCTGGGCGATCCACGGTGGCGGCATCTACCACCTGGAGAAATACAAGCTGGCGCCGCCGAAGATGCCGGACAACCTCCACTGGTTCAAATGGGAGGCCTACTCCACCTGGCTCTCGGGCGTGTGCCTGCTGACCATCGTCTTCTACCTGAACCCCAGCCTGTACCTGGTGGCCCCGGGCAGCGACCTGGCGCCCGCCGCAGCCATCGCCATCGGCATCGGCTCGCTGATCGCCGGCTGGTTCATCTACTCCGGCCTGTGCGACTCGCCGCTGGGCAAGACCCCCGCCCTGCTCGGCGCCATCCTGTTCGCCCTGCTGGTGCTCGCCGCCTACCTGCTCAGCCAGGTGTTCAGCGGCCGCGGCGCCTACCTGCACGTCGGCGCGATCATCGGCACCATCATGGTCGGCAACGTGTTCCGGGTGATCATGCCGGCCCAGCGCGCGCTGGTTAAGGCCATCGAGGAAGGCCGCGAGCCCGACCCGGTGCTGCCGGCCAAGGGCCTGCTGCGTTCGCGCCACAACAACTACTTCACCCTGCCGGTGCTGTTCATCATGATCAGCAACCACTTCCCGAGCACCTACGGCAGCCACTACAACTGGCTGATCCTGGCGTGCATCGCGGCGCTGGCGGTGATAGTGCGGCACTACTTCAACACCCGCCACAACGGCAACGGCATGGCCTGGGCCCTGCCCGCCGGCGCCGTGGGCATGATCGCCCTGGCCTTCGTCACCGGCCCGACGCTGCAGAGCGCCGCCCCCGCCGGCAACGCCGCGCAGGTGCAGTACCAGCCGCTGCCGGAAACCGCCATCGGCGGCAAGACCGCCGCCGAACGCGCCAAGGAAGAGGCCAACAAGCCCGCCGCCGCGCAGGCCCAGGCGCAAGCCTCGGCGCCCGCTGGCGTGGATTTCGACAAGGTTCATCACGTGATCCAGGAGCGCTGCGTGGCCTGCCACTCGGCCAAGCCGACCAGCCCGCTGTTCAGCGCGGCCCCGGCCGGCGTGATGTTCGACACCCCGCAGCAGATCCAGGCCCAGGCCGCGAAGATCCAGGCCCTGGCCGTGGCCTCCCAGGTCATGCCGCTGGGCAACATCACCCAGATGACCCAGGACGAGCGCAACCTGCTCGGCAACTGGATCGCCAAGGGCGCCCAGACCAACTGAGCCACCGCGGTTCGCCGGAACCAGAAAGACCGCACCTTCGGGTGCGGTTTTTTTATGCCGTAGGCTTTTCGTACCCCACGCCGAGCTGGAGCGGACTCCGTCCGCGATTCCGCCGGCAAGGCTTGCGCCCGATGTTTCGCCTGCACCATGTAGGAGCGCGCCCTGCGCGCGAATCGCGGACAAAGTCCGCTCCTACCCCTCCCGGCAAACACAACGCCCCGTAGGATGGTGTTGAGCGAAGCGATACCCATCGCCACGACCGCATGGGTTTCGCCAAGGCTCAACCCATCCGTTGAGGCGCACCTCGGCGCGGCCTGCAAGACAGTTGCTCCTACAGAAGCACCGACTCCACGAAATAAAAATGTAGTCCCACCCGACCTACGGCTACATCCCGCCAAGACCACGGAACACGCGGCCTAGAGCGACCCGAAACCCATCATTCACAAGCCGACCGGATAGTTGTATACAAAAACATATTGAAGCGAATACACATCGACGCTATAAAGTCCCGCACCGCTTCACCCGCACGGCCCCGGGGGTGTGGCGAGCCAGTACTACCCGGTCGCCGAGCCTGATCGGCGTCCACCAGTGACACAACAATAAAAAATCGAGGTGTTGCATGTCCGAGGTAACTGAGCGCCACGCGGCCGGCTCGTCCGCCGACCAGCGTCTGCCGTTGCTGCAACTGCTGCTGGTGGGATTCCAGCACGTGCTCCTGATGTACGGCGGCGCCGTGGCCGTCCCGCTGATCGTCGGCCAGGCCGCCGGCCTGTCCCGCGAGGAAATCGCCTTCCTGATCAACGCCGACCTGTTGGTCGCCGGCATCGCCACCGTGGTGCAGTCGCTGGGCATCGGCCCGGTCGGCATCCGCATGCCGGTGATGATGGGCGCCAGCTTCGCCGCCGTCGGCAGCATGGTGGCCATGGCCGGGATGCCCGGCGTGGGCATCAACGGCATCTTCGGCGCGACCATCGCCGCCGGCCTGTTCGGCATGCTCGTCGCGCCCTTCATGAGCCGCATCGTGCGCTTCTTCCCGCCGCTGGTGACCGGCACCGTGATCACCTCCATCGGCATGTGCCTGTTCCCGGTGGCCATCAACTGGGCCGGCGGCGGCAAGGGCGCGGCCAACTTCGGCGCCCTGGAATACCTGTTCCTGTCCAGCCTGGTGCTGGCCGCCATCCTGCTGGTCAACCGCTTCCTCAAGGGCTTCTGGACCAACGTCTCGGTGCTCATCGGCATGCTGCTGGGCTATATCGTCGCCAGCGCCATGGGCATGGTCGACCTGTCCGGCATCGATACCCGCCCGGCCTTCGAGGTGGTCACCCCGCTGCACTTCGGCGCGCCCAGCTTCCACCTGGCGCCGGTGCTGTCGATGTGCCTGGTGGTGCTGATCATCTTCGTCGAGTCCACCGGCATGTTCCTCGCCCTGGGCAAGATCACCGGCGACGAGATCTGCCCCAAGCGCCTGCGCCGCGGCCTGCTGTGCGATGCCACGGCGTCGTTCTTCGCCGGCTTCATGAACACCTTCACCCATTCGTCGTTCGCCCAGAACATCGGCCTGGTGCAGATGACCGGGGTGCGCAGCCGCTTCGTCACCGTGGCCGCCGGCGGCTTCCTGATCCTCCTCAGCCTGATGCCCAAGGCCGCCTACGTGGTCGCCTCGATCCCGCCGGCGGTGCTCGGCGGCGCCGGCATCGCCATGTTCGGCATGGTCGCCGCCAGCGGCATCCGCATCCTCCACGAGGTGGACATCGTCGACCGCCGCAACCAGCTGCTGGTGGCGGTGAGCATCGGCATGGGCATGGTCCCGGTGGTGCGCCCGGACTTCTTCGCCGCCCTGCCCGCCTGGATGGAACCGATCACCCACAGCGGCATCGCCATGACCGCGATCTGGGCCGTGCTGCTCAACCTGCTGTTCAACATCCTCGGCGAACGTGGCCGCGACGCCCTCTGCGGGCACCACTGAAGCCGACGCTTTCGGCGGGCCCCTCCCGACGCCCGCCGCTTCCAGCCGCGCCTCACTCCTGCGCGGCTTTTTTCATTCGCGCGGTAGTGACTGGAGCATCTGCCGGCGCAGTGCCGTAGGGGTTAAGAACGCCTACACCGCCGGGAAGCTCCATTCGCGAGCAAGCTCGCTCCCACGAACCCAGAGAACCGCCGAACCGGATCAGAACACCAGCTTGTAGCCAATGCTGAACAACATCACCGCCAGGCACGGCCGCAGGACGTTGTCCGAAATGCGCCCGGACAGATGGCTGCCCAGGTAGATCCCCGGCAGCGAACCGCACAGCAGGTACCCCAGCAGTTGCCAGTCCATGTTGCCCATGCTGGCATGGCCCAGGCCGGCCACCAGCGTCAGAGGCACCGCGTGGGCGATCTCGGTGCCCACCAGGCGGCGGGTGGCGAGGAAGGGATAGAGCACGAACAGCGCCACCGTGCCCAGCGCGCCGGCGCCGATGGAGGTCAGCGCGACCATGGCGCCAAGCACCACGCCGGTGAGAATCGTGAGGCCGTTGAGGCTGGCGCCGCCCAGGTGGTAATGATCGCCGGCATGCTTGTGGGCGAAGGCCAGCAGCTTCTGCTTGAACAGGATGGCCAGGGCGGTGAGCAGCAGGACCACGCCCAGGGCGTGCTTGATCACCGTGTTCAGCGCCTGGGTGTCGGCGCCCAGGCTGTGCAGGAACAGCAGAGTCAGGCCCGCCGCCGGCACGCTGCCGAGGGTCAGCCAGCCGGTGATGCGCCAGTCGACGTTCTTGTGCCGGGTGTGCACCAGCACGCCGCCGGACTTGGTGATGGCCGCGTACAGCAGGTCGGTGCCCACGGCGGCCGCCGGGTTGATGCCGAACCAGAGCAGGATGGGCGTCATCAGCGAACCGCCGCCGACGCCGGTCATGCCCACGATGAACCCGACCAGCAAGCCTGCGACAACGAAACCAAGGACGCCGAATTCCATCAACCCTTCCTGAAAGCCGTGAACGGCTTGCGAAAACCGGCGGGCAGGATAGCGGCTTTCCTTATAAGCGCTTATATCAATATCGACTTAATTTATAACCAAATCTTAAAGCGCCGCCCACGAAAAAGGGGCCCGCAGGCCCCTTCTCCGTCACGCGCCGGTCAGTCGCTGTCCGGCTTGCTGTCCACCACGCCGGTGGTGTTGTTCAGCAGGCTCTTGGTCGCGGTCTGGATGAAGGATTCCAGGCGCTTCTTCAGCTCGGCCTCGTCCGGCACACCCTGCACGCGCTCGGCCTTGGGATGGGCGCCGACCTGGTAGTCGTACACGCGGATGTCGCCTTCCTTGGGCTTGATCAGGATGCGGTTGCCGGAAAGGATGGCCACCACCTGTTCGCTGCCCGAGGGCTTGATCACGCCGAAGCCCTTGTCGCCGGCCGGCAGGTTCAGCAGGTCGCGGCCCCAGCACTGGTGGCGCACCTCGCCGCCCAGGCGGCCCATGATGGTCGGCACTATGTCGATCTGGGTGCCGACGGTGTCGCGGCTGGCGCCGTACTTCTCCTGGATGCCCGGGGCGATGATCAGCAGCGGCACGTTGAAGCGGAACAGGTCCATCTCGGTCAGCTGTTCCGGCGCGCCGAAGCCGTGGTCGCCCACCACTACGAACAGGGTGTCCTTGTAGTACGGCGACTTCTTCGCCTTCTCGAAGAACTGGCCCAGCGCCCAGTCGGAGTAGCGCATGGCGGTCAGGTGCTCGTCGAGGCTGCCGTTGCCGGTCACGCGTTCCACCGGCAGGTCCTTGGGCAGGGCGTAGGGCACGTGGTTGGAGAGCGTCTGCAGCAGGGCGTAGAACGGCTTGCCGCTGGCGGCCAGGCGGTCCAGTTCCTCGTTGCCGCGGGAGAACATGTCCTGGTCGGACACGCCCCAGGTCGGGTCGGAGAACACCGGGTTCACGAAGTCGTTGCGGCCGACGAAGGTGGTCATGCCCTGGTTGGCGAAGAAGCCGGACTGGTTGTCCCAGGCGAAATCGCCGTTGTAGACGTAGACGTCGTCGAACTGGCGCGCGCTGAGCAGCTGCGGCAGGCCGGAGAACTTGTGGCCGCCCTCGGGCGTCTGCATCAGGTACTCGAAGCCCGGCAGGTTGGGGAAGCAGGCCATGGTGGCGAACATGCCCTGGTGGGTATGGGTGCCGTTGGAGAAGAACTGGGTGAACAGCAGGCCTTCCTTCGACAGCTTGTCGAAGTACGGGGTGATGTTGCCCGGCGCGCCCAGGGCGCCGACGAAGTGGCCGGCGAAGCTTTCCATGAGGATCACCACCACGTTCTTCACGCCCGGCAGCGTGCCTTCGGCCGGCGGGGTGAAGTCGCGGCGGATGGCCGCGTCGTCGGCGTCCACCAGCTTGTCGTTGGGCGTCAGCAGCATCTGCCGCACGGTGTCGCGGGCCTGGTCGTCGGGCAGCGTGGCCTTCCAGATGTTCGCGCGGTCCTCGCCGAAGCGGTCCTCGGCGGCCTTGAGCAGGGTCATGGAGCCGTTCAGGCCCAGGTGGTTGGCGAACATCGAGTCGGTGGTGAAGGCATCGCCCCAGCGCAGCGGCGGGCCCTGGCGCAGGGTGCCGCGGTAGGCGACGCCGGCCACCAGCACCACCACCAGCAGGGCGGCGACGCGCAGGTACCAGGCGGCGGCCGAGGCGCCCACGGCGCTGGGCCGGGTGGCGCGGTCAACGCCGCGGAACAGCATGAACAGCAGCCAGGTGGCCACGGCCCAGGCCAGCAGGTAGCGGACCACCGGGTAGCCGTACCAGATCATGCTCATGACCGTCTTCGGGTCTTCGGACATGTACTGGAACACCAGGCTGTTCAGGCGCTGGTGGAACTCGCGGTAGAAGTCCAGCTCCAGCACGCCGAGGAACAGCGTCAGGCTGGCCAGGGCGGTCAGCCACAGGCGCCAGAACATGCGCCAGCGCATGGCGGTGACGCTGGCCAGGGCGAAGATCATCGGCGCGACTATCAAGATCACCGCGCGGATGTCGAAGCGCAGCCCGGTGACGAAGGCCTCGACGAAGGCGCTGGCCGGGGTGTCGCCGATCAGCTCGCGGTTGTAGATCAGCAGCGCCAGGCGCAGCAGGGAGAACATCAGCATCAGCGCCAGGCTGCCGAGCAGGATGAACCCCAGGTGGCTGGACACCGTGGCGCGCGCCAGGTTGGCGGCGCGCTGGCGGGTATTCAGGACTTCCGATTGGCCCATGTTTCAGGTTCCGTTCTGTGCAACGTTCGGTTCGGGCGCCCTCCCCTGCGGGGAGGTGCGGAGGCTCCACGTCCGGGAGCCGGACGTGGAGCGGGCGGCGCATTCTAGTCGGTGAAAATTAGCCAGACCTTAAGAAAATGCCGTCAAGGTGTCGGATTATGCCCAACGCAGGTGAAAAAAGAGTCGCCGCCGCCGGATGGTTCCGACAACGGCGCTTGCGGATCAGTCGTTGTGCGGCTTGCCGATGGCCTGCAGCACGTACTGCGGCAGGGCGAAGGCGCCCTGGTGGATTTCCGGGTTGTAGTAGCGGGTGGCGATGCCGCTGGCGGCGAAGCGCTGGCGCAGGGTTTCCAGCGGCACGCGGCGCAGGGCCGGCTCAAGAGCGCCCCAGGCGAAGGTCATGGCGCCGCCGATGTAGGTGGGCACCGCCGCCTGGTAGAAGTGCCAGTCGGCGAACAGGCCGTTCATCCGCCCAGCGGTGTTGCGCACGGTGTCCAGCTGCATGAACGGGGTGCCGTTCTGGGTGACCAGCACGCCGCCCGGGTTCAGGCAGCGGTGGCAGGCCTGGTAGAAGTTCTCGGAGAACAGCACCTCGCCCGGGCCGATGGGGTCGGTGGAGTCGGAGATGATCACGTCGAACCTGCGCTCGGTAGTGGCGACGAAGCGCATGCCGTCGTCGATCACCAGGTCCAGGCGCGCATCGTCGAAGGCGCCGTTGGAGTGGCGCGGCAGGAACTGCCTGCACATGTCGACCACGGTGCCGTCGATCTCGACCATGGTGATGTGCTCGACGCTGGCGTGCTTGCACACTTCGCGCAGCATGCCGCCGTCGCCGCCGCCGATGATCAGCACGCGCTTGGCCGCGCCATGGGCGAGGATGGGCACGTGGGTGAGCATCTCGTGGTAGATGAACTCATCGGCCTCGGTGGTCTGGATCACCCCGTCCAGGGCCATCACCCGGCCCATGCGGGCGTTCTCGAAGATCACCAGGTGCTGGTGCTCGGTGCGCACCTCGTGGAGCAGCTGGTCGACGCTGAAACGCTGGCCGTAGCCTTCGTAGAGGGTTTCCTGGTAATCGCGCATGGGCGGTCTCCCGGTTCAACGGTGAATGAAGCGGGCCGAGGGCCGGCCGTGAAAGGCGCGCATTCTACTGTGCAAGGCATGACAGGTCGAACCCGCGCACTTCGCCCATTCATCTTGCCCGCTCAGTTTGCCCGCTCACTTTGCCTACTCACTTTGAAAGCCAGCTGCGGGACGACAGCGCGGCGGCGGCGGGTTATGGTCAGCGCCATGAACGCACCCATCACGCCCCTCGTCCTGCACCTGCCCTACCAGCCGCCCTGGGACTGGGCACAGTTCCACGCCCATTTCGCCCTGCGCCGCCTGGCCGGGGTGGAAACCCTGGGCGAGGCGCACTACCGGCGCAGCCTGCGCCTGGAAGGCGTGCCCGGCTGGATGGACATCCGCCCGCTGGCCGACGAGCCGGCGCTGCGCCTGGAGCTGCACCTGGACGGCGCCGGCGCCGACAGCGCCCCGCTGGCCGCGCGGGTGCGCAAGATGTTCGACCTGGACAGCGACCCGCGGGCGGTGGCCGCGCACCTGGGCGCCGACCCACTACTGCGCCCGCTCGTCGAAGCCTGGCCAGGGCTGCGCCTGCCCTGCGCCTTCGATCCGTTCGAGCAGGCGGTGCGCGCCATCGTCGGCCAGCAGGTCACGGTAAAGGCCGCGGTGACCATCACCGGCCGCTTGGTGCAGCGCCTCGGCCAGCCCCTGGGCAACGCCGTGGCCGACGGCCCGCAGTACCTCTTCCCTACCCCGCGGGCCCTGGCCGAGGCGGACCTGGACGGCATCGGCATGCCCGGCAAGCGTGTGGCCAGCCTGCAGCGCTTCGCCGCCGCGGTGGCCGAAGGCGCCCTGGAACTGCATGTGGAGGATGGCGCGCAAGCGCTGGTGAAGCGCCTCTGCGAACTGCCCGGCATCGGCCCCTGGACCGCCGAATACGTGGCCCTGCGCGCCTTCGGCGAGGCCGACGCCTTCCCCACCGCCGACCTGGGCCTGCTCAAGTCGCCGGTCTGGGGCGAGGCCGGCACCAGCGCCCGCGACCTGCAACGCCGCGCCGAGGCCTGGCGCCCCTGGCGCGCCTACGCCGCCGTCTATCTCTGGCAAGCCTACTCGCAAGGCAGCCGCATCGGAGGATGAAGCCATGCATTACCGCTACTACGACAGCCCCCTCTGCCGCCTGCTGCTGGCCGGCGACGAACAGGGGCTGCGCATGCTCTACATGACCCCCTTCGAAGGCCACGAGCCGGGCCCGGACTGGCGCGAGGCCAGCAGCCAGCTCGACGCCGTGATGCGGCAGTTGGACGAATACTTCGCCGGCAAGCGCAAGGTCTTCGACGTGCGCCTGGCGCCCCAGGGCACCGAGTTCCAGCGCCAGGTCTGGCACGCGCTGACGCAGATTCCCTACGGCCACACCACCTGGTACGCCGACCTGGCCGAACGCATCGGCCGGCCGAAGGCGGTGCGCGCGGTGGGCGCGGCCAACGGCGCCAACCCGATCAGCATCATCATCCCCTGCCACCGGGTGATCGGCCGCGACGGCAGCCTGACCGGCTACGGCGGCGGCCTGCCGCGCAAGGAGGCGCTGCTGCGGCTGGAGGGGGTGATGGTGGGGGAATCGCGGGAGTTGGAGTTGGTTTGATGGGGTTTCCAGGTGGTTTTCGTGTTTCGGGGAATCGATCCGAAACACCAATGCCAACCGGCAAACTCCATTCGCGAGCAAGCTCGCTCCTACGAAACCCCCCGCCCCCGCTACACCCGCACGTTGCCCTTGGGCCCGGCGATCGCCCAGATCACCAGCCCCAGCAAGGGCAGGATGAGGATCACCAACACCCAGATGATCTTGATGGGCACGTCCGCGCCGCTCTTGAGCACGCTGATGATCGCCCAGACATCGAGGGCGAAGATGATCAGGCCGATCAGGCCGTTGAAGGTCGAACCCATGGCGCCGCTCCCGCTGCTGGAGGTGTGCCCTCCAGCATAGACGGCAGTGGCCTCAGCAGCGGGCCGGGTCGATCAGGGCGAAGCTGGCCAGCGTCTCGTGGCCTTCCAGGGCGCCGCCTTCGCGGGCCAGGCCGATGGTTGCCAGGCCGGCTTCGCGGGCGGCGTCCAGCTCCTGCACCACGTCGGAGAGGAACAGCACCTGCTCCGCCGGCAGGCCGATGGCCTCAACGATGCGCGCGTAGGAGGCGGCCTCGCGCTTGGGCCCGCTGGTGGTGTCGAAGTAGCCGGAGAACAGCGGCGCCAGGTCGCCGGCCTCGGAGCAGCCGAAGATCAGCTTCTGCGCCTGGATCGAGCCGGAAGAGTAGACGTACAGGTCATAGCCCTCGGCCTTCCAGCGGCGCAGCGCCTCCACCGCGTCCGGGTAGACGTGGCCCTTGAGCTGGCCGGCGCGGTAGCCCTGCTCCCAGACCATGCCCTGCAGCGCTTTCAGCGGCGTGGCCTTGCGGTCTTCGGCGATCCACTGCAGGAGGATGGCGATGCAGCGCTCGACGTCGGCGCCGGCTTCGCCGCTCTCGGCGCGTACCGCGTCCAGCTGCGCGGCCACTTCCGGCTCGCCGGCGTGCTCGCGGACGAAATCCGGCAGGTGCGCGGCGGCATAGGGGAAGAGCACGTCGAAGACGAAGCTGACGGCGCTGGTGGTGCCTTCGATGTCGGTGAGGATGGCTTTGATCGGCATGGTAACTCCGGTGCAACGCTATCCGTAGGAGCGGACCTTGTCCGCGATGGCCGGAGGTTCCGGCGCGATTCGCGGATGAGATCCGCTCCTACGAAAGAAATAGAACGGGGGTGTCAGTCTTCCAGCAGCGGGAAGCGCCGGGCGATCTCGTCGCCGGTGAACTTCGCCACCCAGCCCTCGGGGTTGTTGAACAGGCGGATGGCCACGAAGTGCGGGCGCTCGCCCATGTCGAACCAGTGGCGGGTGCCGGCCGGCACCGAGATCAGGTCGTTCTTCTCGCAGAGCACGGCGTAGACGTGGTCCTCGACGTGCAGGGTGAACAGGCCGCGACCGGCGACGAAGAAGCGCACTTCGTCCTCGCCATGGCGGTGTTCGTCGAGGAACTTGGCGCGCAGCTCGTCCTTCTGCGGGTGGTCGGCGCTGAGGCTGACCACGTCGACGGTGACGTAGCCCTGCTCGTCCTTCAGGCGCTGGATCTCCGCCGCGTAGGCGGCCAGCACCTCGTCGGGGCTGGCGCCGGGGGCGATGGGCGCGCTGGCCTGCCAGCGCTCGAAGCGCACGCCGAGCTCGGCCAGGGTGGCGGCGATGTCCTCGGCGTGGGTGAGCAGCTTCAGCGGCTGCTCGGGGGCGGATTCGTGGTAGACGGTCAGGCTGCTCATGCTCGGGTCCTCGGGTACTGCCGGATTCGCTCAGCGCGTGCCGCCGCGAAGGCTGATCACTTTAAGTTCGCATTCGAAGAGGAATTCGAAGGCTTCCACCTGGCGCAGGGCGTCTTCCATGCGCGGCCCCCAAGTGTACAGGCCGTGGCCGCGGATCAGGTAGCCGGGGCAGTCCGGGTGGGCGTCCAGCCAGGGCTGGACCTTGCCCGCCAGGCGGGCGATGTCCTGGTCGTTGTCGAAGATCGGCACCGTCACCCGGCCCTCGTGGGTGGTGACGCCGGCAAAGGCCTTCTGCAGCTCGTAGTCTTCCAGCTCCAGGCGGTCGGCGGGGGTCAGGCGCGAGAGCACGGTGGCGTTCACCGAGTGGGTGTGCAGCACCGCGCCTATCTCGGCGCGCCAGGCATACAGCTGGGTGTGCAACAGCGTTTCCGCCGAGGGTTTCTTCCCCGCCTCGAGGCTGTTGCCGGCAAGGTCGGTCTCCAGCACGTCGTCGACGCCCAGCAGGCCCTTGTGCTTGCCCGAGACGGTGAGCAGCGCGCGGTCGGCGGCCAGGCGCGCGGAATAGTTGCTGCTGGTGGCCGGCGACCAGCCGCGGCCATACAGGAAGCGCCCGGCCTCGATGATCTGGCGGGTCAGGTGTTCACGGTTGTTGCTCATGGCCGCTCCTCTTTCAGACGGGTACGGATGATAACGGCTGCGGCCAGCGCCGCCAGGCTGGCGATGGCGAAAGTCCAGGCCGGGCCCAGGCTGGCCCAGCTGTAGCCGGAGTAAAGCGCGCCCAGGGCGCCGCCGGTGCCGGCCAGGGCGGCATAGAGCGCCTGCCCTTGCCCCTGCTGGCGCGCCTGGAAGCTGCGCTGGACGAAATGGATGGCGGCGGCGTGGAAGGCGCCGAAGGTGGCCGCGTGCAGCAGCTGGGCGAACAATAGCAGGCCCAGGTGGTCGGCCAGGCTGCCCAGCAGCAGCCAGCGCAGCGCCGCCAGCAGGAAGCTCGCCGCCAGCACCTGGCGCAGGCTGAAGCGCCCCAGCAGGCGCGGCATCGCCAGGAACAGCAGCACCTCGGCCACCACGCCCAGGGCCCACAGCCAGCCGATCAGCCCGCGGCTGTAGCCGAGGGCCTCCAGGTGCAGGGTGAGGAAGGTGTAGTACGGCCCGTGGGACAGCTGCATCAGGCACACGCACAGGTAGAAGGCGATCACCCCCGGCTGGCGCAGCTGGGCCAGGAAGCCGCTGGCCGGCGCGTCGCCGTGGCGCCAGGCCGGCTGCGCGTTGGGCACCCACCAGCTGGCGGCGACGATGCCCAGCATGATCGCCAGCAGCGCCCAGGGGTAGTAGTCCAGGCTGGCGGCCTCGAACAACCGGCCCAGGCCGACCACGGTGCAGATGAAGCCGATCGAGCCCCACAGGCGGATGCGGCTGTAGCTGGCGGTGCGCTCGCCCAGGTGGGCCAGGGTGATCACTTCGAACTGCGGCAGCACCGCGTGCCAGAAGAACGCATGCCCGGCCATCACCAGCGCCAGCCAGGCGTAGCTGTGGTCGAGGAAGATCAGCGCGAAGCACGCCGCCGTGCACAGCGCGCCGAAGCGCACGATGCGCAGGCGCTGGCCGGAACGGTCGCCCAGCCAGCCCCACAGGTTCGGCGCCACGCAGCGCATCAGCATGGGAATGGCCACCAGCTCGCCGATGCGCGCGGCGGAAAAGCCCAGGTGGTGGAAGTACAGGGCGAGAAAAGGCGCGGTCCCGCCCAGCAGGCAGAAATAGAAGAAGTAGAAGCTGGACAGGCGCCAGTAGGGGAAAGAAGCAGCCATGGGCTGGAAGCTCGAAGCTGGAAGTGGCGGCTCTGGGCTTCAGGCTTCCAGCTTCTGGCTCAGAGCTGCCCCAGCACCGGCGTATTGACGCGCACATCGGCATTCTGCGCGCGGTGGCGCAGCAGGTGGTCCATCAGCACGATGGCCATCATCGCCTCGGCGATGGGGGTGGCGCGGATGCCCACGCAGGGGTCGTGGCGGCCCTTGGTGACCACGTCCACCGGGTTGCCGTTCACGTCGATGGAGCGGCCGGGGGTGGTGATGCTGGAGGTGGGCTTGAGCGCCAGGTGCGCGACTATCGGCTGGCCGCTGGAGATGCCGCCGAGAATGCCGCCGGCATTGTTCGACAGGAAGCCCTCGGGGCGCAGCTCGTCGCGGTGCTCGGTGCCGCGCTGGGCGACGCTGGCGAAACCGGCGCCGATCTCCACGCCCTTGACCGCGTTGATGCTCATCAGCGCGTGGGCCAGTTCCGCGTCCAGGCGGTCGAAGATCGGCTCGCCCAGGCCCGGCGGCACGCCTTCGGCGACCACGGTGATCTTCGCGCCCACCGAATCCTGGTCGCGGCGCAGCTGGTCCATATAGGCCTCCAGCTCCGCCACCTTGTCCGGGTCGGGGCTGAAGAAGGCGTTCTGCTCGACGCTGTCCCAGGTCTTGAAGTGGATTTCGATCGGGCCCAGTTGGCTCATGTAGCCGCGCACCCGGATGCCCAGGCTCGCCAGGTACTTCTTGGCGATGGCCCCGGCGGCCACGCGCATGGCGGTCTCGCGGGCCGAGGAACGACCGCCGCCGCGGTAGTCGCGCACGCCGTACTTGTGGTGGTAGCTGTAGTCGGCGTGGGCCGGGCGGAACAGGTCCTTGATCGCCGAGTAGTCCTTGGACTTCTGGTCGGTGTTGCGGATCAAGAGGCCGATCGGGGTGCCGGTGGTCTTGCCCTCGAACACGCCGGAGAGGATTTCCACCTCGTCGGCTTCCTGGCGCTGGGTGGTGTGCCGGCTGGTGCCGGGCTTGCGCCGGTCGAGGTCGCGCTGCAGGTCTTCCAGGGAAAGCTCAAGGCCCGGCGGGCAGCCGTCGACGATGGCGACCAGCGCCGGGCCGTGGCTTTCGCCAGCGGTGGTGACGGTGAACAGCTTGCCGTAGGTGTTGCCGGACATGCGAGGCTCCGCGGAAGACTTGGGTGAACGAAAAGGCCCAGCAGTATACCTGCGACATACCGCCCTGCGAACCTTCCGCGGCGCGCGCCGTCAAACCGCTATCATGCAGTCCATGAAGCCTTCCATGCCGCGCCTTATCGCCCTTCTTTCCTGCTGGCTGTTCGCCGCAATGACCTACGCCGCCTCCCCCACCATCCTGCAACGCCCCTACGACCTGGACACCGGCCACGGCGTGCTGCGCGGAACCCTGCTGCTGCCGCAGACCGCCAGCCCGCCGCCGCTGGCCCTGCTGGTGGCCGGCTCCGGCCCCACCGACCGCGACGGCAACAACCCCGAGGGCGGCAACAACGCCTACCTGCGGCGCCTGGCCGAGGCCCTGGCCAGCAACGGCATCGCCAGCCTGCGCTACGACAAGCGCGGCATCGCCCGCAGCCGCGACGCCGCGCCGGACGAACGGCAGCTGAGCGTCGACGGCTACGTCGACGACCTGGTGGCCTGGAGCGACCGGCTGGCCGCGGACCCGCGCTTCGGCCCGCAGGTGCTGGTGGGCCACAGCGAGGGCGCGCTGATCGCCAGCCTGGCCGCGCCACGCAGCAAGGCCGCGGCCCTGGTGCTGATCGCCGGCAGCGGCCGGCCGATCGACAAGGTGCTGCGCGAACAGCTCTCGGTGCGCCTGCCGCCTCCGTTGCTGGAGAAGGCCGATGCCATCCTCGACCGGTTGCGCGGCGGCCACCAGGTGCCGGAGGTGCCGGCGCAGCTGAACGCGCTGTTCCGCCCCAGCGTGCAGCCCTACCTGATCTCGCTGTTCCGCCACGATCCGGCGCGGGCGCTGGCCCGGGTGCGCCAGCCGACGCTGATCCTGCAGGGCACCAGCGACATCCAGGTCGACGTGGCCGACGCCCAGGCGCTGCAGCGCGCAAGGCCGGACGCCGAGCTGCAGTTGATCTCCGGCATGAACCACATCCTGCGCATCGTCCCGGCCGACGTGAAGAAGCAGCTGGCGTCCTACAACGACCCCGGGCTGCCGCTGGCTCGCGACCTGGTCCAGCGGCTGGTCGGCTTCATCCTGCGAACCCGCCCGCAGACTCCATCGGCCGAAGGCATGAGCTGAAACGGGCGTCTCAAGAAATCACTGTCGGCGTCGATAATCGCTTAGCCCCTGTATGAAAGTCGTTACTTACACGCTTCCTACAGAAGTTGAGTTGATCCCTGGCCGTCGGCCAGGCCCGAGGAATCCGATGACCGACGCCGACCCGCGCAGCGACGCCGCCGCTCCCGCCGAAACACCGGCCCCGCCCCATCCCTGGGCGGAGCTGGCGCCGGAGCATTTCCGCCTGCTGCGTCTGGCGCCCCTGCCCACCGACCGCAGCACCGGCGCCCGCGCCCTGCGCTTCGTCCAGCTCGGCCGGGTGGAGCGCCACGCCCCGGAGCAGAGCCTGCTGCGCCTGAGCATCCAGCTGCCCGGCCAGGCCCTGCGCAAGGAGCAGAACCTGTTCGAGGTGTGGGCCGACCACCGCAACAAGGAAGTGCGCTTCGGCGCCGACAGCGGCTTCGCCCTGGAGCCGATCAACCGCGGCCTGGGCCGCTTCCTGCTGGCCCAGGGCATCGCCTGGGCGCGGCAGAAGTGGGCGCACTACAAGGTCGAGGGCGGCGTGCTGGGGGTGAAGGACGCGCCCAACGAGGACATCCGCCTGCGCCGCGACCACTTCCTGCGCGCCCAGGGCTTCGACGTGGAGTACGAGGACTCGCGCCTACTCAAGGCCCGCTACGACGCCGGGCGGGTGAGCGAGCTGTACGACGACTGGAACAAGGACAAGGTGCAACTGCTGCCGCTGCTGGACGCCGCGGCCATGCTGGAACAGGCCGACCAGAACCTGGCCAGCCAGGACAACGAGATCCGCAAGCTGCAACAGCGCATCGAGACCTTCCGCCGCGACGACACCAGCCTGCGCTTCATCATCGCCTGCCTGACGGTGTTCGCGGTGTTCCAGGCCGGGCTGCTGATCTGGATGGCGACGCACTGAGGGCCCGGCGCGGACGGACGGGCACGGCTCGCTCCTACGAAGAGCACGGCCGCGGGAGACTTTTGTAGGATGGGTTGAGCGAAGCGATACCCATCACCACGGCCGCATGGGTTTCGCAAGCTCAACCCATCCTACGAAAAGCACCTCGGCGCAGTCGGCAAGACAGTTGCTCCAACAAGAAAATGCCGTGCCCCACGGCGTACGTAGGGCGAATAACGCTCCGCGTTATCCGCCCTGCTGGCGGAATCGCGGATGAATCCGCTCCTACGCCCTCAGGCAAACACAAGACCCGTAGGATGGCGTTGAGCGAAGCGATACCCATCGCCACGGCCGCATGGGTTTCGCAGGAGCCCCCGGTATCGCCCCCTGTAGGAGCGCGCCCTGCGCGCGAAATCGCGGGCAGGGCCCGCGGCGCCTCAGTTCACCCGCGAGCGGAACAGCGCCTGGTGTTCGCGGCACTGCGCCGCCGACAGCAGGAACACCCCGTGCCCGCCGTGGCGGAATTCCAGCCAGGTGAAGTCCACCTCCGGGTACAGCGCCTCGACGTGCACCTGGCTGTTGCCCACTTCGACGATCAGGGTGCCCTGCTCGGTCAGGTGGTCGGCGGCCTCGGCGAGCATGCGCCGCACCAGGTTCAGGCCGTCGTGGCCGCAGGCCAGGCCCAGTTCCGGCTCGTGCCGGTACTCGGCCGGCATGTCGGCGAAGTCCTCGGCGTCGACGTAGGGCGGGTTGGAGACGATCAGGTCGAAGCGCTGCCCCGGCAGGCCGGCGAAGCCGTCGCCCTGCACGGTGTAGACGCGCTCGCCCAGTTCGTGGCGCTCGATGTTGACGTTGGCCACTTCCAGGGCCTCGAAGGACAGGTCGGCCAGCACCACTTCCGCTTGGAGGAATTCGTAGGCGCAGGCGATGCCGATGCAGCCCGAGCCCGTGCACAGGTCGAGGATGCGCGCCGGTTCCGCCGCCAGCCAGGGCTCGAAGCGCTGCTGGATCAGCTCGGCGATGGGCGAACGCGGCACCAGCACGCGCTCGTCGACCACGAACGGCAGGCCGCAGAACCAGGCCTCGCCCAGCAGATAGGCGGTGGGCACGCGCTCCTCGATGCGCCGGCGCAGCAGTTCGCGCAGGTGTTCGCGCTCATCGTCCTCGAGGCGGCAATCCAGGTACGCATCGGCCATTTCCCACGGCAGGTGCAGCGCGCCGAGCACCAGCAGGCGGGCGTCGTCCCAGGCGTTGTCGGTGCCATGTCCGAAGTACAGCCCCTCGGCATGGAAGCGGCTGACCGCCCAGCGGATATGGTCTCGAAGGGTCAGCAAACGGGATTCGGTCACGGCGCAGGGTCCTCGCGGCGGGCAAAAAGGCCGGCATTCTAGCCCAAGGCGGCCTGCCGCGGGCGCACACCGGCGTCGAGGGGGTCAATACCACTTTGCGCGGGTTTCGCATAGATTCACAGCGCCCGCGGAACAGACCACAATGGTGGCATACGCATCATAGGAGTTCGTCATGTCTCAACCGCTCAGCATGCTGAAGATCAGCGGACGCGGCTATCCGCCCGCCACCCTCCGCCAGAGCACGCTGCTGATCATCGACGCCCAGGAAGAGTACCGCAGCGGCGTCCTCGCCCTGCCCGGCCTGGAACCGGCGGTCGCGCAGATCCGCCAACTGCTGGATGCCGCGCGCAGCCAGGGCACCCCGATCGTCCACGTGCGCCACCTGGGCATCCACGGCGGCCTGCTCGACCCGCAGGGCCCGCGCGGGCAGTTCCTGCCCGAACTGGCGCCGCTGCCCGGCGAGGTGGTGGTGGAGAAGCGCCTGCCCAACGCCTTCTCCGGCACCGAACTGCACGACCGCCTGCAGCACAACGGCCGGCTGGACATCATCGTCTGCGGCTTCATGACCCATTCGAGCATCAGCACCACCGTGCGCGCGGCCAAGGACTACGGCTACCGCTGCACCCTGGTCACCGCCGCCTGCGCCACCCGCGACATCCCCACCCCGGATGGCGGCGTGCTCTCGGCGCGCGACCTGCACCACGCGGAAATGGCCGCCCTGGGCGACAACTTCGCCGCCGTGGTCGGCGAGGCCCAGGCGCTGATCTGAGCGCCGTCCGTCCCGCTGCGGCGGCAAGCCGCCGCCGCAGCTATTAGGCTGTAAGGCGACACATCCAGCGGGCACGCGCCGGACGGGCGGGCCAGGCATTCCCTGCGGGGGCGGAACCCCCTCCCGCCGACACCGGTCATAGCCTCGTTCAGCAGATGAGGAAGCCGGGATGAAGATGTCCGACAGTTTCGATCCACGCACACTACGCCCGAAGCGACCGGGCCGCTGGCGCTGGCGTTTCGTGGCCGCCGTGGCCGCGCTGATCGCCGCGTTCGGCGTGCTCGGCGCCCTGGCCGGCGGCGCGGCCTTGCTGCGCCGGCAACCGGCGGCGGGGGTCATGCACATCGAACCGGCGGCCGGCGCGGTATTGCTGGTGATCGGCCTGCTCGCCCTGTGGCTGGGCGTGCTCTTCTGGCGCCTGGCGCGGCGCCGCGCGCGGCGTGGCGACGGCCTCAGCCTGTCGCCGCGGCTGATGAAGAAGCGCGGCTGAGCGGCTTGCCGCAAAGCGCCCGCGGTCCGCTAGAATGCCGCCTCTTCGCGGAGGCTCCATGCAAGACGACGATTTTTCCCTGTTCGCCAACGAGATGCGCGGCGTCAAGCGCATCCAGGTGGACCAGGCCGACACCGGCAAGCCCAAGGCCGACCGCCAGCAGGTCAGGCTGCGCCAGCAGAACGCCACGACCAAGGTGGAAAACCAGCGCGTCGACGGGCTGTCCGACCTGTTCGTCATCGACGTCGGCGCCGAGGACGAGCTGTACTGGGCCCGCGACGGCGTGCAGGAAGGCCAGATGCGCAAGCTCAAGGCCGGCCAGATCGGCTTCGAGGGCAGCCTCGACCTGCACGGCATGAATATCGAGAAGGCCCGCGAGCTGCTCTGGGACTTCCTCGCCGAGGCCAGCCGCCTGGAGGTGCGCTGCGTGCGCGTCACCCACGGCAAGGCGGCGCGCACCGACGGTCGCCGGCCGCTGCTCAAGAGCCACGTCAACACCTGGCTGCGCCAGCACCCGCAGGTCCTGGGCTTCACCTCGGCCCTGCCGCGCCACGGCGGCACCGGCTCGCTCTACGTGATGCTGCGCCGCACCATGCTGGAGGGGCGCGACGAATAATCCGTCGCTCCCGCTGGCGCACCGCGCCCTTGCCAGCACGCCACGCGCGCCCTACCCTGCGCCTCTGCGCTTCAACGAGTCCCAACAGGTAGAACATGTCCCTGGAACAAAACTACTCGCAGATCCTCAGCCAGCTCGGCGAGGACGTCACCCGCGAAGGCCTGCTCGACACGCCCAAGCGCGCCGCCAAGGCCATGCAGTACCTCTGCCGCGGCTACCAGCAGACGCTGGACGAGATCGTCAACGGCGCGCTGTTCAGCTCCGACAACAGCGAAATGGTGCTGGTCAAGGACATCGAGCTGTACTCGCTGTGCGAGCACCACCTGCTGCCCTTCATCGGCAAGGCCCACGTGGCCTACATCCCCAACGGCAAGGTGCTGGGCCTGTCCAAGGTAGCGCGCATCGTCGACATGTACGCCCGCCGCCTGCAGATCCAGGAGAACATGTCGCGGCAGATCGCCGAGGCCGTGCAGCAGGTCACCGGCGCCCTGGGCGTGGCGGTGGTCATCGAGGCCAAGCACATGTGCATGATGATGCGCGGCGTGGAGAAGCAGAACTCCTCCATGGTCACCTCGGTGATGCTCGGCGAGTTCCGCGAGAACGCCGCTACCCGCAGCGAGTTCCTCAGCCTGATTCGCTGAGGTCGCTTGCGGGGATGGAAAACCGGCCTGTGGGGCCGGTTTTTCTTTGGGCTTCGGGTAGTCCGTGCGGCCGGGGGTAATCGCGGACGGAGTCCGCTCCCCCGTAGGATGGTGTTGAGCGAAGCGATACCCATCGCCATGACCGCATGGGTATCGCAAGCTCAACCCATCCTACGAAAAGCACCTCGGTGCAGCCCCGTAGGATGGGTTGAGCGAAGCGATACCCATCACCGCCACCGCATGGGTTTCGCAGGCTCAACCCATCCTACGAAGAACGCCTCGGAGCGGCCTGGGAAGTTCGGGCGTAGCGGACTTTGTCCGCGATTGGATTCACCGCCCACGCCGGACGCTCCGATGGCACGAACGGCTCCTGGCGGACTCAACCCCCCGCCGTGTAGTACCCCACCGCCACCAGGTAATGCCCGCTCTTGCGCAGCAGGGCGTGCTTGTTCTCCACCTTGCCGGTCACCGGGTTGCGCCACTGGTAGTCGAACTGCCCTTCGCCCTTGCTCTTGGCCAGCGCCAGCATGGCCTGGCCGATGGCGTTGCCGGCCGGGTCCTTGAGGCTGGCGAAGTCGGTGCCGACCATCCGGGTGTTGTAGCCGTGGGCGACGAACTTGCCGGTGTCCATGTCGACCACGAAGGCGTAGAGGTCATCCTCGATGAAGGCCTTGTCGAGGTCGTTGATGCGCTTGAAGGTGGCTTCCGGCGCCCCTTCCACCGCCTTCGCCGCTTTATCCAGCATGGCCTCGGCCTGGCGGGCGTCGGCGCGCGGGATGTAGTAGCCCACCGCCAGGAAGCGGTCGCCTATGCGCTGGTAGTAGGTGTGCTTGCGCTCGACGCGGCCGTCGGCCCAGTTCTTCCAGCGGTACTCGGTTTCCTGCACCTTGCCGTTCTCCGGGGCCTTGAGGGCCTTGGCGAACTGCTTGCGCATGTTCGGGTCGAGCAGTTGCGAGACGTCGCGGCCGATCAGCACCACCGAGGGGCCGCCGCTGGCCAGCATCACACCCTTGCTGTCGACGACGTAGACGTACAGCTCGTTATCGATGAACTCGCCCTGGCGGCTGAACGCGGCGAAGGCCTTGTCGTCCTCCTGGCGGTAGTAGCCCACGGCCTTCTCCAGCAACTGCCGGGCCCGCTGGGCCTGGGCGGCGTCGGCCGCGGTGCTGGTGGCGGCCGGCAGGTGCAGCGGGGCCAGGCAGGCGAGGCAGAACAGCAGCGCACTGAACAGGCGTTTCATGCAGGGTCCTCCATGTCGTCCCTTCTTGTTCTGGACTGAGCATAGATGGCCGCCACGGTTTCGCCCGCCGGCGTCAGCCGAAGAAGCGCTTCATCGAGCGCGACAGCCAGCCGCCGTGGCTCTGGTCGTGGGTCAGCTCGTGCATGCTGGCCTTGACCGACTCCACGTAGTTGGCGTCGTCGTTGCGGATGTGGGTGAACAGCCAGCGCCCGAGCAGCCCCTTGAGTTCCTCGGCGACGTCCTCGCCGGCGGCGAAGCGCAGGCGGTAGTCGGATACGCGCTTGATGAAGAGTTCGTGGACCTTCTTGTGGGCGCGGGTGAACTGGTAGCCGGAGTCTTCCAGCAGGGTTTCCTCGAAGGCGAAGTGCGACTGGGTGTAGTCCACCAGTTCCTCGATCACCTCGCCGACCCGCGCCTTGTCCAGGGTGCCCTGGGCCTCGTGCAGCTGGTTGATCATCTCGACGATTCGCTTGTGCTGGTTGTCGATCACCTGGATGCCGGTGTTCAGGTCATCCTGCCAGACCAGATAGGCCATTTTTCCCTCCCCCACCGGTCGCCGGCATTCCTGCCGCCGCGGCCCGGTTACTGCTCTATTGTTGGCTGGGTCCAGGGTAGGGAGGCGAAACGGCGCGCGCCATGATGCCCGTCAATGGGGAGGCCCTTAAACTGCGAGCCAGAGCGCACGAATACGAAAAAGCCCGCGCGATGGCGGGCTTCTTCTGACACTTCGGGCCCCTCAGTCGAGCATGTCGACGTGCCGCGGGTGCGCCGCGACGCGCGCCATCCAGGCATTGATCGCCGGGTAGCCGGAGAGGTCGAAACCGCCCTGGTGCGCCACGTGGGTGTAGGCGTACAGGGTGATGTCGGCAATGGAGTAGCTGTCGCCCACCAGGTAGGGCGTGCGCGCCAGCTGCTGCTCCATCACGTCCAGGGCCTTGTAGCCGCCCTTGAGGCAGTCCTCGTACTCGGCGCGGCGCTCGTCCGGCATCTTCAGGTAGAACTGGATGAAACGCGCCACCGCCACGTAGGGCTCGTGGCTGTACTGCTCGAAGAACTGCCACTGCAGCACCTGGGTGCGCAGGCGCGGCTCCTTCGGCAGCAGCTCGCTGCCGTCGGCGAGGAAGTTGAGGATGGCGTTGGATTCCCACAGGCAGCTGCCGTCCTCCAGTTCCAGCACCGGCACCTTGCCGTTGGGGTTCTTCGCCAGGAATTCCGGGGTCTGCGTCTCGCCCTTGAGGATGTCGACGTCCTGCCACTGGTACGGCAGGCCCAGCAAGTGCAGGACCAGCTTGACCTTGTAGCAGTTGCCGGACAACCGGTCGCCGTAGACGGTGTACATGTCGCCTCCTCAGGCAGGTTGGGCCGCTTGCGCTTCGCGGATCACCGCAGCCAGGCGGCGCAGGCCTTCGCCCAGGCGCTCCGGCGCCACGTGGCTGAAGTTCAGGCGCAGGTGGCCGGGGTTGGCGTCGGGGTCGGTGAAGAAGGGTTCGCCGGGCATGAAGGCCACGTTCTGCTGCAGGGCCTTGTCCAGCAGGCCGCGGGTGTCCAGCGGCTGCTTCAGGGTCAGCCAGAAGAACAGCCCGCCCTGGGGCACGTTCCACTCGGCCAGGTCGGCGAAGTGTTCTTCCAGCTGGGCCTGCATGGCGTCGCGGCGGATGCGGTAGAAGTCGCGCAGCTCGGCCAGGTGGCCGCGGTAGGCCTCGGTGCCGAACCACTGCAGGGCCTGCCACTGGCCGATGCGGTTGGTGTGCAGGTCGGCCGACTGCTTCAGGCGCAGCAGGTGCGGGAACAGGTCCGGGGTGGCGATCAGGAAGCCCACGCGCAGGCCCGGCAGCAGGGTCTTGGAGACGGTGCCGGTGTAGATCCAGCTGGCCTTCTTCAGACGGCTGACCAGCGGGGTGGCGCTGCCGGCGTCGAACACCAGCTCGCGGTAGGGTTCGTCTTCGATCAGGGTCACGCCGAACTCGTCGAGCAGCGCCGCCACTTCGTCGCGGCGTTCTTCGCTGTAGCGCACGCCGGACGGATTCTGGAAGGTCGGGATGAGGTAGGCGAAGGCCGGCTTGTGCCGCTCCAGGCGCTGGCGCAGCGCGGCCACGTCAGGCCCCTCGGCGCCCAGCGGCACGGTCACGCAGTCGGCGCCGAACAGCTGGAAGGCCTGCAGCGCGGCCAGGTAGGTCGGCGCCTCGAGCAACACCTCGGTGCCCGGGTCGATGAACAGCTTGCTGGCAAGGTCGAGGGTCTGCTGCGAACCGCTGACGATCAGCACCTGGCTGGCATCGCAGGGCACGCCCAGGGCCCGCGCTTCGGCGGCGATGGCCTCGCGCAGGGCCGGCTCGCCCTCGCTCATGCCGTACTGGCCCATGCTGGCCGGCATGTCCGCCCATTCCACCTTGGGCAGCATGGGTTCGGCCGGCAGGCCGCCGGCGAAGGACATCACCTCCGGACGTTGCGCCGCAGCGAGGATTTCACGGATCAGGGAGCTTTTCAGGCGGGCGATACGTTCGGAGAAGGCCATGGGGTCACCGGTAGCGGAGGCAGGAGCAAATGGGTCAAACTGGTTGACCGAAGCTACGACGGCCGAACGGATACGTCAATATGCCTGACCTTCTGCCCTCCGACACCTGGTCGGAAGCCATGCAAGCCTTTTACTTCAGCTACCGGGCGTTCACCGCCAAGCCGGACGAGATCCTCGCCCGCCGCGGCCTGGGCCGGGTGCACCACCGCATCCTGTTCTTCGTCGCGCGCCAGAGCGGGTTGAGCGTGAAGGAACTGCTGGCCACCCTGGGCGTGAGCAAGCAGGCGCTGAACATGCCGCTGCGGCAATTGCAGGAGATGCAGCTGATCCGCAGCGAGGCCTCGCCGGCCGATAAGCGCAAGCGCCTGCTCAGCCTCACCGCCGAGGGCGCCAAGCTGGAACGGGCCCTGCGCAACGAGCAGGCGCGCCTGCTGCAGCGCGCCTTCGCCGAGGCCGGCGAAGAGGCGGTGCACGGCTGGCTGGCGGTCAACCAGGCCCTGGCGCAGCCGCTTCAGGAAACCTGAGCGCCGCCCTCCAGCTCCCGCGCGCCGCGCAGGAACATCAGCGCCAGCGGCAGCAGCGCCGCGGCGGCCAGGACGGTGCCGGGGATGAACAGCAGGATGCTGGCCATGCACACGCCCGAGAGCACGTCGAGCCAGCCCAGCACCTTCACCGAGGGGTACGGCAGGCCGATCTTCAGCACCCGCACGCCATACCACAGGCCCACCAGGCCGCTGGGCAGGAACAGCGCCATGAAGCCGGCCAGGGCGGCGTTGGGCGTGCCGTCGAGCTGGGCGTCGAAGATCACCGCGTAGGCCTGGATCACCAGCGCCAGGCCGATGGACAGCCACAGCGGCCAGGCCATGCCGCGGGCGCCGAAGCGCTCGACCAGGAACTGCGTGGCGCGCCAGCTGAGGTAGCAGCCGAGCAGCGTGCAGAGCACGCCCAGCCACAGGCTGTAGCTGTCCAGGGCGTCGCCGCGCCCGCTGCCGCCGAGGAACGACAGGCCGAACAGCACGCTCTGCGCCAGCAGCAGCGCCAGGCTCAGCCAGGCCAGCAGGCGCAGGTGGCCGGGGCTCCAGCGGCCGCCGGCGAGGCTGGCCGGGGTGCGCGCCTCGATCAGCTCGACCTTGGGCGCGGCATAGGGGTTGTGGTCCATGGCGGGACTCCACGACTGCGACCTGCCCACCATATCCACAGCACGCCGGGCGCGCCACTGTACGGCCCGATCCGCCCCTGGCTGTTACGCGACAGCCCGCAGGCCGGGGGTTAGGCTGCGGAAAAACCACAAGACGCGTGCCGCCATGCCCCTCGAACTCCTGGCCGCCTTCATCGGCTTCGCCTTCGTCACCTCCATCACGCCCGGGCCGAACAACATGATGCTGCTGGCCTCCGGGGTGAATTTCGGCGTGCGCCGCACCGTCCCGCACATGCTCGGCATCAGCATCGGCTTCCTGCTGCTGGTGGTCGCCGTGGGCCTGGGGCTGGACCAGCTGTTCCACGCCTTCCCCTTCACCTACCAGGCGCTGCGCTACCTGGGCGCGGCCTACCTGCTGTACCTGGCCTGGGGCATCGCCCGCGCCGGCGCGCCGCAGGCCAACGGGCGCGGCAGCGGCAAGCCGTTCAGCTTCCTGCAGGCGGCGGCCTTCCAGTGGGTCAACCCCAAGGCCTGGATCATGGCCATCGGCGCCATCACCACCTATACCCCGCAGCAGGGCTTCGCCGGCAACGTGCTGCTGATCGCGGTGCTGTTCGCCGTGGTCAACCTGCCCAGCGTCGGCGTCTGGACGGTGCTCGGCAGTTGCCTGCGGCACTGGCTGGAACAGCCGGCGCGGCGCCGCGTGTTCAATATCGGCATGGCCTTGCTGCTGGTAGCCTCCCTCTATCCCCTGTTCGTGGACATCGCCCCCGCATGACCGATTCGACCAGCGCGCGCCTGCGCCCCTTCGCCGACTCCTCCCCCGCCGCCGTGGTGGCCGGCTTCGTCGCCATGCTCACCGGCTACACCAGCTCGCTGGTGCTGATGTTCCAGGCCGGCCAGGCCGCCGGGCTGAGCAACGCGCAGATTTCCTCGTGGATCTGGGCGCTGTCCATCGGCATGGCGCTGACCACCATCGGCCTGACCCTGCGCTACCGCACGCCCATCGTCATCGCCTGGTCCACCCCCGGCGCCGCGCTGCTGATCAGCAGCCTGCCGGGCGTGCCCTACTCGGAAGCCATCGGCGCCTTCATCGTCTGCGCCGCGCTGATCACCCTGTGCGGCGTCACCGGCAGCTTCGACCGCCTGATGCGCCAGGTGCCCGGCTCGCTGGCCTCGGCGCTGCTGGCCGGGGTGCTGTTCCGCATCTGCATCGAGATCTGCCGCGCGGCCGAGCAGCAGACGCTGCTGGTGGCGGCGATGTTCCTCAGCTACCTGCTGGCCAAGCGCCTGTCGCCGCGCTACGCGGTGTTCGTCGCGCTGCTGGTGGGCGTGGCCCTGGCCGGCGCCCTGGGCCTGCTGAACTTCAGCCACTTCCAGCTGGAGCTGGCGAAACCGGTGTGGACCACGCCGAGCTTCTCCCTGGCCGCCACCATCAGCATCGGCATCCCGCTGTTCATCGTCGCCATGGCTTCGCAGAACATGCCCGGTCTGGCCGTGCTGCGCGCCGACGGCTACCAGGTGCCGGCCTCGCCGCTGATCTCAACCACCGGCATCGCCTCGCTGCTGCTGGCGCCGTTCGGCTCCCACGGCATCAACCTGGCGGCCATCAGCGCGGCCATCTGCACCGGCCCGGAAGCCCACGAGAACCCGCACAAGCGCTATACCGCGGCGCTCTGGTGCGGGGTCTTCTACGGCGTGGCGGGCATCTTCGGCGCCACCCTGGCGGCGCTGTTCGCCGCGCTGCCCAAGGCGCTGGTGCTGTCCATCGCCGCCCTGGCGCTGCTCGGCTCGATCACCAACGGCCTGAGCAACGCCATGGCCGAGGCCCGCCAGCGTGAGGCGGCGATGGTTACGTTCCTGGTGACTGCTTCGGGTTTCACGCTGTTTTCCGTGGGCTCGGCCTTCTGGGGGCTGGTGGCGGGGTTGGTGACGCAGTTGGTGTTGAATTGGCGTCGGGCGATTTGATGAGGAAGGTTCAGGGGTTGGGAGAGAGCCCCTCTCCCCAGCCCTCTCCCTGAAGGGAGAGGGGGCTTGTCCGTGCCAACGGGGAGAATGGCCTACGCCGGATACTTCGCGCTTGCCGGCTAACTGTGGAGTACCCACGCACGCCGAACGGTCCCCTCTCCCTGCCGGCCAAAACAGGCTCCTGCTGTAACAGAATGCAAAACACTGGGAGGGCGCCGGTCGCCTGCGCTGTTCCAGGTCAAGCCCGGCGGACGCCCGCCTGTCCATGCTGTAGCTCATCCCTGCCCCATCCGACAGGAGCCTTGCATGAGCCGACGCCGCGCTTCCCACTCCGACGCCAGCGCCACGCCCTGGCACAGCCTCGCCGGCGACGAGGTCCAGGCCCGCCTGCGCAGCGGCCCCGGCGGCCTCGACGAGGCCGAGGTGCAAAGCCGCCGCCAGCAATACGGCGAGAACCGCCTGGCGCCGCCGCGCCGGCGCGGCCCGCTGCTGCGCCTGCTGCTGCAGTTCCACAACATCCTGCTCTACGTGATGCTCGCCGCCGCGCTCGTCACCGCGCTGCTCGGCCACTGGGTGGACACCGCGGTGCTGCTGGGCGCGGTGCTGATCAACGCGGTGATCGGCTTCATCCAGGAAGGCAAGGCCGAATCGGCGCTGGACGCCATCCGCGGCATGCTCTCCTCCACCGCCACCGTGGTGCGCCAGGGCAAGCGCCAGCAGATCGACGCCGCCGCCCTGGTCCCCGGCGACCTGGTGCTGCTGGCCTCCGGCGACCGCGTGCCGGCCGACCTGCGCCTGCTCGGCGGCAAGGAACTGCGCGTCGACGAGGCGGCGCTGACCGGCGAATCCCTGCCGGTGGAGAAGAGCGCCCAGGCGGTGGCCGCCGACGCGCCCCTGGGCGACCGCTACGGCATGGCCTACTCCGGCACCCTGGTGGTCTACGGCCAGGCCCGCGGCCTGGTGGTGGGCACCGGGGCGGACACCGAGCTGGGGCGCATCAACCAGATGCTCAGCAGCGTGGAGAACCTGACCACCCCGCTGCTGCGGCAGATCGACCGTTTCGGCCGCATCCTGGCCATGGTCATCCTCGGCATCGGCGCCCTGGTGTTCCTGCTCGGCACCCTGTGGCTGGGCGAGACGCCGGAGCAGATGTTCATGATGGTGGTGGCCCTGGTGGCCTCGGCCATCCCCGAGGGACTGCCGGCGATCATGACCGTGACCCTCGCCCTGGGCGTGCAGCGCATGGCCCGCCAGCGCGCCATCGTGCGGCGCCTGCCGGCGGTGGAGACGCTAGGCTCGGTGACGGTGATCTGCTCGGACAAGACCGGCACCCTGACCTGCAACGAGATGACCGTGCAGCGCCTGGTCTGCGCCGAGCGGGTGTATGAAGTGGAAGGCGTCGGCTACGTCCCCGAGGGCGGCTTCAGCGTCGACGGCCGCGCCGTGCAGCCGGACGCGCAACCGGCGCTGCTGCAGGCGATCCGCGCCGGGGTGCTGTGCAACGACGCCCAGCTGCGCGAGGACGGCGGCCAGTGGAGCATCGAGGGCGACCCCACCGAAGGCGCGCTGCTGGTGCTCGGCGCCAAGGCCGGGCTGCCCCAGGAAGCCTGCGCCCGGGACTGGCCGCGGCTGGACAGCATTCCCTTCGAGTCACAGCACCGTTTCATGGCCAGCAGCCACCAGGACGCCGAAGGCCGTCCGTGGATACTGGTCAAGGGCGCGCCGGAGCGCATCCTCGAAATGTGCTCGACGCAGCTCACCGATGCCGGCGCGGCGCCGCTGGACCCGGACTACTGGCGGCGCATGGCCACCGACACCGCCGCCCGCGGCCTGCGCCTGCTGGCCCTGGCCGCGCGGCAGGCGGCGCCGCAGGGTGCGCAACTGGGCTTCGAGGACGTCGCCGGGGGCTTCACCCTGCTGGCCCTGGTGGGCCTGATCGACCCGCCGCGGGCCGAGGCCATCGCCGCCGTGGCGCACTGCCAGCAGGCCGGCATCCGTATCAAGATGATCACCGGCGATCATGCCGAGACCGCCCGCGCCATCGGCGCCCGGCTGGGCATCGGCGTCGGCCGCCCGGCGGTGACCGGCGCCGAGGTGGCGCTGATGGACGACGCCGAACTGCGCCGCGTGGCCCTGGAGGTGGACGTGTTCGCCCGCGCCAGCCCCGAGCACAAGCTGCGCCTGGTGCAGGCCCTGCAGGAGGACGGCCAGGTGGTGGCGATGACCGGCGACGGCGTCAACGACGCCCCGGCGCTCAAGCGCGCCGAGGTCGGCGTGGCCATGGGCCGCAAGGGTACCGAGGCGGCTCGCGAGGCCGCCGACGTGGTGCTGGCCGACGACAACTTCGCCAGCATCGCCAGCGCCGTGCGCGAGGGCCGCGCGGTCTACGACAACCTGAAGAAATTCATCCTGTTCATGCTGCCGACCAACGGCGGCGAAGCGCTGGTGGTGATCGCCGCGCTGTTCCTCGGCCTGGGCCTGCCGCTGACGCCGGCGCAAGTGCTGTGGATCAACATGGTCACCTCCAGCACCCTGGGCCTGGCCCTGGCCTTCGAGCCGGCCGAGCACGACATCATGCGCCGCCGCCCGCGGCCGCCGGGCAACGCCCTGCTTTCCGGGTTCTTCGTCTGGCGCGTGCTGATGGTGGCGCTGCTGATGATGCTCGGCGCCTTCGGCCTGTTCCTCTGGGAGCTGCAGCGCGGCACCGGCATCGAGTCGGCGCGGACCATGGCGGTCAACGCGGTGGTGATCGGGGAGATGTTCTACCTGATCAACAGCCGCTCGATCTTCGGCTCGGTGCTCAACCGCGAGGGCCTGTTCGGCAACCGCTGGGTGCTGCTGGCCATCGCCGCGTGCATCCCGCTGCAGCTGGCCTTCACCTACGCGCCCTGGATGCAGGACATCTTCGGCTCCAGGGGCCTGAGCCCGGCCGAATGGCTACGGGCGCTGGGCGCCGGGCTGCTGGTGTTCCTCGGCGCCGAGCTGGAGAAGTGGGTGATCCGCCGCAGCGGCCTGGCGCAGCGCCTGGCCAGGCACTGAGCCTCAGAGCGCGGTGTGCCCGCCATCCACCGGCAGCGCGATGCCGGTGGTGAAGCCGGCGTTGTCGCTGCACAGGTAGAGCACCGCCGCGGCGATCTCCTCGACCTGGCCGACGCGGCCCACCGGGTGCATGGCGGCGGCGAACTCGGCTTTCTTCGGGTCGGCCTCGTAGGCGCGGCGGAACATGTCGGTGTCGATCACCGCCGGGCACACGGCGTTGATGCGCACCTTCTTCTTCGCGTATTCCACCGCCGCCGACTTGGTCAGGCCGATCACCGCGTGCTTGGAGGCGGCGTAGATGCTCATCTTCGGCGCCGCGCCCAGGCCGGCCACCGAGGCGGTGTTGACGATGGCGCCGCCGCCCTGGGCGAGCATCACCGGGATCTGGTGCTTCATGCACAGCCAGACGCCCTTGACGTTCACCCCCATGATGGCGTCGAACTCGCTTTCCTTGCCCTCGGCCAGCCGGCCCTGCTCGATCTCGATGCCGGCGTTGTTGAAGGCGTAGTCCAGGCGGCCGTAGGCCTCCACCGTGGCGGCGACCAGCGCCTGGACCTCGGCGTCGCGGGTCACGTCGCAGCGGATGAAGCGCGCATCGCCGCCGGCGGCGCGGATCAGCTCGACGGTGGCTTCGCCGCCAGCTGCGTCGACGTCGGAAACCACCACCTTGATGCCCTCGTGGGCGAAGGCCTGGGCGGTGGCGCGGCCGATGCCGGCGGCGGCGCCGGTGACCAGGGCGACCTGGCCGGAAAGCAGCTGACTCATGGACTGTCCTCGAACGGATGGAGAATCGTCCGAGTCTAGCCGGCGCCCGCCGCGGGCAAAGCATTATCAGGCCGCTGTAGCTCGTACTATCCGTGCGAGTGATGAATACCTCGCGCCTGGATCATTTACATGGATAACCGGGCATTCTCGTGGTCGGCGGCAGCTTGCCGACGCCGCCGCCGCGGACTATCCCTAGGTTTTCCCCTCCCCGAGGCCACTGCCATGACCGCCCCGCTCAACCGCCAGTTCGTGCTCGCCCAGCGCCCCCAGGGCGCCATCGACCAGGACACCTTCCGCTACCAGGAAACCCCGCTCGGCGAGCCCGGCCCGGGCCAGGTGCTGGTGCGCAACCTGTACCTGTCGCTGGACCCGGCCATGCGCGGCTGGCTCAACGACGCCAAGTCCTACATTCCGCCGGTGGGCATAGGCGAGGTGATGCGCGCCCTCGGCGTGGGCCAGGTGGTGGCCTCGAACAACCCGGCCTTCGTCGTCGGCGACCACGTCAACGGCGCCCTCGGCGTGCAGGACTACTTCCTCGGCGAGCCCAGGGGCTTCTACAAGGTCGACGCGAACCGCGCGCCGCTGCCGCTGTACCTCTCGGCCCTGGGCATGACCGGCATGACCGCCTACTTCGGCCTGCTCGACGTCGGCCTGCCCAAGGCCGGCGAGACCGTGGTGGTTTCCGCCGCGGCCGGCGCGGTGGGCAGCGTGGTCGGGCAGATCGCCAAGATCAAGGGCTGCAACGTGATCGGCATCGCCGGCGGCGAGGACAAGTGCCGCTACCTGGTGCAGGAACTGGGCTTCGACGGTGCCGTCGACTACAAGAACGAAGACCTCGCCCTGGGCCTGAAACGCTGCTGCCCCAACGGCATCGACGTGTTCTTCGACAACGTCGGCGGCGACATCCTCGACGCCTGCCTGGCGCGCCTGGCGCCCAAGGCGCGCATCGTGATCTGCGGCGCCATCAGCCAGTACAACAACAGGCAGGCGGTGAAAGGCCCGGCCAACTACCTGTCGCTGCTGGTCAACCGCGCGCGCATGGAAGGCATAGTGGTGATGGACTACGCCAGCCGCTTCCCCGAGGCCATGCGCGAGATGGCCGGCTGGCTGGCCGAGGGCAAGCTGAAGTCCAGGGAAGACATAGTCGAAGGCCTGCAGACCTTCCCGCAGACGGTGCTCAAGCTGTTCAGCGGGGAGAACTTCGGCAAGCTCATCCTCAAGCTCTGAAGGCTTTGCGACACCCTGCAGGAACGCCCCCTGGGCGCGAATCGCGGGCAGGGCCCGCTCCTACAGGTGCAGAAGAGCCGCTGACGTAGGATGGGTTGAGCGAAGCGATACCCATCGCCGTGACCGCATGGGTTTCGCAAGCTCAACCCATCCTACGAAGAGCATCCCGGCACAGCCCTTCTAGCGTCCTCTCGAAATCCTTCGTCTTCCTATGCCTGTAACTGACGCCAGGCAAGCCGCGGCCCTACACTGTGGCTAAGCTTCAGCCCGACGTTTCACGGAAGACACCCATGCCCCTCACCCGCTGGCTGCCCGGCCTGGACAACCTGCTGCACTACCGCTCCGCCTGGCTGCGCCCGGATGTCGTCGCCGGCCTGTCGGTGGCGGCCATCCAGATTCCCACCGCCATCGCCTATGCCCAGATCATCGGCTTCCCGGCCCAGGTCGGGCTCTACGCCTGCATCCTGCCGATGCTGATCTACGCCCTGGTCGGCAGCTCGAAACAGCTGATGGTCGGCCCCGACGCCGCCACCGCGGCCATGGTCGCGGCGGCCATCACCCCGCTGGCGGCGGGCGACCCGCAGCGCCTGTTGCAACTGTCGATGATCGTCGCGGTGATGGTCGGCCTGCTGTCCATCGTCGGCGGTCTGGTGCGCGCCGGCTTCATCGCCAGTTTCCTGTCGCGGCCGACCCTGGTGGGCTACCTCAACGGCATCGGCCTGAGCCTGATCGCCGGCCAGTTGGGCAAGCTGCTGGGCTACCACACCGAGACCAGCGGTTTCCTCGCCGGCCTGCTGGCCTTGCTGCGCAACCTCGGCAGCACGCACTGGCCGACCCTCGCCCTGGGCGTGGCGACCCTGCTGCTGATGATCCTGCTGCCGCGGCGCTACCCGAAGATTCCCGGCGCCCTGGTCGGCGTGCTGTTCGCCACCCTGGCCAGCGTGGCGCTGGGCCTGGACCGCTACGGCGTCGCCCTGCTCGGCGCCGTGCCCCAGGGCCTGCCGGAGCTGAGCTGGCCGCGCACCAGCGTGCAGGAAATGGGCAACCTGTTCCGCGACGCCCTGGGCATCACCATCGTCAGCTTCTGCAGCGCCATGCTCACCGCCCGCAGCTTCGCCGCGCGCCACGGCTACAGCATCGACGCCAGCCGCGAGATGGTCGCCCTGGGCGTGGCCAACATCGGCGCCGGGGTGTCCCAGGGCTTCGTCATCAGCGGCGCCGACTCGCGCACCGCTGTCAACGACATGGTTGGCGGCCAGACGCAGATGGTCGGCATAGTCGCGGCATTGGTCATCGGCCTGGCGCTGGTGCTGTTCAGCGCGCCGCTGGGCTGGATTCCCATGCCGGCCCTGGGCGCGGTGCTGCTGATGGCCGGCTGGGGGCTGATCGACTTCAGCGCGCTCAAGGGCTTCTGGCGCCTCTCGCGCTTCGAGTTCGGCCTGTGCCTGCTGACCACCGTCGGGGTGCTCAGCGTCGGCGTGCTGCCGGGCATCTTCGTGGCCATCGTCATCGCCCTGCTGCGCCTGCTGTACCTGACCTACAAGCCGAGCGACGCGGTGCTCGGCTGGGTCCACGGCATCGACGGCCAGGTCGAGCTGAGCCGCTACCCGCAGGCGCACACCCTGCCGGGCCTGGTGATCTACCGCTTCGACGCGCCGTTGCTGTTCTTCAACGCCGACTACTTCAAGCAGCGCCTGCTGCAGGTGGTGGCCGAGACCAAGGCGCCGCGCGCCGTGCTGCTCAACGCCGAGGGCGTGCTGAACCTGGACGTCAGCGGCCTGACGGTGCTGCGCGAGGTGCAGCAGACCCTGGCGGCGCAGGACGTGCACCTGTCCCTGGCGCGGGTGCCGCGGGAAACCCTGGCGATGCTGGAGCGCTCCGGCCAGTTGGGCGAGCTGAAGCCGCCGCTGGTGTTCAGCTCGGTGCGCGCGGGGGTGAACGCCTACCGGCGCTGGTACAAGCGCCAGCAGGAGGCCGCCGCAAGCGCAACTGTTCTTGCCCTGGGCAGGCCTGCGGCCCCCTCACCCTAACCCTCTCCCGGAGGGAGAGGGGACCGTTCGGAGTACATGGGTGTTTCGGCGTTAGCCGGCTAGCACAGGGACTGCCGGCTGAAACCGGGCCGTCTCTCGGCACGGACTAGCCCCTCTCCCTCCGGGAGAGGGCTGGGGTGAGGGGAAAGCCCGAGCGCAGATGTCATTCCCCTGCAGGAGCGCGCCCTGCGCGCAAATCGAGTCCGCTCCAGGGGCTCGGTGCTGCCTACAGGCGGAACTGCCCCACCATCCCCTGCAGGTCGCGGCTGAGCTGGGCCAGTTCGACGCTGGAGGAGGCCGTGGACTCCATGGCCTGGGCCGATTCGTCGGCGATGCCGCGGATGCTGGTGACGCTGCGGTTGATCTCCTCGGCCACCGCGCTCTGCTGCTCGGAGGCCGCGGCGATCTGCTGGTTCATCTGATGGATCACCGCCACCGCCGCGGCGATCTCGCCCAGCGCGGTCTCGGTCTGCTCGGCGTCGCCGACGCTCTTCTCCACCAGTTGATGGCTGTGCTGCATGTGCTGCACCGAGGCCTGGGCGCCGTTCTGCAGCGCGCCGATCAGCTTCTCGATCTCCGCCGTCGACTGCTGGGTGCGCCGTGCCAGGGCGCGCACCTCGTCGGCCACCACGGCGAAGCCCCTGCCCTGCTCGCCGGCCCGGGCCGCCTCGATGGCGGCGTTGAGCGCCAGCAGGTTGGTCTGCTCGGCCACCGCCTTGATCACGTCGAGCACGCTGCCGATGTTCTGGCTCTCGCGGCCCAGGTCGTGGATGCTGGCGGAGGCCTCGCGCACCGCCTCGGCCAGCTCGGAAATGCGCCCGAGGGTGCGCCGCACTACCTGCTGGCCGCTGGCCACGGTGCCGTCGGCCTGCTCTGCGGAGTGCGCCGCGGCCTCGGCGTTGCGCGCCACTTCGTGGACGGTGGCGGCCATCTGGTTCATCGCCGTGGCCACCTGGTCGGTCTCGGCCTTCTGGCTGTTGACGCCGCTCTGGGTGCGCTCGGTGACGCCGGACAGCGCCTGCGCCGAGGAGGTGATGCGGCCGACGCCTTCATGAAGACGGCTGACGATGCCGCGCAGGCTCTGCGCCATGGCGTCCACCGCGGCCATCAGCTGGCCCACCTCGTCCTTGCGCTCGACGCGGATGGTCTGGCTCAGGTCGCCCTCGGCGATGCGGCTGGCCATGCCGATCACCTGGCGCAACGGGCGCACGATCAGCAGGCTGATCAGCAGCGCGGCCAGGGTACCGACCAGCAGCGCCAGCGCCGCCGAACCGAGCATGGCGCCCACGCTGCTGTGCAACACGCTGACCATGGCCGCCTGTTGCGCGGCGTAGGAGGCATCCACCTGCTGCATCATTTCTTCGGCGCGCTGCGACATCTCGCGGTGCGCCTGCTGTTCCTTGGCCAGGCCGGCGGAGTAGTCGCCGAGGTTGTTGCCGAAGCCGTCGATGTTGGTGGCCACGTCCTTGATCACCGAGACGTAGGCCGGGTCGGTGATTGCAGTCTGCAGTTGCTTCGACAGCTCCAGGGCCTCGTCGGCGGACTTGATGCGCGCATCGCCCGCGGCCTCGCCGTCCTTCTGGTCCAGGCGCGCGCGGGCCTCGTTCAGGCCCTGCAGCACCAGGCGGTAGAGCTGGCCGACCTGGGCCGCCTGCTTGAGCAGTTCCTCGCCGTTCTGGCCCTGGCTCTGCTTGAGTTCGTAGGCGCCGTCGTCGGCCAGGCTGGACTGCAGGATATCCAGGCTGTTGGAGGCGCTGGATACCGACCAGTTGGCGGCCTCCAGGGCCAGGTGGCGGCTCTTGCTGGCCTGCTCGAAGCGGTCGAAGGAAGCCAGGTAGCCGGCCATGGCCTGGGCCACGCGCGCCATGGCCTCGGCCTGGCCGGGGTGGGCCTTGAGCTGCTCGACGTGCCCGGCCAGGACCTTGGCGCGCTGGCGCAGTTGCTCGGCGGCCTTGGGGCTGGCGTCGCGGACGAAGTCCTTCTCGCTCTGGCGCATCTCCAGGACTTCGCGGTTGACCGCGCTCATGGCGTCCAGCAGGGCGAAACGCTGCTCGATGGAGCGCAGCGCGCCGACGCCGATCCCGGCCACCAGCGCCGTCAGCAGCAGCACCAGGCCGAAGCCCAGCGCCAGTTTCTTCGCCGTGCCCAGATTGGCCAACCGCCGTTGCACGAACGCGACCATGCCACCCCTCCCCTTGCCGAATGCCTTGCGGGAGAGTCTTCGACCGAAGCTCTCCCGTTCTTTGTCGTTGCTTTGGGACGGAACATTAGGAGCCGGCCGACCGGCGGAACAAGGGGCGGCGTCGATGATGGCAATTCGATGTTGCGCACGGACATGCGCAGGTCGCATCCAGGACAGTCGCGCGCCAAGGTCCCGGCGCACGGCGGCCTGCGCCCCTATTTGGGGCGGATCATGCTGAAGGTATCGCGGGTGAAGCTGTAGTGGGTGCCGCCCAGGCGGCCGACCAGGTCGAGCTTCGCCGGGTCGACGTGGCGTTCGTCGCGCAGCACGGCGTCGTCGATGTGCGCCAGCAGCACGCGGGCGAAGATCAGGTAGCAGCTGGGCTTGTCCGCCGGGTAGGGCTGGATCTGCGCCAGCTCGCACTCGAAGGCCACGGCAGCGCCGGCCACCCGCGGCGGCGCCACGCGCACGCTGGGCAGGGTGGCGATGCCGACCTGTTCGATCTCGCTGACGCCATGGGGCAGCGTGGCGGCGGTGGCGTTCATGGTCTCGGCCTGGGCGGCGCTGACCAGGTGGATCACCAGTTGGCCGGTCTCGCGGACGTTGCGCAGGGTGTCCTTGACGCTGCCGTCGTCGCGGATGCTGGTGTTGACCATCAGCGTCGGCGGCTCGTCGCTGATGACCTGGAAGAAGCTGAACGGCGCCAGGTTGCCCTGGCCCTGCGCGGACAGGGTGGAGACCCAGGCGATGGGCCGCGGGGTGACGGTGGAGGCCAGCCAGCGGTAGGCATCGGCGGGCGCGAGGGTGCTGAAATCGAGTTGCATGGGAGGGGTTCCTGACTGCCGGGCGGGCCGGAGCGCCCGTCCGCCCGGCGATTATGCCCGCCTTGCCCGCGCCCGGTCAGCGGCCCGCGCGCGATTCCTTGATGTAGAAGCGCGCCTTGCTGGCCTTGTCCAGGCAGCCGCCGTAGGACTCGACCTGCTGCTCGGTCTTGGCCGCGCTGATCAGCGCCAGCGCCTTGGAATAGCTGACGGTGCCGGCGAAGCCCTCGGCCTTGGCCAGGTCCAGCTCGTGCCAGGCGGCGTTCAGTTCGCTGGCGCAGCTGTCGCGGTTGACCGTCTTGCCGGAGCAGCCGGCCAGCACCAGGCTGGCGGCGAGAACTGCGAAAAGTGCCTTCATGACGACCTCCTTGGTGGTTCGGGCGACTTCCAGCTTAGACCGCCGCGGCCCAAGGTTACAGGTGGGTTTGGCGTAGGGCGCATAACGCCTACGGCGTTATGCGCCCGACGTGACGGCCTGCCTTTCGTAGGAGCGGTCTACCGCGGTGGCCGGGAACGCAGGTACTCCACCACCTCGTCGTGGTTGCCGCGGAACTCGATGCGCGATTCCTTGCTCTGCAGCTGGTAGGCGTACATGGGGTCGTAGTATTCGCCCAGCAGCCCTTCGATCCAGCCGCGGTGCAGGTCCACCGCGCCGCTACGGCGCTGTTCGTCCAGGGCCTCGTCCATGATCGCCGCCAGGCGCTGGTAGCGCTCGCCGCCCAGGCGCTTGACGATGCCCGACAGGCTCTTGCGCAGGTAGGCGGCGAAGGCCTCGAACCCCTCTTCCGGCGCGCCCTTCACCTCGACGAACTCGGCGCACAGGTCGATCACGTAGTCCTTGAGGATACGCTCCACCCGGCCCTCGAAGCTGTCCTCCAGCCACACCAGCGGGTAGCCCTGCATGCCCTGGTACAGCTCCAGCGGCAGCGAGCAGCTGCCGACGATGCGCCCCTCGTCCTCCAGCACGAACTGGCTCAGGCCGGCGTGGCGCTTCTTCAGGATGTCGATGGCCAGGCGGTTCTCGAAGTCGATCTGCGCCGGCTGCGGCGTGGCCCGGCGGCCGAAGCTGGAGCCGCGGTGGTTGGCGTGGCCTTCCAGGTCCAGGGCGTTGTCCAGCTGCGCCACCACCTCGGTCTTGCCGGTGCCGGTGAGGCCGCCGATCAGCACGAAGGAACATTCCTCGGTGGCCGCGCGGGTGGTGTCGAAGAGGAAGCCGCGCAGCGCCTTGTAGCCGCCGACCACGCGCGGGTATTCGATGCCGGCGTCCTTCATCCACTGCTGGACGATCTGCGAGCGCAGGCCGCCGCGGAAGCAGTACAGGTAGCCGTCCGGGTGGCGCCGGGCGAAGTCCAGCCAGGCTTCGATGCGCTCGGCCTTGAGCGGGCCGCAGACCAGCTCGTGGCCCAGAGCGATGGCCGCCTGCTGGCCATGCTGCTTGTAGCAGGTGCCCACCTTCTGCCGCTCGACGTCGTTCATCAGCGGCAGGTTCTCGGTGTGGGGGAAGGCGCCCTTGGTGTATTCCACCGGGGCGCGCACGTCCATCAGCGGGACGTCATTGAGGAAGAGTTCGCGGTAGTGCCGGGTGTTGTCGCGCATCAGGCCACCTCTACCGCGTGACTCTGTCGCTCGACCAGCTCGCCGATGGGCGCCAGTTGCAGGCCCAGCTCGGCGGCAGTGGCGAGGAATTCCGCCTCGCCCTCCGGGGTCACCGCCACCAGCAGGCCGCCGCTGGTCTGCGGGTCGCACAGCAGCAGCTTGTGCAGTTCCGGCAACGGCGCGATGCGCTCGCCGTAGCTGTCGAAGTTGCGCAGGGTGCCGCCGGGCACGCAGCCCTGCTCCAGGTAATACTGCACGTGCTCCAGGCGCGGCACCGCGTCGAAGCGCACCCGCGCGGTCAGGCCGGCGCCGTCGGCCATCTCCACCAGGTGGCCGAGCAGGCCGAAACCGGTGACGTCGGTCATGGCGGTCACCCCGGCGAGCTTGCCGAAGCGGCTGCCGGGCTTGTTCAGGGTGCACATCCAGTCGCGGGCCAGGCCCACGTCCTCGGCGCGCAGCCTGGACTTCTTCTCGGCGGTGGTGAGGATGCCGATGCCCAGCGGCTTGGTCAGGTACAGGCGGCAACCGGCGGTGGCGGTGTCGTTGCGCTTCATGAAGCGCTTTTCCACCAGGCCGGTGACGGCCAGGCCGAAGATCGGCTCGGGGGCGTCGATGGAGTGGCCGCCGGCCAGCGGGATGCCCGCCTCGTCGCAGACCTTGCGGCCGCCGGCGATCACCTCGCGGGCGATCTCCGGGGCCAGCACGTTGACCGGCCAGCCGAGGATGGCGATGGCCATCAGCGGGTCGCCGCCCATGGCGTAGATGTCGCTGATGGCGTTGGTGGCGGCGATGCGGCCGAAGTCGAAGGGATCGTCGACGATGGGCATGAAAAAGTCGGTGGTGGACACCACGCCGCGCTCGCCGTCGATAGCATAGACCGCAGCGTCGTCGCGCGAGGCGTTGCCGACCCACAGGTTCGGGTCCAGGTTCTGCGCGCCGCTGCCGGCCAGGATCACTTCCAGCACCTTGGGGGAAATCTTGCAGCCGCAGCCGGCACCGTGGCTGTACTGGGTCAGGCGGATGGGTTCGCTCATGTTGGCTCCGGGGCGGGAAGTCGATCGGCCGATTCTAGCAAACACCCTTGGCGCCCCGCCCTACCCGGGCGTATCGTCAGTGACATCCGGCGCCGGCCCAGGCCGCCCGCCGCGCCTTGCAATGCGTTGTTTTCAGAGGAATAACCGTCCATGTCGAAACAAGTGGCGCTGGTGCTCGGCTCCGGCGGAGCACGGGGTTATGCGCATATCGGCGTGATCGAGGAACTGGAGCGGCGCGGCTACGAGATCGCCTGCATCGCCGGCTGCTCCATGGGCTCGGTGATCGGCGGCATCTACGCCGCCGGCAAGCTGGGGGAATACCGCGACTGGGTGGAAAGCCTGGACTACCTGGACGTGCTGCGCCTGCTGGACGTCAGCTTCCGCCTCGGCGCCATCCGCGGCGAGCGGGTGTTCGGCAAGATCCACGAGATCATCGGCGACATCAACATCGAGGACCTGCCCATCCCCTACACGGCGGTGGCCACCGACCTCACCAACCAGCAGGAAATCTGGTTCCAGGAAGGCGATCTGCACCAGGCCATGCGCGCCTCGGCGGCCATTCCCAGCCTGTTCACCCCGGTGATGCAGGGCCCGCGCATGCTGGTCGACGGCGGCCTGCTCAACCCGCTGCCGATCGTGCCGGTGGTGTCCAGCCACGCCGACCTGATCATCGCGGTGAACCTCAACGCCACCAACCAGCGCCAGTACCAGTTGCCGGTGATCGAGCGGCCGGCGGCGCTCAAGGGCCGCTTCGACAGCCTGATCGGCAGCCTCGGCGACAAGCTCAGCCGGTTCCGCCGCCACGGCCCGGAGCTGGAACCGCCGGAACTGCGCGCCGAAGCCCTGCTGGAGCCGGTGCCCGACAGCGAGGAACCGGCCGAGCCGGAGATGCAGCAGCCGGCCGCGGCGCCCCTGGGCAAGGGCTCGCCGAAGTCCGCCAGCGGCAGCCAGGTGATCGACAGCAGCAGCCCGGCCTCGTTGCTGGAGCTGGTCAACCAGAGCTTCGAGGTGATGCAGACCTCCCTGGCGCAGTACAAGATCGCCGGCTACCCGCCGGACGTGCTGATCAACGTGCCCAAGCGGGTGTGCCGCTTCTTCGAGTTCTACAAGGCGCCGGAGCTGGTGGCCCTGGGAAGGCAGATCGCCAGCGATACGCTGGACCGGTACGAAGCGGAGAATCCGTAGGGCGCATAACGCCTGCGGCGTTATCCGCCGATTGGCCTGGATCGGTACGAGGTGGAGAATCCGCGTCCACAGGATTGCACCGACCTTTCCACCCGCGCCGAACAGCCCCCTCTCCCGCTTGCGGGAGAGGGCTGGGGAGAGGGTGCTCTTTGCGCGGCTTCGAGCTATCGCGGACGGAGTCCGCTCCTACGACGGGGTTTCGCCTGGCACACAGGTGCGGGCCCTACCCGCGATTCGCGCAAAAGTTGCGCTCCTACGGTTCATGCCGGGCGGCAGGCCCCATTGTAGGAGCGGACTCCGTCCGCGATTTTCATCAGGCATCGCGCAGGCGATAGCCGACGCCGGCCTCGGTGACGATGAAGCGCGGGTTGGCCGGGTCGTCCGCCAGTTTCTGCCGCAGGTGGCCGACCACCACGCGCAGGTAGTGGGTGTCCTCGACGTGGGTCGGGCCCCAGATGTCCTTGAGCAGTTGCTGCTGGGTGACCACCCGGCCCAGGTGCCGGGCCAGGGTGGCCAGCACCGCGTATTCCTTGCGGGTCAGCGCCACTTCGGCGCCGTCTAGGCTCACCCGGCGGTAAGCGAAATCCAGCGCCAGCGGGCCCACTTCGACGCGGGCTTCCTGGCTCTCGCCCTGGTGGCCCTGGCGCAGCAGCGCGCGGATGCGGGCGAGGAATTCCTGGATGCCGAAGGGCTTGGTCACGTAGTCGTTGGCGCCGCCGTCCAGGGCCAGCACCTTCTCGCTCTCGGCGGCGCGCACCGAGAGCACCAGCACCGGCACCTGCGACCATTCGCGCAACTCGCGCAGCACCTCCTGGCCGTCCTTGTCCGGCAGGCCGAGGTCGAGCACCACCAGGTCCGGGCGGTTCAGCGCCGCCTGGGCCAGGCCCTCCTCGCCGCTGCCGGCCTCCACCACCCGGTAGCCGCCGGCGTTGAGGCTGATGCGCAGGAACTTGCGGATTTGCGGCTCATCATCGATGACCAGGATGCAGGCGGCGTTAGCGTTGCTCATCGGGCTCGGCTGGCTGGGGGCGGTGGCGCCTAGCTTGGGCCTTTCAACTACCGGCATCAAGCTGCTCCAGGTCCGGCTGGCGCTGCAGCGGCAGGTGCAGGGTCAGGGTGGTGCCGCGGCCATCCAGGCCGTCGCCGACGCTGATGCGCCCGCCGTGGGCGCCGACCATGCCCTGACAGATCGCCAGGCCCAGGCCGGTGCTCGGCCCGCCGCGGTCGCCCCGGGCGGCGCTGTAGAACATGTCGAAGATCTTCTCGCGCTCGACCTCGGGAATTCCCGGGCCTTCGTCGCTGACGCTGAACTGCAGCTCGTCGCCGACCTGCGCGGCCTGCACCCGCAGGCGCCCGCCCGGCGGCGAGAAGCGCGCGGCGTTCTCCAGCACGTTGACCAGCGCCTGCTCGATCAGCGCCGCGTGCACGTACAGCAGCGGCAGTTCGGCCGGCACTCGGGTCTCCACGCGGTAGGGCGCGAGCAGCGCGCGCAGGCGGTGCACGGCGCTGCCGACGATGTCCTCCGGGGCCACCCAGTCGCGCGCCAGCTTCAGCCCGCCCTGGCCCAGGCGGGTCATGTCCAGCAGGTTCTGGATGTAGCGGTCCAGGCGCTCGGCCTCGTCGCGGGTGCTTTCCAGCAGTTCCTTGCGGTCGGCCGGGGGAATCGCGTTGCCCAGGGCCAGCAGGCTGTCGATGGCACCGCGCATGGTGGTCAGCGGGGTGCGCAGGTCGTGGCTGACCGAGGCCAGCAGAGCGCTGCGCAGTTGCTCGGTCTCGCCGTGCAGGCGCGCGGCTTCCAGGTCGTCGGCCAGGCGCGCGCGGGCCAGGGCCTGGGCCAGCGGCTGGCCGAGGGCGGCGAGCAGGCGGCGGCGCTGGCCGGGCAGCGGCTCGCCGTCCTTGGGCCGCACGCCGAGCAGCGCCAGCGGCCCCTCCTCCGCCGACAGCGGCCACCACCACCAGCGCCCCGCCGGCAATGTGCCGGTGCCCAGGCCGGCCGGCTGGTCGTGCTGCCAGGCCCAGTCGGCGGCGGCGCGCTCCTGCTCGTCGAAGCCGCGGGCGTGGCCGCTTTCCACCTTCCAGTCGTCGTGCTGGCGGGCCAGCACGCAGATGTCCAGGTCATTCCACAGGGCGAACTGCTGGGCGGCGGCGGCCAGCACCGCCTGGCGGTCGGTGGCGGCGGTGAGCTTGCGCGAGAGTTCCAGCAGCGCGCCGGTCTCCTCCTGGGTGTCGCGCAGCACTTGCAGCTGGCGGCGCTGGCGCGCGGCGAGGTTGCCGGTGAGCGCGGCCATGAGCAGGAAGAACAGCAGGGTCAGCACGTCCTGCTCGCGCTGGATGGAAAGGGAGAAGTACGGCGGGATGAACAGGAAGTCGTAGGCCAGGAACGACAGCACCGCGCACACCAGCGCCGGCCACAGGCTGCTGCGCACCGCCACCAGCAGCACCGCGGCGAGGAACACCAGGGAGATGTTCGGCAGCTCCAGCAGGCGCGACACGCCCCAGGCCAGGGCGCTGGCCCCGGCGGCGGCCAGGGCCGCCAGCAGGTAGTCGCGCCAGTGGCCGCGCTCGCCGCGGCGCGGGGTGGCCGGGGCCAGGTCGGCCTCGCTGTCCAGCACGCTGACTTCCAGGCCTTCGCCCAGGCGCAGCAGGCGCGCCGCCAGGCCGCCGCCGAACAGCCGGCGGTACCAGCGCTGCCGCGAACGGCCGACCAGGATCAGGCTGGCGCGGCGCTCGCGGGCGTGCTCGACCAGGGTGCGCGCCACTTCCCCGCCGCGCAGTTGCACCACCTCGCCGCCCAGGCGCTCGGCCAGTTGCTGGGCGTTCTGCAGGTACAGGCGCGATTGCTCGTCGCGGGCGTCGCCGGTGTCGACGTGGACCAGGCTCCAGGGCAGGTGGCGGCGCTCGGCCACCCGCGAGGCATGGCGCACCAGGCGCTCGGCGTTGCGCTCGCCGTCCACGCCCAGCAGCAGGCGGCCGCGCAGCGCCGGGGCCTCGCCGCCCTGCTGGCGGTAGCGGTGCGCCAGGTCCGCATCCACCCGCGCGGCGGCGGTCTGCATGGCCAGTTCGCGCAGGGCAGTGAGGTTGGTCTGGCTGAAGAAGGCGTCGATGGCCGCCCTCGCCTGTTCCGGCACGTAGACCTTGCCTTCGCGCAGGCGCTCCAGCAGCTCGCGCGGCGGCAGGTCCACCAGCAGCAGTTCGTCGGCTTCCTGCAGCACCCAGTCGGGCACCGTCTCGCGCACCTGCACGCCGGTGATGTCGCGCACCTGGTCGTTGAGGCTTTCCAGGTGCTGGACGTTGACCGTAGTGTAGACGTCGATGCCGGCGGCGAGCAGTTCCTGGATGTCCTGCCAGCGCTTGGCGTGGCGGCTGCCGGGGGCGTTGCTGTGGGCCAGCTCGTCGACCAGGGCGAGCTGCGGCGGCTCGCGCAGCAGGCCGTCGAGGTCCATCTCGGCGAGGTGGATGCCGCGGTATTCCGAGCGCAGCAGCGGCTGCTGCGGCAGGCCGGCGAGCAGCGCCTCGGTCTCGGCGCGGCCGTGGGTCTCGACGATGCCCACGCGCAGGTTCACGCCCTGGCGCAGCTGGCCCTGGGCGGCCAGCAGCATGGCGTAGGTCTTGCCCACGCCGGGGGCGGCGCCGAGGAACACCTTGAGGCGTCCGCGGCCGTTGCGCTCCAGGTCCGCGAGCAGGGCGTCGGCGCGCTTGGGATCGGTCATGCTGGCCTCCAGGGGGTTGCGCGCAAGTCTAGCGAGGCAGTTGCTCGAGGGCCATGTTCAGGGCCAGCACGTTGACCACCGCCGGGCCCACCAGCGGCCGCCGGGTGTGCGCCTCGACCAGGTTGTGCACGGCCTGCTCCGGCAGGCTGCGGGCCTGGGCGATGCGCGGCACCTGGTAGAGCGCGGCGTCCGGCGGCAGCTGCGGGTCCAGCCCGCTGCCGGAGGTGGTGACCAGCGCCAGCGGCACCGGGCGCCCGGCCACCGCCTCGGCGGCGGCGTCCTTGGCGATGCGCTCGGCCAGCGCCGGGTTGCCCGGGGCCAGGTTGGAGGCGCTGCTGGAGACGGTGGCGTAGTCGCCGGCCGAGGGCCGTTCGTGGAACCACTGCGGGCCCTCGAACTTCTGCGCCAGCAGCGCCGAGCCGCGGACTTCGCCCTTGGCGTCGCGCACCAGGCTGCCATTGGCCTGTGCGGGGAAAGCCACCTGGGCGACGCCGGTGACCAGCAGCGGATAGGCCACGCCGGTGACCAGCGAGAGCAGGGCCAGGGAGGCGATGGCGGGACGGATGTGATTGAGCATTTTCGGTTTCCTCTGGATTGCAGAACGATCCCCGTAGGAGCGGATCTCATCCGCGAAGCGTGGACAAAGACCGGGCCCGTAGGATGGGTTGAGCGAAGCGATACCCATCGCCACGGCCGGCAGTCCCGTTCAGGCCAGGCCCAGGGCCACCAGCAGCAGGTCGATGGCCTTGATCCCGATGAAGGGCGCGATGATCCCGCCCACCCCGTAGATCAGCAGATTGCGCCGCAGCAGGTGCATGGCGTCGCTGGCCGCCACGCGCACGCCGCGCAGGGCCAGGGGGATCAGCGCGATGATGATCAGCGCGTTGAACACGATGGCCGAGAGGATGGCGCTCTGCGGGCTGGCCAGGCGCATGACGTTGAGCACCTGCAGCTGCGGGTAGATGCCGGCGAACAGCGCGGGCAGGATGGCGAAGTACTTGGCCACGTCGTTGGCCACCGAGAAGGTGGTCAGCGCGCCGCGGGTCACCAGCAGTTCCTTGCCCACCTGGACCACGTCGAGCAGCTTGGTCGGGTCGCTGTCCAGGTCCACCAGGTTGGCCGCCTCGCGGGCCGCCTGGGTGCCGTCGTTCATCGCCATGCCGACGTCCGCCTGGGCCAGCGCCGGCGCATCGTTGGCGCCGTCGCCGCACATGGCGACCATGCGTCCCTCGCCCTGCTCCTGGCGGATGCGCGCCAGTTTCTTCTCCGGCGTGGCCTCGGCGATCACGTCGTCCACCCCGGCCTCGGCGGCGATGGCCGCGGCGGTCAGTGGGTTGTCGCCGGTCACCATCACGGTGCGGATGCCCATGCGGCGCAGTTCGGCAAAGCGCTCGCGGATGCCCGGCTTGACCACGTCCTTGAGGTGGATGACGCCCAGCAGCCTGCCGTCGGCCACCACCAGCAGCGGGGTACCGCCGCTCTGGGCGATGCGTTCGACTTCCTTGGCCAGGCTTTCCGGCATGTCGTCGCGGGCGCGGCCGACGAAGGCCAGGGCTGCGTCCACCGCGCCCTTGCGGTACACGCGGCCGTCGAGGTCGACGCCGGACAGCCGTGTCTCGGCGCTGAAGGCGATGGGCGTCAGCTGCTCGCGCGACGGCTCCGGCAGGATGATCTGCGCGCGGAGGAACTCGACGATGGACTTGCCCTCCGGGGTGTCGTCGGCCAGCGAGGCGAGGAAGGCGCCCTCGGCCAGCTCCGGCGCGGTCACCCCGGGCGCGGCGTGCAGCGCAGCGCAGCGGCGGTTGCCGAAGGTGATGGTGCCGGTCTTGTCGAGCATCAGCACGTGCACGTCGCCGGCGGCCTCCACCGCGCGACCGGACTTGGCGATCACGTTCAGCCGCACCAGGCGGTCCATGCCGGCGATGCCGATGGCCGAGAGCAGGCCGCCGATGGTGGTGGGGATCAGCGTCACCAGCAGCGCCACCAGGAACACCAGCGGCAGGCTGCCGCCGGCGAACAGGGCGAAGGGCTTGAGCGTCACCACCACCAGCAGGAAGATCAGCGTCAGGCCGATCAGCAGGATGTCCAGGGCCACCTCGTTGGGCGTCTTCTGCCGCTTGGCGCCCTCCACCAGGGCGATCATGCGGTCGAGGGTCGACTCGCCGGGGTTGACGCTGATACGCACCAGCAGCCAGTCGGAAACCAGCCGGGTGTTGCCGGTCACGGCCGAGCGGTCGCCGCCGGACTCGCGGATCACCGGCGCCGATTCGCCGGTGATGGCGGCCTCGTTGACCGCCGCCACGCCCTCGATCACCTCGCCGTCGCCGGGGATCAGCTCGCCGGCCACCACGCGCACCACGTCGCCCTTGCGCAGGCTGGTGGCCGGCACGCTTTCGTAGGCGCCGTCGACGTTCAGGCGCTGCGCCATCAGGCCTTGGGTGCCGGCCTTGAGGCTGTCGGCGCGGGCCTTGCCGCGGCCCTCGGCGAGGGCCTCGGCGAAGTTGGCGAAGAGCACGGTGAACCACAGCCAGGCGGCGATCTGCGCGGCCACCGACAGCGGCACCGCATCACCGCCGGTGAAGCACAGCACGGTGGTGAGGATGGCGGTCAGTTCCACCACCAGCATCACCGGCGAGCGCTGCAGCTGGCGCGGGTCGAGCTTGACGAAGGCCTGCAGCAGCGCCGGCCTCCACAGCGCGGCGAAGCTCAGGCTGTGGCGTTTCTCGGGGGCGGACGTGGCGCTCTTGAGCGGCATGTCCTGGGTCTTGGCGTTCATCTATCGGCTCCTCAGAAGCCCAGGGTCAGGTGATCGGCCACCGGGCCGAGAACCAGGGTCGGCAGGAAGTTCAGGCCACCGACCAGGAGGATGGTCGCCGCCAGCAGGCCGACGAACAGCAGGCCGTGCGTGGGGAAGCTGTTCGGCCCCACCGGCACGCGCTTCTTGGCCGCCAGGCTGCCGGCGATGGCCAGCACCGGGACGATGTAGCCGAAGCGGCCGATGAGCATGGCCAGGGCGATCATCAGGTTGTGGAACGGGGTGTTGGCGCCGAAGCCGGCGAACGCCGAACCGTTGTTCGCGGTGCCCGAGGTATAGGCGTAGAGCAGCTGGCTGAAGCCGTGGGCGCCGGGGTTGCTCACCGCGCTCGCCGGGCCCGGCAGGCTGGCGGCGATGGCGCCGAGCACCAGCACGCCGACCGGCATCACCAGCAGGGTGGCGACCAGCAGGCGGACTTCGCGGGCCTCCAGCTTCTTGCCCAGGTATTCCGGGGTGCGGCCGATCATCAGGCCGGCCAGGAACACCGCGACCAGGACGAACAGCAGCATGCCGTAGAGGCCGGCGCCGACGCCGCCGAAGACCACCTCGCCGAGCATCATGTTGAACATCGCCACCAGGCCGCTGAGCGGGTTGAGGCTGTCGTGCATGGCGTTCACCGAGCCGTTGGAGGCGGCCGTGGTGGTCACCGCCCAGAGCACGCTGGCGGTGGTGCCGAAGCGGCTCTCCTTGCCTTCCAGGGGCGCGCCCTGGGTGATCGGCAGGTGCGCCAGCGCCGGGTTGGGCTGGTACTCGGCCCACAGGGCGACGCCCAGGCCGACGACGAACAGCAGCAGCATGCAGCCGAGGATGGCGCGGCTCTGGCGCAGGTCCTTGACGTAGTGGCCGAAGGTGAACACCAGCGCCGCCGGGATCAGGATGATCGACGCCAGCTCGAACAGGTTGGCCCAGGCCGTGGGGTTCTCGAACGGGTGCGCCGAGTTTACGCCGAAGAAGCCGCCGCCGTTGGTGCCCAGTTGCTTGATGGCGATCTGGCTGGCCGCCGGGCCCAGCGGGATGGACTGCTCGGCGCCCTGCAGGGTGGTGGCATGGACGTAGTCCAGGAAGGTCTGCGGCACGCCCTGCCAGACCAGCAGCAGCGCCAGGACCAGGCACAGCGGCAGCAGGCCGTAGAGGGTCGCGCGGGTCAGGTCGACCCAGAAGTTGCCGAGGTGCTGCGTGGACTTGCGGGCGATGCCGCGGGCCAGCACCACCAGCACCGCCAGGCCCACCGCCGGGCTGACGAAGTTCTGCACGGTCAGGCCGAGCATCTGGCTCAGGTAGCTCAGCGCCGCCTCGCCGCTGTAGGCCTGCCAGTTGGTGTTGGTGACGAAGCTCACCGCGGTGTTGAAGGCCAGGGTCCATTCCAGGCCCGGCAGGTGCTGCGGGTTGAGCGGCAGCGCGCCCTGGCCGACGAGGATGGCGAACAGCAGCGCAAGGCCGGCCAGGTTGAAGGCGAGCATGGCCAGGGTGTAGGTCTTCCAGTCCTGCTCGGCCCGCGGGTCGATGCCGCAGACGCGGTAGACCAGGCGCTCCACCGGCGCCAGCACCGGGCTGAGGAAGGTGCGCTCGCCCTCCATCACCTTGTAGTAGAAGCGCCCGAGCAGGGGCGCGGGCAGCAGCACCAGGGCGAAGAAGGCGGCGATCAGCAGCACGTCATGGCTGTTCATGCAGGCTCCTTAGGCGCGGTCGGCGCGCAGCAGCGCCACCAGCAGGTAGATGAAAAGTCCCGTGGCCAGGACCAGGGACACCCCGTCGAGCACGCTCATGTCTGTCTCTCCTCACGCAGGCGGATCCTTGCGATGGCGAAATTGTCCGCAAAGGGGGCGTAAAGAAGCGATTGGCGGGGCTTCCGGCGGGCATAAAGAAAGCGTAAAGAAGCGCTGTGGCGCGGCTTTGTAAGCACGCCGATACATTGACGACACTCTGTCGATATCCGTTGCCGTCAACCTTGCCTACCGTGGCCCCCCGTGCGACGGCGGGTTAGCATTGACCCCGCGCCCCGGGCGCTCCCAGCGACAGGTACTGCATGTTTCCCTCCAGCCCCACCTCCAGCCAAGACAGCCAGCGCCGCTGGACCATCCGCGCCCTGCTGGTGGACGACGACGAGCCGATCCGCGAACTGCTTTGCGGCTACCTGGCGCGCTTCAACATCGAGGCGCGCGGCGTGGCCGACGGCGCGGGCATGCGCCAGGCGCTGGCCGAGGAGAACTTCGACGTGGTGGTGCTGGACCTGATGCTGCCCGGCGAGGACGGCCTGTCGCTGTGCCGCTACCTGCGCAGCGAATCGGACATCCCGATCCTCATGCTCACCGCGCGCTGCGAGCCGGCCGACCGCATCATCGGCCTGGAACTGGGCGCCGACGACTACATGGCCAAGCCCTTCGAACCGCGCGAGCTGGTGGCGCGCATCCAGACCATCCTGCGCCGCGTGCGTGGCGACGAGGCGCGCAACGAACCGCGCGCCCAGGTGCGCTTCGACCAGTGGCGGCTGGACAGCGTGCTGCGCCAGCTGCACTCCCCGGAGGGCCTGGTGGTGCCGCTGTCCAACGCCGAGTTCCGCCTGCTCTGGGTGTTCCTCGAGCGCCCGCGCCGGGTGCTCAACCGCGAGCTGCTGCTGGACGCCGCGCGCGGCCGCGCCATCGAGGCCTTCGACCGCAGCATCGACCTGCTGGTCTCGCGCCTGCGCCAGAAGCTCGGCGACGACCCGCGCTCGCCGCGGCTGATCAAGACCGTGCGCGGCGAAGGCTACCTGTTCGACGTCCGTGACATCGCCTGACCCCGGCCCGGCCAAGGAGGCCAGATGAAGAAGCGCTCGCTGCAGCTCGCCGACAGCCTGTTCGCCCGCCTGTTCGGGGTGTTCCTGCTGGCCATCGTGGTCGCGCACCTGCTGGCCTTCGTCTGGTTCAGCCACTTCCGCCATCCCGGCCCGCCTCCACCGCCGCCGCCACCGCCCCATGAGCAGTTCGAGGGACACATGGTCGGCCCGCCGCCGCCCCCGCCGCCGCGGTTGCCGTTCTGGAGCATGCCCTTCCTGTTCCAGTTGCTCGCCCTGGTCGGCGCCGCCTGGTTCGGCGCGCGCCTGCTCGCCAGCCCGGTGGAGCGCCTGGGCAATGCCGCGCTGCAGCTGAGCGAGGACCTGGACAGCCCGCCGCTGCCGGAAACCGGGCCGCAGGAGGCGCAGCGCGCGGCACAGGCCTTCAACCGCATGCGCGAGCGCATCCGCGAGCAGGTGCAGCAGCGCGGCCGCATGCTGGTGGCGGTGTCCCACGACCTGCGCACGCCGCTGTCGCGGCTGAAGCTGCGTGTGGAGGAGATCGACAACCCGCAGCTGCGCGCGCGCTTCGCCCAGGACCTGGGCGAGATGATCGGCATGCTCGACTCCACCCTGCACTACCTGCACCAGGAGCGCACCAGCGAGGCGCTGCAGTGGTTCGACGTCAACGCCCTGGTCGAATCGCTGGCCGAGGACGCCTGCGAGCATGGCGCCCGCGTCAGCGTCGAAGGCCAGTGCGCACCGCTGAAGGTGCAGCCGCTGGCCCTGCGCTCGTGCCTGTCGAACCTGCTGGACAACGCCCTGCGCTACGCCGGCGAGGTGCAGCTGATACTGCGCGACAGCGGCCAGCAGGTGGAGATCCTCGTCCGCGACCACGGCCCGGGCATCCCCGCGCAGATGCGCGAGCAGGTATTCGAGCCCTACTTCCGCCTGGAAGGCTCGCGCAACCGCAACTCCGGCGGCGTCGGCCTGGGCCTGGCCATCGCCCGCGAGGCGGCGCGGCGCCACGGCGGCGACCTGCACTTCGAGGAAACCCCCGGCGGCGGCGCCACCGCGGTGCTGCGCCTGCCGCGCGCCTGAGGTTTTGTCGGCCGCCGCATACAAAGCGCACATACCGCCGACAAGGCGCCCATCGAACCTGCCAGGACCGGAACTCCAGTTCCGGACCTATAACCTCATGGAGGCAGTCCGATGATCAGCGGAGTCAGCAGCTACAGCAGCTATTACAGCAGCGCCGCGCTCGCCAGCACCCAGCGCAGCGCCAGCAGTTCCAGCAGCACCACCAGCACCAGCGGCAGCAGCGACAAGGCGCAGAAATTCGCCGCCGACCTGTTCAAGTCCCTCGACAGCGACGGTGACGGCAGCGTCAGCTCCAGCGAGCTGGACAGCGCCCTGTCCGCCTCCGGCAGCGACAGCGGCGACATCGACATCGATTCGCTGCTGGCCCAGCTGGACAGCGACGGCAGCGGCGGCATCAGCCAGGACGAGCTGAGCAGCGCCCTGCAACAGGCCCAGGGCGACATGCCGCCGCCCCCGCCGCCGCCCTCCTCCGACCAGGCCGCCAGCGACCTGCTGTCGTCCCTGGACAGCGATGGCGACGGCAGCATCAGCAGCGACGAACTCAGCGCCGCCAGCGCCTCCGGCACCGACAGCAGCAAGCTGTTCAGCGCCCTGGACAGCGACGGCAACGGCAGCATCAGCCAGGACGAACTGAGCAGCGCCCTGCAACAGGCCCAGGGCGACATGCCGCCGCCTCCGCCGCCCGCTTCCGGGGAAACCGACAGCAGCCTGACCAGCAGCAGCAGCGAGACATCCAGCACCAACAGCGGCTCGGCCGGCGCCGAAGCCGTGCAGCAGATGCTCGCCATGCTGGCCAGGCACTACCAGGACAGCAGCGCCGCCAGCTACCAGAACACCAGCGGCAGCCTGGTCAATATCGCTGCCTGAGTCTCCTGCCGGCTGCGCCGGGGCGCTTGCGAAACCCATCGGACCATGGCGATGGGTATCGCTTCGCTCAACACCATCCTACGGGTGCCGGGATGCTCCCGTAGGGCGCATAACGCCTACGGCGTTATCCGCCGTTTTCATCGGGCACCGGAAGGTTCGGCGTAATCCTGCAGGAGCAGCTGTCTTGCCAACTGCGCCGAGATGCTTTTCGTAGGATGGGTTGAGCTTGCGAAACCCATCGGACCATGGCGATGGGTATCGCTTCGCTCAACACCATCCTACGGGTGCCGGGATGCTCCCGTAGGGCGCATAACGCCTACGGCGTTATCCGCCGTTTTCATCGGGCGCCGGGAGGTTCGGCGTAACCCTGTAGGGGCAGCTGTCTTGCCAACCGCGCCGAGATGCTTTTCGTAGGATGGGTTGAGCTTGCGAAACCCATCGGACCATGGTGATGGGTATCGCTTCGCTCAACACCATCCTACGGGGTGTTGTGCTTGCCGGACTCCGTCTGCGATTTCGCGCGCAGGGCGCGCTCCTACAAGGGGACGATCCGCGCCTTGCCAGCCCCCCACCGCTGCAGTAGCCTGTCCGGCCTAATCATCCGATGATTGGATGTCTATATGGCCAATCCCCTCAAGCGCTCCCTGGTCGACATCGCCCTGGAGCAGATCCGCCAGCGCATCGACAGCGGCGCCTGGGCCCTCGGCCAGCGCCTGCCGCCGGAACCGGAGCTGGCGGAAATCCTCGGCATGAGCCGCAACACCGTGCGCGAGGCGGTGCGCGTGCTGACCTTTTCCGGCGTGCTGGAAGTGCGCCAGGGCGACGGCACCTACGTGCGCGCCTGCGCCGACCCGCTGGACACCATGCTGGCCCTGGCCCGCGGCTCCATCGAACAGGCCCTGGAAGCGCGCGGGGTGATCGAGGTCGAGGCCGCGCGCCTGGCCGCCCTGCGCCGCAGCGACGCCGACCTGGCCGCCCTGCGCCAGGCCCTGGCGCTCAGCGCGCAGCACTTCGGCGGCGACCTTCAGGCCTACGTCGAGCACGACCTGGCCTTCCACCAGCGCGTGGTGGACAGCGCCCACAACCCGCTGCTGAGCGAGCTGTACCGCTACTTCTCGCAGGTCATCCGCGCCGGCCTGCAACACACCATCAGCGAACCCGGCCGCCCGCAGCCGGCCTTCGAGCTGCACCAGCAACTGCTGGACGCCCTGGAGCGCCAGGACGCCGAGGCGGCCGCGGCCGCCAACCGCGCGCTGCTGATCTGACTTCCCTTCCCACTGCCTTGCGATCGCCACCATGCCCCAACAACATCACGCCGACGAACTGCTGATCGACGCCGAGATCGACGAAGCCCCCGCCCCTACACCCGCACCGGTGCGGCCCTGGCTGCTGTTGCTCGGCCTGGTGCTGGTGGCGCTGAACCTGCGCCCGGCGCTGTCGAGCCTGGCGCCGCTGCTGAACACCGTGCGCGAGCACACCGGCCTGTCAGCCGCCGCCGCGGGCCTGCTGACCACCCTGCCGGTGCTCTGCCTGGGCCTGTTCGCCCCGCTGGCGCCCCGCCTGGCGCGGCGCCTGGGGGCCGAGCGGGCGGTGCTGGCGATCCTCCTGCTGCTGGCCGCCGGCATCGTCCTGCGCAGCCTGTTCCCGGTGGCCGGGCTGTTCCTCGGCAGCCTGGTGGCCGGCGCCAGCATCGGCATCATCGGCGTGCTGCTGCCGGGCATCGTCAAGCGCGACTTCCCGCACATCGCGGGGATCATGACCGGCGTCTACACCATGGCCCTGTGCCTGGGCGCGGCCCTGGCCGCCGGGGCCAGCGTGCCCCTGGCCGGTCTGTTCGGCGGCAGCTGGCAGCCGGCCCTGGCCGCCTGGGCCCTGCCGGCGGTGCTCGCCGCGCTGGTCTGGCTGCCGCAGACGCGCCAGGCCCAGCACGCCCACCGCCAGGCCTTCCAGGTCCGCGGCCTGTGGCGCGACCCGCTGGCCTGGCAGGTGACCCTGTACATGGGCCTGCAGTCGTCGCTGGCCTACATCGTGTTCGGCTGGCTGCCGTCAATCCTCATCGACCGCGGCCTGAGCCCGACGGCCGCCGGGCTGATGATGTCCGGCTCGGTGATGGTGCAACTGCTCAGCGCGCTGGGCGCGCCCTGGCTCGGCACCCGCGGGCGCGACCAGCGCCTGGTGGTATTCCTGGTGCTGGCGCTGACTCTTGCCGGCCTGCTCGGCCTGCTCTACGCGCCCAACGGCAGCCTGTGGCTGTGGGCGGTGGTGCTCGGCCTGGGCCAGGGCGGCACCTTCAGCATCGGCCTGGCGCTGATCGTGCTGCGCTCGCCCGACGCCCACGTCGCCTCGCACCTGTCCGGCATGGCCCAGGGCGTGGGCTACACCCTGGCGGCCCTGGGGCCCTTCCTGGTCGGCCTGGTGCACGACTTGAGCGACGGCTGGAATGCGGTGGGCGCCATCTTCATCGCCATCAGCCTGGGCGCGCTGGTGGCCGGCCTGGGCGCCGGCCGCGACCGCCTGGTCGGCGTGCGCAGCGAGGCGCTTTCGTAGGGCTTCGCTGCATGGGCCAACGGCGTATAACCGCGAACGGTTATACGCCCTACGGCGCCAGGGAAGCACGGTCGTAAGAGCGGACCTTGTCCGCGATAGCCGGACATGCCGGCGCGCTTCGCGGATGACCCACCCACGCCATCCCCCTGTAGGAGCGCGCCCTGCGCGCGAAATCGCAGGCAGGGCCTGCTCCTACAGGTTTCCGCACAGCTGGCCTAGGGCGCCTTGTCCCCCGGGCCGCCCGGCGGCAGGGTGCCGCGCTTGGGGCTCTCGATCCAGTCGTTGACCAGGTTGTAGACCACCGCCAGCAGCACCGGGCCGAGGAACAGGCCGATGAAGCCGAAGCTGAGCAGCCCGCCGAGCACGCCGAGCAACACCACCACCAGCGGCAGGTTGCCGCCGCGGCTGATCAGGTAGGGCTTGAGGATGTTGTCCACGCCGCTGATGACGAAGAAGCCCCAGATGCCCAGGAACACCCCGTAGCCGTACTCGCCCTGGAAGAACAGCCAGACGGTGGCCGGCCCCCAGACCAGCGGCGGGACCATCAGCAGGCTGCAGACGAAGGTCAGCAGGCCGAGCAGGATCGGGCCGGGCACCCCGGCGATGCTGAAGCCGATGAAGGCCAGCACTGCCTGGGCCGCCGCGGTGCCGATCACGCCGTTGACCACCCGCTGCACGGTGCCGGCGATGAGCTCCATGTAGTGCTCGGCGCGCGGGCCGATCAGGCGCTCCAGCATCTGGTAGGCGAAGGCTTCCAGGCGCTTGCCGTCGCGGTAGAAGAAGAAGATCAGCACCAGGCTCAGGACCAGCTCGAAGATGCCCCCGGCCAGCTTGGCCGAACGCGCCAGCAGCCAGTTGCCGACCTCGCCCATGTAGGGCTTGAGCGCGGAGAAGATGGCCACCCCCTGCTGGTCGATGGAGTACCACCAGCCGATCAGCCGGTCGCCGATCAGCGGGGTGCGCGCCAGCCAGCTCGGCGGCGGCGGCAGGCCGGAGACCTGCAGGTTCTTCACCAGCTCGACGCCGGCGCGCAGCTTGTCCGCCAGGCCGAAGCCCAGGCCCAGCAGCGGCAGCGCCACCACGATGATCCAGAAGGCGGTCAGCACGCCCGCCGCCAGGGCCTCACGGCCGCCCAGCAGGCGCGTCAGCAGGCGCATCAGCGGCCAACTGGCGAAGGCCAGCACGGCGGCCCAGAACAGCGCCGTCCAGAACGGCGCCAGCACCCACAGGGTGGCGACCAGCAGGACCACCAGGAGGATGCGCAACAGCAGGTTATCGAACATCGGGGCCGGACTCCTTCTCGGTACGGCGACGGCAGCCGGGCACAGGGCGCGCCCAGCTTCAGCGTAGGCGAATCAGCGTAGCCAGGTCAGGTGCAGCCCGTCCCCTTCGCCGCTGCCCAGCTCCAGGCGGGCATCGCGCACGCCCTGACCGGCCAGGGCGCTGCGCCAGTCGGCGGCGTGGGCGCCAGCCAGCTCGACGCGCACGCCGGTGTCCTGGCGCAGGGTGCGCACCAGCAGGTCGAGCCAGGCGCCGCCGGGCTCGGCGGGCACGTGGCTGAGGGTCAGCTCGCCGTTGGCCTTGAGCAGGCGCATCAGGGTGGCGGCGCTGGGCAGCAGTTCGCCCAGGGCGCTGCCGGCGTCCAGTTGCTCGGCGTGCAGGTAGGCGCGGCGGTTGCCGCGGGTGATGGCGTAGACCGCCAGCAGGCTGTCCTGCTGCGGCGCGGCTAGGCGCACCAGCAGGTAGGCCTGCTGGTCGTCCGGGCCGTAGAGGCTGGATTTGCCGAACACCGCGTTGGCCAGCAGGCTGCTGGAGCCGCAGTCGCGGCCCTCGCACCAGAACAGCGGGGTGGCGTCGGCCTTGAGCAGGTCCTTGCGCGCGGCGGCGAAGGCGCTGGCGCTGGAGTCCTCGTCGGGCAGGCGGTAGGTCAGCGCGGTGAGCTGGCCGAGGGCGCGCGCCTCGCCCTCCATGCGCAGGCGCCCGCTGATGCGGCTGATCGGCCCCAGCGGGTAGACGCGCTCGGTGGCGGGGGCGCTGGTGAAATCGACGATCTCCGCCCTCGGGAAACGGGGCAGCACGTCAAGGTCGTGGCTGTCGGGAACGTCGGCGGCGAAGGCACTGGCCGCGAGCAGCGTGCCCACCAGGGGCAGCAGGGAAAGGCGAGGCATGTCAGGCGTCGCACCTCCGTTGCGCACGCCGCGGGGCATGCGCGCCCGGGCCGCTGGAATCCTTGGGGCCGCCCGGCATGGCGGTGGCGAAGAGCTGAATCATGCAGAATCTCCCGACTGCGATCCATGCAGCGTCGTGGCAAGCCCCGCTTTAGTCAAGCGGGGTGCGGCAACGGGGTGTTTCCCCGCGCCTACTCTCCCAGGAACGGCTGGAAGATCGCCGCCACCGCCTGCGCCCCCGCTTCGTCGTCCAGGTGCAGGTGATGGCCGCCGGGCAGCTCGTGGACGTCGAAGGGGCGCCCGTCGATCAGCTTGCGGATGCCCGGCTCGGCAGCGAGCATGCCGCCCTGGGCCAATACCAGGCTGACCGGGCACTGCACGGCCTGGACGAAGCTCGCGGCGTGGGCGCGGGTGAAGCGCAGCGGCGAGGGCAGGGTCAGGCGCGCATCGCTGCGCCAGGTGAAACCGCCGGGCACCGGCATCAGGCCGCGCCGGGCCAGCAGTTCGGCGGCTTCGCGGCTGACCGCGCCGACGCCCTTCATGCGTGCCTCCACCGCGCGGTCGATGGCTTCGTATACCGGCTTGCGCTTGTTCGGCAGCGCCAGTTGCGCCTTCAGCGCCTCGCCCAGCTTGGCCGGCGCGCTGTCGGCCTCGCCGGTGTAGGGCACCAGGCCGTCGATCAGCGCCAGGCGCTCGATGCGCTCGGGCATGGCGCCGGCCAGCAGCACCGAGACGATGGCGCCCATGGAATGCCCGAGCAGCGAGAAGCGCTCCCAGCCCAGTTGCTCGGCCACCGCCAGCACGTCGTAGGCGTAGTCCCACAGCAGGTAGCTGGCCCCGGGGGCGCGGTGCGCCGAGTGGCCGTGGCCGGCGAAGTCCAGGGCGACGATGCGCAGCCCATCCAGCTTCGGCGCCAGGCGCGCGAAGCTCATGGCGTTGTCCAGCCAGCCGTGCAGGGCCAGCACCGGCTTGCCGTCCTCCGGGCCGAACAGGTGCGCGGCCAGTTCGATGTGCGGAAGGTTCAGGCGGATCTCTTCGACCTGGGCGCTCATGGGCGGGAATTCTCCTGTTCGGCGCGGCGCTGCCAGCGCTCGACGACCTGCTTGATCAGTTCGGCGGTGTCGCGCGGGCGCTCCAGCGGGAACATGTGCCCACCGGGCAGCGACAGGGCTTCGCCCTGCGGCGCCAGGCGCACCGCGCGGGCATGGTGCGGCAGCACCACCCGGCTGTGGCGGCCGCGCACCAGCGCCAGCGGCACCGCCAGGCGCCGCGGGCTGCCCGGCGCGGCATGGGGCACGTTGCGGTAGATGCTGATTTCGGTGGCCGGGTCGAACTTCAGGCGCAGGCCCTGGCCACTCGCGGCCAGGCCGTGGCGCACGTAGTCCGCCAGGCAGTCCGGGTCGAAACGGCGGAACAGCGACTTGCCGCCGAAGTAGCGCAGCGCCTCGTCGAAGTCGGCGAACGCCTCGCGCCGCCCCAGGGTGCGCCCGGCTGGGGTGATGCGGTCGATGAAGCCGAAACGCTTGGCGGCGCGGATCACCCACTGGTCGGCGAAGGTCAGGGTCGGCGAATCGAGCATCAGCACGCCGCGGTACAGCTCCGGGCGGCGCAGCGCGGCATGGTAGTGCAGCAGGCCGCCGAGGGAATGGCCGACGCCCCACACCGGCGCGCCCTGGGCCTCCAGGTGGAACAGCAGTTCGTCCACCAGGTTCGCCCAGTTGGCGTTCACCGGGAAGCGCGGGTCGTGGCCGTGCATGTCCAGGTGGCGCACCTCGAATTCCGGCGCCAGGGCCTGGAACAGCTTGCCGTAGGTGGCCGAGGGGAAGCCGTTGGCGTGGGCGAAGAAGATCGCGTGGGACATGCCGGTGACCGCAGTGCTGATGACTGCGGAATTCTCCCCCAGGCCATGGCTGGCCACAATGGCCGGGCCCACCGCCGGCCAGGGCACTCCGGCCAAAAGCCAGGGCGCCTCAGAACTGCCGCGCCAGGCTGAGCGCGATGCCGCCGGCCACCAGCAGGAACACCAGGCCGCAGGCGCCGTCGATGACCGGCACCGCGCGCAGCAGGCGCTGCTGCAGCGCCGGGCGGGTGAGGGTCACGCTGAGCAGGCTGAACCAGGCGAAGCCGGTGCAGAACAGCATGGCCGCCACCGCCAGCTTGCCGGGCACGGACATATCCAGCGGGATCAGGCTGCTGAGCAGGGCGAGGAAGAACACCAGCGCCTTGGGGTTGAATAGGTTGGTGGCCAGGCCGCGCAGCCAGGGCCCCAGCGGCGAGGCCGGCAGCTCGCCGTCCAGGCGCCCTGCCCCGCCCGCGCCACGCCGCGACCAGGCGCGCAACGCGCCTATGCCGAGCCAGCCCAGGTAGAGCGCGCCGGCTCCCTGCAGCAGGCCGAACAGCACCGGCGAGTGGCGCAGCAGCAGCGACACGCCGGTCAGCACCAGGGTGCCGTGGACCAGGATGCCGCAGGCCAGGCCCAGGGCGCTGAGCACACCGGCGCGGCGCCCCTGGTGCAAGGCGGTGCGCACCACCAGGGCGACATCCGGGCCCGGGCTGACCAGGGCAACGGCGAATACGGCGGTGAGCGTCAGCAAGACGCGGGCCTCCTGCATGGCGGGATTCTCCAGGGGAAAGGGGGATCGGAGTGGGATCAGCGTTGGCGCAGGCGCGCCGGCGGCAGTCCGTAGGTGCGGCGGAACAGGCGGCTGAAGTGCGCCTGGTCGTAGAACCCCAGGCTCAGCGCCACCTCGCTCAGCGGCTGGCCGGCGAGCACCCGCGGCAGGGCCCGCTCCAGGCGCAGCTGGGTCAGCCACTGGTGCGGCGGCAACCCGCAGTGGTTGCGGAAGCGCCGCAGCACCTGCCAGGGGCTGAGGTCGCAGAAGGCCGCCAGTTCGTCCAGCGTCGGCGGGCTCTCCAGACGCGATTCCAGCCAGTCGCGCAGGCGTCGCCAGGTCGCGGCGTCGAAGCCCTGGCGCGGCTCGCGGATGCGCAGGCTGGAGGCATGCCCGAGCAGCGTGGCCAGGCCCTGCCAGAGCCGGCCTTCCTGTTCCAGGCGCTCGCCTGCGGCCAGCACCTGGTGCAAGCCGTGCAGTTGCTGCCGCAGCTGTTCGTCGCGCAGTTGGCTGGCCAGCAGCCGCGGCGTGCCCTGGCGACCATCGCTGAGGCTGCGCGCGGCCTGCTCCAACCACTGCGGCTCGATGGACAGCACGCGGATGCGGTAGCCGCCGTCGCCCTCGCTGGCGCCGTCGTGGATGCTTTCCGGGCTCATCAGCAGGATGTCGCCGCCACCGGCCAGGCAGCGTTCGCCGGCGTGCACGTAGCGCTGGCGACCGTCGAGCATCAGCCCGATGTGGTAGTCCAGGTGAAAGTGCCGGGGAAAGGCGAAACGGTGGTACTCGGCGTCGATGTAGCGCACGCCGGGCAGCCCGCTGCGGTGGTGTTCGATGCGTTCCATGGGCCTACTCTAGCGCCCGGGCGCCGGCAGGTCTTGGATAAAATTGCGCGGCTGGAGCGCCCCATGGACGTGAATCGCGGACGGACCCTCTCGCGGGTACGGCTTCTCGTAGGATGGGTTGAGCGAAGCGATACCCATCACCACGGCAGCATGGGTTTCGCAGGCTCAACCCATCCTACGAAGAACACTTCGGCGCAGCCTGCAAGACAGTTGCTCCTATACCGCCCCAAACGCGCCATTCCCCTGTAGGAGCGCGCCCTGCGCGCGAAATCGCGGGCAGGGCCCGCCTACAGGTCTTGCGTATCGCCTAGCGCTCCAGCGGCACTATGGCCATGGTCAGCCGCGAGATGCAGCTGGGCTTGCCGTCGTCGCCATGCAGGCGGATTTCCCAGACGTGGGTGGAGCGGCCGAGGTGCACCGCCTTCGCCACCGCCGTCACCCGGCCGCTGCGCAGGCCGCGCAGGTGGTTGGCGTTCACCTCCAGGCCCACGCAGTAGTACTTGCTGGTGTCGATGCACAGGTAGCTGGCAGTGGAGCCGACGGTCTCCGCCAGCACCACCGAGGCGCCGCCGTGCAGCAGGCCGTAGGGCTGGTGGGTGCGCGCATCCACCACCATGCTGGCGGTCAGCGAGTCGTCGTCCACCGCCTCGAAGCGGATGTCCAGGACCTCGCCTATGGTCTTCTTCAGGTTGGCGTTGAGCGCCTCCAGGTCAGGAGTAGTGCGCCACTGGCTCATGCATTCACTCCCGGCAGTCAGTCATGCCACTGCACCGCTTCGCGGCGCTCGGCCCATTCGTTGAAACGCGCGCCGTAGGTGGATTCCACCACGTTGCGCTTGATCTTCAGGGTAGGCGTGAGGAAGCCGTTGTCCACGCTCCACACGTCCCTCACCAGCACCAGCCCGGCCAGGCGCTCGTGCTTGTCCAGCTCGCCGTTGACCTCCTCCACCAGTTGCCGCAGGCTCTCTTCCAGCTGCGAGCGCGAGCCGTTGGCGGCCTCCTGGCGGCCGACCTCGGACAGCACGCACAACCCCAGCGGCGCCACCAGGCCGTCGCCGACCACGCAAATCTGCTCGATCCGCGAATGCACCGCCAGGCGGTTCTCGATGGGCGCCGGGGCGACGTACTTGCCCTTGCCGGTCTTGAAGATTTCCTTGAGCCGGCCGGTCAGGCGCAGGTTGCTGTCGGCGTCCTGCTCGCCCTTGTCGCCGGTGCGCAGGTAGCCGTCCTCGGTGAGGGTCTCGGCGGTGCGCTCGGGGTCCTTGTAGTAGCCGAGCATGGTCGCGCCGCTGCGCACCTGCACCTCGCCCTCGTCGCTGATGCGCACTTCCACCCCGGGGCTGGACTGGCCGATCCAGCCTTCGCGCTGCTTGCCCGGGCGGCACACGTGGGAGTAGCCGCAGTTCTCGGTCATGCCATAGACCTCCAGCACACTCAGGCCCAGGCGCCTGTACCAGTCGAGCAATGCCGGCGGCACCGGCGCCGCGCCGCACAGGGCGTAGCGCACCGCGTCCAGGCCGAGGCCGGCGAGTACCTTGCGCCCGACCAGGCGGCCGACGATGGGCAGGCGCAGCAGGCGGTCGAGCTTCTGCGCCGGCATCTGCGCGTAGACGCCCATCTGGAACTTGGTCCAGATCCGCGGCACGCCGAAGAACACCGTGGGCCGCGCGCGGCGCATGTCGGCGATGAAGGTGTCCAGGCTGTCGGCGAAGAAGATCGTCTGCCCGGCGTAGATCGAGGCCATCTCCACGAACATCCGCTCGGCCACGTGGCACAGCGGCAGGTAGGACAGCAGGCGGTCCTCCTCGCCGACGCCGAACAGTTGCATGGCGTGGCTGGCGGCGAAGTCGAAGTTGGCGTAGGAATGCATCACGCCCTTGGGCGTGCCCGTGGTGCCGGAGGTATAGATGATGGTGGCGAGGCTGGCGGGGTCCGGCAGCGGCACCCCCTGCAGCGGCTCGCAGGCCTGCAGGTCGTCCCAGCTATGGTCGAAGCGCCCTGCCGGATGCAGCGGCAGGGACACGCTGAGCACTTCGGCCGGCAGCCCGGGCGCCATCGCCGGCCAGTCGTCGAGCTTGCCGACGAAGGCAACCGCGGCTTCGGAGTGGCTCAGCACCTGGCGCGCCGATTCGGCGGTGAGGTTCGGGTACAGCGGCACCGAGACGTGCCCGGCCATCCAGATGGCGACGTCGGCGATGATCCAGTGCGCGCAGTTCTTCGAGATGATCGCCACGCGGCTGCCCGGCGGCAGTTGCAGGCTGCGCAGCCAGGCGGCTGCACGCCGCGCCTGGTCACCGGCCTCGCCCCAGGTGAGGCTCTGCACCTGGCCGCCCGGCAACGGCTGGACCAGGTAGCGCTTGTCCGGATGGCGCGCCTCGCGTTGCAGGAATTGCTCGAGCGGAGAACGAATTTCAGTGACCACATGCCCCTCCTTTTTTGTTGTTCTAGAGGTGTAGCGATAGATCAACCAAGCACTTGCTTGGTCGAATATTCCATGCGTCCTACAGACTGGCAAGAAGGGATATGTGAACTTTTGTAGGGAGATGCTTCAGCAGCGCATGGCGCGTCCGACGGCGAACTGCTAAAAGCAGCGGCAGGCCCCTGTGGAAAGCTGCCCATGCCGTTCATCACCGACAGCGCGCTGGCCGAGTTGCCGCTGCTGTTCAACCTGCTCTGCGCCACCCTGTTCGGCGGCCTGATCGGCCTCAACCGCCAGTTGCACCACCGCCCCGCCGGGCTGCGCACCCACGCCCTCACCGCCCTGGCCGCGGCGCTGGCGATCACGGTGATCCAGCAGTTGCAGCCGGCCACCGCGGATGCCGCCAGCCGCGTGGCCCAGGGCGTGCTCACCGGCATCGGTTTCATCGGCGCGGGGGTCATCGTCCACCACGAGCGCCGCTACCGCGTCGAGGGGCTGACCACCGCCGCCACCATCTGGGTCTCGTCGATGCTCGGCCTGGCCTGCGGCACCGGGCACGTGCTGACCGCCGCCGTCGGCCTGGCGCTGACCTTGCTGATCCTGGTGCTGGGCGACCGCCTGGAGCAGCGCCTGGCTGGGCGCGGGCCGAACGACGACGTCAGCCTGACGGACGACGACAAACCGAATTGACCCGCAGAAACGCCAAGGCCCCACGAGGGGCCCTGGCGGAACCGTCAACCGCGTCCGGGATGGTAGAGGGAAACCAGCGTCATCAGCCCCGCCAGCGGCCCCTCGCCTTCCAGTTCGGCCAGGGAGGCGGTGGCCATCGGCAGCGCCTCGTCGCGGCTGCCGTGCACCAGCAGCCCGCCCAGGGAACCGATCAGCGGCTGGTGGCTGACCAGCAGCAGGTTGCGCTCGCTGCGGTTGTCGAGGAAGCGCAGCACGTCGCGAGGATCGTCGTCCGGCGTCAGCCAGGGCGCGGTGCCCACCGCGCCGTCGAAGCCCAGCGCCTCGCGCACCAGTTCGGCGGTCTGCTGGGCGCGCACGTAGGGGCTGGCCAGGATGCCGTCCAGCGGGTGGCCGGCCAGGTGCCCGGCGCTCTGCAGCACTTCCTTGCGGCCGTGGGCGGTCAGTTCCCGCTCGGCGTCGCGGCGGGCCTGGGGTTCGGCCTGGCCGTGGCGCAGCAGCCAGATCCTCACAACTTCGGCTCCTCGTCGCGCGCCGGGTGCGGCGCCGGCGGCACGGCGTGGGCGGCTTCGCCCTCGGGGGCGCGGGCGGCCGGCCAGTCGGCGAAGGGCCAGGGCTTCTCGTCGCTGTTGAAGGTGCCGAAGCGGCCGATCTGCGCCAGGTACTGGCTGAGGCTGTCGCCGAAGGCCAGCAGGCTGGCGCTGGGCGCGCCGTAGATGATGCGGTAGACCAGCTGCACCACCACCACGGCGCCGAGCAGCATCTGCGCGACGTACCACACCAGGGCGAACAGCAGCATCCAGAGGATGCGCAGGGCCAGGGATTCCTTGTTCATACGGTCGGCCAAACGATCAGCGGACATGGGTATCTCCTCAGAAGCCACTGGTGGGAATGAAGTCGGTGTCGGTCTTCGGCTCGCCGCTCATCAGCGCCTGGATCACCTGGGCCAGGGTGCGCCCGCCGAAGAGGATGGCGTAGAGCCCGGCGACCAGCGGCATGTAGACGCCCAGCTCGTCGGCCTTGGCCTTGAGCACCTTGAGGGTGTTCACCCCTTCGGCGGTCTCGCCCATGCGGGCGACGGCGTCGTCGAGGCTCAGGCCCTCGCCCAGGGCGAAGCCGACCTGATAGTTGCGGCTTTTCGGTGACGAACAGGTGACGATCAGGTCGCCCACCCCGGCCAGGCCGAGGAAGGTCATGGGGTTGGCGCCGAGCTTGACGGCGAAGCGCGTCATCTCCGCCAGGGCGCGGGTGATCAGCATGCCCTTGGTGTTCTCGCCCATGCCCAGGGCCGCGGCCATGCCGGCGATGATGGCGTAGACGTTCTTCAGCGCGCCGCCCAGCTCGACGCCGAAGCGGTCGCCGCTGGCATAGACGCGGAAGGTGCGGCCGTGCAGCGCTTCCTGCACGCGGCTGCAGAGCGCCTCGTCCTCGCTGGCGACCACGGTGGCGGTCAGTTCGTGCTCGGCTATCTCGCGGGCCAGGTTCGGCCCGGAAATGACCGCGATGCGCGCGGCCGGGGCGATCTCCTCGAGAATCTGGCTCATCAGCTTGAAGCTCTGCGCCTCGATGCCCTTGGTCAGGCTGACCAGCGACTTGCCCGCCAGCTGCCCGGCGAAGGGCTCCAGCACCTTGCGCAGCGCGCTGGAGGGCACGGCGACGAAGATGAGTTCGCAGTCGTTCAGGGTCGCTGCGAGGTCGGTGACCGGCTCGACGTTCTCGTGGATGCGCACGCCCTTGAGGTAGCGCGGGTTCTCGCGCAGGGCGCGGATGCTCGCGGCCTGCTCCTCGTCGCGCATCCATTGGCGCACGCGTTGGCCGTTCTCCGCCAGCAGGTTGGCGAAGGCGGTGCCGAAACTGCCGCCGCCCAGCACAGCGATCGGTTGCTGCTCAGTCATGTCACTTCCATCACGGGCCGCACGCGGGCGGCGATTGGGGCATTATAAGGCGCCACCGCCAGGCGGCCAGTGCACATCGCACGCTGGCAAAGCGCCCCGCCTCGTTTAACATCCGTCCCCGTAGAAAACCGAGAACAGGGCCGTTCCGTGCACGCCACGCACCATCGCCAGAATCGACCAGCCGCCGGAGAGGCACGATGACTCCGCGCAAGGGCTGGAACATCCAGAACCGCATGCTCGCCATCAGCCTCGGCCCCGCGCTGCTGCTGACCCTGCTGCTGACCGGCTACTTCACCTATTCGCGCCTGCAGGACCTGCGCCAGGAGCTCAACCACACCGGCCAGCTCATCGCCAACCAGCTCGCTCCGGCAGCGGAGTATGGCGTGCTTTCGGGCAACCTGCCGGTCCTCCAGAGCCTGCTGCGCACCACCCTGGGCACGCCGCACGTGCGCTTCATCGAGGTGCGCAACCGCAATGACGAGATCCTCGTCTACGCCGAGCAGCCGCCCAGCGACAACGGCCAGGTCGCGCCCAAGATCGAGGTGTTCCACGCCGCCATCCAGCGCGAGCACGTCGCCCCCGAGGTACCGGGCGACGCCGTCACGCTGCGCCACACACCGGGCCGCCAGGACCAGCCGGCCAGCGACGCCGACTACCTGGGCCGCGTGGTGGTGGGCATGGCCAACGACGCCTTCAGCGAACGCCAGCAGGAAATCCTCTTCAAGGCCAGCCTGCTGGCCTTCTTCGCCCTGCTGCTGACGCTGCTGCTGGCCCGCCGCCTGGCGCAGCGCCTGGCGGCGCCGATCAGCACCATGGCCAACGCGGTGCAGGCGATCCAGACCGGCGACTACCAGACCAGCCTGCCGGTGCTGGACAACGGCGAAGTCGGCGACCTCGCACGGCACATCAACAACCTCGCGCGCGGCCTGCAGCAGGCCAGCAAGGAACAGGAACGCACCATCGCCCAGCTGGTGGCGGCCCGCGAGGAGGCCGAGCAGGCCAACCGCAGCAAGTCGGACTTCCTGGCGATGATGAGCCATGAGCTGCGCACGCCGATGAACGGCGTGCTGGGCATGCTGCAACTGCTCGAGACCACCGAGCTCAACCACGAGCAGGCCGAATACACGGCGCTGGCCACCGAGTCTACCGAGCACCTGCTCAAGGTCATCAACGACATCCTCGACTTCTCGCGCATCGAGCGCGGCGCCCTGGAGCTGGAGCGCATCCCCTTCAACGTGCTGGAGCTGATCCAGGGCTCGCTGCTGGCCTTCCAGCACAGCGCCCAGCAGCGCGGCCTGACGCTGCGCATGGACGTCCAGCCAGGGCTGGAGCACCTGGAGGTACGGGGCGACCCGACGCGCCTGCGGCAGATCCTGGTCAACCTGCTGGGCAACGCGCTGAAATTCACCGAGGAAGGCGCCATCCGTCTGGAAGTCCGCTGGCAGGCCCTGGACGACGAAGTGCTGTGGCTGACCTGCGCGGTCAACGACAGCGGCATCGGCATCTCCCCGGAACGCCTGGAGCACATGTTCGAGGCCTTCAAGCAGGCCGACTCGTCCACCTCGCGGCGCTACGGCGGCACCGGCCTGGGCCTGGCCATCGCCCGCACCCTGGCCGAACGCATGGGCGGCACCCTGCAGGCATCCAGCGAGGAAGGCCTGGGCTCGACCTTCACCCTGGAGATTCCCCTGCCCTTCCAGGCGCGCAGCCTGGGCGCGGCCGAACGCGCCCTGCGCGCCTCGGAGCAGGCCACCGGCCAGTCGGTGCTGCTGGTGGAGGACAACCCGGTGAATCAAACGGTCATAGAAGCCATGTTGCGCAGCCTCGGCTATCGCGTCACTCTGGTCGGCGATGGCGCGCAGGCGGTGCGCACGGCAGAACGTAACGAATTCGATGCCATCCTCATGGATTGCCGCCTGCCGCTGCTCAACGGCTACGAGGCCACGCGACAGATTCGCGCACTCCCCGGACGCCAGCAGGTGCCGATCATCGCCCTGACCGCCAATGCCCTGCAGGGCGATCGCGAGCTGTGCCTGGAGTCGGGCATGGACGATTACCTGGCCAAGCCGTTCAAACGCGCTGATCTACAGAAAATTCTGCAGCGCTGGTTGACCTCCGGCCGTTGATCCGCGGGGCCTGTTCGCCCAAACTCGTGGGCCTGCGAGGCTGATCGGCAAAATGCACGCCCAGCTGGAGCAACGAGGCACCGAAAGAAAGTGAACAACCGTTCGCCCGGTGCTGTGACTTTAACCATCAGGCAATAGTCTATGACTAGGCTGCCGCAGGACGCCGCTACAAGAATGAGGCGCGCGGAGCCGCAGGACGACCGATTTCGCCCTGCCGTTCAGGATTTTTGAGGAGCTCGCATGACCAAACAACACGCCTTCACCCGAGAAGACCTGCTGCGCTGCAGCCGCGGCGAGCTCTTCGGCCCGGGTAATGCGCAACTGCCCGCCCCGAACATGCTGATGATCGACCGCATCACCCACATCAGCGACGTTGGCGGCAAGTATGGCAAGGGCGAACTGGTCGCCGAGCTGGACATCAACCCCGACCTCTGGTTCTTCGCCTGCCACTTCGAAGGCGACCCGGTGATGCCGGGCTGCCTGGGCCTGGACGCCATGTGGCAGCTGGTCGGCTTCTACCTCGGCTGGCAGGGCAACCCCGGCCGCGGCCGCGCCCTGGGTTCGGGCGAGGTGAAATTCTTCGGCCAGGTCCTGCCGACCGCCAAGAAAGTCACCTACAACATCCACATCAAGCGCACCATCAACCGTTCGCTGGTCCTGGCCATCGCCGATGGCAGCGTCAGCGTCGATGGCCGCGAAATCTACAGCGCCGAAGGCCTTCGCGTCGGCCTGTTCACCTCCACTGACAGCTTCTAAGGGTAATCCGCATGCGTCGCGTCGTGATCACCGGCCTGGGCATCGTATCCTGCCTGGGCAATGACAAAGACACCGTCTCCGCCAACCTGCGCGCCGGCCGTGCCGGTATCCGCCACAACCAGTCGTACGTCGACATGGGGCTGCGCAGCCACGTCTCCGGCTCGGTGAACCTCAACCTCGAAGAGCTGATCGACCGCAAGGTGTTCCGCTTCATGGGCGACGCCGCGGCCTATGCCTACCTGGCGATGGAACAGGCGATCAAGGACTCCGGCCTGACCGAAGAGCAGATCTCCAACCCGCGCACCGGCCTGATCGCCGGCTCCGGCGGCGCTTCCACCCTGAACCAGATGGAAGCCATCGACACCCTGCGCGAAAAGGGCGTCAAGCGCATCGGCCCATACCGCGTCACCCGCACCATGGGCAGCACCGTTTCCGCCTGCCTGGCCACCCCCTTCCAGATCAAGGGCGTGAACTACTCCATCTCCTCGGCCTGCGCCACCAGCGCGCATTGCATCGGCAATGCCATGGAACAGATCATGATGGGCAAGCAGGACGTGGTCTTCGCCGGCGGCGGTGAAGAAGAGCACTGGAGCCAGAGCTGCCTGTTCGACGCCATGGGCGCCCTCTCCACCCAGTACAACGACACCCCGGAAAAGGCCTCCCGCGCCTACGACGCCAAGCGTGACGGCTTCGTCATCGCCGGCGGCGGCGGCATGGTGGTGGTCGAGGAACTGGAGCATGCGCTCAAGCGCGGCGCCAAGATCTACGCCGAGATCATCGGCTACGGCGCCACCTCCGACGGCTACGACATGGTCGCCCCGAGCGGCGAAGGCGCCATCCGCTGCATGCAGCAGGCGCTGTCCACCGTCGATACCCCGATCGACTACCTGAACACCCACGGCACCTCCACCCCGGTGGGCGACGTGGCGGAAATCCGCGGCATCCGCGAAGTCTTCGGCGGCAAGGCCCCGGCCATCAGCTCCACCAAGAGCCTGTCCGGCCACTCCCTGGGCGCCGCCGGCGTGCACGAGGCGATCTACTGCCTGCTGATGATGCAGGGCAACTTCATCGCCGGCTCCGCCAACATCGACGAACTGGACCCGGAAGTCGCCGACATGCCGATCCTGCGCGAGACCCGCGAGAACGCCAAGCTCGACACCGTGATGAGCAACAGCTTCGGCTTCGGCGGCACCAACGCCACCCTGGTGCTGCGCCGCTTCAACGGCTGATCGTTAGCTCGGTACGGAAAAGGCGCCCTTCGGGGTAATGCCAGTCAGTTAAGCTGACTGGCATTTTCATTTTCGTGTCGAATATTTTGCTGGTCGCTGCTTCACCGTTCTCGGGAACCAGCGATCAGGTCGCCGATGAGGTAGGACATACTGCGCCGCTGAGGCCTGCAAATCTGCCAGAAATCCTGGCAAGTTACCGGGATGGTTCAGCGACGTGCCATGCAGCAAGCCCAGGATTGCCCAACTGCAGGCGGTAAAACTCATTTCGCATGGGTATACCCCCGGGCACTGCCTCGACATCTGTACCATCTGATAACGTAACAGGTTGTAGCCCAGCAGCACGCCCCACAGTTCTTGCGCAATCATCTCCGGAGTCTTGCTTCTCAGGGTGTATTCGCCGCCCAAAAGTCCTTGCTTGATCTCCCGATAGCCCAGTTCGATTTCCCAGCGCTGACTGTAAAGATCGACGATCTCATCGCCAGGGAAACGCAGCGGATCGGTCATTGAGGTCAAGACGCTCACCACCTTTCCTTTGATCGTTTTGCTCAGCAACCTCGCTCGAATTTCCAACGGCAAGTCTGGCCATTGTTTGCGAGCCTGAGGCGATGTACGCAGAACGACCTGGGCATCATTGCGCCCAAGCTTGTGCTCTACCTCATACTGAGTGCCCTTTTTCAAAGGGATCAGCCAGTGTCGATGCTCGCCGTGCGATTGCCAGTGATGCAGCAAGCCCAACGAGTAGAAACCTTTGTCGAACAGGGTCAACGAATGATTCGGCGTGGTGGCGATCAGCTGTTCTGCCAGCTTCATTTCGCTACTGTGATAGCCCTCGAAAGTGCTGCTTATCAGTAGATGGCTGGTCAGCTCCATCTGACAGACCATCCGAACTTGAGGAAAGCTGCCGTCACCATGCTGGTTGGTCGCGCTGCCGTAGCACGCACGATTTTCTGCGGTATCAGGCGTATTCCAGACAACGCCGTCCACGCCAAGCAGCGTCAATCCCAACCACTGCCACTGCTGTCCGGCACGCCTCATGCTATTAACAGCTGCCCCTGACGCAGGTTGATCTCGCGTATTCGCTCCTGCCGTCGTCGGTAACGTTCGGCCTCCAGGCCTGGGCGCTGAAACAGCGTTGCCTGTACCTCCACCATCAGCATCCACAGGCTTTGCCGCGTTCCCGTCCTGCGTTGGTAAAGGTTCAGCAGCAAGTAGCTGATCAGCGCACAGAGAATCTGGATGCGCACGGCATTCTCGCTACGGCCCAGGAAACGCCTGACCTTCAGGTGTTGCTTGATCCATTTGAAAAACAGCTCGATCCGCCAGCGATCCCGATAGCGCTCGGCGATTTCTGCCGCCGGGCTGCTCAGGTCGTTGGTCGCCAGGCTCAGAGGCGGCTCATCGCCTGGGCGGTTCACCAGGATCCGCCGCAGGGGCTGGGTGTAGTGATTACGCCGTCGGCCACCTGGGTTGCGGTTGGAGAAGCTCACCTCTTCGTCTCGCAGGATCGTTTCCCGGTCTTGCTGGGGAACCTCGCGCTGGGCCAGGACCTTGAGCCGCACATTGGACTTGAATCGTGTGACGAAGCGGGCCTTCTGGGCATCCAGGCTCGCCCACCAGTTGAAGTCGTAATAGCCCTTGTCGAATACGTAGGTGGCCTGTGGCTCGATACCCAGCGTCCGGCCTTCGTCGATGTCGTTGACGTTGGCTGCGCTGAAGCTGCAATGCACCGGTGCTGCCGCCTGCTCGGCATACAGCACATGGACTTTCAGCCCCTGGGAGCGGGTTCGATTGGACAGCGTCCATTCGTCGAAGCCAGGGCCCTTGAGGGTGATCGTGGTGGAGTCCAGCAGGTACAGCAGTTCCTTCCCGTCACGGCGTAACTGCCGGCAGACGCCCGCCATCAGGTAGTGCGCAACCTGGGCGAAGACCTCGGTATTACGGCGTTCGTTGGCATCGGCCAGGGTGGAACGCCGGATCGGGCCCGTCCCCAGGTGATAGTGCTGATGGGGATGGCTGTTGAAGCTGGTTTCAAGCGCCCGCAGGCTGCTCACGCCGGCCAGTTGGGCATACACCATGGCGACCAGGTGATCCCAGCTGCCAAAGCGCTTGCTGTGCTTGTCGGCGCCGTGTTCGGCGACCAGTCGATCGAAGACGCCGCGAGGCAGCGCTTTTAGTACATCGTGAAAACGGCTTATCCTGAACATCTTGCGGGGGCTGTGAGGTTGAGTTGGCGCTCAACGGTTTAACCCGTGCCTTCAGCCCCCGCAAGCCCTCCAGACGCCCCCTCGAAAATATTCCGGACAGTAGTGCAACCACTGCGGATGTTTGGTTTCTTCGTGCCATCGCTGCTGGGTCAGCGTAAAGACTTCGCGTACAGCTTCGCTACCCAGCCGCTGCCGCCCTTGCACAACAGCGCTGGGCGCCACCAGCGGCCGCTTGCCCGGTAGCATGATGTCCATGTGGTTCACGACATCCCAAGCCGACATCCGGCGGAACAACGCCATGCCGATGATGCACCACACCAGGCTTTCAAGCGGAAGACGACGCTTGCGAATGGTCGAGACACCTGCAGTCTCGAAAGCCTGTTTCACGATGTCTGGATCGAGCAAAGCTCCCAGCCCCTCCAGCGCATGAGGCCGCGATGCCATTTCGTGAGTGAGGGACAGGGCTTGTGACAGGCGCATAAAAAATCCGATGCTCGTTTCCAAGCATCGGATTTTGCGGCCTGCAGACTAAAGGTCAATGTGTCAGCCTTAACTGACTGGCATTACCCTTCGGGGCGCTTTTTTGTTGCCTGCGTTTCTTGGCCGCCGGATGCCCGCTCACGCAGGTCACATAGCCATCCGCCGATGGTCCTGGCGCGGGAGCTGACGACCCGCCGGCCGGATCGCGGATGAATCCGCTCCTACGGGGTGCAGCCCCGTAGGATGGCGTTGAGCGAAGCGATACCCATCAGCGCCGTGGCTTGGGCCCTGCCCGCGATTCGCGCGCAGGGCGCGCTCCTACAGGGGGAATGGCGCAGGTGGGGCGGCGTAGGAGCGGATCTCATCCGCGAATCGCGCCGGGACCGCCGGCAATCGCGGACAAGGTCCGCTCCTACGGGTGCAGGACGTACCCTCGTAGGATGGCGTTGAGCGAAGCGATACCCATCGCCGCAGCCAGCCCAGGGCAAATCGTAGGGCGAATAACCGTTCGCGGTTATCCGCCGATACACCGAGCGCCCAGACCACCCACGGAGCCGCCGGGGGCGTTATGCGCCCTACGCCAGGCGCTCTTGTAGGATGGCGTTGAGCGAAGCGATACCCATCGCCATGGCCTCGCGGACATGGCGCGGGGGGGCGGCGTAGGAGCGGATCTTATCCGCGAAGTGCGCCGGGACCTCCGGTGATCGCGGACAAGGTCCGCTCCTACAGGGAGATGTTCCGGCTTTTCCGAGCGCCAAAGCAAAACCCCCGACCAGCCAGGCTGATCAGGGGTTTTGGGATAGGTGCTTGACGATGACCTACTCTCACATGGGGAAACCCCACACTACCATTGGCGATGCGTCGTTTCACTGCTGAGTTCGGGATGGGATCAGGTGGTTCCAACGCTCTATGGTCGTCAAGCAATTCTTTCGGATGCTCGTGGCTTACGCACACGCTCACCCTGATTCGGGTATGTGACAGGTCTTCTTTGCGGTTCTCACGAACTTTCGGTTCGTCGACTTCACCGTCTAACACACAAATTGTTTGGGTGTTATATGGTCAAGCCTCACGGGCAATTAGTATCGGTTAGCTCAACGCCTCACAGCGCTTACACACCCGACCTATCAACGTCGTAGTCTTCGACGGCCCTTCAGGGGAATCAAGTTCCCAGTGAGATCTCATCTTGAGGCTAGTTTCCCGCTTAGATGCTTTCAGCGGTTATCTATTCCGAACATAGCTACCCGGCAGTGCCACTGGCGTGACAACCGGAACACCAGAGGTTCGTCCACTCCGGTCCTCTCGTACTAGGAGCAGCCCCTCTCAAATCTCAAACGTCCACGGCAGATAGGGACCGAACTGTCTCACGACGTTCTAAACCCAGCTCGCGTACCACTTTAAATGGCGAACAGCCATACCCTTGGGACCGGCTTCAGCCCCAGGATGTGATGAGCCGACATCGAGGTGCCAAACACCGCCGTCGATATGAACTCTTGGGCGGTATCAGCCTGTTATCCCCGGAGTACCTTTTATCCGTTGAGCGATGGCCCTTCCATACAGAACCACCGGATCACTAAGACCTACTTTCGTACCTGCTCGACGTGTCTGTCTCGCAGTCAAGCGCGCTTTTGCCTTTATACTCTGCGACCGATTTCCGACCGGTCTGAGCGCACCTTCGTACTCCTCCGTTACTCTTTAGGAGGAGACCGCCCCAGTCAAACTGCCCACCATACACTGTCCTCGATCCGGATCACGGACCAGAGTTAGAACCTCAAGCATGCCAGGGTGGTATTTCAAGGTTGGCTCCACGCGAACTGGCGTCCACGCTTCAAAGCCTCCCACCTATCCTACACAAGCAGGCTCAAAGTCCAGTGCAAAGCTACAGTAAAGGTTCACGGGGTCTTTCCGTCTAGCCGCGGATACACTGCATCTTCACAGCGATTTCAATTTCACTGAGTCTCGGGTGGAGACAGCGCCGCCATCGTTACGCCATTCGTGCAGGTCGGAACTTACCCGACAAGGAATTTCGCTACCTTAGGACCGTTATAGTTACGGCCGCCGTTTACCGGGGCTTCGATCAAGAGCTTCGCTTTCGCTAACCCCATCAATTAACCTTCCGGCACCGGGCAGGCGTCACACCCTATACGTCCACTTTCGTGTTTGCAGAGTGCTGTGTTTTTAATAAACAGTCGCAGCGGCCTGGTATCTTCGACCGGCGTGGGCTTACGCAGTAAATACTTCACCCTCACCGGCGCACCTTCTCCCGAAGTTACGGTGCCATTTTGCCTAGTTCCTTCACCCGAGTTCTCTCAAGCGCCTTGGTATTCTCTACCCGACCACCTGTGTCGGTTTCGGGTACGGTTCCTAGTTACCTGAAGCTTAGAAGCTTTTCCTGGAAGCATGGCATCAACCACTTCGCTCTCTAAAAGAAAGCTCGTCATCAGCTCTCGGCCTTGAACACCCGGATTTGCCTAAGTGCCCAGCCTACAACCTTAAACTTGGACAACCAACGCCAAGCTGGCCTAGCCTTCTCCGTCCCTCCATCGCAGTAACTAGAAGTACAGGAATATTAACCTGTTTCCCATCGACTACGCATTTCTGCCTCGCCTTAGGGGCCGACTAACCCTGCGTCGATTAACGTTGCGCAGGAACCCTTGGTCTTTCGGCGTGGGAGTTTTTCACTCCCATTGTCGTTACTCATGTCAGCATTCGCACTTCTGATACCTCCAGCAAGCTTCTCAACTCACCTTCACAGGCTTACAGAACGCTCCTCTACCGCGCATCTTGCGATGCACCCGTAGCTTCGGTGTGTGGTTTGAGCCCCGTTACATCTTCCGCGCAGGCCGACTCGACTAGTGAGCTATTACGCTTTCTTTAAAGGGTGGCTGCTTCTAAGCCAACCTCCTAGCTGTCTAAGCCTTCCCACATCGTTTACCACTTAACCACAACTTTGGGACCTTAGCTGACGGTCTGGGTTGTTTCCCTTTTCACGACGGACGTTAGCACCCGCCGTGTGTCTCCCACGCTGACACTTCCAGGTATTCGGAGTTTGCATCGGTTTGGTAAGTCGGGATGACCCCCTAGCCGAAACAGTGCTCTACCCCCTGGAGTGATACGTGAGGCGCTACCTAAATAGCTTTCGAGGAGAACCAGCTATCTCCGAGCTTGATTAGCCTTTCACTCCGATCCACAAGTCATCCCCTACCTTTTCAACGGGAGTGGGTTCGGTCCTCCAGTCAGTGTTACCTAACCTTCAACCTGCTCATGGATAGATCGCCCGGTTTCGGGTCTATACCCAGCGACTAAACGCCCTATTAAGACTCGCTTTCGCTACGCCTCCCCTATTCGGTTAAGCTCGCCACTGAATATAAGTCGCTGACCCATTATACAAAAGGTACGCAGTCACCCAACAAGTGGGCTCCCACTGCTTGTACGCATACGGTTTCAGGTTCTATTTCACTCCCCTCTCCGGGGTTCTTTTCGCCTTTCCCTCACGGTACTGGTTCACTATCGGTCAGTCAGTAGTATTTAGCCTTGGAGGATGGTCCCCCCATGTTCAGACAACGTTTCACGTGCGCCGTCCTACTCGATTTCACTTCCAAGAACCTTTCACATACGGGGCTATCACCCACTATGGCCGCACTTTCCAGAGCGTTCTGTTAGATTCTAAGAAGCTTAAGGGCTAGTCCCCGTTCGCTCGCCACTACTAAGGGAATCTCGGTTGATTTCTGTTCCTCAGGGTACTTAGATGTTTCAGTTCCCCTGGTTCGCCTCACACACCTATGGATTCAGTGTGTGATAACCAGCTTGTGCTGGCTGGGTTTCCCCATTCAGAGATCTCCGGATCAAAGTCTGTTTGCCGACTCCCCGAAGCTTATCGCAGGCTACCACGTCTTTCATCGCCTCTGACTGCCAAGGCATCCACCGTATGCGCTTCTTCACTTGACCATATAACCCCAAGCAATCTGGTCATACGTCTCGAACGTGAAGACGACATTCGCCGAAAATTCGCGCTTGAACTCGCAAATTTTACCTTGACTTGAACAATCCCCAGTGAAAGAGATCATTCAGTCTACTTCTATCACATACCCAAATTTTTAAAGAACGGTTCCGGTACAAAGACCAGACAGCAAGGTTCGTTTCTTCGAACATTCCTGTCTGAGCTTTACGACGATTTGGAGATGGTGGAGCCAAGGAGGATCGAACTCCTGACCTCCTGCGTGCAAAGCAGGCGCTCTCCCAGCTGAGCTATGGCCCCCTAATTTCCAACGATTGGTGGGTCTGGGCAGATTCGAACTGCCGACCTCACCCTTATCAGGGGTGCGCTCTAACCGACTGAGCTACAGACCCATATAGGGTTGCCTAACCGTCGCTTACCAGTGAATCAAGCAATTCGTGTGGGAGCTTATGAGAAAGCCGGGATCTTCGATTAAGGAGGTGATCCAGCCGCAGGTTCCCCTACGGCTACCTTGTTACGACTTCACCCCAGTCATGAATCACTCCGTGGTAACCGTCCCCCTTGCGGTTAGACTAGCTACTTCTGGAGCAACCCACTCCCATGGTGTGACGGGCGGTGTGTACAAGGCCCGGGAACGTATTCACCGTGACATTCTGATTCACGATTACTAGCGATTCCGACTTCACGCAGTCGAGTTGCAGACTGCGATCCGGACTACGATCGGTTTTCTGGGATTAGCTCCACCTCGCGGCTTGGCAACCCTCTGTACCGACCATTGTAGCACGTGTGTAGCCCTGGCCGTAAGGGCCATGATGACTTGACGTCATCCCCACCTTCCTCCGGTTTGTCACCGGCAGTCTCCTTAGAGTGCCCACCATAACGTGCTGGTAACTAAGGACAAGGGTTGCGCTCGTTACGGGACTTAACCCAACATCTCACGACACGAGCTGACGACAGCCATGCAGCACCTGTGTTCCGATTCCCGAAGGCACTCCCGCATCTCTGCAGGATTCCGGACATGTCAAGGCCAGGTAAGGTTCTTCGCGTTGCTTCGAATTAAACCACATGCTCCACCGCTTGTGCGGGCCCCCGTCAATTCATTTGAGTTTTAACCTTGCGGCCGTACTCCCCAGGCGGTCGACTTATCGCGTTAGCTGCGCCACTAAGATCTCAAGGATCCCAACGGCTAGTCGACATCGTTTACGGCGTGGACTACCAGGGTATCTAATCCTGTTTGCTCCCCACGCTTTCGCACCTCAGTGTCAGTATCAGTCCAGGTGGTCGCCTTCGCCACTGGTGTTCCTTCCTATATCTACGCATTTCACCGCTACACAGGAAATTCCACCACCCTCTACCGTACTCTAGTCAGGCAGTTATGGATGCAGTTCCCAGGTTGAGCCCGGGGATTTCACATCCATCTTACCAAACCACCTACGCGCGCTTTACGCCCAGTAATTCCGATTAACGCTTGCACCCTTCGTATTACCGCGGCTGCTGGCACGAAGTTAGCCGGTGCTTATTCTGTTGGTAACGTCAAAACAGCAAGGTATTAACTTACTGCCCTTCCTCCCAACTTAAAGTGCTTTACAATCCGAAGACCTTCTTCACACACGCGGCATGGCTGGATCAGGCTTTCGCCCATTGTCCAATATTCCCCACTGCTGCCTCCCGTAGGAGTCTGGACCGTGTCTCAGTTCCAGTGTGACTGATCATCCTCTCAGACCAGTTACGGATCGTCGCCTAGGTGAGCCATTACCCCACCTACTAGCTAATCCGACCTAGGCTCATCTGATAGCGTGAGGTCCGAAGATCCCCCACTTTCTCCCGTAGGACGTATGCGGTATTAGCGCTCCTTTCGGAACGTTGTCCCCCACTACCAGGCAGATTCCTAGGCATTACTCACCCGTCCGCCGCTGAATCCGGGAGCAAGCTCCCTTCATCCGCTCGACTTGCATGTGTTAGGCCTGCCGCCAGCGTTCAATCTGAGCCATGATCAAACTCTTCAGTTCAATACTGATCGGGTTTTGAGAAAACCCTAAACTTGGCTCAGCAATCGCAAAAAACTCTCGAATTCACGAGTGTTACTTGTGATGCTGATAATCTTGCGATCACCAGTCTTAACTCACAAGCACCCACACGAATTGCTTGATTCAGCTTGTTAAAGAGCAGTTGGTTAAGGCTTTCATCTCAACCGAGGCCGCGCATTCTACGCCAACCTCTTATTTCGTCAAGCGTTATTTTCAGAATTTTTCGTTCCTACTCAACCGCTTGCGCTGTCGATCGGCCGGAGCTTCTCGTCAGCGGGATGCGCATTCTACAGCGATCAGAATCACTGTCAAGCACCTCGGCGATCTTCCTTTTGGCTCGCTGCCGGAGCAGCTGCCGACCCCAAAGGCGGCAAGTGAATCACCGGCCTGACCACCACTCTCAACTTCTACCCTACTTAAGTGCTTGATTTTCAAGCTCTTTCAGCGCTTCGTCGCTGGGAGTGGTGCGCATTATAGGGAGTTAAAAACCCCCGTCAACGACTTTTTGAAACTTTTATTTCAGCGGCGCTCTTTCCTGCAGCAGCGAGACCAGCGAGTCGAAGTCATTCATCTGATAGAGCGGCAGATACAGCTTCCTGACCGCGCCCCTCACCTGCCCTGCCGAGCCCATGTCGCCGCTGACCACCTTCCTCTTATAGGCAACCTGCTCGTCCTGGTGCCGGTACACGTCTTGCGCCGACATCCAGAACACGCCCTTCACGCAAGGCAGGTCGTACCAGTAGACGTAGGCGCACTTGTACGCTCCCGGGCCGTTGACCACGAGCTCGCGCTGGGCGTTCAACTTGCCGGCGACGTCCAGCGTCATCGAGTGGGAATAACACTCGTAGGCCGGGTTGACCTTCTTCGAGATCAGCAGGAACGGCCGGAAGATGACCTTGAATTCCATCAGCAGCAGAACTTCGCCGCTTTGCACGTGCCGCACCTGGAAATCCGGCATGTGCAGTTCCTGCCGGTCGGCCCTTTCGATCACGAGCCCCGGAACGAGGGTATCCAGGACCTGCTGGAAGTAGGCCTCGAACACCGCCTCCAGTTCATTGCCCAGGTCGATGTCCGGGTTCTTGTCTATCTGCTTGAGCGTGGAGAGGTGAAACTTCTCGCATTCCCGGCAAACCGCGTCGTCGGGTCGTTTCAGCGCTGGAACGCCCTGCGCCTCATCGAGATACATCGTCTGGTAGTAGTGGCGTGACTCCTGCTGCCAGGCGAGCAGCCTGGAGTGCCCCGCCGGAACGCGGGCGACCAGCTCCGGCGGCAACGACGCCAGCAGGTTCTGGTACAGGATGCAGGCCTTCCATGGATTCGACATGCGCACAGCTACTCCCTACAATCGACGCCCTTCAGTCATGCTACACGAAGAGATCGCACGTTCTTCATGATCAAGCTGCTCAACACCTACGAAGACCGCGACGAGGCGGAAGCCGCCGCCGAGAAGCTGACCGGCCCCAAGCGCCTGGCCAGCGAGCGCGACGACACCACCACCATCTACAACCTCTTCGGCGCCCCGACCTGGGGCAACTTCCTCCGCCTGGGCATGTACAACCTGGAGGAACTCAAGGCCCTGCTGGCCAACCGGGAAAGCTGGGATGGCGCGCAGCAGGCACGCCACGCGGAAATCGCCCGGACCCTGGCCATCGTGGCCAAGAACTACGAGATCGAAGTTCCTGCCCACTGGCTGTAGCCCTCGGCTACAGCCAGCAGCGCCCTACCCTATCCTCGCGAACATCTTCTCCAGATAGCTGCCGGCACCATCCTCCATGAACAGGATGTGGCGATCCTCCAGCTCTGTTTTCGGGCAATGCTCCGCGACGTTCAGCAACTCCGTGTAGGGCGTCGGCGACAGCACGAAGGCGTTGAGCACGAGCGCCTGCTCGCCCGGCTTGGCCAACGTGGCCTGGATCGACTTGATCTCCTTGTACAGGCCCAGCTTCGGGTGCCCCAGGTCCAGGTTGCGCAGGCCCTTGGGGTCCACGAAGGTCAGCCACTGCTGCCCCGTCGCCTCGTCCACCAGCCAGAGCAGGAAATCGGGATAGAAGTTGCCCGCAGTGGCGAAGCCCAGGCCCTTGTCCTGGGTGGCGGCGTTGCGCAGCAGATATAGGCTGCGCGAGCCGATGGCCTGCCTGCCGGCGGGCGAGCCGTGGAAAGCCTCTAGGTCCCTGACGAAATCCCACTCGCTGGGCGCGTCGAACGCCAGCGGGCGCAGCTTGAAGGGCACGGCGTCCTTGTCCTCCAGCGACAGCAGCGGGTAGTACAGGTGACGATCGAAGCTGATGGCCACCATGTGCGGCGCGCTCCATTGGCCGGCCTGGTCGATCCGCCCTTCCGCCACCAGCGCCTTCAGCTCCTCCAGCTTGTGGAAATACTCCAGTCCCTGCTCGCTGCCCTCGATCTCGAAGCGGTAGCCCTTGAGCATCGAGCCGTGCCCCTCGTCCAGCGGGACCACGTCGTAGAACTGGCCTTCGTAGCCGCTCTTCAGCGCCTTGTAGAAGCGCTCGGTGTAGTCGACCAGCAGGCGGACCAGTATGTCTTCCTGCTTGCGGACGTCGGCATAGCCGGTGATCGCCAGCTCGCTGGCCGGGATCAGCAGCGTGTACCAGTCGGCCGGCCCCTGGCAGAACTCCATCAGCTTCTGCCGGTCCAGGCGCAGGTTGCTCCAGCCCCGCTGCAGCTTGCAGTCCTGCAGCTCGACATAGATGCGGTCCCAGTCGAACAGGCCGAACAGCGCCGGGTTGAGCTTGGCGCGGTTGCGCGCCTGCGCCACGGAGCCCGCCGCCTTCGTGGTGCTCAGCGCCTCGATGCGCGGATACAGGTCCAGCGTCACATGGGGCAGCTTGACCTTGCCGGCGAACGCCGCGGGCACTTCGTACAGCCAGGGGAAATGGGTGCGCTTGAAGCCCTTCTGCTGGTTGTCCTTGTAGCCGTCCTTGAGCGCCAGGGTCCTCAGCTTGCCTTGCGGCAGGTTCGCCCGGGTGGGGAGCTCCAGCTCGATCAGCTCGTCGCTGGGGGTGATCCCCTCTTCCTTCAGGTAATCCTTGAAGGCGGCGATGTAGTTGGCGCGCACGCCGAAGATGTTCAGGGTTTCCAGCTTGTCCAGGTGCAGGCCCTTGGGGCGTTCCTGCGGACTGGTGCGCTTCAGCGAGAAACCCTCGCCCTTCAGCCGCACGCCGCGACCGAACAGCTGGATGATCTGCGAACCCTCGCCCTGCCCCATGTTGAGCAGGCCCATGGTGGAAACCCGCCAGCTGCTCCAGCCCTCGGTGAACTTGCGCGAGCCGATCAGCACGTTCAGCCGGCTGTCCTTGTGGTTCAGGGTGCCGAAGAGCGCGCCGCTGAAGTCGTCCGCCTCGCTGTCGAAGGCCGCGCAGGCCTCGGCCTGGCGGAAGAAGGCGGAGTCGTCGCCGATGTTGATCAGCGCGAAGGGCTCGCCATCGCCCACCCGCAGGGCCAGCTCGCCCTTGCTGCTGCGAATGTTGACCAGCTTCAGGCGCTGACGGGCCGGGGCGTTGAACACCCGCTGGAGGATATCGGCGTACAGCTCGTCGATCCTGTCGCCATAGCCCAGCAGCGGCGCGAAGCGCCCCTGGAAGATGTTGTTGCCCTTGGCGTCCAGCAGCTGTGCCTTGTCGTTCGCCAGGTCCGCCAGCCAGGCCTTGATCTGCGCCTCGCGGTTGAGGAACTCGGCGAGGAAGGTCACCACCTCGAGAATGTCGGAGTCTTCGTCCGCCACCTTGTTGCCGACGAACACCCAGAGCGGCTTCTCGATGTTGAAGTCCTGCAGTTGCTCGCGATGACGGCTCCACAGCCAGGTCTGCTGGTAGAAGGCCAGCAGGCAGGCGGCGAAATACTTGTAGGCGTTGTCGCCCTCGGCGTAGGCCTCGCCGTTCATGTTGAGGATCAGCGAGTCCTTGCCGTAGCCATCCTCGTAGAAGAACTTGTACGAGTAATCGAAGAGGATGCACTTGGCGTAGACCTCGCGGGTCGCGGTGATGCGCGCCTGGCGCAGCTCCTCCGCGGTCAGCTGCAACTGCGCCAGCTGGTCCTCGTCCAGCTTCTTCAGGCTGGCGGTCTGGAACAGCATCTTCGCGCGCTTCTTCTTCAGCTCTTCCTCCGCCGCGTCGACGGTCAGCCCCTTGGCCACCGCCTGGCCGAAGGTGGCCGAATACTCGAAGGCGAAACCACCGCGCACCAGGGCGTCGCGCCGGCTCATCCAGGCCCCCGCGGCAGTCCCGGTGCCGCGGTGGCCTTCGTCCACCAGCACCAGGTTGTTGCCTTCGAAGGCTTCCACCGCCACGGTCTTGTCGCCCATCTCGTCGCCGAGCTTGTTGATGTCGATGATCTCGATGGTGCCGCGCGGCGGCGTCTGGCTCTTGTTGAAGTACTGGGCGAAGCCGAAGCCGGACAGGTGCAGCTCTTCCAGGTGCTGGCGCGACAGGCCCTCGTTGGGCGTCAGCAGGATGACCTTGCTCGGGTAGCGGTCGCCATTGCCGGCCTGGAAGTAGTGCAGGTACTGCAGGATGTTGACGTGCAGCAGCAGCGTCTTGCCGCTGCCGGTGGCGTTCCAGAAGGCGATCTTGTTCAGGTCGTCGGCGTCGAAGTCGCGGAACGGGTCGGCGCCGGCCTCCCCGCGGTAGGCCGCCAGGGTTTCGTTCAGGCCATCGAGCAGCGCTTCGCGGCGGTTGAAGTACCAGTCCAGGTAGATCTCGCTGAACAGCAGCGACAGGTACTGGAAGTACTTCATCTGCAGTTCGTGGCCTTCGCGCTTGTTGCGCTGGGCGGTGATGCGCTGCCAGTGCGCGACTATGTTCAGGTCGTAGCGGCGCAGCTCCGCCTCGCCGATGCGCTGCGGCTCGAAGAGGTTGCCGGCGAGCTCGTGGAAGAACAGCGTCTGGCCGTCGTCGTCGATGCCTTCGTGGCGGTCGTCGCCCAGGCGCAGTTTAAGCGCCCCCAGGCTGCCGCCCTTGAAGAAGCCCAGCATCCAGCGGTTGAGCACCAGTTCCTGGTGGAAGCTGCGCTTGCCGGCCGCGCCCCGTGGTGCTCGCGCCATCAGAGCGCCTCCACGGCGAACATGCGTTCGAGGAATTCCGGCTCGATCTGGCGCAGCTTGAGCTCGCGGGTGGCGCCGCCCTGCGCCGCGGTCTGGGTGAGCACCGAGGGGATGTTGTGGTCGCCGTTGAGGTAGATGACGTCGAAGCGGCTGTTCGCCGGGTCGATCGCCAGCTCCTCGCAGAGCCGGCTGATGCCCTCGTAGTCGAGGACCTCGCAGTCACGCCAGAGCACCAGGCAGCTTTCCCCGCCCGGCAGCGTGCCGGTGACCTTGACGAAGCCGCGCTCCAGTTGCGCATCCACCTGGCCGACGCGCAGGCCGAGGAGGTAGTTGAAGGTCTCGACCAGGTCCACCGGGCGCCGCTCGAAGGCGCCGGCGGAGTCCACCGCGATGTCCATGGCGTAGTCGAACGGCTTGCGGAAATCGCCGATCGACAGCAACGAGGCGCGGCTCTCCACGTTCAGCATGTAGCGCAGCAGGTAGTCGTCCCGCGCGTGGTCCGGGAGGAAGCCGAACAGGTCGCCCACCGCCGGCGGCCGGGCCAGCTGGATGTTGTTCAGGGCGTCCTCGTAGCTCTCCAGCTTGAGCACCTTGAAGCAGCCGGACAGGCCGGTCTGCGGCGCCGTGGGCTCGCCATCCTTCCATTGCGCGGAGTAGATGGCCTTGATCGCCCGCGGCTTGGTCACGGTTTCGAAGTACTCGCCCTGCTCCACCAGGATGAAGCCGAGCTTGGGCTCCAGGCCGGCGGCCTGGGCCTCGCGCCGCAGCTCGATCACCGCATGGGCGGTGGTGCCGCTGCCGCCGAAGTAGTCGAGCACCAGGGCCTGCTCGTCGGCCTGGACCGCCAGGGAGATGCACTTCTTCACCAGGTGGATCGACTTCGGGAAGTCGAAGCGTTTCTCGCCGAGCATGTCGATGAGCAGGCTGTTGCCGTACTTGCCGGCGTCGAACTCGCCGCCGCTCCAGACGGTCTTGGGCACGGTCTGTTCATGGGTGACGAACAGGTCCCAGTCGTCGCCGACCTTGAGCGCCGCGACGCGCTCCAGGTTCTGGCGGATGGAGTCGAGGCCGAAGTTCCAGCGCCGCTCGACGCCGTCCTGGTCGATCGGCCACACCTCGATGCGCCCGTCGGGCAGCAGGACGTTCCTGCCGGCCGGGTGGAAATCGTCGTCCGGCACCGTGCCGACGTCGACCACACGGCCGTCCAGCACGTAGATCGGGTAGAACGACGGCCGCCGGTCGATGCGCCGGGAGTTCTCGCCCCAGCGCCGCATCTTGCGCGGGGTGCCGTTCTCTTCCAGGGTCCTGGCGATGCTCGACAACCCGTCGCGGGTGAGGAACAGGGCGTACTCGTGGGTACGGTTGAAGTTGCGGGTGATCGAGCCCTTGGGGTTGTGCACCACGGTGACCCGCGACAGCGTGTGCTCCGGCGCCACCTGCTCCATCACCTTGGACAGGTTGACCATCTCGGAATCGTCGATCGCCACCGTCTTCACGCCGTCGAAGCACAGCAGGCTCATGCCCTTGATCAGGCGGTCCTGCATCAGGCTCATCCAGGACGAGTGCTTGTACTCGTTCTTGTAGAGGATGGGCGTGGAGTTGGTGTTGTAGGGCGGGTCTATATAGATGTACTTGACCTGCTCGCGGTAGCGCTCCTGCAGGAAGCTCAGGGCCTGGAAGTTGTCGCTGTGGACGAAGGTGCCGTTGACGCTGCCGTCCAGGTCGGCAATGGAGGCCAGCAACCGCGCCTTGAAGGCGGCGTCGTAGAGGCTGGTGTCGAGCATCCGGAAGGGCGCATTGCGCAGGTCCTGCTCGGTGCCATTCGCCGCGCCCGTCCAGAGCCCCAGCTGGCGCCACTGCTCCCATTGCCGGGGGTTGCCGACGATGGCTGGGTACAACGCTTCCGGCACCCGGTCCAGGGTGATGCAGTAATGGCTGGAGACCACGAACTTCTTCTTCAGCCAGAGCTTCTTCTGGAACTCCTCCAGTTGCGCCAGGAAGTCGATCAGCTCCCGGGCGATGGCCCGCAGGCACTGCGTCATGCGCAGGCTCTTGTCGATATCGGCGATGGCCGTGGCGTTCTGCAGGTCGTCCAGGTACAGGACTTCGTTCTTGATGTAGAAGTCCAGCTCGCCGCGCAGGAAACGCCCGAGGTCCTTGTGGATGAAGTAGTCGGCGGTGTTCTTGCTGGCGTAGTCGCTGAGGTTCTTCTCCAGCAGCGTGCGCTGCGGGTTCTTCTCGGTCGGCTCGCGCCTGGCCAGCTCAGCCCAGCGCGCCTTGACCGCCGCGTCGCCCAGCACGGTCTCGACGGCCTTGCCGATCAGCGTCTCCTGCTTGGTGCCCTTGGCCACCGGCCGGTATTCGAAGCGCAGCGTCAGCAGCGGCTGGCCGTCGGCGCCGTCGCCCTCCTCGATGGGCAGCAGCGCTTCGTCGTATTCGTGGCCGTGCTCGTCGGTGCGGCTCAGCGTCATCGGTTCGATCAGCGCGAAGCGGCGTTCCTTGTCGTTGTCCTTGCGGTTGTCCTTGGCGGTGTCGGCGGCCACCAGGCGGAAGTGCACGGCGCGGCCGTCTTCCAGGCGGAAGCTGTAGTTGGCGAAGTTCTCGCCGCTCTTGGTGTAGTACTGGTCCTTGTTGGCCCAGTGCAGCATGACTTCCTCGCCGGCGTAGGGGATGGCGTAGGTGTCCCCCTTGTAGCGGCGCTGGCTGACGAAATCGCCGTTGTTGTAGTAACGGCTGAAGAAGGTCAGCAGGTGGCTGAAGACGGCGTTCTCGTGCTCGGCGCCGTCGCCCCCCGCCAGGTGCTCCTGGATCTTGCGCGGCAGGCGCCGCTCCAGGTAGTCGTTGATCTCGCCGGCGCGGGCATTGAGGATGCGGTAGACGCCGAAGTCCAGCTCCGGGCGGTCGATCTGGAAGATCTCGCGCAGCTTGGCGACCAGGGCCTGGTGCTTGGGATTACGGATGTCGCTCATGACTTGGCCTTTTTCAATACCGCTGTATCTGTCCGGGTTCGCCGCCGGGGAAACGCACGCCGCGCCCGCAGCCAGGTTCGGCACGGCGGGCTCGGACTATGCTCGGGATGCACGCACCGCCGGCCCGCGCCGCAGTGGCGAGGCGCTTCGACGGCATAACGACCGGGGGGCGGGCGGAATCAGGATTCAGCTCCCTCTGCGATCCGGCAGGCAGTGAATCTCAACTGACTTGCGATTGGCAACCTGGGCCGCGCCCTGCCAATCCAAACCGTTGATCTTACAAGAGAAGCGAACCGTTCGCGACCGGCGGGGGCCGGGCTGCGCCAAGGGGGCTCGACTAGACGCCGGGCGGCAGCTTCGAGCGCATCGCCTTGCGCCGGTCGAACTTCTCGCCATCCACCACGAAGGTGCCGTCGCCGACCGCGTGCAGGGTACGGCGCTCCTCGCGTTTGGAATCGACATAGGCGGCTATGCCGTCGAGCACCACTATGTTGTGCCGCTCGACCACGTCGACCACCCGGCACTCGATGTTCGCCAGGCACTCGCCGATCAGCGGCGCGCCGATATGCCGGGCCGGCACGGCGGTCAACCCGAAGCGGGCGAACTTGTCGGTGTCGGCGCCGGAGCAGGTGCCTATGCCGACCACGGTGTCGAGCAGGTCCACGGTGGGAATGGCGATGACGCACTCGCGGGTCTTTTCCAGCGCGGCGTAGGAATGGTTCCAGGGCCCGGTGGTGAAAGCGAAGCGCGGGGTGAAGTCGACCACCATGGTCCAGGACAGCGTCATGATGTTGGGCTGGCCAGCGTCGCAGGTGGTGACCAGCACCACCGGGCCGGGCTCCAGCAGGGTGAAGGCCTTCTCCAGCGTCAGCGCTTTCATGGCGGCTGCTCCTCGTCGCAGGGTTCCACGCCCGTGCCCAGGACCGTGGGTGAGTGGATACCACCTATTCCTTTCCCTGCCCGCACACGGGAAGGAACAGAGTAGGCGTTTTTCCATGGCTTGCCACGAGGTCACTTGTATGTTCGTAGCCAACCGCCTCAGACAACCCATCCCCGTCACGCCTTCCTCGGAACGTACCGCCTGTTTCCCGAGAAGAAGAAGACTCCTCGCCCGCGTTCGCCCGATGCCGGTCATCGTCGGCCTCGCCTGGCCGGAACCACGCAGGCGCCAGTTCCTCGCTGACGCCCGCTGTTCGGTTCGACTCCTCAGAAGCTTCCCCCACCTCCGCCAGCGCCTGCTCGAGGATCGAAAGGATCTGGTCGGTCTGTTCGCGCCCGATGGTCAGGGCCGGGCTCAGGCACAGGGTGTTGTTGAAGTCGGCGAAGGAGCGGTTGGTACGGCTGATGATCAGGCCCTTGGCCATGCACAGCGCGGCAACCCGCATGGCCACGCCCTCGGCCACCGGTTCGCGGGTCTCGCGGTCGCTGACCAGCTCGATGCCGAGGAAGAGTCCCTTGCCACGAACCTCGCCGATCAGCGGGTGTTTTCGCTGCAGGCGCAGCAGGCCTTCCCGCTCGATGATCCGCAGGTTCTCCAGCGCTGCGGCGGGGCCGGCGGTACAGCCGCCGAAGGTGCTGATGTCACGGAAGTAGACCTCGCGGTCGTCCGGCTCGCCCTTGAACTGTTCGAACACCTCTTCTGTGGTCACCGTGCAGGAGATGGCGGCATACCCGGACGCCACGCCCTTGGCCATGGTGACGATGTCCGGCTGGATGCCGTAGTGCTGGTAGGCGAACCACTTGCCGGTGCGGCCCAGGCCGCAAACCACCTCATCGATGTGAATGAGGATGTCGTACTTGCGGCAGATCGCTTCCACGGCCTTCAGGTAGCCCGCGGGCGGAGTGATGACGCCACCACCGGCGGTGATCGGCTCCAGCACCACCGCGCCGATGGTGTCCGGCCCCTCGCGCAGGATGATCTCCTCCATGGCGCGGGCCGCGCGGGCGCCGTAGTCGTCGACCGGGCCGAATTGGCTGCGGTACTCGCAGCAATGCGGGAACTCGACGAAGCCCGGGGTGAAGGGGCCGTACTGCATGCGCCGTTCCTGCTGGCCGGTGGAGCTCAGGCAGGTGATGGTGGTGCCGTGGTAGTCGCGCTCGCGGTAGAGGATCTTGTGCTTGCGGCCGGCGTACTTGCGGCGGGCGATCTGCCGCACCATCTTGTAGGCCTTCTCGTTGGCTTCCGAGCCTGAGTTGGAGAAATACACCCGGCTCATGCCCGGCATCTTCTCGATCAGCGCCTCGGCGAAGCGCGCCGCCACCGGGCTGCCCAGGGTGCCGGCGAAGTAGTTCAGCTCGACCAGTTGGTCGCGCACGGCGTCGGCGATGCTGGCCCGGCCATAGCCCACGTTGACGCACCAGACGCCGCCGGAAGTGGCGTCCAGGTAGCACCGGCCTTGCCCTTCCAGGGCACCAGGCGGCGCTCCAGCCAGCGCATGCCGAGGTCGAACAACAGGGCCAGGGCGCCGATCACCAGGATGCCCAGCACCACCACCTCGGTGGCCATGAACTTCGATGCGGTCAGCACCATGAAGCCCAGGCCGGCGGTGGCCGCGACCATCTCGGCGGCGACCAGGGTGGTCCAGCCGAAGCCGATGGCGATGCGCATGCCGGTGAGGGTGTCCGGCAGGGCCGCCGGGACTATCACGTGGAACAGCACCTGGCGGCGGCTCCCGCCCATGGAGTAGGCGGCGTGGATCTGTTCGATGGCCACCGAGCGCACGCCGGCGCGGGCGCTGAGCGCCAGCGGGGCGAACATGGCCAGGTAGATGAACAGGATCTTCGAGCCTTCGCCGATGCCCATCCAGATCACCACCAGGGGCAGATAGGCCAGCGGCGGCAGCGGCCGGTAGAACTCCACCAGTGGGTCGAAAATGCCCCGCGCCACCCGGTTGACGCCCATGAGAATGCCCACCGGCACCGCCGTCAGCACCGCGAGGAAGAAGGCGCCGAAGCCCTGCTGCGCAGCATCCGCCCTACATCCGCTACTTCGACTCATCGAAGTTCCCCTCCGACCTGGCCAACGGCGACATCTGCGCCGTGGTCGGCTGGGGCGGCTCGGTATACAGCGCCAAACAGATCGCCGAGCGGGCCCACAACGGCATGAAGATCACCTACAGCATCCCCCGCGAAGGCGCCCCGGTGTGGATGGAAAACCTGGTGCTGCTCAAGGATGCGCCACACCCACGGCAAGGCTACGCCTTCATCGACTAAATCCTGCACCCGGAAATTACTGCGAAGAACTCCAACTACGTCGGCTCCCCCAACGGCAACAAGGACGCCACCAAACTGATAGACACCCAACTGCGCGAAAACCCGGCGCAGCATCCCACGAAGGAGGTCATGGATACATTGTATCCGCTGGAAACACTGCCCTTGAGGCTTGAGCGGGTGCGTACGCGGGTCTGGACGAGGGTGAAGACTGGGACGTGATGGGTTTGGGCTGTTGGGGACCGACTTCTGCTGGGTGGGGGCTGGTGGGGGTTGGCTGGTTTTGTTGGGCTGTGGTTGCCATTTCATACTAGCGACGTGGGTCACGCTGTCAGCGGGTACAGGACTGACAGCGTGATGGGACAACTAGGTGGGCAGCCACGGCGGCCCTATTCCCCAACCTGGAAGTTCACCTCCTTCGCAGCATCGGCCAAGGCCTTGGTCTCAGCGGTTTGCATGACCACGTCGCCGACTTCTGCAGCGACACTGCCTGAATTCGCTTCTGGGTTACGTCCGAGCTTATCGAAGAGCACTGCCTGCCAGGGCGGTCAAGCTGGGTGATCTGGACGGACGCGGTTCCAGACGTGGATATCAGTGCGTTCGCTCAATGGTTTTGTGCGCAATTTGCGTCAACCAGAAACCAAAACAGAACACCTCAAACACTCTACCCCTTGCACCCCATACAGGTAATAACCTTTCCAAAGAAATCTAAGCCAGTCCAATACATAAATCTCAAGCCATTGAATTTACTGCAATTAATAGATTTTCTCGTCCAAAATCGTCCGAAGTCGTGCGACGAAATCCGATCTCAATTGGCAACCAATTGGCAACCAGGTAATCTCAATTGGCAACCAATTGGCAACGAGGAAACGGACCAAATGGCCAAGATCACAGACCGCCAGATGACGGCCAAACCAGGTACGAGCGACAGGTGGCTGAGCGAGGTTGCCATCTGGGGACACGGCAGCTTGGTCGCCCGTATCACTCCAAGCGGTGAACGCCTCTTCTATTTCCGCTACACCAACAACAGCAGTGAGCGCATCACCTTCCCCATTGGCACATACAGTCGCGATGGCAGCGAAGGCACTATGACACTCGCTGAAGCAGGTCTGCGGGCTAAAGAGCTTGCCGGGCTTCATAAGTCAGGCGTCAGAGATGTCAAGGAGCATCTAGAGACCGAGGAAGCCTCTCGCGTGGCGGCACGCGATGCTGAGCTTGCACGGGTCGCCGCAGAGAAAGCCGCATTGGAGGCGGCCCAGGCCCGTCAAGCTGCCAGAAAAACCGTCCAGCAGCTGTTCGATCACTGGGCCAAGGTCGACTTGATCAACCGCAAGGACGGCGGCGCAGAAGTCCGCCGCATGTTCGAGAAAGATGTTCTGCCTTTCCTCGGTCAAATGGCAGTCGAAGATGTGAAAAAAGGCCACATCACCGAGGTAACGGACGCCCTGCTCGCTCGCGGCGTCAACCGGATGGCGAAGATGGTCTTCAGCCTGATGCGCCAGATGTTCCGATTCGCCGTAGACCGGGATCTAATCGATCACGATCCGACTGCAAGCATTCGCAAAGCCAAAATTGGCGGTAAGGACGTCGAGCGAGATCGCGTATTGAGTGACGAAGAAATACGCGCGTTAGCAAGGCTCACTCCGCAAGCCGGCCTACTCCCCTCTTCAGAGGCTGCAATTTGGATTGCTTTGTCTACCTGTTGCCGCATCGGCGAGCTGCTGAATGCCCGATGGGAGAATGTCGACCTCACCAAAGGCAACTGGCACATACCTGCAGAGCAAAGCAAAAACGGTAGGGCCCACAACGTAACCCTCTCACCGTTCGCCATTCAACAATTCAAGGCCCTCATGGTATTCAGTTCTGCCAGCGAATGGTGCTATCCCAACACCCAGAATAGCGGTCCTGTTTGCTCAAAGACTGTGACCAAGCAGCTTGGCGATAGGCAGCGCCTGCCAAACCAAGGGATCCTGAGCAACAGAAGCGCTAATGCTCAGGCGCTACTCCTCTCGGGAGGAAAGTGGACTCCACACGACCTAAGGCGAACTGGCGCCACGATCATGACCGCCCTTGGTGTTCTCCCGGAAGTAGCGGAACGCTGCCTTAACCACACGGAGGAAAACAAGGTAAAGCGCACCTACCAACGACACAGCTACGCCAAAGAGATGTCAGAAGCATGGTATATTCTTGGACAACACTTAGAATTACTAATTTCAAAGTAGCGAAAAACCAGATACCTCGCAGCTTTGTGGCCATGACAAATACTAAAATTAAGCTCTCAGAGAAGCGCTAAGACTTCCCTATTATCCCCCTCACAACCTTGTCACTTACAAGCAAATCAATCATATAACCTTGAACATCCTCACTATCACACTTGATCCCCAGGCCATTCAGCCTAAAAAGAACTTTATCTAGCACCTTATCAACAATAGCCACAGCCTCAACACGAGAGCGAAATGGAGCACTCTCTCGCAAAACAGCTATAAATTCATTCCTAATAGTACTTTTACGCTCACCCTCAACCTTTGCCTTTCCATATCCACCTGCACGCGCCCTTTCACGATAAGCTCTTGACTCATCTGGATACAGACTCCGACGTATACTTAGATATTTACAGGCACGCTTCCGAGCATTCCTATAGCCGACCATATCGCCCACCCTCAAGTGAAAGTATGCGTCTGCCACGGACACTAAGATAAGCTCCACCAAACAATCCTCATGCTTTTTACTGCACGCTTTCTTATCAGCCATGGAAATTAAATTATTTACATAATCAGAACAAAAGCCTCCACTCTCATCTATCACTTCCAATTTCTCAACCAAAAGCCGCCTCACAAATCTTGAATTTATCCCAAGCCCATGATTCGCCTCACCATCAGGCAAGAAAATATATTCAACAAGAAGGCAAAGCCTCTTAAAACTCTCAAATTCCGGCGTCCCCATCAAGCTCTTAAACTCGTCATCATTAAAAGCCAAAAATTCGCCCATGACTTTTTGTGCAACGAACAAAGAAGCAATTTCAAGCTCATACTCACTATCGCTCTTTAAATCCCTCATCAGATATACGGCCTCTTCAAAGGAATACCAATCGACCACCCCATCCGGTGCAATTTCTTCCTCAGGATCAACCTGTTCAACTAAAAAGTAAGCACATGTCCCACTCCCTCCAAAATATACACCATCCCCAGCAGATGTGACCCTAACTCTTATTCTGGCCTCATCGAAAACCGCTGCAACAATCGCGCTATCAGGTGTTTCATTACCAGACAATTCAGTCCGTATAAAATACCCCCCGACAGGTCCAGGCCTTCTGCGCAGCAATACACGAGAATTAGAGCCGACTATAATTGCCAAATACTGTTTAGCTTCTGGAATCTTCAAGTTCAACAATCCCTATAAATTTACAATCAAGACTACAGCCTAGAATAAGACTTCCAAATATGCCCAAACATGCATGCCAATTAAATCCGCTCACTACCCCCTTACCCTACGCAGGGATTACATCAAATCTCACTCAGAGCAGAGCAGAAACATCAGCCTAATGCCTAGAAGCCCGCTACAGCTGCTATTCAATAGCAGCTGTAGCGGCTTTTTAGCCATGCTCACTCATCCGCGAGCCAGTACCACAGCCCACAGCCCACAGCCCACAGCCCACAGCCCACAGCCCACAGCCCACAGCCCACAGCCCACAGCCCAGCATCATCACAAAGCGCAAAAAATCAAGCGTCACAACCGTCATGTAAAAAAATACCGCTAAGCAAAGCCGTTTCAATACGAAATCACCAGACCTAGCATCTGCCCCATCTAGTAGGAGGCAGAAATGAAAGAAAAACACAAAAGAAACGAAATGCTTTTTGAAAAAACTGAGGCAGAGCGTTCAGCACTTCCCCTGTCTAATAACACAGAAAAAATACAACCAAAGACAGCGCCAGCATTACCCCAAAATACAGGATGCAATTACAAAATATCAAAATTCGAAATTAAAATAATTCGAATAGATAAATTATCAGAAATGCTATCAATATCACGCTCGTGTATCTACGACTGGCTAAATCCACGGTCACCAAGACACGACCCATCCTTCCCAAAGCAAATTCACCTATCAGGTCGAGGTAATGGTGGCGCTGTTGGGTGGCGACTTGATGAAATAATTATCTGGCTCGAAAGTCGCCACTAAAAATCTTGCCTAGCCTGAAATTTAAAAACCCAAACCACAACCAATAAACCATGGAACGTACAAGATGACTTTAGAAGATCCTATCAGCCCATCCATTAAGGCCCTTAGCGAGTTCCCAACGCTTAAAGAATTTATTCTCGAGGTCGTTGAAACCACTCAAGCTCCAATTGAGCTCGTTCTTGCCTCAGCTCTTACCACCATATCTATGCTATGCCAACCGCTCATAGATGTTAAGCGCCCAGGAGAAATGACTGGTCCGGTCTCGTTACTGACAATAATCATTGCCAACTCCGGAGAAAGAAAAACAACCGTCGAGAAAATTTTTCTCTCCCACATTCGCGAATACATTAAGAATTCAATGCAAAATCACAAGAGAGAACTTCTTACCTGGGAGTTGAAACACGAAGCTTGGTCGACGAGAAAAAGAAGAATAATACAAGAAATGAGCAGCAACCCAACGGATTCCTCCGAGTACTTTAAACTAGAAAATGAATTACTTATGCATCAAAGTTCCAAGCCAGAGAGACCAAGGGCTTTCAATCCGATTTATGAAGACACGACCACAGCCGCACTCCTCCAAGGCATGCAATTTGACACACCCTGGGCATCGTTAATATCAAGCGAAGGAATTTCAATTTTAAAAGGCGCATTTAATGATTACGGCAAAATCAACTCACTCTGGAGTGGCAGTGATATTGAAGTAGCCAGAACAACATCTGAAAGCTGCTCACTTCACGACGCAAGATTAACAGTGGGAATCATGATCCAACATCAAATATTACTTGACTATCTAGAGAGCAAAGGCGACCGAGCCAGATCTGTCGGACTCTTGTCCCGAGCCTTAGTCTTTCATCCTATCTCGACACAAGGGACCAGATTCATGACCGATAAAAAAATCCATACGGAAATAATGGAAAAATATAAAATCCGAGTAAATAGCCTTCTCAAAAGTACTATGGAGCGTCTACACGACGTGGCCATACCGAAAAAGATCATAGAACTCTCATCGGCCGCTGCAGCGCATTGGATATCCACTTTCAACAGGATTGAATCTGAGCTTAAAAATGGTGGAGAGTATGAGCGCTCAAAAGATCATGCATCCAAACTCAGTGAAAACATTGCTCGTGTAGCAGCTCTACTACATTACTTCGAGCGCGGGGACGGCACCATCTCACTAGAAGAGATAAAGTCCGCAGAAATAATAGTTCTCGAATGCTCAAAGACATTCAAGAACGAATTTGAATTTATGCCAAAAACAATTAATGACGCCGAAATTCTTTACAACTGGATTCAACTTAAGGGCTATAGAACCCCATTCTTTAGCTGGATTGAAAAAAATACAATACTTCAACGTGGGCCAACCAGACTTCGCTCAGCGTCCAAACTAAACCAGGTACTAGATTGCCTGGCGGCAATGGGAAAAATTAGAATAAACAGCAAATATAGGCCTGTAAGGATTGAGTTAACCCCTCCTCCAGGGTAACTCCGCACAATCCCAGACAACACAGCATTCACTCGACACCGGCCTCGCCCCGGTGTTTTTTTTAATTCTAAATAATCTCAGCCCTACATCACTGCCATGACATACCCACCATGGAGGCTCTCCAGCCATGCCATTGCAGTGTCCTCGCTGTAACTCCCCCAAGATCGCATCCCTGCATCCTGCCATGAAGATCGGTGCCCTGGTCGGCACGGTCGGTGGCGCAGCGCGTGGTGCATCCGCCGCTCTTGCTGGCGGGCAAGCCGGCGCAGTTGTCGGTGCCATTGCCGGTCCGCTGGGCATCACCCTCGGTTCACTGTCCGGCGCCATTCTCGGTGGCCTGGCCGGCGGAGTCGGCGGTTGTGCGCTCGGCGCCCAGCTCGGCGACCAGTTGGATCGTCACGTGCTCGCCAACAACCTCTGCCTGATCTGCGGGCATCGCTTCAACCTGCCGACCTGATCGCCTTCTCGCTTCCTCTCGCTTTTCCCCTTCCCTTTTCAACCCCTTCGCCGGTGCTGCGCTTCGCGCAGCGCTTTATGCCGGCTATTGCTCACAGGAAACTCATCATGGCTCATCTCATCGAACGTATGGCGTATGTCGGCGAAGCCCCCTGGCATGGCCTGGGCAGCCGCCTCTCCCCGAAACAACCGCTGGAAGTCTGGCAGCGTGAGGCCGGCATGGACTGGCAGATCCAGGAAAGCCCGGTCCACTTCAAAGCGGACGCGGTCGGTCATCTGGGCAGCATCCACTCCTTCCCCGAGCAGAAGGTGCTCTACCGCTCCGACACCAAGGCTCCGCTCTCGGTGGTCTCCCAGCGCTATCAGGTGGTGCAGCCGCGGGAGGTACTGGAGTTCTACCGCGACCTCACCCAGATCTCCGGCTACGAGCTGGAAACCGCTGGCGTGCTCAAGGGCGGTCGCAAGTTCTGGGCGCTGGCGCGCACCGGACAGAACACCTCGCTGAAGGGCAACGACCTGGTCAACGGTTACCTGCTGCTGGCCACTTCCTGCGACGGCACCCTGGCCACCACCGCCACACCGACCACGGTACGGGTAGTGTGCAACAACACCCTGACCATCGCCGTCGACGGTGCGACCCGAGCGATCAAGGTGCCGCACAGCACGCGCTTCGACGCTCAGGCCGTGAAGAAGCAACTGGGCATCGCCGTCTCGCAATGGGACGAGTTCATGTACCGCATGCGCCACCTGGCGGAGCGCAAGGTGCAGTGGCACGAGGCGATGGGCTATTTCATGCAGGTGCTCTGCGATGCCCAGCCCAACAATCCGTTGCCGGATGCCCTACCGAACGAGCGCGCGCTGCGTCGGGTGCAAAGCCTGTACGAAGGCCGCGGCCGCGGCTCGCAGTTGGAAGCCGCCAACGGTACTGCCTGGGGACTGCTCAATGCCGTCACCGAGTATGTCGACCACGAGCGCCGTGCGCGCAGCAACGAGTACCGCATGGACTCGGCCTGGTTCGGACAGGGGGCAGTGATCAAACAACGTGCCCTCGATACAGCCCTGCAGTTGGTGGCCTGACGGCCGTTCCCTCTTCTCGTTATCCATTCGCCCAAGCGGTTCTGTGACGACAGCGGTCGCTCGCAGATGCCGCGGCTTTGGGCGTCCTCTTCCACCCGCCGGGGTTCCGCTCCTGGGGAGTGGGGCTCCGGTGTTTCATTGGAGGCCTCTCTCATGGGCTGGCTGTTCTCATCCCGTACCCGGGCAGAGCTGATCCGGGACCTGACTCAACCTGAAGACCAGGCTCGCGCCCACGTTCGAGTCATTGCCCACACCCTGCGGGGCAATGTGCTGTGGTCGGTCAGCGAAGTGACAGCGAAAACCGAAGGCGTTCACCCAGGCCTCGCTCCCGGCGAGTCCATGCGCTACATCCGCTGTGATCTGCTGCAACGCCGTGGCGGTGAGTGGGGGTACAAGGCCATGGATGAGTCCATGGCGCCGTACTACTACAGTTGCCCGCTGCGCTATCTCGACCTGGCCAAGGAACTCTCTCCCGCCTGGCGCGAGAAGGTTCGAGCCCATCACGCACGGCGACGGCAGTCGGCGCCCGCCATGGCCGGTGGTGCAGCCCGGTAAGTGGGAGGGATCGCAGCGCCGCCTGGATGCGGTCCTCCCATCGATGGCCTGACGGCCGCCCATTCCCCCGATGCCCGACCGGCTCTGCCGGCCGGGCATTTTTATGTCCGGAGAAAATCCTCATGACTCATGCCCATTCCACGCCCAACAGGGCACGGCAGCGCCCTGCCCTGCGCCTGGTCGGCACCAAGGACCTGTCTCGCGATGCCTGGCTGGCGGTACGTAAGCACGGTATCGGCAGCTCGGACGCTGCAGCCGCGGTCGGCCTCAACCCCTACAAGTCGCAGCTGGAGCTGTGGCTGGAAAAGACCGGCCGCGATGCCGGGCTGCCCAAGAGCGATCCGAACGACGAGGACAGCCCGACTTACTGGGGCAACATCCTCGAGCCCATCGTCGCCAACCACTATGCCCGCCGTACCGGCAACCGGGTACGGCGGATCAATGCCGTGCTGCAGCATCCGGATCCGAAGTTGGACTGGATGCTGGCCAACATCGACCGCGAGGTGATCGGCGCCAGCGACGTACAGATCCTCGAATGCAAGACCGCCGGTATCAATGGCGCCCGTCTCTGGAAGGAAGGCGTGCCGGTGTACGTGCAACTGCAGGTGATGCACCAATTGGCGGTGACCGGCAAGCAGGCGGCCGATGTAGCCGTGCTGCTCGGCGGCCAGCACCTGGAGATCCACCGCATTGAGCGCGACGAGGAGCTCATTGGCCGATTGATCGAGCTGGAGCGCGACTTCTGGAGCTACGTGCAACGCGATACGCCCCCACCGGCAGATGGCTCCGAGTCGGCGGAGCAGGCCCTGCGCTGCCTATATCCAGAGGACCAGGGGCACACCCTGGACTTCACCCAGGATCCGCTGCTGTCGGCTGCCTTCGATGAACTGCAGGCCGTCCGCGCCAGCCTGGAATTACAGAACAAGCGCGAGGCCGAGCTGAAGCAGCAACTGCAGCAGGCCATGGGCGAGGCTAGCCGGGCCTTGTTCGCCAACGGCGCGGCGTCCTGGCGCAAGGCCAAGGACAGCGTGGTGCTCGATGTGCCCCTGCTGCTCAAGGAAAAGCCCTACCTGCTGGCGCGCTACCCCACCACCAAGGTCGGCAGCCGGCGCTTCCTGATCACCTGATTTAGCTTCCCCCCTTGACCATCCCGGCGTCTCCCCTGCGCCGGGTGGTCTTTTTTATTCATCCACTGGAGAACCACCATGCTCAAAGGCTTGGCCATTACCCCGCCGGTGCTCGGGCGGATTTCCATCGGCAAGGTCGTCGAGAAGAACGGCAAGCGTCTGCCGGAGAAGGACGATCAATTCACCCTCACCTCGCAGGTCCAACTGCGGGATGGCTGGTTGCCCCATCCCCTGGACGAGGAGTTGCGCAAGGCCCAGGGCGGTAAGATCCGCAGCATTCCGATCCGCCTGCTGTTCAACGCGCCGGAGCTGAACTTCCGCGCGGAGTACTGCCTGTTCGATCGGCAGTCTGGACGACCGCTGTGTGTCGGCAATGGCGAGACCTGCAAGCGCCGCGGTCAAGACGGCATCGCCTCGCTGCCCTGCCCTTCGCCGGATGGTTGTCCGTTGGCCAAGGGCGGTGCCTGCAAGCCCTACGGCCGCCTCAACGTCGCCATCGGCGACGAGGATCCGCTGGGCAGCTTCGTGTTCCGCACCACCGGCTTCAACAGCATCCGCACCCTGGCGGCCCGACTGCAGTACCTGCAAGCGATTTCCGGTAACCGCCTGGCGTGCCTGCCGTTGGAACTGCGCCTGCGCGGCAAGTCCACCCGGCAAAGCCATGGCTCGCCAATCTTCTACGTCGACATCACGGTGCGTAGCGGGTTGTCGATGGAAGAAGCGCTGCTGCAAGCCCGGGAGCTCGATGAGGCGCGCCAGGCCTCTGACTTCGACCAGGTGGCACTGGACGCCACGGCGCGGCTGGGCTTTGCCAACGGAGCCTTCGAAGACAGTGATGAGGAGACCGGTGCCATTGCCGAGGAGTTCTTCCCGGAGCCGACTCCCGAATCCCCCCCTTCGGCCGCTCCTGTAGTGGAACCACCTGCCACGCCGAAACCCACCCTGTCGACGCTGCTGAAAGCCCGCGCTGAAGCTCGTGCTCAACATGCCGCGGAGTGATATCCGCGGCGTCCCCCCGTCAACCTACGAGGAGGATCGCGCCATGAGCCTGGTGCGTTTCATTGGTCTGCTGTTCGTGTTTATCGGCGTGCTGGCCAGCTGTGCAGTGGCCGTTGCACTGCTGGTGCTCATGCTGCGCTTCTGGCCGTTGGCAGTAGCCATCGTACTAGCGCTGATCCTGTTCCACCGACTCCTCCAACGGGTCGGGCTCCGCATTTCCCTCTAGTCCCCTGGCGGCATAAGCAGGAGCCATCAGGGCTCCTACTCGCCGATTCTCATCTCAACTTTCCGCCTAACAGGAGCACTCACCATGATCACACGGTGCCTGATCTGTAACTCTTCCGTGGTGCTGTCCAAGGATGCCGCCAAAGCCCTGGCTCGATTAATGGGCACGCTGGACGGTTTCTTACGCGGCATTCAGCAGTCGCCTGCCCGGCAGCAGCCGATAACCTCGGACCTGCATTGCGAGAGTCCGCTAGAGCGCGCGTTCAACCTGATGCTCGATGGCATCTGTGGCGCGGCGGCGAACTGGAACAGCACCGGCGATTTCATTCGCGATGTGCGCCGCTTCCAGTTCATGGAATACGACTGCCTCTGCCTCCGCTGCGGAGCGAAGTACAACGAAGAACCCATACCACGTCACTAGCTCAACTCTGCTGGCTGAAGTGGCACCCCTCACCCGCGACTGAGTCGCTCGCTCAAGCGCTCCACCATCTCCACGACCAACTGACGGTCGCTCTCCTCCAGGGCATTCAGCAATCCGCTGATCCGCGTGGCCTGGTCATCCGGGCGTAAGCTGGCCTCGCTCAGCAGCTCCATCGCGTTGCAATTGAAGATCGTCGCGAACTCGAACAGCCGGGCAATGTTGGGCATGACGACTCCGCGCTCGATGCGTGACACCGCCTCATTCCCCACGCCCAGGATCTCCGCCACTTCGTCCTGCGTCATCCCGCAGCGCATGCGCTGCTTGGCAATCGCCCGCCCTACCGCTTCAGCAAGTGCTTTCTGATCCGTACCAGCCATGATGCCTCCCCCATTCAACCTGAATGGTTGAGCACCACCTCATTGACATGAAGAACACCACAGGTCGAAAATCACCTCAAAAGGTTGATTTTCGACTTTATTGGTGATCTTTCTTCACTCGATACAGGGATTGTCCCCATGCACAAGCAACTGCTTCTGGCTTCTCTCCTCGGCTGGCTGGCCACCAGCACCGCTTTTGCCGGCACCTACGAATGGACTTCCAGCTACACCCAAGGCGTCGAAGAACACCTGGTCGACGACGGTGACGGCAGCCAGTTGAACATCACCTGCCCAGACGATGACGAAAGCCCCGTCTCCGCCTACGCCACCATCGCTGGCAAGCAGTACTCCTCCGAACGCGATGGCTTCGACGTCATCGTCGACGGCACCACCTTCAGCAACCCCTTCTACACCGACTGCGAAGCCTGCAGTTCCAGCTTCCCGGGCTTCTGGGCCGCGCTGCGCAAGGCCCGCACCCTGCAGCTCAGCGCCAGTGGCCGGACGGTGAAGCTCCCGACTCAGAACCTTCCCCAGGTTCTCCAACCCCTGACCAGCAAGAAAAACCTCTGTCGCTCTGCTTGGTAGGCAGAACGACGCAAGTTGTCGCGTCGCAGTTAAACAATAAGAAAGATCCTCATCAAACCGAACCAATCACTCCACCAACTGCGCAGCCAAGTTTGGCTGCGCAGTCACCACCCAACTTTTTATTTTCGAAAAGAGGTCTCCACAAAACAAAAAATAAAAAAACAAATCGCCAAATACTGTTTAGGGATAAAGCACTCATGACTCCAAAATATCGCAAGACACTGCTCGCCCTGGCGATTTCCGCCAGTGCCCTGCCCCTCGCCGCACACGCTTTGACGCTGACCAACAGCGGCCTGGATAGCGAAGGCAACACCTACACCGACAGCACCGACAGCACCGACAGCACCGAAGTCACCGGCGCCTTCACTGGCAGCAACCAGCCCATTCGCTTCTACAGCGACACCTTCAATCACGACCTGGTGCTCAACGCCCAGGTGCAGGCCACGGGCGATGACCTCAATGGCGTCGACCTGTCCTACGCCGGCGACGAGGACACTCCCTCGCCCATTGGCGCGCCGACCGAGGTATTCGGCAACCTGCAGAACAAAGGCAGCATCACGGTGAACGGCGCCGGCGTCACCGGTCTGCTGATCGACCCGGCCATCATCCACGGCAACCTGGTCAACGAAGGTACCCTGCAGGTGGCCGGTGGCGTGCTCGAGGGCGACGGTATCCGTGGCCTCAAGTTCGCCGGCCAGTCGGTGTTGCAGGGCGACCTGGTCAACGCTGCGAGCGGCAAGATCCTAGCCGATGGCGAAGAGGCCACGGGCATCCAGCTCAAGGGCGGCACCATCGCTGGCAAGTTGATCAACGATGGTCTGATCCAGGTCAGCGGCGCCGGCTCGACGGCAATCCTCGCCACCTATGACGATGACATGGGCGGTCCGGATCGGGTGGACCTCGGCGGGATCGAGAACCATGGCAGCATTCTGGCCAGCGGTGATGATGCAACGGCGCTGCGTCTCGACGGCGTGAGCTTTGCCAGCGCGCCGGTGCAGGTGCTCAACACCGGCACCATCCAGGCTGACGATGCCGCCATCGAGGTGGGGGCCTTCGACATCGACGGTGCGAATGCCGGCAACACGCTGGTCATCCAGAACAACGGCAACCTGATATCCAAGGACGAAGCCATCGATGCCTCCCAATCCAGTGGCGGCGTGCACCTGGTGTGGAATGCCGGCAGCATTACCGGCAACCTGATCGACCTGTCCAACATCGAAGTGAACGGCGACGTGACCTTCACCGGTACCAACGCCAGCACCGATGGCGCGAACATCCGCCTGAAGGATGCCGGTTGGCTCGATGTCGGCAGCGATGCGGGCAACACGCCGGCGCACTTGGAATTCGCTCAGCCGCACACCACGATTCAGGGCAATCTGGATGTGGCGGGCAACTCCTCGCTGGGGCTCAACCTGAGTTCGGCCACGGATCCGAGCAAGGCCGTGGTCGCGGTCTCCGGTACCGCGGAGTTCGCCAAGGGCTCGCAGATCCAACTGGCGGCCCAAGGCAATGACTTCAAGGCCCAGGGCACGACCTATACCTTGGTCCAAGCCGGCACCCTACAGGATGACGGCGTCAGCGTGACCAGCCGTTCGGCCCTGCTGAACGTCGACACCGTCAGCAGTGGCGACAACCAGATCCTGGCCAAGGTCAGCACCAAGGGCCAGGACGAAGTCGGTGAGGTGATCGGCCAGGTTGGCGGTTCGGCCAACGCCCAGCGTGCGGGTGCAGCCTTCAGCCAGGTGGTGACCGGGCTGGCGCAGAGCAATCCCAGTGATCCGGTGTTCCAGGCCTATGTGAATGCCTCGCAGGATCCGGCAGCGCTGAAGAAGCTGACGGAGCAGCTCGCCCCCGAGGTGAACGGTGGTGCGACCCAGGCGGCCACCAGTGGGCAGACGCTGATGAGCAACGTCACCGGCAATCGCACCAGCAGCCTGCGCGGTGCATCCTCTGGCGATGTGCTGCAGAACACCGGCATCTGGGCCCAGGCGTTGTACAGCGATGCCAACCAGGACCTGCGTGGTGGCGTGGCTGGTTTCAACGCCTACAGCCGCGGCATCGCCATTGGCGCCGATGGCAAGCTCACCGACCAGTTGACCCTGGGCGTGGCCTACAGCTTCCTGCACACCAGCGTGAACAGCGACAGCGGCAACACCACCGATGTCGACGGCAATGCTCTCACCCTGTACAGCGGCTTCGAACAAGGCAACTACTTCGTCGATGCCAACCTGAGCTATGGGATCAACGACAACGAGAGCAAGCGCCGCATCGCCGGCAGCACGGCCAAGGGCGATTACGACAGCCAGGTGCTGGGCGCCAACGTGGTGGGTGGCTACACCTACCGCCTGAACCAGCAGTTCCTGGTCGAACCGCGACTGGCTGCACGTTACGCGCGCGTCGATATCGATGGCTACCACGAGAAGGGTTCGTCGGCGGCGCTCAAGGTGGATAGCCAGCGCTACGAGGTGGCGGAACTGGGTGCGGGTGTGCGGGTAGCGGGCGATTTCCAAGTCGGCAATGGCAACCTGCAGCCGCAGGCCAAGTTGATGGCCTACCATGACTTCGCCGCGGACGAAGCCCAGAGCACCTCGACCTTCACGCTGGGTGGCACACCCTTCGTGAGTCAGGGAGCCAAGGCGGTGCGCAACAGCTACGAAGCTGGTGTCGGTGCGGACTATCACCTGGGTGCGGTTACTGTCGGGGTCAGTTACGACTACACCGGCAAGACCGACTTCAACGCAGATACCTTCACTGCCAAGATTCGTTACGACTTCTGATGAGCCACCACTACCTTTCCGGCCTACCTCTGTGGGCCGGTTTTCTTCGAGTTATCCCAACGCTGCTGCTCGGCGCCCTCCTCACCGGCTGCCAGTCGCCTCGCGAGGCACTGCAGCAGTTGGCGGATGAGCATGGGCGACAACTGGAGATTCTTCCGGGACAGCCGTTCCCACTCGCCATGCTGGCACCGCAGGGCACAGCGACAACCACCCGCCTGCGTGTTTACCTGGAGGGCGATGGCCATGCCTGGGCGACGGCGACACAGCCCAGCCTGGATCCGAGCCCACACAGCCTATTGGTGGCACGGCTAGCAATAGATGATCCGAAGCCGAATGCCTACCTGGCACGGCCCTGCCAGTTCGTCATGGCACCGGCCTGCGAACCTACCCTCTGGACCAATCGGCGCTTCTCTCAAGAAGTCATTATCAGCCTAAGCCACGCACTCGACCAGCTGAAGCAGCGCTATGGCAATCGAGAATTCGAGCTGGTGGGATATTCCGGTGGAGCAGCGCTGGCGCTGTTGTTGGCCGCTCAGCGGGATGACGTAGCTCAGGTCCAAACTCTTGCTGGCAACCTCAGCCCACGGCTATGGGCAGAAATGAAAGGGCTGTCCCCCCTCAGCGGTTCCCTAGGGATGGTCTGAAAAAGACTTCCCGAATCTGGTGAAATACGCCGATCCCGTTGCCCGAGTTTCCCGATGAAGCAAATGACCTTCGCCGACGCCGAGTACGCCGGCAAGCGCAAGCAGACCCGCAAAGAGTTGTTCCTGATCGAGATGGATCAGGTGGTGCCGTGGAAGGGTTTGATTGCCCTGATCGAGCCGCACTACCCCAAGGGTGAAGGTGGTCGTCCGGCGTATCAGCTGATGGCGATGCTGCGCGTACATTTGATGCAGAACTGGTTCGGCTACAGCGATCCGGCGATGGAGGAGGCGCTGTACGAGACCACAATCTTGCGCCAGTTTGCCGGGCTGAACCTAGAGCGTATTCCCGACGAAACCACCATCCTCAATTTCCGTCGCCTGCTGGAGAAGCACGAGTTGGCGGCCGGGATTCTGGCGGTGATCAATGGTTACCTGGGCGATCGGGGCCTGTCGCTGCGCCAGGGCACCATCGTCGATGCCACGCTGATCCATGCGCCGAGTTCGACCAAGAACAAGGACGGTAAGCGTGACCCGGAAATGCACCAGACCAAGAAGGGCAACCAGTATTACTTCGGCATGAAGGCTCACATCGGCGCGGATGCCGAGTCAGGTCTGGTGCACAGCGTGGTGGGGACGGCAGCCAACGTTGCTGACGTTACCCAGGTCGACAAACTGCTGCATGGAAAGGAAAACATGGTCGGCGCCGACGCGGGTTACACCGGCGTAGAGAAACGCCCGGAACATGAAGGCCGGGAGGTGATCTGGCAGATTGCGGCCCGCCGCAGCACGTACAAGAAGCTGAGTAAGCGCAGTGCACTGTACAAAGCCAAGCGCAAGATCGAGAAATCCAAGGCCCAGGTGCGCGCCAAAGTCGAGCACCCGTTCCGGGTGATCAAGCGCCAATTCGGCTACGTGAAGACACGCTTCCGTGGCCTGGCGAAGAACACCGCGCAGTTGGTGACACTGTTCGCGCTGTCGAACCTGTGGATGGCGCGCCGACATTTGCTGACGAATGCAGGAGAGGTGCGTCTGTAATGCGGGAAATGGCCGGCGCGAGGTGCTCGCGCCGGCTATAAATCCGGAAAGAGGGGGATGATTTGATCGTTTTTTAGCCGAATCACCGTTTTGAAATCGGCAAGGGCAGGAGTCAGCCAGAAATACCTGACTACTTCAGACCATCCCTAGATCCGCTCGACTATCGTCATCAACTCGTGTCGTTGCCTCAGCGGCATTTAGTTGGACAGCGAGATACCGTTATTTCAAGTCGCTTGTTAGACCTTTATCAGCGCGCCCTCGGCTCTCCCTCTCATATCGAGTGCATCCATATACCAGGAGCAAGCCACGATGCCGGCTGGGAAGCCGCCTGGAGGCGTTGGGTACAGCCCGCTCACACCAGCACTACAGCCTTCGCCTTGTGTTCAGCCAAGACCCAGATCAAGTAAAGCGACATGATTTGTCGCCACCTGCTGGCAGTCTGGCGCCATCCAATAGTCACAGGATGACTGCTATGCCAATCCCCCCCGCTCCCTTCACCCTCATCTGCGCATACTGCTCTTGGAAAAAGACTATTTTGCCCCGGAGCGATGTACTGGTAATCGGCCACGACTGGTTCACCAGTTGCCCCAAGTGCCACACCCCCTCGCTTGAGCGTCGCTATGCGACTCACAAGGAAATTTTCAAAACCCGCCTGGAACAATTCCTAAAGCTCACTGGGTATTAACCCAATGCTCACTCATGCAAGACAGCTTAGCACTCTATTAACAAAACATATCGGAAATACGCAGAAGGACCTCCCAATGAAAAACCTATTTGCCATTATTGGTTTTGCTGTAGTGGTTAAGAAAGGTTACGACCTGTACTGCGAATATAGGGAGCTGAAACACGAGAAGGAAGCAGACCGATCTCCTGCTCCATAAGCACATGAAAATTACAACGACCAAGCCCACTTACGTATCAGACTGCCCAATGATCTTGGTCACACCTTGCGCAGAGGGGTGGCAAAACGCCACCCTTCCCGGTAGCATTAACGCCAGCTTGGCGCCATGTTTCTGGCGCCTGGTTAGCCGTTCAACACAAGGTAGTTTCTATGTCCCAAGCGAAGGATACGCTGCTCAGGCTATTCGCCTTGCTGCGCCTGATCCCTACCGCCCCCCAACGAATCGCAACTCCTATTAACCCGGCAATCAAATACACCAAATCATGCTGCGTAGGCGATACGTGGATGCCGGAAATAAGAACGGATTCTTTGAGGGCGTAATTGCAATCGTCTCATGACCGAGCGAACACGCCTTTCCAGTTCGTCCTGATTACGCGCCGGCAAGCCCGTGCGAACCTGATGTTTCAAATCACAATTCAAATACTCGTCAGGGTTCAACTCCGGGGCGTAGGCCGGCAAGAAGAACAGTTCGATTTGCTCTTTGCGGTCGCCAACCCAGGCGCTCACCTTTTTGCTGTGGTGTACGCGCAGGTTGTCGAGAATCAGGAACACCTTGCGGCCCTGAGCATCGCGAATCAGGCGACTCAGGAAGCGAATCAGCACTGGGGCTGTCAGCGTTTCCCGATACAGCATAAAGCGCAGTTTGCCCCGATTGGTCACGGTGGAAATCATGTTGGTGGAAAAACGACTGCCGCTGACCAGGCGCACCGGCGTTTCGCCAATAGGGGCGTAGCTGCGGCCAGCATGGCTGTCACTGCGCATACCGGTTTCGTCGCCCCACTGAATCTCACCATTCTCAACCCTGGCCCGCTGTGCGATGCGTGGATATTCATTATCCAGCCAGTGCTGAACCACTTCAGGTTTCTGCTGATAAGCCCGATGCAGTGGGCGCTGCGGGGTGTAGCCCCAACGCTTGAGGTATTCACCAACCGTTCGAACCGGCATGAGAAAACCACAGCGCTGGCGGATCAGTTCTCGCACCGCATCACGCGTCCAGAGCGCAAAGCCGAGCTTGAGTTGGTCGGGCATCTTATCGGTCATCAAGGTGCGAATCAGCACTTCCTGGCTGGAGCTCAAACTGCGGCGATCACCCTGGCGCACACCACGCTGGCCGCCGGCAATGGCAGCCTTTTCGCCTTTATGTTCTGCGACCTGCGCCCAGTGAGCAATAGTGCGGGGGTGAACACCAACCGCTTCGCCAATAGCCTTATAGGTGTAACCCTGCTCACGCATGCGTAGGGCCGTGGAGCGCTTTTCACGTTGTTCTTGGGGGCTGAGTTTACGGGCATCTATTTTCATGGAGACAGATTATCTAATATGCCCTATTTATTTGCCAGGTTAATACCTTACTGGAAAAACTACGTGACCGCGGTTTCTCAGTGACTTTGAGGTCGATTCAGCGCGACTTAAACCGCTTATCTATTCCCTTTTCTTTACAGTGCGATGACAGCGAAATTCCATTCCGTTGGAGCTTCACCCGAGATGCGCCACTGGATTTAGAGGATATGGATGCCCCCACCGCACTAGCGTTGTACCTGTCAGAAAGCCATCTGAATCCCCTGCTGCCGCAAACGGTCTTGGACCAGCTCGGTCCGCAGTTTCGCCGTGCCCGCAACTTCCTCAACGGCCTTGGTGGTAATGGGTTAGCAGATTGGTCGCGACGGGTTCGTGCAATCCCCAATGGAAAAACTCTCCTACCCGCAGCATTAGATCTCCAAGTATGGGGACAAGTGTCTGCTGGCCTGCTGGAGCGTCGACAGTTACAGGTCACTTATCAGAGCCGCAGTAAAGGTGCGATCAAGCATCTTCGCCTACATCCGGCAGGACTAGTGTCACGACACACCATCAGCTACCTATTGGCATCGGTGGAAGGCTACAAAGACCTCCGCCAGTTCGCTCTACATCGCATCAAAAAAGTCGAATTGCTTGATGAGCCAGCTAATCAGCATACCAGCTTCGATGTTGATCTATACATCCGCCAGGATCTCAATGCCTCTTCCCCCATCCAACAAGTAGAACTGGTCGCTGACATTTCCCCACAGATTGCCTGGCTGTTGAGCGAAACGCCACTCGGTCCGCAGCAAAGTATGAGTCCGCTGCCTAACACCGATTGGCAAAACCTGCGCGTCCCTGTGCCGAACGATCAGGAAACACTGTGGTGGGTTTTTGGGCTAGGAGAAAATGCGCGGGTATATAAACCAGAAAAATGGTCAGAAGAGATCAAGCAGAAAGCTGCAAGGTTGGTAGAACTCTATAAAAGCTGAGCGCTGAAATTTAACTTTAGCAGCTGTAACCAGCACATCTCCTACATCCTCAACTAAAGTCTAACATGGAGAGTAGTTTATGAATACGGCACCCCCCGACATCCAGCATCACATTGATGACGCCATTAGAAGTGCTGTAAAAGGGTCAGGAAAAGTGAACATTATTATTTCAGGAAAAACTGGTGTTGGCAAAAGCACATTAATAAATAGTGTATTCCGCGGCAACCTAGCCTTGACAGGTTCAGGAAAGCCAGTTACTCAGCGCACCGAAGAAATATCAAAAGAAGGCCACCCGATCACGATCCTTGACACTAAAGGTCTCGAACTTCACGACTACGAAGAAATCATTGGCGAACTAACCGAGGTCATCAATGAGCGATCAGCAGAACACGATGAAAACAAGCATATTCATGTAGCCTGGCTATGTATTCACGAGGATGGTCGGCGCATCGAAGATGCGGAGCAAAAGCTCTGTGAGATGTTCAAGGAAAAGGATATCCCAGTAATAGTAGTTATCACCAAGTCTCGGTCAGATAACGGGTTTCGCGAACAGGTCACGAAAGCTCTACCTTCTGCTGCGATGGTGGTCTCGGTCAGGGCAATTGCAGAACAGATCGACGATGACGGTGAGACTATTACCCTTAAGGAAAAGGGTCTAAATGAGCTGATCAGCGAAACCTCGAAGTTACTACCTGAAGCGAAGCAACGAGCCTACGCCAATGCGCTCAACTCTAAACATGCTGCTGCGACTAAACTGAAAATCGAGCAAGCTGAAAGAGAAGTCAATATTGCGAGTGTTGCGGCAGGAGCTGCCGCCGCCGTCCCAATTCCGTTCTCTGACGCCATCGCACTCGTCCCTATCCAAGTAGGCATGCTCGCAAAGGTTGGCGTCACGTTCGGAATGGAAACCAGTACGGCAGCACTCACCACACTCGTGACATCTGCCCTAGGCTCCACCGCAGCAACTCTAGTCGGACGCGCTCTAGTAACTGGCCTTTTGAAGATGGTCCCAGGGCTGGGTAGCGCAGCTGGCGGCGCCATTGCAAGTACTACTGCCATAACACTGACCAGGACGCTAGGGGCCGCCTATATTTCAATCTTGACCAGCTTCATCGAAAAAAACCCAGGGAAAGAGTTGGATGTCGATCTGATTTCTAACGAGCTAAAGAAAAAGCTTTCGATCTCTTTCTAAGCTCCCTTAATCTCAAAGCAAGACTAGCGCAACCAAAAACAGAAGGAATATGAAAGTGGGATTCTTTGATATTGTAGCAGGAATTGGAAAAGCAGCTGCAAAATCCATGGGCGATGCTATTACAAAACAGCAATTAGAAGCCTGGGAAAAAATAAGAAATGCGCCATCATCTCGCCTTCAAGACTTTTATGAGCAAAACAATACAGAAGATCGAAACAATGCTTCTAAGCGTGCGCTCGCGCTAGCAGCAATGGGTGGATGGGAAGGCCGAGATCTATTAGGGCGAGATGAGAATGCAAAGCGCGCCCTGAAAAGAATCCGAGAAAGCGTTTCTCTTGACGAGTCCCACTCTGCAAAGTCTCTTCGAGAAGCAATTGATAGACTCTTGCAATAAAGCAAAATATATTTCTGCTTTAAAGCGAACACCTTAGACGTGGGTCACACTAAAATCCGGGCCCGATCAGGCCCGGATTATTTCACACTTATTATTCTGCTATCCCCGGCTAGTATCAAACCCCCGCTGACGATTCCCGTAGGACTTCGTAGCCACCTTGCACAGGTAGCTAGCCCTATAGAACAGCACTGGCAGTTCATCTTCTTCGCCACGACGGACATACCGGTCAACGCGATACTCGGCATTTTTCGGAATATTCACTAGGCCTCCCGCTTGGTCGACTGATATGCCCAGAGCACCAGCCCAGGACTCCCCCATGCGGCTGATCATGTTCGCTCTCGCGGACCGCAGCCTCCCTATCGTGTAATAGGCGTCCCGGTTCAACAGGATCAATACGTGGTAATGTGGCCGCCCTCCTCGTGGAACCTCTCTAGACCATGCGTACCGGACCTTGCAGCCACGAGCGTAGCCGTCACGCTGACGCACTCTTTCCTGGTCGTAGCGGATTTTCTTCGTAAAGGACTCGAAGAATTCGCTAATGACTTGGTTGGTGTAGGCGTAGTCAGGCAGCTCAATGCCCCTAGGCAACCTGAGATCTACCCGGAATGCAAATACTCTCGGGTACTCAGCCAAGGCCAGATCGATGGCGTGTTTGAGGTCCGACAGATACTCCCGGATAAAGGGTCCCTTCTCGATCATCACGGGTAAACCGTCATAGGTGTCGTCGTAGTACAGGCTGAGGTTGTTGTTATCGGGATGCCGGAGCGGATAGCGCTGGGCGGTAGCAGTGTTTTTGGGCATGGTTATGATCTCTCAGTGGTTGAGTTTCATAACCTGTGCCTGCTGTGTATTTTTTAACCGTTACTTCTTCCCTGCCTGATCCCCCTCGACTGGCTGCCTGGTGACATATCTCATCCAGTAATGGATGGAAATTGGTCTCCGATGGTGAGCTGATGCTGGTAGTGGTTCAGTGTTCGATGATCCCCCCTCGACGTGTATGGGACCTGGTCAGCGATGCTTATCAATGCTCGGCTAGGCGGAAACCCTTCGGGTAGTAATAGCTAGTAAAAGCATACTACCCACACCGCAACTAATCGCTCCGACGCGCTTGGAAAAATCCACCCCGATCACCAAGCCACAGCGACAGTTTTTGCTGAAACCGTATTCCGGAGAAAAACTACATCGAAAGCCCATGGAGGCCGATGCCAGCCAGAGTCTGCCGGAGCGATGGGGAGCAACATCGCTCTGGCTTTCTGGAGAGAGTCAAACAGCCTTGATCTGGTAGCCGGCATAAGCGCCATGACCAGCTATAGCCAGTCATGGCGCAGATGGTCAGTTCTAGCTGGCCATGTTCAGGTGGCGGTGGAGCGCGTCGCAGCACTCTCTGCCAGGTCACGCTCCTCAATCCTTGCCAAAATCCAGTTGTGCACCTCGCTGTCGACCCAACCAACACAGCGTCCCACGAGAGGGACTGGTTTAGGAAAATCTCCTGAACCGATGAGCTTGTATATGGTTGATCTCGCCAAGCCGGTAGACCTGACCACTTCCTTAAGGCGAATGATTCTCAAAATACCCCCTCTACTGACATGTACCGCACAGGTACGAAGCTGAGAATTCTCTCCGATCTCTATTCCTCACTGCGGCAATAGCCAACACCGGCTCAGCGCTAATTGTCTCAAGGCTTGACAATGTCATTTTTTTAAATGAAATTACTGACATTGTCAGAGACGGTGATCACCGGAGGCTGGACGATGAGCGACGGACCCCACAGAAGCTTGCCGATGCGAAAGCCTTGGAAAGAGCTGGCCATGCGCGGCGACAAGGCTGCCTACAGCGCCAGCGAAGTGGCAGAGGCCGCAACCAACGCCCTCGCCAGCGATTTCAAGATGGAGGTTTCCTGGGAACTGACCCAAGAACTGAAGTCCATATTTTCCGGTCGTGACAATTCCCTCATGCTCCCTGAAATTGCGCTTGCTCAGCTAAATGATGCAACCGCTCTTGCTGCTGGATCAGTGTTTGGCAGAAATGTCGTGGCATGCAGCATTGAGCTCATCCATGAAGGCAAATTCGGTTCAGATGCGTTTCATGAAGCTGTAGGCCTTGCTGCCAAAATGCGTGGACTAGCAACCGTGCGCTCTGTTGAAGAGCACTACCTGAGAGAGTCCAACCACAGGCGAGCGGATCATGTGAGCACGCGTATCTCCGACGCAATCTGCGGACTCTCAGAAAACCAATTGGGCTTGATTCTGTTGGGCCCGGCACCGGTCTCTCAGCGTTCAAGAAAAATGACCGGCTTGGACGCGGGAGTATCGCTTTGAAAAATTTCTTACCTCTGAAGGAGATGGCTGTTGATGTGGTCGAATCCGGCGTACGCCCACAAAAAGGCATGCTGCCCTGCTATCTCGGACAGAACATCAATTTCAATCTAGAAGCTCTCGCATCCTTCTCCTCGCAAAAATGGCAACCCAGGGTCTATGACGCCCTAGTCGTGGCCGCTGCCGTTGAGTTTTGTGATCGCACTCTTACCCGCAGCACAATGAATTGGGGGCGGCGTTTTGATGTACGCATTCCAGTTCATGACCACGAAAAATGGTCAGAAAATGCAGTTACCGGAGCACTAGTGGAGGCACTGAACCTTCTTACCGGAGATGCCTGGTATTTCGAGTTCCACGCTCGAAAAGCTCCCGCAGAACCACCAGTTCAAGATCACATGCAGTTCCCATCCAACGCGGAAGCGGTCATTGCCTATAGCGATGGAATGGACTCCCGTGCGGTAGCCGAGCTGGAAAGCAAGCGCTTAGGAAATCGCTTGGTTCGCGTGAGAGTAGGCAGCAAGCAGCACGATATCTCCAGGAAGGAACGTCTCAAAATCCCGTTCACGGCACTCCCCTATTCAGTGAAACTTGACAACCGCAAAAATACTGAAACTAGCGCCCGAAGCCGCGGATTCAAATTTGCTGTCGTATCTGCAATGGCGGCATACCTAGTTGATGCACCAGCAACCATCGTTCCTGAAAGCGGCCAAGGCGCACTCGCACCGGCCCTCCTTCCAGTTGGTCATGGATACGAGGACTACCGAAACCATCCGGTCTTCACCAAGCTGATGGAGCGATTTGTTAACGCGCTACTCGACTATCCGATCCAATTCCAATTCCCCCGTCTATGGAAAACGAAAGGCGAAACTCTGCACGAATTCGTCGAAACCTGCGGAGATGGGGCTGGCTGGGCAACTACCAGATCTTGTTGGCAGCAGTCGCGGCAAACTGCCGTTTTAGGCTCACGGCGACAGTGTGGCATTTGTGCTGCGTGCATCCTGCGGCGCCTAAGCGTACATGCCGCTGGCTTGAATGAAGCGCCGGAGACCTATGTGTGGGAATCGTTGAGCGCAACGGACTTTGAAGCTGGAGCAGCAAAAGACTTCAGCAGACAAACTCAAGCCTTGCGAGAATATGCCATCGCAGGGGTGCTCCATTTCGAGCATCTATCTTCTATTAGGGAATCCACGCAGTACGAACTGATCAAACGCCTCAGGACGAACGAGCTAGCTCGTGCTTTGGCTGAAACGCCACAAACGGTGGCGGAGAATCTTGACCGGCTCTTGCAACAACATGCCATGGAATGGTCAGCGTTTACGAACGACCTGGGACCAGAGTCGTTCGTGAGAAAATGGATAGATCACGCATCATGACCAAACCAAATTACGAACTCAGCCCAGTAGAGCTGGGTGAACGACTGAAGGTTGCGCGGGAAACCGCGAACATCACCCAAGATGCTGCCGCTAAAGCAGTAGGCGTAGCGCGCACCACGCTTGTGGCCATTGAGAAAGGGCAACGTACTGCGCGGCTCGATGAAATCCAGGCACTTAGCCGCTGCTATGGTGTATCTGCCAACTCGCTGCTGCGACAGGAAGCCGTTCATGTGGATCTTGTTCCACGCTTCCGCTCGCTTCCAGATACCAATGAGGTAGGTGTCGAGCAAGCTGCGCGGATGCTGAACGATCTCGTCAGAGCTGAGGTTGAGCTTGAAAATGTGCTCGGTATTCAGAGAGCACACAACTACCCTGCAGAGAAAACTATCCTTCCTGGTGATGTCCGCAAGCAGGCGGAGCACGATGCTCAAAGCCTCCGAAACTGGCTGGGACTCGGCGAAGGGCCAATTCAGGACATCTTTGCACTTTTGGAGCTACAGCTAGGCGTGCGAGTCTATAGCCGAAAACTCGCCCCAAAAGTCTCTGGACTGTTTGCTTATGATGACGCCGTGGGTGCTTGCATACTAATCAATGCCAGCCACCGAAAGGACCGCCGGGCCCAAACCAGTGCTCATGAGCTTGGTCATTTTATTGCGACCCGACGCCGGCCCGAAGTCTATCAAGACGAGAAATATGAAAACTCCCGTGAGGAGCGATACGCGAATGCATTTGCGAGTGCGTTTCTCACGCCAGCCCGGGCCGTGATGGAGAAGTTCAAGGAGCTGACCATTGGCTCAACCCACCTCACTCGTAGGCACATCATCCTGCTTTCCAGCTTTTTTGGCGTATCCCGGCAAGCGATGGTGATGCGCCTTGAAGAACTGGGCCTAACGAAGAAAGGCACCTGGGACTGGTTCATGGATAATGGGGGTATTACTGATGAGCAAGCCCGCCAGGTCCTAGGAGATACTGTATTTGACTCAGTCCCTGCTGATGTGACGCAATCGTCACGACTCTTCTTGCTGGCGATCGAAGCATGGAAGAAAGATCTAGTCAGCGAAGGGCAGATGTCAGAGATGCTGAAGCTTGATCGCGAAAGAGTGCGTGAATTGCTTGATGAGGCAGAAGAGGACGAGGTAGATGACCTTTTCAAGCTGTCTCATTAATCAGAGAAATGCCATTGTCCTGGATGCTAGCGTAATCATAAATCTGCTGGCGACGGGGTATGCGAACACTATCCTGCGAGCATTGGCTACGCCTCTCTATGTAACCGACTACGTCGTGCGCGAGATAGAGCAAGGAGCAGTAAATGGCCGTCCAGAACCAGCGCTACTTGCAGAGCTGATCAGTGACCAAGTCTTGATAGTCGAGGAGTTAGCAGGAGCCGCCTTGGAGGATTTCTTTGGGATGGTATCCGGACATACCTCAAGCTCACTTGGCGACGGCGAGGCGGCTACTCTAGCCCTCGCATACAGAAATGAGTTATCTGCCGCCATTGACGAGAAGAAAGCTACCAGAGTGGCTGCTGAGCGCTTTGAAAGCTTGAAGCTCATTACAACAGTTGACATCCTAGCGTACGCTCCTGTGCGGTCTTCACTTGGGAATGAAGTGCTCGCCAAGGCGACGCTACTTGCTCTAAAAAACGCGAGAATGCAAGTTAGAGAGCACCAGTTTGATTGGATAGCCCAGCTAATTGGCGTAGAAAATGTTGCTGCCTGCCCGAGTTTGAAACGCCATATAAGACGAGGGGCATTTGCGCTTAGCCCTTAAGCAAGCCTCCTCAATTCCGCAGGATACATTCGATTAATAGAGCGATGCACGAAGCCAAGATCCCCTTCGGTGAACGTGACGGCACCCTCTTTCGCGCCCACGAGGTCGAAAACGGGCTGCGTTGTGGATGCATCTGCCCCGGATGTCAGCAACCGCTGAACGCAGCCAACAATGGCGAGAAGGTCGTACCACACTTCCGCCATGCGAAATCGAATGACTGCTTTGATGGATTCCGCGAAGGAGTCAGACGTGCTGCAGTCGCGCTGATCGCGAAGCACAAGCAGCTCATGCTCCCGGCACTTATAGAAACAATCCGAGTGGCCACACAAGACGGCCGGCTGCTGGAGGAAAAGGTCGAACTGCAACCAGTGGTGATCACTGCCGATAACGTTGAGCGGTTTGTTGACCTGGGTAGCTTAAGAGGTCATGCCGTCCTGCACCAATCTACTCGGCAGCTGATCGTCCGGATCAAGCTCTCAACGCGGATGGAGCATGAGCGTTATCGCCAGCTCGAAGCCCTGGAACATTCCAGCATGGAGATTGATCTCCATCACCTGGCACTGGAGCAGATCAATGATCCGGCCAAGTTCGAGCACGCGGTTCTGCATGACTCGGCAAACCGATTTTGGATTCGATCAATTCGCGGTGAAAGGCTCGCAGCAAACGCGCTGCAAAAGCTTCAGTCAGTGGCGGACGAAATAAACGCTCAGTGGCAACTCGAACGGGCAGCGCGCGAGGCTGCTGAGCAAGCCCGGCAGATTGAGCTAGCCAAGGAGAAAGCCGAACTGCAGCGCGCACTAGAAGCCCATAGAGCCAAGCAGCTTCAGATGGCGGCCAAACAATCAGCCTCAGAGCAAGACAACACGACAGAGGACAGAGCCGAGTTGATAGCAGGAACCATGCTGAAGGCCTTACAGGCATGGGGAGGACGAGCCATTGAGTGCACTGCCTGCTACTTGCTCAGCCCACCTGATTCAAGGTTCTGCCTTTACTGCGATGCCTCTACCAGCAAGGTAAACCCTGTAACGTTATCACCGGACATACCCTCCACAATTAATTTGCGCATGCGGTGTTCTGCAAAGCCAAATACGTCACTGAGAAACGCTCCCAGTCTCATTGTCCGACCATATTTCGACGAGGCTGAAGAACACTAATTCTTATAGACATGGAAGCTGCACACGCACAGCGTCAGAAAAACACCGAAAAATATAAAGCAACGAACATCCCAAGAATACCAAAGGAAAGGTTTAATCAACTTTCTTTTTCGAGGCTCTCCCCCTGCTTGGAGCCTTTTTAGACTTAGCTGCCGAAGCTTTCTTCTTGGCCAATTTTTCTGCAGCTTTCTTGGCGACATCTGCAAGATAAACTGCAGACTCAGGAATATGCATTAATTTTACCTGAAAGCCATAAGAGGAAATTGTCTTCCCATAATTCTGCAAAGTGACCTTACTAAAGAAAGGAATATCTAAATTCTCTGATGCAGGACCATCAACGATGGCGTATACAACATCATTACCACGTGCCTCAAATGGATTCGGGACAGGATTAATGCTCTGCGCTATTAATTGTGAATTTACATCCTGAATAAAACCAGCCTCCCTGACCATAAGAGTAGACGCAACAAAACCTTGAGCAAAAAGATGACTCAACGTGGACGATCCTCGCCCGCGCTTAACATGAATAAATTCACCTCTCTCATTACCAATTTTAGGCTTATATATATCGCAAACCTCAATTTTGTCGTAGCTGCCACCAAACCTTATAAGCTTTCTGTCCAGCATCGCTAAAGCACCGCCTGCCCGAGCGCATACATCTTCATTATAGGAGCCTTCGCCATCATGTTGATATTCAACAAATGGGGCTTCAAATTTCTTTCTTGGAAGACTCGAAAAATACCCCTCAACAGCTGTTTGAAAAGAGCTCTCTACCTTAAACCAACTACCAACATTCAAAATAAATAAGCCTAACTTATTTCTCACCTCAGCATACAAGCACCGGAAGGCACTGAAAGACCTTAAGGGAGAACCATCAGATAGAACTAAAAAAATATCTCGTCGCTTAAGTGTTTCAAGCGTGGCACCGCTACGAAGGGTTGATAGAAATCTATCTAGATCAAGAACTGGATCAATTTCATCATCCTGAGCATTATTGCTATAGGCAAAGCCGGTAACCCCAGACCAGTCAATTATGTCTGGAATTGCAAGCCACATATTTTTCCTTTCCGTAGAATTTAGTGCCTCCCAAAGCTGGTTTTCGAGTGTAGAAATAAGATCTTTATCCTTGACAGGCAGCAGATTCTCAACCCAAGAGAACTCGCTAGGATGCCCATCTTCATCTCGATCCAAATAGTCTTTTGAAGCCGATCGCTCCAGGGCAAGTTTAAGAAAACCACCTAGGCCAGAAAGCTCCATTGGAATGGAGGCTTTAAAAGAGTCAATTCCCGCTATGACGCTACCGAAAATCTCTAGATAATCACTTTTAGTGTGCCCAACCAACCCTCTGAGCAGGTCTTGCTCAGCATTGATCATATAGTCGGATACGGCTGCAGCTTTAACCGTCTGGGTACGACTTATTCTTGGAGATGCATCAAATGTCTGGCGATCAATTGACGCTATTTTATCAGGCAAAACACTATTGAGAACTACCCGAATGCCGAAACGGTCTTCGATAAGTCTAGGCTCAATCAAGTGCCTACCATATCCAAATGCAATAGCAAATTGTCGACCAGACTGCTGCACCACCAAAATAGCAGAGATACTCTTGTTCTTCCATCTGGAAGTATTTACATCATCAGCAAGCCCTGACTGAACAAAGCTCAACCACTCAGGCGAGGTTTCCACCAGTGGCTTACGCACAAATAGAGTACCGCTTATACCATCTGGACCGAGAGGAAACTTATCCGTTCCTATTTGCCTTGGCTTTCCACCCGACCCAATGGGACTGGCGATGAAGTCTTTTGGAGTCCAAGACTGAACACCAGCAGGGGGCTCTTTAAGCAAATAAACATTCAGAGTAATTCTTTTTGGACTTTTATTATTAGCCATTGCCACTCCTAAGCACCAAAAAATCCATCAACCATGATTACTGAGAAAAACCTGATTTACCCCCCCTGACGCTACCATTCAATAGCAAGCTCAGCAGCAGTTTTCCTCAAAATGCCCACACCAAAAAATTAGAAAAGCCAACGCATTTACTTTCAAGAATTAACTCAAAATAATAAAAAACACGTCAACTTGCATTCCAAATTAAAGCCGCGACCTCAAAGAGTAGCTTTTGCCGTTCTTCAAGATCACTGGGACCAAACTCATCAAGCGCCCTAAATCCGAGTCCAGATTGCTTAGCAAAATCGCGAAAGTCCAATTTACTGTGGTAAGAGTCACTGCGCAGCGTCTCATTCCAATAAAGCGTATTGGCATACGACCTCAGCTTGTCCGCATATAGCTCATTACCGCTCGAAATATTATCCTTCCCCTTCATCAACAACACACCGCCAAGCCGATTGCGCTCGACCTCAAAGCGCTCTTCATCACCATCGAAAGCATCAAGACTTTCTGCATTGCGTGACAATATATGTTCGATATGAAATCCAGTCTTGGCGCCTCTGAGGGTGACAAGATTCTGCAAGGGATGCTTCATTTTTAGCTTCATACCTTCGGCGAGAAATTGCTCTACCCTAGCAAAGAAAAATCGAGTGAAGCGAGTATTCAAGCGATCAATAGTCATATTGCGGAATAAGCTATAACTAAAGACGGATGAGACGACAATCGCACGCTTCCTGGTAATTTCCTGCAAAAGATGCTTCTCGAACACCAGTGGGATCTGAGCCACTGGCTTTTCGCGGATTTCGGCGCTAATCTCAAATAATTTAACAGCAAACTCATTACTGTCGTAAGCGCCCTGCAGCTGCTGAAGCGAGAACATTCGATCAAGTTGTTCTGCTACCACACGAATCTTGGCGACTTCCTCCGGATCATTCACGGTGCAGGCCGACAAAATAAGCAGATACTGACTATCCAGCTCGTTCAGGCTGTTGAAGAAGACCGCTGGGTACTGTTCATTCTCGTGCTGGCTGGCATGCAGCAGTCGTACATACAGCTTCGTGTAGTACGAAAAATCCTCCTTGAGAAATGCTTTGACCTTGGAGGAATCATGCTCAAGCTGGAGAAGCTGATTGATATCACTCTTGAACATTTCTCTGTGGTAGTCGCCATCAAAGCGCTGTCCAGCCTTTCGGCTATCGGAGAACTTGCTCTTCAACCAGTAACGGAAAAAACTATCGATTTCATCTTCCCGATAGGCGTTCACCGCCCTCACGTGCGTATCCCAGAGCTCGTTATAGTTACCAGAGTCAAGTTCAAGCTTGTCGATCTGCCCCAGGAGCTTTCCTTTCAATATCTCGTAAGGCTTGAGTCGTACACCACGGTCATTGATGACCTCGAACACCATCGGTACATGGGTAGAATCGACGGACAGATTGATGAGCACCAGGCGGTAAAGGAAGTAGTGAACGAAGGTCTCGAACTTGTGCTTGCTGTTCAAACGGGTAGATAGCTCCGCCGCGATTACCGAGAAGTTCCTCAGCATGTTGGCAGCCGTCAAGCCTGTGGATCTATCTACAGCCTCGGGAGCGACACCATCCATCAGGGCCTTGAGAACATGGATATGACGGACGTGGTTCATCCAAAACTCGTATTCCACCCCCGAATAGCCGGCGATTTTGCGCTCCAACCAACCAGAGGTCTTCGACTCGAAGACCTTGGCCATCCGGAACAGCTGAACCAGAAAAAGCGTCAGGGTTGTCAGGCGCTGCTGGCCGTCAACTACAAACACTTTGCCCTGTACGGTGTTGGTGACATAGGTGTTGAGGTAGTACCAGGGATACCGGGCGTTGATACTCTCCGAGTTCGGTTCCAGAGCCGAGTGCTTGGAATAGGCTTCATCGAACTGGTAGAAGACATCGTCAACCAGACGCCGTACGGGCTCCTCCGTCCACTTGTAGTCCCGCTGATAGAAATCGATGTAGTAAACCGTCGATGCAAAGGTGCGATCCAGGTTCTGCTTGTCCGGCTGAATATCCATATCAAAAACGACTCGAAGAATTGATCCTGACTGCGGAGCTGGCTACTTGACCAACTCCATCAGCTTCCCATACCCATCCACCACGTCGTACCTAACCTGCTCCGATGTAATCTTGGCGAAGAATTTCCGCGCACAGGCGATCTTCGAGGCCTCGATGGCACGCAGATCCAGGCTGGACATGGAACCTTTGGTTTCAGCAATGAAGTAGATGTGCTTCACTTTGCCCTCGTTGAAGGCAATGGCCCAGTCCGGGTTGTAGTTACCAACTGGGGTGGGGATGAAGAAGCTCTTCGGCAGTTTGGCGTAAACAACTACCTCAGTGCTGGCATCCAACTGCTCGACGAACTTGCGCTCGTTGGTCGAGTCGGTGAACACGTAGTCGTAGATGTGGCGCTTGGCCTCGAAAGCGTTGCTAAAGTCGTCTTTCGGCTTTTCGGCGGTGAAGATGTCCGAGCTATGGGTCTCGGCCACCGGGTCGTAGGCAATATGCTCGACGATAGCCGTGGCCTTCTGCTCGTTGATCAGCGTGGCAGCCCTGGCGATGAAGTCTTCCGGGTTGGTCTTGTACTGGCTGAAAACGGCAGCATTCAGACCCTGCAGAACGCGCGCGATGGTGCGGCGCGTCAGCTGGGTGGCCTCGGCCAGGTTACCGAGCAGGTCGTATTTCACCGCCGAATGCACCGAGTTTGTGTAAGTCTCGGTGGCCGTCTGCGCCAGCTTGAACGCCTCGCCCCGTTTCAATTCGTCGAAACTGGCATGCTCTTTCTGCGTGCCGCGCTCGATGATGTACTGCATGGGCTTTACCCGCAGTCCCTCATCCTTGTCGTTGAGTGCGGCAATGCACTTTTCGACCAGCTCGTCGGCCTCGAAGTTGACGGTGTACGCGGCCTTGCGATTGATCTTACTCCACAGTGCCTGGAACTCCTGGCGCTCGAAGTTGGCGTTGAGCGGATTGACCTTGGTCTTGCGGCCGTCGCCAATATGCGGCAGCTGCGCCTCGCTGAACACACTGTCGATCAGCTGAAACACCTGCTGGGTATAGGGCTTCAGCTCATCAGGCAGCTCGGCCAGCTGCTCATCCTTCTTCGCGGCGTGGTAGGCAAGCGTGATCTGATCGTTGTCGTCGGTGTAATCGTTCTTCAGCAGATATTTGTAGATCTGCTTGGCCATTTGCGGCGTGACTTCCACGTCGCCGCTCAGGGTCTGCAGAACCTTGCCGGTGAAGTATTTCTCGTTGGCTTCGCGCGGTCTTGCTGACAGCGATTCGCTGATGTCCTTCTGCAAGGCGCCGACGAACTCCCTGTAGCTCTCGCTGGCCACGACGGTCAATTCGTTGATGTCGTGAACGGTCGCCGGGTAGTCCATTCGGTCGCCGTTTTGGTTGACCGAAAGGCGCAGCCCCCGACCGACTTCCTGACGGCGGGAAATGGTGTTGTCGCTGTGCTTGAGCGTACAAATGACGAAGACGTTGGGGTTATCCCAACCTTCGCGCAGGGCCGAGTGGGAGAAGATGAAACGCACCGGCTCGTCGAAGGACAAAAGACGTTCCTTGTCCTTGAGAATCAGGTCGTAAGCATCCACGTCATCGGTTTCGGTCGACTTCGCTTTGGTGGCCGGGTCGACCAGACGCTTGCTCTTCTTGTCGATCGAGAAGTAGCCATTGTGGGTCTGACTAACCAGAATCCCCTTCAGGTAGCGGTTGTACGGCGTATCCTCCAGGCTCAGCACCTCGTTTAGGTAGGCGTTGTACTCCTCCTCGAAGACCTTCGCATACTCGCCCGGCTGCTCTCCGCTTTCGTCGTACTGACGGTACTTCGCAACCTCGTCGATGAAGAACAGCGTCAGCACCTTGATGCCTTTGCTGAACAGCATCATCTCTTTCTCGAAGTGCGCCTTTACCGCCTCGCGGATCTGGATGCGGCGCATAGCCGGCTCATCCAGGTTGCCCACAGCCTCACCGGCGACCAGCTCCACGCCATTGGTGAAGCTCAGGATATCGATCCGCGCATCGATCTCGGCGACCACATAGCCCTTGTACTGATCCAGGCCACCGGACAGGTCGTACAGATTGTCGTTGTGGCCAAGCTTGCGCATGACACGCTTGATACCGCTGTTCTGCTTGATCTCCATCTCCACCCGCGCCACCGGGGCCTTGTTGGAGATATCAATTCCCTGCAGGAACAGATAGGCATTGGTGCCGGGCAGGTTTTTGACAGTGATACCGCGCACGTCGATCTTCTTCACCAGCTTCTGGTTGTAAGCGTCGAGCGCATCTAGACGGTGGATCTTGTTGTACTCAGTCTTGTGAGTTGCCGAGTAGCGCACGATAAACAGCGGGTTGAACTCGCTGAACGATTCGAGGGTTTTGGTCCCCTCCATCTTCTGCGGCTCATCGAGGAACAGAATCGGCCGGTTGGCCTTGATCACATCGATAGGGCGGCGCGACTGGAAGTCATCCAGCTCCTCATAGATCCGCCGCTGGTCTGCGCCGCGTGCAGCGAAGGCCTGGACGTTGATCACCATGACGTTGATGCCGGCGTCCGAGGAAAAGCTCTCCAGGTTGTGTAGCTGCTTGGAGTTGTAGATGAAGAAGCGCGCCTTCTTACCGTAACGCTCCAGGAAATGCTCGGCGGTGATCTGCAACGACTTGTAGACCCCCTCGCGGATGGCGATGCTCGGCACCACAACAATGAACTTGCTCCAGCCGTAACGCTTGTTCAGCTCGAACATGCTGCGGATGTAGCAGTAGGTCTTCCCGGTACCGGTCTCCATCTCGATATCGAGGTTGATCGAGCAACCGGTTTTCTTGTCGTTTACCAACGCAGCCGACTGCAGCAGGTTCTGCCGACGTTGCACCGCCTGCAGGTTGGTCAGCAGTTGATCTTGCGTCAGGGCCAGCTCCGCATTGCGAAAACCAGCATCCACAGGCGCGATGTTCGGCTGCCGCTCCATACCAGCCAGGGAGCCCTGCTGCGGCGCCAACGGCGCGCCGCCGACACCTGGATCGATGCGATAGCTCACGCCCGACGATTTGGGCTGGCCGGCAAAGCAGTCGGCGAGGGACTCCACAGCGTGGAGTTGGTAGGCCTGCTCCTTGAATTTCAGCTTCATGGCAAGCCCCTTACAGCGTCTTGATTTCGGTCATCGGCGACAGCAGCTTGAACAGTTGCTCGACGTTGATCTTCACGCTGTCGCTGGCAAAACCGTTGTCGCGGAATACCACGCGCAGCGGCTTACGCTCGGCAATCTGTTTCACGAATGCCTCGTCGATGCCCTTATCAAAACAGGCAACCAGGGCGTTGCCGTCAACGAAGAACACCTGCTTGCCGGCGATGGCCTCCTGGCTGATTGGCAGAGCCAGATCTACGCCCCAGTCCAGCAGCACCTGGAACAGAAGATCTTCGGGTGTGCGGTCTTCGCGGATATTGTCGATCTGATCAGACAGCAGATCCTGAGTGACAGCATCCGGCGTGTAATACACCTCCTGCATGTTAGATGTATCCACCTTCAGGACGCGGAATCCTAAGTCGAGCCCAACGGCTTCCTTTTTTTTACGCAATTCTGCGCTGAAGTTCCGCACTCGACTGAGCCCCATCTCGAAGATCGAGCCGAGACCCGGTTCAGGTCGAGGCAACGGCTCGGATATCTGTACGGCGATAAAACGACGGTTACCGCCATCCTCGGAATTCTGTTTCAGCACAGCATGGGCAGTGGACGCACTGCCGCTGAAAAAGTCGAGCACGATGCTTTGTTCGTCTGGCTTGCCCGCCAATTGTAGGATGCGCTGTAACAGCTCCACCGGTTTGACCGAATTGAGGACATTCTCGGTGTGCTGGAACGGGACATATTTGAGCAGCGTCTTCTTGGCATCCTGGGTGTGGCCGACTTCCCTGTAGAACCAGAGGGTTTGCGGAGTCCGACCACTGGAGACCTCTGACAAGAAGCGCTTGATTGCAGGCACGTTGTTGCCGTCTTCCCCCCACCAAATGCGGTTATCCGCATCAAGCTCTCTAAATTTTTCCTGACTAAAACGCCAGTACATGCCTCGTGGCGGGCCGTCAATTGTTCTTCCAGAAGGGCATGTGATTGGATACACGCCGGCATCGTAACGATTCCTTGCAGATAGATCTGCGGCCTTCCACGGCCCACGTGGATCGTCGTCAGGGTTCTTGTAACGAGCCTCCATCTCTGCAGTCCTGGGAAGGAGCTCTGGACGCCAAGAGTCTTTATTTCGAGCGTAGACCAGTACGTAGTCATGGTCCTCGGAGAACCAATAAGCAGTGTTCTTGGGGGAGTAGACCTTCTGCCAGATAATCTGCGCCACGAAATTTTCTTCCCCGAAAACTTCGGTGCAAACCTTGCGAAGATTATCGACCTCATTGTCATCAATTGAGATGAACAGCACACCGTCGTCGCGAAGCAGATTACGGGCGAGCCGAAGACGCGAGTAGATCATGCTCAGCCAATCGGAGTGGAAGCGGCCATTAGCTTCGGTATTTGCCACCAAGTGTGCACCAGTGGCGCTAATCTGATTGGAACGTGTCAGATAGCTTTCGGTGTCGTCCTTATAGTCGTCGTCATAGATGAAATCGCGACCGGTGTTGTAAGGTGGGTCGATGTAGATCAACTTAACCTTTCCGAGATAGCTTTCCTGTAGCAACTTGAGCGCTTCCAGATTATCGCCCTCAATGAAGAGGTTCTGCGTCTTATCAAAGTCGATACTTTCCTCTCGGCACGGCCGTAGCGTTTTCGCAATAGGTGCATTAGCAGCAAGCAAGGCTTCACGCTTACCTGGCCAATTCAACTGGTAGCGCTCCTGCGCCCCTTCAACAACGTGCAAAGAAAGCTCCTGACGCAACAGGTCCAAATCGATACCTTTTTTCAGCCCTCCCTTGCCATCAGCCGTTTCTGTCACGCAACCAGGAAAAAGCTGGGTTAGCTTTTCAATATTCATCTCAGCCAGATTCGGCGAATGCATTTTCAGTTTGTCCACGGGACGTCCTGTATATCTCTAGTAATTAATTACCAACTGGAGTCTATGCACTCAGTTGATCGATTTCATTTTTCAGTTCCCGCAACTGGGCATTAAGCGCCACCTTGCGGTTGAACTGTTTTTCCTTGTGCAGGCGAGCTTCCAGCTTGTTGTACTCGCTCTGCCGGCCACGCAGCCGGGCTAGACGCTCCAACTGCTCGAGCAAGCTTTCGCCGACTCGAGCGGCTTGCGGTAGCAGGCTGCGCAGCAGCTGTTCGTAAAGCCCTTGTAGATCCAGCGCCACGGGCAAAGACTGTCGTTCAACTGTATCCGCCAGCCAGGGACCAGCGAGATAGTTATCGAGTACCCACTTGCCCGCCTCGGCCTGGCTGGGTCGCTTGAAAGCAGCAACCATGCACGCCTGCTGGTCTCGGTACAGCTGAAAAATGATCGGCAGCGGAATAGCTCGATCAATCGCACGCAAGACTTCGTAGTCCAGCTCCGCGCCTTTGAGCTCGATGTCGAAAACCTGAATCTCCGGCACCTCCGGCCGCGCCGACAGGTTAAGAGTCTCCGGCGCCAACTTGTAGGCCCAGGTTATTTGCTCGATCTGAGCGACAAACTTGTCACGCAGCGCGCTGCCTATCTGGCCGTGCTCATAAATCTTGGTTTTCGGCACCGGACGGCCAACTCTGGCCTGGCCAGGAAACGCGAACAAGACTGGCGCGGGCCGAGTCATGCCACATCCTGAATGACGATGAAGGTGATCAGCTCGAAGTCGTCCAGACCGGCAATGGTGTCCACCAAGGCGGTGGTCTTGCCGCCACTGAACAGGCTGTCGATGTCCTTCTCTTCCTTCACTTCGATCATCGAGTGAATGGCCTGATCCAGCAGATTGGAGTAGGCCTGCATATCGCGGCCATCGTTCGTGGTCTGGTTGAAGCGCTGGTAGGCATCTCTGATCGGTTGCCCCTGCCCTTTGCAGGCAGTGCGGGCCAGGTCCAGCAGACGCTTGGCCTCGCTGTAGTCACTGATTACCCGCCCATGGTTATCGATGTAGATCAGATAGTGGGGATAGAGGCGGTTCTGCTGGTTGATGTCCACGCCATGGTTGCGGTTGCGCAGGGTGAAGATCACGCCCGGTAGCAAACCCAGCTCCGGCTGTGCAGGCACCACAGCATGCATGCCGTTGGGCAGATGGTTCAACTCGCCGTGCTGTTTGATGTAGTTGAGCAGATCCATGCGGAAGTCGTTGAGACCGAGGTCGGTAATGGAGACGCCGGTCTTCAAGTCTTCCATCTCGATCACTTCATCCTGCAGACGGCGCAGCTGTTCCTTGCGGTAGGCCACGTCGTTGGCTTGAGCATTGAGCACGTTGTCATCGCCGGTCGCAGTGACGTCGGCGATCATCATGCGATTTTCCACCCGCTCCTTAAGATTGATGTACTCGTCCAAGCTGATATCCGGCCAGTAGTTGACCAGCTGAATACTGCTGTTCTGCGAGCCGATCCGATCCACCCGGCCAAAGCGCTGAATGATTCGTACCGGGTTCCAGTGGATGTCATAGTTGATCAGGTAGTCGCAGTCCTGCAGGTTCTGGCCCTCGGAAATACAATCGGTGCCGATGAGAATGTCGATCTCGCGCGGCTCGTCCGGATAGATCGCCGCCTTCTCCTTTGAGCGTGGCGAGAACAGGGTCAACAGGCCCTGGAAGTCGTAGCTCTGCCGGCTGCCCGGCATGGTGCCAAGGGTGGATTTCGGCGCGTCGCTGCCGGTGACCTTGCCCGTGTGCACCTGGTAGTTTCGTTGCAGGTAATCAGCCAAGTTGTCGTACAGGTAGTTAGCGGTATCGGCGAAGGCAGTGAAGATCAGCACCTTCTTGTTGCCGGGGTTGATCGGCGAGGCGATTTTGCTGGCGATCTGGGTTTTCAAGTGTTGCAGCTTGGCATCATCGGCCGGGGTGACCTTGGACATTTCACCCAACAGCTCGTCAATGAACAGCAAATCGGCCTGCAGATCCTGCTCCCATGAGGGCAGGTCCATATCCTCCAGACTGATCTGAATTTTTTTGCCAATGCTAATGTCGCCAGGCATCGGCCAGCTGTCCTCATCGAAGTCAGCCTCTTCAAAGGCCGCGGTGACGTCGGCAAAACCTGTTGACTGGCCGGTTTTGTTGAACTGAGCAATCTTATCCAGGGCGCTGCGATGGCTGGCCTGCAGACTTTGCAGGGTCAGACGGAAAGCTTCCACCGAGCTCTCCAAACGCTTGAGCAAATTGGTGGTCATCAACGCCTGCAGGCTCTTCTCCCGATCAACCTGCTTGAGCTTGCCTCGCCCACCTTCCACCTGGGTGTCGTACTGCTCCTCATACTTCCTCAGGCGGCTGGGCAGGATGTAGCTCACCGGCGCATATACGGCGAGCTTGAGCAACGACAGGTGATTGAAGATCTCGTTGAAGCCAATGACATCGTCGCGCTGAGTCAGCGGGCAATGGAATGACATCGGCTTGCGGCGCTCCGGGAAACGGCCAATGTCGGCAGTGTTGTAGAAGGTTTCGATGTGTCGACGAGAGCGCGCAATGGTCACGCTGTCCAGCAGCTCGAAGAAGTCGAAATCCAGGCTGTTAAGAATGGCCGCCGCCGTGCGCTTTTCCGGCGGCAGATTGGCCCAAGCGTTGAACGCCGCCTGAGCGCGGCGAAATATGCTGTCGATGTCTTTCTCGGTACGCAGCTTGTCATTGAGGTTCTCGCTGTCACCCTCGTAGGCCAACGCCAGCTGGTTACGCAAATCGCTGAAACGATTGTTAACCGGAGTCGCCGAGAGCATCAGCACCTTGGTCTTCACCCCCTGGCGGATGACCTGGTTCATCAGCCGCTGGTAACGAGTTTCCTTGTCCTTGTAGAGATCGTTGTTGCGGAAGTTATGCGACTCGTCGATCACTACCAGGTCGTAGTTGCCCCAGTTGACCCGATCCAGCGGCATACCCAGAGAGGTGCCGCGGCTGCGGCTCAGGTCGGTGTGACACAGCACGTCGTATGCAAAGCGATCCTTGGCGAGGATATTTGTCTTCAGGTTCTGGTTGTAGGTGAGCCAGTTGTCGGCCAGCTTCTTCGGGCAGAGCACCAGGACGGACTTGTTGCGCAGCTCGTAGTACTTGATCACCGCCAACGCGGTAAAGGTCTTACCCAGGCCTACGCTATCGGCAAGGATGCAACCGCTGTAGGTTTCCAGCTTGTTGATCAGGCCGGTGGCCGCATCGCGCTGGAAGTTGAAGAGCTTGTTCCAGATCACCGTATCCTGATAGCCGGTACGATCGTTAGGTAGCACGTCCTCGCTCACATCCTCCAGGAACTCACGAAAGATGTTGTAGAGCATTAGGAAGTAGATACGCTCGGGGGCATTCTCCTGATACACCGAGGCAATGTGATCACAGAGCCGAGCGGTGACGTCTTCCAGCTTTTCCTGGTCGTTCCAGATCTGCTCGAACAGATTGAGAAACATGCCCGTATGGGCTGGCTCATCGAAGCGGGTGACGATGTTGGAAAGCGCGTTACCCTTTTGGTAGCCCAAGTCGACCGCCGTAAACCCTTGCACCGGCATGTAGACGGACTCTGAGCTTGGCGCACGCACCCCAATGAATGGCTGCATGGGTGCCTGGCCACGGTTGGAGCGGAAAGTAGCCTTGCGACGGATCCAGTCGGCACACTCCCTGGCAATGGCTTTCTGGGTAAGCTTGTTCTTCAGTAGGATCTCGAACTCGCTTCCGGTCAGACTACGCTCACGCTCGGCCTTGGGAATGTGGAACTCGCGCTGTTCCTTCTTCAGCTTGTCCGTCGCCTCGTTGGGCACGAAGGTCGGCGAGGTGAAGATGAACTCCAGGGAGTCGATGCTTTCAAGCTCTCGCTTGAGCGCCACGTAAGCGTATATCGAGAAGCAGGACGCGGCGATCTTCAATTTGGCGCCAGGCTTGAGCGTACCCTTGAGACTCTCGCCAAGCAGCGAATTGATGTTGTCGATCAGCTCCATGAGACACTCCCCGCCCTTATTCATCAGCGCCACCATCCACGCATCACGCATCACGCATCACGCATCACGCAGAAAGCTGATAGCACTCCGCCTTCTTGATCGATCCTATTCCTCCATCGCTCTCAAGCCAATCTCAATTGGCAACCAATTGGCAACCAGAGCGATCATTTTTAGATCAGCCACCAAAAACGCCAGGCATAAAAAAATCCAAGCACCCGTAAGTGCTTGGATTTTTTGGAGTTTTTTGGTCGGGACGGAGTGATTCGAACACTCGACCCCTTGCACCCCATACAGCGGACATATCCAATCCAAGCCTTTGATTTAGCTTGGAAATCGTACCATTTTGACTAGGCAAAACACACCACTTTTCGGCGTTTCGCAAACGTATCCACGCGGGCTCCAGGGGTGGTTTTGCGCCGAGTCTACCGAGCATTCAGCGGTACTCCGCGACGCCTTTTCCTGCCGGCCGCCACTCCTCCTGCGGGGAGTTGGATCGGAGCATGACGAATGCTTCAACTTCCTGTCCCTCTTTCGGTTCCGCCGGGGAGATAGCGGCATGGCGACCAGCCGCGTAGCCGGGGAACATGTCGGAGTTCGCCGACACGTGGTATTCCCAAATCCCGAAATTGCCCGCCTTGCCGACCATGCGCTCCAGCTGAAGCCGAGAGAAAGTGCCCTGACGAATGATGAGCATGCCGACCTCCTGTTGATCGAGGCCGGCATCATACCCTACTGGCAGGCCTGCACCGCGGCACGCAACTGCGCCTCGTAGCCCAGGTGCTGCTGCCGCTCTGCCAGCAGCGCCCGGACCTTGGTCTGCAGGCTGTCCCCCTTCCGCAAGCTCGCCGTGGCCCAGGTCGGCTCCTGCACCGCCGGCGCCCGGCAGGGCACCGCAACCGGCACCTCTACGCGCACCGTGCGCGGCTCAGGCTCGACCTGGCCAGCGCATCCCGCCAGCGCGAACATCACCCCCAGCACCTGCACCACCTGCACTTTTCGGCTGCACCTGCCGAAAATCGCTGCACCTGCAGCTTTTCGCCACTCCTGCGGTTTCATAGGCCCAACTCCTTGTCGATGACCGCCTCTGCCGCTGCGCACTGATCACCCTCGGCGTGCTCCTGCTGCAGGCGCTGCGCCGCGGCGTAGTGCTCGCCGGCCTGCTGCTGGGCATCGGCCACGGCCTGGGCGGCACGTGCCTGGCGCTGCTGGGCCTGGTTAGCCAGGCCAGCGATGGCGGCGTTCTGGTCGCCCACCAGTGCCTCGAGGTTGCCCCGGGCCGCGCGACAGCTGGTCAGATCCACGGCCGCGGCATCGAGCTGCGGACGGTAGTGCCCGGCGGCCAGCCACACACCCAAGCCGGTGCCGACGGCGACCAGCAGCAGCGCGGCCAGCACCAGGCCGGCCGCCTTCCACGGGAAGTTCTGCATGGTTCGCTCCTACGGGACGTCGCGGAAGAAGGCGTGGTGGCCGATCACTGCCGTGCGTTTCGCTTTCGCCGCCCAGGCCGGCGGCTTGGCCATGGTGGTGGCGTAGTAGTGGGTGGCCCCGCCGGTTGGGTCCAGCTGGCTGCCGCTGATCACCGCCAGTGCGGCCTCTCTGGCGCGCAGGTACTCGCCGGCCGGGATCTGCTTCGCGCCGGACAGGTACGGATAGTTCGGATCGTTCTTGTTCCAGCAGCTGAACTGCCAGGGCGCCTGGCAGACGCTGACGATGTCCCGCCCCCACCAGCCAGGCTTCGCCGCGCGGTTACGGATCGTCCAGCCCACGGCGACCATGCCGGCGGCGCCTTCGCCGCGCGCCTCGCCCCACAGCGTCCGCGCCAGCACATCTACATCACGGTCTTGGCCCATGGTTTCCTCCGGGCATGAAAAAGCCCGCCAGGTGGCGGGCTTGGGTTGAAGGCCTGGCCGGCGGGCTCAGACCTCGAAGTCGTACTGCGGCAGGTCCGGGGCCGGGCCGGTGACCTGGCCGTCGACCAGGAACGCGTTCTGGCCGGCAGCCACCGAGGTGCCGCGGGCGAGCACCCGGGTGCCGGTGCGCAGCTCCACCACGCTGGTGCCGGCGGCAGCGTCGATGCTGACCACCTCCCCCACCGTGCGCTCTCCACCGGGCAGCAGCCCGATGAACTTTTTCCAGGGGTTCACGGTGGCCATCAGCTGCTGCTCCCGTAGTGCCGCTCGATCCGCAGCGTCTGCCAAACGCGCGAGGCGCCCACGCCTTCGGCGGTGATGTCGACGCCCAGGCAGAGCCCGCGCCAGGTGACGTCCGGGTCGCGGAACTCAACGATCATGCCCGGCTGCACCAGCCCCGGAGTGTTGTCGCCGTCCGCGAACAGCGGGATACGCCGCGTCTCGATGGCCTGGCTGCCGCCTTTCGACAGCTCGCAGATCCCGCGGGCACGGGCAACGTCGGTGCCGGTCATCCAGTCCTCCATGACGTCCGCCGCCGGCTCGTCGCCGGCCGTGCCGGCGCGCCGCACCTGCACGCTCACGCCGTAGTTGGTGCCGCTGACGTAGACGAAATTCCACTCCGGCTGTGGCGACCATTCGCTGCCCCACTCTGCGACGATCTCCGCCGGCACGATGCAGTCGGGAATCGCGCTGTTCCAGTACCAGGTCGCTTCGCGGTAGCGCGGCAGAACCGTGAAGGCGTCGCCGGCCAGGTCCGGCCGCACGATGCCGCCGGCGACCTCGGCCAGGCGGTGGATCACCTCCATCGGCGCCATCTCGGTGTAGCTGAACGCGCCGGCCGGCAGCGTCCAGTCCGGCGGTCCCATCGACACCGTGTCCCAGGTCGCCGCGAAGCCGGTGAACTCCAGCTGGTCGTCGACGATGTTGCGGGCGTTGATGGGGCTGGTGTTCATGCCGCTGCGCTTCGGCGCGTAGGGCGCGGCGAGGAGCTGGGTGCGGCTGCTGCCGCTGATCGTGTAGCGCTCCTCCGGGAACTTGCCGGTGCCGCTGTAGCGCTCGACCAGGAAGTGCCAGGTCCAGCCGTTGACCACCAGCTCGACGGTCTTCGGCCCGTCGGCATCCTGCAGCACCAGGTTGAGCGAGGTGCGGCCGAACAGGTCGGCGCTGAACGTCCAGGCGAACGAATCGATGTCGAGGCCGATGCGGATGTTGCTGGCGTCCAGCGGCGTGCCGCCGGCCAGCTCCACCAGGGTGACCGTGTTGGCAATCATGTAGGTCTCCAGAATGGTCGGCTCCTCGGGCGGGTCGACAACGACCACAGGCCCCGGGTAGTCCGGGTAAACGATGCCCGTCGGGCGCGGATCGGTCGGCGTGCCCCAGCCCCAGGGCATGGTCCGCATCTGGTCGATGATACGCGCCGGGGTGAAGCGCACCACCGCGCCGCTGTCCACCGGCTGGATGGCATGCGGCTGCGGGCTGTAGCGGAAGTCGAAGAACACGATTGCCGACGTGCTGGGCACGTAGCGTTCCCCACCGAAGCTGAAGTCCACTAGGCCCGGCGTGGGCACGTAGAGGCTGGCGGCGCGCTCGGCCGCGGCGTCGAAGCGCGGGCCGAACTCGTCGCAGCGGAACCACGCCTGCCCGCTGGACGTGTCCTTGCGCGCGGGCTTGGGGTTGTAGAGCAGGCGCAGGCGGGTGTCCTGGGGCTTGACCGAGTGGTCCCAGTCCAGGCGCCGCGCCAGGTCAACCTGCGCGACGGTGTCCCAGCGGCTGGCGGCGTCGGCCTCCAGCGCCCCGCCCTGCCTCCAGCGCCCGCCGTGGCCATGGTCGGCCTGCGCCACCGTGTTCCATCGCCCCGCCAGGCCGGCGTTCCGCGCCTCACCCTGGCCCCAGGGCGCCGAGGTAGCCACCTCCTTGGCGGCCACCGTCCCCCACTCCGAACGGCGCACAAGATCGAACTGGCGGCGGGCCTTGCTCCAGCCCGCCACCGCATCATGGGTCAGCATCAGATCAACTCCACAGGTTGCGGGCCGAGCGCCTGCGGGCGGTAGTAGCGCACCACCTCGGCCCGAGCCGTGCCAAGCGGTTGCGGCCCCTGCAGGCTCTCGTCCCACCAGGTTGGTTCAACGGCGGGCAGTTGGCCGGCCTGCGTCACCCGGTACAGCCACCCCAACATCACGGTGGGGCGGATCACCTGCCCCTCGGCGACGCTCAGGCTCGGCTGAAAGGCCGTTCCCCAGTCATCCAGCGCGACGGCGTAGACCAGGCCATCCGTGACCTTCAGCTCGACGACCGACTCACCGTCCTGGGCGGGCCCGTAGCCGGCAATGCGGAACTGGCCGCTGGAAGGCTTTTCCACAAACACCACCTCCCGCTCAGCGAGCACACCATCGACGCGCACGCGCGCCGTGATCTCGGCCGACTCGCCACCACCCGAACCATCGCCACTGGTGATGTTGAAGGTGTAGGTGCCGTCGGCACTGATGCTCAGGTATGCAGCTCGGATCTTCTTCGGGGCTGTGTCGTCATAGCCAACCACCAGCCAGTCGCCCTGATCGTTCAACGTCGATAGGCGCACAGACTCCCACTGGGTGTACTCGCCATCCTCAGTGGCAAAGCCCAGGCTGGTGAAGGTCTGCGAATTGAAGTCCCGATAAAACACCAGGTTCTTCTGTTCCGCAGTGACCTCGCCCTCGCGCAGGATACGGAAACGGAAGCGCACCCGCGGCGGCTGGACTCTGTCGATCAGCACGGGAGCTACCATCACGGAAAGAGCCATCACCAGAACCTCGCGTCGTCCGTGATGAAGATGCCTGGATGCGCGTTGTACTCTTTGCAGGGAACCACCTTCAGCCCTGTCACCAACTCGAACGGGTTCGCTGCATTCGACAAGCTGAAGTCGGTGACAGCCACCGCCCTCCCCACCGACCGCATGGCGTAATTCAAATAGCCTTGCGCCGTCGGCTGGATGGCCAGTCCTCGCAAATACCCTCCCTCCTTGCTCGTCGTCATCCATGGCAACCGGATCAGGTCGGCATGCTCCAGGGGGTAGACCGTTGTTCCTGTATCGGCCTGATTCGATAGAAGAGGAATATTCGGCGAGATCGATCCGGTATCGATCAACAACCCGGTGGCAGGGTCTCGAAGCACGGTCATCCCGGACGAAGAGAAGTAGTTGTTCGCACTCGCAGAGTTCGAAGCGTTATACCCACCGACAGACAGAAAATTGCCGCCGGAATCTTCCCCAAACGTCAGGGTGATTCCCGCGGGGCTATTGGTGGTCATATTGATCGGCCCCTGGCCGTTGTTGCTCGAATAGTAGTACCAGGTCAGCGCAGCGCTTTTCTCATCAGCGATAACAGACCACGAGAACTGCGAAGTCTGAGAAATCGAGCTGATCATCAGCCACTGTGGCGCCGCATTATTTGCCGCGACGCCAGTCTTCACCCCGGCGCCTGTGATGATGTCGTTGACCACGCCGGTAAACGTCGCCGCCAGCGTGATCTTCATGTAGTACGCCGTGGTGAAGGTGAAGCAGATGTAGCCCGTTCCGCTTCCGTTGCGCAGGATCAGGTAGTTCGTATCCTCCGCGACCAGCGACCAGCCAGCGCCCGGCTTCCCCTGGTAACCATTCACCAGGCACCCTTTAAGGACAGCCTTGACGGCTGCCGCCCCCAAAGCGGCGGTCGTTCCGTTGGAGTAGGTCGGTGCCCCCGTGTCGATGCTGGAATAAATGGTTGGCATTAGTCTGCGTCTCCTCGAATCTGCAGGCGGAACTGGTCGTCATCAACCGTGCCCTGCCCGCTCAGCACCGTGCGTGCCAGCCACACCGGGCCCAGCGCCGAATCGGTGTTGAAGCGCACCGCGTTCGCTGCCGCCCACCCCGTCCCCCAGCCCTCCTTGCGGATGGTGAAATACGGTGTCCCGGTCTGCGGGTTGATGGGCGCGCAGTCGCTGGCGATGTTGCCGGTGGCAATCACCCCCAGCTTTTCCTCGACCACCTGAAACGCGGTCGCCGAGGTGAACACCAGCGCCCACTTCCCGTCGATGCTCCCCATGTTGGTGATGATCGGCGGGTAGCTGAGCTGGTCGTAGTTCGCCGTGGTGGTCTCGCCGACAGGCGCGTCCGTCCAGTTCGGCGCCCCGGTGTTCCACGCCTTCTGGGTGAACCAGTGGTGGTAGCGCGCCTGCAGGTCGCCCCAGCTGAGCGCGCTCGACACCGTCGCCTCGTTCGCCGGCATGTCCCACGGCACAGGCGAGGCCAGGCCGATCTCGCCGCTGATCTGCACCTCTGTGCACAGCGTCATGTGCTCGATGCGGTCCTGCACCACCAGCGGCAGCGTCAGCGGGTTGCCGGCCTCGTCCTGCAGCACCAGCGGGTTGGCCCACGTCACCGTTCCCGCGGCACGGTTCGCCGTGAAGCTGGCGGCGCGCAGGGCGGTGCCGTTGGCGTCGAACACCTCGATCTCGGCCTGCTGCTGCCGCGTCAGCACCAGGGTGCCGCCAGCCTCGGGGCTGGGCACCACCGTTTCCTTCACGTGGCGGATCACCAGCACGTCGGCCTCGCGGAACTGCGGCACCCGGCCGTCCGCCGGCAGGCGCACCGGATCGAGGCCGATCAGGTTGGCGTCCAGCGGCAGGGTGGAATACACCACCGCGTTGTAGCGCAGCAGGATCGGGATCACCGGGATGTCGCTGGCCCCGGTCTGGTCGTCCAGGTTGCTGGTGAACCGCAACCTGACGATGCCCGTCGCGATGTCCACCGTACCCTTGATCACCGCGCCGCTCAGCACGCCGTTGGCGTCCGCCGTGGCCGTCACCACCTGGGCGGTGTCGACGCGCACCGCGGTGACCTGCAGGCTCGCCGGCCGCAGCGGCGCCCCGGGCGTGCGGAACGTCATGGCATTGACCGCGAACCCGGAGTTGGTGGTCAGGCACGCCAGCAGCGTGACGGCCGCCGCGGCGCCGGCCGGGTAGGTGCTGAGCGTGGCCGCGCGGCCGGCATAGTCCACCGAGCCGACCGCCGCCCCGGCGTTCGTGGTGCTGCTGACGTTCTTGTAGAGCACGCCGGAGCGGTCCACATAGGTCTCACCGGCATACGTGAACACCAGCGAGCCCGGCAGGATCGACTCCGACACGCCCGGCAGCAGGTCAAGGGTGACCGGGACCACGGCCTGGGTGTCGGTCTGATCGCCGTAGCTCTGGCTGTTCGACTGCGCGCGGATGGTCAGCGTGCCGCCGAAGCTCTCCATCTCGCTGCGGTCGGTGCTGACCAGCTCGATGGTGTCCGGGTTGAACCCGTGTTTTTCCGTGGCGTAGGTGAATTCCTTGTAGGTGTAGGTCCGCGCCACCTGCAGCGAGCAGGCGCCGGTCGAGTAGTTGATGCTCCCGGCCCGTCCGTCGCCCCAGCCGCCGGCGGTGTTGTCGCTGACGGCGTTGTTGACCAGCACCTCCGACTCGTACACCGGCAGGCTGTTGCCGCTCTCAAGCACGCCGTGGTCGATAGCCGGCACGGCCTGCCTCTGCTTCGTGATCCAACTGATCTGCACCGAACCCGGCTTGAGCGGCGCGCCCGGGATGGTGAACGTGGTCATGCCGGTGCCGTCCGAGGTCACCGCCAGCGGGGTGTCGGTGAACGCCCCTTGCTGGTAGGTGTGGGTGATCGCCGTCCCGGCATCCGGGGTGGCGGTCAACTCCATCGACACGGTGCCGGCGGCGTAGTTGATGACGCCGCTGCCGCCGGAGCCGGACAGCGTGCCGTTGCCGGCGTCGACGATGGTCTTGGTTACCCCGCCGACCTTGAAGCTGGCGGTGTAGGAGCCCGGCAGCAGCCCCTGGTGGGGCAGCGTGCGGTTGACCTTCGCCCGGGCCTGCACGCTCACGCCAGTGCGCTGGGTGAACGCGGCGCTGTTCTGCCCCACGTAGGCCCAGATCACCGAGCTGCCGACATCCGGCAGGGCGTTCAGCGTCAGCGACACCGAACCGGTGTTGAACTGGATGGTCCCGGTGCCCTCCCCGGCCAGCTCGCCGTTGCCCTGGTCGCGCAAGGTCTGCCACTTGCCCAGGGCCATGTAGGAGATTTCGAGCGTGCCCGGCATGGGCGGGGCGTCGGACAGGCTCAGCGTGTATACGTAGCCACGGTTCGACAGGTCGACCGGGATCTCCCCGGTGACAGTCTCGCCGGTGGCGGCGGCGCCGGGCTGGTGGCTGGCGGTGGCTGCACCGGTGTAGCCGGCACCGGTGCGCACCAGGTTGATCTCGCCTGTCTCGTAGTCGATGGTGCCGCTGGTGATCCAGTTGCTGCCCGACACGTAGCGCAGGCCGCCTTTGCTGTCGTCGGCGAAGGTGCCGCCGTTGACCACCAGGGACAGCGTGCCCGGGGCGCAGCCGGTCCCGAGGAAGGTCCGCGACTGGCCGCCGCTGACCAGAGCGAACGTCAGGTTGACCGAGCGCGCCGGCCCGGTGGCTAGCACGATGCGGCGCTGGTAGCCGCCGAGCTGGTCGATCAGCGCGTTCTCGCGGGTGCTCGACGGCACTAGCTGGGCGTAGACGGATTTCACTCGCAGGCTCAGTGCGCCCTCGGCGACGGCCTGGGCCAGCGGGCTGATACCGTAGTAGTGCGCGGCATCCGCCACCTGGGTGGTGAGGATCTGGCTCTTAGTGCCGCTGGAGCCCGACGGCATCGCCGTGCCGGCAGGCGTCGGCTGGCCGCCCGGGAACGTGCTCAGCAGCGGCGAGCTGATCGACAGGTCGAGGCGGCGTCGGGTGAAATTCACGAAGTTCCCGTTGCCGTAGTCGTACGTGAAGCTCTCCAGTCGGGCGTCCACGCTGGTGATCCGCACGTACTGCGATAGGGCGCCGTTCACCAACTGGTACACCTCGCCGATCTCCGGCAGGCGCTGCTCCTCGCGCTGGATGCAGGCGATGGCACGCTGGCCCTGCAGCTGGTTGCCCAGCAGGTCGAACGGCGCGATCACCGCCGGCACGACGTAGGACTCGATGGCGTTGCGGGCGTCGGCGCGCTCGTCGGTCTGGGTGCCGCCGAACAGCAGCACCGACACGCGCGGATCGGCCGGGGCCTGGGTGAGGATGGCGTGGGCGCCCAGGTAGCTGTCGCTGTTGGTCGACTGGACGCCCGCGAAGGCTTTCCGCAGGTTGATGCGGCCGATGGTGCGGTCCAGGCGCGAGATGTCCGGGAACAGGTTGTTCACCTCGGCGTCCACCACGGCCTGCCCGGTGGCGCGGCCGCCGCCGTCCGACTCGTCGGTCAGGCGCTGGGACTTGAGCAGCTTGATGTCGCTTTTGCTGATGGCCATGTGTGCTCCAGCCAGAAACGAAAAAACCCGCCGAGGCGGGTTTGGGGAGGGGGAAAGAGAGAGGGATCAGGCGCCAGGGAAGTCCCAGCGGATCAACTGCGGACGACCGCCGCCCTCGCTGGCCTGGGCCAGCCGGGAATCGGCGCGGCTGCCTGCACGAGTGGGTTCGCCCTGGCAGAGCGCAAGGGCCTGGGCGACGGTTTCGTGAGCGTCCGGGCTGACCTGCAGGGCCAGCTCGGCCTCGGTAAGCGGCACGGCATCGTCGACCAGCCAGCGGCCGGCGGGCTCGTGCTGCTCCATGATGGCGACAGCGCCCAGCGACGAACGAGCGGCCACGATGCTGCCGCCCACCCAGTAGGCAATCAGTTGCATGGTGTTCTCCAGGTCAGGGGGTAACGGGCGGCGGCGCCACGGTGATCAAGCGGAGGGTGATTTCGTAGTCCTCGGACGGCCCCGGGTTCACCGTGCGGTGCACCTGGGAGGCCTCCAGCGGCGCCTGGCCGTTGGCCCGGTTCCACGTCACCGAGAACTCCCGGCCGTCCGGCAACACCAGGTCCATGACCTTCAGCCGCTGGTCGCGCAGGGCCTCCAACTGCCGCACGACCGACAGCGGCGTCCAGGCGCCGCCGTTGGCCTGCAGGGTGATGGGCCGACCGTGCAGTTTGACGCCCTCCTGCACCAGCAGCGCCCCGGTGATGGAGCGCTCCTGCTCCTGCGCCACTGAGTCCCAGGTGAACTCATCGGTCCATTCGAGCTGGTCATCCAGTTCGATGCTGTCGAGCATCATCAGCTAGTCCTCAAGGCGGCCTTGCCGAGCAGGTCGAGCAGTTGGCTACCGTCATCGGTGACGCCGACGTCTACGCTCCGCCCCTGGACCTCTAGGCGAATGGTCTTCATCGGCTGGGAAGGTGCTGCAGCAGCTGGAGCCGCGGCGGCCGGCGCGGGAGCCTGTGCCTGCGCAGCGTTCTGCGCGTCCACCCGGGCCTGCTGCTCCGCCAGTTGGCGCTTGGCATCGGTCTCGGCCTGGATCTGCTGGAGCGTGGCCAGCGCCTCCATGATGTTCTGCACGGCGTTCAGGTTGCCGCCGGCCTGGGCTTCAGCCAGTTGCTGCTGCAGATCCTGCCGGCGGCTGTTGAACTTGCTGCGGTCCACCGCTTCCGTCTCGCCGCGCAGGCCCGCCAGTTCCTCCTTGAGGCCGGTCAGGGTGTCGCGGGTGCCGCTCTCCAACTGGTCCATCCGCTGCTTGGCCGAGTCGATAGCGCTTTCCAGCTGCCGCAGGTCCGAGTCGTTCAGCAGGTTCATGCTGTTGCGCGCGGCCTTGGCCTTGTCCACGAAGTCGCTGAGCGGCATCGTCTTCTTCTCGTAGCCATCCATCAGGCTGAGCAGTTGCTGCTTCTGCTCGAGGAAGGACACGGCAACCCGCTTGCTCTCCTCCTGCATCGACAGCGCCCACCTGCCCAGGCCGGAAAGGCCCGGCATCGAGGCGGCGCCCTGCACCCTGTCCAGCTCCGAGCGCATCTGCTGCAGCGCCTTGGTGGTCGACTCCAGCGAACTGGTATCGATCGAGATGTCGGTGGTGCTGATGCCGCGCAGCTGATCGAAGGCAGCGAGCGCTTCCTTGCCCAGCTCCGCCAGGGGCTGGCGGGCCTGGTTGATGACGCCCTCGTAGAACCCGGCGAAGTCCGACATGTCGGCCGAGGTCTCGGCGATGTTGTCCTTGGTCGCCTGGACGCCCTTGCGCTCCTCCTCCATCTTCTCGCCGGAGATCCGCCGCAGTTCCTCGGTGGTGACGATGCCATCCTCCATGGCCTCGTTCATCATCTGCTGGGACCTGGTCAGGCCCTGGACCTGCTGCGCCTGCGACTGCGTGCTGCTGGAGAGCCCATCCGTGGAGGCCTTCAGCTGCTGCTGTTTCTGGTTGGTCTTGTCGACCTCCCGGTTGTATTCGGAGGCGCTGATCGCCCCCGTCTGGTACAACTTCTGCAGTGCCGACTTGATGTTGGAGATGTCGACGTCGGTGCGGGCATCGCTGATCGCCTGCTGCACATCCTGCAGCGTGGCCAGCGAGGCGCCCAGGCCGCCGACCTTGGTGGCCGCGCTGCCGGCAGCGGCCTCCAGCTTGCGGATGCTGCTGGCCGCGGCGTTGTGCGCCTGCTGGTACTCCTCGAGGCTCAGGCGACCGCCCTTGTAGGCGTCGAACATAGCCGCCTGCAACTTCTTCAGGTCGGCCACGGTCTTGGCCGAGCTGACGGCGTCCTGGGCCGCCTGGAAGTTGGCGACCGACACCTTGGCCTCGTCGGCGGCCTTGCCGGTGTTGCGCAGCTGCTCGGCAATGGCGTTGTGCTGCTTCTGGTACTCCTCCAGGGTGATCTGGTGCTTGAGGTACTGGTCGAGCAGGCCGGCCTGCCGCTGCTTCAGCTGCTCGACGGCACGGGCCTGCTCATCGGTGGCACCGGCCGCCTGCTTGCTCGCGGCCGCCATCGAGGCCTGCCGGGTGCTCGCGGCGTTCAGCGCCTCGCTGTACTGCTCCAGGGTGAGGCGCCCGGCCTGGTAGGCCTCGGTGATCGCCACCTTGACCACGTCCAACTGCTTGGCGGTGTCGGCGAAGTTCACCGCCGCCATGGCGTTATCGAAGCCGGTGATCATGCTCAGGAAGTGGTCGAGCACACCGTCTGCCATGTCCTGGCTGGACTGGCGGGCGGCCTTGGCGCCGCGCTGGACGGCCTGGACCTGGGCGTCGACGTTCTTCTCGACGCTCCCCGTCACCGACGACCAGGTCGCCGCGATGTCCTTGCCGTCCTGGACGACACCGGCCCGCAGGCCGTCCAGCATCTGGTAGGCCGAGTCGCGCGCCGATTCCAGCCCCGCCACCAGCTTGGCGCCGCCGAACATGTCCGGCACCACCTTGGCCAGCAGGGCCAGCTTGGCGAAGGTGCCGCCCATCATATCGACCAGCCCGCCCATGGCGCCCCGCAGGACGCCGGTGACGAGGTTGGCCGCAATGCGGAACGGGGCCACCAAGCCGGTTACCCAGGCCTCGGCGGTGTCGATCTTGGCCTTGAAGTCCTTGAGCCAGGCGGTGCTGTCATCCACCACCTTTTCGAAGCTGACGTCCCCCAGCTTCAGCGCGAACTCCTCGACTTTCTTCGCGCCTTCGATGAACGCCGTGGACAGGCTCTGCGCCAGGGCATCTAGGCGGCCATCGCGGTCCATCCCCTCGATGGTATCGGCCAGCGCCTCGAGGCGGCCCTTCACGTAGTCGAGGGCTCCAGCCTTGGCGATGCGGTTGAGGAAATTGGTGGCCGTGTCCTGCAGGTTGCTGACCAGGCCGGTCAGGCGGCTCATGTTCGCGGCCGCGGCACCGGCCGAGCTGCGGCCCATTTCCTCGATCAACGCCTTGATGGCGTCACGGCCCAGGCGCCCAGCGCTGGCCAGCGTCATCAGCTCGCCGGCGTTGCGCCCGGTCACCTTGGCCAGCAGGTCCCAAGCCGGCACCCCGCGCTCGACGAGCTGCAGGATCTCCTCGGTCTCCAGCTTCTGTTTCGCCCAGGCCTGGCCCACCGCAGAGGCGATGCCCTCCAGGCGTTCCATGCCGCCGCCGAGCTTCTCCGACTGATCCTCGACCGACTGCAGGGTCCCGTTCATGGGATCGAGGCCGTAGGCCTTGAGCAAGGCGAAGGCGTCGGTGACATCGCCCAGTTGCAGGGGCGTGTCCTTGGCGAACTTGGTGATCCACTCCGTCGCCTGCTCGCCGGCCTGCACCGAGCCCATCAGCGACGTGAGGCGCGTCTCCAGGCCCTCGAAGGTGTCGCCGGTCTTCAGCATCTCTCCGATGCCGGCGGCGACGGTGCGCAGCCCGGAGGCCACAAGGCCCAAGACTTTCTCGACGCCCACGAAGGCCGCGGCGTAGCCGAGGAGCTTCGTGGTGCCCCAGGACATCGCCTGGCTGACGGCGCCGACGCGCGAGGCGTGCTCGGCAGCCTGCCGCGCCGCCCGGGCCTGGTCGCGCTCCAGGCTGCGCAAGGCCTTGGAGTTTTCGCCGATCTGGTCCTTGGTCCGCGCCACCTCGGCGGCCAGGCGCTTCTCTTCGTCGGCCAGCTTGCTGGTGTCGACGCCCGCTTCCTTGGCCGCCTTCTCCTGATCAGCCAGCTTGGCGTTCAGGGTGTCGAGGGTGCGCCGGAGCGTCGCGGCATCCCTCTCCACGACCTTCAGCGAGGTCTCCAGCCCCTTGTTGTCGGGGTTCTTGTCGAGCGCCTGCCGCAGATCCTCGATGGTCCGCTCGGCACGCGCCAGCGAGGTCTCGGTGATGCCCACGGCGCGCTGGGTGTTGGCCAGGCTGTTGACCAGGCCGCGGGCGCCCTTGGCATTGTCGAGGGCCTCGCCGAGCTGGCTGGCCTTGGCGCGCAGCGCCTCCAGCGCCTCGGCGGACTGCTTGGCGGCGGGAGACATCTCGTCCTTGCCGCGCAGAACGAATTGAATCAGGCGTTGAACTGGATTGGCCATGGATATCCTCGGGTAAGAAAAAGCCCGCCAGATGGCGGGCTGATGTCATTCAAAGTCGTGGAAACCCAGGCGCCGGCTGAGCCAGAGGAACAACGGGACAAACACGAACCGGCCGAGCAATAGCCAAACCACAAGAAAGCCGATATAGAAGGCCCACTCGGCAGTCCAGGCGGATACCGACGCAATGTAAGGGCCTACTCGCAAGCAGGAGCTAATGGTGAACAAGAGGAAGAAGAAGACGTGGAGAAAAGAATATCTGCGCATTTTGCTCAATGGCCCCGCATCTACGAATGACTATGCTCTGGCCTCTGAACTGCTAGATGAGCAGCTAGCCAAAGGGAAATATCTCCGCAACCGGGCACAACCGGACGACATCGCCAACCTTGTGTGGCAAGGAATAACCACTAAAGGTCGCCTCTTTGCGGATGAGCTAGAGGATGAAATCAGGCGTAGCACTTGGTGGCACCGCACTCTTGTGGCCAGCGGCGGCACCGGGCTTTGGCTGCTGGGCTACTGCACCGAGTCGATCCTTGATTACGGCAAAGCAATGCTCTTCGGCGGATGAGGCCATCCATGGCCAGGCCGCCTTAGGCCGCCAGGTCCATCTGCAGGAACTTCGAGATGTCGTCGGCGACGACGGTCGGATCGGCGAGCAGCTCGATGGGGCCGGTCAGCTTCAGGTAGTCCTGGCCCAGGATCGGCATCTCCTGCAGCAGGCCGAACTTCGCGCGGCGGATGCGCAGCGCGTAGGGCTCGCCCGACTGCGCGTCGTTCAGGCCGGCGATGAAGATCTCGAACTCCTTCTCCGAGCTGTTGAGCATCTGCACGGCCGTGCTCTTGCGCGGGGTGTAGTCAACCAGCACGCCGGTCTCGTCGATGGTGGTGCCGGACAGCACCTGGATGCCGTGGGGCGTCAGCAGGTAGTCGGTGCCAGCCGCCAGGGGATCGCCGCCGGCGGTCTTGACGGTGATGGTCTTGGTCATGTCCGGCATGTACTTGAACGGGATCAGCTCGAAGGCCACGCCGGCGGAGGTGTGAGCCTCGCCGGTGATCGCCGCGGTGGGCGCCACGGTGATGGTGCCGCGAGTGATCGCCGCCACGTTCTCCGGGGTGATGTCGTAGAGGCCGATGGAGCCGGTCACGTCGGTGGGACGGGTGCGCACGTTGCGGTTGCCGCCGCCACCCATGTAGTTCGGCAGGGCCTTGCGGTCAGTGGCATAGCTGACGCTGAAGGCGTCGCAGTTGCCGAACGGCAGCAGGCCATCCTGCGAGCCATACAGGCGGGCGAAGGGCTGGCCCTCGCCGATGAAAGAACGATCAATGGGCTGGAGCATGTAGGTCTCCTCGAGGGATTGGCCGGCGCTTACTTGGCGCCGCTGGTTTCAGTGGTCGGCGCCGGGGCGGGCGCAACGGGCTGGGCGGCGGCCTTCTCGGCCTTGGGCTTGGGCGCGAAGCCATGGGCCCAGGCGTGTTCCGCGACGGCCTGGGAAACCTCGACGGGCAGGCTCGACTTCGGGTAGTGCGTCACGCCGGCCCCCGCGCGGTGGTTGAAGGCCTTGGTGATGGTGATCTCGGGCATGTGGCCCTCCAGAAATGAGAAGGCCGCCCGAAGGCGGCCTGGTGGATGGGTTACAGCTGCTGCACGTAGGTGAAGGTGATGGGGATCACCCGGAACGCCCATCGGCGCCCCCTGTCGGGGTACCGCGGCGCGGAGGTGGGGAACGCCACCTTGATCAGGCCGTCGACGGTGAACCCGGCTTTGATGCCCTTCAGCGCCCGCTTGATGTCCAGCCTGGCGGTGCGCAGCGGCTGGGCATGGTCACGAAGCCGGGTCATCGCCACGATGTTGATGGTCAGCTCCTCGCGCACCGTCGCCCCGGACCGGTCCAGCTCCGAGGTGTCGCCCTCCTGCAGGACGATCAGCTGGTCGGGCAGTTCCTCGTCCTCGGCGTCGATCAGGTCCAGCACGTTGTCCTCGCGGATCTCCGCGCCGAAGCCGGGAACGCCGGCGAGCAGCGTCTGCAGCTGGCCGATGATGTCGGCCTGCACGTTGGGTACGTCGCTCATCAGGGCACCACGTAGAAGGTGATCAGGTGGCCGTCATCCGCATGGATGCCGTCGATGTGCCAGACCTTGCCGGCCTGGTCCCGGAATGCTCCCTTGCGATCGAGGGGCCGCAGGGACTCCTTCAGGGCGGAGATGGTCCGCACCCGGTCGATGGTGTTGGCCTGCTCGTTCAGCCGCTCGGCCGAGTCGTCGACAGCCACAGCGAGGCCCTCGACCAGGACAGAACCCTGGCGGTCGAGGTAATCGACAACGCTATCGGCCGTCCTGGCCTGGCCGACCGAGTGCAGGCGCCCCATGAGGCGCCCGAACCGGGTGTCCATTACTGCTGGACCAGCAGCGCCGAGGCGAAGCCGGCCACGGTGGCCTCGGTGATGTAGCCGAACGGCACCGAGTCAGCGGTGGCGGCGGCCACCAGCTCGCCGTCGAGGACGCTGCACTTCGCGCCCTGGGCCAGGCCCGCGGCGGCCGGCAGGCTCCAGATACCGCCGGGCTTACCGGCGAACGGCTCGCCCGCGGCGGCGTCCACCAGCGGCACCACCACCAGGTCGCCGATCACCGCCGGCACGCCGGACTGAACGCCGCCCGCCGGGGCGATGAGGGTCAGGACGTTGCCGTCCTCGACATAGTTCTTGGCCATGTTGGGTCTCCAGATGGCTGAAAAGAAAAAGCCCCGCAGGGGCGGGGCTTGGGGAGGTAGCGCCGGTTAGGCAGCGCCGTTGGCCTTCTGCAGGCCGCGGAAGTCCAGCGGCGCCACGCCGGCGTCGATGCGTACCTTGCTGGCCACGCCATCGACGGTGAAGCCTTCCTGCTGCTCCAGGTACGGGGTGTCGACGCCGTCCAGGTAGGCCACCTCGATGGTGTCCGAGCCCTGCTTGGCTGCCATGTACCAGGCAGTCGCCGAAGCGTCGTCCAGGCGCGGCTCGCCGATCACCTGCGCGAAGCCACGGATCGGGTTGATGATGCCGCTGTTGACGTCGGCGCCCGGCACGGACTCGGAGTTGATGATCTGGTTGGCCTTGTCTTCCAGCGCCACCGGGGTCAGCACGAAGGCCGGGCGGATGTTCAGCGTCCGGCCTTTGCCCTTATCGACCTGGGTGCGCTGGGTCGCCATCTGGGTCTTGGCCTTGCTCAGGCTGTCGATGGACATCGCCGAGGCCGCGCCGGTGAGCAGGTTGCCGTGGTCAGCGTGGAACAGCGCCTTGCCGTCGCTCATCGCCGGGTTGCCGGTCAGCACCGCATAGACCAGGTCGCCGATGGTGGCCTTGGCCGCCTGGCCGAGCTTGAACGGGATGTCCGAGAGCATCTGCAGGTCATCGTTGATGATCGCCTGGCGGGTGATGCTGAACAGCTCGCCGTAGGTGGCCAGGATGATCTGCTCGCCGCGCTCGCCCAGGGTGACGTACTTGTACTCGGCGCCCTCGCGCACCTGGCGCAGCGAGGAGAACTCGCCCAGGCCAACACGGCGCGCCGGCTTGAAGTCGGTGAGGATGCCGGGCTTGGTCCACTGCGGGAAGGTCTCTTCGGCCTCTTCCCAGCCCGCCAGTACCGACCGGTTGGCCACGTCCAGCAGGATCAGGCCGAAGTCGCTGGAGGTGTGGGTGAAGGCCAGGCCGACCATCTGCGGAGCGTTGAGCGAGGCCACGCCGATGCCGCGATCGACCAGCGAGGCGCGGGCCAGCTCGCGCAGGGTCATGCCGTTGTAGGCGTTGTCGGCCTGGCGCTCGCCGCGGCCGATGCGGGCCAGCACGCTCGCGCGCACCGAGTCGCCCACCAGGTTGCCGTTGCCGGCATGGATGTGGGCGCCAGCGCCCGGGGCGGCGGCCGGCTGGGTGCCGGCGCCGATGGCAGCCAGCAGCTTCTCGCGGGCCTGGTCGACGGTGACGGTCATGTCGTTCAGGCAGGTGGCGAGCAACTCGGCATGGCCAGCGGCGAAGCCGCCGAAGGCCGCGGTGATCGCGGTACGGCGGCCGGCTTCCTCGGAGAGGACGCGGGCGCGGATCTCGGCCTCGGTCGGAGCGGCGGCCACGGGAGCCGCCGGCGCGGCCGGTGCCGGAGTCGGCGCGGGAGTGTTGGCCGGCGCGGTCGGGGTCTGCGCGCGCGGGGCCAGCAGGGTTTTCAGAGCTTCGGGCATGTGGGCGAACTCCTGCATGCGTTTGGAGGAAAGGTGAGCGGCCGCCTGCAGCGGCTCGGTGAGCTGGTCGGCGAAGCCGGCAGCGACGGCCTCTCGGCCATTCATCCAGGTCTCCTCCTTGAGGAGCGCCTTGATGTCGTCGGCGGACTTCCCGGTCTTGCTGGCGTAGGCCATGACCAGGGTGTCCTCGACCTTGTCGAGCAGTTCGGCGTAGCGGCGCATGTCGTCCGCATCGCCGCCCTGGATGCCCCAAGGCTTGTGCACCATCATCATGGCGTTCTCGGGCATGTAGATGGTGTCGCCGGCCATGGCGATGACCGAGGCCATCGAGGCCGCCAGGCCGTCGATGTACACGTCGACGCTGGCCGGGTGGTTGCGCAGCAGGTTGTAGATCGCCGTCCCCTCGAAGACGTCGCCGCCCGGGGAGTGGATGTGCAGGTTGATCTTGGCCATGTCGCCCATGGCCTTGAGGTCGCGGGCGAACTGCTGCGCGGTGATGCCCCAGGCGCCGATCTCGTCGTACAGCAGCACCTCGGCGACACCGCGGCCGGCAGCCTTGATGCTGTACCAGGACTCTTGCGGGGCGCTGGCCTCGGTCAGCGCCGCCGCCATCGCCATCGGCAGCATCAGGCTTTTATGGATCAGGGGTTGATGGCGGCCCATTGGCGCCTCCGTTGTTGCTCTCGTTGGGGAAGTCCGGCCCTGGTACAGCAAGGCCGGCGCCGTATTTGTTGACGAGCTCGCGGGCTTCGTCGGCGGTGAGCATCGTCCCGACGCCCAGGTACACCTTCTGCACGGCCTCCACCGGGTCCATCCCGGACTTGACCAACTGGTGGTAGGCGTCCGAGCTGAAGACCAGGCTGGCCGCGCGGTTGGCCTTGATCTCCGCCTCGCGCGACTTCTTCAGCTCGCGCGGATCTCGACCGCGGGCGCGAGCCACCTCCGCCTCGTCGGCGAAGCCAGCCTTGACCAGCAGCTCCCAGGCATTGGCCTCCTTCATCGGATCGATCCACGGCATGACCGGGCCCTGGTAGACCGCCGCGTAGAGCGTGCGCGGATCAATATCGGCGGGCAGCGGCTCCTTCCTGGCCAGCAGGTACATCTGCAGCCAGGCCCGGTAGACCGGCCGGCACCAGTAGTCGATGAACTCGTGCTGCAACAGGTCGTAGCCCAGCCAGCCCTCGACCAGTTCCTGGCGCTGCGCCGAGTAGGTGCCGTCGTAGGCCCTGGCCACCGAGGAGTAGGTGCTGCGGGTGCCGGCGCCGATCATGCGCAACTGGCCGTTGCGGAAGCCTTCCAGGAAGGGATTCGGCCGGTTGCTCTCGATCATCCCGACGTCTTCGCCCGGCTCCAGGTCGTCGAAGACCATGCCGGGCGCGATGGGGATCGTTCGGTTCTTCCGGTCCTTGCCGGGCTCCAGCGCGTAGTTGTCGGGGCTGCCCTTCTTGATGTACATCGCCAGGGCCGCGCTGATGCGCGCCGCTACCCGCTCGCTCTCCTCGTAGTCCTTCAGGTCGGCAAGGCGGATCAGCACCGCGTGCAGCATCGGCACGCCGCGGTTCTGGCCGATCCGCTTGCGGTAGGCGATGTGGATGATCCGTTCCGCCTCGACGCGCTTCACCGCCAGGCTGCCGCCCAGCGCCTGCAGGTTGCCGGGGTGATCCTTCAGCAGGTGATAAGCCCGCTTCCGGCGCCAGGTGTCGCGCTCGATACCCTGGACAATGCCCTTCGACAGGTCGTTGTAGGTGAAGGGCAGGTAGTCGGGTTCCAGCAGCTCCAGGGCGAAGGGCACCGGGGTGGCGAACGTGTAGTTCGGCACCCGGCCCATCAGCTTCTGCGCCAGGCCCTCGCCATCGCGCAGCCAGGTGCGGCACATCAGGCGTTCCACCTGGGGCCTCGTCAGCTCCCCTGAGGTCTCCGGCGACAGCGACCATTCGGCCCAGGCGCTGCGGATCTCCATGGCCAACTCGGCGTGCACCGAGCCATCCAGGCGCAGCGGCAACGGCTCCACGCCGATGCCACTGCCTCCCACCACCCGCTCCTCGAGGCGGTCGAGCAGGCCGGTGACCAGGTCATGGTCTTCGTCCAGCTTCCGGCACTGCTCCCGCATGGAGACTGCCGACTTCTGCAGCGAGGTGTCGGCGCCCAACGGCTGCCGCTTGGCCTTGTGGGTGCGCCCAGGCTTGGCGGCTTCGTACGCCAGGATCGCCTCGCGGGCGGCCAGGCGCCGAGCCACCAGACCGGGGGCCCAGGGTTTCAGCAGTCGATCGATCAGGTTCATCAGCTGAACTCCGCCAGAGCCGGGCCGGGGCGGCGGCCGGCAGCGCGTGCCTGCTCTGCCGCTGCACGACGCTCCCATTCCCGGCGGCCGGCGCGGATCTTCTCGATGTCCTCCATGGTGTGGGTGCGCCCGTTGAAGATCACCGTCCGCCCTTCCAGCACCGCGGCCTCGGCCTCCAGGTACTTGTCGAGCATCTGCTGCGCTGTCAGAGCCATGGTCCGCTTCCAGTGTTGAGCCAGCCCCCGGAGGTACTGGCGTGGTTATCGTTCGAGGGTTGCTGCTGGGCGACCGGCTCCGGCACGGGCTCAACGCGCGCACGCTCCAGCTGGTCGAGGTCGAGGCCGAAGCGCTGCTGACTGATGCGCAGCGCGGCCAGGGCGTACACGAAGCAGTCCAGCGCCTCGTTTCGGCGCCCGCCGGAGTCCCAGCGCAAGACGCGGACGCCCTTCGCCATCACCGGCTTCTTCTTCTCGGCGGTGATCTGCTTCAGCTCGTCCTCGTCGCAGATGTCGCTGTCGATCGGGAAGTGCACACAGCCAGGCGTCGGCTGCCACGGGATCGGCACGTCGATGCGCAGGCGGCTGTAGATCAGCTCCTTCGCGTTGTCGGTGCCCAGCTCGGTCTTGTAGACCTTGCGCTTACGGCGCTTCGGGAAGTTGGCGATGGGCTTGCCGTAGGTACTGGCTCCGAAGGTCGGGATCACCCAGTGCACGCCGTGCTTGGCGCTCTCGGCCTCCACCTCGTCGGAATAGTGGCCGCCGGCGTCCCAGCACCAGCGCATGACGCCCATCGGCACGCCGTCGGCGCGGGTGAACTGCCGGTGAATCTCCAGCCCGACCTTGCGCCGCAGTTCCTCGCTGCCGGGATCGCCGTAGAGCACGAAGCGATGCACCAGCCAGGCCTCCTCGCCCAGGCCAAAGGCCCAGACGCGGCCCTCGTAGCGGTCGTCCTGGGTGTCGATACCGCCCATCAGGACCAGCGCCTGCGGCGGCACCTTCGGGAAGTTCTCGCGGCGGGCGTAGAGCGTCTTCCACTCCACGCGGTCGCCCTGCTCCTCCTCCCACACCTCGCCGCGCGTGGTGTTGATGAAGGTAACCAGTTTCTCGCGGTCGCCCTTGACCTTGAGCCACTCGTCCACCAACGACACCCAGGTGGTCCAGGTGCTGTAGATCGCCCAGCAGTAGAAGCTGACGGAACGGGGCGTGCGGATTGGCTCGTTGTCCGGGCCGTACCAGTCGATGCTGTCACGCGTCCAGCTGCCCGTCTCGTCGCAGATCCAGCGGCCTTTCGCCTGGGCCGCCACCATGTCCCGGTGATCAAAGCAGGCCGCGCAGTGCTCGCAGACGTACCAGGCGCGCTCAGCCTCGCCCAGGTCGTTCTTTTCCCACTTCAGGCCGAACTCGCAATCCTTGCCGCCCCACTTCAGGTGCTGCTCCCGCTGACAATGCGGGCAGGCAATGTGAAGCCGCAGGCGGTAGGGAGACTCATCCGCCGCCTTGGTGATCTGGCAGCTACCGGCGATCCCAGGCGTCGAGCCTCGGATCGACTTCGGATAGACCGCGCCGTCCAGACGCTTGTCGCCAAGGAACGTCGGCGAGCCCTCGCCCTCGACGTCAGCGTCGAACTTCGACAGCTCGTCGTAGATCACCTCGTCGGGCGACTTCTCCCGGTAGTTCCGGGAGGCCTTGCCGCCACGAATCCAGAGGTTGCGGCGGTTCGAGAACACCTTGTTGTCCAAGGTGTTGTTGCCGTCCTTCCGGCCGAACCAGGGCGCGAGCTCCAGCATGACCGGAACGTCGCGGATCAGACCGTTGACGTGGCTTTTGCTGATGTCCTCGGCGTCCGGATCGGTCGGACTCCACATCATCACGTTGCGGCGCTTGTGCTGGATCTTGTAGCCGATGTTGGCCATCAGCAGCTTCGTGTAGCCAATCCGGGCCGACTTCACGAAGTTGACCACCCGGATCAGGTCGTTACCCATCGCGTTCAGGATGGCGACCTGGAAAGGTGCGGTCTTCCAGCGGCCCTCGTTGTACGAGGACTCGGCCGACATGTAGAAGTGCTTGTCGGCCCACTCCACCGCCGTCATCGGCGGCTCTTTAAACATCCCCTGCAAACCCAGCTTGACCGCAATGCGCAGGTCATTGATCCAGGGTGGCAAGGTACTCATCGAGGATTCCCGGGATGTCGTCGCTGAACTCAGCGGAAAGGTTTCGCGCCAAGGCGATCTCCCGCTCGAAGGACTCCATCACCAAGGGATCAGCATCCGGGTGGCGGCGACTCACCGTCTTGCAGACGGTCTCCAGCGCCGAGCCAATCTTGGCGGCGATTTTCGCCAGGGCGAACGTGGCGAACGGGGCCGGGACCAGGAGCTTGTCCTGGACCTGGTTCTTCTGCTCTTGGGCGTAGGCCTGGGCCGCGGTGAGGCGCAGACGCTCTTGCGTCAGCTTCGCTTCTGCATAGGGGTCGATCCCGTCCGGGTAGTCCCCCTCTGGTTGGTGTTTCCGCTCCGCTTGGGCCAGGCGGTTCTCCAGCACCGAGCGGACGTCGTAGAAGGCCTCGCGGCCGATCCGAGCCACTGGCTCGACGCCCCATTTATCAAAGGCTTGGGTGCTGATGCCGAGGCTCGCCGCCATCCGGCTTTTGTTGAGCCAATGGGGCTGCCGAGTGATGTTCGAGTTGCTCATGACAACACAACAACCAACCTCCGAAATTCGGTCATACATAGTTGGCGCGCGGGGTTCGAATTACCCTCTGGCCCCCTACCCCCGGGGAGAACCTACCGGAATTTTGTGGCTCGCCAGGGGTGCCAGCCCAGAGCCCTCCCCGTGCTTTTGTGGCACGCCACAGGCCCCGATTTAAGACCGCGGGCCCGACTGGGGCCGGCGCCTCCATTCGGTCGGCGTCCGCCCCTGTGCAGCCTTGGCGATGGCCTCCTCGATGTTCGCCTCGAGCCTGGCGTCGTCCTCGGCGATGCGGCGCACCACCTCGAAGAACTTGAAGCGCTCGCGGTACTGGGGTGCGCGCACGAAGGCCAGCACCATCACCAGCGTCTTGTCGCGCCGCTCACCGATGCCGATTGGCACCCTGCCCCGCTTCATCACGAAGTAGGCCTGCTGGTGCCCCTTGGCCAGAGACCTGGCGCTGTCGGTGGCGTTGTGCTTGGAGCCCTCGCGGTACTCCAGGGCGCCCAGGCCGGACAGGATCTGGATCATCTGGCCGCGGCTCATGTTGCCGTACTGGTCCAGGCGAGCACCTGCGGCGGGCACAATGAACATCCCCTTGGGCAAGATGCCCTTGGCTCGCAGGTTGCGCTCCGAAGCCTTGTCCACCCGGGGACCGCCGAATACCTGGGGCGCCACCCAGTCTTCCGGCGCCTGCCCCTTCGATGCATGGTCCTTCTCGTCCTTCACCCACAGCGCAGCCTCCAGGCGGTTCGGCGTAGCGCTCAGGATGCGGATGGCATTACGGGTGAAGGGCGTCGGCTGATCGAACACATCGTCAATCTCCGACCGCAGCGCCTGATTCGCCTGGTTGGCGGTGTGATTGAGGGCATCGGCCAGCACACGGTTGGGCAGATCGCCGCCAAGGCTAGCCAGGGAGGCGACTGCATCGTCCAGGTCCTGAGCACTGATGCTTCCCCGCATGGCGCTGTCCTTAGAGGCCGGTGCCTTCGCGGAACTCCTTCACCATGTCGGGAAGGCTGGCGGTCTTGCGCGACTCGCTCCAGGCGAACCAGGCCCGGACGATCACCCATGCCGGCAGGCCGCAGACGAAGATGATGCCGCACAGGGCGATCATGCCGATGTCGTCCTGCACCCAGCTGCCGATGTCGAGCCAGCGGACCAGGAAGGCACCGCCGCAGACGCTGGAGACCACGGTGCAGATCATGGCGACCACGAACTCGCGCGGCGTCTTCGGCAGCGTCATCACCATCACCAGGATGGCGGCCAGGAAGGCGAAGAAGCCAAAGGCGCCGAGCTTGTAGAGCGCGATGCCGCCAACTGCTGTCGAGGCAGGCTCGGTCATGGTTGTCCTCATACGGGTGTCCCCAGGCTTCGCCAGCCCTGGCACTGCGTGAATAGAAAGGCCCGAGCGTGATCGGGCAAGGCGCAGGAGCGCGCACCATGAAATCGTGGGCAACAAAAAACCCGGCGCGATGGCCGGGTTTATTTGAGCGTCTTGCTGCGTTCACAGCAGTTCACGCTGGCATGAAACCACCCCCTATTCCGCGCGTAAAGCGCTTTATGCTGCCTCCCGCAGCCGCTCCAGGCAGCAGTCGATCCAGGCTGCCCCGGCCTTCACCAGTTCCCGGACCTTCGCCTCGCCCACCCTGTACTCGCGAGAGATTCGCAGCGCTGGCCATTTCGATCCGTAGTAGAGCCAGATGAAGTCGCCCATCTGCTGGTCGCGCACCACCAGCTTCGCCAGAGCGCCGTCGATGGCCATTGCCGCCTCATCGGTGATTCGATAGGCCTTCACCGCCCCGATAGGGTTGGCCCGGCTCATGATGACGGCCATCTGCGAGACATGGCCCGGAATGCCCCGGCCATCCATGCGCCACCAACCCCATTGCTCCAGCAGATACTCGGTATCGCCCAGCGCCTTGTCCGTGTAGGTGCGAGTGCGCGCCATCTTCAATCCCCCGTGAAATGTGATCCGCCGGCCCCGCGGCGGTTGTTGTCCTCTGTCCAGGCCGAGACCTTCGCCTGGTTCACCAGCCGCTGCTCGGCCTCGATAACGCGCCGCCCCAGCGCCCGGATAAGCGCAACCGGATCCACCGGCATTCCGTCCTCCCCAATCCATCCGGTCCCGTCGCAGGCCGTGCAATCGAGCTCGAAAAACACCCCCTTCGTGAAGCCCTGGCCGCGGCACGCACGGCAGCGCTGAATGGCCAGCACGGCCTTCTGCAGGTCAGGCCCGTGCGTCTTGCGCATGCGACCTCCTCCTCAACTCATCGGACAGGCGCTTCCGCTCCATGCGCATGGCGTCGATCTCCCGCCGGCAGCGATCAACGACAGAACGGCGCGCGGCGGCGACCTTGCGGGGCCGTCCGACGCGGTTGCCGACCACCCGCCCCTCGCGATAGCCGAGGGCAACCCGCTCCTGCTGGTAGCCGAGCCCCATCTGCTGATCCAGCACCTCGATGCGCCGCTCGATGTCCGCGCTGGGCGCCGCGGCCAGCACCTCGTCAGCTCGACGCGACAGCGCACCGAGTACGGTGATGCCCGGTACACCCGGACCGGAGCAGCGCGCCAGCGCCTCCCGCCGATGCTCCGGCGTCACCGACCACGAACTGCCGATGATCTGGCAGACGTCCTCCCAGATATCCATCACCGCGCCACCTCCGTCCTGGGCTGGGCCAGGTACTGCTCGATGACTCGCAGCGCGTCGTCGACGCCGCGGCAGACTGTGGCGTAGTAGCCCTCCCGCTCCATGCGCACCAGGAAGGCGCTCTGCTCGGGCGACACCCGGGCGTCGTTCGGCGGGGCCGCCTTGAACTCGACGAACAGGCCGAACCACCCGCCGCGCGCCATGGGCAGCACGATGTCGCTAACGCCGGCCTTCACGCCCTGGCGCTTCATCTCGGCGGCGATCTTGATGTGCCGGTGGCCACCGTTGGGGACGTGGAAGGCCAAGCGCGCAGCCTCGGGGTGCTTCACCGCCAGGATGGCGAACAGCGTGGCCTGCTCCATGCCCTCCCAATCAACCTTCGGCCGGCGCAGCGGGCGCGGAGTCCGCGCGATAGGACGGGGCGACTTCATGCCATCACCTCGTCGCCATCCAGCCAGGCCAGGAAGCCGGCCGGGATGTCGTGGCCGGCCTCGGCGATGATGCGAGCGCACTGCCCAACCAGGTCAGCCTGGCGCCCGTAGCGCTCCTCGAACCTGGCCTTGTACGGGTGCACGGCCACGCCCGGGAAGTTCTCCGGGCCGGTGCCGTGCTGATGATGCGGGCCACAGAGCGGAAGCACGTACCAGTGCGCGTGCGGCTTCATGCGGCCGTCGACGTGGTGGATGCTGCAGAAGTCATTCACCACGCCGTGTTCGACGCGGCAGGCGATGCAGCCGACCACGCCGACGAGCAGGTCGTGCCAGCGCTTCTGCTCGGCGGTGGGGTTGCGGCCCTTCATGCCAGCACCCCGCTGGCCTTCATGTCGGCCCGGATGACCGACACCACCTCATCGCGACTGCCCAGGTAGGCGAACGGGGCGGCATCGCCCGGGCGGGTGACGGTGAAGCGCTTCTCCGGCAGTCGGCACTCGGAAACGGTGTAGCCGCTGTCGGTGATCCAGCAGTTCGGGATCTGCTGGCCATCGCGGTTGCGCTTGGCGCGCCACTTCAGGGGGGTCAGGTCAGGCATTGCTGGCTCCTTTCAGGCGGGCGCGGATGGCCTGCAGGGCTGCGTTGCCCACTTCAGGATCGGCAGCCTTCGCCGGTTGCGGGAGGGCCGCGGCGGGGACCGGCGGCAGGCTGTTGCCCTTCGCGATCTCGCGGCGGATCTGGGAATACTTGCTCTCCAGCAGCTTCATGCCGTCGTCGCGGCTGAGCTGCTGCAGGTTGCTGAAGCCGGCGCGGGCGGCGGCGTGGTACACCGCGGCATGACTCCAGGTGGCGGTTGCGGCGGCAGCGGGGTGCGTCTTCGCCAGCGCTTCGCGGTAGGCCTCCTCCAGGCTCGGCAGGCCCAACTGATCGGCACCGAAGCACCAGTCCACGAACAGCGCCGGCGGCGGCACGAACTCGCGCTTGCTCTGGCGCAGGGCGCGCACGCCGTTGTCGACCAGCTCCTGGCTGTTCACGCCAGCCCGGGCGAACTCGGCCAGCCACTCCTCCTTGGCCTTGCCCATCACCGTCTGGGTGTACCAGGCGGAGCGCCAGCCGGAGCAGATGCCGCGGATGCGGTCGAACAGGTCGTCCATCACCTGGCGGGCGAAGTCGTCAACGGGGACCACGTTCGCGCCCGGGGCGGGCTGGGCCGGGGCCGGAGCGGCGCGGAGGTTCGCAGCGATCAGGTCAGCACGCTTGGGCTGGCTCATACGCGCACCCCGTTCGCGCCCCAGGCAGCGCCTTCGGTCTCGCCCGAGCCCTCGACGCGCTCCCGCTTGATCCACTTCGCCAGTTCGTTCGCCCACTTGGCCTGGGTGAACACGGCATCCGGCAGGGCCAGCCAGTGGGCCTTGAACTTGTTCACGACGGGCAGCGTGATCGCCGACACCGGAATGCCCATCAGGCGAGTCTGCGCTGCCAGGTCGTCAGGATCCGGCTCCCAGTCCTCGGTCATGGCGAAGCGCTGGCGAACATCGACCGGATCGCTCGCGTGTTGCAGCTGCTCTTCGGTTACCTGATGGTTCAATGACGGATTGGGTGCAGCCGCTGCACCCCGTTCCGTCGTAATTTGCACCCCGTTCTGCTGTGGATTGCACCCCGTGGCATCTTCACGGGGTGCAGTGGTTTCACCCCGTTCATTTTGACGGGGTGCAGCAGCTTCACCCCGTTCCATGACGATGTCGTAGCAGGTCGGAACACGGTCCCGACGGGTGATGTACGCCGCGGCGATCGCCCGGTTGCCCTCGACAATCACACCCAAGTCTTCCAGTAGGCGCAGCTTGGCCTGCACGGTGCGCTCGGACAGGCCGGTGTCATCCGCGAGGCTGGCCACCGAGGGGAAGGCGCCCCGGCCGTGCTTGTCGGCGTAGTTGGCCAGGCACAGCAACACATGGCGGGCAGAGGAGTCGGTGACTACGCGCTGCTCCAGAGCCCAGGTCATGGCTTGAACACTCACAGCGAACCCTCCGCGACCTTCTGGGCCAGCTTGGCCAGTCCCTTCGGCGTGACGCGCACCTGGGAGGCCAGGCGCTGGTCACCCAAGTCGTCCTCGCCCAGCACTGTGACGCGATGCTCGAGCAGGCCAGCCGCCATGCGCGGCTGATAGGCCAGCCAGCGCGCTGAACCTTCCCGGCGGTAGATCCACCGGTTCTGGCGCATCCAGGCCAACAGGCGCTTGCGCTGGATGTTGAGATGCTTCGCGGTGTCGGTCAGGCAGAGCGTGCCGCAGGCATCCGTGAGGCGCTCCAGGGCTTCCACCTTGGGCGCCTGCTCGCCAACCACGATGCGCAGCTGGGTGTTCTGCTCGGCCAGGTCGGCGGCCAGGCGCAGAGCCTCGGAGTAGGTCTGCGGGATGGCGGGCGCCGCAGCGCGCTCCTCGAGCTCCTGCCAGCGATCAACCAGCCTGGCGGTGAACTCGGGGCACAGCTGGGCCACCACCACGATGGAGTCGCGCTTTCCCCTGTCGCCGGCGAATACGTGCTCGGCGACGGGCCGGCCGGCGGTGGGCTTTTCCACCAGCGGTGGAGAAGCGATCACGCCGCGCTCGGCGAGGCGTTCGATGGTTCGCTTCACGCTGTCGTGCCTGGCGCCGACCAGTTCCGCAATCTCGCGCGAGGTCATTTCCATCCGCGCCACGTTTTGCGCAATCGGAAAACGTGGCGCAGCGTTGTCAGTTCCATTCGTCGTGTGCATACTCACTCCCGTTGATCTGAACCCCGGCGCCGAGTCCCCACTCCAGCCGGGGTTTGTTTTTTCAGCCGACCAGCACCAGCGGCTTGCCGCCGGCATGGATCGCCAGTTCGTTCTCCATGCGCCGGCGCATCTCGAAGCTCTTCGACTCCACCAGCAGCAGCCGGTCGATCGCCGCGGGAAGGTCCGGCAGGTCGTTCTCGTCGATGCGGCCGTCAGCCAGCACCACGCTGCAGCGCTCCACCGCTTCGCCGATACCGGCGACCAACTGGCCGAACGCGCTCACCGGGCACCCAACCACGCCAGCGGCGCGGGCCCCGATCAGGCCGTAGCGGTCGGCGAGTTCGTTGATGCAGCGCTCCCGCCACTCCGGCTCCAGCGCCGCCACCCAGGCCTCTTCCATCCAGGCGGGCAGTTCCTGCTCACCGCCGAGCAGCCGCTGGACGCGCTTCAGCCACCGGCCAGCGGCCCTCAGGTACTCGCCGGTGTCGCCCTTCAGCTCGTCTGCTTCGAAGTCGGGCACCTTCTCGGCCACGGCCTTGCGCGGGCACTTCTGGTACAGCGCCCGGTTCAGCGCCTGGGCGAAATCGTCCTGGCTGAGGCTGGTGCGAGCGATCTGGTCGGCGGCGTAGGCCACCAGGACCTGGTCGCGAGTCATTTCGTGTCGGGGATTGGACGTGTTCACGTTGCGCTCCTGGTCCTAAGCTGCCCCCATCAAGAAAGGGAGGTCAGCGGTATGTCTTGTTGGGGCTCAGCTGGAACTGGTGGTTGCGTGAGCCTCTGTTGGAAAAGGGCGCCGGGCGCAGCGTGGTATCGTTTTGCTTCCACACGAAACGGCCATGGAGGCCCGGCATGTCTATTGATCGAATCCCAACCATCACCAGAGAAGAGCTACTCCGCCGCATCGAGGCCCTGCCGAAAGGCTGCGAAATCAGCTTCTCCGGCCTTGAGTTCATTGACTTCGAAACAACGAATCGGCAGCCGTATAGAGTCCGTTTTCTGTTCCATCCAAACGTGTTCCGAAAGGCCGACGGGGAAGTGGTGGTTGAAAACCCTGCATGAGGTAAAAGGCGTTCTGGCACACCTCCTCTACGCTCCGAGGGGCGTAGAGGGCGTGCACTGCGCCGTAGATGCGGACGTCCAGCGAGAACCGATCATCCTCACCAGCGGCCTGAGTGATCACCAGTTGAAGGCGGAACTGGGAGCGGAGACGCTCCGCTTCCGCCCAGAGCGCCTGGGCCTCTTTGCACATGCGATCAGCCTCGGCCAGCGTGGCCAGGCGGTCCTTGTCGATGGGGTTCATCTCTTGCTTCATGCTCTAGAGTTCCACAGAGGTGGCCGTCGGCAGCGCGGCCAGGTAGGTGTTGATGGCGTCCACCACGGGCGCCATCTCCTGAATGCGGACGACTCCGTCCCGGCCGTCGCGAGCGATTTCCTCGGTCAGGCAGATGGCCCGACTGAACACCCCGAGAAGACGAACCACCTCGCGGACGCTCGGCACCTCCATGCGGAGCCGGGCAACGCAGCCAGCGGCCTGCACATCGATACCCGCGCAAACCGGCGGACGGTCAGTGCTCGCGGCCGCGGCCTGGACGACCACGTCCAGGTGAACACGCGGAAGGCCGGCCCTTTCCCGCGCCCCGTTCAGGTCGGCAATGGCATTGAGCGCCAGGGCCTCCTTGTGCTGAAGGACAGCGAGTTCGGGCGGCGGCGGAGGGTTCGGGTGTCTCATTGGGATCTGCTCCTATGCGGCGAAGGACGACCAGGGAAAGCTCGGGCAAAGATCCCGGCGGGATACCTCACCCTTGGTGAGGTTTTCGATCTCAACGGCACGAGGTGCCGGGATCGGCCGCTCTCCCGAGCACCACTGGCTTACCGTTGGCGCTCGAACACTGAGAAGGCGAGCCAGTTCGGCCTGGCTCCCCAGAATCTTTGCGGCTTTGAGTACGGCTTCGGGCGGGGTCATTTCGTGTCTCCGGTGTAATGCGGAGAAAATAAGGCATTGGCTAATCAAAGGCAAGCCATTGCCTAACCACCTGATGGGTAGAGTTAAATTAGGCAATGCTTACCGGACCGGAATTAGGCGCAGCTATTGAGGCTGCCCGTATCGCCAAAAACATCTCGAAAAAGGCTCTTGCCGGGCAGTTCGGGGTGCAACCTCCGTCTATTCAGACGTGGGTCAAATACGGCCGAATCGACAAATCGAAGCTCATCGAGTTGATTTCCTTCTTTGCCGACACGGTTCCAGCCAGCCATTGGGGGCTGACGGCAAAGGAGGCCGACCTGGTGGCTGTGGCGTCAGTGGAAAAAGCCAGCAGCCCAAGCCCGCATGAGGGCGATGACGAATACGTCCACGTCCCGCTGAAGAGCGCCAGGGGCGCAATGGGCCGCGGCTACGAGAACCCCTACGTCGAAGTGAAGGGGCATCTGGCGTTCAAGCGATCCTGGATCATGGCCAGGGGCTTGAATGTGAAATATCTAGAAGCCTTCTATGCCGACGGGTGGAGCATGCATCCCACCATCAACGATGGCGACGTGGTGCTGTTGAACAAGGCCCAGAAAGAGCCGATCCACAACACAATCTTCGCCCTCAACGGCGCCGACGGCGTGATCATCAAGCGCCTTTCGCATGCGAGCGCCGTGAACCAGTGGGGGCTGATCAGCGACAACCTCGACAAGCGCGAATTCCCGGACCAGTGGTTGGACGAGGATGACGAGCCTATGTCGCTGATGGGGCAGATTGTTTGGCGCGGTGGGGATCTGTAAGAAATGGGCATGAACAAACCCACCCAGTTGCTAAAGCACGACCTCAAGTCCATAACGGCGGACCTCAAATGGGCATCCGTCGACCTGGTGAAGATCGCCGAGCGACTGAGCCAGGCAGGCAATGAGACTGACGCCTGGGCCGTACTCCGTATCGTTGGGGTGCTCATCAACGGCGAGGACCGTCTTGGCTCATATGCTGATGAGGTCAAGGCGGGGCGGATAACGCGGAGTAAGGGCTGATAGGTGTCATGGCCAGGGCCGGAGCGATAGGCAAATGGGGGGAGTGAGGCGTATGCATGGATGATCAGCAACTGATCGCGCGACCCAAGCGCTTCTCTGGCCGTTTGGCGTTCGGCACTAAGGATACTAACACCCTGTTCAAGGTCGCCGCCTTCCGGCCGGAGGATGAGGATGGCGCAACCATCCCCGGCGTGACCATCGAGATCGTGCTGCGCACGGGCGTGGCTGCGGATCGCTGCAAGTACACCTTCACCATGTTCCGCCTGAGCAACCAGAAGCAGCGGCGCGTCTACCAACTAGAAGTCGTCCCCCAGGACAAGCGTTCGCACAACGGGCCGCCAAGGCTCTACGGCCCGCACGAGCACTACGGCGACGATGGCGATGTGCGACCTGTACAAAATGACCTCTGCTGCACAGACTACAAGCTCTGGCTGGAATTATTCTGTAGCCGCATCTGTCTGACATTGGAGACCGAACTGCCATACCCGTTTGGTGACGATCATGGAATGTAACTGGCTGATCAATAATCTGGGCTTCGAGTGCCGACCCGTGAAAGGCATCACCCATGGGCCGGTGCTAGAGGTCGACACGCCGTTTTCCTTCTCGGATGGAGAGCCGATTGCCTTCTACGTGAAGGAGCACGGAACCGTTCTGGTGCTCAGCGACAATGGCGACACCCTCGCCCACCTGATGAGCATCGGTCTGTCCTCTTCGGACAAGCGCCGCTGGGCCTCGCTGCGCAATCGCCTGGAACTGCATAGCCTGGCGCTGAGCGATGCGGGCGAGATCTTGGCCAGCGGACCGAACCAACAGGCCTCCGATCTGATCGCCCGCTACCTGGCTGGCTTGATGTCCATCGTCGAATACGAGCGCGAGGCGTTGGCGACTCCTTCTGACTGGCATGTGCTGGTCGATGAGGTGGAGATGCTACTGCGGCACTGGCGCCCCACCGAAACACTGTCGCTGCGGCCCAAGGCTCGCGGCCTGTCCCGGCGCGAGCACACTTTCGACTTCCAGTTGGGCAATCTGCTGGTGGACGCAATCAGCCCGAACGCCAATGCGACGGGCGGCGTTATGCGCAAGGCCGGCGACATCCTGAGCAGCCCCTATACCAAGGGCCGGGAGATCATGGTTGTGATCGATGACCGTAAGGACCACGCGAGCGCCCTGATGGAGCGCGACATCATCTCATCGCTGGTGAAGTCCATGCTGTTCACCGACCTGGAGAAGCGCGGCGCCAGCCGAAGTCATCACTAAGCATGGCCCTAAGCCCCGCGCCCGCTGGGCTTTTCGCCCTCCCTTGACCGCCCTACCCGTTTTGGTAAATTTTCCCTGCCCTGGAGCTGGGAAGACAGCAGCTACCAGGACAAGGCCGTATCGATTGGGTACGGCCTTTTTCGTTTCTGGCAATGACGGCATCGCCTGCTACGCTGAAGTTTCCATGCTGAGACCTTTCCGGCCGCCCGTCCCTGATCGAGGCGGCCTTTCTTTTTCTGGCATCTGCACAGGAGGACGCCATGGGGCAACCACATCGACCGACCTTCTGGGTTCTTCTCTGCGCCTGGGCTATCGCCTCGGCAGCGATTGTCTCCGTCATCTGGCTGATACTGGGCCGAGCTGGACCAGGTTGATATCAATCGCCCCATGAAAAAGCCCCGCACTGCGGGGCTTTTCGTTTCCGGTCTCTTCCTCCTACCAGGCGCTCTCGTCTACCTGCCACCGGATGGTGACAGCGCCCTCCTCCCCCTCCTCGATATCCACCCCGTCAGCCAGGCTCATCTCGTCCAGTAGCCGGTCCCAGTCAGCCTGGCTCTCGCCCTCCTCCTTCCTGATGGTCAGCGACCGCGCCAACTGCGCGGCCGGCATGCCCATCAGTCGCTGAATTCTTCTCCCCAGAACCTCGTAGCTGCTCGGTGCGCGGGGTTCCTGCCTCTTTGCTTGCTTCGCCATTACAACTCTCCTTTTGCAACAACTGTATGTACATACAGTATCGACATTCCTGTACGCCTGCAAGGCATCGCCTAATCACCGGCGGATAAGGCTATGCAAAATAATTAGCCATTGCCTATTGCAATGAGATTAGGCATTGGCTTATCTTGATTCCACGCCAGTTCACCGGCAGCCCACCCGGGCACCGCTCTTTAACAACCAGGAACAACCACGCCGGCTCTGGTCACCGGCCTGCTCGAAGCTGCGACGCCCTTCTGGAGGCGACGCGCCAAGGGTTGCTTCGCTAACGCTCCCTGCCAGGGCCCCTCAGACCGGGGTTCTGTACCTGGCACAGCGGACAGGCGCCAGAAGCGCTTGCGTTGATTGTTCGTGCCCTGCCGGTGGTGGCCTCGTAACCCCGGCCGCAACACGACTGCAGCGCCCGGCATGCCGGCGACGCGGTTCCCCTGACAGCCAGAAGCACCACCCGCGGGTTGTAGAAGCCCAGTAGGCGAACGCGGAGCAACACCGATTTCCTCGATGCCATCCAGAGGGTGGCATCTGGGAAGTCAGCCAAGAGGACAGGCTCATGAACATCAGCGTTTTGAACTTCACGGCCTACAAGATCGACGTCGATCCAGCCAGCCGAACCACGGTGGGCATCTCAGCATTCGATGCGGACGGCACTTCTGTGCTGGAGAACTTCGACATCGAGCAGATCGTTAACCACTTTGGCGCCGAGGCCCTTCTCGATGAGATCGGGGAGCAGGTCGCCCGCCGCCACTTCGACATTGAGGGATAAGAGATGGCCGCTACCTACGGGCGCAGCCCGGCAGAGATCGCCGAGGACATGGTGCTGACCATGGCCTCCCCCATCTTCAACATCAGCCGCGAGTTTGCAGCGCGTTATTGCGAGCAGCGCTTTGAGCTCGAATCAGCCAAGCCTATCCGTGAGCAGGCAGTGGCGCTGCTTGATAGTTGGGAAGGTACAAACGCGAATATCGCCGCAGCGATGCAGCTGTGGCCGATTTGGTGTTACGCAACCCGCGCGCACCGGTCCAACACCTGATCCTATGCGGCCAAGATTTCTCAGATGCCCTTCGCAAGAGGGGCATCGAGGAAGTCAACGAACACAGCCCGGGAGGGCGAGACGATGAGCCAGCAAATAGCCGACGCAGTAGCCAAGAAGGTCAACGCCAGTGCCTACGGCGTTGCAATCACCGTGCAAAGCAGCGTCGAAGGCAGCTTCTACGTGATCTGGAAGCAAACCAGGTCCGGCATGAAGAGCCACAAGCTCCTGATCGAAGCAACTGATGAATCCCGCCTGGAAGCGCACGCTCGGGGGTTTATCGAGCAAATGATCCAAATGAACGCATACACCAGCGCAGTCGGCGCCTAACCGCCACCGCCCCGGTTCGCCGGGGCATCACAGAGGAAAGGACATGAAAAAGGTCACCATCGGCCGCGCCGCTCAGAAATACGGGAAACGACCAGTGCTGGTGGATGGCGTGAAGGTTGCCGAGATTCACAAGGTGTCGAGCTGCTGGGGCAGCCGCTATCTGTGGATTCTCAAGCGCGACAGCGACGGCAAGACGCAGCAATGCGCCGACCTCGATCACGTCCGGTCAATTGCACGGTCGTTTGCCTAGCCCGATCCCCTGGCCCAGCCAGGGCGCATCGAACCTTGGAGTCATGAGGGGAGCGGCCTGGTTGATCCATCAGCCGCTGCTGCTGGGCAGCGTAAGCGACGACCGATCTACCGGAGATCAGCACCGGCCAGACCGCTCCCCCATGGCTCCGCACAGTCAGGAGAAAGAGATGAGCAACGAACGCGAGCCGCTTCCACGCGGTGACGACGACATGAGCCTGCCCGAAGGAAAGACCTGCGCAGACTGCACGCACTGCCGGCGCTGCACGCTGATGTTCGGCCATATCCCGGCCGATGAGTCCTGCGACTGGTCGCCGTCTCGGTTCACACCTAAAGCGCAGGCCACCGCCTAACCGCGCCCTTGCGCATACACACACTGGAGGCGAGATCATGCCGATCTATGCAGTCACCGTCCTTGCAATGGGAACCGTTTTGGTTGAGGCCGAGAACGAAGATGAAGCCGGCCTGATGGCGATGAACGAAGTCGACGCGGGCGACCTTGAAACCATGAGCGGAGAGATCGACAGCGTGGTCCAGCCCGAAGAACTTGAGCGCTACAAACGTCACGGCAACCTCGTGCTGATCGACGAAGACTGACCTCCCCGGCAAGTACGCCACCTCTTAGCCCGCTTCATGCGGGCTTCTTTCCGCCCTCTTTCGCATGCCGACGCATCGCCGGCAGCCGAAAGCGCGCACCAGCCCTCGGCCAAGGGCATCCGCACTCTCCAAAAGGAAACCCCAATGAAAACCTATACCCCCGAAGAGCTTGCCGAGGTCCTGGAAAAACACCGCCTGTGGCTGGATGACGAAGAGGGCGGTGAGCAGGCAGACCTGAGCGGCGCCAACCTGAGCGGCGCCTACCTGCGCGGCGCCTACCTGCGCGGCGCCAACCTGCGCGGCGCCTACCTGCGCGGCGCCAACCTGGACGGCGCCAACCTGAGCGGCGCCTACCTGAGCGGCGCCTACCTGCGCGGCGCCAACCTGCGCGGCGCCTACCTGCGCGGCGCCAACCTGGACGGCGCCAACCTGAGCGGCGCCTACCTGAGCGGCGCCTACCTGCGCGGCGCCAACCTGCGCGGCGCCTACCTGCGCGGCGCCAACCTGGACGGCGCCAACCTGAGCGGCGCCTACCTGAGCGGCGCCTACCTGCGCGGCGCCAACCTGAGCGGCGCCAACCTGAGCGGCGCCTACCTGCGCGGCGCCTACCTGAGCGAGCTGTCTTCCATCTGGGGCCTGACCGGCAACCTCCGCGAGGTGAAGGCTATCCAGGCGGACACTTGGCCGGTCACCTACACCGCCACCCACATGCAGATCGGCTGTCAGTTGCACGCGCTCACCGAATGGTGGGCCTTCAACGACGAAGAGATCAGCGGCATGGATTCGAAGGCTTTGGCCTGGTGGGCCATCTGGAAGCCGATCCTGCAGCAGATCATCGAAGCCTCTCCGGCAGTACCCGGCGGCGAGAAGCCGGCCGAGATCGAAGCGGCGTAACCGAACAGCGAACGAGTCGAGGGGCTAGCGCAGCCAGACCTGACACTTCCGGGGAAGTGCCCGGCGTTCGCTCCGCTCCACGCGCCGGCCGGCGCCTCCGGCCGATCCCTGCAGGAGGAGTGGCAGCCATGTAGACCTTCAACCCAGGTAGTTCGGCAACAAGCCGGGCGGGCCGCGAAACACTCACATACGGCGGCGTTTGTGAGACCGAAGGGCCGGCACCGCCGGCCTTTCCCCTTCCCTCTCCAGTTTCTTTCCGACAGCACTCACCGCGGCGCCCACCGGCGCACCAGCCGCGCGACCGAGTGCTGCCGAAAGGAAACCACCCAACCGAGGAAAACGCCATGCACCAGCTGATCCCCCGCCAGCAGCCGCTGGCCGACCTGCTCCGCCAGACCGCCGCCGCGCGCGACGCCTTCGCCATCCGCCGCCGCCTGGCCGTCGAGGTGCCGCTGTACCAGGTGAAGCCGGCCGGCCGCGGCTTCTTCCACATCGTCGAGAGCGCCACCGGCAAGGTGCGCGGCTTCCGCCGTACCCACGGCGCAGCCTGCGAGCGGGCCCGCGAACTGGAACAGCGGGCGCGCGACGACATCGGGATGGAAGGCTGATGGCCAAGACGCAACAGGAGCGCTCCGCTAAGGCCGCAGCGAAGCGCGCCGAGGTCGGCGAGGAGGAGCTGCGGCACCGGGTTCGCCCGGGCGTGACCGCCAAGCTGGACGACCTGATGCGCTGGGCCGACATCGAGCAGAAGGCCGAGGCCGTGCAGCTGCTGATCCTCAACGTCCACGCCCTGGGCCAGGAGGGCGCCGCGCAGTTTCTCGCCATCCCGCGCCACGAAATCACGATAAGCGAAAGCGTGGCGCGCAGGCTCGAACAAGAGGGGCGGCGCGAAGCCGCTGCCCTCGACAGGGAGGACCAATGAAGCTCACGACAATCCCGCGGATCAAGCGCGTCTCATTGGCGCGACCGAGACTCCACCGCCCTCGCATCTCGTCTCGAAAGGTTCCCTACCTGTTGCAGGGCGGCCCGCTGAACATGGCCTGGCTGTGCTCCCCGGGAACGCTTCGCTTCAGCTACCAGCAATGGCGCGGCTACTACGACCAATCCAATAAGTGGGTGTCCCTATGAGCACATTCGCCGTATTCGGAATGACCCGGGATGTGGCCTTGGAAGAGGCCAGGAAGACCGTGAAGATATCCAGGAAAACCCCGCTCGGCGAGGTCGGCATCCCCATGGCCGAATGGCTCGCGCTCTGCGAGAAGCGCGCCGACGAGATCATGGAGGGCACGAAGACCAAGCAGCTAAGCCCGCTGTTCGACTCGCCCCAGTACGCCGACGACTTCATCCACCTGGCGCGGCGCACCTTGAGATGCCGGGACATGCACATCAAGGCGCGCGTCACCCTCACCAACGAGAAGGGCGAGCCCCTGATCGACAAGAAGACCAAGGCCCCGAAGATCGGGTGGGAGCCCTACGGCGCGCAGCCGAAGCGCAGCGCGGCGTAGCCATGGCGGCCTACTACAACGAGCACGATGCCTACGCGGCCCAGTGGGGCAACGAGCTGGACCTGCGCGACCGCAACTGAAGCGCCAGCGGCGCAAGGAACCCCTCATGCAACAAGACCAGCAGGCCGGCGCCCCGCTTCGCACCGGGGACGCCTCGCCGATCCACATGCACCTGTCGCACGCGGCCCGGCTCCTGGGCGGCTACCTCTACCGCTACAGCAGCGAGGTGAAGCTGCACGAGGCCATGGCCGAAGTGCTCGCCCAGGCTGGCATCAGCTTCGAGCGCGAGCACGTCCTCGACGCCAAGAACCGCGCCGACTTCTGGCTCGACGGGCTGGTGATCGAGGTGAAGGTCGACGGCACCCTCGCCGAGGCGCTGCGCCAGGTCGACCGCTACATCCACCTTCCGCAGGTCACCGGCGTGCTGCTGGCCAGTACGCAGCGGTGGGCCGCGGCGCCCTTGAAAGATCGCCCAGCCTGGGGCGGCAAGGCCTTCCAGATGGTACGACTGGGACGACAAGCACTATGACGAACTACGGAACCGTGATGTACAACGGCCGCTACTGGCGGATCAACTGCGAGCCGCAGGTCAGGTCCAGGCTGAAGCGGGTGTTCCCCCGCGTGCTGCAGCAGGCGGCCGCCCACATCGACCTGCTGGGCAGCCCGGAGAACAGCCGGGAACTGCTGTGGTTCCTGCAGCGCTACCCTATGGAAATGGAGGCGGACGCCCGCGCCAGCCTCGAGCACCTGGCCGACCAGCACCATGCCATGGAGCACAGCCTGGCGGAGCTGGTCGCGGGCCGCCTGCCGATCCCGCCGTTCGACCTGGCCAAGCCACCCAGGGAGTACCAGCGGTTCGCCGCGGCCCAGATCGAGATCCGCGGCGGCCTGCTGCTGGCCGACGACCTCGGGCTCGGGAAGACCGTCACCGGCATGTGCCCCATGGCCGTGCCGGCCAACCTGCCGGCGGTGGTGGTCTACCCGGCGGCGCTGCCCAACCACTGGCCGGAGAAGCTGGCCGAGTTCGCGCCGGCCCTGCGCGTGCACCACATCCGCAAGGGCCAGCCCTACCCGCTGACCAAGCAGCCGCGCCAGCGCATCACCGACCTGTGGGAAACCCTGCCCGACGTCATCCTGATCAGCTATCACAAGCTGCGCGGCTGGGCCGAGGTCCTGGGCGAGATCGTGCAGTACGCCGTGTTCGAGGAATGCCAGCAGCTGCGCAGCCCCGACAGCGACATCTACCGGGCCTGCTGCTACCTGGCCAGCCAGGCGCGGCTGCGCATGGGCCTGACGGCCACGCCGATCTACAACTACGGATCGGAGTTCTACCACGTCGTGAACCCGCTGATCCCCGACTGCCTGGGCGGTTACGACGAGTTCCTGCGCGAGTGGTGCATCGGCGGCTCGCCCGGGGAGAAGCCCAAGCTGCGCGACGCCGAGCAGTTCGGCGCCTATCTTCGCCGCGAGGGCATCATGCTGCGGCGCACCCGGGCGGAAGTCGGCCGGGAGCTGCCGGCCCTGGCCAAGATCCCCCACGAGATCGAGTCCGACAGCGCCGCGCTGGCACGGATCACCGGCGACGCCGTCGCGCTGGCCAAGACGATCCTGGCGGCGAACGAGGCCTACCGCGGCGAGAAGATGCGCGCCGCCGGCGAGTTCGACCAGCTGGTGCGCCAGGCCACCGGCGTGGCCAAGGCGCCCTACGTCGCCGAATTCGTGCGCCTGCTGGTGGAAAGCGGGCAACAGGTGATGCTGTTCGGCTGGCACCGCGAGGTCTACGGCATCTGGCAGGAGAAGCTCGCCGACTTCAACCCGGTCATGTACACCGGCAGCGAGTCGCCGAAGGAGAAGCAGGCCGCCAAGGACGCGTTCATCGCCGGCGAGAGCAAGGTGATGCTGATCAGCCTCCGCGCCGGCGCCGGCATCGACGGCCTGCAGCACGTCTGCAGCACGGTGGTCTTCGGCGAACTCGATTGGTCGCCGGGAGTGCATGAGCAGTGCATCGGCCGCGTTCACCGCGACGGCCAGACGCTGCCGGTGCAGGCGTTCTTCCTGATCTCCGACGAAGGCAGCGACCCGATCGTCTCCGACGTGCTCGGCGTGAAGCGCGAGCAGATCGAGGGCGTCCGCAATCCAGGCGAGCACCTGATCGAACGCCGCGACATCGGCGAGAACCAGCTGCGCCAGCTCGCCCAGCGCTTCCTCAAGGACCATGGCCAGGCCCTGCTGCCGCCGGCGGCGGTGCCGATCCGGCGCCAGCAAGAATTCGAACTGACCTGATCCGCCCCAGCCATCCCTCTTCCACAAGCCCCGCGCCAGTAGGCGCAAGGATTCGTCATGCCATCGAAAAGACTGGCCGACAAGCAGCAGCGTACCGAACACGTCAACCAGGCCATCCGCATCATCGCCGACCACGGCCGGCGGTTCTTCTTCAACCAAGCCCAGCAGCGATACGCCTGCATGCAGGTCGACGAGCGCGGCCGCATCTGGTTCATCGACGACTACAGCGGGAAGCGGATCTACACCCACCCGACCACCTGGGGCGGGCGCTGGCGAGGCTTCAGCCACGGCGGGACGCTCCGCGACCTAGTCTGCCTGTTCCGTGACTACATCCGTACCGGCAAGAAGCTGCACCCGTTCTATCTCGGACCAGAGCGGGCGCGCCTGAGCGACGGGAACATCTGGGGCTATGAGGTCGACCAGATGGCGGCAGTTCGTAGGCTCGCCAGCGCGCTCCCCGTCTTCGAGCAGATCGAGGCAGCAGCATGACTCAACGCATCTACCTCGCCGGCCCCATGACCGGCCTGCCGGAGCTCAACTACCCGGCCTTCAACGCCGAGGCCGCGCGCCTGCGCCAGCTCGGCTACCGCGTGGAAAACCCGGCCGAGAACGCGGCGCCCGCCTGCGGCACCTGGGCCGGCTACATGCGCCTGGCCCTGGCCCAGTTGGTCACCTGCGACACCATCGCCCTGCTGCCAGGCTGGCTCGCCTCCCGCGGCGCCAACATCGAGCGCGCGCTGGCCGTGGACCTGGGAATGAGGATCGTCATGGCCGACACCATCACCGAGCCCGCAAGGACCGCAGCATGACCCGCCCGACCTTCTGCCGCGGTACCGGCCGCCCCACCAGCACCTGCGACTGCCTGCGCTGCGCGCCGCCGGCCAAGGAGCCCGCACAATGCAACCCATCCAACTGACCGTCGAGCACCGCATCGACCCGCAGGGCAACCCCATCGCCGAAGTGAACGGCCTGCCCCGCCTGGGCGCCCTGCTCTACCCCGACCAGATGCACGAATACGCCCGCCAGCTCCACCAGGCCGCTATCGCCGCCGCGCAGGGCGAGCGCGGCACCCGCATATACCCCGCCGAGGACTAAGCCATGACCGAACAATCGTGCTGTGCCCTGTGTGGTGCGGCAGGGCACCTTGCTGCCCAGTGCAATTGGAATGAGCGGCGCCTGACCTTCACCCTGGAGTCGCTGGCGGCCGCCCTGAACGATGTCCAGTGCTTGAGCGATCTCGGCCCCGAACTGATCGCCGCCAGCGTGTTCCGGCAGCATCCCGAGCAGGCAGAGGGCGCGCAGGGGGAGCGGATCATCCAGACCGCACCGGAACGCATCTATCTCATCGTGGGCGCCGAATGTCCGCGCGACATCGACTTCAGCGAACTGACCGAGGTCAGTTGGTGCGAGAACGATATCGACGATGGCATCGAGTACGTGCGAGCAGACAAGGCCGGCGCCGTCCCGGCCGCCCAGGCTGGGCAGGTGCCCCAGGCCTGGCTTGACGTGCAGGCCGAGCGGCGCCGCCAGGTGGCGGCCGAGGGCTGGACGCCGGAGCACGACAACGAGCACAGCCACGGCCAGATGGCCCGCGCCGCCGCCTGCTACGCCCTGGCCGGCTCCAGCGCGGCGGATGATAAAACCACAGCTCTGCTGGTGTCGCTGGCCTGGCCGTGGGACCAGCAATGGTGGAAGCCGACCACCGCGCGCCGCGATCTGGTCAAGGCCTGCGCCCTGACGCTGGCCGAGATCGAGCGCCTGGACCGTGCTGCCGCGCCGACGGCAGGAGGGAGCGATGCGTAGAGCCCTAATCCTCGCAGCCGGCGCCGTCCTGCTCGGCCTGGCGGTCGCCGGCGCGGTCATCGCCGTGCCGCTGGTCCCGGCATTCGCCGCCATGCAGTGGGGGTGCAGCCTATGACGCCGACCAGGCAGCAGTCCCTCCTCAGGGCCCAGACCGCCCTGGCCCGGAAGGTCTACGACGTGGTCCCGATCCGGACGCCATGGACGCCCCTGCAGATCAAGGGCGCCCTGGCGGCCGGAGGCCACAGCAGCGCGGAGCTGTCGGTGATCCGCGCGTACCTGAACGACCTGAAGGAAGCCGGGCTGATCCGCGAGGCCGACCGCCAGATGTACCTGCGAACCGAAGTCAGAACCCCACTCCAGAAGGACCAACCCATGCCCCAGGTCGTCACCAGCATCAAGCCGGCAGCGAAGGCCAGCAGCGCCAGCCCCATCGAACTGCTCGGCGACCTGGCCAGCCAGTTGAAGACGCTGGGCGAGGAGTTCTCGGCGAAGGCCCAGGCCCTGGCGGCGCGCGTCGAGGAGGCCGCGCTGACGATCGAGCAGGGGCTGGAGGCGAACGCCGCCAACCTGGAGAAGGCGCGCCAGCTCCAGACGCTGCTGAAGAGCCTCGCCGAACCCAACACCTAATTCATGCGGCGCCGGTACGCCGGCGCATTGAGGCATTGCTATGCGAAAAGAACTCATCAAGATCAGCGAGTTCCAGCGGCGCCGCTGGGGCACCAACGGAACGCCATTGTCCGGCCAGGCGATCCGCAACCAGCTCAGGGACGGCATCCTCCCGGGCGAGCGGATCGGCAAACTCTGGTTCGTCGACTGGACGGCGTTCAGCAAATCGACCAGCAACGACCTGGTCGCCATGGTTCTACGAGGAGCCGCGTGATGTCACCTCGACCACGGAACAAGGCCAACAAGGGGCTCCCCGAGAACCTCTACCTGGACTCCAGGCGCGGAACCTACCGCTACAGAAGGCCGACAGATGGAAAGTGGTTCCCCTTTGGCGCCGACCGGGCCAAGGCGATCAACGCGGCCAAGCAGTTGAACATGGAGTTCATTGGCGGGGCCGACCTGGTGTCCAAGGTGAAAGGCGGATCCACCGATCTGTTCGTCGACTTCCTCGACCACTACAAGGAGAAGATCCTCCCACCGCGCGAACTGGCGAAAGGTACGCTCGATCTGTACGAAGTGCGGTTCCGGCAATTCCGGAAGGCCTGGCCCACCCAGGCGGTCAACGAGATCACCATCCGCATGATCGCGGACCTGCTCGACAGCCTGACGCCCCGGGCGGCGAACCAGGCCCGGGCGCTTCTGATCGACATCTTCAACCACGCCGTGGCGAAAGGCCTTTGCCCGGACAACCCGGCCATCTGCACCATTCCGAAGATCGAAAAGAAGCAGCGGCGGCGACATACCATAGAGGGGCTGAGGGCCATTCGCGAGAAGTCGCCAGCCTGGCTGCAGAACGCGATCGACCTGGCGCTGATCACCGCCCAGCGCAGGACCGATATCCTGGCCATGCGATTCGACGACGTTCGCGACGGGTTTCTGTACGTTGTCCAGCAGAAGACCGCCAAGGCCAGCGACGCGGCCTGGATTCGCTTCCGGGTGACGCCTGAGCTCCAGGCCGTGCTCAGCAGGTGCCGGGACAACATTCCGTCGCCCTTCCTGATTCACCGCCGGCCTGAACGGAAAAAGCAAAGGCAGGCGGAGCAGAAGGAGCACTGGACGAAGATCGAGGAGCGCTACCTAACCAGGGCCTTCAAGGAGGCCAGGGATACGGCAGGCTGTTATGCGGGGTGGAGTGAAGAGGAGATGCCGGGCTTCCATGAGGTCAGGGCGCTGTCGCTGCACCTGTACAAGAAAGCCGGAAAGGACGGGCAGAAGATCGCCGGCCATGCCAGCGAGGATATGACGAAAAACTATCAGCGCGACCACGAGGAAGTGGTCTGGGCGGACGCAGTTCCGGACCTGGATATCAGCGATTTCGCCCGATAGTTTTGCGCGCATTTTGCGCCAGTTTTGCGCGGGGCCAGAAACGAAAACGGCTCAAGCACCGTAAGTGCTTGAGCCGTCTCGTAAATTTGGTCGGGACGGAGTGATTCGAACACTCGACCCCTTGCACCCCATGCAAGTGCGCTACCAGGCTGCGCTACGCCCCGACATTGCCTTCCGGTTGCCCGGTTGGCGGATCGCACTATACCGTAAGGTTTTCTTTCGGCAAAGCACTTTTTTCATTTTTTTCAGCTACTTGCGCAGCACGTGAAGAACGTCTTCCAGTTCCGCGATCATCTGGCGGATGAGTTGCTTGTACTGGGTGATGTCTTCGCGGGCTTCGTCGCCGGAGAGGCGCTGGCGCGCCCCGCCGATGGTGAAGCCCTGGTCGTACAGGAGCGCGCGGATCTGGCGGATCATCAGCACGTCCTGGCGCTGATAGTACCGGCGGTTGCCGCGGCGCTTGACCGGGTTGAGCTGCGGGAACTCCTGTTCCCAATACCGCAGCACGTGCGGTTTCACTGCGCACAAGTCGCTCACTTCACCGATGGTGAAGTAGCGCTTGCCCGGAATGGGGGGCAGTTCGTCGTTATGACTTGGTTCCAGCATAAGCCTCAACCCTGGCTTTCAGTTTCTGGCCTGGACGAAAGGTGACGACGCGGCGAGCCGTGATCGGGATTTCCTCTCCCGTCTTCGGGTTGCGACCCGGGCGCTGGCGTTTGTCGCGCAGGTCGAAATTGCCGAAACCGGACAGTTTCACCTGTTCGTTGTGCTCCAGCGCCTGGCGGATCTCTTCGAAGAAGAGTTCCACCAGTTCCTTGGCTTCCCGTTTGTTCAGGCCCAGCTCTTCATACAGACGTTCGGCAATCTCAGCTTTCGTCAGAGCCCCCATACGCTACTTCCTTAACGTGGCGTTGAACCTTTGCTCCAGCGAGGCGACGATTTTCTGCGTAGTCGCGTTCACCTCGTCATCGTTAAGAGTGCGTGATGGATGCTGCCAGGTCAAGCCGACGGCCAAGCTTTTTCCAAGCGGATCAATACCTTTACCCTGATAGACATCAAACAGCCTGAGGTCGGTCAGGAATTCGCCGGCCTCTTCGCGGATGGTCGACAGGACGGATTCGGCTGGAATATCGCGGTTGACCACCAACGCCAGGTCGCGGCGCACCTCGGGGAAACGCGACAGTTCGCTGAACTTCGGCAGGCGGCCGCGGACCAGTTCGCCCAGCACCAGCTCGAACAGGTAGACCGGGCGATCGAGGTCCAGGGCCTTGGCCAGTTCTGGGTGCAGGGCGCCGACGTAGCCGACCAGTTCGCCATCGCGCTCGACACGGGCGGTCTGGCCCGGGTGCAGCGCCGGGTGTTCGCCGGGGACGAAGGCGAAGACATCAGCGGCGCTGGCGCTGGCCAGCAGGGCTTCGACGTCGGCCTTGATGTCGAAGAAGTCGACGCCTTCGCGCACGTTGCTCCAGCCTTCCGGCTCGCGGCTGCCGCAGATGACGCCGGCCAGCATGTTTTCCTGCTGCAGGCCCTCGAGCTGGCCGACGAAGCGCAGGCCGCTCTCGAACAGGCGCACGCGGGTCTGCTGGCGGTTCAGGTTGTGCTGCAGTGCCTTGACCAGGCCCGGCCACAGCGAGGCGCGCATGGCGGCCATGTCGGCGGAGATCGGGTTGGCCAGCATCAGCGGCTGCACGCCCGGGCTGAACAGTTCGAACAGCTTGGGATCGATGAAGCTGTAGGTGATGGCTTCCTGGTAGTCGCGGGCGACCAGCAGGCGGCGCAGCGCCGGCAGCTCGGCCTGGGTTTCCGACTTGGTGTTGGGCGCCAGGCGCGCCTGCGGGTAACGCACCGGCAGGCGGTTGTAGCCGTACAGGCGGCCCAGTTCCTCGATCAGGTCGACTTCCAGGGAAACGTCGAAGCGGTGGCTCGGTACGCCGACCTTCCAGCGCCCTTCCCCATCGGCTTGCACCTGGAACTCCAGCGCGGTGAGCAGGCGCTCGATTTCCGCAGCGTCCATTTCCATGCCGAGCATCTGGGTGACGCGCTCGATGCGCAGCACCACCGGCTCGACCTTGGGCAGGTGTGCCTGGCTGACCTGCTCGACCACCGGACCGGCTTCGCCGCCGAGGATCTGCAGCAGCAGTTCGGTGGCGCGCTCCATGGCGCGGCGGGCCAGTTGGAAGTCCACGCCACGCTCGTAGCGGTGCGAGGCGTCGGTGTGCAGGCCGTAGGAACGAGCCTTGCCGGCAACAGCGATGTTGTCGAAGAAGGCGCTTTCCAGGAACAGGTCGCGGGTCTTGGCGCTGACGCCGCTGTGCTCGCCGCCCATCACGCCGGCCATGGCCAGGGCGCGTTCGTGGTCGGCGATGACCAGGGTGTCGGTACGCAGGGCGACTTCCTGGCCGTCCAGCAGCACCAGCTTCTCGCCCTCTTCGGCCATGCGCACGCGGATGCCGCCCTTGATCTCGTCGAGGTCGAAGGCATGCATCGGCTGGCCCAGCTCCAGCATCACGTAGTTGGTGATGTCCACCGCGGCGTCGATGCTGCGGATGTCGGAACGGCGCAGGCGCTCGACCATCCACAGCGGCGTCGGCTTGCTCAGGTCGACGTTGCGGATGACGCGGCCCAGGTAGCGCGGGCAGGCATTCGGCGCCAGCAGCTCGATGGGACGGACGTCATCGATGCCGGGGGCGACCGGCTTCACATCGACGAAAGTGACCGGCGCCGAGTACAGCGCGCCCACTTCGCGGGCCAGGCCGGTCAGCGACAGGCAGTCGCCGCGGTTGGGGGTCAGGCCGATCTCGATGGAGGCATCGTCCAGTTCCAGGTAGTCGCGGATGCTCGCGCCCACCGGGGCGTCGGCGGCCAGTTCCATCAGGCCGGCGTTGTCGTCGCTGATTTCCAGCTCTTTGGCCGAGCACAGCATGCCGTTGGACTCGACGCCGCGCAGCTTGGCCTTCTTGATCTTGAAGTCGCCCGGCAGTTCGGCGCCGATCATGGCGAAGGGGATCTTCAGGCCCGGGCGCACGTTGGGCGCGCCGCAGACGACCTGGAAGGTCTCGCTGCCGTTGCTGACCTGGCAGACGCGCAGCTTGTCGGCGTCCGGGTGTTGTTCGGTGCTCAGCACCTCGCCCACCACCACGCCGCTGAAGGCGCCGGCGACGGGGATCACGGCATCGACCTCGAGGCCGGCCATGGACAGACGAGCCACCAGCTCGTCGCGGGAAACCTGCGGATTCACCCAGCTCCGCAGCCATTGTTCACTGAATTTCATCCTGCTCTCCTAAGAATTCGTTGACGTCGCACGCGGCCTAGCGGAATTGCCCGAGGAAGCGCAGGTCGTTGTCGAAGAACAGGCGCAAGTCGTTGACGCCGTAGCGCAGCATGGCCAGGCGTTCGATGCCCATGCCGAAGGCGAAGCCCTGGTATTTCTCCGGGTCGATGCCGGACATGCGCAGCACGTTGGGGTGCACCATGCCGCAGCCCATGACTTCCAGCCAGCCGGTCTGCTTGCACACGCGGCAGCCCTTGCCGCTGCACAGCACGCACTGGATGTCGACTTCCGCCGAAGGCTCGGTGAAGGGGAAGAACGACGGGCGGAAGCGCACCGAGAACTCCTTCTCGAAGAAGGCGCGCAGGAACTCCTCGATGGTGCCCTTGAGGTCGGCGAAGCTGACGTCTTCGTCGATCAGCAGGCCTTCGACCTGGTGGAACATCGGCGAGTGGGTCAGGTCGGAGTCGCAGCGGTACACGCGGCCGGGGCAGACGATGCGGATCGGCGGGCGCTGGCTCTCCATGGTGCGCACCTGTACCGGCGAGGTGTGGGTGCGCAGCAGCATGTTCGCGTTGAAGTAGAAGGTGTCGTGCATCGCCCGCGCCGGGTGGTGGCCGGGGATGTTGAGCGCTTCGAAGTTGTGGTAGTCGTCTTCGACTTCCGGGCCCTCGGCCACTTCATAGCCGATGCGGGTGAAGCATTGCTCGATGCGTTCCTTGGTACGGGTCACCGGATGCAGGCCACCGGAGGTCTGGCCGCGGCCCGGCAGGGTCACGTCGACGCGCTCGGCCGCCAGCTTCGCCGCCAGCGCGGCGCCTTCCAGGTCGGTCTTGCGGGCGTTGAGCGCCTCCTGGACCTTTTCCTTGGCAACGTTGATCAGCGCACCCACCTTGGGGCGCTCCTCGGCCGGCAGGTCGCCCAGGGTCTTCATCACCTGGGTCAGCTCGCCTTTCTTGCCAAGATAGTGGACCCGGATCTGTTCCAGGGCATTGACGTCTTCGGTATGTCGCACAGCCTCCAGGGCTTGGGAGACCAGCGCGTCCAGGTTTTCCATGTACCAACTCCAGATACGAAATAGGGGAAGAGCGGTTAGGCTCTTCCCCTATCGGTGACGTTACGTCCCGGATCGAGATCCGGTGATTGTCTCAGAACCTGTCCACGATCTGCTGCGCGTCGGCATAACTGCGTTAAAAACAGGCGAGTGATGCTCATTTAGCGGACTAAACTGCGCTCCCTCGCCTGTTTGACTCGCTGCGCTCGCCCTTCGGGCCAGCCTTCGGCTGTTACTCCCGTTGGTCGTTGCGCCTTGTTCTGCTCTAGCTCGCGAGATCGTGACCAAGCTCTTGGGGCTTAAGCCAAGCTTGCCTTCGCTTTTTCGACAATCGCGGTAAACGCCGCTTTTTCGTTCACAGCCAGATCGGCCAGGACCTTACGGTCGATCTCGATGGCCGCCTTTTTCAGGCCGGCGATCAGACGGCTGTAGGACAGACCGTTCTGACGAGCACCAGCGTTGATACGGGCGATCCACAGGGCGCGGAACTGACGCTTGCGCTGACGACGGTCACGGTAGGCGTATTGGCCGGCCTTGATCACCGCCTGCTTGGCAACGCGGAACACGCGGGAACGCGCGCCGTAGTAGCCTTTGGCGAGTTTCAGAATCTTCTTGTGACGACGACGGGCAATCACGCCACGCTTAACACGAGCCATTTATCTATCCTCTACCAGAAATCAACGCAGACGCAGGGAGCGTTCTACACGGCGAACGTCGGAAGCAGCGAGCATCGAGGTGCCGCGCAGCTGACGCTTACGCTTGGTGGTCATTTTGGTCAGGATGTGGCTCTTGAAAGCGTGCTTGTGCTTGATGCCACCAGCAGTCACTTTGAAGCGCTTCTTGGCGCCACTCTTGGTTTTCATCTTTGGCATGTTTAGTACTCCGCATTCGTTAACAACTGATAACCATCAGGCCTGCCAGTGCCCGGGAGGTTATTTACGCTTCTTGGGAGCGATGACCATCATCAGCTGGCGTCCTTCCAGCTTAGGATGCTGTTCCACGGTGCCGTATTCGGCGAGGTCGGTCTCGACCCGCTTCAACAGCTCCATGCCCAGCTCCTGGTGGGCCATCTCACGACCACGGAATCGCAGGGATACCTTGGCCTTGTCCCCTTCACTAAGGAAACGTACCAGGTTGCGTAGTTTTACCTGGTAATCCCCTTCTTCCGTCCCTGGACGAAACTTGATTTCTTTGATCTGTTGCTGGTGCTGGTTTTTCTTCGCCGCAGCCGCCTGCTTCTTCTTCTCGAACAGGTGCTTGCCGTAATCCATGATGCGGCAGACAGGAGGCGCCGCATCGGCAGAGATTTCAACCAGGTCCAGCTTGGCCTCGTCGGCGTGGCGCAGCGCCTCATCAAGGGTCACTACGCCGATCTGCTGACCGTCGGCACCGATCAGACGCACTTCGCGTGCGGTGATGTTCTCGTTGATCGGTGGTTTCGGGAGAGCCCGCTTATCCTGTCTCATTTCACGCTTAATAATGATTACTCCGAGTCTTGGCGACCACGCCGGGAAACCGCCCGAGTCAACAGCTCGACGAACTGGGAAAGCGGCATCGAGCCGAGGTCTTCCCCTTCGCGCGTACGTACGGCGACGGCCTTCGATTCAACCTCCCTGTCTCCAATAACCAGGAGATAGGGAACCTTGAGCAAAGTATGCTCGCGGATTTTAAAGCCGATTTTCTCGTTTCTCAAGTCGGACTTGGCACGGAATCCGCTTTCCTCGAGCGTACGGACCACTTCCTCGGCGAAATCGGCCTGCTTGTCGGTGATGTTCATGACCACCGCCTGGGTCGGCGCCAGCCAGGCCGGGAACAGGCCGGCGTAGTGCTCGATCAGCATGCCGATGAAGCGCTCGAAGGAACCGAGGATGGCGCGGTGCAGCATGACCGGGCGCTTGCGGTTGTTGTCTTCGGCGATGTAGCTGGCGTCCAGGCGCTCCGGCAGGTTCGGGTCGTACTGCAGGGTGCCGCACTGCCAGTTACGGCCCAGGCAGTCCTTCAGGGTGAACTCGATCTTCGGGCCGTAGAAGGCGCCCTCGCCCGGCTGGTATTCCCACTCCAGGCCGGATTCGTTCAGGGCGTCCGCCAGCGCGCCTTCGGCGCGATCCCACAGCTCTTCGGAGCCCACACGCTTGGCCGGACGGGTGGACAGCTTCATGGAGATGTCGGAGAAGCCGAAGTCGGCGTAGACCTGCAGGGTCAGCTTGATGAAGTCGGCCGCTTCTTTCTTCACCTGGTCCTCGGTGCAGAAGATGTGCGCGTCGTCCTGGGTGAAGCCGCGCACGCGCATGATGCCGTGCAGCGCGCCCGAAGGCTCGTTGCGGTGGCAGGCGCCGAACTCGGCCAGGCGCAGCGGCAGGTCGCGATAGGACTTCAGGCCCTGGTTGAAGATCTGCACGTGGCACGGGCAGTTCATCGGCTTGACCGCGAAGTCGCGACTTTCCGACGAAGTGGTGAACATGTTCTCGGCGTAGTTCGACCAGTGGCCCGAACGCTCCCAGAGGATGCGGTCGACCACCTGCGGGGTGCGCACCTCGACGTAGCCGTGCTCGCGCTGCACCTTGCGCATGTACTGCTCGAGCACCTGGTAGACGGTCCAGCCGTTGGGGTGCCAGAACACCATACCCGGCGCTTCCTCCTGCAGGTGGAACAGGTCCAGCTGCTTGCCGATGCGGCGGTGGTCGCGCTTCTCGGCCTCTTCGATGCGCTGGACGTAGGCGGCCAGCTGCTTCTTGTCGGCCCAGGCGGTGCCGTAGATGCGCTGCAACTGCTCGTTCTTCGAGTCGCCGCGCCAGTAGGCGCCGGAAATCTTGGTCAGCTTGAAAGCCTTGAGGAAGCGGGTGTTGGGCACGTGCGGGCCGCGGCACATGTCCACGTACTCTTCGTGGTAGTACAGGCCCATCGCCTTCTCGTCGGGCATATCCTCGACCAGGCGCAGCTTGTAGTCCTCGCCGCGGGACTTGAACACCTCGATGACTTCGGCACGCGGGGTCATCTTCTTGATGACGTCGTAGTCCTTATCGATCAGCTCGGCCATGCGCTTCTCGATCGCCGCCATGTCCTCGGGGGTGAAGGGGCGCTCGAAGGAGATGTCGTAATAGAAGCCTTCGTCGATCACCGGGCCGATGACCATCTTCGCGCTCGGGTACAGCTGCTTGACCGCGTGGCCGACCAGGTGCGCGCAGGAGTGGCGGATGATCTCCAGCCCTTCCTCGTCCTTCGGGGTGATGATCTGCAGGGTCGCGTCGTGTTCGATCTTGTCGCAAGCATCGACCAGCTTGCCGTTGACCTTGCCGGCCACGGTGGCCTTGGCCAGGCCCGCGCCAATGGATTGCGCCACCTCGGCCACGCTGACCGGGTGATCGAAGGACCGCTGACTACCGTCGGGAAGAGTAATGATGGGCATGGCGCCTCCTCTCCTAGTGGTGACCCCTACGAAAGGCCACATGGGTTGGGATGTGCCAGTAAGCGTCGCCCGCCGGGCAGGCCTGCCTCACAGTGGCAGGCGCCTTTTCGGCACCCTGCGCTTGCGCGCGCGGACGGAGATCACTGGAAGAAAAACGAACGAAGCCCCGACAAGCGGGGCAGGTCGCCATGGTACTGCATGTGGAGGCAACTGACGAGCGGCATCAGTGCGCGTCGATGAACTCCAGCACGGCGCGATTGAAAGCGGCCGGGCGCGTGGCGTTCATGCCGTGGGAAGCGCCGGCGATGACTTGGCTGTGCACGTCCGGCAGCGTCTGCGCCAGGGCCTGGACCACCTGCGGGAAGGGCTCGGGGCTGAGTTCGCCGCGCAGCAGCAGGGTCGGCGCCGCCAGCGTGGCCAGGCGCGCGCGCCCGAGCGGCTCCGGCCGATCGGCGACCTGGCCGATCAGCGTCATGGCGTTATCGGTGGCCATGTCGCGGAAGTGCCGCGAGGAGCGCCGCCAGATCCCAGGCCCGCTGACGGTGTCGACGAACAGCTCCAGGCCCGCCTCGACCTCGCCCTGGCGGATCAGTTGCAGCGCCTGCTCGCGGAAACGGTTGCGCTCGGCCGGCGCCGCCGGCACGGGCACGCCGGCCGCCTGGAACAGGTCGGCGGCGAAATCCCCGCCGGGGTCGCACAGCACCAGCGAACGCAGGCGCCCGGGCGCCTCCAGCGCCAGCCGCAGGCAGATATTGCCGCCGCGCGAATGCCCCAGCAGGTGTACCGGCTCGCCCTGCATGTCGATCAGCGCGAGCAGGTCCTCGACATGTTGCGCGGTAGTGAAGTCCGCGCCCTCGCCATTCCAGCGCTGCGGATAATAATGTCGAAGACTGGGCGCCAGCAGACGATAGCGCTCGCCCAAACCGCGCAATTGCCATTGCCAGTAGCGGTAATCGCAAAGCGAGCCGTGCACCAATACCAGCGGCACCCCCTCCCCCTGCACCAGGCAGGCCAGTTCATGTCCATTGAGTGAATACGACTGGACATTCGAAAGCATCTACATCCCCTATCCCATGGCGCACGCAAGATATCGGCGATCCCCATGGCGAACCGCCATCTAGTTGATGGGAGGCGATTATCCGCGATTCGCGGCATGGCGATAAAGCCATACATTCGGAAGGACCTTTGCAATGCCGTGAAAAACACCTTATCGAAGATTAATTATTGCATCGCCCGCTTATTTAAATTAATAATTCGCCGCCCACATAACTTTCCGAACACAATGGTCGCCGAATAGCTGCGCACCGATATCCGTTTCGGAATGACCTGCCCTGGAGTGCAAACATGTCCAAACTCGCGGAATTCCGTGAAGCCGAACGCCTGCTCAAAGAACAACTGGCCCTGCTGGAAAAGCTGAAGAACGACAGCTCCCTGAAGAAGGAACTGGAATTCAAGGATCAGCTGCAGGCCCTGATGGACGAATACGGCATGAACCTGCGCAACGTCATCGACATCCTCGACCCGCAGGGCACCGCCAACAACGCCGCCGCCGCGCCGGCCGCCAGCGCCCCGCGCCGCAGCCGCCAGCTGAAGGTGTACAAGAACCCGAACAACGGCGAAGTGGTGGAAACCAAGGGTGGCAACCACAAGACCCTGAAGGCCTGGAAACAGCAGTACGGCGCCGAGACCGTGGAGTCCTGGCTGCAGAAGTGATGCCCGCCCCGCGGCGGCCGACGCCGCCGCGGGAAGCTCCTCGGAAACATCCTCTGACGATCCGCACTTGAAAGACCCGCCCAGCATCCGGATAATGCTGCCCGCGAGTCATGAACTTCAGGTCGCCCCTCCCGTCGCCGCCCACCCCAAACCAGGGCGCAGCAGCCGGGACACACAGGGCCACGGCCAGCAGCCAGTCACTGGCAGGCGCATCCAGCGCGCCCCTCAAGGCGCAGCAAATCGTCCTTACATATTTGGCAAGCCCGAACTTCGGGGGTTGGCGTATTCTCCCGCCATGGCGCCCTCGAAAGACCTCTTCGAGTTTTCATTCGCTGCCACATTCCGGTCATGGATATCACGCATTCTGCGTTCGACCGGAGTTTTTTACGTTTCACGCGGTCATAAGACCGTGACTATTTGGAAGAAAGACAATATGAAAAAAAGCACTCAGATCCAGGAGGCGATCGGCACCCTCAAGGCAGCTTTCGCCCCGCTCAACTGCATCATCCTGGCACCGCGCAAAGACAGCTTCAGTTTCGCCCTGGTGGACGAATACGGCGTCGCCTGCCATAGCGAACGGCTCTATCCGCAGCAGTACCAGGCCGCAGAGCCGCTGCAGGCCGTCATCGCCCGCGTGCAGAGCACCCTGGCCGCCTGACCGGCACCCGACGAAAAGCCCCGCGAATCAGGCTGTGTGAAAACCCGAGCGGCTCTTCGAAGAGTGCGTTCCTACGTGAAATCTGAAAAGGCTTGGCTATTCAGCCAACCCAGAATCCGCGTAGAAACGCGAAATCCAGGTTGTTTTTTAACCAGCTGGACCGATCCGGAGGTTTTCACACAGCCTGGAATGCGGGGCTTTTTCATTTCCGGCCCGCTCACTCCAGGCGCAGGCCAGCCTTGAGCGCCGCCACCTCGGCAAGTCGCTGCGGGTAATCGGCCGCCGGCGCGGCATAGGTCAGCGAATAGGCCGCCTCCTTGCCCAGCGCCACCTGCACACCCTGCTTCATGGCCTCGTTGCCGTTCTGGCTGATCGAGCAGACCAGCTCCAGGCCGTCCAAGCCCCCAAGGGAAGCTTGCCGCGGCTTGCTGCAGGCCGCCTGGAAGCCCTGGCGCAGGAAGTCGACCTGCAGCGACTTGCGCATCTGCAGGATCACCCGCTGCAGATCCACATCCTTCACCTCGGCCAGGCGGCTGCGGGTGATTTCCACCACCAGCGCCTGGGAGCCATCCGCCGCCAGCTTGACGCCGCGCTCGCGGCGCAGCGCCGCAGCGTCGTCCGGCGCCTCGGGCGAACGCGTCACCTGCCAGCCCTCCGGCCATTCCGCCAGCCCGGCGGCCATTGCCAACCCACTCGCCGCGCACAGCAGAAACACCCCGAGCCCCCGGCCCCACCCACCACTCATGCCACGCCTCCCGCACTTCCCGACCAGCAGTAGCCACGAAACGCCACTGCACTTTTGCCAGACAAACTACACCGATTGCCGTCGATTGGCTGTTGAACCCCGGCCGGCAATTCGTCGCTCGATGCGCCCGCAACGCCGGGGACCGACAACGCCCACGAGGGAATACGTGATGCGCAGCGAAAAATCCAAGGACGCCAGCGGCCGTGCCCTGGGCGTGCTCTGCGTGGTGGACACCCAGCCGCGCGCAGCAATCCGGCGAACTGCCCCTGACCTACCAGTCACCACCCCGGAGCGGCACCCGGCCGCCACCTGGCCCAGGGCGACTTCACCGGCCGTCCGCTGCCCCGCCCTGCGCTGCGCGCCCTGATCCCCGACCTCAGGCACAGCGCCAACGCCGCCTGAGCCGCCGGACGAACGCATCGGCGCCGATACAAACCTTACCCTGCCGATACCAGGTTTCTCGGGACACCCGCGGTGCGGGCGTGTCTACTTTGCACCCATTTTTCCAACCCTGGTGTCGCCATGCTTTCCAGATTGACCAAAGTCGCCCTGCTGCTCGCCCTCGTCTCGCTCTCCGGCTGCTGGCCGTTCTTCCCGCCCTTCGGCGGGCCGGGAGGTGGCGGACACGGCGGTGGCGGCCATGGCGGCGGGCCCGGCTTCGAGCGCCGCTGAGCACGCAGGGGCGCCCGGCGCGGCCGGCGCGGCCGGTGAATCCAATCGCGGACGGAGTCCGCTCCTACGCCCGCGCTTCCCTGCGGGCCGCGCCGAGGTGCTTTTCGTAGGATGGGTTGAGCTTGCGAAACCCATGCGGTTGCGGTGATGGGTATCGCTTCGCTCAACACCATCCTACGAAAAGCCATGCTCGCTCATGCTGTAGGAGCGGACTCCGTCCGCGATCAGCCCGAATCGCGCGCAAACAAAAAAGGGCGACCCTCTCGGATCGCCCTTTCTGCTACCGCCGAAGCGGTGAATTGGTAGGCACAATTGGACTCGAACCAACGACCCCCACCATGTCAAGGTGGTGCTCTAACCAGCTGAGCTATGTGCCTAAAGAAAAGGGCGACCGCTTAAGATCGCCCTCTCGCTACCGCCGAAGCGGGAATTTGGTAGGCACAATTGGACTCGAACCAACGACCCCCACCATGTCAAGGTGGTGCTCTAACCAACTGAGCTATGTGCCTAGCGATGGGGGCGCATTCTACGCGAAGGCGTTGAGCCGTCAAGCATTTTTTCGCTAACCCCCTGAAAAAGAGAATTTTTTTATGTTCGTCCTTGCGTAAAAAATTTTGCACGGCCACTAGCCGAGTGATTTCGACTCGGGTAGCATCAGCCCATCTCGTAAAAAATAACAAACACAGGTGCAATATGCCGCACACTTCTTATCCCACTTCCTACTATGCAGCCTCGGCCAATCCGGTCCCTGCGCGCCCCGAACTCAAGGGCGAGACCGAAACCGACGTGTGCATCATCGGCGCGGGCTACACCGGCCTGTCCACCGCCCTCTTCCTGCTGGAGAACGGCTTCAAGGTGACCGTGCTGGAAGCCGCCAAGGTCGGCTTCGGCGCATCCGGCCGCAACGGTGGCCAGATCGTCAACAGCTACAGCCGCGACATCGACGTCATCGAACGCACCGTCGGCCCGAAGCAGGCGCAACTGCTCGGCCAGATGGCCTTCGAGGGCGGCCGCATCATTCGCGAGCGCATCGCCAAGTACGACATCCAGTGCGACCTGAAGGACGGTGGCGTGTTCGCCGCCCTCAGCGCCAAGCAGATGGGCCACCTGGAGTCGCAGAAGAAGCTCTGGGAGCGCTTCGGCCACACCCAGCTGGAGCTGATGGACGCCAAGCGCATCCGCGAAGTCGTGGCCACCGACAGCTACGTCGGCGGCATGCTCGACATGAGCGGCGGCCACATCCACCCGCTGAACCTCGCCCTGGGCGAAGCCGCGGCAGTGGAATCCCTCGGCGGCGTGATCCACGAGCAGTCCCCGGCGGTGAAGATCGAGCGTGGCGCCAACCCGGTGGTGCACACCCCGCAAGGCCGGGTGAAGGCCAAGTTCGTGGTGGTCGCCGGCAACGCCTACCTCGGCGGCCTGGTCCCTGAGCTGGCCTCCAAGTCCATGCCCTGCGGCACCCAGGTGATCACCACCGAGCCGCTGGGCGACGAGCTGGCCAGGACCCTGCTGCCCCAGGACTACTGCGTCGAGGACTGCAACTACCTGCTCGACTACTACCGCCTGACCAGCGACAAGCGCCTGATCTTCGGCGGCGGCGTGGTCTACGGTGCCCGCGATCCGTCGAACATCGAGGCGATCATCCGTCCGAAGATGCTCAAGGTGTTCCCGCAGCTGAAGAACGTGAAGATCGACTTCGCCTGGACCGGCAACTTCCTGCTGACCCTCTCGCGCCTGCCGCAGGTCGGCCGGATCGGCGACAACATCTACTACTCCCAGGGTTGCAGCGGCCACGGCGTCACCTACACCCACCTGGCCGGCAAGGTGCTGGCCGAAGCCCTGCGCGGCCAGGCCGAGCGTTTCGACGCCTTCGCCGACCTGCCGCACTACCCCTTCCCGGGCGGGCGCATGTTCCAGGTGCCGTTCTCCGCGATCGGCGCCTGGTACTACAACCTGCGCGACAAGCTGGGCGTGTAACCCGCCCTGCGAACGACGACGGCGCCCTAGGGCGCCGTTTTCGTTGGCGCGCCGCTGTCGCTGCGGATCTGCGCGTGGCTGATCAGGGCGAAGATCAGGCTGCCGCCGACGATGTTGCCGGCCAGAGTCGGCAGCGCGAAGTCCAGCAGGAAGGCCTTCCAGCCCAGCTCGCCGGCCCACATCAGGTAGCCGACCTCGCAGGTGCCGACCACGATGTGGCTGAAGCTGCCCAGCGACATCAGGTAGGTGACCAGGATGATGATCCACACCTTGGCGCCCTCCGCCGCCGGCACCAGCCAGACCATGGTGGCGATCATCCAGCCGGAGACGATGCCGCGGGAGAACATCTGCCAGCCGTCGTTCTCCATGACTTCGCGGCCGATCTCGAGGAAGGCCTGGTCGGTCTTCGCATCGAAGATCGGCAGGTGCAGCATGGCGTAGGCGAACAGCAACGCGCCGACGACGTTGCCCAGCAGCACCACGCCCCACAGGCGCAGCAGTTGCCCGGCCTTGCGCAGGGTCGGCTCGCTCATCAGCGGCAGCACCGCGGTGAGGGTGTTCTCGGTGAACAGCTGCTGGCGGGCGAGGATGATGGCGAGAAAGCCCACCGGGTAGCCCAGGCTGGTGACGATGGCCGCGCTGTCGTGCTCCGGCAGCTTGGCGCGGAACAGTCCCATGGCCATCAGCGACAGGCCGATGGTCAGCCCGGCGGCCAGGGCCGACCACCAGAGCGCCGCCAGGGTGCGCTCCAGTTCGTGGTTGCCCTGCAGGCGGATCACCTCGTGCAGCACCAGCGCCCGGGGTGGCTGGGCCTTCTCGACCTTGCGGCGCTCCTCGGCGGAAAGATCGTCCGCGGTATCGCCCTTGCCGGCGATATCGCGTGCCGGCTGCTGCTTGTCGCTGGCCATGGCTTGCACCTCATCAAGGGATGCAACTTAGGCCGGCGATCAAGCGCAGCGGTTCAAAGAAAATGCCCCGCTGCGCCTCAGCGCACGGGGCAGGCCGGCGCGGCGCTGCATTGCCCGGCAGCCACCGGCGCCGCCTGGGGCGCCTGGAGGAAACGCGCATCCGTCGGCGCCAGCTGGTGCGCGCAGCTCGCCGGGGCGCGGGCCTGCTCGGCGCAGCCGCGTTCGGCCATGACGTTGGCCAGGTTGTACCAGGCGGCGGCGAAGTCCGGCCGCGCGGCCACGCTGTGGCGCAGTGCCGTTTCGGCCTCGCCCAGGTCGCCGGCGGCGTAGCGGGCGTTGGCCAGGGCGAACCAGCCCAGCGGCTCCTGCGGCCAGGTCCGGGTGGCGGTGCGGTAGGCCTGGTCGGCCAGGGCCTGTTGCCCGGTTTCCTCCAGGTCGTGGGCCGCGCGCAGCCAGCGCGTCGGTTCGACGCTGGCCGGCAGCCGGTCGGCCGGCAGCGTCAGCACCGCCCAGCGCCCGCTGCGCCGCCAGGTGACGTCGAACGCGGTGAAGTCGATCACCAGGCGCTGGGTGATGCCGGAGCGCAGCACCAGCTCGTGGCGGTCGCGGTCGTAGCCGACCACCACGGCGTAATGCCACATCGGCAACCAGTCCAGGCCGTTGTTCTGCAGCACCAGCACCGGGTTGCCGGCGGCCACTTCCTTGAGCACGTCCTCCAGGCGCGGGCGCAGCGGGTAGACCAGCAGGCCCCGCTCGCGCGCCGCGGCCACCAGCTCGACCTGCAGGCTGCCCTGGCGCTGCGGCAGGAACACCCGCTCCTTCAACTGGTTCGGCGTCACCCGCACGCCGCGCTGGTTGAGCACGGTGGCGAGCGCCGCCGGGCCGCACTGGTATTGCTGCTGCGGGAAGAACTGCACCGCGGAAAGCTCGACGCGCCGTGGCAGCGCGTCGACCTCCGCCGGCAGCCGCGGCGCCGTGGCGCAGCCGCCGAGCAGCAGCGCGGCCAGGGCCACGGCAGCGGCGGCGTGCCTCAACGCTGGCACCGCACGAAGGTGAAGATATGCGTGATGCAGAGCATGTCGGTGATGATGAAGATCAGCAGGAACAGGATGATGATGCCGATGATGCCACCGGCCGGCGCCTGGTCCAGTTGCTGGTTGAACTGCGCCAGCTCCTCGTTGGACAGGCTCTTGATGCGCTGCTCGACCTGGCTGCGCTCGACGCCCATGGATTGCAGCTTCTTCTGCACACCCTGGTCATCGAGCATGCGCAGCAGCTGTTCGCGGTCGACGTGCTGCTGTTGCGCCTGCAGCACCTCGCCGGTGCCCACCATCGCCGCCTGCGCCAAAGGCACCTCGGCCACCACGCCCAACTGCGCCAGCACCAGCACGGCCGCCAGGCGCCTTACCCGTTTTGTGATTGTCATTCTGGGTCTCCTCCACTTTGACGCGCTAGCAGACCGCCGGGGAAAGCCGGAGGTTCCGCGCCGCCAAGCACGGTTGCACAAGCAAAGCCCGGGCGCCGTCGCCGAACGAGGCACCTTCTGTTCAGATCACGGCGTCAGGCGTTTGGTTCGAAGCGCAAGCGTCGCCAGTCCAGGGCCAGGTGGCCGAGGTACACGCAAGGGTAGGCATGGGGCAGCAGGAAATGCTCGTGGCCGGCCACGGCCAGCCCGGCGCGCCGGCAGTCCAGGCGCAGCAGGCGGCCCCAGGCATAAGCCTGGGCATCGAGCGCCTGCGCGCCGCAGTCCGCCCCCGGCCAGCGCGCCCGGCACCAGTCGAGCAGCGCCCGGGGGTCGCGCACCTCGGGCAGGCAGGCGATCCGCACCTCGTCGTCGCGCCAGTCCAGCGCCCGCTGCGCATCGAAGGCGGCCTGGCGCTCCAGCGGCAGCGGGCGAACCCTGGCGCCATCGGCCAGCGGTTCCAGCGTCACCGCCAGCGGCTGCCAACTGCTGTGCTCCAAGGCCCAGAGCAGATCGCCGTCGACTTCCAGCGACGGCCGCCCCGCCACCCGCTGGCGGAAACCCTCGCAAACCAGGCAGCAATCGCCCAGTGGAATTCGCAGTCGACTCTCGCTCACATCAGCCTCGCAGCACATCGGCCGCGTGATTCTAGGGAAAGCCTGCGGCTGACGGAAAGCCCCGTCAGTTGCCAAGCAGGAACTGCCGCCTTCGGTTCAGCCGCCGGTCATGTTCATGAAGCGCAGCACCTGGACCTGCCCGGCGGCGTCGAAGTGGTGGCGCTGCGGCTTGAGCTGCAGCGCCTCGACCAGCGCCGCGCGCAGCCGGGCACCGTCGCCGGGGTGGCTGCGCAGCAGTTGGCGCAGGTCCAGCGCGCCTTCGTGGCCGAGGCAAAGCACCAGCTTACCCTCGGCGGTGACGCGCACGCGGTTGCAGTCGCCGCAGAAGTTGTGGCTGTGCGGCGAGATGAAGCCGATGCGGCTGGGCAGCCCGTCGACGCGGTAGTAGCGCGAGGGGCCGCCGCTGCGCTCCAGGCTGGGCGTCAGTTGCCAGTGTTCGGCCAGGCGGGCGCGCACCTCGTCGCTGCTGCACAGGGTCTGCGCGCGGTCGTGGCTGCTGATGCTGCCCAGCGGCATCTCCTCGATGAAGCTGATGTCCAGCCCGCGGGCCAGCGCGTACTCCACCAGTTCGCAGACTTCGTCGTCGTTGCGCCCCTTCTGCACCACGCAGTTGAGCTTGATGCGTTCGAAACCCGCCGCCCGCGCAGACTCTATCCCCGCCAGCACCTGGGGCAGGCGGTCGCTGCGGGTGAAGGCGGCGAAGCGTTCGCGGCGCAGCGAATCCAGGCTGATGTTCAGTCGGCGCACGCCGGCGGCGCGCAGCTCGGCCGCGCGGCCGGCCAGTTGCGAGCCGTTGCTGGTGATCGCCAGGTCTTCCAGTTCGGGGCGCGCGCCGAGCCGCGCCAGCAGCGAGCTCAGGCCCTTGCGCACCAGCGGCTCGCCGCCGGTGATGCGGATGCGCCGCACGCCCAGGGCGATGAAGGCGTCGGCCACCGCGTAGAGTTCTTCCAGGCTCAGCACCTGGTCGCGCGGCAGGAACTGCATGTCTTCGCTCATGCAGTAGGTGCAACGGAAGTCGCAACGGTCGGTCACCGACAGGCGCAGGTAGGTAATGCGGCGGCCGAAGGGGTCGACCAGTTGGCTGTCGGACATGGCGGCGAGCTCTTGGAAGGCCGGGCGCCGTAGCGGCACCGGGGTCCGGCAGACTCTACAGAAAACCTGAACCGTGGGTCAACTTCAGCCGCCGGGCCCTTGCTTGAGAGGCCCGCGGAGCCGGTGCTACCATCGCCGGCCCAGCCATGGGCTACCCGCGCACAAGAAGACCCAGCAGACCATGACCAGCATTCGCGAACGCAACCGACGCCTGATCCTCCGCGCCGCCAGCGAAGAGTTCGCCGAAAAGGGCTTCGCCGCCACCAAGACCAGCGACATCGCGGCGCGCGCCGGGCTGCCCAAGCCCAACGTCTACTACTACTTCCAGTCCAAGGAAAACCTCTACCGCTGCGTGCTGGAAAGCGTGGTGGAGCCGCTGCTGCAGGCTTCCGCACCGTTCCGCGAGGACGACGAGCCGGCCGAGGCGCTCAAGGCCTACATCCGCTCCAAGGTGCGCATCTCCCAGGAACTGCCGCACGCCTCCAAGGTGTTCGCCAGCGAGCTGATGCACGGCGCGCCGCACCTGCCCAGGGAATACCTGGACGAGCTGAACGCCCAGGCCCAGCGCAACATCGCCTGCCTGCAGAGCTGGATCGACCGCGGTCTATTGGCCCCGGTGGACCCGCACCACCTGCTGTTCACCATCTGGGCGGCGACCCAGACCTACGCCGACTTCGACTGGCAGATCTCCATGGTCACCGGCAAGGACAGCCTCAGCGATGCCGACTTCGAAGCCGCCGCCGAGACCATCACCCGCCTGGTGCTGCGCGGCACCGCGCCGGACGCCGGCGAGCCGGCCAAGGCCAGCGGCCGCATGCGGCCGTTGCCGCTGTAGGGCGCATAACGCCTAAGGCGTTATCCGCCGTTTGGCCCTCGCATCCGGCCGCTCCGGGTTCAGCCCCTTTTCACCCTACCCCGCGTCGGCCACCAGGCCGGCGGCCTGGATGCCGCGGATGGCGCATTGCTCGTCGATGTCCGAGGCGTCGCCGCTGATGCCGATGGCGCCGATTACCCGATTGCTCGTGTCGCGGATCAGCACGCCGCCCGGCGCCGGCACCACGTTGCCCTGGGCCAGGGTGTTCACCGCGGCGATGAACGACGGGCGCTGCTGGGCGTCGGCGGCCAGCGCGCGCGAGGACTTGCCCAGGGCCACCGCGCCCCAGGCCTTGCCGATGGCCACCTGCGGGCGCAGCAGGCTGGCGCCGTCCTCGCGTTGCAGGGCCACCAGGTGGCCGCCGGCGTCGAGCACCGCCACGGTCAGCGGCGCGGTGGACAGTTCGCGGCCGGCGGCCAGGGCGCCGTGGGTGATGGCCAGGGCGGTATCCAGGTTGATTTCGCTCATGAGGGGTTCCTCGCAAAGGGATAAGACGTGCGCCCGCGCCTTTTTCGAAAAACGGCGCGGCGTTGCAAAGCCCTTGATGGAATAGCCGAAGGCAACCCCGGACGCAACGATTAAATACAATCCTTCGTCATTTTGTACACAATAACAAAAACAGAAAAATACAACGCCAGTATCGAATCAGCCGCTCAAGGATGCCGGGTTTCCCAGTACCCCGGGGTGTTGTAGAGGGCCTTCAGGTAGTCGATGAAAAAGCGCACCTTGGCCGGCAGGTAGCGCTGCTGCGGGTACACCGCCTGGATGTCGTAGGCGGGGATCTCGTACTCGTCGAGCACCGTCACCAGTTCGCCGGCCTTGAGCTCGGCCTGGATCTCCCAGGTGGAGCGCCAGCCGATGCCCAGGCCCTGCTTGACCCAGTCGTAGAGCAACTCGCCGTCGTTGCAGTCGAGGTTGCCGGACACCCGCACCGCCACCTGCCGGCCGTCGCGCAGGAAGGTCCAGCCGCGCTGCTGGCCGCCCTGCAGGTTGAAAGCCAGGCAGTTGTGCCGCGCCAGGTCTTCCAGAGTGCGCGGCACGCCGTGCAGCTCGAAGTACGAGGGCGCGCCGCAGACCACCCGGCGGTTGGGAAACAGCTTCACCGCCACGTAGTTGGGGTCGGTGACCTCGCCGATGCGGATGCCCATGTCGTAGCCCTGGCGCACCAGGTCCACCAGGCTGTCGGTGAAGTTGAACGACAGCTTCAGGTCCGGGAAGCGCTCCAGGAAGGCCGGCGCGTGGGGCGCGATGTGGCGCCGGCCGAAGGCCGCCGGGGCCGACACCACCAGGTGCCCGCGCACCGAGTTGCCGCCGCGGGCGACGCTGGCGTCGGCCTCGTCGAAGTCCTTGAGCAGGCTGCGCGCGCGCTCCAGGTACTGCTCGCCGAGGTCGGTCAGCTGCAGGCCGCGGGTCGAGCGGTGCATCAGCTTCACGCCCAGGTGTTGCTCCAGGGCGTCCAGGCGCCGGCCCATGACCACCGGGGTCACGCCTTCACTCAGCGCCGCCGAGGCGAAGCTGCCGTTGTCCGCTACCAGGACGAAACTGCGGATGAGGATATAGCGGTCCATTCGATACTCCAGATATCGACAGAACTGAAGTATCCATCAATTCCGTCGCTTTGGCACAGCCGGCATCCTTGGCCCCAACAAGAAAACCACCGACTCAAGAGGAAAGGTCATGGCCAAAATGAGAGCGATCGAGGCGGCCGTCCTGGTCATGCGCCGCGAAGGCGTGGACACCGCCTTCGGCGTGCCGGGCGCTGCCATCAACCCCATGTACGCGGCGATGAAGAAGCTCGGCGGCATCGACCACGTGCTGGCCCGCCACGTCGAAGGCGCCTCGCACATGGCCGAAGGCTACACCCGCACCAGCGCCGGCAACATCGGCGTGTGCATCGGCACCTCGGGCCCGGCCGGCACCGACATGGTCACCGGCCTGTACTCGGCCTCCGCCGATTCCATCCCGATCCTCTGCATCACCGGCCAGGCGCCGCGCGCCCGCCTGCACAAGGAAGACTTCCAGGCCGTGGACATCACCAGCATCGTCAAGCCGGTGACCAAGTGGGCCACCACCGTGCTGGAGCCGGGCCAGGTGCCCTACGCCTTCCAGAAGGCCTTCTTCGAGATGCGCAGCGGCCGCCCCGGCCCGGTGCTGATCGACCTGCCGTTCGACGTGCAGATGGCCGAGATCGAATTCGACATCGACGCCTACGAGCCGCTGCCGGTGCACCGCCCGAGCGCCACCCGCGCCCAGGCCGAGAAGGCCCTGGCCCTGCTCAACGACGCCGAGCGCCCGCTGCTGGTCGCCGGCGGCGGCATCATCAACGCCGATGCCTCGGCCAGGCTGGTGGAGTTCGCCGAACTGCTCGGCGTGCCGGTGATCCCGACCCTGATGGGCTGGGGCACCATCCCCGACGACCACCCGCTGATGGCCGGCATGTGCGGCCTGCAGACCTCGCACCGCTACGGCAACGCCACCCTGCTGGAGTCCGACCTGGTGTTCGGCATCGGCAACCGCTGGGCCAACCGCCACACCGGTTCGGTCGATGTCTACACCGCCGGCCGCAAGTTCATCCACGTGGACATCGAGCCCACCCAGATCGGCCGCGTGTTCACCCCGGACCTGGGCATCGTCTCCGACGCCGGCGCCGCGCTGGACGCCTTCCTCGAAGTGGCCCGCCAGTGGAAAGCCGCCGGCAAGCTCAAGGACCGCAGCGCCTGGGCCGAAGCCTGCCGCGAGCGCAAGCGCACCCTGCAGCGCAAGACCCACTTCGACAACGTGCCGGTCAAGCCGCAGCGCGTCTACGAGGAGATGAACGAGTTCTTCGGCAAGGACACCTGCTACGTCAGCACCATCGGTCTGTCGCAGATCGCCGGCGCGCAGTTCCTCCACGTGTACAAGCCGCGCCACTGGATCAACTGCGGCCAGGCCGGCCCGCTGGGCTGGACCATTCCCGCGGCCCTGGGCGTGGTCAAGGCCGACCCGAGCCGCCAGGTGGTGGCGCTGTCCGGCGACTACGACTTCCAGTTCATGATCGAGGAGCTGGCCGCCGGCGCGCAGTTCAACCTGCCGTACATCCACGTGCTGGTGAACAACTCCTACCTGGGGCTGATCCGCCAGGCCCAGCGCGGCTTCGAGATCGACTACTGCGTGCAGCTGGCGTTCGACAACGTCAACGCGCCGGAACTCAATGGCTACGGCGTGGACCACGTCGCCGTGGTGGAAGGCCTCGGCTGCAAGGCGATCCGCGTGTTCGATCCGAACCAGATCGGCGCCGCCTTCGCCCAGGCCCGCGAGCTGATGCAGCAGCACCGCGTGCCGGTGGTGGTGGAAGTGATCCTGGAGCGCGTGACCAACATCGCCATGGGCACCGAGATCAACGCCATCAACGAGTTCGAGGAGCTGGCCCAGAGCCGCGACGACGCGCCTACCGCCATCTCGCTACTGGACTGACGAAGTACCGGGCCCCGCGTGCGCGGGAGCCGTGGCAGGGAAAACCACAGCCTGCGCGCGGCGGGGCCCACCCTTACGGAAATACGTGTTTCATCACCAGGAGGCCCCGACATGCCCCGTTTCTGCGCCAACCTGTCCATGCTCTTCACCGAGGTGGACTTCCTCGACCGCTTCGAAGCCGCCGCCAAGGCCGGTTTCAGCGGCGTCGAATACCTCTTCCCCTATGACTTCGAGGCCGAGGTCATCAAGGCCAGGCTCGACGCCAACGGCCTGGAGCAGGTGCTGTTCAACCTGCCCGCCGGCGACTGGGGCAAGGGCGAACGCGGCATCGCCTGCCACCCCGACCGCGTCGAGGAATTCCGCGCCGGCGTCGACAAGGCCATCGCCTACGCCAAGGTGCTGGGCAACAAGCAGGTCAACTGCCTGGCCGGCATCCGCCCGCAGGGCTACGACTGCGCCACCATCGAGAACACCTTCCTGAACAACCTGGAGTACGCCGCCGAGAAGCTCGAGGCCGCGGGCATCAAGCTGGTCATGGAGATGATCAACACGATCGATATCCCCGGCTTCTACCTGCAGACCACCCAGCAGGCGCTGGACGTGCGCGAGAAGGTCGGCAGCCCCAACCTGTTCCTGCAGTACGACATCTACCACATGCAGATCATGGAAGGCGACCTGGCCCGGACCATGGAGAAGAACCTGGCGGCCATCAACCACATCCAGCTGGCCGACAACCCCGGCCGCCACGAACCGGGCACCGGCGAAATCAACTACCGCTTCCTGTTCGGCCACCTGGACCGCATCGGCTACCAGGGCTGGATCGGCTGCGAGTACAAGCCGGCCACCACCACCGAGGCGGGTCTGGGCTGGCTGAAGAGCCATAACGCAGTGTGAACGCAAGCGCACGAATTCCGCTGCCCGGTCATACCGGGTAGCCAACAGACAAACAGAACCAGGAGACACCCTCATGGCCAAGATCGGATTCATCGGCACCGGCATCATGGGCCTGCCCATGGCGCAGAACCTGCAGAAAGCCGGCCACCAGCTGTTCCTCTCCAGCCACCACGACAAGGCCCCGGCCGCGCTGGTCGAAGCCGGCGCCGTGGCCCTGGCCAACCCCAAGGAAGTGGCCCAGGAAGCCGAGTTCATCATCGTCATGGTCCCGGACACCCCGCAGGTCGAGGACGTGCTGTTCCGCCAGGACGGCATCGCCGAAGGCGTCGGCCCGAACAAGGTGGTGATCGACATGAGCTCTATCTCGCCCACCGCCACCAAGGCCTTCGCCGAGAAGATCAAGGCCACCGGCGCGCAGTACCTGGACGCCCCGGTCTCCGGCGGCGAGGTCGGCGCCAAGGCCGGCAGCCTGAGCATCATGGTCGGCGGCTGCCCGAACACCTTCGAGCGCGCCCTGCCGCTGTTCCAGGCCATGGGCAAGAACATCACCCGCGTCGGCGGCAACGGCGACGGCCAGACCGCCAAGGTGGCCAACCAGATCATAGTCGCGCTGAACATCCAGGCAGTGGCCGAGGCCCTGCTGTTCGCCGCGCGCAACGGCGCCGACCCGGCCAAGGTGCGCGAGGCGCTGATGGGCGGCTTCGCCTCCTCGCGCATCCTCGAAGTGCACGGCGAGCGCATGGTCAAGGGCACCTTCGACCCGGGCTTCCGCATCAGCCTGCACCAGAAGGACCTCAACCTGGCCCTGGCCGGCGCCCGCGAACTGGGCCTGAACCTACCCAACACCGCCAACGCCCAACAGGTGTTCAGCACCTGCGCGGCGCTGGGCGGCAGCAACTGGGACCACTCCGGGCTGATCAAGGGCCTGGAGCACATGGCCAACTTCTCGATCCGCAAGGACTGAGAAAGCGGACCGTAGGATGGCGTTGAGCGCAGCGATACCCATCCTACGAAAAGCCCCGCTGCGTTATGGGAGTGACGCGGCGAGGCAAGGCTTCGAACCCCGGCCGGCGTGAACACGGCTTCGCCGGCCGGGCGTATCGAAGGCATTGCCCAGGCGCTTGCCCCCAGGCGCCTGCGCAATGCCGAAATAAAGAACAACGACAAGAACCTGAGGAGCCCCAGATGAGCCTCGACCCACGCGCCCTGCTGCGCGAGCTGTTCGACACCGCCATCGCCGCCGCCCACCCGGCGCAGACGCTGGCCCGCCACCTGCCGCGGGTGCATGGCGGGCGCACCATCGTCATCGGCGCCGGCAAGGCCGCCGGGGCCATGGCCGAGGTGGTCGAGGCGCACTGGAAGGACGAGCAGGTGGACGGCCTGGTGGTCGCCCCCTACGGCTACGGCGCCAATTGCCAACGCATCGAAGTGGTGGAAGCCGCGCACCCGGTGCCGGACGACGCCGGCGAGCGCGTGGCCCGCCGCGTGCTGGAGCTGGTCAGCGACCTCAGCGAAGACGACCGGGTGATCTTCCTGCTCTCCGGCGGCGGCTCGGCGCTGCTCGCCCTGCCCGCCGAAGGCATCAGCCTCGACGACAAGCGCGCGCTGAACAAGGCGCTGCTCAAGTCCGGCGCCGCCATCGACGAAATGAACTGCGTGCGCAAGCACCTCTCGGCCATCAAGGGCGGCCGCCTGGCCCGCGCCTGCTGGCCGGCCAGCGTGTACACCTACGCGATTTCCGACGTGCCCGGCGACGAGGCCACGGTGATCGCCTCCGGCCCCACCGTGGGCGACCCGACCACCTCCGCCGACGCCCTGGCCATTCTCAAGCGCTACGCCATCGACACCCCGGCGCACATCCGCGCCTGGCTGGAAGACCCGCGCTCGGAGACCGTCAAGCCCGGCGCCGACTGCCTGTCGCGCAGCTACTTCACCCTCATCGCCACGCCGCAGCAGGCCCTCGACGCGGCCGCCGCCAAGGCCCGCGCCGCCGGCCTGGAGGTGCTGATCCTCGGCGACCTGGAAGGCGAGTCCCGCGACGTGGCCAAGGTCCACGCCGGCATCGCCCGCCAGGTGCGCAAGCACGGCCAGCCGCTGGCCGCGCCCTGCCTGGTGCTCTCCGGCGGCGAGACCACCGTCACCGTGCGCGGCAAGGGCCGCGGCGGGCGCAACGCCGAGTTCCTGCTCAGCCTCACCGCCGCGCTCAAGGGCGAGCCGGGCATCTGGGCGCTGGCCGGCGACACCGACGGCATCGACGGCATGGAGAACAACGCCGGCGCCCTGATGAGCCCGTGCAGCTACCAACGCGCCCTGGCCGCCGGGCTGAACCCGCTGTACGAACTGGACGACAACAACGGCTACGGCTTCTTCGCCGAGCTGGACGACCTGGTGGTCACCGGGCCGACCCGCACCAACGTCAACGACTTCCGCGCCATCCTGATCCTCGAGAGTGACGAGCAATGAACAGCGACAAGAAGGTCAAGATCCTCGCCACCCTCGGCCCGGCCATCAAGGGCCGCGAGGACATCCGCGCCCTGGTGGACGCCGGCGCCAACCTGTTCCGCCTGAACTTCAGCCACGGCGAATACGCCGACCATTCCCAGCGCTACCAGTGGGTGCGCGAGGTGGAGGCCGAGCTGGGCACGCCCATCGGCATCCTCATGGACCTGCAGGGGCCGAAGCTGCGCGTCGGCCGCTTCGAGAACGGCGCGGTGATGCTGCACAAGGGCCAGAGCTTCACCCTCGACCTGATGGATGCCGCCGGCGACGAGCGCCGCGTGACCCTGCCGCACCCGGAGATCATCCAGGCCCTGGAGCCGGGCATGAGCCTGCTGCTGGACGACGGCCGCATCCGCCTGCAGGTGCTGAACAACCACGGCGACGCCATCGAGACCCGCGTGCTCAACAGCGGCGAGCTGTCCGACCGCAAAGGCGTCAACGTGCCCGAGGCGGTGCTCAAGCTCAGCCCGCTGACCGCCAAGGACCGCCGCGACCTGGCATTCGGCCTGGAGCTGGGCGTGGACTGGGTGGCGCTGTCCTTCGTGCAGCGCCCGGAAGATATAGAGGAAGCCCGCGCGCTGATCGGCGACAAGGCCTTCATCATGGCCAAGATCGAGAAGCCCTCGGCGGTGCAGTGCATCGAAGAGATCGCCCGCCTGGCCGACGCCATCATGGTGGCCCGCGGCGACCTCGGCGTGGAAGTGCCGGCGCAGAACGTGCCGGGCATCCAGAAGCGCATCATCCAGGTCTGCCGCCAACTCGGCCGGCCGGTGGTGGTGGCCACGCAGATGCTCGAATCCATGCGCTTCTCCCCGGCGCCGACGCGCGCCGAGGTCACCGACGTGGCCACCGCGGTCAGCGAGGGCGCCGACTGCGTGATGCTCAGCGCCGAGACCGCCTCCGGCCAGTACCCGGTGGAAGCGGTGGAAATGATGGCCAAGATCATCCGCCAGGTGGAAGCCGAGCCGGACTACCAGGGCCAGCTGGAACTGAACCGCCCGGAGCCGGACGCCACCGTGTCCGACGCCATCAGCTGCGCCATCCGCCGCATCAGCCGCATCCTGCCGGTGGCGGTGCTGGTCAACTACACCGAGTCCGGCAGCTCCACCCTGCGCGCCTCGCGGGAACGGCCGAAGGCGCCGATCCTCAGCCTGACGCCCAACCTCAAGGCGGCACGCCGGCTGAGCGTGGCCTGGGGCGTGTACTCGGTGGTCAACGAGCAGCTTGCCCACGTCGACGAGATCTGTGCCACCGCCCTGGAGATCGCCCTGGCCCAACGCATGGCCCAGCGTGGCGATACCGTGGTGGTGACGGCGGGGCTGCCGTTCGGGCAGCCGGGGAGTACGAATATGTTGAGGATCGAGACGGTGGCGCCGGCGTTGTCGGCCTGAAGAGCCCCTCACCCCAGCCCTCTCCCAGAGGGAGAGGGAGCAGTTCGGCGCCGCCGGTAATGCCGGTGTTCTGCCTTCTGCCACGCAAGTCCCCTCTCCCTCTGGGAGAGGGTTAGGATGAGGGAACCAGGCCACCGGTAACTTCAGCGCCCCACCTTCTGCCGCACAAGTCCCCTCTCCCTCTGGGAGAGGGCTAGGGTGAGGGAACCAGGCCACCGGTAACTTCGGCGCCCCGCCTTCTGCCACACAAGTCCCCTCTCCCTCCGGGAGAGGGCTAGGGTGAGGGAACCAGGCCCACCGCCAACACCGGAGCCAGGCCTGGCCCCTCCCCCTCCTCAGGAAAAGCCTGGAGAGAAAAAACAGAGTTTCGGAACCCTGCCAAAGCCGGGTTCCACACCGCGTCACTCCCGGACGGACGGGGCCGGGAAAACGGGGCCGCGACCCCGTCCGTCCGGGATTGGCCTTGAACGGCCAGCAGTTCTGTCGGCCATAGCCACCCTCGCATCCTCCCACGCAGGCTATGGACATTCGAGGCCACCCTCCGGCGATCCCGGGGACAGGCCTCTTTTTTATTCACGCCCCAAAATGGTGCCATGGCAGAATGCGCCCACTGACACAGCCCACGGAGCTTCCCGCGATGCCCTCCCCCGATGGAAGGCACGGCCGCCGACGCGGAACCGGAGAAGCCCCGGACATCCCCTTCAACTGCCCAGACCCTCGATGCGCCCACTACCGCTACTGACCCTCTGGCTGCGCGGCTTCAGCCAGGTGTTCCTGCAACCCTCGCCGCTGTTCGGCCTGCTCTGCCTGGCCCTGATCGGCGCCTGCGCCCCCGGCCTGCTCCCCGGCGCCGTGATCGGCGCCACTGCCGGCCCGGCCTTCGCCCACCTGCTGCGCTGCCGCCAGGGCGACACAGACACCGGCCTGTACGGCTACAATGCCGTGCTGATCGGCCTGCTGCTGCCGCTGAAGTTCGCCTGGTCGCCCATGCTGGTGGCGCTCGCGCTGTTCGCCAGCCTCGCCAGTGTGTTGCTGCAGCGCCTACTGCTGCGCGCCTCGCGCCAGCGCCACGGCCTGCCGCCCTACACCCTGGCCTTCGTCCTGCTCGGCTGGACGCTGCCGGCGCTGGGCACGCTGCTGTCGCTGCCAGCTGCCGCGCCCATCGCCGGGCTGATCGAGCTGCCGCTGCCGACGCTGCTCGAAGCCACCTCCCGGGCCTTCGGCCAGGTGATCTTCCTCGACACCCCGCTGGCCGGCGCGCTGATCTTCCTCGGCCTGCTGCTGGGCGCCCCGCGCGCCGCCACCTGGGCGCTGTTCGGCGCGGTGATGGTGCTGCCGGTGGCGGTGTTCGCCGGCATTCCCCAGGGCGACGTACACAGCGGCCTGCTCGGCATGAACAGCGCCCTCGCCGCCCTCGCCCTGGCCCTGCGCGGCCCCGGCCCCTTCGCCCCGCTGGCCGGCGCCGTGCTGGCGCTCATCCTGCAACAGGCCATGGTCGCCCTGGGCATCCCCTTCATGACCGCGCCCTTCATCTTCGCCTGCCTGCTGGTATTGCTGAGCGAACGCCTGCTGCGCCCGGCCTCGCGCCGCGCACCGCTGGCCGGTAGCTGAGGCGGATTGCGCCGAGCGCCAACCGTGACGCCATGTCACATGGCAATCCCATCCAGGCCGGCACAGGTCAAGGCCGGCCCGGCTCCACGCCGCCATGCTGGCGAGGCGTGGGCGTGGTTTCCGACGACCGCCGCGCATTTTCCCGCCCGTGACGGCATAATCCGCGCCCTTCCGCGGCCCGCCGGGTTCGCGTTTCCATTTGCAAGCAGCGGTAAGGTCATGACACTTCCCTCCCCCACCCTGTTCCAACGCATCCAGCGCAGCAGCCTGGTGATGCGCATCTTCGTCGGCATGCTGGCCGGCATCGCCCTGGCGCTGGTCGCGCCCGACGCCGCCCTGGCCGTCGGCCTGCTCGGCAAACTGTTCATCGCGGCGCTCAAGGCCGTGGCGCCGGTGCTGGTCCTGGTGCTGGTCTGCGCCTCCATCGCCAACCACAAGGCCGGGCAGCGCACCCACATCCGCCCGATCCTGGCGCTGTACCTGCTGGGCACCTTCGCCGCCGCGGTGGTGGCGGTGGCGGCCAGCTTCGCCTTCCCCTCGACCCTGGTGCTCGACGCCCCGGCCAGCGGCAACGCTCCGCCCGGCGGCATCGGCGACGTGCTCAACGGCCTGCTGTTCAGCGTCGCCAGCAACCCGGTGAAGGCGCTGCTGGAGGCCAACTTCATCGGCATCCTGGCCTGGGCCGTGGGCCTCGGCCTGGCCCTGCGCCATGCCCGGCAGAGCACCCGCGACCTGCTCGACGACCTGGCCGGCGGGGTGACACTGATCGTCCGCGTGGTGATCGCCTTCGCCCCGCTGGGCATCTTCGGCCTGGTGGCCAGCACCTTCGCCGAATCCGGCCTCGATGCCCTGCTCGGCTACCTGCAGCTGCTCGCCGTGTTGCTGGGCTGCATGCTCTTCGTGGCGCTGGTGGTGAACCCGGCGATCGTGTTCTGGAAGCTGCGCCGCAACCCCTACCCGCTGGTCTTCACCTGCCTGCGCGAGAGCGGCGTGACCGCCTTCTTCACCCGCAGCTCGGCGGCCAACATCCCGGTCAACCTGCAGCTGTGCGAACGCCTGGGCCTGCACGAGGACACCTACTCGGTGTCGATCCCGCTGGGCGCCACCATCAACATGGCCGGCGCCGCCGTGACCATCAGCGTGCTGAGCCTGGCCGCGGCCCACACCCTGGGCATCGCCATCGACCTGCCCAGCGCCCTGCTGCTGTGCGTGGTCTCGGCGGTATGCGCCTGCGGCGCCTCCGGCGTGGCCGGCGGCTCGCTGCTGATGATCCCGCTGGCCTGCGGGCTGTTCGGCATCTCCGGCGAGGTGGCCATGCAGGTGGTGGCGGTGGGCTTCGTCATCAGCATCCTGCAGGACTCGGCGGAAACCGCGCTGAACTCCTCCACCGACGTGATCTTCACCGCCGCAGCCTGCCTGGCCGAGGAACCGGCAGCCGCCGAGGCGGGCCTGGGCGAGAAGCGCTGAACCAGGCGACGCGCCCCGCGGGGCGCGTCCCTGCATAAGTAAATAGCCTTTGGGTATTTAAGCGGCATATAACCCATGGGCATAATCGGGCGATCCAACACTGCCGAGAAGGAACCGCCCGTGAAACGACTCTTCGCCGCCTCCCTGCTGGCCGCCGGAATGGCCCTGGCCGGCGCCGCCCAGGCCGCGCCGCCGCTGCTCAACGTCTCCTACGACGTGATGCGCGACTTCTACAAGGAGTACAACCCCGCCTTCCAGAAGCACTGGGAAGCGGAGAAAGGCGAGAAGATCACCATCCAGATGTCCCACGGCGGCTCCAGCAAGCAGGCGCGCTCGGTGATCGACGGCCTGCCGGCCGACGTCATCACCATGAACCAGGCCACCGACATCGACGCCCTGGCCGACAACGGCGGCCTGGTGCCGAAGGACTGGGCCACCCGCCTGCCGAACAACAGCGCGCCCTTCACCTCGGCCACCGTGTTCATCGTGCGCAAGGGCAACCCCAAGGGCCTGCACGACTGGCCGGACCTGCTCAAGGACGGCGTGCAGGTGGTGGTGCCCAACCCGAAGACCTCGGGCAACGGCCGCTACACCTACCTTTCCGCCTGGGGCTACTCGCTCAAGCACGGCGGCGATGAAGCCAAGGCCAAGGAATTCGTCGGCCAGCTGTTCAAGCACGTGCCGGTGCTGGATACCGGCGGCCGCGCGGCGACCACCACCTTCATGCAGAACCAGATCGGCGACGTGCTGGTGACCTTCGAGAACGAGGCCGAGATGATCGCCCGCGAATTCGGCCGCGGCGGCTTCGAGGTGGTCTACCCGAGCGTTTCCGCCGAAGCCGAGCCGCCGGTGGCGGTGGTCGACAAGGTGGTCGAGAAGAAAGGCACCCGCGAACAGGCCGAGGCCTACCTGAAATACCTGTGGTCCGACGAGGGCCAGACCATCGCCGCCGACAACTACCTGCGCCCGCGCAACCCGGCGATCCTGGCCAAGTACGCCGACCGCTTCCCGAAAGTGGACTTCTTCTCGGTGGAGAAGACCTTCGGCGACTGGCGCACGGTGCAGAAGACGCACTTCGCCGATGGCGGGGTGTTCGACCAGATCTACAGCGGCAACTGATAGCGCCAGCTGCGCCGAGGCGCTCTTCGTAGGATGGGTTGAGCTTGCGATACCCATGCTGCCGTGGTGATGGGTATCGCTTCGCTCAACACCATCCTACGAAAAGCCGTGCTTCCTGGAGCCGTAGGAGCGGACCTTGTCCGCGATGGCCGGACGTCCCGGCGCGATTCGCGGATAAGATCCGCTCCTACGCTGCCCCACCACTCCATTCCCCTGTAGGAGCGCGCCCTGCGCGCGATTCGCGGGCAGGGCAAATGCCGTGCCTCTCGGCCAGGGCAGGCCTGCGGCCCCCTCACCCTAACCCTCTCCGTTCGGAGTGCGTTGGTATTTCGACGTTAGCCGGCCAGCACAGGGATTGCCGGCTGAAACCAGGCCGCCTCTCGGCACGGACCAGCCCCCTCTCCCTCCGGGAGAGGGCTGGGGTGAGGGGAAAGCCCGCGCGCCGATGTCATCGCGCCCTGCGCATGAATCGCGGACGGAACCCCCACCTCCTCAACGCGGCCGCCACCCCACCTCGCGCAACGCCTCCAGCAGGCGCTCCCCGCCCAATGCCGGCACCAGCGTGCCGTCCGCCGAGCTCATCTCGCGGCCGGCCAGGATGGCGTTGACGATGGCTTCCTCCACCGCCTCCGCCGCCGCGGCGAACAGCGGCGAGATGTGCTCGTTGTTGAGCATCTGCAGCGGCGTGCTCTGCGGCAGGCCCTTGCGCCCGTAGTCGGCCGGCGGCAGGTCCCGGTTGCCGGTGGCGAAGGCCAGGAAGATGTCGCCGCTGCTGTCCTCGGTGCCGCCGCCGGTGCGGGCGATGCCGATGGAGGCACGCTGCGCCAGGCGCTGGCACTGGTGCGGCAGCAGCGGCGCGTCGGTGGCGATGATGACTACGATTGAGCCCATGCCCGGCTCGCCCTTTTCCGCGAAGGGCGAGGGAATGTCGCCCAGCACCCGGCCCACCGGGTAGCCGTCGACGCGCAGTTCGCGGCGCTGGCCGTGGTTGGCCTGGACCAGCACGCCCACCGTCCAGCCGCCCTGCTCCGCCGGCAGCTTGCGCGAGGCGCTGCCGATGCCGCCCTTGAACTCGTGGCAGATCATCCCGGTGCCGCCGCCCACCGGGCCTTCGGTCACCGGCCCGGACTCGGCGCCGGCCAGGGCCTGGCGCACCTGCTCGGGGCCGACGTGCTGGCCCCAGATGTCGTTGAGCAGACCGTCGTAGGTCTCCATCACCACCGGCATGCACCAGTACACTGCCGGGTCGCCCAAGGCGTCGCGCTCGGCGGCCACCAGGGCGTCGCGCACCACGCCGACGCTGTGGGTGTTGGTGATGGCGATGGGCGTAGTCAGCAGGCCGGCCTCGCGGATCCACTCCAGGCCCGTGGCATCGCCGTTGCCGTTGAGCACATGGACGCCGGCGAAGCAGGGTTGCAGGCGGGCCTCGCCGGCGCGGGGCTGGACAATGGTGACGCCGGTGCACACCTGCTTGCCATCGCGCTCGGCGATCAGCGTGCTGTGGCCGACGCGGACGCCGGGGACATCGGTGATGGCATTGAATGCGCCGGGCGTGCCCAGGCCCAGGGTGATGCCGAGTTGACGAGCGCGCATGGGGACTCCTGTGGTCTTCAGAGTTTCTGGAAAGCCGGGCTCAACTTGCCGTAGGTGCCGTAGAGAATCACCGACACGGCCAGTATCCCGATAATGGTCATCACATCCCGCGCCGAGGCTTCCAGCAACAGGTTGAGCAGCAGGTAGCCGGCGCCGACCACCGCCAGCAGCGCCGGCAGCGGCCACAGCGGCATGCGGTAGGGATGCTCGCGGTCGCGGCGCAGCACGCGGCTGAACAGCGCGCACAGGGCCACCACCAGGTAGATCAGCACCAGCAGCAGCACGGTGAAGGAAGTCAGTTCCTCCAGGTTGGAGCTGAAGCTCAGCGCCGCCGAGGGCACGCCGAGGAACAGCGTGGCCAGCCAGGGCGACTCCCAGCGCGGGTGGATGCGGGTGAAGGCGCGGTTCAGCGTTGGCGTCCAGAGGGCGTCGCGGCCGCTGCTGAAGATCACCCGGCCGACCTGGATGACGATCGCGACTATGGCGTTGAACACCGAGAGGAAGATGCCGGCGCTGACCAGCCGCGACAGCGTGGCGTTGCCGTGGGCAGTGAGCAGGTAGCCGATGGGGTCGGGGCTGGCGAGCATGTCCTTGAGCGAGGGCGCGCCGATCAGCAGCGCGGTCAGCGGCACCAGCTCGATCACCACCACCAGCACCAGCGACCAGAGCACCGCGCGGTGCACGCTGCGGCCGCCGTCCTTCATGTCCTCGGCCAGCAGCACGGCGCCGCCGAAGCCGTTGTAGGAGAACACCGCTGTGCCCACCGCGCCTATCACCAGCGCCCAGGGCGCCGCCGCCAGCGCGCCGCCGCTCAGCGTCTGCGGCTGCAGCAGCACGCTCAGCGGCTGGCTGGCGTGGCCGAAACCGAGCACCACTATCACCAGCAGCGCGGCCACTTCGCAGAGCAGGAAGACGCCGGTGACCCAGGCGTTGACACGGATGTTGAGGATGCCCAGCACGTAGCTGGCGGCGACTATGACCAGGGCCACGGTCTGGGTGTCGAACTGCGTGCCCAGCGCGCCGTTGAGGTAGGTGGCCGCGCCCGTGGCCAGCACCGGCGGGATGAACAGCAGCGAGACCAGCACGGCGAGGAAGGTGGCGTAGCCGGCCATGCCGCCGAACACCCGCTTGGCGTAGACGTACTCGCCACCGGCCGAGCTGTGCGCGCGGCCCAGCTCGGCGTAGCACCAGGCGAACATCAGCGCCAGCGCCGCGGCCATGACGAAGGCCAGGAAGGCGCCGCTGCCGGCCTGCTGGATGGCGAAGGGGGCGATGACGAATACGCTGCTGGCGGGGGTGACCGCCGAGACGGTGATGGCGACCACGTCGAACACGCCCAGGCTGGGCTTGAGCGCGCCGTCCGGCGCTGCGGGAGAGCTCATGTCGTTTTCCTCGAATTGTTATTGGTGGTTGAGGCAGGAACGAAAACCCTTGTGGCGCCCTCTGCGCGGGGCGCTGCATGGCCCGCAGTCTGGGCGGCCGGGCCCTGGCGGCCAATCACCATTTGGGGTTACGCCCCTTGACGGCGGGGCCTGAAAAAGAGGAAACCGGGTGACCTTTCGCGCCGGAGCCCCGGGGATGCACAACCTGTTTCGCGAAGTCGGCATGCACGCCAACCTCGGCCGCGCCATCGAGCAGATCGGCCAGCCGCGCTTCTGGAAGCAGCTGATCCTGCTGCTGCACCAGTGGCTGCCGTTCGACAACGCCCTGGCGGCCTTCTACCCCGCCAACGCCACCCCGGTGGCGCTGGAGGAATACGACGCCGATCCACAGGCCGTCTCGGCGGCCATGCCCGCCTACCTCAGCGGCCTGTACCAGCTCGACCCCTTCTACCAGGCCTGCCGCGAAGGCCTGCCCAGCGGCCTGTACCGCCTGGAGGAAGTCGCCCCGGACCAGTTCCGCCAGAGCGAATACTTCCTCAACTACTTCCACGACAACGTGCTGGAAGACGAGGTGCAGTTCATCCTGCAGTTGCCCGGCCAGGGCGCGCTGTCGCTGTCCCTGGGCATGCGCAAGCCGTTCGACGCCGCACAGTGCGGCCTGCTGGCGATGCTCTGCCCCTGGGTGCTGGCGCTGATGCAGCAGCACTGGCAGCAACGCAGCCAGCGCCTGCTGCCGGCGAACCCGGAGGGCGTGGCCACCCAGGTGCGCGACGCCCTCAGCCACTTCGGCGCCGGGGTGCTCTCCGAGCGCGAGCTGGAGATCGCCCGGCTGATCCTGCGCGGCTACTCCTCCAAGGCCATGGCCGAGCGCCTGGCCATCTCCCCGGAGACCATCAAGGTCCACCGCCGGCACCTCTACGCCAAGCTGGACATCTCCTCGCAGCCGGAGCTGTTCTCGCTGTTCCTGCAGTCCCTCGGACACGACCCGGAGAACCCCTGAGGCAGGCTCCATCGACCCGGCGAATGCGCCCGCGCGGGGAGCTTCGCGGCCTGAATGGACGTGTCCGGAGAGACAGCAGCCTGTCCGCCGCGGCCACTGGCCGGCTCGGGCCGGGCCCCTAGACTGAAGGCCGTCCAAACGACAATCACAAGAGGACAGCCCGATGAATGCCCGCGCCAAGTTCACCCACATGGAAGACGGCAGCGTCGAGGACTGGTCGATCATCGCCCAGGACTTCGCCGCCTATGCCACCCAGTTGCCCGACCGCATCCTCGCCCACCTGCGCCTGCTCGACGGCGACTTCGGCGGCTTCCCGGTGGACCGCCTGAGCCACTCGCTGCAGACCGCCACCCTGGCCCACCGCGACGGCCGCGACGAGGAATACGTGGTCTGCGCCCTGCTCCACGACATCGGCGACACCCTCGGTTCCTACAACCACGCCGACATCGCCGCGGCCATCCTCAAGCCCTTCGTCAGCCCGGAGAACCACTGGATGATCGAGAAGCACGCGATCTTCCAGGGCTACTACTTCTTCCACCACCTGGGCCTGGACCGCCACCTGCGCGAGCAGTTCAAGGACCATCCGCAGTTCGAGCAGACCATCGAGTTCTGCGCGCGCTACGACGCCGCGGCCTTCGACCCCGAGGGCGAGACGCTGCCGCTGGAGTTCTTCGAGCCGATGCTGCGGCGCGTCTTCGCCAAGCCGCGGCAGTCCATCTACATGGCGCGGGACGCCGACTGAAACCGGCCGCCGGCCGGGGCGATGAATCGTCACTGGCCGGCGGATGGGCGCTTGGTTAAGATCCCCAGGTCGTACTTGTGGAAGGCGCACGTCAGAATGCGCCATCACCGATCAGGGATAATCCGAGCGCATGAAGCCCAACCGTTCCGAAACGCCGTCCCGACCTGGCGCCGCCCCTCTGCGCGAGTACCATTCGCGCGTCCTGGCCTACCTCGCCGTGGCCGCCACCGTCAGCGCCGGCACCTTCAGCCAGTACTTCGGCTACGACGCGCTCTGGATGGTCCCCTACGCCCTGCTCTACCCGCACCTGGCGCAGAACCTGAGCCGCCGCTACAAGCACAGCCACCCGCAGCAGACACGCCTGGTCCTGCAGGCCCTGGACGCCCTGCACACCGGCGCCGGCGCCGCGCTGCTGGGCTTCTCGGCGGTGCCGGCGCTGATGCTGGTGCTGATCCTGGCCTTCTCCTCGCTGGTCGTCGGCGGCCTGCGCACCCTCGGCCTGGCCCTGCTGATGGCGCTGAGCGCCGCGGTGCTCACCGGCGCGCTGGCCGGCCCGGGCTTCAAGGGCAACGCGCCGCTGCTGGTGAACCTGGTCAGCGTGCTGTTCTGCGCCTTCTACATCTGCGTCACCGCCTACTTCACCCACCAGCAGGGCCTGCGCCTGGCCCAGGTGCGCGGCGAGATCGCCCGCGAGCAGGAAAAGGCCGCGCGGCTGGCGCACAACCTGGCCAAGTACCTGTCGCCGCAGGTCTGGGAATCCATCTTCAGCGGCAAGCGCAGCGTGCGCCTGGAAACCCAGCGCAAGAAGCTCACGGTGTTCTTCTCCGACATCAAGGGCTTCACCGAGCTGTCCGAGGAGCTGGAGGCCGAAACCCTGACCGACATGCTCAACAACTACCTCAACGAAATGTCGAAGATCGCCCTCAAGTACGGCGGCACCATCGACAAGTTCGTCGGCGACTGCGTGATGGTGTTCTTCGGCGACCCCGCCACCCAGGGCGCGAAGAAGGACGCCGTGGCCGCGGTGTCCATGGCCGTGGCCATGCGCAAGCACATGAAGGTGATGCGCCAGCAGTGGCGCGCCCAGGGCATCACCAAGCCGCTGGAGGTGCGCATGGGCATCAACACCGGCTACTGCACGGTGGGCAACTTCGGCGCCGAAACGCGCATGGACTACACCATCATCGGCCGCGAGGTGAACCTCGCCAGCCGCCTGGAAAGCGCCGCCGAGGCCGGCGAGATCCTCCTCAGCCACGAGACCTACTCGCTGGTGAAGGACGTGATCATGTGCCGCGACAAGGGCCAGATCAGCGTCAAGGGCTTCAGCAAGCCGGTGCAGATCTACCAGGCGGTGGACTTCCGCCGCGACCTGGGCGCCAACCCCAGCTTCATCGAGCACGAGCTGCCGGGGTTCTCCATGTACCTGGACACCAACAACGTGCAGAACTTCGACAAGGACCGGGTGATCCAGGCGCTGCAGCAGGCGGTGGAGAAGCTCAAGGACAAGATCATTCTTTGAGCTTGTGCCGCTGGCTGCCTTTGTAGGAGCGAGCTTGCTCGCGAACGGGGTTTGCCGGTGGCTGCGGTGCTGGGTAATTAGAGCACCCTCTCCCCAACCCTCTCCCTGAAGGGAGAGGGGGCTGTCCTGAGCGGGCTGCAAGTCAGGCACCATCCTTCCACCCCGTCATTCCCGCGAACGCGCACTACTGTCCGGAATATTTTCGAGGGGGCGTCTGGAGGGCTTGCGGGGGCTGAAGGCACGGGTTAAACCGTTGAGCGCCAACTCAACCTCACAGCCCCGCAAGATGTTCAGGATAAGCCGTTTTCACGATGTACTAAAAGCGCTGCCTCGCGGCGTCTTCGATCGACTGGTCGCCGAACACGGCGCCGACAAGCACAGCAAGCGCTTTGGCAGTTGGGATCACCTGGTCGCCATGGTGTATGCCCAGCTGGCCGGCGTGAGCAGCCTGCGGGCGCTTGAAACCAGCTTCAACAGCCATCCCCATCAGCACTATCACCTGGGTACGGGCCCGATCCGGCGTTCCACCCTGGCCGACGCCAACGAACGCCGTAATACCGAGGTCTTCGCCCAGGTTGCGCACTACCTGATGGCGGGCGTCTGCCGGCAGTTACGCCGTGACGGGAAGGAACTGCTGTACCTGCTGGACTCCACCACGAACACCCTCAAGGGCCCTGGCTTCGACGAATGGACGTTGTCCAATCGAACCCGCTCCCAGGGGCTGAAAGTCCATGTGCTGTATGCCGAGCAGGCGGCGGCGCCGGTGCATTGCAGCTTCAGCGCAGCCAACGTCAACGACATCGACGAAGGCCGGACGCTGGGTATCGAGCCACAGGCCACCTACGTATTCGACAAGGGCTATTACGACTTCAACTGGTGGGCGAGCCTGGATGCCCAGAAGGCCCGCTTCGTCACACGATTCAAGTCCAATGTGCAGCTCAAGGTCCTGGCCCAGCGCGAGGTTCCCCAGCAAGACCGGGAAACGATCCTGCGAGACGAAGAGGTGAGTTTCTCCAACCGCAACCCAGGTGGCCGACGGCGTAATCACTACACCCAGCCCCTGCGGCGAATCCTAGTGAACCGCCCAGGCGATGAGCCGCCTCTGAGCCTGGCGACCAACGACCTGAGCAGCCCGGCGGCAGAAATCGCCGAGCGCTATCGGGATCGCTGGCGGATCGAGCTGTTTTTCAAATGGATCAAGCAGCACCTGAAGGTCAGGCGTTTCCTGGGCCGTAGCGAGAATGCCGTGCGCATCCAGATTCTCTGTGCGCTGATCAGCTACTTGCTGCTGAACCTTTACCAACGCAGGACGGGAACGCGGCAGAGCCTGTGGATGCTGATGGTGGAGGTACAGGCGACGCTGTTTCAGCGTCCTGGTCTGGAGGCCGAACGTTACCGACGACGGCAGGAGCGAATACGCGAGATCAACCTGCGTCAGGGGCAGCTGTTAATAGCATGAGGCGTGCCGGACAGCAGTGCGCGAACGCGGGAGCCCAGAGACTTTGGGGTGACTCCTTTCCCTCTCCCTGAAGGAAGAGGGGCCGTTCGGAGCAGTTGGGCTTTCCAGAGTCAGCCGGCAGCTCCAGAGTTGCCGGCCGACACCAAATCCTTTCTCGGCACGGACAGCTCCCTCTCCCTTCAGGGAGAGGGTTGGGGAGAGGGGACGGAGTCAACCTGAAACACGACAGCCACCGGTAAACCTCGTTCGCGAGCAAGAACTAGGCGTCCCCCTCGCTCCTACAATCTCCCCGCCCATAAAAAAGCCCGCTGCGGGGGCGGGCTTGAAGGAGGCGCGGCGCTTCACGTCGCCGCGCCCAACCGGAGAACCGGGAGGTATCAGGCGGCCTGGGCCTCCTTGGCTTCCAGCGCCGACGGGCCGGCGGCCAGTTCGCGGTCCAGCTGCGCGGAGTCCAGCTGCTTGCACCACTTGGCAACCACCACGGTGGCCACGCCGTTGCCCACCAGGTTGGTCAGCGCGCGGGCCTCGGACATGAAGCGGTCGATGCCGAGGATCAGCGCCAGGCCGGCGACCGGCAGGTGGCCCACGGCGGACAGGGTGGCGGCCAGGACGATGAAGCCCGAACCGGTGACGCCCGCCGCGCCCTTGGAGGCGATCAGCAGCACCAGCAGCAGGGTCAGCTGGTGAGTGATGTCCATCGGGGTGTCGGTGGCCTGGGCGATGAATACCGCGGCCATGGTCAGGTAGATCGAGGTGCCGTCGAGGTTGAACGAGTAGCCGGTGGGGATCACCAGGCCGACCACGCTCTTGTCGCAGCCCAGCTTCTCCATCTTGGCGATCATCCGCGGCAGCGCGGACTCCGACGAGGAAGTGCCGAGAACGATCAGCAGCTCCTCGCGGATGTACTTGATGAACTTCAGGATGTTGAAGCCGTGGGCGCGGGCGATGCCGCCCAGGACGATGAGCACGAACAGCAGGCAGGTGATGTAGAAGCAGGCCATCAGCTGGCCCAGCTGCACCAGCGAACCCACGCCGTAGGCGCCGATGGTGAAGGCCATGGCGCCGAAGGCACCGATGGGAGCGACCTTCATGATCACGTTGATGATGTTGAACATCACCTGGGTGAAGCGCTCGATGAACTGGAAGATCGGCTGGCCGTAGCTGCCCAGGCGGTGCAGCGCGTAGCCGAACAGCACGGAGAAGAACAGCACCTGCAGGATGTCACCGTTGGCGAAGGCGCCGACTACGGTGTTGGGGATGATGTTCATCAGGAAGTCGACGGTGCTCTGCTTCGCGCCGGCGGCCGCGTAGGCGGCGATCTTGCTGGTATCCAGGCTGGCCGGGTCGACGTGCATGCCGGCGCCGGGCTGGACCACGTTGACCACCACCAGGCCGATGATCAGCGCGATGGTCGAGACGATCTCGAAGTACAGCAGGGCCATGCCGCCGGTCTTGCCTACAGCCTTCATGCTCTGCATGCCGGCGATGCCGGTGACCACGGTGCAGAAGATGATCGGCGCGATGGCCATCTTGATCAGTTTGACGAAGCCGTCGCCCAGGGGCTTCATCAGCACGGCGGTCTGCGGATAGTAGTGGCCCAGGGCGATGCCGATGGCGATGGCGATCAGCACCTGCACGTACAGGCTCTTGTAGAAGGGTTGCTTGGTCATTGCGGCAGGGTCCTCTTGAGCTGGCGGCCCGCCTTCCTGGCGGCGGCGCGTTGCCCGAAGCGTTATCTCCCTTCAGTGGGAGAATTTGTTTTCGTCCTGCCCGTCGGCAGGCCTTGAACCCTATTGGCAAGCCCTGTGCCAAATCGCCATCTTTATATTTTTACTTTATTTTCAATATCTTACAAAAACACCAAAGCGACATGCGGGCCGATCGATGGCGGAAACCCGCCAAGCCCGCGGCGGGTTTCCCGCCACTTGGCGGGTATCCGCCAGGGCCCGTCGTGGCTTAGATTTGTTCGCGCGGCTGCCACGCACCGGTAGCCGGCACACACGCAGCAGAACAAGGAAAACCCATGCGTGAACGCACCATCGCCAGCCATTTCGTCCGCGCCGCCCTGCGCGGCGCCCGCCAGCAGGGTCACGACCCCCTGCCGCTGCTGCGCGCCGCCGGCATCCAGCCGGCCTTGCTCGAAGAGCCGCGGGCGCGGGTCTCGCCGGAGCAGTTCGGCCGGCTGATCCAGCTGGTCTGGGAAGACCTCGACGACGAGTACATGGGCTTCGGCGAGGTGCGCAGCAAGCGCGGCACCTTCGCCATGATGTGCCACGCCATCATCCAGTGCCGCACCCTGGAGAAGGCCCTGGGCCGCGGCGCGCTCTTCTACGACCTGTTCCCCGCCGCGCCGCGCATCGAGCTGCGCCGCGACGGCGAGCGCGCCGAACTGGTCATCGACCACAGCGCGCTGCAGGACCCGGAACACTTCCTCACCGAGAGCCTGCTGGTGATCTGGCATCGCCTGGGCAGTTGGCTGATCGGCCAACGCATCCGCCTGGACGAAGCCCGCTTCGCCTATCCCGAGCCGGCCCACGCCGCCGAGTACGACCTGCTGTTCCCCTGCCCGCGGCGCTTCGCCGCCGACAGCACCGGGCTGAGCTTCCACGCGCGCTACCTGGACATGCCCCTGCTGCAGGACGAGCGCAGCCTCAAGCACTTCCTCAAGGACTCCCCGGCCGACCTGCTGGCCCGCCCGGACGGCGGCGACAGCCTGACCAGCCAGATCCGCCGCCTGCTCGGCCGCGACTGCCGGCGCTGGCCGGACCTGGAAAGCGTGGCGCAGCAGTTGCACATGAGCCCGCAGACGCTGCGCCGCCACCTGCGCGAGGAAGGCCCGAACTTCCAGGAACTCAAGGACCAGCTGCGCCGCGACCTGGCCATCTACCACCTGGGCCGCGACGAACTGTCGATCCAGGACATCGCCGACCAGCTCGGCTTCTCCGAGCCCTCGGCGTTCCACCGCGCGTTCAAGAAATGGACCGGGCTGACGCCGGGGGCGTACCGGGCGCGGCAGGGGGAGTGATGTCGCTAGTGAAATGGCGGGAGAGGCGCTAGCATTGCGCGACTACTCACCAAGGAAGGTACGCAAGCGATGGAAGAAAATCCCTACGTCCAGCCGAAGGCCACGGTGCACGAACAGGAATCCGCCAACAAGGCTCTGCGCATGGCCGAGCTGCACATCTCCCAGGCCTGGATCGGCGCTTGCATCGGCAGCGCATTGGCCGCCATGGTGGTGGTCCACGGGTTGAGCCGGGGTGGATTGCCCCACCTGCTCATCCAGGCCACCGGCATCAGCGCAGCCGTGCTGCTAGCGCTCGCACTCGGCGTCTATCGCAAGAGCCGTGTCTGCGCGGCGCTGCTGCTGATGTACCAGCTCTGCACCCTGTTCCTGGTGGCCTTTCTGGGGCGGATGACACTGACGGCGCTGATCGCGGCACTCTTCACCTACCTGTTCGCCCAGGGTTTGCTCGGCTGTATCCGCTATCACCGCTTGAAGCACCTGGCGCAGACCTGATTCGTAAGTGCGCATGACGCCTACGGTTCCTGGCAAGCACCGATGCAGAAGCGCGCCCTGCGTGCCTTTCGCCGCCTCTACCCCGGCAAACGGATGCGGAAGCAGGCGCCGCCCAGTTCGGAGTCGTCCAGCGCCAGGCTGCCGCCGTAGCTGTCGAGGATGTCCATCACCACCGCCGTGCCTATGCCCTGCCCCGGGTGCTGGGTGTCCAGCCGCTCGCCGCGCTGGAGGATGCGCTGGCGCTGGTCCGGGGGGATGCCCGGGCCGTCGTCTTCCACCCGCAGTTCGTAGCCGCCGTCCTGCTGGCGGGCGCTGATGCGCACGCGGGCCAGGCACAGGCGGTAGGCGTTCTCCAGCAGGTTGCCGAGCAGTTCCAGCAGCGCGCCCTGCTCCAGCGGCAGGCTCAGGTGCTCAGGGAAGTCGCGTTCGAGGATCACCCGCTTGTCGCGGTAGACCTTGTCCAGCGCGCCGGCCAGGGTGTCCAGCAGCGGGCCGAGCTGCACGCGGTGGCGCACCAGGCCGCTCTTGCGCAGGCTGGCGCGCTGCAACTGGTAGCCGATCTGCTGGCTCATGCGCTCGATCTGGCTCTGCAGCACCTGCACCTGCTCGCGGTTGCGCGGCTCGTCGGCGAGGTTTTCGCTCACCCCTTGCAGCACCGCCAGCGGCGTCTTCAGGCTGTGCGCAAGGTCCGCCAGGGAGTTGCGGTAACGCTCGCGCTGGCTGCGCTCGCCGTCCAGCAGGCGGTTCAGCGAGTCGGTCAGGCGCAGCATCTCGCTGGGGTGTTCGTCGCTCAGGCGTTCGCGCTCGCCAGCCTCGATCTGGTCCAGCTCCTCGCGTATTCCGCGCATGGAGCGGAAGCCCCAGCCCAGGCCGAGCCAGAGCAGCCCGAGCAACAGCAGCAGCGCGCCGCCGAGCCAGATGTACAGCTGCTCGCGGAAGCCGTGCACCAGCTCGCGGAAGGCGCTCACCGGCTGCATGGTGACGATGCTGTAGGCGGCCTGCTTGCCGCCCACCAGGTCGATCTCCACGTCGTAGACGAAGAATTCGTTGCCGTGGTCGTCGCGGGCGCGGGTGAACACATCGGGCTCGCCGTCGTAGAGCGGCACGTACTGCACGCTCTCGTCCTGGGTCGAGGTGGAGCGCCAGACCATCCGCCCCTCGCGGTCGTAGATGTAGCCCAGCAGCTTGGACTCCGGCAGGTTGAAGTCCTCCACCGCCAGGTGCTCCGGCATGCTCAGGCGGTCGCCGTCGATGCGCGCGGACGACACCAGGGTGGCGACATCCGAGGCCAGGCGCTGCTGGATGGCGTTCACCAGGGCGATGCTGAACGCCCGCTGCAACGCCGGCAGCAGGGCCAGCATGAAGAGGATCGCCAGGGCCGCGGCCCCGAGCATCAGGCGCAGGCGCAGCGAGCGCATCAGCGGCAACGCTCGGTGAACAGGTAGCCCTGGCCGCGCACGGTGTCGATCGGGCGGAAGCCCTCGTGGCTCTCCAGCTTGCGCCGCAGGCGGCCGACCAGCACCTCGATGACGTTGGGGTCGCGCTCGTCGTCGTCCGGGTAGAGTTGCTCGATCAGCCGCTCCTTGCTCACCACCTGCTGGTGGTGGCGCATGAGGTATTCGAGGATGCGGTACTCGAAGGCGGTCAGGCCCAGGGTCTGGCCGGCCACCGTGGCCTGCTTGCGGTTCAGGTCGAGCAGCAGCGGGCCGGCCTCGATGGTGGCCTGGACGAAGCCGCTGGAGCGGCGCAGCAGGGCGTTCAGGCGCGCTTCCAGTTCCTCGAACTGGAACGGCTTGACCACGTAGTCGTCGGCGCCGGCGGCCAGGCCCTCGACCTTGTCCTGCCAGTTGCCGCGGGCGGTGAGGATGAGGATCGGGAAGGCCTTGCCCTGGCTGCGGAACTCGCGGATCAGGTCCAGGCCGCTCATGCCCGGCAGGCCGAGGTCGATGATCGCCAGGTCGTGATGGTATTCGTGGGCCCGGTACAGGGCCTCTTCGGCGTTGCCCACGGCGTCGACCACGTGGCCCTGTTCGCCGAGGCGGGTGTACAGGTGATGACGCAACAGCGCCTCGTCCTCCACCACCAGTAGTTTCATGGGACTTCCTCCTTATGCGGGGCCGGGCCGCGGGCCCGGCCCCCTGCCAGTCAGAACCGGTAGTTGGCGCCCAGGTAGAGCTGCGCGCTGCTGTGCAGGTCCAGCGAGCCGACCTTGTCGCCGCCGTGCGGGCTCATTTCCGTGCTGGCGTTGGTACGCAGGTAACGATAGCCGCCTTCCAGCGAGGCGTTCCGGCCGATGTCCTGGAGGATACCGGCCTGGGCGCCGATGGCGTAGCCGATGTCGCTGTCACGGCTGTAGCCGCGGGAGTCCTGCTCCAGCTTGGTCAGGCCCAGGGTGCCGCCGCCGAACAGCTTGGTGCCCTGATCGTTGAGCGGCAGGAAGGCGTCGTAGCTGCCGAGCAGGTTCTGCTGGCGCAGCTTCAGGCCGCGGTAGGTGTCGGAGGTGTTCTCGTAGGTGGCGTAGTAGCGGCCGGTGTCGTTCTGCTGGCCGGCGCGCACGCCCCAGGTGCTGCTGTTGTTGATCACGCTGTCGAGTTTCGGATCGTTGAGATTGCGGTTCAGCGCGTGGGATTTCTGGATGTTGTTGCTGGTTTCGCCCCAGGTCAGGCCGGCGAAGTTTTCCGAGGCCTGGGCGACGCCGACCGAGGCGCCGAGGATGGCGGTGGCGAGGGTGAGCTTCTGCAGCAGGTTCATGGTGTTTCTCCGTCAAGGATGTGGGTAAGGGGTTGACGGAGTGCAGGTTAAGGGGCGGCCACTGAACGCAGCCTGACGCGCCGCTGAACCTGGCCTGAACGGAAGGCTCGCGGTGCCTTGGCCCCGTGGGATGGGTTGAGCCTTGCGAACCCCTATGGCCGCGATGATGGGTATCGCTTCGCTCAACACCATCCTACGGCGACACGGGGCAACCCGTAGGGCGCATAACGCCTACGGCGTTATCCGCCGTTTGACCTTGATTCCCGGCGGCTCCGGGGTTGACCTGGGGGTTGGCCATGGCCTCGGTGTATCGGCGGATAACCGCGAACGGTTATTCGCCCTACGGTTCAATGCGCGGCCTGCAGGGCCTTGAGGATCTTCTGCCCGGCGCGGCCATCGGCCGGTTGCAGGCCCAGGCGCTGCTGCTCGGCCTGGATGGCGCGGCGGGTGTTGTCGCCGATCAGCCCGTCCGGCTCGCCGATGGCGTGGCCGCGGGCCAGCAGCAGTCGCTGCAGCTCCTTGCGCTGGGCGCGGCTCAGGCCGGGGTCGTCGGTCGGCCAGGGGGTGCGCAGGCCCGGCTCGCCGCGCAGGCGGTCGGACAGCAGGGCGATGGCCAGCGCGTAGCTTTCCGCCGCGTTGTACGAATAGATCGCGTCGTAGTTGCGCAGCACCAGGAAGGCCGGGCCGGCCTTGCCGGTGGGCAGCAGGATGGCGGCGCGGGCGTCGCCGGCCGGCAGCGGCCCGCCGTCGATGCGCTTCACGCCCAGGGCCTGCCAGTCCGCCACCGTGCGCCGCTTGGTGCGCCCGGCCAGGGACTCGGCGAAGTTCGCCGGCAGCTTCACCTCGTAGCCCCAGGCCGCGCCCGGCACCCAGCCGGCCTTGCGCAGGTAGTTGGCGGTGGAGGCCAGGGCATCGGGCACGCTGCCCACCAGGTCGCGGTGGCCGTCGCCGTCGAAGTCCTCGGCGATGCGCGCGTAGGTGCTGGGCATGAACTGCGTCTGGCCGAAGGCGCCGGCCCAGGAGCCGGTGATGGCCGGATCGCGCAGGTCGCCCTGCTGCAACAGCTTGAGGGTGGCGAAGAACTCGCCCTGGAAGAACGCCTGGCGCCGCCCGTAGCACGACAGCGTGCCCAGCGAGACCAGCAGCGGACGCTTGCCGGTGATGCGGCCGAAGTCGCTCTCCACGCCCCACACCGCCGCCACCGTGTACTTGTCCACCCGGTACTGGCGGGCGACGCGCTCGAACAGCTCGGCATGCTGCGCCAGCATGGCCTTGCCGTCGGCGACGCGCTGTTCGTCCACCAGCCCGGCCAGGTAGTCCCACAGCGGGGTGACGAATTCCGGCTGGGCATTGAGCAGGTCCAGCACGCTGAGGTCGGCCGCAAGGCCGCCGGTGTAGCGCTGGTAGGCCGCGGCGCTCACGCCCTTGGCGGCGGCCTGCGGTTGCAGGCGCGCGAGGCAGGCGGAGAACTCGTCGGCCACGGCGCCCGGGGCCTGGGACAGGCCGGCGGCGAGCAGCAGGGCCGGGAGGATTCGCGAAGGCAGCATGGGGCAATTCCTCAACGGTGCATGATCGACAGGGCGCTGAAGGTCGCCCGCCCGCCTTCGCTGGCGGGGCCGCGATTATCCTGCAGGTACAGCCCCGCCTTGAAGTACAGGCCCTGGCGCGCCCACTGCGGGTCGAGCTGGCGGACCAGGCGCTGGTCGTTGACCTCGATGCTCAGCACGCCCGTGCGCGACACGCCGATGCGGTAGTCGAACTCCCGCCCCAGGGGGATGCCGTCCAGCACCGTGTAGGTGATGGCGGTGGCATCGCCCGGGCGCTCGCGGATCTGCGCCAGCACCCGGCCCTGGTCCAGGCGCAGCTGGTAGACCAGCTTCAGCAGCGGCGCGGCGTCCCCGCTGCCGGCGCCGTCGCTGTGGATCTGGCCGATCACCATGCGCCGCATGGAGGGCACCGCGTCCACGTGCAGGGTGGCGCGCAGCAGGCTGTCGACGTTGGGATAGCGCCAGGTGTAGGGCGAGCCGTCGCTGCGCGTCTCGCGCAGTTCGGTGCGCGGGAACTCGCTGTTGCGCGTGTGGCTGCCGTTCACCGGCACCCAGAACTCCACGCCGTCGGCGCTGCGGTGGAAATACGGGCTCTGGTAGTCGCGCTGCAGCGCCGGGGTGGAAATGGTCCTGGCCGGGCGGCCTTCGGGAAGGGTGAGGTTCCAGGTACTGAGGTCGAACATCCGTTGTGGGTCCCGCACGGCTGACTGGCCCGGCAAGGGTAGCCGATGGCGCCGCGGCTTTCACGCCATGCCGCGGGCTTGAGCGGTTGCGCCGGCAAAATCCGACCTCCGCCGCACAACCGGCTATCTTTTTCAGTCCACCCTCTGGAGAAAACGCCCATGCGCCTGCTCGCCACCCTGCTGCTGCTCGGCCTGGGCTTCGCCGCCCAGGCGGAGGTCAAGACCCAGGAAATCCCCTACCAGGCCACCGACGGCACCAAGCTGGTCGGCTACTTCGCCTACGACGACGCCCAGGCCGGCATCCGCCCGGGGATCATCGTGGTCCACGAATGGTGGGGCCTGAACGACTACGCCAAGCGCCGCGCCCGCGACCTCGCCGCGCTGGGCTACGCGGCGCTGTCCATCGACATGTACGGCGAGGGCAAGGTGGCCGAGCACCCCGAGCAGGCCCAGGCCTTCATGCAGGAAGCATTGAAGAATGCCGACGCCGCCAAGGCGCGCTTCCAGGCCGGCCTGGACCTGCTGAAGAAACAGCCGCAGACCGACCCGACCAAGATCGCCGCCATCGGCTACTGCTTCGGCGGCAAGGTGGTGCTGGACATGGCCCGCCAGGGCCTGCCGCTACTGGGCGTGGCCAGCTTCCACGGGGTGCTGGCCACCGCCACCCCGGCGCAGCCGGGCGCGGTCACCGCCAAGGTGCTGGTGGAGCACGGCGGCGCCGACACCCTGGTGCCGGCCGACAGCGTGGCCGCCTTCAAGCAGGAGATGGACGCCGCCAAGGTGGACTACAGGTTCGTCGTCCAGCCCAACGCCAAGCACAGCTTCACCAACCCCGACGCCGACAAGCACAAGGGCCACGGCCTCGACGTGGGCTACGACAAAGCCGCCGACCAGAAGTCCTGGGCCGACCTGCAGGCCTTCCTCAAGGACATCTTCCAGCAGAAGGCCGACTGAAGGGCGATGGGTATCGCTTCGCTCAACCCATCCTACGGGGGTGTTGGCGCTTGGCCGGGCAAAAAAAAACGGGAGCCCGAAAAGGGGCTCCCGCCACGATCTGTGAAAAAGCCGGAGCACGCGGCTCCGACAACAACCTCACCTGCGTTCCAGCAAAGGAACGCGAGGCGCAGTGTGGCAAATTCCCCGGCCGCCGATCCGTAGCGCTTCGGTAAGCCTTTGCAAGCGAATGTAAACGCTGCGTGACCGCCCGGACGCGACTGGGCGGTCACTCGCCACGCGAATCCACTGGCACCGCGTCCGGCGGCCGGGCAGAATCCCCGCCATGCCCGACACCGACGACTTCCTCACCCCGCCCCAGGCGCACTGGCCGCTGCCCCAGGCGCTGCCCGGCGCCCTGCTCCACAGCTGCCGCTTCCAGCCGCAGAAGCTCGACGCCCAGGCCTTCGGCCGCCACGGCGTGGACCTGCCGCCGAACATCGGCCGCGCGGTGGCCAAGCGCCGCGCCGAGTTCCTCGCCGGGCGCCTGTGCGCCCGCGCCGGCATCCAGCGCCTGACCGGCCTGCCGCAGGCGCCGGGCCTGGCGCCGGACCGCGCGCCGATCTGGCCGGGCGGGCTGGTCGGCTCCATCACCCATGGCAACGACTGGGCCGCCGCCGTGGTGGCCCGCCGCGACGCCTGGCGCAGCCTCGGCCTGGACGTCGAGACGCTGCTGGACGACGCCCGCGCCAGCCGCCTGCTGGAGGAAATCCTCACCCCCGCCGAGCGCGAACGTCTGGCGCCGGAGCAGGTCGGCCTGGGCGTGACCCTGACCTTCTCGCTCAAGGAAAGCCTGTTCAAGGCCCTCTACCCCCTGGTGGGCCGGCGCTTCTACTTCGAAGACGCCGAACTGCTGGCCTGGGACGCCGAAGGCCGCGCGCGCCTGCGCCTGCTCTGCGACCTGTCCGCGGAATGGCACCACGGCCGCGAACTGGAGGCGCAGTACGCGCTGTTCGACGGGCGCCTGCTGAGCCTGGTGGCGGTCGCCTAGCGCTCCGCCGCCAAGGTGCGGCATCGCGGCCATTGACTGGAAAGTCAGAATTTGGCCTCATGCACCGCGTCCAGCGACCGAGCCTAGCCGTTGCCTGACCGCGTCATCGTCACGGCAATCACGTCTTGCGCCTATCGCTATATACAAAAACATATAGCGATGGACGCCAGCCGCGGCTACCCTGGCCGGCGCGGACGGCGCCACCCCGGCCACATACATAGAAAAAGAACGGACCAAGGAGCATGACAATGAAGCGATCCACCCTCGCCCTGGCGATCGCCACGGGCATCCTCGCCCAGCAGGCCAGCGCCGGCGGGTTCATCGAAGACAGCAAGGCCAGCCTCGGCCTGCGCAACTTCTACATCAACACCGACAACCGCAACGGCCCCGCCTCGCCCAGCAAGCAGGAAGAATGGGGCCAGGGCTTCATGCTCAACTACGCCTCCGGCTTCACCGAGGGCACCGTCGGCTTCGGCGTCGACGCCCTGGGCCTGCTCGGCCTGCGCCTGGACGGCGGCGGCAAGTCCGGCAAGAGCGGCATCGACCGCCAGCCCGGCACCATCTTCCCGCTGGAGAGCGACGGCAGCGCGGTGGACGAGTTCAGCAGCCTGGGCCTGACCGCCAAGGCCAGGGTGTCGAAGACCGAGTTCCGCTACGGCACCCTGCAGCCCAAGCTGCCGGTGGTGGTCTACAACGACGCGCGCCTGCTGCCGATGACCTACGAGGGCGGCCAGGTCACCTCCAACGAGTTCAAGGACCTGACGCTGATCGGCGGCCAGCTGACCCATACCAAGGGCCGCAACTCCACCGACTGGCGCAGCATGTCCATCGCCGGCGCCAACGGCAGCAGCGCCAGCTCCCGCGACAGCAACAAGTTCTACTTCGCCGGCGGCGACTACAAGGCCACCAAGGACCTGACGCTGCAGTACTACTACGGCCAGCTGAGCGACTTCTACCAGCAGCACTTCCTCGGGCTGACGCACAACTGGGCGGTCGGCCCGGGCACCCTGAAGACCGACCTGCGGGTGTTCATCAGCGATTCCGACGGCAAGAACGGCAGCGCCTCCGGCCGCAAGGACGGCTACGTCAGCAGCGGCTATTACGGCAACAACGTGGTCAAGGGCGAGGTGGACAACAACGTCTACAGCGGCCTGCTCACCTACAGCCTCGCCGGCCACAGCATCGGCGCCGGCTACCAGGTGCTCACCGGCGACAGCGACTTCCCCTACCTGAACCGCGGCGACGGCGAAGGCACCAGCACCTACCTGCACACCGACGCCCAGCTGCTGAAGTTCAACCACGCCGGCGAGCGCACCTGGATCGGCCGCTACGCCTACGACTTCGCCAAGCTCGGCGTGCCGGGCCTGACCTTCAGCGTGCTCTACCTCAACGCCGACGACATCAGGACCGGCCGCGGCGACCAGGGCGAGTGGGAGCGCGACATCGCTCTGGGCTACGTGGTACCCGAAGGCACCTTCAAGGGCCTGGGCCTGGCCTGGAAGAACGCCACCATGCGCAGCGGCCTGCCGGTCAGCGGCTCGGGCACGGCGACGCAGCGGGACCAGGACGAGAACCGGTTGATCGTGAGTTATACGTTGCCGTTGTTCTAGGTCTTGGGTCTGGAGGGAGGTGTTGGTTGAGGGTCAAGAGCCCAGAGCCAAGAGCCCCTCTCCCTAACCCTCTCCCTGAAGGGAGAGGGGACTGTCCTCTGCCAAGAGGTGGTCCGCAGTAGTCCTGATGCATCCGGCGGAAGCCTGACTCCCAATTCGCACCGTACGGCCCCCTCTCCCTTCAGGGAGAGGGCTGGGGAGAGGGAACGGAGCCAACCCAAGGCACGAAAGCCACCGGGCCGCGCCAGGATGCTCTTCGTAGGAGCGAGCTTGCTCGCGAACAGGTTCCGCTGCGGGGCTCATTCGCGAGCAAGCTCGCTCCTACGAAAAGCCATAAAGCCATCCGCCCTCAGGCCAACACCGCCACCGACTTCACCTGCGCCCACACCCCCTCCCCCACCCGCAACCCCAGTTGCTCGCAGGAATACCGGGTAATCCGCGCCAACAACGGATTCCCCCCCACATCCAGCCGCACCAGCAGATGCGCCGGCGTATCCGTGGGAGCCAGCTCGGTCACCGTGGCCGGCAGCAGGTTGAGGATGCTGCTGCGCTGCGGGCGCTGCAGAGTCAGACTGACGTCGCGGGCCTGCACCTTGATGCGCAGCGCCTTGCCCACCGGCAGCGGGCCGTGGGCCAGGCGGATGCGTTCGCCGCAGTTGGGCAGGCCGAGGTCGAGCAGGCCGTATTCGGCGTCGTGGCCCAGCACCTGGCCGTCGATCACCACGCCGGCGTCTTCCAGCAGCGAGGTGGGCAGGTCGGTGCGCGCCAGGGTCTCGCCCACCGCGCCGCTGGCCAGCGCGCGGCCGGCTTCCAGCAGCACCAGGTGGTCGGCCAGGCGCGCCACTTCGTCCGGCGAGTGGCTGACGTAGAGGATGGGGATGTCCAGCTCATCGTGCAGGCGTTCCAGGTACGGCAGGATTTCCGCCTTGCGCTTGAGGTCCAGGGCCGCCAGCGGCTCGTCCATCAGCAGCAGGCGCGGGCTGGTCAGCAGCGCGCGGGCGATGCCCACCCGCTGGCGCTCGCCGCCGGACAGGTGGCGCGGCATGCGTTCGAGCAGGTGGCCGATGCCCAGCAGCTCGCAGGCCTGGTCCATGGCCACGCGGTGCTCGCGCGCCGGCACGCGCTTCATGCCATAGCGCAGGTTGCGTTTCACCGACAGGTGCTCGAACAGGTTGGCGTCCTGGAACACGTAGCCGATGGCGCGCTTGTGCGGCGCCAGGAACAGGCCCTGGGCGCTGTCCTGCCAGGTTTCGCCATTGACCACCAGGCGCGCCTCGCGCGGCCTTTCCAGGCCGGCCACGCAGCGCAGCACTGTGGTCTTGCCGGAGCCGGAATGGCCGAACAGCGCGGTCACCCCGCGGCCCGGCAGGCGCAGGTCGACGTCCAGGGTGAAGCTGCGGTATTCGAGCAGGAAGCGTGCTTGGATGTCTGCCGGCATCTCAGTTCCAGGCCGAGTGGCTGCGGCGCGTGGAGTACAGCGCCAGCAGCACGAAGAAGGAGAACACCACCATGCCGCCGGCCAGCCAGTGCGCCTGGGCGTACTCCATGGCCTCGACGTGGTCGAAGATCTGCACCGAGACCACGCGGGTCTGGCCGGGGATGTTGCCGCCGATCATCAGCACCACGCCGAACTCGCCCACGGTATGGGCGAAGCCGAGGATGGCGGCGGTGACGAAGCCCGGCCGTGCCAGCGGCAGGACCACGCTGAAGAAGGTGTCCAGGGGCCCGGCGCGCAAGGTCGCCGCGGCCTCCAGCGGGCGCGTGCCGATGGCCTCGAAGGCGTTCTGCAGCGGCTGCACCACGAAGGGCAGCGAGTAGATCACCGAACCCACCACCAGCCCGGCGAAGCTGAACGGCAGGCGCTGCCAGCCGAGGGCGTCGGTGAGCTGGCCCACCGGGCCATTGGGGCCCAGCGTGACCAGCAGGTAGAAGCCGATGACCGTCGGCGGCAGCACCAGTGGCAGGGCCACCAGCGCACCCAGCGGGCCCTTGAGCCACGAACGGGTGCGCGCCAGCCACCAGGCGATGGGAGTGCCCAGCAGCAACAGGATCAGGGTGCTGACGGTGGCCAGCTCAAGGGTGAGCCGGATCGCCGTGAGGTCCGCCGCGGTCAGGTGCATCGTTTTCCCTGTTTACAGCTCGTAGCCGTAGGCCTTGATCACCGCCGCCGCCTTCGGCCCCTTCAGGTAGTCCACCAGGGCCTTGGCCGCGGCGTTGTCCTTGCCTTTCTCGAGGATGACCGCGTCCTGGCGGATCGGCTCATAGAGGTCGGCCGGGACTATCCAGGCCGAACCGGCCGTCACCTTGCCATCCTTGTAGATCTGCGACAACGCCACGAAGCCCAGCTCGGCGTTGCCGCTGGACACGAACTGGTAGGCCTGGCCGATGTTCTGGCCCTCGACGATCCTGCCGGCCAGCTTGTCCTTCAGGCCGAGCTTGTCCAGCACCTGGGTGGCGGCCAGGCCGTAGGGCGCGGTCTTCGGGTTGGCGATGGACAGGTGCTGGAAGCCGCCTTTCTTCAGGACCTCGCCCTTGGCGTCGACGTAGCCTTCCTTCGGCGACCACAGCGCCAGCTTGCCGATGGCGTAGGTGAAGCGCGAGCCGGGGACCACCGCCTTCTCCTGCTCCAGCTTGGCCGGGGTGCTGTCGTCGGCGGCGAGGAACACCTCGAAGGGCGCGCCGTTCTTGATCTGCGCGTAGAACTGCCCGGTGGCGCCGAAGGAGGCCACCAGCTTGTGCCCGGTGTCCTTCTCGAAGTCCTTGGCGATGGCCTGGATGGGCGCGGTGAAGTTGGCCGCGACCGCGACCTGCACCTCGTCGGCCAGCGCCGCGTGGGTGGCCAGGCAGGCCGCCAGGGCCAGGGAAAGGCGGGCGAATGTGTGTTTCATCGATGTGCTCCAGTGGTTGGCTGTTGTTCTGCTTCGAAGGGCCCGCCGGCTTTGCTATACCTTCCTGACCTCACTGAAACCCGGGAGAGAAAGACATGAAAGTCAGCGCGCGCAATGTGTTCCGCGGCACGGTCAAGCAACTGCGCAACGGCGCGGTGAATGCCGAGGTGGTGGTGCAACTGCCCGGCGGCAACGACCTGGTGGCCATCGTCACCGAGGAAAGCGTGAAGAGCCTCGGCCTGGCCCAGGGCAAGGACGTGGTGGCGCTGGTCAAGGCGCCCTGGGTGATGCTGATGACCGATGCCGAGGGCATTCGCCTGTCGGCGCGCAACTGCCTGGCCGGCACGGTGAAGTCGGTGGCCGACGGCGCGGTGAACGCCGAGGTGGTGCTGGACCTTGGCGGTGGCAGCGAAGTGGTGGCGGTGGTCACCCGCGACGCCGTCGCCGAGCTGGGGCTGGCGGCCGGCGTCAAGGCCACGGCGGTGATCAAGGCTTCCCATGTGATTCTCGGTGTTCCTTCCTGACGGATGCCACGGCGCGACGCTGGAGGGCCCCGGTCTGTCCGGGGCCCGCTGCCGGAGAATCGTTATATCAAAAATTACATAACGATACCCGCGCCGCAGCAATACCCATTAAGGGCAACGCCATGGGCTTGGCCACGGGCGTCGGTGCCGATGGGCACGCCAGCATTCTGCATTTATTGACCTGAAGGTCAATTTTTCCGCAAGGCTACAACGCCAGGTACAGCGTCAGCAGCAGGCCCAGGCCGGCCACCGTCAGGTTGAGCCAGGGCCCGGCGTTGACCCGGTAGCCCTCGGGAATCTCCACCGGCTTCAGCCCGCGCACCACGTTGCGGTACTGCAGCGCCGAGCTGCAGGCCGCCACGCAGCCGAGCAGGATGAAGCCCAGCCCCACCCAGAACGACATGCGCAGCGCCGCCGCGGTCTCCAGGCCCGCGTGCATCAGGCGCAGCAGCAGGCCGGTGCGCTCCACCACGAAGCCGAAGGCGATCAGCGCCAGGGCGGTACGGTTCCAGGCCAGCAGGGTGCGCTCGGCGGCGAAGAAGACGCGGGGGTCGTTCAGGTCGGACATGGGGCCTCGGTTCGCAGGGGAATCTCCGGGTAGCGTAGGCGGCGGGCGGCGCTGCGTCTAAGGCACGGCTTCATGCCCCCGCGCCCTTGCGCCGCTGCCGCCATTCGAACGCCGCCATGCCGGCCAGCATCCCCAGCACGAACAGCGCCGCCTGCCAGTGGCCGGCGCCCAGGCCGACCAGCGCCGGCCCCGGGCAGATGCCGGCGATGCCCCAGCCGACGCCGAACACCAGGCTGCCCAGCACCAGGCGGCGGTCCAGGTCGCGCCGCGTCGGCAGTTGCATGGCGCCGCCGAGCAGGCCGTGCGCCTTGCCGCGGGCCAGGCCGAAGAACGGCGAGGCGGTGAGGATGGCGCCGACCATCACCAGCGCCAGGGACGGGTCCCAGGCCCCGGCCAGGTCGAGGAAGGCCAGCACCTTGGCCGGGTCGGCCATGCCGGCCAGCAGCAGGCCCAGGCCGAACAGCAGGCCGCAGAGGAAAGCGCTCAGGCGGGCCATGTTCAGGCTCCCAGCAGGTGGCGGATGCAGAAGACGGTGGCGAAGCCGCTGGCCATGAAGCACAGCGTGGCCAGCAGCGACCGCGGCGACAGCCGCGCCAGGCCGCACACGCCATGGCCGCTGGTGCAGCCGGCGCCATAGCGGCTGCCCAGCCCCACCAGCAGCCCGGCCAGCAGCAGCGCCGGCCAGGCGCTGTCGAAGTGCAGCGCCGGCAGCGGACCGAAGGCCAGCCACAGCAGCGGCGCCAGCAGCAGCCCGAGGAGGAACGCCAGGCGCTCGCCGCCGACGCCGCCCCTGGCCAGCAGGCCGCCGAGCAACCCGCTGATGCCGGCCACGCGGCCGTTGAGCAGGGCGAACAGGCCGGCGGAAAGGCCGATCAGCGCGCCGCCGGCCAGGGCGCTCCAGGGGGTGAAAGCCGTCCAGTCGATGTTCATTCGGCATCCTCCGCGCAGAACAGCTGGTAGAGCGTCTGGATCACCGCCAGCGCCTGAGGGCTGCTGATGCGGTAGTACACCTGTTTGCCCTCCTTGCGCGTCGCCACCAGCCCCTCGCGGCGCAGCACGCCCAGTTGCTGGGACAGCGTCGGCTGGCCGACGCCCACCCGCTCCTCCAGGGCGCCGACGTGCAGCTCCTCCTGGGACAGCATGCACAGCAGCAACAGGCGGTCGGGGTTGCCCAGGGCCTTGAGCAGGCGCCCGGCCTGGTCGGCGGAGTGGCGCAGGCGTTGCAGGTCGATGGCTGGGGTGGCGGGCATGGGAACGCTCTACGAAATCACAATATATAAAAACATATAATATAAACCCGCAGAACGTCCACCCTCGCCCGCCGCGGGCTATTCCTTGGGCGCCTGGCGCCGCGGCCAGGCCAGGGTGAAGCAGGCGCCGCCCAGGGCCTGGCTGCGGGCGATGGACACCCGGCCGCCGTGCCAGCGGATGATCCGCCGCACGATGGACAGCCCCAGGCCGTGCCCGCCGGTGACCCGCGTGCGGCTGTCGTCGACGCGGAAGAACGGCGTGAACAGGCGCTCCCAGCGGTCCTCCGGCACGCCCGGGCCGTCGTCCTCGACGTCCACTTGGCAGCGGTCCAGGCTGACCCGGTAGCTCACCCGCACCCGCGTCTCGGCGTAGCGGATGGCGTTGCTCAGCAGGTTCTGCAGGGCGCGGTGCAGGTAGCGCGGCTCGGCCTCGATCCAGCTGCCCTGGTCGAAGGGCACCAGCGCGCCGGCCTCGCAGGTCACCTGCACCTCGCCGCGCAGCGGGGCGATCTCCGCCACCACCTGGCGCACCAGCTCGCCCAGCTCCACGCTCTGGTAGGTCAGCGCCGGCGAGCCCTGCTCCAGGCGCGCGTAGGTGAGCATCTCGTCCACCAGCTGGTCGAGGTCCTGGATGTCGCCGTCCATGCCCTCCAGGTACTTGTGCCGGGTCTTGTCGTCCTCGGCGGACTCGATCATCTCCAGGCCGAAGCGCAGCCGCGCCACCGGCGTGCGCAGCTCGTGGGACACCGCGCGGACCAGCTCGCGCTGCACGCTGATCAGGCGCTGGATCTGCTCGGCCATGTGGTTGAAGGTGCCGGCCAGGCGCCCCACCGAGTCGCTGCCGCGTTCCTCCACCCGGGTGTCCAGGCTGCCGCGGGCGATGCGCGAGGCGGCCGACTCCAGGCCGCGCAGGCGCTGCTCCAGGCGGCTGATCAGCAGGTACAGGGTGAGGCCGATCAGCGACAGGCCGACGGCGGCGATCAGCAACAGCAGTTGCGGCGGATAGGGGTTCATCTGGTAGATCGGCCCCAGCTCCAGCACCCAGGGCGTGTCGACGATGCCGGCCACCACGCGGATGGAGTCGCCGTTCTTGCCCAGCGCCAGCACAGTGTCGCCCTCCTCCACCCGGCGGCTCTGGTCGTCGTCCAGGTCGATCTCCTTCAGGCGCAGCAGGTGCACGTCGAAGCCGAAGCGCTTGTCGCGCACGATGCGCGCCAGGTGGTAGGGCTGCTCGCTGGCGGGGAAGCGGCGCAGCTCGTCCATCAGCATATAGATGGTGGCCCGCGCCAGTTGCTCGCTGACCTGCTCCACCTCGCCGGTGAGCACCAGGCCCTCCTGCAGGCTGACCTGGGTATGGATGCGCACCTGGTGCGGCCCGTCGGCCTCCACCAGCACCTGGTTATTCATCAGCCGCGCGCGGTCGCGGCCGTCCATGCCCAGGGCGTCGAGCTTCTGCAGGCTCAGCGGGATGCCCATCAGGCGGCTCCACTGCAGCAGCGCGCGCTTGCGGTCCACCTCCTCCATGCCCGCCATCTCGTCGGCCATCAGGCGGAAGGTGCCGCGCGCCAGCTCCTCGCGGTAGCGGTCGCCGCGCACCTCGTTGACCAGGTGCAGGGTCAGCACGCCGAGGGCGGCGACCAGCACCAGGGTCAGCAGCATGCCGCCGTAGATGCGCAGGAAGATGGATTTCATCGGCGAAGCCCTGTGCCGGGTTCAGCGGCCGGCGTGGAGGCGCGGGGACGGCGCCGGGAAGTATGGATGCAACACGCAGGATGGGAGAGCGAAGCGATACCCATCGATGGGTATCGCCGCGCTCCACGCCATCCTACGTGAACACGGACGCGGGCGAGAGCGTTGGCCCTACTGCTCGCCAACGAACAGGTAGCCCTTGCTGCGCACCGTCTTGATCAGCCGCGGGTGCATGGGGTCGTCGCCGATCTTCGGGCGGATGCGCGAGATGCGCACGTCGATGGAGCGGTCCTGGCCGTCGTATTCGATGCCGCGCAGGGAATTGAAGATTTCCTCGCGGGAAAGGATGCGCCCGCTGTTGGCCGCCAGCAGCCACAGCAGGTCGAACTCGGCGCTGGTCAGCTCGATGGTCTGGCCGTCCAGCCAGGCCTCGCGCATGGCGTTGTCGATCACCAGCCTGCCGAAGGTCAGGCGCTTGCTGCCCGCCGCGGGCGCCTCGTCCGGCCCCTCGCTGCGCCGCAGCAGGGCGCGGATGCGCGCCAGCAGCAGGCGCGGGCGCACCGGCTTGCACACGTAGTCGTCGGCGCCCATCTCCAGGCCCTGGATCTGGTCCATGTCGTCGGTGCGCGCGGTGAGCATCAGGATCGGGCCGTCGTAGTCCGGGCGCAGGCGCCGGCAGATCGACAGGCCGTCCTCGCCGGGCAGCATCAGGTCCAGCACCACCAGGTCCGGCCGTTCCGCCAGCACGCGGTCCACCGCGCGGGCGCCGTCGGCCTCGACGCCCACCTTCAGGCCGTTGCTTTCCAGATAGTCCTGGGTCAGCTCGGCCAACCGCTGGTCGTCCTCGACAATGAGGATTCGCGCCTCTTGCTCCACACCGCCTCCCAATGCACCTGAACGGGTCCGCCGCGCACCGCCGCGAGGCAGGCGGGACGTGCCGCATTGTAGCCAGGAAGCCGCGCCATGGCACGGGCGGAACGCGATGGGGCAGGACCACAAGATATTGTGGTAGGGTTCACACCCTGACAGCCTCAGGCCAACTCCTGAATCTGTCAGTCGCTCATGACGAACGGTGAAAATCAGCAGCGGTGCGGCCTGGCGCGATCCCTACGCGATCACGCACACGCCACCCACAATTTATCCACAGGTTTCCCCCAGCCTGCCGCCTTGCAAAGCCTCCCATAGCGCATTATCTTGTATCCCCGTTGCGGATAACCCCTACATGTTGGGTCCGCAACCTGGAACCGGACACAAGAAGAAGCATGAGGTCGCGAGCCTTTTCCACGGCTCCTCCGGTTCCCCCAGCAGCTGCATCCAGGCGTACGGAAGTCCGACGCGGCGTAGGCCGCAAAGGAGTGATCGATGTCGATGGCCATGCGGTACGGGTGTTGCAACCGATCGGTCAACACCACTAGGTATTGTGGTTCCGGCCCGTAAAGCCGGACACCCGACTTGGGCCAGGGAGGCGCTTGAGTCCCCTTCCCCTGTTACGCAAGTTTTCATGCGGCCGGCCCCGCCGGACGCACACGCTCTTTATTGCTGTTTTTCCGGAGCGGCGCCCCCGGCGCCAGTGACAGAACCCACTAAGAGAATGTGGAGACAACCACCCATGCAGATCGACACCACTCGCGAGAACCCGCAGGCCGCAGCGCCGCAGGCAGCCGAATCCGCCCAGGATCTGGCCGCCACCGCGCCCGGCCAGCTGCGCGTGATCAAGCGCAACGGCACCGTAGTTCCCTACACCGATGACAAGATCACCGTAGCCATCACCAAGGCGTTCCTCGCCGTGGAAGGCGGCACCGCTGCCGCCTCGTCGCGCATCCATGAAACCGTCGCGCGCCTGACCGAACAGGTCACCGCGACTTTCAAGCGCCGCATGCCCTCCGGTGGCACCATCCACATCGAAGAAATCCAGGACCAGGTCGAACTGGCCCTGATGCGCGCCGGCGAGCAGAAAGTCGCCCGCGACTACGTGATCTACCGCGAAGCCCGCGCCAACGAGCGCAAGACCGCCAGCGCCGCCGGCGAAGTCGCCCAGCCGCACCCGAGCATCCGCATCACCAAGGCCGACGGCAGCACCCAGCCGCTGGACATGGGCCGCCTGCAGACCATCATCCGCGAAGCCTGCGAAGGCCTGGCCGAAGTCGATGGCGGGCTGATCGAACGCGAAACCCTGAAGAACCTCTACGACGGCGTGGCCGAGAAGGACGTCAACACCGCCCTGGTGATGACCGCCCGCACCCTGGTGGAACGCGAGCCGAACTACTCCTACGTCACCGCCCGCCTGCTGATGGACACCCTGCGCGCCGAAGCCCTGGGCTTCCTCGGCGTGGTCGAGAGCGCCACCCACCACGAAATGGCCGAGCTGTACGCCCGCGCCCTGCCGGCGTACATCGAGAAGGGCGTGGAATTCGAGCTGGTCGATCCCAAGCTGAAGACCTTCGACCTGGCCAAGCTGGGCGCCGCGCTGAACCACGAGCGCGACCAGCAGTTCACCTACCTGGGCCTGCAGACCCTGTACGACCGCTACTTCATCCACAAGGACGGCATCCGCTTCGAACTGCCGCAGGTGTTCTTCATGCGCGTGGCCATGGGCCTGGCCATCGAAGAGCCGCAGAAGGAAGAACGCGCCATCGAGTTCTACAACCTGCTGTCGTCCTTCGACTACATGTCGTCCACCCCCACCCTGTTCAACGCCGGCACCCTGCGCCCGCAGCTGTCCAGCTGCTACCTGACCACCGTGCCGGACGACCTGTCGGGCATCTACAGCGCCATCCACGACAACGCCATGCTGTCGAAATTCGCCGGCGGCCTGGGCAACGACTGGACCCCGGTGCGCGCGCTGGGCTCGTACATCAAGGGCACCAACGGCAAGTCCCAGGGCGTGGTCCCGTTCCTGAAAGTGGTCAACGACACCGCCGTGGCCGTGAACCAGGGCGGCAAGCGCAAGGGCGCCGTGTGCGCCTACCTGGAAACCTGGCACCTGGACATCGAAGAATTCCTGGAGCTGCGCAAGAACACCGGTGACGACCGCCGCCGCACCCACGACATGAACACCGCGAACTGGATTCCCGACCTGTTCATGAAGCGCGTGTTCGAAGACGGCACCTGGACGCTGTTCTCCCCGTCCGACGTCCCCGACCTGCACGACCTCTACGGCAAGGCCTTCGAAGAGCGCTACGAGTACTACGAAGCCCTGACCCAGTACGGCAAGCTGAAGCTGCACAAGGTCGTCCAGGCCAAGGACCTGTGGCGCAAGATGCTCTCCATGCTGTTCGAGACCGGCCACCCGTGGCTGACCTTCAAGGACCCGTGCAACCTGCGCAGCCCGCAGCAGCACGTGGGCGTGGTGCACAGCTCGAACCTGTGCACCGAGATCACCCTGAACACCAACAAGGACGAGATCGCCGTCTGCAACCTGGGCTCGGTGAACCTGGTCAACCACATCGTCGACGGCAAGCTCGACGTCGAGAAGCTCGGCCGCACCGTCAAGACCGCGGTCCGCATGCTCGACAACGTCATCGACATCAACTACTACTCGGTGCCCCAGGCGGAGAACTCCAACCTCAAGCACCGCCCGGTGGGCCTGGGCATCATGGGCTTCCAGGACGCCCTGTACCTGCAGCACATCGCCTACGGCTCCGACGCCGCCATCGACTTCGCCGACAAGTCCATGGAAGCCATCAGCTACTTCGCCATCCAGGCCTCCTGCGACCTGGCCGAAGAGCGCGGCGCCTACGAGACCTTCGACGGCTCGCTGTGGTCGCAAGGCATCCTGCCGATCGACTCGCAGAAGCTGCTGATCGAAGCCCGCGGCGCCAAGTACATCGAAGTCGACCAGAGCGAGAGCCTGGACTGGGCCCCGGTGCGCGAGCGCGTGCGCAAAGGCATCCGCAACTCGAACATCATGGCCATCGCGCCGACCGCGACCATCGCCAACATCACCGGCGTGTCGCAGTCCATCGAGCCGACCTACCAGAACCTCTACGTGAAGTCGAACCTCTCCGGCGAGTTCACCGTGATCAACCCCTACCTGGTGCGCGACCTCAAGGCCCGCGGCCTGTGGGACCCGGTCATGGTCAACGACCTGAAGTACTACGACGGCTCCGTGCAGCAGATCGAGCGCATCCCGCAAGACCTGAAAGATCTGTACGCCACCGCCTTCGAAGTGGAGACCAAGTGGATCGTCGACGCCGCCAGCCGCCGCCAGAAGTGGATCGACCAGGCCCAGTCGCTGAACCTCTACATCGCCGGCGCCTCGGGCAAGAAGCTGGACGTGACCTACCGCATGGCCTGGTACCGTGGCCTGAAAACCACCTACTACCTCCGCGCCCTGGCCGCCACCAGCACCGAGAAGTCCACCATCAACACCGGCAAGCTGAACGCCGTGAGCTCGGTGATCGACGAAGGCCTGCAAGCCGCCCCGGCCCCGGCGCCGGTACCCAAGGCCTGCAGCATCGACAACCCCGACTGCGAAGCCTGCCAGTAAGGAAGCAGCGGCCCTCGCCCGAGGGCCGCGTTTCCACGCAGCACGGATATCCCCTCTCCCTTCAGGGAGAGGGTTAGGGAGAGGGGCTCTTGTCCCCGCCTCCCCCAGACATAACAGCTTCCCCTCGTCATTCCCGCGAACGCGGGAACCCGGAGAAGGGAAGCCAAGCAAGCTTTAGCGTGCCCCCATCACGCAACCAGACCAGGAGAGGAACCAATGCTGAGCTGGGACGAATTCGACAAAGAAGACCCCACCGAAGCCAAGGCCGCCCCGGCCGTGGCCAAAGCCGCCGCCCAGGCCGCCGACAAACTGGACGACGAAGCCGCCGGCTCCGTGGAAGAAGCCCGCGCCGTCTCCGCCAGCGACTCCGACGCGGTCGCCCGCGCCAAGAAGGCCCTGGACGCCCTGGACATCCAGGAAGGCCTGGACGATCTGGAAGGCTCCGCCGCCCGCGTACAGGTCGGCGACAAGCAGATGATCAACGCCCGCGCCGACCTCAACCAGCTCGTACCCTTCAAGTACGACTGGGCCTGGCAGAAGTATCTGGATGGTTGCGCCAACCACTGGATGCCGCAGGAAGTGAACATGAACGCCGACATTGCCCTGTGGAAGAGCAAGGACGGCCTGTCCGAAGACGAGCGCCGCATCGTCATGCGCAACCTCGGCTTCTTCTCCACCGCCGACTCCCTGGTGGCGAACAACCTGGTGCTGGCCGTGTACCGCCTGATCACCAACCCCGAATGCCGCCAGTACATCCTGCGCCAGGCGTTCGAGGAAGCCATCCACACCCACGCCTACCAGTACTGCATCGAGTCGCTGGGCATGGACGAGGGCGAAATCTTCAACATGTACCACGAGATCCCGAGCGTCGCGAAAAAGGCGTCCTGGGGCCTGAAGTACACCCGCTCGATCTCCGACCCGCAGTTCCAGACCGGCACCCCGGAAACCGACCGCCAGTTCCTGCGCAACCTGATCGCCTACTACTGCGTACTGGAAGGCATCTTCTTCTACTGCGGCTTCACCCAGATCCTCTCCATGGGCCGCCGCAACAAGATGACCGGCACCGCCGAGCAGTTCCAGTACATCCTGCGCGACGAATCCATGCACCTGAACTTCGGCATCGACGTGATCAACCAGATCAAGATCGAGAACCCGCACCTGTGGGATGCCCAGATGAAGGACGAAGCCACGCAGATGATCCTGCAGGGCACCCAGCTGGAAATCGAATACGCCCGCGACACCATGCCGCGCGGCGTCCTGGGCATGAACGCAGCGATGATGGAGGACTACCTCAAATTCATCGCCAACCGCCGCCTGACCCAGATCGGCCTGAAGGAAGAATACCCGGGCACCAGCAACCCCTTCCCGTGGATGAGCGAAATCATGGACCTGAAGAAGGAAAAGAACTTCTTCGAGACCCGCGTGATCGAGTACCAGACCGGCGGCGCGCTGAGCTGGGACTGAATAGGGGCAAGACGTCATTTTTCACTAAGAATTGGAATTTATTCACTTCAAAGTGGAATAAACGCACCAAATGAGTGCGGAGTGTAACAAGCAAGAACCTTGGAGCCGTTAAGGATGGCGGTGAAGAGGAGCAGTCGAAAGGGCCGGAGTGCTGCTATGCACACCGGCCTTTTTTTGATGATGCCCGCCAAACGCAAGCGTCCGCCACACACCGAAAAATCTAAGCGGGCGTGGCCTATGTGTATAAAGCCACTCCCGGCACATCGCAGACAGGCTGCGTACGAGACTGAACGCTAGACTCAGACTGCCGCAGGAAAGGAGTCACCAGATGGATGCCAAGAACCTCGAAGTTCGCCGGCATGGCGCGCGGGGCCGTGTTTCGCCGCCTGGATCGCTGGGGGCACCTGAACAACAAGGCGCTGCACCCCGGCAGCCTGATCAGCCTGCTACGCCAGATATTGTTGCGCGCCGGTGTCCCGGCTGAGCTGTACACCAGTCATTCGCTGAGCCGCGGCTTCGCCACCTGGGCCACGGCCAATGGCTGGGATCTCAAAGCGCTGATGACCTACGTGGGCTGGAAGGACATTAAATCAGCGATGCGCTACACCGACCCGGCGATCTCCTTCGGTAGCCTCGCGGCGAGGCCAGCATTGGAATCCTCTGTGGGCACTTCGACGCATTTGCTCGCTCACATCGACAGGTGACAGGAGTGAAGGCACAGGGATAACTGATCGATCTGATTCCGGGGGGCGATGCTATGGCGCCTGGCAACAACCAGTTCGGGACGGATACCGAGGCAGAAGCATGCGGTATTTCTTGTGCGTAGCGGTCAGCTGATGGCCTCGATCTGCCCCAGATGGCTACTTGCCATTTGTGCAGCCTCGTCCTTTAATCGGGTGCCCAGGCAAAGGAGACTGCTATGTCATTGCTGGACGAGATCATCGCGTGGACTGGTGGACTTAGGCCCTGGCAGCAAGAGGCACTGCGCCGGATTTTTACGCGGCCCGAACTCGCCCAAGATGACATCGAAACCATCCTGCAAATGGTTCGCGAGCAAGAACGGGAAAATGCGACCACAGGGGCCACCAAACCATTCACATTGGATGACGTTCCGGGGGCCTGCAGTGGCGCCACCGTGCGACTGACCGGTGTCTCCGGGCTGGATCAGGTCAACGGTTTCCCTTCTGGTCGAGCATTTGACCTCGTGCCGGAGGGCATGACCATCTTTTTTGGTCACAACGGGGCCGGCAAATCCGGCTATGCCCGCGTCTTCAAGAACGCCTGCAAAGCCCGACATCGAGTGGAGGTGCTGCCCAACGCCTTTGGGGCCGCAACTCCACCTCGGCCTCCATCTGCTGAATTCTCCATCCTGGTGGATGGCACGCCGGAAACTGCGCGTTGGGTTCAGAGCGGGCCAGCCCATCCACATTTGAGCGCGGTATCGGTATACGACGTAGCCTGTGCCAACGACTATATCGATGCGGAAGGCACCCCGGCATTTCAGCCATACGGACTGATCCACCTGACGCGCCTGGTCCTGCTGCAGCGCGACTTGCAGACCCGGATTGGAGCTGAGCGCAATGCGTTGGTTCTGGATTCCCAGCAGTTCGAGCCGCTGAAGGGTAATACCGAAGTCGGCCGTTACATCGCCAGCCTGGGGGCAGACTCGGATCGCGCAGTACTGGTTCGATTGGGAACGCTCACTGACGAGGAACTCCGAAGGCTTGAGTTTCTGAAGCGGACACTGCTGGAAACCGATCCTACTCCCCAAGCGCTGGCCTTGGAGCGCCTGGCGACCCGCCTGGACCAAGCGCAACGCCGTGCCGAGGCGGCACAACGATGGGTGGGTGACCGGGCCATTGCGAGGGCAAAGGAACTCATCACCGCGGAAAAAGCTGCACACCTCGCCATGCAACTAGCACAAGCGCGCCTCCAGGGGCGGGGGACACAGGACACCACGGAACCACCAACATTGGCTTCACACACCGCCACTCTGTTAGAGGGCACCGGCGATGTGCTTTGGCAAACGATGTACCGGGCCGCTGAAGCCTTCTCTCAGCGGGCAGCATATTCCGGACATTTATTCCCGCACCTGGAACTCGACGCACGCTGCGTGCTCTGCCAGCAACCCTACTCAGTCGATGCAGCGGAACGCATGCGGCGTTTTGCAGCTTTTATCTCGGATACTGCGACAGCAGATGCACAAACAGCCAACGATGCCCGTATGACCGCTCTGGGGAAAGTGAAGGCCGTTGACCTCAGCATCCTGGATGCGCCCACGCTGGCTGAAGTGGCGGAGCGGCTCCCCGATCTACACGCCACCATTACTACAGCGGCCTCGGTTTGGGCCGTCCGGCACACTTGGGTCAGTCAAACATTGGAAGCGGGAGACTGGTCTCCTGAATCAGAGCCACTTTCACCGGAAGCGAACCTAGACAGTGAGTTCGCCAGCAAGGCTGCTTCGCTGCGCGCTGACGCCAGTACCCTCCGGACCTCCACCGATCCTGCTGTGCGTTTAGCGCTGAGCCAAGAACTGGCAGACCTGGATGCGCGTCAGCGCCTTTCCGGCCAGCTCGGCGCGGTGGAGCGCTTCATTCAGGACAAGCAGACTCATGCTGTGTTAAGCCGCTGTCATGCAGCCCTAAATCCTGGAACGGTATCACGCAAGCTGACGGCTCTGGCCGCGACGTATGTAACCGAGGCATTGGCCGCCGCCATGAATGCCGAATTGAAAGCCTTGGGCTATAAACGCCGAGTGCAACCCGACCTGACCGGACGCACGGAGCTGGGGGTGACCAAGGTTACCCTACGCCTGCAGGAAATCACGGCGAAGGCTTCTAAAGTGCTTTCCGAGGGGGAACAGCGTGCTTTGGGGATGGCCATGTTCATCGCCGAACTCGAATCTCTGCCACATACCTCGACGGTCATTTTTGACGACCCCTCAACCTCTCTAGACCATGTTTATCGTCGGGCCATCGCTCGGCGTTTGGTTGCGCTAGCCGAGACCCGCCAGGTGTTGGTGTTCACACATGACGCGGTATTCCTGACCGAACTGGCCATGGCACTTCAGCGCGCTGATCGCCCGGCCAGTTACAAGACCATTGGTTGGGATGAGTCGCCAGGACTGGTAAGCGAAGGGCTAACATGGGCCACGATGGACACCAAAGCCCGCCTGGCTGATCTGCGAGATCGTGCGAAAGCGTTGAGCGCTCCGGAAGACAGCTACCCGGATGATGAACTTGAGCGGCAAATCGCTGCGGGCTACTCAAGCCTCAGAGGTACCGTCGAGCGCGCCATCCGGGAAGTTTTCCTGAACAATACGGTTCAACCGTTCAGCGACGTGGTGAGCGTCGAGGCCTTTGGCGCCGTCATCGGCCACCCTGCAGATGAGTGGGAGAAGATGCTGGCGGTTTATGCTCGGGCTTGTGAAGCCACTGAGGCCCATGACACCCCGGGTGAACGCCAACTGCCACTGCCCACGCGCGAGGAATTGCACAGCGACATCACTCTGATCTTGGAGCTAATCAACGAAGCGGCCAAGCGGCGAACCGCCTACGAAAACCTACGCAGGGAACGAACCGCACAACGCAAGAAGCTTTTCGGTGGCTAGTGAGTAATTGAAAAGGATTTTCAAATGACAAGAAAATCATATGTAAGTGAATCTGATTTAGCGGAGCGGATTTTTGAAGAAGAACATTTTCGAGATATAAGATTCGCTATCAGTTATTTTATCCCGCACTTTCGTGAGTACAATACGGAAACTTTCTTTCTAGCGTATTGGCCTGAAGTTGTAAAATCCAGATGGCTGTTAGATTTTGCAGCAAAACTTCCATTTGATGTAAGAGAGATCAAGGCCAGTAGGAAAAGCGTGGCAACTGCTAGAGCTTCTGGCATAACTAGCTTTGTGTGCATACCAGTTAATATCGAGTCAATGTACACGCACGCAAAGTCAACTCCAGTATTAAAAATAGTGCTATCCGACGAGCGAATGTATCTCCCCGTCAAAGACTTCCTCTCGAGCGAGTACGGGAATGGGTTCTTGCACATATCTACCGCAAAATCAGCGAGCAAGGAAGAAAGGGATTTTAGTCCAAGAAAAATAGGTAACTATGCCATAGCAAGAGCTCTTGCTCTTCTAGAAGACGGTAGAGTGCCGCAAGAGTTTTTTGAGGCAGTAAGTGAAGTGCTAGGGCCCAAGAAAAAGTCTTGGAAGCGATTAGCTTTCCCTGGCTATCGTCATGGGCTGACATATGCAAATGAATTGATAGCCGAAAGTTTATGCTTGGACATTGTCCGCGAGGGGAGACTCATGCCCAGCGGCAATGAAAACTACATCCCGGCGATACTACGTAGTAGTCGAGCGCTATGGGGGAGCAGATCGAGCCTGACAGATAACGCTTCTACTGAAAACCGTTTATGTATCAGTGTAGAGCCGATTCTATGGAGAATCTACAAGGTAGATTTAGATAAGCTATTCCCTGATGGCTCTCTAAAAAAAGAACTTGTCGCCGCCCTCAGAATCTATGTTAACTCAGCTGTAAAGTCTGAGAATTACATTAGAAGATTGGTTGGCTATCAATCAGAAGCGATAGCTGCCATAACCTCAGATTCTGTGGGGAAAACTTTTATTTCGCTACATCGGCAAGAGCTTGAGTTGTTCAATATCTCCTTGGGCATATTGGGCTTGTCTGATTTATTTCCGATCATCCGAATTGAGCCTAAAATAAATAAGATCAAAGGCGATTTAATCAATCTAGCCAATTGCGCCAGAGGGAATGGCTGTCATGCCAATTTTAAATTAAACAAGCTCGGAATGACACTTAAGGAGCGAATGCTCTTGTTGGTTGACAAGCGATTTTTGTCTTTTTTTAAAGAAAAGCTTCCCGAGTTTTCCGGGGTGTCTATAGTAACTGATTTACCACTTGAATGGCTTCCGCTGAGGGGGTTGCCATTGATGTTAAGATGTGACGTCAGCCGGATACCAGCAACTCCAGGCAATATAAACTTACTCCAAACCCTTAGAAGTCGACATAAGACAATAGCTCTCTCTGACTTTGATGAGATATTGATTGTTCGATCTTTCTCGGAAAGCGACAAAATCAAATACACTCTTGAAACCACTCTTCAGCATTGGACCAACATGCATGAGGAATATCCAAAATACAGGATTGTTGATATTGAGTCATCTGAAGAATTTGTTGCTATAATTAATAGCTTCAAAGGGGCGCTGATGATTTTTGATGGTCACGGCTCACTAAAAACAGATTCTGCTATGGGCTCAATTATAGTTGGGGGCGAGGAATTAAATGTTTGGGAGTTACAGAGCCAGATCAATATGCCTCCTATTGTATTGCTCAGTGCTTGCGATACTATTCCAGTAGATGGCGGACACGGAGCAACCGCTAGCGGTATGCTTGCACTAGGAGCTATGACAGTGCTTGGAACGCTTCTACCTGTGAACGCTGTTCAATCCGCCTCCTTCATTGCTCGACTTCTATTCCGCATGTCAATGCTGCTTCCAATGGTGGTAAAAAATGTAAGCTACATGCCTTGGCGAGGGCTCATGAGCGGAATGCTGCGAATGACTTTTTGCACAGAGCTAATCGAAAATTTAATTAATGAGGCAAAAATAATTAATATAATAGATCGCCCCGGCATTCAACTGATTGCAAATAATGCTATTAACTCTATGTCTGCTGACTGGTATGAACAGGTTGTTGCGGAGATTTGTAAAAGATCAGTCGCTGAGGAAAAGGAGACTGTAGAGCGGTGCAAGTTTTGGGGAAGCATGGTAGATACCTTGAAATATACTCAGCTTGGGCGGCCTGAAAATATAAAACTGAGATCGAAAAATATTCACGAAGCTGCCGATCTCCTCATGAACTCCTGAAGGAGGGCCTAGTATTCGCTGGTGAGGACTCGCCGATGACCAACCTAATGCTGTCGATGATGGGGGCCTTTGCTGAATTCGAGCGCACCCTGATCCGTGATCGGCAGCGCGAAGATATTGTCCTGACGAAGCAACGCGGCGCGTATCGGGGCCGCAAGAAAGCCCTGTCCGACGAGCAAGCTGTTACCCTGCGGCAGCGGGTGAGGGCCGGCCAGTCCAAGGCGCAACTCGCCCGTGAATTCAACATCAGCCGGGAAACCCTCTATCAGTACCTCCGCACGGACGATTGATACATGCCGCGTCGCTTGATCCTCTCAGCCACGGAGCGGGATAGCCTGCTCGCGCTGCCGGAAAGCCAGGATGACCTGGTCCGTTACTACACCTTCAACGACTCCGATCTGTCGCTGATTCGCCAGCGGCGCGGCGACGCCAACCGCTCGCCAGGTACTGAGGTCAACTATGGCCCATGTCCTCGTCACGTGATGTCATCGTAGGTATTTTGACGTGCGGTTCTCGCATGCGACTCCGAACTCGAGATCAGTCGCTCATTAGTAACGGTACTCTTGCGGCGAAAAGCGCCCCTTGCAGCCAAACAGCAACTTGGCCGTGAACTTTTCCAGGCAGGCCATCCACCTCCGCTGGTGCATGCTGCTCGAAGTATGCCCGCTGCGCCTCAGGCAGGGTGGCGCGGTGCGCCAGGTAGGCCGCCACCGTCATAGCCGCGAACGTCATAACGCTCATCCACGGAGCGCAAGACAGTGCGATAGGTGGCTGCGACGATAGGCAATGATCTGGTCGGCAAACACGGCAGGGCTGAGGCCAAAGATCTCGGCATAGTGCTCAACCGAATAGGGCGCCTCGTTCGTGGGACGCAGGCAGTCGATCAGCTCGGCGACCGATAGCGCCGCTGGCTGGAGTACTCCCTTCATGGCTTATTCCTCCTGCCGCCTTTCGCTCACCGCATATCCGCATGCCAGCGCTGGGCAAAGCCCTCGTAGCAGGAAATCAGGAGGTCGTGCTACCGCCGTCATTGAAGAAATCATCGCGAGCAAGGCGTCCAAAATGGCTGAGCTCTTGGTCCTCATCGCCGAACATGAAGCTCACCATGCGCTCTCGCCTGAGCCCGGAAAGCACCCTAAAAAAGCAGGGCTCGCACAGATGGACCTCATAGCGCTCACCATCATGGGACGAGCCATAACCCCAACTGGCGCGAAGCGTACCAAATTGCAATCCATACCCTTCAACACGCGTGCTATCGCCACAAACGTCGCATAGGACATCTCTGACCGATTCGGTCTGTTCCATAGCTGTGATCTTCATTGAGAACCTCCTGCTCGGGTACATGTACGACATCGTTTATCCGACACACGATACTCCTTCAGGTGCCTTGCACGGTGGGGTTATGTGCTCCCCGAAAACGGCCCTTCGGTGCTCCGGACCAGCGGCAGAACTCAGCAGAGATTTTCACACAGCTTGGGCCGCATTCAGGCATTCACCGGTCCGAGGCCGGTATTGAGCCATTTCAAACACAGACGGCATACTGCCTTCCGTCATCGAATGAGTGAAAGTGAACAGGCACAAAGCCTGTCTCGCCTCCGATGAGCTCTTCGAACAACCTTTCACACAGCCCTGAGCCTCGCTGCAATCCAAGTGTCCCCACATGCGCATTCTCACAATTTAATAGATGACCACCAGCAGATTGCTCTGATACGTTGCGACAGGAAGGCAATATCAATGTGCGTTTACGACCAATCAAAAGAAGGAACGGTATGTTGGCAACTCAGGATCACTATCCGGAGGAGTTCGCACACTGCTATGACTGCGGCACGGAGAATGAAAATGGCCACAAGCTGAAGAGCTACCTAATCGGGGACGTGGTGCAAGCACGATTTCTTCCCGACCCGATGTACAGCGGTGGTTATCCAGGCAATGCCTACGGCGGACTGATTGCATCGCTCCTCGATTGCCACGGTGCCGCAAGCGCAGCCGCCTTCTGCTATCTAGCTGAGAATCGCCAGATGGGCGACGAGGTTGAGGCGATTCGATTTGTCACCGGAACACTCACGGTTGTTTATCGCAAGCCAACCCCGCTCGGTGTCGAGTTGAGTCTCGAGGGGAAGCTTAAGTCTCTGGAGGGTAGAAAGGCGATTATAGAACTTTCTCTGAGTGCCAATGGCCAAGTGTGTGCCACGGGAGAGATGATTGTATTTCGCTTTAACGCGTGAGCGTAAGAGTCAGCACGAGATTAAAACTAAAACCAGAAGCCATCATACGACCGTTCGGTGGGTTCTGTTGCATTTGTGGTACAGATGTCGTCGCTTCCAATGCCTCTTGCTAAAACTCGGCCCAGGATGCGACGTCTCCGCATAGCTTTGCTGGCATTCATCCATCAGTATCTGCCTGTGCCAAAATTGTCACGCCGAACTCGACTACGGTGTCCGTAGCCTGCGTATGAAAGACATCACGATCGTCCCTGAGCACGTGATTGACGAACAGCTCATCATTATCATAGCTAGGTGACTCTTTGCCGATGGTGAACAGATTGATAGTTCGAAAACACAAATGAGAAGCAAGTATCTGCACAGCACGGACGAGGCTCAACGAGAAACCTGGCAAACCATCACCTAGACGTCAATCCCAATTGAAGAAAACAAGAGCAGCAGTACTAATTAAAAAGACAACCAAAAACAAAAGGACTATTGGTCGCTTCGGGAACAACCTCAAATTAAGCCGAGCCCAAAGTATCGGCATGGCGACAATAGAAATCGCAAACAGAGCTACTGGTGCTGCGTACACCCAGGCAAACAGGTATAGGCACGCAAGCGATATAATAAAGATACTCCCCAGAACAAGAGTACTTTGAAGTAAACCAACAGGAATAGCACCACCCCACAAGTAGCCATAATCACGAGCAATCAGAGATGCGATACCTTGGGTGACATTTATATTCAATAGCATATCTCCCATTGGCAGCATCAGGCAGGAACCCCCAAAAAATCCGGCAATCCCCAGAAACTCCCGAATAATTATTCTATGTCGGAGAACCCAAAATAAAGACCCTGTAAGTAGCACAGCCCCAAGAAACGTGGTAACTAAAGCGAAGCCGATACCATCCAGCCTCCAACGAAACCAGCCTGCGATTAGAATCATTAAAAAAGAAAAGAAAGCCAATCCACCAAAGACCTTGGCGACCCAAACCAATACCACCGAGACTTGCGAACGCCTAGCTATAGAGATCATCGAAAAATAACCACGATCAACCTCTTGCATAAACTGCCTAGCCTTTTCGGTTTGAAGTAGCATGTCCCCCATGAAAAACATACCAGATATTGAGTTCAACAAATACCAAAAGACTTTCAAGAACACCTCCAAACTCCAAGCAATCAATCACCTAGCGCAGGACTAAATCCCCCCCTACAGCATAATCTATGCGCGCTGCTTGCCTGCGGAGTGCGCTAACGCACAAGGAATGACTCCTCATCCCTGGCGACAATGACCATCAAGGCAGGGAGGCCCTCCGCACTCATCTTGCGGTGCAACGTATCGAGCAATTTCTCATCATCTTGGCTTGGGCGAGAAGAACAACCATCTGGGTGGGAATGCCATTCGCCAATATAGTCCACCACTCGCGCAGTTCGGCGGTGCACCTCCTCAAGCATCTCTTGCTGGCCCTCTTCCCCTCTAATGAAATGACTGGAGCTAGCCCGACTATCACTCGGAGTGGGAAGCACGTCGACAACAACAATAGTCTTGGACTTAAAATCCGTGACACCTAGGACGCTTCCACCAGTTTCATTAGGAAGAGCCGCAACCCGAGCGTGCCTGAGCTTCTCGACCAAGAAAGTATCGTATTTAATTGTCCAGCCGTTCGACTCCCGGGAAACTACGTCCCATACCGGCACTTCATGAGCAGACACTGCTCCGGAATGCTCCTCATAGGTCCAGATGCAGAGGCGCGCGTCCGGCCTAAGCACCGACTGCCGCAGCTGACGCGACAGAATACCTGCGTGGGTATGAACACTCTCATTGGACATCCGTACCGAAATATCTCGGCATCCACCACCGACCCAGCGATCGCCCAAGTGATTGGCTAAATGTGTGCTACCCCATTCGCTGGTCAAAATCGCCCGGTAGTACTGTCCCTCGAGTCCATCGATGCGTTGCTTTCGATCCTGGTCTTCAAGAATCATCACGCTCGAAAGCCCCGACGGCGCCAGGAAAAGGCTCACCGTACGAGGTGCATCCTGCATATGAGCCAGCTCGCGAGGAACTTCGAAGGTAGTCGTAACGTCGACGACGAGTTGAGCTTTATCCAATGCGGCATGGACCTGTTCGTCATCGGCGACAATGCTTTTTGCAATGGCAACTGGCGCCAGTTCATTGGGGTAAATGTCCCGTGCAAATGCGCGCATGACGTCAGCTTTAAGAAAGCCGATGCAGTCATCGGATGCTAGGTGACGACTGAGGTTGTGTGGCATGAGCCGATCCGGATCGACATACGTCCACCGCCCCCAGCCCTGACGAACCCAGAGGTCAGCCAAAGCACTACCTAGCGCACCTACACCGGCTAAGACTCCGTCGAACTGTGCGCTCTCTGGCTCCACCGCAGACAGCTCTCGAGCGAATTGTGCAGTGAGAGCCGAACGCACCTCTACCGGCAATAGCGGCAGGGAGCGCCATCCAGAGCCCCGGTACCCATCAAGCAGAGCGATCCGCAAGCGACGACCATTCTGATCGGGCATACCAAGCATCTCAAACGCATCAGCAAGCTCAAGCAGGGACGAAGTCATCAAGTAACCGATCACATCTGCCCGCTCGAGAGCCCCAGCGCGAGTGCGAGGAACCCACAGGAGGATCAACATCCCCTCACCAGCCCCGTCAGCGAGCACAACACCATCTGGGATGGCGTCAAAGACACTGGTGTACAACTGTTCTGCTAGATCGCTCCCCCAGGCCTCCAACTGCTCCTGCAATGAACCAAGCGTGCCAGGCAGAGCAACCACTGCGGTTGAATCCACGGGTGGCACGTTGATGGAGATTACCCTAACGGCTTTGGATTGATTTGACGGATCAGCTGGTACAGCCCGAAGGATGATCGATTCTTCTGACGGCACCCTCAAAAAGTTAAGTGCCTGATCATCTGAGGCGATGTAATCCGCATAATTGGCAGGAAGAATCAGCTGGCAGGGGCTCATATAGAAAAGCGGCTCGAGAGGCTGATCCTCCCGATGTAGTTTGAGTTGTGCCGACTCTCTTAGCCACCAGAACATCCGTGCAATGAAGCGCTGTGGCGTCCAACCGCGCTGCACTGCTGCCCATGCAGAATCATACAAGCAGAGCATCCTAGGACGCCCAAGCACGGTCGGGTGCTGATGTGAGAGCGCAGGAAAATCCTTACGCAGCGTGTGTACCAAAATAGGTACCCGATACTGCGGATTGATCCCTATTGCCAAGCGCTCTCGTCGACGAATGCCAGCGGGGTTTCCAGAGTCTACGGTGCCGTCGCCAGCATCAATGATAATGTAATCCGTGCGAGCCCCATCAATCGTCTCACACCGCAATTCGCGTACATCGATGTGCGGGCTCGCACGACAAGCGTTCAGAAGCGTGATCGTCTCGGGATAGAGTGCATCCTCCTGGAAGCACGCCACAGCGTCGCCGAGCTCGAAGTACTCGATCATTTTCCGCTTCCAGCCCGCGGCGCGACTGCAGCCGCTACCGAAGTCGTTGCAGCCCCAGCCAGGACCGCCGCCACAGTGGCCCGCCTGACTGTACCGCCCGACTCCACCGTGAACTCCAGAACTGCTTCATCCTTCAGATCTCCCGTGCAGCCAAACCAGCCATCCACCCCGTCCAGGATATCCTTGTACTCACGCTTTGCACGAATGTTCGGCGGGTCGATGTCGTCGTCGAGAATCTCTTTGCTACTGGAGACAATGGTTGCGCCACTACGGGCTTGGCCAAGGGCATTACGCGCACCTTCGTTGAGCCTGGCGTCCTCCCCATTCTCCGACCAACTGTCGTAAGACAGGGTGCGCCAAGAGCAATGGTGGGGAGCAAGAAGTAGATCGTACTCAAGGGTCTCAGGGGACCGCTCAAAACGATCCCACAGGCGCTCCCAGATAAGCACCGCTGCGTCACCGCCAATCAGGAAACGAGCCTTAGAAGGCGAATACGCCGATTGAGAGATCTCCATATTCATGACAACGCTGGACTCATTCTTGCTGAGCTGCTCCTCGAGCGCCTCATCATCGTCATGCGGCGTCGGGGCCAGCAGGTGAGCTCTAAAAAATGCAGAGCAATCCTCTCCGTCAATTCGGCTGAACTTGTCGCCCGACTTGATGACAATCGATCCAAGGTCGTCAGTCTTACCCTTGATGTCCTCTCCCATGATGAGGATACGGTTGCCGGTGCTGGCACTCCTATAGGTACGCCAGTATTTGACCCTGCGCCGGGCTTCCTTGTCGAATGCCCCGGCATCGTTACACAGCGTATGGTTTGCTGAGCGACGACGGAAAATCAGGGGCGAAGACCAGATCTCACCGATCAGGATGCGCCTGTCAGCCTGATCCAGATCGTCGTCGGGATAATCGGCGGGATCACCCAGCCAGAAATGCTTAATCAGACCTCGACAGTGGTCCTGGTCGGGGTGACTCAGCAGAAACACATCAACAAACGGACGTCCGTCCTTGTCGATCATCAGCCGCTTGCGAAGCGCCTTTGCGACGTCTGGCGTCTCATCATCAGGATCATCAGCTGCTGCACGAATATTGCTGTCAATGAGAATAGTTGTAACACGCGTGTCCGCGAGACGAACAAGCGTCATGTCACCATTGCCGACTTGGAAAAATGTGATCTTCGCCGCCATAAAACCCTCCCCGGGTCGCTACGCGAGCTTGAGAAAGCCAACAGGCACGCTAAGATACGCATAGAAAAACTACCCGTCTAGACTTTATGCGACTATTTTTTATGCCCACAATTACTTTAGCGGAACGCCTATGACCAGTCCAACAGCTCGCACCGGACGCTGGGGACAAGATCGTCGCCTGGAGTTCATCGATTTTCGATTGCTTTGGGAGGGGCGGCTTAACCGCTCTGATCTGACGACCTTCTTCCGGATATCGGTACCCCAGGCATCACTTGACCTTGCGGCTTATCAAGAGCTGGCGCCAGGCAATATGGTCTATGACCGCACGCTGAAGACCTACGTGGCCACTTCAGCATTTCGGCCCGTCCTGACTAATCCAAGCAGCAGCCATTACCTCAATGAACTGCTGTTGCGAGAGACTGGTACGGTCGCTGCCAGTGACAGCTTCGTTGGGTGGGCACCACCAGTGGCAAGCCTGCCCTCACCTACCCGACAGGTCGACGCGCAAATACTCATACATCTGATCAGAGCGATCCAAAGAAGTGAGGCGCTCACCGTTGACTATCGCTCAATGACTCACTTCGATGAGCCGACACTACGAACCATTTACCCGACGTCGTTTGCAAGCGACGGCTTCCGGTGGCACGTCCGAGCATTCTGTTTCAGGTCGCTCATTTTCAAGGACTTTGTACTGGGGCGAATTACAGAGGTCATCAACTCCTCCCCCCCCCCCTCACCTATCCCACGAGATGCAGAGTGGGAAACATTGATCGACGTAGTCATCGGACCCAATCCGACTTACCCCCCTAATAAGCGCCGAGCGATTGAGCACGACTACCAAATGGTAAATGGAGAAACCAAGCTTCGTGCCCGCAAAGCCCAGCTCTACTACCTCAATCGCCGCCTGAACTTGAATCTCAAGGCGGGCGACCCCGTGAATGACTCCCAGCAAATCGTCATGCTTCGCATCGAGGAACATATTCCTATAGGGGAGGCACAGCAAAATGAGTGATAACGGCGTAACAGGGGACGCTCCAGCCAAGCACATATGGATGATCCTAGGGATCCTGTTCTATCTATTGGGCTGGCTCATCTTCGCAACCTACTCGATAGGTGCCATGGCATTAGGTTGGTTACCAGTCCCCTACGCGCCATTGCGCGTGCCGCTCATGTGTGGCGCTATCGCTTATGTGGGCGGGGCGCTGTATTGCTTCCGGGCGATATACCTAAACAAATGCGTTCATAAGCGTTGGGACCCAGACTGGCACATCTGGTATTTCATTCGCCCCATCACCAGCACTATTGCCGGGGCAGTCAGTTTTCTATTCCTCAAAGCTGGCCTCCTTGTGCTGGAGTCGAGCTCAAAGGCCGACGCAAGCGAGATTGGTTTCTTCGCCCTTGCATTCATCGCCGGTTTCAACGTCGACAAGTTCGTTGCAAAAATTGAAGAGGTAGCGAAAGCCGTTTGGGGGATTGACAAATCAAGAAGCGCCAAAACCCTTGCCGGAGAACCAACGCCGCGGCCCAGCGGAACATCCACGCCTTCCAAGACACCCTGATCGTTAGTATGTGCAAAATCACAGATACTTTGGTGATCTAGAGTGAAAAATATGTATATCTGACTACTTCGAGATCGACTTTCTTTATGTCGAAACCGCGAAAGTGAAGATGTAACCACGTTGCTCTATTTGCGTCATTTGTCACTATGAGCTGGAATTTTTCACTTCAAGGGGGCATGTTAGGGACAGCACCGGAATCGCTCTGACAAAGCCCATCGACACCGCTTCCCGTCGTTGCCCATGGGACTTCATTAGAAAACTTTCCCCTCCTCTGCCAGAGCCTCATCGAGGATCGAAAGGATCTGGTCGGCCTGTTCGCGGTCGATGGTCAGCGCCGGGCTCAGGCACATGGTGCTGTTGAAGTCGGCGAAGGAACGGTTGGTACGGCTGTACCTACGACTACTTAGCCTTGGTCCCGGCAAATTCGCATCCTGCACAGCCCCTCGCAACCAGAGGCTTGCCGGGACAATACGGAGGTGGAGCGTTTCTTCCGCTCGCCGAAAGCAGAACGGCTGTACCTGACGCACTACACCAGCAACCAGAATGCGAAAAGTGACTTGCTCGACTGCATCTACCTTTACAATCACCTCCGTCGCCACTCGATATTGGGCAATCTCCGTCCGATGGAGTTTGAGCGGCGAAATGCAAGTAATAGCCTTAACTAACTGCACATCAGTTGCGGATCAGGCCACAAAGCAGATCAAAGCGGAGACTCACGTGACCAACAGTCATTCCTCATCAAGATCAGACGGCGCTGCCACTCGCGAGCACATTATTGAGGAGGCCGGTCGGCTTATTGCTAAGTACGGTCTGGCAGGAGTGAAAAGCGCATTAATTGCAGAGAAATCTGGCACCAGCTCTGCCTCAATAAATTACCATTTTGGCAGTCGCGCAAAGCTTTACGAGGAGGTTATTTCCGAAGCTAAAAGGCGAATAGATCGCCTTCCAGAACTGAGCCCTACCTCTGACCTAGGGCTCCCGGCATCGATACAATTGCGTCGCACCTTAGAGCGTCTGATCGACACAAGTACAACAAAAGACATATGGTATGTCCAGATACTTATAAGAGAACTATTCCAGCCATCTTCGAGACTTCAGAAGCTCTTTGAAAAAGAGGGTGATGCTCAAATATCGAGACTACTGGAGATTTCTAGCCAGATTAGCGGCATTCCTAGAACCGCTCCCGACCTGCCGTACTTCGTACTCTGCATTGTCGGACCTTGTATTGCTCTACTCATGGAAAACACTTACAAAAATCCCACCATCGACATGAAGAAAACTACAGCCGCCGCGCTCTTAGACTTCTTCCATAGTTTCTTCCTGGCAGGTCTATTGGCGGCAGGCCAGAATTACTCTAGCGACACTCAACAACTTGACATAGCCACAATCACCCCAAGTACTCGCACCTAGAGGCAAAACCAAGTGTCATGACCATTCTTTTCAACCGCTGAAAACAGGCCATTCCAAAGTCACAGCAAAAGCTCGTGGAAAAAACCGGCTCGTCAGCCTATGCCTGAACCATTACCAGTTTGTCGAACCGCTGCATTAAATAAAGTCGCAGCATCTTCAACAGCGACTCCATTGAACCTGACAACCTAGCACTTCGGGCTTACCAGTGCCCCCCCCCGCTCCAGAACTTCGGTGACGCCATCGACACAGAGCAGCCGCCCCAACACCAGGCTATTTGCCGGACTAGCCAGGCAGAAGCGCTCAACCGGGCATCCGCCAGAATTTGCGACACCTCGACTGACGTCGGCACATGGATGCACTCTACGTCTGCCCGACTCATTCGAGGTTCAGACAAGTGGCAACGATCTTGTGGCCATCCAGATCACGTACATACGCGGAATATACGTGAGGGCCGTAGTTCCGCGGACCGGGGGCCCCCGCATCGACGCCTCCAGCCTGCAGAGCCACCTTGTGAAATTCATCCACCGCAGCCCGGGTGGGGGCGGTGAAACCTATCGTTACGCCGTTACCTACTGTTGCGACATTGCCATCAGTTGGCTTCAGGACCACGAAGCGAGAATCTGCTCCTCCCCAGACTGCGGAATTTTCCATGGATGCCAAACAGACGTAGCCCAGTGTGGGAAGAACAAGATTGTAGAAGGCGTGCGCCTTTACCAGGTCATTGGTGCCCACAGTCAAATGCGTAAACATCATTACAGTCCTCCGGTAGGGTAATTTCTGGTTTCTAAGAGACCAAGCAACTACACGCGCGAATTATCTGGACCTAGTCCCCAAGCGCCGTACTTCATCATCAAGGGCGGTCATCGCTTTCATCAGGTACAGCGCTACCGCATTCGGCGCCCAGTGCCTTGACGGCTCCAGAAGGCGCGGACGCACGAAATGGTAGTCACGCTGTGGAGCGTTCAGAGTCGTGGACAGATCGTGGCCGCGCGCGGATAGCTCAGCAAAGTGCCGTTCGATACTGCTATCCAGCGAGGCGAGTGCTTGATCGTCGAGAATCCAGAGGTCGCCGCCGAAGTTCGGAAAGGACGCCAGTTGGTACGAGATCAACATCTGCCCGATATTCTGACTTAGCTCGTGCAGTTCGTCTTGCATCTTCCCCGGATCAGGAGCAGCGTCGTAGTGCTCGGTCAGTAACCTTTCTAGGTTGGAATACCCCTCAACGACAGCGGGCAACCAACGTGTATAAGCTGCCTGAACCTGGCGAGCGTCAGCGATGCTTTGTGGCAGGTGCTTGAGTTCGACAACCGCATTGTCGAACCGGCGGACCTGCTCAATCAGAGACGCATCCCCCACTTGCGTGGCCATTTCGTGCAAGCGCTCCAGTTCACGGGTGGAGACTTCGATGTTCTCTGCCTCATAGGGGGTGCCGTTGAGGTTGTAGTAGAGCAGCGCATTGACGGCCGCCCGGGTCGCCAGAGTGCGCATCCCGTGCAACGCCTGTCGGTCCTGTGCCCCCAAAGCCTCTCCCCTGGCACAAGCCAGCAGCATCAATATCAGCAGGTAACTCCGAAACCGATTGTCTTTCTTGTTATCGCGATTCAAGTAGAAGTTCCTTCACAAATCCTGTGATGCCTTCGACCCAATGGCAATGTCCGGCTCCAGGCAGAGCCGAACCCACCCTCAACGATCTCCCTGGCCTCAGCTGAAATTCCCGTCGGTGAGTGCCGACCAATCGCGCCACTGCTCCACTTCGCGAGTCAACGCCACCAGTTTTCCTGTCATTACTTGCAGGGCATCGGAACCGGCCAGGTAGCGCAGCGGCGGATGCTCTTCACCGGCCAGCCTCACAAGCATCACACCCAGCTTGGCGGGATCGCCCTTCTGTTGGTGATTGTTAGCCGCCGACGACGCCTTGATACGACGACTGAGCTCGGCATAGTCCTCCAGGCTGTTGCTACCCAAAGCGGCCGAACTGCCATCGAGAAAGTCGGTACGAAAGGCGCCAGGCTCGATCAGAGTTACGCGTATGCCGAATTGCGCGACCTCTTGGGCAAGGGATTCGGAAAACCCCTCCACAGCGAACTTCGCCGAACAATACAGCGCCGCACCAGCCATACCGGTCAGACCAGCAATGGAGGAAACATTGAAGATGTGTCCACTGCGCTGTCGGCGCAACGTTGGCAGCACTGCACGGCAGACATGGAACAGGCCGAAGACATTGGTTGCAAACTGCCGCTCTGCTGCTCCGGCGTCGTTCTCCTCGAAGGGACCCAGTTGGCCATATCCCGCATTATTCACGACAACGTCAATACGCCCGAAACGTTGTACTGCTGCCTCAACCACGGCGGCCGCCTGGCCAGCCTCGGTGACATCCAATTGCAGAGCCAGTACACGCTCAGCAAAGGGCTCGAACACCCGTTCGAGACGAGTCAGATGGCGACCTGTCGCAACAACATTGTCACCTGCTTCCAGCGCTGCTCTGGCAATGGCCTCGCCGAGACCACGGGTGGCCCCCGTGACGAACCAAGTCTTATTCATTGTTGATCTCCGGGCTCGGTGGATTCCTGGGCCAGCCAATGTCGAAGGCCGGCTTGATGGTTGCCTGGAAAGCATATGAACAAATTTTTAATTTATGTTCAAATAAGATTTTATAAATCCGTGCCACTGCCTTGCAACCCACCCTGAGGACTACACCGTGCTGATCGATATCCATGCCCACCTCGTGACAAAGGGAATGCTGAACCGCCATGAGTTCTGGGGCCCCTTCATGAAGACCACAGGCTTTACAGTCGGTCACTTTTCCTTGGGCACCAAGCAGCCGTCCAAGGCGCGAAGCGACGAGGAAGCCGAAGCCAACCTACTGGGTCGCATGACCCATGAAAGCCGCCGACGCCTGATGGCCGAGCGCGGCGTAGACAAACTGGTAGTTTCAGTACCCTCTCATGCATTCATGTACTGGGCAGGTGAGTTCGGGACCGAATACGCACGCATATGCAATGACGAAATGGCCGCCTATTGCCGTCAGGATCCGCAGCATTTCGACTTCTGGTGCCATGCAAACCTGGCCGAGCCGGAAGCAGCAACAAGGGAGATCGAGCGCGCTGTCCAGCAGTTGGGCGCCAAGGGAGTCTGTGTCGGCGGTACCAATTTCAATGGTATCGAAACCCATGACGAACGCCTGTTTCCGGTCTGGGAGAAAATCGAGCAGTTGGATGTGCCTATCATGGTGCACGGCTTCAACCAGTCCATCTACTGGGGCGAGAAGCACACCGACGACAAGTTCGAGACCACCTCGATCGTTGGTGACTGCGTCGATGAAACGCTGTTCTTCTGGTACCTGATCTGCGGTGGTGCGCTGGATGCGTATCCTAAACTCAAGGCCTACATCACCCATGCTGGCGGTATGGCGGTGTTTCAGCTCGGCCGCCTCAGCGAACTGAACCAGGCCATGGCACCGGATGCCCGCAACCGCAGGCCGTTGATGGACTACCTGGACAACTTCTACTTCGACCTCGACGTACATGCGCTAGGCCTGCGCCGTGGCGTGGTGGAGGTCGTCGGCGTGGATCGGCTGGTCTACGGCACTAACTTCGGGGGAGCCTATGCCCATGGCGACCTCACCGAGAACCTGGGCCTGAGCGGAGATGACCGGGAGAAGATTCGCAGTGGCAACGCGATCCGCCTGCTCAAACTGGAGCCCCAGGTCAGCCGCTGATCATCCCCAAGCGGGCTCAGGTGTCGGAGCACCTGGGTCCCGTACCGGTCCTGGTCCCCCTGCGCGGCATCGGTACGAGTCCCTGTACCACAGCGATGCCAAACAGAATCAGGCCACCACCAATAGCGTGATAGCCATGCAGTTCCTCACCCAGTAGCACCACTGCCAGCAAGCCGGTGAACAATGGCGTAAGGTTCATAAACACCGCAATCCTCTCCGCTCCGATCTCCCCAAGCGCATGGTTCCAGAGCCCGGGCGCCAGCGCCGACGCGAACAGACCGGCATAGACCACCAGCGGCAAGTTGTGCGCTGTCAGTTGCACCGAAGGGGCCAGCAGGAACGCTGGTAGCAACACGATCAAGCCACAGAACACCTGCACATAGAGTGACTCCCAGGTCGCTATCGGTAATTGCCAGCGCTTGAGCAGCAGGCAGTAGACCGCATAGGACAGCGACGCCATGAGCATGAGGAACTCGCCCAAGCCCATTCCTTCCCGCCACAGCCGACTCGGCTGTCCGGCACTGATAAGCAGGGCGAGCCCGCAGAATGAGACCAGACAACCGAGCCAGACAGAAGGCGTCGGCCGCACCCCCATCAACGGTAATGCCAGCAGCGTGGTCAGCAGCGGCATGGTACCGAGAATCAGGCCCATCGAGGTGGCAGAAACCGTATGCGCGGCGAAGTAGGCTAGCGACTGATACAGGGCCATGCCCAACACTCCGAGGGCAAACAGCTGCCAGAAGTGCCGGCGGATCAACCGCCGTTGCTTCCAGGCCCTGGGCAGCAACCAGGGGCTGAGCAAGATGAACGCCAGGAGCCAGCGATAGAAGGAAATGGCCGCCGGCTCGATAGCACCGACGGCCAGTCGATTGACTACCGTGCTACCGGCCCAGATCAGCGAAGCTAGAATGGGGAACAGATAGATCATGAGTCATCCGTCCTAACGAACCCAGGAGTCACTGGAAACCAGCGCACATCCAGACAAGCTCCACAGGCTCCCCGCTTCGCGTACCACAACGCCCTTCAGGTCCCAGGGCGTATGTAGTAACCGACCGCCACGGCGTATCGCCCTACTTGGCGAAGCAGGGTGCTCTTCTGCTCAAGGCGATTGCTCGCAGGGTTGCGCCACAGATAGCTCACCTCTGCATATCCACCACCCTTCTTCAGCGCATCGAGCATCTGTATACCGATCCGCTTTTGGTCGGCGGACTGCAAAGCACGGAATTCAGTACCAACCAAGCGCAGGTTGTAACCGTGGGCGCTGAACTTCAGAGTATCCAGGTCGACGATGAAGACATACAGATCATCACGGATAAACTCCATGTCCAGGCTGTTGACCTGCTCGATCACCTTCGCGGGGTTGACTGCTATCGCGGCACTCGCGCGCTCCAACAGTTGGATAGCCTCCTGCTTGCTGGAGCGAGGCATGTAATAGCCGACCGCGAAGATCCGCTCACCAACACGCCTGAAAAACACTCGCTTGCGCTCGGTCTTGCCATCAACCCAGTTCACCCAGTGGTAATCGGCGCTATGGGTTTCACCATCCTCTGGCAACGCCAACGCCGCCTTGAAGGACTTGTTCAATTCAGCGTCAAGCACGCCACCGATATTGCGCCCCACCAAGTTCGCCGACGGCCCTCCGCTGGCCAACATCACGCCGCTAGTGTCGACGACATAAACATAGAATTCGCCATCGACGAACTCTCCCTGACGACTGAAGGCAGCAAAAGCAGCCTCCCCCTTTTCCCGGTAGTAGGCAACAGCTCGGTCCAACAGACGATTAGCCTGCATAGCCTCCGCCGCATAATTTCCTTCGTCTTGGGCCAGGGCGCTGGACAGGCAAAGCACACCGAGCAGCAGTAGCAATACATGGCGAAAAATAGACAACTTGGAGGCCTCGGTGTCAGCAATAGTCATTGGCTCGAAGCCCTCCGATTACAGGGTACGTCCAATGATTTCTTTCATGATTTCAGAGGTGCCGCCATAGATGCGTGCAACTCGTGCATCCACCCAGGCGCGACTGACCTTGTATTCGCTCATGAAGCCGTAGCCACCGTGCAGTTGAAGGAATTCGTCGAGCAACTTGCCCTGCATCTCCGAACCGAGCAACTTGGCCATGGCGGCGACATCCGCCGGTAGTTCACCACGCATAACCTTGGCTAGGCAGTCGTCGACGAAAACCCGCAACATGGTCGCCTGCGCCTTGGCCTCGGCTAGCTTGAAACGGGTGTTCTGGAAATCCAGTACCGGCTTACCAAATACCTTACGATCGCGGGTGTATTCGATGGTTTCTTCCAGTAGGGTATGGATTGACTGCGCCGCACGGATGGCGATGATCAGACGCTCCCAGGCCAACTGGTGGGTCAGATACTTGAAGCCCTGCCCCTCCTCACCCAGGCGGTTGCTAGCCGGTACCCGCACCTCGTCGAAGAACAGCTCGGCGGTATCCTGGCCCTTGAGGCCTATCTTCTCCAGCAAGCGCCCCTTGGAGAAGCCCTTGCGCTCTTCCTCGATACAGATCAGCGTCAGTTCCTTGGCCGCCGGGTCGAGCTTGGTGGCGGTGACTACCAGTCCGGCATTACCGCCATTGGTGATGAAGGTCTTCTGTCCGGAAACGATGTAGTCGCCACCGTCGCGGCGTGCCAGAGTGCGCATCGAGCGCAGGTCGCTGCCGATGCCAGGTTCGCTCATGGCTATCACGCCAATCAGCTCGCCACTGACCATCCGTGGCAGCCACTTCTGCTTCTGCTCTTCGCTGCCATAGGCGACGATGTAGGGTGCGACTATCTCCGAGTGAGTGGTGAAGCCCACGGCAGTCGCATTGGCCCTGGCCAACTCTTCGATCATCACAGCGGAGTGGCCGAAATCGCCACCGGAGCCGCCATATTCTTCCGGCACGGTGGAGCACAGCAGCCCGGTCTCGCCCGCCTTCAGCCAGATCTCCTTGGGCACGATGCCGTTCTTTTCCCACTCATGCAGGTGAGGCACGATCTCGCGATCGACGAAACGTCGCGCCTGCTCGCGGAACAAGTTGTGGTCTTCACGGAAAACACCACGCATAACTATCACTCCAGTTCAGTCGGTCTTCTCAACGGTCCAGATAATCCGGCTTGCGCTTGTCCAAGAAGGCGGAGACCGCTTCCTGATGGTCTTCCGTGTGGTGGGCCAGCGACTGGTAAGCGGCGGACAACTCCAGCAGCGAATCGAGGCGCATGTGCTGGCCCTCTCGCAGCAATCGCTTGCACAGGCGCAGGGCATGCCCCGGATTCACAGAGATGCGCTGTGCCAGCGACCGGGCCTCGGCCTGGAGCGTCTCGTGGGTGCAGACTTGCTCCACCAACCCCCACTCCAGAGCCTTGGCGGCATTGACGGTGTCACCGGTGAAAGCCATCAGACTTGCCTTGGGGATGCCGATGATGCGTGGCAGCAACCAAGCCCCCCCATCGCCCGGTACAATCCCCAGTCGGACAAAACTTTCCGCGAACAGTGCCGAAGTCGACGCCAGGCGAATATCACACATGCAAGCCAGGTCCAGTCCGGCGCCAATCGCCGGGCCGTTGATAGCGGCAATCACCGGAATATCCAGCTCGTACAACGCCAGCGGGATGCGCTGGATACCATCACGATAGGTATTACGCAGTTCGTAAGGGGACCCGGCGAATATCCCCTCGCGACTGCGCATGTCCTTGACGTTGCCGCCGGCGCAGAAGGCGCTGCCGTTGCCGGTCAGTACCATAACCCGCGCCGAGTGATCCCGACGCAGTTCGGCGCAAAGGTCGACGAACTCCTGGATTTGCTCCGGCGAGGTCAGCGCGTTGCGGGTTTCCGGGTGGTTCATGCGCACGGTGACGATGGCGCCGTCCCGCTCGATCTGCAGAAAGGGATTCATGCTGTATGTCCCCCGAGTCCAGGTAGAGATTGGGTTGCGTGCCCTGTAAGCAACGGCCAGTAGCCTTGGCCACCAGCGGCGCAGGCCAGTTGGCCGATACGCTGGCTCCACAGGCTGGCCGAACCAAACTCGCTACGCCAGGCCCACAGGCGACGCGACAGCAGGTGCAGCGAATACTCCTGGGTAAAGCCGATGGCGCCGTGCACAGAATGGGCGATACTGGCGCCGACGCTGGCTGCCTCGGCGGTACTGACCTTTGCAACAGCAATACTGAGGGCGGCCAGGTCAGTGTCCGATTCGACGAAGGCAGCCTCCGCAGCGACACCAGCGGCCGCCGCCTGCTCGGCGAATACCGCGAGCTGTTGCTGGATAGCCTGGAAGGCGCCGATCGGGCGGCCAAACTGGTTGCGCTCGCAGGCGTAGTCAGAGGTCATGTCCAGCAGCGCTCGCAAGGCCCCGGCGATCTGTGCGGAACGCAGCAACGCCCCCCCCAACAAAAGAACATCACCCGGCATCCCCGCCGGCAGGGGTGCACTGGCGAGCACCGGAGCCGAGCTGAAGCGCAGGCCATCGCGTGGCTCTCCAGCCACGTTCAGGGCCAGGATCTGTTCAGCCGCCGCGGCACGGTCCAACAGGACTACACGTGGACCATCAGCGGTATCGGCAACGGCCACCACCGCATCGACATACCGCCCCCAAGGCACGTCATGCACGGAGCCATCCACCTTGTCGCGCCGCAGGCTGAGTTGAACGCTGGCGCCAAAGCTGAGGACGCCACTATGTCCTTCAAGCCCGGCCTTGCCAAGCAACCAGTTGGCCAGCAGCGCTTCACCCAGGGGCACTGGCGCAGCAAAACGGCCGGCGGCGCGAGCCAGCACATAGAGATCAGCCCACCCCGCCTCGCCCCCACCCAGGGCTTCAGGTACGGCAGCCAGTGTGAAACCAGAGTCCTCCAGGACGCTCCAGAGTTCTGCTGGCCACGCACCACCTTCGCAGCCGAGCACGTATTCCGACGTGGCCAGATTGCCGAGCAGGCGCTCAATGGTCGATTCAAATAGTTCTCGCATGATTATCGCAACCCCAGGCCACGCGCGATGATGCCGCGCAGGATTTCGCGAGTACCACCGCGCAGAGAGAAGGAAGGTGCCATCTGCATCAGATAGGCCAGGACCCGGGCGTGTTCGCTGCCACCAACTAGGCGAGGCTCGGCCTCGACCAGCAGTTGGGCGACCTCGGGCAGTTCCTGCTCGAACAGATTGCCCAGATCCTTGACGCAGGAAGCAGCCCAGGTCGGATGCTCGCCGGCAGCCAGTTGCGCGGTGACTGCCAATGACATATTGCGCAAGGTCAGCAGCTTCGCCGTGAGGCGGCCAACCTCGCGGCACTGTAGGGCATCCGGACTGTGGCCGAGTGCATCGATCAGTGTCCTGAACAAGGCCATGCAGCTGAGGAAGCGTTCCGGACCGCTACGCTCGAAAGCCAGCTCGGCGGTGACCTGCTCCCAGCCCTTGCCTTCGGTACCGATCAGCGCATCCGCATCGAGCTGAACGTTGTCGAAGAACACCTCGTTGAAATGCTCGCCACCGGCCAGGTCTCGGATGGGACGGATGATGATCCCCGGCAGGCTGAGGTCGACGATGAACTGCGACATACCCTCATGGCGCGCCGCCTGCTTCTCGCCGGTACGCACCAGGGCGATCATGAAATGCGAGTGCTGGGCGTTTGTGGTCCACACCTTCTGTCCGTTGAGCAACCAACCACCGTCATTGCGACGAGCGGAGGTCTTGATCGAAGCTAGGTCGGAACCTGAGTTCGGCTCGCTCATACCAATGCAGAAATAGCTTTCGCCGCGGCAGATCGACGGAAGGTAACGGTCTTTCTGCGCCTCGCTGCCGAAACGGTTTATCAGCGGGCCGCTCTGCCGGTCAGCAATCCAGTGCGCCGACACCGGTGCACCGGAGGCCAGCAACTCCTCAATGATTACGTAGCGAGAGAAAGGACCGGCTTCAATGCCGCCATAGCGCTTCGGCAACGCCATGCCGACCCAGCCCCGGGCGCCGAGCTGGCGACTGAACCCCGCATCGAACCCCATCCAGGATTGCGCCCGGGCGGTCGCCGGATACTCGGCAAGATAGTCCTGGAGAAATGTCCGCACCTCGTGGCGGAGCAACTCCGCTTCGTGGGGAATCCTGCTGTAAGTGAATTGAGCGATAGACATGCGAACTCTCGAAATGGGGCACAAGGCCAATCACTGACAGGTGAGCCGAAACCCGCCAGCCCTCCCCGACATTAAGGGAGAGGGCTGGTAGGCGCCTTATCAGAGAGCAGTGCCGGCGTCTGCCTTCGCAAACATCGCATTGATGTCGCCAGAAGTGACCGGCTTGCCATCGGCACGCCCGTGGTCGGCGCCACCAAGGCCCAGCGCCGGCTCGGTTTTCACGTGCGCAGCTTGGGCGCGCAAGGCGCCGACCGTGCAGTTCTCGCGACCGAGAATCGCGAACGGGTCGTAGGAGAACTCGCGCATGGCGTTGAGGTGGGTGACCTTGTCGATGGTCTCCTTGGGCAAGTGCCTCAGGCCTTCCCAGGCCGTTTCCGGCGAGTTCGGCCAGGTGCAGTCGGAGTGCGGGTAGTCGCTTTCCCAGGTCACCATCTCTTCGTTCATGAACTTCAGGTTCTGCAGCCCGAAGTTATCCTCGATGAAGCAGGTGATGAAATGCTTCTTGAAGATGTCGCTAGGCATCTGTCCACCGAAGTTGGAATTGGTCCAAGCGTTGTGATGGCGATGGGTGAAGTCGGCGCGTTCCAGCAAGTAGGGAATCCAGCCGATGCTGCCTTCGGACAGGGCCATACGTAGGCTCGGGAATTTCTTCCACATCGGCGCCCAAATCCAGTCGGCCGCCGAGTTGGCGATGGAGATCGGCATAGAGGTGATCCAGGCGTCGATCGGAGACAGGTCGGAGGCGTGCTCGGCCTTGACGCCGGTACCGATGTGGCAGCAGATCACCACGTTGTGGTCGGCGCAGGCTTTCCATAGCGGGTCCCAGTAGTCACTGTGGATCGACGGGAAGCCGTGAATCGCCGGGTTGTCGGATAGCGAGAGGGCATGCACGCCTTGCTTGGCCAAGCGCGCAACCTCCGCGGCTGCGGCCTGCATGTCCCACCAGGGCACCAGCATCAGCGGGATGAAACGTCCCGGCGCGGCATTGCACCAATCGTGCAGGTGCCAGTCGTTGTAGGCCTGGATGGCCGCCAGGGACACGGCGCGGTCCGAGTGGTTCTGGAAGCGCTGGCCGGCGAAGCCAGGAAAGGTCGGGAAGCAGAGTGAGCCGAGTACGCCATTGGCGTTCATGTCGTCCACACGATCACTGATGTTCCAGGTGCCGCGGCGCATCTGCTCATAGCCCAGCGGCTCCATGCCGTACTCCTCCTTGGGCCGCCCGACCACCGAGTTGAGGCCCATATAACCGGTGGCCTGCTCCTCGAAGACCCACACATCGCGCTCTCCGCGCTTGACAACGTGGGGCTCGCGCCCCTTGAAGCGGGCCGGCATGTGACGTGCAAAGGCATTCGGCGGCTCGATCGCGTGGTCATCAACGCTGACGAGAATCAGATCTTCAATCTTCATTGTTGTTTTCCCCTTGGCTTACGGGTTCCTGATGTGTTTCCGATCATAGAGCACGACCGAGATAAATTAAACACTTTTTTTAAATATGTTCAACTACATATTCTATCAGGAACACATCGAGCACGCCCCGCAAAGACCAGGGCCACGTGGCTCAATCCCAGATCACATGTAGGTGATGGGGGCCACGCAGTTGCGCTCCGATAATTTGTGGGGCCGGTTTGCCGACATCGAGGCGAATATTGGGCATCAGGTCGAGGACGGCATTAAGCGCGCAGTTGATTTCTGTTTTGGCGACGAACTGACCAATGCACATATGCGGACCGAAACCGAAACCGAACGACGGCCTGGACTTGCGGTCGATGTTGAAGCTGTCGGCCTGCTCGAACGCGTCCTCGTCACGGTTGGCCGAGCTGACAATGCACGAGACCATGGCCCCCTTGGGAATGGCCACGCCACGAATCTCGACGTCCTTGGCCGCCTGGCGCACCTTGAAAGTGGCCACCGGCTCGTAGCGCACCGTTTCGTCGATGACTCTGGGCACTAGGCTGCGGTCCTCACGGATACGCGCCAGTAGCTCCGGCCGCTCCAGCAGCAGTGCCATCAAGGTGCCAAAGGTACGAGTGGTAGTCTCGCTCGCCGCCGGGAGCAGCGAACGGACAAAGGTGGTGATCTCATGATCATCAAGTGAGCGCCCCTCGTACTCGGCCCGAATCAGACGGCTGATCAGGTCATCGCCCGCAGCGCCTTCGGCACGACGTTGCGCTACTACCACCTTGACCACGTCATAGAGAGCCTGGGCGGCCTCCATCGCCGCGCCACGTGCGGCGGCAGCCCTCTCGGGATCAACCTGCGGACCAGCCAGGATAGCCAGCGCCCAGGCGGCATACTGCTCTATCTCCTCGGGACGGTCCTCGGGGAAGCCGATCAGCGAGTAGATCACGCGAATGGGGAAGTACAGGGCGAATTCCATGAGATCCGCACGCTTGCTAGCAACCATGGGCTTCAGATACTCATCGCGGATAACCCGATCGATCTTGGATTCCTTCCAGCGATTGACTGTCTCGGGCATGAACACCGGCTGCAGCAGGCTGCGGATGTTCTTGTGCGCGAGTCCATCCATGGCGGTGAGGATCAGGCCATCGAAGAACGACCCCAGCCCCTCGGCGATGAAGCCACTGGTGAAATTCGTGGCATCGCGCATCACCGCCATGACATCGTCGTACTTGAACAGCGTGAAAACCGGACGGTCAGGATCAAGTCCGGCAATCGACGGCACACCCAGGCGCGCCATGAAGTTCTCCGGGAGAACCGGGGATTTCTCGCGCATCTCACGATATACCGCGTGCAGATCGATATCGGCACCTCGGTAGTTGCTCGCGACATTGGCGAAGACTTGCTCCAAGTTGCTTTGGGCCGGGGCGGACATGGACATCTCCTTTCTTGTTGTACGTAGCCGGTATGCGTGGCCCCGTGAGGGACACGCCCTATCGGGCATATTAGGCACGCTATGCATAAATCTGAACGATTTTTTACATTTTGCCCAAAATCAAGAAAAGAAATGCCCAGCCAAGGCGTATGAACAATGCGTTCAATAAGCTTGCTGGACGTAAGTCATACGACCACCGGCTAGCATCAGGGCACAATAGAGGTTGATTTCCGTCACCTGAGCCGGACTGAAGAATTCGGCCATTCGTGCGTAGTGCTCGTCGTCGATGGCCATGTAGTCACCCGCGAACAGTTCGGCAAAACGCAGAGCAGCCCGCTCGGCAGGAGTGAAGCGCTCACTGTCGGTCGCCAAGCAGGCAATATCGTCCTCGCTGACCTCATCGGACTTGCGCGCCAACTGGCATGCCTGGCAGGTGGTGATACTGGCGATCTTCAGCCGCAACAGCTCGCGCAAGCGCTCGTCCAGCAAGCTGTCCCGATAGAAGCCGGCCATCAGCTCCAGCCAGGCCAGGGCCAGGCCAGGGCGATGCGCCCAGACCTGGATCGGCCTTGTCGAACTGAGCATGCGGGTTTCCTGCCCCCACACGATGGCCTCGCGCAGCTCGGCCGGCATATCCTCCAGCGGTACCATGGAAATTCGCGCTATGCCTGCAGCCCTCTCCATCTGTTCAACCAAGGCGCTCGATGATGGTTGCGGTCCCCATGCCTCCGGCACAGCAAATCGCCTGCAGCCCATAACGGGCACCGCGCCGCTCCAACTCGTTCAGCAGCGTGGTCATCAGCCGTGCGCCACTAGCGCCAAGCGGGTGGCCCAGGGCGATGGCACCACCGTTGACATTGAGTCGCTCGTGCGAGACACCGGTTTCATGCATCCAGGCTAGCGGTACCGAAGCGAAGGCCTCGTTGACCTCGAACAAATCGATATCACTGATGCCCAGGCCAGCTTTCTGCAGCACCTTGTAGGTGGCAGCGATCGGGCCAGTAAGCATCAGCGTCGGGTCAGCCCCCACCGTGGTGAACGCACGAATCCGAGCCCGAGGCTTCAATCCCAGACGCTGAGCAGTTTCCACCGACATCAACAGCAGTGCTGCCGCACCATCGGAAATCTGTGAAGAGTTTCCGGCGGTGATGCGGCCGCCCTCAGGGCGGAAACTGGTCTTCAAGGTCGACAACTTACCCCGGGACGTGTCACGACGAATGGTCTCGTCCGCCCGCAGCGGTGCTACAGGTTCGCTAAACCCATGCTCGCGCAAACCCTCGACCGGTACTTCGACGATTTCATTAGCGAAATACCCGGAATCAGCCGCAGCGGCCGCCCGGCTATGGCTGACGAAGGCGTAGTCGTCCAGTTCGTCACGGCTGAGCGACCACTTGTCGGCAATACGCTCGGCGGCCTCACCCTGACTGGTCAGCTCATAACGCTCGGCAGCCATCCAACCAAAAGCTTCGCCGTGGATCTCGCGGTTGCTCCCCATCGGTACACGGCTCATGTTCTCCGCCCCGCCGGCAACCACGATGTCAACGCCCCCGGCGGCAATGGCGCCAGCGGCGACATGCACCGCCACCTCTCCCGACCCGCACTTGCGGTCGATGGTCAGCCCAGGGATATCCACCGGCCAGCCGGCACCAAGTAACGCGGTTCGGGCAATGTTGGCCGACTGTTCGCCGATCTGGGTGACGCAGCCGAGTATCACGTCATCAACCTGCGCTGGCGACAGGCCTACGCGCTCCAGCAGCTTGCCAATCACCAGTGCTCCCAGGTGATCGGCACGCACACCGGCCAAACCACCGCGGAAACGGCCAATCGGCGTACGTACTGCATCGACGATCACTATGTCTTTCATAGTGCACTCGCCTTGAGGCCGGAGCCCGGCACCCGCGTGCCCTCTTCATAGCGATAGACGCCATGCCCGGTCTTGCGGCCGAAGCGCCCGGCGGCGACCATCTTGATAATCAGAGGGCACGGCCGGAACTTCTCGCCCAAGGTCTGATGCAGGTAGCGCAAGACAGACAATCGGGTATCCCAGCCGGTCAGGTCACCCAGCTCCAAAGGCCCCATGGGGTGGTTGAAACCCAGACGCAGAGCCGTGTCGATATCCTCAGCACTGGCCGTACCCTCCTGGAGCATGTACATCGCCTCGTTGCCGAGCAATGCGGACATCCGGCTGGTGGTCAGGCCAGGCGACTCGTTGACAACGATCGAGGTCTTACCCATTGCACCGCACAGCTCACGAGTACGCACCAGCGCCTCGTCACTGGTCGCCAGACCGCGAACCAGCTCCACCAGCTTCATCTTGTGCACCGGATTGAAGAAATGCATGCCGATGACCCGCTCGGGGCTGGCTAGGGCGGCGGCGATCTCGGTCACACTCAGCGCCGAGGTATTGGTGGCGATGATTGCGCCGGGGGCGAGCAGCGGCTCGGCCTGGGCAACCACCGCCCTCTTCACATCCAGTCGCTCGGAAACCGTTTCCACCAGCCAATCGGCCCCCTGCGCGGCCTCGGCCAGGTCGCCGCTGGTGGACAGGCGCGCCAAGGATGCCTGCGCCGACTCAGCAGAGACTTTGCCAAGCGATACACCATCCTCGAGGATCTTGCCGATATTGCCCCTGGCGCGGGACAACGACTCAGGGTTGGTATCCACCAGCACGGTGGGATAGCCGGAACTGGCGAACCCGTGCGCAATACCGGTCCCCATCAGACCAGCCCCCACTACCACGATCTTTTCTTGTTTATCAGTGCTCATGCTTCGCTCTCGATTCAGTCGCGGGACTTCTTGCCCACTACGTTGCACAATGTGCCTATGCCCTCGATGGTTGCCTCGACGACATCCCCGGGATTGAGGAATCGGCCAGTTCCCATGCCGACACCGGCCGGCGAACCGGTGAACAGCACGTCACCACAGGCAAAGCTGGATCGCTGCTGGACGAAACGAATCAGCTGGCCGACATCCCAGGTCATCTCCGCGGTCGAGCCGTCTTGTCGAATCTCGCCGTTGACCTTAAGGATTAGGCGCAGCTCAGGTGAGCCGACTGGAAACTCGTCCTTGGTGACGATCCAGGGCCCAAGCCCGGTGGTACAGTCCTGACTCTTGGCCGCAAACAGGTCCATGCCGATACCCGCCGGACCACTGCGCTGCAGGTCCCGTGCGCTGACGTCGTTGCCAACGGTGTAGCCCAGAACGCTGGCCAGCGGGTCATCCAGGTCTATCTCGGAATTACCGATCACCGCCACCAATTCGACCTCGTGGTCTAGCTCCTCGGTCAGGGGTGGATAGCGAATCGGGTCTTTCGCGCCGATCAGCGCACCGTAGGCTTTGAGGAAGGCCACCGGCTGTGGAGGGCTGGCGAGGCCGAAGTCATCAGCCAGGTGCTTGGCATAGTTTGCACCCGCCACCACCACCCGGTTGACCGGTTCGATCGGAGGTAGGAGGCACATCTTAGACAGCGGTAGCGACGGTCCAGAAAGGCGCAGGGCACTGATACCTGCCCCCCTGGCCAATGCGGGGGCCCACTGGGAAAATTCCCCATCGATGGCATGGACCTCGTCGCGCTCAGGGTCAACGACAGCCCAGAAGGGCCCCGTTTGGAAATAGGAACAGCGCGCCAGCTTCATCAGGCACCCACCTTGCCCAATTTGGTCGGATCCAGGTGCAGGAGATCACAGGCGTTTTTCCAGCGGATCTTCTGCAGATCCTCGTCGGATAGGCGCAGCCCTTCCGTCAGGTCATGGCGCACCGCATCACTGCCGCCGAAGTTGGAGCCGTACACCACTCGATCAGCACCAATGACGTCCAGCATGGCCTGACGCATGGGGAGCTCGTGCAACTCCACGTCGAAATAGAAGTTGGACAGATAATCCAGGAATGGCTTCTTGTTGTGATAGACGTCGAGATTGGGGTTGGTCTGCGCCATGCGCCCCAACTGATAGGGCACGAAGCCACCACCATGAGTGATGTAGACCTTCAGGTTCGGGAAGCGATCCAGCACACCGCCATTGATCAGGTACCAGAAGCACTTGGTTTCGTCATAGTTCATACCCACGATCGCGGTCGTCTCATAGCGATCGGTATTGGCGTCCTTACCCCAGGTTACGGACTGGTTGTAGCCATGCACGAAAATCGGCAGGTCGAGGTCGCACAGTGTCTCCCACACGGGATCCAGCTCGGGTGAGTCGTATTCCAGCCCGCCAAAGTTGGAACCACCGGCAACCAGGCCCTTGGCGCCCAGTACGGTGCAGGCACGACGGATTTCCTTGGCCGCCTCGTGCGGTACATTCAGTGGCGCGTGTGCCCAGAACATCAAGCGATTGGGCGCTGCAGAGCAGTAGCTCGCCAGCGCATCATTGACCCGGCGAGCAAAGGGCACGGCGAACTCGGCTTCCGTCCAGTACATGTAGCAATGGCTCGGCACCGAGAGCACCTGGGCAGCCTGACCCGCCGCATCCATCGCAGCGAGGCGATGGCTCGGGTCACGCCATTTCGCCATGTATTCCGCCACGTTCAGCGTTTCGCCACGAGCATGCGCCTCGCGCAGCGCCTTCTTACGCTCCGGAGCACCCAGGGTCAGTATCCAGTCTCCCACTCGCAGCTTGATGTCGCCATCGGGTTGCAGCTCGAAGGCCGGTCCCCAGTAGGGATGCTGGTCGTAGTAGTCGGGATGGGGCGCGTGGGCGTGAAGATCGATGAGCATAGTCTGGATACCTCAGAGTGGCATTTTTTGTGTTTATGTAGCGCAACGCTCGTGGCGTACCCGGCCTAGCCGGGTACACATCACTCAACATGCGCGTCAGGCCCGCTTTCATGGTGAAGCATAATTTTAAATTGATCATAAATCAAAAAACTGTTCAATTTATTTTTAAGATCACAAGACACAACCCCGACTCCAACCTCTCGAGACGAGCGGTAGCAGAACAGCCCCAGGAGGAATGGGTAAGGAAAAAAAAGGGGGGAGACGAGATCGGATGGGAAGGGTGCGACTGAGTGAGGGCGGGGCTAAAGCAGAGAGGACGGGAGAGAGGAAGGAGCCAGCCACCCCCTAGCAGAGGGTGGCGGCAAGGTCGATCAGCGGCGAGAGCGCGAGGTGGAGCCGACAGTCAAGGCAACGACGAGTTTCCGTACACGTACCGGCAAGAGACGACGACTAACCCCCTCGGGCACGAGCACTTCGCTCAGGACATAGCGAATGATCATTTCGCAGACCAGCTCCCGGTCGATCTTGATGCCTAGCCGGGCATCCCACTCATCGAACACGATCCCCAGCAGATCCTGAAAGCGCACGATGGAATCATGGAATATCCGTCGGAAGAAACCCAGGGCATAGTCAGGCGCCACCACGAGCAAGCGTCGGGCGCGGCTCTGCTCAAGGTAATTATCGAGGTAGGTAATCAGCGCATTCAAACGCGCGTCGGGGTCGGCAATATCCCCCAGCGCCAAGGCCAGCGACTCATGGAAGCTGTCCCGTTTGTGGCGGGAGAAGGTATCCAGCAAGTCCTCCTGGGAGGAGAAGTAGCGATAGAACGTCCCCCGGGACACCCCAGCCACCTGGCAAACATCCAGGATCGATATCCGATCTGCGCCGGAGCGCAGCACCACCTCCTCGGTGGCAGACAGGATATTCGTAACGGTCTCCTCGGAGCGCTTATTGGGCCTTACCTTGCCATTCACCGACGAGGCAACACCATTTTTCTGAACAGGCCTTTTCGTGACGGTAGCAGGCTTCTCCGCAGGACTGGCATTCTTTCTGGCGAGCTTGTCACTCGCGCCCTTGCTCGATCTGGTGGCTTTCGAAGTCATTGACAAGGATTCTCAGCGGCTAAATAAGAGCAACACTACCACAAGATATGGGCAGTATCAGCAAAACCTGTTCAAATTTTAACTGAAGACATCTGTAAAATTTGAATCTAGAATGGCATTCTCTCTTCAAAATAAAATCGCTTGCCCGCACCAGGGCAGGCCCTAAGGAGATCGAGACATGAGCGGCACTGGCCATCCGGACACCTGGTCCATGGGGGAACGAGACACTGTTATCGCAGCGCTTGAACGAGCGGTAGCAAAGCATCCAGACCGAGTCCTATTGGATTTCAGCGGAAAGTTATACACATATTCTGAAGTCGACTCGATTTCCACCCGCATGGCCCATGCGCTCTCGAACCTCGGCGTGCTACCAGGCGAGACCGTGCTGACAATGCTGGACAACAACATCGACGCTGTCGTGTGCTGGCTGGCGATCAACAAGCTGCGTGCAGTTAGCGTTCCGATCAACACCGCGCTCAAAGGCGAGTTCCTCCGTCACCAGATCGCTGACACCGGAACCCATCTGGTCATCTGCGAAGCGGACTACCTGACACGCATCACTCCGCTGGCCGAGCAGCTCACTAACGTCACCCGGATTCTCTGTCGCGGTGACTTCATTGCTCCCAAGAACTGCCGCATTCCTATCGCCGCCTTGGACGAACACCGTGGCAACGACGACACCCCTCTGAGCGTCAAACCGGAAGCTTCCGACCTGGCTTGTCTGATCTATACCTCTGGCACCACCGGCCCCTCAAAGGGCTGCATGATCAGTTACAACTTCATGTGCAATCTGGCGCGCCTACAGCTGCGAGCCGGTCCGGCCAACGAAAACGACGTAACCATCACGCCCCTGCCGCTGTTCCACATGAACGCCCTGTGCGTCAGCATCATCGCCAGCATCCTCGTTGGTGCACGGGCAGCGATCCTACCGCGCTTCTCGGTCTCCAACTTTTGGCAGGAAGTCGAGCGTTCCGGCGCTACTATTGCCTCCATCCTCGGCGGAATGGGTGGCCTGCTAGCTCAGGCCCCTGACAACGAGGCGATGAAACGCTGCTATGGTCAGATCCATACTGCTCGCGGCAACCCCTATACCGAGGAAACCAAGAAAATCTGGCGCGAACGCTTCGGCAGCAAACTGGTCGGCGGAAATGGCTATGGCCTCACCGAGGCTTGCGTAGTCACTTCTCTGGCCGCCGGCGAATACGCAGCGCCCGGCTCGTCCGGCAAACGCATCCCAGACTTCGACGTGCGGATCGTCGATGACAACGACCAAGAACTGCCCGCCAACACTCCCGGCGAAATCGTCGTCCGCCCATTACGTCCGGACATCATGTTCCAGGGCTACTGGAATCGCCCCGCAGATACCCTGAAGCTGATGCGCAACATGTGGTTCCACACCGGCGACGTCGGCAAGTTCGACGACGAAGGCTTCTTCTATTTCGTCGATCGCAAGAAGGATTACCTGCGCCGCCGTGGCGAAAATATCTCCAGCTTCGAGATGGAAGCCGCCTTCGCTGTGCACCCGGCCCTGGCCGAGGTTGCCGTGCATGCCGTGCCGTCCGACAAGGGCGAGGACGACGTCAAGGTGACCGCAGTGCTACATGAAGGGGCCTGCCTGACTCCGGAAGAGCTGTTCCACTGGGCTGTCGAGTCAGTCCCTTATTACGCCCTGCCCCGCTACATCGAGTTCCGCACCAACCTGCCGAAGAACCCCCAGGGCCGCGTGCTGAAGTATGAGCTGCGCGACGAAGGCAAGACAGCCGACACCTGGGACCTGGAAGACACTGATATCAAGATCGCCAAGCGCTGACCCGCCATGAAGCCCCGGCCTCACTTTCTGACTGGCCGGGGCTCGCTATCCTTCCTCGCGATGGAACTAGTGTGCACCTCACCCTGATCTTGCGACCTCGCCCCGTGTTACAGAAGAAAGCGCGGTGGCAATAGCCGCGCTCGATGCCTCCCGTCAGTATTCGCGCACAGGTACGGTGGCCGGTCGGGAATTGTAGCCAGGGAGGTGCAGCCCGCCATCGACATGGAGAGTCTCGCCGGTGACGAAGCGCGACATCTCAGAAGCCAGAAATACCACTACTGGCCCAATATCTTCCTCCGGCTCCCCGCAACGCCCCAACGGGCGTAGAGCGGCGGAACGCTCGGCAAACCCCGGGCTCTCCGCCGCCAGCTTATGGAAGGTTGCCCCCATGGCGGTAGGCGCAATGGCGTTCACGCGGATGTTGAAACGCCCCCACTCCGAGGCCGCACTGCGGGTCAAACCGACGACACCAGCCTTCGCTGCGTTGTAGTCGCCATGCAGCCAAGCACCGACCTCGGTGTCGATGGAGTAGAAGTTGATGATCTTGCCGCCGCCGCGCACGCGCATGTGCGGCAGTGCAGCCTTCATCGACCACCAAGCGGCCCACAAGGTGGAGTCGAGGGTCCGAGCCAGCATCTCGTCGGTCTTCTCCTCCAGTAGCACATTGGGCGTGGGGGCGAACGCATTGTTGACCAGAATATCCAGCCCTCCGAAACGCTCCACTGCCACCTGGATAGCCGCCTCAATATCCACCTTGCTGGTCACGTCGGTTCTGATGAAAACCGCGCGCGCGCCAAGCGCCAGCAACTCGCCCTCCACAGCCTTGCCAGAGGCCTCGTCCAGCTCGGCTATCACTACCGCGGCGCCGGCCTTGGCAAAGCTCAACGCCACGCCGCGACCAATACCGCCACCAGCGCCAGTTACCAGCGCTATCTGCTCTTGCAATAGCTTCATAACGAATTCCTTCTTGTTTTTAGATGAACACTTTTGCGTATACTGTTCAAATATACTTCAATCCGCAAGATCAGGCACCTGCGGAAACCAGCGCAAGGAAAAAACGATGACCAGCATGTTCCGCCGCCGAGTGGAAATCGTCTCTACGCCACAGGATGCCATGCGAGAGATACGGGCTACTCTTGAGGACGATTTCCATCACTTCCGCGTCTGGCTACACCATAGTGACGGCATCGTACGGGAGATTGGCGGGGAGGCCTTGCGCTACCCCTACTCCGCCTGCCCACAAGCAACCGATCAGTTGGAGCAACTGATCGGCATGCCACTCAGCCATATCGCCCATACAGTGACCCGGCAGACCGATGCCCAGCATCAATGCACACACCTGCTAGACCTTGCCGGCCTGGCCATCGCCAATGCGGCCCGCGGAACGCTCCGCCGATGCTACGATGTCCAAGTACCGGACCGCGTCAACGAACGCACGACACCGGTACTGCTTCGTGATGGGAGGCTCCTGCTGAGCTGGGAGGTACGAGGCTCGATCATCGAAGGGCCAGCGCCCTACTGCGGGGTAAATCTGCGCGAAGGAATGGCTCGCTGGGCCCTTAGCCATCTTCCCGAAGAAGATGCGGAAGCTGCGCTATTGCTACGCAGGTGCACCCAGATTTCACTGGGCCGCCAGCATCCACTGGACTCCCAGGTCCATGCATCCAGCACCAGTCTCTGCTATAGCCAGCAACCGGCACGGGCTGCGCAAGCCCTACGGATCAAGGGTTCAACTTGGGATTTCAGCGACACGGCAGCACATCTATGCTCGGGCGACCAAGACTGGCTGGCCGGAGAATAACCAGCCAGCCACTGATGCCAACTCACCAGCCCCCTTCCCCTTAGGGGAAGGGGGTGAGCCAAACCGGATGAAACAAAACTCCGACACAACATGACGCTGGCTTCGGCAGATAACGTGCGCTCCGAAAACGTCAGCACGCCCACCAAGAGAGGGCCAACATGAAAAAAACCTGTACCGGTATAACTCGCCCCGGCACCGAGGCCCACAACGGAATTAGGCCTCCCTTCAAAGAAGGGAGCGCCATGGTAGGGTCGTCAGAGGAACACGGCGAGGTTCGGCGTGCCCAACACGGCCTGATCAAGAATGACCTCGCGGCACGCCAGCTTGAAGCCCTCATCAGTCAAACGCAACACATCCCGGCGCTCACCACTTATGATGTCGACATGGTGGTCCTTGAAGCGATTGCGGGTCAACAGCAAGTAACTGGTCACCACGAACTCGTTGGACTTTTCGGTCTCCTCGACGAAGACGTTGGTCACCAGGCGCCGGGTGCGCGAGGGCGGATCCTCCGCCCACGCGCTCTTGCCGGACAGCCGCAGAATTCGCCCCATGATCGAACGGTAGTCGTCATGGTAATGCTGCACGGTACGCACGATGGTGGTGGACAATTCCGACTGCAGGCGGGTGTGGCGAAGCGGTACGGTATAGACGAGGTCTGGAGCCAAGCGTGCACCCCATTCCTGCAGACGGATCTGATCCAACAGGGTCGCCTCCTCATAGAGGAAGGTCACCACCTGGTTGTAGATATCCGAACCTACCGGGACGCGCTTGATACCGACGGGCGACCCCGGCTGGATCTGATCGACGCCGCGCTCTTGTACTTGGGCCATGTGTAACTCCTGAAATGTGTGGTTTTGCCTGGAACGACGCGACGATCAGCTCTCCGCCGTCATCAGTTCATGCCAGTACAACCACCAATGCCACTGGGTGTCGTCCTTGGTGAAGCCCTCGTTGACGATGCCCGGCCCTGGCCAGCCCGCAGGCGCGCCGGTCTCATAGCAGGCTTGGTACTTGAGGGTCATCTGGCGGCCCATCGCCCCCTTGGCAGCCAGGGTCATGTGCGGCCAGGTATCGGAGTCATCCTGCTCGACCATCCCGGAGGTACCGAATAGCTGGATAGTCTGCCTGAGCATCTTCTCGCGCAGTTCTGCTGGTGCGTCCTTCTCGGCGAAGATCCAGTTGACGAACTCGAGCTTGTCGGGCCCCTGAGGCACGTATGCGTGCATGGTCATGGAGCCAACCACCGATCCATCCGGCTGCGGGATATAGACGAACCCGAACAGTATGTTCGGGAACATCCCACCAACCTGCGGTGGCATGCTAGTCAGTACCTCAAGCTGCTCCTCACTGAGATTGCGCGCCAACTGCTCAACCATTTCACGCGTCATCCCGGCCGGCGGCAAGGCGTTCAGCTTCTCCTGCACCGACAGTTCCGCAGGGTCGAGACCGGTAAGGCGTTTGATTTTGCGGGCTAGGTCAATGCAGCGAAGAGCATGGCCGTGCGGCGAACTGACCTCCACACCGATCATCTCCGGACTGAGGTCGGCGCCTTCACCTTCACCGTCGCCTTTCTTCGCATAGTTACCGACCTCGCCCAGCCAGCGGTGCAGTGTCAAGGTATGGAAGCCATCGGCGGCGGACTGCTCACCAGCAGTCTTCCAGTTGGCATTGACAATGAAACGCTGCGGCGGACCGAGCACTTCCATGCCCTTGTCAGAACGGCAGAACAGCATGTCATAGTACCACTTGGCATCGCCGAGGAACTCATCGAAGGAGGGACCATCGACGTTCCAGGTGGCGAAGATCAACCCGCCATAGAGCGTGACCCGAGCCTTCTTCAGGCCAAGCGCCTCCTTGGGTAACATCTTGCCATGCATACATTCGCGCTCCACCGGCGAGCCGATGAAGTCACCGTTGGGACGGAACGCCCAGCCGTGGTAGATGCACTTGTGGATTTGCGTATTGCCGCAGTCGGCGGTGCTGATGCGCATGCCGCGGTGGGGGCAGACGTTGAGGTTTACATAAACCTCGCCATCCTTTCCACGGGCGACGATCACTGAGTCGGAGCCCATGTCGCGCACAACGAAGTCGCCGGAGTTGGGAATCTCGGACTCATGGCCGAGGAACACCCAGATCTTGCCGAAGATCTTCTCCATCTCCAGCTCGTAGATCTCGCGGTCCGACAGCACGCGCATCTGTACTTCGCGGGTATCGGGGAAGATAAGGTCGGAAACCTTGGTTCCGTCGGACAATACAGGGCTTGTTCTTGTTAGCATGATTGCCTCCTGATCAGGGCACTACGGCGAATGAAAGCCTCGGCAGAATATAAGACACTTTTAACCAAAATGTACACATAAAGCGCAAAGCAACGCTCTGGGATATCACGTGCCAACAGAACTGCGGCTTGAGACATATCAGCCCCCCCCTTGCTCCGCGCGCCCCACCCGGGTGCGCAGCACACCAATACCCTCCACCGCCAGTTCGACCAAATCGCCAGACTTCAGATAGCGCAACTGCTCCAGGCCACAGCCGTTGCCGACCGTGCCGGAGCCGAGGAACTCCCCGGGATAGAGCGTTTCCGAACGCGACACATGGGCGATGACGTCCTCGAAGGACCAGCGCATCTCACGAGTGTTGCCACGCCCCCACTCCTCGCCGTTCACCTTCGCGACCATCTCCAGATCGTAGGGGTCGCCCAACTCATCAGCCGTCACCAGGCATGGCCCCATGATGTTCGCCGTGTCGAAGTCCTTGCTCTTGGCAGGGCCGAGCATGCCGGGCATCTCCGCAGCCTGGGCGTCGCGGGCGCTCATGTCGTTGAAGATGGTGTAACCGACGATGTGCGAGCGGGCCGCATCGCGACTGATGTCCTTACCACGCTTGCCGATGTAGCAACCGAACTCCAGCTCGAAGTCCAGCGCCTTGCTGAAGCTCGGCCACTGGAATTCGTCGTCAATACCGATGACCGCGAAGCGGTTGCATTTGTAGTAGATGGGTTGGCGGTTGAAGGTTTCGATGACGCGCTCGTCGGCACGCGTATTCATCGCCTTGAGCGTAGCCTCCGGGTCTGGCGTTCGCAGTGCACGGGCCCGGCGTGCTGCGGCAAAGCTCTGCCGCAGGTGTAGCTCGAAACAGGAGCAATCGCGCATCTGCGGCGGTGGCTGAATCGGTGCGTGCAGCTTCACCGCCGCCCGGGCACGCACGGCTATTGCAGGAACCTGCTCCACCATCGAACGGGCAAGAGCCAAGCCCTCCTCCCCGGCCTCGACCAGCGCCAGCACGCTGACCAACTCGGGACGCTCGCTTCCGTATCGGGCCTGGCAGGCGGCCTGTAGGTCCAGGACGATCTGGTCGTTCTCCAGCAAGGCCCCGGCACGCGCAAACCCGTTGCCGTCGGTAAAGGTTACCAATCTCATGACTTTTGTACTCCAGTCGAAGAGCAGCAGAAGGCCACGGGCGTCATACCCGACCAGCCACGGGCAGGCAGGCTCCCGTAATGGGTGTGGCATCGTCCGAGAGCAGGAATGCAATTACTCTGGCCAAAGCCTCCGGCGTTACCCAGCGACTGGCATCGGAGTCCGGCATGTCTGCGCGATTCGCTGGAGTGTCGATGATGCTTGGCAGTACCGCATTGACGGTGACCCCACGATCTTTGAGCTCTTCAGCCAGTGTTTCAGTGAGGCGTGCCACCCCGGATTTGGAGGCGGCATACGCGCCCATGCCCAGGCCCGCCTTCAGGGACGCCAGAGCGCCAATGTTCACGATGCGTCCGGACTCGGCAGCAAGCAAATAGGGCAGCGCAGCCTGGCTGCTCACCAGAGCCGTACGAAGGTTGATCTGATACAGGCGATCCCACGTATCCAGAGCGCCATCCTCGAAGGATTCCCAGGCGAACCCACCAGCGACGTTGATTAGGCCGTCGAGGTGTCCGAAGCGCTCCACCACCCGGGCCACGGCAAGCCGCGCCGACTCGGTAGAGGTCAGGTCGACGCCGCCCAAGGGCAGAACCCCAGAAACATCGCCCAGACTAGCTGGAATTTCGGCGCGATCGAGCAGAGCAACCTGCGCACCGCGCTCCAGCAGCAGGCGACCAACGGCCCCGCCGAGAGCACCGAACCCGCCGGTGACGATGATTGTCTTGTCTTGCAAAGGCCGGGACATGGCAAAAGGATCCTCTTGTTGTTAGATAGCGAGCTATGTGGTTAGCGTATAACCCGGCATAAATATATGACACTTCTAGAAAATATGTGCAATTATTAGAGCACATACATCCAAGCCAGTGCTCGCAGGTTCCGCGAATGACCAGAAAACTGCCCGCCCTCAACGCCGACAACCGCGCCTTCTGGCAGGGTGGCGAGCACGACCAGCTGTTGATCCACCATTGTCAGGGCTGCGCACACTATTTCCACCCGCCCGGGCCAATCTGCCCCCGCTGCGCGAGCCGGGAGGTCGCACCTCGCGCGGTGTCAGGAAGAGGCAAGGTGCTGAGCTACACCCTCAACTACCAGCCTTGGGTCGCCGACCTGGAAGTACCCTACGTCGTCGCCATTATCGAGCTGGTCGAGCAGCAGGGCCTGCGTTTCGTCAGCAATGTAATTGGGATGGACCCGCTCCAAGTGCGGATCGACATGCTGGTACGGGTCAGCTTCCTCCACATCGAGGATGTCTGGCTCCCTCTGTTTGAGAAGGATCAATGATGCCCCCTCATCGCTACGAAAAAGAGGTCGCCATCACCGGCATCGGCCAGTCCGAGGTGGCCCGGCCGTCTAGCAAGTCAGCTATGCACCTGACCCTCGATGCCTGCCTGGAAGCAATTGCCGATGCAGGCCTTGAGCGCCATGACATCGATGGCGTCGCCTGCTGGCCGGGCGACAACAACAATGGCGATCCCTTCTCGCCAGTCGGCCCCAGCGCCCTGAAAAGCGCCCTAGGGTTGAACGTCAACTGGTTTGGCGCCGGCTACGAGGGGCCTGGCCCTCTGGCCGGGGTGATCAACGGGGCAATGGCCATCGCCGCCGGTCTTTGCCGCCACGTCCTGGTATTCCGAACCATCACCGAGGCCACGGCGCGCCTGCACAACAGGCAGGCAGGAGCGCTGACCAACAAGACCCAAGGGCGCGATAGTAGCTACGCTTGGCAATGGCTGACGCCCTTCAATGTCATGTCCGGCATCAACCTGATGGCACTTTATGCGCAGCGCCATTTCCACGAATACGGCACCCGCCCCGAACAACTCGCGCAGATCGCATTGACCTGCCGACGCAATGCTGCACGTAATCCCAAGGCCATCTACCGCACGCCGATGACGATGGACGATTACCTGCACTCGCGGATGATTTCCACCCCCCTGCGCATGTACGACTGTGATGTGCACTGCGATGCATCCACCGCCATCGTCCTATCGCGCCGCGATGCTGCGCGGGACACGCGCAATGCTCCTATTCGTATAGAGGCCATCGGGGCCGCGCTGAACCAACCGTGGTCCTGGGATCAGATCTCGCTGACTGAGATGGCAGCCTTCGACGTTGCCCGGATGATGTGGGCGCGCACCGACTACACGCCAGCTGATGTCGGCTCGGCTCAACTCTACGACGGCTTTTCGATCCTCACCATGATCTGGCTGGAAGCCCTGGGTCTGTGCCCGGTGGGACAAAGCGGCGCCTTTGTTGAAGGCGGTGCGAGGATCGCCCTGGACGGCGGGCTGCCACTCAATACCAACGGTGGCCAACTGTCCGGTGGACGCACCCACGGCCTGGGCTATGTCCACGAAGCCTGTCTGCAGTTATGGGGACGCGCGGAAGGACGCCAGACTGCACCACATTCCCTCTCTGTGGTGGCCGCCGGCGGCGGCCCATTGGGCGGCAGCCTGCTGCTGGCCTGCGACTGACGCGGTCACCAGCCAAGAGATCAGAACAGAATACCCGCCAGTGAGGTACAGAACTCGATGAGCTCGGCGGCCAGTTCACCAACCCCCTCGTCGTCTCGCTGGCCGCGGAACATCACGGCGGAGACAGTGAAATCGATTGCGCCCTCAGGGGAATACACCGGCGCAGCGACCGCCTGGATGCCAACCGAGAAATACCCATCGTCCACCGCCCAACCCCGTTCCGCGGCTAGGTGAACTTCCTCGCGATAGGTCTCGATTGGCAAGTGGCGCGCCCAGCGTATCCGATGGTAGATATCCTCGAATGCCGGCGTGTCCAGGTCCAGCTGGGTCGAGAACAGCCGACCGCTGGCCCCCATCAGCATCGGAAAGCGCTGCCCCTCAGCCATGTCAATGCGCACATCGGCAGGACTGGCCGCCGAGCTAACGATGACGATGCGATCCTCCCCCATGCGCCGCCAAAGGGTGATAGTTACCTGCATGCGCGCGGCGAACTCCTGCAGCAGCGGCTTAACCAATTGCACACGCTGCCCTTGGGTAACCAGTTGCCCAACTAGGCGGGCCAATCCCAGGCCGGCCGAATAGCGCTTGGACATCGGGTTGAAATCGATCACATCCTCCATGGCCAAGGTACGCAGGATGTTGAAGCAGGTGCTGGGGTTGATCGACAGGCGCCGAGCGATGTCCACCGAACGCTCCGGCGCCCCGCTCTGGCTCAAATGACGGAGTATGCGAATCGCGTTGGCGACCGGTTTCACCGTGACGCTGGAGCCCTTGCGACTATTGCCAACCTCCGTGAGCTCTGGGCTTTCCATAGGCGTGCTCTCTATTATTTTCTATCGATCAATTCTATAACGAGAACACTATTGACTAGCAAATTTAATATAGAGATTTCTAGAAGCCCTCTACCGGTGCTTGATTGACATAGCGCCGGGTCGATCGGCCCTCGCGAAAAGGCGAAAGTGGTACTGCCTGCGCTTCGTCCCCCTGGGTCATGCGTCCGCACTGGCGCAGGTAATCCAGCCACGACTCGACGATGAAGCGCTCGACGTAGCGGTTGGACTCCTCCAGATCACGGTACAGGCACCAATTCCGCGCACCATTACGCCGTCGCGTCTGGCCGACGGCATAGACCACACGCAGAAACGCCTCACGCCCGGCAGCATCCACCCGGTAGCCGACTTCGATGCACACCGGCCCGTCGCCGTGGGCGACGCCCTCAGTGACCAGCATCGGCTTGTCCGTTTGCTGGGCATCGGCGAAGTCAGCTTCGCGGCCCATCTCGATCGCCCCACCACGAGTCAGGAACAAGCCCAGGAAGATGCTCGACGCCGATAGCAGCAGACTTTGCTGCAACCCCAGATATTGCGCGAGAGCCCCCCACAGGGCGCCACCAAGGGCCATTGAGCCCATCAGCACCAGGAGGTAAACCGAGGCGACACGGGCTCGCACCCAGTTCGCAGCATAAGTCTGTACCACGGTGGAAATGGTCGCGTTCACCGCCATCCAGCCCATGCCGGCCAGCAGGAGCGTGGCACAGATCACCACCTGGCTGCGCGACAGCGCCGCCGCCAGGGTCGCCACAGCAAAGGCGAGCGCCCCGGCGTCGATCAACCGCCGCAGGGCAAAACGGCGATAGATGCTGGTCAGACCGAGCGCAGCGAGGACCGCCCCAGCCCCCATAAACGCCATCAGCAGCCCATAGCCACCGGCGTCCATGCGCAGCTCCTCCTTGGCTACCAGCGGCATCAGTGCCCATAACGCGCTGGCGCAACTGGTGAACACGAATACCCGCTTGAGCGCGCTAGACAGAACCGTCGAGTGGCGGATGTAGCGCAGGCCGCTGCGCATGCCGCCGACTAAGGTTTCAGGTGGCAAGCCGTCGGCATGGACGCGAGCCGGCAGACGGAAGATGAATACGAGCACTGCAGCCATGCATAGTGCGATGACCAGGAATACTGCGGCGCTGGTCCACCAGACGATCAGTGCGCCGGCCAGAGCCGGCCCCAGGGCCCGAGTGGCATTAACGGAAATACCATTGAGAGAGACCGCCGCCGGCACCTGCTCACGTGGAATGACTCCGACCACCGTCACCATCCAGGCCGCCATACCCAAGGCGCTACCGACCCCCAGCAGGAACGTGAACAGCAGCAGCGACCAGGCCTCCAGCAGTTCCCCCCAATCCAGCAGGCAGAGCGCTGCGGCCGCCACCAAGATGACCGCCTGGGTGAGAAGCAACAAACGGCGTGGATCCATGCGGTCAGCGAGCACCCCGCCCGGCAAAGCGAACAGGAAGACAGGCAGGGTAATGGCCGTCTGTACCAGGGAAACCATCAGGGGTGATGCTGATAGCTGGGTCATGATCCAGGCTGCCCCCACGGTCTGCATCCAGATCGCCAGGTTGACGACCGCACAGGCCAGCCAAAGGCCGACGAACAGGCCATGACGCAACGGCGCCCAAAACGAGGAGTGTTCCGCCACTGCCAAAGCAGAGTTGGCCTGCCTGTCCATACTCATTCGCCGTCAGGCCTGCCCAGCCGCCCGGCACTTCGCGCAGCAGACAGTATACGCCGGGGACCAACACGGTTGCGCAGCTCGCCGATCCCGTCGATGCGCGCCTCGACCAAATCACCCGGCGCAAGGAAGCGACCATCCTCCATGCCCACACCGTGAGTCGAGCCGGTGAACACCAGGTCGCCCGGCCGCAAGCTAATACGCGCATCAAGATAATCGAGCAATTCGTCCACCGGGAAGATCATCTGCCGAGTATTGTCCCGCTGACGCGGTTCACCGTTGACCTCTAGGCCCATCTCCAACTCAGGCTGTCCGGTGCCGCCCAATTCGTCGAGAGTGACGATCCAGGGACCGATCGGTGTAGTGCGATCCATGGCTTTCTGAGTTAGCAGGTCGAGGCGACCGATACGCCTCCCCGCGTCCCGCGCACTGACGTCATTGCCGACCGTGTAGCCGAGTAGACAAGCACTGGCCAGCGCTTCCTCGCCTAGCGGCCGGGCAACCACAGCGACCAACTCGACCTCATAGTCGAGCTGTCCGGTCAGGGCCGGATAGGCTATTTCGTCGTACGCGCCAACCAGCGCGGAATCCGGCTTCAAGTAGGCCAGCGGATGAGCCGGAGGCGAACTGCCAAGACGCTCAAGATGGCTGCGATAGTTCAAGCCCACGCCAAAAACACGCGCCCCCGGCTCCAAGGGCGGCAGCAAGCGGCACGCCGACAGCGCAAGGCAGTCATCATCGAGTCCCAGGTTGATCATCCCCCCCTGCCCGATCACCTGCGCCCAGGCAGCGAATGGCTCGCGAATGCGGCGAAGGCGCTGCAGATCCGAATCGAGCAATGCCCAGAATACCTCACCGGCTACCTCAACCCTCGCCAGGCGCATGCTCAGCGCTTCTTGCCGGCTAGGTACTCGGCGTCCAGCACTTCCTCGGGGGTACGCACGCTCGGTCCAAGGATCGGACCAACCATCTCATGGCCCCATAAACTCAGGGTCTCGGGGTTGAGCTCATAGGGATCGCCCTGCCACGGCTCAATCTCAGCTATGGTCTCGAAGGCAAAGCCGGACGGTGTGAAGTGGTAGAAGGACAGATGCGGATCCTGGCTGTGCTGGCCAAGGGTCATCATCATCGGCAGTTCGCGCTTGCGCACGATATCGTAGGTTTCACCCACATCACGCACATTGCGCACGAACAGGCCGACATGCTGCACCCCCATGCGCCCTGGACCGTGGCCGTAGGCGATGTCGTGGCTGGTATGGTTGTTCAGCTTGGCGCGGAAGAAGCCGGTTCGGCCCTTGCCGGCGCCGGCTCCGTACCAGTGGAAACCCATCACATCGAGCAGGAAATGCTCCAACTCCGGAGTGTATTCCGGAGTGATCACCACTACGTGCCCAGCACCACGTTCATCGGCCAGGAAGCCGGTATGCGGACGACCGGGAATGAAAGAGCGTGGCGTCCACTTCTGTCCGTAGAACAGTTCGTACTGGTAGCCCACCGGGTCGCGGAAACGTACTACTTCACGCACCCCACGTAGCTCGCAGAACGCCGTATCGCCTCTCACGAACTCCACTCCCGCAGCCTCGAGCTTCCTCAGACCAGCCTCGAAAGCCATACGTCCGACCGCCTCCCAACCGATATAGGCAAGGCGATCCACCTTGCCAGGGTGAAAGGCAAAGCGGTGCCGCCGGTCGTCGATCCTGAAATACAACGACGCCAGATCGCTGTCCGGCGACTTGCCAATGCCGAAACCCATGACCTGCGGGCCATATTCGCGCCAGGCGTCAAGGCTCGCGGTCTCGAACCCCATGTAGCCGATGCCGATGATATCCATGCCTTCACCTTCTTGTTCGAATGTCTTGGGAGGAACGGCTATGCCTAGCTAGATAGCCAGCAGACCGCCATCGATGACGAAATCAGATCCGGTCACGAAGGAGGCCTCGCCGGATGCCAGGAATAGGGCCAGGGCGACCACTTCCTCGGGTTCGCCAGGGCGGTCCATCAGGACACCATCGAGAAGCGCCGCTCGCGCCACCGGATTTTCCAGAAACTCCAAGGTCCCTGGGGTAGCGACGAAGCCAGGGCTGAGACTAACGGCGCGAATCCCCAGGGGAGCCCCTTCGACAGCCAGTTGCCGAGTAAAGGACACAACCGCCCCCTTCGCTGCGGCATGTGCGGAAATTCCCGCGACCTTGGAGCCACCCCAGGCTGCCGTGGAAGAAACATTGATAATGACTCCACGCCGCGCAGCCAGATGGCCCCAGGCGTACTTAGTGGTATAAAACAGCAGGTCGATCTCGTTGCGAATGGTGTAATGCCAATCCTCGACAGACAGTTCATTGACCTTGCCGAAGCGTGCCGCCGATGCGTTGTTGTACAGGATATCAATGCCACCATGCTCAACCACAGCCGCCTCGACCCAGGCCCTGGCCTGCTCATAGTCACCGAGGTCGACGGGCGCTCGACCATGCAGACGAAGTCCCTGGGCGCTCAGCAGAGCGGCGGTTTCCTCGTGTGCTGCACCATTGAGGTCGCAGCCCACGACGATAGCGCCCTCACGGGCGAAGCGCAGCGCCGCCGCCCTACCCTGGCCACCGCCAGTTCCGGTGATCAGCGCGACCTTACCTTCAAGACGCCCAGTCATTGCATTCTCCATTTCTTGTTCTGATTTTCTCAGATCGGATACCGCTATTGCCCCTCAGGCTTGATCTCTTCGAGCCAGATGGCTTCGGCCGGGCAAGCTTCGGCGCCCTCTCGTGCCTCGTCTTCCAGTTCGACGGGAACAGCCTTGTTATCGACGTAAACCAAACCATCGGCATCCAGCTTGTAGATGCTGGGACAGATCGCAGCACAAAGACCGTAGCCACAGCAGCGGCTGCGCTCGACCACAACCTCGAATCGGGCCTTGTCGGAACTCATCTTATTCTCCTTATCCAAGCAGGCGCAAAAATAATGAACACTTTTCTTAAATTTGTAAACAAAAGCCCAGTACGCTTCCAAAAACCAAAGTCATCTCGCCTCGAATAGCTGCGACCTATCCCCCCAGACCGCTCAAAACCGGCTAACTACCGCCGATCCGCCGGTAACAGAAAGGCAAACGCAATCGATGCTCCCGCACAGGATCAGACCAAGGTGCAGTCGGCCGCCTCCGACTCTCCCTGAAAGCGGAAGCGACCTACCGCCAGGGTCAACTCCTCGGAGAGCCCTCGCAACGAAATAACGGCACTGGAGACACTATGAGCAATCGCATCCCCCTCTCCAGCCATGCGCGCAATGCGCTCGACATTCAGAGCCACGTCCCGTCCACCGACATTCTGCACGCGGACCGCATCGGCAATCTGTTCCACGCCACGAGTGGAATCCCCCACCAATTCCGCCGCCTGCTGTAACGTGGACTCCAGGTCAGCCAGCAGCCTGCTGCTGTCCTCCAGCGCCACAGTGCCAGCACGCAAGGCTTCGTCCACCACCTCAGACTGCCCTTCCAACTTCGAGGTCAGCTCGTTGATCGAGTTGGCCGCTAGGGCGGAACGCTGCGCCAGACTGCGCACCTCGTCCGCCACCACGCTGAATCCACGCCCACTTTCGCCGGCGCGCGCGGCTTCGATAGCCGCATTGAGGGCCAGCAGGTTTGTTTGGGCCGACAGGTCCTTGACCTGAGTAATGCTCGCAGTGATGGCCGTGGTGCTTTCCACGAAGTCGCTTACCGATCCCCGTATTTCTGAGAACGCGTGACGCACGCTGTCGATATTCTCGAGCAAGCGTGACAGCGCCAGATGACCATTCTCCGCCCCGTGCAGGCTCGCCTCCGCCGAACTGCGCAAGCTTTCCGCATGACTGGAAATAGTCGCTATACCGTCGCTCATCTGCCCGATAATGAGCGATACCGAGGCCACAGCATCGACCTGCGCAGTGGAGCTCTCAGCCACCTGTGCGGAGGCCTCCACCAACTGTTCCGCTGAAGTGCCAACCGAAATTGCCACATTGGTGACCTGCCACATTGCCTGCTGGAAACTGTCAATCAGCTCGTTGAAAGCCTGCGCAGTATGGGCTATCTCGTCACGCCCCATTACCCGCACACGGAGGGTCAGGTCGCCATCGCGCAACCTAACGGAAGCTTGCTCAATTTCCCGAATGGCTCGAACAATCTGTCGACGCAGCAGCAGACTGACAAACAGAGCTAGAGCGCTAGCCGCAACGAGGACAACAATCAGCATCCTGGACAACTGCCGCTGCAGATCGCCAGCCTCGATGAAGGCATTGGAGGTCAACTCCGCCTGCAACCCCAGCAACCGGTTGAACTGCCCCTGCAAACCGTTGTATTCGGCACGCATTCGCCCCAGCAACGCCGCCGCCTGCAACTGATCGTCAACGGCCGTGCGTTTGAAGTCAGACAAGCCTTCACCGACCACCCCAGCCTGCTCTTCCACGGCTCGATAGAGGGTTTTCTCCTCGCCGCCCAGGCGGGTCTCCTGAGCCAGCTTGCCCATCCCTGTATGCATGTCATCGATACTGTCCTGCATATCCTCGAGATAGGACTCGAGCTCCTCCCTGGAGGCCGAGCCATTCGACTCGAGGATTCGCACTACCACAGCATAGGCGCCCACCATCGCCGCTTGCGAAGCCGAGGAGGTTTCGAGCACCTGGCGATACTGATGGAAACGCAGGTGGTCGATTTCCTCAATCACTGCCTGCTGCTTGAGCAGCCCCCTATAGGCCATCCCCGACACGATCAGTAGTGACAGCACGAACAACCCTGGCAGCACGAGAAGCTTGGCGCCGATCGAAAGCCCTCTCAGAAACATCATGGCACTCACCGTTCTTGTTGTTATGGAAGATAGCTGGACAGGCACGCTGCCCCGCCATACTATTTGCACAGTATTCACGTTTATGTACATAACATCAAATAAGACGCCTTGCCTGCTCGAGACCCCGGCCCTACAAAACCAATAAAGGACGCCAAACCATGCCTACCGCCCGAAACGAAGCGGCTATTGACTTCACCGAGTTCAAACGGGGATGGCGCATCCTGCTACTGTCCGTGGTTGGGGTTGCTGTCAGCATCAATGCTGCCCTGCTCTACGGGTTCGGTACCCTGGTAGTGCCGCTGGAAGCGGCATTCGGGTGGAACAAGAGCGAACTTCAGGCGGCGATCACTTTCCTCTTCGGTGGCGCAGTAATCTCGCTGCAGCTGGTTGGCTGGTTCAACTTGCGCTACGGCATGAAGCAGGTGACAGTCATCTCGCTGATCCTGCTGTCTCTGGGCTACCTAGGCACCACTCAGCTGAACGGGTCGATCTGGTCGCTATACCTAGCTTTCGCTGTCCTGCCTTTGATCGGCATGGGAGCGCTGGCGGTAACCTGGACCCAGTTACTCAGCCTCTGGTACGACCGCAATCGCGGGCTGGCCCTGGCTATCGGCCTGTCCGGTACCGGCTTGACCGCGGCGGTCGTCCCGCGCCTGATGTCCTGGAGCATCGAGCAATGGGACTGGCGCGCAGCCTTCGTTCTTCTCGCCCTGCTCAACTTGCTGCTGCTATTACCGCTGACCCTGCTTTGGTTCAAGCTTTCCGACAGAGCCGGCCAACGCGCGCAGGGCGACACCAGTACCCTGCTAGAACTGCCCGGCCTGAGCTTCCGTGAAGGCATGTACTCGACCAAGTTCTGGACCTGCAACCTGGCCCTGGCGCTTGTGATTTCCTCTATCGTCGGCATGGTCACCAGCACCGTCCCCATGTTGCAGACCAAAGGCCTGCCAGCCGCAGAGGCAAACCTGATCTTCAGTGGCTTCGGCATTGCCCTGATCTTTGGCCGCATGCTCATCGGCTACCTGCTCGACCGCCTCTGGCCACCAATGGTGGCCGCCATCAGCCTGGCGTTGCCGGCCATCGGCTGCCTGGTCTACCTCGGCGGCACCACAGAGTTCGCTCCGCTACTGCTGGCCGCCGTGCTGGTGGGTTTCGGCGCCGGTGCCGAGTTCGACATCGCCGCCTTCCTGGTCGCACGCTACTTCGGCCTGCGCGAGTACGGCCGCCTGTTCGGTGTACACCAGGGTCTGAATACCGTGGCATCAGCCCTCGCGCCACTGTTGTTCGCCTTCCTTCTCAGCCGCACCGGAGGCTATTCGGCAATGCTGGTCTATTCCCTTGCCTGCAGCTTGATCGGCCCCCTGTTGCTACTGACTCTGGGCAGCGCTCCCCGCTTCGTCTCGACGCCGATCGCGTCCCACCCCTGACCCGACACCCAAGGAGAAGACCATGCCCACACTGACCTTCATTGAGCACAACGGCACCGAGCACAAGGTGATCGGGGATATCGGCCAATCGGTAATGCAGGCCGCCACCTTCGCTTCGATACCCGGCATCCCGGCAGATTGCGGTGGTGCCTGTGCCTGCGCCACCTGCCATGCCTATGTCGACGAAGCCTGGCTGGCACGTTTGCCTGCGCCGGAGAGCACCGAAAACGACATGCTCGACTGCGCCTTCGAGCGCCGCGACAACAGCCGCCTGACCTGCCAGGTATTCATCAGCGAAGAACTCGACGGCCTAGTGCTGCACCTGCCTGCATCGCAATTCTGAAGAAGAGGTCCTTATGTCACTTGCCTCAGTAGTCATCGTCGGCGCCGGACAGGCCGGTTTTCAGATCGCGGCCTCGCTGCGCCAAGAAGGATATGACGGCACTATCACTCTGATCGGTGACGAGCCGGGCCTCCCGTACCAGCGGCCACCGCTGTCTAAGGCCTACCTGCTTGGCAAGATCAACGAGAACGCTCTTCTATTCCGTCCAGCCGAGTTTTTCACCACCCAGCGCATCGACCTTCGCCACGACCAAGCTACCGCCATCGACAGGCAGAACCGTCGGGTTCTGCTAGCCTCCGGCGAGGCGGTCTCCTACGATCATCTGGTCCTCGCCACCGGAGCCCATAACCGCCCACTGCCGGTCCCCGGTGCCGAACTGCAGGGCGTATTCGGCGTCAAGACCAAACAGGATGCCGACGCCCTAGCCCCGCTGGTGAAGGAAATCCGCAACGTTGTGGTAGTCGGTGCCGGCTTCATCGGCCTGGAGTTCGCCGCAGTGGCCGCCGAACAGGGTGCCAGCGTGCACGTCTTGGAGCTCGGCGACCGCCCGATGGCACGCGCCGTCTCAGCGGAGATGTCCCAGTTGTTCCGCCAAGCACATGAGGCCTGGGGGGTAAAGTTCGATTTCCGCCAGGGCCTGACCCGGATCGAAGGCAATGCCGGCCGAGTCAGTGGTGTGCAGACTTCGGATGGACGCCTGCTGCCGGCCGACCTGGTGGTCTTCGGTATTGGCGTGATCCCCAACACCCAACTGGCCAGCGAGGCTGGCCTAACCATCGAAAACGGCATCCGCGTTGACGCCAACCTGCTGACCTCCGATCCGCACATCTCCGCCATCGGTGACGTCGCCTGCTTCCCTTGCCTGCAGAACGGCGAACAACCGACCCGCCTGGAATCCGTACAGAACGCCGTCGACCAGGCGCGCAACGTGGCAACGCGACTGCTTGGCAAATCGGCACCCTACGCCGCACTGCCCTGGTTCTGGACCGATCAGGGCAACCTCAAGCTGCAGATCGCCGGGCTTTCCACCGGCTACGACAGCACAGTGACCCTCGGCTCGACGGAAACCCAGCAGCTCTCTGTGCTGTGTTTCCGCGACGACCAATTGATCGCGGTGGAATCCTGCAACCGACCGGGCGACCACATGGCCGCGCGCAAGATTCTCTCCCGCCCGCCGCAGCTGAGCGCCGCCGAGGCCGCCGCCGAAGGCTTCGAGCTCAAGGCCTGGGAAGCCGCCAACCGCGACTGAACGACCGCCGCCGCGCCCACCGCAGGGCGCGGCTTCGGCCAGCGCCACGGCCAATCCCGCTCCCTGCCGAACGAGCCTGCACCGACTGCCGTCCGCTCAAGGCGACACCTGATGAACGCCCGTAGCCAATCGCTTTCCACCGGCCTGTCGATCGTCTCGATCGTCTGCTTCAACTTCGCCTCCTACATCGCCAACGGACTCCCCCTTGCCGTGTTGCCCGGCCATGTCCTGAATACCCTCGGATTCAGCAGCGCCATGGTTGGCCTGGTGATCGGCATGCAGTACCTGACGACCCTGCTGTCGCGCCCACTGGCTGGCCTGCTTGCCGACACCCATGGCGCCAAACGCACGGTGATGACCGGACTAGCCGTGCTGACCGGCAGCGGCCTGCTGACGGCTCTGGCGATCATCCTGCCGCTGCCCCCGGGGGCCGGCCTGGCGCTGCTGCTCACCGGGCGCATCCTCCAGGGCATCTCTTCGGCTCTGATCTCGACACCCTGCTGCACCTGGGCCATTGGCCTGCATGGCACGACACGTACCGCACAGGTGATGTCCTGGAATGGCATCGCCGCCTATGGCGGAACCGCCCTCGGCGCGCCGCTCGGCGTTCTAGTACGGGACCAGCTGGGGCTTGCCGGCATCGGTATCGGCATCACCCTGCTCGGCTTGCTGCCCCTGCTGTTCGCCCGGAGCCGACCGCCGGCCCCGTTGCTGCCGGGCATACGCCTGCCATTCCACTGCGTGTTCCTCGCCGTGCTGCCCAACGGCCTGGCCATCGCCTGCAGCTCGGTGGGCTTCGGCAGCCTGACCGCCTTCGTCGCCCTGTACTTCGACAGCCGGGGCTGGAACAACGCGGCCTATTGCCTGAGCGCCTTCGGCATCGCCTTCATCTGCGCCCGGCTGGCATCGCCCAACGCGCTGCCACGCTTCGGCGGCTACCGGGTGGTCGCGCTCTGCCTGACGGTACAAACCCTTGGGCTGCTGCTCGTTTGGCTGGCACCTACGCCCCTGGTGGCGATCCTCGGCTCGGCGCTGACCGGCCTGGGGGTGTCCTGGGTCTATCCGGGGCTGGGGGTGGAAACCCTGGCGCGCACGCCGGAGAGCAACCGTAATTCGGCCCTGAGCACACTGTCGCTGTTCTTCGACCTGGCCGTAGGGCTGGCCGGCCCACTGATGGGCCTGGTGGCCGCGCATTTCGGTCTGCCATGGATTTTCTTCTGCTCAGCCCTGCTCTCGACCCTCGGCCTTACCCTGGTGCTGTACCTGCGCCAGCGCCCCGGCCAGTGAAGAGTGGGGCGCTGGCGGTCGAAGCATAACTGAACAATTTCAATAATATTGCCCATACAAATCGATACCTGCATTCTGCAACCAGCGCCCCGGCCGCCGGCAAACCCGCCACACCCTACTCCACAAGCCCCATTCCATAGATCTGAAAGGCTGCCCAACGGGAGCAGCAACGTGCCTGACCGGTGGTTTCCGGCCCTGAGCAGCCGTTGACTCAGATCAATTAAAAAGCCCTCCACGGGGCAGATAATCGGCTCGCAAATGAACAAAAAACTATTTTTTGTTCATATTAAACAACAAGAGCGAAGACCGACTATGACCAGCACTACCAACCCGGCGCTGAGCGACGGCACGAGGATTTCGGACCTGATCGACCTGGAAAAACATGAAGTGAAGATGCGGACGCTGTCCGACCCCGAGCTTTATACCCTTGAAATGAAGAAAATCTTCGCCAGGACCTGGGTCTTCCTTGGCCACGAAACCGAGATTCCGAACAAGGGCGACTTCGTCGTCCGCGACATGGGCTCTGACTCGGTGATCGTCGCCCGCTCCAGCGACGAGCAGATCCATGTCTCGCTGAACGTCTGCCCGCACCGAGGCATGAAGATCTCCACCGTCGATGGCGGCAACGCCGCCGCCCATGTGTGCATCTACCATGGCTGGACCTTCCGCCCCAACGGCGACTTCATCGCCGCGCCGGTGGAAAAGGAGTGCATGCACGGCAAGATGCGCACGAAGGCCGAACTCGGCCTGCACAAGGCCCGCGTGTCCGTCTATGGCGGCCTAATCTTCGCCACCTGGAACATCGACGGCCAGTCCTTCGAGGACTTCCTCGGCGATGCCAAATGGTATTTCGACACGCTCTGGTGCCGCACCACCGCCGGCATGGAAGTGCTCGGCCCACCACAGCGCTTCATCATCCGCGCCAACTGGAAGACCGCCTGCGAGCAATCCGCCTCGGACGGTTTCCACACCCTGACCCTGCACCGCTGGCTGGGCGAGGTCGGCCCCTATGCGAAGAAGCCGGATGCCGAAGGCAAGGGCGGCGACCTCAGCCCGGAAATGTACGGCGTCGAAGTCTGGACCGAACACGGCCATACCATGCGCTGCATCGAACTGGACCGCAAGATCCAGCGCCTCACCGGACGCGACCCGTCCACCATGAGCGCCGAGGAAAAACTCACCCTACTGCCACCACCGGGCATCACCCGGGAAATGGTCCCGGAGCTGCTCAAGCGCTTCAGCCCCGAGCAGTTGCACGTCATGAGCTGGCGCCCGCCGCAGGTGGGCAACTTCTTCCCCAATGGCCTGTTCGAGTTCATCTACCTGCCTCAGCCGGACGGCACCGTGCTCGGCGCCATGGCCCTGCACGCCTATATCCCCAAGGGGCCGGACAAGCTGGAATTCGTCAACTGGATCCTCGCCGAGAAGGACACCCCGCCGGAAATCAAGGCGCGCATGCTGCGCCAGTCGATCCAACTGCTCGGCACCTCCGGCATGGTCGAACAGGACGACTCCGACACCTGGCCACACATGACCCTGGCGGCCAAGGGAGCGATGAGCGAGGACATCACCCTCAAGTATCAGGCCTTGTACGAAGACGACACCAAGCCTGCCGACTGGCCCGGCCCCGGTTATGTCGGCGAGGGCTTCACCAAGGACGATACCCAGTGGCAGTGGTGGAAATACTGGCACGCGCTGATGACGGCCTGACCCCCAATCCTCGTACACCCTGCCCGGCTGCGCAGCGCAGCCGATGGCACGCACAGCCTCACGGAGATCGCCATGAACGACCTACAGACCCTGCTCGCCCCCACGCCCCTGCCGCCGACCGATCGCAGCAAGCGCATCTCCAGCGGCAGCCCGCTGCATAGCGAAATCGTCGACTTCCTCTACGACGAAGCGGAGTTGCTGGACACCCTGCAACTCAAACAGTGGAGCGAAACCCTGACCCTGGATATCGAGTACAACGCCCCGGCGCGCCTCACCCGTCCCAACCGCCAGCAACAGCAGACCGTGGTGCGCAACGTCCAGCACCTGCATGAGAGCCATGGCTCGCTGATGGTGCGCATCATGCGCATCACCGACACCCGCAGCGCCTGGGGCGAGGACCCGCCCTCGCGCACCCGGCGCCTGGTCAGCAACGTCCGCGTGTTCGGCACCGACAAGGCCGACGAATACAAGGTACTGAGCTACCTGCTGGTGACCCGCAGCCGCTTCGACTTCGACGACTTCGACCTGATCCCCTGCGAACGCCACGACATCCTGCGCCGCGAGAACGGCCAACTGAAACTGGCGCGGCGCGAAATCCTGCTGGACCAGGCGGTGATCGGCACCCCGAACCTCGGCATTTTCCTTTGATCGACCCGACAGAAGTATAGGCCGCAGCCGCTGCGGCCAACCACGGAGAACGACAATGCAACTCGAAGACATGATCCTCGTCAGCGTGGACGACCACGCCATCGAACCGGCCGGCGCCTTCGACCGCCACATGCCGGCACGCTTCAAGGGCCGCCAGCCGCGCGTCGAGCAGCACGGCGGCCGTGATGTCTGGGTATTCGAAGGCCAGGCCACGGGCTACATGGGCCTCAACTCGGTGGTCGGCCGGCCCAAGGAGGAATACGGTATGGAGCCGCTGGGCTACGAGCACATGCGCCGCGGCACCTGGGACATCAAGGCCCGCGTCGATGACATGAGCGCCAACGGCATCCTCGGCTCGATCTGCTTCCCCACCTTCCCCGGCTTCGCCGGCCAGCGCTTCCAGAACCACCCGGACCGCGCCGTGTCCCTGGCGGCCATCCAGGCCTACAACGACTGGCACCTGCACGACTGGTGCAACGTCGCGCCGGGACGTTTCATCCCGCTGATGCTGGTGCCCTGGTGGGACATGCAGGCCGCCGCCGCCGAAGTCGAGCGTCTGGCCAAACTCGGCGTGCATGCCCTGTCGCTGTCCGACAACCCAGCGCTGCACGGCTTCCCGTCGATCCACAGCGACTACTGGGACCCACTGTGGAAAGCCTGCTCCGACAACAACGTGGTGATCTGCTGCCACATCGGCACCGGCATCAAGGCCGAGCACGCATCCGAGCTGTCGCCGATCGATGCCTGGATCACCTCCATGCCGATCTCCATCGCCAACTCGGCCGCCGACTGGATCTGGGCGCCGATGTGGAAGAAGTTCCCCAACCTGCGCATGGCCCTGTCCGAAGGCGGCATCGGCTGGATCCCCTACCTGCTGGAACGCGCCGACTTCACCCATCGCCACCACCACGCCTGGACCAACGCCGACTTCGGCGGCAAGAAGCCCAGCGACATCTTCCGCAAGCACATAATCACCTGCTTCATCGAGGACGATTTCGGCCTGCGCAACCTGCCGGACGTGGGTGAGAACATGGTCACCTGGGAATGCGACTACCCGCACTCCGACTGCACCTGGCCGAATTCGCCGGAAGTGGCCTGGGAAAGCCTGCGCAAGCTGCCCGAGGCGACCATCCACAAGGTCACCCACCTCAACGCCATGCGTGAGTTCTCCTACGACCCGTTCCCCCTGCTCGGTCGGGAGAATTGCACCGTCGGCGCGCTGCGCGCCCAGGCCACGCACGTCAATATCGAGCCGGCACTGGGCATGGGCGGAGCCGCGCCCAAGCGCGAGAAAGGCCAGCCGGTGACCTCCGGCGACATCAACGCGATGTTCGCCCAGGCGGACGCCCAGACCGCGTTGTAGGAAAGGCCATGGCGCCCCTCCCGGGCAAAGGCCGGGAGGGGACGGTTCAAGACCACGACACGAGGCCAGCATGGACATCATCGGCATTGGCTACCTGGGCTTCGAAAGCCCGAACCTGGACGCCTGGCGCGAGTACGCACCGCAGGTGCTCGGCCTGGGGCTGGGCAACGCCCCGGCGGGCGACCCCGACTCACTGTACCTGCGCAGCGACGACCGCCGTCACCGCATCGCCTTTCACCCCGGCCCCATCGACCACATCGCCTATATCGGCTGGGAAGCCCGCGGACGGCAGGCCTTCGACGCCGCAGTGGCGCGCTTTCGCGCAACCGGGGTGGCCCTGGAAATCGGCGATGACGCCTTGCGCGAGATACGCGGAGTGCGCGAACTGGTGCGCTTCCGCTGCCCGGCGGGCTACCAGCACGAACTCTTCTACGGACAGAAGTGGACGCCGCGCTCGTTCGTTCCCGGTCGCCCCCACGGCGGTTTCGTCGCCGACGAGCGCGGCGTCGGCCATATCGTCCTGATGACGCCGGACTACGGTCCCGAACTGGAAGCCTTCTTCATCGAGCTGATGGGCTTCCACTGGTACGGCGCGGGCGCCGGCAAGGGCCGTACCGGCTTCTTCCGGGCCAAGCTGAACGACAAGACCAGCCACGACATCGCCTTCGGCCATGCCCCCGGCATGAAGGGGGTGCAGCACATCGGCCTGTTCGTCAAGAGCCTGAGCGATCTCGGCAAGACCTACGACATCGTGCGCCAGCGCGAGCTGCCGATGCAGATGACCCTCGGCCAGCACTGTCAGGACCCGCACGTTTCCTTCTACCACTTCAGCCCGTCCGGGTTCGCGGTTGAGTGCATCCATGAATTGGAGCCCTGGCACCACGACGGCTTCGAGCTGAACCCCGAGCATCTGAGCGTTTGGGGCCATGAGCGGGCCGGACCGATCCTTGGCCCCAGCGTCATGCCCGTGGAGCGCTACCCCGACGACTGAGCGCGTGAATCCAACACCAACATCGACAGAAAAAGGACAAGAAGATGAGCAAGACCTACGACATCGTCATCGCCGGCGGCGGCCACAACGGTCTGGTCGCCGCCTGCTACCTGGCCAAGGCCGGGCGCAGCGTGTGCGTGGTGGAGAAGAACGACAAGGTCGGCGGCGGGGTCATGACCCGCGAGCTGACCATTCCCGGCTTCAAGCACGACGTCTGCTCGGTGGCGCACACCCTGCTGCAGGCCAACCCGCTGCTACGCAACGACGAGCTGGAGCTGAAAGCGAAGTTCGGCCTGAAATACATCAACCCCGACAAGATGACCGCGATCTTCTACGACGACGGCAGCACCCTGGAGTTCTACACCGACCTAGAGCGCACCTGCCAGGCCATCGCCAAGTTTTCCGAGCGTGACGCCGACGCCTACCGCCGCTTCAACTACCAGGTGTTCCAGAACCTCGACATGCTGGTCATGGGCATGTTCAACACGCCGCCTAGCGCTTCGCACCAAGCGCTGATGATGGAACAGAGCCAGGTCGGCCAGGAACTGATGCGCACCCAGGCGATGAGCGCCTGGGACTACATCAGCGAATGGTTCGAGAACGACAAGGTCAAGATCGCCCTGGCCCGCTACGCTTCCGAGGCGATGATGAACCCGTTCGACAACGGCACCGGCTTCGGCTTCTACATCATCCTGCCGCTGATGCACCGCTACGGCGTGGGCATCCCGGTCGGCGGTTCCGGAGCCTTCGCCGACGCCCTGCGCGCCTGCCTGGAACACCATGGCGGCGAGGTGCGCACTGAGGCGCCGATCAAACAGTTCAAGATTGACGGCGGCAAGACGACCGGCGTGATCCTCGACAGCGGCGAGGAAATCCTCGCTCGCCAGGGCGTGATCTCCACCCTGCATGCCAAGCAGGTATTCCCCGCCATGGTCCCCGGCTGCGAGTTGCCCGAAGGCTTCGAGCAGCGCATCCGCACCCTCAAGCACAGCAGCTTCCAGCCGTTCAACATGCACGTCGCCCTGCGCGAGGCACCGCGCTATAAGGTCGGCCCGGCGGTGGACGACTTCTTCTGGGTGGAACGCTCGCATTCCGACCCCGAGGAATTCGCCCGCGCCTTCCGCGACCTGGAGTACGGCATCCCGCGCCGCGACTTCATCGCCTACGTGACCCAGGACACCTACGATAAGACCCGCGCCCCTGAAGGCAGTCGCGTGCTCAACATGTACGCCTTCTGCCCCTACCACCTCAAGGGCGGCGCCCAGCGCTGGGACGAGATCGGCAAAGAGGTGGCCCACGCTTTTCTCGATGATCTGCGCAAGCTCACCACCAACATGGACGACGACAACATCCTCGGCTTCTCGTGGATGACCCCGCTGGACATCGAACGCCACAACAACGCCATGATCGGCGCCGACATCCTGCATTTCGGCTCCTACTCCTGGCAGATCGCCGGCAACCGCCCTGCTCCCGGCTACGCCCAGTACAAGTCGCCGGTGGCGGGCCTGTACCTGGCCGGCGCCAGCACCCACCCCGGCGGCGGTGTCACCGCCGCCTCCGGGCGCAACGTGGCGCGGGTGCTGCTGGAGGAATCCGGCCTGGACTTCGACGAACTGGTCGGGGCCTGAGCCCCAGGCAGGAGCAAGCGCAGCATGAAGATGTTCAGCAAGGAAGGCGTGGAGATGGTGGACGTCAAATCCATCACTCGCGAGGGTCAACGACTGGTGATCAAGGGCAAGGTCATGGGTGCCATGAGCACCACCATCCTGGTCCACCCGCAAGACTGCTGGCAGGCCGCCCAGCTGCTCGGCATCGGCGTGATCCTACGCCTGCCGCTGCTCCTGTTCCAGGGCTGGCGGGCAGCGCGCAGGCAGGAGCGGGCCGCTCGCGGCTGAGCGTCAGGGGCGCGCGCCTGCGTGCCCCGTGGCTTCCTTCACGCCTTGATGAAATATCGCACCCACAACCTGCCGTCCTGGAAACGGTACAGCTCGATGGTCTCGATACCGCCATTGCCGTCACGCAACGCATTGCGATGATGGCAGGCGGCTTCCTCGCCGTTGATGATGGTTTCCTTGACCTCCACGCGAAAACGCGGCTGCTGGTTTTCCCACATGCCTTCGAGGATCTGCCATGGGTCGGTCGGCAGAGCACGGCCAACGTACTCGATGTTCAGGCCAGCGGGCGACATCCGCCGGTAATGCTCGAAGAACCCCTCCTTGTCGCCGTTGTTCCAGCAATCGATCTGGCCATGCAGGAAATGCTCGATGGTTTCTTGCGCACTCATTGCTTACTCCTAGTATCCGCAGACGGGCAGGCCCGCCGGACGTTCGCACACCGCTTCAGGCATGCCGTTGCTTGGACCGCGACCACCGCTGCCGGCCGCAGCCAGAGCAGGATCGACGGCCCGATGAGGGAACAGGCCAGGCAGCACAGCAGCACCGCCGAATAGCCCTGGTACGCCTCGTAGAGATAACCGAAGAACACCGGCATCAAGCCGGACATGACTGTGACCAAGGCCAGGTGCAGGCCGAAGATACGCGCGTAGTCGCGCAGCCCGAAATAACGCGCTATGAGGAATGCCGCCAGGTCGAATTCAGCACCGGCGCTGACACCGACGCACAGGGTGGCGAACACCAGCAGCGCGGTACTCTGCACACCAGCGAACAGAAAGACCGCGCAACCGATGGCCGGTAGCGCCAGGCTCGTCACTGCGACCAGGACCGGAGGGTAGCGGTCCAGCAGATAGCCTACCAATAGACGCCCGGCGATGATGGAAATGCCGAAGCTGCTGAAGATCTGGCTCGCTACTTGGGCGGAAAGCCCCTTGCTCTGCAACATGGGCACTATATTGGTGACCATACCGACGGTAAGGCACACCGATAGGATCAGCGCGACATTGAAACTCCAATATACCGGCGAGCGCAGTGCCTGGCGGAAGCTGAAACCGTTCAGTTGTGTAGCCAACGCACGCTCCGTCGAGGACATGGACTCGACCTCCGTTGGCAAACGCATCCATGCCAAGGCCATAGGCAAGGTAAACAGCAAGGGCAGCGCCGCTAGGGCGAAAAAGCCAGCCTGCCAGCCGAACCGGGCGATCAGGCCGGCCAGTAATGGCGGCAGCAGCAGCGCCATCATCCCAGTGCCGCAGAGGATAGCCGCCAAGGCCAAACCACGGTTGCGCTCGAACCACAGGTTGACCAGTTGCGTCCAGGTAATGGCAATAGTGCCTGCACAGACCAACGGCATGGAGAAGAACGCCAGGTACAGCCAACCGATGGAATGCTCGATCCGCGTGATTGCCACATAGCCGACCACCTGCAGCAGGATCGATACGATCGCCACCCGCCGCAGGCCGAAACGGTGATACAGCGGGCCGACCAGTTGGGTGGAAACGGCCACACCGGCAAACAGGAAGGTGATAGACGCTTGTAGCTCGCCCCGGCTCCAACCAAAGGCCTGCTCAAGGGGAATGACCAGGGTGCCGAAGCCATAAAGCAAACCGGCGCTGATACTGGTGCAGATCCCCACGAGACCGAGTAGCAGGATGCGCCAGCCACGCCTGAACTCAGCAATGTCGAAAGCTGAGCGCCAGTATGAATTGGAGGTATCGGACATACAGGGACTCCTGACGCAATCGCCCGTTGGCAGCCTGCGCAATCCGGGCTCAATGCCCCTTGAGGATTTCTTCGACCTTGGGCATGGCCACCATAGTGGCGCCGCCGTCGACCAGCAGGGAGGTACCAGTGATATAGGAAGCGTCGTCGGAGGTCAGGAACAACGCAGCGGCGGCGATATCCGCCGACTGCCCCAAACGGGGCACAGGGAAGCGCTCGGCCAGGCGGTGCGGTAGCTCTTCCCCCAGGGACTCGAACATGTGATCGGTGCCTATCAGCCCCGGCTCGATCACGTTGACCAGAATGTTCAGTGCGCCGAACTCCACCGCCAGCCCACGGGCAAAGGCGTTCATGAACGCCTTGCTGGAACTGTACGGGATCAGCGTTGGCGTGTACTTGCGATTGGCCTCGCCAGAGGAGATGAATACGATCCGGCCCTTGTCCTGCGCCTTAGAAAGATGGGGTGCCGCATCCTTGGCCAGCCAGAACAGCGACTGGATATTGCTGCGCACCAAATGATCGAACGTCTCGTCCGTCATCTCGACGACCAACCCGGATGATGTATCCGCGGCACAATGGACAAGGATGTCCAGTGCGCCAAAATGCTCCACACCACCCTCGATCATGGTCTTGACCGACGAGCGGTCGGCAATGTCACCACCGACCAGGTGAGCCTCGCTGCCCAGTGCCGCGATCTGCGCGACGGTTTCCTCGCCATGGCGTGGCGTACGAGCAGACACTATCACCTTTGCCCCTTCGCTCGCGTACGCCAGCGCGATGGCTCGCCCCATGCCTCGCCCGGCACCGGTGACCAGCACCACCTTGTTCTTGAACCTCATCGGCTGTTTCCCCTGTTCTTGTACGGAACACTCCCGCGGAGCTTGGGCCGCACGGAGCTCGAGCGGCCAGATCAGATATCCCGGCCCGGCATGTTGCGCGCCGAACCGTTGCGCCGGTCGGACTCTCCCCAGCCTAGCCAGTGCGAAGGCTCTCGGGTGTCTCCGACACGGCGCCAGCGCCCCTCCTGCTGTGCGGTGATCGGGAAGCCACCGACAAAGTCGATCATTTCACCCCTGGTGTCGGGAAGAAACTCCCACTCCTCCTCACCTTCGAGCACAATTCGAGCCGACTCAAGGAAGTAGCTACCTTCCTTGTGCCGGGTTTGTCCTTCGATATCGGTGGTCACACGCACCTCACCTTTATCGTTGGTGAAGATCGCATAGCCCAGGTGATCGTGGCCAACCATGAAGGAACCGGCGTCCCAACTGCCGTCCTTGTAGACAGTGACAAACGACCACCAGAGCACGTGCTTGTTGTTATTGACTACAAGGTCCTTCTTGAAGTGGATTGCACCGCCCTCTGCCATGTAGAACTGGTCCAGCGCCATCGCCCCCTTCACCGGCCGTCCTTCGCAGATGCCGGCCAGTTCCCAGAGTTGGGACACATAGAAGGTGCCCCATTCCACTCCCGGCAGATACCACTGCAGGCCCGGGCCGAGCAGCCGTCCTTCCAGTTGGAACAGGCCGTCCTCGCGCCAGCTCAGGCGTTCACTGTTGGCCGTGATTTCCCAACCATTACCGGCCTCGCCGGGTTGGCTGGTCCAGCGCACGGTGTCGCCCTCCAGGGTCTGCACCGGCATCGGCGTCGACGCCTGGCGAGCCATCTTCTCGTGATCCATGCGCAGGTTGATACCGTCGACATGGTTGTTCAGGTAGAAGAACTTGGTCGGGTTCGGCGTACCGCCCGGCGCCATCAGCGAACGCACGAATGAATAGATGTTGCCCTCCTCGTCACGCACCGAGCCGAACGGCGAGGATTTGCTCAACTGCAAGCCGAAATAACCCCGGATACCACCCATCGAGGCACCGCTGACTTGATGCGGGCCGACCAGTTGCTGGAAACCAAAGTCACCACGCACGGGAATCGTCTTGAAAGTTCTCATGGGGATTCTCTCTTGTCGTAATTGTCGAGGGCACGCAAGGCAAAGGGGCAGCGAGGCTCAGTCCCAGATCACCGGGAGCGACGAGGCACCGCGTAACTGTGCACCCTCGATGACCGGCACCGACTTCGACGGATCCAGACGGATATTGGGGAACAGGTCGAGGATGGCGTTGATCGAGCAGTTGATCTCGACCTTGGCAATGAACTGACCAATGCACATATGCGGGCCAAAACCGAAGCCGAAGGAAGGCTTGAGCTTGCGGTCGATGTCAAACACGTCAGGGTTCTCGAAAGCGTCCTCGTCGCGGTTGGCGGAAACCACCATGCATTGAACGAAGGAGCCCTTGGGAATTTTCACCCCATGGAACTCCACGTCCTTTGCTGTCTCACGAACCTTGAAGGTCGCCACCGGCTCAAAGCGCGCGGTTTCGTCCATCAACTTGGGAACGAGTGAGCGATCTGCCTTCACCCGCTCCAGCAAGCCCGGAGTGGTGAGCAACAGGGCCATCACCGAGCTGAACATGCGCGTGGTGGTTTCACCAGCAGCGGGCAATAGCGAACGGGTGAAGGTGACTACCTCATGATCGTCCAGAGTGCGTCCTTCGAATTCGGCACGCAGCAGGCGGCCGACCACATCGTCGCCGTGGCTGCCCTCGGCACGCCGCTGCACCACGACGGCGTGGATAGCGTCGTAAAGTCCCTTTACTGCGATGCCGGCACGCTTACGCGCTTCGTCCATCTTCGCTGGGTCGATCTGATTGCCACCAACCATGGCCAGTGCCCAGGCAGCGTATTGCTTGTATTTCGACGGATCGTCTGTGGGGAACCCCATCAGCGCGTACATGATGCGAATCGGCAGCTCCAGGCCGAACTCCATCAGGTCGGCGCTCTTCTTCGATACCAGCGGCTCAAGAAACTCCCTGCGAATCACCTCGTCGATCTGTCCACGCCACTTGTTCACATTCTCCGGCATGAATGCCGGTTGCAGCAGGGCACGCACCTTTCGGTGCGGCTCGCCGTCCATGGCCAGGATCACCAGGCCGTCGAAGAAGGCGCCCAGGCCTTCGGCGATGAAGCCGTTGGTGAAGGTGCTCCCGTCGCGCAGCACCGCCAGCACGTCCTGATACTTAAACAGCGCGAAAGTTGGCCGGGTACCTTGCTGGATACCCGCATTGGTCGGCACCCCGAACTGAGTGATGAAGTCACCTTCGTAGATCGGTGACTTCAACCGCTGCTCTCGGCAAACGGCATGGATGTCCAGGTCGGTACCACGATAGGTTTCGGAGACTGCGGAGTAGTTTTCCTTGAGATCAAGGGCAGAAGCGCTATTAGTGCTCATGAGATTAAACACTCTAAATTGTTGTTGTCGAAGTCGACCGACGCCGGCACGGTGGCAGGCCATCAGCATCACGGGGTAAGGGTCCCGCTGCGATATTTCATTTGGAAACACCCCGGCTTGCTCGCCAGGCCGCAAGTAGCGGTATCCTTTCGGAATCACCGACTTGGGATACTAACGAGCTGCCTCTTTTCTGCGACTCGATTCGTTTTACCCAAGGTCAAACGAAGTACGTCAGCCCATCGCTGCCATAAGGAGCCCAGGGTGAAAACCGCGGTGCAGAATGAACCCGGAAAACGCAACACGATCCGCCGCCTGATCGAGGTAGCCCGCTTGGAATTCGCGAAGAAGGGTCTCACCGGCGTGCGCATGGAGGAGCTCGCCCGCGAAGCGGGGATCACCAAACAGTTGGTCTACCACTACTACGGCTCCAAGGAAGGTCTGTTCATCGCCGTGCTGGACGAATGCTCCGAGCGCGTCATGTCCGAGCTGGTGGAGTTGGATGTCGACTTACTACCACCGATGCAAGCCATGCAGGGAATGCTCAACCACTTTTTCGACCAGTATCGTCACGATCCGCTGCTCGGCGCACTAGCCCTGGAGGGCATCCACTACCACAACACCCACGAGACACCGCGCAACCGCTTCCTGGAGCTGACGCCAAGGCTGATAGACAAGCTCGACGGCATCCTGCGACGCGGCGCCGAGGCTGGGGACTTCAAGGCCGGGATCAACCCCCGGCTGTTTCTCGCCACCGCCGCGCTGGTTACTACCGGCTGGTTCACCAACCGCTATTCGATGTCGGCGCTGGCCGGCCTGGACACCACCTCAGAGGAAGGCATGACCACCTGGCGCCAACATTCTGCGGACTTCATCCTCGCCAGCATCGCCCTGCACTAGAACGACCGTGCCAGAGGACACCTACACGGCCATCGGCTACTTTCTTCCGACTTGCGCCAAGTAGCGCTTCACCCGGCCGGCCGCCAGCCGCCCGGCCATGCCGTTGACGCCACCGCCTGGGTGGATACCGGCGCTCCCCAAGTACAACCCTTCGACCGGGAGAGTCTCTCCACCGAGGCCATAGGCTGGCCGCATGGCACTGGAGCGCATGGACGTGGTGTCGATATGCACCACGCAACCGTTCACTGTATTCAAGCGTGCAGTGAAATCCGGCGCCGCCTCGATCCAGCGCCCAATTACATGCCCCTGAATACCCTCGACGTATTCGGACAGTTGTTCGACCACTTGGTCAGCCACTCGCTCCCTGAGCGCATCCCACCCTTCAAGAGGAGCGACCGGCATTACCGGCGGGTAGATATAGAGCACGTCCTGTCCCTCCGGCGACTGCGAAGGATCCACCGAGTTGGGAGCTACCATGGTGATGTAGGGCAGGCGCGGCACTTCTCCCCGGGCGCTAGAGGCGAAGTTCTCCAGTACCGCCTCTTCGGTACCTATCATCAGGCAGGCCTTGCGCAGGTCGACACCATCGCCTCTGGCAGCCTCGAAACGAGGTACTGCGATCTGTCCATCAAGTGCCAGGTCCACCTTAAGCGGCCCAGAGCCCCTGGCGTTGGCCGGTGCCATGGCGATACGGGTCAGCAGGTTGCGTGGCATTTCTCCGGCGCTGACCATTTCCAGCGCGACCTTGGGATGGCAGCCGGCAACAACCGCACGGGCCGTGAACTCACGTCCATCAGCTAACCGTACACCCCGAACCTTGCCCCGGCTGGCGAGGATTTCCTCGACACGGGCCAGGGTCAGGACCTGGCCACCAAGCTCCTCCAGGCGCGCGCGCATGGCGTTACTGAGCTGCTGCATGCCACCGATCACCCGACCAACACCGAAGCGATGGAGGAAACCCAGCAGGGCGTAATAGATGCCACCACCATCGGCACTGATGTCGCCGGCCAGGCCAGTGAGCGCACACATGGCAGAGATGGTCACCGGGTGCTCGAAGCGCTCCCGCGCGGCCTGGTGTGCCGAACCGGTCATCAGCGCCATCAGCTCGGGCTTGAGCTTGCGGTGTTTGAGTGCAGTACCTACGACCTTCAGCTTGGTCATGATGTTGGTCCGAGCCGGGTCGATCCGCATCATCGGCAAAGCGATGTCGAGGAACAGGTCGATGACCGCCATGAACTCAAGGAATGCCTCAGCGTCCCTGGTGCTGTAACGGCGGATTTCCGCGGCCGTCTTTTGACGATCACGCCAGAACACCAGCGAGGTGCCATCCGGGTGCAAGTACACGTAGCCCGGCGACAGCTCGATCGACTTGAACCCATGCCGTTCGAGCTGCAGCTCGTGGGGTACGTGGGCATGAACGCGCATGGACATCATATCCATCGCGCAAGGGTGTACGAGGTGTTGCGGCGCCTCGGGAATCAGGTAGCCCGATGAGGCCATTCCGCCAACCTTGTCCAGCGCCTCAAGCACCAACACCTTCTTGCCATCCATCCCTAGGTAGCAACCCGCCGACAGGCCGTTGGTACCACCACCCACGATAATTACATCGAAATCCGTGTTGTCATTTTTCATGGCTTGATTGTTCTTGTTCATCGCTGTTTTGAGTAAGTGCCTGGTGGCTCTGGCAATCTCTCACCAGACCACTACTACCTGCTTGGCAGAAGGCTAGGGTCCTGCCTTTCACCGGGAAGGCAACGCTAGCAACAACCAACCGGCAGTGGTTGGGCATCGTTTTACCGGCGGTCAAACAATTCTCCAGCGACTCTTGCGGCGCAAGGCACAGCCCTCGCCGATATCGACATCGGTGACCACGAATAAAAGTTTTCTAAAGGGAACGGTCGATGCGGGCGCAAGGGCATGACTATCGGCAGCTACAAGGGCTGCTCATCCAGGTGGCCAGCAAATTGCCAAGCTACAGCAGGTAGTGGCCAGTCGGGGGAATGCTTGGCGTCTCCGGGCACTGACGACCACACTTCTCGCCCGGGTCCATTCGGATTGGTGCGGATTGAGCTTCAGCACGCAGGCGTGAGGCCTGACCGCCCCTACCGGCCCGCTTCGCTCACATGCTATTGCGCCCCATCTGGTCGAACAGCTTGCGCACCGCTACCAGTGACGGAGTGTGGCTACTGAAGCCGCCATCGGCCACCACGGTACTGCCGGTGATGAACGAGGACTCGTCGGAGGCCAGGAAAGCCACCACGTCGGCGATCTGCCGAGGGGTGCCCAGCTCCGGCGTGCAGTGGTTGTCACGCATGATGTCCAGCAGGGCGTCAGGCAATGGGTGCTGCGGCGCAAGACCGATCTGTACAGCGTTGCCGCGAACCCCCTGCTTGCCGTACTGCGCAGCAACCAGCTTAGGCAGCATCAGCAGCGCCGCCTTGGAGGTGGCGTAGCCTGTCAGCGACATATCCCCCTGCACACCCAGACCGGAGGTGGCGAAAATAATCGAGCCGCCACCTTGCTCCAGCATCACCGGAACGACGTGTTTGGTGCATAGCACCGCTCCACGTAGGTTGACAGCGATGGCCCGGTCGAAAGCGTCCATGTCGAGATTAGCCAGGTCGCGATCGCGCTGTCGCTGCCCGGCATTGAGCACTGCAGCATTGTTATGCAGCACGTCAATGCGACCGAAATGCTCCTTGACCTGGCCAACCATGGCGTGTACGTCCTCTTCCGACGAGACATCGGTGCGGATGCCCAGCGCCTCGTGACCAGAAGATATCAAGGAGGCCGCCACTTCCGCGGCAGCCTCTCCATTGATGTCGACTACGGCAATGGAGGCCCCATGGGAGGCCAAAACCCGCGCGCATTCGGCCCCCAGTCCGCCACCGGAGCCAGTGACGATCGCAACGCGTCCAGATAGTTTTCCCATACTGGTCATAACCTTGTTCTCCACACTACTTTCAACTCATTCCCGTCATTCACCGGTGAAGCGCGGTACACGCCGCTCGGCAAACGCTAGCGCGGCCTCTCGGCGGTCCTTGGTTGGTGCCAGGAGCGCAAACAGATCTAATTCAAGATCCAGTCCGCGCTTGATGTCCAGCTCCAACGCAGCCCGCGCGGCCTGCTTGACGTAAGCAGAAGCGGCAGGCGGCTTGGTGGCTATCAACCGGGCGAGTGCCGCAACCTCATCAAGCCAGTTGGTCTCGTCGCTCGCCAGGCGGGTGATCAGACCAACCCGGCGGGCTTCATCCGCTCTAATCCGCTCACCAGTCAACAGGAGGTCCATGGCTAGCCCCGGAGCAACGACTCGCGCCAAGCGCTGGGTTCCGCCGCCACCGGGAATGAGGCCGAGCCCGGTTTCCGGTAGGGCAAATACCGCACTTGGCGCGGCGAAGCGGATATCGCAAGCCAGAGCCAGCTCCAGACCTCCCCCCATGCAGTAGCCATGGATGGCGGCTATCACTGGCTTGGAGATGCGGTCCAGGGACTCTATCCAGCGGGAATGCTCCATACGCTGACGAACCTGTATGGCCGACTCATCACCACGTTTTTCCTTGATGTCCGCACCGGCGCAAAAACCTCGGTCACCCTCGCCGCGAATTAGGATGACCCGCACCTGCGGGTCGGTCTCCAGCTGCGCCAAAGCCTTCGGCACGCCGATGCGGATATCGTCATTAATAGCGTTGATCTGTCCGGGCCGGGTCAGCACGATCCAACCCAGGGTGGAATCGCGCTCGATGCGAACAGCTCCATTGATCACCAGCGGATCCAATACCTCCGAACTGGAAGTCATACAAGCACCTCCTCGAACTCGAACACCTGGCCGTCCAGTTCCTTCGGGTCGACCTTGATCAGTGGCCGACCACCAACAGCTTCGCTCGACTCGATCCACTGGAAGGCAGTCCCCCGCGCGCGCAACTCCTCAGCCTTCGCAGCCAAGTCGTTGACACCAATGCGGATGTAGTACGGGCCCGGGCCCCAGTTGTTCAAATAGTGACCGGCATCGGTGTTCCAGTGGGTCGCTTCGAGCACATCGAGAGTCGCGCTGTTGGCCACAGTAAAGCCCATGCGCGCTCGGCGATAACCTTCCTCACGCAGTTGCTCCACCGGACCGCTGGGCTCCCAGTCAAGATTGGCGGACACCTTGCGCAAGGTCTCGTCCAGATCACGCACCAGGAAGCCGCGGGCAGTCACCCGCACCATACCGCCGGGCGCCAGGTCACGGGGCTGCACCGGCGGCAGCGCGTAGGTTTCCGCCGGCATCTGCAGCGGCTCGGTCTCCATGATCTCGATGCATAGGCCTCCGTCGACCGAAGGCTGGTAATACGGCTGCTCCGGCGTGGCACCGAGCCATAGGCGATCAAACGGCATCTCCGGCGTGCGCTGCGCCATGCGGAACGGCAGGCGGCGGCGCATCAACTTATCTACCAGCACAGAGAACTTCTCGCGGTGCAGGGCCAGGACAATGGAGTGGGTCATCATCGGCCGATGATGCCCCTGATAGTCCTTGAGGCTTTCTAGGAAATCGTGGAACAACGGGTCTCCGGGGTTCGGCTTGTCGAGGTGCCACTGCGGCTCGATGCGCGTAGGCGCCACCGCCAAGGATTTGTGCACCCGCAGGAAATGCGCGATGTAGGGGTGGTTATCGAACGCCTGCCGCCAGCGCTCATGCTTATAGACACCGAGCTTGTCCACTAGCTTCTCGGTCATCCCGTCGGGGTCCGGCACCATCATGTCGGCGCTCATCAACAATTCGAACATGCAACTTTCCTCTAGTCGTCGGCCAGGCGCGGAGACATACCACCGAGCATCCGCCCCTGTAGGCCGGGTTGATCAATGGGCGGTAGCAACGTGGACGTTTACGTCCGTGCCTTTCCCGAGAGGGCCGGGCACAGTGTTGCCAGCCATCAAGGGTTCTGCGGGACGAGCTTTCGGGTTGAGCAGGAAATGGGACAGGGCCGGTATGAGCACAAGAGCGCCGAGCATGTTCCAGAGGAACATGAAGGTCAGCAGGATGCCCATGTCGGCCTGGAACTTGATGGGTGACCAGGCCCAGGTAACGACGCCCGCCGCCATAGTCAAACCGATCAGGGCTACCACTCTGCCAGTGAAGTCTAGGGAGCGCCGATAAGCCACAGTCAGGCTGCCACCACGCTCCTGCACCGCCAACTGCACGCTGAGCAGGTACAGGGCATAGTCGACGCCGACGCCGACGCCGACGGCGATGACCGGCAAGGTCGCCACCTTCAAGCCAATACCCAGCCACACCATCAGGGCCTTGCAGATGATGGTTGTCATCAGCAACGGAATCAGCGCTACCAGCGTGGCACGCCAGCTACGGAAAGTGAGCAGGCAAAGTAATGCTGTGGCGCCATACACCGCCAGGTACATGGTGACGATACCCCGCTCCACCTCGATGTTTGTAGCAGCCTCGATACCGGCGTTACCGGCGGCAAGGAGGAACTCGACCGGTTGCTCTCCGGTACTGATGTTGTTCTGCCTGGCGAACTCCTCAGCAACCCGCAGCACGCGGTTGAGCGTGTCGGCCTTGTGATCGGCCAGATAGGCAATCAGCGGTGTGATCGAGCACTTCTGGTTGGTGATCCCCGGCGAGGAGATCATCGCCGAGTCTACCGAGGAATTAGTGATCGCCTGGTCACGACTGATGGTCAGCCACTTGCCGCTGCCTTCGGCCATGCCCGCAGTGAAGAAACGCACAGTCTCGGCCAGCGAACTGGTGGTCTGCACGCCCTCGGTCTGACGCAATTGCCAGGCCAGCCGGTCCATAGTCTGCAACGGCTGATAGAGGCGGCAGTTGTCCTCGTTGGTCTTCATGATCACCACGAACTGGTCGCTGGACAGGCCATAGTTGGCGGTGATGAACGCGTTGTCCTGATTGTAGCGCGAGTCAGCGCGCAACTCCGGCGCCCCAGGGTCAAGGTCACCGACCTTGAGATGAAGCATTACCACACTGCATGCAGCGGTAACGATAACGGACAGGGCGATCACCCCTATCGACCAGGGACGTTCGGTGAAGCGGTCAAGACCGTGCCAGATATGGCCGAGGAAACCGCGGTTGGCTTCCCCGGCGCGATCCTTCTCGATGGCGATCCGCGCGGCCTTCTGACTGACCCCGAGATAGGACAGCGCTACGGGGATCAGCAGCAGTTTGGTGAAGATCAGCACAGCCACACCGATACTGGTGGTCAAGGCCAAGTCGCGGATCACCGGGATATCGATGATCACCAGGACGGCGAAGCCGACGATATTACACAGCAACGCTGTCAACCCGGTCAGGAACAAACGGCGGAAGGTGTAGCGGGCAGCAATGTACTTGTGTGTACCACGCCCGATGTCCTGGAGAATGCCGTTCATCTTCTGCGTGCCATGGGAAATCCCGATGGCGAAGATCAGAAACGGCACCAGGATCGAGTAGGGATCCAGTTCGTAGCCGAGTAGCTCCATCAGGCCGAGCAGCCAGATTACGCCAGCCACGGCGATGCCAACCAACAGCAAAGTGCTGCGCAGGCAGCGGGTATAGAAGTAGACGAAGACTGCGGCGATGATCACCGACGCGCCGAAGAACAGCATTACCGCGTAGAGACCATCGATCAGATCACCGACCAGCTTGCTGAAACCAACGATATGGATACCAACCGAGTCGTTCTCCATCGACCGTAGTTGGGTCTCCAACTGGCGGGAGAACTCGCGGTAGTTCAGCGGCTGGCCAGTCTGGGGATTGGTCTCCAAGAGGGGGGCGACGATCATGCTGGAGCGACTGTCGTTGGCCACCAAACTTCCCAGAATGCCTGCGCGCGCGATATTGCGCCGAAGCTTGTTAATGGACGCCTGGCTACCGTTGTAATCGGCGGGCATCACCGCACCACCGTCGATGCCTTCCTCGGTAACCTCCTTCCAGCGCACGATCGGCATCCACAGAGACTTCATCCAAGAACGATCGACCCCGGGAATCAGGTACAGGGTGTCATTCACCTTCTGCAGCGCGGTCAAGTAGTCATGGTCATAGATGTCTCCCTTCTTGTTCTCCACCACGATCCGCACGCTGTTACCGAGCCCAGGCAACTCGCTCTTGTAGGCAAGATAATTCTTGATATACGGGCTGGCGCTAGGAATCATCTTTTCGAAGCTGGCGTTAACCTGCAATCGAGTCGCATGGAAGCCCAGTACCAGGGTGGCAACAAGGCATGCCAGCAACACCAAGATGCGATTGTTGAAGATCACTCGCTCGAGAAACCCGCCGGAGGTCATGTCGAAGTCCCGAAGGTCAGGGATCACCGGCATTCCACTGTTGTATTTCTGCTCGACCATTTCTACGTTCTCTCTGGAGGGGAGCCGCAGGCTCATTCCGCTGTGGCGATCTGCACGACCCGTGCGCCGGCGTAGGTAGCCACAAGCAAGCGGCCATCTCGGCCAGTTCGGCTCGCCGCATAAACTTCGCTGGAGCGTACCGGCTCAAGGGCCCGTACCAGCAATGAACTCGGGGCCAGTACCGCCAGTTGCCCGCTCTGGCTGACCAGCACCAGCGAACCAGCCTCATCAACCAACCCCACCACACTACTGTCCAACCCGGTTTCGACCTTGCGCCAGTCCCGGCCATCATCCTGGCTCGCATACAAGTTGCCGCGCAGGCCATAGGCAAGCAGAAGACCGTCACGAGCGGCGATACCAAAGAAGGTACCGCCATAGGGCGTCTCAACCTTGACGAAATGCTGCGACTCGGGGTTCAGGCGCAGCAGCAGTCCCTGCTCGCCACAGGCGTAGAACTGACCATGGTCCTGGGCGAGTCCATAGAGGTGCATACGCCGCTCGTTATCCGAGCGCTCAATCCAGGGCTCCCAAGTGGCGCCGGCATCCGTGCTGTGCAGCATCAGGCCGAAAGCGCCCACTACAAAGCCATTACCCTTGTCATCGAAGGCAACATCGAGCAACGGCGTGGGCAAGACATCCGACGTTGCCGAGGTTTTCATTGCCAGGTCGATTTCACGCAACAGGTCGCCAGCCTGCTGATCTCCAGCTTTCTCTGCTCGCGAGTAGTGCTCGCGCAGGAGCACCAGTACCTGCCTTCCATCCAGGCGTATCTGCCAACTCCGGCCGCCATCGCCACTGTGCAATAGCAAAGCGTCGTGGCCGACGATCCAGCCATTCTTCGTATCGGTGAAGCGTACTTGCACCAGATCGCTGGAAACCGGACTGGGAACCTGGCTCCAATTCTGGCCATTGTCTTCCGAGCGTAGGATCACACCATGTGGACCGACACCGAGCAGTGCCTCGCCAGAGTGGGTCACAGCAACAATTGGAGGGCGTATATGAGGACTTACCTTCGGAGCAGGCTTGCTCAGGACGTCATTCCCGACAATCGTCGCCGCGCCAGCGAACAACGGGGCGAACAGCAACAGAGGAGTCGAAGCCACAGCCAACAACACCTGCCGGCGAACTTGCCATCTGCCAGTCAGCAGGCAGTGCATCGAATGGATCAGGTCACGGCAAGGGCTTGTCATTGTTATTTTCCTCAACCACCGGGCGCGTCCGGCCAAAGCAAGCACACCGACGCGCCCATTTCTTGTCATCTGCCCACGCAAGCAATGTCGCGCGGGCTCACAGTCAACGCTGGGTGACGCGGGAGACGATCGCCTCCGGGTTCATCTGACGCTCCGAATAGGGCTCGTCAGTGAAGCGATAACCACCTTTCAGCGCATCGTTCAACAGTGCCCACATCCCCTTGTTGAAGTCGTACACGACGTTCTTCACGTTGTAAGGGATGTTCTTGTCGTAAATCTGCACGCCGCTGAGGAAGATCGCCCGGTACAGCGCACCGCTCTTGTCCCAGGCGTCGTACAGGCCGATGCCGAAGGTGTCTTCATCGAGGTAGTAGGTCCGTTTGCTGTAGACGTGGCGCATGCCAGGCTTGAGAGTTGCCTCGACCACCCAGACACGGTGCAGTTCCCAACGCTCGCAGGCAGGATTGGCGTGGTTCTTGAGGAATTGCTCGTCCTGCTTGCAATCGAAGTAGAACTTGTACGCGTTATAGGGAATGTACATTTCCTTGCGGCCTACCAGCTTGTAGTCGAAGCGGTCCTGGCTGCCGGAAAACATCTGCAGTTCGTCGAACAGAGTTACCCCGCCCTGGCTGGCAACGGGGGTGTCGAAGTTGAACTCAGGAGCCAGCTTGACCCGGCGCTGCCCTGGGGTGTAGCTGAAGGAACGACGTGGCTTGGCTTCCGGGTCGAGGTAATCGTTGAGGACGATCACCTCCCCCGCCCGCCGCGCCGGGAAGTTGTTCAGCGAGAACACCCTGGCGTACATCATCGGATCACGATCGGTCTGGCTGGTCTGGTAGAACGGCGTTTCCTCGAAGGTCGCCTGCTCGGCAGTCTTGGTCACCTGGCCATTGGTATCGATCACCCAACTGTTGGAAGAACTGGTAGTGGAATAGCCCGGACCGATCTTGTAGCGCAGCTGCTGGTTCCACATCACCTCGTTGCCGTTTTTCGGGATAGGGAACGGCAGGCCGCCACGACAGGCGGGGTCGACCGCTAGGCCATCCTTTTGCACCTGGCAACCGGTGGCATTGCGTAGCGTCGCGTTGACCACGGCGTCGGGATAGGCGGTTGTCCGATGACTCGGGTAGACGTCCATGTACCAGGTCTCGGGATTGCGCTTGAGGAGGGCCTTTTGCCCCTCGCTGAGCTTGTCTGCGTATTTGTCGGCATTCGCAGCGGTGATGCGGAACAGGGGCTTCTCATCCTTGAAGGGATCGACCCAGAATCCGCTGTCCGGCTGGAACCCTGGCGGGGCCTTCTTCAGGCCACCCTCATAGGCAGGGATGGTACCATCGGCATTACCAGCTTTGATCGCCCCCCAGGGCGTCAGGTCCTTGCCGAGTTCGGCGGCCTCCTGCTGGCTCACGGCAGCCAGTACCGGCAAAGAGAGTCCACCCAAGGCAAGGGCTAAGGCGAGTCGAAGTTTCATGACCAGTCTCCGTTCTTGGAATTATTAAAAGGAGGTTTTGTAGGTGAAGACCAACCAACCACGGTCGGTACCGCCAACGTTACCGTTGCCATTGACCATCCGCTCTCCATTGGCATTCAGGGAATTCTTCTCCTGCGCGGATACGTCGGCGTAGCGCAGGCTGAATTCGTGTTCCTGACGGTAGGTCATCTTCGCACCGACCGACCAGGAAAGCGCGCCCTCGCTACCACCACCGGCGCTGGCAGCATTACCGTGCAGGCCATAGTTAATGGTCAGCGGCACATCAAGAGTCCATGACGGCAGGATCTCGACATATTGCGGGGTGTAGTTCACCGCCACGGCGTAGTAGTCACGGGTAGAGCAGCCATCGGATTTGTCACCCTTGCCGCCGGTTTGGACATCCACGCAGTTGTAGCCTTCGCCTTTGTAAAGCTCCTTGTGCTCCGTCACCTTGTCCAGATGGCTGTAGGCGAACTCAGTGACCAGCGTTGCGTTATCGGCGATGAAGTTGCGCGGTACGCCGTACACGGCGTTGGCCACGAAGTGGATGGTGTCACCACGTGGCCCCTCATCGTCCAGCAAGCTGACGCCAGTAGCATTGAGCGCCCCATCCTTGCGATAGGACAGTTCTGCACCTACTGCGGCGCTGCCAATGGCCCGGGAAGCGCTGACGCCCACCAGCTTGACGTCACGCGGATAAACCAGTCGGTATTGGCGATGGGCAGCATCAACCTGTGGCGATAGCCAGGGTTGGTAGTCGTCGAATTGGCGATAATAAGCACCAAAGGTAGTTTCGATAGCCTCGACATTTAGCTTGGCCATCACTCCCCAGTTCTCACCATCGCGCCCACGCTTAGAAGACGCATGATTGAGGTTGAAGCCTGGAGCCGCAGGCAACCTATCAGGGCCTTCGAAGAAGGGATCTGCTGCGCCGAAGTAAGTTCCACCATAAGGGAAGCGGGTATTGTCCCACTCGTAGAAGTACTGACCGGCAATGGAAAGGTTGTCGGTGACCTGGGCTTTCGCGGAAATCTGCCCGATCGGCAGGAAGACTTCCTTGGTCTCGATACCGGGGCTAACTACTGCCTTCATACCATCGGTTGGTGCCTGGGAGTAGGACACAGCATGGGCACCGAACAGCAGCCCCTCCCCCCAGTAATTGGTGTGCCGGCCGACCTTTACGTTGATGGGCGTCTGCCCCAGCTGGAAGTTGCTCCACACAAAGGCATCGAGGATTTCACCGGAGGGTCCGAGCGCATAGCGCTTGGTTTCGGAACTGTAGCGATCCCGGTTGTAACTGGTCGAATAGCCCGGGACGTTACTCTTCACATCAGTATCGTGGTAGGCATCGTCGTACCAGGCCGCGGCGCTCAGGCGTGCGCCGTACTGATCGCGGAAGGAGAGGTCAAGTTCACTGAGCAAATCCAGGCGATTGGTGACGACATCGCCCTTGTCGAATTTGCCGTCGGACTCGTCGTAGTTCGGGTTGTTCATGATCTTGTGGTCCTGACCCTCGGTCCGAACCCCGAGGTTGTACCGCACAGTGTTGTCCCATCGCAGCCGTAGGTCGGGATTGCCGACATCGATGTCCATCGCCATCACACCACCGACCTGCCCCATGACAGCCAGGGCCAGACCACTGAGAACGAGGGACTTGCGCCCAGACCTCTTCATTGCCATCGCGTTCATCTCAGATCCTTTTATTTTTATTTTCAAACACTTAGGAGCAGAATCGTACTAATACTCCCATCGGCCTCGCCTGGGGCCCCTTGGCAATTTATGCACACCAATCGCAGAAACGTTCCATCAAACCTATCAGCACCCTAGCCGATCAGCGCAAATAATTCCATATGCAGATTTCAATTCTATATTCAGAATCACGTGCACAGACTGAGGTCCCTGCTTAGAGGCGCCCCACGCTCCCGGAATGCGCGCAGTTTGGCCCCATACGGGACCTTCACAGACACCGGGTCAGGCAGAATGCGAGAGGCGAATCCAAAATAAACACAAACATATTTTTTGTTCAATATTTTCTTTAAAAAACCCGCTCTCTGGGATTTAATGCGGCGCAACAGGCCGGCATCCATCGGATACCCCCGGCCATCGGCCACAGCAGGAGGCTCCATGCACATCGATCTCAGAGGTAAACGAGTCATCATAACCGGCGCGTCACGAGGCATTGGCAAGGCAATCGCCCAGGCATTTGCCAACGAAGGCGCGAAAGTGGCTATTTGCGCCCGTACCCTGGAAGCTGTGACGACCGCTGGCCAGGAACTGGAAAGCACCGCGCAGGCAGTCATTGCTCGTGCCGTCGATGTCACCAATACAACAGGGGTCAAAGCATTTGTCACCGAGGTCGCCGAGACCTGGGGTGGCGTGGACGTCCTGGTCAACAATGCAGGTCAGGGCAAGGGCGGCAACCTGGACACCCTGACACCAGAGGCCATTCTCGAACACGCCAATATCCTGCAGCTGGGTCACTATCGTTTCGTCCAGGCAGTGGTTCCATACATGCGTGCTCAACGCTGGGGACGGATCATAGAAATCAACGCTCTCGCGGGGAGCGTGCCCACCCCGGACGGCATCCCCTCGGTGATCAACCGAGCCTCCTGCATCGCCCTCTCGCGCTCATTAGGCATGTCCCTGGCGCAAGACAACATCCTCGTCAACAGTCTGAACATGGGCTGGATCGACACCGGGCAGTGGGAGCGCCATTACAAAGAGATGCCGCCCGGCGTAAGCCGCGAGGAGTTCAACGAGATGGTGCTCAAGGTGGTTCCACTCGGTCGCTTCGGCAAGCCCGAGGACGTCGCCGGCATGGCTCTGTTCCTGGCCAGCGAGTACGCTTCGTTCATCAGCGCCGCGTCCATTGACATCAGCGGTGGCATGGGTGGGCAGATAGCCTATTTCCCTACCCTCAAACGCGATTTCGTCGAAACAGCCCGGAAGCGCAACGAACAAGCCTGAAAGAGTCGACTCCCCGTCCCAAACGAAAGGAGCAGAACAACATGACCCAGACGATCTACGACATCCCACTCAAGAGCATCGAAGGCGATGCCCTGACGCTCGAGCGCTTCAAGGGCAAGGTACTTCTGGTGGTGAACGTTGCTTCGAAGTGCGGGCTCACCCCCCAGTATGCCGGTCTGGAAAAGCTCTACGAGGACAAGGGGCCGGCCGGGCTCGAGATCCTGGGCTTCCCAGCCAATGACTTCAGGGAACAAGAGCCCGGCAGCGACGAGGAAATCAAGGCATTCTGCGAACTGAACTACGCCGTCCGGTTCCCCCTGTTCTCCAAGATCGCGGTGACCGGCGAATACCGCCATCCCCTGTACCGACTGCTGACGGAGGCGCAACCACACACCGTAGGCGAAGGTCCGATGCGCGAACGCCTCAAAGGCTATGGCATAGAAGCGGGACCGATTCCCGCGGTACTGTGGAACTTCGAGAAGTTCCTGGTCAGCCGTGACGGACAGGTGGTTGGCCGCTTCGCCCCGGATGTGGCGACGGACGATTCGCGTCTACTTCAGGCCATCGAAATCGAACTGGACAAGCACTAGAAACCGCCCCTGATCTCATCGAGCCGGGGTGGGCTGTGCATTCCCTCTCGGCCGATGCCTATCAGCGCGTTTAGGAAGCACATGCCATGATCAGGAACTGCCGGAATGCCTGGGCGGGCTCCGGTAGGTCGGCGTCGGGACGCCAAACCAATCCGAGTTCCATGGGCGGAATGGCATCGGCCAATGGACGTGCCTCGATTTTCTTGCCCTCCAGGGACCAGGCGCGATAAAGCATGTCGGACAGGATGGCGACGCCAAAACCGTGCGCCACCAGACCACGCAGAGCTTCCATCGAAGAGGTACGGAACGCCACCTGTGGCGCTAGCCCCTGCGCCTCCCAGTAACGGTTAGTGGAGACGTCACCCTCGTCCACTGTTGCCAGAATATAGGCGTGCCCGGCGACATCCTCGAGAGTGACCGAGCTCGCCGTCATTAGAGGATGCTGACTAGCAAGCCAGAGCTGGCGCCGAGAACGGATCAGTACATGATGCTCGAAGCGAGACAGGTCCTGACTATTGGAGGTGATCACCAAACCCAGGTCAAGGCAACCGTCGGCCACTGCAGCCTCGATGCTCGAACGGTCCATGTCAATGAGGTCGATTTCCACCTGAGGGTAACTGCGTTTGAAACGCGCCAGAAGCGCCGGTAGGAAGTAGCCGAGCACCGTGTAAGACGCACCGACCCTCACGACTCCCTGCATCGAATGACCGAGTAACAGCGGCTCACTAAGGGCATCCTGCAGGGTATCCAGAATATGTCGGGCATGCAGGGCAAACTTGTGCCCCTCGGCAGTCAGTGCCACTCCATAAGGTAAGCGCTCGAACAGACTAGCCCCCAACGTTTCCTCAAGCTGCAGGACGGCCGCAGTGATTGCCGATTGCGACACATGCACCTTGAGTGCGGCCTGGGAGAACTGGCCGGCGTCAGCTGCCGCTACAAAGTAACGGAGTTGCCGCATGGAAATGTCCTTACCTCTCGCCATCTGCTTTTCCGATACCTGCCTCTTATTTTTATGAATCGCCTTCGTGATCTCCCTGGGTAGACTCGGGCTTAGACGAAAGCACCACCGAGCGAGCCTGCGCTCGGTGCTCCTGCGACCGTTCGCATTTCAGCGCCAATAACAAGAATTGCTGAAGGTTGAAGATGAACGCGATCAATTACTGCGAGTACGAATCCGAGCAATCGGGGGCTTTCGTGACAGAAGCATCGCTTTGCAAGAAAGGCTTTGACGTGCGCCAGGAACATGCCTTCTGGCCTAGCGCCGGAACTGCACTGATCGAGACCCGCAAGGGCTGTCTGATACGCATGCTACTCACCCCTTCGGGCTTCGGGTGCAACGAAAAAGCGCACAACCTCGGTAGCTTCCGCGGCCACATTCAGCACGAACTCAAACCACTCGGCCAACTTCTATTCATTCCCCATGGTACCGAGTTCCATCTCAAACATGACGCCTGCCAGCAAAAAGCCGTGATCTGCCTATTCGATCCGGCAGACCTCGGTGACCTGGCAGCCTACCGTTGGGATTGGGCAGGCCGCACCGACGAGAACATGCTCGACCTACAGAGTCACTACCTGCAAAGCACACTGCAACGCCTGGCCGAAGAAGTTGTCGCACCGGGCTTCGCCAGTGAGCTGCATACCGAATGCTTGCTAACCAGCATCGCCTTGGATCTGCGCCGGGAGTTCCTAGGCAGCCATCGCGACGATGAGGCATGCGGCAAACTAACGCCCCGTCAGCTGAAACTACTACGTGAAATGCTAGAGTATGGATCTGCCGAGGACGCTTCCTTGCATCGCCTAGCAGATGCCTGCTCACTGCCAGTGAGAAAGCTATCGGCGTATTTCAAGCACACCACCGGCAAGACTCTACGCTGTTACGCGGCGGAAATCCGTATCCGCAAAGCCATGGTGCTGCTAGCCGACAGGCATCTGCTGATCAAGCAGGTCGCCCATGGTGCCGGTTTCCAGAATGCTGCTGCTTTCACCGCAGCCTTTCGCAAGGAGGTTGGAATGACACCAGAGGAATTCCGTCATCAGCGCAGCAATTACAGTCCCTCTTAGCGGACCAGCAGTACATTCCGCTCCGCACCCCGGCAAGCATTAGACTTCTTAACCGCCGGGATGCAGGCCGCGGGCTCCCAAGCGACTCAGCGTTTGATGCTTGCAGTGATCTTCGCGTGCGGGCCGGCCACTTGTGCAGCCCAGGCCTCGGTGGCCTGGTCCAGGGTGTAGTCCATATAGTCGATCCAAATATTCTGTTCCTTGGCGATCTTCAGAAGACGCCGCCAGATCTGCTCGCGCTCAGCCGGTGGACGCTGACCGGTGCCGATACAAGACAACGAGCGGAACAGCAGGTCGGCAATGTCCAGGTTGACTTGCCGCCCCGCCCCGGTACCGATAGTCATGATCCGCGCTCCCCAGTTGGTGGCCTTCAGGGCGGTGAGCATCGGTTGGCCACAGACCAGATCGAGGACCACGTCGAACCCACCGTCGGCGGCGTCCTTTAGGGCGGCCACGTCGTCCGCTCCCCCCAAAGTCACCACCTCATCAGCGATACCACGCGTTTTCAGGCCCAACAGGGCTTGCTCCGCGCGTGCGGCACCCACCACCTTACCCGCCCCCATACCACGAGCCAGTTGTAGAGCTATTTGGCCGAGGGTACCAGTGGCACCAAGGATGAGCACCTTCTCGCCCTTCTGGATCTCGGCTTTCTCCAACGGCACTATGGCCCCGGTAGCGGCGATGCCCATACTGATGGCGGTCTTGTCGTCGACGTCATCCGGTACCTCCCACACCTCGGGAGCAGGTACCAGGGTACGCTCGGCCCAGGCACCAAACGGCGCTACCGAGCGCTCACCAAAATACACGCGGCGGCCATCGGTGGTGTGCCCCACACCCTCTCCACGGATCACGCAGGGGTACTCCACCCCTAGGCGATAGGCACCGAGCACATCCCAGCCGCCGAGACCGGCAGTGTCGACGTCGATCAGGACCGCACCGTCCTGCAGCTCGGGTTCACAGAAATCGCCCACCAGCGGCGGAACATTGCGTTCGGAAATCACAGCAGCGCGCATACAGCCTCCTTCTTATTTTTTCTACACGATTTCAGAAGCCAATTAATTGAACACATTTTAATAATTTGTCCAGAAAATTATCCATGCACTACCGCCGACTCCTGCCTGAAGCGCGGATACACCCCCAGCGTCAGCAGCAATAACGGGCCGACCAGAAAGCAGACGAAGCAGAAGCCAAACCGATTGCGGCAAGACCGGAGCCGCTGAGGATGATTGCCAGGGCAAGCCCGCGATTTTCTTCGAACCATAGATTGACCAGATGCGACCAAGTGATCTGCAAGGTACCCAGCCCGGCTAGCGGCACTAGGAAGAACCCCAAGTAGAGCGTCCAGATAAAACCACCGATGCGCGCTAGCGTGCAGACACTCAGGGCTAGCGCGACCAGCGAAACCAGCGTGACGGCGCGCAGGTCATAGCGCAGGTTGAGCCAGCCGGCCAGTTGCACGCCGACGATGGTGCCCAGTGACAGGGCAGTGATCGCCGCCTGCAGGTCAGTGCGCGCCCACCCCATGGCCCGTTCCAGCGGTATAACCATGGCGCCAAAGCTGTACAGCAGCAGCGAACTAGAGCTTGTCGCCACTCCGACGACTACCAGAATTATCACGTGCCAGCCCCGCTTTAATTCCGCGTTGTTGAAACCTTTCATGAGCAGGCCTCGTTCACTCTCGTGGTAAGTGTGTCAGTCGTTGCCGATGAAAACCGCGGCCTCGGCACTCTTGGCGATCACGTGCTCGCGTCGCACCCGGCCCGGCGCCTGCCCGGAGCCAGTAATGTCGACGTATTGGGGATGGACCAGGGTCGGACCGTTAGGCAGCTCCTGCAGAGCCAAGGCGACAATGTCTTCGGCCTGGGGCAAGGGCATGTCCAGTGCATTGGGGATGTTCAGGTGTCACCACGGCCTCCCGCGTTGTCGGCCATACTGAAGTTGCTCGATACCAGCGGGGCGTTTTGCCGATAGGAAAGGTCGACACCAACCGACCCGCCACCTTATACCGGTCCCACCGACCACCCCAGGCCGTAAAGTCGAACGTCCCTGGCGTAGACGTAGCGTGCGAAGTCACTGCCGACCTGCAGCCCCCACGGGTTGTAGTCGTCGAACCGGCGGTAGAACAGACTGAGGTCCGAGTGCAGGAAATCCAGGCTATAGGTGCCCATCTCCCCCCAGTTGCTGCGGTTTCGCGGCGTCACCGGATCGTTGATCGGTCGGGCGACGCCGGTGAACAACGGCATCCGGTCAGGGCCCTCAAGAGCGACGCCGGCAGAAGCGAGATAGGTGCCACTCTCCGGCGCGCGGGTCGACTCCCACTCGAGGAAATACTGGGCGGCGACGGACAGGTTCTCGGTGAGCTGGGCCTGGGCGGATAACTGCCCAGGGGCAGAAATATCTCGCGTGTCTCGGTCCCCGGGCTGCTAACCGCCTTGCGTCCATCCAACGGGGCCTGCGAATAGGACACTGCATGGCCGGCGATCAGCACCCCATTGCCCCAATACACCGTATGACGACCTGCACGTACGCTGATCGGTACGTCGCCGAGGTTGAAGCGGGTGAAGGCAAAAGCATCAAGCAGCTCGCCGCTCAAGCCTCGGTGATAGCGCTTTGTGAATCCGGAGCAGTGCCTGCCGCTGTAACTGGAGGTACTCGAGCCAGCCCCCGCGCCGGCGTAGTAGACGTTACCGGAGGCCGTCTCGACATCCGTATCGGCATAGGCCTGGTCATACCAGGCTGCACCGCTGACGCGGAAGCCATGGTACTCCCGGCAGGTCAGTTCGAATTCGCTCATCAGGTCAACGCGGTTGGTCACCACGCCCCCACGATCAAACTTCGAATCGGACTCATCGTAGGTGGCGTTATTGGCCAGGGCACTATCACGCCCTTCAGTCCGGACCCCAAGGTTGTAGCGCAGAGTATTGTCCCTGCGCAGCTTCAGGTCCGGGTTGGCAGTTTCGAACTCCTGCGCCTGGACCATGCCCCCACACGCCAGAGCCGCCAGCATACCCAGCAGCAAATGGCCCCAGATCAGGTTGGCACTCGACATCAGCAGTCTCCGTCTTGCTCGTTGTTATTTTCAGCCGGTGCTGACGGTCTCTCGGCACGACCGCAGTACTAGTAGACGGGAAGGGCGGGGCCGGAAACAACGAATCGGGGTATCGCCGAAACACAGAAATCTATTGCCGAAAAGCACAGGCGAAAACCAAGGCATTAGATTTTCAGATACCTATAAGTAATTTTTATCACTCAACAAAAAATGAACACTAACCAATAATTCGTTCAACAAAATGCGAGACGTCCTGGCGCGGTCGCAACGACAAGAACAATTGGAGGTTAGCCGTGAGCACACCACTCTCCTTGGAAGACAAGTACGTCCAGCAGACCGGAAAGGCCCTGATGACAGGGATCCAGGCACTGGTCCGGCTACCATTGATGCAACGCCAGCGCGACCTCGACAGCGGCCTCGACACCGCAGGCTTTATCTCCGGCTATCGCGGCTCCCCCCTCGGCGGCTTCGACCAGGCGCTGTGGAAAGCCCGCGACCACCTCAAGCAGCACCAGGTGTTGTTCCAGCCGGGGGTCAATGAAGACCTCGCGGCCACCTCGTTGTGGGGTACCCAGCAGGTCAACCTGTTCCCCGGCGCCAAGCACGACGGCGTGTTTGGTATCTGGTACGGCAAGGGCCCCGGCGTGGACCGCTGCGGCGATGTATTCCGTCACGCCAATGCCGCCGGTACCTCACGCTTCGGCGGCGTGCTGGCCATTGCCGGCGATGACCACGGTGCTCGCTCCTCCTCGCTTCCGCACCAGACCGAACACATCTTCAAGGCCGTGATGATGCCGGTGCTGGCACCATCCGGCGTGCAGGAGTACCTTGACTATGGTCTGCACGGATTCGCCATGTCGCGTTACTCCGGGTGCTGGGTAGCGCTCAAGGCGGTAGCCGATACCGTAGAAAGCGCGGCCATCGTCGACCTTGACATCAATCGCGTGCAGCCGGTCACTCCCGATTTCGCTCTGCCCGAAGGCGGACTCAACATCCGCTGGCCGGACCCACCGCTGGCCCAGGAACAGCGATTGCTGGAGCACAAACTCTACGCAGCCGCCGCCTATGCCCGGGCCAACGGCCTCAACCGAGTGACTCTGGACTCGAGTCGGGCACGCATCGGCATCATCACCTCCGGCAAGTCCTATCTGGATGTGTGCCAGGCGCTGGAGATTCTCGGAATCGACCAGGAGCAGGCCGAGCGGATAGGCCTGCGAGTCTACAAGGTCGGCATGGTCTGGCCGCTAGAGGCCGAGGGAGTGCGCCAGTTCGCCGAAGGGCTGGAAGAGATCGTGGTGGTCGAGGAAAAGCGCCACATGATCGAGTACCAGCTCAAGGAGGAGCTGTACAACTGGCGCGAGGATGTGCGCCCGCGCATCGTCGGCAAGTTCGACGACAAGGGCGAGTGGAGCCTGCCGCACACCGATTGGCTGCTGCCGGCAATCAACGACTTGACGCCGGCGCAGATCGCCCGAGCCCTGGCCAAGCGCATCTTGCGCATGCACCCGCACGGTCCGTTACAGATGCACCTGGCGGTGCTAGACGCCCAGTTCGGTTGCAAGCAGCAATTCAGCAACCTGATGGAGCGGGTACCGCACTACTGCTCCGGATGTCCTCACAACTCCTCAACCAAAGTACCGGAGGGCAGCCGAGCTCTGGCAGGCATCGGCTGCCACTACATGGCGGCCTGGATCTATCCGCGCACCGAGACCTTCAGCCAGATGGGCGGCGAAGGCGTGGCCTGGGTCGGCCAGGCGCCATTCACAGAAACCCGCCACGTGTTCGCCAATCTCGGCGATGGCACCTATTTCCACTCTGGCCTGCTAGCCATCCGCGCGGCCGTGGCGGCCAAGGTGCCGATCACCTACAAGATCCTCTACAACGATGCTGTGGCGATGACCGGAGGGCAACCGGTGGACGGCAGCCTGAGCGTGGCGCAGATCTCCCGACAACTCGCCGCCGAAGGCGTTCAGCGTATCGTGGTAGTCAGCGACGATCCGGACAGATACCAGGAGGTACACGACCTGGCAGCCGGGGTACCGGTCCGGCATCGCGACCTGATGGAAGAAGTGCAGAAGCAGCTGCGTGAATTTCCCGGTGTATCCGCGATCATCTATGACCAAACCTGTGCTGCCGAGAAACGCCGCCGTCGCAAGCGCGGCAAATTTCCCGATCCAGCGCGACGGGTAGTGATCAACGAGGCGGTTTGCGAAGGCTGCGGCGATTGCAGTAATAAGTCCAACTGCATGTCGGTAGTCGCAGTGGAGACCGAGTTCGGTAGCAAGCGAGAGATTGACCAGTCGTCCTGCAACAAGGACTTCACCTGCCTCTCTGGATTCTGCCCAAGCTTTGTCACCGTCGAAGGCGGCCGGCTGCGCAAGCCCAAAGCGCTGGTGCAGAGCGCCGGGGATGTCTGGGAGCTTCCCGAGCCGTTGCTGCCCGACCTCGGGCAGCCCTACAGCATCCTAGTCACCGGCGTCGGTGGCACCGGAGTGGTCACCATCGGCGCCCTCCTGGGTATGGCAGCTTTCCTTGAGGGCAAGGGCGTGCTGAACCTGGACATGGCCGGGATGGCGCAGAAAGGTGGCGCGGTTTGGTCACACATCCGCATCGCCGCTCGCCAGGAACAACTGTTCGCCCCCCGCATCGCAGAGGGCGAGGCCAGCCTGTTGCTGGGCTGCGACCTGGTGGTGAGTGCCAACACAGAGACCCTGGCCAAGCTGCGCCAGGGCGTCAGTCAAGCCCTGATCAACAGCGAAGAAAGCATCACCAGCGCCTTCGTCCGCACCTTCGCCCGCCAGGCGGAAACCGGTGACCTGCTGGAAAACCCCGACCCTCGCTTCCGCAGTCACGAAATGGCCGCACAAATCAACGAAGCAGTCGGCGCGGAGCGGGCGGAATTTGTCGATGCCAGCGCGATCGCTACCGCTCTGATGGGCGACTCCATCGCCACTAATACCCTCATGCTCGGCTATGCCTACCAGAAAGGTTGGTTGCCGATAGGCGAGACGGCCCTGCTGGAGGCCATCGAACTTAACGGCACGGCGGTTGAGTTCAATCGCACTGCCTTCGTCTGGGGCCGCCGCTACGCAGTTGACTCGCAACGAGTACGCCAGTTGCTCGCAGCGGGCAGGGTCGAGAGCCGCGACCGGCAGTTGTCGCAGAACCTGGACGAGATCGTTGCCCGGCGCACCAAGTTCCTGACCGACTATCAGGACGCTGCCTACGCCGAGCGCTATCGTAAGCGCGTCGAACGCTTCAGCGTCGCGGAAAGCACCCTCAATGGCCAGCCCGGCGCCCTCACCGAGGCAGTGGCGCGCTATTACTTCAAGGCACTGGCGATCAAGGACGAGTATGAAGTAGCCCGTCTTTTCGCCAACGACGAGTTCATTCGTAAGATCGAGGCAACCTTCGAGGGCAATTACCACCTGAACTTCCATCTGGCCCCACCACTGCTCAACAAGACTGCACCGGGTGTAGAACCGGCCAAGCGCAGCTTCGGTCCATGGATGCTCAAGGGCTTCCGCCTGCTCGCCCGTTTCCGGCGCCTGCGTAACACCTGGCTCGACCCCTTCGCTCGCACCCATGAGCGCAAGGTCGAGCGCGCATGGCTGGAAAGCTACGAGGCGATCCTCGACGAAGTGCTGGCCCGCTTCACTACCGACAACTTTGCCGCTGCGGTGGAGCTAGCTCGATTGCCGGATGCCGTACGCGGCTATGGCCAGGTCAAGGAGCGCTATCTAGCCCACGCCGAAGAGCGCAAGACACGATTGCTAGCCCGGTTGCGTGGTGAAGCACAGTTCCACGACGCCACTCAGACAACTGGCATGAGTGCACACATCCAGGTCACCCAGTTGTGACCACGACGAGAGCTCGGGCCGAAGACAGTTTTATTCGGAGAGGTAGCATGCAAGACGTCGTCGCCGCCGACCGTACCGCCATCGGTGTCTTCCAGGACAGCCTGGCCGACTTCAGTGCCGTCGAATTAGGCAGCGCCGTAATCCGCACCCTGCTAGACAAAACAGGCTTGGCTACAACCTACGTAGATGAAGTGATTCTCTGCCAGGTGCTTATCGAGGGCTGCGGACAGAATCCGGCACGCCGGGCGGCAATCACTGCCGGGCTGCCTTATGTCGTGCCCGCCCATGAGCAAGCTGTGCGGGTCGGGTCTGAGACAGTCGCCATGGCGGCCCAGACGATCCGCTGCCGCGATGGGAATCATGGGTGTTGGCCGGTCCCAGCCAGCCGCAAATACCTGGAAAAGGCCGGCTGGGCACTGGCCGATCTCGACCTGATAGAAGCCAACGAAACCTTCGCCGCGCAGGCTCTGTCAGTTGGCGGGGAGCAGGGTTGGGACATCGACAAAGTCAATGGTGGTGCCATCGCTCTTGACCACCCGATCGACCCTTCCGGCTGCCAGGTACTGGTTCCCCTCCTGTACGAAATGATCCGCCGCGATGCCAGGAAGGGCCTTGTCACGCTGTGCATCGGCGGAGGCCAGGGGCTTGCCTTGACGCTGCATCGAGATTAATCGTGAAACAAACCATATCGACTGCCGAGTCCGACTGCCCAGCCGCCGAATCGATGCTATATCGGCACGAGGAATACACAAAGCCGCAATTGGTCAAACAGCCTTGCGCTCACGAAAGACTTCGTCGGGTGGCACTCCAGCTGTTCGTCGAGCAAGGCTTCCAGAGCGTCAGCCTGCGCCAGCTCGCCAATGCTCTCGGCATGCAGGCCGGATCGCTATACAACCACATGGACAGCAAGCAGGCATTGCTGTTCGAGCTAATCGAAGAGCATGAGTCAGATCTGCTGGACACACTCCGGGCAGAAGATCCGAGTAATGCCAGCGGCTTGCAGCGCCTACGGCAATATATCCATTCACATGTGCACTTCAGTCTTGCTAATCACGGCAGGCAGGTATTATCTCGCCTAGAACTCCGCCAGCTCACCAACGAGCAAAAGAACGCGATAATGGTAATTCGACTGGCTCAGATTGAGCATATGCGGGGAATCATCAAGCAAATATCGAGCAAGTATGTTAGGGATGAGGGAAAACTGACGTTGGTCGTTCGTAGTGTAATGACTATCCTTGACGATTATCCGGAATGGCGCCTACCAAGCCGCCGGCTCGACGCGTTGGTCGAATTTCTGACACAACTTGCAGTAGTGGGTATTACATATCAGAAATTTCAAAAATGAGTACTGCCGGCGCATGGTGAACCTAGCCCCCAAGACGGATGTACCACGTGCAGTCTACATAGGGGGCTAAGCAAAGAAAATTGGCCGATTCAGCTTCATCCTGGCAAACCACCTCGCTTGAAAGAAGCCCACGAATTCGCATTCACATCTGCATCGTAAGCACACAGCCTATTTCTCTAATGATCAGTCAGATAGAAACATCTGAAGAAAGCGGAAAAATTCGGAGAACTCTTCCTCACTGAACCTCGATAGCCGAGAATTCAGCAAAGGGACTATGAACTCAGTCCCCCTGTCAGCTATTCGCTCCCCCTCCGGAGTCAGGCGCAGGACGATCACTCGACGGTCCTCGGTACTCCGGATGCGACGAACGAGTCCTTTGCTCTCAAGCCGGTCAAGCATGCGTGAGACCGAACCAGTGTCGATACAGAAGAGTTTGGATAGCGCCACCGAGGTAATCGCCTCACCTCGGCGTAGAGTTAACAGCACGCCCATTTGCTGCCCAGTAACCCCCAGTTCCTTCAGGGCAGCATCCGCCTCACACGAGACAATGTTCCGCGCCTTGACCAACATGAAACCTATATTCTGGCCAGGCACGAAGTTTTTATTTGAATAATGCACCATCAGTTTGCCACCCTATCTAACAAATCCATCTGATCGAAAAGACTGGAAGCTGTCATTTCTCGCTATGGGTCATTGCTGGCAGACAGCATTAGGAGCCCCAAATCATGAACGAAATACAAAATACTGTTCAAGTGTATCGTAATAAACAATCGATGACATCATGCGTAACGCTGCCCATATAGGTATCTTCTGGACTCTCGCCGGCCGCTTCGAAACCTTCTGCTCGCTGGTAGCGATGTGCCAGCCAAGGCTCCTCCCCCCCGATCAGCGCATGGCAGGTGGTAGGAAACACCATGGCCAACGGGCACGCACAGATACTACTGCACCCCGAACAGCTTCACTCGAGCCACAGAGCGATGCTCCCGAAAAGCACGGATGACAGCTGCGGGAGTGATGGTTGGCGGTGACTTTGGTGGGGCTAAATGCACGGCGAGGGCTAAGCTCGAAGCAACTGTCTGCAGCAGTTGCCACCTCAGACGATTTGACGACTCCTAACAGGGTGCCAGCAATGGACTGCCCCCGACATAGGAGCAAGTGTTCACATCTTTTTTCAGCGGAGCTGCTCACCTCTTCTTAGCTGGCATACTGGCATAACGATCAGCCTACTCTGACCACCACCATACATATGCTTGAAACCATTGAGGCTGGCTTCGCGGTTTGACTGTGTTTGGTGGCGCGACTCAAGGGGATCAGCGAAAACCAGATTGCCATGCCAATACAAAAGAGTAACAAGCAAGTCATTAGGATGCAGCGGAAGATGAAGTACAGCTCCGGAGTCAATACTGCGACAGGAGTGGTCGTTTCTATACTGCCTCCTCAACTTCCTGTCGCAGCCCCTCACGCTGCAAAAGCGTAGCGAGCCAGCGGATCAGCTTTGTAACCAGGACTCAACGACATCGTTGCCATACTCCGCTTTCCAGGCTTTCAATACCTTGTGGTTACCACCTTTGGTTTCTACCATCTCACTAGTATGCGGATTCCTATACACCTTGACAGCACGCGCACGTCGCGTCGATTGAGATATGCGAGCGCCACGCACACCGGCTTCACGTACCGTCTCCGGATCGAGAATCGAAACTATATCTCGTAGCGATTTTCCATAGGCCGCCATCAGTTCCTTGATTTTCGTTTCGAACTCGATTTCTGCCTTGAGCGCGGCATCGTTTTTCAGTGACTCCAAGTGTGCCAGCTGTTCAGCCAGCGCCTTCTCTGCGGCTCGGAACTCGACAAGCTTTGACATTTAACTATCCCTACCCAAGGGATTAACTCAGCGTTCAGACTATACCGTAGAAGTAATCTACGCACCAAAGGGAGATCATCGCCAAGTATTTCTCTTCTCTGTCCAGTGCGCTGCCAACCAACGTCTCTACAAAAAGACACGCCACAACAAGCGCCAACTTCACAAGCAGTACGACCGCACAGCCACACCAGCATATGGGATGACCTCTACGGTAGTCGAATCGAGTATTGCTGCTACGATTCGTAGCAGTGATGCAAAAGTTACCCTCACAGTTAGCTCTCTTCGGAAACAAACACAACGAATGTCTAATCCCTAGCAGGGTAGCGGAGGCTTGCATTCCTCCGCAAAACACAGGAGTGTATTCAGTAGAGATACAGTCATAGCAAGGAGATCCTGTGGGGAGCAAGATACCTCGAGCACTCATCCAAGGGTTGGGCGGCATCACTGCGCTACAGTATGAAGCGCTCAGCACAAGCCCCCAACCCTACTGCGACTCCCATGTGTGCAATGCAGAAATAAGCTTTGTCAAACGACACCTTCGAAAATGCGCCGACCAGACGATAGAGGTTCTCCCTTGCTATCGCCTGAAGAAGAGCTCAGAGCATCACCAGAACTGTAAATACAACTTGAAAGGTGCGCTTTCGGTTGTTGCAAGAGAATCTGATTCCGACTTATTTGGCGCGATCGAAAACGCACGCTACGAATTGCGTCTCCACATTCTGCAAAATGCATATTGGGAGTCTACAAAGGCGGCTTTCGAACGAAAAGCTAGACCACCGCGCCCAGACACCCCAGAGAAGAGCTACTCCAGCCATGGGAAGCTCAGCACCTATTTAAAAACACTCAAACAGATACTTGAGCTTCGCAATCTTTGCGCAAACAATGAAGAACTAAAGGAACTCATCACCCTAGATCACAAAGGAATGAAAGTCCCGTGGTCAAGATTTTTCTTTGACCATGAGAATCTCCATACTTTTCTCAAGTACTACCCCAAAGACCAATACACCATTCCCCTAGCTATTAACGGCCACATTGACAGAATCGAGCAGCCTTCGACCCAACGGAAATATCATACACTCAAGCTCGTCCCCCCATTTGTCAGCCCAAACGCCCAGAACGTCATCAAGAAACCTCAACCCCAGATCGTTGTCACCACTCCCGATCTCGCCACACATTTCAACCCAGGGGAGGAGTACATCTTTTTCGGTATCTGGAAACCATCCATTTCATACAAGAAAACAGAAAAATATCATTGGGAAAACCAACGAATAGAAATGTACATCAAGAACAGCGAGCACTTTATACGCTGCGAAGAGAACTAAAAACAGCGAGAACAGACAACTATGGCCCAATATAAATATTCGCAAATCTTGCAGCAGAACAATCATCCCGCCTTTGATGAAACACACGCGCCCGGCGCAACGGCAACCAATCCGGGAATTTACCGATGCACCGCCTGCGGAGATGAAATCGCAATTGCCAAGGGGCACACACTGCCGCCACAAAACCATCACCAACACGCACCAGGGGCCGGTAAGATTCAATGGCAGTTGGTCGTCTTCGCCCAACAGCGGTCATAACCTCACCTCGGGAAAGACTAAGCGCACTCTCCTCGCCACATGCAAGTATGGCGCGCTCCCATGCCCGAGTCATCGAACAACGAGACGGTTGCAGCCTTCAAGACGGCGCAACCGCTTCCTCCAGGAGATTCAACAGACCACGCCCCCCAAGACTGGTAGACGTTAATCAGCGCCTGTAGAACTAACGCTCACTATTCGGTTCGGCCCCAGCAGTCCCATGGCCCCATAGAGTAGCCAAGTTGCCATGCGCTCCAGATAATCAAGGGCCTCATCTTGGACAAACTCCCGGTAACAGCATCGTCTTGCCGGTGGCAGCCGGCCATGATTCGCGAGGCATAGCAGCACCATGTCATGCAGTAGATAGCCACGAACGTCATAACGGCGATCCACTGCCCTGAGGAGTGTTCGATAACACGCCACATAGACATAGGCAGAGGGGCCAAGGGAAGCCTTGCGACTCATCCTTGAGCCCCTGCTAGCCAAGACTCGATGAACTGGAGTACGTGGTCGGTCTTGCCCGCACTGACCAACTCTTCTGCCGTTCGATAATCGAAGGCCGGCAGCGGCTCGTTACGGAAACAGAAAATCACGCGGTCGAGCGAGGAACCACTCTCCGCTAACATCAGTACCACCCGCAGCGCATCCCGGATAAACGCCTGCACTGGCGCCGACTCCGGCGTATGCGAGAGCTCCCTGCACGTCACGCCCGCCCGAGCCGCCAAGGTTTCCGGGTGCATGGCGAACACCTGAAGGTAGCGCTCCAGCGAAACGCTTACTCCATCCGCAGCGCGCAGGTACTCCATCAGCGCTGGTACCGACATCCTCGGTAAATCCACGGCGTCCATAACACCCCTCGTTGTCCGCCCCTTTGAATGCAGCATGCGCGCAAATGGCCAACCTGAGTAGTACGACTACTCGCGCAATGCTTGTCGGCAGTCCTCTTGCCGCAAGGAAATCTTCACGGCCGCCGCCCGCCTGAAAGTTTTCCTCACTCCCCGCAGAAAATCTTCACTTCGGGGGTTCTGGTCGATTTTTTCTTCAGCCACCTTCCCCCTGGCGCGTCACGACCGGGAGGGCTGGCGCAGCAATTCGCCGAAGGGCATCTCCGGCTCGATATAGCGCAAGGCCGAACGCCCATCACGCCAGCCGACATACTCCATCAGGGCCTTCTGACTCCAGCGATTGTCGCTGGCCCAGGTCGCAAAACCACGACGCAGCGAGTGGCTGCTATAACGCTCAGCCGCCAAACCACTGTGCAGCAGCGCCTGGCGCAAGATGCGTGACACGCTGTTCGGGTGCAGCGCCTCCTCGGCCAGATGCCCCCAGCGATCCAGCGCCCGAAACACCGGCCCCTGCTGCAGGCCAGAAACGGCCAGCCAGGTCTCATAGGCCTGCACCGGGCACAAACGCTGCAAGGCCGGTACGCTGAAGTGTTGCCCGCGGTTCTCGCGATCCCCCTTGCTGCGCGGGACGAAGACCACGAGCTTTCGCGACGGCTGCACGTGGATGTGTTCCACCTGCAGTCGGCACAGCTCGTCGCTGCGAAAGGCCCGCCAGAAGCCCAATAGGATCAGCGCGCGATCACGGTGAGCGCGCAGTCGTTCAGCGGCATCCTCCGACTGCTCGCACTGCTCCAACCATTCCACACATTGGTTCAACGCCTGCAGTTGCAACGGTTCTGCCTGCCGCTCCACCTGCGGATGTTCGGCTCGGATACCACGAAACACCTCGCGCACCCGCAACGATTTGGTGGGATCGACAAAGCCATTGCGCGTATGCCATTTCGCCAACGCCGCCAAACGCCCGCGCAGCGTGCTGCTCGACAACTCACCGGCGTAGTCCGCCAGGTAGGCCGCAACAGACTCGGCAGTCGCCGGCAGGAAACCACCCCAGACCACCTCGAAATGCTCCAGGGCCTGGCGATAGCGGCGCAGCGTACTGTCACGCGTGCCGGCCTGGATATAGTGCGTCACCCGGTCAGTCGCCATGAGCCACCTCCCGCGTACCGAATAACCGCCTATAACGGTGCTTTTCACGCCTCACGTTAGAGAAATCCCAATTCTCTAACGTCAGTTCGTCAGCTGTTGATGCCAAAATTCGGCGGCAGTACACCTGTAATTCCATACTCCATGACACGCTACGAAATTGTCGGAGGTCGCCATGGCCAATGCCGGAGTCAACAAAGCCTTGGTCAAACAGGCTCGCGATGCGCTGCTTGCGCGAGGCTTGCGCCCTACCATCGACAACGTCCGTATCGAGCTAGGTAACACCGGATCCAAAAGCACCATTCAACGCTATCTGAAGGAACTCATTAATCAGCCTAGACCTGATCCAACGCCCTCGTTGATTCGGGAGCTCGAGCATCTCTTGCTACCCGTGGCGGAACGTCTGCAGGCCGCGGCCGAGGACGCGATCATCACGCAACGCGAAGCCCTGGCGAGAGAGAAGGAGGAGTTTCGCCATCAACGACAACTTCAGGTCGAGCGGATCCAGCAGTTGCAGGAGCAAGTCAGCCAGCTGAAGCAACTGGCGCAAGAGCAACGTGAGCGTGAACACCTGTTGCTGAATCAACAGCAACACGGGGAAGTCGAGATTCGCCGCCTACTGCAAGCCGACACCAATGCTCAACTGTTGCTGGAGGAGCGTGCGGCACAGCTGCGATCGCTAGAAGAGAAGCTTCGACATGCGCGCGACTCCCTCGAACATTATCGGCAACACCAACAGGAGCTAAGAACCCAAGAACTGAGCCGCCATGAAGCGCAACTCCAACAGTTAAAGAAGGAGCTTCGCATCGTGCGAGACCAGTTGATGAGCCAGCAAAACGATGTCGTCGCCCTCAATCGCGCCAATGAACGACTCATCGCCGAAGCTCAAATGCTGACTCAGCGGGAGTTTGAGAAGGAGCGGGAACTGCGCGAACTGCACGCGCAAATCGAACAGAGCCAAGCGGCATGGAACACCGAACAGGCACATCTGCAACGCGCGCGGTTGGATGCAGAGGAAGAAGCATCATCGCTGAAAAAGCGCCTCCGTCCGCACCTAACAGCGCTACGCGTGCAACAACACCAGTTGCGTGACCAGCGCCGTCAAATCGAACAGTTGCAGACGGTACTGCAACACACGCTTCCTGAACGAATTGCTCAGGCCAGTACCCTCGCCAGACAAGAGACCCGGTAAGAGTGACGCCTTGGTGTGCACCCTACGCGACAAACTGCAGTTGAGTTCGCCGCTGGTAGTCTAGTGCCCGTCTCGCACTTTGCAGCAACGCAGTGGAACAGGGCCTTCTACTCCCCTGCGTACTGTCAATCAGCAGCACCTTGAGTTCGCAAGCCCAATGACGATCCATTAGCTTCCAGAGTAGTTCATAGCCTCGATCATCCGCGTCTTTTGCCCACTGCATTTCACGCATCAGGCAAAACAAATAATTCCTGAATTTGATGGATTGATGAAGTGCTTCGGCGGTTTCTGGCCAATTATTTATGACGATATCCTGACGCTTAGCGAGCAGAGAACTCAGCACTTCATACAGTTCCGTCGAAACGAAGCAAAGTGGTTCGCGCAAACAAGCTATCTCAAAGTAATTCGAAAAATTCTTCTGCAACCATAGACTGTGCAGCTGCCACTTCAAAGAGAATGAGAAAAGCATCGCCAATAGCAATCCAAAGCGCTGCCAGCTCGGCACGCCGCAAAGGCGTTCCATGTCTGGATTGGAGAAGCCGGCAATATCATGACCGTTCAGTTTAAAGTGTTCCACAAGGCTATCGGTAGGTTGTTGAGTGGCCAGCACCCTTAGAACATCCCAGAGTGGATTATTATAGACCTCGGACAACATCTGAAACTCCGCGCACAAGCGAATACGCACTTCATCTCGGATTTTTCCGCCCCGAAAACAGACCCGCCAGTCTTGATAAGGATTGTCCATCAGTCCGTTCAGTACTTGACGATCAGCCCACATATTCCCTGCGGTCATTAGGGCATAGGGTTTATGCGCACAACCAAACACCTGAGGCAACGAGTGCCCCATGAAGAGCGAACGCAAACGCGTGACATGCCGCGTTGGCTGCCTGCCTAGCTCCATCGACCCGTACCGTACCAAGCAGAACACCCCCTCACCATACGCCTAGCAAATGCTAAAGCAACACCCCTATCTAAGCCCCGGTTTAGACGCATTTAGCCTCAAGAAAAAATTCGAAATTCCGTATTACACCGGGCCGTAAAGAGGAGGACTCTCGACCTTGAGTGTCGACACATGGCGAGGATGCGAATTGCTCTCGTCGCGTACTGAGTACGGCACCTGGTTAGGCCCATCCAGCCCAGGGGACTCATCATGGCTGCAGCTAATGAAACAGCACGAAACGTGACTCGCTGTCACTATGGAAAAAATGTTGTTTTTTTCCCGTCCCGTAAGAATAACTGTCAAGTAATCTGCGAAAGCGTGCTGGAAGCAGATTACTGCCTCCTACTTGAGTTCGATAAGCAAGTCTTGGACTATCGGAGCCAACCTGAAACCTTGACGCTTCTCGATGACGGCGAAACTTTTATCTACACACCGGACTTCTGCGTAAACAGTAGTGAAGAGCTATTTTATGTAGAGGTAAAACCAGATCGAAATCGATTACCCTCAAAATATCTTCGAAAATTAACGGCTGCAAAAAAATTACTCAACGAGCGCGGTAGCGAACTTCAACTTTTAGACACCAGTGATATCCGCCCACACCATCTATTGAGAAATCTAAAACTGCTGTACTCACGCTCGTTCAATACCCGCCCCGAAGAATACGCCTACCTCATTAGCCAAATACCTCTTTTGCCGAGACATCTGACACTCGACGCCTTGCTACGAGAACTACCAGCCATCAGCTGTTCGGCCAAATACTTGGCCATTTTCAACGAGGTCTTCGGCGTTGATCTGGACCGTTTATTAACAACAAGCACGACGCTGGAGGTATTATCATGAGCCATTCAAGCCCCCCAATGGTCGGTGCCCAGTACGATCTGGAACACGACACCTATGTCGTCACCTGCGTCTTGGATGACCAGATCTCTCTGTGCTCACTTACTGGATTCCAGCGACGCTACCTCTCACGCGCGGAGTTTGCCGTGTTGGAACATCAGGGCAGCATCACTAAAAAGGTGGCCGCCCCTGGCGAGCTCAGCGACGCTTCTCGGTTGCTCCGCTCGGCAGCCGACCGGCAGAAATATGACTATCGCCGTGCCTATGTAGAAGCCTATCTGGAACAGAAAGAACTTACGGGCTGCACGAGAAGCCGTCTGCGCAAACTGATTGACGTGACCGCCGCCTCTCTCGGCGATCAGCGCAAACCCTCCCCCGTCACAGTGTACTGCTGGACCATGCGCTATCTGCGCAACAATCGTAATCCGTTGGCATTGCTACCCAACTATCCCACACATCGGTCACGCGCGATCAAACTAGCCGTAATCGAAATGATGAAACATTACATCAACACGGTCTATTTGACTCGCGAACGCCCGACCATTCAATACACCTACCGTTTGCTGAAAGGACATATTCAGGCGGAAAACGTTAAGCGTGCGAAGGCGGACATGCCGCTACTAAAACCGCCCTCCTATGCCACGTTCTGGCGGCAAGTGGTGAGCACCGACCGCTACCTCGCCGTACGTATGCGCGAAGGAAACAAGGCGGCACAAAGGACCTTTAAACACGGCCGAGCTCTCTATGTGGAGGACGACCTGTACGCCACAGTGCAATTTGATACAAAAACCATGGATGTGGTGGTTGTCGACGAAACCGGCCAACCCTTGGGACGGCCAGTCCTGGTCGCAGGACTCAACCCTAGCACGCGAGAATGCACGGGCTGGCACATGTCGCTTGGCGCCGTCTGCGCAGAACACGTGGTTTTAGCTCTCATTAATGCCATTCAAGGAGACGAGGATGATCCTGACAGCGGGGGAAAGATGCGTAACGCTGATCTGGATAATGGTTCAGAAAACGCCAACGACTGGCTTCAGAACATTGCCAATACCCTGGGCATCTCGCTGCGCTACGTCCCTCCAGGACAACCGGACGCGAAAGCCTTTATTGAGCGCTTCTTCCGAACCGTTGATCAGGGGTTGGTGCATATGCTGCCCGGTACGACCAAGGAGTCGCCCGCCAAGCTGGGTGATTACAAGTCAAAAGAGCATGCCTGCCTCACACTCCAGGAACTTCGCACCGCATTTATCAAGTGGCTGAAGATTTACCATAACAGTTACCACGATGAACTGTACATGTCGCCTCACCAAAAGCGCCTGGAACTCCTTCAGAAATCACCACCGCCAGAACGCTACAGTTCATCCGACCTCAAGCAACTGACACGTAGCATCTGTTATCGCAGACTGTCCAATGGCCGTGTGAGAATGTTCAATCTCTTATGGACCGGGCCTGGAATTGCAGAAACTGCCGCACGCTTGGGAAAAAAACAAACCGCTATCGTCTATTACGACCCATGTGACCTCTCTGAGGTCTGGGTTGCTCATCGCAATTCGCCTAAAGAGATGATTCCGGCATTTGCAACCCGACCAGCATATCAGCATGAATTGACCTTAAGCGAACACCTCAACGTCATGCGAGAGATCAATGAGAGCCGGACAAACTTCAATGAGAGCTTGGCATTGAAAGTGCGCAAGGAACTCTTCGAGGACATCCAAGAGATCAAAAGGAAGGCTGCTCAACGCTCTGCCAAGCAACGAGGCAAAAAGAGTTGTCCCTCCGGGAAAAACAAATCGCTGGAACGCCCTTACGTACACTCTGAGGAGGCCAATTTCCGCCCAATTTCAGTTTCCTTGAGCATCATCGAGACCGAGAAGTTCGAAACATTTAACGTCGAGGATATTCAGCATGAAGAGTCCTGACACAACAGACATTCTTACCAGATTTTCCTCATTTACCGTGGTCCACCCGTATTTCAAGAATGCGATGGACACCATCAATGAGGCAATCGAAATGACCCGTGACCGCCACGAGCCAAGTTCGGTGCTATTGCTCGGCGATGCCGGCACCGGCAAAACGCGAATTTGTCAAATCCTCACCGCCCGGGTCGGTGACTCCCGAGTTACCCGCAGCAAGGACGGCGTCACGATCCTGCGGCCGGTTATCAGCTGTGTAGTCCCACCTCATGCAACGATCAAAGGCCTCGTCGATCGTATTCTTAAGGAGCTGGGCTCACACAAGAACAATCAATCTCTCAGTAACCTGGAGAGTCGATTGTTTACCTTGCTAGCTACTTGCTGCACGAAAATCATCATTTTGGATGAGTGGCAACATCTAATATCACGAGGAGCCGAGCCCACACGCAACGGAGTATGCGACTGGGTTAAGGTATTGATCAATACGTTCAAAGGCACTGTCATTCTCTCCGGCACTCGAAAAAGTGAGGAGATCGTGGATGAAGATGAGCAACTGGCGGGCAGATTTCCGTTCAGGGCTTACCTGTACAACTTCTCGCTGGGCACACCAGAGGAACAGGACGTTTACGCCACACTCGTGGCGGCCTTTGCCCGAGAAATCAGCAATGCCATGCCGTTTGATGAAGTGTTGGTTCTTTGCGACGAAAAACTTCTGTTGGCACTTTTTATTTTCACTGCTGGAAACCTGCGCATCCTCAGGCTATTGCTACACTCCGCCTTGAAACAGGCACTGGAAAGAAACGACCGAAAGTTTATCCGTGAAGACCTGGCTTATGCCGCGACACGAATTCATTATGCGCGACGCCTGACGAAGAAGAACCCCTTTGAACTTTCGCTAGCAGAGCTGCAGGGAATTCTTTTTGGTAAGCGATAATGATGAGAATCCCTTATGTCGCCCTTCCACTGGATGAGGAAAGCTTTGCAAGCACCATCCTGCGAATGGCTCAAAGAAATGGTTATCTCTGCGTGGACCAATTCCTTAAGTCTTTTGGCCTGGGGAATAGTGGGATCCCCGCTAATCAATGGGTAGGATCGAATCTATATAGATTGATATTGGGGCAACCCACACTGAGAAACGAAGATCGAGAACTACTTAAATCTATATTTAACACCAAGCCCATGCGCTATCGCACCGACGTATTCACGATTAACGGGATACGGTTACCGACTCACATGCTGCGCCAAGATCTGGCCATATGTCCAGACTGCCTGAGAGAGGGCTACTTACACCATATGCATGCTTATGAGTTCTGTGATATCTGCCCCAAACACAGCCAATATTACTATCTGACGTGCCCTAGCTGTAACGTCCCTATTAGCTGGCGCAACCTAAAAGGCTGGATTTGCGCCTGCGGCCAAGACTTACGCCAACTCACGACTCAACCCGCCAATAGTTACTCCACGATGCTAGTTGCGCAGGCACTCCAAGAGGCTGACCATATTTATATGAAAAACCTCTGCACAGCGATAAAATGCACACGCTATCTAGAAAGCCCAATACGCAGCCATGACTTGCTAGCCGATTGCCAAAACGTCGCCACCGGTGATAAAGACTACTTCTTCAGCCATATCAGAAAGCAACAATCTCTTTACCCTTGCCTACATCGGCGGGCAATTCTGGCACCATGGCTACTGACAGACAACACCCAATTGCGCACTTATGCCATCGAGTACTTTTTTGCCGCATCGCAGCAGAAACCCTCATCCCGAGCTCACGCCTGTGAGTGTAGCCAACTATTATTCAATCCAGCAGAGCTCAGATTTACCTTCAAGATTGAAAGATCCCAGAAGAGCAAGATCCCAAATCAGAGCAGGCCTACCGGAACCACTATCAAACTATTCCAAGTACAGGATCTCTGCCGCTTACTGATGGAGTGTCCCAAAATCAGTTGGGATGACTTCGATCATCAGCCCTATCCGTGCAACGCCAATAGGCTTATGAATGCAACGGAAGCAGCATACGCATTGACCACGAGTAAGCAGACGATAAAGCGTCTTCACTACTTTGGCTTACTTAAGGGAGAGCGGTTTCAGAGGAAAGTTGGGGTGCTATTCCCTTGCAGTGAGGTCGAAAGGTTCCACCAGACCTATGTACTCAACCGTGAAATCTCCAAGAATCTAGGAATCAAACCCAAGACTGTACAGAAACTATTGACTTCGGCGGGTATCCAGGAGGTACGTAACAGGGCTTTCGGCTCATCACTCGTCGCCTATCGAAAGGACGAAATCTCCGCAGAGCTTCTCTCATTTCTTACCACTCCTAGGCCTCCTACAGCCCCCAGACTCCAGACCTCCTCCTGCTCAGGAATATTATTTAGCGAAGCAGCCAGCAAACTACGATTGGGCGTCAAGGATATCCCGACCCTCATCAAGATGGGCATTTTGGAGACTGCTCCGGCCATTCGGAGCACAGGACTTCCTGGCAGGGATCTATGTACCCGCAAAAGCCTGTATCAGGCCCTACGCTGGAGAAGTCGGCTTCTCACGTTTTTGGAGGTTGAGAAGCTCTCAGGCTGCTCAACAATCATGATCCATGCCCGATTTGTTTCTGCAAGCTTCATTAAAGAAATCAAGCTAACAACTACATCACTGATGAGTTCTCTAGACGCCGAGAAGGTGAAAAATCACTTCAAAACCTACACTACTGAAAAGACGGCGAGAACTGAGTACCGACTAAGTCCAAAAAGAATTCAGCAGCAAATAGCGAAAAATAGAATTCATCCTCTTCCTCCCTCCCACAAGGACTTTCTCAAAGGTCAAAATACAATTTTAAGAGCAGAGCTTGACGCTATCTATAGAGCATCCCCTGAGTATTAATCCACTTCCCTCTTAGTTTCTCCTCTCCGTCACACGCTCTTCCCCTACCAGCACGCAGCGTGCCCCAATGATCCGCCACAACCGTCATTCACCCTCGTGGCCAATTCCGACTCCCTATCAGTCCAGTACTTAGCGCAAAAGAAAGCACATATTCCAGGAATTGGTGAAACGGAGCAAATCCAGCCGGTTGGTAACCTATTGATAATATTCGACACCTGGGATAAATCCATCTGAAAAGGTACGCAAGACCATAAAAGCCCATGGAAGGGCATTAGGAGTGTTCTGTAGAAAGACCTTTAGCAATGTGTGGCGCAAGGACGCGCCAGCTGTCTAGCGACAGTGAAATGATGGGCTGAAAGTAAAAAACCCTCGACAACCGCTGCAACGGATGCCGAGGGCCTTTACCGTGATGGTGAACAAAGCCCACCTACACGGACCGTGATCAAGGTAGCCACAATCACGTAAGCATTTGGGGAAATGCGGGGCGTGATTATGGACCACCCTGATGCGGTGTCAACGGCTAGCCGTCGGAGCCAACACCTCAGCACCTGAGAAAGCTCCTAGGCACGCGGCAGAGCCTAGCCAATAGGCTCAATCCATAATCTCGTTTTGAGGTAAAACTCATGAGCAAGAACCAACACGTCGTCCCTCACGGTGACAATTGGGCTGTAAAAGGTGAAGGCAACTCCAAGGCGACAAAGGAGTTCGACACCCAGGCCGAAGCGATAGAGCACGCACGCAGCATTGCGATCAACCAAAAGAGCGAGCTCTTCATCCACAACGAAAAAGGTCAGATCCGCGAGCGCAATAGCTACGGAAATGATCCGTACCCGCCCAAGGGATGAGCTAGCTGTGCCCGGCTCAAGGACGAGCCCCTGCCTACTCACTGCACAGGAGTTATCGCTATGTTTTTTGGGATATTCATCCTCATGTCTGGCGTTTTGTATTTGTGCGAAGTCTTCGGGCTCATCAGTGCAGATATCAAATGGGGGCTGCCACTTGCACTGATCTGCTTCGGCGCATCGGAGGCTTGGAAGGCGTATAGCTCTCGCCAACCCTCGACCAACCAATCTCCAACCTCCTAACGGAAGCTTTAACCAGCGCATAACCGCTTGACGGTTATGCGCTGTTCAGTTGACCCAACGCCGCCGACACCATACCCTCGCACCTGGCGCCTAAGAAACGCCTAAACCAGAGCGGTCCACCGCACCCGATAGCTTTTGCGGCTTTTTTGCGCCCGAAGGTCTAACCACGTCCGCAAGAAAGGTCACTCGCGTTGTCGGGAGTGGGCTAATACAAGACCCGCAAGGGGAATACGTCCGGCCCGTCTCTGGTGGGTTTCTTAGCTCCCGACTCCAATCACGCCCTAAGAAGCGACCAGAGGTAATGGATATGCCTATCACCCCCAGCCTTCAGCCCGAAGGCGCTTCGCCGTACCTGCCCTCTTCCCCCTCCACCCCGGAGGTGCACCATGTCTGAAGAGGTCCTGATCCCCACCCTGTTCACCCGCCACAAGCGCCAGCTGCGCGCCCTGCTGCTGGAAGACCAATGCTGGTTCAGCACCCGCGACCTCGGCCGGCTGATGGGCGTGCCGATGCTGGAAGAGCGCGTGCAGCGCAACCTGGACGACGACCAGCACCGCCGCGCCTGGCTGCGCGGCGGCAATGGCGACTACGAGGACGAACTGCTGCTCAGCGAATCCGCCGTATACGCCACGCTGATCCACTACTTCCACCCGGGAAACCGCTGCATCCGCCAATGGATCACCCAAGAGGTGGTCCCGGCCCTGCGCGACAGCTACCGCCACGACACCCGCCAACCCCGCCGCGAAACCCTCCACGGCCCCACCCAGGCCCTGACGGTGCTGCACTGGCAAGGCATGCTCTGGGTGCCCTACCGGCAATGGCCACAGGTGGACACCACACCCAACCGCTGAACACCGGACCTGTTCGTAGGATGGCGTTGAGCGCAGCGATACCCATCAATGGCGCGGCAGCATGGGTATCGCTTCGCTCCACCCATCCTACGGGGGCTGGCGCTTCGGGTTCGGCCATGGTGTTGGCGGCAACGGTGATCACCGCGTACAACCGCGAACGGTACGCCCTACGGGTGGGCCTGGCGTAGGGCGAATAACGCTCCGCGTTATCCGCCGTTTGACCTCGGCCCAATCCCGCTCGCCGCCGAGCACGGAGCCGCCCTCGAAACCGCGCCAGGCTCAACCACGGCGTTGCCGGCAAGGAAGGTGTAGCGGCGGATAACCGCGAACGGTTATTCGCCCTACGGGTGGGCCTGGCGTAGGGCGAATAACGCTCCGCGTTATCCGCCGTTTGACCTCGGCCCAATCCCGCTCGCTGCCGGGCACGGAGCCGCCCTCGAAACGGCGCCAAGTTCAACCACGGCGTTGCCGGCAAGGAAGGTGTAGCGGCGGATAACCGCGAACGGTTATTCGCCCTACGGGCGGTGTGGATGTCCCTTTGGAAATCCGTAGGGCGCATAACGCCCACGGCGTTATCCGCCTGATCGCGGACGGAGTCCGCTCCTACGGGGAAGCTTCGTGCCTCATTGCAGACTGTAGGAGCGGGCCCTGCCCGCGAATCGCGCGCAGGGCGCGCTCCTACAGGTGAATGGTGCGGGTGGCACTCACGTCACGACCGAGCACCATGCTCGGGACTGTCGTCCAGGCTAATGCCCTGCACCCCAATTTCCTTCTCCAGCGCCAGCAGGTATTGGCGCAGGGCCTGGCGGGTGGATTCTTCGCGCAGGCTGTGGCGGACGCGGGTGCTGACTTGTTCGTAGGGCAGCGGGCGGCTTTCCTGGCGTTGGTCGATGCTGACCAGGTGCCAGCCGTAGCGCGAGGCCAGGGGGCGGTCGTGCAGGCCCAGGGGCAGGCGGTGCAGGGCCTGGTCGAGTTCGGCGACGGTCTGCCCGGCGCGCAGCCAGCCCAGGTCGCCGCCTTCCTCCTTCGACGGGCAGGCCGAGTGACGTTGGGCGAGTTCGGTGAAGCGCTGCGGGTCGCGGTGCAGTTCGCGCAATAGTTTTTCGCCCAGGTGGTAGTGGGCGTCGCGGGCGCTGGCGTCGTCCGGGGCGGCGGGCAGGAGGATGTGGCGGACCTTGATCCTGGCCGGCTCGGCGAAGCGTTCGCGGTGGGCTTCGAAGTAGCGCCGGCAGGCGTCCTCGTCGGGCTCGGGGACTTGCAGTTCGCGCTCCAGCAGCGCCGCCACGGCCTGGTCGGCGCCCTCCTCCGCCAGTTCGCCCGCGGGCAGCAGGCCGAGGCTGGCGGCCCTTTGCCCGAGCAGTTCGCGCACCACCAGGGCGCGGGCGGCCTGCAGTTGCGCCTCGGCCAGGGAGGCGGCCGGGTGGAAGGGGGTTTCCCGGGCGATGTCGGCTTCGCTGAGCCGGGCGCTGCCGACGCGGATCACCGCGACGGGTTCGGCCGGCAGGTTCTCGACGGCGATCATTTGGGCCATGGCTTCGCTCCTCAGCCGCGCCGGCGGACGATCTGGTAGTTACGCCCGAAGTAGCCCAGGGGGATGCTCCAGACGTGCACCAGGCGGGTGAAGGGGAACAGCAGGATGATGGTCAGGCCGATGAAGATGTGGATCTTGAAGATCAGCGGCGTGCCGATCAGGAAGCTGGCCGCGTCGCCGCGGAAGAACACGATGGACTGCGCCCAGCCGGCCAGGGCCAACATCATTTCGCCGTCCAGGTGGTGCAGCGAGAAGAAGATGGTGATCAGCCCCAGGCACGCCTGCAACAACAGCAGGGCGATGATCAGGTTGTCCATGAAGCTGGACGAGGCGCGCACCCTGGGGTTGAACAGCCGGCGCCAGAGCAGCATGCCGCCGCCGATCACGCAGAGCACCCCGGCCGCGCCGCCGAAGAGGATGGCCATAAGCTGCTTGTGGCCGGCGGAAAGAAACGGCTCGTAGACCCAGTGCGGCGTCAGCAGGCCGACCAGGTGGCCGAAGAAGATCGCCAGGATGCCGATGTGGAACAGGTTGCTGGCCAGGCGCATGTGGCGGCTGGAGAGCAGCTGGCTGGAGCCGGTCTTCCAGGTGTACTGGCCGTAGTCGTAGCGCAGCAGGCTACCGAGCAGGAACACGGTGCCGGCCAGGTAGGGGTAGTAACCGTAGAGCAGATGCAGAACGTAGTCTTCTAACATGATGAGCCTCCGTTCATTGGCCGTCCGCCAGGGGCGACGGGGTGGCGGGCAGGACCTGGACGACCTGGGGCAGCGCCTGGTATTTGCGCTCGGCCAGGCGCCGGCCCTCGGCGGACTGCAGGCTGCAGTCCTGGTCGGTCTCGGCGTTGAAGCGGACGATTTCCTCTTCCCACACCGCGTCCAGAGCCTGCGGGGTGTGGTCCGGCGCCTCTCCCTCGACCGCCGGACGCTGCTGCTGGATCAGCTCGCTGCGGCCGATCAGCGCCAGCAGCGCGTGGGGCACCAGCGCGTGGTCGGCGCCGCGCTCTTCCAGGCGCGCGGCGAGCAGCGCGAGGATGTGCTGGATGTCGCCCAGCCACTGGCCGATCTCGGCGTGGCTGCGGGTGGAGAGGTATTCGAGGAACAGCGGCAGGTGGTCGGGCAACTCGCGGGCGTCGAGCTGGAAGCCGGCGGCCTCGTACTCGGCCAGCAGGTCGACCATGGCCTGGCCGCGGTCGCGGGATTCGCCGTGGACGTGCTCGAACAGCAGCAGCGAGACCGAGCGGCCGCGGTCGAAGAGTTCGACGTAGGCTTCCTGCAGGTCCAGCAGGTCGCTCTGCGCCAGGCGTTGGCACCACTGGCCCAGGCGCTTGCGCAGGGGCTCGGGCAGGCGCGTCTCGTCGTCGAGGATGGCGGCCAGCTCGCCGGCCGCCGCCTGCAGCTCGGCGCAGGGGTAGTCGAGCAGCCGGGCCAGCACGCGCAGGCTCAGCAGGCCCTGGGGCTGGCGCTCATCCATGGCGGCTGTCCTCCACCGGGTCGAAGGTCTGCACCGGCTTGACCAGGGTGGTGGTCTGCTTGCTGCCGCCGAACAGGCTGACCTCGCTGTTGCCGCCGTGGCAGCCGTTGCCGAAGGTGAAGCCGCAGCCGCTGCGCTCGGCGTAGGCGTCGGGCAGGGCCTCGCGGTGGCCGGTGGGGATGACGAAGCGGTCCTCGTAGTTGGCGATGGCCAGGTAGCGGTACATCTCTTCCACCTGGCGCTGGCTCAGGCCGACCTGCTGCAGCACTTCGCTGTTGAGGGTGCCGTCCACGTGCTTGGCGCGCATGTACACGCGCATGGCCATCAGCCGCTTGAGGGCCAGCACCACCGGCGCCTCTTCGCCGGCGGTGAGCATGTTGGCCAGGTAGCGCACCGGGATGCGCAGCGATTCGATCTTCGGCAGCACGCCGTCGAATTCCACGTGGCCGGCCTCGGCGGCGGACTGGATGGGCGACAGCGGCGGCACGTACCAGACCATCGGCAGCGTGCGGTATTCCGGGTGCAGCGGCAGCGCCAGTTGCCAGTCGATGGCCAGCTTGTACACCGGCGAGGCCTGGGCCGCGGCGATGACGCTGTCGGGCACGCCGTCCTTGCGCGCCTGCTCGATCACTTGCGGGTCGTGGGGGTCGAGGAAGATTTCGCACTGGCGGTGGTAGAGGTCGCGGTCGTCCGCCGAGGCGGCCACTTCCTCGATGCGGTCGGCGTCATACAGCAGCACGCCGAGGTAGCGGATGCGCCCCACGCAGGTCTCGGAGCAGACCGTCGGCTGGCCGGTCTCGATGCGCGGGTAGCAGAAGATGCACTTCTCGGATTTGCCGCTCTTCCAGTTGTAGTAAATCTTCTTGTACGGGCAGCCGCTGATGCACATGCGCCAGCCGCGGCACTTGTCCTGGTCGATGAGGACGATGCCATCTTCCTCGCGCTTGTAGATGGCGCCGCTGGGGCACGAGGCCACGCACGCGGGGTTCAGGCAGTGCTCGCACAGGCGCGGCAGGTACATCATGAAGGTGTTTTCGAACTGCCCGTAGATGTCGGCCTGGACCTGCTCGAAGTTGATGTCCTTGCGCCGCTTGGCGAACTCGGTGCCCAGCAGTTCCTCCCAGTTCGGCCCCCACTCCACCTTGTCCATGCGCAGCCCGCTGATCAGCGAGCGCGGCCGCGCCACCGGCTGGTGCTCGCCCTGGGCGGCGCTGTGCAGGTGCTGGTAGTCGAAGGTGAAGGGTTCGTAGTAGTCGTCGATCTGCGGCAGGTCGGGGTTGGCGAAGATGTTCGCCAGCACCCGCCATTTGCCGCCGATGCGCGGGTTGATGGAGCCGTCGGCGTTGCGCACCCAGCCGCCGTTCCATTTCTTCTGGTTCTCCCATTCCTTGGGGTAGCCGATGCCGGGCTTGGTCTCGACGTTGTTGTACCAGGCGTATTCGATGCCTTCGCGGCTGGTCCAGACGTTCTTGCAGGTGACCGAGCAGGTGTGGCAGCCGATGCACTTGTCGAGGTTGAGGACCATGCCGACCTGGGAACGGATCTTCATTTCACCGCCTCCTGCTGGTAGTCGTTGCCTTCGCCGTCGAGCCAGTCGATGCGCTTCATCTTGCGCACGATGACGAACTCGTCGCGGTTGGAGCCGACGGTGCCGTAGTAGTTGAAGCCGTAGGACAGCTGCGCGTAGCCGCCGATCATGTGGGTCGGCTTGGGGCAGACCCGGGTGACCGAGTTGTGGATGCCGCCGCGCGTACCCGTCACTTCGGAGCCGGGGATATTCAGGATGCGTTCCTGGGCGTGGTACATCATCGCCATGCCCGGGCGCACCCGCTGGCTGACCACCGCCCGCGCGGCGATGGCGCCGTTGGCGTTGTAGAGCTCGATCCAGTCGTTGTCGACCACGCCGATGGCGCGCGCGTCGTCCTCGCTGATCCAGACGATGGGCCCGCCGCGCGACAGCGTCTGCATCAGCAGGTTGTCGCTGTAGGTGGAGTGGATGCCCCACTTCTGGTGCGGCGTCAGCCAGTTCAGGGCGATTTCCGGGTTGCCGTTGCTGCGCGGCTCGGCGACGCTGGCCGCGGCCTTGGTGTCGATGGGCGGGCGGTAGACCATCAGGCTCTCGCCGAAGGCGCGCATCCAGGGGTGGTCCTGGTAGAACTGCTGGCGGCCGCTGAGGGTGCGCCAGGGGATCAGCTCGTGGACGTTGGTGTAGCAGGCGTTGTAGCTCACGTGCTCGTCCTCCAGGCCCGACCAGGTGGGGCTGGAGATGATCTTGCGCGGCTGCGCCACCAGGTCGCGGAAGCGGATTTTCTCTTCCTGCTTGGGCCGCGCCAGGTGGGTGTGGTCGCGCCCGGTGATCTTCGACAGCGCGGCCCAGGCCTTGACCGCCACCTGACCGTTGGTTTCCGGGGCCAGGGTGAGGATCATCTCCGCCGCGTCCACCGCCGAGGCCAGCCGTGGCCGCCCTTCGGCGGAACCGTCGAGCTTGCGGTAGTTGAGCTTGCCGAGCAGGTCGACCTCTTCCTGGGTCTGCCAGGCGATGCCCTTGCCGCCGTTGCCCAGGGTGTCCAGCAGCGGGCCGACGGAGCTGAAGCGCTCGTAGGTTTCCGGGTAGTTGCGCTTGACCTCGATCAGCGAAGGCATGGTCTTGCCGGGGATGGGCTCGCACTCGCCCTTCTTCCAGTCGCGCACTTCGGGCTGGGCCAGCTCGCCGGGGCTGTCGTGCTGCAGCGGCAGGGTCACCAGGTCGGTTTCCTCGCCCAGGTGGCCGACGCACAGGCGCGAGAAGGCGCGGGCGATGCCGTCGTAGATCTGCCAGTCGCTGCGCGCTTCCCAGGCCGGGTCGGTGGCGGCGGTGAGCGGGTGGATGAAGGGGTGCATGTCCGAGGTGTTGAGGTCGTCCTTCTCGTACCAGGTGGCGGTCGGCAGCACCACGTCGGAGTACAGGCAGGTGGTGGACATGCGGAAGTCGAGGGTCACCAGCAGGTCGAGCTTGCCCTCGATGGGCTCGTCCTTCCACAGCACTTCCTCGGGCTTCTGCTTGCCGGCCTCGCCCAGGTCCTTGCCGAGCACGCCGTTCTTGGTGCCCAGCAGGTACTTGAGCATGTATTCGTGGCCCTTGCCCGAGCTGCCCAGCAGGTTGGAGCGCCAGACGAACAGGTTGCGCGGGTGGTTCTGCGGGTTGTCCGGGTCTTCGCTGGCGAAGCGCAGCTGGCCGCTCTTGAGCTGCTCCACCACGTAGTCGGCGGTGCTCTTGCCGGCGGCCTGGGCCGCGGCGGCCAGGCGCAGCGGGTTGGTGCCCAGTTGCGGCGCCGAGGGCAGCCAGCCCATGCGCTCGGCGCGCACGTTGAAGTCCACCAGGCTGCCGCTGAAGTCCTGCGGCCGGGCCAGGGGCGAGAGCAGTTCCTTCACCTCCAGCTTCTCGTAGCGCCACTGGCTGGAGTGGTTGTAGAAGAACGAGGTGCCGTTCATGTGCCGCGGCGGGCGGTGCCAGTCCAGGGCGAAGGCCAGGGGCGTCCAGCCGGTCTGCGGGCGCAGCTTCTCCTGGCCGACGTAGTGCGACCAGCCGCCGCCGCTCTGGCCGATGCAGCCGCAGAGGATCAGCATGTTGATCAGCCCGCGGTAGTTCATGTCCATGTGGTACCAGTGGTTCATCCCGGCGCCGACGATGATCATGGAGCGGCCGTGGGTCTTGTCGGCGTTCTCGGCGAACTCGCGGGCGATGCGGATCATCTGCGCCGCCGGCACCCCGGTGATCGCCTGCTGCCAGGCCGGGGTGTAGGGCTTGAGCTGGCCGTAGTCGCTGGCGCCGTCGTCCTCGCCGGCGCCGCCCACGGTGGGCTGCAGGCCGCGATCGATGCCGTAGTTGGCGGCCATCAGGTCGAACACGCTGGCCACCAGCGCCTCGCGGCCGTCGGCCAGTTGCAGGCGCTTGGCCGGCACGTGGTGGTAGAGCACGTCGCGCACCGGCACGTTGGGGAAGTGCTTGCGCTCGATGCCGCCGAAGTACGGGAAGGCCACCCGCGCCACTTCGTCGTGGCGGCCCAGCAGCGACAGCGCCAGGCGCACCTCGCGGCCCTCGGCGTCCACCGGCTCCAGGTTCCAGTGGCCGGACTCGCCCCAGCGGAAGCCGATGGAGCCGCGCGGCACCACCAGGCGCTCGCCCGCCTCGTCCCAGGCCACGGTCTTCCACTCGGGGTTGTTGGCCTGCGCCAGGTTGCCGGCGAAGTCCGCGGCGCGCAGTTGCTTGCCGGGGACCAGGCCGCCTTCGGCGCGCGGTTCCAGCTCCACCAGGATCGGCAGGTCGGTGTAGCGGCGCGCGTAGTCGGTGAAATAGCTCCGCGGGTTCTCCAGGTGGAATTCCTTGAAGATCACATGGCCCATGGCGATGGCCAGGGCCGAGTCGGTGCCCTGCTTGGCGCTCATCCACTCGTCGCAGAGCTTGGAGATTTCCGCGTAGTCCGGGGTGATGGCCACGGTCTTGGTGCCCTTGTAGCGCACCTCGGTGAAGAAGTGCGCGTCGGGGGTGCGCGTCTGCGGCACGTTGCTGCCCCAGGCGATGAGGTAGCCGGAGTTGTACCAGTCGGCGGACTCGGGCACGTCGGTCTGCTCGCCCCATACTTGTGGCGAGGCGGGCGGCAGGTCGCAGTACCAGTCGTAGAAGCTCAGGCACACCCCGCCGATCAGCGACAGGTAGCGGGTGCCCGAGGCGTAGCTGACCATGGACATGGCCGGGATCGGCGAGAAGCCGGCGACGCGGTCCGGGCCGTAGGTCTTCACGGTGTAGACGTTGGCCGCGGCGACCAGCGTCTGCAGTTCGTCCCAGTCGCTGCGCACGAAGCCGCCGCGGCCGCGGATGGACTTGTACTGCTTCGCCTTCTGCGGATCCTCGACGATGCTCGCCCAGGCCAGCACCGGGTCCTTGTGCGCGGCCAGCGCCTCGCGCCACAGCTGGATCAGCGCCTTGCGCACCAGCGGGTATTTCAGCCGGTTGGCGCTGTACAGGTACCAGGAGTAGCTGGCCCCGCGCGGGCAGCCGCGCGGCTCGTGGTTGGGCAGGTCCGGGCGGGTGCGCGGGTAGTCGGTCTGCTGGGTTTCCCAGGTCACCAGGCCGTTCTTCACGTAGATCTTCCAGCTGCACGAGCCGGTGCAGTTCACCCCGTGGGTGGAGCGGGCGATCTTGTCGAACTGCCAGCGCTGGCGGTAGCCGTCCTCCCAGGCGCGGCTCTCGTCGCGGGTCTCGCCGTGGCCGCCGGCGAATTCCGGCGGGCGTTTGACCAGGTAGCGCAGGCGGTCGATGAAGTAACTCATTTCTCTCCTCCTCGGCGCGGGCCGGATGGCTAGCAGCTCACCTCGGCGTTACGGCGGGTGTAGTAGAACCAGGTCACGACGATGCACAGGGCGTAGAAGACGATGAAGCCGTAGAGCGCCCACTCCGGCCCACCGGTCAGGTCGAACGAGCTGCCGAACGACTTCGGGATGAAGAAGCCGCCATAGGCCGCCACCGCCGAGATGAAGCCCACCGCGGCGGCGGACTCCTTCTCGCTCTGCAGCGCCTGCTGCTCGGCGGGCAGGCCGGGGAACAGGCGCGGCGTCTGGATGCGGAAGATCGCCGGGATCATCTGTGTGGTGCTGGCGTTGCCGACCCCGGAGAAGAAGAACAGCAGCAGGAACATGGCCAGGAAGCCCCAGTAGGCCCCCGGCTGGTCCTTGATGCCGATGAAGAACAGCACGCCGCCCACGCACACGGCCATGGCGACGAACACCCAGAGGCTGATGCGGGCGCCGCCGAAACGGTCGGCCAGGCCGCCGGAGAAGGCGCGGCTCAAGGCGCCGATCAGCGGGCCGAGGAAGGCGAAGCGCAGCACGTCGACCTGCGGGAACAGGTGCCCGGCCAGCAGCGGGAAGCCGGCGGAGAAGCCGATGAAGCTGCCGAAGGTGCCGGTGTAGAGCACGCTCATCAGCCAGGTGTGCTTGCGCTTGAAGATCGCCATCTGGTCGCTGAACGAGGACTTGGCGCTGGCGATGTCGTTCATCCCGAACCAGGCGGCGAGGGTCGCGGCGATGATGAACGGCACCCAGATGAAGCCGGCGTTCTGCAGCCACAGCGGGGTGCCGGCGGCGGTCGTCTGCGGCTCGCCGCCCAGGCTGCCGAACACCGCCAGGGTGATCGCCAGCGGCACCAGGAACTGCATGACGCTCACGCCCAGGTTGCCCAGCCCGGCGTTCAGGCCCATGGCCGCGCCCTTGGCCTGTTTGGGGAAGAAGAACGAGATGTTGGCCATGCTCGAGGAGAAGTTGCCGCCGCCCAGGCCGCACAGCAGGGCGAGGATCAGCATGATCAGGTAGGGCGTGTTCGGGTTCTGCACGGCAAAGCCGATCCACAGCGCCGGCAGCAGCAGCGAGGCGGTGGACAGCGCGGTCCAGCGCCGGCCGCCGAAGATCGGCACCATGAAGCTGTAGAAGATGCGCAGGGTGGCGCCCGACAACCCGGGCAGCGCCGCCAGCCAGAACAGCTGGTTGGCGCTGTAGCTGAAGCCGGCCAGCGGCAGCTTGGCCACCACCACCGACCAGACCATCCAGATGGCGAAGGCCAGCAGCAGGTTGGGGATGGAGATCCACAGGTTGCGCGTGGCGATGCGCTTGCCCTTGGCCTCCCAGAACGCGGCGTCCTCCGGGTGCCAGTCCAGCAGCACAAAGCTGCTGGGGGTGGACAACTCCGGCAGGTCGCGGCCCTCGCGCTGCTCGGCCCATTCCACGCGCTCGGCCATGCGGATCGCGTAGTGCATCCAGGCCAGGGCGCCTGCGGCGATCAGGAACAGCAGCATGAAGCAGCTCTGCCAGACGCCGATGACGTCGTTGAGCATGCCGAAGGTCAGCGGCAGCAGGAAGCCGCCCAGCCCGCCGATCATGCCCACCAAGCCGCCGACCACGCCGACATGCTGTGGGTAGTAGCTGGGGATGTGCTTGAACACCGCCGCCTTGCCCAGCGACATGAAGAAGCCCAGCACCACGATGACCGGGATGAAGCCGGCCAGGCCCAGGTGCAGGGAGAACTCCAGGTCCCCGCGCACGCCGCTGACGATGTAGCGCGTCGGCGGGTAGCTGAGCAGGAAGGTGCACAGCACCGACACGCCGAGGGTCCAGTACATCACCCGGCGCGCGCCGTAGCGGTCGGACAGCCAGCCGCCGAGGATGCGGAACAGCGACGCCGGCACCGTGTACAGCGCGGCGATCACCCCGGCGCTGGCCAGGCTGACGCCGAACACCTGCATCAGGTAGTGCGGCAGCCACAGGGCCAGGGCGACGAAGGCGCCGAAGACGAAGAAGTAGTACAGCGAGAAGCGCCAGACGCGCAGCTCCGCCAGCGGCGCCAGCTGCTCCGCCAGGGGAATGGGCTGCTGCTTGCGCGCCTGGCTCTGCGGGTCGGACTTGGCCAGCAGCATGAAGGCCACGCCCATGGCCGCCAGCACCGCGGCATACACCAGCGCGGCGCCGCGCCAGCCCAGGGCCAGCAGCAGGAAGGGCGCGGCGAAGTTGGTGATGCCGGCGCCGACGTTGCCGGCGCCGAAGATGCCCAGCGCGGTGCCCTGGCGCCCCGGCTCGAACCAGGCCGAGGTGTAGGCGGTGCCGACGATGAAGCCGCCGCCGGCCAGGCCCACGCCCAGGGCCGCCAGCAGCAGGCTGTAGAAGTCCGTGGCGAAGGTCAGCAGGTAGACGCACAGCGCCGAGGCCAGCATCACCAGGCCGAACACCCAGCGCCCGCCGTAGCGGTCGGTCCACAGGCCGAGGAAGATCCGCGAGATGGAGCCGGTCAGCACCGGCGTGGCCATCAGCAGGCCGAGCTGGGTGTCGGTCAACCCGAACTCGTCCTTGATCTGCAGACCGAGGATGGAGAACAGCGTCCACACGGCGAAGCAAAGGGTGAACGCCAACGTCGACAAGCCGAGGGCCCGGTATTGGTCCCGGGCGGGAACGGTCGTAACCATGCGCACGCAGTCCCTGGCGAGCGCCTCGAACGGCGCTTGCTCTACAGGCCCGGGGGCGAGTCCCGATACCGGCGGCTACCGGTCCACAGCGAATAACGTCGCACTCAGGCCAATCACGGTTGATGTTGCTGCTTTCGTTATCGTGGCACCGCTTTGGTGCAAGAACTGAGCGTAGACAGGTTCCGCGAGAATTCCAGAACGCCCGTGCAAGAGCGCTGCGAAGGCTGCGGCGCAAGTTGTCCCCTTGCGGGGACATCGCGGTCGCGCGTGGGGGGTAGAGTCGGGGCGATCCGACCGGCATCCGCCCACAAGCACAATAATCCCGGAGACGCACCGCGATGCACTGCCCTTCCACCGAGCCCCGGCGCTCGCTGTATTTCGACTACCAGGTCCACCCCGCCTTCACCGCCGCCGTGGGCGCCGCGCAGGCCGAGCGGCATGCGGTGGTCATCGTCGGCGCCGGGCCCATCGGCCTGACCACCGCGCTGGACCTGGCCCGCTACGGCATCCCTTCGGTGCTGCTCGAAGCCGAGCAGCAGGTCAGCGAGGGCAGCCGCGCCATCGTCTTCACCCGCCGTTCGCTGGAAATCCTCCAGCAGGTCGGCGTGGCCGACCGGGTGACCGCGGCCGGGCTGGGCTGGCGCTTCGGCAACTCCTTCTACCGCAACCAGCGGGTGTTCCGCATGGAAGCGCCGCAGGACGCCGACGACCGCTTCGCGCCCATGACCAACCTGCAGCAGCCGTGCCTGGAGCAGTACCTGGTGGAGGCCGCCCGGGCCAACCCGCTGATCGAGCTGCGCTGGGGCAACAAGGTGACCGCCGTGGCCCAGGCCGCTGACCATGCGCGCCTGGAAGTGGACACGCCCGCCGGCCCCTACGCCCTGGAAGCCCAGTGGGTGATCGCCGCCGACGGCGCGCGTTCGGCCCTGCGCTCGCTGCTCGGGCTGAAGCTGGAAGGCGCGGCCTACGAGGGCCGCTTCGTGATCGCCGACATCCGCATCCGCCTCGACCTGCCCACCGAACGCCTGGCCTTCTTCGACCCGCCGTGGAACCCCGGCAACACCGTGCTGATGCACCGCGAGCCCGGCGACATCTGGCGCATCGACTACCAGCTGCCGGCCGACGAGACGCCGGAGCAGGCCCTGGCGCCCGAGTCCCTGCGCGCACGCATCGACGCGCAGCTGGCCCTGGTGGGCGTGCAGGACCCGCAGTGGGAGCTGGACTGGTGCTCGGTGTACTCCGCCCGCGCGCTGACCCTGCCGGACTACATCCACCGGCGGGTGATCTTCACCGGCGATGCCGCGCACCTGCTGCCGATCTTCGGCGTGCGCGGGGCCAACACCGGCTTCCAGGACTGCAACGGCCTAGCCTGGAAACTGGCCCTGGCGCTCAAGGGCCTGGCCGGCCCGGCGCTGCTGCCCTCCTACAGCCACGAGCGCGTCGGCGCGGCGCGGGAAATCATCGCCGAGGCCGGCAAGAGCACCCGCTTCATGACCCCGCCCACGCCCGGCCAGCGCCTGGTGCGCGATGCCGTGCTGTCGCTGTCGCTGAGCCAGGCCTTCGTCCGCCCGCTGTACCACTGGCGCACCTCGCGGCCCCACGACTACACCGACTCGCCGCTGAACTGCCGCGACGACGACGATGCGGCGTTCCCCGCCGGCCCGCGCCAGGGCGCGCCGCTGCCGAACGTCCGCCTGGGCGAGGACGACTACCTGTTCGACCACCTGGGCGCCGCCTTCCACCTGCTGTACTTCAGCGAAGCCGGCGAACTGCCCGCAGACCTGCGGGCCCAGGCCGCGGCCCTGCGCGAGCGCGGCATCCCGCTGCGCATCCTGGCCATAGGCGCGGCCGATGCGGTGGACGGCGCCGACCTCAGCCTCGCCGACGCCGACGGCCACCTGCGCCGCAAGTACGCCGCGCAGCCGGGCGGCGCCTACCTGGCGCGCCCCGACCAGCACGTCTGCGCGCGCTGGCGGCAACTGGACGGCGCCGCGCTGGGCCGGGCCATCCACACCGCACTGGGCAACACCTGAGGGAACCGCCATGCAAACACTGACCATCGCCGGACTGGAAAGCGTCTACGAACAACTGGCCGAAGCCCTGGACCGCGCGCCCCAGGCGCAGCGCGAGCTGTTCCTGGTCAAGCTGGCGCTGCTCGCCGCCGAGGCCCTGGGCGAGCCCGAACGCTTCGCCGAGCTGACCGAGGCCGCCCTGCTGGACCTCTGAGCCCGGCCGATCCCCGGTCCGCCATGGCGGCGGCCGGGGTGCTACAGTGGCCGGCGCCCGCAACCCGCAGAACCCCGGAGGGACGTCGCGATGCAGTACTGGCCCCTGCGCGCCGGCAGCGTCGAGCACAGCCTGAACCTCGGCCACGCCGCCAACCTGTTCGCCCGCGTCGGCGGCAACCGCAGCCGCACCCTGGCCGCCGACCTGCTGCAGCTGATCGGCCCCGGCGTGCCCCTGGCGCAGTGCACCATCTTCGCCTATGCGCCGCGGCGCAACCCGCAGGTGTTCTCCTTCGCCGACCGCGCCCGCGAAGTGGCGCTGCCGCGCATCTCGCACAACTACGCCGAACGCTTCTACAGCCAGGACGGCAACCAGCAGGCCATGGCCCGCCGCGGCCCGGCCGAGCGCATCCTGGTGCAGCGCCAAGGCATCGACGACATCGCCCATCCCGAGTACCGCCGGGTGTGCTACGAGCAGCCGCGCATCAGCGAGCGCGTGGCCCTGCTGGCCCACGGCGAGAACGAGCGCTGGCTGTCGCTGAACCTCTACCGTGGCCACGAGCACGGGTACTTCTGCGCCCGCGAGATGGACTACCTGGAAACCCTGGCGCCGCTGCTGATCCAGGCCGTGCGCCTGCACTACCAGGCCTGGCTGCAGGCCAACGAACTGCCGCTGCTGCTGGCCGAACGCATAGCCGCCCGCCAGCCGGGCCTGACCCTGCGCGAGCAGACGCTGCTGCGCCTGATGCTGACCGGCGCCGACAACGACGCCATCGCCGCCCAGTTGGGCGTGCGCCCCTCCAGCGCCGCCACCTACGTCAAGCGCCTGTACCGCAAGCTGGGCATCGGCGGGCTGCGCGAGCTGATCGGCCTGGCGACCCAGGCGCAATGGGCCTAGCGCAGACGCCAGGCGGGCGCCGCGGAAAACCCCGGAAACGCTTTGGCGTAGGGCGCATAACGCCTCCGGCGTTATCCGCCGTTTGGCCTTGGCCATGCCCCGCTCGGTGACGAGCACGGAGCCGCCGTCAAAGCCGCGCCAGGTTCAACCATGCAGTGGCCGGCAAGAAAGGTGAGGCGGCGGATAACCGCGAACGGTTATTCGCCCTACGTTCATGGTGGGCTTGGCGTAGGGCGCATAACGCCTACGGCGTTATCCGCCGCTTGACCTTGGCCACACACCGCTCGGTGACGAGCATGGAGCCGCCGTCAAAGCCGCGCCAGGTTCAACCATGCAGTGGCCGGCAAGAAAGGTGAGGCGGCGGATAACCGCGAACGGTTATTCGCCCTACGCCCATGGCGGGCTTGGCGTAGGGCGCATAACGCCTACGGCGTTATCCGCCGTTTGACCTTGGCCATAATCCCGCTCGCTGCCGAGCACGGAGCCGCCGTCAAAGCCACGCCAGGTTCAACCATGCAGGGGTTGGCGAGGAAGGTGTAGCGGCGGATAACCGCGAACGGTTATTCGCCCTACGCCCATGGCGGGCTTGGCGTAGGGCGCATAACGCCTACGGCGTTATCCGCCGCTTGACCTTGGCCACACACCGCTCGGTGACGAGCCCGGAGCCGCCGTCAAAGCCGCGCCAGGTTCAATCATGCAGTGGCCGGCAAGAAAGGTGAAACGGCGGATAACCGCGAACGGTTATTCGCCCTACGCCCATGACGGGCTTGGCGTAGGGCGCATAACGCCTACGGCGTTATCCGCCGTTTGGCCTTGGCCATGCCCCGCTCGGTGACGAGCATGGAGCCGCTGTCCAAGCCGCGCCAAGTTCAACCACGGAGTTGCCGGCAAGAAAGGTGAAGCGGCGGATAACCGCGAACGGTTATTCGCCCTACGCCAGGTCCGAGTTTCGTGTAGGGCGAATAACGCGAAGCGTTATCCGCCGCCTCCCCGGGTACCCTGCCACATGGCAGAGCCCAGGGAGGAGCACCGATGCCGAATTACCGACGCGCCCGGATTGGCGGCGGCACCTACTTCTTCACCGTCACACTCCGCGACCGCCATTCGGACCTGCTGGTGCGGGAGATAGCCCTGCTTCGCCAGGTCGTCGCCAGGACCAGACGCCGCCATCCGTTCCGGATAGATGCGTGGGTAGTACTGCCGGAACACATGCACTGCCTATGGACGCTTCCACCGGGCGACACCGATTACGCCACCCGCTGGAAAGTCATCAAGACCGGCTTCGCCCGCCACATCCCACCGGGGGAATGGCTTTCCATCGCACAGCGCCTGCGCGGCCAGCGGGGAATCTGGCAGGCTCGCTACTGGGAACACCTGATCCGTGACGACAGCGACTACCAGCGGCACTTCGACTACATCCATATCAACCCGTTGAAACATGGGTTGGTCACGGCGTTGAAGGATTGGCCATTCTCGACCTTTCATCGAGCTGTCGCCGAAGGTATCTACCCCGCGGATTGGGTCGGGGACCTTTCGCTGGAGGTACAGGCGGCGGAGCGGTATTGAAGCCCCGCCAAGTTCAACCACGGAGTGGCCGGCAAGGAAGGTGAAACGGCGGATAACCGCGAACGGTTATTCGCCCTACGCCCATGGCGGGCTTGACGTAGGGCGCATAACGCCCCCGGCGTTATCCGCCGCTTGACCTTGGCCACACACCGCTCGCTGCCGGGCACGGAGTTACCGAATGAAAAACGCCCGCGGATCACTCCGCGGGCGTTCTTTCATTCCAGCGCCGCCGCCTTCAATCCGGCAACGCAAACGCCATCACATAGTCCCCCTGGCGGGTGCCCAGGGAGCCATGCCCGCCCGCCATGACCAGCACGTACTGCTTGCCGTCCTTGCCGGTGTAGGTCATCGGCGTGGTCTGGGCGCCGGCCGGCAGGCGGCCTTCCCAGAGGACCTTGCCGTCGCGCATGTCGTAGGCCCGCAGGTACTGGTCCAGGGTGCCGCTGAGGAAGCCCAGGCCGCTGGCGGTGGTGATCGGCCCGCCCATGCTGGGCACGCCCATGGTCAGCGGCAGCGGGAGGGGCGAGTTGTCGCGCACGGTACCGTTCTTGTGCTTCCAGATCACTTTGTGGGTGGTCAGGTCCACCGCCGCCACGTAGCCCCAGGCCGGGGCCTGGCAGGGCAGGCCGATGGGCGACAGGAAGGGCGCCATGATCACGCCGTAGGGCGCGCCGGCGTTGGGTTGCACGCCTTCGGTCTCGCTCTTGCGGGCCGGGCCGCCGGCGACTTCCTCGCGGGGCACCAGCTTGGACTTGAAGGCCATGTAGTCGGGGTTGACGAACATGATCTGGCGCACCGGGTCGACCGACACGCCGCCCCAGTCGAACACCCCGAAGTTGCCCGGGAACACCAGCGAGCCCTGCAGCGACGGCGGGGTGTAGATGCCCTCGTAGCGCAGCGACCTGAAGTCCAGGCGGCAGAGCATCTGGTCGAACGGCGTCACGCCCCACATGTCCTTCTCGCGCACGGTGGGCGGCATGAAGTTCAGCTCGGACATCGGCTGCGTCGGCGAGGTGTGGTCGCCTTCCACCGCGCCCTGCGGCACAGGGGTTTCGTTGATCGGCACGATGGCCTCGCCGTTGCGCCGGTCGAGCACGTAGATGCTGCCCTGCTTGGTCGAGGCCAGCAGCGCCGGCCTGATGCCGTCGGCGGTCTTCAGGTCGACCAGGGTCGGCTGGCCGCCCACGTCCATGTCCCACAGGTCGTGGTGGGTGAACTGGTGGGTCCAGCGCACCTTGCCGGTGGCCAGGTCCAGCGCGGTGACGCCGGCGCTGAACTTCTCCGCCTCGGGGGTGCGGTTGCCGCCCCACTGGTCGGGCATCTGGTTGCCCATGGGCAGGTAGACCAGGCCGAGCTTCTCGTCGACGCTGGCCACCGACCACATGTTCGGCGAGTTGCGGGTGTAGGTCTGGTCGGCGGCGATGGGCGCGGTGGCGTCCGGGTTGCCGCTGTCCCAGTTCCACACCAGATGGCCGTCGCGCACGTCGTAGGCGCGGATCACCCCGGAAGGCTCGTCGGTGGAGACGTTGTCGGTGACGTGGCCGCCGATGATCACCAGGTCGCGGGTCACCGCCGGCGGCGAGGTGGAGTAGTAGCCGCCGGCGGTGAAGCTGCCGATGTTGGCGCGCAGGTCGATCTCGCCCTTGTTGCCGAAGCCTTCGCAGACCTTGCCGGTGTCGGCGTCGAGGGCGATCAGGCGGGTGTCGGCGGTGGGCACGAACAGGCGTTTCGGGCAGCTGCCGGCGGCCGGCGCCGGGCTGGCGACGGTAGTGCCGTCGGCGGCCTTGGCGGCGTAGGCGGCCTCGTCATGGTAGGCCACGCCGCGGCAGGTCATGTGCGCCCAGCCCTTGAAGTTGGCCGCGTTCTGCGTGCTCAGCTTGGGATCGAAGCGCCAGAGTTCCTTGCCGGTGTCCGGGTCCAGGGCGATCACCTGGCTGTGCGGGGTGCACACGTAGAGCTTGCCGTTGACCTTCAGCGGGGTGTTTTCCGCGGTGGTCTCGCCCGGGTCGTTCGGGCCGGGCAGGTCGCCGGTGCGGAAGGTCCAGGCCAGCTTCAACTGGTGGACGTTGTCCGGGTTGATCTGCGTGAGCGGCGAGTAACGGTCGCCGAAGGCGGTGCGCCCATAGGCCTGCCAGTCACCCTCGGGCTGCGCCGGGGCGGCGTTGGGCACGCCGGCGCTGGCGCGGTCGATGCGCCCTTCGATGCGGCCCGGGTTGGTGAACTGCGAGGCGATGGCGGTGGCGCCGGCCAGCACCACGGCCAGGCCCAGCAGCGCGGTGGCCTTGGGCGCCGGGCCCGCGCTCAGCAGCGGGCGGCGCAGCCAGGGCAGCAGCAGGACGATGCCGAGCGCGAACCACAGCGCCAGGCGCGGCACCAGTTGCCACCAGTCCAGGCCCACTTCGTACCAGGCCCACAGGGTACTGCCCAGCAGGAACAGCGCGTACAGGCCGATGGCGGCGGCGCGGCCGAGCACCAGCAGCACGCCGGTCACGACCAGCACCACGCCGGCCACCAGGTAGTAGAGCGAGCCGCCCAGGCTCAGCAGCTTGACGCCGCCGGCCAGCAGGGCCAGGCCCATCAGCAGCAGCAATAGTCCGAGCAGGCTCGGCAGCAGGCGTGACCTGCCAAACGCACCGTCAGTGCTCATGCGTGTTCTCCTTCGGTCTTTCAGTGAGCGGGTACTGCTTGGGTTCAGAACTGGTATTGGAGACCGGCGCCGGCGTACCAGGAACGCCCCGGGGCGGCCTCGTAGTAGCGGCCGTTGCTGTCGCCGACGATGACCGAGCCGACGTACTGGCGGTCCAGCAGGTTGTCCAGGCGCAGCAACTGGTGGAAGGTCCAGGGGCCGTAGCGCTGTTCGAAGCGCGTGCGCCAGTTGAACACCGCGTAGCTGGGCGCCGGCTTGTCCTCGTTGCTGTCTTCAACATAGACCTTGCTGCGGTACTGCCCTTCGAAGCCCATGCTGATGTCCTGGCGCGGCTTCCACACCAGCTCGCCGTAGAGGCTGCTGCCGGGCACGCCGGGCAGGTGGTTGCCCTTCTCGATGAGGTTGCCGCCCTCGACGAAGTCCTGGTCGTAGGTGGCCTCCAGGCGGGTGTAGGCGAGGGTCGCGTCCCACTGTTCGCTGAGCTGGCTCTGCACACCCAGCTCGAAGCCGCGGCGCAGGGTCTTGCCGGCGTTCTGGTAGCTGGTGCGGCCGCCACTGGAGCTGGCGACGACAATCTCGTCGTCGGTGCGGATCTCGAAGATCGACGCGTTGATCCGCGTGTTGCCGCCGACCTTGGCCTTCAGGCCCAGTTCGTACTGGGTGCTGGTGGCCGGGTCGAGGCCGAAGTTGAAGCTTTCCACCAGGCCCGGGGCGTAGGCCATCTCGGCCTGGGTCGGCGTCTCGAAGCCCTTGCCGGCGCTGACGTAGCCGTGCAGCTCGGGGGTGAAGGCGTACATCACCGACAGCGACGGGGTGTTCTTCTGGTACTTCTTCGAACCGCTGGAGTCGCCGTTGGCCAGGTAGTGGTCGTCCACCTCCATCTTCATGGTGCTGTGGCGCAGGCCGGCGTCGAAGGTCCAGTCGCCCAGTTCCCAGCGCGCCTGCACGTAGGGGTCGAGGCTGGTGGCGATGTCGTCCTCGTCGCGACGCAGCTCGCCCTTCACCCCCAGCAGGTCGCCGCTGTAGTTCTGGTAGCCGTGGCGGTCGTCGCGGCTGCGGTCGTAGTCCACCCCGGTGGTGACGGTCAGCTCGCCGGGCACGCCTTGCACCGGCTGGATCCAGCGCAGGGTGCCGCCGTGGAATTCGCGGTCGAAGTCCACCACGCCGCCGCCGCGCTGGGTGTTGGAGACCACGCCCCTGGGGATCGACAGGTACTGGATGACGCTGCGCTGCCCGGCGTAGAGGTTGAACTGCAGGGTGGCGTCGCCGAAGTAGCGCTCGTAGTTCATGCCCACCTGCTGGTGGTCGATGCTCTTGCGCGTGTCGTAGGTCTCGGCCACCGACGCCACCGAGCGCGGGTCGTGCTGGTAGGCGGCCCAGGTCTGGCCCAGCGGGTCCTGGGTGCCGTTCTGCTCCAGGCTGCTGTAGATCAGCGCCAGGCGGCTGTCGTCGTCGGGGCGGAAGTTGAGCTTGGCGAAGGTCTGGTCGCGGCGCGCGGCGCTGTGGTCGCGGTAGCCGTCGGTGTCCATGCGCGAGGCATCGAGGAGGAAGCCGGCCTTGTCGTTGCCGCCCTCGGCGTAAAGGTGGTTCTTGTTGAAGCCGTCGCTGCCGAAGGTGGTTTCGGCGCCCACCTTCGGCGGGCCGGAGCCGTCGCGGCTGAACATCTGGATGACCCCGCCGGTGTTGCTGCCGTAGATAGTCGAGGCCGGGCCACGCAGCACCTCGATACGGTCGGCCACATCGAGGTTCAGCGTCGCTGCCTGGCCCTGGCCATCCGGCGTGCTGGCCGGGATGCCATCACTGAGCAGCTTCAGCCCGCGGATGCCGAAGGCCGAGCGGGCGCCATAGCCGCGTGAGGAAATCTGCAGGTCCTGGGCGTAGTTCTGGCGGTTCTGCACCACCAGGCCGGGCACCCGCGGCAACACCTCGGAAAGGTTGACGCCGAGCTGGCCGTCGCCGATCTGCGGCTGCTGCACGGTGTCGATGGAGAACGGCAGGTCGAAGCTGGAAACCGGCGCGTAGGTGCCGGTGACGACCATCGGGGCGAACACCTCGTCGGCGGGCACGGCGCTGTCCGCGGCAAGGGCGAAGGTGCCGGTGCTCAGGCCCCAGAGCAGCAGCGGCGGCTGCAGGGTCATGGCGAGGCTGAGCGGGCGAAAACGCAAGGGCATGCTGGGGTTCCTGCTCCCTGCCCCGGCGCTGGCCGGGGCCTTGGTGATGACTGGGCGGCTCAGAAGCTGGACTGGATCTTCAGGCCGGCGACCAGGGCGTTGTCCACCTCGTAGACGCCGCCGGGATGCTTGATGTACTGCAGGTTCGGCCGCACCGTCAGCCAGTTGGTGACGTGCACGCCGTAGTACAGCTCGGCGTCGTATTCACTGTGCTGCACCGGCTGGAACAGCGGGTTGTCGTAGTCGTCGAGGCCGGCGACCTGGTTGATCTGCTTCTGGTGCTTGGTCACGTCATCGTTGATGTGGATGCGCGCCACCGCCAGGCCGATGTCGTCCTTCGGCCGCGTATCGAACAGGCCTTTGTAGACCGCGCCCACCTGCTGGTAGTTGTCGATGCTGTTGGTCGCCTGGTCATGCACGGTGAAGTTGGCGAACAGGCTCAGCCCGCGCGAAGCGTCGCCGTCGTGCGCGGTGACCTGCTGCTGTGCCACCACCCACCAGCCGTGCTTGCTGCCGTGGGACTTGAAGGCGTTGCCGGTCAGCGCCTGGGGCTGGCCGTTGACATCCTCGTAGACGTCGTCGGCCTTGGCGGTGCTGGAGTAGTAGCCCAGGCGGTACTCGCCCGGCAGCCCGCCGACCTTCGGCGACCACACCAGCTCCACCGGCAGGATGGCGCCCTTGGTGCCGCTGCCGCTGAGCTTGAAGCCGTTGCCGGTCTCCAGGTTCGAGGGGTTCTGCTCGTAGGCGCCGACCTGCACGAAGAACTCCGGGCTCAAGTTGTACTTCACCCGCAGCGCCCACTGCGCCACCGGCCAGTTGTACCAGATGCCGCCCACCCAGTTGCCCACCTGCGAGCCGCAGAAGGCCAGGTTCTGGAAGTCGCAGGGGAAGCTGTTGAAGTCCTCGCCCTCGCCGAACTGGCCGACCTTGATGTCCAGGGCGTCGTCGAGGAAGGTCTGCTTGTACCACATCTGCGTCAGCCGCCAGGTCTGGCCGCGGCCCCAGACTTCCTGCACCGAGCTGAGCTGGCCGGCGCGCGGGTCGCTGATGCGGTCGTTGGAGAGGTTGTTGCCGCTGCGCTCGGTCACCGTCAGCTGGAACTCCGCGCCGTGCCAGCCGAGGATCTTCTGCAGGTCCAGGTGGGTGCCCAGCGCCCACTGGTCGGTGTAGCGCGCGGTCTTGTCGTCGTTGTAGCCGCCGTGCAGGTTGCCCGCGGCCTCGCCGACGTAGTCCAGCTTGAAGTCGTAGCCCTTCTCCAGCAGCTCGCTGCGGGTGCCGCCCCAGTCCCCCAGGCCCCACTTCGAATCGGCGGAAAAAGCCTCGTCGCCATGGGCGCCGCCGGCCAGCAGGGCGAGCAGCCCCAGCCCCGGGGCGAGATTGCGGGCGGTGATCATGGGGGCTATTCCTCCTGGCAGCCTGAAGCGAAAAGCGCCACCCGGCCCGCTCCCCAACGGGGCGCGAGCCGCATGGCCAAACGAAAACTGTAGAACAGGGGCCGACGCAGCGCTCTGGCGCGGCCATTCCCCCTGCCCCGGAAAACCTGCGCAGCCTTGAGACAGCGCTATCTTTTGCAGGTAAAAAAACGCCCGGTCAAAGGCGACGCGCACGTTACTGCCCGCGCGGGCTAATGGCCAGACGCAGGGCTGGCAATATTATTTTTCATATCCCGTAATAATCCAGCCGCTTGACGAAATTTTCTTGCGCATTCCCACAGAAAAAGTCAGGGATGATGGGTTTCGCTTCGCTCAACGCCATCCTACGCATTCGCCGGATGCCACGTCGGGGGCGGGGATGCAAAGGTCTGGAGCGCCGGAAAGCACTATGGACAGCGCTGTCCAGGCACTTCGGTCTCGCCTGAGGCGCGCTCAGGGCGCGCCGAACATCGCCGTCCAGTAGATGCCGGCGTCGCTCTTCGGGTCCACCGCGTAGGCCGCGCCCAGCTCGCGGTACTGCGGGCTCATCAGGTTGGCGCAGTGCCCGGGGCTGGCCAGCCAGGCCTGCACCACGGCGTTCGCGGTGCCCTGCCCGGCGGCGATGTTCTCGCCCACGGCGCCGGCGCTGTAGCCGCCCAGCTCGGCGCGGTCGCCGGGGGTGCGGCCGTCGCGGTCCAGGTGGGAGAAGTAGTTGCCGTTGGCCATGGAGCGGCTGTGCTCCTCGGCCACGCTGCCCAGCACCGCGTTCCAGCCCAGCGGCGCGGCCTTGGCGAAGGATTGCCCGCCGCACTGGCGCGCCTGCCCGCGCGCGGCATTGACCGCCTGCAGCAGCTTCTGTCCCTCGGCCTGCCAGTCGCCCAGCTTGCCCTGCAGCAGCGGCCGCGCCAGCACCACGCGCCAGTTGTTGCCCTGGCGGCTGACGCCGACCTCGATGAACTGCGGGTCGAGCAGCACCTGGCAGAAACTCTCCTGCAACGCCGCCATGGCCGCCTGCTCGTCCTTCGGCCCGCTGAGGCTGAGCATGCGCGCGCTGCTCATGGGGTAGCCGGTGGCCTTGAGCGCCGACTGCCAGTCGGAAACGCCCGGCGCCAGCACCAGGCGCGCATCCTGCCCCAGCGGCGGCAGCGCCTCGCTGGCCCGGCCGGCGCAGGCCTGCGGCTGGCTGCGATAGAGGTTGATGGCTTCGAGCAGCGGCTCGGCCGCCACGGCATGGCCGGCGCCGGCCAGCAGCGCCAGGGACGGCAGGAGGCATCGCAGAACGGACGGCAAGACGCGCATGAAAGGCTCCCTTGGTGGACTGCCGGACATGATGCGCGATCCGGCGGGATTTCGCTGCCCCCTGGCGCGGGGTCGAAGTCGACAGTGCGCGCCGGGTTATCTGCCGATTGCATAACCTGGAGCAACTCCCGGCGCCGATTCGTGAGCTAGAAACACAAATCAATTGCCGCGGGGCCGGTTTTTCCGCTTCCGCAGCCTGGCTATCCTGCCGGCCACTCACAGCTTTCGGAGCCTTTCCATGCAAAACATCCTCCTGCTCAACGGCGGCAAGCAGTTCGCCCATTCCAACGGCCAGTACAACGCCACCCTGCACGAAGCGGCGCTGGCCCACCTCGACCACGCCGGCTTCGACGTGAAGCAAACCTTCATCGACGGCGGCTACGACATCGACGAAGAGGTGCGGAAATTCCTCTGGGCCGACGTGGTGATCTACCAGATGCCCGGCTGGTGGATGGGCGCGCCCTGGACCGTGAAGAAGTACGTCGACGAGGTGTTCACCGCCGGCCATGGCAGCCTCTACGCCAACGACGGCCGCACCCGCTCCGACGCCTCGCAGAAGTACGGCAGCGGCGGCCTGATCCACGGCAAGCGCTACATGCTCTCGCTGACCTGGAACGCCCCGCAGCAGGCCTTCGACGACCCCAGCGACTTCTTCGAGGGCAAGGGCGTGGATGCGGTCTACTTCCCCTTCCACAAGGCCAACCAGTTCCTCGGCATGCAGGCGCTGCCGACCTTCCTCTGCGTGGACGTGATGAAGCGGCCGAACATCGAGGCGGATGTGGAGCGTTATCGCAAGCATCTGGACGAGGTGTTCGGCAGGCAGTGAGGTTCGGCGTCGCCCCGTAGGAGCGGACTCCGTCCGCGATAGCCGGAACCACCGGCGCGATTCGCGGATGATCTCCTACGCTGCCCCACCCACGCCATTCCCCCTGTAGGAGCGCGCCCTGCGCGCGAATCGCGGGCAGGGCCCGCTCCTACAGTTCCGGGGAAGCACGGGCGTAGCGGACCTTGTCCGCGATGGCGGGATGAGCGCCGGCACTGCCAGCGGAATCGCGGATAAATCCGCTACGCCACCGGCACCAAGGCCCCGTAGGATGGTGTTGAGCGAAGCGATACCCATCGCCAGGGTCCGATGGGTATCGCAGGCTCAACCCATCCTACGAAAAGCGCCCCGGTGCGCTGGGCAAGACAGTTGCTCCTACAGCTCCAGGGAAGCACGGGCGTAGGCGGACTTTGTCCGCGATTGGATTCACCGGCCACGCCGGACGCCCCGGGGGGCACGGACAGCCCCCTCTCCCTCAGGGAGAGGGTTGGGGTGAGGGCGCCCCGACGGAAACCCTCCGCACCGTACCGGCAAATGCGCTAGTCTCTGCCTCCCTCCCCTCTGCCTTTCAGGAGCATCACCATGGCCCGCGCTTCCGCCCGTCACATCCTGGTTTCCAGCGAAGCCAAGTGCAATGAACTCAAGGCCGCCATCGAAGGTGGCGCCGACTTCGCCGCCCTGGCCCGCGAGCATTCCACCTGCCCGTCCGGCCGCAGCGGCGGCGACCTGGGTTCCTTCCGCCCGGGCCAGATGGTCCGCGAGTTCGACCAGGTGGTGTTCAGCGCGCCGCTGAACCAGGTCCAGGGCCCGGTGAAGACCCAGTTCGGCTACCACCTGGTGGAAGTCACCAGCCGCGAAGACTGATCCCTCCACGCCGGGCGCGCCTCAAGGCAACAGCGCCCGGCTGCCTTACCGGGCCACGCCCGGCTTCCGCACTCCGCGGCGCGTGGCGATGGCGCGCAGCAGCAGATAGCAGCCAGCCGCCAGCAGCAGCGAATCCAGCGCCGGCACCCAGGTCAGGGTGAACGGCCAGAGCACCTGCAATGCCGCCGCCCCTACCCCGCAGGCCCAGGCTCCGAAGGCTTCCGGCCGCCAGCGGCGAGGGCTGCGCACGGCGCCCCGCAGATTCAGGTAGTAGTTGCACAGGTAGACCCCGCCCACCGGCGGCAGAGCCACGGCCAGCAGCGCCAGGTAATGCTGCAGGGCGTCGCCCAGGCCGGCCAGCCCCAATGTCGCGCCGACCAGCCCGGTGAACAGCGCCAGGCGCCGGCGCTGCACCTGCGGCGCCACGCTGGCGCACACCAGGGTCGCCGCGTAGAGGTTGTAGGCGTTGGTCGACCAGGCCGAGAGCAGGATGATCAGCATCGCCGGCAGGCCCAGGCCGAGGGCGAGCATAATCGCCACCAGTTGCCGCTCCCCGGTGGCCAGGCTGGGCAGCCCGGCCAGCGCCAGCACCAGCGGGAAGCCCAGGCCGAAGGCACAGAACACCGCCGCCAGCGCGCGGCCGGGCGACAGGGCGTGGCGGCAGATGTCCGGCAGCAGGATGCAGCCGATGACCACCCCGCCCACCACCAGCGACATGCCCTGCAGCACCGAGTAATCCCCGGCGCCACCGCCCGCGGGCGGCATGCCGTGGCCTTTCAGCGCCACCCAGCAGGCCCACAGCACCAGGCCCAGCTTCAGCGGCGTGGCCAGTTGCGACAGCCGGTCCAGGGCGCGGAAGCCGACCAGGTTGGTGAGCAGCATCAACAGACAGCCGACCAGGCTCCAGCCCTGCGCCGGCACCCCCGCCAGGAAGGCCGGCGCGGCCGCCGCCATGGCCTGGCCGAACAGGCCGGCGACCACGCCGAACCAGCCCAGCAGCGCCAGCGACAGCACCAGGTTGACGCAGCGCCCGCCCACGGCGCCGAAGGCGTCGAGGATCAGCATGTAGGTGCTCAGCCGCGAGCGCGCCCCGGCGTAGGCGGCGGGCAGCGCCAGCAGCAGGAGCACCGCGCCGCCGCCCAGGCAGGCCAGCAGCGCCTGCTGCCGGCCCAGGGCGTGGGCCAGTTCGGCGCCGGTGACGAAGCACGGCAGGGCGATCAGCGCGCCCATCAGGATCAGGCCGAGGCGCCAGGCGCCCAGGCCTTCGCCGTGTGGCAGGGCGCAGGTGGCAGGGTCGCCGTCGGGCTGCGCGCCAGGTAGGTCGTTCATGCCGGCGCCCTCCCCTGGTCATCGGCCAGGAAGGAGCGCCACGGCGAGTCCAGGCCGAAGCGCGCCGGGCCCACCACCGCCAGCGCCGCCTCGCTGAGCAGGCACGGCGGCGCGGCGTAGGCCAGCAGGCGCACGCGCATGCCGTAGCGCAGGTTCTCGGCGGTCAGCGGTTCGGCGCTCTCGCTGTCCAGCAGGCACAGCAGGTCGGGCACCACCGCCAGCACGCGCTCGCCCTGGCGGGCGCGGAGGAACTCGTTCTGGATGTCGATGACCACCGCTTCGCCGCTGCCACTGGCCGGCTCCAGCAACACCTGGCCCCAGTGGAAGCCGTCGCGGGTCTCGTGGCGCACGTCGGCGACCTTGCCGTCGAACAGCTCGCAGGCGCGGCGCCCCGGCTCCAGGCCGTCGAGGAAGCGCACCAGCCCGGCCACCGGGTCGGCGCTGCCGGCGCGCGCCTCGCGGATGTGGCGGCCGATGCGCAGGGCCTGGGTGATGCTGCCCGCTACCGCGAAGCGCTTCGCCTGGGCCCCGCTCAGCGGATAGAGCACGCCGTACAGGCTGCCGCCCAGGCTCGCGGCCAGGGCCCGGACCATGTGTTCCAGGCTCGGGTTGTCGACCGCGCTCAGGCGCGCCAGGTTGCCCAGGTCGTCGCTGAACAGAGCCGGCGAAGCGTTGCAGCCGTGGATGCCGAAGGTGGTCATGTCGATGTGCGGGAAGGCCCGGCCGATGCCGTCGGCATCCACCAGCGGCAAGCCGCTCAGGGCCGCGGCGGCCAGCGGCAGCATGGCATTGGCGCCGCCGACCTCGGCGCAGATCAGCGCGTCTATCGGCCGCGCGTAGAACGCCTCGGCCTGCTGCAGCAGGTGCTGCAGGGCGGCCTCGCTGAGCAGGTGTTCGACCAGCACGGTGGGCGCGCCTATCCCGGCGACGCTGACCACGAAGGCCTCGTCGGCGAGCTCGGCCAGCGGCAGCAGGCGCGGCTGCAGGCCACGCTGCAGTTGGCGACGCAGGAACAGCTCGCCGACATGGGGGTCGCCCCCGCCGCCGGTGCCCAGCAGCACGGCGCCGCGCGCCAGGTCCTGGCTGGAAATGGTATCGAAGCAAGGCATGCTCGGGTCCTCTTCGGGAGGGGTCAATGGGTGGCGGCCAGGGCCAGGTCGCCGACGGCGCGGACCTGCACGCGGGTGGCGCCGGCGCGCAGGTGCGTCATGGGCAGTTCGTTCAGTTCCACGACGCCGACGCTGGCGGGCTCGGCGCCAGCCTCCACGGCGGCGTCGATGGCCTCCTGGCGGGCCTGGCGCAGCATGCTTTCGCGGTTGCCCGGGTGCATCTGGAACAAGCGGTCGACACGCCCGCTGACCTGGGCGATGGCCGCGCCGATGGCGTTGGCCACCTCCGCGCGGGCCGGGCGCAGCACCTGCGCGGCGCCCTGCAGGTGCATGGGCAGGAGGATGCTGCCGCCACCCACCAGCACCACCGGCAAGGGCGCGCTGCTGGTGCGCATGCGTTCCAGGGCGTGCTCCAGTGTCCCGCGGATGGCGGCCATGGCCTGCTCCACCTGGGCCGGTTCGAGATCGGCGAGGCGCCGCGGGTCGCCGATGCCCTGCAGGCCGTGGGCGGCCACGGCGATGTCGGTCGCGCACAGCGCGTCGCCGCCGAACACCCTGGCCCGCTGGCGCAAGCGCAGGCCCAGGGACTCGGGGCCGAGCACCGGCCGGCCACCTTCCAGGCGCACCAGGGTGCCGCCGCCGAGGGCGACGGACAGGGTGTCGGGCATGCGCAGGTTGCAACGCACCCCGCCCAGTTCCAGGGGGCCGGCGGTCTGCCGTGGGAAGCCCTGGACCAGGGCGCCGATGTCGCTGGTGGTGCCGCCGATGTCCAGCACCAGGGCGTCCTCCACACCGGTGAGGAAGGCCGCGCCGCGCAGGCTGTTGGTCGGCCCCGCGGCGCAGGTGAGGATCGGGAAGCGCGTGGCCATCGACGGGGTGATCAGGGTGCCGTCGTTCTGGCTGATGAACAGCGGCGCGTTCAGTTGCAGGCGGCGGAAGGCCCGCATCAGGTCGCCGACCACCCGCTGCGCCAGCGGCTGCAGGCTGGCGTTGACGATGGCCGCGTTCTCCCGCTCCAGCAGGCCGATGCCGCCGACATCCGAGGACAGCGTCAGATGCACCGCGTCACCCAGGACCTTCCGCAGCACCGCCGCCGCTTCCTGCTCGATGTCCGGGCGCAGCGGAGCGAAGGTGGTGGACAGCACCAGCGCCTCGGCACCCCGCTGGCGGATCGATGCGCCGATCCGTTCGAGCTGGCGCACATCCAGCGCGCTGTAGGTGCGGCCGTTGAACAGCGCGCCGCCGTCGGCCAGGAAGACCTGCCCATCGATCGCCTCGCACAGCTCCGCCGGCCAACCCAGCAGCGGCGGCACGCCGTCGCCGCGCGGCAGGGCCAGGCGCACCACCGCGACCCGCGCCAGGTGCCGGCGTTCGAGGAAGGCGTTGAGCAGCTGGGTGGTGCCCAGCATCACCGCGGCCACCGCCGCCGGTTCCACCGCCGCCTCGCGCAGCAGTTCGTCGACCGCCGCCGCCACGCCGTCGCCGACCGCCGCGGTGGTGGGGCGCTTCAGGGCGCAGAGCACTTCGCGGCCGCGCATCAGCACGGCGTCGGTATTGGTGCCGCCGACATCGATGCCGATGCGCAGCGCAGGGGTGTCCTTGAGGACCATGGGCTCTCTCCTCAAAGCGAACGTGACCAGACGACGTAGGCGGTATTGGCAGCCAGCGAATTGCGCGTGCTCAGCGGCGCCAGCGCCTTGAACTTCAGCGAGCCGGCGGCGCGCGGCAGGTCGTAGGCCAGCACCGGCCCCAGCGCGGTGGCGCGGTAGCGCCGGCCGTCCGGCTCGACGCGCGCGCCGTGCTGGCGGTCATCGTCGAGCTGGCGCGCGTGGTAGCCGGCCAGGCCCAGCTGCCAGCGGCCGATGCGCTGGCCGACGGCGAAGTTGAGGTTGGCCACGGTGCCGCTTTCGTAGTCGGTGGCGCGGTTCCGGGAGGCGACGTTGACGAAGGCGTGCAGGCTCAGCTCCAGGCCCTCGCCCAGGGCGTTCGGCCCGCCGAGGTAGGTGAGCGCGGCGTTGGGCACGAAGAAGTAGACGTTGCGCCCGGAGGTGTAGAGGTCCGAGGTGTTGTAGCGGCCGCTGGGGAACACCATCGAGTACGCCAGCTTGAGCGTCGCCCCGGTGGGCCGCTGGCCGGGGGCGGCGTCGCCCAGGTAGCGGCTCCACATCAGCAGGTCCGCGTAGAGGTCGCCGAAGCCCTGGTAGTGCTGGGCCTCGCCGTTCAGCTCCATGCGCCCGCCGTTGACGCTGCCCTGCAGGCTGGAGGCCAGGGTGCCGCCGAAGACCTGCCCGGGGTAGACGTAGAGCAGGCCCAGGGCGGCCACCTGGGACGCCATGCGGCCTTCCAGCGCCGGGTCGCGCCCGCCGTCGTTGCCATGGAAGCGGTCGCCGCTGGCGTAGCCGAGCACCAGCCCGCCGTACAGACCGGAGGTGGCCGGCAGCAGCGCCGCTCCCAGGTCGGTGCCGCCCACCGGCCCGCCGTAGCTGGCCCCCTCGGCGGCGAATGCGCAGGCCAGGGGCAGCGCCGCCTGGCCGAGGAGTACCGCGGTCGTTCTTCGAAGATTCATTGCACGCCTCCTGCGCCCTGCCGGCTGAGCCGTCGCGGCTCACGGCCTGGCGAAGCCTGCGGCCTCGTGGGCCGCGGATTGTTGTTGTCATGGGCTGGCCGCGCGGCGCAGTGCCGCCGCTGCCTGCCGGGCGCAGTATGCGAAGACTCGGACGGCGCGAGCCGTCCCGGGATGAGGGAAGGTGGCGGGTAAATCGGGGGAGCGCTGCCCCCCGTCGCTACGGCGCTGGCGGGAGTGGCCTGGATGGCGTCCTGGCGTTCGGCCGCGCGGGATATGCGGACGCAGCCCACGGAAAAACCTGGGGGAAGCAGCCGATCCCCCGGCGAAGAATCGAGGCCGCGCCCCGGTTTCCGTTCCGGCAGGCCGGAACGGCGCCCTGGCTCAGGGCAGGATGGCCCGGCGCCGCGCCATGGCCAGCGCCTCCCGGCGCCGGTGCACGCCCAGCTTGGCGTAGACCGATTTCAGGTGCTGCTTGACCGTCTCCGGGGAAATCCCCAGTTCGCGGGCGATGACCTTGGTGGTGCGGCCGCCGGCCAGGCCCATCAGCGCATCCAGTTCGCGCCGGGTGAACAGGGCCTGGGCATCCAGGCGCGCGCGGAAGTGCCTTTCCCAGAGTTCGATGCAGCGCGCGATCAACTGCGCCTGGGCGTGGCCCTGGCGCCGCGACATCTCGCGCAGGTGGGTGATCACCTCGGCGCCCGCTTCGATGAAGCTCTGCACCGCGCCGCCCTGGCCGAGCAATTCCAGCGCCTCGTCGAGCACCGCCGTGGGCTGGCCGGGCAGCTCGCCGGCCAGCAGCGCGTGGGCCTTGAGCGCCAGGGCGCGGCCGACGCAGGAGCGGTTGCGCCTATCGCGGGCCAGGCGCTCGAAGGCCTCCGCCGTCAGCAGCGCCGCCGCCATCTGCCCCTGGGCGGCCTGCAGCCAGTAGTGGGCCTGGGCGATGGCGACCAGCTCGGCCCAGAACAGCGGGCGCCCGTCCAGGATCTCCTGCCAGAGCTTCGCCAGGTTGATCTCCAGCGCCAGTTCCAGGCCTGCCTCCACCTCGCCCTGGCGCAGGCGCAGCTCCACCAGGGTCGCGGCCACCGCGCGGCGCAGCGGGTACTCCAGGGCCCGCCCGGCCCAGGCCGCCTCCAGGCTGGCCATGGCCTGGGCGCTGTCGCCGAGGAAGTAGGCCGCCCGCGCCGCGCCGATCAGGCCGCGCTCCCAGGCCTCGGCCATGGCGTTGCCCAAGCGCGAGGCGCAGTGCGCGAACGCCTGCCGCGCCTGCTCCAGCTCGCCACGCACGTAGTGGACATGGCCGAGCAGCGCATGCACCAGGTGGAAGAGCACCCGCGCCTGTGGCGAGGCCAGCGGCCCGTCCTTGGCCAGCAGGAAGGTCACCGTCTGCAGCACCTCGTCGAAGCGCGCCTGGGCGCTGTCGCTCAGGGCCCGGTAGACCAGCGACCAGGGCTGGTTCTCGCGGAAGCCCTCGCTGCGGTTGACCTCGATGAACTCCTCCAGGCGCAGGCGCGCCTCGTCGATGTTGCCGTAGCGCAGCAGCAGCATGATTTCGCTCGGCAGCACCAGGCACAGGTAGCGCGGGTCCTCGAAGAAGCGCGCGCGGGCATCGGCCACGGCCCGCACCACCACCTCGCGGGAGGCGCCGTCGCCGGCCCGCTGCACGCAGCCGATGAGCATCATCGCGCGCACGTAGAGCAGGTCGGTGCGCGTCTCCGCGTCTTCCGCCGATGAGGTCACGCCGCCGTAGGCGGCCTCCAGCCGCGACAGGTCGAGGCTGTCCTGCAGCGTCTCGCCGCTGAGCATGTGCAGGCAGATGAGCATCAGGCGCAGACGCGGCTCGCGGCGCACCAGGGTCAGCGGCAACAGTTCGAGCAGCGCCCGCGTGCGCGCCGCCCCCTCGCTGACCAGCAGGCGCACCGCGCCGGCTTCCAGGATGATCGACACGGCCTGGTAGTAGAGCCCCCCTTGCGAGGCGTGCTCGACGGCGCGGAACACCTGCTGGCGCTGGGCGTGGAAGTCGGCCGCGCGCCCCTGCAGCAGGGCGAAGCGGTCCGGCTCGCGGCTTTCCAGGCGGCCGAGGAGGAATTCGCGCAGCAGCGGATGCAGGCGCACCCGCAGCGGTTGCTCGGGCACCACGATGGGCGCCAGGCGCGCGGCCTCGCGCAGCCAGCGCTCGGCGTCGTCGCGCCCGCGCAGGGCATTGGCGCTGGGCACGTCCACGCTGTCCAGGATGCTGCAGTCGAGCAGGAACCCGCTCAGCTCCACAGGCAGGCTGGCGAACACCTCCTCGGCGAGGTAATCGAAGATGCCGCCCAGCGAGGCGTACGGGTCGGTCTCCGGCGGTGCCTGGCCGTCGAGGTTGCCGTTGCAGCGCAGGCGCAGCAGTTGCAGGGCGAAGGGCCAGCCCTCGGTATAGTTCGCCCAGTAGCGGGCGCGCGTCTCGCCCAGCTGCGCGCCGAGCAGTTGCTGCGTCTCCTCCTCGGTGAACCGCAGGTTGTCGGCCTCGACGACGCGCAGCAGCCCGGCCAGTTGCAGTTGCGTGAGCGGCAGCGCCGGTTGCCGCCGGCTGCCCAGCAGCAGGCGGCACCCCGAAGGCAGGCGCCGGGCCAGGTCCTCCAGCAGCCGCTCGACTTCGAGGTCCAGGGCCAGGTCCAACTGGTCGACGAACAGGTTGCAATTGCGCGGGCAGGCTTCGAGCAGGCCGAGCAGCGCGCCGAGGCCGGCATCCGGCGCCGGGCCCAGCCCACCCTGGTGCAGGCACTGCAGCAGGCTTTCGAGGAACAGTTCCGGCCGGCAGTCGCTCTCGCCGCAGTTCACCCAGAAGGTGTACTCGCCCCGCTCGGCCAGCAGCCGCTCGACCTGCGCCAGCAGGGTCGTCTTGCCGAAGCCCGCCGGGGCGCAGACCAGCACCAGGCGGGCGTCCCTCGGGGCGGCGCCGAGCAGCGCGTCGAACAGGCGCTGGCGGAGGAGTGAATCACTGATGTCGACGATCGGGGCGAAACGGCCATCGGCCAACGTACTCATGCTTGCAGTTCCCATACGTTCTCCAGGTGGCGCCGGCGCCCCGGGCATGGCGCGGATCGCCGGCGGTGGTGCGGGCGGCCGGAAAAGGGTTGTCTCCGTTGGTCGAGTGGGTATTGCGTATCTTTCGCATCCAGGCCCGGACCAGGATGCGCTACGCACAGATGGACCCGGCCGGCCGCCGGGGGATCGAGCCCTGTCGCGTGTCTGCACGAACCTGGCGGCCTTCCTGCCGCCTTCCGGCACGGCAGTATGGGAAGCTGCCGGCTACGGACAGCGGTAAAAACGGGGGAGTGCCTAACCGCAAATGGGGGATGGCGACGGTCATTGGCAGCACCAAGACGAAGCATTGAGAAATGCCCGCGCAAGTCAGCCATCCACGTCCGCAAGCAACGAAGGATTTGGCTTTGTATTGCGTAGGAAATCGGCCAATCTGGCGCAGCCCCATCGACATCGCCGGGACGACCCAGGTCAAGAAATCGGCGCCGCCGGCACGCTAGGCTGCGCGCCACCCAACAGGCCACCGTCCACCAGGCCGGCTAGGCTGAGAACATGCGCCCGTCCCACCCCAGGCGCCCGCCCTTGCGAGGATTCCCCATGAGCGATGCCAGCGACAGCGCCCTGCCCGACGTCTTCAGCCTGCTGCACCAGTTGGCGCAGCACGCCGGTTCCGACATGTTCTTCAGCGTCGGCGCGGCGCCGCACATCAAGGTCGAGGGCGTCAGCCGCCCGGCCGGCGAGCGCCGCCTGCGCAGCGGCGAGGTCAAGCAGCTGGCCTACCAGTTGATGTCGCAGCAGCAGATCGCCGACTTCGAGCGCGACCTGGAGATGAACCTGGCGGTGGCGGTGCCCGGCAGCGGGCGCTTCCGCGTCAACGTCTACCTGCAGCGCGGCGAGGTGGCCATGGTGGTGCGGCTGATCAGGCAGGTCATCCCCGACGCCGCCAGCCTCGGCCTGCCGTCGATCCTGGAGAAGCTGGCGGTGCAGGACCGCGGCCTGATCCTGGTGGTGGGCGCGGCCGGCGCCGGCAAGTCCACCACCCTGGCGGCGATGCTCGACTTCCGCAACCGCCACCGCTCGGGGCACATCGTCTGCATCGAGGACCCCATCGAGTTCCTCCACAGCCACCAGCGCTCGATCATCGACCAGCGCGAAGTCGGCCTGGACACCCACAGCTTCGAGGACGCCCTGCGCAACGTGCTGCGCGAGGCGCCGGACGTGATCATGCTCGGCGAAATCCGCGACGCCGCGACCATGCAGCACGCCCTGCACTACGCCGAGACCGGCCACCTGTGCATGGCCACCCTGCACGGCACCAGCGCCCGCCACGCCATCGAGCGCATCGCCCGCTTCTTCCCCGACGAGGCCCGCCCGCAGGTGCTGGCCGACCTGTCGCAGAACCTCCTGGCGCTGGTCGGCCAGCGCCTGGTGCCGGGCACCACCCAGCGCCGCGTGGCGGCGGTGGAACTGGTGCTGGGCACGCCGCACATCCGCGGGCTGATCCAGCGCGACGAACTGCCGGAACTGCGCGGCGCCATCGAACGCGCCCTGGAGCAGGGCATGCAGAGCTTCGACCAGAGCCTGTACCAGCTGCTGGAAGCCGGCCGCATCAGCGTCGCCGACGCCCTGAAGTTCGCCGACTCGCGCACCGACCTGAGCCTGAAGATCAAGCTGGAACGCGGCTTCGATGGCGACGACGGCGGGAGTGCCTTCGGTATCTGAGCCCTGCCCCGCTGCATGCGCAATCGCGGATGAGATCCGCCCTACGCCAAGCCCGCCATGGGCGTAGGGCGAATAACCGTTCGCGGTTATCCGCCGCCTCACCTTTCTTGCCGGCAACTCCGTGGTTGAACCTGGCGCGGCTTTGACGGCGGCTCCGGGCTCGGCAGCGAGCGGGGGCATGGCCCAGGTCAAACGGCGGATAACGCCGGAGGCGTTATGCGCCCTACGCCAAGCCCACCATGGACGTAGGGCGTATAACCGTTCGCGGTTATCCGCCGCTTCACCTTTCTTGCCGGCAACTCTGTGGTTGAACCTGGCGCGGCTTCGAGGGCGGCTCCGTGCTTGGCAGCGAGCGGGGGCATGGCCCAGGTCAAACGGCGGATAACGCCGGAGGCGTTATGCGCCCTACGCCAAGCCCACCATGGACGTAGGGCGAATAACCGTTCGCGGTTATCCGCCGCTTCACCTTTCTTGCCGGCAACTCCGTGGTTGAACCTGGCGCCGCTTCGACAGCGGCTCCGTGCTCGTCACCGAGCGGGAGCATGGCCCAGGTCAAACGGCGGATAACGCCGGAGGCGTTATCCGCCCTACGCCAAGCCCACCATGAACGTAGGGCGAATAACCGTTCGCGGTTATCCGCCGCTACACCTTTCTTGCCGGCCACTGCATGGCTGAACCTGGCGCGGCTTTGACGGCGGCTCCCTGTCCAGCAGCGAGTCACGTAGGATGGGTTGAGCTTGCGATACCCATCACCATGGCCCGATGGGTATCGCTTCGCTCAACCCATCCTACGAAGGGCACCTCGGCACGAGAGCGCGCGCCCGGTTCCTGAACGGCACGCCGGCCGTCTATGCTTGCCCACGCGGAGACGGCAAAATCGTCGGCTCCGCGCCCGTTCGCCATCGAGGGACCTTCATGGGCATGCGCCACCCGTTCTCCCGCCTCGCCGTCATCGGTCTGCCGCTGTGCCTGGCCGGCTGCGCCAGCCACGACGCCGAGCAGCAGCACCTGCTGTACCGCAACGACATGCTCGAGGCGAAGCTGCTGATCGCCTCCGCCGACCCGGGCAACTACGCCCGCGCCAACGACCTGCTCGAACGCGCCCGCGAGGCCGACCAGCGCGGCGAGGTGGCCTTCTACGAGGCGCTGCTGAAGATTCGCCAGCAGGCCCCGGCGGACCAGGCCCTGCCCCTGCTGGAGCGCGCCGCCAAGGCCGGCCAGCCCTACGCCATCGCCCTGCTCTACCGCGTCTACAACCAGCCCATGCTCGGCCAGGAGGCCGACGCGCTGAAGGCCGAGGAATACCGCAAGGCCTATGCCGAGCTGGACGTGGCCAAGAGCGGCTACCCGAACTTCGAGCGCGCCGGGCAGATCGTCGACCAGCTGCTCAGCCAGCAGCCGGCGCAGTGAGCCTCAGCCCTCCTCGGGGCTGCGCGTCTCGGCCTGTTCGAAGGTGCGCTCGCCGGGGTTCTTGCCGTGGGGCAGGTGGTGTTCGATCACCGCGTTGAGCTCGGCGCCCAGCAGCAGCACCGCGGCGGAGATGTAGAAGTACAGCAGCAGCACGATGATGGCGCCGACGCTGCCGTACATGGCGTTGTAGTCGGCGAAGTTCTTCACGTAGAAGCCGAAGGCCAGGGACGCCGCCACCCAGGCCACCACCGCCAGCACCGAGCCGGGGGTGATGAAGCGGAACTTCTGCTTGACGTTGGGGGTGGCGTAGTAGATCACCGCCACCGCCATCATCATCAGCAGGACCATCACCGGCCAGCGCAGCAGCGACCAGAGCACCACCACGTAATCCTGCAGGCCGATGCGCTCGGCGATCCAGCCCATCACCTGCGGCCCGAGGATCATCAGCGCGGTCACCAGCATCAGCATCACCGCCAGGCCCAGGGTGTAGAGCAGCGACAGCGGCACGCGCTTCCACACCGGGCGCGCCTCGCGCACGTCGTAGGCGGCGTTGAGCGCGTTCATCAGCGAGCGCACCGCCGCCGAGGACGACCAGAGCGCGACCACGATCCCCACCGAGAGCAGCCCGCCCTGGCGCTGCTGCAGCTGGTCGATGATCGGGTTGACCTGCTCCAGGGCCTGGCCCGGCAGCACGTAGGCGGCCTGCTCGCGCAGCCAGTCGAAGAATTCCGGCAGGTGCAGGAAGCCCAGCAAGGCGATGAGGAACAGCAGGAACGGGAACAGCGAGAACAACCCCTGGTAGGCCAGCGCCGCCGCGTAGGTGGGCATCTCGTCGTCGAGGAATTCCTTGACGGTCAGTTTCAGCAGTTGCCAGGGGCCCAGGCGCAGGCCCCGAAAATCCATGAATCGCATGCCTGGTTTCCTTCCTCCGCAGTCCGGCCGCGGCGCGGCCCCGTGTCGACGGTTGACCCGCCGGCACGGCTCAAGTTCGGTCCTTGCGGGCAAGCCTAGCCACTGGGCGCGGCCAGGGGAAGTTGCGCAGGCGGCGGGCAGGTGTGGGAAATGGCCTATACACTTCAGCGCAACCACAGCCGGAGGAACCCCGCATGCCCATCCCGATGCTCCGCCCCGCCCGCCGCCTCGGCGCCACCCTGCTGCTCGCCGGCGCGGCCTTCGCCAGCCTGCAACCCCAGGCCCGGGCGGAGGACGAAGCCACTTTCCTCAAGGAGTCGGCCGCCTTCTTCGAGCAGCAGAGCAAGCAGCTGCCGCTGCAGGTGGACCAGGTGACGCGCCTGGAGAACGTGCGCCTGGACACCGACAGCAAGGTGCTGCACTACCGCTACGGCATTTCCAGCATGAAGGCCGAGGGCATGCAGGCCGATGCCCTGGACAAGTTCAAGGGCGAACAGCGCACCCGCCTGGAGCGCGCCACCTGCCAGCAGCCGGCGCTGTTGCAGCGCATCCGCGAGCACGGCATCCGCGTCGCCCACGACTACGACGGCAGCGACGGCAAGCCGCTGGCGAGCATCGAGATCGATCCGCAGAAACTCCAGTGCCAGGGATGAGCCGCGTCGACTATCACCGCGAACACGCCGCCCGGGCCGAAGCCGAGGCCCGCCGGCTACTGGCCGAGCGCCAGGCCCTGGGCGGGCGCTGGCTGGCCTGGGTGGCCGGCGAACTCTACCGCCTGGGCCCGCCGCAGTACGCGGCCATGGTCCGCCGCGAGCTGGAGCGGCTCAGCGGCCAAGCCTGAAGCGCCCGGCGGGTCTATGCTGAAGAGGCACCGGCCCGCGCCCGCGGGCCGACGGAGCGCTGACCGCAGGGATGCCTGTCCTTCCCAGTCCACGAGGTTACGGTCATGAGCAAAGGTCTGAACGCCCACAAGGAAGGCAAGAAGAAGCCCCTGAAGACGGCCCACGAGAAACGCATGGCGAAGAAGCAGAAGAAATCCGGCAATGCGCTGCTCGGCAGTCACGGGCAAACGTCCTGAGAGTGCAGCTGCGGACGGCCGCTTGGGGGCGGTTGTCCGCGAATTATTCAGGGGCTCGGTTCTTCGTAGGATGGGTTGAGCGTGCGAAACCCATGCGGTTGCGCCGATGGGTATCGCTTCGCTCAACGCCATCCTACGAAAAGCCGTGCTCGCTCATGCGGTAGGAGCGGACCTTGTCCGCGATAGCCGGAGGTATCGGCGCGATTCGCGGATGAGATCCTACGCAACCCCACCCGCGCCATTCCTCTGTAGGAGCGCGCTCTGCGCGCGAATCGCGGGCAGGGCCCGCTCCTACAATTCCAGGGAGCACGGGCGTAGGAGCGGACTTTGTCCGCGATTGGACTCACCGGCCACGCCAATGCCCAGGAGGCGGCCCCTCAATCATCCGCCTTCGGATCCAACCCTGGGAACAGCACCTCGGTAAAACCGAACTTGCCGAAATCCGTGATCCGCGACGGATAAAGCCGGCCAATCAGGTGGTCGCACTCATGCTGCACCACCCTGGCATGGAAGCCTTCCACCGTGCGATCGACAGGTTGCCCCTGCGGATCCACCCCCTGGTAGCGAATACGCTTGTAGCGACTCACCGCCCCACGCAGGCCGGGCACCGAGAGGCAGCCCTCCCAGCCCTCCTCCATTTCCTCGCCCAAGGGCGTGATCACCGGATTGAGCAGAATGGTCGGCGGCACCGCCGGCGCATCCGGATATCGCTCGCTGCGCTCGAAACCGAAGATCACCAGTTGCAGGTCCACGCCTATCTGCGGCGCGGCCAGGCCTACGCCGCCGGCGTGGTGCATGGTGTCGAACATGTCGTCGATCAGTCGTTGCAGTTCGGCGCTGCCGATCATCTGCGCCGGCACCGGCGGGGCGACGCGCAGCAAGCGTTCGTCGCCCATCTTGAGAATCTCGCGGATCATGCCCCTGGGCCCCTGGCTGGCGGTTGTGCGTGAGCTGGCATCCTCGCCCCTTGCCCGGCGCCTGGCAAGGCCCGCTACGCCCGTCGCCCCGGGGGGCCGGGAGCGTCCAGGGGGGTAAAATTCAAAAAGTGACACGTGGCGATCCGCGTGGAACTGCCGCGAACGCCGGAGCGTTCGCCGAGGGGGAGCCGGGGGACTGACCTGGAGGTGCTCCATGAACAGGCACTACTACATCAGCAACGACCTGGACGAGCTGGAGAACGTCGAGAGCGAGCTGAAGGCCAACGGCATCGCCGAGGAGCAGATGCACGTGCTCAGCGAGCAGGACGCGCAGCTCGACCAGCGCCACCTGCACGAAGTGCCGGACGTGATGCGCAAGGACCTGGTGCGCGGCGGCAAGTACGGGCTGGGCATCGGCATCGCCCTGGCGGTCCTGGTGCTGGCGCTGGGCTACTTCGCCGGCTGGAGCGAAAGCGCCGCCGGCTGGATTCCGGTGCTGTTCCTGGCGGCCGTGCTGCTGGGCTTCAGCCTGTGGGAAGGCAGCTTCTTCGGCCTGCAACGGCCCAGCGGCGACGTGCGGCGCTTCGCGCCTTCGCTACACGCCGGCCGGCATGTGTTCTTCGTCGACGTGCGGGCCGACCAGGAGCCGCTGCTGGACATGGTCGTCGGCCACCACCCGCGCCTGGAAGTGGCCGGTTTCGGCGCGCCCATGCCGCGCTGGGTGCTGGCCTGGGAACAGGCCTGGCACCGCTTCAAACGCATGATGTAACGACCGCGGCGGCCGGACCTGCCGCTGGATGATCGCGCCGAGGGCGGCCGCGGGGCTGCCGGGGGTAGTTGCGGCCCGGTGGAATCAGCGCAGCTCGATGCGGTCGTCGAGGATGGTGATCAGCCCCTGCTTGAACAGCCCGCCGATGGCCTTCTTGAAATTACCCTTGCTCACGCCGAACTCGCGGCTGATCGCCTCCGGCGGGCTCTTGTCGGACAGCGCCAGGCTGCCGCCGGCCTCGCGCAGGGCGGCGAGGATGCGCTCGCCGAGGTCGTCGCGGGCGGCCTGGCCGACCGGCTGCAGGCTCAGGCTGATCTTGCCGTCGGCGCGCACTTCCTTGATGTAGCCCTTCTCGCGCATGCCGCTGCGGACGAACTTGAACAGCTCGTTCTTGTGGATGAGCCCCCAGTGCCTGCCGTCGATGATGGCCTTGAAGCCGAGGTCGGTGCGCTCCACCACCAGCAGGTCCACTTCCTGGCCAGCCTGGTAGTGCGCCGCGGTGTCGTCCAGGTAGCGGTCCAGGCGCGCGGTGGCGGTGATGCGGCGGGTGCGCTCGTCGATGTAGCAGTACACCACGCAGTAGTCGCCGACCTGCAGCGGGCGCTTCTCTTCCGAGTGCGGCAGCAGCAGGTCCTTGGGCAGGCCCCAGTCGAGGAACAGGCCGACGCGGCTGACTTCCACCACCTTCAGGCTGGCGAAGCCGCCGACCTGCACCTTGGGCTTCAGGGTGGTGGCGATGATGCGGTCTTCGCTGTCGAGGTAGATGAAGACGTTCAGCCACTCGCCCGGCTCGGTGGGCTCGTCCTTGGGGATGTAGCGCTTGGGCAGGAGGATTTCGCCGTGGGGGCCGCCATCGAGGAACAGGCCGATCTCGGTGTGCTTGACCACCTGCAGGGAATTGAAACGGCCGATGGCTGCCATGTGCGGGACTCCGGGGAAAAGGCGCGCATTCTACACGCTCTGCGCCTGGCCGAACTGCAATTCCGCCAGGCGTGCGTACAGCGGGTTGCCGGCCACCAGTTCGGCGTGGGTGCCCAGGGCCAGCAGGCGGCCCTGGTCGATCACGGCGATGCGGTCGGCATTGAGCACCGTGGCCAGGCGGTGGGCGATGACCAGGGTGGTGCGCCCGCTCATCAGCTGCGGCAGGGCCTGCTGGATCAGGTGCTCGCTCTCGGCGTCCAGGGCGCTGGTGGCTTCGTCGAGCAGCAGGATGGGCGCGTCCACCAGCAGCGCGCGGGCGATCGCCAGGCGCTGGCGCTGGCCGCCGGACAGGCCCACGCCGCCCTCGCCCAGGTGGGTGCGGTAGCCCTCGGGCAGGCGCTGGATGAAGTCGTCGGCGTGGGCCGCGCGGGCCGCGGCGCGCAGCGCTTCGTCGCTGGCGTCGGGGCGGCCGTAGCGCAGGTTGTCGTCCACCGTGCCGTAGAACAGCGCCGGGTTCTGCGACACCAGGGCGAAGCAGCGGCGCAGGTCGGCGGGGTCGAGGCGGGTGATGGGCGTGCCGTCGATGCGGATCTCGCCCTGCTGCGGGTCGAAGAAGCGCAGCAGCAGGTCGAACAGGGTGGACTTGCCGGCGCCGGAAGGGCCGACCAGCGCCAGGGTCTCGCCGGGGCGCACGTCCAGGTCGATGCCGTCGATGGCCCAGTGCTCCGGGCGCGACGGGTAGGCGAAGCGCAGGCCGCGCAGCTCGATGCGCCCCTCGACGCGTTCGGGCAGGCGCAGCAACCCTTCCTGCGGCGCGACTATCTGGTTGCGCGCGCGCAGCAGCTCGGCGATGCGCTCGGCCGCCCCGGCGGCGCGCTGCAGCTCGCCCAGCACCTCGCTGAGGGTGCCGAAGGCCATGCCGACGATCAGGCTGTAGAACACGAAGGCCGCCAGCTCGCCGGGGCTGATGCGCCCGGCGATCACGTCCATGCCGCCGACCCACAGCATCACCCCCACCGCGCCCAGCACCAGCAGGATGACCACGCTGACCAGCCAGGACCGCTGCAGGATGCGCTTGCGCGCGGTGCCGAAGGCGGCCTCCACCGTGCGGCCGAAGCGCGCGCGGTCCTGGGCCTGGTGGTTGTAGGCCTGCACCGTCTTGATCTGCCCGAGGGTCTCGCCGACGTAGCTGCCGACGTCGGCCACGCGGTCCTGGCTCTGCCGCGACAGCTCGCGCACGCGGCGGCCGAACAGGAGGATGGGCGCGATCACCAGCGGTAGCGAGGCCACCACTATGCTGGTCAGCTTGGCGTTGGTGACGAACATCAGGATCACCCCGCCGGCCAGGGTCAGCGCATTGCGCAGGGCCATGGACAGCGAGGAGCCGATCACCGTCTGCAGCAGCGTGGTGTCGGCGGTCAGCCGCGACTGGATTTCCAGCGCGCGGTTGCTTTCGTAGAAGCCCGGGTGCAGTTCGATCAGGTGATCGAAGACGCGCTGGCGGATGTCGGCGACGAAGCGCTCGCCGATCCACGACACCAGGTAGAAACGCACGAAGGTGCCCAGCGCCAGGCCCAGCACCAGCAGGAAGAAGATGCCGATGGAGCGGTTGAGCAGGTGCTCGGACTGGGTGACGAAGCCCTGGTCCACCAGCAGGCGGATGCCCTGCCCCAGGGACAGGGTGATGGCCGCGGTGAACAGCAGCGCCAGCAGGGCGCCAAGGGCGCGCCAGCGGTAGGGGCCGAGGAAGGCCCGGGCCAGGCGCAGGGCATTGCGCTGGCGGGACGACAGCAGAGGCATGGAGGGCTCGCGGCGACCGGGAATCGACCGAGGTTAACACCCCGCCGCGGGCCCGGCGATGGCGCTGCAATGGCCCTTCGGTCGATTTTCACCCCGAAGGACGGTCATTTCCTGTACAATGGGCGGCCATTTCGCGAATGAACAGGTAATGGCAAGCATGTCCAGCAAAACCATCTCCCGCCAGAAGTCCGCCCCGAAACCCGCTGCGGCCGTGACCAGCCGCGAGGCCCTGGAAGCCCAGGTGGCCGCCTTCCTCAAGTCCGGCGGCGAGATCCAGCAAGTCGCCAAGGGCGTGACCGGCCAGCCCAACGGCGCCGCCAGCCGCCACATCAGCCTCGGCAAGAAGTAATCCCCCCGCTCCTCCCGTAGGCGCGAGCTTGCTCGCGGACCCCGCCATCCCTGGCCCGGCGTTCGCGAGCAAGAGCCCTGCGCACCCTCCCCCGCTACTCCTACTTTCGCTCGACATCCGGCGATTTCTCCCGCCCGACTTGCATTCCGCCGCGCACGGCCAATGCTCTGAGGAACCCCACGAGGCTTTCCAAGGAGAGATGCCATGCTGCCATCGGCGGACCGGGTGCTGTCGCGCAACCTGCTGGACGTGTTGATACGCGCCGGGCTCATCCTGTTCCTGGCGGTGTTCTGCTTCCGCATTTTCCACCCCTTTCTCGACCTGATGCTCTGGGCGCTGATCCTCGCCGTCACCCTCTACCCGCTGCAGGGCATGCTGCAGCGCGCCCTGGGCCAGCGGCCGGCCCTGGCGGCGACGCTGCTGGCGCTGGTCGGCCTGGCCCTGCTGCTGGTGCCGGTGGTGCTGATCGGTTTCTCCATCGCCGACTCGGTGGCCGACCTTGCGCACCGCTTCCAGGCCGGCGGCCTGCGCATCCCGGCGCCGCCCGAGGCGGTGGCCGGCTGGCCGCTGGTGGGGCCCTACATCTACAACGCCTGGCAGCGGCTGGCCGAGGACTTCCTCGGCGCCGCCCAGCAGGCCGCGCCGCACCTGCAGGGCGTGGCCCGCACGGTGCTGGCCAAGGCCGCTGGCGTGGGCATGGAGCTGCTGCAGTTCCTCGGCGCCTTCCTGGTGGCCTGCGTGATCATGGCCTACGGCCCGCTGGGCGCGCGCACCGCCGAGGACATCGCGGTGCGCATCTCCGGCCCCGAGCGCGGCCCGGAACTGGCGCGGCTGAGCACCGCGACCATCCGCGCGGTGGCCCAGGGCGTGGTCGGCGTGGCCTTCATCCAGACCCTGCTGCTGGGCCTGGGCTTCATCGTCATGGGCATCCCCGCCGCCGGCCTGCTGTCCCTCGGCGTGCTGCTGCTGGGCATCGTCCAGTTGCCGGTGGCGGTGATCTCGCTGCCGGCCATCGTCTACGTGTTCTGGAGCGGCGACTACGGCACCGTCAGCGCAGTGGTGTTCACCGTCTGGACGGTGCTGGCCGGACTTTCCGACAACGTGCTCAAGCCGCTGATGCTCGGCCGCGGCGTCGCCGTGCCGATGCCGGTGATCCTCCTCGGCGCCCTGGGCGGGATGCTCACCGGCGGCATCATCGGCCTGTTCATGACCTGGGTGCGCGAGGGCGCCCGGCCGCCGGAAGCCGAGGACGTCTCGCCCTGAACCCGCGGCCGGGGAGTACAATGGCGGCCTTTCCCGCCGCCGACTCCCTGCCATGACCGAAACCACCCGCCTGTCCAAGCGCCTCGCCGAACTGCTGCCCTGCTCCCGCCGCGAGGCCGAGCTGTACATCGAGGGAGGCTGGGTCACGGTGGATGGCCAACCCGTCGACGAGCCGCACTTCCGCGTCGCCGGGCAGCGCGTCGAGCTGCTGCCCGGGGCCATCCCGGCGCCGATCCCGCCGGCCACCCTGCTGCTGTACAAGCCGGCCGGCCACTCCGCCGAGCAGGCCCTGGGCCTGCTGGTGGCGGCCAATCGCTGGGAAGCCGACAGCGCCGAACAACGTCCGCTGAGCAAGCACTTCGCCCGCCAGCAGAGCACCACGCCGCTGGACGACCAGGCCAGCGGGCTGCTGGTGTTCACCCAGAACTACGGCGTGCTGCACCGCCTGCAAGACGACGCGGCGACCATCGAGCACGAGTACCTGGTGGAAGTCGCCGGCAGCCTCGACGACGCCGGCCTGGCGCGCCTGCGCCACGGCCTGCTGTACCAGGGCCGGCCGCTGCCGGCGCTGAAGGTCAGCTGGCAGAACGAGACGCGCCTGCGCTTCGCCGGCAAGGGCTTCCGCCCCGGGCAGATCGCCGACATGTGCCGCCAGGTCGGCCTGAAGGTCGTGGGCATCCGCCGCCTGCGCCTGGGCGGCGTGTCCATGGGCAAGATGGAACCGGGGCAGTGGCGCTACCTGCTGCCCAACGAGCGCTTCTGACAGCTTCTACAGCGGCTGGGCCAGGCCCCGCAGCACCGTCTTGAAGGTCTCTACCTGCTCGTCGCTGAAGCGCGAGAAGACCTTGGCCTGCTGTTCCTCGGCGATGCTCCACAGCGTCTCGGCCTGGTCGATGCCGGCGGCGGTCAGCGCGCAGCCGCCCTCGCCCACCTGCAGCAGGCCCTTGCGTTCGAGGTTGGCGCGGGCCTCCTCGATCTCCCGCAGCGGCATCGCCACCAGTTGCTGCAGCGCCGTGGTGTCCAGGGCGGCGTCCTTCTCCATCACCATCAGCATGCGCGCCTCGCTAGTGCGCAGGCCGCTGGCCAGCTGCCGCGGCTGGTAGTCGGCCTGGTAGCAGCGCAGCGCCTGGGTCATCAGGTAGTAGAGGTTGTGGTTCAGGCGGCCCTGGAAGGCGGTGCGCGGCACCCCGGCCTGGGCCTCGCGCAGGCGCGGGTGCGGCAGCACGCTGGAGTACACGCCCTGGTGGTAGAGCAGCGGCGCGCGGCCCAGGTCGTCGAAGGCCAGCACGCGGCCGATGAGAATCCAGTGGTCGCCGCCGTCGAGCTTCTGCTGCAGCTCGCACTGGAAGCGCGCCGCGCAGTCCGGCAGCAGCGGCGCGCCGCCGGCGCCCTGCTCGCAGGCCACGCCGGCGAACTTGTCGGCGCTGGGCCGGGCGAACTGGTTGGACAGGTCGATCTGGTCGGCGGCCAGCACGTTCACCGCGTAGTGGCTGGCCTTGTCGAACACCGCCAGGCTGGTGGCGCGCTTGTCGATGCTCCAGAGCACCAGCGGCGGGTCGAGGGATACCGAGTTGAAGCTGTTGGCGGTCATGCCGACGCGTTCGCCGTCGGCGGCCGCGGTCATCACGGTGACGCCGGTGGCGAAGTTGCCCAGGGCACGGCGGAAGGCACGCGGGTCCAGGCCCGCTTCATCGTTCTGGTTCATGGCGGTTCCTCCGCGCCGGCGCGGGGCCGGCGGGATTGAAGAAAGTCGTTGCGATACCTTGCAGGAGCGAGGGGGACGCCTGGTTCTGGCTCGCGAACGGATTCCGCAGCGGGGTCGGTTCGCGAGCAAGCTCGCTCCTACGAAGAGCAGGCTGGGCGTGGTGGCTCAGACCATGCTCGGGTCCGGCTCCAGGCCCATCAGCTCGCGGCCGAGGATCTGCGCGCAGACGTCGTAGTCGGTGTAGGCGTGGGCGCCGGTCATGTGCGAGTCGCGGAACAACCGCTGCATCTCGTTGCTCTCGAACCAGGCGGTGCCGCCGGCGGCCTCGAACAGGCGGTCCACGGCCTGGATGCACATCTTCACCGCGTAGGCCTGGTTGGTGCGCCAGAAGGCCAGGGTCTCGCGGCTGGGGTATTCGTGGCGCTCGCCGTGCTCGGCGTGGTCCTGCCAGGTCTTCTCGAGGAAGGCGCGGGCGGCGGCCACCTGGTGGGTGGACTCGGCCAGGCGCATCAGCGCCGGGGTGGCGGTGCCGACGCTGGCGCCGGTGTAGGCGCGCACGCGGTTGCGCGTCTTCTCCTTGAAGGCTTCCAGCATGCGCTCGGCGATGCCCAGGCCGATGGAGGCGAAGCCGCTGGCGAAGTACGGGCGGTACGGGGTGTAGAAGATCTTGCTGTAGGGGTACAGGCCGAAGCCGGCGGAGCGGCCTTCCATCATGTCCTTGGCCGCCTGGATGCGGTGGTTCGGCACGAAGGCGTCCTTCACCACCAGGGTCTTGGTGCCGCTGCCCTTCATGCCGGCGGCGTACCAGTCGTCGCGGATCTCGTAGTCGCTGCGCGGCAGCACGGCGAAGCAGTAGACCTGCTCGCCCTCGGCGTTCTGCCGGCGGCAGCCGAGGATGGCCCATTCGGCATGGTCGCTGCCGCTGCTCCAGCCCATCTCGCCGTTGAACAGGATGCCGCCCTCGACCTCCTGGATGCGCCCGAACGGCGCGATGCTGCTGCTGGCGGTGGCATCGGGGTTCTCGCCCCAGACCTCGTCCTGCAGTTGCTTGGAGAACATCGCCAACTGGTGGCTGTGGGTGCACAGCAGGCTGAAGGCCCAGGCGGTGCTGGCGCAGGCGCCGGCCAGGGCGACCACGCAGTCGGCGAACTCGGGCAGGGAGATTTCCATGCCGCCATAGCACTTGGGCTGGAAGGCGCGGTGCATGCCGATGCCCTTGAGCAGGGCGATGTTCTCGGCGGGCGCGGTGCGCGCCTGTTCGGCCTTGGCGGCGTTGGCGGCAATGGCGGGCAGGACGGATTTCAGGTCTTCGAGCAGGGGGTTTGGCTTTTTCATCTTGGCGGCCCTTGATTGTTATTGGAGGCGCGCCGCCGTCGCGAAGTGCTTGGCGACGGGCGGCAGGGCTCTCGTGGCGAGAGTGGCAGGGCCGATTATGGGAGCCGCCCAGCGGCGTCTTGAATGCAACTTCCGCGGACTCGATTGCACTTTTCATGGGATTTCCCGGCCCCTGGAACCAGCGAAACCGGCGCCGGGCCAGGCGCCGCGCGGCTTTCGTTAACATCTGAACGTTCTGACGGAATTTTTCCGTTATCATGACGCCCTTCCCTCATCCGCCCTCCGCCCGAGCGAGCCGCCGATGTCCGCTTCCCGTTCCTGGCCGAACAGCCTGCGCGCGCTGCGCCACCGCAACTTCCGCCTGTACTTCGCCGGCCATGCGGTCTCCACCCTGGGCACCTGGGTCCAGCAGGTGGCGCTGGCCTGGCTGGTCTACCGGCTGACCGGCTCGGCGGCGCTGCTGGGCATCACCAGTTGCGTGGCGCTGCTGCCGCAGTTGTTCATCGGCCCCCTGGCCGGGGCCTGGATCGACCACCACGACAAGCGCCGCCTGCTGCTCGCCAGCCAGAGCCTGATGGCCCTGCAGGCCGCGGCCCTGGCCGGGCTGACCGCCGGCGGGCTGATCACCCCGGCGCTGATCGTCGGCATGTCGGCGCTGCTCGGCGTGCTCAGCGCCTTCGACACGCCGCTGCGGCAGTCGCTGCTCAGCCGCTTCGTCGACGACCGCGCCGACCTGCCCAACGCCCTGGCGCTGAACGCCTCGCTGTTCACCTGCTCGCGCTTCGTCGGCCCGCCGCTGGCCGGGCTGCTGCTGGGGCTGACCAGCGAAAGCCTGTGCTTCGCCCTCAACGCCCTGTCCTACCTGGCGCTGGTGGCCGGCCTGCTGCGGGTGCGCCTGGCGCCGGGGGTGCGCGCCAGCGGCAGCATGGGCAGCGTGTTCCGCGAGGGCCTGGACTACGCCCTGCGCACCCCGAGCGTGCGCCGGCTGATGCTCGGCGTGTTGCTGGTCAACCTCACCGCCTCCAGCTACGCGGCGCTGCTGCCGGTGTTCGCCCGCGACGTCTTCACCGGCGATGCGCGCACCCTCGGCTGGCTGTGGGGCGCGGCCGGCTTCGGCTCGCTGCTGTCGAGCCTGTTCCTGGCCCAGCACCAGGACCCGGCGCGGCTGCCGCGGATAATCCTGCTCTCCGCCCTGGCCAGCGCCGGCGCGCTGCTGGCGTTCGCCCTCAGCCGCGATCTGCCGCTGTCGCTGGCGGCCATGGCGGTGCTGGGTTTCGGCGTCACGGTGAACAACGTCGGCACCAACATCGTCATCCAGAGCAGCGCGCCGGAAGCGCTGCGCGGCCGCGTGGTGTCGATCTACACCGCCACCCGCTTCGGCTTCGACGCCATCGGCGGCCTGCTCGCCGGGCTGCTGGCGGCGCGCTACGGCGGGCCCTGGGCAATGGCCGCGGCCGGCGCCCTGCTGCTGGCCTACTGCGCCTGGCAGGGCCTGCGCCGCACGGCGCGGACGGAACAGCAGCCGGCCTAGCTCAGGCCGCTTCCGCCAAGGGTTGCGGAGCGTGCCGGCGGGCCAGGAGGAAGGCCAGCAGGCAGCCGATGCCGGCGCCGCCGACCACCAGGCACATCGGCCAGGGGCTGCCATCGGAAAGCGCGCCGACCAGCGCGCTGCACGCCGTGCCCAGGGCGAACTGCCCGGTCACCGCCAGCCCGGCGGCGGCCCCGGCCTCGCGCGGGAACAGCGCCAGCAGGCTGGCCACGCAGTTGGCGCCGAGCAGGCCGGTGACGCTGACGTAGAGCAGCACGCCCAGCACCAGCGCCGGCAACCCGCCCCAGCCGGTGAAGCCGCAGACCAATAGGAGCGTCCCCGCCAACGCGGCCATGGCAGCGCCGCAGGCGAGCATCCGCTGCGGCCCGAGCCGCCCCACCAGGCGCGCATTGAGGCTGGTGGCCAGGATGATGCCGGCGATGTTCAGGCTGAACAGCCAGGCATAGGCCTGCGGGGACACGCCGAAATGCTCGATGTAGACGAAGGGCGAAGCGGTGATGAAGGCGAACATGCCGCCGAACGACAAGCCCATGCACAGCATGTAGCCCAGCGCCCTGGACTGCAGGAGGATGCGCCCGTAGGCGCGGAACACCTGCGCCACCGACTGCCCGCGATGCGCCGCCGGCAGGCTCTCGGGAATCCGCCACAGCACCGTGAGCAGGCACAGCACGGCGAAGGCGAAGAGCACGGCGAACACCGCGCGCCAGCCGGCGGCCTGGGCCAGCAGGCTGCCCAGCAGCGGCGCCACCAGGGTGGCGAGCATGGTCACCAGGTGCATCAGCGAAAGCACCCGCGCCGACTGCTGCAGGGGGAACAGGTCGCGCACTATGGCCCGCGCCAGCACCGAGGCCGCCGCCCCGCCCAGGGCCTGGAAGAAACGCCAGGCGATCAGCGCCGAAGCCGTGCCGGCGAACAGGCAGCCGAGGGTGGCCAGCAGGTACAGGCAGATGCCGCCCAGCAGCAGGCGCCGGCGGCCGAAGCGGTCCGACAGCGGCCCGTAGAACAGCATGCCCAGGCACAGGCCGGCGAGGAACAGGCTGATGGTCAACTGCACCTCGGCGGCGCCGGCGGCCAGATCGGCGGCGATCAGCGGCAGGCTGGGGAGGTAGGTGTCGATGGACAGGGGCGCGAAGGCGACCAGCGCGGCCAGGGGCAGGATCAGGCGCTGGGGGTGGGCTGGGGTGGCCATGGGAGGGTCCGGGTGGGGGCGGAGCATAAAGTTAACAAGTTAACCAAAAGACCGGAAGCCACGGGTTTCTGTCGGGGCAACGGGATGCTTTTCGTAGGAGCGAGCTTGCTCGCGAACGGGGTTCGTCGGTGGCTATGGGGGTTGGGTTTGAGAGCGCCCTCTCCCTAACCCTCTCCCTGAAGGGAGAGGGGACCGTTGGGCAGACGCTGCTGCTCTGGAGTCAGCCGGCTAGCACTGGGATCGCCGGCTGACTCCAGGCCTCCTCTCGGCACGGACAAGCCCCCTCTCCCTTCAGGGAGAGGGCTGGGGAGAGGGTTACGGACTTCGATTACGCTCCGTTGCCGAACCTGACACCGCTGTTCGCGAGCAAGCTCGCTCCTACGAAAAGCCAGCAGCAGCAGCACCCACCTACCGCCAGGCTTCTTCCTTGTCACCCGCCCTACGCTGCCGGTACTCCCCCGGCGCCATCCCGGCGTTGCGGGCGAAGAAGCGGCTGAAGTAGGCCGGGTCCTTGAACCCCAGCTGGTAGCAGATCTCGTTCACCGAGCTGCCGCTGAACAGCAGCAGGCGCCGCGCCTCCTGCATCAGCCGTTCGTGGACCAGGCGCTTGGACGGCAGCCCGGCGACGCGCCGGCAGATGTCGTTCAGCCGCGCCTCGGTCACGCCGATGCGTTCGGCGTAGGCCGTCAGCGGCCAGTGCTCGGGGTAGTGCTGCTCGATCAGCTGGTTGAAGCGCTGGAACAGGCGCAGGTCCTCGCGGCGCATGGGCTGCGCCTTGAGCGAACGCGCCGACAGGCGCAGCAGGCTGACGAAGATCAGCCGCACCAGGTCGGCCAGGGCCAGCTCGCGGCCGGGGCGCTCGCCACGGAATTCCTCGCGCAGCAGCTCGAACAGACCATCCACCCGTGCCACCTCGCCGGCGAAGGTCTCGTCCAGCTGGTCGAAGGCCACGCACACCGGGCCGATGTCCGGCCCGGCGGCCAGGCCCTGCTCCGGCGCCAGCAGCGGCCAGAGCAGTTGCTGGCGCACGGTCAGCACGTGGCCGTCGGCGTCGTTCTCGGTGACGAAGGCGTGGGGGATGGTCGGCGGGGTGAGGAAGAACAGCGGGCCCTGGCGGTGGTAGAGCTGCTCGTCGAGGTACACGCGCACCGAGCCGCTTTTGACGTAGTGCACCTGGAAGAAGCGGTCGTGGCGGTGCACCGGCATGTTGCGGCCGAAGAAGTCGGCCAGCTTGCCCAGCTCCTCGTAGTGCACCTCGGAATCGCTGTAGCGCAGGTCGTAGACTTGGCCGATGTCGATGTTGGGGATGGGGGCGCGGGCCATGGCGTTACCTACCTGTATGCCGGCAGGAGCGCGGAATCAGGGCTTGATCTTCTTCAGCTCGTCCAGCAGCCCCAGCAGTTGCTGCAGCTTGTCCTCGCCGAACTGTTCGAGGATACGCCGGTAGTTGTTCTCCATGTCGCCGCTCATGGCCACGAAGCACTGCTGGCCCTTTTCGCTCAGGCACACCAGCACGCGGCGCTGGTCGTGCTCGGACTTCCAGCGGCGCACCAGGCCGTCGCGCTCCATGCGCGCCAGCACGCCGGTCATGCTCGGCTTGAGGATGCAGGCCTGCTGCGCCAGCTGGTAGATCTCCATCTCGCCCTGCTGGCGGAGGATGCGCACGATGCGCCATTGCTGCTCGGTCAGGTCGTGCTGGTTGAGCGAGGGGCGGAAGAAAGCCATGGCGGCCTCGCGGGCCTGCAGCAGGGTGAGGGTCAGGGACGGACGCGGCGTGGACATGTAGATGGGCTACTCGACTGAAAATAGGAAAGATTTTAACCAGCATAGCCCCTGCATAGGCAAACCCTGCGACGACCCGAGCGACGCCCTGGCAGCGTGGGTCAAGGCCATGGCAGCGCCGGACAATCCCGGCGCCGGCACGCCTGCTCCAATGCCCGTAGCGAAACCAGGCCCCGATGGACGAGGCTTGACCATAGTTAACATATTAACTATAACGCTAACATGTTAACGATACCCGGGTATCCACGGCCCGGGTGAAGCAGGAGAACGAAGCCATGCGTCGCGCTATCAGCGAAGCCGCAACGGGCACCCTGTTCGGCGTCGCGCTGAACTACCAGGGCCTGTTGCACAGCCGGCTGGAGGAATTCCAGCAGCCGCCCTACCAGAAGCCGCCGGTCAAGCCGGTGCTGTTCATCAAGACGCCGAACACCCGTAACGGCGACGGCCAGGCGGTGGTCTTCCCCGCCGGCATCGAGCGCCTGCAGCCGGGCCCGGCCCTGGGCGTGGTGCTCGGCCGCGACGCCAGCCGCGTCAGCGAGGACGAGGCCATGGCCTACGTGGCCGGCTACGTCATCGTCAACGAATTCAGCCTGCCGGAAGACAGCTACTACCGCCCGGCGGTCAAGGCCAAGTGCCGCGACGGCTTCTGCCCGCTGGGCAGCGAAGTGGTCGACCGCGACGAGATCGCCGACCCGCACGCCCTGCCGCTGCGCCTGCTGGTCAACGGTGAAGTGCGCCAGCAGAACAGCACCGCCAACCTGGTGCGCAGCATTCCCAAACTGATCGCCGAGATCAGCGAGTTCATGACCCTGCACGCCGGCGACGTGCTCATCACCGGCACCCCCGAGGGCCGCGTCGACGTGCAGCCGGGCGACGAAGTGGTGGTGGAGATCGAAGGTCTCGGCCGCCTGGTCAATCACGTCGTGGCGGAGGAAGCCTGAGATGAAACACGCACGCATCCGCTACCGGGGCGAAGTCCACGCAGTGACCGTGGAAGCCGACAACGCCGTGCGCCTGGCCGATGGCCGCCTGCTCGGCGAGCACGAGGTGCAGTGGCTGCCGCCGGCCGAAGGGAGCATGTTCGCCCTCGGCCTGAACTACGCCGACCACGCCGCCGAACTGGCCTTCAAGGCGCCCACCGAGCCGCTGGCGTTCATCAAGTCCAAAGGCACCTACACCGGCCACAACCAGGTCACCTGGCGCCCGGACGACGTCGCCTACATGCACTACGAGTGCGAGCTGGTGGCGGTGATCGGCAAGCCGGCGCGCAACGTCAGGCGCGAGGACGCCCTCGCCTACCTGGCCGGCTACACCGTCTGCAACGACTACGCCATCCGCGACTACCTGGAGAACTACTACCGCCCCAACCTGCGGGTGAAGAACCGCGACGCCACCACCCCGGTCGGCCCGTGGATAGTCGACGCCGCCGACGTGGCCGATCCGTCGAAGCTGAAGCTGCGCACCTGGGTCAACGGCGAGCTGAAGCAGGAAGGCACCACCGCGGACATGATCTTCGACATCCCCTACCTGATCGAATACTTCTCCAGCTTCATGACCCTGCAGCCGGGCGACATGATCGCCACCGGCACGCCGGAAGGCCTGGCCGACGTGGTGCCGGGCGATGAAGTGGTGGTGGAAGTGGAAGGCGTCGGCCGCCTGGTCAACCGCATCGTCAGCGAGGCCGAGTTCTTCGCGAACCGCGCCCGTCCCTAATCGAGATAGAGATACAAGCATGATCAAGCACTGGATCAACGGCCGCGAGGTCGAGAGCAAAGAAGTCTTCCAGACCATCAACCCGGCCACCACCGAGGTGATAGCCGAAGTCGCCAGCGGCGGCGCCGAGGAAATCGCCATGGCCGTGGCCGCGGCCAAGGAAGCCTTCCCGAAATGGGCCAACACCCCGGCCAGGGAACGCGCCAAGCTGATGCGCAAGCTGGGCGAGCTGATCGATGCGAACGTGCCCAACCTCGCCGAGCTGGAAACCCTCGACACCGGCCTGCCGATCCACCAGACGCGCAACGTGCTGATCCCCCGCGCCTCGCACAACTTCGAGTTCTTCGCCGAGGTCTGCACGCGCATGGACGGCCACAGCTACCCGGTGGACGACCAGATGCTCAACTACACCCTGTACCAGCCGGTGGGAGTGTGCGGCCTGGTCTCGCCGTGGAACGTGCCGTTCATGACCGCCACCTGGAAGACCGCGCCCTGCCTGGCCCTGGGCAACACCGCGGTGCTGAAGATGAGCGAGCTGTCGCCCTTGACCGCCAACGAGCTGGGCCGCCTGGCCCTGGAAGCCGGCATCCCGCCGGGCGTGCTCAACGTGGTGCAGGGCTATGGCGCCACCGCCGGCGACGCCCTGGTGCGCCACCCCGACGTGCGCGCCATCTCCTTCACCGGCGGCACCGCCACCGGCCGGAAGATCATGCAGACCGCCGGCCTGAAGAAGTACTCCATGGAGCTGGGCGGCAAGTCGCCGGTGCTGATCTTCGACGACGCCGACCTGGACCGCGCCCTGGACGCCGCGCTCTTCACCATCTTCTCGCTGAACGGCGAGCGCTGCACCGCCGGCAGCCGTATCTTCATCCAGGAGAGCGTGTACGAGCGTTTCGTCGAAGAGTTCGCCGCCCGCGCCAAGCGCCTGATCGTCGGCGACCCGCAGGATGCGAAGACCCAGGTCGGCTCGATGATCACCCAGCAGCACTACGACAAGGTCACCGGCTACATCCGTATCGGCATGGAAGAAGGCGCGCGCCTGGTCGCCGGCGGCCTGGAACGCCCGGCCAACCTGCCGGCGCACCTGGCCCGCGGGCAGTTCGTGCAGCCCACGGTGTTCGCCGACGTGGACAACCGCATGCGCATCGCCCAGGAAGAAATCTTCGGCCCGGTGGTCTGCCTGCTGAAGTTCAAGGACGAGGCCGAGGCCCTGCGCCTGGCCAACGACACCGAATACGGCCTGGCCTCCTACATCTGGACCCAGGACATCGGCAAGGCCCACCGCCTGGCGCGCGGCATCGAGGCCGGCATGGTATTCATCAACAGCCAGAACGTGCGCGACCTGCGCCAGCCGTTCGGCGGGGTGAAGGGCTCGGGCACCGGCCGCGAGGGCGGCGAGTACAGCTTCGAGGTGTTCGCCGAGATCAAGAACGTGTGCATTTCCATGGGCAGCCACCACATCCCCCGCTGGGGCGTGTAAAAAGGCGGCCCGATGAGAGCGGCCGCCCAGGCCGCCTGCATCGCCGGCGTGCAGCCACAATCACAAGAATCCGGGCGCCCCAGCGCAGGCGCCCCGCACCAGGAGAACCACCATGGGCAAACTCGCTCTGGCTGCCAAGATCACCCACGTTCCCTCGCTGTACCTCTCCGAACTGCCCGGCCCGCGCCAGGGTTGCCGCCAGGCGGCGATCGACGGCCACAAGGAGATCGGCCGCCGCTGCCGTGAGCTGGGGGTGGACACCATCGTGGTGTTCGACACCCACTGGCTGGTCAACGCCGGCTACCACATCAACTGCGCGCCGCACTTCCAGGGACTGTACACCAGCAACGAGCTGCCGCACTTCATCGCCAACATGGAGTACGAGTTCCCCGGCAACCCCGAGCTGGGGCGCATCCTCGCCGAGGGCTGCAACGCCATGGGCGTGGACGTGCTGGCCCACGACGCCACCACCCTCGGCCCGGAGTACGGCACCCTGGTGCCGATGCGCTACATGAACGCCGACCAGCACTTCAAGGTGGTCTCGGTCTCGGCGCTGTGCACCGTGCACTACCTCAACGACAGCGCGCGCCTGGGCTGGGCCATGCGCAAGGCGGTGGAAGAGCACTACGACGGCACCGTGGCCTTCCTCGCCAGCGGCTCGCTGACCCACCGCTTCGCCCAGAACGGCCAGGCCCCGGAATTCGCCGACAAGGTCTGGAGCCCCTTCCTGGAAACCCTTGACCACGAGGTGGTGCGGATGTGGCAGCGCGGCGACTGGCAGGCCTTCTGCGGCATGCTCCCGGAGTACGCGGCCAAGGGCCACGGCGAAGGCTTCATGCACGACACCGCCATGCTCCTCGGCGCGCTGGGCTGGTCGGACTACGACGGCAAGGCCGAGGTGGTCACGCCCTACTTCGGCTCCTCCGGCACCGGGCAGATCAACGCCCTGTTCCCGGTCACCCCGCAGGACGGTTCGGCGATCCCCGCCGCCCAGGCCTCCAACCCCGCCGGCAACCCGTCCGCCAGCCGCCTCTGAGGAGCCCGCCATGCCGCACTTCATCGCCGAGTACACGCACAACATCGAAACCGAGGCCGACCTGCCCGGCCTGTTCGAGAAGGTCCACGCCTGCCTCGGCGCGAGCGGGGTGTTCCCGCTCGGCGGCATCCGCAGCCGCGCCGTGCGCCTGGACACCTGGCGCATGGCCGACGGCGCGCACGACTACGCCTTCGTCCACATGAGCCTGAAGGTGGGCGCCGGGCGCGACCTGGCCACCCGCAGGCAGGTCGCCGACGCACTGTTCGAGGTGATCAAGGCGCACTTCGCCGACCTCCAGGCGCGCCGGTTGCTGGCGTTGTCCTTCGAGATGAGCGAGCTGAACGCCGAGCTCAACTACAAGCAGAACAACGTCCACGCCTTCCTCAACGGCCAGGCGGGCTGAAGCCCGCCGCGCCCCCGGCCACTCGCAGAACAAAGACAAGACCATGAGCACCGCCACCCTGCCCTCCGCCGCACAGCCCTCCGCCGCCCTGCCCGCCGGCAGCGACGCCACCCACGCCCGCGTGGTCTGGCGCCTGATGCCGCTGCTGCTGATCTGCTACGTCTTCGCCCACCTGGACCGCATCAACATCGGCTTCGCCAAGCTGCAGATGAGCGCCGACCTGCACTTCAGCGACACCGTCTACGGCCTGGGCGCCGGGCTGTTCTTCGTCGCCTACGCGCTGTTCGGCGTACCCAGCAACCTGATGCTGGAGCGCGTCGGCCCGCGCCGCTGGATCGCCTTCCTGATGGTCACCTGGGGCCTGCTGTCCACCGCCATGCTGCTGGTGCAGAGCGCGGCCGGCTTCTACAGCCTGCGCCTGCTGCTGGGGGTGGCCGAGGCCGGCTTCTTCCCCGGCATACTGGTGTACATCAACCGCTGGTTCCCGGCGCGCCGCCGCGCCGGCGTCACCGCGCTGTTCGCCATCGCCGTGCCCATGGCCGGGGTGATCGGCGGGCCGCTGTCCGGCGGCATCCTCGAGGGCTTCCACGACTTCCTCGGGCTGCGCGGCTGGCAGTGGATGTTCCTCGCCGAGGGCCTGCCGGTGGTGCTGCTCGGCCTGCTGGTCTGGCGCCGCCTGCCGGAGAGCTTCGAACGCGTTGCCTGGCTCAGCGACGAGCAGAAGGCCGGCCTGCGCGCGGAGATGCAGGGCGAGGAACGACGCAAGCAGATCACCTCCCTCGCCGGCATCTTCCACGATCGCCAGGTCTGGCTGCTGGTGGCCATCTACTTCGCGGTGATGCTGGCGGTGAACACCCTGGCGTTCTGGATGCCCAGCCTGATCCACGGCGCCGGCATCGGCTCCGACGGCCGCGTCGGCCTGCTCAGCGCCCTGCCGTACCTCGCCGGCTGCGTGTTCATGATCGCCCTGGGGCGCTCCTCCGACCGCCGCCGCGAACGCCGCTGGCACCTCGCCGTGCCGCTGCTGCTGGCCGCCGCCGGCCTGGCCCTGACCGGCCTCGCGCCGAGCAGCGCCTGGCTGGTGCTGGCCGGGCTGGTGCTCGCCGGCATGGGCGCCAGCGCCGCGCTGCCGATGTTCTGGCAACTGCCGCCGGCCTTCCTCGCCGACCGCGCCCAGGCCGCCGGCATCGCCCTGATCAGCTCCTTCGGCAGCATCGCCGCCTTCGCCGCGCCCTACTTCATCGGCTGGATGCGCGACACCACCCACAGCTCCAGCCTGGCCCTGTACCTGCTGGCCATCCTCATCGCCCTCGGCGCCGCCCTGGTCCTGCGCACCCCGGCCGCCGTGGTCAACCCCCGCTAAAGAGATATCGCCATGCTCGACTCCAGCCTCATCCAGGAAGCCGCCGCCCGCCTCGACGCCGCCGAGCGTTCGCGCCAGCAGGTGCGGCAGTTCTCCCTCGACTACCCGGACATCGCCATCGAGGACGCCTACGCCATCCAGCGCGCCTGGGTGCAGAAAAAGATCGCCGATGGCCGCGTGCTGAAAGGCCACAAGATCGGCCTGACCTCCCGCGCCATGCAGGTCTCGTCGAACATCACCGAGCCGGACTACGGCGCCCTGCTCGACGACATGTTCTTCGACGAAGGCAGCGACATCCCCTTCGAGCGCTTCATCGTGCCGCGGGTGGAAGTGGAGCTGGCGTTCATCCTCGGCAAGCCGCTGAAGGGCCCGAACGTCACCCTGTTCGACGTGCTGGAGGCCACCGAGTGGGTGATCCCGGCGCTGGAGATCATCGACGCGCGCATCCAGCAGGTGGACCCGCAGACCAAGGTCACGCGCAAGGTCTTCGACACCATCTCCGACAACGCCGCCAACGCCGGCGTGGTCATGGGCGGCCGCGCGGTGCGCCCGACCGAGATCGACCTGCGCCGCGTGCCGGCGATCCTCTACCGCAACGGCGTGATCGAGGAATCCGGCGTTTCCGCCGCGGTGCTCAACCACCCAGCCAAGGGCGTGGCCTGGCTGGCCAACAAGCTGGCCCCCTACGACGTCACCCTGGAACCCGGCCAGGTAATCCTCGGCGGCTCCTTCACCCGCCCGGTGGCGGCGGCGCCCGGCGATACCTTCCACGTCGATTACGATCAGCTCGGCAGCATCTCTTGCCGGTTTGGATGAGTTTGAGCTGGAAGCCTGAAGCTGGAAGTCAGAGCGGCTCCGGCTTCTAGCTTCTAGCTTCTAGCTTCTAGCTTCTAGCTTCTAGCTTCTAGCTTCTAGCTTCTAGCTTCTAGCTTCTAGCTTCTAGCTTCTAGCTTCTAGCTTCTAGCTTCTAGCTTCTAGCTTCTAGCTTCTAGCTTCCAGCTTCCAGCTTCCAGCTTCCAGCTTCAGCCTTCCACCAAGGACCTCCCATGCCCCCCCCCTTCAATACCTTCAAACAACGCCTGCAATCCGGCGAAGCCCAGATCGGCCTCTGGCTCGGCCTGGCCGATCCCTACTGCGCCGAGCTGGCGGCCAACGCCGGCTTCGACTGGCTGCTGATCGACGGCGAGCACGCGCCCAACGACCTGCGCAGCCTGCTCGGCCAGCTGCAGGCGGTGGCGCCCTACCCGGTGCAGCCGATCATCCGCCCGGTGCTCGGCGACACGGCGCTGATCAAGCAACTGCTCGACATAGGCGCGCAGACGCTGCTGGTGCCCATGGTGGATTCCGCCGAGCAGGCCCGTGAGCTGGTGCGCGCCATGCGCTACCCGCCGTTCGGCGTGCGCGGCGTGGGCAGCGCCCTGGCCCGCGCCTCGCGCTGGAACAGCATCCCCGGCTACCTCGACGAAGCCGACGCGCAGATGTGCCTGCTGGTGCAGGTGGAAAACCTCGAAGGCCTGGCCAACCTCGACGCCATCGCCGCGGTGGACGGCGTCGACGGCGTGTTCATCGGCCCGGCCGACCTCAGCGCGGCCATGGGCCAGCGCGGCAACCCCGGGCACCCGGAAGTGCAGGCCGCCATCGAAGACGCCATCGCCCGCATCCAGCGCGCCGGCAAGGCCGCCGGCATCCTCAGCGCCGACGAGAAGCTGGCGCGGCGCTACCTGGAGCTGGGCGCGAAGTTCGTCGCCGTGGGCGTGGACACCAGCCTGCTGATGCGCTCGCTGCGCGAGCTGGCCGGCAAGTTCAAGGGCGGCGCCCAGCCCCAGGCCCCGTCCGCCCCCTCGGTGTACTGAAGCCCCCGCCGCCCGCCAGGCCCGCGCGGGAAGGCGCGGCTGGCGGGCGGCGCCCAGGCAAGGATTTTCCTGGCCCTTGCAAAGCCCCGCCCCCTTTCGGTCATGATCCGCCCCGCCACCTTCCCACTCGGAGTCCCCTCGATGACCGCACTCGTCCGCCAGCAGGCACACCTCACCCTGAACCTCGCCCAGCAGGCGCTGCAGGCCGCGCTCGCGCGCGCCGAGGAACTGGGCCTGCGGCTCAGCATCGCGCTGGTCGACGCCAGCGGCCTGCCGGTGCTCACCGCGCACATGGATGGCGCCGCGCAGCCGTGCCGCGAAATCGCCCTGAAGAAAGCCGGCACCGCCGCCGCCTTCGACAAACCCACCGGCGACTGGCAGGCCTACCTGGAACAGAGCGCGCCCACCGTGCGCCAGGGCCTGCCGCTGCAGACCGGGCTGGTGCTGTTCGGCGGCGGCGAGCCGCTGCGCCTGGGCGAGGTGGTCATAGGCGCGGTCGGCGTCTCCGGCGCCTCCGAGGCGCAGGACATGCTCTGCGCCCGCGCCGCCGTCGAGCGCGTGGAGCAACTGCTGGCCGGCTGAGCCGCCGCTGTCAGTCCCGGACAAGTGGCCGGGCAGCCAGGGTCAAGACAGGAATGGGCGCCGCGGCCCCTAATAGGGCCATCCGCGCGGCAGCGGCCGCGCCCTTTTCCCTCGGTTCCAGGCTGCAGTCATGATCAACATCGAGACCCCCACCTACTACACCGCGACCAAGAAATACGACCTGTCCTTCCCCTCCCTGGAGGCGGACCTGGAGGCCGACGTCGTCGTGATCGGCGGCGGCTTCTCCGGCATCAACACCGCCCTGGAGCTGGCCGAGAAGGGCATCGCCAACATCGTCGTGCTGGAGGCGCGCTACCTCGGCTTCGGCGGCACCGGGCGCAACGGCGGGCAGATCATGGCCGGCATCGGCCACGACCTGGAGAAGATCAGGAAGGACGTCGGCGAGGACGGCCTGCGGCAGATCTTCGAGATCAGCGACCTGGGCGCCGACATCATCAAGGGCCGCATCCAGAAGTACGGCATCGACGCCGACTTCTGCCACGGCTACGGCTACATGGGCTTCAACGCCCGCCAGGCGAAGACCCTGCGGGCCTGGGAGAAGGAGTTCAAGTCGCTGAACTCCACCCATGAGATCCGCTACCTGGACGGCTCCGAGGTGCGCCAGATCATCGGCTCCGACGCCTACTCCAGCGCCCTGCTGCACATGGGCGGCGGCCACGTGCACTCGCTCAACCTGCTGCTCGGCGAGGCCAAGGCCCTGGCCAGCCACGGGGTGAAGATCTTCGAATACAGCCCGGCGCTGGACGTGACCTACGGCGAGCGCATCACCGTGCGCACCGCCAAGGGCTCGGTGAAGGCCGGCAAGCTGCTCTGGGCCTGCGACAGCTTCCTCAACAAGCTGGAGCCGGAGCTGCACAAGAGCACCATCAACACCTACGCCTTCCAGATGATGACCGAGCCGCTGTCGGACGAGCTCATCCAGCGCATCAGCCCGATCCGCGGCGCCTACAGCGACATCCGCCCGGTCATCGACTACTACCGCGTGACCCGCGAGAACCGCCTGCTGTTCGGCGCCGCCACGCCCTTCATCGAGCACATCCCGCGCGACCTCAAGGCCTGGAACCGGGCGCTGATGCTGAAGATCTTCCCCTACCTGGAGAACGTGAAGATCGACCTCGCCTGGGGCGGCCCTATGGCCTGCAGCCCCAACCTGTTCCCGCAGATCGGCGCCCTGCCCGGCCGCCCCAACGCCTTCTTCGTGCAGGGCTACTCCGGCTTCGGCGTCACCCCCAGCCACATCATCTGCAAGGTGCTGGCCGAGGGCATGAGCGAAGGCTCGGCGCGCTACGACCTGATCAGCTCGGTGCGGCGCATCCGCGTCCACGGCAAGGACCAGTTCCGCCCGCTGCTGCTCAGCGCCGGCAAGACCTGGCACCAGGTGTCCGGCTACTGGTCCGGGCGCCGCTGAACCCTCTTTCCTTCACTTGCACAGGAGCAAGCACATGGCACTCACCCCCATCAAGCAAGGCATCACCCTCGACCAACTGGACGCCTGGGGCACCGTGGCCGACCTCGGCTCGGAAATCCTCGAAGGCGAGGTCCGCGCCTTCGGCAAGATGACCGCCGGCGCCCCCACCGACCCGGTCAGCGCCGCCTACTTCGGCACCACCGGCGGCAAGTTCCGCATGACCTATCCCTTCAACGAACAGGCCATTGTGGTCAGCGGCGAGGTGCGGCTGACCGACGAGGCCACCGGGCAGAGCCAGTTGTACAAGACCGGGGACAGCTGGTTCGTGACCAAGGGCACGCAGGTGCTTTGGGAGGTGTTGGGGGAGGGGTTCGTGAAGCATTACTACGCGGTGGTTTGAGGGCTGGTTCGGGAGCCTGAAGAGCCCCTCTCCCCAGCCCTCGGCTGCGCGCCCCGCCCTGAAGGGAGAGGGAGCTAGCCCGTGCCGAGAGGAGGCCTGGTTTCAGCCGGAAGCATTTGGCGTTGCCGGCTGACGCCAGAACATCCAACCCTGCCCAACGGTCCCCTCTCCCTTCAGGGAGAGGGTTAGGGAGAGGGAAAAACAAGCTACCCTCAGGCACCTCACCCCACCCCCACGCAGGACCCAGCCCATGCCCACCCCCGAACAGATCGGCCAACGCTGCCTGCACAGCTTCCACCAGTTGGTCCCCGCCACCCGCGCCGCCTTCTACCGCATCGACGCCGACCTGCAGGCCTGCGACTTCCAACTGCTCGGCATGGGCCGGCAGATGCACGCCGACTACCTCGACCACTACCACCGCCTCGACCCACTGCGCCCCGGCGCCTGCCTGGCCACCGGCCTGCCGGTGGTGCCGCTGGCGGTGGGCATGGCGCAGCAGCCCGGCGACCAGCGCGAGCGCTACCACGGCTTCCTGCGCCGGAACGGGGTGATCGACGTGGTGGAAGTCATCGCCGCCGACCGCGGCCGCCCCCTGGCCGGGCTTTCGCTGCTACGGCGCGTTGGCGAAGCGCCCTTCTCCAGCGACGAACTCGACCGCCTGCGGGCCTTGCAGGGGCTGCTGGAGCTGGCCGCCCAGGCCCTGTCCCGCAGCCACGACGCCCTCGCCCAGCTCACCCCGCGCGAACGCGAGATCGCCCTGCTGCTGCGCGACGGCGCCAGCAACAAGGACCTGGCGCGCCAGCTCGGCCTGGGCCTGGCCACGGTGAAGACGCACCTCATCCACCTGTTCCGCAAGGCCGGCGTGGCCAGCCGCACCGAGCTACTGGTGCGGCTGTTCCTGGATCAACCATCCGGTTGATGTTCCCCGCGCGCCCCGCCGCGCAGCATGGGGTCTCCATCAACACAGGAGTCCCCCCATGACCGCTTCTTCCGACTGGATCACCGTCGGCGCCCTCGCCGAGGGTTTCGCCCCCGAGGCCTTCATCCTGCCGCGCCTGGCCGACCTCGCCGGGCAGCGCCTGGAGCTGCACTTCGCCAACGGCTGGCGCATCGAGCACCGGTTCGACGCCGAGACCACCCGCTGGCGCGCCGCCGACGGCCACTCCGCGGGCGAGGCGGCCTACCGCGCCACCTCGGTGCGCCCCGGCATCGTCCTGGTCGACTTCATCAAGCGCGAGGATGGCCAGGCCTGGTCGGTCAGCCTGGTGCTGGACCGCCACAGCCAGTCCTTCACCGCCGTGCTGGGCCAGTTGCCCGACGCCGCCGAGACCGGCGAAGGCCTCTACGCCCGCGCCCTGGCCGGCAAGGAACTGACCGGCGTGCAAGTGCAGATCCTCCACGGCAGCCTCGACCGCCCCTGGCAGCAAGGCGCCTGCCCGCACACGCCGAGCAGCGAACTGGTGGGCCTGCGCAACCGCTACCGCTACAGCCCCACCGAGGTCTACGAGCACATCTACCTGAACGACGGCTTCTACACCTGGCAGTGCCTGGCCGGCGTCGAGGCCGGGCTGTGCGACACCGACCGCTGCCACTACTACAAGGTCGCCGAGCAGCTGTACCTGTTCGTCTGGCGCGAGAAGATCGTCCCCACCCTCGGCCTGGTGATGATCGACCTGCAGCAGCACCGCAGCGACGGCAAGATCTTCGGCTACGCCGGCAGCGGCTTCGACGACCTGTCCAACTTCCCGGTCGCCTCCTACTGCGACGAACTCAACCGCACGGTGTACCCGTGAGCGGCCGCGTCGTCGTCATCACCGGCGCCGGCACCGGCATAGGCGCTGCCTGCGCGCGGCGCTTCGCCGAAGCGGGCGACAAGGTGGTGCTGATCGGCCGCCGCCGCGAGGCCCTGGAGCAGGTCGCCGCCCGGTGCGGCGGCCTGGTGCTGGCCGGCGACGCCGCCGACGGCGAAACCTGGCAGGGCTTCGTGCAGCGCATCGAAGCGGCCTTCGGCGGCATCGACGTGCTGGTCGCCTGCGCCGGCGGCCACGGCCTGGGCGCGGCCGGCGAGACCAGCGACCAGGCCTGGCGCGACGCCCTGCGCGGCAACCTCGACAGCGCCTTCGCCAGCGCCCGCGCCTGCCTGCCATCGCTGCTGGAACGGCGCGGCAACATGGTGCTGGTGGGCTCCATCGCTTCCCTGGTGGCCGGGCCCGGCGTGTGCGGCTACACCGTCGCCAAGCACGCGCTGCTCGGGCTGATGCGCTCCCTGGCGCGTGACTACGGCCCGCGTGGCGTGCGCGTCAACGCCCTGTGCCCCGGCTGGGTGCGCACGCCCATGGCCGACGCCGAGATGCAGCCGCTGATGCAGCACCATGGCGAAAGCCTGGACGCCGCCTACGCGCGGGTCACCGCCGAGGTGCCGCTGCGCCGCCCGGCCACGGCGGACGAGATCGCCGGGCTGTGCCAGTTCCTCGCCAGCGAGGCGGCGGCCATCGTCACCGGCGCCTGCCTGGTGGCCGACGGCGGCGCCAGCGTGGTGGACCTGCCCACCCTCGCCTTCGAACGCATGGAGAACCAGCCATGACGCGCTTCGACTTCAGCGGCCGGCGCGTGCTGGTCACCGGCGCGGCCCAGGGCATCGGCCACCGCATCGCCGAGGGCTTCGCCACAGCCGGCGCCTCGCTGCTGCTGCTCGACCGCCAGGAGCAGGCCGTCGCAGCCCTGGCCAGCGAACTGCGCAGCCAGGGCCACGAGGCACGGGCGCTGGCGGTGGACCTGGCCGATCCACCGGCCATCGCCACCGCCCTCGCCGGGCTCGATGGCCTGGACGTGCTGGTGCACAACGCCGCCTACTTCCCGCTGACCGACTTCGCCGCCATCACCCCGCAGCTGCTGCAGCGCACCCTGGCGGTGAACCTGGGCGCGCTGTTCTGGCTGACCCAGGCCGCCCTGCCGCTGTTCGCCGCGCGCGGCGGCGGCTGCGTGCTGGCCACCTCCTCGGTCACCGGCAACCGGGTGGCCTACCCGGGGCTGAGCCACTACGCGGCGTCCAAGGCCGGGGTCAACGGCTTCATCCGCAATGCCGCGCTGGAACTGGCGCCACGCAACATCCGCGTCAACGGCGTGGAGCCGGGGATGATCCACACCCCGGCCATGGCCAACCTGGGCGACGCAGCACTGGAAGCGCGCATCGCCGCCGGCATCCCCCTGGGCCGCCTCGGCCAGCCGGCGGACATCGCCAACGCCATGCTCTTCCTCGCCTCCGACGCCGCCGCCTACATCACCGGCCAGACACTGGTGGTGGACGGCGGCGCCACCCTGCCGGAAAGCAGTGCCGCGCTGGCCTGAACCACCCGCCCATCCTGCATCTGCAGGATGGTGCGCGCGCGCCGCGATGCGGATACTCAGCCCCAGGCCCTGCCCTGTCGTCCCGACACCCGGCCGCTCACTGATGACTGACAACAACAACTAAAGTCGCAGCAGGGGAACCCCATGAGCAGCACCCTCGACCTGTCCTTCGGCGCCCAGCGCTTCAGCGAATTCAACGCCCTGGTCCTGGACCTCCAGCGCCTGGCCCAGGAATGCGCGCTGCCCGGCTTCCACGCCGCCGCCATGGGCCGCCTGCAGCAGTTGCTGGACTTCGACATGGCCTGGTGGGGCCGCGCGGCCCTGGTCGACGGCCTGCCGCTGGAGCACAGCAGCCACCTCTACCGGCTGCCGGACAGCTACCTGGAGGACTGGCAGGCGATCCGCCACCAGGACATCACCGTCAAGCGCGTCTACGCCACGCCCGGCCACTCGGTGCGCATCGACACCCACGCCGCCGACTGCACCCCCGGCCTGCGCTGGCTGGCCGAGCGCCACGGCTTCGGCGAATTCCTCTGCATCATCCACATCGACCCGCGCACCCAGCTCAGCCTGCACCTGAGCCTGTACCGCCGCGCCGGCGCGCGCCCCTTCGACGCCAGCGAGCGCTTCCTGGTGGACCAGATGATGCCGCACCTGGTGGCCGCCGAAGGGGCCAACCAGATCCGCGCCCTGGTGGCTCTGCGCGAGCGCCTGGACGCGCCCAACCCGCTGGCCCTGGCGGTGTGCGACCGGCATGGCCTGCTGCACTGTGCCGAGCGCGGCTTCGTCGAGTTGCTGCTGCGCGAATGGCCGCGCTGGACCGGCCCGCGCCTGCCGGCAGAGGTCGACCCGGCCGCCGGCTACAGCGGCCAGCACCTGCAACTGCAGGCCACCGCCGTGCACGACCTGCTGCTGCTCAGCGCCCGCCTGTGCCCGGCCATGGCCCGCCTGAGCACCCGCGAGGCCGAGGTGGCGCAGCGCTTCGGCCTGGGCAGCACCTACAAGGAAATCGCCCGCGACCTGGGCCTGGCGCCGAACACCGTGCGCCACCACATCCGCAGCATCTACAGCAAGCTCGGCGTCAACGGCAAGGCCGGCATCGCCCAGCTGCTGCACCACCCGCCCGGCTGATAGCCGGCCGCATTTCCCCAACGCCTCCACATCCCGACGCCGCGCCCGCGCGCGGCGCCAGGGGAGGCTTTCGCCCGCCTCACCGACAGAAGAAGAAAACCACCATGAAGCTGCACCGAAGCCTTTCGCTCTGCGCCCTTGGCGCGCTGTACCTCGGCCCGGCCCAGGCCGCCGACCTCAACGCCCGCGACTTCTTTTCCGCCCCCGTGGGCACCAGCCTGGGGGTGACCTACCTGCCGCTGACGCGCTCCGACGACTACCACGGCGCGGCGGACAGCAGCGGCAAGGCCGACCTCAAGGTGAACGCCCTGGCCTACCGCCAGCTGTGGTTCAGCGACATCTGCGGGCGCCTGTGCACGCCGCAGTTCATCGTGCCCTACGCCGACATCGAGGCGCGCGGCCCCGGCGCCGCCGAACGCAGCCGCGAACGCGGGGTGGGCGACCCACAGGTGGGCGGCACGCTGCTCTTCATCGACGAGCCGCAGACGCGCACCTACAGCGGCCTGCTGGCCCTGGTCAGCCTGCCCCTGGGCGAATACCACGCCAAGGACCCGGGCGTGTCGCCCGGCGCCAACCGCTGGGCGCTGCACCTGAACTACAACTACACCCGCGGCGTGGGCGAGAACTGGGTGCTGGAGGCCAACCTGGAAGCCCAGCTCTACGGCAACAACGACGACTACCTCGGCGCCACCCTCGAACAGAAGCCGCTGTACCGCCTGCAGGCCTTCGCCTCCTACGACTTCACCCCCGCCACCTACGCCGCGCTGCGCCTGATCGCCGCCGACGGCGGCGCCCTGCGCCTGGGCGGCCACGACATAGACGACAGCCACCAGCGCTACACCCAGGCCGGTTTCGAGGTCGGCCACTGGCTGGACAAGCGCAACCAGGTGCTGCTCGGCCTCACCCGCAATGTCTCCACCGCCAACGCGTATGCCCAGGACAACCTGCTGCTGCGCTTCGTCCATGCCTTCTGAGGTCGCCGCCATGACTGTTCCGCGCATTCCCTCGCCGGCCCTGCTGGCGGCCGTGGTGCTGTTCGCCGCCATCACCCCCGCGGTGCTGCTCACCGCCCCGGCCATCGCCAGCCAACTGGCCGCGCAACTGCACCTGGAGCCGGCGCGCATCGGCGACCTGTTCGCCGTCGAACTGGGCGCCATGAGCCTGGCCACCCTGCCCTCGCTGTTCTGGCTCAGGCGCGTGGACTGGCGCCTGGCCGGGCTGCTGGCGGCGCTGGGCTTCATCCTCGCCAACCTGGCCTCGGCGAACGCCGGCGGCTACCAGGCGCTGCTCGTGCTGCGCGCCCTCAGCGCCTTCTGCGGCGGCTCGCTGATGATCCTCTGCCTGTCCTGCGCCGCCGGCATGCCCAACCCCAGCCGCGCCTACGGCATCTGGGTGCTGGGCCAACTGGTGCTCGGCGCCGTCGGCCTGGCCGTGCTGCCGCGCCTGTACCAGGCCTACGGCCTGGGCGCCGGCTACCTGTCCCTGGCCGCGCTGATGCTGCTGGCGCTGCCGCTGGTGCGCGCCCTGCCGAGCGGCGCCATGACCGCCGCCGGCCCGCGCAGGACCGTCGAGGCGCCGCGCTGGAAGATCGCCGCCGCCATCCTCGGCCTGCTGGGTTTCTACGTCGCCCTGAGCGCGGTCTGGACCTTCGTCGGCGCCATCGGCGAGCGCGCCGGGCTGGCCGCCACCCTGGGCGGCGAGGTGCTGGCCGTGGCCACCCTGGCCGGCATCGCCGGCGCCACCTGCGCCAGCCTGGCGGGCGAGCGCTGGCGCCGCGAGGGCCAGCTGGCCGCCGGCTTCGCGCTGATGGCCCTGGCCATCCTCCTGCTGCTCGGCGCTCCGGGCCTGGCGCGCTTCGCCCTGGCCGCGCTGCTGTTCAAGTTCACCTGGACCTATGCCCTGCCCTTCATCCTCGCCTGCCTCGCCGAGCTGGACGCCAGCGGCCGGCTGATGAGCCTGAGCAACCTGGTGATAGGCGCCGGCCTGGCCCTGGGCCCGGCCCTCGGCGGGCGGCTGATCGGCGCCGACGGCGGCTTCCACGGCCTGCTGCTGGGCGCCGCCGCGCTCACCGCGCTGTCCCTGCCCCTGATCCTCGGCAGCCGCCCGCGCGCGGCGGCCGCCACTGCGCAACCCCTGTGAATCCCTGTGAATCCCCGTGAATGGAGCCTTCCATGACCCGACGCACCGCGTTCTTCTTCGATGAACTGAGCCTCTGGCACAGCGCCAGCCAGCATGCCCTGTTCCTGCCCGTGGGCGGCTGGGTGCAGCCGCCGGCCGGCGGCGGCCATGCCGAGTCGCCGGAAAGCAAACGGCGCCTGAAGAACCTGATGGACGTTTCCGGCCTCACCCGCCAGCTGGACCTGCGCAGCGCCGAGCCGGCCAGCGAGCAGGACCTGCTGCGCGTCCACCCGGAGCACTACCTGCAGCGCTTCAAGGCCCTGAGCGACGCCGGCGGCGGCGAGCTGGGCGACCACGCGCCCATCGGCCCGGGCAGCTACGAGATCGCCCGGCTCTCCGCCGGCCTGGCCATGGCCGCGGTGGACTGCGTGCTGCGCGGCGAGGCGGACAACGCCTACTCGCTGTCGCGCCCGCCGGGCCACCACTGCCTGGCCGACCAGGCCATGGGCTTCTGCATGCTGGCCAACATCCCCATCGCCATCGAGGCGGCCAGGGCGCGGCACGGCATCGAGCGGGTGGCGGTGGTGGACTGGGACGTGCACCACGGCAACGGCACCCAGGCCATCTACGAGGAGCGCGGCGACGTGCTGAGCGTCTCGCTGCACCAGGAGAACTGCTTCCCGCCCGGCTACGGCGGCGTCGCCGATCGCGGCCGCGGCGCCGGCCTGGGCGCCAACCTGAACGTCCCGCTGCCCGCCGGCAGCGGCCACGACGCCTACCTGCAGGCGCTGGACGAAATCGTCCTGCCGGCCCTGCGGCGCTTCCGCCCGCAACTGATCATCGTCGCCTGCGGCTACGACGCCAACGCCGTGGACCCGCTGGCGCGCATGCTGCTGCACAGCGGCTCGTTCCGCGCCATGACCGCGCGCCTGCGCGAAGCCACCGAGCAGCTCTGCGACGGGCGCCTGGTGCTGGTCCACGAGGGCGGCTACGCCGAAGCCTACGTACCCTTCTGCGGCCTGGCGGTGCTGGAGGAACTGAGCGGTATCCGCACCGCGGTGGAAGACCCGCTGCTGGAATTCCTCGGCCTGCAGCAACCGGGCAGCGAGGTGGCGGCCTTCCTCCACCAGCGCGTGCGGGACCTGGCGCGGCAACTGGCGGCCTGAGCCATCGGCGGCCGGCGCACCCGCGGCGGCCGCCGATCCGTTTGTCCAGGCGTGGAAGAAAGCCCGGCGAACCCGTGGTCCAATCCAGGAGAAGGCCGGGCATCCGTGCCGGCCGACGAAGAACTGGAGGCCACGCCATGAGCACCCTGACCATCGAAGGTTGGTACAAGCCCGACCCCGACGCCAAGTCCATGCCCATCGAGGACATCCACTTCTACCTCAGCGGCACCGACCGCCGGCACCTGGAAGACGCCGAGGAGGAACTGCAGCGCACCCACGAGCGCGAGGCCTGGGTGGACGTCGACATGAGCACCCTGGAACTGGACCTGCCCGAGGGCTACGGCCCGCTGTCCGACTGCCGGATGCGCGTCTACCTGGACCAGGAGGAACGCGGCCACTTCCACCTGGTGGGCCACCGCGCCAGCGACGGCAGCCTGATCTACAGCAACGCCGTGCTCATCGACCAGCTGCTCTGACTCAGGCCACGCTCAGGGCGCTGGCGCGGTAGTCCTTGGGCGAGCGCTCGAAGTGCTTCTTGAAGGCGCGGCTGAAGTGCGCCGAGTCGGTGAAGCCCCATTTGTAGGCGATGGTGGTGATCGACTCGCCGCGCAGGATGGGGTTGGCCAGGTCGTCGGCGCTGCGCTGCAGGCGCGCGCGCTGGATGTAGCGGCAGACGCTGTCGCCCTGTTCCTCGAACAGGCGGTACAGGTGGCGCACCGAGATGTTCAGGCGCTGCGCCAGACCCTGGGGGTTCAGGCCCGGCTGGGTGAGGGATTCGTCGATGACCTTCTGCACGTAGCTGCGCAGGTTGCCGCCCTGCAGCGCCTCGCTGCCGGGCGTCTCGCCGTGGCTGCCGAGGGCCGTGGGCAGGAGCGCGATGAAGGCGTTCTCCAGGGCCTCGCGTTCGGCGCCGGCGGGGTTCGAGCCGGACTCGCGGCACAGCTGGTCCACCAGCAGGTGCAACATGCGCCCGCTGGCGCAGGCGGCGGAGACCTTGCCGAACTTGCTGCGCCCGGGCAGCACCTTGTCCAGCGCCGCGCGCGGCAGGTGCAGGGAGGCGTGCTCGATGAGGCCGAAGGGGGTGATCTCGCAGCTGCCCACCGAATCCATCAGCAGCAGCTCGCCGGGGGCCAGTTGGATGTCCACGCCGTTCTGGCTGACCTGGGAGAAGCCGCTGCGCTGGCTGATCAGGAAGCAGTGGCGGTCGTCGTCCTGGTCCGCATTGAGGCGCTTGCGGGCGATCAGCCCGGCATTGGTGCGCAGGTGCGCCATGGTCAGGCCGGAGTGCGATTGCGCGTGGATCTCGCCGATGAACAGCGAACGACTGAAGGCCAGCTGCGTCTCGAACTGACCGCAGATGGAGCGCAGCGCCGCGCTCCAGCCTTCCAGCCCGACCTGGGCGGCATGATGGGCTTGCATACGCACCTCCGTGGGGTGGCGTTGTTGTTGTCGCGAAACAGTTAACATGTTATCGAAATGCCCGCAACGAATTTCTGACAGCCGTTTCCTATGCAGCTGGCATGCCAGGGGACGTGGATAACCTGTAAACGAACGCCGCGCTCAGAGCTCGCCGAGCAGGCGCCCCAGGTGGAACAGCGCGCGCAGCAGGTGGTCGCGCTGTTCGCGCTCCAGGCGCAGGTAGCGGCGGAAGCTGGGCAGGCGGTTGACCACCTCGCTGGCGGCCATATGTTCCAGGCGGATGCGCCAGCGCCCGGCGCCGAACTCCAGTTCCAGGCGCTTGAAGTCCAGCGGCGGCAGCGCCCGTTGCAGGTGCTCGTCGGCCGCCAGGCGCTCGGCCAGGCGCGTGCCCAGCGCCGGGTCGCCGGCACGCTGGCGGCATTCCACGCCCTGGCGCCGCAGCACACCCTGGTGGCGCAGTTCGAAGCGCGCCTCGCCGGAGTATGCCGCCGGCCCTTCGACGACGAACTCGGTGAGCACCAGGTGCATGAGGAACTGCGCCTGGGGCCGCTCGCGCAGCTCGAACACCAACCCGCCGTCCACCGTGCTGAAGCGCCCGGCGCCGGGCTCCAGCGCTTCGAAGGCCAGGCCGCCGAGGTTGCGCCGGGCCTGCTCCAGGGTCACCCCCGGGCGGTAGCCCGAGGGCGGCCGGCGCAGCCAGTCAGACAGCCTTGGAAGCATGGCCGTAGAACTCGCTGGAATGGATGCCGGGTTCGGCGCGGAACTCCTTCTCCAGCACCTCTTCCACCGGCACCGGGCGGAACGGGTTGACCTTCTGCACCAGCAGGGTCCAGACCAGCGCGTAGGCGGCGGTGAGGCCGAGCATCACGGCGAAGGGCACGTAGATGTCGGCGGGGTTCATTCCCGGCGGGGTGATGTACCACATGCCGATGAGGATGCCGACGCTGGAGACGATCTGCGGCAGCGGGAACAGCGGCGAGCGGTAGGCCCGCGGCAGGTCCGGGCGGCGGATGCGCAGCAGCACCACGGAGAGGGTCACCAGCAGGTAGGCGGTGCTCCAGGCGCAGACCGCGGCCAGCACCAGGTTCATGATGTGGTCGGTGTTGCCGCGCAGCCACAGGGCGTGCAGGCAGGGGATCAGCACCGCCACCAGGATGCACAGCACCGGCGTCTTGAAGCGCGGCTGCAGGTAGGCGAAGCACTTGGGCAGCGCGCCATCCACGGCCATGCCGTACATGATGCGCGGCACGCCGGCCATCAGGGTGTTGATGGTGGCTGCGCCGGCGAACAGGAAGCCCACGCCCAGCCACAGCGGGCCGACCTGGCCCATCACCTGCTCGGCGAAGCGCGGGATGGCCATGGGCGTGTCCAGCAGGTGCACGCCGGCGGCCGGGTCGAGCAGCACGTTCTCCACCTGGCGCTTCATCGCCGCGCCGTAGATGAACATGCACGAGGCCACGCCGAACAGGCCCAGGGCCATGGCCCGCGGCATCACCTTGGCGGAGTTGCGCAAATCCGGCGCCAGCGGGGTGACGAACTCGCAGCCGACGAACATGAACATGGCCATGCCCACCAGCGAGAGGATGGTCTGCAGGTCGGTGCCCACCAGCGAGGCGCCGAACCAGCCGTCCAGCTGTACCGCCGGGGCGGCCAGCAGGCCGAGCACGCCGAACACCATCAGGGTGCTCCACATGCCGAAGGTCAGCACCACCTCGGCGCGGCCGAAGGCGTTGACGCCGAACACGTTGAGGATGCCGAACACCACCACGAAGCCCACGCCTAGCAGCCAGGAGCCGCCGGCGGACTCGGCCAGGGTGTTGAGGTGCTCGAAGTTCACCAGCGCCATCACCCCGGAAAGGATGGTCTCGGCGGTGCCGGCGAAGACGTGGACGATCAGGTAGGCGGCGATGGTCCCGGTGATGGCGAAGAAGCGCCCCATGCCGCAGGAGATGTAGTCGTACACCGAGCCGCTGGTGGGCAGGATCGAGGCCGCCTCGGCGAAGGTGGTGGACTGCGCCAGCATCATCAGCACGGCGATCACCATGGCCGCGGCGAAGGCGCTGCCGCCGATGCCGAAGCCCATGGTGGCGGTGAGGATGACCGGGCTGGCCATGATCAGGCCGATGGTGCTGGCCAGGGCGGTGGGAAAACCGACAGTGCCGCGCTTGAGGTGCGCGTCGAGCTGCTGCTGGATGGACATGGTGGTGGGCCTCTAAGCAGATGTTCTGGTTTGTTGTGGCTTAGGCAGGGGCGGCACGATGGGGCCTGGCCGACACTCTGCGCCCGGCGCCTGCTGGCGTCTTGCCCAGGCTTGCCGGCGGACTTGTCCATGGCTGCCAGGCGGGCAGCCGCGGTCATGCCCGCCTGGCAGGCTCGGACAAGCCGCCGGCGCGCGCCGCGGCTAGCCTGGGCCATCGACCATCGCAGCCCAGGAGTTGCCCATGTCCAGCCCGCTGATCCCGATCCTCCCGGAGGTGCAGGCCTATCTCGCCCGCGCCCACGCCTCCTTCATCGACGGCGAACAGCGCACGCCGCGCGGCGACGCCCGCCGCACCCTGCGCAACCCCGCCGACGACAGCCCCCTGGCCGAAGTGCGCCTGGCCGACCTGGAGCAGGTGGACGCCTGCGTGCAGTCGGCCCACCGCGCCTTCCGCTCCGGCATCTGGAGCGGCCTGGCGCCGAGCGAGCGGGAGCGCCTGCTGCTGCGCTTTGCCGAACTGGTGGAGCGCCACACCGAGGAACTGGCGCAGCTGGAAAGCCTGGAGCAGGGCAAGTCGATCCACATCGCCCGGGCCATCGAGGTCGGCGCCGCCCTCGGCTACATGCGCTACATGGCCGGCTGGGCCACCAAGATCGAGGGGCAGACGCTGGACGTGTCCATCCCGATGCCGGCCGGCGCGCGCTTTTCCGCCTACACCCGGCGCGAACCGGTGGGCGTGGTGGCCGGCATAGTGCCGTGGAACTTCCCGCTGATGATCGCCCTGTGGAAGGTCATGCCGGCCCTGGCCTGCGGCTGCGCCATCGTCATCAAGCCGGCCGACGAGACGCCGCTGACCGCACTGCGGGTGGCCGAGCTGGCCATCGAGGCGGGCATCCCCGCCGGCGTCTTCAACGTCCTGCTCGGCGGCGCCGAGGCCGGCGCGGCGCTGGTGGCGCACCCGCTGCTGAACAAGGTGTCCTTCACCGGCTCCACCGCGGTGGGCAAGCTGGTGGGCGGCGCGGCCCTGCAGAACATGACGCGCTTCACCCTCGAACTGGGCGGCAAGAACCCCATGCTGGTGCTGCCCGACGCCGACCTGGACAAGGCCATCGCCGGCGCCATCGGCGGCGGCCTGCTGAACCAGGGCCAGGTCTGCGCGGCGGCCTCGCGGCTGTTCGTCCACGCCAGCCGCCACGCCGAGTTCGTCGAGCGCCTGGGCGAACAGGTGGGCAAGCTGAGCATCGGCCCGGGCCTGGACCCGCAGGCCCAGGTCAACCCGCTGGTCTCGCGCCGCCAGCAGGACAGCGTGCTGCGCCACCTGGCCCTGGCCCGCGAACAGGGCGCGCAATTCGTCTGCGGCGGAGGCCGCCCGGACCTGCCCGGCTACTACGTCGAACCGACGGTGCTGGCCGGGGTGAACGCCGGCATGACCTGCGCCCGCGAGGAAATCTTCGGCCCGGTGCTCTCGGTGCTGAGCTACGACGACCTCGACGCCGCCGTGGCGCAGATCAACGACAACCCCTACGGCCTGGCGGCAAGCATCTGGAGCAACGACCTGGGCCGGGTGATGGACCTGATCCCGCGGATCGAGGCGGGCACGGTGTGGGTCAACAACCACGTGCCGGTGGACCCCAACCTGCCGTTCGGCGGCTACAAGCAGTCGGGGCTGGGACGGGAGTTCGGACGGGCGGCGATCGAGGGGTTCACGGAGGGGAAGTCGGTTTGTATTGCGTATTGAGGTGAGGGTGGGGGAGTTTGCCGGGGGCGCGGGTGCTGGGTTTGAGAGCGCCCTCTCCCCAGCCCTCTCCCTGAAGGGAGAGGGGGCTTGTCCGTGCCGAGAGGAGGAATGGTTTCAGCCGGTAGATTTCGGTATTGCCGGCTAACTCCAGAGCACCAGCGCCTGCCCAACGGTCCCCTCTCCCTTCAGGGAGAGGGTTAGGGAGAGGGAGCGGAGTCAACCCCAAACACCGATACCCCCGGCACCCCCCCATTCGCGAGCAAGCTCGCTCCTACAATGGAATGTCATACCCACCCCACGTAGGAGCGCGCCCTGCGCGCGAATCGCGGGCAGAGCCCGCTCCTACAGGTGCGGAACGAACGCTCGGCTCAGAAACTCAACAACCACAGCGACAACCCCGGCACCAGCACCAGCAGCACGATGCGCAGCAGGTCGGAGGCGAGGAACGGCAGCACGCCCCTGGCGGTTTCCATGTAGGGCACGTCCTTGGCCAGCTTGTTGACGATGAACAGGTTCATCCCCAATGGCGGGTGGATCAGGCCGATCTCCACCACCATCAGCGCCAGGATGCCGAACCAGATGGACTTCTCCCCCGCCGTCAGGTCGAAGAACTCCAGGCCCATGATCATCGGGTAGAAGATCGGGATGGTCAGCAGGATCATCGCCAGCGAGTCCATCACGCAGCCCAGCAGCAGGTAGATCAGCAGGATCACCGCCAGCACCAGCAGCGGCGCCAGGCCGCTGTCGCGGACCCAGGTGGCCAGTTCCACCGGCATCTGCGTCAGCGCCAGGCCGGAGTTGAGCAGGTCGGCGCCCAGCAGCACCAGGAAGATCATGGCGCTGGCCTCGGCGGTGCCGGTCAGGCTCTTGCCCAGGCCGTCCCAGCGCATGCCGCCGCGCAGCGCCGCCAGCAGGCCGCAGGCCGCGGCGCCGATGGAGGCCGCCTCGGTGGGGTTGGCCCAGCCGCCGTAGATGCCGACGATCACCACCAGGAAGATCGCCAGGATCGGCAGGATCTGCACGAAGGCCGCCAGCCTTTCGCGGCCGCTGGCCTTGGGCGCCGGCTGGCAGGCGTCGGGGTCGCGGGCGACCTGGATGCGGATCACCAGCATGTAGCCGATCACCGCGACCAGCGCCGGCAGCATGGCGGCGACGAACAGCTTGGCGATGGATTCCTGGGTCAGCACCGCGTAGATGATCAGCGGCACCGACGGCGGGATGAGGATGCCCAGGGTGCCGCCGGCCGCCACCGAGGCCGTGGCCAGGCGCCCGGAGTACTTGTGCCGCGCCAGTTCCGGCAGGGCCACCTGGCCCATGGTCGCCGCGGTGGCCAGGGACGAGCCGCAGATCGCCCCGAAGCCGGCGCAGGCGCCCACCGCCGACAGCGCCAGGCCGCCGCGCCAGTGGCCGATGAAGGCCGAGGCGCAGCGGAACAGCGCCTTCGACAGACCGCCGTGGGTGGCGAACTGGCCCATCAGCACGAACAGCGGGATCACCGCCAGGTCGTAGTTGGACAGGCGCGCGTAGGCGAGGTTGTTGAGGGTATAGAGCAAGGCGCCGAGGTCGCCCTGGTTGATCACCAGGAAGCACAGCGCGCCGGCCAGGAACATCGCCACGCCGACCTGCACGCGCAACACCAGCATCGCCAGCAGGCCGGCGAACATCCACAGGCCCAGGGCCATTGCGCTCATCGTCCGGCTCCTTCTTCCAGCAGCGCCAGCAGGCTGCGGCACAGGGCACACAGGCACAGCAGCGCCAGGCTCGGCACCACCAGCGCCAGGGGGATCCAGTGCGGCACCGCCAGCAGGGTGCTGCTGTCCTCGTGGGCGTGGGCCTCCAGCACCTGCAGGCCGGTGCGCCAGGCCAGCACCGCGGCGACCGCGGCGAACAGCAGGTGCGCCACGGCATCGAGCCCGCGGCGCACGGCCAGGGGCATCCAGTTGGAGAACATCTCCACGCGGATGTGGCTGTTGCGCATCTCGCACAGCGGCAGGAAGGCGGCGATGGCCACCGCCGCGCCCATTTCCAGCAGCTCCATGTCGCCGGTGACCGGCGTCGACCACAGCTTGCGGCCGACGATGGACACCAGGGACATACCCACCAGGGCCAGCAGCAGGGCGCCGCCGGCATAGGCGAAGCCCTGCGCCACGGATTCCAGCAGGCGCACCGGCAGGCCCTTGCCGCGGGCCGGCACGGCGCCTTCGAGGGACAGCATCTCGCTCATCGCGGCCACCCCTTACAGCTCGACGCCGGCGGCCCGGGACAGCTCGCGCAGGCGGTCGGCCAGTTGCCCGCCCGCCAGGCCCTTGCCCTCGGCGTCGGCCACCCACTCGGCGGTGACCTTGTCGCCGGCCTCGCGCAGGTTCTGGTAGGCCGCCGGCTCGAAGCTGGCCACGCTGTCCCTGGCGACCATGTCGCGGGCCCGCGCCAGTTCGTTCTCCCAGGCTTCGCCGAAGCGCTGCACCAGGGCGTCGCCGCTGTTGCGGTCGAGGATCGCCTTGAGGTCGTCGGGCATGCGCTCGTAGCTGCGCGGGTTCATCAGCATGCCCAGCAGGGTGATGGAGAAGGTCGGGCGGCCTTCCGGCACGTCGGTATGGTGCTGCGTCACCTCGTCGAGCTTCAGCGCCGGGATCAGTTCCCAGCTGGCCAGGGCGCCGTCGATCACGCCCTTGGACAGCGACTCGGTGAGCTGCGCCGCCGGCATGCTCACCGGCGCCGCGCCCAGGCCGGTGGCCAGGCGTGCGCTCATGCGCGAGGAGGCGCGCAGCTTCAGGCCCTTGAAGTCTTCCAGGCTGCGCACGGCCTTGCCGGTGGTGTGCAGCTGCATGCCGCCGTCGCTGTGCAGGGCCAGCACGCGGTAGCCCTTGTAATCCTCCTGCAGGGCCTGCTGGTAGAACTGCCAGATGATCTTCGAGGCCTGCACGCCGTTGGCCGGCAGCATGAACGGCAGCTCCACCGCCTCGCTGCGCGGGAAGCGCCCGGGCGAGTAGCCGGGAGCGGTCCAGACGATGTCCACCACGCCGTTGCGCACCTGGTCCGGCAGTTGCCCCGGGGTGCCGCCGAGCTGCATGGAGGGGTAGATCTGGCACTGGATGCGCTGCTCCGACTCGCGGGCCAGGGTGTCGCACCAGGGCTGGATGACGTGCTGCTGGGCATTGGAGCTGGCCGGGAGGAAGTGCGCGATCTTCAGCGTCACGCGCTCGGCCGCCACGGCCGGGGCCAGGCTGCCACAGGCGAGCAGCAGGGCCAGGAAAGAGGATTTCTTCATGCCGTTACCTCGGTGTTGTTCTTATCGTCGGGTGGACACCTGGCGGCGCCCGGGGGCTAGATTCAGGCACATAGTTAATATTTTAACAATACGCCCAACGAATCAGGCGGCGGATTGCCATCCACACAAATGTGACAAAATGTTAATGGATATCCAGGAAAGGCCTGTAGACGCGGGATTCAAGGCTTTCTCAAGCAGGCAACGGCGCGCATTCCGCGGAAAACGGCCGATCCGCAGGAGGAAAGTTCCGGGTTGCTCCGGCATATCGTTAACAAATTAATTATGTGGTACAACCTCTCCCCGCTCGCTCCCGCCGAGGAGCGAAGAACAAGAACAAAACAAGAACAACAAGGGGAAGAGCATGTCCGCCACACACATTCAGAAGCGCATTCCGTTCCGCCTCGGCCTGTTGGCCACCGGCCTGCTGCCGCTGGCCGCCCAGGCCGATTTCATCGACGACAGCAGCGGCCGCCTGGACCTGCGCAACTTCTACCAGCTGCGCGACTACCGCCAGGACAACGCCGCGCAATCCCAGGCCGGCAACTGGTCCCAGGCCTTCGTCCTGCGCCTGCAGTCGGGCTTCACCGAAGGCCCCATCGGCTTCGGCCTGGACGCCACCGGGCTGCTCGGCGTCAAGCTCGATTCCGGGCGCGGGCGCAGCGGCGACGGCACCCTGCCCTTCGGGCCGAACTCCCGCGAGCCGGTGGACGACTACAGCCACGCCGGGCTGACCGCCAAGCTGCGCTATTCGAAGACGCAGTTGAATATCGGCCTGCTGGAGCCGCAGCTGCCGGTGGTGTTCCGCGACGACGTGCGCCTGATGCCGCAGACCTTCGACGGCGCCCTGCTGACCTCCAACGAGATCGACAAGCTGACGCTCACCGCCGGCCAGCTGTGGAAGTCGCGCACCCGCGAGTCGGCGGGCAACGACGACATGTACATCATGGGCCGCAGCAAGGCCTTCGCCAGCGACGAGTTCAACCTCGCCGGCGCCAGCTACGCCTTCACCCCGAACCTGACCGCCAGCTACTTCTACGGCCAGCTCAAGGACATCTACCAGCAGCACTACTACGGCCTGGTGCACACCCTGCCGCTGGCCGAGGGCCTGTCGCTGCGCAGCGACCTGCGCTACTTCGACAGCGACGACGACGGCAAGGCCATCTCCGGCCCGGTGGACAACCGCAACCTGAGCATGATGTTCACCCTGCGCGCCGGCGCCCACGCCATCGGCGTGGCCTACCAGAAAATGATCGGCGACGACGGCTTCCCCACCCTCAACGGCTACACCCCGCCCTACTCGCACAACCTGATGACCATCCAGACCTTCACCCAGCCGGGGGAGAAGTCCTGGCAGCTGCGCTACGACTACGACTTCGCCTCCCTCGGCGTTCCCGGCCTGAGCTTCATGACCCGCTACACCCGCGGCGACGACATCCGCCGTGGCGCGGGCCTGGGGGACGGCCACGAGTACGAGCGCGACAGCGACCTGGCCTACACCCTGCAGGACGGGCCGCTCAAGGGGCTGTCGCTGCGCTGGCGCAACGTGACCGCGCGCAGCAGCCATGGCGCGGACATGGACGAGAACCGCCTGATCGCCAACTACAGCATCCCCATCTGGTGAGCCTCAGGCGGCCGCCCGCCGCCGCGCGCGCGGATCGCCCGGCAGGTAGGCGCCGGTGACCAGGCGCCAGGCCTCGGAAGTGCGCTTGCCGGGCACCCCGTCGATCTTGACGAAGACGCCCGGGAAGCTGTTCAGCCAGGTCTGCAGTTCCTCCACCCGGCGCACCTCGGCGGCGTCCTCGGAGAGGCTCATGGAGTAGTTCACCAGCAGCGGCTGGGCCGCGCTCGGCTTGGGCTGGTCGACGAACTCCAGCAGGCCGCGCTCGGCCATGCGCCGCAGCAGCACCGCGGCGCCGCACTGCCTGGATTGGGCGCTATCGGACCAGGTGCCGTCCTGCACGTACTTGCCGCTCTGGTAGTGGTTGCAATAGCTCCACAGGTAGGGCGAGAGCACGTGGGGGTGGTACAGCCGGTAGCCGAAGCCGTTGTAGGCCTCCAGCTGGTAGAGGGTGCCGGCCAGGCTCCAGTCGGTGGCGGCGCCCAGGCGCTTCAGGCGCAGGGCGTCCTCGGCGCTTTCCTCCCAGGTGAACGGCGGCTTGCCCTCCTTCGGCCGCCCCGCCGGCACCTGCACGGTGCGCGCCGTCAGCGGGTCGCCGTTGTGCAGGTGGCGGTCGAAGCGCAAGCCGCTTTCCATGCAGTGCACCACGCCGATGAAGCCCCAGGGGATGCCCAGGGCCTTGCCGACCTCGGCGTAGCGCGGCTGGTTGTCCTCGATGCGCTCGACCAGCGCCTCCACCTCGGCGGCGCGCGCCGGGCGGATCTGGCAGCTGTTGAAGAGTTGTTCGTATTCGCCGCGCAGCGCGGCGGTCAGCAATACCTTGGCCATGGCAGCAATCCCGTGTTGTGGTCCGACTCCGTTCAGGTCGTACCACGGCACGCGCCACCGGCCCTCAAGTGAAAGTGAAGGCCGCCAGCGGCAGCCGTCAATGGCGGGCGACGAACGCGGTGCCTCACTCGTCGCGGCGCAGGTCCGGCGGGATGGGCACGTCGGGCATCGGCCCCGGGCGCTTGCCCTTGCCGGCGCGGAACTGCCTGAGCTGGTAGACGTAGGCCAGCACCTGGGCCACCGCCAGGTAGAGGCCGGCGGGAATCTCCTGGTCCAGCTCGGTGGAGTAGTAGACCGCACGGGCCAGGGCCGGCGACTCCAGCACCGTGACCTTGTGCTCCTGGGCCACCTCGCGGATCTTCAGGGCGAGGAAGTCGTTGCCCTTGGCCAGCAGGCGCGGCGCGCCGCCGGCCGCGGCGTCGTACTTCAGGGCCACGGCGAAGTGCGTCGGGTTGGTGATCACCACGTCGGCATCGGGCACCGCCTGCATCATGCGCCGCTGCGCCATCTCGCGCTGCAGGCGGCGGACCTTGGCCTTGACCTCGGGCTTGCCCTCGGAGTCCTTGTACTCGTCGCGCACTTCCTGCTTGGTCATCAGCAGCTTCTGGCGGTTGTCCCAGAGCTGGTAGGGCACGTCCACGGCGGCGATCAGCAGCAGGCTGCAGGCCATCCAGAAGGAGCTCCAGCCCACCACCTTGACGCTTTCCACGATGGCCGTCTGCAGCGGCTGGTGCAGCAGCGCCAGCAGGGCTTCCTTGTCCGAGCGCAGCACCAGCACCGCCACCGCCAGCACCACGACGAACTTGATCAGCGCCTTGAACAGCTCCAGCACCGACTTGGCGGAGAACATCCGCTTGATCCCTTCCAGCGGGTTCATGCGGCTGAACTTGGGCGCCAGGGCCTCGCCGGAGAACAGCCAGCCGCCCAGGGAGATGGGCCCGATCAGCGCGGCGCAGAGCAGCACCAGCAGGATCGGCCAGAGCCCCTCGGCGGCCCCGCGCGCGGCGGTGCCCAGCAATTGCAGCATGCTCTCGCTGCGCATCGCCGTCTCGCGGGACATCTCGAAGCTGTTGCGCATCACTCCCATCAGCACCTCGGCCAGGTGCGCGCCATAGACCAGCAGCGCGCCGGCCCCGGCCATCAGCACGGAGAGGGTGTTGAGCTCGCGGGAACGCGGCAGCTGGCCTTTCTTGCGGGCCTCGCGGCGACGTTTCTCCGTGGGTTCCTCTGTCTTGTCCTGGCCGCTCTCGCTTTCCGCCATCAGCTCGCTCCCACCAGTTCACGGAGCAGCGCCAGGGCCTCGCGGACGAGGTCCTGGTACTGCGAGAGGATTTCGGCGGTGCCGATCCAGACGATGATGAAGCCCATCACCAGGGTCAGCGGGAAGCCGATGGAGAAGATGTTCAGTTGCGGCGCGGCGCGGGTCATGGCGCCGAAGGCTAGGTTCACCACCAGCAGCGCGGTGACCGCCGGCAGGGCGATCAGCAGGCCGCCGCCGAGCACCCAGCCGAGCTTGCCGGCCACGGTGTACAGGTGCTCGCCCGACAGGCCCTGGCCCACCGGCAGGGTGACGAAGCTCTCGGCGATCACCTCCAGCACCACCAGGTGGCCGTTCATGGCCAGGAACAGCAGGGTCACCAGCAGGCTGAAGAACTGCCCCATCACCGGCACCGAGATGCCGTTGGCCGGGTCCACGGTGGAGGCGAAGCCCAGGCCCATCTGCATCGACAGCAACTGCCCGGCGACCACGAAGACATGGAAGAACAGCTGCAGGGTGAAGCCAAGCATGGCGCCGATCAGCACCTGCTCGCCCACCAGCAGCATGGCGCGCAGGTTCAGGGCGTCGACCTGGGGCATCGGCGGCAGCGTCGGCACCAGCACCACGGCGATGGCCAGCGACAGGTACAGGCGCACCCGCGCCGGGACCATCTGGTTGCTGAAGATCGGCATGGTCATCAGCAGCGCGGCGATGCGGAACAGCGGCAGCACGAAGCTGCCGACCCAGGCGCCGATCTGCGCGTTGGTGAGTTCCAGCATCAGCCGATCAGCGTGGGGATACTGGTGATCAGGCCCTGGGTGTACTCCATCAGCTCGCGCACCAGCCAGGGGCCGAGGACGATCAGGGTGCCGAGGGTCACCAGCAGGCGCGGCAGGAAGCTCAGGGTCTGCTCGTTGATCTGCGTGGCGGCCTGGAACATGGCCACCACCAGGCCCACCAGCAGGCTCGGCAGCACCAGGATGGCGACCATCATGGCGGTCAGCCAGAGTGCCTGGCGGAACAGGTCGACGGCGACTTCCGGGGTCATGGCGCGCCCTCCTCTCTAGTCAAACGGTGCCGAAGCTGCCGGCCAGGGTGCCGATGATCAGCGCCCAGCCGTCCACCAGGACGAACAGCATGATCTTGAACGGCAGCGAGATGATCAGCGGCGACAGCATCATCATGCCCATCGCCATGAGCACGCTGGCCACCACCAGGTCGATGATCAGGAACGGGATGAAGATCATGAAGCCGATCTGGAACGCGGTCTTCAGCTCCGAGGTGACGAAGGCCGGGACCAGGATGGTCAGCGGCGTGGCGTCGGCGTTGGCGATGTCGGTGCGCTTGGACAGGCGCACGAACAGGTCCAGGTCCGACTGCCGCGTCTGCGCCAGCATGAACGACTTCAGCGGCACCTCGGCGCGGCTCAGCGCCTCCGGGGCCTGGATCTGCTCGTTCAGGTAGGGCTGCAGCGCGGTGCTGTTGACCTTGTCGAACACCGGCGCCATGACGAACAGGGTGAGGAACAGCGCAAGGCCGACGAGGATCTGGTTCGACGGCGTGGTCTGCAGGCCCAGCGCCTGGCGCAGGATGGCGAAGACGATGATGATCCGGGTGAAGCTGGTCATCAGCATGACGAACGCCGGGATGAAGCTCAGCGCCGTCATGATCAGCAGGATCTGCAGGCTGACCGAGTATTCCTGCTGGCCCTGCGGGTTGGTGGTCACGGTGATCGCCGAGACCTGCAGCGGGTCGGCGGCGAAGGCCTGGGGCGCGAGCAGCGCCAGCAGCACGGCCAGCAGCGGCAGGCAGCGGCGCAGTGCCTGGGCGAAGGCGGGGAAGCTCATTGCGGGCGGCCCTTGTCCTTGTTCAGCAGCTCCAGCAGGCGCTGGGCGAATTCCGGCGGCGCCGGCTGCTCGCCGGCCTCGACGCCGCGCACCGGCTCCTTGAGCACGTGCAGCGGGGTGATGCGCCCGGGGGTCAGGCCGAGGAGGATCTGCTCCTCGCCCACCTGCACCAGCAGCAGGCGGTCGCGCGGGCTCAGGGCCTGGCTGGCCACCAGCTTGATCGCCTGGTTGCCGCGCGGGCCGATCTGCTGCACCCGGCGCACCAGCCAGGCGAGCAGGAAGATCAGCGCCACCACCAGCACCAGGCCGAACAGCAGCTGCAGCAGCTGGGCCCCGGCGCTGCCGGTGATCAGGCTCGGCGAGGCGCTGGCGTGGACGATGGCCGGCGCCGGCGCGGCGGCCGGCTCCTCGGCGGCCCGGGCCAGGGGCAGCAGCCCCGCCAGCGGCAGGGCGCAGAACAGCGCGAACAGGCGGGCCATCATCAGCGCAGCTTCTTGATGCGTTCGCTGGGGCTGATCACGTCGGTCAGGCGGATGCCGAACTTCTCGTTCACCACCACCACCTCGCCGTGGGCGATCAGGGTGCCGTTGACCAGCACGTCCAGCGGCTCGCCGGCCAGGCGGTCGAGCTCGATCACCGAGCCCTGGTTGAGCTGCAGCAGGTTGCGGATGGTGATGTCGGTATGGCCGACCTCCATGGAGATGGTCACCGGGATGTCGAGGATGACGTCCAGGTTCGGCCCCTCCAGGCCGGCGATGGTCGGCGCCCGCGGCGCCATGCCGAACTCTTCCATGGGCGCGCGCGGCGCCACCGGGGCGGCCGGCGCGGCGTTGCCGGCCATCATCGCGTCGATGTCGTCCTGGCTGGCGTCGCCCGCCTCGGACAGGGCCGCGGCCCATTCGTCCGCCAGGGCCTGCTCCTCGGGGGTCACTTTGTCTTCATCTGCCATTGTCGGGTCCTCTGGGGGGATGCGCTCAGCGCGGGCGCTCGAGCGGATCGAGAATCTGGAAGGCCAGGTTGCCCTTGTGCGAACCCAGCTTGACCTTGAAGGAAGGCACGCCGTTGGCGCGCATCACCATGAATTCGGGCATCTCCACCGGGATCACGTCGCCCGGCTGCATGTGCAGGATGTCGCGCAGGCGCAGCTGACGGCGCACCACGGTGGCGTCCACCGGCACGTTGACGTCGAGGATGTCCTCGCGCAGGGCGTTCTGCCAGCGCTCGTCCTGGTCGTCGACGTCGGACTGGAAGCCGGCGTCGAGCATCTCGCGGATCGGCTCGATCATCGCGTAGGGCACAGTGATGTGCAGGTCGCCGCCGCCGCCGTCCAGCTCGATGTGGAAGGTGGAGACCACCACCACCTCGCTGGGGCTGACGATGTTGGCCATGGCCGGGTTCACTTCCGAGTTGACGTACTCGAAGGTGATCGGCAGCACCGCGCTCCAGGCCTCGGCCAGGTCGACGAAGGCCTGCTCGATGACCATGCGCACCACCCGCAGCTCGGTGGGGGTGAACTCGCGGCCCTCGATCTTGGCGTGGCGGCCGTCGCCACCGAAGAAGTTGTCCACCAGCTTGAACACCAGCTTGGCATCGAGGATGAACAGCGCGGTGCCGCGCAGCGGCTTCATCTTCACCAGGTTGAGGCTGGTGGGCACGTAGAGCGAATGCACGTACTCGCCGAACTTCATCACCTGTACGCCGCCCACGGCGACGTCGGCCGAGCGGCGCAGCAGGTTGAACATGCTGATGCGGGTGTAGCGGGCGAAGCGCTCGTTGATCATCTCCAGGGTCGGCATGCGACCGCGGACGATGCGGTCCTGGCTGGTCAGGTCGTAGGACTTGACCGCCGTGGGGTCGGAATCGACTTCGGTTTCCACCAGGCCGTCGTCGACGCCGTGCAGCAGCGCGTCGATTTCGTCCTGGGAGAGCAGATCTTGCACAGCCATGGCGGCTTACCTACTGGAGTACGAAATTGGTGAAAAGCACCTGTTCCACGGTCAACTGACCGGTGGCCTTCTTGGCCAGTTCCTGGATGCTGGCGGTCGCCTGCTGTCGCAGCATCTCCTTGCCCACCGGGGTGGTCAAGGCGTCGAAATTCTGGCTGGAGAACAGCATCACCAGTTGGTTGCGCACCAGCGGCATCTGTTCGCGCAGGGCGTCCAGCTGGGCCTGGTCGCGGCCCATCAGGGCCACGGCGACCTGCAGGTAGCGCTGCCGCCCGCCCTGGTTGAAGTTGACCACGAAGGACGGCGCCAGCACCTCGTAGAGCGCCGGTTTCTTGCCGCTGCCGGCCTCCGCGGCCGGCGCCTCGGCCGGCTTGGCGCCGCGGCTGAGGAAGAACCAGGTGCCGCCCACCGACGCCCCGACCGCCAGCAGGAAGGCCAGGCCCAGGATGATGATGAGCTTGAGCCGGCCCTTGCCGGCGCCGCCCTCGGCGGGTGGAGTGGTCTGCTGATCGTTCTTAGCCATGCCAGAAATCCGTCACTTGCGCGGTCCGTTGCCTGTCCATAAGGATAGGAGCAAGGGCTGTGCCAGGTCATGCCCGGCCGCCGCGGCGGATATTACAGGCTGCCGATGAGCGGAGCGAGGGGCGGCGTGCGGGATGGCGGAAGTGCGGGGCTTTGCGTTTGCGATGCCCATGCGACCGTGGCGATGGGTATCGCTTCGCTCAACGCCATCCTACGAGGGTGCTCCGCCGGCTCGCTCCTACGAAAGCGCTGCCAACCGGTGGTGTGGGAACGGCAGGGCCGGCGTCAGGCGTAATAATCCACCATCCCCAACCCACCCAGCTGCGGCCGCGCGCGGATCTCGCTGACGCCGCTGAGCACCGGCTCGTCGTCGCCTTCCGCGCCCGCCGTGGCCGCGCCGCCGCGGGCGTTGCCCTGCTGCTGGCCCTGGCCTTGCCAGCCGCGGGCCAGGGACTGGTCGGAGACGTTGACGTTGACCTGGTTCATGCCCTGCTGACCGAGCATCTCGCGCAGGCGGTGCTGCTGGCTGTCCAGGGCCTCGCGCACGCCGGCGCTGGCGCTGGCGAAGGTCACCTGGGTCTGGTCGCCGGTCATGTGGATGCGCACTTCCAGGCGCCCGAGGTCGGCCGGCTCCATCTGGATGTCGGCGGACTTCAGGTTCTGGCTGGACATCCACATCACCCGGTCCACCACCTGGTCGGTCCAGCCGTTCTGCTGCATGGCCACCGGCTGGCCGGGCACCTGCGGGTTGACCGGGCGGCTGGTGAGCGCCTGCTGGGTGCCGTTGAGCGCCTGGGTCATGGCCTCCAGGCGATGGGCGAAGCTCTCGTTGCGCGTCTCGGTCTTGGGCTGTGCCACGTCGTCGGCCAACTGCCCGGCCAGTTCGCCGGCGGCATCGGTGGTCTTGGCCTCGGTCGAACCCTGGGCGTCCTTGAGGCCGGCCAGCAGGCTGGTCATGTCCAGCTTGGCGTCGCCCTTGCCCTGGTCGTCGGTCAGCTTGAGGTTGATTTCACCCTTGCCGGCGGTGGGCAGTTGCAGGGCCTGGGTCACCTCCTCGGCGCCCGCTTCCGGCAACAGGGCCACGCCCTGGGCCTGGTTGAGCTTCTGCAGGTCGCCATCGCTGTTGGCGGCGTTGAGCTGGGCCTGGCCGAGCTGCGCGGCGCTGTCCTGCACCGGCGGCTGCGCGCCCATGGCCAGCGCCAGCAGCGGGTCGAGGCTGGGGTCGGGCGGCTGCTGGCCGCCGTCGTCGGTCGACGCCTGTTCCTGGGCCGGCAAGGGCTTGCCGCCATCGGCAACCTTTGGCTGCTCGCTGCCGGCTTCCGGCGCCTTGGCGCTGTCCTTGGCCGGCGCGTCGTCCTGCCCGCGCGGCTTGTCGCGGCTGGCCTTGGTTTGGGCCTGCGGGCGCTCCTTGGCGGCCGGCCGGCTCTCCTGGGCGTAGACGTCGGCGAAGCTGGAACCCTTGTCGTTGCTGGTGTTGGCCGAATCCTGCGCGGCCCTGGACGGGGATGTCCGGGGGCTCGCTGGCGCGGTCGGCGAAAGTAGGATGTCCGGGGCGACAGCCATCGGCGATCTCCGTTCTCGTTTGCGTCGATGACACGGAGATAGCAAGGGCCGGGCCAGTTTCCCGGATCGCTCGTCAGGAACGCTGCAGGCGCTGCTGGCGCAACAGGATGCGGACGATGGCGAACTCGCGTTCGACCTGCTCGATCAGCCCGGCGGCCTTGGCCATGTCGCCCTGCCGGGCGGCGTCTTCCAGGCGCTTGCACAGCGCGGCCAGGGCCGGCGCGCCCATGTTCCCGCAGCTGCCCTTGAAGCTGTGCGCGGCGTGGCGCAGGGCCTGGCCGTCGAGTTCCGCCAGGGCCTCGTGGAGGTTGCGCAGGCGCTCCTCGGAATCCGCGACGAAGGTGTCCAGCAACAGCGGAAACTCTTCCGCCATCACCTCCCGCAAAGCCTTCAGTACGGCATCGTCGAGATGCACATCGGACATTCGCTCGCTCCCTGGCTACCCGTGGCCAGGGCCGGCGCACGGGAAGTGCCGGATTATGCCTGAGCGGACCAGAAAAACTCCACGGACACCGACTTGCCGTCCGCCGACCACTGGCAGCGGTCGGCCAGGCTGCGCACCAGGGTCAGGCCGCGGCCGCTGAAGGAACCCGGCGCGCACTGCGCCTGGGCCTGCAGCACGGCATTGACGTCGAAGCCGTTGCCGCTGTCCTCCACCCGCACCAGCAGGCGGCCGCCGTCGCCATGGGGGGCGAGGTCGATGTGGAAGCGCACGAAGCCGTGATCGAGGCTTTCCAGGCGCCTGCGGCGTTCCTCGTAGTAGCGGGCGAAGCCCTGGGCGTCGCACTTCAGGCGCGACTCCAGGCCCATCACGCCGTGCTCCAGGGCATTGGAATAGAGCTCGGCGAGCACCGTGTACAGCGCCCCGCCGCGGGGGCGCAGGTCATGCACCTCCATCAGCAGCTGCAGCAGGAACGGCAGGGGGTTGAAGTGGCGCAGCGTGGGCGCGCGGAACTCGAAACTGCAGGACCAGTCCTGGGTGCCGCCCAGCCCGCTCTCGGAAAACGCCAGCGGCGGCCGCTGCAGGCTGGCGTCGGGCACCAGGGCCACTTCCAGCATGCTCAGATCGTCCTGGGCCTCGCCGCGGAAGCGCACCAGCGCCGCCTTCACCCCGTCGAACAGTTGCGAAGCATCGCGCTGTTCCTCGAACACCTGGCGCAGGCGCTGCTCGCCGAACATCTCGCCCTGCGGGTTGCTCGCCTCCAGCACGCCGTCGGAGAACAGCAGCACGCGGTCGCCGTCCTCCATGGGGAAGACTTCGCAGCGCTCGTCGAAGGCCGCCGGCTCCAGAATGCCCAGCGGCAGGTGGCGCGACACCAGAGGCTGGAGCTCTCGGCCCTGGCGGAACAGGTAGCCGTCGGGCAGGCCGCCGTTCCACACCTCCAGCAGGCCGCGCTGGAAGCTCAGGTTGAGCATGCTGGCGCAGCAGAACACCCCCACCGGCAGGATGCGCTTCAGCTTGGCGTTCATCTCGCGGAGGATGTCGGCGATCGGGTAGCCCTTGGCGGTCATGCCGTAGAACACCTCGGCCAGCGGCATGGCGCCGATGGCCGCCGGCAGGCCGTGGCCGGTGAAGTCGCCGAGCAGCACGTGCATGCCGCCGGAGGGCTTGTAGGCGGCCAGCAGCAGGTCGCCGTTGAACAGCGCGAAGGGCGACTGCAGGTAGCGGATGTTCGGCGCGTTCAGGCAGCCAGAATGCGCCACCTTGTCGAACACCGCCTTGGCCACCCGCTGCTCGTTGAGCAGGTGCTCGTTGTGCCGGGCGATCAGGTCGCGCTGCGCCAGCACCTCGCGCTGCAGGTGGTGCAGGCGGCCCATGGCGCGGATCTTGGCTTCGAGTATCACCCGGTTGTAGGGCTTGGAGAGGAAGTCGTCGCCGCCGGCCTCCAGGCTCTGCACCAGGGCCTCGGTCTCGCTCAGCGAGGTGAGGAAGATGATCGGCACCAGCTCCTCGCCGGCCTGGCGGCGGATCCGCCGGGCCGCCTCGAAGCCGTCCATCACCGGCATCAGGGCGTCCATCAGCACCAGTTGCGGGCGCTCCTGCTCGAACAGCGCCAGGGCTTCCAGGCCGTTGGCGGCGGTCAGCACGCGGTGGCCCTGGCGGCTGACGATGGTGGACAGCAGCAGGCGGTCGGCGGCGTTGTCGTCGGCGATCAGGACCGTGAGGAAGTTGGCCATGACCGCCACGGCTCAGGAGATGCGGAACAGTTGTTCGAAATTGGAGATGGAGAGGATCTTGCGCACGTCCGGGCTGCAGTGCACCAGGCTGATCTGCGCATGTTCGCCGCCGGCGTGGTCGCGCAGCAGCAGGAGCATGCCCAGCGCCGAGCTGTCCAGGTAGGTGGCGCCCTTGAGGTCGACGACGTAGCGCCGCGGGGTGGTCTCGACGCGCTCGTAGGCGTCGCGGAATTCCTGGTGCGCACCGAAGTCGAAGCGGCCCTGGACGACGATGGTCAGTTCCTGGCCGTCGGCCGAAGGTACGGATGTGATGGCCATGGAGGCCTCCCTACTGAATGGACTGCGCATGCTGGGGAAGATTTAGCAGCTAGTCCGCGGCCCGGCAACCTCGGCGAACGCCGGTACGCAAAGGTTCGCTCCGGCCGACAAATGGACCGCCGGTCATTGCCCGGTCAAGGAATGGCTTTACCCTGTAAAGGTGCGGAGGGGACCGCACCTGCCAAGGAGCATTTCGAAGATCTAGGGGGGAGCCATGATCATCCACCGTCTGCTGCTGGGCGCCACGCTGTGCGCCAGCCTGGCCGCCAATGCCCAGGTCATGCAGCGCCAACTCGGCGACTTCGACCTCAAGTTCGCCACCTCGCCGGCCCGCAGCATGGCCCAGGGCCTGGTCCAGCCCGGCGGCCTGGACAGCCTGCACGGCGGGCTCGACGCCAGCCACGACTCGGGCTGGTACTTCGGCGGCTGGGCCGCCAACCTGGAGCCGGACAAGCCCACCGAAGTCGATTCCTACGCCGGCTTCAAGCGCCCGCTGGGCAATGGCCGCCTCGGCTACGAGCTAGGCAGCATCCGCTACGTGCACCCGCAGCGGCCGGACCTGGACACCCAGGACGTCTACGGCGGCCTGTCGATCTTCGGCAGCCGCCTGGGCGCCGCCTACAGCAACAGCGCCGGGCGCAGCAGCGCCACCCTGTTCGCCGACCTGGGCCTGACGCCGCCGCTGGGCTTCGACCTGACGCTGAAGTACGCCAGCTACAGCCTGGAGAACCCGGTGAGCGTGACCAATGGCTACGTCAGCGGCTTCAACGACTGGTCAGTGAACCTCAGCCGCCCCTGGCTGGGCCTGGACCTGAACTTCTCCTACAGCGGCAGCAGCCTGAGCGGGACGGACTGCACCGCCTATTCCGGCCACAACGCCTATTGCGACAGCGCCGTGACCTTCAAGGCGTCGCGGTCGTTCTTCTGAGCCTGCGCGGATAATCGCGGACGGAGTCCGCTCCTACGGTTCCAGGAGACACGGGCGTAGGAGCAACCGTCTTGCCGGCTGCACCGAGATGCGCCTCAACGGATGGGTTGAGCCTTGGCGAAACCCATGCGGTTGCGGTGATGGGTATCGCTTCGCTCAACACCATCCTACGAAAAGCCATGCTCGCTCATGCGGTAGGACCTTGTCCGCGATGGCCGGAGGTATCGGCGCGATTCGCGGATGAGATCCGCTCCTGCGGGTTGCCCCATACGCCACAGCCATGTAGGAGCGCGCCCTGCGCGCGATTTGCGGGCAGGGCCCGCTCCTACAGTCAGCGCCCGCGACCGCCTACAACCGCTCCCGGTACTCCCCCGGCGTCACCCCGAACCAGCGGCGGAAGGCGCGGAAGAAGTTGCTAGGCTCGGAGAACCCCAGCAGGTAGGCGATCTCCAGCAGCGTCATGTGCGGCGTCGCCAGGTACTGCTGGGCCAGCTCGCGGCGGGTGTCGTCGAGCAGTTGCTGGTAGCTGCTGCCCTCCTCCTGCAGGCGCCGCTGCAGGGTGCGCTCGGACAGGTGGAGGATTTCCGCCACCACCTCGCGCCGCGGCTCGCCCTGGGGCAGCAGGCGGCACAGCACCTGGCGCGTCTGGTGGCTGAAGCGGCTGCTGCCGAAGCGCGCCAGGTACTCGCCGGCGAAACGGTCGTGCAGGCGCGCCAGTTCGGCGTTGGCCGTGGGCAGCGGCGCGTTCATGTCCTCGTGGGAAAACAACATGGCGCACTGCCCGTGGCCATGGCTGAGCGGCGCCTGGAACAGCGCCTGGTAGGGCGCCAGGTCGACCGGCGGTTCGCCCGCCAGGCGGACCTCCAGCGGGCGGATGTCGCGCCCGGTGATCCAGCGCACCAGGGCGATCATGCTGGCCAGCGAACTTTCCGCGCTCTGCCGTGGCGGCAACAGGCGGTCGCCATGCACCTGCACGCTGAACAGGCAGCCCTCGGGCAGGCGGCGGAAACTCACGTCCGCCCCCTCGGCGATGATCCGCTGGTAACGCTCCAGGCGCTCGAAGGCCTCGGCCAGGGTGCGGCTGGACATCATCGAATACCCCAGCACCGGAAACGCCGGGGTGTGCACGCGGGCGAAATTGAGGGCGATGGCCGGATTGCCGCTGCGCTGCACGGCCAGCTGCCACAGGCGCGTCATGTCGTCCTGGGGGAAACGCGCGTCCGGGTCGGCGAGGACGGCAAGGTCCAGGCCCAGCTCGGCGAACAGCTCGCGGCTGTCCAGCCCCTCCAGCTCGATGGCAAGGAGGATCCCACGAACCCAACTGGACAGGGTGGTACGCTCAGGCATCTCGGTTCTTCTTGTTGTCAGCGCGCGCAAGGAATGGCGGGGTTGGATACTAAACTGGCTGCAGGGGTCATCTGCAAGTCATCGGCCGCCTTCGTAGACTGCGGCCATCACAACAACAGGAGGTGCGCCATGACCACCCACACCGCCGAGCGTTTCCACAGCTTCGCCGAGTTCTACCCCTTCTACCTGCAGGAACACAGCAACCCCACCTGCCGCCGCCTGCACTACGTGGGCAGCCTGCTGGTGCTGGCGATCCTCGCCTACGCCATCGTCAGCGGCAACCTGCTGTGGCTCATCGCCCTGCCCTTCGCCGGCTACGGCTTCGCCTGGGTCGGCCACTTCGTCTTCGAAAAGAACCGCCCGGCCACCTTCAAGTACCCGCTGTGGTCGTTCATGGGCGACTGGGTGATGCTCAAGGATGCTTTTACGGGGCGGATTCGGTTCTGAGGTTGCTCTGCTGTAACAGATTGCCCTTAAAAATTAGCGCTATTGCAAAGCAATAGCGCTTCGGGGTCTCTCTAATACGCAGCTTCAGAATTCCTATGAAACCACCGTCATGACGACAATATCAGCAGAGTCGGAATCCAAACCGCCCACAAAATCACTGAAGTGAATGTGATCAGACATACACTCTGCCAGACCTTCTATCCTCTTAGCCGCTAAAACGAGCATATCAGCCAAGCTTCGAAGTTCTGACGATGTGGCAACGATAGAAACCTCTTGAAGCTCTTTCAGCACATCAGAGCCCTCGTACCCATATAATTTCACGCAAATCTCCTATGCACACCGACCGAATTGCTCACAAGGAATTATCCACAACCCTGCCGACCAAACTTACACTCAACCCAAGAACATTTAAAATTTCTTGAAAACCAATACAACAGTATGACTCCATTGAAAGTAGAGTTTAGAGCCATGCGGAGCAAAACTATAGACAAGGCGCCACGATCCGTTCTCGAGTCGCAGCAACCCTGTCACATACACACTTATATAGCCTCTACAGCCAGACTTATTTTCAATTCAGACAACTCCGAAATCAACGAACCATCAAACTCAAACCCCATTCCTCCTGAGAGACTTACGTAATACTCAATACGTCCTCCTGTAGTCACAACCTCTCTGATTAATTCACCAGATCGCTGGAGCTCTTCATTTGCAGAGCTTAATACAAAAGAAAGGTCTTGAGAGGCATTATCGATCAAATCAAAACAACAGTAAGTCTCCTTATACACTCCGCTAAGCGGGGTGCCTTTCGGAGTAGCACGCGACTCTCCACAACTCCACTGCCTCACTAGCTCCAAGTTTATACTAGGGTATATACCCTGAGCTGGAATGGTAGGATGCCATATTCTAAGGGATGTCTTTAGATGCTTCTTACTCATGGCAAGTAATCCTCAAATGGCCCATGATTTTCAGCTTCACCTTCGTGATCCCCGGTAATGGCATCTCCATCAGGCGTTACCCCTGTCCAATCTTTAGGCCCCGCAATTCATTATCTGACACCCTGAACCGGATAGCCTGAACACCCTGCTGGGAAAATTGATGCAGCAGTTCGCTAACTTTCAGGATCGATGTAAAGCTCTAACTGGCTCTCAGCCACTTCCGTTGAAGCGCCGCCCTCAAACTCGACTACATATACAACTCCTTCCGGGAAGGACCTCAAAAACTCGCCTCTCCGAGTTTCAAATACCCCAACAACCCAAGCCTTATTTCCTGGGCGCGCATTTAAAGGAGCTGTGTTGTTAGCTGTAACGATGTCGTCGTAGTTAAACTTAGGCATAGTTAATATATCGGTAGATGAGGATTGCCATCAGGAGTTGTCACTCCTAGCCTGTGTCCATGAGGTCCCTGAGCACGAGGGTCAGATTGATTCCGATGCCCTCCTCGACCCAGTCGGTCTCCCGTTGGTTTACCGTCTGCACCCACGACTTGTTAGTAGTCGCCATTCGGTGAACTGTTAACACTCTGCCCAGGCTCAACGGGGATTGCGTTTCCGTTCCCATCAACAACGATTACCGGTTCATCGATGGGACCTACATACGGGTTAGTGTTACCTTCGCCATCGCTTGCATCATCACCGCCAGCTACTTCGTTCCATACGTTGCTACAGGCTTCCGCAAACCGCTGGCAGGTACCAGTGACATAGCAGCCCAGCGATACCTGCCCCGGCAGCTGTTGCACCATATCCAACCCAGCCAACACTGGGGATAAAACACAACCCAGCGGCGGCAGGCGTCAAGCCTTTAGGATCTGAGTACTTCAGCGGATTTGCGAAGCCTTCTTCAAGGTGTCCCTAACTTCACTCCTTATCATGGAAAATTTTTTTCAATACATAATCAGAAACCCCAGCCAAGATAAAAAACACTACAACCTGCACCCATCTAGCGCTAGAATAAAAAATAGCATCAAGAACTGGCCTACATGCATAAACCAAAAACGCAATCACCACAAAAACCAAAGCATAAACGACTCTAATCTTCATCACACCACCAAAATGCTAAAAAACTTCATATACAAAAACTTACCATATTTAATACTGCTTTTCTTTGGAGCACTATTACTGACAAACGAATCCGAATTAAATATATCCATACACAGCAGAATACTAGAGAGAAATGATCATGAAGCCCTAAAAATAGAAGGTCAGTACATCCTGGGACTACTGACCTTATTTTTCTCAATTTACAAAATCCTAAGGAATCGATAATCAGCCATCAAGTGGGCAAGATTTTCTTTCCTCCAGGCTCTCACACTCGAAGGAGCACAGAGAGGACTGATAAGCAAACTCACACCCCTGAGAGGCTGCCAAACCTATTTTTTCCTTTCTTGTAAGAGCTGCAATTCCTGCGCCAGGCACAAGACAAACGGCCGAAACATTTGCTGGTGCATCTCCTCTCGCCATACAGGAGGAGTAACACTGATTATATCGCTCGTTGTTAAAACTCACTGTCCTCCAACTATTATCACCCGTACTCCAAGAAGGAGCATAAGGACTCCCGCTATCGCAAACATACTGTGTATCTCCCCATTCGGACTTGAAAGCTGTACATTTCAACCCCATCGGATCAAACAGCGTTAAAGGATTTCCTTCAACGTAGCTGTAAGTATTCAACCCACCCTCAAGCCCAATCGGATCACTCTCCACATACCGCCCGGTCTGCGGGTCGTAGTCCCTGAAGTAGTTGTAGTGCAGGCCGCTCTCGGCGTCGTAGTACTGCCCAGGGAAGCGCAGGTTCACCACGGTGTTGTCCGGGCTGCTGGGCTGGCCGTTGCCGAAGGCGTCGGATTGCCATTGCCAGGCCAGGCGCTGGTCGTCGTCGCTGGCCAGCCGCGGGGTGTCGAGGTGGTCGCTGTGCAGGTAGAGCACGCGAGGGTTGCCGGGGTGGCCCTGGTCGTCGTAGGCCGTGCTCAGGGTGGCCAGGGGCAGGCGGTCGAGCCACAGGTAGTACTGTTCGCGGCGGGGCTGGCCATTCCGATCGTAGGCGGCTTCGCCGAGCAGTTGGCCGTCGGGGCCGTAGAGGTAGGTGGTGAAGCCTTGCGCGGTCAGCTTGGCGATGCGCTGGCCATGGGCGTTGTAGCGGTACTGGGCGACTTCCTGGCCGTCGATCCGCACGTTCGCCAGGCGGCCCTGGGCGTCATAGCCGAGCAGGCGGCTGGCGCGGTCCTGGAGCAGGTTGCCGGCGGCATCGCTGGTCACCGTGTGGCCATTGAGGGCGGTGAGGCGGTTGCTGTCGCTGGCGTAGCGGTAGCTGTCCTGCAGGGATTCGCCGTCGGCCAGGCGCGTGGCGCTCTTCTCGGTGCGGTTGCCCACGGCGTCGTAGCCGTAGCGGCGCTCGGCCTGGCTGCTGCGTTCCGTGGTCAGGCGGTCCAGGGGGTCGTACTGGTAGTCCAGCGTGCCCCAGAGGCTGTGGGCCAGTTGGGTGATGTTGCCGTTGGCGTCGTGCCGGTAGTCGCTCTGCCAGGGGCCGATGCGCTGGCGGATCAGTTGGTAGTCCTGGTCGTACTCGCGGGCCAGGCTGATGCCGTTGGCCCAGCTCAGGCGTTGCAGGGGGCCGAAGGGCAGATAGGCGATATCGCTGGCCAGGACGAGGGGCGCCTGGCTGCCTACGCCCAGGGTGACGCTGCTCACCTGGCCGCCGGCATTGCGCGGGTAGCCGAGGGTGTAGCCGGACGGATAGCCGATGCCAACCAGGCGGTCGGCGGCGTCGTACTGGAAGCTCAGGGACTCTTCCAGTACCTGGCCGTTGACGCTCAGGCTGCGCGCCTGCTGCACCAGGTTGCCGCGCGCGTCATAGCGATAGGCGAGACGGCCGCTGCCATCCTCGATGGCCGTCAGGCGGCCGATGCCGTGGTTGCCGTCGGCACTGCCGTCGTACTGGTAGCGCACGTCGAAGGCCGGGGTGGCCGGGTAGCGGCGTTCGCTCAGGCGGTTCAGGGCGTCGTAGCTGAACTCCACCACCACGCCACGCGCATCGGTCTGGCGGATGACGTTGCCGGCTGCGTCGTACTCGAAGTGGGTGGTGCCGCTGTCGGGGCTGATGCGCTGGGTGAGGTTGCCCAGGCCGTCATACACATAACGCGTCGTGACGCCGCGGGGATCGCGGACCTGGGTGAGGTTGTCCTGGGCGTCGTAGGTCAGCTGGGTGACGCCATCGAGCGCGTCGGTATGGCTGACCAGGCGATCGAGGGCGTCGAACGCCTGGGTGCTGGCGTACTGGCGCGGGTTGGTCCGGCCGGTGGGGTTGTCGTTGAGATCGTACCGGTAGCGGTGGGTCTGGCCGGCGGCGCCGACCGAGCGCAGCAGCCGGCCGAGTTCGTCGTACACCCACTGCTGCTGTCGCACCAGGCTGCCGCTGGCGTCCTTCAGCCGCTGCGCCGTGCGGTTGCCCTGGGCGTCGACGTCGTATTCCAGGCGCTCGCCGAGGTTGTTGGCGATGGCCACCAGGCGCCGCGCGTCGTCGTAGGTGTAGGCCAGCCAGCTGCCGTCGCCACGGGTCAGGCGGGTGATCTGCCCGACCGCGTCGTATTCGAAGCGGGTGGTGCTGCCGGCGCTGCCGATGGACGCCAGACGCGCGTCGATGCCGCTGTAGGTCAGGGTGCTGACCACGCCGTTGGCGTCGGTGAGGGTGCCGGGGTTGCCGCGCTCGTCGTGGTCGGCCAGGCGAGTGACGTGGCCAAGGGCGTTGGTCACGGCGGTGAGGTTGCCCTTGGCGTCGTAGCTGTAGCGGGTGATGTCCTGCACGTCGGTGCGCGGGCCGTCGGCGCTCTCGATCAGGCCCAGGTCGTTGTAGCTGTAGGACCAGCTGCGCTCGGCGGCCTGGGCGGGATGCCCAAGCAATATCGCCAGGGACAGGGCGCCGAATAATTTCGTTTTCATGTCAGCCTCCTTGCTCAAAGCGCTTCGGTGGTTTGCGCAATGACGCGACCACGGTTGTCGTACTGGTAGCGGGTGACCTGCCCCGGCTCGGTGACGCTCAACGGCAGCGCGAAGGTCGGATGCCAGGTGGTGGTGATGGTGCGTGCCTGCGGCGTGCCGGCCGCTTCGGTGCGCGAGACTTCCAGGCCGCGCTCGTCGTACTGGTGGGTGGTCAGGTTGCCGTTCCAGTCGGTTCGGCTGGCCGGCAGCCCATTGGCCAGGTAGGTGACCTGCTGGCTGGCGGCCGGGCAGTGGGCGCTGGCTTCGCCGTCCCGGCGGGTGACCAGGCGGCGCTGGTCGAAGGTCTGGTAGTGGTAGAGCGTCGACTTGCCCAGCGGGTTGGTGATCCGCACGCGGTTGGCATCGAGATAGGCGAATTGCACGGTGCCGGCCTCGCCGGCATGGCTGCTGGAGGTGGCGCGCCCCTGGCCGTCATAGGTCCAGGTGGCGAAGCGCAGGCCGCGGGCGTCGGTGATTCCCGTGAGCAGGTGCGGGCGCTCGGCGACTTCGTAGTGGTAGTGCTGTTCTTCGTCGCCACGCAGGACGCTGGCGAGGCGGCCGTGCTCGTCGTAGCGGTAGCTGATGCTCCAGTTGCCGAACTGCAGGTTCGCCAGCCGTTCACCGGCGTAGCCGAGGGTGATCTGGCGGCCGCCCGCATCGCTGATCCGGACCAGCCGGCCAGCCGCATCCCGGGCAAAATGCAGGCTGCTGCCGAGCACCGGATCGAGGCGTTTCAACTGCCCGAGCGCATCGTAGGTTTCGACGCTGGCGTCGGCGCCGGTGAGGCTCCAACCGCCATGGTCGGGCAGTTCGACCAGCGTGAGTCGCTCGTCGGCGGAAGCCGTCCACTTGCCCGCCACGCGGGTGAAGGCCACTGCCCGGCCATCGTCGCGATAGGCCTTGAGCCGGTCGGCCGTGAGCTTGGCGATACGCTGGTTCCAGCCATGGCTCCAGCCGACGCCGAGGTCGCCGGCCTGGTTGCGGCTGCTCCAGTAGTTGCGGCTGAACCCCAGCCGCGAACCGGGCACGCTCAGGTCGACCTCGATCTGCACCTTCTGCCCGGTGGCGCCAAGGATGGGATTGCTGTCATTGCATTCGTTGCTCTGGCATTGCGCGCAGCACTGGCCGCTGCCATCCAGCACGCCGCTGGGGCACAGGTCCGGCCCGCCGGAAAGGTAGACGGAGGAGAAGTGGTAGGTGTCGGGAAGCCAGCGACCGAACAATTTGCGTTCGACCGTGAAGCGGCAGAAGGCTTCGCCACCGATGTCGGTGAGCGAATAGTTGTTGATGCGCCATTGCTGGCGGGGATTCTGCTCACGCTTCTGGAGCAGCAGGCGGATGCCCTCGCCCTGTTCGCAGGCCGCTTCGGCCGAGGGCCAGGCGGTCCTCGTCGCGTCGTGCCACTGGTATTGCGCCAGGCTGGCCTGGCTGGCTAACAAGGCTCCCAACCCTGGGAGCAGGCAATGCAGAACTAGACGGGGGCGCATGCTTGGGTCCTCCATGAACAGTGGAGGCCCCAGTCAAGCGATGGCGGCAGGCGAAGAACGTTAACGCCTAGCCACTCCTGAAATCAGAAGAACATCCCACGCCGATCGAGGACACTGCCTACGCGCAGAACACCCTCTCTGACAGATGCATCTAGAGGCGCCGGATCAGTAGCTCCCGCGCCTTCGCCATTTCCTCCGCCGGCAGTTCCGCCCAGAGCACCGGCTTGCCGGCGATGAGCGCGCCCAGGGCGGCGCCGTCGCGGTAGAGCACGCGGTTGCCGGCGACTGCCGCTACCTTGCTGCCCGGCAGCAGGGTGCCGGCGAGGTTGAGTGGGTCCACCGCCGAGAGCACCAGGTATTCGCCGTCCTTTTCGCGCCGGCGCACCTCGCGCAGCAGGCCGACGGCCTCGGGCAGGGCGAACTGTTCGCCGGTGAGGCCGGCGACGAAGCGCCCGCCGCGGATTTCCCCGCGGGCTTCCAGGCGATGGTAGACGCGCAGCAGGTCGCGCCAGGGCGGCAGCCAGTCGGCCTCGCGCTCCAGCACGCGCCAGCAGACCACGCCGTAGCGGCGCAGCAGGGTCATGGCCACGTGCTCCAGCACTTCCGCCTGCAGGCGTGGCGGCTGGCCTTCGATCAGCTCGTTGCGCGGGCGGCGCAGCAGCGCCCAGCGGCCGGCGTCGGCCATGCCGAATAGTGGGGCGCACGCCCGGCGCTCCTGGCGGCTGCGCTTGGCCGCCGGCAGCAGCAGCGCGCGCAGGCCGGCAAAACTGTCGGCGTTCACCCGGCCCACCGCCACCAGTTCGCCCAGGGCCACTTCCAGTTCGCTGCGCAGCAGGTGCGCCTCGCTGGTGAGCTCGTCGAAGAACAGCGCGCCCTGCTCCTGCAACGCTTGCAACACCTTCTGCGCCTTCGAGGACAGCTCGGGCTCCGGCGCATCGGCGCAGAGCGCGCCCCACAGCGGCAACTGGCGGCGCGGCAGCAGGACGATGGGCGTGCTGCGCAGCGGGCCGGCGCCGCTGCGCCCGCGCGCCGTGCCGCGGCTGGGCAGGCGCGCCCAGACCAGGCGGCCGGCGCGGCACAGGTCGTCCAGCCAGTTGATGCCGTAGTCGGCCACCCGCGCCGGCAGCAGGTCGCTTTCCCAGGCCCCGGCGGCGGCCTGGAAGCCTTCCAGCTGGCTGAGCACGCCGGCCAGGGCCTCGGCGCCGCGCGCCCGGGTGGTTCTGGAGACGCGCTGCCAGTCGAACAGGAAGCGCATGAAGTCGGCGCGCTCCACCGGCTCGATCTCGCGGCGCAGGCGGCGCACCGTGTAGCGGTGGATGCGTGCCAGCAGGTGGCGCTCGCACCACTCCTCGTCGTCGATGCCGGGGCTGAAGCGGCCGCGCAGCACGTAGCCCTCGCGCTCAAGGCCGGCCAGGGCGAAGGCGATGTCGGCGGGCGGCAGGTCGAGGTCCATGGCCAGTTGCGCCTCGGTGCGCGGGCCGAAGCCGGTCAGGCGCGCGCGCAGCAGTTCCAGGCGTGCATCCTCGGCGGACCAGCCTTCCTGCAACGCCAGCGGCAGGTCCAGCTCGGGCGCCAGCCGTGGCTGTGGATAGACCGCCCGCAACTGGCTGAGGCGTTCGGCGGCCACCCAGAGGTCGGCCGCGCCGCTGCGCAGGCGCGTCGCCCGCCCGGCCTTGGCCAGGCGCCCGAGCAGCAGTTCCCAGCCCAGGTTGGCGCGGGCTTCCTCGGCGAGGATGCAGCCCAGGCCGGTCAGCGCCTCGTGCATCTCGTCGGCGTCGCGGGCCTCGGGCCAGGCTTCGGCGCGCACCGCGGCGATGGCCTCGGGGTCGAGGGCGCCGAGGTCGTCGGCGGATTCCGGGTCGCTCCAGCGCCGGCTCAGCACGGCCTGGGTGCGGCGTTCTTCCAGCGGGGCGTCGTCGAGGTAGGCGTAGGGGCTGGCGCTCAGCACTTCCGCCGCCAGCGGCGAAGGCGCCGGCAGATCGCGGGCGTGCAGCGCCACCTCGCCGGCCTCCATGCGCCGCAGCAGAGCCAGCCAGCCGTCGCAGTCCATGGCTTCGTGCAGGCAGTCGTCGAGGGTCTGGGCCACCAGCGGGTGGTCGGGAATCTCGCGCTCGCCGACGATGTTCTCCAGGCACGCCACCTGGTCGGGAAACACCGCCGCCAGCAGGTCCTCGCTGCGCATGCGTTGCAGTTGCGGCGCCACCTTGCGCCCGCCGCGGAAGCGCGGCAGGGCCAGCGAGGTGGTGGCGTTCCAGCGCCAGCGCACACCGAACAGCGGCGCGTCGAGCAGGGCCTGGATCAGCACGTGTTCTGCGCTCTTCGAGTTCAGGTAGCGCCACACCTCGTCCAGCGGGAAGCTGTGGCTGGTGGACAGCGAGAGGATGATGGCGTCCTCGGTGGCCGCCGCCTGCAGCTCGAAGTTGAAGGTGCGGCAGAAGCGCTTGCGCAGGGCCAGGCCCCAAGCGCGGTTGATGCGGCTGCCGTAGGGCGAGTGCAGCACCAGTTGCATACCGCCGGATTCGTCGAAGAAGCGCTCCAGCACCAGCGCCGACTGGCTCGGCAGCACGCCGAGGGCGGCGCGGGCGCGGGCCAGGTATTCCACCAGTTGCCGGGCCGCGGCTTCCTGCAGGCCCAGCTCGTCCTCCAGCCAGCGCAGCGCCGGGGCCAGGGGCGCGTCGCTGCCCTGCCCTTCGGCGAGCAAGGCGTCCAGGCGCTCGCGCAGGCGCGACACGCTCACCGACAGCTCGTCGCTGCGCCCGGGCGCCTCGCCCAGCCAGAACGGGATGTTCGGCGGCAGGCCCTGGGCGTCCTCGACGCGCACCTTGCCCGGCTCCACGCGGAGGATGCGATAGGAGACGTTGCCCAGCTGGAACACGTCGCCGGCCAGGCTTTCCACGGCGAAGTCCTCGTTCACCGTGCCCACGGTCAGGCCCTGGGGCTCCAGCAACACCTGGTAGTCGCCGGCGTCGGGAATGGTGCCGCCGGAGGTCACCGCGGTCAGCCGAGCGCCGCGCCGGCCACGCAGCAGGCCGTGGACGCCGTCGCGGTGCAGGTAGGCGCCGCGCTGGCCGTTGCGGCTGGCGTAGCCCTCGGCGAGCATGCGCAGCACCGCGTCGAAACGCTCGCGCGGCAGGCCGGCGTAGGGCTGGGCGTGGCTCAGCAGCTGGAACAGCTCGTCCTCGCGCCATTCGCGGCAGGCCACTTCCGCGACTATCTGCTGGGCCAGCACGTCCAGCGGCGCGCGGGGGATCGCCAGGGCGTCCAGTTCGTCGCGGCGCACGCTGTCGAGCAGCGCCACGCATTCGATCAGCTCGTCGCGGGAGGTGGGGAACAGCCGCCCTTTCGGCGTGCCGCCGACGCTGTGCCCGGAACGCCCGACGCGCTGCAGGAAAGAGGCGATGGAGCGCGGCGAGGCGACCTGGCAGACCAGCTCGACGTCGCCGATGTCGATGCCCAGCTCCAGCGAGGCGGTGGCCACCAGCACCTTCAGGCGCCCGGCCTTGAGCCGCTGCTCGGCGCCCAGGCGCTGTTCCTTGGACAGGCTGCCGTGGTGCGCGGCGACCTTGTCTATCCCCAGGCGCTCGCCCAGGTGGCGGGTGATGCGCTCGGCCAGCCGGCGGGTGTTGACGAAGACCAGGGTGGTGCGGTGCTCCTCGGCCAGCGCGGCGAGGCGGTCGTAGACGCTGTCCCAGACCTCGTGGGACATCACCGCCTCCAGCGGCGCCGGCGGCACTTCGATGCCCAGGTCGCGGGCGCGGCTGTAGCCGATGTCGACGATGCGGCAGTCGGCGTTGCCGCAGAGGAACCGCGCCACCGCCTCGATGGGTTTCTGCGTGGCGGACAGGCCGATGCGCACCAGCGGCTCGGCGCACAGGGCCTGCAGGCGCTCCAGCGACAGCGCCAGGTGGCTGCCGCGCTTGCTGCCGGCCAGGGCGTGGATTTCGTCGACGATGACGCTGCGCGCGCCGGCCAGCATCTGCCGCCCGGAGTCGGAGCCGAGCAGCACGTAGAGCGATTCCGGGGTAGTGACCAGGATGTGCGGCGGCCGCCGGCGCATGGCCTCGCGCTCGCCCTGGCTGGTGTCGCCGGTGCGCACCGCGCTGCGGATGTCCACGACCGGTAGGCCCTGGCGCTCAAGCTCGGCACGGATGCCGGCCAGGGGTTCTTCCAGGTTGATGCGGATGTCGTTGGACAGCGCCTTGAGCGGCGAGACGTAGACCACGCAGGTGCGGTCCGGCAGCTCGCCGCCGTTGGCCAGGCCCTCGCGCACCAGTTGGTCGATGGCCGAGAGGAAGGCGGTGAGGGTCTTGCCCGAGCCGGTGGGCGCGGCCACCAGGGTCGAGCGCCCAGCGCGGATCGACGGCCAGGCCTGCACCTGGGCCGGGGTGGGCGCGGCGAAGTGGCGGGCGAACCAGGCGGCGACGGCGGGGTGGAAACCCTGCAGGACGTCGGCGGGCGTGGCGCTGCTGGCGAGTCGGTTCATGGGCACCAATATGGTGGCGGCGGGCGAGGCCCTCAAGCACCGCCGATCGTGGCTGGCCTGGCGCGGCGCAGGCATCGCGCGGCCAGGTCACGGGGGACCGAAGGAAACAGCCTCAGCACTCTACACAAACGACAGCGCCCCTCGGAGATCACCTACAAGCAGTACGGGCATGTCATAACAACGCCTCCCCTTATCATCTCGGCGCATCACGAATCGCGCACTGACTTCCTACCAGGACAGGGCGCCCAGCCCGCCCTGGAGGACACTTCGTTTGGCAATTTTCGGCAAGCTCTCCGACTTCCCGCTCGCGGAAGTCCTCTCGGTCATCGGCAAGCGCGCAGGCCAGCTGACGCTTGAAGAAGCGGACGGCAGGCGGCTCCGCCTGCGGCTGCAGAACGAACGGCTGCTCGGCCTGAGCCTCGAGCAGCCGATCGGCGAGCCGGGCGAGATCAAGCGCGCCCTGCAGTCGATCGGCGACGCCAGCTTTCACTTCGAACCCACGCCGCCCATGGAGGCGAAACCCGGCCAGCACCTGCCCATCGACCAGGTGCTCGCCAGCCTGGCGCCGTCGTCCCGGGCGGAGCCGTCGGTGCATCCGGACACGCGTTTCGTGCTGATCCGCGGGCGCACGGTGACGCTGCCGGCCGAGCTCGACGCCTTCCTGGCCAGGGCCATGCCCCTGCTGGCCGAGGGTTGCAGCGCGCGGCAACTGGCCCAGGCGCTGAAGCTGGAAGTCCGCGAGACCTGCGCATCCCTGCAGCACCTGCGGGAGATCAAGAAAATCTGGCCGGTGCGCGCCCACGAGAGCGCCGGTGCATCGACGAAACATGCCAACCCCACCCTCGCCAGCCGTCTGAAGAGGCTCTTCCGCCCATGAACCAGGACAGCGCACCGCCGATCAAGGTCGTCGTCTCCGGGCCCGTGGGCTCGGGCAAGACCACCCTGATCCGCAACCTCTCGCAAATCCCCGTCGTCGACACCGAGGTGCCCAGCAGCGAAGCCATCGGCAAGGCGAACACCACTGTGGCGCTGGACTTCGGCCGGATCACCCTGGGCGCCACCGACATCCATCTGTTCGGCACGCCCGGCCAGGAGCGCTTCAGCTTCATGTGGGAACTGCTCAGCGAAGGCGCCGACGGCCTGGTGCTGATGCTGGCCGCCGACCACCCGGAACAGTTCGGCCAGGCCCGCAGCATCCTCGAAGCGATCACCAGCGTGCAGCCGGTGCCCTTCATCGTCGCCCTCACCCACTGCGACGCCGACGACCAGGCCTGGGTGCCGGCCGAGGTCGCCGCCTACTTCGATCTGCCACCGCAGCACGTCATCGCCACGGACGCCCGCGACCGGCAGAGCGCCTGCGATGTCCTGGTACAGCTGCTGGCCAACGACGATCCATCACCCGACCCCCACCACGGAGAAACCCCATGACCCGACAAGAACGCCTGCAAGCCGAACTCGACCGCCTCCGGCAGTCGGTCCCCAGCATCCGCGGGGTGCTGCTCGGCAGCCTGGACGGCATGCCCATCGTCGACGCCATCAGCGACCATGGCATCGAACCGGCGCGCATCGCAGCCATGGCCGCCGCTGCCCTGGGCGTGGGCCGGCGCATCGGCGAAACCCTCAAGAGCGGCGCGATGAAGGAACTGAGTCTGCTGGCGGAAGACGGCCGGGTGTTCATCCACCTGGCCGGCGACAAGGCCTGCCTGGCGATCGTCGCCGCACGCGACAGCAACGTGGGCCTGATCAACCTCGAAGTGGCGGACAGCCTCGCCACCCTCGACAGCATTCTCTGAGGAGCCCCCCATGCATGCAGACCGACTGTCCTGGGCCACCAAGGACGCCGCCATCGTTCACGAACTGATCGCCCTGCTGGACCTGTCCGACAAGGAATGCGCACTGCTCGCAGGCCTTGCCGAACAGGCGAAGGCCATCAGCCCGGCGCTGATCGAAGACTTCTACCAACGCCTGCTGAGCCAGGAGGCCACCCGCGAATTCATCACCGACCAGAAGCGCCTGGGGGAATCCCTGGCCACCTGGTTCTGCGAACTGTTCGGCGGCGTCTACGACGACACCTACGCGCTCAAGCGCCTGAACATCGGCCTGATCCACGTGCGCATCGGCCTGCCGGTGCGCTACCCGCTGGTCATGCTCGACCTGATCGCCCGCTACGGCGAAGAGGTGGCCGGCCAGGCCGGCGCCGAGGCGCTGACGGCCTTCCGCAAAGTCCTGGCGCTGGACGTGGCGACCTTCAACCAGGCCTACGAGAACAACCAGCTGCAACACCTGGCCGACCTCACCGGCAACGAACGGCTGGCCCGCCGCCTGCTGTCCGGCGGCTGAGCCGGGCGCTACCCTTCGCGGATTCCCCCGACGGACCGCGAGACATGGCCGAGAAAGACCGCGATTGGTACTGGCAGAACCTGAAGAACCCCGGCCAGCCCGGCGAACCACCGCCGCGTCGGCGGCAGTGGTACCTGCGCCGGGCGTTCAAGCACCTGCTGCAACTGGCCCTGCTGGTGGCGCTGGCGATAGGCGCCGGCGCCCTCTGGCAGAACCCTGCCAGCCACCAGTGGGGCGAGGCGCGCTGGCACGCCCTGCTCGGCCGCCTGGGCCTGGAGCGCCCGGCCGACAAGGTCACGGCCCAGCCCATGAAGTACACCGACAGTTCCCGGAGCCTGGCCGAGTGCATCAAGCCGGGGAACCTGATCGACGACGAGGTGCGCGCCTGCGTGAAGGGGCAGCGGGTAAAGACCTGGTGACATCCGCCGGCGGGTTCTATCGCGGGCGGAGTCCGCTCCTACGCGATCCCCATCCACACCATTCCCATGTAGGAGCGCGCCCTGCGCGCGATTCGCGGGCAGGGCCCGCTCCTACAGGGAGGCACGGTGCAAAGAGGCAAACCGAGCGGATCTTATTCGCGATCCGGCTGGCGTGTGTCGGTGATCGCGGACGGAGTCCGCTCCTGCCATACCGGCGGGCACGGCTTCTCGTAGGATGGGTTGAGCTTGCGAAACCCATGCGGTTGCGGTGATGGGTATCGCTTCGCTCAACACCATCCTACGGCGGCACGGGACAACCCGTAGGGCGCACAACGCCTACGGCGTTATCCGCCGTTTGACCGACCTCACGGCCAACGGCGGATAACCGCGAACGGTTATCCGCCCTACGGTCGGGCACGGGTGTAGGAGCGGATTCATCCGCGATCGCGGACATGGTCCGCGACACCATGACGTCGAAGTTGCGCTGATGGGTATCGCTTCGCTCAACGCCATCCTACGAAAAGCCGTGCTTCCTGGAACCGTAGGAGCGGATTCATCCGCGATCGCCCTCTCCCCAGCCCTCTCCCGCTTGCGGGAGAGGGGGCTGTCCGGTGTGGGCGGATAGTCTGGAGTCGGCCGGGAATCCGGGTTCGCGAGCAAGCTCGCGCCTACAGGGGCGGAGCCCGGGCCAGGAGCCGAACCCCGATGTCAGGACTCCCCGCCCTGCCCCAACCCATGCTGGCGCAGCTTGTTGGCGATGGTGGTGTGCGACACGCCCAGGCGCTTGCCCAGCAGTCGGCTGCTGGGGTGCTCGCGGTAGAGGCGCTCCAGCACCGCGCGTTCGAAGCGGCCGACGATGGCGTCGAGGCCGCCTTCCAGGGAGAAGTCGCCCAGCGGGTGCGGCGCGCCGTAGTCCGGCAGGCGGATGTGCTCGACCTTGATGGTGCCGCCCTCGCACAGCGACACCGCCTGGAACAGCACGTTCTCCAACTGGCGCACGTTGCCCGGCCAGTGGTAGCGGCCCAGGCGGTCCATGGCCTGGGGCGCCAGCTGCGGCAGCGGGCAGCCGATCTGCCGGCTGGCCTGGTCGAGGAAGTGCTCCACCAGCGGCGTCAGGCCGTCGAGGCATTCGCGCAGCGGCGGGATGTGCAGCGACAGCACGTTGAGGCGGTGGTACAGGTCCTGGCGGAACTCGCCCTTGGCGCACAGCTCGGACAGGTCCACCTGGGTGGCGCAGATCACCCGCACGTCCAGGTACACTTCCTCGTCGCTGCCCACCCGGCGGAAGCAGCCGTCCTGCAGGAAGCGCAGCAGCTTGGCCTGCAGGCGCGGGCTCATCTCGCCGACGCCATCGAGGAACAGGGTGCCGCCGGCGGTCAGCTCCAGCAGGCCGAGCTTGCCTTCCGGGCGCGCGCCCTCGAAGGCGCCGGGGCCGTAGCCGAACAGCTCGGTCTCGGCCATGGATTCCGGCAGCCCGGCGCAGTTCAGCGCCATGAACGGCGCCTGGCCGCGCGGGCTGGCCAGGTGGCAGGCTCGGGCCAGCAGCTCCTTGCCGGTGCCGGTCTCGCCCTCGATCAGCAGCGGCGCGTCCAGCGGCGCCATGCGCCTGGCCTCGCGCACCACCGCGGCCATCACCCGCGAGCTCTGGAAGATGCTGTCGAAACCGCGCAGCTCGTGCTTGCGCACGTTGTAGATGCGCTCGCCGACGCGGTCGGCGCGGTGCAGGGTGAGCACGGCGCCGGCCAGGGCCTCGCTTTCGTCGTGTTCGGATTGCAGCGGGGCGATGTCGGCGAGGAACACGTCGCCCTTGATCTTCACCCGCAAGCCGTTGATCCGCGCCTTGTTGGCGCGCACCAGTTCCGGCAGGTCGAGGTCCTCGGCGTAGCGCGCCAGGGGAATGCCCGGCACCTCGTCGACGCGCACCCCGAGCAGCTGCGCGGCGGCGCGGTTGCCGGCGACGATCTGCCCGGCCATATCGATGGACAGCACCGGGAAGTCCAGCGCCGCCAGCAATGCGTTGAGCTCCAGGTGGCGGCGCTCGCTGGGCATCAGGCCGACGCGCTTGACGCCGAACACCCCGGGAATGACCTCCAGCTTGGGCTTGAGCGACTGGAACTGCAGGTTGATCAGGTTCGGGCAGAGCAGGTAGATGGCGTTGCCCTGCTCGCCGCCGACCTCGCCGCGGTTGACGTTGATGCCGTAGTCGACCAGCAGGTTGAGGATGTCGCGCAGGATGCCGACGCGGTTCTGGCAGTGGACTTTGATACGCATGGCGAGCCCGGAGATTGTCGTTGTGCGGGGCGGCGCCCGGCCGGATTTCGCCGGCGAGGCGGAAATTTCCGTCAAGAATATGTGACAGCAGACGCCAGCAGCAAGCCGATGACTCGCGATTCGGCGCGATTCGTAATCTTTTCTTTACGGGCGAAGGGGATTTGCAGCGCTCGCCCAAGGCCCTCGGGGGCTGCATGGGCACGCCGACGCGGCTATTGATGAGGCATCAAAACAACAAAGGCCTCGAAGCCGGAGGACCCATGAAGACAACGCAGTACGTGGCCCGCCAACCTGACGAAGACGGTTTCATCCACTACCCCGAAACCGAGCACCAGGTCTGGAACACCCTGATCACCCGCCAGCTCAAGGTGATCGAAGGCCGCGCCTGCCAGGAATACCTGGACGGCATCGAGCAGCTCGCCCTGCCCCACGAGCGCATCCCGCAACTGGGCGAGATCAACAAGGTGCTGCAGGCCGCCACCGGCTGGCGCGTGGCCCGCGTCCCGGCGCTGATCCCGTTCCAGACCTTCTTCGAATTGCTGGCCAGCCAGCAGTTCCCGGTGGCCACCTTCATCCGCACACCGGAGGAGCTGGACTACCTGCAGGAGCCGGACATCTTCCACGAAATCTTCGGCCACTGCCCGCTGCTGACCAACCCCTGGTTCGCCGAATTCACCCACACCTACGGCAAGCTCGGCCTGGCCGCCAGCAAGGAAGAACGCGTGTACCTGGCGCGGCTGTACTGGATGACCATCGAGTTCGGCCTGCTCGACACCCCGCAGGGCCGGCGCATCTACGGCGGCGGCATCCTCTCCTCGCCGAAGGAGACCGTCTACAGCCTCTCCGGCGAGCCCGAGCACCAGGCCTTCGACCCCGTGGAAGCCATGCGCACACCCTACCGCATCGACATCCTGCAGCCGCTGTACTTCGTGCTGCCGGAGCTCAAGCGCCTGTTCGAGCTGGCCCACCAGGACATCATGGCGCTGGTCCGCCAGGCCATGCAGCTGGGCCTGCACGCGCCCAAGTTCCCGCCGAAGCAGGCAGCCTGAACCCCGAGGCCTGCCCGACATCTTTTCGTAGGAGCGAGCTTGCTCGCGAACAAACGCAGTGCCATGCGGTTCGCAAGCAAGCTCGCCTCTACAGTCCTAAGATCAATATCTTGCGTGACGCCCCCTACAAGGAGAACCCCATGACCGCCCTCAACCAAGCCCATTGCGAAGCCTGCCGCGCCGACGCGCCCCACGTCTCCGACGAAGAACTGGCGACCCTGATCAAGCAGATTCCGGACTGGAACATCGAGGTCCGCGACGGCCACATGGAGCTGGAGCGCGTGTACCTGTTCAAGAACTTCCGCCACGCCCTGGCCTTCACCAACGCCGTAGGCGCCATCGCCGAGGAGGAAGGCCACCACCCGGACCTGCTCACCCAGTGGGGCAAGGTCACCGTCACCTGGTGGAGCCACGAGCTCAAGGGCCTGCACCGCAACGACTTCATCATGGCCGCGCGCACCGACGAGCTGGCCAAGGTCGCCGAAGGCCGCAAATGAACCACTTCGCCCCCATCCCGCGCGTGCCGGGCGACCCCATCCTGGGACTGCTCGACGCCTACCGCGCCGACCCCAACCCGGCCAAGCTGGACCTGGGCGTGGGCGTCTACAAGGACGCCCAGGGCCTGACGCCGATCCCCCGCGCAGTGAAGCTGGCCGAGCAGCGCCTGGTGGAGCACGAGACCACCAAGAGCTACGTCGGCGGCCACGGCGACGCGCTGTTCGCCGCGCGCCTGTGCGAACTGGTGCTGGGCAGCGACTCGCCGCTGCTGGCCAGCCAGCGCGCCGACGCCAGCCAGACGCCCGGCGGCACCGGCGCCCTGCGCCTGGCCGCGGACTTCATCGCCCGCTGCCTGCCCGGCCGCGGCATCTGGGTCAGCGATCCGACCTGGCCGATCCACGAGACGCTGTTCGCCGCCGCCGGCCTGAAGGTGCACCACTACCCCTACGTCGGCGCCGACAACCACCTCGACGTGGAAGGCATGCTCGCCACCCTGGAAAAGGTGCCCCACGGCGACGTGGTGCTGCTGCACGCCTGCTGCCACAACCCCAGCGGCTTCGACCTGGCCTACAACGACTGGCAGAAGGTGCTGGAAGTGGTGCGCCGCCGCGAGCTGCTGCCGCTGATCGACTTCGCCTACCAGGGCTTCGGCGACGGCCTGGAGGAGGATGCCCGCGCCGTGCGGCTGTTCGCCGAGAGCCTGCCGGAGCTGCTGGTGACCAGCTCCTGCTCGAAGAACTTCGGCCTCTACCGCGACCGCGTCGGCGCGCTGATCGTCTGCGCCGCCAATGCCGAGCAACTGGGCAACGTGCGCAGCCAGCTGGCCAGCCTGGCGCGCAACCTCTGGTCCACGCCGCCGGCCCATGGCGCCGAGGTGGTGGCGACCATCCTCGGCGACCGCGACCTCAAGCAGGTCTGGCTGGAGGAAGTCACCGCCATGCGCACGCGCATAGCCGGGCTGCGCCTGGGCCTGGTCGAGGCGCTGCAGCCCCACGGCCTGGCCGAGCGCTTCGCGCACATCGCCATCCAGCGCGGCATGTTCTCCTACACCGGCCTGAGCCCGGAACAGGTGCGCCGCCTGCGCGAGGAACACAGCGTGTACCTGGTCGGCAGCGGCCGCGCCAACGTCGCCGGGCTGGACGCCAGCCGCCTGGACGACCTGGCCAGGGCCATCGCCGCGGTCTGCGCCTGAAAACTATTTCCACCCTCGCTCGACCGGCCGCTGGCCGGTCTTTTTTTGCCCGGGTTCAGCGCGGCGACAGCGGCCCGGCCTGGCGCTTCCAGCGCCCCGGGGTGGTCCCGGTCCAGCGTTGGAAGGCCCGGCAGAAGCTGGCCGCCTCGGCATAACCCAGGCACTGGGCGACGCCGTTCAGGTCCATGCGCGACTCCAGCAGCAGGCGCTCGGCCAGGCGCAGGCGGATGCCGTCGCTCAACGGCTGGAAGCGCTGCCCTTCGGCGGCCAGGCGGCGCTGCAGGGTGCGTTCGGAAAGCCCCAGGCGCTGCGCCACCTCACGGCAGCCCGGCAGACTCGCGGCATCGCGCACCAGCAGGCGCTGCACCGCCCGCGCGGTGGGCGTGGCGGCCAGGGGCAGCGCCAGCTCCTCGCAGAGCTTCTCGCACAGTTGCTCGCCGCTGCTGCGGCTGTCCGGGTTGGCCTGCGGCAGGCTGGCCTCCAGGTCGGCGCGGGCGAACAGCAGGGCGTTGCGCGGGGCGCCGAAGCGCACCGGGTACGGCCAGGCGCGGGCGTAGGCGTCGAGGTCGGCCGGCGCCTCGGCGCGCAGCTCCAGCGCCAGCGGCTGCACCGGGCGCTGCAGCAGTTCGCCGGCCAGTTGCAGGCAACCGGCAATGCCGCGCTCGACCACGAAGGCGCGGGCGTCCGGCGGCAGCACCTGGTCGTCGAAGATCATCCAGTGCCCGCGCGGCTCGGCCTCGCGGCTCACCGGGCACAGCGTCAGGGCCAGGCTCTGGTAGCGGCCGAAGGTCTCGAAGGCTTCCCGCAGGCTGCGGCAGGCGAGCATGGTGAAGCCCAGCAGCCCCAGCGAAGTGAGGTGGTAGCGGCGCCCGGCGGCGAAGCCCAGGCCGGGGCGGGCGCCCTGTTGCAGCAGGTTGCGGATCACCGCCAGCTCCTGCCAGGCCTGGATCTGCGCGTGGCGCCCGCTGAGTTCGCGCGGCTCGATGGCGCTGCCCACCAGGCAGGCCTCCGCGGCCAGGCCCTCGCTGCGGGCGCAGTCGAGCAGGTGGCGCACGCCGGTGATGTCACGGGTCTGTCGCCAGTCCATGGGGCCTCCTGCAAGTGGCGGGAATCATCAATTTCTGGCGCCGATCATCATGGCGCAAGTACGCCGCGGCGACCATCCTCAACAGGCCGACAACACCAACAAGAGGGCACCCCATGTTCGAGTTCTTCTACGCCTTGCCGAGCCAGAACCGCGCCGCCAGCTACCGTCACTTCCAGATCGTCCCGGCCACCGGCGCCATAGGCGCGGACGTCTGCGGCGTCGACCTGCGCAGCCTCGGCGAGGAAGGCTTCGCCGAGCTGCGCCAGGCGCTGCTGGCGCACAAGGTGCTGTTCATCCGCGGGCAGTCGCTGGGCGTCGAGGACCTGGAGGCGGTCACCCTGCGCCTCGGCGAATTCGGCCGCGAGCCCTACGTGCAGGGCCTGCCCGACCATCCCCACGTGGTGCGGGTGGTCAAGGAAGCCGACGAGAAGACGCCGGTGGTGTTCGGCGGCGCCTGGCACAGCGACTGGTCGTTCCAGGAGCGCCCGCCGGCCTTCACCCTGCTCTACGGCCACGACATCCCGCCGTTCGGCGGCGACACCCTCTACGCCAACCTGGCGCTGGCCTACGAATGGCTGTCGCCCAAGCTGCGCGCACAACTGGAGAGCCTGGACGCCATCCACAGCCCGGAACGCGCCTACGGCGCCGAGGCCAAGCACAACGAGCTGATGGAGAATATGGCGGTGCGCTACGGCAACGCCGACGGCGAGACCCGCTCGCACCCGCTGGTGACGCGCCACCCGGAAACCGGCAAGAAAATACTCTTCGTCAACCCGGCCTACACCAGCGGCATCAATGGCATGCGCCCGGCCGAAGCGCAGCCGCTGCTGGACTACCTCTACGGCATCGCCACCCAGCCGGCCTTCACCTGCCGCATGCGCTGGAGCCAGGGCACCCTGGCGATCTGGGACAACCGCAGCACCTGGCACTACCCGGTGTCGGACTACCACGGGATGCGGCGTGAGATGTATCGGACTACGGTGGTGGGGGAAGTGCCGAGTCGGTGAGAGGCGCTGCTTTTCTGCTTTGCTGCTTTGCTGCTTTTCTGCTTTTCGTAGGAGCGAGCTTGCTCGCGAACAGCGTTTACCGGCGGCAACTGTGTTTCAGATTGACTCCGCTCCCTCTCCCCAGCCCTCGGCTGCGCGCCCCGCCCTGAAGGGAGAGGGGGCTTGTCCGTGCCGAGAGTAGGAATGGTTTCAGCCGAAAACCTTCGGAGTTGCCGGCTGACTCAGGAATACCCACGTACTCCGAACGGTCCCCTCTCCCTTCAGGGAGAGGGTTAGGGAGAGGGAACAGAGGTGAGCCCGGCAGCGGAGTCACCGGGGAGCTTGTTCGCGAGCAAGCTCGCTCCTACGAAAAGCCCAGCTCACTCCCCCGCAAACCTCTGCGCATGCTCCCGCAACATCCCCCGCAACAACTGCGCCGCCGGCGACAGATAGGCCCCCTCCCGCACCGCCAGGCCCATGGTCCGCGTCAAGGTGGTTTCCGCCAGCCTCACCTCGCGCAGTTGGCTCATCCCATGCAGCCCGCCGTCCAGCGTTTCACGGGCGACGAAGCTGAGCAGCCGGGTGCGGGCGATCAGGTTGGGCAGCATGGGAATGGCGTTGGTCTCGATCTGCACCCGCGGCGGCGGCAGGCCGTGGGCCTGGAAGGTGGCGTCCATCCAGCGCCGCGACGACACGCTGGGCGCCGGCAGCACCCAGCGGTAGCGGCACAGGTCGGCGATGGCCACCGGGCCGTCGAACAGCGGGTGCTCGCGGCTGGCCACCACTACCACCTGGTCCTGCAGCAGCGGCTCGCTGACCAGATGCGCGTCGTCGAGGATGCGCGAGCAGATCGCCATGTCCAGGCGCCCGCCGCGCAGGGCCTCGCGCAATACGTCGTCCTGGCCCAGGGACAGGCTGATGGTCACCTCCGGGGCGCGCCGCAACAGTTCCTCCACCAGCGGCGGCAGCAGGTACTCGGCCATGGTCGCGGCGCAGCCCAGGCGGATGTTGCCCACCAGGCCGCTGGCGAAGTCGCGCACCTCGCGGCGCGTCTCCTCGATGTCCTGGCGCAGCTGGCGGGCGCGCTGCAGCATCAGCTCGCCGGCCGGGGTCAGGCGGATGCGCCGGCCCTCGCGCTGGAACAGGCTGGTGCCCAGGGACTGCTCCAGGCGCTGGATGCTCTTGGTCAGCGCCGGCTGGCTGCGCCCCAGGCGGTCCGCCGCGCGGCCCAGGTGGCCGAGCTCGGCGATGGTTTCGAAATAGGCAAGATCGCGCAGGTCCATGGCGGCCACCGATAGATTTCAGGAATGAATTCATGACTATTAGAAAATGGACTTGATGGATTGCGCTATCGATAATTTTCCCCGTTGTCCGCAGTCGGGAGCCTTCGCGTGTCCAGCCCTCCAGCCCAGAGCCTCAGCCGTATCCCCGCCAGCCTGCAGTGGCCGGCCCTGATCCTGGCGGCCGGCGGCGCCGGGCAGTTGCTCGCCTGGCTGGGCATCCCCGCCGCGCTGTTCCTCGGCCCCATGCTGGTGGCCATCACCTTCGGCGTCGGCGGCGCCGGCATCCGCCTGCCGCGCCAGGCCTTCCGCCTCAGCCAGGGCTGCATCGGCCTGCTGGTGGCCCACGCCATCAACTGGTCGGTGCTGCAGGCCATGGCCGCATCCTGGCCGCTGATGCTCTGCGCCACCCTGCTCACCCTGCTGCTCAGCGCCCTGGTCAGCTACGCCATGGTGCGCTTCGGCGGCATCCCCGGCAGCACCGCCGCCTGGGGCACGGCGCCCGGCGGCGCGGCGGCCATGGTGGCGATGGCCGAGTCCCACGGCGCCGATCCGCGGGTGGTGGCGACCATGCAGTACGTGCGGGTGGTCTGCGTGGTCATGGCCGGCGCCCTGGTCGGCCGCCTGCTGGGCCTGGAAGGCGGCGGCTCGGCGGCCCACAGCACGCCGCTGAACGACGCCGGCCACCTGCCCGACCTGGTCAACTGCCTGCTGCTGATCTTCGTCGGCGTCAGCCTGGGCGCGCGCCTGCCGGCCGGCCCGCTGCTGGTGCCGCTGGTGGCCGGCGCGGCGCTGCAACTGGGCGGGCTGCTGCAGATCGCCCTGCCGCACTGGCTGCTGGTGCTGGCCTACGGGGTGATCGGCTGCTACATCGGCCTGCGCTTCGACCGCGCCAGCCTGGCCTACGTCGGCCGCCACCTGCCGGCCATGCTGGTCAGCGCCCTCGGCCTGATCCTCAGCTGCGCGCTCTTCGCCTGGGCCCTGGCGGCCGTCACCGGCATGGACTTCCTGTCCCTCTACCTGGCCACCAGTCCCGGCGGCCTGGACGCCATGGCGATCATCGCGGTGGACACCCATTCCGACGTCGGCCTGGTGCTGGCCATGCAGACCCTGCGGCTGTTCGTGGTGCTGTTCAGCGGCGTGTCCATCGCCCGCCTGGTGATCCGCCTGAGCCACGCCTGAAGCGCGGCGCCTTGTGCGCGCGGCCGGGGGCGTCCAAGATCGGAAGCCCTTCGACTCGGCCAAGAACAGCCCCCATGCACCGCCCCACCGCCTGGCACGTCACCCACTGGAGCGACGACCCCTTCAGCCTCGGCGCCTACAGCGCACTGCTGCCCGGCGGCAGGCCCGCACACCGCGCCGCCCTCGGCGCCTGCCTGGACGGCCGCCTGGTGCTCGCCGGCGAAGCCTGCAACCCGCGGGCGCCGGCCATGACCCACGGCGCCTGGGACGACGGCCTGCGCGCCGCCGAGCTGGCCCTGCGCGCGGGCGCCCGCCGGGTGATCGTCATCGGCGCCGGATGCGCCGGCCTGGCCGCCGCGCGGCGCCTGCGCGAGCAAGGCGTCGACTGTGTGGTGCTGGAGGCCCGCGAGCGCATCGGCGGGCGCACCCACAGCATCCGCCTGGGTGATGCCAGCGTAGACGTCGGCGCCGCCTGGCTGCAGCAGTTCGCCGACAACGCCCTGGCCCGCGAGGCGCTGGCGCTGGACCTGGCGCTGGCGGAAACCGACTTCGCCCAACCGCTGGCCGCCGCCAGCGACGGCCCGCTGCCGGACATAGACGCGGCCTGGCAGGCCCTGCGCAACGGGCTGGACCGGCGACTGCCGCTGGCTGAGGCGGTCGAGCGCTACCTGGCCGACCTGGACGCCGCGCAGGCCCGCGCCACAGGTTTCGCCATCGACGCCAACCTCGTCCTCGAAGCCTGCCTGCCGCTGGCGCAGCTCTCGGTGGACGCCCTGGACGAGGAAGGCGTCGGCAACGGCGACCGTTTCCTCCCCGGCGGCTACGGCCAGTTGATCGCGCACTTGGCGCAAGGTCTGGACATCCGCCTGGGCCAACTGGTGACGCACATCGACTGGTCGGGCGAGCAGGTGCGGGTGAACGACGAGCGCGGCGACTTCTGCATCTGCAGCGTGCCGCTGGGCGTGCTCAAGACGCTGCGCTTCACCCCGGCGCTGCCGGCGGCGCAGCAGGATGCCCTGGCCCACCTGGGCATGGGCCGCCTGGAGAAGGTGGTGCTGCAGTTCGAGCGGCGCTGGTGGCCGCGCTCGCCCTCGGGCTACCTGCGCTGGTACGACAGCCCGGCCAGTTGGGGCGAATGGCTGGACCTCACCGACGCCGTGGGCGTGCCGACGGTGGCCGGGCTTATCGCCGCCGACGCCGTGGAACGCCAGTTCGCCGGACGCAGCGACGAGCAGATCGCCCTCGCCGCCCGCGATGCCCTGCAGGCCTGGGCCGCCGCGGTGGAAGGTTCACGCCAGATATCCCAGGCTCCGTAGGATGGCGTTGAGCGCAGCGATACCCATCGATGGGAGTCGCTTCGCTCGTCCCCTCCTGCGCAGAGCCGGCAGCCCCTTTCAGTAATCCACCTTGCCGCGCCCGGCCTTGATCGCCCCGCGCTTGCTCTTGCCCTCCAGGCGGCGGGTCTTGGAGCCGAGGGTCGGCCGCGTCGGCTTGCGCTTCTTCTGCACCGTGGCCACCGAGCGGATCAGCTCGGCCAGGCGCTCCAGCGCATCCTCGCGGTTCTGTTCCTGGGTGCGGTACTGCTGGGCCTTGATCACCACCACGCCGTCGCCGCTGATGCGCTGGTCGCTCAGCGCCAGCAGGCGCTCCTTGTAGAAATCCGGCAGCGACGAGGCGCGGATGTCGAAGCGCAGGTGCACCGCGCTGGACACCTTGTTGACGTTCTGCCCGCCGGCGCCCTGGGCGCGGATGGCGCTCAGCTCGATTTCGGCGTCGGGGATCTGCACGGCGTTGGAGATGACGAGCATGGCGGGGAATTCGGACGGAGGGAAAGCACAGCATAACGCGCAATCGCCAGCAGGCACAGAACGCAGCACGGCGCGGCGCAAGGCCGATTCCTGACTCGCGGATCAATTTTTGAATACACTTATGTATACAAAAATCTCTTGCAATGAATCCAACAGACCTTTAGAACCGTCCCTGTCCGGCCGCGGGCAGTCACGCGGCAACCGGCCCCATAACAACAACAAGATCGAGGTGCAGCATGTTCCGCCCGGTATCCTCCGTGCCGGCGCCCAGCGCCGTCCGCCAACACCCGCATACGTCCCGCCGCCTGAGCACCGGTAGCCGTATCGCCCTGAGCGCCGCCCTATTGGCCGGCCTCCCCCTGGACGCGGCCTTTGCCGACGACGACCGCTTCTTCGAGTGGACCAGCAACACGCTGGGCTTTCGCTACGGCCAGCAGTTCACCAACCCGAACAACCCGGACAAGTTCGCCAAGCGCATCTACAGCTTCAGCCACGCCGACGGCTATCGCTACGGCAGCAACTTCTTCCACCTGGACGTGTTCCTCTCCGACAGCCGCGACCCGCGCAAGGGCACCGACCACGGCGGCAGCGAGGTCTACGCGGTGTACCGCCACCAGTTGTATGCCTCGCGGGTGTTCGACGTGCCGCTGGGCAAGGGCCTGGTGAAGGATCACGCGCTGACCTTCGGCTTCGACGCCAGCCGCAACAACAACCTGGCCTCGGCGAAGAAGCGCGCCCTGGTGATAGGCCCCACGGTGAAGTTCAACGGCGCCGGCGTGCTCGATCTGAGCCTGCTGTACTACCGCGAGAAGAACCACTTCGGCGTGCCCGGCGCAAAACATCCGGACCACAGCTTCGACGGCACCTACATGCTCAACCTGACCTGGCTGAAGCCCTTCCAGCTCGGCGAGCGCATGGCCAAGTTCCAGGGTTTCCTCAACCACGTCGGCGAGAAGGGCGAGGACTACAACGACAAGGACACCGCCGCCGAGACGCTGGTGCGCACCTCGCTGATGGTGGCGGCCCTGCCCGGCGCCAAGCGCCAGCCGAACCTCTGGCTCGGCGTGGGCTACGAGTACTGGCACAACAAGTTCGGCGTGGACGGCGGCACCGGCAGCCGCACCTCGACGCCGACGGTGAACCTGGAGTTCAGTTTCTGAGGTTCGGGCCTCGGTACGGGTACGGCTTCTCGTAGGAGCGAGCCCCGTAGGATGGGTTGAGCGAAGCGATACCCATCACCAATGCCCGCATGGGTTTCGCAGGCTCAACCCATCCTACGAAAGCACCTCGGCGCAGCTCTCACCAATGAAAAAGCCCGGCGCAGGCCGGGCTTTCTTCATCGCGACGAACTCAGCGCTCCTTGCAGGAAACCCCGTCGGCGGGCTCGCCGCCCTTCCAGTCCTTGTACAGGGTGGCTTCCTCGCCCTTGGTCCACCAGATGTACTGGCCGGCGGCGTACTTGGCGCCGGAGGCCGAGATGACGTTGGCGAACACCAGGCTGGCGCTGTCGCTCACCGGCACCACCGCCAGGTGGTTGTCGCCCTTGTTCAGGTACTGGACGCTGAACTTGCGGCCGTCGTCGCACTTGTAGTCGACGCTGCGCGAATCCAGCTTGGCGTCGCCGGGCAGGACCAGCGCGTCCACCGGCGGCGCCTTCTTCTCCTCGCCGCCACAGGCGGCCAGCAGCACGGGAACGGCGGCGGCCAGCAGCCAGAATGCTTTTTTCATGGGTGTCCCTCTGACGAAAAATGGCCAGGACACTCTAGCCAAGGTTCGCCGCCGGCGGCAACGCCGCGCGTCCCGGCGAAAAGTCGGGCGCGCGGCTCGCCCTCATTCGGCCAGTGCCAGCACCGGCTGCGCGGCGCGCGAGCGCTTGAGGCGGTAGCAGGCGAACATCACCAGCAGCCACAGCGGGATCACGTACACCGAGACCTGGATGCCCGGGATCATCGCCATCACCCCGAGGATGAACACCACGAAGGCCAGGCACAGCCAGTTGCCGTAGGGGTAGAAGATGGCGCGGAAGGCGGTGCGCACGCCGTCGCGGTCCATGCGCTGGCGGAACTTCAGGTGCGCGTAGCTGATCATCGCCCAGTTGATCACCAGCGCCGCCACCACCAGCGACATCAGCAGCTCCAGCGCCTGGTGCGGGATCACGTAGTTGACCACCACGGCGAGGAAGGTCACCAGCGCCGACACCAGCAGCGCGCGCACCGGCACGCCGCGCTTGTCCACCTTCGCCAGGGCGCGGGGCGCGTCGCCCTGCTCGGCCAGGCCGACCAGCATGCGCCCGTTGCAGTAGGTGCCGCTGTTGTAGACCGACAGCGCCGCGGTGAGCACCACGAAGTTGAGGATGTGCGCGGCGGTGTCGCTGCCCAGCAGCGAGAACACTTTCACGAAGGGGCTGCCGCTGTAGTCGTCGCCGGCCGCGCTGATGCTCTGCAGCAGGCTGTCCCAGGGCGTCAGCGCGAGCAGCACGGCCAGGGCGCCGACGTAGAAGATCAGGATGCGCCAGAGCACCTGGTTGATCGCCTTGGGGATCACCGTCTTCGGCTGGTCGGCCTCGGCGGCGGTGAAGCCGAGCATCTCCAGGCCGCCGAAGGAGAACATGATGAAGGCCATGGCCATCACCAGCCCGCTGGCGCCGTTGGGGAAGAAGCCACCATGGCTCCACAGGTTGCTCACGCTCGCCTGCTCGCCGCCGTGGCCGGAGAACAGCAGCCAGCAGCCGAGCAGGATCATGCCGACCACGGCGCTGACCTTGATCATCGCGAACCAGAACTCGGCCTCGCCGAACAGCTTGACGTTGGCCAGGTTGATGAGGTTGACCAGCACGAAGAACACCGCGGCGCTGGCCCAGGTGGGCACGTCCGGCCACCAGTAGTGCACGTACTTGCCCACCGCGGTGAGTTCGGACATGCCGACCAGGATGTACAGCACCCAGCAGTTCCAGCCGGAGAGGAAGCCGGCGAAACCGCCCCAGTATTTGTGGGCGAAGTGGCTGAAGGAGCCGGCCACCGGCTCTTCGACGATCATCTCGCCGAGCTGGCGCATGATCAGGAAGGCGATCACTCCGGCGATGGCGTAGCCGAGCAGCATGGATGGCCCGGCCGACTTGAGCACCCCGGCCGAGCCGAGGAACAGGCCGGTGCCGATGGCGCCGCCGAGGGCGATCAGCTGGATGTGGCGATTCTTCAGGCCGCGCTGCAACTGGCCTGCGTGCTGGGTATCACGCGTCATTGCGTCACCTTTTGTTGTTATCTGTGACGGATCGGGCCCCGCGGTTCGTGGCCGCGCGGCATGCAAGGCGCATCGCGCCGCGACGAATTGCCGCCGGGCGCGGGGCAGGCGCCATATCAGCGGCTGCGGTCGCGGCGAACAAGTCCGCGACCCTTGTGGGAAAGCGCCCGGCCAGCGTCGCGGGCGGCAGCTTTTCGTTACAGCCATGGCGGGTTGCGCAGTGCGTCGGCGGCCGCGTAAAGCCTTCGTTACACAGCGGTTCGTCAGGTTTCCAGGGTAGATGCACGGCGCTACACCGCTGTGGATGGTGGCGTAGGGCGGATAACCGTTCGCGGTTATCCGCCGTCGAACCCGAGAGCCATGTTCTTGCTTGCGAAGGAGCCCCACAGTGGAGAGTGTTCGCGAGCAAGCTCGCTCCTACGAGAAGCCATGCTCGCCTGCAACGGAGCGGACCTTGTCCGCGATAGCCGGGGGTATCGGCGCGATTCGCGGATGAGATCCGCTCCTACGCTGCCCCACCCGCACCATTCCCATGTAGGAGCGCGCCCTGCGCGCGAATCGCGGGCAGGGCCCGCTCCTACAGGTCACCGTGAGGCGTGGCACTCTCCCCCAAGGAGCGGACCTTGTCCGCGATAGCCGGGGGTATCGGCGCGATTCGCGGATAAGATCCGCTCCTACGCTGCCCCACCCATGCCGTAACCATGTAGGAGCGCGCCCTGCGCGCGAATCGCGGGCAGGGCCCGCTCCTACAGGTCGCCGTGCGGCGTGGCATTCTCCCCCAAGGAGCGGACCTTGTCCGCGATAGCCGGGGGTTCCGGCGCGATTCGCGGATGAGATCCGCTACGCTGCCCCACCCATGCCGTAACCATGTAGGAGCGCGCCCTGCGCGCGAAATCGCGGGCAGGGCCCGCTACAGGTTGCCGGGGGCACGGTATTCCTCCCCCGTAGGAGTGGACCTTGTCCGCGATTAGCCGGAGCCTCCGGCGCGATTCGCGGATGAGATCCTACGCCGCCCCACCCGCACCATTCCCATGGGCGGCGCAATCCGCCTGCCTCTACGCCTGCCTCTACGCCTGCCTCTACCCCGCCAAACGCCCCCGAGGCGGGGTCTCAGCCGGCCACGCGCACCTGCGGGCGGCGCGAGGTGCCGGCCAGTTCCTGGGCCAGGCAGTGGTCGAGGAACAGTTCCATGTAGCGGAAGCTATTGCAGATGGCCGCGCGCAGTTCGTCCCAGCGCCCGGGGGCGATTTCCTGGCCGCACAGGGTGCAGATGATCTCCAGGGCTTCCCAGGGGTGGTCGTCGTCGTAATGGGCGTGCAGGCGCAGCCACTTCATCGCGCTCTTGCGCAGTTCCGCCGGCAGCGTCTGCTCGTAGGCGTCGCTGGAGCAGACCAGCGCCGACCAGTCGCCGGTCACGCCCTCCACCGCGTAGTTGGTGGCCGCCATGGCCACCGCCAGGTCGTCCGAGGCGCTGCTGTGCCAGCACCAGTGGCCGAGGGCGTGCAACGCCTCGGGCACCTCCTGCGCACGCAGCGCCGCCAGGCCCACGCCATAGGCCTCGGCCCAGCGCAGCCAGTGGTCGGCGTGGTTCAGTTCGACGCGGATGTTGCGCATCAGCCAGCGCCGCGCCATGTCCTCGCCGGGGGAACGGCCGAAGCGCGTCTTCAGCAGGTTCTGTGACATATAGAGGGGGAACTGCTCGACCACCGGCCAACCGCCGATGAGGTAGGTGCGCATGGTCGCGGCGCCAATCTGGCCGTCGCGCAGGCGGCGGTAGAACTCGTGCCCGGAGACCGCGCGGCGGGCGCCTTCGCAGGCGGCCACCAGATCCTGTGCCCACTGCGGGTAGCTGGTCAGGTCCTTCAGCGACCCGACGCGGAGAAATGCTTCGTTCATGCTGGCCCATCCTTGTGCGTCGACGAAATCGACCGCCAGACTAGATGACGGGCCGCCGGCTGTCACCGTCCGGAGGTGGTGTCCGGCTCCACCAGGGCCGGCTCCGCCTGCCCGGAATAGTGACGGTTGAACGGCAGCGGGCGGCCCACGGCGTAACCCTGGGCATAATCGATACCGATTTCCCGCAGCACCTCAAGGATTTCCTCCGACTCGACGAACTCCGCCACCGTGCGCTTGCCCATGACGTGGCCGATCTGGTTGATCACCTGGACCATGGCGCGGTCGATGGGGTCGTCGAGCATGTCCTTGATGAAGCTGCCGTCGATCTTCAGGTAGTCCACCGGCAGGTGCTTGAGGTAGACGAAGGACGACATGCCGGCGCAGAAGTCGTCGAGGGAGAAGCGGTAGCCCATGGCCTTGAGTTCATGGATGAACTGGGTGGCGCTGACCAGGTTGGCGATGGCGCTGGTCTCGGTGACCTCGAAGCAGATGTTCTCCGGCGCCAGGCCGTAGGCCGGCTGCAGTTCGCGGAGCATCTGGATGAAACTGGCGTCGCCGATGGTGGCGCCGGACAGGTTGATGGCGCAGGTGGCGATCGGCTCGCAGCCGGCCTCGCGGCGTTCGGCGAGGATCTCGAAGGCGCGGTTGGCCACCCAGCGGTCGATCAGCGGCATCAGGCCGTAGCGCTCGGCGGCCGGGATGAAGTCGTTGGGCGGCACCAGGCGGCCGTTCTCGTCCAGCACACGCAGCAGCAGCTCGACGTGCAGGCCCTCCTCGGCCTGCGGGTCGACGGCGCGGATGCGCTGGGCGAACAGGCGGAAGCGGTCCTCGTCCAGGGCTTGGCGGATGCGCTGGACCCAGGCCATCTCGCCGAAGCGCATGGACAGCTCGCTGTCGTCCGGGCTGAACACCTGGGCGCGATTGCGGCCCTTCTCCTTGGCCAGGTAGCAGGCCATGTCGGCGCAGCGCAGCGCCTCCTCCACCGACACCAGCATGGCCGTGACGTGCACCACGCCGATGCTGACGGTGATGTTGAAGGGCCGCCGGTCCCAGACGAAGTGCAGGTTCTCGACGCCCTGGCGGAGGTTCTCGGCGATCTGCTCGGCGACCTCCGGCGGGCAGTTCTCCAGCAGCACGCCGAACTCGTCGCCGCCCAGGCGCGCCAGGGTGTCGCCCTCGCGCAGGCAGCTTTCGAGGACGCTGCAGGCCTGGCGCAGCAACTCGTCGCCGGCGGCGTGCCCGCAGGTGTCGTTGACCAGCTTGAACTGGTCCAGGTCGAGGTACATCAGGCTGTGGCGGTCGTTGCGCTGCGCCGAGCGCTCCAGCGCCTGCTCCAGGCGGTACTCGAACTCGCGGCGGTTGCTCAGGCCGGTCAGGGAATCGTGGGTGGCCTGCCAGGACAGGCTTTCCATGTACTGCCGCTCGCGGGTCATGTCGTGCAGCACCAGCGCCGCGCCGACGATGCGCCCGCCGACGCGGATCGGCGTGCCCACCAGGGTCACCACCACGCCGCTGCCGTCCAGGCGCTGCAGCAGCTTGCTGATCTCGCTGCCGGCCTCCACCTCGCCGCGCAGGACCTGCCCGACCAGGGCCAGGTCCTCTTCCTCGGAGGTCTCGTCGAGCATGCGCAGCAGCGACTTCAGCGGCAGCCCCACGGCCATCTCGCTGTCCCAGCCGATCATGCGTTCGGCGGCCGGGTTGAGGTAGGCGATGTGGGCGTTCTCGTCGATGGTGATGACCGCGTCGCCGATCGCCGCCAGGGTCGTCTGGGCCTTCTCGCGCTCGCTGTCCAGGGCGCTCTGGAAGGCGCGCTGGGCCAGCAGCAGGTTGCGCGTGCGCCAGGCCGCCAGGAGGATCAGGGCCAGGCCGCTGACGACGTTGGCCGCCAGCAGCAGGCGCATCACCGAGCGCGAACCCTGGGCGAGCGCAGCGCTGAAGGCCATGGAGGCGGGGGTCACGCCTTCGTTGATGGCCTGGATGCGCTGGTCCCAGTAGCTGATGTCGCCGGGGCCGACCTGGCCGGTCTGGATGCGCTGGTGCATCTCTTCGGCGATGGCCTGGAGCTGGTCGAGGTAGCGGTCGCCCTCCTTCCAGTAGCGCACCGCCTCGTTGAAGTAGCTGAAGTCGTGGAAATAGCGGTAGAGGGTGATGATGGCGCCGACGTCGTCGGGATGGTTGCCGCCGGCGAGGATGCCTTTGCGCGCCAGTTCGTAGTCCGGCTGCGGGCTGTCCAGGGCGGTGCGCAGCAGGCGGTCGCCGAGGGGGATGGCGATGGCTTCCTGGTAGCGCCGGTAGTCGTCGGCGTCGCGCGTCTCGCCGTAGCGCTGCAGGTAGTGGATGGCGTCCTTCTGGCCCTTGGACCAGAGGCTCTCGCCGCCGACGTAGGCGCGCACTCCCGAAATCAGGTAAAGGCTGCCTACGCCAAGCAATCCCTGCAGCAGGACCACGGCGATGAACGGCCATACCAGCTTCCACAGCCGGGAGTCATGGCGAATACGGCTCTGCCCAGTAGCACCCATGGATATTGTCGGATTCCTTTCGTGTCCTTACCGCTGCGGCAGCCCGCCGTAGCCGGACTGGAGCGCAACGGCCCCTCCTTACTCTTAGCGCATGGTAGCCATTCCACAAGGCGGGGGTACAGGGCCTGGGCCGAGGAAAATCTCAAAATTGTCCGACAATATGCCGCCGGCCGTCGCCTGCGCCGCTGCCAACCCCTGCGCCAGGGCCTCCGGTCAGCCGATGGGCGACAGTGGCGCGCTTCGTCGGTGGTGGACGTGTCGGCGCTGCCGGGCAATTCCGTTCGCGAACGCGAAGCGCAGCGATGCGGATTCAGGATGACGTCGAGCGATCAGGCCACGCCGGCCGCCGGGGAGCGCCGTTCGCGAGCAAGCTCGCTCCTACATCCGCCGGCAAACACCATGCCCGTAGGGTGGGTTGACATGAAGCGATACCCATCCTACGAAAAGCGCCTCGGCGCGGGCGGCAAGACAGTGGCGTCGGCATGACAGGAGGAACACCGACGTAGGATGGTGTTGAGCGAAGCGATACCCATCACCACCAACAGCGAAACAGGAATCAGCCCTGGCGGCCGCGCTCCAGCCAGCGTTCCAGCAGCGGCGCCAGTTCTTCAAGCGGCTGGTAGCCATTGGTCAGCAGGGCCAACTGGCCATTGCGCTCGGCCAACAGGGTGGGGAAGCCGGCGATGCCCAGGTCGCGGGCCCAGGAGAAGTCGGCCTGGGTCGCCAGGTGGTTTTCCTGGCTGTCGAACAGCTCGGCGAACTCGATGCGCGGCAGGCCGACGCTTTCGGCCAGCTGCGCCAGGGTCGCGGCCTCGGTGACGTCGCGTCCCTCGACGTAGAAGGCCTGCTGGATGGCCTTGACCAGCGCCCAGGCGGCCTCCTCGTCCAGGCGCCGGGCGGCGACCACCGCGCGGCAGGCCGGCTCGGTGTCGTAGACGAAGCCTTCGGGCAGCGCGCCCTCGAAACGGAACGGCTGGCCGGTGGCCTGCTGCACCGCCTGCCAGTGCTCGAGGATGTAGCGCCGGGTGGTCGGCTCCAGCGCCGCGCCATGGCCGGTGCGCAGCCCGCCCATGACCAGCGCCAGCGGTACGCCGGCGGCATCCGCCTGCTCGATCAGCGCCTGGGCCACCGGGGCGAAACCCCAGCACCAGGAGCACATGGGATCCATCACGTAGAGCAGGCGGGCGTTGGCCAAGGATCAGTCCTCCAGGACGGCCTGCCGCGGGTCGCGGCCGATGGGGTGGGGCTGGTTGCGCAGCTTCGCCAGTTCGATCTGCTTCTGCCGCTCGCGGGCGCTGGCGCGGGTCTTCTCGCTCAGCGTGTCCCAGCAGTGCGGGCAGCTGATGCCCGGGGCGTAGTGCTCGCTGGCGCGGTCCAGGGCAGAGATCGGGTTGCGGCAGGCGTGGCACTGGTCGTAGTCGCCCTCGGTGAGGTCGTGGCGCACGGTCACCCGGTTGTCGAACACGAAGCAGTCGCCGCGCCACAGGCTCTGTTCCTCGGGCACTTCCTCCAGGTACTTGAGGATGCCGCCCTTGAGGTGGAAGACCTCTTCGAATCCCTCGCCGAGCATGTAGCTGGAGGCCTTCTCGCAGCGGATGCCGCCGGTGCAGAACATGGCGACCTTCTTGTGTTTGGCCGGGTCGTAGTGGGCCTTGACGTATTCGGGGAACTCGCGGAACGACTTGGTCCTGGGATCGACGGCGCCTTCGAAGGTGCCGATGGCCACTTCGTAATCGTTGCGGGTGTCGATCAGCAGCACCTCGGGGTCGCTGATCAGCGCGTTCCAGTCCTGCGGCTCGACGTAGGTGCCGACGCGGCGATTGGGGTCGACGCCGGGCACGCCCAGGGTGACGATCTCTTTCTTCAGCTTGACCTTGGTGCGGTAGAACGGCTGCTCGTCGCAGTAGGATTCCTTGTGGTCGACGTCGGCCAGGCGCGGGTCCCGGCGCAGCCAGGCGAGCAAGCCGTCGATGCCCTCGCGGGTGCCGGACACGGTGCCGTTGATGCCTTCCTCGGCGAGCAGCAGGGTGCCCTTGATGCCGTTGTCCAGCAGGGTCTGCAGCAGGGGTTCGCGCAGCGCGACGTAGTCCGGCAGGGAAACGAACTTGTACAGCGCCGCCACGACGATGGAGCGGGTCATGGGGTACATCCTCCAGTGGTCGCCCGCGTAAAGGGCGGACCGGGTCAGAAAAGACAACGCCGGCATCGGTTGCCGGCGTTGGCGCATTCTACCGCAACGACCGGGCAGCGTCAGTGGTCGTGCTTGCTGCCGCCGCGGCAGGTCGGCGAGTCGGGCGCGCTGCCCTGCCCGGCCCACTCCTCGGGGGTGTAGGTGTGCAGCGCGAGGGCGTGGAACTGGCCCATCAGCTCGCCGAGGGTGGCGTAGACCTTCTGGTGTCGCTTGACCGAATTCAGCCCGGCGAACACCGGGCTGACGATCACCGCCTTGTAGTGCGTTTCCTGCCCGCGGCTGTGCATGTGGCTCTCGTCCAGCACCTGCAGGTGCTGCGGTTCGAGGCCGGCCAGGGCGGACTGGATACGTTCCTGCATGCTCATGTCGCTGTTTCCGTCACTTCTTCGCCGGGGCCTTCACGCCCAGTTCCTTGTCCATGTCGCCCAGCAGCTTGTTCACCGGGTCGACCGCGGTCTGCAGCTTGGCCTGGGTCAGCTGGGCGGACTGCGCGGTCAGGCGCGGCATCTTCTGCAGCACTTTCTGGCCCAGGGGCGAGGCGTAGAAGTCGTTCAGCTGCTTGAGCTCGGACTCGGTGAAGTTGTCCGAATAGAGCTTGACCAGCTCCGGCTTGATCTTCTCCCAGCCCACCGCGCGGTCCAGCTCGGCGTTGGCCTTGGCCTGGTAGCGGTCGAGCACCGCCTTCTTGCTGTCCGGCGCCTTCGCCTGGGCGAAGTGCTGGGCGAACATCTGCTGCACCTGGGCGTAGACCGGCACCGTGAGCTTGTCGGCGTGGACCTGCTTGAGGAATTTCTCGGCCTCGGCGGACGAATCAGCCAGGGCCATGGAGCTGAAACCAACGAGGAGTGCAGCGGTGCAAATCTTGCGAAGGGCGGTCATGGGCAGTCCTTGAGTCTGTCTGGTGTGTCCCTTGGGACCCGCCATTCTGCGCCTAAGTTCTGAAAGCCCTCAAGCGGGAGCCGAGCAACGGCGTTTATGCCAGCCCAGTGGCAGAAATGACTGAAAGTTGCTGCCTACCCTTGTTCTGCCAGCGGCGAATCGGCATGCTGGGTCAGATTGTCACATGGATGTGTTCGATGACCTCCCAGGCCCGCCTTACGCTGCCTCCTGCCCTACCGATGTTGTGCGATGCGCGAGGCCACCTGGACCCGGGCGCCATCGGCTGGTCGTCGCGGCCGCTGCTGGATTGCGCCCTGCCCGGCCAGCGCGGCCGGCGCAAGCGCTGGAACCACTGGTGCCTGATCAGCCCGGGCTGGATGCTCTCGCTGACCATCGCCGACCTCGACTACCTCGGCTACGGCGCCCTCTACTTCCTCGACCTGAACACCGGCAAGGCCTATTCCCGCACCCAGATCAGCCCGCTGGGCCTGTGCTGCGAGCTGCCCGACCACCCCAACCAGAGCCACGCCTTCCGCCACGAACGCCTCAACCTGGGCTTCGACGACCAGGGCGCGCGCCTGCGCATCCACGCCGACGCCGGCGACCTGGGCGGCCTGCCGCTGTCCCTGGCGCTGGACGTGCAGCGCCCGGCGCACCTGGACTCGGTCAACCTGGTGGTGCCCATGGGCGGCAACCACTTCCACGCCTGCAGCCGGCAGATGGGCCTGCCCTTCACCGGCGCCCTGCAACTGGGCGAGGAAACCTACCAGGCCCAGGCCGGGCAGAGCTTCGCTGCGCTGGACTTCGGCCGCGGCGTGTGGCCCTTCCGCAGCTTCTGGACGCGCGCCGCCTTCGCCGCGCCCGGCGGCATCGCCGGCAACTTCGGCTCGGGCTGGACCGACCACAGCGAACACAAGGAAAACGCCCTGTGGTTCGGCGGCGAGCTGCAGCGCCTGCGCGGCGAGGTGGACATCCGCCAGGCGCCCAACGACCCGCTCGCCCCCTGGCGCCTGAGCACCGCCGACCAGCGCGTCGACCTCGCCTTCACCCCGCTCAAGCTGCACGAGGCCTCGCCACGCCTGGGCCTGCTCTACGCCCACACCAGCCAGTGGTTCGGCCACTACGACGGCTTCCTGCGCAGCGCCGCCGGCGAGCAGGTGCCGGTCAAGCGCGCCCTGGGCTGGATAGGCGCCACCCACGCACGCTGGTAGGCCCGCCGGCAAGCTATAAGCGCCATTGACGCAGCGCGGAACCCGAAAGCCGGCACAAGGCCTAAACTCCCTCAGATCATTCCGGGAGGACGCCTTCATGAAACGGACCGAAACCGACAGCCTGGGGCCTATCGAGGTCGACGAGCAGGCCTACTGGGGCGCGCAGACGCAGCGCTCGCTGGAGAACTTCGCCATCGGCGGGCAGCGCATGCCGCTGGCCGTGGTCTACGGCCTGACGCTGGTCAAGAAGGCCGCCGCGCGCATCAACGTGCGCCTGGGCGAGTTGCCGGCGGAGATCGGCCAGTTGATCGAGCAGGCCGCCGACGAAATCCTCGCCGGCCAGCACGACGACCAGTTCCCGCTGGTGGTCTGGCAGACCGGCAGCGGCACTCAGAGCAACATGAACGTCAACGAGGTGATCGCCGGCCGCGCCAACGAGCTGGCCGGCAACGCCCGCGGCGGCAAGGCGCCGGTGCACCCCAACGACCACGTCAACCGCGCGCAGAGCTCCAACGACAGCTTCCCCACCGCCATGCACCTGGCCGCCGCCCGGGCCGTGCACCAGGAGCTGCTGCCGGCCATCGCCGAGCTGGTCGGCGGCATCGCCGCGCAGTCGGCGCGCCACGCCGACCTGGTGAAGACCGGGCGCACCCACCTGATGGACGCCACGCCCATCACCTTCGGCCAGGAACTGTCGGCCTTCGTCGCCCAGCTCGACTACGCCGAGCGCGCCATCCGCGCCGCGCTGCCGGCGGTCTACGAGCTGGCCCAGGGCGGCACCGCGGTGGGCACCGGGCTGAACGCCCCGGCGGGCTTCGCCGAGGACATCGCCGCCGAGCTGGCCGGCCTCACCGGCCTGCCCTTCGTCTCGGCGCCGAACAAGTTCGCCGCCCTCGCCGGCCACGAGCCGCTGGTGACGCTCTCCGGCGCCCTGAAGACCCTCGCCGTGGCGCTGATGAAGATCGCCAACGACCTGCGCCTGCTCGGCTCCGGCCCGCGCGCCGGCATCGCCGAGGTACGCCTGCCGGCCAACGAGCCGGGCAGCTCGATCATGCCCGGCAAGGTCAACCCGACGCAGTGCGAAGCGCTGTCGATGCTGGCCTGCCAGGTCATGGGCAACGACGCCGCCCTCAGCTTCGCCGCAAGCCAGGGCCACCTGCAGTTGAACGTGTTCAAGCCGGTGATCATCCACAACCTGCTGGAATCCATCCGCCTGCTGGCCGACGGCTGCCGCAACTTCAACAGCCACTGCATCGCCGGCCTGCAGCCGGACGCCGAGCGCATGGCCGAGCACCTGGAGCGCGGCCTGATGCTGGTCACCGCACTGAACACCCACATCGGCTACGACAAGGCCGCGGAGATCGCCAAGAAGGCCTACAAGGAAGGCACCTCGCTGCGCGAGGCGGCGCTGGAGCTGGGCTACCTGACGGACCAGCAGTTCGACGAATGGGTCCGCCCGCAGGACATGCTGGAGGCCGGGCAGCATGGTTGAATCCGGCAAATCCGGCGCCACGCCCCTGGAGGGCGACGGCAAGCGCATCCTGGTGATCCTCGGCACGCCCAAGGCCGACGGCTTCTGCCACGCCCTGGCCGACGCCTACCAGCACGGTGCGCGCAGCCGGGACCACGTGGTGCGCACCCTCAAGCTCGGCGAACTGCGCTTCGATCCGGTGCTGCGCGGCGGCTACGAGCGCAGCCAGGACCTGGAGCCGGACCTGCTCGAAGCCCAGCGCCAGGTGCACTGGGCCCAGCACCTGGCGTTCGTCTACCCGATCTGGTGGGGCGGCCTGCCGGCGCTGCTGCAGGGCTTCTTCGACCGGGTGTTCCTGCCCGGCTTCGCCTTCCGCTACCGCACCCCGCAGGACCGCGAGTGGGAACCACTGCTGGGCGGGCGCAGCGCCGACCTGCTGGTGACCCACGACCAGACGCACTGGCGCTACCGCCTGCGCCAGGGCGCCCCGGCGCACCGCCAGATGGTGCGCTGCATCCTCGGCCCGTGCGGCATCGCCACGCGCCACCTGGAAGAGTTCAGCCCCATGCGCGGCGCCAGCGAGGAACAGCGCCAGGCCTGGCTCAAGCGCGCCGAGCAGTTGGGCACGCAGGTGTGAGCACCGGGCGGGCCGACGGCCAGCCCAGCATCCCGTCTCCGGGAGCCGGGGCTTTTCCAGACGTTCCCTAAAGCCCCCTCCCGCCCTCCTCGCCTAGCATCCCGGCCCTTGCCGCCATTCCGGCGGCGTATTGCCTGTCTAGGGAGGAAACATGTTCCGCAAACTGGGAGCCGAACTGCTCGGCACGTTCTGGCTGGTCTTCGGCGGCTGCGGCAGCGCCGTGCTGGCCGCGCAATTCGGCAATGTCGGCATCGGCCTGCTCGGCGTGTCGCTGGCCTTCGGCCTGACCGTGGTGACCATGGCCTACGCCGTGGGGCCGATCTCCGGCGGCCACTTCAACCCGGCGGTGAGCCTGGGGCTGTGCGTCGGCGGGCGCTTCCCCGCCCAGCACTTGCTGCCCTACATGCTGGCCCAGGTGGCCGGCGGCCTGCTCGCCGGCGCCGCGCTCTACTGCATCGCCAGCGGCGCCGCCGGCTTCGACCCGCTGAAAGGCTTCGCCGCCAACGGCTACGCCGAGCACTCGCCGGGCGGCTACAGCCTGCAGGCGGTGCTGCTGTGCGAAGTGCTGATGAGCGCGGTCTTCCTGTTCATCATCATGGGCGCCACCGACCGCGACGCCCCCGCCGGCTTCGCGCCGCTGGCCATCGGCCTGGCCCTGGCGCTGATCCACCTGGTCAGCATCCCGGTCAGCAACACCTCGGTGAACCCGGCGCGCAGCCTGGGCGTAGCGCCCTTCACCGATCCCTGGGCGCTGCAGCAGCTGTGGGCATTCTGGGTTGCGCCGCTGGCCGGCGGGGTGCTCGGCGCCCTGGCCTGGCGGGTGATTCGCGGGCGTTGAGTGATTCGCGGATGGGGTCCGCTCGTTCAGGGGAATGACATCGGCGCGCGGGCTTTCCCCTCACCCCAGCCCTCTCCCGGAGGGAGAGGGGGCTAGTCCGTGCCGAGAGGAGGCCTGGTTTCAGCCGGCAATCCCAAGCCGGCTAACGCCGAAACACCAACGCACTCCGAACGGTCCCCTCTCCCTCCGGGAGAGGGTTAGGGTGAGGGGGCCGCAGGCCTGCTCGCTCGATTCCGTTCCCCCACACGCTCCATGAAGCCATGCACTTGTAGAAGCGGGCCCTGCCCGCGATTCGCGCGTAGGGCGCACTCCTACAGGGAATGACATCGGTGCTCGGGCTTTCCCCTCACCCCAGCCCTCTCCCGGAGGGAGAGGGGGCTGGCCCGTGCCGAGAGAAGGCCTGGCTTCTGCCGGCGATCCCTGTGCCAGCCGGCTAACGCCGAAGCACCAACGCACTCCGAACGGTCCCCTCTCCCTCCGGGAGAGGGTTAGGGTGAGGGGGCTGCAGGCCTGCTCGCTCGATTCCGTTCCCCCACACGCTCCATGAAGCCATGCACTTGTAGGAGCGGGCCCTGCCCGCGATTCGCGCGCAGGGCGCACTCCTACAGGGAATGACATCGGCGCTCGGGCTTTCCCCTCACCCCAGCCCTCTCCCGGAGGGAGAGGGGGCTAGCCCGTGCCGAGAAGGGAGATGGAGTCAGTTGGGGATCCCGCAGTTGCCGGCTAACGCCGAAACACCCGCGCACGCCGAACGGTCCCCTCTCCCTTCAGGGAGAGGAGGGTGCCCTGATCCACGGCCCCGCCGATCGCCCTTCCCGCATTCACGATAACGTCCCCGCACCGGCTTCATCCGCGCCTATCATTCGCGAAATTAAAGGGATGGCTCAGGACGACAGTGCCGCCCTCGCCCGCCGCGCCCGGTAGCTACGCAGCAGCGACGGCGCCAGCGCGGTCAGCGCCGAACCCGACACCACCAGCAGCGCTCCCAGGTAGGCCAGGCCGTTGAGGCTTTCCGGCTGCAGGTGCCCGGGCCACAGGCTGGCCGCCACGGCCACCGAGGCGATGGTCACCAGGGGCGTCAGCGCCAGGGTCGCGCTGACCCGCGAGGCTTCCCAATGCGCCAGGGCCTCGGCGAAGGCGCCGTAGGCCACCAGGGTGTTCAGGCAGCAGGCCAGCAGCAGCCAGGCCTGCACGCCATCGAGCAGCAGCGCCTGCTGCGGATGCGCCCAGGGGCTGAGCAGCAGCGCGCAGCCCAGGTAGATCACCATCATCACCTGCAGCGAGTTCCACTGCGTGAGCAACTGCTTCTGCGCCAGGCCGTAGAAGGTCCAGACGAAAGCCGCCAGCAGGACGATGAGCACGCCCAGGGTGTAGTCGCCCAGCGAGCCGAACAGCTCCCCGAGACGCTGGTTGAAGAACAGCGCGAAGCCGCCCAGCAGCACCAGCAGGCCCAGCCCCTGGCCGAGGCTGAAGCTCTCCTTGAAGACGAACAGGCTGCCGAGCAGCAGCAGGATGGGCGCGATCTGGATCACCAACTGGGTGGTGCCCGGGGTGAGCATGCGCAGGCCGACCAGGTAGAACACGTAGTTGCCGGTCAGCCCCAGCACCGCCAGCAGCACCAGGCTGCCGCCGCGCCGGCCCAGCGGGCGGAAGCGCGGCAGCTGGCCGCGCAGCGCCAGCCAGACGAACAGCACGCCACCGGCCACCACCAGGCGGTACCAGGTGACGGTGACCGGGTCCATCACCTTCAGGACTTCCTTCAGCTTGATCGGCAGGATGCCCCAGAGCACGGCGGTGACCAGGGAGAGGAACAGGCCGAATTGCCAGCGGCCGGAGGAAACGTGCATGGAGGACAGCCCTTCGCGTGTGCGGTCAGCCATGCTAAGCCAGCCTCGGTGGCGCTCGACAGGAACAGTTCGGCGATACAACTGTACCGGTCCGGCGGCACACCCGGGCGCAGGCGCTCGGAAGCGCTACTGGCGACCTGCGAAAATCCTCTTCCCAGCTGTACCTGTCGCATTCCCGGCGCAGCGTCCTAGACTGCCCTCTCCCCATAGGAGAACCCCCATGCCGCTCAGCCTGCCTGCCCTCGAAGCCGCTGCCGCCATCGTCCACCGCAGCCTGCCGCCCACCCCGCAGATCCGCTGGCCCCTGCTGGTGGAAGCCCTGGGCTGCGAAACCTGGGTCAAGCACGAGAACCACTCGCCGGTGGGCGCCTTCAAGCTGCGCGGCGGGCTGGTCTACTTCCACCACCTGGCGGCCCAGGCGCCCTGCCCGGCCGGGGTGATCAGCGCCACCCGCGGCAACCACGGCCAGTCCATCGCCTTCGCCGCGGCGCGCCTGGGCATGCCGGCGACCATAGTCGTGCCCCACGGCAACAGCCGCGAGAAGAACGCCGCCATGCGCGCCCTGGGCGCCAACCTGATCGAGCACGGCGAAGACTTCCAGGCCTCCCGCGAGTACGCCGGCGAACTGGCCGAGCGCGACGGCCTGCACCTGATCCCCTCCTTCCACCCCTGGCTGGTGGCCGGCGTGGCCAGCTACAGCCTGGAGCTGCTGCGCGCCCTGCCCGGCCTGGACGTGTGCTACGTGCCGGTGGGCATGGGCTCGGGCATCTGCGGGATGATCGCCGCGCGCGACGCCCTGGGCCTGAAGACGCGCATCGTCGGCGTGGTCTCCAGCCATGCGCCAGCCTATGCGCTGTCCTTCGCCGCCGGGGAGCCGGTGTTCCATGCCACCAGCACGCAACTGGCCGACGGCATGGCCTGCACCACCCCGGAGCCGAATGCGGTGGCGATGATCCGCGCCGGCGCCGACCATTTCGTCCAGGTCAGCGATGCGGAAATCGGCGCGGCCATGCGCCTGCTGTTCACCGCCACCCACAACGTCGCCGAGGGCGCCGGCGCCGCGGCGCTGGCCGCCGCCCTGCAAGAGCGCGAGGCGCTGCGCGGGCTGAAGGTGGGCCTGGTGCTCAGCGGCGGCAACGTCGACCGCGAGGTCTACGCCCGCGAGCTGTCCGGCGGCTGACCGTCCCAGTGCGCGCCCGGCCCCTGCTCCGCCAGCCTGTCGCCGGGGTTGCGCAGCGGGCAGCTCTCCAGCGACAGGCAGCCGCAGCCGATGCAGCCGTTGAGCTGGTCGCGCAGCAGCACCAGCTTGGCGATGCGCTCGTCCAGATCGTCGCGCCAGCGCGCTGAAAGCCGCGCCCAGTCGGCGGCCATGGGCGAACGCCCGCTGGGCAGGCTGGCCAGGGCCTCGGCGATCTCGTTCAGTGGAATGCCGACGCGCTGCGCCACCTTGATCACCGCCACCCGGCGCAGCACGTCGCGCGGGTAACGGCGTTGGTTGCCGGCATTGCGGGTGCTGTGGATCAGCCCCTTGGCCTCGTAGAAATGCAGCGCGGACACGGCCACGCCGGCGCGCCTGGCGAGTTCGCCGACGCTCAGTTCATGGGGTACGTGCAGGGCCTGGTGTTTTTTCGGCATGGCGGGCTTGACCTCAAGTTAAGTTGAGGTTTTACCCTCGCCAGCGTCTGCCTTCAAGCCCAGGAGCCCACCCATGATCATTCCCAGCGCCTACTGCAGCACCGACGCCGACCAGCCCGAGACCCCGACGCATTTCGCCCTGCTGATCGACATCGAGGTGGCGCCGGCGCAACAGCCCGACATCGCCGAGCGCCTGGGCCGCTACCTGGAGCAACTGCGCGAACTGTTCCACCAGGCGCCGGGCTACCTGGGCGCGGAACTGCGCGCCAGCGAAGACGGCCGCCACCTGCTCGGCTGCGTGCACTGGCGCAGCCGCGAGGACTGGGAAACCACCTGGGACTGCGGCGCCACGCGCAGCGAGCTGTTCAGCGACAGCCTGCTGCGGCTGGGGGCCAGGAGCATTCATTTCGACAGTTTCCTGGTGGCGGAGCGGCTGGCCTGAGGGGCGAAGCCGAGGCGCTCTTCGTAGGATGGGTTGAGCCTTGGCGAAACCCATGCGGTTGCGGTGATGGGTATCGCTTCGCTCAACACCATCCTACGCTGGAATTTCCGCGGCCCATGGCCACGAATCGCGCGCAGGGCGCGCTCCTACAGGTGGGAGCGGAGGTGGACTCCGTCCGCGATCCGGCCGCCAGGCTGGCTTCTCTCTACAGGCTCATGTGCAGCAGCGGGAACAGCCGGACTTGTTCGTCAGTCTCGGTGCGGCCGTTCCTCGTCATCGATGACAAGAGCTCTACATCATGACTGAGACTTGAGAGGGGAATTCCTTCATCCATTGAGGAAGCGGCCGATATTTCTCCACGCTCCTTGGTTGTTCTGATGCGTGGCTCGCAAAGAATTGGAGCCACGTCATGTTCGCCCCCGCCAACCAGCCCCATTTCAGCCTGAATATCGACGGCCTCGACAGCGACCTGCAGGTGCTCGAATTCCATGGCCGCGAAGCCCTGAACCAGCCCTACCGCTTCGACATCGAGCTGGTCAGCGAACGTCCCGACCTGGACCTGGAAAGCCTGCTGCACAAGGGCGCCTACCTGGACCTGGGGCAGGGCCACGGCATCCATGGCCAGTTGCACCGGGTGGCCCAGGGCGAATCCGGCAAGCGCCTGACCCGCTACCAGGTGAGCCTGGTGCCGCGCCTGGCCTACCTCGCGCATCGACATAACCAGCGCATTTTCCAGCAGCTGACGGTGCCGCAGATCATCACCCGGGTGCTGGAGGAACACGGCATCCTCGCCGACGCCTACCGCTTCCAGCTCGGCCCCACCGTCTACCCGCCGCGCGACTACTGCACCCAGTACGACGAGAGCGACCTGCACTTCGTCCAGCGCCTGTGCGAAGAGGAAGGCCTCCACTACCACTTCGAGCACAGCCCCGACGGGCACCTGCTGGTGTTCGGCGACGACCAGACCGCCTTCCCCAAGCTGGCGCCGGTGGCCTACCAGCAGGACTCCGGCCTGGTCGCCGACCTGCCGGTGATCAAGCGCTTCGGCCAGCGTCTGGATACCCGTACCGCCCGCGTCAGCCGCCGCGACTACGACTTCGAGAAGCCCAGGCTGCAACTGGAAAGCATGGCGCGCAGCGACAGTCGCCCGGACCTCGAGGACTACAATTACCCCGGCCGCTTCACCGACCGCGAGCGCGGCAAGCTGCTGAGCCAGCGCAGCCTGGAAAGGCACCGCGCCGACTACCGCCAGGCCGAAGGCCGCAGCGACCAGTCGGGCCTGCGCAGCGGCCATTTCCTGCCCCTGCGCGAGCACCCGCGCGGCGAGTGGAACGACCTCTGGCTGCTCACCGAAGTGCGGCACGAAGGCAAGCAGCCGCAGGTGCTGGAAGAGTCGGTCACCAGCGACGCCCGCGACGGCAAGGACGACTTCCAGCAGGGCTACCGCAACCGCTTCCTCGCCACACCCTGGGACGTGCCCCACCGCCCGCCGCTGGCGCATCCCAAGCCGCGCGTGCTGGGCAGCCAGACCGCCGTGGTGACGGGGCCCAAGGGTGAGGAAATCCACTGCGACCGCTACGGCAGGGTCAAGGTGCAGTTCCACTGGGACCGCGAGGGCCAGGCCGACGACAAGACCAGCTGCTGGCTGCGCGTGGCCTCCAGTTGGGCTGGCAAGCAGTACGGCGCCATCGCCATCCCGCGCATCGGCATGGAAGTGCTGGTGACCTTCCTCGAAGGCGACCCGGACCAGCCGCTGATCAGCGGCTGCCTGTACCACGCCGAGCACCTGCCGGCCTACGAGCTGCCGGCGAACAAGACCCGCAGCCTGTTCAAGAGCCTCTCTAGCCCCGGCGGCGGTGGCTACAACGAACTGCGCATCGAGGACCGCAAGGGCCAGGAACAGATCTACCTGCATGCCCAGCGCGACTGGGACGAGAACATCGAGCACGACCAGAAGATCCGCGTCGGCCACGAACGCCACGACACGGTGGAGGCCAACGCCTACAGCGAGTTCAAAGCCGAGGAACACCGCACCACCCATGGCGACCGCAAGGTCGAGGTGCGCGTCGACGACCACCTGACGGTGGGCAACGACCAGCACCTGAAGCTCGGCAGTGGCCAGTTCATCGAGGCCGGCAACGAGATCCACTACTACGCCGGCGAGAAGGTGACGATCGACGCGGGCCAGGAACTGACGCTCAAGGCCGGCGGCAGCTTCGTCAAGCTCGACCCCGGCGGCGTCACCCTCAGCGGCGCCGACGTCAAGCTCAACAGTGGCGGCAGCCCCGGTGTCGGCACGCCGGCCGCGCCCCTGCTGCCCGGGCCGTTGCAACAGGCGGACCAGGACAAGCCCGGAGCCTTGTTGATCGCCGCGCAGCGCCAGGCCCTGCTGCGCAAGTTGCCGGTGTGCGCCATCTGCGCCCAGGCAGCGGGAGTGCAAGCATGAACGCCGAGGTTCGCTACCTGCCGCCGCTGCCAGTCGGCCTGCCATGGGCCGAAGGGGCCAGCCTGCTGCTGGATGGCGCCAGCCTCGCAGAGCTCCCCCAATGGCTGCGGCAATGGAGCGGGACTGCGACCTTCCAGCCCCTCTACGCCCAGACGCGATGGGACGAGCTGGTCGATATCTCCCCCTGCCTCGTCCAACTGAACGGGCCGGACGATGCGTTGCTCGACGCCTTTCTGGCTCAGGGCCAGGGGGATTGGGGCTACCTGCTGTTCGGCCAGGCCCCCTGGCATGAACGGCTCGCCCATCTGCGCTGGCTGCTCAACGCACGTCATCCCCAGGGCGAAGAAATGCTCCTGCGCCTGGCCGATCCGGCGGTAGCCAATGCGCTGCTGGGGCGGGCCGTGGCCAATGGCGATACCTGCCTGTTCGGCCCATTCGAAAGCATCCTCGCCTTCGATGGCGAAACCCGCTCCTGGCTATGTCACCGTCGCCCCGCGGGGCCTGTGCCGGCTCGACAGGATGGCCCGTACCGACTTGACGACGAAGAACTGGAACGCCTGGGCGAAGTGCGCTGGCAGCGCGTCGTGGAGCAACTGGATGCGCACCTGCGGCAGGCCTTCCCGCACTACGCCGCGGATTGCGACAGGTCGGCGCGCCGCGCCCATTTGCGCGGGTTGGCCGAGCAGGCCCACGCCAGAGGCCTATATAGCGAAGTCGACATTGCCCGCTACGCCAACCTCTTCGGTCTGCTGGGGGAGCAAGCGCTGCAGGACTACCCGGAGATAGCCGCACTGCTCGACGCGACGTCCAGCCAAACGCCGTCCCGGCGCCTGGAGGCTGCCGCGGACCTCGCCTACGCCATCGTCCTGCAAGCAAGGAGCGCTTCATGATCAGCAACCCCAACCGCCTGCACGGCATGAGCCATGACGACGCCCGCAACCCGATAGCCAGTTGCCCGGCGCGCCAGAACGAGCTGTACGTCGTCCCGGCGCGCTACGCCCTGGCCGAGCACCCCGCCCGCCACGCCAGCCTGCAACCGGCCGTGCGCGCCAGCAGCCACCCCATGGCCCTGCGCCGCCTGCGCGGTGGCTTCCTCTACCTCTGGCATGGGCAGGGGCCGCTGCAACGCTATGCCGTGGCCGCCGATGGGTTGCTGCAGTCACAACCGCTGACGGCCGACGAGAGCGTCCTGCTGCGCGGCAGCCAGGCCGGCTTCGCCCTGGACAAGCGCCACGATGCCTGGCTCCTGTACAGCGAAATCCCCCTCGGCGCAGATGCCTGCGCCCAACTGGCGGAGGCCGGCATCCGCCAGCGGCGCATGCGCCACATCGCCCTGGGCGAGGTCGCCCTGCGCCTGCAGGCACCGCACTGCCCTCCGCTCGACGCAAGTGAAACTCTGCTGGCCGAACTGATGCCGGAGGTTCGTGAACGCATTCTGGCCAAGGAACATGCGCAGAACCGCGAGGCGGACAAACGACGGACCCGGGAACTGGCCGAGCGGATGAACGCCGCCCCCACCCAAGAGAACGTGCGCGCCTATATCCACGCCATGGAGTGGTACAACGCCGGCTCGCAAGCCGCCATGCGCCACCCCCAGGCCGAGCAGGAGGACGCGCCGGGCGCCTGGAGCGCCCAGGTGTGGGAAGTGCCCGCCACCTCGGCGTGGCTGGACAGCGCACGCAGCGAGGCCGGGGAACTGCATGCGGTGCTCGCCGTGCTCGACGACGACCTGGGCGTACTGCGCGACCTCAACCACGAGCAGGAACAGCTGGAAGCCCGCCACGAAGCCTGGATGGCCGACAACAACCTGCGCCAGAACGTCGGCGGCTTCATCCGCAGCCTGGTCCGCGAGGACGGTGGCGAGCTGGCCAGCCTGCTCAATTACCGTTACCGCGAACACGATATCCAGCTCACCCCCGAGCAGGGCGAGCAGTTGCTCGCCGCCCAGGCGCCCCTCAAGGCCCTGCTGGACGAAGAGACCCAGGTCAACGTCCACGAGCGCCAGCGCATCGGTCACGCCGCCGCCGACGAGCGCATCGCGGATATCGCCCGCCGTCGCGAACAACGCCTGGCGCCGCTGCGCGCCTTCATCCCCGCCGAGTTGCAGCAGCAGGTACAGGACATCGTGCGCGACTACCGCCAGGACAAGGCCAGCCAGCTCGCCGGCGGCCGGGCCAGCGCCAAGGTCGCCGAATACATCGACCTGGAACGCATGGATCGCTGGCTGGACGAGCAGGCCCCGGCGCATTTCCGCCAGGTCGAGGCCCGCCATGCCAGCCTCTATGCCGACCGCCAGGCCTTCCTGCCGCGCCACGACCTGGGCAGTTGGTTCGTCGAGCACGACAACCCGCAGCATCAGTGCTGGCTGGACGAATTGGCCGACGCCTGCCTCAGCGCCCAATGCCATCGCCGCCAGGGCGTCGAGCAGTTCAGCGACTTCCTGCGCGCCAAGGACGGCGGCGTCTTCCGCTTGCTGTTCCTGGGCTGGAGCCCATCGCTGGAAGCGGCGGTGAACAACACCGCGCGCCTGGGCGAGCTGCAGGCGGTGCTCGCCCAGGACAACCTGAGCGCCACCCACGAGGCCCTGACCCACCTGCTCGGCGCCGCGACCGTGCAGGCGCTGCAGCGCCTGGCCAGCGACGTCGACGGCTACTGGAGCCTCACCGTGGCCCGCCTGGGCGCCGTGCTGCTGGCGCTGCAGCAGAAGGGCACCCTGCCGGGGCAATGGCTGGGCACCCTGCTGGTCACCCGCCTGGGCGCCGGTGCCCCGCTGGTCCGCACCCTGAACAACGGCGTGGCCACCTGGCGCCTGCTCGGCCAGCAGGCGCAACAGCTCGGCCAGTGGGTCAACAACACCGCCCAGGCCATCGGCCAGGGCCGCGCCGCCGGCATCCTGCAAAGCCCCGCAGTGCAGAACAGCGGCGGCTTGCTGCCGCTGGCGGCGCTGCTGGTCAACGCGCTCAATGCCGAGAGTTACCTGGCGCAAGCCCATGTCCTGGAGCGAATGGATACCCAGCGCCGGGCCGAGAGCATTTCGGCCACGCTCTATGCGGGAGCGGCATTGGTGGCGGTGGTGCAGAATTGGGTGATTGTTGGGCGAGGAATTGAGGAACTGGGGCGTGGTGCTTCAGTTGCTCCAACTCTGACGCTGTTTGGTGGAGTAGTAGGTTTACTATCCATGCTGGCTGCCCGAGAAGAGTCGGTAGCCTTAGGCATGCAAATTGAGGCTGCACAAAGCAGCATGGATCCATGGGTGGAAATCCGCCGGCTGGCGGTGGCTGGCCAGATTGGCGCTTATGGTGCTCAGGCTGCACTGGGACTGGGACTGACCGGTATGCGCCTGTTCAATCGCATCGACACTCCCACAGCTATCCGCCGCTTCCGCCTGGGCATGGGGCCGATCAATCTGTTGCTGCTCGCATTGGGAGGTGTGTACCTGTACGCCTGGTGGCGGCAATCCACACCGCTGCAGCAGTACCTGGCCAACTGTTGCTGGTCCAAGGCTCGCGCCGGCAATACCGATCCCATTCCCGCCGAGCAGCAGCAACGGGAGTTCGACCAGTTGCTGACATTGCTCTACCAACCGCGCGTCAGCGTCGACAGCAAGCCCCAGCGAGTGCCCGGCTCCCTGGGCGACACCGTTAGCCTGGAAGCCATCCAGCGCCTGACCGTCGACTTGCCGGGTGCCGAGCCGTCCAGTGTCGAACTGGAGTTGGGCCTGATCGGCAGTCCCGTACCCGACCACTTCCGCATGTTCCGCAGCAACGACCAGCCCAACCTGGATATCGGCGATCTCTGGCTGGAGCGCAGCCAATGCACCTGGATACCGGCGGACCAAGGCCAGGGCCTGCGCCTGAGCGGCACCTTCCGCCAGGCCCAGGTGCGTCTCTCGCTACGCCTTCACTACCACAACCCGCTGGCAGACCTGGCCGGTATCACAACCATTGGTGGAGAACAGGGCCTGGCCTATGTCCTGACGGCGGAAAATGCACCTGTCACATTGCGCCCCGGCGAACCTACCCCGGAACTGGACCGTGCACAAACCTACCGCCTGACTGGCGAGAACCACCTGCATCCCAAGGAAACTCGATGACACTTCCCCCCGCCGGCAGCCAGAAGCAGGGTCTGTTCTCCCGCGAGGACTACCTGGCACCTCCGGCCATTCCCACTGGGCAGCCTCCAAAAGATGTGCTCAATACCATCTGGCGCAAGAACGAAGTTTTTCTCGATATCGGTCAGTACAGCATTGGCTCGTTTGTGATGATTCTATGGCCACTAGTACTGATATCCGTCTTATATCTCTATTTCTCCTGGACAGAGGGTGCAATAGATTATTTTTGGGGCTCGGCACTATTAATCTTCTTGGTAGTGGGAGTTCCCCTATTGATGCTGCTCTACAGCCTAACTAAGCCGGTCCCACCGCCCACCCGCTTCAACCGCCAACGCCGCGAAGTCTGTGTACCGCAGAAAGACGGTAGCTACTGGATAGTGCCTTGGGAAACCGTAGTGGCGCAGGCCATTGCCATGGACTCGGTGGGGCGCCATGGCAAGACCACCCAAGGCATGCTGGTGGTGGGTTTCAAGAACCCGGACCCGAATGCGAAGGAAGGCGAACGGGACTGCAGTATGGGATTCAGTTGTGGTGGCGGTACTACGGCGATGTGCCTATGGGAGTGCATTCGCAGTTATATGGAGATCGGTCCCGAGGCGGTGCCAGATACACGCCTGGGCCATCGGCCTTATGAGGAAACCCAAATCGGCTCCATCATTACCAGCCTGCGCAAAGGAGACATTCTTGATGTACTGCACGGTTTGTTCTTCGTTATCTGCCTTGGAACCTATTTTTCCGAGAAACTCCAGAACCTGAAGCTGGCGCCTCCCCCCGATTTGACCGATCCCAATATTGTCGAATGGTCCAAGCCTCTACCGCCCGGGCAATGGGCCAAGCGCTCCCCCGAATGGGATGAAGCCATTCGACAACGAGAGGCAGAACTGGCACGAGAGGTTGCGACATGACGCTTCCCCCCGCCGGCAGCCAGAAGAAAGACCTCTTCTCCCGCGAGGACTACCTGGCGCCACCGGCCATTCCCACCGGGCAGCCTCCAAGGGATGTACTTAATACCATCTGGCGTAAGAACGAGGTGTTTCTTGATATTGGCGAGTACAGCATTGGCTCGTTTGTGATGATTGCGTGGCCCATGATTCTCCTGTTGCTGGCTATGGGGGTGCCATTTAGGGAGTCGTTGCCCGAGTTTTCTCTGTTCATCCTGATAGCAGGTCTGATCATTGTCGGAATTCCTTCCTCGTTCGTGCTCTATAGCCTGACCCAACCTGTCCCTCCACCTACCCGCTTCAACCGCCAACGCCTCGAAGTCTGTGTACCGCAGAAGGATGGCAGCTACTGGATAGTGCCCTGGGAGACCGTAGTGGCGCAGGCCATTGCCATGGACTCGGTGGGGCGCCATGGCAAGACCACCCAAGGCATGCTGGTGGTGGGCTTCAAGAACCCGGACCCGAATGCGAAGGAAGGCGAACGGGATTGCAGTATGGGGTTCAGTTGTGGTGGCGGTACTACGGCGATGTGTCTGTGGGAGTGTATTCGCAGTTATATGGAGATCGGTCCCGAGGCGGTGCCTAAATGCCATTTCGAAGGAGAGAAAACCGGTAGGAGTCTACTGGGTTGGTTCTTGAGCATCATGGGCGATACCATTCGTTCCCTATTGAAGGGAAACGTCAAGTCCGCGCTCAAGGATGTTTTCTTCACCTTCTTTCTAGGCGCTCCGCTAGGTTTTTATCTACAGGAGCGAAAGCTGATCCCCCCTCCCGATCTGACCGACCCCGCCATAGTCGAATGGTCCAACCCCCTGCCATCCGAACAATGGGCCAAACGCTCCCCTGAGTGGGACGAAGCCATTCGACAATGTGAGGCGGAGTTAGCAGGGAAGGCTGCGACGTGACCTTGCCACCCGCAGGCAGCCAGAAGAAGGGCCTGTTCTCCCGCGAGGACTACCTGGCGCCACCGGCCATTCCCACCGGGCAGCCTCCAAAAGATGTGCTCAATACCATCTGGCGCAAGAACGAGGTATTTCTCGATATCGGCCAGTACAGCATTGGCTCGTTTGTGATGATTCTTTGGCCACAACTATTAATAGCCATCTTTTTGATCATCAATGTACGAGACTATGGTGAACTTCTTTGGATGTTCAGCATATTGTTCTCTCTCGTTATTGGCATTCCTCTGTTGATGCTCCTCTACAGTCTGGCCAAACCTGTATCACTTCCCACCCGCTTCAACCGCCAACGCCGCGAAGTCTGCGTACCGCAGAAGGACGGTAGTTACTGGATAGTGCCCTGGGAAACCGTAGTGGCGCAGACCATTGCCATGGACTCGGTGGGGCGCCATGGCAAGACCACCCAAGGCATGCTGGTGGTGGGTTTCAAGAACCCGGACCCGAATGCGAAGGAAGGCGAACGGGACTGCAGCATGGGGTTCAGTTGCGGCGGCGGCACAACAGCGATGCGCTTGTGGGAATGCATGCGCAGCTATATGGAAATAGGGCCGGAAGCGGTGCCACTGGAAAATGACCTGGAAGGCACACGAAAACTATTGGGGGGGCGGGGAGCCATCTGGGGAAGTATCTGGATGTTCTATGCCGGCATAAAAAAGCACTTGCTCGCCAAGGAGTTCGGTAAAGCACTATGGCTGATATTTACGATTGTCGCCTTCGGGCCCCCCTTGGCAGCTATGCTGCAAACCTGGAAGCTGGCGCCGCCTCCCGATTTGACCGACCCCGCCATAGTCGAATGGTCCAAACCCCTACCGCCCGAACAATGGGCCAAACGCTCCCCTGAGTGGGACGAAGCCATTCGCCACCGTGAGGTGGAGCTGGCGGGAGAGGCTGCGACCTGATCTTGTCGCTTACCTCCGATGGTTCCGCACGAAGACATCCTCCCCCATCGCTGCGATCTGCCCGTCGATCAGCGCCTCGAACGGTCTCAGCAGCGCGTCAAAGGACTGCGGTGCATCCAGCGCGTTCAGGGCGTGCACCACCGCCTCGATGGTCGACAGCGCGCCCTCGGCCGGTGCCTTGCGCAGGCGGTAGCGCGAGGTCAGGCCTTCGGGCAGCACCACCCGCGGCAGGGCCGCCAGGTTGGGGTTGAGGTGCAGCAGCTTGCGCGCCTTGCGCCAGGTGCCGTCGGGGACCACCAGCAGGCGCGGCCGGGTGGCCGGGCGGGCGGCCAGTTCGGCGAGGGGGATGGCGTTTTCGCCGGGGAACAGCAGCCAGGCGTCCTCGGCGGACAGGTCGAGGTCGCTGAAGTCCTCGCCCACCCGCAGTTCGGCGTTGGCCAGGCCGAGGGCCGCCAGGCGGGCGGTGTTCAGGGCGTGGCCGGCTTCGCTGGGGTGTTGCAGCAGGAGCACGCGGGTGCGGTTGTCCAGGTGCGGGATCAGCGCGCACAGGCAATGGCCGGCCGGGCGCAGGCAGCGTTCGCAGCGGGCGCGGCTCATGGCTTGCCCGGCTGCGTGCGCAGCAGGTCGCGGAAGTTCTGGATCAGCGGCTCGCGGGAGCGGCCGCGGCGCAGGATCAGCGAGAACGGCGCCTGGTAGCCGAAGGTGGCCGGCGACAGCGCGCGCAGCCTGCCCTGCTCCACCCAGGAATGTGCGTAGTGCTCGGGCAGGTAGCCGATGTAGCCGCCGGAGAGGATGAGGATCAGCTGCGCTTCCATGCTTTCCACCGTCGCCGCGCTGTGCTTGAAGCCGTGGCGCGCCAGTTCCGCCTGGCTCCAGTAGCCGCGGCCGACCATGCGCTGCTGGGTGATCAGCTCGGCGGGGATGCGCCGGCCGTCGAACAGCGGGTGGCGGTCGCTGCAGTACAGCCAGTGCTGTTCGCGATACAGCGGCTGGTAGACCAGGCCGTTCATGCGGCTGAAGAAGGAGCCGATGGCCAGGTCCAGGCGGTTGTCCAGCACCGCCAGTTGCAGTTCGTAGGGGCTTTGTACCTGCAGGTGCAGGTGCACCGCCGGGTGCAGACTGCTGAAGGAGCCGATGACGTCGGCCAGCGGCAGCGCCGGGTCGCTCACCGTGGAGTCGAGCACGCCGAGGTTGAGGGTGCCGCGCAGTTCGCCCTTCAGGGTCGCCGCGTAGCGCTCGAAGCCTTCCAGTTCGCCGAGGATGCGCAGGGTTTCCTGGTGGAACAGCTCGCCCTTGCTGGTCAGGCCGAAGCCGCCGCGGCCGCGGTGGCAGAGCACGATGCCCAGCTGGTTCTCCAACTGGCTCATGTAGGTGCTGATGGCCGAGGTCGACAGGTTCAGCTCCTGCTGCGCCGAGGCGAAGCCCTGGTTGCGCACCACGCAGGCGAAAATCCGCAGAAGCTTGACGTCGGGCAGGGCGCTGGCGCTCATGAAGGGCTCCGCAATTCGAGGTGGAGGGGCTCCAGTTCAGCAGTCACTGGACTGGCAATCGGCCAGACCGTCCGTCGCCGCCCGGCCTGCAAGGCACATACGACGGGGCTGGCGCCGCGGGGGCTGCGACAGGGCAGCGCAGTCTAGCCGTGGAAATAAGTTTAGAAAACTCTGAACTGATTATTTGTAGCCAGCGATTTTTCCCACTACCGGGCATGACCAGAATCCGGCCTCAGTATCAACAAGCCTGTTTCCACGAAAACAGCGATTCCCGTGAGGCCTACCCATGGACAAGAAACTCCACCAGCCCCTGGGCGGAAACGAAATGCCGCGCTTCGGCGGCATCGCCACCATGATGCGCCTGCCGCATATCCAGGCCCCCGAACAGCTCAACGAGCTCGACGCCGCCTTCGTCGGCGTGCCCCTGGACATCGGCACCTCCCTGCGCTCCGGCACCCGTTTCGGGCCGCGCGAGATCCGCGCCGAGTCGGTGATGATCCGTCCATACAACATGGCCACCGGCGCCGCCCCGTTCGATTCGCTGAACATCGCCGACATCGGTGACGTGGCGATCAACACCTTCAACCTGCTGGAGGCCGTGCGCATCATCGAGGAGGCCTACGACAAGATCCTCGACCACGGCATCGTCCCGCTGACCCTCGGCGGCGACCACACCATCACCCTGCCGATCCTGCGCGCCATCCACAAGAAGCACGGCAAGGTCGGCCTGGTGCACATCGACGCCCACGCCGACGTCAACGACCACATGTTCGGCGAGAAGATCGCCCACGGCACCACCTTCCGCCGCGCCGTGGAAGAAGGCCTGCTGGATTGCGACCGGGTGGTGCAGATCGGCCTGCGCGCCCAGGGCTACACCGCCGAGGACTTCAACTGGAGCCGTAAGCAGGGCTTCCGCGTGGTCCAGGCCGAGGAGTGCTGGCACCAGTCGCTGGCGCCGCTGATGGCCGAAGTGCGCGAGAAGGTCGGCGGCGGCCCGGTGTACCTGTCGTTCGACATCGACGGCATCGACCCGGCCTGGGCGCCGGGCACCGGCACCCCGGAAATCGGCGGCCTGACCACCATCCAGGCGATGGAGATCGTGCGCGGCTGCCAGGGCCTGGACATCATCGGCTGCGACCTGGTCGAGGTCTCCCCGCCCTACGACACCACCGGCAACACCTCGTTGCTCGGCGCCAACCTGCTGTACGAAATGCTCTGCATCCTCCCGGGCGTACAGCGCCGCTGAGTGACCCCAAATGCATAACGACGCCTGCGTAGCACAGGTGCTGGAGGCTGCCCGCGCGCTCGTGGCAGCCTTCGCGCGCACCGACACCGAGGCCTATTTCGCGGCCTTCAGCGAAGACGCCAGCTTCATCTTCCACAACTGGCCGCAGCCGCTGCGCACCCGCGCGGCCTACCGCGAGGTGTGGGAGAGCTGGTTGCGCGACGACGGCTTCGAGGTCCTCGACTGCCAGTCCAGCAACACCTTCGTCAGCCTGCAGGGCGAGGACGTGGCGATCTTCAGCCACGACGTCGCCACGCGGCTGCGCATCCAGGGAACGGAGAGCCTGAACCACGAACGGGAGACCATCGTCTTCCGCCGTGAACAACAACAAGGCCGCTGGCTGGCCGTCCACGAGCACCTGTCGCCTACGCCATGAGGCGGGACTTTCCCGGGAGGAAGTCATGGATAACAAGAACAACCAACACGCAATCACCACCATCGAGACATTCGGCGTCGAGCAGATTCCCGACGCCGAGCGCAACGCCACGCCCACCGACCTGTTCCGCATGATCTTCGGCGGCGCCAACACCTTCGCCACCGCCGTGCTCGGCAGCTTCCCGGTGCTCTTCGGGCTGTCGTTCCAGGCCGGCGCCTGGGCCATCGTCCTGGGCGTGCTGGTCGGCGCGCTAATCCTCGCGCCCATGGGCCTGTTCGGCCCGATCAACGGCACCAACAACGCGGTCTCCTCCGGCGCGCACTTCGGCGTGCACGGGCGGATCGTCGGCTCCTTCCTGTCGCTGCTGACCGCCATCGCCTTCTTCTCGCTGTCGGTGTGGAGCTCGGGCGACGCCCTGGTCGGCGGCGCCAAGCGCCTGTTCGGCCTGCCGGAAACCGACCTCACCCTGGGTCTGGCCTACGGCCTGTTCGCGGTGCTGGTGCTGGTGGTGTGCATCTACGGCTTCCGCTTCATGCTGCTGGTCAACAAGATCGCCGTGTGGGCCGCCAGCCTGCTGTTCCTGCTGGGCGTGTTCGCCTTCGCCGGCCCCTTCGACGCCGCTTACGCCGGCAGCGTGCAGCTGGGCAGCGCGGGCTTCTGGGCCGCCTTCATCGGCGCCACCCTGCTGGCCATGAGCAACCCGGTGTCGTTCGGCGCCTTCCTCGGCGACTGGGCCCGCTACATCCCGCGCGAAACCTCGAAAAAACGCATCATGCTGGCGGTGCTGCTGTCGCAGCTGGCCACGCTGATCCCGTTCTTCTTCGGCCTGGTCACCGCCACCATCGTCGCCGTGAAAGCGCCGGACTACATCGCCGCGAACAACTACGTCGGCGGCCTGCTGGCCATCTCGCCGAGCTGGTTCTTCCTGCCGGTGTGCCTGATCGCCACCATCGGCGGCATGTCCACCGGCACCACCTCGCTGTACGGCACCGGCCTGGACATGTCCAGCGTGTTCCCGCGCCTGCTCAACCGCGTGCAGGCCACCCTGTTCATCGGCCTGCTGTCGATCGCCTTCATCTTCATCGGCCGCTTCGCCGCCAACCTGGTGCAGAGCGTGTCCACCTTCGCCGTGCTGATCATCACCTGCACCAGCCCCTGGATGGTGATCATGATCCTCGGCCTGATCGTACGCCGCGGCTTCTACCACGCCGACGACCTGCAGGTGTTCACCCGTGGCCAGCAAGGCGGCGCCTACTGGTTCCACCGCGGCTGGAACTGGCGCGGCATGGGCGCCTGGATCCCCAGCGCGCTGGCCGGCCTGTGCTTCGTCAACCTGCCGGGGCAGTTCGTCGGCCCGCTGGGCGAGCTGGCCGGCGGCATCGACATCAGCCTGCCGGTGACCCTCGGCCTCGCCGCCCTGCTCTACCTGGCGCTGCTGCGCACCTTCCCGGAATCCGCCGGGGTGTACGGCCCGCAAGGCCCGCGCTGGGTCGGCAGCCACGACCGCCCGGTGCTCGGCATCAACGAGCCGGCGGCCTGAACCCGCGACACCCGTAGTACCCGTGAGACGCCGACGAGCCGGTCGCCACCGGTCCGCCGGCCTACCGCCCGCCAGCCGCGGGCGGCAACAATGACAATTCGAGTGTGAGGAGCCGATCATGGCCTTGGATATAATCGTCGTTCTGATCTATGCCGCCGGCATGCTGGTACTGGGCTGGTACGGCATGCGCCGGGCGAAGACCCACGAGGACTTCCTGGTAGCGGGACGCAACCTGGGCCCGTCGTTCTACATGGGCACCATGGCCGCCACCGTGCTCGGCGGCGCCTCCACCGTCGGCACCGTGCGCCTTGGCTACGTCCACGGCATCTCCGGCTTCTGGCTGTGCGCCGCGCTGGGCGCCGGCATCATTGCGCTGAACCTGTTCCTGGCCAAGCCGCTGCTGAAGCTGCGCATCTTCACCGTCACCCAGGTGCTGGAACGCCGCTACAACCCCATGGCGCGCCAGGCCAGCGCGGTGATCATGTTCGCCTACGCGCTGATGATCGGCACCGTCTCCACCCTGGCCATCGGCACCGTGATGCAGGTGCTGTTCGGCCTGCCATTCTGGGTCTCGATCCTGCTCGGCGGCGGCGTGGTGGTGGTCTACTCGACCATCGGCGGCATGTGGTCGCTGACCCTCACCGACATCGTCCAGTTCATCATCAAGACCGTCGGCCTGATGTTCCTGCTGCTGCCGATCTGCCTGTACCGCGTGGGCGGCTGGGACGAACTGGTGGCCAAGCTGCCGGCCAGCGCCTTCAGCTTCCACACCATCGGCTACGACACCATCATCACCTACTTCCTGATCTACTTCTTCGGCATCCTCATCGGCCAGGACATCTGGCAGCGCGTGTTCACCGCGCGCAGCGAGGGCGTGGCCAAGTACGCCGGCACCGCCGCCGGCGTGTACTGCGTGATCTACGGCCTGGTCGGCGCGCTGATCGGCATGTGCGCCAAGGTCCTGCTGCCCGACCTGGACAACGTCAACAACGCCTTCGCCGCCATCGTCCAGGCCTCGCTGCCGGACGGCATCCGCGGCCTGGTGATCGCCGCCGCCCTGGCCGCGATGATGTCCACCGCCAGCGCCGGCCTGCTGGCCGCCTCCACCACCCTGACCGAGGACCTGCTGCCGAAACTGCGCGGCGGCAAGACCTCCAGCCTGGGCATCAACCGCCTGTTCACCGCCCTCACCGGCCTGGTGGTGCTGGCCATCGCCCTGGTGGTGAACGACGTGATCAGCGCCCTGACCCTGGCCTACAACCTGCTGGTGGGCGGCATGCTGATCCCGCTGATCGGCGCCATCTACTGGAAGCGCGCCACCACCGCCGGCGCCATCACCAGCATGACCCTGGGCTTCGTCACCGCCCTGGCGTTCATGCTCAAGGATGGCTTCGACGCCAACACGCCGATCTACTACAGCCTGGCCGTCGGCCTGGTGAGCTTCGTCGTGGTCAGCCTGCTGTCGCGCCGCCCGCAGGCGGCCGCCAGCGTCGCCTGACGCGTACGCGGCGATGAACAAGGGCGCGGCGAGTCGATCTCCGCGCCCTCTTCGTTTGAGAAACCTCCTCACCCACGAACAAAAGGAACTGCCATGACCACCTGCGGCGAATTCCTCGTCAAGCAACTCGAAGCCTGGGGCGTGGACACCGTCTTCGGCATCCCCGGCGTGCATACCGTCGAGCTCTACCGCGGCCTGCCGGGCAGCGCCATCCGCCACGTCACCCCGCGCCACGAGCAGGGCGCCGGCTTCATGGCCGACGGCTACGCGCGCGTCACCGGCAAGCCGGGCGTGTGCTTCATCATCACCGGCCCGGGCATGACCAACATCCTCACCGCCATGGGCCAGGCCTACGCCGACTCCATCCCGATGCTGGTGATCAGCAGCGTCAACGAGCGCTCGCGCCTGGCCCACGGCAACGGCTACCTGCACGAGCTGCCCGACCAGCGCGCCATGACCGCCGGGGTGAGCGCCTTCAGCCACACCCTGATGAGCGTCGAGGAGCTGCCGGCGGTGCTGGCCCGCGCCTTCGCCGTGTTCGACAGCGAGCGCCCGCGCCCGGTGCACATCGAGCTGCCGCTGGACATCATCACCGCCCCCGCCGAGCACATGCAGGTGCGCCCGCGCGTGCAACTGGCGCGCCCGGCCCCGGCGCGCTCGCCGCTGCACGAAGCGGCGGCCAAGCTGGCCAAGGCGCAGAAGCCGCTGCTGCTGCTCGGCGGCGGTTGCGTGGCCGCCCAGGCCGAAGCCCGCGCCCTGGCCACCGCGCTGGACGCCCCCACCGCGCTGACCGTCAACGCCAAGGGCCTGCTGCAGCCGGAGCACCCGCTGCTGGTCGGCAGCAACCAGTCGCTGGTGCCGGTGCGTGAACTGGCGCTGGAGGCCGACGTGGTCCTGGCCATCGGCACCGAGCTGGGCGAGACCGACTACGACGTGGTGTTCGACGGCAACTTCCGCATCGGCGGCGAGCTGATCCGCATCGACATCGACCCGCAGCAGCTGATGCGCAACCAGGTCCCGGGCATCGCCATCCAGGCCGACGCCCGCACCGCCATGCGCGCCCTGCTGGAACTGCTGCCGGCCCGCCAGGCCAGCGCCGACAGCCCCGGGGCCCAGCGCGCGGCCAAGGTGCGCGCGCAGCTGGCCGAGGACTTCAGCGGCTGGGCGCACTACCGCACGCTGTTCGGCAAGATTCTCGAAGCGCTGCCGGACGCCCGCTTCGTCGGCGACTCCACCCAGACCGTGTACAGCGGCAACCACCTGGTGGAACTGGACGGCGGCCGCCGCTGGTTCAACTCCGCCAGCGGCTACGGCACCCTCGGCTACGGCCTGCCGGCGGCCATCGGCGCCAAGCTCGGCGAACCGGGCCGCCCGGTGATCAGCCTGATGGGCGACGGCGGCCTGCAGTTCACCCTGCCGGAGCTGGCCAGCGCCGTGGAGGCCAGGGTGGGCATCATCGTGCTGCTGTGGAACAACCACGGCTACGGCGAGATCAAGCGCTACATGGAGCGCCGCGACATCACCCCGCTGGGTGTGGATATCTATACGCCGGACTTCCTCGCCATCGCCCGCGGCTTCGGCTGCGAAGCGGAGCGGGCGCGGGATTACGAGCACCTGCAAGAGTTGCTGCGCAATGCGCCGAGTGATCGGCCGTTGATCGTGGAAGTAATGGAGGCGGCGCCGTTCGCGCCTTGAGGCGATGGAGTGAGGCGCGGCAACCCTCTCCCCCCGCCCTCTCCCTGAAGGGAGAGGGAGCCTGTCCGTGCCCGCTGAAAGTCATGTGCTCCAACTCATGCCAAGGCATCCGGCGAACACAGAAACCCCAGCACACGCCGAACGGTCCCCTCTCCCTTCAGGGAGAGGGTTAGGGAGAGGGAAAGGCCTCCCACCCAGCACCACCCTCACAGGTATGCCACCCTGTAGGAGCGGGCCCTGCCCGCGAAATCGCGCGCAGGGCGCGCTCCTACACAAACCACAAAGACACCAGGCCCCAGCATGAAAATCGTCACCCGCGACCGCTGGTTCGAAGTCCGCCACTGCTACGACGGCGTCAGCCTGATCCACGAGCCCTGGGTGCGGCCCTTCTACCGCTGCAACATGTGGCACATCCAGGGCCGCGAGCGCGACCTGCTGGTGGACAGCGGCTCCGGCCTGGTCAGCCTGCGCGAGCAGTTGCCCTGGCTCACCGAGCGGCCGCTGCTGGCGGTGGCCAGCCATACCCACTTCGACCACATCGCCGGCCACCACGAATTCCCCGAGCGCCTGTGCCACCCGGCCGAGGCCGACATCCTCGCCAGCCCCGACGGCGAGCGCACCCTGGCCACGGCCTTCGTCGGCGACGAGATGTTCGAAGCGCACCCGGACTGCCCGCTGTGCTACGCCGAGTACCGGGTGAAGGCCGCGCCGGCCACGCGCACCATCGACGAAGGCGACGTGCTCGACCTGGGCGACCGCGTGCTGGAGGTGCTGCATACCCCCGGCCATTCACCGGGCGGCATCAGCCTGTGGGAAGCACGGACGCAGACGCTGTTCTCCGGCGACATCGTCTACGACGGCCCGCTGATCGAGGATGCCTACCACTCCAACCTGGACGACTACGCGCGCAGCCTGGAGCGTCTGCGCCAGCTACCAGTGCGCACCGTGCACGGCGGGCACTTCCCGAGCTTTTCCGGGGAGCGCCTGCGGCAGATCATCGACGAGTGGTTCGCGGCCCACGGCTGAAATACCGGGACCCAACGCAATCTGCCCGCGTGAGCGGGCAGAAGGTGTGTCCAGCAGATGCTTCAGGAGTCAGCGTCGGCGTTGCTGTGCGTAGCGCCGTTGCTCATCGCTTGGAATGGGAATGGGTTGCAGGCGCGGAGGCTCGATGAGGCCGAGCGTGACACCCAGTTTCCATGCCAGGGTTTGCAGCCAGAGTTTCATGGGATGCCTCCTTTGCGGCGGAAGGGTCGGGCGGCCCGCTTCCGGGCCGCCCTAAGAGTAGAGTAGCCCGGCGTCCCACTCTCCGCCCGTGCCACTCACTCCTTGCAACAAAGACTACGCGTCGGCCGGCCGCGATCCGCTGACCTGGATCAAGTTCAGGCACGCTTGCCGCGCAATGCCCGGCGCACCCACGCCTCGCCGCTGACCAGGGAAATCCCCGCCAGCACCAGCGCCGCCCCGGCGACGAAGTTCCAGGCCAGCGGCTCGTGCAGCAACAGCACGCCGAAGGCGATGCCGAACAGCGGCGTCATGAAGGAGAATACCGCCAGGTTCGACGCCAGGTAGCGGCGCAGCAGCCAGAACCAGGCGAAATAGCTGAAGAAGGACACCACCACGCCCTGGAACAGCACGCTGCCCACGCCCAGCGCGGTGAAGCGCACGTTGCCGAACTCGCCCAGGGCCAGGGCGATGAAGGGCAGCAGCAGCGCGGCGGCGAACAACTGGTAGAACAGCGTCAGGCTGGTCGGCGCCTCCGACAGCCGCGTGCTGCGCACCACCACCGTGGTGGCGCCCCAGGAGGCCCCGGCGAGCACGCCGAAGAAATCCCCCAGCAGCATGCGGCTGTCCATGTGCCGCAGGTCGAAACCGCCGCCGAAGCACAGGGCGATGCCGCCGAAGCACACCGCGATGCCCAGCCACTGCAGCGGCCGCAGGCGCTCGCTGGGCAGCAGGAAGTGCAGGCCCAGGGCGGAGAAGATCGGCGCCGTGTAGATGAACACCGCCATGTGCGAGGCGCTGGTGTACACCAGGCCCTGGGCGATGAACAGGAACTCCATGGCGAACAGCAGCCCGGCCAGCGCGCCGCCGGCCAGGGTGCCGCCCGCGGCCTTCCAGTCGCCGCGCCAGAGCACCAGCAGGCCCACCAGCGTGGCGGCCAGCAGGTTGCGGGCGAAGGCCTGCATGATCGGCGCTATGTCGCCGGCGGCGAGCTTCACCGCCACCTGCTGCACGCCCCAGATCAGGCACAGCAGCAGCATCGCTTGCAGGGCGAAGGCGTCGGCGCCTTTGCGCGGGGGTAGCGGCGTCATATGCACCTCCGCAGTCCGGGCGAAGGAAGGGAGCAACGGCAGCAAGGCAGTTTCATGGCAAGGCTCGGCAGTGAGCGGGCACCAAGACGAGGAAACGGCGGTACCCCAAGGGTATACCGCCGATTATTCCAGTTAAGCGACGAACGGCACCAGCGCAAATCCGACACCGCCGGCCGCCAGGGCGTCAACTTACTGCCCGGTCTTGACCTTGCTCCAGGTGCGGGTGCGGATGCGCTCCAGCTTCGGCGGCAGCATCTCCACCGAGTACAGCTTGGCCTGCACCTCGGCCGGCGGGTAGACGTTGGGGTTGTCGCGCAGGTCGGCGGAAATCAGCTTGTCCGCCGCCTGGTTGGGGTTGGCGTAGGCCACGTAGTCGGAGATCGGCGCCACCACCTCCGGGCGCAGCAGGTAGTTGAGGAAGGCGTGGGCCTGCTCGACGTTCTGCGCGTCCCTGGGGATGGTCAGCACATCGAACCAGGCCGCGGTGCCCTCCTTGGGAATGCGGTATTCGATGTGGATGCCGTTGTTCGCCTCCTTGGCGCGGTTGGCCGCCTGCATGGCACCGCCGGACCAGGCCATGGCCACGCAGACGTCACCATTGGCGAGGTCGGTGACGAACTTCGAGGAGCTGAAGTAGGTGATGTACGGGCGCAGGCTGCTCAGTAGCGCCTCGGCCTTGGCATAGTCCGCGGGGTCGTGGCTGTTGGGCGACAGCCCCAGGTAATGCAGGGCCTCGGGGATCACCTCGGTGGGCGAGTCGAGGAAGGCCACGCCGCACTGCTTGAGCTTGGCGAGGTTCTCCGGCTTGAAGATCAGGTCCCAGGAATCCACCGGCGCGTCGGCGCCGAGGATGGCCTTCACCTTGTCGACGTTGTAGGCGACGCCGTTGGTGCCCCACATGTACGGCATGGCGTACTGGTTGCCCGGGTCCTTGCTCTCCAGCACCTTGAGCAGCGCCGGGTTGAGGTTCTTCCAGTTCGGCAGCTTGCTCTTGTCCAGCTTCTGGAACACGCCGGCCTTGAGGTAGTTGGGCAGGAAGCTGTCGCTGGGCACCACCAGGTCGTAGCCCGAATGCCCGGAGAGCAGCTTGGCCTCCAGCACCTCGTTGCTGTCGTAGACGTCGTACTTGGGCGCAATGCCGCTGTCCTTCTGGAAGCCCTTGAGGGTGTCCGGGCCGATGTAGTCGAACCAGTTGTAGATGCGCACCACCGGCTCGGCGCTGGCGATGCCGGCGGCGGCCAGCAGCGCGGCGCCGAGCAGGCCGCGGATAATCTTGTTGTTCTTGCGCATGAGTCGCTCCTCGAAACGGCGCGCCCTTAGAGAGCGGCGCCCTCGTAACCCTGCAGGACGTTGACCGCATTGACGCCGATGGCCTCGACCGCGTAGCCGCCTTCCATGATGAACAGCGTCGGCAGGCCGAGGGCGGCGATGCGCTCGCCCATGCGCAGGTAGTCCGGGGAGTCCAGCTTGAACTGGGAGATGGGGTCGTCCTTGTAGGTGTCCACGCCCAGGGACACCACCACCGCGTCCGGCGCGTAGGCGGCGATCTTCCGGCAGGCGTCCTCCAGGGCGGCGGACCAGCCGTCCCAGCCGGTGCCGTGGGCCAGCGGGTAGTTGTGGTTGAAGCCTTCGCCCGCCCCTTCGCCGCGCTCGTCGGCGTGGCCGAGGAAGTACGGGTACTCCACCAGCGGGTCGCCGTGGATCGAGGCGAACAGCACGTCGCCGCGGTTGTAGAACAGCTCCTGAGTGCCGTTGCCGTGGTGGTAGTCGACGTCGAGGATGGCCACGCGCTTGGCGCCCTGGTCGAGGAAGGCCTGGGCGACCACGGAGGCGTTGTTGATGAAGCAGTAACCGCCCATGAAGTCGCTGCCGGCGTGGTGGCCCGGCGGGCGGCAGAGGCCGAAGGCGGTGCGCGCGCCCTGGCGCATGTGGTCCTGGGCGGTCAGCGCGACCTGCGCCGAGCTGTACACGGCCTGCCAGGTGCCGGCGGTGATCGGCGCCTCGGTGTCGAAGCTGTAGTGGCCCAGCTCGCCCATCAGGGCGGTGGGGATGGGGCCGTCGCGGCGCAGGCGGCGGCCCGGGAAGGTGGTGGAGACCAGGTCGCCGCTGTGGCCCTCGGCGGCCCAGCGGGCCCAGGCGCCCTTGAGGAAGGCGACGTACTTCGGGTCGTGCACGCGGTGGATGGCATCCAGGCCGAAATCCTTCGGCGCGATGATCTCGCCGAGCTGCTGCGACTTCACCCGGGCCAGCACGGTGTCGGCGCGGCTGGGCATTTCGAAGCAGGGCTGGAGCTTGCCATCGACCAGTTCGGACTGGCCGAAATGCAGGCGGTGATCGTCGCTGTAGACGGTCAGCATGAGTAAAACCTCTCGGCTTTGTTGTTCTTGGTGGGGGGATTCTGCCCATTCGGGCGGCCTCGGCTGAACGGTGGCAGCGGCCAAAAGGGGATAGATATGGCCAACATTTATGGCCCTTTACTACAGTGAACCTGCGTATCCCCGCCGGCTCGCTATGCTCTGGGGAATGGCTGCCGGCCCCATCGGTCGAACGGCATGCACCTGGCGAGGGAAGGAAGAAGAGATGTCGGGGGACCGCAAGATTCTGCTCCGTTGCCTGTTGATCCTGAACCTGTTCTGCGCCGGCTGGGCCCTGGCCGCGCCGGCCCCGGGCCTGCCCGCCGACGAGTTACCGACGCTGGCCGACGACGCCGGCCTGCCGACCCTGGCCGAGCGCCTGGAAAGCATCCGCCAGGGTGTCTCCGAGCAGGTCGGCGACGACGAGCTGGCGCGCCTGCGCCTGGCCACCCTGGAGGTGCAGAGGATGGCGGGTGAGCGCGGCGACGAGCTGCAGGCCCGCCTCGACCGCCTGTCCGACCAGCTCAACGTGCTCGGCCCGCCGGTCGCGGGCGAGGCCGCCGCCCTGGCACTGCAGCGCACCGAGCTGAACCAGCAGAAGGCCGAACTGCAGGCCCAGGCCACCCAGGCCGCGCAGATCCTGCGCTCGGCCCAGGACCTGGCCGCGCAGATCGTCAACCTGCGCCGCAGCCTGTTCAACTCGCAGATCGCCACCCGCTCCGCGCCGCCCTTCAGCCCCGTCTTCTGGTCCACCCTGACGCGCCCCACCGACGACGACCTGGCGCGCCTGCGCAACCTGGGCGACAAGCTCACCGCCAGTCTGGAGGACACCTGGCATGGTGCGCGCCTGCCGCTGCTGGCCTGCCTGGTCGCCGCCGCGCTGCTGTGGATACCGGGCCGGCGCCTGCTGGAAAGGTTCGCCGGCTACCTGGCCAGCCACTTCATCCCCGAGGGCCGCCTGCGCCGCAGCAGCCTGGCCCTGGCCATCGCCCTGGCCAGCGTGGTCACCTTCGGCGGCGCCGCCGCGCTGGTCCACCAGGGCCTGGACTGGAACGAGGGCCTCGACAACGGCCTGGCCAACCTAGCCGGGCAGATGGTCACCCTGGCGGTGTTCAGCGCCTTCATCACCGGCCTGGGCCGCGCCCTGCTGATGGTCAGCCGGCCCTCCTGGCGCCTGCTGCCGATCCCGGACACTGCCGCCAGGGCGGTGGCCCACTTCCCCGGGCTGCTGGCGCTAGTGGCCATGCTGCTCGGCGCCCAGGACCGCATCAACAGCGCCATCGGCGCCAGCCTGGCGCTGACCGTGGCGGTCAACGGCCTCACCGCGCTGCTGATCGCCGTGCTCTTCGGCATCGCCCTGCTGCGCCTGCGCCGCAGCGACGAGGAGGACGAGGAACACCCGCGCCCGGCGCTGGCCGGGGTAATCCACCTCCTCGCCCTGCTGGTGGTGCTGCTGATCGTCCTGGCGCTGCTCAGCGGCTACCTGTCGCTGGCCTTCTACCTGGCCACCAAGCTGCTGTGGATCAGCGCCGTGGCGGCGACCGGCTACCTGATCACGGCCTTCTTCGGCGACCTCTGCGACACCCTGCTGTCACCGCGCCAGGCCAGCGGCAAGACCCTTGCCCGCGCCCTCGGCCTGTCGTCGCAGCACCAGGCCCAGGCCGCCACCCTGCTGTCCGGGGTGGGCCGCACCCTGCTGGTGCTGATGACGCTGATGGTGATGCTCTCGCCCACCGCCAGCACCCCCGACGAACTGCTCGCCGGCGTCGAGCGCCTGGCCCAGGGCGGCCAGGCCCTGGGCAACCTCAACATCGTCCCGCAGGACATCCTGCTGGCCCTGCTCACCCTGCTCGGCGGGCTGTTCGCCCTGCGCCTGCTCAAGCGCTGGCTGGCCGAGCGGCTGCTGCCGGAAACCAGCATGGACGCCGGCATGCGCGCCTCGCTGGTGACCCTGGTCGGCTACCTCGGCTTCGTCCTGCTCGGCCTGCTGACGCTCTCGGCCCTGCGCATCAACCTGACCAGCCTGACCTGGGTGGTCAGCGCCCTGTCGGTGGGCATCGGCTTCGGCCTGCAGGCCATCGTGCAGAACTTCATCAGCGGCCTGATCCTGCTCACCGAGCGCCCGGTGAAGGTCGGCGACTGGGTCAGCCTCGGCGGGGTGGAGGGCGACATCCGCCGGATCAACGTGCGCGCCACGGAAATCCAGCAGTCGGACAACTCCACGGTGATAGTGCCCAACTCGCAACTGATCACCCAGAACGTACGCAACGTGACCATGGGCGGCGCGCTGGGCAGCGTAGGCATCAGCCTCACGCTGCCGCTGGACACCGACGTGCACAAGGTCCGCGAACTGCTGCTGGCGGCCTACGCCGAACACCCGGCCATCCTGGAAACCCCCAGGCCCTCGGTGAGCTTCACCCAGCTCACCGACCAGGGCCTGACGCTGGCGGCCAGCGGCAGCGTCAGCAGCCCACGGGGGGTCTCCGGCGCCCGGAGCGATCTGCTGTTCACCATCTTCGGCAGGTTGCGCGAGGAAGGCATCAGCCTGGTGGCGCCAAGGAGTTTGCGGTTGGTGGGGGGTGATGGGCGGTTGGTGGAGGATTCTGCGCCTGGTGAAAAGCCAAAGCCTGAGAGCCCCTCTCCCCAGCCCTCTCCCTGAAGGGAGAGGGAGCCGTTCGGTGTGAAGAGAAGCGATGGCGCTCGCCGGCAACACCTGGCTATCAGGATGACGCGGGACATATAGCCGCTCAGAACCAGTCCCCTCTCCCTTCAGGGAGAGGGTTAGGGAGAGGGAACGGACTCAAACGACGTAGCGGAATCTCCGACGAACATCCGTTCGCGAGCAAGCTCGCTCCTACGAAAAGCCAGAGAACCCTCTCCCCAGCCCTCGGCTGCGCGCCCCGCCCTGAAGGGAGAGGGGGTCGTTCGGTGTGAAGTGAAGCGATGGCGCTCGCCGGCAACACCTGGCTATCAGGATGACGCGGGACATATAGCCGCTCAGAACCAGTCCCCTCTCCCTTCAGGGAGAGGGTTAGGGAGAGGGAACGGACTCAAACGACGTAGCGGAATCTCCGGCGAACATCCGTTCGCGAGCAAGCTCGCTCCTACGAAAAGCCAGAGCACCCTCTCCCCAGCCCTCGGCTGCGCGCCCCGCCCTGAAGGGAGAGGGGCTTGTCCGTGCCGGCGGCTAGGACAGAGTCATCCTGCAACTCCGCTGTCTCAGGCGTGCATCGAGGTGCTGCTTCACTCCAAACGGTCCCCTCTCCCTTCAGGGAGAGGGTTAGGGAGAGGGAACGGACTCAAACGACGCAGCGGAATCTCCGGCGAACATCCATTCGCGAGCAAGCTCGCTCCTACGAAAAGCCAGAGCGCCCTCTAACCCTTCCTCGCCAACACCGCCGCCGCCCCCTGCGCCTTGCGCGAGTACCAGAACACCCGGCTCACCCCGCGCGTCACGGCCACATAGGCCAATCGCAAGCTCTCATCCTGCATCGCCTGGTCATAGCTGTTGCGGAAGAACCCACTGTGCGCATACAGCACGTTGCGCAACGGATGGCGCTCCGGCGGCGCGCAGTCGTCGATGATGATCGCCACCTCCGCCTGCAGGCCCTTGGCGCGGTGGATGCTCATGGCCTTCACCGGCAACTTGGCGTCGAGCTGCGCCTGGATCTGCTGCAGCGGCTCGTTGCGTCGGCTCAGCAGCATCACCGCGGTGCTCTCACGGCTGCCGCGCTGGGCCACGTGTTCGCACTGGGCGCGGATGTCGGCCAGCAGCCTGGGCAGGTCGCGGGCCAGGTCGAAGCGGGTTTCCACGCGCACGCCATGGTCGCCCGGCTGCATCGGCTTGAAGGCGCGGCAGGTCTTGGCCTGCTTGAAATTCACCTCGGCCAGCACCGACTCGGCATCGCGGATCACCGGCTCGATGCTGCGGTAGTTGGTCTCCAGCAGCAGCACCGTGCTCTGGCGGCTGCGGCCCTTGCTGGGGAAGTGCTTGTCGAAGTCCATGAACAGCTCCGGCGAGCTGCCGCGCCAGCCGTAGATCGACTGCCAGTCGTCGCCGATGGCCATCAGGCTCGGCGCCTTGCCGCTGCGCGCCAGGAAGCGGTGCAGGGCCTGCAGCCAGAGGACGATCTGCGGCGAGATGTCCTGGAACTCGTCGATCAGCAGGTGCGTCATCGGCTCGGCCGCTTCGAGCTTGGCATCGCCTTCGGCGAAGCGCTTGGTGAGCTGCTGGAAGGCGGCGTTGAAGGTGGTCAGGCGCTGGCGCTTGAGCAGGGCCAGGAAGAAGCTCCAGTAGATGGCCAGGGCCTCGAGGAAGATCTTCTCGCGGATCGAGCAGTCCAGCTCGGCCACCTTCAGGTCCTGCGGGCGCAGGCCGAGGCTTTCCATGAAGCCGGCCTGGGTGTGGAAGACTTCCACCAGCGGCGCCTCGACGAACTCGCCGGGCAGGCGGAACGGCTGGACCGGCGCCGGGCCCGGCACTTCCTCCGGCTTCTCCAGGCCCAGCAGGCGGTGCACCTTGGCGCGGAAGGCGCCGTTGACCGCGTAGCATTCCTCGTAGGCCTCCAGCAGCAGGCGCTGCTGCGCCGGGCGCAGGCGGCCGCCGGTGAGGGGGTTGTCCGGCTCGTCGGGGTTGCGCTCCTCCAGTTGCTCGAACCAGCGCTGCTTGCCCAGCAGCTCGCGGGCCTGCACGCCCATGGCCGAGTGGAAGGTGCGCACGCATTCGCGGGCGCGGGCCATGTCGAAGGGGTACTGCCAGAAGGCGAGCACGCGCACCAGTTGTTCGCGCAGCTGCGCGCAGGAGGCGTTGGTGAAGGAAATCACCGTGACCTTGTCCGCCTCGATCCCCAGGTGGCAGAGCATGAACACCAGGCGCAGCACCAGGGTGGTGGATTTGCCGGAGCCTGCGCCGGCGAAGATGCGCGCCAGCGGCTGGCGGCAGAGGATCATCGCCCACTGCTCGTCCGACGGCGGGCTGACCACGCCGGCGCTGACCGCCTGGCGCACCCGCTCGCGCATCGCCTCGACCTGCTCCGGGCGCACCGCCAGGGCGCGCGCCGGGTAGATGCCGGCGGGGCCTTCCGCCGCAGGCTTCTCGCCCGCCTCGGCCTTGGGTTTGCGCGGCGCGCGGGGCTTGGCCGCGGCGCCGTCCTTCTTCCGCGCTGTGGCGCGCGGTTTCTTCGCCGTTGGCGCCTGGGCGGCCTCGTTCTGCTCGCGCAGGTAGGCGGTGGTGCGCGGGAAATACCGCGCCAGGGATTCGGACAACAGCAGTTTGTAGCGCCTTACGGCAGACAGCATCGGAAGGCTCCGGCCCTGGAGGATGTCGCTGAATGATAAGGGGTTTCAGTGACGATCCGACAGCGCCGGGCGCCTTGCGTTCGCCTCAGGCGCCGGTCCAGCGGCGCAACAGCACGCTGGCGTTGACTCCGCCGAAGCCGAAGCCGTTGGACAGCGCGTATTCCGTCTGCAGCGCCCGCGCCCCGCCCCGCACCAGGTCGATCCCGGCGGCGGCTTCGTCCGGCTCGTCGAGGTTGAGGGTCGCCGGGGCCAACTGGTCGCGCAGGGCCAGCAGGGTGAAGATCGCCTCCAGCCCGCCGGCCGCGCCCAGCAGGTGGCCGGTGGCGGACTTGGTGGCGCTCACCGCCACCGAGCCGGTGTCGCCGAACACCGCGCGGATGGCCGCCAGCTCGCCCTTGTCGCCCACCGGCGTGGAAGTGGCGTGGGCGTTCAGGTGGCCGATCGACGCCGGGTCGATGCCGGCCTGGGCGATGGCCAGTTGCATGGCCCGGCGCGCGCCGCTGCCGTCTTCCGGGCCGGCGGTCAGGTGGTAGGCGTCGGCGCTGGTGCCGTAGCCGACCACCTCGGCCAGCGGCTGCGCGCCGCGGGCCTGGGCGTGCTCCAGCGACTCGATCACCAGCAGCCCGGCGCCCTCGCCCATGACGAAGCCGTCGCGCTGGCGGTCGAAGGGCCGCGAGGCCTGCTGCGGGCGGTCGTTGAAGCCGCTGGACAGCGCCCGCGCCGCGGCGAAACCGCCTAGGGCAACGCGGTCGATGGAAGCCTCGGCGCCGCCGCACAGGGCGATGTCCGCCTCGCCGGCGCGGATCATCCGCGCGGCATCGCCGATGGCCTGGACGCTGGCGGCGCAGGCGGTCACCGGCGCGCCGATCGGCCCCTTGAAGCCATGGCGGATGGACACGTGGCCGGCCGCCAGGTTGACCAGGAACGACGGGATGGTGAACGGCGACAGGCGCCGCGGCCCGCGCCCGTCGGTGGTGCGTACGGCGTCGGCGATGGCGCTGAAGCCGCCGATGCCCGAGCCGATCACCGTGGCCGTGCGCGTCTGCCCGCGCTCATCCCGGGGCGCCCAGCCGGCCTGGGCCAGCGCCTCCTCGGCGGCGGCCAGGGCGAAGAGGATGAAGCGGTGCATCTTCTTCTGCTCCTTGGCCGGCGCGGCGCGCTCGGCATCGAAGCCGGCCTCGGCGTCCACGGCGATGTCCGGCACCGGGCCGCCCACCTCGCAGGGCAGGTCGCGGACGAATTCGTCGGCCAGCCGGACGATGCCGGAGCGCCCCTGCAGCAGGCGCTGCCAGGCCTTCTCGGTGCCACATCCGAGGGGGCTGACCACCCCGGTCCCGGTTACCACGATGCGTTGTACGGCCATGACTTCACCTGCCTGACGACGGTTTCGCCCTCATTGAATCACGCCCAACCTATAACATCCCGGGCAGCCGACCATCCGTCGTCGCGCCCGGCGCGGCGGGGCGCGATCAACCACCCTTGCCCGGGTCCCGTATCCCTACAGAGGAGATCAGCCATGCGACTGGAAGGTTCCTGCCATTGCGGCGCCGTGACCTTCAGCCTGGAGAGCGCTCACCCATACCCCTACCAGCGCTGCTACTGCTCGATCTGCCGCAAGACCCAGGGCGGCGGGGGCTACGCCATCAACCTCGGCGGCGACGCCGCCAGCCTCAAGGTGCGCGGGCGCAAGCACCTGCGCGTCTATCACGCCAAGCTGCGCGAGCCCGGCCAGCGCACCCGCACCAGCACCGCCGAACGCAACTTCTGCGGCGAATGCGGCAGCGCGCTGTGGCTGTTCAGCCCGGAATGGCCGGAGCTGATCCACCCCTTCGCCTCGGCCATCGACACCCCGCTGCCGGTGCCGCCGGAACACACCCACCTGCTGCTGGACTCCAAGGCCCCCTGGGTGGAGGTGGAAAAGCACCCGCGCGACCTGTACTTCGACGGCTACCCGGAGGAGTCCATCGCCGACTGGCACCGGCGCCTGGGGCTGGAGCGCTAGGCCTGCAGGCGGAACACCGCGAAGGCCGGCTCGGCGCTGGTCCAGTGCTCGCGCACCAGCCAGCCGCCGCGCTCGGCCAGCGTGCGGAAGTCGTCGATGGCGTACTTGTAGGAGTTCTCCGTGTGCAGGCGCTCGCCGGCGCGGAACAGGTACTCCATGCCGGCTATGCGCACGCGCTGCTCGACGCGGCTGACCAGGTGCATCTCGATGCGGCTGTGCTCGGGATTCCAGAAGGCCAGGTGGTCGAAGCGGTCGAGCTGGAAATCGGCGTCCAGCTCACGGTTGATGCGCTGCAGCAGGTTGAGATTGAAGCGCGCGGTCACGCCCTCGGCATCGTTGTAGGCGGCCTCCAGCACTTTCACGTCCTTGCGCAAGTCCACCCCGACGATGAAGCTCGCCCCCGGCCCCAGCAGTTCGTGGACGCCCTGGAGGAAGGCCAGGGCCTGCTCCGGGGCGAAGTTGCCGATGGTGGAGCCGGGGAAGAAGCCCAGCCGCGGGCCGTCGGCCAGCGCCGGGGGCAGCGCCTCCAGGCGGGTGAAGTCGGCGCACAGGGGCTCGACGCGCAGCACCGGGTAGTCGCGCTGCAGGCGCGCGGCGGCCTTGTCCAGGGCCGCCGGGCTGATGTCGATGGGCACGTAGCGGCGGATCTGCGGCGCCGCGTCCAGCAGCAGGCAGGTCTTCTCGCTGGCGCCGCTGCCGAACTCCACCAGGGTGCAGTCGGCCGGGATGCGCTCGGCCAGGGCCGGGGCGATGCGCTTGAGCAACGCGGTCTCGCTGCGCGTGGGGTAGTACTCGCGGGTGCGGCAGATGGCCTCGAACAGCTCGGAGCCGGCGGCATCGTAGAAATACTTGGGCGAAAGCTGCCGCGGCTGCAGCGAGAAGCCCGCCTCCAGGTCCTCGGCCAGCTCGCGGGCGCGCGGGTCCAGCGCGGCCTGTTCGGGCAGGTCGCGGGCCAGGCGCAGGCCGGCGAACATCCAGCGCTTCTCGGGGTGGAAGAAGTTGCGGTAGCTGGGCCGCGAATGCCCGGCCGGGGTGATGCAGGCGCCGCCGCGCAGGACCATCTGGCTGACCATGAACTTGCCGTTGTACTCGCCCACCGCCCCGGCGCCGGGGCGGAAGCCGGGATACGCCGCATAGGCGCTCTGCGTCCACTGCCAGGCGGCGTCGTAGAGCTGGCGCAGACGGCCGTCGCGGGCGGCCACTTCCCATTCCATCTCGGTGGGCAGGCGCGCGCCGGCCCAGTTGGCGTAGGCGCTGGCCTCGTAGTAGCTGACGTGCAGCACCGGCGCGTCCAGGTCCAGCGGGCGCAGGCCGGCCAGGCCGAACTCGTGCCAGCCGTCGCCCTGCCGTCGCCAGTACAGCGGCGCTTCCCAGCCCTCCTCCTGCACTTTGGCCCAGCCGTCGGACAACCAGAATTCCGCGCGCCGGTAACCGCCATCCTCGATGAACGCCAGCCACTGCCCGTTGCTCACCAGCGACTCGGCGATCTCGAAGGGCGCCAGGAAACAGCGGTGCGCCGGCGCCTCGTTGTCGAAGGCGAAACCCTGGCCGTCATGGCCGATGCCCAGCAGCCCGCCCTGGATCGCCAGGAAGCGCTGCGGCCCGCAGGCCGGGGGCGCATATCCCTCGCCATAGGCCGGCGCCAGCGGCGACAGGCTGAACAGGTGGAGGATGTCCATCAGCAGCAGTTCCTGGTGCTGCTCCTCGTGGGCCAGGCCCAGGCGCACCAGGGCTTCCAGCTCGGCGTCGGGCTCGGTGTCCAGCAGCGCCTGCATGTGCTCGTCGACGTGCAGCCGGTAGTCGAGCACCCGGTGCAGCGGCGGCCGCGTCAGCATTCCTCGCTGCGGCCGCGGCTGGCGCGCGCCCAGAGCCTCGTAGTAGGAATTGAACAGGTAGCCGAAGCTGGCGTCGAACTCGGCGTAGCCGGCCAGCCGCGGCTTGAGCAGGAAGGTCTCGAAGAACCAGGTAGTGTGGGCGATGTGCCACTTGGCCGGGCTGGCGTCGGGCATCGACTGGGCGACCGCGTCCTCGGCGCCGAGGGGGGCGATCAGTTCCTCGCTGTGCCGCCGCACCTGGCGGTAGGCATCGAGCAGGGATGGGGCCTTGCTGGACATGGGGTGGTCCCCTTTTCCGTGGGCGGGTTCGGAACGCAGGCGGCCATTCGTTCTCGAGGCTGACCTTCTCCGGGTGGAAGGCACCGCTGCGTCGCACTCATCGGGTTCGAGCCGCGGCCCCGGTCAAAGGTTGCAACGAATTGTCGCCGGGGCCGCACCTTTTCAGGGTAGAAGCGCTCGCCGCGCCGGCCGGGAAAAACCGATGGGCGTGCCCGCTTGCCCCACCCGCCCGGCTGGCCGATAGTCGCGCTTCGACAAGGAGGCAGCATGTTCAGCAGAAGACAGATCAACCGCGCCCTGCTCCTGGCGCCCCTGGCCGGCCTGCTCGCCGGCACCGCGCGGGCGGAATCCACGCTGGAGCGCCTGAAGCGACTGGAACGCGACAGCGGCGGGCGCCTGGGCGTGGCCGTGCTCGACACCGGCGACGGCCGCCGCTTCGGCCTGCGCGAGGACGAGCGCTTCCCGCTGTGCAGCACCTTCAAGCTGCTGCTCGCCGCCTGCATCCTGGCCCGCGTGGACCGCGGCGAGGAGCAGTTGGCGCGGCGCATCGTCTACGGCCAGGCGGACCTGGTGGAATATTCGCCGGCCAGCGAGCGCCACGTCGGCCAGCCGGGCATGAGCGTCGCCGAACTCTGCGAGGCAGCGATCACCCTGAGCGACAACGGCGCCGCCAACCTGCTGCTGGCCAGCCTGGGCGGCCCCACCGGCTTGACCGACTGGCTGCGCAGCACCGGCGACGACGTCAGCCGCCTGGACCGCAACGAACCCACCCTCAACCAGGCCCTCCCGGGCGATCCGCGCGACACCAGCACCCCGCGGGCGATGGTCGCCACCCTGCAGCGCCTGCTGCTGGGCGACATCCTGCAACCCGCCTCGCGCGACCAATTGAACGCCTGGCTGGCGGCCAACAAGACCGGCGACAAGCGTATCCGCGCAGGCCTGCCAACGGGCTGGAAAGTCGGCGACAAGACCGGCACCGGCGAACGCGGCACCAGCAACGACGTGGCCATACTCCGGCCGCCGGGCCGCGCGCCGATCCTGGTGGCGGCCTACCTCACCGGCAGCCCGGCCCCGGCGGAAAAGCGCGATGCGCTGCTGGCGGAGGTTGGACGGCTGGCGGCGGGGTTGGTGGAGCAGCCATAGAACGCAGCAACACTAGCAATGGCTGCGCTTGATCAAAGTACAACGTTCTGTACAATCCTCTCGTCCAGCACAGGATCAGCCATCCGCAATCCATTCCCGTCGGAAGATTCAATCAGCCCTGGCTTCGCCAGGAGGTACCCGCCATGCAAATTCTGACATTCAGCCAAGCGCGAGCCAGCCTGAAACAGGCCATGGATGACGTATGCCGCGACCATGAGCCGACTGTCATCACCCGGCAAAGAGGCGAACCTGTGGTTCTGCTTTCGCTGGAGGACTACAACGGCATGCGCGAGACCATGTACCTGCTGCAATCCTCGGCCAATGCACAACGGCTGCATGAATCCATCGAGCAGTTACGAGTCGGCAAGAGCGTGCCAAGGGAACTGAGCATCAGTGACGACGCAGAAGAAACGTAACAAGGCCGGCGCCCGCAAGACGGTTTCAGTGGCTTTCACCGATCACGGCTGGGATGACTACCAATACTGGAAGGGCCAGGATCCGAAGATATCCGCAACCCTGGACCGACTCATCGGCGAATGCCTGCGTACCCCCTTCAGCGGCACCGGCAAGCCCGAAGCGCTGAAGGGTAATCTCAGCGGGCTCTGGTCCCGCCGCATAACCCGCGAACACCGGCTGGTCTACCTGTTCGAAGACGGCCAACTCTTCATCGTGCAATGCCGCTACCACTACGACGGCTGACTCGCCTTCTCCATCGGCTCAAGCCCGTGCCTGGAACATCCGCTCGTCATACATGAAGTCGTAGCTGTCCTCGACCCGCACCAGGCTCATCGCCGGGTGCCGCGGGTTGAGCAGAAGGTTCCACTCCAGCGGCAGCACCGCCGAGGGCACTATCAGGCCGAGCTGTTCGCCGGCCTGCAGCCAGCGGGTGCCGTAGTCCATGCCCGGGCGGTCCGCCGGCAGGCTGTTCCAGCCTTCGGGCAGGTCCCGGGGATCGGGCTTGAGGTAGAGGTCGTCGCCTTCCGGGAGCCGGAAGGCGGTGATCTTCATCGGGAAGGTCGGCCGGCCGCTGGCGTGCACGAAGGTTTCCAGGCAGCAGATGGCCGGCGTCAGGCCCAGGTAGACGACCGGCACGTCGCGGTGGTTCCAGCGCCCGCCGAGGATGGCCGCGCCCTGACCGCTCAGGTCGGTGGCCCGGGCCGCCTTGGCGACGCGCCAGGCCCGCATCAGGCGGCCCCGCCCCACTCCAGCGCGTGCAACACGCGGCGTACCTGGTTGGCGCCTATCTCGGTGTCGCAGAGGCTCAGCGGCGTCTGGCCGCCGAGGGCCTGGTTGGGGCGCTCCAGCCACTGGGCCGCGGCGTCCTTGTCCTCGAACACCTGCTCGGCCAGCACGGCCACCGAGGCCAGGCGGTCGAGGCGCTCCGAAGTGACCAGGTCCAGCGCCTGGTCGGCCTTCTTCTTGCGCTCGTAGGTGGACAGGGAGATGTTGAACAGCTCGACGAAGCCGGGGCCGCTGATGCGGAAGGTATCGCGCACCGATTCGACCCAGCGCCAGCTCAAGCCGTGGCGGATGTGCTGCAGCCGTTGGGCCTCGGTGAGGCTGGCATGGTCGTGCACCAGATGCCAGAACACCGGGGACGGCGAGTCGCTGCGACGACGATCTTCCGTCTTGATGGCCAACATGCGACCTCCTCAAATGATGAAAACAAACCGTCAAATGAAGGCTACTCCTTTCCGGCGGATTTGCCCAGCCAGGATGTCGGGAGCAGGTGGGCGCACAGAAAAATGAACAAAATATTGCACAGCCATCTTGAACAGAAGACTTCCTGCCTGGGCCCCCTCACAAGAAAATAATGAATTCCTGCGCCATTTACTCATTGCTTGAGTCTATCGATTTGCCAATCTTCCTAACTTCAGGCAATATAGTGTTCATTATGTTGAACATCACGATTCAAACCCTCTTCACTTCCCGCCTGGTCTCCCGCGAGCGCCACTGGACCGGCGATCTCTAGCGCCCTCCCTCGAAGTCACGTCTTTGGTGACGATGTACCCGAGCCTATCGCTCGCCCTGCGTCACCTCCCCCGCTCCGACTTTCCGCCTGGCCGCACGTGCAAACGTGGGGGTAGCGGCTTGCCCAAGGGAGGGCTCGCTCATGCGTTCCTGGATCTATCTGTTCGCCGCCATCGGTTTCGAAGTGGTCGGCACCACTTCGATGAAACTCACCACCACCCTGGCCCCGTTCTATGGCCACCTGCTGATGTACGCCATGGTCGGCCTGTCGTACTACTTCCTGTCGCTGGCCATCAAGCGCGTGCCGGTGGGCGTGGCCTACGCCCTCTGGGAGGGCATCGGCATCGTCCTCATCACCCTGGTCAGCGTCGCCTGGCTGGGCGAGAACCTGGCCCCGGAGAAGGTCCTGGGCCTGGCCGTGATGATCGCCGGCATCCTGCTGGTGAAGTCCGGCACCCGCAGCAAGCGCGAGCCGTCCGCAGAGGAGGCCGTCGCATGCTGAGCCTCGATTGGGTTCCGTTCGCCTGGCTGGGCCTGGCGATCATGCTGGAAGTGATCGCCAACCTGCTGCTGAAGTACTCCGACGGCTTCCGCAGGCGCGCCCTGGGCGTCACCTCTATCCTCTGCGTGCTGGGCGCCTTCTCGGCCCTGGCGCAGGCGGTGAAGGACATCGAGCTGTCGGTGGCCTATGCGGTGTGGGGCGGCTTCGGCATCCTCGCCACCGTGGCCATGGGCTGGGCCCTGTTCGGCCAGCGCCTGGTGTGGCGTGGCTGGCTAGGGTTGGGCTTGCTGGTGGCGGGGATGGCGCTGCTGAAGCTGGCCTGAGGAAACGAAAACGGGGCGCCGCATTGGCGCCCCGTTTTCGTTTGGGAGTGACGGATACCTGTGGGAGCGGGCCCTGCCCGCGATTTCGCGCGCAGGGCGCGCTCCTACAAGGGCACGGCGTATGGGCGACCTGTAGCGGATCTCATCCGCGAATCGCGCCGGGATGGCCGGCTATCGCGGACAAGGTCCGCTTACGGTTGAACTACGTGCCTCACGGAAACCTGTAGGAGCAGGCCCTGCCTGCGATTCGCGCGCAGGGCGCGCTCCTACAGGGGTACGGCGTATGGGCAACCTGTAGGAGCGAGCTTGCTCGCGAACCAACCCCGCAGCGGAGTCGTTCGCGAGCAAGCTCGCTCCTACGAAAAGCCCATCAGCGCTCGGCCACCCTCAGGCGTGTGGCGCCCTGCTCGCCACGCGCGCGGCGGCGGGTGACCAGCAGGCCGGAGCAGACGATCAGCACGCTCAGCAACGCGGTGGCGGTCACTTCCACGCGGTGGTCCGGGCGCAGCAGCATCAGCACCAGGACGCCGACGATGAACAGGATCACGCCCCAGGTCAGCCAGGGGAACAGCCACATGCGGTACTGCGGCACCTGGCCTTCGGCGTTCATGCGCTTGCGCATGCGCAGCTGGGAGATGGCGATCACCAGGTACACCAGCAGGGCGATGGCGCCAGAGCTGGCCATGAGGAAGCCGAACACCTGGGCCGGCACCAGGTAGTTGGCGATCACCGTGGCGAAGGCCGCGGCGGTGGACAGCAGCACCGCCACCACCGGGGTGCCGGCGCGGCTGGTGATGCGCGCGGCGGCCGGGGCGTCGCCGCGGCTGCTCAGCGAGTAGAGCATGCGCGAGGCGGTGTACAGCGACGAGTTCAGGCAACTGGTCACCGAGGTCAGCACCACCACGTCGATCAGCGCCTTGGCGTGGGGCACGCCGAGCACTTCCAGCACGGTCACGTAGGAGCCGTCGGCAGCCAGGCGCGAATCGGTCCAGGGCACCAGGGCGACGACGATGAAGATCGACAGGATGTAGAACAGGGTGATCCGCCAGATCACCGAGTTGGTGGCCTTGGAAATCTGCTTTTCGGCAGCGTCCGATTCGGCGGCGGCGATGGTCACCACTTCCGCGCCGAGGAACGAGAACATGGTGATCAGCATGGCGCTGAGCACCGCGCCGAAGCCGTTGGGCATGAAGCCGCCGTTGTCCCACAGGCGCGACACGCCGCTGACGCCGGTATCCGGCAGCAGGCCGAGGATGGCGCAGGCGCCGAGGACGATGAAGCCGACGATAGCGATCACTTTCACCAGCGCCAGCCAGAACTCGAATTCGCCGTAGTTCTTCACGCTGAACAGGTTGGTGGCGGTGAGCAGCAGGGTGATGGCCAGGGACAGCACCCAGATGTCCAGCTGCGGCACCCAGCTGTTGATGATGGTGGCGGCGATGTTCGCCTCGATGGGGATCACCAGGACCCAGAACCACCAGTACAGCCAGCCGATGGTGTAGCCGGCCCACTTGCCGATGGCGCGGTCGGCGTAGGTGGAGAAGGAGCCGGTGTCGGGCGACGCCACAGCCATCTCGGCCAGCATGCGCATGACGATCACCACCAGGGCGCCGGCCAGCATGTACGCGAGGATGGCCGCGGGACCGGCCTCGGCGATGGCGCGGCCGGAGCCGACGAACAGGCCGGCGCCGATCACGCCGGCGATGGACAGCATGGTCACATGCCGCGATTTCAACCCATGGCTCAGGTTGTTCTTGTTGAGCTGTTGCATGGTCTCACCTTGTAAAGCTGCGTCCCTGCGGCGGAAATGGCCCGGCCCACCCGTGCGTGGGCACGGGCGGGTACGGGGTCCGTCTTTGTTCTCTTCGGCGCGGCCCCTTCAGGGAAAGGGGCCGCGGGGCACGCGGATGAACCTCAGGCCAGCTCGTCGAAGCACTCGCCGATGATGCCCAGGCCACGCTGCAGGTCGGCGTCGCTGACGGTCAGCGGCACGAGGATGCGCAGGACGTTGTAGTAGGTGCCGCAGGACAGCAGCACCAGGCCCTTGTCGCGGGCCTTGGCGACGATCCTGGCGGTCAGTTCGGCGGCCGGGGTCTGGCCGTCGGCTTCGAACAGTTCCACCGCGACCATGGCGCCGAGGATGCGCACGTCGCCGACGCTGGCGTGACGCTCGCCGATCCGGCGCAGGCCGGCGCCGAGGATCTCGCCCACGGCCTGGGCGCGCTGCAGCAGGTTTTCTTCCTCGAAGGCCTCGATCACCGCCAGGGCGGCGGCGCAGGAGATCGGGTTGCCGGCGTAGGTACCGCCCAGGCCGCCCGGGGCCACCGCGTCCATCAGTTCGGCCTTGCCGGCCACGCCGGCCAGCGGGAAGCCGCCGGCGATGGACTTGGCGAAGGTGGTCAGGTCGGCGGCGACGCCCATCTGCTCCATGGCGAAGAAGGTGCCGGTGCGGCCGGCGCCGGTCTGCACTTCGTCGGCGATCAGCACGATGCCGTGCTCGTCGCACAGGGCGCGCAGGCGCTGCATGAAGTCCTTCGGCGCCGGGTTGAAGCCGCCCTCGCCCTGCACCGGCTCGAGGATGATCGCGGCGATGTCGCGCGGCTGCGCGTCGTTCTTGAAGATGCGCTCGATGCTGGCGATGGCGTCGTCCACCGATACGCCGTGCAGCGCGTTCGGGTACTGCGCGCGGAACACGCCGCCGGGCATCAGGCCCAGGCCGGCGGAGTACGGCACGACCTTGCCGGTCAGCGCCAGGGTGTAGTGGGTGCGGCCGTGGTAGGCGCCGGTGAAGGCGATCACACCGCTACGGCCGGTGGCGGCGCGGGCGATCTTGATGGCGTTCTCCACAGCTTCGGCGCCGGTGGTCACCAGCAGGGTCTTCTTCTCGAAGTCGCCGGGGAGCATGCCGTTGATCTTCTCGGCCAGGGCCACGTAGCCCTCGTAGCCGAACACGTGGAAGCAGGTGTGGGTCAGCTTGGCCATCTGCGCCTGCACGGCGGCCATCACCTTCGGGTGCAGGTGGCCGGTGTTGAGCACGGCGATGCCGCCGGCGAAGTCCAGGTATTCGCGGCCTTCCACGTCCCAGATGGTGGCGTTCTCGGCGCGCTCGGCGTAGATCTGGTGGATCTGGCCGACGCCGCGCGGGATGGCGGCCATGCGCCGTTGTTGCAGGCTCTGGTTGCTGTTCATGCTGTCTCCAGGTCAGGAATGGGTGGGCGGACGCGCGTTACACGCCGATGCACAGGTATTTGATTTCCAGGTAGTCTTCGATGCCGTACTTGGAGCCTTCGCGGCCCAGGCCCGAGGCCTTGATGCCGCCGAAGGGAGCGACTTCGTTGGAAATGATCCCGGTGTTGATGCCGACGATGCCGTACTCCAGCGCCTCGCCGACGCGGAACACGCGGCCCAGGTCGCGGGCGTAGAAGTAGGCGGCCAGGCCGAATTCGGTGTCGTTGGACATGGCGATCACCTCGGCCTCGTCCTTGAAGCGGAACAGCGGCGCCAGCGGGCCGAAGGTCTCTTCCTTGGCCACGGCGGCGTCGTTCGGCACGTCGACCAGGATGGTCGGCTCGAAGAAGGTGCCGCCCAGGGCGTGGGGCTTGCCGCCGGCGACGACCTTGGCGCCCTTGCCCACGGCGTCGGCGATGTGCTCCTCGACCTTGGCCACGGCCTTGGCGTCGATCAGCGGGCCGGTGGTCACGCCGTTCTCCAGGCCGTTGCCGATGTTCAGCTTGGCCACGGCGGCCTTGAGCTTCTCGACGAAGGCGTCGTACACGCCGTCCTGGATGTACAGGCGGTTGGCGCAGACGCAGGTCTGGCCGTTGTTGCGGTACTTGGAGACCAGCGCGCCGTCCACGGCGGCGTCCAGGTCGGCGTCGTCGAAGACGATGAAGGGTGCGTTGCCGCCCAGTTCCAGGGACACCTTCTTGATGTCCTTGGCGCATTCGGCCATCAGCTGGCGGCCGATTTCGGTGGAACCGGTGAAGGTCAGCTTGCGCACGATCGGGTTGCCGGTCAGCTCGCCGCCGACTTCGCCAGCGCTGCCGGTGACCACGCTGAACACGCCTTTCGGGATGCCGGCGCGCTCGGCCAGCTCGGCCAGGGCCAGGGCGGAATACGGCGTCTGCGAAGCGGGCTTGAGGACCATGGTGCAGCCAGCGGCCAGGGCCGGGCCGGCCTTGCGGGTGATCATCGCCGAGGGGAAATTCCACGGGGTGATGGCCGCGGTGACGCCGATGGGCTGCTTGATCACCATCAGGCGCTTGTCCGGCTGGTGGCCGGGGATCATGTCGCCGTAGACGCGCTTGGCTTCCTCGCCGAACCACTCGAGGAAGGAAGCGGCGTAGGCGATCTCGCCCCTGGCTTCGGTTAGCGGCTTGCCCTGTTCGAGGGTCATCAGGCGGGCCAGGTCGTCCTGGTTCTCGATCATCAGCTCGAACCAGCGACGCAGCTTGTTGGCGCGCGCCTTGGCGGTCAGCGCGCGCCAGGCCGGCAGGGCGCGGTCGGCAGCCTCGATGGCGCGGCGGGTCTCGGCGGCGCCCATCTTCGGCACGCTGCCGATGATTTCGTTGCTGGCCGGGTTGTTGACCTTGAGCGTCTGGCCGTTGTCGGCATCCACCCAGGCACCGTCGATGTAGGCCTGCTGGCGGAACAGGCTGGAGTCTTTGAGTTGCACGCGTTCTTCCTCGTTATCGGCGGCGGGCGGCTCAGCCGGCAGCCCGCAGGTTGTTGTCGGGGGTGGCGGCCTTGGCGAAGTTGCCGCCTTGGGCGGCGACCTGTTCGCGGACCTTCTCGACGATGTAGGCGCCGATCGGGATGGCCGAAGTGGCGGCCGGCGACGGCGCGTTGCAGACGTTGACGCTGCGCCTGGTATTCACGAAGAGGAAGTCGTCGATCAGCTTGCCGTCGCGCGACACCGCCTGGGCGCGCACGCCGGCCGGGTACTCGGTGAGGTCGCTCTTGACGATGCTCGGGCAGTACTTCTGCACTTCCTTGAGGTAGCCGCCCTTGAACAGCGAGTTCTTCATCTCGATCAGGCCCGGGCGCAGGTTCTTCGCCAGCACCTTGAGGATGCCCGGCGAGGTCAGGGTCTCGAACAGGTCGGAGAGGCTGACGTCGGTCTTGCGGTAGCCTTCGCGTTTCATCGCCAGCACCGCGTTGGGGCCGACGGTGACGGTGCCGTCGATCATCCGCGTCAGGTGCACGCCGAGGAACGGCATGGACGGGTCGGGGATCGGGTAGATCAGATGGTTGACGATCTGGTTGTGCTGCTTGGGCAGCAGGTAATACTCGCCGCGGAACGGGCAGATGATGAACTGCGGCTCCAGGCCCAGCATGCGCACGATGCGGTCGGCCATCAGGCCCGAGCAGGTGACCAGGTAGCGGCCGCGGAACTCGTTGTCGGTGGTGCGCACCACCACTTCCTCGGCGCGTTCGTCCAGCGCCGTCACCTCGGCGTTGTAGCGGATCTCGCCACCGGCGGCCTGGAACTCGCGGCCCATGGCGGCGGTGACTTCGGCGTAGCTGACGATGCCGCTGGAGGGCACGAAGATGCCGCCCATGCCGACGATGTTCGGCTCGCGCTCGCGCAGCTCGCCGGCGCTCAGCCAATGGCGCTCCAGGCCGTTGGCCGCGGTGCGCTCCCAGAGCGCCCGCATGCGCTCCATTTCCAGCTCGTTGGTGGCCACCAGCAGCTTGCCGCACTCGTCATAGCGGATGCCGTGCTTGTCGCAGAAGGCCTTGGTGGCCTTGTTGCCGGCCAGGCAGAACTTCGCCTTGAGGCTGCCGGGGGTGTAGTAGACGCCGGCGTGGATCACGCCGCTGTTGTGCCCGGTCTGGTGGCGCGCCGGGCCGGATTCCTTCTCTAGCAGGAGGATCTTCGCGTCCGGGTAGACCTGGGTGAGTTGCATCGCGGTGGACATGCCGACGATGCCGCCGCCGATGATGATGAAATCGTACACAGCCATTACCTCGCGCACTGGCTCAGCTGAAAAAGACCCACAGGAGCGGGCCACCGGCGAAGACCGTGCGCGGACCTTCGCGGGCGAGCCCGCTCCTGTGGCAAGGGTGACGCTGTCGGAATTACTGGCCGCGCTGGTACAGCGGTTTCTGGTAGGCGATGTAGCCACGCTGGCGCATCAGCTCGCGGCGCAGGCCCTCGTGCGGGGTGAAGCGGTCGCGGCCGTGCAGCCAGAACAGGTTGTTGATCAGCAGGAAGCAGCCCTGGGGCACCGGCACCGAGAGCTTGGCCGGGCTGGTCTCCAGAGACTCGGACAGGGCGTTCAGCCAGATGCCTTCCTCGAAGTCCTTCGGCTGCACGAACTGGTCGATGTAGCGCATGGTCGGGCGGCCTTCGGCGTCGCAGTCGAACACCGCGTGGAACACGTCCTCGCTGACCTTCTTGCTCGGCGGCGCGGTCCAGCGCATTTCGCGGCGGGCCAGCGGGTGGCGGTAGAACTCGTCCAGCTCGTTCCAGTCGTCCAGGTGCAGCAGCAGCGAGTTGCCGCCCTCCATGTTCTTCTCTTCGATCTTCATCATCAGCACGTAGTCGGTGATCTGATTGACGAAGGTGCCGTCGTTGTGCAGCTCCATCACGCGGTGCGGCTGGCGCAGGTAGCTGTCGGAGTTGTCGCTGTTGACCACCACGAAGCGGGCGTAGAACTGGCCGCTCATGGCGTCGTAGTTGGAACGGCCGATCAGGTGCGCGATGGCGGTGGAGAACTTCACCATGTCCTCGGCCTGGGCCACGTCGTCCAGGCCCTCGGGCTTGACCAGCATGCCGCCGGTGGCGCGGTCGAGGATGGTGTTCAGCAGCACCGGGCGCAGGGTGCCTTCGCACAGCTCGTCGAGGATCTGGGCGACGCGGAAGCGCAGGAACGACTTGTACTCCAGGGCCTGCACCGGCCACTGCGCCACCGCCTTGACGAAGGCCTGCACGGTTTCACGGGCGAAGGTCAGTTCCAGCAGGCGCGGCGACTGCGCCGAGGGCGCTACCGAGTAGCCGCGGGTCTCCAGCGGCAGGGGCATGGCGAGGTCCTGGATGGAGGTGAAGGCGTTCATGGCGGTGTCCTGGCAATGATGGGGTGGCGCCGTCCGGCAATGACCTGGATCAGGCGGGCAGGAGAAAAATATCGCCACAACATAAAAATGTCTACATTTTTATTTTTCGACGACAAATAGCCGTCCTGTCTATTGTTTTTCGTCCATACGACATTTGGGTATGATCCAGCGCAAATCCCCACAGGAGCTGGATTTGGAAGCGATCGCCCCCCGTCAGAACTCGGCCGTCAGCGGTTACGAGTGGCTCAAGAAGGACATCATCCGCGGCGTCTTCAAACCCGGCGAAAAGCTGCTGATGAGCACCCTGAAGGAGCGCTACGACCTGGGCGTGGGCCCGCTACGCGAGGCCCTGTCGCAACTGGTGGCGGAGCACCTGGTGGTGGCCATCAGCCAGAAGGGCTACCGCGTGGCGCCCATGTCACTGGAAGAGATGCAGGACATCTACGACGCCCGCGCCAACCTGGAAGCGATGATCGTCGGCCTGGCCATCCAGCGTGGCGACGATGCCTGGGAAGCGCAGGTGCTGGCGCACTCGCACACCCTGGCCAAGGTGGTGGAGGTGAAGACCCGCGAGCAGCGCCTGGACGTCTGGGACGAGCGGCACAAGGCCTTCCACACCGCCATCGCCCAGGGTTGCGGCTCCAAGCACCTGCTGCAGGCGCGTACCTACCTGTTCGACCAGGCCGAGCGCTACCGCCACCTGTGGCTGACGCACACGGTGTTCTCCGAGCAGGCCCTGGAGCTCAAGCGCCAGGAGCACGCCGCGCTGGTGGAGGCGATCCTCGCCCGCGACGCCGCGCGCGCCAGCGAGATGATGCGCAACCACTTGATGACGCCGGTGCCGATCATCGCGCAGATCATGCGCAACGGCGGCCTGGGCGAAGCCGCCCGCTAACGCCGGGCGTCGGCCGGCGCCACCCGCCGCGGCCGCAGCGCTAGACTGGAACGACGCCCCGCCGAGGGGCCGCCCGCCCCGGGCCGGCAATGACGCGCGAACCGCGGCTGCCGGCACGCGCCCGTCCCGGGCCGGCGCCTGCCCTGCCCCGCTGTTCGCCGCGCGTATGGAGAACCGGCACCTCCCGCCATCCACCCGGAGCTCCCGCCGCCGCGCGGGGCCCGACAGCGGAGGAGCTGCCATGGACGAAGCCAAACTCAACGACTTCATGGGCCGCCTGGTCGCCGACATGGGCGGCGCGGCCATGCTGGCGAACGTCATCCTCGGCGACGAACTGGGCCTGTACCGGGCCATGGCCGACAACCAGCCGGTGAGCCCGCAGACCCTGGCCGAACGCACCGGCTGCAACCCCCGGCTGCTGCGCGAATGGCTCAGCGCCCAGGCCGCCGCCGGCTACCTGGAGCACGAAGGCGGCAACTTCCGCCTGCCCGAGGAACAGGCCATGGCCCTGGCCATCGAGGACTCGCCGGTGTACGTGGCCGGCGGCGCTGGCGTGCTGGCCTCGCTGTACCAGGACAAGGACAAGCTGCTGGCCGCCATGCGCGGCGACGGCGCCCTGCCCTGGGGCGACCACCACCCCTGCCTGTTCCGCGGCACCGAGCGTTTCTTCCGCCCCGGCTACCGCGCGCACTTGGTGGACGAGTGGCTGCCGGCGCTGGACGACGTGGTGGCCAAGCTGCAGAACGGCGCAAGGGTGGCCGACATCGGCTGCGGCCACGGCGCATCCACGGTGATCATGGCCCAGGCCTTCCCGGCCTCGCGCTTCGCCGGTTTCGACTACCACGCGCCCTCGGTGGAAACCGCCAGCCAGCGCGCCCGCGAGGCCGGCGTCGAGGACCGCGTGGCCTTCTCCCAGGCCAGCGCCAAGGACTACCTGGGCGAATACGACCTGATCTGCTACTTCGACTGCCTGCACGACATGGGCGACCCGGTGGGCGCCGCCCGCCACGCCCTGCGCCACCTGGCGCCGGACGGCACGGTGCTGCTGGTGGAGCCCTACGCCGGCGACCGCCTGGAAGACAACCTGACGCCCATCGGCAAGCTGTTCTACGCCGCCTCGACCTTCATCTGCACGCCCAACTCGCTGTCCCAGGAAGTGGGCCTGGGCCTGGGCGCCCAGGCGGGCGAGGCGCGGCTGCGCGCGGTGTTCGAAGAAGCCGGGTTCACCCGCTTCCGCCGGGCGGCGGAGACGCCGTTCAACCTGATCCTGGAGGCGCGGCCCTGAGCGGTAGGTGCGGATAATCGCGGACGGAGTTCCTACAGTTTCAGGTAGCACGGTCGTAGGAGCGGACCTTGTCCGCGATAGCCGGACGTACCGGCGCGATTCGCGGATAAGATCTCCTACGCCATTCCCGGCACCGTGCCTCCTGTAAGCGGGCCCTGCCCGCGATTCGCGCGCAGGGCGCGCTCCTACATGGGAACGGCGCGGGTGGGGTTGCGTAGGGCGTATAACCGTTCGCGGTTATACGCCGCCTCACCTTTCTCATCGACCCTGCCTCGGTCGATCCGGGGGAATGCGTGACCCACGCCAAACTCGACACCGAGCGGACCGGTAACCAAGGTCAAACGGCGGATAACGCCGTAGGCGTTATGCGCCCTACGGGTTTCAGGCGCGGAAATGGCTCGGCGGCTGGCCGCTCCAGCGCTGGAAGGCGTGGCGCAGGCTGGCGGTTTCGCTGAAGCCGAGTTCCTCGGCGATGCGGTAGATGGGCATGTCGCCGCCCTGCAGCAGTTCCTTGGCGCGGGCGAAGCGCAGTTCGTCGAGCAGTTGCTGGTAGCTGGTCTGCTGTTGCTGCAGGTGCCGGCGCAGGCTGCGCGAGGAGCAGTTCAGGCGCCGCGCCAGTTCCTCCAGGCCCGGCGGCGCCTGCAGGCGCTCGCCGAGGATGCCGCGGACCTTGTCCAGCCAGGCGCGGCGGGCGGCCAGGTCGACGTTCTGCCGGCGGCACTGTTCGAGCATCTCGCGGTGCGTCACCGGGTCGGCCAGCGGCAGGCGGCGTTCCAGCCAGGCGGCGGGGAAGCCGAAGGCGCTACGCGAAGCGCCGAACCGCAGGCCGCAGGCGAAGCCTTCGGCGTAGGCGGCCTCGCGTTCGGGCGGGGCGGCATAGTCGAACTCCGCGCACAGCAGCTCCAGCGGCTGGCCCAGCAGGTCGCCGCAGGTGACCTTCATCGAGCCCAGGCACAGTTCGGTGTTGAACGGCCGCAGGGCCTCGTCCTCGCTGTAGCCGGTGGCCACCAGCCAGGCCACCTCGCCTTCGACCTGCAGCGCCAGGTGGAAGTAGGTGCCCAGCAGCACCGGGTAGCTCAGGCCGATGCGCAGCGCCTCGCCGAGGGTCGGCGCGGAAAGCAGCGCATAGCCCAGCAGGCCGTAGGCGGAAATCCGCGTGCGCAGGCCCAGGCGCAAGCCCAGGGCGGGCTCGGCGGCCAGGCGCTCGGCGTTGGCGAACACCTGCTGCTCCTGCCAGGGGCTGACCAGCCGGCGCAGGTCCACCAGGTCGGCGGCGGTGATGCCGCTGCCTTCGAGGATGCTGTCGCGCTCATGGCCTTCGGCTTCCAGCAGGGAAACCGTCAGGGTGGTCATGTGCAGGGAGTTGAGCCAGGTGTTGCGGGAGAAGCTGGTTCCGGTCATGTCTTGCCCATAGGAGCGCTGCGCCGTGCCCGCGATGTTACCGTCGCGGGCATGGGATTTGGCAAGGCAAAGGCGGCAATTGTAGGAGCGGGCCCTGCCCGCGATTCGCGCGCAGGGCGCGCTCCTACAGGGGAGCGCGATGGTTGGCGCAGAGCGGACTCAACCGCGCGAAAGGAAGCGCATCCCCTCTTCCAGCCCGCGCAGGGTCAGCGGGTACATCTGGTCCTTCACCAGTTCGCGCACCAGGTTGGTGGAGGCGGTGTAGTTCCAGGTGTCCTTCGGGTACGGGTTGATCCAGATGAGCTTCTTGTACTTCTCCATGAAGCGCTGCATCCACACGTAGCCGGCTTCCTCGTTCCAGTGCTCGACGCTGCCGCCGGCCTGGGTGATCTCGTAGGGCGCCATGGCCGCGTCGCCGACGAACACTACCTTGTAGTCCGGCCCGTACTTGTGCAGCAGGTCGAAGGTGGCGGTGCGTTCGCTGGTGCGGCGCAGGTTGTTCTTCCACACCGACTCGTAGATGAAGTTGTGGAAGTAGAAATATTCCAGGTGCTTGAACTCGGTCTTGCAGGCCGAGAACAGCTCCTCGCAGACCTTCACGTGGGCGTCCATGGAGCCGCCGATGTCCAGCAGCAGCAGGAGCTTCACGGTGTTGCGCCGCTCCGGGCGCATCTGGATGTTGAGCAGCCCGGCGTCCTTGGCCGTGTGGTCGATGGTGCCATCGATGTCCAGTTCTTCCGCCGCGCCCTCGCGGGCGAACTTGCGCAGGCGGCGCAGGGCGATCTTGATGTTGCGCGTGCCCAGCTCGACCTGGTCGTCGAGGTTCTTGTACTCGCGCTGGTCCCACACCTTGGCCGCCTTGCCCTGGCGCTTGCCGGCATCGCCCACGCGGATGCCCTCGGGGTTGAAGCCGCCGGAGCCGAACGGACTGGTGCCGCCGGTGCCGATCCACTTGTTGCCGCCGGCGTGGCGTTCCTTCTGCTCCTCAAGGCGCTTCTTGAACTCCTCGATGAGCTTGTCCAGGCCGCCGAGGGACTGGATCTGCGCGCGCTCCTCGTCGGTCAGCAGGCGTTCGAACTCCTTGCGCAGCCACTCCTCGGGGATCAGCGCCTTGAGATGGTCGTCGAGCTTCTCCAGGCCCTTGAAGTAGGCGCCGAAAGCCCGGTCGAACTTATCGAAATGGCGCTCGTCCTTCACCATGATGGTGCGGGCGAGGTAGTAGAACTCGTCCATGTCGGCGAACACCACGCGCTGCTGGAGCGCGTTGATCAGGTCCAGCAGCTCGCGCACCGACACCGGCACCTTGGCCGCGCGCATTTCGTTGAACAGGTTGAGCAGCATGGCTGCACCCTCGTGTATTCGTTGACACCCAAAATCGTTCCAGGGGCGGCGAGCTAGAGCCAGGCAAGGCGGGGGCAGGCGAGGAAGCGGAGTTTACGACTGTAAATGAGCATCCCTCGCCTGCCCCCAACGCAGCATGGCCGACGCGCAGCCGTCCCTGGGGCGATTTTTCAGCGGCTGGCGCGGCGGCTCATGAACGCCAGGCGCTCGAGCAGTTGCACGTCCTGCTCGTTCTTCACCAGGGCGCCGGCCAGCGGCGGGATGGCCTTGGTCGGGTCGCGCTCGCGCAGCACCGCCTCGCCGATGTCGTCGGCCATCAGCAGCTTCAGCCAGTCGACCAGTTCGCTGGTGGAGGGCTTCTTCTTCAGGCCCGGCACCTTGCGCACGTCGAAGAAGATGTCCAGCGCCTCGCTGACCAGCGAGGCCTTGATGCCCGGGTAGTGCACGTCGACGATCTTCTGCAGCGTCTCGCGGTCGGGGAAGGCGATGTAGTGGAAGAAGCAGCGGCGCAGGAAGGCGTCCGGCAGCTCCTTCTCGTTGTTCGAGGTGATGATGATGATCGGCCGCTGTTTCGCCTTGATGGTCTCGTTGGTCTCGTAGACGTAGAACTCCATCTTGTCGAGTTCCTGCAGCAGGTCGTTGGGGAACTCGATGTCGGCCTTGTCGATCTCGTCGATCAGCAGGATGACGCGCTCGTCGGCCTCGAAGGCCTCCCAGAGCTTGCCCTTCTTGATGTAGTTGCGCACGTCGTGGACCTTGTCCACGCCCAGCTGCGAGTCGCGCAGGCGGCTCACCGCGTCGTACTCGTAGAGGCCCTGGTGGGCCTTGGTGGTGGACTTGATGTGCCAGGTGATCAGCTTGGCGCCGAAGGCTTCGGCCAGCTGCTCGGCGAGCATGGTCTTGCCGGTGCCCGGCTCGCCCTTCACCAGCAGCGGGCGCTGCAGGGTGATGGAGGCGTTGACCGCCAGCTTGAGGTCGTCGGTGGCGACGTAGGACTGGGTGCCTTCGAACTTCATCGGGGAATCCTCGAACGGTATCGGCCGGGCCGCTGCCCGGGCTGCAGGAACTGGGAGACAGACTGCGACTATACCGCGCAGCTCCGTCGACTGTGAACGCAGGCATGGCATTCAGTCACTGAATGCACGGCCATTCATCCATTCGTCGAAGGCTACCGGCGCGTACCACCCTCTCACCGGGGCCGCCGCCCTGGAGCCGACCTTTCCGACGGTTTCACGGCTTTACGGCCAGGGCGCCGGGGAATAGGCTGGTGGGTCAGCATCGATCCACAAGGACACCCATCATGAGCCGCATCTTCGCAGACAACGCGCAGTCCATCGGCAACACGCCGCTGGTCCAGATCAACCGCCTGGCCCCGCGCGGCGTCACCATCCTGGCCAAGATCGAGGGCCGCAACCCCGGCTACTCGGTGAAGTGCCGCATCGGCGCCAACATGATCTGGGATGCCGAATCCAGCGGCCGCCTGAAGCCGGGCATGACCATCGTCGAGCCGACCTCGGGCAACACCGGCATCGGCCTGGCCTTCGTCGCCGCCGCGCGCGGCTACAAGCTGGTGCTGACCATGCCTTCGTCGATGAGCCTGGAACGGCGCAAGGTGCTCAAGGCCCTGGGCGCCGAGCTGGTCCTCACCGAACCGGCCAAGGGCATGAAGGGCGCCATCGCCAAGGCCGAGGAACTGGTGGCCAGCGACCCGGCCCAGTACTTCATGCCGGCGCAGTTCGACAACCCGGCCAACCCGGCGATCCACGAGAAGACCACCGGCCCGGAAATCTGGAACGACACCGACGGCGCGGTGGACGTGCTGGTGGCCGGCGTCGGCACCGGCGGCACCCTCACCGGCGTGTCGCGCTTCATCAAGAACACCAAGGGCAAGCCGATCCTCTCGGTGGCCGTGGAGCCGACCAGCTCACCGGTGATCAGCCAGACCCTCGCCGGCGAAGAGGTCAAGCCCTCGCCGCACAAGATCCAGGGCATCGGCGCCGGCTTCGTGCCGAAGAACCTCGACCTGGCCATGGTCGACCGCGTCGAGCTGGTCGGCGACGACGAGGCCCGCAGCATGGCCCAGCGCCTGATGCACGAGGAAGGCATCCTCTGCGGCATCTCCTGCGGCGCCGCCATGGCCGCCGCCGTGCGCCTGGCCGAGGAGCCGGCCATGCAGGGCAAGACCATCGTGGTCATCCTCCCCGACTCGGCCGAGCGCTACCTGTCGAGCATGCTCTTCGAAGGCGTGTTCGACGAGCAGGAAATGGTGCAGTAAGCCCCCCGCGCCGCCCCACTGCGGGGCGGCGCCCCGCGCGGCGGCCCTTTGCCACTGTCTGCGGACCCGCGGGCAACCGCGCCCCCTCCAAATCCTCCGGCAATCCGGTTATTCCTTGAGCAGCCGCGGCCCCACCCCGGCCGCGCCACTACCGTTTGCCGTCAGGAAACAACAATGAAAACGACCGCACCGCTGTCCAGTGCCCTAGCGCTTTCCCTCACCCTGGGCGTCGCCGCCGGCGCCCAGGCCGAGTCCCTGAAGATCTACAACTGGTCCGACTACATCGCCCCCGACACCGTCGCCAACTTCAGCAAGGAAACCGGCATCCAGACCACCTACGACGTCTACGACAGCAACGAGACGCTGGACGGCAAGCTGATGACCGGCAAGTCCGGCTACGACATCGTGGTGCCCTCCAACCACTTCATGGCCAAGCAGATCCAGGCCGGCGCCCTGAAGAAGCTGGACAAGAGCCAACTGCCCAACTGGAAGAACCTCAACCCGGTGCTGATGAAGGCCCTGGAGGTCAACGACCCGGGCAACCAGTACGGCTTCCCCTACCTGTGGGGCACCACCGGCATCGGCTACAACCCGGCCAAGATCAAGGAAGTGCTGGGCGCAGACGCACCGCTGGACTCCTGGGACCTGTTCTTCAAGCCCGAATACATGCAGAAGCTGGCCAAGTGCGGCGTCGCCGTGCTGGACAACGGCCCCGAGCTGCTGCCCATCGCCCTGAACTACCTGGGCCTGCCGCACCACAGCCAGAACCCCGAGGACTACAAGAAGGCCGAGGAAGCGCTGATGAAGGTTCGCCCCTACATCGCCTACTTCCACTCCTCGAAGTACGTCAGCGACCTGGCCAACGGCAACATCTGCGTGGCCGTCGGCTTCTCCGGCGACATCCTGCAGGCGGCCACCCGCGCCAAGGAAGCCAGGAACGGCATCGAGATCCACTACTCCACGCCCAGGGAAGGCTCGCCGCTGTGGTTCGACATGATCGCCATGCCGGCCGACGCGCCCGACGAGAAGGCCGCCTACGCCTTCATGAACTACCTGCTGCGCCCGGAGGTAATGGCCGGCATCAGCAACTACGTGCACTACGCCAACGGCAACCTGGCCGCCGAACCGCTGGTGGACGCGGCGATCAAGGCCGACCCGGCGATCTACCCGCCGCAGGACAAGATGGCCAAGCTGTTCGCCCTGCAATCCATGCCGATGAAGATCGACCGCCTGCGCACGCGCATCTGGACCAACGTCAAGACCGGCAAGTAAGCCTCCGCACGAGGTACTGAACGAACGGGGGCGGCGACGCCCCCGCTTCCTGACCGGCCGGTCGGCCGTGTCGCTTTCGCCGCCCCCCGAGTCTGGCTAAGCTCGCTGCACATCCCATGAACGAGATGCGCCCCATGAGCCATGCCCAGATCGCGCAGACCATCCTCGACGGCTTCGACGTCTACCGCGAGCGCTTCAAGCAGATCACCGACGGCGCCCAGGCGCGCTTCGAGCAGGCGCAGTGGCAGGAGATCCAGCGGACCTCGGCCGAGCGCATCGACCTCTACGAGGAAAAGGTCGCCGAGACCGTGGCGCGGGTCGGCAGCCGCTTCAGCCCGGCGGAGCTGCTGGACGTGGAGCGCTGGCCACTGATCAAGAGCGCCTACATCGCCCTGATCGACCCGCGCAACGACGACGAGCTGGCGGAAACCTGGTTCAACTCGATCTTCTGCGGCCTGTTCAGCCACGACAACATCAGCGACGGCACCATGTTCGTGCACACCACGCGGCCGTCGCTGCGGCCCCATGCGCGCGACCCGCACACCCGCCTCTACCGGCCCCGGGGCAACCTGCGCCAGGCGCTGCAGCAGATCTTCGCCGACTACCGCTTCCAGGTGCCCTACGAGGATGCCGAAGGCGACCTGGCGCGCCTGGACGCCCTGCTGCACAGCAACCTGCCGGACTGGGTGTGCAAGGACCCGGAGCTGGCCCTGGAGCTGATCGGCTCGGTGTTCTACCGCAACAAGGGCGCCTACCTGGTAGGCCGCCTGTTCACCCCCGACGAGCAGTGGCCGCTGGTGTTCCCGCTGATCCACCGCGAGGGCCGCGGCATCCGCTTCGACACCGTGATCACCGACGAGGCGGAGGTGTCGATCATCTTCTCCTTCACCCGCTCCTACTTCATGGTCGACGTGCCGGTGCCGGCGGAGCTGGTGGCCTTCCTCAAGCGCCTGCTGCCGGGCAAGCACATCGCCGAGCTGTACACCTCCATCGGCTTCTACAAGCAGGGCAAGAGCGAGTTCTACCGCGCCCTGATCAACCACCTGGCGAGCACCGACGACCGCTTCGTCATGGCCCCCGGCGTGCGCGGCATGGTGATGAGCGTGTTCACCCTGCCCGGCTTCAACACCGTGTTCAAGATCATCAAGGACAACTTCAACCCGGCCAAGACCGTAGACCACGCCACCGTGGTGCAGAAGTACCAACTGGTAAAGAACCACGACCGCGTCGGCCGCCTGGCCGACACCCAGCAGTTCGCCGACTTCCGCTTCCCGGTGGCCAAGTTCGAGCCCGAGTGCCTGGCCGAACTGCTGCAGGTGGCGCCTTCCACGGTGGTGATGGAGGGCGACGTGGTGCTGATCCGCCACTGCTGGACCGAGCGCCGCATGACCCCGCTGAACCTCTACCTGGAGCACGCCACCGAGGCCCAGGTGCACGAGGCGCTGTACGACTACGGCCTGGCCATCAAGCAGCTGGCGGCGGCGAACATCTTCCCCGGCGACATGCTGCTGAAGAACTTCGGCGTCACCCGCCACGGCCGCGTGGTGTTCTATGACTACGACGAGATCAGCTACCTCACCGAGGTGAACTTCCGCCACATCCCGCCGCCGCGCTACGAGGAGGACGAGATGTCTTCCGAGCCCTGGTATTCGGTGGGGCCGATGGATGTGTTTCCCGAGGAGTTTCCGCGCTTCCTGTTCGTCGACCTGAAGCTGCGTCGGTTGTTCGCCAAGTTGCATGGCGATCTCTATGACGCGGATTACTGGAAGGGGCTGCAGGCGCAGATACGGGCGGGCAAGGTGATAGACGTGTTCCCCTATCGGCGTAATGAGTTGCCGGAGAAGGCTTTGGCGGAGTAGGAACCTTCCCTGGAAATCCGTAGGGCGGATAACCCCGCCAAATCGCGGACAGAGTCCGCTTGCGCCGAGGTGCTCTTCGCAGGATGGGTTGAGCGTGCGACACCCATGCTGCCGTGGTGATGGGTATCGCTTCGCTCAACGCCATCCTACGAAAAGCCGTGCTTCCCTGTAACCGTAGATTTCCCGGCCGCGCCGGGGCCCCCGCTCACCCCCGAAACGCCTGCCGATAGGCACTCGGCGACACCCCCAGCGCCGCGCTGAAATGCTGCCGCAACGAAGCCACCGAACCGAACCCCGCCAGCGCCGCCACCTCCGGGATCGGCTGTTCGGTAGACTCCAGCAGCCGCTGCGCCAGGGCCAGGCGTTCGCCGCGCAGCCAGTCGCCCAGGGTGCTGCCGGTGAGCTGGCGGAAGTGCCGGCTGAAGCTGCGCCGGCTCATCAGCGCGCGTTCGGCCAGGCTGTCCAGGTCGTGGGGCTGGTCGAGGCGTTCGCGTACCCAGTCGAGCAGGCCGGAAAGGCGGTTGTCCCGCGCCGTGGCCGGCAGCGGCTGTTCGATGAACTGGGCCTGGCCGCCCTGGCGGTGCGGCGCCACCACCAGGCGGCGGGCCTGCTGGTTGCTCAGGCCAGCGCCGCAGCGCTGGCGCAGCAGGTGCAGGCAGCAGTCGATGCCGGCCACGGTGCCGGCGGAGGTGAGGATCGGGCCATCGTCGACGTAGAGCACGTCCGGCTCCACCCGCACCTGGGGATAACGCTGGGTGAAATAGTCCGCCCACAGCCAATGGGTGGTGGCCCGGCGGCCGTCCAACAGACCGGCCTCGGCCAGCACAAAGGCGCCCAGGCACAGGCCCACCAGTTGCGCACCGCGCGCATGCGCAGCCACCAGGGCGTCGAGCAGGGCCTGCGGCGGGCGCTCCGCCGGCTCGCGCCAGCTCGGCACTATCAGGGTATCGGCGGTTTCCAGCGCCTCCAGGCCGTGGCGCGTATCGATGGCGAAGCCGGCCGTGGTGTTCAGCGGCCCCGGCTCGGCGGCGCAGACCTGCAATTCGAAGTGCGTGCGCGTCCCGCCCGGGTCGCCCTCGCCGAACACCAGGCAGGGCACCGAGAGGTGGAAGGGGCTGATCTGGTCGAAGGCCACCACGGCCACGCGATGGGTTTCCATGGGCATCATCCGGGCAAGGCTTTGGCCCGATTCTAGCGAAAGCTGTCTTGCGGGCCACTCACGCCGACCGCCGGCCCCTGCGCAGAATGGCCCCATCCCCACTCCAGCGGAGACACCCAGCATGAGCAACGCCCCGAAACGCGCCCTGATCGTCATCGACGTGCAGAACGAATACTTCAGCGGCAACCTGCGCATCGAATACCCGCCGGTCGGCGACTCGCTGCCGAACATCCTGCGCGCCATGGACGCCGCCCACGCCGCCGGCATCCCGGTGGTGGTGGTGCGCCACCAGGCCCCGGCCGGCGCGCCCATCTTCGCCCCCGGCAGCCACGGCGTGGAACTGCACCCGCAGGTGGCCGAGCGCCCCCGCGACCTGCTGCTGGACAAGAGCAAGGCCAGCGCCCTCAGCGACACCGGGCTGGGCGACTGGCTGCGCGAACGCGGCGTCGACACCCTGACGATCGTTGGCTACATGACGCACAACTGCGACGACTCCACCGCCCGCCAGGCCGCCCACGAAGGCTGGCAGGTGGAATTCCTCGACGACGCCAGCGGCTCGCTGCCCTACGCCAATAGCGCGGGCGCGGCCACTGCCGAGGAAATCCACCGGGTGTTCAGCGTGGTGCTGCATTCGTCGTTCGCCGCGGTGGCCAGCACCGCCGACTGGCTGGCGGCGGTGGCAAGCGGCAAGGCCCTGGAGCGCGACAACATCTACGCCTCCAACCAGCGGGCCATCAACGCCCGCGGTTAGGAAAATGGCGGATAACGCCGTGGCGTTATCCGCCCTACGCGAGGACCATCATGGACGTAGGGCGAATAACCGTTCGCGGTTATCCGCCGCCTGACCGCCCTCCCCGTCCCGCACGGCGTCCAACCGGCCCTCATCAGCTCCAATGCCGCCGCGCGACGTTGCGGTTGTCCCCCAGCCCCGCCAGCGCCCCGACCGAAACGATCAGCAGCTCGACGATCCAGGCCAGCAGCAAACCGCCGCCCAGGGCCCAACCGATCGCCTCCGGCGCCAGCACCACCTGGTAGCTGTAGCCGTCGAGGGTCTCCTGCAGCAGCTCGCGGTTCGGCGCGCTCAGCAGGTGCCAGGCGCGGGCGTACCAGGGGCCCTGCAGGGCCTGCCATTCGTTGTCGAACAGCTTGGCGCGGCGCAGCAGGCGCTCGACGTTATCGCCGTCGCGCTGGAACACCGGGTCCGGGCTGCCGCGGTAGTGCGCCACCAGGGCGTCGAGGTCGCCCTGGAAGTACTGCCCGGCGGTGTTGCGATAGCCCTCCAGGGCCTGCAGGGCCTCCTGGCGGTGGGCGTCGACGCGAATCGAATAGTCCTTGATGAAACCCGGCACCTGCACCCCGACCAGCAGGCCGAGGGCGAAAAGCACCAGGCGGATGTAGCTGCGCAACATGGGAGTCCCCCTCTCAGACGCGGCCCTGGTCGAGAATCTCGCCGCGCCACCAGAGCATCCACTCGCCGCTCTGCTGCACCGACCAGTGCTCGTTGTCGGTCAGCGGCTCGGTGGCGATCACCGTGACCACGTCGTTGGGCGTGGTCTCGGACTGGAAGTCCACGGTCAGGTCGGCGTCCTTCAGCCGCGCCGGGCCGAAGGGCGCGCGGCGGGTAATGTACGCCAGCTTGCTGGAACAGAAGGTGAACAACCAATCACCGTCGCTCAGCAGGCAGTTGAACACGCCCTTCTGCCGGTACTCGGCGCAGGCGCAGACCAGCGTCGGCAGCAGCACCTCCACCGGCACCGGCTCGGGGAAGGCCCGGCGCACGCGGTTGAGCAGGTCGCAGAAGGCCGCCTCGCTATCGGTGTCGCCCACCGGCCGGTACAGCCCCGGCGGCGGCGCGAAGTCGGCCAGTTGGCCGTTGTGCGCGAAGGTCCAGTAGCGCCCGCCCAGCTCGCGCACGAAGGGGTGGGTGTTGGACAGGCAGACCTTGCCGACGTTGGCCTGGCGGATGTGGCCGATCACCGTCTCGCTCTTGATCGGGTAGCGCTGCACCAGGCGCGCCACCTCCGACTCGACGCTGGCGCTCGGGTCCTGGAACAGGCGCACGCCGCGCCCCTCGTAGAAGGCGATACCCCAGCCGTCGCGGTGCGGGCCGGTGCCGCCGCCGCGCTGCATCAGGCCGGTGAAGCTGAAGACGATGTCGGTGGGGACGTTGGCGCTCATGCCGAGCAGTTCGCACATGGTCAGCGCTCCTGTGGCAGGCGGTCGCCCGGCACGCGGTGGAAGGTGAAAGGGGAAATCAGGCGCCGGCCTGGCGTGGAGGTCCTGGGCTGCATTGGGCTCGTTCCGCTACGGCTATGCCGCCATGCTGAACGCCGGATGGGCGCCGCGCAAGGGCGGCGCCGGGCTCGCTCAGAGGCGCGGTTCGATGCGCATGCCGCGGTTGCCATTGCGCTCGTCGGCGCGGCTGTCGTCCACGTCGGGCATCAGCTGCGGCTGCATGAGCTGGCGCATGGTCGGCTCGTTCTCCGCCTCGGCGCGCTGGCGGCGGTTGCGCGCGGCACGCTCGATGGGCCAGCGCACGGCGACGAAGATCAGGTACACGACGAAGGCCGCCAGCAGCACCAGGGCCAGGTCGGAGACCGCGCGCCAGGCGTTGTTGCCCACCTTGAACAGCACGTCCAGGGCGGTGATGGCGATGGCCGGGGCGTATTCGTTGTTGGCCGGGTCGACCGGCGTCGGAGTGAACAACAGCACGAGCACGATCACCCGCAGCGGTTCGCGCAGCCAGCGCCACATCCAGCCGGTCATCAGGAACCAGACGACCAGGAGTCCGAAAGCGGCGAACAGGTAGACGCCCCAGGCGAGTTGATAATCGTGTTCGTTCATGCGCGTGCGTGCGATGGCGGCGGAAGGGGGCTTATGATAGCCGCTTTTCCCCACGGGTGCGCAGCCGGGTGTCACCCCTGCCCCGCCAAGGAGCCGCCATGACCGACCGCCAGCCCCCCGTCGCCCGCCGCGAAGCCGCCGCCGATCCCTACGCCTGGCTGCAGCAGCGCGACAGCGCCGAAGTGCTCGACTACCTCAAGGCGGAAAACGCCTACCTCGAAAGCGAACTGGCCGGCCAGGCCGAGCTGCGCGAGCAGCTGTTCCAGGAGATCAAGGGCCGCATCCGCGAGACCGACCTGTCGCTGCCCTCGCCCTGGGGCCCCTGGCTGTACTACCAGCGCACCACCGCCGGCGACGAATACCCGCGCCACTACCGCTGCCCGCGCCCGGCCGACGACTCGCTGAGCGTGGACGAAAGCGCCGAGCAACTGCTGCTGGACCCCAACGAGCTGGCCGCCGGCGGCTTCCTCTCCCTCGGCGCCTTCAGCATCAGCCCCGACCACTCGCGCCTGGCCTACAGCCTGGACACCAGCGGCGACGAGATCTACCGCCTGTACGTCAAGGACCTGGCCAGCGGCGCCGTGGAGGAACTGCCCTTCGACGACTGCGACGGCAGCATGACCTGGGCCAACGACAGCCGCACCCTGTTCTTCGGCGAGCTGGACGACACCCACCGCCCGCACAAGCTGTACCGCCATACCCTGGGCGAGCCCGGCGCCGAGCAGGTGTTCGAGGAGCGCGACGGGCGCTTCTTCCTGCACTGCTACCGCGCCAGCTCCGAGCGCCAGCTGGTACTACTGCTGGGCAGCAAGACCACCAGCGAGGCCTGGGTGCTGGACGCCGAACAGCCGCGCGGCGAATTCCGCTGCATCGCCCCGCGCCAGGAAGATCACGAGTATCACGTCGACCACGGCCGTCTGGACAATGAGTGGACCTGGTTCATCCGCAGCAACCAGAGCGGCATCAACTTCGCCCTCTACAGTGCCAGAGAAGAGGCGCCCGACCGCGAGCACTGGCGCGAGCTGATCGCCCACCGCGACAGCGTGATGCTCGAAGACATCACCCTCAACCAGGACGCCTTCACCCTCAGCCTGCGCGAGGGTGGCCTGCCGATCGTCGAGGTCCACGCCGCCGGCCAGGCGCCGCGCCGCGTGGAGCTGCCGGACGCGGCCTACAACCTGTACGTGCAGGACAGCCTGGAATTCCACAGCCCGGTCATCCGCCTGCGCTACGAGGCGCTCAACCGCCCGGCGCAGATCCGCCAACTGAGCCTGCTCGACGGCGCCCAAAAGGTGCTCAAGGAAACCCCGGTGGAAGGCCCCTTCGACGCCGACGCCTACGAAAGCCGCCGGCTCTGGGCCAGCAGCGTCGACGGCGTGCAGGTGCCGATCAGCCTGGTGGCGCGCCGCGAGGTGCTGCAGGGCATCGCCGCCGGCCACCCGGCGCCGCTGTACCTGTACGGCTACGGCGCCTACGGGGCGAGCCTCGATCCCTGGTTCTCCCACGCCCGCCTGAGCCTGCTGGAGCGCGGCTTCGTCTTCGCCATCGCCCACGTGCGCGGCGGCGGCGAACTGGGCGAGGCCTGGTACCGCGCCGGCAAGCTGGCCAACAAGCAGAACAGCTTCAGCGACTTCATCGCCTGCGCCGAGCACCTTTGCGCCGAGGGCTACAGCACGCCGCAGCGGACCGTGATCAGCGGCGGTAGCGCCGGCGGCCTGCTGATGGGCGCGGTGCTCAACCAGCGCCCGCAGCAGTTCGCCGCGTGCATCGCCGAGGTGCCCTTCGTCGACGTGCTCAACACCATGCTCGACCCGGACCTGCCGCTGACCGTCACCGAGTACGACGAGTGGGGCAACCCGCAGGAGCACGAGGTGTACGAGCGCATCCGCGCCTACGCGCCCTACGAGAACGTCTGCGCCCAGGACTACCCGGCGCTGCTGGTGGTGGCCGGCTACAACGACAGCCGCGTGCAGTACTGGGAAGCGGCCAAGTGGGTGGCCAAGCTGCGCGCCAGCAAGACCGACGACAACCTGCTGCTGCTCAAGACCGACCTGGGCGCCGGCCACGGCGGCATGAGCGGGCGCTACCAGGGGCTGAAGGACGTGGCCCTGGAATACGCCTTCGTGCTCAAGGTGCTGGGCCTGCTGGAGCCGGCCTGATGCCAGGTGGCATAGAGCCTGTCTGGCGCTGAGCCGGGGTGGGAGAAGAGCCGGTTCGGTGTGTTGCTGTCCGCGTGGTTTCTCTATTCAAGAGCACCCTCACCCCAGCCCTCTCCCGCAAGCGGGAGAGGGGGCTGTTCGTGCCACCGGGGCGTCCGGCGTGGCCGGTGAATCCCATCGCGGACAAGGTCCGCTCCTACGCCCGTGCTTCCTGGAACCGTAAGCGGACCTTGTTCGCGATGGAGCCGCGTCTCGCGTTCGCGGGGAATGACGGGGTTGGGAGGATGACGCCTGACCGACACACCGCTCAGGACAGCCCCCTCTCCCTTCAGGGCGGGGCGCGCAGCCGAGGGTTGGGGAGAGGGAGCGGAGTAACCCCAAAACACCAATGCAGCCGGGAAATGCCATTCGCGAGCAAGCTCGCTCCTACGAAAATCAATTCCCGCCCAGCACCTCACCCCGCCCGGAAGATCAGATGCTCTTCCCAGTCATCCTCAGCCACCACAGTCTCGCTGAGCATCCGCCCCGACTGCGAAATCCGCTCATGATGCACCGCATCGGGATCACCGCAGACCAGGTGATGCCACAACGGCAGGTCCTTGCCCTCGGCCACCAGACGGTAGCCGCAGGTCGGCGGCAGCCAGCGGAACTCATCGGCCTGGGCCGGGGTGAGCTGGATGCAGTCGGGCACGCTGGCGCGGCGGTTGGCGTAGTCGGTGCAACGGCAGGTCTTCAGGTCCAGCAGCTTGCAGGCGATGCGCGTGTAGTAGACGGTGCCGTCGTCCTCGTCCTCGAGCTTCTGCAGGCAGCACAGGCCGCAGCCGTCGCACAGCGACTCCCACTCCTGCTGATCGAGCTGTTCGAGGGTCTTGCGTTTCCAGAAGGGTTCGACTTTGGCGGCCATCGTTTTTCTAGGTAGGGCTTTCACGGGGGCGCCAAGTCTATGCCCAGGCGCCGCGCCGGCCAAGCGCAGGTGACCGCCGGAGCGCTTGCCAGGGGCCGCGCGGCTGGGTAGCTTTCCTCCACCATCAGGCCCGAGCGGGCCGCCGCCTCACCCACGATCCGCGATGCCCAGCCGTCTACGGCACCATCCCCCTTTGCCAGCAGGAGCCGCCATGAGCGCCAATCCCCGCGTTGCCGACTATCCCATCGACCCGCAGTTCATCAATCGCTGGTCGCCCCGCGCCTTCAGTGGCGAGAGCATCCCCGAGGAAACCCTGCTGGGCTTCCTCGAAGCCGCGCGCTGGGCGCCCTCCTCGTTCAACTCGCAGCCCTGGCGCTTCCTCTACGCGCGCCGCGACACGCCGAACTGGCAGCGCTACCTGGACCTGCTGGGCGAGTTCAACCGCGGCTGGGCGCAGAACGCCGCGGCGCTGGTGATAGTGCTGTCCAAGACCACCTTCGCCCCGCCCGGCTCCAGCGAAGAGAAACCGGCGCTCTGGCACACCTTCGACACCGGCGCGGCCTGGGGCTTCCTGGCCCTGCAGGCGAGCCTGGCCGGCTGGCACAGCCACGGCATGGCCGGCTTCGACCGCGAGGCCACCCGCGTCGAGCTGAAGGTGCCGGACGACCACGAGATCCACGCCGCCATCGCCATCGGCAAGCTCGGCGACAAGTCGATCCTCTCGGAAAGCCTGCAGGCGCGCGAAATCCCCAGCCCGCGCCGGCCGCTGGAGCAACTGGCCGCCGAGGGCGATTTCAGCCTGTGAGGGACAGGGCGCCCCGCGCGGGGCGCCCGCTTTCAGTAGCCGCGGGTGAAGTCCACCTCGCCGCGCATGGGCTGCCCGGCCCAGAAGCGCGACAGGTTCTCGCGGAACAGTTCCACCATCGGCCCCGGCAGTGTCGGCGCGGCGGTGTGGCCGGTGAGCAGCAGGCGCGGCGCGCTCCAGAACGGGTGCTGCGGCGGCAGCGGCTCCTGGCGGCAGACATCGATGACGGCGCCAGCCAGGCGGTTGTTTTCCAGGGCGCTGATCAGGTCGGCATCGACCACCGCGACACCGCGCCCGGCGTTGATGAACAGCGTCGAGGGCTTCATCCGCTGGAACAGCGCCAGGTCGAAGATGTCCTGGGTATCCGGGGTGTCGGGCAGCAGGTTGACCACGTAGTCGGCGGTTTCCACCAGACGCGGCAACTCGTCCAGCGCGCCCACCCGCTGGAATGGCTGCAGCGGCCGCGGCGTGCGCGCCACGCCGGTCAGCTCGACGCCGAAGGCCGCCAGCATGTGCGCCACGGCCAGGCCGATTTCGCCGGTGCCCACCAGCAGCACGTGGCGGCCACGCAGGCTGCCGGGGGCGCGGTCGTCCCACTGGCTGCCGACCTGGCTGGCCAGGCGGCCGAGGAACTGGCGTTCGTGGGCCAGCATGTAGGTCAGCAGGTATTCGCTCATCACCTGGCCGAAGATGCCCACCGCGCGGGTCAGGGCATAGTCCTTGGGCAGGTCGTCGGCCAGCAGCGGGGTGATGCCGGCCCAGGTGGACTGCACCCAGACGGGGTGCACGCCCTTGCGCAGCAGTTGCGCCACCAGGTCGGGCTCGCCCAGCCATACCGGGCATTCGGCGGCGGCCTCGACGAGGTTGTCGGGTTTGTCGCCGGATACCACGCTGAGGCCGGGCTCGGCAGCCATGGTCAGCGCGGCGTAGAGGGTGTGTTCGCGATCGAGGATGAGCAGGCGCATGGTCTAGATCGCACCGGGGTGGCAAGGCGTAGGCACGTTGATTGGCATTGTCGTTATCGTCCCTGCATGCAGCGGCGATTTTGTGCGAGTTGAACGAAGGGCCTGTAGACCGGCAGGAAGCCCAGGCGTTCCGCCTGCTCAGGCAATTTCTGACGCAATAATGCTCTTGAGCCTACAACTTGCACAGCAATTTCGTACCAATTCGCGAAAGCGACGGCTTTTCGACGCTTACAACGGATCGTTCATGCGCAGCAACTCTTCGGGCAGGTGCTCGATGTACTCCTCCTCCGCCGGCGGCATCTGCAGGTGGAAACCCTGCTTCTCGATGTTCTCCAGCACCTTGTGGATATCTTCGCGGGCCAGCTTGCGCTCGGGGCTGAGCACCAGGTCGAAGGCGTGCTGCGGCGCGCCGAACGCCGCCAGCAGCGCCTCGGGCACGCGGCTCAGGGCCTCGCGCTTGTCGACGTACAGGTACATCTCGTTCTTGCGCGGGCTCTTGTAGATGGAGCAGATGCGTTTCATGGTTTCTCCGGGGCGGCCAGGCAGTCCAGCAGGGCCTGGCCCATCAGTTCACGGCGCCAGCCCTGCAGGGAATCGGGCAGGCGGTAGGGGCCATCGGGGTAGCCGGTCTTGAGCAGCGCCTCGAGAATCTTCTTGCGCAGCATCAGCTCCGGGGCCATGCCCTGGCGCTCGGCCTCGCGCTGGCCGACCTCGCGCAGTTGCTTGAGCAGCGGCGCCACCTCGCGCGGCAGCGGCTCGGGCAGCGGCTCGGGCCATTGCTCGGCGGGCAGCGCGGCGGCATGGGCGAGCAGCGCCAGCAGGGTGTCGCCGTCCTGGCGCACGGTGCGCGGGTGCATCTCGTCGATGCGCGACAGCGCCAGCTTGTCCTTCGGCTGCAGGCGCGCCAGCGGCCACAGCGTCTGCTCGCGCAGGATGCGGTTGCGCGGCTGGTTGCGCAGGCGCGCCTGTTCCTCGCGCCAGGCGCAGAGTTCACGCAGCACGGCGAGTTGCTGCGGGGCCAGCTTCCAGGCCAGCTTGACGTCGCGCCAGGCCTGGCGCGGGTCGCTGACGCGGGTCTGGTTGGCGACCAGGTCGGCGCCGTCGGCCAGCAGCCAGGCCAGCTTGTGCTCGGGCAGGCGCGGCGCCAGCTTCACGTAGACCTCGGCCAGGTGCTGCACGTCCTCGGCGGCGTAGCGCACCTGCATGTCGGTCAGTGGGCGCTGCAGCCAGTCCGAACGCGTCTCGTCCTTGGGCAGGTCCAGGCCGAGGATTTCCAGCACAAGCTTGGAATAGCCCATGGAATGCGCCATGCCCAGGTAGGCGGCGGCCAGTTGGGTGTCGAACAGCGGCTGCGGCAGGCTGCCGGTCAGGCGCTGGAAGACTTCCAGGTCCTCACCACAGGCATGGAACACCTTGACCACCGAGGACGCCTCCAGCACCTCGGCGAAGGGCGACCAGTCGCGGATCAGCAGCGGGTCGATCAGCCACGTCCGCTCGCCGTCGCCGACCTGCACCAGGCCGGCTTCGGGGTAAAAGGTATCGACGCGCATGAACTCGGTATCGAGTGCCAGGTACGGCCTTTGTTTCCAGTCCCGGCATTGCTGCGCCAGGCTGGCATCGTCGCGGATCCACCGGATATCGAGGGCGCTCACGAACATCTCCTTGCTTCACGTGGAGCGCAGTATATCGGGCTGGATGATGTCCGAGCATTCCGCTTTTGCCTACAAGGCTGTACAGACGCGAACGAAGGCTTATCTTTCCTGCCCCAGGACCCATGACAAGAGCCTTCATGATGAAGAAATTCGCAAGCCTGCTGGTATTGCTGATCGCCGCCGCCGCGGTCTACCTCGCCATCACCCCCAGCCCCATCGACCCCGTGGCCTGGAACCCGCCGCCGGCGCCGCCGATGACCGGCGTGCTGGAACCCAACGACACCCTGATGAAGGCCGAACTGCTCGGCCTGGGCCAGGTGAAGGGCCCGGAAGACACCGCGGTGGACGCCCAGGGCCGCGTCTACGCCGGCCTGGACGACGGCCGCGTAGTGCGCCTGGACAACGGCCAGGTCACGACCTTCGCCGAGACCGGCGGCCGCCCGCTGGGCATGGACTTCGACGCCCAGGGCAACCTGATCGTCGCCGACGCCTGGAAGGGCCTGCTGAAGATCGACGCGCAGGGCAAGATCACGGTGCTCAGCACCGAGGCCGACGGCCTGCCCTTCGCCTTCGCCGACGACCTGGACATCGCCAGCGACGGGCGCATCTACTTCAGCGACGCCTCCAGCCGCTTCCACCAGCCCGACTACATCCTCGACTACCTGGAGACCCGCCCCCACGGCCGCCTGCTGCGCTACGACCCGGCGACCGGCAAGACCGAGACGCTGCTCAAGGACCTGTACTTCGCCAACGGCGTGACGCTGTCGGCCAACGAGGACTTCGTGCTGGTCAACGAGACCTACCGCTACCGCATCGCCCGCTACTGGCTGAAAGGCCCGAAGGCCGGGCAGCAGGACATCTTCATCGACAATCTGCCGGGGCTGCCGGACAACCTCCAGGGCGACCGCAAGGGCACCTTCTGGGTGGCCCTGCCGACGCCGCGCAAGGCCGACGCCGACTTCATCCTCGGCCAGCCCTGGCTCAAGCGCCAGCTGACCAAGCTACCGCGCGCGCTGCTGCCCAAGCCGGTGCCCTATGGCCTGGTCATCGCCGTGGACGAGAACGGCCAGATAGTGCGCAGCCTGCACGACACCAGCGGCCAGCACCTGCGCATGATCACCTCGGCCAAGCCGGTGGGCGACTACCTCTACTTCGGCAGCCTGGAAAACGACCGCATCGGCCGCCTGAAGATTCGCTGAAGCGCCTCAGCCCAGCGCCAGCGGCTCCTCGCGGGCCGCTTCGGCGCATTTCGCGGCGCCCGGCTCCAGCAGTTCCTGCATGCGCCCGCGCACCTCGCCCATCAGGGCATCCAGGCTCTGCCCGTGGAAGGCCGCGGCGTCCACCGGGCAGCCTACCAGCAGGTCCACCGGCTGGCCCAGGTTGAGGTCGAAGGTGCGCGCCGGCAGCACCCGGTGGATGCCGCGGATGGCCACCGGGATGATCACCGCGTCGGTGTCCAGCGCCAGGCGGAAGCAGCCCTTCTTGAACGGCAGCAGGCGCCCGTCGTCCGAGCGGGTGCCTTCCGGCGCCGCCCACAGCACTATGCCGCTCTCCATCATCTGCCGCGCGCGCTGCAGGTCGGCGCGGGCGCGCTGGCTGTTGTGCCGGTCGATGGAGGGGAACTCGGCGGCGCGCATGGCCCGGCCGAGCACCGGGATGCGGTACAGCTCACTCTTGGCCAGCATGCGGATCGAGCCGGGCAGCGCGGCGAAGCTGGCCGGGATGTCGTAGTGGCTGGAATGGTTGCAGAGGATCATGTAGCGCCGCCCGTCGCCGAAGTCCGGCATGGCCCCGTGCACGCTCAGGCGCATACGCACCAGGCGCAGCAGCAGGCCCGACCATTGGCGGGTGTAGCGGTCCACGCGCTCGCGGCGCAGGCGGCCGATGGCGGCCAGGGACAGCACCAGCAGGCTGTAGTAGAGGGTGATCAGGCCGGTCGCCAGAGCGATGGCGCAGACGCGCGCCCGCGAGGCCGCCTGGGTCGCCGGTTGCAGACTGAACATGGGCGAAAACTCCATCGGATCGAAGAAAGCCGCCGCGAACCGGCGTTTTCCGTTGCACAAGCCTTATGATGCGCGAGGAAACCGTCACGACACAGGAACCCGCACGATGTCACTCGCCCGCCTGCTCAGCCCGCAACAACTGGCAGCCCGCCTGGACGAACCCGGCCTGCTGATCCTCGACTGCCGCTTCGCCCTGGACGACCCCGGCTACGGCGCCCGCGTGTTCGCCGAGAACCACATTCCCGGCGCCCAGTACGCCGACCTCGAACGCGACCTCTCGGCCCCGGTGGTCAAGGGCACGACCGGCCGCCACCCGCTGCCCGACGCCGACGCGCTGATCCAGCGCCTGCGCGTCTGGGGCCTGGACAACAGCGACGAAGTGGTGCTCTACGACGACGGCCCCGGCGCCTTCGCCGCCCGCGCCTGGTGGCTGCTGCTGTGGCTGGGCAAGCGCGACGGCGTATACCTGCTCGACGGCGGCATGAACGCCTGGCGCGCCGCCGGCCTGCCGCTGACCACCGCCGAGCCGGCGGTGCCGACGGGCGCCTTCCACGGCGAGCCGGACAACGGCCTGCTGATCGACGCCGGCGAACTCTCGGCGCTGCTGGCCGACCCGCAGCTGCCGCTGATCGACGCCCGCGCCGAGCCGCGCTTCCGCGGCGAGGTGGAGCCCATCGACCCGGTCGCCGGGCACATCCCCGGCGCGCAGTGCGCGGCCTTCACCGATAACCTCGGCAGCGACGGCCGCTTCCTGCCGCCGGCGCAGTTGCACCAGCGCTTCGCCCACCTGCTGCGCGGCCGCCCGGCCCAGGAGCTGGTGGCCTACTGCGGTTCCGGCGTCACCGCCTGCCACAACCTGTTCGCCCTGAGCCTGGCCGGCTATCCCCTGGGCCGTCTCTACGCCGGCTCCTGGAGCGAGTGGATCACCGACCCGCGGCACCCGGTGGCCACCGGCGCCTGACGCGCCGCCCCAGGCCGCATCTGGCGCGGCCTGGGGCTCCTTTCCCGACGCGGTAACCCATTCCCGGTTAATCACATCGAGGAATATGCCTGCGCTGCAGAAAGTCAAAACAATTTAAAAACAGTCCTTTACAGCAGGTTTATCGCACTACACTTCAAATCGAGCGGCTAAGTCCGCTTACGGCGGGGCCCAGGAGAACATCAGAAGCTGCCAAGACGCCCAGCCCCGCCGTTCATTGAGGGACAAGACCATGGGAATCGCCGCCTGCGACCTGCGACAGCACGTCATCCGGCCCACCCTGCTGTACCTGGAACGTCACAGCGGGGCGGCCGAGGCGCTGTTGCTGGGAGCGGCGGCCTGTCAATCGGCGCTTGGCAGCAGCCTGGACAGCGGCCGCGGACACGGCCTTTTCCGCATCGACGAACACCGCCACCAACAACTCTGGGATCGCTACCTGGCCCTGGACCCGAACCTCGCCAGCCGCGTGCGCGGCCTGGCCAGCCAGCACGCCTTCCTCGACGCTCCGCACCTGGAACTGACCGTGAACCTGCGCTACAGCACCGCCATCGCCTGGATGCTGGTGGAATCCCAACGCCTGCCACTGCCCGAAGCCTGCGATCACCTCGGCCAGGCCAGGGTCTGGCGACGGGTCTTCCAGCCCCACGGCCACCTGCGTGATTTCCTCGACGCCTGGCAGGCGTACATCGGCGATTCGCTCCTCGCAGCCTGACCACGATCAATGACCGATCAGTCAACTTTCGTTTACATACATTAACGAAGGGAAAACCTCGCACAAGGACGGTACTTTACGCGCAGATGCCCGATATAGAGCCCCCAGAGGTACTACCAAAGGCCTGGGAATCTTGGTAGCTTGCGCGCCGTTGACCACAGGAGTTGCTCTTACAATGAAAACAACATGGCTCAAAACCACTCTCGCACTGACGATTAGCGCTGCCTCTGCCCAGGCCCTGGCCAACGGCATCGCCATCAACGAACAAAGCGCCAGCGGCGCCGGCACCGCCTACGCGGGCCGTGCCTCCTCCGCGCTCGACGCCAGCACCATCTACGGCAACCCCGCCGGCCTGTCCAAGCTCAAGCGCACCGAAGTCAGCGGCGGCCTGGCCATCGTCGACGCCAAGGACGACATCAGCGGCGCTTCCGGCCCGGGCTCCAACAAGGGCGATTCCGTGCCCCTGGCTGCCGTACCGTTCGGCTACTTCTCCACGCCGATCAACGAAGACTTCACCGTCGGCCTGGGCATCTACGTGCCCTACGGCATCATCAACGACTACGAGAACGGCTTCCAGGGCAGCTACCACGGCTCCTACAGCAAGGTCCAGGTGATCACCGTCCAGCCGACCATCGCCTACAAGATCAACGACAAGGTCTCCGTCGGCTTCGGCCCGACCTTCAACCGCATCGACGGCCAGCTGAAGAACGACCTGGCGACCAATGTGCTCAACGGCGGCAATGGCGACACCCACATCGACATCAAGGGCGACGACACCGCACTGGGCTACAACCTGGGCGTGATGGTCGACCTGACCGACGACACCACCTGGGGCCTGACCTACCACTCCAAGGTCGACTACCACCTGGGCGGCCACACCAAGGTCAAGAACGCCCCTGGCGCCCTGGGCCTGAACGGCAGCTACGACGCCAAGCTGGACATCACCCTGCCGGAGTCCGTGGATACCTCCATCACCCACAAGTTCAACGACAAGTGGACCGGCTACATCGGCGCCGTGTGGACCCGCTGGAGCCGCCTGGAAGCCATCGAAGTGCGCAACAGCGGCGTACCGGCCCTGGGCCAGGCACTGGGCTTCGGCACCATCGGCGAAGACCTGAAGTGGCACGACACCTGGTCCGGCTCGATCGGCGCGTCCTACCAGCTGAACCCGGAATGGGTGCTGCGCGCGGGCTATGCCTACGATCCGTCGCCGACCGACAACGACTACCGCAACGTGCGCATCCCGGTGGGTGATCGTCAGATCGTCACCTTCGGCGCCGGCTGGTCGCCGACCCCGGACCTGACCGTCGACTTCGCCTACGCCTACCTGTGGGAAGACACCGCCAGCGTCAACGTCAAGGACGGCACCGGCATCGGTCTGCAACCGGCCTACAGCGCCAAGTACGACAACAGCGCCAACGGTCTGACCGCGCAAGTGACCTATCGCTTCTGATAGGCACGGGCGCACGGGGAAGAGCCGGGCAGATGCCCTGATGCTGTTTCCTTAAAAAGAATGCCGTTTCTCTCCACGGGGGGGAAACGGCATTTTTTCATTTGGGATGGCGAGCGCGGGACATGGCTCCATCGCGGACAAAGTCCGCTACGACGCCAGGAAAGCACGGGCGCAGGAGCCACTGTCTTGCGCCGAGGTGCTCTTCGTAGGATGGGTTGAGCTTGCGATACCCATGCTGCCGTGGTGATGGGTATCGCTTCGCTCAACGCCATCCTACGAAAAGCCGTGCTTCCTGGAACCGTAGGACTCCGTCCGCGATTGGACTCACCGGCCACGCCGGACACCCCGGCGGCACGGCCAACGGCGGATAACCGCGAACGGTTATCCGCCCTACGAACTTGCTGCATTATCCGCCCACTCCGAACGGCCCCCTCTCCCTCCGGGAGAGGGCTGGGGTGAGGGAGCGGAGCCAGGCTTGGCACCTCCGCTGAACCAAGCATCGTCCGGCTATTCCATCTTCACGGCTGGCTGGCGATGGCCTTCTCGATAGCCGCCTGCAAGGCCGGATCGTCCGGCTTGGTCAGGCTGGGGAACTGCGCCACCACCTTGCCCTGGCGGTCCACCACGTACTTGTAGAAGTTCCAGCGCGGCGCCTGGTCGGCCTGGCGCGCCAGTTCGCGGAACAGCGGGATGGCGTCGTCGCCGCGCACCGGCTGCACCTGGGTCATGTTGAAGGTCACGCCGTAGTTGCCGTAGCAGACCTGGGCGGTCTCGGCGGCGTCGTCGGCCTCCTGCTTGAAGTCGTCCGAGGGCACGCCCAGCACTTCCAGGCCCTGGCCCTTGTAGCGCTGGTAGATCGCCTCCAGGCCCTTGAACTGCGGGGTGAAGCCGCAGTGGCTGGCGGTGTTGACCACCAGCAGCGGCTTGCCGGCGTAGAGCCCGCAAAGGTCGAGGTCGACCTTCGAGCGCAGCTTCTGCAGGTGCCCCTGCTGCGCCAGCAGCGGCGGGCAGTCGGCAGCCTGGGCGGCCAGGGGCAGGCAGCACAGCAGGCCGAGGAACAGGTAGCGGGACATGGCGATTCTCCTTCTTCGATCGAAGGACGCTACTCCCCTGCCCCGCCCGCGGCAATCCTCAGAAGCAATGGCCCAGGCCGGCCTGCAACAACGCCAGGCCGCCATGCCGCCAACCCCACCAGGCAAGACCCAGCAGCGCCGCGGCCAGCACCGCCGCGCCCAGGCGCAGCAGCGGCCTCACGCTACCTCCGCGGCGCCCAGGCGCGCCACCGGGCGCTCGCGCACCGGCCAGTTGAGCAGGCCGGCGAGCAGCGAGAGGAGAATGGCGATCCGCCAGACCAGGTCGTAGTTGCCGGTGTGGTCGTAGACGTAGCCGCCCAGCCAGCCGCCGAGGAAGGCGCCGATCTGGTGGAACAGGAAGGTGATGCCGCCGAGCATCGACAGGTTGCGCACGCCGAACAGGGTGGCCACGGTGCCATTGGTGAGCGGCACCGTGGACAGCCACAGCAGGCCCATGGCGATGCCGAAGGCGTAGGCCGTCCACACCGTCAGCGGCGCCCAGAGGAAGGCCAGGATCACCAGGCCGCGGATCAGGTACAGCCCGGTCAGCAGCTTCGGCTTGCTGAAGCGCCCGCCGAGCCAACCGGCGATGTAAGTGCCGAACACATTGAACAGCCCCACCAGCGCCAGCACCGTGGTGCCGACCGTGGCCGGCAGGTGGCGGTCCACCAGGTAGGCCGGCAGGTGCACGCCGATGAACACCACCTGGAAGCCGCAGACGAAGAAGCCCAGCGACAGCAGCCAGAAACCGGAATGCCCGCAGGCCTCGCGCAGCGCTTCGCCCAGGGATTGTTCATGGGATTGCACCGGCAGCGGCTTGTCGCGCATCAGCCCGGCCAGCGGCACGATCAGCGCCACCAGCAGGCCGAGGGCGAGCAGCGCCGCCGACCAGCCGAGCCAACCGATCAGGCCGAGAGTGCCGGGCAGCATGGCGAACTGGCCGAAGGAGCCGGCGGCGGCGGAAATGCCCATGGCCATGCTGCGCCGCTCCAGCGGTACGGCGCGGCCGACGGCGCCGAGGATGACCGAGAAGGAGGTGCCGGACAGGCCGATGCCGATCAGCAGCCCGGCGGACAGCGACAGGCTGGCGGCGGAATCCGCATAGCCCATCATGACCAGGCCCAGGGCGTACAGCAGGCCGCCCACCAGCACCGCGCGCGCCGCGCCGAAGCGGTCGGCCAGGGCGCCGGTGAAGGGCTGGGCGATGCCCCAGATGAGGTTCTGCAGGGCGATGGCGAAGGCGAACACCTCGCGGCCCCAGCCGAACTCGGCGCTCATGGGCGCGAGGAACAGGCCGAAGCCGTGGCGGACGCCCAGGGACAGGGCCAGGATCAGGGCGCCGGACAGCAGTATCCAGAAACCCGCACGCGACAGCTTGGACATTGTTCTTCTCGCTCCAACAGGGGTATATACCCGCATTCATCCATACGAACGCCCTTGGCAAGGCGTTCAATCGAGGGCTTCCAGCTCCCCCAGCAGCGCCATCAGCTGCTCGCGGCGCTCCACCCCGAGGCGTTCGTACATCCGCCGCTGCGCCGCTTCCCAGGGCTGCGCGCCCTGCTCCAGGCGCTCGCGCCCGGCGGCGGTGAGCAGCACCAGGCGGTTGCGCTGGTCGCCGGCGTCGCCCTGCAGCTCCACCAGGCCCTCGGCCTGCAGCGGCCGCAGGTTGCGCCCCAGGGTGCTGCGGTCCAGGCCCATGGCCTCGGCCAGTTCGGAAATGCTCGGGCGCTCCAGGCGCGCCAGGTGGCGCAGCAGGGAAAACTGCGCGACCGTCAGCCCGATGCCCTGCAGGGCATCGTCATAGACGCGGGTGACACCTCGGGCGGCGCGGCGCAACTGGGTACAGAGGCATTGGGTGGTCAGCATGATACATGTATATACCCGCGACACCCGCGAAGGTCAATCGCGGTCGATTGTCCGATCTGCCAGGCGCCGGCTGTTGCCGCTGCCAAGGCCAGGCCGGGTGCGCGGTCGTATAACTGCGCCCACAGTCCCTGCGAGATCACCGCGATGCCCGTCTACAAAGCCCCGCTGCGCGACACCCGCTTCCTGCTCAACGAGGTCTTCGACTTCCCCGAGCACTACCGCAACCTGATCAACGGCGCCGAGGCCACGCCGGACATGGTCGACGCCATCCTCGGCGAATGCGCGAAGCTCTGCGAGGAAGTGATCGCCCCGCTCTACCACTCCGGCGACGAGGAAGGCTGCCACCTGGAGAACGGCGAGGTACGCACGCCCAAGGGCTTCAAGGAAGCCTACGACGCCTACGTGGCCGGCGGCTGGCAAGGCCTGTCGCACCCGGTGGAATACGGCGGCCAGGGCCTGCCCATGAGCCTGGGCGCGCTCAAGCAGGAGATGCTCGGCACCGCCAACTGGCCCTTCTCGATGTACCCGGGGCTGTCCCTGGGCGCCATGAACACCCTGATGCAGCACGGCACCGAGGAGCAGAAGCGCACCTACCTGACGCCCCTCACCGAAGGCCGCTGGGGCGGCACCATGTGCCTCACCGAGCCGCAGTGCGGCACCGACCTCGGCCAGGTGAAGACCCGCGCCGAGCCCAACGCCGACGGCAGCTACGCCATCACCGGCACCAAGATATTCATCTCCTCCGGCGAGCACGACCTCACCGAGAACATCGTGCACATCGTCCTCGCCCGCCTGCCCGACGCGCCCAGGGGCACCCGCGGCATCTCGCTGTTCATCGTGCCCAAGTTCCTGCCCGGCGCAGGCGGCGGCCTCGGCCCGCGCAACGGCGTGGTCTGCGGCGCGCTGGAGAAGAAGATGGGCATCAAGGCCTCGGCCACCTGCGTGATGAACTTCGACGAGGCCAGCGGCTTTCTCATCGGCCCTGCGAACAAGGGCCTGGAATGCATGTTCACCTTCATGAACAGCGCGCGCATCGGCACCGCCATCCAGGGCGTGGCCACCGCCGAACTGGCCTACCAGGGCGCCCTGGCCTACGCCCGCGAGCGCCGCTCGATGCGCGCGCTGTCCGGCGCCAAGGAACCGGAACAGGTGGCCGACAGCCTGATGCACCACGGCGACGTGCGGCGCATGTTGCTGACGCAGAAGGCCGTGGCCGAGGGCGGCCGCGCGCTGGTGTACCTGGCCACGCAGTACGCCGACAAGATGATCCAGGGCCTGCTGACCAACGACAACGCCGAGTACGAGCGCTGGGACGACAAGCTCGGCTTCCTCACCCCGATCCTCAAGGGCTGCCTCACCGAACTGGGCCTGGAGAGCGCCAACCTGGGCATGCAGGTGTTCGGCGGCCACGGCTACATCCGCGAGCACGGCATGGAACAGATCGTCCGCGACGCGCGCATCGCCACGCTCTACGAAGGCACCACCGGCATCCAGGCGCTGGACCTGCTCGGGCGCAAGGTGCTGCTGATGACCCAGGGCAAGGCGGTGCGCGACTTCACCAGGATCGTGGGCAAGTTCGCCATGGGGTTGCTCAAGGAAGAACCGGCCATGCGCGGCCGCGCGCTGACGCTGCTGAAGCTGTGCGCGCAATGGAACCTGCTGACCCTGCGCATCGCCCTGAGCGCCCGCAAGCAGCGCGACCTGGTGGGCACCGCCAGCCACGACTACCTGATGTTCTCCGGCTACGTCGCCCTGGCCTACGCCTGGGCGCTGCAGGAAGCCACGGCCCGCAAGCGCCTGCGCCAGGGCGGCAGCGAGTCCAGCGACTTCTACAAGGCCAAGATCGCCACCAGCGACTTCTACTTCGCCCGCCTGCTGCCCCGCGCCAAGGGCCACGCGGCGGCCATGGGCAAGCCGGTGCGTTCGGTGATGGGGCTGAAGGCGGAGCATTTCGCCTTCGAGTGATCCGGGACGCCCGCCAGGTCCCGGCAGTCGTCGTAGGATGGGTTGAGCTTGCGAAACCCATGCGGTCATGGCGATGGGTATCGCTTCGCTCACCCCATCCTACGGGGCCGTTCGGCGTGCGCGAGAAGGTCGGCGTCAACCTGTAGGAGCGCGCCCTGCGCGCGATCGCGGGCAGGGCCCGCGAGGGGGCTACGGCTTACTCGGCAGCCGGCTTCTTGCGCTTGAGCGGCGCCATGCCGTCGTTGCTGACCACCGACGAGGGCGCCGCCTTCGGCTTGTTCGCCGGCTTGCGCTTGGCGGCGGGCTTGGCCCCGGCCTTCTTGCCGGAATCGGTCTTTTTCTTCTTGGTGCCGGCGGCCTTGCCCGAGGCCTTGACCTTCTTCGGCCCCTTGTAGCTGCCCTTGAGCTCCTTGATGGTGCGCTGTTCAAAACGCACCTTGAGGTAGCGCTCGATGCTCGACATCAGGTTCCAGTCGCTGTGCGACACCAGCGAGATGGCCAGGCCGGCCTCGCCCGCGCGGCCGGTGCGGCCGATACGGTGCACGTACTCGTCGCCGCGGCGCGGCATGTCGAAGTTCAGCACCAGGTCCAGGCCCTCGACGTCCAGGCCGCGGGCGGCCACGTCGGTGGCGACGAGGATCTTCACCGCGCCCTGCTTCAGGCGCTCGATGGCCAGCTTGCGGTCCTTCTGGTCCTTCTCGCCGTGCAGCACGAAGACCTTGTGCCCGGCGGCGATCAGCCGGCCGGTCAGGCGGTCGGCCTGGACGCGGGTGTTGGTGAAGACGATGGCCTTGTCGAAGGTCTCGTTCTCCAGCAGCCAGTGCAGGATGGCTTCCTTGTGGGCGTTGTCGTCGACCAGGATGACCTGCTGCGCGATGTCCTCGTTCAGCTCGCTGACGCGGTTCAGCTGCAGGCTTTCCGGCTCGCGCAGGACCTGCTCGACCATCGCGTGCAGGCCGCTGCCGGCGGTGGCGGAGAACAACAATGTCTGGCGCTGCGCCGGGCAGGCGCCGGCAAGCTTGAGCACGTCCTCGGCGAAGCCCATGTCGAGCATGCGGTCGGCCTCGTCCAGCACCAGCACCTCGACGTCGCCCAGCGGCAGGTTGCCGGCGTTGAACTGCTCGTTCAGCCGGCCGGGGGTGCCGATGATGATCTCCGGGTTCTTGCGCAGGCGCGCGCCCTGCACCTTGAAGTCTTCGCCGCCGGTGATCAGGCAGGCCTTGATGAAGGTGAACTGGGCGAAGCGCTCGACTTCCTTGAGGGTCTGCTGGGCCAGCTCGCGGGTCGGCAGCAGGATCAGCGCGCGGGCGCCGCTCCTGGGCTTCTCCTCGCTGAGCAGGCGGTGCAGCAGCGGCAGCACGAAGGCGGCGGTCTTGCCGCTGCCGGTCTGCGCGGTCACGCGCAGGTCGCGGCCCTCCAGCGCCTTCGGGATGGCCGCGGCCTGGACGGCGGTCGGCTCGGTGAAGGACAGGGTTTCCAGCGCCTTGAGCAGGCGTTCGTGGAGGGCGAATTGGGCGAACAAGGCAGACCTCGGGAAGACGAAAGGACCAAATAGCTGCATAGCCTAACGGTTGCCGCGCCCGAAAGCAGGTTTTATTCGCCGGTCGCGATCCGCACGCCCCGTGTCGCCCTCGGGCAAGTCCGCCGCGCAGGCCCGTCCCAGACTGGCCGCAGGACAGCCCGAGGAGTGTCGAGATGCCGCATCGCCCCACCGCCGCCGAGCGCCTCGAGCGCCTGCCGCTGAGCCCCTACCACCGGCTGATCTTCGTGATCATCGCCCTGGCGTTCTTCTTCGATTCCATGGACCTGGCGATGATGACCTTCCTGCTCGGCTCGATCAAAGCCGAGTTCGGCCTGTCCAGCGCCCAGGCCGGGCTGCTGGCCAGCTCCAGCTTCTTCGGCATGGTCCTGGGCGCGGCGCTGTCGGGGATGCTCGCCGACCGCTTCGGACGCAAGCCGGTGTTCCAGTGGAGCATCGTGCTCTGGGGCCTGGCCAGCTACCTGTGCTCCACCGCCGGCGACGTGCAGAGCCTGACGCTGTACCGCGTGCTGCTGGGCATCGGCATGGGCATGGAATTCCCCATCGCCCAGTCGCTGCTCTCGGAGATGATCCCGGCCAGGGCCCGCGGCCGCTACATCGCCCTCATGGACGGCTTCTGGCCGCTGGGCTTCATCGCCGCCGGCTGCCTGTCCTACTTCGTGCTGCCCATGGCCGGCTGGCGCAGCCTGTTCCTGTTGCTGGCCTTCCCGGCGCTGTTCGTCCTGGCCATCCGCTTCATGGTCCCGGAATCGCCGCGCTGGCTGGAACAGGCCGGGCTGGCGGACAAGGCCGAGCGTTCGCTGCAGCGCATCGAGGCGCGGGTGATGGCCTCGCTGAAGCTATCCAGCCTGCCCGAGCCGCAGGCCCTGGCGCGCCCCGAGCCGAGCCGCCCGGGCTTCTTCAGCGCCTTCGCCGAACTCTGGTCGCCGGCCTACCGCAGCCGCACCCTGACGGTCTGGAGCCTGTGGTTCTTCGCCCTGCTCGGCTTCTACGGGCTGACCTCCTGGCTCAGCGCCCTGCTGCAGCAATCCGGCTTCGCCGTGACGCAGTCGGTGTACTACACGGTGCTGATCTCCCTGGCCGGCATCCCCGGCTTCCTCTGCGCCGCCTGGCTGGTGGAGCGCTGGGGCCGCAAACCGAGCTGCGTGCTGATGCTCCTGGGCGGCGGCGCCATGGCCTACGCCTACGGACAGACCGCGGTGTTCGGCGGCAGCCTGGCGCTGCTGATCGGCTTCGGCCTGGCCATGCAGTTCTTCCTGTTCGGCATGTGGGCGGTGCTCTACACCTACACCCCGGAGCTGTACCCCACCTCGGCGCGCGCCACCGGCTCGGGCTTCGCCTCGGCGGTGGGCCGCGTCGGCTCGCTGCTGGGCCCCACGGTCAGCGGCCTGGTCCTGCCGGTGGCCGGCCAGGGCGGCGTGTTCACTCTCGGTGCGCTGTGCTTCCTGGTCGCCGCGGCGGTGGTCTGGGGCTTCGGCATCGAGACCCGCGGGCGCACCCTGGAGGAGCTGGCGGGCTGAGGTTACATTTCGGAAATATCCTGCTCGGCCCTGCCGCTACCCTGCCGTTACAATGCCGCGCTCATCCCGGCCACCGCGGCCGGGCCTTCGCGGCTACCCCGTAGCCTCCGCACCACGCGCCACCCCGCACTGGCGCCCCGATCCAAAGGATGTTTCCGGCCTATGGACCTTTCCTCTCCCCTCGCCACCCTCCAGGGCTACTGGGCCCTGCTCGACCAACACCCGCTGACCAGCGCCGCCCTCGGCCTCGTCATCCTCCTCGCAGTGGCCTGGATCGTCGGCCGCCTGGCCCGCTTCCTGGTCCGCCGCGCCGCCGACCTGCTGGCGCGCCAGCCGGCCCTGAGCTGGCTCGCCGACCTGCGCGACAACCGCGTGTTCCAGCGCCTGGCGCAGACCGTGCCATCGCTGGTGGTGCAGTTCGGCCTGGTGCTGATCCCCAACCTGGCCGGCAGGCCCGAGGCCTTCCTGCGCAACCTGGCCATGGCGGTCACCGCGCTGTTCCTGCTGCTGGCCCTGAGCGCCCTGCTCGACGCCCTGCTGGACATCTACGCGCGCACCGAACACGCCCGCACCCGCTCGATCAAGGGCTACGTGCAACTGGCCAAGCTGTTCCTCTTCGTCTTCGGCGGCATAGTGGTGGTGTCGATCCTCATCGACCGCTCGCCGATGCTGCTGCTCTCCGGCCTGGGTGCCATGTCCGCGGTCCTGCTGCTGGTCTACAAGGACACCCTGCTGAGCTTCGTCGCCAGCGTGCAGCTGACCAGCAACGACATGCTGCGCGTGGGCGACTGGATCGAGATGCCCCAGGTCGGCGCCGACGGCGACGTGGTGGACATCACCCTGCACACGGTGAAGGTGCAGAACTGGGACAAGACCATCGTCTCGGTGCCCACCTGGCGCCTGATGTCCGAGTCGTTCAAGAACTGGCGCGGCATGCAGCAGTCCGGCGGGCGGCGCATCAAACGCAGCCTGTACCTCGACGCCAGCCAGGTGCGCTTCCTCGACGAGGCCGAGGCGCAGAAGCTGTCCGGCGTGCGCCTGCTGACCGACTACCTGCGGCGCAAGCAGGACGAGCTGGCCGAGTGGAACCAGGCCAACGCCGGCAACGTGCCGCTGTCGGCCAATCGCCGGCGGCTGACCAACATCGGCACCTTCCGCGCCTACGCCGAGGCCTACCTCAAGGCCCACCCGGACATCCATCCGCACATGACCTGCATGGTCCGCCAGCTGCAGCCCGGCGCCGAGGGCGTGCCCCTGGAGATCTACTGCTTCACCCGCACCACCGCGTGGCTGGACTACGAGCGCATCCAGGGCGACATCTTCGACTACCTGATGGCGGTGCTGCCGGAGTTCGGCCTGGGCGTCTACCAGCAGCCCAGCGGCCAGGACCTGCGTGGCGGGCTGCAGGGCCTGTTGCCGACACCGGCGGCTCGTAGCGAACGCCACCCGGCGCTGGACATGGAACAGGCCTGAGAACCCGCGCCAGGCTCCGATCGGACGGGCGACAGCCCCCGGCCTGGCTGCCTCGCCTGGCCGGTGCCATGCTCAAGGCAGGCGCGCGCTTCCGCGCGCCTTTCCCGGAGAAACGCCGTGTCCGCCACCCTCATCTATTACGTGGCCAGCAGCCTGGACGGCTACATCGCCCGCCCCGACGGCAGCGTCGACTGGCTGGACGCATTCGACGGCCATGACGACGACCATGGCTATTCAGCCTTCTACGCCGGCATCGACGGCCTGCTGATGGGCCGCGGCACCTACCTGCAATGCCTGGACTTCGGCGACTGGCCCTACCCGGACAAGCCGGCCATCGTCCTCACCCGCGCCAACCAGCTGCCGCTGGCCTCGCCCCAGGTGGAACTGCAGCACTGCCCGCCCAGCGAAGCCCTGGCCAGCCTGGAAGGCCGCGGCTGCCAGCGCATCTGGCTGGTGGGCGGCGGCAGCCTGGCCGGCAACTGCCTGGCGGCGGACTTGCTCGACGAGGTGATCGTCAGCATCATTCCGCACCTGCTCGGCGCCGGCATCCCGCTGTTCGGCATCGGGCTCGAACGGCGCCTGCAGTTGCTGGAACAGCGCAGCTTCCCCAGCGGCATCGTGCAGGTGCGCTACCAGGTCCTCAAGTGAGCCCCCGCGCCGCCGCCGAACCGGAAGAGCTGGCCTGGCTGGAAGACGGCCGCCACCCCGAGCCGCTGGCGCCGCTGCTGCGCGAAAAAGTCCTGCCGGCGCTACGCGAACACCTCGCCGACTGACGGAAATCGTCAGAGGACCTGCATTTCGTCGGGTTTTTCCCTGCGACACCAGGTCCCACCCCGCGCCCTTCCCGCCCCCTTCCGGCCCCCCTCGCGCGAACCTGGGCCATCTCCCGGCAACCCGCCTGGCATAGGGCTTTCGGCTATAAGGTCGGCGCCCGACCGGGCAGTCCGAACACATGTCACCGAATGCCCGCCGAGTCACACGGCGCTCCCCACAAGCGACGGACGGTCAAAACACTGTCACGAAAAGTCGGTCAGAATGCGCGGAATTTTTCGCGGACCAAAGGAAACCATCGCCCGCCGAAGAGCAACGGCGATCCAGCGGAGTCTGGGTTACATCCACAACCAGAAAGAAGACATGCCGAATGCGCAGTACCCTTTTGACATGCCTTTCCATAGGCTTGGCAGCCAGTTTGGCCGCCGTTGTAACCGGGGTGGAAGCTTCCCCACGGGCCACGCGTTCCTACGCGCCCGCCCCCCTCGAACTCCGTGTCCCGGTACAGGGCAAGGAGCTGCTGAGCATCGCCCCGCCGGCGAAGCAGCAGCCCAGTGACGCCCACCAGGTCACCCAGCGCGCCTTCAGCATGATCGGCACGCCCTACCGCTGGGGCGGCACCTCGCCCAAGGGTTTCGACTGCAGCGGCCTGGTCAAGTACGTGTTCCGCGACGTCGACGACGTCGAGCTGCCGCGCACCGCCCGGGCCATCTACCAGAGCAGCAACCCCAAGGTGGCGCGCCGCGACCTGCAGCCCGGCGACCTGGTGTTCTTCCGCATCCGCAGCCGCAACGTCGACCACGTGGGCATCTACGTCGGCAACGACCGCTTCGTCCACGCCCCGCGCCGCGGGCAGCGGGTGAAAGTGGCCAACCTCAACGACAAGTACTGGCAACGCCATTACCTGGCGGCCAAGCGCGTGCTGCCGGAGACCCTGGCCAAGGCCGACCTGCCGGGCAATCGCTTCGAGTAAGGGCCCGCGCCGCGAGAACAAGGACGCCGTTTTCCCTGCCCGGGAAAACGGCGTTTTTCATGGGCGCGGGACCAACGGCGGATAACCGCGAACGGTTATTCGCCCCACGGTTGGGCAGGGCTGTAGGAGCGGGCCCTGCCCGCGAATCGCGCGCAGGGCGCGCTCCTACATTGAAATGGCGTGGCTGAAAGCGTGCCTCATCACGCCCCACCACCCCGCCGCTCGCGCCGCGCCTGCTTGCGCAGCAGCCGCGCGCTGTCCCAGCCGGTGAGCAGGATGGCCAGCCAGATCGGCCCGTAGGTCCACAGCTGCTGCGGCTGGAACGCCTCGCCGAGGAACAGCACCGCCAGCAGGAACAGCAGCATCGGCTCGACATAGCTGAGGATGCCGAACAGCCCCATGGGCAGCAGCCGGCTGGAGGCCATCATGGCAGCGAAGGCCAGGGCGCTGATCAGCCCCAGCATCGGCAGCAGCGCCCACAGCCGCGGCGTTTCGGCGAACACCTGGAGGTCGCCGAAGTGCCAGATGGTCCACAGGGCGAAGGGCAGCAGCACCGCCATCTCGAAGACGAAGCCGGACAGCGCGTCCACGCCCATGCGCCGGCGCAGCATGAAATACGGTGGATAACCCAGGGCGGTGATCAGGCTGAACCAGGAGAAGGCGCGGGTCAGCCACAGCTCGTGGAGCACGCCGACCAGCGCGCAGGCCACGGCGATGCCCTGCAGCGGCGTCAGGCGCTCGCCGTAGAACAGCCGGCCGCAGAGCACCATGGTCAGCGGCAGCAGGAAGTAGCCCAGGGACAGCTGCAGGGTCTGGCCGACCATGGGCGCGTAGATGAACACGCCCCACTGCACCAGCATCATCGCCGCGCTCAGCGGGAAGCACAGCAGCAGCCAGCGCTCGCGCAGCAGGCGCCGGCCGGCATCGCGCAGCACGCCGCCCTGGCCGGTGAAGGCCACCAGCAGCAGGACCATGGGGATCGACCAGACCACCCGGTGCGCCACGATCTGGATGCTGTCCAGCGGCGCCAGCCAGCGCAGGTAGCCCGGCAGCGTGACGAAGAGCACCGAGGCGGCCAGGGAAAGGGCGACGCCGCGACCGGAAATGTTCATGCCACGGCCCTCCGCGCCAGCCCCAGGCGGTTCACCCAGAGCGACGCCACTATCACCCCGCCGCCCAGGGCCAGGCGGGCCAGGTCGGCATGTTCGTTCCAGATCAGCAGGTTGATCAGGAGCCCCACCGGCACGTGCAGGTTGTTCATCACCGCCAGGGTGCCGCCATCCACCAGCGTAGCCCCCTTGTTCCACCAGAACTGCCCAAGGGCAGTGGCCAGCAGGCCCATGAACAGCAGCACCAGCCACTGCACCTCGGTGGTCGGCAGCTTGGCCGGGTTGCCCAGCAGCACCCAGCCGGGCAACGCCACCAGCAGCGCGCCGACGAAGAAGTAGCCGAAGCGGCGGTACTGCGGGATGTCCGACGGGTAGCGCGCCACCAGGTGCTTGTACAGCACCTGGCCGGCGGCGAAGGTGGCGTTGGCCAGTTGCAGCAGCAGGAAGCCTTCGATGAAGTCGCCGCTGACGCCATCGTAGCGGATGATCGCCGCGCCCAGCACGGCCACCGCCGCTGCCAGCAGCGCCCAGGGGTTGAAGCGGCGGTTCAGGGCGTCGTCGATCAGCGCCACGTGCAGCGGCGTGAGCACGGTGAACAGCAGCACCTCGGGCACCGTCAGCACGCGGAAACTCTGGTACAGGCAGACGTAGGTGATGCCGAACTGCAGCGCGCCGACCAGCATCACCCCGCCGATGAAGCGCGGCGCCACCCCGCGCCAGCGCGTCAGCGGCAGGAACACCGCGCCGGCCAGCAGCACCCGGGTGAGCACGGCGAAATAGCTGTCCACCTGGCCGGCGAGGTACTCACCGATCAGGCTGAAGGAAAACGCCCAGAGGACGGTTACGAAAAGCAGGTAAGGCATGACCGGACAGGCGCACCGAAAAGGGGCGTGGAACATAGCGGTTTTGCCGGGGCGAAGAAAGGGCCAGGGTGCTGTCCGGCATGAACGGGAGGTTCAGCGTCGGCCTGTAGCGGGCCCTGCCCGCGATTCGCGCGCAGGGCGCGCTCCTACATGGGAACGACGTGGATAGGATTCATCCGCGATCCCGCCGGCAGGGCCGGCGCCCCATGTCATCGCGAACCCCGGCAAAGAAAAAGCCCGGTCGACATTCGCAGGGGGGAAGTGCGTCGACCGGGCGTCGCGCCCAGGAGCGACGGGCGCGCAAGTGGTAAGCCGGAATCTGGGGTCAGGCCACCGCGGCCAGTTGCTCGCGGGCCTTGGCCAGGCCTTTCTCGGCGAACTCGGGGCCCATGTTCAGACCCTCGGCATGGACGAAGGTGACGTCGTGGATGCCGATGAAGGCCAGGGCCTGGCGCAGGTAGGGCTCCTGGTGGTCCAGCGGGCCGCCGGCGTAGACGCCGCCGCGGCTGGTCAGGATGTAGGCGCGCTTGCCGCCGAGCAGGCCCTGGGGACCGGTCTCGGTGTACTTGAAGGTGACGCCGGCGCGCAGCACGTGGTCCAGCCAGGACTTCAGGGTGCTGGGGATGGCGAAGTTGTACATGGGCGCGGCCAGCACCAGCACGTCGGCGGCCAGCAACTCCTCGGTGAGCAGGTTGGAACGCTGCAGCGCGGCCTGCTCGGCGGCGCTGTGCTGCTCGGCCGGCTTCATCCATCCGCCCAGCAGGTCGGCGTCCAGGTGCGGCACCTGTTCCAGCGCCAGGTCGCGGACCTGGATCTCGTCGGCGGGGTGGGCGGCGCGCCAGTTGGCGATGAACTCGGCGGTCAGCTGGCGGGAGACCGAACCTTGTTGGCGGGCGCTGCTTTCGATTACCAGAACACGGGACATGGGCTTGACCTCCAGCGGTCGTTTGCGTCGATGGAGGCCAGCTTATGGAATGACTTATCGATAAAAAAGCAGAAATAATTGCTTCAAAATATCGATTTAGTTGATTTGTACCGCGTCTGCTCCTAGTCTGGAGAACATGCGCTGCCGGCTCAGGCCGGGTTGCAGGTCAGCTTGATGCGCAGCTTGATGATGGCGCGGCCGAAGCTGGCGGTGAGGTTGCTGGACTTGCCGGCGGCGAGCACCGTCTTGCGCACCTTGGGCGACTCCGGGCCGTTCTGGAACACCGCGGTGCAGGCCACGTCCTGCTTGCCGTAGTTCTGCAACAGCACGGCGCCCATGCTGTCGCCGATGTCCTGGGTCTGGACGTCGATCTCCGTGCCGTTGAGGGACTTCTCCACCTCGATCGGGTAGGCCAGGGCGGTCAACGGCAGCGACAGCAGCAACGCACAGCAGATTCTTTTCATGTGGCGGTCTCGCTCGGTTCAGGCAGAGCGCCAGATTAGACAAGAGGAGGCGAGGATGAAAGCGCCCCGCGTTACCCTGGATCAATGGCGCACGCTGCAGGCGGTGGTCGACCACGGCGGCTTCGCCCAGGCCGCCGAGGCCCTGCACCGCTCGCAGTCTTCCATCAGCTACACGGTGGCGCGCATGCAGGAGCAGCTCGGCGTGCCGCTGCTGCGCATCGACGGCCGCAAGGCGGTGCTCACCGAGGCCGGCGAGGTGCTGCTGCGGCGCTCGCGGCAACTGGTGAAGAGCGCCGGCCAGCTGGAGGAACTGGCCCACCACATGGAGCAGGGCTGGGAACCGGAAGTGCGCCTGGTGGTGGACGCAGCCTACCCCACCCTGCGCCTGGTCCGCGCGCTGTCCGCGTTCGTGCCGCAGAGCCGCGGCTGCCGCGTGCTGCTGCGCGAGGAGGTGCTGTCCGGCGTCGAAGAGGCGCTGCAGCAGGGCCATGCGGACCTGGCCATCAGCGGGCTGAACATCGCCGGCTACCTGGGCGCCGACCTGTGCACCGTGGAATTCGTCGCCGTGGCCAACCCGGACCATCCGCTGCACCGCCTGCAGCGCGAGCTGACGCACCAGGACCTGGAAAGCCAGATGCAGGTGGTCATCCGCGACTCCGGCCGCCTGCAGCCGCGCGACGTCGGCTGGCTGGGCGCCGAGCAGCGCTGGACGGTGGGCAGCCTGGCCACCGCCGCCACCTTCGTCGGCAACGGCCTGGGCTTCGCCTGGCTGCCGCGGCACATGATCGAGCGCGAACTGCGCGACGGCTCGCTGAAGCCGCTGCCGCTGACCCAGGGCGTCACCCGCGAGAGCCGCTTCTATCTTTATCCGAACAAGGAAAAGCCCCTGGGCCCGGCCACGCAGATCCTCGTCGAACTGCTGAAGACCTTCGCCAACGTACCCCTGGACGCCCCCTTCGCCGCGCCGCCGAGCGCCTGACCCGGAGAACCGCCGATGCCCTACCTGCACCACGACGGCCAGCGCCTGTACTTCGAGGACAGCGGCCAGGGCACGCCCGTGCTGCTGGTGCACGGCCTGGGCTCGAGCAGCCGCGACTGGGAGTACCAGGTGCCGGAGCTGCTCCGGCGGCACCGGGTGATCGCCCTCGACGTGCGCGGCCACGGCCAGTCCGACAAGCCCCGCGAGCGCTACAGCATCGCCGGCTTCGCCGAGGACGTGGCGGCGCTGATCGAGGAACTGCGCCTGGCCCCGGTGCACCTGGTGGGCATCAGCATGGGCGGAATGATCGGCTTCGAGCTGGCCACCCGCCGGCCGGACCTGCTCAAGAGCCTGACCATCGTCAACAGCGCCCCGGAAGTGAAGCCGCGCACTTTGCGCGAATACCTGGAAGTGGCGCGCCGGCTGTTCCTCGCCCACGTGCTGGGCCTGGACACCGTGGGCAAGGCCCTCGGCAAGCTGCTGTTCCCCAAGCCGGAGCAGGCCGACCTGCGGCGCAAGATCGAGCAGCGCTGGCCGCAGAACGACAAACGCGCTTACCTTTCCAGCCTGCACGCCATCATCGGCTGGGGTGTGCAGGAGCGCCTGGGGCGCATAACCTGTCCGACGCTGGTGGTCAGCGCCGACCGCGACTACACCCCGGTGACGCTCAAGCAGGCCTACGTGGAGCGCCTGCCCAACGCGCGCCTGGTGGTGATCGAGGATTCGCGCCACGCCACCCCGCTGGACCAGCCGCAAGCCTTCAACAGCACCCTGCTCGACTTCCTCGAGCAGGTAGACCATTCCTAAAACACCTCAGGAAACATCCGCAAAATGACCCTGTTCAAACGCTTCCTGCTCGCCGCCTGTACCCTCGTCCTGGCCACCTCGGCGCTCGCCGCCGACCCGGCGAAACCCCACGTGCTGCTCTCCACCACCCTGGGCGAGATCGAGGTAGAACTCGACAGCGCCAAGGCGCCGATCAGCGTGAAGAACTTCCTCGGCTACGTCGACAGCGGCTTCTACAACGGCACCATCTTCCACCGGGTGATCCCCGGCTTCATGGTGCAGACCGGCGGCTTCACCGAGAAGATGCAGGAGAAGGACACCGGCGAGCCGATCAAGAACGAGGCCGACAACGGCCTGCTCAACGCCCGCGGCACCCTGGCCATGGCCCGCACCAGCGACGTGAACTCGGCCACCAGCCAGTTCTTCGTCAACCTGACCGACAACGACTTCCTCGACCACGGCCAGCGCGACTTCGGTTACGCCGTGTTCGGCAAGGTCGTGCGCGGCATGGGCGTGGTCGACATGATCGCCAAGGTGCCCACCACCAACCGCGGCATGTACCAGAACGTGCCCGCCGAGCCGGTGGTCATACTCTCCGCCAAGCGTCTCTGAGAATCCCCGATTCCCACGCTGACGGAGGCCTGAAACGGCGGGCCCGGGACGGGCCCGCGACAACCGAGAGACATCATGCTCTACCGCCGCTTCGAAAAGCTCATCGACCCCTTCCGCGACGCCCCCGAGCACATGCCTCCGGCCGACGTCTGGCGCTTCTACACCTACTACCTGCGCCAGGTCTGGCCGGTGTTCTCGATCCTGCTGGTGGTCGGCCTGATCGTCGCCCTGATCGAGGTGGCGCTGTTCAGCTACCTGGGGCGCATCGTCGACCTCGCGCAGAACACCGCGCCCGCCGACTTCTTCCGCCTGCACGGCAACGAACTGGCCTGGATGGCCGTGGTGGCGCTGGTGCTGCGCCCGCTGTTCAACGCCCTGCACGACATGCTGGTGCACCAGAGCATCAACCCCAGCATGACCAACCTGATCCGCTGGCAGAACCACCGCTACGTGCTCAAGCAGAGCCTGGGCTTCTTCCAGAACGACTTCGCCGGGCGCATCGCCCAGCGCATCATGCAGACCGGCAACTCGCTGCGCGACTCGGCAGTGCAGGTGGTGGACGCCTTGTGGCACGTGGCGATCTACACCATCAGCGCCCTGGTGCTGTTCGCCGAGGCCGACTGGCGGCTGATGATCCCCCTGGTGCTCTGGGTGATCGCCTACGTCGGCGCCCTCGCCTACTTCGTGCCGCAAGTGAAGCGCCGCTCGGTGGCCGCCTCGGACTCGCGCTCCAAGCTGATGGGGCGCATCGTCGACGGCTACACCAACATCACCACCCTCAAGCTGTTCGCCCACACCCGCCAGGAAGAGGACTACGCCCGCGAGGCCATCGCCGAGCAGACGCACAAGGCCCAGCGCGCCGGGCGCGTGGTGACCTCCATGGACGTCAGCATCACCATCATGAACGGCATCCTCATCGCCGGCACCACGGGCCTGGCGCTGTGGCTGTGGAGCCAGGAACTGATCTCGGTGGGCGCCATCGCCCTGGCCACCAGCCTGGTGATCCGCATCAACAACATGTCCGGCTGGATCATGTGGGTGGTCGGCGGCATCTTCGAGAACATCGGCCAGGTGCAGGACGGCATGCAGACCATCGCCATCCCCCGCCAGGTGGTCGACGCGCCCGACGCCAAGCCGTTGGTGGTGACGCGCGGCGAGGTGCGCTTCGACGAGGTGGACTTCAGCTACGGCAAGGGCAGCGGCCTGATCCAGGGCCTGGACCTGGTGGTGCGCCCGGGCGAGAAGATCGGCCTGGTCGGGCCCTCCGGCGCCGGCAAGTCGACCCTGGTCAACCTGCTGCTGCGCCTGTATGACCTCGAAGGCGGGCGCATCCTGATCGACGACCAGGACATCGCCCACGTGACCCAGGAGAGCCTGCGCGCGCAGATCGGCATGGTCACCCAGGACACCTCGCTGCTGCACCGCTCGATCCGCGACAACCTGCTCTACGGCCGCCCCGGCGCCAGCGAGGAAGAACTGCAGGAGGCGGTGCGCAAGGCCCGCGCCAGCGAGTTCATCCCGCAGCTGTACGACGCCCAGGGCCGCACCGGCCTCGACGCCCACGTCGGCGAGCGCGGCGTAAAGCTCTCCGGCGGCCAGCGCCAGCGCATCGCCATCGCCCGCGTGCTGCTCAAGGACGCACCGATCCTGATCCTCGACGAAGCCACCTCGGCGCTGGATTCGGAAGTGGAATCGGCCATCCAGGAAAGCCTGGAGACGCTGATGCAGGGCAAGACGGTGATCGCCATCGCCCACCGCCTCTCCACCATCGCCCGCATGGACCGCCTGGTGGTGCTGGAACACGGCCGCATCGTCGAAAGCGGCAGCCACGCCGAGCTGATCGAACACGGCGGCCTCTACGCCCGCCTGTGGCGCCACCAGACCGGCGGGTTCGTGGGGGTGGATTAACCAACAATCCCCCTGTAGGAGCGCGCCCTGCGCGCGATTTCGCGGGCAGAGCCCGCTCCTACAGGGCAGGCAGCGCATTCGGTGGCGGCCAGCGCTCTTTCCTCAGGGGTTGGAAGCGATATTCAGTCCTTTCCCCTGAGGACTGAATATGGACGAGCAATCCCCGGGCCATTCGGCGCTGCGCAAAGGTCGGTTTTCCCAGCCTCATACGACCTACCTGGTTACGACCACCACATACGACCGCACACCCATTTTTCGCTGCTTTCCTGCCGCCTGTGCGGCAGCGCGCTGCTTCGGCGACCCGAGGCTCCTCGACGACGGCCATATGCTGGCTTGGGTACTGATGCCCGACCATGCCCACTGGCTGCTCCAGATCGGTTCTGGGGCGAGCTTGAACAGTCTTGTGAACCGTCTGAAATCATGCAGTGCCCGGCACGTGAACCAGTGTCTGGGCAGGTCCGGAACACTATGGGCACGGGCGTATCATGATCGCGCACTGCGCCGAGACGAGGACCTGCGTGCCGCCGCACGCTACGTCGTCGCCAATCCCCTACGTGCCGGCCTGGTGGCCAAGGTTGGCGACTACCCCTTCTGGAACGCGGTCTGGCTGTAGGAGCGCGCCCTGCGCGCGAATCGCGGGCAGGGCCCGCTCCTACAGGTTGACGCCGAATCTCCTGCCCAGCCCATTCGCAAAGCACCACACCTTGTAGGAGCGCGCCCTGCGCGCGAATCGCGGGCAGGGCCCGCTTACAGGTTGACGCCGAATCTCCTGCCCTGCCCATTCGCAAAGCACCGCACCTTGTAGGAGCGCGCCCTGCGCGCGAATCGCGGGCAGGGCCCGCTTCTACAGGATTCCTGCGGCATATCGCCCAGTCCGTTAATGAAGCCTTAAGCCTCCATCCCGAACCCTGCGACAAGTCGCCGCATCACCCTGGTCGATGATCATTAGCAAGCACATCAATTTCTCGCGTGGGGTGGTTCGGTGGTCATATCTGTTCCACGCCCCGCCACGCGGTGGACGCCTGACGCATCGCCCCCTGCCCGCCCCCGGACCCGCGGCCAGACATCGGATGCCAGTGCTCCAGGGCGGGGCTTCATCCCCTTCGCTATGAGGACCACCAGAATGAAGATTGCTTCTGTCGTATCGGCGGTGCTTTCCAGCCTCGCTCCCATGGTCTTCGCCCAGGACGCGATCAAGGAGCCGGGCGCCGACCTTCCGACGGTCGAATATCACTACGGCATGTCGCTGGATATCGACAAGGTGCTGCACCGTACCGACAACTCGCACAAGGTGGGCATGGTCCCCGCCTACCTCGTGTACCAGGACCACGAGGGCACCACGCACCGCGTGCGCTTCCTCGAATGGGGCGGCCAGGCGAGCCACGTCTGAGCCCCACCCGGTCTCGGTCCCTGGTCGACTTGGCCACCCCGCGAGCCTGTCGTAGCGGCCGGGGGCCGACCTTCTACCCGACTTTCCCTTACTCCGCCTGCCGGTAAGGCAGCGCCGCCCGCGCCTCCTCGGCGTAGGCGCGGATGCCGGCGCGTTCCTGGGCGAGGAAATCGTCCACCGCGGCGCGCAGGCCCGGGTGCCCCAACTGGTGCCAGGAGCGTGTGAGCACCGGCTCGAAGCCACGGATCAGCTTGTGCTCGCCCTGGGCGCCGGCGTCGAAACGGCGCAGCCCGGCGGCCAGGGCGTAGTCCAGGCCCTGGTAGAAGCAGGTCTCGAAGTGCAGGCGGTCATACTCCGCCAGGCAGCCCCAGTAGCGCCCGTAGAGGGTGTCGCCATCCACCAGGCTGAAGGCCATGGCCACCGGCCGTCCGTTGCGGCGGGCGAAGACCACGCGGATCGCCTCGCCCATGCGCTCGGCCAGCAGACTGAAGAACTCCCGCGTCAGGTACGGCGCCTGGCCGCGCACCTCGTAGGTGCTGGCGTAGCAGGCATAGACGAAGTCCCAGTCGGCCTCGGCCAGCTCGGGCCCCTCCATCCAGCGGAACTCCATGCCCTGCCCCGCCACCTGCTCACGCTCCTTGCGCAGTTGCTTGCGCTTGCGCGAGGCCAGGGCGTCGAGGAAATCCTGGAAGTCCCGGTAACCGCGGTTGAACCAGTGGTACTGGCAGCCCAGGCGCTCCAGCCAGCCGTCCTGCGCGGCGATCAACCCATCGGCGCGCGGATCGGTGAAGTTCACGTGCACGCCGGACCACACGCCTTCCGCGGTGCCCTCGGCCAGCACGCCCAGCAACTCGGCGATGCCCTCGTCCGAGCCCAGCAGGCGCGCACCGCTCACCGGCGAGAAGGGCACGCCCACCAGCAGCTTGGGGTAGTAGCGGATGCCGGCGCGCTGGCAGGCGTCCGCCCAGCCCCAGTCGAACACGTATTCGCCATAGGAATGCGCCTTCACGTAGGCCGGCAGCGCCGCGCGCAGCCGCCCGGTGTCGTCGAGCAGCACATGGTGCGCCGGGCGCCAGCCGGTGCGCGCGGTGACGCTGCCGCTGTCCTCCAGGCTGGCGAGGAAGGCGTGGCGCAGGAACGGCTGGGCGTCCGGCAGCAGGGCGTCCCACTGGCCGGGCGCGAGGTCGCCGAGGCGGGAAAGTCTATGGATAGGCATGCCGACAGTCTGGCGCCGGGCGCGGTAGAAGAAAAGTGCCGCGGCGCCCTTCGTCGCCCCGTCCTTGCACGGCCGGCCCGCTGTTCTAAGGTGGGGATACGCGAAAGCACAGGCCCCGCCCCAAGCGGGACAGCCACGCCAGAGCGGCGCGGCGCCTGGCGCCGGCAATGGCGCAGGCGGCGCCCCCTGGCCCGACAGCGAGGTCCATGCCATGCAAACCCTGCAATGCACCCATCGCGACTACACCATCATCGCCCGCGTCTTCGAACACCCGGGGCTGCCCACGCCCTATGCCGGCGGCTGCCAGATCATCGCCCCGGACGGACGCAGCACGCGGCGCCAGCCGCTGCCGACGAAGATGGCCTTCCTCGCCGACCTGGACGCCGCGCAGCACGCCTCCATCGCCCACGGCAAGTGGCTGGTGGACCAGAGCCTGGACAGCGACCGCGACCTGTTCCACTAGGCCTCAGTCGACCAGGGCCTCGGCCTCGGTCATGCCACCCGGCTCGCCGAGCGGCCGCTGCAGGGCCAGGAACTGCTGCGCCGAGAGCCGCCAGGACTGCCCGGCGGCCCACTCGGCGCAGGCCTGGCGGTCCAGCGCCAGGGCGCGCAGGCAAGCCTTGCGCAGGTCGCTATCGATGGCGCCAGTGACGCCATCCTCCAGCACGTCCAGCGGGCCCGGCACCGGGAAGGCGGCCACAGGCGTGCCGCAGGCCAGGGCCTCGTACATCACCAGGCCGAGGGTGTCGGTGCGCGAGGGGAACACCAGCACACTGGCCGCGCGATAGGCCTCGGCCAGCGCCTCGCCATGGCGGTAGCCGAGGAATTGCACCTGGGGATAACGCGCCTGCAATGCGCTACGCAATGGGCCGTCGCCGACCACCCGCTTGAGCCCGGGCAGGTCCAGGTCGAGGAAGGCTTCCAGGTTCTTCTCCGGCGCCAGGCGCCCGACATAGAGGAACACCGGGCCCTCGACAGGCCCCGGCCCCATCTGGAATTGCTTGGTATCCACGCCCTTGCGCCACAACTCCAGACCTTGCACGCCCCAGTCGGCGAAGGCGCCACGCATGCGCTCGCTGCTCACCAGCACCGCCGCGCTGGGCGCGTGGAAGCGGCGCAACACGGCGTAGCCGAAGGACAACGGCAGCCAGGACCAGCGGTTGTTCAGGTATTCCGGGAAGCGCGTGTGGATCGCCGTGGTGAAGGCCAGGCCGCGGCGCAACAGCCAGCGTCGCGCGGCCCAGCCCAACGGGCCCTCGGTGGCCAGGTGCACGCAGTCCGGGGCGAAGGCCTCGATGGCCGGGCCGACCTTCCACAGGTCCCAGGCCAGGGGGATTTCCGGGTAGCTCGGGCAGGGCCGGCTGCGGAACTCGGCCGGCGACAGCAGGCGCACCTGGTGCCCCATCGCTTCCAGTTCGGCGACCAGCGCACGCAGGCTGGTCACCACGCCGTTCACCTGCGGCGCCCAGGCGTCGCTGACAATCAGCAGCCTCATGCCGCCGGCTCGGCGACGATGGCCTCGCTGGCGTGCTGGAGCTGCTCCTCGGCCAGGCGGTAGAGCTGGATGCTGCCGTCCCAGTGCTCGATCAGCGCCGTGCAGGACTCCACCCAGTCGCCGCAGTTGAGGTACTCCACCTCGCCGATCTGGCGGATCTCCGCGTGGTGGATGTGCCCGCAGACCACGCCGTTCAGCCCGCGCTTGTGGACTTCGTGGGCGATGGCTTCCTCGAAGTCGCTGATGAAGTTCACCGCGGTCTTCACCTTGTGCTTCAGGTACGCCGACAGCGACCAGTAGCCATAGCCGTAGCGGCTGCGCCAGTGGTTCAGCCAGCGGTTGAGGGTCAGGGTGAACTCGTAGGCCGAGTCGCCGAGGAACGCCAGCCAGCGGTGGTAGCGGGTGATCACGTCGAACTGGTCGCCGTGGATCACCAGCAGGCGGCGGCCGTCGGCGGTGGTGTGCTCGATCTCGTCGACCAGGCGGATGTTGCCCAGCAGCAGCGTGGAGTAGCGGCGCAGGAACTCGTCGTGGTTGCCGGTGACGTAGATCACCTCGGTGCCGCGCTTGCTCATGGTCAGCAGGCGGCGGATCACGTTGGTGTGCGCCTGCGGCCAGTAGATGCCGCCGCGCAGCTTCCAGCCGTCGATGATGTCGCCCACCAGGTAGATGCGCTCGGCGTGGTAGCGCTTGAGGAAGCCCGCCAGGTGCTCGGCCTGGCAGTCGCGCGTGCCCAGGTGGACGTCGGATATCCACAGGGTGCGCACCCGTTGTTTCTTGGTCGGCATCAGGCGTTGGGCGCTGGTCATGGGCGGCCTCCGGCGGGGTTTAGTCGATTTTCCGGCCCGGCGGTGACCCGCGCGTGACGGCCGTGCGACAGTCCCGTGACAGCCTGCGCCGCGCTAGACTGTGGGCCTGCCCCCGGAGCCCGCCATGAGCCAGATCCTCTCCCTGCGCCGCTACAGCCACGAGCACCTCGCCCACAGCCACGACCACGCGCAACTGGTCCTGGGGCTGTCCGGCGACCTGGAGTTCGAGGTCGGCGGCCTGGGCAGCCGCGTCACCCGCCAGCACTTCGCGGTGGTGCCGCGCGGCGCGCACCACGCCTGCGCCGCCCCCGGCGGCAGCCAGTGCCTGGTGTTCGACCTGGAGGACGAGGACCTGCTGCTGCGCGGCCTGGGCGAGCACGCGCAGAGCATCCGCCGCCTGCTGGAGCGCCCCGCCGCCCTGGCCCTGAACCCGGCCCAGGGGCAACTGGTGCACTGGCTGGCCGCCAGCCCCCTGCAGGACCCGGTGATCGCCCGCCAGGGCGCCCTGCTGCTGCTCGCCAGCCTGGCCGGCATGCAGCACGCCGCCGAGGAGCCGACGCGCCTGCCGCTGGCCAGCCTGGACGCCTACGTCGACCGCCACGCCGGCCACCCGCTGCAGGTCGCCGACCTGGCGCGGCTGGCCGGGCTGTCGGCGGCGCGCTTCCACGCCCGCTTCCTCGCCGAGACCGGGCAGACGCCCATGGACTACGTGCGCCAGCGCCGCCTGCAACTGGGCCGCGAACTGCTCTGCGCCACGCACCTGGCGGTGGGCGAGATCGCCGCGCGGGTCGGCTATGCCTCGCAGAGCGCCTTCACCGCCGCCCTGGTCCGCCAGTTCGGCAGCACGCCGCGGCAGATCCGCCGCGAGGCGCGCGACAATTCCCGCTAGCCGCGCGACAGACAAACGCCCCGCCACGCCCTAGACTGCCGCCCCATCATTGAGAAGATGAGCTGAGGAGATCGGCGATGTCGGCAGAGACCATCGAGTGGCAGGATTTCGAGCGCGTCGAACTGCGCGTGGGCACCATCGTCCACGCCGAACCCAACACCAAGGCGCGCAAGCCGGCGTACATCCTGCAGGTCGACCTCGGCCCGCTGGGGCTGAAGACCTCCAGCGCGCAGATCACCGCGCACTATTCCCTCGACGAACTGCTCGGCCGCCAGGTCCTGTGCGTCTGCAACTTCGCCCCCAAGTCCATCGCCGGGGTGCGCTCGGAAGTGCTGGTCACCGGCGTCTACGACAGCGACGACAAAGTGGTGCTGGCCGGCTTCGACAAGCCGCTGCCCAACGGCGCGCGCCTGGCCTGAGGCCTTCAACCGCCAGGCGACTGGCTCATCGAGCACCTGCGATCCTGCGATAGATAGAGAAGCAATGCGCGTTCCCCGACTGACACCCCGCTCGGCCCTGATCGGCCTGCACGTAGGCGCCCTGATGTTCGGCCTGAGCGGCATCTTCGGCAAACTCATCCTCGCTGCCCCGCTGGTGATCGTCTTCGGCCGCGCGCTGTTCGGCCTGGCGGCCCTGGGCGGCGCCTTCGCCGGGCACCTGGCGGCGCAACCGCGGCCAAGCCCGCGCCAGGCCGCCGCGCTGGCCGGTAGCGGGCTGCTGCTGTGCGCGCACTGGCTGACCTTCTTTCTCGCGGTGAAGGTGGGCAACGTCGCCGTGGCCACCCTGGGTTTCGCCAGCTTCCCGGCCTTCACCGTGCTGCTGGAAGGGCTGCTGTTCCGCGAACGCATCCGTCGCGCCGAGTACCTGGTGGTGGGGCTGGTGTGCCTAGGCCTGGTGCTGGTGACGCCGAACCTGGACTTCAGCCAGGGCGCCACCGCCGGGCTGTTCTGGGGCATAGTCTCGGGCCTGCTGTTCGCCCTGCTGTCGCTGGCCAACCGCGCCAGCGTTCGCGGGCTGGACCCGATCCTCTCGGCCTTCGCGCAGAACCTCACCATCGTCCTCTGCCTGGCGCCGCTGGCGCTGTTCGAACTGCCCGCGGTGCGGGCGCTGGACTGGCTGTGGCTGGTGTTGCTGGGGGTACTGTGCACGGGCGTGGCGCACAGCCTGTTCGTCGCCAGCCTGCAACTGATCAAGGCGCGCACCGCGGCGGTGATCTTCGCCCTGGAGCCGGTCTACGGCATCGCCTTCGCCGCCGTGCTGTTCGGCGAACAGCCGAGCCTGCGGATGCTGGCCGGTGGCGCGCTGATCATCTTCGCCACCTTTCTCAGTGCGCGGAGTGCGGCTTAGCCTGTGTTGCCGGGACGTCCGGCGTGGCCGGTGAATCCAATCGCGGACGGAGTCCGCTCCTACGCCCGTGTTTCCCTGGAGCTGTAGGAGCAACTGTCTTGCCCAGCGCACCGGGGCGCTTTTCGTAGGATGGGTTGAGCCTGCGATACCCATCGGACCATGGCGATGGGTATCGCTTCGCTCAACGCCATCCTACGGGGCACTGCCGGAAGGTGCAGGACTCTGTCCGCGATTCGGCGAATACGCCGTAGACGTTTCAGGATGGCTCCGGACTCAGCCCCGCTCCGAACGGCCCCCTCTCCCTCCGGGAGAGGGCTGGGGTGAGGGCATGATTCCGCTCCAATAGCGTCGGGAAAAATAAGAAGGCCGCCCCGCAGCATGCGTAACCCGACTCCTTGCCCTGGGGAGGGATTGCCAAGGAATCACCGCACGATTACCTGCGAAGCGGCCTGTTCGGTCCGGCCCGGAGCCGGTTGTTTCAATTGATGCTGTAGCCCCGCCCATTCAGGCAGGCACCCAGCGCCCGCCGGTAGGTATCCGCCACGCCCGGTGCCGGCGCCTGGCTGGCCACGGCCGGGTCGAAGCCGCTCTGGCCAACGGCCCAGGTGTGGCACTCGTAGCGGTCGCGGCTCTGCTGGTCGGGCGTCTGCCCGCGCGCCGGGTAAGCGATCACGTCATAGCTCACGCCTGCCGGCGCCTGCTGCACCGCCGGCGGCGGCTCCACCACCACGTACTGGCGGCGGTCGGCATTCCACAGGTAGTAGGTGCCCGCAGCGACGAAGTAGAGCGCACTGCCGATCCACAGCGACCGCGCGTAATCCGGCAGGCCGTGGCCATGCCCGGGGCCCGGCCCCCAGCCACGCCCCGGGCCGGGACCATAACCGGGCGGTCCGGCCACGGCGGCGGCCGACAGGCTCAGGGCCAAGGCAGCGGCGATCGACTTGAACACGGCTTGCGACGACATCTTGATTGCACCTCCGGACACGGGCGCCCAAGCACCCGCCTTTCATGGTGCCTATCATCGCTCGTCCGGGGCCTGTCGGTTGTCAGCGCTTGGTAAAGACTGGGTAAAACAACCGATACATCCGCAACACGGTTCATGTGGAGAGGGAACGCAATCGGCGCGAAGCCTGGTAGCCATCAATTGCGGATGACGAACCCCTTCACAGGCAATTCCTCCGTCCGCACATAGAGCCTCTCGCTCCGCCATTGGGCCGACTCGAATGTCGCCTGGCACCACTTCTTCATCAGGGCCGCCTGGTAAAGCATGCCGAACGTAAAGGCCTTGTCACCTTGGCGCGCCTTGTCTTTCGGTCTCCTGTAGAAGGGACCGAATCCTTCGGGGCGGAAGTAACGCAGACAATCGTATTCCGCGGTGTCCACCTGGAAATGCTGGAAGAAAGGCGGAACCAGATCATTGGAGTCATCGCCATCGACGCCCAGGTCTTGATTGATCCGGGTCGCGAAACTGAGCGTCTCGAAGTCTCTTTTTCCGAAGCCAAGACTCTCCTGATAGAAGATCACAACCTCGTCCAGCAACTTTCTATCTATTGGCAGTTCGGGCAATACATTCAAAAGAACCTGTCCTCGGTCGAGTCGATCAGTCAGCGCACGACGACAACTAACACAAACAGATCCATGACACGGGCCAAAAACAGTTTCAGGAACAATCCCGCAACCGACAGGGATATGAACCAAGCCAGCACAACCTTCTACCCACAACGTCACCCGCCGGAAGCGGTTCAGCCTTAACATCGCCCGTCGGCGCGGGCGATGCAGCCGATGGCAGGGCGGCTAGAGGGGCTCGCGGCTGGCGACGCCGTCCACCAGGCGGGTGATGCCCAGCGGATTGGCGTCCTTGAGGGCGAGGGGCAACAGTGCGTCGGGGTAGTTCTGGTAGCACACCGGGCGCAGGAAGCGGTCGATGGCCAGGGTGCCCACCGAGGTGCCGCGGGCGTCCGAGGTGGCCGGATAGGGGCCGCCGTGGACCATGGCGTCGCAGACTTCCACGCCGGTCGGGTAGCCGTTGAGCAGCAGGCGCCCGGCCTTGCGCTCGAGCAGGGGCACCAGGGCGGCGAAGCACGAGAGGTCCTCCGGCTCGGCGATCAGGGTCGCGGTGAGCTGGCCGCGCAGCCCCTGCAAGGCACGCTGCAGCTCGGCGGCATCGGCCACTTCGACGACCACGGTGACCGGCCCGAAGACCTCCTCCTGCAGTAGTTCGTCCCCCTCTATCAGCAGGCGCGCGTCGGCCTGGAACAGCTGTGGCAACGCCTGGCGGCCTTTTTGCGGCTGGCCGGCCAGATGGCGGATGCCGGGGTGCGCGTGCAGGGCGGCGATGCCGCGTTCGTAGCTCTTCAGGGTGCCGGCGTTGAGCATGGTCTGCGCCGGCTGGTCGGCCATGCGCCCGGTTAGGCTGGCGACGAAGGAGGAGAACTCGGCCGAGGCGATGCCGATCACCATGCCGGGGTTGGTGCAGAACTGCCCGCAGCCCAGCACCACCGAGGCGGCCAGGTCCGCAGCCACCTGCTCGCCACGCGCGGCCAACGCCGCCGGCAGCGCCAGCACCGGGTTGATGCTGCTCATCTCGGCGAACACCGGGATCGGCTGCGGCCGGGCCGCGGCCAGATCGCACAGCGCGCGTCCGCCCTTGAGCGAGCCGGTGAAGCCGACGGCCTGGATCGCCGGGTGCTTGACCAACCGCTCGCCGACGCCGCCGCCGTAGATCATGTTGAACACCCCGGCCGGCATGCCGGTGGCCTGCGCCGCGCGGACGATGGCCGAGGCGACGTGCTCGGCGGTCGCCATGTGCCCGCTGTGGGCCTTGAACACCACCGGGCAACCGGCGGCCAGCGCCGCTGCGGTGTCGCCGCCGGCGGTGGAGAAGGCCAGCGGGAAGTTGCTGGCGCCGAACACCGCCACCGGGCCGACGCCGATGCGGCACTGGCGCAGGTCCGGACGCGGCAGCGGCTGGCGTTCCGGCAGCGCACGGTCGATGCGCGCGCCGTGGTAGTCGCCGCGGCGCAGCACCTGGGCGAACAGGCGCAGCTGGTTGCTGGTGCGAGCGCGCTCGCCCTGGATACGCGCCGCCGGCAAGGCGGTCTCGCGGCAGACGATGGCGATGAAATCCTCGCCCAGGGCATCCAGTTCGGCGGCGATGGCATCGAGGAATTCGGCACGGCGCGCGTCGGGCAGCGCGCGGTAGGCAGGGAAGGCCGCTTCGGCGGCGAGCGCGGCGGCGTCCACCTCTTCCGGGGTGGCCTGGTGGAAGCTGTAGGGCAGCGCCTCGCCGGTGCTGGCGTCGAGGCTTTGCAGGGTCAGGTTGCCCTGGGCGGTGCGTGCGCCGCCGATGAAGTTGTGTCCGAACATGGAGGGTCTCCTGGTTCTACGGAAAAAACTGCCGGGCCTCGTGGGCCCGCATGGCCCCTGGGGGGCGGGTCGGACCTGGGGCCGTGGCGGAAGCCGCGCTGCAGGCCCCGGATAGGCGCCTGGCCGACGCGCGGGGGGGTGGGCGCTCAGAGCGCCCGGACGAGCCCCGGCCGCGGAGTCTCGGCGGCCGGAGCGATGCCATTGCGCAGGGGCTCGCCGAACTCGCCCAGACTGACCTCGAAGACGTCGCCGGGGCGCGCCTGCACGCCGTCGGCGAACGACAGGGTGGCGGTGCCGAAGTAATGCACGTGGACATCGCCCGGGCGCAGGAACTGCGCATACTTGAAGTGGTGGAACTCCAGGTTCTCCAGGCTGTGGCACATGTTTTCCTCGCCGCAGAGGAAGGGTTTCTCCCACAGCACCTGGCCGTCGCGCAGGATGCGGCTGCTGCCCTCCAGGTGGCGCGGCAGTTCGCCCAGGCGCAGCTCCGGGCCGTAGCTGCAGAAGCGCAGCTTGGAATGCGCCAGGTACAGGTAGTTGCGGCGCTCCATCACGTGGTCGGAAAACTCGTTGCCCAGGGCGAAGCCCACACGGTAGGGCCGCGCATCAGGGCCAACGACGTAGAGGCCGACCAGTTCCGGCTCCTCGCCGGCATCCTCGGCGAAATCCGGCAGCGGCAGCGCGGCGCCGGGGCGCACGACTATGCCGCCGTCGCCCTTGTAGAACCATTCCGGCTGCGCACCAGCCTGGCCGGCGGGCGGGCGGCCGCCCTCCACACCCCACTGGAACATGCGCATGCTGTCGGTGACGGCAGCCGCCTCGGCCTGTTGCTGGTGCATCTTGTCGCGGGTGGCGGCGCTGCCCAGGTGGGTCAGGCCGGTGCCGGTGACCAGGCAGTGCGCCGGGTCCTCGTGGTCCAGCGGCGGCAGGACGCGCCCCTCGCGCAGCAGCGCCGGGTAGTCGTGGGCTTCGCCCTGGCCCCTGGCCAGGATTTCGCCGGTCAGGTCCCGGCCGGCCTCGATGGCTGCCAGGGCCAGGACACGTACGCTGCTGGCGTCCTGGACCTCGAGGGCGCGCCGGCCCTCCACCACGCCGACCCGGCGTTCGCCGGCGGCGGTTTCGAATTGGATCAGTCGCATGCTCTTGCTCGCTTGTCGGTTGTCGGGTTCAACGGGAACTGCCGGCCAGCGCCGCGCCTTCGCGCTGGCGCCGCTCCAGGCGGCTGTATACGACGCCGGTGAGCACCAGGCCCAGCAGCATCACCATCGACAGGAAGTACAGGCCCGAGGCCAGGTTCCCGGTGTACGCCTTCAGCGCGCCTATGCCGAACGGGCCCAGGTAGCCACCGAGGTTGCCGATGGAGTTGATCAGCGCGATGCCGGCCGCCGCGCTGGCGCCGGAGAAGAAGCGTCCCGGCAGGGTCCAGAACACCGCCGTGCAGGAGAACAGCGCGAAAGCCACCAGGCATAGCGCCGCCAGTTGCAGCACCGGCACGCTCAGCCAGGCACTGAGGAACAGGCCCAGGGCGCCCAGGGCGTAGAGCGCGCCGAGGTGGCCATAGCGGTCGTTGAGGCGGTCGGAGCTGCGCGGCACCACCAGCAGGCCGATGATGCCGAACAGGTAGGGCACCGCCGAGACGAAGCCGGTGACCAGGTCGCTGCCGCCGAACTGGTGGATCAGCGTCGGCAGCCACAGGCCCAGGCCGTAGATGCTCAGGGTCACCGGCAGGTAGTACAGCGCCAGCAGCAGCACACGGCGGTCCTTCAGGGCGTGCAGCGGGTTGCCGTGGCGGGTCTGGCCGAACTCGCGCAGGTCGTTCTGCAACTGCTCCTTGAGCCAGGCACGCTCGGGTTCGCTCAGCCAGCGCACCTTGTCCGGGCCGTCCGGCAGCAGGCGCAGGGTCGGCCAGGCGAGCAGCACCGCCGGCGTGCCGATGCAGATGAACAGCCATTGCCAGCCATGCAGCCCGAAGTGACCGTCGAGCCCCAGCAGTGCGCCGGACAGCGGCCCGGTCACCAGCATCGCTAGCGGCTGGGAAAGGATGAAGAAGCCGAGGATCTTGCCGCGGTGGCGCACCGGGTACCACTGGGTGATGTAGTACAGCACCCCGGGGAAGAAGCCGGCCTCGGCGGCGCCGAGCAGGAAACGCATCACGTAGAAGCTGTTGGGCCCGCTGACGAAGGCCATGCCGATGGTGATGGCGCCCCAGGTGATCAGGATGCGGGCGAACCAGCGGCGTGCGCCGAAGCGGTCGAGCAACAGGTTGCTGGGTACTTCGAAGAGGAAATAGCCGATGAAGAAGAGACCGGCGCCGAAGCCGTAGGCGGCGTCGCCGATGCCCACGTCGACCCCCATGTGCAGCTTGGCGAAACCGACGGCGGAACGGTCCACGTAGGCGACCAGGTACAGCAGCACCAGGAAGGGAATGAGTTTCAGCGTGATCCGGCGGACGAGCCGCTGTTCCTGAATCATGGCGGGGACTCCGATTGTTCTTGTAATGGGAACTGCGCACGGCCGAGGCATTTCTGGCAGGCCTTCGGTTCGGTAGAATCGACTATATAGTATTACTATTAATCACAACAACCCTTCACAAAGCGTAAATCACGCAGTAGATTGCCGAAACACCGACAAATTAGTAATACAATAAGAGCACCTATCCCATGCCTGACAAAAAAACCGTCCTGCGCTCCGCCCAGTGGTTCGGCACCGCCGACAAGAACGGCTTCATGTACCGCAGCTGGATGAAGAACCAGGGCATCCCGGACCACGAGTTCCAGGGCAAGCCGATCATCGGCATCTGCAACACCTGGTCCGAGCTGACTCCCTGCAACGCGCACTTCCGCAAGATCGCCGAGCACGTGAAGAAAGGCGTGCTGGAAGCCGGCGGCTTCCCGGTGGAGTTCCCGGTGTTCTCCAACGGCGAATCGAACCTGCGCCCCACCGCCATGCTCACCCGCAACCTGGCGAGCATGGACGTGGAGGAAGCCATCCGTGGCAACCCGGTGGACGCCGTGGTGCTGCTCACCGGCTGCGACAAGACCACTCCCGCCCTGCTGATGGGCGCCGCCAGCTGCGACGTGCCGGCCATCGTGGTCACCGGCGGGCCCATGCTCAACGGCAAGCACAAGGGCCGCGACATCGGCGCCGGCACCATCGTCTGGCAGATGCACGAGGCCTATAAGGCCGGGCAGATCGACCTCAACGAATTCCTTTCCGCCGAGGCCGGCATGTCGCGCTCGGCCGGCACCTGCAACACCATGGGCACCGCCTCCACCATGGCCTGCATGGCCGAGGCGCTGGGCACCTCGCTACCGCACAACGCCGCCATACCGGCGGTGGACTCGCGCCGCTACGTGCTGGCCCACCTGTCCGGCATGCGCATCGTCGACATGGCCCACGAGGACCTGCGGCTGTCGAAGATCCTCACCCGCGAGGCCTTCGAGAACGCTATCCGCGTCAACGCCGCCATCGGCGGCTCGACCAACGCGGTGATCCACCTCAAGGCCATCGCCGGGCGCATTGGTGTGGACCTGCAATTGGACGACTGGACCCGCGTCGGCCGCAACACCCCGACCCTGGTCGACCTGCAGCCTTCCGGGCGCTTCCTGATGGAGGAGTTCTACTACGCCGGCGGCCTGCCCGCGGTGATCCGCCGCCTCGGCGAGAACGGCCTGCTCCCCCATCCCGCCGCACTCACCGCCAACGGCAAGGCGCTATGGGACAACTGCCGCGAGGCGCCTCTGTATGACGAGGAGGTGATCCGCCCGATCGACAAGCCGCTGGTGGCCGATGGCGGCATCTGCGTGCTGCGCGGCAACCTGGCGCCCAAGGGCGCGGTGCTCAAGCCCTCGGCGGCCACCCCCGAACTGATGCGCCACCGCGGCCGCGCGGTAGTGTTCGAGAATTTCGAGGACTACAAGGCACGGATCAACGACCCACAGCTGGAGGTGGACGCCAGCTCGGTACTGGTGATGAAGCACTGCGGGCCCAAGGGCTACCCGGGCATGGCCGAGGTCGGCAACATGGGCCTGCCGGCCAAGCTGCTGGCCCAGGGCGTGACCGACATGGTGCGTATCTCCGACGCGCGCATGAGCGGCACCGCCTACGGCACCGTGGTCCTCCACGTCGCCCCGGAGGCCGCCGCCGGCGGCCCGCTGGCGGTGGTCCGCGAGGGCGACTGGATCGAGCTGGATTGCCACCAGGGCCGCCTGCACCTGGATATCCCCGACGAGGAACTCGCCGCTCGCCTGGCCGACCTGCAACCGCCACCGAGGCTGATCAGCGGCGGCTACGCGCGGCTCTACGTGGACCATGTGATGCAGGCCGACGAAGGTTGCGACTTCGACTTCCTGGTCGGCTGCCGCGGCAGCGCCGTGCCCCGCCACTCCCACTGAAGCCGGGGCTCCCGGCGCAGGCCGGGCGCCAGTGCCGGCGGCGATGCTATGATGCGGCGCCCAGCCCTCATGGATCGCCGCCCGAGCACATGGACTACCGCAAGCCCAAACCGCGCAAGAGCATGCATGCCACCCTGGTCCAGGACCTGGGTATGCAGATCGTTTCCGGCCGGCTGCAGCCCGAGCAGAAGCTGCCTTCCGAAGCCAGCCTGTGCGAGGAGTACGCGGTCAGCCGTCCGGTGTTCCGCGAGGCCATGCGCGTGCTCACGGCCAAGGGCCTGATCTACGCGCGGCCCCGTCTGGGCACCCTGGTGCGGCCCAAGCGCGACTGGCACATGCTCGACCCGGATGTGCTGCACTGGCTGATGCAGTGCACCCCGCAGCAGGAGTTCTTCAGCACCCTATCCAGCGTGCGCTGGGTCATCGAGCCGGCCGCCGCGGCCCTGGCCGCGACCAACGCCAGCGAGGAAGACCTGGAGGCCATAGAAGAGGCCTACCAACGCATGGAGGCGGCGCGCACCCACGAGGAACGTCTGCAGCCGGACCTGGACTTCCACACGCGCATCGCCGACGCCACCCACAACGACCTGCTGGCCTACCTGTGCAACATGCTGTCGCTGGCGTTGAGGGAATCGATGCGCTATTCCAACCAGCGCCCCAACTTCCACGAGCTGGCGCTGCCGCGGCACAAGGCGATACTCACCGCGATCAAGAACCACGACGCCCTGGGCGCACGGCACGCCTCGCTGGTGCAGCTGGAAGACGCCCGGGTGGCGCTGGGCAAGGTGCTCGGCCAGGACCCCACCGCCTGAGCGGGCCTCAGGCCGCTTCCTGTTCCAGCAACCACCGGCAATAACGCTCCACCCCCTCCTCCACGCCCAGCATCGGCGCGCGGTAGCCGGCCTCGCGGAGGAAGGCGATGTCGGCGCAGGTGTAGCACTGGTACTTGCCGCGCAGGCTGTCGGGGAATTCGATGTATTCCAGCAGGCCCTGGGCGATGGCCTGCTGCAGGTCCAGCGGCGGTTGGTCCTGCTGCGCGCGCAGGCTGTTGATCACTGCCAGGGCCACGTCGTTGAACGGCTGGGCGCGGCCGCTGCCGAGGTTGAAGATGCCGCTGCGGCCGGGGTTGTCGAGGAAGTGCAGGTTGACCCGCGCCACGTCGTCCACGTAGACGAAGTCGCGCAGGTGGCCGCCGGCCGGGTAGTTGCCGTATTCGCCGAACAGTTGCACCTTGCCGCTGGCGCGGAACTGCTCGAAGCAGTGGAAGGCCACCGAGGCCATGCGCCCCTTGTGCTGCTCCCGCGGGCCGTAGACGTTGAAGTAGCGCAGCCCGACGACCTGGCTGCGCGCCTGCGGCAGGGCGCGGCGCACGCGCTGGTCGAAGAGGAACTTGGAGTAGCCGTAGGCGTTCAGCGGCCGCTCGTACTCGCGCAGCTCGCGGAAGTCGCGGCCGGCGCCATATACCGCCGCCGAGGAGGCGTAGATGAACGGTACGCCGAGCTTCAGGCTGGCTTCCAGCAGGTCGCAGCTGTAGCGGTAGTTGTTGTCCATCAGGTAGCGGCCGTCGCCTTCCAGGGTGCTGGAGCAGGCGCCCTGGTGGAACAGCGCGCGGACCACGCCGAAGCCGCCGCGGGCGTAGCGTTCGACGAAGTCGCGCTTGTCCAGGTAGTCGGCGATGTCGCAGTCGGCCAGGTTGCGGGCCTTGTCGCCCTCGGTCAGGTCGTCGACCGCGATGATGTCGGTTTCACCACGCCGGTTCAGCGCCTTGACGAGGTTGCTGCCGATGAAGCCGGCCGCCCCGGTGACGATGATGCTCATGTGGCAACCCTCCCCTGGGGAGAATGAGTTGCCCACAGGCTATTGCGCGCGCCGCCGGCAGCCTTTGATATAAGGCAGGAAAAGATAGCTCACTAACGAAATACCCGGCTCACGGCCGGTCGTTGTGCCCCAGGTCGCGCTGCGGGTCGATGCGGTCGCGGACCCGCTGCTTGAGCACCTTGGCCTCGGGGAAGCCGCCGTCGGCCTTGCGCTCCCAGATCTGCTCGCCGTCGCAGGTGATGCGGAACACCCCGCCGGTGCCGGGCTCCAGGCTCACCCGGGCGAGGTCGTCGGCGAAGGTGCTGAGCAGCTCCTGGGCCAGCCAGGCGGCGCGCAGCAGCCACTGGCACTGGGTGCAATAGGTGATGACGATTTCCGCTCTGGGCTGGCTCATGGCGACCGGGCTCCTGCTCTGGGATGCCTATAATAGCCGCCTGGAAGCCCGATCGGACCCCGCCCCATGCGCCGCCTGCTGTTCGCCCTGCTGCTGCTCCTTCCGCTGTCCACCCTCGCCGCCGGGCACCCGCCGAAGATCGGCCTGGTGCTGTCCGGCGGCGCCGCCCGCGGCCTGGCCCACATCGGCGTGCTCAAGGCCCTGGACGAACAGGGCATCCACATCGACGCCATCGCCGGGACCAGCATGGGCGCGGTGGTCGGCGGGCTCTACGCCGCCGGCTACACGCCCAAGGAGCTGGAGCGCATCGCCCTCGGCCTGGACTGGCAGCAGGCGCTGTCCGACTCGCCGCCGCGGGTGGACGTGCCCTTCCGGCGCAAGCAGGACGACCGCGACTTCCTGGTCAAGCAGAAGCTCAGCTTCCGCGACGACGGCTCCCTCGGCCTGCCCCTGGGCGCCATCCAGGGGCAGAACCTGACCATGCTCCTGGAAAGCCTGCTGGTGCACACCAGCGGCACCCGCGACTTCGACAAGCTGGCCATCCCCTTCCGCGCCGTGGCCACCGACATCGCCACCGGCGAGAAGGTGGTGTTCGACCGCGGCCACCTGCCCCAGGCGATCCGCGCCAGCATGTCGATCCCGGCGGTGTTCGCCCCGGTGGAGGTCGACGGCAAGCTGCTGGTGGACGGCGGCATGGTCGACAACATCCCGGTGGACGTGGCGCGCAGGATGGGCGTCGACGTGGTCATCGTGGTCGACATCGGCAACCCGCTGCTGGAGCGCAAGCAACTGACGACGGTGGTGGACATGCTCAACCAGTCGGTCACCCTGATGACGCGCAAGAATTCCGAGGCGCAGCTGGCTACCCTGAAGCCCGACGACGTGCTCATCCAGCCGCCGCTCAGCGGCTACAGCTCCACCGACTTCGGCCGCGTGCCGCAGCTGATCGACGCCGGCTACCGCGCCACCAGCATCCTCGCCACGCGCCTGGCGGCCCTGCGCAAGCCCCGCGACCAGGAGGCCGTGGCCCTGGCCGAGGCGCGCACGCCGGACGAGCGCACCCCGGTGATCGGCAGCATCCGCGTGGAGAACGACTCCAAGGTCGGCGACGAGGTGATCCGCCACTACATCCGCCAGCCGCTGGGCCAGCCGCTGGACCTGGAGCGCCTGCAGAGCGACATGAGCACCCTCTACGGCCTGGACTACTTCGACCAGGTGCAGTACCGCGTGGTCCGCGAGAAGGACGGCAATGCCCTGGTCATCCATGCCCTGGGCAAGCGCAGCGGCACCGACTACCTGCGCCTGGGCCTGAACCTGTCGGACGACCTGCGCGGCGACAGCACCTTCAACGTCGGCGCCAGCTACCGCGTCAACGGCATCAACCGCCTGGGCGCGGAATGGCTGACGCGCCTGCAGATCGGCGACCAGCAGGAGCTCTACAGCGAGTTCTACCAGCCGCTGGACGCCGGCTCGCGCTACTTCGTGGCGCCCTACCTGTTCAACGAGGCGCGCAACGTCGAGGCCACCGACAACGACGACCCCATAGCCGAATACCGCCTGGAGCGCTACGGCTACGGCCTCAACCTCGGCCGGCAGATCGCCAACAACGGCGAGATCCGCCTGGGCGTGGCCCAGGCCTTCGGCAAGGCCGACGTGCGCGTGGGCCAGCAGGACCTGCCGGACTTCCACTTCAACGAAGGCTACGCCGAGCTGAAGTACTCCTTCGACACCATGGACAACGTCGACTTCCCCCGCGAGGGCGAGGACATCCAGGCCGGCTACCGCGAGCACACGCCGTCGCTGGGCGACGACGACCGCTACCGCCAGTGGGAACTGCGCCTGGACAAGGCGCTGAGCAGCGGGCCGAACACCTGGGTGCTCGGCGGCGGCTACGGGCGCACCCTGGACGACGCCGACGTGGTGGTGTCGAGCTTCCTGCTCGGCGGCGCGCGCGAGCTCTCCGGCTTCCGCCAGGACGCCCTGGCCGGGCAGAACTACAGCCTCGGCCGGGTGATCTACTACCGGCGCATGACCGAGCGTTCGTTCCTGCCCCTGGACTTCCCCTTCTACCTCGGCGGCAGCCTGGAACGCGGGCGGGTGTGGAACAACGACAACAGCTACGACACCGGCTATATCAACGCCATGAGCATCATGCTCGGCTTCGAGACGCCGCTGGGGCCGTTGTCGTTCAGCTATGGGCTCAACGATGCCGACGAGCATGCGGTGTACCTGAACCTGGGGCGGAATTTCTGAGGGAGCCCTGCCGTCCTCGGGCGCAGGTGTTCCGGCTGGCGGCGGATAACCGCGAACGGTTATTCGCCCTACGGTCGGACGCGGGTGTAGGAGCGACTGTCTTGCCGACTGCGCCAGGGCGCTCTTCGTAGGATGGGTTGAGCCTGCGAAACCCATGCGGCCACAGTGATGGGTATCGCTTCGCTCAACCCATCCTACGGGGTGTGTGGTGGTGTAGGAGCGCGCCCTGCGCGCGATATCGCGGGCAGGGCCCGCTCCTACAGGTCGCCGGGAGGCACGGTATTCCTTCCCCTGTAGGAGCGGACCTTGTCCGCGATAGCCGGACATCCCAGCGCGATTCGCGGATGAGATCCGCTCCTACCGTACGAGCGGGCACGGCTCGCTCCTACGAAGAGCCCTCCGGCGTGGCCTGCAAGACAGTTGCTCCCCCGCGCCATTCCCCTCGGGATTGAGGGAGCAGGCCTGCGGCTCCCTCACCCTAACCCTCTCCCGGAGGGAGAGGGGACCGTTCGGTGTGCTCGGGGAGATTGGAGTTAGCCGGAGAGTAAGGATTCTCCGGCTGAAACCTCACTCCCAGCCGGCACGTACTGCCCCCTCTCCCTCCGGGAGAGGGCTGGGGTGAGGGGAAAGCCCGAGCGCCGAGCCTCACCGGCTTCAGGCAACAAAAAGCCCGGCACAAGGCCGGGCTCCGGATGACTCAGGATGCTTCAGGCAATCCGCGCCAACAGCTCGCGGGCCTCTTCCTGTTCCTGCTTGTCGCCCTTCTGCAACACCTGCTCAAGGATCCGGTAGGCCTCGTCGAGGTCGCCGCGGTCGATGCAGGCACGGGCCTGGTCGAGGCTGGCCAGCAACTTGTCCTGCTCGCCGCCGGAACGGCTCGGCAGGCCGAAGGCGCCGGCCTGTTCGTCGTCCAGGTCGAACTCGGTGACTTCGGGCAACTCGCGCAGGTTGCTGCGGAAATCCTTCAGCAGATCGTCGGTGTGGTCCTTGCCGCCCTTGGCCGGCGAGCCCTTGGGCGAATCGAAGGCGTCCAGGCTGTTCCAGTCCAGGTCCAGGGACAGTTCGCCCAGGTTCAGGTCGCCGGCGTCGCTCAGCGGCGGCTGTGCCGGCGCGGGGTGCTCGCCGATGTCGCCCAGTTCCAGCCCGTCCCATTCGCCGAGGCCGTCGCTGATGGCCTGCTCGTCTTCGCGCTCGAGCATGGCGGGGTAGCGGGCCTTGAGCTGGTCGATCTGCTTCTGGTCGCCGCCCATCGCCTGCAACGCCCGCTCCTGCTCGTGGAAGGCGGTCCGGTCGCCGAGCTCGGCGAGCACCAGCAGCAGCTTCAGACGCAGGTCGCGGCGCTGCGGTTCGGCGGCGACGGACTTGACCAGCATGTCACGGGCCTGGCCGAAGCGGCCGTAGGCGATGTAGATGTTCGCCCCTTCCAGGCTGTCGCTGCTGGCCGCCGGCAGCCGTGCCAGGGAGGCTTCGTTGACGCTGGCCAGCGGCTCGACGGCGGAAGCCACCACCGGCCTGGCCGGTGCTGCCGGGCGGGCCGGCGCCAGCGGCGGCAGGCTGACGGCCTCGGGCTGCGCCTGGGGCGGCTCGTCGCCGCTGGGCTTGCGCCGGCGCTTGTAGACCAGGCCCAGGGCCAGCACCAGGGCTGCCAGGGCGGCCCACGGCCAATAGCGGCTCAGGGAAGCGTTTTCTTCATCCTGCGCGGCGGGCGCCTGGGGCGCCGGCTTGGCGGCTTCCGCCGTCGGCGCAGGCGCAGCAGCCGGTGCAGCCACGGGTGCGGCAGGCGCGGCTTCAGGCACCTGAGCGCTGGCCGGCGCGGCCGCTTGCTCGGCCTGGCGCCGGGCCAGCTCGGCCTGCAGGCTCTGCACCTGCTGGTCGCGGCTTTCCAAGGCCTTCTGCAGGGTGTCGAGCTGCTGTTGCAGGGTGTCCATGCGCTGGTTCAGGCGCTCGCGCTCGGCGGTCAGGTCGACCAGTTGCCCTTGGGCCTGGGCCACCGTCGCCTCGCTCGGCGCCGGCGCGGCAGGCGCGGCGCTGGTCGGCGCGGCGGCAGCAGCGGTGTTCGTGGCAGCCGCAGGCGCAGCCTGGCCGGCGGGCAGCACCAACTGGTAGCCGAGGCGCAGGCGGTGCGGGTTGCCGCCGATGAACGCCTGCGGGTTGAGCTGCTGCAGCTGGGTCATCAGCGCCTGGCGGGCGGCGCCCTTGGCGCCCAGGCGGCCGGAGATGCTCCACAGGGTGTCGCCCGCGGCGGTGGTGTAGCGCCCCTCGCCCGCGGCGATGGGCGCGCTCGGAACGGGTGCCGGGCGCGCTGCCGCACTGCGCTTGGCCGGGCGGCTGGCTGCCGGGCCGCTGTCGGCGCCGCGCGTGGGAGCGCTCTGGGCATAGCTGCCGCCGGCATAGCCCGGCGGGTCGATCAGCAGTGTGTACTCGCGCAGCAGGCGGCCGTTGGGACGCTCCAGTTCGAGGAGGAAATTCAGGTAGGGCTCGTGCACCGGCTGGGTGGAAACCACACGGATGTAACCGCGGCCGTTACGGATCACCGGGGTGAAGCGCAGGTTCTGCAGGAAGGCGGTGCGGTCCACGCCCATGCGCTCGAAGGTGGCCATGTCGGCCAGGCGGGCGATGAGTTCGTCACTGCTCAGGTCGCCGGGCTGCAGCAGTTCGATCTCCGCATCCAGCGGCTGGTTCAGCGCCGAGCGCACGGTGATGTCGCCGAGCCCCAGAGCATGGGCCTGGGAAGTCATGAGTGCCGAGAGTACGGCCATTGCCAGCGGCAAGCGAGTGAGTCGAGCCATAGGTCCCATCCCAGTTGTGTCCAGGTCTGCAGGCCATCCTTGACCTCGCTGTGCGATCGGTCGTGCTGTCCATGCAATATAGACGCCCATCCGGGACGTGGGTTGGCCCGGCAACGCCATAAAGGCTCATTGCCATCACGATTAGGCGCAGGTCCCGTCTAGGTCAAGACAATTCGTCGGAAACCCGGCGAAAGGTCTGGGTGCCACTCCGAACGGATGACGGCCCCCGTAGGAGCCGTCAGAAGTTTGGCAATTCTACTCGAAAGAGTGTGAAGAATCGCTCAGTTCTTTTCCAGGTTGGAGAGAATGCGGGAGAGGATTTTCTGACAGGTTGCTATGTCCGACTCGTCGATGCCGGCCAATACGTCATTACGTACGCTGGCGGCGATGTTCTCGATGTCGGCGATCAGCACGTCGGCCTTGGGCGTCAGGCAGATGCGCTTGGCGCGGCGGTCCTCGGCCACCGCCTGGCGGCGCACCAGGCCCTGGGATTCGAGGCCGTCGAGCAGGCGAGCGAGGGTCGGGCCTTCGACGCCGACCGATTGCGCGAGCTCGCGCTGGGTGGGGATGCCGGAATTGCGCGCCAGGTGCAACAGCACCAGCCAACGGGCCTGGGAAAGCCCCAGGTGGCTGAGGCGGCGGTCGAGTTCGGCGCGCCATGCACGCGAGGCCTGGGCCAGTTGGGTGCCGAAGTAGTGCTTGTCTTTATCTGTCATTGTGCTGCAGCAGTTTCAGGCTAATTGATTTGGCTAATTATTAGTCGGCTAATCAAGCCCGTACAATGACATTTTGTCGCAGGGCTTTACCCGTTCACCATTTGGCGTACTGGTCCTCGACGAAGCCCCACAGGTCGTCGATGACCAGCGACGCGCGGCCATGGGGGCGCAGCTCGCCGCGGAAGCGCCCGAAGATCTGCTTGAAGTTGCTCGCCAGCAGGCCCAGGTTCAGGCGTTCGCGATGCAGGCCGCGGGCCTCGAAGGTGAGGTCCACCTGGCCGTCGAAGGAGCGGATGCGCCAGGGGCCCAGCTCCCGGTCGCGGTCGAACTCGAAACGCACGCTGTCGACCTTGCACAACTCGCCGTCGAGCCAGAAGCAGTTCTCGGTGAAGCTGGTCTCGTTAACCCCGCACGACAGGTTCAGCCCCACCCGCCTCCCCTGCGCTTCGCCGGACAGGCAGGCCCAGTTCCAGAAGGTCTCGCGGCGCATGTAGCCGGCCGACCAGTCGTGGTGGGCGAAGGCGTCGATGGCGCGCAGGTCGAAGTCGCCCAGGGCGCTGCGCACCTGGCCCGCGCAGCGCACCCCGGCGACCTTGCGCGCGTATACCCAGCCGTTCACCGCCGCGGGCGTGCACAGGCTCATGGGCTGGAAGGCCGGTTCCGCCTCGTCGAAACAGGCGTCGATGCGCGTGCCGTCGTCCAGTTCCACCAACAGGCGCTTGCGCAGCGGCCCGGCAGAGTTCTCCAGGCGCAACCGGTTGCGCCCCTGGCGCAGTTCGCAGGCGCCGTCGTCCGGGCGCTGCGAGAAGCGCGTGCCCAAGCCCAGCGGGCATTTGAAGCGACGTTCGAGCATGCGCCCGCTGCGCGGCTCGTAGAGGTAGACGAAGCCGACGGCCACCAGGCTCAGTTCGGCCAGGGCGCAGCCGCCGATCAGCTGCGGGCTGATCAGGCCGAAGTACTGGAACTGGTGGAAATTGCGCCACTTGCTCAGCGCGCCCAGCTTGCGCCCCATGGGCGAGCGGTAGTCGAAGTCGCGGTGGTTGACGTCCTGCGGGGTCTCGGCGAACACCCCGTAGTGGGGCTGGCCGTTGGCCTGGATCAGTCGCTGCATGGCGGGCGCTCGGCTGCGGGGTCGGCGGCATCCTAGCACCGGCGTACCAGCGGGCGCAGTCACCGGCGGCGCCAGGACGGGGGACCGAATGGGTCAGGCCACCACCTGGTTGCGGCCGAACGCCTTGGCCTCGTAGAGGGCGCGGTCGGCGTGGGCGTAGATCGCCTGCTGGGCCGAGGCGGCGCCGGGTTGCAGGCAGGAAACGCCGATGGACAGCGTCACCTCCGCCGCGGTGCTCGACCCCTCGTGGCTGATGCCCAGGCTCTGCACCGCCTGGCGCAACACCTCGGCGCGCTGCCGGGCCTCGTCCAGGTCGGTGCCATAGAGCAGCACGGCGAACTCCTCGCCGCCCAGGCGCACGGCCATGTCCAGCGGCCGCCGCGCGCTGGCCGCCAGGGCCCTGCCTATGCTGCGCAGCACCTCGTCGCCGGCCTGGTGGCCATAGCGGTCGTTGTAGGCCTTGAAGTGGTCGACGTCGCAGAGCAGCAGCGACAGCGGCGTGCCGTCGCGCTGGGCCTGGCGCCACAGGCGCTCTAACTGGCGGTCGAAGCTGCGCCGGTTGTGCAGGCCGGTGAGGGCGTCGTGGTCGGCCATCTGGCGCATCAGCCGGCTGACCAGGAAGTGCTCGCGGGACTTGTACTCCAGCAGGTAGCAGCCCACCGCGCCGACCAGGTTGCCCAGCAGCAGGAACACCAGGTTGTTCAGCAGCTTGGCCGGCGCCAGGCCGGCGTAGAGCTCGCAGCCCAGGTAGGCCAGGAGGATCAGCGAGGCCGAGCCCAACGCCTCGGAAAAGCGCAGGCCGACCAGGAAGTAGGCGGCCATGCTGACCAGCAGCAGGCCCTCGTAGGGATAGCCGGGGTCGACGCGGTGGGCGATGCCCACCACCACGGCGGCGCCGATGCCCACGGCGAGGATGCAGGCGAGGCTCAGCGGCACCACCAGGCGCACGAAGCGCCGTTGCAGGATCAGCCCGCCGCAGACCACCAGCAGCACCAGCACCGCGGCGCGCACGGCGAGCATGCTCCAGTGCTCCGGCCCCGGGATCAGCAGCAGGTCGATGGCCGCCAGCGCCAGCCAGGCCAGCACGGCGAAGCCGAGGGCGCTGCACTTGAGGGCGAAGTTGTCTTCCAGCAGGTAGGCGCGGTACTCACCTTCCACGGGCGCGTCGAAGCGCAGGCGGCGGAAACCGCGGGCGAGCTGTTCGGCGTAGGGGTTGGCGCGCACGTCGTCGAGCCAGGCATGTTGTGGCACGTCCGCCTCTTCTGGTGGAGGTCTTGGCCACACCTTAGCCCGTTGCGAAGCGCGTCACAAGTTTGTCGCCTCGAAACGCCACTTTTCTGTCAGCCATCAGAGCGCCAGCATGGCCGGCGCCGGTCTCAGACTTCCAGCTCGGCCTGCAGCGCGGCGCGCACGCAATGCAGCACGCCCTGCGGCACGCGGCCCTCGAAGCGCTCGGCCAGGGCCGCTACCGGCGGCAGCTCGCCGTCCTCTTCGAGGAAGGCATCCTGCACTTCGGCCAGCAGCTCCTCGGGCAGGTCCAGGGCCTGTTCCAGGCTCAGCTGCTGCGCGGCAATGGCCTCGGCCAACAGGTTGTAGACGTTCTTCTCGGTGCAATCGAGCTGGCGGGCGATCTGCGCCGGGGTCATGCCGGCGCGGGCCAGGCTGACCAGTTCGTGGCTGAGGTCGACCACCGGCGCCGGCGTGGCGGGCGCCGCCTCGGACTCGGTGAGCACGTCGAGGAAGGCCTGGCCGTAGCGCTCCAGCTTGCGCGCGCCGACGCCGCTGACCTGGGCCATGGCGGTGAGCGTGGTCGGCTGGCTGCGCAGCATTTCCAGCAGGGTGGCATCGGGGAAGATGACGTAGGGCGGCACCGAATGTTCCTGCGCCAGCTTGCGCCGCAGGGTGCGCAGGGCTTCCCACATTTCGCGCTCTTCCTGGCGCACCAGCTGGCTGGCCGGGCTGGCGCCGCCGGATGACGGGGACTTGCTGCGCTGCGGCTTGGGATCGCGGCGCAGGGCCAGCGTCTCCTCGCCACGCAGCAGCGGCCGGCAGGCCTCGGTCAGGCGCAGGCTGCCGTAGCCGTCGAGGTCGACGTCGGCCAGGCCGCGCGCCACCAACTGGCGGAACAGGGTGCGCCACTCGTCCTCGGGGCGGCCCTTGCCGATGCCGAACACCGCCAGGTGCTGGTGGCCGAGGCTGCGCACCTTCTCGGTTTCCTTGCCCATCAGGATGTCCACCAGGTGGCCGACGCCGTAGCGCTGGCCGCTGCGGTAGATGGCCGACAGCGCCTGGCGCGCGGGCTCGGTGGCGTCCCAGGTCTCGACGCCGTCGACGCAGTTGTCGCAATGCCCGCAGGGGTTGGGCATGACCTCGTCGAAGTAGGCCAGCAGCGCCTGGCGCCGGCAGCGCGGCTCCTCGCACAGGGCCAGCATGGCTTCGAGCTTGTGCCGTTCGACGCGCTTGTGGCGCTCGTCGCCCTCGGAGTTCTGCATCATCTGCCGCAGCAGCAGCACGTCCTGCAGGCCGTAGGCCATCCAGGCGTCCGCCGGCAGGCCGTCGCGGCCGGCGCGGCCAGTTTCCTGGTAGTAGGCCTCCAGGCTCTTGGGCAGGTCGAGGTGGGCGACGAAGCGCACGTTGGGCTTGTCGATGCCCATGCCGAAGGCGATGGTCGCCACCATGATCAGCCCTTCCTCGTTGAGGAAGCGCTTCTGGTGGAAGGCGCGCAGCTCGTTGGACAGCCCGGCGTGGTACGGCAGCGCCGGGAAGCCCTGGTTGGAGAGGAACTCGGCGACCTCCTCGACCTTCTTGCGCGACAGGCAGTAGACGATGCCGGCGTCGCCGCGGCGCTCGGCGAGGAAGCCCAGCAGCTGCTTGCGCGGCTGCTCCTTGGGCACGATGCGGTAGAAGATGTTCGGCCGGTCGAAGCTGGAGAGGAACTGCTCGGCGTTCTGCAGGTGCAGGCGCTGGATCATCTCCTCGCGGGTGCGCATGTCCGCCGTGGCGGTCAGGGCGATGCGCGGCACGTGGGGGAACAGTTCGGCGAGCTGGCCCAGTTGCAGGTATTCCGGGCGGAAGTCGTGGCCCCATTGCGACACGCAGTGTGCCTCGTCGATGGCGAACAGACCGACGTTCAGGCGCTGCAGGAAGTCCAGCATGCGCGGCTGCACCAGGCGCTCGGGGGCGAGGTAGAGCAGCTTGATCTCGCCGCGCTGCAGGCGCGCGGCGATGTCTCGCTGCGCCTCGGGGCTGAGCGAGGAGTTCAGCGCGGCGACCGGCACGCCCAGCTCGTCGAGGGTGGCGACCTGGTCTTCCATCAGCGCGATCAGCGGCGAAACCACCACGGTCAGGCCCTCGCGCAGCAGCGCCGGGACCTGGAAGCACAGCGACTTGCCGCCGCCGGTGGGCATCAGCACCAGGGCGTCGCCGCCGCTGGCCACGCGTTCGATGATGCGAGCCTGGTTGCCGCGGAAGGCGTCGTAGCCGAATACGTCTTTGAGGATGCGCTGGGCCTGGTCGAGCATGGGGGACTCCGTTTCGAGCCGGGCATTATACGCAAGCGGGGCGATGGGGGTGGGTCAGCCGTCGCAATGGATGGAGGCACCTGCTCTATTAGAGCGCCCTCTCCCTGACGGAAGAGAGCGCCGTTCGTGCCGCCGGGGCGTCCGGCGTGGCCGGAGAATCCAATCGCGGACAGAGTCCGCTCCTACGCCCGGCCTTCCCGGAACTGTAGGAGCGGGCCCTGCCCGCGATTTCGCGCGCAGGGCGCGCTCCTACATGGGAATGGTGCGGGTGGGCGGCGTAGGAGCGGCTCTCACCCGCGAATCGCGCCGATATGTCCGGCTATCGCGAACAGGGTCCGCTCCTACGAAGAGCCCCACGGCGTGGCCGGCAAGGCAATCCCGTAGGATGGGTTGAGCGAAGCGATACCCATCGCCGCCACCGCATGGGTTTCGCAAGCTCAACCCATCCTACGAAGAGCACCTCGGCGCAAGACAGTTACGCCTAAGGTTCAGGCGTAGGAGCGGACTCCGCCCTACGATGAAACATCCGAGCGCACCGAAACGCCCCTTCAGAAGGCCGAACGAACCCCCCGCTCAGGAGGTTCGCGAATGGCGTTCTGCCGGGTGGGGTCGGTGCGAGTCCTGAAGAGCGCCCTCTCCCTAACCCTCTCCCTGAAGGGAGAGGGGACCGTTCGGAGCGCGCTGATGTTTCGGCGTTAGCCGGCTACTCCGCGCCATCAGGATGAAACCACACCTCCTCTCGGCACGGACTAGCCCCCTCTCCCTTCAGGGAGAGGGCTGGGGAGAGGGAACGGAGTCAATCCAAGGCTCCGTTGCAACCGGGGAACTCCGTTCGCGAGCAAGCTCGCTCCCACGAAAAGCAGAACCCTACGCCGGCCACCAAGCCCCGTGGCTGGCCCGCGGGCCGCGGAAAGACTACAATTCAGGCCCGCATCCCCGCCGAGGTAGTAACCGATGTCCTTCGCCGACCAACTGGCCCGCCTGCAAGCCTTTCTCGATGCCGACGACCTGCACGAGGAAGCCTTGGACTATGTCGCGGCCCACGGCTACCTGACCGCCTTGGCGATCTGCCCCGACCAGGTGCCCGACCGCGAGTGGATCGATGCGCTCTTCGCCGAGCCGCCGCACTACCGCAGCGAGGCCGAGCGCGAGGAAATCGAGGGCTCCCTGCTGCTGCTCAAGGCGCACATCACCCGCCAGTTGGCCGGCGACGAGGAACTGGAGCTGCCCTGCGAGCCCTACCTGGGCGACGAACCGGACGACTCCGACATCCGCGGCTGGTGCATCGGCTTCATGGAAGGCGTGTTCCTGCGCGAGGCCGTGTGGTTCGAGCAGGCCGAGGAAGAAGTCAGCGAGCTGCTGCTGCCGATCATGGTCGGTTCCGGGCTGTTCGACGAGCAGCCGGAGTTCGACGAGATCGCCCGCGACCGCCACCTGGTGGACGACATGGTCGCGCAGATCCCCGAGCTGCTGACCAACCTGTTCCTGCTCTGCCAGGCCCCGGAAGAGAAGCCGGCGCTGCTCAAGCCCCGCCAACACTGATCCGGCGCCTATGGCAACGCGGGAAATCCGCCATAGCCGTCACGCCTGGGTGCGCTACCTGCTGCTGGCCGTCGGCTGGCTCAGCGTGGCGCTCGGCGTGGCCGGGATCTTCCTGCCGCTGCTGCCCACCACGCCCTTCCTGCTGCTCGCCGCGGCCTGCTTCATGCGCAGTTCGCAGCGCTTCTACGACTGGCTGGTGAGCCACCCCAGGCTGGGCCCGTGGATCGGCGACTACCTGGAAGGCAACGGCATCCCGCTCAAGGGCAAGCTCTACACCGTGGGGCTGATGTGGATCAGCATCGGCTTCTCCTGCTACCTGGTCCCGCACCTCTGGGCCAGGGTGTTCATGCTCGCCAGCGCGGTGCTGGTCAGCCTGTACATCCTCCTGAAGGTGAAGACCCGCCGTCTCTGAGGCGGCATCGACAGCCGGCGAACAGCGCCTAGACTTGCCACATCCCCCCTGGAGCACTGGCGATGCAGCCATTGCGAGGAGCCCGTCGGCTGTTCGTCTGCCTGCCCCACCTCCGGGCCGGCCTGGCGCTGCTCCTCGTCCTGGCCCTGGACATCCAGGCGCAGTGGGACTTCGACGCCATCCTGCGCAAGGCCGAGCAACGCTGGGGCGACCTGGGCCCGGCGCGCCAGCGCATCCGCGACTGGGGCGAGCTGTTGCAAAGCGCCCGGGGCCAGGACGAGGCCGGCAAGCTCAAGGCCGCCAACGACTTCTTCAACGCCAGCCTGGCGTTCCGCGACGACCGCAGCGTGTGGGGCCAGGAAGACTACTGGGCGACGCCCGTCGAGGCCCTGTACAAGGGCGCCGGCGACTGCGAGGACTACGCCATCGCCAAGTACGTCACCCTGCGCCAGCTCGGCATCCCCAGCGACAAGCTGCGCATCACCTACGTCAAGGCGCTGCGCCTGAACCAGGCGCACATGGTGCTGACCTGGTACGCCAGCCCCGACGCCGAGCCGCTGGTGCTCGACAACCTCATCCCGCAGATCCGCCCCGCGTCGCAGCGCCAGGACCTGCTCCCGGTCTACGCCTTCAACGCCGAGGGGCTGTGGTTGCCCGGCCCCGGCGGCGGCAAGCGCAGCGGCAGCAGCAAGCAGCTGTCGCGCTGGCAGGACCTGTTGACCAAGATGCGCGGCGAGGGGCTGATCCTCGACGAGACGCGCTAGGAGGCATGCATGTCGCTACTCAAGCAACTCTTCCTGGCCATCTGCCTGTTCCTGGTGGTGGCCTTCGCCGGCAGCTTCGCCACCAGCCTGGAGAGTTCCCGCGAGCAGCTCATAAGCCAGTTGCGCTCCCACGCCCAGGACGCCGCCACCGCCCTGGGCCTGTCGCTGACGCCCCACGTCGACGACCCGGCGATGATCGAGCTGATGGTCAGCTCGATCTTCGACAGCGGCTACTTCGCCAGCATCCGCGTGGTGCGCATCGCCGACGGCCAGGTGCTGGTGGAACGCAAGGCCGCCCCGGGCAACGGCGAGGTGCCCGGCTGGTTCGCCCGCCTGGTCAACCTCAAGGCCGAAGGCGGCGACGCCCTGATCATGCGCGGCTGGGAACAGGCGGCGCGGGTCGAGGTGGTCAGCCACCCGCAGTTCGCCCTGGCGCGGCTGTGGGACAGCGCCCTGGGCAGCCTGGCCTGGCTGCTCGGTTGCGGGGTGGTCAGCGCGATCCTCGGCGGCTGGCTGCTGCGCACCCAGCTACGCCCGCTGGACCAGATGGTGCAACAGGCCCGGGCCATCACCCGCCGCGAATTCCTCACCCTGCCCCGCGAGCCGCGCACCCCGGAACTGCGCCGGGTGGTGCAGGCGATGAACCAGATGGTCGAGAAGCTCAAGGCGCTGTTCGCCGAGGAGGCCTCGCGCAGCGAGAAGCTGCGCGAGGAGGCCTACCAGGACAGCCTCTCCGGCCTGGCCAACCGCCGCCTATTCGACGCCCGCCTGGAAGCCCAGCTGACGCCCGGCGAGCAGAGCGCCGCCGGCTACCTGCTGCTGCTGCGCCTGAACGACCTGGCCGGGCTCAACCAGCGCCTGGGCGGCCAGCGCACCGACGCGCTGATCCGCGAAGTCGCCGGCCTGCTGCAGGGCGCCCAGGCCCAGCACGGCAAGCCCGACTGGCTGGCCGCGCGCAGCCGCGGCGGCGAGTTCACCCTGCTCGCCCCGGGGCTGGACGGCAGCGGCGCCGAGCGCCTGGCCGAAGCCCTCAGCGACCAGTTGGAAAGCCTCCAGCGCACCGGCGCCAGCGACGTCCAGCCGGTGGCGCACCTGGGCCTGGCCGCGTTCCGCCCGGGGGAAGCGGCGGCCAGCGTCCTGGCCCGCGCCGACCAGGCCCTGGCCAGCGCCCAGGCCAACGCCGAACGGCCCTGGCAGCGCCTGGACGAATCCAATGGCCAGCCGGCCCAGGACAGCCACGCCTGGCACGCCTGGATCGACAGCGCGCTGCAGAAGAGCCAGTTGCAACTGTGGTTCCAGCCGGTACGCGCCTGCGCCGACGGCGCCCTGCTGCAGCAGAAGCTGCTGGCGCGCCTGCTCGACCCGCAGGGCCAGGCGGTGGCCGCCGGGCAGTTCCTGCCCTGGGTGGAGCGCTTCGGCTGGGCGGCCCGCCTGGACCAGGCCATGCTCGAACACGCCCTGGCCCACCTGGCCCAGCACCCCGAACCCGTGGCGCTGAGCCTGTCGGCCGCCAGCGTGCGCGAGCCCCGGGCGTTGCGGCAACTGCTCGAAGCCATCAAGGCCAACCCGCAGCAGGCCGCCCTGCTGACTCTGGAACTGGACGAGCGCTACCTGCCGCCGCCGGCCGAACTGGAACAACTCGGCCAGGCAGTGCGCGAAACCGGCGCCAGCCTCGGCCTGCAGCACTTCGGCGGGCGCTTCAGCCTGATCGGCAACCTCACCCATCTGGGCCTGGCCTACCTGAAGCTCGACGGCAGCTACATCCGCGCCATCGACCAGGACCAGGCCAAGCGCCTGTTCATCGAGGCGGTGTTCCGCGCCACCAACAGCATCGACCTGCCGCTGATCGCGGAGATGGTGGAGAGCGAGGGGGAACTGCGGGTGTTGCGCGAGATGGGGATCAAGGGGGCGATGGGGCGGTTGGTCGGGGCGCCGGTGCCGTGGGGTGAGGGGGGATAGAGGGGCGCCGAATCGCGGACAGAGTCCGCGGTTACAGGGGCGCACGGACGTAGCAGCAACTGTCTGCGCCGAGGGCGCTCTTCGTAGGATGGGTTGAGCTTGCGAAACCCATGCGGTTGCGCTGATGGGTATCGCTTCGCTCAACACCATCCTACGAAAAGCCATGCTCGTTCATGCTGTAGGAGACTCTGTCCGCGATTGGATTCACCGGCCACGCCGGACACCCCGGTGGCACGAACGGCCCCCTCTCCCTCTGGGAGAGGGCTGGGGTGAGGGCGCTCTTGAGCCCAACACCAAAAAACCATGCTCCCTCAGAACAACCGCTCATCCTCCTCCTCCACCAAAGCCCCCAACCCATCCAGCCCAGCGCGAGTGGTGGCGCGGTCTTCCAGCTTGCGCCGGGCCGCTTCGGGCAGGTCGGTGTAGCGGATCAGGCCGCGACCCACCAGCACGCCAACCAGGTCCTCGATCACCCGCACCAACTCCAGGTCCGAGCGCTGCAGGGACTGCAGGCGCGCGTCCAGGGCGCCGCTCATCCAGGCCAGCACCTCGGGGTCGTCGGCCGGGGCGCCCTGGCCGCCGGCGAAGGGTTCGCGTTCGACCCGCACCAGGCGGCCGTTCTCATCGCGCTGCACGTAGACCATCGCCGTCTCCTTCACTTGTCCTTGTCGAACGCCGCCTCCAGCGCATCGTTGAGGGTGCGCAGCACCTTGACCCGGGCGAAGCGCTTGTCGTTGGCCTCGACCAGAGTCCAGGGCGCGATCTCGGTGCTGGTGCGGTCCACCATGTCGCCCACCGCGTCGACGTACTGGTCCCACTTGTCGCGGTTGCGCCAGTCTTCCTCGGTGATCTTGTAGCGCTTGAAGGGAATGCTCTCGCGCTCCTTGAAGCGCTCGTACTGGGTGTCCTTGTCGATGGCCAGCCAGAACTTCACCACCACTATGCCGAACTCCACCAGTTGCTCCTCGAAGTCGTTGATCTCCGAATAGGCGCGCAGCCAGTCGGCCGGCGGGCAGAAGCCCTCGACGCGCTCCACCAGCACCCGGCCGTACCAGGAACGGTCGAAGATGGTGAACTGCCGGCGCGCCGGCATGTGCCGCCAGAAGCGCCACAGGTAGGGCTGGGCGCGCTCCTCCTCGGTGGGCGCGGCGATGGGCACGATGTGGTACTGGCGCGGGTCCAGGGCGTCGGTGACGCGGCGGATGGCGCCGCCCTTGCCGGCGGCGTCGTTGCCCTCGAACACGGCGAGCAATGAATGCTGGCGGAAGCGCTTGTCGCGGATCAGCGTGGCCAGGCGCGCCTGCTCCCGGGCCAGTTGCGTCTTGTACTGGTCCTTGCTCAGCGCCAGGCTCAGGTCGAGGCTGTCGAGCAGGCCGCGGTTGTCCAGGCTGGCCACCAGCGGCGCGGCGTGGGGCTGCCGGCGCGGCCGGTCCTTGACGTCGAGCGCCGCCTGCAGGCCTTCGAGGATGGTGCGGCCGACGGTCAGGCTGCGGTAGCGCTCGTCCGCGCCTTCGACTATGTACCAGGGCGCGTAGTCGCGGCTGGTGCGGCGCAGCACGCGCTCGCCGTAGCGCACGAACTTGTCGTAGACCTCGCTCTGCAGCCAGTCGATCTCGCTCAGCTGCCAGGAGCGCTGGGGGTCCTTCTCCAGTGTCTTCAGGCGCTCCTTGAGCTGCTTCTTGGACAGGTGGAACCAGAACTTGAAGATCAACGCGCCCTCGTCGCAGAGCATGCGTTCGAAACGCTCGGCGGCGTCGATGGCCACGTCCAGGCGGCTGCTCTTGATGTCGCCGTTGACCCGCGCGTGGAGCATCTGGCTGTACCAGTTGCCGAAGAAGATCGCCGTGCGCCCCTTGGGCGGCAGGCGCCGCCAGAAGCGCCATTGCGGCGGGCGGGCGAGTTCCTCGTCGGTGGGCCAGAGGAAGCTGTCCACCTGGATCAGCCGCGGGTCCATCCACTCGTTGAGCAGCTTGACCGTCTCGCCCTTGCCGGCCCCCTCGATGCCGTTGATCAGGATGATCACCGGGAACCGCGCCTGCCGCTTGAGCTCGTACTGGGCCTCCAGCAAGGCTTCGCGCAGCTCTATGACTTCCCTTTCGTAGGTTTCCTTGTCGATGGAATGGCCGATCTCGGCGGACTCGAACATGCACTGCCTCCTGACTGCGGGTTGCATTGAAGGTAGCGGATGTGACGCAGGCTGTCTGCGCGGGGGATCGGCTAAAATGCGCGCTTCGCTTTCCTGCCGGTAGCCCCATGCCCGACCACCACAGCGCCCAGCTCGACTGGGACGAAAACGGCCAGCCCCTGTCGCGCGCCTACGGCGACGTGTACTTCTCCCGCGCCTCGGGCCTGGCGGAAACCCACCACGTGTTCCTCGACGGCAACCAGTTGCCGCGACGCTTCGCCGCACTGCCGGCGGGCGGGCGCCTGTGCATCGGCGAGACCGGCTTCGGCACCGGCCTGAACTTCCTCTGCGCCTGGCGCCAGTTCCAGGCCCTGGCCCCGGCGGATGCGCGCCTGCACTTCGTCAGCGTGGAGAAGTACCCGCTGCGCCGCGACGACCTGGCGCGCGCCCTGGCCCTGTGGGACGAACTGCGGCCCTGGAGCGAGCAGTTGCTGGCGCAGTACCACGCCATCCACCCCGGCTTCCAGCGCCTGCTGTTCGACGGCGGCCGGGTGGTGCTCACCCTGCTGGTGGGCGACGTGCTGGAAACCCTGCCGGAGCTGGACGCACGCATCGACGCCTGGTTCCTCGACGGCTTCTCGCCGGCGAAGAACCCGGAGATGTGGACCGAGCCGCTGTTCGCCGAGCTGGCGCGGCTGGCAGCCCCTGGCGCGACGCTGGCCACCTTCACCAGCGCCGGCTTCGTCCGCCGCGGGCTGATCGCCGCCGGCTTCGCCATGCAGCGGGTCAAGGGCTTCGGGCAGAAGCGCGAGATGCTGGTAGGCGAGTTCCAGGGCCAGCCGCAGGGCGCCGCCAAGCCCTGGTATGCGCGCCCGCCGGCGCCCGTGGGCGAGCGCCGCGCCCTGGTCGTCGGCGGCGGCCTGGCCGGCTGCGCCACGGCCGCCAGCCTGGCCGCGCGCGGCTGGAAGGTGAGCCTGTTGGAACGCCATGGCGAACTGGCCACGGAAGCCTCGGGCAACCCCCAGGGCGTGCTCTACCTCAAGCTCTCGGCCCACGGCACGGCGCTGTCGCGCCTGGTGGTGGCCGGCTTCGGCCATACCCGCCGGCTGCTGGAACGCCTGCAACGCGGCCGCGACTGTGACGCCTGCGGCGTGCTGCAGTTGGCCTTCGACGAAGCCGAGGGCAAGCGCCAGGCGAAGCTGGCCGAGGCCTTCCCCGAGGACCTGCTGCAAGCCCTGTCGAAGGAAGACGCCGAGGCCCGCGCCGGTGTCGCCCTGCCCGCCGGCGGATTGTTCTTCCCCGAAGCCGGCTGGGCGCATCCGCCGGCACTGTGCCGGGCCCTGGCCGAACACCCGAACATCGAACTGCTGAGCGGCCACGAGGTGCGCCTGGAGCGCGACGGCGGGCAGTGGCATGCCCTCGACGGCGAGCAGCGCCTGGCCTCGGCGCCGGTGGCAGTCCTGGCCACCGCGGCCGAGGTACGCGCCTTCCCCGGCGCGGCCAGCCTGCCGCTCAAGCGCATCCGCGGGCAGATCAGCCGTCTGCCGGCCACCGAAGCAAGCGAGGCACTGCGTACCGTGGTCTGCGCCGAGGGCTACGTCGCCCCGCCGCGCCTGGGCGAGCACACCCTGGGCGCCAGCTTCGACTTTCACAGCGACGACCTGCAGCCCACCGTCGCCGAGCACCAGGGCAACCTGGAACTGCTGCGGGAAATCTCCCCCGACCTGCTGCAGCGCCTGGGCCCGCAGGACCCGGCAGCCCTCGAAGGCCGCGCCGCGTTCCGTTGCACCACCCCGGACTACCTGCCGCTGATCGGCCCGCTGGCCGCGCGCGAAGCCTTCGCCGAGGCCTACGCCGTGTTGGCCAAGGACGCCCGCCAGGTGCCCGAAGCGCCCTGCCCCTGGCTCGACGGCCTGTACCTGAACAGCGCCCACGGCTCCCGCGGGCTGATCAGCGCGCCGCTGTCCGGCGAACTGCTGGCAGCCTGGCTGGACGACGAACCGCTACCCCTGCCCCGCGCCGTGGCCGAGGCCTGCCATCCCAACCGGTTCTTCCTGCGCGAGTTGGTGCGGGGGCAGAAGAAGGCTGAAGGCTGAACGGATTGTCACCGGGGCGTCCGGAGTGGCCGGCAAACCACCACGTAGGATGGCGTTGAGCGAAGCGATACCCATCAGAAAATCGTAGGGCGCATAACGCCTACGGCGTTATCCGCCGTTTGGCCTTGGTTCCCGGCGGCGTCTGGGTTGACCTTGGCGTGGGCTGTGGCTTCGGTGTATCGGCGGATAACCGCGAACGGTTATTCGCCCTACGCAGGGCACGGTCGTACCGCGATTGGACTCACAGGCCGCGCAGGGGCATTGCGTGGCCCCATCACTCCTCTTCCTCCTCCTCCGGCAACTCGAACAACTCCGCCGCCCGCAGCAACCCCGCCAACACCGCATGCCGCTCCCACTCGGGCAATTCGGCGAAGCGCGCCAGCACATACTCCGGCAACAGCGGCGGCGCCGACTGCAGCGCATCGCGGCCAGCGTCCTCCAGCAGCAACCACTGCTTGCGCCTGTCCTGCTCGTCACGCCGGCGCGCCAGCAGGCCACGGCTTTCCAGACGGTCGAGCACCCCGGACAGCGAAGCCTGGGACAGGCTCACGCGCTTGGCCAGGCGGCTGGCGGTGATCTCCCGCTCCACCAGCATCACCTGCAGGATCAGCAACTGCAGCGGCGTCAGCCCGCCGAAGCGGCTCAGGCGCTTGGCATGCACCTCGCTGCCCTGCTGCAGCCGCCGCAGGGCCTGGAACATGGACAGCGCATAGGCATCCTCCAAGGCATTTTTCCTTTCAACCATAATCAATCGTCCGTTCAAAAACCGCAGTAATTCATAAAAAAATCATAGAACTACTTTCACATGAAAGAGTCTTTCTGTTAACACAAAAAAGGGCCCCGGCCTGAACCCCATTCATCCCCAACGGAGAACCGGTAAGGAAAATGTGCGGCTTAGCAGGAGAACTACGCTTCGACAATCAACCGGCCGACCTCGCGGCGGTCGAACGCATCACCCACCATCTCGCCCCCCGCGGACCCGACGCCTGGGGCTTCCATAGCGAAGGGCCAGTGGCCCTTGGCCACCGCCGGCTGAAGATCATGGACCTGGCCGAAGCCTCCGGCCAGCCGATGATCGACACCACCCTGGGCCTGTCCCTGGTGTTCAACGGCGCCATCTACAACTACCCCGAGCTGCGCAAGGAGCTGGAAGCCCTCGGCTACCGCTTCTTCTCCGGCGGCGACACCGAGGTGCTGCTCAAGGGGTACCACGCCTGGGGCAAGGAGCTGTTGCCCAAGCTCAATGGCATGTTCGCCTTCGCCATCTGGGAGCGCGACGCCCGCCGGCTGTTCATCGCCCGCGACCGCCTGGGCATCAAGCCGCTGTACCTGGCCCGGGACGACAAGCGCCTGCGCTTCGCCTCCAGCCTGCCGGCGCTGCTGCAGGGCGGCGGCGTCGACACCAGCCTGGACGCCGAGGCGCTCAACCTCTACCTGAACTTCCACGCCGTGGTGCCCGCGCCGCGCACCATTCTCAACGGCGTGCGCAAGCTGCCGCCGGCGACCTGGATGAGCATCGACGCCGATGGCCGCAGCGAGCAGCACTGCTGGTGGCGCCTGGAATACGGCTGCCACGAGGACGAGCGCGAACTGCGCCTGGAAGACTGGGAAGACCGCGTGCTGGACAGCCTGCGCGAGGCCGTGGCCATCCGCCAGCGCGCCGCCCGCGAGGTGGGCGTGCTGCTCTCCGGCGGGGTGGACTCCAGCCTGCTGGTCGGCCTGCTGCACGAGGCCGGGGTGGACGACCTGCTGACCTTCTCCATCGGCTTCGAGGATGCCGGCGGCGAGCGCGGCGACGAGTTCCGCTACTCCGACCTCATCGCCCGCCGCTACGGCACGCGCCACCAGCAGCTGCGCATCGGCGAGAACGAGGTGATCGAGCAGCTGCCGGCGGCCTTCCGCGCCATGAGCGAACCCATGGTCAGCCACGACTGCATCGCCTTCTACCTGCTCGCCCGCGAGGTGTCGAAGCACTGCAAGGTGGTGCAGAGCGGCCAGGGCGCCGACGAACTCTTCGCCGGCTACCACTGGTACCCGCCCATGGTCGACGCCGCCTCGCCGCTGCACGCCTACCGCGCGGCCTTCTTCGACCGCAGCCACGGCGAGTACGAGGCCACGGTGCGTCCGGCCATGCGCGTGGAGGACGTAGCCCAGGCCTTCGTCGCCGAGCACTTCGCCATGCCCGGCGCCAGCGACGCGGTGGACAAGGCGCTGCGCCTGGACAGCACCATCATGCTGGTGGACGACCCGGTCAAGCGCGTCGACAACATGACCATGGCCTGGGGCCTGGAGGCCCGCGTGCCGTTCCTCGACTACCGCCTGGCCGAACTCTCGGCGCGCATCCCGGCGCGCTTCAAGCTCGGCGACGGCGGCAAGCAGGTGCTCAAGGCCGCGGCGCGGCGGGTGATCCCGGCCGAGGTGATCGACCGGCCCAAGGGCTACTTCCCGGTGCCGGGCCTCAAGCACCTGCAGGGCAACACCCGGGCCTGGGTCAGCGAACTGCTGCTGGACCCGAGCCAGGACCGCGGCCTGTTCGAGCCGGCGCAGATCGACCGCCTGCTCGGCAGCCCGCAGGACGACCTCACCCCGTTGCGCGGCTCCAAGCTCTGGCAGCTGGCCGCCCTCAACCTCTGGCTGACCGAACAGGGACTCTGACCCAGCCAGCAGCGCGGGCCGCCGGCACCATACCGGCGGCCCGCCCTCCAGGGAGCGAACCATGAAAAGCCATTTCAACCTGCCCCATCCGCACAACCAGCGCCTGCTGCGCGGCCAGGTGCCGACCTACCAGCGCCTGCAGGCGCGCTTCGCCGAGGACCACGAGCGGCCCGGCTGCGAGCCCCACAGCCTGCACTGCGGCTGGGGCCGGCTGCTGATCGGGCACACCTTCGCCGAACCCGACGCGCTGGCCGGCGAGCTGCTCAACGAGCGCCCCGGCGAGCGCGACATCGCCCTCTACGTGGCGGCGCCGCAGCAGGTGCTGGCCCATGCGCCGCAGCAGCTGTTCCTCGACCCCTCCGACACCCTGCGCCTGTGGTTCACCGACTACCGCCCGGCGCGCCGCTCGTTCCGCGGCTTCCGCATCCGCCGGGTACACGGCGAGGACGACTGGGCGGCGGTCAACCGCCTGTACCTGGCCCGCGGCATGCTGCCGGTGGACGCGCAGCGGCTCACCCCGCACTACCAGGGCGGGCCCACCTACTGGCTGGCCGAGGACAGCGAGACCGGCAATGCGGTCGGCGCGGTCATGGGCCTGAACCACGCCAAGGCCTTCCACGACCCCGAAGGCGGCTCCAGCCTCTGGTGCCTGGCGGTGGACCCGCAATGCAGCCGGCCCGGCGTCGGCGAGGCGCTGGTGCGCCACCTGATCGAGCACTTCATGAGCCGCGAACTGGCCTACCTCGACCTCTCGGTGCTGCACAGCAACAAGCAGGCGAAGGCGCTGTACCGCAAGCTGGGCTTCCGCGAGCTGGCGACCTTCGCCATCAAGCGCAAGAACGGCATCAACCAGCCGCTGTTCCTCGGTCCCGGCCCCGAGCAGGGCCTGAACCCCTACGCCCGGATCATCGTCGACGAGGCCCATCGCCGCGGCATCGAGGTGCAGGTGCAGGACGCCGAGGCCGGCATCTTCAGCCTGACCCAAGGCGGCCGGCGCATCCGCTGCCGCGAGTCGCTGTGCGACCTGACCAGCGCGGTGAGCATGACCCTCTGCCAGGACAAGCGCCTGACCCACCGGGCGCTGGAACGCGCCGGGCTGAAGCAGCCGCAGCAGCGCCTGGCCGCCAGCGCCGCGGACAACGCCGCCTTCCTCGCCGAGCACGGCGCGCTGGTGGTCAAGCCGGTGGACGGCGAGCAGGGCCAGGGCGTGGCGGTGAACCTGACGAACAGCGAAGAGGTCGAGGCCGCCATCGAACACGCCCGCCAGTTCGACGGCCGCGTGCTGCTGGAGAGCTACCACCCCGGCCAGGACCTGCGCGTGCTGGTGATCGGCTACGAGGTGGTGGCCGCCGCGGTGCGCCACCCGGCCACGGTGATCGGCGACGGCCGCCACAGCATCCGCCAGCTGATCGAGGCGCAGAGCCGCCGGCGCCAGGCCGCCACCGGCGGCGAAAGCCGCATCCCCCAGGACGGCGAGACCGAGCGCACCCTGCAGGCCGCCGGCTTCGGCTACGACGACGTGCTGCCCGAAGGCCGCCGCCTGGCCGTGCGCGGCACCGCCAACCTGCACACCGGCGGCACCCTGGAAGACGTCACCGACAAGCTCCACCCGGCCCTGAGCGAGGCCGCCATCCGCGCCGCGCGGGCGCTGGAAATCCCGGTCACCGGGCTCGACCTGCTGGTGCCCGACGTGGAGGGCGAGGACTACGTGATCATCGAAGCCAACGAGCGCCCGGGCCTGGCCAACCACGAGCCGCAGCCCACCGCCGAACGCTTCCTCGACCTGCTCTTCCCGCTCAGCCGCGAACCCCTGGACCGCGAGGTGCCCGCATGAGCCGACTGCCGCAACCGGACCTCAACTACCTGCAGCGGGTGCTGCTGGAGATGCTCGCCATCCCCAGCCCCACCGGCTTCACCGACACCATCGTGCGCTACGTCGCCGAGCGCCTGGAGGAGATCGGCATCCCCTTCGAGATGACCCGCCGCGGGACCATCCGCGCGACCCTCGCCGGCCGCCGCAACAGCCCGGACCGCGCGGTCTCGGCGCACCTGGACACCATCGGCGCCATCGTCCGCGAGATCAAGCCCAACGGCCGCCTGGCGCTGGCCCCGGTGGGCTGCTGGTCGAGCCGCTTCGCCGAGGGCAGCCGCGTCACCGTGTTCTGCGACAACGGCGTGCTGCGCGGCAGCGTGCTGCCGCTGATGGCCTCGGGGCACGCCTTCAACACCGCGGTGGACAGCCTGCCGATCAGCTGGGACCACGTCGAGCTGCGCCTGGACGCCTACACCGTGAGCCCGGCCGACAGCGCCTCGCTGGGTGTGTCCATCGGCGACTTCGTGGCCTTCGACCCGCTGCCGGAGTTCACCGACAGCGGCCACATCAGCGCCCGCCACCTGGACGACAAGGCCGGCGTGGCGGCGCTGCTGGCGGCGCTCAAGGCCATCGTCGAAAGCGGCCAGGAACCGCCGATCGACTGCCACCCGCTGTTCACCATCACCGAGGAGATCGGCTCCGGCGCGGCCGGCGCCCTGCCCTGGGACGTGAGCGAGTTCGTCGGCATCGACATCGCCCCGGTGGCCGAGGGGCAGAACTCCAGCGAACACGCAGTCAGCGTGGCCCTGCAGGACTCCGGCGGGCCCTACGACTACCACCTCTCGCGGCACCTGCTGCGCCTGGCCGAGCGCCACGAGGTGGCGGTGCGCCGCGACCTGTTCCGCTACTACCACAGCGACGCGCAGTCGGCGATCGAGGCCGGCCACGACATCCGCACCGCGCTGCTGGCCTTCGGCTGCGACGCCACCCACGGCTACGAGCGTACCCATATCGACAGCCTGGCCAACCTGGCGCGCCTGCTTTGCGCCTACCTGCTCAGCCCGCCGGTGTTCGACAGCGACGCCGAGCCCAAGGAAGGCGCCATCGAGCGCTTCAGCAAGCAGCTGGAACACCCGGTGCACATGGAGAGCACCACCCACGTGCAACCGGTGGGCGAGTTGCTGGACAACGGCAAGGACGACGAAAAGGGGCGCCACTGAGGCGCCCCGGACTCGCCGCCGGCGCGGTGCGCGACTAGAATCGCCGCCTGTTCCGCCGAGTGCCCGCCCATGCTGATTCCCTACGACCTGCTCGAAGCCGAGACCCTCAACAACCTGCTGGAAGACTTCGTCACCCGCGAAGGCACCGACAACGGCGACGACACGCCCCTGGCCACCCGCGTCGAACGCGCCCGCCACGCGCTCAGGCGCGGCGAGGCGGTGATCGTGTTCGATCCGGAGAGCCAGCAGTGCCAACTGATGCTCAAGGTGGAAGTGCCGAAGGAGTGGCTGGAGAGCTGAGCGATACCCATCGCCACGGCCGCATGGGTTTCGCTTCGCTCAACCCATCCTACGGGGTGTGTGGTGGTGTAGGAGCGCGCCCTGCGCGCGATATCGCGGGCAGGGCCCGCTCCTACAGGGGTACGCCATGGCTGATGCCGCGTAGGAGCGAGCTTGCTCGCGAATGGCGCTTGCCGGGGACTTTAGGTGCTGGGCTTTGGAGCGCCCTCTCCCCAGCCCTCGGCTGCGCGCCCCGCCCTGAAGGGAGAGGGGGCTTGTCCGTGCCGAGAGAGGAAATGGTTTCAGCCGGCAACCTTCGGAGTTGCCGGCTAACTCCAAAATACCCGAGCACGCCGAACGGTCCCCTCTCCCTTCAGGGAGAGGGTTAGGGAGAGGGAACAGAGGTGGGCCCGGCAGCGGAGTCACCGGGGAGCTTGTTCGCGAGCAAGCTCGCTCCTACGAAAAGCCAGCCTCCATCAAGGCGCCAACTTCGGCCCCAGCAGCACCACGCTCGCCCCCACGATGCACAGCGCCACGCCCAGCCAGTCGCTCCACAGCGGCCGGCTCTTCTCCACATAGGCCAACCAGAACAGCGACGCCGCCACGTAGATGCCGCCATAGGCCGCATAGGAACGCCCGGCATAGGCCGCCTCGACGCGGGTCAGCAGCAGGGCGAAGCACAGCAGGCTGAACAGCCCGGGAATTATCCACAGGGGCGTGCGGTCCAGGCGCAGCCAGAGGAAGAAGGCGTAGCAGCCGGCGATCTCGCAGAACGCCGCCAGGAGGAACCACAGGTAGTTGAGCATCTCGCTTTCCTTGGCGGCTCAGCCGCGCAGGCCGCCTTCGCGTTCCCAGGCGCAGCGTACCCGCAGGTCGCCTTCCTGGGGGCTGTGGAAGCCGCGTTCGGATTCCCAGCGGAAGGTGTGGCAGCCGTTGAGTTCGGTTTCCAGGTGCACCACCGCGCTGGCCCAGTACAGGCGCTTGAGCAGCGCCTCGAACTGTTCCACCCACAGGTTCCACTCGTATTCGATGGCCGGGTAGCTGGCGCCGAAGTGGATCACCTGGGACTGGTACAGGCCGGCACCTTCCTGCTCGCAGCGGCTGAACATCTCGCGGCCGAGGAACGGCCAGGCCTCGCCCATCGGCAGGCTGTCCAGCACCTTGCGGTTGGCCGCGCGGCGCAGGCGCCGCTCCATGGAGTCGCCGGGCCAGTCGCGGATGCAACCATAGACGATGGATTCGGACTGCAAGACGGTGAGACTCCCTCTGGACGACGCTGCCTTCTAGCACAGGCGCTGGCGCCACGGAAGCGCCGGGCGGCAATGTTGCGTGGCCTGGCCCGGAAAAGCGAAAGCCCCGCGATGGAGGCGGGGCTTTCACTGGGGTCCAACTTACATCGGCAGGCAGGCCGGTGAAGCAAAACTACGCTTTTGCACCGCCCTGGGCAAGCGCTGTTTTCGCTTGCACCGAAGCGGTGCAGAGACTCAGGCCAGGCTGCGCTGCTTGGCCTTCATCTTCTGCGCCATGCGCGTCATCTCGTCGTAGATCGCCTGCGGGTTCTGCTGCTTGACCTGCCAGGCCAGGCGGCCCTGCTCGTGGGGCAGGATCATGAAGCTGCCGCGCTCGACTTCCTGGTGGATGTAGTCGGCGATGTCGGCGGCGCTGATCGGCGAGCCTTCCAGCAGCTTGCCCACCTGGTTCTTCATGTCCGGGCTGGGGCCGCGGAAGGAATCCAGCAGGTTGGTCTGGAAGAACGACGGGCAGACCACGTGGACCTTCACGTCCACCAGGCTCAGCTCGGCCAGCAGGCTTTCCGACAGGGCCACCACGCCGGCCTTGGCCACGTTGTAGTTGCTCATCGCCGGGCCCTGCATCAGCGCGGCCATGGAGGCGATATTGACGATGCGCCCCTTGCTGCGCTCCAGCAGCGGCAGGAAGGCCTTGCAGCCCTTGACCACGCCCATCAGGTTGATGGAGATCTGCCAGTCCCAGTCCTCTAGCGACAGCTCCTCGAAGAAGCCGCCGGAGGCCACGCCGGCATTGTTGACGATGACGTCGATGCCGCCGAGCTTCTCCTCGCAGGCCTGGGCCAGCGCCGTCAGCTGGCTGTAGTCGCGCACGTCGCAGCGCTGGGTGAAGCCGTCGCCGCCGGCCTCGCGCACCAGGCGCAGGGTTTCGGCCAGGCCGTCGTCGTTGATGTCGGCCAGGGCCAGGCGCCAGCCTTCGCGGGCCCAGCGCAGGGCGATTTCGCGGCCCAGGCCGGAACCGGCGCCGGTGATCATCATGCGGTTTTGCATAGGGGGTTGCCTTGTCTTGTCCGGGGAATTGTCCGGCAGTGTAGCCAAGGCCCCGCCCGCGCTGCGCTTTAATCAGGCTGCTGAATGGCGCCGGCAAACCGGCGCCACAGCCAGGTAAGGCGCGGCCTTCAGAACAATGGAAGCAGCAGACAGGAAAGCTTCCCGAGAACCAGTGCGACGCCCGCGAAGATCAGCACGAAGGCCGCGCAATTGACCTTCTCGCGACGCAGGCCGGCGAACGAATGCACGCGGTAACGCAACAGGAAGAAGCCCAGCGCCAGCAGCAGGGCCGGGGCGAAATAGACGAACTGCCAGTAGCGTTGCGGATCGCTCTCCCGCGCCAGCCAGTCCGCCGCCGGCAGCGCCACCAGGCCACTGAGCAACTGGCCGAGCAGCCACAGGCTGCCCAGGGCGACCAGTACGACTCCGAGCATTCCCTTTCCCCCGTCCTGCAAAAGGCCATCATGGTAGGGCGTGGGCGGACGGCGGGCTGTGTCCTGGATCACTTTGCGCACGTTGCGCCGGCGGCGAACCGCAAAGGGTTCACGCTATACGTAGCCCAGCAGGAGCATGACCAGCAGCACCACCAGGACCACGCCGAGGATCCCCGAGGGCCCGTAGCCCCAGCTGCGCGAATAGGGATACACCGGCAGGCCGCCGATGAGCAGAAGGATGAGGATGACCAGCAGAATGGTTCCCATGGTGCGCCTCCCGTAGGCAGTCGGACGGCACGCCGGCAATGCCGGCCCGCGTCCGCGGAACGGGCAGCGCACGGGCTGCCCACCTGCTATTGGGACTGGCGCCGCAACGCCGGGATTCAGTTTTTCTGCGCCGCGGGCTCAGTGCTGCAGGTCGGGCAGCGAGCCCTTGCGCAGACGCAGGAACATCAGCGCCACGCTGCGCGCATCGCCCAGCGCGGTGTGGCGGCCCTCCACGGGAATGCCCAGGGTGCGCGCCAGGGTGTCGAAGCGCAGGTCCAGGTGCAGGTCCGGGTAGCGCCGCGCCATCTTGCGTTGGTACAGCGCGGAGACCTCGATGCGCGGATTGCCCAGGGCCTCGCCCAGGCGCTCGCGCAGGTGGCGGCGCAGCACGGCGACGTCGAACGACAGGTAGTAGCCCAGCAGCGGGCGGTCGCCGATGAAGGCCAGCGTCCGGCGCAGCGCCTCGTCCAGCGGCAGCTGGCCTTCGAGGTCGGCGCGGCGCAGCTTGTGGATGCGGATCGACTCGCCGTCGAGGCTGGCTGGCGGCTCCACCAGCAGCTCCAGGCGCTCGCCGAGCATCAGCTTGCCGCGGCGGATGAGCACCGCGCCAATGCTGAGGATGTCCGCCTTGCGCGGGTCGAGGCTGGTGGTCTCCAGGTCCAGGGAGACGATCTCCTCGGCCTCCTCCGGGGCGTGCAGGCACCAGTACAGCCGGCGGCGCCAGCCGGACCAGTGATGGTCGGGAATCTTCACCTGGGCGTTCATCGGCTCTCCAGGTGGAACTGCCGTTCCAGGCTCTGCTTGAACTTCTTCACCGCATGCAGGCCGAAGCGCAGCATGTCGCGCTCGTGGCGGCTCAGGCGGGCGACGTCCAGGCCCTGCTGGCGGCCGTCGCGCTCGCCGGCCAGTTGCTGGACCAGGCGCAGCTGCAGGAACAGCTCGAAGGCCTCGGCGAGATTCTCCGCCAGGCCCTCGTCGAGCACGCCGCGCGCCTTCAGCGCTTCCAGCCGGGCCAGGCTGCCGCGCGCCTCCAGGCCCTCGCGCAGGGCCAGCACGCGGCAGCCGTGGACGATGGGGAAGATACCGCCGCGCTTGATGTCCAGGTGTTCTTCGCGGGTCTTCAGCTGGCCGAGGAAGGTCAGCGGAGTGTCGAACTGCTGGGCCGCCACGGCGATGTCCGCCAGCCAGCGCTCGCCGTCCGCGGCGAAGCCCAGCAGGCCCTGGCGCAGGCCGTCGAACAGCTGGCGGTTGCCGGCCACCGGCCAGGCGTCGGCGAGGATCGACAGGCGCAGCAGTTGTTCCGGGCGCCCCTCCAGGGCCGTGGCATTCAGCTCGCGCTGCCAGGCGGCCAGCGGCTTGCACCACTGCGCGTGGCTGGCCATGACGCCGCCGGGGCACGGCGGGTAGCCGCAGGCCAGCAGTGCTTCGCTGAAGCGCTGCATCAGCGCCAGGGCCTGCTCCTGGGGGAAGTCGTCGGCGAGGATCAGGGCGTTGTCCTGGTCGGTCTTGAGCAGTTGCTCGCCGCGGCCTTCGCTGCCCATCACCACCAGGCAGCAGCGGCTGCGCAGCGGCGCCGGTATCAAGAGTTCGAAGAGGCGTTCGAGCAATTGCTCGTTGAGCGCGCCGACCAGCTGCATGATGAAGCGCAGGCGGATGCCGTTGCCGGCCAGGGTGGCGATCAGGGTGTGCAGCGTCTCGGCGGCGCCGCGCAGTTCCTCCTCGGTCTCGGCGCGGGCGATGCGCAGCGCCAGGACGTGGGAATGGGTGGAGAACAGGCTGAGCACCTGGGTCAGGTGCAGCAGGCCGACCACTTCGCCGTCCTCGTGCACCGCGACGCGCTCGATGCGCAGGCGCGTCATGAGGATCATGGCGTCGAACAGGAAGTCGCCCAGCTCGACACTGGCCAGCGGGCCGTGGGCGAGCGGGCCGATGGCCTCGTCCTCGGCGCGGCCGTCGCGGAAGTGCGCGCGCATCAGGTCGGTGCGGGTGACGATGCCCAACTCGCCGCCGCTGCGCACCAGCAGGGCGTCGGCGCCATGGCTGAGCTGCAGGCGCGCGGCGTCGCCCAGGGGCAGCCCGGCGTCCACTTCGATGGCCGGCAGCAGGTGTTCGCGGGCGATGCGGGTGAGGATGAATTCGGCCAGGTTCTGCCCGTCGCGCCGCGCCAATTGGCGCTTGGCCGCGAGGTCGGCCTGGAAGAAGCGGGCGAAGCCGGGGTTGTCGCCGCACAGCTGGTGGAAGGTGCTGGCCGGCAGTTCGTAGAGGATGCTCTCCTCCACCGCGCGGTAGGCATGCTTGCTGCTGCCGGAGAACAGCCCGCGGATGTCGAACAGGTCGTCGCCAGCGTACTGGGCGAACAAACGGCCGTCCTCGCCGCGTTCCTCCACCACACCCTTGAGCACGATGAACAGGCAGGGCACCGCCGCGCCGGCTTCGAGCACGGTCTCGCCACTGGTGTAGTAGGCGACGCTCAGGGCCTCGGCGAAGGTCTGGCGCTCGCTCGCGCGCAACTGGTCGAACGGCGGCGCGGAGAAGTTGAAGCTCTCGGGCATCGCGAGCCCCTTGTAGCAGTGCGTAAAAGGCGAAGCCGGAGGCGAGCCTCCGGCTTCGTCGGGTCAGCCGCGAGGCATCAGTGGGCTACTGCGCCACTGGCGCCCAGGCCGGTCTGCGAGCGGATGAACTGCGGGAAGAAGCGTGCGCGCTCCTCGTCCGCCGCCGCCGACTTGTCGGTGATGGAGAAGAACCAGATGCCGATGAAGGCCACGGCCATGGAGAACAGCGCCGGGTATTCGAACGGGTAGATGGCTTTCTCGTGGCCGAGGATCTGCACCCAGATGGTCGGGCCGAGGATCATCAGCACCACCGCGGTGATCAGGCCCAGCCAGCCGCCGATCATGGCGCCGCGGGTGGTCAGCTTCTTCCAGTACATCGAGAGCAGCAGCACCGGGAAGTTGCAGCTGGCGGCGATGGAGAAGGCCAGGCCGACCATGAAGGCGATGTTCTGCTTCTCGAACAGGATGCCGAGGACGATCGCGACCACGCCCAGGGCGACGGTGGTGATCTTCGACACGCGCAGCTCGTCCTTCTCGTTGGCCTTGCCGCCCTTGATCACGCTGGCGTACAGGTCGTGGGACACCGCCGAGGCACCGGCCAGGGTCAGGCCGGCGACCACCGCGAGGATGGTGGCGAAGGCCACCGCGGAGATGAAGCCGAGGAACAGGCTGCCGCCCACGGCGTCGGCCAGGTGCACGGCGGCCATGTTGTTGCCGCCGATCAGGGCGCCGGCGGCGTCCTTGAAGGCCGGGTTGGTGCTCACCAGCACGATGGCGCCGAAGCCGATGATGAAGGTCAGGATGTAGAAGTAGCCGATGAAGCCGGTGGCGAAGAACACCGACTTGCGGGCTTCCTTGGCGTCACTGACGGTGAAGAAGCGCATCAGGATGTGCGGCAGGCCGGCGGTGCCGAACATCAGCGCGAAGCCCAGGGAGAAGGCCGAGATCGGGTCCTTCACCAGGCCGCCGGGGCTCATGATGGCCTCGCCTTTGGGGTGCACCTTGATGGCTTCGGAGAACAGCGCGCTGATGTCGAAGTTGACGTGCTTGAGCACCATGATCGCCATGAAGGAGGCGCCGCACAGCAGCAGCACGGCCTTGATGATCTGTACCCAGGTGGTGGCCAGCATGCCGCCGAACAGCACGTAGAGCACCATCAGGATGCCGACCATGACCACGGCGACGTGGTAATTCAGGCCGAACAGCAGCTCGATCAGCTTGCCGGCGCCGACCATCTGCGCGATCAGGTAGAAGGCCACCACCACCAGCGAGCCGCAGGCGGACAGGGTGCGGATGTCCTTCTGCTTGAGGCGGTAGGAGGCCACGTCGGCGAAGGTGTACTTGCCGAGGTTGCGCAGGCGCTCGGCGATCAGGAAGAGAATGATCGGCCAGCCCACGAGGAAGCCGATGGAGTAGATCAGGCCGTCGTAGCCGGAGGTGAACACCAGCGCGGAAATCCCCAGGAAGGACGCGGCGGACATGTAGTCGCCGGCGATCGCCAGGCCGTTCTGGAAGCCGGTGATGCTGCCGCCTGCGGTGTAGAAGTCGGCGGCCGACTTGCTGCGCTTGGAGGCCCAGTAGGTGATGCACAGGGTGAAGCCGACGAAGGCGACGAACATGACGATCGCCGAGACGTTGATCGGCTGGCGCTGCACATCGCCGGTCAGGGCGTCGGCCCAGAGGGCGGGGGCGAAGGCGGCCAGGCCGAGGGCCGCGAACAGGCGGGCGATCATTGCTGGACCTCCTTGAGGACTTCCTGGTTCAGGCGGTCGAACTCGCCATTGGCGCGGCGCACGTAGATGCCGGTGAGGACGAAGGCGGACAGAATCAGCCCGACGCCCAGGGGAATGCCCCAGGTCACCGAGGAATCGGGGCTCACCTTGGTGCCCAGCACTTGCGGTTCGAATGCGATCAGCAGGATGAAGGCCACGTACAGGCCCAGCATGATCAGTGAGAGCAGCCAGGCGAATCGCTCGCGTTTGGCCACCAGTTCCTTGAAGCGCGGATTGGTATCAATCCGCTGGTAGATGCTGTCGTTCATTTTGTTCTTGTCCTCACAGCGGGGGATGACGCGGATGTCGTCGATCCCCACTTTAGGACTCTGGTGCAAGGCCTCCAGACGACTTTAGTCGTAGCGGGCTGGGAGTGGCTTTCTAGAGCCTTCGGCGCAGAAATGGCGGAGGTACCTGTAGGAGCGAGCTTGCTCGCGAATGGGGTTTGCCGGGAGTTATGGTGCTGGGTTCAAGGGCGCCCTCACCCCAGCCCTCTCCCAGAGGGAGAGGGGGCCGTTCGGAGTGGCTTGCCAGTCCGGCACCCTCCTCCACTCCCGTCATTTGCCGACCGCGCCAGGGTGATTTTCGTAGGATGGGTTGAGCCTTGCCGGCCACGCCGTGGGGCTCTTCGCAGGAGCCGCTCCTACGCCGCCCACCCGCACCATTCCCATGTAGGAGCGCGCCCTGCGCGCGAAATCGCGGGCAGGGCCCGCTCCTACAGTTCCAGGAAGGCCGGGCGTAGGAGCGGACCTTGTCCGCGATTGGATTCACCGGCCACGCCAGGCGCCCCGGTGGCACGAACAGCCCCCAACAAACAAAAAAGCCGCTTCCCCCAAAAGGGAAGCGGCTCTCCTCACAACCTCCACCGCCCCGGCAGCAACCTACCGCCAGGCCAGGCAAAGCCTTACTGCGTCCACTCCTTCACCCGGTCCGGATGGCTGGCCACCCACTGCTTGGCCGCCGCCTCGGGCTTGGCGCCGTCCTGGATGGCGAGCATCACCTGGCCGATCTCCGCGCCGTCCTTCCACTGCAGCTTCTTCAGCAGCGCCCAGACTTCCGGGGCCTTCTTCTCCAGCGCCGGGTTGGCCACGCTGTCGACGTGCTCTTCCTCGCCGTAGACCTTCTTCGGGTCATCGAGGAACTTCAGCTTCCACTTGGCGAACATCCAGTGCGGAATCCAGCCGGTCACCGCCACCGCCTTCTTGTCGTTCTCGGCGCGGGTCAGCTCGGCGATCATGCCGCTGCCGGAGCTGGCCACCAGCTTGTAGTCCAGGCCGTAGTCCTTGATCGCCTGGTCGGTCTTGAGCATCACCCCGGCGCCGGCGTCGATGCCGACGATGCGGCCGCCGAAGTCGTCCTTCATCGCCTGGAGGTCTTCGATGCTGTTGGCCTTGACGTACTCCGGCACGATCAGGCCGATCTTTGCTCCGGGGTAGTTGACGCCCAGGTTGACCACCTGGTCCTTCATCTTCGCGTAGTAGGCGCCGTGGGTCACCGGCAGCCATGCCGAGAGCATGGCGTCGAGCTTGCCGCGGGCCACGCCCTGCCACATGATCCCGGCCGCCACCGGCATCAGCTTGACCGGGTAGCCGAGCTTCTCGCGGATCACCTCGGCGGCCACGTGGGTGGTCGCCACGCTGTCCGACCAGCCATCCACGTAGCCGATGGTGATCTCCGGCTTGGCCGCCGCACCGGCCAGGCCCGCTGCCGCCGACAGCACGAGCCCCGCACCCAGGCCCATCAGTCGTCGCATCATTCGCATAAGAGTCTCCCCTTGTTCTAGGTTCACCGGAACGAGCGCTCCGGGACGGTCTTGGCCGCCCCTCCATCATCTGCGCGAGGGGCTGGCGGGCTGCTCCGAGAACGACGCGCAACCTGCCGGTACGCGACAACGACTGTCCAATTGCGACAACCACGGAGCATTTACGACATGCTCGTGTCCCCCACTGATGCCAGAGAGCCATCCCACGCTCGTCTGCGCAGACGCCGGAGGCGGGGCATTGCTAAGATGCGCGACCTGCTCGAAAGCACCGCGCCCATGCCCAGATTCCAGCGCCATCCTTTTTCAGCCTACTGTCTCGGTCTGCTCCTGGCCACCCTTGCCCTCTGCGCCACCTGGTACCTGCAAGGCCGCGCCATCGTCCTGCCCGACGCGGCTGGCCCCACGCACAAGCTGCAGTGCGCCTCCTACAGCCCCTTCGGCAAGGACCAGTCGCCCTTCGACCAGCCCTTCACCCTGCGCCCGGCGCAGATGGACGCCGACCTGGCGCTGCTGGCGACGCGCTTCACCTGCGTGCGCACCTATTCCATGAGCGGCCTGGAGGGCATTCCCGAGCTGGCCCGCAAGCATGGCCTGAAGCTGATCCTCGGCGCCTGGATCAACGCCATCCCCGCCGACAGCGAGCGCGAGGTGCAGAAGCTGATAACGGCGGCCAACGCCTACCCCGACGTGGTCCTGGCGGTAATCGTCGGCAACGAGACGCTGCTGCGCCAGGAGGTCACCAGCAAGTACCTCGAAGGCCTGCTGGCGCGGGTGAAGAGCCAGGTGCGCCAGCCGGTGTCCTACGCCGAGGTCTGGGAATACTGGCTCAAGCACCCGCAGCTGGCGGCCAGCGTCGACTTCATCACCCTGCACCTGCTGCCCTACTGGGACAACCAACCCAGCGGCATCGACGGTGCCCTGGAGCACGTCGCGGACATCCGCCGGCGCTTCGACCAGGCCTTCCCCGGCAAGGCCATCCTGATCGGCGAGACCGGCTGGCCCAGCGAGGGCCGCCAGCGCCAGACCGCCCTCCCCAGCCGCGTCAACGAGGCGCGCTACATCCGCGATTTCGTGCGCCTGGCCGAGGAACACGGCTGGCGCTACAACCTGATCGAGGCCTTCGACCAGCCGTGGAAGCGCCGCATCGAAGGCGCCGTGGGCGGCTACTGGGGCCTGTTCGACGCCGACCGGCAGGACAAGAACGTGCTTGCCGGGCCGGTTTCCAACCAACCGGACTGGCCGCTCTGGCTGGGCCTTTCGCTGGCGCTGTGGGGCGCCGCCCTGCTGCTCGGCGGCCGCCCGGCCCACGCCCGTGACGCCCTGCTGCAACCGCTGGCCGCCGCCCTCGGCGCTGCCTGCGTCGGCCTGTGGGGCGCCCAGGCCCAAGTGATCTGCACCTTCCTCGACGAATGGCTGTGGGCGGCCTACCTGGTGCTGCTCAACCTGCTGGTGCTGCTGCACCTCTCCCTGGCGCTGGGCGCCGGGGCCGGTTGGCGCGCACGCCTGCTGGCCTGGCTGGAAGCCCGCGGCGGCTGGTGGCTGCTGGCCAGCGGCTTCGCCGGCGCGGTGTGGATGCTGGCCCTGGTGTTCGACGCGCGCTACCGCAACTTCCCCAATGCGGCGCTGCTGTTCCCGGCGCTGGTCTACCTCTGCCGGCCGGCGACCGCGCCACGCCGCGAGGCTAGCCTGCTGGCGCTGCTGATCGCCGCGGGCATCGTCCCGCAACTCGTGCTGGAAGGGCTGGGCAACCGCCAGGCGTTGATCTGGGCGGGGATCGCCCTGCTGCTCGCCGGCGCCCTGTGGCGCGGCCTGCGCCAGGAAAGGTGCGTGGCGGCCACAGCCTCGGCGCCGGCCGCCTGACTCAGGCCCGCGCCGGGCGCGGCTGGCGCACCAGGCGCAGCCCGGCCAGCACCACGGCGAACACCGCCATGCTCACGCTGTAGAACACCAGCGCCAGCAGGCCGACGAACAGCGCCAGGGCCGCCAGCCACCAGCCGATGCGCCCCGGCAGCAGAAAGGCCGGCACGGACGCCGCCAGCGCCGCCTGGCCGAACACCCCGAAATGGATCAGCAGGCCCAGCCCGGAGCGCGCCTGGCACGCCCACAGCGCCGCATTGTCGGCGCACACGTCCACCCAACTGCCGTTTTCCAGCAGGCCGAAGCGCACGCCATAGCAGGCGGCCAGCCAGAGGGCGGCGAGGCAGAGCAGGATCAGCGATGAACGTGAGGGCATGGCGCCATTTTCCGCGGGCGAAGGGCGCCCAGCATAACCAGCGCAGAGGCCGATGCAAGAGGCTCGGAGCCCCTCGCGCGGGCGGCTACGGCAACCGCGCATCGCCGACCGCGAGGTTGCCAGCGCCGGGCCGGCACGGCATGCTCGGCGGTCCGCTTCAAGGAGATCGCCATGTCCCGCATCCAGCTGCGCCCTGCCCGCCCCGACGACGTCCCGCTGATTCTCGAACTGATCGCCGAGCTGGCCGACTACGAGCGCCTGTCCCACGAGAACAAGGCCGACGCCGGGCGCATGCATGAGCACCTGTTCGGCCCGCGCCCCTACGCCGAGGTGCTGATCGGCGAGGTGGACGGCGTCGGCGCCGGCTTCGCGCTGTTCTTCCACAACTACTCCACCTGGCTGAGCCAGCCCGGCATCTACCTCGAAGACCTCTACGTGCGCCCAAGCGCCCGTGGCCTGGGCCTGGGCAAGGCGCTGCTGAGCGAACTGGCGCGCCTGGCGGTGGAACGCAAGTGCGGGCGCCTGGAGTGGTCGGTGCTGGACTGGAACGAACCGGCCATCGGCTTCTACCGCAGCCTGGGCGCCGTGCCCCTGGACGAATGGACCGTCTACCGCCTGGCCGGCGATGCCCTCGCCCGCCTCGGCCGGCGCGACTGAACGACCACCCAGGAGGATTACGGACGCGTCCTACAGCACTTGTAGAACTTGCACTTGTCACAGCGCTCGGTTTCACTGCATTTCGCGTCCTACTGAAAGGAATCCACCGCATGCCTCTGCTTACGCGCGTGGCTGCCCTGCTCGGCAGCCTCGTCATGGGCTTCGCAGGTCCGGCGCTCGCCAGGGATGTCGACCCGGCCAGTTACGGCTACCCCCTGGGCAACCCCTTCGAAGCGACCATCGCCACCACCCCGGCGGAACTGCGCCCGCAACTGCCGGACGATGCCGACATCGACCAGCACGACTACGCCCTCAAGCTGCGTCCGGAGCGCGAGTTCCAGCTGCCGGACAACTTCTGGCCGGTGAAGAAGCTGCACTACCGCCTGGCCCGCCAGGACCACCCGGCGCCGCTGGTGTTCATCATCGCCGGCACCGGCGCCAGCTACCTCAGCAGCACCCCGGAATACCTCAAGCGCCTGTTCTACGGCGCCGGCTACCACGTGGTGCAGATTTCCTCGCCGACCAGCTGGGACTTCATGGCCGGCGCCTCGATGCGCGCCACCCCCGGCTACAGCCCCGACGACGCCGACGACCTGTACCGGGTGATGCAGGCGGTGCGCGCCCAGCACCCGAGCCTGCCGATCACCGGCTACTACCTCACCGGCTACAGCCTCGGCGCGCTGCACGCGGCCTTCGTCAGCCACCTCGACGAAACCCGCCGCAGCTTCAACTTCAAGCGCGTGCTGCTGCTCAACCCGCCGGTGAACCTCTACACCTCGGTGAGCAACCTCGACCGCCTGGTGCAGACCCAGGTCAAGGGCATCACCGACTCCAGGACCTACTACCAGCTGGTGCTCGGCAAGCTGACGCGCTACTTCCAGCAGAAGGGCTACATCGACCTCAACGATGCTTTCCTCTACGACTTCCAGCACTCCAAGCAGCACCTGACCAACGAAGAGATGGCCATGCTGATCGGCACGAGCTTCCGCTTCTCGTCCGCCGACATCGCCTTCACCTCGGACCTGATCAACCAGCGCGGGCTGGTCACCCCGCCGCACTACCCGATCAACGAGGGCACCAGCCTGGAACCCTTCTTCAAGCGCGCGCTGCAATGCGACTTCGACTGCTACATGGTCGAGCAGCTGATCCCCATGTGGCGCAAGCGCCATGGCGGCGGCAGCCTGCCGCAGCTGATCCAGCAGACCAGCCTGTACGCCCTGCAGCAGTACCTGCACGACACGCCGAAGATCGCCGTGATGCACAACGCCGACGACGTCATCCTCGGCCCCGGCGACATCGGCTTCCTGCGCCGCACCTTCGGCGACCGGCTGACGCTGTACCCGCTGGGCGGCCATTGCGGCAACCTCAACTACCGGGTCAACGCCCAGGACATGCTGGACTTCTTCCGCGGCCAGGACGCCACCCTGCAGGCCGCCGCCGACACAGGAAAGCGCTAGATGACCCGCCGATCCCCCTGGCTGCTGGCCCTGCTGCTGGGCAGCGCGCTGGCCCACGCCGACAACGCCTCCGACCTCGGCCCGGCGCCCGCCGTGCCGCCCTCGGCCGCCAGGCAGGTGCAGCTGACGCCCGACGCCGACGGCTTCAAGCACCCGCTGGACGCGCTCAAGTTCAACCCCGGCCTGGACCAGCGCGAGTTCGAACGCGCCACCCTCAGCGCGCTCAACGTCTACGACCCCTGGGAGTCGTGGAACCGCCGCGTCTACCACTTCAACTACCGCTTCGACGAGTGGGTGTTCCTGCCCGTGGTGCACGGCTACGAGTACGTCACCCCACGCTTCGTGCGCAGCGGCGTGAGCAACTTCTTCAGCAACATCGCCGAGGTGCCAAGCCTGCTCAACAGCCTGCTGCAGTTCAAGGGCAAGCGGGCCATGAACACCACCGCGCGGCTGCTGTTCAACACCACCTTCGGCGTACTCGGCCTGTGGGACCCGGCCACCCGCATGGGCCTGCCGCGGCAACCCGAGGACTTCGGCCAGACCCTCGGCTTCTACGGCGTGCCCGCCGGCCCCTACCTGATGCTGCCGATCCTCGGCCCGTCCAACCTGCGCGACACCGGCGGGCTGGTCACCGACTTCGTCGCCGGCCAGCAGGTGGACTACCTGGGCGTGGCCAGCGCCAGCGGCGACTACTGGGAAATCCCCACCCTGGAGGTCATCGACCGGCGCTACAGCAACAGCTTCCGCTACGGGCAGATGAACACGCCCTTCGAGTACGAGAAGCTGCGCTACTTCTATACCGAGGCGCGCAAGCTGCAGATCGGCGAATGAGTGGGCGGGCCGAATATCGACAAATTCGATATTCGGCCCGCAAAACTCGCAACCATTCATTCAATCGGCGGGACTACCATGGCCTCCATGCCTGAACGAGGAGGTCCCCCATGACCCAGCTGCGCAACCTGATCGACCTGCACATCGGGCGCCCCGCCTCCGACGGCGCCGGCGTGCGCCTGACCCGCGTGATCGGCGGCCCGGGCATCGAACGCTTCGATCCCTTCCTGATGCTCGACCAGTTCGACACGCAGAACCCCGACGACTACATCGGCGGCTTCCCCGACCACCCGCACCGCGGCTTCGAGACAGTGACCTACATGCTCGAAGGGCGCATGCGCCACCGCGACCACCTGGGCAACGAAGGCCTGCTCAAGCCCGGCGGCGTGCAGTGGATGACCGCCGCCCACGGCATCATCCACAGCGAGATGCCCGAGCAGGAGCAAGGCGCCATGCGCGGCTTCCAGCTGTGGCTGAACCTGCCCGGCAAGAGCAAGCTCGGCCCGGCCGGCTACCGCGACATCGAGCCGCAAGACGTACCGCGCACCACCACCGCCAACGGCGTGGAAGTGACCGTGATCGCCGGGCGCTTCGACGACGGCCAGGTGCAACTCGACGGCGCCGTGCAGCGCCCGGACAGCGAACCGCACTACTACGACCTGAAGCTGCCGGCCGGCGCCGACATCGGCATCAATCTGCCGAACAGCCACCGCGCGCTGCTGTACGTCTACGAAGGCAGCCTGCAGGTGCAGGCCGAGCGCGGCGGCGAAGTCGGCACCAACCGCCTGGCGCGCCTGGGCGAAGGCGACGCGGTGAAGCTGCACAGCGACACGGGCGCGCGAGTCCTGCTGCTGGCCGGCAAGCCGCTGAACGAGCCGATCGTGCAGTACGGGCCCTTCGTGATGAACAGCCGCGAGGAGATCGAACAGGCCCTGCGCGATTACCGGGACGGCGTGCTGGCGGTCTGAGCCGCCGGGGTCGCGGCCCTGCCCGCGAAATCGCGCGCAGGGCGCGCCCACATGGATACGGCGAGGGTGAGGCAGCGTAGGAGCGGATCTTATCCGCGAATCGCGCCGATGGTTTCGGCTATAGCGGACAAGGTCCGCTCCTACGGGGGCGGAATACCGCGCCCCCGGCAACCTGTAGGAGCGGGCCCTGCCCGCGATTTCGCGCGCAGGGCGCGCTCCTACATGGTTACGGCATGGGTGGGACAGCGTAGGAGCGGATCTCATCCGCGAATCGCGCCGGAACCTCCGGCTATCGCGGACAAGGTCCGCTCCTACGCTGCCCCACCCTACAGGCAATGCTCCTCCAGCCCAAGAAAGCGCACCAGCTCCGCGCGCTTGTCCATCGCATCCTTGTAGCCCAGGCGGATCAGCTCGTGGCAATAGCCGCGCTCGAACAGCAGGTAGCTCAGCACCCCCGCCCCGCTCGCCCGCGTCGCGCCCGGGCCGCGCAGGAACAGGCGGACCGCCCAGGGCAGTTCCTTGCGGTGCTTGGCCGCGATCTCGTCCAGCGGCCGCGACGGCGACACCAGCAGCACCTCCACCTCGCGCAGCCCTGCCTCGTGGCAGCGGCGCTCCTGGGGCACCAGCGAGCCCAGGTAATTGACGCGCTGCAACACCTCGATATCGCCCTCCAGGCTATCGATGAAGGTGCTGTTGAGCAGGTGGATGCCCATCTGCGCCAGGGTCGGCGGCCGCCCGCTGGGCTGGCCGGCGCCTTCGTTGGGGTCGTTGCGCATCGGGTTGCCGCTGACGCCGATCACCAGCACGCGGTTGGCGCCCAGGTGCAGCGCCGGGCTGATCGGCGCCTGCTGGCGCACCGCGCCGTCGCCGAAGTACTCGCGCTTGATGCGCACCGGGGCGAACAGCAGCGGGATCGCCGAGCTGGCCAGCAGGTGCTCCAGGTGCAGCCGCGTCGGTACGCCGATGCGCCGGTGGCGCAGCCAGGGCTCGATGGTGGCGCGGCCCTGGTAGAAGGTCACCGCCTGCCCGGAGTCGTAGCCGAAGGCGGTCACCGCCACCGCGCGCAGCTTGCGTTGCTGCAGGGCGGCGCTGATGCCGGAAAAGTCCATCTCGCGGGCCAGCAGGTGGCGCAGCGGCGTGCTGTCGAGCAGCGCCACCGGCCGCCGCCGGCCCAGGCCCAGCAGGCTGTGGCCGAGGAAGCGCAGGGCCTGGCCGAGCACCCCGGTGAAGTCGGCGCGGTACACCTGGCCGGTGTGGAAGCCCTTCCACACCCGCGTCAGGCTGTGGATGGCCTCGCGGAAGGACAGCGCGCCGCAGGCCAGGCCCACGGCGTTGATGGCGCCGGCCGAGGTGCCGACGATGACCGGGAAGGGATTGGCCGCGCCCTCCGGCAGCAGCTCGGCGATGGCCGCCAGCACGCCCACCTGGTAGGCGGCGCGGGCGCCACCGCCGGAGAGGATGAGGCCGGTGACGGCCTGGGGGGATTGGGGAACGGCAGATTCAGTCACGACCGGAGTCCTGGATGCGTCCTGCATTTGAGTATGCAGCGCCGCTCGCCGCGGTAAAGCCGGCCGCCGCGCTCAGCGCTTGTCGTAGAGCTTCGGCGCGCCTTCCGGGCGGCTCTTGAAACGGCGGTGGGCCCAGAGGTACTGCTCGGGCTGCTGGCGGATCTCGGCTTCCACCCACTGGTTGATGCGCAGGCAGTCGGCTTCCTCGCTCTCGCCGGGGAAGTCCTGCAGCGGCGGGTGCACCACCAGGCGGTAGCCGGAGCCGTCGGCCAGGCGCGTCTGGGTGAAGGGCATGACCTGCGCGCGGCCCAGGCGGGCGAACTTGGTGGTGGCGGTGACGGTGGCGGCCTGGATGCCGAACAGCGGCACGAACAGGCTCTGCTTGGCGCCGTAGTCCTGGTCCGGGGCGTACCAGATGGCGCGCCCGGCGCGCAGCACCTTGAGCATGGCGCGCACGTCCTCGCGCTCGATGGCGCTGGCGTCCAGGTTGTGCCGCTCGCGGCCGCGGCGCTGCACGTAGTCGAACACCGGGTTGTCGTGCTCGCGGTACATGCCGTCGATGGTCTGCACCTGGCCCAGCAGCGCCGCGCCTATCTCCAGGGTGGTGAAGTGCATGGCCATGAGGATCACGCCCTTGCCTTCGGCCTGGGCCTGGCGCAGGTGCTCCAGGCCTTCTATATGAGCGAGCCTGGCCAGGCGCGCCCGGGGCCACCACCAGCTCATGGCCATCTCGAAGAAGGCGATGCCGGTGGAGGCGAAGTTGGCCTTGAGCAGCCGGGTGCGCTCGGCGGCGGACAGCTCGGGGAAGCACAGCTCCAGGTTGCGCGCGGCGATCGCCCGGCGGCTGCCGACCACGCGGTACATCAGCGCGCCCAGGCCGCGCCCCAGCGCCAGCAGCGCCGGATAGGGCAGCTGCACCACCAGCCACAGCGCGCCCAGGCCCAGCCACAGCGGCCAGTAGCGCGGATGGAGGAAGGCGGGACGAAAGCTGGGACGATCCATGGAGGGTTCCGAAATGACGGGCAAAGGCGGCATTCTACCGCGAGCGCCGCCTTTGCGCCGCCGCCCCGGTGCCACTATCGCACCTGGCCCCGCGCCAGGCTTGCGGCTGCCGGGAGGGTTCGCTATAAGTCGAGGCCATTTAGCGATGCAGTGCGACCATGAGCCAAGCCGACCTCCTCGACCAAGATCCCGTTTTCCAGCTCAAGGGCAGCATGCTCGCCGTCACCGTGCTGGAACTGGCGCACAACGACCTGTCGCGCCTGGACCGTCAGCTCGCCGACAAGGTCGCCCAGGCTCCCAACTTCTTCCGCGACACCCCGCTGGTGCTGGCCCTGGACAAGCTCCCCGACGGCGAGGGCCAGCTCGACCTGCAGGGCGTGCTGGACATCTGCCGCCGCCACGGCCTGCGCACCCTGGCCATCCGCGCCAACCGCGAGGAAGACCTGCGCCTGGCGACCATGCTGGACATCCCGGTGCTGCCGCCCTCCGGCTCCCGCGACCGCCCGCTGGAACCCAGGGACGCCGCGGCGGCCCCGGCGAACGAAGGCATAGTGCGCCGCCCGCGCAGCGAGAAGCTGGCCGAACCGGTGGTCGAAAAAGCCATCGACAAGGCCAACGGCAAGACGGCGGACAAGACGCCTGAAAAAGCCCCTGAAAAGGCCGCCGAACCCGCCGCTCCGGCCGTCCGTCCGACTAAACTAGTGACCACCCCGGTACGCGGCGGCGTGCAGATCTACGCCGCCGGCGGCGACCTCATCGTGCTCGCCCCCGTGAGCCCCGGTGCGGAACTTCTCGCCGACGGCAACATCCACGTATACGGTCCGATGCGCGGTCGTGCCCTGGCCGGCGTCAAGGGCGACACCAGCGCGCGAATCTTCTGTCAGCAACTGGGCGCCGAACTGGTCTCGATCGCCGGGAATTACAAGGTGGCAGAAGACCTTAGGCGTAGTCCGCAATGGGGGCAGGCGGTACACGTCAGCCTGTCGGGAGACGTGTTGAACATCACCCGCCTTTAACGGATACTGCCGCGAATTTCAGGGACCAGAACTCTTCGTTTTTTCTTTGGGGTGAATCACCTTGGCCAAGATCCTCGTAGTCACATCCGGTAAGGGTGGCGTCGGTAAAACCACCACCAGCGCCGCCATCGGCACCGGCCTGGCCCTGCGCGGCCACAAGACCGTCATCGTCGACTTCGACGTGGGCCTGCGTAACCTCGACCTGATCATGGGCTGCGAACGCCGCGTGGTTTATGACTTCGTCAACGTCATCAACGGCGAAGCCACGCTGACCCAGGCCCTGATCAAGGACAAGCGCCTCGAGAACCTGTTCGTCCTGGCCGCCAGCCAGACCCGTGACAAGGACGCCCTCACCCAGGAAGGCGTCGGCAAGGTCATGGAAGAACTCAAGCAGAACTTCGAATACATCATCTGCGACTCCCCGGCCGGCATCGAGAAGGGTGCCCACCTGGCCATGTACTTCGCCGACGAGGCGATCGTCGTGACCAACCCGGAAGTCTCCTCGGTGCGCGACTCCGACCGCATGCTCGGCCTGCTGGCCAGCAAGTCGGCGCGTTCCGAGAAGGGCGAGGAGCCGATCAAGGAACACCTGCTGCTGACCCGCTACAACCCCGAGCGCGTCACCAAGGGCGAGATGCTCGGCGTGGAAGACGTCGAGGAAATCCTGGCGATCCGCCTGCTGGGCGTGATCCCTGAGTCGCAGGCCGTGCTCAAGGCCTCGAACCAGGGCGTGCCGGTCATCCTCGACGACCAGAGCGACGCCGGCCAGGCCTACAGCGACGCGGTCGACCGCCTGCTGGGCAAAGAGATGCCACATCGGTTCCTCGATGTGCAGAAGAAAGGATTCCTGCAACGACTGTTCGGAGGACGTGAATGAGCCTTTTAGACTTCTTTCGCAGCCGGAAAGCGCCGAACAGCGCGTCCATCGCGAAGGAAAGACTCCAGATCATAGTCGCCCACGAGCGCGGCAACCGTTCGCAACCGGATTACCTCCCGCAGCTGCAGAAAGACCTGCTGGAAGTGATCCGCAAATACGTGCCGATCGACCAGGAACAGGTCCAGGTGGAACTGGCCAACCAGGGCAGCTGCTCGATCCTGGAACTCAACATCACCCTGCCGGAACGTTGATCGTTCCCGGAGTGAACTGCGGCGGCCTCGGCCGCCGCAGTCATTTCTAGCCGCTGTCGAGGCCCCATGCCGCTGTCGAACATCCAGATCGTCCACCAGGACGCCGCCCTGCTGGTGGTGAACAAGCCCACCCTGCTGCTCTCGGTGCCCGGCCGCGCCGAGGACAACAAGGACTGCCTGGTCACCCGCCTGCAGGAAAACGGCTACCCGGAGGCGCGCATCGTCCACCGCCTGGACTGGGAAACCTCCGGCCTGATGGTGCTGGCCCGCGACCCCGACAGCCACCGCGAGCTATCCCGGCAGTTCCACGACCGCGAGACCGAAAAGGCCTACACCGCCCTGTGCTGGGGCGAGCCGGAACTGGACAGCGGGCGCATCGAACTGCCGCTGCGCTACGATCCGGAGAACAAGCCGCGGCACATCGTCGACCACGAGCACGGCCGCCACGCCCTGACCTTCTGGCGCGTGGTGGAACGCTGCGGCCAGTACGCAAGAGTCGAGCTGACGCCGATCACCGGCCGCTCGCACCAGCTACGCGTACACATGCTGTCCATCGGCCACCCGCTGCTCGGCGACCGCCTCTACGCCGAGGGCGAAGCCCTGACCCTGCGCGACCGCCTATGCCTGCACGCCAGCCTGCTGTGCCTGACCCACCCGCAGACCGGCGAGCGCCTGCGCTTCGAGTCGCCGGCGCCGTTCTGAGCGGGAACCGCCATGGACCGGCAAGACTTCCACCAGGCAACCCGCGGCGCCCCGCCCCATCCGTCGCTGATGCAAGCGCTGGAGTATTGGCACTGCGCGCCCGGCCTGGCCCTGGACCTGGGTTGCGGCTCGGGACGCGACACCCATGAGCTGCTGCGCCAGGGTTGGCGGGTGCTGGCGATCGACAGCAATGCCGCCGGCCTGCGTCACCTGACGGAAGGTTTATCCACAGGCCAGGCCGAACGCCTGCGAACCCGCTGCGAACGCTTCCAGGACACCGCCCTGCCCAACGCGCAGCTGATCAACAGCAGCTTCGCCCTGCCCTTCTGCCCGCCCGCCGATTTTCCGCGCCTGTGGCAAAGCATCGAGGCTGCCCTGCAGCGTGGCGGGCTGTTCGCCGGGCACTTCTTCGGCGAGCGCGACCAGTGGCAGGGGCGCGACGGCATGAGCTTCCACACCCGCAAAGCCGCGCAAGCCCTTTTCCAGGGCTGGGAAACGCTGCGCTTCGAAGAACACGAGTGGCAAGGCAAGACAGCCGTCGGAGGCATCAAGCACTGGCATATCTTCGCCGTGGTGGCACGACGCCCGTAGGAGCGGACCTTGTCCGCGAAAGCCGGACATCCCGGCGCGTTTCGCGGATGAGATCCGCCGCCCCACCCGCACCATTCCCCTGTAGGAGCGCGCCCTGCGCGCGAATCGCGGGCAGGGCCCGCTCCTACAGGTCGCCGTGAGGCGTGGCACTCTCCCCCAAGGAGCGGACCTTGTCCGCGATAGCCGGAGGTTCCGGCGCGATTCGCGGATGTGATCCGCTCCTACAGGTCGCCGGGGGCACGGTGTTCCTCCCCCGTAGGAGCGGACCTTGTCCGCGATAGCCGGACGTCCCGGCGCGTTTCGCGGATGAGATCCGCTACGCCGCCCCACCCACACCATTCCCCTGTAGGAGCGCGCCCTGCGCGCGAATCGCGGACGGAGTCCGCGATGAATCCCCGCCGGCATAGCCACAACCCCGCCGCCCCCGCCATTTGCGATAAACTTCCGCCCATCGTTGTCCGGAGTTTCCCATGCGTGCAGATCTCAACCAGGGCCTGATCGATTTCCTCGCGGCCTCGCCGACGCCTTTCCACGCCACCGCCAGCCTCGCCCGGCGCCTCGAGGAGGCCGGTTACCAGCGCCTCGACGAGCGCGACGCCTGGCGCACCGAGGCCGGCGGGCGCTACTACGTGACGCGCAACGACTCCTCGCTGATCGCCTTCAAGCTCGGCCGCAACGCCCCGCTGGAGCACGGCCTGCGCCTGGTCGGCGCGCACACCGACAGCCCCTGCCTGCGCGTCAAGCCGAACCCGGAACTGGCCCGCAAGGGCTACTGGCAACTGGGCGTCGAGGTCTACGGCGGCGCGCTGTTCGCCCCCTGGTTCGACCGCGACCTGTCCCTGGCCGGGCGCGTCACCTTCCGCCTGGCCGGCAAGGTGGAAAGCCGCCTGATCGACTTCCGCGCGCCCATCGCGGTGATCCCCAACCTGGCCATCCACCTCAACCGCGAGGCCAACATGGGCTGGGCGATCAACGCCCAGACCGAACTGCCGCCGATCCTCGCCCAACTGGCCGCCGGCGAGACCCGCGACTTCCGCGACCTGCTCGGCGAACAGCTGCAGAACGAGCACGGCATCATCGCCGACGCCATCCTCGACTACGAACTGAGCTTCTACGACACCCAGCGCGCCGCGGTGGTGGGCCTGGGCGGCGAGTTCATCGCCGGCGCCCGCCTGGACAACCTGCTGTCCTGCTACGCCGGCCTGGAGGCCCTGCTGGCCAGCGGCGACGAGCAGAGCGCGGTGCTGGTCTGCACCGACCACGAGGAAGTCGGCTCCTGCTCGGCCTGCGGCGCCGACGGCCCCTTCCTGGAGCAGGTGCTGCGCCGCCTGCTGCCCGACGGCGACGCCTTCGTACGGGTGATCCAGCGCTCGCTGCTGGTCTCCGCCGACAACGCCCACGGCGTGCACCCCAACTACGCCGACAAGCACGACGGCAACCACGGCCCGCTGCTCAACGGCGGCCCGGTGATCAAGGTCAACAGCAACCAGCGCTACGCCACCAGCAGCGAGACCGCCGGCTACTTCCGCCACCTGTGCCTGGAAAACGAAGTGCCGGTGCAGAGCTTCGTGACCCGCAGCGACATGGGCTGCGGCTCCACCATCGGCCCGATCACCGCCAGCCAGCTGGGCGTGCGCACCGTCGACATCGGCCTGCCGACCTTCGCCATGCACAGCATCCGCGAACTGGCCGGCAGCCACGACCTGCGCTACCTGGCCAAGGTGCTGGGGGCGTTCTACGGCAGTGCCGAGCTGCCTTGAGGCTGCGGCTTTTCGTAGGAGCGAGCTTGCTCGCGAACGGCGTTTCCCGGGCACTCCGATATTCGGAGTGGCCTCCGTTCCCTCTCCCTAACCCTCTCCCTGAAGGGAGAGGGGACCGTTGGGCAGGGTTTGATGTTATGGCGTTAGCCGGCTAGCGCAGTGGCTTCCGGCGGAAACCATCACCTTTCTCGGCACGGACAAGCTCCCTCTCCCTTCAGGGCGGGGCGCGCAGCCGAGGGCTGGGGAGAGGGGGCGAAGGTCAACCAAACGCACGAAGGTCCAGGTTCGCGAGCAAGCTCGCTCCTACGAAGAGCCCCACGCCCTCAATCCGGCACTTCCACGCTCACATGAATGGCATCGTGCCGCCAGAACTCCAGGTCGCAGTCGATCACCCGGCCGTGCTGGTCGCGGTTGATGCGGGTGATGCGCAGCGCCGGGCTGCCTTCGGCCACCCGCAGGGCGCTGGCGGCTTCGCCGTGCAGGGCGGTGGGGACCATGTCGAAGCGCACGCGGCCGTAGCGGATGTCGTAGCGGCTGGCGTAGAGATCGGTCAGCGACTGGCGCAGGTCGTTGTCGAGGATGCCGGGGAAGTAGGCCGGGTTCAGGTAGTGCTCCACGTACAGCACCAGGCGCCCGTCCACCCGCCGTGCGCGGCGGATCTGGTAGACGCTGGACAGCGCCGGTAGCTCCAGGTGCGCGCAGATCGCCGGGCTGGCCGGCAGTTGGCGCGCCGAGAGTACCTCGGTGGCCGGCACCCGCTGCTGGCCGGCGACCATCGCGTGGAAGTGGCTGCGCACCAGCGGGTTGTACAGCAGCCGCGGCGGCGAGACGAACCAGCCGCGGCGCTCCTCGCGGTAGATCAGGCCCTGGGCCTCCAGTTGCGTCAGCGCCTCGCGCAGGGTGATGCGCGTGGTGTCGAACAGCTCGCTCAGGCGCCGTTCCGCCGGCAGCTTGCCGCCGGCCGGCAGCAGGCCGCTGTCGATCTGTTCCAGCAGCGCCCGGCAGATCGCCGTCACCGTCGGTAGCGCCTCGTCGCGCATGCTGTTTCCCTCTTTTGGACTAGACCAGCCCCAACCTGGGGCACTTCACCGCAACCGGCGGCAGCTTCCACTGTAGGAATCGCCGGTGACCATCCGGTGACAATGCCATGGCAAGCAGGCCCCATGCCAGCTCCCGGGCCCGGCATAGCCCCGGCGCATCAAGGTCTTGTGCATGGTCTAGGCTGTATCCGGGCGCTGCCTGCCGAACGACCGGCCGCCGCCCGGACACGAAATTGTCATGCCCGCTTCGTAGATTGGCCTGGGTCTTGCTGATCTAGACCAGCGATGCGCCGCGCCCTTGCCGGGGCGCGGGCCCGACTGCCAAACCCGATGACCGAAGGAGCACCGAATGAAACGCTTGCTTGCTTCACTGCTGGGAACCGCGATTGCCCTGGGCAGCGCGACCGCCATGGCCGCCGAGGCCGACCTGCAGGCGCTGGAACAGGCCGCGCGCAAGGAAGGCCAGGTGAACAGCGTGGGCATGCCCGACAGCTGGGCGAACTGGAAGGACACCTGGAAGGACCTGGAGAGCAAGTACGGGCTCAAGCACATGGACACCGACATGAGCTCGGCCCAGGAGCTGGCCAAGTTCAAGGCCGAGGGCGAGAACGCCAGCGCCGACATCGGCGACGTCGGCGCCGCCTTCGGCCCCATCGCCGTGCAACAGGACGTCAGCCAGCCCTACAAGCCGAGCACCTGGGACCAGGTCCCGGACTGGGCCAGGGACAAGGACGGCCACTGGGCCCTGGCCTACACCGGGACCATCGCCTTCATCGTCAACAAGCAACTGGTCAAGGACGTGCCGCGCAGCTGGGCCGACCTGCTCAAGGGCAAGTACAAGGTCACCATCGGCGACGTCAGCAGCGCGGCCCAGGCGGTCAACGGCGTGCTCGCCGCGGCCATCGCCAACGGCGGCGACGAGAAGAACATCAAGCCGGGCCTGGAGTTCTTCGCCCAGTTGGCCAAGCAGGGCCGCCTGTCGCTGACCAACCCGGTGATCAACACCCTGGAGAAAGGCGAGGTGGAAGTCGGCATCGTCTGGGACTTCAACGGCCTGAGCTACCGCGACCAGATCGACCCCAGCCGCTTCGAGGTGCTGATCCCCTCCGACGGCTCGGTGATCTCCGGCTACACCACCATCATCAACAAGTACGCCAAGCACCCCAACGCCGCCAAGCTGGCCCGCGAGTACATCTTCAGCGACGCCGGGCAGATCAACCTGGCCAAGGGCAACGCCCGGCCGATCCGCGCCGAGCACCTGCAGCTGCCGGCCGAGGTCAAGGCCAAGCTGCTGCCCAACGAGCAGTACGCCAAGGCCCAGCCGATCAAGGACGGCCAGGCCTGGGAAGCGACCTCCAAGCGCCTGCCGCGCATGTGGCAGGAAAACGTGATCATCAACATGTAGTGACGCGGCGCCGCCCCGGCCACGGCCGGGGCGCCCGTTCCGGTTTCCCAGCACAGGCAGCTACGATGTCCCGTCCCGTCATCCTGGTCATTCTCGACGGCCTCAACTACGGCGTCGCCCATGACTGCATGGGCCACCTGCAGGCGCTCTGCAACGCTGGCCGCGGCCGCCTCTACCGCCTGCAGTGCGAGCTGCCGTCGCTGTCGCGGCCGCTCTACGAATGCCTGCTCACCGGCGTCGCGCCCATCGACAGCGGCATCCTGCACAACCAGGTGTCGCGCCTGTCGAAGGAGCGCAGCCTGTTCCACTACGCCCGCGACGCCGGCCTGAGCACCGCGGCGGCGGCCTACCACTGGGTCAGCGAGCTGTACAACCGCTCGCCCTTCGACGCGGCCCGCGACCGCCACACCGAGGACGCGGCGCTGCCGATCCAGTTCGGCCACTTCTACTGGACCGACCACTACCCCGACTCGCATCTGCTGGCCGATGCCGAGCACCTGCGCCGCCGCCACAAGCCCGACGTGCTGCTGGCGCACCCGATGAACATCGACGACGCCGGCCACCGCCACGGCCTGAACAGCGCGCAGTACCGCAACGCCGCGCGCCAGGCCGACGTGCTGCTCTCGGAATACCTGCACCAGTGGCTAGCCGCCGGCTACCAGGTGATGGTCACCGCCGACCACGGCATGAACGACGACCATACCCACGGCGGCATCCTCCCCGAGGAGCGCGAGGTGCCGCTGTTCGTCTTCGGCGAGGCCTTCAGCCTCGACGACCAGGTGCGCCCGCGCCAGGTCGAGCTGTGCGGCAGCCTCTGCGAAATCCTCGGCGCGCCCCACGACAAGCCGGTCTGCCAAGGGCTGCTGCGGCCATGAGCGCGAACCGCGGAAAGCGCCTGGCCCTGCTCTGCCTGCTGCCCTTCGCGCTGTTCTTCTTCGCCTTCCAGATCGCCCCGCTGCTGTGGGTGGCGATCAACAGCCTGCGCAGCGAGGACGCCTGGGGCCTGGGCAACTTCGCCGAGATATTCGCCTCGCCCTTCTACCGCCAAGCGATCCGCTACAGCCTGGAGATTTCCCTGTGGTCGAGCCTGATCGGCCTGGCCATCGCCGTGCTCGGCAGCTATTCGCTGCGCCAGGTGGACAGCCGCCTGCGCGACTTCGTCATGGCCTTCGCCAACATGACCAGCAACTTCGCCGGGGTGCCGCTGGCCTTCGCCTTCATCATCATCCTCGGCTTCAACGGCGCCATCACCCTGCTGCTCAAGCAGGCCGGGCTGATCGAGGACTTCAACCTCTATTCCAAGACCGGCCTGATCATCCTCTACACCTACTTCCAGATTCCCCTGGGGGTGATGCTGCTCTACCCGGCCTTCGACGCCCTGCGCGAGGACTGGCGCGAGTCGGCGGCGCTGCTGGGCGCCAACCACTGGCAGTTCTGGCGGCACATCGGCATCCCGGTGCTGACGCCGGCGCTGCTGGGCACCTTCGTCATCCTCCTGGCCAACGCCCTGGGCGCCTACGCCACCGTCTACTCGCTGACCACCGGCAACTTCAACGTGGTGCCGATCCGCATCGCTGGCCTGGTCTCCGGCGACGTCTTCCTCGACCCGAACATGGCCAGCGCCCTGGCGATGATCCTGGTCGGGCTGATGACCGTCATCACCCTGGCCCACCAGTGGCTGCTGCGGCGGAGCTACCATGTCCAGAAACGCTAGCCCGCTGTACCACCGGCTGGTGGTCTGGGCCCTGTTCCTGATCCTGCTGCTGCCGCTGGCCGCCACCCTGCTCTACTCCCTGGCCACCCAGTGGTCGGCCAGCGTGCTGCCCGACGGACTGACGCTGAAGTGGTACCTGGCGCTGTGGACCGACCCGCGCTTCCTCACCGCCTTCGGCCAGTCGCTGCTGGTGTGCTTCGGCGCGCTGCTGCTGAGCGTGCTGCTGATCCTGCCGCTGATGTTCGTGGTGCACTACCACTACCCGCGCCTGGACGCGCTGATGAACGTGCTCATCCTGCTGCCCTTCGCGGTGCCGCCGGTGGTCTCCTCGGTGGGCCTGCTGCAGCTGTATGCCGCAGGCCCCCTGCCGCTGACCGGCACGCCCTGGATCCTCATCGGCTGCTACTTCACCATCGCCCTGCCGTTCATGTACCGGGCCATCGGCAACAACCTGCAGGCGATCAACCTGCACGACCTGATGGACGCCGCCCAGCTGCTGGGCGCCAGCACCTGGCAGGCGGCCCTGCTGGTGGTGCTGCCGAACCTGCGCAAGGGCCTGATGGTGGCGCTGTTCCTGTCCTTCAGCTTCCTCATCGGCGAGTTCGTCTTCGCCAACCTGCTGGTCGGCACCCGCTACGAGACGCTGCAGGTCTTCCTCAACAACATGCGCAACAGCAGCGGCCACTACACCAGCGCGGTGGTGGTCTCCTACTTCCTCTTCATCCTGCTGCTGACCTGGGCCGCCAACCGCCTGAACAAGGACCGCACATGAGCTTCCTCAGCGTCGAACGCCTGGACAAGAGCTTCGGGGACACCCAGGTCTTCCAGGACATCGACTTCGCCGCCCGGCGCGGCGAGTTCGTCACCCTGCTCGGCCCCAGCGGCTGCGGCAAGTCCACCCTGCTGCGCTGCATCGCCGGGCTCACCGCGGTGGACAGCGGGCGCATCCTGGTCGACGGCCAGGATCTGGTGCCGCTGCCGCCGCAGAAGCGCGGCATCGCCATGGTGTTCCAGAGCTACGCGCTGTTCCCCAACATGACCGTGCAGCAGAACGTCGCCTTCGGCCTGCGCATGCACAAAGTGCCGGCCGCGGAGGCCGCCAGCCGGGTGGCCGAGGTGCTGGAGATGGTCGAACTGGGCCAGTACGCCGCGCGCTACCCGCACCAGCTCTCCGGCGGCCAGTGCCAGCGCGTGGCCCTGGCCCGCTCGCTGGTCACCCGCCCGCGCCTGCTGCTGCTCGACGAGCCGCTGTCGGCCCTGGATGCGCGCATCCGCAAGCACCTGCGCGAGCAGATCCGGCGCATCCAGCAGGAGCTGCAACTGACCACGGTGTTCGTCACCCACGACCAGGAGGAGGCGCTGACGCTGTCCGACCGCATCGTGCTGATGAACGCCGGGCGCATCGTCCAGAGCGGCGACGCGGAAACCCTCTACACCGCGCCGGCCGACGCCTTCGCCGCCGGCTTCATCGGCAACTACAACCTGCTCGACGCCGAGCAGGCCGGCCGCCTGCTCGGCCGGCCCTTCGCCGGGCAGGTGGCGATCCGCCCGGAATCCCTGCGCCTGAGCCTGGATGCGGGCGACGGCATCGCCGCCCAGGTGCTGTCCCACAGCCTGCTGGGCAACGTCATCCGTTACCGGGTGCGGGCCAACGGCGTCGAACTCACGGTGGACGTGCTCAACCGCAGCGCGGAACGTCTCTATCCGGCCGGCAGCCAACTGGCGCTGGCGATCGATCATGAAAGCATCCGGGAGGTGGCCTGATGGCCCTGGTGATCTTCGACCTTGACGAAACCCTCATCGACGGCGACTGCGCCAGCCTGTGGAGCCGGCGCATGGCCGAGCTGGGCTGGGTCGACGGCGAATCCTTCATCCGCCGCGATACCGAGCTGATGGCGCGCTACGCCCTGGGCGAACTGTCGATGGAGGCCTACATGGCCTTCAGCCTGGAGCCCATGGCCGGGCGCAGCGTCGAGGAAGTGGAGCGGGAGGTGGAGGCCTACGTCGAGGACGTCATCGAACCGCTGATCTACAACGACGCCTGCCGCACCCTGGCCCGCCACCGCGCCGCCGGCGACAGCCCACTGGTGATCTCCGCCTCCGGCGTGCACCTGGTGCAGCCGATCGCCGAGCGCATCGGTATCCAGGACGTCCTGGCCATCGACCTGGAGGTAGTGGACGGCCACTACACCGGCCGCACCCAGGGCGTGCTGACCTACCGCGACGGCAAGATCATCCGCCTGCTCGACTGGCTGGGTGGCGACGAAAACCCGCTGGCCGCCGCGCACTTCTATTCCGACTCGCGCAACGACCTGCCGCTGCTGCACCGCGTCGGCAACCCGCACACGGTCAACCCCGACCCGGTGCTGCGCGCCGAGGCGGAAAAACACGGCTGGGAAATCCTCGCCTGGCGCTGAGCCCACCAGGAAACGCCATTCCCCTGTAGGAGCGCGCCCTGCGCGCGAAAGCGCGGGCAGGGCCCGCTACCCACCGGCAAACACGACGCCGCGTAGGATGGTGTTGAGCGAAGCGATACCCATCACCGATGGCCGCATGGGTTTCGCCAAGGCTCAACCCATCCTACGAAGAGCGCCTCGGCGCAGCCGGCAAGACAGTTGCGCCTACAGATTCAGGACAAACACCGTGCGGAACCGCCCGTCAGGCCAGGCTCTCGTCGACCAGCAGCACCACCTTGCCCTGCACCTGGTTGCTGGCCAGGGCCTCGAAGGCCTGCTCGGCGTCCTTGGCGGCGAACTGGCGTTCCAGCCGCGGCTGCAGCTGGCCGCTGGCGAACAGCGGCCAGACGCGGGTGCCCAGCTCGGCGATCAGTTGCGCCTTGAAGTCGGCGTCGCGGCTGCGCAGCGTCGAGCCGGTCAGCTGGATGCGCTTGCCCAGCAGCAGCGCCAGGTCCAGCTCGGCCTTGCGCCCGCCCATCAGGCCGATGACCACCCAGCGGCCGTCCTGGCGCAGCACCTGCAGGTTGAGCGCCGCGTAGTTGGCGCCCACCGGATCGAGGATCACGTCGAAGGGTGCGAAATCGCGCAGCGATTCCAGCCCCTCGCCGCGCAGAACGCCGCCCTCGGCGCCCAAGGCCTCGCAGTAGGCCAGGCGGTCGGCGGAGCCGACGCTGACCCAACAGGGGCTGCCGAAGGCCTTGCACAGTTGGATGGCGGCCGAGCCCACGCCGCTGGCGCCGGCGTGCAGCAGGACCTTCTCGCCCGGCTGCAGGCCCGCCAGCTGGAACAGGTTGAGCCAGGCCGTGGCGTACACCTCCGGCAATCCCGCCGCCTCGGCCAGCGACAGGCCGGTGGGCACCGGCAGCACGTGGCGGGCGTCGACCACCACATCCTCGGCCATGCCGCCGCCGGCCAGCAGCGCGCAGACGCGGTCGCCCACCTGCCAGGTGGCGCCGGCGCCCACTTCGCTGATCACCCCGGCGCATTCCAGGCCGAGCACGTCGCTGGCCCCCGGCGGCGGCGGGTAGAGCCCGGCGCGCTGCAGCAGGTCGGCGCGGTTGAGTCCGGCCGCGGCCACGCGGATGCGCACCTGCCCCGCCCCGCAGGTCGGCGCGGCGCGCTCGGCCCACTCCACCCGCCCTTCGATACCTTGCAATGCGTTCACGCTACCTCCATAGTGCTTGCACGGCCCGCACCACGTCGGTCGGGCCTTCCTCTTCGCTCGTCGCGCCAGAGCCCAATCTCGACAAGCTTGGAACCCGGCGACGCCAGATACGGCCTAATATGCGTCATAACTCCGCACCCAGTCGATTAAGCATGAAGCGATTTCTGCCCCGCACCGCCCTGCTGTTGGTCCTCGGCGCCAGCGCCCTGTCCTCGTTCGCCGCGCCCTCCGCCGGCCAGAACTCCTGGGACGGCCTGCAGCCGGACCGTGACCAGGTGATCGCCAGCCTCAACATCGTCGAGCTGCTCAAGCGCCATCACTACAGCAAGCCGCCGCTCAACGACGACCGTTCGGCGAAGATCTACGACGCCTACATCAAGGCCCTGGACCCGTCGCGGATGTACTTCACCGCCGGCGACATCGCCCAGTTCGCGCCCTGGCGCACCCAGTTCGACGACTTCCTCAAGAGCGGCGAGCTGGACCCCGGCTTCACCATCTACAAGCGTCACCTGGACCGCCTCAAGGAGCGCCTGGACTTCGCCCTGGCGATGCTCGGCAAGGGCGTCGACAAGATCGACTTCAAGGTCGACGAGAGCCTGACCATCGACCGCGAGAACGCGCCCTGGGCCAAGAACGGCGCCGAGCTCGACGACCTCTGGCGCAAGAAGGTCAAGGACGAGGTCCTGCGCCTGAAGATCGCCGGCAAGGACGACAAGGCCATCCAGGAACAGCTGACCAAGCGCTACAAGAACCAGCTGATGCGCCTGGAGCAGACGCGCAGCGAAGACATCTTCCAGGCCTACATCAACGCCTTCGCGCAGACCTACGACCCGCACACCCAGTACCTGTCGCCGGACAGCGCGGAAAACTTCGACATCAACATGAGCCTCTCCCTGGAGGGCATCGGCGCGGTGCTGCAGAGCGACAACGACTACGTCAAGGTCGTGCGCCTGGTGCCGGCGGGCCCGGCGGAGAAGAGCAAGCAGATCGCCACCTCGGACAAGATCATCGGCGTCGCCCAGGGCAAGGGCGAGATGGTCGACGTGGTCGGCTGGCGCCTGGACGAGGTGGTCAAGCTGATCCGCGGGCCGAAAGGCTCGCAGGTGCGCCTGGAAGTCATCCCGGCGAGCAACGCGCCGAACGACCAGACCAGCAAGATCGTCACCATCACCCGCGAGGCGGTGAAGCTCGAAGACCAGGCGGCGAAGAAGTCGGAAATCACCCTCGACCACGACGGCCGCAACTACAAGCTCGGCGTGATCGACGTGCCGGCCTTCTACCTGGACTTCAAGGCCTACCGCGCCGGCGACCCGAACTACAAGAGCACCACGCGCGACGTGAAGAAGCTCATCGGCGAGCTGCAGAAGGACAAGGTCGACGGCATCGTCATCGACCTGCGCAACAACGGCGGCGGCTCCCTGCAGGAAGCCACCGAGCTGACCGGCCTGTTCATCGACCAGGGCCCGACCGTGCTGGTGCGCAACAGCGACGGCCGCGTCGACGTGCTCAACGATGACGAGGGCAAGGCCTTCTACACCGGGCCGATGACCGTGCTGGTCAACCGCCTGTCCGCTTCGGCCTCGGAAATCTTCGCCGGCGCCATGCAGGACTACCACCGCGCGCTCATCGTCGGCGGCCAGACCTTTGGCAAGGGCACCGTGCAGACCATCCAGCCGCTCAACCACGGCGAGCTGAAGCTGACCCTGGCCAAGTTCTACCGCGTCTCCGGGCAGAGCACCCAGCACCAAGGCGTGATCCCGGACATCGCCTACCCGTCCATCGTCGACGACAAGGAAATCGGCGAGAGCGCCCTGCCCGACTCCATGCCCTGGGACACCATCCGCCCGGTGCTGTCGGCGCAGAGCGACCCCTTCAAGCCGTTCCTCGACCAGCTGAAGACCCAGCACGACGCGCGCACCGCGAACAATGCCGACTTCGTCTACGCCCGCCAGCGCCTGGCCCTGGCCCAGGAACTGATGAAGGAGAAGACCGTCAGCCTGAACGAGGCCAAGCGCCGCGCCCAGCAGAGCAGCATCGAGGGCCGCCAACTGGCCATGGAAAACGCACTGCGCAAATCCAAGGGCCAGGAGCCGCTGAAGGAGCTCAAGCAGGAGGACGACAACGCCCTGCCGGACGACGACAAGACCAAGCCGCAGGACGACGCCTACCTCACCGAGTCCGGGCACATCCTGCTGGACTACCTGACGCTCAGCTCGGCGCTGGCCAAGCACTGAAAGAGCGGAGTCGTCACGAAACAGTCATGACTCAGTAGTGAAATGCGCAAGGGCCGGGAGACCGGCCCTTCGTCTTTTCACCCACAGAGAACCGTCATGACCGTCACCGAGCAGTTGAGCGCGCTGGCCCAGATCATCGCTCACGGCGACCTGCATTGTCTGTTCCAACCCATAGTGTCGCTCTCCGAGCGGCGCCTGGTGGGCTACGAGGCCCTCACCCGCGGCCCCTCCAACAGCCCGCTGCACTCCCCCCTCACCCTGTTCAGCACCGCGCGCCACGCCGGCCGCCTGAGCGAGCTGGACGTGCTCTGCCGGCGCCGCGCCTGCCAGCGCTTCCACGAGCTGGGGCTGGGCGGCAAGCTGTTCCTCAACGTCGCCCCCGAGTCACTGCTGGACCCCAGCCACCAGCCCGGCCGTACCCTGCAGTTGCTGCAGACCCTCGGCATAGCGCCGGGCGACGTGGTCATCGAGCTGACCGAGCAGGCGCCCATCGAGGACTTCGGCCTGCTCGACACCGCGCTGCACCACTACCGCGCCATGGGCTTCTGCATCGCCCTGGACGACCTAGGCGCCGGCTACTCCAGCCTGCGCCTGTGGTCGGAGCTGCGCCCGGACTACGTGAAGATCGACCGCCACTTCATCGACGGCATCCACCAGGACGGCGTCAAGCGCGAGTTCGTCGGCTCCATCCTGAAGATGGCCCACGCCTCCCGCGCCCAGGTGATAGCCGAGGGGATCGAATTGCCGGAGGAACTGGCGGTGCTCTCGGAGATGGGCGTCGACCTGGTCCAGGGCTACCTGATCGGCCGCCCGCAGGAACAGCCGGTGCGCGAGGTCCGCGGCCTGCTGCCGGACCTCGACCGCACGGACGCCCTGCACGGCGAGGAACAGGCCGACCTGCGCCCGCTGTTGCTGGAACAGCCGGCGGTGAGCCGCGACACGCCGATCGCCGAAGTGCTGGAAGCATTCCGCGCCCAGGCCAACCTGAACGCCCTGGCGGTGCTCGACGAGCACCAGCAGCCGGTGGGCATCGTCCACCGCCATGCGCTCTCCGATGCCCTGCTCAAGCCCTTCGGCACCGAACTGTACGCACGCAAGCCGATCAGCCGGCTGATGAGCGAGGACTTCCTCGCGGTGGAGCGCAGCCAGTCGCTGCAGCAAGTCAGCCGCCTGCTCACCAGCCGCGCGCGGCAGCGCATCGAGGAAGACTTCATCATCACCCAGGGCGGCCGCTACCTCGGCCTGGGCCGGGTGATCGACGTGCTCAAGCTGATCACCGAACTGAAGATCCGCCAGGCGCGCTACGCCAACCCGCTGACCCTGCTGCCGGGCAACGTGCCCATCCAGCAGTGCCTGGGCCGTCTACTGCAACAGGAGCGCGAGGCCGCGGTGTGCTACGTCGACATCGACAGCTTCAAGCCCTTCAACGACCTCTACGGCTACGCCCGCGGCGACGAAGTACTGCTGTGCCTGGCGCAATGCCTGAGCGACCGGGTGGACCCCGGCTGCGACTTCGTCGGCCACATCGGCGGCGACGACTTCATGCTGGTGTTCACCTCCGGGGACTGGCGCAACCGCCTCAACCAGTTGCTGGAGGACTTCCAGGGCCAGTGCCGGCGCTTCTACAACCAGGAGCACCTGCAGGCCGGCTGCTTCGTCGCCTACAACCGCCGCGGCCAGCGCCAGGAGTTCCCGCTGCTGTCGCTGTCGATCGGCGTGGTGCACCTCAAGCCCGGCGCCGGCGAACGCCTGGACGCGGCGCAACTGGCGAGCATCGCCTCCGAGGCCAAGCGCCACGCCAAGGAAATCCCCGGCTACAGCCGACACGTCATCACACTGGAATAGAAGCCGCTCAGAGTCCGAGACGCGCCGCCAGGGCCTGATAGCGTTCGGCTTGCTCGGCATCGGCGGCGAGGCCTTCGGCCCCGTCGCGATAGAGCTCGGCCAGGCGCCGCGCGGCCAGCGGATGACCGGCCTCGGCGGCCTGGGCCCAATGACGCGCAGCAGCGGCACCGTCCGGCTGCCGCTGCGCGCTGCCCTGCAGGGCCTGCACGCCCAGTTGGTAGGCAGCCTTGGCATCACCGCCGGCGGCCGCCAGGGCGAGCAAGCGCAGGCCCTCCTCGCGGGCGCCGAAGCCCTGGCCACGGAACAGCAGCAGGTGGCCGTAGAAGCTCTGCGCCGCCACGTCGCCGAGGTTGGCCATGCGCGAGAACTGCCCCTGCATCCACTGCCAGGCGCGCGGCTGGCGGACCAGCCAGGGCCAGCCCATCAGGCGTCGCGCCATGGCGTAGGACAGGCGGGCGCGCAGGCGCCAGACGAACTCGCGGCTCACGGCTCTTCCGGATAGTCGAATTCGAACACCCGCACCACCTCGGCGGCATGCCAGCCCGCCGCCGCCGGGCCGTCAGAAGCGCCGGAGAAGCGCCCCAGGCGCTCCACGCACTCGAAGAACCCGGTGCGCGGCAGGCGGCTGGCGCCCTGGCTGATCACCAGCGAACTACGCAGCGGCCGGCCGGCGCGGGCATCGAGCTGCGCCAGGTGTTCCAGGGCCGCGGTCAGGGTGGTCATCGCCGGGGTCGGCAGTTGCAGGCGCTCGATCAGTGCCCGGTAGGTCAACAGGTGGCGCTGGCGGCGCGCGTCTTCCAGCTCGTCCAGCAAGCCCTGCCAATGCTTGCGGCTGATATGCACGCTCAAGATGCCGACTCCGACTTCGCTCCCAGTGCGCGACGCAGGCCGTGCTCGATGGCTTCGCTGACCTCGCGCTCGCCGCTTTCGATCATCCCCAGGTAGGACGGGCTGATCCCCACCTCGCGAGCCACGCTCTCCAGGGACAGGCCACGCGCCTCGCGCAGTTCGCGCCAGGAGGCGGTCGGCGCCGCCGCCGTGACGACGGCTGCCGCTGGCGGGGCGGCGCGGGCGCCGGCAGCGGCCAGCAGCGCCTGGTAGTCGGCCCAGGGAAGCACGGCGTACTCCGCTTCGCCGTCTCGTGTGATCACTTGCACATTCATCGACAACACTCCTTGCATGCCGGCATTTCAACGGGCAATGACGGCAACCACTGGCGCCTGCCCGGCATTCCGACCCTTCACAGTATCGCCCATGAAACGCCGCTCGGCCTCATCGGGCGCATCATCGCGCACGGCATCGCAACGCCGCGCACGGTTCGCGTGGACGGCAACTCAGCCGCGCGCCGGCCGCTCCGGCCCCGGCAGCAGCGCCAGGGACTGGCGCGTCTCGCGGCTCTGCGCGTCGCGCCAGAGCTTGAAGGCATCCAGCTCGGCCTGCCAGTGGCGCACCACCCAGGCCAGCACCGCCAGGTCGTCCAGCAGGCCCACGCCGGGCAGCCAGTCGGGAATCATGTCCAGCGGCGAGAGGAAATACAGCAGCGCCGCCACCACGGCCAGCAGCGCCCTGGGGTTGAGCTGGCGATACTGCCCGCGCACGGTGGCCAGGGCGAGTTCCTGCAGCAGGCGCAGGTCGGCCTTGACCAGCTTCAGGCGCGCGCTCTTGCGCGCCACGGCGAACAGCAGCGCCGGTACCCGGCCCCGGGCGAGAAAGCGTTCGGCCAGGGCCAGATAACGGTCGAAACCGGCGGGTTTCTTCATCGGGCACCTCGTTCCGGCGGTGTCGCCGGGGGACGTTTGGGTTATCCACCTTTCCTGTGGATAACTCTGTTGAAAGTATCCGGTCTCCACGCCGGAAAGCCCGTCGCCAGCGGCCTACAGACAGATCGGCGATTTTTTGTTCAGCTCAGGAAACCTTATAAAAATCATACAGTTGCGGCTATTCGATATCACCCTTCGCTGTCAAGCACCGGCCGTAACCACGGCTGCGACATATATGTGCATAAGGGTAACATCCCGCACCAGACTACGCCCTTTCCGACCGACTGGTCAGCCGCGGAGCAGCGCCATCTTCCTGCAGAAACAGGAACGCCCCGCACGGGCGGGGCGTCCTCTTGGTACGAATGTACTCAGTTCTGCGCCGGGGCTTGCGGCTGCTCGCCGCCGGCCTGGTTGGCATCCTTGATGCCCAGCAGTTCCAGGTCGAACACCAGCACCGAGTTGGCCGGGATGGTCGGGCTCGGGCTCTGCGAGCCGTAGGCCAGTTCGCTGGGGATGAACAGCTTGATCTTCTCGCCCACGTGCATCAGTTGCAGGGCTTCGACCCAGCCCGGGATCACGCCGTTGACCGGCAGGTCGATGGGGCTGCCGCGCTGGATGGAGCTGTCGAACACGGTGCCGTCGGTCAGCTTGCCCTCGTAGTGCACGGTGACCACGTCGGTGGCCTTGGGCTGCGGGCCGTCGGCCTTCTTCACCACTTCGTACTGCAGGCCGGACTTGGTGGTGACCACGCCTTCGCGCTTGCCGTTGTCCTCGAGGAACTTCTTGCCGGCCTTGAGGGTTTCCTCGCTCAGCTTGGCCATGCGCTCCTCGGAACGCTTCTGCAGGTCGGTGAACGCCTGGGTCAGCTCTTCATCGGTGACGCGCTGCGGCTTCTTGCCGATGGCATCTTCGATGCCCTGGGCGACGGCCTTGGAGTCCAGATCGTTCATGCCTTCCTGGGCCAGGCTCTTGCCCATGTTCAGGCCGATGCCGTAGGAGGCCTTCTGCGCCGACGTCTTGAGCTCCACATTGGCAGCCTGCTGATCGCAGCCCGCGAGAACCAGGCCGACCAGTGCGATCGCTGCCGCCAACCGATGTTGTTTCATGCTGATTCCTTGTCTGATTGCCATGCTGGCATTTCGATGAAACCGCGAGCTTATCAGGGCGCCGCGGCCAATGGCTATGGGCAATAGGAACCACTGCCGGGGGATAAGTTCCCACGGCAAACTTATAGAAAAATTAACGGGATAGGCGTTGCGAACGGCGTCGCACGCGGGTCGTTTCCGGAGCCGGAAAAGACAAAGCCCCCAGGCATTTCTGCCTGAGGGCTTGGAATATGGCGCAGCGGACGGGACTCGAACCCGCGACCCCCGGCGTGACAGGCCGGTATTCTAACCGACTGAACTACCGCTGCGTCGGACCTCGAGTTTGGTGGGTGATGACGGGATCGAACCGCCGACCCTCTGCTTGTAAGGCAGATGCTCTCCCAGCTGAGCTAATCACCCTTCACTCTCGAAGTGGGGCGCATTCTACGGAGGCATTCGCACCCTGGCAAGCCCCCGCGTGAAAAATTTTTTCTGCCGTTCCAAAGGCTTAGGAAAACGCCGGCGAAACGCCATGGGCTTGGCCTGGACCGCCGCTGTGGGAATAATGCAGTCCTTTGTGTCCGGGAGTTTGACCCTCATGTGGTTCCGTAACCTGCTCGTCTACCGCCTCACCCAGGATCTGCAGATCGATGCCGATGCCCTCGAGAAAGCCCTGGCCAGCAAGCCGGCGCGCCCCTGCGCCAGCCAGGAACTGACCACCTACGGCTTCACCGCGCCCTTCGGCAAGGGCCCCGACGCGCCCCTGGCCCACGTCAGCCAGGGCTTCTACCTGATCAGCGCGCGCAAGGAGGAACGCATCCTCCCCGGCAGCGTGGTGCGCGACGCGCTGAAGGACAAGGTGGACGAAATCGAGACCGCGCAGATGCGCAAGGTCTACAAGAAGGAACGCGACCAGCTCAAGGACGAGATCGTCCAGAGCCTGCTGCCGCGCGCCTTCATCCGCCGCTCCTCGACCTTCGCGGCGATCGCCCCGGAGCTGGGCCTGATCCTGGTCGATACCGCCAGCGCGAAGAAGGCCGAGGACCTGCTCTCCACCCTGCGCGAGGCCCTCGGCTCGCTGCCGGTGCGCCCGCTCAGCGTCAAGGTCGCGCCCAGCGCCACCCTCACCGACTGGGTGAAGACCCAGGAGGCCGCCGGCGACTTCTTCGTGCTCGACGAGTGCGAACTGCGCGACACCCACGAGGACGGCGGCGTGGTGCGCTGCAAGCGCCAGGACCTGACCAGCGACGAGATCCAGCTGCACCTGTCCTCCGGCAAGCTGGTCACCCAGCTGGCGCTGGCCTGGTCGGACAAGCTCAGCTTCGTGCTCGACGACAAGCTGGCGATCAAGCGCCTGCGCTTCGAGGAACTGCTGCAGGAGCAGGCCGAGAAGGACGGCGGCGACGACGCCCTCGGCCAGCTCGACGCCAGCTTCATCCTGATGATGCTGACCTTCGGCCAGTTCCTGCCGGCGCTGTTCGAAGCGCTCGGTGGCGAGGAAATCCCCCAGGGCATCTAAGAACCAGCCCACGATCTGCTGCGCGTCGGCATAACTGCGTTGAAAACAGGCGAGTGATGCTCATTTAGCGGACTAAACTCGAACGCGAGCCCGGTGCCTCCCTCGCCTGTTTGACTCGCTGCGCTCGCCCTTCGGGCCAGCCTTCGGCTGTTACTCCCGTTGGTCGTTGCGCCTTGTTCTGCTCTAGCTCGCGAGATCGTGAACAGGTTCTTCAGAAGGTCGGCGCCCTATATGGCGCCGGCCCGACAATAACGACAAGGATCACCGTCCATGCGCGCCATCGCCTTGCTGAGCCGCTTCGTCGGCAACACCTTCGCCCTCTGGGTACTGCTGTTCGCCGTGCTGGCCTTCCTCGCGCCGCAGTGGTTCCGCCCGCTGGCGCCGGCGATAGTGCCGATGCTCGGCATCGTCATGTTCGGCATGGGCCTGACGCTGAAGCTGGAAGACTTCGCCGAAGTGGCGCGGCACCCCTGGCGCGTGTGCCTGGGCGTGGTCGCCCACTTCGTCATCATGCCCGGCGTGGCCTGGCTGCTGTGCCAGCTGCTGCACCTGCCGCCGGAGATCGCCGTGGGCGTGATCCTGGTCGGCTGCTGCCCCAGCGGCACCGCCTCCAACGTCATGACCTGGCTCGCCCGCGGCGACCTGGCGCTGTCGGTGGCCATCGCCGCGGTGACCACCCTGCTCGCCCCGCTGCTGACGCCGGCGCTGATCTGGCTGCTGGCCTCGGCCTGGCTGCCGGTGTCCTTCGCCGAGCTGTTCTGGTCGATCCTGCAGGTGGTGCTGCTGCCCATCGCCCTCGGCGTGGTCGCCCAGCGCCTGTTCGGCGCACGGGTGGGCAAGGTGGTGGAAGTGCTGCCGCTGGTCTCGGTGGTGTGCATCGTGGTGATAGTCGCGGCGGTGGTGGCGGCCAGCCAGGCGAAGATCGCCGAGTCCGGCCTGCTGATCATGGCCGTGGTGATCCTGCACAACGGCTTCGGCTTCCTCCTCGGCTACCTCGCCGGGCGCGTCTTCGGCCTGCCCCTGGCGCAGCGCAAGTCGCTGGCCCTGGAAGTCGGCATGCAGAACTCCGGGCTTGGCGCGGCCCTGGCCAGCGCGCACTTCTCGCCGCTGGCGGCGGTGCCCAGCGCGTTGTTCAGCGTCTGGCACAACATCTCCGGGGCCACCCTGTCGAGCTGGTTCCGCCGCTTGACGGACAAGCCCGAACAGACCTCCTGAAACCTGCTGGCCCGGGCGGCGCCTGCACAGGTTGCCGTCCGGGCCAGATTGTGCAAAATACTGCACATCGTGAGGACGACCTCACCACCGCCTGGTGCACCGACGGGGACGGCCCTGCCATCGACTACCCTCGGAGGTCCCCATGTCCTGGTTCATCCTTTTCCTCGCCGGCCTGTTCGAAGTGGCCTGGGCCGTCGGTCTGAAATACACCGAAGGTTTCACCCGCCTGTGGCCCAGCGTGCTGACCGCGCTGGCCATGGCCGCCAGCATAGGCCTGCTGGGCCTGGCCATGAAACACCTGCCGCTGGGCACCGCCTACGCCATCTGGACCGGCATCGGCGCGCTGGGCACGGTGACCCTCGGCATCCTGCTGTTCGGCGAATCCGTCGCCCCGCTGCGCCTGCTCAGCATCGCGCTGATCCTCTGCGGCCTGGTCGGGCTGAAGTTAAGCCATTGAAATCGGCACGTCCGTCCTGTCGCTTTCCCGGAAAAGTCCCGGTATGCTGCGGCAACTGTGCTTGCCAGGATCGTCACGGCTGATGACCTGAAGGCGGCGACGCTCTTCGTTCGGCCCGGCCCACACCTTGCAACTCAGAACAGGCGGCGGTAACGCCGTGCAGCAAACCACAACGTTCAAGGTGTAACTCCATGTCGAATCGTCAGACCGGCACCGTCAAATGGTTCAACGATGCCAAGGGCTTTGGCTTCATCACCCAGGAAAACGGTGGCGACCTGTTCGTTCACTTCCGTTCCATCCAGGGCAATGGCTTCAAGTCGCTGCAGGAAGGCCAGAAGGTCTCCTTCATCGTTGTAGAAGGCCAGAAAGGCCTGCAGGCGGACGAAGTTCAGGTCATCTGAACCTCGCGCCCCTGTGAAAAAGCCCCGGCTCTGCCGGGGCTTTTTCGTTTCAGCGGGCGTTGCCGCGCAGGTCCGCCACCTGCGCCTGCAGGTGCAGGCGCCCGGCCTCCTGCGGCGGCAGCGGCTGCCCCGCCACCAGGCGCACGCGCGACCAGAAGCGGCGGAAGAAGCCCTTGTCCGGGTCGCGGCTGAAGAAGCTGCCCCACAGGCCCTGCAGCGCCATGGGGATCACCGGCACCGGGGTTTCCTCGATGATCCGCTCCACCCCGCCGCGGAACTCGTTCATCTCGCCGTCGGCGGTCAGCTTGCCCTCGGGGAAGATGCACACCACCTCGCCGTCCTTCAGGTACTGCGCCACGCGGCGGAAGGCCTCCTCGTAGATGCGCTCGTCCTCGTGGCGCGCGGCGATGGGCACGGCGCCGGCGGTGCGGAAGATGAAGTTGAGCACCGGCAGGCGGAAGATCTTGTAGTACATCACGAAGCGCACCGGGCGGCGGATGGAGCCGGCGATGAGCAGCGCGTCGACGAAGGACACGTGGTTGCACACCAGCACCACCGGCCCCTCGTCGGGGATGGCCTCGAGGTTCTGGTGGTCGACGCGGTACATGGAGTGGCTGAGCAGCCAGACCAGGAAGCGCATGGTGAACTCGGGCACGATCTTGAAGATGTACACGTTCACCGCGACGTTCATCAGCGACAGCACCAGGAACAGCTGCGGGATGCTCAGCCTGGCCACCGACAGCAGCAGGATCGAGACGACGGCGGCAACCACCATGAACAGCGCGTTGAGGATGTTGTTCGCGGCGATCACCCGGGCCCGCTTGTCCTCCTCGGTGCGCGCCTGGATCAGGGCGTACAGCGGCACTATGTAGAAGCCGCCGAAGATGCCGATGCCGAGGATGTCGCCGAGCACCGCCCAGCTCTGCGGGTGCTCCAGCACTTCCAGCCAGGTGAATGGCGCGGCGCCGACGGGGAAGCCGCCGCTGTGCCACCACAGCAGGATGCCGAACAGGCTCAGGCCGATGGAGCCGAAGGGCACCAGGCCGATCTCCACCTTCTTGCCCGAGAGCTTCTCGCAAAGCATCGAGCCCAGGGCGATGCCCACCGAGAATACGGTGAGGATCAGCGTCACCACGCTCTCGTCGCCGTGCAGCAGCTCCTTGGCGTAGGTGGGGATCTGCGTCAGGTAGACGGCGCCGAGGAACCAGAACCAGGAGTTGCCCACCAGCGAGCGCGACACCGCCGGGCGCTGGCCGAGGCCCAGGCGCAGGATGGCCCAGGACTGCTTGAAGATGTTCCAGTCCAGCTGCAGCTGCGGCAGCGCGGCGGCGGCGCGGGGAATGCCGCGGCTGGCCAGGAAGCCGCAGATAGCCACCAGCACCACGGCGATGCCCACCGCCGGGGCGTAGGCCTGGCGCGACATCAGCACGCCGGCGCCGATGGTGCCGGCGAGGATGGCCAGGAAGGTGCCCATCTCCACCAGGGCGTTGCCGCCGACCAGCTCGTCGTCGCGCAGGTGCTGCGGCAGGATCGAGTACTTCACCGGGCCGAACAGCGCCGAGTGGGTGCCCATGGCGAACAGCGCGAGGAACAGCAGCGGCAGGCTGCCGAGCAGGAAGCCCGCGGCGCCGACCAGCATGATGACCACCTCGGCCAGCTTCAGGGCGCGCATCAGCGCGTCCTTGTTGAACTTCTCGCCGAACTGCCCGCCCAGGGCGGAGAACAGGAAGAACGGCAGGATGAACAGCAGGGCGCAGAGGTTGACCAGCAGGTTGCGGTCACCGCCGACGCTCAGGTGGTAGAGGATAGCCAGGATCAGCGATTGCTTGAAGATGTTGTCGTTGAAGGCGCCGAGCAACTGGGTGATGAAGAACGGCAAAAAGCGCCGGGAGCCCAGCAGGGCGAATTGCGAGTGTTGGCTCATCGTCCGTGTGTACCTGGTCAGGCGACCCCGAAAGCGGGCCGGGAGAACGCCGCGGCGTCCGTCGCAGATTTGACTGCAACTGCGATGCCTCTGGCCACATCCACGGGCAAAAATTCCGAATTGCCTCTCGCATGACCGGACAGGCCGGGGCGAAATCGCGGACAGAGTGCGCTCGTTGTTTCCGACTGCACCGAGGTGCGCTTCGTAGGATGGGTTGAGCTTGCGAAACCCATGCGGTCATGGCGATGGGTATCGCTTCGCTCAACCCATCCTACGGGGCTGCCCCACCCACACCGGCCCCATGTAGGAGCGCGCCCTGCGCGCGAATCGCGGGCAGGGCCCGCTACAGGTTGCACGGTATTCCTCCCCCGTAGGAGCGGACCTTGTCCGCGATAGCCGGAACCACCGGCGCGATTCGCGGATAAGATCCGCTCCTACGCTGCCCCACCCGCACCATTCCATGTAGGAGCGCGCCCTGCGCGCGAATCGCGGGCAGGGCCCGCTCCTACAGGTTGCACGGTATTCCTCCCCCGTAGGAGCGGACCTTGTCCGCGATAGCCGGAACCACCGGCGCGATTCGCGGATAAGATCCGCTCCTACGCCGCCCCACCCGCACCATTTCATGTAGGAGCGCGCCCTGCGCGCGAATCGCGGGCAGGGCCCGCCTACAGGTTGCACGGTATTCCTCCCCCGTAGGAGCGGACCTTGTCCGCGATAGCCGGAACCCCCGGCGCGATTCGCGGATAAGATCCGCTACGCCGCCCCCCGCACCATTCCATGTAGGAGCGCGCCCTGCGCGCGAAATCGCGGGCAGGACCCGCTCCTACAAGGTTGCACGGTATTCCTCCCCCCGTAGGAGCGGACCTTGTCCGCGATAGCCGGAACCACCGGCGCGATTCGCGGATAAGATCCGCTCCTACGCTGCCTCACCCGCACCATTCCATGTAGGAGCGCGCCCTGCGCGCGAATCGCGGGCAGGGCCCGCTACAGGTTGCCGGGTGGCAGGCCGGAGCGTCCGCAGGCCTGGCGGTATTCGCCCGGCGCCACGCCGTAGGCCTGCTTGAACTGGCGGCTCAGGTGGCTCTGGTCGGCGTAGCCCAGTTGCGCCGCCACCGAGGCCGGCGCGCAGCCGCCCTTGAGCAGGGCGCGGGCCTGTTCCAGGCGGCGTTGCTTGATCCAGGCGTGGGGCGGCAGGCCGGTGGCCTTGCGGAACACCCGGGCGAAGTGGAAGGGCGACAGGTTCACCGCCGCCGCCAGCTCTTCCAGCGACGGCGGCTCGACCAGCCGGGCCGCCAGCAGCTCGCGGGCGCGGGCCACCGCCTGGGGTTCCTGGCCGGCCGGGCGCGCCTCGGGCACCCGCGCGTGGCGCTGGAACAGCAACAGCAATGCCTCGCGCCAGCAGGTCTGGCGCTCCAGGCTGCTGGCATTGGATTCCAGCAGGCGGTGCACGTGCAGGAAGGCACGGCTCAGCTCGGGATCGTGCAACACGCTGGCGTCGAAGGTCGGCAGGCCGCGGCCACCCAGTTTCAGCTCGTCGAGCACGCTGCCGACCTGCCCGATCTCCGGATAGAACCCCCGGTACAACCAGCCCGCCTCGTGGGCCTTGGAGCCGGTGTGGACCTCGTCGGGATTGATCAGCACCAGGCTGCCGCTGGGCGCCAGGTGCTCGGCGCCACGGTGGCGGAAGCGCTGGGCGCCCTGCTCGATCAGCACCAGGGCGAAGCCTTCGTGGACGTGGGGGGCGAAGCGCTGCTCGATGAAGCGCGCGTGCAGCAACTCCAGCCCGCCCAGTTCCTGGGCCCGCCAGAAGCGCGTCTGCTCACCCTGGGCGCTGTCGAGGGGCATGCCGGGGCCTCAGCCGATGAAGCCGGCTTCCAGGGCGGCCTTCACCTGCGGCCACTCCAGGTCGGTGATGCTGTAGAGAACGCTGTCGTCCAGGCGCCCGCCGGCCAGGCGCCGGTGGTTGCGCAGCACGCCCTCGCGCACCGCGCCGAGCTTCTCGATGGCGCGCTGCGAGCGCAGGTTGCTGGCGGCGGTCTTCAGCTGCACGCGGACCATCTTCCAGTTGTCGAAGGCCTGGCGCAGCATCAGGTACTTGATGCTGGCGTTCAGCCCGGTGCCGTGCTGCGCCGCATCCAGCCAGGTGCCGCCGATCTCGCAGGCCGGCAGCGCCGGGAGGAAGTCCATGAAGCGGGTGGTGCCCACCAGTTGGTTGCCCAGGCGCACCACTAGCGGCAGGGCGCGGCCCTCGCGCTGCTCGGCGAGGCTGTTGCGGTACCAGTCCGGGCGCTGCGGCGCGCTCATGAACTTCAGCGCCTCGCGATTGGCCTCGGCCAGAGCCACCAGGTCCGGCACGTCGGCCTCGACCATGGGCTCCAGGCGCAGCGCACCGCGCTGCAGGGTGATGGGTGACGGTCTGAACATGGCCCCTCCTCGTACCTCGACTTTCCGCCGGCTCCTATCGGAACCCGGCGCCCGGCAATAGTGCCACAGCCGCGCCAGGGCGCGACGGGCGGGGGCCGGGCGAAAAGGCCGGCAAAGCTACCAGCGCTTTCCCACTGCGGCAAGCGGCCTCTGAGACCTTGGTCGCAGGGGTTCTGACAGCATCGGACTTTGGTGCGAAACTGCATCCCAGCAGCTCCTGCGGGGGAGCGAGTCGATTTGTCGGAGTTCGCATGTCGTTGTCCAGTGGGCTGATCGCCACGGTCGCCCTTCTCTACATGGCCATCCTGTTCGCCATCGCCTTCTATGGCGACCGCCGCCGCGCGCCCCTGTCGCCGCGCCTGCGCGCCTGGGTCTACAGCCTGTCGCTGGCGGTGTACTGCACCAGTTGGACCTTCTTCGGCGCCGTCGGCCAGGCCGCCGGCCAGCTCTGGTCGTTCCTGCCGATCTACCTCGGCCCGGTATTGCTGATGCTCTTCGCGCCCTGGGTGCTGCAGAAGATGATCATGATCAGCAAGCAGGAGAACATCACCTCCATCGCCGACTTCATCGCCGCGCGCTACGGCAAGTCCCAGGCCCTGGCGGTGGTGGTGGCGCTGATCTGCGTGGTCTGCGTGCTGCCCTACATCGCCCTGCAGCTCAAGGGCATCGTGCTGGGCGTGAACCTCCTGATCGGCGCCGGCGCCGACTCCGGCGGCAGCCGCGCCCAGGACACGGCGCTGATCGTCTCGCTGGTGCTGGCGCTGTTCACCATCGTCTTCGGCACCCGCAGCCTGGACGTCACCGAGCACCACCGCGGCATGGTGCTGGCCATCGCCTTCGAGTCGCTGGTCAAGCTGACCGCCTTCCTCGCCGTGGGCATCTTCGTCACCTTCGGCCTCTACGACGGCTTCGGCGACCTGTTCGACAAGGCCCGCGACGCCCCGCAGCTGGCCGAATACTGGCAGGAGACCGTGCACTGGCCGGCCATGCTGCTGCAGACCGGCGTGGCCATGACCGCCATCATGTGCCTGCCGCGGCAGTTCCACGTGCTGGTGGTGGAGAACATCGAGCCGCGCGACCTCAACCTGGCGCGCTGGGTGTTCCCCGCCTACCTGGTGCTGGCCGCGCTCTTCGTGGTGCCCATCGCCCTGGCCGGGCAGATGCAGCTGCCGGCCGGGGTCATCCCCGACTCCTTCGTGATCAGCCTGCCGCTGGCCGAGGCGCACCCGGCGCTGGCGCTGCTGGCCTTCATCGGCGGCGCCTCGGCGGCCACCGGCATGGTCATCGTGGCCAGCGTGGCGCTGTCCACCATGGTCTCCAACGACATGCTGCTGCCCTGGCTGCTGCGCCGCAAGGGCACCGACGCCGAGCAGCCGTTCGAGGTGTTCCGCCACTGGCTGCTGACCGTGCGCCGGGTGAGCATCGCGCTGATCCTCCTGCTGGCCTACGTCAGCTACCGCCTGCTGGGCTCCACCGCGAGCCTGGCGACCATCGGCCAGATCGCCTTCGCCGCCATCGCCCAGCTGGGCCCGGCGATGATCGGCGCGCTGTACTGGAAGCAGGCCAACCGCCGCGGCGTGTTCGCCGGCCTGGCCGCCGGCGCCGCGCTCTGGGCCTACACCCTGGTGCTGCCGGTGATCGCCCGCAGCCTGGGCTGGCCACTGGAGCACTTCCCCGGGCTGACCTGGCTGGCCGCCCACCCCTTCGGCATCAACATCGAGCCGCTGACCCTCGGCGTGCTGCTCTCGCTGATCGGCAACTTCGCCCTGTTCGGCCTGGTCTCGGTGTTCTCCCGCACCCGCGTCTCCGAGCACTGGCAGGCCAGCCGCTTCATCGGCCAGGAAATCTCCCAGCGGCTCAGCTCGCGCTCGATGCTGGCGGTGCAGCTGGAAGACCTGCTGATGCTCGCCGCGCGCTTCGTCGGCGAGGAGCGCGCGCGGCAGAGCTTCATCCGCTTCGCCTACCGCCAGGGCAAGGGCTTCGTGCCCAGCCAGAACGCCAACGACGAGTGGATCGCCCACACCGAGCGCCTGCTCGCCGGCGTGCTCGGCGCCTCCTCGGCGCGCGCGGTGGTGAAGGCCGCCATCGAGGGCCGCGAGATGCAGGTGGAGGACGTGGTGAAGATCGCCGACGAAGCCTCCGAGGTGCTGCAGTTCAACCGCGCGCTGCTGCAGGGCGCCATCGAGAACATCACCCAGGGCATCAGCGTGGTCGACCAGTCGCTGCGCCTGGTGGCCTGGAACCACCGCTACATCGAGCTGTTCGACTACCCCGAAGGACTGATCCACGTCGGCCGGCCGATCGCCGACATCATCCGCTACAACGCCGAGCGCGGCCTGTGCGGGCCCGGCGACCCCGACCTGCACGTGGCCAAGCGCCTGTACTGGATGCGCCAGGGCACCCCGCACACCTCCGAGCGGCTGTTCCCCAACGGCCGCGTCATCGAGCTGATCGGCAACCCCATGCCCGGCGGCGGCTTCGTCATGAGCTTCACCGACATCACCGCGTTCCGCGACGCCGAGCACGGCCTCAAGGAAGCCAACGAGAGCCTGGAGCAGCGCGTCGAGGAACGCACCCAGGAACTCTCCCAGCTGAACCAGGCGCTGACCGAGGCCAAGGGCACCGCCGAGGCCGCCAACCAGTCGAAGACGCGCTTCCTCGCCGCGGTCAGCCACGACCTGATGCAGCCGCTGAACGCCGCGCGGCTGTTCTCCGCGGCGCTGGCGCAGAGCGAACTGCCCGGCGAGTCCAGCGACCTGGTGCGCCACCTGGACTCCTCGCTGCGCTCGGCCGAGGACCTGATCACCGACCTGCTGGACATCTCGCGCCTGGAAAGCGGCCGCGTCAGCGCCGAGCGCGCGGCCTTCCCGCTCAGCGCCCTGCTCGACCCGCTGGGCGCCGAGTTCCGCGCCCTGGCCCAGGAACAGGGCATCGACTTCCACCTGCGCGGCAGCAAGCTGCGGGTGGACAGCGACATCAAGCTGCTGCGTCGGGTGCTGCAGAACTTCCTGACCAACGCCTTCCGCTACGCCAAGGGCCGCGTGCTGCTGGGCGTGCGCCGCGAGGACGGGCACCTGCGCCTGGAAGTGTGGGACCGCGGCCCGGGCATCCCCGAGGACAAGCTCAGCGTGATCTTCGAGGAATTCAAGCGCCTGGACAGCCACCAGACCCGCGCCGAGAAGGGCCTGGGCCTGGGTCTTGCGATCGCCGACCGGCTGTGCAAGGTGCTCGGCCACCGCCTGCAGGTGCGCTCCTGGCCGGGCAAGGGCAGCGTGTTCAGCGTCAGCGTGCCGCTGGCGCGGCAACCGGCGCCGGCCGAGCTCAACGGCCACAAGGCCGAGGTGCCCACCGAGCTGAACGGCGCCCAGGTGCTGTGCGTGGACAACGAGGACAGCATCCTGGTCGGCATGAACAGCCTGCTCAGCCGCTGGGGCTGCCGCGTGCTCACCGCGCGCAGCAAGGCCGAGTGCGAGCGACTGCTGGACAGCGACGCGCGCCCGGAACTGGCGCTGATCGACTACCACCTGGACAACGGCGAGACCGGCGCCGAGCTGATGGCCTGGCTGCGCACGCGCCTGGGCGAGCCGGTGCCCGGCGTGGTGATCAGCGCCGACGCCCGCCCCGAGCTGGTGGCGCAGATCCACGCCGCCGGCCTGGAATTCCTCGCCAAGCCGGTGAAACCGGCGGCGCTGCGGGCGCTGCTGAGCCGGCACCTGAGCCTGCGCTGAGCGGACGTCGTAGGGCGCATAACGCCTACGGCGTTATGCGCCGCCTGGCCTTGCTTGCCGGCGGCTCCGGGGTTGACCTTGGCGTTGGCTGTGGCCCCGGCGTATCGGCGGATAACCGCGAACGGTTATCCGCCCTACGGTTCCGGGAGGCACGGTATTCCTCCCCCGTAGGAGCAACTGTCTTGCAAGCCGCACCAGAGTGCTTTGCGTAGGATGGGTTGAGCTTGCGAAACCCATGCGGTTGCGCTGATGGGTATCGCTTCGCTCAACACCATCCTACGGGTCTTGTGCCTGTCTGAGGGGTAGGACCTTGTCCGCGATAGCCGGAACCACCGGCGCAATTCGCGGATGAGATCCGCCTACGCCACCCCAGCCGCGCCACGCCCTTGTAGGAGCGCGCCCTGCACGCGAATCGCGGGCAGGGCCCGCTCCTACAAATGGGTCCGGAGGTGGCATGACGTAGGAGCAACTGTCTTGCCGGCTACACCGCGAAGCTCTTCGTAGGAGCCATGCCCACCGGAACCTTGTCCGCGATAGCCGGACGTCCCGCCGCGAATCACGAATGAAATCCCCCACCTTGACCTGGAACATCCCCTCCACGCCGTCAGCTTCTAGACTCCCAGCATCCCCGCACGGAGCCGCCCCGCGATGCTGGACCACATGGAACTCGTCCTCGACCTCACCACCGCCCTGGCCATCGGCCTGCTGGTCGGCACCGAGCGCGGCTGGCGCGAGCGCGACTTCGAGGACATCCGCCAGGTCGCCGGCATCCGCACCTTCACCCTGGCCGGCCTGCTGGGCGGCTTGAGCGCGCTGCTGGCCGGGCACTTCGGCGTCTGGGCCTGGGCGGTGATGGCGCTGCTGGTGGGCCTGCTGGCGGTGGCCGGCTACCTGGCCGACGTGGGCCGCAGCGGCGACCAGGGCATGACCAGCGAGGTCGCCCTGCTCGCCACCTTCCTGCTGGGCAGCCTGGCGGTGGCCGACAGCCGCCTGCTGGCCGCCGGCGGCGGCGTGGTGGTGGCTCTGCTGCTGAGCCTGAAGGAATCCCTGCATGCCGCGCTGAAGCACCTGGACGCCCGCGAACTCTCGGCGGCCTTCAAGCTGCTGTTCATCTCGGTGGTGATGCTGCCGGTGCTGCCCAACCAGGGCTACGGTCCCTGGCAGGTGTTCAACCCCTACGCCAGCTGGTGGATGGTGGTGCTGATCGCCGGCCTGGGCTTCGCCGCCTACGTCGCCGTGCGCCTCACCGGCACCCGCCACGGCCTGCTGATCACCGCGCTGCTCGGCGGCCTGGTGTCGTCCACGGCGATGACCCTCACCCTCGCCGGCATGCACGGGCAACGCCGCCTGCAACCGCTGCTGGCCGCCGGCCTGCTGGCCACCTCGGCGCTGATGTTCCCGCGGGTGGCCCTGGAGGTCGGCCTGGTCAACGTCGAGCTGCTGCCGGACCTGCTGCCGCCGCTGATCGTCGCCACCCTGGTCTATGCCGGCGGCGCGCTGCTGTATTGGCAGCGCGCCAGCCGGGACGAGACGCCCGCCACCAGCGAACCGCCGCTGAAGAACCCCTTCGAACTGGGCCCGGCCCTGCGCTTCGCCGCCCTGCTGGCGCTGATCCTGTTCCTGGTCGAGGCCGGGCACCGCTACCTGGGCGACGTCGGCGTGTACCTGGTGGCGCTGCTCTCGGGCCTGGCCGACGTCGACGCCATCACCCTGTCCCTGGCCAGCAACGCCCTGGGCGGGCTGGACGCCGAAGTGGCCGGGCATGGCATCGTCCTCGCCGTGGTCAGCAACAGCCTGGTCAAGGCCGTCCTGATCGCCCTGGTCGGCGGCGCCCGGCTGGCCCTGCGCTGCGTACCGGTGATGGTCGCCGGCCTCGCCGCGGGGGCGCTGACGCTGCTCTTCGTGTAGATCAGACGAGCCAATGCAACGCCCGTAGGATGGGTGGAGCGAAGCGATACCCATCGCCATGACCGCATGGGTTTCGCAAGCTCAACCCATCCTACGAAAAGCACCTTGCAGAAGCGGCGTCAGCGCGGCTGCTCGAACTGGCGGAGGATCTCCCCCACGCGCTCACCGAGCATCTCGTTGGCCGACCGCTTCAGGCCCCGCGCCAGCTCCACCAGCACCACCTGCTCGGCCAGCGGACGCAGGCGCATGAACACCTCGGCCAGTTGCTCCAGGTCGGCCGCGCCGGGCAGCAGCTCGGCGCCGCGCTTGTCCACCAGGTGGGTGACCACCAGGCGCACGATGCCGGCGGCCAGGTGCTCGGTGTCGCCGCGCAGCACCGCCAGGTGCTCCAGCAGCGCGGCCAGGGGAATGCCCGAGCGGTACAGCTCGACGCCGGCGTTGAACAACCGCGGGCTGGGAATGCTGATGCGCTCGCCGTCGAATTGCAGCAGGCCCTGCTGCAGGGCGCGGTCGATGACCTCGTCGTCGAGTTCGTCGCCGAAGATCGCCTGCAGTTCGTCGAAGCCGATCTGCCCCGGCGTCTCCAGGTTCCAGGCGCCGAGGATGGCCTGGTCCAGGCCCAGCACGTGGTCGAGGTCGTGGCCGCGCTCCCAGCTTTCCAGCAGCTCCTTGATGTTCGACAGGCCGTAGCCGCGCTCCAGCAGGCCGCCGATCAGGCGCAGGCGGCGCAGGTGGCTGGCGAAGTACACGCCGCTGCGGCCGCGCCGCTCGGGCGGCGGCAGCAGGCCGCGGTCCTGGTAGGCGCGGATGTTGCGCACCGTGCTGCCGGCCTCGCGGGCCAGCTCGTCGACGCTGAATTCGCGCTCGTCCTCCATCTCCGCCGGGCTTTGCTCGGGGCGCTGGAGCAGGCGCTGCAGAAGGCTCAGGGGCGTGCTCATGGCGGCGATCATAGCCAGCGCCCGGCGCCGGCCACAACCGCAAGGCATCGATACCCAAGCGCTTGCGAAGCCCGTCACAACGCCCAACCAAAGGCGGGACTTCATCGCCCCGCGTACCCTGCCCTTTCCGCCAAACCCGCATGGCGACTGGGCTGCGCGCCGCTGCCCGCATTGGTAACAGCGCCGCCGGGCATGGCGCGGGCGGGGCGAATGGGTCAGCATCCATCGTGACATCGACCAATGTCATGGTCGCTCCGTACAACAACAATGGCCTGGAGAACGTCATGCCCCGAGGCACCCCGTCCGTCCATCCGCTCCCGCCGCCTGCACGGGAGGCCGCATGAACGCCATGCTCGAAAACCCCGGCCTGCCGCCGGCCGAACGCCTCGACGTGCAATCCGGCGCGGTGCGCCTGGCGGTGTACCGCTGGGGCGATGCGAACAAGCCGATGCTGCTGTTCGTCCACGGCTACCCGGACAACCACGAGGTCTGGCTGCCGCTGATCGCCCGCCTGCTCGGCCGCTACCAGGTGGTGGCCTACGACGTGCGCGGCGCCGGCGCCTCGGACAAGCCGCGGCGCACCCGCGACTACCGCCTGGAACTGCTCAGCCAGGACCTGAAAGCCGTGCTCGACGCCGTCAGCCCCGAACGCGCGGTGCACCTGGTGGCCCACGACTGGGGCTCGATCCAGACCTGGGAGAGCGTCACCGACCCGGCGTTGCGCGAACGCATCGCTTCCTACACCAGCATCTCCGGGCCCTGCCTGGACCACGTCGGCCACTGGATGCGCGACCGCCTGCGACGCAGGCGCCCGGCCGCGCTGCTGCAGATGCTCAGCCAGCTGCTGCACTCCTGGTACATCTACTACTTCCACCTGCCGCTGCTGCCGGCGTTGTCCTGGCGCCTGGGCGCCGCGCACCTGTGGCCGCAGTACCTGCGCAAGGTCGAGGGCATCCGCAACCCCGGGCGCAACCCGCACCAGGCCAGCGACGGCGAGCACGGCGTGAAGCTGTACCGGGCCAACTTCATCGGTTCGATCTTCAAGCCGCGCAAGCGCCATACCGAGGTGCCGGTGCAACTGGTGGTGCCGACCCGCGACCGCTACGTCGGCCAGCAGCTGTTCCAGCAGCTCTCGCTGTGGGCGCCGCGGCTGTGGCGCCGCGAGGTGACCGCCGGGCACTGGCAACTGCTCGCCGAGCCGGAACAGCTGGCCGGCTGGATCGACGAATTCGCCCGCCACATCGACGGCGGCGAGGCCAGCCAGCCGCTGCAGCGCGCCCAGCAGAAACCCGGCGCCGGGCCCTTCGCCGGCAAGCTGGTGGTGGTCACCGGCGCCGGCGGCGGCATCGGCCGCTCCACGCTACTGCGCTTCGCCGAACAGGGCGCCAGCGTGCTCGCCGCGGACATCGACCCGGCCGCCGCCGAAGCCAGCGCCGCCCAGGCCCGCAGCCGTGGCGCCACGGCCTTCAGCTATTGCGTGGACGTCGGCGACAGCGCCGCCATGGAGCGCTTCGCCACCTGGGTGAAAAGCAGCCTGGGCGTGCCCGACGTGGTGGTCAGCAACGCCGGCATCGGCCTGGCCGGCGCCATGCTCGACACCAGCGCGCAGGACTGGGAGCGCCTGCTGCGCGTCAACCTGTGGAGCGTCATCGACGGCTGCCGCCTGTTCGGCCGGCAGATGGTCGAGGCCGGCAAGCCCGGGCACCTGGTCAACGTCGCCTCCGGCGTGGCCTTCGCGCCCTCGCGCAACTACCCGGCCTACGCCACCAGCAAGGCGGCGGTGCTGATGCTCAGCGAATGCCTGCGCGCCGAACTGGCCGGGCACGGCATCGGCGTCAGCGCCGCCTGCCCCGGCTTCGTCGACACCGGCATCGTCCAGGCCACCCGCTTCGCCGGCCTCAGCGAGGAGCAACAGGCCCGCCGCCGCGCCAAGGTGCAGCGCTTCTACCGCCGGCGCCGGCTGAGCCCGGACAGGGTGGGCGAGAAGATCGTCCAGGCCGTGCAGCGCAACCAACCGGTGGTCGCCGCCGGCGCCGAGGTGCACCTGGCGCGCTGGCAGTGGCGCCTGCTGCCCGGCCTGTCGCGCCTGTTCGCCCGTTTCGACCTGACTTCCCGAGGCCAACCATGACCGACCATCATCACCGCCTGGTGCAACGCAAGGTGCAGTTCGACTACAGCGCCTCGCCGCTGCACTGGATCCCCGGGCAGGCCGAGGCCTCCCACGTCATCAACGTCATCCACATGATGCTGCCGGCCGGCGAGCTGTGGTTCTGCCGCCTGTACAACAAGGCCCTGCCCTTCGTGAAGGACGCGCGCATGCGCGACGACGTGCAGGGCTTCATCCGCCAGGAAGCGATGCACGCCCGCGCCCACTCCGGCGCCGTGGAGCGCTACCTGACGGTGCACGGCATCGACTCCAGCCGCTACCTGAAGGCCATGGACTACCTGTTCGAGCAGTTGCTTAGCGACACCCCGCTGGGGCTGCAGTTGTTCAACAGAACGCCCTGGCTGCGCCGCTGGTGGATCGGCCAGCGCTGCGCCATAGTCGCGGCGGTCGAGCACTTCACCTGTGTGCTTGGCAAATGGGTGCTGGAAGCCGAGGCGCTGGACCGCGCCGGCTCCGACCCGGTGCTGCTGGACCTGTTCCGCTGGCACGGCGCCGAGGAAGTGGAGCACCGCAACGTCGCCCACGACCTGCACGTGCACCTGGGCGGCAGCTTCATCAGCCGCCAGCTGTGGATGTTCGTGGTCTGGCCGCTGATCATCTGGCTGTTCGCCTTCGGCACCCGCACCCTAGCCCGCCAGGACCCGAGCCTGGGCAGGCCGCGGCCCTTCTGGCGCATCTGGCGCGACAGCGAAAAGCGCGGCCTGCTGCCGCGGCGAGCCTCGCTGGCCGGAAGCTTCCTGCGCTACTTCAAGCCCTGGTACCACCCGGACCACGAGGCCAACACCCAGGAGGCCCTGGACTACCTGGCGCGCTCGCCGGCGGCGAGTCGGGCGGCGCGGGGTTGAGGGGAGTTCCGGGTAAGAGCAAGAGCACCCTCTCCCTAACCCTCTCCCTGAAGGGAGAGGGGACCGTTGGGCAGAGTTGGGTGTTCTGGAGTTAGCCGTCAACACCGAGGGTTACCGGCTGGAGCCATTCCTTCTCTCGGCACGGACAAGCCCCCTCTCCCTTCAGGGAGAGGGGACCGTTGGGCAGAGTTGGGTGTTCTGGAGTTAGCCGTCAACACCGAGGGTTACCGGCTGGAGCCATTCCTTCTCTCGGCACGGACTAGCCCCCTCTCCCTTCAGGGAGAGGGCTGGGGAGAGGGAGCGGACTCAATCCCCGCGCCACAGCCTAGGACTATTTGTCCTCTTCCAGAACCTGCGGCTCATCACCCAACGCCCGCTCCAGCCAGTCGCCCGGCAAGCTCTTGCTGGCCCGCGCGCCGAGCAGCTTGACCTGTTCCGCACGGCTGATCAGGTTGCCGCGGCCCTCGCAGAGCTTGTTGCGCGCCGCCGCGTAGGCCTTGTCCAGCTGCTGCAGGCGCGAGCCCATCTCGTCCAGGTCCTGGACGAAGAGCACGAACTTGTCGTACAGCGCGCCGGCGCGCTCGGCGATCTCGCGGGCGTTCTGCGTCTGCCGCTCCTGACGCCAGAGGCTGTCGATCACCCGCAGGGTGGCCAGCAGGGTGGTCGGGCTGACGATCACGATGTTGCGCTCGAAGGCCTCCTGGAACAGGTTCGGCTCGGCCTGCAGGGCCACCGAGAAGGCCGCCTCCACCGGCATGAACAGCAGCACGAAGTCCAGGCTGTGCAGGCCCTCCAGGCGCCGGTAGTCCTTGCCGGAGAGGCCCTTCACGTGGTTGCGCAGGGACAGCACGTGCTGCTTCAGCGCCTGCTGGCGGATCACCTCGTCGTCACTGGCGACGAACTGCTGGTAGGCGGTGAGGCTGACCTTCGCATCCACCACGACCTGCTTGTCGCCGGGCAGGCGGATCAGCACGTCGGGCTGGAAGCGCTCGCCGTCCGCCGCGCGCAGGCTGACCTGGGTCTCGTACTCGCGGCCCTTCTCCAGGCCGGCGTGTTCCAGCACACGCTCCAGCACCAGCTCGCCCCAGTTGCCCTGGGTCTTCTGGCCCTTGAGCGCGCGGGTCAGGTTGGTCGCCTCCTCGCCCAGGCGCAGGTTGAGCTGCTGCAGGCGCTCCAGTTCCTTGCCCAGGGAGAAGCGCTCGCGGGCTTCCTGTTGATAACTCTCTTCCACGCGTTTCTCGAAGGCCTGGATGCGCTCCTTCAGCGGGTCGAGCAACTGCCCCAGGCGCTGCTGGCTGGCCTCGGCGAAGCGTTGCTCGCGCTCCTCGAAGATCTTCCCGGCCAGCTCGGCGAACTGCGCGCGCAGCTCGTCCCGCGCCGCCTGCAGGTCGCCCAGGCGCTGCTGGTGGCCTTCCTGCTGCTCGCGCAGTTCGGCGGCCAGCGCGGCGCGTTCGGCGGACAGCCGGCGCAGTTCCTCCTCGCGGCTCTCGCGCTCGGCCTGCCAACTGCGCTCGGCCTGCTGCTGGCGCTCGCGCTCGGCGCGGCCCAGGTCCACCTCGCGGCGCAAGGCCGCGGCCTCGCCGGCCAGCTCGCCGTGGCGGCCGCTCAGGCGCTGGAAGGCTTCGCGCTCGGCCTCCAGTTGCGCGCCCAGGCCATCCTGGGCCAATTGCGCGGTGGTCAGGCGTTCGCGCAACAGCGCCAGTTCGCTCTCCTGCCGCGCCGCGCGCTCGCGCAGGTGCCAGGCCAACCAGCCCAGCGGCAGCGTGGCGGCCAGCAGTCCGATCAGCAGGTTGGGCAAGTCGACGGGCATGGGCGCTCCAGGGCGGGTGGTCGCAGGAAAATTCGCGCCATGGTAGCAGCCGCGAATAGGAATTCAGTGCGGCTTTTGCCGTCAGGGCTCTTGACAACGCGGAAGGAAAGCAAGCGCTTGGGACAATCCACAGAAGCTGTGGATAACTGCGTGGATAAGGTGATGAAAACGTCTTATACGCCTTGCCCGCTGGGGCTGCCGCTTAGATTGGTGCTTTTTTCACCAATAAATAAAGCCATTAAAAATCAATAATTTACAAACGCTCAACGAAAAATCAAGCGCTTACGGAGGAATGTTTCCGGTGCTTGACAACAGCCACCAACATTGTGCACAAGTCCGCGCCGGACAGGGGCGGACCGCCTCATTTCAGGGCAATCCGAAGGGATTTTCAGGCAAGCTTCAGCAGCGAATCAGACGCATTCGCGGGCTCTGCGCCGACGTTCCTGGCTAGGAATATTGCCCGCCCCGGCAACAGGCGCGGCCTGGCCCAACGACTCCAGCACGCGCTCGTACATGCGTTGCGCGGTGGGCTTGTCGGGGTACTGGAAGAAGTACTGGTTGAGGTAGACGCGCCACTGGCGGCGGTCATGGGGATGGGCTTCCAGGCGAATGTCCATGGCGCACTCCGTTGCTTGGCCAGCGCAATAAGCTAGCGCGTTCGCCCCACCCCGCGCGGGCAGGACGACGGACGGTCACGCCGGATGCGGCAGGTCGCCCTCGACCAGGAATCCCGCGCGCGGGAACAGCCGCGGCGCCCCCGGCACCTGGGCATGCTTGAAGGCCACGTAGTCGGCGGTGGTCTCGCACAGCCAGGGCATGAGGTTGCGCGGGCGCTTGTCGACGAAGGCCGAAGGCACGAAGAGCGCGGCATTCAGCCCACCTTCCGGGCAGCGCGCCGAGCGGTATTCGAAGGCCTCCACCGCGGCAGCGCGCATGGCGCTGCCCAGCGCCTGGGTCAGGCGGTAGTCCCGCGGGTCCTGCAGGCGCTCGGCATAGCTGTCGAAGGGCGGCGCCTGCAGGCGTATGCCCCGTTGCACCTGGAAACGCGCCTCGAAAGAAGCGTGCTCGGAAAGGATGCGCCCGCTGGGCGGCGGGCTGGCCATCCCCTCCCAGAGCACGAAGCGGTAATAGGCCGCCTCGGCCATGGCCGTCTCCAGGCGCAACGCGGCGTAGAACAGGCTGGGTTCGTGGCGGCGGCCGAAGCGCGAGCCCCAGCGCAGCGGCGGGTAGCGGAACGGCGTCTTGAGCAGGTAGTGCAGGGTTTCGGTGGACGGCGGCAGGTGCGGCTTGCTGGTCTCGATCAGCTCTTCCAGCAGGGCCTGCTCCTCCAGGGTATCCACCAGTTGCAGGGTCGCGACCTGCTCCTGGCTCTCCACCAGGCGCACCAGCTTGCCCCGCAGCGGGGCTATGACCTGCTCGCCCCGGCATTCGCGCCACAGTTCGGCGCCGGCGTCGAGGGCCATTCAGATCTTGCCCCGGATGGCGTCGAGGTACTCGACCACCTGCACCAGGCCCTGCACCTGCTCCATCCGCTGCAGCGGCACACCGCTCAGGTGGCGGTTGGGGGTGCGCAGGAAGTGGCGCATGTCCTCCAGGTTGCCGCCGAACAGGGCGAAGAGCGCGCGGTATACCCGCACCAGCAGCAGCGCCAGCTCGCCGGTCTTGCTGCCCACCCGCAGGCCGCCGCTCTTCCAGCGGCTCACCGCGCTGCGGTCGACGCCGACGATGGCGGCCAGCTCCTGCTGCGTCATGCCCAGTTGCTCACGGGCAGCCAGTACCGCCTTGGCCAGGACCAGATCAGCCGACGGAGTTTCCCGGATCAGTGCGCTCATGCCGTACCTCTTTCGTGCATTTGATGCAAACATACCATCAAATGTGAAAACCGCACAAAGCACTTCCCCTTTTCCGGCAGAGCGCCGGACGCGGTTCGGGCGGCCATGTATCAGCGCCCTGACGAAAGCGACGAATTCTTTACCGGACCTTTACTCCACATTGGCGTTTCTTGACCTGGACGCACGGTCTCATGAAGTACCCGAACCGGCTGCGCCCGGTGCCGGGATCGACCGATAGCAGCGCGCGCCGCAACCGCCGGCCGCGCCAGGAGAACACCATGAAGAAGACCGTCGCCCTGCTCTGTGCCGCCCTGATGCTCGGCAGCCCGCTGGCGAGTTTCGCCCAGCCGGGCCCCGGCACGGACCACGGCCCGAACCGCCCGGACAATCGCCCGCAGCAGCACCAGCAATACCAGCAGCAGAAAGGCCACCAGGGCGGCCACTACCAGGGCCGCACGGGCCACGCCGATCCGCGCTACTACCGCGACCCGCACTTCCGCCCGCAGGCCGGCATGCCGGTGCCGCATCGCGAATGGCGCCGCGGCGTGGTGGTGCAGCCGGTCTACCGCAGCGACCGCTACTGGGTCACCGACTGGCGCGCCCGTCACCTCTACGCGCCGCCGCGCGACCATCGCTGGCTGTACGTCAACGGCGACTACGTGCTGGTGGCCATCGCCACCGGGGTGATCGTCAACATCCTGGCCGGCTATTGAGGCGCCTCAGGCGCTGGTGCTGAGCAAGGCACCGGCGCCACCGCCGCCATTGCGGATCGCCTCGGCCAGCGCCGCCGCCGTGGCCTGCATGGCGGCGCTGGTGCTGGCGATGCGGCTTTGCAGGGCCATGATGATCGCGGTGCGCTCGTTTTCCGAGGAATATTGCCGCTCCTGCGCGGCCGCCAGTTCCTGCTGCTCCTGCTGCAACTGCTTCTGCAACTGCTGCAGGCGCTTCTGCAACTGCTCGACGGCGACGCTGGAGCTGCCGCCGCTTTCGACACCGGCGCCGGCCGCGCCCTGGTTTTCAGCCGTCGTGCCACGGGTGGTTACGGCACCATCATCCTGGACGGCATCGGCCGCCGTGCTGGCATCGCCACTGGTCGCTATCCGCAACGAGCCGGCGAAGGTCTGGCTGGAGGGCGTCAGGGAAAGGTTCATGCCCGAGGTTCCTTTTTCCGGGTGTTCTGCCGCTCTATCGACTGCCGTAGGAAAAACTTGAAAGACCATTCGCCGATGCCAGGCAAAGGCCCTAGGATAGGCCCCTTCATGCCCAGGCAGCCGTCACCATGGACAAGCAACGCGCCCACCAGTTGATCCTCCAGCGCCTCGACGCCGACCTCGATGTCGCCGTCCGCGCCGCGCGCACCGCCCACGAGGCCGCCACCCACGAGGAAAACATCGCCGAGAACAAGTACGACACCCTCGGCCTGGAAGCGGCCTACCTGGCCGCCGGGCAATCGCGCCGGGTGGAGGAGATCCGCCAGGCGCTCGCCTCGTTCCAGGGGCTGGTGCTGCGCGACTTCGACGCCGACCTGGGCATCCAGACCAGCGCCCTGGTCGAACTGGCAGACCATGAGGACCGCCGTCGCTGGCTGTTCCTGGGTCCGGACGCCGCCGGTCTGAAGATCGAACTGGACGGCCACGAGGTCCTGGTCATCACCCCGCGCTCGCCGTTGGGCGGCGCCCTGCTCGGCCGCCACCCCGGCGACGAGATCGAGGTCGGCCTGGGCTCGGCGCGCCAGGCCTACGAGATCGTCGCGACGCTCTGAGCGCCCCGCCCGCAGACCGGCGAATCCCGGACTAAGCTGCATGGCCGTCAACCCGAAAAGGAGATGCCGCCATGCTGTTCAACTGGTCCGAATACGTTCCCGCGGTGAAGAAGGCCTTCGGCTCATTGGGTAAGAAACATCCGAAGATGATCGCCGCCTACCAGGCGCTGGATGCCGCCGCCGCGGACGGCGACGCGCTGGACGCCAAGACCCGCGAGCTGATCTCCCTGGCGGTGGCCATCACCACCCGCTGCGACGGCTGCATCGGCGTGCACGCCGAGGCTGCGCGCAAGGCCGGCGCCAGCGAGGCCGAAGTAGCCCAGGCGCTGGCCACGGCGATCGCCATGAACGCCGGCGCCGCCTACGTCTACTCGCTGCGCGCGCTAGAGGCCTTCGAACAGCCGCAGGGCTGAGTGTTCAGGCGCGGCGCCGGGCGCCGCGCCCAGGCTTTCTCCGGCGGCGGAATTGGGTTATCCATTGCATTTTCGCCCAACGATGAGCCGCCATGTCCTCGCCCAGCATCAGTCTCTGCAAACTCGCCCTCGGCATCGCCGCCGGCATCTGGCTGGGCTTCGTCGCCGTGGCCCTGAGCTGCGTCCTGCTCCTGCGCTTCTGGCCCGGCGCGCCCCTGCCGTTGCCCGCCGGCCTGTCGCCGGCGCCGGCCAGCGCTCCGGCGCCCATCCCGGATGCCAACGCGGCGATGTTCCAGCAGTACCTGGAGAACCAGCGCAAGGCCCAGGCCGAACAGGGCCGGCAACTCGAACAGAGCGAGCGGGAACAGCGCTTCAACAGCGCGCCCTGCCAGTTCTGGCGCCAGCAGTACCAGGCCGACCCCAGCGAGAAGAACCGGCTGAAGATGGACGGCTACTGCGGCTGAGGCCCGGCGCCCACCACCTGGTTGCGGCCCTGGTGCTTGGCCCGGTACAGCGCCTTGTCCGCGTCGCTCAGCCAGGCGCTGGCATCCACCTGGTAGGGGCTGTAGGACGCCACGCCGATGCTCAGGCCGACGGACAGGTCCGTCGCCAACTGGTAGTGCTTTTCCGCGAAGCTCTGGCGCAAGCGCTCCATGATCTCCACCGCCAGCGTCTGGGTGGTGCCGGGCAGGATCACGCAGAACTCGTCGCCGCCATAGCGCCCCGGGGTGTCGGTTTCACGCAACGAGTGGGTGAGCAGGTGGCTGAGCTCGGTGATAACCATGTCGCCCAGCACATGGCCGAAGCGGTCGTTGATGCCCTTGAAGTGGTCGATGTCGATCAGCGCCACGCTGGCCCGGGTGTGCTGCTGGCGGCACTTCTGGAATTCGTTCTCCAGCTGGTCCATCCAGGAACCGTGGTTGAGCAGCCCGGTGAGGCTGTCGGTGCGGCTGACCGCGCGCAGCGCCTGCTTGTGCTCGGACAGGCGCCTGGCCAGGCTGTAGCTCACGCCGCCCACCGCCAGCGGGTAGACCACCAGCATCGGCAGGCAGGCATACACCTGCAGCGGCGTGGCCACGGCGGTGAAGGCGATGCCGAAGCACAGCCAGGCCAGCAGCACGCCCAGCAGCTGCGCCACGCTGCCCAGCAGGAAGAAGCGCAGGCCGCCGGCGGCGATGTTGTCCATCGCCATCATCGACAGGATGGTCACGCTCGGCAGCGGGTTGAGCTGCATGGCCCCGGCCCAGAAGCCGCCGAACAGCGAATCCAGCAGCAGGTTGCGCCGCTCCGCCTGGTACGGCGCCCGCGACAGGCGCGCCAACTGGTAGGCCAGGTGCGGCCAGAGAAAGCCGTTGGCCACCAGCAGAGCCCAGGCCCAACCCGGCCGCTGCAACGGCTCCAGCGCCGCCGCCACGCAGAAGAAGCCGATGCCCAACCCGACCATGCGCGGCACGTAGATGCGCCTGGCGAAAGACAACCCCTTACCGACCACAGCCCCCATACATCATCCTGATCCAGGCATCCGATAGAGCAAGCTAGCAGATCGGCAGGAAAGCGCCTACGCGGATTGGCGGCAATTCGACATTACCTCCCGCCCACGCCATCGCCCGGCTACAGCGCCAATCCCATGGCGGAACGAGTCTGTAGGCCATCCCCCGCGACCGGGTCCGATCCTTCCGCAAGCACGCCAACTCCTTACGGATATGCGTCGCCCCGATTGAGGCCCGCCCCCGCCTGGGGTATGAGAACTCCACCCCCGCCGCCATGGCACACAAGCCACAAGGATCGTCACCCATGCCCAATCCAAGAACGACAATCGCTGCCGCCCTGCTCGTCCTCGCCGCGCCCTTCCAACTGGCACTGGCCGACACTGCGAAAACCGACACCGCCTCGCCCAACCTGCTGACCGCCGCCGTCGCCTGGCGGCAGACGGCCGCCGAATACCGCGCCCTCTACTACCAGGGCTTCAACCTGGCCAAGCTGCGCCTGGACCAGGCCCTGGCCGAACGCAAGCCCGGCGCCAGGCCACCGGCGATCATCAGCGACCTCGACGACACCATCCTCAGCAGCAACAGCTATTGGGGCGCCCTGCTCAGCCAGGGCAAGGACTTCTTCGACGACGCCCTCTGGGACCGCTGGGTAGCCGCCAACGGCCCCACCCTGACGCCCGGCGCGCTGGACTTCCTCGACTACGCCAAGTCCCGGGGCGTGGAAATCTTCTACGTCTCCAGCCGCGACCAGGGCGACAGGACCGACGAATACGCCCTGAACAACCTGCGCAGCCTGAAAGTGCCTTTCGCCGACAAGGAACACGTCACCATCCTGCGCGAAAGCTCCAACAAGGAACCCGCGCAGAAAGCCATCGCCGAACGCTACGACGTGCTGCTGATGCTGGGCGACAACCTCAACGACTTCAAACGCCGCTACTACATCGACGACGCCAGGCAACGCGCCGCCCTGCTCGACGAGGACCGCGCCCAGTTCGGCGAGCGCTTCATCCTCTTCCCCAACCCCACCGACGGCCACTGGATGAAAGCGATCTTCGGCGAATCGGAACCGGCCGACACCCCGGCCAATCGCGCCAAGTTCCGCGCCGCGGCGACTTCGGGGGCGTGGAAGGGGCAGGATTGAGGTAGACGCAGAAAGGACAAAGCTCCTGGAGCGCTGGGCGCTCCAGGAGCTTTGACTATCTGCAGGGCTTTGCCTGATCGCGGCGCCTACATCCCGCATAGAACTCAAGCGTCTAGAGCGCCCTCCCGTTCGGCTTGATCCCCATGGATGCGCAAGCTCCAGATTCGCAGTGTATGGAAACCATCCCTAGACACGCTCCGGCAGCGAATAGGTGACCTTCTGCCCTTTCACCTTCACAAGGCCACGCTTGCACAAGAGCTGGTAAACGCGCTCAGCCTCGGCCAGTGGAGTGTCCTTGCCAAGCGTCGCTCGAATCGTGCTGGTCAGCGTCTTGACCGAAGCCGGCTTCGAAGCCTTCCGACGAACAAGGTCGGCCATGACGGTCTTCAGATGGGCATCGCTCTCGGAAGCAGGCTTGGAAGATGCCTGGCTGGCCGGCTTGGCATCGTTCGCGCTTGCCGCGCTGGCTGCCAGCGTCGCCTGCAGTGCAGGCAAATCCTTGAAGCAGGGCATGGCCTCGATGCTTTCGGAACGCATTGCGAAGATACCCTTGCCCTTCAGGTGCCTGAGCAGGGGATCGAAGCCCTTGTCGGCCGAAATCACGTGGAAGAAAGCCGTGGGATCCTCCAGGGCGAAGCGCCCCAGGTAGTAGGCGATATGGAAGTCGAGGGCGTTGGGGCCGGCGGCTTCGAGCTGGATGTAGTCCGCCCGCTCACCCAGGCGCTGGATGGCGACGACCAGTTCGGTGGGCAGCCTGGAGTTGTTCGGGCCGAGAAAGACCCGCAGGCGAAAATGCGCGTCCTGCAGCAGGTCGAGCGACCGGACTGGAATGCTTTCGTAGTCGATCAGTACGTAGTTGGTACGCATCCGCTGCTTCCCGGGCATCCATGTTCCCGGCATTCTGCTGCAGTCATTGACGGAACGGAAGCAGGCTTGCGTCGGAGGTTTCGACTGCCCTGGCGCAGAAAAGACAAAGCCCCTGAAACGCTAGGCATTTCAGGGGCTTTGGCTATCTGTAATGGCGGAGAGATAGGGATTTGAACCCTAGGAGCCATTGCTGACTCAACGGATTTCGAATCCGTTTTCAGGGCCCGCTTTGCGCTGCCTCCATCCCGCTACACCAGAATCCATGCACCATTCACGCATTGCGCTTCATGTTCATGAATGGCTGTTTGGGGGATTCATTCCCCCAGAATTCCCCCATCTGCTCGTTCTGGGCGCCCTACCACATCGATCTAGCGATACTCAGCAATACCCGCTCCTGCCGGCCGCCACTCATCCTGCGGGGAGTTAGACCGGAGCATGACGAATGCTTCAACCTCCTGCCCCTCTTTCGGTTCCGCCGGGGAGATAGCGGCATGGCGGCCGGCCGCGTGGCCGGGGAACATGTCGGAGTTCGCCGACACGTGATATTCCCAAATCCCGAAATTGCCGGCCTTGCCGACCATGCGCTCCAGCTGAAGCCGCGAGAAAGTGCCCTGACGAATGATGAGCATGCCGATCTCCGATAATTGAAGGCCGGCATTCTACTGCAGGCCATCGTAAGCCGCCTCGCAGGCTAGCCCCCGGGCCCGGGCTTGGTCAGCAGCTTCTGCCAGGATTGTTGCTCGGTCGTTAGCGCGGCTGAGCACGTCGGCGAGCACTCTGGCTGCAGTGGCAGCTGCCTTGCTTGCTCCGGCAGTGCAGGTATCGCGGCCGGCTTCACTTGCTGCCAGTCGGGCTGCGAGTTTGTCGGCGGCGTCCCGCAGGCTGCCAGCAGAAGCGCGAGCAGCGGCAGCATCAGTAGCCGCGCGGTCGATTTCACGTTGGGCATCGGTCATCACCTTGTTGATGGACTGTTGGCGGTTCTGCTCAATGACGCGCTGTTCGGCCAGGGCCTGGGCGGTAGCTGCGGCGTCGGCGGCCAGGTGCTGCTCCCATCGAGCCTGCCAGGCTGCATCCGTCGTCGTCACGCCGTGGCGCCAGCATCCAATGCCCACGGCGGCGATGATCAGCACCATCAGGAGTTGGCGCCAGTAGCTGAGGAGCCAGGTCATTCGTCATCCTCCAGCGGCGGAATATCGACCGTCTGGCCGGCCAGGGCATGCGTGCAGTCGTTCAGGTACTGGATGCGCCCATCGGTGACGAAGGAGTGGCAGACGACCTGCTCGCGCTCGCCGCTCTCCAGTAAGCGCCACGGGTACTGGCACAGGATCGACGGCTGGAGCGTCGGCCTATCAACGCTGCCGTTCCAGGACCAGCGCGGCGGACCATCGATCTCAACGTTGATGCCGTGGAGCATGTCGCAGCCAGGGCAATGGAAGAACAGCTTGCCGTCTGCCTTCTCCAGAATCGGCGACACTCGGACGAAGGCGCTCATGCCACCACCCCGCCGGCGGCGCGGTACTGCTGCACCAGGTCGTCGAGCCGGTGCTCGCGCTGGCCATAGCCCGCGCCCGGCAGGCTGGCCCAGATGTTCGAGCACTTGGCGATGGCGTCGCGCGCCCGGCCAGCCTGGATGTCGCCCAGAGCCCCGCGCTCGCGAATCTGCTGGATGGCCACCCGATCCTGGCTCTCCGGACTGAAGTCCTTCAGTTGGAGGAGATCGCGGTAGGGCTTCCACCAACGGAACAGCAGTTGGTAGCGGCCGGCCGCGGTGGACTTCAGCCCCTGCTTGTTCACCGTCACCAGAATGTTCGGGTGGCCGGAGTAGTTGCTGAAGGTGTTCGGCGAGTCCAGTCCGCCGACCACCACGTCGTAGCCGTCGTCCTTGGTGTAGCGGCTGGTCCGGGTGCCTTCGCTCCAGGCCAGCATGTCGAGGAATGCGCAGACGTTCTTGCCGCCCGCTTGGGCAGCGCTGATTCGAGGCATGGTCAGGCTCCAGAAACAAAAACGCCGGCTCGATGGCCGGCGCTGGGAAGGATCTGCAGCAGTTGCTGCTCGGTGAGGGGCATAGGTTTCTCCAACTCGCACTTAGGTGTCGTTCTCAGCATTCATTCGAAATAGTCGCTAGACTCAACGCAATTAAGGAGGGATCCATGCGTTACTCACCACAACTTGATGGCTTAAGGGCAATAGCCTGCTTAGCGGTTGTCGCATTTCATGCGCGAGTCCCTGGCTTCTCAGGTGGATTTCTTGGAGTTGATGTTTTCTTTGTTTTATCAGGATTCCTTATCACTTCAATTCTGATGAGCGAGTTTGAAAAATCAGGAAATATTTCAAAAGCTGAGTTTTACAAGAGAAGAGCCCTGCGGCTTTACCCGCAATATGCGTTTCTACTCATTGCATACATAATAATATCCCCACATTTATTTTATAGCGCGCCGAAATCAAGGCATTTTCGCGACTCATTAATAGCATCGATTTACATGTCAGACTATGCAAACGTTTTAGATCTACCATTAAAATACTTAAATCATACATGGAGCCTTTCGGTAGAGGAAAAATTCTACATAGTATGGCCATTCATACTTATTGCAATACTAAAGAATCACAGAGAGCAAGCAGTAAAGATACTTTCCTTCACATACATAGCATTAACCATATGGAGATTCGGAAACTATACCTTCATAACGGATTACAGTTGGCAGGTATACAAACGCGCTGACACGCACTCAACAGGGATGATACTCGGGAGCCTATTGGCATTTTGCAAAATAGACTTAAACAGGTATTTCTCAGCCATTTCCATGGCAGCACTGACTTTTTGCATAAATACTTTCACATGGAGCAGCCAAATAACAGTGCTAGCTGGATTTACCGCAACGGAAATATCTACAGCAATTATAATCTGCTCATCCCCGGCAATTTTAGGTTTGGGCATCCTAAGTTGGCTTGGAAAACTGTCTTACGGGATTTATCTTTGGCACTACCTTGCCATAAACTACTGCAGACAGACAGGACTTGAATGGCCAGAAACATTTATTTACTCAACATCATTCGGAATAATAATGTCAGCAGCCTGTTATTATAGTTTCGAGGCGGCCATCAGGCGATATCGCGAGCGAGACAATGGCAGGACTAAGGGCTATAGATTGTCACAGTGATGTTGTCCACATAGTGATCATTAGCTGTGCCACTGGTGCGACCTGATGCGTTATACAAGGCATCTACTGATCGCGTAAGTGTTGGCAAAGTAACTGGGTATGAGCGCGGGAACCACGGGCCAGCTCCTGCAGCACCATTTCCGCCAAGCGTGTAGGCCAGAGGGCTGTATGTGGTACTGATAGTTTCTGCGGCACCATTTAGCATTCTGATCCCCATCCCGCCAGGATCATTGTTATCGTAGGCAGCCTGCCGCCAGCGAATTTTCGCCCACATGGTGCCGGTATCGAGATCAGACGTTGAAAGGCCCTGCGCTACAAGATCAAGACGTTGTTTAGATACCGAACTGGCGAAAGATCCGCCAGTGAAATAGTAGGCGCCCTCGAATGGCAAAGGATTCGCCTGGCGCACCGTCATTCCGCCAGATTCTACTGTCCAGCCAGTGGTATCTCCGGTTTCGGCTCCCGGGTTGACTAGTGTCAGCGTGTAGGCGGTCAGGTGATTCGATTCATATGAGCCACTGACAGCTGCAGAATATTCAGAATCGCTGATTGGCCCGCTCTGAATGTATAGGTTCCGGACAAGTCCGAAAGAGAAGCCGCTTGAAAAACCAGCTGTCGCACCGGGAGCACCGCCAATACTCACCCTTGATGGAGTAACAGTGGTGTTCCATGAAGCAGTGCCAAACGCACGATTATTCAACTTCAGCGTGATGCCACCTGCGCCGTCGTGCTCGATGGTAACGTCATTCTCCTGACCGATGGCTGAAAAGTCCGTACTCCATACCGAGCGCCATCCATCATAATCAGAAACCGAACTATATCCCTCTGTTGGTAGATATAGCCGATTAGTCACTGGATGGATTGCCATATCCTCTGGATAGAGAGATGGAGCAACCCATGACTTCGTAGCTGAAATTACACTATCAGTAGCCGTAGATGATATCGCGGCAGCAATATCATACTGTTCTATCCATCCATATGTTTGAGCGCCACCAGTTTTATGGTTTCGACTTAGCAATAGCTGGGAGTCTCGCAAAACGATACCTTGAACACGTCGGCCGACTTGGAATCTCTTGTATTGGTCGCCAATGGTAAAGGTTGTTCCTGATAATGCACTGACTGGTATAACCCAGATACGACCACTGGTGTCAGAGGTGCTGTAATAATTTGCCGCCAGCAAGTATTCGGTTCCAGACACCGTTATGAACTCAATCCCGTAGCCCGTGCCGGCAGAAGTCATATCATAGGTCGAGAGGATCACTGCCGTTCCAGCAGTGAAACTTGCATCTAAATCCAATCGAAGAAGCTTGTTGGTCTCATAATCGGCAGCCCAGAAATCGCCATTGCTTCGCTTGGCAAATGCCGCGATATGGCGATAAGTGCTGGTTCCAAATGTGAACTGTCCCAGCAGAGCCCCATCCGCCAGGCTGATTTTGAAAACCTTGCTCTCTGTGTCGTTATAATGGGCAGACAGAAGCATGGTGTCTGCATCAAGAATATAGATCGCCTGTGGGCTACCAACCTGGCCGCCAGACGCCAGAACAGGAAGCCGCCCTTCATATCTGTATTGATAGCGGAAAAGTGGTGTTTGGCCAGAAGGATACCCCCCACTAGCAAAGACCGCCCCGCAAGGGGCATTCGATCCATCTGGCCGAAGAGAAATCTCCAGCAGCGTATCGGGCACAGCAGAGTTCATGCATAGCGAGGCGAAAATATCGCGCGTAGATGCGAGGTATGGAGAGTCGCACCTGATAGTGGCAAGCATACTGACAGGCCGCGTATGGTCTGTAAGCCACGACGGAAGCCCGGACGCAACAAGACGAGCGCCGTATCCATCTCCTTCAAAACCATCAGGCGTTATGAGCGGACCGCTTCCTCCGCTTCTGGTTAGATTTATGGTTCCGGTTGAGTCCTGCTCGTCATAAGTCAGCGGGAAGACCAGCTTGTCATAGACAATCGGGGTAGATGCGAATCTGTATGGATTGAGAAGCATCAGGCTTTAACTCCGATCAGGGCCACCTTCAGTCCTTTGGCTGTTCCATCACCAACCTGGTCGATATCGACGGTGATCTCGGCATCATCCGCAAGCGCGGTGTCCGAAATGACCGGAGGCGTCGCTGCTGTGGTGGACGTTTTCTCGGTGTTGTCGATGGTTAACTTGGTACTGAGAACAGAGGTGCCGCCTTCGTTGATGTCAACGGTGAGGATGCTGCCACTGGTCTGCGCAGTGGTGAGCGAAGCTCTTACCTCCTGCAGCGTGAATGCATAGGGCATCCTGAACGTCACCTTGGCGGCCCCGGCGGCGAGCGCCGTAGTTTCATCCGAACAGGCGATGATGATCGACTGTGTTGCGGCCCCGCCAGCAGATTCCGGCTGCACCCAAACCGAGCCGGTGTATCCGTAGCGCTTGGGGACACTATTGGCATCCAGCTCATCAAGAACTGAAACCATCCACCCGGCCAGCGGCACGATGAACTGCCACGCCCCCGCTGCCGTCAGCCAATATGCAATCTGACCGGCCTTCCCTGACCAGGCGCCTGTAGGGCTTGATGCGACGATGTAGGCGTCTCCATCGCCTGGAGAGCCCGGAGGAGTCGCCAGGTCCTTGTCCTTGACTCCCGCCTGCACGATTTGGTCGAGGGCTGCGAAGGTGGTATTTGCCAGCGTCTGGTTGGCTGCATTGTTTTGCAGGTATTCGAGCTTCAGCTTGGCGGATTGCGTCACAGGGTGACCTCCAAGGGATAGCCGCGGCCGACGGTGCCGCTGAGCTGGTAGATACGGAAGGTGATCGAGGATTGAGCCGAACCGAAGTCGGCGGCCTGATCGGCAGCCGAGTAGGACCATGCCGGAGAAGTGACCGAGATCGTGCGCTTGACCGTAGAGCCCGACATAACGTCGATCTCGTAGGCCTCGCTGGCTTCTCCCACCGGCGCAACAACCCCATTGGTCCACCAGGTGTTGCTCAGTCGGCTGCGGCGCGTGAAGGTGCCTGAGAAGTTGCTGGAGCCGTCGCGCGATCCCTTCGCGTACACCGGGCTCAGGCATTCCAGGTTCACGCCGCGGTAGGTAAACGCCTGGTCTGAGGCGCTATCGATTGAAGCGCCGGCAGTCACTGCTCGATAGATGCGCCCCCGCCCAATCGATTCGACTGGCATGCCAATGAACAAGTTATCGGGATCGTCGAGCAGCACGAACCAGTCATTCTGCTGATGCAGACCAGAAGCCCATTCCGTACCTCGCTGGCCGCGAACAAAACCGGAAATCACATAGGTGCCGTTAGGTTGCAGCACCGCGTTCTGGAATCGAATAATCTCCCACCGACCATCCACTCCATAGGCTGCATAGTTCACGCCTGCCAACATCTGGTCGCGGGTGACACTTTCAAGCTCGCCAGCCAGCAAGCCGACCGTCAGGCTTCGCTGATCAATGATTGTGCAGTTGCTCGATGGAAGAACCCCGGTGACGCGACCGAAAGTGCCTTTCCCATCGAAAGCCTGGAGCTCACTCCAAGTCTGGCCGTTGTCAGGGGACTGCACCAGAACACCGCTACTCCAGCCGTTGGTATAGCCGGCCATCGCCGCAGCGAATCCAACGCTGTTCTGCACGGTCTCGTCGACGATTGGAATGTCCATTAGGACGACGATGGATTCCCCGGTTAAAGGGATAGTGCCATCTGGACCAGGGCCGGGAGCCCCAACAGCATTGCTGGTGTAGATCGCGGCATTGTTGAGCTTGGCCTTACAGGTAAGGCGCCCATCCGACTCGTAGTTGATCTCAGTGAGGCGGAGCTCGAAGGTGCCGAATTTAGCGTTCACGGTGGCAACATCGGCCGGCTCCAAGCCAAGATAGGTCGGAGGCAGAGAGAAATCGAAGTCATCGCGTTCCAGCCAGCGGAGGAACAGCAGCTTTTCAGCCATCTGTGCGATTTCATCATCAGACAGAACAAGCGGTATATCACGGTCTTCGGCGTTAACTGCCGATGTGTTCAGCCGCTCGTAATACTGTGTGCTCTCTCCGTATTCTCGATCTGCGCTCAGTGCTGTGATGCTGACTTTCTGCGGGAGTTGGGAATCCATCTCGCGCGAGTAAGGCAGTGAGTCTCCGATATCTGAACCATTAGTAGCAGCAAGGTCTTCCCAGGGGATCGTCATCACTGAAGACTGGCCGCGCGGAACGAACTTGATTTTGTATCCTGCCGGCACGACATCAAAAGGATAGGCGCCCTGCAGCGGCTCAATCACTGAACGAATGGTGCCCCCTGACACTCGATATCCAAGCAATGAGTCCTCAAGCAATGTTGTGTCGAGGTCGCTTGCCGTAATCAGCGAAGATAGCTCGCATTCTGGGATTATTACCTCTGCGAGGGGGATTCGCTCAGATGTTTCGCGCCCGACTCTAGCCAATAGCGTTGCCTGACTATTTGGCGAGACTCTTCTATTTGCCCTTCCGATTATCCCTGAAAACGCGCGGGCGCACGCATCAATAGGCGAAGTCAAAGGCGCTATTGAATAATCAACCCTATAGCTACCAACAATATCCAGCAAATCCGGATCAAGCCTAAGGAAATCTATTCCAGACTCATCATAGCCGATGCTAAACAATATTTCAGAACCATATCCCCAGCAGTTATTGCTATTGCTATCAACAACGCCATCAACCTCATGCGATATTGTATTTGTACTAACCTGAACCAGGTCTATTGATCGGTACTTTACGATAACAATCGGATCATCGCTTAGCGCCCTGGATATACCATAAAGGTGATCTCCAGAATCAAAAATTACGCCATTAGGAACATTTATAACTCGCGCAGTTTCGCTCCACTCTCCAGGGTTTGACTCATCAAAACGACATATGCGCTCTTCACCGGTGAGCGTCGTATAGCCAATGAATACATATCCACCGCCTTCACCCTCTAAAAAGAATATCTTGCGCGATCCCGCTGGGAGAGCAACAACATTCGGTGTCTCATCACTACCAAAACAAACATATGATGTAGTAGTTCCTATTGAGTCAAGGCTTATGAACGCATATGAAAATGACCTAACATTACTTGAAAGAGGAAGAAGAATCCTGCTTGAATCAGTAGAAACAACAAACTGATCGACCTTTATGTCGCCATAGTATTTATATAGCGTCGTAACATATGATCCAGTGCTGCCAGATTCAACAAGCTCATACCTGCACCCAGACTCGTCTATTGGCGATCCGGGGGCTCTTCTGCCGGAACTTGAACTGCTAACAACATAATCGACCATCAGAGAATCGATGGAAGATAGCGAGACAATCTCTACCTTGAACTGCGCCGCCTGCAGGGTATTGCCATAGTCAGCCAGGGCAAAATCATCGAAAACGATGTAGGAATAGCCCCTGAACGCCGGCGCATTCCCCACGCCCACGTCAGCCTCATAGCGCGGATCTGGCAATTGGTCATCGGTGCCGCGGTAGAGACGCCAGCCCTTCGCCGCCTGGTTCGAGGCGATGATGGTTTCCAGGTCATCGCTGCCAGCGTTGTAGATGAGCTTGTCGGAGCACCAGATTCGCCGGATACCAGCAATCTCGCCCTGGCAGAGCATCAGGGCAAAGGTGGCGAAGTACGAGTACGTCTTGGTGACCGTCGACGCCCCGCCCTTCCCGCCCGATTTCTTTTTCTTGACGACCTCCTTGAGCTGGTTTTTCTCCATCCAGACGATCTGGCTACCGGATAGGCCGACGGTGCCGTAGACGCGAGGAATGTCGCCGCCGTACTCGCTGCCTTGGAAGGTTCGATTGGAGAGCTTCCCAACCTCGATAGTGGTCTTCTGCTGTTGAGAAAGACCAACAAGGAGTGCGCCAACTACCCCGACGCCGATGCCTATCGTTAGGGGATCAGACATCAGTCACCTCGGAAAATCTGTAGGCACGTACAACACGTCCGAACCAGCGCGAATCCAGGCGATGAACACAGACCTTGCCGTGCTGCTCACTGGCATGGATGACGTAGGGGTGGCCGCGGTATTCACCCGCATGGATGGCGATGTGCTGGGGTTGTTTGGTCATGCGCATCAGCAGAACGTCGCCCTTCTGCGCTTCTGAGATGGCGATTCGCTGCAGAGAGGGCTGGGCGTCCATCTGACGCTCCAGCTCACCATCGAACGGCGTGCGCGGGTAGCCCTGGGCGTCACGATGGGGAATGCCCAAGGATTGGCAAACGAAGACATAGAGGCCTGCGCAGTCGAGCCCCAGGCCAACCACTCGCCCTTGATGCCGGAACGCCGTTCCTTCGGCCTCCAGGGCGGCAGAAACGATCTCGTCGCGAGTCATGCGCCCCTCCCCACCGCTCCAGACTGGGAAGCGGTCGGCATGTCGGGCTGTCCACCGAAGTTCGGGCCGTTGCCGTACTTGCCCACGCAATCTTCGGTGCGGCGCTTGCGGCATCCGGGGATCATCACGTAGGCATCCCCGGGCGCGATGGCATAGGGGAACGGCTCGTGCGTGGTGATGACGCCGGCCGCAGTCGACGATTTGATCTGCTGCGGTTTCAATCCGGCATTGAGCCCAGTGGTGAACATCACCTGGCCGGCGGTGAACCAGTCATCTGCCTCGGACCTGGATGCATCGGTGAAGGTGTACTGGCTAGTCACCCCGGTGACGCTGCCGCTGACCTTATAGTCGTTGATGTTCGGGCCGTCCGGATTGGAGCGAGGACCGGTGCAGCGACTGCGCGTCGACGCGATGATCCGGCCATCCAGCGTCTGGTCGAACAGGGTGTATGGGCATTGCGCAGTGAACACCGCACCGACCGACTGGTTGAGCGCATCCACGATGCTCATCATCTCGGCCTTGTAGGCGTCATCGGTGAGCGTGGTCTTGCCGAGGATCATGACGCCAAGCGGCTCTTCGTCCTCGATGGGCGCCTTCCAGGAGGTGGCGAAGACGTAGGCACGAGCGTTGTCGAAGACGCCAGTAGCCAATTGCTCCCGAGTGATTCCGTGGTTCAGGATGCCGGTCAGGTCCACGCTCGATGGCGACATGCTGTCGGTCGCATCCAGCCCGCTGAACTCGTAGCCGGACTCGGTCGAATAGACCTCGCCGTTGCTCATCACCAAGTCAGTCGGGTAGGCGGCCAGGCGAACGATAGTGCCGTTCTCGGCCACGATGCGGGCGCAGTAAACCCTCGTCTTCCAGTCTGCGACGTGTGGTTTCATGGATGGTCTCTGGGAAGGTCAGCGAGCAGCGAGGACGAGGAAAGCGGTAATGCCGAGGGAGATCAGGATGCCGGCGATATTAGCTGCGCGCGGCGTCATCTGGAAATCGCCCCAATTGCGGTGATTAGCTCTGGCAACCTAGCGATCAGAACCAGGGCGCCAATGGCGAGCGCGGCATGCCACAGGTTCTTGCGGAACTCGGCCGGTTTGATGTTCACGGATTCCATGAAAGCTCCTAGGAATTTGAGGGTGAACCTCTTATCCTTCATCTACGTTCTGCTCCTTGTCCTTCCAAGGGGTGGAAATAAAAAGCCCCGGACGTTGCGAGCGCTCGGGGCTTTTGCTTTTTAGTAGTCCGAATAGGGAGCCAATCGACCTGTCAGGGGTTCAGCAGCTCTACGAGCGTCAGGCCTGACGCCTGCCCTACATCCGCGCTCAGCGCCTGGACGTTGAAGTTCGAATCGAAGGCGACAGGGATATCGAACTCGCAGCCGCCGGTGACGATGTCCGTTCCACTGTTGAGCGGGCGCGTCTGGACCGCGCCATCACTGGTGTAGTCGCTGAAGGCGCTGGAGTTAATGGCGACCGTAATAGACGTTCCAGAGCGAGCGGTGATGACACCGCGGCGTCCGTTTATCTGCGTCATGCCGGTCACACCGGAGATCACTACCGACTCACCGACGGCGAAGCTGTTGGCCACCGTGATGACCGTGGTGGCACCCTTCGTGATACCGGTGATGGTGCCGGTCTTGTTCGCCGCCAGCGTCACCCGGCCGGTCGTGTAGTCGATAGTGGTTCCATTCGGGTAGGCCAGGCCGGCGACGGCGATGACGGCCTTCCCCTGTACCGGTTTGAAGATCGTCCGACGAGGCCGGCCTATACTCGCAAGGCCTGGCTTGTCCCGGCCGTACTCCTTCACCAACTGGTACACGCCATCACTCACCACATCCAGCGTGCAGTCCAGCGAGGTATAGGCAGACTGCCCATCGTTCGCCGTGGTGAAATCCGCCCAGGCCTTCACCCGGAACCCCGCGAACCCTCCCCAGGTCCGGTAGTACAGGCTGGCTACGTCCTGGGCCAGCTCCTTGTTGTACTTCACGAACTCGATATCGAAAGTGCGGTAGGGCTTGCCGTTCTTCAGCGAGACAAACCGCGAGCCGCCGGCCGTCGTGGTGACGCTGGTGAAGAAGCTGTCCTCGGCCTCTGCCCCAATGCGGAAGCAGGTATCCAGGCGCTCCTCGATGAACTCGCCCATCAGCTGTACCTCCCGGCCGCATCAACTGCGCGAGCGATCTGGCGCGCTGCCTTGGCAGTGCTGGCCTGCTGTTCGCGCGAACTACCACCACCTTGCTGGTAGAAGTTGATGACGGTGCTGCGATTGTCATTGTTCGCAGCGATCATCGCAGCGCTCGCCTTGCCAATTGATGTGTCCAGCTTGCCGGCGCGCAGGGCCTCTAGGTTATCAACGCCGATCCTGGAGGTCGCCGCGGCGTCGAAAACGAACTCCTTGCCGTGAACCACGCCGGCTACATCGTTCACCCCGGCATCGCCGGTATAGCCACCCTTCTTGAACCCGCCCTTGAAGGCGAGCGCGGCAACCACGGCAGCCAAGCCGATAGCGGCTGCGGTACCGAATGACCCGATGGAGGATGCGATTGCAGCCGGCGTCCACGCCGCGGCGGTCTCTGCGGCTGCGGCGGTCTGGGTTGCAGTCGTGGCGGTAGTCGCGGTGGCTGCGGCAGTGGTCGTAGCGCTGATGGCAGCGATCTGGGCTGATGCAGCTGCCTGCGCGCCAGCGATCTTCGCGGCGGTATTGGTCTGCACCCCGGCAAGCTCAAGGGCCTGATAAATCAGCCACTGTGCGGCCATATCAGAAATGGCTTTGATTATCGACTGGCCTATCGTGGTTGCTACATTAGCCAGAGCATCGTTCAGGTCTTCGGTCTGGGTGATGAGTCCATATATTCCATCGCTTAATCCGCTAGTTGCATCACCTAGAACTCCAGAGACAGCATCAGCGGCTTGGCTGCTGTAGTCCGTTGCGCTATCGACATAATTCTGGAATGCATCGTTGACACCATCCTGCCAGTTCTTCTGAGCCTCATCGACCTTAGCGTAGTAGTCCTCCTGGATTTTCAGGCGCTTATCCATAGCTTCCTGGAGCAGCGAAGTTTCCTTGTCGTAGAGTTCCTTGCTGATTTCGCCAGAATTGTACTGTTTGTTTAGATCGGCTTGTTTTTCGTTATAGCTCTGCCTGATTTGAAGTAGCTCTTGAAGGCGAGCACGATATTTATCGCCCATGCCTGCGCCAGCAAGCTCGATATCAAACCCTGCCGCTGCGGTACTATTTTCTTGATCCAAGGTAGAGCCGAATGCAGCAGCCTTGGCCGCATCCTCATTGGCTTGCTTCAGCTTCTTGAGTCGGTCAAGTTCAGCAGCCAAGCCGTTCAGGCGCTCCTGCTGCTGGGCGTTGATGCCCTTCAGCTTGCCGGATTCGATTTCGAACTGGAGCTTGGCGACTTCAGTGGCGTCTTTCCGTTTGTCGACTTCGGTGTTGATCAGGGCGATCTGACGTTCATAGCCGGTCTCGGCATCATCGAAACGCTTCTGCAGCGCCTTGGCTGCCTGCTCTGCTGCCTTCTGCGCGGCCTGCTCTTCCTTGGTTAGGGCATGGAATGTGCCTGGGGCATTCTTAAGTCTTCCCAGTTGATCCATGAGATCAGAAAGAGACTTTACTGTGCCGCTAGTTCCATTCCTGCCCGCATCATCGATTTTTTCGAAATAACCACCCCACTTCAATGCCTCAGATTCGAGGCTGCTACCAACATCGGCCGCAGTAGATTTTATTCCATCCCAGTTTTTTGCTAGGCGCACTCCCAAAGCAGCCGGCCCCATAGCAAGGTCGGCCCATGAGGCATCCTTGAATCCAGCCGCAGCAATTGCGGCGACACCACCAATAGCTTTACCAATCAGATCAAAAGCAGCTACGGCACCTACCGCAGATTTGGCCATCCACTTTATCGTCTCAACAACGAATTGTCCGACAGCCACCATAGCCGTACCTTGCTTTGTTACATCAAGTAGTGCACCGGCAAACGCGCTAAGAACTGGAAGCAATTGAGTAGTTAACTGATTCTTAAGGCCAGTTGTGCTTTGCTCAATTAACCATTGTGCAGCAGCAAGCTCATTGGCTGACTTTATGGTTTTCTCATCCATAATGGCGCCGGCGGCGGCGGCAGCCTCACCGAAGGCCTTGAAACCCTCGGAGTTATTGCGGAGCAGTGGCAGCAGCGCGGTGGCGTCACTGGCGATGGCTTCCAGGTAGAAGGTCATATCTGATTGGCTGACCTTGGCCTTCTCCAGGCTGGAGACATACAGGCCAAGTGCCTGAGGGCCCGACAGGTTGCGGAACTGATCGGCAGTAACGCCGACCTTCGGTGCAATGTTGGTGAAGAAGTCCTGTAGCGCGCCGCCCCCGGTGTTCAGGAAGTCGCCGACCTTATCGTTCACATCCTTGAAGATGTCAGCGAGCTTGTCCTGCTCAATTCCAACCAGCTTAGCGCCAGCCGCATATTTCTGGAACTCAGTTGTGCTGGCATTAGCGACATTGGATAGATTCGAAATCTCTTTTGCTGAGTTGATGGTGCTGATAGTAATAGCAGTCAGCGCAGTAGCTCCGGCTACAACCGCCCCACCTATAGCGATACCGACAGCCTTGGCATTCTTCTCGACCTCTTTTCGCCACTTCAGAGAACTACGCTCGGCTTTGTCCATACCGGCAGTAAATCCTCCTACCTGAGCGATCAGGTCAAGGGTAAGAGTTCCAAGACTTTTCGACGCCATGCTTTTCTCCGGGCAATAAAAAGCCCGGACAGGCCGGGCTTTATTTTTGGTTCCGTTTACATCCCAGGGAACCCATTAGTATCAAATTCGAAAACTTGTATGCCTGAATGGTAGAACTCAATACCAATTCTTATAGGCTTACCTTGCTTGATTACTGATTCGCACCTCGCGAATGATCTTGCTAAAATCCAATCACGTTCTCCTCATGCTGCTTCATGGGGTATGAATGAAAAACCCCCGGACGTTGGCGCGTACCGGGGGTTTTGCTTTTCAGTGCCAGGTTTCCATGGCTTGCTCCAGCGTCAGTACCGGCTCCGATTCATGCGGCATGAAGTCGTAGAGCTTGAACCCGCCGTTCTTGCTGTGTGAGTTGGCGTAGAGCGTGGCCAGCAGCGCTGATCCGCGTTCTACCCTCATGCCAATATGCAGCGTCCCGCGCTTTGCCCGATACCGACTCCAGGCCATGAACTCCCGATAGCTCAGCCGCTGCTGGGCTTCGGCGATGGTCCTGCCGCCAACTCCGCACAGGACCAGCTCATGCCAGAGTTCATCTAGCTCGCTGAGCTCGGCGTCTTTCCCATGTTGTTGACCTCGGCGATCACGCTCAGGAGCGCTACCGTCAGGTTGCCGTCCAGGGCGCCGCGGGCCGGATCAGCTTCGCCGGTGATATCGCCCGGAGTGAAGACCGGCTTGCCCTCGGCATCGACGATGCTCGCCGCGATGCGACCAGCTACGCCATCCACCTTGCCGTTGATGGCCATCAGGTCAGATACGGCAGAACTGTAGGAGAGAGGCCGGACGTAGACTGTGGCCGTCAGCTCCTTGTCGCCCTGCTTCCAGGTGATTTCCTTCTCGACCGGGGCGCCGGTGAAGGCGCCAAGTTCTTTCAGCGAATCGATGCTCAGCAGCATGCGTTATACCTTCCGAATCCAGGCGGAACCGCCAGAGCGTTGAATCGTGGCCGTGGTGGTCACGACGGTGTTGGCCGCGAAGTCGAACGGGAAGTCCGAGACGTAGCCCTCGAAGACGAACCAGGTGCGATCCGTCGGCAGATCGAAGTCGTAGTCGCCGTTGCTGTCCGGGCCAGTGACGGTCGGGAGGGAAGTGCCATCCGCCCAACCTACCGCCCACTTCAGAGTTGGTGCCGGATCGGTCTCGCTCAGCTCATGCAGGCGAACGTGCGAGTCGTTCTCCGGATCGGCGTTCAGGCCCAGGCTGGCCTGGCCAGGAGTGCGCAGGCCCGGCTTGTAGCTGCGGGTGGTAGCCGACAGGCAGGTGTCCTCGATCTGGTCTGCAGGGTTACCGCCAGGACTGAAGGTGGTAGCGCATTCCACCTCGCGCACGTCGGGGCCGCTGCTGTCGAAGTTGGGATCGATAAAGAAAATCTGAGTCCCTTGGGTCAAAACGCTCAAAATGCACCTCCTAGCCGGTATCGGCTATTTTTAGGCAATAAAAAACCCGGCGTTTGCCGGGTTCCTTTCTATGAATCTGATCAAATCAGATAGTGGATGTTTGCATGCTTCCTGAGATTGTCCTTGGCCCATATTGGCCTAAGATTTGGCAGCGCCCAGCAAGCCCGAATTTCGTCAATGTCATTTCTGGAAAAAGTTGATAACGGCACTATGTGATCAACATGCCACTCCCCATAGTTATCCCAAGACATCCCCCTCAAAAACTGCCGCTCAAGATGGGTCTTAAGATCGTTACGAGAATAGCCGAGCATGTCAAACGTCCTGAGACCGCCCCTGTCAAACAGAAGGCCAAATCTCAATCTCTCCCTAATCGCCTTGTGCACCCTGAGGATTGGGTTTTCCACGAATCGTCTTTTGTGATTTTCTCTAATCCTTGATCTATTCTGCGCCTTCCAGGCTTTAGCCCTCGCCGACTGACGCTCCCTATTGCGCTCATTCCAGGCCTTGACAGTTGCCTTCTTTCTCTCAGGGTTCCGTTCAGCCCATGCCCGAGATGACGCATTGGCTCTCTCTGGATTCTCTTCCCTGTACTTCTTGTTCGCCGCACTTTGTGCAGACTCGCTCTGTCGGGATAGACTGCTCTTCAGCCATGGCCATGATCCTCGTCCGATCAGGTTGTGGTTAGGGCCGGGTGGCTGTTGACGCAGCTCCCGGCCCGCTCATTTTACATTCAAATACTGTACAGACGACCAGTTACCTAGGTGTCCACCAGTCCACGTCGAAGCTGACGCGGTAGTTCTTGGTTTCAGCGTCTCGATCCTCGCCATTCCAGCGAGTGATGTAGGCCACCGGCTCTATGGCATCGCGCAGCGACTTGGCGGCAGCTCTGGCCGCTGCTGCGGTAGCTGCGTAGACATCAACCTGGAGGGTGAATTGGTCGATGTCTGGGCGCTGCTTGAGGAAGTTCTCTGGCGATCCGCCTAGCGTCTGCCAAACCGCATATGGCTTAGCCACGCCTTGAGGCGCCTCGCCGAATGAGTAAAGGCGAGCAGGATTGCCCAGGGCGGCCTGCACGCCAGCATTGGCCGAGCAGACTTCATAGATTGGAGCGAACATTAGCCACCTATGATTTTGTCAATTTGCTTCTCAAGCTCCGCAGCAAAAGCATTAGTAGCCTTCTGGGTGTTGTTCTCCAGGGCGGGCCTCATAAATGGCTTTGCCGCAGTTCGCTCAGTTCCGAACTCCACAAATCTCCAGTACCAAGTGTCACCGCCGGGGTTCTCCTTTCCCTTCCCACCGAACTCGCCATAAGCAGACATATCCCTAGAGCCACCACGGATGCCTACGCGATACCCCTGATCTCCATTCAATCTGTTCCGTCGTGACATGTACTGAATGGCAATATTCTTCGCTATCTCCTCTCGGGTACCTGGGTCGTTGACCCCAAGGGCATTCTCCCTGGCCGCAGCCCTTACCACCGCAGCAGCCTTAGCCAAGGCTCTCTTACCTGCTTTATTGCGGATACCTACCGACAGGTCGTTCATCTTCTTGATGACTTCATCAAGGCCGGTGATTTCAAAATTCACACTGTCTGCCATTCACGCCACCCTATCTCCACGCCGCACGAGCCAATGGCTATGCCGACGGAATGCAAACGAAGTTATGCCTTCCCGGCCTAGCTCGGACTCGGCGTGGTTGATCTCCATGACCTCGAAGCCTTGGCGGTCCATCCAGGCGATGAAGCCCTCCAGGGACCAGTACCATAGGTGTTCTGCCGGCTTGTAGTGCTTGCTCGCCAGGCAGTCCTTGGCGTCCTTGTAGATCGGCATGGAGACGAAGGCCCATTCACCGATGCCCCTCAGCACAACCTCGGGCTCGGGGATATGCTCCAGGCTGTCCCAGAAGGTCATGGCCGGCCAGCCGAAGTTCGGGTTCTTGTAGCGGCCATTGGCATGCAGCCAGGCCAGGGCCTCGGGGTTCACGTCGAAACCGAAAGCATCCGCTTCCTCGATGAAGCGGCCGCCGCCGATGCCGATATCCAACACCTGGCCATCGAAGTGGCGACGGACCAGTTCAATGCGAGCGCGAGTCAGCGCCTCACCCATCGGCGTAGCATCGAGGTTCCGGTACTTCTCGAAATACGGCCCGCTATAGTCCATCGGAGGGCGCGGGTGGAAGCCCATGCCAAGCTCTTCAGACCAGAGCAGGCAGTCGGTCAGCCCAGGCGGCAAAGCGTTGGTCATGATCGGTGATCCTTTTGTCGCAGTTGTGCTGTTTCAGGGTGCAGCGGCAGAACCTGTCTGGAACCGCGAAGGTGACGCGGGACAGGTCCATGCATTTGTCGGTGATGTGTTCGGGCGAGTTGTATCCGCCCTGCCCGCCACAGATGATCCAAGCTGGAACCTTGGCGGCGATGGCGGCCGGAACGATCCAGCCAATCCCACCGATTACCGCGTCAGCGTGCTGGAGCAGCGCCAGCAGTTGCTCCACCGGCAACTCGCCCTTGTGGAACTGGATGTCAGCCGGCGGAAGTGGATCAAGCGCCCACTCCTTGCCAGGCTCCAGGTCGGCCACAGAGACCACTTTCCAGCCCCTGCGGCGCATCTCGGCGGCAGCGCTGGCGATGTACTCGGGCAGTGGGTTACGCGTGTCTGCGCGCCATTCAGCCCGGACCGTGGCCGGCCGCACCAGGACGTAACGACCTTCGACCGGCGAAGGCCCGAAGTCCGGCAGGTCGAATTCTCCAGGCTCGCAGCGGAACGCCTTGCGTAGCCCCTGGATGATCGGATCACGACCGTAGGCAATCCGCAGTTGGCCGCCGCCGACAGGGCGGTGCCAGGCGTGCTCGCGTTGGATGTTCTTGGCCTGGGTCCTGAGTTGCGTAGTCGGGCGGACGCATTTCGCGTCGAGGTCCGAGTAGAGCTCAGGCCATGGCGTTTCGAGAAAGGCGCCCTGGTGCTTCTTCACGAACGCGCGCGCGTAGATATTGTCACCAAGGCCAAGCATTCCGCGAATGAACAAGATTTCTCTACTCCAGAAACGACGAAGCCCGCTCAAGGCGGGCTTTCGTACGTCAGGGTGAGGTTAGGATGGGTCTCGAAATATCGAGCCAGCAATCAATGTGCAAGGCAGGCGGGCCTGCACACAACACGAATAATTGAAGTATCTGTTTCGCAGCTGAACTTTGGGCATACCGCAATGCCTCGTGTAGCTCTGTACGCGGTCATGTAGCGCTGCAATTGGTTTCTGGCCCTTCCGTTGAAAACGTCTCTTTTCACTTCAACGGGGATCAGATCGCCACCTATTTCTACCCATCCATCAGGAACGTTGATTCCATCCGATGGCCCCTGAACACGCTTGGCACCTGGAACCAGTTCAGACAGCCTTTCCCAAAACTCGCGATGGACATCAAATTCTGTAAAAGGTGGCGCTATGCTAGAGCGATTCTCGGTCGCCATATTGCGGGCCGCCTCAAACATGATGCACGCCCGTATCCACATCAAATCCTCGTGCTGGAACTCTTCGCCAGCCAACAAGCACATAGCTTCGACTGGCCTCTCAATTGCCATCCTCGCAATTTCGTTTAGCTCTTGAAGCAGATCACCAGAAAGCACGTTCATATTATCCCCTGCAATAGCCCTGGGAATAGATCGGCCACAGCAACGCCCCAGGGAAGGCGCTTTCGGGTGCCCCCTAGCTGTGACCAAAATAGAAACGCAGCCGGGGCGGACGGATGAGCGACATCCGCCGTTCGAGAGCGACTCTAGGCTGCGTATTTGGTGCCCGTGCGGGCGAAATCGTTACTGGCCGTCGGTTAGGCCGTCGGAACAGCGCAGCCGCCACTCACGGCGAGCGGTGGCATCGGTCTCTGCACTGGTGATGTTGTAAACCCGGCCATCCCAAAGAATTCGCCAGGTGTAGAGTTCCAGCCGATCCACCGGGAACCATCGGCAATTGATGCGAGCAGTGGTCTCAGCCTGTTGCGCATCGGCGGCGATCAGTTCACGGCCGGGGCCTGTCAGCACCTCTGCGGGGACATCGGAGCGACCGGAAAACAGAACGGTCTCCCAGGTCGTTATCACCTCTCCTGTCACCGGATCTTGGGTATGCACCTGCCGCTGGAACTGGATGCGGTGGCGCATGCGGTAGGCGAGCATGTCAGTCCCCGTAGAAATGATCTTTCACGGACTCGGGATGCCAGGCCCTGGCCGCATTGCCAGAGTAGGTTTTCGGGCACGCTTTGATGTCGTGATCCTTCGCACCGCAATAGGTGCAGCGGAGATTTGCCCGTCTGGCACTTCCCGAATAGGTGCTTGGGCAGAGCGCTTTCGTATGTGCACTACTTCCGCAGTAGGAGCAGTACATTTAAACCCCCAGCCCGCAGCGGTACGGCATCAGCTTCACCTCGGCCGCCTTGCGCAGCGTCTCGATTTCATCAGGAGCGGCCTGGAAGTTCGCCTGGAGCAGCAGCAGAACTCCTACAGCCACGCTCGGCGGAAGTCCTGGCTCGCTGCTGGCTGCCTCGCCGCTCTCTTCGCAGTTGCACAGACCATCCAGGGATTGCCGCCACATGAACTGGCAGGCTTCGTCTTCAGCGCCATCCAGCAGCAACTGGATCTTGGCGTCATCCGAATCGTGGATCACGTCCAGAAATGCCTTGGCCGTCTCAAGCGGGATCAGGCTCATTCAGCATTTCCTCCAGCGGGCGTCGAGCGAAGCAGGTCAGCGCTGTTTCGCGAGTGCAATTGATGATCTCGATTGCCGGATTGTTGCGCTTCAGGCGCTCGAACTCGGATGGCCATTCCGCGATCTTGCCGGCGCTCCCAAGCCCCTTCGGGTGGTCGCCGTGCCAGTGCGATTGGCCATTAGTTTTCTGCATGTCGTAGCCCAGCAGGATGATCCGTCTAGCGCCCCTGGCGATGGCCAAGGAAACCGCGCCGCCACCGGAGTTCCTGTAGTGCTCGATGCGTGCCGTCTTGATGCCGAAACGGTTGGTGTTGAGGGTGAGCAGTTCGCCCTGGAAGAGGGATTTGGCTTCCGACGCGTATCGCTCCCACCAGACCTTATCCATTGCCCAAAGGGCATCAGCCCATGGCGTCAGTCGGAATGTCGTGTTTGTGCAGACGGCCGCCCTCTGCGGCGCGGCTGCTCTCCACTGACGGACTCGCTCGCAGTCTTCTGCGGTGAGGCTTGGGCCGCTGGCGATGCAGACGGCGACTCGCCAGCCGGTGTCTTTGGGCGCTCGGCTTCCACAATGCAGCAGAGGCCGCGTGCCTCCAGTTGTTTTGCCAGGTGCGAGGAGACGGGGTAAGCCGCCCCTCCCGCCTTCCTGATGACGCCGCGGTCCATGTAGGAGCGCATCGGCTTGACCATGACTTCGGACATGAACACCTCGAAAGCGGGGCCGGTTGCCCGGCCCCTATCGGTTAGCTGGCGGTCAGCGAACCGGCCACGAACGCTTCGGGGCGATAGACCGCGAAGGCCAGTCGCTCTTCGGCGCGGATGGTGACCATGTTGTTCTCGAAGTCCTTGTCGTTCTCGGTGGATACCAGAACCTCGATGTCCATGCGGTCGAAGATCTGGGCGCCGAGGGTGAAGGCTCCGGTCAGGAACTCGTCCTGGGCGATGGCCTGGGTTTCCACCACCGGCAGACGCCAGAGCGTCGGGGTGGTGCCGTTCTGCGGGCTGCCGATGATGTAGCGGTTCTCGGCGTCTTTGGTCAGCTCGATCAGCGCCCAGTCGATGGGGTTTAGCACGATGCCGCTGGCCGGAAACTCGGCCAGTTGCGCCTGCAGGATCGCCAGGCGGATGCGGTCGATGCGCTGCTCGGCCACCACCGATACGCCGCTCGGCGCAGCATAGGCCTGCGCCTGCGGGATGATGCCGTGCAGGTTGGCGCCAGTGCCGTTGCCGTACAGCAGTTGGCCTTCTTCCACCAGCATCAGGCCGTAGCGGGCACGGGCGTCGATATAGCTCTGCAGGGCCGCAGCATCGTCCAGGATCTGGCGGCTCGCCTTGAACAGGTGCGCGATGGTGCGAACCGGCGCGTTTTCCAGCTCGAAGGTCAGGTCGGAGTAGGGCTTCTGGGTGCCTTCCGAAACCGGAGCAGCGTTGTTGGTGAAGCCGGTCTCGCGGACGTATTCGACCGAATTGCTGGAGGTGGTGCCAGGCGCCACCAGGTCGCGGATGGTCAGGCGACGCTGCGGGGCCGCCACGATGCCGGGGCGACGATCAGGAGCTACCAGCGCGCCGCCGGAGCCATCGATGGAGGTGATGGCCGAGCGCGGCATAGAGACGCGGTGCGAGCCGCGCAGGGAACTGTTCACGCCCTTCTCTTTCAGGCTCTCGGCCACCAGTTCGCCGGCGGTCTTCGGCGCGTCATCGCCGTTCTCGCGTTTCTCGCTGGCCAGCATGGCCTGCTCGGCGGCACTCAGGCGTGCCTGCAGTTCGCCCTGAACGGTCAACAGTTCGTCGACCTTGGCGCGGGTTTCCTTGTTCATCTCGCCGAAATTGGCGATCTGGGTGTTGACCTGCTCGGCCTGAGCCTTGATCTGGTCGCCCACTTTGGTCAGGTTGGCGTTCAGTTCGACGATTTGTTTCTCGAAGTCGCTCATTGCGATTCTCCTTGGAGGATCTGGGTAAGTTCTCGCACCGCACGAAGGGCGGCAGAAAGGTCAGGAGCGACAGCGCCAGGCATATCGGTCGGGGTGTCACCACCCCCGCCAGCAGCGCCAAGCATGCTGGTCTTGAAATCGTTGATGAGCTCGTTGCGCTGGCTGCGCGGCATTCCGCTGCGGGCCAAGGCGGCGTCAATCCGGCGTTTTGCCAGGATGGTTTCGCTACGGTTGTTCGGGGCGCTGGAGATTTCGTCTGACTCCAGGAAGGCATCTGCCCATCCCTTGTCGACAGCCTCGCGTCCACCGATCCAGGTCTCGGCATCCATCTGCTTGACGATGTCGTCGAGGTCGATACCAGTGCGCTGGGCGTAGATATCCGCCAGCGTCATGTCGAACGGCTCCAGCCAGTCGGCGATCTCGCGGAGGTCGTTCCGATTGCCCATGGCGATTAGCCACGCGTTATGGATCATCAGGAAGGCGGCGCGGCCGATGCGGATTTCATCCCCCGCCATGGCGATGAAGGAGGCTGCGGAGGCGGCAAGGCCGATGATGTTCACCGTGACCTTGCCCTTGTGCTCGCGCAGCAGGTTGTAGATGGCCAGGCCTTCGAACACATCGCCGCCGGGGCTGTTGATGTTCACGGTCACATCGACATCGTTGCCGATGGAGCGAAGCACTCCGGCAATGCGCTTTGCCGTCACCCCCTCCCCAGTCCACCAGTCATAACCAATGGGCTCGTAGATCGTGATGGTGGTGTCGGGGCTATCGCCGGAGGCCGCACGAAGCTCAGGACGCCATGCATCCAGCGCCTTCGGGGCCAGGTCGCACTGGACGCCCGAGCGCGGGCGAGCCTCCGGCGCGGCCGGAAGATTTCGCAGAGTCATGGGTTACTCCTGTGGTTCTTCGAAGTCAGGCCCTGGAATCTTCAGTTCCGCGCCATGCTGATTGACGAGTTGCCTTGCTTCGTCGGCGGTGATCATCTTGCCGACGCCTAGATATGCCTTTTGTACTGCCTCTACGGCAGAGAGCTTCCGCTCGCCCCCCCGCCAAGTTGATCCAGGGGGACCAGGTTCGATTGGACGGTGAGCACATCGGCATTCCCGCCCTTGCGGGGCAGGTTCTCCTTCACTCGGCAATCATCGCGGGTGTAGATGCCGTTCTGAGTCATCTTGCTGTAGAGATCGGCCCGGCCCGCGCTGTCGGCTCGGAGGAATGCCTCAAGCGAGAACTCGGAGTAGTACCGCTGGCGCTCAGCTGCGGTCAGCAGGCGCTTGTTCACGCATTGCTGAATCTGGTTGGTGAAGGAACTGATACAGAAGGTCAGGAAAGCCAGCATCTGCTGCTCAAGCCCTGTCCCCCAATTGCTACCCTTGTCGGTCTGCCCGATCATCCAGGGCGGAACCCCATACCAGCGGCAGATCTCCTCGATGCTGAACGCCCTGGACTCCAGGAGCTGCGCATCAGTCGGGTTAATGCCAATGGTCTCAGGTGTAATCCCTTGCTCCAGGACTGGTGATTTCCCAGAGTTCAGGGCTCCGGAGATGGTCTTGACGTATTCGCGGAAATCGTCGCGCTGGGTGGGCTGCAGCACCCGGTCAACCTTGAAGGCTACTGTAGGCAAGAGTCCATTCTTGAACGTCCCATTTGCCGCATCATCGGCCGACATCGCCGAACCGAAAACATCCGCGCCGTAGCAGATGGCCGATAGGCCAATACGCCCATCGAGCGTGAAGGCCGGAATATGCAGCATGTTCTTCCGGTCAATCTGCCGGCGACCGCCTTTCTTTGGCGTGTAGTAGTACTCCAAGCGCCCGTTGTCGTCGCAATCCAGGTCGATTCGAGATGGAAGCAGGAAATCCAGTGCCGCCACTCGATCACCCACTCGCCGGATCTCGGCATAAGCATTCCCCCAAAGCAACATGGAGGAAACCATCGCCTGCCAGAACTGGAATGCGGTCATGTCGTCATTGGGACTGGTATGAACGATGTCGTAGAGCGGCAGGCTCCGGGCATCCTCTCGACTGCCATCAGTCTTGCGCTCATATACACCCATTGGCAGACCGGCAACCGAGGTGGAAATAAGCCGCACGCAAGCCCAGACCGCAGACAGACGCATTGCGCTATCGACGGTTACGGGTTTCCCGCTGGAAGACGTTCGGCCAAGCATCTGCGTCCAGAAATCGCCATCAGTCAGCCGAATCGTTTTCCCCGCCCAGCCGAGCAAGGATGCCCGAGGGGCTTTCGCCGCACGATTCAGGACCTGGGCCAGGCTCTTACTCACTGGTCAGCCCCTTGCGGACGAAGGCCGCACCAGCGAAAGAAGCACAAGCGCCAGCCATGAGCGACCAGCCAAGCCCGAAAAGGACGAATGCGCCGGCGACAAAGAGCGCCAGCCCAATCGCGCCGAGCAGGAGATAGAGGCCAGTGGCGATGTTCATGCGATGATCGGGTTCCGTATGGCATTCATGAAGTCGTCACCGTCATCAATGCCGGCAACCAGGGCGCGCCCCATCGTCATGATCAAGGTCACCGGACCATCGATCTTGCAGTTGGGGTCGTTGTCGTTTTCCTTGCGCGGGTAGATATTTTCCTTGGCGTCGATCTTTGCCGCCACGTTGCCCATCATCCAGGTCATGACAGGATTCCCGTCATGCCAGAGCGTCCGCGCGATTACCCTCGCCTCCACCTCCTTCATCGGGTCACTCATGTTCTTCACCGTCTGGTTGAAGTCCACGACCGGAATTGAGGTGCTGGAAAGCCGGGTGATCAGGTAGTTGGCTTGCCAGTCATCGAAGGCGACATCCTGCAGTTCTACCTGCTTCGCCAAGTCCAGGATGTCCGCCTCGATGAAGGCGTAATCGGTCATGCTCCCGGGAGTCAGGATCAGATGCCCGTCGAGCGCGAAATTCTGGTACTTCTCGTTTTCTTCGGCCGCTGCTTCGGGGGCGTAGAACCGAGGAATGCAGTAGAACTGCCCCGCCTTCTCGAACAGCATCACCAGGGCGGCCACGTCCTTCTTGCTCGCCAGGTCGAGCGCCATCCAGCAACGGCATCCGGCCATGTCGGCAATCGTGAAGTCGCGCTTCTGCCGCTGCCAGGCCAGCATGTTCATCCAGACCGTCCGGGCTCCCACCCACTGGTTCAGGTGCTTGGTGCGGAACGCGTTCTGCTTCGACGCCGAGCGCTTGGCCTGCTGGAGCTGGGCCAGGAGAAAGTCAGGGAATACCGATATGCCGTAGTTCGGGTTGGCCTTGATCAGGCTGGCCGGATCGTCCCAGGCATCATCCTCGTCGATTGTGTAGATGATGCCGAAAATCGTCTCGTCGGCCTCTTGTCCTTCGAGAATCCGAATCACATCCCGGCGCTTCTCGTAGCACGGGCCGCCAAGATTCGATCCGGCGGTAGTGATGATCGACAGCAACGGCTGCTCGCGAGCCCCCATACCGGTTTGCATGGTATCCACCAGGGCGTCGGTATCGTGCTCGTGGTATTCGTCCACCAGCGCAGCGTGAGGGCTAGCACCATCCCCCGGATTGCCAATTACCGTTTCGAACTTCGACATGTCCTCCATGACGAACATGGGGCCGGGGTTCTTCTGGTTACCGGACAGCTCAATCCCGAATCGATTGCGCAGATTCTCCAGCTTGTGCGCCATCATCCATGCCGGCCGGAAAACCTCGAATGCCTGCTTCTCAGTGGTCGCGCCAGAATAGACCTCTGCTCCCGACTCGCCGTCCGCGGCGAACAGGTAAATCCCCCTAGCTGCCAGCCGGGCCGACTTGCCGTTCTTTCTCGGGATCTCTTCGTAGGCCTCGCGAAACCTGCGTTTGCCTGTTCCCTTCTTCACCCAGCCGAAGATGTTGGCCTCGATGAATACCTGCCAGGGCTCGAAGACCAGCTTCGACTTCGAGGCGCTCCATTTGCCTTTGGTGTGAGGCATGAGCTGCATGAACTTGACGGCGCGATCTGCCTTCGACTCATCGAAGAGGTAGGGCCAATCTTCATCGCCTTGTCGCGCTAGGTCATTCAGGAAGCGCTGGCATGCCAGAATCACGTATCGGCATGCAACGACACGCCTCTCCACGACATCGCTCGCATACTGTCGCGCAATGCCGCTAGGGGTCATGTCAGAAATCCTCGAACTCGTCCCTCTCCTTCGGCTTTTCCAGGCCGAACTTCTGCCGGTCGGACGGGGTTAATCCCAGTCTGGCCAGGTTGCCAATAAGGTGGGTGTATTTGCCGACCGCGAACTCAGTCGGGTTAGCGCGGTATTCGGCCAGCAGGTTAGCGGTGACTTCCAAGATGATCCGGTCAGAGCCGGTCAGGACGCCCTTCAGTGATTGTGAGCAGAGCTCTTTCCACGCGAGCCGCGCAGGGCCTTGCAGATGGATTGGCGCTTCGCCGACCTCCCCCTCTCCCTTTGCCGGCTCCTGCCGGTAGCGCTGGGGGTTTTTCTTGTCGGCGCCTTTGAACTTGGCGACGACATCTGGCTGTTTGTGTCGTGCCATCTTGAAACCTAAATTCTGTGGAAATGGAAAGTGACTTGGTGGCGCGGTGTCCTAACGAAAAGTTCTAAGGTTTTGACCCGCCCCATCCCTATAAATGAGAATTTTTCTCATTAAACTCGATTTTTCGGTAAAAACGCACGAAACCAGTGAAAACCACTGCCGTCGTTCGTAAATATCTCGATATCGTCGTGTCCGCGCGCTGAGAGAACCCGACTATTTCCTAGATGCCGCCGACTCCCTTGCCGTCTTCCTCGCATGACATGGGTAGCCAGCAATAGCCATCAGGTTGGCGTCATCGTCTGTGCCGCCCTGGCTCAGCGGGATGATGTGGTCCACCTCTGTGGCGATCCTCTTCATCCCCTTGCACTCTGGGCACTGGCACATGTAGCCGTCACGCTTGAGGATGCGCTCACGCTTGCGGCGCCAAGGGCGACCACCACGGCCATTGCCCCATGACTGATCGGCTGCTTCGTGCTTCGTGACGTTGACAGCCTTGGGCTTCCCGTGCTTCTGCGGAAGATCAGGCATCACTCAATCCCAAGTACTTGGCAACCATCAGCGATTCGGCCAGGTCGTTGCCGTTTGCATCGCGCCATTCGGACACCCCAGCATCCTCCCAAGTGACAGGCTGGCCTGGCGGGTTAAGTCGGGCTCGCGCGACCTTGTATCTCACCTGCAGGATCAGCCTGCCGAACCAGCCTCGGCGTACGCGCACGGCATCGATCTCGGTGCATTTGGAGCGACCGTAGATCGGCATCATCTCGACCTCCGCATGGGCCTGCGATACCAGACCAGCTCATAGCGCCTGGCTTCATCAGGAATCTGGTCAATAACCCAACGTATGCATTGCAGGTAAAGGCGTTCTGGCTTGCTCGGGCTGGGCCGTATTGACTGCACCAGATATGCCGAACCGCGAGCAGTGGTAATGAAGTCGCCAACCATCAGGCCTTCGGCTCCGTCGATATATAGCTTGCACGGAGTGAATGGTTGTCGTTGCTGAGCCATTAGCGAATGGTCTTCCCGTTCAGGTAAGTCTGCGGTTCAGCATCCGGATCGCGCTCATCGGCCATCGCTTCGACCAGGGCGAGCAGCAGGCCATTGGTCTTGCGCTGCTCATCGAGGAGCGATTCCAGCAGTGGGCGGATGTCGCTGTGGATTCCAGCTTGGAGACCGTCATCCAGGATCAGCGGCTTGGCTCCGATGCTCTGCGCAATCGGCTCCAACACCCTGGCCATCTTCTCCCGGGCTTCCATCGACAGAGGTCGATCCGTGGTGATCACCAGCAGGGGCTTTGCGCATTCGCTCATGGGCTACCTTCCACCATTTCTTCAGCCAGGCGCGGCGCTTCTCACAACCTGCACAGGCCATCAGTGACAAACTCCCTGCATGGCGAATCAAGACCGGTAACCTCAATCACGTCGACGTTAAAGATAGGCTCCAGTTTGATCGCAATCTGATTGCCCCAAGTATCGCAGAGGACTGCCTCGCGGGCGGGAACCATGTGCTCCTGACCATCCATGATGATCTTCACCTGAAGTGGTTCAGACATCTGGATACATCGCCGCTTCGAGGATGACCTGCTTACCCATCTCCAGTAGGCCGATGACCTGGAGGTCGTCGGACTTCGGCCCGAAGCCCAGGGTGTCGAGCGTGCCGTTCTTGCCCATCAGGACAACGCATCCGGTTTCGCAGGGCTCGATATCGCCGGCTTCCAGTTGGGCGATGATGTTCTTCAGGGCGTCAATGGCGTCGGAATAACCGTCGCGCTTGATCGGGACGACTTTCAGGTCGGTCATTCGGGCTTCTCGACCAGCTCGTAGCGCTTGATGATCTCGATGATGTTCACGGCCTGGCTCCGCTCTGGAAGCATGGAGACCTCCAGGGTGACAGGATCACTACCATTCATTTCTATCTTGATCCCAGTCACGCCTTTGCCTTCAAGGCCGAGGGCTTGGAGAACCTCCAGGCCAATCTGCTGCGCGGTGACTGCCATCACTTGGTCTCCAGCCGGAACTTCATGCCGCGCATGACGGTTCCGGTGATCTTGTCCAGATTGGGCTCCATTCCGGTCAGCCATGCGAATGTGATGCAGGCATACAGGTAGGGCTTCACCCACCAGGAGAACTTCATGTGGAGGATGAGAGGGCCGACAGTAGCCATTAGCTATACCTCGGCGCTCGGCTTATAGCGCGCCCGATCCGACTGGGCAGAGTCACATCAGCCAGCGGATTCCGGTCTTCAGCGCTATAAGCGCTGCAGGTTATCCGTGGCTCTACCCATTGAGGCCAAGCCATGTCGCCTGTACGCAGGCCGGGATAGGTTGGCCCGACTTGGCGAAGCTCAGGCGTCACCTTCATGAAGACAGTCTTCAGGTGATTCTTGATCGATTGCCATTGCTCAGCGGTTGGCTCGGAGCCGTTCAGCTCAACGAAGCCCTGGAGCCAGTAGGCGAACTGTTCAGGCGACATTTTGGCCAACCTCGCTGGACCAAAGGTCCAAGTCAGGAACAAGCTTCATTCCGGCGGCATTGGCGAGAACGTGGCCGGTGAAGCTGATACGAAGGCCATGTTCGGTTTCGCGAACTTCCATCGTGACCTCGGCATAGTCGCCCCCGCACTCGATGCGAACCTTACGCTTCAGTCCTGGCCGGACTGGAGACTCGAAGCTGGCCATGATGTCGAAGTCTGCTGGGTCTGCGTTCATTTCAACCTCCGGCGATCAGCGCCATTCCACCGACGCTCCCAGTCGATCTGAATGATCCGGGCGATGTTGCCGCGGGCCCGGTAGACCAGCACCGCCAACACCATCAGGATGATCAGCAGCCAAGGAGAAAGGCTCGGCTGGGGATGACCATGCAGCATGTCGAGGTAGACCGTCAGCGAGTAGCAGCCGGTCCCTACACACAGCAGGTAGGCTAGTAGCGAAACGCCAGCCCGGTAGCGTGCGCCTTCTCTGCGGTAAGCGGCGATGCGAACGCAAATGGCACTGCAGATGAACGCAGCACCCAACGCCCAGGGATCAACCATTCTTGCCACCCGCTCCGATAGCGTTCCGGAGCCATGAGAGAGTCAAGCGGAGCCATGTGGGGGCCTTGCCACCCTTCGCCCAATCCAGCAGCCCGACGGCAACAACGACGAAAACCGCAGCGCAGATCGCGGCTGCTAGGCCAGAGGTCTGAGCCCAGCCCCGGGCGATGAACTCGCTCGAGGCGTAGTAGCCGACGATCCATGAGGCGATGAAGTAGCCCAGGCGACCGAAGTGCGAGAGGTCCTTGGCGTAGACGATGAAGAACATCGCCCCGGCGAAAGCACCGATCACCGCATTGACGTCGAAGCCGAGAAGAGACGCCCCGCCAATACCGATCAGGCCGGCTACTGCGACGGCTCCGCTGTCGGACATGAGGCTTCTCCAGGAAGAAAACGCCCGGGGCCTACGGCTATACCGGGCATGCGCTGGGGAGCGCGGAAACTAGATGAGGTTGATGATCAGGAAGGTCAGGACCGAGATGACGGTCCAGCCGATGATGTTCAGGGTTGCGATGTCGTTCGGGCGAGTGGACATGGCGCCTCCTAGCCGTAGCCGATCACCCTGAGCGGCAGGAACCGCAGCGAGCTGCGATTGCGCCAGTAGTCGTCAGGGTGAATCAGGATGCTTTCGAGATGAATGCCCTTCCGCTGCGCTTCGTAGTACCAGCGCTTGATGCGGGATTCGATGGGCATCCGAACTCCAGAAACAACGAAGCCCCGGCATTGGCCAGGGCTTTGAGGGCTGAACTTCCTCAAGTGGGAGTTCGTGTTATGGGAAAAGCATAGCGCCAGCCGAGAAATTTGGCAATCCATGCAACCAAGTGATTTAGATGAGATTTATTCTTTTCGCCCCTTTCCGCTGATTCTCGTGTGACCACATCGGGCGCAGATTGGAAAGCGCATTAATTATCGATGGATCAGTTTCCCCTTTAGCAACCATTTCCGTGATTGGGATAATGTGGTCAATATGGATTTCCCTTCCAACCTTCTCCCAGGTCATCCCTGTGGTGAACTGTCGCTCAATATGGGCTCTTAATTCGTCCGGGCCATAGCCAAGCGCAGCGACGGACTTGGTTGTGGAAAGCCTCCCTCTAAGAACTCGATGAAGCATACTGCGCATATCCCCAATAAGGCGAAAAGCTGGGTCATTCGACCGTCTTGTGCGATCTCGTTCAGCCCTTCTGTCCCTGTTTGCAGGATGATATTTGGCATAGTAGGCGGAAGCCCTTTCCTTATGCTTTGCGTAATTAGATCTGCTGCTGGCGCGCTCGCATTCTCTACATATTCGATTTATGACTTTGCGTTCTGCGACATGCCCATGCTTGCATGGCTCCCCAGTAAAATACACAGTCAGGCCCATGCCTATTGCTTCTTGCCGCGAGATGATTTTCCTCTCTTCCATCATGCGGCCTCGCACATGAGGTTGATCGCCTGGCTTACCGGGGCAAGCGACGCCTTGTCCAGGTCGTCACAGGCAACGAAACATGCATCGACGAAACCGCCCCATTCACGACTCCATGACTCGCTAGCTAGTAGAGCGCCGCGCTCTTCCAGCAGCCACGCCCTGAACGATTCCGGCGATGGCAGGGGATCAGATCCGGAACTCTGGCCTCCCTGATGCATCCTGCGATAGCGGAACAGTACGCCGGCGGCCACCGCCTCTGCCTTGGAGATGCGCTTGGCATACATGCGCTCGCCGCGGCTGTAGGCCAGCCTGAACACCAGCGCCTCGGCCGCCTCGCGAACGTCATCGGGATCGCCGATGATCCCTTCCGGCCCGTACATGTGATGGCCGAACAGCTGCAGGTCAGGCGAGAGGCTGGCGACCGCCTGCTGCACATAGCCGGCCAGCACGCCATGCTCGCAGTGATCCAGGGAGCGGTCGATCTCGGTCTGCTGGATCTGGGTGCCGAGCCTATGGATGGTCGCGAAGTGGTTGGCGTTGCTGTTCCGCTTGCCATAGAACGCCTCGTGCCAGGCTTGACGTGCGCTATTCAGCTTCATTCCCCTTCCCCCTTGATCAGCCCGTACTCTCGAAGGATTACCCATTGCTGGGCGATCCAGTCTTCGAAATTCATACCGTCACCTTGAAGATTTCCGCCTCGCCAAACTCTGGAGCCCAATTGACCGAGAACCCGAACTTCAAGGCGGTCTTTTCAATATCCAGGTCGCAAAGACACTGCTGGCTCTCCATGGCATCGCCAGACATGGAAACCAGATCCGCAATCTGGCAGCCAATTGCTGCGGCGAGCTCGTCGGTATCGGTCGCGCAATCGATGCATTCACCGTTCACAGTCACGGCAAGCCAAAGGCACATCAGGCAGTCCTCTTCTTCAGCTCGCGCAGCTTGGCGCGGTATTCGGCCGTGATGGCCTTCAGTTCGTCGTTGGTGTACTTGCGGGGACGGTGATCGGCTTCCAGGGCCTCTACAGCCTCTAGGCCGATGCGTTCGATCAGGCCCTCACGGAACCCTTGGGAAACGGTCAGCCCCTTCCTGGCGTACTTGCTGGAGCCGGCGTTACAGGCTTTACATTGCAGCCATATGTTGGACGGCTCCAGGCGGTGCTCAGGGCGGGCTCCCTTACTGAGGAAATGCCCGGCATCGAAGGCGCCGCCGGTCTTCCACCCCTGGGCCGCTTGGATATCTGCCTGCGACTTCCCGCAACTGATGCAGCCGCTGCCGATGGACAACTCGTAGGTGCGGCGGTAGTCGCGCACAGCCTTCTCGGCATCCTTCACGAAATCGCTGTGGTTCTTCAGCTTCTCCTTCCGCGCCTTGATCTCCCGGCGATTGCGGTCGGCGATGGCCTTCCGTGCCGGAGCCTGGTGCTTGTCCCTGGTGGCGATGGCGCAGGCCGGCGAGCAGACGCGCTGCCCGAAGCGTTGCGGGATGAACTTGGTGCCGCACTCGGTGTTCTGGCAGATCTTGGGCTTAGGCTGGCGAGTGGAGAGCGTCATGCCGACTGCTCCCATTCCAGCGACTGCGCCATCGGCGGGATGGCTTCCAACGTGGACAGGTCCAGCAGCGTGAAGTAACCACCGTCCTGCGGCCTCCAGCCCATCGTGTCGATGTGGAAGACATTCCCCAGCACCACCGGCCGGCGAAGAGGCGTATGGCCCACCACGAGAGCGCGGAGGCCGTGAACGGGGCGCTCGTCGCCCTGCTCGATGCGAGTGCGCGACCACATGCAAGTGTTCATCACCAGCTTGCGGCGCTGGTTGGTGGCCGGCTGGTCAAGCTCGTGCTTCAGGGCATCCCAGGAATCGAAGACGCAATCCGCATGGAGAAGGCCGACCAAGCCACCAGAGGTCTCCACCTCGATGCCGATGGGCAGGTCGCGGAACTGGGTGGCGAACTCGTTCTGCTCGTCGAATGGCAGGCCGGCGAACCAGGCACCGCCGTTGTAGACCCAGTTGTCGACATCGCAGGTGTCGAAGCGGCAAACGTAGTCGTCGTGATTGCCGCGCACCGGGTGGAACCAGGGCTTGGCCAGCCAGTCGAGCACGTCACGACATTCCGGACCGCGGTCCACCAGGTCGCCGACGCTGAACAGCCGATCGCGAGTTGGATCGAAGCCGACGGCATCAAGCGCCTGCTGCAGGCGCGTGAAGTGGCCGTGGATATCGCCGACGGCGAAGTCACGGCCGGCCGTGTTGCGCTCGAAGCGTTTGATAAGGCTCATGCCGCCACCTCACTCAGCAGGTCATCGAACACCACGCCCTTCTCCGAGAACTCGGCAACGATGGCGTCGGTGTAGGCGATGCCCTGGGCGCGATTGAACAGCCTGGTCACGGGGAATCCGTCCGGCCCGAACATGGCGCACGCGCCCATCAGGCGGATTTTGGTTTCGTAGTCCAGGTGCAAGAACAGGCGGTTCCAGCCATCGCGAAAGTCGGCGTCAGCCGCACGCATGATCGGCACGCCGAAATGGAGCTTGCAGTAGCGGCGTGCGTCCTCGATGTCATCCATCCCGGTCATCTGGGCAATGCGCTGGTAGAGGGCGAACCAGAGGGCATTCTGGTCCAAGGTGCGATCCTTTCCAGGGCGCAGGGACACCACCACATACTTCTTTTCGCGATACATGGTGGTCAGCCTGGTGATGGCTTCGGAGAGGCGGGCTGCGCTGTTCACGGCGATCTTGTCAGCCATTGGCAACCTCCCGCATCTTGCGCAGATACTCTTTCTTCTCACGCCTGGCGCGATCATGGTTCCGGCCCTCTACAACCAACCAGAGCCGATACATGTTCCAGAGGCTTGGACGACGCTTCTCGATTCGGCTTTGAAAGATATGCCCGTAGGAATAGAAGGCGTTATCAGTCCAGATTTCGACTCCATTGATGTTGGTCGTATACAGGCCAACTAGGGCGCTATCGGCGTGTTTATCAAGCAGAGCACCCAAGGCTTTATTCCATTCAGGGCAATAGCGCTCTTGATGCAAAAGTCCGAACCAAGTTGATCCAGCCCACATCAGGTAAAACTTCAGGAAGCTCATCACTCAACCCTCCCTTGGAACCAAACTTGCTCCTGGGTGACTCCGGGAATCATCTCCGCGCGGCGGCGCAGTACTTCCGCCCTCTCGTGAGGGATACCGGTCCTGTCGGAAACGCCGTTGCGATAGCCGTGCATGTAGGCAGCCGTGGAGCGTTCGGCGCGCAGGCCATCCTTGCCGGCCATGTAGCCCTGGACCATTTCCCAGTCGGCGTCCGAGTAGATGTCGGGCTTGCGATAGTTAGGCATCACTCACCCTCCCCTTGCAGGCTCTTCAGCAATGCCTTGAGCTGGCGATAGCTCTCCATCGACTTGGCATTGGCCTCGCGTTCCTGCTCGACGGCCAGAGCAACATCCTCGACGCGCGAGGCCAAGCGCTTCAGGTGCTCAGCCATGCCGACGATCTCGGTGGCCAGCTCTCCTAGCATCTCCAGCGGAGAAGCAGTGCGCTTCGGCTCGGCCGGGGTTTCGATCTTCTTCGCGGGCTCGGCCATCTTCGGCTCCTGGGTTTTGGTCTTGGGTTCCACGGGGATGCGCTGGAAGGAATCGCGGCCGTTCTTCTTGATCAGGCCGGCATCGACCAGTGAGGACAGGCAGCCGGAGACGATCCGCGAGTCGGGAGTGCTGCCGGTCATGTTCCGCATGGCGGTCATTACCTGGAACGAGCTCCAAGCCTCGGCAATGGGTACGCAGTCGTAGACCTTCTTGGCGATACCGGTCTGGCCTTGCATGAGGATTTCCTGCTTTGCGGGAGTCATTGCACACTCGCCTCCGGCCAAATCGAACGAACCACTGCGAGCGGGTCGCAGTCTTCCATCAGCACCATGGTGAAGCGCTGGGTGCCGAGGATTACGGTCCAGCAACGTTTCATGCGACCTCCTGATCAGCTTGTTGTTGGGCGATCCCGGAGTACTCAACCCACTGGCGAGGCTTGTGACCTTCGCGCTCCATGTACTGAGCGGATGCGGGATCGAACCAGAGCGGAATGGATTCCTCGACGCCTGTCAGGCGCTGCTTGGTGATGATCATCTTCACGTCCGACTGCTTGCCGAAGTACTCGGCCTGGTCTTCATCGTTTGCCTTGAGCGCTTCTTCCTTGCGCTTGTTGCGCCAGACGGTGATCACGTTGTCGGCCAGGTCGGTAAGGATTGCGCCGCCTCGAACATCGAGCTTCCCGGGGATCTTGGCTTCGTCGTCCGCCTTGCGCGGGTGCGCAACCAGGTGGACGTGGACGCCCATCTCATGGGCGAAGCCGACGATGGCCTCCATGGCCTGCTTCTGGCCGTTGTAGTCGTCCTCGGCCATACCCAGCTTCGCCAGGCTGTCGACGATGAACTGCTTCACTCCGTAGCGGCGGGCGGCGTAGCGGAAGGTGTCGATCATCTCGGCGGTGTTGGCCGAGCCCATCTGGTTGTAGATCCAGAGACGACCGCCCAGGAACTGCAGGATGGCGTGGATGTAACCGCGGGAAGGCTGGTTGAGACCGGCCGCCTGGCGGACCATCCGTTGCAGGGTGCGCTTGGCCGGCATCTCCATCGAGGCGATGCAGAACTTTTCGCCCTGGCGCATGCCGTGGAAGGCGAGGTAGTTCAGGAGTTGGGATTTCCCGTGTCCACTCCAGCCGGTCCAGATCGTGACCTCGCTGTCGCGGAAGCGGATCATGTCGCGGGACTTCTCCCAGGGCGTGGCCATGCCCATGACCACCGGGTTGCGCTCGAAGAACTCGGCGCAGACCTCATCGACGAACGATTCAGCCCCTACCAGCTTCTCGGGATCGAGCGTCTTGGCCTTGGCGTAGCAATCGTCGATGTCGTCGCGGGTGTAGTACAGGGCATCCAGGGCTTCATTGAAGTCCTTGCAGCCCAGGTCGAGGATGCGGCAGCGCTCACGCCCCAGGCGCTTGATCAGTTCCTCGGTCGCCTGCTTGCCTGCCTCGTCGTTGTCCATGGCGAGGTAAATCACGTCGAACCGTGAGAGTCGCGAGTATTCGTGTTCGATCCACGCCTGCTTCTCGCCCTTGCCGCCGCCGAAGGGAACCGACAGCGCCGGCCGGCCGTACTGCCAGGCGGTCATGGCGTCGATCTCGCCCTCGGTGATCGTCACTTCGCGGGCACCGTCCGGAATCGCCTGCCAGCCGAACAGGCATGGTTCGGAGTCCTTGGAGGCGAAGATTTTCTTCTTGCCGTTCTCGCGGTCGATGCACAGGGTTTTCCAGTGGATCAGGGTGCCGTCGCGCAGGAACGGGAACACGATGTCCCGGCCCTTCTCACCGATCTTGAACGCCGCGATGGTTTCGGGCTTCAGGCCACGACCTGCCAGGTAAGCCATGACCGGCGACTCATCGACGGGGGCCTTGCACTTCGGGCGATCAGGGCGGACGTAGGCCTTCCTCGACGGCGCTTCGAGCTTTGGCTCGGTGATCCCAAGGTAGGATTTTGCCTCGGTCAGTGCGGTGCCCATGTCGCAACCACGGACAGCGCGCCACAGGTCCAGCAAGTCGCCGGTTTCACCGGTCGAGAAGTCGCACCAGACACCTGCTTTCTCGCCCTTGAGGTGAACCCCCAGGCTCTGGCCCTTCTCGCCGTTCACGCTGCCGACACGCCACTCCGAGCCCTCACGCTTGCCACCGGGCAGCAGGTGATGCGAAACGTCGATCACGCGGTCAGCGAGCCGTTGAGCGATCTCCGAGGGAGTCATGCCAGCCCCCTGGAGCGCAGGTAGTCCCAGCGGTAGCCGGTTACACGGTCGAAGACCTCTTCGCTCAGGATGCGGCGCTTCTCGGGGGGCAGGTCGATATCGGCCTCATGCCAGAAATATCCGGGCAGCAGCTTTCCGTCCGGGCCGAGCCCTTTGCGGATCGGGTGGACGTTCGCCGGCTGGGTGGCTTCCCGCCAGTGCTCGTTCGGGCCGAAGAACGTCGCGGCCTGCTTGACATACTCGGTGCCTACCTTGCCCTTGACCTGCATTTCGGCGGAGTAGGCCTGCACAGCGGCGTCGAGGGCCTCAGCGGTTACGCCTTCACGGATTCGTGCTGCCCAGGCCTTGTGGGCAGCCTTCTTGGAATTCCCGCCAGCACGCTTCGGGTACTTAGCCCAGCACGCTTCGAACTCCTGCGGATAACCGCTCGAATCCTCGCCGCCCCCAGCAGGGGGGTTGGGGGGGTTATCTTTTGGTTCTTGGTTATTTGGTTTTGGTTCTTGGTTAGTTTTCGATCCGCTTTCTTCTTGCAACCCAGAAATAACCGGCTGGGTTTTTCCTGGGTTATTTTCGGGTTCCTGTTGGCTTTCTTCCTGCTTGCGCGGACGGCCCCCTTTCCTGCCGTTTTCGGCTGCTATGGATGCCTTTTCGCGGTACTTGGCGATCACCTCATCGCAATGCTTATGACTCCAGCAACCGCCCTCCTCCACGAAGAATTCGCCGAGTACAGCAGCCACTTCGGCAACGCTTGAGCGCATGCGGATGACGCGCGCGATGGATTCCGCAGTGCCCTCAAGTGCCTTCTCGCTGACGTAGTACAGGTCCAACAGTCGCCGATACGCCAGGTCTTCCAGAGGCTCCAAGTGGGCAGTGCGGAGCATGTAGTCGCCAGGGTGGAACGGATAGAAGTTCATTCCTCATCCTCCAGCGGATTGCGCATGTCTTCGCGCATCGATGCGGCGAGGATGCAGAGATCGCTTGTGAATTGGTGGAGTTGGTCCAGGGTGATGGTCACGACTTCCGTGCCCTGGCAGATGGCGATGGCGTTCTTCGCCGGACGAAGTTCCACGGCGTTGTAAGTCAGAGTTCTAGGCTGCATACTTCACCTGTCACGACTTGATGTACCTCGCGTTTCTCGGCTGCCACCGAGCCACGCACCGACAAGGCCCTGTAGTACTGCTGCAGGGCCTTGTTCATTTCCTTCCGAATGCCAACGCTCCGCTCCGCCAGCTCTTCGGCAGCGACCGCCATATCGGCGTAGTCTTCAGCGGTGAGGCGTTGGCTGATCACGTCAGGCCACCTTTACCGACTCTTCCATGCCGTCCAGGCTCAGCCGGACGTGCTGGATCTCGCGGCGGATTTGGGCCTTCTCCAGCTGGTTGACATGGTTGTCTTCCAGGGCCTCATGAACGGCCAGGGTGAGGTCGGCGACCTCCTTGGAGACGTGCATCATTGCCGCGGTCAGCGAGCACGCGCCGACCGTCTCCTTGGCATCCAGGTCGTAGCCAAACTCGCCCACCAGGGCGCCGAGAACGCGATACAGGCGCTCCTGGTCGAGGTTCTGCAGGATCAGCAGGAACTTCGGCAGGTTGAGGTTGTGCGACTCGCTGTAGGGGTTGGTGTGCTGCAGCAGCGACACCTCGGTCTTGAAGGCGCACTTCGCGTAAAGCCCCTTGGCGCCCTGCTCCTTCACCTCGGTGTGGAGCGTCTGGAGAAACTGTTCCATTCGGAAAATCCTCTCTGTTCTTCCGTGGAGCCCTCGCAACCGCGATGGCAACCTGTCATCACTCGATCAACCGACAGGGAATTCCCCATGGCCGACCTCTCCGAACTTCAGGGCGAAGTACTCGCGCTTCGTTGCGCTCTAGCTGCCCTACTCCACTCGCTGCCGCTGACCTACCAGTCCAAGGTCTGGCCGGCGTTCAATCACTACTCAGAACTGGTGCAGGACCGGCTGGATGAGGCAGGCAAGGCCGCGTTCAACCATGCGGTCACCCGGCTCGCGGCGCGCCGCAAATGACCGGTCTCAATGGGCGCCAGGCGCTCCGTGCTATCGTTTTGCTTCCACACGAAACGAAGACCACGGAGGTCTGGCATGAACGACATGAACGACATGAACGACGAAATCGAGCTAAGCGCAGAGTCGGAAAGTGTTCTGCTCGAAGCGCTTTCAGCAACGGAAGGCGCCGTAGCCGCAATCTGTGCGCTAGCGATTTCCCTCAAGAGAGCCGGGGCCATCGACGAGGCACTGCTGGACGAGAAGGTCGAGAAATTCATCAGCAATACCTCTGGGCGGCCGATATTGCGCGAGCCATTCGAGCGGCCGCTCCGCCTGCTTCAATGGGCGCTGTCAGATCAATCATCAGACGCAGAGCGCCGGATTTTTGGAGATCAGATTCCGGGCCAGGCTCCCACTCCGCCAGGCGAGTAGCGGCATCGGCGATTTCGCGCAGGCGCCGACTGATGACCGGGCGGACCGAAATCTTGTTGTCCAAGGTTTCGAAATCCAGGCCAATTAATTGCGGAGCTTCGCCCATCGAAGTCCTGCGCAATACCTCAGCCAGCTCAGGGCACTTCTTCATGGCCGCCTGGAGCTGGCTGCATATCCGGTCAAGCCCGGCATACGCTTGGCTGGCAATCTGGACTTGGAGTTCGTTCATGGACTGCTCCTATGAATTCGTGCGGCTGTCGGCTAGGCGGCGGACGACCGGCGATTGCGCAGGTACGCCCAATCGATATCCGGGCGCAGCTGATCACAGCTGACGATCCCCTTGGTTTCCCGGTCGATGTCGATTGCCAGTGCAGCGCTCGCCCGGCGATGGCCGTATGCGATCTGCTTGATTTGTCCAGCGCTGGTCTTGCACCGAGCAGCAAATTCCTCCAGCTCCTCGCGCGACAGCGGCTTCATGTATTCGAGTAGGTCCATTTGTGCCTCCTGTTCTTGGAGCAAGATTAGCGTTTGCTAATGGCGCAAGCAATAGCAAACCGTAATTTACAGTTTGCTAACTGGCTGCGACGATCAACGGATGGACATGAACCGATTACGAGTCGAGGCCCTTAAGCGCCTAATGGGCGGCCTCACACAGGCAGAATTTGCGAATAGGCATGATCTCAATGCCTCCTACATTTCCCAGTTACTGAGCGGCACCAGGAACTTTGGGGAGCGCGCAGCGCGCAACATGGAGGAGAAGATCGGGCTGCCGCCTGGATCGCTATCCAGGCCGGACGGAGACGCCATTGATGGCGAATTCGTGAGGATATCGGGAGTGCTTCCACACTTTCAGAACGTGGAGGGCGGTCCGCTGGCAGTCAAGGACGGTTTGGTTCCAGTCGTAGGGATGGCGCAGTTGGGAACAGACGGTTATTTCGAGGCCCTGGATTACCCGGTCGGCCACGGGGACGGTTACATCAGGATCAGCAGCGATGACCCTAACGCTTACGCGCTGAAGGTTGTCGGCAACAGCATGGAACCGAGGATTCGTAGTGGTGAGTTCGTCATCATTGAACCGAACAAGCCTTACGTCGCTGGCGATGAGGTGCTAGTCAGGACGACAAGCGGTCAGTCCATGATCAAAGTCTTCATGTACGCGAGGGATGGCATGGTTCGCCTGCTGAGCGTGAACGATGCCCACCCTCCACTAACAATCGCCGAGACAGAAATCGAGAAGATCCACTTCATGGGGGCCATCTCGAAATCAACCAGGTACGTTGAGCTTTAGCCGGGCAGACAGATAAGGAGATCACATTGCGCGCCATAGCCATTACTGCAGCTTGCTCTGCAGCCATGCTTGCCTGTAATGCAAACGCATCCGAGAAGTGCATTGCAATCGCCTCAGATTCCGAGCGGCTGGCCTGCTATGACATGGAGTATCGGCCATCCCCGGTAGTGGCAAAGGTCAGTAAGTGGGACGTTTCTGAATCATCATCCAAAATGGACGACAGCAAAACGGTCAGCCTGCATCTGGAGTCTAACGAGCCGATCCAACGCAGGTTCGGTGGCAGTGAATCCGCAGACATTTACATCCGTTGCCAAGAGAAGAGCACTTCGATGTACTTCATCTACGCTGGGAATTTCCTGTCCAGCATTCAGGGGTATGGCGAAGTCACCTATCGCGTGGACGATCAAAAGCCAGTCACGCGTGAATTCGAGGAATCAACAGACAACAAGGCGCTCGGGCTATGGAATGGCGGAACGGCCATCCCGTTCATAAAGCGACTTTTTGGCAAAAACCTGCTGACTGTTCGGATTACCCCGTTCAACGAATCCCCTGTCACTACCCAATTCCAGATTTCCGGGCTCGAAGAAGCAATCAAGCCGCTGCGCGCCGCGTGTGGATGGTGATGCATGAAGAAGCTAGCAGTCCTTATCTCATCGCTTGCCGTAATTGGTGTCATCTATAGCCAAATCACAATCTTCGTCGTTCCTCCTATCGGCGCAGTCCCGGAGGGGCGCACCATAATCATGCTTCGACTGAACAAGACAAGGTTCATCGATAGCGCCGATGCGATGTGCGAGCGCATCCAGGGCGGCGTAAGTTTGCTGTGTCGCGGAATCACCACGGCCGCGGTGGTCGAAAACACTAAGATTCTCGCCCGCCTCCCCTATTCGAGATCCCTATACCTGATATCTACGGACGGCAAGACCTACGACCGCTGAGCACATCAACCCCAAGACAAGGAGGTCGCCATGCGCGCCCTAGCCATCGCCATCATGGCTTCAATCCTTCTGACGGGCTGCGCTATCGTCGGGAAGAGAATCACCGATGCGCAGATGCAGCAGGTCATTCCCGGGAAGACAGACCGGCAGGACCTGATTGCCCTCTTCGGGAATCCAATTTCAGAGACGCTCGACTCTGACGGAAATCGCACGCTCGGCTGGTCCTACGTGAACACCGGGTTCATGGGAATCGGAACAGAGATCCAAAGCGTCGGAATCCAGTTGGGCCCGGATGGCACCGTAAGCAAGTTCACCCGCGGCGGCACTGCACCGATCTCTCCCTATGAGCGGACTGTCCGCCCAGCACCTGTTCCCGCTTCGACAGCCCAGGCGCCAGTCCCTGCATCTCGCGAGCAATGGCAACAGCAGCAGCTCGACAAGCTGAACGCCGAGACCGGCCTGAGCTACGACGAGTACCAGCGCCGCTATAGGCAGATCATGGGGCAGTAATCGAGAAATGGTCTTCTCCTGTCTTGCGGTTAAAATGACGGCAGGCCTCAGGAGAAGGAAATGGTAGCGATCACCGCAATCTGGCGAGAGATAGCAGATATCGACACGCGCGACATGGCAATTACAGCGGGAGCGGCATCAGTGGCGGGTGGCATCTGCAGCACCCTGGTCCCGTTGCTGCTGCCATATGTCGATAAGAATCTTGCGATATTTATCGCCGGGGCAATTGGCGGCGTCGCCGGTCTTTGGCTATCGCGAAGGCTTAAGAAGGGGCGCTGATTGGTACAGCTTCTTTTGTCGAACATCGGCAATGCATCGACAGCGCTCTTCATCCTTTCTTTTGCTCTGGCCATGGCCATGGATTTAGCGAGAGGGCGCCAGGTCATACTTGAGCGAGCCCTTACATGCGGACTCTCAATGGCTAGCGCTCCCACGGGGATCGCGCTCATGGCTTGTGCATTCAAGCCTGATCTGATCCAGAAATTGGAAGGAGCAAGCCTTAGCTTTGCCGTTGGAGGCGCGGTCCTGCTTTTCATCTCGGTGAAATACGGAATCGGCAAGTAGATTTGCCACAAGCCATAGCGGACGGGGCAGCAGCTAGGCCATCTGTCGGAGCCTGTAAAAATGGGAATGAACAAACCCACCCAGCTGCTCAAGCACGATCTCAAGTCCATAACGGCAGACCTCAAGTGGGCATCCGTCGACCTGGTGAAGATCGCCGAGCGACTGAGCCAGTCAGGCAATGAGACTGACGCCTGGGCCGTACTCCGTATCGTTGGGGTGCTCATCAATGGTGAGGATCGTCTTGGCTCGTATGCTGATGAGGTCAAGGCGGGGCGGATAACGCGGAGCAAGGGGTGATGGGGCCGGGCCGCCTGGCGGGTAGGGGCTATAGGCAGATCATGGGGGAGTGAGTCGCTCGAGCAGGCCGCCTATTTCTTGTTTTAATTCAAAGGATTGCATATGAAAAGCACAGATTTACAGGCCGGCCGCGGGCAGATGCCTCTCGACCTCGGCGTTGAGGTTCAGCGTGATGTAAACGGCATCGAGATGGGGGTTCTAGAGAACGGCGTCCCATTTCTTACTCAACGCGGCCTGGCCCTGGTGGTGGGCATCGCACGCAGTGTGCTTCAGACAATTACGCAGGAATGGGAAGATCACTACGACGACGACGTCCTCGGAAAGGATCGTATCTCCACCATAAAGCAGATGCTTTTCCAGCGCGGATATACTGAGCGGAAACTCTACATAGAGACCATCAAGGATGGAACGCCACACTATTCATATCCAGATATAGTATGCATGGCGATACTTGAATTCTACGCGTTCGAGACTCGGTCTCCAAACCAGCAGGCTAGCGATAATTACAGGCGATTCGCTACTTACGGCTTGCAGCGGTTCATCTATGACTCCCTAGGCTATACGCCGGCGGACAAATGGAAGTATCACAATGACCGAGTATCTATTCTCAACAACACTGCGCCTATCGGTCATTTCACAATTTTCTCAGAAATCAATGGATTGGCAGTTGACCTGATCAATGCTGATCTTCCAGTGAACGACAAGACAATCCCTGACATCAGCGTAGGTCTCGCCTGGGGTAAGTATTGGAGAGACAATGATCTTGCAGTGATGTACGGCGCGAGGATCGAGTACGAGCACAATTTCCCAAGCTACTATCCACAATCCGCAAGCAACCCTCAAAAGCCTTTTGCATATCCTGATGCGGCACTACCTACTTTCAGGAACTGGTTCAGGGAAGAATACCTCCCTACCAAGTTCCCCAAGTACATACTGACGAAAGCCAAGGTACTGCGCGGAGGCACAGAAGAAGCGACAGCCATCGCCAATATGTACACGCAGGGGAAATTGCCTGGGCGAGATTAGAACCCAGCCCCGCACCGCGGGGCTTTTCGTTTCTGCCCCTTGACCGTCCTACTCGTTTTGGTAAATTTCTCCTGCCCTGGAGCTGGGAAGACAGCAGCTATCAGGACAAGGCCGCGCCATTGAGTGCGGCCTTTTCGTTTCCGGCCTAAGCTGAGTCCTCCGCTCTGGAGGTTTCCATGGCCGACTCCCCTCTCCCCGCCCTGCTCTACCGTCTCAACCTGAACATCAACGCCATCGGCTCGGCTGTCGAAGAGTTGGCGATCTGGGTTGAGCAACGAGGCTCCATCGAAACCTCAGACGCAGTGAAGCTCCACCTGGAGACGCTGACCGAGAACGCGGACTTCATTTCGGAGGCGCTGGTGGAGCTGATCGCGCGCGAAGAAGAGAGATAGCAAAGCCCCGCTGCGGGCTACTGCTTTTGGTCCTTCATGATGTCGAGAAGGTCCTTTGCCGTTTGCATGCTCAACGGCAGCGGCGAGTCCTGCCCCTCTGATGCTTTCTCCCGATGGTGGAAGTAACGCATCAAAGCTATGAGCAGGACCGTTGGTATAGACGCCAAAGCCAGAATGATAGGAATGTCAGTGGCTGCATGGGACTTAAAACTGAGCACGACATACCACTTCCCAAAGACGAAGCGACCATTACCGAGGAAGATGAACCCAACCAGCATAAGGTAGAAAAACCCAACCAATTGCATGGCTCGCCGGGCCAGCTTCTGCTCCCATTCGAAGCGCCAAATCTCCTTTCTCAGATAGTTCTGAAGGATTCTTGGATCTACGGAGCTTTCGCCTTCGGCCAATCCCTGGTCGTCGTTCCTCATAGGATGCCGAGGTTTCTCAGGCGATATTCCATTGCAGCGGTCGAAACACCGAAGGTAGCGGCCAGCTTTTTAAGATCGGCAACCTTCTCTTCGAAAATCATGTGCTTCACCAAGGCGGCGGGCATCAGAAGCGATGCGGCAAAGCGGTTTGCCGCAACCTCTCTAGGATCGCGCACGCTAGCGCTCATCTGCTTGTCGGTATCACGCGGGGCGTCAACATCGCCATTTATATGGTGCCCGATCTCATGAGCTACCGTGAAGCGACGGCGTACTGCGGAATCAGCAGGATTGTAGGTAATCAGCGGATCACCATCGCGATAGCTGTAATGGCCGCTTTCGCGGTCAAGCGGCGAACCTGCCTGAACCTCAATGCCCATCTTCTCGGCAATGGTGATGGGGTCGACTGGAAGCTTGAAGTCCCAATGAGCCTTCAGGACGTCAAGCGCGGTGCTGTATCTCATGCGTCCCTCCTCTCTATGGCTGATGACAAGCTTTTGGCGGCGACATTATGCTTGCGCCGCCGTAATAGTCAATTTGGGCGCAATTGGCATTGTTTGCAAGGGTGGTACGAGTCAGAACTGCTCGACGTCCAGCAGCGCCCAGGGCCGCAGTCCCTGCGCCTTGGCCTGCTTCTCGGCCGCCAATATTGCCTCGGTCCGGCTGATGCTCCGCGAGCGGTGCTCGAAGCGGAACGCCGGGCCGCTATCGCCCCTCACGCTCAAGACCACCAGGTAGCCGCCAACCGGCCTGCTGGCGTCCTTTGTCGTCTTCTTTCTCGCCGGGACTATGCCCAGGGCTTCGCGCATCTGTAGTTCGAGGTCTTCAGTAGATGACATGGCTGTTTCTCGCCTCAGCGCCCCACTTCCCTTCTGACCATCTCCCGATACTGCTCAGGCTGTAGCGCCTCGATCTGCTCTGCGGCCCACTCCCGCCACTTCCCCTTCCGCCGATCCTTCTCGCCCAGGATGCGCGCGGCCTCTCCCTTCGCTCTGTCCAGGTTCTGCTGCCAGTAGGCGAACAACTCCGACTTCTCGTCTTCTATCGCCCGGCGTTCGTCCATCGGTAGGTTCGCAAGGTTGTAGCTCATAAGCCCTCCGTTTTGAGGGGGGGATTGTACCTGATGGGGCGCCCATTCCCGCCTGATACGAAGCCTGAGGATACTTGGCGCGGTCAACGTCTGCGTGATGGCTACGGGCCAGGATGATAGGATGCCGGTTTCACCTCAAGGAGAGAGCCATGCGACACGCCATTACCGCCTTCCTGGTATCTGCTTCTCTGCTAGCTGGGTGCGCAGCTTCTAGCCAGTCGTCTAGATCGCAATACACAGCAGTGCCTGCAAAGAAAGATCCACACACTTTCAAGCCGATTGATTTTGAGTACGACTCAAAATTGCCAGAGGCGACGAATTTCTCCCGACAACTGGACATACCAATTTTCCAGTGCTCTCTTGAGGCGGAAACTGGCAGCTATGCCGTTCGCTACGGGGATAGACAAGGCATTGCTGAATATACTCAATCGCTGCTCGACTGCATTAAGCACGCTAGAGGCGAGAGTGATGCTGCCGTCTCCCGTCTGAAGGCCGCGAAAGTCCCTAGAAAGCAGTCCGATCTAGCAAAAGACCTTTACGCCAAATGGTCAGCCTACCTATTGACGATGAGCCCCTATTCCCGTCCAGACCTTAAGGCCAAGGCCGACTACCTTGCTGCCAAGCAGGCGCTCATCACAGAAGTGAAATTCTCGGAGTAGCCAACGCCCGCCAGTTACCACTGGAAGCCCGCCGCGTGCGGGCTTTTTTGTGCCTGCAAGAAAAAATTTAGCGTTTGCTATTGCAATGCAATTTAGCAGTTGCTAATTTTACCTCACACCAACGCAATCCACCGCGCTGGCAAGGCAGAGATGCCTCGGCGAAGCCGGAAGCTCTTTTCACAATTCGGGAACCCTCTGCTGCACCACCGTCGCGACGACGCTGGAAGAGGCAAAAGACGCAGCCTGAGCTGGGCCAGATAGTCCAGCCGTGCAAGCCCATGCATTGCACGCGACGTCGCTCAAGTCACCTGCCAATAGACCAAAGAAGCAAACGCAGGAGTGGGAATGAACCCCGACATGGAGAAGCGACCGAGATGACACCAATAGGAGGAACCCACCCATGCAGTAACAAGCCCAGCCGATGTTCGGATCGGCACCTCGCGAGCAGCTGCCCACATCACCAGGCCGCCGGGCTGCAGTAGGCCGCGAGAGAAATCGGAACCCCATGACCTGCTCCGTATGCCGATTGAAGGCGCAGCGAGGGAAGCCCAAGGCCAAACACATCGAGTCCGAGCTGCTATCGGCAGTGGTGAGGACAGCACCACCCGCGGGTTGTAGAAGCCCAGTTAGGCGAACGCGGAGCAACACCGATTTCCCAGATGCCCTTCGTAAGAGGGGCATCGAGGAAGTCAACCAGGAGGAAAGGCTCATGAACATCAGCGTTTTTAGCTTCAGCGCCTACAAGCTCGACGTAAACCCATCAAGTCGAACCGAGGTCAGCGTTTCTGCCTATGACGCTGATGGCGCCTCGGTGCTGGAGAACTTCGACATCGAGCAGATCGTTAACCACTTTGGCGCCGAGGCCCTTCTCGATGAGATCGGGGAGCAGGTCGCCCGCCGCCACTTCGACATTGAGGGATAAGAGATGGCCGCTACCTACGGGCGCAGCCCGGCAGAGATCGCCGAGGACATGGTGCTGACCATGGCCTCCCCCATCTTCAACATCAGCCGCGAGTTTGCAGCGCGTTATTGCGAGCAGCGCTTTGAGCTCGAATCAGCCAAGCCCATTCGTGAGCAGGCAGCGGAACTGCTGGATGGGTGGGAAGGCACGAACGCGAATATCGCCGCAGCGATGCAGCTTTGGCCGGTTTGGTGCTACGCCACTCGTGCGCACCGGTCCAACACCTGACCCGAAACACGCCGCGCGAGACGCCAGATTGCTGAGCGCGGCGGGAAAGCATCACTTCTGCACCTGGGCGACCGGGTGCAGCGGGATGACAACCGGAGGAACCAGCAATGGCCACCAAAGCTTACGAGTGCGGCCGATGCAATGAGGTCTATGAGTAGCACTGGCAAGCTGAGCGGTGCTGCCAGCCAGAGATTTACGACGTCTGGACCTGCGATATATGCGGCGAAGTCCATGAAGAGAAGGACGACGCAAATAGCTGCTGCCACGACAAGATGCCTGCCGAGGAGACCGTCAGCTGCCCGAACTGTCTTCGTCTGCACGCCCATGCGCAACAGGTCTACGCGATTGAGGTCGCCGGGCACTGCTCCGAATGCAACCCGAACTACTCGCTCGATCAGCGCTGGAGCATCGAGGACAAGCTCGAAGAACTGGCAGACGAGCGTGCCGTGCAATGCGGCAGTACCTGATCAAGCGCCATCTGAACCACGGCACCGAAGACCCGCGATCGGCAGCCTGACTTCCCCGGCAAAGACGCCACCTCTTAGCCCGGTTCGCCGGGCATTTTTCCGCCCTCTTTCGCATGCCGACGCATCGCCGGCAGCCGAAATCGCGCACCAGCCCTCGGCCAAGGGCATTCGCACTCAAAAGGAACGCATCATGACCAGTAAAAACGTACTGACAGCGGAGCGATTGCGCTCGCTGATGGAGTACTCACCGGAAAGCGGGGTGTTTACGTGGCTTAAGGGTAAGAGAGCTGGGCATGAAGCAACTTCTCGACATGGATGCGGATACCTAACAGCGCGAGTTGATGGGCGCGCATACCTTCTGCATCGCCTCGCTTGGCTGTACGTACACGGACGATGGCCCAACGACCAGATCGACCATATCAATGGGGATCGATCTGACAACAGGCTCTCCAATCTTCGCGAATGCACAAACGCAGAAAACTGCCAGAACGTCAGGGCTCACTGCGACGGATCGGGTTTTATCGGTGCCGCATTCGATAAGCGTCGAGGCCGATGGCAAGCAGGCATCGGGATAAACGGACGCCGACGATTCCTGGGTTATTTCGACACCCCTGAGCAAGCCTCAGCTGCATATCAAGAGGCCAAGAAAAACATTCATGCATTTGGAGGCAAGAATGCCTAATCGCGCACCTGCAAAAGAAGAGGTCGTTACCTCATTTAAGGGCTTCAACCAGGACCTGACCTGCCGCGGCTACCAGTTCGAGATCGGCGGCACCTATAAGCACGAAGGGGATGTCGAGGCATGTGCCTCCGGCTTCCACGCCTGCGAGTATCCGCTGGATGTGTTGGGCTACTACCACCCTGTAGGTAGCCGCTTCGCGCTGGTCGAGCAGTCCGGCGACCTGAGTCGCCACGACGGCGATTCGAAGGTCGCCAGCCGCAAGATATCCATCAAGACCGAGTTGACCATCGCGGGCCTGGTGAAGGCGGCCATCGAGTACACCACCAGCCGGTGCAAGCCGGTCGACCCGGAGTCGCCTGCGTCGAGCACCGGCGACTACGGCGCGGCGTCGAGCACCGGCAACCGCGGAGCGGCGTCGAGCACCGGCGACTACGGCGCGGCGTCGAGCACCGGCAACTACGGCGCGGCGTCGAGCACCGGCGACCAGGGCGCGGCGTCGAGCACCGGCGACTACGGCGCGGCGTCGAGCACCGGCGACTACGGCGCGGCGTCGAGCACCGGCTACCAGGGCGCGGCGTCGAGCACCGGCTACCAGGGCGCGGCGTCGAGCACCGGCTACCGCGGAGCGGCGTCGAGCACCGGCTACCAGGGCGCGGCGTCGAGCACCGGCTACCAGGGCGCGGCGTCGAGCACCGGCGACTACGGCGCGGCGTCGAGCACCGGCTACCAGGGCGCGGCGTCGAGCACCGGCGACTACGGCGCGGCGTCGAGCACCGGCAACTACGGCGCGGCGTCGAGCACCGGCGACTACGGCGCGGCGTCGAGCACCGGCGACCAGGGCGCGGCGTCGAGCACCGGCGACCAGGGCGCGGCGTCGAGCACCGGCAAGCACTCGGTGGCAATGGCATGCGGAATCGAAGGCAAAGCCAAGGCATCCGCCGGTAGCGCCATCGTTCTCTGCTACCGAGACACCGACGCGGAAGGCGATGACTACGCCCGAATCGTGCACATCAAGGCAGCCATCGCCGGACAGGACGGCATCAAGCCGGATGTTTTCTACGTTCTCAATAAGAACGGTGAGTTTGTGGAGTGCGATTAATGAAAACCGTAGAAGAACGTTTCTGGGAGAAGGTCCCAAACAGGCCAGAAGAAGGGTGCTGGGAATGGGGCGCATCAACTAAGCCTGAGGGCTATGGACAAATGAACGTGAATGGCCGCCCGGCATTTGCGCACAGAGTTAGCTTCGAGATCGCGAATGGACCAATCCCCGCTGGGATGTTGGTGAGGCACAAATGCGATAACAGCCTGTGTGTTCGTCCTGATCATCTGGAGCTCGGAACGCAGACCGACAACATGCGAGACATGATTTCCAGAGGGAGAGCCAGACATCCAGGACAGCCAGGAGAGCTCAATCCTGCCGCCAAGTTAACTAATGCTGAAGTCTCTGAAATTCGCTCGGACACGACTAGAAGTCTGTCTTCACTGGCGCGCGAGCATGGTGTCTCGCCACAGCGGATTTCGCAAATACAACAGCGCAAAACTCGCCATCAGTTGAGCGCCGAAGGCGAGTTCGTCGAAGTCGACGAATGACCAGAACAGCGAACGAGTCGAGGGGCTAGCGCAGCCAGGCCTGACACATCCGGGGAAGTGCCCGGCGCTCGTCCTAATCCCTCCCAGGAGGAAACCATGAACGCAGTCCAGCACTTCAAAGCGGAGGAGGAAGACTCGCTCCGCCGCGAATACCTCACCGAACAGGTGGCCCAGCTGCTCAAGGGCAACGACGCCGACAACGTCCTGTTCTTCACCAAGACGCGCCCACAGGTCGTTCAGGGGTTCGCTGATGCGGTCATGGAACTGCTTGGTGAGCTTGGCGGCCGGGAATGTCCTGTGGTGCAAATCCTCATCGCCCTGGAGCAGGACAAGCCTGAACTGGCATCGGCCATCTACCATGCCAGGTTGCGAGAACACATCGTTGCCCTGGCCGAGCAGATCATTCAGGAGCGTGCCGCATGAAGTACGACGTCGATCTTCACTATCCGAAGCAGACCCGCCAGCCGGTCTATACGGTTCGCCTTGAGGCGATCAGCGAAAGCCAGGCCGTGGCCCATGCCAAGATCTTCGCGCGCCAGGAAGGCTGGAAAGGCGATCCGCTGAAGCATCGCGTGTACCAGGCCAGGGAGGACGAAGCATGGTCTGCATAGCTGCTACCTTCCCGGACTTGATCAAAGCCCTGCACTGCCAGGGCTTTTCTTTGCCCGTCTTCCGGCGCTCGCCGTTCAAGCAGGCTGGGCGCTGGGTGTGCGAGGTGTGCGATGGCCGGTAAAGCTTCAGCAAAGCGCGCACACGCTGTGGCTAAACGTGCCGCACGCCTGTACCGCGACGGACTATCGCTAACGCAGATATCGGAAGCGACCGAAATCCCGCGCGAGCAGGTCAAATCACGGATTGAGTTAGGCCAACGTCTTCTGCAGTTGGAGGCACAGCCGTGATGCGCAAAGCCCTCCAGAACGGCCTGATCCTCGCCGTCGTCTCCATGCTGATCTTCTTCAAAGCCATCGAGTTCGCCGACGCGATCACTGGCCGGCACACCATCGAACAGCCCATTACGTACCCGAGTTCGGCGGGCGGGTAGTCCTGATATCCGAAACGGGATCAGCCGGTGAGTGCCCGGTGAGTTAACCCCGGCAGCCAAGGCCCGGAGCGCCCTTTTCTACGCCCGTGCGACTTGGCCGAGTGGCGCCGTAAGCGCCTCCCTTCTTTCAACTGGCTGCGCGATGCGCGGCAAGGACTCCCTATGAACGCAGCAACCGAAATTGCCTTGGTACCCAAGGAAAACGCCCTGCAGGTCTACAGCGCCGAGAATGGCCTTGACCCTTACCTGCAGCAGATTCGCGCCGAGATAGACTCCTTTGCGCCCGACGTGAGCACTCGCAAGGGTCGTGAGGCAATCGCCTCGATCGCCCACAAGGTTGCCCGCTCCAAGACTGCGCTCGACAACATCGGCAAAGACCTGGTGGCTGAGCTGAAGGAAGTCCCGAAGAAGATCGACGCCGAGCGCAAGCGTATGCGCGATCTGCTGGATGCCTGGAAGGATGAGGTGCGCCGACCGCTGACCGAGTGGGAAGAGGCTGAGGCGGCACGGGTAGCTCGCATCCAGGCCCAGGTAAGCCGGCTGGCTGATACCGATTTAACCGACATGTCGGCGGCGGATATCAAGGCATCGATCGACAACCTTGAAGCGCACGTCATCGATGCGCGCTACGAGGAATTCGAAGCCGAGGCACATCGGATAAAGGCATCCAGCCTCTCCACCCTTCGCGAAGCCTTGGTCAAGCGTGAACGGCAAGAAGCCGAGCAGGCCGAACTGGAGCGCCTGCGCGCCGAAGCAGCGGCACGCGAGCAGAAAGAGCGCGAGGAGCGCATTGCCCGGGAAGCGGCTGAAGCCGAACGACTGGCCGCCGAACGCCGCGCCCAGGAAGAGCGCGACGCCGCCACTCGCCGCGAAGCAGAAGCCAAGGCTGCTGCTGAGCGCCGTGAATTGGAGCTGAAGCTGCAGGCCGAGCACGCCGAACGCGAGAAGGTGGAGGCTCAGCGCCGCGCCGAACAGGCAGAGCGTGATGCTCAGGCCCGCGTCGAGGCAGCCGCTGCGGCTGAACGCCAACGCCAGGCCGACGAGCAGGCCCGCATCGAACGCGAGACCGCTGCCCGCGAAGCCGACAAGGCCCACAAGAAAGCCATCAACAATGAAGCCCTGGCGGCTCTGATCGCCGGCGGCATGCCCGAGGAATGCGCCAAGCAGGCGATCACCCTGATCGCTCAGCGCAAGGTTCCTCACATCACGATCAATTACTGAGGTTCACCATGGCCAACGACCTTGCCCTCATCGAGCAGGACATCTATGGCGCCCGCGACTCGTTCGCCAGCGTCCTGACCGACAGAACCCTGAACTTCGAGCGCGAGGCCGGCTTCGCCATCCAGGCCATCGCGGCGAATGACTACAGCATCGGTATCGCGAAGAGCAATCGGCAGTCTGTCGTCGATGCGATCACCAACATCGCCGCCATCGGCATCAGCCTGAACCCTGCCAAGAAACAGGCCTATCTGGTTCCTCGGGACAAGAAGATCTGCCTGGACATCAGCTATATCGGGCTGATGGATCTCGCCATGGCAACCGGTGCGATCCGGTGGGCGCAGGCCGAATTAGTCTATAGCGGCGATAGCTTTGCGCTGAACGGCTTCGACAAGCCTCCTTCTCACTCCTACCAGCCATTCGCCAAGGATCGCGGTGATGTAGTTGGCGTGTACGTGGTGGTGAAGACCGCAGACGGTGACTACCTGACCGAGACCATGAGCATCGACGACGTGAATAAGATTCGCGACCGGTCGAGCGCCTGGAAGGCATGGATCGAGAAGAAGAAGTCGTGCCCCTGGGTCACTGATCCAGGCGAGATGGCTAAGAAGACCTGCGTCAAGCGTGCCTACAAGTTCTGGCCGAAGACCGAGCGCCTGGAGCAGGCCATCCACTACCTCAATACAGAGGGAAACGAGGGGCTGGCCTCCCTCAACCGGCAGCCGGACAGTGATCTGTCCGAGAAGTGGATTTCTCTAGCTGTCGAGGCCGTATCCGCCGAAGCGCTCAGGTCCGTATGGACCCAGGGACTAGCCGAGATTAAGAAGGCCGGCGATATGGCGGCCTACAGCAAATTCAAGGCCTGCATCGAGAAGCGCAACGAGTTCTTCAAGGCGCAAGAGGCCAACACCATCGAGGGTGAAACAGCATGATCCTCATCGAATGCGATCAAGGCTCGGAACGCTGGCATTCGGCGCGGGCTGGAGTAATCACCGCCAGTATGTTCGGTGACGCACGGGCGAAGCTGAAGACTGGACCAAGCAAGGGGAAACCGACTGCTGCCGCCCTGGACTATGCATTCAGGCTCGCCGTTGAGCGCATCAGTGGAGAGCCTCTGGATGGCGGTTTTGAAACCTGGCAAATGCGCCGAGGCAACGAGCTCGAACCTCAGGCCCGAATGGAGCATGAGATACAGACCGGCCTCTTTATACAGCGTGCAGGGTTCGTGACCACCGACGATGGATGTTTTGGTGCCAGTGCCGACGGCCTGATCGGCGAGGACGGGGGCAGCGAGTACAAGTGCTTCCTGGCCCCCGAGAAGCTCCGCGCCTTCCACATCGACAACGACGCCAGCGGGATCATGGACCAGGTGCAAGGCTGCATGTGGATCACGGGCCGCAAGTTCTGGCACGTCGGCATGTACTGTCCTGCACTGGAGCCTGTAGGCCGTCAGCTCTGGTGGCAGGAGTTCAAGCGCGACGACGACTACATCGAGGCCCTGGAGGAAGACCTGTGGCAGTTCAAGCTGCTGGTCGACCAGTACGAGGCCAAGCTACGGGAGAAGGCAGCATGAGTATGATCCCCATCTACTACCGCACACGTCATCCGCTGAAAGATCGTCGAGATGAACTGGCCGGACTAATCGAAGAGTTCTTGGCGCACGGCGGCGAGATTCAACAGATCCCTGACGGGGTATCTGGCTTCGAGGACTCACCCACCTTCAACCATGCCATCTCTCACCCTGAGCGTCGGGCTCACGAGAAGAAGCTGTCGGCCAAGGCGCGCAGTAGCGACATGAGCCTGGCCATCGAGGGTCACAAGAAGGCAGCGCAGCTCACCAGAGATCAGAAGTCTCGAGAGCTTCGCAAGATGGCGGCGGATGGAATGTCGATCCAGGCATCCGCCAAGGCCATGGGCATCTCCTACAACTACGCCCGCCGCATTGCCAACGAAAACCAGATCACTTTCCGGACTAGGACGATCAAGGACGTCGCGGACAAGTTCTGCGGAGATGCGCCATGAGCAAGCGGAAGCCGAACAACATGCGTCATCGCATGGAGCGATCCTGCCGCGCGCTGCTCAGATCGAACCACGTCGCAGTGGTCAACCTCGACCCGAGCGGCCGTCAGGGCATGGTCAACTGGAAGAACTGCAAGTCCATCCCGCCGGGTAGGCAGATCGCCGACGCTATCTGCGATATCGCCCACAGATGGACCATCTACATCAGCGCCTTCTGCATCGACCAACGCGGCCAGCGCTACATCAAGTCGGTCGAGATCGCGCCGCAGGGCATCTACCTGGCGGCGCACCTCACCGATGCAATCGAGGCCACCTACAAGGCCCTGGTCGATGAGTGCAATCCGAACCACCTGGTAGCATCCGGCTGGATCGCCATTCCCTCCGCCGTCTCGCTCGACGAAGACCAGGCCGCGCGCGTGTTTGATGCCGTAGGTGCCTGGGATCAGCAAATGGTGGCCGCATGACTGCCAAGACAGCAGCCGAACGCAAAGCCGAACAGAGAGAACGCGACAAACTGAAGGAGGCCGAACGCCTGGCGCGCCTCCTCTCCCGCCGCATCAGTCTGGACCTGTTCAAGGCCACTGACATGGCACTGATTCGCACCATGGCAAGGCTTGGAATCGACAAGCCGCAGGACGTGATTCAACGCCTGATCCATGGCTCTGACCGACTCGACGACGAATCACTGGCCGAGCTGACCAGCTATTAGTCACGCCACCTTGTCACGCATCACTTAAGCCACCCCACCCCATCCCTTACACGCCATAAGCAGTAGCGCTTAGGCGGAGCTTTGTCTGGAGAAATCATGAAGCTCACAACAATCCCTCGCATCAAGGGTATCGACCTGCGCCGCAAGAGATTCCAGGCGAGGCGCCGGCTGTTCGCGCACAAGAAAGCGTGGCCGATGCATGGAGGCCCGTTGCACAAGGCATGGCTCTGCAGCCCTGGAACCCTTCGCTTCAGCATTCCCGGATGGGCCGGCTACTACGACGGCGATAACAGGTGGATAGAGTCATGAGCACGCACGAATTCCTGAAGAAGCAGATCGACCAGCAATTGCAGGCTGAGGGCTTCAACTCGCGCATCTCCTTCCAGGTTGCCGATGAAGCGCTGGAATACTTCCGCAGGACTGCTCACTTCAAAGGGGGGCTCTCGCTGATTGCCTGACCTTCGCTCGCAGACGTGCCAAGGAGCTTGCCAAGCTCAGCGGCGACAAGAAGTCCGCCTGACCTACCCCACTCCCTGCCATTGCGCCACTACGGCGCGAGGACACCCCATGCCCCTCGACGAATCAGCCGTTCAGCGCGGTATCACCGAGCTGATCGCGAACCCGCACGCGCATTACCAGGCCCAGCTTGAGGAAGCCCTGTTCCACGAGCAGGCTCTCGATCTGATCCGGCGCCTGAAGGTCTATGCGGACCGCAGCGCCTCACCGATAGCCCATGAACTCTGCGTTGAAGCGACTGAGTTCGTGGCCAAGCATACGAGGACGAAACCATGACCATGGCAATGGAACTGATCCGTCACATCGCCGGCCTCTACAGCGGGAAGGCCATCAAAGGGGATTTCACCCAGGTCTACATCACCGGGAACGAAATCTGGATGGCTCAGCAAATCCTCGCCTCGCAGCAGGCAGAGGGCGCGCAGGGGGACCTGGACGAGTACGCCGAGTTCGAAAGCTGGCTTGAGCGTGAGAAGCCCGCAGGTTGCGTTGGCGACATGGAGCGCGGCTGGATGGCCCGCGCCGCCCGGGCGCAACCCCCCTCGGCGCCGGATCTGGACGATCAATCGTTCGACGACAACGCCGAGCGCCTCACCAGAGACGCGCTCGGCCCAGGAGCGGGAATCAATCCGAACGCCACGTCAATCGACGACCTGTTCCTCGACGAAACCCCGGCGCCGGAACTGGAGCGGCCGGAGGTGATGGCTGTGCTCGTTCTAGGCGGAGTGTTCGATGGCGGGGAGCTTGGCGACAACGATATTGTTACCGTCAATCCCGCAATTGAGCGCCTTCAGGCAGCACTGGTCACCGATGGGGAGGTGCTTGTCGAGCTGATGACCGTCGCCCAGCACGAGCGCATCGTCGGGGCGCTGCGGGAGAAGATTGACGGGGCTGAATCGCAGGCTGAATACCAAACCCGAAGGGCCGAACACTTCGCAAAAGAACGCGACGCCGTTCTGTCTCGCCTGGCCGAGTTGGAGAAGCAAGCGCCAGTGGCAGCAGTCTCGGAAGAGACGTTCAGCGCTGACGGCACGAGCGACATCATCACTCGCAACCTGCCCATCGGAACGATGCTCTACGCCGCCCCGGTCGCCCAGGCTGGGCAGGTGCCGGAGGAAGTGCGCGAGGCTGTCGAATGGGCAGATCACCTGCTCTTTGAGTGCGGGGCCCTGGTGCAAACCCGAGCACCTTCGGTCCACGTTTACAACAAGGCATTCGCGGCAATCGAAGCAGCCAAGACGTTGCTTGCCGGCGCGCCGGCGAAGGGGGGTGAGTGATGGCCGTCTTCGAAGTGGTGAGCGGCGGCGACCGCAGCAGCCTGATCAAGCGCTTCGAGCGCAAGAGCAAGCAGCAGGCCATCAGTGAACTGGTGGACTTCCATCTCCTCAGCTGCGCCCGCATCGAGAAGCTGGAGTTGGAACTGGCTAAGTACGAGCCGGACATCGCCGCCTGGCGCGACGTGGCAGCCGAGCGCCGCCGGCAGGTTGAATCCAAGGGCTTCGACGCAGGCCACGACGACATGGCCACCCGGGGACAGATCGCCCGGGCGGCCAGCTGTTACGCGCTCCATGCCGGTGGCATCGGCACGGACTGGCCGGACGGCATTCGGAATGGCTCGGCACTGTTCTGGCCCTGGGACAAGGAGTGGTGGAAGCCCAAGTCGGCGCGCGAGAACCTGGTGCGCGCTGCCGCACTGATCCTGGCCGAGATCGAACGCCTTGACCGTGCCGCCGCTCCGGCGCAGGGAGGTGAGTGATGAATGACATTTGCGCGACCTTCATCCTCTGCTGCCAGCTCGGCACACTCTGTGGGCAGGCGTCGATTAAGGACCTCCCAGGGTGCTGGGAGCACAAGGTGGACGAGGACTGGAGCATATCGTTCAACGGGCACAGCGAAGAGGTCCGCGACTCCACCGGGTCGCCGGTGCCGCCGCTTTCAATTTGGGTCAAACACAGCCGCTATTTCGCCGACGGCATCATCACGCCATTCGGCGGAATGATCGTCGGTGGACGCGAGGCAGAAGATGACTTGATGTCAGCGCTTGAGGCAGCCATTCGCGCCAAAGGCGGCACACCAGCGACTGAAGCCGAGCAGGCTCAGGGAGGTCGCGATGACTGATATCGACGCAATGGCGACCCGCTTCGCTGAGCTGTACATGGCAAAGCTGGAAGAGCGCGGGCAGTGCATCCTCGCGAAGGCTGACATAGAGCGCCTAGAAGCCGAGGCCCAGGCGCTAAGGGAGGAAGTCGCAGCCCTGCGCGCAAGGGTGGTGGTTATGCCGGAGCGCATGGAGTTCCCGCCTATGCCAATGCACCCATGCGTCGAAGATCACGAGGCGTGCGGAGAAGTCCACGGATGGAACGCCTGCCTCAACGAACTGGCGCGTCTCAACGGCCAGACGGTGAGTGAAAGGCTGTTGCGTGATCTGCTGAAGTCCGCACAGAAGCTCTCAGATCGTGCCTCTAACTTCATGGTGTCCGGCGTTGAGTTCATCGAGATCGGCGACAACAACAGCGCAGTCATGGAGCTTGAAGTGACGCTAGAAGCGCTGCGCGCCCTGCTCGACGAGGGGAAGGAGGACGTCAATGCGCCAAGCCACTGAACGAGATTTCCGCCGTCCCGAGTTTATGGATGCTAATGCCGAGGATTATGAAATTCGCGATGACGGCGCAGTTGTTCGGAAGGATCGATGGGAAATGGGAATTCGCCACCTGGCCTGCTTGGTTGGCCTCTCTCGTGAATTTGAGATTCCTGATGTCCTAGCGCGCGCAGAGGAAGTGCTCGGAGGCTGGATGATAGCTGAGCCAGATGATTTCTCCGACATGCTGACGGGCAAGGTCGACCTAAAGCTAAGTTGCGGATCGATTCTGGTTGGCTGCGAGGAAAGTGGTGGTTATTTGACTTGGGGTTTCAGCATGAAGCGATTCATAGCCGAGGACATGGGAGCAGACGTTATCGAGTGGCGTCGAACGAAGGAGGGAGACGGTCATGCCTGAGCTGAAGCTCTGTCCGTTCTGCGGGGATGCCTTGGAGTTCCTTGTCATTGCGCGTGACTGGTACCGGGTCGCTCATCCCGAGAACGATCTGTGCCCGCTCAGCGGACACGACTACACCTACGCGCAAACCGCTCAGGGGCTGAAAACTCTGCAGGAGGACTGGAACCGGCGCGCCATCCCCGCCGACCAGGTGCTGGTGCCGCGCCGCCTCCTCGAAGACATCGAGAAAACCTGGCGCATCCCACACCCTCAGGCGCGGGAGCTCAATGAGCGCACCAAGCGGGCAATCGAAGAAGGCCTGCACGAACTCCGCGCCCTCCTCCAGCGCTAACCACGCCGGCTCATAGAAGCTCATAGCCGGCTCATATCCCCTTAACCGCACACCCATATGGGAGGCAGAACTGTGCCTGACATTCGAGAAGAGTTTGAAGCTTGGGCGACCAGCCGGTGCGTATCCATCACGAGAGCGCCTGAAGCGATGATGTTCTTCGGGGGTCGCCGTGTCCCTGCTGGTGGCTACATCATGGCTGACACAGAGCTTGCCTGGACCGCCTGGCAAGCCAGCCGCGCGGCTCCGAGGGTGGAGCTGCCGGACTGGGAGTTCCCGCATCACTCCGAGGTAGTCGAAGCCCTCCAGCAAGCCGGAATCGAGGTGAAGCAGCCATGACCGACACCAACAAGCTGAAGGACCTGGCGGAGCGGGCCCTTGGTTCTTCCTTCAACGCAGACGCCATGAGCTCACCGCTTGGCCAGTTCATCGCCGCCGCCAACCCTCAAGCCATCCTCGGGCTGATTGAGCGCCTGGAACGCCTGCAGGAGGCCTTCGACGAAGCCAACGAGATGCTGGCTCGCATAGGTGACTTCGCACACGACAAGAGCACCGGCCCGGGAGTGCCAGATGCATTATGGGAGGTCCGCAGCATGGCCTACAGCGCAGTTCGGATTGGTTTCGACGCAGCCCTGGAAGGAGGCGAGAGATGAGCGACCGTGAACTGCTGGAACTGGCGGCCAGGGCGGTCGGCATCGAAGGGAAGTTCTTCGAAAGCGAGAACGGCATCCACACCGGTATCTACCGGCCTGGGCTCGACTACTACTGGAACCCGCTGATCAGCGACTCCGAAGCGTTTCGGCTGGCTGTTGATCTCCAGCTCTGCACGTCCACCGGCGAACTGGCCTGCGCTGCAAGTTGGTCTCCGCATTCAGCGTGGTTGCATGAGGTTGTCGAGAAGCATGATGGCGATAAGCGCGCAGCTATGCGCAGAGCCATCACCCGTGCCGCGGCCGAGATCGGGAGGCAGATGGAATGAGCGATCCACCCTGCCCTCCAAATCGTCACGTCTGGATCTTCTCCACACCCCTGCATATTCGCTGCAGCAAGTGCGGTGCCATCGGCCAGCGGTGGCCGTCCCGGGCTGAGCGCGCCGAGTTCATCCGCGGTCGCTGGTTCTACCTGCAGCCCAAGTTCTGATCACCATTCCACCATCGCCGCACCAGCGGCGCGATGAGGTATTGCCCATGGAACCAGAAATCATCCATATCCCGGAGGTGGCCAGGCTGCTCGGGAGGACCGAATCGTCTATCCGCAGCGCAATCCAGGCGCGTCCGGATTGGCTTCCGCCGTACTTCAAACAGGGGGTTCGGGTGTGCTGGAGGCTGGAGACGGTGCGCAAGTTCCTGCGCGAATACGAGGCGGGAGAGCACAAGGCTCCGAAGGTTGGTCGGCCACGGCGTGATCCGCCGCGGCTGCTGAAGATAGGCTAGCCGAGCTTGTCTGCCAGATCGTGCGGGGAAAGGTGGGTGTAGCGTTTGAGCATGGCCAGCGTCTTGTGGCCGGTGATCGCAGCAACCTCCATCATCGAGAAGCCCCGTTCGAATAGGCGGGACGTGGCTTCGTGGCGCAAGTCGTGGAAGGTGAGGTCCTTCACTCCTGCGGCCTCGCAAGCCCTGGGGAAGTAGTTGCTGACGGTGTTCGGCGCCAGGCTGAACACCTTGCCGTCAATCCGCGCCGGCAGGGACTTGAGCAGCTCGCGTGCGCGGGAGGACAGCGGCACAGACCGACGCTCGCCGTTCTTCGTGTCCTCCAGGATCGCCACCTTGTCGCGGATCTGCTCGCGACGCAGCAGAAGCAGTTCTGAGCGGCGCATTGCCGTGTCGGCCGCCAACTCGATAATCACGGGCAATTCAGGGTGGAGCTTCGCCGCTTCCTCGTAGAGCTTCCTTAGCTCAACAGTGGTCGGTCGTCGCTCCCGTGCCTTGCTGCCCTTTGGCATGCGCAGGTTCTTGCAGGGATTGGTCAGCCCTTCCAGTCGCCATTCCTTCGCCGCCACGGTGTAGAGGTGGCTGATAATGGCCAGGTTCAGACGAACGGTAGCAGGCGAAGCGCCAGCCTTGAATCGTTCATCGCGGTACTCGGCCAGGTCGGAGGGGGTGATTTCTCCAAGCGCCTTGTCGGCGAGCGGGTGCTCAAGCCAGCGCTTGATCCGAACACGCTCCTGGTCGGCGCCTTTCTTGTGCTCGGTAACCTCCTCCTGATACTGCCTCAGGGCTTTGCCGAGCGTGGTCCGCATGGCTGCTCTGGTATCGACGAAGCGCGAGCGCGACATATCACCTTCGATCTCGGCCGCCCAGCGCTGGGCCTCGGCCTTGGTATCGAAGGTTGCAGAAAGAGTGGGGTGTCCTTTGCGGCGAATCTGCGCCCGCCAGGCGCTGCCGCGCTTTTCGTAGTACGCCATGCGGCGAACTCTAGTGGGGGAATGGGGGAATGTCACGCAAAGTCATTCCCCCAAAATTCCCCCAAAAGAAAAGGGCTCCAGAAGCGTAAACCTCTGGAGCCCTTGTATATGGCGGAGAGATAGGGATTTGAACCCTAGGAGCCATTGCTGACTCAACGGATTTCGAATCCGTCCCGTTCGACCACTCCGGCATCTCTCCGTGCGGCGCGCATCATATCAGCTTGATCGGCGAACGCGAAGCCTTCTTTTGAGAAATTTTCGCGTGCTATCAGATGCTTGCGCGCCTGGAACAGGTCAGAGCGGTACGCCCAGGCGCTGCGCCACTTCCTCGTAGGCCTCGATCACACCGCCCAGGCCCTGGCGGAAGCGGTCCTTGTCCATCTTCTTGCGGGTTTCCTTGTCCCACAGGCGGCAGCCGTCGGGGCTGAATTCGTCGCCGAGGACGATCTGGCCGTGGAACACGCCGAATTCCAGCTTGAAGTCCACCAGCAGCAGGCCGGCGTCGTCGAACAGCTTGCTCAGCACTTCGTTGACCTTGAAGGAGTAGGCCTTCATCTGCGCCAGCTGTTCCAGGGTCGCCCAGCCGAAGGCCTGGACGTGGGATTCGTTGATGAAGGGGTCGCCCAGGGCGTCGTTCTTCAGGAACAGCTCGAAGGTCGGCGGGTTGAGCTGCAGGCCCTCTTCCACGCCCAGGCGGCGCACCAGGCTGCCGGCGGCGTAGTTGCGCACCACGCACTCGACCGGGATCATCGCCAGCTTCTTCACCAGCACTTCGTTGTCGGCCAGCAGCTTGTCGAACTGGGTCGGGATGCCCGCCGCTTCCAGCTTCTGCATGATGAAGGCGTTGAACTTGTTGTTCACCATGCCCTTGCGGTCCAGCTGTTCGATGCGCTTGCCGTCGAACGCCGAGGTGTCGTTGCGGAACAGCAGGACGAGGCGGTCGGGGTCGTCGGTGGTGTAAACCGATTTGGCCTTGCCGCGATAGAGTTCTTCGCGTTTTTCCATGATGGGCTCCGCTTGCTAGGTTGGTAGGGGGTCAGGCGATTTCGCGCCAGTCCAGCCCCGAATGCTGATCGGCTACCTGCAGCCAGTCCGGGTCGCACCCGAGGGTGTCGACGAAACATTGCCGGGCCAGCTGCGGCGTGTTGTTCTTTTCGCTGAGGTGGGCCAGCACCAGGTGCTGCAGCCCTTCCCAGCCCAGTTCCGCGACGAACTGCGCGGACTGACGGTTGTTCAGGTGTCCCCACTGGCCGCCCACGCGGACCTTCAGCGGGTAGGGATAGGGGCCGCGCGCCAGCATGTCGCTGTCGTGGTTGGCCTCCACTACCAGGGCATCCAGGCCACGATAGCATTCCAGCACCTCGGCGGTGACGCTGCCCAGGTCGGTGAGCTGGCCGAAACGCCGCCGGCCATCGGAAATCACGTATTGCAGGGGCTCGCGGGCATCGTGGGCCACGCCCACCGCGGTCACTTCCAGGCCCTTCAGCTCCAGGCGCTGGCCGGCCTTGAGCAGGCCCGCCGGCTGCAGCGGCTTGCGCAGCCCGCGCAGGGTGCCGTCACTGAGGTACACGGGAATGCCGTAGTGCCGGGCCAGCAGCTCGACGCCGTGGACATGATCGGAATGCTCGTGGGTCACCAGGATGGCGTCCAGCTCGCCGGGGTGCACACCCAGGCGAGCCAGACGCTTGATGGTTTCACGCAGCGCAAAGCCGCAATCGATCAGTACCCGGGTGTCAGAACTGCTCACCAAGGCCGAATTGCCCCGGCTTCCGCTCCCCAGTACCGCGAAACGCATTGCGCATGCTCTCTTGAAGTTTTTCCAGGACGCTCTGCGCGACGTCGGTCGGCGCGGAGGTGTTGATGTCCTTGTCGAGGGTGACCTGCACCGTGTTGCTCACGGTGGTCAGGCGCACCTGGTAGCGCTGCGCCTTGGCGTCTTCCTCGGCCTTGGCCTTCTCTTCGCTGGCGCCGAACAGGCGGCTGAAGAAGCCGGGCTTCTTCGCTTCCTCGAGCTTCTTCGCGCCCTCGGCGACGTTCACGTAGTAAACGCCCAGGCTGCGGTTGAGGTCGTCGACGCGGATGTCGGCGCGTTCCAGGGCGCGGCCGACGCTGACCCAGGCGCGGTCGAAGTCGGAGTCGAGGGTCAGCATCGGGTTGCCGTTACCGTCCTTCTCCAGGGTCACGCTGCCGGGGGTGTCGTAGGTGGAGTGCGCGGCCAGCAGGGACACCGAACCGCCCTTCTCGGCGCTGGTGGACATGTTGGCGAGCATTTCGTCGAGCAGCGCGGCGTCCAGCGCCGGGACCACCGGCTTGCCCGGCCAGTCGGCGCTGGCGCTGCTGCCGGCCGGACGGGTTTCGCTGAGGACGTAGACTTCGCTGGTGTTGGTCTGCACGCCCGGCTCGATGCGCACGCGCACGCGCGCCTCGCTGCTGGGGTCGACGCCGGCGACGCGGCTGCCCAGGCGGCGGGCCAGGGGCGCGGAGAGCTGCGTCAGCGGCTGCCAGTTGGTGGAGAACTCACCGGTCTGCGGACGCTCGTCGGCGAAGGAGAAGCCGTTGTCCTGGAAGAACTGGTGGGCCACCGGCCAGACTTCCGCCGGCGGGCGCTGAGCGATCAGCCAGCGCGAGTCGCCGCTCTTCTGCAGGCTGTAGTCGCTGGAGCTGCCGGCGTTGGCCAGGGGCAGCGGGCGCGGCACTTCGAACTCGCCCGCCTTCTCGTGGCTGTCGGCGATGTTCATGGGAATCGGCAGCAGCGGGTCGAGCTGCTTGCTCTGCAGCCCTTCGGGCACCTTCATCGGCCCGGTCTGCCGGGAATCCAGATAGTCGGTGCCGCGGTCACGGAAGTAGCCATCCTTGCCCCACAGCCAGCCGCAGCCGGAGGTGTTGCCGATGACCAGGGCGAGCGCGGTCAGTCCTGCCAGTCGCTTCATGCGATGCTCCTCAGGCCAGCACGCCGGTCTGGCGCATGGCCTGACGCAGCGGCTCGTGGCAACGCGGGCTGAGCCAGGTCAGGGGCAGGCGGATGCCCTCGGGGATCAGGCCCATCTCGTGCAGGGCCCATTTCACCGGAATGGGGTTGGATTCGATGAACAACGCCTTGTGCAGCGGCATCAGGCGGTCATTGATGGCGCGCGCGGCGGCGGCGTCACCGCGCATGGCGGCGGCGCACAGCTCGCTCATGGCGCGCGGGGCGACGTTGGCGGTCACCGAGATGTTGCCCTTGCCGCCCATCAGCATCAGCTCGACGGCGGTGGCGTCGTCGCCGGAGTAGACCAGGAAGTCCTTGCCGACGCGCTCGAGCACTTCCTTGCCGCGCTGCAGGTCGCCGGTGGCTTCCTTGATGCCGATGATGTTCGGCACCTTGGACAGGCGCTCGATGGTCTCCGGCAGCATGTCGCAGGCGGTGCGGCCGGGGACGTTGTAGAGGATCTGCGGGATGGCCACGGCTTCGGCGATGTGGCGGAAGTGCTGGTACAGGCCTTCCTGGGTCGGCTTGTTGTAGTACGGGGTGACCAGCAGGCAAGCGTCGGCGCCGCCGCTCTTGGCCGCTTCGGTCAGTTCGACCGCCTCGCGAGTGGAGTTGGCGCCGGTACCGGCGATCACCGGGATGCGGCCCTTGACCTGGTCGACCACGCGGCGGATGACTTCCAGGTGCTCGGCGACGTCGAGGGTCGCCGATTCACCGGTGGTGCCGACGGCGACTATGGCGTTGGTGCCTTCCTGCAGGTGGAAGTCCACCAGCTTGGCGAGGCTGTCCCAGTCCAGTCGACCCTGAGCATCGAAGGGGGTGACCAGCGCCACCATACTGCCCGCAATCATGCAACCGCTCCTGCCGGAAAAAGAAAGCCGTAATGGTACTGGTGCCACCTGCCTTGCACAAGCTGAGCGCGGCGCCCGGCGCACGCCGGACATTCCCCTGGCGGCCGCTTTTCGCTACCCTTCCCCCTTTGTCGACGCGGCCCTCTTGGCCGCCCATCCCAGGAAAGCTGCATGTCCGCCTCCCACCCCCGTGAACAATTCCTGCTGATCAGTGCCCTGGGGCCCAACCCCATGGAGCTGACCAGCGTGCTCTGCCGCACCTGCGTGGACAACCGCTGCTCGGTCGTCAGCAGCCGCCTGACCCGCCACGGCGAGTTCAGCGCGCTGGTGCTCCAGGTGTCCGGCAGCTGGGACGCCCTGGCCCGCCTCGAGGGCGGCCTGCCGGCGCTGGCCAAGCGCCATGCCTTCACCCTCAGCCTGACCCGCAGCAACGCCCACGTCACCCGCGCCCAGGCCCTGCCCTACGTGGCGTACGTCAGCGCGGTGTACCGCCCGGACATCCTCAACGAGCTGTGCCAGTTCTTCATCGACCACAACATCGAGCTGGAGAACCTGACCTGCGACACCTACCAGGCGCCGCACACCAACACCAGCATGCTCAACGCCACCATCACCGTGACGCTGCCGGCCGGCACCCAGATCAGCTGGCTGCGCGACCAGTTCCTCGACTTCGCCGACGCCCTGAACCTGGACGCGCTGATCGAACCCTGGCGCCCGCAGCACCCGTAAGTCGCCAGTATTTCCAAGGCCGATATTTCCAAGGAGAGCTCCATGGCCGTCGAACTCGACAAACCCGTCGCCGATTTCCAGGCCCCGGCCACCAGTGGCCAGCAGGTGCAACTCTCGGCCCTGAAAGGCCAGCAGGTGGTGCTGTACTTCTACCCCAAGGACAGCACCCCGGGCTGCACCACCGAAGGCCAGGGCTTCCGCGACAAGATCGAGGCCTTCGCCAAGGCCAACACCGTGATCTTCGGCGTCTCCCGCGACGGCCTGAAGTCCCATGAGAACTTCAAGGCCAAGCAGTGCTTCCCCTTCGAGCTGATCAGCGACAAGGACGAGGCGCTGTGCCAGCTGTTCGACGTGATCAAGCTGAAGAAGCTCTACGGCAAGGAATACATGGGCGTGGACCGCAGCACCTTCCTGATCGACGCCAAGGGCGTGCTGCGTCGTGAGTGGCGCGGGGTCAAGGTGCCTGGCCATGTCGACGAGGTTCTTGCCGCTGCCCAGGAGCTGGCCAAGGCCTGAGCCCGCTGCCAGGAAATCCCTCTCCACACCAGGAGAGGGAGCTGTTCGTGCCACCGGGGCGGCCGGCACGGCCGGAGAATCCAATCGCGGACGGAATCCGCTCCTACGCCCGCGCTTCCCTGTAACTGTAGGAGCGGACTCCGTCCGCGATGTAGGACGGAGCGGCCTGGGCTCCCCCGCTCAGCCAAACGCTCACATCATCGGACTGACCTGAGGCTGCGCCTCCGGCTGCCGCGGCCAGGCATCGAGCACCGCCTTGACCAGGGTGGCCAGGGGAATGGCGAAGAACACCCCCCAGAACCCCCACAGCCCGCCGAACAGCAGCACCGCGCAAATGATCGCTACCGGATGCAGGTTCACCGCCTCGGAGAACAGCAGCGGCACCAGCACGTTGCCATCCAGCGCCTGGATGATCGCGTGGGCAACCATCAGGTAGATGAACTGGTCGCTCCAGCCCCACTGGAACAGCGCGATCAGCGCCACCGGCACGGTCACCACCACCGCGCCTATGTAGGGCACCACCACCGACAGGCCGACCAGCAGGGCCAGCAGCGCCGCGTAGTTCAGCCCCAGGGCGACGAAGGCCACGTAGGTGACGCCGCCGGTGATGATGATCTCGATCACCTTGCCGCGGATGTAGTTGGCGATCTGCTTGTCCATCTCCGCCCACACCTGCTTCATCAGCCCGCGCTCGCGCGGCAGGTAGCTGCGGAACCAGTTGTAGAAGCGCCGGCGGTCCTTGAGGAAGAAGAACACCAGGATCGGCACCAGCACCAGGTAGATCATCACGTTGACCAGCACCGGCAGGCCCGACAGGGAGAAGGTCAGCGCCCACTGGCCGAGCTGGCCGAGTTCGTTGCGCGCGGTCTCGATCAGGCGCAGCACCTGCTCCTCGGTGACCATCGCCGGGTAGCGCTCGGGCAGCATCAGCAGCACCGACTGCCATTCGCCGAACATCCGCGGCAACTCGTTGAGCAGGGTGAACAGCTGCTTCCAGATCAGCGGCACCAGCACCAGCAGGAACAGCGCGAGCATGCCCAGGAACAGCGCGTAGACCAGCCACAGGGCGAACAGCCGCGGCACCCGCAGGCGCTCCAGGTGGCCCTGCAGGCCCTTGATCAGGAAGGCGATGACCATGGCCGCGAGCACCGGCGCGAGCATGCTGCCGAAGGCCAGGATGACGGTGAAGCCAAGGGCCAGGATGACCGCCAGCACCACTGCTTCCTCGTCGGAAAAGTAGCGCTGCATCCAGCCTTGCAGAACTTTGAGCATCGGGGTTCCTGCGATCGATGAGGACGCCGTCCCGGGCGTCCGGGGGCGGGTTACTTCTTGCGCAACCAGTAGCGGTACAGGCCGTCTTCGACCTCTTCATGCAGCAACTGGTGCCCGGCCAGCTGGGCGAAGGCGCGGAAATCGCGCTGCGAGCCGGCATCGGTGGCCGTCACCTTGAGCACCTGGCCACTGGCCAGGCGGTTGAGCTCCAGCTTGGCCTTGAGCAGGGGCAAGGGACAATTGAGACCGCTGGCGTCCAGTTCCGCGTCACAAGGAATTTCGGCGGACGAGACAGGTGGCATGGCGACGCACTCCGAGATGGGCGCCCAAGAATACCGAATCCGTTGGAAAAGCCGCCAGGGGCCGGCATGCACGCGGCCTTAAGCGATCCTTCAGGCGCGCGGCCTACAAGGGTTGGACGGCCTTCGCACAGACGGCCGCCGGGCGCCGCCCCGACCTAGGCATGGGCGACGACCTGCGGCTAAAGTAGAGCCTTTCCCGGAACGAGCTCCCTGTACATGAAAGTACTGCGCCCCGCCCTGCTGTCGCTTGCCTGCCTGTTGGCCATGCCCACCCTGGCCGACGACCTGCCCGCCCTGGGCGACGCCAGCTCGTCCATCGTCTCGCCGGAACAGGAGTTCCAGCTCGGCCGCGCCTGGCTGAGCATGCTGCGCAACCAGGTCGACTCGATCAACGACACCCAGCTCAAGGACTTCGTCGAAAGCAGTGTCTACCGCCTGGCGGAAACCAGCGACCTGCAGGACCACCGCCTGGCCTTCATCCTGATCAAGGACCCGCAGATCAACGCCTTCGCCGCCCCCGGCGGCGTCATCGGCGTCAACGGCGGCCTGTTCCTCTACGCCCAGACCGAAGGCGAGTACGCCGCGGTGCTGGCCCACGAACTCGGCCACCTGATCCAGCGCCACTTCGCCCGCGGCCTGGAAGCGCAGAAGCAGATGCAGCTGCCGGTGATGGCGGCGATGCTCGCCGGCATCGTGGCCGCGGCGGCGGGCGCCGGGGATGCCGGCATCGCCGCCATCGCCTCGACCCAGGCGGCGGCGATCCAGAACCAGCTGCGCTTCTCCCGGCAGAACGAACAGGAAGCCGACCGCGTCGGGGTGACCAACATGGTCCGCGCCGGCTACGACCCGCGCTCCATGCCGACCATGTTCGAGCGCCTGGCGCGGCAGTACCGCTACGACGCCAGGCCGCCGGAGTTCCTGCTCACCCACCCGGTGACCGACTCGCGTATCGCCGACACCCGCAACCGCGCCGAGCAGTACCCGCAGGGCGGCAAGGAAGACTCGCTGCGCTACCAGCAGATGCGCGCCCGCGTACAGCTGCTCTTCGAGGAAACCCCGGGCATCGCCGGCAAGCGCTTCCGCGCCATGCTCGACGACAATCCCAAGCTCGACGCCGCGCGCTACGGCCTGGCGCTGTCGCAGATCCGCGTCGGCCAGCTCAACGACGCCCGCGCCACCCTCCAGCCGCTGCTGGCCAAGGCGCCCAACGACGTGGCCTACAACCTGGCCCAGGTCGACCTGGACATCACCTCGAACAAGCTCGGCGACGCTCTCGCCCGGGTCCAGCGCCTGCTCGGCCAGTACCCCGGCAACTACCCGCTGGTCCAGGCCCAGGCCGACATCCTGCTCAAGCAGAACAAGGCCGCCGACGCCGAGAAGATCCTGATCAAGCTGACCCAGGACCGCCCGCTGGACCCGGACGTCTGGAGCCGCCTGGCCGACGCCCGCACCATCGACGGCAACGCCATCGGCGTGCACCAGGCCCGCGCCGAGTACCTGGCGCTGACCGGCGACTACCCCTCGGCCATCGAGCAGCTGGACTTCGCCAAGCGCCGCGCCGGCGGCAACTTCACCCTGGCCGCCAAGCTGGACGCGCGCCAGCAGGCGTTCCGCGAGCAGGAGAAGATCCTCAAGGAGATGATGCGCGGTTGACCGGCCTGGCGGCCGGATCGCGGTCGTAGAAGCGATTGCGGGCTCTTCGTAGGAGCGGACCTTGTCCGCGATAGCCGGACGTTCCGGCGCGATTCGCGGATGAGATCCGCTTACGCCGCCCCACCCGCGCCATTCCCCTGTAGGAGCGCGCCCTGCGCGCGAATCGCGGGCAGGGCCCGCTCCTACAACTCACCATGAGGCATGGCGTCCCCCGTAGGAGCGGACCTTGTCCGCGATAGCCGGACGTTCCGGCGCGATTCGCGGATAAGATCCTACGCGCCGCCCCACCCGCGCCATTCCCCTGTAGGAGCGCGCCCTGCGCGCGAATCGCGGGCAGGGCCCGCTCCTACAGTAAAAGAAAAGCCCGGCATCGCCGGGCTTTTTCATCTCCGCTGGAAGGCTCAGGCGTTGCCCGCCACCTTCAGCCTCGCCGCCTGGGTGAACTCCAGCATGCGCTTGAGCGGGCGGATGGCCCGCGGGATCAGCGCCGGGTCGACGAAGATCTCGCCGCTGCCTTCCTTCAGGCAGGCCAGGGTGCGCTCCAGGGTGTTCATGGCCATCCACGGGCAGTGCGCGCAGCTGCGGCAGGCCGCGCCGTTGCCGGCGGTGGGGGCCTCGATGAACTCCTTGTCCGGGCACAGCTGCTGCATCTTGTAGAAGATGCCGCGGTCGGTGGCGACGATGAAGCGCTTGTTCGGCAGGGTCTGCGCGGCCTTGATCAACTGGCTGGTGGAACCCACCGCGTCAGCCAGCTCTACCACCGCCTCAGGCGATTCCGGGTGGACCAGGATGGCCGCGTCCGGGTACAGCGCCTTAAGGTCTTCCAGCTGCTTGGCCTTGAACTCCTCGTGGACGATGCAGGCGCCGTCCCAGAGCAGCATGTCGGCGCCGGTCTCGCGCTGGATGTAGCGGCCCAGGTGCTGGTCGGGGGCCCAGAGGATCGGCTCGCCGTTGTCCATCAGGTGCTCGACGATCTCCACCGCGCAGCTGGAGGTCACCACCCAGTCGGCGCGCGCCTTCACTGCCGCCGAGGTGTTCGCGTACACCACCACGGTGCGTTCCGGGTGCTGGTCGCAGAAGGCCGAGAACTCCTCCACCGGGCAGCCCAGGTCCAGCGAGCAGGTGGCCTCGAGGGTCGGCATCAGCACGCGCTTCTCGGGGTTGAGGATCTTCGCCGTCTCGCCCATGAAGCGCACTCCGGCCACCACCACGGTCTGCGCCGGGTGCTGGTTGCCGAAGCGGGCCATCTCCAGGGAGTCGGAGACGCAACCGCCGGTCTCCTCGGCCAGGGCCTGGATCACCGGGTCGCAATAGTAGTGCGCCACCAGCACGGCGTTCTGCGCCTTCAGCTCGGCGGCGATGGCCGCGCGGTACTCGGCCTCTTCCTGCGCGCTCAGCACACGGGGCTGCTTGGCGGCGAGGTGGGCCTGGACCAGGAGGCGTTCGGATATCTGCGTCATGTCTTCACTGCACCTGCGGGGGTACGACCAGCTGTGGGGGCGATTTTACATCGCCGCGAAAGCGAGCGCGCGATCTTGCGGGGAAAGCCGCCGGGAGGCAAGCGCCAGGCGGCCGCGGGCTGGCGCGGGCCTGGGTATGGAACTCGGCAACGGCGATGGTTTCGGGGCACCTGGCGACGCCCTGTCGCGAAGGCTCTGGAACGGGCTTCGGCGCCCAGCCCTGCGGGCATATTTTTCATGCCGCAAAGGCATGAAGGCTTCCAGCGGATCGGCCAAGCCCTAGTGCCACGCCGCCTGCAGCGATCCGCACGAATCACTTATTCCTTAAGGAAATTTAAATAAGGCAAACAATTACTTTAATAGCTAAGGCGTTCCCTCAATCATCCAGCCCGTACCCGGTGCCTCCACGGTGCCGCGCTTTCGCTAGAAACCCGAGGAGATCGTCCATGGCCAACCCCCAGCCCGCCGTCGCGCAGGACCCGCTCCTGCGCCACGCGCCCGGTGGCGATATGGTCGAGCTGGGCCGGCCGCTGCGCCCGCCCCTGCAGCTGGTGCGCCACGTGCCGGCGAAACACAGTGTGCTGGGCCGCCGCGAAGCGCTGCTGCTCGGCCTGCTGGTCCTGACCCTGCATGGCTCCGTGGCCTACTGGCTGAGCCAGCAGCCCACGCCCAGGCTGCCCGAGGTGCCGCCGCAGGTACCGCCCATGACCATCGAATTCAGCGCTCCCACCCCGCCGGTGGTGGAACCGCCGCCACCCGAGCCGACGCCGCCGGTGGTGGAGGAACCGCCGCCGCCCGTGGTGGACGAGAACGCGGTGAAACCGCCGCCGCCCAAGCCGATCCCCAAGCCCAAGCCGAAACCGGTGGCCAAGCCCAAACCCAAGCCGGTGGAACAGCCGCCCGCGCCGCCCAAGGCGGAAACCCCGCCGGCACCGCCCGCGCCCCCGGCTCCACCGGCGCCGGCCCCGGTCACGCCGCCCTCGGCCCACGCCGGCTACCTGCACAACCCGGCGCCGGAATACCCGGCCCTGGCGCAGCGCCGCGGCTGGGAAGGCACGGTGCTGCTGCGCGTCCACGTGCTGGCCAGCGGCGGCCCGAGCGAAATCCAGGTGCAGACCTCCAGCGGCCGCGAGGCCCTCGACCAGGCGGCGATCAAGGCCGTGCAGCGCTGGAAGTTCGTACCCGCCAAACGCGGCGACGTGGCCCAGGACGGCTGGGTCAGCGTGCCCATCGACTTCAAACTGAATTGATCTGCGACCCGTTCGCACAGGAGAGAACCCCATGAGTCTGCCCCTCAACCCCGTGGAATCCGTCGAAGGCGCGGTGATCTGGCTGCTGGCCGGCTTCTCCGTCCTCACCTGGAGCCTGGCCCTGGTCAAGGGCATCCAGTTCGGCCGGCAGAAGTCCCAGGACCGCCGCTTCCAGAAGCAGTTCTGGGGCGCCACCAGCCTCGAATCGGCCGGCGAGCAGTCCGCCGGCCAGCCCGGCGCCGGCGCCCGCGTGGCCCAGGCCGGCTTCGCCGCCATCCAGGTGCCGGACGGCAACCAGCATGACCTGGCCCAGTCGATCAACCACCAGGACCGCCTGGAACGCGCCCTGCGCCAGCAGATCCAGCGCGAGCGCCGCTCCCTGGAATCGGGCTTGGCGGTGCTCGCCTCGATCGGCTCCACCTCGCCCTTCATCGGCCTGTTCGGCACCGTGTGGGGCATCATGGAAGCGCTCAAGGGCATCAGCGCCGCGGGCTCGGCGAGCCTGGAAACCGTGGCCGGCCCGATCGGCTCGGCACTGATCGCCACCGGCGTGGGCATCGCCGTCGCCGTGCCCGCGGTGCTGGTCTACAACTACTTCCTGCGCCGCCTGAAGCTCACCGCGGCCGACCTCGACGACTTCGCCCACGACTTCTACAGCCTCGCCCAGAAGAGCGCCTTCCGCGTCATCGTGCACCCCGCCACGGCCCGCAAGCCGGTGGCCGGCAAGAACGTGAAGGAGGCGAGCTGACATGGCCTTCTCGACCCAGGACAGCGACGAGGTTCTTTCCGAGATCAACGTCACCCCGCTGGTGGACGTGATGCTGGTGCTGCTGGTGGTGTTCATCGTCACCGCGCCGCTGCTGACCAACGCCATCCCGATCAACCTGCCCAAGACCGAATCGGTGGCCCCGCCGGAACAGAAGGATCCGCTGGTGGTGAGCATCGACGGCGCCGGCAAGTGGTTCATCAACAAGGACGAAATCCAGCCCGAGCTGCTGCAGGGCAGCCTGGAGGCCGCCAAGGCCAAGGAACCTGAACTGCGCGTGCAGCTGCAGGCCGACGAGGGCGTGAACTACGGCCAGGTGGCCAAGGCCATGGCCTCGATCGAAAAGGCCGGGATCACCAAGCTATCGGTGATCACGGCGCGCTGAGAGGCTCCGCGCGGATCTTCATGTAATACCCCACCGAAACATCCGTTCTTCCAGGTCGCTTTCTTCAACTCAGGCAGGGGAAAGCGGCCTTTTTTTATCTTCGCGAAAGAGCCTTGAGGTCGGACACATCGACCGTAGGGCGCATAACGCCTGCGGCGTTATCCGCCGTTCGGACGCTTCATTTCGCACCCGCATGACCATGGCGCTCGGAACTACGGCGTATAACCGCGAACGGTCATACGCCCTACCCCGCTTTTCGTAGGAGCGGACTCCGTCCGCAATGCTCCTCAACCGCGGTAATACCGCTGCGGCACGAACGGCGTGCGCGCCACCTTCATCGGCACGCGCTTGCCGCGCACCATGGCGAACACTTCGCTGTCCAGCGCGGCATGGGCGCTGGCCACGTAGCCCATGGCCACCGGCGCGCCCAGGCTCGGGCCGAAGCCGCCGCTGCTGACCTTGCCGATCACCGCACCTTGCGCGTCGACTATCTCCGCACCCTCGCGCACCGGCACCCGCTCCTGCGGCAGCAGGCCGACGCGCTTGCTGGCCACGCCTTCGCGCTGCTGGGCGAAGATGCGCTCGGCGCCGGGGAAGCCACCGGCACGCTCGCCATCGGCGCGGCGCACCTTGGAGATGGCCCAGCCCAGGCTCGCTTCCACCGGGGTGGTGGCGCTGTCCATGTCGTGGCCATACAGGCACAGGCCGGCTTCCAGGCGCAGCGAGTCGCGCGCGCCAAGGCCGATCGGCTGCACTTCTTCCTCGGCCAGCAGCGCGCGGGCCAGGGCTTCGGCCTGGGCCACGGGCACGGAAATCTCGTAGCCGTCCTCGCCGGTGTAGCCGGAGCGGCTGACGTTGCATTGCGCGCCCAGCAGCTCGACGCTCGCCACCTGCATGAAGGTCAGGTCCTTCACCGCCGGGGCGAAGCGCGCCAGCACCTCGGCCGCGGCCGGGCCTTGCAGGGCCAGCAGGGCGTGGCTGTCGAACAGCGACTCGATCTCGCAGCGCGCGCCGATGTGCTGGCGCAGGTGCGCCAGGTCCTGGTCCTTGCAGGCGGCGTTGACCACCAGGAACAGGTGGTCGCCGGCGTTGGCCACCATCAGGTCGTCGAGGATGCCGCCCTCGGCGTTGGTGAACAGCGCGTAGCGCTGCTGGCCGAGCGGCAGGTCGAGGATGTCCACCGGCACCAGGCTTTCCAGCGCAGCAGCGGCGTCGGCGCCGCGCAGGCGCAGCTGGCCCATGTGCGACACGTCGAACAGGCCGGCCCGGGCGCGGGTGTGCAGGTGCTCCTTGAGCACGCCCAGCGGATATTGCACCGGCATCTCGTAGCCGGCGAAGGGAACCATCTTCGCACCCAGTTCCAGGTGCAGGTCGTACAGCGGCGTCTTGGCGAGGCTCATGGCGTCTCCTTGGCGAAAAAAAGGCCGCGCCGGCGCATCCGGCGCCCACCGCGGCCACGGCGCCCGCAGGAGCGGGCACAGGGACTTAAGGGTTCACGCGTCCTGGTAGTCGGCGATCGACGGGCAGGAGCAGGCCAGGTTGCGGTCGCCGTAGACGTTGTCCACGCGGCCCACCGGCGGCCAGTACTTGCCGTCCACCAGGCTCGCCAGCGGGTACACCGCCTGCTCGCGGCTGTAGGGGTGCGACCACTCGCCAACCAGCTCCGCCGCGGTGTGCGGAGCGTTCTTCAGCGGGTTGTCGTCCTTGTCCAGCTCGCCGCGTTCCACCGCGCGGATTTCCTCGCGGATGCGGATCATGGCGTCGCAGAAGCGGTCCAGCTCCTCTTTCGACTCGCTCTCGGTGGGCTCCACCATCAGCGTGCCGGCCACCGGGAAGGACATGGTCGGGGCGTGGAAGCCGAAGTCGATCAGGCGCTTGGCCACGTCGTCGACGTTGATCCCGCTGGTTTCCTTGAGCGGGCGCAGGTCGAGGATGCACTCGTGGGCCACCAGGCCGTTCTCACCGGTATAGAGCACCGGGTAGTGCTCTTCCAGGCGGCGGGCGATGTAGTTGGCGCCGAGGATGGCCGCCTGGGACGCGCGCTTGAGGCCCTGCCCGCCCATCATGCGGATGTACATCCAGGTGATCGGCAGGATGCTGGCGCTGCCGAAGGGCGCCGCGCTCACCGCGCCCTGCTTGCGCTCCAGCTGCTCGCCGTGGCCGGGCAGGAAGGGCGCCAGGTGCGCCTTCACGCCGATCGGGCCGACGCCCGGGCCGCCGCCGCCGTGGGGGATGCAGAAGGTCTTGTGCAGGTTCAGGTGCGAGACGTCGCCGCCGAACCTGCCCGGCGCGCACAGGCCGACCATGGCGTTCATGTTGGCGCCGTCGATGTACACCTGGCCGCCGTTGTCGTGGACGATGGCGCAAATGTCGCGCACCGCTTCCTCGAACACGCCATGGGTCGACGGGTAGGTGATCATGATCGCCGCCAGGCGCTCGCGGTGTTCCTCGGCCTTGGCCTTGAGGTCGGCCAGGTCGACGTTGCCGCGCGCGTCGCAGGCGGTGACCACCACGCGCAGGCCGGCCATCTGGGCGGTGGCCGGGTTGGTGCCGTGGGCCGAGGACGGGATCAGGCAGATGTCGCGGTGCCCTTCGCCACGGCTGGCGTGGTAGGCGCGGATGGCCAGCAGGCCGGCGTATTCGCCCTGGGAGCCGGCGTTGGGCTGCAGCGACACGGCGTCGTAGCCGGTGGCGGCGCAGAGCATGGCCTCCAGTTCCGCGGTCATGGCCCGGTAGCCGGCGGCCTGCTCGGCCGGGGCGAAGGGGTGCAGGTTGCCGAACTCGGCCCAGGTGATCGGGATCATCTCGCTGGCGGCGTTCAGCTTCATGGTGCAGGAGCCCAGCGGGATCATGCTGCGGTCCAGCGCCAGGTCCTTGTCGGCCAGCTTGCGCAGGTAGCGCATCAGCTCGGTTTCCGAGTGGTAGCGGTTGAACACTTCGTGGCGCAGGAAGGCCGAGGTGCGCAGCAGCGCTTGCGGCAGCTGGTCGCCGACACTGGCGGCCAGGGCGGCGAAGTCCGGCAGCGCCTGGCCGGCGGCGAACACCGCCCACAGGGCTTCGACGGCGGCCTGCTCGCAGGTCTCGTCGAGTGAGACGCCGACGCGGCCGTCGTCGATCACCCGCAGGTTGATGCCGGCGGCCTGGGCGGCGGCGTGGACTTCGGCGGCCGGGCGCGCGGTGGCGACGCTCAGGGTGTCGAAGAAGTATTCCTGCTCGACCTTGTGGCCCAGCTGCGCCAGGCCGGCGGCGAGGATGGCGGTCAGCCGGTGCACGCGCCGGGCGATATCGCTCAGGCCCTGCGGGCCATGGTAGACCGCGTACATGCTGGCGATGTTGGCCAGCAGCACCTGGGCGGTGCAGATGTTGCTGGTGGCCTTCTCGCGGCGGATGTGCTGCTCGCGGGTCTGCATGGCCAGGCGCAGCGCCGGGTTGCCGAAGCGGTCGATGGAGATGCCGACCAGGCGGCCGGGCATGTCGCGCTTGAAGGCGTCGCGGGTGGCGAAGTAGGCCGCGTGCGGGCCGCCGAAGCCCAGCGGCACGCCGAAGCGCTGGGCGCTGCCGAGGACCACGTCGGCGCCGAATTCGCCCGGCGGGGTGAGCAGGGTCAGCGCCAGCAGGTCGGCGGCCACGGCTACCAGGGTGCCGGCGGCGTGGGCGCGCTCGATCAGCTCGCGGTAGTCGATGACCGCGCCGGTGCTGGCCGGGTATTGCAGCAGCACGCCGAAGTAGGCGGAAAAGTCCTGCAGCGCGGCTTCGTCGCCGACCACCACTTCGATGCCCAGCGGCTCGGCGCGGGTGCGCAGCACGTCGAGGGTCTGCGGGTGGCAGTGCGCGGAGGCGAAGAAGGCCTGGGCGGCCTTGTTCTTCGACAGGCGCTTGCAGAAGGTCATGGCCTCGGCGGCGGCGGTGGCTTCGTCCAGCAGCGAGGCGTTGGCGATCTGCATGCCGGTGAGGTCGCCGATCAGCGTCTGGAAGTTCAGCAGCGCTTCCAGGCGGCCCTGGGAGATTTCCGGCTGGTAGGGGGTGTAGGCGGTGTACCAGGCCGGGTTTTCCAGGAGGTTGCGCAGGATCGGCGCCGGGGTGTGGCAGGGGTAGTAGCCCTGGCCGATGTGGTTGCGTAGCAGCTGGTTCTGCGCGGCGATGGCGCGCAGGTCGGCCAGGGCCTGGGCCTCGCCCTGCCCCGCGCTGCCGTCGAGCACGCTGGTGCCCTTGATGCTGTTGGGGATGACGCTGTCGGTCAGGGCGTCGAGGCTGGCGTAGCCGACCAGTTCGAGCATGGCCTGGGTGTCGGCCTCGCGCGGGCCGATGTGGCGGGCGATGAATTCGTTGCGGGTGCTCAGTTGGACCTTGCTCATGCGGGCTCCCCGGTTCAGGCGCGGGCGGACAGGTAGGCTTCGTAGCCGGCCTGGTCCATCAGGGTGTCGAGGGCGGCGGCGTCATCCAGGCGGATGCGGAAGAACCAGCCGTCGGCCAGCGGCGCCTGGTTGACCAGCTCCGGGCCGTCGATCAGCGCGGGGTTGACCTCGGTGACCTCGCCGGCCAGCGGCATGACGATGTTGCTGGCGGCCTTCACCGACTCCAGCACCGCCACTTCGGCGCCCTGCTCATGGCGGCCGAGCTCCGGCAGCTGGACGTAGACCACGTCGCCCAGGGCCTCCTGGGCATAGTCGGTGACGCCAACGGTCACTTCGCCGGAAGCTTCGAGGCGCAGCCATTCATGGTCGGGTGTGAAGCGCAGGGTGGTCATGGGTCGTCCTCTTGGTCTCGAATCGAGCCGTCGGGTGGCTCGCGATTTTTCCCGGCACGAGAGCAAGGGTGATGCCAAAACCAATAAAACACTTATAAATCAATCAGTTGATTAATATAACCGCCAGGTGCGATCCAGCCTTTGGAACGAAATCATTCCACAAAAACCAACCAGTCTCCTGGCCTTTAGCGCATCAGGGCCCCGGCTGGCGCGGCCGCCGCCAAATGGAACGAAAACGCTCCACCGGAGCGAAATCGTTCCACTCTCAGCGCTCGCCGATCCCGTATTTGCGCAGGCGCTGGCCGATGGCGGTGTGCGAGGTGCGCAGCCGCGCGGCCAGCTGACGCGTCGAGGGGTAGGCCGCGTAGAGCCGTTGCAGCAGCGACTTCTCGAACTGCTGCACGGCCTCCTCCAGGCTGGTGACTTCCTCGTCGGCGGCCTGGCGGGTGTCCAGCTCGGTGCCGGCCACTTCCAGGTCCTCGACGCCGATCACCTCGCCCTCGCCGATGGCCGCGGCGCGGAAGATCTTGTTCTGCAACTGGCGCACGTTGCCGGCCCAGCGGTTGCCCAGCAGCAGCGGATGGGTTTCCGGCGCCAGGCGGCACGCCGGGCGCTGGATCTGCGTGCAGGCCAGGCGCAGGAAGTGCTCGGCCAGCAGCAGGATGTCCTGGCCGCGCTCGCGCAGCGGCGGCACCTGCAGGTTGAGCACGTTGAGGCGGTAGTAGAGGTCTTCGCGGAAGCTGCCCTCGCCAACCATCTTCGCCAGGTTGCGGTGGGTGGCGCAGAGCACCCGCACGTTCACCCGCACCTCGCGCTCGCCGCCGATGCGGCGGAAGCAGCCGTCGCTGAGGAAGCGCAGCAGCTTGGCCTGCAGGTAGGGCGACATCTCGCCCACTTCGTCGAGGAACACTGTGCCGCGGTCGGCCAGCTCCAGCAGGCCCGGCTTGCCGCCGCGCTGGGCGCCGGTGAAGGCGCCGGAGGCATAGCCGAACAGCTCGCTCTCGGCCAGGCTTTCCGGCAGCGCCGCGCAGTTCAGCGCCAGGAAGGGCTCCTCGCGGCGCGCGCTCAAGGCGTGGCAGGCGCGCGCCACCAGTTCCTTGCCGGTGCCGGTCTCGCCCTGGATCAGCAGCGGCGCGTCCAGCCCGGCGACCTTGCGCACCCGCGCCTTCAATTGCATCAGCGGCGCGGAACGGCCGATCAGGCCTTGCAAGCCCTCGGCGTGGTCGTGGTGCAGCAGCGACAGACGTTCGCCGATGCGGCTCGGCGGGTAGAGCGTCAGCAGGCCGCCGTCCAGCGCATCGCCAGTGCCGCGGATCGGCGTGGCGTCCAGCAGCAGCGGCTGGCCACCGAGGCTGACCTCGTGCATCGGCAGGCGGAAGCCCTTCTCCACCAGGTGCTCGGCCAGGCCCGGTTCATCGAACAGGGTAGACAGCGACTCGCCGGCCGGCTGGCGGCCGCACAGGTCGATCAGCCGCGGGTTGGCGAGGAGCACCCGGGCCTGGGCGTCCACCGCCAGCACCGGGTCGCCCATGGCCGCCAGCAGCGCGTCCAGGTGCAGGCTACGGCGCTGGCCGGGGAGCATGTCGACGATCTGCACCGAGAGCACGCCGCGCACCCGCAGCAACGCGCCGTGCAGTTCGTGCAGCACTTCCTGGCGCAGCTCGGGGGCGTCTATATAGACGTTCGGCGGCACCATCTCCACCGCGTCCAGATTCAGGTTGCGCGCGCCCAGCAGCGCCAGGACTTCCTGGGTGATGCCGACGCGGTCGGTGAAGGTGACGTGGATTCGCATGCTCGGGGCCCTGGCTACGCGCTGCGCATGATCGGACTTTTACCCAACGCCGGCAACGCTCAGAACCTGTCTACGAGCTCGCGAGCTAGAGCAGAACAAGGCAAAAACAGGGGAGGGAGCGCAGTTTAGTCCACTAAATGAGCATCACTCGCCTGTTTTTAACGCAGTTATGCCGACGCGCAGCAGATCGTAGGCAGGTTCTCAGAACAGGCTGAGTTGCTCGGCCCTGCCACGCAGGTCGACCAGGCGCACGCCCACGCCGATCAGCCGCACCGGCCGCTCGCCGCGCTGGAAGGCCTGGGCCAGCAGCAGCCGGTAGCTGTCCAGGTCGCGGCTGGCGTTGGCCTGCTCCAGGGTGGTCTGGGTGAAGTCGTGGAACTTCAGCTTGACGAAGGGCTTGCCCGGCCGGTAGCTGGCGTCCAGGCGCTGCATGCGCCGCTGCAGTTCGTCGAGCAGGCCGGGCAGCTCGGCCAGGCAGGCGTCGACGTCGGGCAGGTCGCGGTCGAAGGTGTTCTCCACGCTGATCGACTGGCGCCGGCTGTCCACCTGCACCGGGCGCTCGTCGATGCCGCGGGCGAGGTTCCACAGGCGCTCGCCGAAGCCGCCGAACTCGCGCACCAGCGCCAGGCGCGACCAGTCGCGCAGTTGCCGGCAGTCCTGCACGCCCAGGCGCGCCAGCTTCTCGGCGGTGACCTTGCCCACGCCGTGGAGCTTTTTCACTGGCAGCGCGGCGACGAAGTCCTCGACCTGCTCCGGGGTGACCACGAACAGGCCGTTGGGCTTGCGCCAGTCGCTGGCGATCTTGGCCAGGAACTTGTTCGGCGCCACCCCGGCGGACACCGTGATGCCCAGCGACGACCAGACGCGCCGGCGGATGTCCTGGGCGATCAGCGTGGCGCTGCCGGAAAACTGCTGGCAGTCGCTGACGTCGAGGTAGGCCTCGTCCAGGGACAGCGGCTCGATGAGGTCGGTGTAGTCGCGGAAAATCCCGTGGATTTCCCGCGACACGCCTTTATAGACGTCCATGCGCGGGCGCACGATGGTCAGGTCCGGGCACAGCTTGACCGCGGTGCGCATGGCCATGGCCGAGTGCAGGCCGTAGACGCGCGCCTCGTAGTTGCAGGTGGCGACCACCCCGCGCTTGTCCGGCGAGCCGCCCACGGCCAGCGGCTTGCCCGCAAGGCTCGGGTCGTCGCGCATCTCGATGGCGGCGTAGAAGCAGTCGCAATCGATGTGGATGATCTTTCGCTGCCGGGAACTCAACGCGGAACCTGCTCGGAGGGGATAGCGCCGGAACTCGGAGGAGATACCCCGTCCGTTCCTGCGCATTAGCTGAAGGCTTCCATGGTAATGCAAAACGGCGCGAACGCCTGCGCCGCCCGCCCGCTGCGGCCCCGCTTCGCTAAGCATCTGAAGAAAAACCAGTTTTTCTGAAAAAACGGTTGACAGGGTGGCCGTCCTGAGTAGAATGGCCGCCGCGGGATGGAGCAGTCTGGTAGCTCGTCGGGCTCATAACCCGAAGGTCGTTGGTTCAAATCCAGCTCCCGCAACCAACATAGAAAAAGGCCACTCTTCGGAGTGGCCTTTTTCGTTTGCGCTCAATTTAAATAATTGATCGGAAAGCAGAAATCGATTGACAGGGTGTTCATCCCGAGTAGAATGGCCGGCGCGGGATGGAGCAGTCTGGTAGCTCGTCGGGCTCATAACCCGAAGGTCGTTGGTTCAAATCCAGCTCCCGCAACCAACATAGAAAAAAGCCACTCTGCGGAGTGGCTTTTTTCGTTACAGCGGAAAAAGACCGAGCCTGATCCAGGCCGCGGCCCCCATAATTGCAGTCATTTGTTCCCATGGACTTGGGAATTCGCGCGGGTGCCCCCACCTGTCGCGCAACAGCCATTGAGGTGCCCGATGCGCGTCGACTCCACCGCGCCTGAGACTCCGGAAACTGCCAGCGCTCCTTCCCGCCCGCGCCTGATCGAACGGCTCGGCGCCCACCGCCAGGCCATCGGCGTCGGCGTCACCCTGCTGCTGTTCGCCCTGGCGCTGGTGGCCTGCTACCACCTGCTGCGCGACATCGACCCCTATTCCCTGCACGACGCCCTGCTGGACATCCCCGGCAACGCCCTGCTCGGCGCCCTGGCCGCCACCGTGGCCGGCTTCGTCTGCCTGCTCGGCTACGAATGGTCGGCCACCCGCTTCGCCGGGGTGAAGCTGCCGCTGCCGACGCTGCTCACCGGCGGCTTCAGCGCCTTCGCCATCGGCAACGCGGTGGGCCTGTCGATGCTCTCCGGCGGCTCGGTGCGCTACCGCCTGTACGCCCGCGCCGGGCTGAACGCCATGGAAGTGGCGCGCATGACGCTGTTCGCCAGCCTGTCCCTGGGTTGCGCGCTGCCGGTGCTGGCGGCCATGGCGGCGCTCAGCGACCTGCCCGACGCGGCCCTGGCGCTACGCCTGCCGCAGTGGCTGGTAGCGGTCCTGGCAGTAGCGATCCTGGCCTTCTGCGTGCTGCTGGTGATCGGCATGGAGCGGCGCCGCGAGGCGGAACAGCCGTCGCCGGACAGCCAGCTGATCCGCATCGGCCGACGCTCGGTGCGCCTGCCGGGCCTGCGCCTGTCGCTGCTGCAGCTGCTGATCACCGCGCTGGACGTGGCCGCCGCCGCCACCGTGCTCTACCTGCTGCTGCCCGAGGCGCCGCCGTTCGGCGCCTTCCTGCTGGTCTACATGATCGCCCTGGCCGCCGGCGTGCTCAGCCACGTGCCCGGTGGCGTCGGGGTGTTCGAGGCGATCCTGCTGGCGGCCTTCTCCGGGCAGATCGGCGCCGCGCCCCTGGCCGCCGCGCTGCTGATGTACCGCCTCATCTATGTGGTGCTGCCGCTGCTGCTGGCCTGCCTGCTGCTGCTGGTGGTCGAGGCGCGGCGCATGCTCCTGGCGCGCCAGGCCATGCGCGTGGCCTCCGGCCTGGCCGCGCCGGTGCTGGCGGTGCTGGTGTTCATTTCCGGCATCGTCCTGCTGTTCTCCGGCGCCACCCCGTCCATCGACACCCGCCTGGAGGAGCTGGACTTCCTGGTCCCGCACCGCCTGGTGGACGCCTCGCACTTCGCCGCCAGCCTGATCGGCGTGCTCTGCCTGCTGCTGGCCCAGGGCCTGCGCCGGCGCCTGTCGGCGGCCTGGGCGATCACCCTGGTGCTGCTGCTCAGCGGCGCGGTGCTGTCGCTGCTCAAGGGCGTGGACTGGGAGGAAGCGTCGATTCTCGGCGTCACCGCCCTGCTCCTGGCGATATTCCGCCGCTCCTTCTACCGCCGCAGCCGGCTGATGGAAGTGCCCTTCTCGCCGCTGTACCTGGCCGCCGCCGGCTGCGTGCTGGCCAGCTCCATCTGGCTGTTCCTCTTCGCCTACCAGGACGTGCCCTACAGCCACGAGCTGTGGTGGCAGTTCGCCCTCGACGCCGACGCCCCGCGCGGCCTGCGCGCCCTGCTGGGCAGCTGCCTGCTGCTGGCCGCGGTGGGCCTGACCTGGCTGCTGCGCACCTCGCCGCCAGCGATCCACGAGCCAACGCCCGAGGAACTGGACCGCGCCGCCGCCATCCTCGCCCGCTCCGAGCAGCCCGACGGCGGCCTGGCGCTGTCCGGCGACAAGGCCCTGCTGTTCCACCCGAGCCAGGACGCCTTCCTCATGTACGCCCGCCGCGGCCGCAGCCTGGTGGCGCTGTACGACCCGATCGGCCCGACCCAGGCCCGCGCCGAGCTGATCTGGCAGTTCCGCGACCTCTGCGACCTGCACCACGCGCGCCCGGTGTTCTACCAGGTGCGCGCGGAGAACCTGCCGTTCTACATGGACATCGGCCTGACCGCCCTCAAGCTCGGCGAGGAAGCGCGCGTGGACCTGCAGCGCTTCGACCTGGAAGCCAAGGGCAAGGACATGAAGGACCTGCGCTACACCTGGAACCGCGGCCAGCGCGACGGCCTGGCCATCGAGTTCCACGAAGCCGGGCAGGCGCCGCTGGACGAGCTGCGGGCGATTTCCGACGCCTGGCTGGGCGGCAAGGCCACCCGCGAGAAAGGCTTCTCCCTGGGCCGTTTCACTCCCGAATACCTGCGCTACTTCCGCGTCGCCGTGGTGCGCCATCAGGGTCGCGCGGTGGCCTTCGTCAACCTGCTGGAAACCGCCAGCCACGGGCTGGCCAGCCTGGACCTGATGCGCGTGGTGCCGGACGCGCCGAAGATGACCATGGAATTCCTCATGCTCGGCCTGATCCTGCACTACAAGGAGCACGGCTACGCCCGCTTCAGCCTCGGCATGGTGCCGCTCTCGGGCCTGCAGCCGCGCCGCGGCGCGCCGCTGGCCCAGCGCCTGGGCGCGCTGGTGTTCCACCGCGGCGAACAGTTCTACAACTTCCAGGGGCTGCGTCGCTTCAAGGACAAGTTCCAGCCCGACTGGGAACCCCGCTACCTGGCCGTGCCCGCCGGACTGGATCCGCTGGTGGCGCTGGCCGATACCGCCGCCCTGATCGCGGGCGGCCTGTCCGGACTGGTGAAACGCTGATATGTCGAAACGTCGCTGGCGCCTGTTGGCCATCGTCCTGCTGCTGATAGTCGCCGCTGCCGCCGCAGCCGTGGCGCTGTGGTTCCACCCGCTGTCCCAGGCGCGCCTGGAGCACGGCAAGTTGCCCGACGGCAGCCCGGTGAGCCTGGCCATTCCCGCCCGCCATCCGACCGCCACCGTGCTGTTGGCGGTGCCCCAGGACAACAAGCTGGACGACGCCCAGCTGCTGGCCCTGGCCCACGACAACGGCGCCCGGGTAGTGCAGTTCCTCTTCCCCGACAACGACTGCGTGGCCCAGCAGCACCGCGTGCAGGCCGCGCTGAACCTGCTCGACGCCCAGCCCACCCTGGTCGCCGGCGTGCGCCAGGGCGGCGCCTGGGCCTGGCGCTGGCTGGCCGGGCAGAACAGCGACAAGGCCAAGGCCCTGTCGGTCGGCTTCGCCCTCGACAAGCCCGACTGCGCCGCGCCCAAGCTGCCGCAGAGCGCGCCCCACGGCCACTGGACCGCGGCCTGGAACGACAACCCGGACGACGGGACCGCGCGCTTCGCCCGCACCCAGCAGAATGCCGAGACCGTCATCGCCAACTACTACGACAGCCTGCCGGTGGTCCTCGACGACCAGCTCAAGCGCCTGATCCAGGGCAGCGGCGACGACTTCCCGGTGGTCGAGGTGCCGGCCGCCAAGCCGTCGCCCACCGTCACCCTGTTCTATTCCGGCGACGGCGGCTGGCGCGACCTGGACCGCGACGTCGCCGGGCAGATGGCCGAGCTGGGCTACCCGGTGGTGGGCATCGACGCGCTGCGCTACTTCTGGGAGCACAAGAGCCCCGAGCAGAGCGCCGCCGACCTCGCCCTGCTGATGCAGCACTATCGCGAGAAATGGGGCGCCACCCACTTCGTGCTGGCCGGCTACTCCTTCGGCGCCGACGTGCTGCCGGCCATCTACAACCGCCTGCCCGAGGCCGACAAGCAGCAGGTCAGCGCCGTGCTGCTGCTGGCCCTGGCGCGCAGCGGCAGCTTCGAGATCGAAGTGCAGGGCTGGCTGGGCAAGGCCGGCCAGGAAGCCGCCACCGGCCCGGAACTGGCGCGCATGCCCGGGCCCAAGGTGCTCTGCGTGTACGGCATCGACGAGAAGGACGAGAGCGGCTGCACCCAGCCCCAGGCCATCGGCGAGAACCTCGAACTGCCCGGCGGCCATCACTTCGACGAGAACTACCCGGCCCTGGCCAAGCGCCTGGTCAACGCCATTCGCGCGCGCCAGGTGCCGCCGAACGAGTCCTGAGCCGAAGGCTGGCTTACACTTCAGGCATTGGCTGCGTCTTCAGCCTGGCTTCAGGCTGCGGACGCAAGCTGCCCCGACCCGCCGCCACGAGCGGGACAGCCTGAAGAGAAGGAGTTTCCATGAGCCAGCCCCCCTACCCGCGCCGCTACGGCAGCCTGTCCATCGCCCTGCACTGGCTGATGCTGGTGCTGATCGCCGGCGTCTACACCTGCATCGAACTCAAGGGCAACTACCCCAAGGGCAGCGACACCCGCGCCCTGCTCAGCCAATGGCATTTCATGCTCGGCCTGAGCGTGTTCTGCCTGGTCTGGCTGCGCCTGATCGGCCGCTTCATCTACCCCACCCCGCCGATAGTGCCCGCCCCGCCGGCCTGGCAGATGCTGCTGGCCAAGGCCGTGCACGTGGCGCTCTACGCGATGATGATCGGCCTGCCGCTGGCCGGCTGGACCATCCTCAGCGCCGCCGGCAAGCCGATCCCCTTCTGGGGCCTGCAACTGCCGCCGCTGGTGGCGGAGAACGCGGACCTGGCCAAGCAGGTCAAGGCCGTGCACGAGACCGTCGGCAACATCGGCTACTTCCTGATCGGCCTGCACGCCGTCGCCGCGCTGTTCCACCACTTCATCAGCCGCGACAACACCCTGGTGCGCATGCTGCCCGGCGCCGGCGAGGCGCGGCCGGAGTAACCGCGCCATCCCGCACCTGCGCGCGAATCGCGGACGGAGTCCCGTAGGATGGGTTGAGCTTGCGAAACCCATGCGGTTGCGGTGATGGGTATCGCTTCGCTCAACACCATCCTACGAAAAGCCGTGCATCCTGGAACCGTAGGAGCGGACTCCGTCCGCGATCGGCCGATCCCATGCACGGTCGCTTGGCGAGCCCCCAGAACGAAAAAGCGCGCCCTCAGGCGCGCTTTGTCTTCCCCAGCAAAACCACTCAGATCTCCACCTGCGTCCCCAGCTCGATCACCCGGTTCAGCGGCAGGTTGAAGTAGCGCAGGTTGCCGTTGGCATTCTTCAGCAGGAAGGCGAACAGCCCCTCGCGCCAGCGCGCCATGCCGATGCGCCGGGACGGGATGACCGTCTCGCGGCTGAGGAAGTAGGTGGTGCGCATGGGGCTGAAGTCCAGCTCGTTGAGGTGGCAGTACTTCAGCGCCGCCGGGATGTCCGGGTCCTCCATGAAGCCGAAGTGCAGCAGCACGCGGAAGAAGCCCTCGCCGTAGGCATCCACCTCGAAGCGGCGGTCGGTGGCGACCCGCGGGCTGTCTTCGTTGACCACCGTGAGCAGCACCACCTGCTCGTGCAGCACCTGGTTGTGCAGCAGGTTGTGCAACAGCGCGTGGGGCACGGCGTCGGAGCGCGCGGTGAGGAACACGGCGGTGCCCTGCACGCGGTGCGGCGGCTGCGAGCGGATGCTGGCGATGAACAGCGGCAGCGGCAGCGAGCCTTCGTCCAGGCGCTCCACCAGCAACTGGCGGCCGCGCTTCCAGGTGGTCATCAGGATGAACAGGGCGATACCGGCCACCACCGGGAAGGCGCCGCCCTGCACCACCTTCGGCAGGTTGGCCGAGAAGAACAGCACGTCCACCAGCAGCATCATGCAGAAGAACGGAATGGCCAGCCACAGCGGCCACTTCCAGTGCAGCCAGAGCACCACGCCCATCAGCAGGGTGGTCACCAGCATGGTCCCGGTCACCGCCACGCCGTAGGCCGAGGCCAGCGCCGCGGACGACTCGAAGCCCAGCACCAGCAGCACCACGCCGACCATCAGCGCCCAGTTCACCCCGGCGATGTAGATCTGCCCCTGCTCCTGGCTGGAGGTGTGCTGCACGAACATGCGCGGCACGAAGCCCAGCTGGATGGCCTGGCGGGTCAGTGAGAAGGCCCCGGAAATCACCGCCTGGGAGGCGATCACCGTGGCCACGGTGGACAGCGCCACCATCGGCAGCAACGCCCAGGACGGCGCCAGCAGGTAGAAAGGGTTACGCGCGGCCTCCGGGTTGTAGAGGATCATCGCGCCCTGGCCGAAGTAGTTCAGCACCAGGCCCGGCAGCACCAGGGCGAACCAGGCGCGGGAAATCGGCTTGCGGCCGAAGTGGCCCATGTCCGCGTACAGCGCCTCGGCGCCGGTCAGCGCCAGCACGGTGGCGCCGAGGATGGCCACGCCGATGCCCGGATGGACGATGAAGAAGTTCGCCGCCCAGTAGGGGTTCATCGCGTTCAGCACCACCGGGTGCTGGTAGATGCCGTACAGGCCGAGCGCGCCCAGCACCACGAACCAGATCACCATCACCGGGCCGAACAGGATGCCGATGCGCGCCGTGCCATGGCGCTGGATGAGGAACAGGCCGACCAGCACGATCAGCGCCAGCGGCACCACCCAGTGCTCCAGGCCGTCGAAGGCGATCTCCAGGCCCTCGATCGCCGAGAGCACCGAGATCGCCGGGGTGATCATGCTGTCGCCATAGAACAGCGAGGCGCCGAACAGGCCCAGCACCACCAGCACCGAGCTCAGCCGCGGGTAATCGTGGGCGGCGCGGCGCGCCAGCGCGGTCAGCGCCATCACCCCGCCCTCGCCCTGGTTGTCAGCGCGCAGGACGAAGATCACGTACTTGATCGAGACCACCCAGACCAGCGACCAGAAGATCAGCGAGAGGATGCCGAGGATGGCGTCGTGCCCCACCTGCACGCCGTAGCCGCCGACGAAGACTTCCTTGAGCGTGTACAGCGGGCTGGTGCCGATGTCGCCGTAGCAGACGCCCACCGCGGCCACCATCATGCCCAGGGCGGAGCTTGAATGGTTTTCCTGCTGCTCCGCGGTTCCAGCGCTGGCGTTGGACATGTAACAAAATTCCTCTAGGAAAAATTCGGCGCATCCTGCGCCGACGGGCCCGGCGATGCAAGAGCCACGAAAACCTGATCTGAGTGACTATAGAAGGTGTTTGCCGCCCTTACCCTGTGTCTGCCGGCGCTTTCGCCGGCCGCTGCGGCAGCTTGTCTCACGGAGGCTGGTCAAGCGCGTGGGACGCCGCTAGAATTGCGCACTTTTTGATCAGAGGCGCCGCCAGCGCGCCCTTAGAGGTTAGCCGCCCATGTCCACCGCAACGCCCAAAGTCGGTTTCGTCAGCCTCGGTTGCCCCAAGGCAACGGTCGACTCCGAACGCATCCTCACCCAGCTGCGCATGGAGGGCTACGAGATCGTGCCCACCTACGAGGACGCCGACGTCGTTGTGGTGAACACCTGCGGCTTCATCGACAGCGCCAAGGCCGAGTCTCTGGACGCCATCGGCGAGGCCATCGCCGAGAACGGCAAGGTCATCGTCACCGGCTGCATGGGCGTGGCCGAGGACAGCATCCGCGACGTGCACCCCAGTGTGCTGGCCGTGACCGGCCCGCAGCAGTACGAGCAGGTGGTCAGCGCCGTGCACGAGGTGGTGCCGCCCAGGGCCGAGCACAATCCGCTGGTCGACCTGGTGCCGCCGCAGGGCATCAAGCTCACCCCGCGCCACTACGCCTACCTGAAGATTTCCGAGGGCTGCAACCACAGCTGCAGCTTCTGCATCATCCCGTCGATGCGCGGCAAGCTGGTCAGCCGCCCGGTGGGCGACGTGCTCAGCGAGGCCCAGCGCCTGGTCAAGGCCGGCGTCAAGGAACTGCTGGTGATCTCCCAGGACACCAGCGCCTACGGCGTGGACCTGAAGTACAAGCTGGACTTCTGGGACGGCCAGCCGGTGAAGACGCGCATGCTGGAGCTGTGCGAAGCTCTGTCGAGCATGGGCGTGTGGGTGCGCCTGCACTACGTCTACCCCTACCCCAACGTCGACGACGTCATCCCGCTGATGGCCCAGGGCAAGCTGCTGCCCTACCTGGACATCCCCTTCCAGCACGCCAGCCCGAAAGTGCTCAAGTCCATGAAGCGCCCGGCCTTCGAGGACAAGACCCTGGCGCGCATCAAGAAGTGGCGCGAGCTCTGCCCCGAGCTGACCATCCGCTCGACCTTCATCGTCGGCTTCCCCGGCGAGACCGAGGAAGACTTCCAGTACCTGCTCGACTGGCTGACCGAAGCCCAGCTCGACCGCGTCGGCTGCTTCCAGTACTCCCCGGTGGAAGGCGCCCCGGCCAACGACCTGGGCCTGGAGTCGGTGCCCGATGACGTCAAGCAGGAGCGCTGGGAGCGCTTCATGGCGCACCAGCAGGCGATTTCCGCCGCGCGCCTGCAGCTGAAGATCGGCAAGGAAATCGAAGTGCTGATCGACGAAGTGGACGCCGAAGGCGCGGTGGGCCGTTCCTGGGCCGACGCTCCGGAGATCGACGGCGCCGTCTACATCGATACCTTCGACGTGAAGCCGGGCGACAAGGTGCGCGTGCGCATCACCGATGCCGACGAGTACGATCTCTGGGCCGAGCTGGCCTGAGTCGCCGAAAGCCCCGCCTTGCGGGGCTTTTTCTTTCAACCGGGACACTACCGATGCTCAACAACGACATCCTGCGCAGCCTGCGCTACAGCCTCGACATCGCCGACCGCGAGGTCGCCGCCATCGCCGGCCTGGCCGGATTGGCGCTGGACGAGGCCGAAGTCGCCGCGCTGCTGGCCCGCGAGGACGAACCCGGTTACCGCGAGTGCCCGGACGAAGTGCTGGCGCGCTTTCTCGACGGCCTGATCATCCACCGCCGCGGCCGCGACGACAGCCGGCCGCTGCCACCGCTGGAACTGCCGCTGACCAACAATCTGGTGTTGAAGAAGTTGCGGGTGGCCTTCGAACTGCGCGACCACGACCTGCTGGCGATCCTCGACGACGCTGGGCTGGTGATGACCAAGGGGGAACTCAACGCGCTGTTCCGCACCCCCGGCCACAGTAACTACCGTCCCTGTGGCGACCAGTTGCTGCGCAATTTCCTCAAGGGCCTGGTCCGGCGCGACAGGCGCTGAGCCGCGGGCGGCCATGCCCTGGGTCTGGCCGCCCACGCACTTGTCTTGCGCCGAGGTGCTCTTCGTAGGATAGGTTGAGCTTGCGAAACCCATGCGGTCGTGGCGATGGGTATCGCTTCGCTCAACACCATCCTACGAAAAGCCGTGCTTCCTGGAACGTAGGACTTTGTCCGCGATTGGGTTCACCGGCCACGCCGGAGGCCCCGGTGGCACGAACGGCTCCCTCTCTCCCTCCGGGAGAGGACTGGGGTGAGGAGCGAAACCAGACCTGGACACCTTCTACGGCTGGCTGTTGCTGCGCAGGCGCCGGCGATGACGCAAGCGGCGGGGTTTGCAGTGCCGATCGGGTAACATTGCAGCCCCTGCTCCACGCGCGTGCCACCATGTCCTACTCCGTCTCCCCCATCGGCCATATCCGCTCCTGCTTCAAGGAGAAGTTCGCCATCCCGCGCCAACCGCAGCTGGCCCCGGCGGCGCGGGGCGTGCTGGAGCTGCTGCCGCCATTCGACGGCGGCGAGGCGGTGGAAGGCCTGGAGCAGGTCAGCCACGTCTGGCTGCTGTTCCTCTTCCACCAGGCCCTGGAAGACAAGCCGCGGCTCAAGGTGCGCCCGCCGCGCCTGGGCGGCAACCGCTCCCTGGGCGTATTCGCCACCCGCGCCACGCACCGGCCCAACGGCATCGGCCAGTCGGTGGTGCGCCTGGAGAAGGTCGAGCCCGGGCGCCTGTGGCTGTCGGGCATCGACCTGCTGGATGGCACCCCGGTGCTCGACATCAAGCCCTACGTGCCCTATGCCGACGCCGTGGCCGACGCGCGCAACGCCATCGCCGAGGCGCCGCCGGCGCCGATCCCGGTGCAGTGGAGCGACGCCGCCCTGGCCCAGGCCCGGGAGCAGGCCCTGCGCCTGGGCGAGCCGGTAGTCGAGCTGGTCGAACAGTGCCTGGCCCAGGACCCACGCCCGGCCTACCAGCAACCCACGCCCGAACGCCGCTACGGCGCACGGCTGTGGGACCTGGACGTGCATTGGCATTACCCCGAGGCGGGGGTGATCCGGGTATTGGATGTGCAACCCGCCCCCTCTAATCGCGGATAAATTTGCACGGCGCGCCGAGGCGCTTTTCGTAGGATGGGTTGAGCTTGCGATACCCATCGGACCGTGGTGATGGGTATCGCTTCGCTCAACCCATCCTACGCCAGCGTTTCGCCACCTCACCTTGTAGGAGCGCGCCCTGCGCGCGATTCGCGGGCAGGGCCCGCTCCTACGCACGGCATTTCCCCGTATCCGCCATGAACGAAAAAGCCCGCCGGGTGGCGGGCTTTTTCAGCGGGCTGCGCTTACTTCTCGACGAAGGCGCGCTCGATCAGGTAGTCGCCCGGCTCGCCCATGCGCGGGGAGATCTGCAGGCCGAAGCCGTTCAGCACTTCGCTGGTCTCGTCCAGCATGCTCGGGCTGCCGCAGATCATGGCACGGTCGTCCTGCGGGTTCATCGGCGGCAGGCCGATGTCGGCGAACAGCTTGCCGCTGCGCATCAGGTCGGTCTGGCGGCCCATGTTGCGGAACTCTTCACGGGTGACCAGGGGGTAGTAGATCAGCTTCTCTTTCACCATGTCGCCGAAGTACTCGTGCTCCGGCAGGACCTTGGTGATGAAGTCGGCGTAGGCCAGCTCGCTGACCCAGCGCACGCCGTGGACCAGGATGACCTTGTCGAACTTCTCGTAGACTTCCGGGTCCTGGATCACGCTCAGGAACGGCGCCATGCCGGTGCCGGTGCTCAGCAGGTACAGGTGCTTGCCGGGCTTGAGGTCGTCCAGCACCAGGGTGCCGGTGGGCTTGCGGCTGACCATCAGCTCGTCGCCTTCCTTCAGGTGCTGCAGGCGCGAGGTCAGCGGGCCGTCCGGGACCTTGATGCTGAAGAACTCCAGGTGCTCCTCGTAGTTCGGGCTGGCGATGGAGTAGGCGCGCATCAGCGGGCGGCCGTTGACTTCCAGGCCGATCATCACGAACTGGCCGGTCTTGAAGCGCAGGCCCGGGTTACGGGTGGTCTTGAAGCTGAAGAGGGTGTCGTTCCAGTGGTGCACGCTGAGAACGCGCTCGGTGTACAGGTTGCTCATCAAGGACTCCTAGAGATTCGTGGCGCACCCCAGCAGATCCCGGACGTAGCGCGATTGCGCGACATTTTATAGGGGGCGAGAATATCCGCAAAATAAATTATCTGGATATTGCTAATCCAAAACGCAGATAAGGGACGCCTGGCGGCCAGCGCGCGCCAGCTTACGCCCCCTGCCGCCCCGCCTGGGGCGACCGAATGTCGCGCCCCTCGCCCGCCACGGAGCCAGCCGAACCGATGAAATTCACCCTGCGCCAGATGGAAGTCTTCGTCGCCGTGGCCCAGCAGGAGAGCGTGTCACGCGCCGCCGAGGCGCTGTCGATGTCGCAGTCGGCCACCAGCACGGCCCTGGGCGAACTGGAGCGGCAGTTCGACTGCAAGCTGTTCGACCGCGCCGGCAAGCGCCTGACGCTGAACGCCCTGGGCCGCCAGTTGCTGCCCCAGGCGGTGGCGCTGCTGGACCGCGGCAGCGAGATCGAAACGCTGCTCAACGGCAAGAGCGCCTTCGGCTCCCTGGACCTGGGCGCCACCCTGACCATCGGCAACTACCTGGCCACCCTGCTGATCGGCACCTTCATGCAGCGCCAGCCGGACTGCCGGGTGCGCCTGCACGTGCACAACACCGCCCACGTGGTGCAGCGCATCGCCCACTACGAGCTGGACCTGGGCCTGATCGAGGGCGACTGCCAGCACCCGGACATCGAGGTGCAGCCGTGGATGGAGGACGAGCTGGTGGTGTTCTGCGCGCCGCAGCACCCGCTGGCCAACGCCGGGCCGGTGGACCTGCAGCGGCTCAGCAGCGAGGCCTGGATCCTCCGCGAGCAAGGCTCGGGCACCCGCCTGACCTTCGACCAGGCCATGCGCCATCACATCGAGCCGCTGAATATCCGCCTGGAGCTGGAGCACACCGAGGCGATCAAGCGCGCCGTGGAGTCGGGCCTGGGCATCGGCTGCATCTCGCGCCTGGCCCTGCGCGACGCCTTCCGCCGCGGCAGCCTGGTGCCGGTGGACACCCCGCAGCTGGACCTGCGCCGGCAGTTCTACTTCATCTGGCACCGGCAGAAGTACCAGACCGCGACCATGCGCGAATTCCTCGACCTGTGCCGCAGCGAGACGGCGGGCATCAGCCGCAGCGACGAGATCGTGCTGCCGATGATTCCCTGAGGCGGTCTTGTCGACCACGCCGGGACGCTCTTCGTAGGATGGGTTGAGCCTGCGAAACCCATGCTGCCGTGGTGATGGGTATCGCTTCGCTCAACCCATCCTACGACGGCATTTCTCCGCACTTTGTAGAGCGTAGGGCGGATAACGTTCGACGTTATCCGCCGTTTGGCCTTGGCTTCAGGCGCGCTCCGGGTTTGGCCACGGAGTGCCTGTTTCAGGGCACTCCGGGCTCGACCGAGGAGCCGGGCACGAGGCCGGTGTAGCGGCGTATGACCGCGAACGGTCATACGCCCTACGCGCCTGCTCCCATGGGCTCAGCCCAGCAGGATCACCGCCCAGGTCACGGTGATGATGCTCAGCGCGACGAACTGCGCGGCGCTGCCCATGTCCTTGGCGTTCTTCGACAGCGGGTGGCGCTCCAGGGAGACGCGGTCGACCACCGCTTCCACCGCCGAGTTGAGCAGCTCGACGATCAGCGCCAGCAGGCACACGGCGATCATCAGCGCGCGCTCGCCGCGGCTGACGTCGCAGAAGAACGCCAGCGGGACGAGGATGACGTTGATCAGCACCAGTTGGCGGAAGGCCGCCTCGCCACGGAAGGCGGCGACGAAACCGGCCATGGAATAGCCGGCGGCGTTGAGGATGCGCTTCAGGCCGGTCTGGCCCTTGAAGGGGGAAGAAGTCACGAAGGGCTCTCTGCGAAAAAAGACGCGGCACTCTAAACCAGGTGCCGTAGGAAAGTGTGAAACCGAGGTCACGGGCGGCCGATCAGGCGCCCGGAACCGTTTCCATCTGTTGCAGCAACAGCGCCGCCTGGGTGCGGGTGCGCACGTTGAGCTTGCGGAAGATCGCCGTGACATGGGCTTTGACGGTGGCCTCGGAAACGCTCAGTTCGAAGGCGATCTGCTTGTTCAGCAGGCCCTCGCAGACCATGGTCAGCACGCGGAACTGCTGCGGCGTCAGGCTCGCCAGGCCGGCGCTGGCGGCGCGCACTTCCTCGCTCAGCTCGGTCACCGCGTCGGCCTGCGGCGGCCACCAGACGTCGCCGTCGAGCACCGCGCGCACCGCCTGCTGCAGGGTGGCCATCTCGCTGGACTTGGGGATGAAGCCGCTGGCGCCGAACTCGCGGGAGCGCTGCACCACGGCGGCGTCCTCCTGGGCCGAGATCATCACCACCGGGATCTGCGGGTACTGCCCGCGCAGCAGCACCAGGCCGGAAAAGCCGTAGGCGCCGGGCATGTTCAGGTCCAGCAGGACCAGGTCCCAGTCGGCCTTCTCGTTGAGCCTGGCTTCCAGCTCGGCGATGCTCGCCGCCTCCACCAGTTTCGCTTCGGGGCCCAGGCCCAAGGTGAGGGCCTGGTGCAGGGCACTGCGGAACAGCGGATGATCGTCAGCGATCAGGATTTCATAGGAAGCCATGTAAGTTCCTTGATGGCCAGGCTCGATCCCGGCCGCGGATAACGGCGGGGCCAGCATGGGAAAGGTCGTGACCTGATTGGCGCATTGTACGCAAATGCATCGGCCGATGCCTGCCGAGAATGCAGATGCGGGCGACTCCCGGCGCACCCGCTGACGGAATGGACAGCTTTTCAAAGTCCCCGGCTTGCGGCAGAGTTGCGCTCTTTTTTTGCCTGCCGAGAACACCATGAAGAGCCATGCCCTGCGCGCCGATATCCTGATGCTGGTCACCGCCATGATCTGGGGCGTGTCCTTCGTCGCGCAGCGCCTGGGGATGGATGCCATCGGACCCTTCCTCTATACCGGCCTGCGCTTCGCCCTCGGCGCGCTGATGCTGCTGCCGCTGCTGGCCTGGTCGGCCAGGCGCGGGGCCCAGCCGTTCAACCGCGGCCTGCTGCTGGCGGGCCTGGCCATCGGCACCGCGCTGACCCTGGGCATCAACCTGCAGCAGGTCGGCCTGCTGTTCACCAGCGTGACCAACTCCGGCTTCATCACCGGCCTGTACGTGATCATCGTGCCGCTGCTGGGCCTGCTGCTGGGCCACCGCACCGGCACGGGCACCTGGCTCGGCGCGGCGCTGGCGGTGGTGGGCATGGCCATGCTGAGCATCGGCCCGGGCTTCAAGGTGGCCTCCGGCGACTGGCTGCAACTGACCGGCGCGCTGGTGTGGGGCTGCCACGTGTTGCTGGTGGGCCTGTTCGCCAGCCGCTACGACGCCATCCGCCTGGCCTTCCTGCAGTTCGTCACCTGCTCGGTGGTGAGCATGGCGCTGGCGCTGGTGTTCGAGGAAATCCACTGGGACGCCATCGTCCAGGCCGGCCCGGCGCTGCTCTACGGCGGCCTGCTCGGCGTCGGCACCGGCTTCACCCTGCAGGTGATCGCGCAGAAGCACGCCATCGCCTCCCACGCTGCGATCATCCTCTCGCTGGAAGCGGTATTCGCCGCCATCGCCGGGGCGATCTTCCTCGACGAGAGCCTGCACGCGCGCGGTTACTTCGGCTGCGCGCTGATGCTCGCCGGCATGCTGGTGGCCCAGCTGTGGCCGCAGAAGAAGGCCGCGGCGGCCTGAACCCTAGAGCGCGGTGTAGGGCCGCAGGGCCTGGTGCGCCGGGCTCTGCTCGTCCAGACCGCGCTGGTGCTTGGCGCCCAGGTAGCGCTCGCTGAACACGTCCAGGTAGGCATCCAGCGCATCCCCCGCGCGCTGGTCGCCAGACAGGCCCAGGCACAGCGCCGCCACTTCCGCGGTGCACAGGTGCTCGTCGAACTTGGAGCGGCGCAGGCGGTAGCGCGACAACGCGTCCGGGGTGATGCTCAGCACCGGGAAGCGGTCCAGGTAGGGGCTCTTGCGGAACATCTTGCGCGCCTCGTTCCAGGTGGCGTCCAGCAGGATGAACAGCGGGCGCTTGCCGGGCTGCGGCGCGACCTTCTCCACCACCCGCTCGGCGGCGACGAACTCCCCCGGAAACACCACGTAGGGCTGCCACTGCGGATCGTCCAGCAGCGCCAGCAGGGCCGGGTCGACCTCGATCCGCGACCAGCCGAAGGCCCAGGTGTCCGGCACCGTCTCGGCGATCAGCCAGCCGGTATTGCTCGGCTTCAGCGGCTCGGTATCGAACATCACCAGGCACATGCCGGCGTTGGCCTGCACCTGCGGCTGCCAAGCGCACATGCAGTAGTCCGGGCGCAGGCGGCAGCCGGCGCAGCGCGGCGAACGCGAGCCGCGGGCCACGAAGGGCTTCACGCAACGGGCCAGGCGCTCGGCGCGCAGGCGGGCGACGGCATGGTTCTTGGTGGCGGGATGGACGGGCGACATCGGCGACTCGGGTGGGCGATCACGGCGGGCGGCGATTGTAACAGAGCCCCTGCGCGCCAAGGCCGCTCGGCAGCCAGGCGGTTTTCAGGGACAATGGGGGATTTGCGGCGCCGGCGAACCGTGCCGGCGTCGCGCGGTCGAATACGCACCCGTTTCAGGAGAAGCCCATGCTGCGCCTAACCGCCCTCGCCCTCTGCCTCGTCCTGCCCGTGGCCCACGCCGCGTCGCTCAAGGACTTCGAACTGGCCAAGACACTGGAGAAAGTCGCCAAGGAAAGCAGCGAAGGCACTCCGCGCGCGATCAACGAGGACATCCTCGACCAGGGCTATACCGTCGAAGGCAACCAGTTGATCAACCACCTCAGCGTGCGCGCCAGCCACGCCGCGAAGATGCGCGCCAACCCCGAGAGCGTGCGCAGCCAACTGGGCGACAGCGTGTGCAGCAACACCGGCTACCGCCAGTTGCTGGCCCAGGGCGCGGTGCTCACCTACGACTTCACCGAGTACCACAGCAACGCCCCGGTGGCCGTCGAGCGCTTCGATGCCGGCAGTTGCCGCATCAAGCTGCAGAAGTGAAGCCGGCGCCATGCTGGAGTCGGAAAAGCTCAACCTGCTGAAGATCGCCCGCACGCCGATGCCCTTCGGCAAGTACCAGGGACGCATGCTGGTGGACCTGCCGGAGGAGTACCTGCTGTGGTTCCAGCGCAATGACAGCTTTCCCAAGGGCGAGCTGGGCCGCCTGATGCAGATTGTGCTGGAACTGAAGGTCGAGGGCCTGGACTCCCTGGTCAAGCCGCTGAAGCGCTGAGGCGCCTCAGCGTTTCAGCGCAGGGCCCGCGGGTCCCCCTTGCCGGCCAGCGCCGCGACCTCCTCGGCGGTCAGCAGCGCGCTGCGCGGTACTTCCAGCAGGCGCGCGCAGGCCGCCAGCACATCGCCCCAGCAGGCCCGGTTGGCGAAGAGCATGCCGGGCTCGTCGAGGGTCCCGCCGCGGTTGCGGTAGCCCAGCACCGAGCTGCGCAGCGCATCCGGCAGGATCGGCCAGAGATGCCCGCGCGCCACTTCCGGGCGCATGTGGGTGAGCAGCACGCGGCGCCCGTAGGCGTCCGGGAACAGTTGTTCGATCAGCGCCTCGTCGGCCACCGCCGCCAGTTCCCAGTTGTCCCTCGGCGCGCGGAAGCGCCCGGGCTCCTGCAGGTAGACCAGGCGGTACGGGTAGCCGGCTTCGGCCAGGCGCTCCACGGCGCGGCGCATCTCGCCGAGCTGGTAGCTGCCGTTGGCGATCAGCAGCAACGGATCGCTGCCGGGATGTTCTTCCACCACGATGGCGCCATCGCGCGCCAGTTGTTCCGCCTGGGCCCGGTCGAACAGGTTCGGCCGCTCGCGCTTGGGCGCCACCACACAGGCGAGCTGCCCGCGGCTGCGGTAGATCTGCGGCAGCAGCGCCAGCAGGCTGTTGTGGTCGGCGGGGAACAGCACCCGCACCATGTCGCTCATCTCGCCCAGCAGGCTTTCGCAGAAGGTGGTGTCCTGGTGCGATTGCTGGTTCTTGCCGTTCTCCCAGGTGTGCGAGGTGGCCACCAGCGGCCAGCCGAGCCAGCCGGCCGGGCGCCCCGCCTCTTTCTGCAGGCGGGCGAAGATCAGCGTCTGGCGCACCGCGCCGAGCATCTTCACGCAGAACGCCTCGTAGCTGGCCACCAGGTTGAGCCCGCCCTGGTTGGCCAGGCAGGCGGAGACCACGGCCTCCTCGTTGAGCGCGGTGATGACCCGCCCGTCGACGGCCTCCAGCGCGCTCTCCGGCTGGCAGACGCGGTGCTTCAGCGCCTTGAGCACGCCGCCCAGGCGGTTGCTGGCCAGCTCGTCGGGGTTGCCGACGCGGGCCCGCAGGTCCGGGTTCGCCGCGCACAGTTCGCTGAAGAAGCGGTCCAGCGCCAGCATCGGCGAGCACTGGTCGTTGCGGTAGTGCAGCTCCGGCAGGCTGGGCTCGATGGGCCGCCGCACCGCCAGCGGGTTGTCGCGCTCCAGCAGGCGCCCCTGGCGGCTCGCGGTGAACAGCGCGCAGGCGGCGTCCAGCTCCGTTTCCGGCACCCACAGCCGCGCCGCGTGCTGGTTGAACAGCTCACGGGCGTTCGCGTCGTCGCGGGGGTTGCCCGGCAGCGGCAGGTTGTGCGCGGCGTTGCTGCCGGCGCCGTAGAAGCCGAAGCCCTTGACCGTCTCGGCGATGCCGTAGGGAATCGGCAGCGGGTACTGCAGGATGCCGCTGTTCTTCTCGTGCACGCGGTGCGCCAGGCGCTGTTCCATCTCCCAGAGCGCGCAGACGAAGGCGGCCGGGTCGCGGCCGTCGAAACTCAGCGGGTCGAAGCCGCAGCCGCTCAGGTGGTGCTTGAAGCCTTCCAGGCCTTCTCGGGTGCCCAACTGGGTACGCTGCTCGATGCGCCGGCCATTGGCGATCATCACCGGCAGGGCCACGCCGCAGTCTTCGGCGCGCCACCAGCGCGGCATCCAGTCGCTGCCGCGCTGCTCCTCGGCGGCGCCGTCGGAGAGGAAGGCCACCAGGGTCTCGCCGGGCAGCGGCAGGTGCGCATACTGCAGTTCGGCGAAGCCCAGGTAGCCGCCTTCGGCGATGCCGCCGGCGGTATGCGGGTTGACGTGGCTGCCCAGGGGCACGGCGACGCTGCCGTCCGGCGCCTGGGCGTAGCTGTAGAAGTCCTGCACCAGGCGCTCCAGGCCGGCGGCGTCGATGCTGTAGCGCCGCGCCTGCTCGGGGTGCAGGTTGGCGGTCAGCACGTTGAGCGCCTCGATGGCCGCCACGCAGTGCCCCTGCCCCATCAGCCAGCCGCGGGTGGTGCCGGTCAGGGCATTGAGCGCCAGGTAGCCGGCGTAGGCCGGCACCATGTTCAGGGCGCCGCCGGTGTGGCCCTCAGGGTTGGCCTTGAAATCCTCGGCCTGCAGCGGCGTGCCATCCAGGTGCACACGGCGCGCGTAGGTCATGTGCACCACCAGCCAGAGCCCGGCGCAGGTCAGCCGGTCCAGCGCGCGGAACATCCGGTAGACGCTCGCCAGGTCCGGCTGCAGGCCGGCCTGGACCAATTGATGAGTCACGCGGAAGACCGCAGCCTGGGTCAGCGCGCTATGCTCAAGCGGACCGTATCCGCTCAGCCATTCGGCGAATGCCGGCTGCTCCGCCGCGTGCGCGGCCAGTTCGTCCGGACTGGGCAGTATCTGCGACATGCTCGACGTTCTCCCTGGGGCTATGGGGGAAGTCTAGGTCGCCGGATGGGAGGGGCGCTGACCTGTATCAACGCCATTTCGTTCCAGCTACGCGAGTCTGAAATACCGAATCCTGCTAAGGAGGCCCCATGGCCCTACTCACCTTCATCGGCGCAGCCCAGGAAGTCACCGGCTCCTGCTACCTGCTGGAAACCCGGGACGGCGCGCGTGTGCTGCTCGAGTGCGGCATGCGCCAGGGCCGCAGCAACGGCAAGAGCACCCGCGACAACGAGGCCGGCAACCGCACGCCCTTCCCCTTCGACCCGAAGAGCCTGAACGCGGTGGTCATCTCCCATGCCCACATCGACCACAGCGGGCTGCTGCCGCGCCTGGCGAAGGAAGGCTACAAGGGGCCGATCTATGCCACCGAGTCCTGCTGCGAGCTGCTGGAACTGATGCTGATGGATTCGGCCAACATCCAGGAAAAGGACGCCGAGTGGGAGAGCAAGTGGCGCGCCCGCCTGAACAAGCCGCCGGTCACCCCGATCTACACCGTGGAAGACACCGAGAAGGCCCTGAAGCTGCGCCGCAGCGTCAGCTACGGCAGCACCGTGGAAGTGGCGCCCGGCATTCGCGTGACCTTCCACAACGCCGGGCACATCCTCGGCTCGGCCATCGTCGAGATCGAGATCCACGAGCAGGGCCTGACGCGCCGCCTGGTGTTCTCCGGCGACCTGGGCAACACCTGCTCGCCGCTGATGCGCACGCCGACGCCACTGAGCCGCGCCGACGTGGTGCTGCTGGAATCCACCTACGGCGACCGCGACCACCGCGACAACAACGAGACGCTGCTGGAACTGGCGGACATCCTCGAACAGGCGCAGAAGGACGGCGGCAACGTGCTGATCCCCGCCTTCGCCGTCGGCCGCACCCAGGACCTGCTGTTCTACCTCGGGCGCTTCTACCAGGAAGGCCGCCTGCCGCAGCAGATGGTCTTCCTCGACAGCCCCATGGCCGCCCGGGCCAACGACATCTACCTGCGCCACTCCGGCGAGTTCTCCGACAGCGACCGCGAATACATCCGCGGCACCGGCACCGTGAAGCTGTCCGAATGGCTGCCGCTGCTACGCACCACGCAGACGCCGGAAGACTCCATGGCGATCAACCGCATCAAGAGCGGCGCCATCATCATCGCCGGCAGCGGCATGTGCACCGGCGGGCGCATCGTCCACCACTTCAAGCACAACCTCTGGCGCGAGGAGTGCCACATCGTCTTCCCCGGCTTCCAGGCCAAGGGCACGCTGGGCCGCGCCATCGTCGACGGCGCCGAGAGCGTGCGCGTGCTGCGCCAGCGCATCGCCGTGCGGGCGAAGGTCCACACCCTCGGCGGCTTCTCCGCCCATGCCGGACAATCGCAATTGATTCAGTGGGTTGGCCACTTCGAGAACAAACCCGAGCTATACCTGATACATGGCGAGCGGGAAAAGATGGATGCCCTGCAGGCCGCACTGCTCGAACGCCTCGACTGGAAAGCCAACATTCCCGAACAGGGGGACCGTATCGCAATCTGAAACAGGGTCATCGCCGACTGTCATCGGCGGCATGTCAGACTGGCGCACGCCTACGACAAGGGGTTGAAGAACAAGGAGTATCCCCATGCCCTATGAACCCGAGGACTACCTTTCCCGGCACTTCCAGACCAGCGGCACCGACCTGACGCAAAAGGTCGAGGAGCTGGCCGCCCTCGCCGCGCCGGGCGACAGCCCGAACCTGCCGCTGTACCGCGAGATGCTCTTCACCGTGGCGCGCATGGCCCAGGCCGACCGCAACCGCTGGGACGCCAAGATCATGCTGCAGACGCTGCGCGAGATGGAGCACGCCTTCGCCACCCTCGAGCAGTTCAAGCGCCGGCGCAAGGTCACGGTGTTCGGCTCGGCGCGCACGCCCCCGGACCACCCGCTGTACGCCCTGGCCCGGGACCTGGGGCGCACCCTGGCGCGCTACGACCTGATGGTCGTCACCGGCGCCGGCGGCGGCATCATGGCCGCCGCCCACGAAGGCGCGGGGCTGGAGAACAGCCTGGGCTTCAACATCACCCTGCCCTTCGAGCAGCAGGCCAACCACACGGTGGCCGGCACCAACAACCTGCTGTCGTTCCACTTCTTCTTCTTGCGCAAGCTGTTCTTCGTCAAGGAAGCCGACGCCCTGGTGCTCTGCCCTGGTGGCTTCGGCACCCTGGACGAGGCGCTGGAAGTGCTGACGCTGATCCAGACCGGCAAGAGCCCGCTGGTGCCGGTGGTGCTGCTCGACCAACCCGGCGGGCATTACTGGGAGCAGGCGCTGCAGTTCATGCAGGAGCAACTGCTGGACAACCGCTACATCCTGCCCAGCGACATGCACCTGATGAAACTGGCCCGCTCGGTGGAGGACGCGGTCGGGGAGATCGCCCACTTCTACAGCAACTTCCACTCCAGCCGCTGGCTCAAGGACAACTTCGTCATCCGCCTCAACCACCGCCTCAGCGACAGCGCCATGCAGCGCCTGCACGAGGAGTTCGGCAACCTCTGCCTGCACGACGGCTTCCACCAGCAGGCCTGCGGCGAACTGGAAAAGGACGAGCCGGAATTCACCCAGCTCACGCGCCTGGCCTTCGCCTTCAACGGCCGCGACCACGGCCGCTTGCGCGAGTTGGTGAACTTCATCAACGACAAGCAGAACTGGACCGAAGCCTGCCCCGTTCCGGCATAGGCCACCGCACCTGTAAGCGGGCCCTGCCCGCGATTCGCGCGCAGGGCGCGCTCCTACATGGGATGGCGCGGGTGGATGGCGCGCGGATCTCATCCGCGATCCGCGCCGGGACGTCCGGCTATCACGGACGGAGTCCGCTCCTACGCTCTCCGGCCCCCGTGGGATGGGTTGAACGAAGCGATACCCATCACCATGGCCCGATGGGTATCGCAAGCTCAACCCATCCTACGAAAAGCGCCTCGGTGCGGTGGACAAGGCCCCCATGTCCAACCGTAGGGCGTATAACCGTTCGCGGTTATACGCCGTTGGCCCGACGTGACACCGAATCGACGAATAACGCTGGCGCGTGATTCCGGGAAAACGGTGTATGGAATGGCGTAGGGGCAACTGTCTTGCCAACCACGCCGGGGTGTTCTCTGTAGGAGCGAGCTTGCTCGCGAACAAACTCCACTGCAGGGTTTATTCGCGAGCAAGCTCGCTCCTACGATAAGCCGTGCCCGCATCTGTACAAACGGATCTTATCCACGAACCACGCCGATACCGCCAGCTATCGCGGACCAGCCAGGGGAACGTGGTATGTGAATGGCGTAGGAGCGGACTCCGTCCGCGATCCGGCCGACAGGCCGGTCACTGGTGCCGGCCCGGGACTCAATCGTCCCCGCCCCGCCCGCTGAACAGGCGGTTGATGGCTTCCATGGAAAACCCCCGGTAGGCGAGGAAACGCCCCTGCTGGGCACGCTCCCTGGCGTCCTGGGGCAGGCGGGGGAACTTGCGTCGCCACACATCCTGCAATTGCGCTCGCCAATCGACATCCGCCTCGCCCAGGGCCTTTTCGATCTCGCCACGGGGCAGGCCGCGCTGGCTCAGTTCCTCGCGGATGCGCAAGGGGCCATAGCCGCTGCGCGCCTTGCTGGCGATGAAGGCTTCCAGGTAACGGGATTCGTTGAGCAGCCCTTCCTCGGCCAGGCGGTCGAGGGCGGGCTCGATAAGTTCCGCAGGCGCGCCGCGCTGGCGCAACTTGCGGACGAGCTCGGCGCGACCGTGCTCGCGTCGCGCCAGGAGGTCCATGGCGGCCCGCCGCACGGCGACGGGCGTATCGAGCACGGTCGGCATCGGCGGGATCAGTAGTCGAGGTCGGCTTCAGCGGCCTCGGCAGCTTCGGCTGCAGCCAGCTCGGCCTTGGTCGGCGCCGGCTGGTTGTTCAGCAGTTGCTCGCGGATGGCCTTGTCCAGCACCGCGCAGATTTCCCCGTTCTCTTCCAGGTACTTGGCGGCGTTGGCCTTGCCCTGGCCGATCTTGCTGCCCTGGTAGCTGTACCAGGCGCCGGATTTCTCCACCAGGCCCAGCTGCACGCCCAGGTCGATGATCTCGCCGGTGCGGTAGATGCCCTTGCCGTAGAGGATCTGGAACTCGGCCTGGCGGAACGGCGGGGCGACCTTGTTCTTCACCACCTTGACGCGGGTTTCGCTGCCGACCACCTCGTCGCCTTCCTTCACCGCGCCGGTACGGCGGATGTCCAGGCGCACGGAGGCGTAGAACTTCAGGGCGTTGCCGCCGGTGGTGGTCTCCGGGTTGCCGAACATCACGCCGATCTTCATGCGGATCTGGTTGATGAAGATGACCAGGCAGTTGGCGTTCTTGATGTTGCCGGTGATCTTGCGCAGCGCCTGGGACATCAGGCGGGCCTGCAGGCCGACGTGGGCATCGCCCATCTCGCCTTCGATCTCGGCCTTGGGCACCAGCGCCGCCACGGAGTCGACGATGATCACGTCCACCGCGTTGGAGCGCACCAGCATGTCGGTGATTTCCAGGGCCTGCTCGCCGGTGTCCGGCTGCGAGACCAGCAGGTCGTCGACGTTGACGCCCAGCTTGCCGGCGTAGTCCGGGTCCAGCGCGTGCTCGGCGTCGACGAAGGCACAGGTGGCGCCCTGGCGCTGGGCTTCGGCGATGACCGAGAGGGTCAGGGTGGTCTTGCCCGAGGATTCCGGGCCGTAGATCTCGACGATCCGGCCTTTCGGCAGGCCGCCGATGCCCAGGGCGATGTCCAGGCCGAGGGAGCCGGTGGAGATGGCCGGGATGGCCTGGCGCTCGTGGTCGCCCATGCGCATGACCGCGCCCTTGCCGAATTGGCGTTCGATCTGTCCCAGGGCCGCGGCCAGGGCGCGCTTCTTGTTGTCGTCCATTGAAGTCCTCGCGAAGTCAGGCGGCCGGGATGGGCCACGAACAACTGTATAAGTAGACAGTATTATTTCACAGGGCAAGGCGCTCGCCTACCCCCGAACGGGATTTTCCCCGACGGCCAGTCGCAACACCCCGTCCAGAGCGGTCGCCACCGCCTGCCGGCGCACCGCGAGGCGGTCGCCGGGAAAATGGAAGCACTGCGGGTAGCATTGTTCGCCATCGGCCCAGCACAACCAGACGGTTCCTACAGGCTTCTCTGGCGAACCACCGTCCGGACCGGCGATGCCGCTGACCGCCACAGTGAAACGCGCGCCGCTGCGCGCCTGTGCGCCGCGGGCCATGGCCTCGACCACTTCCCGGCTGACTGCGCCAACCTGTGGGAAAAGTTCGTCAGGCACGCCCAGCTGCGCGGTCTTCTGCGCATTGGAATAGGTGACGTAGCCGGCGTCGAACCAGGCCGAGCTGCCGGCGATCCGCGTGATCGCCTCGGCGATGCCGCCGCCGGTGCAGGACTCGGCGGTGCTGACCCGCGCCCCAAGCCGCTGCAATTGCGCGCCCAGGCGCGCGGCCAGGTCGGTGATGCCCTCGTCGCTGATGCTCATTGCGTACTCCGATGCTTAAGCCGCCAGGCCGGATACCGTACACTAGGCGCTTTTGCATATAGAAGACGGACCGCCCAAAGTCATGAGCCAAAGCGACCTTTCCGCCCACACCCCGATGATGCAGCAATACTGGAAGCTGAAGAGACAGCATCCGGAACAACTGCTGTTCTACCGCATGGGCGACTTCTACGAGCTGTTCTACGAGGACGCGAAGAAGGCCGCCAAGCTGCTCGACATCACCCTCACCACCCGCGGCCAGTCCGCCGGCACGCCGATTCCCATGGCCGGCATTCCCTTCCACGCCGTGGAGGGCTACCTGGCCAAGCTGGTCAAGCTCGGCGAGTCGGTGGCGATCTGCGAGCAGATCGGCGACCCGGCCACCAGCAAGGGCCCGGTGGAACGCCAGGTGGTGCGCATCCTCACCCCCGGCACGGTCAGCGACGAGGCGCTGCTGGACGAACGCCGCGACAACCTGCTGGCCGCCCTGCTGGGCGACGAGCGGTTGTTCGGCCTGGCGGTGCTGGACATCACCAGCGGCCGCTTCAGCGTCCAGGAAATCCGCGGCTGGGAAACCCTGCTGGCCGAGCTGGAGCGCCTGAACCCCGCGGAACTGCTGATCCCCGATGACTGGCCCGCCGGCCTGCCGGCGGAGAAGCGCCGTGGCGTGCGGCGTCGCGCGCCCTGGGACTTCGACCGCGACTCGGCGTTCAAGAGCCTCTGCCAACAGTTCGCCACCCAGGACCTGAAGGGCTTCGGCTGCCAGGACCTGACCCTGGCCATCGGCGCCGCCGGCTGCCTGCTGGCCTACGCCAAGGAAACCCAGCGCACCGCCCTGCCGCACCTACGCAGCCTGCGCCACGAGCGCCTGGACGACACCGTCATCCTCGACGGCGCCAGCCGCCGCAACCTGGAGCTGGACACCAACCTCTCCGGCGGCCGCGACAACACCCTGCAATCGGTGGTGGACCGCTGCCAGACCGCCATGGGCAGCCGCCTGCTGACACGCTGGCTGAACCGCCCGCTACGCGACCGCGCCGTGCTGGAAGCCCGCCAGGAATCCATCGCCTGCCTGCTGGAGCGCTACCGTTTCGAGAACCTTCAGCCACAGCTGAAGGAAATCGGCGATGTCGAGCGCATCCTCGCCCGTATCGGTCTGCGCAACGCCCGCCCGCGCGACCTGGCGCGCCTGCGCGACGCCCTGGCCGCCCTGCCGGAGCTGCAACGCGGCATGACCGAGCTGGAAGCCCCGCACCTGGGCGAACTGGCCGCCAGCATCCGCACCTACCCGGAACTGGCCGACCTGCTGGCGCGCGCGATCATCGACAACCCGCCGGCGGTGATCCGCGACGGCGGCGTCATCAAGCGCGGCTACGACGCCGAGCTGGACGAACTGCAGACGCTCAGCGAGAACGCCGGCCAGTACCTGATGGACCTGGAGATCCGCGAGAAGGAACGCACCGGACTGTCGGGTCTGAAGGTCGGCTACAACCGCATCCATGGCTACTACATCGAGCTGCCGCGCATGCAGGCCGAGCAGGCGCCGGCCGATTACCAGCGGCGCCAGACGCTGAAGGGCGCCGAACGCTTCATAACCCCGGAGCTGAAGGCCTTCGAGGACAAGGCGCTGTCCGCCCAGAGCCGCGCCCTGGCCCGCGAGAAGCAGCTCTACGAGGAGCTGGTGGAGCTGCTGATCGCCCAGTTGGCGCCGCTGCAGGACACCGCCGCCGCCCTGGCCGAGCTGGACGTGCTGGCGAACCTGGCCGAGCGCGCGCTGAACCTCGACCTGAACCGCCCGCGCTTCGTCGAGGAGTCGGGCATCCTCATCGAGCAGGGCCGCCACCCGGTGGTGGAGCAGGTGCTGGATACGCCCTTCGTGGCCAACGACCTGAAGCTCGACGAAGACACCCGCATGCTGGTGATTACTGGCCCGAACATGGGCGGTAAATCTACCTATATGCGGCAAACGGCGCTGATCGTGCTGCTGGCGCACATCGGCAGTTTCGTCCCGGCGGCGCGCTGCGAGTTGTCGCTGGTGGACCGCATCTTCACCCGTATCGGCTCGTCCGACGACCTCGCCGGCGGCCGTTCCACCTTCATGGTGGAGATGAGCGAAACCGCCAACATCCTGCACAACGCCACCGACCGCAGCCTGGTACTGATGGACGAAGTGGGCCGCGGCACCAGCACCTTCGACGGCCTGTCGCTGGCCTGGTCCGCCGCCGAGCACCTGGCGCACCTGCGCGCCTTCACCCTGTTCGCCACCCACTATTTCGAGCTGACCGTGCTGCCGGAAAGCGAACCGGTGGTGGCCAACGTGCACCTGAACGCCACCGAGCACAACGAGCGCATCGTCTTCCTGCACCACGTGCTGCCCGGCCCGGCGAGCCAGAGCTACGGCCTGGCGGTGGCGCAACTGGCCGGCGTGCCCGGCCCGGTGATCCTGCGCGCCCGCGAGCACCTGGCGCGCCTGGAAACCACCAGCCTGCCCCACGAGGCGCCGCGCCAGGAGGCCGGCCAGCCCGCCGCGCCGATGCAGAGCGACCTGTTCGCCAGCCTGCCGCACCCGCTGATCGACGAGCTTGCACGCATCAAACCCGATGACCTGACACCGCGCCAGGCGCTCGATTTGTTATATGCATGGAAGACGCGAATCTGACGGACAGCGGAACAAGCTGCTAGAATCGCGCGCGCTTAGCCGCCCGCCTGAGGAGAGAATTAGAAAATGACCTTCGTCGTCACCGACAACTGCATCAAGTGCAAATACACCGACTGCGTGGAAGTCTGCCCGGTGGACTGCTTCTACGAAGGCCCGAACTTCCTGGTGATTCACCCGGATGAGTGCATCGACTGCGCCCTGTGCGAACCGGAATGCCCGGCACAGGCGATCTTCTCCGAGGACGAGGTCCCGGAGAACATGCAGGAGTTCATCGAGCTGAACAAGGATCTGGCCGAGGTCTGGCCGAACATCACCGAGAAGAAGGACCCGTTGCCGGATGCGGAAGAGTGGGACGGCGTCGCCGACAAGCTCAAGCACCTGGAGCGCTGATCGCATCCTCCAAGCTCCAAGGCCCGCCTCGCGCGGGCCTTGTGCCATCTGTGACGGCACTTTTTCGCGGGCAAAAAAAGGGGCGGGATGGCCCGCCCTTTTTTCCCTACCCCATCATCCTGATGAATCGCATCCCGCGACGTCCTGACCGGCATCCCTGTCGGCCTGCGTCATTCCCTGTACGCAAGAGTGATATTAGCTTTCCGTACAAAAGCGGCAAGCGGCTGCGGGTCGCACCCCGGAAGGACCAGGATTAGTGCAGTCGAAAATAAAGCCTTTTAAATTCAATTGGTTATTTATAAAGACTGAAGAAAAGGGCCCCTTGCCGGCAAGCCGAATCGTCAAAGGCTCACAGCACGTGTAAGCGATGGCTTACAAAACCAAACTCAAAAACTGCTGTCTCGCCTGGTTCGAGCGGCCGGGGAGTCCGCTCCTACCGCACGAGCGAGCATGGCTTTTCGTAGGATGGTGTTGAGCGAAGCGATACCCATCAGCGCAACCGCATGGGTTTCGCAAGCTCGAAGCTCGGGCGTAGGAGCAACTGTCTGCGTCGAGGTGCGTAGGATGGGTTGAGCTTGCGAAACCCATCGGGCCATGGTGATGGGTATCGCTTCGCTCAACCCATCCTACGGGGCTTTCCTGGAACTGTAGGAGCGGATCTCATCCGCGAATCGCGCCGATACGTCCGGCCATCGCGGACAAGGTCCGCTCCTACGGGGGAGGAATGCCGTGCTTCCCGGCTACCTGTATGTCCGCGATTGGATACACCGACCACGCCGGACGCCCCGGTGGCACGAAAGGCCCCCTCTCCCGCTTGCGGGAGAGGGTTGGGGAGAGGGCGCTCTTGGAACCCGGCACAACAACCATCGGCAAACCCCATTCGCGGCAAGGCCCGCTCCCACAATTGGCACAGGCGAAAAAAAGCCCGGCAACCAACGCTCCGGGCTTTTTCGTTACGGGCGGCGCCTTACTGGAACAGCGCGTCGCTCGACAGGCCGTTCTTCTCCAGGATCTCCCGCAGGCGCTTGAGCGCCTCGACCTGGATCTGCCGCACCCGCTCGCGGGTCAGGCCGATTTCCTGGCCGACCTCTTCCAGGGTGCTGCTTTCGTGGCCGCGCAGGCCGAAGCGGCGGATCACCACCTCGCGCTGCTTGTCGGTCAACTCGGACAGCCACTGGTCGATGCTCTGGCTCAGATCGTCATCCTGCAGCAGTTCGCAGGGGTCGGTGGGACGATCGTCGGTCAGGGTGTCGAGCAGCGTCTTGTCCGAATCCGGGCCGAGGGACACGTCCACCGAAGTCACCCGCTCGTTGAGGCCGAGCATGCGCTTGACCTCGTCGACCGGCTTCTCCAGCAGGTTGGCGATTTCCTCGGGGGACGGCTCGTGGTCCAGCTTGTGCGTCAGCTCGCGGGCCGCGCGCAGGTAGACGTTGAGTTCCTTGACCACGTGGATCGGCAGGCGGATGGTGCGGGTCTGGTTCATGATGGCCCGTTCGATGGTCTGGCGAATCCACCATGTCGCGTAGGTGGAGAAGCGGAAACCCCGTTCCGGATCGAACTTCTCCACCGCCCGGATCAACCCCAGGTTGCCTTCCTCGATCAGGTCGAGCAGGGACAGGCCGCGGTTGACGTAGCGCCGGGCGATCTTCACCACCAGGCGCAGGTTGCTTTCGATCATGCGCCGACGCCCGGCGGGATCGCCCCTTTGCGCGAGCCGCGCGAAGTGGACCTCCTCCTCGGGAGTCAGCAGTGGGGAAAAACCGATTTCGTTGAGGTAGAGCTGAGTGGCATCCAGGGCTCGGCTGTAATCGATGTGCTTGTGCTGCTTCGATGACAGCGAGCTGGCCTTGCCGGTGACCTGAAGTGAGACCTGCTCTTCGGCAAGTGACTCGTCGAATGTGATGGCGGGCTCCAGCAACAGCAGCTCGTCATCCACGTCAAACTCCGGCCCTTCTTTTTTGAGTGCCATGTCGTTATCCCTTGCTGAGTTCGACAACAAGCCCGGACGAATCCATATCCTTGGGACGTCCAAGCCCGCTCACCCACGCGGGATGCGGCGGTCGATCAACGAGGAGGCAGGTATTGCAAGGGGTCCACGGGTTTGCCCTGACGGCGAATCTCGAAGTGCAGCTTCACCCGGTCCGTGCCCGTGGAGCCCATCTCGGCAATGCTCTGCCCGACCTTGACCTGTTGCCCTTCCCGAACGAGCAGCCTGCGGTTGTGGCCGTAGGCACTCACGTAGGTATCGCTGTGCTTGATGATCACGAGTTCGCCGTAGCCCCGCAAACCACTACCGGCGTACACAACCGTGCCATTCGACGCAGCCAGGACAGGCTGGCCCAATTGCCCGGCTATATCAATCCCTTTATTCAAACTCCCGTTTGATGCAAAGCGGCCTATCAAAGTGCCACTGGTCGGCCACATCCAGCCCTCCACACCCTTGCCGGAAGCCTGCGAAGGGGCAGTGCTGGCGGGGGGTGTCGAATTGCTGACGGTAGCCGCGGGAGCGGGCTTGGCCGGTGCCGGAGAACCGGCGGCGGGCTTGCCGACCACTACCGGCGCGACGGACGGCGTGGTTTTGGCGACGACGGGCTGTGCCGACGTGCTGGAGCCGGCGCCGCCGAAACGAATGGCCTGCCCCGGGCGGATGGTGTAGGGCGGCGGGATGTTGTTGTGCGCGGCCAAGGCCTTCCAGTCCCAGCCGTAGCGGAAGGCGATCGAGTACAGAGTGTCGCCGCGGCGCACCACGTACTGCCCGCTGGTGGTCGCCGGCGTGCGCTCGGCCTGGTTGCGGTCGACCACCTTGACCTTGCCCCCGGAGGAGGATGCGCAGGCCGCGAGCAGGGAACAGAATGCTGCCGCCAGCAGCAAGCGAACGCCGCTCCGAATCCAGATCCATTGCTTCTGGGCCGCGATAGGGCTCACCCCTTCCCCCTTATCCATCGAATATGTGCCCTGCATCTCGCCGTTATGCTTCCCCTGGCCGCGCGACGGCGCTCCCGCCGCCGTTCAGCCCAGGGGGCCGTTGAGCAGGGGAACGAAGCGCACCGAATCCAGCACGCGCCGGTCGAATCCGTCGCCGGTGCGCTCGATCAGCATCAGTTGCTGCACTTCGCCGCTGCCCACCGGGATCACCAGGCGCCCGCCCGGCGCCAACTGGTCGAGCAGCGCCTGCGGGACCTCGGCGGCTGCCGCGGTGACGATGATACCGTTGTACGGTGCCAGCGCCGACCAGCCTTCCCAGCCATCCCCCCAGCGAAAGACAACATTTCTCAGGTTTAGCTCCGCAAGGCGCTCCTTGGCGCGGTCCTGCAGGGCCTGAATCCGCTCGACGGAGAACACCCGCTCGACCAGTTGCGCCAGCACCGCGGTCTGGTAGCCGGAGCCGGTGCCGATCTCCAGCACCTTGTCCAGGGGGCCGGCGGCCAGCAGCAGCTCGGTCATCCGCGCCACCATGAAGGGTTGCGAGATGGTCTGATTGTGGCCGATGGGCAGCGCGGTGTCCTCGTAGGCGCGGTGCGACAGCGCCTCGTCGACGAACAGGTGGCGCGGCGTGCGGCGGATCACCTCGAGCACCCGGGCGTTGGATAGGCCTTCCTCGTACAGGCGCTGGATCAGCCTTTCGCGGGTGCGCTGGGAGGTCATGCCGATGCCGCGGCGGCTCAGTTCATCGGCCATGGTCCAGCCCTCCGATCCAGTCCTGCAGTCCATTGAACGCCTCGCGGAAGGTTCGGTCCAGTTGCAGCGGCGTGACCGAGACGTAGCCCTGCATCACCGCATGGAAGTCAGTGCCCTCGCCGCCGTCCTCGACGTCGCCCGCCGCCGCGATCCAGTAGCCTTCGCGCCCGCGCGGATTGACCACCTTGACCGGCGCCGCGGCGCGCTTGCGGTGGCCCAGGCGGGTCAGCTGGACGCCGCGGATGCGTTCCAGCGGCAGGTTCGGGATGTTGACGTTGAGTACGGTGCGCGGCGGCAGTTCGAGCCGCTCGTGGTTCTGCACCAGCAGGCGGGCGAAGTGCATGGCGCTGTAGAGGTTGTCCGGCTGCCGCGAGAGCAGCGAGAAGGCGAACGCCGGCCGCTCCAGGAAGCGGCCCTCGATGGCGGCGGCCACGGTGCCGGAATAGAGCACGTCATCGCCCAGGTTGGCGCCCAGGTTGATACCCGAGACGACCATGTCCGGCAAGGTGTCCAGCAGGCCGTTGAGGCCCAGGTGCACGCAGTCGGTCGGCGTACCGTCGACGCCGATGAATCCATTGCTCAGGCGCTGCGCGTGCAGCGGCCGGTCCAGGGTCAGCGAGCTGCTGGCGCCGCTGCGGTCCTGTTCGGGAGCGACCACCACGCATTCGGCATGTTCGCTCAGCGCGTCGTAAAGCGCGGCGATACCGGGTGCGTTCACCCCGTCGTCGTTGGCAATCAGTATGCGCATGGGTTTTCCGTCTGCCCTGCCGGTACCAGCTCGACCAGCTCGCGCACGACGACGGTGGCGAAGCAGCCTGCCGGCAGGACGAATTCCAGTTGCAGAATGTCAGGGGCCGGATAATGCCATGCCAGGGCCTGGATGGGGAGGCGCAGGATGCGCCGTTCGTGCGCCAGGTCAGCATTGCCCAGCCACTGGCAAAGCGCCACTTCGGCGGCGCCCACGGCATTTTCCAGCTCGCCGCTGGCGCCGCCGGCCGGCGAGGCGCCCTTGCCCCAGAGCGGTCCGGTGGGGTGCAGGTCGAGTTCGGCCAGGCGCGGGTCGGCGCATTCCGCCTCGCCCGCCGGGAAGAAACTGCGGCTGTCGGTGAAGGCCAGCAGGTCGCCGACCTGGGCGTGGTTCCAGCTACCGTCCGTCACCCGCCGCGCCAGCACCTGGTTGAACAGGTAGCTGCGTCCGGCCGAGAGCAGGCGCGAGCGCAGGTTGCGCTGCTCCGGCAGGATGCCGCGCTCGGCACAGCTGCGGGCGTCCACGACGTTGCCGCCGTCGAAGCCGAAGCGCTGGCTGCCGAAATAGTTGGGCACGCCCTCGGCGGCGATACGTCGCAGCCGCTCGTCGAGCGCCTGGTGCTCGCCTTGCAGTTGCGTCAGGCGCAGGGTGAAGCCGTTGGCCGCGTGGGCGCCACGCTGCAGCTTGCGCTGGTGGCGGGTGCGCTTGAGGATGCGCAGGGCGTCGTCCTCGGCCGCGGTCAGGTCGGGGTCGGCCTTGCCCGGCAGGTGCAGGCTGAACCACTGGCGCGTCAGGGCCTGGCGATCCTTGAGCCCGGCATAGCTGATCAGCCGCTGCGACACTCCAGCCGCACGGGCCAGGCGGCGCGCGGCATCCTCGGTGTTCAGCCCGCGCTTCTCCACCCATAGCCAGAGGTGTTCGCCTTCGCCAGACAGCGGGATGTCCAGCACCTCGTCGACCTGGAAGTCCTCGGCCACCGCCTTGAGCACCGCCTGCCCGCAGGGTTCGCCATGGGCGCGCGGGCCCAGCAGTTCCAGCTCGGTCATGGGCGGGCCAGCAGGGCGACGGCGTGCACCGCAATGCCTTCCTCGCGCCCGGTGAAGCCGAGCTTCTCGGTGGTGGTGGCCTTGACGTTGACCTGGTCGAGGTCGACCTGCAGGTCCTCGGCGATGCTGCCGCGCATGGCTTCGATGTGCGGCGCCATCTTCGGCGCCTGGGCGATGATGGTGGCGTCGACGTTGCCGATCACGTAGCCCTTCCCGTGCACCAGGGCCACCACGTGGCGCAGCAGCGCGCGGCTGTCGGCGCCCTTGAAACGCGGATCGGTATCGGGGAAGTGCTTGCCGATGTCCCCCAGGGCGCAGGCGCCGAGCAGCGCGTCGCTCAGCGCGTGCAGCAGCACGTCGCCGTCGGAGTGGGCGATGAGCCCGAACTTGTGGGGGATGCGCACGCCGCCGAGGGTGATGAAGTCGCCCTCGCCGAAGCGGTGTACGTCGTAGCCATGGCCGATACGCATAGAAAAACGCCCTGAGTCAGTCAGGGCGTCGATTCTACCGGAAAGCCGCGACGCCTTCAGGACAGCGCCCGCGCGTGGTGGCGCAGGTGGTCGTCGATGAAGCTGGCGATGAAGTAGTAGCTGTGGTCGTAGCCCGGGTGCAGGCGCAGCTCCAGCGGGTGCCCCGCCGCTTCCGCCGCCTGGCGCAGGGCCTCGGGCTTGAGCTGGGTGGCGAGGAAGTCGTCGCGCTCGCCCTGGTCGACCAGGATCGGCAGGCGCTCGCTCGCGCTGGCCAGCAGTTCGCAGGCATCCCACTCGGCCCAGGCGCTGCGGTCTTCGCCCAGGTAGCGGCCGAAGGCCTTCTGCCCCCAGGGGCAGTCGCTGGGATGAGCGATGGGCGCGAAGGCCGACAGCGACTGGTAGCGCCCCGGATTGCGCAGCGCGCAGACCAGCGCGCCGTGGCCACCCATGGAGTGCCCGGCGATGCCGCGGCGGCTGGAGACCGGGAAGTTATCCTCGATCAGCGCCGGCAACTCGTGCACCACGTAGTCGTGCATGCGGTAGTTGCGCGCCCAGGGTTCCTGGGTGGCGTTGAGGTAGAAGCCGGCGCCCAGGCCGAAGTCCCAGGCGCCCTCCGGGTCGCCCGGCACGTCCGCGCCACGCGGGCTGGTGTCCGGCGCCACTATCACCAGGCCCAGTTCGGCGGCCAGACGCTGGGCGCCGGCCTTCTGCATGAAGTTCTCGTCGGTGCAGGTCAGCCCCGACAGCCAGTAGAGCACCGGCAGTCCGGCCTCGGGCTCGGCCTGGGGCGGCAGGTAGATGGCGAACACCATGTCGCAGCCGAGCGCCTGGGAACGGTGGCGGTAGCGCTGGTGCCAGCCGCCGAAGCTCTTGGTGCTGGAGACGATTTCCATAAAAAGCTCCGTGTAAAGACGAGGAAAGCGCTGGAGGCTGGACGAAAAAGCGCTACGTATAGCCTTCAGCCTCCAGCGCTCTCGTCGGCTTTTCAGTAATGGATGACCAAGTGGATGCTCTTGCCTTCGTGCATCAGGTCGAAGGCCTCGACGATTTCCATAAAAAGCTCCGTGTAAGGACGAGGAAAACGCTGGAGGCTGGACGAAAAAGCGCTACGTATAGCCTTCAGCCTCCAGCGCTCCCGTCGGCTTTTCAGTAATGGATGACCAAGTGGATGCTCTTGCCTTCGTGCATCAGGTCGAAGGCCTCGACGATTTCCATAAAAAGCTCCGTGTAAGGACGAGGAAAGCGCTGGAGGCTGGACGAAAAAGCGCTACGTATAGCCTTCAGCCTCCAGCGCTCTCGTCGGCTTTTCAGTAATGGATGACCGAGCGGATGCTCTTGCCTTCGTGCATCAGGTCGAAGGCCTCGTTGATCTTGTCCAGGCCCATGGTGTGGGTGATGAAGGTGTCCAGCGGGATTTCGCCCTTCTGCGCCTTCTCCACGTAGCTGGGCAGCTCGGTGCGGCCGCGCACGCCGCCGAACGCCGAACCGCGCCAGACGCGCCCGGTGACCAGCTGGAACGGCCGGGTGCTGATCTCCTGGCCGGCGCCGGCGACGCCGATGATGGTCGACTCGCCCCAGCCCTTGTGGCAGCACTCCAGCGCCGCGCGCATCAGCTGCACGTTGCCGACGCACTCGAAGGAGTAGTCCACGCCGCCGTCGGTCATCTCGACGATGACGTCCTGGATCGGCTTCTGGTGGTCCTTCGGATTGACGAAGTCGGTGGCGCCCAGTTCCCTGGCGATGTCGAACTTGGCCGGGTTGATGTCGACGGCGATGATCCGCGAGGCCTTGGCCATCCTGGCGCCGATGATCGCCGCCAGGCCAATGCCGCCCAGGCCGAAGATCGCCACGGTGGCGCCCTCTTCCACCTTGGCGGTGTTGAGCACGGCGCCGATGCCGGTGGTGACGCCGCAGCCGAGCAGGCAGACCTTCTCCAGCGGGGCGTCCTTGGGAATCTTGGCCAGGGAGATTTCCGGCAGCACGGTGTACTCGGAGAAGGTCGAGCAGCCCATGTAGTGGTAGATCGGCTGGCCGTTGTAGGAGAAGCGGCTGGTGCCGTCGGGCATCAGGCCCTTGCCCTGGGTGGCGCGCACGGCCTGGCAGAGATTGGTCTTGCCGGATTTGCAGAATTTGCACTCGCGGCATTCGGCGGTATACAGCGGGATCACGTGGTCGCCAACCTGCAGCGAGGTCACGCCCTCGCCCACCGCTTCGACGATGCCGCCACCCTCGTGACCGAGGATGCACGGGAAGACGCCTTCGGAATCCTCGCCGGACAGGGTGTAGGCGTCGGTGTGGCAGACCCCGGTGGCGACGATGCGTACCAGCACCTCGCCCTTCTTCGGCGGCGCCACGTCCACCTCGACCACCTGCAGCGGCTGGTTGGGGGCGAAGGCGACGGCGGCACGGGACTTGATCATCTCGGAACTCCTGGCGGGTTGATGCATGGGCCTCCGCCTTCGGGGCGGAAGCGGCCGGCGATGGATGCCGGCGGAAACCGGGTGGCCCGGCGAAAAACGCGGGGCACAGCCTTGGAAGTGTAGAAAAGTGCCTGGAAAGAAATAATCAGGCAATAATCAAAACTTTATTGCCATACAGGGACAATCCAGATGAATCGCTGGGAAGGCCTCGACGAATTCGTCGCGGTGGCGGAAACCGGGCAGTTCACCGCCGCCGCCGAACGCCTGGGCGTGTCCTCCTCCCACGTCAGCCGGCAGATCGCCCGCCTGGAGGAACGCCTGCAGACCCGTCTGCTCTACCGCAGCACCCGCCGCGTGTCGCTGAGCGAAGCCGGGCAGACCTTCCTGCAACACTGCCAGCGCCTGCAGGACGCCCGCGACGAGGCGCTGCGCGCGGTCAGCGACCTCTCCGCCGAGCCCAAGGGCCTGCTGCGCATGACCTGCGCGGTGGCCTACGGCGAGCGCTTCGTGGTGCCGCTGGTGAACGCCTTCATGGCCGACTACCCGCAGCTGCGGGTGGACATCGAGCTGTCCAACCGCCAGCTCGACCTGCTCCACGAGGGCTTCGACCTGGCCATCCGCCTCGGCCGCCTGAGCGACTCGCGCCTGGTGGCCACGCGCCTGGCGCCGCGGCTGATGTACCTGTGCGCCACGCCCGGCTACCTGGAGCGCCACGGCGCGCCGCGTTCGCCGGCAGAATTGGCGCAGCACAACTGCCTGGTGGGCAGCAGCGACATCTGGACCTTCCTCGAGGACAGCCGCGAGACGCAGCACCGCGTGCAGGGCAACTGGCGCTGCAACAGCGGCCAGGCGGTGCTCGACGCCGCGCTGCGCGGCTTCGGCCTGTGCCAGTTGCCGGACTACTACGTGCTGGAGCACCTGCGCAGCGGGCGGCTGGTTTCCCTGCTGGAGGAACACCAGCCGCCGAACACCGCGGTCTGGGCGCTGTACCCACAGCAGCGGCATCTGTCGCCGAAGGTGCGGCAACTGGTGGACTTCCTCAAGGACGGCCTGCAGCGGACGCATCCGGGGTTGTCCTGAAACAGGGTGGTTTCCGGCGATTCGGTTAGAATTACCGGTTTACCACGCTACCCTGCCAAGGATGCCGCCATGTCCGCTCTTTCTGCCTTCCGCGAGCGCTACCTGCTGCGCTTCTGGTCACCGCTGCCGACCCTGGTCGCGCTCGGCGTCGCCTCTGCCTACTACTTCGCCCTGACCGGGACCTTCTGGGCCGTCACCGGGGAGTTCACCCGCTGGGGCGGCCACGTGCTGTCCTGGTTCGGCGTGCCGGTGCAGGACTGGAGCTACTTCAAGATCATCGGCCTGCAGGGCACGCCGCTGGACCGCATCGACGGGGTGATGATCATCGGCATGTTCCTCGGCGCGCTGTGCTGCGCGCTCTGGGCCGGCAACGTCAGCCTGCGCTGGCCGACCAGCCGACGCCGCCTGCTGCAGGGCCTGGTGGGCGGCATCATCGCCGGCTTCGGCGCGCGCCTGGCCATGGGCTGCAACCTGGCGGCGTTCTTCACCGGCATCCCGATGTTCTCGGTGCATGCCTGGGCCTTCATGCTTTCCACCGTGATCGGCGCCTGGTTCGGCGTGAAGCTGAGCCTGCTGCCGTTCCTGCGCACGCCGCTGAAGGTCACCGGCAAGGCCGCCAGCCTGCCCGACGCGGCCAGCCTCGCCCGCCGCGCGAAAGTGCAGTGGCGCCTGGGCCTGGCGGTGCTGGCCGTGGCCGCGCTGTTCGCCGCCTGGCGCTTCGAGGTGTCGCTGGTGCTGGGCCTGGCCACCCTGTTCGGCCTGCTGTTCGGCGGCCTGATCGAACGCGCGCAGATCTGCTTCACCAGCGCCGCCCGCGACCTCTGGACCACCGGCCGGACCAAGGCCGCCTTCGGCATCCTGCTGGGCATGGCCGCGGCCTGCGTCGGCACCTTCGCGGCGATCCACCTGGGCGTGGCGCCGAAGACCTTCTGGATGGGCCCCAACGCGGTGATCGGCGGCGTGCTGTTCGGCATCGGCATCGTCCTCGCCGGCGGCTGCGAGACCGGCTGGATGTACCGCTCGATGGAAGGCCAGGTGCATTTCTGGGTGGTCGGCGTCGGCAACGTCATCGGCGGCACCCTGGTGGCGGTGTACTGGGATGCGCTGGGCAGCGCCCTGGCCCTACCCTATCCCAAGCTCAACCTGCTGCAGATGTTCGGTCCCGGCGGCGGCCTGCTGCTGACCTTCGCCGGCCTGGCGCTGTGCATGCTGCTGGTACAGTTGAACGCCAACCGTTTCACCCATTCGAGGAAACCCGCCAATGAGCGCGAACAAGACGCCGACGCTGTCGCTTGACCTGCGCGGCGAGCACTGCCCGTACAACGCCATCGCCACCCTGGAAACCCTGGAGACGCTGAAGCCGGGCGACCTGCTGGAAGTGGTCACCGACTGCTCGCAGTCGGTGCACGGCATCCCCGAGGATACAAAGCGCCACGGTTACAACTGCCTGGCGGTGGAACAGCATGGGGCGCTGTTCCGTTTTCTCATCGAGGTGCCGTTGTTGGGGTGAGCCCTGGCGATCCCCATGCGGGCGGGGTTTCTCGTAGGAGCGAGCTTGCTCGCGAACGGACTCCGCTGCGGGCTCATTCGCGAGCAAGCTCGCTCCTACGAAAAGCGCCCACACCGCTCCTACGTTGTTTATTGGGTTCCCGCGTTCGCGGGAACCCAATAAACAATTGCTCCTACGCACAACCCCACCTTGTAGGAGCGCGCCCTGCGCGCGAAATCGCGGGCAAGGCCCGCCTAGGCCGAATCGCCACGGCCGGTATTGCGGCCGTGGCGGTGCAGGAAATCGTGGATGTGCCCGGGGAAGCGCGAGCCGACCCAGGCGAATGCCAGGTACTTGAGCAACTTGCCGGTGAAGATCGCCAGCAGCACGCCGGGATAGTGCAGCGGCACGTTGGACAGCACCACCAACGCCGGCGTCTGCGGCAGCGGCGAGATGGACACCAGGAACAGCGCCAGCAGGCCGTAGCGGCGGGTCCAGTCCATCACCTGCGCCCAGCTTGGGTCCTGCAGCAATTGCGGGAAATGGGCGTACAGGCTGGCCCAGCCCATGTGGTGCAGGACGATCACCAGCAGCAGCGCCCCCAGCGCGCTGCCCAAGGCGGCGCTCAGTGCTATGCCGCCCCAGCGCCGTGGCGCCACCAGGACCGCCGGCACCACCACAGAGGTGATCGGGTAGGCGGCGGTGCAGGTACCCAGCAGCGCCAGGCCCAGGCACAGCCAGGGCATGCGCCAGCCGTCGCCGGCCCAGCGCAGGATGCGGTGCAAGTCGCCTTCGAGCCTGGGCAGGAACCTCGCAAGGCGCTTCATGGTTTCAGCGTTTTCCGAAAGTCCGTTGCAGCCGCTGCAGGTCTTCCGGGGTGGTGACCTTGATGTTGTCGGCGCGGCCTTCGACCATCTTCGGCGCGTTGCCGGCCCACTCCATCGCCGAGGCCTCGTCGGTGATCGCCGCCCCCGCCACCAGGGCATCGGCCAGGGCGCGGTGCAGGGCGCCGAGGTGGAACATCTGCGGCGTGTAGGCCTGCCAGACCACGCTGCGGTCGACGGTTTCCAGCACCCGGCCATCGGCGCCGACGCGCTTGAGCGTGTCCCGCGCCGGCACGCCGAGCAGGCCGCCCACCGGGTCGTTGTCCAGTTCGCCGAGCAGCCGGTCCAGGTCGCCGCGGCTCAGGTTCGGTCGCGCCGCGTCGTGCACCAGCACCCAGTCGTCGCTGGCGGCGCCCCGTTCGTTGAGCAGCAGCAGGCCGTTGAGTACGGAGTCCGCGCGCTCGCGGCCGCCTTCGGCACGCAGGATGCGCGGGTCGGCGGCACAGGGCAGGTTCGGCCACCAGGGATCGTCAGGCGCCAGGCAGACCACCAGGCCCTTGAGCATGGGGTGGCCGAGGAAGCAGTCGAGGGTATGTTCGAGAATGCTGCGGCCGGCGAGGTCGAGGTATTGCTTGGGGCGGTCGGCGCGCATCCGCGAACCGATGCCCGCGGCGGGGATCACGGCCCAGAAGGCCGGCAGGGAGATGTCGCGGAATTTCATTGCGCCAGCTGGTAGAGGGTTTCCTTGTCCTTGACCATGCCGAGTTCGTGGCGGGCACGCTCCTCGACCGTCTCGGTGCCTTTCTTCAGTTCCGCCACCTCGGCCTCGAGGATGCGGTTGCGCTCGAGCAGGCGCTGGTTCTCGCCCTGCTGGTCGGCGATCTGCTTCTCCAGCTCGCGCACTTGCGCCAGGCTGCCGTCCCCTACCCACAGGCGATACTGCAGGCCGGCGAGGCCCAGGAGCAGGACGAGGAACAGCCAGTAGGGGCTGCGCAGCTTACTCAGACGCAATTGTGGACTCCATGTGCGAAGGGGTGGCTCGCGCCACCCCTTCACCGTACCAGACTAGCCTCAGCCGCGGAATTCCGCGCGGCCACGGTACGGCGCCTTGGCGCCCAGCTGCTCTTCGATGCGCAGCAGCTGGTTGTACTTGGACACGCGGTCGGAACGGCACAGCGAACCGGTCTTGATCTGGCCGGCGGCGGTGCCTACGGCCAGGTCGGCGATGGTGCTGTCCTCGGTTTCGCCGCTGCGGTGCGAGATCACCGCGGTGTAGCCGGCAGCCTTGGCCATCTGGATGGCTTCGAGGGTCTCGGTCAGCGAGCCGATCTGGTTGAACTTGATCAGGATGGAGTTGCCGATGCCCTTCTCGATGCCTTCCTTGAGGATCTTGGTGTTGGTCACGAACAGGTCGTCGCCGACCAGTTGCACCTTGCCGCCGATCTTGTCGGTGAGGACTTTCCAGCCGGCCCAGTCGGACTCGTCCATGCCGTCTTCGATGGAGATGATCGGGAAGCGCTCGGCCAGGCCGGCCAGGTAATCGGCGAAGCCGGCGGCGTCGAACACCTTGCCTTCGCCTTCGAGGTCGTACTTGCCGTCCTTGAAGAATTCGCTGGAGGCGCAGTCCAGGGCCAGGGTCACGTCGTCACCCAGCTTGTAGCCGGCGTTGGCCACGGCTTCGGCGATGGCGGCCAGGGCGTCTTCGTTGGAAGCCAGGTTCGGTGCGAAACCGCCTTCGTCGCCCACCGAGGTGCTCAGGCCACGGGCCTTCAGCACGGCCTTGAGGTGGTGGAAGATCTCGGCGCCCATGCGCAACGCGTCGGCGAAGGTCTTGGCGCCTACCGGCTGGACCATGAACTCCTGGATGTCGACGTTGTTGTCGGCATGCTCGCCGCCGTTGATGATGTTCATCATCGGCACCGGCATGGAGTACACGCCCGGGGTGCCGTTCAGGTCGGCGATGTGCGCGTACAGCGGCACGCCCTTGGCCTGCGCGGCGGCCTTGGCGGCGGCCAGGGACACGGCCAGGATGGCGTTGGCGCCCAGCTTGGCCTTGTTGTCGGTGCCGTCGAGTTCGATCATCGCCTGGTCCAGCGCCCGCTGCTCGACCGGGTCCTTGCCCAGCAGCAGGTCGCGGATCGGGCCGTTGATGTTGGCCACGGCCTTCAGCACGCCCTTGCCCAGGTAACGGCTCTTGTCGCCATCGCGCAGTTCGAGTGCCTCGCGGGAACCGGTGGAAGCACCGGACGGGGCGCAGGCGCTGCCGACGATGCCGTTGTCCAGGATCACGTCCGCTTCAACGGTCGGGTTGCCGCGGGAGTCCAGGACCTCACGGCCCTTGATGTCGACGATCTTTGCCATTCTTGATAACACTCCGAAGATAGATAAACGGGGCGGCTGGTGAGACTTTAGAACCTGTTCAAGGTCTCGCCGAGCGCAGCTCAGGCAAGGCGGAAGCAAGCGAAAAAGCGCAGTTTACATAGAGTAAATGAGCATCTTTTCGATTGTTTCCAACGCAGCATGGGCAAGCGCAGGCAGACATTGTCAGGTTCTCAGGCGGTCTCGATGGTGGGGAAACTCTTCACCAGGTCGTCCAGCTGCTTGAGCTGGGACAGGAAAGGCTCGAGCTTGTTCAAGCGCAGGGCGCACGGGCCGTCGCACTTGGCGTGCTCGGGGTCCGGGTGGGCCTCGAGGAACAGGCCGGCCAGGCCCTGGCTCATGCCGGCCTTGGCCAGGTCGGTGACCTGGGCGCGGCGGCCGCCGGCGGAGTCGGCGCGGCCGCCCGGCATCTGCAGGGCGTGGGTCACGTCGAAGAACACCGGGTACTGGAACTGCTTCATGATGCCGAAGCCGAGCATGTCCACCACCAGGTTGTTGTAACCGAAGGAGGAGCCACGCTCGCAGAGGATCAGTTGGTCGTTACCGGCTTCCTCGCACTTGGTCAGGATGTGTTTCATCTCCTGGGGCGCGAGGAACTGGGCCTTCTTGATGTTGATCACCGCGCCGGTCCTGGCCATGGCCACCACCAGGTCGGTCTGCCGGGACAGGAACGCCGGCAGTTGGATGATGTCGCAGACCTCGGCCACCGGGGCGGCCTGGAAGGGCTCGTGGACGTCGGTGATGACCGGCACCTTGAAGGTCTTCTTGATCTCTTCGAAGATCTTCAGCCCCTCTTCCAGCCCCGGACCGCGGTACGAGTTGATGGACGAGCGGTTGGCCTTGTCGAAGCTGGCCTTGAACACGTAGGGGATGCCGAGCTTCTCGGTGACCCGCACGTATTCCTCGCAGACCTGCATGGCCAGGTCGCGCGACTCCAGCACGTTCATGCCGCCGAACAGCACGAAGGGCAGCTCGTTGCCGATCTGGATGTCGCCGACGCGGATGATCTTCTGGCTCATGTTCAGGCCTTCCCGGCTTGCTTCAGGGCGGCGTTGACGAAGCCGCTGAACAGCGGGTGGCCATCACGCGGAGTGGAGGTGAACTCCGGGTGGAACTGGCAGGCGACGAACCACGGATGGTCCGGGGACTCGACCACTTCCACCAGGGCGCCGTCGCCGGAGCGGCCGGAAATCTTCAGGCCGGCTTCCTGCAGTTGCGGCAGCAGGTTGTTGTTCACTTCGTAGCGGTGGCGGTGACGTTCGACGATCACGTCCTTGCCGTAGCAGTCGTGCACCAGGGTGCCGGCTTCGAGCTGGCATTCTTGGGCGCCCAGGCGCATGGTGCCGCCCAGGTCGGAGGCCTCGGTGCGCACTTCGGTGGCGCCGGTGGAGTCCTGCCATTCGGTGATCAGGCCGACCACCGGGTGGCCGCTGGACTTGTCGAATTCGGTGGAGTTGGCGTCCTTCCAGCCCAGCACGTTGCGGGCGTATTCGATGACCGCCACCTGCATGCCCAGGCAGATGCCCAGGTAGGGGACCTTGTTCTCGCGGGCGTACTGCACGGCGGTGATCTTGCCTTCCACGCCGCGCAGGCCGAAGCCGCCCGGGACCAGGATGGCGTCGGCGCCGTCGAGCAGGCCGGTGCCCTGCTGCTCGATGTCCTCGGAGTCGATGTAGCGCAGGTTGACCTTGGTGCGGCTCTGGATGCCGGCGTGGGTCATGGCCTCGATCAGCGACTTGTAGGCGTCGAGCAGTTCCATGTACTTGCCGACCATGGCGATGGTGACTTCACGCTCGGGGTTGAGCTTGGCGTCGACCACCCGGTCCCACTCGGACAGGTCGGCCGGGCCGCACTCCAGGCCGAAGCGCTCGACGACGATGTCGTCCAGGCCCTGGGCATGCAGCACCGACGGAATGCGGTAGATGGTGTCGACGTCTTCCAGGGAGATGACCGCGCGCTCTTCGACGTTGGTGAACAGGGCGATCTTGCGGCGCGAGGAGACGTCCACCGGGTGGTCGGAGCGGCAGACCAGCACGTCCGGCTGCAGGCCGATGGAGCGCAGCTCCTTGACCGAGTGCTGGGTCGGCTTGGTCTTGGTCTCGCCGGCGGTGGCGATGTACGGGACCAGTGTCAGGTGCATCAGCATGGCGCGGCGCGAGCCGATTTCCACGCGCAGCTGGCGGATCGCCTCGAGGAACGGCTGCGACTCGATGTCGCCGACGGTGCCGCCGACTTCCACCAGGGCCACGTCGGCATCGCCGGCGCCCTTGATGATGCGCCGCTTGATCTCGTCGGTGATGTGCGGGATCACCTGCACGGTGGCGCCCAGGTAGTCGCCGCGGCGCTCCTTGCGCAGCACGTCCATGTAGACGCGGCCGGTGGTGAAGTTGTTGTTCTGGGTCATGGTGGTGCGCACGAAGCGCTCGTAATGGCCCAGGTCGAGGTCGGTCTCGGCGCCATCGTGGGTGACGAACACCTCACCGTGCTGGAACGGGCTCATGGTGCCCGGATCGACGTTGATGTAGGGGTCCAGCTTGAGCATCGTGATCTTCAAGCCACGCGCTTCCAGAATGGCAGCCAAGGAAGCCGAGGCGATGCCTTTCCCCAATGAAGAAACAACACCACCCGTGACGAAGATGTAGCGCGTCATGAAAAGCCCTGAATGTCAGCGTTTAGGCGGCTGGGCCGCCGGGGAAGCGAATGAATGGGCCGCGGCCCAAACCGCGGCGCATGCCGCGCTCAATAGCGAACTCCCGCCGATTCCGTGGGAATCGACGGGAGCGGTACAAGACGGGAGCGTAGTCTACCGGAAAGGCCCTTTCAGCTCAAACCCGGGTCATTCGTCGGGGCTGTCCAGCGCAGGCGCCAGCCCGTCTCGCCGGCCTGGCGCAGCGCCGGCAGGTTGGCCACGCCGAGCAGTTGCCCGCCGCGCCAGAGCAGCGGCAGCCGCGGCCGGACGAAGGCCGGCACGGCGCTTTCGTTGAGCAGCCGCTTGAGGTCGCGGTGGCCGCGTTGGGCCAGTTCCAGCTGCTCGCCGCCGCGCCGGCAGGTCACCCGCAGCGGCCCGACGGGCGGTGCACCTTCCAGGTGCAGAAGGCCATTGCCGGGCAGCGCCAGGGGCTGCGACGGGTCGTCCCAGGGCAGCTCGCACGCCGGCGCCTGCAGCCAGGCGCCCGACAGCCACCAGAGCCGCCCGCCGCTGCGCTGCAGCTCGCCGCCGCCCAGGCGCCAGACCGGCGCGGCATCCCCGGCGGCATCGCGCAGGGCCTGCCAGCCGGCCCAGTGGGCGCTGTCCGGCATCGGCGTGAAGGGCGCCAGCCAGTGGCGCAGGGCGTTGCGCTGGCGGCTTTCGCCAAGCGCCAGCAGCGGCGCGAGGGCCAGCGAAGGTACATGCAGCCAGTCGAAGTCGTTGCCGGGCAGCGCCGCCGCCAGGTCCTGCTGCGCCAGTTCGGCCAGCAGCGCCTCGGCCTCGGCCAGGTGCGCGGCGCTGCGGGCGATGTTATCCACAGCCCGCGGCCAGCGCTCGGCGAGCAGCGGCAGCACGCGCTGGCGCAGGTAGTTGCGGGCGAAGGCGGTATCGGTGTTGGACGGGTCTTCGATCCAGCGCAGGCCATGCTCGCGAGCGTAGGCTTCGAGTTCGGCGCGGGAGACGTCCAGCAAGGGCCGCAGCAGCATGCCTCGCCCCAGCGGCCGGGCTGCGGGAATGCCGGCCAGGCCACGCACACCGGCGCCGCGCAGCAGGCGGAACAGCAGGGTCTCGGCCTGGTCGTCGCGGTGCTGGGCGGCCAGCAGGCAGTCGCCCGTTTTCAGGTGTTTCGCAAAAGCCTCGTAGCGTGCACGACGCGCGGCCTGCTCCAGGCTCGCGCCCGTCGGTACCGTTACCCGTTCGACCAGCAGAGGAACGCCCAGCTCGCGGCAGAACGCCTCGCAGTGCGCCGGCCAGGCGTCGGCCGCGGCCTGCAGGCCGTGGTGGACATGGATGGCGGACAGAGGCGGCAGGGATTCAGTCTTGGTCAGTTGTACCAGCAGGTGCAACAGCACGGAGGAATCCAACCCACCGGAGAAGCCTACCCGCCACGCCGGGGCCTGGCGCCAGGGGGCCAGGGCGGAGAGCAGGCGGGATGGTAGGGGCATAGAGGGGACAGGGGGCTGGAAGCTGGAAGCTGGAAGCTGGAAGCTGGAAGCCGAAGAGCGTGAGGGAGGCGGGCTTTTCGCTCTTGCCTTCAGCTTCCAGCTTCCAGCTTCCAGCCGCCCTCAAGCGATCCCGTAGCTCATCAGCCGCTCGTAGCGGCGCGCCAGCAGCTCCTGGGTGCTCAGGCCCTTGAGCATGCCCAGCTGCGACTTGAGCGCGTTGCGGATGCTTTCCGCTGCAGCGGCCGGGTCGCGGTGGGCGCTGCCCAGCGGTTCGGGGATCACGGTGTCGACGATGCCCAGGTCCTTCAGGCGCGCCGCGGTGATGCCCATGGCTTCGGCGGCTTCCGGGGCCTTTTCGGCGGTGCGCCAGAGGATCGAGGCGCAGCCTTCCGGGGAGATCACCGCGTAGGTGGAGTACTGCAGCATGTTCAGGTTGTCGCAGACGCCGATGGCCAGGGCGCCGCCGGAGCCGCCCTCGCCGATGACGGTGGCGATGATCGGCGTCTTCAGGCGCGCCATCACGCGCAGGTTCCAGGCGATGGCCTCGCTCTGGCCGCGCTCTTCGGCGTCGATGCCCGGGTAGGCGCCGGGAGTGTCGATGAAGGTCAGGATCGGCATCTTGAAGCGTTCGGCCATTTCCATCAGGCGGCAGGCCTTGCGGTAGCCTTCCGGACGCGGCATGCCGAAGTTGCGGCGCACCTTCTCGCGCACTTCGCGGCCCTTCTGGTGGCCGATGACCATCACCGGCTGCTCGTCCAGGCGGGCGACGCCGCCGACGATGGCGGCGTCGTCGGCGAAGTGGCGGTCGCCGTGCAGTTCTTCGAACTCGGTGAAGATGTGCTCGATGTAGTCCAGGGTGTAGGGCCGGCGCGGGTGGCGCGCGAGCTGGGCGATCTGCCAGCTGCTCAGGTTGCCGAAGATGTTCTCGGTCAGCGCGCGGCTCTTGTCTTCCAGGCGGGCGATTTCATCGCTGATGTTGATGGAGTTGTCGTTGCCGACCAGACGCAGCTCTTCGATCTTGGCTTGCATGTCGGCGATCGGCTGTTCGAAATCGAGGAAGTTCGGGTTCATGGGCTATCCGTCGTGCTGAATGGCGGCAGGGCCTGGTCCGTATGGCGCCCTACCTTACGGTATCGGGCGCCCAGGGTCGAGACTGGCGGGCGGGCGGCGTTCGGCCACCGGCCACGCTAGCGGTAGTTGAGGAAGACGTTGTCGCGTCCGAACTGGTCACGCAATGCCTGAATCAGCGCATCGGCCGGGTCGATGCGCCAGTCGTCGCCGAACTGCAGCAGGGCGCGGGCGTCGCTGGAACTGTAGTCGACGGTGACCGGGCAGTTGCCGCGATGGCGGCCGCACAGCTCGGCCAGCCAGCGCAGGCGGTCGCCCTTGAGCGCATCCGCGGCGACCTTCAGCCGCAGGCTCTCGGCCAGCGCGGTGCGCGCCTCCTCCAGGCCCATGACGCGCTTGGCGCGCAGGCGCAGGCCGCCGGAGAAGTCGTCCTGGCTGACCTCGCCCTCGATCACCACCATGGCGTCGGTCTGCAGCAGGCCCTGGTTGGCGGCGAAGGCCTCGGCGAACAGCGAGGCCTCGATGCGCCCGGAGCGGTCGTCGAGGGTGACGAAGCCCATCTTGTCGCCGCGCTTGTTCTTCATCACCCGCAGGTTGACGATCAGCCCGGCCACGGTCTGGGTGTCGCGCGCCGGCTTCAGCTCGACGATGCGCTGGCGGGCGAAGCGGCGCACCTCGCCTTCGTACTCGTCGATCGGGTGGCCGGTGAGGTACAGGCCGAGGGTGTCCTTCTCGCCTTTCAGGCGTTCCTTGAGGGTCAGTTCCTTGGCCTTGCGGTGGTTGGCGTAAACGTCGGCTTCCGGCTCGGCGAACAGCCCGCCGAACAGGTCCATGTGGCCGCTGTCGTGGCTGCGCGAGGTCTGCTCGGCGGCCTTGATGGCTTCCTCCATGGACGCCAGCAGCACCGCGCGGTTGCGGTCGATATCGGCCAGGTAGGCCTTGGGCTCTTCGTGGAAATACGGCCCCAGGCGGTCCAGGGCGCCGGCGCGGATCAGCGCATCGAGGGTGCGCTTGTTGATGCGCTTGAGGTCGATGCGGTCGCAGAAGTCGAACAGGTCCTTGAACGGCCCGCCCTCGGCGCGGCATTCGGTGATGGCTTCCACCGGGCCTTCGCCGACGCCCTTGATCGCGCCCAGGCCGTAGACGATCTGGTTGTCGTCGTCGACGGTGAAGCGGAATTCGGAGTTGTTCACGTCCGGGGCGACGATGCGCAGCTTCATGTGCCGGCATTCTTCGATCAGCGTCACCACCTTGTCAGTGTTCTGCATATCCGCGGTGAGTACCGCGGCCATGAAGGGCGCGGCCCAGTGCGTCTTCAGCCAGGCGGTCTGGTAGGACACCAGGCCGTAGGCGGCCGAGTGCGACTTGTTGAAGCCGTAGCCGGCGAACTTTTCCACCAGGTCGAAGATGTTGCCCGCCAGGTCCTTGTCGATGCCGTTGTTGGCGCAGCCCTCGATGAAGCCGCCGCGCTGCTTGGCCATCTCCTCGGGCTTCTTCTTGCCCATGGCGCGGCGCAGCATGTCCGCGCCGCCGAGGGTGTAGCCGGCCATCACCTGGGCGATCTGCATCACCTGTTCCTGGTACAGGATGATGCCGTAGGTGGGCTTGAGCACCGGCTCCAGGCCCGCATACTGGTAGTCCGGGTGCGGGTAGGAGATTTCCTCGCGGCCGTGCTTACGGTTGATGAAGTCGTCCACCATGCCCGACTGCAGCGGGCCGGGACGGAACAGCGCCACCAGTGCGATCAGGTCTTCCAGACAGTCCGGCTTGAGCTTCTTGATCAGCTCCTTCATGCCGCGCGATTCCAGCTGGAACACCGCGGTGGTCTCGGCCTTCTGCAGCAGGTCGTAGGTCTTTTTGTCGTCCAGCGGGATGCGGTCGATGTCGACCAGGTTCTCGTCGCCGGCCTTGCGCTGGATGCGATGGATGATCTCCATCGCCCACTTGATGATGGTCAGGGTGCGCAGGCCGAGGAAGTCGAACTTCACCAGGCCGGCGGCCTCCACGTCGTCCTTGTCGAACTGGGTCACCAGGCCGCCGCCCTCTTCGTCGCAGGCGATGGGCGAGAAGTCGGTGAGCTTGGTCGGCGCGATCACCACGCCGCCGGCGTGCTTGCCGGTGCCGCGGGTGACGCCTTCCAGCTTCAGGGCCATGTCCCAGATTTCCTGGGCTTCCTCGTCGGACTTGAGGAAGTCGCGGAGCATTTCCTCCTGCTCGAAGGCCTTGTCCAGGGTCATGCCGACTTCGAAGGGGATCATCTTCGACAGCTTGTCGGCCAGGCCGTAGGACTTGCCCTGCACCCGCGCCACGTCGCGCACCACCGCCTTGGCGGCCATGGAGCCGAAGGTGATGATCTGGCTCACCGCGTTGCGCCCGTAGGCGTCGGCCACGTAGTCGATCACCCGGTCGCGGCCTTCCATGCAGAAGTCCACGTCGAAGTCGGGCATGGAGATACGTTCGGGGTTGAGGAAGCGTTCGAACAGCAGGTCGTAGGCCAGCGGGTCGAGGTCGGTGATCTTCAACACGTAGGCAACCAGCGAGCCGGCACCCGAACCCCGGCCTGGCCCCACCGGCACGCCGTTGTTCTTGGCCCACTTGATGAAGTCCATCACGATCAGGAAGTAGCCGGGGAAGCCCATCTGGATGATGGTGCCCAACTCGAACTCCAGGCGGTCGACGTAGACCTGGCGCTTTTCCTCGTAGTTCGGCGTGTCCTTGGGCAGCAGCACCGCCAGGCGCTCCTCCAGCCCCTCGTAGGAGACATGGCGCAGGTAGTCGTTGATGTCCATGCCTTCGATGGGAATCGGGAAGTTGGGCAGGAAGTACTTGCCCAGCTGCACTTCGATGTTGCAGCGCTTGGCGATCTCGACGGTATTTTCCAGGGCCTCGGGCAGGTCGCTGAACAGCTCGGCCATTTCTGCCGGCGATTTCAGGTACTGCTGGTCGGAGTAGTTGCGCGAGCGGCGCGGGTCGTCCAGGGCGCGGCCTTCGCCGATGCACACACGGGTCTCGTGGGCCTCGAAGTCTTCCTGCTTGATGAAGCGCACGTCGTTGGTGGCCACCAGCGGCGCGCCGCTGCGCTCGGCCAGCGCCACGGCGGCGTGCAGGTGTTCCTCGTCGTTGACCCGCGCGGTGCGCTGCACTTCCAGGTAGAAGCGGTCGGGGAAGACTTCCATCCACTCGGCCAGCAGCGAGTCGGCCAGCGCGTCCTCGCCGTCGAGCAGGGCATGGCCGATCTCCCCTTCCTTGGCCGCGGATAGCGCGATCAGGCCTTCGGCGGCCTCTTTCACCCAGTCGCGCTCGATGATGATCTCGCCGTTGCGCTGGCCTTCCTGCCAGCCGCGGGAGATCAGCTCGGTGAGGTTGCGGTAGCCCTTGGCGTTCATCACCAGCAGGCTCAGGCGGCTGAGCGGGCCGTCCTCGTCGCGGCTGGCCAGCCAGATGTCGGCGCCGCAGATCGGCTTGATGCCGGCGCCCATGGCGGTCTTGTAGAACTTCACCAGCGAGCACATGTTGCTCTGGTCGGTGATCGCCACCGCCGGCATGCCGGCGCCGGCCACTGCCTTGCACAACGGTTTGACCCTGACCAGGCCGTCGACCAGGGAGTACTCGGAGTGCAGACGCAGGTGGACGAAGGAGGCGGTCATGGTGGTCCTATGCAACGCGGAAACGATAAGCGGCCGATTGTACCGGCCCGCTCCGCAAAGCTACAGGCTTCAGATCGCCACTGCCGCCCTGCGGCGCTCAGAGGATGCCGGACGGGCTTTCCAGCAGCGCGCGCACCGGGGCGAAGGAGCGCCGGTGGATGGGCGTCGGGCCCAGGCGCTTGAGGGCTTCCAGGTGCACCGGCGTCGGGTAGCCCTTGTGCCCGCCGATGCCGTAGCCCGGGTAGAGGGCTTCCATTTCCTGCATCTCGCGGTCGCGGGAGACCTTGGCCAGGATGGAGGCGGCGGCGATGGCCGGCACCTTGGCATCGCCCTGCACCACCGGGGCCGCCGGCACCCTGAGTTTCGGGCAGCGGTTGCCGTCGATCAGCGCCAGTTTCGGGGTGACGCTCAGGCCCTCCACCGCGCGCTGCATGGCCAGCATGGTGGCGTGGAGGATGTTCAGCCGGTCGATCTCCTCGACCTCGGCGCGGGCGATGAACCAGGCCAGGGCTTTCTCGCGGATCTCGTCGAACAGCGCCTCGCGACGCGCCTCGCTGAGCTTCTTCGAGTCGTTCAGGCCGATGATCGGCCGCGCCGGGTCGAGGATCACCGCGGCGGTGACCACCGGGCCGCAGAGCGGGCCGCGGCCCACCTCGTCGACCCCGGCCACCAGTTCCTCGACCAGGTCGAAATCCAGGCCCATCTGCATCAGCGTTTCTCCACCAGGGCGAGCACCGCCTCGGCGGCCTGCGCGGACGCATCCTGGCGCAGGGCGCGGTGGATGGCGTCGAAGGATTCGGTCTGCGCGCTGCCGTCGTCCAGCAGCGGCAACAGGTGTTGCGCCAGGGCCTCGGGGGTCGCCGCGTCCTGGATCAGCTCGGGGGCCAGCAGGCGCCCGGCGAGCAGGTTCGGCAGCGAGATGTAGGGGCTCTTCACCAGGCGCTTGAGGATGGCATAGGTCAGCGGCGCGACCTTGTAGGCCACGACCATCGGCCGCTTGTACAGCAGCGCTTCGAGGGTCGCGGTGCCGGAGGCGATCAGTACCGCATCGCAGGCGGCCAGGGCCTCGTGGGACTGGCCGTCGAGCAGTTGCAGCGGCAACTGGCGGCCCTGCAGCATCTGCTCCAGTTGCGCGCGCCGCTCGGGGCTGGCGCAGGGCAGCACGAAGTGCAGGCCCGGGCGCTGCTGCAGCAGGCGTTCGGCGGTATCCAGGAACAGCGCGCCGAGCTTGCCCACCTCGCCGCCGCGGCTGCCCGGCAGCAGCGCCACCACCTGGGCGTCGGCCGGCAGGCCGAGCTGCGCGCGCGCGGCGGCGCGGTCGGCTTCCAGGGGGATGGTGTTGGCCAGCGGATGGCCGACGAAGCGCACCGGCACGCCGTGCTCTTCGTAGAACTTCGCCTCGAAGGGGAACAGAGCCAGCATCAGGTCGCAGGCCTGCTTGATCTTCAGCACGCGCTTCTGCCGCCAGGCCCAGACCGAGGGGCTGACGTAGTGCACGGTGCGAATGCCGGCGCGGCGCAGTTGCAGCTCCAGCCCGAGGTTGAAGTCCGGCGCGTCGATGCCGATGAAGACGTCGGGGCGCGCGAGTATCAGGTTGCGGATCAGGTCCTTGCGCCGGCGCAGCAGCTCGCGCAGGCGGCCGAGGACCTCGACCAGGCCCATGACCGCCAGGCGCTCCATGGGGAATTCGGAAACCAGGCCCTGGGCCTGCATGCGCGCACCGCCCACGCCGATGAACTCGACCTCGGGGTGGCGTTCGCGCAGGGCCTGCATCAGGCCGGCGCCAAGGATGTCCCCCGAGGCCTCGCCCGCCACCAGGGCGACGCGCAGCTTGCCGGTGCCCGCCGCCATGGTCAGCGGGTGATGCCGCGGGTGGCGCTCTGGATGGAGTCGCAGAACACCGCGACTTCCGGGAACTGCGCGGCGGATTCGGCCAGCTCGGCGAGCGCCTCTTCCACTGTCAGGCCCTGGCGGTACACCACCTTGTAGGCCCGGCGCAGGGCGTGGATGGCCTCGGCACTGAAGCCGCGGCGGCGCATGCCCTCGAAGTTCATGCTGCGCGCCTCGGCGGGGTTGCCGAAGACGGTCACGTAGGCCGGTACGTCCTTGCCGATGGCGGTGCCCATGCCGGAGAAGCTGTGGGCGCCGATGCGACAGAACTGGTGCACCAGGGTGTAGCCGGAGAGGATCGCCCAGTCGTCCACGTGCACGTGGCCGGCCAGCGCGGTGTTGTTGACCAGGATGCAGTGGTTGCCGATCACGCTGTCATGGCCGACGTGGACGTAGGCCATGAACAGATTGTGGTCGCCGATGGTGGTTTCCGAGCGGTCCTGGATGGTGCCGCGGTGGATGGTCACACCCTCGCGGATCACGTTGTGGTCGCCGATCACCAGGCGAGTCGGCTCGCCCTTGTACTTCAGGTCGGGAGTGTCCTCGCCGACGCTGGAGAACTGGAAAATCCGGTTGTGTCTGCCGATCTTCGTGGGGCCCTTGAGCACCACGTGCGGACCGATCACCGTACCTTCGCCGATTTCCACATCCGGCCCGACGATGGACCAGGGGCCCACCTCTACGTCGTCGGCCAGCTTTGCCCGCGGATCGATGATGGCGCGAGGATCGATCAAACTCATAGTTTGCGTTCCGCACAGATGATTTCGGCCGAGCACACCGGCTTGTCATCGACGGTGGCGTGGCAGTCGAACTTCCAGATGCCGCGCTTCACGCTGATGAACTGGGCATGCAGGTTCAACTGGTCGCCCGGCAGCACCGGCTGGCGGAAGCGCAGCTTGTCGGAGCCGACGAAGTAGTACAGGGTGCCGTCGGCCGGCTTCACGTCGAGCATCTTGAAGCCGAGGATGCCGGCCGCCTGGGCCATGGCCTCGATGATCAGCACGCCGGGCATGATCGGGTGCTGCGGGAAGTGGCCATTGAAGAACGGCTCGTTGATGCTGACATTCTTGTAGGCGCGAATGCGCTTGCCTTCGATGTCCAGCTCTACCACCCGGTCCACCAGCAGGAAGGGGTAGCGATGAGGCAGGTATTCGCGAATCTCGTTGATGTCCATCATGTTCAGGGGAGCCTGTTCAGAAAAGGGAAACGCCAAAAAATGCGTGACTCACGCATCAGATGGAGTGTCTCCGCTCGGGGTCACGGCGGCCAGGCGCTTTTCCAGCTGTTGCAGACGACGGGCCATGTCGTCCAACTGGCGAATACGGGCAGCGCTCTTCTTCCATTCAGCGGCGGGCTGCATGGCCGTGCCGGATGAGTAGGCGCCCGGCTCGGTGATCGAGCGGGTGACCATGGTCATGCCGGTGACGAAGACGTTGTCGCAGATCTCGATGTGCCCGACCAGGCCGACGCCGCCGGCGAGCATGCAATGCCTGCCGATCTTGGCGCTGCCGGAAATCCCGCAGCAGCCGGCCATGGCGGTGTGATCGCCGATCTGCACGTTGTGCGCGATCATGATCTGGTTGTCCAGCTTGACGCCGTTGCCAACCAGGGTATCGGACAGCGCACCACGGTCGATGGTGGTGTTGGCGCCGATCTCGACGTCGTCGCCAATGGTGACGCCGCCGATCTGCGCGATCTTCTGCCAGGCGCCCTGCTGCTTGGCGAAGCCGAAGCCTTCGCCGCCGAGCACCGCGCCGGACTGGATCACCACGCGCTTGCCGATGCGCACGTCGTGGTAGAGGGTCACGCGCGGGGCCAGCCAGCCGCCCTCGCCGATCACGCTGCGCGCACCGACGAAGCAGTGGGCGCCGAGGGTGACGCCGGCGCCGATCTGCGCGCCGGCCTCGATCACCACGTAGGGGCCGATGCTGGCAGTGGGATCGACGCTGGCGCTGGCATCGACCACCGCGGTGGGATGGATGCCGGCAGGCGCCCTGGGCTTGGGATCGAACTGGTGCGACAGCCCGGCGTAGGCCAGGTAGGGGTCGGGCACCACCAGCGCGTTGCCGGTGAAGCCTTCGGCGTCGGCGGCGGTGAGCAGCACCGCGCCGGCCCGGCTGTCGGCCAGGAACTTGCGGTACTGCGGGTTGGCCAGGAAGCTCAGTTGCTCCGGGCCTGCGTCCTGCAGGGTGGCCAGGCCGTGGATGACCACGGCCGGGTCGCCACGCAGCTCCGCCTGGAGCTGAGCGGCCAGTTCGGCGAGGGTATGGGACCGCGGGCTCATCATCAGCGCAGCTGGTTCATCCGCTCGATGACCTGGCGGGTGATGTCGTACTGGGGTTTGACGTCGACCACCGCGCCGCGCTCGACCACCAGGTCGTAGCCGCCCTTCTTGATGGTTTCCTCGACGGCCTGGTCCAGCTTCGGCTTGAGCTTCTTGAGCATTTCGCGGTCGGCGGAGGCCTTGGCTTCGTTCAGCTCCTTGGACTGGAACTGGAAGTCGCGGGCCTTCTGCTTGAAGTCGTCCTCGGCCTTGTCGCGCTCGGACTTGGACAGCTTGCTGCCGCCATTGACCAGCTTGTCCTGCAGGGCCTTGGCGTCGCTTTCCAGGGCGCGCAGCTTGCTCAGCTGCGGGCCGAATTTCTTCTCGGCATCGACGGCGTACTGCTTGGCCGCATCGGACTCGAGGAGCGCCATCTGGTAGTTGAGCACCGCGATCTTCATGTCGGCGAACGCGGGGCTCGCCATCAGGGCGGCGGTGATCAGGACGAACTGGGTCAACTTACGCACATTGCACTCCTGCACAAAGCTAGGTTGTCTATACAACAAGATGGCGAATCAGAAGGTCTGCCCCAGGGAGAACTGGAAGATCTGGGTTTCCGCGTTGTCCGGCTTCTTGATCGGGGTACCGAGGCTGAAGCTCAGCGGGCCGAGCGCGGTGATCCAGGTCAGACCGACACCCACGGACATGGCCATGTCGTTCAGCTTGATACCGTCGCAACCCTGGGTGGTGGACAGCGGGCAGTCCGAGTCGAACACGTTGCCCACGTCCCAGAACAGTACGGTACGCAGCTGGCTCTGGTCCTTGACGAAGGGCAGCGGGAACAGCAGTTCGGCGCCGCCGGTGATCATCACGTTACCACCGAAGGCCTGCGGATCCTGGTCCGGGTCGGTGTAGCGGCCCTTGCCGTCGGGCCCGGATACCACGGCGCCAGTGGCCGGGTCAACGACACGGCTCGGCGTACTGCGCGGGCCGAGGGAGCTGTCCTTGAAGCCACGCACCGAGTTGAAGCCGCCGGCGTAGTAGTTCTCGTAGAACGGCAGGCGCTCGGTGGAGCCGTAGCCGTCGCCGTAGCCCAGCTCGGTGTGGAAGCGCATGGTGTAGGTGTCGGACAGCGGCGCGAAGATCTGGCCCCGGTAGTCCAGCTTGTAGAACGACAGGTCGCTGCCGGGGATGGTCGATTCCAGCACCAGGCTTTGCGAGTGGCCGCGGGTGGCCAGCACGCCCTTGTTCAGGGTGGACTCGGACCAGCCGATGGAGGCCTTGAAGTTGGTGAAGTTGTCGCCTTCCTTCTCGAGGAAGTCGAAGATCTCGTCGACGGTGTAGGCGCCGGTGTCGATGGTGTCGCGCTGCACAGTCAGGCCGTAGGTCAGGCGCGAGGTCTCGCTGATCGGGTAGCCGATGCTGACGCCGGCGCCGAGGCTGTTCACCGAGTAGTCGGAGACGTCGACGTCGAGCTTGTCGTAGTCGGTCTTGCGGTAGAAGGCGTTGTAGCCCAGGCTCACGCCGTCGACGGTCCAGTAGGGGTCGACGAAGCCGAAGTTGTAGCGGGTCTGGTAGTCGGACTTGGTCAGGCCGATGCTGACCTTGTTGCCGGTACCCAGGAAGTTGTTCTGGCTGATCGAGCCACCGAGGATCAGGCCGGCATCCTGGGCGAAGCCGATGCTGGCGGTGATGGAGCCGGAGGGCTGCTCTTCCACGCTGTAGTTGACGTCCACCTGGTCGTCGGTGCCCGGAACGGCCGGGGTCTCGACGTTGACCGTCTTGAAGTAGCCCAGGCGCTCCAGGCGCTGCTTGGACTGGTCGATCAGGTAGGTGCTGGCCCAGCCGCCTTCCATCTGGCGCATCTCGCGGCGCAGCACCTGGTCTTCGGTCTTGGTGTTGCCGCGGAAGTTGATGCGGTTGACGTAGGCGCGCTTGCCCGGGTCGACCACGTAGGTGATGGACACGGTCTTGTCGTCGTCGTGGGCTTCGGGCACGCCGTTGACGTTGGCGAAGGTGTAGCCCTCGTTGCCCAGGCGGCGGGTGATCAGGTCGGAGGTGGAGGTCATCACCTTGCGCGAGAACACCTGGCCCGGCTCGACCAGCATCAGCTTCTTGATTTCCTCTTCCGGCACCTTGAGGTCGCCGGTCAGCTTCACGTCGCGGACCTTGTACTTCTCGCCCTCGTTGATGTTGACGGTGATGTAGACGTGTTTCTTGTCCGGCGTGATGGAAACCTGGGTGGAGGCGATATCCATGTGGATGTAGCCGCGGTCCAGGTAGTAGGAGCGCAGGCGTTCCAGGTCGCCGGAGAGCTTCTCGCGGGAATACTTGTCGTCGTTCTTGAAGAAGGACAGCCAGTTGGTTTCCTTCAGCTCGAACAGGCCGGTCAGGTCCTCGTCGGAGAACACGGTGTTTCCGACCACGTTGACGTGGGCGATGGCCGCCACCGTGCCTTCGTTGACGGTGATCTTCAGCGCCACGCGGTTGCGCGGCTGCGGAGTGACCTGGGTCTCGATGTTGGCCGAGTAGCGGCCCTGGGCCACGTACTGGCGCTGCAGCTCGTTGCGCACGCCTTCGAGGGTGGCGCGCTGGAAGATTTCGCCTTCGGCCAGGCCCGATTGCTTGAGGCCCTTCATCAGGTCTTCGGTGCTGATGGCCTTGTTGCCTTCGATCTCGATGCTGGAGATGGACGGGCGCTCGACCACGTCGATGACCAGTACGTTGCCATCGCGGCCGAGGTGGATATCCTGGAAGAAGCCGGTCTTGAACAGCGAGCGGGTCGCCTCGACCAGACGGCGGTCATCGATCTGGTCACCGACGTTCAGCGGCAGGGCGGCGAACACGCTACCCGCGGATACGCGCTGCAGGCCGTTGACGCGGATGTCGGAAACTGTGAAGGACTCTGCGTGAACCTGGGCGATCATCAACGCGGAAAGAGCCGCGGGTAACAGAAAGCGTTTCATGGAGTCCTTTTTTTTCCAACTGACAAATAAAGAATCTGCCGCGTGAGGCGGCAGATCCGAAACCCAATGGCAGCTACAGTCGACTCAGATCGTTGACCAGGGCCAGCAACATGACCCCAACGACCAGGCTGATGCCGATCTGCATCCCCCAAGCCTGGACCCGCTCTGACAATGGGCGGCCACGCACCCACTCGACCAGGTAGAACAACAGATGCCCGCCATCGAGGACGGGTATCGGCAACAGGTTGAGAACCCCCAAACTTATGCTCAGATAGGCGAGGAAATGCAGAAAATCCCCTACGCCGGACTGGGCCGAAGCGCCCGCCACTTTAGCAATGGTTATCGGCCCGCTCAAGTTTTTTACCGAGAGCTGGCCCAGCACCATTTTCTTTAGAGAATCCAGGGTTAGCAGACTCATCGACCAGGTTCGGGAGAGCGCTTCGCCCACCGCGGCGACCGGACCGAAGCTGACCTCGCGGAGCATTTCCGCCGGCCACTGGCCACCGGCCACACCGGCCCCCAGGTAACCGGCACGGGCCTTGCCCTCGCCTTTCGCCGCCAGTTTCAGGGTCAGCTCGCGCTCCTGGCCGTCGCGCAGCAGGGCGATGCTCACGGACTGCTCCGGACGAGCGCGTACCTTGTCGACCACCTGCTGCCAGTCGTCCACCGCCTGGCCGTCCACCCGCAGCAGCCGGTCGCCGATGGCCAGGCCCGCGGCCTTGCCGGGGCCCTGCGGGTCCAGTTCGGCGATCACCGGCGGCATGGCCGGACGCCACGGCTGGATGCCCAGGCCGCCGATGGGATCGGGGTTGTCCGCGCTCTTCAGCCAGGCCTTGATCGGCAACTGGTGCAGGCTCTGCGCCGAGGAGCCCGGCTCGCGCACACTGACGCTCAGCTCGCCGGTCTCGCCCAGGCGCCGCACCAGGCGCAGGTTGACCGCCGCCCAGCCGTCCACCGGCTCGCCATCCACCGCCAGCACTTCCTGGCCGGCGGCCAGGCCGCCCAGCGCCGCCGGGCTGTCGGGCACGATGGAGCCGATGACCGGGCGCACCTGCTGGGTGCCCAGCATGGCGAGGATCCAGAAGAACAGGATGGCCAGCAGGAAGTTGGCCACAGGGCCCGCCGCGACTATGGCGATGCGCTGGAATACCGTCTTGCGGTTGAAGGCCTGGTCGAGCTGGTCGAGAGGCACCTCGCCCTCGCGCTCGTCGAGCATCTTCACGTAGCCGCCCAGGGGAATGGCGGCCACCACGAATTCGGTGCCGTGGCGGTCGTGCCAGCGCACCAGGGGCGTGCCGAAGCCCACCGAGAAGCGCAGCACCCTGACCCCACAGCGGCGCGCCACCCAGAAGTGACCGAACTCGTGGAATGTCACCAGGACGCCAAGGGCGATGATCAGCCCGACGACCATGTAAAGTGCGCTCATCTCTACCTCCAGGGCTCAGGGCCTAGCGACCACGCCCATGCAACCAGGCCTGCGCGGCTTCGCGCGCACGGCGGTCGGCCTCCAGCACCACGTCGAGGCTTTCGACCGGCATGGCGGCCTCGCGGTTCAGCACCTCGTCGATGATAACCGCGATCTCGGTGAAACGGATGCGCCGTTCGAGGAATGCGGCCACCGCCACCTCGTTGGCGGCATTGAGCATCGCCGGCGCGCTGCCGCCCGCCTCGGCCGCCTGGCGCGCCAGGCGCAGGCAGGGGAAGCGTTGTTCGTCGGGGGCCTGGAAGTCCAGGCGGGCGATGCCGAACAGGTCCAGCGGCGATACCCCGGAGTCGATGCGCTCGGGCCAGGCCAGGGCGTGGGCGATGGGTGTGCGCATGTCGGGGTTGCCCAGTTGGGCCAGCACCGAGCCATCCACGTAGTCGACCAGGGAATGGATCACGCTCTGCGGGTGGATCACCACCTCCACCTTCGACGGCGGGGCATCGAACAGCCAGCAGGCCTCGATCAGCTCCAGGCCCTTGTTCATCATGCTGGCAGAGTCGACGGAAATCTTCCGTCCCATGGACCAGTTGGGGTGGGCACAGGCCTGCTCCGGGGAAACTTCCGACAGTTGATCCAGCGGCGTCTCGCGGAACGGGCCGCCGGAGGCGGTCAGCAGGATGCGTCGCACGCCGACCTGGCCCAGGCCCCGGGCGTAGTCGCCAGGCATGCACTGGAAGATCGCATTGTGCTCGCTGTCGATCGGCAGCAGCACCGCGCCATGGGCCTGCACTTCGTGCATGAACAGGGCGCCGGACATCACCAGCGCCTCCTTGTTGGCCAGCAGCACGCGCTTGCCGGCCTGCACCGCCGCCAGGGTCGGCTTGAGGCCGGCGGCACCGACGATGGCGGCCATGACCACGTCCACTTCGGGATGGCCGGCGACCTCGCACAACCCCGGCTCGCCCACCAGTACGCGAGTGGCCAGGCCTTCGGCCTGCAGGGCGCCCCGCAGATGGCGGGCCTGCTCGTCGCTGGCGACCACCGCGAAACGCGGCCGGTGGGCCAAACACAGGGCCTCCAGCTCGGCGAGACGGGAATGCCCGGTGATGGCGAAGACGCTGTAGCGCTGCGGATGCCGCGCGAGGACGTCCAGGGTGCTCAGGCCGATGGAGCCGGTGGCCCCCAGCACGCAGACCTGCTGCGGCGCGCTCATGGCGTGCCCCAGCCGGTGGCCCAGAGCAGCACGGTGAAGACCGGGATGGCCGCGGTCAGGCTGTCGATGCGGTCGAGGACGCCGCCATGGCCCGGCAGCAGGTTGCTGCTGTCCTTCAGGCCCGATTCGCGCTTGAACATGCTCTCGGTCAGGTCGCCGACCACCGACAGCGCCACCACCACCGCCGCGCAGGGCAGCGCCAGCAGCAGTTCGCGCACCGACCAGTCACGATAGATGGCCACCGCGAAGGTGATCGCCAGGCTCAGCGCCAGGCCGCCGTAGAAGCCTTCCCAGCTCTTGCCGGGGCTGACCCGCGGCGCCAGCTTGCGCTTGCCGAAGGCCTTGCCGGAGAAATAGGCGCCGATGTCGGCGGCCCAGACCAGCACCATGACCGCGACTATCAGCCAGTTGGCCAGTGGCCACTGCTTGAGCACCACCAGCCCCTGCCAGGCCGGCAGCAGGATCAGCAGGCCGATCAGCAGGCGGCGCCAGCGGCCGCCCCAGCTGGAGGCGCTGTCCGGGTAGGTGAGCACCATCACGGTAGCCAGCAGCCACCAGAGCACCGCCAGCAACAGCACGGCCCCGGCCAGCTGCGGCAGCCAGTACAGCAGCAGCATCAGCAGCGCGACCACACCGGCATAGCCGACGCGGGCCGGCTGCTCGTTGTAGCCGGCCAGGCGCGCCCATTCCCAAGCGCCGAGGGTCACCACCAGGCCGATGAACAGCGCGAAGGCGAGGCCATCGAGGAGGAAGAAACCACCCAGCGCGATGGGCAGCAGCACCAGCGCCGTGATGATCCGTTGTTTCAGCATGACGGGGGGGCCTCGGCCTGCACCTGCTCGCTGGTCTTGCCGAAGCGACGCTGGCGGGTGGCATAGTCGGCCAGCGCTTCGCGCATCGCCGCGCTCTTGAAGTCCGGCCAGTAGAGATCGGAGAAGTACAGCTCGGCGTAGGCCAGCTGCCACAACAGGAAGTTGCTGATGCGGTGCTCGCCGCCGGTGCGGATGCACAGGTCCGGCAAGGGCTGGTCGCCGGTGGTCAGGCAACCCTGGATCAGCTCGGGGGTGATGTCGTCCGGCGCCAGGTGCCCGGCCTGCACTTCGCGGGCCAGGCGCTGGGCGGCCTGGGTGATGTCCCACTGGCCGCCGTAGTTGGCCGCCACCTGCAGCAGCAGCCCCTTGTTGCCGGCGGTGAGGTTCTCCGCTTCGCGCATGGCGGCCTGCAGCTCCGCGTGGAAGCGGCTGCGATCACCGATGATGCGCAGGCGGATGCCGTTCTCGTCGAGCTTGCGCACCTCGCGGCGCAGGGCCATGAGGAACAGCTCCATGAGCGCACCGACCTCGTCGACCGGGCGCTGCCAGTTCTCGCTGGAGAAGGCGAACAGCGTCAGGACCTCGACACCGGCCTCGGCGCAGGTCTTGACCACCGCACGCACCGCGCTGACGCCGGCCTTGTGCCCGGCAACGCCGGGCAGCAGGCGCTTCTTCGCCCAGCGGTTGTTGCCGTCCATGATGATGGCCACGTGACGTGGCACCGCGGCCAACTGCTTGGTCTTGTCCATGACTGCAACCTGGCCGTCAGACGGCCATCAGATCCGCTTCCTTGGCCTCGAGGGCCTTGTCGATCTCGGCGACGAACCTGTCGGTGAGCTTCTGCACCTCGTCCCCGGCGCGACGCTCTTCGTCCTCGCTGATTTCCTTTTCCTTCTGCAGGTCCTTGAGCTGGGCCAGGGCGTCGCGGCGGATGTTGCGCACGGAGACGCGGGCCTGCTCGGCCTCGGCGCGGGCCTGCTTGGTGAAGCCCTTGCGGGTTTCCTCGGTCAGGGCCGGCATGGGGACGCGGATGGTGGTGCCGGCGGTGGCCGGGTTCAGGCCCAGGTCGGAGGTCATGATGGCCTTCTCGACCGCCTGGATCATGCTCTTGTCGAACACGTTCAGGGCCAGGGTGCGGGAATCCTCGACGGTGACGTTGGCGACCTGGCGCAGCGGGGTGTCGGAGCCGTAGTAGGACACCATGACGCTGTCCAGGATGCTCGGGTGCGCACGGCCGGTGCGGATCTTGGCGAAGGCGTGACCCAGGGCCTCCAGGGTCTTGCCCATGCGCTCCTGCGCTTCTTTCTTGATCTCGTTGATCATGTCAATCCTCCTCGATCAGGGTGCCCTCGGCACCACCAACAACAATATTCAGCAGCGCGCCCGGCTTGTTCATGTTGAACACCCGCAGCGGCATTTTCTGGTCGCGGCACAGGCAGATGGCGGTCAGGTCCATCACGCCCAGCTTGCGGTCGAGCACTTCATCGTAGGTCAGGCGCTCGAACTTCTCGGCGTTCGGGTCCTTGAACGGATCGGCAGTGTACACACCATCGACCTTGGTCGCCTTCAGCACCACGTCGGCATCGATTTCGATGGCGCGCAGGCAGGCGGCCGAGTCGGTGGTGAAGAAGGGGTTGCCGGTACCGGCGGAGAAGATCACCACTTCGCCGCTGGCGAGGTGGCGCATGGCCTTGCGGCGGTCGTAATGGTCGGTGACGCCGACCATGCTGATGGCCGACATGACGATGGCGGTGATGTTCGAGCGCTCCAGGGCGTCGCGCATGGCCAGGCCGTTCATGACGGTGGCCAGCATGCCCATGTGGTCGCCGGTGACGCGGTCCATGCCGGCCGCCGACAGGGCCGCGCCACGGAACAGGTTGCCGCCGCCGATGACCAGGCCGACCTGCACGCCGATGCCGACCAGTTGGCCGATCTCCAGGGCCATGCGGTCCAGGACCTTGGGGTCGATACCGAACTCTTCGCTGCCCATCAGGGCTTCGCCGCTCAGTTTTAGAAGAATGCGTTTATAGCGAGGTTGACGTGCGCTCAGCTGCTGAGCCATGACCTTTTTCTCCTGCGGCGATGTGGAATGCGGGGCGCCTGTCCGGGCGCCTGTCGGGGAAGCCTGGCCCTACCAGGCTAGCAGCGCCGCGAACCGACGAACGGTGCGAAGCCGTGGAGACCGCCCCGAATGGTCTCCCCACTTTGACGAAGAGGCCGCACGCGCGAGCGGGCAGCCTCTTCCGGGGCGACGGTGGAAACCGTCTTATTGCTTGGATGCAGCTACTTGAGCAGCAACCTCGGCAGCGAAGTCGGCCTCGGCCTTCTCGATGCCCTCGCCCACTTCGAAGCGAACGAAGGAGACGATCTCGGCGCCGGCTTTCTTGGCCAGTTCACCGACCTTGACTTCCGGATCCTTGACGAACGGCTGCTCGACCAGGCTGGCTTCGGCGAGGAACTTGTTGATGCGGCCCTTGACCATGTTCTCGACGATGTTTTCCGGCTTGCCGGCGATCTTGTCGGCGTTCAGCGCCAGGAAGATTTCCTTTTCCTTGGCCACGGCTTCTTCGGAAACCTGCGACGGATCCAGGAACTGCGGGTTGCTGGCGGCGACGTGCATGGCGATGTCACGGGCCAGTTCGGCGTTGCCGCCTTTCAGGGTGACCAGTACGCCGATGCGGTGACCGTGCAGGTAGGCGCCGACCACGTCGCCTTCGGCGCGGGCCAGACGACGGATGTTGACGTTCTCGCCGCACTTGGCGACCAGGGCCTCACGGGCGGACTCCTGCTCGGCGATCAGCGGAGCGGCGTCGCTCAGCTTCTGGGCGAAAGCCTTGTCCAGGCTGGCGGCGACGAAGTTCTTGAAGTCGTCCTGCAGGGCCAGGAAGTCGGTCTGCGAGTTGACTTCGATGATGGTGGCGGCCTTGGCGTCGTCGGCCACTTTCACCGCGATGGAACCTTCGGCGGCGATGTTGCCGGCCTTCTTGGCAGCCTTGATGGCGCCCGAAGCGCGCATGTCGTCGATGGCCTTCTCGATGTCGCCTTCGGCGGCAACCAGGGCCTTCTTGCACTCCATCATGCCCTGGCCGGTACGCTCGCGCAGTTCTTTAACCAGTGCTGCAGTGATCTCTGCCATTTGCAAATCCTCTTGAGTTGGTTCTCAAAACCAGATCGCCCGGCGGGCCGGGCGGAATTCGGGAGTGGCAAAAAGGGGGCCAGGCCCCCTTTTTGCGCACCGCTGGACGTCTGGACGTCCCGGAATCAGCCTTCGGCGGATTCGGCCGGCGCTTCTTCGACGAACTCGTCAGCACCGCCCTGGGCGTTCTGACGGCCGCGCAGTACGGCTTCGGCCATCGAACCCAGGTACAGCTGAACGGCGCGGATGGCGTCGTCGTTACCGGGGATGACGTAGTCGACGCCGTCCGGGCTGCTGTTGGTATCGACGATGCCGATGACCGGGATGCCCAGCTTGTTGGCTTCGGTGATGGCGATGCGCTCGTGGTCGACGTCGATCACGAACAGCGCGTCCGGCAGGCCGCCCATGTCCTTGATGCCGCCCAGGCTGCGATCCAGTTTTTCCAGATCACGGGTGCGCATCAGGGCTTCTTTCTTGGTCAGCTTGTCGAAGGTGCCGTCCTGCTGCTGGGTTTCCAGCTCGCGCAGGCGCTTGATCGACTGACGGATGGTCTTGTAGTTGGTGAGCATGCCGCCCAGCCAACGGTGGTCGACGTACGGCATGCCGCAACGGGCGGCTTCTTCGCGAACGATCTTGCCGGCGGAACGCTTGGTGCCGACGAACAGGATCTTGTTCTTGCCCTGGGCCAGGCGCTCAACGAAGGTCAGGGCCTCGTTGAACAGCGGCAGGGTCTTTTCCAGGTTGATGATGTGGATCTTGTTGCGCGCGCCGAAAATGAACTTGCCCATTTTCGGGTTCCAGTAACGGGTCTGGTGGCCGAAGTGCACACCGGCCTTCAGCATATCGCGCATGTTGACTTGGGACATGATAGTTCCTCGATAAGTCGGGTTGGGCCTCCATGCATCCCAATGACCAACCCCCGAACGCGTCGCAGGGCACCCAGGTCATCGTGTCGATGCATGTGTGGGTTAGGCTTGAACAGGCCATAGCCTGCAAAAGCGGGGCGCTTTATATCACACAAAGCTGCTGGAGGCTAGAAGCTGGAAGCCGGACGACAGGCGATCGACGCACCGCCGCTTTTCGCTCTTCGCTCCAGCCTCCAGCCTCCAGCCTCCAGCCTCCAGCCTCCAGCCTCCATGGCAGCCTGCCGCCTGCGAAACTGTTACCATTGCCTTTTTCCGCCCGCGTCCGAGAATTCTATGACCGTCACCATCAAGACGCCCGAAGACATCGAGAAAATGCGCATCGCCGGCCGCCTGGCCGCCGAGGTGCTGGAAATGATCGGCGAGCACGTCAAGCCCGGGGTCACCACCGACGAACTGGACCGCATCTGCCACGACTATATAGTCAACGTCCAGCAGGCCATCCCCGCGCCCCTGAACTACAAGGGCTTCCCCAAGTCCATCTGCACCTCGATCAACCACGTCGTCTGCCACGGCATCCCCAACGAGAAGCCGCTCAAGGAAGGCGACATCGTCAACATCGACATCACCGTCATCAAGGACGGCTACCACGGCGACACCAGCAAGATGTTCCTGGTGGGCAAGACCCCGGAATGGGCCGACCGTCTGTGCCAGATCACCCAGGAATGCATGTACAAGGGCATTTCCGTGGTCAAGCCCGGCGCGCGCCTGGGCGACATCGGCGAGGTGATCCAGAAATACGCCGAGAAGAACGGCTTCTCGGTGGTGCGCGAGTACTGCGGCCACGGCATCGGCAAGGTGTTCCACGAGGAGCCCCAGGTGCTGCACTACGGCCGCGCCGGCACCGGCCTGGAGCTCAAGGAAGGGATGATCTTCACCATCGAGCCGATGATCAACCAGGGCCGCCCGGAAACCCGCCTGCTGGGCGACGGCTGGACCGCCATCACCAAGGACCGCAAGCTCTCCGCCCAGTGGGAGCACACCGTGCTGGTGACCGCCGACGGCTACGAGATCCTCACCCTGCGCAACGACGAGAGCTTCCCGCGCACCAGCGCGTGAGCGGCGTTGCAATCTCGCCGACGGCTGGGTAGAACATAGAAATCCCGGCCCGGCACCCTCGCCGGGCCTGGCGCCACGCGCCCAGGCCCGGACGATGACTTGCCCCTGCCCTCCCCCATCCCAGAATCAGGAAGGCCGCCATGCCGCAGGTGGATCCCGAGTTGTTCGACCCTGGGCAGTTCCAGGCGGAACTGGCCCTCAAATCCAGCCCCATCCCCGCCTTCAAGAAGGCCATCCGCCAGGCCAACGAGGTGCTGGACGCGCGCTTCAACGGCGGCCGTGACATCCGCCGGCTGATCGAGGACCGCGCCTGGTTCGTCGACCAGATCCTGCAGCAGGCCTGGCAGCGCTTCGCCTGGTGCGAGGACGCCGACATCGCCCTGGTGGCGGTGGGCGGCTACGGCCGCGGCGAGCTGCACCCGCACTCGGACATCGACATCCTGGTGCTGCTCGACAGCGAGGACCAGGAGGTCTTCCGCGAGCCCATCGAGGGCTTCCTCACCCTGCTCTGGGACATCGGCCTGGAAGTCGGCCAGAGCGTGCGCTCGGTGGCCGAGTGCGCCGAGGAAGCGCGCGCCGATCTGACGGTGGTGACCAACCTGATGGAGTGCCGGACCATCTCCGGCCCCGACCACCTGCGCCAGCGCATGCTCGAAGCCACGGCCACCAGCCAGATGTGGCCCAGCGGCCAGTTCTTCCTGGCCAAGCGCAAGGAACAGATCCACCGCCACACCAAATACAACGACACCGAATACAACCTGGAGCCCAACGTGAAGGGCTCGCCCGGCGGGCTGCGCGACATCCAGACCATCCTCTGGGTGGCCCGCCGCCACTTCGGCAGCCTCAACCTGCACGCGCTGGTCAAGGAAGGCTTCCTGGTGGAAAGCGAGTCCAGCGTGCTGGCCTCCTGCCAGGAATTCCTCTGGAAGGTCCGCTACGCCCTGCACATGCTCGCCGGGCGCGCCGAGGACCGCCTGCTGTTCGACCACCAGCGGCGCATCGCCGGGATGCTCGGCTACCAGGACAACGACGCCAAGCTGGCCGTCGAGCGCTTCATGCAGAAGTACTACCGGGTGGTGATGGCGGTCTCCGAGCTGAACGACCTGATCATGCAGCACTTCGAGGAAGTCATCCTGCGCGCCGGCGAAGGCGGCCAGGTGACGCCGCTGAACAGCCGCTTCCAGGTCCGCGACGGCTACCTGGAGGTGACCAACGCCAACGTCTTCAGGCGCACCCCCTTCGCCCTCCTGGAAATCTTCGTGCTGATGGCCCAGCACCCGGCGATCAAGGGCGTGCGCGCCGACACCATCCGCCTGCTGCGCGACAGCCGGCACCTGATCGACGACGACTTCCGCCACGACATCCGCAACACCAGCCTGTTCATCGAGCTGTTCAAGTGCCGCGAAGGCATCCATCGCAACCTGCGGCGGATGAACCGCTACGGCATCCTCGGCCGCTACCTGCCGGAGTTCGGCCTGATCATCGGGCAGATGCAGCACGACCTGTTCCACATCTATACGGTGGACGCCCACACCCTCAACCTGATCAAGCACCTGCGCAAGCTGCAGCGCCCGGACATGGCCGAGAAGTACCCGCTGGCCAGCAAGATCATGGAGCGCCTGCCCAAGCCCGAGCTGATCTACCTCGCCGGGCTCTACCACGACATCGCCAAGGGCCGTGGCGGCGACCATTCCGAGCTGGGCGCGGTGGACGCCGAGCTGTTCTGCCAGCGCCACCAGCTGCCGCAGTGGGACACCCAACTGGTCAGCTGGCTGGTGCAGAACCACCTGGTGATGTCCACCACCGCGCAGCGCAAGGACCTCTCCGACCCGCAGGTGATCTTCGACTTCGCCCAGTTGGTCGGCGACCAGACGCGCCTGGACTACCTCTACGTGCTCACCGTGGCCGACATCAACGCCACCAACCCGAGCCTGTGGAACTCCTGGCGCGCCAGCCTGCTGCGCCAGCTCTACACCGAGACCAAGCGCGCCCTGCGCCGCGGCCTGGAGAACCCGCTGGACCGCGAGGAGCAGATCCGCCAGACGCAGAGCGCGGCCATCGACATCCTGGTGCGCGACGGCATCGACCAGGACGACGCCGAGCAGCTCTGGAGCCAGCTGGGCGACGACTACTTCCTGCGCCACAGCGCCGCCGACGTGGCCTGGCACACCGAGGCCATCCTCCAGCACCCGGACGACGGCACGCCGCTGGTGCTGATCAAGGAAACCACCCAGCGCGAGTTCGAGGGCGGCACGCAGATCTTCATCTACGCCGCCGACCAGCACGACTTCTTCGCCGTGACCGTGGCGGCGATGGACCAGCTCAACCTGAACATCCAGGACGCGCGGATCATCACCTCCACCAGCCTGTTCACCCTCGACACCTACATAGTGCTCGACGCCGATGGCGGCTCGATCGGCGACAATCCCCAGCGCATCGCCGAAATCCGCCAGGGCCTGGTGGACGCGCTGAAGAATCCCGACGACTACCCGAACATCATCCAGCGCCGCGTGCCCCGGCAGCTCAAGCACTTCGCCTTCGCGCCGCTGGTGACCATCTCCACCGACGCCTCGCGCCAGGTCAGCGTGCTCGAGGTCATCGCCCCCGACCGCCCGGGCCTGCTGGCGCGCATCGGCGGGCTGTTCCTGGACTTCGACCTGTCGGTGCGCAACGCCAAGATCGCCACCCTCGGCGAGCGCGTGGAAGACGTGTTCTACGTCACCGACGCGCACAACCAGCCACTCTCCGACCCGGACCTGTGCAAGCGACTGCAGGCGGCCCTGGTCGAGCAGCTTTCACAGGCCAACGGCCAGGAAACCGTTCCGGTCCGCATCAGCATCTGACGAGCGATTCACATGAACCCAGACCTCGACCTGCTCCAGCCCTACCCCTTCGAGAAGCTCCGCGCCCTGCTCGCCGGCGCCCAGCCGCCGGCCGGGCTTGCGCACATCGCGCTGTCCATCGGCGAGCCCAAGCACCGCTCGCCGGAATTCGTCGCCAAGGCCCTGGCCGACAGCCTCGACCAACTGGCGGTGTACCCGACCACCCTGGGCCTGCCGGCGCTGCGCGAAACCATCGCCGCCTGGTGCGAGCGCCGCTTCGGCGTCCCCGCAGGCTGGCTGGACGCCGCCCGCCACGTGCTGCCGGTGAACGGCACCCGCGAGGCGCTGTTCGCCTTCACCCAGGCGGTGGTCGACCGCAGCAAGAACGGCCTGGTGATCAGCCCCAACCCCTTCTACCAGATCTACGAAGGCGCGGCCCTGCTGGCCGGCGCGCAGCCGCACTACCTGGCATGCCGCGCCGAGAACGGCTTCAACCCGGACTTCGACGCGGTGCCGGCGGAGGTCTGGCAGCGCTGCCAGATCCTCTTCCTCTGCTCCCCGGGCAACCCCACCGGCGCGCTTGTCCCCCTCGCCGAATTGAAGAAGCTGATCGCCCTGGCCGACAAGCACGACTTCCTGATCGCCGCCGACGAGTGCTACAGCGAGCTGTACTTCGACGAGCAGAACCCGCCGCCCGGCCTGCTCAGCGCCTGCGCCGAACTGGGCCGCTCGGACTTCAAGCGCTGCGTGGTGTTCCACAGCCTGTCCAAGCGCTCCAACCTGCCGGGCCTGCGCTCGGGCTTCGTCGCCGGCGACGCCGAGGTGCTGAAGAAATTCCTCCTGTACCGCACCTACCACGGCTGCGCCATGCCGGTGCAGACCCAACTGGCCAGCATCGCCGCCTGGCAGGACGAAGACCACGTGCGCGCCAACCGCGACCTGTACCGCGAGAAGTTCGCCGCGGTGCTGGACATCCTCGCCGGCGTGCTCGACGTGCAGCGCCCGGACGGCAGCTTCTACCTGTGGGCGAAGACGTCCATCGCCGACACCGAGTTCTGCCGCGGCCTGTTCGACCAGCAGCACGTCACCGTGGTGCCGGGCTCCTACCTGTCCCGCGAAGTGAACGGCGAAAACCCCGGCGCCAACCGCGTGCGCATGGCCCTGGTCGCGCCGCTGGCGGAATGCGTGGAAGCGGCCGAACGAATCAAGCGCTTCGTCCAGGCCAGCCCAGATCAAACCCGGAGCCGCCCGTAGCCAAAGCCAAACGGCGGATAACGCCGTAGGCGTTATCCACCCTACGCCAAGCCCACCGGCAATGTAGGGCGAATAACCGTTCGCGGTTATCCGCCGTTTCACCCAGGCCAAAGCCCGCGCCCAGATCAACCTCGGAGCCGCCTGCAGCCAAGGCCAAACGGCGGATAACGCCGTAGGCGTTATGCGCCCTACACCAAGCCCACCCGCGACGTAGGGCGAATAACCGTTCGCGGTTATCCGCCGTTTCACCTGGGCCTCAGCCCGCGCCGAGGTCAACCTCGGAGCCGCCTGTAGCCGCTCTACACCCACCGCCCCGCCTTGCTGGTCAGCCAGGCCTCCTGGGAGTCCAGGTCGCCGAGCACCTTGCGCATGGTCTCGTCGTCCACCAGGTTCTCCCGGCGCAGCTGGTACAGCTCCAGGCGCTGGGTACGCAGCGCCTTGATGCGCAGGGCCTGGTCGGCCAGCTCCAGGCTGCGCGCCCGCTCCCGCGCCTCGGCGCTGTCCGGAGCCGGGTCGAGCTGCTGGCGGTACTCGGCCATCAGCCGCGCCTTCACCTCCGCCAGCCGCGCGGCCTCCTCGGCATCCACCTTCTCGCCGGCCGGCATTTCCTCCTTCTCCAGCATGCGGATGGCCGCCACCGCGGTGCGCCGCCATACGGAGCGGTACTCCAGCTCGGACTGGTCGTTACTGGCCACCGGCAGCCCCTTGAGCAGGGCCGGCAGGCCCAGGGTGGCCGCCAGCAGCGAAACCAGGATCACCCCGGCGGCGATGAAGATGATCAGGTCGCGCTGCGGGAAGGCCTCGCCGCTGCCCAGCAGCAGCGGCACCGACAGCACGCCGGCCAGGGTCACCGCCCCGCGCACCCCGCCCAGCGCCGAGATCGCCGATAGCCGCAGCACCGGCTCGCCGGGCTTGCCGCCCAGCTCGATGCCCCACCAGCGCTCGAAGCGCAGCGACAGCTTCCAGTAGCACCAGACCCAGGCGAAGCGCAGCAGGATCAGCACGGCATACACCGCCAGCACGTAGAACAGCAGTTGCGAGGAACGCCACAGGCTGTCGCCGGCGTGGTGCGTCACCGACTTGAGGATGTCCGGCAGTTGCAGGCCCAGCAGCAGGAACACCACGCCGTTGAAGGCGAACTCCAGCATCGACCAGACGCTGCGGTTGAGCACGCGGGTGTGGGTCTGCCGCGGCAGCAGGTCGGTCCAGCTCTGCATCATGCCCGCCGCCACCGCCGCGAGAATGCCAGAGACGCCCAGCTCCTCGGCAACCATGTACACCGCGAAGGGCAGCAGCAGCATCAGCACCACGTGGGTGGCCGGGTCGTCCCAGCCGCGGCGGATCATCCAGGCGCGGATGCGCCCCAGCAGCCAGCTCAGCACCACGCCGCAGGCCAGGCCGCCCACCGCCACGAGCAGGAAGCTCAGGCTGGCGTCGAGCAGCGAGAAGGCGCCGGTCATGGCCGCGGCCACGGCGAACTTGAAGGCCACCAGGCCCGAGGCGTCGTTCATCAGCGCCTCGCCCTGCAGCACATGCATCAGCCGCCGCGGCAGGCGGTTCTGGGCGATCGCCGACACCGCCAGGGCGTCGGTGGGCGACAGCACCGCGGCCAGGGCGAAGGCCGCGGCCCAGGGAATCTCGGGAATCAGCAGGTGGATGAAGGCGCCGCCACCGGCCACGGTGAACAGCACCAGGGCGAAGGCCATGGTCAGGATCGGCCAGCGCATCTGCCAGAACTCGCCCTTGGGCATGCGCCAGCCATCGGCGAACAACAGCGGCGGAATGAACAGGAACATGAACAGCTCCGGGTCCAGCGCCACGTGCAACCCCAGGCTGGGCCATGCCAGGACCGCCCCCGAGGCGATCTGGATCAGCGGCAGCGGCAAGGGCAGCAGTTGCGCCAGCAGGCGCGTGCCCCCGACCACCAGCAGCAGGATGAGCACGGTATACACGGTTTGCATCGACGATCTCCCAGTCGCCAGTTCGCGGCGCCCCATTGGAACATCCAGAGACGCTCTCCATCAGCCCCCGGGCGAGCAATAGACTATTGCAATCGCAAAAGAATCGTCCCGCCCTCCCCGCCCCCGCAAGTTCACGGGAAAATGGCATAATCCCGCGCTTGCCAAAGGAACGACGAGGAGCGCCGCCCATGACCCAGCGGACCATCTACGGAATCAAGGCCTGCGACACCATGAAGAAAGCCCGCACCTGGCTTGAGGAACACGGCGTCGACTATGCCTTCCACGACTACAAGACTAGCGGAATAGACCGCGCGCACCTTGAGCAATGGTGCGCCGAGCACGGCTGGCAGACGGTCCTGAACCGCGCCGGCACCACTTTCCGCAAGCTCGACGAGGCGCAGAAAGCCGACCTCGACGAGTCCCGCGCGATCGAGCTGATGCTCGCCCAGCCGTCGATGATCAAGCGTCCGGTGCTGGACCTTGGCGACCGCACCCTGGTCGGCTTCAAGCCCGACGCCTACGCCGCCGCGCTGGCCTGACACTTTTTCACCGTTTTTTCGAGGAACCGCACATGTCCCAATCCCTGTTCAGCCTGGCCTTCGGCGTCGGCACCCAGAACCGCCAGGACGCCTGGCTGGAAGTCTTCTACGCGCAGCCGCTGCTGAACCCGGCCGCCGAGCTGGTCGCCGCCGTCGCGCCGATCCTCGGCTACGAGAACGGCAACCAGGCCATCGCCTTCAGCAACCAGCAGGCCTACCAACTGGCCGACGCGCTGAAGACCATCGCCCCGGCCCAGGCCGCCCTGCTCAACCGCCTGGCCGAAAGCCAGAAGCCGCTGGTCGCCACCCTGCTGGCCGAAGACGCCGCCCCCGCCTCCACCCCCGAGGCCTACCTGAAGCTGCACCTGCTCTCGCACCGCCTGCTCAAGCCCCATGGCGTCAACCTGTCGGGCATCTTCCCGCTGCTGCCGAACGTGGCCTGGACCAACATCGGCGCCGTCGACCTGGCCGAACTGGCCGAACTGCAACTCGAAGCGCGCCTGAAGGGCAAGCTGCTGGAAGTCTTCTCGGTGGACAAGTTCCCGAAAATGACCGACTACGTGGTCCCGGCCGGCGTGCGCATCGCCGACACCGCCCGCGTGCGCCTGGGCGCCTACATCGGCGAAGGCACCACCGTGATGCACGAAGGCTTCGTCAACTTCAACGCCGGCACCGCCGGCCCGGGCATGATCGAAGGCCGCGTCTCCGCCGGCGTGTTCGTCGGCAAGGGTTCGGACCTGGGCGGCGGCTGCTCGACCATGGGCACCCTGTCCGGCGGCGGCAACATCGTCATCAGCGTCGGCGAAGGCTGCCTGATCGGCGCCAACGCCGGCATCGGCATCCCGCTGGGCGACCGCAACATCGTCGAAGCCGGCCTGTACGTCACCGCCGGCACCAAGGTGGCGCTGCTGGACGACCAGAACAACCTGGTCAAGGTGGTCAAGGGCCGCGACCTGGCCGGCCAGCCGGACCTGCTGTTCCGCCGCAACTCGCAGACCGGCGCGGTGGAGTGCAAGACCAACAAGACCGCCATCGAGCTGAACGAAGCGCTGCACGCGCACAACTAAGTCAGAGCTGGAAGCTGGAAGCCAAAAGCCGGAAGCGGGCTGCACAAGGCACTTCCAGCTTCCAGCTTCCAGCTTCAGGCTTACAGCCATGCTTCTTTCCCCCTGGCGCTCCGCCTTCCCCGCCCTCGCCGCGCTGGCAGCCGAGGAGCAGACCTACCTCGACAGCGCCGCCACCGCGCAGAAGCCCCAGGCCATGCTCGACGCCCTGGCCGGCTACTACGCCAGCGGCGCGGCCAACGTCCATCGCGCCCAGCACCTGCCCGGCGAACGCGCCACCCGTGCCTTCGAGGCGACGCGCACACGCCTGGCACAATGGCTGGACGCCGGCAGCCCGGAACAGCTCGTGTTCACCCACGGCGCCACCGAGGCCCTGAACCTGCTGGCCTACGGCCTGGAGCCGCTGTTCGGCGAAGGCGACGAGATCGCCATCAGCGCCCTGGAGCACCACGCCAACCTATTGCCCTGGCAGCAACTGGCGCTGCGCCGTGGGGCGAAGCTGGTGGTGCTGCCGCTGGACGACCGCGGGGTCATCGACCTGGAGGCCGCCAGGCAGCTGATCGGTCCGAGCACCCGCCTGCTCGCCGTGAGCCAGTTGTCCAACGTGCTCGGCACCTGGCAGCCACTGCCGGAGCTGCTGGCCCTGGCCCGCGCGCAAGGCGCGCTGAGCGTGGTGGACGGCGCCCAGGGCGTGGTCCATGGCCGGCACAGCCTGTCCGCCCTGGGCTGCGACTTCTACGTGTTCTCCAGCCACAAGCTCTACGGCCCCGAGGGCCTGGGCCTGCTCTGGGGCCGCGCGGACGCGCTGGCGCGCCTGCGCCACTGGCAGTTCGGCGGCGAGATGGTGCAGAACGCCGATTACCAGAGCGCGCACTTCCGCCCGGCGCCGCTGGGCTTCGAAGCCGGCACCCCGGCCATAGGCGCGGTGATCGGCCTGGGCGCCAGCCTCGACTGGCTGGCCCGCCAGGACGCCGCGGAAATGGCCGCCCACGAGGCCCTGCTGCACGCACAGCTGCTGGCCGGGCTGCGCGCCCGCGACGGTGTGCGCCTGCTGGGCGAACCCCAGGCAGCGCTGGCCAGCTTCGTGGTGCGGGACGTACACAGCGCCGACCTCGCCCACCTGCTCACCGAACAGGGCGTGGCGGTGCGCGCCGGACACCACTGCGCCATGCCGCTGCTCAAGCGCCTGGGCCTGCCCGGCGCCATCCGCGTGTCCCTGGGCCTGTACAACGACGGCGCTGACCTGGAGCGCTTCTTCCGCGCCCTCGACGGCGCCCTGGAACTGCTGCGATGAGCCTGCCCGAAGCCGCCCGCCAGGCGCTGGAAGCCTTCGCCGGGCAAGCCTCCTGGGAACAGCGCGCGCGCCTGCTGATGCAATGGGGCGACAGGCTGGAGCCGCTGGACGAGTCGGAACGCAGCGAGGCCAACCGCATCCATGGCTGCGAAAGCCTGGTCTGGCTGGTGGCCGAACAGCGCGACGGCGCCTGGCACTTCCGCGCCACCAGCGACGCGCGCCTGCTGCGCGGGCTGATCGCGCTGCTGTTGGTGCGGGTGCAGGGATTGCCGGGGGAGGAACTGGCGCAACTGGACCTGGGGCAGTGGTTCAACGAACTGGGCCTGGGTCGACAGTTGTCGCCCTCGCGCAGCAATGGGCTGAATGCGGTGCTCCAACGCATGCGCGAACTCGTTTCGTAGGAGCGAGCTTGCTCGCGAACAACCGAGTCAAGCTCAACTCCGGAGCGATATCGAAGTCCGCCCCCTCTCCCCAGCCCTCTCCCTGAAGGGAGAGGGGGCCGTATGGTGTGAAGCGCACTAACGGCGCTCACTGCTACTCCGATGTTGCCGGCAAACGCAGAGGTATCCGCTGGCACGGACAGTCCCCTCTCCCTTCAGGGAGAGGGTTAGGGAGAGGGAGCGGAGTAACAGCAAACACCTCGATAACAGGTGAGCACCGTTCGCGTTAAGAGGGATTTCCAGCCGCGCTACGCTCCGAAGGCCGCCGCGCCCCCGCCACCAACTTATCCACAGCCCTCGCCGCCGCAGCCATGCCAAAGGTGGCCGTAACCATCATCACCGCCCCGAAACCACCCGCGCAGTCCAGCTTCACCCCTTCGCCGACGAAGCCCTTGGCCTGGCACACGCTGCCGTCCGGCTTGGGGTAGCGCAACTGCTCGGTGGAAAACACGCAGGGCACGCTGTAATGCCGCCCCGGCGTGCGCGAGAAGTTGTAGTCGCGGCGCAGCAGCGAGCGCACCTTGGCCGCCAGCGGATCGTTGAAGGTCTTGTTCAGGTCGGCCACCTGCACCTGCGTCGGGTCGACCTGGCCGCCGGCGCCGCCGGTGGTGACGATCTGGATCTTGCGCCGCTTGCACCAGGCGATCAGCGCCGCCTTGGCCGGCACGCTGTCGATGCAGTCGATGACGAAGTCCATGTCGGTGGTGATGCAGTCGGCCATGCTCTCGCGGGTGACGAAGTCCGCCACCGCGTGGACCTTGCACGCCGGGTTGATGGCGCGGATGCGCTCGGCCATCACCGCCACCTTGGGCTTGCCCACGGCGCCTTCCAGGGCGTGGACCTGGCGGTTGGTGTTGGTCACGCAGACGTCGTCCAGGTCGAACAGGGAAATCTCGCCGACGCCGCTGCGCGCCAGCGCCTCGGCCGCCCAGGAGCCGACGCCGCCGATGCCGACCACCGCCACGTGGGCCGCGGCCAGGCGCTCCAGGCCCTGGGTGCCGTACAGGCGGGCGATGCCACCGAAACGCTGATCGTCCACTACCATCACAGTGTCTCCGCAAAAAACGCCCGGCATTCTATAGGAAGGCGGGCGCCAGGGCCGGCCGAATTGACGCCCGGCAAGGCCATAACCGGCCACCAGGGACATTCTATGCCGCCCCCGCGGCGCCGGACGGGAGCTATACACCCAGGGGGGTGCGGGGTAGGATGCGCGCCGACCCGTTCCCGGCCCCGAAACACCGACAGGAACCCGATCGCTCCATGCCATCACGCAAATTCGGCCTCAACCTGGTCGTGCTGGTCGCCCTGGCCGCCCTGCTCACCGGCGTCTGGGCCCTGTACAACCGCCCGGTGAGCGCGCCGGACTGGCCGGAAAGCATCTCCGGCTTCTCCTTCTCGCCCTTCCGCCTGGACCAGAGCCCGCAGAGCGGCCGCTTCCCCAGCGACGAGCAGATCCGCTCGGACCTGGAACTGGTCTCGCGGATGACCGAGAACATCCGCACCTACTCGACCAAGGGCAGCCTTTCCGACATCCCCTTCCTCGCCGAGGAGTACGGGATGCGCGTCAGCCTGGGCATCTGGATCAGCGCCGACGAGGCCGAGAACGAGGCGGAGATCGCCCGTGGCATCGAGATCGCCAACCGCTCGCGCAGCGTGGTGCGGGTGATAGTCGGCAACGAGGCGCTGTTCCGCCGCGAGGTCACCAAGGACCAGTTGATCGGCTACCTCGACCGCGTCCGCGCCGCGGTGAAGGTACCAGTGACCACCGCCGAGCAGTGGCACATCTATGAGAAGTACCCGGAGCTGGCCCTGCACGTCGACCTGATCGCCGCCCACGTGCTGCCCTACTGGGAGTTCGTGCCCATGCAGGACTCGGTGCAGTTCGTCCTCGACCGCGCCCGCGACCTGCGCCTGAAGTTTCCGAAAAAGCCGCTGCTGCTGGCCGAGGTCGGCTGGCCCAGCAACGGCCGCATGCGCGGCGGCGCCACCGCCACCCAGGCCGACCAGGCCATCTACCTGCGCGAACTGACCAACGCGCTGAACAAGAAGGGCTACAACTACTTCGTGGTCGAGGCTTTCGACCAGCCGTGGAAATACACAGACGAAGGCTCGGTGGGCGCCTACTGGGGCGTGTTCAACGCCGCGCGCCAGCCCAAGTTCAACTTCCAGGGCCCGGTGGTGGCCATTCCCAAGTGGCGCGTGCTGGCCATCGCCTCGGTGGTGCTGGCGCTGCTCACCTTCACTCTGCTGCTGATCGACAGCAGCGCCCTGCGCCAGCGCGGACGGACCTTCCTCGCCGTGGTCTCGTTCGTCTGCGCGTCCATCCTGGTGTGGATCGGCTACGACTACAGCCAGCAGTACAGCACCTGGTTCAGCATCACCGTCGGCGTATTGCTGGGCATAGGCGCGCTGGGCGTGGTGATAGTGCTGTTCACCGAGGCCCACGAGCTGGCCGAGGCGGTATGGACGCGCAAGCGCCGCCGCCTGTTCCTGCCGGTCACCGCGGCCGACGCCTACCGGCCCAAGGTCTCCATCCACGTGCCCTGCTACAACGAGCCGCCGGAGATGCTCAAGGAGACGCTGAACGCCCTGGCCAGGCTCGACTACCCGGACTTCGAGGTCCTGGTGATCGACAACAACACCAAGGACCCGGCCGTGTGGGAGCCGGTGCAGGCCCACTGCGAACTGCTCGGCCCGCGCTTCCGCTTCTTCCACGTGGCGCCCCTGGCCGGCTTCAAGGGCGGCGCGCTGAACTACGCGCTGCAGTTCGTCGCGCCCGACGCCGAAGTCATCGCGGTGATCGACTCCGACTACTGCGTCGAGCCGGACTGGCTCAAGCACATGGTGCCGCATTTCGCCGACGCGCAGATCGCCGTGGTGCAGTCGCCGCAGGACTACCGCGACCAGCACGAGAGCGCCTTCAAGCGCCTGTGCTACGCCGAGTACAAGGGCTTCTTCCACATCGGCATGGTCACCCGCAACGACCGCGACGCGATCATCGAGCACGGCACCATGACCATGGTCCGTCGCCAGGTGCTGGACGAGCTGAAGTGGGCCGAATGGTGTATCACCGAAGACGCCGAGCTGGGCCTGCGGGTGTTCGAGCGCGGCCTCTCGGCGGCCTACTTCGAGCGCAGCTACGGCAAGGGCCTGATGCCCGACACCTTCATCGACTTCAAGAAGCAGCGCTTCCGCTGGGCCTACGGCGCCATCCAGATCATGAAGCGCCACACCGACGCCCTGCTGCGCGGCCGCGGCCCGGACGGCAGCAAGCTGACCGGCGGCCAGCGCTACCACTTCGTCGCCGGCTGGCTGCCGTGGATCGCCGACGGCATGAACATCTTCTTCACCCTCGGCGCGCTGCTGTGGTCGGCGGCGATGATCATCGTGCCCAAGCGCGTCGACCCGCCGCTGCTGATCTTCGCGATCCTGCCGCTGACGCTGTTCGCCTTCAAGGTGGGCAAGATCCTCTTCCTCTACCGCCGCACCGTGGGCGTGAACCTGCGCGACGCGCTGTTCGCCGCGCTGGCCGGGCTGTCGCTGTCGCACACCATCGCCAAGGCGGTGCTGTACGGCTTCGTCACCCGCTCCATCCCGTTCTTCCGCACGCCGAAGATGCGCGCAAGCCACGGCCTGCTGGTGGCCCTGGCGGAAGCCCGCGAGGAAGTCTTCATCATGCTCCTGCTGTGGGGCGCCGCCCTGGGCATCGTCCTGGTGCAGGGCGTGCCCAGCCCGGACCTGATGTTCTGGGTGGTGATGCTGCTGGTGCAGTCACTGCCGTACCTGGCGGCGCTAATCATGGCCCTGCTCTCCTCGCTGCCGCGCCCGCGCGAGGAAGAGGCGCTGAGCGGGTCCGAGCAGGTGGGCTGAACGGCCAGGCGCTTTTCGTAGGATGGATTGAGCCTTGGCGATACCCATGCGGTCATGGCGATGGGTATCGCTTCGCTCAACGCCATCCTACGAAAAGCCATGCTCGCTCATACGGTAGGAGCGGACCTTGTCCGCGATAGCCGGACACCCCGGCGCAGTTCGCGGATGAGATCCTCCTACAGGTGGCTTCCGACACGCGGGAGTCTCCTGACGTAGGATGGGTTGAGCGAAGCGATACCCATCACCGCGGCAGCATGGGTTTCGCAGGCTCAACCCATCCTACGAAAGCACCCCGGCGCAGTCGGCAAGACAGTCGCGCCCCGCTGCGACCAGACGACGCGCTGTCCCCGCGCTTTTGCTTTAAGATGTGCGCCTTTTCCGTTTCACCCTGGATGCCTTGCCCATGTCCCAGTCGCCGACCCTGGCCCTCGCCTGCGAGCTGATCCGCCGGCCCTCCGTCACTCCCGTCGATGCCGACTGCCAGCAGCTGATGATGCAGCGCCTGGCCGCCTGCGGCTTCGACCTGGAGCCGATGCGCATCGAAGAAGTGGACAACTTCTGGGCCCGCCGTGCCGGTCGCGATGGCGGCGAAGGCCCGGTGCTGTGCTTCGCCGGGCACACCGACGTGGTGCCCACCGGCCCCGCGCAGGCCTGGCAGCACCAGCCGTTCGACGCCCTGATCGACGCCGACGGCATGCTCTGCGGGCGCGGCGCGGCGGACATGAAGGGCAGCCTGGCGGCCATGATCATCGCCACCGAGCGCTTCGTCGCCGAGCACCCGGACCACCGCGGCAGCATCGCCTACCTGATCACCAGCGACGAGGAAGGCCCGGCGCAGCACGGCACCAAGGCCGTGGTCGAGCGCCTGCGCGCGCGCAACGAACGCCTGGACTGGTGCATCGTCGGCGAGCCGTCGAGCACCACCCTGGTCGGCGACGTGGTCAAGAACGGCCGCCGCGGCTCCCTCGGCGCCACCCTCAAGGTGCGCGGCGTGCAGGGCCACGTGGCCTACCCGCACCTGGCGAAGAACCCCATCCACCTGGCCGCCCCGGCCCTGGCCGAACTGGCCGCCGAGCACTGGGACGACGGCAACGCCTTCTTCCCGCCGACCAGCTTCCAGATCTCCAACATCAACGGCGGCACCGGCGCCACCAACGTCATCCCCGGTGAGCTGGTGGTGGTGTTCAACTTCCGCTTCTCCACCGAATCCACCCCGGAGGGGCTGCAGCAACGCGTCGCCGCCATCCTCGACAAGCACGGCCTGGACTGGCACATCGACTGGGCGCTGTCCGGCCTGCCGTTCCTCACCGAGCCGGGCGAACTGCTCGACGCCGTGGCCGCCAGCATCCAGGCGGTGACCGGCCGGCAGACCACTCCCTCGACCTCCGGCGGCACCTCGGACGGGCGCTTCATCGCCACCCTGGGCACCCAGGTGGTCGAACTGGGCCCGGTCAACGCCACCATCCACCAGGTCAACGAGCGGGTGCTGGCCAGCGACCTCGACCTGCTGAGCGAAATCTACTACCAGACCCTGGTGCGGCTGCTGGCATGAAAGACGTGAAGAAAGGCTTCTGCCTGGCCGCCACCCAACCCGACATCCCACCGCCGGCCCCCGCCGCCGAGCGGCGCTACGCCCTGCGCAGCTACCAGCTCAACCTGCGCCAGCGCAGCCTGCCGCTGCTCACCGTGCTGAGCCCGCTGCGCACGGAGCGGAAAGACTGAGATGCTCACCTGCCCGATCTGCCAGGCGCCGCTGGAACACCTCGACAACAGCGTGAAGTGCCCCGCCGGGCACAGCTTCGACCGCGCGCGCCAGGGCTACCTGAACCTGCTGCCGGTGCAGCACAAGAAGAGCCGCGACCCGGGCGACAACGCCGCCATGGTCGAGGCCCGCCGCCAGTTCCTCGGCGCCGGCCACTACGCCCCGCTGGCCCGGCGCCTGGCCGAGCTTGCCGCCGAACGCGCGCCGGCGCGCTGGCTCGACATCGGCTGCGGCGAGGGCTACTACACCGCCCAGCTCGCCGAAGCCCTGCCCGCCAGCGACGGCTACGCCCTGGACATCTCCCGCGAGGCGGTGAAAGCCGCCTGCCGCCGCGCCCCGCAGCTGACCTGGATGGTCGCCAGCATGGCCCGGGTGCCGCTGGCAGACGCCAGTTGCCAATTGCTGGCCAGCGTGTTCAGCCCCATCGACTGGAACGAGGCCGCGCGCCTGCTGGCTCCCGGCGGCGGCGTGCTGCGCCTGGGCCCGGGCCGCGACCACCTGCTGGAGCTGCGCCAGCGCCTGTACGACGAGGTGCGCGAGTACGTCGACGACAAGCACCTGGCCGACCTGCCGCCGAGCCTGGCCCTGGCCCATACGGAAAGCCTGAATTTCCGCCTGGCCCTAGACAGCCGCGAAGCCCGCGAGACGCTGCTGGCGATGACGCCCCACGGCTGGCGGGTCAACCCGCAGCGCCGCGAGCGCATCCTCGCCGAGCCCTTCGAGGTCACTGTGGCGGTGCGCTACGATTGGCTGGAACGCCAAAAACCCTGACGAGGACGCCCATGCGCCAACCGGATATCGAGATCTACCTGAAGGACGCCGACCAGGCCGCCGTCGGCGCCTGGCTGGCCGAGGCGCTGGGCCCCTGCAGCGAATGGCGACGCCAGGGCGAGACCTTCAAGTGCCTGGCCGACAGCCCCAGCGGGATGATCCCGCTGACCTGGCTGCCGCAGGCGGTGGGCAAGTGGCACAGCCTGTTCATCGACAGCGACGCCACGCCCTGGGACGACGACCTGGCCTGCGCCAGGGCGGCCAACGCCGCGCTGGGCGTGGAGGTGCGCTGCGCACCGGGCAGCTGGAGCGAGGAACAGGGCGAGGAAGACGCCGACCGCTGGCTGAAGGTGACCGCCGAGGGCGTCGCCGAGATCATCTGGCGAACCGGCTGAAGCACGAAAACGACGCTGGCGCGATACGCGGCGTCGTTGCTGAAGAGCCGGGCGCCAGGCGCCGGCTGGAAAACGAAGGCCCGTCTCGCGACGGGCCTTTGTCTTCGGGGGCTCAGAGCCTGTTTACGATCTCGCGAGCTAGAGCAGAACAAGGCGCAACGACCAACGGGAGTAACAGCCGAAGGCTGGCCCGAAGGGCGAGCGCAGCGAGTCAAACAGGCGAGGAAGCGCAGTTTAGCTAGCTAAATGAGCATTACTCGCCTGTTTTCAACGCAGTTATGCCGACGCGCAGCAGATCGTAAACGGGTTCTCAGACCTTGGAGACGTCTTCCGCCTGCAGGCCTTTCTGACCCTGGATCACCGAGAACTCCACTTTCTGGCCTTCGACCAGGGAGCGGTGACCTTCGCCACGAATGGCGCGGTAGTGGACGAAAACGTCCGGACCGCTGTCGCGTTGAATGAATCCATAACCCTTGGCGTCATTGAACCACTTGACGGTTCCGACCTCACGATCAGCCATTACCACACTCTCCAACTCGCTATTATTTTTGGGTGGCCCCCGGGAATGAGGACTGCAACGGCTCGACAGGCGGAGGGTTGTCCGCATTGACCGTCCAGGGCCTTAGCCGCTGGATGGGCAATTCGAATAACGCCCCAATGACGACCGCGCTCCCGAGTATATAAATCAAAAGTTACAGCTGGAAAGCACTTTTTCGCCTCAGTGCCAGCACCGTGACCGATGCGGCCAAAGTGCCATTTTACGGGGCTTCCAAGGCCATTCTGGTGCACTTGGACGATGTAACGGAGTTGTAAGTTTTGTCATTGTCGGCGTGCTGTAGCGCACATTTCCGCACGCCCGTGGCGAAAGTTGCCGACCGGAACTTCGCCCGGCCGGCCTTTGAAATACCTCAAGGTTTCTTCGCGGTGAAATCCGCCAGGTGCCTGGCCAGCGCCTCGTACTGGTTGGCTTCGATGCGGTAGGCCCAGCCCTTGCGCGCCTGGATCTGCCCGTCGGCGAACCCCTCGACGCGGTCCAGCAGCAGCCAGTTCTGCCCGCCCTGCTCCAGCACGCGCCCGCTCAGGCTGGCGCCATCGAGGGTCTTGAGCGCCAGGCTCAGCCGCGGCGGCCCCTTGAACTGCACCTGGTCCAGCGGCGCCGTTTCGCTGAAGGTCAGGGCGCCGAAGGGCGTGGCCATGCCGTTGGCGATGGACTCGTAGGCCAGCTTGGCGTCCCTGGGCAACTGGCGTACCCGCAGGTTGGGCTCGCCGGCCTTGTCGCGGAATACCGTCAGGGTTTCCCCGCCGGGGTAGCTCACCGACACCTCGGCGACCTTCTCGAAGGGAATGCTGGTGATGCGCCGGTCCAGCCAGTCCAGCTCGTCGGGCGGCAGGCGCAGGTCCTTGTCGATCAGCCAGACCTGCTCGTCGCCGGGCTGGCGCACCAGGCGCCCGCCCTGCTGCGCGGCCTTGCCCACCAGCAGCTCCAGCGGCGCGCCGGCGCTGCGCTCCAGGCTCAGGCGCACGCCGGCGCCCTCGCCCTGATCGGCGACGCCGAGCTGGGCGAAGTTGCCCGGCTCGCGGGTCTTGGCCTCGACCTTGCGCGCCTGCGCCAGGTCGTGCAGCAGGTCGCCGACCAGGCGCCCGGCCGCCGGGTAGCCGGCCTTGGCCGGCATCACCCAGCGCCCGTCCTGGCGCGCCACGCGGATGTCCGGCTGGCCGGGGCGGCGCACTGTCACCGCGCTCACCTGCTGCGCGTCCAGGCCCGGGAAATAGCGCACCTCCGCCGGCGGCGCCAGGCGGGCCGGCTCGCGCTGCAGCCAGGCAAAGAGGCCGCCGAGCGCCACCACCAGGACCACCAGCAGGATCAGACTCTTGCGTTGCATGGCTGCCTCCTCAGGCCTGGCGCCGGCGGCGCCACCACCACAGGGCGAGCACGCCCAGGGTCAGCAGCAGCGGCACGGCGGCGATGTTGATGATCTTCAGGGTGCGGCCGAGGGACTCGATATCCGCGTTGAGCTGGAACTGCACGTCGCGCAGCTCCTTGCGGATGCGCACGCGCTCCTGGATGAACTGCTGCATCGCGCTCTGCTGCTCCGGCGTCAACTCCAGGGCCTTGCCCGGGTCGGGGTTCTGCAGCGCGGCGAGCTTCTGCTCGGTGTCGGCCAGGCGCTGCTTGAGCGCGTCGGCCTTCTCGCGGAAGCGCGTCTCGGCCTGGCGCTGCAGTTCGTCCACCACGGTGAACGGGCGGCTGAAGCGGCCGCGCGAGCGCACGCTGATCAGCGCGTCGGAGCCGGCCAGGTTGTCCAGCGCGTTGATCACGAAGCTGGCGTTGTCGGCCCAGGGCTGCGGCACGCGCTGGCCGAAGAAGTCCTGCACCTGCACCCACATGCGGTCGGTGAGCAGGTCGGTGTCGGCCACGGCGATGACGTTGATGCTGTCGGCGCTCTTCAGGCCATCCTTGCGGCCTTCGATGCCATTGGGGAAGGCGCTCTGCGCCGGGCCCTGGATGCGCGCGGCCATGACGTAGCGCTGGCCGGTGGGCTTGAGCTGGGCCATCAGCTCGCCGGGGTCGCGCAGGGTGGCGAAGCGCTGGGCGTCGAAGGGCATCGCCTGCGCCGAACTCTGGATCAGCGGCGTGAAGCGGGTCTTCGCGTCCTTGAGCGGTTCGAGGATGCCGGCGGTGGCCAGGGTCAGGTTCTCCAGCCCGGCGGTGGCCACGTCGTTGGCATCCAGCGCCTTGGCGTCGAGGTTCAGCCAGGCCGGGTGGTGCGCCGCGCGCTGGCCCTGGCCCATGCTCACCGACATGGCGTAGCTGGCATCACCGAGCACCTTGCCCGGTAGCAGTTGCACGCCCCAGGCCCTGAACAGCGGTTCGAGGTCGGAGGCCTGGTCGCCGGGGCCATCCAGCGCGGCCATGGGCGAGGATTTGTCGGCCTCGCTGAAGGGGTCGACGAAAGCCAGCAGCTTGCCGCCGCGCAGCACGAACTGGTCGATGGCGTAGAGCGTCTGCTGCGGCAGGTGCTTGGGGTGCACCAGCAGCAGCACGCTGACGTCGTCCGGAATGGCGTCGACGTCGGGCTTGAGGCTCTTCAGGTCGAACTGCTGGCGCACCTCGTCGAGCAGCATCCAGGGCGAGCTGGGCTGCTGCGTCTGCATGTCGAAGCCGCCGGTCATCTGCAGGGTGCTGAGCACGCCCACCACCGGCCGCTTGGGATGCGCCAGGGCGTTGACCAGGCGGCTGAGGTCGTACTCCAGGAACGCCTCGTGGTCCGGCTGGAAGAACGGGATCACCTGGATGTTGTCCAGCGCGTCGGTGCCGGCCAGGCCGAAGTACAGGGTGTCGCCGCCCTGGTTCAGCGGCACCGCCTGCAGGCCGAACTCGGCGGCCTTGTCCTCCTCCTCGGAGAACGGCTGCGGGTCGATGACGTGCAGGCGGATCTTGCCGTCGGCCTCGCGCTCGTAGGCCTTGAGCAGTTCCTCCACGCGCTTGGCGTAGTTGCGCAGCGGGACCAGGTCCTTGCTGCCCTTGTCGGAGAAGAAGAAGTACAGGTTGATCGGCTCGCCGATGGAGCCCAGCACCTTCTTCGTACCGTCGGAGATGGTGTAGAGCTTCTGCTGCGTCAGGTCCAGGCGCGCGCCGGTGAAGGCCAGCCCGGACACCAGGTTGAAAGCCAGGAACAGCAAGGCGATGACCAGCAGCCCGGCGGCGGAATACATCAATTTCTTCATGCGGGCTTCCTCAATCGGCTTTCTTCAGGTCGACCACCACCGCCGTGGCGGCGAGCCAGGCGACGATCAGGCTGGCGAAGAACAGCAGGTCGCGCAGGTCGATGACGCCCTTGCTGATCGCATCGAAGCGCGTCAGGAAGCTCATCGAGGCCACCGCGTCCAGCAGCCACTGCGGCGCCCAGGCGTTGAAGGCGTCGAGCACCAGGGGGAAGCCGCTGACGATGAACACGAAGCACATCACCACGGCGAGGATGAAGGCGATCACCTGGTTCTTCGCCAGCGCCGACATGCACGAGCCGATGGCCAGGTAGCCGCCGGCCAGCAGCCAGCTGCCGAGGTAGCCGGCGAGGATGGCGCCGTTGTCCGGCTCGCCCAGGTAGTTGACCGTGAGCACCATGGGGAAAGTCAGCAGCAGCGCGATGCCGGCGAACACCCAGGCGGCGAGGAACTTGCCGGTGACCGCTTCGAAGCGGGTGATCGGCAGGGTCATCAGCAGCTCGATGGAGCCGGATTTGCGCTCCTCGGCCCACAGGCGCATGGCCAGCGCCGGGATGAGGAACAGGTAGAGCCAGGGATGGAAGTTGAAGAAGGCCGTCAGATCCGCCTGGTTACGCTCGTAGAAATTGCCCAGGTAGAAGGTGAAGACCCCGGACAGCACCAGGAAGATGACGATGAACACGTAGGCCAGCGGGGTGGCGAAGTAGCTCGCCAGCTCGCGCTTGAAGACCACCGGCAACTGCTTCATGCCGCCTCCCCCCTGGTCAGGCTGCGGAACACCTCGTCGAGGCGGCCGCGCTCCACGTCCAGCTCGCGGATGCGCCAGCCGCGCTCGGCGATCAGCGCATTCACCTGTGGGAAGATCACCTCGCCGGGCTTGGCCAGCAGCGTCAGGCTGTGCTCCAGCGGGTTCTCCTCCAGGGCCGCCACGCCCGGCAACGCGGCCAGGGCGGCGCGGTCCAGCTCGCCGTCGGCGACCAGGGTAACCGCTTGGTGGTAGCGCGAGCGGCTTTCCAGTTCGAAGGGCGTGCCGTCGGCCAGCAGGCGGCCATTGGCGATCACTACCGCGCGGGTGCAGACCGCGGAGACCTCTTCGAGGATGTGGGTGGAGATGATGACGATGCGCTCGCGGGCCAGGCCGCGGATCAGCTCGCGGACCTGGTGCTTCTGGTTCGGGTCCAAGCCGTCGGTGGGCTCGTCGAGGATCAGCACCCGCGGGTCGTGGAGGATCGCCTGGGCCACGCCGACGCGGCGCTTGAAGCCCTTGGAGAGGGTCTCGATGGACTGCTCGCGGACACTCTCCAGCTCCAGTTGCTCGACCACCCGCGCCACCCGCTCGCGCTTCTGCGCGCCGCGGTAGCCGCGGACCTCGGCGATGAATTCGAGGAAGCCGCGCACGCGCATGTCGCCGTAGCAGGGCGCGCCCTCGGGCAGGTAGCCGATCAGGCGCTGGGCCTGCAGGGTCTGCGTCTGGATGTCGAAGCCGTGGATGCTCGCGGTGCCCGAGGTGGGCGCGAGGAACCCGGTGAGCATCTTCATGGTGGTGGACTTGCCGGCGCCGTTGGGGCCGAGAAAGCCCAGGACTTCCCCCGGTTGCACACTGAACGACAGGTCGTCCACCGCGGTGTGCTGCGCGAATCGCTTCGTGAGTCTGCTTATTTCGATCATTTCTCTCACCGTTGCGCCAAGAGCCCGCCGCGAACTCGGAACACACGGGGCAGACGAGCTCCCACAAAATGCCGCCGGGAATATATGAACCGACGGACGGCAGTGCAAGGTGGAGACTGTGACGAAAAAGTACACTGCCGTGCATGAAAATTTATTTAGGAATGCGGTCCCATTCCTACATCGAAAGCGGCCGAGCGGAGGTCATAGCATGCTTCCAGGCTGCCGTCCCACCCTTTTGCCTGCCGTAGCGTTGCGGCACACTAGCGTCCGCTTGGTCGCCGCCGAGCCCCGTTCAACTGCCTGCGAGCCCGTATGCCCCGTTACCCGTTCCGCCGCTTCGGCTTTGGCGTCCTGCGCCGCCTGCTCTACCTCTGGGTGCGCTCGGAAACCATCAACCAGTCGTCCCTGAGCCTGAAGATCGACCGCAGCAAGCCGGTGCTCTACGTGCTGCAGCAGCCTTCGGTGAGCGACCTGGCGGTAGTCGACACGGAGTGCCGCAAGGCCGGCTTGCCGCGCCCGGTGATGCCGGTGGCGGTGGGCAGCAGCATCGAGCCGGCGGCCTTCTTCTACCTGACGCCTGAGCCCGACTGGCTCGGCCGCCAGGACAAGCGCGGCGCGCCGCCGGCGCTGATGCGCATGCTCGCGGCCATCGGCCAGAACGGCGTGGACGACGCGCAGATCGTCCCGGTCAGCGTGTTCTGGGGGCAGTCGCCGGACAGCGAGAAAAGCGCCTGGAAGCTGCTGTTCGCCGACAACTGGGCGGTGACCGGGCGCCTGCGCAAGCTGGCGCGCATCCTCATCCTCGGGCGCAAGACGCGCGTGCAGTTCTCCGCGCCCATCCACCTGCGCGAGCTGGTCGACCAGGGCAAGGGCCAGGAGCGCACCCTGCGCATGGTCCAGCGCATCCTGCGGGTGCACTTCCGCAACCAGAAGACCGCGGTCATCGGCCCGGACCTTTCGCACCGCCGCACCCTGGTCAAAGGCCTGCTGCGCGCGCCCCTGGTGCGTCAGGCCATCCAGGAAGAGGTCGAAACGCAGCACCTCTCCACGGAAAAGGCCGAGGCCCTGGCCCTGCGCTACGCCAACGAGATCGCCGCGGACGTGTCCTACCCGGTGATCCGCTTCCTCGAAGTCACCCTCACCTGGTTCTGGAACAAGCTGTACGAAGGCGTGCGGGTCAACCACATCGAGCGCGTGCAGGACGTCGCCCAGGGCCACGAGATCGTCTACGTGCCCTGCCACCGCAGCCACATCGACTACCTGCTGCTGTCCTACCTGCTGTTCCGCAACGGCCTGACGCCGCCGCACATCGCCGCCGGCATCAACCTCAACATGCCCGTGGTCGGCTCCATCCTGCGCCGCGGCGGGGCCTTCTTCATGCGCCGCAGCTTCAAGGGCAACCAGCTGTACACTGCGGTGTTCAACGAATACCTGCACACCCTGTTCAGCCGCGGCTTCTCCACCGAATACTTCGTCGAGGGCGGGCGCTCGCGCACCGGGCGCATGCTGCACCCGCGCACCGGCATGCTCGCCATCACCCTGCGCAGCTTCCTGCGCGACTCGCGCCGGCCGATCGTCTTCGTGCCGGTGTACATCGGCTACGAACGCGTTCTGGAAGGCCGCACCTATCTGGGCGAGTTGCGCGGCGCGGCGAAGAAGAAGGAATCCATCTTCGACCTGTTCAAGGTGGTGGGCGCACTGCGCCAGCGCTTCGGCCAGGTGTGGGTGAACTTCGGCGAGCCGATCCACCTGGACAGCTTCCTCGAACAGCACGAACCCGGCTGGCGCAAGCAGGAACTCGGCCCGGAATACCGCCCGGCCTGGCTGCCGGAAGCCACCAACCAACTGGCCCGCGAAGTGGCCCGCCACCTCAACGACGCAGCGGCGATCAACCCGGTCAACCTGGTGGCCCTGGCACTGCTCTCCACCAGCCGCCTGGCCCTGGACGAACGCGCCCTGGAACGCGTGCTGGACCTGTACCTGGCGCTGCTGCGCAAGGTGCCCTACTCGCCCAGCGCCACCCTGCCCGACGGCGACGGCAAGGCGCTGATCGAATACGTGAAGAGCATGAACCTGCTCGCCGAACAGAAGGACGCCCTGGGCCGCATCCTCTACCTGGACGAGCAGAACGCCGTCCTCATGACCTACTACCGCAACAACGTCCTGCACGTATTCGCCCTGCCGGCGCTGATCGCCAGCTTCTTCCAGAGCAACGCGCGGATCAGCCGCGAACAGCTGCTCAACTACACCCGCGCGCTCTACCCCTTCCTGCAACAGGAACTGTTCATCCGCTGGGACCTGGACCAGCTCGACGCCGTGGTCGACCAGTGGCTGGCCGCGCTGGTGGAACAGAACCTGCTGAAACAGGACGGCGACGCCTACGTGCGCCCGGCGCCCAGCTCGCGCGAATACGTGCTGCTGACCCTGCTCGCCCGCGCCATCACCCAGACCCTGCAGCGCTTCTACATGGCCATCGCCCTGCTGCTCAACGCCGGGCAACGCCAGCTCAGCGCCGAGGAGCTGGAGAACCTGTGCACCGTCATGGCCCAGCGCCTGTCCATCCTCCACGGCCTGAACGCCCCGGAGTTCTTCGACAAGACACTGTTCCGCAACTTCATCCAGGCCCTGCTCGACCAGCGCGTGCTGCGCAAGGACGAGGAAGGCAAGCTGAGCTACCACGAAAAGCTGGGCGAAGTGGTCGAAGGCGCGGCCAAGCGCGTGTTGCCGGCGGAGATCCGGTTGTCGATTCGGCAGGTGGCGCTCGAACGCCCGTCCCAGGAAGAAACCCCAGCCCCCGCCCCCTGATCTTCCAATCCCCGGGGCCGCCAGACGACAAGCGGTCGGCCCCCGCCAAACCCGCGTACCCATGGCAATTCGCCATTTTCAAAAGTCTGAAGCCCGTCACAGAAGGGTTGTGAGCCTTGACTCAAGGTGCCGCGACTCTTACATTTCCCCGCTTTCATACATACATATCTGTAGGATCAAGGAACGTTCCCGTGTTCAAAAGGATATTGGTCGTCTGCGTCGGTAACATTTGCCGTAGTCCTACCGCAGAACATCTGCTGCGCCAGCGCCTGGCCGGCAGCGATATCCAAGTGAGCTCCGCCGGCCTCGGCGCCCTGGTCGACAAGCCCATCGAAAGCCACGCTCTCGCCATCCTCCAGCAACACGGCGAGCAGCCGCACGAACACCGAGCCCGCCAACTGACCTCCAGCCTGCTGCGCGAATCCGACCTCGTCCTGGTCATGGAAAAGCGCCACCTGCAAGGCGTCAGCCAGATCGCCCCGGAAGCCCGCGGCAAGACCTTCCTGCTCGGCAAGTGGCAGGACGATCGCGAAATCCCCGACCCCTACCGCCAGAGCACAGCCGTGTTCGAACACGCCTACGCGCTGATCGAACAAGGCGTCGACGCCTGGGCCAAACGCATTCGCCCGACCCGCTAAGCCTCACTGACAAAGAAGTAAAAGAAGCCCCCATGCAACAGCAACCCGCGGTAGCCATTCACGACAAAGACGATGACGAGATCGACCTGCTCGGTCTGCTCGGCACCCTGATCGACCACAAGTGGCTGATCGCCGGCATCACCGCGGGCTTCATGGCCGTGGGCGTTGCTTATGCGCTGCTGGCGACGCCGATCTACCGATCGGATGCGATCGTGCAGGTGGAGCCGAAGAAGCCGACCATTCCGGGGTTGTCGGATATGGGGGATTTGCTGGGGGCGCAGTCGGAGGCTATTACCGAGATCCAACTGCTGACTTCGCGTGCGGTCATCGGCAAGGCGGTGGATAACCTCAAGCTGAATATCGTGGTGGAGCCGTCGCGCTTCCCGCTGATTGGTGGCTTCCTGGCTCGACATTTCCGGCCGGAAACTCCTGATGAAGTCGCGGCGCCGGTGTTCGGCCTGAGCCGTTTTGGCTGGGGTGGTGAGGAGTTGAAGGTCTTCCAGCTCGATGTGCCGGAAAATCTCCTCGAAGAGGATCTGACACTTATCGCCGGAGAAAACGGCACCTTTACCCTGCTCGATGACGATGACAATGTTCTCGTGCAGGGCAAGGTAGGTGAGGCTTACGACCAGAATGGAGTGAAGGTTCAGGTCGAATCCCTACGCGCCAACCCGGGTACGCATTTCAATGTAGTGCGTGAGCGCCGCCTGACTACCATCCTGCGCTACCAGGACAACCTGAACGTTGCGGAGACAGGCAAAGAGTCCGGCATCATCAGCCTGTCGCTGGAAAACGACGAGCCGGCCCGCGCCCTGCAAGTACTGGACGAGATCAGCAAGCTGTACGTCCGGCAGAACGTGGAACGTGCTTCTGCCGAAGCAGCTTCCAGTCTGGAATTCCTGCGTGGCCAACTACCCGATGTGCGCCGCGAGTTGGAAAGGGCTGAAGATGCCCTGAGCGCTTATCAGACCCGTGCCAAGTCGGCTGACATAAGCCTGGAAACCAAGGCTCTGCTGGACCAGGTAGTCGCCCTGGATACCAGCATTTCCGAGCTCAAGCTGCAGCAAGCGGAAATGGACCGCAAGTTCACCCGCCAGCATCCGGCCTACCAGGCCCTGCAGAAACAGATCGGTGAACTTACCTCCAAGCAGAATGGGCTGTCGCACAGGGTAGAAGGCCTGCCGGAAACCCAGCAGGAACTACTGCGTCTCACTCGCGACGTGCAAGTCAGTACCGCCATCTACACGCAGTTGCTGAACAAGGCCCAGGAACTGGACGTGATGCGTGCCGGCGCTGTGGGTAACGTGCGCATCATCGATACCGCGGACGTGGACATCACCAAACCGGTCAAGCCCAAGAAGCCTCTGGTGGTCCTGATGGCCACCCTGCTCGGCCTGCTCTTCTCCGTAGGTCTGGTCCTTCTACGCAAGGCCCTGAACCGTGGAATTGAAACACCGGACGCCATCGAGCAACTTGGCCTGCCCGTTTATGCCTCGATTCCTTACAGCGTCTTGCAGAAGGCTGAGGAAGATAGGCGCGACAAAGGCCGTGGTCGTGCAGCCAAGGCTGCTCCCCTGCTCGCCATCAGTCACCCCACTGACCTGGCCATCGAATCCCTGCGTAGCCTGCGCACCAGCCTGCATTTCGCCATGCTGGAAGCCGGCAATAACCGCCTGATGATTTCCGGCCCCAGCCCTGCGGTAGGCAAGACCTTCGTGTCCTCCAACCTGGCTGCCGTCATCGCCCAGACTGGCCAGCGCGTGCTGCTAGTGGATGTGGACATGCGCAAGGGGTACCTGCACAAGGTGCTCAACAGCGGTGAAGAGAATGGTCTGTCCGACGTCTTGGTCAAGCGCTGCGACTTCAACACTGCCGTGCGCACCACCGAGATCGAAGGTTTCCACTTCATTCCGCGTGGCCAGATCCCGCCGAACCCGTCCGAACTGCTGATGCACCCCAACTTCACGGCCTTCCTCGAAGAAGCCAGCCAACAGTTCGACCTGGTAATTCTGGATACCCCGCCGCTGCTGGCAGTGACTGACGCCGCCATTGTCGGCCGCCAGTCTGGTACCAGCTTGATCGTCACCCGTTTCGGCTTGAACCCGGCACGGGAAATTGAATTGACCATTCGCCGCTTCGCGCAGAACGGTATCGAACTCAAAGGCGCCATCTTCAATGGTGTCGAGAAGCGCGCCTCGGCCTATTACGGCTATGGCGGCTACGGCTACTACCACTACGAATACAAATCGGACAAAGCCTGATCGAGGAGAGGCCAGGGAAGGCCTTATCCATATACCCGTCCGCATAGCGGACATTGGAACGCCGCAGGAGCAGTCAGTCCTGCAACGAGGGAGTCATGCCGGACACAACCGGAAAACGCTGGTATCTGGTGCAATGCAAACCACGCCAGGCCCCAAGGGCCTTGGAGCACTTGGAACGTCAGGGATACGAGTGCCTACTCCCCATGCATCAGATCGAACGCCTGCACAAAGGACAGCTGCAGCAGTTTAGCGAACCACTTTTTCCTGGATATATTTTTATTTGTCTGGATAAAGTAGAAGACAATTGGCTCCCCATTCGCTCAACTCGTGGCGTCAGCCGAATTGTCAGTTTTGGTGGACAACCGACTCCAGTACCGGAAGGTACAATTCTCGACATTACCAACAAAAAATCGAAAATCGCCCCCGTATTTGAAAAAGGTAACCCCATAGAAATTTTCAACTCTGGATTACCGCCAATAGAAGCTATCTTCTTGGAGAAAAACGGAGAGGAACGCGTATTACTGTTACTTCACTTACTCCAAAGAAATATTGTAATTGATGCTCCCTTAGGCAATATCAGAAAAATCGGGATCTAACGCAAGTCTGAGTCCTCCCTAGATATTTTGTAAAAACCACACCGCTTCATACAGGTCTGGGATTTAGCAAGAAAGCACTCGCCTACCACTTGAGTCCTCAGGAATATGACCAAAAATCCTGGGGCGGTAGCGTTTCAAAAACTCAGCCACTCGCTGCTGAGAGCAGAGAAGATGCAGTCAAACCTAAAAAAAATCGCCGGAAATGCTGGAGCCTTACTGGCAATACAAATCGCAAACTATTTGCTTCCCTTCGTTTTGGCTCCCTATCTAACTAGAACTCTTGGAATTACTGAATATGGGATCGTTGCACTAGGCCTTTCAATAATACAGATTTCCGGAATAATTACGGACTATGGATTCAGCATATCTGCTACATACATGGTCGCTAAGGCAACCTCAAAACCAGACATTAACTATATTGCAGGTGCAGTTTATACCTGCAAGGCAATACTGCTAATACCCGTTATCATATTTATATATTCGTTCCCACTAGCAGCAAACAAATACATAGAGCACAAAGAATATTTTTGGTTAATATCTCTATCCATCCTTGGAATAGCCTTCCAGCCGACCTGGCTATTTCAAGGCTTGGAAAAAATGAAACTTATAACTCTGTACACTGTTTTTTCAAGGGTTTTACTAATTGCATCAACCATAATTTTTGTCAAAGAGCAAGGTGATGTTTGGATATTTGCTATATGCAATGGCTTATCACAAATTGCTGCCACTGCTATCAGCATTTATTCCCTCAAGAAAATTGGATATTCTCCGAAATGGAAAAGCTGGAATTACGCATTCACAACTTTCAGGGAGTCCACCGAATACTTCTGGTCACGCGCAGCAGTAGGAACATATGGCGCAGGCGCAATATTTGTACTGGGGCTAATATCTACACCAATCCAAGTAGCCTACTATTCGGTGGCAGAACAGTTTTACAGAGGTGCTCTTGCCCTTTATAGCCCCCTAACGCAAGCATTGTATCCTCATATGGCAAAACATTGCGACCTGTCGATCTATAGAAAAATTTTCACACTGGTCCTCCTTAGTGGTGCTCTAGGAATAACGACTGGAATCCTCTTAGGAAAACCATTGATCAGCTTTATATTTGGCGAAACGTATACATCCGCCTATCCGGTGCTAGTAATATTCATGATTTCGCTTGGGGCCGCGGTACCCTCGATAATGCTGGGGTATCCTCTGTTAGGAGCTCTCGGCAACAGTAAAGCGGCTAACTATAGCGTAATGTATGCAGGACTCCTTCAGGTAGCACTCATAATATTTTGTGCAAGCAAAGGCTTTACTCAGGCAATAAACATAGTAACAACAGTCCTGATCTCCGAAATATTCGCTTTCTCCTACAGAGCATATTTCGCAAAAAGAATATTTAATCAATTCAAGCTGGAAGCAAGACATGCAAAAGCCAATTAAGAACATTGCAGTTATACTTGCCGGCGGCCAAGGAACACGCAGTGGATTCCGAAAACCCAAACAACTTATAAAACTAGCAGGAAGGCCGATAATCGAACATACCCTTCAAGCATTTAACTTAAATAGCAATATCCATGAAATCGTCATAGTCTCAAATAATGACTGCATAGAAACTATAGAGCAAGTTGTCCTCCAGGGAAGATTTGACAAAGTAAAATCTATAGTGAATGGCGGCCTGGAGAGATATGAGTCATCTTTATCTGCCATCCATGCAACTGAGCATCATTGCTTGACACATGATGTCAGGCTTGTTTTCCACGATGCCGTTCGCCCTTTGATTAGCCAACGAATTATTGATGACGTAATTCAAGCCCTAGATTGCTATGGGGCGGTAGATGTAGTCGTTAAAACGACAGATACTATCATCATGGCTGATCCAGTAACCAATACAATATCCAGCATTCCCAATCGGACTAACCTTAGAAACGGACAAACTCCACAAGCGTTTTCCCATTCCGTTATTAAAAGAGCTTATGAGATAAGCCAAAATGACCCTAACTTCACCACAACAGATGATTGTGGTGTAGTACTAAAATATCTCCCCAATGAAAAGATTTACCTTGTAGAAGGTGAAAATCAAAATATCAAGCTCACATATGAAGAAGATCTTCATATACTCGATAAGCTTTGCCAACTGAGATCAACGGAGAGCCAAGAATCTCAAAATATAAGCCTGTCACTTTCTCGCCTAAAAGATAAAGTTCTTGTAGTATTTGGTGGGACCAGCGGGATAGGTCAAGAAATTGCCAGTCTTGCAGAGGCTTATCAAGCCAAGGTCGCAGTAACGAGCTCAAGAGAAGGCGTTGATATAACCATCCCCGAACAGGTCAAGTGCTTCCTTCAAAATATCCGCAACCAGTTTGGTCGTATTGATTATGTCGTCAATAGCGCTGCAGTTTTGCACAAGCAACCCCTGCTGGATATGACTCCAAACGAAATAAGCAAGTCAATTCAAATTAACTATAATGGGGCAATAAATGTTGCCATGGCTTGCTTTGAGCACCTCCGAGAATCCCAAGGCCAAATACTGAACTTTACATCAAGCTCTTATACTTATGGTCGTGCATTTTACAGCCTCTATAGCTCATCAAAAGCAGCAGTAGTGAATTTAACTCAAGCTCTTGCAGATGAGTGGCATGGATATGGCATAAGAGTTAATTGCATAAATCCAGAGCGCACTGCAACACCAATGAGAACAAAGGCATTTGGTCTCGAACCCATGGACTCTCTATTAAGTGCAGAAGCCGTTGCAGAAAAGTCACTGCTAGTTCTACTGAGCGAACATACAGGCCAAATTTTTGACGTAAAAAAAACATAAAGCCATGAGCGCAACAACTCAAAAAGAAATACAGGCGAAGATTCTCGAGATTCTTAAAGCTGTTCATGCACTTTGTGAAAAGCATGAATTAAAATATTTCATGCTCGGTGGAACTTTAATTGGAGCTGTACGTCATCAGGGATTTATACCTTGGGATGATGATATAGATATAGGAATACCCAGGATAGACTACGAGAAGTTTATAAAAGTCTCCTGTGAACTTCCTAAACCTTTCATATTAAGCCATCCTGATAATGATCCAGAATATGTTTACCCATATGCAAAGTGCTATGATTCTTCAACGACTGTGACAGAAGACTTTGCGCTACCTTTTACAAGAGGAGTATGGATAGACATATTCCCAATCGACAACACCTTTAAAAATAGCCTTCTACAAAACATTCATTTTTATGCAAGCAGAGTCGTAAGACTGTTAATTACACATAAAACAAGAGCCTATAGAGCCAAGTCCATAAAAAACAGAATTATCAGGGACACACTATCTATTGTGTGCCAACCATTACCGCGAAAATTCTTATTTAACATTCTCAACTATATTCTAAAGATCAAAGAGCGAAGCAATTCATCTTTTTGTGGGAATTTTCTTGGTCGCTGGGGAACAAGAGAGATAGCCAGGTCTGTAGTCTTTAACGGAAGAGCTGAATTCCTCTTTTCATCAAACAGCTTCTTTGGCCCTGTACTTTACGATGAGTACCTAAAGAAAATCTATAAAAATTATATGCAACTACCTCCCATTGAAAAACAAATTTCTGATCATTCGACCTTAAACATAGATCTTAACAAGTCTTACCAACGAAGCAATTAACCTGAAAAAGGTTAAACCACATGAAAATAGTAAAACTATCATCTTCATTTACAGGGCGAATGGACAAGAGTACTTCCGCCATAATATGGATAGCTATAGCTGCACTATTGATACTCATTGCTTTTACAAAAAAATCTATTTTCCCAGAAAGATTTTTTTTTGATGAAGAAGCAATTTGGAGCTTTATGCAATATGCTCCTAGATTTAATATCGGGGAAGCCTACTCAAGCACCGCTGCATTTTATAAACTCCTTGGCGCGAGTCCGCAAAGCAATACTTTTATCGCCCTATCTTGCCTCGGAATAATATTCACTATTTACCGATCAACTCAGTATGAGAAAATAACATCAATTGATTTCGTCACACTCATGCTTATTATCTATTTCGGAATTTTAAGCATGACCTATATGACTTTGCTGAGCAAAGACCTTATTGTATTTTTAATATTGTATAGTTTCATTCCTCTCGCCAGAAATGGTATGCGAGGCTTAGTATTGTGGACACTCGTTGCAGCACTTTATGCTGCCTACTTTAGATTATATTGGATACTTTTCCTCCTCGAATTCTGGGGAGTTTTTTTCCTTTTACGCTTTCGGAATCACCCCATATTATTATTACTCTATATACCTCTATCTCTATTAGCACTAAGTATTGCTTTCAAGGTATTGCTGGGAGTCGAACTAGACTCCTTTAGAACATCAATCAATGATGTCCGAGAAGCTGACAACGCTAGGACAATGATACTTCCCTGGGTATCCGGATCTGGTATATTTTCTGGCTGGATAAATTCTTCAATTACATGGGCAACTCTGATAGTACCTATTCCTTTAGCTGTACTCATCACACCATACTACTTAAGCATAACACTCTTCATATTAATGTTTTATTACAAGCTTTGGAAAAAAGCTCTAAACAAATTAGATTTTAAGAATAATCTATCTGGCTCCTCAAGCGCGCTACTTATAATATCCTTTACAGCGATACAAAGCATATTTGAGCCTGATTACGGAAGTTACCTAAGACATTTAACGCCTTTCTTTCCAGTATTCCTTTACGCAATACTAACTCCATCACTCCAAAATAAGCAAAAATCGTCTGCTTGCATTAAGACCTAGCAGACTGAAATTGTTCACAATTAGGCGTCAATGGATTGAATACTAGGATAATAAATGGAAAATAACTCGAAAAAAATAACCCACATTATTGAGGCCACAGCTACTGGAACGTTGGCAATGGCCTCATTGCTTGCAAACTCACAGGCGACTGCAGGTTATAGGGTAGAGGTTATCTACTCAAAGAGAAATGAAACTCCAAAAAATATAAGCTCCTACTTTTCATCTGAAGTCCAACTCATCAACATCCAGATGAATACGTGGAGAAGTAAATTATCTAGTATATTGAAAATTCGAAACAAGCTAAAGCAAAGCCGCCCCGATAATATTTTCTTACATTCATCTTTTGCTGGCTTTATCGGTCGTTTAGCCTGCATCGGAACGCTAGGTGAATCAAGATTTTTATACATACCTCACTGCATATCTTTCATGAGGAAAGACATTGGACATATTAAAAATTTTGCTTTCAAGACTCTAGAAGCATTGGCCTCAATAAAGAAATCAGAATATATAGCCTGCTCAAACAGTGAAAAAAAAGAAATTGAAAAAAACATTCCCTTTAGAAAATGCCATCTTGTAGAAAATGCGGTAAATCTTGAAGGGATATTTAAAAAAGAAAATATTGAACCGAGGCCTGGAGTCACTGTAATTACCGTTGGACAGATCCGGCCTCAAAAAAATCCTGGCCTTTTCTCTGAAATAGCAAAAGCAGTCAAATCTTACGACACCAAAATAAATTTCTTGTGGGTCGGCGATGGTGATGAGAACTCCAAGGAACTTCTCAAAAGTGCAGGAGTTGAAGTACTCGGCTGGCTTCCTAAAGAGGTTGTCTGGGGTCAACTCTCAAACTCCGATATCTACCTTTCAACTGCAAGCTGGGAGGGTATGCCTGTTTCAATTATTGAGGCATTGGTATCGGGACTTCCTGTTGTAGCCTCCCATTGCGCAGGAAACGTTGATGTTATTGAGCACAAGAAGAATGGTTGGCTGTTTAATACAAAGTCTGAAGCCAGTGAGCATATTCTGAATTTAGCCAAAGAACTCGAAGTTGCTAAAGAAGTCGTCAGAAAGGAGATTAAAGTCATAGAGCAGAGATTTAGTGCAAAGCGCTATATTGAAGACATCGAAAAGATACTTCATCCTTTATAGTAGGATAGACCAATGAGTTGCGCTGTTATTTTTGGGGGCACTGGATTTATTGGCGTATTTTACGCCAAGTATCTTCTAGAAAACAAAAGTTATGAAAAAATATACTTATTTGATAAACAACCGATTTCGGAAAAAGCCTTCTCTCATCGGAAGTCATTAGTTGAAAACTCCCCCCGACTCATTGAGATACAGGGAGATGTGCGAGAGCCGATAAACTGGACTCCCCCTGAAAAGGTCGAATTGATAGCAAACTTTGCTGCTGTTCATCGGGAACCTGGTCATGAGGACTTCGAATACTACGAGACTAATATATACGGAGCCGAGAACGTATGCGGTTGGGCAACACGTGTAAACTGCAACAACATCATATTCACTAGCTCCATTTCCCCCTATGGCCCAAGCGAGGAACAAAAAGACGAGGGCACCCTCCCCGTTCCTCAAACGGCTTACGGCGGCTCAAAATTAGTCGCGGAGAAAGTACATCAGGCTTGGCTGGCGGGTCGTCCGGAACAGCGTCACTTAGTCATTGTCCGCCCAGGAGTAGTCTTCGGACCCGGAGAGGGGGGGAATGTTTCAAGGCTCATAAAGGCTGTCATAGGTCGCTATTTTTTCTATATGGGTAACCGTGACACTCGAAAAGCAGGGACCTATGTCAAGGAGCTCTGCTCGGCCATACACTGGGTCTTGCAGCGTCAAGAAAAAGAAGGACGTAATTTTACGCTCTTCAATATGTCCATGAATCCAGGCCCCTCGATTCAGGAATACGTCGAAGCAGTTTGCAGTACTGCAAACATCAAACGCCAAGTTCCGGCAGTCCCCTATCGACTTCTTCTTGGCGTCGCGCATATTATTGATTTTTTTGCTCGTCCACTAGGTATCAAGCATCCCTTCAGTCCGGTGCGCATACATAAGCTGGTCAGATCAAACAATATCCACCCAGGCTACTTGGTTAAAAATCAGTACCCCTATCGCTACACTTTGAGTTCTGCTTTTATAGATTGGAAAGCCGAAGCCCCAGAAGAGTGGAAATAACTCAGTAGCAATTTCGATAGATATTCCATGAAGAACAAAATTCTAGTAACGGGAGGAGCTGGTTATATTGGCTCTCATACCACGCTAGCCTTACTTGAAGCAGGCTTCCAAGTTGTCGTATTCGACAGCCTAGTTAATAGCTCACCTGAATCATTAAAGCGAATCCAGGTAATTTGCGGGAAAGCGCCAATTTTTATCCAAGGTGACATTCGAGACCAGTCTCTTCTGTACAAAACCCTAATTGAACATGAGATTGAATCGGTTTTACACTTCGCCGGACTCAAGGCTGTTGGTGAAAGTGTTGAGAAGCCACTGGAATACTACTCCAATAACATCCAAGGAACTTTAAGCTTATGCCAAGCTATGGCACAGGCTGATGTATACCATTTGGTGTTTAGTTCCTCTGCCACTGTCTATGGCATTCCAAAAAAAATGCCTATCAGCGAAGAAACCCCCACCAACAGCCCCACTAGCCCTTATGGTCGCTCCAAGCTGATGGCGGAGGAAATACTCCGTGATCTGGCACAATCTGACTCGCGCTGGAGTATAGCTTTACTACGCTATTTCAACCCAGCGGGAGCCCATGAAAGTGGGCTGATTGGCGAGGATCCGAATGGTATACCTAACAATTTGATCCCTTATATAAGTCAAGTTGGAATAGGCAAACTAAAAGAGCTTTCAGTATTCGGTCATGATTACTCCACCAAGGATGGCACAGGTGTTAGAGACTATATTCATGTAGTCGATCTCGCCGACGGTCACTTGAAGGCTCTGAAAGCTATATCCACTCTCCCGGGAGTACATACATGGAACTTGGGGACAGGGACTGGATATAGTGTGCTAGAAATGATAAAAGCCTTTGAAAAAGCCAGCCAAGTGAAAATATCCTACCGAATAGTCCCTCGTCGCTCTGGAGATATTGCAGAGTGCTGGGCTGACCCCACCAAAGCCGCTCAAGATCTTGGTTGGCGTGCCAAGCGTGGACTTGACTCGATGATGTCCGATACTTGGCGCTGGCAATCAAAAAACCCGAACGGCTATAAAAAATAGACAAAAGAAAAATTGCCAATGCGCAGCAGCTCTTGCTCTATAGGAAATTTTCTAGCTTTCCGCCGAGAAGCATCAATTATCCCTATTACCATTCTTATTTAAGGTATCAGGCTAGTCATCAGAACCTAGTATTCAGATGACCTAAAGCTGCTTCCTGTTCACTCGATATAAAGTCCAGTGAATTGATCTAATTAGAAACTCAGAGCATGTCCGCAATTTATAAATATCAAGGAGTGCCGCAATGAACAAAGACCGCGGAATCCTCCGCCCACATCAGGCCAGTATTTCTGTTCTGCAGAAAATTCTGGATCTGTTGGTGATCAGTGCCTCCATGGGAGTAGTTATATACTTCAATGGTATTCCACTTGATAGCTCCCAAACTATTGCGACACTATTGGCTCTGGTCATTTTCTACTTGCTTAGTGACTTCAGCCAACTGTATACATCTTGGCGAGGTGAGCGAGTACGTGAAGAACTACGAAAAGTAGGAGGGGTTTGGGCAATTAGCTTTATGGGGGTATTCATTTTCGAATACTTCGTGCTAGATATACCTCTACTGAAAGATTCAGCCCTATTACAATGGTTTTCCCTGAGCACTATTAGTCTTTGCGGCTATCGAATTCTACTTCGAAATCTGCTGAATGCCCTTCGTCGTCGCGGCTTCAACACCCGCTCTGTAGCGATCGCGGGGGCCGGGGCTCTTGGCCAGCGACTGGCAGTAAATATAGCTAGTGCCCCCTGGATGGGGCTGGATCTACTCGGTTTCTTCGATGACAAGCAACGTGATCCAATCCGTCTGGCTAATAGCAAAATACGCTTACCCATATCGGGAGACCTTGAACAACTAGTAGAACAGGCACGCGCAGGCCAAATTGATCGTGTCTACATCACCCTGCCTATGCGCAGCGAAGCACGTATTAAATGGTTGGTTGCACAACTAAGCGATACTACCGTATCAGTTTACATAGTACCTGACGTATTTGTCTTCGAACTCCTTCACTCCCGTAGCCAGAATATCAATGGTGTACCTACCATCAGTATTTTTGATAGTCCAATGACGGGAGCCAACACAATAATTAAACGTTTGGAAGACATTCTTCTATCATCTCTAATTCTCTGTCTTATAGCTGTGCCAATGCTGGCCATTTCGATTACTGTAAAATTCTCCTCACCAGGCCCCGTGTTTTTCCGACAAAAACGCTACGGCATCGATGGCCGCCCGATCGAGGTCTGGAAATTTCGCAGTATGCGAGTAATGGAAAACGGGACCGATGTCGTCCAGGCGACACGAGGGGATAATCGAATCACTGCGGTTGGCGCATTCCTGAGGCGTACCTCTCTGGATGAACTTCCTCAATTCATCAACGTGTTGCTGGGTGACATGTCCATCGTCGGTCCTCGTCCCCATGCGGTTGCACACAATGAACAATACCGTGGACAAATCAACAGCTACATGCTTCGCCACAAGGTAAAGCCCGGTATTACAGGTTGGGCCCAGGTCAATGGCTGGCGCGGCGAGACCGACACGCTGGACAAGATGCAGAAGCGCGTCGAACACGACCTTGCCTACATCCACAATTGGTCCCTCTGGTGGGACCTGAAAATCGTTTTTCTCACGGTGTTTAAGGGATTCATCCACAAGAACGCCTATTGAGAGAACAGAAGGCTGAAGAACTCCGGAGCTCGCCATTAACCAAACCGTGGATTCTGGCAAGCCGAAGGCTTGGCTGGATTCAGTGTCTGCAATGGCGCCGGGGCTTTTCTGCTTGCGCTGGCCTCGTGCCAGCCTTAACCTTCCTTCTTTCTGAAGGAACGACCCCACAAGGAGTCTTAACGTGAAAAAACTGCTGACGTTCGCCGCCCTGGCGACCCTGAGCACGTCGCTGCTGGCGGCGGAAGCACCGGCCGACGCGCCGTCTTCTTCCGAGCCGCTGACCCTGTCCACCCCGGTTGCCGGTGGTGTCACCGTAGGTGGCGCCATCGGTATCGGTGCTGCCGTAGTGGCAGCCGGCGTTGCCGCTTCCAATAGCGGTGGCGGCGGTGGCCATGACGGCACTCCGGGTACTACCGGTACCACCGGTACCACTGGTACCACCGGCACTCACTGATACCAGTCTGTAGCCGCTGAACCCTGCCGCCGCGTCATCACGGCGGCAGAGTTCATCTCATTCCGTTTCCTATCAACTCCGTTCACGGCCCCCGGTCTTCCGGGCGTTGCCGTATCGGTTTGCTGCGTAGTTCCTTCCCATGATTCGCTCTTTATCCGTTGCCGTTGTCGCCGCTCTTTCGCTCCAGGGCTGCATGTTCGCCCCTGGCCAGAATATGGATACCAGCCGCATCGTTCGCGATGACTCCGCCGAGAGCAGCCGCGTTGAGCTGGTGCAGATCACCCCAAAACTGTTGGCCGTGAACGCTGCGACGGAAACAGGGAGCAAAGTGCCAGCAGAGTTGTTGGCCTATCATCCTCAGGACTATCGCATTGGTCCTAGTGATGTGCTGTACATTACCGTTTGGGACCATCCTGAACTCACTACTCCGTCCGGCTCCCAGCAGCAGATCGACGCGAACGGCCGCCTGGTACGTCCCGATGGAACCTTGTTCTACCCCTATATCGGGACGGTGCAGGTTGCTGGCAGAACTATCGAAGAAGTACGCACAGAAATAGCCAGCCGTTTGTCGCAATATGTGGAAAGCCCTCAGGTCGACTTAGCCATCATGCGCTTTGCCAGCCAGAAGGTCGTGCTGACCGGCGCCTTCGAAAAATCAGGCCCTCAATCCATTACCACCACCCCGCTCAGCCTGATGGAAGCCATCGGTAATGCCGGAGTAAATGCAGAAACTGCCGATCTTGCCGGTCTGAGACTCAAGCGAGACGGTAGGGAATACCCATTGAACCTGGATCTGGCAGGTGACCAGCAGAGCGAGTTGTATAGCGTTTATCTGAAAAGCGGCGATCAGATTTACCTCCCCTACAACGACCGTCGAAAGGTCTACTTGATGGGTGAGGTCACTAGACCGATGGCTATCAACTACAAGACCAAACAACTCAATCTGGCAGATGCGTTGGGTAGCGTGGGTGGTTTGAACCAGACTACAGCCAATGGCAAGTCGGTCTATGTAATCCGTGGCGTCGAGGATCTGGAGCGCGAGCCGGCCAAAGTTTTCCAACTGGATGCTCAGTCTCCTACAGCCTTCATCCTAGCCCAGCGTTTTAACCTTGAACCTCAGGATGTGGTCTATGTCGGCCCAGCTGGCATTACCCGCTGGAACCGCTTCATCAGCCAGTTGGTTCCTTCAGCAGGAATCCTGGGAACTGGGGCCAACATCAAGAACGACCTGAACGACAACTAACGTAGGCTCAGGTCGACCGTGAAACTCCTCCAATTCGCCGCCCTGGCCGGGGCGGCCTTGTCGCTATCCGCCTGCAACCCTCTGATGCAGGCGTCGTGGGATACCCTGCGCGCCGCCACCCAGGGCCCGAAGCCGCTTGAGCTGACCCAGGCCCAGGTGGATGCGGTGCCCTATTACCAGATCAAGCTGCAAACCCAGGGCGGCGAAGCCGTAATGGCGCTGGTACGCCAGCAGGGCGACCTGCAGTTCTGGCTCGCTTCTACCCACCAGGTGCTGATGATGCGGGATGGCCTGGTGGTCCGCACCACGGGCTTCGGCGACAACCTCGCTGGCACGCGCCTGGGTGCCGACTCGCCGTTCCACACCGGCCTGCACAAGCTGGCCGATGGGCAGCGCAGCGAGCGCTGGATCGACCTGGCGAGCGGTTATCGCCTTGGGATTCCCGTACAGAGCAGTTTCCACAAGGTCGGCCTGGAGCGCGTGAGCATCCTCGAGCGCGACTACGACCTGCTGCGCGTCGATGAAGACATCCGCGCTCCTCTTCTAGGCCTCAGCGCCACGAATAAATACTGGGTGGACCCCAAGGACGGCTTCGTGATGCAGAGCCTGCAACAGGTCACGCCCGACCTGCAGGTTGCGATCACCCAGTTGCGTCCATATCGGGGGGCAGGCAAATGAGCATTCGCCTTCTCGCCCTGGTCGCACTGCTACTGGCCGGCCCGGCCATGGCCGGCGATTCCGTCGAAGTTCGCGGCGACGCTGCCAAGCCCGGTCCCGTGGCCATTACCGCGACTACTCGCCTTGGCGACGTCTTCCGTACCGCCCAGGTCAATGCCGAAGGTTATTGGCTGGGCGCCGCGTGGCTGCAATCGAAGCTTGTGCCGGAGCAGAAGCGCCTGAAGGCCGGCATCCTGTTCGATCTGTCCATGCTGCAGCAGAAAGCCCTGCTGGACGATCAGTCTGCGCTTTCCACCCTCGCCAAGCGCCTCTATGAGCAGATGGCCAGCCTGCCGGTCAGCGGTCGACGCCTGCACCTGCTGGACCCTGTCGAGGTTGAAGTCACCCCGGCGCAGAACAGCCTGGTGTTTCCTGGCGACATTTTCATTTTCCCGGCCCGGCCGAGTGCAGTACGTGTGCTGGGTGCCGTGGCGGCCGACTGCTACTTCACCCACGTGCCGATGCAGCAGGCACGCGACTATTCCGCTGCGTGCCCGTCGCTGCCGGAAGCCGATCCCGACTATGTCTATCTGATCCAGCCGGACGGCCAGGTCACTCGCCTCGGCATCGCCCTGTGGAACCTCCAGGAAGGCCAGCCCGCTGCGCCGGGTGCGACCATCCTGGTACCGATCAAGGCGGCCGGGCCGGATAGCCCCGTCCCGCAGTTGAATGAAGAAATGGCCAGGTTCATCGCCACCCAACCGTTGTCTGAGGTGGCGCAATGAAGCTCCGCTATTCCCTCTGCCTGCTGCTGCCATGGACCATGGCCCACGCGGAGCCTTACCACAGCCGCAACGACTTCGGCGTGATGGGCTTGTTGCAAACACCGACTGCGCGCATGGCTACAGCCGGCGAGGTTGCCATTACGGCCAACCGTGTCGATCCGTATTCGCGCTACAGCTTCTCTCTGCAGCCTTTCGACTGGCTGGAAACCTCGTTCCGCTATACCTCCATCAGCAACCGTAACTATGGCCCGGAAAGCCTCAGCGGCGACCAGAGCTACAAGGACAAGGCGGTCGACGCCAAGCTCCGCCTGCTCCAGGAAAGCCGCTGGCTGCCGGAAGTGGCCCTGGGCGCCCAGGACATCGGTGGTACCGGCCTGTTCTCCAGCGAATACTTCGTTGGCAACAAACGCTTCGGCAACTTCGACCTGAGCCTGGGTGTTGCCTGGGGCTACCTGGGCAACCGGGGCGACTTCGACAACCCGCTGGGCTGGATCGACGACAAGTACGACACCCGCCCGGAGGCCACCGGCACCGGTGACTTCAGTACCAGCTCCTACTTCCGCGGCTCGCCGTCGCTGTTCGGTGGCGTGCTCTGGCAAACACCCTGGGATCGCCTGTCGGTGAAACTGGAATACGACGGCAACGACTACAAGAGCGAGCCCCAGGACAACAACCAGGACCAAAGCTCCCCGATCAACCTCGGCTTCGTCTTCAAAGCCAGCGACTCGGTAGACCTGACCGCCGGCTGGGAACGTGGCAACACCGCCATGTTCGGCATCACCCTGCACACCAACTTCGCTTCCCGCTCGGCGCCGGCCAAGACCTTCGACCCACCGGCCGAACCGCTGCCGGCCAAGGCGCCGGACCTGCATCCGGACCAGGTCGACTGGGCGAACGTATCCAGGCGCCTGCAGAACAACGCCGGCTACAAGGTCGAGCGCATCACCCAGCGCGACAAGGAAATCGTCGTCTACGGCGAGCAGACCCGCTACCTCTACCCGCCCAAGGCGGTGGGGCGCGCGGCGCGCATCCTCGACAACAGCGTGGATGACGACATCAAGTACTTCACCGTGGTGGACAAGCGCTACGACATGCCGGTCACCGAGACCAGCGTGCCGCGTGAGACCTTCCGCGAGGTGGTGAACAACGACCGCCCGCTGGACGACCTGCGCCGTGGCACCGAAAGCAACTGGCCGCTGCCGCACCAGGAGAAGGTGCTTTACACACAGAACCCGGATCCGTTCAGCTACGGCCTCGGCCTGGGCTACAAGCAGAACGTCGGCGGCCCCGACGGCTTCCTGCTCTACCAGTTCACCGCGGACCTGAACGGCGAGTACCGCTTCACCCCGGACACCTGGTGGAGCGGCTCGCTCAGCGCCAACCTGCTGAACAACTTCGACAAGTTCAAGTACGACGCGCCATCCAACCTGCCGCGCGTGCGCACCTACCTGCGCGAGTACTGGACCACCTCGGACGTGACCATGCCGACCTTCCAGTTGAACAAGGTCAAGCGTCTGGACGAGGACATGTACGGCATGGTCTACGGCGGCTACCTGGAGTCGATGTTCGCCGGCGTCGGTGGCGAGCTGCTGTATCGCCCGCTGGGCGAACGCTGGGCCATCGGTGGCGACCTCAACTATGTGCGCCAGCGCGATTTCGAGCAGGACTTCGGCCTGCGCGACTACAAGGTGCTCACCGGCCACGTCACCGGCTACCTGAAGACCGACTTCCAGGACGTGCTGGCCGCGGTCAGCGTGGGCCGCTACCTGGCCCGCGACTGGGGCACCACCATCGACCTGTCGCGCGAGTTCAGCAACGGCGTGCGCTTCGGCGGCTGGGTGACGCTCACCACCGCCTCCAAGGAAGAGTACGGCGAAGGTAGCTTCGACAAGGGCATCTACGTGTCCATCCCCTTCGACGAGATCATGAGCAGCTCGACCATGCGCCGCGCCAACCTGGCCTGGGCCCCGCTGACCCGTGACGGTGGCGCCCGCCTGGGCCGCAGCTACTCGCTGTATACCCTCACCGACGGGCGCAACGTCGATATGTTCGACGGCAGCTTCAGCAAGATCACTGAGTAAAGGTCAAAATCCACTCAGATCACAAAATTTAAATTCGAGAGTTTTTAAAGCCCTCATCTTAGACCAAAGGAAGAATAGTGCTCTCGTCAATTCAACATCTTAGAGGCATCGCCGCCTTACTAGTACTAATACATCACGCCATTCACAAGCAAGGCCAAATATCTGGAACTGACACATCCTGGGACTTGGGCATATCCGGCGTTGATCTATTTTTTATTATCTCCGGCTTTATTATGTGCCATATCACAACGGCTAGAGAAACATACCCACGGGATTTTTTCCTCGCTCGAATCCGCCGTATCATTCCGCTCTACTGGAGCCTCTCACTAGTCGCCCTTACAATATTCACAATCAAGCCTGAAATTGTAAACAGTAGTGGCGGGACAACCTCAATCCTAAATTCTTTCACGCTCATACCAAACGGCGAAAAATTTCTAATCCAAAACGGATGGACACTAAGTTATGAGTTTTTGTTTTACATAATTTTCGCAACAGCACTATGGGCAAACTATAAATTCCGACTCCTACTGGTTTCAATATCGATTACACTTCTCGTAATATTTGGGTTAACAACACTCCCCCAAAACCCAACAATCGCCTTCGCCACCAGCCCAATACTACTTGAGTTCCTGATGGGAATTCTGGCTTATCTATACATAACGCACGCACCAAAATCAAATATAATAAACCTAGCACTTCTAGCTTCTGGACTTCTCTTCCTAATATTTAATAGCACAAAAGTAGACGGAGCCAATAGAAGCTTTTTCTATGGTATTCCTTTAGCATTAATATTTTCTGGAGTCGTATGCAATGAGCGAATATTCAATCGCCTTGAAAGAAGCAAAATATTAAAAGCATCAAAAGAAATCGGCAATGCCTCTTACTCGATTTACCTTTCACATCCTTTCGTTATAGCCGCGACTGGAATTATAATAAGAAAATTCAACCTAGAGATCAGCCCCACCCTTTCTATTTTAATCATGATATCCACATCCATATTCATGGGGTATATATGCCACATAACATTGGAAAGAAAGCTCTCAGAAATATTCTCCTCAAAAAGACAAAATCCTAACTCCTACAAGCAACCCAATAAAGAATTAACCCCCTAAATATTTCCGAACAAGACAAGAGCATATAAATACTCCCACATAAGAATCCAGTGCATACAGGCAGCACCAACTGGTCAAACAAAGGAAAGTTTTTTCGAAAACAGCACACTAATACTGGGCAGTCAGAAAAGCTATAGTCATTACCCACAAGTCCTGTCTATGAAGAGGCTTCCCGGTGGTTCGGCCTCAAGTTAAGGAAACCTCCGCTTACAACCCCTCTCGCAACCTTTGCGCCTAAGCTGTGTCGGATGACGCCCGTTCTATCCGGAAGGAATCCGTCGATGAAGCTCACCGCCCTCCCCCTCCTGTTCATGACCGGCGTGCTTGCCGCCTGCGCTTCGAATTCGCCTCCGCAGAGCGCTTCGCTCAGCGGCGAGGTGTTCTATCTGCAGCGCATCGCGCCGCCGCCGGGGGCGCAGGTTTCGGTGAGCCTGCAGGATGTTTCCCTGGCCGATGCGCCGGCCGTGGAGCTGGCTTCGCAGACGCTGCCCGGCGGGCAGCAGGTGCCGGTGGCCTTCAAGCTCGATTACGACCCGCAACGGGTCCAGCCCGGCCATAGTTATGCGGTCAGTGCGCGTATCGAGAATGCCGGGAAGCTGCTGTTCATCAGCACCGAGCGCCACAGCGTCAAGCTCGACGGCAGCGATCCGCAGCCGCTGCGCATCCGCGTCGACGCGGTGCGCTGATCCGTCCTCCTGCGACCGGGTTCCGTTGCCGGCGCGGCCTCGCTAAGCTTGCCCCTTCTTCCTTCGCCGAGACGCTCGGCGAAGGTTCCGCCCTGCCCCACAAGGAATCCCGATGCTGCGTTTCACCGCCCTGCTGGCCGGCGCCCTGTTGTCCGCCAATGCCTTCGCCCTGTCCCTCGCCAACCTCAGCCAGACCGACGCCAGCGGCGGCCTCAAGGATGCCCTGAGCCAGGGCGCGCAGATCGCGGTCAAGCAGTTGGGCAAGCCTGGAGGCTTCACTAACGATCCGGCCGTGCGCATCGAGCTGCCGGGCAAGCTGGGCAAGGCCGCCAAGGTGATGAAGCAGTTCGGCATGGGCGCCCAGGTCGACCAGTTGGAAGCCAGCATGAACCAGGCCGCCGAGGCCGCCGTGCCGCAGGCCCAGGCGCTGCTGGTGGATGCGGTGAAGAAGATGACCGTGCAGGACGCCAAGGGCATCCTCGCCGGCGGCGACGATTCCGCCACCCAGTACCTGGAGCGCAGCAGCCGCGAGCAGCTGCGCCAACGCTTCCTACCGATCGTCAAACAGGCCACCGACAAGGTCGGCCTAGCCAAGCAGTACAACGCCTTCGCCAGCCAGGCCGCGGCCTTTGGCGTGGTCGATGCCAAGGATGCGAATGTCGAGGGCTATGTCACCGAGCAGGCGCTGGATGGGCTGTTCAAGGTGATCGCCCAGCAGGAGAAGGGGATTCGGGAGAATCCGGCGGGGGCGGCTACCAGTTTGGCGAAGAAGGTTTTTGGGGCGCTTTGAGGCCCGCGGAACTCGTAGGAGCGAGCTTGCTCGCGAAGGGTGTTTTTCCGATTACATCGTCGTATCAGGTGACTCCGCTCCCTCTCCCCAACCCTCTCCCTGAAGGGAGAGGGAGCTGTCCTGAGTAGCCTGGAAGGTAGGCGCCATCCTGCGGTGTTGTGGCTGCAAATACCGTTCGCGAGCAAGCTCGCTCCTACAGGGTGGTCCTGGGCCCTAGGGCGTATGACCGCGAACGGTCATACGCCCTACGCAGGTTCCTGCTTCACCCTGAACCAGGCGGCGTAGAGCGCCGGCAGGAACAGCAGCGTCAGCGCCGTGGCGACGATCAGGCCGCCCATGATGGCCACCGCCATGGGCCCGAAGAACGCGCTGCGCGACAGCGGGATCATCGCCAGCACCGCCGCCAGCGCGGTCAGCACTATGGGGCGGAAGCGCCGCACCGTGGCCTCGATGATGGCGTGCCAGCGGTCCAGGCCGTGAGCGATGTCCTGCTCGATCTGGTCCACCAGGATCACCGAGTTGCGCATGATCATCCCGGCCAGGGCGATGGTGCCGAGCATGGCGACGAAGCCGAAGGGCTTGTGGAACGCCAGCAGGAACAGGGTCACGCCGATCAGCCCCAGGGGCGCGGTGAGGAACACCATGGCCATGCGCGAGAAGCTGCGCAGTTGGATCATCAGCAGGGTCATCACCACCACCAGGAACAGCGGGATGCCGGCGTTCACCGAGTTCTGCCCCTTGGCCGAATCCTCCACCGTGCCGCCTACTTCCAGCAGGTAGCCGTCAGGCAGCTCGGCGCGGATCGGCTCGAGGGTCGGGGAAATCTGCTTGACCAGGGTGGCCGGCAGCGAGTCGTCGTAGATGTCCGCGCGCACGGTCACCGTCGGCAGGCGGTTGCGCCGCCAGATGATGCCTTCCTCGAAGCCGTACTCCAGGGTCGCCACCTGCGACAGCGCCACGCTGCGGCCGTTGTTGGTGGGGATGGCCAGGCTCGGCAGCTGCGACAGGTCCTGGCGCTCGCGGGCGTCGCCGCGCAGGAGGATCTCGATCAGCTCGTTGTCCTCGCGGTAGTAGCTGACGGTGGAGCCGGTCAGCGAACTCTGCAGGAACTGCGAGACGTCCTGGGTGCTCACGCCCAGGGCGCGGGCGCGGTCCTGGTCGAGGTTGAGGCGGATGACCTTGCTCGGCTCCTCCCAGTCCAGATGCACGTTCACCACATGGGGGTTCTCGCGCATCTTCGCCGCGACCTTGCGCGCCAGCTCACGCACTTGCTGGATGTGCTCGCCGGACACCCGGAACTGCACCGGGTAGCCCACCGGCGGACCGTTCTCCAGGCGGCTGATGCGGCTGCGCACCGTGGGGAAGTCCTCGGCCATGCGCTGGATCAGCCACTGGCGCACCTCCTCGCGGCCCTTCAGGTCCTTGGCCAGCACCACGAACTGGGCGAAGCTCGCCGCCGGCAGCTGCTGGTCCAGCGGCAGGTAGAAGCGCGGCGAGCCGGTGCCGACGTAGGCCACGTAGTTCTCGATGCCCGGATGCTCGGCGAGCAGCTTCTCCAGGCGCTTGACCTGCTCGGCGGTGGCGGCCAGCGAGTCGCCCTCGGCCAGCTTCAGGTCCACCAGCAACTCCAGACGCACCGACGGCGGGAAGAACTGCTGCGGTATCAGGCGGAAGGCGGCGATGGAGCCGACGAAGGCCAGCAGGGTCAGGACGATCACCGTCTTGTTGTGGCGCACGCACCACTCCACCAGGCGCCGGAAGTGCTGGTAGAAGCCCGTCGAGTAAGGGTCGTGGCCCTTGTCGCTGCCGCCGTGCTTCTCCGCGTGGCGCTTGGCCAGGTCCGGCAGCAGCTTGGCGCCCAGGTAGGGCACGAACATCACCGCGGCCACCCAGGACACCAGCAGCGCGATGGTCACCACCTGGAACAGCGAGCGGGTGTATTCGCCGGTGCCCGACTGCGCGGTGGCGATCGGCAGGAAGCCGGCGGCGGTCACCAGGGTGCCGGTGAGCATCGGGAAGGCGGTGCTGGTCCAGGCGAAGCTGGCCGCCTTGAGGCGGTCGTAGCCCTGCTCCATCTTCACCGCCATCATCTCCACGGCGATGATCGCGTCGTCCACCAGCAAGCCCAGCGCCAGCACCAGCGCGCCGAGGGAAATCTTGTGCAGGCCGATGTCGAAGTAGCGCATGCAGACGAAGGTCATCGCCAGCACCAGCGGGATCGACAGCGCCACCACCAGGCCGGTGCGCAGGCCCAGGGAGAAGAAGCTCACCAGCAGCACGATGACCAGCGCCTCGGCCAGCACCCGGACGAACTCGCCCACGCCTTCACGCACGGCGGCCGGCTGGTCGGACACCTTGCGCAGCTCCATGCCCGCCGGAAGGTTCTGCTGCAGGCGGTGGAACTCGTTTTCCAGCGCCTTGCCCAGCACCAGGATGTCGCCGCCGTCCTTCATCGCCACGGCGATGCCGATGGCGTCCTCGCCCATGAAGCGCATGCGCGGCGCCGGCGGGTCGTTGAAGCCGCGGTGCACCTCGGCCACGTCGCCGATGCGGAAGGTGCGGTCGCCCACGCGGATGGGGAACTGGCGGATGTCCTCCACCGAATCGAAGCGCCCGGAAACCCGCAGCTGCACGCGGTCGCTGGCGGTCTCGAAGAAACCGGTGGCGCTCACCGCGTTCTGCTCCTCCAGGGCCTTCTGCACCGCGGCCAGGGGCAAGCCGAGGGTGGCCAGCTTGGTGTTCGACAGGTCGATCCAGATCTTCTCGTCCTGCAGGCCGACCAGCTCGACCTTGCCGACGTCCTTGATGCGCTGCAGCTGTAGCTGGATGCGGTCGGCGTAGTCCTTCAGCACCGCGTAGTCGAAGCCCTTGCCGGACAGCGCGTAGATATTGCCGAAGGTGGTGCCGAACTCATCGTTGAAGAACGGCCCCTGGATGCCCTGCGGCAGGGTGTAGCGGATGTCGCTGACCTTCTTGCGGATCTGGTACCACAGCTCGGGGATGTCCCTGGACTTGAAGTCCTCGCGGGCGACGAAGGTCACCTGCGACTCGCCCGGGCGCGAGAAGGAGACTATGCGGTCGTAGTCGCCGGTCTCCATCAGCTTCTTCTCGATGCGCTCGGTGACTTGGCGCGAGACTTCCTCGGCGGTGGCGCCGGGCCAGTTGGTCTTGACCACCATGGCCTTGAAGGTGAAGGGCGGGTCCTCGCTCTGGCCGAGCTTGGTGTAGGACAGCGCCCCGGCGATGCCCAGCAGCAGCATCAGGAACAGCACGATCGGCCGGTTCTGCAACGCCCAGGCGGAGAGGTTGAAGCGCATCCTGCGTCACTCCTTCGCCAGCAGCTTGACCGAACGGTTCTCGCGGTCGACCGGGCGTACCTGCTGGCCTTCGCGCAATACCTGGACGCCCGCGGCGACCACCCAGTCGTCGGGCTGCAGCCCTTCGAGCACCGGCACCCGGTCCTCGGCGTAGGGCCCGATGCGCACCGGCCGGCGGTGCAGGCTGGCATCCTTCGGGTCGACCACCCAGACGAACGGCTGGCCGCCCTCGGCGCTCACCGCCGCCAGCGGCACGGCCAGGGGCACGGCGCCCTCACTGTGGATGTACACCCGGGCGCTCTGGCCCAGTTCGGCCGGCACCTTGGCATCGTCGAAGGCCACCCGCGCGGCGAAGGTGCGCGACTGTGGGTCGGCGGCCGGCGACAGTTCGCGGATGTGGCCGCTGAAGCGCTTGTCCGGCTGCGACCACAGCTCGACGCTGACGCCCTCGCCGATGCGGAAGCGCTCGATGGCGTGTTCGGGGAAGCTGATCAGCACTTCGCGGTCACCATCGGCAGCCAGGGTGAAGACCGTCTGCCCGGCGGCCACCACCTGCCCCACTTCGACGCGCCGCGCCGAGATCACCCCGTCCTGCGGCGCACGCAGCACGGCGTAGTCGGCCTGGTTGCGCGCCACGTCGTACTCGGCGCGCACCTGCTTCATGCGCGCCTCGCCGGCGCGGTAGGTGTTCTCGATGTTGTCGAACTGCGACTGGCTGACCAGCTTGCGCTCCAGCAGCACCTTGTAGCGCTGGTATTCCGAACGCACGGTCTGCAGGTTGGCCTCGGCGGCGGCGACCTGGGCGCGGTTGGCCTCCAGCTGCAGGCGCACGTCCTCGGGGTCGAGTTCGGCCAGCGGCTGGTCGCGGCGCACGCGCTCGCCGGTCTCCACCAGGCGCTTGGCCACCTTGCCGCCGATACGGAACGCCAGCTCCGGCTCGTGGCGGGCGCGCACCTCGCCCGGGTAGGCCTCGGTGACCGAACGCGCCAGCTGCGGCTGCACGACCATGGCCGGGCGCAGCGCCGGCTTGGCCGGTTCGCCGTTGCCGCAGGCGGCTAGGGTCAGGGAGAAGGCGAGAGGGACAGCGACGGACAAGGCATGGCGGAACATGATGTATGACCTTTCGCGAAACGCAGTTGAATTCTTATACTCGGCGGTATAGTAAGAATACAAAACCGACCAGTCCAGTATTTGAAGCGAAAATAAAATGTCCCAGCCTCCCATCCCCAACGGCCCCGGCCGCCCCAAGGACCCGGCCAAGCGCCAGGCGATCCTCGAAGCCGCCAAGGAGCTGTTCGTGCGCAACGGCTACGACGGCAGCAGCATGGAAGCCATCGCCGCCGAGGCCGGGGTTTCCAAGCTCACCGTGTACAGCCATTTCACCGACAAGGAGACGCTGTTCTGCGAGGCGGTGCAGGCCAAGTGCGCCGAGCAGGTGCCGGAGCTGTTCCACGAACCGCCGGCCGACGCGCCCACGCAGGAGCTGCTGCTGAACATCGCGCGCGGCTTCAACCGCCTGATCAACAGCCCCGAGGCCATCGCCCTGAGCCGCCTGATGATCGCCCAGGGCGGGCAGAACCCGGCGCTGTCGCAGATGTTCTTCGACGCCGGCCCGCAACGCGTGCTGGACCAGATGCAACGGCTGATCGCCCAGGCCCAGCGCAAGGGCGAACTGCGCGAGGGCGACGCACGCAACGCCGCCGAGCACTTCCTGATGCTGGTGCAGGGCTGCCTGCACTTCCGCCTGCTGATCGGCTGCGTCGAGCGGCCGCCGGTGGAGGAGAGCGAAAGGCATGTGCAGGAGGTGGTGGAGTTGTTTTTGCGGGCTTATCGGCCTTGAGGCGTATGCCGTAGGCGCTTCTCCTGTAGGAGCTAGCTTGCTCGCGAACGGTGCTCACCTGGGACCTCGATGTCAGTGCTTGACTCCGCTCCCTCTCCCTAACCCTCGGCTGCGCGCCCCGCCCTGAAGGGAGAGGGGACCGTTCGGCATGCGCTGATGTTTCCGTATTAGCCGGCTTGCAGCGAGTGGCCGGCTGACACCAAATCCTTTCTCGGCACGGACAAGCCCCCTCTCCCTTCAGGGCGGGGCGCGCAGCCGAGGGCTGGGGAGAGGGAAAGGCGTCAACCCAACACACCACAGCCGCCGGTAAATCCCTTTCGCGAGCAAGCTCGCTCCTACGAAAAGCCCCTCCGCTCAGGGCTTGAGCGACTTCAACGGATAGATGTCATACCGGCTCGACTTCCCTTCCAGGCTGTAGCTCGGCTTGGCGCCCTCGATGATCGGCGCCTTGCGCGGGCGCTTGACCACCACGCGGTGGCTGGCCAGGGCCAGGGCCGCCTGGAGCAGCGCCGGGGCGTCCATGTCGTCGCCCACCAGGGGGCGGAACAGGCGCATTTCCTTTTTCACCAGGGCGCTCTTGTCGCGGTGCGGGAACATGGGGTCGAGGTAGATCACCTGGGGCGCCTCGCCCTGCCAGGCGCCCATCAGGTCGATGGCGTTGCCCTGGTGCAGTTGCATGCGCGCCACTATCGGCGCCACTTCCAGGTCTCGCGCCGCGCGGGCCAGGCCGTCTTCCAGCAGGGCGGCGATCAGCGGTTGACGCTCGATCAGCTGCACCTCGCAGCCCAGGGTGGCGAGGACGAAGGCGTCGCGGCCCAGGCCGGCGGTAGCATCGAGCACATGTGGCCGCACACCCGGCTGCACACCCACCGCCTTGGCGATCATCTGCCCGCTGCCGCCGCCGAACTGGCGGCGGTGGGCGGCGGCGCCTTCGAGGAAGTCCACGCGCACCGGGCCCGGCGAGTCCGGGCCCAGTTGCAGCAGTTGCAGGCCCTGCTCACCCAGTTGCAGGGCGAAGTCAGCCGCGCCCTCCTCCGCCAGTTCCAGGCCCAGGCGCCGGGCCCACTGGCCGGCGGCTTCGCGGTAGTGGGGCTCCAGGGCCTGGACGATGATGCGGGGAGTGTCTGCGCTGGCGCTCATGCGGGTCGATCCGGTGCAAAAGCGCCGATTCTACCGCAGGCCCCGGCTCAGCGCCGGAACAGCGCGTTGAGGCGGGCGAAGGGCATGCCTTCCTGGGTCGCCTCCAGGCGCCCGCCGGCCAGTTCGCTGGCGGCGTGGAAGAAGGCGCCGTAGGCCACCCGCGCCAGCGACGAACCCAGGCTGATGCGCTTCACGCCCAGCTCGGCCAGGTCGCTCAGCGACAGTTGCAGGGCCGGCGAGCCGACCAGCACGTTCACCGGCCGCGGCGCCACCGCGCGCACCACCGCGTCGATCTGCTCGCGGGTGGTCAGCCCCGGCGCGTAGAGCACGTCGGCGCCGGCCTCGGCGAAGGCCACCAGGCGGCGGATGGTGTCGTCCAGGTCGTCGCGGCCGTGCAGCAGGTTCTCCGCGCGGGCCGCCAGGGTGAAGGGGAACTCCAGGGAATGCGCGGCCTGCACTGCCGCGCGTACACGCTCTACCGCCAGTTCGAAGGGATAGATGGGATCGTCCGGGCGGCCAGTGGCGTCCTCGATGGAGCCGCCGACCAGGCCGATGCTGGCGGCCAGGCGGATGGTCGCCACGCAGTCCTCGGGCGCGTCGCCGTAGCCGTTCTCCAGGTCGGCGGCCACCGGCAGCGGCGTCGCCTCGACGATGGCGCGGGCGTTGGCCAGGGCTTCCTCGCGGCTCACCTCGCCTTCGGCGTCGCAGCGGCCGAGGGCGAAGGCCAGGCCGGCGCTGGTGGTGGCCAGGGCCTCGAAGCCCAGGCCAGCGAGCATTTTCGCCGAGCCGGCGTCCCAGGGGTTGGGCAGGACGAACAGGCCGTCGCGCCGGTGCAGGGCCTGGAAGGCCAGGCCGCGTTCGTGTTGGGTGGTCATGGGGGCGCTCTCCGTGCGAATGGGAGCTTGCAGGTTAGCGCAACCGCGGCCTCAGAGCAGGCCCAGTTGCTCCACTTCCGGCTGCGGCAGCTGCAGCGCCGGCAGGCCCGGCAGACGCTCGGCCAGCAGGGCGTGGAAGCGCTGTGCCTGCTCGGCGGCGCGGTGGTTGTCCGGGGTGTGGAGGAACACGTGAGGCGTCAGGCCGTCTTCGATCCAGCCGGCCACCTTGTCCACCCAGGGCGTCAGGTAGGCCTGGTTGGCGTCCAGGTCCGGCCCGCCGATGAAGCGCACCTGCGGGCTGTCGCTGAAGGCCGCCGGGCGCACCGGAATCCTCGGTTTCTTCGACTGCGCATGGCGCACCGCCGGGTCATCGGACTGGCAGGCGAACAGCGCCCGCGAATCCAGGCAGATGCGTTCCACGCCGCGTTCATGGAGCAGGCGGTTGAGCAGCCGCTCCTCCTCGCCTTTCTCGAAGAACGCCGGGTGGCGCACTTCCACGGCGATGCGCCGGGCGCCGAACTCGTCCAGCCAGGCGGCCAGCTCGCCCAGGCGCTGCGGGCCGAAGCCGGCGGAAAGCTGCAGCCACAGCGGGCTCACCCGGCTGCCCAGCGGCGCCAGCAGGTCGAGGAAGTCGCGTGTGGCGCCGAACTGCTCGCGCAAATCGCCTTCGTGGCTGATGTCGCGGGGCAGCTTGGCGCAGAAGTGGAAGTCCGCCGGCATGGTCTGCGCCCAGCGCTGCAACGTGTCGGCGCTGGGCCGGGCGTAGAAGGTGGTGTTGCCCTCCACCGCATTGAACACCTGGCTGTAGAAGCCCAGGGTGTCGGCCGGGCGCAGGTCGGCGGGGTAGAAGCTGCCGCGCCAGGCGGGCTCGTTCCACGACGGGCAGCCCAGGTAGTACGGCAGGCCCATCAGGCGTAGAGGTCGATGCCCAGCACTTCCGGGGCGTCGTAGCCGCCCAGCGGCAGGTTGGCGGTGCTGCTGTAGCTGGCCAGGGCCTGGGCGGCGCGGTTGCTGACCGGGCGCTGGTAGGCCAGGACGTCGCTGAGGACGATGGGCAGGCTGCCGCTGCCGGCGTTGCCCGGCTCCACGTAGCGCGTCTGCGCCTGCTGCTCCAGGCCCTGGCTGGCGGCCACCGAGGCCGGCTGCTCGCGACGCGCCTCGGCCTCGCGCATGACCTCGCGATAGGGCGTGACCGCGGTGCCGGGGCGGCTGCCGGAGTCGGGCGTGATGGAGTAGCTGGACAGGCCGTCGATGCGCATGTTCAGGGCTCAGCGGGTAAGGATTTCACTCTAGCGAGCGTCCAGGGGCTTGGCAATCGCCGGTCAGCCGGCCTTGGGCGTGGCCACGTTGTCGCGCAGGTAGACCGGCTGCGCCTGGTCCGCCGGCACGGCATCGCCGCGTTCCCAGGCGAACAGCGCCAGGCCCAGCAAGTCTTCGGCGTTGGGCAGCAGGCTGGCGTCCTCGGCCCGGACCTTAACCGCCAGGCGCTCGCGGTAGCCCCAGCCGGTGCCGGCGCCGAACCAGTCGCCCTCGGCGTCGCGCGGCAGCGCCACCTTTTCCGGCGGCAGCACCGCCTCGGCGCCGGCCAGGCGCATCTCGCCCTGCTCCAGGCGGTAGCAACCCCAGTAGACCTCGTCCATGCGCGCGTCGATGGCGGCCGCCACCTGGCTGGCGCCGTGCTCGCGGTGGGCGCGCTGGGCCAGCACCGCGAGGTCGGAGATCGGCAACACCGGCTTGTCCAGGGCGAAGGCCAGGCCCTGCACCACGCCGATGGCGATGCGCACGCCGGTGAAGGCGCCGGGGCCGCGGCCGAAGGCGATGGCGTCCACCGCGCCCAGGGCGATGCCGGCCTCGTCGAGCAGTTCCTGCACCATGGGCAGCAGGCGCTTGGCGTGCAGCCGCGGGATCACCTCGTGGCGGCTGAAACGCCGGCCGTCGTGCAGCAGGGCGACGGAGCAGGCTTCGGTGGAGGTGTCCAGGGCCAGCAGGGTGGGCATCGGGGTTTTCCGGCAAGCTGAAAAAGGGCGGGCATTATAAACGCCAAAGGCCCGCAAGCGGGCCTCTGGTGCAGGTCGGGCGGCGACTCAGCTGAGCGCGGCCAGGACCTTGGCGGTGATCTGGTCCACCGAGCCGACGCCTTCGACGCGGCTGTACTTCGGGGTGCCTTCGACGGCGGCCAGCTTCTGGTAGAAGTCGACCAGCGGCTTGGTCTGGGTGTGGTAGACCGACAGGCGGTGGCGCACGGTCTCTTCGCGGTCGTCTTCGCGCTGGATCAGGTCTTCGCCGGTGACGTCGTCCTTGCCGGCGACCTTCGGCGGGTTGTGCTCGACGTGGTACACGCGGCCGGAGGCCGGATGCACGCGGCGGCCGGCCATGCGGCTGACGATCTCTTCGTCGTCGACGGCGATCTCGATCACGTGGTCGATGCTCACGCCGGCTTCCTTCATGGCCTCGGCCTGGGGAATGGTGCGCGGGAAACCGTCGAACAGGAAGCCGTTGGCGCAATCGGGCTGGGCGATGCGCTCCTTGACCAGGTTGATGATCAGGTCATCCGAAACCAGGCCGCCGGCATCCATCACGCTCTTGGCCTGCAGGCCCAGCTCGGTGCCGGCCTTGACCGCTGCGCGCAGCATGTCCCCGGTGGAGATCTGCGGAATGCTGAACTTCTCGGTGATGAAGCGGGCCTGAGTACCTTTGCCGGCACCGGGCGCCCCGAGCAGAATCACACGCATCGATATGCTCCTTAGTCTTGTTGAAAGCGAAATCCCGGATCTGCCTTATGGGGCCTATCTGAACATGCTTGAAATGGCGCAGGAATACGCCGAAAGGCTGATCAAGATACACAGCGCACCCTGAGCGCACAAGCCACCGGAAAGTCGTGGCCGGGGCCGCTCAACCGGTGTTGCGCAGCCCCGCGGCGATGCCCGCCACCGTCACCAGCAGGGCCTGTTCCAGACCGCCGCAGGCGTCGCCTTCGCAGCGTCTGGAACGGGCCAGCAGCTCCGCCTGGAGCAGGTGCAGCGGGTCCAGGTAGATGTTGCGCACGGCGATCGATTCGCGGGTTTCGGTGGCCTGCGCCAGCAGGCGCTGCTGGCCGGTCAGGCCGAGCACCACGCGCAGCGCCTGCGACAATAGGTCGCGTAAATGCACACCTAATGGTCGCAGTTCCGATTGCACCAGACGTTCGTCGTAGAGTTGGGCGATTTCGCCGTCGGCCTTGGCCAGGACCATCTCCAGCATGTCGATGCGCGCGCGGAAGAACGGCCACTGCTCTCGCATGCGCTGCAGCAGGCTGCCCTCGCCGCGGTCGATGGCGTTGAACAGCGCGGTCTCCCAGCCCAGCCAGGCCGGCAGCATCAGCCGCGTCTGCGTCCAGGCGAAGATCCACGGGATCGCCCGCAGGCTCTCGATGCCGCCCTGGCGGCGCTTGGCCGGGCGGCTGCCCAGGGGCAGGCGGCCGAGTTCCTGTTCCGGCGTGGCCTCGCGGAAGTAGTCGACGAACTGCGGCGTCTCGCGCACCACCTGGCGGTAGGCGGCCAGGGAATCGGCGGCCAGGCGCTGCATTTCCTCGCGCCAGGCCGGCTCCGGCGCCGGCGGCGGCAGCAGCGTGGCCTCCAGCACCGCGGCCAGGTAGAGGTCGAGGTTCTGCCGGGCGATGCCGGGCAGGCCGAACTTGAAGCGGATCATCTCGCCCTGTTCGGTGGTGCGGAAGCGCCCGGCCACCGAGCCCGGCGGCTGCGAGAGGATGGCCGCGTGGGCCGGGCCGCCGCCGCGCCCGACGGTGCCGCCGCGGCCATGGAACAGCAGCAGCTCGACGCCGTGGGCGCGGCAGATGTCCACCAGCGCTTCCTGGGCGCGGTACTGCGCCCAGGCCGCGGCCAGGGTGCCGGCGTCCTTGGCCGAGTCGGAGTAGCCGATCATCACTTCCTGCGGCCCGGCCAGGGCTTCGCGGTAGGCGTCCAGGCCGAGCAGGCGGTCGATGCAGGGGCCGGCGTTGTCGAGGTCGTCGAGGGTTTCGAAGAGTGGCACCACGCGTAGCGGCCGGCGCAACCCGCACTCCTTGAGCAGCAGTTGCACCGCCAGCACGTCGGACGGCTGGCCGGCCATGGAGATGACGTAGGAACCCAGCGAGGCCGCCGGCGCGGCAGCCGCCACGCGGCAGGTGGCCAGGACTTCGGCGGTGTCGGCGCTGGCCTGGTAGTCCGCCGGCAGCAGCGGGCGATGGTTGCCCAGCTCCTCCAGGAGGAATTCCTGGCGCACCGCCTCGTCCCAATCCTGATAGCGGCCCAGGCCCAGGTACTCGGTGATTTCGCTCAGGGCGGCGGCGTGGCGGCCGGAGTCCTGGCGGATGTCCAGGCGCGTCAGGAACAGGCCGAAGGTGGCGGCGCGGCGCAGGCTGTCGAGCAACGCACCGTCGGCGATCACGCCCATGCCGCAGGCGTGCAGCGAGCGGTGGCACAGCTCCAGCGGCGCCAGCAGCTCGCGGTTGTCCTGCAGCACCGCCTCGGGTGCAACCTCGTCTTCGCTCAGCGCGCGTTCGGCCCAGGCCCGCGTGGCGCGCAGGCGTTCGCGCAGTTGCTTGAGCAGGGCGCGGTAGGGTTCGGCCACCTCGCCGGTTTCCGCCAGCAGTTCCTCGCTGGCCTGCTGCATGGAGAGATCGGCGGCCAGGCTGTCGACGTCGCGCAGGTAGAGGTCGGCGGCCATCCAGCGCGCCAGCAGCAGCACCTCGCGGGTGATGGCGGCGGTGACGTTGGGGTTGCCGTCGCGGTCGCCGCCCATCCAGGAGGCGAAGCGGATGGGCGCGGCTTCCAGCGGCAGGCGCTGGCCGGTGCAGCTTTGCAGGGTCTCGTCGACGTGGCGGAGGAAGTCGGGCACGGCGTGCCAGAGGGAATGCTCGATCACCGCGAAGCCCCACTTGGCCTCGTCCACCGGCGTTGGCCGGGTGCGGCGGATCTCGTCGGTGTGCCAGGCCTCGGCCACCAGCCGGCGCAGGCGCGTGTCCACCTGCTCGCGCTCTTCGGGGAGCAGGTCGGTGTGGTCCTTGGCCGCCAGTTGCGCGGCCATGGCGTCGTATTTCTGGATCAGGGTGCGCCGCGCCACTTCGGTGGGGTGCGCAGTGAGCACCAGCTCGATGTCCAGCTGCGCCACCTGGCGCGCCAGCTCCGCCGGCTCCACGCCGGCCTTGCGCAGGCGCCCCAGCAGCTCGCCCAGCACGCGCTGCTCGAAGGGCTGCGGCTCCTTCGGCCCGCGGCGGCGGATGCGGTGGTACTGCTCGGCGATGTTGGCCAGGTTGAGGAACTGGTTGAAGGCCCGCGCCACCGGCAGCAGCTCGTCCTCGCCCAGGCCGTCGAGGGCCGCCGCCAGTTGCCGCGCGCCTTCGGCCGAACCGCGCCGCGCCGCCTTGGCGCCCTGGCGGATCAGCTCGACCTTGTCGAGGAAGGCCTGGCCGTACTGGTTGCGGATGGTCTGTCCGAGCAGTTCGCCCAGCAGGTGCACGTCCTCGCGCAGGCGCGCGTCGATATCCGCCATGGGGGTTCTCCGTGTCTGGATTCTCTTACAGTGCCGCCTGGCGACACTCACTGACAAGCGTGCGACGAACGCCCGCGATCCTGCTCCGACAGCGTCTAGGCTAGATGTGATCCCGAAGGATTCGGGAAATTCTTCCCGGCGGCTCCAAAAGGGCCGTCTTCCCCGCCGGCCACGAGCCGGCCCATGAGGTGAACATGAAGATCCGCGATCTGGTACGCCATTGGGAACAGAACGCCAGGGGGCGCATGACCAGCCACAGCTACAGCATCCCGCTGGACGTGGAAACCGCCGCGCGCCTGGCCGCGCTGCACGACATGTACCCTAAGCGCAGCGTCGAGGAACTGCTCGGCGAACTGGTCGGCTCGGCCCTGGAAGAACTGGAGGCGAGCTTCCCCTACGTGAAGGGGCAGAAGGTGGTGGCGCTGGACGAACAGGGCGACCCGCTCTACGAGGACGTCGGCCCTACCCCGCGCTTCCTGCAGCTGTCGCGCAAGTACCTGCATGAGCTGACGGGGCACAAGGAAGAGCCGAGCCACAGCTGAGCGTAGGGCGCATAACGCCTATGGCGTTATCCGCCGTTTGGCCTTGGTCCCCGGCGCGCTTCGGGTTCGGTCACGGAGCGCCTGTTTCCGGGCACTCCGAGCCCCGTAGGATGGGTTGAGCGAAGCGATACCCATCACCACCACCGCATGGGTTTCGCAAGTTCAACCCATCCTCCGAAACTACAGGGGAACGGTGTGGTTGGCACAGCGAGCGGATCTCATCCGCGAATCGCGCCGGGACGTCCGGTTATCGCGGACAAGGTCCTACGCCCTCCGGCAAACACAAGACCCGTAGGATGGCGTTGAGCGAAGCGATACCCATCGCCACGACCGCATGGGTTTCGCAAGCTCGACCCATCCTACGAAAAGCCCCGGCGCAACGTCGTAGGGCGAAGAGCATACGGCTCCGGATAACTTGCAGCTTATGGCTTGCGGCTTGCAGCTCCCCCGAAGGGGCCTACCAGCCCAGGGTTTCCTTGAGGAAGGGGATGGTCAGCTTGCGCTGGGCCTGCAGCGAGGCCTTGTCCAGTTCGTCCAGCAGGTCGAAGAGGAATTCCATGCTGCGCGCGCCGCGGGTGAGGATGAAGCGCCCGACTTCGTCGGTGAGGTGCAGGCCGCGGCGCGAGGCGCGCAGTTGCAGGGCGCGGAGCTTTTCCTCGTCGGTCAGCGGGTGCAGCTGGAAGATCAGCGAGAGGGTCAGCCGCGACTTCAGGTCGGGCAGCTTGACCGGCAACTCCCGCGGCGGCATCGAGGCCGCCAGCAGCAGGCGGCGGCCGGCGTCGCGCAGGCGGTTGAACAGGTGGAACAGCGCCTCTTCCCACTCCGGCAGGCCGGCCAGGGCCTCGATGTCATCGAGGCAGACCAGTTCCAGCTGTTCCAGATCGTCGAAGATCGCCGGGCCGTATTGCACCAGCTCGGCCATCGGCAGGTACACCGAGGTCTCGCCGTACTGCTCGAAGCGCAGGCAGGCCGCCTGCAGCAGGTGGCTGCGCCCCACGCCCTCGACGCCCCACAGGTAGATGAGGCTCTCCGCCCAGCCGGCGTCGCAGTCGCACAGCCGCTCGACATACCCCAGCGCCGCGGCATTGGTGCCGGGGTAGAAGTTGGCGAAGGTGGCATCGTCGCGCAGACGGATGCCCAGGGGGAGCTGCATAGGTTGTTTCATGCCGGGCGGGGCTTTTCTTCGAAAACGCTTACAGTGAAGCCGTACGGATCAAAAGTGTAACCAAATCATCATTTTGGCGCATCCGAAAAGGCGCCGGAGGCGCAGCATACTGCGAATCCGGCGCCAGGCCCACCCGCGGCGTGACTACCAGCGGAAGCGCATGACGTTGCTCGGCGCCGCGGGCTGCGCCGGCAGCGGCTGGCCATTGGCGTCCAGCGCCGGCTGGGCCGGCTCGGCCGGAGCCTCCTGCAGATGCGCCAGGCCCAGTTGGGCGCGCAGCTGGTCGGGGCTGGCGTTGAGGCGGTATTGCAGGTTGTCGCCCTGGGCCAGCAACAGCTTCGCGCCCATCGGGTCGAGCAGCTTCTGCAGTTGGGCATAGCGTTCGAGGTTGGCGCCCTGCACCTGCAGGGTCAGGGCGCTGGCCGCGCCCGGCGCGCCGACGAAGCGCGGCGCCAGGCGCTGGCTGACCGCCAGCATCACGGCATCGGCCAGGGCGTCCGGGCTGTCGCCCTGGGCCTGGCCCTGTTCGCGCGAGTCGCCCAGCCACAGGCGCCATTGCGCCTGCCACTTGCCGCCGTCTTCCTTGGCGTCGACCGCCAGCAGGCCGTCGGCGGAATAGCGCTCGGAGGCGGCGCGCAGCGCGTCGGGCTGCGCGGCGGTGATGTTCTGCGCGGTGCCCACGCCCTGTTCGGAGAGGTCGGCCATCGGCAGCAGCAGCGGCAGGCCGCGGCGCTGGGCGGCGCGGTTGAGCGGCGCGGCGCCTTCCTGGCTGTCGCCCACCAGGCTGCTGCCGGCGGCGCTTTCGTTCAGCCACCAGGCCAGCAGGCTCGGACGGTTGGCGCCCCAGACCGGCAGGCCGGCCTGGCGCAGGGCGTTGTTCACCGAGGCGGGGTCGAAGTCCACCACCAGTGCCAGCGGCGGGCCGTTCTCGTAGCCGTACTGGCTGATCAGTTGCTGCGGGTCCTTGAAGTAGCCGGCCAGCGCGCCGCTCTGGGCGGCGCGGGCATCGCCGGTCAGGCGCAGCACCAGGGTCTGCAGCGCGCGGGACAGGCCGGCGCTGCGCTCGTCCGGCTGCTGCGAGGCCACCGGCTCGTGCACCTGGTAGAGGTTGCCCAGCGCGGCGGCGAAGGACGGCAGGCTGAGCAACGACAGGCAGAGGATCAACAGGCGGGCGGTAAATCGCATGACAGGCTCTCGACGAACGGAATAAGGAAGGGAACGGCACCTGGCAAGCCCTTCCGGAAGGCCTATACCTTAAACAGCCCTCCGGTCAGCGGCAACAGCGCGAGATGGCCGCTGCCGGGCAAGCCTGATAAAATCCCGCGCCTCCCGCGAGGTCGCCGCGAATCCTTCGCGCCGCGGCCGGCAGACGAATCACTCCTTTCTACAGGCCTGGATACATGAGCAGCAAGCAACCCTCGTTGAGCTACAAGGACGCCGGTGTGGACATCGACGCCGGCGAAGCCCTCGTCGAACGCATCAAAGGCGTCGCCAAGCGCACCGCGCGTCCTGAAGTCATGGGCGGCCTGGGCGGCTTCGGCGCGCTCTGCGAGATCCCGGCCGGCTACAAGCAGCCGGTGCTGGTTTCCGGCACCGACGGCGTCGGCACCAAGCTGCGCCTGGCGCTGAACCTGAACAAGCACGACAGCATCGGCCAGGACCTGGTCGCCATGTGCGTCAACGACCTGGTGGTCTGCGGCGCCGAGCCGCTGTTCTTCCTCGACTACTACGCCACCGGCAAGCTCAACGTCGACGTCGCCGCCACCGTGGTGACCGGCATCGGCGCCGGCTGCGAACTGGCCGGCTGCTCGCTGGTCGGCGGTGAAACCGCCGAGATGCCCGGCATGTACGAGGGCGAGGACTACGACCTGGCCGGCTTCTGCGTCGGTGTGGTGGAGAAGGCCGAGATCATCGACGGCTCGAAGGTGGTCGCCGGCGACGCCCTGGTCGCCCTGCCCTCCTCCGGCCCGCACTCCAACGGCTACTCGCTGATCCGCAAGATCATCGAAGTCTCCGGCGCCGACATCGAGGCCACCCAGCTCGACGGCAAGCCCCTGGCCGACCTGCTGATGGCGCCGACGCGCATCTACGTCAAGCCGCTGCTGCAACTGATCGAGCAGACCGGCGCGGTCAAGGCCATGGCCCACATCACCGGCGGCGGCCTGCTGGACAACATCCCGCGCGTACTGCCGGACAACGCCCAGGCAGTGATCGACGTGGCCAGCTGGCAGCGCCCGGCGGTGTTCGACTGGCTGCAGGAGAAGGGCAACGTCGACGAGCACGAGATGCACCGCGTGCTGAACTGCGGCGTGGGCATGGTCATCTGCGTTGCCCAGGACCAGGTCGAGGCCACCCTCGCCTCCCTGCGCGCTTCCGGCGAGCAGCCCTGGGTCATCGGCCGCATCGACGCCTGCGCAGCGGACGCCGAACGCGTGGTGCTGAACAACCTGAAAGGCCACTGATGTCCCGTCCTTGCAATGTCGTGGTGCTGATTTCCGGCTCCGGCAGCAACCTGCAAGCACTGATCGACAGCCTGGCCGACGGCGCCACGCCGGCAACCATCCGCGCGGTGATTTCCAACCGCGCGGACGCCTACGGCCTGCAGCGCGCCGCCGCCGCGGGCATCGCCACCGAGGTCCTGGACCACAAGGGCTTCGCCGACCGCGAAGCCTTCGACGCCGAGCTGATCCGCCGCATCGACGCCCACGCCCCGGACCTGGTGGTCCTGGCCGGCTTCATGCGCATCCTCAGCTCGGCCTTCGTGCGCCACTACCACGGCCGCCTGCTGAACATCCACCCCTCGCTGCTGCCCAAGTACAAGGGCCTGCACACCCACCAGCGGGCGCTGGAGGCCGGTGACGCCGAGCATGGCTGCTCGGTGCATTTCGTCACCGAGGAACTCGACGGCGGCCCTCTGGTCGTACAGGCGGCAATCCCGGTAGAGTCGCAAGACACGCCGGAGACGCTCGCCGCGCGGGTGCACGTGCAGGAGCACCTGATCTACCCGCTGGCCATGCGCTGGTTCGCCGAAGGCCGTTTGCGCCTGGGCGAGCGAGGCGCCATGCTGGATGGCCAGGCGTTGCCGGCCACCGGCTACCCGTTCCGAACCTAGGAGATTCGCGATGCGTAGAGTCCTGCTGTTCCTGATGGCCCTGCTGACGTTGCCGGCGTATGCCGCCTCGTTCCAGATCAAGCCGTTCGAGGCCAGCTACACCGCGGACTGGAAGCAGATGCCGCTGAGCGGGACCGCTTCCCGCAGCCTCAAGCAAGGCGACGGCGGCAACTGGGAACTCGACTTCCAGGCCTCCATGCTGCTCGCCAGCCTGAAGGAGAGCAGTTCCTTCAAGGTCGAAGGCGATACCTACCTGCCGCAGACCTACCACTGGGCCCGCGAGGGCCTGGGCAAGAACAAGTCCACCGACCTGCAGTTCGACTGGGCGCAGAAACAGGTCACCGGCAGCGACCGCGGCGACGCCGTGCGCCTGCCGCTGAACCGCGGCCAGCTCGACAAGTCCACCTACCAGCTGGTGCTGCAGCACGACGTCGCCGTCGGCAAGAAGAGCATGAGCTACCAGGTGATCGAGGGTACCGACACCGATACCTACGACTTCCGCGTGCTCGGCGAGGAGAAGGTCGCCACCCAGGCCGGCCAGATCGACGCCATCAAGGTCGAACGCGTGCGCGACCCGACCAAGAGCAACCGCAAGACCGTCCTCTGGTTCGCCAAGGACTGGGACTACCTGCTGGTGCGCCTGTACCAGCAGGAGACCGACGGCAAGGAGTACCAGATCATGCTCAAGGACGGCACCGTCGACGGCAGGCAGGTCAAGGGCTCGTAACCTCGGGCAGCATGAAAAAAGCCGGGCATCCGCCCGGCTTTTTCGTTTCCGCAGCTGTCACCACATGAGGTCGTCGGGCACCACGTAGTCCTTGTACGGATCGTCCTCGTCCGGCTCGCCGCTGGGCTCGTTGAGCAGCACCACGCGGCGCTCGTCGCGTTCCTGGATGCGCAGCGCGGCATCGCGCGGGACTATCTCGTAGCGCCCGTCGTAACTGACGATGGCCAGGCTGCCGCGGCTGAGCTTGTCGCGGATCAGGGCGTTCACCGCGATGCGCTTGACCTTCTTGGCGTCGACGAAGTTGTAGTAGTCGTCGCCCTCCATCCTGGGCAGGCGGGTGCCTTCGATCAGTTGCTTGACCTGCGCGGCGCGAGCCTTCTTCTCGGCCTTCTCCTGCTGCTGGCGGTTCAGCTCCTGGTCGCGGGCCAGCTTTTCGGCCTGGGCCTGCAACGCGGCCTGGCGCTGGCTGTCGTCCTTCTCGGCCTGGCCCTTGTGCTCCAGGCGCTGCTGTTTCTGCTTCTGCTTGCTGGCCTGCTTGGCCTGCTTTTCGTTGACCAGCCCGGCTTTCAGCAACTGGTCACGCAATGACATGCTCATTGGCTAACGACTCTCCGACAGCCTGCGAATATGACGCAGGACAATTCTGACGTGGCGGAAAATTCAGCGGCGACGCGCGCTGAGGGTATAATCCTCGGGCCTGTGTCGGCGTTGCGCAAGTGGCCGGCCGTTTTTCAGCCAAACAGGGCGGACTCGCCATCCCATGATCAAGCTCCTCGTCCTCGCGATCCTCGCCATCTTCCTCATCGCCATTCTCTACGTGCACCTGCGCGGCAAGGTACGCCTGCCGTTCCTGCGCCAGGTGGTCAACCACTCGGCCTGGTTCGCCCCGTACAACTCGCTGATGTACCTGAACTCCAGCGTACCCTCCAAGCCCTACCTGGACCGTGAGCGCTTCCCGGAACTCGACAAGCTGCGCGACAACTGGCAGATGATCCGCGAGGAAGCCGAGCAGCTGTTCGACGAGGGCTACATCCGCGATGCCCTGAACAACAACGAGGCGGGTTTCGGCTCCTTCTTCAAGAAGGGCTGGACGCGCTTCTACCTGACCTGGTACGACGGCCCCCTGCCCTCCGCGCAGCGCCTGTGCCCGAAGACCGTGGAGCTGGTCAGCAGCATCCCCAACGTCAAGGGCGCGATGTTCACCCGCCTGCCGCCGAACAGCCACCTGAACAAGCACCGCGACCCCTACGCCGGCTCCCTGCGCTACCACCTGGGCCTGGCCACGCCGAACTCGGACAGTTGCCGCATCTTCGTCGACGGCCAACCCTACGCCTGGCGCGACGGCGAGGACGTGATGTTCGACGAGACCTTCGTGCACTGGGTGAAGAACGAGACGGACGAATCGCGCCTGATCCTCTTCTGCGACGTCGAGCGTCCGCTCAAGTCGCCGCTGCTGACGCGCATCAACCGCCGCGTCAGCGCCTTCCTCGGCCGCGCCACCGCGCCGCAGAACGTCGAGGGCGAGCGCGTCGGCGGGATCAACCAGGCCTACTCGGTGCTGATTCGCATCGGCAACGGCGTGGGTGCACAGGTGAAGAAGTTCAAGCGCCGGTATCCCAAGGCCTACCGCATCGGTCGGCCGATTCTGGCGGTGCTGTTGCTGGTGTTGCTGATTCGCTGGATGTTCACGTAGGGCGCATAACGCCTATGGCGTTATCCGCCGTTTGACCTTGGTTACCAGCCCGCTCGGTATCGAGCCTGGCGCGGGTCACGCATTCCCCCAGATCGACCGAGGCAGGGTCGATGAGAAAGGTGAGGCGGCGGATAACCGCGAACGGTTATTCGCCCTACGCTACTGGAAGCACCGGCGTAGCGGACCTTGTCCGCGATTGGACTCCCCGGCCACGCCGGACGCCCCTGTGGCACGAACAGCCCCATTCGCGAGCAAGCTCGCTCCTACGAAAAGCAAAAAGCCCCGGCGAACTAGCCACACCCCAGCGGATTCTTCTCCTCCCGCTTGGCCTCGCCCCAGAGCGCATCCAGCTCTTCCAGGCTGCATTCCTCGGCCTTGCGGCCCTGGTCGCGCAGGGCGGTCTCGATGTAGCGGAAGCGCCTTTCGAACTTGCCATTCGCCGCGCGCAGGGCGGTTTCCGGGTCGACCTTCAGGTGCCGGGCCAGGTTGACCACCACGAACAGCAGGTCGCCGATCTCCTCTGCCTGGGCTTCGGCGTCGCCGTCGGCCATGGCTTCCAGCACTTCGTCCAGCTCTTCGCGCAGCTTGTCCACCACCGGCAGGGCTTCCGGCCAGTCGAAGCCGACCTGGGCGGCGCGCTTCTGCAGCTTGGCTGCGCGGCTCAGGGCCGGCAGCGCCACCGGCACGTCGTCCAGCAGCGACAGTTGCACCGGCTCGGCGGCCTTGGCCGCGCGCTCCTCGGCCTTGAGTTCTTCCCAGCGCTGCTTCACCGCCGCTTCCGCCAGCTTCGCCGCGTCGGGCTCGCCGTACAGGTCGCCGTCGGGGAACACATGGGGATGGCGGCGGACCAGCTTGGCGGTGATGCCGTGGACCACCGCGTCGAAGTCGAAGCGCTGCTCCTCGCGGGCCAGTTGGGCGTAGTAGACCACCTGGAACAACAGGTCGCCGGCCTCCTCGCGCAGGTGCTCGAAGTCGCCGCGCTCGATGGCGTCGGCGACCTCGTAGGCTTCCTCGATGGTGTAGGGGGCGATGCTCGCGTAGTCCTGCTTGAGGTCCCAGGGGCAGCCGTGCTGCGGGTCGCGCAGGCGCGCCATGAGGTACAGCAGGTCGTCGAGCTTATACATCCTTGCCACCCGCGCGGTCGCGCCGCGCCTCGATGATGTTGGGCAGTTGCGAGATGCGCGCCAGCAGGCGGCCCAGGGAGTCCAGGCCAGGGATCTCGATGGTCAGGCGCATGGTTGCGGTGTTGTCGTCCTTGTCCGAGCGGGTGTTCACCGCCAGCACGTTGATGCGCTCGTTGAGCAGCACCTGGGACACGTCGCGCAGCAGGCCGGAACGGTCGTAGGCGCGGATGACGATGTCCACCGGGTAGGTCTGCACCGGCACCGGGCCCCAGCTCACCTGGATCATCCGCTCCGGCTCGCGGCCGGCCAGTTGCAGCACGGTGGCGCAATCCTGGCGGTGGATGGTGACGCCGCGGCCGAGGGTGATGTAGCCGACGATCGGGTCGCCCGGCAGCGGCTGGCAGCAGCCGGCCATCTGCGTCAGCAGGTTGCCCACGCCCTGGATCTGGATGTCGCCGCGCTTGCCGTGGCCGATGCGGCTGGGCTTGCGCGGGATGAGTTCGAGCTGCTCGTTGCCACGCTCCGGCTCCACCAGGGCCTGGGCGTAGTTGACCACGTGGGCCAGGCGCAGGTCGCCGGCGCCGAGGGCTGCGAACAGGTCCTCGCCGGTCTTGTAGTTGGCCTTCTCGGCCAGCTTCTCGAAGTCCACCGGCGGCAGCGCCAGGCGCCCCAGTTCGCGCTCGAGCATGGCCTTGCCGGCGGCGACGTTCTGGTCGCGGGCCTGCAGCTTGAACCAGTGGACGATCTTCGCCCGCGCCCGCGAGGTGGTGACGTAGCCGAGGTTCTGGTTCAGCCAGTCGCGGCTCGGGCCGCTGTGCTTGCCGGTGATGATTTCCACCTGCTCGCCGGTCTGCAGGCTGTAGTTCAGCGGCACGATGCGCCCGTTGATCTTGGCGCCGCGGCAGTTGTGGCCCACCTCGGTGTGCACGCGGTAGGCGAAGTCCAGCGGCGTGGAGCCCTTGGGCAGGTCGATGGCGTGGCCGTCGGGGGTGAACACATACACCCGGTCCGGCTCGATGTCCACGCGCAGCTGCTCGGCCAGGCCGCCGATGTCGCCCAGTTCCTCGTGCCACTCCAGGACCTGGCGCAGCCAGGAGATCTTCTCCTCGTAGTGGTTGGAGCCGGACTTGACGTCGGTGCCCTTGTAGCGCCAGTGCGCGCACACGCCCAGCTCGGCTTCCTCGTGCATGGCGTGGGTGCGGATCTGCACTTCCAGCACCTTGCCCTCGGGGCCGATCACCGCGGTGTGCAGCGAGCGGTAGCCGTTTTCCTTGGGGTTGGCGATGTAGTCGTCGAATTCCTTGGGGATGTGCCGCCACAGGGTGTGCACGATGCCCAGCGCGGTGTAGCAGTCGCGCATCTCCGGGACCAGCACGCGCACCGCGCGCACGTCGTAGATCTGGCTGAAGTCCAGGCCCTTGCGCTGCATCTTCCGCCAGATCGAGTAGATGTGCTTGGCGCGGCCGGACAGGTCGGCCTTGATGCCGGTGGCGGCCAGGGCGTCCTTGAGCTGCTGCATCACGGTGGCGATGTACTGCTCGCGGTCCAGGCGGCGCTCGTGCAGCAGCTTGGCGATCTGCTTGTACTGGTCGGGCTCCAGGTAGCGGAAGGACAGGTCCTCCAGCTCCCACTTGATGTGGCCGATGCCCAGGCGGTGCGCCAGCGGCGCGTAGATGTCGAACACCTCGCGGGCGACGCGCATGCGCTTCTCCTCGTCGGCGTTCTTCACCGCGCGGATGGCGCAGGTGCGCTCGGCCAGCTTGATCAGCGCGACGCGCACGTCGTCGACCATGGCCACCAGCATCTTGCGCAGGTTCTCGATCTGCGCCTGGGTGCCGAGCACCATGGACTGCCGCGGGTTGAGGCTGGCGCTGATCGCCGCCATGCGCAGCACGCCCTCGATCAGCTTGGCCACCACCGGGCCGAAGCGCTGCTGCACTTCCTCCAGCTTGACCTTGCCCTCGCGGACGCCACGGTAGATCACCGCGGCCACCAGCGACTCCTGGTCGAGCTTGAGGTCGGCGAGGATCTCGGCGATCTCAAGGCCGGTCTGGAAGCTCGAAGTGCCATCGGCCCAGGCGGCTTCCACCTGGCTGACCGCCTTGTTCTCGGCCTCGCGGGCGAACTCGCAGGCCTCCAGCAGGACCTTGCGATCCAGCACCGGGACCAGGGTCTGGACGTGGTCCAGCCAGGCCTCGAGGTTGATGCTGCCGTCGGTGTTGACCGGCTGGTGCGCTCTCACCTGTACCATCTTGTCTACCCTTCCCCACGGTGTGCCGTGGCACACCGCTCGACTGCGCCGGCCTTTCTGGCGTGGGCCGGTCGGATTGCGCAGGTCGTCCTAACCTGCCTCGAACAGAGCCATCGCCTCCACATGCGCCGTCTGCGGGAACATGTCGAGGATTCCGGCACGCTTCAGGCGATAGCCCTGACGGGCCAGTTCGCCGGCGTCGCGCGCCAGGGTCGCCGGGTTGCAGGACACATAGAGTACCCGCTCGGCGCCCAGTTCACGCATGCCCCGCGCCATCTCGAACGCGCCGTCACGCGGCGGGTCGAGCAGCACGGCGGAAAATCCCTTGGCCGCGTCCCCGGCGAACCAGCGCGCCGCGGACAGCGGCTGCGCCAGGTCGGCCTGGTGGAACACGGCGTTGTCCAGGCCATTGGCCCGGGCGTTGGCCGCGGCGCGCGCGACCATGCTTTGCACGCCTTCCACGCCCACCACGCAGGCGGCGCTTCGGGCCAGCGGCAGGGCGAAATTGCCCAGGCCACAGAACAGGTCTAGCACCCGTTCCGCCGGTGCGGGGGCCAACCAGTCCAGCGCCTGCGCGACCATGGCCGCGTTGACCGGCTCGTTGACCTGGACGAAGTCCCCCGGCCGGTAGGCCAGGGTCAGGTCCCAGGCGTCCAGGCGGTAGCCCAGGCGCCCTTCGCCGTCGGCCGGCGTCGGTTCGCCGTCGCCCTGCAGCCACAGCTGCACATCCCGTGCCGAACAGAAGGCCCGGAGGCGTTCGAGGTCGGCGGCGGGCAGAGGTTCGGTGTGGCGCAGCAGCAGGGCGCAGGCGGTGCCGTGGAACAGCTCGACGTGGCCGATGGCCCGCGGACGCTGGAAACCCTGCAGCAGCGCCGGCAGCTCGCGGGCCAGCGCCTGCAGTTCGGGCACCAGCACCAGGCAGTCGTCGAAGGCGACGATGGCCTGGCTGGCGGCGGCGCGGAACCCCACCTCCAGGCGCTGGGCCTTGGCATCCCAGCGCACGGCGATGCGGGCCCGGCGGCGGTAACCGAATTCGGGGCCGGCCAGGGGCGCTGCCCACTCTTCCGGGACGATGTCGCCGAAGCGCTGCAGCTGCTCGGCCAGGGTGCGCTGCTTGAGCGCCAATTGTCCGGCGTGTGGCAGGTGCTGCAGGGTACAGCCACCGCACTTGCCGGCTACCGTACAGGGTTCGGCGCGGCGCTCCGGCGCGGCGGCCAGGATGCGTTCGCCGCGGGCGTCCACCACCTGGCTGCGCGCGGCCAGCACGCGGGCCTCGACCTCTTCCCCGGGCAGCGCGCCGGTGACGAACCAGGTGCGCCCTTCCAGGTGCGCGATGCCGCGGCCGTCATGGGCCAGGCGCTCGATGCGCAGGCGCTGCTTCTTGCCCACCGGCACGCCGGCGTTGCGGGCGCCGCCGCTGGGCTGAAAGCGCAGGCCGCTTCTGTGCTTGGCCATGTCAGCTGGGGTCGTAGATTCCGGAGGACAGGTAGCGGTCGCCGCGGTCGCAGATGATCGCCACCAGCACCGCGTTCTCCAGTTCGCGGGACAGGCGCAGCATGGCCGCCACCGCACCGCCGGAGGACACGCCGCAGAAGATGCCTTCCTCGCGGGCCAGCCGGCGCATCACGTCCTCGGCCTCGCTCTGGTGCATGTCCACCACGCGGTCGACGCGGCTGGCGTCGAAGATCTTCGGCAGGTATTCCTGCGGCCAGCGGCGGATGCCGGGGATGGACGAGCCTTCCATCGGCTGCAGGCCGACGATCTGCACCGCCGGGTTCTGCTCCTTGAGGTAGCGCGACACGCCCATGATGGTGCCGGTGGTGCCCATGGAGCTGACGAAGTGGGTGATCTCGCCGTTGGTCTGGCGCCAGATCTCCGGGCCGGTGCCCTGGTAGTGGGCCACCGGGTTGTCGCCGTTGGCGAACTGGTCCAGCACCTTGCCCTTGCCTTCGCGCTGCATCTGGTCGGCCAGGTCGCGGGCGCCTTCCATGCCCTGCTCCTTGCTCACCAGGATCAGCTCGGCGCCGTAGGCGGTCATGGCCGCCTTGCGTTCGGCGGTGGAGTTGTCCGGCATGATCAGGATCATGCGGTAGCCCTTGATCGCCGCGGCCATGGCCAGGGCGATGCCGGTGTTGCCGGAGGTGGCCTCGATCAGGGTGTCGCCGGGGTGGATGTCGCCACGCAGCTCCGCGCGGGTGATCATCGACAGCGCCGGGCGGTCCTTCACGGAGCCGGCCGGGTTGTTGCCTTCGAGTTTCACCAGCAGGGTGTTGGAGGTTTCCCCGGGCAGGCGCTGCAGGCGCACCAGCGGAGTATTGCCGATGCACTCGGCGATGGTGGGGTACTGCACGGTCATGGAGTCGCTCGTCGTCAGCAAGGCCAATCTGGATAGCGGCCTATGATACCGGTAAACCGCCGCCGGCCATATCGGCAAGCGCAGCGAGTGGCATCGGCGGCGGCATCCGCGCCTGCCTCGCCGCCCCGGATTCCTTGCTCGGAGACCGGAACATCCGCGTAGGAAATCTCCGCAATTAACATGCTGCCACAATGCGTTCCAGCCCCCATGAGCCGGGCGCTGCAGTGCGATTTCAGGCCTCTGCGGACATATGCAGTAACCTTCATGAAGATGAAAATGATTTGCGTTACCGACAGGCTCCGCCGCCATCACGAGCAGTCAGGAGTCTACCGATGTCCATTCCTCTTTCCCGCACTTCCCTGGCCGGCGCCATCGCCCTGGCCATGGCCGGCCAGGCCCAGGGCAACGACACCCTGAGCCTGGGCGACACCGTGGTCACCGCCGCCGGCTACGAACAGAAAGTCACCGAGGCGCCAGCCAGCATCAGCGTGCTGACCCGCGAGGAACTGCAAGAGAAGCGCTACAGCAACCTGGCCGAGGCCCTGGAAGACGTCGAAGGCGTCGACATCGGCCAGAGCACCGGCAAGACCGGCGGCCTGAACATCAGCATCCGCGGCCTGCCCAGCGACTACACCCTGGTGCTGATCGACGGCCGCCGGCAGAACAGCGCCGGCAACATCACCCCCAACGGCTTCGGCGAGACCTCAACCAGCTTCATGCCGCCGCTCTCGGCCATCGAGCGCATCGAGGTGATCCGCGGCCCCATGTCCACCCTCTACGGCTCCGACGCCATGGGCGGGGTGGTCAACATCATCACCCGCAAGGTGGCCCGCGAATGGGGCGCCAGCCTCAGCCTCGACCACACCGTCCAGGAACACCGCGACTACGGCGACAGCAGCGGCACCAGCCTCTACGCCAGCGGCCCGCTGGTGGCCGACCGGCTCGGCCTGAACCTGCGCGGCAGCTTCTTCGATCGCAGCGCCTCGGACCTGAGCTTCGACGACGGCGCCACCGTCAGCCGCCGCGGCGCCTCCCCGGTGGAAGGCCAGAACTACAACATCGGCAGCCGCCTGACCTTCACCCCCAACGCCGAGCACGACATTTCCCTGGACTTCGAGCGTGGCCGCCAGGCGTACAACAACGACGACTGCCAGCTGGGCACCCTCGACGGCAAGGCCGGCGGCAGCGCCACCGACGGTTGCAACCGCGACGCACCGACGCGCGCCAACGGCTACAAGGACGAACTGCGCTTCGAGCGCGACCAGTTCGCCCTCTCCCACACCGGCCGCCTGGGCTTCGGCACCCTGGACAGCAGCCTGACGCACAGCACCACCGAGACCATCGGGCGCACCATCCCCGGCACCGTCGGGCGGCCCTACAGCGGCTACCCGTCGATCGTCGGCGGCGACGACCGCACCCTCAAGTCCACCGACCTGGTGCTGGACAGCAAGCTGGTGATGCCCCTGGGCGAGGCGCACATGTTCACCCTCGGCGGCCAGTACTGGGACGCGAAGGTCGAGGACGGCATCGCCACCGAGGAATTCCAGCAGAGTTCCTGGGCGCTGTTCGCCGAGGACGAGTGGCGCCTGCGCCAGGACCTGGCGCTGACCCTCGGCGGCCGCTACGAGGACCACGAGGCCTTCGGCGGGCACTTCAGCCCGCGCGCCTACCTGGTGTGGAACACCACCGACAGCTGGACGCTCAAGGGCGGCGTCAGCCAGGGCTACAAGACGCCCACGCTGAACCAGCTGCACGACGGCATCAACGGCGTCAGCGGCCAGGGCCAGATCCTCACCATCGGCAGCCCCGACCTGGACCCGGAAACCAGCACCAACACCGAATTCGGCGTCTACTACGACAACCTCGCCGACTTCAACGCCAACCTCACGCTGTTCCACACCCGCTTCAAGGACAAGATCGACAGCGGCACCCCGATCCCCAACTGCAACTGGCCGGACGCGCCGAACCAGGCCGGCTGCATCGACATGGGCAGCAGCTTCCTGCAGGAGAACTTCGCCCAGCAGGTGAACATCGGCAAGGCCCGCACCCAGGGCGTGGAACTGGCTGGGCGCTGGGCCTTCGCCCCGGCCCTGAGCGCCTCGCTGAACTACACCTACACCGACAGCGAGCAGCTCAGCGGCGACGACAAGGGCGCCCCGCTGACCAACACCCCGCGACACATGGCCAACCTGCGCCTGGACTGGCAGGCCAGCGAGCGCCTGAAGCTCTGGCTGAAGGGCGAATACCACGGCGAGCGGGCGCGCTTCACCGCGCGCTACGCCAACCTCAACGCGACCAACCAGGCCATCGCCGACCAGTTGGGCGACCTCGACGCCTACCAGGTGTTCCACCTCGGCGGCTCGTTCAAGGCCACGCGCAACCTGACGCTGAACGCCACCCTGTACAACCTGTTCGACAAGGACTTCCTCGGCGGCGACTCCTACACCGCCGCCAACGGCACCACGGGCTGGGCCTCGCACTACATCCAGGGCAGCGCGGGGACCAGCGGTACCCTGGAGGAAGGGCGCCGGCTGTGGCTGTCGGCGGTGATGGAGTTCTGACGGCCGCCGGTCGCCTGGCGCCGCACGGCGTCAGGCGGCCGGCAGGCGCAGGTGCATGCGCAGGCCGGGGTTGCCGCGCTCGGCCCAGAGTTCGCCGCCCTGCAGGCGGATGGCGCTGCGGGCGATGCTCAGGCCCAGGCCGAAGCCCTCGCCGGAACGCGCCGCGGAAAGGCGGGTGAAGGGCAGGAAGATGCGCTCCAGGTCGGCGGCCTCCACCCCCGGCCCCCGGTCGGCCAGGCACAGGTGCCAGTAGTCGCCTTCGCGCTGGCCGAGCAGGCGGACGCAACCGCCCTCCGGGGAATGCCGGATGGCATTGCGCAGCAGGTTCTCCAAAGCCTGCGCCAGGCCATTGAGGTGGCCGCGGACGACGCAGTCCGCCGACACCTCGCAGTGGAAGCGCGAAGGCGCCCAGCCGGACTCGAAGCCGGCGTCCTCCACCAGCAGTTCCCACAACGGCAGGATGGCGACGTCCTCCAGCGGCAGGCGCGGCCGCTCGGTGTCCATCCAGGCCAGCTCCAGGGTGTTGGCCACCAGCCGCTGCATGACTTCCACCTCGCGCTCCAGGCGCAGGCGCAGCGGGTCCTCGGCCGGCGCGCTCTCGGCGGCGACGCGCAGGCGGCTGAGCGGCGTGCGCAGCTCGTGGGACAGGTCGCGCAGCAACTGGCGCTGGAACTCCACGTGGCCGCTCAGGCGCTGGGCCATGTGGTCGAAGGCGCGGCCCAGCTCGCCCAGCTCGTCGCGGCGGACGCTGACCTCGCGGGCGGCGCCCGAGCCCAGGTCGTCGGCGCGCAGCGCGTTGGCGTGCTCGCGCAGGCGCGCCAGCGGGTGGATCAACTGGCGGTAGAGCAGCCCGCACAGCAGCAGCGCCAGCGCGGCGGGCACCACCCCATGGGTGAAGATCCGCGCCAGCGTGGAGTAGCCGGCGGGCTTGAAGCGTTGCGGCAGCTGCAGCACCAGGCGACCGTCGGCGGGGTGCTCGGGGAAGGGGATGCCGATGTAGGGCAGGCTCCGGCTGCGGTTGCTCACCGGCCAGTCGAGGCCGCGCTGGAAGGTCAGGCGCGTGGCCTCCTCGATGCTCAGCGGCTGGCTGCCCAGGGGCTGCAGGCGGCCGTCCAGCGCCACCATCCAGGTCTGCTCGCTGGCCCGCATGCGTGCCAGCCAGTCGTCCACCGCGGCCTCGCCGCCGGCGTTCCAGGCCCGTTCCAGGTCGGCCGCGTAACCGCGGAGCACGGCCTGGGCCTGGGTATCGAGGAAATAGCCGCGGCGCTCGACCTGGCGGCCCCAGGTCCAGGACAGCCAGATCAGCACCAGGCAGAGCAGCACCACCGGCACCGCCAGGCGCCAGAACAGCGAATGGCGGCTGGGCAGTACCTGGCGCGCGCGCCGCTCACTCGGCGCTAGCGAAAACATAGCCCTTGCCCCAGACCGCGCGCAGTTGATGGCGCGCATAACCGATGGACTGCAGCTTGCGGCGCAGGTGGCTGACGTGCATGTCCAGGCCACGGTCGTGGGCGGTGTAGCCACGGTTCAGCACCTGCTGGTAGAGGAACGGCTTGCTCAGGGTTTCGTCGACGTTGCCGAGGAAGGTTTCCAGCAGGCGCTGCTCGGTGGCGGTGAGCGCCGCGGCCTGGCCTTCCCAGGCCACCTCGCAGGGTTCCTCGCTCAGCCGCAGCCCGGCGTCCGCGGGGCCGGCCGGCAGCAGGCTGCCGCGCTCCAGGGCGACGCGACGGAGGATGGCGTCGATGCGCACGTTCAGTTCCGCCAGGCTGAAGGGCTTGGGCAGGTAGTCGTCGGCGCCCTGGGAGAAACCGGCGATGCGGTCCTGCTCGGCGCCCAGGGCGGACATCAGGATCACCGGCACGCGCTGCTCGCGGCGCAGCTGGCGCAGGGCCTCCAGGCCGCTGCAGCCGGGCAGCATGACGTCCAGCAGGACCAGGTCGAAGGCCTCGCTCAGCGCCTGGTCGAGCCCCTCGCGGCCGTCGCGGCACCAGGTCACGGCGAAGCCGCGCTGGCTCAGGTGGCTGTGCAGGTGGGCGCCCAGGGTAGGGTCGTCCTCGATGGTCAGCAGGCGGGGTTGGCTGGTGGCGGTCGGCGTCATGACAAACAAGACTTATTCGCGAACGACAAGTATTCATGACAGCGCCTGTCCAGGGCAAGCGCAGCCGTCCGGCGGTCAATGTTCGGGATTCCCGCCCGGCGACCCGCTAAACTGCCCCGAAACCGTTTGGGAGGACGCGCGTGTTCAAGGATCTCGGCATCAAGGGGCGGGTGCTGCTGCTCACCCTGCTGCCCACCAGCCTGCTGACGCTGGTGCTGGGCGGCTACTTCACCTGGGTGCAGCTGTCGGACATGCGCGTGCAACTGATCGAGCGCGGCCAGCTGATCGCCGAGCAGCTCGCCCCGCTGTCGGCCTCCGCCCTGGACCACGGCGACCTGCCGCTGCTGGAGCGGATCGCCAACGAGGCCCTGGACCAGCCCGACGTGCGCGCGGTGACCTTCCTCAACCCCGAGCGCGTGCGCCTGGTGCATGCCGGGCCGAGCATCCTCACCCCCATGCCCAGCGGCGACGGCAGCCACCTGAGCCTGGTCAGCAGCCTGGACACTACGCACTTCCTGCTGCCGGTGCTGGGCCGCCACCGCAGCCTGTCCAGCACCCCGGAAGAGGACGCCAACCGCCTGCTCGGCTGGGTCGAGCTGGAACTCTCGCACCACGGCACCCTGCTGCGCGGCTACCGCAGCCTGTTCACCAGCCTGCTGCTGATCGTCACCGGGCTGGTGGTCACCGCCCTGCTCTCCCTGCGCATGAGCCGCGCCATCAGCGCGCCCCTGGGGCAGATCGCCCAGGGCGTCGCGCAGCTCAAGGAAGGCCGCCTGGAAACCCGCCTGCCGGCCCTGGGCAGCCACGAGCTGGACGAGCTGGCCGCGGGCATCAACCGCATGGCCGAGGCGCTGCAGAGCGCCCAGGAAGAGATGCAGCACAACATCGACCAGGCCACCGAGGACGTGCGGCAGAACCTGGAGACCATCGAGATCCAGAACATCGAGCTGGACCTGGCGCGCAAGGAGGCCCTGGAGGCCAGCCGCATCAAGTCCGAGTTCCTGGCCAACATGAGCCACGAGATCCGCACCCCGCTCAACGGCATCATCGGCTTCACCAACCTGCTGCAGAAAAGCGACCTGACCGTGCGCCAGCAGGACTACCTGGGCACCATCCAGAAGTCCGCCGAGAGCCTGCTGGGGATCATCAGCGAGATCCTCGACTTCTCCAAGATCGAGGCCGGCAAGCTGATCCTCGAGAACATCCCGTTCAACCTCCGCGAGCTGGTCCAGGACACCCTCACCATCCTCGCCCCGGCCGCCCACGAGAAGCGCCTGGAGCTGGTCAGCCTGATCTACCGCGACACCCCGCTGAACCTGGTGGGCGACCCGCTGCGCCTGAAGCAGGTGCTGACCAACCTGGTGAGCAACGCCATCAAGTTCACCCACGAAGGCACCATCGCCGTGCGCGCCATGCTCGAGGACGAGAACGACGAGCGCGCGCAGCTGCGCATCAGCGTGCGCGACACCGGCATCGGCCTGACCAACGCCGACCTGCGCGCGCTGTTCCAGGCCTTCAGCCAGGCCGACAACTCGCTGTCGCGGCAGGCCGGCGGCACCGGCCTGGGGCTGGTGATCTCCAAGCGCCTGATCGAGCAGATGGGCGGCGAGATAGGCGTGGACAGCAGCTCCGGCGAGGGCTCGGAATTCTGGATCAGCCTGAGCCTGCCCAAGGCCCGCGAGGACAGCGACGACAACCTGCCTGCGCCGCCCAGCGGCCACCACGTGGCGCTCTGCGAACCCCATGAGCTGACCCGCGCCGCGCTGCACCACCAGTTGGAGGACTGCGGCCTGGAAGTGCACGAGTTCGAGGACCTCGACGCCCTGCGCGCGGCCCTGGACAAGCCCTCCGACGCCGGCAGCGCGCCGATCGGGCTGGCGGTGCTCGGCGTCAACCTCGCCGACAGCCAGCCGGACGTGCTGCGCCAGACCATCCGCGACTTCGAGTTCAAGGGCTGCAAGACCCTGGTGCTCTGCCCCACCGTCGACCAGTCGCAGTACAACGCCGTGCTGCCCGAGGGCCAGGTGCAGAGCAAACCGGCCTGCACGCGCAAGCTGCAGCACGCCCTCGACCAGCTCCTGCACCTGCGCCCGGCGCGCCAGGACAAGCCCTCGCCGCGGGCCGAGCGCCAGGTGCCGCACCTGCTGTGCGTCGACGACAACCCGGCCAACCTGCTGCTGGTGCAGACGCTGCTTTGCGACCTGGGCGCGGAAGTCACCGCGGTGGACAACGGCCTGGCCGCGGTGGAAGCGGTGCAGCGCGAGCGTTTCGACCTGGTCTTCATGGACGTGCAGATGCCCGGCATGGACGGCCGCCAGGCCACCGAGGCGATCCGCCACTGGGAAGCCCAGCGCGAGGTCAGCCCGGTGCCCATAGTCGCTCTCACCGCCCACGCCCTGGCCAACGAGAAGCGCGCCCTGCTGCAGGGCGGCATGGACGACTACCTGACCAAGCCCATCGACGAGCGCCAACTGGCCCAGGTGGTGCTCAAGTGGACCGGCCTGGCCCTGGCCGGCCGCGGCGTGGCGGCCCAGGGCGCGCGCTTCGCCGCCGACGGCCTGGCCGTGCTCGACCCCGAGGAAGGCCTGCGCCTGGCCGCCGGCAAGGCCGACCTGGCCGCCGACATGCTGGCCATGCTGCTCGCCTCCCTGGCCGCCGACCGCCAGGCCATCCGCCTGGCCCGCGAGCGCAACGACCGCGCCACCCTGATCGAGCGCGTGCACCGCCTGCACGGCGCCACCCGCTACTGCGGCGTGCCGCAACTGCGCGGCGCCTGCCAGCGCGCGGAAACCCTGCTCAAGCAGAACGACCCGCAGGCCGGCGCCGCGCTGGAGGACCTGGACCACGCCATCGGCGAACTGACCCGCGCCACCGAAAGCCATACCGGGCAGCGCACGCCCCACGACACCCATTGAGGCCGGCCATGCGCATCATCCTGTTCAGCAGCCAGAACTACGACCGCGAGAGCTTCCTCGCCGCCAACCCCGGCCACGGCTTCGAACTGCACTTCCAGCAGAGCCCGCTGCGCCCGGACACCGCCGCCCTGGCCATGGGCTTCGAGGTGGTCTGCCCGTTCGTCAACGACGACCTCTCGCGGCCGGTGCTGGAGCAACTGGCGGCCGGCGGCACGCGGCTGATCGCCCTGCGCTCGGCCGGCTACAACCACGTCGACCTGGCCGCCGCCCACGCCCTGGGCCTGACCGTGGTGCGGGTGCCGGCCTACTCGCCGCACGCGGTGGCCGAGCACGCCGTGGGGCTGGTCCTGGCCCTGTGCCGGCACCTGCACCGCGCCTACAACCGCACCCGCGAAGGCGACTTCTCGCTGCACGGCCTGACCGGCTTCGACCTGCACGGCAAGACCGTCGGCGTGGTCGGCAGCGGCCAGATCGGCCAGGTGTTCGCGCAGATCATGCGTGGCTTCGGCTGCCAGGTGCTGGCCTACGATCCCTACCCCAACCCGGCCATCGAGGCCCTCGGCGGGCGTTTCGTCGGCCTTGACCAACTGCTGGCCGAGTCCGACATCATCAGCCTGCACTGCCCGCTCAACGACGCCACCCGCCACCTGGTCAACGCCGACAGCCTGCAGCGCATGAAGCGCGGCGCCATGCTGATCAACACCGGCCGCGGCGCCCTGGTGGACACCCCGGCGCTGATCGAGGCGCTCAAGAGCGGCCAACTGGGCTACCTGGGGCTGGACGTCTACGAGGAGGAAGCGGAAATCTTCTTCGCCGACCGCTCCGACCTGCCGCTGCAGGACGACGTGCTGGCGCGCCTGCTGACCTTTCCCAACGTGATCATCACCGCGCACCAGGCCTTCCTCACCCGCGAGGCGCTGGCGGCCATCGCCGGGACTACGCTGGACAACATCGGCGCCTGGCGCCAAGGTGCCCCTGTCAACCTCGTCGCCCCCTGAGCCCCGGGGCCGTGGCCACGCCGCCACGGTCGCGAGTCCGGGCCACTTCCCCTACTATGGGCGGACTTTCGGAGGACCCATGGCTCAACACGATTTCCGCTACAACCTGCTCAACCCGCAACACACACTGAACGAATGCCGCGCGCTCGGGCCGGGCCTCTACCAGGTCACCGGCAACGGTGGCTCGATCCAGAACGGCGACACCCTGCTGGTCAGCCTCAAGGGCAGCCGCGACCTGAGCATGACGCTGACGGTGGACAAGGTGCGCCACCTGATCAACCCGCCGGGGCAATGGACCGCGGTGGCCAAGGGCCCGGTGTTCAAGGAACTGTCGATCCTCAACTGGCAGGTCAAGTGCGACGGCTGCGGGACCATGCTGGACTTCGAGTTCGCCGTCGACGCCAGCCTCGGCAAGCCCGCCCACGCCCCCGCCGCCACCGCTCGGATCACCGAACTGGGCTGGACGGTGGACGGCGACCGCCACCTCTGCCCCGCCTGCCAGGTCCGGGGGAACCCATGAACAAGACACTGACGACCCTGCTCGGCGCCCTGCTGCTGGCCGGCTGCGCCCAGCACCCGACTGAACCGGAAAGCGACCAGGCCTACCGCGTGGAATGGATCGGCAAGCGCCCGCTGGTGGGCCGCAGCCACGTCAGCCTGACCTTCGACGGCCAGGGCCGCGCCTTCGGCAACGCCGGCTGCAACCACTGGTTCGCCAGCTACCAGTTGGACGGCGAAACGCTGAGCTTCGGCCAGCCCGGCAGCACCCGGCGGATGTGCGCGCCGGCGCTGATGGAGCAGGAGCAGCGCTTCTTCCAGGCGCTGGGCGAAGTGCAGCGCTGGGAAATAACAGACAAGGGCGAACTGCGCCTGCTCTCGGCCGACAGCCGCGTGCTGCGGATGTGGCCGGAAGATTGAGGCGCCCAGCGGCTCTTCGTAGGATCGAGGGGGACGCCTAGTTCTTGCTCGCGAACGAGGCTTCCGGGGACTCTGTCGCCAGGCCTGAAAGCGCCCTTGCCGGCGCAATCGCGGATAAATCCGCTACGAGGGGAATGCCTACGCTGTTTTTTCTCAATGCCGGCCATGCACCCCGGGCACGTGCAGGTGCCCGGCCTCGGCGCAGGCTTCCGGCACCGCCGAGGGCTCGGCGGGCAGCTGCAGTTCGCGGAGGATGCCGCAGTCCTCGCTGTTGCCGCTGCCGCTGCAGCGGGCGCGCAGCTCCTGCAGTTGCTGGCGCAGCGACTGCAGCTCGGCGATGCGCACTTCCACGTGGTGCAGGTGCTCGTCGATCAGCCGGTTGGCGGTGCCGCAGTCGGACTCGGGGCGGTCGCGCAGGCCGAGGAGGATGCGGATTTCCTCCTGGGTCATGTCCAGCGAGCGGCAGTGGCGGATGAACGACAGCCGCTCGACGTGGGCGTTGTCGTACTGCCGGTAGTTGCCGCCGGTGCGCGCCGGCTCCGGCAGCAGGCCCTCGCGCTCGTAGTAGCGGATGGTCTCCACCGGGCAGCCGGTCAGTTTCGCCAGTTCACCGATCTTCATCAGCCTTTCCTCCCGGAACCGCTTGACTCTGTAGTTGCTACAGGGTGTGCAATCGCAAGCATACCGTCAAATGGGAAACGACCTGATGACCGACGCCAACAGCCGCCAGCCTGGATGCGGGCCCTGCTGCCACGACCACGCCCCCGCCGCCGTGCATCGCCATGAACACGAGCATGGGCATGACCACCACCACGAGCGCCCGCGCCACGCCGAACCGGCGCAGCTCGCCGCCGCAGCCGCCGCCACTGGTGAGCTGCGCTGGAGCAGCCTGCGCATCGAGGCCATGGACTGCCCCACCGAGGAGCGCCTGCTGCGCGACGCCCTGGGCAAGCTGCCGGCGGTGGAGCAACTGGAATTCAACCTGATGCAGCGCCTGCTCAAGGTGCAACACCGCTTCGACAGCCTGGAGCCGCTGCAGAAGCTGGTCGCCTCCCTGGGCATGCAGGCCGAGGCCGTGGAAGACGGCCAGCCGCTCGCCAGCGCCCCGGCCAGGCACAAGCCCTGGTGGCCGCTGGCCCTGGCCGGGGTGCTGGCGCTGGCTGCGGAAGTCTGCGAGTGGTTCGCCCTCGGCCCGCAGTGGCTGGTGGCAGCCCTGGCCGTGGCGGCCATCCTCGGCGCCGGCCTGCCGACCTACCGCAAGGGCTGGATCGCCCTGAAGAACCGCGACCTGAACATCAACGCGTTGATGAGCATCGCCGTGACCGGCGCCATGCTCATCGGCCAGTGGCCGGAAGCGGCCATGGTCGCGGTGCTGTTCGCCATCGCCGAGCTGATCGAGGCGCGCTCCCTGGAACGCGCGCGCAGCGCCATCCGCGGCCTGCTGCAACTGGCCCCGGAACAGGCCACGGTGCTGCGCGACGGGCAGTGGCAGGACGTGCCGGCCAAGTCGGTCGCCGTGGGCGAGCGCGTGCGCGTGCGCCCCGGCGAGCGCATCGCCCTCGATGGCGAGGTGGTCGACGGCCGCTCCAGCGTCAACCAGGCGCCCATCACCGGCGAGAGCCTGCCGGTGGAAAAACAGGCCGGCGAAGCCCTGTTCGCCGGCAGCATCAATGGCGAGGGCGCGCTGGAATACGCGGTGAGCCGCGGCGCCGACGACAGCACCCTGGCGCGGATCATCCACGCCGTGGAAGAAGCCCAGGGCTCGCGGGCGCCGACGCAGCGCTTCGTCGACCAGTTCGCGCGCATCTATACGCCGGTGGTGATCCTCATCGCCATCGCCACCGCGCTGATCCCGCCGCTGGCCTTCGGCGGCGCCTGGCTCGACTGGGTGTACCGCGCCCTGGTGCTGCTGGTGATCGCCTGTCCCTGCGCGCTGGTGATCTCCACCCCGGTGACCATCGTCAGCGGCCTGTCGGCGGCGGCGCGCGTCGGCATCCTGATCAAGGGCGGTGTGTTCCTCGAACTGGGCCGCCAGCTGCAATGGCTGGCCCTGGACAAGACCGGCACCCTCACCGAAGGCCGCCCGACGCAGACCGACTTCCACGGCCTGCGCGGCGACGAGGCGCGCGCCCGGGTGCTTGCCGCAAGCCTGGCGACACGCTCCGACCACCCGGTATCCCAGGCCGTGGCCCGCGCCGCCGAGGCCGATGGGCTGGCGCTGTACGGCGTCGACGCGCTGGAGGCCATCCCAGGCCGGGGCGTGAAGGGCGTGGTCGACGGCCGCCTGCACCACCTGGGCAACCATCGCCTGGTGGAGGAACTGGGGCTGTGCTCGGCGGCGCTGGAAGCACGCCTAGATGCCCTGGAGCAACAGGGCAAGACCGTCATCGTGCTGCTCGACGACGAAGGCCCGCTGGCCCTGTTCGCCGTGGCCGACGCGGTCAAGCAGACCAGCCGCGAGGCCCTCGTCGAGCTGCACGGCCTGGGCGTGAAGACACTGATGCTGACTGGCGACAACCCGCACACCGCGGCCGCCATCGCCGCCCAGGTGGGCATCGACCAGGCCCGCGGCAACCTGCTGCCCGAGGACAAGCTGCGCGAGGTCGAGCAGCACCAGGCCGGCGGCGCGCGGGTGGGCATGGTCGGCGACGGCATCAACGACGCCCCGGCCCTGGCCCGCGCCGACATCGGCTTCGCCATGGGCGCGGCGGGCACCGACACGGCCATCGAGACCGCCGGCGTGGCGCTGATGGACGACGACCTGCGCAAGCTGCCGCAATTCATCCGCCTGTCGCGCCGCACCCACGCCGTGCTGGTGCAGAACATCAGCCTGGCGCTGGGCATCAAGGCTGTATTCCTGGCCCTCACCCTGGCCGGCCTGGGCACCCTGTGGATGGCGGTGTTCGCCGACATGGGCGCCAGCCTGCTGGTGGTGTTCAACGGCCTGCGCCTGCTCCGCCTGCGCTTCTGAAAGCCGCGCCGCAGACATGGCCGCCCCGCCGGGCGGCCATTTTTTTTGAACCCTCGGACAAGTCCTCAAGTCCCCAGTAGTACCTGGCCATCACGGGACAACGCCGCAGCGCAGGGCTGCGAACGGCCGGGCCGGGCACCGCCCGCTGAGAATCCGCGTTCCCCAGACGAGAGGACTCGAACAATGGAACTGAAAACACACCAACCCCGCCTCGCCTTCCTGCGCACGGGCCTGCTGGCCGGCCTCGGCGCCCTGGCCCTGGCCGGCTGCGCCGGCAACCCGCCGAGTGAACAGATGGCGGTCACCGAATCGGCGGTGAACGCCGCGGTCAGCGCCGGCGGCCCGCAGTACGCGCCGCTGGAGATGAAGACCGCCCAGGACAAGCTCGCCCAGGCGCGCATCGCCCTCAACGACAAGGAATACGAGCAGGCCAGGCGCCTGGCCCAGCAGGCCGAATGGGACGCTCGCGTGGCCGAGCGCAAGTCGCAGGCGGTCAAGGCGCAGAACGCCGTCAAGGACGCCCAGCAGGGCGTGATGGAAATCCGCGAGGAAGGGCTGCAGAAGCTCCAGCAGCCACAGCAGTAGGCGCCCTTCCCCATTCCCCCCTCCGGATCATTAAGGACGACAGCCATGCGTAAACTCATCGCCCTCCCCGCCCTCTCCAGCCTGGCGCTGCTGCTGGCCGCCTGCGCCCACGAGCCCAACGCCAACCTGGAGAAGGCCCGCAGCGACTATTCCGCCCTGCAGGCGCAACCCCAGGCCACCCAGCTCGCGGCCCTGGAAACCAAGGACGCCGGCGACTGGCTGGCCAAGGCCGACAAGGCCTACCGCGACGGCGAGAAGCAGCAGGACGTGGACCAGTTGGCCTACCTGACGCAGCAGCGCATCAACCTGGCCAACCAGACCATCGCCCTGAAGAGCGCCGAAGGGCAGCTGCAGAACGCCTCGGCGCAGCGCACCCAGGCCCGCCTGGACGTGCGCACCCAGCAGCTCAAGGAGCTGCAGGCGAAGCAGACCCAGCGCGGCACCCTGGTGACCTTCGGCGACGTGCTCTTCGACCTCGACCGCGCCGACCTGAAGCCCGAGGCCAGCCACAACATCCAGCAACTGGCCAGCTACCTGCAGCAGAACCCCGAGCGCAAGGTGCTGGTCGAGGGCTACACCGACAGCAGCGGCTCGGCCGGCTACAACCAGGGCCTGTCCGAACGCCGCGCCGACTCGGTGCGCATGGCCCTGCTGGCCCAGGGCGTGGACCCGGCGCGGGTGACCACCCGCGGCTACGGCAAGGACTACCCGGTGGCGAGCAACGCCACATCCTCCGGCCGCGCGCAGAACCGCCGGGTGGAAGTGACCATCTCCAACGACGCCAAGCCGGTGGTGCCGCGGTCGTCGGTGGATAGCGATTACTGACGCGGCTATCCATGTAGGAGCAGACCTTGTCCGCGATAGCCGGAACCACCGGCGCGCTTCGCGGATGAGATCCTACGGTTCCAGGAAGCACGGCTTTTCGTAGGATGCGTTGAGCGAAGCGATACCCATCACCACGGCAGCATGGGTATCGCAAGCTCAACCCATCCTACGAGCTCCTCGGCGCAAGACAGTTGCTCCTACGCCGCCCCACCCGCACCCTTCCCATGTAGGAGCGCGCCCTGCGCGCGATTTCGCGGGCAGGGCCCGCTCCTACAGGTTACTGTGCGACACCTATCCCACCGTAGGAGCGGACCTTGTCCGCGATGGCCGGAACCACCGGCGCGATTCGCGGATGAGATCCGCTGCCCCACCCGCACCCTTTCCATGTAGGACGATTTCGCGAGCAGGGCGCGCTCCTACGAAGAGCACCTCGGCGTAGTCGGCGCCTAGGCGCCACCCCGCAGCAGGCGTCGGTAGAGTTCGGCCATGTCTTCGGCGAAAGGCACCAGCAACAGACGTTGCAGGCTGCTGCCGGCGGGGCGCTGGCGGCGCAGTTCGGCGACGGCGATGCTGGCCGCCGCTTCCAGGGGATAGCCGTAGATGCCGCAGCTGATCGCCGGGAAGGCGATGCCCTCCAGCTCATACTGTTCGGCCAGCGCCAGGCTGTTGCGGTAGCAGGCGGCGAGCAGGTCCGGCTCGCCGTGGCCGCCGCCGCGCCAGACCGGGCCTACCGTGTGGATGACGTGGGCGGCGGGCAGGCGGAAGCCGGGGGTGATCTTGGCCTCGCCGGTCCTGCAGCCGCCCAGGTTGCGGCAGTGGTTCGCCAGTTCCGGGCCGGCGGCGCGGTGGATGGCGCCGTCCACGCCCCCGCCGCCGAGCAGCGAGCTGTTGGCGGCGTTGACGATGGCGTCGATGCGCAGGGTGGTGATGTCGCCCTGCCAGACGTGGATTTCGGGGTTGCTCATGGTCGCGCCCTCCAGGTTGCTCCCAGCCTGGCCCCCGAAGCATGCCGTCAGCGGACTTCCTGCGGGGTTTCCTCGCCGGCGCAGCGCACGGCGTGCTTCCTGTTGTCCACCAGCACGCCGGAGAGGCCTTTCTGGGTGGTGTCGAACAGCACCAGTACGCCGTCGATGCATTGCGCGATCTGGTTGGCCGGCTCCAGCGAGAGCTTCACGTCCTGCCCGGGAATGCTCTTGAGCATGGTGAACTCGGCCAGCAGCAGGGCGTCCTGCTCCTTGGCGAAGTGCAGGTAGCCGTAGTACCAGAGCGTGCCCACGCTGACGATGATGCTGCCGATGGCGGTGAGGATGTACGGGATCATGTTGCGGTCGGTGCTGGTGGTCATGGCTTGCCCTGGGACTGGCTGGCCGGCTCGGCCGGCGGATCGGTGTTGGGGACTTCGGCCAGGCGGCGCAGGCCGCTGAAGTGCTGCGGGTCGTCGAGGAAGCGCAGCATCACTTCGCGCCAGGTCGGTTCGCCGAAGGTTTCCACGTGCCCGCCGCGGGTCAGCTGGAAGACTTTCGGCGGCCGCGCCGCCTTGTACAGGCTCAGGCCGTTGTCCAGGGGCACGATGGTATCGTCGATGCTGTGAAAGAACAGCACGGGTGCGCCAGAAAGTCGCGGCATGGCGCGTATCGCGCTGTCGCCATCGGGCACGAACCAGGACAGCGGAATCTGCAGCGGCCAGGTCAGCCAGGCAGTGCCCAGGGTGTAGCGCGCCACTTCGCGGTAGCTGGCGGGCACGCCGTCGAGCACCACGGCCTTGAGCTGCTTCACCCGCTCGGGATGCTGCGCCAGATAGTGCACGCCCATGGCGCCGCCCAGGCTCTGGCCGAGCAGGATCAGCGGCTTGCCCTGGGCCTCGGGGGCCTTGTCCAGCCAGGCGAAGGCCGCGTCCATGTCCTGGTACACCGCCGGCAGGCTGGGCTCGCCCTGGGAATGGCCGTAGCCGCGGTAGTCGAGCATCAGCACCTGGTAGCCCTGTTCCGGCAGCCAGAAGGTGGCCCCCAGGTGCCAGGCCATGTTGCCGCCGTTGCCGTGCAGGTGCAGCACCGTGCCCTTGACCGGCACCCCGGGCTTGGCCGGCAGCCACCAGCCGGCGAGCCTGACGCCGTCGGCGGTGGTGAGGGTGACGTCGCGGTAGTCCAGCTTGGCCCGCGCCGGGGTGATGGCCACGTCGGGGCTGGGGTAGAACAGCAGCGAGCTGCAGCCGCCGAGCAGAAGCAGCAGGGACAGCGCGGCGGCCTTGAAGCGGTGGGTCATGGTCGGGTCATCCTTGGGGCCGGGATCGCTCCCACACCGGTAGCACGGAAGCGCTTTCGTAGGATGGGACGAGCGGAGCGATTCCCATCGATGGGTATCGCTTCGCTCAACGCCATCCTACGGAGCCTGAACGGGTCGGCATGGCGTCAGAGGATATTCGCGTAGTCCGCCTCGATGCGGTCCAGGCTCAGGTGGTTGAGGAAGTTGGAGAAGCACATCCAGGCTGACAGCGCGTTGAGGTCGCGGAACTGCGGAGGCAAGTACTTCGGCGGCACCACCAGGCCCTCGTCCACCAGTTGGCGCAGGGTGCGCATGTCTTCCAGGGTGGCCTTGCCGCAGAACAGCAGCGGGATCTGCTCCAGCTTGCCCTTGCGCACGGCGAGCTGGATGTAGTTGTAGATGAGGATGAAGCCCTTCAGGTACGACAGGTCCTTGGTGAACGGCAGCCCGCCGGGCGTGGAGCCGCGGAACACCCGGCTGGCGTTCTGGTAGCTGCTTTCCTGGCTGTAGCCCTGCTCGCGGTAGAAGTGGAACACCTCGAGGAAGTCCGCGCCCTCCTCCGCCATGTGGATGGCGCGGGTGCGGTTGGTCAGCTTGCGCAGGCGCGTGGGGTAGGAGGCGAAGGCGATCACTTCCATGAGGATGGCCAGGCCCTCCTGGGTCACGGTGGAGGACGGCGGGCCCTTGGCCAGGAAGGTGCAGATCGGCTGGTTCTGCCCGTTCAGGGTGGTGCCCACGTGCACCAGGCCCTCGTGGACTTCCAGGGCGCGCACGTCGCGCTCGTTGAACATGGCGTCGGCGCGCACCTTGATGTAGTCGGCGCCGGCCGCGGCGTCGGCGACTATGCCGTCGGACTCGAACACGCGGATGGTGTCCTCGGCCTCGCCGAAGGTCTTGTTCAGGCGCTCCTGCAGCATGGCCACCGCTTCCTTGGCGGTGAGCGTCTTGGGTTCGTCCTTGAGGTCGCCGCGGTCGGCGATGTTGTTCAGGTAGTCCGAGAGCATCAGGCCGAGGTCGGCCAGGGTCGGGTCACCGGCGTGGAAGGCGTCGGAGGCCGAGCCGTAGAGTTCCTGGGAGATCAGCCCGAAGTCCTGGGTGCCGCGCGCCTCCAGCATGCGGATGACCATGCGGTACTCGCGGCACATGCGCCGCATGATCTGCCCCACCGGGTTGAACTGGCCGAGCTGGCGGGTGATGTCGCGCTCCAGGTTCTGGAATTCCTGCTTCTTGGCGTTGCCGTCGAAGGCCAGCGGGCGGCCGTCGTAGTAGCCACGGTCGACCTTGGGCGCGTGCTTGCCGCGGCCCTTGAGAAAGTCCGCGCGCACGCTGTCGTCCCACTTGATGGCATCGAGCACGCGGATCGGCGTCTGCGCCTCCACCAGGCGGTCGGACAGGCCGCGGATGATCTGCTGGTACTCGCTGGGCGTGCTTTTCTTGCGCCGCGGGTTCATGGGCGTTCTCCCGGAGTCACTCGCTGGAAGCGTAGCGCTTCGTTGAAGACTTCGGCGTTGGCGGGCTCGTCCAGGTAGGCCAGGACGTCGCCCAGGGGGCTGGCCACCAGGGCGCCGGCGCCCTGCTCGCTGTCCACCTTCTGGCCCTGCAGGGTGCCCTTGGCCATGGCCTGGAGGATCTGCTCGACGTCCAGCGAGTAGACCACCAGCTCGTCCTTGTCGGTGATCTCGAAGCCGGCCAGCACGTAGTTGCCGCCCTGGCTCTTGGGCAGTTCGGCGGACAGGTACCAGCGCTGGCCGTGGTGGACCACGGTGAAGGGCAGGTCCTCGGCGCTGTCGGTGTTGCCGCTGTCGTCGTAGTAGCTGAAGGCGCGGTACAGGCCCTCGCCGGTGCGGCTGATCTCGAGGAACTGTTCCTCGCCGTATTCGTCGATCCGCGACCACTGGCCGAGCAACTGCTTGGGCGCGGCCTCCTTCGCCGGGATCGGCTCCTTGAAGGTCACCAGGCAACCGCCGAGCAGGAAGATGCTCAACAGCAGCAAGGCGCGCCAGGCTTTCATCGAAGTCTCCTCAGGGGCCGCGTGCGGCACGCCATATGGGGTCGTCGGCGGGCTTCAGAGGCCCAGCACCAGGTACAGGTAGCGGGTCAGGATGGCGCGCATTTCCACGGTGTCCAGGTGCTCCACGCCATCCAGCAGGCCCTGATACTCCATCTGCAGGATGATGGCCGTCAACACCTTGGCGTCCTGTTCCGGCTGCTGCGAGCCGAGCACCTCGAAGAAGTGCACCACGCCCAGGGAGAGGATGCGCCTGTGGCTCTGCGCCAGCTGTTCCAGGCGCGGGTTGAGCAACGCCTCCTGGCGGAACGCCTGCTCGGCCAGCAGGTGCTCGCGGCGCTCGGTGAGCTGCACGCGCACGTACTGGATGGCCAGCTCGGTGATGCGGTCGGCCAGCTCGCGGCGCGCCTCGGGGCTGCCGGTGAGGCCGGAGGCCAGGGCCTGCAGGTCGCCCTCGACGCTGGCCCAGAAGGCCGACAGGGCTTCGGCGCTGCGTTCGACGAAGAGCGCGAAGGTGTCGGTGATGAGGTCGTCGATGTCCTTGAAGTAGTAGGTGGTGGCCGACAAGGGCACGTCCGCCTCGGCCGCCACCGCCCGATGCCGCACGGCCCGCACGCCCTCGCGGACGATGATGCGCATGGCCGCGTCGAGGATCGCTTGGCGGCGCTGCTCGCTGCCCTGGCGGGCGGCCTTGCGGCCCTGGTACTGGACACTCTCGGCCACCGCACTGGCGGCCTGGGCGGCGCTGTCTCTGGAAACTGCTCGGGGCACGGTCTTTCCTCCGCTCGCGGGCGATGGCGCATTGTTCGGGCTTTTGCTTGGGGAATCAATTGGGGCGGGGTGCCTCCCGGGTATGTGGGTGCATGAGGTGGCCTCCGCACCCTCTCCCCAGCCCTCTCCCTGAAGGGAGAGGGGGCTTGTCCGTGCCAACGGGAAGAGTGGCTTTAGCCGGCAATCTCGTGGTTACCGGCTGACTCAGGAATATCAAAACACACCGAACAGTCCCCTCTCCCTTCAGGGAGAGGGTTAGGGAGAGGGCGCTCTCAAACCCAGCGCCCAAATCCCCGGCAAGCACCGTTCGCGAGCAAGCTCGCTCCTACGAAGAGCCTTGCCCTCAGGCACGAAAAAGCCGCCCTAAGGCGGCTTCTCCACTTGCTCCAGCGCTTACGCCTGCGGGCGCATGTGCGGGAACAGGATCACGTCGCGGATCGACGGCGAGTCGGTCAGCAGCATCACCAGGCGGTCGATGCCGATGCCTTCGCCGGCGGTGGGCGGCATGCCGTATTCCAGGGCGTTGATGAAGTCGGCGTCGTAGTGCATCGCCTCGTCGTCGCCGGCGTCCTTCTCCTTGACCTGCAGCATGAAGCGCTCGGCCTGGTCTTCGGCGTCGTTCAGCTCGGAGTAGGCGTTGGCGATCTCGCGGCCGCCGATGAACAGCTCGAAGCGGTCGGTGACGCTCGGGTCCCGGTCGTTGCGGCGGGCCAGCGGGGAGACTTCGAAGGGGTACTGGGTGATGAAGTGCGGCTGTTCCAGCTTGTGCTCCACCAGCTCCTCGAAAATCATCACCTGCAGCTTGCCCAGGCCTTCGTGGCCGAGGACCTTGGCGCCGGCCTTCTTGGCGATCTCGCGGGCCTTGTCGACATCCTGCAGGTCGGCCGCGGTGATGTCCGGGTTGTACTTGAGGATGGCGTCGAACACCGACAGGCGGGCGAACGGCTCGCCGAAGTGGAAGACCTTGTCGCCGTAGGGCACGTCGGTGGTGCCGAGCACCGCCTGGGCCAGCTCGCGGAACAGTTCCTCGGTCAGGTCCATGTTGTCTTCGTAGTCGGCGTAGGCCTGGTAGAACTCGAGCATGGTGAACTCGGGGTTGTGCCGGGTCGAGACGCCTTCGTTGCGGAAGTTGCGGTTGATCTCGAAGACCTTCTCGAAGCCGCCGACCACCAGGCGCTTGAGGTACAGCTCCGGGGCGATGCGCAGGAACATGGCCATGTCCAGCGCATTGTGGTGGGTGGCGAAGGGCTTGGCCGCGGCGCCGCCGGGGATGGTCTGCAGCATCGGGGTTTCCACTTCGAGGAAACCGCGCTCGGACAGGAAGCGGCGGATGTGGGCGATCACCTGGGAACGCACGCGGAAGGTGTGGCGGGTTTCCTCGTTGACGATCAGGTCGACGTAGCGCTGGCGGTAGCGCTGCTCGGTGTCGGTCAGGCCGTGGTGCTTGTCCGGCAGCGGGCGCAGCGACTTGGTCAGCAGGCGCACGCTGCTCATGTCGACGTACAGATCGCCCTTGCCGGAGCGAGCCAGGGTGCCTTCGGCGCCGATGATGTCGCCCAGGTCCCAGGTCTTGATCTCGGCCAGGGTATCTTCGGGCAGGGTCTTGCGGTTGACGTAGACCTGCAGGCGGTCGCTGCTGTCCTGCAGGACGATGAAGGCGCCACGGTTGAGCATGATGCGACCGGCGACCTTGACCGGGATGGCTGCGGCTTCCAGCTCTTCCTTGGTCTTGTCGGCGTACTGCTTCTGCAGGTCCGCGAAATAGGCGTCGCGGCGGAAGTCGTTGGGGAAGGCGATGGCCCTGGCCTCGCGCACGGCGGCAAGCTTTTCCTTGCGCTGGGCGATCAGCTTGTTTTCTTCCTGTTGCAGCTCGTGCTGGTCGAGTTGTTGGTCGCTCATGGTCGTTCTATCTGCCTGGCGTCGATTCATTCAATTAGGGATAACAACTGTAGGAGCGAGCTTGCTCGCGAAGCTCTTCAGCGGGTTCGCGAGCAAGCTCGCTCCTACGGGGTGCGGTCTACAGGCCCTGTTTAAGGCTGGCTTCCAGGTATTCGTTGAGGTCGCCATCAAGCACCTTGTCGCAATCGCTGCGTTCCACGCCGGTACGCAGGTCCTTGATGCGCGACTGGTCGAGCACGTAGGAACGGATCTGGTGGCCCCAGCCGATATCGGACTTGGTGTCTTCCAGCGCCTGCGAGGCGGCGGTGCGCTTCTGCATCTCCTGCTCGTACAACCGGGCCCGCAGCATTTTCATGGCGGTGTCCTTGTTGGCGTGCTGGGAGCGTTCGTTCTGGCACGCCACCACGGTGTTGGTCGGCACGTGGGTGATACGCACCGCGGAGTCGGTGGTGTTCACGTGCTGGCCGCCGGCGCCGGACGAGCGGTAGGTATCGATGCGCAGGTCCGCCGGGTTGATCTCGATCTCGATGTTGTCGTCGATCTCGGGCGAGACGAACACCGCGGTGAACGAGGTGTGGCGACGGTTGCCGGAGTCGAACGGGCTCTTGCGCACCAGGCGGTGCACGCCGATCTCGGTGCGCAGCCAGCCGAAGGCGTACTCGCCCTTGATGTGCACGGTGGCGCCCTTGATGCCGGCGACCTCGCCCTCGGACAGCTCGACGATCTCGGCGTCGAAGCCGTTCTTGTCGGCCCAGCGCAGGTACATGCGCAGCAGCATGTTGGCCCAGTCCTGGGCCTCGGTGCCGCCGGAGCCGGCCTGGATGTCCAGGTAGGCGTTGTTCGGGTCCATCTCGCCGCTGAACATGCGGCGGAATTCCAGCTTCTCGAGGATTTCGCGCAGGCGCTGGACTTCCGCTTCGACGTCGCCGACGGCGCCTTCGTCGTTCTCCTCGACCGCCATGTCGAGCAGGTCGCGGGAGTCGGCCAGGCCGCCGGTCAGCTCGTCGAGGGTCTCGACGATCTGCGCCAGCATGGCGCGCTCGCGGCCCAGGTTCTGGGCGTATTCGGGCTTGTTCCAGACCGCCGGGTCTTCCAGCTCGCGGTTTACTTCGATCAGACGATCATGTTTCAGATCGTAGTCAAAGATACCCCCGAATGGACTGGGTACGGTCGGAGAGGTCCTTGATGCTGTTGAGGATCGGTTGGATTTCCATGGCGGTCAGCACTCACGGGTAATGGCGTGGAAAAACCCGGAAGTATACCCGAGAAAGCCGCCCGTGGGCGGCTGTGCGTCAGCCGGTTGCGCCGCCGTCCACCCCCACCTGGTTGCGTCCGCCGTGCTTGGCGTTGTAGAGCGCGCGGTCGGCGTGTTCGATCAGCCGCAGGCAGCTTTCGCCCTGCCCCGGGGTGAGGGTCGCCACGCCGACGCTGACCGTCAGCACCGCGCCGGAATCCGGCTGCTCGTGGGCGATGCCCAGGGCCTGCACGGTCAGCCGCAGCTTTTCCGCCAGCAGCCGCGCGCCGCCCGGCGAGGTGCCCGGGAGGATGATGGCGAACTCCTCGCCGCCGTAGCGCGCCGGCAGGTCGGAGGAGCGCGCGCAGCTTTCGCGGATGGTCCCGGCCACGCGGCGCAGCGCCTCGTCGCCGGCGACGTGGCCGAAGGTGTCGTTGTAGGCCTTGAAGTGGTCGACGTCGATCAGCAGCAGCGACAGCAGGCTCTGCTCGCGCAGGGCGCGGCGCCATTCCATTTCCAGGTACTCGTCGAAGTGGCGGCGGTTGGACAGCCCGGTGAGGCCGTCGGAGTTCATCAGCCGCTGCAGCACCAGGTTGGTCTCCAGCAGCTTCTGCTGGCTCTCGCGCAGGGCGCGGTAGGCCTCGTCGCGCTGCTGCAGGGCAAGGTAGGAGCGCGAGTGGTAGCGCACCCGCGCCACCAGTTCGATGGCGTCGGGCAGCTTGACCAGGTAGTCGTTGGCCCCGGCGGCGAAGGCGGCGCTCTTGACCTGCGGCTCCTCCTTGGTCGACAGGACGATGATCGGGATGTCGCGCGTCTGCGGGTGGCGGCGGTACTGGCGCACCAGCTCCAGGCCGTCGGTGTCGGGCATCACCAGGTCCTGCAGGATCACCGTCGGGCGGATCTGCAGGGCCTGCTCGATGGCCTGGGTGGCGTCGGAGCAGAAGTGGAAGTCGATGCCGCCGTCCTCGGCCAGGGCGCGGCGCACGGCCTCGCCGATCATGGCCTGGTCGTCGACCAGCAGGACCATGACCGCGGTGTCGTCCGGAGTGATCAAGGGGTTCTCGCTATGCTTGGGGTTCATCGTCGTCGTGGCGCCGCTGGCGCTGCCTCCGGAATGTCAGCCGTACAGTTCGCCCAGGCGCCGGGCGATGTCGCCCAGGGCTCGGATCTCGGTGGCGGCGCCGATCGCCGCGGCGGCCTTGGGCATGCCGTAGACGGCGCTGCTGGCCTGGTCCTGGGCCAGCGTCAGGAAGCCGCGTTCGCGCATGTGCTTCAGGCCCTGGGCGCCGTCGCGGCCCATGCCGGTGAGCAGCACGCCGGTGGCCTGGCCCACCCAGTTGTCGGCCACGCTGTCGAAGAACACGTCGATCGAGGGCCGGTAGATGTGCCCGCAGGGTTCGGCGGTGTAGGCCAGCTCGCCATTGCGTTGCAGGCGGATGTGGTCGTTGGTGCCGGCCAGCAGCACGCAGCCGGGCTGCGGCACTTCGCCGTTGCGCGCCAGGCGCACCGGGATGCGCGCCTGGCTGGCCAGCCATTCGGCCATGCCGGCGGCGAACACTTCGTCCACGTGCTGCACCACCACCATGGCCGCAGAAAAGCTCGCCGGCAGCAGGCCCAGCAACTCGGCCAGGGCCGCCGGACCACCGGCCGAGGCGCCCACGGCCACCAGGCGGCGGGCCTTGGCCGGGTTTTCGCGCACGGCGACCTCGCTGCGCGGCCGGCTGTTGCCCGGGGCCGACAGCCAGGCCAGGTTCTGCAGCTTGCGCAGCAGCGGGCGGGCCGCCTCCAGGGAGTCGCCGACGCCCAGCGCCGGGGTGTTCACCGCGTCCACCGCGCCGCAGCCCATGGCCTCGAACACCCGCGAGAGGTTCTGCTCCAGGTCCACGGTGACCACGATGATGGCGCAGGGCGAGGCGGCCATGATCCGCCGCGTGGCCTCCACACCGTCCATCACCGGCATCAGCAGGTCCATCAGCACCACGTCGGGGGTCTGCGCGGCGCACATTTCCACCGCCTCGGCGCCGTTGCTGGCGACCCAGAGCACGCGGTGCGTGGGTTCGAAGGCCAAGGCCCGGCGCAACGCTTCCACCGCCAGAGGCATATCGTTGACGATGCCAATCCTCATCTTAGGGTCGGCTCCCGTTTCGGCGCGAGCCGCGTTGCCGCGCAACCCGAAGGGACGGGCCGCATTTTGCGCAGCGCCGCGTTACTCGTCGTTCATTTGGAATAACCAAACCTCTCTCCTCGCGCCTTGCTCTGCGCAAAATGCGGCTCCGTCGCGGCCGCGCCGAAACGGGAGCCGACCCTACGCACCTCCAATTAGATCGACCACCGCATCCAGCAGGGCCTCGTCGTGGAAACTGGCCTTGGCCAGGTAGTAGTCGGCGCCGGCATCGAGCCCGCGGCGGCGGTCCTCCTCGCGGTCCTTGTAGGACACGACCATGACCGGCAGGGCTTGCAGGCGGGCGTCGCGGCGGATCAGCCCGACCAGTTCTATACCGTCCATGCGCGGCATGTCGATATCCGTGATGACCAGGTCGAAGCGCTCCGAACGCAGGGCGTTCCAGCCGTCCATGCCGTCCACCGCCACCGCCACGTCGTAGCCGCGGCCGGCCAGCAGCTTGCGCTCCAGCTCGCGCACGGTGAGCGAGTCGTCCACCACCAGCACGCGCTTGCGCAGCGCCGCACCCTGGCGGTTGCCGGCGTCGATGCGCTCCAGGCGGCCGCTGGCCAGCAGCTTGTCCACCGAGCGCAGCATGTCCTCGACGTCGAGGATCAGCACCGGCGTGCCGTCGTCCAGCACGGCGCCGGCGGACACGTCCTGGACCTTGCCCAGGCGCGCGTCCAGCGGCATCACCACCAGGGTGCGTTCGCCGATGAAGCGCTCCACCGCCACGCCGTACAGGGTGTCGCGCTCGCGGATCAGCACCAGCGGGATGTCGCCCTCCGGCGCGCGGCCTTCCGAGCGCTGCAGCAATTGGTGCGCGGCCACCAGGCCGACGTGCCGGCCCTCGTGCCAGAACTGCTGGCGGCCCTCGATCTGCACGATCTCCTCCGGCGCCAGGCTGCGCATGCGCTCGATGTGCGCCAGGGGGAAGGCGTAGGCCTCGCCGCCGATTTCCACCACCAGGCTGCGCACCACCGAGAGGGTCAGCGGCACCTCGATGTGGAAGTGGCTGCCCTGCCCCGCCACCTGCTCCATGCGGATGCCGCCGCGCAGCTGGCGCACCATGTGCTGCACGGCGTCCAGGCCGACGCCGCGGCCGGAGACCTCGGTGACCTGCTCGCGCAGGCTGAAGCCGGGCAGGAAGAGGAAGGCCAGCAGCTCTTCCTCGGACAGCCGCGCGACCGTCTCCCCGGTGGACAGGCCACGGCGCACTATGCCTTCGCGCAGGCGTTGCAGGTCGACGCCGGCGCCATCATCGCGCAGGTCCAGCACCAGCATGCCGGCGTGGTGCCGCGCCAGCAGGCGGATCAGCCCCTGCTCCGGCTTGCCGGCCCGGCGCCGCGCGTCCGGCGTCTCGATGCCGTGGTCGACGGCGTTGCGCAGCAGGTGCGTCAGCGGCGCTTCGAGTTTCTCCAGGACCTCGCGGTCGACCTGGGTGGACACCCCGTCCACTTCCAGGCGCACCGACTTGCCCAGCTCGCGGCCGAGGTCGCGGACCATGCGCGCCTGGCCGCCGAGCACGTCGGCGAAGGGCCGCATGCGGCAGGCCAGGGCGCTGTCGTAGAGGGTCTGGGCGCGCTGCGAGCTGGTCCAGGCGAACTCGTCCAGCTCGGCCATCTGTTCGCCCAGCAGTTGCTGGCACTCGCCGACCAGACGCCGGGCATCGGCGAGGAAGGCCTGGGCCTGCGGGTCGAGGCTGGCGCCGGCGGCGTCGCGGGCACCGTCGAGCAGGCGGCTGGCGGTGGCCTGCAGGCGCTTGAGGCGTTGCATCGAGGCCAGTTGCGGTTGCAGGCGCTGGGAGTCGACCAGGGCCTTGCTGGAAAGGTCGAGCAACTGGTTCAGGCGCTCGGCGGTGACGCGCAGCACCCGGCCGGTGCCCTCCTCGCCCTTTTTCTCGACTGCGGCGGGCGCCGGCTCGGCGGTTTCGGCCGGCGGCTCTGGCAGCGCAGCCGGCGGCGCTTCGGCGGCGACAGGTGCGGCGGGCTGCGCAGGCTCCGCGCCCAGCAGTGTCTCCAGGCGCTGCACCAGGCCGGGCACCGCCGCGCGCGCCTGGGCAGCACGCTCGGCCTGGACGTCGGCGATGTGCAGCAGGATATCGGTGCCGGCCAGCAGCGCATCTATGTGCTCCGCGCCCAGCAGCAGGCGGCCGTCCTGGGCGGCCACCAGGCATTCCTCCATGACGTGGGCGACCTGCACGCCCTCGTCCAGGCCGACGATGCGCGCGGCGCCCTTGAGCGAATGCGCGGCGCGCATGCAGGCCTCCAGTTGCGCGGCCTGGCGCGGCTCGCGCTCCAGCGCCAGCAGGCCCTGGCCGAGCGCCTGGGCCTGGGCCTCGGCCTCCAGGCGGAAGAGTTCCAGCAGCGAGGCGTCCTTCATCTGCTCGGGGGTCATGCCAGGCTCCGGGCGGCGGCGGCAAGCAAGGCCTGGTGGTCGAGCAGGCGCACGCTGCGCCCGCGCCACTTCAGCACGTCGTGGGTGAAACGGCTGCCGGCCGCCGCGGCGACGCGCGCCTGGCCCGGCGCCAGCGGGTGGATGCCATCCACCTCGTCCACCGGCGCCAGGACCGGCCCGCTGTCGGTGGCCAGCACCAGCATGCGCGGCAGGCGGCGGCCCTCGTCCTCGCGCGGGGCGGAAGGCGCCAGGCCGAGCAGTTCGGCCAGCGACAGGCAGGCGACCAGCGCGCCGTGCACGTTGGCCACGCCCAGCACGACCGGCGAGCGCTGGTGCGGCAGCGAATGCACCGGGCAGTTCGGCGCCACCTCCGCCAGCGCCAGGGTGCGCAGGGCCAGCCATTCCTCGCCGAGACGGAACAGCAGGTAGGCATCGCCCGGCGGCGCATCGTCCTCGACGCTGGCGGCCTGCTCGCCTTCGGCGCCCAGTGCGTAGCGGTCCAGCAGGCGCACGGCGGCGGCGGCGTGGACCGGGCAGTTGCGGCAGTGGATGTGTTCGGCCAGCCGCGGGCAGGACTTGTCGCCACGGATGCCGATGCGGTTCCAGCAGTCGTCCACCGCCTGTTCGGCGGCCTCCGGATGCAGGTGGTAGCGCTGCTCAGGCATCGCGCTTCACTCCTCGCGCGGCGCGCTCCTGCAGGCGTCGCGCGCCTTCCCGGTCGCCGCGGGCGGCCAGCAGGGCGGCCAGGTGCAGCAGGCTTTCCTGGTGGTCGGGCTGCAGGTACAGCGCCTTGCGGTAGTAGCCCTGGGCCTGTTCGTTGCGGCCCTCGGCATCGGCCAGCAGGCCGAGCCAGTAATAGGCCTGGGCCGCCGGGCCGTGCTGGGCCAGGTAGGCCTCGCAGGCGGCGCGGGCCTGGGCCGTCTGGCCCTGGTTGGCCAGCCGGGCGATTTCCGCCAGGCCCTGTTCGGCACCGCTCGGCGGCGCTACCGCCGGCCTGGCGGGTGGCGGCGAAGGCGCGCGGCGCGGTGCCGGGCGCGGCGCCACTGTCGGCGGCGGCGTGGTTTGCATGGTGGGGCGCGGCCTGGCCGCCGGCGCCTCGGGTTCCGCCGCCACCCGCAGGAAGGCGAAGGACTGCGGCACGCCCAGCGCGCGCAGCCCCGGGCGCGACGTCAGGCTGGCCTCGGCCGGGCCGATGAACAGCGCGCCGTCCTCGCGCACCAGGCGCAGCAGCACCTGCACGGCGCGTTCCTGGGTGTCGCGGTCGAAATAGATCAGCAGGTTGCGGCAGAACAGGAAGTCGTAGGGCGCCTCCTCGGCCAGCAGGCCGGGCGCCAGCAGGTTGCCGCGGCGCAGGCGCACGCGGCGGCGCACCCGCTCGTCGAGGCGGTAGTCGGGGCCCTCGGCATGGAAGTAGCGGTCGCGGAAGCCCAGTTCGCTGCCGCGGAACGAGTTGCGCCCGTACACGCCATGGGCCGCGCGCTCCAGCGAGGCCGGGCTGACGTCCAGGGCGTCGATCTGGAAGGCCGCCTCCGGCAGCCCCGCGTCGAGCAGGGCCATAGCGATGGAGTACGGCTCCTCGCCGGTGGAACAGGGCAGGCTGAGCAGGCGCAGGGGCCGCGCGCCGGCCAGCTCCAGCTGCCGGCGCAGGGCCAGGCGGCCGAGGGCGGCGAAGGATTCGGGGTAGCGGAAGAACCAGGTCTCCGGGACTATCACCGCCTCGATCAGCGCCTGCTGTTCCTCGGCGGAGCCCTGCAGGCGCTGCCAGTACGCCTCCAGGTCGCCGCCGCTGCTGCGGTTGGCGCACTGGCGCACGGCGCGGGCGATGACCGCCTCGCCCACCGACTCCGCGTCCAGGCCGATGCGCGCCTTGAGCAGTTGGCTGAAACGCTCGTCGCTCATGGCCGTTCACCCTGGGCCAGGAGCAGTTCGCGCACGTGTTCGGGCAGCAGTTCGTCCACCTGCACGCGCTGCAGCAGGCCCTCGGCGTCTTCCAGCACCGGCCCCAGGTAGCGCGCCTCGACCGGCTCCAGGCCGTAGTCGCGGAAGGCCGCCGGGTCGCGGCGCAAGGTCTGGCTGGCCTGTTCCAGGATCAGCCCCAGGCGCCGCTGCGGGCCGCTGCCGGCGAAGCGGTAGTCCACCAGCACCAGGCGCGTGCTGGTGTGCCGCGGCGCCGGGCGGCCGCAGGCGATCTGGCTGAGGTCGAGCACCGGCAGCAGTTCGCCGCGGTGGACGAACAGCCCGGCCACCCAGGCCGGTGCCTCGGGCACCTGCTTGAAGCGCCGCAGCGGCAGGACCTCGACGATCTCATGCACGTCCAGCGCGTAGCGGTCGGCGCCCAGGCGGAACTGCAGGTACAGCCGCCCGCCGGCCTCAGACCTTGAAGCGCGAGACGCCATTGCGCAGTCCATTGGCCACAAGGTTCAGCTCGTCGATGGCGAAACCGGCCTGGCGCAGCGACTCCACGGTCTGCCCGGTGGCCTCGCCCAGTTGCACCAGGGCCTGGTTGATCTGCTCGGCGCCAGTGGCCTGCGCCTGCATGCCTTCGTTGACCATCTGCACCCGCGGCGCCAGGGCCTGCACCTGGTGGATGATCTGCGACAACTGCTCGCCGACCTGGCCGACCTCGGCGATGCCGCGGCGCACCTCCTCGGAGAACTTGTCCATGCCCATCACCCCGGCGGACACCGCCGACTGGATCTCGCGGACCATCTGCTCGATGTCGTAGGTGGCCACCGCGGTCTGGTCGGCCAGGCGACGCACCTCGGTGGCCACCACGGCGAAGCCGCGGCCGTACTCGCCGGCCTTCTCCGCCTCGATGGCGGCGTTGAGCGAGAGCAGGTTGGTCTGGTCGGCGACCTTGACGATGGTGGTGACCACCTGGTTGATGTTGCCGGCGCGCTCGTTGAGGATCGCCAGCTTCGCGTTGACCAGCTCGGCGGCGCCCATCACCTGGTGCATGGTCTCTTCCATGCGGGCCAGGCCCAGCTGGCCGGAGCCGGCCAGGGTGGAAGTCTGCTCGGCGGCGCTGGAGACCTCGGTCATGGTGCGCACCAGATCGCGCGAGGTGGCGGCGATCTCCCGCGAGGTGGCGCCGATCTCGGTGGTGGTGGCGGCGGTCTCGGTGGCGGTGGCCTGCTGCTGCTTGGAAGTGGCGGCGATCTCGGTGACCGAGGTGGTGACCTGGATGGCCGAGCGCTGCGCCTGCGCCACCAGGGCCTTGAGCTCCTCGGCCATGCCGTTGAAGCCACTCTCGATCACCCCGAACTCGTCGTTGCGCTCCAGCGCCAGGCGCGCGGTGAGGTCGCCGCCGCTCATGGTCTCGAGGGTCTTCACCACCTTCTCCACCGGGCCGGTGATGGCGCGCATCAGCAGCAGGCCGAGGACGCCGGCGGCGAAAATCGCCAGCAACAGCGAGACCAGCATGGTGACCTCGGCCACCTCGACCAGGTGGACGATGGCGATGGCCGCCGAATCGGCGATCTGCTTGTTCAGCGCGATCAGCTCGTTGAGCGTCTGGCGGCCCTTCTCCCAGGCCGGCAGCAGATCATGCAGCAGCGACTGGCGGGCGGCCTCGTGGTCCTTGTCGTAGAGGTCGAGCAGTTGCTCCAGCTGCGCCTGGAAATCCACTGCCTGCTGCTTGTAGCGGGCCAGCAGCTCGCGGTCGGCCGACTCGTGCACGGTGGACTCGTAGGTGGCGATGCGCTGCAGCAGGGTCTCGTGCAGCTCGCGGAAGCCCTGGCGGCCGGCGGCATCCAGCGGCTTGCCGTCGCCCAGGCCGACCAGGGCCTGGGTGCGCAGCATGGTGTCGGTCCAGGAGGAGCGCACCGTGGTCAGCGCATAGGTGCCCGGCATGGCGTCGGTGCTGACGCGGCGCGAATCACGCTCGACGGCGAGCAGGGTGATGTAGGAAACCACCACCATCAGCAACATGATCGCGATCACGACCGCGAAGCTGGCCAGGATACGTCGGCGGAGCGTCCAATTCTTCACAGTATTCCCCTGGTGATGATCGGCTGTCTGACAGATAAAACCTGCAGACGAAGGCAGATTGGCGTCAGCCTTCTTTTCAGTTCTAGCGGAAAATGCCGCATATATTATCCGCACCGGCGAATTTTCGGCGTCATTATTCCGAAGGACTACTACCCGACCATCCCCTCCCCCATCAGGCCGCGCGCAATGGAATGAAGGCGCAGTCGTCGGCCAGCAGGGCGGCGATCATCGCCCCGGTTTCCTCCAGTTGGCGGGCCAGGTCGTCGCTGGAGACATGCAGCTGCCAGTCCGCCGCGGAGTTGGCCGGCGTCTGCGCGCGCACCGCGTCCAGGGCCGCCAGGAAGGCCTTGCGCTGCGGCAGGTAGGCGGTGAAGCCGTCGCCCTTGAGCGCCGAGACGCTGATGCCCAGGCGCTCGCAGATGGCCGCCTTGGCGGCGATCTCCTCGCGGTCGGCCTGGCGCGAACGCTCGATCAGCGCCGCCAGTTCGGTGTCCACCAGGCGTCCGCCGACGATCAGCTCCGGGCCCTCGTCCCAGACCTGCGGCGGGCAGTCCTTGGCCTCCGCGCGCAACGGGATGTGCGGGTTGATCTCCATGGGGTAGATGCGGCACACCAGCGGCCGCCGCTCGTAGATGCCGCAGCGCATGTCGCTGCCCAGGTGGCGGCAGGCGCCCTGGTTGAAGGCGGCGAAGGTGATCGCCAGGTGCGCCTGGGTGCTGCCGCAGCGGACCGGCAGCGAACGGCGCAGCACGTGCTCGCGCTGCCCCTCCGGCAGCCCGGCGCCGTCGTCCAGCACCGCCTCCAGCAGGACGATCAGGCTGCCGCCGTCGGCCACCCAGTCGCGGGATTCGTCGAGGGTCAGGGGTACGTGGTGGTCATGGCAGCACTTGCCGCAACCGTTGCAGGAAAAGCGCATGGGATTCGCTCCGTGGCCAGGGGATGACGGAAAACCGGCGTTTTCCGTGCCATGGCCGATGCGGAGCAGATTGTGTGCCAGGTGTTACATCCAGGTGCGGGCTTAGCCCGGGTAGGCGAACACCAGCGCCTTGAGCGCCGCATCCTCATCGACGTCGGCGAACTCCGGCGGGTTGTCCAGGCGCTCGACGAAGGCCAGTTCCGGCGCCTCGGCGGCCATGCCCTGGATAAGGAAGGCCGGGCTCACGGACGGATCGTTGACGCAGGCCAGCACCCGCCCACCGGGCGCCAGCAGCTCGGGCAGGCGGCGCAGGATGCGCGGGTAGTCCTTGCCGAGGGCGAAGCTGCCCTTCTGGAACGACGGCGGGTCGATGATCACCAGGTCGTAGGGCCCGGACTTCTTCACCTTGCCCCAGGACTTGAACAGCTCGTGGCCGAGGAATTCCACCCGCGACAGGTCGTGGCCGTTCAGCCGGTGGTTGTCGCGCCCGCGGCTCAGGGCGGCGCGCGCCATGTCCAGGTTGACCACGTGCTCGGCGCCGCCGGCGATGGCCGCCACCGAGAAGCCGCAGGTGTAGGCGAACAGGTTGAGCACCCGCTGCCCGGCGGCCCGGGCCTGCACCCACTGGCGGCCCAGGCGCATGTCGAGGAACAGGCCGTTGTTCTGCTTGCGCCCCAGGTCCAGCAGGTAGCGCAGGCTGTTCTCGCTGACCACGCGCTCCTCCGGCACCTCGCCGAACAGGGCCTGCATGGCGCTGTCCGGGCGGTAGCGGTGCTGCAGCAGCAAAGCCTCGGCGCCGCTGGCGCGCCATTGCGGCGACTCGCCAAGGCCCAGCAGCAGGCGCTCCAGCGCCGCCAGTTCATCTTCGCCCGGCTCGCGGAACAGCGACACCAGCAGCACGCCCTGCAGCCAATCCGCGGTCACATGCTCCAGCCCCGGCCAGCGCCGGCCGCGGCCGTGGAACAGGCGGCGAACCTCGGCGGGCGGTGCCTCCAGGGCGGCCAGCAGCTGTTGCAGAAGTACGTCGAGGGCTTGTGCGTTCATGGCGTCGGGGCTGGGAAAAGGGGCGGCCATTCTGGACAGGATCGGCGCAAAAGAGAACCGCCCGTAGCGCCTCAGCGGGTGACCTGGAAGCGCTCGGTCAGGCGCTGCAGGCGCCCGCTCAGCTCCTGCAGGCGCGAGCCCTCGCGCTCCAGGGCCTGGGCATCGCTGTCGTTGTGCTCGGCCACGCCCTGCACGTCCTGTAGGTGGAGGATGACCTCCTCGCTGACGGAACTCTGCTCCTGGGTGGCCGTAGCGATGAGCTGGTTCATCTGGCTGATGCTGGCGATGCCCTCGGTCATGCGCAGGAGCAGTTCGCTGGTGCGCCGGCTGCGCGACACGCATTGCTCGACGTTCTCCCGGCTGCTCGACATGGCCTGGGCCGCGGCGCGGCTGCCACTTTGCAGGCGGCCGATCACTTCCTGGATCTCGCGGGTGGACAGCGCGGTCTTCTGCGCCAGGTTGCGCACCTCGTCGGCCACCACGGCGAAGCCGCGGCCCTGCTCGCCGGCCCGCGCGGCCTCGATGGCGGCGTTGAGCGCCAGCAGGTTGGTCTGTTCGGCGATGCCGCGGATGACTTCCACCACCCGGCCGATCTGCTGGGCCTGGGCGTCCAGGTCCTGGACCTGGCGGTCGCTGTCGTCGATCTGGCTGGCGAGGCGGCCGATCTCCTCCAGGCTCTCGCGCATCAGCTCGCTGCCGTCGCGCGCCTCCTGGTTGATGCGCAGGGCGGTCTGCGCGGCCTCGTCGGCATTGGCCGCCACGCCCTCGATGGTGCTGCCCATCTGGCGCATGGCACCGGACATGTGCGCGGTCTCGCCCAGTTGGCGCCGGGCGCCGTCGCGCAGCGTCTGGGTGGTGCTGGCCAGCTGCTGGGCCAGTTCGTTCAGCCCCAGGGCATCGCGCAGGACCACGGCGACCAGCTCGTCCAGCCGCGCGAGGAAGCGGTTGAGGCGCGAGTTCATGGCGCCGGACACCGGGCTGCGGTAGCTGAGGTCGACCACGTCGCTTTCGGTCAGGCGGCTCACCGAGGCCAGCAAGCCCATGGCGCCGCGGGCCTCGGCGTGGGACTGGATGGCCAGGTAGACCAGGATCGAGCTTTCCAGCACCACGTAGAAAGCGTGCAGGAAGATGATCGGCCATGTGCCCTGGGGCGCCACCCACAGCCCGCTGCCGCCCTGCTGCAGAGCGAAGAAGGCCAGGTGGTGGACGGCGATGAAGCTGGCGGCGACCACGATGGGCAGCCAGTCGCGGTAGAACACCAGGATCGCCAGCAGCACGAAGATGCCGAAGTGCATCTCGATGATCCCGCCGCTCTGGTTGATCTGCAGGGCGGCGAAGGCCATGAAGGCGACGCCCATGCAGCAGCGCATCAAGCGCCGGCCACCGATCAACGGGTTCAGGCCATGCATGGCCGCCAGCGTGCCGCCGCCGATCAGCAGGGCCTGCCCCCAAGTATCGTGCCAGGCGGCCAGGGCGAGCGAGTAGGCGAACATCAGCCAGAGCACGCCGAACATGATGCGGTCGGCCTTGCGGTAGTGGTTTTCCAGGGAGAAGGAAGAGTGAGGCATGACGAATAGGGTACCGGCGGGTGGAATGACCCCCGCTTATCGGCCGCTACCGCCGCCAACCTTAGGCCTTTCGTCCAGAGGCGGCCGGGCGCGCGTCCGGCGCCCCGGGTAGAATGAACGCCTGAAAGATTCTTCCCAGGGGTTACCGGTGGCAGCACAACACGGCTTCGTCCTCACCCGGCACTGGCGCGACACGCCCGCCGGCACCGAGGTGGAGTTCTGGCTGGCCACCGACGCCGGCCCGCGCCGGGTGCGCCTGCCGCCGCAGACCTCGGTGGCCTTCCTCCCCGCCGCCCAGCGCGAGGCGGCGCAGCGCCTGCTGCAGGGCGAAACCGGCGTGGAGCTGCGCCCGCTGCAGTTGCGCGACTTCGAGCAACGCCCGGTGCTGGGCCTGTACTGCCGCCAGCACCGCCAGCTGATGGACCTGGACAAGCGCCTGCGCGCGGCCGGCACCGAGGTGCTGGAAGCCGACATCCGCCCGCCGGAGCGCTACCTGATGGAGCGCTTCATCACCGCCCCGGTGAGCTTCGATGGCGAGGCCGATGCCGAGGGCGTGCTGTGCGAAGCCGTGCTCAAACCGGCACCGGACTATCGGCCACGGCTGAAGCTGGTGTCCCTGGACATCGAGACCGACATCCACGGCAACCTCTATTCCATCGCCCTGGAAGGCTGCGGCCAGCGCCAGGTGTACATGCTCGGCCCAGCCAACGGCGATGCCAGCTGGCTGGACTTCGACCTGGCCTACCGCGACAGCCACGGCGAACTGCTGGAAAGCCTCAACCAGTGGCTGGCCGAGCACGATCCCGACGCCATCATCGGCTGGAACCTGGTGCAGTTCGACCTGCGCGTGCTGCGCGAGCACGCCCAGCGCCTGAAGATCCCCCTGCGCCTGGGCCGCGACGGAGACGAGATGCACTGGCGCCAGCACGGCAGCGGCAGCAACCACTACTTCGCCGCGGCCGCCGGGCGGCTGATCATCGACGGCATCGAGGCATTGCGTTCGGCCACCTGGAGCTTCCCCTCCTTCAGCCTGGAAAGCGTGGCGCAGACGCTGCTGGGCGAAGGCAAGGCGATCGACAACCCCTACGACCGCATGGCCGAGATCGACCGCAAGTTCGCCGAGGACAAGCCGGCGCTGGCCCACTACAACCTCAAGGACTGCGAGCTGGTCACGCGCATCTTCGCCAAGACCGAGCTGCTGCACTTTCTGCTCGAACGCGCCAGCGTCACCGGCCTGCCCGCCGACCGCAGCGGCGGCTCGGTGGCGGCCTTCACCCACCTGTACCTGCCGGCCATGCACCGCCTTGGCTTCGTCGCCCCCAACCTCGGCGGCAAGCCGCCGGAGGCCAGCCCCGGCGGCTTCGTCATGGACTCGCGCCCTGGGCTGTACGACTCGGTGCTGGTGCTGGACTACAAGAGCCTGTACCCGTCGATCATCCGCAGCTTCCTGATCGACCCGGTGGGCCTGGTGGAAGGCCTGCGCCAGCCGGACGACGAACACGCGGTGGAAGGCTTCCGCGGCGCCCGCTTCTCGCGCAGCCGGCACTGCCTGCCGGCCATCGTCGAGCGCGTGTGGCAGGGCCGCGAGGCGGCCAAGCGCGAGGGCAACAAGCCGCTGTCCCAGGCGCTGAAGATCATCATGAACGCCTTCTACGGCGTGCTCGGCTCCAGCGGCTGCCGTTTCTTCGACCCGCGCCTGGCGTCGTCCATCACCATGCGCGGGCACCAGATCATGCGCCGCACCCGCGAGCTGATCGAGGCGCAGGGCCACCAGGTGATCTACGGCGACACCGACTCCACCTTCGTCTGGCTCGGCGGTGCCCACGCCGAGGCGGACGCCGAGCACATCGGCCGCGCCCTGGTGCAACGCATCAACCAATGGTGGAAGGAGCACCTGCGCGAAACCTACGACCTGGAAAGCGCCCTGGAGCTGCAGTACGAAACCCACTACCAGCGCTTCCTGATGCCCACGGTGCGCGGCGCCGAGGAAGGCAGCAAGAAGCGCTACGCCGGCCTGGTGCGGCGCGCCGACGGCAGCGAGGAAATGGTCTTCAAGGGCCTGGAAACGGTGCGCACCGACTGGTCGCCGCTGGCCCAGCGCTTCCAGCAGGAGCTGTACGAACGCATCTTCCGCCGCCAGCCCTACCAGGACTACGTGCGCGACTACGTGCGCCGCACCCTGGCCGGCGAGCTGGACGCCCTGCTGGTCTACCGCAAGCGCCTGCGCCGGCGCCTGGACGACTACGAACGCAACGTCCCGCCCCACGTGCGCGCAGCCCGTGCCGCCGACGACTACAACCAGAGCCAGGGCCGCCCGCGGCAATACCAGCACGGCGGCTGGATCAGCTACCTGATCACCACCGCCGGCCCCGAGCCCCTGGAAAACCGCCGCGCGGCCATCGACTACGAACACTACCTGACACGCCAGCTGCAACCGGTGGCCGACGCCATCCTGCCCTTCGTCGGCGACGACTTCGCACGGCTGGTCGATCGGCAGATGGCGTTGTTCTAACACGCCCACCCACGAGAGGAGTTCCGTCGTAGGATGGTGTTGAGCGAAGCGATACCCATCAGCGCAACCGCATGGGTTTCGCAAGCTCAACCCATCCTACGAAGAGCACCCCGGCGCGGCCTGCAAGACAGTTACGCCTACGGTTCAGAAAAGCACGGGCGTAGGAGCGGACTCCGTCCGCGATTGGATTTGCCGGCCACGCCGGATGCCCCGGTGGCATGGACGGGTGAGCGCGCCCTGTGCGCGATTCGCAGACGTCCGCTCAGGTTGACGCCGAACTTCCCGAGCGCACCGGACAGCCTACTCTCCCTTCAGGGAGAGGGGACAGAGTCAACCTGGCACACAGCTGCCGCCGGAAGGCACCCTTCGCGAGCAAGCTCGCTCCTACGAAGAGCCCCCGGCGGCGCCGTGATCAATCGGCATGGATGTCGTTGTGCCGCGTCTCGCGCAGGAACAGCAGCGAGCACACCAGGCTCACGCCGGTGATCAGCACCGGATACCAGAGGCCGTAGAAGATGTTGCCGGTGTACACCACCAGGGCGAAGGAGATGGTCGGCAGCAGGCCGCCGAACCAGCCGTTGCCGATGTGGTACGGCAGCGACAGCGAGGTGTAGCGGATGCGCGTCGGGAACAGCTCGACCATCAGCGCCGCCAGCGGGCCGTAGCAGCAGGTGGCGATGAAGATCAGCGCCACGATGATGGCGATCACCATCGGCCGGTTCACCAGCGAGGCGTCGGCCTGGGTCGGGTAGCCGGCTTCCTTCACCGCGGCGCCCAGGGCGGCGGCGTCGAAGCCTTCGATGCGCTTCTCGCCCACGCTTACCACCAGCTCGCTGCCGGCCGGCGCGGCCTGGGTGCTGTAGGGCACGCCGCCTTTCACCAGCAGGGTCTTGGCCTTGTCGCAGGGGCTGTCGAATTTGGCCTTGCCCACCGGGTCGAACTGGAAGGTGCAGGTGGCCGGGTCGGCCATCACCACCACCGGGGCCTGGCGCGAGGCCTGGTCGATCTGCGGGTTGGCGTAGTGGGTCAGGGCCTTGAACAGCGGGAAGTAGAACACCGTCGCCAGCAGCAGGCCGACCACCAGCACCGGCTTGCGCCCGACCTTGTCGGACACCCAGCCGGCCAGCACGAACAGCGGCGCGCCTATCACCAGGGAGATGATCAGCAGCACGTTGGACAGCCCCGGGTCGACCTTGAGCACCTGGGTGAGGAAGAACATCACGTAGAACTGCGCAGCGTAGAAGGTCACCGCCTGGCCGGCGTTGATGCTGAACAGGGCGATCAGCACGATCTTCAGGTTGCTCCAGCGGGTGAAGGACTCCTTGAGCGGCGACTTGCTGATCTTGCCCTCGGCCTTCATCTTCAGGAACGCTGGCGACTCCTGCATGGACAGGCGGATCCAGGTGGAGATGCCCAGCAGCACGATGGAAATCAGGAACGGCAGGCGCCAGCCCCAGGTCTCGAAGGCTTCGCCTGTGGCCTGGCGGCAGCCCCAGATCACCAGCAGCGACAGCAGCAGGCCGGCGGTGGCGGTGCACTGGATCCAGCTGGTGTAGGCGCCGCGCTTGTTGGCCGGGGCGTGCTCGGCGACGTAGATGGCCGCGCCGCCGTATTCGCCGCCCAGGGCCAGGCCCTGCAGCAGGCGCAGGGCGATGAGGATGATCGGCGCGGCCACGCCGATGCTGGCGTAGGACGGCAGCAGGCCGACGCAGAAGGTCGACAGGCCCATCAGCAGGATGGTGGCGAGGAAGGTGTACTTGCGCCCGATCATGTCGCCCAGGCGGCCGAACACCAGGGCGCCGAAGGGCCGCACCAGGAAGCCGGCGGCGAAGGCCAGCAGGGCGAAGATGAAAGCGGTGGTGTCGTTGACGCCGGCGAAGAACTGCTTGCTGATGACCGCTGCCAGCGATCCGTAGAGGAAGAAGTCGTACCACTCGAACACGGTGCCGAGCGAGGAAGCGAAGATCACCTTGCGCTCTTCGCGGCTGCTGGAGCGCCCCCGTTCGAACGACTGGGGCTGTGCTAGATCGGTCATTACGGCTCTCCTGCCCCTCGTGGGGGCTCTTATTGTTGTTTCAGCCTCGACCGCCACGGCCCGGGGGCCGCGCGACGCTGTCTGCTGTCGAACCTCGTGTTCGTCCCGCCGGGGTGGCCGTCAGGACAGGGCCTTCTCCTCCCGGCCGCTGATAGGGATGACCTCCGCCTGCCGCGAGGGTTCGGCCAGGATCATCCGCGCCGCCTTCTCGGCGATCACCAGCACCGGCGAGCAGCTGTTGCCGGAAGTGAGCGTGGGCATGATCGAGGCGTCGGCGATGCGCAGGCCGGGGATGCCGTGCACGCGCAGCTGGCTATCGACCACGGCATTCGGCCCGCTGCCCATGCGGCAGGTGCCGGCAGGGTGGAAGATGGTGGTGCCGATGTCAGCCGCGGCGCGGTGCAGGTCTTCCTCGCTGTGGAAGTCCGGGCCGGGCTTGTATTCCTCCGGGCGGAAGCGCGCCAGGGCCGGCGCGGCGGCGATGCGGCGGGTCAGGCGGATGGCGTCGGCGGCCACCTTGAGGTCTTCCGGGTGGCTCAGGTAGTTGGGCTGGATCAGCGGCTTGGCGCGCGGGTCGGTACTGCGGATGCGTACGCTGCCGCGGCTTTGCGGGCGCAGGTCGCATACCGAGGCGGTGAAGGCCGGGAAGGCGTGCAGCGGCTCGCCGAAGCGCTCCAGGGACAGCGGCTGCACGTGGTATTCGAGGTTGGCCGAGGCCTGGCCGGGGTCGGACCTGGCGAAGGCGCCCAGTTGGCTCGGCGCCATGGACAGCGGGCCGCTGCGCTTGAACAGGTACTCCAGGCCCATGCCGACCTTGCCCCAGGGCGTGGCGGCGATGCGGTTCAAGGTGCGGGTGCCCTGGATGCGGTAGATCAGCCGCAGTTGCAGGTGGTCCTGCAGGTTCTCGCCGACGCCGGGCAGCGCGTGGCGCACGCCGATGCCCAGTTGTTCCAGCAAGGGCCGCGGGCCGATGCCCGAGCGCTGCAGCAGGGTTGGCGAGCCGATGGCGCCGGCGCACAGGATCACCTCGCGGCGCGCCCGCAGTTCGCGGCGGGCGCCCTGCCAGTCCACCACCAGGCCTTTGGCTCGGCCGTCTTCGAGGATCAGTTGCTGCGCCTCGACATTCGTCAGCACCAGCAGGTTCGGGCGCTGCTCGACCGGGCGCAGGAAGGCCTTGGAAGCATTCCAGCGCACGCCGCCGCGCTGGTTCACCTGGAAGTAGCCGCAGCCTTCGTTGTCGCCGCCGTTGAAGTCGTCCACCGAAGCGATCCCGGTCTGCGCCGCCGCCTCGCGGAAGGCATCGAGGATTTCCCAGGACAGCCGCTGCTGCTCCACCCGCCATTCGCCGCCGCCATGGTGGATAGCGCTGTCGCCGGCGAAGTGGTCCTCCATGCCGAGGAACAGCGGCAGCAGGTCGTTCCAGCCCCAGCCGGGGTTGCCCTCGGCGGCCCAGCCGTCGTAGTCGCGGGCCTGGCCGCGCATGTAGATCATGCCGTTGATCGACGAGCAGCCGCCGAGCACGCGGCCGCGGGGGTACTTGATGGCGCGGCCGTTGAGGCCGGGCACCGCTTCGGTGTCGAAGCACCAGTCGGTGCGCGGGTTGCCGATGCAGTAGAGGTAGCCGACGGGGATGTGGATCCAGGGGTAGTTGTCCGGGCCGCCGGCTTCGATCAGCAGCACGCGGTTGGCCGGGTCGGCGGACAGGCGGTTGGCCAGCAGGCACCCGGCGGGGCCGGCACCCACGATCAGGTAGTCGAAAGCGTCCAGTGCCTGGGGCATGGGCTGACCTCCAGTTGTTCTTATAGTTAGTCGTTCTTATCGATGCGTCGCTTGAGGCTAGCCGCTCATTCGCGATAAAAAAACGAACATTTCGAGTCAGCTGCTGATCGTTTTCTAACAACGGAGCCCGCCATGTTCGACTGGAACGACCTGCGCTACTTCCTCGAACTGCACCGCAGCGGCCGCCTGCTGGCCACCGCGCGCAAGCTGGGCACCACCCACGCCACCGTGGCCCGGCACATCGAGAACATCGAACGCGACCTGGGCACCCAGCTGTTCGCCCAGCACACCGGCGGCTACCAGCTGACCCCGGCGGGCCTGGCGCTGCTCAAGCACGCCGAGGCCATGGAGAACACCGCCCTGCTCGCCCAGGAGGAAATGAGCCAGAGCATCAGCCCGCTGGGCCAGGTGCGCCTGGGCGTGACCGAGGGCCTGGGCACCATGTTCCTCGCCCCGCGCCTGGGCGAGCTGATGCGCCAGTACCCGGGCCTTGAGCTGGAACTGGTGTCGGTGCCGCGCTTCGTCAGCATCACCAACCGCGAGGCAGACATCGCCATCACCTTGGAAAGGCCCAACGCCGACCTGGTGATCAGCCGTCGCCTGACGCGCTACCGCCTGAGCCTGTTCGCCAGCCCCGCCTACCTGGAAAAGGCCCCGCCCCTGCGCGACCGCGACGACCTGTGCAAGCACCAGTGGATCGGCTACGTGGACGACCTGCTGTTCAGCCAGGAACTGATGTTCCACCACAGCTTCTGCCGCCACCCCCAGGTGGTGTTCCGCAGCACCAGCGTGGTGGCCCAGCAACAAGCCGCCCAGGCCGGCGTCGGCCTGGCCATCCTCCCGCAGTTCATGGGCCTGCACGACCCGCTGCTGGTGCCGGTGCTGCCGGAGGAATTCATCGAGCGGGAGTACTGGATGTGTACGCGACGGGAGTTGCACCGGTCGGTGCGGCTGAGGTTGGTTTGGGATTTTCTGGTGGAGTTGTGTGAGCGGGAGCAGGGGATTCTGGTTGAGAGCAAGGCCTGAACGGAACAGGAAGACGGTGGAGTCCGCTCTACCTGGGCTTCGCCAGGCCCTGCACGTTCAGAAGCCCATGGCTGCGATTGCCAGAGGCGATTTGAAATGGAGCAGGGTATGTCGGGCGCAGATCAGGTAGGTCCTGTCGTTATCCTTGAGACGCGCAATGAATCTCTTCAATTGGGATTTGGCGAGCTGACTGAGCGGATTGCCGAAGTTGATCGGCTGCGGAATGTAATCCATGGCCGCGGAGCAGTTATCCATTTCCCTGACCATTTCAATTACCAGTTCGAGCACAGCCTGATTGATATTCCAATACTGCGCCTGGGGCCCGTACCAGGTCACCAGGACCTCTTTCAGGGCTTGCTCATCAGCGGGATCGATCCGGCTCATCGATCCGACCTCCTGATGCTGCGAACCACTTCGAGCGCCATCGACTCCGGCCCCCTCACCTGGATCAGGTCAACATGGCTCTGACGGAGCACGAGGATTTCGAAGACACCCTCGGGGCTGTCCAATTCGCGCAGCAGAATCCGGGTGTCTGCCATACCGAACGCGCGTACCTGTGACTTACAGTCGAGCCGGAAGACTTTGCGCAACATAGCCAACTCCTGCGCCTGCCTCTCGGTGAGGGCTGTGGCAGGTTCCACGCCATAGATCAGCCGGTACACCTGGGCGACGGATTGGATGTGCGGAAAGATCTCTCGAAATTCCGGGAAGGTTTCCGAGGTGACGCGCTGATGGCTGACGAATTGCCGGTCGGGATAGGCTGCGATCAGGCCGTCAGTACTGAGAAAGGCCTTGGGCGTCCCCGGAAGGTCGAACTGGATGCCTCCCAGGAGAACCGGCAGATAACGTCCTGCCTTGTACTCCAATGGCTCTTCTTTCGGAGGGCTGAAAACGCAGTTATTCGCCAGAGCGAATAGCGGGAAGAACAGAAGAATAATGCTGGTGATGTATCGCATCCAAAGCGTCCTTGATCGTTACGGGCCAGGACTATTATCGAGAGGATGCCCGCTTCCTCCGGCCTGTAATGCGTATGGAGTTTCCCTGCAAGGGCGTATGAAAGCGGGTCTTGGCACTCGACTGCAAATACCGAACCGGCCAGCCAGAACGCCGCTGCCCTACACAGCTAAACCGTGGCGCTCTTCGTAGGATGGGTGGAGCGAAGCGATACCCATCGCCGTGCTTGGCCGGGCGCCAGCAGTGCTGGCGGGATCGCGGACGGAGTCCGCTCCGACAGGTCGCCGGAAAACACGACATTCCTCTCCCCGTAGGAGTGGACCTTGTCCGCGATTGCCGGAGGTTTCGGCGCGGATCGCGGATAAGATCCGCTACGCTGCCCCACCCGCGCCATTCCCATGTAGGAGCGCGCCCTGCGCGCGAATCGCGGGCAGGGCCCGCTCCTACAGGATGCATGGGTTTGGTCGGGGGGTTTATTCGGCGCGGGCGTGTTCGACCTTGTCCGAGGCGGACCAGATGCGGTAGCGGACTTCGATGTCCTTGGGGGCGTAGATCACGATCGGCAGCTTGCTGTTGTAACGCAGCAGGAAGCCGTCGCCGACCACCGGTACGAAGTCCTTCCTGCTGGTGCCTTGCGGGCAGGCCATCAGGGTGCTGGCCGGGCCGCCGACCTTGTCCAGGCGGTAGTAGGGGTAGCCCCAGCCTTCCAGGGTCTTTTCTTCCAGGCTGCCGCCCAGGCGCTGGCGGTTGCAGTCGACGGTGAGGGTCTTGCCGGCCAGGACTTCGACCTTGAAGTTCTCTTCGTGGGCTTGCTGCGGCAAGTGGATGACCTGGCGCACGAAGCCGTCTTCGGCCTTGGGATAGGGCGCCACGTCTTCGAGTTTGGCGGCGTTGGCCAGGGTGGCGGTGGCGCTGAGCAGCAGCGCGGTGCAGAGGGTGAAACGGGTGAAGGGCATGACGCCTCCTTGCCGGTTGAGGGCGAACGCATCGCGCAGGATGCGTTCGTCCGGATTGATTGCATCCCTTCGACCATGCGCCTGTGCGAATGCGCGGCCCGGGGCCGCGCGAAGTTGTTTCAGGCTACTTCACCGCCGGTCTTGGCCTGCTGTTCCAGGTGCGCCTGCAGCTCCGGGTCGAGCTGCAGCTGGTAGGCCAGTTCGTCCAGGTAGTTGCGTTCGCTTTCCTGCTGGTCGTCCACCAGCATCACGCTGGCCAGGTACATTTCCGCGGCCTTGCCCGGGTCGCCTTGCGCGGCCTGGGCCACGTCGGCGGCTTCGAGGGGTTTCTGCACTTCGTTGTCGAGCCAGGCTTGCAGTTCCGGTTCGCCGGCGTGGCGGGAGATTTCCGCGTAGATCGCCTGCTTTTCCTTGTCGTCGATGCGGCCGTCGGCCTTGGCCGCGGCGATCAGGGCGATGAGGATGGCGTGGCTGTGGGCTTCGGCTTCGTCGCCGGAGAGCTGGTCGACGGTGGTCGGCGGCTGTTGCCGCGCGGCGGCCGCCTGTTGCTGCTGCCAGTTCTGGTAGGCCTGGAAGGCCATCATGCCCAGGGAGGCGAGCATGGCGTAGTTGACCCCGCCGCCGCTGGAGCGGCCCTGGCTGGCCGGGGCGCCGCCGCCGAGCATGCTGCCCAGCACGCCGCCGAGGCCGCCGAGACCGCCGAGGCCTCCGGCCGCTGCGCCACCGCCGGTGGCTCCGCCGAGCAGGCCGCCAAGCAACCCGCCAAGGCCACCCAGGCCGCCTGCGCCGCCCTGTTGCGCCTGCGCGCCCTGGCCGGCCCGCAGCAGTTGTTCCAGCAGATCCGTGGTGTTCATGGCAGCGCCCTCGGCGTGGTTGCAGTCAGGCAACGATAGTCCCGGTGGCGGATTCCGCCAATGCCGTCCGGGACTATTCAGGGGCGCGCTGAGAATCAGGCCGGCAGTGCCTGCAGGGCCTTCTGCGCCTGGGCTTCCAGCTCGGCCTTGAGGCCCGGGTCGAGGCTCAGTTGGCGGGCCAGTTCGTCGAGGTAGGCGCGCTCCATGTAGTTCTCCTCGTCGACCATGAGCAGGCTGGCCAGGTACATCTCGGCGGCCATTTCCTCGCTCTGCGCGGCCCCCGCCACTTCCCGCGGGTCCAGCGGCTTGGCCAGTTCGCGGTCGAGCCAGCCCTGCAGCTCCAGGTCGCCGGTGAGCTTGGCGATCTCGCCGTCGATCAACTGGCGTTCGCGGGTGTCGATATGGCCATCGGCCTTGGCCGCCGCCACCAGGGCGCGGAGGATGGCGTGGCTGTGGGCCTCGGCTTCCACCGGCGGCAGGCGGTCGACGGTCTGCGGTTCGCCGCGCGGCGCGCTGGCCTGCTGGCGCTGCCAGTTGCCGTAGGCCTTGTAGGCGATCACCCCGAGGGCGGCCAGGCCGCCGTAGGTGACGACCTTGCCGCCCATCTTCCGCGCCTTCTTGCTGCCCAGCAGCAGGCCCAGCGCGCCGGCGGCCAGGGCGCCGCCACCGGCGCCGGAGAGCAGGCTGCCGATGTCCAGGCCGCCCTTGCCGGCGCCCTGCCCGGCCTGGGCTTGGCCGCCGGTCTGGGCGAGCCCCTTGTTCTGCAGGAGTTCCTGGCCGGATTTGAGCAGTTGGTCGAGCAGGCCACGGGTGTTCATGGCGGTCTCCTGGGTCGGTAGAGGGAAACCTCGACTCTAGCGCCCGCTCCCGTATGTGCGCAGGCGCAGAGTGCTTCGGGATATTGCTGGGGAGTACGAATCGCGGGCAGGGCCCGATCCTACAGGCGCAGGAGAACGTCGTCGTAGGATGGGTTGAGCGAAGCGATACCCATCGCCGCGGCTCGCGAATGACCCCCGCGGCGGAACCCGTTCGCGAGCAAGCTCGCTCCTACGAAGAGCGGGCGGGTTGGGCGGGTGCTTTCATTCGATTTAAAAGAATGCTCCTATAGATTTTCGATAAAGCACAAAGCCATGGCCCGCCACCCATGATGACCCTGCGCCAGATCCGCCATTTCATCGCCGTCGCCGAGACCGGCTCGATCTCCGCCGCCGCCCAGGCGGTGTTCATTTCCCAGTCGACCCTGACCCTGGCCATCCAGCAGTTGGAGGAGGAGATCGGCGTGCGCCTGTTCGAGCGCCACGCCAAGGGCATGACGCTCACCCACCAGGGCCACCAGTTCCTGCGCCAGGCGCACCTGATCCTGGCCACGGTGGAGAACGCCAAGCGCAGCCTGCAGCAGAGCACCGACAAGGTCGCCGGCAGCCTGACCATCGGGGTGACCAGCCTGGTCGCCGGCTACTACCTGGCCGACCTGATCACCCGCTTCCAGCGCGCCTACCCCAACGTGCAGACGCGCGTGGTGGAGGACGAGCGGCCTTATATAGAGCACCTGCTGGTGAGCGGCGAGATCGACGTCGGCGTGCTGATCCTCTCCAACCTGGAAGACCGCCACGCCCTGCAGACCGAGGTGCTCACCCACTCACCGCACCGCCTCTGGCTGCCGGCCCAGCACCCGCTGCTGGAGCGCGACAGCATCGGCCTGGCGGACGTCGCCGGGGAGCCGCTGATCCAGCTCAACGCCGACGAGATGGGCCTGCACACCCAGCGCATCTGGTCACGCGCCGGGCTGGTGCCGCAGGTGACGTTGCGCACCGCCTCGGTGGAGGCCGTGCGCAGCCTGGTGGCCGCCGGCCTCGGCCTATCGATCCAGCCGGACATGACCTACCGCCCCTGGTCGCTGGAAGGCGACATCATCGAGGCGCGCCCGCTGGTGGACCTGGGCGAGCCGCTGGACGTCGGCCTGGCCTGGCGCCGCGGCACGGCGCGGCCGGCGCTGGTGGACCCGTTCCTCACCGTGGCCCGCGAGCAACCCAACGCCAAGCGCCCTTCCATCTAGCAGCATTCGATTTAATCGAATGCCATTTTCAGTATTTAGAATTTGTCGACCTCAGGCCCGGAATCTAGTCTCTGGCTTCATACAGAAGGGCCGGGCAACCCAGCGGAGCAGCCCATGGCCCCCGAAAACAAGACCGAGAAGAAAAGAGCCGCGAAGATGAACGCCCTGGCGAGCACCCCGACCCTGTACACCGAGCTGCTGATCGACGGTCAGCTGACGCCCGGGCAGGGCCTTGCCGAGGCGATCCTCAACCCCGCCAGCGGCGAAACCCTGGTCTCGGTCGCCGATGCCTCCCCCGAGCAGATCGAACAGGCCATCGACGCCGCCCAGCGCGCCTTCCCGGCCTGGTCGCGGACCACCCCGGCGCAACGCTCCGCCGCGCTGCTGGCCATCGCCGATGCCATCGACAAGCGCGCCGACGCCCTCGCCCGCCTGGAAGCCCTGAACTGCGGCAAGCCGCTGCACCTGGCGCGGCAGGACGACATCCCCGCCACCGCCGACGTGTTCCGCTTCTTCGCCGGCGCCGTGCGCTGCCAGCAGGGCCAGTTGGCCGGCGAGTACGTGCCCGGGCACACCAGCATGGTGCGCCGCGACCCGGTGGGCGTGGTGGCCTCCATCGCGCCCTGGAACTACCCGCTGATGATGGCCGCGTGGAAGATCGCCCCGGCCCTGGCCGCCGGTAACACCCTGGTGTTCAAGCCCTCCGAGCACACCCCGCTGTCGGTCCTGGCGCTGGCCCCGGCGCTGGCGGACATCCTCCCGCCGGGCGTGCTCAACATCGTCTGCGGCGGCGGCGAGAACGTCGGCAGCCACCTGGTCGGCCACCCGCGGGTGCGCATGGTCTCGCTGACCGGCGATATCGTCACCGGGCAGAAGATCCTCCAGGCCGCCGCGCGCACCCTGAAGCGCACCCACCTGGAGCTGGGCGGCAAGGCGCCGGTCATCGTCTGCAATGACGCCGATATCGAGGCGGTCGTCCAGGGCGTGCGCACCCACGGCTACTACAACGCCGGGCAGGACTGCACCGCCGCCTGCCGCATCTACGCCCAGGCCGGCATCCACGACCGCCTGGTAGCCGAGCTGGGCGAGGCGGTGGCAAGCATCCGCTTCGCCCGCAAGCGCGACGCGGACAACGAGATCGGCCCGTTGATCAGCGCCCGCCAGCGCGACCGCGTGGCCAGCTTCGTCGAACGCGCCCTGGGCCAGCCGCACATCGAGCGCGTGACCGGCGCCGCCGTGCACTCCGGCCCCGGCTTCTACTACCAGCCCACGCTGCTGGCCGGCTGCAAGCAGCAGGACGAGATCGTCCAGCGCGAGGTGTTCGGCCCGGTGGTCACGGTCACCCGCTTCGACCAGTTGGAGCAGGCGGTGGACTGGGCCAACGACTCCGAGTACGGCCTGGCCTCCTCGGTGTGGACGCAGAACCTGGACAAGGCCTTCCAGATCGCCAACCGCCTGCAGTACGGCTGCACCTGGATCAACACCCATTTCATGCTCGCCAGCGAGATGCCCCACGGCGGCCTCAAGCGCTCGGGCTACGGCAAGGACCTGTCCAGCGACTCGCTGCAGGACTACAGCGTGGTGCGCCACATCATGGCCCGCCACGGCGACCGCCTGGATTGAACGCCCCGGCGGGCCCGCCCGCCGGTACATAAGAAATGCCCCGGCGGTACGCCGCGCGAGGGCCGTTGCTCGATTGACACTGCCCCACCAATAGAGACAACAAACGAGGGAGACATCGCATGCGCAAGACAGCACTGTTCAGCGCCATCACCACCGCCCTGCTGGCCAGCGCCGGCGTACAGGCCGCCGACGCCATCAAGGCGGTCGGCGCCGGTGAAGGCCGCCTGGACATCATCGCCTGGCCGGGCTACATCGAACGCGGCCAATCCGACAAGGCCTACGACTGGGTTACCCAGTTCGAGAAGGACACCGGCTGCCAGGTCAACGTGAAGACCGCCGCCACCTCCGACGAGATGGTCAGCCTGATGGCCAAGGGCGGCTACGACCTGGTCACCGCCTCCGGCGACGCCTCGCTGCGGCTGATCTACGGCAAGCGCGTGCAGCCGATCGACCCCGAGCTGATCCCCAACTGGAAGAACGTCGATGCGCGCCTGAAGGACGCGCCCTGGTACACCGTCAACGGCAAGACCTACGGCACCCCATACCAGTGGGGCCCGAACGTGCTGATGTACAACACCAAGGTCTTCCCCAAGGCGCCGGACAGCTGGAGCGTGGTGTTCCAGGCGCAGGACCTGCCTGACGGCAAGCCGAACAAGGGCCGCGTGCAGGCCTACGACGGCCCGATCTACATCGCCGACGCCGCGCTGTATCTGAAGAGCACCCAGCCGGAACTGGGCATCCAGGACCCGTACCAGCTGACCGAGGCGCAGTACGGCGCCGTGCTCGACCTGCTGCGCAAGCAGCATTCGCTGATCCACCGCTACTGGCACGACGCGACCGTGCAGATGAGCGACTTCAAGAACGAGGGCGTGGCCGCCTCCAGCTCCTGGCCGTACCAGGCCAACGCGCTGAAGGCCGAGAAGCAGCCGATCGCCACCGTGTTCCCGAAGGAAGGCGTCACCGGCTGGGCCGACACCACCATGTTGCACGCCGAAGCCGCGCACCCGAACTGCGCCTACAAGTGGATGAACTGGTCGCTGGAGCCCAAGGTACAGGGCGACGTCGCCGCCTGGTTCGGCTCGGTGCCGGCCGCGCCGGAAGGCTGCAAGGCCAGCGCGCTGCTCGGCGCCGAAGGCTGCGCCACCAACGGCTTCGACCAGTTCGCCAGGATCGCCTTCTGGAAGACCCCGCAGGCCGAGGGCGGCAAGTTCGTGCCCTACAGCCGCTGGACCCAGGATTACATCGCGATCATGGGTGGCCGTTAAGCACGAGGCTTCGCTTCGCGCCTGACTGGCTCCCCTCTCCCTTCAGGGAGAGGGGCTGGGGGAGAGGGCAATGCCCCGTGCCGATGCCAAGGCAACCCTCTCCCCGTCCCTCTCCCTGAAGGGAGAGGGGGCGCCCAGCCAACCATCCGTTTCTGATTCACCCGATTTTTCCGGGCAGGGCCTTCGTACGCCGGATTCCTGCCCCTGGAGCGTGCCCCATGACCACCCCCGCTGTTCAATTCACCCAGGTCTCCCGCCAGTTCGGCGAGGTGAAAGCCGTCGACCGGGTATCCATCGACATCAAGGACGGCGAGTTCTTCTCCATGCTCGGCCCCTCGGGCTCGGGCAAGACCACCTGCCTGCGCCTGATCGCCGGTTTCGAACAGCCCTCCGCCGGCTCCATCCGCATCCATGGCGAGGAGGCCGCCGGCCTGCCGCCATACCAGCGCGACGTCAACACCGTGTTCCAGGACTACGCGCTGTTCCCGCACATGAACGTGCTGGAGAACGTCGCCTACGGCCTGAAGGTGAAAGGCGTGGGCAAGGCCGAACGCCTCAAGCGCGCCGAGGAAGCCCTGGGCATGGTCGCCCTCGGCGGCTACGGCAGCCGCAAGCCGGTGCAGCTCTCCGGCGGTCAGCGCCAGCGCGTAGCCCTGGCCCGCGCCCTGGTCAACCGCCCGCGGGTGCTGCTGCTGGACGAACCCCTGGGCGCGCTGGACCTGAAGCTGCGCGAGCAGATGCAGAGCGAGCTGAAGAAGCTGCAGCGCCAGCTGGGCATCACCTTCATCTTCGTCACCCACGACCAGAGCGAAGCGCTGTCGATGTCCGACCGCGTGGCGGTGTTCAACAAGGGCCGCATCGAGCAGGTCGACACCCCGCGCAACCTGTACATGCAACCGGCCACGCCCTTCGTCGCCGAGTTCGTCGGCACCTCCAACGTGCTGCGCGGCGACCTGGCCCAGAGCCTGACCGGCAACGCCCAGCCGTTCTCCATCCGCCCCGAGCACATTCGCTTCGCCAGCGGCGAACGCGGCGCCGGCGACCTGGAGATCAGCGGCCTGCTGCACGACATCCAGTACCAGGGCGCCGCCACCCGCTACGAAATCCGCCTGGACAACGGCCAGAACCTCTGCCTGAGCCAGGCCAACAGCCAGTGGGACGCCGCCGCCGTGGCCCACCAGCCGGGGCAGCGCGTCACTGCGCGCTGGGCGCGCGAGGCCATGGTGGCGCTGAACGAGGGCGCCTGAGATGGAACTGACGATGAACGCGCAGGCGCCCATGGCCGGCAACGGCCCGCTGCGCCGGCTGTCCAACCTGCTGTACCGCAAGCCGACGCTGTACCTCTCGCTGCTGCTGGTGCCGCCGCTGCTGTGGTTCGGCGCCATCTACCTGGGCTCGCTGCTGACCCTGATGTGGCAGGGCTTCTACACCTTCGACGACTTCACCATGACGGTGACGCCGGATCTGACCTGGGCCAACTTCGCCGCCCTGTTCACCCCGGCCAACTTCGACATCATCCAGCGCACCCTGGCGATGGCCATCGCCGTGTCCATCGCCAGCGGCGTGGTGGCCTTCCCCATCGCCTACTACATGGCGCGCTACACCAGGGGCAAGACCAAGGCCTTCTTCTACATCGCGGTGATGATGCCGATGTGGGCCAGCTACATCGTCAAGGCCTACGCCTGGACCCTGCTGCTGGCCAAGGGCGGCGTGGCCCAGTGGTTCATCCAACACCTGGGGCTGGAGGGCGTGCTGAACCTGCTGCTGGGCCTGCCCGGCGTGGGCGGCAACACCCTGTCCACCTCGCACCTGGGGCGCTTCCTGGTGTTCGTGTACATCTGGCTGCCGTTCATGATCCTGCCGATCCAGGCCTCCCTGGAGCGCCTGCCGCCGTCGCTGCTGCAAGCCAGCGCGGACCTCGGCGCGCACCCGCGGCAGACCTTCCTGCAAGTGATCCTGCCGCTGTCGATCCCGGGCATCGCCGCCGGCTCGATCTTCACCTTCAGCCTGACCCTCGGCGACTTCATCGTGCCGCAGCTGGTGGGCCCGCCGGGCTACTTCATCGGCAGCATGGTCTACGCCCAGCAGGGCGCGATCGGCAACATGCCGATGGCCGCGGCCTTCACCCTGGTGCCCATCGTGCTGATCGCCGTGTACCTGTCCATCGTCAAACGCCTGGGGGCCTTCGATGCACTCTGACTCCTCATCTCAAGAGAAGGCTTCCTGGGGCCTGAAAGCCGCCGCCTGGGGCGGGCTGGTGTTCCTGCACTTCCCGATCCTGATCATCTTCATGTACGCCTTCAACACCGAGGACGCCGCGTTCAGCTTCCCGCCGCAGGGCTTCACCCTGCACTGGTTCAGCGTCGCCTTCGGCCGCCAGGACGTGCTGGAGTCGATCAGCCTGTCGCTGAAGATCGCCTGCATCGCCACCCTGATCGCCATGCTCCTGGGCACCCTGGCCGCGGCCGCGCTGTACCGCCGCGACTTCTTCGGCAAGGAAGGCATCTCGCTGATGCTGATCCTGCCCATCGCCCTGCCCGGCATCATCACCGGCATCGCGCTGCTCTCGGCGTTCAAGACGCTGGGGATAGAACCGGGCTTCCTGACCATCGTCATCGGCCACGCGACCTTCTGCGTGGTGATCGTCTACAACAACGTGATCGCCCGTTTCCGCCGCACCTCCCACAGCCTGATCGAGGCCTCGATGGACCTGGGCGCCGACGGCTGGCAGACCTTCCGCTACGTGATCCTGCCGAACCTCGGCTCGGCCCTGCTGGCCGGCGGCATGCTGGCCTTCGCCCTGTCCTTCGACGAGATCATCGTCACCACCTTCACCGCCGGCCACGAACGCACCCTGCCGATCTGGCTGCTCAACCAGCTGACGCGCCCGCGCGACGTGCCGGTGACCAACGTGGTGGCCATGCTGGTGATGCTGGTGACCATGCTGCCGATCCTCGGCGCCTACTACCTGACCAAGGGTGGCGAGGGCGTGGCGGGGAGTGGCAAATAGAACCCCTCAGGACTGCCGCAAGCGGCGGCCCCACAAGAAAGACCAACGATTACGCCACAAGCTCCTGACCAAGAGGACTTAAAGAATGCAAACCAAACTGCTGATCAACGGCCAACTGGTCGCTGGCGAAGGCGAGAAACTCGCCGTGCTCAACCCCTCCCTGGGCACTACCCTGGTGGAGATCGCCGAGGCCACCCCGGCCCAGGTCGACGCCGCCGTGCAGGCCGCCGACGCCGCCTTCGACGCCTGGTCGCAGACCGCGCCGAAGGACCGCTCGCTGCTGCTGCTGAAACTGGCCGACACCATCGACGCCCACGCCGAGGAACTGGCCCGCCTGGAATCCAACAACTGCGGCAAGCCCTACAGCGCCGCGCTGAACGACGAACTGCCGGCCATCGCCGACGTGTTCCGCTTCTTCGCCGGCGCCAGCCGCTGCCTGCAGGGTTCCGCCGCCGGCGAATACCTGCCCGGCCACACCTCGATGATCCGCCGCGACCCGATCGGCGTGGTCGCCTCCATCGCGCCCTGGAACTACCCGCTGATGATGGTCGCGTGGAAACTCGGCCCGGCCCTGGCCGCCGGCAACACCGTGGTGCTCAAGCCCTCCGAGCAGACGCCGCTGACCGCCCTGCGCCTGGCCGAGCTGATGGCCGACATCTTCCCCGCCGGCGTGGTCAACCTGGTCTTCGGCCGCGGCCCCAGCGTCGGCGAGCCGCTGACCACCCACCCGAAGGTGCGCATGGTCTCGCTGACCGGCTCGGTCGCCACCGGCAGCCGCATCATCGCCGGCACCGCCGACACCGTGAAGCGCATGCACATGGAGCTGGGCGGCAAGGCCCCGGTGATCATCTTCGACGACGCCGACATCGACGCCGCCGTGGAAGGCATCCGCACCTTCGGCTTCTACAACGCCGGCCAGGACTGCACCGCCGCCTGCCGCATCTACGCGCAGAAGGGCATCTACGCCAAATTCGTGGAGAAACTGGGCGAAGCCGTCGCCAGCATCCGCTACGGCGAGCAGGACGACCCGGACACCGAACTCGGCCCGGTCATCACCGAGCAGCACCTGGAGCGCGTCATCGGCTTCGTCGAGCGTGCCCGCCAGCAGCCGCACATCGAGGTGGTCACCGGCGGCAAGCGCGCCGACCGCCCCGGCTTCTTCTTCGAACCGACCGTGCTGGCCGGCGCCCGCCAGGACGACGAAGTGGTGCGCCGCGAGATCTTCGGCCCGGTGGTCTCGGTCACCGAGTTCGACGACGAGGCGCAGGCGCTGGCCTGGGCCAACGACTCCGACTACGGCCTGGCCAGCTCGGTGTGGACCAGCGACATCGGCCGCGCCCACCGCCTGGCGGCCCGACTGCAGTACGGCTGCACCTGGGTCAACACTCACTTCATGCTGACCACCGAGATGCCCCATGGCGGCATGAAGCTTTCCGGCTACGGCAAGGACATGTCCATGTACGGGCTGGAGGACTACACCGCCGTTCGTCATGTGATGTTCAAGCACTGAGGCCCACAACCCGCGGGCGCGCCCGCAACGGAGGCAAGCATGCGTCACCTCGTCAGAGCTTTCTACCTGCTGTCGCTGTTCACCCTCGCCGGCCTGGCCCAGGCCGCCAGCTCTTCATCCCAGGAAACACCGAAACAGATAGTCGACGCCTACATGGCCGCGTGGAACGCCCACGACGCCGAGAAGGCCGCCGGCTACCTGGCCAAGGACGCGGAGTACTTCGACGTCACCGTCGGCACCCCGCAGAAGGGCCGCGAGGCCGCGCGGGACAACGTGATCAAGGTCTTCGTCGGCGCCGTGCCGGACCTGAAGTGGAAGATGAACGGCAAGCCCATCGTCGACAAGGACGGCATCGCCTTCCAGTGGACCTTCAGCGGCACCAACACCGGCGCCTGGGACGCGCAGACGCCGGCGACCAACAAGCCGCTGTCGTTCGACGGTGTGAGCTACGTGAAGGTCAAGGACGGAAAGATCGTTTACCAGGGGGATTACTACGACGCCCTTGGGTTGCATAAGCAGTTGGGGTGGTGAGGTTGGCCTGGGGCTGGAAGGTTTGCGCTAGCCCCACCAACCCTCTCCCCCCGCCCTCTCCCTGAAGGGAGAGGGAGCCTTACGGTGTGAAGCGCAACATCGATGCTCGCCGGCAAACACCACCCGTTTCCGCCAGCACGGACAGCCCCCTCTCCCTTCAGGGAGAGGGTTGGGGAGAGGGAGCGGAGTCAATACACCACGCCAACATCGCAGGAATACACGGTTCGCGAGCAAGCTCGCTCCTACGAAAATACGCAAAGCCCCCCCGCCATCAAACCTCGATGATCACCTTCAACGCCTTGTTCTGCGCCGCCTTGCCGAAGGTCTCGTAGGCCTGGAGGATGTCGCCCAGGGCGAAGCGGTGGGTGATCAGCTGTTCGGGCTGCAGCTTGCCGGCCTGCACGCTCTTGAGCAGCATCGGCGTGGTCACCGCGTCCACCAGGCGGGTGCGCAGGGTGATGTTGTGCGACCACAGGCGCTCCAGGTGCAACTCCACCGGCACCCCGTGCACGCCCAGCACGGCGATGTCGCCGCCGGGCGCGATCAGTTCCTCGCACAGGCTGAAGGTGCTCGGCACGCCCACCGCTTCCACCGCGCTGTCCACGCCCAGGCCGTCGGTCAGCGCCCTCACCTTCTCCAGCAACTGCGGGTCGCCGGCGTTGAAGCAGTCGGTGGCGCCGAAGCCCTTCGCCACTTCCAGGCGGTTGTCGTCCAGGTCGATCATGATGATCCGCGCCGGCGAGTAGAACTGCGCGGTGAGCAGCGCGGCCAGGCCCACCGGGCCGGCACCGACGATGGCGAGGTTGCCGCCGGGCTGCACGCGGCCGTTGAGCACGCCGCACTCGAAGCCCGTGGGGAGGATGTCGCTGAGCATCACCATCGCCTCCTCGTCCGCCTCGGCGGGCAGGTGGTACAGGCTGGTGTCGGCGTGGGGGATGCGCACCTTCTCGGCCTGGGTGCCGTCGATCAGGTGGCCGAGGATCCAGCCGCCGGTGCGGCAGTGCGAGGTCATGCCCTTGCGGCAGAAGTCGCACTTGCCGCAGGCGCTGATGCAGGAGATCAGCACGCGGTCGCCGGGCTTGAACTGGCTGACCGCCGCGCCGACCTGCTCGACCACCCCGACGCCCTCGTGGCCGAGGATGCGCCCGGGTCGGCAGGCTGGCACGTCGCCCTTGATGATGTGCAGGTCGGTGCCGCAGAGGGTGGTGCGGAGCAGGCGCACCACGGCGTCGCCGGGCGCCTGCAGTTCGGGGTCGGGGCGCTCTTCCAGGGCGATGTCGCCGACACCGCGGTAGACCAGGGCTTTCATGGCCGGGCTCCTTTCGGGGAATGGTCAGGACAGGCTAGTCCCGCCCCGGCGGCCAGGGCCTGATCCCGATCAAAGGCTCATTCGGCGCTGGGCAGCTCGGTGATGTGGATTTCCGTCAGCAGCGGCTCGGGCTTGAGCTGGCTGCGCTTGAGCAGCGGGCAGAAGCGCGCCAGGCTGCCGATCAGCTCCCACTGGGTTTCCAGGTCGCCGGCCAGGTGGGCGATGTCGTTCAGGGCGCGCTGGCCGACCTGCTGCAGGTGCGGGTCGGCGCTGCGGCCCAGCTCCAGGGAAAGCTGGCCGATCAGGGTGCTGAGGGCGGACATGTTGCGCGTCGCCAGGGCCAGGATGTTCGCCAACAGGGCGATCTCCGATTCCGGCACGGCGGAGGGTGGGGTGCGTGCGTCCATGCGTGTACCAGTGGGAAATGCGTCGTCCTGACGCGTTGCGGCGGAGCATAGCAGCAAAATGCCTGCATACGATCCATTTCACATTTTGTTGTACGAAAGTGCTGGCGCGCCGCCCGACGGACGGCGCGCCATGGCCTCAGGCTTCGCCCAGGGGTTTGCGCATCGGCGTGCCGCGCTGGGCCGCGCGCAGGTACTGCGCCGGCCAGGGCACCTGCTGGCCGCCCAGCTCGTCGGCGGCGTTGAGCGGCCAGTAGGGCTCGCGCAGCAGCTCGCGGGCCAGCAGGATCAGGTCGGCCTGGCCGGTGCGCAGGATGTGCTCGGCCTGCACCGGCTCGGTGATCATGCCGACGGTGCTGCTGGCGATCTCGGCCTCCTTGCGCACGCGCTCGGCGAACTGCGTCTGGTAGCCCGGGCCCACCGGAATCTCGGCGTTCACCGCGGTGCCGCCGGAGGACACGTCGATCAGGTCGACGCCCAGGTCCTTCAGGCGCCGGGCCAGCGCCACCGTCTCGTCGGGGTTCCAGCCGTCCTCCACCCAGTCGGTGGCCGACAGGCGCACCAGCAGCGGTAGTTCTTCAGGCCACACCTCGCGCACCGCCTGGGTCACTTCCAGCAGGTAGCGGATGCGGTTCTCGAAACAGCCGCCGTACTGGTCGCGGCGCTGGTTGGACAGCGGCGAGAGGAACTGGTGCAGCAGGTAGCCGTGGGCCGCGTGCACCTCCACCACCTTGAAGCCCGCCGCCAGGGCGCGCTCGGCGGAGCGGACGAAAGCCTGGGTGACCTCGGCCATCTGCGCCTCGGTCAGCGCCGTGGGCGTGGTGTGCTTGGGGTCGAAGGCGATGGCCGACGGTGCCAGCGGCACCCAGCCGCCCTCGGCCACCGGCATGCTCCCCGGCTTGCCCAGCCAGGGCGCATAGGTGCTGGCCTTGCGCCCGGCGTGGGCCAGCTGGATGCCGGCCACAGCGCCCTGGGATTCGATGAAACGGGTGATGCGCCGCAGGGGCTCGACCTGCTCGTCCTTCCACAGGCCCAGGTCGCGGTCGGTGATGCGCCCTTCCGGAACCACCGCGGTGGCCTCCACCAGGACCAGGCCCGCGCCACCCACGGCGCGGCTGCCCAGGTGCACCAGGTGCCAATCGTTGGCCAGGCCGTCCTCGGCCGAGTACTGGCACATGGGGGAAACGCCGATGCGGTTGGGCAAGGTCAGTTGGCGCAGGGTCAGGGGCTCGAACAGCTGGCTCATGGCTACACTCCCTCAGGTTCTTTCAACGAATGATCGACACTTCAACTGTAGACCGGGTTGGCCGGCCGACACGCCAATCGTTCGTCCACGACCCCCTCGGCCCTAAGCCAACAGCTCTGTCTCCAGGCCGTAGCGGCGCTGCGCATCGCGACGCAGCACGCCGCTGGCATGCAGGCGCCGCAAGGTCTGGCGCACGCAGTTGGGCGAGATGGGCGCGGCTTCGTCCAGCAGGCGCTGGTGCAGCGCCGACACGCTGTAGAAGCCGCCGGAACAGAGCACGTCCAGTACCTTCAGGCGCGGCAGGCTGCAACGCAGGCCGGCGCGTTCGAGCAGCTTGCGCGCCGGGCGCAGTTCGCGGCGCAGCGCCAGCGGCAGGACCTCGGGCCGGCCGTCGGCGGCCGCGTCGGGGAAGCGAGGGTGGAGGGTCACGAAAGAGTCCTTTTCCGGGCCGCCATTGCGGCTTTCTCTAATGAAGACGAACGAGCGGGGCAAAACCGGCAACCGGAGCGATGAAATAATTTATTGCAAACCCACTGGCCGATTTCTCCGTCTCATCCGTCCTTATCCATAGAATCCCCGGCCAATGGCGGGGCCCCGGCGGCATCGCCGCCTCCTCACTGCGTGAAGCCTGAAGCTCCCATGTCCAAGAAATCCCGTGCCAGGAACTGGTTCCTGATCCACAGCTGGCTGGCCTTGCCCATCTGGTTCTTCGTCTTCCTGGTGTGCATCACCGGCACCCTGGCCACCGTCAGCCAGGAGATCGTCTGGCTGGCCAACCCGGCCATCCGCGCCAACGCGCCGCCCGGCGACGCCCAGCGCCTGGGCTACGACGCCCTGCTGGCCGCGGTCCGGCGCCAGCAGCCGCAGGCCCATGTGCAAGGCCTGCACGTGCCGAGCGAAAGGCACTTCGCCATAGAAGCCCAGGTCAGCTACCCGGACGCGCGCAACGCCACCCTCTACGTCAACCCGTACAGCGGCGCCATCCAGGGCGAGGCGCCGCTGTTCGACTTCCGCAACTTCACCCGCGCCCTGCACGGCTGGTGGCTGGTGCCCTTCAGCCACGGCTACAGCTGGGGCTGGTACCTGGTGACGCTGCTGGGCCTGCCGATGCTGGCCTCGCTGGTCACCGGGCTGGTGGTCTACAAGCGCTTCTGGCGCGGCTTCCTCGCCCCGCGCCTGCGCCTGAACCAGGGCGCGCGCATCTTCTGGGGCGACTTCCACCGCCTGACCGGGATCTGGTCGATCTGGTTCATCACGGTGATCGCCGTCAGCGGCACCTGGTTCCTGGTCCAGGCGGTGCTCTATGACAACGCCATTTCCATCTCCAGCGAGGGCGTGCCGGCCATCATCCAGCCCGAGCAGGTGCCGCCGGGCGTCGACGGCGGGCCGCCGCCGCGCATCGGCCTGGACCAGGCGCTGGCCGTCGCGCAGCGCGAGATTCCCGGCTTCGAGCCGCGCTACCTGACGCTGCCGGGCGACGCCTTCGCGCCCATCGGCCTGCTCGGCCACGGCTGGTTCCCGCTGCTGTTCGAGCGCGCCAAGGTCAACCCCTACGACGGCAGCCTGGCCGCCACCCGGCGCCTGGGCGACCGCAGCGGCCTGGAGTTCTTCAGCGAATCCATGCGCCCGCTGCACGTGGGCGACTTCGGCGGGCTCTGGGTGAAACTGATCTGGTTCGCCTTCGGCCTGCTGCTCAGCCTGATGGTGCTCAGCGGCCTGCAGATCTGGAGCAAGCGCACCCTGCTGGCCACCGCCAAGCAGTTGAAGAAGCAACGCGCCCCGCAGCGCACCGCGGCCCTCACGGAGTGAACGCCATGCCCGCCCGTCAATCTTCGCGCCTGCGCCGCCAGTGGCTGCGCTGGCGCTTCCACCTCAGCGCCCTGCTGGTGCTGATCCCCCTCGGCTACCTGCCGGCGTTCCTCCACGACGCCCGCGTCGACCGCGGCCTCACCGGCCTGGGCGAACGCGAGGTCGGCGAACTGCAGGTCGGCCCCTGGCACGCGCGCCTGGCCGAATGGGAAGTCGGCGACCCCGAGGACGAAGGCCGCGCCGGCCACCTCAAGGCCTTCACCCTGGCCTGGTGCCAGGGCTGCGAGCAGCGCATCCGCGCGGCCTACCTGCGCATCGGCCGGCCCTACAGCCTGAGCGCCCCCGGCGCGCTGCTCAGCGGCAGCCCGTACCAGCAGTTCACCGAGGTGGCGGTACCGCCACGCGCGCGCGCCGACGACCAGTTGTGGCTGACCGTCGAAGCCTGGGACGGCAGCGTGCACCAGGCCAGCCTGCCCCTCGCCGAGGCCTCCCCGTCGCTGGTGGCCTGGCTCGACCGCCAAGGAGCATCCCAATGAAAGCCCTGCTTCCCCTCCTCCTGCTGGGCCTCGCCCCGCAGGCAATGGCCCACGCGCCCTTCCTCGAATGCAAGGCCCTGGACGCCGAGCGCATCCGCTGCCTGGGCGGCTTCAGCGACGGCAGCCAGGCGCAGGGCGTGAAGCTGCGGGTCCTCGGCCATGACGGCCAGGCGCTGCTGGAAGAACGCCTCGGCGCCGACTCCAGCCTGACCTTCCAGCGCCCGGCGGTGCCCTACTTCGTGCTCTTCGACGTCGGCCCCGGCTACCGCGCCGAGGTCGACTCCCGCGACATCACCGGCCCCTAAGGCGGCCGGCTCAACCTCGACGCAGGGCCCCGGGCGTGAGCCCCAGGTAGCGGCGCATCGCCGTGGTCAGGGCGCTCTGGCTGGAGAAGCCGCACTCCTCCGCCACCCGCACCAGCGCCAGGTCGGTCTCACGCAGCAGGCGCGCGGCGGCGTCCAGGCGCTGCTTGAGCAGGTACTGGTGCGGCGTCAGGCCGACGCTGTCCTTGAACTGAGCGTGGAAATGGCTGGGGCTCAGGCAGGCCACCTGGGCCAGTTCGGCCACCGTGATGCGCCGCGCCAGGTGGCTGCGGATGTGCCCGTCCAGGCGCTGCATGTCCAGCGGGCCGGTGGGCGGCCGGGGCGTCTCGCCGAACAGGCGCAGGTGCAGGGCGCGCAGCAGTACGCCGCCCAGCGCCCTGGCCAGCAGCGGGTCGCTGCCGTAGCGCGCCAGTTCCGCGCCGGCGTAGCTGAGCAGGTTCTGGAAGTCGGCGTCCAGCGTCGGGTAGCGCGGCGCCTCGAACAGCCGCGCCAGCAGCTCGCGGTCCTCGTCCGCCACGCCTGGCGCCTGCAGGTCGAGGATCAGCATGCGGTTGTCGCCCGTGCCGGCGAAGGCATGCCGGGCATCGCCCGGCACCAGGCAGGCGCGCATGCGGCAGACCTCGCCGCCGCGCCCGTCGACCTCGAACTCGGCGCGGCCGGCCAGGGCCATCACCAGTTGGTGATGTTCGTGGTCGTGGGCGTGGGACTGCTCGGGCAGGCGAGCGAGACGTGCGTGCAACATCGGCTGGAGGCGTGCGTGGCTTTCCCGCACTCTAGCGAAGTTGCGCGGCCCTGCCCAGCCGCGCCGGTCAGCCGGCGTGGCGCCCGGCGTAGTCGCGGGCGAACTGCGCGGCGATGCGTCCGGAGCGCGAGCCGCGGTGGGTGGCCCAGCGGATCGCCTCGGCGCGGCTGGCCTCGATGGCCTCCTCGCCCAGGCCGTGGGACTGCAGCCAGCGCGCCACCGCCTCCAGGTATTCGTCCTGGCTGAAGGCATAGAAGGAAATCCACAGGCCGAAACGTTCGGACAGCGAGACCTTCTCTTCCACCGCCTCGCCCGGGTGCAGCTCGCCGTTCTCGCCGCGGGAGAAGGCCAGGTTGTCGGCGGCGCGCTCGGCCAGCAGGTGGCGGCGGTTGGAGGTGGCGTAGATCAGCACGTTGCCGGCCTGCCCCGCCACCGAGCCGTCGAGCACCGTCTTCAGGCCCTTGTAGCCGGTCTCGCCGTCCTCGAAGGAGAGGTCGTCGCAGAACAGGATGAAGCGCTCCGGGCGCTGGCGGACCAGCTCGATGATCTGCGGCAGGTCGCCCAGGTGCTCCTTGTCCACCTCGATCAGGCGCAGGCCCTCGGCGTGGAAGGCGTGCAGGCAGGCCTTCACCAGCGAACTCTTGCCGGTGCCGCGGGCGCCGGTGAGCAGCACGTTGTTGGCCGGGCGGCCCTGGACGAACTGGCGGGTGTTGCGCTCGATCAGCGCCTTCTGCCGCTCGACGTTGCGCAGGTCGTCGAAGGCGATCAGCGCCGGCTCGCGCACCGGCGTCAGTTGCGCCTGGGCCACCCCGGCGTGGGGGCGGTATTCCCAGAGGTAGGCGATCACTTCCGGCTGCAGCGCCTGGGCCGGCTGCGGCGGCAGGTTGCGCTGCAGCAGGTCGGCGATGCGGGTGAGCTGCTCGGTGAGCGGTTGCAGGGCAGTGGCGAAGTCGGACATGGGAAAAACCGGGCGCGAAGGGATTGGCGAGCATGCTAGTAACGGGCGAGACTGGCCGTCTAACGCAAAACGGGCGATGAAATGCGAGAAGCGGACATTCCTTCCATCCACGGCGACCAGCACGCCACCGGCCCGGTGACCGCCGTCGCCCTGGACTACGCCGACGGCCACCAGGTGCCCAGCCACAGCCACCAGCGCGCGCAGTTGCTCTACGCGGTGCGCGGGGTGCTGGTGGTGGGCACTGCCGGCGGCCTCTGGGTGGTGCCGGACAACCGTGGCCTGTGGGTTCCCGCCGGCGTCGAGCACTGGACGCGGATGGTCGGCGAGGTGCGCGTGCGCACTCTCTACATCGAGCCGGACAGCGCGCCGCACCTGCCCACCGCGTGCACGGTGCTGGCCATTTCGCCGCTGCTGCGCGAGCTGATCCTGGCCGCCGTCGGCATCGCCGGCGAGGTCCCGGCGGACAGCCGCGACGGCCGCGTGCAGCGCCTGCTGCTCGACGAGCTGACCAGCGAGCCGGCGCTGCCCCTGCACCTGCCGCTACCCAACGAGCCGCGCCTGCGCCGGCTGTGCCGGGACATGGGCCTGGAAGCCGGGCTCCAGGACTGGGCCGCGCGGGCCAAGGTCGACGCCAAGACGGTGCGCCGCTGGTTCCTGCGCGACACCGGGCTGACCTTCGGCCAGTGGCGCCAGCAGGCCCGGCTGCTGCGCGCCCTGGAGCTGCTGGGCAGCGGCGTCAGCGTGCTGGAGGCGGCGCTGGAGGTCGGCTACTCCACGCCCAGCGCCTTCAGCGCCATGTTCAGCCGCCAGTTCGGCCGCCCGCCCAGCGACTTCCTGCGCCCGCCGCGGGAAACCTCCGGCAACAGGCCGCGCTCGTCGGGGAATTGAAAGTCGCGGGCCGATTCCCCATCTAGACTGTCATGTTCAATCAGTCAGGTGCCTCATGAGCGACCAAGACGAGATTCACGATATCCACAGCGCCGAGGAGGTCACCGGGACCGGCCTGGTGCTGCCCGGCCAGAAGCTGCCGACCACCGTCTACGTCATCCCGATCCACAACCGCCCGTTCTTCCCCGCGCAGGTGCTGCCGGTGATCGTCAACGAAGAACCCTGGGCGGAAACCCTGGAACTGGTGGCCAAGACCGACCACCACTGCCTGGCGCTGTTCTTCATGGACAACCCGCCGGACGACCCGCGCCACTTCGACCCGGACAGCCTGCCCGAGCACGGCACCCTGGTGCGCGTGCACCATGCCAGCCGCGAGGGCGGCAAGCTGCAGTTCGTCGCCCAGGGCCTGGCGCGGGTGCGCATCCGCGGCTGGATCAAGCGCCACCGCCCGCCGTTCCTGGTGGAGGTGGACTACCCGCACACGCCCAGCGACTCCAGCGACGAGGTCAAGGCCTACGGCATGGCGCTGATCAACGCGATCAAGGAGTTGCTGCCGCTCAACCCGCTGTACAGCGAGGAGCTGAAGAACTACCTGAACCGCTTCAACCCCAACGACCCCTCGCCGCTCACCGACTTCGCCGCGGCCCTGACCACCGCCCCCGGCAACGAGCTGCAGGAGGTGCTGGACACGGTGCCGATGCTCAAGCGCATGGAGAAGGTCCTGCCGCTGCTGCGCAAGGAGGTGGAAGTCGCGCGCCTGCAGAAGGAGCTGTCGGCCGAGGTCAACCGCAAGATCGGCGAGCGCCAGCGCGAGTTCTTCCTCAAGGAGCAGCTCAAGACCATCCAGCAGGAGCTGGGCATCACCAAGGACGACAAGAGCGCCGACGCCGACGAGTTCCGCGCCCGCCTGGAAGGCAAGATCCTCCCCGAGCAGGCGAAGAAGCGCATCGACGAGGAGCTGAACAAGCTGTCGATCCTGGAGACCGGCTCGCCGGAATACGCGGTCACCCGCAACTACCTGGACTGGGCCACCGCGGTGCCCTGGGGCGTGCTGGGCAAGGACAAGCTCAGCCTGCCCCACGCGCGCAAGGTGCTGGACAAGCACCACGCCGGCCTCGAAGACGTCAAGGACCGCATCCTCGAATTCCTCGCCGTGGGCGCCTTCAAGGGCGAGATCGCCGGCTCCATCGTGCTGCTGGTGGGCCCGCCCGGGGTGGGCAAGACCAGCATCGGCAAGTCCATCGCCGAGAGCCTCGGCCGGCCGTTCTACCGCTTCAGCGTCGGCGGCATGCGCGACGAGGCGGAGATCAAGGGCCACCGCCGCACCTACATCGGCGCCCTGCCGGGCAAGCTGGTGCAGGCGCTGAAAGACGTCGAGGTGATGAACCCGGTGATCATGCTCGACGAGATCGACAAGCTCGGCGCCAGCTACCAGGGCGACCCGGCCTCGGCGCTGCTGGAGACGCTGGACCCGGAACAGAACGTGGAATTCCTCGACCACTACCTGGACCTGCGCCTGGACCTGTCCAAGGTGCTGTTCGTCTGCACGGCCAACACCCTGGACTCCATCCCCGGGCCGCTGCTCGACCGCATGGAGGTCATCCGCCTGTCCGGCTACATCGCCGAGGAGAAGCTGGCCATCGCCAAGCGTCACCTGTGGCCCAAGCAGCTGGAAAAGGCCGGGGTGCCGAAGGAGCGGCTGTCGATCAACGACGCCGCCCTGCGCGCGGTGATCGAGGGCTACGCCCGCGAGGCCGGGGTGCGGCAGCTGGAGAAACAGCTCGGCAAGCTGGTGCGCAAGGCCGTGGTCAAGCTGCTGGAAGACCCCGAGGCCAAGCTGAAGATCGGCGCCAAGGACCTGGAGAGCTACCTCGGCATGCCGGTGTTCCGCACCGAGCAGCTGCTCTCCGGCATCGGCGTCATCACCGGCCTGGCCTGGACCAGCATGGGCGGCGCCACCCTGCCCATAGAGGCGACGCGCATCCACACGCTGAACCGCGGCTTCAAGCTGACCGGGCAACTGGGTGACGTGATGAAGGAGTCGGCGGAAATCGCCTACAGCTACATCACCGCCAACCTGAAGAAGTACGGTGGCGACGCCAACTTCTTCGACCAGGCCTTCGTCCACCTGCACGTGCCCGAGGGCGCCACGCCCAAGGACGGCCCCAGCGCCGGCGTGACCATGGCCAGCGCGCTGCTGTCCCTGGCGCGCAACCAGGCGCCGAAGAAGGGCGTGGCCATGACCGGCGAGCTGACCCTCACCGGCCAGGTGCTGCCCATCGGCGGGGTGCGCGAGAAGGTGATCGCGGCGCGCCGGCAGAAGATCCACGAGCTGATCCTGCCCGAAGCCAACCGCGGCGACTTCGAGGAACTGCCGGACTACCTCAAGGAAGGCCTGACGGTGCACTTCGCCAAGCGCTACGGCGACGTGGCCAAGGTGCTGTTCCCGGCCTGAGGGCCAGCGCTGCGCCGGAACGCTCTTCGTAGGGTGGGTTGAGCTTGCGATACCCATCGGACACTGGTGATGGGTATCGCTTCGCTCAACACCATCCTACGGGGTGTTGTGTTTGCCGGAGGGTGTAGGAGCGGACCTTGTCCGCGATAGCCGGAACTATCGGCGCGATTCGCGGATGAGATCCGCTCCTACGCCGCCCCACCTACACCATTCCCATGTAGGAGCGCGCCCTGCGCGCGAAATCGCGGGCAGGGCCCGCTACAGGTTGCCCCGAGGCACGGCATTCCCCCGTAGGACCTTGTCCGTGATCGCCGGCCATCCCGGCGCAATTCGCGGATGGGATCCGCTCCTACGCCGCGCCACCTACACCATTCCCATGTAGGAGCGCGCCCTGCGCGCGAAATCGCGGGCAGGGCCCGCTCCTACAGGTTGCCCCGAGGCACGGCATTCCCCCGTAGCGGACCTTATCCGCGATAGCCGGACGTCCCGGCGCGATTCGCGGATGGGATCCGCTCCTACGCCGCCCCACCTACACCATTCCCATGTAGGAGCGCGCCCTGCGCGCGAAATCGCGGGCAGGGCCCGCAGGTTGCCCCGAGGCACGGCATTCCCCCGTAGGAGCGGACCTTGTCCGCGATGGCCGGCCATCCCGGCGCGAGCTGCAGGCTGACACGGCTCGCGCCTACGAAGAGCCTCTCACCCATGCCGTTCCCTGGGGACGTATGGCCCCACCGCGTCGGACCTTTGCGATATCCTCCCGCCTGTCCGGACCCAGCCCGAGGAGTCGTCATGCCGTCGCCCCGCCCCCTGCTCGCCCTGCCCCTGCTGTTGCTCGCCGCCTGCGCCAGCCAACCCAAGCCCGTGGTCAGCCTGGAAGACGACAAGCCCTGCAAGCCCCTGGAACTTCACCAGGGCCAGGAACTGGTGCTGATGCTGCCGAGCAACCCCACCACCGGTTTCCGCTGGGAAGTGCGCAACCCTGCCAGCCACGTGCTGGCCAGCCTGGGCCCGGAGGTCTACAACAACCCCGAGGACAGCGGCCTGGTCGGCAGCGCCGGCGAGTCCACCTGGCGCTTCCGCGTCACCGCCAGCGGCGAGGACCATCTGCAACTGGCCTACCGCCGCCCCTGGGAGGCTGACGTCGCCCCCGAGCGCACCTTCGACTGCGCGCTCAAGGCGTACTGAACGCGGCGCCAAATACCACCCGATCTGACGCCCGCGGCCTGGGGCGGCGGCGACGGCTGCGGCACAGTCGACGCACCCTGCTGCGGAGAATCGACAGATGCGCTGGCTGCTCCCCCTGGCCGTCCTCGCCGGCCTCGCCTACCTGCTCGGCATCGCCCTCGACCTGCCCTGGCTGCGCATGCTCTGCAAGCCGCTGCCGATCATCGCCCTGCTGGGCTGGGTGAGCCGCGAACCCGCCACCGCCTACCGCCGCTGGATCACCCTGGGCCTGGCGCTATCGCTGCTCGGCGACGTGCTGCTGGAATGGCCGCTGAATGCCTTCGTGCCCGGCCTGTGCGCCTTCCTCCTCGCTCACCTGGCCTACCTCGCCGCCTACCTTGGCGAGACACGGCGCCCCGCGCCATTGGCCCTGGCTTGCGCCGTGGTGCTGGGCGGCGGGCTGTTCCTGCTGCTCGACCGCCAGGGCCTGGGCCCGCTGCGCCTGCCCATCGCGGCGTACAGCCTGGTGATCGCCAGCATGCTCTGGCGCGCCCTGGCCCGGCTGCCGCAGGCCTCGCCCGGCGCCCACCTGGCCGCCGCCGGCGCCCTGCTGTTCGTGATCTCCGACGGCATGATCGGCATCAACCGCTTCGTCTCGCCCTTCGCCGGTTCCGGCTACGCCATCATGCTCAGCTACTGGCTCGGCCAACTGGGCATCGCCGCCTCGGTTAGTGCGCGCCATACGCCTCTGCCATACTCGCAGGCGAACCCCCTCGCCTGAGGACGCCATGCTGCGCTCCACCCTCACCGCCCTGTGCTGCGCGGCAGCCCTGGGCGCCACCGCCGAGCCGCTGCGCCTGGGCGGCGACGACTGGTGCCCCTACCTGTGCCCGCAGACGCCGGAGAAACCCGGCTACCTGCTCGAAGGCCTGGGCCAGGCCCTGCCCGAGCCGCCGCAGTTCGAGAACCTGCCCTGGTCGCGGGCCCTGCAGATGGCCCGCGAAGGCCTGATCGACGGGGTGATCGGCGCCTACGCGGAGGAAAGCCAGGGGCTGCTGATCGGCCGCGAGCCCATCGCCTGGGCCGACATGCATTTCTACACCCGCGCCGACAGCGACTGGCGCTACCGCGACCCGGCCTCCCTCGACGGGCTCGCCGTCGGCCTGGCGCAGGGCTATTCCTACGGCGAGCAACTGGACGCCTGGCGCGACCGCAACCTGGACGACCACGAGCGGGTTCAGGTCCTCAGCGGCGAGCGCGTGCTCGAACGCAACCTGCAGAAGCTGCTGCTCGGCCGCGTCGACGTGGTGGTCGAGGACCGCCGCATCGTCGACCGCTACCTTCAGCGCCAGGGCCTTGCCGGGCAGGTCCGCAGCGCCGGCGAGCTGCCCAGCCCGCGGCCGATGTACGTGGCCCTGAGCCCACACCTGAAGAACGCCGACGCACGCCTGGCGCAGCTCGACGAGGGCCTGCGCAGGCTGCGCGAAGGCGACGCCTGGGCACCGCTGATGCGCGAGTACCTGGTCTCTGTCGACTGACACATTCGCCCTGTAGAAAAGTCCGGCAGGCGCTGCCGTCATCGTCTATAGATCAAATACCAGGGAGTATCGAATGGAGAGGTTTCATGCGTGCTGAAGTCCGTTTGCTGGGGATGCTTGGAACCTGTCTGATGCTTGGCGCGTGCGGCAGCCTGCTACCCAGCGAACGCGCCGAGGTGCAGTCCCCCTTCATCGACTACCAGGACGCCGAGCACCGCTACGAACAGGTGGTGCCGGGCCGGACCACGCGCTCGCAACTGCTCAGCCTGGGCTTCGACCCGCTGACCCAGGGCAACGCCAAGATGCTCTCGTTCATCGACGTGCGCCTGCTCTTCGTGCAGCCGAACATCCCCATCGACTACCTGCCCGACGGCCTGGTGACCTGCCTGCAGGCCAAGGACCGCTGCATCGGCTATTCCTTCGACTTCAACAAGACCGACAGCCAGCGCATCGGCAGCTTCTGGGCCGACATGTTCAACTTCCGCAAGCGCCGCCAGGTCCAGGGCTGGTCGTTCCGCCCGGTGTTCGTGCTGATCGACGACGTGGTGGTGCACAAGGTCAGCAACGGCGAGCCGAACATCCGCCGCGTGGAAGACAAGAAGAACCCCTTGGGCCCGCTGCAGGGCGCCGGCGAGTACTTCTCCGACAAGCTCAAGTGAGGCGCCGGGCTCGTCGCCCGGAGGTTGGGGCGCCGCGCCCCGCTCGGCTACAATGCGCACCCCGGCGCCCGAGACTGGCGCCGGCCGTCCGCACCACCGTACCGAGGCCCCACCGCGTGAGCGAGTCTGACCGCATCTTCGCCCAACCCCTGGAACACGTCGCCGACTTCACCTTCAACGAGGACGTGGCGCGCGTCTTCCCGGACATGATCAAGCGCTCGGTGCCGGGCTACCCGACCATCGTCGAGAACATCGGCGTGCTCGGCGCGCGCTTCGCCCAGCCGCACAGCCTGATCTACGACCTGGGCTGCTCGCTGGGCGCGGTGACCCAGGCGCTGCGCCGCCACGTCAGGGCCGATGGCTGCCGGGTGCTGGGCGTGGACAACTCCGCCGCCATGCTGGCGCGCTGCCGCGAGTACCTCAGCGCCCAGGACGCCATGTACCAGGAACTGCTGCCGGCGGACCTGCTGGAGGCGGACATCCTGGCCATGGACTTCCAGAGCTGCTCGCTGGTGGCCATGAACTTCACCCTGCAGTTCATCGAGCCGGGCAAGCGCCTGGAGCTGCTGCAGCGCATCCGCCAGGCCCTGCTGCCCGGCGGCGCGCTCATCCTCTCGGAGAAGCTGCGCTTCAGCGACGACGCCGAGCAGGAGCTGCTGAACGAGCTGCACCTGGACTTCAAGCGCGCCAACGGCTACAGCGAGCTGGAGATCGCCCAGAAGCGCACCGCCATCGAGAACGTGATGCGCCCGGACACCCTGGACGAGCACCGCGAGCGCCTGGCCCAGGCCGGTTTCTCCAAGGTGGTGCCGTGGTTCCAGTGCCTGAACTTCGCCTCGCTGGTCGCCCTGCCATGATCGAACGCTTCGCCCTCGACAGCCTGCGCCGGGAACTGGCCAGCACACCCCTGCAAGCCTGGAGCGAATCCCTCGCCGCGCAGCTCGCGGCCAAGGTGGCGGACGGCCACGGCGACCTGGAACGCTGGCTGGCCGCCGTCGACCAGTTGCCCGGACTGCGCGCCGAAAGCGTCGAGCTGGCCCGCTGCTTCGCCCTGGAAGGCCCCTGCGACGACACCACCCGCGCAGCGCTGAGGACCGCCCTGCAGGGGCTGATCCCCTGGCGCAAGGGGCCCTTCGACGTGTTCGGCGTGCACATCGATACCGAGTGGCGTTCGGACTGGAAATGGGAGCGCGTCTCGCCACACCTGGACCTGGCCGGCAAGCGCATCCTCGACGTCGGCTGCGGCAACGGCTACTACCAGTGGCGCATGCTCGGCGCCGGTGCCCGCAGCGTGGTGGGCGTGGACCCGAACTGGCTGTTCTTCTGCCAGTTCCTGGCGATGAAGCGCTACCTGCCGGAGCTGCCCGCCTGGCACCTGCCGCTCACCCTGGAGGAGCTGCCTTCGAGCCTGGAAGGCTTCGACACCGCGTTCTCCATGGGCGTGCTCTACCACCGCCGCTCGCCCATCGACCATCTCTACGCGCTCAAGGACTGCCTGCGCCGCGGCGGCGAACTGGTGCTGGAAACCCTGGTGGTGGAAGGCGACGTCACCACGGTGCTGGTGCCGGAGGACCGCTACGCGCAGATGCGCAACGTCTGGTTCCTGCCCTCGGTGGCGGCCCTGGAACTGTGGCTGCGCCGCGCCGGCTTCACGGATGTGCGCTGCGTCGACCAGAGCCGCACCACGGTGGAGGAACAGCGTTCCACCCAATGGATGCGCTACCAGTCGCTGCCGGAATTCCTCGACCCGCACGACCCCAGCCGCACCATCGAAGGCCTGCCGGCGCCGCTGCGCGCCACCCTGGTGGCGCGCAAGCCCTAGGCCTGCGCACGCGCCCTGCGCGCGAATCGCGGGCAGGGCCCGCTCCTACGGTTCCAGGAAGCACGGCTTTTCGTAGGATGGGTTGAGCTTGCGATACCCATGCGGTTGCGGTGATATGGGTATCGCTTCGCTCAACACCATCCTACGAAAAGCAGTCTCGGCGTAGGGCGTATAACCGTTCGCGGTTATACGCCGATACACCGCGGCCTCCACCAACGCCGAGGCCGCGCCCGGAACCCCTAGGGCTCAGCGCTTGGCCGCCGCCACGATCAACGCCTTCATCTCCGCCACCGCCTGCTTGAAGCCGACGAACAGCGCGTGGGCCACCAGGGCGTGGCCGATGTTCAGTTCGTTGATCCCGGCGATCGCCGCCACAGCCTCTACGTTGTGGTAGTGCAGGCCGTGGCCGGCGTTGACGATCAGTCCGTGGGACAGGCCGGCCTCCACGCCGTCGCGGATGCGCGCCAGTTCCAGCGCGGTTTCCGCCGCGCCGTGGGCGTCGGCGTAGCGCCCGGTGTGCAGTTCGATGGCCGGCGCGCCGACGCGGGCGGAGGCTTCGATCTGCCGCGGGTCGGCGTCGATGAACAGCGACACCTCGCAGCCGGCGGCGGCCAGGCGCTGCACCGCGGCGTGGATGCGCGCCTCCTGGCCGGCCACGTCCAGGCCGCCCTCGGTAGTCAGTTCCTGGCGGGTTTCCGGGACCAGGCAGACATGCGCCGGGCGGATCGCCTCGGCGAAGGCCAGCATCTCCTCGGTCACGCCCATCTCGAAGTTCATGCGCGTCTGCAGCACCTCGGCGAGCACGCGCACGTCGCGGTCCTGGATGTGCCGGCGGTCCTCGCGCAGGTGCACGGTGATGCCGTCGGCGCCGGCTTCCTCGGCGTCCAGCGCCGCTTTCACCGGGTCCGGGTAGCGGGTGCCGCGGGCCTGGCGCAGGGTCGCGACGTGGTCGATGTTGACGCCGAGGAGGATGCGGTTGGCTTCAGTCACGGGGAGGTTCCTTGCGATTCATGAAGAGTTCGCGGCTGACCAGCGGTCGGCCGCCGAGGTGCGGCGCCAGGGCCTGGCGCATCAGGCGCTTGGCCGCGGCCAGGGCGCCGGGGGCGCTCCAGTCGGCCTCGGCCATGGCCAGTAGGTCGGCGCCGTGGAACAGGCCCGGCTGGAAGCCGCCCACCGGCTCCAGGCCGGCGTCGGGCAGCAGGCGGTAGAGGCCGCCGGGGACGATATCTTGTCCGACAATATCGCGATCGAGGGCGAAACCATAGCCCAGCTCGTCCAGCAGCCGCCATTCGAAGGCACGCAGCAAGGGCTCCAGCGGGCGTCCGGCGGCCAACGCCGGCAGGGTCGCGCGGTAGTGCTCGAACAACCCGGGATGGGCGACCTCGGCCGGCAGCACACGAATCAGCAGTTCGTTCAGATACAAGCCGCTGAACAGCGCCTCGCCCGCCAGCAGGTTGGGGATGCCGGCAGCTTCCAGGCGGCTGACGTTCTTCAGCTCGCCGCGGCCGCGGAATTCCGCCTCCAGCGGCACGAACGGCCGCGCCAGCGCCCCGGACTTGCCGCGCGCGCCGCGCAGCACGGCGCGCAGGCGGCCTTCGGGGGTGAAGAAGTCCACCAGCGCGCTGGTTTCCTTGTACGGGCGGCTGTGCAGGATGAAGGTCGGCAGGGGAACGCTGACGAGGCTCATGCGCGGGTGCGGCCTTCAGGCGGCCCGTTGGAGCGGGCCGCGCGGGTGGGTGTCAGAGGTCGCCGTAGCCGAGCGAGCGCAGGGCGCGTTCGTCGTCGGACCAGCCGCCCTTCACCTTGACCCAGAGGTTGAGCATGACCTTGGAGTCGAACAGCACTTCCATGTCCTTGCGCGCGCTCTGGCCGATGCTTTTGATGCGCTCGCCCTTGTCGCCGATGATGATCTTCTTCTGCCCTTCGCGTTCCACCAGGATCAGCGCGTGGATGTGCAGCACGCGGCCTTCCTGCTTGAACTCCTCGATCTCCACGGTGATCTGGTAGGGCAGCTCGGCGCCGAGCTGGCGCATGATCTTCTCGCGCACCAGCTCGGCGGCGAGGAAGCGGCTGCTGCGGTCGGTGATCTGGTCTTCGGGGAAGAAGTGCTCGCTTTCCGGCAGGCGCTCGGCCACCAGTTTTTCCAGCAGGTCGAGGTTCTGCCCGTGCTGGGCGGAGATCGGCACCACTTCGGCCTTGGGCAGTTGCTCGGTGAGCCATTGCAGGTGCGGCAGCAGTTCGGCCTTGTCTTCCAGGCGGTCGACCTTGTTCACCGCGATCAGCACCGGGCAGCTGACGTGCTGCACGCGGTCCAGGACCATCTGGTCCTCGTCGGTCCAGCGCAGGCGGTCGACGACGAAGATCACCACGTCGACGTCCTTCAGCGCGGCGCTGGCGGAGCGGTTCATGTAGCGGTTCAGCGCCTTGTCGTTGTCCTTGTGCAGGCCGGGGGTGTCGACGTACACCGCCTGCACCGCGCCTTCGGTCTTGATGCCGAGCAGGGTGTGGCGGGTGGTCTGCGGCTTGCGCGAGGTGATGGCCAGCTTCTGCCCGAGGATGTGGTTGAGCAGCGTCGACTTGCCCACGTTGGGGCGGCCGACGATGGCGACGTAGCCGCAGCGGCTGATGTCGTCGTGTTGTTCAGTCATGGCCATTCTCCACGCCCAGGGCCACCAGCGCGGCGGCGGCGGCCACCTGCTCGGCGATGCGGCGGCTGCCGCCGTGCCCGTGGGTCTTGTCGTTCAGCAGGGCCACTTCGCACTCGACGAAGAAGGTCCGGCAATGCGGTTCGCCCTGGATGTCCACCACGTCGTAGCGCGGCAGCTCGCAGGCGCGCGACTGCAGGAACTCCTGCAGGCGCGTCTTGGGGTCCTTGTTGGTGTCCACAGGGGTCAGCTCGCGTAGTTGCGGGCCGAGCCAGGCGAGGATGCGCTCGCGCGCGGAATCCATGCCGGTGTCCAGGTAGATGGCGCCGATCAGCGCTTCCATGGCGTCGGCGAGGATCGACTCGCGGCGGAAACCGCCGCTCTTGAGCTCGCCCGAGCCCAGGCGCAGGTAGTCGCCCAGTTCGAAGCCACGGGCCAGCAGGGCCAGGGTCTCGCCCTTGACCAGCCGCGCGCGCAGGCGCGACAGCTGGCCCTCGCGGGCCTGCGGGAAGTGGCTGAACAGGGCTTCGCCGATGACGAAGTTGAGGATGGCGTCACCGAGGAACTCCAGGCGCTCGTTGTTGCGCCCGGCGAAGCTGCGATGGGTCAGGGCCAGGACCATCAGGTCCTGGTCCTTGAAGGTGTAGCCGAGCTTGCGCTCGAGTCGATCCAGGGTATTGCTCACGGCGTTCTTACACGGAATTCTTTGTCGAAGTGGACCACCAGGTCGAGGTTCTCGATCAGCGGCTCGCGTTTTTCATACTTCAGATGCGCGCGGAACTCGTTGTTGTCCTGTTCCACGGTCAGCGCGTCCTCGAGCTTGAGGTCGCGGATGTTGTTGATGGTCAGCGCCTTGTCCACGTAAGAGTAGAACTCCGGGACGCTGCGCACATCCGCCGCCTTGTCGGTTTCCACCGATTTGATGGCCTTCTCGATGGCGTAGTAGTCGAGGTAATGCGGAATGATCTTGAATGCGGTACTGGCCAGGAAGGCCACAATGGCCAGCACCACCAGCCAACCCAGCAACGACATCCCCTTCTGCGAACCTGCGTACTTCATGCTGACCTCATGTCGGTATGGTTCTCATCCCCCGCCACCGGCGGTTCCAAGTGCAAGCGGGGCAGACCCGCTCCCCGCGTGCCGCCCCGCCCTTCGTTCTAGCACCGACCGGCGGCCGGCGCTCGACGCATCTCACATTCAGTGAATCACGCCGACCCGCGAGAAGTTCGGCAGGTTGCGCAGTTTCGGGTCCGGCCAGCTCATCCACACGGCGAAGGCCTTGCCGACGATGTTGCGGTCCGGAACCATGCCCAGCAGCTCCTTGGGGATCTTCGGATCGTTCCAGTAGCGGCTGTCGTTGGAGTTGTCGCGGTTGTCGCCCATCATGAAGTAGTGCCCGGCGGGTACCGTCCACTCCTTGCCGGGCTCCACGCGGTAGCGCGTCATCTCCTTGCGGATCAGGTGCTCGGCCTCGCCCAGCTTCTCCTGGTAGAGGGTCACGCTGCCCAGGCTGCCCGGCTCCTCGCCGATCAGTTGCTCGGCCACCAACTGGTCGTTGACGTACAGGCGCTTGTCGCTGGTGTAGCGGATGCGGTCGCCCGGCACGCCGACCACGCGCTTGATGTAGTTGATGTTCGGGTCGCTGGGGTAGCGGAACACCATGACATCGCCGCGCTGCGGGTCGCCGACCGGGATCACCTTGGCGTCCAGCACCGGCAGGCGGATGCCGTAGGCGAACTTGTTGACCAGGATGAAGTCGCCGACCTCGAGGGTGGGCTTCATCGAGCCGGAGGGGATCTGGAACGGCTCGACCAGGAAGGACCGCAGCACCAGCACGATGAACAGCACCGGGAAGAAGGACTTGCCGTACTCGATCAGCACGGGTTCCTTGTTCAGCTTGTCCAGCACTTCCGGATCGGGCTCGGTGACCGAGCCCTGGTAAGCGGAAATGGCGGCCCGGCGGCGCGGTGCGAAGAGCACCAGGTCGACCAGGGCCAGGGCGCCGCACAGGGCGACGGCGATCACCAGCAACAGCGGGAAATTCAGCGTCATAGAATCTAACTGTCCACTTTGAGCACGGCGAGGAAGGCTTCCTGGGGAATCTCCACGCTACCGACCTGCTTCATCCTTTTCTTACCGGCCTTCTGCTTCTCCAGCAGCTTGCGCTTACGGCTCACATCACCACCGTAGCACTTGGCCAGCACGTTCTTCCTGAGCGCCTTGACCGTCGAGCGGGCGATGATCTGCCCGCCGATGGCCGCCTGAATCGCGACGTCGAACATCTGACGCGGGATCAGTTCCTTCATCTTCTCCACCAGCTGGCGCCCCTTGTAGGGGGCGTTGTCGCGGTGGACGATCAGGGCGAGGGCGTCCACCTTCTCGCCGTTGATCAGCACGTCGAGACGGACCAGGTTGGCCGGCTCGAAGCGGTCGAAGCTGTAGTCCAGCGAGGCGTAGCCGCGGCTGGTCGACTTCAGACGGTCGAAGAAGTCCAGCACCACTTCGTTCATCGGCAGGTCGTAGATCACCTGGACCTGGCCGCTGAGGAAGTGCATGTCGCGCTGTACGCCGCGCTTTTCGATGCACAGGGTAATGACGTTGCCCAGGTGCTCCTGAGGCACAAGGATGGTGGCCCGGCAGATGGGCTCGCGCATCTCGTCGATGGACGAAAGGTCGGGCAGCTTGGACGGGTTGTCGACATAGAGGATGTCGCCGTTCTTCTGCACGATCTCGAAGATTACGGTGGGCGCCGTGGTGATCAGGTCCAGGTCGTATTCGCGCTCCAGGCGCTCCTGGATGATCTCCATGTGCAGCATGCCGAGGAAGCCGATGCGGAAGCCGAAGCCCAGGGCCTCGGAGCTTTCCGGCTCGTACTGCAGGGCGGCGTCGTTCAGCGTCAGCTTCTGCAGGGCTTCGCGGAAGTCCTCGAAGTCGTCGGAGCTGACCGGGAACAGGCCGGCGTAGACCTGCGGCTTGATGCGCTTGAAGCCGGGCAGCACGGCCACGTCGGGGGTGGTGCTGAGGGTCAGGGTATCGCCCACCGGCGCGCCGTGGATGTCCTTGATGCCGGCGATGATGAAGCCCACTTCGCCGGCCTTGAGGTCCGGGGTCTCGGTGTGCTTGGGCGAGAACACGCCGACGCTGTCCACCTGGTGCAGCTTGCCGGTGGACTTCACCAGGATCTTGTCGCCCTTCTTGACACGGCCGTGCTTGACGCGCACCAGCGAGACCACACCCAGGTAGTTGTCGAACCAGGAGTCGATGATCAGCGCCTGCAGCGGCGCCTCGATCTCGCCCTCGGGCGCCGGGATGGTCTGCACCAGGCGTTCGAGCACCTCGTCCACGCCCATGCCGCTCTTCGCCGAGCAGGCCACGGCGTCGGTGGCGTCGATGCCGATGATGCTCTCGATCTCGTCCTTCACCCGGTCCGGGTCGGCCTGCGGCAGGTCCATCTTGTTCAGCACGGGCATGACTTCCAGGCCCTGCTCGATGGCGGTGTAGCAGTTGGCCACCGACTGCGCCTCGACGCCCTGGCCGGCGTCCACCACCAGCAGCGCGCCCTCGCAGGCAGCCAGGGAGCGGCTGACTTCGTAGGTGAAGTCGACGTGGCCGGGGGTGTCGATGAAGTTCAGCTGGTAGGTCTTACCGTCCTTGGCCTTGTAGTACAGGGTGACGCTGTGGGCCTTGATGGTGATGCCCCGCTCGCGCTCCAGGTCCATGGAGTCGAGGACCTGCGCTTCCATCTCGCGGTCGGACAGACCACCGCACATCTGGATGAAGCGGTCGGCCAGGGTCGACTTGCCATGGTCGATGTGGGCGATGATGGAGAAGTTGCGGATATGACTCAGGTCACTCACGGCTTGACACACTCGGAAGGCTGAAGGCGGCGATCCGCCGAAAAATAGCCGGGGAGTTTACCTGAATCCGCAGCCAGGCGTCACCCTGCGCCGCAGCGTTGCCGACGCCCAGCGGCCGCCATCCAGTACGTTCGTACGATGCGCCCGCATCCAACGTAGGATTTTCCCACCCCACCCAGGGCCCTAGTGTCCTCCGTGCAGCCGCACGCCGGCCAAGGCCACCCCTCCCCACCGAGCACCTGCGCGCCTGGCCCTGGCGCGGCGGAGCGATTCGGCCGCGCCGCTCCATAACGCCAACAAGAACCAGGAAGCACTGCCATGCCCCGACGCCACCCCTTCGGCCCGAGCGCCCTCGCCCTGCTCGTGGCCCACGCCGCCGGCCTCGCCCTGCCCGCCCGCGCCGCGGACGGCGAGCAGCCCCTGTCGCTCGGGCAGAGCGAGGTGATCAGCAGCCTGCCGCTGCCCTCGCTGGGCGTTTCCCGCGACCGGATCGCCGCGCCGGTACAGACCTTCAGCGGCGAGGACATGCAGAAGAGCCAGGCGCTCGACCTGGCCGACTACCTCAAGCGGCGCAGCGCCGGGGTCTACGTCAACGAGATCCAGAACAACCCGCTGCAACCGGACATCAACTACCGCGGCTTCACCGCCTCGCCGCTGCTCGGCACGCCCCAGGGGCTGTCGCTGTACCTCGACGGCGTGCGCATGAACCAGCCGTTCGGCGACGTCGTCAGCTGGGACCTGATCCCCGACAACGCCATCGCCGGCGCGCAACTGATGCCCGGCAGCAACCCGCTGTTCGGCCTCAACACCCTGGGCGGCGCGCTTTCGGTGCAGACAAAGAATGGCCGCGACAACCCCGGCGGCGCCGTCCAGGCCACCCTGGGCTCCTATGGGCGCAGGATCGGCGAGGCCGAATACGGCGGCAGCGAGGGGCAATGGGACTGGTTCTTCGCCGGCACCCACTTCGAGGAAGACGGCTGGCGCGACCACTCCGACTCCGACGCGCAGCAGTTGTTCGGCAAGCTCGGCTGGCAGAGCGAGGCCACCGACCTGAAGCTGACCTACAGCTTCGCCGACAGCGACCTCAACGGTAACGGCATGGTCCCCGAGAGCTTCCTGCGCCGCGACCGCGACAGCGTGTACACCTACCCGGACAACACGCAGAACACCGCCAACTTCCTCAACCTGCAGTGGAACCACGACTACAGCGACGACCTGAGCGCTTCCGGCAACCTCTACTACCGCCACATCAAGACCGACACCTTCAACGGCGACATCAACGACGAGTCCCTGCCCGAGGGCATCGGCGAAGCCGGGCAGAACATCCTGCCGGCGGCCGGCGGCTACACCAGCGCGGCGAACCTGGCGGCCTGCGTCGCGCAGTTCGAGCCGGGCGGCGAACCCGGCGAGAAATGCACCGGGATGATCAACCGCACCAGTACCACCCAGAGCAACATCGGCCTGTTCGAGCAGTTCTCGCTGCGCAACCGCCTGTTCGGCAAGGAAAACCTGCTGTCCCTGGGCGGCGGCTTCGACTACAGCCAGGTACGCTTCCGGCAGTCGGCCGAATACGGCGCGCTCACCGCCGACCGCGGCATCGTCGGCACCGGCGTGTACGCCGAAGCCGGCAACGCCTTCAACCTGGACGGCGAACTGGACGACCGCGCCGCGCGGCTGAAGGGCAACACCCGCACCTGGAGCCTCTACAGCAGCGACACCCTGAGCCTGGCCCCGACGCTGGATCTCACGCTGTCCGGGCGCTACAACGCCATCTCGGTGCGCAACCACGACCAACTGTCCCACTACGAACTCGACGGCGACGCCCTGGGCGATACCGTCGACGAGAACGCCTCGCTCAGCGGCAAGCACAACTTCAACCGCTTCAACCCGGCCATCGGCCTGACCTTCCGCCCGACCCCCAGCCTGACCACCTACGTCGGCTACAGCGAAGGCAGCCGTGCCCCGACCACCATCGAGCTGGGCTGCGCCAACCCCGAGTCGCCCTGCCGCCTGCCCAACTCCATGGCCGGCGATCCGCCGTTGGAACAGGTGGTGACGCGCACCTGGGAAGCCGGCCTGCGCGGCCTGATCGGAAACAACGTGCAGTGGAACGCCGGGCTGTTCAGCGCGCGCAACAGCAACGACATCATGTTCGTGTCCTCCAGCACCAGCGGCAGCGGCTACTTCGCGAACTTCGGCGAAACCCGCCGGCGCGGCATCGAAACCGGCATCTCCGGGAATTGGGGCGACTGGGCGCTGGCCGCCAACTACACCTTCATCGACGCCACCTACCGCTCGGGCGAGACCTTCCTCGGCGAAGCCAACAGCAGCGCGGAGGACGGCAACATCAGCGTGAAGTCCGGCGACCGCATTCCGCTGGTCCCGCGCAACATCCTCAAGCTGTCGGCCGACTACGCGGTGACCGAGCGCCTGAGCCTCGGCGCCGATGCCATCAGCGTCTCCAGCGCCTACGTGCGCGGCAACGAGAACAACGACCACCAGAGTGGCGGCCTGTACCAGGGTGGCGGCGAGATCGGCGGCTACACCGTGTTCAACCTCAACGGCGCCTACCAGCTCACCCCGGCCTGGCGCGTCTTCGCCCAGGTAAACAACCTGTTCGACCGCGAGTACGCCACCGCCGGCATGCTTGGCGCCAATCCGTTCGACGACAATGGCGTGATGCGTACCGATGGTGCTGCCGGCAATGGCACGGTCAATGGCAGGAGCAGCAATTCCGTGGGTGAGACCTTCGTTGCTCCGGGGGCGCCGCGTACCGCCTGGCTGGGGGTGCGCTGGGCGTTCCGCTGAGCCGCGCTGAATGCGCCTAAGAAAAAACGCCGTTTCCTGAGGGGGAAACGGCGTTTTTCATTTGGCCTTCAGAAGTATTCCGGTGCGCCCGGAGGTTTCTGCGTGCGGCGTTATCCGCCGAATCGCGGACAGAGCCCGCTCCTACGCTTCCAGGAAGCACGGCTTTTCGTAGGATGGCGTTGAGCGAAGCGATACCCATCAGCGCAACCGCATGGGTTTCGCAAGCTCAACCCATCCTACGAAAAGCACCTCGGCGCAAGACAGTTGCTCCTACGGTTCAGGGAAGCACGCCGTAGGAGCGGACTCCGTCCGCGGTTGGATTCATCGGCCACACCGGATGCCCCGGTGGCACGACCCTTTTCCGGCCTACCTACCCGCCAGTCACTCCCCCAGCTTGAAGGTGATGAAGCTGGCACGCCCCTGGCGCAGAACGCGCATGGACACCGACTTGCCCTTCGGCAGCGCCTTGGCGATGTCGGAGAAGGCCTTGGCGGAATCCACCGTGCGGTTGTTCAGGTGGGTGATGACGTCGCCCGGACGCAGGCCGATCATCGCCGCCGGGCCGTCCTGGACGTCCTTGATCACCACGCCGCCCTTGATGTCCAGCGACTTGCGCTGTTCGGCGGTGAGGTCGGCGACGGTCACACCCATGCGGTTGCTGCTGCGCTCGGCGCCCTGCCCTTCGACGGCGGCGACTTCGTCGTCCTCGTCCGGCAGGTTGCCGATGGTCATGTTCAGGGTCTTGCGCGAACCATCGCGGAACACGTCCAGGGCCGCCTTGTCGCCCGGCTTCATGCCGCCGACCAGGTGCGGCAGGTCGGCCGACTCGTTGATGGTCTGGCCGTTCAGGCTGAGGATCACGTCGCCGACCTGCAGGCCGCCCTTGGCCGCCGGGCCGTCCTGCACCAGCTGGGCCACCAGGGCGCCGGCCGGCTTGTCCAGGCCGAGGGATTCGGCGAGGTCCTTGCTGACTTCCTGGATCACCACGCCCAGCCAGCCGCGGCTGACCTTGCCGCCTTTCTTCAGTTGGTCGGCCACGTTCATGGCGACGTCGATCGGGATGGCGAAGGACAGGCCCATGAAGCCGCCGGAGCGGGTGAAGATCTGCGAGTTGATGCCGACCACCTCGCCCTGCAGGTTCAGCAGCGGGCCGCCGGAGTTGCCCGGGTTGATGGCCACGTCGGTCTGGATGAAGGGCACGTAGTTCTCGTTCGGCAGGCTGCGGCCCTTGGCGCTGACGATGCCGGCGGTCACCGAGTGGTCGAAGCCGAACGGCGAGCCGATGGCCAGCACCCACTCACCGACCTTGAGCTTGTCGGAATCGCCCAGCTTGAGGGTCGGCAGGCCCTTGGCCTCGATCTTCAGCAGGGCCACGTCGCTGCGCGGATCGGCGCCGATCAGCTTGGCCTTGTGCTCGCTGCGGTCGGACAGGCGCACGACGATCTCGTCGGCGTCGGCGACCACGTGGTTGTTGGTCAGGACGTAGCCATCATCGGAAATGATGAACCCCGAACCCAGGGATTGCGCCTCGCGCTGCGCCCCACGCGGCGGGCGTTGGCCACGCGGCATGCTGCGCTCGATGAAGTCGCGGAACATCGGCGGCAGGCCTTCCAGGTCGGGCATCTGAGCGCTGGCGACCTGGTCCGGCACCTTCTGGGTGGTACTGATGTTCACTACGGCCGGCGAAGCCTTCTCCACCAGCGGGGTGAAATCCGGCAATTCGGCGCGGGCGACCACCGACAGGCTCAAGGCCAGCAGGGCGACCATCGCGGCCATACTGCGTTTCAGGGTTTGCATGGACTACTGCTCCCGTATTCAAAGGGAAGTGGACTTAGGCGGGGCCCTCGGCCCCTGTGACCAGCGTGCGCAGCACAACCGGCTGCAACGCCGGGTCATCCGAATGGCGCCGGGCATGGCGCCGTACCCACAGCCAGGTCACGAGGAAACCCGCGAGGCCGGCCAGGATCAACCAGGGCTCGGCGAGGCCGGCGCACCACGCGAGCAGCGTAGCGGCGAACAGGCCGAGCAGGGGGAATAGATAGAACATCAGGGCGCATTTCAACAAGAGGTCCTCGCGTATGCCGAGCACCACCTCGTCACCCACCCCGAGCGGGAAAGCAGAAAGGGCGCGGACTTCGCCGCGCCCCGCAGAGGAGCCCAATTGCTGCAACAATCCCTGGCCGCATCCGGCTTTGGCGCTGCAGGCTGAGCAGGTGCTCTGGCGCAGCGTCTGGACCCGCACCGCTGCGGATTCGACGCCGATCACCCGCCCCCGCTCTTCGATCACTGCGCGGCGGCTCCCTGGGCGGGCGCCTGCGGACGCACCGACATGGCGATGCGCTCGGCGGTCCCGGTGGGAATCTCGCCGACAACGGTGACCATCATGCCGCCATCTTCGGTATTGAGGCGTTTGGAGACCACCGAGGTCGGGCCCAGTTGGGTGCGCGCGTCGTCGATCCTGGCGCCGTGCAGCGGCTCGATGAAGATCGAGAAACGCGCCAGGCCATCGCCATAGTCCATGCTGACGACGCTATCGTCCGATACCGGGCTGCGGCGCTCATAGGTGTTGTTCAGGGTGAAACCCGGCGGCACCCATTCCGAGCGCCAGCTGCTGGCGACCGGGGCGTCCGGCTTGCCCGCGGGAACCGCCTGGCAGGCCTCGGAGGGCTGCAGGCCGCTGTCGTCCGGCGCCGCGGTGCTGAACTGGGTGAACTGCAGGCGTTCCAGCGGCTGGCCCTTGTCGTTGAGCAGCAGCGATTTCAGCGGCAAGCCGGTTTCCTGGTCCAGGTGCAGCTCGAAGCCGTAGCGGTACTGGTCGCGGGGGATCAGCCCGATCACCGTGGCCGCGCGCCCGGCGATACGGGACTGGCCGACCATGCGGATGTCGTACCAGGAAGCCAGGTCGTCCGAGACCAGCTTGCGCACCGGCCATAGCTGCCCGGCGCCCAGCTGCCCGGCCATGCCGCCGGCGATGCACTGGGTCACGCCATCGCGCTTGACCACTTCCTGGCGCGGGCCGTCCAGCTGCAGCCAGTGCTCGCGCACCGAGCCGTCGGGCTCGACCAGACGCCAGACCTCATGGGTGGAGAAGATGCCGTTGCGCTCGTAGACGAAGGTGCCTTGGAAGCTTTGTCGCTGCTGGCCCTCGGTCAGCCGCTTGACCCACGCCTGAACGTCGGCGGCCTGTACCGGCATTGCCAGCAGACCGCCCAGGAAGAACAACAGGAAGGTGGCGCGCATGACGCTCCTTAAAGGGGTTTCAGCGACTTTCCAGGCTGGCGGCTCGCGCGTAAGGCAGGGCGCTGTCGGCACCGTTCACCGCCGACTGCTGGGCATGCTGGCGGAGATATCCCGGAAGACGCTGTTCGTGCCAGGTGGTGGGGCTGCCCGCGCCACCAGTGATGACCTGCGGTGCGTCCTCGTCCTGGCTGTAGCCGGCCAGTACCGCCGGGCCCTGCACCTGCGGCAGGGTGATCTGCGGCGTGGCGCCTTGCTGGGCCAGGCTCGGAGCAACGCTATCATTCTGATGGTATAGACGAACACCCGCCAGCACGGCCAGTGTCACCGATGCGGCGACCGCCACGCGTCCGACGTTGCGCCACGGATTGCGCCGCGGCTGTGCCGGGGCGGCCTCCTCGGCCAGCGCAGCCGACACCGCGGCGGCGATGTCCAGCTTGGGCAGCACCGGCTCGCGGTGCATCACCGACCGGGCCAGTTGATAGCGCGACCAGGCGGCACGCATTTCCGCGTCTTCACCGCAGGCTGCGAGTACCCGGCGCAGTTCGAGTTCGTCCGCTTCGTTATCCATCAGCGCGGACAGCGACTCCTGCAGGGCTTCACGACTCATGGCGTACCTCTCTTGGCTGTTCCGCCGTATTCAGGGCTGTTCATCATGCAGCAACGGCTGCAAGGCTTTGTCTATCGCTTCCCGCGCACGGAAGATCCGTGAGCGGACCGTACCCACCGGGCATTGCATCACGGTGGCGATATCCTCGTAGCTCAATCCCTCGAATTCGCGCAGGGTCAATGCCGTGCGCAGGTCCTCTGGCAGTTGCTGGATGGTGCGATGGACCGTTTCCTCGATCTCGTCCCGCAACATTGCCCGTTCCGGCGATTCGATGTCCTTCAGGGCGTGGTCGCCATCGAAGAACTCCGCATCCTCGGCTGTCACATCGCTGTCCGGTGGTCGCCGACCGCGCGCCACCAGGTGGTTCTTCGCGGTATTGATGGCGATCCGGTACAACCAGGTATAAAAGGCACTGTCACCGCGGAAGTTGCCCAAGGCGCGATACGCCTTGATGAAAGCCTCCTGCGCAACGTCCTGGGCTTCCTGGGCGTCGTGCACGAACCGCACGATCAACCCGAGGATCTTGTGCTGGTATTTCAGCACCAGCAGATCGAAAGCCCGTTTGTCTCCGCGCTGTACCCGTTCAACCAGTTGCTGATCCTGTTCCTGGGTTAGCATGCATGCTCCTCAACAAGCCCGGAGGAGCTGCGAGCACCCTGCAGAATCGCTCTGCCAAGATAGACTCGGATGTCTTGCAAAAGTTCTCCCCTCCAAGCGTACGCCGCACAGTTTTTTTGTCGCTTCACCGCGACCCGGCCGGACCCATTGTCCAAGCCCTTGAAAATCCACTGCAATCGGCGAACAACCACAGCCTTCTCGCGCGTCGGGAACCCCGTTGCAAGAAGGTTTCGGACATTCACCGTTAGAACCAGAAAGACTGAAATAGTTCCACCTGCCGCCCCTGGCGCATGAACGCGGGGCTTGCGCCAGAAATACGGCGGCAGGCACAAGGCCGCTATTGTGCCGATCCCCCCTTCTATATACTAGGCCGCCACCAATCGGAATCCGGGCATGAGCGAGCACTTTCATCACGACGTCCTTGTGATCGGCAGCGGGGCCGCGGGCCTCAGCCTGGCCCTGACATTGCCGCAGCACCTGCGCATCGCCGTGCTGAGCAAGGGGGAACTGTCCCAGGGCTCGACCTTCTGGGCCCAGGGCGGGGTCGCCGCGGTGCTGGACGACACCGACACCGTCGAGTCCCACGTGCAGGACACCCTGGACGCCGGCGCCGGCCTGTGCCGGGAAGACGCCGTACGCTTCACCGTCGAGCACAGCCGCGAGGCCATCCAGTGGCTGATCGACCAGGGCGTGCCCTTCACCCGCGACAGCGAGGCGGGCCGCGAGGACAACGGCTTCGAATTCCACCTCACCCGCGAGGGCGGCCACAGCCACCGGCGCATCATCCATGCCGCCGACGCCACCGGCGCGGCCATCTTCAACACCCTGCTGGAACAGGCCCGGCAGCGCCCGAACATCGAGTTGCTGGCGCAGCGCGTGGCGGTCGACCTGATCACCGAACGCAAGCTCGGCCTGCCCGGCCAGCGCTGCCTCGGCGCCTACGTGCTGAACCGCGACAGCGGCGAGGTGGACACCTTCTCGGCGCGCTTCACCGTGCTCGCCTGCGGCGGCGCCAGCAAGGTCTACCTCTATACCAGCAACCCGGACGGCAACTCCGGCGACGGCATCGCCATGGCCTGGCGCGCCGGCTGCCGCGTCGGCAACCTGGAATTCAACCAGTTCCACCCCACCTGCCTGTACCACCCGCAGGCCAAGAGCTTCCTCATCACCGAGGCGCTGCGCGGCGAAGGCGCCTACCTGCGCCTGCCCAACGGCGAGCGCTTCATGAAGCGCTTCGACCCGCGCGCCGAACTGGCCCCGCGGGACATAGTCGCGCGCGCCATCGACCACGAGATGAAGCGCCTGGGCGTGGACTGCGTGTACCTGGACATCAGCCACAAGCCGGCCGAGTTCATCAAGGAACACTTCCCCACGGTGTACGAGCGCTGCCTGACCTTCGGCATCGACATTACCCGCGAGCCCATCCCGGTGGTGCCGGCCGCCCACTACACCTGCGGCGGCGTGCTGGTGGACGAGCACGGCCACACCGACGTGCCGCACCTCTACGCCATCGGCGAGACCAGCTTCACCGGCCTGCACGGCGCCAACCGCATGGCCAGCAACTCGCTGCTGGAGTGCTTCGTCTACGCCCGCTCCGCCGCCGCCGACATCCAGGCGCGCCTGGAAAGCACGCCGGCCACCCCGGCCCTGCCGAGCTGGGACGCCAGCCAGGTCACCGACTCGGACGAGGACGTGATCATCGCGCACAACTGGGACGAACTGCGGCGCTTCATGTGGGACTACGTCGGCATCGTGCGCACCACCAAGCGCCTGCAGCGCGCCCAGCACCGCGTGCAGATGCTGCTCAGCGAGATCGACGAGTTCTACAGCAACTACAAGGTCAGCCGCGACCTGATCGAATTGCGCAACCTCGCCGTGGTCGCCGACCTGATCATCCGCTCGGCCATGCAGCGCCACGAAAGCCGCGGCCTGCACTACACCCTGGACTACCCGGGGCTGCTGCCCGAGGCGCGCGACACCATCCTCAGCCCCCGCTAGCCCGCCCCGCCCGCCACCGCGGGCGGCCTGCGCAACGGCCAACCGGCAGCCCCGACAGCAAAGCGAGACCGCCATGAAACCGACCGACCGCCAGCGCGCCATCCTCGACCTCGTTCGCCACCGCGACACCAGCGTGGAAGAACTGGGCGCCGCCCTGGGCGTTTCGGAGGCCACCGTGCGCCGCGACCTCAGCCTGCTGGCCCAACAGCGGCGGCTGGTGCGGACCCACGGCGGCGCCACCGCGCTGATCGGCACCCACGAGCCGGAAGCGAGCCTGGAGGAGCGCAACGCCAGCCACCGCGAGGAAAAGATGGCCATCGCCCGGGCCGCGGCCGCGCACATCCGCGAGGGCGACAGCATCTTCCTCGACAGCGGCACCACCTGCGCGGCGCTGGCGGCGCATCTGCGCACGTTGCAGAACCTGCACGTCATCACCAACAACCTGCTGGCGCTCACCGCGCTGGCCAATGCCCCGGGCGTGCGGATCACCCTGATCGGCGGCGATCTGCGCAACACCGGCATGAGCACCTTCGGCCCGCTGGCGGAACTGTCGCTGAGCCGGCTGAGCTTCGACCGCGCCTTCCTCGGCGCCGACGGCGTCGTCGCCGGGTTCGGCCTCTGCGAAGCCAGCGCCCAGCAGGCCTACCTCAAGGAATGCGTGATCAGGCGGGCGGCCGAGGTGTACATACTGGCCGACGCCGAGAAGCTGGGCCGCGCGCGCCAGCAGCACTGGACGCCGCTGGAGCGGGAATGGCGCCTGATCACCTCGACGCCGGACGAAAGAACGCTCGAACCCTTCCGCCAGTTGCCCATGGCCACCGTAGAGCTGGCGCCGGCCAGCTCGTCCGCCCGCTGAAGCGGACCCCTTCCCTCGCCCGCCCAGCCTCCAGCCGCTGCCCTCCGCGACCTGCCAGCCATCCTCTACTGATCGAAATGCGCAAGCTCATGATTGACTTGCGCAGGACTTGTCCTTTAAATCGCATTCCGATGATCGATTCAATCAAGTACATGAGCGATTCGATCAAATCCCCCTACAACAAGTCGAACAAGAACGAACAGGTACCTGCCCATGATCCAGATCCCGATCAAGCGCACGATCGAGCGTATTCCCGGCGGCATGATGATCGTCCCGCTGCTGCTCGGTTCGCTGGTGGCCACCTTCGCGCCGGACACGCCGAAATTCTTCGGCTCCTTCACCAATGCCCTGTTCACTGGCGCGCTGCCCATACTCGCGGTGTTCTACGTCTGCATGGGCGCGAGCATCAACGTCCGCACCACGCCCTACCTGCTGAAGAAAGGCGGCGCGTTGTTCGCGACCAAGGTCGGCACGGCAATGCTCCTCGGCATCCTGCTCGGCCAGTTCCTGGGGGAACAACCCATCTCGGCCGGCTTCTTCGCCGGCCTGTCCACGCTGGCCGTGGTGGCGGCGATGAACGACACCAACGGCGGCCTGTACATGGCGCTGATGGGCCAATACGGCCGCCCCGAGGACGTCGGCGCCTATTCGGTGATGTCCCTGGAGTCCGGCCCCTTCCTGACCATGCTCACCCTGGGCGTCGCCGGGCTCTCGGCGTTCCCCTGGCCGACCTTGCTGGGGGCGATACTGCCGCTGCTGCTGGGCATCCTCATCGGCAACCTCGACCGTGAAATGCGCGAATTCCTCGGCAAGGCGGTGCCGGTGCTGATCCCCTTCTTCGCCCTCGCCCTGGGCGCCAGCCTGGACCTGCACAAGGTCTGGCAGGCCGGCGTGCTCGGTCTTCTGATGGGCGTGGCGGTGGTGGTGCTGACCGGCATCCCGCTGTACTTCGCCGACCGCCTGACCGGTGGCACTGGCGTCGCCGGTGCCGCGGCGGCCACCACGGCGGGCAATGCCGCGGCCGTGCCGGCCCTGGTCGCCGCCGCCAACCCGGTCTACGCCCCGGCCGCAGCCAGCGCCACCATGCTGGTCGCCTCCTGCGTGGTGGTCACCGCCATCCTCACGCCCGTGCTGGTCTCCACCCTGGCCAAGCGCGTCCGGCAGCGGGCCGAAAGCGCCGGGCAGCGCGACTCGATGGCGCCGGAGTCGCCCCGATGAACATGCTGATCATCGCCGACGACCTGTCCGGCGCGGCGGACTGTGCCGTGGGCTTCGCCAGCCGCGGCTGGCGAAGCCTGGTGATGCTCGACGCCCGGCCGACGCAGGCGCAGGTCGAGGTCATCGCCGTGGACACCGACAGCCGCCGCCTTGATGCGGCACAGGCCGCGCAGCGCAGCGTCGCGGCCTTCCATGCCCTGGCCAGGCCGGGCCAGCGGCTGTACAAGAAGATCGACTCGACCCTGCGCGGCAACTGGGCCGCGGAAGTCGCCGCGCTGCATCCCCTGGCGGGCCTGGCGCTGGTCGCCCCCGCCTTTCCAGAAATGGGCCGCACGGTGCGCGACGGCCAGGTGCTGGTGCACGGCGCGCCGCTGGAAAGCACCGACACCTGGCGCCTGGAACATGCCGATGCGCCGGCCGACATGGCCAGGATGCTCGGCGCCGCCGGGCTGCGCGTCGAACACTGCGCTCTGGAACAGCTGCGCCGGTCGGCGGCGCAAGTGGCCCAGATCATCCAGTCGGCCATGGAGCGCGGCGTCCAGGCCCTGATCTTCGACGCCGAGACGGCCGAGGACCTGCGCCTGCTGGCACGGGAAACGGCGGAGGCGGAACTCCGGGCGTTCTGGGTCGGCTCCGGGGGCCTGGCAAGGCAGATAACCGAAGCGCCTGCGCCCTCCCCTTCGCAAACAGCAGCCGTCGAGACCGGCCATCTCCCATCGCAACTGGCGACCGTGGTGCTGGCCGGCAGCCTTTCCGCCGTCGCCGACCGGCAATGCGAGGAACTGCAGCGGCGCAGCGACATCCGCCAGCTCAGCCTGCCGCCGGCCGTGCTGCGACAGGGCAGCGAGCATGCCGACTGGCCGGACTGGCAGGCGCAGGTGGGCGCGCTGCTCGAACAAGGCCGCGACCTGCTGCTGCGCATCGGCCGCGACGAACGCCTCGATCCCGCCGAGGGCGCCCTGCTTTCGGCCAATCTCGCCGCCCTGCTCAAGCCGCATTTCCATCGGGTCGGCGGCCTGGTCGCCACCGGCGGCGAAACCGCACGGGCGATGCTCGGCGCGGTCGGCATCGACGGCCTGCAACTGGTCGGCGAGATCGAGGCCGGCAGCGTCCTCAGCCATCCCCTGGCCCCGGCGGGCGGCCACCGGCCCGGCATCGTCACCAAGGCCGGCGCCTTCGGCAGCCCCGAAGCCCTCTATCGCGCGTGGCGCCACCTGCGCGACGCGCAACAGTCCCCCTCCTGAATTCAGAGTGCCCCACCCATGAACGACTATCTTCCCGTAATCGGCATCACCATGGGCGACGCCGCCGGCGTCGGACCGGAGATCATCGTCAAGAGCCTGGCCAGCGCCGGGCTCCACCGATTCTGCCGCCCGCTGGTGATCGGCGATGCGCAGCGCCTGGAGAAGGCCGACCGGCTGCTCGGCGGGCTGGCCCGGGTACGGCGCATCGAGGATGCCGACGACGCCCGCTTCGAGCCGGGCGTGATCGACTGCATCGACCTCGGGCTCATCCCCGACGACCTGCCCTTCGGCGTGCTGTCCCCCGTGGCCGGGGATGCGGCCTACCGGTTCATCGCCCGCGCGGTGGACCTGGCCAAGGCCGGGAAGATCGACGCCATCTGCACCGCCCCGCTGAACAAAGAGGCCCTGCACGCCGGCGGCCACAAGTTTCCCGGCCACACCGAGCTGCTCGCCCACCTGACCAACGTCGACGAAGTGTCCATGATGCTGGTGGCCCCCAAGCTGCGCGTCATCCACGTCACCACCCACATCGGCATCATCGACGCCATACGCCGCATCGAGCCCGGCCTGGTGCAGCGCACCATCGAGCGCGGCCACGAGACCCTGGTGCGCTCCGGCATCCCGCAGCCGCGCATCGGCGTCTGCGGCATCAACCCGCACGCCGGGGAAAACGGCCTGTTCGGCTACGGCGAAGAGGAAGAGAAGATCATCCCCGCCGTCAGCCTGCTGCAGGCGCGGGGCCTGGACGTCACCGGCCCGCTGCCGGCCGACACGCTGTTCTACCGCGCCGGCCGCGGCGACTTCGACCTGGTGGTGGCCATGTACCACGACCAGGGCCACGGCCCGGTGAAGGTCCTCGGACTGGAAGCCGGGGTGAACGTCACGGTCGGCCTGGACGTGGTGCGCACCTCGGTGGACCACGGGACCGCCTTCGACATCGCCGGCAAGGGCATCGCCGACGAACGCAGCCTGCTGGAGGCGCTACGCCAGGGCGCGGAGCTGGCGAACAGGCCGCGCTGAAGCTACTGCGGCGCCGCCCATCTTCCCCGACTGAAGCGCAGCCGCACGCGCAGACGGCGGTGGGCCTGCGCCGCCAGGCTGTCGGCCGGCAGGCACAGGCCGCGGCTCAGGCGCTGGCCCGGCAAGCGGAAGCGCAACACGATCAGCGCCGGCAGCGCGAGGCTGTCGGCGCGCAGTTGCACCGCCTGCCAGCCGTCGGCCGGGCTCCATAGCTGCCAGCCGTCGGCGTCGTGGCGCAGAGCGCGGTAGGCGTGGCGGCTGCGCAGCAGGACCTGGCGCGGCAGCACCCACAGGGCATGGATCAGGCAGAGCAGCAGGCCGGCGGCCTGCCAGAAGGCGGGAATGGCGGCCAGATACAGCGCCGCCACGGCGAGCGCCAGGCTCGCCAGGTAGGCCGCCAGCAGCCGCTCGGACGGCCGCCAGTGGCACTCGAAGGGCTCACTTCGGTTGGACACGGTCCAGGATCATGCGCACGATGTGGCGCAGGTCGGCGTCTTCCGGCTCGCCGCGCTGCATGAACCAGCCGAACATGTCCTGGTCCTCGCATTCCAGCAGCATACGGAAGCGCGCCTGGTTCTCGGCGTCCAGGCCCGGGTAGACCTCCTGCACGAAGGGCACCAGCAGCACGTCCAGCTCCAGCATGCCGCGGCGGCTGTGCCAGAAGAGTCGTTTCAGTTCGGTTTCGTCGGTCATCTGCGGGTCCTCGGCGCTACATCGGAAACCCCACGGTGCGGCGCCTGCCGGATTCCGTGAAGCGAGCGGCATTATACGCATGCCCTCGCCCGGCGGCACCCGCTGACAAGCGCAGGTCCCGGCTCTATCATGGAAAGCCTAACTTTCTTCCAGCGACCCGCAATGGCCGATTCCGCGTTCTACACCGCCCTGACCCACGAAGGAGTCCTCGCCGTCCGTGGCGCGGACGCCGCCAAGTTCCTGCAGGGGCAGTTGACCTGCAACCTCAACTACCTCGACGCCACGACTTCCAGCCTGGGCGGCCGCTGCACGCCCAAGGGGCGCATGACCTCCAGCTTCCGCATCGTCGCCGAGGGCGACGGCTACCTGCTGGCGCTGGCCGCCGAGCTGCTGGAAGGGCAACTGGCCGACCTGAAGAAGTACGCCGTGTTCTCCAAGGCCAGCCTGAGCGACGACAGCGCCGCCTGGCTCCGCTTCGGCCTGAGCGGCGGCGACGCCGTGCTCGCCGGCCTCGGCCTGGAACCGCCCGCCGAAGCCGACCGCGTGGCGCGCAACGGTGATTTGCTGGCCATCAACCTGGGCCATGGCCGCGCCGAACTCTGGGTGCCGGCGGCCCGCGCCAGCGAAGTGCGCGAGGCGCTCGACGCCGGCCTGGACGAAGGCACCCTCAACGACTGGCTGCTGGGCCAGGTGCGCGCCGGCGTCGGCCAGGTCTTCGGCGCCACCCGCGAGCTGTTCATCCCGCAGATGATCAACCTGCAGGCGGTCGGCGGCGTGAGCTTCAAGAAGGGCTGCTACACCGGCCAGGAAATCGTCGCGCGCATGCAGTACCTCGGCCGCCTCAAGCGCCGCCTGCACCGCCTGGCGCTGGACGCCGCCGAGCTGCCCGAGCCGGGCGCCGCGCTGTTCTCGCCGGTGCACGGCAGCAGCGTCGGCGAAGTGGTGCTGGCCGCCCGCGCCGCCGAAGGCATCGAGCTGCTGGCGGTGCTGCAGGACGACGCCGTGGCCGACGGCCGCGTGCGCCTCGGCCAGGCCGAGGACGGCCCGGCCCTGCGCCTGCTGACGCTGCCCTACGTTCTCGACAGCGACCGCGAAATCCAGCGCTGACCGAATCGCCTGCCGGGTGGGGAGCCCGGCGTCCCTCAAGGAACTGCCATGAGCAAGCTTGCCGAAAAAGTACAACAGGAACTGCTGCGGGCCATCGACAACGACGAACTGGTGCTGCCCACCCTGCCCGAGGTGGCGCTGCGGGTCCGCGAGGCGGCGGAGGACCCGGACGTCAGCATCCATGACCTGGCCCGGGTGATCGGCAACGACGCCGCGCTCACCGCGCGCATCATCAAGGTGGTGAACAGCCCGCTGCTGCGCACCAACAAGGAGATCACCGACCTGCAGATGGCCATCGGCCGCCTGGGTATCAACTACACCAGCAACCTGGCCACGGGCCTGGCCATGGAGCAAATGTTCCAGGCCACCTCCGACGTGGTCGACCGCAAGATGCGCGAGGTGTGGAACAAGAGCGTCGAGGTCGCCGGCATCTGCCACGCGCTGTGCCGCCACTACACCCGGCTGATGCCCGACCAGGCGACCCTCGCCGGCCTGGTGCACCAGATCGGCGTGCTGCCGATCCTCACCTACGCCGAGGAGAACAGCGAACTGCTGGCCGACTCCATCAGCCTCAACCACGTGATCGAGCGCATCCACCCGGTCATCGGCGACCGCATCCTCAAGGCCTGGGAATTCCCCGCGCCCATCGCCGAAGTGCCCGGCCACTACCTGGACTTCACCCGCGACTCCGCCAAGGCCGACTACGTGGACATCGTCCAGGTCGCCACCCTGCAGAGCTACCTGGGCAGCCAGCATCCCTTCACCGAAATGGACTGGAGCGACATCCCGTCCTTCGCCAAGCTGGGCATCGACCCGCAGGCCAACCTCAACGAGGACGAAGACCTGTCGGCCGCCATGGAGGCGGCGATGGGGATGTTGCAGTAGGCTGCCGGTCCGGCATTGGCGCGAGGCTCTTCGGAGGAGCGAGCTTGCTCGCGAATAGCGTTCTACCGGAAAGGTTTGGTGTCGCTCCGAAGAGCGCCCTCTCCCTAACCCTCTCCCTGAAGGGAGAGGGGACTGTTCGGAGCGTTTGGATATTCCAGTGTTAGCCGGTAAGCATTGAAATTTCCGGCTAACACCATGTTCTCAGCCGGCACGGACAAGCCCCCTCTCCCTTCAGGGAGAGGGCTGGGGAGAGGGAGCGGAGTCAATCCAAACACCGAAGCCCGCCGGCAAGCGCTGTTCGTCGCGAGCAAGAACCAGGCGTCCCCCTCGCTCCTACGAAAAGCGCCTAGCCGCCCCTCGCGTCCTCCAGCGGAAAACTCACCCGCACCAGCAACCCACCCAGCTCGCCATGGGCCAGCTCGATGCGCGCCCGGTGCGCCGCGCAGATCTCCCCGACGATCGCCAACCCCAGCCCGGTGCCCTCCTGGCGCTTGCGGTAGAAGCGGCCGAAGACCTTGTCGCGCTCCTCCGCCGGGATGCCCGGGCCGTCGTCCTCGATCTCCAGCACGGCCGGCGACTCGACGCGGATCACCACGTTGCCGGCGGCATGGGCCAGGGCGTTGGCCACCAGGTTGTCGAGCAGTTCGTGGAGCAGCGTCGGATCGCCCTTGATCCACACCGGCCGCTCGGCCTCCAGGGCCAGGGCCACGCCGCGCGCGTGGGCCAGCGGCGCCAGCACCATGCCCTGCTCGCGGGCCAGGGCGCCCAGTTCGATGGCCTCGCCGCCGCCCTCGGCGATGGCCCGGGCGCCGCTTTCCACCCGCGCCAGGGACAGCAGCTGGTTGGCCAGCCCGGTGACGCGGTCGGTGTACTGCACCGCTTCCTCCAGCGTCTCGCGCCAGCGTTGCGGCTCCTGCTCGCGCAGGCCCAGCTCCAGCCGCGCCTTGAGCGCCGCCAGCGGCGTGCGCAGTTCGTGGGAAGCTTCGGCGATGAACTGCGACTGGCGCTCGAACAGGCTGCGCAGGCGCACGGTGAAATGGTTCAGCGCCGCCACCAGCGGGCGCAGTTCGCGCTGCACCGCCACCGGCGGCAGGGGCCGCAGGTCGTCCGCCTGGCGCTCCTCCACCGCCGCGCGCAGGCGGTCGAGCGGGCGCAGGCCGGCGCTCACCGCGTACCAGACCATGACCAGCGCGGCCAGCGCCGACAGCGCCAGGTTGAGCAGGGTGTCGGTGAGCAGCTCGCGGGCCAGGCGCTCGCGCGCGCCGAGGGTCTCGGCCACGCGGATTTCCGCCATGCCGTTGACCGTCGGCTGGCTGACCGGCTGCAGCAGGCTGACCACGCGCACGCCCTGGCCCTGGTATTCGCTGTCGTAGAAGCGCGCCAGCGCCGGGTAGTCGTCGGTGCGCAGAGTTCCCGGCGGCGGCGCCGGCAGGTTCTCGTAGCCGGAGATGGACTGCCCGCGGGTGTCGATCACCTGGTAGAAGATGCGCCCGGCGCTGTCGTAGGCGAAGCTGTCCAGGGCCACGTAGGGCACGTTGGCGCGCAGGCTGCCGTCGCTGTCGTAGAGGCCGTCGGCGATGTCCCGCGCCGAGGCCAGCAGGGTGCGGTCGTAGGCGATGTCCGAGGCGTGGCGGGCACGCTGGTAGGTGGCCAGGCTGCCCAGCAGGAGCAGCACCAGCAGCAACCCGCCCAGGCGCCACAGCAGGCGCCAGCGCAGGCTGCCGGAACCGGGCAGGGCCAGGCGCCGGAGCACCTCAGGCATCCACGGCCTCGAGCAGGTAGCCCAGGCCGCGGAAGGTGACGATGCGCACCGCGTCGCCTTCCAGCTTCTTGCGCAGGCGGTGCACGTAGATTTCGATGGCGTCGGCGCTGGCGTCCTGGTCCAGGCCGAACACCTGGGCGGCCAGCTGCTCCTTGCTCAGCACCCGCCCGGGGCGGGCGATCAGCGCTTCCAGCACGGCCTGCTCGCGGGAGGTCAGGGTCAGCGCCTCGCCGGCCAGGCTGAAGCGCCGCGCGCCCAGGTCGTAGACCAGCTCGCCGCAACGCTGCTGCTGTTCGCCGCCGAGCACGCTGCGCCGCAGCAAGGCCTTCACCCGCGCTTCCAGTTCGCTCAGCTCGAAGGGCTTGGCCAGGTAATCGTCGGCGCCGAGGTTGAGGCCATGGACGCGGTCCTTGACCTCGCCGCGGGCGGTCAGCATCAGCACCGGCAGGGTCTTGCCGCGGCCGCGCAGGCGCGCCAGCACTTCGAAGCCGTCCAGGCGCGGCAGGCCGACGTCGAGGATCGCCAGGGCGTATTCCTCGCTGGCCAGGGCCAGGTCGGCGGCCACCCCGTCGCGCAGCAGGTCGACCGTCCAGCCCGCGCCCTTGAGCGCCTGCTGCACGCTGTCGCCCAGTTGCGGATGGTCTTCGACCAGAAGGATGCGCACGGCGGTATTCCTCGCTCGGATGTAGACAGGTGCACGCAGTTTACCCGCCCACGGGCGCCTGTGAACGGCTGAAAGCCTGGTGAAAGGCAGCAGCGCTAGGATCGCCCGTCAGACGACGCAGATCGTCCCAAAATCGGCTGGCGGCGTGGCGCCATCCACACAAGAACAAGAAATGGAGTCCACCGATGCTGACTGTCCAGCACCCGGCCCGTGGGGCCAATCCCGTCCTGTTCCGTGTTTTTCCCGCCGGTTTCGGCGCGGCCCTGGCCCTCGGCGGCCTGGCCGGGGAAGCCGAGGCTTCCGGCTTCATCGAAGACAGCAGCCTGAAGCTGCAGACGCAGAACATCTACTTCAACCGCGACTTCCGCGACGGCGCCGGCCAGTCCAAGCGCGAGGAGTGGGCGCAAGGTTTCATCCTCGACTTCCAGTCCGGCTACACCGACGGCACCGTCGGCGTCGGCCTCGATGCCCTGGGCATGCTCGGCCTCAAGCTCGACTCCAGCCCCGACCGCACCGGCAGCGGCCTGCTGCCCACCCACGACGACGGCCGCGCCGCGGACGAGTACAGCAAGCTCGGGCTGACCGCCAAGTTCAAGGTCTCGCAGACCGAACTCAAGCTCGGCAGCCTGATCCCCGACCTGCCCACCCTGCAGCCCAACGACAGCCGCCTGTTCCCGCAGATATTCGAAGGCGGCCTGCTGGAGTCCCGCGACCTGCCCGGCCTGACCTTCACCGGCGGGCGCCTGGAAAAGGCCATTGATCGCGACTCCACCGACGCCCAGGACCTGGCGCTGAACAACAAGAACAAGCGCTTCACCGGCAGCGTCGCCGGCGAGCACTACGACCTGGCCGGCGGCGACTACAAGTTCGACGAGCACTTCACCGGCCGCTACCACTACGCCGAGCTGGACGAGGTGTATCGCCAGCACTTCGTCGGCCTGCTCAGCAGCCACAAGCTGGGCGACGGCAAGCTGACCACCGACTGGCGCCTGGCGATCAGCGACGACGACGGTGCCGCCCGCGGCGGCAGGATCGACAACCGCGCCTTCAACGCCATGCTCGGCTACGCCATCGGCGCCAACAGGTTCAGCGTCGGCTGGCAGCAGATGGACGGCGACAGCGCCTTCCCCTACATCGACGGCAGCAACCCCTACCTGGTGAACTTCGTCCAGGTCGGCGACTTCGCCGAGACCAAGGAACGCTCCTGGCAGCTGCGCCACGACTTCGACTTCGCCGTGTTCGGCCTGCCCGGCCTGACCCTGATGAACCGCTACCTCAAGGGCGACAACGCCGAGATCAACGGGCGCGCCGGCGAAGGCCGCGAGTGGGAACGCGACACCGACCTCAAGTACGTGATGCAGAGCGGCCCGCTGAAGGACTTCGGCGTGCGCCTGCGCAACGCCACCTACCGTTCCAACTTCGCGCGCAACGCCGACGAAACCCGCGTCTACCTCACCTATTCCCTGGCGATCTGGTAAACAACAACAAGAAGAGGCCCCGATGATGACCAAGCTCCGCACCCTCCCCCTGCTTCTCGCCGCCGGCGCGCTGTTCACCGCCGCCGTCGCCCACGCCGAGCCCAAGCGCCCGGAATGCATCGCCCCGGCCGCCCCCGGCGGCGGTTTCGACCTGACCTGCAAGCTGGCGCAGAGCGCCCTGCTGGACGAGAAGCTGCTGTCCAGCCCGATGCGCGTCACCTACATGCCCGGCGGCGTCGGCGCGGTGGCCTACAACGCCGTGGTCGCCCAGCGCCCGGCCGACGGCAACAGCATCACCGCCTTCTCCAGCGGCTCGCTGCTGAACCTGGCCCAGGGCAAGTTCGGCCGCTACGACGAGAACGCGGTGAAGTGGCTGGCGGCCATCGGCACCAGCTACGGCGCCATCGCCGTGCGCGACGATTCGCCCTACAAGAACCTCGCCGACCTGGTGGCCGCGCTCAAGGCCGACCCGGGCAAGGTGGTGATCGGCTCCGGCGGCACCGTCGGCAGCCAGGACTGGATGCAGACCGCGCTGATCGCCAAGGCCGCCGGCATCGATCCGAAGCGGCTGCGCTACGTCGCCCTGGAAGGAGGCGGCGAGATCGCCACGGCGCTGCTGGGCGGGCACATCCAGGTGGGCAGCACCGACATCTCCGACTCCATGCCGCACATCCGCGCCGGCAAGATGCGCCTGCTCGCGGTGTTCGCCGAGGAGCGCCTGCAGGACGAAGGCATGGCCGACATCCCCACCGCCAGGGAGCAGGGCTTCGACATCGTCTGGCCGGTGGTGCGCGGCTTCTACGTCGGGCCCAAGGTCAGCGACGAGGACTACCAGTTCTGGAAGGCCTCGTTCGACAAGCTGCTGGCCTCGGAGGACTTCGCCAAGCTGCGCGACCAGCGCGAGCTGTTCCCCTTCGCCATGACCGGGCCCGAGCTGGACAGCTACGTCAAGCAGCAGGTCGCCCGCTATCGGCAGATGGCCCATGACTTCGGCCTGATCCAGTAAGCCGCGAGGTTCCCGACATGCACGCCCCCCACTCGCTGCCGCAGCGGCTGTTCGCCGCTGCCTGGCTGCTGGCCTGCCTCGGCCTGGCCGCCGTGGCCTGGAACTACCAGGCGCCCTTTTCCTACGAACCGGTGGGCCCGCGCGCCTACCCGCTGCTGTGCCTGGCGCTGATGGCAATCGGCCTGGCCTGGCTGATCCTGCGGCCGATGCCGGCCCGCCACGACGACGAGCAGCCGCTGGAAGGCGCGCTGCTGCGCAAGGTGGTGGCGTGCATCGGCCTGCTGCTGGTCTACGCCGGGCTCTTCGAGCCGCTGGGCTTCATCCTCGCCAGCGCCCTGGTGGGCAGCTTCATCGCCCTGCTCTACGGCGGCAAGCCGGCCGTCAGCGTGCTCACCTGCACGCTGCTGAGCATCGGCCTGTACCTGCTCTTCGACCGCACCCTGGACGTCCCGCTGCCGCGGGGCGTGCTCGATTTCCTGCCCTTCTGAGGACACCGTCATGGATACCCTGAGCTATCTCGGGCAGGGCTTCGGCGTCGCCCTGAGCCCCTACAACCTCGTCACCGCGCTGATCGGCACGCTGATCGGCACCGTGGTCGGCCTGCTCCCGGGCCTGGGTCCGATCAACGGCGTGGCCCTGCTGATCCCGGTGGCCTTCGCCCTCGGCCTGCCGCCGGAGTCGGCGCTGATCCTGCTGGCCGCGGTGTACCTGGGCTGCGAATACGGCGGGCGGATCTCCTCGATCCTGCTGAACATCCCCGGCGAGGCCTCCACCGTGATGACCACCCTGGACGGCTACCCCATGGCGCGCAACGGCCTGGCCGGCGTGGCCCTGTCGCTGTCGGCCTGGAGTTCGTTCATCGGCGCCTTCATCGCCACCTGCGGCATGGTGCTGTTCGCCCCGCTGCTGGCGAAATGGGCGATCGCCTTCGGCCCGGCGGAATACTTCGTGCTGATGGTCTTCGCCATAGTCGCGCTCGGCGGCCTGGCCGGCGACCGCCCGCTGAAGACGCTGCTGGCGGCGCTGCTCGGGCTGTTCCTGTCCAGCGTGGGCATCGACGCCAACAGCGGCGTGTACCGCTTCACCTTCGAGAGCATCCACGTCGCCGACGGCATCCAGTTCGTGGTGCTGGTGCTGGGCCTGTTCTCGGTCAGCGAGATCCTCCTGCTGCTGGAGAAGACCCACCACGGGCACAAGGCCGTGGAAGCCAGCGGGCGCATGCTGTTCAACCTCAAGGAGGCGGCCTCGGTGTTCGTCGTCAACCTGCGCTGCGGCCTGCTCGGCTTCGTCATGGGCGTGCTGCCCGGCGCCGGCGCCACCCTGGCCAGCGCCGTGGCCTACATGACCGAGAAGCGCTACGCCGGCGCCAGCGGCAAGTTCGGCCAGGGCGACATGCGCGGCCTGGCCGCCCCGGAAACCGCCATCGGCGCTTCCGCCTGCGGCGCCCTGGTGCCGATGCTGACCCTCGGCGTGCCCGGCTCGGGCACCACCGCGGTGATGATCGGCGCGCTCAGCCTGTACAACATCACCCCCGGCCCGCTGCTGTTCCAGGAGCAGCCGACCATCGTCTGGGGCCTGATCGCCTCGCTGTTCATCGCCAACCTGATGCTGATCATCCTCAACGTGCCGATGGTGCGGGTGTTCACCCGCATCCTCTCGGTGCCGAACTGGGCGCTGGTGCCGGGCATCGCGATCATCACTGCCATCGGCGTGTACGCCGTGCATGCCACCACCTTCGACCTGTTCCTGATGGTCGGCATCGGCATCCTCGGCTACATCCTGCGCAAGCTCGACTTCCCACTCTCGCCGCTGCTGCTGGGCTTCATCCTCGGCGGGCTGATGGAGCAGAACCTGCGCCGCGCGCTGTCGATCTCCAACGGCGAGCTGGGCATCCTCTGGTCCAGCCCCATCGCCATCGGCACCTGGGCCCTGGTGGCGGCGATGCTCGGCCTGCCGCTGTACCGCGCCTGGCGCCGCCGCCTGGCCCGGCGCAACGCGGCGCTGGCCGGCGCCTGAGAAAGACCAACCACGCTCGCCGCGTTCTCTCCTGCGGCGATTTCAGACCCGCCTTGCGCGGGTCTCTTTTTGCCTGAAGTGGGCGCTCGTAAAACCCTGCGAAGCGATACCCATCGGCCGGCGAGCTCAGCGTGGCGCCAGGTGCACCACCATCAACTGCACGCTCTCGTTGCCGCGGTATTCGTTGACGTCCAGCTTGTAGGCCACTTCCGCCCAGCGCACCGTCGGGTTCGGCCAGACCTCGCGGTCGACGTTGAAGGCGATGCCGTCCAGCTGCAGCGAACCGCACTCGGTCTTGAGCACCAGCTTCAGGTGGCGCTCGCCGACGATGCGCTGCTGGACGATCTGGAACACCCCGTGGAACAGCGGCTCGGGGAAGTGCTGGCCCCAGGGGCCGGCCTGGCGCAGGGCGCGGGCCAGTTCCAGGTGGAATTCGGTCAGGCTCAGCTGGCCGTCGGAGAGGATGCGCCCGGTGAGGTCGTCCTCGCTGAGCTGGCGGCGCACCTCAGCATCGAAGGCTGCGGCGAAGGCGCCGAAATGCCCTTGCGGCAGCGACAGCCCGGCGGCCATGGCATGCCCGCCGAACTTGCTGATCAGCCCCGGATGGCGCGCAGCCACGGCATCCAGCGCATCGCGGATGTGCAGGCCCGGCACCGAGCGCGCCGAGCCCTTGAGGCTGCCGTCGCCGGCGTCGGCGAAGGCGATGGTCGGGCGGTGGTAGCGCTCCTTCAGGCGCGAGGCGAGGATGCCGATCACGCCCTGGTGCCAGTCCGGGTCGAACAGGCACAGGCCGAAGGGCATTTCCTCCATCGGCAGTTCCTTGAGTTGGGCCAGGGCCTCGCGCTGCATGCCCTGCTCGATGGCCTTGCGGTCCTGGTTGAGCTGGTCGAGCTGCACCGCCATGTCGCGGGCCAGGGCCTCGTCCTCGCAGAGCAGGCATTCGATGCCCAGGGACATGTCGTCCAGGCGCCCGGCGGCGTTCAGCCGCGGGCCGAGAATGAAACCCAGGTCGGTGGAAGTGATGCGCCGGGCATCACGCCCGGCCACTTCCAGCAGCGCACGCAGGCCCGGGCGGGCGCGGCCGGCGCGGATGCGCGCCAGGCCCTGGTGCACCAGGATGCGGTTGTTGGCGTCCAGCGGCACCACGTCGGCGACGCTGCCCAGGGCCACCAGGTCGAGCAGCTCGGCCAGGTTAGGCTCCGGCGTGCCGCTACGGGCGAACCAGTCCAGCTCGCGCAGGCGCGCGCGCAGGGCGAGCATCACGTAGAAGATCACGCCGACCCCGGCCATCGCCTTGCTGGGGAATTCGCAGCCCGGCTGGTTGGGGTTGACGATGGCGTCCGCCGCCGGCAGCTCAGGGCCCGGCAGGTGGTGGTCGGTGACCAGCACGCGCAGCCCGGCGGCCTTGGCCGCGGCCACGCCGTCGATGCTGGAGATGCCGTTGTCCACGGTGACCAGCAGCTCCGGGCGTTTCTCCAGGGCGACCGCGACTATCTCCGGGGTCAGCCCGTAGCCGTATTCGAAGCGGTTCGGCACCAGGTAGTCGACCCAGGCCGCGCCGAGCAGGCGCAGGGCCAGCACGCCGACGCTGCTGGCGGTGGCGCCGTCGGCGTCGAAGTCGCCGACGTAGAGGATGCGCTGGCGCTTCTCCAGGGCGTCGACCAGCAGCTCGACGGCGGCGTCGATGCCCTTGAGCATGCGGTACGGGATCAGTCGCGCCAGGCCCTTGTCCAGTTCCTCGGCGGACTTCACGCCACGGGCGGCGTAGAGGCGGGTCAGCAGTGGCGGCAGGTCGCCGAGGTCGGGCAGGGTTTCCGGCAACGGGCGGGGGTCGATGCGCATCAGAGCTTTCCAATCCTTCCATTTCAGCCTGACCTTGCGCCTTGCGAGCTAGAGCACGGCTAGGCGAAAACAGGCACGGGCGCGGAGTTTACCGAGTGTAAGTGAGCAAGCCCGGGCCTGTTTCGACACAGCCGGGCCGACGCGCAGCTAGCGCAACTCAGCGTTCGCCCATCAGCCATTCGAGTTGCAGTTCATGCTGGCCGTTCTCATCGGTGACGAAGATCGTCCCCTCGCTGATCATCACGGTCCAGTTGATCGAGCGCGGCAGGTCGCGGGCCAGCTCCTCCAGCGGTTCCTGGGGCACGGCGGCGACATTCAGGTTCTTCAGGTGGCGCACGCCGTCGAGGACCTTGGTGGTCCATACGCGCAGGTTGCCGTAGGCCAGCAGCGAGAGCTTCTCGCAGCGCCGCGAGCACCACACCAGGCGCTCGCTGTCCGGCTGGCCGACCTCGATCCAGTGCAGGATACGGTCGTCCAGGCTCTTCTCCCACAGCGACGGTTCCTCGACGTCCGACAGGCCGCGGCCGAAGGCCAGTTGCTCGTTGTACCAAAGCACGAAGGCGATCAGGCGGACCGCCAGGCGCTCCTCGGTTTCCGAGGGGTGGCGGGCGACGGTGAAGCGCAGCGTCTCGTAGACGCCGCGGTCCAGGTCGGTGAGGCTGATGTCGGCCTTGTAGGGGGTGGCGGAGAGGGCCATGGTCTATCCCAGCGATGCGAAGGCGGCAAGTCTACCCCGATTGCGCCGGCCCTGCCGCCCCCGTCGCGCTCAGCGGTGGCCGCGGCCCTCGCGCCCCGGCCCGGGGGCCGACAGCTCGATGCGGTTGCGGCCCTTGGCCTTGGCCAGGTACAGCGCCTGGTCGGCCAGCGACAGCAGCCGCGCCAGCTCGTAGCCGCCCTCCTCGCTGGTGGCCACGCCGATGCTGACGCTGAGCAGGCCATCCGCGACGAACGGCACCTCGGCGAACTCCCGGCGGATGCGTTCGGCCACCTGGCAGGCGGCTTCGGTGCCGGCGCCGATCAGCAGGCAGGCGAACTCCTCGCCGCCGATGCGCCCGAACACGTCCTGGCGGCGCATGCGCGAGGCGGTGATGCGGCTGAACTCCTGCAGGGCGCGGTCGCCCACCGGGTGGCCGTAGGCGTCGTTGAGGCGCTTGAAGTTGTCCAGGTCGCAGACCAGCAGCGCCACCGGCTCGCCACGCTCGGCGCACAGGCGCAGCAGGCGCTCGCCGGAATCCATGAAGGCGCGGCGGTTGCCGATGCCGGTCAGGGGGTCGCTCAGGGCCGCCGAGCGGAACTTCAGCTCGGCGCGGTCCTTGACCATGGTCAGGGTGGTGAAGGCCAGGCCGACGGCGACCATCATGGTCTCGAACACCAGCAGGGTGAACAGGGTGGTGTAGGTGCCGGCGGGCACGACCGGCGCCTCGCCGCGGTCGACGAAGATGCGCAGGGTGTAGAAGCCGGCGTGGAACAACAGCAGGGCCAGGGTCGGGCGCAACGGCACTTCCAGGCGCTGGCGGCTGCGCCACAGCTCGGCGGCGGCGAGCAGGCAGTAGACCACGGTCAGCGCCGAATGGACCTGGATGCGCAAGACCATCGACTGCAGGAAAGCCGGCCACAGGCACAGCAGCAGCCAGAGCACGGCGCCCGCGGCCACGCCGGGCCAGTAGGGTGCGCGCCCGGCGAACACCCGCATGCTGGTCCACAGCAGCGCGCAGGAAAGCGCCACCACCATGTTGCCGGCGACGATGGCCAGCAGCTCCAGGCCGAAGCTGCGCAGGGCGATGAGGAAGGTGGACAGCGCCCCGAGCAGGAGCATGGCGGCCATGTAGCCGAGGGTCGGCTCGCGGCGCCCGCCGTACCAGGCGAAGAACATCAGCACGCCGACCAGGGCGAGGATGTACAGGTCCACCAGCAGCAGGGTGGGCAGGCTCAGCGACATGCGCCCTCCTTCGGCATCCCGTGCGCAGGCGACGTAGGGTCGACGGAAGGAGAAAGATCAACGGCGCCCATGAACGGATACCCGGCCGGCCTGAAAAGGGTGTGGGAATGTTCCCTACTCTACGCGTCCGGCGTCGATCGCGGAACGCCTTCACAACCGATCGGTCAGCTTTGCCCGCGCCGCCGCCCCGGCCATGGCTTGCGGCGGGCCGGCGACGGCCCTAGAGTCGCCCCACTGCCCGACTGACGGAAACCCTCGATGAACGCCACCGCCAAACCCCTCGCCGGCCTCAAGGTCGTGGAACTCGGCACCCTGATCGCCGGCCCCTTCGCCGCGCGCCTGTGCGCGGAGTTCGGCGCCGACGTGACCAAGATCGAGTCGCCCGACGGCGGCGACCCGCTGCGCAAGTGGCGCAAGCTCTACGAGGGCACCTCGCTGTGGTGGTTCGTGCAGGCGCGCAACAAGCGCTCGCTGACGCTCAACCTCAAGCAGGAAGCCGGCCGCGAGGTGCTGAAGAAGCTGCTGGCCGAGGCCGACATCCTCATCGAGAACTTCCGCCCCGGCGTGCTGGAGAAGCTCGGCCTGGGCTGGGACGTGCTCCACGCGCTGAACCCCAGGCTGGTGATGGTGCGCCTGTCCGGCTTCGGCCAGAGCGGCCCCTACAAGGACCAGCCGGGCTTCGGCGCGGTGGGCGAATCCATGGGCGGGCTGCGCTACATCACCGGCTTCGAGGACCGCCCGCCGGTGCGCACCGGCATCTCCATCGGCGACTCCATCGCCGCCCTGTGGGGCGTCATAGGCGCGCTCATGGCGCTGCGCCACCGCGAGGTCAACGGCGGCCAGGGCCAGGTGGTGGACGTGGCGCTGTACGAAGCGGTGTTCGCCATGATGGAGTCCATGGTCCCTGAGTTCGACGTGTTCGGCTTCATCCGCGAGCGCAGCGGCAACATCATGCCCGGCATCACCCCGTCCTCGGTGCACACCACGGCCGACGGCAAGCACGTGCAGATCGCCGCCAACGGCGACGCCATCTTCCGCCGCTTCATGCTCGCCATCGGCCGCCAGGACCTGGCCGACGACCCGCAGCTGGCCGGCAACGACGGCCGCGATGCGCGTCGCGACGAGCTGTACGGGGTGATCGACCGCTGGGCCCGCTCGCTGCCGCAGGAAAAGGTGCTGAAGGTGCTGAACGAGGCCGAGGTGCCGGCCAGCCGCATCTATTCCGCCGAGGACATGTTCGCCGATCCGCAATTCCTCGCCCGCGAGATGTTCCTCTCGGCGAAGCTGCCGGACGGCAAGCCCTTCAAGATGCCCGGCATAGTGCCCAAGCTCTCGGAAACCCCCGGCTCGGCCGAATGGATAGGCCCGAAGCTGGGCGAGCACAACGATGCGATCCTGGCGGAACTGGGCTACGACGCCGGACAGATCGCGGCGCTACGGCGGGATGGGGCTGTTTGATAGCGGTAAGCACACTGCTCTTGTAGGAGCGAGCTTGCTCGCGAACGGTGTCTACCTTCGGCGATGGAGTATCAGGGAGATTCCGGCCCCCTCTCCCCAGCCCTCGGCTGCGCGCCCCGCCCTGAAGGGAGAGGGGGCTTGTCCGTGCCGAGATAGGTCAGGGTTCCAACCTTGAACTAGATGCTTGCCGGCTAACTCCAGAACAACCGTTTCTGCCCAACGGTCCCCTCTCCCTTCAGGGAGAGGGTTAGGGAGAGGGGACGGAGCCAAGCCACAGCGTCGAAGTCACAGGTAACTCCAGTTCGCGAGCAAGCTCGCTCCTACGAAAAGAACGGAATCACCCGGCTGATCCACGCGGGAAAATCCACTACCTGATCCTTTCGGCGCCCATTCCGGGCGCCCCGCAGAGGAGAAGGCTCCATGGAGATGAACCAGCACTGCCTGGACACGCTGCGCAAGCTGGCCCAGGGCATCGACCCGCGTAGCGGCCTGCCGCTTCCCGAGCAGGATGCCTGCCAGGCGCCGGAGGTGATCCGCGCACTGTTCCAGGCCATCCAGGCCCTCGAAGCCCAGAGCAAGGTACGCCCGCCGCCGGAGCAGGCCGGCAAGCCCTGGAGCGAGGAAGAGGAACAGGCCCTGCTGCAGCGCTTCGACGAGGGCGAACCCATCACCGCCATCGCCCGCGCCCATGGCCGCACCACCGGGGCCATCCGCGCCCGCCTGGTGCAGTGCGGGCGCCTGTAGAAACACGAATGCCGCCGTCCCGGGCCGGGACGGCGGCATTCGCGATGGAACCGGCGGGGCTCAGGCGTCGTAGCTGAGCACCTGGGCGGCGCGCTGGCGCAGAGCGTGGATCACGTCATTGCAGATGCGCCCCTCCTGCACCGCCAGGTCGCGGCTGATGGCCTCCAGCGCCTCCTGGCTGCTGCGCTCGTCGGCCAGCTGTTCGCCACTGAGGACGCGACGCAGGATGACCTCGCCTTCGGAAGTGCTCAGGCTCAGCACCCGGCCACCGTCCGGACGCGCGGGGCCGAGATCGTGGGCGTACTGGCTGAAGATGGCTGCGAGCAGGGGCTCGAGTCGGTCCATGGGGTTCTCCTGGGATACAACGGATACGTCAGGAAAAGACCTCTATCTGAAGGAAAAAGTTCAATAACCTCAGATATTTGCCCCGCAAACGAAAAAGCCCGCCAAGGTGGCGGGCTCTTCCTGCGGCCGGTTTAGAGCGGCTTGCCGCGGTTGCCGTGGGCGCTGACGAAGGCCTGGACCTTGGCCAGTTCGTTGGGCAGCACGGTGCAGCGTTCCTCGCGCTGGAACAGGTCGGCCAGGTGCGCCGGCAGCGCCGGGGCCGCCTCGATGCCGGCCTTCTCCACCGCTTCCGGGAATTTCACCGGGTGCGCGGTGCCCAGGGTGACCATGGGGATGGCCAGGCTGCGGCGGCATTCGCGGGCGGCGCGCACGCCGATGGCGGTGTGCGGGTCGAGCAGTTCGCCGCACTCGGCGTAGACCTCGGCGATGGTCTGGCAGGTCTGCTCGTCGTCCACCGCCAGGGAGTCGAACAGGCGGCGCGCCTCGGTCCAGCGGTCATCCTCGACGGACAGCTTGCCGGTGGCCTTGAAGCCGTCCATCAGCTCGGCGATGGCCTTGCCGTTGCGGCCGTGCAGGTCGAACAGCAGGCGCTCGAAGTTGGACGAGACCATGATGTCCATGGACGGCGACAGCGACGCGTGCAGGGTGTCCTTGTCGTAGCGGTTGCCGGACATGAAGCGGTGCAGGATGTCGTTGCGGTTGGTCGCCACGATCAGTTGGCTGACCGGCAGGCCCATGTTGCGCGCCAGGTAGCCGGCGAAGATGTCGCCAAAGTTGCCGGTGGGCACCGAGAAGGCCACCGAACGGGCCGGCGCGCCGAGCTGGATGGCGGCGTGGAAGTAGTAGACGATCTGGGCCATGATCCGCGCCCAGTTGATCGAGTTGACCGCCACCAGGCGGGTGCCTTTCAGGAAGCCCTGGTCGGCGAAGCTGGCCTTGACCATCTCCTGGCAGTCGTCGAAGTTGCCTTCGATGGCGATGTTGTGGATGTTTTCGCCGAGGATGGTCGTCATCTGCCGGCGCTGCACCTCGGACACGCGGTTGTGCGGGTGCATGATGAAGATGTCGACGTTCTCGCAGGCCTTGCAGCCTTCGATGGCCGCCGAGCCGGTGTCGCCGGAGGTGGCGCCCATGATCACCACGCGCTCGCCGCGCTTGGTCAGCACGTGGTCGAGCAGGCGGCCGAGCAGTTGCAGGGCGAAGTCCTTGAAGGCCAGGGTCGGACCGTGGAACAGCTCCAGCACCCACTCGTTGCCGTTCAGCTGGCGCAGCGGCGCCACGGCGTTGTGGGCGAAGACGCCGTAGGTCTCTTCGAGGATCTTCTTGAAGTCGGCGTCCGAGATGCTGCCGGCGACGAACGGGCGCATCACCCGGAAGGCCAGCTCGTGGTACGGCAGGCCGGCCCAGGAGGCGATCTCCTCGACGGTGAAGCGCGGCAGGTTTTCCGGCACGTACAGGCCGCCGTCGCTGGCCAGGCCAGCCAGCAGCACGTCTTCGAAGTTCAGCGCGGGCGCCTGGCCGCGGGTACTGATGTAGCGCATGTTAGAAACCTTTCTTGAAAACCGATAAAAGCGCTGGAGGCTTGAGGCTGGACGTAGAAGCCTTCTCGTCCAGCCTTCAGCCTATAGCCTTACGCGAGCTGCTCTACACGAATGCGTACGACGTTGCCGACCACGTCATCCAGCGCTTCCAGCGCGGCGATGGCTTCGATGATGCGGGACTCGAGCACGCGGTGGGTAACCAGGATCATCGGCACCAGACCGTCATGCTCTTCGACTTCCATCTGCATGATCGATTCGATGTTGATGCCGCGCTCGGAGAGGATGGTCGCCACCTGGGCCAGTACGCCCGGGTGGTCCTTGGCCTGGATGCGCAGGTAGTAGGCGCTTTCGCAGGCTTCGATCGGCAGGATCGGGTGGTCGGAGAGCGAGTCTGGCTGGAAGGCCAGGTGCGGCACGCGGTTCTCCGGGTCGGTGGTGAGCACGCGGACCACGTCGACCAGGTCGGCGACCACCGAGGAGGCGGTGGGCTCCATACCGGCGCCGGCGCCGTAGAACAGCGTGGAACCGGCGGCGTCGCCGTTGACCATCACGGCGTTCATCACGCCGTTCACATTGGCGATCAGGCGGTCGGCCGGGATCAGCGTCGGGTGCACGCGCAGCTCGATGCCAGCGTCGGTGCGGCGGGCCACGCCCAGGTGCTTGATGCGGTAGCCCAGGGCCTCGGCGTAGTTCACGTCGGCGGTGGTCAGCTGGGTGATGCCCTCGGTGTAGGCCTTGTCGAACTGCAGCGGGATGCCGAAGGCGATGGACGCCAGGATGGTCAGCTTGTGCGCGGCGTCGATGCCCTCGACGTCGAAGGTCGGGTCCGCTTCGGCGTAGCCCAGCGCCTGGGCTTCCTTGAGCACGTCGGCGAAGGCGCGGCCTTTCTCGCGCATCTCGGTGAGGATGAAGTTGCCGGTGCCGTTGATGATGCCGGCCAGCCAGTTGATGCGGTTGGCCGCCAGGCCCTCGCGGATCGCCTTGATCACCGGGATGCCGCCGGCCACTGCGGCCTCGAAGGCGACGATCACGCCCTTCTCGCGGGCCTTGGCGAAGATTTCGTTGCCGTGCACGGCGATCAGCGCCTTGTTCGCGGTGACCACGTGCTTGCCGTTCTCGATGGCCTTGAGCACCAGCTCGTGGGCCAGGGTGTAGCCGCCGATCAGCTCGATGACCACGTCGATTTCCGGGTTGTTCGCCACGTCGAAAATGTCGGCAGTGATGGGGGTGCTGCCGGTTTCGCATTTCGGATTGGGACGACGGGCGGCAATCTGCGCAACCTCGATACCACGCCCGGCACGGCGGGCAATCTCCTCGGCGTTGCGTTTGAGTACATTGAAGGTACCGCCACCGACGGTCCCCAACCCACAGATTCCCACTTTCACCGGTTTCACGCTGAAACTCCCCATCATCGCGGCAAACGGGATACGTCCCGGCCCGCGGCGCATGCGCGGCGAGGGCGGTGACGTACCCTACGAAGGCCGGGCGAACGCCCGGCCTCATGGTTAAAGGAACCGCACATTACGAAGCGGCTCCCTATTAGTCAAATCAGGCGCAGGGCCCGATTCACTTGGTGTCCAGCACCAGCTTGGCGATTTCGCCGGCGCTCTGGTAACCCGGCAGCATCTGGCCGCTTTCGAGGATGATCGCCGGGGTGCCCTGCACGCCGACCATCTGGCCCAGCTGGAACTGCTTGTCCACCGGGTTGGGGCACTGCGCGGCCTTGATTTCCTTGCCGTGGAACATCTCGGTCATGGCCGCCGCGCGGTCCTTGGAGCACCACACCGCCTGCAGTTGCTGGTCACCCGGGGACTTCGGCCCCTGGCGCGGGAAGGCCAGGTAGCGCACCTCGATGCCGCGCTTGTTCAGCTCCGGCACCTCGGCGTGCAGCTTCTGGCAGTAGGGGCAGGTGGTGTCGGTGAACACGGTGATGTGCGCCTTGGCCTTGCCCTGGGCGGGGAACACCACCATGTCGCTGGCCGGCAGCGCATTGATGGTCTTGGCCACGCCGGCCGCCTCGGCGACCTCGGTGATGTTGGTGGCCGCGCCGTCCTTCACCTGGTAGATGTTGCCCTGCACCACGAAATTGCCGTCGACGCTGGCGTAGAGCACCCGGCCGCCCTTGAGCTGGACCTGGTACAGGCCCTGCACGGGGCTGGCGCTGATGGTTTCGATGGGCAGGTCGGGCTGCAGCGACTGCAGGGTCTTGCGGATGGTCTGGTCGGGCTCGGCGGCCAGGACGAGGGTGCTGGCGAGGCCCAGGGCCGCGGCAGCCAGGAAACGGGACAGACGCATGGAAAACTCCTGTGGATGAACCTCGCAGCCTACCACAGCAGAGCCTGCGGACCGAACCGCGAGCTTGTAGCACGAGGCTTCAGGGCGCGCCGTTGGTCGATCAGATCAAGCGGCGGATAACCGCGAACGGTTATTCGCCCTACACCAGACAGGCCTATCTTGCCGGCTACGCCGAGGCGCGCCTCAACGGATGGGTTGAGCCTTGGCGAAACCCATGCGGTCGTGGTGATGGGTATCGCTTCGCTCAACCCATCCTACGGGGTGTCCGGCCCATCGCGGACGGAGTCCGCTCCTACGCTCAACCGCGCGGGTGGTGCTGCGCGTGCAGCTCCTGCAGGCGCGCGCGGGCGATGTGGGTGTAGATCTGCGTGGTCGACAGGTCGCTGTGGCCCAGCAGCATCTGCACCACGCGCAGGTCGGCGCCATGGTTGAGCAGGTGGGTGGCGAAGGCGTGGCGCAGGGTGTGCGGCGACAGCGACTTGCCGATGCCGGCGACCTTGGCGTGGTGCTTGATGCGGTGCCAGAAGGTCTGGCGGGTCATCTGCTCGCCGCGCAGGCTGGGGAAGAGCACGTCGCTGGGGCGGCCGCCGAGCAGGTCGTCGCGGGCGTTGCGCAGGTAGCGTTCGAGCCAGACGATGGCTTCCTCGCCCAGCGGCACCAGGCGCTCCTTGCTGCCCTTGCCGAACACCCGCACCACGCCCTGGCGCAGGTTGAGCTGCTCCAGTGTCAGGCCGACCAGCTCGCTGACGCGCAGGCCGCAGGCGTAGAGCACCTCCAGCATGGCGCGGTCGCGCAGGCCCAGCGGGTCCTCGGTCTCCGGCGCGGCCAGCAGTGCTTCCACGTCAGCCTCGGACAGCGACTTGGGCAACGGCTTGCCCAGTTGCGGCAGTTCCACCTGCAGGGTCGGGTCCTCGGCGATGAGCCCCTCGCGCAGGCAGTAGCGGTAGAAACCGCGCACGCCGGAGAGGAAGCGCGCGGTGGAGCGGGCCTTGTAGCCCTGGGCCAGGCGCCAGGCCAGGTGGTCGAGGATCGCCTCGCGGCCGGCGCGCTCCAGGCTCACGCCCTGCTCCCCCAGCCAGCCGTTGAACAGCGCCAGGTCGCTGCCGTAGGCCAGGCGGGTGTTGTCGGCAAGGCCCTTTTCCAGCCAGAGGGCGTCGAGGAAGCGGTCGATCAGCGGGTGCGCAACGGGATTCACGGCGGTTTTCGGATTCTAAAGCGGACGGGGCGCGGCTAGTCTTCCACAGGCGGGCCGTTCGCGGCCAGCCATCCCCTCGTCAAGGAATCCTCCGCATGGATGAAACCCGAGTTCTGCTTTCCCTCGGCGGCATCGGCGCCGGCGCCCTGCTCTGCCAGTGGCTGGCCTGGCGCCTGCGCCTGCCGGCGATCCTCTTCCTGCTGCTGTCCGGCATCCTCGCCGGGCCCCTGCTCGGCCTGCTCGACCCGCAGGCGCTGTTCGGCCCGCTGCTGTTCCCCCTGGTCTCGCTGTCGGTGGCGCTGATCCTCTTCGAAGGCAGCCTCACCCTGCACTTCAGCGAGTGGCGCGAGATCGGCAAGGTGGTGCAGCGCATGGTCACCTGGGGCGCGCTGCTGACCTGGGGCGTGATCGCCCTGGCGGTGCACTGGCTGCTGGACTTCAGCTGGGAGATGGCGCTGCTGTTCGGCACCCTCACCCTGGTCACCGGCCCCACGGTGATAGTGCCGATGCTGCGGGTGGTGCGGCCGAAGGCGGCCATCGCCAACATCCTGCGCTGGGAGGGCATCGTCATCGACCCCATAGGCGCGCTGCTGGCGGTGGTGGTCTACAGCTTCATCGCCGCCAGCGACACCGGCAGCGGCTGGCGCCACAGCCTTGGCGCCTTCGCCGGGGTGATCGCCTGCGGCAGCGCCTTCGGCATCCTCGGCGGCCTGGCCCTGGGCCAGGTGCTGCGCCGCCAGTGGCTGCCGGACTACCTGCACAACCTGGCCGCACTGTCGGCGGTGCTGGGCATCTTCATCGGCGCCAACCTCACGGTGCACGAGTCCGGCCTGCTGGCGGTGACGCTGATGGGCATGTGCCTGGCCAACATGAAGGGCGTGGACGTGCGGCAGATCCTGCACTTCAAGGAAAACCTCAGCGTGTTGCTGATCTCCGGCCTGTTCATCGTCCTCGCCGCGCGCCTGGACCTGTCCGCCCTGCTCGGCCTGGGCCCGGCGGCGCTGCTGGTGCTGGCGCTGATCCAGTTCGTCGCCCGCCCGCTGAACGTGCTGGTGAGCAGCGCCGGCTCGTCGCTGAACTGGCGCGAGCGGGCGCTACTGGCCTGGATAGCACCGCGCGGGATAGTCGCGGCGGCGGTCTCGGCGATCTTCGCCATCCGTCTGCAGGAGGCCGGTCACCAACAGGCCCAGTTGCTGGTGCCGCTGACCTTCCTGGTGATCATCGGCACCGTGGTCCTGCAAAGCGCCACCGCGCGGCCCCTGGCGCGCCTGCTGAAAGTGGCGGAGCCGGCGCCCAGCGGCTTCCTCATCGTCGGCGCCAACCCGGTGGCGCGGGCCATCGGCGCGGCGCTGAAGAACGCCGGCAGCCGCGTGCTGCTCACCGACTCCAGCTGGGAGAACATCCGCGCCGCGCGCATGGACAACCTGCCCACCTACTTCGGCAACCCCACCTCGCAGCATGCCGAGGCGCACCTGGACCTGGTCGGCCTCGGCCACCTGCTGGCCCTGTCGCCCTCCGGCGAGCTGAACACCCTGGCCTGCATGCGCTTCCGCCACGAGTTCGGCGCGCGCCTCTTCAGCCTGACCAGCGGCCAGGAGAGCCGGCGCACCGACAAGCACCGCGCCAGCGACCAGCACCGCGGGCACAACCTGAGCCCGCGCGAGCTGAGCTACCCGCAGTTCGCCGGCCTGCTGTCCCGCGGCGCCGAGGTGCGCAGCACCCTGCTCAGCGAGAGCTTCGGCTGGGAGCAGTACCAGGCGCTGTACGGCAACGCCGCCACCCTGCTGTTCGCCCGCGATCCGTCGGGCTGGATGCACGTGGCCAGCAGCACCCGGCCGCTGAACCCCGCGGAAGGCTGGCTGGTGATAGCGCTGATCGAGGAAGGCGCCCACGCGGCCGGCAAGGAGGACGACCGGCAGTCGGAATGAGCCGGGATCGGCTGGCGAATCGTTCGTCAGCCTATCCTAAGATGGGTGACAGGGCAGGGTGCCGGAGGCAATGATTGCACCACGCCATCATTCTTTCAGCTCCACGGTCCACAACCATGCCCAACACCCAGAATTCCCGCCTCGGCCAGATTCTCGTCAGCAAGGGCCTGATCAGCGCCGCCCAACTGGACCAGGCGATCCAGCTGCAATTGCGCAACGGCCTGCGCCTGGGGGAAACCCTGATCGCCCAGGGCTGGGTCAGCGAACGCCAGGTCAAGCGGGCGCTGAAGAAGCAGAACAACCTGCGCCTGGCCGCCACCCTGGTGGCGGCCCTGCTCGGGCCCTTCCAGTTGGCCAGCGCGGACATCCAGCGCCAACAGGCCCCGGCGATCAGCCAGAGCCACCAGCAGCGCGGGCTGAAGCCACTGAGCGACAGCGAGATGAGCGGCATCAACGCCCAGGGCTTCGACGAAACCCTGCAGAGCCTGTTCGTCAGTGCCGAGGCCGGTGACGGCGTGGGCACCATGAAGCAACTGGCGCGCCTGGTGCTGCCGGTGGTGGACAGCCTGCAGGCCGAGACCTCGATGAGGGACGTGGTCTACGACACCGAGCACATGACCTCCAGCCTCAACCCCGACGGCTCGATCAGCCTGCGCCTGCCCAGCTCCATCGGCGAGATGCGCTTCGACAACATCCGCGTCGCCGGCGCCCCGCAGAGCCAGAGCATGGGCAGCCTGAGCCTGCAGGACATCGACCTGACCCAGGCCTCGCTGCACGTCAGCATGCGGCCCTGAGGAAGCCGGGAAGCCCGCTCCTACCGTACCGGCAGGCACGGCTCTTAGTAGGAGCGAGCTTGCTCGCGAACCGCATGGCACCGCGTTTGTTCGCGAGCAAGAACCAGGCGTCCCCCTCGATCCTACGAAGAGCACCTACGCCGTCGTTCTCGGCAGCGGCATTTCGGGCCAACGGCGGATAACCGCGAACGGTTATGCGCCCTACGGTTCCGGAGGCACAGTTGTAGGAGCGCGCCCTGCGCGCGAAATCGCGGGCAGGGCCCGCTCCTACAGGCGTCCCCGGCAAATCCCAGGCATGAAAAAAGCAGCCCGAGGGCTGCTTTTTTCCGGATCGACTGGGAGTCGTGGACTCAGACCAGTTTTTCCTTGATGCGCGCTGCCTTGCCGGACAGTTCGCGGAGGTAGTACAGCTTGGCCTTGCGCACGTCGCCGCGACGCTTGACGCTGACGCTGTCGACCAGCGGGCTGTAGGTCTGGAAGGTACGCTCTACGCCTACGCCGTTGGAGATCTTGCGAACGGTGAACGCGCTGTTCAGGCCGCGGTTACGCTTGCCGATCACGACGCCTTCGAAGGCCTGCAGACGCTGACGATCGCCTTCCTTCACTTTCACCTGGACGATTACGGTGTCGCCGGGGGCGAACGCCGGAATCTCTTTGTTCATCTGTTCAGCTTCGATCTGCTGAATGATCTTGTTGGTCATCTCAGTGCTCCTAAGACAAGCGCTTGGCGCTCGCCATCGATACGTTAACTATCGTCCCGCTGGCGGATGTATTCCTCCAGCAGCTTCTTCTCTTCTCCAGAAAGCGAGCGGCAATCCAGAAGATCGGCACGTCGTTCCCAGGTCCTTCCAAGGGACTGCTGCAAACGCCAGCGCCGGATGTGTTCGTGGTTGCCGCTTAGCAGCACCTCGGGAACACGTTTGTCTGCGTACACCTCGGGTCGGGTGTAGTGCGGACAGTCGAGCAGGCCGTCGGTGAACGAGTCCTCCTCGGCGGAGTCCACGTGGCCCAATGCACCGGGCAACAACCGTGTGACCGCGTCGATCAGCACCATGGCCGGAAGCTCACCCCCGGACAGGACATAATCGCCAATCGACCATTCCTCATCCACGTGCTCTTCGATGAAGCGCTCGTCGATGCCTTCGTAACGCCCGGCTATGAGGATCAACCGCTCCTCGTTCGCCAGTTCCTTCACGGCCGCCTGCGTCAGTTTGCGGCCCTGCGGCGACAGGTAGATCACCTTCGCCGGTCCGCCTGCGGCTTGCCGGGCATCGCCCAGTGCGCCTTCCAGCGGCTTGATCTTCATCACCATGCCCGGACCACCGCCGAAGGGCCGGTCGTCCACCGTCTGGTGACGGTCATCAGTGTTGTTGCGTGGGTTGAAACACTCGAGCCGGATCAGCTCCTGTTTCACCGCACGGCTGGTGATGCCGTAGTCACTGATGGCGCGGAACATCTCCGGAAAGATGCTGATGACTCCGATCCACATGGGTTGAAACTCCTACCCTGCGGGTCAGAAATCCGCGTCCCAGTCCACCCTGATCTCGCCAGCCGCCAGGTCCACCGATTGCACGCATTGCTCCGTATAGGGCAACAGGCGCTCGCGGTCATCCAGGCTGCCCGCACAGGGCTTGACCACCATCACGTCGTTGGCGCCGGTCTCCAGCATGTGGTCGAGTATCCCGAACAGTTGCCCGTTCGTGTCGATCACCTTGAGACCTTCCAACTGGCTCCAGTAGAACTCGCCGTCGTCCAGCTCCGGGAGCTCGCTGCGCGGTACCAGGATCTCGAAATCCGCATAGGTGCGGGCGACTTCGCGATCGTCCAGTCCCTTCAGCTTCGCCACCAGGACATTGCCCTGCACGCGGCCACTGACCAGTTCAGCCTGTCGAACCTCGGTGCCACGCTTGAGCGTCCAGCGCCGGTAGTCCAGCAGGTTGTCCAACGGGTCGGTAAAGGAATACACCTTCACCTCGCCACGAATGCCATGCACGGAAACTATCTTGCCGAGTACGATCATTTCCTCGGCGGCAGGCATCGTGTTCATCAATCTCAGGCAGCCTTGGCGGCGTCCTTGAGCAGTTGAGCGACGCGCTCGGACGGTTGAGCGCCCTGGCTCAGCCAGTAGTTGACGCGCTCCTGGTTGACCGAGAGCTTGACTTCGGCGCCAGTGGCGACGGGGTTGAAGAAGCCGACGCGCTCGACGAAACGGCCGTCACGAGCGTTGCGGCTGTTGGTCACGGTCAGGTGATAGAACGGGCGCTTCTTGGAGCCGCCACGAGCCAGACGAATGGTTACCATGCGTACGTTGTTCCTATGGTTTGCTTGCAAAAAAGAAATGCAGCCCTCGGGCAAGGAGCCCGAAAGGCCGCATATTCTATGAGCTAAAGCCCCGCGCCGCAAGCCGCAGCACGTCGGCCCGCCAGCCAGGCGGGCCGGCGGGTCACATCTTCGGCATGCCGCCGGGGAACATGCTCCCCATGCCGCGCATCATCTTGGCCATGCCGCCCTTGGCGGTGACCTTCTTCATCATCTTCTGCATCTGCTTGTGCTGCTTGATGAGGCGGCCGACGTCCTGCACCTGGGTGCCCGAACCCATGGCGATGCGGCGCTTGCGCGAGCCGCTGATCACTTCCGGGTCGCGGCGCTCGGCGGGGGTCATGGAGTTGATGATCGCCTCCATCTGCTTGAACTGCTTCTCCGCCGCGCCCTGGGCGTTGCCCATCTGCGCCAGGTTGACGCCGCCGAGCATCGGCAGCTTGTCCATCAGGCTGCCCAGGCCGCCCATGTTCTTCATCTGCTGCAGTTGGTCGCGGAAGTCTTCGAGGTCGAAGCCCTTGCCCTTCTTGATCTTCTTCGCGAGCTTCTCGGCCTTCTCGCGGTCCATGTTCTGCTCGGCCTGCTCGATCAGGCTGAGCACGTCGCCCATGCCGAGGATGCGCGAGGCCACGCGGTCCGGGTGGAAGGGGTCGAGCGCTTCGCTCTTCTCGCCCATGCCGAGGAACTTGATCGGCTTGCCGGTAATGGCGCGCACCGACAGCGCGGCGCCGCCGCGGGCGTCGCCGTCGACCTTGGTCAGCACCACGCCGGTCAGCGGCAGGGCGTCGTTGAAGGCCTTGGCGGTGTTGGCGGCGTCCTGGCCGGTCATGGCGTCGACCACGAACAGGGTTTCCACCGGCTGGATCGCCGCGTGGACCTGCTTGATCTCGTCCATCATCTGGCTGTCGACGTGCAGGCGACCGGCGGTATCCACGATCACCACGTCGATGAACTTCAGCTTCGCCTCGCGGATCGCCGCCTCGGCGATGGCCACCGGCTTCTGGCTGGTGTCCGAGGGGAAGAAGGTCACGCCGATGTCGTTGGCCAGGGTTTCCAGCTGCTTGATCGCCGCCGGGCGGTAGACGTCCGCCGAAACCACCAGCACCGACTTCTTCTTGCGCTCCTTGAGGAAGCGCGCCAGCTTGCCGGCGGTGGTGGTCTTGCCCGCGCCCTGCAGGCCGGCCATGAGGATGACCGCCGGCGGCGCGGCGTTGAGCGCCAGGTCCTCGTTGGCCGCGCCCATCAGCTCGACCAGCTCGGCCTGCACGATCTTCACGAAGGCCTGGCCCGGGGTCAGGCTCTTGGACACCTCGGTGCCGACCGCGCGCTCCCTGATGCGGTTGACGAAGTCCTTGACCACCGGCAGGGCCACGTCGGCCTCGAGCAGGGCCATCCGCACTTCGCGGAGCGTATCCTTGATGTTGTCCTCGGTCAGCTTGGCTTTGCCGGTGACCTGGCGCAGCGTTTGCGAGAGGCGGTCTGTAAGGTTTTCGAACATGCGCGTTCCTATCGGGCCGGGAGCGGCCGGGGTGGGCGTGGCAGCAAGCGCGGGATTATAACCAACTGCGAAGGCCACAGACACCGCCGATGATCCCGCCGCAGCGAGAAAGCGAAGCGTTCCCGGCTGCTTTCTAGGCATGGGCGTTCTGTGCCAAACTCGGCACCTTTCGAAGGATTCGCCCAAGACGCTATGCACCCTCTGCTGCCCAGCCTGCTCGCCGCCCTCCTCTACTTGGGCGCCACGGCCTACCACGGTGTCTGCCTGGCGCGCCGCGCCGCGCCGAACAAACCCCTGCTGCTGGTGCTCGGCCTGGCCGCGCTGGTCGCCCAGTGCCTGGGCCTGACGCCGCAACTGCTGACCGACGCCGGGCTGGTGCTGGACTTCTTCAACGCCGCCAACCTGATCGCCGCGGCGGTGATCGCCCTGACCCTGCTGGCCTGCCTGCGCATCCCGGTGGAGAACCTGCTGCTGTTCCTCTTCCCGCTGGGCATGCTGACCGCCGCGCTGTCGGTGCTGGTGCCCCACGGCACCCTGGAGCCGATCAACGAGCAGCCGGGCATCCTCGCGCACATCCTGCTCTCGGTGCTGGCCTACGGCCTGCTCACCATCGCGGTGTTCCAGGCCCTGCTGCTGCTGGTGCAGGACCATCGCCTGAAGCACAAGCACCCGGCCGGGCTGATCCGCAACTTCCCGCCGCTGCAGACCATGGAAAGCCTGCTGTTCGGCTTCCTCTGGGGCGGCTGGGTGCTGCTCTCGCTGTCGCTGGTGTCCGGCTGGCTGTTCCTCGACAACCTGTTCACCCAGCACCTGGCGCACAAGACCATCCTCTCCTGCTTCGCCTGGGTGGTCTTCGCCGTGCTGCTGTGGGGCCGCCACCAGCTCGGCTGGCGCGGGCACAAGGCGATCCGCTGGACCCTGGCCGGCTTCTGCCTGTTGATGCTGGCCTACTTCGGCAGCAAGCTGGTCAAGGAATTCATCCTGCACATCTGAGCCCGGCGGCGCCTGGGCGCCACGGAACGCTGAGGGAACCCGACGCATGGGCGACATCCATCCCGGCTACCTGATCGGCCTGCTGGTCGTCCTGCTGCTGTGTTCGGCGTTCTTCTCCAGCGTCGAGACCGGCGTGCTCAGCCTGGACCGCTACCGCCTGCGCCACCAGGCCAAGCAGGGCAACCGCGCGGCGCGGCGCACCAGTTGGCTGCTGCTGCGCACCGACCGCCTGCTGGGCACCATCCTCATCGGCAACAACCTGGTCAACGTCATCGCCTCGTCCCTGGCCACCCTGCTGGCCCTGCGCCTGTGGGGCGACTTCGCGGTGGCGCCCACGGCCCTGGCGCTGACCCTGGTGCTGCTGATCTTCGGCGAGATCACCCCCAAGACCTACGCCACCCTGCGCCCGGAACGCGTGGCCTTCCCCGCCAGCCTGCCACTGCTGTGGCTGCAGCGCCTGTTCAGCCCGCTGCTGTGGCTGATGAACGGGGTGAGCAACGGCATCCTGCGGCTGTGCGGCCTGGACCCGGTGCAGCGCCGCAGCCGGCCGCTGAACAACGACGAGCTGCGCAGCGTGGTCAGCGAATCCAGCGAGAAGCTCAGCGCCAACCGCCAGGACATGCTGCTGAGCATCCTCGACCTGGAAAAGATCACCGTGAACGACCTCATGGTGCCGCGCAACGAGGTGCAGGGCATCGACCTGGACGACGACGTGGAAAGCATCATCGGCCAGCTGCGCAACACCACCCACACGCGCCTGCCGGTGTTCCGCAACGACATCAACCAGGTCGAGGGCATCGTCCACATGCGTCAGATCGCCCGCCTGCTGACGCACAACCAGCTGACCAAGGACAGCCTGCGCGCCGCTTGCCTGGAGCCCTACTTCATCCCCGAGAGCACGCCGCTGTCGACCCAACTGATCAACTTCCAGAAGCAGAAGCGGCGCATCGGCATCGTCGTCGACGAGTATGGCGAGGTGATCGGCATCATCACCCTGGAAGACATCCTCGAGGAGATCGTCGGCGAGTTCAGCAACGCCGACGCCCTGCGCAACCCGGACATCCACCCCCAGGCCGACGGCACCTACGTGATCGACGGCTCGGCGAACATCCGCGAGCTCAACCGCGCCCTCGGCTGGCAGTTGCCCAGCGAGGGGCCGAAGACCCTCAACGGCCTGGTCACCGAGGCCCTGGAGCAGATCCCCGACTGCCCGGTGTGCCTGCGCATCGGCCCCTACCGCCTGGAAATCCTGCAATCCGGCGAGAACCGCGTGAAGAGCGTGCGCGTCTGGCTCACCGGGCGCGCCGCCGCGCCGGCGCCGGGCAGCGCCGACGGGCTTGCCTGAGCGGCCGGCCCGCGCCCTATAATCGCCCCTTGCTTACCCAGCATCCCGCGCCAGGGCCTGCGCTACCCGCGCAACGCCCGGCGCCAGTCGACCGCCCGCCAGCCCGAGCCCGGCCCCGTGCCTGCACCCGGCGAAGCACCCGGCCTCGCCCCGACCCGCCGCGAGGTTCCCGTCCCTGCCCCTACCCGGGTGGCGCTTCCCGCCTCGCGCACGGGCGTAGCCTCCATCGCCGCCGGACACGCCCGCAGAGCCGTGCCGGCCATGACTGACAGGGACATCCCATGACCACCGCCAGCCTTGCCGCTGCCGCCGAACAGCAACCCGCCAACTCCACCGCGCGGGTCGCGGTCGCCAGCTTCATCGGCACCGCCATCGAGTTCTACGACTTCTACGTCTACGCCACCGCCGCCGCCCTGGTGATAGGCCCGGTGTTCTTCCCGCAGACCTCGGGCACCGCGCAGATGCTCAGCGCCTTCATTACCTTCGGCATCGCCTTCCTCGCCCGGCCGCTGGGCTCGGCGCTGTTCGGCCACTTCGGCGACCGCATCGGGCGCAAGTCGACGCTGGTCGCCTCGCTGCTGCTGATGGGCCTGTCCACCACCCTGATCGGCCTGCTACCGGGCTACGACAGCATCGGCGCCTGGGCCCCGGCGCTGCTCTGCCTGCTGCGCTTCGGCCAGGGCCTGGGGCTGGGCGGGGAATGGGGCGGCGCCGCGCTGCTGGCCACGGAGAACGCGCCCAGGCACCGCCGCGCCTGGTTCGGCATGTTCCCGCAGATGGGCCCGTCGATCGGCTTCCTCGCCGCCAACGGCCTGTTCCTCGGCCTGGCCATGACCCTCAGCGAGGAACAGTTCCGCGCCTGGGGCTGGCGCATTCCCTTCATCCTCAGCGCGCTGCTGGTGATCGTCGGCCTCTACGTGCGCCTGAAGCTGTCGGAAACCCCGGTGTTCGCCAAGGCCATGGAACGCCAGGAGCGCTCCAGCCTGCCGATCGCCGAGCTGTTCGCCCAGCACTGGCGCCCGGTGCTGCTGGGCGCGCTGGCCATGGTGGTGTGCTACGCGCTCTTCTATATCTCCACGGTGTTCTCGCTGAGCTACGGGGTGACCAGCCTGGGCTACAGCCGCGAGCAGTTCCTCGGCCTGCTGTGCTTCGCCGTGCTGTTCATGGCCGCGGCCACGCCCATCTCCGCCTGGCTGAGCGACCGCTACGGGCGCCGCCCGGTGCTGATCGTCGGCTGCATCGCCGCCATCCTCTCCGGCTTCATCATGCAGCCGCTGCTGAGCCAGGGCTCGTCGGTGGAAGTGGCAGCCTTCCTGGCCCTGGAGCTGTTCCTCATGGGCGTGACCTTCGCCCCCATGGGCGCCCTGCTGCCGGAACTCTTCCCCACCCGCGTGCGCTACACCGGCGCCTCGGCGGCCTACAACCTGGGCGGCATCCTCGGCGCCTCGGTAGCGCCCTACATCGCCCAGAAGCTGGTGGGCATGGGCGGGCTGAGCTGGGTCGGCGGCTACGTGTCGGTGGCGGCGGCGCTGAGCCTGATCGCGGTGCTGTGCCTGCATGAGACGCGGGAGCGGGAGCTCTGAGCGGCGCCGATCTCCTGTAGGAGCGCGCCCTGCGCGCGAATCGCGGGCAGGGCCCTACAAGAGCAGGGGAAGCGCCGTGTTTCCTGGATACGTAGCGGATCTCATCCGCGAATCGCGCCGATACGTCCGACCATCGCGGACAAGGTCCTACGAGGCATGGTGTGGCGGGGCGCAGGGGCAACTGTCTTGCGCCGAGGTGTTCTTCGTAGGATGGGTTGAGCTTGCGAAACCCATGCGGTTGCGGCGATGGGTATCGCTTCGCTCAACGCCATCCTACGAAAAGCCGTGCTTCCTGGAGCTGCAGGAGCGGACTCCGTCCGCGATCCGGCCTCAGCAGCGCTCCACGGCCACCAGCCACTGGGCCAGGTGCTCGCCCCACACCTGGTAGCCCAGCGCCGACGGGTGATAGCCATCGATGGCGAGATACTGCGGCTGCATCTCCAGCCCCACCGCGCAGTATCCAGCGCCTAGCGCCGTAGCCAATTCCCGCAACTGGCCATCCAGCAACGCAGCGCGCCAGCCCAGCAACTGCCGCAGCAGCCAGGGCAAGGCGCGGAAATGCCGCAGCGGCGGCACCGCCGTGCACACCACTCGCGCGCCATCGGCCTGGAAATGCCCGATCAGCCGGGCGATGGCCGCCCGCCAGCGCTCGGCGGAACTGAAATGCGTGGTGTCGTTGACGCCGAAGACCAGCGCCACCAGGTCATACCCCCCGTCGGCCAGCGGCAACAGGCGCTCGCAGGCCTCACCGGCGGTAATGCCGTTCTCCCCCAGCGCCCGCCAGGCCACCGGCCGTTGCAGACGCGCCGCCAGGGCCGTGGCCAAGCGCCCGGCCAGGGCGAAGTCCAGGCAGGAGGCGCCGACGCCGGCGACGGTCGACTCGCCCAGCAACAGCAGGCGCAGGGGCTCGCCGGGAAATTCCGCGCCGGCCAGACGCTCGCAGGCCCCCGCCGCCGGGGCCAGGCGCAGCGCCGTGCGCCGGGTGCGCACGGCCATCGGCAGGGCCAGCGGCAGCAACGGCAGCGCCGCCGCCCACCAGGCCAGCCCCGCCAGGCGGTTCACAGCTCGATGACCACCGCCTCGGCCGAACGGGTGGCCTTGGCCCGCGCTTCCTCGATGGATTCGGCGCGCGCCAGGGCCACGCCCATGCGCCGCTGGCCGGAGACTTCCGGCTTGCCGAACAGGCGCAGGGCGCTGTCCGGCTCGGTCAGCGCGGCGCCCAGGTTGCCGAAGCTGACCTGCTGCGACTCGCCGTCCACCAGGATCACCGCCGAGGCCGAGGGCCCGAACTGGCGGATCGCCGGGATCGGCAGGCCGAGGATGGCCCGCGCGTGCAGGGCGAATTCGGAGAGGTCCTGGGAGATCAGCGTCACCAGGCCGGTGTCATGGGGGCGCGGCGAGACTTCGCTGAACCACACCTGGTCGCCCTTGACGAACAGCTCCACGCCGAACAGGCCGCGCCCGCCCAATGCCTCGGTGACCGCCTTGGCCACGCGCTCGGACTCGGCCAGGGCCTTCGGGCTCATGGCCTGGGGCTGCCAGGATTCGTGGTAGTCGCCCTTGACCTGGCGGTGGCCGATGGGCGCGCAGAAGGTGGTGCCGCCGACGTGACGCACGGTGAGCAGGGTGATCTCGTAGTCGAAGTCGATGAAGCCTTCGACGATCACCCGGCCCTTGCCGGCGCGGCCGCCTTCCTGGGCGTAGTCCCAGGCGGCCTTGAGCTCGGCGTCGGACTTGAGCACGCTCTGGCCCTTGCCCGAGGAGCTCATGATCGGCTTGACCACGCAGGGGTAGCCCACCGAGGCGACACCAGCGAGGTAGTCCTCGTAGGAGTCGGCGAAGTGGTACGGCGAGGTGGGCAGGCCCAGCTCCTCGGCGGCCAGGCGGCGGATGCCCTCGCGGTTCATGGTCAGCTGCGCGGCGCGGGCGGTGGGCACCACGGTGTAGCCCTCGGCCTCCAGCTCCACCAGGGTCGAGGTGGCGATGGCCTCGATTTCCGGGACTATGTAGTGCGGCTTCTCCTGCTCGATCACCGCCCGCAGGGCGGCGCCATCGAGCATGCTCAGCACATGGCTGCGGTGCGCCACCTGCATGGCCGGGGCGTTGGCGTAGCGGTCGCAGGCGATCACTTCGCAGCCCAGGCGTTGCAGTTCGATCACCACTTCCTTGCCCAGCTCGCCGGAGCCACAGAGCAGTACGCGGGTCGCCGTGGGCGACAGGGGGGTTCCAATACGGGGCATTGCGTGCAACCTCGGGAAGGGGATGTTCTGTCGGCGCGCTAGAGCAGCACGCCCTGTTCGCGAGCGCGCTCGTGGCACAGGCGCAGCACCTCGCGGCGCTCGTCGTTGTCCATGCGGCCCCAGCGGGTGATTTCGTCGGCCGTGCGCTGGCAGCCTATGCACAGGTCCTGATCGTCCAGGGTGCAGACGTAGACGCAGGGCGAGGCCACCGGGCGCTCCTGGCTCATTCTTCCTGCCCGGCCAGGTCGCGGGCGTAGCGCTGGGCGTTGTGCACGTAGTGGGCGGCGCTGGCTTCGAGCATCTTCTTCTGCTGCTCGGTCAGCTCGCGCACCACCTTGCCGGGCGAGCCCATGACCAGCGAGCCGTCGGGAATCACCTTGCCCTCGGGGATCAGCGAATTGGCGCCGATGATGCAGTACTTGCCGATCTTCGCGCCGTTGAGCACCACGGCGTTGATGCCGATCAGGCTGTAGTCGTCCACCGTGCAGCCGTGCAGCATGACGTTGTGGCCGATGGTCACGCCCTTGCCGATGTTCAGCGGGAAGCCCATGTCGGTGTGCATCACGGTGCCGTCCTGGACGTTGCTGTTCTCGCCGATGTGGATCAGCTCGTTGTCGCCACGCAGCACGGCGTTGAACCAGACGCTGGCGCCGGCGTCCAGGCGCACCTTGCCGATCACCGCGGCGTTCGGGGCGATCCAGCTGTCGGGGTGGGTTTCGACTCGGGCGTCGCCCAGGCGGTATTTCATCGGTGGCTCCTCAGGCATCTCGTTGTTGTACGCGCCGCTCAGCTGAGCTTGATGAATTGTGGCGGCGCTTGGTGCAGGTCGATGCGGTCATCGAACAGCAGGTTGACCAGTTCGACGACCATGATCGCCGACAGGCCCCAGATCTTGTATTCGCCGAAGCGGTAGCTGGGCACGTACCAGCTGCGCCCGAAGTAGTCGATGCGGTGGGTCATTTCCCGCGGGTCGCCGCGGAAGAACTCCAGCGGCACCTTGAACACCGCGGCGATCTCGCCGTCGTTGGGGGTGTACTCGACGAAGTCGGGAACGAAACCGACGAACGGCGTCACCTTGATGCCATGGCGCGAGACCAGGGTGCTCAGCGGCCCGACCACCTCCACCAGGCTCGGCGGCAGGGCGATCTCCTCCTCGGCCTCGCGCAGCGCGGTGTGGATCAGGTCGACGTCCTCGGGGTCGCGGCGCCCGCCGGGGAAGGCCACCTCGCCGCTGTGGGTGGACAACCCGGTGGCGCGCAGGGTCAGCACCAGCTCCTCGCTGGGGGTGATGGGCAGCAGCACCGCCGCTTCGGGGAAGCGCTGCTCGCTGTTCAGGTCCTGGGGGGTGTGCGCCGTGATGCGCCGGCGCAGCTCGTCCAGCATGCGGACATCCTGCGTGTAAGCCATTCTCTCAATTGTGGAATCATGGCATGAAAGGCTGCCTCGCCCAAGCCCCACCCCCTTGCTGCGCGGGCCTTCCGGCGAGCAAGATGGCTGTATCGATTCCCAGGGAAAGTGCATGAAATTCTGCAGTCAGTGCGGCGCCAGCGTGAGCCTGCGCATCCCCAGCGGCGACAACCGGCCGCGCTACATCTGCGACCAGTGCCATACGGTGCATTACCAGAACCCGCGCATCGTCGCCGGCTGCCTGCCGGTGTGGGAGGGGCGCATCCTCCTGTGCCGCCGCGCCATCGCCCCGCGCCAGGGCTTCTGGACGCTGCCGGCGGGCTTCATGGAGAACGGCGAGACCCTCGAGCAGGCCGCCGCCCGCGAGACGCTGGAGGAAGCCTGCGCCCGCGTGCGCCAGTTGCAGCTCTATACCCTGTTCGACCTGCCGCACATCAGCCAGGTGTACATGTTCTTCCGCGCCGAGCTGGCCGACCTGGATTTCGCCGCCGGCGAGGAAAGCCTGGAGGTGGGCCTGTTCGAGGAATCGGCGATTCCCTGGTCGGAGCTGGCTTTCCCCACCGTGGGCCGTACCTTAGAATGCTACTTCAGCGACCGGCAGAGGCAGGACTTCCCGGTGCGCAACGAGGCCATTGCACCCATGCCGGGCCACTACAAGAAGACCTGAACACTTTGCAGGGCCGTGCATCGCGGCGCTTTATCGAACATCCGGGGGATAGTCTTTCCATGCGCTGGCTGCTTGCCTTTCTGTGCCTGACCTTTGCCGCTCTATCGCAGGCCAATGCGACGCCGACCCTGGAAGGCCGCATCGACAAGGTGCTGGTGCTCAAGTCCGAGCACAAGCTGCACCTCTTGAGCAACGGCAAGATCCTCAAGAGCTACCGCATCTCCCTGGGCAAGAGCCCGCGCGGCACCAAGCTGGCCGAGGGCGACAACCGCACGCCGGAGGGCTTCTACTGGATCGACTGGCGCAAGACCAGCGACAAGTTCAACCTCTCCATGCACATCTCCTACCCCAACGCCCGCGACGTGGTGCGCGCCCGCGAGAAGGGCCTGTCGCCCGGCGGCATGATCATGATCCACGGCACCCCGCTGAGCGACGAGTACCCGGAGTGGTACTTCTCCACCCTCGACTGGACCAATGGCTGCATCGCCATGACCAACCCGGACATGCAGGAGGTCTGGAGCCTGGTCAAGGACGGCACGCTGATCGAGATCCGCCCCTGACGGTGGAACGAAAAAGGCGCCCTCGGGGTAATGCCAGTCAGTTAAGCTGACTGGCATTTTCATTTTCGTGTCGAATATTTTGCTGGTCGCTGCTTCACCGTTCTCGGGAACCAGCGATCAGGTCGCCGATGAGGTAGGACATACTGCGCCGCTGAGGCCTGCAAATCTGCCAGAAATCCTGGCAAGTTACCGGGATGGTTCAGCGACGTGCCATGCAGCAAGCCCAGGATTGCCCAACTGCAGGCGGTAAAACTCATTTCGCATGGGTATACCCCCGGGCACTGCCTCGACATCTGTACCATCTGATAACGTAACAGGTTGTAGCCCAGCAGCACGCCCCACAGTTCTTGCGCAATCATCTCCGGAGTCTTGCTTCTCAGGGTGTATTCGCCGCCCAAAAGTCCTTGCTTGATCTCCCGATAGCCCAGTTCGATTTCCCAGCGCTGACTGTAAAGATCGACGATCTCATCGCCAGGGAAACGCAGCGGATCGGTCATTGAGGTCAAGACGCTCACCACCTTTCCTTTGATCGTTTTGCTCAGCAACCTCGCTCGAATTTCCAACGGCAAGTCTGGCCATTGTTTGCGAGCCTGAGGCGATGTACGCAGAACGACCTGGGCATCATTGCGCCCAAGCTTGTGCTCTACCTCATACTGAGTGCCCTTTTTCAAAGGGATCAGCCAGTGTCGATGCTCGCCGTGCGATTGCCAGTGATGCAGCAAGCCCAACGAGTAGAAACCTTTGTCGAACAGGGTCAACGAATGATTCGGCGTGGTGGCGATCAGCTGTTCTGCCAGCTTCATTTCGCTACTGTGATAGCCCTCGAAAGTGCTGCTTATCAGTAGATGGCTGGTCAGCTCCATCTGACAGACCATCCGAACTTGAGGAAAGCTGCCGTCACCATGCTGGTTGGTCGCGCTGCCGTAGCACGCACGATTTTCTGCGGTATCAGGCGTATTCCAGACAACGCCGTCCACGCCAAGCAGCGTCAATCCCAACCACTGCCACTGCTGTCCGGCACGCCTCATGCTATTAACAGCTGCCCCTGACGCAGGTTGATCTCGCGTATTCGCTCCTGCCGTCGTCGGTAACGTTCGGCCTCCAGGCCTGGGCGCTGAAACAGCGTTGCCTGTACCTCCACCATCAGCATCCACAGGCTTTGCCGCGTTCCCGTCCTGCGTTGGTAAAGGTTCAGCAGCAAGTAGCTGATCAGCGCACAGAGAATCTGGATGCGCACGGCATTCTCGCTACGGCCCAGGAAACGCCTGACCTTCAGGTGTTGCTTGATCCATTTGAAAAACAGCTCGATCCGCCAGCGATCCCGATAGCGCTCGGCGATTTCTGCCGCCGGGCTGCTCAGGTCGTTGGTCGCCAGGCTCAGAGGCGGCTCATCGCCTGGGCGGTTCACCAGGATCCGCCGCAGGGGCTGGGTGTAGTGATTACGCCGTCGGCCACCTGGGTTGCGGTTGGAGAAGCTCACCTCTTCGTCTCGCAGGATCGTTTCCCGGTCTTGCTGGGGAACCTCGCGCTGGGCCAGGACCTTGAGCCGCACATTGGACTTGAATCGTGTGACGAAGCGGGCCTTCTGGGCATCCAGGCTCGCCCACCAGTTGAAGTCGTAATAGCCCTTGTCGAATACGTAGGTGGCCTGTGGCTCGATACCCAGCGTCCGGCCTTCGTCGATGTCGTTGACGTTGGCTGCGCTGAAGCTGCAATGCACCGGTGCTGCCGCCTGCTCGGCATACAGCACATGGACTTTCAGCCCCTGGGAGCGGGTTCGATTGGACAGCGTCCATTCGTCGAAGCCAGGGCCCTTGAGGGTGATCGTGGTGGAGTCCAGCAGGTACAGCAGTTCCTTCCCGTCACGGCGTAACTGCCGGCAGACGCCCGCCATCAGGTAGTGCGCAACCTGGGCGAAGACCTCGGTATTACGGCGTTCGTTGGCATCGGCCAGGGTGGAACGCCGGATCGGGCCCGTCCCCAGGTGATAGTGCTGATGGGGATGGCTGTTGAAGCTGGTTTCAAGCGCCCGCAGGCTGCTCACGCCGGCCAGTTGGGCATACACCATGGCGACCAGGTGATCCCAGCTGCCAAAGCGCTTGCTGTGCTTGTCGGCGCCGTGTTCGGCGACCAGTCGATCGAAGACGCCGCGAGGCAGCGCTTTTAGTACATCGTGAAAACGGCTTATCCTGAACATCTTGCGGGGGCTGTGAGGTTGAGTTGGCGCTCAACGGTTTAACCCGTGCCTTCAGCCCCCGCAAGCCCTCCAGACGCCCCCTCGAAAATATTCCGGACAGTAGTGCAACCACTGCGGATGTTTGGTTTCTTCGTGCCATCGCTGCTGGGTCAGCGTAAAGACTTCGCGTACAGCTTCGCTACCCAGCCGCTGCCGCCCTTGCACAACAGCGCTGGGCGCCACCAGCGGCCGCTTGCCCGGTAGCATGATGTCCATGTGGTTCACGACATCCCAAGCCGACATCCGGCGGAACAACGCCATGCCGATGATGCACCACACCAGGCTTTCAAGCGGAAGACGACGCTTGCGAATGGTCGAGACACCTGCAGTCTCGAAAGCCTGTTTCACGATGTCTGGATCGAGCAAAGCTCCCAGCCCCTCCAGCGCATGAGGCCGCGATGCCATTTCGTGAGTGAGGGACAGGGCTTGTGACAGGCGCATAAAAAATCCGATGCTCGTTTCCAAGCATCGGATTTTGCGGCCTGCAGACTAAAGGTCAATGTGTCAGCCTTAACTGACTGGCATTAGCCCTCGGGCGCCTTTTTCATTTTGCGGTGGCTAGAAGACCATGTCCGACAATCGCCACACCTCGAAGGCCGGCGTCTCGTAGGGGTGCGCGGCCTTCAGCGCCTTGACCGAGTCGTGGATCAGCTCGTCGGCCACCACCATCTCCACCTTCCATTCGGCCACCTGCTCGACGAGGCCGGCCGAGCCGAGGAAGGGGTTGCTGCCCTGCAGCGGGCGGAACTGGCCCTGGCCGAGCACCTGCCAGCAGCAGCTGTCGTAGGCACCGATGCGTCCTGCACCTGCGGCGAACACCGCTTTCTTCACCGTCTCCAGGTGAGTCTCGGGAACATAGAAGCAGAGTTTGTACATCGGACGCTCCGTGGCGGAAAACGGGACCGGGTGGGGAGTCGAGGAGCGAATGCTGCCATAGGTGATGGCATTTTGCCTCCAATGACTCAGCGGTCATGCTCGGCAAATATCGACAGCGCGATTGCCTTCACGTTCTGAGGGAAAATTCCCAAGATTCGTAAAACGTGATGGAGTCCAGATTCAGTCGGCATCACTTTCCGATAAAGCGCCGCCAGCGCCCAGCCCAACCTTTGGCGGGGCCCCGATTCGCCACATTTGAATGCTCGCAGGAGCAACTGTCTTGCCGGCAGCGCCGAGGCGCTCTTCGTAGGATGGGTTGAGCTTGCGATACCCATGCGGTTGCGCTGATGGGTATCGCTTCGCTCAACACCATCCTACGAAAAGCCATGCTCGCTCATACGGAGCCACCTGTAGGAGCAGGCCCTGCCTGCGATTCGCGCGCAGGGCGCGCTCCTACAGGAGGTCGGGTTCGCGAGCCCGCAACGAAAAAGGGGAAGGCCGAAGCCTTCCCCTTTTCCTGCTGCGTCAGATGCGGCCTCAGCCCACCCAGACGCGGGCGTTGCGGAACATGCGCATCCAGCCGCCGTCTTCCTGCCACTCGTCCGGGCGCCAGGAGTTCTGCACGGCGCGGAACACCCGCTCCGGGTGCGGCATCATGATGGTCACGCGGCCGTCGCGGCTGGTCAGGCCGGTGATCCCGCGGGGCGAGCCGTTGGGGTTGGCCGGGTAGGTCTCGGTGACCTTGCCGTGGTTGTCGACGAAGCGCAGCGCCACGCAGCCGGACAGGTCCGACTCGAGCAGGGCTTCCTCGCTTTCGAACTCCGCATGGCCCTCGCCGTGGGCGATGGCGATGGGCAGGCGCGAACCGGCCATGCCCTGCAGGAAGATCGACTGCGACTCCTGCACCTGGACCATGGCCACACGCGCTTCGAACTGCTCGGAGCGGTTGCGCACGAAGTGCGGCCAGAACTCGGTGCCGGGGATCAGCTCGTGCAGGTTGGACATCATCTGGCAACCGTTGCACACGCCCAGGGCGAAGCTGTCCTTGCGCTCGAAGAAGGCCTGGAAGCCGTCGCGGGCGCGGGCGTTGAACAGGATCGACTTGGCCCAGCCCTCACCGGCGCCGAGCACGTCGCCGTAGGAGAAGCCGCCGCAGGCCACCAGGCCCTTGAAGTCTTCCAGGCTGACGCGGCCGGCGAGGATGTCGCTCATGTGCACGTCCACCGCGGCGAAGCCGGCGCGGTCGAAGGCCGCGGCCATTTCCACCTGGCCGTTGACGCCCTGCTCGCGGAGGATCGCCACCTGCGGGCGCACGCCCTTCTTGATGTAGGGCGCGGCGATGTCGTCGTTGACGTCGAAGCTGAGCTTGGCGGACAGGCCGGGATTGTCCTCGGCCAGCAGGCCGTCGAACTCCTGGTCGGCGCACTCGGCGTTGTCGCGCAGGCGCTGGATCTGGTAGCTGGTTTCGCTCCAGATGCGCTGCAGCAGGCGGCGCTCGGCGCTGTACACCGGCGCGCCGTTGAAGCCCAGCTCGATGGCGTCGCCGTTGACCGGCTGGCCGATCACCGCCACGCAGTCGCCCAGGCCGGCGGCGCTGAACTGCGCCAGCACTTCCGGGGTGGCCGCTTCGCGGACCTGGATGACCGCGCCCAGCTCCTCGCTGAACAGCGCGGCATTGAGTTCCTCGCGGCTGGAAGCCAGGTCGTCGAGGCGCAGGGACAGGCCGCAGTGGCCGGCGAAGGCCATTTCCAGCACGCTGGCCAGCAGGCCGCCGTCGGAACGGTCGTGGTAGGCCAGCAGGTGGCCGTCGGCGTTGAGGCCCTGGATCACCGCAAAGAAGGCCTTGAGGTCCTCGGCGTCGTCGACGTCCGGGGCCCGCTGGCCGATCTTGCCGTAGGTCTGCGCCAGGATCGAGCCGCCCAGGCGGTTCTTGCCGCGGCCGAGGTCGATGAGGATCAGGTCGGTCTCGCCCTTGTCCAGGCGCAGCTGCGGGGTGAGGGTCTTGCGCACGTCGTTGACCGGGGCGAAGCCGGAGATGATCAGCGACATGGGCGCGGTGACGCTCTTCTCCACGCCCGCATCCTGCCAGCGGGTCTTCATGGACATGGAGTCCTTGCCCACCGGGATGGTGATGCCCAGCGCCGGGCACAGCTCCATGCCCACCGCCTTGACGGTGTCGTACAGGCGCGCGTCCTCGCCCGGGTGGCCGGCGGCGGCCATCCAGTTGGCCGACAGCTTGATGTCGGAGATCGCGCCGATGCGGGCGGCAGCCAGGTTGGTGATGGTCTCGCCGATGGCCATGCGGCCCGAGGCCGGGGCGTCGAGCAGGGCCAGCGGGGTGCGCTCGCCCATGGCCATGGCTTCGCCGGTGTAGACGTCGAAGCTGGTGGCGGTGACGGCGCAGTCGGCCACCGGCACCTGCCAGGGGCCGACGAACTGGTCGCGGGCCACCAGGCCGGTGATGGTGCGGTCGCCGATGGTGATCAGGAAGCTCTTGCTGGCCACGGCCGGGTGGCGCAGCACGCGCTCGGTGGCCTCGCCCAGGTCCAGGGCGGCGGCGCTGAAGTCATCGCCGATCTCGGCTTCGCGGGCGACCGAGCGGTGCATGCGCGGCGGCTTGCCGAGCAGCACGTCGAGCGGCATGTCCACCGGCTTGTTGCCGAAGTGGCTGTCGGCGACGGTCAGGTGCTTCTCCTCGGTGGCTTCGCCGACCACGGCGAACGGGCAGCGCTCGCGCTCGCAGATGGCCTTGAAGGTCTCGAAGTCGGCGGCGTCGACGGACAGGACGTAGCGCTCCTGGGACTCGTTGCACCAGATTTCCAGCGGGCTCATGCCCGGCTCGTCGTTGGGCACCGCGCGCAGTTCGAAGCGGCCGCCGCGGCCGCCGTCGTTGATCAGTTCCGGCAGGGCGTTGGAGATGCCGCCGGCGCCGACGTCGTGGATGAACTTGATCGGGTTGTTCGCGCCCAGCTGCCAGCAGCGGTCGATGACCTCCTGGCAGCGGCGTTCCATTTCCGGGTTCTCGCGCTGCACCGAGGCGAAGTCCAGGTCGGCGGCGGAAGCGCCGGTGGCCATGGACGAGGCCGCGCCGCCGCCCAGGCCGATGAGCATGGCCGGGCCGCCGAGCACGATGAGCTTGGCGCCGACGCTGATCTCGCCCTTCTGCACGTGGTCTTCGCGGATGTTGCCCAGGCCGCCGGCGATCATGATCGGCTTGTGGTAGCCGCGCACTTCCTCGCCGCGCGGGGTCGCCACGGCCTGCTCGAAGGTACGGAAGTAGCCGGTCAGGTTGGGACGGCCGAATTCGTTGTTGAACGCGGCGCCGCCCAGCGGGCCTTCGATCATGATGTCCAGCGCGGTGACGATGCGCTCGGGCTTGCCGTAGGGCACTTCCCAGGGCTGCTCGAAACCGGGGATGTTCAGGTTGGAGACGGTGAAGCCGACCAGGCCGGCCTTGGGCTTGGCGCCGCGGCCGGTGGCGCCCTCGTCGCGGATTTCGCCGCCGGAGCCGGTGGAGGCGCCGGGGAACGGGGCGATGGCGGTCGGGTGGTTGTGCGTCTCGACCTTCATCAGGATGTGCACCGGCTCTTCGCTGGCGCCGTACTGGCGGGTCTCGGGGTTGGGGTAGAAGCGCCCGGCGACCGAGCCCACCATCACCGCGGCGTTGTCCTTGTACGCGGACAGCACGCCTTCGCGGTGCATTTCATAGGTGTTCTTGATCATGCCGAACAGGCTCTTGTCCTGGGCCTGGCCGTCGATGTCCCAACTGGCGTTGAAGATCTTGTGGCGGCAGTGCTCGGAGTTGGCCTGGGCGAACATCATCAGCTCGACGTCGTGGGGGTTGCGGCCCAGCTCGACGAAGCTCTTCACCAGGTAGTCGATCTCGTCCTCGGCCAGGGCCAGGCCCAGCTCCAGGTTGGCCTTCTCCAGCGCGGCGCGGCCGCCGCCGAGGATGTCGACCACGGTCAGCGGCTTGGGCTGGGCATGGCTGAACAGGCCGGCGGCCTCTTCCATCTGGTTCAGCACCAGTTGCGTCATGCGGTCGTGCAGGCGCGCGGCGACTTGCGCGGCGTCGGCCTCGGACAGCTCGCCGGCGACGTAGTAGGCGATGCCGCGCTCGATGCGCTCGAGCTTCGCCAGGCCGCAGTTGTGAGCGATGTCGGTGGCCTTGCTGGACCACGGCGAGATGGTGCCGAAGCGCGGCACCACCAGGAACAGGCGGCCCTTGGGCTCCTGCACCGGCACGCTCGGGCCGTACTTGAGCAGCCGTCCGAGCACCTGTTCCTCATCGGCGGTCAGCACGCCACTGACCTCGGCGAAATGCGCAAACTCGGCGTACAGCCCGGTGACAGCGGGTACCTGCCGGGTCAGCAGGTCGAGCAGTTTGCCGTGGCGGAAGGCGGAAAGGGCGGGAGCGCCGCGCAGGATCAGCATTGTCGGAACAGCCTCTGGAGACAGGGGAATTCGCAGGGCCGGGAGGGCCGGCCCGCAGAGGCCGTGCATTCTACCGTAAAGCATGCCCCGGCGGCACCTGCAGCTCGGCCGACGGCAAGGGCTTTCTGCCATTGGGCGGGGGAGCGGCGCCATTCATCTTCGAACGCTTTCGAGCAGGCCCGGCGCACGCACGCGCCAGGCGCGCCTGCGCGCCCCTGAGCGGCGTCTGGCCCGGCCCCTGAAATGAAGCCGCTAGCAGAGATACCCCCGGCTGTCCAGATATTGGGCTCCGCGACCTTGGCGTATACTGCGCCGATGTTTGCCCTGAACCCGTCCCGCGTGCGCTCCGCCGTATGGATCCTGGCGACCTGTATCTTTCTGCTGCTCTCCGGCTGTAGCGAGGCGAAAGCCCCCACGGCCCTGGAGCGGGTACAGAAGGACGGAGTGCTGCGGGTGATAACCCGCAACAGCCCGGCCACCTACTTCCAGGATCGCAACGGCGAGACCGGCTTCGAATACGAGCTGGCCAAGCGCTTCGCCGATCACCTGGGGGTGAAGCTGCAGATGGAGACCGCCGACAACCTCGACGACCTCTACAGCAAGCTCGGCCAATCCGGCGGCCCCGACCTGGCCGCCGCCGGCCTCACCCCCGGCGGCGAGCGGGAGACCTCCGTACGCTTCTCGCACTCCTACCTGGACGTCACTCCCCAGGTCGTCTACCGCAATGGCGACCCGCGCCCCACCCGCCCGGACGACCTGGTCGGCAAGCGCATCGTGGTGCTCAAGGGCAGCAGCCACGCCATGCAGCTGGCCGAGCTGAAGAAGAAGTACCCGAAGCTGGAGTACAAGGAATCCGACGCCGACGAGATGGTCGACCTGCTGCGCATGGTGGACGTCGGCGACATCGACCTGACGCTGATCGACTCCAACGAGCTGGCGATGAACCAGGTCTACTTCCCCAACGTGCGCGTGGCCTTCGACTTCGGCGACGCCCGCGGCCTGGCCTGGGCCTTGCCCGGCGGGACGGACGACAGCCTGTACGCCGAGGTCAACAAGTTCCTCGACAAGGTCAAGCAGGACGGCACCCTGCAGCACCTGAAGGACCGCTACTACGGCCACGTCGACGTGCTCGGCTACGTCGGCGCCTACACCTTCGCCCAGCACCTGCAGCAGCGCCTGCCGCGCTACGAAACGCACTTCAAGCAGATCGCCCAGACGCTGAAGATGGACTGGCGCCTGCTTGCCGCCATCGGCTACCAGGAATCCATGTGGCAGCCCGACGCCACCTCCAAGACCGGCGTGCGCGGCCTGATGATGCTGACCAACCGCACCGCCCAGGCCATGGGCGTGTCCAACCGTCTAGACGCCAAGCAGAGCATCCAGGGCGGCGGCAAGTACTTCGACCAGATCCGCGACGAGCTGCCGGACAGCATCAAGGAGCCGGACCGCAGCTGGTTCGCCCTGGCCTCCTACAACATCGGCAGCGCCCACCTCGACGACGCCCGCAAGCTGGCCCAGCAGGAAGGCCTGAACCCGGACAAGTGGCTGGACGTGAAGAAGATGCTGCCGCGCCTGTCGCAGAAGCAGTGGTTCCGCAAGACCCGCTACGGCTACGCCCGCGGCGGCGAGACCGTGCATTTCGTGCAGAACGTGCGGCGCTACTACGACATCCTCACCTGGGTGACCCAGCCGCAGCTCGAGGGTGGCCAACTGGCCGAAAGCGGCCTGCACCTGCCGGGGGTGAACAAGACCCGGCCCAGCGAAGAGCCTGACGAGAAGCTCTGAAGCGCAGAGCCTCTGCGGACGGAGTCCGCCACGAGGAAACTCCATGCCCCACGACAACTGTAGGAGCGGGCCCTGCCCGCGATTTCGCGCGCAGGGCGCGCTCCTACATGGGAATGGCGCGAGTGGGGCAGCGCGTAGGAGCGGATCTCATCCGCGAATCGCGCCGGAGCCTCCGGCAAACACAACACCCGTAGGATGGTGTTGAGCGAAGCGATACCCATCACCATGATCCGATGGGTATCGCAAGCTCAACCCATCCTACGAAAAGCGCCTCGGCGCTCCGCCGGCAAGACAGTTTTCAGGAATGCACTATCGCAGGAGCAGACTCCGTCCGCGATTCGCGTAGGACGCCGCGCCCTATCCCTTGCGCCGCGCCTTAAAAAAGGCCGACAGCATCGCACTGCACTCCTCCGCCAGCACCCCGCCCTCCACCAACACCTTGTGGTTGAGGAACTCCTGGGCAAAGAACTCCCCCCGGCTGACCACCACCCCCGACTTGGGCTCGGTGGCGGCATAGACCAGGCGCTGGATGCGCGCGTGCACCAGCAGGCCGGCGCACATGCTGCAGGGCTCCAGGGTGACGTAGAGGGTGCTGCCGGGCAGGCGGTAGTTGCCGGCCGCCGCCGCGGCTTCGCGGATGGCGACCATCTCGGCGTGAGCGCTGGGGTCGTGGGCGGTGATCGGCTGGTTGAAGCCACGGCCGACGACCTGGCCCTCCAGCACCAGCACCGCGCCCACCGGCACCTCGCCCAGGGCCGCGCCCTGCTCGGCCAGGGCCATGGCCTCGCGCATGAATTCGCGGTCGCGGCTGCGGTCGATCACCGGGGCCAGCCCCTTCACCGTCGGGTGGCCCTTGCTGTTGGTCAGCCGCACCAGGCGTCACCCACGGCGATGGTGCCCATCAGGCCGGTCTCCATATGATCGATGACGTGGCAGTGGAACATCCACAGGCCGGGGTTGTCCGCCACCAGCGCCACCTTCGCGCTCTCGTTCTTGCCCAGCAGGTAGGTATCACTGTAGTACGGGATGATCTTGCGGCGGTTGGACGCCAGCACCTTGAAGGTCATGCCGTGCAGGTGGATCGGGTGCTGGTACTGCGTCAGGTTGCGCAGGGTGAAGATGTAGCTCTTGCCCAGCTCCAGCTTGGCCAGCGGCGGCGCGTTGTGCTTGTGCTCCTCGCCGCCCTGCCAGGCCACGCCGTTGATCTGCCACAGCGACGGGGTCGCCTGGCCCTTGGAGTAGTCGGTCATGGCGCCCACCCACTCGAACTTGAAGTCGATGGTCTCGGCCTTGTCCAGGTCCGGCTCGCTCACCGGGTTGTGCGGCAGCGCCGGCGGCCATTCGGCGGAACCACCCTGCAGCGGCGCCACGCCGCGCACCGTGCCCAGGCGCACCACGCCGTCGCGCAGGGACAGCTCCTGGCCCTCGGCCGGGCCGCGGATGGCCAGCTCCAGGCGCATGCCCGGGCCGATCCAGTATTGCTCGTCGAGGTCCCGCGGCTCCACCGGGTGGCCGTCGATGGCGTAGATCTTCGCCTCGCTGCCCGGCAGGTTGAGCCGGTAGGTCACGGTGTTGTCGATGTTGAGGATGCGCACGCGGGTCACCTGGCCGGCGGGCAGCTCGATCACCGGCACGTGCTCGCCGTTGATGGTCGACAGGCTGCCGCGGGTGCCCTCGCGGGCGGCTTCGCGCGGCACGCTGAAGGCGGTGAAGGCGCCCTGCTCGTCCACGTGCCAGGTCTTCAGGCAGAGGATTTTCTCGTGACTGAAGCCGCTGGGCTCGCGCTCGTCGATGATCAGCGGGCCGACCAGGCCGCGGCCCAGCTGCTCGCTGCTCATCAGGTGCGGGTGGTACCAGTAGCTGCCGGCGTCGGGGGTCTTGAACAGGTAGACGAAGCTCTGCCCCGGCTGCACCGGCGGCTGCGAGATGTAGGGCACGCCGTCCATCTCGATGGGCAGGCGGATACCGTGCCAGTGGATGGTGGTCGGCTGGTCCAGTTTGTTGGTGAAGCGCACGCGCAGCCAGTCGCCCTGGCGGGCGCGGATCTCGAAGCCGGGGAAGCGGTTGCCGTAGAGCAGCGCCGGGGTCTTGTGCCCGGGCACCAGCTCCAGGTCCATGGGCGCGGCGATCAGTTCGTAGTCGTGCTCCGCGGTCACCTGCGGGCGCGCCAGCCATAGACGCGCGCCGCCGGCGCCGAGGCCGACCACGGCGAGGCCGGCGATGCCACCCAGTACCTGTCTGCGGGTAAAGCTCATGTCTCCCCCAACCCCTGCGGGTATCTCGCAAATGCAAGATTTTCTCATTTTCCCGGTGGCAAGGCGAGCGCGAAGACGGCGCGCGATGTCGCATCCCGGGCGGCCCCAGCAAATGCCTGACAGACATGGACAGCGGCGCCGCGGAAGGCTATCTGGATAACTTCGCTTCCACGGCGGCACGCCGCCATTGACGACGAGAGAGACGAGGCATGAGCCAGAAACTGAAGGTGGAACGCAAGGGCCATGTGCTCTGCATCGGGCTGAACCGCCCGGAGAAGTACAACGCCATGGACGTGGAGCTGTACCTGGCACTGGCCGACGCCTACGGTGAACTGCAAGGCGACGACGAACTGCGCTGCGGCCTGCTCTACGGCGAAGGCCAGCACTTCTGCGCCGGCCTGGAGCTGGACAAGTGGGGCCCGCAGTTCACCAGCGGCCGCTTCCCCGAACTGCCTCCAGGCGCCTGCGACCCCTTCGGCCTGGACCCGGCGCGGCGGGTGGCCAAGCCGATCGTGGTCGCCGCCCGCGGCGTCTGCTTCACCGCCGCCCTGGAACTGATGCTGGCCGCCGACGTGCGCGTCGCCGCGGAAGATGCCCGCTTCGGCCAGATCGAGGTCAAGCGCGGCATCTATGCCGTGGGCGGCGCGACCATCCGCTTCGTGCAGAACATCGGCTGGGGCAACACCATGCGCTACCTGTTCACCGGCGACGAATTCGACGCCCGGGAAGCCCAGCGCATGGGCCTGGTGCAGGAAGTGACGGCCCCCGGCGAGGAATTCGCCACAGCCCTGGCCATAGCCGAACGCATCGCCCGCCAGGCCCCGCTGGGCGTGCGCGCCACCCTGGCCAGCGCGCGCCTGGCCCTGGCCGAAGGCGAGACGGAAGCCGCCCGCCGCCTGCTGCCGGACCTGCAACCGCTGATGGGCAGCGACGACGTCAAGGAAGGCGTGGCCTCCTTCCTCGAACGCCGCGAGGCGAACTTCGTCGGCCGCTGAAACGACGACGGGGCGGCGTGGATGACCACGACCGCCCCGTCTTCCAGTTGCCGGCGCCGCTCAGCGGCGCCGGCGTGCTGGGATCACTCCCACTCGATGGTCGCCGGCGGCTTGCTCGACACGTCGTAGGTGACGCGGGAGATGCCTTCGATCTCGTTGATGATGCGGTTGCTGACCTTCTCCAGCAGCTCGTAGGGCAGGTGCGCCCAGCGTGCGGTCATGAAGTCGATGGTTTCCACCGCGCGCAGGGCCACGACCCAGGCGTAACGGCGGCCGTCGCCGACCACGCCGACGGATTTCACCGGCTGGAACACCACGAAGGCCTGGCTGGTCTTGTGGTACCAGTCGAAGTTGCGCAGCTCTTCGATGAAGATGTGGTCGGCGCGGCGCAGCAGGTCGGCGTATTCCTTCTTCACTTCGCCGAGGATGCGCACGCCCAGGCCCGGGCCGGGGAACGGGTGGCGGTAGACCATGTCGTAGGGCAGGCCCAGTTCCAGGCCGATCTTGCGCACTTCGTCCTTGAACAGCTCGCGCAGCGGCTCGACCAGTTCGAACTGCATATCTTCGGGCAGGCCGCCGACGTTGTGGTGCGACTTGATCACGTGGGCCTTGCCGGTCTTGGCGCCGGCCGACTCGATCACGTCGGGGTAGATGGTGCCCTGGGCGAGGAACTTCACGTCCTGCAGCTTGGTGGCTTCCTCATCGAAGACCTCGATGAAGGTGCGGCCGATGATCTTGCGCTTCTCTTCCGGGTCGGCGACGCCGGCCAGGCGGCCGAGGAACTTGTCTTCGGCGTTGGCGCGGATCACCTTGACGCCCATGTTCTCGGCGAACATGGCCATCACCTGGTCGCCCTCGTGCAGGCGCAGCAGACCGTTGTCGACGAACACGCAGGTCAGCTGGTCGCCGATGGCCTTGTGCAGCAGGGCCGCGACCACCGAGGAGTCGACGCCGCCGGACAGGCCCAGCAGCACCTTGGCGTTGCCCACCTGGGCGCGCACGGTGGCGATGGCGTCGTTGACGATGTTCGACGGCGTCCACAGGGCTTCGCAGCCGCAGATGTCCAGCACGAAGCGCGAGAGGATGCGGCCGCCCTGCTTGGTGTGGGTCACTTCCGGGTGGAACTGCACGCCGTAGTAGCCGCGGGCGTCGTCGGCCATGGCGGCGATCGGGCAGCTCGGGGTGCTGGCGAGGATGTGGAAGCCCTCGGGGATGTCGGTGACCTTGTCGCCGTGGCTCATCCACACGTCGAGGCCGAGCACGCCGTCTTCATCGACGTGGTCTTCGATGCCGTCCAGCAGGCGCGCCTTGCCGACCACGTCGACGCGGGCGTAGCCGAACTCGCGCAGGTCCGAACCCTGCACCTTGCCGCCCAGCTGCTCGGCCATGGTCTGCATGCCGTAGCAGATGCCGAACAGCGGCACGTTCAGGTCGAACACCGCCTTGGGCGCGCGCGGGCTGTCCAGCTCGTGCACCGACTCCGGGCCGCCGGCCAGGATGATGCCGCGCGGGGCGAAGGCGCGGATGTCGTCGTCGCTCATGTCGAACGGGTGGATTTCGCAGTACACGCCGATCTCGCGCACGCGGCGGGCGATCAGCTGGGTGTACTGGGAACCGAAGTCGAGGATCAGGATCCGGTGAGCGTGAATGTCTTGGGACATGGGCTTTCCTTCGGAATAGCTGGAAGCTGAAAGCCAGAAGCTGGAAGCAGAGACCGGAATTCAACTTCCAGCTTCTGGCTTCCAGCTTCCAGCGCCAATTCGATTGCGACCCGATCAACCTACACGGTAGTTCGGGGCCTCTTTGGTGATCTGCACGTCATGCACGTGGGATTCGGCCATGCCGGCGCCGGTGATGCGCACGAACTGCGGCCGGGTGCGCATGTCCTGGATGTCGGCGCTGCCGGTGTAGCCCATGGCGGCGCGCAGGCCGCCCATCAGCTGGTGGACGATGGCGGTCAGCTGGCCCTTGTACGGGACGCGGCCTTCGATGCCCTCGGGGACCAGCTTCTCGGCGCCGGCGGAGGCGTCCTGGAAGTAGCGGTCGGAGGAGCCGGTGGCGCCGGCCATCGCACCCAGGGAGCCCATGCCGCGGTAGGACTTGTAGGAACGGCCCTGGAACAGCTCGATCTCGCCCGGAGCCTCTTCGGTGCCGGCGAACATGGAGCCCATCATCACGCAGTAGGCGCCAGCCACCATGGCCTTGGCCAGGTCGCCGGAGAAGCGGATGCCGCCGTCGGCGATCAGCGGGACGCCGGTGCCTTCGAGGGCGGCGGCGACGTTGGCGATGGCCGAGATCTGCGGCACGCCGACGCCGGCGACGATGCGGGTGGTGCAGATGGAGCCCGGGCCGATGCCGACCTTGACCGCGTCGGCGCCGGCGTCGGCCAGGGCCTTGGCGGCTTCGCCGGTGGCGATGTTGCCGCCGATCACCTGGACCTGCGGGAAGGTTTCCTTCACCCAGCGCACGCGGTCGATCACGCCCTTGGAGTGGCCGTGGGCGGTGTCCACCACCACTACGTCGACGCCGGCAGCGACCAGCGCGGCGACGCGCTCGGCGGTATCGGCGCCCGTGCCGACGGCGGCGCCGACGCGCAGGCGGCCCTGCTCGTCCTTGGAGGCCAGCGGGTAGGTCTTGGCCTTCTCGATGTCACGGAAGGTGACCAGGCCGGTGAGGCGGAACTGTTCGTCGACCACCAGCATCTTCTCGATGCGGTTCTCGTACAGCTTGGCCTTGATCTCTTCCAGGGCGGTGCCTTCGCGGGCGGTGATCAGCTTGTCCTTGGGCGTCATGATCGCCGCCACGCTGTCGCCAACGTTCGGCTTCACGCGCAGGTCGCGGCCGGTGACGATGCCCACCAGCTCGCCCTCTTCCACCACCGGGAAGCCGGAGAAGCCGTATTCGCGGGCGATCTGCAGCAGCTCGATGATCTTGGTCGAGGGCGTCACGGTGACCGGGTCGCGAACGATGGCGGTCTCGTGCTTCTTGACCTTGCGCACCTCGGCAGCCTGCTGCTCGATGCCCATGTTCTTGTGGATGATGCCGATACCGCCTTCCTGCGCCATGGCGATCGCCAGGCGGGATTCGGTCACGGTATCCATGGCGGCGGACACCAGCGGGATGTTCAGTTCGATGCCCCGGGTCAGGCGAGTCTTCAGACTCACGTCCTTGGGCAGGACCTCGGAGTAACCGGGGATGAGGAGGACGTCGTCGAACGTCAGGGCTTCTTGGCTGATGCGCAGCATGGCGAGGGCTCCCACACGGGAAAATGGAAGCGCGGCATTATACCCCAGCTTCACGCTCGGGCTCAACGCGCCCGACCGCTGGATTCGCGGGTTTCGCGCTGGCCCTCGGCAAGGCCCCGGGCTTATCATCCAGCGCCATGCTCAATGACCCTTTTCAACGGCTGGGCCTCGACCGCGAGGTGCTGACCGTCAGCCAGCTCAACCAGCGCGCCCGCCAGCTCCTAGAGGACGTGTTCCCGCAGGTGTGGGTGGAAGGCGAGATATCCAACCTCGCCCGCCCCGCCTCCGGGCACATCTATTTCACCTTGAAGGACGGCAACGCCCAGGTGCGCTGCGCGCTGTTCCGCCAGCACGCCCTGCGGGTGCGCCAGGCCCTGCGCGACGGCCTGGCGGTCAAGGTGCGCGGCAAGGTCTCGCTGTTCGAGGGCCGCGGCGACTACCAGCTGATCGCCGACGCCGTCGAGCCGGCCGGTGATGGCGCCCTGCGCCTGGCCTTCGAGGCGCTGAAGCAGAAGCTCGCCGCCGAGGGCCTGTTCGCCGCCGAGCGCAAGCGGCCGCTGCCGGCCCATCCGCGGCGCATCGGCATCGTCAGTTCGCCCACCGGCGCGGTGATCCGCGACATTATCAGTGTGTTCCGCCGCCGCGCACCCCAGGTCGAGCTGACCCTGGTGCCCACCGCGGTGCAGGGCCGCGAGGCCACCGCGCAGATCGTCCGCGCCCTGAAGCTGGCCGATGCGCGCGGCTTCGACGCCATCATCCTGGCCCGCGGCGGCGGCTCGCTGGAGGACCTCTGGTGCTTCAACGAGGAAGTCGTGGCCCGCGCCATCGCCGCCTGCGCCACCCCGGTGGTCAGCGCCGTGGGACACGAGACCGACGTTTCCATCAGCGATTTCGTCGCCGACGTCCGCGCGCCCACGCCCTCGGCCGCCGCCGAGTTGCTGGCGCCGCACGCCGGCGACCTGCAGCAGCGCCTGGACGGCCTGCGCCGCCGGCTGATCCTGCGCATCCAGGACCGTCTGACCCGCGAGCGCCTGCGCCTGGAAGGCACCGCCCGGCGCCTGCGCCACCCCGGCGAGCGCCTGCGCCAGCAGGCCCAGCGCCTGGACGACCTGGACATGCGCCTGCGCCGCGCCTTCGAGCGCCAGCTGCAGGTGCGCCAGGAACGCATCGGCCGCCTGCAGACGCGCCTGCAGGCACAGCACCCGGACCGGGCCCTGGCGCTGCTGCGGCAGAAGCTCGACAGCCTGGCCGCGCGCCTGCCCCACGCCACCCGGGCGATCCTCCGCGAACGCCGCCAGCGCCTCGACGGCCTGGCCCAGAGCCTGCACATCGTCAGCCCGCTGGCGACCCTCGGGCGCGGCTACAGCATCCTCCTCGACGAACGCGGCCAGGCCATCCGCCGCGCCGCCCAGGCCCAGCCCGGCCAGCGCCTGACCGCAAAACTGGGCGAAGGCCAACTGGAAGTGCGGGTGGAAGACAACCACCAGGCCCCGATCACCCTCTCGCTGCTGGACTGACCTGGGCATTGGTCGAAATCGCGGACGGAGTCCGCTCCTACGTTTCCAGGGAAACACGGCTCTTCGTAGGATGGGTTGAGCGAAGCGATACCCATCACCACGACCGCATGGGTTTCGCAGGCTCAACCCATCCTACGAAGAGCCCTCCGGCGCAAGATTGCCCGTAGGATGGCGTTGAGCGAAGTGATACCCATCACCCCGGCGCAGTCGGCAAGATAATTGCGCCTACACACAGGACGAATAACCGCCAACGGTTACACCGCCGGGGTTCATGCCATGTAGACTGCCGGCTTTACCGGATTTACGGAAAGCCCATGTTCCGCGTCTTCTGCCTGCTGTTCGCCACCCTTCTCGCCCTGCCCTCCCATGCCGAGGGCTTCATCAGCCGCACCCTGAACAAGCCAGTGCCCGGCGGCGTCGCCGTGGTCCAGCTGGGCAGCGCGGGGCCGGCGCCGAGCGCCAGCTACCAGGGCAAGCCGGTGCTGGTGGTGCGCGAGGAAGGCCGCGACTGGATCGCAGTGGTCGGCATCCCGCTCAGCGTCAAGCCGGGCCAGCAACAACTGCAGGTGAAGCAGGCCGGCGCCAACCGCAGCCTGCCGTTCCAGGTCGGCAGCAAGCACTACCGCGAGCAGCGCATCACCCTGAAGAACACCCGCCAGGTCAACCCGCTGCCCGAGGACCTCAAGCGCATCAACCGCGAGCTGGCCGAGCAGACCGCCGCCTACCGCAGTTTCAGCCCCGGCACGCCGAGCAACCTGGTGCTGGACAAGCCGGTCAACGGCCCGCTCTCCAGCCCCTTCGGCCTGCGCCGTTTCTTCAATGGCGAGGAACGCAACCCGCACTCCGGGCTGGACTTCGCGGTGCCCGCCGGCACGCCGATCAAGGCCCCGGCGGCGGGCAAGGTGATCCTGATCGGCAACTACTTCTTCAACGGCAACACCGTGTTCGTCGACCATGGCCAGGGCTTCATCAGCATGTTCTGCCATATGTCGAAGATCGACGTGAAACTCGGCGATCAGGTGCCGCGCGGCGGCGTGGTCGGCCGCGTCGGCGCCACCGGCCGGGCCACCGGGCCGCACATGCACTGGAACGTCAGCCTCAACGACGCCCGCGTCGATCCGGCGATCTTCATCGGCGCCTTCAAGCCGTAAGCTTCATTCCGCGCGGGTGGGAATGCGCTCCAGACGGTAGAGCTCGCCGATCAGGCAGGGCTCGGGGATGCCGCTCGAGTCATACGAGAGGATGCGGTCGAGCCTGGTCACCGCTCCCACCGTGCTGCCGATGCTCAGGCGGTTGCTGAACGACAGGTTGTCGCACGGCGAGGAGAAGGCCACCAGATAGCGCCGCCCGGGCGCGTGGCCGAGGACGATATGGCCTTTGTCGAGGTATTCCCAGCCCTGGGTTTCCCATACCGGGATCGATTTCACCGCCTCGCCCTGGCGGTAGCCGAGGCGTTCCAGGTGCTGGTCGAGGGGCAACGGGTCGTTGCGCAGCCCGGACTGGCTACAGGCGGCCAGCAGGACGGCAGCCGCCAGCATGGCGGCGCTGCGGACATTGCGCATGCTCACCTCCCGGCCACGATGGGTGGCCATGCCGAGCCGAAACCGGCCCGGCTCCATTTTCCCACCCTGGGGAAAGGCCGGCGCACGGCCGGCCGGACGGTCAGTTCATCTTCATCCCAGGCATGTCGTGACCCGACATATCGTGGCCGGACATGCCGTGCTCACCGGCCTCGGGCGCCTGTTTCTGCACCTGCACCTCGACCTTGAGGTCGCCGGCCTGCTGGAAGTGCAGCGTCAGCGGGAAGCGCTCGCCGTCGGCCAGCGGCTTCTTCAGGCCGAGCAGCATCAGGTGGTAATGGCCCGGGGCGAAGGTGACGGTGCCGCCGGCGGGGATGTCCACGCCGTCGACCTTCTGCATCTTCATCATGCCGTCCTTCATCTGGTGCTCGTGGACCTCGGCGCTGGCCGCGCGCTCGGTGTCGGCGCCGAGCAGGCGGTCGGCCGCCTTGCCGTGGTTGTGCACGACGAAATAGGCCGCGCCGTTCTCCGAGTTGGCCGGCAGCAGCAGCGACCAGGGGTGTTCGACGTCGAGGTCGCCGGCCTTGTATTCGTGGGCCAGCAGCGGGGTGGAGAAGGACAGCATGGCCGCCAGGGCCAGGAGGGTCTTGCGCATGTTGGAAACTCCTAACGATCTCATGGGCCGCCCGTCGAGCGGGCGGCTTCGCCGGGGGCTCGGTCAGCATAGCTGCTGGGCGCCCCCACTCATACCGGCGGCCGCGGCCGCCGGGGCTCAGAAGCTGAAGTCCACCTTGGTCCAGAGCGTGCGGCCCGGTTCGCGGATCGCCTGGGGGTCGTTCGCCGGGTAGCCGAAGCCGGCGTTGCCGGCGAGGTTGAGGTGCTCGGCGTAGTCCTTGTCGAACAGGTTGTCGACGCCGGTGCTGACCTTGAAGTGCTTGTTCACGCGGTAGGCGGCGTTGAGCGAGAAGACGCCGAAGCCGGCGCTCTCGTCGAAGTCCTTGCCGACCACGTTGCCCTGCCCCTCGGCCACCCGCCCCTGCTTCGCCACCAGGCGCCACAGGGCGCCGGCGCTCCAGTCGCCCTGCTCGTAGGTCAGGCCCAGGCGGGTTTCCAGCGGCGGCATCTGCGGCAGCGCGCGGTCGTCGCTGGTGTTCTTGCCCCAGGCGTAGGCCAGGGTCGCGTCGGTCTTCCAGTTCGGCGCCAGTTGGTAGGCCGCGCCCAGCTCGCCGCCCATGATGCGTGCGTCGACGTTGGTCGCCTGGGACGTTGCCCCCATCATGCCGCCGCTGGTGTAGGTGAACAGGATGTAGTCGCGGATCTCGCCGACGTAGCCCGAAGCCCAGGCCTTGAGCTTCTCGCCCTCGTACTGGGCGCCGAAGTCGAGCTGGGTGGTCTTCTCCGGCTTGATGGCGTCGAAGGCGTTGGCCGAACCGGCCGGCCCCATGTTCGGAGAAAACAGCTCCCAATAGTCGGGGAAGCGCTGCACGTGGCCAAGGCCGGCGTAGAGCGTGGTGGGCGAGTCGGCCAGGTCGTGCTCGTAGCGCAGGAAGCCGCTGGGCAGGGTGTCGGCGCGGGTATCGTCGGCCGTGGGGTTGGGCCGCGTCGTCATTCCCGAGCCGGTGGTCTGCCGGTAGTCCTTGGCCGAGGCGCGGTCCAGGCGTGCGCCGGCGATCACCCGGTCGCGCTCGGCGGCGTACCAGGTCAGCTCGGCGAAGGCGCCGTAGTTGTGGAAGGTCGCGTCCTTGTTCCACGGCACCTCGTCGTAGGCGCCGATGCCCATGGCGCTGCGCTGGCGGTGCTCGCTGCTCTGGGCGTCGACGCCGGAGATCAGTTTGAAGTCGTCCCAGCGCCAGGTGGCCGCCAGGCGCCCGCCGAGGGTGCGGCGGTCGACGTTGGAGGCCATGGGCCCGGCCATCATGCCGGTACCCGAGGGCGTGCGCAGGCTGTAGTTGTCCATCACGTGGTCGGCGTAGTTGTAGTAGACCTGCGCCTCCAACTTGTCGAGCACGCCGCCGAGGTTGGACTTCTCGAAGCGCAGGCCCAGGCTCTCGCGCTTGAACTGCGAGCCATCCATGCCGCGCCCGGCGTAGCGCGCCTCGCCGTCGCCCTTGCCGGCGGTCAGTTCGACCAGGGTGTCGGCGTCCGGCGTCCAGCCCAGGGTGACGTCGCCGTTCCACTTGTTCCAGCGCGAGGGCACGGTATTGCCGCCACCGTCCTCGTAGTCGTCGGACTGCGAGCGGTTGCCGGTGAAGCGCAGGTAGCCCTCGGGGCCGCCGGCGGCGGCGTCCAGCACGCGGTCGAAGCGGCCGTTGGAACCGGCCACCAGGCTGCCGTTTATCCGCGTACCCAGTTCGCCGAAACGCTCCGGATCGCGGTCGAAGCGGATGGTCCCGGCCGAGGCGCCGGGGCCCCAGATCACGGTTTCCGGGCCCTTGACCACGGTGAGCCGATCATAGGTCTCCGGCGATATATAGGAAGTGGGCGCGTCCATCCGCGCCGGGCAGGCGCCGAGCATCACGCCGCCGTTGGTGAGGATGTTCAGCCGCGAGCCGAACATGCCGCGCAGCACCGGGTCGCCGTTGCTGCCGCCGTTGCGGATGGCGGAGAAGCCGGGGATGGTCTTCAGGTAGTCGGCGCCGTCGCTGGCCGGGATCGGCTGGCGCGCCTGCTTCGGGTCGGTGACCACGGTCAGCGGCGAACTCTGCGCCACCGCGGTGATGACACTGGGTTGCAGTTCGATGGCGTGGTGGCCGGCGTGCGGGTCGTCGGCCTCGTCGGCGCGAACGGAAGGGCTCAGGCCGACGATGCCGCCGAGGGCGGTGAGTGCGCAAAGGGTGCGTAGGCGTGCCGGGCGAACGCGCCCGCGCAGGAAGAGTCTGGACATGCGAAATTCCATGATCGATGACGATGTTCTTCTGGCCAGGCACGGCGGACGCGCGCGGAGGGGAGGAAGGTTCCTCTGCGCGATGGCGCTTGCGCTGGCTACGGCGAAAGAAAGGTCAGGCGCTCATGGACGGTGGCGCGCGCGAACGGGCGCCGGGGAAGATCGGCGAAGGCGGGATGGATTGTTCGATGACGACCTGAGGCGCCGGGGCGGCCCCGGGCAGGTCGGCGGAGAGCGCCAGGCGCGGGGTTTCCAGCGCCGGGCTGTGGAGCAGCAGGCCGCAGTAGCCGCACTTCTCCATGAAGTGGTCGGCGGAGAAGCCCTGCTGCGTGGCATCGGGGCCGTGGTGGCCGCCGCGCATCTGTTCGGAGCAGGCCATGCCCTCCATGCCGGCCATGGCCGGCATGGGGTGGTCCATGGGCATGGACTGCGACAGCAGCGGGCCGAGGTGGATCATCAGCATGGCGAAGAGCGCCAGCCAGATGCCCGTGCCTTGTCCTGTGCCTCGCCGTCTGCGACCTGTCACTGGAAGTCCCCGAATCGATTGGCGGCGTTTTACCCTGCCGGGCCGATGGGTGCAATTCGCCGATGGCTCAATGCCGTGCGGCATGGAGACGCATCAGGGAGTAAAGCAGAAAAAGCGCTTCGCAATTCCTTGCGCAATAAAGCGAATACAGAAGCAGAAAATCTCGTTTATTTTTATAACCCGATGATGGCTACCAATTTTTCCACAATGCTTGCCATCCACCCCCAAAGCGCACTAGGGTGGTCGTCATGAAAACCGCACACACCCTCATCCTGCTTCGCCAACACGCCTGCCTGCGCCTGGTCAGCCCGCGACTGCGTGGCTGAATCCGTTTCCCGGCTTCACCTCTTCATCTTTCTACCGCGCAGGGCCGCCGCTGGCCCGGAAGAACAAGGATTCCGCCCATGACCATGCTCAAAGACCCGTCGAAGAAATACCGTCCCTTCACCCCGATCACCCTGCCCGACCGCACCTGGCCGGACAAGATCATCGACAAGGCGCCGATCTGGCTGAGCACCGACCTGCGCGACGGCAACCAGTCGCTGATCGAGCCGATGGACGCCGAGAAGAAGATGCGCTTCTTCAAGTGCCTGGTGCAGGTGGGCCTGAAGGAAATCGAAGTGGGCTTCCCGTCCGCCTCGCAGACCGACTTCGACTTCGTCCGCGAGCTGATCGAGGGCGGCCACATTCCCGATGACGTCACCATCCAGGTGCTGACCCAGGCCCGCGACGACCTCATCGAGCGTACCTTCGAATCCCTGAAGGGCGCCAAGCGCGCCATCGTGCACTACTACAACGCCTGCGCGCCGAGCTTCCGCAAGATCGTCTTCAACCAGGACAAGGAAGGCGTCAAGCAGATCGCCATCGCCGCCGGCAAGACCATCAAGCGCCTGGCCGCCGCCGCGCCGGAAACCCAGTGGGGCTTCGAGTACTCCCCCGAGGTGTTCAGCTCCACCGAGACCGACTTCGCCGTCGAGGTGTGCAACGCGGTGATCGACGTGTTCCAGCCGACCCCGGCCAACCGCCTGATCCTCAACCTGCCGGCCACCGTCGAGTGCGCCACGCCGAACAACTACGCCGACCAGATCGAGTGGTTCGGCCGCCACATCGACAAGCGCGACAGCGTGATCATCAGCCTGCACACCCACAACGACCGCGGCACCGGCGTGGCCGCCTCGGAGCTGGCGCTGATGGCCGGCGCCGACCGCGTGGAAGGCTGCCTGTTCGGCAACGGCGAGCGCACCGGCAACCTCTGCCTGGTGACCATGGCGCTGAACATGTACACCCAGGGCATCAACCCGGGGCTGGACTTCTCCGACATCGACGCCGTGCGCAAGGTGGTGGAAGAGTGCAACCAGATTCCGGTGCACCCGCGCCACCCCTACGTCGGCGACCTGGTCCACACCGCCTTCTCCGGCTCCCACCAGGACGCCATCCGCAAGGGCTTCGCCCAGCAGAAGGACGACGCCGTGTGGGAAGTGCCCTACCTGCCGATCGACCCGGCCGACATCGGCCGCAGCTACGAGGCGGTCATCCGCGTCAACAGCCAGTCGGGCAAGGGCGGCATCACCTTCCTGCTCGAACAGGAATACGGCATCAGCCTGCCGCGCCGCATGCAGATCGAGTTCAGCCAGGTGGTGCAGAACGAGACCGACCGTCTCGGCCTGGAAATGACCGCCGAGCAGATCTACAACCTGCTGCAGAGCGAGTACCTGCAAGCCGTCTCGCCGTTCGGCCTGAAGAACTACCGCCTGCAGGAAGAGAACGGCATCTGCGCCATCGACATCGACGTGACCCACAAGGGCGAGCAGCACCGCTGGCACGGCAAGGGCAAGGGCACCCTGGAAGCCCTGGTCGCCGCGCTGCCGGTGGAAGTCGAGATCATGGACTACAACGAGCACGCCATCGGCGCCGGCACCAACGCCCGCGCGGCAGCCTACATCGAGCTGCGCGTCGAAGGCGGCCGCTCGCTGCACGGCATCGGCATCGACGAGAACATCACCACCGCCAGCTTCCGCGCCCTGTTCAGCGCGCTGAACCGCGCCGTGACCCTGGGCCAGGCGAAAGCTGCCTGAACCCGCCGGTGATGTGAAAAAGGGGCCTTCGGGCCCCTTTCTCATCTTCTCGGTCAGGCGTCGATTCGTAGGATGGGTTGAGCTTGCGATAGCCATCGGACCCTGGTGATGGGTATCGCTTCGCTCAACCCATCCTACGGGGTGTGGTGTTTGCCGGAGGCGTAGGAGCGGACCTTGTCCGCGATGACCGGACGTCCCGGCGCGGATCGCGGATGAGATCCGCTCCTGCGCTGCCCCACCGCACCATTCCCCTGTAGGAGCGCGCCCTGCGCGCGATTCGCGGGCAGGGCCCGCTACAACCCGCCGGGAGGCATGGCGCTTTCCGTAGGATGGGTTGAGCTTGCGATACCCACCGGACCCTGGTGATGGGTATCGCTTCGCTCAACCCATCCTACGGGGTGTGGTGTTTGCCGGAGGCGTAGGAGCGGACCTTGTCCGCGATGACCGGACGTCCCGGCGCGGATCGCGGATGAGATCCGCTCCTGCGCTGCCCCACCCGCACCATTCCCCTGTAGGAGCGCGCCCTGCGCGCGATTCGCGGGCAGGGCCCGCTACAACCCGCCGGGAGGCATGGCGCTTTCCGTAGGATGGGTTGAGCTTGCGATACCCATCGGCATGGCTACGAAGAGCATTCTGCCTCAAGCGTTCTCCAGCGTTTTCGCTTGTAACTTTCTCCGCAGCACGCTTGCCGGGCTACCACCGCTCGGGAGGCAGGCGCCGGGTGTGGAAGATGCGCAGGATCTGCAGCTTCCCGTCACGAACGCGATAGGGGATCAGGTAAGGGTGGCCAGGCATGGGCCATTCGCGGGTGCCGGGTACGCGTCCCTCGCGCCCCATCGCGGGGTGGAGGGCCAGTTGTGCGATGTCGTCGAACACCGCAGCGACGAAGTCGCGTGCGGCGGCCGGATTGTGCTGGGCGAGATAGGCGGCTTCGTCGTCGAGGTTCTGCAGCGCTTTGCGCAGCCACTCAACCTGCATTGCGCGTCCACTTGTGCAGTACCGCTTCGACTTCCGCCTCGCTGGCGAAGTCACCGGCATCGGCCTCTACGATGGCCTGCTGGATTTCGCCGATCTGCCAGGCTTCCCGGGCGAGGTATTCGTCCAGTGCCTGGGCGGCGAGGAAGTTCTTGCTGCGGCCGGTCGCCTGGGCAAGCCTCGCGAGGGTATCGGACTGATCGTCCGACAGACGCAGGGACATCACGGGCATGGGGCACCTCGGTTGTAATATGTATCGCTACAACATACTACAACACACTACAGGCCACTCGAACTACCGATCGCCCGGAAGCGCCCACCGGCCAGCCAGGGGAATGCTATTCGTCGTCGCCGCTGGCGCTCACCGCGCCCAGGCAACGCAGGCGGTGCTCGCTGCCGTCGGATTGCAGCGTCCAGCTGTCGTCGCTGGCCTCGTACTGGGCTTCCATCACCTCGTTGTAGGTGAACTGCCAGCGCCGCTTGTCACGGCCGTCGACCACCTCCACGCGCAGCACCACGTCTTCGCTGGCGAAGGCCTGGCCGGCTTCGGCGGCGATCTCGGCGCGGTCCAGCAGGTCTTCGTCGAGGCTGAATTCCCAGGCGTGCAGGCCGTCCAGTTCGAGCATGTCGGTCAGTTCGAGCTGGTCCAGCAGGTAGAGGGTTTCGTCGGACATTTTTCGTATTCCCGGTGAGACAGGCCGCCATCATAGAGCAAAGCCCCGCCGGCGGCCCTCCCCGCCTAGTCGGCCAGCGCCGCCAGCACGCCGCGCAGACGCTCGACGGTGCCCGCCGAGCAAGGCTGCATGGGCTCGCGCAGCTCGTCGGCGATCAGCCCCTGCAAGGCCAGGGCGGCCTTCAGCGGCGCCGGGTTGGGCTCGGCGAAGGCGGCCTGCATCCACGGCAGCAGGCGCAGGAAGGTGCCCCGCGCGCCGGCCAGGTCGCCCGCCTCCGCCTGGCGCTGCATGCGCACGTAGAGGTCGGCGCGCACGTGGGCGGACGCGGAGATGGCCCCCGCGCCGCCCAGGCACAGGTTGGCGAAGATCTGCAGGTCCTCGCCGGCCAGCACTTCGACGTCGCCGTCGGCGATCAGCGCCAGGGTGGTCTCGAAGTCGCCACTGCAATCCTTGACCGCGGCGATGCGTGGGTGGCGGACTATGCGCCGCAGGGTCTCGCGCTCAATGCGCACGCCGGTGCGGTAGGGGATGTCGTAGAGCACCACGGGAACGCTGGCGGCGTCGGCCACGGTCTGGAAGAACGCCTCCAGGCCCTGCTGCGACGGGCGGATGTAGTAAGGCGCCGGCACCAGCAGACCGGCCACGGGGCGGCGCTGGATTTCCCGCTGGAAGGCCAGCAGCTCGCGCTGGTTGTTGCCGGCCAGGCCCATGATCACCTGCTGCGGCGGCACCCACTGCAGTACGGCGTCGAGCACCGCCAGTTGCTCCTCATGGCTGAGCGCGGCGGCCTCGCCGGTGGTGCCGCAGACCACGAAGCCGGCGACGCCGTCCTCCAGCAAGCTGCCCACCAGGCCGCGCAGGGCGGCGAAGTCGATTTCCCCGGCACGCAAGGGCGTGGCCAGGGCCACCCAGATCCCACGAAACGTAGACATGCGAAAACTCCTTGTGGCTGACCGTCTGGTCGCCGTCAGGGAGGGTGCGGGATGCAAGCGGGGGAAGATCGACCTGGCGCCTGGTTGTCCTGTCAGCCCATCTGACGGGACAGCGCGCCCCGGTCAAATGAGCGACTGTTTCTTCGATTTCTTGGCAACGGCGACGCACGCGCAGGCCGGGGCGAAAGAGCCCGGGAGCGGCAGCGAGTGGTCGGAGTTGGCGAACATGGGAAGTCCGTTGCGCGAATCAGGCACCGAATATGCTCAACGTCGGACTTGGCTGTCAACCTTCTCCTAGGGTCTATGCTGGTTCAACCACACCGCAGTATGGAGAAGTGACAGGTGAACTCTCGCGAACTGGGCCACTCCGGGCTGGCCATTCCGCCGCTGGTGTTCGGCGGCAACGTCTTCGGCTGGAGCGCCGACGAGGCGACTTCCTTCCGCCTGCTCGACGCCCTGCTGGACGCCGGGCTGAACTGCATCGACACCGCCGACGTTTACTCGCGCTGGGTGCCCGGGCACAAGGGCGGCGAGTCCGAGGCCATCATCGGCAAGTGGATGAAGCAGCGCGGCAACCGTAGCAAGATGATCATCGCCACCAAGGTCGGCATGGACATGGGCAACGGCCACAAGGGCCTTTCCGCCGCGTATATCGAACAGGCCGTGGAGCACTCGTTGCAGCGCCTGCAGACCGATTACATCGACCTCTACCAATCCCACTGCGACGACACCCACACTTCCCTGGAGGAAACCCTCGGCGCCTACGCCGAGCTGGTGAAGAAGGGCAAGGTGCGCGTCATCGGCGCCTCCAACTACGACGGCCGGCGCCTGCGCGAGGCCCGCGAGGTGGCCGAGCACCTGCACATGCCCAGCTACCAGAGCCTGCAGCCGAACTACAACCTCTACGACCGCGCCGACTACGAGACGCGCCTGGAACCGACGGTGCGCGAACTGGGCATCGGCGTCATCCCCTACTACGGCCTGGCCGGCGGCTTCCTCAGCGGCAAGTACCGCAGCGAAGCCGACCTGGACAAGAGCCCGGCGCGGGCGGACAAGGTCAAGGGCTACCTGAACGAGCGCGGCGTGACCATCCTCGTGGCCCTGGACGAAGTGGCCGAGGAATACGACGCTACCCCGGCCCAGGTGGCCCTGGCCTGGCTGATCGCCCGCCCCGGCATCACCGCTCCCATCGCCAGCGCCTCCAACCTCGAGCAGTTGCCGGACCTGGTCGCGGCGACGCGGCTGCAACTGAGCCAGGAGGATATCCACCGGCTGGATGCGGCGAGCGCCTATTGAGGCGCCCGCCGGGTGGCCGCGGAGACTTGCCGCGGCCTCCCATGGCCCCGTACTCTCTGCTGCGCATCTCCCCCGACAAGAAGAAAAATGGAGCAGAGAATGCTGTCCACGCCGCAACGCCTCTGGCAGGTTCTGAAGTCCAACCCGCAGCGCGAAGAATCGCTCCTGACGGAAACCGCCGACATCGCGGTGCCAGACGACCGCGGCCTGTTCGTCATCGGCGCGGCGCGCAGCGGCACCACCGTCTTCCAGAACGCGCTGAACAGCTCGCCGGAGATCTTCCTCCTCGGCGAACCGGCGTTGCAGGACGACCTGGGCACCCCGGACTTCGCCGCGCGCTACAACGCCATGCACAGGTCCTGGGGCAACCAGGAGAACAAGAGCAGCTTCTGCCCGCCGCTGTTCCAGCAAGACGCCCCCTGGCACCACTACCTGGCCCGGCTCGCCCGGCACCACCGCTACGTCGGCAGCAAGATCGTGGTCAATCCCCACGAAGCCGCGCGCACCTGCCAGCAGTTGTTCGAATTCCATTGCCGGTATTTCTACCGCTCGCACTACGTCTTCACCTTCCGCAACCCCATCGACGTGCTCATGTCGACCCGCGGCCTGGCCGAGCTGAACGGCGACGAGGCGGCCGGCTACGACACGGTACTCAAGAGCTTCCTGCAGGTAATGGCGCTGTACATCCGCTTCCTGCGCAACCTGCCCTCGGTCAGGGCGGTGTTCCACGAGGACCTCGGCGAGGCGGTGCTGCGCGACACCGGCGCATGGCTGGGCGTCGACCTGGGCGAGGCCGCCGGCTACTACGACAACGCCCGGGTCAGGCGCTACAGCCTGGATCAGGTGCCGGAGCACGCCCGCGCCCTGGCGGAAGAGGTCATCGCCGCCTACGAGGAACTGCGCGGGCAGGTCGCCGGCGGCATGCGCCTGGTGCAGCTGGAGCAGAATTCCAACCACATCGATCCGGCGCACTTCACGCCGCTGGGCAACCTGCATCGGCGTATCGAGGGGTTGCTGGCGGCGTCCTGACGGTCGAATCGCGGACGGAGTCCGCTCCTACAGGGGCGCGAGGCATGGCATTTCGCCTGTAGGAGCAACTGTCTTGCGGGCCGCACCAAGGCGCTCTTCGTAGGATGGGTTGAGCTTGCGAAACCCATGCGGTTGCGCTGATGGGTATCGCTTCGCTCAACACCATCCTACGAAAAGCCATGCTCGCTCATGCGCTAGGAGCGAGCTTGCTCGCGAATGGTGATTACCGGCGACAACCGTGTTGTGGGTTACGCCGCTCCTCTCCCGCAAGCGGGAGAGGGGGCTGTCCGGCATTGCAAGGTTCGGCATCAACCTGTAGGAGTGCGCCCTGCGCGCGATTCGCGGGCAGGGCCCGCTCCTATGTATGGACTCACCCCCACCGTCAACCCGCTTTTGAACATGAAAACCCGACTGCATCTATGTATTAGGCCTGTTCGAGGAAGCCACGTCGGGCTTCTGGCCAACATTGGGTAAGCCCGCGGAATGCCGATTACAAAGAGGCCTCGAAGGCCGGTAGGAGCGTAGGCATCGATCCGCGACGGTCTGACCAGGGGTCAATGTTCTTCAGCAAGGGTTGGAGCGACTTGGCGCCCCGTTGGCGGGAACTCGTTGATCAGTGGCTCATTTCCATCTCCCGGCAAGCATTCGGCTTGCGCTGGTAGGTTTGTTCGCTGCACAGCAGCACCCAGGCGATACGCAGGTTGCGGTTGGCCAGTCGCACTGCTGCGCCCTTGCGCCCCAGACGTTGTAGCCAGCGCTGCAGGCGCCGATCATCCGGGTGTTCGGAATCGGGCCGCAGTTGCTTCAACACCGCATGCGAGCCCACCACCATCAGGCTGCGCACATAGGCGTCGCCACGTTTGGTCATCTTGCCCAGCCTTACCTTCTGCCCGCTGCTGTGCTGGTCGGGCACGATGCCGAAGTAGGCAGCGAACTGACGCGCATTGGCGAAACGTTCCGGCTCGACCTGTTTGGCCAGCAAAGCCGTAGCCGTGATCGGACCGATACCACGTACCGTCATCAGCCGTTTCGCTGTCGGGTCGGCGGCGGCACAGGCTTCCAGACGCCCGGTCAGCGCGGCGATACGCTCGCCCAGCCGTTGCCATTCGTTCAGCATCTCGTCGATCAGCTCGCGCAGCAGCGCCGGCAACGGCTGGCTGGCGTCTTCCAGCACCCGGGTGACACCTTGCTTCAAGCCCACATCCCCCTGCGCCAGGGCGATGCCCTGCTCCAGCAGCAGCCCGCGGATCTGATTGCCCATGGCGGTGCGCCGCTGCACATAGCCCCGCCGGACACGGTGCCAGGCCTGCATCGCCAGCGCCGCGACGCTCTTCACCGGCACCGACGCGATACTGCTATCCCGGCCCGCCCGCAGAATGGCGTGGGCATCATTGCGATCATTCTTCGCTCCGCTCCGGTGCTCGGCCACCCGCTGGGCCGGCAGGATACGCACCGGGTTGCCCTGCGCCTGCAGCAGCCGGGCCCAGGCTTGTGCTCCAGGGCCGGTCTCCATCAGCACCGTCACGCCCTCCGGCAGCTTCTGCAGAAACACCTGAAACGCTTCACGCGACTTGATTCGCTGTTCGTACGCCAGTTGACCCAGGGCGTCTTCCCCCGCCACCTGGAAGACCTTTTTCGCCAGATCCACGGCGACTGTCGTGCACACCGATACATCGGTTGCAGACACCGGCTTATTCATCGTCGTATGCTTTTTCATGGACTCACCCTCACTGTCGGTGGCTTCTTAGACCGCCACCGTGGCGCCTCGACGCCTTGGTGAGGGTGAGTCCATCCAATTACAGGGAGGCACGGAGCAGGCCCAGCGATTGCGTCGACAGGGACGGCGTGCAGTCGAGCGGGGCGATGGGTATCGCTTCGCTCAACACCATCCTACGAAAAGCGTCTGCCTACAGCCTCAGGGCTCGATGACGAAGCGGTCGGCGTCGAGGTAGGCCGGGAAGCGTTCGCGGTAGGCGGCCAGCGCCTGGGCCGAGAGGCTGGCGTGGAACACACCGTCGCCGTTGGCCGCTTCCAGCAGCGCTTCGCCCTGGAAGTCCAGCACCTGGCTGTCGCCGGCATAGGCGTGGCCCTTGCCGTCCTCGCCCACGCGGTTCACCGCCGCCACGTAGCACAGGTTCTCGATGGCCCGCGCCGGCAGCAGGCGGTTCCAGTGCAGGCGCCGGGCGGCCGGCCAGTTGGCGGTGTAGAGCAGCAGGTCGGTGTCCTGGGCGTCGCGGCTCCAGGCCGGGAAGCGCAGGTCGTAGCAGACCAGCGGACGCACCCGCCAGCCCTTCCACTCCAGCAGCACCTGGCGCTCGCCCGGCGTGTAGTGCTTGTGCTCGCCGGCCATGCGGAACAGGTGGCGCTTGTCGTAGTGCAGGATCTCGCCGTCCGGGCGGGCCCAGAGCAGGCGGTTGCGGTGGCTGCCGTCGGCGGCGCGGACGATCACGCTGCCGGTCACCACGGCGTCCAGGCGCGCGGCCTGGTGGCGCAGCCAGGCGTAGGTCTCGCCCTCCTCCGCCTCGGCCAGGGCCTCGGAGTCCATGGAGAAGCCGGTGGTGAACATCTCCGGGAGGATGACGATGTCGGTGCCGCGGGCCTGTTCCAGCAGCGCGTCGAAGTGCGCGCGGTTGGCTGGCGCGTCGTGCCAGGCCAGGGTGGTCTGCACCAGGGCCAGGTTCAGGTCGGGCAGTTGGCTCAGATCGCGCATAGCTTGTCCGCCGCCTGGCGCAGCGTCTCCTCTTTCTTGGCGAAGCAGAAGCGCACCAGGCGCATGTCCGCCGGGGCCTGCTGGTAGAACACCGAGACCGGGATGGCGGCTACGCCGTGTTCGCGGGTCAGCCACTCGGCCATGGCGACGTCGTCCAGGTCCGGGCGGATCGCCGAGTAGTCGACCACCTGGAAGTAGGTGCCGGCGGCGCGCTGGAAGCTGAAGCGCGAACCGTTCAGCAGGTCGCAGAACAGGTCGCGCTTGGCCTGGTAGAAGCCCGGCAGCTCGCGCAGGTGCTCGGGGTGCGCGGCCATGAAGTCGGCCAGCGCCCACTGCAGCGGGGTGACGCCGCAGAAGTTCACGTACTGGTGGATCTTGCGCATTTCCGCCGACAAAGCCTGCGGCGCCACCACGTAGCCGGTCTTCCAGCCGGTGACGTGGTAGGTCTTGCCGAAGGAGCTGACCACGAAGGCCCGGGCATAGAGTTCATCGTGGGCCAGCACGCTGGCGTGCTGCACACCGTCGTAGATCAGGTGCTCGTAGACTTCGTCGCTGATGACGTAGATCTCGCGCTCGCGGATCAGCGCCGCCAGGCGGTCCAGGTCGGCGCGGTCGATCAGCGCGCCGCTGGGGTTGTGCGGGCTGTTGAGGAAGATCAGGCGGGTGCGCGGGGTGATGGCGTCGGCCAGGCGCTGCCAGTCGATGCGGAAGTCCGGCAGGTTCAGCGGCACGTGCACGCAGCGGCCGCCGGCCAGTTCCACCGAGGGTTCGTAGCTGTCGTAGCAGGGGTCGAGGACGATGGCCTCGTCGCCGGGGCGGATCAGCGCCTGCACGGCGCAGAAGATCGCCTCGGTGGCGCCGGGGGTGATGGTCACTTCGGCATCGGCGCTGACGTTGCGCCCGTAGAAGGCGGCGACCTTGGCCGCCACCTGCTCGCGCAGCGCCGGCAGGCCGGTCATCGGGCAGTACTGGTTGTGCCCGGCCATGACGTGGCGGGCCACCGCCTCGCGCAGGGCGGCGGGGCCGTCGAAGTCGGGGAAGCCCTGGGACAGGTTGAGCGCGCCACACTCGGCGGCGAGCTGCGACATGCGGGTGAAGATGGTGGTGCCGACGTTGGGCAGTTTGCTGGTGAGCATGGCGAAGGACTGCAGGCGAAGGGGGTTGCCTAGCTTAAAGCTGGAAGCTGGAAGCTGGAAGCGCCCTACTTCCGGCTTCCAGCTTCAGGCTTGCGGCTAGCGCTTCTTGTCTTTCTTTTTCTTTTCGGCCTTCTTGTGGTGCGACATCAGCCGGCGCTTCTTGTTGACCTGGCGCTCGGTGAGCTGGGTCTTCTTGCCTTCGAAGGGGTTCTCGCCGCCTTTGTACTCGATGCGGATCGGCGTGCCGACCAGCTTGAGCACGCGCCGGTAGGTCTTCTCCAGGTAGCGGGTGTAGGCCTTGGGCACCGCTTCGGTCTGGTTGCCGTGGACCACGATCAGCGGCGGGTTGGCGCCGCCCAGGTGGGCGTAGCGCAGCTTGATGCGGCGGCCGTTGACCATCGGCGGCTGGTGCGTCTGCACCGCGTCCTCGAGGATCTGCGTCAGCTTGCTGGTGGGCCAGCGGGTGACGGCGGAGCGGAACGACTCCTGCACCGACTTGTACAGGTGGCCCACGCCGGTGCCGTGCAGCGCCGAGATGAAGTGGATGTCGGCGAAGTCGACGAACAGCAGGCGGCGCTCCAGTTCGGTCTTGACGTAGTCGCGCTCGCCCGACTCCATGCCGTCCCACTTGTTCAGCGCGATGACCAGCGCGCGGCCGGTCTCCAGCACGAAGCCGAGCAGGTTGAGGTCGTGCTCGACCACGCCCTCGCGGGCGTCCATCACGAAGATCACCACGTTGGCGTCCTGGATGGCCTGGAGTGTCTTCACCACCGAGAACTTCTCCACCGCCTCGAAGATCTTGCCGCGGCGGCGCACGCCGGCGGTGTCGATCAGGGTGTACTTCTCTTCGTTGCGCTCGAACGGGATGTAGATGCTGTCGCGGGTGGTGCCGGCCTGGTCGTAGACGATCACCCGCTCCTCGCCGAGCATGCGGTTGACCAGGGTCGACTTGCCGACGTTGGGGCGGCCGATGATGGCGATCTTGATGCCATCCTTCTCGCTCGGGCCGGGGATGCGCTTGGCTTCCTCGCCCTCGGCGACTTCTTCCAGCTCGTCCGGCAGGTCGTTGTCTTCCGGCGCCTCGGGCTCGGGCTGGAACATCTCGCCCAGGGCCGTCTGCAGCATGTGGGTGATGCCGCGGCCGTGGGCGGCGGCGATGGTCAGGGCGTCGCCCAGGCCCAGCGGGCTGAATTCGGCGCGGGCGATGTCCGGATCGACGGTGTCGATCTTGTTGGCCACCAGGTAGCTGCGCTTGTTCCGCTTGCGCAGGTGCTCGGCGATCATCTCGTCGGCGGCGGTCAGGCCCGCGCGCGCGTCGACCATGAACAGCACCGCATCGGCTTCCTCGATCGCCTGCATCGACTGCTCGGCCATCTTGGCGTCGATGCCTTCCTCGTCACCGGTGATGCCGCCGGTATCGATGACGATGAATTTCTTGCCCTGCCACTTGGCCTCGCCGTACTGGCGATCGCGGGTCAGGCCGGCGTACTCGGCGACGATGGCGTCGCGAGTCTTGGTCAGGCGGTTGAACAGGGTGGACTTGCCGACGTTGGGGCGGCCCACCAGGGCGATTACGGGAACCATGCGGCTCTCCAGGAAATTTCAGGAATTCGTAAAAAACACGCCGGCCGCTGTCGTCATCCAACAGCGGCCGGCAGGTAGAACATAGCTTAGCGAATGGTGAAGGCGACCAGCTTTCCGCTGTTGCCGTACACGTACATCCACCGGTCGACCACCAGCGGGCGCACGCGCACGCCGTCGCCGTCGACCTTCTCGCGGCCGACGAAGCGGCCGTCCACCTGGCTCAGCAGGTGCACGTAGCCTTCCAGGTCGCCCACCACCACGTTGCTGGAAAACACCGCCGGGGCCGACAGCTGGCGGCGCGCCAGGGCGTCGTTGCTCCACAGCGAGGACGAGCTGCGGCCGTCCAGGGCCTCCACGGTGCCGCTGGCATCGCTGACGTAGACGCTGCCGATGCCTTCGGCGACGCCGGCGTAGCTGGAGGCCTCGCGCTGCCAGATCACCCGGCCGCTGGCTAGGTCGAGGGCGGCGGCGCGGCCCTGGTAGCTGGCTACGTAGATCACGTTGTCGACCAGGGTCAGGCCGCCGTCGATGTCCACCACGCGGTCCAGCTCGGAACGGCCCTGGGGCACGGCGACGCGGGTTTCCCAGATCGGCAGGCCACGCTGCACGTCCACCGCCACCACCTTGCCGCTGGCCAGGCCGGCGATGGCCATGCGCCCGGCGATGATGGGGGCGCCGGTGCCGCGCAGGGTCAGCACGGGCACTGTGTTCTCGTACACCCAGCGCTGGTTGCCGGTGCTGGCGTCGAGGGCGATCAGCTTGTCGTCCTGGGTCTGCACGATCACCACGTCGCCGTCGGTGGCCGGCGCCGCCAGCACTTCGCTGGGCACGCGGGTACGCCACTTCTGCTCACCGTTGGCGGCGTTCAGGGCGATGACGTCGCCCTTCAGGGTGCCGAGCAGCACCAGGCCGCCACCGACGCCGACACCGCCGGAGATCGGCAGGTCGAGGTCCTGTTTCCAGAGCACGTCGCCGTTCTCGCGCTGCATGGCCATGACGCGGCCTTCGGCGGAAGCGGCATAGATGCTGGAGCCGTCCACGGCCGGCTGCAGCAGTTCGTAGAGGTCGCCCTGGCCGTCACCGACCGAGCGGCTCCACTGCTTGTCCAGGCGCACCTCTTCCTTGAAGTCGGTGAGTTCCGCAGGCGGCAGTTCCTTCTTGCTGTTGCTGCTGCAACCGACCGCGAGCAGGGCCAGCGCCAGCAGCGCCGCATGTTTCCAGCGCAGCATCTCAGGCACCTCCCTTGGCGAGGTCGTCGAGTTTCACCTGCAGGGCGCCGGCAGCGGCTTCCTCCGGCAGGGCGGCCTTGGCCTTCTCGTAGGCGCTGCGGGCGTCGTCGGTGCGCTTGAGCTGCACCAGCAGGTCGCCCTTGAGTTCTTCGCGGCTGGAGACGTAGGCCTTGTCGGCGTCGCCTTCGAGCAGCTTCAGGCCGTCCTCGGCCTTGCCCTGGGCGGCCAGGACACGGGCCAGGCGCTGGCGGGCCAGTTCGCCGAGCGTGGCGTCAACCGGCTTGTCGACCACGGCCTTCAGCTCGCTGGCGGCATCGTCCAGTTTGCCGGCGTCCACCGCCACCTTGGCGACGAACAGGCGGCCGTACTGGGCGTAGTGGGTACCGCCGTACTCGCTGGTCAGCTTGTTGGCCAGCTCGGCGACGCGCGCGGTATCCGGCTGGCCGGAGGGCGTCAGCGAGGCTTCGACCAGTTGCTGGTAGAGGATGGAGGCGTTCTGCGCCTGGTTGGCCTGGTACTTCTTCCAGGCCTGCCAGCCGAACACCACCACCAGCGCCAGGGCGGCCCCGGTGAGCAGGGGCATGCCGTTGCGCTGCCACCAGTCCTTGAGATCCGCCAGTTGTTCTTCTTCGGTACGCGTGGTCACCCCAATACTCCTAATCCGCTCGATTCTCAGGCCCGCTGGATGCAGGCTGCCAGGTGCTCGGGCAGAGCCTCCCAGGCTATGTTCTGTTGCTCACCCTCGCCACGCAGGGGCTTGAAACCTACCACGCGCGCGGCCAGTTCGTCGTCACCCAGGATCAGGGCGAATTGGGCACCGCTCTTGTCGGCTTTCTTGAACTGGCTCTTGAAGCTGCCGGCGCCGGCATTGAGCAGCAGGCGGATGCCGGGGACGGCGTCGCGCAGCTTCTCGGCCAGGCTCAGGGCGGCCAGTTCGGCCGGCTCGCCGAAGGCGCAGACGTAGACGTCGGCCGGGCGCTTCAGCTCGGCGGGCACCACGCCCAGGGTCTCCAGCAGCAGCACCAGGCGTTCCACGCCCATGGCGAAGCCCACGCCCGGCGTCGGCTTGCCGCCGAACTGGCCGACCAGGCCGTCGTAGCGGCCCCCGCCGCAGACGGTGCCCTGGGCGCCGAGCTTGTCGGTGACCCATTCGAAGGCGGTGCGGCAGTAGTAGTCCAGGCCGCGCACCAGCTTCTGGTTGATCTCGTAGCGCAGGCCGACCGCGTCCAGGCGGGCCTTCAGGCCCTCGAAGTGGGCGATCGACTCTTCGTCCAGGTAGTCGTGCAGGGTCGGCGCGCCGACCAGCAGCGCCTGGGTGCTTTCCACCTTGCTGTCGAGGATGCGCAGCGGGTTGGTGGTCATGCGCCGCTGGCTGTCTTCGTCGAGCTGCTCGAAGCGTTCCTGCAGGTAGGCCACCAGCGCTTCGCGGTAGCGCGCGCGGGCCTCGCTGGAGCCCAGGGTGTTGAGCTGCAGAGTCACGGCGTCGGCCATGCCCAGCTTCTGCCACAGGCGCCAGGTGAGGATGATCAGCTCGGCGTCGATGTCCGGCCCCGGCAGGTTGAAGACTTCCACGCCGATCTGGTGGAACTGGCGGTAGCGGCCCTTCTGCGGCTTCTCGTAGCGGAACATGGGCCCGGTGTACCAGAGTTTCTGCACCTGGCCGCCGCCGGTCAGGCCGTGTTCGAGCATGGCCCGCACGGTGCCCGCGGTGCCTTCGGGGCGCAGCGTCAGCGACTCTTCGTTGCGGTCAAGGAAGGTGTACATCTCCTTGTCGACCACGTCGGTGCCTTCGCCGATGCCGCGGGCGAAGAGTTCGGTGAACTCCATGATCGGCAGGCGGATTTCGCTGTAGCCGTATTCTTCCAGCAGGCCGGCGAAGGTGTTTTCCAGGTAGCGCCATACCGGGGTCTGGTCCGGCAGGATGTCGTTCATGCCACGAATGGCTTGCAGGGACTTGCTCACATGTTGTCCTTGTTGCGGTCAGCCGCGCACGATCAGGGCGGCGTCGGCTTCGGCCTTGGCGGCCGCTTTTTCGCGGATCAGCCGTTCCAGCTCATCCACCAGGTTTTCGTTCTGCAGCTTCTGCGCCGGCTTGCCGTCGATGTAGACGAGGTTGTTCGGCGTGCCGCCGGTGAGGCCGATGTGGGCCTCCTTGGCCTCGCCCGGGCCGTTGACCACGCAGCCGATCACGGCCACGTCCATCGGCACCAGCAGGTCTTCGAGGCGGCCTTCGAGCTCGTTCATGGTCTTGACCACATCGAAGTTCTGCCGCGAGCAGCTCGGGCAGGCGATGAAGTTGATGCCGCGCGAGCGCAGGTGCAGGGACTTGAGGATGTCGAAACCGACCTTGATCTCTTCCACCGGGTCGGCGGCCAGGGAGATGCGGATGGTGTCGCCGATGCCCTCGGCCAGCAGCATGCCCAGGCCCACCGCGGACTTCACGGTGCCCGAACGCAGGCCCCCGGCCTCGGTGATGCCCAGGTGCAGCGGCTGCTCGATTTCCTTGGCCAGCAGGCGGTAGGCCGCCACGGCCATGAACACGTCGGAGGCCTTCACGCTGACCTTGAAGTTCTGGAAGTCCAGGCGCTGGAGATGCTCGACGTGGCGCATGGCCGATTCCAGCAGGGCCTCGGGGGTCGGCTCGCCGTATTTCTTCTGCAGGTCCTTCTCCAGCGAACCGGCGTTGACGCCGATGCGGATCGGGATGTTCTTGTCGCGGGCCGCGTCCACCACTGCCTTGACGCGGTCCTCGCGGCCGATGTTGCCGGGGTTGATGCGCAGGCAGTCGACGCCCAGCTCGGCCACGCGCAGGGCGATCTTGTAGTCGAAGTGGATGTCGGCCACCAGCGGCACGCGGACCTGCTGCTTGATCTTGCCGAAGGCCTCGGCCGCGTCCATGTCCGGCACCGAAACGCGCACGATGTCCGCGCCGGCGTCTTCCAGGCGGCGGATCTGCGCGACTGTGGCGGCCACGTCCAGCGTATCGGTGTTGGTCATGCTCTGTACGGCGATGGGCGCGTCACCGCCCACCGGCACCGAGCCGACCCAGATCTTGCGGGACTGGCGGCGTTTGATCGGAGAAGCGCAATGCATCTTTAGTTACCACCCAACTTCATGCGTGCCGTCTCGCCGCGGGAATAGGGCGAAACGTCGACCGGCTGGCCGTTGTAGCTGACCTGGGCGCCGCGGGCGAAGCCCAGGCGCAGCTCCAGGGGAACCTTGGCGGCGACTTCCATGGAGTCGCCCTTGCGCTTGAGCGCGCTGACCAGGACCTTGCCGTCGGCATCGGTGACCTGGGTCCAGCAGTCGGCGATGAACTGCACCTTGACCACGCCCTGGCCGGCCGAAGCCACCACCGGAGCGGCAGCCGGGGCAGCAGGTTCGGCTGCGGGCGCGGCCGGAACCGCCGGGGCGGCAGGAGCGGCCGGAGTCGCAGGCACGGCGGCGGTGTTGGCGGCCGGCGCGGCGGGAGCAGCCGGCGCGGCGGGGGCGGCCACCTGGGGCGCGGTCTCGGCCGGGTTGGCCGGGGCCTCGGCATTCTGTTCGGGCTCGGCGGCGCCGCTGTCGCCAGCCGGTTCGCTCGGCGCGCTGGCCTTGTCCTCGGCGACGGCCTGGTCTTCGGGCTCGTCGAGGCTGTGCACTTCGGTGGTGCCGTCGGCGCTCTCGACCTCGACGTGCTCCAGGTTCAGGCCGCTGTTCTCGGCGAGGTTGCGCCCGGCGCGCTCCTGCCACCAGAAGTAGCCGAAGCCCACCAGCAGGGCCAGCAGCAACAGGCTGAACAGGCGCAGCAGGTTGCGCGACAGGCGCATCGGCTCGGCCACCCGGCCGAGGCTCTGCACGTTGCTGCCGGTGGCGTCGGTGCCGGTGTACTGGTCGAAGGCGCTGACCATCTGCGCCTGGTCCATGCCCAGCAGCTTGGCGTAGGCGCGCACGTAGCCGCGGGCGAAGGTGTGGCCCGGCAGCTTGTCGAAATTGCCCAGTTCCAGCTGGCGCAGGGAGTTCTCGGTGAGGTTCAGTTGACCGGCCACCTGCGAGGTCGACCAGCCCCGGCTCTCGCGCGCCTGGCGCAAGGCCTCACCCGGATTGGCGCGGCTCGTGCTGGCGACTTCTGGCTGCGACGTCTTCATCATTTCTCTGCCTGGTATGCCTGGTATTCGGGGGATGCGGGATACAGGCGCTTGAGCTGCAGGCCGTAGCTGGCGGCGGTGTCCTTGTCGTCAAAGACCCTGGCCAGCCGCACGCCCAGCAGCAGGCTCTTGGCGTTCTGCTGTCCCTGCTTCAGGTATTCGTTGTAGTAGTCGCGCGCCGGCACGTACTGGCGATCGTCGTAGGACAGCTGCGACATTTCCAGCAAGGCGCTGGGTTGCCGGCGGTTCAGGCGCAGGGCCTTTTCGAAGTACTGCTTGGCCTGCTCGCGCTGCTTCAGCTGGAGGCTGACCAGGCCGAGGTTCTCGAAGACCCGCGAGCGCTCCGGGTAGAGGCTGTCCTCGGCGGCCTTCTGGAAGGCATTGGTGGCCTCGTCGTAGCGCTTCTGTTCGTACAGGAAGCTGCCGTAGTTGTTCCAGATGCGCGCATCCGAGCGCGAGGACAACGCCTTGCGGTATTCCTGCTCGGACAGCTTGGGCTCCATCTCCTGCTGGTAGACCAGGGCCAGCGCGGCGTGGGCGTCGGCGCTCGAGGAGTCCAGCTCCAGGGCCTGGCGCAGCGGCACCTTGGCCTGCTCGGTATTGCCGTTCTGCAGGTAGCCGATGGCCAGCTGGATGTAGGCGTCGCGGGCCTCTTCACGGCCCTTGGCGGTGCTCAGGGGATCCTGCTTCCCAGACGTCACGCAACCCGCCAGCAGGCTGGCCAGGAACACGAACAGCGCGGCGCGCAAGGTCATCGGAATCCTCCCTCGAGATCAGTTTCGATTGGCGGGCGCCTTCTCGGCGTCGGCCGCCAGCTGGCGTACGGCGATGTAGCGTTCGCTGCGGCGGGTACGGTCCATCACCTGGCCGACCAACTGGCCGCAGGCGGCGTCGATGTCGTCGCCGCGGGTGGTGCGCACGGTGACGTTGAAGCCGCCCTTGTGCAGCATGTCCTGGAAACGGCGGATCGAGTTGTTGCTCGGCCGCTCGTAACCGGAATGGGGGAACGGATTAAACGGAATCAGGTTGATCTTGCAAGGAATTTCCTTGAGCAATGCGATCATCTGCTCAGCGTGCTCGGGCTGGTCGTTGACGTCCTTGAGCAGGGTGTACTCGACGGTCAGCACGCGTTCCTTGCCCAGGCGGCCGATGTAGCGCTGGCAGGCATCCAGCAGCACCGCCAGGGGATACTTCTTGTTGATCGGCACCAGCTGGTTGCGCAGCTCGTCGTTGGGCGCATGCAGCGACAGCGCCAGGGACACGTCGGTGACTTCGCCGAGCTTGTCGATCATCGGCACCACACCGGAGGTGGACAGCGTCACCTTGCGCTTGGAGATGCCGTAGCCGAAGTCCTCCATCATGATGCTCATGGCGGTGACGACGTTGTCGAAGTTCAGCAGCGGCTCGCCCATGCCCATCATCACCACGTTGGTGATGGCGCGGTCGATCTTGCCGGGCACGGTGCCGAAGGATTTGTTGGCGAGCCACACCTGGCCGATGATCTCGGCGGAGGTCAGGTCGCTGTTGAAGCCCTGCTTGCCGGTGGAGCAGAAGCTGCAATCCAGGGCGCAGCCGGCCTGGGACGACACGCACAGGGTGCCGCGGCCGTTCTGCGGGATGTACACGGTCTCGACGCAGCTGCCGGACGCCACGCGCACCACCCACTTGCGGGTGCCGTCGCTGGAGATGTCCTGGCTGACCACTTCGGGGCCGCGAATCTCGGCACAGGCCTTGAGCTTTTCGCGCAAGGCCTTGCCGACATTGGTCATGGCGTCGAAATCCTCGGCGCCAAAGTGGTGAATCCATTGCATCACCTGGCCGGCGCGGAAGCGCTTTTCACCGATGGACTCGAAGAATTCCTCGAGCTGGGGCTTGGTCATGCCCAGCAGGTTGGCCTTTGCAGCGGTATCAGTCATGGATTCACCCTCGCCCATTCGCCTGGATCAGCGAATGCGCTCGCACACCTCGGTGCTGGAGAAGAAGTAGGCGATCTCGCGGGCAGCCGAAGCTTCCGAGTCGGAACCGTGAACGGCGTTCTCGTCGATGGAAACGGCGAAATCGGCGCGGATGGTGCCGGCGTCGGCTTTCTTCGGATCGGTGGCGCCCATCAGCTCACGGTTCTTGGCGATGGCGTCTTCGCCTTCCAGAACCTGCAGGACGACCGGGCCGGAGGTCATGAAGGCGACCAGGTCCTTGAAGAAGGGGCGCTCTTTGTGCTCGGCGTAGAAGCCGCCGGCTTCGCGCTCGGACAGCTGGACCATCTTGGAAGCGACGACGCGCAGACCGGCCTTCTCGAAGCGGGTCAGGATTTCGCCGATGACGTTCTTGGCGACGGCGTCGGGCTTGATGATGGAGAAGGTACGTTGCAGGGCCATTTGGGATAACTCCGAAAAGCAAGGTTGGTAATGCCGAGAAGCCCCTGGGACGAGCCCAGGAGCTTCTGTGATTCAGGGTGAGCCGCGCGACAGCGGCAGCCTCTGGCTGGCACGCGCGGGGCCGGTACGCACGCAGCGCTCCGGCGGTATCGACAGGCACCGCGGGGAACCTGAGCGAACACCTAAAGATAAAACCCGCGAATTATACGCGGGTTCGGGGAAAAGCATAAGGGCGGCTGGAAGCTAGAAGCTAGAAGCTAGAAGCTAGAAGCTAGAAGCTAGAAGCTAGAAGCTAGAAGCTAGAAGCTAGAAGCTAGAAGCTAGAAGCTAGAAGCTAGAAGCTAGAAGCTAGAAGCTAGAAGCTAGAAGCTAGAAGCTAGAAGCTAGAAGCTAGAAGCTAGAAGCTAGAAGCTAGAAGCTAGAAGCTAGAAAGCGTGGCGCCTTTCACTTCCGGCTTCAAGCTTCCGGCTTCCAGCTTCCAGCCCACCTATTCCGCCTCTTCGATCCAGGCGCCCTGGATGGCTTCCAGGACCTTCTCGCCGCCGCGCGACGGGTCGTCGCTGAATTCCGGCAGGCCGACCACCCAGTTGTGCAGGTCGACGAAGTTGACGTAGCGCGGGTCCACGTCGGGATGGCTATCGGCCAGCTGGATGGCGATTTCCAGCACATCGGTCCATTTCAGGCTCATGTCCGCTCCCTCAATGGCCTTCGGAAACCTGGTTGATGGTGTATTTCGGAATCTCCACCACCAGGTCCTCGTCCGCCACCACCGCCTGGCACGACAGGCGCGAATCCGGCTCCAGGCCCCAGGCCTTGTCCAGCATGTCGTCTTCCAGCTCGTCGGACGGCTCCATGGAGTTGAAGCCCTCGCGCACGATCACGTGACAGGTGGTGCAGGCGCAGGACATCTCGCAGGCGTGCTCGATATCGATGCCGTTGCGCAGCGCAGCCTTGAGGATGGTCTCGCCCGGCTGGGCCTCGACCACCGCGCCCTCCGGGCAATGCTCGGGGTGGGGCAGAAATACGATCTGCGGCATCTTCGCTTATTCCTCGATTTCGTTGAGCCGGCGACCGGCCAGGGCGGCCTTGACGGAAGCGTCCATCCGTCGCGCGGCGAAGGCGTCGGTCACCTGGGACAGACGCTTGATCTGTTGCTCGATGGCGGCGGTATCGCTACCGGCGGCCAGTTCGCGCAGGGTATCCATGCTGGCTTCGATGGCCAGCCGCTCGTCGGCGTCCAGCAGGCGCTCGCCATCGGCGTCCAGCGCCGAGCGCACGGCTTCGAGCAGGCGCTGGGCCTCGACCTGCTGCTCGCGCAGCGCGCGGGCGTTCATGTCGTCGCCGGCGTACTGGAAGGAGTCCTGCAGCATGCGGGCGATCTCGCCGTCGGTCAGGCCGTAGGACGGCTTGACCTGGATGCTCGCCTCGACGCCGGAACTCATCTCGCGGGCGGACACCGCCAGCAGGCCGTCGGCGTCCACCTGGAAGCTGACGCGGATCTTCGCCGCGCCGGCCACCATCGGCGGGATGCCGCGCAGCTCGAAGCGCGCCAGGGAGCGGCAGTCCTTGACCAGCTCGCGCTCGCCCTGCAGCACATGGATCATCATGGCCGTCTGGCCATCCTTGTAGGTGGTGAACTCCTGGGCGCGGGCCACCGGAATGGTGGTGTTGCGCGGGATCACTTTCTCCATCAGCCCGCCCATGGTCTCGAGGCCCAGGGACAGCGGGATGACGTCCAGCAGCAGCAGCTCTTCGCCGCGCTTGTTGCCGGCCAGGGCGTCGGCCTGGATGGCGGCGCCGATGGCCACCACCTGGTCGGGGTCGATGTCCACCAGCGGTTCGCGGCCGAACAGCTCGCCCACCGCCTGGCGCACGCGCGGCACGCGGGTGGAGCCGCCGACCATGACCACCGCGCCGATGTCTTCCAGCTCGATGCCGGAGTCGCGCACGGCGCGACGGCAGGCCTTGAGGCTGCGGGCGACGAAGGGTTCGATCAGGGCGTCCAGCTGGCTGCGGTCCAGCTTGCCGCGCCAGTCGCCATAGGCGACCTCGACGCTTTCGTTGAGGGTCAGGGCTTCCTTCGCCGCGCAGGCGGCCTGCAGCAGTTGGCGCTGGCTGCCCGGGTCGAGGTCGTCGGAAGCGCCGGCCTGCTGGATGATCCAACTGGCGATGGCATGGTCGAAGTCGTCGCCGCCCAGGGCGCTGTCGCCACCGGTGGCCAGGACCTCGAAGACGCCGCGGGTCAGGCGCAGGATGGAAATGTCGAAGGTGCCGCCGCCCAGGTCATAGATGGCCACCACGCCCTCGGCGTTCTTGTCCAGGCCGTAGGCGACCGCCGCGGCGGTGGGCTCGTTGAGCAGGCGCAGCACGTGCAGGCCGGCCAGGCGCGCGGCGTCCTTGGTGGCCTGGCGCTGGGCGTCGTCGAAATACGCCGGCACCGTGATCACCGCGCCGACCAGTTCGCCACCCAGGGTGGCTTCGGCGCGCTGGCGCAGGCTGCGGAGGATTTCCGCGGAGACCTCGACCGGGCTCTTCGGGCCCTGCACGGTCTCGATGAAGGGCATGTGCGACTCGCCCTGGGTGAAGCGGTAGGGCAACTGGCCACCGAGCTGCTTCACATCCTCCAGGCCACGGCCCATCAGGCGCTTGACCGAGATGATGGAGTTCAGCGGGTCGGCGGAGGCGCCGCGCCTGACCGACTCGCCGACCTCGACGCGGTCGGCCAGGTAGCGCACCGCCGAGGGCAGGATCAGGCGCCCCTCGGCATCGGCCAGGGGTGCGGCGACGCCGCTGCGCACGGCGGCGACCAGGGAATGGGTGGTGCCCAGGTCGATGCCCACGGCCAGCCGGCGCTGGTGCGGCTGAGGGGTTTGTCCGGGCTCGGCGATCTGCAATAGGACCATGCGGCTTCTAATCAGGCGTAACGGGCGCGGCGCGGGCCGCGCGGATTAATCGTCGAGTCGCTCTTCGAGCTGGCGCACTTCCTGCGCCAGCTTGTCGAGAAACTGCATGCGGCGCACCAGGCGCTCGGCTTGCTCGCGGCGCGCGGCGTCGTCCCAGCAATCGGCGAAGCTGTCCTCCAGCTGCTGCTGGGCGGCCTTCAGGCGGCGCTTGAAGGCGGCTACGCCATCCAGGTCGGCGCTGTCCTGCAGGTCTTCCAGCTCCTCGCGCAACTGCATCTGCTGCAGGAGGAACTCCGGGTCCTGCACCGTCGCTTCCAGCGGCAGCGCCTGGCCACGCAGGGACAGCAGGTACAGCGCCCGGCGCGGCGCGCTCTTCAGCGTCTGGTAGGCGTCGTTCAGCTCGGCGGCGCGTTCCAGCGCCACGCGCTGCTCGCGCTCGGAAGCATCGGCGAAACGGTCCGGGTGGACACTGCGGACCAGCTCACGGTAACGCTGGCCAAGGGCATCCAGATCGAGGCGGAAAGCCGGCTGCAGGTCGAAGAGCGCGAAGTGGCAAGGACTACCCACGCCGGCCTCAGACGTTGAAGCTTTCGCCGCAGCCACACTCGCCACGAACGTTCGGGTTGTTGAACTTGAAGCCCTCGTTGAGGCCTTCCTTGGTGAAGTCCAACTCGGTGCCGTCGAGGTAGACCAGGCTCTTCGGGTCGATGATGACCTTCACGCCGTGGCTCTCGTAGACCAGGTCCTCGGGCGCCAGCTCATCGACGAACTCGAGCACGTAGGCCAGCCCGGAACACCCGGTGGTGCGCACGCCAAGACGAATGCCCTCGCCCTTGCCGCGCCCCTCGAGGGAGCGCTGGACATGCTTGGCGGCGGCTTCGGTCATGCTGATGGCCATGGGAACTCCTTACTCAACTGAGCGGTTAGAGCAGACCCTTCTTCTGCTTGTAGTCGCGCACGGCCGCCTTGATGGCGTCCTCGGCGAGCACCGAGCAGTGGATCTTCACCGGCGGCAGGGCCAGCTCTTCGGCGATGGTGGTGTTCTTGATGGATTCGGCCTCGTCCAGGGTCTTGCCCTTCATCCACTCGGTGGCGAGGGAGCTGGAGGCGATGGCCGAACCGCAGCCGTAGGTCTTGAACTTGGCGTCTTCGATCACGCCCTGCTCGTTGACCTTGATCTGCAGGCGCATCACGTCGCCGCAGGCCGGCGCGCCGACCATGCCGGTGCCGACATCGGGATCCTCGGCGTCGAGCTTGCCGACGTTGCGCGGATTTTCGTAGTGGTCGATGACCTTGTCACTGTATGCCATGGCTAATCCTCACTCTCTATGGGGCGGGTCAGTGGGCCTGCCATTCGACCTTGGACAGGTCGACGCCCTCTTTGAACATGTCCCACAGCGGCGAGAGCTCGCGCAGCTTGGAAACGGCTTGCCCCACGATACCGGCGGCGTAATCGACCTCTTCCTCGGTGGTGAAGCGGCCGAAGGTGAAACGGATGGAACTGTGCGCCAGCTCGTCGTTGCGGCCCAGGGCGCGCAGCACGTAGGACGGCTCCAGGGAGGCGGAGGTGCAGGCCGAACCGGAAGAGACCGCGAGGTCCTTCAGGGCCATGATCAGCGACTCGCCTTCCACGTAGTTGAAGCTCAGGTTCAGGTTGTGCGGCACGCGCTGGGTCAGGCTGCCGTTGACGTAGAGCTCTTCCAGGCCTTCGAGCTTGGCGAAGAAGCGGTCGCGCAGGGCGCGGATGCGCTCGTTCTCGGCGTGCATTTCTTCCTTGGCGATGCGGAAGGCCTCGCCCATGCCGACGATCTGGTGGGTGGCCAGGGTGCCCGAGCGCATGCCGCGCTCGTGGCCGCCGCCGTGCATCTGGGCTTCCAGGCGCACGCGCGGCTTGCGGCGCACGTACAGGGCGCCGATGCCCTTGGGACCGTAGGTCTTGTGGGCGGAGAAGGACATCAGGTCGACCTTGAGCTTGTCCAGGTCGATGTCGACCTTGCCGGTGGACTGCGCGGCGTCGACATGGAACAGGATGCCGCGCGAGCGGGTCAGCTCGCCGATGGCGGCGATGTCGTTGATGGTGCCGATCTCGTTGTTCACGTGCATGATCGAGACCAGGATGGTGTCGTCACGCAGCGCCGCCTCGACCATGGCCGGGGTGATCAGGCCTTCCTCGGTGGGGTCGAGGTAGGTCACTTCGAAGCCTTCGCGCTCCAGCTGGCGGGTGGTGTCCAGCACCGCCTTGTGCTCGATCTTCGAGGTGACGATGTGCTTGCCCTTGCTGCCGTAGAAGTGCGCCACGCCCTTGATGGCGAGGTTGTCGGACTCGGTCGCGCCGGAGGTCCAGACGATCTCGCGGGGGTCGGCATTGACCAGCTCGGCGACCTGGCGGCGGGCGTTCTCCACGGCTTCCTCGGCCTTCCAGCCGAACACGTGGGAGCGCGAGGCGGGGTTGCCGAAGTTGCCGTCCACCAGCAGGCAGTCAGCCATCTTCTGAGCGACGCGCGGATCCACCGGGGTGGTGGCGGAGTAGTCGAGGTAGATCGGCAATTTCATCAGGTAACTCCTACAGGCTGGCGCGCGCTCAATCGATGGCGGACGCTTCAATCTTATCGAGGCTCGGCCGTTTGCCGGTGCCTCCGCAACGACGCTCATCCTGCCGCTGCGCGACTTCCTGGACTTCACGGCGCTCGACCAGGTCGGCGAGGCTGATGCCGCTGAGGAATTCGTGGATCTGCTGGCTGAGGTCGCACCAAAGGTGGTGGGTCAGGCAGGTGTCGCCGGAGTGGCAATCCCCCTGCCCCTGGCAGCGCGTGGCGTCGACCGATTCGTTGACCGCATCGATCACCTGGGCGACGTGGATGCCGGCCATGTCGCGGGACAGCTGGTAGCCGCCGCCGGGACCGCGCACGCTGGTCACCAGGTTGCCACGGCGCAACTTGGCGAACAGCTGTTCGAGATAGGACAGGGATATGCCCTGGCGCTCGGAAATGTCCGCCAGGGAAACCGGACCACGCTGGGCATGCAACGCCAGGTCGAGCATGGCGGTTACGGCATAGCGGCCTTTGGTGGTCAGACGCATGGGACATTCCCGAATGGATCACTGGACTGGCGAAAGGATGCCATTTCCGAGTATTTGAGTCAACTATAAGACCTATCAAATTACTCGGGATTAGCCAGCGAAGGGCGGCATAATGTAGCAGGAAATCGTTAGCGACGCATCAATGCGCCGCCTTGCCCTCTTCATCCTTGACGCCGGCGAAGTCCTCTTCACGCAGCTCTGGCAGTTTTTTCGCACAGTAGTCGCTACCCAGGGCCGTCAGCGCCTGGCACATGCCCTCCAGCCGGCCGTCGACCGCCTGCAGGTGGTCGAGCAACTGACCGATGGCGCGGGCCACCGGGTCGGGCATGTCCTGGCTGACGCCGTAGGCGTCGAAGCCGAGCTTCTCGGCCATGGCCTGGCGCTTGGCCTGCTGCTCGGCATCGTCCTTCATGATGATGCGCCCGGGAATGCCGACCACGGTGGCGCCCGGCGGCACTTCCTTGGTGACCACGGCGTTGGAGCCCACTTTCGCCCCGGCGCCGACGGTGAACGGGCCGAGCACCTTGGCGCCGGCGCCGACCACCACGCCGTCGGCCAGGGTCGGGTGGCGCTTGCCCTTGTTCCAGCTGGTGCCGCCGAGGGTCACGCCCTGGTAGAGGGTGACGTCGTCACCGATCTCGGCGGTCTCGCCGATGACGATGCCCATGCCGTGGTCGATGAAGAAGCGCCGGCCGATCCTGGCGCCGGGGTGGATCTCGATGCCGGTCATCCAGCGGCCGAAGTTGGACACCAGGCGCGCCAGCCACTTCCAGCCGGAAGTCCACAGCAGGTGCGCCAGGCGGTGCAGCCACACGGCGTGCAGGCCCGGGTAGCAGGTGAGTACCTCGAAGGCATTGCGCGCTGCCGGGTCGCGATGGAATACGCTCTGGATATCTTCGCGCACACGCTCAAACATCATCTTCACTCCGCTTGCAGGCCGCGCCCTGCGCGGCCTTCTGTGTTTCGGTGAGGATACCCCGGAGGATATTCATCTCCAGCTTGCTGACCCCGGCGCGGCCGTACAGGCGGCGCAGGCGCGACATCAGGTGCCGCGGCTTCTGCGGGTCGAGAAAGCCGATGTCGACCAGGGTGGACTCCAGGTGCGAATAGAAGCGCTCCAGCTCGTCGGCGGTCACCGGCAGGCTGTTGAGCATGGCGGTGGTCTCCAGCTTCTCCTGCTTGGTCGGCTGGCCTTCGGCGGCCAGCCAGGCCATGCGCACCTCGTAGGCGAGCACCTGGACCGCCGTCGCCAGGTTCAGCGAGCTGAACTCGGGGTTGGCGGGAATGTGCACGTGGAACTGACATCGCTGCAATTCTTCGTTGGTCAAACCCGCGTACTCGCGGCCGAACACCAGGGCCACCTCGCCGCCCTGCTGGGCGTGCTGCAGGCTGGTGGTCGCGCACTCGCGGGGGTCGAGCAGCGGCCAGGGGATGCGCCGGTCACGGGCGCTGGTGCCGAGCACCAGGCTGCAGCCCACCAGGGCGTCTTCCAGGGTCGGCACCACCTGGGCGGCGTCGAGGATGTCGGTCGCCCCGGAGGCGCGGGCCACCGCCTCGCCGCTGGGGAAGTCCATGGGGTCGACCAGCACCAGGCGCGACAGGCCCATGTTCTTCATGGCCCGGGCGGTACCGCCGATATTGCCGGGATGACTGGTGTTCACCAGCACCACGCGAATTCTGTCGAGCAACCGAAGCTCTCCACACAAGCAGATACGAAAAGGAACGGAATCCTACCGCAGCGCTCGGTCTTGCGCCACGCAAGCGACAGGCCGCCCTATGAGCGCCACGGTTTTCTGGTACAATGTTCGGCTTTCTTTAACATCATCCAGGTGACCTCTCCATGCAGCCCATGCTGAACATCGCCCTGCGCGCGGCCCGCAGCGCCGGTGAACTGATCTTCCGCTCCATCGAACGCCTGGACACCCTCTCGGTCAACGAAAAAGACGCCAAGGACTACGTCACCGAAGTCGATCGCGCCGCCGAACTCAGCATCGTCACCGCCCTGCGCAAGGCCTACCCGAACCACGGCATCATGGGCGAGGAAGGCGGCTTCCTCGAGGGCAGCGGCGAAGGCGCCGACTACCTGTGGATCATCGACCCGCTGGATGGCACCACCAACTTCATCCACGGCGTCCCGCACTTCGCCGTCAGCATCGCCTGCAAGTACAAGGGCCGCCTGGAGCACGCCGTGGTCCTCGACCCGGTGCGCCAGGAAGAGTTCACCGCCAGCCGCGGCCGCGGCGCCGCGCTGAACGGCCGCCGCCTGCGGGTGAGCAACCGCAAGAGCCTGGAAGGCGCCCTGCTGGGCACCGGCTTCCCGTTCCGCGACAGCCAGCTGGACCACCTCGACGCCTACCTGGGCATGTTCCGCAGCCTGGTCGGCCAGACCGCCGGCATCCGCCGCGCCGGCGCCGCCAGCCTGGACCTGGCCTACGTCGCGGCCGGCCGCTTCGACGCCTTCTGGGAATTCGGCCTGTCCGAGTGGGACATGGCCGCGGGCGCCCTGCTGGTGCAGGAAGCCGGCGGCCTGGTGAGCGACTTCACCGGCAGCCATGAATTCCTCGAGAAGGGCCATATCGTGGCCGGTAACACCAAGTGCTTCAAGGCGCTGCTGACCAGCATCCAGCCGCACCTGCCGCCGTCGTTCAAGCGCTGAGCATCAGCCAAATGAAAGAGCCCGGCCATGTGCCGGGCTTTTTTGTTCGGCAAGCTCAACCCATCCTACGAAAGCACCCCGGCACAGCCCCTCCCTGTAGCGGACCTTGTCCGCGATAGCCGGAGGTATCGGCGCGATTCGCGGATAAGATCCGCTCCTACGCCCCCGGCAAGCACACCCCGTAGGATGGCGTTGAGCGAAGCGATACCCATCACCGCAACCGCATGGGTTTCGCAAGCTCAACCCATCCTACGAAGAGCACCTCGGCGCAGCCGGCAAGACAGTTGCTCCTACGAAGAACGCCCCTGTCGGAAACGAAAAAGGCGCCCCGCGGGGCGCCTTCTAGTGCTTCGATGCTTACTGCTGGCTGAGGATCAGCCGGCCGCTCTTGTCCACCGGGATCTGGCTGCCCGGGTCGCGGTCCATGCGCACCTGGCCGGCCTTGCCGTCGAGCATGTACTTGACGTCGTAGCCCACTACTTTCTCGCTGGTGTCGTTCACGGTGCTGCAGCGGGTTTCGGTGGTGGTGTAGGTGTCACGCTCCTGCATGCCTTCCTGCACCTTGTTGCCGGCGTAGCCGCCGCCGACCGCACCGGCCACGGTGGCGATCTTCTTGCCATTGCCGCCGCCGATCTGGTTGCCCAGCAGGCCGCCGGCGATGGCGCCGATGGCGGTGCCGACGATCTGGTGCTGGTCCTTGACCGGGCGCTGGTGGGTGACCGCCACGTCCTTGCAGACCTGGCGCGGTGTCTTGATGGTCTCCTTGACCGGCTGGACGGCGACCACCTCGGCATACTCGGGGCCGCGGTCCACCAGGCTGTACGTGGCCACCGCTCCACCTGCCGTAACGCCGACTGCGCCCAACACGGTACCGATGAGCAACGACTTGTTCACATAGACCTCCTGGCTTTCCTTTCATATGGGCACTTGCCCTTGTCCTTGCCTTGGAGCAGGGAATCCTTAGGAAAGTTCCGACATTCCTTCGCGATCCGCCACTGCATGCCGACACACGGCCGGATCGCGCACAAAGAAAAACTCCCGCCGGAGCGGGAGTTTCGAGGAGCGGCGGGACGGCCTCAGGGGCGGTCGTCGACTTCCTTGGCCTGCGGCGGGATCAGGTCCTCGGCCGAGAGCTTCAGCCAGATCAGCACCACGTCGGCGATGTAGATCGACGAGTAGGTGCCGGCCAGCACGCCGACGAACAGCGCGATGGAGAAGCCGAACAGGTTGTCGCCGGCGAAGAACAGCAGCGCGGCGATGGCCAGCAGGGTGGAGATCGAGGTGGCCAGGGTCCGCAGCAGGGTCTGGCTGGTCGAGATGTTGATGTTCTCGATCAGGCTGGCCTTGCGCAGCACGCGGAAGTTCTCGCGCACCCGGTCGAAGATCACGATGGTGTCGTTCAGCGAGTAGCCCACCACCGCCAGCACCGCGGCGAGCACGGTGAGGTCGAAGGTGATCTGGAAGAACGACAGCACGCCCATCACGATGATGGCGTCGTGGATCAGCGAGAGAATGGCGCCCACGGCGAACTTCCACTGGAAGCGGAAGCCGACGTAGATGAGGATGCCGCCCAGGGCCAGGAGCATGCCCAGGCCGCCCTGGTCGCGCAGTTCCTCGCCGACCTGCGGGCCGACGTATTCCACGCGCTTGAGGCTCGCCGGGTTCTGGGTATCGGCCTGCTGCAGCGCCGCGGCGACCTTCTTGCCCAGCTCCGGGTCTTCGCTGGGCATGCGCACCAGCACGTCCCTGGTGTCGCCGAAGCTCTGCACCACGGCCTCGGCGTAGCCGGCCTTGACCAGCTCGTCGCGGACCTTGCCCAGGTCGGCCGGCTGCTGATAGTTCAGCTCGATGAGGGTGCCACCGGTGAAGTCCAGGCCGAAGTTGATGCCCTTGGTGATCCAGCTGCCGAGGGCGATCAGGGTGAGGACCAGGGTGGCGGCGAACGCGATGTTGCGCACGCCCATGAAGTTGATGGTACCGATCTTGATATTCATCTCATGATCCCCCTTAGATCCACAGCTTCTTGAAGTCACGCCCGCCGAAGATCAGGTTGACCATTGCGCGGGTGACCATGATGGCCGTGAACATCGAGGTGAGAATGCCCAGCGACATGGTCACGGCGAAGCCCTTCACCGGGCCGGTGCCCATGGCGTAGAGGATGCCGCCGACCAGCAGCGAGGTCAGGTTGGCGTCGACGATGGCGGTGAAGGCGCGGTTGAAGCCTTCGTGGATGGCGCGCTGCACCGACATACCGCCAGCCAGCTCCTCGCGTATCCGCGAGAAGATCAGCACGTTGGCGTCCACCGCCATGCCCATGGTCAGCACGATACCGGCGATGCCCGGCAGCGTCAGGGTCGCGCCGAGGATCGACATCAGCGCCACCAGCAGGACCATGTTGAAGGCCAGGGCGACGGTGGCGATCACGCCGAAGAAGCGGTAGATGACGATGATGAACAGCGACACGAACACCATGCCCCACAGGGAGGCGTCGATGCCCTTGGCGATGTTGTCCGCACCCAGGCTCGGGCCGATGGTGCGTTCCTCGGCGAAGTACATCGGCGCGGCCAGGCCGCCGGCGCGCAGCAGCAGGGCCAGTTCCGAGGACTCGCCCGGGCCGTCGAGGCCGGTGATGCGGAACTGGTTGCCCAGGGCCGACTGGATGGTCGCCAGGCTGATGATCTTCTTCTCTTCCTTGAAGGCCGGGACGGCGACTTCCTGCTCGACGCCGTCGACCACCTGCTTGGCATAGCGGGTGATCGGCTTCTGCTCGATGAACACCACCGCCATGCTGCGGCCGACGTTGTTGCGGGTGGCGCGGTTCATCAGCTCGCCGCCGTGGCCGTCGAGGCGGATGTTCACCTGCGGGCGGCCGTTCTCGTCGAAGCTGGCGCTGGCGTCGGTGACCTGGTCACCGGTGATGATCACGCTGCGCTCCAGGGCCACCGGCGGGCGGTGCGGCTCGCGGAATTCGAAGGTCTCGGTGGCCGACTTGATGGCGTCGGGCTCGGCGGCCAGGCGGAACTCCAGGTTGGCGGTCTTGCCGAGGATGCGCTTGGCTTCGGCGGTGTCCTGCACGCCCGGCAGCTCGACCACGATGCGGTTGGCGCCCTGGCGCTGCACCAGCGGCTCGGACACGCCCAGCTCGTTGACGCGGTTGCGCACGGTGGTGAGGTTCTGCTTGATCGAGTATTCGCGGATTTCGGCGAGCTTGGCCGCGGTCATGGCCAGGCGCAGCACCTGCATGCCGTTGCGCGAATCCTGGGTCACCTCGAAGTCGCGGTAGTCCTTGGCGATCAGCGCCTTGGCCTTGTCCAGCGATTCGTCGTCGGTGAAGCCCAGCTGGATGGCGCGGTCCTGCACCGGCAGGCTGCGGTAGCGCAGGCGCTCCTTGCGCAGGGCGCTCTTGATCTCGCTCTCGTAGACGTTCAGGCGGGCGTCGACGGCCTTGTCCATGTCCACTTCGAGGAGGAAGTGCACGCCGCCGGAAAGGTCGAGGCCCAGCTTCATCGGGTGGGCGGCGATGTTGCGCAGCCAGTTCGGGGTGGTCTGCGCCAGGTTCAGGGCGACCACGTAGTCGTCGCCCAGGGCGCGACGCACGATGTCCTTGGCGGGAAGCTGGTCTTCCTGCTTGACCAGGCGGATCAGGCCGCTGTTCTTGCCGAGGCTGCCCGCCTTGACGGCGATGCCCGCGTCGGTCAGCGCCTTGCTGGCCTTGTCGATGTCGGCCTGGGTGATCTGCAGCGCGCTGCTGGCGCCGCTGACCTGCACGGCCGGATCGTCCGGGTAGAGGTTGGGTGCGGAATAGATGAAGCCGACGGCAAGCACCGCCAGGATCAGCAGGTATTTCCACAGGGGATATTTGTTGAGCATTGATACCGCCCGTTATGACGCGGGGCGCTTCATGCGCCCCGTCTATTGGTTTTCTTTGCCTGGAACTCAGATGGCCTTGAGCGTGCCTTTCGGCAGGGTCGCGGCGATGGCGCCCTTCTGGAACTTCAGCTCGACGTTGTCGGCGACCTCGACGACCACGAAGTCCTCGGCGACTTTCAGCACCTTGCCGGCGATACCCGCGGAAGTGACGACTTCGTCACCCTTCTGCAGGCTGGACAGGAGGTTCTTGTGCTCCTTGTTACGCTTGGCCTGCGGACGCCAGATCATCAGGTAGAAGATGACCAGGAAGCCGACCAGGAAGACCCACTCAAAACCAGTGCCCATCGGGCCTGCGGCGGCCGCGGGAGCAGCGGCGTCGGCGTAGGCGGCGGGAATCAGAAAGCTCATCGGATACTCCTGTCTCTATATTCTTTTGGAAAATCGGGATCAATCGCCCAACGGCGGCGTCGGAAGGCCGCGTTTGGCATAGAAGGCGTCGACAAAGGCGGCCAATGTACCCTGTTGGATTGCCTCGCGCAAACCAGCCATAAGCCGCTGATAATGCCGCAAGTTATGGATGGTATTGAGCATGCTGCCGAGCATTTCCCCGCACTTGTCCAGGTGGTAGAGGTAGGCGCGGGAGAAGTGCTTGCAGGTGTAGCAATCGCAGGTCGGATCCAGCGGCGACTCGTCGTGCTTGTGCACGGCGTTGCGGATCTTGATCACCCCGGTATCGACGAACAGATGGCCGTTGCGCGCGTTGCGCGTGGGCATCACGCAGTCGAACATGTCGACGCCGCGGCGCACACCTTCCACGAGGTCCTCGGGTTTGCCCACCCCCATCAGGTAACGGGGTTTGTCGGCCGGCATGCGCGGCGGCAGGAAGTCCAGCACGCGGATCATCTCTTCCTTGGGCTCGCCCACCGACAGGCCGCCGATGGCCAGGCCGTCGAAGCCGATCTCCTGCAGGCCTTCCAGCGAGCGCATGCGCAGTTCCTCGTGCATGCCGCCCTGGACGATGCCGAACAGCGCCGAGGGGCTGTCGCCATGGGCGATCTTCGAGCGCTTGGCCCAGCGCAGCGACAGCTCCATGGAGCGCTTGGCCACGTCGAACTCGGCCGGATACGGGGTGCACTCGTCGAAGATCATCACGATGTCCGAGCCCAGCGCGCGCTGCACCGCCATGGACTCCTCGGGGCCCATGAAGACCTTGGCGCCGTCCACCGGCGAGGCGAAGTACACGCCCTCTTCCTTGATCTTGCGCAGCGCGCCCAGGCTGAACACCTGGAAGCCGCCGGAATCGGTGAGGATCGGCCCCTGCCACTGCATGAAGTCGTGCAGGTCGCCATGCTTGCGGATCACCTCGGTGCCCGGGCGCAGCCACAGGTGGAAGGTGTTGCCGAGGATGATCTGCGCGCCTATGCCCTCGATGTCGCGCGGCAACATGCCCTTGACCGTGCCATAGGTGCCCACCGGCATGAACGCCGGGGTCTCGACCACTCCGCGGGGGAAGCTCAGGCGGCCGCGCCGGGCCTTGCCGTCGGTGGCCAGCAGTTCGAACTTCATGAAACTCATGGATCAGTCCTCGGGCCCGCGCGGCGCGGGGTTGCGGGTGATGAACATGGCATCGCCGTAGCTGAAGAAACGGTATTCGTGCTCCACCGCCGCGGCGTAGGCGGCCATGGTCTGCGGGTAGCCGGCGAAGGCCGAGACCAGCATCAGCAGGGTCGACTCGGGCAGGTGGAAGTTGGTCACCAGGGCATCGACCACATGGAAGGGCCGGCCCGGGTAGAGAAAGATGTCGGTGTCGCCGCTGAAGGGCTTGAGCTGGCCGTCGCGGGCCGCGCTCTCCAGCGAACGCACGCTGGTGGTGCCGACGGCGATCACCCGGCCGCCACGGGCGCGACAGGCGGCCACGGCGTCGACCACGTCCTGGCCGACCTCCAGCCACTCGCTGTGCATGTGGTGGTCTTCGATCTTCTCCACGCGCACCGGCTGGAAGGTGCCGGCGCCGACGTGCAGGGTGACGAAGGCGGTGTCCACGCCCTTCTCGCGGATGGCCGCCAGCAGCCCTTCATCGAAATGCAGCCCGGCGGTGGGCGCGGCCACGGCGCCGGCGCGCTCGGCGTAGACGGTCTGGTAGCGCTCGCGGTCGGCGGCCTCGTCGGGCCTGTCTATATAGGGAGGCAGCGGCATGTGCCCGACGCGCTCCAGCAGCGGCAGCACGTCTTCGGCGAAGCCCAGTTCGAACAGCGCGTCGTGGCGCTGCAGCATCTGCGCCTCGGCGCCGCCGTCGATGAGGATCTTCGAACCCGGCTTGGGCGACTTGCTCGAACGCACGTGGGCCAGCACGCGGCGGCTGTCCAGCACGCGCTCGACGAGGATCTCCAGATTGCCGCCGGACTCTTTCTGGCCGAACAGCCGCGCCGGGATCACCCGGGTGTTGTTGAATACCATCAGGTCGCCCGGCCGCAGGTATTCCAGCAGGTCGGCGAAGTGACGGTGGCTGAGGGCGCCGCTCGGCCCGTCCAGCACCAGCAGGCGGCTGGCGCGACGTTCGGCGAGCGGATGGCGGGCGATCAGGGCCTCGGGCAGATCGAAATGGAAGTCGGCGACGCGCATGGGGTATATCTCGAAGGGCCGGATATATTACTGGAATTGCGATGGCATCGCCACGCGGGTGGATTGACCGGTACCGAGGGCCTCCCTATACTGCCGCGCCATTGCCTCGGTGGCGGAATGGTAGACGCGGCGGATTCAAAATCCGTTTCTGGCGACAGAGTGAGAGTTCGAGTCTCTCCCGAGGCACCATCCAGATTCCCAGCGAATCTCGGAACACCAGAAGAACCGGCCATCGAGCCGGTTTTTTGTTGCCCGCCCTTCCCCGCCCTTCCCTCTGCAAGCCCCTTCGGGCTCCGCCATGCCGCGTCGCGCCCCGCGAACGGGGCGGCGGCTCCAGCCCATGCCCCGCCTTTTCGCCAATCGCCGGTTTTTTTACTACTCTGCTCGGCAACCCGAGGTGTCCGCATGGCGAACATACTGCTTGCATGCATTGAACCCCTGTTCAGCGCCGGTGCCAGCTCCGCCCTGAAAGACCAGGCGCATGAGGTTCCCACCCGTGTGTTCAACGGGGCCGCCGCGATAGCCGCGCTGCGGAGCACTGCGCCGGACCTGCTGGTGCTCGACTTCATGCTTCCGGATACCAACGGCACCGAAGTCCTGCAGTGGCTGCGGCAAAGCGGACGCAACCTCCCCGTGCTGGTCCTGGGAAACGACTACCAGCCCCATTTCATCGATCTCGCCCGCCAATACGGGGCAGCCGGGTACCTGTCCAGGTCCGAGCCGCCCGAGCAGTTGCTTCTCGCGGTTCGAACACTGCTCAGTGGCCGGACCTTCTTTCCGCGCCATGCCTTCGAGGATGTGTCGCGGCGCCCGGGCGACCGCCAGGAGAGCCGGCTGCTGGCCACCCTGTCACCCCGCGAGCTGACCGTGATGAAGCAACTGGCGCAGGGCAACCCGATCAAGTCCATCGCCGCCACGATGAAGCTGAGCCCCAGCGCCGTCAGCACCTACAAGACGCGCCTGTTCCAGAAGCTGGACCTGCACTCGAACGCGGACCTGCTGGCGTTCGCCTGGCGGCATGGCGTCGCCCCCGCCGCGGGCCTGGGGAAAATGCATTTCGCCAGCGGGCAAGGCCCGCGCCTGCAGGAATTCATCGAAATGCTGCCCTTCCCGACGGCACTGCGCGCGCGGGACGGGGCCCTGCTGCTGTGCAACCAGAGCTTCGCCGACCTGCATGGTCTTTCCCGGCAGGCGTGCCTGGGCATGGAGATCGCCCCCAACGGCATCGTAGGGGAACAACTCACCGAGCAGGTGCGTCGTGGCTATCTCAAGGCCGTGGCCGACGCCAGGTCCTTCGTGTCGGATTTCGTGGCCCACTTCCCCCAGGGCCCCCGCACCGTCCGGGTCTGGGGCGTGCCCCACCGGGACGAAAGCGGCCAGGTGCTCGGCATGCTGTGTGCGATCGTGGATGTCAGCGACTTCGACAGCGAAGTGGCACAACTGACGCAAGCGCAGCAGCGAATGCTCTCCCTGCGGCAGCTGCGCACCCATTTTTTCATCGCCGAATGCAAGCGCTTCGAAGAGCAGCTATCGATCCTGGAAGAGCAACTGGCCGACCTGGCGAAAAGCACCCCGGAGGCGGCTTCGCTGCGAAACCCCGTCGGCATGCTCAAGCGACATACCGAGCTGCTGCTGGAACTGGCCGAACTGGACCAGGGCAACAGGGTTCCGCTACCGGAGACCTGCGACCTGAACGCGCTCACCAACCAGGCGCTCGAGACCTTCGCCAGGCGCTACGCCGCCAGCGTGACGCTCTCGCTGCCGCAAACGGCGACATGCGCCTGGATGGACGCCGGACTGTACGGCGAACTGTTGGCGACGGCCCTGGCCTTCGTCAGCGCGGAGTCCTCGGCGAACCTGCATGTGGAAGCACGGCAGGAATACCGCGGCCACGGCGAGTCCGTCTGGCGGATCGACGTGAACACCCCGGATGCCGGCCTCCCCTTCGACAGGTTCGACGCCCATCTCGGCCTGGCCAGGCGTCTGGCCCCCCTGATACGGGCGTCGCTGACGTTTTCCGGCTTGCCCTTGCGGCTGCCCTGCGTCATCGAACTGCAGTTGCTCTCCGGCCCTGAACCGCCGCCCTCTCCCCCCGCGTAGCGCAATCGCTACAACGATCCCGGCGCATCACGACAGCCACACGAAGCCTTCGGCCATAGCCTGCCCCCATCGTTTTCTTGGGAGCAGACATCATGTTCGGATTCAGCGCTCATAGCCTTCGAACGAACGCCAGAGGCCGCGGCCGGCGTGGCCGCCCCTCGCAAGCCACCTGGCTGCTCATCGCCCTGGCCTGCTGGCTGTTCGCCGCAATGGTCAACGCCAGCGAAAGCCAGCAGCTTCTGGGCACCGCCCATGCGGCCTATCTCGCCGGCGATTTCCAGGGCGCCGACCGCCTCCTCGACAAACTCCTGGCCAAGGGCACCAGCAGCGGACGGCTCGAAATGGAACTGGCCCTGGTCGACGACGCCCTGGGCAGGCCGCAGCAGGCACGGCGCCACTACGACCGGCTGGGCCGCTCCGTCTGGAGCGACCTGGTCGCCCTGCCTTCCGCCGCCAACCTGGCCGCCCTGGGGCGCTACCGCGACGCCGACCGTGCCTTCGCGCAAATCGCCTCGAAGGGCGCGAACGCCGATGAGAAGGCCTATGCGCAGCTCTGGCGGCTATGGCTGGTCACGCGCGACAACGCCTCCTCCAGGCGCGCCCGCGACACGGCGTTCAAGCGCCTGCTCGCCGCAGTGCGGCCCGACGACGCGGCGCAGCATGCGCTGGTCGAGCTGTATCGCGGCAAGGCCGACTCCGCCAGTGTTTTCGCGGCGATCGACCGGATGCCGCTGACGCTGCCGCAACGCCGGGCCCTGATCGCCGAAGCCACCCTCTTCGCCGGCGGCTACCTGCAAGGCATGCGTAACGACGCTGCCGCTGCCCGATGGCTCTACCAGGTGGAGCTGGGGCTACCGCCGGTGGCCTGTCCGGAGCGCCCGCTGATTGCCCAGGCGGCACGCGCCCTTCCCCCTCTCCCCACCTCGAACGCCCGCTGATCCCGGATCAGGGGCCTCTCACCATTTGCGGGGAGCTCCCCGCAAGGAGTCTCTCATGAACAAGTCATTCCGACTGGTCTGGAGTGCGGCGCGCCGCGCCTGGGTAGTCGCCAGCGAATTCGCCAGAAGCCACGGCAAGCACCGCAACCGCGGCCTGGCCGGCGCAGTGGGCCTGCTTTCCTCCGCCTGCCTGGCGCTGTTCGGCATTCCTGCCGGGGCGGTCACCGAAGCCGAGATCGAGGGCGACGACAAGGCCAGCGCCAGCCAGGTGGTCCAGCCGCGCGCCGAGGTGCGCCTGGGCGCCATGCTCACCAGCGTGCAGGAAGGCACCGGCGCCAGTGCGTCAGGTGTAAACAGCACGGCCCTGGGCGACTACGCCACGGCATCGGCAAGCCACGCCACCGCCGTCGGCCCGTGGGCGGCCGCCTATGGCGACAACAGCGTGGCGCTTGGACGAAATACCGAGGCCAAGGGCGACAGCAGCCTGGCCATCGGCCGCAACGCCGCCACCAGCCAGGCCAGCAGCACCGCCCTGGGCGCGTACTCCTCGGCATCGGGCCTGGCCAGCACGGCGATCGGCAAGGGAGCCAGCGCCCAGGGCGAGCACAGCACCGCGCTGGGCCTGGATTCGCAGGCGGCCGGCGCCAATGGCCTGGCCCTGGGGGCCTGGGCTGGCGCCAACCATGCCAACTCGGTAGCCCTGGGTGCCGGCTCGGCGACCGACAGGAACGATAGCGTCTCCATCGGCAACGCCAACCTCGACCGCCAGTTGACCCATGTAGCCGACGGCACCCAGGCCAACGACGCCATCAACCTTTCCCAGCTGGAGACGCTGCGCCAGCAAGGCGAAGCAGCGCTGCAGTCGGTTTCCGACTGGCTCAGCGACGTCTATGAAAGCGGGACGAAGTATTTCCAGGCGAACTCCGACAAGGCGATGGCCCAAGCCAACGGCCAGGACAGCGTAGCCATCGGCCCCGAGGCCGTGGCTTCGGGCAGCGACAGCATCGCCATGGGCAGCGCCGCCCAAGCCAGCGGCGCGAACGCCACTGCGGTGGGTGTCTCCGCCGATGCGGCGGGCGAACGTGCCCTCGCCCTCGGGGCCTGGAGCCAGGCCACGCAACTGCGCAGCACCGCCGTGGGCGGTAGCGCCGAAGCCACCGCACAGGACAGCACCGCGCTCGGCGCCGAAGCCGAAGCTGCCGCCTTGGCCAGCACTGCCGTGGGCACCTGGTCCAAGGCCAGCGGTATCGGCAGCGTGGCTCTCGGCAAGGAAGCCCTGGCCTCCCAGGGCGATGCCAGCGCCCTGGGCATCGCGGCCCAGGCCACCGGCGACGGGGCGACCGCAGTTGGCGCAAGAACCGCAGCCAGCGGCGAAAACGCCACTGCGCTGGGCAAGCTGGCCAGCGCCACCGCCGGCGGCTCGACCGCGCTCGGCACGCAAAGCTCCGCCAGCGGCGCGAACGCCACTGCGGTGGGTGTATCCGCCGACGCGGCGGGCGAACGCGCCCTTGCCCTCGGGGCCTGGAGCCAAGCCACGCAACTGCGCAGCACCGCCGTGGGCGGTAGCGCCGAAGCCACCGCACAGGATAGCACCGCGCTCGGCGCCGAAGCCGAAGCCGCCGCCTTGGCCAGCACTGCCGTGGGCACCTGGTCCAAGGCCAGCGGTATCGGCAGCGTGGCTCTCGGCAAGGAAGCCGTGGCGTCGCATCAGGGCAGCGTCGCACTGGGCCTGAACTCCGCCACAGGAGCGGACAACGAGGTCTCGGTCGGCAACGCCGACCTGCAGCGCCGCATCGCCAACGTGGCCGAGGGCACCCAGGCCACCGACGCGGTCAACCTCTCGCAACTCCAGCGCCTGGGCGAAGAAGCGGCCGACGCCATTGGCGACGTAGCGGACTGGCTGGGCGACGTTTACCAGCGCGGCACACGCTACTTCCGCGCCAACTCCGAGCTCCCGGACGCCAACGCCAGCGGCGAGAACGCCATTGCCATAGGCCCGCAGTCCGAATCCAGCGGCAGCAACGCCATCGCCATGGGCACGGCGGCGCTGGCCAGCGGCGAGAACGCGCTGGCAGCCGGCAACCAGGCCCACGCATCCGGCCAGCACGCGACGGCCGTTGGCGTCAGGGCGGATGCCCTCGGCGATCGCGCCACCGCGCTGGGCGGCTGGAGCCAGGCCACCGGTGAGCGCAGCACCGCGCTGGGCAGCAGTGCCGAAGCCACCGCCAGCGACGCGCTGGCAGTGGGTGTCGATGCCGAAGCGAGCGCGAACTCCGCCACCGCCGTCGGCAACTGGGCGATGGCCCATGGCATTGGCGCCACCGCGGTCGGCAAGGAGGCCCGGGCCAGCACCCATGGCAGCACGGCGATAGGCCTGCAGGCCCAGGCGACGGGCAGCAGCGCCACCTCCGTCGGCGGCTGGTCCAGCGCCAGCGGCGCCGGCGCCAGCGCCCTGGGTGTGCAGGCGCAGGCCAGCGGTGAAAAGAGCTCCGCACTGGGTACCAGCGCGCAGGCCAGCGGTCAGCAAAGCACTGCCGTCGGCGCCTGGAGCCAGGCCACCGGCGGGCACAGCGTGGCCTTGGGCAACAGCGCCGAAGCCACGGCGCAAAGCGCCACCGCCCTGGGCGCCGAAGCCGAGGCGGCGGCCCTCGCCAGCACGGCGGCCGGCGCCTGGTCCCGCGCTCTGGGCGTAGGCAGCACGGCGCTCGGCAAGGAAGCCCTGGCCTCCACCGACGGCAGCACCGCCCTGGGCATCGCCTCGGCGGCGACAGGCCAGGCCGCCAACGCCATCGGCGGCTGGTCCGTGGCCAGCGGCGAGCACTCCATGGCGCTGGGCACCGCCAGCCGCGCCGAACACGCCCGCAGCGTGGCCCTGGGCCATGGCTCGGTAACCGATGCCGACGACAGCGTTTCGGTGGGCAACCAGGATCTCAAGCGGCGGATCACCAACGTCGCCGCGGGTAGCGATGACACCGACGCCGTGAACGTCTCCCAACTCAACGCCACCCGCGACGAAGTGAGCGAACTGCGCGGTGACGCCCTGCTCTGGGACGACTCCCTGGGCGCCTTCAGCGCCATGCATGGCAGCGCCGGCGCAACCAGCCGCTCGCGCATCACCAATGTCGAGGAAGGCCGGATCGCCGCGGACTCCAGCGACGTGGTGGTCGGCTCGCAGCTGTACCGCACCGACACCCGCGTCAGCGCCCTGGAGGACGGGATCAACCAGACCGGCGTGTCACGCTACTTCCGCGCCAATTCGGAAAAGGCCGATGCCTCTGCGGCCGGCGCGGACTCCATCGCAGTCGGACCGGCCGCCTCGGCCACCGGCACCTCGTCCATGGCCCTGGGCGACGCCGCCCAGGCGAGCGGCGAGCGCAGCATGGCCGCCGGCGCCGGCGCCTCCGCCAGCGCGGCGGACGCCACGGCAGTGGGCAGCGCCGCACAAGCCAGCGGCGAACGCAGTACCGCCATCGGCAGCGGCGCCAATGCCACCGCCAGCAACGCCGTGGCCCTGGGCGCGGACTCCCTGGCCGATCGCGACAACAGCGTTTCCGTGGGCAGCCAGGGCAACGAGCGGCAGATCACCAATGTCGCCCGCGGCACCGCCGGCACCGACGCGGTCAACGTCGACCAGCTCACGGACGCCGTCAACACCTCGGCCGGCGCCCTGAACGACAGCGTGGCGCAGGTGGACCAGCGGGTCAGCGATGTCCATAACCATGTGACCAACCTGCAGAACGGCACCGACGGCATGTTCCAGAGCAACAACAGCTCTGCGCTGAGCAAGCCGCAGGCTGTCGGCCAGGATGCGATCGCCGGCGGCGCCGGCGCCCAGGCCAGCGGCAGGAACAGCGCGGCGATCGGCACCAGGGCCCAGGCGAGCGCCGAGCACAGCACCGCGCTGGGCGAAAGCGCCCACGCCAAGGCCTCCAACTCGGTGGCCCTGGGCGCCAACTCGGTGGCCGACAGGGCGAACACGGTATCCGTCGGCAGCGCGACCAACGCCCGGCAGATCACCAATGTGGCCGCCGGCACCCAGGCCACCGACGCCGTCAACCTCGGCCAGTTGAACAGCGGCATCAGCGGCGCCAAGGCCTACACCGACGCCAGCTACCACGCCCTGCGCAAGGACATGAACGAACTGGACGACGAACTCAGTGCCGGCATCGCCGGGGCCATGGCCATGGCCAGCCTGCCGCAGCCCCATGCGCCGGGGGCAAGCATGACCTCCGCCGGCCTGGGCAACTTCCGTGGCGAGCAGGCGCTGGCGGTCGGCGTGTCGCACATCACCAAGGACGGCAAGTGGGTCACCAAGCTCCAGGGAAGCGCGGACAGCGATGGCGACGTCGGCGTCTCGGTAGGCGTTGGCTACCAGTGGGATTGACTCAGTGTGACGGGGGCGCGTCCGCGCGCCCCCGCAGGTGGAAGCCATGTTTCTCGATCCGAAGAATATCCACAGCTCTCTGATGACGACCGCCTACAACAACGACATGGCGGCCGAGCTTCTCGCCGACTACCTGAAGGGGCTGCCTGTCGCCAACCCACTCTCGCAACACCTGATCGAAGGTGTGGTGGAGGCGTTGAAGGAGACATCCCTGCACATGGAGGAAATCGCCGCACTCATAGCCACCGGCAAGCTGGCCATTTCCAGCAGTCGCTGAACAGGCCATTCATTCGCCGCTCGCAACAGCGGCGCCTTTCAAGGGTTCGCTGCCACCTGTGGGCAGCGAACCCTTCGCCATGAGGGAAGCACCGGGGTGGGGCCCGGACAAAACGGCATGCGCCGCGACTGGTTCGAGCATGCGGCATTGCGTACCATGCGCGTCCTCTATCCGCACCACCCGCGGCCGGCACCACCGGCCCTGACCTCAGGAACGCCATGAAACCCGCCCGTCTGCGCGCCGACATCCTGGCCGGCCTCACCACGTCCTTCGCCCTGGTGCCCGAGTGCATCGCCTTCGCCCTGGTGGCCCACCTCAACCCGCTGATGGGCCTGTACGGCGCCTTTTTCATCTGCACCCTCACCGCCCTGTTCGGCGGGCGGCCGGGCATGGTTTCCGGGGCCGCCGGCTCCATGGCCGTGGTAATAGTGGCGCTGGTGGTGCAGCACGGCGTGCAGTACCTGCTGGCCACCGTGCTGCTGGGCGGCCTGGTGATGATCGCCTTCGGCCTGCTGCGCCTGGGCAAGCTGGTGCGCATGGTGCCGCACCCGGTGATGCTGGGCTTCGTCAACGGCCTGGCGATCGTCATCGCCCTGGCCCAGCTGGAGCACTTCAAGACCGGCGGGGCCTGGCTCGACGGCGCGCCGCTGTACCTGATGCTGGGCCTGGTGGCGCTGACCATGGCCATCGTCTACCTGCTGCCGAAGCTGACCCGCGCGGTGCCGCCGGCGCTGGTGGCGATCCTCGGCGTCGGCCTGCTGGTGTACCTGCTCGGCCTGCCCACGCGCACCCTCGGCGACATGGCGCACATCGCCGGCGGCCTACCCGCCTTCGCCCTGCCGCAGGTGCCGTGGAACCTGGAGACGCTGCGGATCATCGCGCCCTACGCCATCCTCATGGCGCTGGTCGGCCTGCTGGAAACCCTGCTGACCTTCAACCTCACCGACGAAATCACCCGGAGCCGCGGCTACCCGGACCGCGAGTGCGTGGCCCTGGGGGCGGCCAACATGGTCTCCGGGGCGTTCGGCGGCATGGGCGGCTGCGCCATGATCGGCCAGACCATGATCAACCTTGGCTCCGGCGGCCGCGGGCGGGTTTCCGGGGTGGTCGCCGGGGTGATGATCCTGCTCTTCGTGCTGTTCCTCTCCCCGCTGATCGAGCGCATCCCGCTGGCGGCGCTGGTCGGGGTGATGTTCGTGGTGGCCCAGCAGACCTTCGCCTGGGCCTCGCTGCGGGTGCTGAACAAGGTGCCGGCGAGCGACGTGCTGGTGATCGTCGTGGTGACCGTCATCACCGTGTTCACCAACCTGGCCACCGCCGTGCTCTGCGGCATAGTCGTGGCCGCCCTGGACTTCGCCTGGAAGCACGCCCGCGAACTCTACGCCGACAGCCACCTGGAGGCCGACGGCAGCAAGCTCTACCGCCTCCACGGCACGCTGTTCTTCGCCTCCACCACGACCTTCCTGGAGCAGTTCGACCCGGCCGGCGACCCGCCGCAGGTCACCCTGGACTGCCGCCACCTGAGCTTCGTCGACTACTCGGCCATCGCCGCGCTGAAGACCCTGCGCGAGCGCTACGCCAGGGCCGGCAAGCACCTGCGCGTGGTGCACCTGTCCGAGCGTTGCAAGCAGTTGCTCAAGCGCGCCGGGGTGCAGCACGGCTGATTCGGACGTTCATCCGAAAATGACCGGCAGCGCTGGCGCGCCGGGAACCCTGTGGAATAATGCCGCCCCTTTTTTGACTAGGAGGTCCACATGGTCACTCACTTCCTGATTGGCACCAGCCAGGCCGCCTGCGGCCGCAGCGACCCGAACGTGGCGGGCTCGCAGGACGTCGCGCAGGTCAGCTGCAAGACCTGCCGCCGCACCAACGCCTTCACCCAGGCGCAGGAAGCCGCGGGCAGCGCGCCCGCCGTCCCGAAGCCTGCGCCGGCTGCGGCGCCGAAGAGCAAGCAGCCCGCCCGCGCCCCGGCACCGGCGCAATCCGGCCGCGACGCCGCCCGGCAAGCCTGGCAGGCGCGCCTGAGCGCCCTGTCCGGCAAGACCCGCCTGCCCCGCGGCAACCGCCGCGCCCAAGCTTACGTCTGATCGCCGCTGCGCTGCCGACGGTGCCCGCTGGGCGCCGTCGGTATGGGCTCGGCATACGCAGTTCAGTCCACCACCGTCCTAGACGCCCGCGCGGACGCGGCGCTCCAGTTCGGCGACGAACTCCGCCAGCGGCATCGGCTTGCCGAACAGGTAGCCCTGCAGGCAGGGCACGCCGCGGGCCGCCAGGTAGTCGCGCTGCGCCGGCGTCTCGATGCCTTCGGCGATGACCTGCAGGTCCAGGCGGTCGCAGAGGTCGAGGATGCTGTCGAGGATGTGCCGGGAGCGGCTGTCGTCGTCGACGGTGGCGACGAAGCTCTTATCGATCTTCAGGGCGTCCACGCGGAAGCGGCGCAGGTAGGCCAGGCTGGAATGGCCGGTGCCGAAGTCGTCTATCGCCAGGGTCACGCCCAGCTCGCGCAGGCAGCCGAGCAGGTCGTCGGTGGGGGTGTCGATCAGTTCGCGCTCGGTCAGCTCCAGCATCAGTTGCACCGAACCCACCGGGAAGGCGCCGAGGAAGTCCAGGCAATCGGTCAACAGGCTGCTGCTGCGGCAATTCACGGCGCTGACGTTGACGCCCAGGTGGAAACCCTCACCCAGCAGGTGCGCGTGCTTCGGCAACTGGGCCGCCAACTGCTGCAAGAGCGCGCGGGTCATGGGCACGATCAGGCCGCTCTGCTCGGCCAGGGGGATGAAGATGTCCGGGCTGACCAGCCCCGCGCGCGGGTGGCGCCAGCGCATCAGCACCTCGGCGCCGATCCAGCGGCCGCTGGCGGCGTCCACCAGCGGCTGGAGGAAGGGCACGAATTCGCCGGCGTACATGGCCCGCTCGATCTCGCGGGCAGGCGTCGCCGCGCGCCCCAGCATCCAGTGGCAACCGAGGCCGAACAGCCCGCCAAGCACCGCCAGCATGGCGAACAGCGGCCAGTAGTCGTCGCGCATCACGCCCCACTGGGCGCCGGCCGGGAAGCCACCGACCACCTGGTAGGGAAAGCGCGTCGAGGCCTGGCGCGTTTCGGCCAGGGGGAAGGCGTCGGGCGCACCCTCGTGCACCTCGCCCGCCTCGTCCATCCAGCGCGGGCCGACCTGGACCAGCAGTTCGCTGCGCTGGTTCACCAGTTGCAGGACGTTGCTCAGGTAGCGCCCGTCCACCGCCGCCAGCACGGCGGCGGGGCCTTCGGCCAGGCGGTACACGATCAGCGCGAAGTCCGGCGTCACCGCATTGCCGGGCAACAGGTTGAGGCGCCCGTCGACGAAATCGGCCGTGTTCACCGCTTCGTCGACGTTGCCGAACAGCGAGCTGCAGAACACCCGGTCGTCACGCACCAGGTTGACGGTGCGCACGAAGGGCACGGTGGCGACCTGCTCGCGCAGCACCAGCTCGGCCGCGGAGCAGGGCCCTTCGGCGTAGGCGATGGTGGCCCGCGCCGAGCCGGCGGCGTTGCCGAGCATGATATCGATCAGATGCAGCGCCTCGCTCGAGGCGAGCCCCGCTTCGCGCTGGAGGCTGACCAGTGTCTGCCAATAGATGATGCCCCCGCCCAGCAGCAGCGGCAGCAGGGCGACCAGCAGGGAAACGCACAGGCGCCAGAGCAGGCGCCGGACTTTGCTCGATCCAGGCATCCGTGTCATCCCGGGCGCCGCCGCTGTCATCGGGCTCGGCGAGCAGCCTGAGCGGGCGCCTGAAACCAGCGTAGATCATTCCGCCTGCGGCACCTGGCCTCGGTGGCGATCGACCAAAGGTCGTATAATCCCCGCCCTCGTCCCTGCTCCGAGCGCCGAACGACGCCATGCCCAAAGCCCGACTCCAGCCGGAGGGGAACTTCCCCCCCGCGCCCCTGCTGCGCCGCTTCGCGGCCATGTTCTACGACTTCCTGCTCTGCGTGGCCCTGCTGATGGTGGTCACCCTGCTCTACCAGCAGGTGCTGCTGCGCCTGCTCCTGGGCGGCGAAAAGCTCAGGCAGCTCGCCGACCAGGGCGCTCTGGTCGGCGACCCGCTGCTGTCCAGCCTGCTGTTCATCAGCCTGTTCGCCTTTTTCGCCAAGTTCTGGACGCACAAGGGCCAGACCCTCGGCATGCAGGTCTGGGGCGTGCGCGTGCAGAACGCCGACGGCACGCCGATCAGCCTGATGCAGGCGCTGCTGCGCTTCATGATCGCCATCGGTTCCTGGGCCTGCGGCGGGCTGGGCTTCCTGTGGATGCTCTGGGACAAGGACAAGCGCACCTGGCACGACCGCTATTCGGAGAGCGTGGTGATCCAGATTCCCAAGGCGGTGCGCAAGGCGACGCAGGGGCGGGGGTGAGGCTGGGGCCGTTCGTGCCGCCGGGGCGTCCGGCGTGGCCGGTGAGTCCAATCGCGGACGGAGTCCGCTCCTACGGCTCCAGGAAGCACGGCTTTTCGTAGGATGGCGTTGAGCGAAGCGATACCCATCAGCGCCACCGCATGGGTTTCGCAAGCTCAACCCATCCTACGAAGAGCACCTCGGCGTAAGCCTAAGGTTCAGGGAGGTACGGGCGTAGGAGCGGACTCCGTCCGCGATCAGGCCCGCCGGCCGCACCGAACCGCCAGGGATATCACCCCGCCCGCTTGAGCAACCACGCCCCCAGCAGCGCACAGATCGCCGCCGGCAGCAACACCGCCAGCAACGGCGGGAAGTTGAACACCTGGCTCGACGGCCCCAGCAGATCCTGGGCGATGCGGAAGGTGAAGCCCACCAGCACCCCGGTGAACACCCGCTGGCCAAGGGTCACGCTGCGCAGCGGGCCGAAGATGAAGGAGATGGCCATCAGCACCAGGGCCGCGGTCACCGCCGGCTGCAGTACCTTGGTCCAGAATGCCAGCCAGTAGCGGTTGGTGCTCAGGCCCTGGTCCTTGAGGTAGTGGATGTATTCCCACAGGCCGCTGATGGACAGCGCCTCGGGCTCCATCACCACGGTGCTGAGCAGTTGCGGGCTGAGCTGGATGTTCCAGGCCTCCGACGGCGCGCTGACCACTTCGCTGCGCTTCTCCTGCGGGTGCAGCAGCGTGGTGCTCACCTCTTCCAGCGTCCACTGGCCGTCGCGGAACACCGCGCGCTTGGCGAAGCTGGCGCTCTTGAGCACGTGGCCCTCGGCGAAGTCGTAACGCGTCACGCCCAGCAGGGTGCCGTCGGCCTGCACCACGTTGATGTGGATGAATTCCTGGCCCTGGCGGTGCCACAGGCCGTTGCGCGAGCTGACCGCGCCGCCGCTGCTCTGCGCCAGGGCGCGGTCGCTCTGGGCCTGGGTCTCGGTGTAGGGCACCACGTATTCGCCGATCAGGATGCCGGCGAACATCAGCACCAGCATCGGCTTCATCACCGCCCAGACGATGCGCTGCAGCGACACCCCGGCGGCGCGCATGATGGTCAGCTCGCTGTTGCTGGCCAGGGTGCCCAGGCCCACCAGGCAGCCGATCAGCGCGGCCATCGGGAGCATGTCGTAGGCGCGGCTGGGCGCGGTGAGCAGCACGTATTTCAGGGCCACGCCCAGGGTGTAGTTCTCGTCCAGGGCACCGAGCTGATCGATGAAGGCGAACAGCAGGGCCAGGCCGAGGATCACCCCCAGCACGGCGAGGATGGCGACGAAAATGGTGATGCCGATGTAGCGGTCGAGCTTACGCATGCTTGCGCTCCTTCACGGAGCGTGCGCGCGAGGCCGCCCATTTCAGACTCAGCGGTTCCCAGAAGGCCAGCAGCAGGCCGATGGCCAGGAAGATCGCATGCACCCACCACAGCCCCAGGGCCATGGGGATCTTGCCCTTGTCGAGCATGCCGCGGGCGGCGATCAGCAGCGCCAGGTAGGCCATGTACAGCAGCACCGCCGGCAGCAGCTTGAGGAAGCGGCCCTGGCGCGGGTTGACCTTGGACAGCGGCACCGCCAGCAGGGTGACGATGAACACCAGCAGCGGGATGGAGAAGCGCCACTGCAGCTCCGAGCGCATGCGCGGTTCCTTGCTGGCGAACAGGTCGCTGGTGGGGATGGCGTCGCGGTCGTCGATCTCGCTGCTCACCTCCGGCTTGGGCAGCAGCACGCCGTAGGTGTCGTACCTGATGGCGCGGTAGTCGGCCTGGCCGGGCACGCCGTCGTAGCGGAAGCCGTCCTTGAGGATCAGGTAGCGGCTGCCGTCGGGGTGGATCTGCTGCTGTCCGCTGGTCGCCACCAGCACCGCGAGGCCGCGGTCCTGGCCGTTGCGCGGCGGGTTCTTGTCGGAGATGAACACCCCGCCGAGCTGGGTGCGGTCGTTGCTCAGCTGCTCGGTGTAGGTCACCCGCGAGCCGTCGCGCATCGACTGGAAGCGGCCCGGCGCCAGGGTGTCGAACTCGGTCATGGCGTCCTGCTTGTTCAGGATCAGCTGCATCTGCGCGATGCCCTGGGGCGCCAGGGACAGGCTCAGCCAGGCCACCAGCAGGGCGATCAGCGCCGCCGGCGCCATGCTGTAGGCCAGCAGGCGCTGCTGGCTCATGCCGGTGGCGGTGAGCACCGTCATCTCGCTTTCCAGGTACAGCCGGCCATAGGCCAGCAGGATGCCGAGGAACAGCCCCAGGGGCAGGATCAACTGGAGGAAGCCGGGCAGGCGCACGCCCATGATCATGAACAGCGAGCCGGGGTCCAGCATGCCCTGGGCGGCCTGCGCCAGGTACTTGATGAAGCGGCCGCTCATGATGATCACCAGCAGCACGGCGCTCACCGCGCTCATGGTGACCAACACTTCACGGGACAGGTAACGGAAGACAATCAAACCGGGCACTCCAGGGTTGTCACGCTCGGGCGGCTACGCTCAAACTAGCCGCCGTGAGGCACTGCCGGCCCGCATTGCAGCGGGCCGGTGAAAAATACGCGGCATTATCCTGCGATTCGCCGGGCCTGTCACTGCGCAGACACCGGGACGGGTCGCCGACCGCCCGCCACTTCGACCCTTCGCTCCGGGGACACCTTGTCATGGAATTCCTTGTAAAAAGCGTCAGTCCGCAAACCCTGAAGACCGCCACCCTGGTGCTCGCCGTCGGCGAAGGCCGCAAGCTCGGCACCGTGGCCCAGGCCGTGGACACCGCCAGCGGCGGCGCCATCGCCGCCCTGCTCAAGCGCGGCGACCTGGCCGGCAAGGTCGGCCAGACCCTACTCCTGCAAGCTTTGCCCAACCTTAAGGCCGAACGCGTGCTGCTGGTGGGCGCGGGCAAGGAGCGCGAACTCTCCGACCGCCAATACCGCAAACTGGTTTCCTCGGTGCTGGCCAGCCTGAAGAGCCTGGGCGGCGGCGACGCCGTGCTGGCCCTGGGCGACCTGGCGGTCAAGGGCCGCGACGCCCACGGCAAGGCGCGCCTGCTGGTGGAGACGCTGGCCGATGGCCTGTACGTGTTCGACCGCTTCAAGAGCCAGAAGGCCGACGCGCCCAAGCTGAAGAAGATCACCCTGCTGGCCGACAAGGCCGACGCCCCCGCCGTCGAGCAGGGCGCCAGGCAGGCCCAGGCCATCGCCAACGGCATGGCCCTGACCCGCGACCTCGGCAACCTGCCGCCGAACCTCTGCCACCCCAGCTTCCTGGCCGACGAGGCCAAGGCCCTGGCCAAGGCGCACAAGAACCTCAAGGTCGAGGTGCTGGACGAGAAGAAACTCCGCGAGCTGGGCATGGGCGCCTTCCTCGCCGTGGCCCAGGGCAGCGAGCAGCCGCCGCGGCTGATCGTGCTGCAGTACAACGGCGGCAAGAAGGACGAGGCGCCCTACGCGCTGGTGGGCAAGGGCATCACCTTCGACACCGGCGGCATCAGCCTCAAGCCCGGCCTGGGCATGGACGAGATGAAGTTCGACATGTGCGGCGCCGCCAGCGTCTTCGGCACCTTCCGCGCGGTGCTGGAACTGCAGCTGCCGATCAACCTGGTGGGCCTGCTGGCCTGCGCCGAGAACATGCCCAGCGGCCGCGCCACCCGCCCCGGCGACATCGTCACCACCATGAGCGGGCAGACCGTGGAAATCCTCAACACCGACGCCGAAGGCCGCCTGGTGCTGTGCGACACCCTGACCTACGCCGAGCGCTTCAAGCCCCAGGCGGTGGTGGACATCGCCACCCTCACCGGCGCCTGCATCGTCGCCCTGGGCGCCAACACCTCGGGCCTGATGGGCAACAACGACGCCCTGGTGCGCCAACTGCTCAAGGCCGGCGAGCACGCCGACGACCGCGCCTGGCAACTGCCGCTGTTCGACGAGTACCAGGAACAGCTGGACAGCCCCTTCGCCGACATCGCCAACATCGGCGGGCCGAAGGCCGGCACCATCACCGCCGGCTGCTTCCTCTCGCGCTTCGCCAAGAAGTACCACTGGGCGCACCTGGACATCGCCGGCACCGCCTGGATCAGCGGTGGCAAGGACAAGGGCGCCACCGGCCGCCCGGTGCCGCTGCTCACCCAGTACCTGCTGGACCGCGTGAAGTAATGGCAAAGCGCAATCGTTCGACGGGATCGCCGGCATGACGCGGGTCGACTTCTACGTCATCCCCAGCGCCGATCCCGACGCGCGCCTGACCATCGCCTGCCGCCTGGCCGACAAGGCCTGGCGGCAGGGCATGCGGGTGTACCTGCTGTGCGCCGACGAAGCCCAGCGCGAGGCCCTGGACGCGCGCCTGTGGAGCTTCCGCAAGGAAGCCTTCGTGCCGCACAACGCCGCCGAGGAAGACGCCCAGGCCCCGGTCACCCTGGGCCTGGGCGGGCCGCCGGCGGGCCGCCGCGACCTGCTGATCAACCTGACGCTGGCGGTGCCGGCCTTCGCCGGCGAGTTCTCGCGCATCGCCGAACTGGTGGTGGAGGAGCCGGCCATCCGCCAAGCGGCGCGGGAGAATTTCCGCTTCTACCGCGAGCAGGGCTATCCTTTGCAGGACCATCGCCTGCCGCGCCTCTGACGCTCTACCGGAAAAATGGACAGCCGCAAGCCACCGCAAGACCCCGACCACCTGCTCGACGACCTGGAGTCGATCCACGACCTGCTCGGCGAGCCGGATGGCGAACCGCCCCTGCTCACCGAATCCTTCGAGCCGGACAACATCCCCCTGCTCTCCGACGTGGTCCAGGCCTCGCCGCGGCCGGCCCCGGCCGAGGAAGAGCCCGAGGACGACCTGCCTCCAGCGGGCCACAACCGCGAACAGGCCCGCCTGGACAGCGAACTGCGCGCCGCCGCGCAACTGATCCTGCAGGACGTGATCGACGACTTCGTGCCGCAGATCGAAGCCGAACTGCAGCGCCGCCTGGAAGCGCGCCTGCAAAGGCTGCTGGCGCAGCGCAAGCCCTGACGCCGGCCCTGCCGGCGCGATCGCGGATGAGATCCGCTCCTACGGGTCACCTCACACCACGCCCATTGTAGGAGCGCGCCCTGCGCGCGAATCGCGGGCAGGGCCCGCTCCTACAGGTTGACGCCGGACCTCCCGCCCACGCCGAACGGCCCCCTCTCCCTCCGGGAGAGGGCTGGGGTGAGGGCAACGGGGCCACCTCCGTAACTCCATCCTGCCCATTGTAGGAGCGCGCCCTGCGCGCGATTTCGCGGGCAGGGCCCGCTACAGGTTGACGCCGGACCTCCCGCCCACGCCGAACGGCCCCCTCCAGCCCCCTGATCGCCGGTGGCCGCCGCCCCTCGGCAGCCGTTATACTCTCCGGTTTTCCGTCTAGCCGCTAACAGGGTCCCGCCGCGCTCATGGACAAGACCTACCAGCCCCACGCCATCGAATCCCACTGGTACCCCACCTGGGAGCAGAACAACTACTTCGCCCCGCAGGGTTCCGGCGAGCCGTACACCATCATGATCCCGCCGCCGAACGTCACCGGCAGCCTGCACATGGGCCACGGCTTCAACAACGCCATCATGGACGCGCTGATCCGCTACCGCCGCATGCAGGGCCGCAATACCCTGTGGCAGCCGGGCACCGACCACGCCGGCATCGCCACCCAGATGGTGGTGGAGCGCCAGTTGGCCGCCCAGGGCATCGCGCGCCACGACCTCGGCCGCGAGAAGTTCCTGGAGAAGGTCTGGGAGTGGAAGGAACAGTCCGGCGGCACCATCACCCGGCAGATCCGCCGCCTGGGCTCCTCGGTGGACTGGTCGCGCGAGCGCTTCACCATGGACGACGGCCTGTCCAACGCGGTGAAGGAAGCCTTCGTCCGTCTGTTCGACGACGGCCTGATCTACCGCGGCAAGCGCCTGGTCAACTGGGACACCAAGTTCCACACCGCCATTTCCGACCTGGAAGTGGAGAACCACGATGAGAAGGGCCACCTCTGGCACCTGCGCTACCCCCTGGTCGACGGCCACAAGACTGCCGACGGCAAGGACCACCTGGTGGTCGCCACTACCCGCCCGGAAACCCTGCTCGGTGACAGCGCGGTCGCCGTGCACCCGGAGGACGAGCGCTACCAGGCCCTGATCGGCACCTTCGTCGAACTGCCGCTGGTGGGCCGGCGCATCCCGATCATCGCCGACGACTACGTCGACCGCGAGTTCGGCACCGGCTGCGTGAAGATCACCCCGGCCCACGACTTCAACGACTACGAAGTCGGCAAGCGCCACGACCTGCCGCTGATCAACATCTTCGACAAGGACGCCGCCGTTCTCGCCACCGCCCAGGTGTTCAAGCTCGACGGCAGCGTCAACCCGGATGTCGACGCCAGCCTGCCGGCCGCCTACGCCGGCCTGGACCGCTTCGTCGCGCGCAAGCAGATCGTCGCCGACTTCGAGGCCAGGGGCCTGCTGGAGAAAATCGACGACCACGCGCTGAAAGTGCCCAAGGGCGACCGCTCCGGCACCATCATCGAGCCCTGGCTGACCGACCAGTGGTACGTCTCCACCAAGCCGCTGGCCGAACCCGCCATCGCCGCGGTAGAAGACGGCCGCATCCAGTTCGTGCCCAAGCAGTACGAGAACATGTACTTCAGCTGGATGCGCGACATCCAGGACTGGTGCATCAGCCGCCAGCTGTGGTGGGGCCACCGCATCCCGGCCTGGTACGACGAGGCCGGCAACGTCTACGTCGGCCGCGACGAGGCGGAGGTGCGCGCCAAGCACAACCTGGGCGACCAGCCCCTGCGCCAGGACGAAGACGTGCTGGACACCTGGTTCAGCTCGGGCCTGTGGACCTTCTCCACCCTCGGCTGGCCGGAACAGACGCAATACCTGAAGACCTTCCACCCCACCGACGTGCTGGTGACCGGCTTCGACATCATCTTCTTCTGGGTGGCGCGCATGATCATGCTGACCATGCACCTCATCAAGAACGAGGACGGCACCCCGCAGATCCCGTTCAAGACCGTGTACGTCCACGGCCTGGTGCGCGACGGCCAGGGCCAGAAGATGTCCAAGTCCAAGGGCAACGTGCTCGACCCGCTGGACATCGTCGACGGCATCAGCCTCGACGCGCTGCTGGAAAAACGCACCAGCGGCATGATGCAGCCCAAGCTCGCCGAGAAGATCGCCAAGCAGACCAAGGCGGAATTCCCCGAAGGTATCGCCAGCTACGGCACCGACGCCCTGCGCTTCACCTTCTGCTCGCTGGCCTCCACCGGCCGCGACATCAAGTTCGACATGGGCCGCGTCGAGGGCTACCGCAACTTCTGCAACAAGCTGTGGAACGCCGCCAACTTCGTCATCGAGAACACCGATGGCCAGGACACCGGCGTGAACGGCGAGCCGGTCGAGCTGTCCGCGGTGGACCGCTGGATCATCTCCGCCCTGCAGCGCACCGAGCAGGAAGTCGCCCGCCAGCTCGACGCCTTCCGCTTCGACCTGGCCACCCAGGCCCTCTACGAGTTCGTCTGGGACGAGTACTGCGCCTGGTACCTGGAACTGGTCAAGCCGGTGCTGTGGGACGAGAACGCGCCCATCGAGCGCCAGCGCGGCACCCGCCGCACCCTGGTGCGCGTGCTGGAGACCGCGCTGCGCCTGGCGCACCCGTTCATGCCCTTCATCACCGAGGAAATCTGGCAGCGCATCAAGGCCTCCGCCGGCAAGAGCGGCGACACGCTGATGCTGCAACCCTGGCCGGTGGCCGACGAGGCGAAGATCGACGCCGCCGCCGAAGGCGACATCGAGTGGGTCAAGCAGCTGATGCTGGGCATCCGCCAGATCCGCGGCGAGATGAACATCTCCATGGCCAAGCGCATCGACCTGGTGCTGAACAACGCCTCCCCCGAAGACCACCGCCGCTTGGCCGACAACGAGCCGCTGCTGATGAAGCTGGCCAAGCTGGAGTCGGTGCGCGTGCTCGACGAAGGCGAGGAACCGCCGATGTCGGCCACTGCGCTGGTGGGCGAGCTGCAGGTGCTGGTGCCCATGGCCGGGCTGATCGACAAAGCCGCCGAGCTGGCGCGCCTGGACAAGGAAATCCAGCGCCTGGAAGGCGAGGTCAAGCGCGTGGGCGGCAAGCTGGCCAACGAAGGCTTCGTCGCCAAGGCCCCAGCCGAAGTCATCGAGAAGGAACGCGCCAAGCTCGCCGAAGCCGAGCAGGCGGTGACCAACCTGATCCAGCAGCGCGAGAAGATCGCCAGCCTGTAACAGGCGTCATCCACAAGGCCCGTGAATGCGGGCCTTGTGCTTTTCGCTTGTGCTACCTTCTGGCGTATCCCCGGAGCCCGGCCACCGCCATGAACCGCACCAACGCCCTGAACCTGCTGCAAAGCTGCAAGCCCGAGCTGGCCGAGCGCTTCGGCGTGGTCCGGCTCGCCCTGTTCGGCTCTACCGTGCGCGATGCCGCAAGGCCCGACAGCGACGTGGACATCCTGGTGGCCTTCGACGGCCCCGCCACCTCCGAGCGCTACTTCGGCGTGCAGTTCTACCTCGAGGACCTGCTGGGCAGCAGCGTCGACCTGGTCACCGAAAAGGCCCTGCGCCCCGAACTGCGGCCCTTCATCGAGGCGGAGGCGGTGAATGTCTGAGGCGTCCGGGCGCGTCTGGCACTTCTATGTCGACGACATGATCACCTGCGCGGAGAAAGCCCTGAGCTATGTCCGCGATAGCCGGAGGCTCCGACGCGATTCGCGGATGAATCCGCTCCTACGCTCCTACGCTGCCCCACCTGCGCCATTCCCCTGTAGGAGCGCGCCCTGCGCGCGAATCGCGGGCAGGGCTGTTCTCCTACAGTTGTCGTGAGGCATGGAGTTTCCTCGTAGGAGCGGACCTTGTCCGCGATAGCCCAAGCTACTGGCGCAATTCGCGGATGAGATCTCCTACGCCGCCCCACCTGCGCCATTCCCCTGTAGGAGCGCGCCCTGCGCGCGATTCGCGGGCAGGGCCCGCTCCTACAGTTGTCGTGAGGCATGGAGTTTCCTCGTAGGAGCGGACCTTGTCCGCGATGAACCAAGCCACCGGCGCGATTCGCGGATGAGATCCGCTCCTACGCTGCCCCACCTGCGCCATTCCCCTGTAGGAGCGCGCCCTGCGCGCGAATCGCGGGCAGGGCCCGCTCCTACAGGTACAGGAGAAGCACCGTCGTAGGAGCGGATCTCATCCGCGATTGCGCCGGCAGGGCCGGCGTTCGGTCCATCGCGTGCGGAGTCCTACCATACCGGCGGGCCCGGCTTCTCGTAGGAAGAGCCCTGTCCCTCAGAACACCGTGCCAACCGGGTAGACGTAGGCATTCACGTCATAGAAGGGCGTGCGCTGGTAGAACCATTCCAGCCGCGCATGCGGGTCCTTGGCGAAGGCCTTGTCCTCCTTCAGCTTTTTCTCGAACTCGGCCTTCAGCTGCGGGTCCTCGGCGAGCATCTTGCGCGCCATCGGCTCCATCACGTACTCCTCCGGCTCTTCCGCGGACACCAGGGTCGAGTTGAAGAAGCCCCAGGACCAGAAGGAATCCGGGCTCTCGGCGGTCAGCAGGTTGATCGCCAGCACACCCAGCGGCTGGTCGGTGTCGATCACCACCGAGCCGGCCGGGTAGGTCTGCAGGCGCTGGAACGGCTTGCCGGTTCCGCTGACCAGCAGGTGCCCCTCGTAGCCGGGGATTTCGTTGGCCGCCGCGCGGTCCGGTTCGAAGCCGCCGGCCAGCTTGATGTCGTCCATGCGGTACAGGGTGACCTCGATGGCGGTCGGCTGCTCCAGGGTCTTCATGCGGATGCCGTGGGCCTTGAGCCGGGCGATGACCTCGCTCCACTGCACCGGCACCACGTACTGTTTCGGCCGCTTGACCACCAGGTCGGGCACCGAGTTGTCGCTGATCGGCACCTGCAAGGTCTTCGGCTTGTTGCTCCAGACGATGGTCCTGGCGCCGGTGATGGGCGATTGCTCGTAGCGGTAGTCGCCGACGACGAAGGGCGTGTGCTGCTCCTTGCCCGGCTTCCAGGTGAGGATCACCTCCTTCTGCGCCTCCAGGCGCTCGCGGTCCTTGGCGATGGCGGCCTTGAGCGACTCGGCGTTGTCGCCGATCACCTGGAACATCGCCTTGAGCATCACGTAGTTGCCCAGCACCTGGGTTTCGTAGGGATGCAGCGCGTGCTGCTCGATGAGGATCGAGGGCACGTTGCGGATGTCGCCGTACTGGTTGGAGAAGCGCGCAAGGTCCGTGCGGTAGGGGTAGTAGCCCTTGGCCGGGTCCTGGTTGTCGTTGAGGCTGATGCACTCGTGCACCACGTGGCCGTCGCCCTCCAGCTCCTTGTACACCGGGCCGCGCATGACCTTGTCCATCCACTGGCTGGACGCCGGCGACCAGCCGTTGCCATTGTGGCAGTAGGAGCTGTCGTAGGGGTACATGGCGCCGTCGGTGGAGTGGGTGTCGGCGAAGAAGCTCAGGTCGTACTGGTTGAACACCCAGGCGACGTTGCGGATTTCCGCGCTGTCGAGCTTGGTGAAGTCGCGGTTGAGGTTGAGATTCTGGCCGTTGACGCGCCAGCCGGTGACCTCCGGGCCGTTCTGGTTGATGCGCCCGTAGGGGCTGCGGCGCAGGTCGCCGTCGACGTTCACGGTGGGGATGAAGAGGATGTTGACCTTCTCCAGCAGCCCGGCCAGTGGCTTGGCCCCGGCGGTCATGTCGCGCAGCAGCATGAACATGGCGTCCTTGCCGTTGGCCTCGCCGGGGTGGATCTCGGCCTCGACGAAGAGCGTCGGCTTGCCCGAGCCGTTCAGCCCGGCCGGCGATTTGTCGGCCTCGGTGGACGCGGTCACCAGCAGCATCGGCTCGCCGCTGGCGCTCTTTTCCGGCAGCTCGCTCAGCTGCAACCTGCCGCCGGACGCATCGGCCAGCTTCTTCAGGTACTCGCGGGTCTGGTGGTAGTCGCTGGTCTGCCGGAAGCCGCTGGACTCGGCCAGGGTGATCAGCGGATCGTCGGGCTTGGCGAGGTAGCGGGTGCTGCTCAGCTTCTGCTCGAACATCGGCGGCAGGATGCGCTGCCTGGCCGCCGCCGGGTAGCCGCTATCGTCGACGTAGCCGGGTGCCTGGGGCAGCGCGGCCAGGGCCGGCAGGCTGCCGCTCAGCAGCAGTGCGGCGTACAGCGGGTGGAATCCTCGATGGCGCATGGTGGGCCTCCTTTCGCGGTGAGCCATGGCCCCGAGAACCTTAGACCATGATCCGCGCGGCCGAAGGGGCCGGTTGTCGCAGACGTCATTCCGGGGTGGAATGACTACCCGAAGAAAGCTCGCTTGGCGCGGCGCAGGCTTTGGGCCGAAGATCGACGCGCCAGCGCGGCCCGGAAAGCCGCCGTCCCGACTTCCACAGGAGCCCGCACCATGTCCGACCTCCCCGCCCGCAATGGCGGCCAGATCCTCGTCGAAGCCCTGCTGCGCAACGCGGTGGACACCGTCTATTGCATTCCCGGCGAAAGCTACCTGCCGGTGCTCGACGCCCTGCACGACGCGCGTTCGATCCGCACCATCGTCACCCGCCACGAAGGCGCCGCCTCGAACATGGCCGACGCCTACGGCAAGCTCACCGGGCGCCCGGGCATCTGCTTCGTCACCCGCGGGCCGGGTGCCACCCACGCGGCCAACGGCGTGCACACGGCGAAACAGGACTCCACGCCGATGATCCTCTTCGTCGGCCAGGTGGAAAGCGCCTTCAAGGGCCGCGAGGCGTTCCAGGAGGTGGACTACCGGCAGATGTTCGGCGGCCTGGCCAAGTGGGCCACGGAGATCGACGATATCCAGCGCATTCCCGAAGTGGTGGCCCAGGCCTTCGCCGTGGCCCAGTCCGGCCGCCCCGGCCCGGTGGTGGTCGCCCTGCCGGAGGAAGTGCTGTTCGGCACCGCGCAGGTGGCGGACGCGCCCGCCCCGCGCATTGCGCAGGTCGCCCCGCCGCTGGCCGCGCTGGAGGAGCTGCGCAGCCTGCTCGCCCGCGCCCGCAAGCCGCTGCTGGTGATCGGCGGCACCGGCTGGGACGAGGCCGGGCGCCGCGCCCTGCAACGCTTCGCCCGGGCCAACGAACTGCCGGTGGCGGCCTCGTTCCGCCGCCAGGACCTGTACGACAACCGCGACGAGCAGTACGTCGGCCAGCTCGGCTTCGGCGCCTCGCCCAAGCTCGCTGCGCGGGTGCGGGAGGCCGACCTGCTACTGGTGCTCGGCTCGCGCCTGAGCGAGACGCCCAGCGCCGGCTACACCCTGGTGCGCAGCCCGAAACCCGAGCAGACGCTGATCCACGTCCACCCCGACGCCAGCGAGCTGGGCCGCGTCTACCAGGCCGACCTGCCGATCCAGGCCAGCCTGCCGGCCATGGCCGCCGCCCTCGACGCCCTGGCGCCCCTGGAAAACCGCCCCTGGGCCGAATGGACCGCCGAGGCCCGCGCCGACTACCTGGCCTACTCCACCCCGCCGGCCAGCCCCGCCGAACTGCAGGGCGTGGACCTGGCCGCGGTGGTCGGCCACCTCGCCGAAACCCTTCCCGAAGACGCGGTAATCAGCAACGGCGCCGGCAACTACGCCGTCTGGGTACACCGCTTCTACCGCTACCGCGCCGCCCGCAGCCAGTTGGCGCCCACCAACGGCGCCATGGGCTACGGCTTCCCCGCCGCCATCGCCGCCAAGCTGCGCGAGCCGCAGCGCGAGGTGGTGTGCTTCGCCGGCGACGGCTGCTTCATGATGTACCCGCAGGAACTGGCCACCGCCGTGCAGTTCGGCGCCGCGCTGATCGTCATCGTGGTCAACAACGGCATGCTCGGCACCATCCGCATGCACCAGGAGCGCGAGTATCCGGGGCGCATCTCGGCCACCGAGCTGCACAACCCGGACTTCGTCGCCCTGGCCCGGGCCTTCGGCGCCCACGGCGAGCTGGTCGAGCGCACCGAGGACTTCGCCGCCGCCTTCCAGCGCGCCCGGGCCTGCGGCAAGCCGGCGCTGATCGAGCTGCGCACCGACCCACGGCAGATCACCCCGGTAGCACGGCTTTCCTGAAAACCGCCAAAGGCTTCGCTAAGCTGCATCGGATCAAGGCATTGCGCCCGTCGCCCGGGCACAATGCCCGCCGATTCGCCGGCTAAGGAAGCGCATGAATCCGCAACTGCTCTGGGTCCTGTTCCTGCTCGCCACCGCGGTGGCGCTGTTCGTCGTCAACCGGCCGCGCATGGACGTGGTCGCCCTGCTGGCCATGGTCGCCCTGCCGCTGACCGGCGTGCTGAGCGTGCAGGAAGCCCTGGCCGGCTTCGCCGACCCCAGCGTGGTGCTGATCGCCGCGCTCTTCATCATCGGCGAGGGCCTGGTGCGCACCGGCGTGGCCTACCGCATCGGCGAATGGCTGACGCACAAGGCCGGCAGCGACGAGACGCGCCTGCTGGTGCTGCTGATGCTGGCGGTGGCCGGGCTGGGCTCGGTGATGAGCTCCACCGGCGTGGTGGCGATCTTCATCCCGGTGGTGCTCAGCGTCGCCGGGCGCCTGAACGTCTCGCCGGCGCGGCTGATGATGCCGCTGAGCTTCGCCGGGCTGATCAGCGGCATGCTCACCCTGGTGGCCACGCCGCCGAACATGGTGGTGCACAGCGAACTGGTGCGCGAGGGCGAGCCGGGCTTCGGCTTCTTCAGCTTCACCCCCATCGGCCTGGTGATCCTGGTCCTGGGCGTGGCCTACATGCTGGTGGCCCGGCGCTGGCTCGGCGATAACCACGACGGCCCCGGCAACGCCGCGCAGCGCCGCTCGCTGCGCGACCTGATCCGCGACTACCAGTTGGCCGGGCGCGAACGCCGGCTGCGCATCCGCGCCGACTCCACGCTGGCCGGCATGACCCTCGGCGACGTCCAGCTGCGCACCGAGCGCGGCACCAACGTGATCGCCATCGAGCGCCTGGCGCGCTTCCGCCTGAAGATCCTCAGCCCCGGCGCCGACGTGGTGCTGCAGGTCGGCGACGTGCTGCTGGTGGACATCTACCAGCCGGGCATCGACCTGCTCGCCCTCTACCACGAATACGGCCTGGAGCCGCTGAGCCTGCACGGCGACTACTTCACCGAGCGCGCCCACGAGGTGGGCATGGCCGAGGTGACGCTGCCGCCGGAGTCCGCGCTGCTGGGCAAGAGCATCCTGCAGCTGGGCTTTCGCAGCCAGTACGGGCTCAATGTGGTGGGCCTGCGGCGCAACCGCGAAGCCGTGGTCGACGGCCTGCTGGACGCCAAGCTGAAGGTCGGCGACACCCTGCTGGTGGTGGGCGCCTGGAAGGACATCCGCCAGCTCCAGGGCCAGGGCCGCGACTTCCTGGTGCTGAGCCTGCCGGCGGAGGTGGACGAGGCCGCGCCGGCGGCCAGCCAGGCGCCCCACGCGCTGCTGAGCCTGGGGGTGATGGTGCTGCTGATGGTCAGCGGCCTGGTGCCCAACGTGCTGGCCGCGCTGATCGCCTGCCTGCTGATGGGCGCCTTCCGCTGCATCGACATGGACAGCGCCTACCGCGCCATCCACTGGCAGAGCCTGGTGCTGATCGTCGGCATGCTGCCCTTCGCCCTGGCCCTGCAGAAGACCGGCGGCATCGACCTGGCGGTGCAGGCCCTGGTGGCGGCCCTGGGCGGCGCCGGGCCCTACCTGATCCTCGCCAGCCTGTTCCTGCTCACCGCGCTGATCGGCCTGTTCATCTCCAACACCGCCACCGCCGTGCTCATGGCGCCGGTGGCCATCGCCACCGCCAGGGCCCTGGGCGCCCAGCCGGAACCCTTCGCCATGATAGTGGCGCTGGCCGCCTCGGCGGCCTTCATGACGCCCATCTCCTCGCCGGTGAACACCCTGGTGCTGGGCCCCGGGCACTACCGCTTCGGCGACTTCGTCAGGGTCGGCGTGCCCTTCACCCTGCTGGTGATGATCGTCAGCGTGTTGCTGGTACCCTGGCTGCTGCCGCTGTATTGACCGAACAAGGAAAGCCCATGGAAGTGAGCAAGACCAAGAGCAGTTTCTACCGCCGCCTGTACGTCGCCTGGCTGGTGCACAGCGGCCAGGCCAGCAGCGTGCCGGCGCTGATGGAAGCCACCGGCATGCCCCGGCGCACCGCCCAGGACACCCTGGCGGCGCTGGCCGACCTGGACATCGACTGCGTGTTCGAACAGCACGCCGGAGAGCGCAACAACGCCGGGCACTACCGCATCCGCGACTGGGGCGCCATCGACCCGCGCTGGATCGAGGCGAACCTGGGCAAGATCAAGGCGACTCTGGAATACCCCTGAATCCGCCTTGTAGGAGCGGACCTTGTCCGCGATAGCCGGACATATCGGCGCGGTTCGCGGATGAGATCCGCTCCTACGCCGCCCCACCCACGCCATCCCCATGTAGGAGCGCGCCCTGCGCGCGAATCGCGGGCAGGGCCCGCTCCTACAGGTTGCCGGGGAGCACGGCATTCCTCCCCCGTAGGAGCGGACCTTGTCCGCGATAGCCGGGGGTATCGGCGCGATTCACGGATGAGATCCGCCTACGCTACCCCACCCACGCCATTCCATGTAGGAGCGCGCCCTGCGCGCGAAATCGCGGGCAGGGCCCGCTCCTACAGTTCCAGGGACGCACGGGCGTAAGCGGACCTTGTCCGCGATAGCCGGAACTATCGGCACGATTCGCGGATGAGATCCGCTCCTACGCCGCCCCACCCACGCCATTCCCCTGTAGGAGCGCGCCCTGCGCGCGAATCGCGGGCAGGGCCCGCTACGTTTCCAGGAAAGCACGGTCGTAGGAGCAACTGTCTTGCGCCGAGGTGCTTTTCGTAGGATGGGTTGAGCTTGCGATACCCATGCTGCCGGGGTGATGGGTATCGCTCCGCTCAACGCCATCCTACGAAAAGCCGTGCTTCCTGGAACCGTAGGACCTTGTCCGCGATAGCCGGACGTCCCGGCGCGGTTCGCGGATGAGATCCGCTCCTACGAGAAGCAGAAGGCGCGCTTCTGTGGGAAAATCGCCCTCCGCTCTCCTGCCCTGCCGCCCGCCATGCCCAAGCCGCCGAAACGCCCCGCCAAGCCGCAACCGCTGCGCGATCCCGCCGCGAAGAAGCCCGACCTGCTGCACCCGCGTAACCGCCACCAGGGGCGCTACGACTTTCCCAGCCTGATCGCCGCCAGCCCCGAGCTGGGCGAATACGTGATCACCAACCCCTACGGCAAGCCCAGCATCGACTTCGCCGACCCGCAGGCGGTGCGGGTGTTCAACCGCGCGCTGCTCAAGGCGCAGTACGGCATCGGCCACTGGGAAATCCCCGCCGACTTCCTCTGCCCGCCGATCCCCGGCCGCGCCGACTATGTGCACTACCTGGCCGACCTGCTGGCCGAGGACAACGAAGGCCGCGTGCCGCGCGGGCCCGGCGTGCGCGTGCTGGACATCGGCGTCGGGGCCAACTGCATCTACCCGCTGATCGGCCACCGCGACTACGGCTGGCGCTTCCTCGGCGCCGACATCGAACCCGCCGCCCTGGCCTCGGCGCACAACATAGTGCTGGGCAACCCGGGCCTGACCGAGGCCATCGAGCTGCGCCAGCAGAGCGAGCCGCAGCACATCTTCCACGGCCTGCTGCACGCCGACGAACGCTTCCACGCCAGCCTGTGCAACCCGCCGTTCCACGCCTCCCCCGAGGAAGCCCGCGCCGGCAGCCGGCGCAAGTGGAAGAACCTCGGCAAGCTCGACCCCTCGCGCAAGCTGCCGCTGCTGAACTTCGGCGGGCAGAGCAACGAGCTGTGGTGCGAGGGCGGCGAGATCGCCTTCCTCAAGCGCATGGCCAGCGAAAGCCGCGAAGTGGCGCAGCAGGTGCAGTGGTTCAGCTCGCTGGTGTCCAAGGCCGGCAACCTCGACGACTTCCGCCGCGCCCTGAAGAAGGCCGGCGCGCTGCAGGTGCGCACCCTGGACATGGCCCAGGGGCAGAAGCAGAGCCGCTTCGTCGCCTGGACCTTCCTCGACGCCGAGGCGCGCGCCGCCTGGTACCCCTGACTAGCGGATGAACTCGCGGCTGACGGCGCGGAAGGTCTCGCTGCCGGCGCGCTCCAGCCATTCGAAGGCGACCATCTCGCGGTTGACGATCACCGCGCCGGCCTGGCGCATGCGCTCCAGGGCCAGGGCCTTGTCCTCCGGGCGCCGCGAGCCGACCGCCTCGGCCACCACGTAGACCTCGCGGTCCTCGGCCAGCAGGCCGAGCACGCTCTGCAGCACGCAGACATGGGCCTCGGTGCCACACACCACGAACTGCCGGCGCTCACCGCCGGGCAGTTGCAGCAGACCCGGGTCGGCCACCGCGGAGAAGGCGATCTTCTCCAGGATGGCCGCGGCCGGCAGGTGCTCGCGCAGCTGCGCCAGGGTCGGGCCCAGGCCCTTGCTGTACTGCTCCGTGGCCAGCACCGGCACGCCCAGGCGCTGCGCCACGGCCAGCAGCCAGGCGCTGTGCTGCAGCAGCGCCTCGGCGTCGTGGATGGCGGGGAACAGGCGTTCCTGGATGTCGATGAGGAGGAGGGTCGAGGTGGGGGCGTGGAGCAGCATGGGGAGTCTCCTGGGGTAGCGTTCTTCTTTTTCGGCTTGCTGTGTGGGGGTGTCAACCGGGAAAGCAGGTCGACACAAATGCAGGGAAGAGAATGAGCGAAGGTGAAGCGCTGGAGCGACGTCTAGTCCGCTCCCTCTCCCCAGCCCTCGGCTGCGCGCCCCGCCCTGAAGGGAGAGGGGGCTTGTCCGTGCCGAGAAAAGGCTTGGTTTCAGCCGGCAGTCTCTGTGTGGCCGGCTGACTCCAAAGCATCAGCATCTGCCCAACGGTCCCCTCTCCCTTCAGGGAGAGGGTTAGGGAGAGGGAGCCACACCCACAAGCCACGCAGAAACCTCCCCTCGCGCCCAAGAAAAAGGCCCCTGCAAAAGGGGCCCTCCTCTCTTCAGCCATGCACCCTCAATGCCCCGTCACATCCCCGCGGCGGCTGGTCTCGAAGAGGAACCAGGTGCGCTGCTCGGTCTCGTCGATCCAGTTCTCGATGAGGCTGGCGGTGGCGATGTCGTGGTACTCGTCGCACAGATCGTGGACTTCGCGCATGTAGGCGGTCAGCGACTTGTTGTCTTCCTGCAGCTCGGCCAGCATGTCCAGCGGCTGGACGAACTCGGCGTCGTTGTCGGCGATGCGCTTCAGGCGGCCGATGTGGCCGATGGAGCGGATGGTGTTGCCGCCGATCTTGCGCACGCGCTCGGCGATCGGGTCGGTCATGGCGAAGATTTCGGTGGCCTGGTCGTCCAGCAGCAGGTGGTAGTCGCGGAAGTGCGGGCCGCTCACGTGCCAGTGGAAGTTCTTGGTCTTCAGGTACAGGGCGAAGACGTCGGCCAGCAGGCGGCTCAGGGCCGCGCTGAGGTCGCGGGTGGCGTCCTTGGACAGGTCCGACGGGGTCGCCAGGGCCGGTGCGCGGCGCGGTGCCGGCTTGGCCGCGGCGGCGGGCTTGGCGGCAGCCGCCGGTTTGGCGGCGGGTTTCTTCGCTGCCGGCTTCTTCGCCGCGGCAGGTTTGGCAGCGGCCGGCTTGGCCGCAGCCGGCTTGCTGGCGACGGTCTTGGGTGCAGCGGGTTTCTTCGCAGTGGCTGCGGTTTTCTTCATCTCGATCACCTCAAGGGGTCTTGTGGATGCCGCCCCTGTGCGTGCCGAAACTGGCGGTCCGGGACGAGCCTGACGCACTCCCTGCGTTATTCCTCTCACGGCCAAGAGTGCGCTCTTGAGCCTACCTCGCCGCGCTTCGATTGCAAGTCGTCGCGCCGCCCAACGTGCGGCGCAATGACGCCGGGCAAGGCTCAGGATTGCACGGCGAAGCACGCGTCGAGGCGGCTGTACCCCATACCGACACCTTTGTGCACCTTGAGTTGCACGGGGATGCGTTCCTTGAGCGCCTCGACGTGGCTGATCACGCCGATGCTCTTGCCGCTGGCGTTGAGGCTGTCGAGGGCGTCCAGCGCCACTTCCAGGGTCTCGCCGTCGAGGGTGCCGAAGCCTTCGTCGAGGAACAGCGAGTCGATGCTGGTTTTGTGGCTGACCAGGTCGGACAGCGCCAGGGCCAGCGCCAGGCTGACCAGGAAGCTCTCGCCGCCGGAGAGGGTGCGGCAGTCGCGGGCGACATCGCCCTGCCAGGTGTCCACTACCTCCAGTTCCAGCTCGCCGTCGCTGCGCCGCGCCAGTTGGTAGCGGCCGTGCAGGCGCTGCAGTTGCCGGTTGGCCAGGTGCACCAGGTGGTCGAGGGTCAGGCCCTGGGCAAAGCGCCGGTACTTGGCGCCATCGGAGGAACCGATCAGGCCGTTCAGGCGCTGCCAGAGATCGTGGTGCGCCTCTTGCGCGGCAATCTCGGCGAACAGCGCCTGCTGGCTGGCGCGGCGGGCGTCGTCGCCTTGCAGTTGCGCGCGCACTTCGCCCTGGCGCTGGCCCAGTTCGCGCAGCTGGGTGGCGAGGGCCTGCAACTGCTCGTCGAGGGCCGCCAGCTCCAGTTCGCCCAGCGGTTGCGCGCGCAGTTGGCGCTCGGCTTCCTCGGCGGCGACGCGCAACGCCACGGCTTCGGTCAACGCGGTGTCCAGGCGCGTCTTGAGTTCGCCCAGGCGCTGGCGCTCGCCATCTTCCAGCAACGCGGCGAGGAAGGCCGCCAGGTCGGCGAACGGGCTTTCAGCTAACCCCTGCTGCCAGGCTCGCTCGCATTCGGCCAGAGTCGTGCGCGCCTGCTCCAGGTGCGCGGCAAGGCTCTGCTCGCGGCCGAGCAGCGCATCGGCCTGGCGCTGCGCCGCCTGTAGGGCCGCCTCCGCCGCTTGCAGGGCCTGTTGTGGCTGCGCCTCGGGCTCCAGCTCCGGCAATGCCGGCTCGCCACTGGCGCTCCAGCGTTCGCGCCATTGCCCGGCCTGCGCTTCGGCTTCCTGCAACAGGCGCCGGGCTTCGCGCTCGGCCTCCTGCAGTTGCTGGTCCCGTTGCTGGGCCTGCTGCCAGGCGCGCCATTCGCCTTCGCGCTCGGCCAGCCAGGCTGCGCCTTGCTCGGGCAAGGCGGCGGCGAAACCGTCGAGGCTGGCCAGCAGTTCGGCGGCCTGGCGTTCGGCCTGGGTTTGCAGTTGCTCCAGGCGTTGCTGCTGTTCCGCCTGGCGCTGCTGTGCGTTGTCCAGGTCACGACGCAGCAGGGCCTCCTGCTGCAGCGCGGCCGCATGGCTGCGCTCGGCGCTCTCGCGGGCACTCGCGGCCTGCTGCAACTCGCCCTTGAGCGCATCGAGCGCCGCCAGGCATTCCTGCAGGTCGGCCAGGGCCTGTTCCTGGGCCTGGCGGATCGCGGCCAGGCCGGCGGCATCCTCGATGGCGAGGTTCTGTTCGGCCGACTGGCTCTGCCATTGGGCATCGAGCTGGTGCAGTTGTTCGCGCAGTTGCTCCAGCTGTTGCCGGGCCTGTGCTGCCTGGGCCGTCACGTCGGAGAGTTCGTCGCGCAGCGCCACGCCGTCGCTTTCCAGAGCGGCCAGGGCCGCGCGGCATTCATCGAGGGCGCGGCGCGTCTGCGACACGTCCAGCGCCTGGTAGCTGGCGATGGCCGGGTGTTCGTGGGAGCCGCACAGCGGGCAGGCCTCGCCGGGCTGCAACTGTGCGCGGTAGGCCTCCAGGGCCTGGATGCGCTGCTCCTGCTCCAGCAGCTTCTCCTTGTCGGCGACCTGCTGCTTCAGCGTCTTGTAGCGCTCGCGCAGTTCGGCGATTGCGGCTTCCTTCTGCGCCTGGCGTTGCTGCAGCGAGTCGAGCTGGGGTTGCAGGCGGGCAGCCTGCGCGTTGGCCTGTTCGCGGCTCTGCGCCAGCTGTTGCAGGCGGTCCAGCGCCCTGCCCTGTTGCTGCAACTGCTGCCAGCGCTCGCGCAGGGCGCTTTCGCCGGCGCCTTGCAGCAGGGACTGCAAGCGCGCCTGCTGCTGCGCCTCGGCCTGGCGCGCCGCGTCCAGCGCCTGCCCGGCGCCGGCCAGGGCCTGGCCCTGGGCGGTGAGCTGGCCGTGCAACGATTGGATGGCGGAGGCTTCCTGCTCCAGGCGTGCGCGGGCGCCCTGCAGTTCGCCGCCGAGCTGTTCGCGCTGGACGAATTGCGCGCGCCAGCCCCCCAGCAGTTCGCCCAGGCGGGCGCGTTGCGGGTGCGCGGCGAGCTGCGCCTGCACCTCGTGGCGCTGCGTTGCGAGTTCATCGATGGCGCGCTGGCGCTGCCCCGCCCACTGCTCGCTGTACTGGCTGGCCTGCCACAGGCTGCGCACGGCCTGCTCGGCGCAGTCCCGCTGCTGGCGTCGCAGGTCCGCCAGGCCGGTTTCGTCCCGCTCCAGCGCCTGGCGCGCCTGTTGCCAGGCCCCATGCAGGGGCTGCAGGCGCGCCGCCGGCTCGCTGGCAGCCAGGCGCTGCAGGTCGGGAGTTGCCTGGAGCAGGGCATCGCGGGCCTGCTGCTCCCGCGCGGCGGCCTGCTGGTGCTGCTGTTCGGCACGGGAAAGGTCCTCGCGCCAGCGGCGCTGGGCCTGCAGTTCGGCCTGGCGCTGGAGCAGCGGGGCTTCCTCGGCCAGCAGGCGTGCAGCCTCGGCCTGCAACTCGCCGCGCTGTTCCTCGCTGAGCAGCTCCATGCCTTCGGCACGGCTCTTCAGCAGCTCCAGATCGTTCTGCGCCGCCTTGCTGCGCTCGTACACGCGCTGGGAAATCAGCCCGTAGATCTCGGTGCCGGTGAGTTCTTCCAATAGTGCCGCGCGGTCGTTGGCGCTGGCTTCGAGGAAGGCGGCGAAACCGCCCTGGGCCAGCAGCATGGACTTGGTGAAGCGGCCGAAGTCGAGGCCGGTGAGCTGCTCGGTCTGGCGCAGCTTGTCGTTGATCTTGTCGGTGAGGATTTCCCCCTCGCCGCCGGCCGCCTCGATGCGCGCCAGTTCCACCTTGGGCGCCTGCAGCGCGCCGTCGACCTTGTCGCGGGCCCGGCGCTGGCTCCAGAAGGCGCGGTAGCGGCGGCCCCTGACCTCGAACTCGACCTCGGCGAGGCAGTCGGCGGTGTGCCGCGTCATCAGCTCGTTGCCGCTCTGCGACAGCGTGTTCATGCGCGGCGTGCGGTGGTACAGGGCCAGGCAGATGGCGTCCAGCAGGGTGGTCTTGCCGGCGCCGGTAGGCCCGGTGATGGCGAACAGGCCGTTGCCGGCGAAGGGCTCGGCGGCGAAGTCGATCTTCCACTCGCCCTTGAGCGAGTTGAGGTTCTTCAGGCGCAGGCTGAGGATGCGCATCAGGCTTGCTCCTCCCGCAGTTCGGCGACCACCTGGCGGTACAGCCCGGCCAGTTCCTGGCGCAGCGGCGGCGCCAGGTCCTCGGCGTCCAGGCGTTGTTCGAAGACGTCCTCGGCGGAGAGTTCGTCGAGGGTCTCGCGCGCCTCGCCGAACAGCCCCACCTGCTGGCTACCACGTTCGCGGCGGGTGCGCAGCACTTCCACCGGCAGTTCCTCGCAGAGCTTCTCCAGGCGCGCCTGCAGGTCGTTCAGGTAGTCGTCGCTGCGCACCAGCACTTCCACCCACACCGGCCGTTCCGGCGTGCCCAGGCTGGCGGCTTCGGCCAGCGCCGCGGGCAGGCTGTCGAGGTCGCCGGCCAGCGACTGCAAGGGCTGGAAGCAGGGCACGGCCAACGGCGTCACCGCGCGCAGGCCGCTTTCGTCGAGGTCCACCAGCAGCACCTCCTTGGCCTGCCGCGCCTCGTCGAAGCTCAGGGCGATGGGCGAGCCGCAGTAGCGGATGTGCTCCAGGCCGCCGACCTTCTGCGGCCGATGGATATGCCCCAGGGCGATGTAGTCCGCCGCCGGGAAGGCGCTGGTGGGGAAGGCTTCCAGGCTGCCGACGTAGATTTCCCGCACCGACTCGCTGGCGCTGGCGCCGACCGTGGTCAGGTGCCCGGTGGCGACTATCGGCAGCTTGCCACCGAGTTCGGCACGCTTGGCCTCGGCCAGGGCGAACAGTGCCTGATAGTGCGCCTGGATGCCCTGTTGCAGGGCCAGCTGCTTGTCCTGGGCGCTCTGCCCGGCCTGGCTGGCCAGCAGGTCGCGCGGGCGCAGGAAGGGAATGGCGCAGAGCACCGCGCCCGGCGTGCCGTCGCGTTGCGGCAGCACCAGCAGTTGCCGGTCGAGGTCGGCGCCGGCGGCGGCGATCACCCGCGTGCCGAGCACCGCCAGCAGCTCGCGGGATTCCTCCAGCATGGCCACCGAGTCGTGGTTACCGCCCAGCACCACCAGGCTGGCGCCGGTCTCGCGCAGTTCGACGATGAAGCGGTTGTACTGCTCGCGGGCGTAGCTGGGCGGCGCGCCGGTGTCGAACACGTCGCCGGCGATGATCACCGCATCCACCGCGTGCTCGCGCACGCGCTCCACCAGCCAGCGGCAGAAGGCGCGGTGTTCGGCCTCGCGGCTCTTGCCCATGAAGTGCTGGCCGAGGTGCCAGTCGGAAGTGTGGAGGATGCGCATGCGCCTGCTGTCCCGCTGTCTGATCCAGCCGGCGATGATACCCGCTTCCGGGGTGCGCCCGCGCCAGGCTGGCTATCCTGAAGGAACGCCGGCCGGGAATCAGACCATGCAACGCCTGCTCAACATGCTCCGCGACCTCGCCATCCTGGTGCGCGCCAACCTGTGGATAGTGCCCGTGCTGGCCGCCCTGGTGGCCGCGGTCTTCTACTTCGTCGCGCCGCCGCCGCCGATGAGCGCGACCCTCGCCACCGGCGCCCCCGACGGCGGCTACGCGGCCTTCGGCGAAAAGTTGCGGGCCGAGCTGGCCGAACAGGGCTTCGAGCTGAAGCTGGTGCCCAGCGCCGGCTCGCGGCAGAACATGGACCTGCTGCTGGACGAGCACAGCGGCGTGGACATCGCCCTGGTGCAGAGCGGCCAGGAACGCCAGCTCGCCGCCGGGCAACGGCAGCGCCTGCAAACCCTCGGCGCCATGTTCCAGGAGCCGCTGTGGCTGTTCCAGCGCCGCGACGTGCACATCGACCGCATCGCCGACCTGCTGCCCCTGCGCGTGGCCCTGGGCAGCCGCGGCAGCGGCACCGAGGCGATCACCGCGGCCATCCTGCAGGCCAACGGCATCAAGGATGAGCAGCACCCCGCCGGCTGGCAGGCCAGCGGTGGCGATAGCGCCGCCGACGCGCTGCTGGCCGGCAGCCTGGACGCCGCCTTCTTCGTCGGCCCGGCGGACAACCCGCTGATCCAGCGCCTGGCCGCCAGCGATCAACTGCTGCTGGCCGGCTTCCGCCGCGCCGACGCCTACGAGGCGCGCCTGCGCTTCCTCAAGCGCCTGGAGGTGGGCGAAGGCCTGCTGAACCTGGAACACAACGTGCCGCACCGCAACCTGACCACCCTGTCGCCGGTGGCCACCCTGGTGATCAACGAGCGTTTCCACCCGGCGCTGACGCCGCTGATCCTCCAGGCCGCGCGCCAGGCGATGCGCCAGGGCAGCCTGCTCGACGCCCCCGGCGCCTTCCCCGCCGCCGAGCCGCGCACCCTGCGCCTGAACGAGGACGCCGAGCGCTACTACAAGAGCGGCCTGCCGCTGCTGCAGCGCTTCCTGCCGTTCCGCATCGCCTCCCTGGCCGACCGCTACATCATCCTGCTGATCCCCTTCATCGCCATCCTCATCCCGCTGTTCAAGTCCATCGGCCCGCTGTACCGCTGGCGCATCCGCGCACGCATCTACCGCTGGTACCGCTACCTGCGGGAAATCGACCGGCGCCTGGACGAGCACACCGGCAGCGCGGAACTCAGCCGCGAGATCGAGCGCCTGGAGAGCCTGGAGGCCGAGCTGTCGCGGGTGGAGGTGCCGCTGTCGTACTACAACGAGCTGTACGAGCTGCACCTGCACCTGAACTACGTGATCCGCCGCCTGCGCCAGCTGCGCCGCAACCGCCGCGAGCGCGACGGCGAGGCGCCGCTGGACAAGGCCGGGTGAGCGTGGCGCGTCGCGCTCGGGTAAACTGGCGGCTTTGCCACCATCGTCCAGAGCCGAGCCCGAGATGCCGATTCGTCACGCCATCGTCCACCTGATCGACAAGAAGCCCGACGGCAACCCCGCCACGTTGCACGCGCGCGACGCCGAACTGGGCGACTCCCAGGCCATCGAGAACCTCATGGCCGACCTCAACGAAAGCTACAACGCCAAGCCGAACAAGGCCTGGGGCCTGTTCCAGGAAGAGTCCGGCGCCTACCCGTTCAGCGGCTGGCTGGCCGAGTACCTGGACGGCGGCAAGGACTTCGTCGCCTTCAGCCGCCAGGCCGTGGAGCACCTGAAGAGCCTGATGGAGGAGTCCAACCTCTCCACCGGCGGCCACGTGCTGTTCTGCCACTACCAGCAGGGCATGACCGACTACCTGAGCATCGCCCTGCTGCACCACAGCGAGGGCGTGGCGGTGACCGAGGCCCTGGAAGTGGCGCCCTCGCGCCACCTTGACCTGGGCCAGTTGCACATGGCGGCGCGGATCAACTGCTCGGAATGGCGCAACAACAAGGCCTCCAAGCAGTACATCTCGTTCATCAAGGGCAAGGGCGGCAAGAAGGTCTCGGACTACTTCCGCGACTTCATCGGCTGCCAGGAAGGCGTCGACGCCCCCAGCGAGACGCGCACCCTGCTCAAGGCCTTCAGCGACTACGTGGAAAGCGAGGACCTGCCCGAAGAGCAGGCCCGCGAGAAGACCGACACCCTGGTCGACTACGCCACCAGCCAGGCGCGCCTGGGCGAGCCGATGGCCCTGGACGCGCTCTCCGAGCTGATGGACGACCAGGCGCCGCGGGCCTTCTACGACTACATCCGCAACAAGGACTACGGCCTGGCCCCGGAAATCCCCGCGGACAAGCGCACCCTCAACCAGTTCCGCCGCTTCACCGGTCGCGCCGAGGGCCTGTCGATCAGCTTCGAGGCGCACCTGCTGGGCAGCAAGGTGGAGTACGACGAGGAGCGCGACATGCTGATCATCCGCGGGTTGCCGACGCAGCTGCACGACCAGCTCAAGCGCCGCAAATAACCGCGAATCGCGGACGGAGTCCGCTCCTACGTTTCCAGGAAGCACGGTCGTAGGAGCAACTGTCTTGCGCCGAGGTGCTTTTCGTAGGATGGGTTGAGCTTGCGATACCCATGCTGCGGAGTGATGGGTATCGCTCCGCTCAACGCCATCCTACGAAAAGCCGTGCTTCCTGGAACCGTAGGACCTTGTCCGCGATAGCCGGACATTCCGGCGCGATTCGCGGATGAGATCCGCTCCTACGCGCGCCCACCCACGCCATTCCCCGTAGGGCGCATAACGCCTACGGCGTTATCCGCCGTTGTCCCGGCTGTAGGAGCGGGCCCTGCCCGCGATTCGCGCGCAGGGCGCGCTCCTACAAGGGAATGGCGTGAAGGGAATGGCGTGGCTGGCGCTTTTCGGGCCAAAGGCCAAGGGCCGTGGCTCCTGCGTTTCAGCGTGCCTCGACGGCGAACCCCAGCCGCGGGAAGTGCACATGCACCACCCCGGCGCGCGGGTCCTCGCGGCGCAGGATCAGTTCCTCGCTGCCCACGTGCAGCAGTTCCCCCTCCACCGGATCGACGCCGTAGTCGGTCGCCGCGATGGCCACCCGCTGGCCGGCCCGCAGGCCGTTGGCGTCGCTGAACGGCTCGTCCGGCAGCGCCGCCGGCTGGCTGTCGCGGGCCACGGCGATGGCTTCCTCGCCGCTCATCTCGCTGTGCGCGCCATGGCCGAAGCCGAGCACCCGGCCCAGCCAGGCCACCACCGACGGGTAGGCGTCCACCAGCGGCGAGGTCACCGGAGTGGCCTTGACGAACCAGAGCACGTGGGCGACGGCGAAATCCGCCACGGACGGCTCGCCGAACAGGAAGTCGCCCTCCTCCCGCGCCAGTTGCTGCTCCAGCCGCGCCATGAACACCGGCCATTGCTGCCGCGCCTGCTCGGCCGGCAGGCGCGCGGCGCTGCCGCCGCTGAACAACTGGCTGCGGTCGGCGACGAAGGCCTTGAGGAATTCCGGCGGCAGCTTGCCGAAGCGCACGGCGATGGACTCGGGCTGGAACACCAGGCTCACGCCGTGCTGGAACAGCACCGAATCGGCCCAGGCGGCGAAGGCGGCAACAGTGAATTCCTGGCCCTCGGGGAACAGCGCCGGGGTGGCCTTCTCCTGCTCCAGGCGGCGGGCGATCAGCGCGGTGTCGCAGTAGACGTCGGCGCCCACCTGCAGCACCGGCGTCTTGCGATAGCCGCCGGTGAGCGCCAGCAGGTCGGGCTTGGGCATGATCGGCGGGATCAGCACCGAGCGCCACGACAGCTGCTTGAAGCCCAGCAGCAGGCGGGCCTTCTCGGCGAAGGGGGAAGTCGGGTAGTGGTGAAGGATCAGCTCGGACATGCGGGGCTCCGTTGGCCGGCGTTGAGGGCCTTCCAGCTTACCCCGCCGCGGCGCGCGGTCCTACCCGGTCGAAGCTATGGACGGCTATCCGCCGCGCTGATGGCCAGGGCCGCGCCGGCCAGCGCCAGGCGCTCCTTGGCCGGCTTGCCCAGGGCCTTGATCGCCCGCTCGCGGCGCAGCGCCTCGCCCTTGCCGGCGCAGGCCTCGACGTATACCAGCGCCTGCGCCGGGCTGGAATGGAAGAAGCGCGCGCCACGCCCGCTGCAGTGCGCCTCGAAGCGCCGCTGCGGGTCGTCGCTGATGCCGCAGTAGAGCGCGCCGTTGGCGGCGCGCACCAGGTAGACGAACCAGGGCTTGGGCTCGGCCTGGGTCATGTCCAGACCCGCTGCTGCATGCGTTCGCAGTAGCCGACCAGGCGCTCGTATTCGCGCGCCATGTGGTTGAGGGGGGTTTCCAGGGTGCACAGCACCAGGTTGGCGAGTATCCCGTAGGCCGCGGCATCGGCGCTGCAGGGCTGGGCGCCGCCGAAGTACGGCAGGTCGCCGAGCATGCCGTCGAGGGCGTCGAGGTCCTGGCGGGCGAAGCTCAGCAGTTCCTCGCGGCTGTGGGCGGTCAGGCCGCGGCCACGCATCTCGCCGCGGATCTTGCGGCGCACCAGCGCGCCGACCACCGGCCGCAGCGGCGCCGGGATGCCGCGCAGCAGCACCGGGGCGACCTGGCGCCAACCGTCCTCCTCCAGCCAGCGGAAGTACACCAGCAGCGGCGCCAGGTGCTCGTCGCACAGCCGCGTGATCGACACCGCCCAGCCACGCCCGCGGGCATCGAGGCCGGCGTCCAGGTCCAGGGCGAAGCGCTGCTGCAGGTCGTGGATGATGATCTCGGTATCGGCGACGGTCTGCCCCTCGACCTTGATGAAAGGCAGCTTGCCCTTGGGCCCCTTGCGCGGGTCCGTCACGTGCTGCACCTGGTATTCCAGCCCGGACAGGCGCAGGAAAGTCTCCAGCTTCAGGCAGAAGGGGCTGACGTTGGGCACATTGAAGGCCGGGGGGAACTGGAACAGGGTGATCATGGCGAGGCTTCCTGCGCGGGCTCGCCTGGTATTTAAGCGCATGCCAGGCGCCGCGGCGAGCCCTGTCGGAGTGCTATCAGACATGACCGGGTTCGCCGGGTGGCTCGGGTGCCGCCTCCGTAACGGTTCTGAAACCCGTCATTCCCGCGAACGTACACTACTGTCCGGAATATTTTCGAGGGGGCGTCTGGAGGGCTTGCGGGGGCTGAAGGCACGGGTTAAACCGTTGAGCGCCAACTCAACCTCACAGCCCCCGCAAGATGTTCAGGATAAGCCGTTTTCACGATGTACTAAAAGCGCTGCCTCGCGGCGTCTTCGATCGACTGGTCGCCGAACACGGCGCCGACAAACACAGCAAGCGCTTTGGCAGTTGGGATCACCTAGTCGCCATGGTGTATGCCCAACTGGCCGGCGTGAGCAGCCTGCGGGCGCTTGAAACCAGCTTCAACAGCCATCCCCATCAGCACTATCACCTGGGGACGGGCCCGATCCGGCGTTCCACCCTGGCCGATGCCAACGAACGCCGTAATACCGAGGTCTTCGCCCAGGTTGCGCACTACCTGATGGCGGGCGTCTGCCGGCAGTTACGCCGTGACGGGAAGGAACTGCTGTACCTGCTGGACTCCACCACGATCACCCTCAAGGGCCCTGGCTTCGACGAATGGACGCTGTCCAATCGAACCCGCTCCCAGGGGCTGAAAGTCCATGTGCTGTATGCCGAGCAGGCGGCAGCACCGGTGCATTGCAGCTTCAGCGCAGCCAACGTCAACGACATCGACGAAGGCCGGACGCTGGGTATCGAGCCACAGGCCACCTACGTATTCGACAAGGGCTATTACGACTTCAACTGGTGGGCGAGCCTGGATGCCCAGAAGGCCCGCTTCGTCACACGATTCAAGTCCAATGTGCGGCTCAAGGTCCTGGCCCAGCGCGAGGTTCCCCAGCAAGACCGGGAAACGATCCTGCGAGACGAAGAGGTGAGCTTCTCCAACCGCAACCCAGGTGGCCGACGGCGTAATCACTACACCCAGCCCCTGCGGCGGATCCTGGTGAACCGCCCAGGCGATGAGCCGCCTCTGAGCCTGGCGACCAACGACCTGAGCAGCCCGGCGGCAGAAATCGCCGAGCGCTATCGGGATCGCTGGCGGATCGAGCTGTTTTTCAAATGGATCAAGCAACACCTGAAGGTCAGGCGTTTCCTGGGCCGTAGCGAGAATGCCGTGCGCATCCAGATTCTCTGTGCGCTGATCAGCTACTTGCTGCTGAACCTTTACCAACGCAGGACGGGAACGCGGCAAAGCCTGTGGATGCTGATGGTGGAGGTACAGGCAACGCTGTTTCAGCGCCCAGGCCTGGAGGCCGAACGTTACCGACGACGGCAGGAGCGAATACGCGAGATCAACCTGCGTCAGGGGCAGCTGTTAATAGCATGAGGCGTGCCGGACAGCAGTGCGCGAACGTAGGGCGTATGAGCGTTCACGGTTATCCGCCCTTGGTCGTGCCACCGGGGCGTCCGGCGTGGCCGGGGAATCCAATCGCGGACAGAGTCCGCTCCTACGCCGCCCAACCCACGCCATTCCAATGTAGGAGCGCGCCCTGCGCGCGAAATCGCGGGCAGGGCCCGCTCCTACACCTTCCAGCAAATATGACACCCCGTAGGATGGGTTGAGCTTGCGAAACCCATCCTACGAAGAGCCATGCTCGCTCATGCCATAGGAGCGGACTCCGCCCTGCGATGAAACCGGAACGCCCCGCCCTGCCTCAGTTGAACCACTCCATGGCCGTGCGCCAGACACACACGCCGACGAAATACGCCGAAGCCACGAACCACAGCCACAACAGCCAGGTCTGGTCCACCGGCTGCTGCAGGATCAGCAACGCGCTGCTGAACATCCAGACGAAGGTCACCGCGATGTTCAGCGGCATGAACTGGCGCACCCGGAAAGGGTGCAGGAACTTCATCCGCGTCAGCGTCAGGGCCGCCAGCACCAGCACCGTGACCAGGCTCACCCACGGGCCGGGCCCGAGGACGAAGAAATACACCGCCACCACGTTCCAGGCCGCGGGGAAGCCGACGAAGTAGTTGTCCTTGCTCTTCATGTTCACGTTGCAGAAGCAGAACAGCGAGGACACCAGGATGACGCCGACGATCGCCAGCTCGCTGTGCACCGGCAGCGGCACGTAGCGGTAGATGAAGATCGCCGGGATGAACACGTAGGTGAGGTAGTCGATCACCAGGTCCAGGGTGGAGCCGTCGAAGTGCGGCAATACCGCCTTGACGTCGAACTTGCGCGCCAGGGTGCCGTCCAGGCCGTCCACCAGCAGGGCCGCGCCCAGCCACAGCAGGCAGGCCTGCGGGCGGTTGTCGACCAGCGCGAGCAGCGCCAGCAGGGCCAGGATGACGCCGCTGGCCGTCACCGCGTGGGCGCTCCAGGCCTTGGCTTTGCTCAGGTTCAACGGAGTGAGGGTCAGGTTCACGGCGCTTCTCTTCAGTCAGGCGGCAGTGCGAGCTATTTCAACGTATAGCCCATCCGTGGGTTTCCACAGGATGCTCCTGGGTATCGGAACACCGATCCGACGGCCGAGTTCAGCCGGCCGGCCTTGGTGGGCGTGGAAAAGGCCAGGATACGCCGAAGCGCACCCGCAGCGCCAAGGGCGCTGACGAGCGTAGGACGGCTTTGCGACGGCTTTCGGACGCCAGGGATGCGGCGCGGCCCGCGGGGGCCGCGCCGCGCGGGCTCAGTGGATGATCTGGCTGAGGAACAGCTTGGTGCGGTCGGATTGCGGGTTGTCGAAGAACTGGTCCGGCGGCGCCTGTTCGACGATCTCGCCCTTGTCCATGAAGATCACCCGGTTCGCCACGGTGCGGGCGAAGCCCATCTCGTGGGTCACGCAGAGCATGGTCATGCCGCTCTGGGCCAGGCCGATCATGGTGTCCAGCACCTCCTTGACCATTTCCGGATCGAGCGCCGAGGTGGGTTCGTCGAACAGCATGATCTTCGGCTTCATGCACAGCGCCCGGGCGATGGCCACGCGCTGCTGCTGGCCGCCGGAGAGCTGCCCGGGGAACTTGCTCGCCTGCTCGGGGATGCGCACCCGCTCCAGGTAGTGCATGGCCACTTCCTCGGCCTCGCGCTTGGGCATCTTGCGCACCCACATCGGCGCCAGGATGCAGTTCTGCAGCACGGTCAGGTGCGGGAACAGGTTGAAGTGCTGGAACACCATGCCGACCTCGCTGCGGATCGCCTCGATCTGCTTGAGGTCGTTGGTCAGCTCGGTGCCGTCGACGATGATGCTGCCCTGCTGGTGCTCCTCCAGGCGGTTGATGCAGCGGATGGTGGTGGACTTGCCCGAACCGGACGGGCCGCAGAGGACGATGCGTTCGCCCTGGCGCACGGTGAGGTTGATGTCCTTGAGCACGTGGAACTGGCCGTACCACTTGTTCACGCCCTTCATCTCGATCATCACGTGATCGCCGATGGCCGGGACGGTCTTGTTGCTGGCTTCAGACATGATGACGAACTCCTAACGCTTGTGGCCGGTGTCCAGCTTGCGCTCCAGGTGCATGGAGTAGCGGGACATGCCGAAACAGAAGACCCAGTAGACCAGCGCGGCGAACACGTAGCCCTCGGTGGACATGCCCAGCCAGGCCGGGTCCGCGGTGGCGCGCTTGATGCTATTCAGGAAGTCGAACAGACCGATGATGATCACCAGGCTGGTGTCCTTGAACAGCGCGATGAAGGTGTTGACGATGCCGGGGATCACCAGCTTCAGGGCCTGGGGCAGGATCACCAGGCCCATCATCCGCCAGTAGCCCAGGCCCATGGCCGCGGCCGCCTCGTACTGGCCCTTGGGGATGGCCTGCATGCCGCCGCGGACCACCTCGGCGATGTAGGCGGCCTCGAACAGCACCACCATCACCATGGCGCGCAGCAGCTTGTCGAGGTTCATGCCCTCGGGCAGGAACAGCGGCAGCATCACCGAGGACATGAACAGCACGGTGATCAGCGGCACGCCGCGCCAGAACTCGATGGTGGTGACGCACAGGACCTTGATCGCCGGCATCTTCGAGCGCCGCCCCAGGGCCAGCAGGATGCCCAGCGGCAGCGCCCCGGCGATGCCCACGGCGGCGATCACCACGGTCAGCATCAGGCCGCCCCACTGGCTGGTGGGCACGTTGTCCAGGCCGAGGAAGCCGCCGTGCAGCAGCCAGTAGGACACCAGCGGCAGCGCCAGCAGGTAGGCCAGGCCGTACTTGAGCTTGTGCTGGAACTGGCGCAGGAACAGCGGCGCGGCGCCGACCACCACCAGCAGCACGTTGAGGTCCACCCGCCAGCGCAGCGCCTCGGGGTAGAAGCCGTACATGTACTGGCCGAGGCGGGTGCTGATGAACACCCAGCAGGCCCCCTCGCGGCTGCAGTCGGCGCGGCTCTCGCCGACCCAGTCGGCCTTGAACACGGCCCATTCCAGCAGCGGCGGGACGATCAGCCAGATGACGTAGAGCCCGACCAGGGTCAGCAGGGTGTTGATCCAGCTGGAGAACAGGTTGGCGCGCAGCCAGCCGATGACCCCGACGCTGAGCGCCGGCGGCGGCAGATCGGGCTTGAAGGTATGGTTTGCCATGGCGTCCCCCTAGCGTTCGATCAGCGCGATGCGCTTGTTGTACCAGTTCATCAGCAGCGAGATGCTCAGGCTGATGGCCAGGTACACGCTCATGGTGATGGCCATGGTCTCGATGGCCTGGCCGGTCTGGTTGAGCACGGTGCCGGCGAACAGCGAGACCATGTCCGGGTAGCCGATGCCGGCGGCCAGCGAGGAGTTCTTCGCCAGGTTCAGGTACTGGCTGGTCAAAGGCGGCACTATCACCCGCAGCGCCTGCGGGATGATGATCAGCCGCAGCGTCTGCCCGGGGCGCAGGCCCAGGGAGCCGGCGGCCTCGGTCTGGCCGTGGCTGACCGCCTGGATGCCGGCGCGCACCGTCTCGCCGATGAAGGCGGCGGTGTAGATCGACAGCGCCAGGACGATGGACACCAGCTCCGGGATCACCACCCAGCCGCCGCGGAAGTTGAAGCCCTGCAGCACCGGCACGTCCCAGTGCACCGGCACGCCGGCCACCAGGATGGTCAGCGCCGGCAGCACGATCAGCGTGGCCAGGCCCGTGAGGAACACCGGGAAGGTCTTGCCGGTGGCGTGGCGGCGCACCTTGGCCCAGCGCCAGAGCACGGCCCAGGCGACGATGGCCAGGAGGACGGCGATGAGGAACGCCGGCAGCGCCTCGGTGGCCACCGGCGCCGGCATCTGCATGCCGCGGTTGTTGAAGAACAGCAGGCCGCCGACGCTCAGGCTCTGCCGCGGCCCGGGCAGCTGCGCGAGCACGGCGAAGTACCAGAAGAAGATCTGCAGCAGCGGCGGGATGTTGCGGAAGGTCTCGATGTACACCGTGGCGATCTTGCGCACCAGCCAGTTCGGCGACAGCCGGGCCACGCCGAGGACGAAGCCGATGATGGTCGCCAGGACGATGCCGATCACGGTCACCAGCAGGGTGTTGAGCAGGCCGACGAAGAACACCCGCCCGTAGGTGTCGGACTCGCTGTAGTCGATCAGGTGCTGGGAGATGCCGAAGCCGGCGCTGTTGCCCAGGAAGCCGAAGCCGGACTGGATGCCGCGGTGGGCGAGGTTGGTCTGGGTGTTGTCGAAGAGGAACCAGCCGAACGCCACCACGGCGACGACGGCGATGATCTGGAAGGCCCAGGCGCGCACGGCCGGGTCGCTGAGCGACAGGCCGCGCGGGCGCCGGGCTTTGACGGAATTCTGCATGTAAGCCCTCTCGCAGGCCGCCCCGGCGGGCACGGGGCTACGCCCGTGACCGCGCGGGGGACCTCACGTCGTTCGAAACAGGGCCCGCGCCCAGGATCCGGGCGCGGGCTGTGGGAGGTCAGCGCACCGGCGGTGCGTACTGCAGACCACCCTTGTTCCACAGGGCATTGAGGCCGCGCTTGATCTTCAGCTCGCTGCCTTCGCCGACGTTGCGCTCGAAGATCTCGGCGTAGTTGCCGACCTGCTTGACGATCTGCACCGCCCAGTCCTTCGGCAGCTTCAGGTCCTTGCCGTAGTCGCCCTCGGCGCCCAGCAGGCGGTTGATGTCGGGGTTCTTCGAGGACTTGGCCATCTGCTCGACGTTCTTCGAGTCGATCCCCAGCTCCTCGGCGTTGAGCATGGCGAACAGCGTCCAGCGGACGATGTCGAACCATTCCTCGTCGCCCTGGCGCACGGCCGGGCCGAGGGGCTCCTTGGAGATCACTTCCGGCAGCACCACGTAGTCGTCCGGCTTGGCCAGCTTGATGCGCTGCGCGTAGAGCTGCGACTGGTCGGAGGTGAGCACGTCGCAACGTCCGGATTCCAGCGACTTGGCGCTTTCGTCGGAGGTGTCGTAGGTGATCGGGGTGTACTTGAGGTTGTTCGAGCGGAAGTAGTCGGACAGGTTCAGCTCGGTGGTGGTGCCGGCCTGGATGCACACGGTGGCGCCGTCCAGCTCCTTGGCGCTGCTCACGCCGAGCTTCTTGTTCACCAGGAAGCCCTGGCCGTCGTAGTAGGTCACGCCGGCGAAGTTCAGGCCCATGGCGCTGTCGCGGGAACTGGTCCAGGTGGTGTTGCGCGAGAGCACGTCGATCTCGCCGGACTGCAGCGCAGTGAAGCGCTCCTTGGCGGTCAGCGGAGTGAACTTGACCTTGCTGGCGTCACCGAAGACCGCGGCGGCGATGCCATGGCAGACATCGACGTCGATGCCCTTGTAGACCCCCTTGGAATCGGCATAGGAGAAGCCCGGCAGGCCGTCGCTGATGCCGCACTGCACGAAGCCCTTCTTCTTCACCGCGTCCAGGGTGGCGCCGGCCTGGGCCAGGCCGCTGAGCCCGAGGACGCTCAGAGCGGTCAGCACCGCCAGTGTGGATTTCACCATCTTCATCGATCACCTCCAGTTTGCTTTTATTCGTGTTGGAGTCCCGGCCCACTCGCCCTTGTGAGGCGCCGCACGGTCTGCTCCGGACCTTGCATTGAAGTGGAAACCTTAGGTCAGTCTAGCCGGCTCTGCGGATACGTCCCGCACCACCGCCCGGGCTGCCCGCTCGCGGATGACGCGAGCCGGACGTATTGCGGGGGCCGCCCTCACCTCGGCGGCCTGTTCAATGGGCTGCCCGCCCCGCCGACGGCACTGGTTTCCGGATGGGGGTCGGATAGAGTGTTACGCCGGCGGGACGGATCGCAGCCTGGTGCCTGAGTTAGCAAGGGCCGTACCAGAATGCCTCCCGCCCCCCGTTTCGGCGAAGGTCAAGTCGATAAGTTATGGCAAAGCGACATCCTTTTCGCAGATTCGCCGATCCTTTTTCCGGTGTGCGCGCCTTTGCGGCGCACATGCCCCATCCTGGAGCCCCCGATGAGCCAACCCCTGCTACTCGAACCCACCCAGCCGGCCGACTCGTGCGTCATTTGGTTGCACGGCCTGGGCGCCGACCGTTACGACTTCGAACCGGTGGCGCGCATGCTACAGAAGGTCCTGCCGCGCACCCGCTTCATCCTGCCCCAGGCGCCTACCCGCCCGGTGACGGTGTTCAACGGCATGCCGGCGCCCAGCTGGTACGACATCAAGGCCATGGCGCCGGCCCGGGCCATCGACGAGGCGCAGCTGGACGCCTCGGCCGACGCGGTGATCGCGCTGATCGAGGGCCAACTGGCCGAGGGCATCGCGCAGCGGCGCATCGTCCTGGCCGGCTTCTCCCAGGGCGGCGCGGTGGTGCTGCACACCGGCTACCTGCGCTGGCCGGGCGAGCTGGGCGGGGTCATGGCGCTGTCCACCTATGGCCCGACCTTCGACGACGACCTGCAACTACCCGAGGCCAAGAAGCAGCAGCCGGCGCTGTGCCTGCACGGCACCTACGACGATGTGGTGGCGCCCGCCATGGGCCGCGCCGCCTACGACTTCCTCCAGCGGCAGGGCGTGGCCGTGCAGTGGCGCGACTACCCCATGGCCCACGAAGTCAGCAACCAGGAGATCGCCGACATCGCCGCCTGGCTGCGCGAGCGCCTGTGACGGCGCATTGCGGGCCTCTCGCGGGGTAGTCGTCAGGCTGGGCCGACCGCTGGTCGGTCCACCACGCCAGCGAATTGCCAGTACGCAAAAGTCATTAATACTGAAGTTCCCGAAGGACGAACCAGACTACGGAGAGTCGTCGTGCCCCTCAGCGGAACCTGTCGAAAGCCCCATCAGCCATGAAGCCGACACAGTGGCAGCAGGATATCCAGCAGTTGCGCCACCTGCGGCTGTTCCAGAACGTCGCCGGGACCGCCTTGCAGCGGCTGCTCAACGAATTCCGCGCGCTGGAGCTGGAGGCCGGCGAGGTCCTGCTTTCGCCCTTCAACCGCAACCACTTCCTCTACCTGGTGCTCGAAGGGCAGCTCAAGGTCTACCTCGGCTCCCTGGACAATTCCCCGGTGTCCACCCTGGGCAGCGGCGACTGCGCCGGGGAAATCAGCTTCATCGACCATGACCACCCGTCGGCCTACGTGGTGGCCACCGAGGCCACCCGCGTGCTGCGCCTGCACCGCGAGGCGCTGCTGAGCCTGTTCGAGCACTCCCCGCAATTGATGCAGAACCTGCTGGAGATGCTCTGCGCGCGGGTGCGCCAGGGCAACCGGATCATCCTCAACACCGAGCAGAACGCCAACATCGACACCCTCACCGGGCTGTTCAACCGGCGCTGGCTGGAGCACGTCTACGAGCGCGAGAGCACCCGCTGCGCGTTCAACGAGCAGCCGCTGGCGATGCTCATGCTGGATGTCGACCACTTCAAGGACTACAACGACCGCCACGGCCACCTGGCCGGCGACTACGCCCTCTGCCTGGTGGCCCATACCCTGCGCAGCCAGCTGCGGCCCAAGGACAGCATGGCGCGCTTCGGCGGCGAGGAATTCGTCATCCTGCTGCCGGAAGTGAGCCTGGACGAGGCCCGCGCCATCGGCGAGCGCCTGCGCATGAGCCTGGAGCAGATCGACTCCTTCTATTCCCCGCTGGGCGCCCTGCCCGGCGTCACCGTGTCCCTCGGCGTGGCCGAGATGCACCTGCAGGAGAGCCTGCAGGGCCTGCTGCGGCGCGCCGACGAGGCCCTGTACCGGGCCAAGCAGCACGGCCGCAACCGCCTCTGCGGCTGATCCACGGCAGGCTTTGGCCAACGCCCCCAACGCACGGATTTCGCCTGGCTGGCAACTTGCTTTACACTGGCGGCCGTTCAATCCTTAACCACTACGAGATCACCGTGCTCAAGGCACTCAAGAAAATCTTCGGCAAGGGCGAGGGCGAGCAGCCCGCCGCAACGCCCACCCCAGCCCCCTCCTCCCCCGCAGCCGCCAGCCAGGACGGCGAACAGCGCCCGCGCAAGCCGCGCGCTCCCCGCCCCGAAGGCGAACGCAACGACAAGCCGCCGCGCCCGCCCAAGGGCGACAAGCCGCGCGGCGAACGCCAGGACCGCGGCGGCGACCGCCCGGAGAAGGCCGAGCGCACCGACAAGCCGCCGCGCGAAAAAACCGAGAAGACCGAGCGCCCGCGCCGCGAGCGCAAGCCCAAGGCGCAGGTTGTGGACAACTGGAAGCTGGAAGACTTCGTGGTCGAGCCGGCCGAAGGCAAGACGCGCTTCCACGACTTCAACCTCGACCCGCGGCTGATGCACGCCATCCACGACCTCGGCTTCCCCTACTGCACGCCGATCCAGGCGCAGGTGCTGGGCTTCACCCTCAGGGGCCAGGACGCCATCGGCCGCGCCCAGACCGGCACCGGCAAGACCGCCGCCTTCCTCATCTCGATCATCACTCAGCTGCTGCAGACGCCGCCGCCCAAGGAACGCTACATGGGCGAGCCGCGCGCGCTGATCATCGCGCCGACCCGCGAGCTGGTGGTGCAGATCGCCAAGGACGCCGTGGGCCTGGCCAAGTACACCGGGCTGAACGTCATGAGCTTCGTCGGCGGCATGGACTTCGACAAGCAGCTCAAGACCCTCGAATCGCGCTACTGCGACATCCTCGTGGCCACCCCCGGCCGCCTGCTGGACTTCAACCAGCGCGGCGAGGTGCACCTGGACATGGTCGAGGTGATGGTGCTGGACGAGGCCGACCGCATGCTCGACATGGGCTTCATCCCCCAGGTCCGCCAGATCATCCGCCAGACCCCGTACAAGGGCGAGCGCCAGACCCTGCTGTTCTCCGCCACCTTCACCGACGACGTGATGAACCTGGCCAAGCAGTGGACCGTGGACCCGGCCATCGTCGAGATCGAGCCGGAGAACGTCGCCAGCGACACCGTCGAGCAACACGTCTACGCCGTGGCCGGCAGCGACAAGTACAAGCTGCTGTACAACCTGATCGCGCAGAACGACTGGACCCGCGTGATGGTCTTCGCCAACCGCAAGGACGAGGTCCGCCGTATCGAGGAACGCCTTACCAAGGACGGCATCAGCGCCGCGCAGATGTCCGGCGACGTGCCGCAGCACAAGCGCATCAAGGTCCTGGAAGGCTTCCGCGAAGGCAAGATCCGCGTGCTGGTGGCCACCGACGTGGCCGGCCGCGGCATCCACGTCGAAGCCATCAGCCACGTGATCAACTTCACCCTGCCGGAAGACCCGGACGACTACGTGCACCGCATCGGCCGTACCGGCCGCGCCGGCAGCACCGGCACCTCGATCAGCTTCGCCGGCGAGGACGACGCCTTCGCCCTGCCGCCGATCGAAGAGCTGCTGGGCCGCAAGATCACCTGCGAGATGCCGCCCGCCGAGCTGCTCAAGCCGGTGCCGCGCAAGCACTGATCCCCGCGCGAAACGGAAAAAGGCGAAGCCACGGGCTTCGCCTTTTTCGTTTCCGCCGGCGTTACGCCCGGTGACGCCAGGCGAGCGCGGTGACGCACCGGCGCGGTGCGCAACGCCCCATTCGTCCCGCCGGGTCCGCCGGGACGACGCCTCCCCTCTCCCCACCAAACAATGGCACCCGGCCATCGTCCTGCCTGGGCCCGGGGCTGATAGCCGAGCAGATAAACGAACGGCCTGATCGATTTTGTTTACGTTCGTAAATAAATTTGCACGCTTCTTGCAGAATTTTTTACGACGCCTTTCAGAACAAGCCTTCGGAATCCCGCCCATGCCCTTGCGCGCCAAGCTCGCCCTCAGTTTCCTGCTCATCGGCCTCATCCCGGTGCTGGTCATGGCCATGGTGGTCTATCACCAGGCCAGCCGCGCCCTCGAAGAACAGAGCCTGAACGCCCTGGAGGCGGTGGCCAGCATCAAGCAGCGGCAGCTGATGGACGCCTGGCAGGCGCGCCACGACCAGCTCAGCAGCCTGGCCGGCAACCTCGGCGCCAACTACGCGGGGCTGGAGAGCGAGGCGCTGGTCACCACCGCCAACTACGACCGCCCGGTATTCGAAAACTTCACCAAGACCTTCGGCTACCGCGAGCTGCGCCTGGTGGCCAGCGACGGCAGCGTGGTCTTCAGCCTGGGCCGCGGCGCCGACTACCAGCAGAACATGAACGCCGCGCAATGGCGCGATACGCCCTTCGGGCGCTTCGTCCGCGGCGCCCTGGGCAGCGGCAAGGCGAGCATCAGCGACCTGGAGCCGGCCCTGGACGACAAGCAACCGGTGCAATGGCTGGCCGCGCCGATCAAGGACCACGACAAGCTGCAGCTGCTGCTGGTGCTGGAACTGCCGCTGAAGGCGATCAACGACGTGATGCAGAGCCGCCAGGGCCTGGGCGAGGCCGGCGAGACCTACCTGGTGGGCGGCGACGGGCGCCTGCGTTCGGACTCGGCGCGTTTCGCCGACCATCGTGTGCGCCGCGCCGGCGACGCGCCCGCCGCCCTCCCCGGCCAGGCCAGCGAAAAGGCCCTGGCCGGCGAACAGGGACGCCTGACCGAGACCGGCCTGAGCGGCGCGACGGCGCTGAAGTCCTTCGTGCCGCTGAACCTCGACGGCCTGCACTGGGCGCTGGTGGCGGAAATGGACCAGGACCAGGCCTTCGCCCCGGTGCGCAAGCTGATGTGGCAGATGCTGGTGCTGGGCCTGCTGACCCTCGCCGGCGTGGCCGCCGGCACCTGGCTGGTCAGCCGCAGCGTGATGCGCCCGCTGGGCGGCGAACCGGCGAGCATGGCGGCCCTGGCCCAGCGCCTGGCCAACGGCGAGCTGAAGCTGGCCGGCGGCGCCGATGCCGGCAGCGGCCTGATGCAGGCCCTGCACGAGATGGCCGCGGCCTGGCGCCAGGTGGTCGAGCGCCTGCGCCAGGCCAGCGAGGCGGTGGGCGACGCCAGCGGCGACATCCTCGACGCCGCCGGACGCACCAGCAGCCACCTGGACCAGCAGCAGGAAGCCCTGGAGATGGTGGTCAGCGCCGTCGACCAGATGGCCGCCACCGTGCAGGAAATCGCCGGCAGCGCCAGCCGCAGCGCCGACGGCAGCGCGGCCGCGCGCGAGGCCTTCGTCACCATGCAGGGCACCCTGCAGCGCATGATCGGCCGCCAGGACCAGCTGCTCGCCGGCCTGCGCGACGCCGACCGGGTGGTGCAGGCCCTGGCCGGCGACAGCCAGCAGATCAACTCGGTGCTGGAGGTGATCCGCTCGATCGCCGAGCAGACCAACCTGCTGGCCCTGAACGCCGCCATCGAAGCCGCCCGCGCCGGCGACGCCGGCCGCGGCTTCGCCGTGGTGGCCGACGAAGTGCGCAGCCTGGCCCAGCGCACCCGCAGCGCCACCGACGAGATCGTCACCATAGTCGGCACCCTCGGCGACTCCTCCACCCAGGCCCAGGCCAGCATGGGCGGCGCCAGCGAACAGGCGCGCACCCTGGAGCACGACACCCAGGCGGTGCTGGACTCCCTCGGCGCCCTCGACGAATCCCTGCAGGGCGTGCACGCCATGGCTTTCCAGATCGCCGCGGCGGCCGAACAGCAGGCGGCCACCACCCAGGAAGTGAACCAGCACATGCACCGCCTGAGCGACATGACTGCGGAGAACCGCAAGACCGCCGCGCACACCCGCGACTGCGGCGAGCACTTGCGCAAGGTGGCCGGGAGCCAGGAGGCGTTGGTGGCGCAGTTTCAGCTCTAGCACTCACCGGAAACGTCGGCGGCTTGGTTCAACGCCTTTCCCTCTCCCTAACCCTCTCCCTGAAGGGAGAGGGGACCGTTGGGCAGACGCTGGTGCTCTGGAGTTAGCCGGCAACGCCGAAAGCTGCCGGATGAAACCTAGCCGTCTCTCGGCACGGACTGCCCCCTCTCCCTTCAGGGAGAGGGCTGGGGAGAGGGAGCGGACTCAACCCGAAATACAGCCGCCGCCGGCAAACACCATTCGCGAGCAAGCTCGCTCCTACAGGCTGACGCCGCCCTTCCCCGCCAGAGCCCTCCCTCCTTGCCGCCCCCACCCCCAAAATTCCAGAATGGAAAAATCATCCATCCCGGAGCCCCGGCATGCCCATCACCCTTCCCTCGCCCGCTGCCACCCGCCTGACGCAGAGACGCCCATGACCGAGGTCGACTTCCTGATCATCGGCGCCGGTATCGCCGGCGCTTCCACCGGTTACTTCCTCGCGCCCCACGGCAAGGTCGCCGTGCTCGAGCGCGAATCCCACGCCGGCTACCACTCCACCGGCCGCTCGGCGGCGCTGTATACCGTGGCCTACGGCACGCCCCAGGTACGCGCCCTGACCGCCGCCAGCCGGGCCTTCTTCGACGCCCCGCCGGAGGGCTTCGCCGAGCACCCGATCCTCAGCCCGCGCGGCGAGTTGATCGTGGACTTCGCCGGCGACGCCGAGGAACTGCGCCGCCAGTTCGACAGCGCCCGCGCCAATGTGCCGGAGATGCGCCTGCTGGACGCCGACGAGGCCTGCGCCATGGTCCCGGTGCTGCGCCGCGACAAGGTCCACGGCGCGCTGTACGACCCCAGCGCCGCCGACATCGACACCGACGCCCTGCTGCAGGGCTACCTGCGCGGCATCCGCCGCAACGGCGGCAGCGTGCAGTTCGACAGCGAGGTGCTCGCCGCGGCCTACGTCGATGGCCAGTGGGAAGTACGCACGGGCCAGCAGAGCTACCGCGCCCCCGTGCTGGTCAACGCCGCCGGCGCCTGGTGCGACAAGCTGGCCGAACTCGCCGGCGTCGCCCCGCTGGGCCTGCAGCCCAAGCGCCGCGCGGCCTTTCTCTTCGCTCCGGGCGAAGGCGTGGACAGCCACGCCTGGCCGGTGCTGGTGAGCCTGGACGAGTCCTTCTACTTCAAACCCGACGCCGGCCTGCTGCTCGGCTCCCCGGCCAACGCCGACGCGGTGGAGCCCCACGACGTGCAGCCCGAGGAACTGGACATCGCCCTGGGCATCCACCGCATCGAGGAGCACACCACGCTCAGCATCCGCCGCCCCAGCCACACCTGGGCCGGGTTGCGCTCGTTCTTCGCCGATGGCGAGCTGGTGTCCGGCTACGATCCGCAGGCGCCCGGTTTCTACTGGGTGGCCGGCCAGGGCGGCTATGGCATCCAGACCTCGGCGGCCATGGGCCAGGCCAGCGCTGCGCTGATCCGTGCCGACGAGTTGCCCGAGGTGCTGGTGCGCCATGGGCTGAGTGCGGACGGGTTGGCTCCGGCGCGGCTCAAGCCAAGGTCAAACGGCGGATAACCGCGAACGGTTATCCGCCCTACGCCGCACCAGCCGTGGCATTCCCCTGCACGCGATTCGCGGGCAGGGCCCGCTCCTACAGGTTGACGCCGAACTTCCCGCCGACGCCGAACGGCTCCCTCTCCCTCTGGGAGAGGGCTGGGGTGAGGGCAACGGAGCCAGCCCGCCCCCTCCGTCCCCCCCTCCCCATTGTAGGAGCGCGCCCTGCGCGCGATTTCGCGGGCAGGGCCCGCTACAGGGTGACGCCGAACTTCTCGCCGACGCCGAGCGGCCCCCTCTCCCTCTGGGAGAGGGCTGGGGTGAGGGAGCGGAGCCTGCCTGGCACACACAGCCACCGGCAAGCACCGTAGGCGGGCACGCAAAGACAGCCCTTCCACGTAGTCATGCTCGCGCACACCGGACGTTTCCCACCGTCCGGCGCGCCCATCCCGAATGGCCCGCCTGCGCGGTGGCCGGGAGAATGCGGGTCGGCCCATCCCGGGCCGATCCCTTTCCTGCTTGCGAGAAACAGCCATGAACGATCTGAAAGTACTCAACGAAAACGAAATCGACCAGGTAGCCGGCGGCTTCCTCTTCGGCATGCTGGGCGACCTGTTCGGCACTTCCGGCTCGCAGTCCGGCGGCCTGCTGGGCGGCGTGTTCAACGTGCTGCAGAACCTGCCGATCGTCGGTGGCCTGTTCGGCCTGGTCAACAGCATCTTCGGCGGCCTGTTCGGCGGCGGCTCCTCCAGCAACCCGCGCTGAACGCCAGGCGACGGATAACGTCGCCGCACTCTCTTTCGCCCCGGGCGGACTACCCCCTACGAGGGATGTCAGTGCCCCGGCGCTGGCCTAGTCTGACTTGCAACGACAGCCATATGGAGGGACCGCCAGACGAGATGATCTGCCTTTCCAACCACGGTTATCCAGCGCAGACATGCGCCCAGGCCCCAGCGAACCGCTCATTTCGCCGGGGCCTTTTCTTTGCGGGACGGAAAAGCACGACCGTAGGATGGGTTGAGCTTGCGATACCCATCGGGACGGGGTGATGGGTATCGCTTCGCTCAACCCATCCTACGAAGGGGCGTTCTTTAGATCAGCCGCCGCTGAGGTTCATGAAGCGCAGCACCTGCACATCGCCGCCGGTGTTGAACTCGTGGCGGGCGGGCTTGCGTTGCAGGGCAGCGTGCAGGGCGTCGAGGATCGGCGCGTCGTCCAGCGGGTAGCGGCGCAGCAGGCCGCGCAGGTCCACGGAGTGCTCGTGGCCCAGGCACAGCAGCAGGCGGCCTTCGGCGGTCAGGCGCAGGCGGTTGCAGGTGGCGCAGAAGTTGTGCGAGTGCGGCGAGATGAAGCCGATGCGCGTGCGCGGGTGTTGCGCCAGGCGCACGTAGCGCGCCGGGCCGCCGCTGTGCTCGGCGCTGTCCAGCAGTTCGAAGCGCTCGGCGATCAGCGCGCGCACTTCGTCGCTGGAGCAGAAGCTCTCCTCGCGGTCGCGGCCGACCTGGCCCAGGGGCATTTCCTCGATGAAGCTGATGTCCAGTTCGTTGGCGATGGCGTAGTCCACCAGCGCCGGCACCTCGTCGGCGTTGCGCCCCTTCATCACCACGCAGTTGAGCTTGATCCCGGAAAAGCCCACCTCCCGCGCCGCGTCTATGCCGCGCAGCACCTGGTCGAGGCGGCCGGTGCGGGTGATGGCCTGGAAGCGTTGCGGGTCCAGGGTGTCGAGGCTGATGTTCAGGCGCGTCAGGCCCGCGGCGCGCAGGTCGCCGGCCAGGCGGACGAGTTGCGAGCCGTTGCTGGTCATGCACAGTTCGCGCAGGCCGGGCAGCGCGGCCAGGCGTTCGCACAGGCCGACGATGCCGGGGCGCACCAGCGGCTCGCCGCCGGTGAGGCGCAGCTTGCGCACGCCGCGTTCGACGAACAGCCGGGCGACGCGCTCGATCTCTTCCAGGGTCAGCACCTGCTGGCGTGGCAGGAAGCGCATGTTCTCGGCCATGCAGTAGACGCAGCGGAAGTCGCAGCGGTCGGTCACCGACAGACGCAGGTAGTCGATCTTGCGGCCCTGGCCGTCGATCCAGTCGGACATGTGGGTGCTCCGGTTGATGCGTTGGCGAAGGCGGACGATCCGGCCCTCTCCCCAACCCTCTCCCTGAAGGAAGAGGGGGCTGTCCAGTGCGGCGCCTGCCTCACTGCACCAGCGGCGAGTCCGCGGCGTCGAAGGCGAAGCCCTCGATGTGCGCCTCGCCGGCCAGCACGGCGATGTACTGGCTGACCGCGCGCTGCAGCACCTGGGCGCGCAGGTAGGCGGCGATGCGCGGGCGGGCTTCGGCGAAGGGCAACGGTTCGCCGCCTTCGCGCGCCAGCAGTTCGACCACGTGCAGGCCGTAGCGGCTTTCCAGGGGCTGGGCCAGCAGGCCGGGGGTTTCCCGCAGCAGGCGTTTCTCGAATTCGGGCACGGTCTGGCCCGGCTCGATCCAGCCCAGGTCGCCGCCTTCGTTCTTCGACGGGCAGGCGGAGAAGCGCATGGCCTTTTCGGTGAAGCGCTCGGGGTGTTGGCGCAGCTCTTCCAGCAGGCTCAGGGCCTGTTCGCGGGCCTTGGCGCGGCCTTCCAGGTCGTCCGGGGCGCAGGCCAGCAGGATGTGCCGCAGGCTCATGCGCCAGGGGCTGGTCAGGCGACCGGGGTTGGTTTCATACCATTGCCGGCAGCTGGCTTCGTCAGCCTCGGGTGTCCCGACGTCACGGTCGACCAGGGCACGGATGCGGGCTTCCTCGGGCGCCTCGCCCTCCTCCGCCTCGGCGCTGATGCCCAGCGCGTCGGCGCGCTGCAGCAGCAGCTGGCGCACCACCAGCGCGCGGCAGGCGGCGTGCAGCGCCTCGGCGTGGCTGGTGGCCGGGTGGTACTGGAGTTCGCGGGCCAGTTCGTCGGCGTCGATGGCGATGCCGTTGACCGCCAGCTTCGGCAGCTCGACGTGTTCGACGCGGTTTTCGTAGTGGGAGCAGCTCATGGGGTTCACCTTCGGGCGGCGGATAACCGCGAACGGTTATCCGCCCAGTGGGTTGGCGCGATGGATCAGGCCGCGCGGCTCTTCTGGCGGACCACCTGGTAGCGGCGGCCCAGGTACCACACCGGGGCGCTGACGATGTGCACCAGGCGGGTGAAGGGGAAGAGCACGAACAGCGTCAGGCCGAGCATCACGTGCAGCTTGTAGACCAGCGACACCGGGGCGATGGCCTCGGCCGCGGCCAGCGGCTGCAGGGTGACCACCGACTGCGCCCAGTCGGCCAGCATGACCATCACAGAGCCGTCCAGGTGGTGGGTGGAGGCGACGATGGTGGACAGGCCGAGGATCAGCTGGGCGTAGAGCACCAGCAGGATCATCAGGTCCGAGGCGTTGCCGGTGGCGCGCACCCGGGCGTCGGTCAGGCGGCGCAGGATCAGCCCGGTCAGGCCGATGAAGCAGAGCACGCCGAAGAAGCCGCCGGAGACCATGGCCAACAGCTGCTTGTGCTCGGTGCTGATCAGGTGCTCGTAGACCGCGTGCGGCGTCAGCAGGCCGACGAAGTGGCCGGCGAGGATGAACAGCACGCCCACGTGGAACAGGTTGCTGTACACGCGCATGCCTCTCTTGCTCAGCATCTGGCTGGAGCCGGCCTTCCAGGTGTATTGCGACAGGTCGAAGCGCGCCCAGCTGCCCACCAGGCAGATGAACAGGGCGACGTAGGGGTAGACCCCGAACAGCAGGGTATTGAACGACATGATCAGGCTCCTTGGCTGGCCACCCGGCGCGGCGGCACCGGCTGGGCGACCCATTGCAGGGGTTGTTCGAGGGCGCTGGAGGGCTGCCGCGGGTTCGACGGGCAGCCGGCGGCGGGTTCGCCGAAGCTCACCTGGGTTTCCTCCCAGGCCTTGTCCAGCGCCTCCAGGCTGTCGTCGCGAGCCTCCTGCTCGCAGTCGCGGTGCAGCCCGGCCAGGTCCGGGCGCTCGCCGGAGAGTTCCAGCAGGCCGTGGAACACCGCCGCGTAGGCGCTGCCGCGCTCGTCCAGGCGCGTCGCCAGCAGGGCGAGGATGTGCGCCACCTCGGCCAGGCCGACGCGCGCGCCCTCGGCGTCCTGCAGGGCGAGGAACTCCAGGTACAGCGGCAGGTAGTCCGGCAACTCGTTGACGTGGATGGCCAGGCCCGCGGCGTTGTAGCGGTGCAGCAGGTCGACCATGGCCTGGCCGCGGTCGCGGCTCTCGCCGTGGACGTGCTCGAAGAGCAGCAGCGAGACCGAGCGGCCGCGTTCGAACAGGCCGTCGTAGCGCGCCTGCACGTCCAGCAGGTCGCCCTGGCAGAGTTCGTTGAGCAGCGCGGCGAGGCCGTCGCGCTGCGCTTCGGGCAGGTCGCTGGTGCGGATCAGCGCGTGCAGCGCCAGGCTTTCCTCGCGCACTTCCGGGCGCGGGTAGTCCAGCAGCAGCGCGCAGAGCTTGAGCAGTTGGCTGTGGCTTTCCAGGGAGATAGTCATGGCCTTCACTCCTGGATCTGCACGGTCTGGATGACGTTGCGGCGGTCCACCGGCTTGCCGCCGAACAGGTTCACGCCGGAGTTGCCCGAGCAGCCGCTGCCGAAGCTGAAGCCGCAGCCCGAGCGCTCGGCGAAGGCGTCGGAAAGCGCCTCCTCGCGGTGCGCGGTGGGGATGACGAAGCGGTCCTCGTAGTTGGCGATGGCCAGGTAGCGGTACATCTCTTCCACCTGTTGCACCGACAGCCCTACCTTGGCCAGCACGTCCAGGTCCTGCTTGCCTTCCACCTGCTCGGCGCGCTTGTAGGCGCGCATCGCCAACAGGCGCTTGAGGGCGCGCAGCACCGGCGCGGTGTCGCCGGCGGTGAGCAGGTTGGCCAGGTACTGCACGGGGATGCGCAGCGATTCGACGTCCGGGATCACCCCGTCGCTGCCGATGTGGCCCTCGGCGGCGGCGTTCTGGATCGGCGACAGCGGCGGCACGTACCAGACCATCGGCAGCGTGCGGTATTCCGGGTGCAGCGGCAGGGCCAGCTGCCAGTCCATGGCCAGCTTGTACACCGGCGACTTCTGCGCCGACTCGATGACGCTGTCCGGCACGCCGTCCTTGCGCGCCTGCTCGATCACTTTCGGGTCGAACGGGTCGAGGAAGATTTCCAGCTGCTTCTGGTACAGCTCGCGCTCGTCGGCGCAGCTGGCCACTTCATGGATGCGGTCGGCGTCGTAGAGCAGCACGCCGAGGTAGCGGATGCGCCCCACGCAGGTCTCCGAGCACACGGTGGGCTGGCCGGCCTCGATGCGCGGGTAGCAGAAGATGCACTTCTCGGACTTGCCGCTCTTCCAGTTGAAGTAGATTTTCTTGTACGGGCAGCCGCTGATGCACATGCGCCAGCCGCGGCACTTGTCCTGGTCGATGAGGACGATGCCGTCCTCTTCGCGCTTGTAGATCGCCCCGCTCGGGCAGGACGCCACGCATGCCGGGTTCAGACAGTGCTCGCACAGGCGCGGCAGGTACATCATGAAGGTGTTCTCGTACTCACCGTAGATGTCCGCCTGGACCTGGTCGAAGTTCTTGTCCTTGCGCCGCTTGGCGAACTCGGTGCCGAGGATTTCCTCCCAGTTCGGGCCCCATTCGATCTTCTGCATGCGCTGCCCGCTGATCAGCGAGCGCGGCCGCGCCACCGGCTGGTGCTGCGCCTTGGGCGCGGTATGCAGGTGCTGGTAGTCGAAGTCGAAGGGTTCGTAGTAGTCGTCGATCTCCGGCAGGTCGGGGTTGGCGAAGATGTTCGCCAGCACCCGGAACTTGCCGCCGATGCGCGGGACGATGGAGCCGTCGGCGTTGCGCACCCAGCCGCCCTTCCACTTCTGCTGGTTCTCCCACTCCTTCGGGTAGCCGATGCCGGGCTTGGTCTCGACGTTGTTGAACCAGGCGTATTCCATGCCTTCGCGGCTGGTCCAGACGTTCTTGCAGGTGATGGAGCAGGTGTGGCAGCCGATGCATTTGTCGAGGTTCAGCACCATGCCGACTTGCGAACGAATTTTCATGGCGTCTCTCCTCAAATGTCCCGGGGCAGCGGCTGCGGCAGGGCGTCGCCGCCCAGGCCGCCATGTTCCGGCTCGTCGAGCCAGTCGACCTTGTTCATCTTGCGCACCACCACGAACTCGTCGCGGTTGCAGCCCACGGTGCCGTAGTAGTTGAAGCCCCAGGCCTGCTGGGCGTAGCCGCCGATCATGTGGGTGGGCTTGAGCACCACGCGGGTCACCGAGTTGTGGTGGCCGCCGCGGGTCTTGGTGGTCTCGCTGCCGGGCACGTTCACGATGCGTTCCTGGGCGTGGTACATCAGCACCATGCCGTCCTTCACCCGCTGGCTGACCACCGCGCGGCAGGTGGCGGCGCCGTTGGCGTTGAAGACTTCGACCCAGTCGTTGTCCTCGATGCCGGCGCGCTTGGCGTCATGCTCGCTGAGCCAGATGATCGGCCCGCCGCGCGACAGGGTGAGCATCAGCAGGTTGTCGCTGTAGGTGGAGTGGATGCCCCATTTCTGGTGCGGGGTGATCCAGTTCAGGGTGATCTCCGGGTTGCCGTTGGGCTTCTTGTTGAACAGCTTGTCGGTGCTGCGGGTGTTGACCGGCGGCCGGTAGCTGACGAAGCCTTCGCCGAAGGCCTGCATCCACGGGTGGTCCTGGTAGAACTGCTGGCGGCCGGTGATGGTGCGCCACGGGATCAGTTCGTGGACGTTGGTGTAGCAGGCGTTGTAGCTCACGTGCTCGTCTTCCAGGCCCGACCAGGTGGGGCTGGAGATGATCTTGCGCGGCTGCGCCTGGATGTCGCGGAAGCGGATCTTCTCCTCTTCCTTGGGCAGCGCCAGGTGCTCGTGCTCGCGCCCGGTGATCTTGGCCAGCGCGTTCCACGCCTTGACCGCCACCTGGCCGTTGGTTTCCGGGGCCAGGGCGAGGATCACCTCGGCGGCGTCGATGGCGCTCTCGATGCGCGGCCGGCCCTGGCTGACGCCCGGCTCCAGCACGCGGTGGTTGAGATCGCCCACCAGCTTGACTTCCTTCTCGGTGTTCCAGCCGATGCCCTTGCCGCCGTTGCCCAGCTTGTCCAGCAGCGGGCCGAGGGAGGTGAACTTCTTGTAGGTGTTCGGGTAGTCGCGCTCGACCACATGCAGGGTGGGCATGGTTTTGCCCGGCAGCGCTTCGCACTCGCCTTTCTTCCAGTCACTGCCGCCGAAGGGCTGGGCCAGTTCGTTGGCGGTGTCGTGCAGCAGCGGCACGGTGACCAGGTCCTGCTCCACACCCAGGTGGCCGACGGCGACCTCGGAGAACTTCTTCGCGATGGCCTTGTAGATTTCCCAGTCGCTCTTGGCCTCCCACGCCGGGTCGATGGCGGCCGACAGCGGGTGGATGAAGGGGTGCATGTCGGAGGTGTTGAGGTCGTCCTTTTCGTACCAGGTGGCCGTCGGCAGGACGATGTCCGAGTACATGCAGGTGGAGGACATGCGGAAGTCCAGGGTGGTGACCAGGTCGACCTTGCCTTCGGCGCCCTGCTCCACCCAGTCCACCTCGGTGGGACGCGGGCCGCCGGCCTTGCCGAGGTCCTCATTCATCACGCCGTTCTTGGCGCCCAGCAGGTACTTGAGCATGTACTCGTGGCCCTTGCCCGAGCTGCCCAGCAGATTGGAACGCCAGATGAACATGTTGCGCGGGAAGTTCTGCGCGTCGTCCGGCTTCTCGCTGGCGAAGCGCAGGTTGCCGGCCTTGAGCTCGCGCACCACGTAGTCCTGCACCGGCAGCCCGGCGCGTTCGGCGTCGGCGGCGATGCGCAGCGGGTTGCGGTCCAGCTGCGGCGCGGAGGGCAGCCAGCCCATGCGCTCGGCGCGGATGTTGTAGTCCACCGCGTGCTCGGGGAACTGCTTGCTGTCGGCCAGGGGCGAGAGCACTTCGTGCATCGACAGCTTTTCATGGCGCCACTGCGAGCTGTGCAGGTAGAAGAAGCTGGTGCCGTTCATCTGCCGCGGCGGGCGGCTCCAGTCGGTGCCGAAGGCCAGCGGTACCCAGCCGGTCTGCGGGCGCAGCTTCTCCTGGCCGACGTAGTGGGCCCAGCCGCCGCCGCTCTGGCCGATGCAGCCGCACATCATCAGCATGTTGATGACCGCGCGGTAGTTCATGTCCATGTGGTACCAGTGGTTCATCGCCGCGCCG